>NZ_FOVH01000055.1 GCF_900115095.1 Actinomadura madurae
AGGCCGGCGCCGGCAATGTACAACTCACCGACCACACCCACCGGCACCGGCGACAAGCCCGCATCGAGCACGAACAACCTGGTGTTCCAGATCGGCCGACCGATCGGGACGCTGGTCTCCGCGGTCTGTGGGGTGATCTCCACTCCGCTGACATCGATCGACGCCTCGGTCGGCCCGTAAAGGTTGTGCAGTTCGGCATCGAAGACGTCCCGGAATTTGTGTACGAGCTCCAACGGCAACGCCTCACCACTGCAGATCACTCGCCGCAGACTCGTACAATCCCGCATCGTCGGCTCCGCCACCGCCGCAGCCAACATCGAAGGAACGAAATGAACAGTAGTGACCTGCTCCGCACGGATCAGACCGGCCAAATAGCCTGGATCGGTATGGCCTTGTGGCTTGGCCAGGACCATTGTGGCGCCGACTTGCAATGGCCAGAAGAACTCCCACACCGACACATCGAAACTCGCCGGCGTCTTCTGCAACACCCGGTCATCCGCACCAAGCCGATAGCGGTCCTGCATCCACTGCAACCGGTTCACCAACCCAGCATGCGTACTCACCACACCCTTGGGCCGCCCGGTCGACCCCGACGTGTAGATCACGTAGGCGGGGTGTAGATGGTGGAGAGGATTGATTCGGTCGGCATCGGTCACGTTGGTCGTCGACCGGCCCGCGAGTTCTTCCTCCGAGGGCAGCGCGGTGAGCTGCACGACCGGCCGGGCGTCATCGACCATGAACCTGAGCCGCTCAGCCGGATAATCCAGATCCAACGGAAGGTAAGCACCACCGGCCTTCAAGACCCCCAGCAGCGCCACCACCAGCTCTACCGAGCGTGGAAGCGACACCGCAACGACCCGGTCGGGGCCCACGCCCTGGTCGATCAGGTACCGGGCCAGCCGGTTCGCCCGCGCATTCAACTCCTCGTAACTGATGCCGACGCCCTCGGACACCACCGCGACCGCATCGGGCGATCGCCGTGCCTGCGCCTCGAACAACTCCGGCACAGTCCCCCAGGCCACACCGTGGTCAGTGGTGTTCCACTCGACCAGCACCTTGCGACGCTCATCGGCTCCGAGGACGTCAACACTCCCGATCGGCCGGTCAGGGTTGGATGAAACCGCGCTCAGAAAGCGTACGAACCGATCCGCAATTTGTTCGGCGGTCTCCCCGTCGAACAAGTCGGCGGCAAAGTCGATCGAGCCTTCCAAACTACCCGGCGCATCATCGCCGGCCGACCGTTCGGACAGGCTGAACAGCAAATCGAACTTGGCAACCGCAATGTCGGCGGCCTGGACATCCACTTGAACGCCAGGCAGCGTCAGTTCGGCCTGCGGTGCATTGTTGAAGGCAAGCATCACCTGGAAGAGCGGATGCCGACCCAGCGACCGCGGTGGATTCAGCACCTCCACCAGACGCTCGAACGGAACATCCTGATTCGCGAACGCCCCGAGGTCGACCTCACGCACCCGCCC
>NZ_FOVH01000053.1 GCF_900115095.1 Actinomadura madurae
AGGGGTGGGAGAACTCATCTCGAGGAAGGCTTCCCGCTTAGATGCTTTCAGCGGTTATCCCGACCGAACGTAGCCAACCAGCCGTGCCCCTGGCGGGACAACTGGCACACCAGAGGTTCGTCCGTCCCGGTCCTCTCGTACTAGGGACAGACCCTCTCAATTCTCCTACGCGCACAGCGGATAGGGACCGAACTGTCTCGCGACGTTCTAAACCCAGCTCGCGTGCCGCTTTAATGGGCGAACAGCCCAACCCTTGGGACCTACTCCAGCCCCAGGATGCGACGAGCCGACATCGAGGTGCCAAACCATCCCGTCGATATGGACTCTTGGGGAAGATCAGCCTGTTATCCCCGGGGTACCTTTTAGCCGTTGAGCGACACCACTTCCACACGTAGGTGCCGGATCACTAGGCCCTGCTTTCGCACCTGCTCGACACGTCCGTCTCACAGTCAAGCTCCCTTGTGCCCTTGCACTCGCCACCTGATTGCCAACCAGGCTGAGGGAACCTTTGGGCGCCTCCGTTACACTTTAGGAGGCAACCGCCCCAGTTAAACTACCCACCAGGCACTGTCCCCCACCCGGATCCACGGGTGCGGGTTAGACGCTCAAAACGACCAGAGTGGTATTTCACCAACGACTCCACCGACACTGGCGTGCCGGCTTCACAGTCTCCCACCTATCCTACACAAGACGCTTCAGGCGCCAATGCCAAGCTGTAGTGAAGGTCCCGGGGTCTTTCCGTCCTGCTGCGCGAAACGAGCATCTTTACTCGTACTGCAATTTCACCGGGCCTGTGGTTGAGACAGCGGGGAAGTCGTTACGCCATTCGTGCAGGTCGGAACTTACCCGACAAGGAATTTCGCTACCTTAGGATGGTTATAGTTACCACCGCCGTTTACCGGCGCTTAGATTCTCAGCTTCGAGAAACAAAGTTCCTCTAACCGGTCCTCTTAACGTTCCGGCACCGGGCAGGCGTCAGTCCGTATACAGCGTCTTACGACTTCGCACGGACCTGTGTTTTTAGTAAACAGTCGCTTCCCCCTGGCCTCTGCGACCCCACCCAGCTCCCCGTGCAAGACGGTTCACCAGACGTGGTCCCCCTTCTCCCAAAGTTACGGGGGCAATTTGCCGAGTTCCTTAACCACAGTTCACCCGATCGCCTTGGTATTCTCTACCTGACCACCTGAGTCGGTTTAGGGTACGGGCCGCCAGTACACTCGCTAGAGGCTTTTCTCGACAGCATGGGATCACTCACTTCACCTAAAACGGCTCGGCATCACATCTCACCCTTCAGCGGTGTACGGATTTACCTGCACACCGGGCTACATGCTTACCCCAGGACAACCATCGCCTGGGCTGAGCTACCCTCCTGCGTCACCCCATCACTCACCTACTACCCCCTCGGGCCGACCGCTAGGCCCAGGACAAGCCCGAAGGCTCAACCCAGGATTCAGGGTCTTAGCATCAGAGGGTTCAGCGTTGGCGCATACCAGCGGGTACGGGAATATCAACCCGTTGTCCATCGACTACGCCTGTCGGCCTCGCCTTAGGTCCCGACTTACCCTGGGCGGATTAGCCTGCCCCAGGAACCCTTGGTCATCCGGCGCACACGTTTCTCACGTGTGATTCGCTACTCATGCCTGCATTCTCACTCCCGCAGCCTCCACCACTCGATCACTCGGCGGCTTCGCCGGCTACAGGACGCTCCCCTACCC
>NZ_FOVH01000052.1 GCF_900115095.1 Actinomadura madurae
CGGCGACGTAGGCGTCCAGTTCGGCGCGAGCCTGGTCCTGGCGCTCGGGGTCGGCCAGTTCGGGGTTGCGGCGGTGTGCTTCGGCCTTGATGTCCTGCCAGCGGCGTCCGGTGCTCATCGTCCGCCCTCCTTATCCTTCGCTGCCCGGTACTCGGCGTAGCGGGCTTCGGCCTGCGGGATCGCCTCGTCGTACCAGCGTGACCACTGCCCGGCCTTGTCTCCGGCCACCAAGAAGATCGCTGCCCGGTCCGGATCGAAGACGAACAGCATGCGGATCTCCGAACGTCCTCGGCTGCCGGGCCGCAGCTCCTTGAGGTTGCGTAGCTCGCTGTGTTCCAGTGTGTCGACCAGTGGCCGTCCCAGCGTCGGTCCGACCTCAGCCAGCCTGTCGATGGCCTGCTCGATTAAGGCCGCAGTGTCCGCCTCTGCTTCACACAGCTTGAGGAACCAGCTCTCGACCGGTTCGAGGAGGATGACGTCCCAGGGCACCCAACCAATATAACCTCTAGCTCATACTGCAGGGTCGACCGTCCGCTTCCTGATGACGTCGGTTGCCGTCAAACACAACACCCCGGGCCTCATGGCTCCGGGGAGTTTTCGCTGGTCATCTGTGGTGGGCAGGGGCGGGGTCGAACCGCCGACCTTCCGCTTTTCAGGAGTAGCGGCGCCCCTGCTGGCAGCACTCCTGCCGAGGTAGGAGGTGCCTCACGGCTGCCGCTGGTGTCCGACGTATGGGGCCGTTGTCGTCAGTGTTGTCGTCAACTCTGCGCCCCCGACGTGGTCGCTGGGGTCTGCTTACAGCCTCCGCCTGAGTGCAACTTCTCGCATCTAATGAGCAATCAAGTACACTTGACGACATGGCTGCAGAGACGAAGAACCGCAAGACCAGAGCATCACGCGACCACGGCAGGTCGCAGGCACAGACCCTGGGGTTCTCTGTCCAAACTGAGGACCGGCCGACCTTGGACGAGCTCGTTGACTACTTCGGTGACGGCAACAGGTCGGCTTACCTGCGGGCCACATACCGTGTCATGAAGTCGATCATGCTTGCGGAGCAGATGCGCGATCTTCAAGCTTACGGTCAGCAGCGCACCGCCGAGCTAGGTATCGAGCCGGCTGAGGTGCCCGACCGGATCCGAGAGTTCCTCAAGGGCAAGGACGAGGCCTGACAATGTCGACGCCCGTGGTCTACGACATCAACGTGCTGGTCACGGCTGCGGCTAGCGGTAACAGTCCTTTCCGCTCTTGGCCCTCACCTCCGCCCACATCGGGCAACGCCTCAGCGGACTGCGTGGGCGTCGCAAATGACGCAGCAGAGTTCTCGCTGTGGCTCTCTCCGCACATTCTGCGCAACATCGAGCGGATCCTTGTGGAGCTCTTCAAGTGGGAGGAGAGCAAGGCCAGTGCCTACTGGGCGGCACTGGTCGCGATAGCCGAGCACAGTGAGGGACAAGTGATCGATCCACCTCGCACAGTGCATGACTGCCCCGACCATGAGGACAACTTGATCCTTGATCTGGCGGTTGAGGTCGGGGCGCTGTTGGTAGTGAGCAACGACGTTGACTTGATCTCTATGTCGCCGTGGCGTGGCACTCCGATCATCACACCGGGCGTCTTTTGCGAGAAGGTGGATGGAATGCGCCGTCACGCCCGTCGGCGGCGGTAGCGCGCGGTGGGCGATGTCTAAGTGCGTGTTTGAGAAGTTGATCTCGGTCGGTGTGTCTGCGTGATGCGGTGTGCCGGTTCGTGCAGGGTGTGGCGATGGCTCGGACG
>NZ_FOVH01000048.1 GCF_900115095.1 Actinomadura madurae
GCGTACGCGCACCAGGATGTGCCGTTCGAGCGGCTGGTGGAGGAGCTGGCTCCGGCGCGTTCGCTGGCCCGGCATCCGCTCTTCCAGGTCGTCCTGACCATGCATGACACGGCCGAGGCGGTGCTGGCGCTGCCGGGGCTCGTGAGCGAGCACGTCCCGACCGCACGTCCGGCGGCCAAGTTCGACCTCGACGTGATGGTGGGCGAGAAGTTCGACGCCGAGGGCGCCCCGGCCGGCCTGTGGGGTGTGGTGACGGCGGCGGCGGACCTGTTCGAGGCGGGCTCGGTCGAGCGGATCGTGGACTGCTTCGTGCGGGTGCTCTCGGCGGTGGCCGCCGATCCGTCGGTGCCGGTGGGCGCGGTCGATCTCCTGGACCCGGCCGAGCGGCGCAGGGTGCTGGTGGAGTGGAACGACACCGCGGCCGAGGTGCCGATGCCGTCGGTGCCGGAGTCGTTCGAGGCCCAGGTGGAGCGGGCCCCGGACGCGGTGGCGGTGGTCGCCGACGGCGCCGAGGTCTCCTACGCGGAGCTGGAGGCGCGGGCGAACCGGCTGGCGAACTTCCTGCGCGGCCAGGGCGTCGGGGCCGAGTCGGTGGTCGGGGTGTGCCTGCCCCGCGGGGCCGAGATGGTCACGGCGATCCTCGGGGTGTGGAAGGCCGGGGCGGCCTACGTGCCGGTGGATCCGAAGCAGCCCCTCGACAGGATCGCCTTCGCCCTGGCCGACAGCGGCGCGGTGATGACGATCACCAGCGGGCGGATCATGGACGAGCTGCCCGCGGGCCGGCACCGCTGGGTGAGCGTCGACGATCCGCTGGTGGCGTTGCAGGCCGAGACGGCGCCGGCGGTACGGGTGGCGCCGGCGAACGCGGCGTACGTGATCTATACGTCCGGGTCGACGGGCCGTCCCAAGGGCGTGGCGGTCACCCACGGCGGCCTGGCCAACTACGTGGCCACCGTGCCCGCGCGTGTGGGGTTCGACGGCGGCCGGTCCGCGGTGTTGCAGGGGCAGGCGACGGACCTGGGGAACACGGTGGTGTTCGCCAGCCTGGTATCGGGGGGCCGGCTGCACATTCCGGCCGACGACGTGGTGACCGACGCGGTGGCGGTACGGGACTACCTGACCGAGCAGCGGATCGACTTCGTCAAGGCCGTGCCGTCGCATGTGGCGGCGCTCGGTGCCGGTGTGATGCCCGGACGGGCCCTGGTGCTGGGCGGCGAGGCGGCGTCGGCCGAGCTCGTCGCCGGGTTGCTGGCGGCCGCGGGTGACCGGGGCGTGTTCAACCACTACGGCCCGACCGAGACCACGATCGGCGTCGCGACGGCGCGGCTGTCGCCGCAGGCGGCGGCGTCCGGTGCGGTGCCGATCGGCACGCCGGTGGCCAACACGCGCCTGTACGTGCTGGACGAGCGGCTGCAGCCGGTTCCGGTCGGTGTGGCCGGGGAGCTCTATGTCGCGGGCGCGCAGCTGGCGCGCGGCTACGTGGGTCGCCCGGGCCCGACGGCGGAACGGTTCGTGGCGTGCCCGTTCGGCGGCCGCATGTACCGGACCGGGGACCTGGCGCGCTGGACGGCGGGCGGGGAGCTGGTGTTCGCCGGCCGGGTCGACGACCAGGTCAAGATCCGCGGGTTCCGCGTGGAGCCGGGCGAGGTGCGGGCCGTCCTGGCGAGGCACGAGGGTGTGACCGACGTCGCCGTGGTCGTGCGTGACGAGCGCCTCGTCGCCTACGTGGTCGGCACCGCCGGCGAAGCGGAACTGCGGGCGCTCGCCACGGAGCGACTGCCCGACTACATGGTGCCGTCGGCGGTGGTGCCGCTGGAGGCGTTGCCGCTGACCGCCAACGGCAAGCTCGACCGCGCCGCGCTGCCCGCACCCGGCCGCGCGGCGAGCGCGGGCGCCGGCCGGGAGCCCGCCGGCCCGCACGAGGAGATCCTCTGCCAGGCGTTCGCCGAGGTGCTCGGCCTGGACGGTGTCGGCGTCGAGGACGACTTCTTCGAGCTGGGCGGGCATTCACTGCTGGCGACACGCCTGGTCAGCCGGGTTCGCGCCCTGCTGGGCGTCGAGGTGGAGATCCGGGCGCTGTTCGAGGCGCCGACACCGGCGGGCCTGGCCGCCCGCCTCTCCGCGTCCGGCCGGGCACGTGCGGCGCTGGTCGCGGGCGCGCGCCCTGAGCGGGTGCCGCTGTCCTACGCGCAGCGCCGGCTGTGGTTCCTCGGGCAGATGGAGGGCCCGAGCCCGACCTACAACAGCCCCGCGGTGCTCCGGCTGACCGGAGCGCTGGACCGGGCGGCGCTCGGTGAGGCGCTGCGGGACGTGATCGGGCGGCACGAGTCGCTGCGGACGGTGTTCCCGGTGGCCGACGGTGAGCCGTACCAGCGGGTCATGCGCCTGGACGAGCTGCCGTGGAGCCTGACGGCCGCCGAGGTCGCCCCGGAGATGCTCGCCGGCGCCGTGGCCGAGGCGAGCGCCTACGCCTTCGATCTGTCGGTCGAGGTGCCGGTGCGGGCGTGGTTGTTCGGTGTGGGGCCGGATGAGCATGTGCTGGTGCTGGTGGTGCATCACATC
>NZ_FOVH01000047.1 GCF_900115095.1 Actinomadura madurae
TGCTGTTCGAGATGTTCCTCACCGCCGCCGCCTGGCAGCCCGCCGCACCGTTCGACACCCTGCGCCTGGTCCTGGTCTCCGGCGACTGGGTCGCCCGTGACCTCGGAGCCCGCCTCTCGGCGCTCGCACCCGGCTGCCTGCTCGTGGCGCTGGGCGGCGCGACGGAGGCGGCGATCTGGTCCAACCAGTACGAGGTCACCGACCTCATGCCGGACTGGCCGTCGGTCCCGTACGGGACGCCGTTGCGCAGCCAGTGTTTCCGGGTGGTGGACGCGCATGGCCGTGACTGTCCCGACTGGGTGCCGGGCGAGTTGTGGATCGGTGGTGCCGGGGTGGCGCGCGGGTACCGCAACGATCCGGTGCGCACGGCCGAGCGGTTCCCGCTGCATGATGGCCGTCGCTGGTACCGGACCGGCGACCTGGGGCGCTACCGTCCCGGCGGGCTGCTGGAATTCCTGGGCCGTACCGACCACCAGGTCAAGATCCGCGGCCACCGCATCGAACTCGGCGAGATCGAGGCCGCGCTGCGCTCCCACCCCGGGGTCCGGACGGCCGTTGCCGTGGTCGCAGGCTCCGCCACCGCCCGCCTCGGCGCCGTCCTGGTGCCGAACGCGGCCGGCGCCGTCCTCGACCCCGAACAGGTCCGCGCCCACGCCGCCGCCCTCCTGCCCGCCGTGATGCTGCCCGAGCAGCTCATCGTCGTGCCCGAGCTGCCGACCTCCGCCAACGGCAAGGTCGACCGGGCCGCGCTCGCGCGCCGGCTGGAGCACGCGGTGCCGGACGGGGCGGGCGGCACGGCCCCGCGCGGGCCCGTCGAGGAGGTCGTGGCCGAGACCTGGGCCGAGGTGCTCGGCCGCGAGCGCCCCGACCGCACCGCGGACTTCTTCCTCCTCGGCGGCGACAGCCTCGCCGCGACCCGCGTCGTCGGGCACCTGCTCTCGCCGCGCGTCGGCGTGCGCGGGGCGTCCGTGGGCGCCCTGTTCGAGCGGCCCGTCCTCGCCGACTTCGCGGCCGGGCTGCGCCTGGACGGCCCGTCCGCCGGGGCCGAGCCGCTGTCCGCCGACCCCGCCGCCCGGCACGAGCCCTTCCCGCTCACCGAGGTGCAGCACGCCTACCTGCTCGGCCGCGCCGACGGGATGCCGCTCGGCGGCATCGGCACCACCTACTACCTGGAGTTCACCGGCGAGCGGATCGACACGCGGCGGCTGTCGGACGCCTGGAACGCGCTGATCGCACGGCACGAGATGCTCCGCGTGGTCGTCGAGGACGGCGCGCAGCGCGTCCTGCCGCACTCGGCGGTCACCGCGTGCGAGGTCCGCACCGCCGAGGCCGCGGACGCAGGTTCGGCGTCGGAACTGCTGCGCCGCTCCCTGACGGGCCGCACGTTCGACCCGTCCCGCTGGCCGCTGTACGCGAGCATGGTCGTGCACCACGGCGCCGGGTCGTCCCTCGGCATCGTCGTGGACTACCTCGTCCTGGACGGTCTGAGCGTCCACATCCTTCTCGGCGAGCTGGCCGCGCTCTACGACGACCCGGACGCGGCGCTCCCGCCGCTGGAGGTCTCGTTCCGCGACTACGTGCTGGGCGTCCGGCCGTCCGACGCCGAGCGCACCGACTCCGAGCGGTACTGGCGGGCACGGCTGGGCACGCTCCCGCCGGCGCCGAGGCTGCCCCTGGCCAAGGACCCGGCCACGGTGACGCGGCCGCGCTTCAGCCGCCGCGAGGGCCGGCTGGCCCCCGCCCGCTGGGCGGCGGTCAAGACCTGGGCCCGCGACCACGGCGTCACCCCGTCCATGGTGCTGCTGGCCTGCTACGCCGAGGTGCTGTCGCGGTGGAGCGCCGAACCGGATCTGACGATCAACCTGACGCTGTTCGACCGCCGCGACGTCCATCCCGGCATCGGCGCCGTCCTCGGCGACTTCACCTCCCTCACCCTGCTGGAACACCGCCCGGCCGCGGGGGAGGACCTGCGCGCGGGCGCCCGCCGGCTCCAGGAGCGGCTAGCCGCGGACCTGGACCACCGCGCCGTGTCGGCCGTGTGGGTGCAGCGGGAGCTGGCCCGCGCGAAGAGCCCGGCCGAGGCCGCGATGCCCGTGGTGTTCACCAGCACGCTCGGCATGTCCGACGACCTCTTCGACCGGATGCCCGCGAGCTTCCCCGCGTTCACCGGCGGTGCCTCCCAGACGCCGCAGGTGTGGCTGGACCACCAGGTGATGGAGCAGCGCGGGGCGCTCGTCTTCCACTGGGACGCGGTGGACGAGCTGTTCCCGGACGGGCTCCTGGACGACATGTTCGCCGCCTACCAGGACCTCGTCGCCACCCTGATCACGGCGCCTTCCGGCGTCCCGGGCACCGCCATCGCACTCCCGGCCGGGCAGGTCGAGGTGCGGGAGCGGGTGAACGCGACGGCTGGTCCGGTGCCGGAGGGGTTGTTGCATGGCGGGTTCTTCCGGTGTGCGGCGAGGGGTCCGGAGCGGGTGGCGCTGCTGTGGGGTGAGTCGGGGTCGATGACGTACGGGGAGTTGTCGGCGAGGGCGCTTGGTGTGGCGGGTGTGCTGCGGGGGTGTGGTGTGCGTCCGGGCGACACGGTGGCGGTGTGCTTGCCGAAGGG
>NZ_FOVH01000022.1 GCF_900115095.1 Actinomadura madurae
CCTGCCGGTTTGTGTTCGCCGACGCCGGTTTCGCCGGACGGCTGGTCGGCTGGTCCGCCCAGACCCTCCGCACCACCATCGACATCGTCCGCAAACCCGCTGATCAGAAAGGGTTCGCCGTACTGCCCAGACGGTGGGCGGTAGAGCGGACTCTGGCGTGGTTGACCGCGCACCGGCGGCTGGCCCGCGACTACGAACGCGACCCCGCCACCAGCGAAGCCATGATCCGCTGGGCCGCCATCGGCCTCATGACCCGCCGCATGGCCCGCGGCGGGCAGCCCGCCGTCCGTCAACGCCGGCGCCCCCTCGAATACCTATAACAAGATCCTTCTCAAACACGCACTCACACCTGACCCACGCCGGGGCGCTGCTCTTCTCCGAGGACCCGACCGGAACCAGCCCCACCGCAGTGGTCATGTGCACGCGCTACCACGGCCCCGACCGTGCCGCCGACCGGGAGCCGCTGACCGTCACAGGGACAGTGATCGAGCAGATCCTTGGCGCCTACATGTTCGTGGCCGAACACGTTCGCGCGGGGGAGGCGCCGACCGCCGGCCAGGCTCAGACCACTGACCTCTATCACTTCCCCATGGTGGCGGTGCGGGAGACCATCGCCAATGCGCTGGCACACCGCGACTACACGGCCGCCAATAGATGCGTTCACGTGCGGCTGTTCCCCGAACGCCTGGAGGTCACCAGCCCTGGTGAGTGGCTCGGCCGCAGCCTTAAGGACGGTGTCGAGTATTCGCTGTCGGCCCTGGAGAGCCACTCCATCAAGCGCAATTTTAGGTTGGCGCACGTACTGTCCTGGATACGGCTCGTAGAGGGCGAAGGCAGCGGCATCCCGTCGGCGTTGAAAGATTGCCGTTCCGTGCGTGCACCAGAGCCGACCGTGGTCCAAAATCAGGGTTTCGTCACGGTCACCCTGCGGCGCCGGGAATCCGATCCGCAGACCGGCCCGGCCCGGCTGCCGATCCCCATTCAGCTTCCGCCCAACATCTCCGACTATGTCGGACGTGACTATGCGCTGGCAATGCTTGACGCCTTGCTCCCCGATGCGTCGAAAGAAACGGCCGGCCCGCGAATCCAGCTGATCTCAGGGCTCGCGGGCGTCGGGAAGACGGCCACGGCCGTCCATTGGGCGCACCGCGTCCGCGACAGGTTCCCCGACGGGATCCTCTTCGCGAACCTCGGGGGCGCCCGTTCCGGCTCTCCGGCCGAGCCGACCGAAACGATGCGCCGCTTCTTGCACGCTTTCGGCGTGCGACCGGACGACGTCCCTGGCGACCTCGACACGATGACGTCGCTCTACCGCTCCCTGCTGCACGATCGACGAGTCCTCATACTTCTTGATGACGCGGTCTCCATCGATCAAGTACGGCCGCTGATCCCGGCAGGCCCGGGGTGCGCGGCACTGGTGACCAGCCGCGGCCCACTGGACGAACTGGTGGTGCGTGACGGCGCCCAGGTGTTGCCCCTCGGGACGCTGAGCATGGAGGAGGCGAAGGAGTTCCTGGCACGGCGGCTCGGCCGGGACCGGGTCGCCGCCGACCCCGAAGCGGCCGCGACGCTGGTCCGCTTCTGTGCAGGGCTGCCGTTGGCCATGGCCGTCGTCGCGGCCCGCGCGACCCGCCATCCCAGGCGCCCGCTCGGCGAGTTGGCCGGGGAACTGGTCGACGCCACTGACCGGCTGGACGTGCTGAGCCTCAGTGACGGCGCCCTGAGCCTCCGGACGGTGTTCAACCAGTCCTACGGTGAGCTTTCCACTCGGGCAGCAGCGGTGTTCAGACTGCTGGGCGTGCATCCCAGCCCCAACATCGGGCTCGGCGCGGCGATCGCGCTGACGGGCCTGAACCTGCGGGAGGCGCGGGACTCGCTCGACGAGCTCGTCACCGCGGGCATGCTGGACGAGCCGGTCCCGCTTCGCTACCGATCACACGATCTTCTCCATGATTACGCGGCCGAGCTCGCGGCGCAGACCGAGAGTCAGGAGGTCACGCAGGAGGCGATCCGCCGGGTCGTGGACTACTACCTCCAGGCGGGAACCGAGGCGGCCAGGCTCCTCAACCCGCGCCGGGAGCCCATCGTCACAGCGCCGCCAGCCGTGGACGTCCTTGTCGATACGATCGAGGACTACGACCAAGCGATGGGCTGGTTCAGTGTCGAGGTCTCAGGCCTGGCGAGCATTATCGAATGCGCCTCCCAGGCTGGGCTCGAACGGCACGCCTGGCAACTGGCCTGGGTACTCGCCCCCTTCCTGGACGTGCGAGGTCACTGGACGCTCATGCTCGACTGCCAGCGCACAGCCCTCGCCTTGGCGGAACAATTCGACGACCTGGCTGCGCAGGCTGCATCGCACCGGCTTCTCAGCCGCGCTTACAGCCGTATCGACCACGACCGGGAGGCAATCGACCATCTCGCCAGAGCGCATGACCTCTACCGAGACCTCGACGACCTCAACGGCCAGGCCAACACCGCCTATGACCTCGCCGAGATCCATCACTTGAGACGCCAGTACCCCGAGGCTGTGGGGCACGCTCGCCGCGCGGTGGGTCTGTACGAGCGCATCGGAGATACCTCAGGCGTCCGCGACGCCCTGCAACTAGTGGGCCAGATCACCTACGAGCGGGTGGGCCATGAGGGCGCTCCGCGTGATGCATCCCCAAGCGACTCGCACACTTCCCTGCCGACTGTACACCGTACGATCGTGATCGCTGATGTCGTCGGATTCAGCTCCCGCCGCCGCACCAGCCATGATCGAAGCCTGCTGCGGACCGAGACGTACCGGGCGCTTCACGATGCCTTCGTAAAAGCGGGCATCCCGTGGGACAGCTGTTACATCGAAGACCGGGGAGACGGGGTCTTGATCCTGGCCCCGCCGGAAGTCCCGAAGTCGTTCTTCGTAGAACGTCTCCCGGAGACCCTCTCCCGAGAACTGATCAAGCACAATCAGGTACATCCGTCCGCGCAAGAAATCCGGCTACGCGTGGCATTGCATGCGGGCGAGGTCCATGCCGATCAGCACGGCGTCGCCGGCAGTTCCCTGAACCACGCCTTCCGCATACTCGAAGCGTCCGAGCTCAAGGAGGCCGTCGCCACGTCGCCGCCGGCGCCTTTGGGGCTCATCACGTCGGATTGGTTCTACCGCGAAGTCGTTCAGCCCAGCGAGGCCGTCGATTCAGAGAGCTTCCGTCGCGTCGATGTGCATGTCAAGGAAACGCGAAGCCAGGCGTGGATCAGGGTGTTGCACGAACCCTAGCGACCCCACCAATGAACGACCACGCAGGTCTCGGCCGAGCAGCGCGCCGGAGCCGCCGTGCCTACTTATCGTCACCGAGGCCGTCGAGTCCCTGCCCCGGTGACCCTCGCCCGGACCGTCGATCAGGCTCAGAGCTTCGCGCGTGTCCAGGCGAGCAGGGCGTCGGCCGGGAGCGTGTTGACGATCTGCGATTCGGGGACGCCGCACCGGGCGGCTCGCTCGCAGCCGAAGGGCTGCCAGTCGAGCTGCCCGGGCGCGTGGGCGTCGGAGTCGATGGAGAACCGGCAGCCCGCCTCGACGGCGAGGCGCAGCAGGCGCTTCGGCGGGTCGAGGCGCTCCGGGCGGGAGTTGATCTCGACGGCGACGTCGTAGGCGGCGCAGGCGTCGAAGACGAGGGCGGCGTCGAACTCCGACTCCGGCCGCAGGCCGCCGCGCTTGCCGCCGGCTTTGACGATCCGCCCGGTGCAGTGGCCGAGGACGTTCACGCGCGGGTTCGCGATCGCGGCGACCATCCGCTTGGTCATCGCGACGCGGTCCATGCGGAGCTTGGAGTGGACGCTCGCGACGACGACGTCCAGGCGTTCGAGCAGGTCGGGGTCCTGGTCGAGGGTGCCGTCCTCCAGGATGTCGACCTCGATGCCGGTGAGGACGCGGAAGGGCGCGAGCTCCTCGTTGAGCTCGGCGACCTTGTCGAGCTGGCGGCGGAGGCGGTCGGCCGACAGGCCGTTGGCGACCGTGAGGCGGGGCGAGTGGTCGGTGAGCGCGAGGTACTCGTGGCCGAGGGAGCGGGCGGTCTCGGCCATCTCCTGGATCGGGGACCCGCCGTCCGACCAGTCGCTGTGGGTGTGCAGGTCGCCCTTCAGCGCGGCGCGGAGCGCGGCCGTCGTCTCGTCCAGCGGGTCGCCCTCGGTGGCCTCCAGGCGCCGCAGGTAGACGGGGGTCTCGCCGCGCAGCGCCTCCGCGATCACCAGGGCGGTCACCTTGCCGATGCCGGGCAGGGCGGTCAGCGTCCCGTCGCGGGCGCGGCCGGCCAACTCATCGGGGGACGTCCGCTCGACGAGGTCCGCGGCGCCGCGGAACGCCCGGACTCGATAGGTCGGCTCATGGGCGCGCTCCAGCAGGAACGCGATGCGGCGCAGCGCTTCGACGGGCTCCACGCCTCGCACCGTACCCAGGTATGACCCGGCTCGTCCTACCGCGGTGGCATCCGGGCGGGGTCGCGCTTCTCTAGCCTGGGGTCATGGCCGGGGAGAACCTCACGCTGCGGAGCGTGCTGCGGGACGTGCTCCTGGCCGCCGCGCTCACCGGGCGAGCGGACCCGGCCCCGCTGAACCGGCCGTGGCCCCTCCTTCTGCGCTGGACGCGCTACATCGGTGTGGGGCGGCTCCCCTACGGCATCGTCACGAACCTGGTCGGGCTCGCGCTCACGGTCGGGCTCATCGCCGGGACGGTGTCCCTGCTGACGACCGAGACCCTGCGGCGCGGCATCATCGTGTCCGACGGGACGAAGCTGTTCATCGCGATCGCGGTGACGGCGCCGCTCGCGCTGCGGGACCGGCATCCGCTCGGCGCGTGGCGGCTGAGCTTCCTTGCGATGGCGCTGATCAACGTCGACGGCTGGCTGACGGTCCCGTACGTCCCGGCGGGCACGTTCGTGGCGATCGTGTGCGTGTACACGGTCGCGGTCCGCTGCTCCCGCGACATCACGCTCGGCGTCGGGATCATCTCGTTCGCGGGGGTGTGGCTCAAGGACCCGGAGACCGGGCCCGCCGCGTCGGTGCTGCTCCTGCTGCCGCTGACCATCGGCTACGCCGTCCGGGTGCGGCAGACGGCGCGGCGCGAGCTGGCCGAGCAGGAGCGGCGGCACCTGGACGCCGAGGCCGTGCTGACCGAGCGGCAGCGCATCGCGCGGGAACTGCACGACGTCGTCGCGCACCACATGTCGATGATCGCGATCCAGGCGGAGGCGGCGCCGTACAAGGTGGAGGCCGTCCCGGACGAGACGCGCCGGGATCTCGCGGAGATCCGCGCGACGGCGCTGGACGCGCTGACGGAGCTGCGCCGCATCCTCGGCGTCCTCCGCGCCGAGGACGGCGCCGAGACAGCGCCGCAGCCGAGCCTGGAAAGGATCGACGAACTGGTCGCCAACGCGCGCGGTGCGGGCCTGCGCGTGGAGACGCGGTTCAGCGGTGACCTGGGCGGGCTTCCACCGGGCGTGGGCCTCACCGCCTACCGGATCCTGCAGGAGGCGCTGAGCAACGCCATGCGCCACGCGCCCGGTTCCCGAGTGGACGTCGAGGTGTCCCGCGACGACGGTCTAGTGTGGCTCGGCGTCGTCAACGGCCCGCCCGGCGACGGCCAGGACGCCGGCTCCCCCCTTCCGGGCGGCGGCCACGGGCTGGTCGGGATGCGGGAGCGGGCCGCCGCGCTGGGCGGCGAGCTGACCGCCCGCCCCACCCCCGAGGGAGGATTCGCCGTGACCGCGACGCTGCCGGTGAAGGCGCGGGAGGCGACGTGACCATCCGGGTCGTGATCGTCGACGACCAGGGGATGGTGCGGACCGGGTTCGGTGTGCTGCTGAACGCCCAGCCCGACATCGAGGTCGCCGGCGAGGCCGGCAACGGCGAGGAGGGGCTGCGCCGCGTCGCCGAGCTGCGGCCCGACGTGGTGCTGATGGACGTCCGGATGCCGGTGATGGACGGCCTGGAGGCGACCCGGCGGCTGCTCGCGGGCGCCGCGGACGGCGCCCCGAAGGTCCTCATGCTGACGACGTTCGACCTGGACGACTACGTCTACGAGGCGCTGCGGGCCGGGGCGAGCGGTTTCCTGCTGAAGGACGCGTCCGCGACGGAGCTGGCGGACGCGGTGCGGGTCGTCGCGGCGGGCGACGCGCTGCTGTCCCCGTCGATCACGAGGCGGCTGATCGCGGAGTTCTCCCGGCTGGGCGCGCCGCGGGCGCCGTCCCGCAAGCGGCTGGACGAGCTGACCGAGCGGGAGACCGAGGTCCTCGCCCTGGTGGCGCGGGGGCTGTCCAACGGCGAGATCGCCGAGCGGCTGGTGGTCGCCGAGCAGACGGTCAAGACGCATTTCGGGCGCATCCTGATGAAACTCGGGCTGCGCGACCGCCCGCAGGCGATCGTCTACGCGTACGAGGTGGGGCTGGTCCGGCCGGGTGACTGATGCCCGGGGCGCCCTTCGTCACTCCAAGGTCGCACCTCGTCGCCCCCAGGTCGCACCCTGAAGACCGCTCCGCCGGTTGATCTGCGCTACAGCCTCCGATCCCTACCTTCCTGATCAGTGCCCCACTCGCTGACCAGGAAGGACGCCCCGGATGCCCAGCGTCCGCAAGACCGTCGCCGTCGTCGCGGTGCTGGCCGCGGCCGGTTCGACGGCCGGCGCGGCGGGCCGCGCCGATGTCTACGCGCCTCCGTCTCCGGTGCCCGCGCTGTCGGCGTCCACGCTGGACGCCCGCTACCAGGCCACCGCGCGGGACATCACGCGCGCCCTCGGCATGGCGCGGCACTTCGATGACCCGGAGCGGGCGCGGGCGCTCTCCGCCCTCCTGGCGCCGGGCCGGCGGTTCCTGTCGTTCGACGCGCGAGGCGCCGGGCGGGCGGTCGAGGTCCTGGGCGACCTGGAGCACGCCGAGCGGATCGCGGTCGTGATCCCCGGCGCGGACAACTCGCTGAGCAACTTCGACTCGCCCAAGTTCGTCGGCGGTGGCAGCCGTGCCCTCTACCGGCAGGCCCGCGCCGACGCACCGCGCGCACGGATCGCGGTGATCGCCTGGCTCGGCTACGGCTCGCCCTCGACGCGGAGCACCGCCGTCCTGACGAGCGGGCGCGCCCAGCATGGCGCCCGCGACCTCGGACGGCTCCTCGCCGGCGTGCACCGCATGAACGCGCACGCCCGGTTCGCCCTGCTCTGCCACAGCTACGGCACCGTCGTGTGCGGGAAGGCCGCGCGGCGGCTCGCGCCCCTGCCGGTGGACGAGATCGCGCTGTTCGGCAGCCCCGGCACCGGCGCCGGGCACGCGGCCGGCCTCGGGACGCCCGCGCGCGTCTGGGCGGGACGGAGCAAGGGCGACTGGATGCGGTACGTCCCGAACGTCGGCTTCGCCGGTGTCGGGTTCGGCCCCGATCCCGTCTCCCGCGACTTCGGCGCGCTGCGCTTCGACGCCGGGACCGGCCCGCACAGCGGCTACCTCAAGCCCGGTTCCCTCGCGCTGCGCAACCTCGCCCTGATCGCCCTCGGGCGGGACGCGGAGGTCACCCGTGTCTGAGCCGCAAGGGCGGGACCGCGCCGTGGACGCCCTGCGCGCCCTGGCGATCCTCGGCGTCGTGCTCGGCCACTGGCTGGTCACCGCGTTCGTCGCGGACGGCCCGGCCCACCACCTGCGCGTCACCAGCCCGCTGAAGGCGATGCCGGAGCTGGCTCCTCTCTCCTGGGTCCTCCAGACGCTCGCCGTGTTCTTCTTCGTCGGCGGCTACTCGGCCGCGCGCGGACTGCGTCACGGCGAGCCGTGGACGCCCCGCCTGCGACGGCGCCTGGTGCGGCTCGCGCGCCCCCTTCCCGTCCTGGTGCTCGCGTGGGTCCCGGTCGCCGCGGCCCTGTCGTGGGCCGGGTTCCCGGCGGACAGCGTCCGGGCGCTGATCAAGCTCGTGCTGAGCCCGCTCTGGTTCCTCTGCGTGTACGTGGCGCTGACGTCCCTCACCCCGCTGGTCGCCGCGGCCTGGAACCGGCTGGGGCTCTGGGGCGCGGTGCTCCTCACGGGCGCGACCGCCGCGATCGACCTCGGCCGCTTCGCCCTCGGCGCTCCCGGCTGGACGGGCTGGGCCACCGTCCTCACCGCCTGGCTCGTGCCGTTCTACCTCGGCATCGGGTGGGCGGACGGGGCGCTGCGCTCGCGCCGGGCCGGGCTCGTCCTGCTGGCCGGGGGCGGCACGGCGACCGCCCTGCTCGTCCTGCTCGCCGGATACCCGGCGAGCATGGTCGGCGTCCCCGGCGCCGCCGTGTCCAACCTCAGCCCGCCCACGCTCGCGGCGGTCGCGTTCGGGCTCGCCCAGACGGGACTCGCGGTGCTTCTCCACGGGCCGCTGACCCGGTGGACGCGCCACGCCGGCGCCCGGTCGGTGGTCTCGGCGGCCAACCGCTCCGCGATGACGATCTTCCTCTGGCACCAGACCGCGCTCATGACCGTCACCGTCGGCGCGCTCCTGACGCTCGGACCCGTGAACGGCCTGCACGGCAGCCCCGGACGGCCAGAATGGATCTTGGCGCGACTCCCCTGGCTGGCGGTGTTCGCCGGCGTGCTCGCCCTCCTCGGGCTCGTGGCCGCCTTGGGCGGACGTCCGAGGCGTCCCGTCTGGGGAGGTGTCCCGGGACTGGTAGAAAGGCGACAATGCCGCCGCTCCTCACGACGACCTCGCCGCCTTCTCGACGACCGCTTCCCCGGCCACCCCGTTCCCGGAGGCCGCGCACCCGACGTCTCCGAAGGGCCGTGGCCTGCGCCGCGTCCATCGGCGTGGTGATGCTGACGACCGCGGGAACCGGGCACGCCGACCCCTACGCCCCGCCGGTCGCCGTCCCCAAGCTGTCGCCGTCGACGCTGGACGTCCGGTTCGCGGCCGAGCGCCGCTCCATCGAGCAGGCGCTCAAGACCGCGCAGGAGGTCGGCGACGCCGACCGCAGGAAGGCGCTCGGCGACTTCCTCCAGCCCGGACGCCGTTTCCTCTACTTCGACCCGCGCGGCGGCGGGCGCGCCATCGAGGTCATCGGCGACATCACCAGGGCGCGGCGCGTCGCGATCCTCGTCCCAGGCGCAGACACCACGCTGTCCACGTTCGACCGGCGCGGCGGCAAGCCGTGGTCGACTCCGGGCGGAGGCGCACGCGCCGTCTACGCACAGGCCCGCTCCGTGTCGCCGGACCCGGGGCTGGCCGTCGTCGCCTGGCTCGGCTACCCGGCGCCCAAGACGTTCAGCAGCGACGTCCTCACCGACGAGAAGGCCGCCGAGGGCGCCGTCCGGCTGCGCCACTTCATGACGGGCGTCCGCAGCGTCAACCCCCGCGCGAGCGTGGGCCTGCTGTGCCACAGCTACGGCTCGGTCGTCTGCGGTAAGGCTGCCTCGGACGGCCCAGACAACGCCGCCTGGCGCCAGGTCACCGACATCGCCCTGTACGGCAGTCCCGGAACGACCACCTGGTCGGCGTTCGCGCTGGGCGCCACCGCCCGCGTCTGGGCGGGGCGCGGCGCCACTGACTGGATGGAGGACGTCCCCCACGTCCGCATCTTCGGACTGGGACTCGGACCCGACCCGGTCTCCCCCTCCTTCGGCGCGCGGGTCTTCGACGCGGGGCCCGGCGGGCACAGCGACTACCTCGCCCCGGGGTCGGTCTCCCTGCGCAACCTCACCGCCATCGCGCTCGGACGTCCCACCGGGGTGACGCCGGGCTGACGCCCGGGTGATCGGGGACACGATGCATGCTTTCGGGCGGGCCACCGCCGGGGTGGTGGCACTCTGGGGAGGTGAACACCGCGAACGAGGCCGAGATCCGCGAGCAGACCACCCAGCGCCTGGAGAAGGCCATGGGGACGTTCGGCACGGCGGCGCTGAGCCGGATGGAAGAGCAGCTCCCCTGGTTCCGGCGCATGCCCGCCGACCAGCGGTCCTGGATCGGCCTCGTCGCCCAGGCCGGCATCGCCGCGTTCGTGGAGTGGTTCAAGAGCGCCGAGCGGTCCCGGCCCGCCATCGCCGGCGAGGTGTTCGGCACCGCGCCCCGCGAGCTGCTGCGCTCGGTCAAGCTCCAGCACACCATCGACATGATCCGCGTCATCATCGACGTGGTGGAGACCCGGCTGGACGAGCTCGCCGCGCCCGGCGGCGAGGCCCAGCTGCGCGAGGCCATCCTGCGCTACACGCGGGACGTGGCGTTCGGCGCCGCCCAGGTGTACGCGCGCGCCGCCGAGACGCGCGCCGCCTGGGACGCGCGGCTGGAGGCCCTCGTCGTCAACGCCGTGCTGCGCGGCGAGGTCGACGACGGCATGCACTCCTGGGCCGCCGCGCTCGGCTGGACCTCCAAGCCCGTCACCGTCATAGCGGGGATGACCCCGGAGGACGAGGAGCCCGAGGTCACCATCGACCAGATGCAGCTGGCCGCCCGCCGCGCCCGCTCCGACGTCCTGGCCGGCGTCCAGGGGCACCGGGTCATCGTCATCGTGGGCGGCGACACCGACCCCATGGAGGCCGCGCGGCCGATCGCCGCCAAATGCGGCCCCGGGCCCGTCGTCGTCGGCCCGCAGGTCGCCGACCTCTACGACTCCACCCGCTCCGCGCGCGCGGCCGTCGCCGGCCTGCGCGCCGCCGCCGGCTGGCCGGACGCGCCCCGCCCCGTCCAGGCCGCCGAGCTCCTCCCCGAGCGCGCCCTGGACGGCGACGCCGAGGCGCGCCGCCACCTCGTGGAGGACGTCTACAACCCGATGCTCGCCGCCGGCGCCCCGCTCCTCGACACGCTCACCACCTACCTCGAACAGGGGTCGTCGCTGGAGGCGACCGCGCGGCTGCTGTTCGTCCACCCCAACACCGTCCGGTACCGGCTGCGCCGCGTCACCGAGCTGACCGGCCTGGCCCCCACCGACGGCCGCAACGCCTTCACCCTGCGCATCGCCCTGGCCCTCGGACGCTTCCAGGCCCGCTGAACCGGCCGGTACGCCTGACCAGCGCGGCTTGTAGAGGTCGTACAAACCGCCCTGACCAAAGTTGGTCGCGATCCGCATCGTGGCGGAAGGGACGATCACGGCAGGCTGGTCGCTGTGATACTCCTCGCATCGCCCGGCCAGGGCGCCCAGACCCCCGGCTTCCTGCAGCCATGGCTAGAGATACCCGGAGTCGCCGACCGTCTCGCCTGGTGGTCGGCCGTCACGGGTCTCGACCTGGCCCGCTACGGGACGACCGCGGACGCCGAGGAGATCCGCGACACCGCGGTGGCGCAGCCGCTGCTGGTCGCCGCCGCGCTCGCCGCCTGCGAGGTGCTGTACGAGGACGCCGTCCCGGACGCGGTCGCCGGGCACAGCGTGGGCGAGCTGGCCGCCGCCGCCATCGCCGGGGTGCTGACCCCCGAGGCCGCGCTGGTCCTCGTCCGGGAGCGGGGGCGGGCGATGGCCGAGGCCGCCGCCGTCACCGAGACCGGCATGACCGCCGTCCTCGGCGGCGACACCGAGGAGGTCCTCGCCTCCATCGACAAGCACGGGCTCACCCCCGCCAACGTCAACGGCGCGGGCCAGGTCGTCGCCGCCGGAACGCTGGAGCGGCTCGCACGGTTCGCCGACGAGCCGCCCGCCAAGGCCCGGCTCCGGCCGCTGCAGGTCGCGGGCGCGTTCCACACCGAGCACATGGAGCCCGCCGTCGGCACCCTCGCCCGGCTCGCGCCCGGCGCGCCCGTCGCCGACCCCCGGGCGACGCTGCTGCAGAACCGCGACGGCGCCGTCGTCACGTCCGGACGCGACTTCCTCGCCCGGCTCGTCGACCAGGTCAGCGCCCCCGTCCGCTGGGACGCGTGCATGGCGACGATGCGCGACCTCGGCGTCACCGCGATCATCGAGCTGCCGCCCGCCGGGACGCTCACCGGCCTCGCCCGCCGCGAGCTGAAGGGCGTCGAGCTGGTCGCCCTCAAGACCCCCGCGGACCTGGACAAGGCCCGCGAGCTGATCAAGGCGCACGCGTCATGACCGCCGCACTGCGCATCCCCGAGGCCGCGCCCGGCGCCCGCATCCTGGCCTTCGGCGACTACCGGCCCGCCCGGATCGTCACCAACGACGAGCTCGCCGAGACGGTCGACACCGACGACGAGTGGATCCGCACCCGCGTCGGCATCGCCGAGCGCCGCATCGCCGGCGACGACGAGGGCATCGTCGAGCTCGGCGTGCACGCGGGCGGCAAGGCCCTCGCCAACAGCGGCCTCGACCCGTCCGACATCGACCTGGTCATCCTCGCGACCTGCTCCGCGGAGTCGCCGATGCCGGGCCACGCCGCGCAGGTCGCGCACCGGCTCGGCATCGACGCGCCGGGCGCCTTCGACCTGAACGCCGCCTGCGCCGGCTTCTGCTACTCCCTCGCCACCGCCAGCGCCGCCGTCCGCGCCGGGAGCGCCCGCAACGTGCTGGTCATCGGCTCGGAGAAGATGTCCCAGTGGATCGACTGGACCGACCGGTCCACCTGCATCATCTTCGCGGACGGGGCCGGCGCGGCGGTCGTGGCGGGCAGCGAGACGCCCGGCATCGGACCGGTCGTGTGGGGCAGCGCCGGCGACAAGTACGACAAGATCATCATCGAGGACCGCAACTCGTTCATCCGGCAGGAGGGCCAGGCGGTGTTCCGCTGGGCCACCACCGCCATCGCGCCGATCGCGGCGGAGGCGTGCGAGCGCGCCGGGATCACGCCCGCCGACCTCGCCGCCGTCGTCCCGCACCAGGCCAACCTGCGGATCATCGAGGCGATCGCCCGCAAGGTGAAGGCCACCAACGCCGTCGTGGCCGACGACATCGTGCAGTCCGGGAACACCTCGGGCGCCTCCATCCCGCTCGCCCTGTCCCGCATGATCGAACGCGGCGACGTGCCGTCCGGCGCCCCGGCCCTGCTGGTCGGGTTCGGCGCCGGGCTGTCCTACGCTGCCCAAGTCATCCAGATCCCGTAGGCCGTCACGCCTGCTCGCAGGCTCTGGACCAACCCACCGAAGGAGAAAGCGGAACCATGGCAGACGTCGCCACCGAACAGCAGATCCTGGACGGCCTCGCCGAGATCATCGACGAGATCGTCGGCATCGACAAGTCCGAGGTCACCCCGGAGAAGAACTTCATCGACGATCTCGACATCGACTCGCTGTCGATGGTGGAGATCGCCGTCGCCGCGCAGGACCAGTTCGGCGTCGAGATCCCCGACGACGAGCTGCGCAACCTGAAGACGGTCAAGGACGTCGTCAACTTCGTCCAGAACCTCCAGAGCTGAGCCGCGGGGACGGCGCGCCGCCCGCCCGGGAGGCGGCGCGCCCGACCCTCCCCCCTCACAGTCCGCAAGGAGAGCCCACCATGAGCAAGAGCCAGACCAGAGTCGTCGTGACGGGTCTCGGTGCAACGACGCCACTCGGCGGAGACCTCCCGTCGACCTGGTCCGCCCTGCTCGCCGGAGAGTCCGGCATCCGCCCGCTGGACTGGGAGGGCGTCGAGGACCTGCCGGTCCGCTTCGCCGCGACGCTCAAGGTCGACCCGTCCGAGGTGATGCCGCGGCAGAACCTGCGGCGGCTCGACCGCAACCAGGCGATCGCGCTGATCGCCGCCCGCGAGGCGTGGAACGCCGCCGGGTTCGCCCCGCCGACCGGCGGCAAGCCGCAGAAGGGCATGGACCGGGCCGGCGTGGACGGCGGCTTCACCGTGGACGGCGAGCGCCTCGGCGTCGTGTTCTCCAGCGGCATCGGCGGCCTGCACACCGCCCTGAACAGCTACGACGTCTTCCGGGAGAAGGGCTGGTCGCGGGTCTCGCCCTTCACCGTCCCGATGCTGATGCCGAACGGAGCGTCCGGGCACGTCGGCATCGAGTTCGGCGCGATGGCCGGCTCGCACGCCCTGGTCAGCGCCTGCGCGTCCAGCGGCGAGGCGGTCGGCTACGCCATCGACATGATCCGCGCCGGCCGCGCGGACGTGGTGATCTGCGGCGGCACCGAGTCGTGCATACACCCGCTGCAGATGGCCTCGTTCGGCGCGATGCGCGCGATGTCGACCCGCAACGAGGAGCCCGCGCGGGCGTCCCGGCCCTACGACAAGAACCGCGACGGGTTCGTGCTCGGCGAGGGCTCCGCGGTCATGATCCTGGAGTCGGAGGAGCACGCGCGCGCACGCGGCGCCCAGATCCACGGCATCGCGGCGGGCTGCGGCTACTCCGGCGACGCCTACGACATCGTGCTGCCCGACCCGTCCGGCGCGGGGCAGGCCAAGGCGATGCAGCGGGCGCTCAAGGACGCCGGGCTGGAGCCCGCCGACCTCGTGCACATCAACGCCCACGCCACCTCGACCCCGGCCGGCGACGTCGCGGAGCTCGCGTCGATCAAGGCGGGGCTCGGCGAGGACGCGGCCCGGCAGGTGGTCATCACCGCGACCAAGTCGATGACCGGGCACCTGCTCGGCGGCGCCGGCGCGCTGGAGTCGATCTTCACGGTGCTGGCGCTGCGGGACGGCATCGTCCCGTTCGTCGCCAACCTGGAGGACCTCGACGACGACGTCGACCTGGACATCGCGCGCGACGAGCCGCGCAAGCTGCCGGACGGCCCCGCCGCGGCGCTGAACAACTCGTTCGGGTTCGGCGGCCACAACGTGTCGGTGGCCTTCCAGCGCGCCCTCTGATCCCCCGTACGGCGACGGCCCGGTGAGCCTCTCGGCTCACCGGGCCGTTTCGCGTCCGCCGCCGCGCCGCGACCACCGGCGGGCGCCATGACCACCGCCGCACGCCGAGACCACCGGCGGGCGCCGTGACCGCGGGTGGGCGCCGTGACCGCGGGTGGGCGCCGCCCGGGGGCGAAGCGTGCGAGTTGCGGGACGGGCATGCTCCACGCCGGCGGCTTCCGGCCGCGCGGGCGGACGGTCACACAGCAGCGTGGAGCCAGCGGACGGGCGCGCCGTCGCCCGCCCTGCGGAAGGGCTCCAGCTCGTTGTCCCACGGGGTGCCGAGCAGGCGGTCGAGCTCGCTCTCCAGGCTGGTCTTGCCGACGGCGGCGTTGGCCATCACGGCGCGGAGCCGGTCCTCGGGGACCATGATGTCGCCGTTGGCCCCGATGACCCCGGTGAACACCCCGAGCGACGGGGTGAAGCTGAAGCGGACGCCGTCGGTGCCGGGCGTCGGGTCCTCGGTCGCCTCGAACCGCACCAGTTTCCAGTTCCGCAGCGCGGAGGTGATGCCCGCGGCGGTGCCGGGCCGTCCCTCCCAATGAAGCTCGGCGCGGAGCGTTCCCGGCGCCGCAGGCTGATCGGCCCACTCAAGGGAAACGGGCACCCCAAGGACACCTGCGGCGGCCCACTCGATGTGCGGGCTCAGCGCAGGTGGCGCGGAGTGGACGTAGAAGACGCCACGTGCGGTCACCGGACCTCCTGGATCTGTACCGAGGCTCGTCTTCCCCTACGGCCTCGTACGTCCCAAGTCGGCGTCCGCGTCCCTCATTGTGCATCATCGGCCCGTGTCGCACCACCGTGGATTCGCTGTTTGTCGAACACTTGATCACGGGATGCTCGCCGTTCACCCGGCTCGCGCGACAAGGGTAGGCCTTCGCGGGCCGGCCGCGGGCGCAAAGCGCACAAGGCGA
This sequence comes from Actinomadura madurae, assembly GCF_900115095.1. Lineage (GTDB taxonomy): Bacteria > Actinomycetota > Actinomycetes > Streptosporangiales > Streptosporangiaceae > Spirillospora > Spirillospora madurae. Next base: position 15,604 of record NZ_FOVH01000022.1, read on the forward strand.
CCTCATCTTTCGCGCGACCGCAACTGAATACTTTCGGTTGATCCCTTGTCACGCACCGTCGCCGATCCGGCACCATGGGCGCAGGGACGGTCCGGGGAAGGCAGGGACTCAATGTTCGACCAGCAGGCACGGCTGGACCGGATGCTCGCGCGGCACGCGGACGCGGTCGTGGTGGAACCGCTGCCGGGACGGCCGGCGCTGATCCGCCGCGACGAGATCCTGGTCGCCGGGCGGGACGCCGCGGCCGCCGAGGACCTGGTCCGCCGATGGTGCGACTCGCGGCACGACGGCCGCGGCACCACCCGGCTGCGGCTGCGTCCCCCGGCCAAGGTGGACGTGTGCGAGCTCGCGTCCGCGCTCGGCTCCGGTGGACGGCACCGCCGGCTGAGCGCCTCGCCGAACCATCTCGTCCTCGGGCAGCCGATGTGGTGGAGCGGGCCCGCGGACCGGCCCCGTCCGGCACCGCCCGTGCCCGCCCCCGAGGCGGTCGCGGCACGGCGGGACGTGACCGTCGCGATCCTCGACACCGGCCTGGCGCCGCATCCCTGGTACGCGGAGACCGAGTGGTACCGCGAGCAGCGCGCCGAGGTGGCGGAGGTCCTGGACGCCGACCTGGACTTCGACCTCGACGCGCAGGCGGGGCACGGCACGTTCATCGCGGGCGTCGTCCTGTCGCAGGCCCCGTCCGCCGAGCTGTGGGCCCGGCGCGTCATCGGCGGTGACGGGGTCGGCGACGAACTCGACGTGATCCGGGCGCTGGAATGGCTCGCCGAGCGGAAGCGCGCCGACGTCGTCAACATCTCGCTCGGCTGCCACACCTATGACGACCGGCCGTCGCCCGTGCTGGCGCAGGCGGTCGCCGCGCTCGGCCGCCGCACGGTGGTCGTGGCGTGCGCGGGGAACGCGGCGACGGACCGCCCGTTCTGGCCCGCCGCCATGAAACCGGTCATCGCCGTCGCCGCGCTGGACGACGCCGACCGGGCCTGGTTCTCCAACTACGGCTGGTGGGTGGACGCGTGCGCGCAGGGCGTCGGGGTGGCCAGCACCTTCGTGCGGTTCGACGGACGGCGGACGGCCGAGGGCGGGATCGACCCGGACCGGTTCGACGGCTACGCGACCTGGAGCGGCACCTCGTTCGCGGCGCCGGTCGTGGCCGGGCGGATCGCCCGTCTCGCCGCGGTGGAGGGCATCGACGCCGCCGCGGCGGCCGATCGCGTCCTCGATCCGGCGCGGCATCGGGTTCGCGCGGATCTCGGCACCGAAGTTCACGCTTCGTCAGTGTCCGATGCCCTAGGGTGAACGAGGAGCGGGGGGCCTCGGGAGGAGACTTCGGTGGCCCACAGGGACGGTACGGACGAGCTGGTGGTCCGGGCACGCGACGGCGACGGTGACGCGTGGGCCCGGCTGGTCGAGCGGCACAGCGGGCTGTTGTGGTCGATCGCCCGCTCGCACGGGTTGAACGACGCCGATTCGGGCGACGTGGTGCAGACCACCTGGCTGCGGCTGGTGGAGCGGATCGACGGCCTGCGCGAGCCCGCCGCTACGGCGTGCTGGCTGGCCACGACCGCGCGCAACGAGTGCCTGCGGCTGCTGCGCCGGCGCGGCCGGGAGCTGCCGGCGGTACCCGCGCCGCGCGCGCCCGAGCCCGGCCCCGACCGGGTCGTCGCGGCGCGCGAGCGGCTCGGCCTGGTCGGCGCGGCGCTGGAGGCGCTGCCGCGGCGGTGCCGCACGCTGCTGCGGCTGTTCGCGCTCGCGCCGACGCACGCCGAGCTGGCCGCCGCCCTCGGCATCCCCCTCGGCAGCGTCGGGCCGACACGGGCGCGCTGCGTGGAGGCGCTGCGGAGGCTCGTCCCGTGAACGACGACGAGCTCATGGCGCAGGTACGGGACGCCTTCGAGATCCTCGACCCGGTGCCCGCGGACGTCCTGGCGGCGGCTCGCGCGTCGATCGCGTGGCGGACGCCGTCCGCGGCGCTCGCGGAGCTGGCCCTCGACCGGGGCGGGCGCGCGGCGGCCGGGGTCCGAGGCGGCGCGGGCCGCACGCTGACGTTCGCGTGCCCGGACCGCACGGTGGAGATCGAGGTGACGCGGGACGGACGGCACCGCGAGATCACCGGGCGGCTCGTCCCGCCCGCGGCGGCGCTGGTCCAGGTCCGGCACCGCGACCTGACGGCGGGCGCGCTCACCGCGCGCGCCGAGCCGGGCGGGCTGTTCTGCCTGCCGCGCGTCCCGTCCGGGCTGGTCAGCCTGGTCTTCCGGCTGGACGGCGGGGCATCGGTCGTCACGAGCTGGGTCCGGCTGTGACAGGCCGGGACGAGCGCGCGCTCCTGCGGATGGCCGCCATGGACCCGGCGGCGGCCTTCGCGCGGGCGAAGACCCTCCTTGAGAGCGGCGGCGGAATCCTCGCCTTGCGGGTGGCCGGGCTGGCGGCCAAGGAACTGGGGAGGCTGGAAGAAGGGCTCGCCTTCCTGCATCGTGCTCTGGAACTGGCGTCCGGGTCCGACCCGTATGCGGCGGCTCAGGTGCGGATGAACCTGGTCGGCCTGCTTACCGCACGCGGGGACGTCACCGAGGCGTTGGCCAACGCGTCCCGTGCGGAGACCGCCCTGCGCGGTCTCGACGCGGATCGCCTCGCCGCGAACAAGGCGTGCGCGCTGGCGCGGGCCGGACGGCTGGACGAGGCGCACGACGTCGCGGCCGGCGCCCTGCCCCGCCTCCGCGAGGGACGCGACCCCGCCGCGCTCAACGGGTTGCTGACCAATCTGGGTCTGGCGCGGGCGTTCCGCGGTGACCACGTCGGTGCGGAGGAGGCGCTGGTGGAAGCCGTCGCCGTCGGGGAGGCGGCGGGGCTGCGCCACCAGACGGCCATGTCGAAGGGGAACCTCGCGTTCGTGGCGTCGCGGCGCGGGGACGTCCCGCGCGCGCTCGACCTGTTCGCCGAGGCCGAACCCGGCCTGACCGGCGAACGCCTCGCGCAGTGCCGGTTCGACCAGGCCGAGACGCTCATCATGGCCGGCCTGCCGGGCGAGGCCCGCCCCGTCCTGACCGCCGCCCTGGACGCGGCCATCGAGCACGGCTACGGATGCGACGTCGCGGACGGCTTCCTGCTCCTCGCGCACGCCGAGCTGGCCGACGGCAACGCCGAACGGGCCACGGAAGCGGCCGAACAGGCCCGCACGACGTTCGCCGAGCAGGAGCGCACCGGATGGATGCTCCTGGCCGAGCATCTGCTGCTCAAGGCCCGGTGGGCGTGCGGTGAGCGTTCCGCCGTCCTGCTCCGCTCCGCCGTGGCCGTGGCCGACCGGCTGGAAGGCGGCGGCTGGTCCGACGCCGCCGACGAGGCCCGGATCGTCGCCGCGCGTGTGGCGCTGTCGCTGGGACGTCCGGCGGGGCATCTGCTCACCTCCGTCGGACGGTCCCGCGGCCCAGCGCCCGCCCGGATCGCCGCCTGGCACGCGCTGGCCCTCGAACGCGCGGCGCGCGACGACCACAGCGGCGCGGTGGCGGCGGTCAGGAACGGCCTGGAGGTGACCGAGGAGCACGCGGAGGTGCTCGACGCGCTCGACCTGCGCGCCCGCGCGGCGGGATGCGCCGCCGAGCTGGCCGGGTTCGGCCTCCGCCTCGCCGGCTCGGCGCGGGAGCTGCTCGCGGTGGAGGAGCGGCGGCGGGCGATCGCGCGCCCGGTCCGGGTCCGGCCGCCGCGGGACCCCGAGCGCGCCGCCGCGCTGGCCGCGCTGCGCTCCCTCAGCGTCGACCACACGGCCGACACGGCCCGCGGCGGCCTCCCGTCCGCGCCGCCGGCCCGGATGGCCGAGCTGGAGGCGGCGATCCGCGCCCGGACGCGGCGCCGGCCGTCCGGCGCGTCCCCGCCGCGCTCGGGGGCGGCCACCGAGATCGCCGCGGCGCTCGGCGACCGCGCCCTGGTCGAGCTGGTCGACATCGGCGGCGAGCTGCACGCCGTCACCGTCGCCGACGGCCGGCCGCGCCGCCACCACCTCGGGCCGTGCGAGGAGGCCCTCCGCGAGATCGGCCTGCTGCGCTTCGCCGCCCGCCGCCTCGCCGAGCGGGACGACACCGCGGCGCTGTCCGCCCTCACCGCCACCGCCGGACGCCTCGACCGGCTCCTGCTCGCCCCGCCGCGTCCCGTCCTCGGCGACCGGGAGCTGGTCATCGCCCCGACCGGCGCCCTCCACGGCCTGCCGTGGGCGGTGCTCCCCTCGCTGGCCGGACGCCCGCACGCGATCGTCCCGTCCGCCGGCGCGTGGCTGCACGCCCGCACGCGCGCGCCGTCGGGCGGGCACACCGTCCTCGTGGCGGGCCCGGACCTCCACCACGCCGGCGAGGAGATCGCCTCGCTGCACCGCCTTCACCCGGAGGCGGTCGTCCTGGACGGCGACGGCGCGCGGGCGGAGACCGTCCGGGACGCCCTCGACGGCGCGGCGCTGGCCCACATCGCCGCCCACGGCGAGTTCCGCGAGGGGAACGCCCTGTTCTCCCGCCTGCGCCTCGCCGACGGCCCGCTGCTGGTCCACGACCTCGACGAGCTGGCCGCGCCGCCGCGCCTGGTCGTCCTGTCCGCCTGCGACATCGGCCGCGCGGACGGGGGCGACGCCGTCCTCGGCATGGCGGGCGCCCTGCTCGCGCTCGGCACCGCCACGGTGATCGCCAGCGTCACCCCGGTCCGCGACGAGGCGACCCCCGCGTTCATGGCGGCCTTCCACGCCTCCCTCGCGGCCGGCCTGAGCCCCGCCCGCGCCCTGGCCGCGATCCCCCGGGCGCCGGCGACGGCCGGGTTCCTCGCGATGGGCGCGGGCTGACGCCGGGCGGGCCGGTCAGTTCTCGCCGGTGGCGATCGGGTTGGACGGGTCGGTCACCCAGTTCGACCAGGACCCGACGTAGAGGGCGGCGGGGATCCCGGCGAGGGTGAGGGCGAGGATCTCGTGGGCTGCGGTGACGCCGGACCCGCAGTAGGCGCCCACGTCGAGGGCGTCCGTGGCGCCGAGCTGCGCGAACCGCTCGCGGAGCAGTTCGGGGGGCAGGAACCGGCCGTCCACCCCGACGTTGCCGGACGTGGGGGCGTTGCGGGCGCCCGGGATGTGCCCCGCGACCGGGTCCACGGGCTCCTGCTCGCCGCGGTAGCGCTCGGCGGCGCGGGCGTCCAGCAGCACCCCCGCCGTCGCCAGTTCGGCGGCGCCCTCGGCGTCCAGGACGGGCAGCCGGCCCGGGTTGGCGATGTAGTCGCCCGGTTTGGGCTCCGGCTCCGCGGTGGTCACCGGGAGGCCCGCCTCCGTCCAGGCGCGGTAGCCGCCGTCCAGGACGCGGACCCGGTCGTGCCCGAAGTAGCGCAGCGACCACCAGACCCGCGCCGCGGACGTGGAGTCGGCGTCGTCGTAGGCGACGACCATGCTGTCCGCCGAGACGCCGGCGCGGCGCATGGCGGCCTCGAAGACGACGGGTTCGGGAAGGGGATGCCGGCCGCGGGGGCCGGGCGGGCCGGCCACGTCGCGGTCGAGGTCGACGAACACGGCGCCGGGCAGGTGCCCCCTGCGGTAGGACTCGATCCCCGGCGGTCCCGCCAGATGCCATCGGACGTCCAGCAGGACCACGGGCGTCTGCCGCCGGAGCAGCCGGTCCAGCGCGGGCACTTCGATGAGAGGGTGCACATCGCCAGTTTGACCGCCGATGCCCCGATTAGGGAGGGGCGAATCGGGACTCATCTCAACTCCCCAGGTATCAGGGCCGGGACGTGCCGAGCAGCGGCACCAGTTGCTCGGCCGGGACGAGGGAGCCGTGCATGCCGACCATCCTGTTCAGCCATGGTTCCCGCTCGGTCGCGACGATCGCGAGGTCGGCGTGCGGGACGGCGACCACGTCGCCGACGCGCTCCAGCATCCCGTCGCCGACCGGACCGAACCAGCCGCGCGCGACGGCCTCCTCGCGCGGGACGACCCACGCCCGCCCGTCCAGCGTCTCCGTCCACGCGGCGAGCACGTCGCCGTGGGCGCCCGGCTCGCTGTAGACGTACCGGGCGCGTGCGTCCCCGCCGAGGAGGGCGACACCGTCCCGCAGTTCCGGGACGGTGTCCGCGTCGATGCGCTCGGCGGGGTCGACCATGCCGTGGTCGGCCGTCACGTGCAGGGCCGAGCCCGGCGGCAGCACCTCGGCGATGCGCTGGGCGAGCATGTCGACGAACCGGAGCTGGTGGCGCCAGTCCGCCGAGCCGACGCCGAAACGGTGGCCGGTGGAGTCCAGGTCGGGGTGGTAGGCGGTCACGTAGGACCGCTCGCCCCGGCGCAGGGCCAGCTCGGTCCGTCCCACGAGCTGGCCGAGGCCCTCGGCGGCCAGGTAGGCGGCGCCGCGGGCGGTGGCGCGGCTCAGCCCCGAGCGCTTGTACTGGCGGAGGGAGACGTAGCCGACCTCGACCCCGTCCGCCGCCGCCCGCTCGTACGCGGTCGGGACCGGCTGGAACTCCGCCGGGTCGGGGTCGTCGTCCTTCCAGTGCAGGCAGTTGAGCAGCCGGCCGGCGCCCGGGATCGCGACCTGGAGGCCGAGCAGCCCGTGCTCCCCGGGCGGGACGCCGGTCGCCAGCGAGGCGAGGCTCGTCACGGTCGTCGCCGGGAACCCGGACGTGATCGGGCCGCCGGCCATCGCGTTCAGGAACGGCGCCTCGCCGGGATGCGCCCTGAGCTGCTCCCAGCCGAGACCGTCCACGAGGAGGACGCACACGCGCGACACCTCGGGAACCCCCAGCACGTTCACCGCACCCGGGACGCCCAGCGACGCCAGCACGGAGGGCGCCAGATCGGCAAGGGCCCCGCCCCCGTACCGCGGCACGGGCGCCTCCACCACCGAAAGCTCCTCAGCAGTCACCACACCACCCCCTCACGAGAGGACAACCCCCCGCACCAACGAACCGCCCGCCGCCCACCGCTCCCCGGAAGCCCCGCTCCAGTCACCGGACCACCTCCTCGCGGGAGGACGACCTCCCACACCCCCCGCACGAGCGGACCGCCCGGCGTCCTCCGCTGCGCGGAGGCTCCGCTCCGGTCACCGGGCGGTCGCGGTCGACAGTTCCTCGGCGAAGGCCAGGACCTGGCGGACGGCGTCGGCGCCGTCGGCGGCCTCGCTCACCCGCAAGGACAGGTCGTCGGCCGTGACGCTGCCGGTGTAGCCGTGGTCGGCCTCGCAGTTCTCGTCCCCGCACGTCGCGGGCTCCAGGTCGATGTGCGCGATGGCCCCCCAGCCGATGGTCAGCACCACCTCGGTGGGCGGGACGCCCGGCACGTAGGACGCCGGGTCCGGGACGACCCGCGTGACCGCGACCGACTGGACGCGCTCCAGCTTCACCGCCTCGGTGGTGGTGGACGCGTGCGGCCGGGTCATCCCCTCGCCCGGCGGGTGCTCGTCGGTGTGGCACACCAGCAGCCGGCTCGCCGACAGCACGAGCACGGTCACGTGCCTGCGCACCTCCATCGCGGGGTCGAAGGTCGCCTCGTGGTGGACGACGTAGGCGGTGACGTGCTCGTCCCCGACCGCCGACTCGACCGCGTCCGCGACCAGGGCCGGGTAGTAACCGCTGCGCTCGATCGCCGTGCGCAGCCCACTGACGGTCGCTCGGGTTTCCCTCATGGCCCCATCCTGCCCTGTCCGGGACGGACGCGCACATGACCCGGGGTGCGCGGTGATCCGGGCGCGGGCGGGGTAGGGGGTGGGCATGGACGAGCATCCCCTGCCGACTCCGCCGCCGGTGCCGCCGCCGACGCCGGACCCGGCCCCGCCCCCGCAGCCACCGGTGCCGCCCACGCCGCCGCCCGGCCCCGCGCCGCAGCCGCCGGGGCCCGTTCCGCCCGGTCCCGCGCCCGAGCCGGTGCCGCCGGGCCCGCCGCCGGAGCCCACGCCCCCCGGTCCGGCGCCGGAGCCGACGCCGCCCGCGCCGCCTCCCGAGCCGATCCCGCCGGGGCCCGAGCCGGATCCCGTCCCGCCGACGCCGGAGCCGAGCCCGCCGCCGCCCCCGGGCTGACGTCAGAGGCGGCGCGGCCCCAGCTCTGGCCGCGGCCCGAGCGGACGTTCCAGGGTGAGCGTCGCCGAGCGCACCGTCGCGCCCGCGCCGCCGGCCACGACCGGGTCCAGCTCCAGCAGCGCCACCTCGGGGAGGTCGTAGCCGAGGCGGGACGCGCGCAGCAGCAGGTCTTCGAGGGCGGCGGTGTCGACGGGCTCGGCGCCGCGGTGCCCGAGCAGCAGCGGCGCGGTGCGGATCGCGCGGATCATCTCCGCCGCCTCCGCGTCCGCCAGCGGCGACAGCCGGTAGGCGCGGTCGTCCAGCAGGTCGGCGGTCTCGTCGGCGATCCCGAAGGAGATCAGCGCGCCGAACGAGCGGTCCTCGCGGACGACGATGCGGGTCGGCACCCCGTCGCCGCCGTCGGCGACCTCGATGCCGTAGCAGCCGAGCAGCTCGGCCGCCTGCTTGGGGGTGGCCTCGACCGGGCCGCCGTCCCCGAGCCATCCCGCGACCAGCTCCCGCGCCCGGTCGCGGTCCACGTCCTCCAGCACCGGCGTCCGGCCGGTGGGACGCTGCCGCCACAGCGCGTACCTGATCACGTACGCCAGCGCCCGGACGGCGTCCTCCGGGGAGGCGTAGGACGGCACGGACCCCTCCGCCGCCGTCCCGTCCGGGCCGGGCACGCGCAGGTCGGCGGGCATCCCCTCGGTGCCGAGGTAGGTCGCCACGATCGGCTTGCGGCCCTCGGCGGCCAGCCGGAGGATCTTCTCGGGGACGCGCACGTCGTAGCCGCCGATCGTCGGCGGCGTGAACAGCGCCACGACCGCGTCGACCGTGTCGTCGTCCAGCGCCCCGGCGAGCGCGGCCTCGTAGTCGTCGGCGTCCGCGCGGGGGCCGAGGTCGATGCGCGGCCGGACGTCGAGGCCGAGCGCGACGGCCTCGTCCTGCGCCAGCAGGCCGAGCGAGTTGGAGTTGTCGATGATCGCGATGCGGTCGCCGGCCGGGAGCGGCTGGTAGGCGAGCACCTGCGCCACGTCGAACAGCTCCGCGAGGTCCTCCACCCGGATCACGCCGGCCTGCTCGAACAGCGCGCTGACCGCGTGGTCGGGCAGGGTGAGCGCCCGCGCGGCGTGCCCGAGCGGGACGCCCTGCGTGCTGCGGCCGCTCTTCACCGCCACGATCGGCTTGCGGCGGCCGAGCCTGCGCGCGAGCCGCGTGAACTTGCGGGGGTTCCCCAGCGACTCCAGGTAGAGAAGGACGGCCTTGGTCTCCGGGTCCTCCTCCCAGTACTGCATCAGGTCGTTGCCGGACACGTCGGCGCGGTTCCCGGCGGACACGAACGTGGACAGGCCGAGGCCGCGTTCGGCCGTCCGCTGCAGGATGGCGATGCCGAGCGCGCCGGACTGGGAGAAGAACCCCACCGGGCCCCGTCCCGGCAGGGTCGGCGCCAGGGTCGCGTTCAGCCGCACGTCCGGGTCGGTGTTGGCGATGCCGAGGCAGTTGGGCCCGACGACGCGCATCCCGTACGCGCGGGCGAGCCGGACCAGCCGCTCCTGGGCGGCCCTCCCCTCGTCCCCCACCTCGCCGAAGCCGGACGACACGACGACCAGGCCGCGCACCCCCTTGCCCGCGCACTCCTCCACGACCTCGTGGACGGCGTCGGCCCGGACGGCGACGACCGCGAGGTCCACATCGTCCGGGATCTCCAGGACGGACGCGTACGCGCGGACCCCGGCCACCGCCACGGCCGTCGGATGCACCGGGTACACGGGGCCGGAGAAGTCGCCGGACAGCAGGTTGCGCAGGACGGTCTGCCCGACGCTGTGCTCGGCGCGGCTCGCCCCGATCACCGCCACCGACCGCGGGAACAGCAGCCGCTGGATCGACCGCGACTCGGCGCGGTGCTCGCGCGCCGTCATGACCTCCAGCGACGTCTCCGTCGGCTCCAGGTCGAGGACAAGCTCGATCACGCCCTCCTCGAACCGCTGCTCCGCCCGGTAGCCGGCCTCCCGGAAGACCCGCGTCATCCTGCGGTTGTCGGGCAGGACGCTCGCGACGAACCGGCGCACGCCCCGTTCCCGCGCCGCGGCGGCGATGTGCTCCAGCAGCACCGGGCCGACCCCGCGGCCCTGGTGCGCGTCCTCCACGAGGAACGCGACCTCCGCCGTCTCCGGGCGGTCGGCCAGCCGGTCGTACCGGACGACCGCCACCATCTCCCCCGCGATCGTGGCGATCAGCGCGACCCGCCGGTCGTGGTCGACGGTCGTGAAGTGCTCGACCTCGCGGTCGGACAGGCGCGGGCGCGGCGAGAAGAACCGGTAGTAGATCGACTCCGGGGACAGCCGGGCGTGGAACGTGCGCAGCAGACCGGCGTCCTCGGGCCGGATGGGGCGCAGATGGGCCGTCCCGCCGTCGCTGAGGACGACGTCGGCCTCCCAGTGGTCCGGGTAACGCTCGGTCACGTACCCGAGGGTAAGGCACGGGGGCGCCGCCGCCCGTGCGAGAAAAAACCGGCTTCCTTGGTTTCGCTGCGCGTTCGAGACCTAATCGGGGCGCGAGAGCTGTTACGGTCAACCACACGCCCGGAATTGCCGCTCGCGCGGGCCGTGTTGATCGAGGTGATGACTCCATGACGCGCGTGGTCGTGGTCGGCGATCTTATGACCGACACCGTGGCGCGTGCCGCCTACCCCTTGGCCAAGGGGAGCGACACGCCCGCCGCCGTGACGATCCATGGTGGCGGCTCCGGCGCCAACGTGGCCGCATGGCTCGCCGTGGAAGGGACCGACGCCGCCTTCGTCGGCCGCCGCGGCTCCGACATCGCCGGCCGGAACCGGGACATGGAACTGATGGGCTACGGCGTCGACGCCCGGCTCGTCATGGACCAGGAACGTCCCACCGGCACCTGCGTCGTCATGGTCACCCACAAGGGCGACCGGACGATGTTGTCGGACCCCGGCGCCAACGGCGCGCTGCTCCCCGAGGACATCGAACGCTGCAAGGACCTGTTCTCCCAGGGCACCCACCTGCACCTGTCCGGCTACTCGCTGATCAACGAGGGCTCCCGCAAGGCCGCCATCCACACCCTCGACCTCGCGCGCAAGGCGCAGATGTCGGTCTCCGTGGACGGCGGCTCCTCCTCCCCGCTCAAGCGGATGGGCGCGGAACCCTTCCTGGAGTGGACGCAGGGCGCCCGGCTCCTCGTCGTCAACGCCAAAGAGGCCGAGATCCTCACCGGCCGCGACACCCCCGCGCAGGCCGCCAAGGTGCTGACCGCCTGGTACCCGCAGGTCGTCATCAAGAGCGGCGCCGACGGCGCCCTCTGGTACACCAACGGCCGCCCCGAACCGATCACCGTCTCCGCCGAGCCCGTCGACAAGATCGTCGACGGCACCGGCGCCGGAGACGCGTTCGTCGCCGGCCTGCTCCCGCCCTGGCTGGACGGCAAGCAACCCGCCGACGCCCTCACCGCCGGCTGCCGCCTGGCCGCCCGCGCCATGCAGCACCTGGGCGCCCGCCCCACCCTCGACGTGGTCGACAACCAGATCAAGTGACCGGGCTCGCGTGGGGTCCAGGGGCCTCCCCTGGACCCTTCGGCCGCTGGTCTCCGCCGCGTCGCGGGGTGCCGATCAGTTGTCTTGACGGGCTGTGTCGTAGCGCTGCCGGCCGGCGTTGATCTGGTGCCGGCGTTCACGCGGCCACGGTGACGATCGCCTCGGGTGTCGTTCCCGGCGGGGGCGAAGCCGATCCTGATGCCATCGGTGCCCGCTACCACCGCCTGTACCGGCGGCCCGATCAGGTCGAGGAGGTCATCGGAGACCCGGACGCGTTCCGCGCGCTCGTCGCCGAGCTCGATGCCCGGCCGAGCCCATCACCGATCACCGGCGGCTAGCCGCGAGTTCCGCCCCTCACACGCGCGCAAGGAGTCGTGTCGTGGTCAGGCGAGGGGGGTGTAGGTGCGGACGTCCTCCTTGACCGCGTCCCAGAGACGGTTGAGGGGATGGCCCGCGTCGTAGCGTTCGAGGTCGGCGCGGCGGACGAAGGCGCCCGTCATGAGCTCGGCCTTGGGCTCAAGGTCGTCGTGCAGGCCGATGGTGCGGAGGGGAACGGCGTCCGAGTCCTCCTGCGCGGCCATTCCGCGGCCGATCGAGCCGGTGACGATCATGCAGCCGCGGACGAATCCGGACCTGAGCAGCGACAGCCCGTAGTGCACGTCGTCGATGTCGGCGACGACGTTGAGGCGCTCGCGGAAGTTCGTCCCGTACCAGGTGGCGAGCAGGTCGGCGACGAGCCCGGCGGGCGGCACCACGAGCGGGACGCGGCCGAGGCCGCTGGTCTCCACGGCCGCGTCCGGCAGCTCGGACTCCGGCAGGTTGGTGAGCAGCAGCGCCTGGCCCCGCGCGTACTCGATGACCTCGTACTCCTTCAGCCGCAGGTCGCCCTCCTGGGTGCTGACGATGCTGCCGCAGATGAGGTCGACCTGGCGGTTCTCCAGCCGCGACCACACGTCCTTCGTGCGGACGTGCAGGACTTTGAACTCCACTTCGCGCTGCCGGAACTCCTCCGAGACGCGGTTCCAGGCCCGGGAGACGATCGGCAGCGTGAACTCGGTCGTGCCGACGGTCAGCATGCGGCCGAGCCGGCGCCGGCTCAGATGAATGGACTCCAGCCATTTCTCGAAGGTGCCGCGCGCCAGTTCCACCGTCGCCTCACCGGTCGGGGTGAAGAGGAAGTCCCTTCCGCGGCCCTGCCGGACGGTGAGGACCTCACCGCACAGGGTCTGGCTGGTGCGGTTCAGCGTGTCGAGCTGCTTCTGGACGCTCGACTGCTCGCGTCCGAGGACACGCGCGGCCCTCAGCGCCGACCCCGTCTCGTGAACCACCAGGAGGGTCCGGAGCTGGTCGAACGTCATGTCGAGAAGCCCTGGCGGGCCGTCGAGAAGGGCGTCGAGGGTCGGTGACACGGGGAGGGACATTACTACCTCTTCCGGCGCCCCGCGGAAATGGCCGCGCGGTCAACTGAACGGGAAATGATGACATTTCCGCCTGAACTTATCCCAAGATGTTCTCCCAAACAACTGGACAGACTTTCCTGACCTCTAGAACACTTTCACCTCGACGGACCACTCCCTTCGCCGCCGTCATCCGTCCCACCAGGACGGCGGCGTTCCCGGGCGAGCCCCGGCGGTGCCGGCCGCCGGGGCCGCCGCCCGGTGCCCGACTCCCGTTCGCCGCGGCCCTTCTCCGCCGCGGCGCCGGGACCGGACGCCGGCCCGTGCGCGGGGCCGCGCGCACGGGCCGGCCCCAATCGTCCCGCCCGCGCCAACGGGGGCGCGCGGGCGGACGCCCCCACCCCACCCGCAACCTCCCCGGCCGTGGGTAGGAGGAGAGTGTGGGCGGTCAAATGAGAGGCGTGGATGAGGATTGTGGCCTTATGAGCGGCGATGACGTGGAGGGCCGGGTTCAGGCGGTGGTCGATGGGCTCGTGGCGTCCGGTAGCGAGGTCGGCTTGCAGGTGGCGGTGGTCGCGGACGGGCGGGTGGTGGCGGACGTGGTCGGGGGCGTCGCCGACTCGCGGCGGGGGCCGGCCGTCGCGCCGGACACGCTGTTCTACGCCGCCTCCACCGCGAAGGGCATCGCCTCGGCGGTTGCGCACGTGCTCGTGGAGCGTGGGGAGCTCGACTACGACCTGCGTGCGGTGGACGTCTGGCCGGAGTTCGGGGCGCACGGCAAGGAAGGGGTGACGCTTCGCCACGTGCTGCTGCACACGGCGGGCGTCCCCGGGCCGCCGTACGACACCACGGTCGAGGATCTGTGCGACTGGGAACATATGTGCGCGGTGCTCGCCGCGTCCGAGCCCTGGTGGGAGCCGGGGACACGCTTCGGCTACCACGCCCAGACGTTCGGCTTCCTCCTCGGCGAGATCGTGCGGCGGGCGACCGGGCGGACCCTGTCGTGGTGGCTGAGGGAGGTCCTCACACGTCCGCTCGGTGTCGAAGACGAGGTGCACTTCGGGGTTCCGGACGTCCTGCTGGATCGTGTCGCCCGGCAGGAGCCGCCGGAGGGGGCGCCGCCCGAGCCTCCGGCGCCGGGGTCTCCGGCGGACAGGGCGATCCCGCCGGGCATCAGGTCCGACGCCGCGTATGCCAACCGGGCCGACGTCCTCGGCTCCGACATCCCGTCCGCCGGGACCATGTCGGCACGCGGGGCGGCCCGCGTCTACGCGGGTCTCCTCGGCCATGTCGACGGCGTCGGTCTCGTCTCCGCCGCCCGCCTCTCCGACATGGCGGCCGTGAAGTACCAGGGCATGGACGAGGTGATGGGCATACCGACCGAATCGGCCTTCGGTTTCAGCACCTTCCGGCCCGGTGGCGCGCAGGGCCGGCCCGGAACGACGTTCGGCATGGTGGGGATGAACGGCTCGGCCGCCTACGCCGACATCGACTCCGGGGTGGCCGTCGCGGTCATGCGCAACCGCTTCGGGTTCGACCTCGCGGCGGTCTCGCAGATCGACCGCATCGTGATGGAAGCCTTTCCCACCCGATCGGAGTGAGCGACCATGCAGAACCCGGTGACCCGGCTCGACGAGCGCTTCAGTGATCCCGCCGCCGGAGCGACGCCGTGGGCGACCACACGCGAGGCGTTGGAGGGCGCCCAGCTCTTCTGGATCACGACCGTCCGGTCCGACGGGCGCCCGCACGTCACGCCGCTCGTGGCCGTGTGGCTCGACGACGCCCTGTACTTCACGACGGGGCCCGAAGAGCAGAAGGCCCTGAACCTCCGCGCCAATGCCCATGTGGTCCTGACCACCGGCCGCAACGACTGGGACCGGGGGTTGGACGTGATGGTCGAGGGCGAGGCCCGGCGCGTCACCGACCGCGCCCTCCTCGAACGCCTCGCCACCGCCTGGGCCGCCAAATGGAACGGCGAGTGGCAGTACCAGGTGACCGACACCGGCTTCGCCCACGAGGTGGGCGAGGCGCTCGTCCTGGCGGTGCGGCCGACCAAGATCCTCGCCTTCGCCAAAGGCACCTTCGGCCAGACCCGCTACCTCCCCACGGACTGACCCCCCGCACCCGCAGCAATCGATGCGCGATGCGCGGTGCGGGTGGGTCCACGAGGGGTCACTACGACGCCGCCAGCACCAGGGAAGGGCCCGCGCCATCGCCGGTGTCCTCGTGGACGCGGGTGGCGGCGGTCATGGTCCACCCGTCTTTACGTGGTTGCCAAATGAGAGGGGCGGGTTGGGTTAGGAGGGGGTGGCCAGGGTCAGGGGGAGGATTTCGGTGGCGCCTGCTTCTTTTAGGAGGCGGGTGGCTGTGGTCATGGTCCAGCCGGTTTCTATGCGGTCGTCTACTAGGAGGGTGGGGCCCTGGTTGGTTGCTAGGGCGGTGGCGAGGTCGGTGGGGACGGCCAGGGAGTGCCAGACGGAGCGGAGGCGTTGGGCGCTGTTGTGGCGGCGTGGGGTCGGGTCGCCTCGTGGGGTCAGCTCGCCCAGGTACGGCAGGCGGCCGATCCGGGCGATGCTCTGGCCGAACGTCGTGACCAGGCGGGGGCGGGAGCGGGAGCCGATCGTGACGACGCCCGTGGGGCGGGCGGGCCAGTCCCAGGCGGCGAGGACCTGGACGACGGCGTCCACGAGGTCGGCGGGGACGTCGGTGTCGTCGGCGGCGAAGAGGTCGCGCAGGCGGTTGCCCCAGCCGATGTCGGTGAGGCGGCCGAGGGCGCGGCCGGTCTCGGCCTGGAGTTCGGGCTTGATGCGGCCGGAGACGCCCAGGTCGTCCTTGACGCCGGTGGGCCACATGCGGCGGGGGGCGATGTCGACCCCGGGACGGTGCAGCCGGTCGCGGGCCCGGGTGACGCTCTCGCGGGTGACCTCGGCGGGCCGGTGGCGGCCCGTGCAGTTGTCGCAGCGGCCGCAGGGGGCGGCGGCGGGGTCGTCCAGCTGGGTGCGCAGGTACTCCTCGCGGCAGGCCGTGGTCGAGATGTAGTCGAGCATGGCCTGCTGCTCGCGCCGGCGTTCGGCGGTGACGCGCTCGTAGCGTTCCCGGTCGTAGGACCAGGGCTCGCCGGTGGACGTCCAGCCGCCCTTGACGCGGCGGACGGCGCCGTCCACGTCGAGGACCTTCAGCATCATCTCCAGCCGGGCCCGGTTCAGGTCGACGAGCGGCTCCAGCGCGCCGGTGGAGAGGGGCCGGTCGGCGGCGTCCAGGACGTCGAGGGTGGCGCGGACGATGTGCTCCGGCGGGAAGGCGAGGCTGGCGAAGTAGGCCCAGATGTCGCGGTCCTCCCGGCCGGGGAGCAGGATCACCTCGGCGCGGTCGACGCCGCGTCCGGCCCGCCCGATCTGCTGGTAGTAGGCCACCGGGGACTGCGGCGCGCCGACGTGGACGATGAAGCCTAGGTCGGGCTTGTCGAAGCCCATGCCGAGGGCGCTGGTGGCGACGAGGGCCTTGAGCTTGTTGTCCTGGAGGTCCTGCTCGGCCTGGAGGCGTTCGGCCTGCTCGGTCTGGCCGGAGTAGGCGGCGACCTCGTGGCCCCGGTCGCGCAGGTAGCCGGTGATCTCGTGGGCGGCGGCGACGGTGAGGGTGTAGACGATGCCGGAGCCCGGGAGGTCGCCGAGGTGCTCGCCCAGCCAGGCGACGCGCTGCTCGGCGGTGGGCGGCGTCACCACGGCGAGGTGCAGCGACTCGCGTTCGAGGGGGCCGCGCAGGACGAGGGCGTCGGCGCCCGCGAGCTGCTCGGCGACGTCCTGGGTGACGCGGGCGTTGGCGGTCGCGGTGGTGGCGAGCACCGGGATCCCGGGCGGCAGGTCGGCCAGCAGGGTGCGCAGCCGCCGGTAGTCGGGGCGGAAGTCGTGGCCCCAGTCGGAGATGCAGTGCGCCTCGTCGACGACCACCAGCCCGGCGCCGGCGGCGAGCTTGGGCAGCACGAGGTCGCGGAAGTCGGGGTTGTTGAGCCGCTCGGGGCTGACCAGCAGGACGTCGACCGCGCCCGCCTCGACCTCGGCGAAGATCTGGTCCCAGTCGCCGGTGTTGGACGAGTTGATCGTGCGGGCGTGGATGCCCGCCCGGTCGGCCGCGTCGATCTGGTTGCGCATCAGCGCCAGCAGCGGCGAGACGATCACGGTCGGGCCGGCGCCGCGCTCGCGGAGCAGCCTGGTCGCCACGAAGTACACGGCGGACTTGCCCCAGCCCGTCCGCTGGACGACCAGGGCCCGGCGCCGCTCGACGACGAGCGCGCTGATCGCCGTCCACTGGTCGTCGCGGAGCCGCGCGTGGTCGCCCGCGAGGGCGCGCAGGCAGCGTTCGGCCTCGTCCCGGAGTCCGTCCGAAGTGCTCATGCGTCCTTGGTACCAGCGCTGTGGAAGACACCGCACCAGAATCACGTTCTGTGCAAAGGGTAAGGCCGGGCGGCGCGGATTTCGGACACCGGGGACGTGGGTAGCCTGCCAGTCAAGATCGGCTTCCAGGGCGGAAAGGGGCACGGGCAGGGGTATGGGCGCGGCTGAACGCTTGCGGCGGACGTGGCAGGTCCTGATGGACGGGTCGACCCCGGAACCCCACGAGGAAGAGCCCGGCGAGGTCGTCGATCCCCGGGCCGTCGACCTCGTCCTGCGGGTCGGTGAGCTGCTCCTGGCCAGCGGCGAGACGACGGAGCGCGTGAACGAGGCGATGCTCGGCCTGGCCGTGGCCTACGAGCTCCCCCGCTGCGAGGTGCAGGTCACGCTGACCAGCCTCCTGGTGTCGGCCCACCCGGGCGGGGGCGCGCCGCCCATGACCGGAACGCGCGCCATCCGCCGCCGGACTCCCGCCTACTGGCGGCTCACCGCACTCCACCAGCTCGTGCAGGACGCGTCCATCGGCATGCTGGAACTGGACGACGCGCACAAGCGGCTCGCGCAGATCAAGCGGGGCCGCCCCCCGTACCCGGCCTGGCTGCTCGTGGTGTCGCTGGGGCTCATCTCCGCGTCCGGCAGTGTGCTGTCCGGCGGTGGACCGCTCGTCGCGACCACCGCGTTCGTCGCCACCCTCCTCGGCGACCGCGCCGCCGCCTACCTGGCGCGCCGCGGCGTCGCCGAGTTCTTCCAGCTGGCGGTGGCCGCCGCGATCGGCGCCACCGCGGCGGTGCTGGTGGTGGCGATGGGCAATCCCGGCCAGGCCGCCACGATCGTGACCGGCGCGATCCTGGCGCTGCTGCCGGGGCGCCCGCTCGTGGCGAGCATCCAGGACGGCATCACCGGTGACCTGGTCAGCGCGGGGGCGCGGGTGCTGGAGGTCTTCTTCATGATCGCGGCGATCGTCGCCGGGCTCGGCGCGGTCGTCTACCTCGCGGTCAGCCTCGGCGTGCCGATCGACGTCCGCCACCTGCCCACCCCGTCGGCGAAGCTGGAGCCCGTCGCGGTCATCGCCGCCGCCGCGATCTCGCTGACGTTCGCGGTGTCCCTGGCGACGCCGCGGGACGTGCTGGCGGCCACCGCGCTCGGCGGCGCGCTGATCTGGGTGCTGTACGTGCTGGCCCGCGGGTGGGACGTGCCGCCGGTCCTCGCCTCGGCCGTGGCCGCCACGATCGTCGGTGTGGCGGCGAGCTGGCTCGCGCGCAGGCACGGGCAGCCCGTCATGCCGTACGTGGTCCCGGCGATCGGCCCCCTCCTGCCGGGGACCGCGCTCTACCGGGGCATGGTCGAGCTCAACACCGGCTCGCCGCAGGCGGGCGTGCTGAGCCTCATCACCGCCGTGTCGGTGGCCCTCGCGCTCGGCGCCGGCGTCAACCTCGGCGGCGAGCTCGTCCGGGCGTTCCAGCGGGTGGGCCTGAGCGCGTCCGGGCGCTGGGCGCGCCCCGCCGCCCGCCGCACCCGCGGCTTCTGAGCCCGCCGTTTTGTCGGTGGCGGACGTTACGTTCGCCGCATGTACCGACAGGGAGACGTCCTGATCCTGCCCGTGCCCGAGGAGGCGGTCCCGCAGTCCGTGCGCGGCCTGCCGCCGTCCCCGCGCGACGGGAGGGGCCGCATGGTGCTCGCGCTCGGCGAGGCGACGGGGCACGCGCACGCGCTGACGGCGCCGGGCTCGCTGCTGCGCACGCCCGACCCGCTCGTCCCGGACCACCTGCACCTGCCGTCCGGCGGGCGGCTGGTGCACGAGGAGCACGCGCCGATCACGCTGCCCAAGGGCTGGTACCGGGTGATCCGGCAGCGCGAGTACGTGCCCGGGTCCGTCCGCGTCGTGGCGGACTGAGGTGGCCGCGATGCTCACCGGAACGGTACGCGAGACGCACTTCGTGGTCGGCGACTGGCAGGCGGTGGCGTTCGCCGCCGCTCCCGCCGACCGTGCCCGGGCCGAGGCGGGCGTGGCCGCCGCCTACGCGTCCGCGGGGCTGGACGCGCCGGAGCGGTACGTCTGGGTGCCCTCCCCGGCGCGGGGGGCCGTCGCGGCGGCCGTCATCGCCGGGCATGGCGAGGCGCTGGAGGCGGCCGGTCTCGGCGGCCTCGTCGAACAGGCGCGGGCCGACCTCGGTGACGGCGAGGCGGGCGGGAGCGTCCTGCCGGAGGTGCGCACCCGCCCCTGGGAGGAGGAACGTGCGGCCGCCTGCTCCGAACAGGGGCCGGAGCAGTGGCCGCGCACATGGGCGGAGACCGGCGGCCTGCTCTGGAACCAGGTGCAGGCGCTGGTCGCGCGGGTGCGCGGCGCGATCGGCGAGCAGGCGCACGGCCGGCCGGGCGGCGCCGGGAACCGGGAGGAGACCCCGCAGCAGAGCGCGGCGGAGTCCCTGCTGCGCGCCGTCACGCTCGACGCGGTCCTGGGCCAGCACGATGCGCCGTGGCTCGCGCTGTTCGAGTCGCTCGGGCGGCTGGACGGCCCGCTCGCCGGCCTGGCGGAGGCCGCCCGTTCGGCGGGATGGTGGTGGCCCTACGAGCGGCTGGCGATCCTCACCGAGCGGCCGAGCGAGCTGCACCGCGACGAGCCGGGCCGGCTGCACCGCGGCGACGGCCCCGCCCTGGCCTACCCGGACGGGTTCGCGCTGCACGCCTGGCGCGGCATGCCGATCCCGCACGACTTCGTCGCGTCGCTGGCCGGCCTCACGCCCGACCGCATCTCGTCGGAGCAGAACGCCGAGCTGCGCCGCGTCATGCTGGAGATCTTCGGCTACGACCGCTACCTGGCCGAGACCGGCGCGCGTCCCCTGCACCGGGACGAGACGGGCGTCCTGTGGTCGATCGAGCTGCCGGGCGACGAGCCGGTGGTGATGGTCGAGGTGGTCAACTCCACTCCCGAGCCGGACGGCACGCACCGCACCTATTACCTGCGCGTCCCGCCCGGTACCCGCACAGCACGCGCGGGGGTCGCCTGGACGTTCGGCGTGGACGAGGACGACTACCGCCCAGAAAAGCAGACCTGAGCCCCTCGACGGCCGGGGCGCACCCGGCCCGGCGGGCGTCCCCTGGTCGCACTTCCCCAGTAACCAGAGGACGCCCGCCCGTTCACGACGTGATGGTCTGCGCCCAGGTGACCTTCCCTCCGGCGGTCGAACGCCAGCCCCAGGAGCGCGCGAGGGCGCCGACGAGCATGAGCCCGCGCCCGCCTTCGGCGTGGAGGTCGACGATGGGCGCGGCGGGGCCCTCGGGGTTGTCGTCCCACACCTCGACCATGGCGGTCGCGTCGTCGAGCAGGTAGAGGACGAGCGTGATCGTGTTCGCGTGCCGGATCGCGTTGGTGACGAGCTCGCTGGTGATGAGCTCCAGGTCGCCGTTGACGTCGGCGCGGTTCCAGCCGTCCAGCGCCGCGCGCACCGTGTCGCGCGCGGCCCGCACGGCCGCGTCCACGGGTTTCAGCGCGAGGATGAAGTGGGGTCGTTCTCGATGGTCCACGGAACCGCCTAGGCTCGCCGGCTAACGCAAGCATGCGCCCTCCGGGGCGGTCGTGCACGGGATCCGCGCGCTCCGGGATGACCGGCTCGGGCCGACGCCCGGCCGCCGGGGCCGAGCCGGCAGCCCGGGGGCCGGAGGGGTCAAGCCTGCCCGAGCAGGGCGGGGATGCGTTCCAGGACGCCTCCGGCGAACGTGCCGTAGAGGCCCAGCGGTTCGAGGTGGACGTAGCCGATGTGGCAGTCGCAGGTGTCCAGCGGGCAGGGGCGCGGCGCCAGGGCGTCCCGGAACGAGCCGTCGTAGAGGTTGCCCAGCACGGACGGGACGAAGTGGCAGCGGCGCACCGTGCCGTCGCCGTCCACCGACACGACGCTGTCGCCGGTCCGGCACGGGAGCCCGCGGCTGGCGTGCGGGCGGCGGCTCACCGGGAACAGCGGGTCGATCTCCGTCCAGGACGCTGCCTCGGCGTCGTCGTAGACGCGTCCCTCGGCGGCGTTGACCCACAGGTAGGTTCCGTCCGGCAGGTCGGCGCGCAGGCGGCGGGCGGCGCCGAGGTGGTCGGGCTGCCCGACGATCCCGACGCTGAAGCGAACGCCGCGGGCCGCCAGGTCGCGGCACTTGCCCAGGAACCGCTCGTACGGGACCTGGCCGGGGTGGTAGGTCGCCCACAGCGCCAGCCGCGTGAGGTCGGCGCCGTCCGTCCAGGACACGCGGTGGCTCAGGTTCGTCTGGATCGCGACCCGTTCGACGTGCGGAAGGTGACTCAGCTCGGTGAGGGCGCGCCTGTACCAGGACCGTACGAGTCCCTCTCCCCACGGCGTGAACAGGACGGAGATGCGATGGTCGCACTCGGCGACCCACTCTGTGAAGCGTTCGAGCGCGGCACGGTCGGCGCGGAGTTGCTCCGGTGTGTCGCGGCGCTTTGCGAAGGGGCAGTACGGGCAGTCGTAGTCGCAGCTCGCGAGCGGCCCCCGGTAGAGGATCGTCAGGTGTTCCATCACCGCGCCTCGTAGGAGTCCATCAGCGCTTGGACACGGGACGAGAACAGGGCCGGGCCGATGGCATCGGAGTAGGCGAGCCCTTCCGGTGTCAGTCGCACAGTGCTTTCGGACGTCTCCAGCCACTCGCGGTCTGCGAACGACTTGAGATCGGCGGGGAAGTCGTCCAATGGGTCGGAGCCGAAGCGTGCACGGTAGGCGTCCCGGTCCATCCCCTCTGCCTGCAGAAGGGACTGGATGAGATGCCGGCGCCGACGTTCTTCGTCATCCACCTCGAAACCCACACGGGCGGTGGTGAAGTCGGTCTCGCGCACGTAGTCGTCGATGATGGAACGCACCTGACCGGCTCCGACCGCGTATTCGAAGGAGTAGTGCAGGCGCGACGTGTAGGAGCGAGCCCCGCATCCCAGCCCGACCATGCCGTCCGTCTGGCAGCAGTACTCCGTCCCACCCGCGTCAGCGGAGGGCAGCCGGAACATGCGCATCGACACCTGCTCGTAGCCCTCGGCCAGAAGGTGGTCACGTCCGATCCTGTAGAGGGTGAGGCGCTGGTCGTCCCAATCGCGGGCCCTGCGTCCCAGGCCGGTCAGCGGACGGACGTACAACGGGTACAGGTAGACCTCCTCCGGACGCCACGCCAAGGCGGCGTCCAGGGACCGCGTCCATGTCGCGGGCGTCTGCCCGTCGATGCCGTAGATGAGGTCGATGTTGAGGGTCGGGAAGCCGACGGCCCTGATCCGGTCCAGCGCGGCCTCCACTTCGGCGCGCTTCTGCGGGCGGACGGCCGCACGCGCCTCCTCGTCCAGGAAGCTCTGCACCCCGATGGAGACGCGTGTCGTCCCGCGGTCGGCGAGGACGGTCAGCCGGTCCGTGGTGGCGGTCGCCGGGGACGTCTCCACGCCCAGCGGACCAGAGCCGAAGCCGTCGAACCGTCCGGCGATGTCGCAGAGCCGTTCCAGTTCAGGCGCCGTGAGATAGGTGGGGGTTCCGCCGCCGAACGCTGCGGTGGCGAACACCGGTCCGTCGCGCCCGCCCTCGTCCAGGGCGTCCAGGACGCTCGTGGCCTGCCGGTCGAGCGCGTCCAGGTAGGCACCGGTCAGCTCGTCGGGGGCACCGGTGCGGGTGAAGAGGTTGCAGAAGCCGCACCGCATCTCGCAGAAGGGCACGTGCAGGTAGAGGAAGAGCGCGTCCAGCCGCTCCCCCGCCCACACGTCCCGGAGGGCGGGCGCGGGTCGCAGCGGGCGGTAGGCGGTCTTGTGCGGGTACGCGTACACGTACCCCTGGTAGGGCTTCACGACAGAACGAACTCCCCGTAAGGAACGGTCCAGACGACCTCGTGGCCGATGCGGTGACCCACATGGCCGTCCTCCCCGTACGCCGTCCCGTGGTCGGAACAGACGATGACGAAACAAGGACGGCGCATCAGCTCGAACAACCGGCCGATATGGGTGTCGACATGCCGGAGCGCAGCGGCGTGGCTCGCGCGCGTGTCGCCGTCCGAGCTTGCCGCACCCTCCAGGTAGAACCAGTTGGGCTGATGCAGGGACGCGACGTTCAGGAACAGGAACAGGCGGCGCTCGGCGGGCTGCCGCGCCACGATGTCGGCGACGCGGTCGATCTGGTTGGGCAGGGCGTCCGGATCGGTGACGCCGAACGCGCGTTCCCAGTGGCTTTCCGCGAACAGCGACGGCAGCGCCGAACCGAGCGGCGTCAGCTTGTTGAAGAACCCGACGCCGCCCACGCAGACCGTGTGGTAGCCGGCCGCGCAGAGACCGGACGGCAGGTCGGCGGCGTCGAACGTCCACGTGCCGGGGGCGGTGGTCTCGCTGCCCGGGAACGCTCCGGCGAACAGGCGCGGATGCGGCCCGGGCGACGCGGGAGTCGGGAGGAACCCGGCCAGCATCGCGGCGTGCGCGGCGTAGGTGAAGCTGCCCGGCGTGTGGCGGCGCTCCCAGCGGCCGCCCGGCAGGAGCCCGGTGAGCGTGGGCGTCCCGCCCGACGCGGCGAGTTCGGCCGCCACGTCGTAGCGCAGCGTGTCGAGGGTCACCAGCAGCACGTCGTGGCTGCCGATGACCTCGTTCATGTCGTACATCCGGTGACGATCTCCGGCAAGGCGGCCTTGACCTGGGCAGCATAGGTATCGAGCCCCTCGGCGGAGCTTCCGGGCAAGCCGGTCAGACCCGGGAGCAGGTCACCGAAGGCGTTCACCTCGCACACCGAGAACCGCTTCAGCCCGTGCCCCACAAGGAGATCGACCCCGACCATCGGGCTGGACGGGAAGCAGGCCGCCGCCCGCGCGCACACGTCCAGCGCCCGGCGCCAGCCGTTCTCCCCCAGCGCGCTCCGCACGGCGCCGAGATCTCCCCTGGCGCCGCCCAGATGCAGGTTGGTCATCGGGGAAAGGCTCGTCCGGACGACCGCGTGCGTGGGTTCCCCGTGGACGACGACCACGCGCAGGTCGAACACGCGCCCGCCGAGAGTGGCCTTCGGCAGCCACCGCTCGACGTGCAGGCCGTCCGGCGCGAGCAGGTCGATCAGCGCCGCGACCTCCTCCTCGGTCTCGTACGAGCGCACGCGCAGGGAATTGAACAGCCGGTCCCCCGCCATGAACGCCGACGTCACGGCCCTGACCCGGCCCGGAGCGGTCTGCAGGGCGACCACCCCGGAGGCGGACGAGCCGTGCGCCGGCTTCACGAACACCCGCCGCTCCCCCGCCTCGTCCATCCGCGAGCGGAGCGCCGCGTACCCGTCGACATCGGACAGGGCGGCCGGGACGGGCACCCCGGCCGACAGCAGGCGGGCGTGCGAGCGCCGCTTGTCGAACATCACCCCGATCTCCTCGACGTCACCGAGGATCCACGCCCCGGACGCCGCGGCCGACGACGCCAGGCGGCGCAGAGCGGCCGTGAACGTCCGGTGCCAGCGGGCCCCGCCGCCCACCCGCGCGGGCTCGCCGGGACCGCGCAGCAGCGCGTCGGCCGCGGGATCCTCACCCGGAGAGTCGATGCGGACCTTGTCGCCCGCCTCGAAGGCGAGCGGGGCACCGCTCAGCACGTCCGTCCAGGGGATGAGCCGCGGCTCGGGCAACCCGGCGGAACGGCACGCCCGCGCGAACAGCGCGGGACGCCGGTCACCGGGCGTCCCGACCACCGCGAACGTCATTCCGACACCGCGACGTAGAGGGCGCTTGAGGCCCATTCGTCACCGACCCACTCCGCATTGCCCACAGCGTCGCGGAGGTCGAGCTCGACGCCCGGCAGGGCGGCCTTCAGCCGCTCCACCATCGGCTCGCTCAGGAAGGCATGGTGGAGATCAAGCTTCCGCAGGTGGGTGAGGGGCTGCCCGGCCAGAAGCGCCTCGGCGCCCCGGTCGCTGAGCATCCCCATCGCCAGGCTGAGCGACTCCAGCCGCGGGACGACCGGTGCGCTCGCGAGGGCCTCCGCCAGTGCGTCCTGGAACGGGCCGTTCTCCAGGCCGAGGTGCCTCAGCGAGGGGAAACGCTCGCCGGTCAGGACGGGCGCGTAGTCGTCGGCCTCCGACGACCCGGCATACCACTCGGACCCGATCCACAGGTCCAGATGCTCCAGGGCGGGCAGATCGCCGGCCATCACCGTCCGGACGACCTCGGCCGGCAGCCCGCCCGACTCGATCCGCAGCACCTTCAGCCGCTCGCTGCGGATCGGCTCGAACCGCAGGTCCGACGCCCCGCGGATCTCGAAGTGCTCCAGGCCCGGGTACGCCGCGAACAGCGGCGAGATGTCACCGTTCTTGATCCAGGAGATGTGCAGGTCCCAGTCGAGGATGTCGCCGAGGAACACCGCCCGCAGGTTCGGCAGGCGCCCGGCGTTGCCGACCAGCCAGTCCACCGGGGAGAACTCCTCGGGATCGAACCCCCAGAAGCCGATGACGAGGTGGGTGACCTTCGCGGTGTCGACCGTCTCCAGGAAGAGGCCGAGGTTCTCCGGGACCTCCGCGCCCCACACGCCGTTGTCGGCGACGTGGTGGTAGACGCCCCAGGCGACGTCGCCCGGCGCGGGCAGCGGGCCGTCCGGCTCGCCGTCGAAGGTGTGCACGGGCAGGCCCGCGAAGGTGGAGAGCCGCTCCTGGATCATTCGGAGACCGCGATGTAGTGCCAGTCGGTGTCGTTCGTCTCCTGGTGGTCCAGGTCGACCTCGACGCCCGGCAGCGCCGTCCGCACCCGCTCGACCATCGCATCGGACAGGAAGTGGTGGTGCAGGTCGAGCCTGCGCAGGTGGGTGAGCGGCTGGCCGGACAGCAGCGCCTCCCCGCCCTGGTCGGTCAGGATGCCCATCGCCAGGCTGAGCGACTCCAGCCGCGCCACCACGGGCGCGCCCGCGACGGCCGCCGCGATCTCGTCCTCGATCTCGCTGTCCTCAAGGCCGAGGTGGCGCAGCGCGGGCAGCCGCTCGCCGCTCAGGAGCGGCGCCAGGTCGGCGACGGTCGTGTCACCGCCGTAGCCGTCCTCGCCGAGCCACAGGTCGAGGTGCTCCAGGTTCGGCAGATCGCTCGCTGCGACGGCCCGCACGATCGTGGCCGGCAGCCCGCCCGACTCGAACCGCAGCACCTTCAGCCGCTCGCTGCCGACCGGTTCGAGGACGAGCCCCTGGGAACCGCGCACGTCGAACCGCTCCAGGCCGGGGAACGCGGCGAACAGGGGCGTGATGTCGGAGTGCTCGATCCAGGAGATCTCCGCTTCCTCGCCGGTGATGTCCCCGAGGAACAGGGCCCGCAGCTTCGGGAAGGACGCGGCCGCCTCGGTCAGCAGCGCCACCGGGTCGGCGACGCCGTCGTCGTAGGACGCGCCCCAGTACCCGATGATCAGCGCGGTGATCTCGGTGGTGTCGACGGTCTTCAGGAACCGGGCGAAGACGTCACCGAACCCCTCCTCGTCGAAGGACGTCCCGACGAACCAGGCGACCTCGCCCGCGGGCGGGAGGTCCGCTCCGGCGACCGGACCGGACCCGGCCCCGTCGTCGTCCTCCTCCTCGGCGCCGGTGTCCTCGTTGAACGTGGCCACCGGCAGGCCGAAGTACTCCTCAAGGTGCTCGTATACGCTCATGGTTCCCTTTCGCGAGATCGTCGGCACATGTCCTATCAGGACGGGCGGACATCCGGCGCCGCTTTCCGCGCGGAAGGGATCACCGGCTCAGGACGCGATCAGCACCGACCCCTTGTACTTGTCCTCGACGTACTTCCTGACCTCCGGCCCCTGGAGCAGTTGGACGAGCTTCTTCACGCGCGGGTCGTCCTTGTTCTCCGGCAGCGTGACGATCCCGTTGGCGTACGGGTTGCCCTCGGCCTTCTCCGCGACGAGCGCGTCCTTGTTCGGCGCCAGCCCGGCCTCGATGGCGTAGTTGCCGTTGATCACCGACAGGTCGACGTCCTCCAGCGAGCGGGGCAGCTGCGCGGCCTTCAGGGGCTTGAACTTCAGGCCCTTGGGGTTGCTCGCGATGTCCCGCTCGGTCGCACTCGCGCGCGCGCCCGGCTTGAGGGTGAGCAGGCCGTTGTCGGCGAGCAGCTTCAGCGAGCGCCCCTCGTTGGCGGGGTCGTTCGGGACCGCCACGGTCGCGCCCTGCGGGACGGCCCGCAGGTCCTTCACCTTCTTGGAGTACACGCCGAGCGGTTCCAGGTGGACGGGCGCGACGAACGCCAGGTTCGTCCCGGCCTTCTTCTCGAACTCCTCCATGAACGGCACGTGCTGGAAGTAGTTGGCGGTGACCTGCTTCTCCTTCAGCGCCGTGTTCGGCTGCTGGTAGTCGTTGAAGGTCACGATGTCGAGTTCGAGGCCGGCCTTGCCCGCGAGATCGTCCTTCACGTAGGTGAGGATGTCGCCGTGCGGGACGGGGTTGACCGCGACCTTCAGCGGGGCGTCCGGGTCGTCCGACGCCGACGACGAGCCGCAGGCGGTCAGGCCCGCGAGGAGCAGGGCGGAGGCCAGCGCGGTGGTGATCTTGCGAAGCACGAGGAGTGCCCTTCTGTGCGTTACCTGTGGGTGAGGCGGCGGGCGACGAGGTCCCCCGCGGCCTGGATGAGCAGGACCAGGACGATCAGCAGCGCCACGGTCGCGACCATGACCTTGGTCTCGAAGCGCTCGTAGCCGTAGACGACGGCGAGGTTGCCGAGCCCGCCGCCGCCGACCGTCCCGGCCATGGCCGTGTAGCCGATCAGCGCGATGACGGTGACGGTCAGGCCGGACACCAGGCCGGGCCGCGCCTCGCGCAGCATGACCTTGCCGACGATCTCCCGGCGGGTGGCGCCCATCGCGTCCGCCGCGGCGAGCACGCCCGGGTCGACCTCGCGCAGCGCGATCTCGACGAGCCGGGCGTAGAACGGGATGGCGCCCACGGTCAGCGGGACGATCGCGGCGGCGTTGCCGATGCTGGTGCCGACGACGATCCGGGTGAACGGGATGATCGCCACCATCAGGATCAGGAACGGCAGTGAGCGGCCGACGTTGACGACCACGCCGAGCACCGCGTTGAGCGGCGGGGCGGGCAGCAGGCCGCCGCGCTCGGTCACCACCAGCAGCACGCCGAGCAGCAGCCCGAAGGCGGCGGTGAGCAGCGTCGCGACGCCGGTCATGTAGAGGGTGTCCACGGTCGCCGGCCACAGCAGCGGCATGACCTCGTCCCAGCTCATCGGGCGTCCTCCTGTGGGGGGTTCTTCAGCTCCACGGCCAGTCCGGACTCGCGCAGGAACGCGAGCTGGGCGGCGTTGAGCGACGGGTCGCCGGGCAGTTCGAGCTGGAGCCGGCCGACGCGCTCGCCGTCGACGCTCTCCACGGCGCCGCCGAGGATGTTGACGTCGACCGAGTACTTGCGGGCCAGCGCCGACACGACCGGCTCCCCGGTCGCCTCGCCGGTGAACGTGACCTCGATGACGGTCGTGCCGTCGCGGGGCTCGGCCGGCGGCAGCGGGAACAGGCCGCGGGCGAGCTCGGAGCCGGGCCGGGCGAGCAGCCCGCGGACGGGTCCCGACTCGGTGAGCCTGCCGTCCCGCATGACCGCGGCCGAGTCGCAGATGCGCTTGACCACGTCCATCTCGTGGGTGATCAGCAGGACGGTGAGGCCGAGGCGCCGGTTGAGGTCGCGCAGCAGCTCCAGGATCGACGCGGTCGTCTCCGGGTCGAGCGCGGACGTCGCCTCGTCCGACAGCAGCACCTTGGGGCGTCCGGCCAGCGCGCGGGCGATGCCGACGCGCTGCTTCTGCCCGCCGGAGATCTGCGCCGGATGGGCCCTGGCGTGCTCGGTCAGCCCGACGAGGTCGAGCAGCTCGGCGACCCGGCGCGCCCGCTCCGCGCGCGGGACGCCCATGACCTCCAGCGGGAACGCGACGTTCCCGGCGACCGTCCGGCTGCCGAGCAGGCCGAAGTGCTGGTGGATCATGCCGATCCCCTGGCGTGCCCTGCGCAGCTCCCCGCCGCGCAGGGCCAGCAGGTCCCGGCCGTCGACCACGATGCGGCCCTCGTCCGGACGTTCCAGGAGGTTGACGCAGCGCAGCAGGGTGCTCTTGCCGGCGCCGCTGCGGCCGAGCACGCCGAAGACCTCGCCCTCGGCGACGGCCAGGTCGACGCCGTCGACGGCGGTCACCTCGCGGCCTCGGTCGCGGTGGACCTTACGCAGTTTTTCGATCTGAATCACAGGGAATCACCCATGCGGAACGGGGGCCACCGGACGGGCGGCGTGGATCAGGACGGGGCCGGGCGGCGCGGGGCGCTCAGGAGAGACCGGGCGGGTACGGCGCGTGGCCCAGCAGATGGCGTTCGATGCTCATGCGTGACTCGGGTGTCGGGACGGGCTCGCTTCGGGGCGCGAGGCTCAGGCAGGGGCCCTCAGCGGTCACACATTCGCCGGCAACACGTACGCCGCATGGCCCGCGGCATGGGCGGGCGGTGCTCGCGGCACGGGCGTACGGAAGGCATGTCAGCAGTTAACCGGCTCTACGCCGCTGACCGCAAATCCATCCGGTGTGACACCGATCGCTCTCCGTTCCCCGGCGGCGAGTGCCCTGGCCGCGCGGGTGAGCACAAGATCGTCCAGAGGATGAAGTCCGGATGGCAAAGCCTTGACGGGAGTACCTCAGACGGGTGAAACCAGACGAGCCGGACCTCTAGAGTGAGTGCCACGTGGGGGCCCTCTCGCGAGAGGGCCCTTTGCCCTGCCTGCATGATCAGAGGTCCCCCAGATGAACGACCACGAGGTGCACGAGGAGTGCATGCGGCTCCTCAGGGACGGCCTCCCCGTCCCCGCTCCCGCCGCCTTCGAGGAGGGCCGGGACTTCCTTCCGCTCGGGCTCGACATGGACGGCGACGTCGCCGTCGTCACGTTCCTGCACCAGTGGGGGGACGCCGCGTCCGCGTTCATCGAGGGCTGGACGTTCCATCGCCGCGACGGCGAGTGGCGGGAGCTGGGCGGCGCCGGCGGGTCGGCCCCCGCCGAGCCGCTGGCACGGCGCTCGTCGGGCGAGATGGGGCGCCATCTGCTGAAGTACGGCTCCGGCCGGACGGTCCGCAACTCCAACCGGCTGCTGCCGTGGGGCGCCAAGTGGGTGAACGAGGCGCGGCTGCGGGCCTCGGCGGAGGTCGTGCGGGTCCGGGTGGGCAAGCGGATCCTGGACGTCCCGGAGCACGGGCACGTCGTGGTGGTGTGGGGCGCCCGCCGCGGCCCGGTCGTCGAGGCGCTGGCCGCCGACGGGTCCGTCCTGGACGCCCTCGACCTCGACCGCCCGTTCGTCGCGGCGCACCCCAAGGCCGATATTTGACCGTTCGTTCTGGAACGGTCTAAGGTCCGTGCCATGGCACGGACGAAGGAGTTCGACCCGGATGCGGTGCTGCAGCGGGCCCTGGAGCTGTTCTGGGAGCGCGGGTACGAGGCGACGTCCATGGCCGACCTCGTGGCCCACCTCGGCGTCGCCCGCGCCAGCCTGTACGCGACGTTCGGCGGCAAGCACGAGCTGTACTTGAAGGCCCTCGAACGCTACCTCCAGCTCACGGACCCGCAGATCGCCGAGGCGCTGTCGCGCCCCGGTCCCGTGCTGCCGGCGGTGCGGGAGCTGATCGAGCGCTTCGCCGAGGAATCCGGGCGCGACCGTCCGCGGCGCGGCTGCCTCGTCGTGAACACGGCCGTCGAACTGGCCGCGCACGACGCCGACGCCGCACGCCTCGTCGAGGCGAGCTGGAGTTTCCTGGAGGCGTCGCTCACCTCCGCCCTGATGCGCGCGCGGGCCCAGGGAGAGCTGCCTCCCGGCAAGGACCCCCGGGCGCTGGCCCGCCTGCTGCTCGTCCTCTTCCAGGGCATGCGCGTCCTCGGGCGCGCACCGGCCGACGACAACCGCCTCCGGGACGCGACCCACCAGGCCATCGCCCTCTTCGACTGAACGTCCCGCCGCCGCTCCGGCGGGGCTCTTTCCGGCCCTCATTCAAGAACGATCGATCCAGTATTGGGAGCCCACCATGCGATTCAGGGACGCGGTCGTCCTCATCACCGGCGGCGCGGGCGGCATCGGCCGCGCCACCGCTCGGGCGTTCGCCCGCGAGGGCGCCACGGTCGTCCTCGCCGGACGCGACGCGACCACCCTCGCCGAGGCCGTCAAGGAGATCGGCCCCGATCACGCCGACCACGTCGTCGCGGACGTGACCGACCCCGCCTCCACCGCCCGGATGGTCGAGACGGTCGCCGCACGCCACGGCGCCCTGCACGTCGCGGTCAACAACGCAGGGATCCTCGCCGGCGCCGGTCCCGTCGCCGACATCGACCCCGCCGCCTGGGACGCCGTCCTCGCGACCAACCTGACCGGCACGTTCCTCTCGCTGAAGCACGAGGTCGCCTACATGCGCGCCCACGGCGGCGGGACGATCGTCAACGTCTCGTCCAACATCGGTTCGCACGGGCGCCGCCCCGGGCTGGCGGCGTACGCGGCGTCCAAGGCGGGCGTCGGCGTCCTGACGCGCACGGCCGCCCTCGACCACATCGCCGACGGCGTCCGCATCAACGCCGTCAGCCCGGGAGCCAGCGACACGCCAATGTCGCTCCGGCCCGGGGAGACCCTGGCCGGCCGGGCGGAGCGGATGCGCGCGTCGGCCCCGTCCGGCCGCGTGGCGGACACCTCGGAGGTGGCGGAGACGATCCTGTGGCTGGCGTCGGACGCCGCGTCCCACGTGGTCGGGCACGACCTCGTCGTCGACGGCGGCGTCACCGCCTGACACGCTTCCGGGGCGGTTCATCGGGCAGACTCACCGCATGGCCCTCACACCCGACTACGACTCCGACCCGGAGCGCTTCCGCCTGGCCACCAGGGTCACCAGGAAGTACCTGATCGGGGCGCGGAGCCTGCACGACCACATCGCCTCGAAGCTGCTGCACTCGGGCGCGTCCCGCGTCCTGGACATCGGCTGCGGGGAGGGCGCCCTCGCCGGCGCGCTCCCCCACCCGCCGCCGTTCCGGCTCGTGGGCCTGGACGCGTCCGGCGTCCTGCTGCGGACCCACCCGTCCCCGCGCGTCCAGGCGGACGCGCTGCGCCTGCCGTTCCGGGACGGCACGTTCGACGCCGCCGTGGCTCTCAACATGCTCTACCACCTGGACGATCCGCGCGGCGCGCTCCGCGAGGCCCGCCGCGTCCTCGCCCCGGGCGGGCTGCTGCTGGTCACCGCGATCTGCCGCACCGACAGCCCCGAACTGGCCCCCGTCTGGCGCCCCGAGCCGACCACGTTCGACGCCGAGGACGCCCCGGCCCGCGTCTGCGAGGTCTTCGGCGAGGTCGAGGTGGAGCGCTGGGACGCCCCGCTGCTCACCCTCCCCGACCCGGCCGCCGTCCGCGACTACCTCATAGCCCGCCACGTCCCCCGCCCCCAGGCGGCCGAGGCCGCCACCCAGCTCAACACCCCCCTCCCCGTAACCAAACGAGGCTCCCTAGTCCTAGCCCGCCGCTGAACAACAGCCCCAGCCACCGCCGCAACCACGCAACGACCTCAACGCCTGCGATCGCGTCCGAAGGCAGGGGCAAGCGAAGCGAGACCCTGATCGCGCAGCGAGCCGCAAGGCGAGCCGGAGCGATCGAATCACCCGCACGTGCGGGACTGCCTGCACCCGCCACCCCGCTGACCTCAGCCGGCACCGCAACCACGCAACAACCCCAACGGCCGCGATCGCGTCCGAAGGCAGGGGCAAGCAAAGCGAGAACCTGATCGCGCAGCGAGCCGCAAGGCGAGCCGAAGCGATCGAATCACCCGCACCTGCGGGACTGCCTGCACCCGCCACCCCGCTGACCTCAGCCGGCACCGCAACCACGCAACAACCCCAACGGCCGCGATCGCGTCCGAAGGCAGGGGCCAGCGAAGCGAGACCCTGATCGCGCAGCGAGCCGCAAGGCGAGCCGGAGCGATGCAGCGATCGCCCGCAGTGCCCGACGATGGAGGGCCGCCAGGCCCGAAGGAGGAGGGCGCTGCAATAAACACAGCAGGGCCGCCAGGCCCGAAGGAGGAGAGAAGGCTAAAACCAGCCGAACTCGCGGGCGGTTCGGGCGGCGGTGTGGCGGTTGTCGGCGCCGAGTTTGGTGACGGCGGCCGAGAGGTAGTTGCGGACGGTGCCCTCGGAGAGGCCGAGGGTGCGCGCGATGCGGGAGACGGGGGCGCCGTCGGCGGCGGCGCGGAGGGTGTCGAGTTCGCGCGGGGTGAGGGGGCACTCCTCGGCGGCGAGGGCGTCGGCGGCCAGCTGGGGGTCGATGTAGCGGGCGCCGGCGGCGACCTGCCGGATGACCTCGGCGAGGCGCCGGCCGGGGGCGTCCTTGCCGAGGAAGCCGCGGACGCCGGCGGACATGGCGCGGCGCAGGTTGCCGGGGCGGCCGTGCGCGGTGACGATCACCAGGCGGCAGCCGGGCAGGTCGCGGGCGAGGCGCTCGGCGGCGGCGAGGCCGTCGAGGCCGGGCATGTCGATGTCGAGGACGGCGACGTCGGGCTTGAGGGCGAGGGCGCGTTCGACGGCCTCGTCGCCGCGGCCGACGTCGGCGGCGACCTCGATGCCGTCCTCGGTCTCCAGCAGCAGGACGAGCGCCTCCCTGATCAGCAGGTGGTCGTCGGCCAGCAGCACGCGGATCATGCGTCTCCCTTCGCGGGGACGGCGGCGGTCACCCGGAACGTCCCGTCGCCCGCGGGACCGGCCGCGAACTCGCCGCCGGCGGCGGCGAGGCGTTCGCCGAGGCCCGCCAGGCCGGTGCCGCCGGCGGACGCGCGGCGCGCGGCGCCGTCGTTGACGATCTCCAGCCGGACGCCGTCCCGGCCGGTGCGGACGGTGATCTCGCACCAGGTGGCGCTGGAGTGCCGCAGGACGTTGGTGGCGGCCTCGCGGGCCACCCAGCCGAGCGGCTCGTGGACGTGGGCGGGCAGCGACGGCGACACCTCGGGGCGTTCGCAGCGGATGCCGGCGGCGCGCAGGACGGCCGACATGCCGTCCAGCTCGGTGCGCAGGGACGTGGTGCGGTAGCCGCGGACGACCTCCCGGACGTCGCGGACGGCGTCCCGGGCCATGGTCTGGATCTCGGTCAGCTCCTTGCGGACGCGCCCGTCGTCGCGTTCCACGAACCGCTCGGCGACCTCGGCGCGCAGCGCGACGGCCTGGAGGCTGTGGCCGAGGACGTCGTGCAGGTCGCGGGCGAAGCGGAGCCGTTCCTCCCCCACCGCGGAGCGGGCCAGCTCGGCGCGCGCCTCGCGGAGTTCCTGGACGACGTGGAACAGCCAGACGGTGACGTATCCGGAGAAGGCGGCGAGGGGCACGCCCGTCACCTCGTACAGCACGGCGAGGGCCGGAAGACCCAGGAACACCCCGTACACGGGGGTCAGGACGGTCGCCGCGGCCGTCACGGCGACCGCCTCGCGCAGCGGGAGGACGACGGCGATCAGCCCGGCGGGGACGAGGAGCGCGTTGCCCCAGCCCTGGCCGGTGCCGAGCAGCGGCGGCAGCGCCCAGCAGATCGCGCCGATCGCGGCGAGGCCGACCCGGTGCGCGGGGGCGGTGCGGCGCATCAGGTTCTGCCACAGGAGCCGGGCGTAGAGGGCGAAGACGGCGCCGGTCCCGGTGAGGGCGATGATCAGGAGCCCCGGGTCCCTCCGGTGTGCGATCTCGTACCAGAGCGCGGGCAGCAGGAACCCGGCCAGCGTGAACGCCGTCATCCCCACGATGATCGCGGCGATGGCGGTGGGGCGCGGGATCCTGGGCTGCACGCGCCCAGCGTATGCGCGCGGCACGGGGACCGGGCGCGGCGCTCAGGCGGCCCGGAGGCGGGCGGCGTCCCGGCCGGTGACGAGGCGTCCCTCGTCCAGGACGCCGACCCGGTCGGCGCGGCACGCCTCGTCGGGGTCGCGGGTCGCGACCACCGCGGTGACGCCGTGCGCGGCCAGCGTCAGCAGGACGGACCACACTTCGCGCGCGGCGGCGGCGTCGAGGCCGGCGGTGGGTTCGTCGAGGAACAGCACGTCCGACCGTCCGATGAGGGCGAGGGCCAGGTCGAGCATGCGCCGCTGCCCCGCGGTCAGGCGTTCGAAGGGGACGTCGGCGAGGTGCGTGAGGCGCGCCAGCCGGAGGGCCTCGTCGCGGGTGAGCGGGTCGAGCGTCCAGCGCCGCCAGGTGTCGACGACCTCGGCGACGGTCAGCCCGGGGAACAGGCCGCCGTCGTGCCAGACGGTCCCGGCGCGGGCGGCGTCGCGATCGGTGTAAGGGTCCACGCCGCGGAGCCGCACGGTTCCCCTTGTCGGGCACCGTAGTCCCGCGAGGATTTCCAGGAGCGTCGTCTTCCCCGAGCCGTAGCGGCCCAGCAGCGCGTAGACCTCTCCCCGCGCCACCGTGAACGAGACGTTGCGGACGGCCTCGTTCAGGTCCAGGTCGCGTACCTCGATCACGGGTGCCTTCATGGCGTCCATGCTGTCCGGTGGCCGGTGCGGACGTGCAGTCACAGGCGTCAGAAGGCGATCGTGAGGAATTCAGGGGTGGCCACTGACAAATGTCATGGTTCGGCTATCGCCCACCCGGTGGGCGGGATGGCGGCGCCGTCCTTGGTGAAGGAGGCTTCGCCGGCGATGCACGTCCAGTCGGCGGCGGGCAGATCGACCCCCGCGGGTTCGTCGCCGAGGTTGAGGACGACCGCGAGCCGCTCTGCTCCGTGACCCACGGTGTAGGAGAGGGCCGTGTTGGTCAAGGTGGCCACCGTGGTCCGTGCGCGGACGAGCCATGGATGGCGGCGCCTCAGACCGATCAGCTCCTGGTGGAGGCGGTGGTGCGCGCCCCCATGGCCGGGGGTTTCGGCGGGACGGTCCGGGAAGGCCGGCCGTATGGCGTCGTCTCCGCCTTCGCGTTCTTCCTTGATGCCCTCGAAGGCGAACTCGTCCCCGGCGTAGATGGACGGGACGCCTCCCACGGTCAGCAGGATCACGAGCGCGTGGGGCAGGTGACGTTCGGATACGCGGCTGGCGATGCGGGTCACGTCGTGGTTGCCCACGAACGTCTGCGGGACGAACGAGGCCAGCATCCCGTTGTGGCGGTCGAGTGCATGGGCCAGTTCGTAGAGGTTGCCGTCGTTCAGGGAGCTCCAGACGGCCTTCCACAGCTCGTACTGGGTGACCGAGTCGACGCCGGTCTGGTCGACGAAGCTCGCGTAGTCGCCGTGGATGACCTCGCCGACGAGCCAGGCTTCGGGGAAGCGCGCGCGGACGCGGTCCGTGACCGTCCGCCAGAAGGCCGGCGGGACGGCGTAAGCGGCGTCCAGGCGCCAGCCGTCTATGCCGCGCTCCAGCCAGTGGGTCATGACGCCGGTGACGTAGTCGGCGACCTCGGGCTCCCCGTGGTCGAGCGTGACGAGACGGTCGTGGCCCTCGAACGTGCGCAGGTCCGGGTGGAACCACTTCCTGTACGGGGACGCCTCGCCCTGGGCCGCCACATCGGCGAAGGGCCTGAAACCGCGTCCGACATGGTTGAAGACGCCGTCGAGCAGGACCCGGACGCCCCTCTGGGACGCCGCGTCGATGAGCCTTCGCAGGTCGTCCTCGCTGCCGAGCCGTGGATCGACACGGTAGTGGTCGACGGTGTCGTAGCCGTGCGTCTCGGACGCGAACACCGGACCGAGCGCGAGCCCGTTGCAGCCGAGCCCGACGAGGTGGTCGAGCCAGCCTTCGAGCCGTGCCAGCCGCGGCGCCGGGGAGGCGTCGCCCGGCAGGGCCTCGCGTTCGGCGCCGGTGAACCCGAGCGGGTAGGCGTGCCACCAGATGGCGTGATCAGGCCAGCGCATGCGCGTCTCCCTACCCGCATCGCGGGCGCGTAAGTTCAGGCGCGCACGAGAATGTCCGGGTTCAGGTCGTCCGGCCGCTTGACGCCGGACAGGGCCATGGTCAGCTCCAGCTCGGCCTGGAGGCAGCGCAGGACGTGCTGGACGCCCGCCTGGCCGCCCAGCGCCAGCCCGTACGCGTACGGGCGCGCGACCAGGACGGCCTTGGCGCCCAGCGCGAGGGCCTTGGCGATGTCCGATCCCGTCCGGATCCCGCTGTCGAACAGGACGGTCGCCTGGTCGCGGACGGCGTCGACCACGCCGGGCAGCGCGTCGAGCGAGCCGACCGCCCCGTCCACCTGCCGCCCGCCGTGGTTGGAGACGATGACGCCGTCCATTCCGGCGTCCACGGCCTGGCGGGCGTCGTCGGGGTGCTGGATGCCCTTGAGGGCGATCGGGCCGTCCCAGTGCTCCCGCAGGAAGATCAGGTCGTCCCAGGTCAGGCTGGGGTTCCCGAAGTTGGCGACCCAGTGCAGGAGCGCGGTGTCCCGGTTGGCGCCGGTGACGGGCCCGCCGACGGCCTTCTGGAAGACCGGGTCGCTGAAGTAGTTCGCGACGCCGTTCCCCTTCAGGAACGGCAGGTAGGCCTGGTCCAGGTCGCGCGGGCGCCACGCCATCGTGAACGTGTCGAGCGTGACGACGAGGGCCGTGTACCCGGCCGCCTTGGCCCGCTCCAGGAAGCTGATGGCGAGCTCTCGGTCCTTCGGCCAGTAGAGCTGGTACCAGCGCGACCCGTCGGCGTTCGCCTCCGCAACGTCCTCGATGTTGTACGAGGCCGCCGTGCTCAGCACCATGGTCAGCCCTTCGGCGGCGGCGGCCCGCGCGACGGCCAGTTCGCCGTCCGGATGGAGGATCGACTGCACGCCGATAGGGGCGAGCAGGACCGGGGACGGCATCGCGGTCCCGAGCACGGTCACCGACAGGTCGCGCTCGGCGACGTCCCGCAGCATGCGCGGGACGATCCGCCACCGGTCGAACGCGGCCCGGTTCGCCCGCGCGGTCGCCTCGCTCCCCGCGGCCCCCGCCACGTAGCCGAACGCTCGCGCCGACAGGGACCGCTCCGCGAGGCCCTCCAGCTTCGTCAGGTCCGTGGGCAGCGCGGGCCGGACGTCCCCGAGTCCCTGCAGATAGATCGAGTTCTGGAAGTCGGCCAGGCCGCTCAAGGAAACCTCCACCGGAAAAACCGAAACCGTCGGTGCTCAATCTGCCAGGTCCGCGCAGGTGACGAAACGGGATCGATCCGCCGGGCCGGGCGCCACACCGGTGGGGCGGGGCCCAAGATGTCCCCGGGACCGGCCACAATGTGGGGCATGGCACGACGCGGATCCCAAGCCCCTCCACCGCCGCCGGACTTCGAAGAGAACATCGTCGACGTCGATGTCTCCGACGAGATGCGCGGCAGCTTCCTCGAGTACGCCTACTCGGTGATCTACCAGCGGGCGCTGCCCGACGCACGCGACGGCATGAAGCCCGTCCAGCGCCGCATCCTGTACTCGATGAACGAGATGGGGCTGCGCCCCGACCGCGGGCACGTCAAGTGCGCCCGCGTCGTCGGCGAGGTCATGGGCAAGCTGCACCCGCACGGCGACAGCGCCATCTACGACGCGATGGTGCGGATGGCGCAGCCCTGGGCGATGCGGATGCCGCTCGTGGACGGGCACGGCAACTTCGGCTCGCTCGGCGGCGACGACCTGCCCGCCGCCATGCGGTACACCGAGGCCCGGATGTCCCGCGAGGCGATGCTGCTGGTCCAGTCCATCGACGAGGACACCGTCGACTTCCGCCCGAACTACGACGGGCAGGAGCAGGAGCCGGAGGTGCTGCCCGCCGCGTTCCCGAACCTGCTGGTCAACGGCGCGTCCGGGATCGCGGTCGGGATGGCCACCAACATGGCGCCGCACAACCTCGGCGAGGTCATCGCCGCGGCCCGGCACCTGATCGACAACCCCGAGGCCGGCCTGGACGACCTGATGCGCTTCGTCCCCGGCCCCGACCTGCCCACCGGCGGCAAGATCGTCGGCCTGGACGGCATCCGCGACGCCTACGCGAACGGCCGGGGCACGTTCCGCACCCGCGCCACGGTCACCATCGAGAGCGTCACGCCCCGCCGCAAGGGCATCATCGTCAGCGAGCTGCCGTACGCGGTCGGGCCCGAGCGCGTCAAGGCGAAGATCAAGGAACTGGTCAACGCCAAGAAGATCCAGGGCATCTCCGACCTGAAGGACCTCACCGACCGCAACGTCGGCCTCCGCCTGGTCATCGAGATCAAGAACGGCTTCAACCCCGAGGCGGTGCTGGCCGACCTCTACCGGCTCACGCCGATGGAGGAGACGTTCGGCATCAACAACGTCGCCCTGGTCGACGGCCAGCCCCGCACCCTCGGCCTGCGCGACATGCTCCAGGTCTACGTCGACCACCGCATCGAGGTCGTCCGCCGGCGCTCGATGTTCCGGCGCAAGAAGCGCGAGGACCGCCTCCACCTGGTGGACGGCCTGCTCGTCGCCCTGCTCAACATCGACGAGGTCATCCAGGTCATCCGGCAGAGCGACGACGCCGCCCAGGCCAAGCAGCGCCTCATGCAGATCTTCGAGCTGTCGGAGATCCAGTCGCAGTACATCCTGGACACCCCGCTCCGCCGGCTGACCCGCTACGACCGCCTGGAGCTGGAGAAGGAGAAGGAGCAGCTCGCCAAGGAGATCGCCAAGCTGACCGCGATCCTGGAGTCGGAGCGCAAGCTCCGCGGGGTCGTCTCGAAGGAGCTGGGCGACGTCGCCAAGGAGTTCTCCACCCCGCGCCGGACGATCCTCCTCGAATCCTCGGGCCACACCGCCGCCGCGGCGGTCCCCCTGGAGGTCGCGGACGACCCGTGCACGGTGCTGCTGTCGTCGACCGGGCTCATGGCCCGCACCCACGACGCCGGCCCGCTGCCCGACAGCGGCCCCCGCGCGGCGCACGACGTGCTGACGTCGGTCGTCCCGTCCACGGCGCGCGGCCAGGTCGGCGCGGTGACGTCGCTGGGCCGGATGATCCGCGTCGACGTCCTCGACCTGCCGACGCTGCCGCCCTCGGCCACGCCCCCGTCCCTGGCGGGCGGGGCACCGGTCACCGAGTACGTCGACCTCGAACCGGACGAGACGGTCGTCGGCATCGCCGCCGTCGGCGAGGAGGGCGGCGGGCTGGCGCTCGGCACCGCGCAGGGCGTGGTCAAACGCGTCGTCCCGGACTTCCCCGCCAACCGCGACGAGTTCGAGGTGATCGGCCTCAAGGAGGGCGACCGCGTCGTCGGCGCCGTCCAGCTGCTCTCCGAGGAGCAGCACGTCGTCTTCATCACCACCGACGCCCAGCTGCTGCACTTCGCCGCGTCCCTCGTCCGCCCGCAGGGCCGGGCCGCCGGCGGCATGGCGGGCATCAAGCTGGGCGCGGACGCGAGCGTGCTGTGGTTCGGCGCCCTCGACCCGTCCCGCGAGGCCCGCGTCATCACGGTCTCCGGCTCGTCCTCGGCCCTGCCCGGCACCCAGACCGGCGCGATCAAGCTGGCCGACTTCGCCGACTTCCCGTCCAAGGGCCGCGCCACCGGCGGCGTCCGCGCCCACCGCTTCCTCAAGGGCGAGGACGTGCTGATCCAGGCCTGGGCGGCGCCGACTCCGCTGCGCGCCGGGGCCGCCAACGGCAAACCGGCGATGCTGAACGTCGCCATGGGCCGCCGGGACGGGTCCGGCGAGAGACTGGACAAGCCCCTGACCGCCATCAGCGGCCCGATCGGCGCCCCGCCCCCTGACGAGGAGACCCCCGACGAGTGACCCGTCAAGGCCCCGGACACCGCTCCGGGGCCTTGACTCAGCGTGAGGCGTCGTGGAGGTGGAGGGTCAGCTCGGCGGCGACCGGGGCCTCACCCGGCAGGTCGGGCTGGTAGAGCGCGATGCGGGCGTGCGTGCCGAGTTCCTCGCCGAAGACGTCGATCAGGACGTCGGAGGCGCCGAGGCGCGGGAAACCTCACGCGGAGGCGGGTCCGAGGCGGGTCAAGGTCTCGGACAGGACGTCGCGGAGCCGCGCCCAGGGGAACGTGCCCGCGGTCCCGCCCTCCGAGTCCGGCGCCGGCAGCCAGGACGGGTCCAGCAGGACGGTGACGCCCCAGGCGCGGAGTTCGGCGATGCTGCGCCCGAAGACCGGGTGGCGGGCCAGGGCCGCGTTGGGCCAGGGCGCCGCGACGATGGGCAGGCCCAGGCCGACGGCCTCGTTGAGGAGGCCGAGCGCGAGGGTGTCGCTGGTCCCGTGGGCCCACTTGTTGACGGTGTTGAACGTGGCGGGCGCGACCGCCATCGCGTCGGCGGGCGGCAGGACGTCGGGCTCCTCCGGCCGCTTGTAGTCGGACCGGACGGGGCGGCCGGTGATGCCGGCGAGCCGCGCGGCGTCCAGGAACTTCAGGCCGGACGGGGTGGAGACGACGCACACCGTCCAGCCGTCCGAGCGGAGCCCTTCGACGAACGCGGGGAGGTCCGCGGCGGGACGGCCGCCGCAGGCGATGACATAGAGCACGGGCACCTCCCCACCCTGCCATGGGGCCGGGAGGTGCCGATCAGGTCTTCGCGATGTCGTCCGGGCCCCAGTGGGCGTCCATCCGGACGATCTTGCCGTCGGCGCCGAAGGTCATGACGTCGATGGCGCGGATCCGCATGCCGGGGATGTCGATGGTGAAGGCCATCGCGGCGCGGTCGCCGTGGGAGCCGCGGATGGGGCCGTCCAGGCTGAGCTTGGCACCGCCGGCGATGGCATTCGTGTAGAACTCCTCGATCGCGGCGCGGCCGGACATCGGCGGGTTGCCGACCGGGTCCTCGATGACGGCGTCCTCGGCGTACAGGCCGGATATGGCCGCGGCGTCACCGGCGTTGAAGGCGTCGATGTAGGTCTGGAGGACCTGCTTCATGTGCTCCTGGGTCGGCATGCGCGAAGCCTAGCAAGCGGTTGCTTACCGATCTACGGGTGTTGGATGGCCTCATGGCGATCGCATCCTTCATGGTTCCCCTCGGTTCACCCGTGCCCGCGTTCAAGCTCCCGTCCGTCGGCGGGGAGGTCGTGGCGGCCGACGACTTCGCGGACGCGTCCGCCCTGCTGGTCGTCTTCCTGTCGAACCACTGCCCGTACGTGCGGCGGATCGAGGCCGGCCTGGGCGCAGTCACCACGGAGTACGCCGAGAGGGGGCTGGCCACCGTCGCCGTGTGCAGCAACGACGTCGCGAACTACCCCGACGACGACGCCGATCATCTGCGCGAGCAGGCCGAGCGCGCCGGGTTCCGGTTCCCCTACCTCGTGGACGCGTCGCAGGAGGCGGCGAAGGCGTTCCGGGCCGCCTGCACGCCCGACTTCTTCCTCTACGGCCGGGAGCGCACGCTCGCGTACCGGGGCGAGTTCGACGGTGCCCGGCCCGGCAACCAGGTCGAGGTGGACGGCGCCTCGCTCCGGGCCGCGCTCGATCTGGTGCTGGCCGGGGAGGA
This sequence comes from Actinomadura madurae, assembly GCF_900115095.1. Lineage (GTDB taxonomy): Bacteria > Actinomycetota > Actinomycetes > Streptosporangiales > Streptosporangiaceae > Spirillospora > Spirillospora madurae. Next base: position 58,279 of record NZ_FOVH01000022.1, read on the forward strand.
CGTCCCCGAACCGCACACGCCGAGCATCGGCTGCGGCATCAAGTGGAAGCCGGGCAACGGCCCGGCGTGATCACGCGGCCTGAACCGATGACGCGGCCTGAATCACGGCGGGCGAGTCACGCCACCGTTTTCCGGCCCTTGCGGGGCTGCGGCACCGGATGCCGCAGACCGCGCTCGGCGCAGTCGGCCAGCGCTTCGAGGAGGTCGGCCGGGCTGCCTGTGGCGTCGTCGTAGTGCCAGAAGCGGATGAGGTTCTCGCCCTCGGCGCCCGGGTTGAAGCGGCCGAGGGCGAAGCATCCGGCGATGGCCATGCGGACGATGACGCGTTCGCTGTCGTCCAGCCGGCTCACGTAGGCGGCCGCGTCGATCAGGCCGATCGCGGCGCGGGCGTTGCGGCCGCCGTCGCAGGGGTCCGGGCGGTTGATCCGCCATTGCGCGTACGGGCGCAGGTACTCCGCGATCATGAGGGTTCTGAGCACGTCCTCATGCTGGAGCCGCGCGGGCGCGGGCGCCCGCACCTTGACCCGGTCCTTGCCGGACGCTGACCGATGATCAGCCGGTGAGGCCGTGCCGGAAGGCGTAGGTGACGGCCTGCGCGCGGTCGCGGAGGTTCGCCTTGGCGAACAGGTTGTTGATGTGGGTCTTCACCGTCGCCTCGGAGATGAACAGGTCACCGGCGATCTCGGCGTTGGAGCGCCCCTGCGCGATCAGGGTGAGCACCTCCGCCTCGCGGCGGGTCAGGCCGTCCGGCAGCTCGCCGCGGGCGGCCCGGCGGGGGCTCTCGCCGGTGGCGACCGCCTCGACCAGGCGCCGCTGGACCGCCGGGTCGAGCTGGGACGCTCCCCCGCGGACGGCGGTGACGGCGCGCGCGATCTCGTCGGCGTCGGCGTCCTTGGTCAGGTAGCCGCGGGCTCCGGCGCGCAGCGCCGCGAAGATCGACTCGTCGTCGGCGTAGGTGGTGAGGACGACGATCCCGACGTCCGGGTGCGCCTCCTTGATGCGGCGGGTCGCCTCCACGCCGTCCACGCGCGGCATCCGCAGGTCCATGAGGACGACGTCGGGACGCATCTCCTCGACCATGGCGATCGCCTGCTCCCCGTCGCCGCACGCGCCGGCCACCTCGATGCCGGGCAGCAGCTCCAGCAGGAGGACCAGGCCCTCGCGCACCACGGTCTGGTCATCCACGACCAGGATCCTCGTCTTGTCGCTCACCGCTCCGTCTCCCGTCACGCCGGCACCCGGAGGGACACGCGGAACCCCGTGCCCTCCGGTCCGGTGACCAGGGTGCCATCGATCAGCTCGGCGCGCTCCCGCATCCCCACCAGGCCGTAGCCGCCACCGCCGAGCTGCACCACGGCCTCCGTCCCGCCGCTGTCGGTCACTTCGAGCTCGACCTTGTCGGCGAGGTAGCGCAGCGTGACATGTGCGCGCGCGCCGGGCGCGTGCTTGCGGACGTTGGTGAGCGCCTCCTGCGCGGTGCGGACGACCGCCAGCCCCGCCTGGGGCGTCAGCTCGCGCGGCTGCCCGGTCACCTCGACGTCGCAGGGACGGCCCGTGCTGGCGTAGAACTCCTCGGCGAGCTCCGCGATGACCTCCTTGGGCTCCGGCACCTCGCCCCGGAGGGTCGCGAGGGCCCGCCGTGTCTCGTCCAGACCGGTGCGGGCGAGGTTCCGCGCGCGCTCCACCCGGTCCAGGGCCTGGACGCGGTCGCCGTCCCGCGCGAGCAGCAGCCTCGCCCCTTCCAGATGGACGATCTGCGCCGACAGCGAATGGGCGAGGATGTCGTGGATCTCCCGTGCGAGGTGGGACCGTTCGGCGAGCACCGCGCTGGCGGCCTCGGCGCGCCGGGTGGCCTCCTGCGCGGCGACGCCCTGGCGGCTCGCGACGGCGCCCAGCGTGAGGCCCACGAACGCCGACATGAGGCCGAGATCGGCGCCGCCGGACCGGAACGCCTCCCCCAGCACGCCGATCGAGGCGATGGTCAGGCCGCTGACCGCGAGGCCCCAGGGCAGCGGCAGCCGCATCAGCAGCACCCAGAGCCCCGCCATGCAGAAGAAGAAGCCGCCGCCGGCGTGGGGCGCGAGCGCGTACAGCGCCATCGCCGCCCCCATCGCCCCGAGCAGCAGGCCGATGCCGATCGTCCGCCAGCGGGCGCTGTCGCGCCGTACGACCCAGATGCCCGTCCCCAGCAGCGAGAACATGATGACGTTGAGGGTCGCGATGGCGAGCCCCGCCCCGTGCAGCGCCGGCGCGGGCTCCTCGTGGATCAGGCCGCGGACGTAGGCGTAGACGCCCCACATCACCAGAACGCAGACGACGAGCGCGCGGGTCAGCCGCTCGATCGTGTTCGCCTCGCACTTCACGCCACGACGCTAACCGAGGCGGCTCCGCCGGGGGCCGGGAGCACGTTGTCCAGCGTGTTCATGCCCAAGACGGTAGGACACCCGCGCTCCGCGCGGATCGGCGCGCGGCTGTACTTCCGGTTCTCCACCGCAGGGTGGACGCCGCGCCCCGCGCTCAGGTGTCGATGCGCTCCGCGTCCAGCTCGGTGGCGCCCGCGGTGATGAACGCGCGGCGCGGCGCGACCTCGCTGCCCATCAGCAGGTCGAACACCTTGCCCGCCTCCTCGGCGTCCTCGATGCGGACGCGCCGGAGCACCCGGTGCCGCGGGTCGAGGGTCGTCTCGGCCAGCTGGTCGGCGTCCATCTCACCGAGGCCCTTGTAGCGCTGGATCGGCTCCTTCCAGCGCTGGCCCTTGCGCTCCAGCTCGACGAGGCGCTGCCGCAGCTCGGCGTCGGAGTAGGTGTAGATGTACTTGTCCTGGCCCTTCTTCGGCTTGATCAGCTCGATGCGGTGCAGCGGCGGGACGGCGGAGAAGATCCGGCCGGCCTCCAGCATGGGCCGCATGTAGCGGTAGAAGAGCGTGAGGAGCAGGGTGCGGATGTGGGCGCCGTCGACGTCGGCGTCGGCGAGGATCACCACGCGCCCGTAGCGGGCGGCGTCGATGTCGAACGTCCGCCCCGAGCCGGCGCCGAGCACCTGGATGATCGCGGCGCACTCGGCGTTCTTCAGCATGTCGGCGACGGACGCCTTCTGCACGTTGAGGATCTTGCCGCGGATCGGCAGCAGCGCCTGGAACTCGGAGTTGCGGGCGAGTTTGGCGGTGCCGAGCGCCGAGTCGCCCTCGACGATGAAAAGCTCGCTGCGGTCGTCGGCGGTGCGGCAGTCGACGAGCTTGGCCGGGAGGGCGGAGTTCTCCAGGGCGTTCTTGCGGCGCTGGTTGTCGCGCTGGGTGCGGGCGGCGATGCGGGTCTTGGCCGCGCCGACGACCTTCTCCAGAACCGCCCTGAGCTGCTGCTTCTGGCCGCGCGACGGGTTCTCGAAGATCGCCCGCAGCTCCCGCATCACGACCTGGGAGACGATGCGGGTCGCCGCGGAGGTGCCGAGGACCTCCTTGGTCTGGCCCTCGAACTGCGGCTCGGGCAGGCGGACCGTCACCACGGCGGTGAGGCCCTCCAGGACGTCCTCCTTGATGACGTCCTCGTCGCCGTTCTTCAGCAGCTTCGTCGCGCGGAGCTGCTCGTTGACGACCCGCAGGACCGCGCGGTCGAAGCCGCGCACGTGGGTGCCGCCCTTCGGGGTGGCGATCACGTTGACGAACGACTTGGTGATCGTGTCGTAGCCGTTGCCCCAGCGCAGCGCGATGTCGACCTCGAGGTCGCGCTCGACGTCGGTCGGCGTCAGGTGGCCCTGGTCGTCCAGGACCGGAACGGTCTCGGTGAAGTGGCCGCGCCCCTGGAGCCGCAGCACGTCGACGATCGCGGTGTCCTTGGCGAGGTAGGTGCAGAACTCGCCGATGCCGCCGTCGAACCGGAACCTCTCGTCGACGACCTCCTCGCCGCGCTCGTCGCGGACGTCGATGGTGAGGCCGGGGATGAGGAACGCGGTCTGGCGCATCCGGTCGAGGACGAGGGACTGCTCGACCGTGACGTCCTTCAGGAAGATCTGCAGGTCGGGCCAGAAGCGGACACGGGTACCGGTGACCTTCTTGGCGACCTTGCGGATCTGCCGCAGGCCCGACTTCTTCTTGAACCGGGCGTTGGGGCGCCCGTCGTCGGCGAACTCGCCGGGCAGCCCGCGCCGGAAGCTGATCGCGTGGGTGTGCCCGTCGCGGTCGACCTCCACGTCGAGGCGGGCGGAGAGCGCGTTGACCACGGACGCGCCGACGCCGTGCAGGCCGCCGGACGCGGTGTAGGACACCCCGCCGAACTTGCCGCCCGCGTGCAGCCGCGTCATGACCAGCTCGACGCCGGGCAGGCCCGTCTTGGGCTCCAGGTCGACCGGGATACCGCGGCCGTTGTCGCCCACCTCGAAGGACCCGTCGGCGTGCAGGGTCACGCTGATGTGGGTGCAGTGGCCGGCGAGGGCCTCGTCGACGCAGTTGTCGACGATCTCCCACAGGCAGTGTGCGAGGCCCCGGCTGTCGGTCGACCCGACGTACATGCCGGGTCGCTTGCGCACGGCCTCCAGCCCCTCCAGCACCGACAGGTGCCGGGCGGAGTAGCCGTGCGGGTCTTCGGTTGGCACTTCGGCGGTGGCGGCGGTCAACGTGCGTGTGCTCCTCGGGGGTAGGACGGTCGGCAGAAGGGTACCCCCGCCTGCCGACAATCCACCGAAAGGCTCGCCGCCACCGACGTTCGGGCACGTCCGTGCGGCGGGCCCGGACGGTTCGCCAGCGTACCCGGACTCCGACTTCTAGACCTGAACGTCCACCTTTAGGTGGGTGTGCTCGGAGAAGTTTCGTCCTTACCGTCCTCTGCATGGCGCAAACGATCGAGGTCACGGGCCTCCGCAAGCGATACGGGGACGTCCGGGCCGTGGACGGGGTGACGTTCGCGGTCGAGGAGGGCGAGTTCTTCGGCATCCTCGGCCCGAACGGCGCGGGCAAGACGACGACATTGGAGATCATCGAGGGCCTGCGGGAACCCGACGAGGGGGAGCTGAGGGTGCTGGGGCTGCCGCCGTGGCCCCGGAACGCGAAGCTGCTGCCCCGCATCGGCGTCCAGTTGCAGGCGTCGTCGTTCTTCGAGCGGCTGACGGCGCGGGAGCAGTTGCGGACGTTCGGCTCCCTGTACGGCGTCCCGGCCAAGAAGGCCGACGCGATGCTGGAGTTGGTCGGCCTGGACGACAAGGCCGACGTCCGGGTGGAGAAGCTGTCGGGCGGCCAGGCGCAGCGCCTGTCCATCGCGTGCGCGCTCGTCCACGACCCGGAGCTGGTGTTCCTGGACGAGCCCACCGCGGCGCTGGACCCGCAGGCGCGCCGCAACCTGTGGGACGTGCTCCGGACCATCAACACCGAAGGCCGCACCATCGTCCTGACCACGCATTACATGGACGAGGCGGAGAACCTCTGCGACCGCGTCGCCATCATGGACTCGGGAAGGATCCTCAAGCTCGGTCCCCCGGCAGTGCTGGTGCGCGGTCTGGACGCACCGGCCAGGATCAGCGTCGCGAGCGGCCTCCTGCGGCTGGCGGACGCGCGGCTGCTTCCGGGCGTGGACGGCGCGGACGACGACGGCGTCTCCCTGACCCTCTCCACCCGCGACCCGTCCGCCGTCGTCGCGGCCATGGCCGCGAAGGACGCTCTGGACGGCGTCCAGATCCGCGGCGCCACCCTCGAGGACGTCTTCCTGGAGCTCACCGGACGGGAGTACAGAGCGTGAGCACATACGACAGCTTCAAGAGCCTGTCCAGGGCCATGTTCCTGGGCTTCTGGCGCGACCGGTCGGCGCTGTTCTTCACCGTGCTGTTCCCCCTGATGTTCCTGGTCATCTTCGGCGGGGTCTTCGGCAACCAGACGACGTCCAAGGTGAAGATCCTGGAGGTCGGCCAGGCGTCGATCATCGACCAGGCCGTGGCGGGGGGCTCCGGCGAGATCGGCAAGGTCATGCAGGTGGAGAAGTCGTCCGACCTCGCGGGCGCCCTGCGCACCGTCGAGAAGGGCGACGCGGACGCGGTGGTCGAGCAGCACGGCGACCAGCTGGTCGTCCACTACTCCGCGGCCGACCAGGTGAAGTCCGGGACGGTGCGGGGGCTGATGAACTCGATCGTCCAGTCGGCGAACATCGCGGCCAGCGGCAAGCCGCCCGCCTACCACGTGACCGACCGGCAGGTGGAGGACGACTCCCTGAAGGCCATCCAGTTCTTCACGCCGAGCCTGCTCGGCTGGGCACTGGCGTCGGCGGGCGTCTTCGGCGCCTCCCAGACGCTCGTGTCCTGGCGGACCAAGGGCATCCTGCGCCGGCTCCAGCTCTCTCCCGCGCCGATCCCCACCGTGTTCGCCGCGCGGGTCGCGGTCAGCCTCGTCATAGCCCTCGTGCAGTTCGCCCTGTTCGTGCTGGTGGCCCAGCTGCCGGTGTTCGGGCTCCAGCTCAACGGCGCCTGGTGGATGGCGATCCCGATGGTGCTCGCGGGGGTGCTCGCCTTCCTGTCGATCGGGATGCTGATCGGCGCGTGGGCCAAGACGCAGGAGACGGCCCAGGGCGTGACGCAGCTCGTGGTGCTCCCGATGGCGTTTCTCGGCGGCTCGTTCTTCCCGCTGGACGCATCACCGGGCTGGATGAGGGCCCTGTCGTACATCTTCCCGCTGCGGTACCTGAACGAGGGCATGCTCAATGTGATGGGACGGGGCCTCGGGCCGACCTCCGCGCTGCCGCAGATCGCCGTTCTGCTCGGCGTCGCCGTCGTCGGCGCGCTGATCGCCGTGCGCCTGTTCCGGTGGGACTCCGTCTAATGTGACCTCGGTCACTTATTGGGCCATTCTGCTGTGGGCGTACGAAGAACCAGGTTGGGAACGCCAGCGTCGGGTTAGATGTTGTCCTAAGTACCGACCCCGAGCATGAGGAAGGTGCCGTGACTGGAGCCCTTGCCCCAACCAAGCCGCTGACCGTCGCCGACCGATGCGACCGCTGCGGCGCTCAGGCCTACGTCCGTGCAGTCCTTGTAGGCGGCGGCGACCTTCTGTTCTGCGCCCACCACGGGCGCAAGTACGCAGAGGCTCTCCGCGCCAACGGGGCCGACATTCAGGACGAGACCGATCGGCTCAACGAAACCCCGGCGACCGCGGTGGACGACGAGCGGTAGCCCTCGAAATAGCACGAGCCCCGGAACGGCGGCCACCGGACACGGTGGCCGCCGTTCACATTTCCGCCCCTTCGTCACTCCGCAGAGCCAAATGGACACCCACTCCGCAGTGTAATTACACAATCACTTAACGTAGCGGAAATCGGGATTCAGGTGATGCTGATCACGAGGGACGCCTGAGTCTCACCCGGCCGTGACATTCTTCACGCGGTAGTGATAGCCCCCGGCGGGCACGAAGCCCTCCGCCGCGTACATGGACCGGGCCGGGGCGTTCCGTTCGACCACGACCAGGTACGCCCGCTCGCACCCCTGCTCGCGTCCCCAGGCGAGGAGCGCTCGCAGGACGCGCCGCCCCAGGCCACGCCCGCGCGCCTCCGGGGCCACGGCCATCGCGTAGACGCCGAGCCACTCACCCTGGGGGACGCCGCGCCCGACGGCCACGCCGTCCAGCGACGCATAGCCGGCCGGCACACCGGTGAGGATCTTCTCCGCCATCGGCAGCTGATGGGCGTAGCGGCCGTCCACCGACCACCAGAGATCGAGCCACTCCCTGCTCGGCTCGTCCACGATCTCCACGTCCGCGCGTCCGGAGGCGTCCGGAACGTCCGCCACCATCGCGAGCGTCGGATCGGCGATCTCGTAGCCCCGTGCCTCCAGGAACGCGTCGAGGCCCGCCGGCCTCGCATGGGCGTCCATCGAGAACACGGTCGGCAGCCCCAGCGCGCTGTAGAAACGCTCCGCCCGATCGACGGCATGCTCCAGATCCCCTGGATCGTCCAGGGGCAGGACGGAGTTGGCACGCTTGGTCACGCCCTCCGCATGGCGGAGCAGCCAGCCGCCAATATCCTGGCTGAACGGCGCGGGCCACGCCTCGGCGACGAGCCGGCCGAACTCCAGGAGCTGTTCCATCAGCCACCGCTTTCGAGGGGAATCGTGCACATCCTGCTGCCGCCGTCGGAGAAGAAGGCCACTGGCGGGGACGGTCCGCCCCTCGACCTGGCCTCGCTGAGTTTCCCCGGCCTCACGCCCGTCCGTGAGCGCGTCCTCGCGGCCCTCGCCGAGGTGTGCCGGCGGGACGACGCACCGGACGTGCTCGGCCTCTCCCCCGGGCAGGCGGACGAGGCCCTCGCCCGCAACAGGGCGCTGCCCGAGGCGCCCGCGCTGCCGGCGGCCCGGCTCTACACGGGCGTCCTCTACGACAATCTCGACCTCGCCGCCCTGGACGCCGAGGCCGCCGCCGAGCAGATCATCGTCTTCTCAGGCCTGTGGGGCGCGCTGAGGCTCACCGACCGCGTCCCGCCCTACCGGCTGGCCATGGCGGTGTCCCTGCCGCCTGCGGGACGTCTGGGAGCGCTGTGGCGCCCGGCGATGCGCCAGGTGATGCACGAGGCCCTCCAGGATGGCGACCTGGTCGTCGACATGCGCTCCGGCCCGTACGCGTCGGTGTGGAAGGCGCCGCGGCCCGCCGTCGCGGTGCGGGTGTTCCGGGAACGGCTCGTCCGGGGCGTCCCGAAGCGGACCGTCGTCAGCCACATGGCCAAGGCCACCCGCGGGCGGATCGCGCACGACCTGCTCAAGGCGGGCGCGTCGCCGCGCACTCCGGACGCGCTGCTGAAGGCCGTGGCCGACCTCGGCCACACCGCCGAGCTGAACGGCACGAACCTCGACATCGTCCTCCACGACTGACGCTCGCGACACGCCCCGCAGGGCGGCGCAAGAACGCGGCGGAAGAAGAACGCAGCGCAAGAACAACGCGGCATAGGAGCAGGGCCCCGCACCAGGCGGGGCCCTGCCTCACGCGTGTTCTCAGTCCAGGTAGTCGCGCAGCACCTGGGAACGGGACGGGTGACGCAGCTTCGACATGGTCTTGGACTCGATCTGCCGGATGCGCTCGCGGGTCACCCCGTACACCTTGCCGATCTCGTCCAGCGTCTTCGGCTGCCCGTCGGTGAGGCCGAACCTCATCGACACCACGCCCGCCTCACGCTCGCTGAGCGTGTCCAGGACGGAGTGCAGCTGCTCCTGCAGCAGCGTGAAGCTGACCGCGTCCGCCGGGACGATCGCCTCGGAGTCCTCGATGAGGTCGCCGAACTCGCTGTCGCCGTCCTCGCCGAGCGGCGTGTGCAGGGAGATGGGCTCGCGGCCGTACTTCTGGACCTCGACGACCTTCTCCGGGGTCATGTCGAGCTCCTTGGCCAGCTCCTCCGGGGTGGGCTCGCGGCCCAGGTCCTGGAGCATCTGCCGCTGCACCCGCGCCAGCTTGTTGATGACCTCGACCATGTGCACCGGGATGCGGATGGTGCGGGCCTGGTCGGCCATAGCGCGGGTGATCGCCTGCCGAATCCACCAGGTGGCGTACGTGGAGAACTTGTAGCCCTTGGTGTAGTCGAACTTCTCGACCGCGCGGATCAGGCCGAGGTTGCCCTCCTGGATCAGGTCCAGGAACAGCATCCCGCGCCCGGTGTAGCGCTTGGCGAGCGAGACCACCAGGCGGAGGTTGGCCTCCAGGAGGTGGTTCTTGGCGCGGCGGCCGTCCTCGGCGATCCACTCGAAGTCCTCGAGGTCCTCCTCGGACATCGCGGGACCGGACACGGCGAGCCGCTCCTCGGCGAAGAGCCCGGCCTCGATCCGCTTGGCGAGCTCCACCTCCTGCTCGGCGTTCAGCAGGGGGACCTTGCCGATCTGCTTGAGGTAGTCCTTGACCGGGTCGGCGGTGGCGCCGGCGGCCGCGATCTGCTGGGCGGGCGCGTCCTCGTCGTCGTCGCCGAGGGTGAAGCCCTCCTCCTCGGTCGGGGTGTCCGGCTTGGCGCCGGGCGCGGGCTTGGCGGCGGCGGGCGCGGCCGGCGCCTCGTCCCCCTCGGCCTCGGGCTCCTCGACCTCGGCGGCCGCGTCGTCCTCCAGCTCGACGTCGAGGTCGGTCAGGTCCTCGTCGAGGTCGACGTCGACGTCGACCTCGTCGTCGACCTCCGGCGCGTCGCCCTTCTTGGCCGGCGCGGCCTTGGCGGCCGGCGCGGCGGCCGGGGCCGCGGCCTTCTTGACGGGCGCCGCCTTCTTGCCCTTGGCCTTGGCGCCCTTGGCGGGCGCGGCCTTCCTGCCCTTGGGCGGCGCGGGCTTGGGGGCCGCCGGGCGGGGCTCGGCGACGGCCTCCTCCGGCGCGTCGTCGCCGACGACGGCGGTCACCGTGTCGGGCTGCTCCTTGGCGGCGGCGGCGGTCTTGGGCCTGCGTGCCGGCTGCGTCGCGCGCTTGCGCGGACGCTTGGGCGCCGCGGAGTCGGCAGCGCTCACCATGACGGTCACACCCTCCTTGCTGAGGCTCCGCAGAATGCTGGAGGCCTTCGACACGGGGATGTCGGCCTCCTCGAACGTACGTCGTACGTCGTCGGCGTCGAGGTAACCCTGGGACCGTCCACGCTCGATCAGTTGCGCGATGACGTGATCGTGCAGATCTGACGCTTTCGAGGTCGAGCTAGCAGGCGACACAAATACCTCTCGAACGAACGTGTGGCTTGGTTGACCCAAGTGCCCTGACGGGCCCGGCCTCACACTGGGTGGGACCACACACGGAGCGGACCTCCCGGTGCGGGACCGCAGCGTACCCGCTCTCTCTGGGTCAAGCATTCTGGCACTGCTGCGCATTCCGCCTTGGAGTCCTACCCGGTAACTCTCCACCTTAGAGGGCGCGGGACGGTCCTTCGAACGCGCTCCACCGTCTTCACGCCGTCTTCGGCGGGCTTCACGCGGGCTTGGGCGGGACGTGCAGGGCAAGCACGGTCACATCGTCTACCTGCTCATATCCGGCAAGCATCCGATCGACCAGGAAGTCGACGAGTCTTTCGGGATCTCCTACCACTTCAGGTGGGGCGTCGGCCGCCACGGCGACGAGCTCCTCCAGCCCGGCGTCCACCCCACGCCTACGGTTCTCCACAAGTCCATCGGAATAGAACACCACAGTGTTGCCGGTCTCGATGGAAAAACTTGTCTGCTGCCGCTGGCTCGGCCAGCCGAGCGGCGTTCCGGGCTCCAGCGTGCTCACGCGCGCGGGCGCGTCGGGCGAGATCAGAAGAGGCGGCGGATGGCCCGCGTTGCTGAACTCCCCCTGCCCCGTCTCAGGGTCGATGACCACGTACGCGACGGTGGTGAACTGCTCCTCGTCCTCGGTCGCGCTGAACAGCCGGTCGAGCCCGGCCAGTACTGCGGCGGGACGCGGATCGTTGAGCGCGAGCGCGCGCAGGGCGTTGCGGACGCGTCCCATTCCGGCCGCGGCGAGGACTCCCTTGCCCATGACGTCGCCCACGGCCACGGCGAGCCGGTCGTCCGGGAGGCGGAAGACGTCGTACCAGTCGCCGCCCACCTGCACGTGGCGCGTCGCGGGGTTGTAGCGAGCGGCCAGGACCATGCCCGGCAGCTGCGGCAGGTCGCTCGGCAGCAGGCTGCGCTGCAGTTCCTCGGCCGTCTTGTGCTCGCGCTCGAACAGCAGCGCCCGCTCCACGGCCAGCGCGCACTGGCCCGCGAGCGCCTCCAGGAAGACCCGCTCTTCCTCGGTGATCTCCCTGGGCCGGGTGAAGGAGAAACGCAGCGCGCCGATCGGGGCGCCCGCCGCGAGCAGCGGCAGGCCAACCCAGGCGCGTTCCTCGGTGTGCTGGGCGAACAGATCGCGCTCACCGTGACCGAGTTGCAGGCGCAGGCTGTCGGGATGCTCGGCCAGAAACGGCCGACTCTCGCGGACCGCCACCGACATCACGGTCTGGTCGCTGACCTTGATCGCGTCGCGGGACGCCGAGGCCGATGCCGTCTCGCCGTCCGTCCCGGGCTGGGACGGGGCCACGATGCTGAGCCGCAGCTTGTCGTCGTCCAGCAGCGCCACCGCGGAGTAGTCGGCGCCGATGGCGGACCGTCCGACCTCGGTGATGACCTGGACGACCTGGGAGACGGTCAGGGCCTCGGCGAGCATCGAGGTGGCCTGCTGGAGCCGCGCGGTGCGCAGCGCCGCCGCCGACAGCTGCTCGGTCAGCCGGCCCCGCATCTCCTCGGCCTCGCGCTGCCCGGTGACGTCGGTGTTGGCGCCGACCCACTCGATCACCGCGTCGCCCTGCCAGATGGGCACGGCCCTGACGTCGAAATGGCGGTAGGTGCCGCTCTTGGTGCGGATCCGGTAGTTGGTCTCGAAGACCCGGTTCTCCTCGACGCACTCGCGCCAGACCGCCTCGATGCGCGGCCGGTCCTCCGGATGCACCACCGACAGCCAGCCACCGACCGCGTAGTCGTCCGGCGTCTGGCCGGTGATCGCGCGCCACTCGGGCGCGTCGTCGATCACACCGCCGCCCGGCGCGGCGACCCACACCACCTGAGCGCTGGCCTCCACGAGCGACCGGTAGCGCTGCTCCTTGCGGCGGATGACCTCTTCGGCCCGGCGCCGCTCCGTGACGTCCAAGGCGGTCAGGACGACCCCCGGGCGCTCATCGTCGCCGTTCCTGGCGGGCAGCCACGTGCACGCCAGGATGCGCTCCTCGACGGCCGTGGCCACGCCGGAGGCGTCGCCGGGCGGCCCTTCCGGGGTGTCCGCGGGGACGACCAGATCGAGGTCGCTCACCGGCCGGTCCTCGTCGATCACCTTGCGCAGGGCCGTCTCGAACGCGGCGGCCACGGCCTCGGGCAGCACCTCGGAGGGCCTGCGCTTCTGCAGATCCCGGACGGCCACGCCCAGCAGTGCCGCCAGCGCGTCGTTGGCCCTGCGGCAGCGCAGGTCGCCGTCGAAGAACGCCAGCCCGCCGGGGGCCTCCTTCAGAAGGGTCGCATACAGTGCGGCGTCGGACGCATCCATGGGCTGCCCCTCCACCCCTGAGACGCGGGGATGCGGGACGGACGTCTCGGTGCTCAAGGACAACACCTCCGCCCCAGAGGGTCCCGTACCGCGCGGCAAGTTTTCATCACTATGAGTGAATGGGAGCAGGTTAGCGCTCCCGCCTCCATCACAACACCGGTCGGAGTCAGGTAATCATCATCCCGATGGTTCGCCGCGTACGGAAGCCCTGATGAACATCCTTGTCCCTTCGGCCCCGGACGAACGCGTCGGTTTTGGACGCCGTCCCGGAAGGACGCGCGAGGCGGCCGTCCGGACGGCGAGTAGGAGATGTTACGGCGCCTCGGCATCACAGGGTGTCAACCCGCCTCGCTCGGCGAGTTGACAGGCCGGTCGGCCGTCTCCGCAAGCGTCCTGCCTGGCGGTATCCGCTTTCCAGCGGCCCTGCTCGCCTTCCTGGCGATCTTGTTCGCTTACTTGGCGGCCTTGGTGGCCTTGGCGGCGGCCTTCATCTCCTGCTTGAAGGCACGCACCTTTGCGAGGGACTCGGGGCCGGTGATGTCGGCGACCGACCGGTGCGAGCCCTCCTCACCGTACGCGCCGGCGGCCTCCCGCCAGCCTTCCGGCCGGACCCCGTACTGCTTGCCCAGCAGCGCGAGGAAGATCTGCGCCTTCTGCTTGCCGAACCCTGGAAGACCGTTCAAGCGCTTGAACAGCTCCTTGCCGCTCTCGACGTCCTTCCACACGTTCTCGGCGTCCCCGTCGTAGTGCTCGACGAGGTACTGGCACAGCTGCTGCAGGCGCTTGGCCATCGAACCCGGGTAGCGGTGGACGGCCGGTTTCTCCGACAGGAGCGCCGCGAACCGCTCGGGATCCTGCGCGGCGATCTCGTGCGCGTCCAGATCATCGGTGCCGAGCCGCTGGGCGATGGTGTACGGCCCGGTGAAGGCCCACTCCATCGGAACCTGCTGGTCGAGCAGCATGCCGGCCAGCGCGGCCAGCGGGCTGCGCCCGAGGAGCTCGTCGGCCTCCGGACGCTGCGTGAGATGAACCTTCGTGGCCATGCGCCCAGCTTAGGGCGGGCTCCGAATCTGTCAGAAGTCTTACGGACATCACGGAAACCTGGCGGGCCGCATGCCGCGGTGTTCGAATGGAGGGGTGAAAGAGGAGGAGCGAGCGGAAGGCAGCCCGGTCGGACGGCGGGTCGTGCTCACGATGCTCGGCCTCGGCGCCGCGGGGGTCGCCGTCGGAGCGTCCGTCCAGGACAAGGTGAGCCGGACCCTGGCGCCGGTAGGACCGATCGGGGACGTCCTACCGGCGGCGGGCGGGTTCCGGTATTACTCCGTCACCCCCAGCGTGAAGCGTCACAGCGCCGCGACCCACCGGGTGACCATTACCGGCCTCGTGGACAAGCCGCAGTCGTTCGGCATGGCCGACCTGGCGCGGTTCCCGCAGACGGTGCTCGACAGGGACTTCCAGTGCGTGACGGGCTGGCGTGTGCCGGATGTGCGGTGGGTGGGCGTGGCACTGCCCGACCTGCTCGACGCGGTCGGCGTGTCCTCCCAGGCACGCGCGGTGCGGTTCACGTCGTTCGACGGCGTCTACACCGAGTCACTCACGCTGGCACAGGCGCGTCGCCGAGACGTTCTGGTGGCGACCCAGATGATGGACGACAAGCCGGTCACTCACGACCACGGCGGGCCGACGCGGCTGTACGTGGCGCCCATGTACGGCTACAAGTCGCTGAAGTGGCTCGACGGCATCGAACTCACCGACAAGGTGAGGCCCGGTTACTGGGAGAACCTCGGTTACGACGTGGACGCGTGGGTCGGACGGTCGAACGGGCGTGATGATGAGCCGACCTGACCACCCTTCGAGGTGGCTCGTCCGGTTCACCAGAGCCGAACGTTCGATTCACCATGCCACCGCGCTCCTGATGTTGATCTGCCTGGTGACCGCGGCAATGCTCTACCTGCCGATGCTGTCGACACTGGTGGGCCGCAGGGAGATGGTGAAGACCGTGCACGTGTGGTGCGGCTTCGCGCTGCCTGTGCCGGTCCTGCTCGGGCTCGCGTCCCGCGCGTTCAGGGCCGACCTCCGCCAGTTCAACAGGTTCGTCCCGGCGGACTGGGACTGGCTCAAACGCAGCGACCGTCGGGCCGTGCAGGGCGGCCGCGGGATCCTTCCCGTGGGGAAGTTCAACGCGGGACAGAAGCTGAACGCGGCGTTCACGGCGGGCGCGATCCTCATCATGCTCGGCACCGGCGAGATCATGACCTTCCCCGGGCCGTGGGGCGACCGGTGGCGGACGGGCGCGACGTTCGTCCATGACTGGCTGTTCCTCATCATCGTCGTGGTGACCGCGGGGCACCTGTGGGAGGCGTTGCGGGACCGTGGCGCGCTGAACGGGATGCTCACGGGACGGGTCGATCCGGGCTGGGCGGCGCGGCATCACTCCCGTTGGGCGGACGCGCAGGTCAGGGCTCGGACCGGCGATCCGGACGAAACCTCCGGTGACCGGGGGTCAGAATTTGCGAAACGACGTCCCGGTACGTCTTGACTTGCCCCGCAAAAACGCTGGAATGGGACATCGAGGCGGGGTTCGCGGACGCTTCCATGGCGGCCGTAGGTGGTGCCGCGTCTCGGCCGGCGGCATCCCCGTCCGCCGGAACCCCGTGCGCGGAGGTGTGCGCAGATGCCTGCACTGGCCGATCACCGGAGCGAGATCCGCGACGCGCTCGCACGACGGCTCTGTGACGAGTTCACGACCTTCCCGTCGGAGGCGGTGCACCGGTGCGTGGCCGACGTCCAGGCGTGCATGGCCCATCTGGGGCTCGATGCCACGCCCGCCAGGGTCGAGCGGATGGCCCGCGAGCATCTCACCGGAATCCTTAAATCGGAGCCGCCCTCCGGGCGTGCGCCCGCCGGTGGGGTGGACGGCTGAGCGGCCGACCGGTGGGAGGCCTGTGGCGCGGCGGCCCATTCCGGCCTTCACCGGTGTCCTTCACACCGGCCTCGCCGGATCTGAGAAGCTAGGACGGTGAGTCCCCGCAGCCGCAACCGCTCCTCCGGGGACCCGGCCTGGGACGGCCCCACACCCTCGAACGAGATCTCGGCGATTTTCGACGGCATGCTCCGGCACGCCCGGGAACTGCTCGCCGTCCGCAGTCCTTTGGACGCCGAACTCATCGTCAGCGAGATCCTCGGCTCGTGGTGGGGGCAGCGCGTGCCCGACGGGGACGTCGAGGAGGTCATCGGCGAGGCCCTGGTCGCCCATGCCGGGGCCGCGCGGACGCCGGCCGCGCTCGCGCTGCTCACCGGGGTCGCCTACATGGGAACTTCCAGGCAGGCGGCCATGGCCGAGCGCGCGGCCCTGGAACTGATGGCCGACGGCGTCGCCAGGCCCGGATGGGCCGACCGGGTGGGCATGGTCGAACCGGAGGCCTGCTACGTGTCCAGGGACGTCTACGGCGACCAGGACTCCGTCATCTGCACCTACACCTACGGGGGCACCGAGCGGCACGCCCTGGTCATCCTGGTGGACCGCAACAAGGCCGGAGCCGTCCAGCCGTCCACCGGCCCGTTCACTCCCGCGGCACATGCGGGACGCCCGCCCACGAGCGGGATGGTCAGGGACGCCTGGGTCTCGTCCCAGGTGGAGAAGCTCCTCGACCATTGCCGCAGGGAAGGCCGCGACAACCCGCTGATGCGCTTCGAGCAGTTGGACTCACGCGACACAAAGGCCTTACTGCGGAGCGCCCTCGATCTCACCAACACAACCGACGACCCGCCGGTGAGCGAGAACTTCGGCTCCTACCACGCGTTCGTGCGCGCGCGGGTGGACATCCTTCCGCCGGGTGGGCGGCTGCCCCAGCCGCCGGTGTACGGGCGGGACAGGCGCGCGACGATCGCGGCCAGGTTCCTCGCCTCCGATGAAGCGGAAGAGCTGTCGGACCTCTCCGCGGCGAGCCGCTGCGTGGACCGCATCATCGACTACGGCTGCACCCACGACTTCGGCCGGCCGTTGCGGGTCAGCCCGATCAAGTGCGAGATGTTCCTGCTCGACTGGCTTCCGCGGAAGGTTCTCCTCTCCCCGTCGGAACAGGAAGCGGTCCCCCACGTGCTGGCCGCGTGGGTGCGCTGGGCGGGCAGGCGCACGGGGCTGCCGGAAGAGGGGATCAGAGCCACGCTGGACGCCCTCTGGGACGCGACCGCGAAGTTCGCCGAGGCGTACCGCGACCCGTCCGCTTTCGGTCTCGACCGTGAACTGGTCGACCGCCTGCTGCCCGACGGCGACCTGGAGGCGCTGCCCCGCCGGGCGTTCGCCCTGCCGTTCCTCTCGGGCACGCACCGGCACTCCGGCCGGCACGGCTTCATCAACCTGTCGAAGCTCGATCCCGCCGATCCCGACGACCGCCGCGTCATCCTGGAGTTCGAGCACCCCGGCGGCGACGAGGACCACCTCGACGCGCACGTCCGCCTCGCGGAGAGGCTGTGGGACGGTGATCCCCCGCAACTGTGGGACACCGCCCAGTCGCTCCTGGACGTCGGCTACGAACGCCACGAGATCCTGCACAAACTCATCGACGTCCTCGACCGCTCCGGGGGTGATCCAGAAGCCCTGCGCGAGGGTCTGCGTGTGCTTCGTCACGAACCACCGCCCGAGTGAACTCCCGGTTTGCGCGCGGCGCTCCCGGCGACAATCATCGGTTCCCGGGCATGGTCTCGCGGGACCCGGGTCAGGCCCCCGGTCGTAGGGAGTGATCTTGTTGGAGTGGTCCGAGTTCGCCCGGCGGCTGGGACGTGAGCTTGCGGGTCTCGAAACGGACACGATCCTCATCGTGCGCGAGCGCGATGAGAGCCGTCACTACGTCCAGGCCATGCGCGAGCCCGACCGGCTCTACGCCGAGGCCGTCAGCAACAACTTCCTGGAAGGGCCGCTCCTCCTCACCCTGGCCGACGAGGAGGTCATGAGCGACGCGGGCTGGCGCCCGCCCGCCGACCCCGCCCCGCGCAACTGGTGGACGGAGCTGCCGGAGACGGGCATGCCCGGCGGGATGCCGGCCGTGACCGACGCCGACTACTCGCGGCTGGCGGACGTGATGGTCACCGCGCTCAGGGACGTGCAGGGCGTACGGCGCCCGTCGGACCTCGTGTACGAGTCGTTCCACCGGCACGGGAACGGCCTGATCGAACTCCTCGGCTTCGGCATCGACGTGGCCGACCCGTCGCGCGTGAACAAGCGCCGCGCGTCGTCCGGCGCCGTCCCGGAGGCGAACCCGCTGCCCGCCGGCCCTCCCTCCACGGGCACCCCCATGCCGCTGCCGGAGCAGGCGGTGCCCGGCATGAACGCCGAACTGCTCGAACCCCGCCTGGCCGAGGCCAAGGCGAACGGCGACAACACCACCTACTTCAGGCTGCTGGCGAGCGCCGACCTGGTTCTCCCGGCGACCGCCTCGGCCGTGGAGGATCCCGACCGCGCCGAGTTCCCCACCATCACGATCGGCGGCGACACCTACATCACGGTGTTCACCTCGCCGGGTGCCCTCGCGCGCGCCGGCGACCGCCACCCCGGCCTGTACCGGCGCGTGTCCTTCGGGCAGCTGGCGTCCGGCTGGCCCGACCCCGCCTGGCGGCTGGCCATCAACTGGGGCCTGCCGAGCGAGGTCCTGCTGGACTCGTCCGTCATCGGCCGGCTGCACACCGGTCAGGACGTCACGCCCGCCGCGGCACCGGACGTCCCCAACCCGTACGGTGCGGTCGAACCGAACGCGCTCGCCGGGCCGAACCCCGTCGCCGGCGGTTCCGCGCCGGCGGTCAACGGTTCGGGCCCTGTCGAGGACGGCCCGTTCGACGACTCCCACACCGCGATCGATCCGTACACGGCGGCCGACCTGCGGGCGGCGCTCGAAGCCGGTTCCCCGGAGCCGCCACGTCCACGCCCGGAGCCGGAGCCTGAGCCTGAGCCGGAGCGCACGCGGCCCGAGCCGGCGGCGGCCCCCCTGGGCGCGCCGACCAACTCCCCGGTCGATCCCCCGGCCAACTCCCCGGCCAACTCCCCGGCCAACTCCCCGGCCGACATCCCGGCCGCCCTCCCGGCCGAGGATCCGCCGGCTCCGCGAAGGGCGCCGGCCCACGGCAAGCGGCCCGCCAGCGTCCCCATGCGGCCACCTCACGGCACCCGTCTCTGGCGTACGACCGGCGAAGGCGACCGGACACCGCTCGCGATCTTCGACGCGGTGGGCGGCATCTGGGCGCCGGTGAGGGCGGACGCCGTTCCGGCTCCCTGGACCGAGTGACCCAGCGTTCGGCTACCGTCGAGTACGGCATCCTCCCCGCGGACGTGAAAGTGGATCCCGAGTGGACTGGAACGACTTCGCCCAACGGCTGACTCTGGAGCTTTCACGCCTGCCCGTCACGTCGTTCCTCATCGTGCAGGGGCCCAGCGGGTTGCCCTATGTCCAGGCCATGAGGTCGGAGGGCGCGCTGGACGCCGAGGCCGTCGGAAGCGCGTTCCTGCCCCGTCCGCTGGCACCGCGCCAGGAGCGGCGGCTGAGGGCGCTCGGCTGGGAGCCGCCGGACGAGGAGGAGCGCAAGAACTGGTGGGACCGGCTCACCTTCCGGGAGCGCGGCGGGCGTGCCTCCACCGAACTCCTGGAGGCGTGCGCCCTTCTCGCCGGGCAGATGATGGGCGCGTTCCGCGACGTCTACCGCATCGAGTCCCCGCTCGAACTCGTCTACCAGGCGAGCAGATCCGGCCCCGACGGCGGGCCGCTGGCGCTGCCGGGTCTCGGCATCCCGCTGGCCGTCCCCGAGGAGCAGGGCCGTTCCGGGCAGGCGGCGTCCCGCCGGGCGCGTCCCTCCGGATCCACCCTGGAGAGGGCGCTCACCGAGGCCCGCGAACGCGGTGACCAGCACGGGTACCTGGAGCTTCTCGCACGCGCGGTCCTCTACCTGCCCGCGTCCGGCGATCCGGAGGCGGCCGGGCAGCAGTTCGCCACGGCCCAGTTCGGCGACGGCACGTTCATCCTCGCCTTCACCTCCCCCGAGGCGATGGATCGTTCCCTCCAGGGGCAGGCGGTCCATCACCGCCAGGCGACGCTGGCGGAGCTGTCCCGGCGCTGGCCGCACCCGGAGTGGCAGCTGGCCGTGAACCCGGGCCTTCCCAGCGCGTGCTACCTGGACGCCAACGCGCTGCTCGAACCCGAGGAGCCGCGCCGGGCCGCGCCCACGCCGCCCGCGCCCACGGACGTCCACGTGGCGGGCCCGTCCAAGCGGACCCGCGGCAAGGCCGCCCGGCGGGACCCGGCCGCGGGACGCCGGGCCCCCAAGTCGCCGGAGAGCCCCGAACGGGCCCGGACCGGACCGGAGGTACCCTCCGAGGCTCCCGCGCCGTCACGGGCGGGCACAGCCCCGGCGGGCACCTCACCCGCGCGCCGACCTCCCGCTCCGGCGCCCCCGGCTCCGCCGCCGCCGGTGGCGCCGTCCGCCGCGGCGCCACCGGCCGCCGCGCCAACGGCTCCTCTCCCGCCGGTTCCGGCTCCGGCTCCGGCTCCACCAGCCCCGGCCGCGCGGCCGGCGGCTCCCGCCCCGCGTCCCGCGCCCGCCCCGCGTCCCGCGCCCGAGCCGCGGACTCCCGAGCAGCGGACTCCCGAGCAGCGTCCCGCCCCTCCTCAGCCGGCCCGCGCCCCGGAGGCCCCGGCGGCGCGGGAGACGCCCTCCGACCAGCGGCGCCTGCCCTCGCGCCCGTCCGGTGCCCCGGTGAACCCGTCCCGCGAAACGCCGAGCGACCCCCACGGCCTCCCGGTGGCGCCCCTCTACGGCCAGCGCGATCGCGACAAGGCGACCACCCGGCAGCAGAGCATCCCCACTGCCGCGGCCCAGGCCGATACCCGTATCGGAGGAGCGGGATCCGCTCAGGAGGTCCCTCCTTCCGGGCATGGCGGGCAGGGCGTCGTCCAGGACGCCCCGAGCCCGGCCCCGAGCAGGCCGGGCGCACGAGACGCCGCGTCCAGGCACACAGCGCAGGACGTCCCTGTCGCGGGTCACGGACGTGGCGGCGCGGGGGGCAAGCGCGATGTGCCGGCGACGCCGCCGCAGAGCGCGCCGTCCCCCAAGGAGCAGCAGCCTCCGGACAGGGCGTCCCAGATCGTGGTGATGCAGAAGGTCCTGCGGCCGGAACATGTGCAGCACTACCTGGAAGGCGGTTACGACCTCGTCGCCGGTTACGTGCACCGGTTCCAGGACCTGCGGGAGATCAGGACACCCGCGGCACTGATCCGGGCGCTCGGGCTGGTGTACGAGGGGTCGCCGTTCTCACCCGCGGACGAGCAGGTCTTCGTCCTCCGCTGGCCGGCGGTCAAACCGGCCCTGTTCCGGCGCCCGCTGGGCGGGATCGACGAGTGGAGCATGGGGATCATCCCCGGCGGCTGGGTGATCGAGAAGGCGCCGTTCCCCGGCTCCGGCTACGCGCCCGGCGACGGGCCCGCCATCCCCGAGTTCAAGATCGAGAGCCAGCGGCTGCCGCACGCCGCCGAGATGTACCGGCTCGACTCCGAAGGCGCGGAGACCCTCGTGGCGGGTTACGACGCCGACCTGCGCAGGTGGGTCGTGAAGCGGCCGGGAGGACACCGGTGACCATCAGGCACGGCTTCTACGCGACCTGGCGGGGCACCGAGTACGAGGCGAGCCCGGACGAGGACCTCGTGCGGCTCTACGCCACGCGGCAGGCCGAAGGGTTCCGTCAAGTCGCACCGGACAGGTACGTGCGGGTGGTGCCCCTGTCGGAGGTCGACCAGCTCCGGTACGTGACGACGCACTGCACATGGCGTGGCGAACCGTTCGTCGTCCTGGGCGAGCACGACGGCTGGTTGCGCGTGGAGTACAGCGGAGGCAAGGCGCCACTGGCGGAGGCACTCGGGCTGGAGCTCTTCGACCGGGGCGTGTACCAGGCGTGGGCGTCCGAGCACGAGGTCGAGGGTCTGCACGAGGAGACCGTCTGAGGCACGCGGATCGGTGGTAGGTCTTGGGCATGGCGGTCATCGACATCAACGCCGACCTCGGCGAGGGGTTCGGCATCTGGGAGCTGGGCGACGACCTGGCGCTGCTCGACGTCATCACGAGCGCGAACGTGGCCTGCGGTTTCCACGCCGGCGACCCGTTGATCATGCGCCGGGTGTGCGCGGCGGCGGTCGAGCGCGGGGTGACCATCGGCGCGCAGGTGTCCTACCGGGACCTGGCCGGTTTCGGTCGCCGCGAGATGGACGTGGCCGCACCGGAGCTGACCGCCGAGATCCTGTACCAGCTCGCCGCGCTGGACGGCATCGCGCGCGTCGAGGGCGGGCGGGTGGCCTACGTCAAGCCGCACGGGGCCCTCTACAACCGGGTCACGCGCGACGCGGCGCAGGCGCGTGCGGTGGCCGACGCGGTACGGGAGTACGACCCGTCACTGCCCTTGCTGACCCTCCCGTCGTCCGCGGTGCGCGACGTCGCCGACGGGCTCACGGTGGTCACCGAGTGCTTCGCCGACCGTGCCTACACCCCGTCCGGGGCACTCGTGTCCCGCCGCGAACCCGGCGCGGTCATCCACGACCGGGAGGCAGTGGTGGAGCGCGCGGTACGCATGGCCGTGAAGGGCACCGTCGTCGCCGTGGACGGCAGCGAGGTCGCGTTGAAGGCCCGGTCCATCTGCGTTCACGGTGACACGCCCGGTGCGGTGGCGCTGGCCCGGTCCGTCCGGTCGGCCCTGTCCGACGCCGAGGTCGCGCTGGAGCCGTTCGCGTGAACGTCCTGCGGGCCGGTGACCGGGCCCTGCTCGTCGAGACCGGCGACCTGGCGACCGCGCACCGGCTGAACGCCGCGCTGAGGGACACGCCGCTCCCCGGCGTCGTCGACGTCGTCCCCGGCGAGCAGACCGTCCTGGTGATCGCCGGCGCGTCGGCCGATCTGGACCGGATCGCGGCGGGGGTCCCGCGGCTGCGGCTGCCCGGCGACGCCGAGGGGGACGCGGAGCCGGTGGAAATTCCGGTGGTCTACGACGGCGAGGACCTCGACGAGGTCGCCGACCTCACCGGGCTGTCCCGCGACGAGGTCGTCCGCCGCCATTCCGCGGCCTCGTACACGGTCGCCTACCTGGGGTTCTCCCCCGGCTTCGGCTACCTGTCGGGGCTGGACCCGGCGCTGCACGTGGCGCGGCGCGAGTCTCCCAGGACGTCTGTGCCGGCCGGCTCGGTCGCGATAGCGGGACCGTACGCGGCCGTGTACCCGTCCCGGTCGCCGGGGGGCTGGCGGCTGCTCGGGCACAGCGGCCTGCGGTTGTGGGACGTGTCGCGCGACCAGCCGTCCCTGCTCCGGCCCGGGATGCGCGTCCGGTTCGTGCCCGAGGAGCGTCCTTGATCGAGGTCGTGCGACCGGGGCCGCTGGCGACCGTCCAGGACCTCGGCAGACCCGGCCGCGCCCACCTCGGCGTGCCCCGGTCCGGGGCCGCCGACGAGGGCGCGTTCCGGCTGGCCAACCGGCTCGTCGGCAACCCCGAGAGATCGGCGGGCGTGGAGTTCACCTTCGGCGGTGCGGCCCTGCGCTTTCGTGACCGCGCTTGGGTCGCGGTGACCGGGGCGCCGGTGCCGGTGCGCATCGACGGCCGTGCCTGCGGGACGCACGCACCGTGTCATGTGCGGGACGGTGCCGTCCTCGAACTCGGCACGCCCTCGGCAGGACTCCGGAGCTATCTCGCCGTGCGGGGTGGTGTGGTGGTCGATGAAGTGCTGGGGAGTCGTTCCACCGACCTGCTGTCCGGTCTGGGACCGGCGCCCCTCTCCCCTGGCGACCGGCTGCCGGTCGGCTCGGTCGAGAACCTCGATGACATCACCGTTGACGTCGCGCCGGCGCCGCCTCTCCCTGAGATACCGGTGTTGCGCATCATCCCCGGGCCGCGTGATGACTGGTTCACCGAGGACGCCATGGTCACGCTCACGTCCAAGCAGTACGAGGTGTCGCCGGACAGCAACCGCGTAGGCGTCCGGTTGGACGGACCGCCCCTCGTCCGCGCGCGCGACGGCGAACTGGGCAGCGAAGGCATGGTGACCGGTTCGCTCCAGGTTCCGCCCAGCGGGACGCCGATCATCTTCCTGTCCGACCATCCGACGACGGGCGGGTACCCGGTGGCCGCCGTGCTCGCCTCCGCCGCGATCGACGTGGCCGCGCAACTCCGTCCCGGGCAGAAGCTGCGTTTGCGTCTCTAGGTCGGTTCGGTCTCTAGGTCGGTTCCGTCTCTAGGTCAGCGGTGCCGGGGCGGACCAGTCCAGATGGGAGACGTCGTTGAACCCGCGGATCGACGCCAGGCCGCCGAGCCGCACCAGCCGCGAGATCGACCCGTTGTCGGGGGCGAGGAACGCGAACAGCCTGGCGCCCGTGGCCGACGCGAGCGCCTGCGCGATCACGCCGCCGTGGGTGAAGACCGCGATCCGGCCGCCCGCGTGCGCCGCGGCGAGCCGGGTCATGCTCTCCTCGACACGCGCGGCGAACGCCTCGGAGTCCTCCGCACCCGGGATGACGTCCCAGCGCTCTTCGGCGAACATCCGCTGGGCCACCGGGTCGTTCTCGGCGACCATCTTGCGGAACAGCCCGCCCTCCCACTCGCCCAGGTGGACCTCGCGCAGCCCGGCCTCGACCTTGGGTTGCAGGCCGAGTCGGCGGGCCAGCGGCGCCGCAGTCTCCTCCGTGCGGCGCAGAGGTGTCACGTAGAGGGCGTCCAGGTCCTCCCCGGCGAGGCGCTCGGCGACCCGCTCGGCCTGTTCGCGGCCCTCGGGGGCCAATTCCGGGTCGCCCTGGCCGTTCACCAGCGGGAACGGCCGGTCAGGATGCGCCGGTGCCGAGGCGCCGTGCCTGATCAGGAGCACGTCGGTGGCGCCCTGCGGGGCCTCGTAACGTGTCTGCCGGTACTCGTTCGGTTCGTCCCGCTCGTCCACGCTGGGCACCCTAGACGACCATGGTGGACGCGGTGTGCGGCGGGGCTCGCTTCGCCGGGGGAGGCCCGCGCGGTCAGGACAGCAGAGGCTTGAGGCGGTTCGTCTCGTCCTTGAGCGGGCCCGCGGGGATGTCCTCGAATGCGGTCACGGCCAAGTCGCCGTTCTTGGCGTCCCAGACGCCGGCGACCCGTCCCCCGTACAGGACGACCGGGGAGATCCAGCCGGCGGCTCGGCTCGCCTTGCTCCTGTGCTCTGCGGGCACCAGGTACGTCGCGCTCGTTCCGGCGCCCAGCACGTACTGATCGAAGGCTCCGAGAAGCCGGACGGAATCCGTCGGCCGGGTCTCCATCAACTCGTCCTTGTGCTCCTCCAGGACGAACATGGGTTCGCCCTCCACCTCGACGGTGGCCAACTCGTCCTCTGCTGCGGCGAACCAGGCCTTGAGGTCCTTTTTGCGGTTCTGCTTGCGCATCAGCCAGTTGTCGAACGCGTCGGCGGTCGCAGGACCGTGAGCGCCCAGGTACGCGTGGATCACAGTGCGGGCGGCGTCCTCCACCGCCGGAAGGCCCGCCCAGCCGGGCAGCCATCGGGCAGGTGAGGTGAACGTGACCCTGTTGCCCTGCGGGGGGCCGTAGCAGAGCACGCCCCACCAGGCCAGCGGCTTCAGCAGCGTTCCCCAGCCGGAGCCGAGCACGTCGGCGAGATGCTGCGATCCCGTCCTGTCCACGACGGCCCGGGTGAGTTCCTCACGGGTGAGCGCGGCGCCCTCGGACAGGGCGTCGGTCGCCGCGGCCGCGATCGCCTCCAGGTCGGCCGGGGTGGCGCCGAAGGTCCGCTGCCAGCTCCCTTTCTCCCAGTGGCGGGCGGCCGAGCAGAGCACGAGATGCGCGGCGGCCTGGTCGGCGGGCAGGAGGTGCAGGGTGCCGCGCGCCGCCCATGTCTTGACGAGCGTCCGCTCGTCCAGCAGCGCCCGTGCCACCTCGCCTGCGACGGGGGTCCGCTGGCGCACCGCGACGGCGAGCTCGGCCGCGGAGGCGACCTGCGCCTGCACGCCCGCCAGCCGCCGGGCGATGTCCAGCGCGGGGACTTCCTCCGCCTGCTCGACGTACTGCCGCCGCATCCGCCAGGCCAGCACCTGATCCCACGTCACCGAAGACATGCCCCGATTACACCGCAGCCCACCGACGGTCTACGCACCCTCCGGCGGACCGGGTCAGGCCAGGCGATGGGGTCAGGCCAGGCGGTGGGTCAGCTCGCTGAAGGCGTCCCGCACATCGTCCGTGGTGAGGAGCGTCAGGTCGGCGGTGGTCGCCGCGGATCCGAGCCGCGCCGCTCTGAGGGCACGGCACGCGCAGGCCTTCTCGTACATGGAACGGGCGAAGCGGCCGTTGCCCAGCTCGTCGATGCGGCCCGTTCCACACGCGCGCTGGAAGACGAGGGCGAGGTCGTCCAGAGCACGCTCCTCCCATCGGTCACCCCCCTGCTCGGCGATGAGCTGCGCGATACGGAGCAGTTCGTCCGGCCCGTAGGAGGGGAAGTCCACGCGCACGTCGAAGCGGGAGGCGAGGCCGGGGTTGGACGACAGGAAACGGCCCATGTCCGCCTCATATCCGGCCAGGATGACCACGAGGCGGTCACGGTCGTCCTCGGCGCGCTTGAGCAGTGTCTGCACCGCCTCCGCGCCGAACGCGTCCCCGCCGGAATAGCCGGGGTTGCTGAGCGCGTACGCCTCGTCGACGAACAGGACGCCGCCCAGGGCCGAGTCGATGACCTTGTTCGTCTTCAGCGCCGTCGCGCCGAGATGTTCGCCGACGAGGTCGGCGCGCTGGGCCTCGACGACCTCGGGCCGGGCGAGGAGGCCGAACGCGGCGAAGATGCGGCCGAGAACCCGGGCGACGGTGGTCTTGCCCGTGCCCGGCGGTCCTGTGAAGACGAAGTGGCGTGTCGGCGGACGGGTGACCAGGCCCTGCTCCTGCCGCATCCGTGCGACCTGGAGCTGGGCCGCGATCTCCCGGACCTGCCGCTTCACCGGCTCCAGCCCGATCATCGCGTCGAGCGAGCCCAGCGCCTCGTCCAGCGTCGGGGTCTCGGCGTAGCCGCGGAACCGTTCGGTGACCTCGGCGAAGGCGGTCTCGACGTCTTCGGCGCGCACGGTGACCAGATCGTCGGCGGTGGGTCTGGCGGGCTCTCCGGACGCCGAGACGGACTCGACCACGCGGACGTCCCGCGCGCGCGCCGCCGCCTCTGTCAGCGACCGGACGAACCGTCCGTTTCCCAGATCGTCGATGATGCCGCGCCGTTCGACCTCGTCGAAACGGTCCGCGAGTCGTCTGCGGGCCTCCGCGTCCAGACGGTCGTCGCGGAGGCCGGTGTGGTACTCGGCGATCTGCAGCAGCTCCGAGGGCCGGTAGGACGGGAAGTGCACGCGCGTGCCGAACCGGGAGGCGAGCCCGGGATTGGAGTCGAGGAACTCGGCCATCTGTGCGTCGTACCCGGCCAGGATGATGACGAGGTTGTCGCGGTCGTCCTCGGCGCGCTTGAGCAGCGCCTGGACCGCCTCGTCACCGAACCGGTCGGGCTGCCCTTCGGCGGAGTTGACCAGGCTGTACGCCTCGTCGATGAACAGCACCCCGCCCAGGGCGGAGTCGACGAGCCGGTTGGTCTTGATGGCCGTGGCCCCGAGGAACTCGCCGACCAGGTCGGCACGGTGCGCCTCGACCAGGGCGGGCTCAGGGAGCAGGCCGAACGCGTAGAAGATCTTGGCCAGCACGCGGGCGACGGTGGTCTTGCCGGTCCCCGACGGCCCCACGAAGACGAAATGCCGCATGGGCTTCTCGGTGGGCACCCCCGCGGCCGCACGCATGTGCGCGGCCTCGATGGACGCGGCGATGGAGCGCACCTGCCGCTTGACCGGCTCCAGCCCGATCATGTTCTCCAGTTCCGCGAGCGCGTCCGCCACGGAGATGTCCGGTGACTCGTCCGTCCTGCGCTCCGGGGGCGCCTGCCGTTCGGGGACGGACGCGGCATCGGCCGCCTGCGCCGCGGCACGCTGGTCCGGGACCCCCTGCGCGGCCGTGGCACCGGTGTCCTCACCGGTGGGACGGCGATCGGGCCTGGCCGGCCTGTCCGGCCGTTCACGCGGCCCCGCCATGCCGTCCCCTTTCGGGCTGGCCTGCTCCTGCACCCAGCCTGTCTCGTACGCCTCCGCGGGCACCGTGCGCCTGGCCCGGTCCCAGCGGTAGGCGAGGACGGCCAGCGCCGCCGCCCAGCCGGGCGCCACGCCCGCCGCCGGCAGCGGATGCGCGAGCGCCGCCGCCACCACTCCCGCGGCGGCCAGGGCCAGGAGGGTCGTGCGCCACGGCGTGTAACCGCGCAGGCGGTAGGCGACGAACGCGACGGGCGCGGCCAGGGCGCCGAGGAGCACGGCGGGGTTCAGGTACAGCGGCGTCCCGTCGTCCGGGTAGAGCCCGCCCAGGGGGACCGACACGCCGAGCCACGCCAGGATGACCGCGACGACCGCCATCCCCGTGGGCGAGCGCAGCGTCAGGTGGACGACGACCACCGCGATCACCGTGAACGCGGCCGCGCCGAGGATCGGCCCGCCCAGGACGACCGTCGCGGAGAGCACCAGGGCGAGGAGCAGCACCGCGCCCAGGAACCGCAAGCCGGGAGTGACCTGGAAGTAGCGCCACCGCAGGCGCTCGAAAAGATCCCGCGCCGCGGCGTCCTTCGCCGGGCGGGAGCGGGACCTGCCGAACAAAGCCATCAAGAGCGAGTAAAGCGCAGGACCGCCCGGAACGGGACTCCCCCGGCCCGGTTCGTTGCGTTCTCCCGACCCTGCCTGGTGCGGAACCGAACGCACCCGGCGCGGGGGCCACGACATTCGTCCTGTCCAGAAGTCCGGGCCCTACGATCGGTGACGCGAGCCGTCACCTGCCTGAAGGAGATCCCTTGACCGACTCCACCGGCGCCCTGCCTGGCATGGTGCCTCCGCCCGCCGCGGCCGAAGGCGTCTCGCGCGTCGCGGGCTACGAGATCGAGGAGGAGCTGCTGGCGGCGCCCTCCGGGAGCGGTGCCGCCGTGCGGATCGCCGGGGTGGACGAGGTCGGGCGCGGCGCCTGGGCGGGCCCCGTCGTGGTCTGCGCCGCGATCACGGACCTGAGCCCGCCGCCCGTGCTGCCCGGACGCGGGAAGAAGACGGTCGCGCTGACCGACTCCAAGCTCCTCACCGAAGCCCACCGCGCGTCGTTCGCCGAGCTCCTCCCCGGATGGCTCGCCGGTCACGCCGTCGGCGCGTCCAGCCCCGAGGAGATCGACGAACTGGGCATGACCGAGGCGCTGAGGCGCGCCGCCGTCCGCGCGCTGGAGGCACTGCCCGTCCGGCCCGACGTCGTCATTCTCGACGGAAAGCATGATTTCCTGAGCCGTCCCTGGCGCGTGCGGTGCGAAATCAAGGCGGACCAGAGGTCGGTCACCGTCGCGGCCGCGTCCGTCCTTGCGAAGGTCCACCGTGACCGGCTCATGGCAGAACTGGACGGTGAATTCCCCGGGTACGGGTTCGCCGACAGTGCCGGGTACCCGTCACCCGTCCATCAGAAGGCTCTCCAGGAGCACGGGCCTACACCCCACCACAGGCTTTCGTGGTCCTATTTGGATGACCTTCCACAATGGCGTCACCTGAAGAAGCACCGTGACCCGCTCGCGGGAGAAGGCCAGCTCAGCCTCCTCTGACACCGCCTCGCGCCCGTGCGATGAGTCATCCGCACCGGCTCGGGTAGGCGGCAGCACAGGAGGTACATGCCATGGATGCCGTCGTCAAGAAGCTGATGCACGAGTCCGGCGGTACGTTCGCCGAAGAGGCCGGCATACCGCTGAAGGACCAGCCGGCAGCGCTCTTCAAGCTGCTGGTGCTGGCGAACCTGCTGAGCGCCCGCATCTCGTCCGACATCGCCCTGTCCGCGGCGCGCGAGCTGTTCGACGCCGGGGGCGGGACGGCACGCGGGATGGCCAGACTGACCTGGCAGGAGCGCGTCGACGCGCTCGGGCGCGGCCACTACGTCCGCTACGACGAGAGCACCGCCTCCCGGCTGGGCGACATGGCGGAGATGGTCCAGGACCAGTACCAGGGCGACCTGCGGCGGCTCGCGATAGCGGCGGAACGCGACCGCAAGAAGGCGTCGGACCTGCTCCAGGAGTTCCCCGGCATCGGCCCCACGGGCGTCGACATCTTCTGCCGTGAGGCGCAGGCCATCTGGCCGTGGCTGCGCCCCTACGTCGACGACCAGGTGAGGAAGGGCGCCGAACGGCTCGGCCTGCCGGCCGACCCCGACGAGCTCGCCGCGAAGGTGCCGGACAAGGACCTCGCCCGGCTCACGGCCGCGCTCGTCAGGGTGGCCCGCGACAAGAAGCTCGCCGACCAGCTGAAGGCCGCGTAGCCGCGGCGGGCGGTCAGTCCTTGCCGCGCGACGCGACCCACTCCAGGTTCCACCCGTACGCCTGGTCGACCGTCATCTTGCCCCAGCGCGGCCGGCCGGGCGGCGGGAGGACGTACCGGCCCTCACGGCGCACGACCAGCTCGCCGTTCACGTTCTCGATGAGCGCCAGGACCGCGTCGCGGGACGCGTCCATGCAGTCGTTCATGCGCATCTCGATGGGCGCCGCGTTCACCGGGAACAGCGTGGCGACGGCGTCCAGGCCGCGGAAGTCGTCGGCGCCCTCGTAGATCTCGGCGAACACCAGGATCCGCTTGAACTCGGCCGTGTGGTCGAGGTTGATGTGGAGGTTCTCCCCCGAATCGATCGCTCCGGTGCGGTCGTCCTTGTCGAGCTGGATGAACGGAGCGCGGTTCAGCGCGCCCATGTCGCCGAGCGCGTGGATGATGCCCTTGCGGCCGTCCTGCAGCTCCCAAAGGCAGCACAGGTCGAGGTCGAGGTCGACGCCGCGGCGGCGCTTGCCGAGCCGTCCCTTCGCGACGCCCTCGCGCGCGCTCCAGTTCAGGTTCACGCGCATGTGGCCGGACGTCGCGCCGTGCTTGGTGAGGGACACCGACGGGGAGTTCTTCGTCAGCGAGATCTTGCCGTCCTGCTGCTGCGGCTGGGGCTGCTGGGGCGCCGCCGGAGGAGGGGGCGGAGGCGTGTACTGGCCAGGGGGCGGCGGCGGAGCGTACTGACCCCCGGGCGGAGGAGGAGGCGGCGGCGCGTACTGCCCGCCTGGAGGCGGCGGAGGCGTGTACTGGCCGCCGGGCGGCGGGGGCGGCGCGTACTGCTCCTGTGCCGGCGGGGGCGGCGGGGCCTGCGGCTGCGGAGGCGCGGGCGGGGGCGGCGGCTGCGGAGGCGCGGGCGGGGGCGGCGGGGCGGCCTGGCCCGGGTCGTCGACCGAGATCCCGAAGTCGCCGGCCAGGCCCGCGAGCCCCGAGTCATAGCCCTGGCCGACGGCCCGGAACTTCCACGCGCCCTGCCTGCGGTAGAGCTCGCCCAGTACGAACGCGGTCTCGCTCGTGGCACCCTCGCTGTCGAACCGTGCGACCTCGGTTCCGGCCGCCGCGTCCACCACGCGCACGTACAAGCCCTGGAACTGGCCGAACGTCCCGCCGTCGGAGGACGCGGCGATGACGATCTTGTCGATGGCGGGCTCGACGCGGTTCAGGTCGACCGCCAGGATGTCCAGGACGGTCGGACCCTGCTGCTTGCCCTCGTGCCGGACGGCTCCGGACGCGTGCGCGGGCTGGTTGTAGAAGACGAAGTCGTCGTCCGTCCGCACGCGGCCCGTCTCAGCGAGCAGGAGCGCCGACGCGTCCGCGTCGGGCACGCCGGGCCCACCCTGCCAGCCGAGTTCGACCCGTACCGAGGGGACCGGCACCGCGGTGTTGGCGCCCTTCTGCATCGACATGAACGCTCCTCAACATCGATCGATGTCACCAACCTAGAGGCAGTCGCACGGCCCCGCGACCTGCCATGGAAGGATGACGCACGGCAGGGTCGGCGAGTTCCGTTCCGCACGGCGCGGCACGGCCTCAACCGGCCGATTCGGTGGGCGGCGCACCGGGGAGCGGCGCCGGCTCGGGGGTGCGCAGGCCGTCCAGGACGATCCGCAGGTTGCGGTCCCACTGGTGCTCGCTCGCGTGCAGGCCGACCGTGTGGTCCCCGGTGGAGACGGAGACCAGCAGGAACGCGACGTCCTGCCACGCGATGTCCGCCCGCATGGCGCCGGCGTCCTGGGCCCGCTCCACGAGCATGTGGATGCGCTCGCGCAGTTCCGCGCGCGCGTCCCCGAGGGCGCCGCCCAGGGCTTCGCTGATATCGCACAGTTCGTTCCGGAGCGTGATGTAGGCCGCGGCGAAGTCGCAGAAGCCCTTCCACGGGTCGGGATCGGCGAGCCCCTCGTCGCCCTTCTCGATGATCTCGCCCATGACCTCGGCCAGGACGGCCTCCAGAAGCGCCTCCAGCGTGCTGACCCGCCGGTAGAACGTGCCGACGCCGACCCCGGCGCGGCGGGCGATCTCGTGCGCGGTGACCTCGCCGCCGATCTCACCGGCGGCCTCCCGCGCCGCCTCGACGAGGCGCTCCAGGTTGCGCCGGGCGTCGGCGCGCGGCCGGCGGCCGGAACCGTCGTCCAGCAGCCGGTCCACGGCGCTCCGGGTGCCCTCCATGCCGCGATCCTAGCCATAAGCGGACGCTTACAGTCCGATTCAAGTGGACAGCAGCGGTCCGGTTACGCTAGCTTCATCGAAGCGGACGCCACCGGTCCGCTTAGCGAGAGGATTGATCATGGCATCGGACCGCTCCCCCGCCATGAGGATCTCCGCCCTCGCCGCGGGATTCGTGATGGCGAGCGTGGACGCCACGGTGATGCAGATCGCCGGGGCGACGATCCAGCAGCGGCTGGACGCGCCGCTGGCCCGGCTCACCTGGGCCGTCGACGGCTACGTCCTGGCGTTCGCGGCCCTGCTGATGCTCGCCGGCGGCCTCGCCGGCCGGCTGGGAGCGCGGAGGGTCTACCTGTGGGGCATGGCGGTGTTCTTCGCCGCGTCGCTGGCCGCCGCGCTCGCACCGGCGATCGGGGTGCTCATCGCCGCCAGGATCGTCCAGGGCGTGGGCGCCGCGCTGTTCATGCCGAGCTCCCTCGCGCTGCTCCTCAGAGAGTTTCCCGACCCCCGCGGCCGCACCCGCGTGCTCGGGCTCTGGTCGGCGATCGTGTCCGCGTCCTTCGCGCTCGGCCCGACGGTCGGCGGCGTCCTCGTCGGCGCCTTCGGCTGGCGGAGCATCTTCCTGATCAACCTGCCGTTCGGCATCGCGGGCATGGTGCTGACCCGCCGTTTCATCACCGCCGCCCCGGGCCGCCCCGCGTCTCTGGGCGTCCCCGGCCACGCCCTGCTGGTCGCCGGGCTCGCCGCGCTCAGCTTCACGCTGATCGAGGGACCGCATCAGGGATGGGTCTCACCTCCGGTCCTCGCCGCGGCCGGCGTGGCGCTGGTGACCGTCCTGCTCCTCCCGCTGCGAGAACGCCGCGCCCGCATCACCGTCATGCCGTGGACCATGTTCCGCGACCGGCCCTTCACCGGCGCGAACGCCGTGGGGCTCCTGTTCAACGCGGCGTTCTACGGAACGCTCTTCCTGGCGGGGCTGTACTTCCAGCACGCCGCCGGCGCCGGCCCGCTCAGGGCGGGGCTCCAGATCCTGCCGCTGACGGTCTTCATCCCGCTCAGCAACCTGGCGTTCGCGCGCCTCTCCGAACGCATCCCGAACGGCCCCCTCCTCACCGGCGCGCTCCTGCTCGCCGCGGCGGCCTCCTTCGCGCTGACCGGCATCACTCCCGCGAGCCCGTACTGGGCGACGGGTGCCGCCCTCGCGGTGACCGGCATCGCGGGCGGCATCGTCTCACCCGCCATGACCGCCGTCATGGTCGACGCCGCGGGCCCGGAGAACGGCAACGTCGCCGGTTCCGTCCTCAACACCGGCCGCCAGGTCGGCACCCTGATCGGCATCGCGGCCATCGGCGCCGTCCTGGGCGCGTCCTCCGGCTGGACGACCGGCGCGACCATCGCGTTCGCCCTGATCGGCACGTCCTACGTCATCGCCGCCGGGATCGCCTGGCGCCTGATAACCGCAGAACCCGCCCGCCGAAGCCGCGACCACCCCACCACCACCGGCCAGGCGGCCAAAGCTTGGTCGCAGACCGTGATCGCCAACGCCTCCCACGGCCACCCGGCCGGCTCGGGCGGGTCGGCCGGGTCGACCCGGGTCGACCGGGTCGGCGACCTGCACGACGACCGCCCGGGCGCGGAGAGGGACGCGACATGCGGACCGTGAGCCGGTCAGGGAACCCTGGCGGTCCAGCCGGACGTGCTGAACTTGTCGGTGACGTACTTCTGGGCCAGGCGCAGCTCGTCGTCGCTCACCCGGTCCCGGGTCAGGCCGTACCGCGAGCGGAAATGGCCGATCATGCGGTCGATGATCTCTTCCCGGGGAAGGCCGGTCTGCCGGCGGAGCGGGTCCACGCGCTTGACCGCGCTGGCGATCCCCTTGTCGGAGACTTTCTCCCGCCCGATCCGCAGTACCTGGAGCATCTTGTCGGCGTCGATGTCGTACGCCATGGTCACGTGGTGCAGCACCGCGCCCGCGGCGAGCCGCTTCTGTGCCGCACCCGCGATCTTGCCCTGGTCGGAGGTGATGTCGTTCAGCGGCTGGTACCAGGCCCTGATCCCGAGCCCGCCGAGCGCGCCCAGCACCCAGTCGTCGAGGAACGCGTAGCTCTCGGCGAACGACATGCCCGCCACCAGCGTCTCCGGCGCGTACAGCGAGTAGGTGATGGTGTTGCCCGGTTCGATGAACATGGCCCCGCCGCCGCTGATCCGGCGGACGACCTCCACCCCGTGCAGCTTCGCCGCCCCGGCGTCGACCTCGTTGCGCAGCGATTGGAAGCTGCCGATCACCACCGCCGGCGACGCCCACTCCCAGACGCGCAGCGTCGGCGGTCGCCGGCCCGCGCCGACCTCCTCCGCGAGCACCTGGTCGAGCGCCATGTGCAGGGCCGGTTCCTGCGGCGGCTCGTGGATCAGCCGCCAGTCGTGGTCGCGCCAGTCGGACGCCCGCGCGACGGCCCTCCGCACGGCGATCCCCACGGCCTCGGCGGTGATGCCGAGCATCACCGTCTCGCGCGGCAGGGCCGCCTGCACGCGCACGCCGATCGCCCGCGCGTCGAGCCCCGCCGGAAGCCCCTCCAGGGCACCGTTGATCGTCTCCAGAGCCTCGTCCGGCTCCAGAAAGAAGTCGCCGCTGATCCTGGGGGATCGCAGCAGCCCGTCCACGACATCGACATCAGCGACGACAAGCTTGCCGCCAGGAACCTTGTACTCACCGTGCATCACGTACAAGTGAACCCCGCCGCCCCACACTCTCTTCCACACCACCCCACCGCACGCCCACACCACAGCACAGCACCGCACGCCCGCACCACCGCACCGCACCTCCGCACCACCGCACCGCACGCCCGCTTCACCGCACATCCGCGGCATCGCACCGCGCGTCGGCGGCGCGGTGTCGGGGGTTGGTGCGACGGTGTCGGGTGTTGGTGGGCGGTCGGTCGCTGTTACGTGGGGGCGGCTAGTGTTTCGGCTACCGACTTATCGGAGGGGGTATGCCAAGACCGGGAAGGCCTGTCCGCGGTTCGGGCGGTGGGCGTCCGCTCATGGCCGCTCTCGATCTGTTCGGCCGGCGGTGGACGCTGCGCATGATCTGGGAACTGCGGGACGCCCCTCTCGGCTTCCGCACTCTGCAGCAGCGGTGCGACGACATGTCGTCCAGCGTCCTGCGGCAGCGGCTCCTCGAACTGACCGACGCGGGCCTCGTCCACAAGACCCCGGAGAACCTGTACGCCCTCACCGACCTGGGCCGGGACGTCCACGAGGCACTCCGTCCCCTGTCGCGATGGTCCGACCGGTGGGCCGAGTCGTTCGACGCCGACACCCCTTGACCTGCCACCCCTCTTGCGCTTCGGTTTTCGAAGCAGCACACTGCTTCTAAAATCGAAGCACCCGGAGGAGCACCATGCCGCGCATCGCCCCGCTCGACCCCCCGTACTCACCGGAGATCGCCGCCGCCCTGGCCAAGTGGATGCCGCCGAACGTCACGCACGACCCGCTCGTTCTGTTCCGCACCTTGCACCGCGCCCCGGAGCTGGCGTCCCGAATGCGCGTCCTGGGCGCCGGACTCCTCGCCCACGGCAGCCTTCCCGCCCGCGACCGCGAGATCGTCATCCACCGCACCTGCGCCCGCGCCGGCTGCGAGTACGAGTGGGGCGTCCACGCCGCGACGTTCGGTATGGCCACCGGACTCGGCCCCGAACAGATCGAGGCGACCGTGTCCGGCGCCTCCGCCCCCTGGTCTCCCAGAGAGTGGCTCCTGCTCAGCGCGGTCGATGAACTGCACGACTCCGCCCAGATCTCCCGGCCCACCTGGGACGCCCTCACCGTCCACTATGACGAGCCCCAACTGCTGGAGCTCCTTGTCCTCGCCGGCTGGTACCGCGCCATCGGTCAACTGATCAACACTCTGGAACTCGACAACGAGCCCTGGGCCCGCCCCTTCCCCACTCCGCCCACCTGACCGGCTGGCAGCCGCCCTGTCCGATCCAGCTGCTCGGAACTCGTGGCCGGGCGGCCCGCCACCCTGCGGTTCATCGCCGGCATGCCGGGGGTGTTCGAGGCTGAGCTGCACCACGCTCGTCAGCTCGCCGCGTCGAAGAGGGGCCCGGTGTACACGAACGCGCATGCCACCGGGTACGGAGCCTGGCGGTTCACCGGAAGGCCGGATAGGGCATCGTTGAGGGGTGGCGTCTCGGGAGGGCGGTTCGGTGAGCAATCTTGATGTCCGGCCCAAGCCGGTCGAATGCGGAGGCCGCGACCGGGTGCCGGGGCGGCCGGTCCATGAGCTGTTGCCGCCCCGCCGGGTGCCGCTTGGTGAGAGCACGGTCGTCCGGAGGCTGCTGCCCAGCCTGGGTCGGCGCATGGTGGGCGCGTGGTGCTTCGTCGACCACTACGGGCCGGACGACATCGCCGACGAGCCAGGGATGCAGGTGCCGCCCCATCCGCACATCGGCCTGCAGACGGTGAGCTGGCTGCACGGCGGCGAGGTGCTGCACCGCGACAGCCTGGGCAGCCTGCAGACCGTCCGGCCGAAAGAGCTCGGGCTGATGACGTCGGGACGGGCCATCGCGCATTCGGAGGAGTCGCCGCGCGGGCACGGCCCGATCCTGCACGGGGCTCAGCTGTGGGTGGCGCTGCCGGATTCGGACCGCTATTCCGAGCCCGCGTTCGAGCACCACGCCGACCTGCCCGTCGTGGACGGTCCTGGCTTCCGCGCCACCGTCATCCTGGGTGATCTGGACGGGGCGGCATCGCCCGGCACGGTGTTCACGCCCATCGTGGGGGCGGACATCGTCCTGGACGACGGAGCCGACATGCGGCTGCCCGTCGATCCGGACTTCGAATACGCGGCGCTCACCATGTCCGGCGTCACGGAGGTCGACGGGATGCGCGTGGAGCCGGGGTCGATGCTGTACCTGGGATCCGGACGCCGGGAACTGCCGCTGAGGGCCGACGGCGAGAGCGGTCTCCTGCTGCTCGGCGGTGAGCCGTTCGAGGAGAAGCTCGTCATGTGGTGGAACTTCGTCGCCCGGACGGGAGAGGAGATCGCCCGGGCCCGCGAGGACTGGATGACGGGCGACCGGTTCGGCACCGTGCGCGGCTACGACGGCGCCCCGATCCCGGCTCCGGCCATGCCCGCCACACCCCTCAAGCCGCGCGGTCGCACCCGCTGAACTCATCTGCGCACGTAATTCGTCAGGACGGTCATCATCAGGACGCCGCCGGCGATGGCGAGGCCGTGCTGGACGAGCGTGACGGCCGGGTACTCGGCGGCCGCGTAGTCGCCTGGACGGAGAACCGCCACCGCGAGCTTCCAAGAGCTCCACGCGAACAAGGAGCCCGAGGCGACGAATCCCAGGGCCATCGGCACCCAGACCGGCATGTTCGGACGGGCGGAGGCGATGGCCCAGACGCTCCAGATCCCGAAGAGTGCCCAGAGCGCTGAGTTCGCCATCAGGAGCCGGGTGTTGAGGTCGACGAGGTCGTGGTGTGCCGGGTCCAGGCCGCGCGTACCGCCCAGCGACCAGTACGTCCAGAGAACGGCCGGTATGGCGGTGACGGCGGTCAGCGTGCGCACGCGGCGGACGGTCGCCGGCTCGCGGTCGGCGAGACGTCCGAGGAAGGCGGCCGGCCAGCGTTCGCGCATGTAGATGGGGAGGGCGACGGCCAGCCCCACCGCCATGCCGGTGAATCCGATGCCGATCAGCAGCAGTTCCCAGGACGGCGCCGCGTCGCCGCCCGAGTCTCCATCGTCGCCGCCGGTCTTCACACCCGCCGCACCCAGGAGGGCGCTGAGCAGTCCGTAGGGCAGAAGAGGGATCAGGAACCCACTGCCCGTCCACGCGAGGACGACCAGGGGCGCGTCCGAGGTCCGCCATCGCCGGCCGTGCGCCAGGACCAGCCCCAGCGCGACCCCGGTCGCGGACATGCCGACCGTCACCGTGTTGAGGACGATCCAGTCCGTGTCGCCGAAATCGGCGGCGGCGTGCCCGAGGAGGGCGACCACGACCCAGACGATCTTCACGGCCAGGTACAGCGACAGCGAC
The DNA here is from genome assembly GCF_900115095.1 of Actinomadura madurae. Classification (GTDB taxonomy): domain Bacteria; phylum Actinomycetota; class Actinomycetes; order Streptosporangiales; family Streptosporangiaceae; genus Spirillospora; species Spirillospora madurae. Next base: position 96,877 of record NZ_FOVH01000022.1, read on the forward strand.
GCGGCGGCGCCGTACCCCGCGAGGCGCCGTACCGCGCTCCACCTCGGCCCGACGGCCCCCGGCACAACGGGCATCTCACTCATGAGCCGAAGCCTGGCGTTGACCGTCATGCGGCGGCCTCCCCCGCGCGGGTCATCCGCCTCCCCCGTCCGGCCGAGCCCTCCCGCCAAGGTGAGAGGGGGGTAACGGTGGGGTAACACGCCGCTCGCGAAGCTCACGATCATGCAGACCGAGGCAGGAGCGCGTCCGTGAGGCGCGCGGGGTTTCTCGCCGCCGTGGCGCTCGCGGCGACCGGCATACTCGCCGCGGGGTCGCAGGCGATCGCCTACCGGCCCGCGCCCGTCCCCCTCCCGACGGTCATGACGATGACGCCCACGCCGAAGCCCACGACGCCGACGTTCCAGCGCGACGCGCTGACCCGGGCGCTCGACGCGTACCTCGATGACCGTCCCGGACGCCTGTCGGTGTCGGCGCGCGACCTGACCACCGGCCTCTCCTACACCTACGGCGGGAGCCTGCGGACGGCGACGGCGAGCATCGTCAAGGTCGACATCGTCATCGCGCTCCTCCTCAAGGCCCAGCGCGAGAAACGCACCCTCACCCCCACCGAGAAGGCACTGGCCGAACGTGCGATCACGGTCAGCGACAACGCCGCCGCCACGGCACTGTGGCAAGCGATCGGCGGCGCGGACGGCCTGGCGTCCGCCAACCGGAAGCTGGGCCTGCGCGACACCGAACCCGGGCCGGGCACTTCCTGGGGCTCCACCACGACGAGCGCCGCCGATCAGGTCAGGCTGCTGACCGCGCTGACATCGGACGAAAGCCCGCTCCATACCGCGAACCGCCGGTATGTCCGCCGCCTGATGGGGGACGTGGCGCCGGAGCAGGCCTGGGGTGTGAGCGTCGCCGGGTCCGACGCCGAGCTGAAGAACGGCTGGCTCCCCCGCGACAGGCACGGCGGCCGCTGGACGGTCAACAGCATCGGCATCGTGCGAGACGGCGACCGTACCCTCCTGCTCGCCATCATCTCCGAACGCGGCACCACGATGCGGGACGGCATCGAGACCGTCGAGCACGTCTGCGAGACCGTCGCCGCATCCCTCGCCCAGGTCTCCGGCGACCGCTGACCGGGCCTCTCGCGACCGCTCTCACCTGCGGTGTTCGCGGTTTTCGCGCGAAGGCCGTCATACTCTCCGTCGAAACAGGGCCATTTCCACGCGCAAAGGAGACGACGGCATGCGCTCTCGGCCGCTGTACGACGTCGTGGCAGTGCTCGCACGGCTCGGCGTGGGCGTCGTCTTCATGGCGCACGGCTGGCAGAAGATCGAGGCGGGCGTCACCGCGACGAGCCGCACGTTCGACACGCTCGGCGTCCCGCTCCCGACCGCGGCGGCCGTCTACTCGGCGTTCGTCGAACTCCTCGGCGGGGCCGCGCTGATCGCCGGGCTCGGCCTGCCCGTCACCGGCGCCCTGCTGTTCATCGACATGGCCGGCGCGTTCGTGTTCGTCCACGCGGACCAGGGCCTGTTCATGGTGGACGGCACGACCGTCCAGAACGGCTACGAGCTCGTCCTGGCCCTGGGCATGGCCAGCCTGGTGTTCGCGGCGGGCGGCGGCGGCCGGCTGACCCTCGACCAGTGGGTCATCGGACGGCGCGGGCGGCACCCCGCCGACGATGACGACGACAACGACGCGGCCAGCTTTGTCGAGTCCTTGCGCCAGGCCGAGATGCAGCCCGCGAAGCGGCCGCGGTCACCGCGCCGCCCGAAGAACCAGCCGGAGCCCCCCGCGCTGCCGGAGGGCACCGACACCGCGGCGAAGGACCCCGCCGACACCGAGGACGACGTGCTGGTGGCGGGCCGCCGCAAGTCCCAGCGCCGCCGCGCCGCCACCACCCAGCCGATCAAACGCGGCGACGACAAGAACCCCACCACCTGACCCACCACGCGAAACGGCCGGGACCCCGGTCTCCCGGAGCCCCGGCCGTTCACCGGATCGTCAGCTGCAGCCGCTGGTGGAGCCGCAGCCCTCGCAGACGTAGCAGCTGCCCGCGGGGCGCATCTTCGTTCCGCAGGTGAGGCAGAGCGGCGCGTCGGCGGTGCGGCCCTGGCGGCTCTCGATGACCTCCATCGAGGAGTGCGCCTCGGCGGCCGGGGCCGGGGCGGGCGCTGCCGGACGGGTGATCTCGGCGGACTGCGCCAGCGACTCGTGGTCGACCTCGTCCTCGGCGTGCAGGGCGGCCGGGTCCTCGCCGTTGGCCTGCATCGCGCGCTCCTCGGCGGTGAAGATGCCGAGGCCCGCGCGCTCCTCGTACGGCAGGTGGTCCAGCGCCAGCCGGCGGAAGATGTAGTCCATCACCGAGGTCGCCATGCGGATGTCGGGGTCGTCGGTCATGCCCGCCGGCTCGAACCGCATGTTGGTGAACTTCTCCACCCACGTCTCCAGCGGGACGCCGTACTGCAGGCTGATGGAGATCGCCATGGAGAAGGCGTCCATCACGCCGGCGAGCGTGGAGCCCTGCTTGCCGAGCTTGAGGAACACCTCGCCGACGCCGTCGTCCGGGTAGGACGACGCGGTCATGTACCCCTCGGCGCCCGCGACGGAGAAGCGCGTGACCGTCGCGGGACGCTGCTTCGGCAGCCGCTTGCGGACGGGACGGGCGACGACCTCGGCCGGCGCCTCCGCGGCGGGCTCGGCCTTCTTGCCCGCGGCGGACAGCGGCTGGCCGACCTTGCAGTTGTCACGGTAGATCGCCAGCGCCTTGAGCCCGAGCCGCCAGCCCTCGAAGTACACCTTCTCGATGTCCTCGATCGTGGCCTGCTCCGGCATGTTGACGGTCTTGGAGATCGCGCCGGACAGGAACGGCTGGACGGCCGCCATCATCCGGACGTGCCCCATCGGGCTGATCGCCCGCTCCCCCATCGCGCAGTCGAACACCTCGTAGTGGTCGGGGCGCAGGCCGGGGGCGTCCACGACGTGGCCGTGCTCGGCGATGTACTCGACGATCGCCTCGATCTGCTCCTGCGGGTAGCCGAGCTTCTCCAGCGCCCGCGGCACCGTCTGGTTGACGATCTGCATGGATCCGCCGCCGACGAGCTTCTTGAACTTCATCAGGGCGAGGTCCGGCTCGATGCCGGTCGTGTCGCAGTCCATCATCAGCCCGATCGTCCCGGTCGGGGCGAGCAGGCTGGCCTGGGCGTTGCGGTAGCCGTGCTTCTCGCCGGCCTTCAGGCAGTCGGCCCACTGCTTGGCGGCGGCGGCGTGGATCGCCTTGTCCATCGCGTCCAGCGTCCGGATGCCGTCGTTGGCGGCGGCGTGCTTGCGCATGACGCGCTTGTGCGCCTCGGCGTTGCGCGCGTACCCCGCGTACGGCCCGACCACGCCGGCGATCTCCGCCGACCGCCGGTAGGCGACGCCCGTCATCAGCGACGTGACCGCCGCCGCGAGGGACCGTCCGCCCTCGGAGTCGTAGGCGTGCCCGGTCGCCATGAGCAGCGCCCCGAGGTTGGCGTAGCCGATGCCGAGCTGGCGGTAGTCGCGGGTCGTCTGCGCGATCTTCTCCGTGGGGAAGTCGGCGAAGGTGATGGAGATGTCCATCGCCGTGATGATCAGCTCGGTGAGCTTCACGAACTTCGCGACGTCGAACGTCCCCGCGTCGGTGAGGAACTTCAGCAGGTTGATGCTGGCGAGGTTGCAGGACGAGTTGTCCAGGCTCATGTACTCCGAGCACGGGTTGGACGCGGTGATGCGCCCGGTCTCGGGGTTGGTGTGCCAGTCGTTGATCGTGTCGTCGTACTGGATGCCCGGGTCGGCGCACTCCCACGCCGCCTTGGCCATCAGCCGGAACAGGTCCTTGGCCTTCACGGTGTCGACGACCTCGCCGGTCATCCGGGCGCGCAGCCCGAACTCGCCGTCCGACTCGACGGCGTGCATGAACTCGTCCGACACCCGGACGGAGTTGTTGGCGTTCTGGTACTGGACGCTGCCGATGTCCTTGCCGCCGAGGTCCATGTCGAACCCGGCGTCCCGCAGCGCGCGGATCTTGTCCTCCTCGCGCGCCTTGGTCTCGATGAACTCCCCGATGTCGGGGTGGTCGACGTCCAGGACGACCATCTTGGCGGCCCGGCGGGTCGCGCCGCCCGACTTGATCGTCCCCGCGGACGCGTCGGCGCCGCGCATGAACGACACCGGGCCGCTGGCCGTCCCGCCGGAGGAGAGCAGTTCCCGGCTGGAGCGAATGCGGGACAGGTTCAGGCCCGCGCCGGAACCGCCCTTGAAGATGACGCCCTCTTCCTTGTACCAGTCGAGAATCGACTCCATCGTGTCGTCCACCGACAGGATGAAGCAGTTGTGCACCCGGATGTTGTCGCTGAGGAACTCACCGCTCTCGGTCTGGATGTCGTAGACCTCCATGGTGCCGAGTTGCTCGATCTGCGCGATCTGCAGCCGCTTGGTCGCCTTGGCGGGACGTCCCGGCTTCTCGAAGCCCTTGTGCAGCTTGAGTGCCTTGACGGGGTCGATGAAGCCGATCTCGTCCGCGAAGATCCGGCGGTCCCCGGCGTTCTGGATGCGCAGCGTCCAGCACGGCTTCTGTTCCGGGCGGTTCGGCTTCTTGACGCCCACCCGGGAGAAGATGCCGAAGCGCAGCAGGAGTCGCTGCATCCCTCGGATGAGCTTCTCGGAGATCATGTCGACCTCGACGACCGTGGACGACTCGCGCTCGGACACGAATCCTTCGGCCTGGAAGATGCTGCGCAGATAGCAGGCGACGGTGGGGAGCGATGCCGTGAAGAGCCGCTCCGGGACGACCATGTCGACACCCCGTGCGAGAAGCCCCCATTCGTCGACGTACTCCTCTAGGGGCTTGCCGTAGAGCCGGGTACGGCGGCAGTCGAGGGCGGCGTCCTGCGTCTCGACCGTGCGCTCGTGGCGGTGGACACCCGGGAACACCGCGTTCAGGTGACGGCCGACCCACTCCAGTTCGGCGTCGGTCACCGTCATGGCCTCGATGGTCAGCGACCGGTTCGTCCCGGTCTCGTACCGCCCCACGAACCCGTCGGACTGCAGCCAGCCCGCGAGCGCGGCCTCCGACATCTCACGAGGAGAGATCTCCGCGTCGCCGAAGGCGTCCCGCCTGTGCCATTCGAGCAGGTCACCGGTCTTGAGCTCGCCGGCCTGGACGAAGCTCCCCGTGCCGTCGCCGGTCGCCTTCCAGACGAGGTGGTCGGCGGTGACGTCCAGCGTGTAACCGGCCTTCGTGTGGATCCGCAGGACGTCCTTGCGGCCATTGGCCTTGGTGGCGACGATTCGCGTCAGCCCAGAGGCGTCATAGACCTTGGTGCCGACCATGTCGTCCTCGACGAGCTTGCCGATGGGAATCAGGCCGGCGGGCGTGCTCACCAGCGATTCATAGGGCAAGCAGGCGCTCACCTGTTGAGGGGACTTGGTGCCGACGTTGAACCACACGGGGGAGTTGAAGCTGAACAACTGGTGGACGAGGGCGTACTTCAGCTCGTGGTCGAAGACCTCGGCGTCCTGCTCGGAGGCGAAATACCCCTCCCGGAGACCCGTCTCCACGTACATCCGGGCGACGCGGTCGACGAGCTGCTTCAGGCTCCATTCCCGCTGCGGCGTGCCGACGGCGCCGCGGAAGTACTTGGACGTGACGATGTTGACGGCGTTCAGCGACCAGAAGTCGGGGAACTCGACGCCGCGCTGCTCGAAGTTCACCGAGCCGTCCCGCCAGTTGGTCATGACGACGTCACGACGTTCCCAGCGCAGCTCGTCGTACGGATGCACGCCGGGCGTGGTGAAAATGCGCTCGACCTTCAGCCCTTTGCGGCCCCCCTTGCCGCGCCGTGCCGCCGAGCCGCTCACCGTCTCCGTCATGACCTTCCCCCTCTCGGGCCCTCCCGCCGGGCCCTGTTCAGGAACAACCCCGCCGCCGCGCGGGCCATGCCCGCCCGGAGGCGCCTTCTACATGTGCTGCTGTGTGTTTCCGGCCCTGTCCCCTACCGGGACGGGCCGGGCTCCCCCGAGGAGGCCTTCCGCAGTGTCTCGATCTCCTTGGCGAAGTCGTCCAGCGATTCGAAGCTCCGGTAGACCGAGGCGAATCGCAGATAGGCGACCTCATCGAGTTCGCCGAGCGGCCCCAGGATGGCGAGGCCGATCTCGTGCGAGGGGATTTCCGCGGAGCCGGAGGACCTGATCTCCTCTTCGACCCGCTGCCCCAGCTTCGCGAGCGCATCCTCGTCGACCGGGCGGCCCTGGCAGGCCCTGCGCACCCCGGCGATGATCTTTTCTCGGGAGAACGGCTCGGTGACCCCACTGCGCTTGGCCACCATCACGAGCACATTCTCCTGCGTCGTGAATCGCTTGCCGCATTCCGAGCACGACCGGCGACGCCGAATGGCGCCCCCGTCGTCGGTCGAACGACTGTCGATCACTTTGGTGTCAGGGTTACGGCAGAACGGGCAGTGCACGTTGGACCCCTCCCCTGACGTAAACGAGTTACACCGATGTGAGTGCCATATATAGGGAACTACATCGATGTGACTACTAGATGTTGTGGTCAACCGTACGGCTCGCCGCAGGCGTTCGCAACCTGATCCGGAGCCTCCCGAGCCACATCCGCCACGTCCGCGCAGGTCACCTCCGACCTCCCCTTTTTCCCGCCGGGCGTGTCGTCACCCACCGTCCCCACCCCCCATGCCACCGTCACAAACCCCCCCAATCCCCGACCCCACCCATCGCACCCGCCAGCGACATAGGGCGTCGTCGGTGAAGGCACGGGTCCAGGACGCCGCACAGGGGGCCGGGTGAGGCTTCAGAGCCGACGTGAACGCCTCGCACGCGCCGGTACGCTCGCCAGCACCCCTCAAGCCTCGGGGAGCCACCCTGAGAGGGCACGTGTACCCGCCGGCTTGCTGGGGGGCGGTTCGGCGATGGTCGCCTCGTGCGCGACTCCGGACCCGGCGGCACGTCTCCCAAGGAGCGACCCTCGACACTCCCCCGCTGTGAACCTCTCGCGCGCGCCGGGCGTTGGGGACGGCGCGTTGGTTTGAGGAGGTTGGTGTGCGCGGTGGCTGCGCCGGCGCTCGCCGTGGCCGGCGGGGGTCAATTGGTGGGGAGGCGTAGTTCTTGGCCTGGGTGGACGGTGGGGTCGCCGGCCAGGCCGTTGAGGTCGATGATGCGTTGGACGACCAGGCGGGGATCGGTGTCGGGGTCGGCGGCGGAGGCTATGTCCCAGAGGGTCTCGCCGGGTTCCACGGTCACCGTTCGAGCCGGGCGCTTGGTTTCGCGGTCTTCTCGGGAGCCGGCGAAGGCGCCGGGGCCCACGGTGAGCCAGAGCAGCACGAGGGTCACCGTGGCGGCGAAGCCGATCACCACGGCGCGGCCGCGGCGGGTCAGGCGGATCGGGGTTCGGTCACTGTGGGGTGAACCAGACATCTCTCCCCTCCATGACGTCGAATGCATTTTCGATCGAACGTCTGTACGATGTTCTATCAGGCGACGTCCGCAAAAAGCGAGCACCTCTTCGAACAATTGTTTGATCATTAGGCCTGGACGCGGTAGCGTGCCATGACAAGGAGTGACGGATCGAGGCGCCCGGGAGGCGACTAGCGATGAGCAAGGTCCGGGAGCTGCCCGACGGGCCGATGGACGAGACGGGCCTGACCCAGCGACAGCGCATGGTGCTGGAGGTGATCCGCGACTCGGTGCAGCGCCGGGGGTACCCGCCCTCGATGCGCGAGATCGGCGAGGCCGTCGGACTGACCAGCACCTCCAGCGTGTCGCACCAGCTCCGGGCGCTCCAGCGCAAGGGCTTCCTGCGCCGCGACCCCAACCGGCCGCGCGCCGTCGAGGTGCGGGTGCCGGGGGCGACGCCGGTGCGGACGGACGAGGAGCCCTACGAGCCGGCCCCGGCGCACCCCACGCCCGCGTACGTGCCGCTGGTCGGGCGCATCGCCGCGGGTGGGCCGATCCTCGCCGAGGAGGCCGTCGAGGACGTGTTCACGCTGCCCAAGCAGCTCGTCGGCGAGGGCACCCACTTCCTGCTGAAGGTCACCGGGGACTCGATGATCGACGCCGCGATCGCGGACGGTGACTGGGTCGTCGTCCGGCAGCAGCCGGTGGCCGAGCAGGGCGACATCGTGGCGGCCATGATCGACGGCGAGGCCACGGTGAAGACGTTCAAGCGCCGCGACGACGGCCACATCTGGCTGATGCCGCAGAACCCAGCCTACGAACCGATCCCCGGCGACGAGGCGTCCGTGCTCGGACGGGTCGTGGCGGTCCTCCGCAAGATGTGACGAGCAGCGGCCGCCGGAGCTCCGGCGGCCGCTGCTTTTTGCCCTCTAGCGCTTCGGGACGATGTTGACGATCTTGGGTGCGCGGACGATGATCTTGACGATGTCGGCGCCGCCCAGGGCGTCCTGGACCTTGACCGAGGCCAGCGCCTGCCGCTCCAGCTCCTCCTCGGCGATGCCGGGCGGCACCTCCAGGCGGTCGCGGACCTTGCCGGCCACCTGAACGACGCAGGTGACCGACTCCTCCACCAGCAGGGCGGGGTCGGCGGACGGCCAGCCCGCATGGATCACCGGGGCGGTGCGGCCCAGCAACTCCCACGCCTCGTCGGCGGTGTAGGGCGCGAACAGCGACAGCAGGACCGCGATCGTCTCGGCTGCCTCCCGGACGGCCGGGTCGGCGGCGCCGGGGCCGGAGTCGATGGCCTTGCGGGTCGCGGTGACCAGCTCCATGATCCGCGCGATCGCGACGTTGAACCGCTGCGTCTCGACCAGGGTGGTGGCCTCGTCGACGGTGCGGGCGGTGACGCGGCGCAGGGCGGTGTCGCCGGAGGTGACGTCGACGCCCGGCGCGGACGTCACCTCGGAGGCGATCCGGTGGACGCGCGACAGGAACTTCGACATGCCGTGCGGGGACACGTCCGCCCAGTCGATGTCGTCCTCGGGCGGGCCGGAGAACAGGATCGCCAGCCGGACGACGTCCACGCCGAACTCGGAGATCTGCTCGCCCAGGTCGACGCCGTTGCCCAGCGTCTTGGACATCGCCTTGCCCTGGTTGATCACCTGGCCCTGGTTCAGCAGCCGGGTGAACGGCTCGGTGAAGTCGACCATGCCCATGTCGTGCAGGACCTTGGTGAAGAACCGGCTGTACAGCAGGTGCAGGATGGCGTGCTCGACCCCGCCGGTGTACTGGTCGACCGGCATCCACTTGCGGACCTGCTCGACGTCGAACGGGCCGCCCTCGTAGCCGGGCGAGCAGTACCGGAAGTAGTACCAGGACGAGTCGACGAAGGTGTCCATGGTGTCGGTGTCGCGGGTGGCGGCGCCGCCGCACTTGGGGCACTCGACGTTCACCCAGTCGGACGCGGCGGCCAGCGGCGAGGTGCCCTTGGGCGCCAGGTCGGCGCCGCGCAGGCCCTCGGGCAGCGCGACCGGCAGCTGGTCGTCCGGGACGGGGACCTCGCCGCACGACGGGCAGTGGACGATCGGGATGGGGCAGCCCCAGAACCGCTGCCGGGACACCAGCCAGTCGCGCAGCCGGAAGTTCACCGACGCGCGGCCGGTGCCGCGCTCCTCCAGGATCTCGGTGATGCGGGCGATGGCGTCGGCCTTGGTCAGCCCGTCGATCGGGCCGGAGTTGACGATGGCGCCGTCGCCGGGGGTGGCGGCGCCCGTCTCGGCCGGGTCGGGCAGGCCGGTCTCGACGACGACGCGGACGGGCAGGCCGAACTTCAGCGCGAAGTCCAGGTCGCGCTGGTCGTGCGCCGGAACGGCCATGATCGCGCCGTGACCGTATTCGGCCAGCACGTAGTCGGAAGCCCAGACCGGCAGCCGCTCGCCGTTGACCGGGTTGACCGCGTAGCGGCCCAGGAACACGCCGGTCTTCTCACGCTCGGTGGACAGCCGCTCGATCTCGCTCTCGCGGGAGACCTCCTCGCGGTAGGCCTCGAACGCGGCCCGGTGGTCGGGGTGGCAGATCTCCTCGGCCAGCTCGGCGTCGGCGGCGACCACCATGAAGGTGGCGCCGAACAGCGTGTCGGGACGGGTGGTGTAGACGGTGACGGGCTCGTCGCGCCCCTCGATGACGAAGTCGACGTCGGCGCCGGTGGAGCGGCCGATCCAGTTGCGCTGCATCAGCAGGACGCGCTCGGGCCACTTGCCCTCCAGCTGCGCCATGTCGTCCAGCAGCCGGTCCGCGTACTCGGTGATCTTGAAGTACCACTGGGTCAGCACGCGCTTCTCGACCAGCGCGCCGCAGCGCTCGCAGTGCCCGCCGACGACCTGCTCGTTGGCCAGGACGGTCTGGTCCTTCGGGCACCAGTTGACGTGCCCGCCCTTGCGGTAGGCCAGGCCCCGGTCGTAGAAGCGCAGGAACAGCCACTGCGTCCACTTGTAGTACTCGGGGTCGGAGGTGTGCAGGCGCCGCGTCCAGTCGAAGGAGGGGGCGTAGCGGCGGAACGAGGCGGCCTGCGTCTCGATGTTGGCGTAGGTCCATTCGGCGGGGTGCGAGTCGCGCTTGATGGCGGCGTTCTCGGCGGGCAGGCCGAAGGAGTCCCAGCCGATCGGGTGCAGAACGTTGTAGCCGCGCTGGAACCAGTAGCGGGCGGGGACGTCGCCGATGCCGAACGCCTCCGCGTGCCCCATGTGCAGGTCACCGCTGGGGTAGGGGAACATGTCCAGGGCGTAGCGGCGCTCCCGGGCGGTGTCCTTCTCGTCCGCCTGGAACGGGTCGAGCTCCGCCCAGCGGGCCTGCCACTTGTCCTGAACCGCCCGTGGATCGTAGTGCTCGTCGCTGCTCACGCTTCAGACTCCGCTTTCCTGCTCACTGGGTCGTGGCCGTCCGCCGACATGAAACGGCCCCTCGCACAGGAGGGGCCACCACGCTGACGTCAAATCGTCAACGTGGTCCTTCGAGGAGCAGCCTGGCTGACATACATCAAGAGTAGCGCAGCCGCAAGCCCTCCCGCCGGGGATCAGTGTCCGGACTGCTGGCGGGCCATGGAGACGACGCCGGTCACCTGGACGCGGGTCAGCTCCAGATCGGCGCCGACGGCGGCGAGGGTCTCCTCCTCGGAGGCGGTCAGCGGGCCGTCGACCAGGGCGATCTCGGCGGCGGCGCGCAGGATGCTCTCCCGCGCCTCGGGGGCGAGGGCCGAGGCGGCGCGGGCCATCTCGACGCGGACGTCGTCGAAGGGGCGGCCGAGGTCGGCCGTCAGCGCGGCGTCGCCGTAGCCGGTGTCGCCGGCCTGCTGGACGACGGCGACCGCGCGGGTGCGGGCCGCCGCGTCGGTGTAGTCGCCGGAGCGCAGCACCTGCGCGATGGCCATGCGCAGCAGCATCGCGGGCATCTGGGCGAGCTGCGCGGTCGTCGGCACGTTCAGGACGCCGGTGTTCCAGCGCCCGTGGCACGTGTCGCATTCGACGAATTCGCCGCCCGCCTTGGTCAGCGGGATGACCGGGATGAAGAACAGCGTGAAGAAGTTGCGTCCCTGCCGGCGCCGGTACTCGCGGTCGCCGCCGCAGTCGGGGCAGTGGAAGACGCCCCGGGTGAGGGTGAAGAAGACCACCCGCCAGCCGAAAATGATCAAGATCCCGCAGCCTTTCTCGATGAAACGGCACATCGTATCGGTGCCCGGTGCGGCAGGATCGCGGAACGGTTTCATAGACTCGGCGGTAACTAACCGGCCGGTCACCTTTCCGCGCGAGGAGTGCCATGCTCAACCTGTCCGTGCTACTGGAGGACGCCGCCAGGGAAACGCCCGACCGCGACGCGGTCGTGTTCGGCGATCTCCGGCTCTCCTACTCGTTCCTCGACTCGGTCGCGAACCAGGTCGCGAACCTGCTGCGGGAGCGCGGCATCAAGCCGGGCGACAAGGTGGCCCTGTCCAGCCCGAACCTCCCGTACTTCCCGATGGTCTACTTCGGGGCGCTCAAGGCGGGCGCGGTGGTCGTCCCGCTGAACGTCCTGCTCAAGCCCCGGGAGATCGCCTATCACCTGGGAGACTCCGGCGCGAAGGCGCTCTTCTGCTTCGAGGGGACGCCGGAGCTGCCGCTCGGCGAGATGGGGTACGCGGGCTTCGAGCAGGCCGAGGGGTGCGAGCACTTCTTCCTGCTGCCGGCGGACCCGTCCGCCGCCGAGTCCCCGATCGAGGGCGCCGACCTGTTCTGGGCGGCGCTCGCCGGGAAGCCGGGCACGTTCGACACGGCGCGGACGGAGCCGGACGACACCGCCGTCATCATCTACACCAGCGGGACGACCGGCCAGCCGAAGGGCGCCGAGCTCACGCACAGCAACCTCCTGATGAACACCATGGTGGACGACACGCTCTTCTACCGGACCCTGCACGACACGTCGCTGGTGACGCTGCCGCTGTTCCACATCTTCGGGCAGACGTGCGTGATGAACGTCGGCCTCTACCGGCGCGCGACGCTCGTCATGCAGGCGCGGTTCGACGCGAAGCAGGCCGTCGAGCTGATGGTCAAGGAGAAGGTGAACATCTTCGCGGGCGTCCCGACGATGTACTGGGGGCTGCTGACCGACGAGACCTCGGAGGAGGACATCGCGACGATCCGGGAGAACCTGCGGGTGGCGGTGTCGGGCGGGTCGGCGCTGCCGATGGAGGTCCTGAAGGGGATCAAGAAGAAGTTCGACGTGGACATCCTGGAGGGCTACGGCCTGTCGGAGACGTCGCCGGTGGCCTCGTTCAACCGCCCGGACCGTCCGACCAAGCCGGGCTCGATCGGCCTGCCCGTCTGGGGCGTGGAGATGAAGCTGATCGACGACGGCTGGAAGGAGATCGAGGGCGAGGGGCCCGGCGAGATCGCCATCCGGGGCCACAACATCATGAAGGGCTACCACAACCGGCCGGAGGCGACCGAGTCGTCCATCAAGGACGGCTGGTTCCGCACCGGTGACGTGGCCCGCCGGGACGAGGACGGCTACTACTACATCATCGACCGCTCCAAGGACATGATCATCCGGGGCGGGTACAACGTGTACCCGCGGGAGCTCGAAGAGGTCCTGATGACCCACCCGGAGGTGTCGCTGGCCGCGGTCGTGGGTGTGCCGCACCCCTCGCACGGCGAGGAGGTCAAGGCGTACGTGATCCGGACGCCGGGCGCCACCGTGACCGAGGACGAGCTGGTCGCGTGGGGCAAGGAGCAGTTCGCCGGCTACAAGTACCCGCGGATCGTCGAGTTCCGCGACGAGCTGCCGATGACCGCCACCGGCAAGATCCTCAAGCGCGAGCTGCGCTAGCCGGCACCGCCCAGGGCCTCGGCGCGGGCCGAGGCCCTGGGTGCCGGCGCCGCGCCGCCCCTGCCGGATCAGATCGAGTAAGGCAGGCGCTTGATCCCGTTGATGAAGTTGGACTCCAGCCGGTCGGGGTCGCCGGACGCCCGGATGTTCGGCGTCCGGCGCAGCAGCTCGCGGAACATCACGGTGATCTCGCGCCGGGCCAGGTGCGCGCCGAGGCAGAAGTGCGGCCCGGGGCCGCCGAAGCCGACGTGCGGGTTCGGGTCGCGCAGGATGTCGAACTTCTCCGGGTCGGTGAAGACCGATTCGTCGCGGTTGGCCGACCAGTAGTAGAGGAGGAGCTTGTCGCCCTCCTTGATCTCGTGCTCGTTCAGCGTGGTGTCGCGGGTGGCGGTGCGGCGCATCCAGATGACCGGCGACACGTACCGGACGATCTCCTCGACCGCGCCCGGGACGCGGGCTTCGAAGTCCTCGGTGAGCAGGGCGCGCTGGTCGGGGTCGCGGGTGAGCAGGTCGAGGCCGTGCGCGATGGCGTTGCGGGTGGTCTCGTTCCCGGCGACGACGAGCAGGATGAAGAACGAGCCGAGCTCCTGGTCGGTCAGCGACTCGCCGTCGATGTTGGCGTTGACCAGGGCGGACGTCAGGTCGTCGGTGGGTTCGGCGCGGCGCTTGCGGCCGAGCTCCCCGACCAGTCCCTTCAGCGTCTCGCCCGCGGCGAGCAGCGCCATCGCGAGCTGCTCGGGGTCGTCGGACGGGATGAACTCCGCGTCGTTGCCCGCGAGGATGACGTTGGTGGCGTCCAGGACGGTCGTGTACCGGTCCTCGGCGATGCCCATCATGTCGCAGATGATCTTCAGCGGAAGCCGGGCGGCGACGTCCGCGACGAAGTCCCCGGTGCCGCCGCCGGCCGCGATGCTCTCGACGATCTGGCCCGCGACCGCCTCGACCCGGTCCTCGAACCGCTGGATCATCCGCGGGGAGAACGCCCGGGACACGATCCGCCGGATCTTGGCGTGCCGGGGGTCGTCCATGCTGATCATCGAGCCGAAGTACTCGTGCATGTCGCCCGGCATGTCCGGGATGCTGATGGCGCCCCTGCCGGAGCAGAAGTCCTGCGGGCGCCGGGACGCCTCGACGACGTCGGCGTGCCGGGTCAGCGCGTAGTAGCCGGGCCCCTGCGGTGCGATGACGATGTCGGGTTCTTCGAACAGGACCAGGGACGGGTGCCACCGCAGGGCCTTGAAGGCCTCGTGCCGGTGGTCGTGCGGCCGCCGCCAGAACTCCCAGTCCGTCAGGTTGATGTCCTCGACCTTGAGCACCTTCGCCCACCACCTCGTCATATCCGAACCCGATTCGGTTTACATGCAGCCTCTCAAAGTAAAGCCGCACGCGCACACTGATCGGGACGGTGACGCGCCTCACAGTAGTGGTCCCGGGCCCGGCGCGCGGCCGGGCCCGGACATCCAGCTCACATCCGGCCCCATGCCTCCTTGAGGACGGAACGGAGGATCTGCTCGATCTCGTCGAAGTGCCCCTGGTCGCAGATCAGCGGCGGCGCCAGCTGGACGACCGGATCACCGCGGTCGTCGGCGCGGCAGTACAGGCCCGCCTCGTAGAGCGCCTTGTCGAGGAACCCGCGCAGCAGCCGCTCGGACTCCTCGTCGTCGAACGTCTCGCGCGTGTCCTGGTCCTTGACGAGCTCGATGCCGTAGAAGTAGCCGTCGCCGCGGACGTCCCCGACGATCGGCAGGTCGCGGAGCCGCTCCAGCGTGCCGCGGAAGGCGTCCCGGTTGCGCCGGACGTGCCCGTTGAGGTCCTCGCGCTCGAACAGGTCGAGGTTGGCCAGGGCGACCGCCGCCGACACCGGGTGCCCGCCGAACGTGTAGCCGTGCGCGAACATCTCCGTCCCGTTCTTGAACGGCTCGAAGAGGCGGTCGGCCACCAGCATCCCGCCGAGCGGCGCGTACCCGGAGGTGACGCCCTTGGCGAACGTGATGATGTCGGGCGTGTAGCCGAACCGCTCCGCGCCGAACATCGCGCCGAGGCGCCCGAACGCGCAGATGACCTCGTCCGACACCAGCAGGACGTCGTGCCGGTCGCAGATCTCCCGGACGCGCTGGAAGTACCCGGGCGGCGGCGGGAAGCAGCCGCCGGCGTTCTGCACCGGCTCCAGGAACACGGCGGCGACGGTGTCCGGGCCCTCGAACTCGATGGCCTCCTCGATCCGGTCCGCGGCCCACCGGCCGAACGCCTCGGGGTCGTCGCGGTGCTCGGCGGCCCGGTAGATGTTGGTGTTCGGCACCCGGAACCCGCTCGGCACGAGCGGCTCGTACGGGGCCTTCAGCTCGGGCAGCCCGGTGATCGACAGCGCGCCGTGCGGGGTGCCGTGGTAGGCGACCGCGCGGCTGATCACCTTGTGCTTGCCCGGCTTGCCGGTGAGCTTGAAGTAGTGCTTGGCGAGCTTCCACGCGCTCTCGACGGCGTCGCCGCCGCCGGCGGTGAAGAACGCGCGGTTCAGGTCGCCGGGCGCGAGGGCGGCGAGGCGCTCGGCCAGCTCGACGGCCTTCGGGTGCGCGTACGACCACAGCGGGAAGAACGCCAGCTCGGCGGCCTGCTTGGCACCGGCCTGCGCCAGCTCCTCGCGCCCGTGGCCGGCCTGGACGGTGAACAGCCCGGACAGCCCGTCGAGGTAGCGCCGGCCCGCCGAGTCGTAGACGTAGGGCCCCTCACCGCGGACGATCACCGGGATCTCGTCGCCGCCCTGGGAGGCCGAGTGGCGCGCGAAGTGCATCCACAGGTGGTCGCGCGCCGCCTTCTGCATCGCGTCGTACCGCTTGCCAGTCACGTCCGGCTCCGTCATCACGCTTCCCTCGCTGCAATCGATCCAGTTGCCTTGATGCTAAGTGACTACGGATTCCGCTGTAAACAGATAAGTAGACGCCGGTATCCGAAGAATGACCACCCCGATACCCACCGCCCACCGGGACCCCGGTACCGTTCGCCGCGAACCGAGGAGGCGGACATGGGCGACATCACGACCGGATCTGTCACGGCGAACGGGCTCGACTTCGGATACCTCGCGGCGGGCCCGCAGGACGGGCCCCTGGCCCTGCTGCTGCACGGCTTCCCCGACTCGGCGCACTCCTGGCGGCACCTCATGCCGGACCTGGCCGCCGCCGGGTACCGCGCCGTGGCGCCCTTCATGCGCGGCTACGCCCCGACGTCCGTCCCGGAGGACGGCGCCTACCAGAGCGGCGCCCTCGCCGCCGACGCCGTCGCCCTGCACGAGGCCCTCGGCGGTGGCTCCGACGCGGTCGTCGTCGGCCACGACTGGGGCGCGTTCGCCACCTACGGCGCCGTGAACGCCGCCCCGGACCGCTGGCGCAAGGCCGTCGTGATGTCCGTCCCGCCCGTCTCGGTGATGACGACCGCGTTCCTCGACTACGAGCAGCTCAAGCGGTCGTTCTACATCTTCGTCTTCCAGACGCCGCTCGCGGAGGTCGCGCTGGGCCGCGCGTTCGTCGAAGGGCTGTGGCGCGACTGGTCGCCCGACGACGGCCGGGACCGGTCCGCGGACGTCGACCACGCCATGGACTGCCTGCGCACGCCCGCCAACGTCGCGGCGGCCATCGGGTACTACCGGGCCATGCTCGACCCGTCCCGGCTCCTCGACCGGTACGCGGCCGAGCAGCGGGCGACGACCGAGGTGGGCGAGCGCCCCGTTTTGTACCTGCACGGGGCGGAGGACGGCTGCATCGGCGCGGACCTGGTGGACCTGGACGCCGTCCGGGCGGAGCTCCCGCCGGGGTCGCAGGCCGCCCTCGTCCCGGGCGCCGGCCACTTCCTCCAGGTGGACGCCCCGGTCGAGGTGAACGCGCGCATCGTCAGGTGGCTGTCCGCCTGATCAGGTCGGCCGCCTTCTCCCCGATCATGATCGCGGGGGCGTTGGTGTGCCCGCGGGTGATCTGCGGCAGGACGGACACGTCGGCCACCCGGAGCCCGTCGACGCCGCGGACGCGCAGGTCCGGGTCGACGACCGAGTCCGCCCCCGTCCCCATCCGGCAGGTGCCGGTCGGGTGGTACAGCGTCTCGGCGTGCCCCCGGACGTAGCGGGCCAGCGCCTCCTCGTCCTCCGCACCCGTGTAGGGCTCCATGGGGTCTCCGGCATAGGGCTTCAGCGCCTCGGCGCCGAGCAGCTCCTCGGCGCGCCGGACGCCGACCATGAGGCGGCGCAGGTCGTCCTCGCGGGACAGGTAGGCCGGGTCGATCACCGGCGGCGCGGCCGGGTCGGCGGAGGAGAGCGTGATGCGCCCGGCCGACTCCGGCTGGAGCAGGACGACGCCGAGGGTCACGCCGTGCTCGGCCGGCGGGGTGAGCCCGTGCGCGATGTACGGGACCGGCGCGAAGATCAGTTCGAGGTCCGGGGCGTGCAGGGACGGGTCGCTCGTGGTGAACACGACCGCCTCCCCGACGTTGGACGTCAGCGGCCCGCGCCGCGCGATCAGGTAGCGGGCGACGTCGCGCAGCGACCCGGCGTCCGCGAGCGTGATCTTCTCGGGGCAGTGCCGCAGGACGGCCACCGACAGGTGGTCCTGGAGATGCCGCCCGACGCCCGGGCTCTCGACGACGGGCTCGATCCCGGCGCCGCGCAGATGCTCGGGGTCGCCGATGCCGGAGAGCATGAGCAGGTGCGGCGACCCGACCGCGCCCGCCGACAGGACGACCTCGCGGCGGGCCGTGACGCGCTCCCCGCCGTGCTCGACGCCGGTCGCGCGCCCGTCCTCGACGAGGATCCTCGTCACTTGCGCACCCGTGACGACGGTGAGGTTTGGGCGCTTACGGGCGGGACGCAGGTACGCGTCGGCGGCGCTGCACCGCCTGCCGCGCTTCTGGCTCACGGGGGTGAGCGCGTAGCCCTCGTTGGACGGGCCGTTCAGCTCGGGCCGCCGCTTCAGGCCGGCCGCCGCACACGCGTCGAGGAACGCGCGGGTCGTCGGGTTGGGACTGCGCTGCTCGGAGATCGTGACGGGGCCGGACGTCCCGTACACGTCGCCGGCGTTGCTGCCGGCGCGCCCCTCGACGCGCTTGAAGTACGGGACGACGTCCTCGTACGACCAGCCCGGGATGTCCCAGTCGTCGTAGTCGTCTTAATGGCCGCGCACCCACATCATCGCGTTGAGCGAGGAGGAGCCGCCGAGCATCCTGCCGCGCGGCCAGTACAGCTCGCGCCCGTCCAGCCCGGCCTGGGGAGCCGTGCTGTAGTCCCAGTCGCACTCGGTCTTGAAGAGCTTCGGGAACGCCGCCGGGACGTGGATCTCGCCCTTGTCGTCAGGGCCGCCGGCCTCCAGGAGCGCGACGGTCACGGAGGCGTCCTCGGAGAGCCGCGCGGCCAGGGCACAGCCCGCGGACCCCGCTCCGACGATGACGTAGTCGTGTTCCATGAGGACTCCAGCGCTCCGTGGGCGCCGCGACGCCCGCCCGTCAAACCCGGGCTTACCACCCGTGGCCCGTCCCGTCCATGCATTCCGCCACGCGCGAGGAACCCGCCGCGGCCAGGCGGCGTCGATCTCTACGTCTATGACCCATTAGAGCGGAGGCGCGCGTACATGAGCGGATACCCGGCCGAGTCGATCGACCTGTACGAGGACGGTCTGGAGGCGCGGAAGGCGGGGCACCCGGACGACGCGGAGGACCTGTTCCGGCGGGCGTTCGAGGCGGGGCACCCCGGGGGCGCCCACGAGCTCGGGATGCTCGCGTCCGGCCGGGGCGAGGACGACCGGGCGGTGGAGTGGTGGACGCGGGCGGCAGGCCAGGGATACGCCCCGAGCGCCTTCGAGGCCGGATACGCCGCCGAGCGGGCGGGCGACCGGGCCGCGGCCGAGCGGTGGTACCGGCAGGCCGCGGAGGGCGGCCACTCCGGCGGCCCGCTGAACCTCGGCGTCCTCGCCGAGAACGACGGGGACCGGGAGGAGGCCATCCGCCTCTACCGGCAGGCATGGGACCTCGGAGCCGACCAGGCCGGCTTCAACATCGGCCGCCTGTACGACAACGACGGCAAGGGCGACCTCGACGCCGCGGAGACCTGGTACTCCCGCGCCGCCGAGCGCGGGAACGGGGGAGCCGCGTTCAACCTCGGGTTCGTGCGCGAGGACCGGGGCGACAGGGCCGGGAAGCTGGAGGCGTGGCGGCGCGCCGCCGAGCTCCGGCACCCCAGAGCCGCTCTCTGCCTCGGTGTGGACTTCGCCGAGGCCGGTGACGAGGACACGGCCGTCGCCTGGCTCCGCCGGGCGGTGCTGGAGGTCGGCTCCGAGAACGCCTCGCACCGCCTGCGCGACATCCACCGCGGCCGGGGTGACGGGCGCGGCGCCAGATTCTGGTCCGAGTTCCTCACGGGCCTCAGCGTCTACAGCCCCGAGTTCGAGGCGTTCGGCGCCTACGGCTCGGCCGCCGCGATCCACCGCCAGGACGTCCTCATCAAGGCGCTCGGGGACGGCTACACCTCCTTCGACCTCGACGAGCGGACCCTCAGCACGGGCGGCCGCACCTTCCACGGCGTGACCTTCCTCGGGAGCTACTCCCACGTCAGCCGGACGTGGAAGTGGGCCTGGGACAACCCGCACTTCGAGCAGGACTCGCCCGCCATCGCCCCGCTGCGCGCCATCCGCGACCACGGCGACCGGCAGGAGATTCCGGAACTCATGGCCGGCGGCCTCGACCTGTCGGGGTTCCCGAACCCGCATCAGGCGGCGACCACGATGGCCATCGCCGCCGCCGCGGTGCTCGGCGGCAACGGCGTCCACAGCTGCCGCGTCAACGACGGGCAGGGCTCGTTCTACTTCCATCTCGACGACCCCTCGCTGCCCGCCGCCGGGTTCGACCCGATCACGGCGCCGCGGGTGCTGATGACGGCCGCCGAGGTCTTCCCCGCCGACCCCCGCCGCGTCGTCCTCGGGTTCCTGGACGGGCACGGCTTCCGGATCAGGATGTCCGCCGACACCGTCGACGGCACCTCGCCCGACGGCGCCCGGGTGACGGTCGCGTTCACCCCGGAGGGCCTCATCAAGGCCATGACCGTGGGCCGCGGGGACGACGGCTGACGGACGGGCCGTCAGGTCGAGAAGCGCCGGAGCAGGACCGCGAGGCGCACGTCGTGCTCCTCGCGGCGCAGGCGGCCGTTGCGCATCAGGGTGAGGAGGCCGTGCAGGCCGCTCCAGAACGTCTCGGTGAGCGCCTCCAGATCGTCCTCGCCCGCGAAGGGCCGGACGGCCTCGCGTATCTCGCCGAATCCGGCGTGCAGGGCTTCGGGCGCCTCGGGGCTCGCGAACGGCAGGTCGACGGCGAGGGTGAACATCGCGTCGTACAGCGCGGGCCTGCGCTCCGCGAAATCCGCATAGGCCCTGGCGACCTCGGCGAGGACCCGCGCCGGCTCGGTGGACGAGGTGCGCGCCGCCCGCAGCGCGGCGGCGAGTTCGGCGAACCCCTCGACGGCGACGGCCGCCATGATGGCGTCCTTGCCTTTGAAGTGGCTGTAGAGGACGGGCTGGCTGTACTCGATCTCCGCGGCGAGCCGGCGGGTCGTCACCGCGTCCCAGCCCTCGGTCTCGGCCAGCTCCCGCGCCGCCGAGATGATCAGTCGTTCCCGTTCGGCGCGCTCGCGCTCGCGGCGTCCCTGGATCGTCATGGCCGGAATTCTAGCAGTGCTAGAAGTTCTTGCCTCGCTATGCTAGCGTCGATTCTGTTCCTAGCAGTGCTAGAAATTGGAGATCGTGATGCTCGTTCCCGCCGCCTACGGCCTCGCCGTCGTGCTCGTCCTGTTCGTGGTCTTCATCGGCGCCCGCTTCCTCGCGGCGCCCCAGGCGGCGGCCGCCGGATACGGCGTCCCCGCGAAGCCGGACGGCGACACCGCCTACCTGGAGATCAAGGGGCTGCGCGACCTCACGCTCGGCCTGGTCGGCCTCGCCCTGATCGTCTTCGCCGGCGCCCACGCCGCCGCCTGGTACATGCTGGTCGCGGCCATCGCGCCGCTCGGCGACACCCTCGTCGTGCTGCGCCACGGCGGCACCAGGGCGGTCGCCTTCGGCGTCCACTTCGCGACCGCCGTGATCGTGCTCGCCAGCGCCGCCCTCCTGTTCGCCGTCTGACCCTTCCGAGGCCCGGACGGCGACGGGCCGGCCGGAAAGTCCGGTCGGCCCGTCAACGGTGCGGGAGCGCCCGCCTTCACGATCCCCAGTCGGGACGCAGCGGCATGTGGCTCGTGCCGTCGTCGTCCAGCTTCACGCCCAGCGTCTGGTGCAGCTGGATCCAGTTCTGCCGGAAGCCGAGCACGCACCCGGCCATGTAGACGCGCCACACGCGGGCGGTGCCCTCGCCGACCTCGGCGACCGCCTCGTCCCAGTGCTCGTCGAGGTTCTCGCACCAGGCGGTGAGCGTCCGCGCGTAGTGCTCGCGCAGGTTCTCCTGGTGGCGGATCTCGAAACCCGCGTCGTTCATCTGCATCTGGACGTAGCCGGGGCCCTCCAGCTCACCGTCCGGGAACACGTACCGGTTGATGAACCCGTTCTCCTTGCGGGACGGCGCCCTGTTGTCCGGACGGGTGATGGTGTGGTTCAGCATCCGCCCGCCCTTCTTCAGCTTGCCGTGCAGGAACGTGAAGTAGGCGGGCAGGTTCGCCTTCCCGATGTGCTCGGTGAGGCCGATGGAGCTGATCGCGTCGAAGCCGGTCTCGGCCACGTCGCGGTAGTCCATGTGCCGGACCTCGGCGAGGTCGGACAGGCCCCGGTCGGCGATCGCCTTCTGCGCCCACTCGGCCTGCTGCTTGGACAGCGTCACGCCGAGCGCCTTGACGCCGTACTCCTTCGCCGCGTGCATGACCATGCCGCCCCAGCCGCAGCCGACGTCCAGCAGCCGCATCCCCGGCTTCAGCGCTATCTTCCTCGCGACCAGGTCGTGCTTGGCCCACTGCGCCTCCTCCAGGGTCGCGTCCTCACGCGGGTAGCACGCGCACGTGTAGGCCATGGACGGGCCGAGCACCCACTCGTAGAAGGTGTTGGACACGTCGTAGTGGTGGGAGATCGCACGGGCGTCCCGCCGCTTGGAGTGCCGCAGCCACGACGGGATCCGGCTGAACGGCGCCTCCTGCGGCGGCGGGTCCAGCCGGCGCGAGACCGCGCCGCGCAGCAGCGGATCACCCAGCACGGAACCGGCGATGCGCGCCTTGTCGGCCGCCGTCACATCGCCCAGCACCTGCTGCATCGTCGTCAGCGCGGTGATCATGTCGCCGTCGACGTCGATCATGCCGGTGACGTAGGCGCGGGCGAGCCCGAGCGCCCCCGGCGAGTGCAGCAGGTACGACACCGCGTAGGGCGAGCGCACGTCGAACCGGATGTCGGCGCCGGGAACCCCCGCCCGCGAGCCGTCGTACGCCGTGAACTCCACTGGCGCCTCAGCCCCGGCGAGCCGCTGGAAGACCTTGGCCAGCGTCATCTTCTTCCTCCTGTCTCTCCGTCCCGGGCCGGGCGGCGGTGGCCACCGGCGGCGGGCTCCCCCGATACGGCGGGCGCTTGGTCAGCGTCCGCGCACGCACTTGTCGTAGAGGTCCAGTAGCCGCTCGCCGGGGTCGTAGGCCCCCTTGAGCCGCCTATAGGTCTCACCGTCGTAGTACCGCCAGAACTCGTCCCGGCCGTAGAAGGCGGTGGAATAGAGGGACTTGTGGCCGTCGAGCGCCGCGACCTTCCGCTCGATGAGCCGGTTGTGGTACTCGGGGATCTGACCCGGCGGGATCCGCACCGTTCCCCAGAAACCCACGTTCACGTACGGGCGGCCGACGTCCAGCGGATACAGCGGCCAGCGCTCCTTCGCGCGCAGCGGGCACAGCCAGATGGGGCTCATGCCCACCTTGTCGTGGAAGAACTCCAGGAACTCCGGGAGCCGCTCGGTCGGCACCTCGATGTCCTGGATGACGTCCTCGCGCGGGCGAAGACCTCGCCACCGCTCCGCGCGCGCGACGATGTGGTAGCGGCGATCGTAGGCGACCAGCTTGCGGTACACGTCGGAGCGCTTGTACCTGTCCGGCCAGAGCCGGCGGACGGCCGGGTTCTGCACCCCGAACGCGCCCGAGCACCAGAACCAGTCGGTGTCCCAGCGCCAGATGTAGTCGCGGATCGTCAGGAAGTCGACCGACCGTTCCTGGACCGACCGGTAGTAGATGCCCTGGCCGGTGTAGTCGGACGTGTAGGGCGCCGAGTCGGCGAAGAAGCCGAGCGTGATGTACTGCTCCTTCGCGGAGAAGACCGTCCCGTCCATGAAGTCGACGGACTCGCCCTCGAACGTCCCGCTCTCGGTGATCTCGCCCATGACGCGGGCCAGCTCCGCCGCGTCACCGAACCGCAGATGGCGGAGGCGGACGTACGGGCGGACGGGACGCAGCTCGATCTTCAGCCGCAGGCTGTAGCCGAGCGTCCCGTAGGAGTTCGGGAAGCCGTAGAACAGGTCGGCGTGCTCGTTGTCGCGGGTCGCGGTGACGATCTGCCCGTCCCCGGTGAGGACCTCCAGCTCCAGGACGCCCTCGTGCGGCAGCCCGTCCCGGAACGACGTCGACTCGATGCCGAGCCCGGTCACCGCGCCGCCCAGCGTGATGGTCTTCAGCTGCGGGACGACCGTCGGCATCAGCCCGTGCGGGAGCGTCGCGTCGACCAGGTCCTCGTAGGTCGTCATGCCCTGGACCTGGGCGGTCCGCTCGTCCGCGTCGACGCTCAGGACCTTGTCGAACCCGGACACGTCCAGCCCGGGAGCCTCCGAGGGGTCGCGCCACCGGAACAGGTTGGAGGTCCGCTTCGCCAGCCGCACCGGCGTCCCCGCCGGGATCGCCGCGTAGGACCTCCGGAGCGCCTCCACCGCCCGCTGGTGATCACCTTTGACCGCAAGCTCCGTCATCTGCCCCTCCCTCGCCTAGTTAATCGATCATCCCATGCACGGTCCACATAACTCGGGCGTTAGGGGCGTCACAGGTAGGGAGGGGAATAAAGCCACGGGCGTACACATCGGCGTCGATTCATCTCCTGGAGCGACGGAACCGCGTACAGAGCGGCCACGTCAACACTTCCCCGGAGGCACCCGCCGACAAACCCGGGAGGCGCCCGGCACCTCGGCCGGGCCGGTGCCGGGTCACTTCACCAGGCGCAGGATCCAGGGGTAGCGGAACGTGCCGCCGGTCAGCGCGAACATCGCCGCGATCACCGACAGCACCCACGCGACCGCGTACGCGACCGCGCCGATCCCGAACGTGACGATCGTGAGCAGCAGCAGCGTCACCTGGAAGTTCACGGCCTCGGCGGCCTGCCTGCGGACGTACTCCGACCGCTTGCCGCTCAGCAGCATCAGCAACAGCGGCCCGACGAACAGCGTGGGGACGGCGATGGCATGGGCCGCCGCGGCGAGCATCCTGTCCTCGCCCGTCGGGGACTCCCCGTCCCACGCGGCCGGCTGCTTGCGAGGCGCGGGCACCAGGTCGTGGGTGACCGCGCCGAGGTCGCGCCGCGTCTTGGCCGTCATCGCCAGCTGGACGCGCATGTCGAACTCGTCCTCGTCGAGGCGCCCCTCGGCGTAGGCGACCTGGAGGTTCTGGATGACCGGTTCCCGCTCGGCGTCCGAGACCCGCAGATCCCCCGCCGCGTAGCTGCTGTTCATACCTCCCATGCTCGGCGGGCGCGGGCCGCCGAGGTATCAGGGAAGACCCTGAGCCTCCCCTGAATTCAGCTGGACGTACTCCTCCCCCGGTGTCAGGCGGCCGCCGAACAGCTCCGGCACCGTGACGAACACGTAGCCGCGGGCGGCCAGCTCGTCGACGATCCTCGGGACGGCCTTCACCGTCGTCGGATGGATGTCGTGCAGGAGGACGATGGAGCCGGGCTTCACCTCCTTCAGCACCCGCTTCTCGACGTACCCGGTGTCGCGGCGCTCCCAGTCGAGCGGGTCGACCGTCCACATCACCTGCGCCAGCCCCAGGCTCCGCGTGATCTTCTTCAGCCGCCCGGACGTCGACCCGTAGGGCGGCCGGAGCAGGACCGGGGTGACGCCGGACGCCCGCCGGATCGCGTCCTGCGTGCGGTTCAGCTCCGACAGGATCTCCTTGCGCGAGGCGTGGCCGAGATCGGCGTGCGTATAGCTGTGGTCGGCGAGCTCGTGTCCCTCCGCGGCCTCGCGCCGGACCAGCTCGGGATGCTCCGCGACGTTCTCGCCGATCAGGAAGAACGTCGCCCTCACATGGCGGGCGGCCAGGATGTCCAGGAGCTCGCCGGTGCTCTCGGCGGGCCCGTCGTCGAACGTCAGCGCCACGCACCTGGCCCGCGCGCAGTCGGGTGGCGGCGGCTTCGGCGGGGCCGTGGGCCGGGGCTCCGGCTTCGTCGGGTGGCGGTCCGGGGCCGCGCTCCGGGCGGCGACGAGCCCGGCCTGCTTCGGAGCGGGGGTGAGCGTGCTGAGCAACCCGAACAGCGAGGCCGCGAGCACGGCCGCGGCCCCCCGCCGGACGCGGTCCAGCCCGTCCATCGATCCCCCCGATGATGATCCCCCAGGTGCGCAAGTCTAGGGCTCGACCCCCCGCCCGCCGGGGATGCCGCCGCTGTGTCGGGAACCCGCGCCGCGCGGGTGTCGTTATCGTCGTACACCGCAATCCGGCGGCACAGGCGACGGGATGGGCGATGAGGTTCCGGGATCGATTCGGGATCCGCAGACATCGCGGACCCACGGTGACGAGACTCGACCGCGAGGCGACGGACTCCGACATCGAGGCCCTGATCGCGTTCGCCCGGTCCCGGCAGGGCGTGGAGTTCTTCGTCGAGCCGGAGACCTTCGCCACCGACACCACGGCCGTCGCGGTCGCCCACGACGGCGAGTGGACCCGCCGCCGGGTCGGCTCCCCCAAGGTCATCGCCAAGGTGGCGCGCGACCTCGGCCTGCCCATCTACGACGTCCAGATCGTGGGCTACCCGCCGCGCATGCGCGCCTGGAACGAGCGCAACCGCGACCGCCGCATAGACCCCGGCACGCCCGGCCAGGCCGTAGCCCCCTGACCGCGCGCCCCCCGACCAGCGTGGACGGGCGTGCCGAACGAGCTGCGCGGCAGGACGCCGCCCCCGGACCCTGCACGCCTACACGGGCCGTGTCGAGGCTTGGGTGGGTGGGGTGGGTTACCCGGCCTTGCGGTGGGGGTGGGCGTCGTAGGCGGTCGCGAGCTGGTCGGGGTTCATGCCCAGGCGGAGCTTGGACGGGGGGATGCCAGCGTGGATCACCTCCCGGAGCAGGACGGCCATGGAGTAGGCGGGGTCGGCGTCGAGGGCGCGTTGCAGGGCCACGTTGGCCAGGCCGCCGTCGCCGGCGGTGTAGGCGGCGAACGCCAGGAGGGACGCGGGGGCCGGGACGTGCCTCTCGTCCACGCGGCGGACGATGTCGCGCCAGAAGGCGATGTCGGCGGCGGGCGCGTCCTCGTCGATGCGAATCCAGGCCTCGTCGCGGATGCGCAGGTCGGTGAGGAGGAGGCCGAGCCAGGCGACCTCGTCGTCGGTCGGGCGGATGCCGGTGCGGACGTGGGCGAGCAGGGCCAGGACGAAGACGAGGTCGCTCTCGGCGTCCGTGCGGGGGCAGGCGAGGCGGCGCTTCTCGGCGCGCTCGGTGGCCCGGTGCATCGCGGGGTCGCCGATCGGGGCGACCGACGCGACGAGTTCGGCGCGGTCGGCGAGGGCCACGTGACCGGCGAAGGTCGCCTGGGCGGCGAGGGCGCTGGCGGAGATGTCGTACGGGGTCCCTTCGGGCGGGCAGCAGTCGCCGTCGCACGTCAGCGACCACCAGCGGCCCTCGGCGACGCGGATCGCCTCGGCGGCGGGGACGCCGGCGTCCGACAGCGCCGCGCGCATCGGGGCGGCGGCCGCGGCCACCTCGCCGGCCGGACCGTAGCCGAGCACGAGCGAGCGGGTGAAGCCGTTCGCGGCGAGGAGGGCGGCCACCCGGCCGGCGTCGCCGGACGGTAAGTCGAGCCGGATCGCGCACGTGCCGCCGGAGCGGCCCTCGAAGCCGATCACGACGAGGCTGCGGGACGGGTGGAAGCCGAGCAGGTAGGGGACGGCCGCGATGGCGTCCTGTGCGGAGCGGATCACCAGGGGTGTCATGGCTCGACCCTCGCAGGGGCGGCGCGCCGGCCGAGCACGGTCCCGCGATTGTGGATAACTCCGGGCCGGCGGGAACCGGCGGCCCGAGTGCGGGCTACCGGGGCGCGGGTGTCGGCCGCGGACGGTAGCGTTGGGCGACGTGCCCGCCCCTGATCTGCTGACCGACAGCGATACCCAGATTCCGGACATGGCGACCCTTCTCGCCGCGGCCGTCACGTCCATCGGGGGCGCCGAGCGCCCGGGGCAGGTGAGCATGGCCCGGGCGGTGGAGAAGGCGATCGAGTCCGGTGAGCACGTCGCCGCCCAGGCCGGCACGGGGACGGGCAAGTCGCTGGCCTACCTCGTCCCGGCGATCCGGTACGCCGTGCAGAACAAGACGACCGTGGTGGTCTCCACCGCGACGATCGCGCTGCAGCGGCAGCTCGTCGACCGCGACCTGCCCAGGCTCGCCGAGGCTCTCGGGCCGCAGCTCGGCACCGAACTGAAGTTCGCGATCCTCAAGGGCCGCCGCAACTACCTGTGCCTGCACCGGGTGCAGACGGGGGTGCCCGAGGAGGAGGACGGCGGGCCGAGCCTGTTCGACCCGCAGCAGCTCTCCACGCTCGGACGGCAGGTCAAGCGGCTGAACGAGTGGGCCGAGGAGACAAAGACCGGCGACCGGGACGAGCTCGTGCCGGGGGTGAGCGAGCAGGCGTGGCGGCAGGTCGCGGTCACGGCGAAGGAGTGCTTGGGCGCGCAGCGGTGCCCGCAGGGCACCGAGTGCTTCGCGGAGCTGGCGCGGGCGGAGGCCGGCGAGGCGCACATCGTGGTCACGAACCACGCGCTGCTGGCCATCGACGCGCTGGAGGAGTTCCAGGTCCTGCCCGAGCACGATGTGGTGATCGTGGACGAGGCGCACGAGCTGGTCGACCGGGTCACGTCGGTCGCGACCGGCGATCTGAGCGCGGCCGGCGTCGAGACGGCGGCGCGGCGTTGCGGGCGCCTCATCGAGGAGGGCATCGCCGACCGCATGAAGGAGTCGGCCGAAGGGCTCGGCCTCCTTCTGGAGGACATGCCCGCCGGACGTATGGACGTCCTGTCGCCCGCGCTCGGCAACACGCTCGCCGCCGTCCGGGACGCCGCGCACGCGTGCATCACGGCGCTCGGCCCGGAGAAGAAGGACGCCGACCCCGGCGACATGGCCGCGCGCAAGGCGGCACGGTCGTCGCTGGAGGAGATGCACGAGACGGCCGTGCGGATGCTGGAGGCGTTCCAGCCCGAGATGGGGCAGCGCTTCGACGTGGTGTGGCTGGAGAAGCCGTTCGTCCAGGAAGGGCGTCCGAAGAGGCCGCCGGCCCTGCATGTGGCGCCGATCGGTGTGGGCGGCCTGTTGCGGACGACGCTGTTCGAGCAGCGCACCGCGATCCTGACGTCGGCGACGCTCACGCTGGGCGGGTCGTTCGAGCCGCTCGCCCGCCAGTGGGGGCTGCCGCCGCTGAACGAGAGCGGGCCGCGCGACGCCAAGACCGCCGCGGAGGGGCTCGCGCAGACCGCGACGGAGAAGGGCGAGGAGACCGAGGTCGTGTGGTCCGGGCTGGACGTCGGCTCGCCGTTCGACCATCCGAAGGCGGGCATCCTGTACGTCGCGCGGCACCTGCCGCAGCCCGGCCGCGACGGGCTCGCCGACGCCTACCTGACCGAGATCACCGAGCTGATCGAGGCGGCGGGCGGGCGCACGCTCGGCCTGTTCTCCTCGATGCGGGCGGCGCGCCAGGCCGCCGACGAGCTGAAGGACCATCTGACCCAC
Organism: Actinomadura madurae; assembly: GCF_900115095.1. Taxonomy (GTDB): domain Bacteria; phylum Actinomycetota; class Actinomycetes; order Streptosporangiales; family Streptosporangiaceae; genus Spirillospora; species Spirillospora madurae. The sequence goes on from NZ_FOVH01000022.1 coordinate 126,103, forward strand.
CCGCTGCTCTGCCAGGGCGAGGACTCCACGTCCCTGCTGGTCAAGCAGTTCGCCGAGGACGAGCGGACCTGCCTGTTCGGCACCCTGTCGCTCTGGCAGGGCGTGGACGTCCCCGGCCCGTCGCTGCAACTGGTCATCATGGACCGCATCCCGTTCCCGCGGCCGGACGACCCCGTGTCGTCGGCGCGGTCGCGGGCGGTCGCGGCGCGCGGCGGCAACGGGTTCATGGCGGTCGCCGCGACGCACGCCGCGCTGCTGCTGGCGCAGGGCGCGGGGCGGCTGCTCCGGTCGATGGACGACCGCGGCGTCGTCGCCGTCCTCGACCCGCGGCTCGCCACGGCCCGCTACGGCGGCTTCCTGAAGAACTCGCTGCCGCCGTTCTGGGCGACCACCGACCCGGCCGTCGTGCGCGGCGCCCTCCGCCGGCTGGACGCCGCCGCGGAGAAGGGCTGAGCGAAGGGCCGAACCGTGCCGCCCGCGGGCGTCAGCGGCGGCGGGTCCCGAGGAACTCGCCGATGCGGCCGACGGCGTCCTCCAGGTCGTCGGCGTACTGGAGCGTGACGACGCGGAAGTGGTCGGTGGACGGCCAGTTGAACCCGGTGCCCTGGACGACGAGGAGCTTCTGCTGCTCCAGCAGGTCGAGGGCGAAGCGCATGTCGTCCTCGATCGGGTACATCTCGGGGTCCAGGCGCGGGAAGACGTACAGGGCGCCGCTGGGTTTGACGCAGCTGACGCCCGGCAGGTCGTTCAGCAGCTTCCAGGCGCGGTCGCGCTGCTCGCCGAGGCGTCCGGTCGGCAGGACGAGGTCGTCGATGCTCTGGTAGCCGCCGAGCGCCGCCTGGATGGCGTGCTGGCCGGGGACGTTCGGGCAGAGCCGCATGTTGGCGAGGATGTCGAGGCCCTCGATGTAGGACTCGGCGTGCTCCTTCGGCCCGGACAGCACCACCCATCCCGCCCGGAACCCCGCGACCCGGTAGTTCTTCGACAGGCCGCCGAAGGTGAGGCACAGCAGGTCGGGGGCCAGCGACGCGATCGGCACGTGCTCGGCGTCGTCGTAGAGGATCCGGTCGTAGATCTCGTCGGCGAAGACGATCAGGTTCCGGCGGCGGGCGACCTCGACGATGCTCGACAGCACCTCGCGCGAGTAGACGGCGCCGGTCGGGTTGTTCGGGTTGATGATGACGATGGCGCGGGTCCGGTCGCCGATCTTGGACTCGATGTCGTCCAGGCTCGGCTGCCAGCCGTCGTCCTCGTCGCACAGGTAGTGGACGGGCGTGCCGCCGCAGAGGGAGACCGACGCCGTCCACAGCGGGTAGTCGGGGGCCGGGATGAGCACCTCGTCGCCGTCGTTGAGGAGCGCCTGCAGGGTCATCACGATGAGCTCGGAGACGCCGTTGCCGAGGTAGACGTCCTCGACGTCGATGCCGGGGACGCCGTCGTCCTCCAGGCGCTGCACGATGGCGCGGCGGGCGGACAGGATGCCCTTGGAGTCGCTGTAGCCGTGCGCGTCCGGCAGGTTGCGGATCATGTCCTGGAGGAGCTCGGGCGGGGCCTCGAACCCGAACGGGGCCGGGTTGCCGATGTGCAGCTTGAGGATGTTGTTCCCCTCGGCCTCCAGCTGCTTGGCGCGCTTGAGGACCGGTCCCCGGATGTCGTAACAGACGTTGGTCAGCTTGCCCGACTGGTTGACCTGCATGGACACACCTTAACCGTGAGCCGTCCGCGACACGCGCGACAGGCCCGGGCCCCCGATGGCCGGGCCTGGACGCGCCCCGCCCCCTCCGCGGGCGGGAGGGGACGGGGACGGACGCCTCACGGCGCGGAGATCGCGGACAGGATCGCCGACCGCGCCGCGCGCCGGGCGGGCCGGATCGCGGCGAGCGCTCCGGCGATCGCGCCGACCACCGCGATGACCGCCAGTTGCACCGCCGGAGGCGCGAACGGGTTGCCGAGCGCGGTGCCGAGGCCCCAGCCGAGGAACACCCCGAGCCCGAGGCCGCCGCCGGTGCCGAACAGCGCCACGATGACCGACTCCCAGCGGACCATCGACCTGATCTGCGGGCGCGTCCCGCCGACCGCGCGGAGCAGCCCGAGCTCGCGGGTCCGCTCGTGGACGGCGAGCGACAGCGTGTTGGCGATGCCGAGCAGCGCGATGACGATGGCCAGGATGAGCATCCCGTAGACGACCGTGATGAAGCCGGCCATGTCCTCGGTCTGGGCGGCGACGAACTCGTCCCGCGACTCGATGTCGGGCGCGCCGTACGGCTCGGCGACCGCCGCAAGGGCCTGGCGGGCGGACGCGACCGACGCGCCGGGCTTCAGCTCGACGAACGCCCGGGTGTCGAGCGGCTGCCTGGTGTGCGCGTTCCATGCGGTGCGCGGGACCAGGTAGTCGCCGGTCAGGTCGGTGTTGTTGTAGACGGCCCCCACGGTGAGCTTCTGCGAGGCGCCGTCCGCGAACGTCACACCGACCGCGGTGCCGACGCGCCAGCCGTTGTCGTCCGCGGCCTTCTTCGAGACGGCGAACGTACCGGCGTCGCCGAGGCCGCCTTCGGTGACGTCCAGGTCGAGGACGCGCCGGAGGCTGGACGGGTCGGCCACGCTGACCATGGACGGCTCGCCCGCCACCCGCATGCTGCCGGTTCCGAGTCCCGCGACGTCGCTCACCTGGGGCAGCTTCGCCGCGTCCTGGACGAGGGACGTGCTGAACCCTCCGGTCTCGTTGCCGCCGGAGTCCACCACGATCGGGCCCTTGAACGAGCCGGCGACACCGTCCTCCAGCGAGGCCCGCAGCGACCCGATGAACACCGTCATCAGGGTCACGACCCCGACGCCGATCATCAGCGCGGTCGCGGCGCCGGCCGTGCGGGCCGGGCTGCGGGACGCGTTGTCGCGCGCCAGCGTCCCGGGGACGCCGCGCAGCCGCGCCGCGGGGCCGCCGAGCAGCGCCGCGACCGGGCGGGCCGCCACCGGACCGAGCACGACCATCGACACCGCGGTCACCACGGCGCCGGCCACCGCCATCGCCGTCTGCTCGGTGACCGCGCCGAACACGACGGTGCCGATCGCGACCGCGGCGAAGACGCCGCCGACGATGACGCGGGTCTCCGACGGCCGGGACGTCTCGGCGGCGACCTCGCGCAGCGCGGCCAGCGGCGGCGTCCGCGACGCCTTCAGCGCGGGGCCGAGCGCCGCGACCAGGGTGACCAGCAGCCCGACCGGCACCGCGATCATGACCGAGGTGGCGGCGACCGTGAGCCCCTCCATCTCGATCCCGATCCGGAACTGCGTGAACAGCTGCCGGAGCAGGGCCGCGAACCCGATCCCGCCGGCGAGCCCGGCGAGCGTGGCGGCGCCGCCGATCACCAGCGCCTCGAAGCCGACGATGGTGAGGACCTGCCGGCGTCCGGCGCCGAGGGCGCGCAGCAGCGCCGACTCGCGGGTGCGCTGCGCGACCGTGATCGCGAACGTGTTGTGGATGCTGAACGCCGCGACGAGCAGCGCCACCCCGCCGAACGAGGCCAGCACGACCCGGAACACCTGCAGGAAGCCGCTCTCGACGAGGCTCATGCCCTCCTCGACCGCCGTCTCCGTCGTGACGGCCTCGGCCCCTGCGGGCACGACGGGCCTGATGCGCGACGCCAGCTCGTCCTGGCTCACCCCGTCCCGCGCGCGGACGGCGACGCCGGTGATGCGGTCGGTCCCCTTCGCAACGTGGCGGCGGGCGCCTTCCAGGGAGAACGCCGTGAACGACGTCTCGCCGAACGCCTCCTCGTCACCGAACATGCTGATGCCGACGACGGTCACGGGGACCTTCTCCGGCGTGAGCACGGCCGTCCGGTCGCCGATCGTCAGGTCTCCCTCGTCGGCGAACATCTTGTTGATGACGACCTCGTTCGGCGCGCGGGGCGCGCGGCCCTCGGCCAGCCGGTAGGGGTTGAGCTTCGGGTCGGTCATCCAGTTGCCGGCCGTCCGCGGGCCGCGCGACTGGATCGTCGTGCCGTCCTTGGCGAGCAGCTGGCCCGATCCCTCGATGGTCGGCTCGGCGTTCGCGACGCCGTCCACCTTCCGCACCCTGTCCAGGACGGACGCGTCGATCTGCCCGCGCGCGCCCCACGGCGCGTCGCTCACCCTGGTCGCGTTCCGGACGGTCACGTCCGTCTTGCCGTAGGCGCTGGAGACGTAGCCGTCGATGCTCGCCGCGAGCGTGTCGCCGAGGACGAGCGTCCCGCTCAGGAAGGTCACTCCCAGGAAGACCGCGATGAGGGAGCCGGCCATCCGGCGCTTGCGTCCCCACAGTTCCTTGAAGACGAGCCCGATCATCGGTGGTCTCCCAGCCCTCGCATGCGGTCCAGCACCCGGTCGGGCGTGGGGGCCTCCATGACGTCGACGACGCGGCCGTCGGCGAGGAACACCACCGCGTCGGCGTGCCCGGCGGCGACGGGGTCGTGGGTGACCATCGCGACCGTCTGGCCGAGGTCGTCCACGGCGTCGCGGAGGAGCGCGAGCACCTCGGCGCCGGTGCGCGAGTCGAGGTTGCCGGTCGGCTCATCCGCGAACACGATCTGCGGGCGGGTGACGAGTGCGCGCGCCAGCGCCACCCTCTGCTGCTGGCCGCCCGACAGCTCGGACGGACGGTGCGCCAGCCGGTCCCCCAGCTTGAGGACGCGGACGACGGTGTCCAGCCATTCCCGGTCCGGGTCCGTCCCCGCCAGCGTCAGCGGCAGCACGATGTTGTCGTGCGCCGTGAGCGTGGGGAGCAGGTTGAACGCCTGGAACACGAACCCGATCCGCTCCCGCCTGAGCCGGGTCAGGCGGCGGTCCGACAGGGCGCCGAGCTCCTGGCCGCCGACGTAGACCTTGCCGGACGTCGCGTCGTCCAGCCCCGCGACGCAGTGCATCAGGGTGGACTTGCCGGCGCCGGACGGCCCCATGATCGCGGTGAAGCGCCCCGCCGGGAACTCCACGGTGACGTCGTCGAGGGCGCGGACCGCCGTGGTCCCGGTGCCGTACACCTTGGTGAGTCCTACGGTGCGGGCGCCGCCTTCAGTGGTCGCCGCGCCGTCGCCGATCGCTTGCCTTGCTTCTGCTGCGTTTCCCATGCCCGGGATCGTCGTCCCGCGTTCCGGGGCGCGTCGTCGGGCCAGGAGAGGCACCGGCCCTGCTCCCCCGGACGCATCGCGGCCCGCCCGGCTACGTCCGCTGGGGTACGCGGAGATCAATAAGACCCGGTGTCCAATTGTGATGCGGGCAACATACATGCAGGCTTGCTTGCTTGTTTCCGCGCTCGTACCGTCGGAGGCGTGTCAGTGAGCAGCCGCCGACGTCATCGGCGCGGTCCGTCCGGCCGCCGGACGCAGGAGGAGCGCAGGTCGCGCACGCAGGCCCGCCTCCTGGAGGCCACCATGGAGTGCCTGGTGGACCTCGGCTGGTCCGGGACGTCCACCACGGAGGTGGCGCGGCGGGCCGGTGTGTCGCGCGGGGCGCAGCAGCACCACTACCCGACGAAGATGGTGCTCGTCGCCGCCGCGCTGGAGCACCTGCTGGAGGCGCAGCGCCTGGCGTACGAGACCGCGTTCGCGGTGCTCCCGCTGGAGCGGCGCAACGTGTCGGGCGCGCTCGACCTCCTCTGGGAGGTGTTCCGCGGCCGTCCGGCCAAGGCCCTCATGGAGCTGGCCGTGGCGGCCCGCACCGACGACGAGCTGCGGCCCCTGTGCCGCGATCTGAACGAGCGGATCCTCGAGGTGATCCTGGAGACGTTCGAGCGGCTGTTCCCCGACAACACCCTTCCGCCCGACTTCGCCCCGACCATGCTGCGCGGCGTGTTCGCGATGTTCGTCGGCCTCTCGATACAGAACGCGCTGGACGACGACGCCGAGGGCCACCAGGCCGCGGTGCTGCGTCAGGTCAAGGACGTCGCCCAGCTGATCGTCCCCGAGCGGGGCAGACCAGACCCCCAGCGGTAGGCCGGCCCCGGCCGCCGCACCACCCCCGAGGGAGCGCCTCACATGCCGAAAGCCCCCACCGAACTCGCCGACGAGGTCCGCGAGCAGGTCAAGGACAAGAAGTCGTACCTCGGCGTCATCGACCGCCTGAACAAGGCGTCGGTGGAGAAGCACTGGGAGGCCTACGCCGACATCCCCTGGGACGACCCCGAGTTCACCGTCGACGAGAACGATCCCCGCTGGGTGCTGCCGCGGTTCGACCGGCTCGGCGAGACCGCGTGGTACCGGTCGCAGCCACCGGAGGTCCAGGCGCAGATCGGGCTGTGGCGCGTCGCCACCGCGATGAAGATCGGCCTGCAGTTCGAGAACCTGCTGAAGCGCGGGCTGCTGAACTACGCCTACCGGCTGCCGAACGGCCGCCCGGAGTTCCGGTACGTCTACCACGAGACGACCGAGGAATGTCACCACGGGATGATGTTCCAGGAGTTCGTGAACCGGACGAAGATGCCGATCCGCGGCATGCCCCGCTCGCTCAGCTTCATCGCGCAGGCCGCCCCGTGGATCCCGCTGATCAGCACGGAGATGTTCTTCGTGTTCGTGCTCGGCGGCGAGGACCCGATCGACTACGTCCAGCGCAAGTCCCTCAAGGGCGGTCACATCAAGCACCCGCTCGAAGAGACGATCATGAAGATCCACATCGCGGAGGAGGCCCGGCACATCTCCTTCGCCCGCCACTACCTCAAGCACCGGGTGCCGAACATGAACCCGCTGCGCCGCCGGCTCCTCGGCGCCGCGACCCCGGTCGTGCTCGGCGTGATGGCGCGGATCATGCTGTCCCCGCCCGGCCCGATGGTGCGGCACTTCGGCATCCCGAAGGACGTCGTCCGCGCGGCCTACAAGAACGAGGCGTCGCAGGCGGAGATCGCCAACTCGGTCGGCAAGATCCGCGACCTGATGGCGGAGCTGGGCGTGATCGACCCGGTGAACAAGCGGGTGTGGAAGGCCTTCGGCATCTGGGACGAGCCGGGGCGGCGCCGCTCCGTCGCCGCCTGAGTATCGTCACCGAGCGCCACCCCGTACAATCCCGCAATTACACGACATATCCAATTAGCTGCCGCGGGCCGGGCTCACTCCCCCCCCCCCCGAGCCCGGTCCCGCGGTTCATCCGAGCGGAGCGCGCAATGAGCATCGCGATCGTGACCGGAGGAGCGTCCGGCATCGGCCGTGCGATCGCCACGTCCCTGGTGGCGCGCGGCGACACCGTCGTGGTGGGCGACATCAACGCCGAGGGCGCCGCCCAGGTGGCCGACAGGCTGAACACGCTCGGCAAGGGCAAGGCGGTGCCCGCCGCGCTCGACGTCACCGACGCCGACGCCGTCACGGGCCTCTACGAGGGCGTCAAGGCCGACCACGGGCGGCTCGACCTGGTGTTCAACAACGCCGGCATCGCCGTCGGCGGGCTGGCCGAGGAGCTCACGCTCGACCACTGGAACCGCGCGATCGACATCAACCTCAAGGGCGTCGTGCACGGCGTCCACGCCGCCTACCCGATCATGCTGGAGCAGGGCCGCGGCCACATCGTCAACACCGCCTCGCTCGCCGGGCTCGTCCCGATGCCGATCGGCATCCCCTACACCGCCACCAAGCACGCCGTCGTCGGGCTGTCCCTCGGCCTGCGCGCCGAGGCCGCCGGGCGCGGCGTCAAGGTCAGCGTCGTCTGCCCGAGCTTCGTCGACACCCCGCTGCTGCACAACGTCAACCCGGACCTGCCCGAGACGCCGCTGAGCGGGGACGCCACGGGCGACATCGCGAAGGCGTCCCCGCGCCTCTACACGGCGGAGAAGCTGGCCCGCGACATCATGCGCGGCGTCGCCAGGAACCAGGCCCTCATCGTCGCCCCCGCGCACGGCCGGGTCGCCTGGCGCGGCGTCCGCCTCAGCCCGGGCGCCGCCGTCCGCGTCGCGCAGATCGCCGTCGACCGCATCCGCTCCGGCAAGTGACCGCCGGGCCGGTCATCCGGCGGTGTCATCCGGGGCCGGTCATCCGGCGGTGTAGCAGGGGGCGTCCAGCCGGTGGCCCTTGGCGGTCGGCCCGGCCGCGAAGTCCGTGATCGGTTTGATGCCGGTGAACTCGTGCTCGTCCGGCCTGCCGATCACCGACTGCCGGAACGCCGAGGCGTCCGGCGAGCCGGAGGAGTTGCCCGCCACGCCGGGCAGGATGCCCTCGTAGTCGACGTGCCGGATCCCGCGGACGGCCGCGAGCAGCCCCTTTCGCGTCAGGTCCTTGGACTCGACCGCGCGCTCCAGGGCGGCCTTCAGCGGGTAGGACACCACCCATCCGGTGGTGAGCGAGTCGTCCGGCTCGACCCGGCCGAGCGCCTGCCGCATCGCGGTGTGGCCGGGCGAGTCGGCCGCGAACGGCTTCCACGGGGCGACCTGCAGGTAGCGCTCCTTCATCGCGCCGATGGCGGGGTCCCGCAGCAGGCCCTTGGCCCACGTCGGGTTGTCGCCGATGAACCTCCCCCGGTAGCCGCGCCGGACGGTCGCGCCGATGACGGCCGCCGCGTCCGCGGGGCTGGTGGTCAGGACGACCAGGTCGGGGTCGCGCGAGAGGATGGCGCGCACGGCGTCCTCCTGCGCCGCCGCGCTCTTGCCGGGCGCCCCCTGGACGGTCGGCACGTCGGTGAAGGAGAGGCCGCGCGCCTCGGCGGCGATCCGCGCGCCCGCGGCCGCGTCGTCGCCGTAGTCGCCGGAGTAGTGGACGGCCATCACGCTCTTGGCGCCGAAATGGTCGGTGCCGTAGTCGACGCCGTTCATCGCCTCGAAGCAGTAGGAGGCCCCCGACTCCAGGATGTTGTCCTCGAACTCCCACTTCGACGTCCAGGAGACGGGCAGCGCGATCATCTCGTCCGCGCGGAGGCGGCCGAGGATCGCGTCGGTCGCAGGCGACCCGAGGGTCTGCGCCAGCGCCAGCACCTTGCCCCTGATCTCGTTGTAGGCGCTCACCTGCACCCGCGGATCGTAGTGGTTGTCGCGGACGTAGGTGACGACGTCGATGTCGTAGGCGCCGATGCCGCCCTGCCGGTTCACGCGGTCCCAGAACGCCCGCTGCACCTTGGTGATCGGGACGCCCATCGCCGTGAACGGCCCGGTGGTCAGGTCCGAAAGGGTGCCGAGGTAGATGCAGCCGTGGTCCTTGTTGACCGGGTTCGGGCAGGGCTCCCGGGTGACCCCCGGCGCGTCGGTGGTGAGCAGGCCGTCCGCGGAGGAGCCGCAGCCGGCGGCCCCGAGCGTGGCCAGCAGCACGGCGCCCGCGAACAGGGCCTTCATCCGGGTCAGGTCACAGCGCACGGAGACCATCGATCACTTCCTTGAGAAGACGCGGGTCGGCGGTCCCGGTCCGGGACACCGCCGGCCTCCGCACGTTCACCAGCCCGCGGTCCAGCAGGTCGCTGAGCAGCACCCGGACGACGCCGACGGGCAGCGCCAGGTCCGCGGCCAGGTCGGCGACCGCCCGCGGCCGGATGCACAGTTCGAGGATCCGCTCGTCCTCGGTTCCGAGCGTGCGCGGATCCGGCATCGGCACCTCGGCGGTGACGACCACGGCGATGAGGTCGAGGGCGGCGCCGCGCTGCCGCGTGCGGCCGCGCGCGACGGCGAACGGCCGCACCACGGGTCCGGCCTGCTCGTCGACCCACAGTTCGTCGGGCTCCCCGGTCATCACTCACCGCCGGGGCCCGGCGGCGGCTGGGGCCTCGCGTCGGCCCGGCCGCGGAGCCAGCCGCTCTGCATCCTCGACAGCAGGCGCCCGGCCGCCTCCGGCGCCCGGTCGACCGGCGGCCGGTCGTCCGGCTCCGCGCCGGGCGGCTCCTCCGGTTCCTCCCGGAGTTGAGGGGCGAGGCTCTGCTGCCGCCGTCGCCTGGGCAGCGCGGGCTCGCCCCCGGCGGCCGGCCCGTCCCCGGCCTCGCTCCGGCCGCTCTCCAGGGCGGGCCGCCCGGAGGCGGAGGGCCCCGCCTGGACGGCGGGCGCCCGCGGGGGCCCGTGCCCGACCGCGTCCGCGGCGCGGGACACGGCGACCAGCGCCCGGTGCTCGCCGGAGCCGCCGCCCGGCTCCCCCGCGTCCGGCGGCTCCACGACCAGCGCGTGCGGGATGAGGACGATCGCGATGACCCCGCCGTAGGACGAGGGCCGCAGCGTCACCGTGATGCCGTGCCGCGCGGCGAGCCGCGCCACGACGAACAGGCCCAGCCGCACCGAGTCGTCGAAGTCGAGCTCGGGGTCGGTGGCGAGCAGGCCGTTCAGCCGCTCCAGCTCCTCGCGGGAGAGCCCGAGCCCGCGGTCCTCGACCTCGATCGCGAACCCGTGTGCGGCCTCGCCGCCCGTCACCCTGATCCGGGTGGTGGGCGGGGAGAACACGGCGGCGTTCTCGATCAGCTCGGCGAGCAGGTGGATGGTGTCGGCGACGGCGCGGCCGGACAGCGCGGTCCGCCCCATCGGCACGACCTCGACCCGGGTGAAGTCCGCGACCTCCGACGCCGCCGCGCGCGCCACGTCCATCAGCCGGACCGGGTGGCGCCAGCTCCGGCCGGACGGCCGCCCGGACAGGATGACCAGCCCCTCGGCGTGCCGCCGCATCCGGGTCGCCAGGTGGTCGAGCTCGAAGAGGGCGGCCAGCGCGTCGGGGTCCTCGGTGTCGCGCTCCATGCCTTCGAGCAGGCCGAGCAGCCGCTGCAGCAGGGACTGGTTCCGCCGGGCGAGGGTGACGAAGACGTCGTTGAGGCGCTTGTGCGCGGCCGCCTCGCCCGTCGTCGCCCGGACGACGGCGCGGCGCGCCTCGGTGAACGCCGCGTCGATCCTGCCGATCTCGGTGACGGCGAACTCCGGCCGCGGCTCGTTCTCCTCGTCGGAGACGTCCTCCCCGCGGCGGGCCCGCTCGGTGATCTCCGGTATCCGGTCCCGGGTGAAGGCGGCGACCTCGCCGGCGATGTCGCGGCTCTCCCGGACGAGCCGGTGCCCGGTCCGCACCGCGACGACGATCGCGATCACCACGGCGAGGAGTCCGAGGCCCCCGGCGAGCGTGAGCCGGAGCAGCACCGCGTCCGCCTGCTGCGCGGCCCGCGCGGCGGTGGCGGTGCGGATCCGCGAGGAGAGCCCGGCCAGCTGCGCGTTCACCGACTCCGTCGAGGTGTGCCAGGCCCCCACGTCGACCGGCGGGCGGTCGTCGGTCGGACCGGACTGGACGAGCCGGGTCTCCAGCCGGCGGAACAGCGTGAACTCGGGCCCGGCGATGATCGCCTCGTAGCGCCGGCGGTCGGCGTCCGCCAGGGCCCCGGCCGAGTCGCCGTAGAGGAACTCGCGCGTCCCGGACAGCTCCACCAGCCGCCGGTGCTCGTCCTCGGTCAGCCGGCCCGCGGCCAGCGCGCCGGTGATGAGCGCGTCCTCGCGCGTCAGGTTCTCCCTCGCTCGCTCCAGGGTGCCGAGGACGCGGGTGTCGCGGACGATGCGCTCGTCGGAGGAGCGGGTCTCGTCGTAGATCTCCGCCGCGAGGTCGATGAAGGCGGTGTAGCGGCCGAGGGCCTGCGCGCGGTTGATCAGCCGCCGGTCGACCGAGTCGCGGACCGATTCCAGCTCGCCCAGGGAGGCGGCCAGATCCACCATCCGCCGCCGGGTCTCCGGCCGGGCCGCGCCGCGGACGGAGGGGTCGGCCGCCGACCGGCGGAACTCCGCCCTGGCCCGGTCCGTCATGGCCCGCTGGGCGTCGAACCCGGATCGGCCGATCGTGGAGTCGTCGCCGAGGTAGGACAGCGACATGCGCCGCTCGTCCTGCAGCGCGCCGATCATCGCGTCGGTCGGCCGGATGACCTTGTCGGTGAAGGTCTGGGACCGCGTCCGCCGCAGGGTGTCGCCGAGCGTGGTGCCCGCGGCGAACCCCCACAGCACGACCAGCGCGGTGATCGGCGGGACGAGCAGGATGACGATCCTGGTCCTGACCGATCGTGCTCGCCGGGTCATCACGCCTCCACGTTGCCGGCGCCGTCCCTCGTCCACGGCGATCCGTGCGCCGCCACTGTGACACAGATCACCGTGGCGTGGCGCCGAACGTAGCGCACCTTCCGACGAAACACTCGTCTAATTTGTCTCACTAGCGCAGATTGTTGCCTTTGCGTTATTCAGGCGACTGGGCAGGTCAATGGCACAATCCGGCCATTGGCTCACCGGCCGGACAGGTGCCGCAACCGCGGCGAGTACCACCTCCGGGCCGCGCTCCCTAGCCTCCGGGCTCGTTCCGCCCCACCGCCGGCCGGCTTCCCTCGAGCTTCGGATGGTGCAGGTCGAAGGCGGGACGCTCGGAGCGGATCTGCGGGACCGAGGTGAAGTTGTGCCTCGGGGGCGGGCTGGACGTCGCCCATTCCAGGGAATTGCCGTATCCCCACGGGTCGTCGGCCTCCACCGGGGCGGTGTGGCGCGCCGTCCGGTACACGTTGTACATGAAGAACAGCGTGGAGACGCCGAGCAGGAACGCCCCCGCGCTGGAGACCCGGTTGAGCGTGACGAACTCGGCCGGATAGTCGGCGTACCGGCGCGGCATCCCTTCCGCGCCGAGCCAGTGCTGGACGAGGAACGTCGTGTGGAAGCCGATGAACAGCGTCCAGAAATGGACCTTGCCCCAGCCCTCGTGGAGCAGCCTCCCGGTCATCTTCGGCCACCAGAAGTAGAAGCCGGCGAACATCGCGAAGACGACCGTCCCGAAGACCACGTAGTGGAAGTGCGCGACCACGAAGTAGGAGTCGTGGACGTGGAAGTCCAGCGGCGGCGAGGCCAGGATGACGCCGGTCAGCCCGCCGAACAGGAACGTCACGAGGAAGCCGATGGAGAACAGCATCGGCGTCTCGAAGGTGAGGTTGCCCCGCCACATCGTCCCGACCCAGTTGAAGAACTTCACCCCGGTCGGCACCGCGATGAGGAACGACATGAAGGAGAAGAACGGCAGCAGGACCCGGCCGGTCGCGAACATGTGGTGCGCCCACACCGCCATCGACAGGCCCGCGATCACCATGGTGGCGCCGACCATTCCGAAGTAGCCGAAGAGCGGCTTGCGGCTGAAGACGGGAATGACCTCGGTGACGATGCCGAAGAACGGCAGCGCGATGATGTAGACCTCGGGATGGCCGAAGAACCAGAACAGGTGCTGCCACAGCAGCGCTCCCCCGGTGGCCGCGTCGTAGATGTGCGCGCCGAGCCGGCGGTCGGCCTCCAGCGCGAGCAGCGCGGCGGCGAGGACGGGGAACGCCATCAGCACGAGCAGGCTCGTCAGGAACACGTTCCAGGTGAAGATCGGCATCCGGAACATCGTCATGCCCGGGGCGCGCATCCCGATGACCGTGGTGATGAAGTTGACGCCGCCGAGGATCGTCCCGAAGCCCGACAGCACCAGACCCATGATCCACATGTCGCCGCCGACGCCCGGGGTGCGCACCGCGCTGCTCAGCGGCGTGTACCCCGTCCAGCCGAAGCTCGCGGCGCCGCCCGGGGAGACGAACGAGGCGAACAGGATCAGCCCGCCGAACAGGAACAGCCAGTAGCTCAGCATGTTCATCCGCGGGAACGCCACGTCCGGCGCCCCGATCTGCAGCGGCATGACCACGTTGGCGAACCCGACGAACAGCGGGGTCGCGAACATCAGCAGCATGATCGTGCCGTGCATGGTGAACATCTGGTTGTACTGCTCGTTGCTGACCAGCTGAAGGCCCGGCTCGGCCAGCTCACCGCGGATCACCATGGCCATCAGGCCGGCCAGGAGGAAGAACGCGAACGACGTGATCAGGTAGAGGTACCCGATCACCTTGTGGTCGGTGGTGGTCAGCCAGGACACGAACACCGAGCCCCGGGGCCGCCGCTCGGGAGCGGCCTCGGGGAGCTGACGGCCGAGAAGGACCATGCCGGGCTCCCTGCAGACGGGCGATGTCCCCACTATTCGCCCTGGCCACCTGGCACGCAAGAGACGCCCGGAGAGCGCGCCTAGGCTGGAGGGGTGGAGCGCATTCTGGTCAGCTCATGCCTCGTGGGACGGCCCGTCCGCTACGACGGGAAGGCCAAGCCGGTGGGCGGCGGCCTCGTCGAACGGTGGCGCGCCGAAGGGCGTCTCGTCCCGTTCTGCCCGGAGGTGTCGGGCGGCCTGGGCGTGCCGCGCCCGCCCGCGGAGATCGTCGGCGGCGCCGGCGGCGACGTCCTCGACGGGACGGCCCGGATCCGCACCGGCACCGGCGAGGACGTGACCGAGGAGTTCCTGCGCGGCGCCCGGCTGGCCCTGGACGCGGCGCGGCGGTCCGGCGCACGCGTCGCGCTGCTCAAGGAGGGCAGCCCGTCCTGCGGCGGCCACCGCATCTACGACGGCACCTTCACGGGCTCTCCGGTGCCCGGCACCGGCGTGACGACCGCGCTGCTGCGCCGCTCGGGCGTCCACGTCTTCAGCGAGGACGAACTGGACGACCTCGCGGCTCTCCTGACGTCCCTGGAGGCGTGACCGCACCCGAGGCGGCCGGGCGCGAGGCGTCCGGCCGTGGCGCCTTCTCGGCGGCGAGGTGCACGAGGAGGCGCAGCGCCTCCGCCGACGGGGAGCCCGGGTCGGCGGTGAACGCCGCCATGCGCTGCCCCTCGTCGTTCGACAGCTCCATCATCTCGTTGTTCAGCGTCATCGCCCCCACCAGCGGGTGCCGGAACTCGCGCGTGCACCGGACGGCGCAGTCCTGCACGGGATGCGCGGCCCACAGCGCCGCGAACTCGGGGCTGTGCACGGTGAGCTCACCGATCAGGCCGGTCAGCTCCGGGTCGTCCGGATAGCGGGCGGCGCACCGCCGCACGTCCGCGACCGTGTCCCGCGCCTTGGTCCGCCAGTCGGCGTACAGCTCGCGCGTGTGCGGATCCAGGAAGACGAGGCGGGCGATGTTGGGCCGGTCATGGACGTCCTCCGGGGCCTCGAAGGGCAGATGCCCGGCGAGCAGCGCGTGCGCTGCACGGTTCCAGGCCAGCACGTCGTAGCGGCGGCCCAGGATCAGCGCGGGAGCGTCGCCGAACGCGTCCACGAGCAGCCGGACCGCGGGGCGCAGCCGCTCGGGTCGCGGACGCCGCCGGACCTTCGCCTTCTGGCCTGCCAGGCTCCGCAGGTGCTCCTGCTCGGTCTCGTCCAGCCGGAGCACCCGGGCGAGCGCGTCGAGGACGGCATCGGAGGCGTTCTGGCTCTGCCCCTGTTCGAGCCGCGCGTAGTACCCGGCGCTGACGCCCGCGAGCTGCGCCAGTTCCTCACGGCGCAGCCCGGGGACGCGCCGCCGCCCGCCGTAATCGGGTAGCCCAAGCTCCGCCGGCCGCAGCCGCGCGCGCCGCGTCCGGAGGAACTGGCCTAGTTCGGAGTTCTGCGGCATGCCGTCCAGCATGCCTCCCGATTCCCGTTCCTGCCTGCACCTGCCAGGTGTAGGCACCGCGGGGATGACCCCAGCAGAGGCCTGGGTAACGCCCGCCGCCCGCTCCACCCTGGAGCCCGTGACCGAGACGAGACACCCGCATACCCGAGAGACGAGCCGGCTGGGCGGCCGAGGATCGCTGATCCTGATCACCCTCTGCGGCGCCACCTTCATGAACGGACTGGACTTCTCGATCGTGACCGTGGCGCTGCCGGAGATCGGACGCGACCTCGGCTTCGCGAACGCCGGTTCCCTGCAATGGGTCGCGACGGCCTGCCTGCTGCCGACCGCGAGCCTGCTGCCGCTGTTCGGCCGCGTCGCCGACATCGTCGGCCGCCGCCGCCTCTTCACCCTCGGGGTCGCCCTGTTCAGCGCGTTCTCGCTCATCGCCGGGCTGGCGACCGGCCCGGCGATGCTGATCTGCGGCCGCGTGGGGCAGGGCACCGCCGCCGCGATGATCGCGCCGACCGCGATCGCGCTGATGACGACCGTCTTCCCCGAAGGCCCGCAGCGCACCCGGGCCCTCGGTGTCAACGGCGCCGTGCTGTCGCTGGGCTTCGTCCTCGGCACCCTCGGCGGAGGCATGATCACCAGCGGCCTGAACTGGCGCTGGACCATGCTGTTCCTGGTCGCCGTCGGCGCGCTGGTGCTGCTCAGCGCGGCCACCGTCCTCCCCCGGGCCGACACGCGCGTCCCGGCCCGGCTCGACGTCCCCGGCGCCGCCCTCGCGAGCGTCGGCCTGTTCGCCCTGGTCTACGGCATCTCGACCGGCGCCGGCGCCGGATGGGCAGGCCCGCCCACGGTGGCCTCCCTCGCCCTGGCCGTGCTGTCTCTCACCGCGTTCCTCCTGGTGGAGCGGTGGCACCCGGCCCCGCTGATCCCGCTCGGCCTGCTGAACAAGCCGACCGTGAAGTGGAGCGGCCTCCTCGGCTTCGTCACGTTCGGCATGTGCGGCGGCACGACCGTTCTGCTGAGCCTCTACATGCAGGACGTCCTGGGCTACTCACCCCTCGCCACCGGCGCGGCCTACCTCGCCGAAGGCGCCACGGCACTGATCGCCGGTGCACTCGCCGCCAGGCTGATCGCCTCGCTCGGCTCGGCGCGCGTCATGGGACTCGGTCTGACCGTGCAGGGGCTCAGCACGGGCGCGATGGTGCTGCTCCCCGCGCAGGACGGCCTGGCCGTCCTCCTGCCGGCGTCCGGTGCCATGGGATTCGGGCACGTCCTGACGGTGGTCGGCTTCATCACCGCCATGACGTCCGGTCTGCGGGACCACGAGCAGGGCACCGCGGGCGGCCTGTCCCAGCTCCCGCAGTTCCTCGGCGGCATCGGCACCGCCGGCCTGGCCGCCGTCGTCACCGCCCGCGCGGACGCCCTGGCCCCCACGACGAGCCCGGCCCTGGCCACCCTCGGCGGCCTGCACGCGGCGACCCTCACGGCCGGGATGATCTGCCTCGCCGGCGCCGCCCTCGCGGTCCGTTTTCTCCGCCATCCTGCTGTCGACGCGGGCTGACCCTGGAGGCGTGAACCTGACGGCCTTCTCCGCCGACTGTGAGGGGGACGGGAGGTCGAGGATGGACGATGAACTGCTGGTGGTCCGCTGCCAGCTCGGGGAGCCAGAGGCGTTCGCCGAGCTGGTGGGCCGATGGCACGTCCCGGTGTGGACGTTCGTCCGGCGGATGCTGGACGCCGAGCGGGCGGACGACGTGGCCCAGGAGATCTGGGTCGCCGTCCTGCGGGGGCTGCCCCGGCTGGGCAATCCGGGCCGGTTCCGACCCTGGCTCTTCACCATCGCCAGGCGGGCCGTTCTGGACAGGCTCCGCCACGAGTACACGACCGCCGAGAGGCCGGGCGAGGCCGAAGAACCACCGTCCGAAGACCTCGCCGAGCAGGTCGTGGACCGGACCGAACTGGTCGCGGCCCTAGCGGACCTGCCGATCCTCGAACGGGAGATCCTCATCCTGTTCTACCTGGAGGACCTCTCGATCGCGGAATGCGCCCAGATCTGCGCGGTCCCCGCCGGCACGGTCAAGTCGCGCCTGCACCGTGCGCGACGCCGGTTGCGCGAGCACCTGATCGAGAAGGGATATCGGCCATGAACGACGAACCGCGCACGTCCGCGGAGGAGATGCTGGAGCGGCTGACCCCAATGCTGTCGCGCAGGCGACGGCTGCGCGGTGTCGCGGCACTGCTGTCCGGCCTGGCCGGGACGGTCTTCGTCACGGTCCTGTGGGCCACCGAGCCGGGGCCGCTCCCCGACCGCACTCGCCTGTCCTTCGCACTGCTCATCCTGGTGTGCCTGGCCTGGACGGGCCACGGGATCTGGTCGGCCACCCGGCGTGCCCCGCTGTTCGCCCTGGACCGGGTGATCGGCGCCTGGCTGGGTCTGGCCGCCGCGCTTCTGACCACCACCGTCACGGTCACGCTCGCCGCCGTCCGGGACCGGGGTCTCGTCCTCGCCCTGGCGGTGAACGCGGTCCTCGTCACCGCGGCAGTCCTGATCGCCTTCCGGGCGCACAGGCGCCGCTCGACCCTGCTGCGCCGGAAGGCGGAACTCACCGACGCCGGCGGATGAGGTCCCGGTCCTACGCTTCGGTGTCGCGGGCCGGCTCGTCCATGTTCCAGTAGTCGGGCAGGGGCGTCTCACAGACGGCACAGACGTAGTGGTCGTCCTTGACGATGTTGCGTTGGTGGCATTGAGGGCAGCGCCGGAAGGTGATCGGGTGGGAGAAGGCGGTGGGGTGATCGAGACCGGCTCGGCCGAGGGCCGCGGCAACGGCCTGCCAGGAGGACACGTCCGGGCAGTAGCCCGTCGACTGGTTGCTGATCTCGCTGACCACCCAGCGGTCGCGGTCCTGGGTGAGGGTGATCTCGCCCGCGCTCAGGACCGCCTCGCCACCGGCGCAGATCACATGCTCGCTGCGCTGCGGGGCGAGTCGTAGCGTCCCGGTCAGGTCGATGACGAACGTGAACGGTTCCTCTCGGTCCTGCGCGGCCTGCTGTGCGAGCCAGATGGCGAGGTCGTGGTGGGAGGTGATGGCCTCCCCGTGGCGGCCGGCCTGGACCTGCTGGAGGATCTCGGCGGGCCCGACGTAGCCATAGCGCCGCGGTCCGGCCAGGCCCAGGGCTCCGGTGAAGGCGGAGAAGGTCGCGGCGACGGTGTCATCTCCGGCGTACCGGCAGACCGCGATGAGAACGGCCAGGTCGACGTCGAGCCAGGGCAACTCGACGGGGTCCGGGCCGGCACTGCCGCGAGCTTGCCGGAACAACCGCGCGAGGTCTTCGCTGTCGGTCAGATCATCGAGCGACTGGGATTCCCGGCGGATCTCATCGACATCAGCAAGGAAGTCGACAGGGTCCGTGAACCAGGGCATGACTGCTCGCAGCGCATGCTCACCAGGGTGCCGCCACTGTCCACTGGTGATGAGTTCGATGAGGTGAGTCGGCAGCGTCAGCCCACGAACGGCCCACTGCGTCCGAGGCGAGGGCTGTTCGTTGCGAGGCCGGGTCACGAACAGAGGTTGTCATGGTCCGCCTGTGCGGGGCGACACATATTCCTTTGCACGCCGAACGGGCGCCTGCCTACCCTCGCCGGGTGCGGCGCATCATCATCGGCGACATCCACGGCTGTTTCGACGAACTGCTCGAACTGCTCGAGAAAGTCGACCTCCAGCCGGACGACCTGCTGGTCAGCGTCGGCGACCTGGTCGATCGGGGCCCGGCGCCGGGCGCGGTGGTCGGTCTTTTCCGCGAACGCCCGAACTCGGTCGCTGTCATGGGCAATCACGAGCGCAAGCATGTACGCGGGATCTTCTCCTACGCACAGGAGATCACCCGCTTGCAACTGGGCGAGCGCTACACCGAAGCAGTCGACTGGATGCGGACGCTGCCGTATTACTTCGAGAACGACCACGTCCGCGTCGTCCACGCCGCGATGCTGCCAGGAATGCCGCTGGCGGACCAGAAGGAAGAAATCCTCTGCGGCACCACCAGCGGCGAACGGGAGCTCACCGCGCTGTTCCCCGGCAGCCACTGGCACCACCACTACACCGACACCAAACCGGTGGTGTTCGGCCATCACGTGACCGGGCATGAGCCGCTGATCCGCGACGGCAGGGTCTTCGGCCTGGACACCGGTGCCTGCCACGGCTGGAACCTGACCGCGCTGTGCGTGCCTGGATTCACCGTCCACTCGGTGAAAGCGCACGCGGACCATTGGTCGCTCATCAAGCGCCAATGGCAGTTGCCCGTCCTGAAGACCAAGCCTTGGCGGGACTTCACCTGGCAGGAGCTGGCCGAAACGGTCGCGAAGTTCTCCTCGGCACCCGCCGCCGCGCGCACCTGGCTGGAGGCGGTCGAAGAGTGGGCCGCGGAACTCCAGTCCTCGTTTCCTGCCCTGGTCACCGCAGCACACCGGGTCGCCCACGAGCTCACCACCGACGAAATGCGACAGCATCCCGCCGCGCGATTCCTGTTCCAAGCACGCAACGGCCGGCTCGACCAGACCAGCCTGGCCAGGCAATGCCCGACCCCCCGCAAGACGATCGACCTAGCGACCATGTTCGCCCTCCCCGCACGCGACCTGCCCGAGTAACGCGCAAGAGCCGGCGCCACCCGCATCGAAAGCGCGAAACTTGCCGAGGACCTGGTGCAGGAGACGATGCTGCGGGCGTGGAAGGCCCGCGACCGCTACGACCGCACACGCGCGTCGGTGCGGACCTGGCTGTATCGGATCGCGACCAACGCCTGCCTGACCGCGCTGGAAGGGCGTTCACGGCGGCCGCTGCCGTCCGGGCTGGGCGCGCCCAGCGACGATCCCGGCGCTCCGCTCACGCCGGTGTTCGACATTCCATGGCTCCAGCCCTTTCCCGACGCGCGGGTCGATGCGGACGTGCGGGGTGACGTACGGCTCGCGGTGGTGGCGGCGATGCAGGTTCTGCCGCCCAGGCAACGGGCCGTCCTGGTGCTCCGGGACGTGCTGGAGTTCACCGCCGCCGAGGTCGCCGCGCAGTTGGGGACCACCGTCGCGGCCGTCAACAGCGCGTTGCAGCGGACCCGCGCGGCCCTGGCGGACGTGGGCGACGCGGGCGGCGCCAACGGCCAGCCGGCGTTCGCCGCGTACGCGCCCGAACCCGGCGGCGGGCACCGGCTGCACACCCTCCAGGTCCTCACGATCATCGGCGGCCGGATCCGCCGCAACGTCGTGTTCGCCGCCCCCGCCGTGTTGCGGGCTTTCGACCTGCCACCGCGGATTCCCTGACGAGGCCCGATGAGTCCGGCCGATGCCGCCGGTACATACCGGTGAGCATCGATCGCAAGGGAGAACCTCGGCAGATCGGCGCCACCGTCCTCACCCGGTACGGCAGGACCGGACGATGACGGCAAGTCTCCTCGCCCGTTCGCGACCACGCCGCCGCCTTCTCAGGATCTTCTGGCACCACGGCACCCGAACATCGGGATGCCCCCGCAACCACTCTTCTCGGCCGCACCGGCCCATCCCATCCGCTGGATCGGTTACGACCGGCCCGGATACGACCGATCCCCACCGAACCCGGGACGGAGGGCGGCCTCGGCGGCGTCGCACGTCGCCGCGATCGCTAACGCCTTGGCCATCGCCGCCCCTGTCCTTGTCCTGCGTTGGAGGGCAGGTCCGGGTCGTCCCATGCGCCCACGGTCGGTGGCTCGCCCAACGCTGCCGCACTGCCCAACTGCGGTTGTCCGCAGACGACGGACATATCTCCGTCCTGTGCTCCGCCCCAGCAGCCTTTGGCTGGCTGCGCACTTAGCCCAGGTAGCCCGCCGGACGCACCCGCACATGTTGAGGACGCTCACTCGATTGAGGGACAGGGGCCGGTCCAAGCCGGGCTCGGGCCTTGAAGAGCCATGGGGCCTCGCCGAGGAAGCGGCCGACGGCCTTGGCGCGGCGGCGGGTCTCGTCCAGGGTGCGCCCGGAGAAGATGGAGCGGCGGATCCAGTGACTCACGCAGTTCGGAGCCAATGATCGAGGAGCACGAAGTCTTCGTCGGCTAGCCCGCGGAATGACGGCACGTGGTGGAGGAGTGCCCGGCCGCTGTGGTGCGCTGAGACCCATTCCCGGTCGCCGTCGGTGATCTCGTCATCGACCCAGGCGAAGGGGCGTCCGGACGCCCAGATCACCAGTGTCCTGGTCTTCCAGCAGAGCCCGAACCATCGGTCCTCGCGTTCGTGATCGCCGGATGGATCCGGCCACTTCACGACCGGTAGCCGGGGCAGCCCGATACGGGAGGCGATCTCGACGTTCGCTTCGTCTTCCCAGGTCGTGGCCCAGACAAGGTCGCCCGGTAGTGCCGCCAGCCGGCGCCCTACGTCCATGGTGAGCCGCGCAAGGGCAGTGTCAGGTGTGGTCGCCGGCCGCTCCCCCTCCGGGCCCTCACCGAACGGGAGAAGCGGCCCGTCAACGTCCAGAAAGAGCAGCGGACGTTCGCGATGGCCGGTCATGCTGTGCTGACCTCGGTCCAGCGCCTCACGGTCGCAAGAGTGGTTCGACGGGTTCGGGCGTCCATCTGTCGATCATCGCCACCGAGCGCTCGGTCTTCCACCCCTCGGCCAGGACCTTCAACGACATCGGTCTGCTCCGGTGGCCCGCCTACGCCTGGGAGCGGTTGTCGGCCGCCTCCGGCATGATCGTTTTGATGCGTTCTCCATGGGAGGCGGCCACATGACCGATGAATCCCTGCTCGACTCCGACGGAAGGGCCCTTTACGCTCCCTGCCGACCCGTTGAGCCCTGTGCCGGACGAGGTCGAACGCGGTCTTGCGGCGTACAGGGCGGGTAACGCCGCCCAGGCACGGGGGGTGTTGACGGCGATCGCCGATACGGGACGTACCAGCGTGTCCGGGCATGCGGCGATAGCGCAGGCGGGCATCGAGATCAGCGAGAGCGGGCTCGGCGGCTCCCACCGGCCCCGCCTGGGACAGGTGGCCGCGGGAGAGGACCCCTGGCTGGGGGCCCTTCGCCGCGGTGATGCTCACCCCGGAATTCAAGTCGGGCACGTCCTCGGACGAGGGCCGGACGCTTCTCCCGAGCCTCGCGGCCCAGCTCACCGGCGACCCGGACACCGCCCGGGACGGGTTCGAGCGGGTCTTCAAGGCCCGCAAGGGCACGCACTCCGGAGACGTCGCCGACGTCTTACTCGGCAACCTCCTCATCCAGAGCGGCGATCCCGCCGCAGCCCTGGAGCCACTCAGCTACACGCGGGGGAGGTGCGACGGCACATTCGCTGGCTATGCGGCCCACCTTGAGTGGCACGTCCTTATCGGGCAGGACGAGAAAGAGAGAGCGAGCAAGGTGCTCCAGTAAGCACAACGCGAGTCCTACCGGGCCAGGGGCGGTGACAAGGGGCTGCACCCTTGGGTCGCCGTCCGGTTCGGCGAGTTGCTGGCGAGCGACCCGTGGGTGGATCTCGTCTACGACCAGATCGAAGAGAGCGGTGTGGACGAAGCCTCGGTGATCCGGGAGCCCTTCGAGTCCGCCCCCTACCAGAACGGGATCAGCCCGCCGGTACACGCATGACATTCATCCGCCCCTACCCCGCCGAGCGTCGGCCCGCCGCTGCGGCGAATTGGAACCGTTCCTTCGACCACCTCTCCCAACTGGTGGCCTCGTCCTGAGCAGACACTGTCGGCCACTCTCGCATCCGGTCGGCTGCCAACGTCCGGGGTCAGTACTTGGGCGTGGGCAGGGCGAGCTGCTCCAGTAGGTCCGCCATTCCTTGAGCGCGTTCATCGTCGCGACCGTCCTCCACGTGGCTGTAGAGCATCAGGATCAGTCTGCGGCCGCGCTCGTATCGTTCGCCGCTCCAGGCCTCCAGGCGCTCTGGAGCCGCGTGCACGGGTTCGAACGTCGCCGGGAACAGGACACACCGATGTCGGCGAGCGCGGGAGCCGTACTCACGCAGCTCGACGCGAGTGGTGACCGGATCGGGGTGACCGTGTTCGGGCATCGGCCCAGAGGCGAAGGCGAGCAAGGCCGATGGTTCCAGGGCGGTGATCTCCTGGCGCATCCAGAAGCGGGTGCCATCGGACGTCTGAACCAGGCAGTAGTCATAACGGCCACCGATGCGCAGGTCGATGGTGATGAGGGCGCGCGGAGCGGTGCATCCCTCTGGGCTGATCCACCGGGAGAGCTGGCCGGGGTCGGTCCAGGCATCGAAGATCCGGGAGCGTGGAACGTCGAAGTCTCGGACGACAAGGGGCTCGGTGGCGTCGGGTGATGCGGTGGTCATCGCCATGTCAGGTAGAACAGGCGGGATGGCGCGCTGCTTCCGCACAACCGCCTACCACAGGGTGAAATGAGAAAGGCCCCGCCGAAATCGGCGGGGCCTTCCTGCAATATAGGTCCGGCGGTGTCCTACTCTCCCACACAGTCTCCCATGCAGTACCATCGGCGCTGAGAGGCTTAACTTCCGGGTTCGGAATGGGACCGGGTGTTTCCCCCTCGCCAAAACCACCGAACGCCTCAACGCACCACCCCCCAGCGGGGGTGTGCAAGTCTCAACGTCCGAGCCAGGCTCGGTATTCACTTGATTAATGCGGGTTCCCGGTTGTTTTCCAGGAACCACACAGGGACGCGAACAACTCACAACAGCGATTCGGTTTGAACGTCATGTGTGTTCAAGCCACTCGGCCTATTAGTACCGG
>NZ_FOVH01000021.1 GCF_900115095.1 Actinomadura madurae
CGGGTCCTGACCGACAACGCCCGCAACTACCGAGTCTCGGCCGCCTTCCAGCAGGCCTGCACCGAACTGGGCGCCCGGCAGAAGTTCACCCGCCCCCGCTGCCCATGGACCAACGGCAAGGCCGAACGCCTCAACCGCACCCTGGCCACCGAATGGGCCTACCGACGCCCCTACACCAGCAACGACCAGCGCACACAAGCACTCGGACCCTGGCTGGAGCACTACAACACCGCACGCCCCCACTCAGCCCTGGGCGGCAAGCCGCCCATCACCCGACTGTCACCAAGATCATGACCGAGTACAGCTAGCGGAGCGGAAGGTACCGGGTCGAACCCCTCCGGGGGGGCGTGGGGGTTCTCCCCCACAATGACCCGACCCGGTACCTGGAGCGGAGCACCCTCCCTGTAAAGCGAAACGGGGCGCCCCGGTGGGGGCGCCCCGTTTTTGCAGGTGTGGTCAGGCGCGGACCACGAGGGTGTTGCAGATCTTGTCGGCGAAGGTCTGCTTGCGGTCGTCCCACAGCGGCCAGAGGAAGCCGATGTAGCAGGCGAAGCTGTCCGCGACGTGCGCGATCTTGCGGACGAACGCCATGCCGAAGCCGATCGGCTGGCCGGTCTGGGCGCTGACGAGGCGGATGCCCATCTGGCGCTTGCCGATGGACTGGCCGGTGGTGCCCTCCTGGTAGCAGATCCAGAGGCCGCCCGCGATGGAGATGGCGGCGCCGATCAGCATGAGCAGCAGGCCGAACAGGGCCGCGCCGCCGCTGCCGGAGCTGGACAGGATGATCATCAGGATGTACAGCACGAACACCGGACCGGCGAAGATCAGGTAGTCGATGATGTAGCCGCCCGCACGCGAGCCCCACTCGGCCAGCTGGCCGGTCGAGCCGTAGTGGTGGTGGTGGACCTCCTGGTACCCCGGCTGGGCGGGTGCGCCGTAGCCGGGCTGGGCGGGAGGCTGCTGGCCGTACCCCGGCTGGGCGGCCGGGGGCTGGCCGTAGCCCGGCTGCGCCGGGGGCTGACCGTACCCGGGCTGCGCCGGGGGCTGACCGTAGCCCGGCTGGGCCGGGGGCTGCTGACCGTAGCCGGGCTGGGCCGGAGGCTGCTGGCCGTACCCGGGCTGTTGCTGCCCGTAGCCCGGCTGCTGACCGTACGGGTCGTAGGGGTTACCCACACTTGCTCCTTATTGATTGACCCTGTGGTTATGTGACGCCCGCCGGACCCGGTGGGCTCCGCAAGTCTGACCGAGGATCGACCGCGGCTCAAACGCGCAGAACACCGAACCGGACGAGCTGCCACAGCTCCGCCCCCGCGAGGGCGGTGCCGAGCATCCAGGCACGGGTCTTCGGCTGGAGTGCCCACCACCGGCCTCCCAGGCCCAGCGGTGCGGCGGCGACGACGACGGCGCCGGCGAGCGCGACCGGGTTCGCGAGGACGGCCTGGGCGGGACGCCCCGAGCCGAACTCGATGAACACGGTCGTGCCCCCGCACATGGGACACGGGATTCCGGTGAATGCCCTCAGGGGACAGAGCACACCGGGGTCGTTCACGCGGTGGATCCAAGCCGCGCCGATGGCCGCGGTGGCCATCGCCGCGACGCGCAGCACGACACCCAGGGGTCCGTGCCGCGCTGCGGTGAGGGTCCGGCTGACGATCCCCCCGAGCACACCTTCCGGTGTACCGGCGGGCGCCGTCCCGGGCGCTCCCCCCAACGAATCCTCCGCCTCAGTACGTACAGGTGAGTGACCCGTATACCGGGTGCACCCTGAGGCGGGTCAAGCGCGGGCAACGATCCGCTACCGGACCGTTACGCGGCGCAGGGCGACACCACCTCGGGGTAAGAGTAGGACAAAACGGCAGCTACGTGCGCACTCTTTAGCGGGACGAGTATGAATGAATCGGCCGGATCCCGCCGTGCCGGCGGCGTTCACGCGAGAGCAGGGACCGCGTGACGCCGGATCCGCGGGGGTCAGCTCTGCGCGGCGGCACCGACGACCATGGGACCCTCGGCGCCGGTGAAGTGCTCCGCCTCGACGACGTCGGCGATGACCGCGGTGATGTTGTCCGGTCCGCCGTTCTCCCGGGCCAGCTCGATCAACCGGTCGACGGCCCGCTGCGGGTCGGCCTCGGCGGACACCACCTCGTAGATCTGCTGCGCGTCGACCGGGCCGCTCAGGCCGTCCGAGCACAGCAGGTAGCGGTCGCCGAGGCGGGCCTCGCGCAGGCGCAGGTCGGGCTCGCGGTCGTCGCGGCCGTCCAGCACCCGGTACAGGACGTGCGACAGCCGCGACGTCTCGGCCGGGTCGGCGGTCTGGCCCGCCTGCTCGGCCTCCGCCTTGAGCAGCTCGTCCATCGTGTGGTCCTGCGTCATCTGGAAGAGCTCGCCGTCGCGCAGCAGGTAGCCGCGCGAGTCGCCGACGTGCGCCAGCGCGACGGACTCGCCGGACCAGAGCATGGCGGTGAGCGTGGTGCCCATCCGGCTCAGGTCGGGGCGCTCCTCCCGGACGATGCGCAACTTCTCGTTGGCCTCGGCCACGGCGCGGCCCAGCATGTCGACAAGATCGTCTTCACGGGCATCGGTGTCCAGCGAGCGCAAGGAGCCGATCACGGTCGAGCTCGCGACCTCGCCGCCCGCATAGCCGCCCATGCCGTCCGCGACCGCGATCAACCGTGCACCGGCGTACCCGGAGTCCTCGTTGTTCTCCCGGTTGCACCCGATGTCACTGCCTGCTGCGTACCTGATTGCTACGTTCATACCAATTTCGATGACGATCCTGTCAGAGGAGTTGTATCAGCCGCGGGCGGTGGTCTCCCCGGTTTCCCCGGCCGCGCCGGACGTTCCGACACCGTGCCGGACCGCGTACAGCGCCGCCTGCGTCCGATCCTGGACTCCCAGTTTCATGAGCAGATTACTGACGTGCGTCTTGACCGTCTTCTCGGACACCACGAGCGCGCGGGCGATCTCCCGGTTGGACCTGCCCCGCGCGATGTGCACGAGCACCTCCCGTTCCCGTTCGGTCAGCGCGGCGAGGCCGCGGTCGTCCCCACCGCCGCCGTCCGCCGTCCCGTCCCGCAGCATCGCCTCGGCCGCGTCGGGCGCGAACAGCACGTGCCCGTCGTGGACCGCCCGGATCGCCTGGACGAGCGCCTGCGGGTCGACGTCCTTGTACAGGTACCCGGCCGCACCCGCCTGTACGGCCGGCAGCACGTGCCCGCGCTCCGTCACGCTGGTCAGGACCAGAACCCGTGCCTGCACCCCACGAGCCCGCAGCTCCGTCAGCGCGGTGAGGCCGTCGGCGCCGGGCATCTTGAGGTCCATGAGCACGATATCGGGCTCCAGGGATTCGGCCAGTGTCACGGCCGACGTCCCGTCCTCGGCCTCGCCGACGACCTCGATGTCGTCCTGGATGCCGAGGAAGGTGCGCAGCCCCTGCCGGACGACCGGGTGGTCGTCGGCGATCAGCACCTTGATCGCTTCGCGCCGCGGGCTCACAGGGGCACCTCCAGCCGGACGGTGGTGCCCCTCCCCGGGGCGGCGTCGATCGTGAGCGCCCCGCCGATCGAGTACGCCCTGTCGCGCATGGAGGCAAGCCCGAGCCCGCCCTGCGGATCGGTGTCGGACGCGTCGAACCCGGCGCCGTCGTCGGAGACCTCCAGCACCGCACGGTCGTGCTCGGTGCCGAGACGCACCTGGACGGTCCGCGCACCGGCGTGTCTCAGCGCGTTGTAGAGCGCCTCCTGCGTGATGCGGAACGCGACGGCCTCGTGTTCCTCCGGCAGGACGACGGCCTCGTCGGCGGTGATGCCCACGGCCGTCTCGTAGGCCCGGTCCAGCACCTCGACGTGCTTGCGCAGGGACGAGACCAGGCCGTCCGCGAGATCGGCCGGACGCAGCTCGAAGATCACGGCGCGCAGCTCGGCGAGGGCCTCGGCGGCGAGCCGCTCCACCTGCTCCAGCTCCTTGACGGTCCGGCCGGGGTCGCGCTCGGCCAGCGCGGCCGCGGTGCGCGCCGTCAGCCGCAGCGAGAAGAGCTTCTGCGCCACCGCGTCGTGCAGCTCGCGGGCCAGCCGGTTGCGTTCGGCGACGACCGTCAGCTCGCGGTTGCGCTCGTAGAGGCGGGCGTTCGTGATGGCGATCGCGGCGTGCGCGGCGAACAGGGTGAGCACGTCCTCGTCGTCCTGGCCGAAGCCGCCCGGACGCCGCTTGTTGGCCAGGAAGATGATGCCGATGACGTCCTCGCCGTCGCGGATCGGCACGCCGAGGAAGTCCTTCAGGACGGGATGCGCGACCGGCCACCCCTCGAACTCGGGCTCCCGGCGGATGTCGGCGAGCCGCTTGGGCGTGTCGCCGTGCAGCATCGCGGCGAGCATGCCGTGCTGGCGGGGCAGCGGGCCGATGCGCTCCCAGTCCTCGTCGGAGACGCCCTCGACGACGAACTCGGCGAACGAGCCCTCGTCGTCGGGCACGCCGAGCGCCGCGTACCTGGCGTCCAGCAGCTGCGCCGCCGCCCGGACGATGACCTGGAGCACCTCGTGCACGGACAGGTGCCGGGTGACCGCGAGCACGGCGGAGCTCACGGCGTGCAGGGTCGCGCCCTGGTCGCCGCGGCAGGCGTCGTCGGTCTCCATCCCGGCCTCTCGGTCTCCCCCTGCGAGCGCCCCGCGGTGCTCACATGTGAAGACCGTACTCTCTGGGCGCGTCTTCCCGAATCAGCCGGAGGAAGTACGTGCCGGCGCGGTGCCGTCCCCCGGGAGGGGACACCGGTCCTAGGACCATCTGACGACGGTCCCGGGGGCCCGTCGGCCGATGTCCCGGAACGCCCCGGTTCCTAGCGTCGAGAGCATGAAGACGGCACTGATCACCGGAGCCTCCCGGGGGCTCGGGCGGGCGCTCGCCCGCGGCCTCGCCGAGGACGGCTGGAACCTCGTCATCGACGCGCGCGACGCGGCGGCGCTGGCGGCGGTCGCGGACGAGACCGGCGCGACCGCGATCGCGGGGGACGTCACCGACCCCGCGCACCGGGCCGCCCTCGCCCGCGCGGCCGGCGGCGGGCTCGACCTGCTCGTCAACAACGCGAGCACGCTGGGCCCGACGCCGATGCCGCGGCTCGCCTCGCTCCCCGCCGACGCCCTGGCGGACACGCTCGCGACGAACGTCCTCGCGCCGCTCGCGCTGATCCAGGCCGTGCTGCCGGGCCTGCGGGAGCGGCGGGGCGCGATCCTCAACATCACGTCGGACGCGGCCGTGGAGAACTACGAGGCGTGGGGCGGCTACGGGACGTCCAAGGCGGCGCTGGAGCAGCTGTCGAACGTCCTCGCCGCCGAGGAGCCCGGCGTCGCCGTGTGGTGGGCGGACCCGGGCGAGATGAACACCGCCATGCTGCGCGCGGCGGGCGAGGACGCGGACGCGGCACCGCCGCCCGAGCAGGCCGCCGCCGTGCTCCGCGGGCTCGTCGCCGACCGCCTCCCGAGCGGCCGGTACCGGGTGGCGGACCTGGCGGGCGCGCGATGACGACCGTCCTGGAGCCCGGACGGGAGACGGTCGCCGGGCGGAGCGTGATGGGGTCCGGGCTTCGGGGCGCGACGCTCGGGATCGTCATGGTCGTGACGCTGCTGGCGTTCGAGAGCATGGCCGTCGGCACCGTCATGCCGCTGGTCGCGGGCGACCTGAACGGCCTGTCGCTGTACGCGTGGGGCTTCAGCTCCACCCTGATCACGAGCCTGCTGTCCACGGTGCTGGCGGGCGGCTGGGTCGACCGGTCCGGGCCGTCCCGGCCGCTGATGATCGGGCTCGGCACGTTCGTCGCCGGGCTGGTGGTCGCGGGCGCGGCGCCGTCGATGTGGCTGTTCGTCGCCGGGCGCGCCGTCCAGGGCCTCGGCACGGGCGTCGCGCTGGTCGCGATGTACGTGGTGATCGCCCGCGTCTACCCCGAGGAGATGCGGTCCCGGGTGTTCGCGGCGCTGTCGGCGGCGTGGGTGCTGCCGTCGCTGATCGGCCCCGCGGCGGGCGGCGCCGTGGCCGAGCACATCGGCTGGCGGTGGGTGTTCCTCGGGCTGATCCCGCTGGTGGTCCCGCCGACCCTGCTTCTGCTGCCGGTGCTCCGCGGCATCGGGACGGTCACCGGCTCCCCGGTGGCGGGACGGCCGCGCTACCTCGCCGCCGCCCTGGTCGCCGCGGGGGCCGGGACCCTCCTGTACGGCCTCGACGGGACGGGCTGGACGATCGTGCCCGCGGTCCTCATCGGCCTCGCCGGCCTGGCGTTCGGCCTGCCGCGCCTGCTGCCCGCCGGGACGCTCCGGCTGCGCCGCGGGCTGCCGAGCGTCGTCCTCGTGCGCGGCCTGCTGGCCGGCGCGTTCTTCGGAACCGACGTGTTCATCCCCTTGGCCTTGACCCGGCTGCACCACTTCACCGCCACGCAGGCGGGGATCGTCCTGACGGTCGGCGCGCTCGGCTGGTCGGCGGCGTCCCAGATCCAGGCCCGCTCCGAGCGGTCCCGCGAGTTCTTCGCCGTCCTCGGCGCCGTGTTCCTCGCGGGCGGGATCGTCCTCGCCACCGTCGCCCTCCAGATCTCCGGCTGGCTCACCGCCCCCGCCTGGATCATCGGCGGCGCCGGGATGGGCTTCTCCATCGGCAGCCTCTCCGTCCTGCTCCTCGACCTGTCGCCCGAGGACGAGCAGGGCGTCAACTCGTCCGCGCTGCAGATCAGCGACACCCTCGGCTCGTCCCTCGTGGTCGGGGTCGCGGGCGCGCTGGTCACCGGCTTCGGCGCGGCCCGGCTCGGCGCCGGGCTCGCCGTCGCCGGAGCGCTGTTCGCCGCGATCGCCGTGTTCGGCGTGATCGCCGCACTCCGCCTGGAGGTCCGGAAATGACCGTCGAGTTCACCCTGCCCCCGGCCCTGGAGGCGCACGAGCCGCCCGAAGCGCGCGGCCGGACCCGCGACGGCGTCCGGCTCCTCGTCGGGCGGCGCGCCACCGGCGAGGTCGCCCACCACGAGTTCCGCGACCTGCCCGCGCTGTTGGACCCGGGCGACCTGCTCGTCGTCAACACCTCGGCCACGCTGCCCGCCGCCGTCCGGCTCGACCGGATCAGCGTGCACTTCTCCACCCCGGTGCCCGGCGCGGACGACCGGCTGTGGATCGTCGAGCTGCGCCGCCTCGCCGGCAAGTCCAGCCGCCCGTACTCCGGCGGCTGCCCCGGCGAGTGGATCCCGATGCCCGGCGGCGCCACCCTCACCCTCGTCGGACGGCACGCCGCCGGATCCCGGGAGTCCGACCGGCTCTGGCAGGCCCGGCTGAGCACCGACGTCGTCCCCTACCTGCGGCGATACGGGACGCCGATCCGGTACGGGTACGTGCGCCGCGACTGGCCGGTCTCCGCCTACCAGACGGCCTTCGCGCACGACCGCTCGACGGGCAGCGCGGAGATGCCGAGCGCCGCCCGCCCGTTCACGCCCGAGCTCGTGACGCGCCTGGTCTCCCGCGGGGTGCTGTTCGCCCCGCTCACCCTCCACACGGGCGTCGCGTCGCCCGAGGCCCACGAGCCCCCGTACGCCGAACGCTACGAGGTCCCCGAATCGACGGCCGCGCTCGTCGAGCACGTCCGCTCGCGGGGGCGCCGGGTGATCGCCGTCGGCACGACCGCCGTGCGCGCCCTTGAGACGTCCGCAGACGCCTTTGGACGCGTCCAACCGTCCTCGGGCTGGACGGAGCACGTCGTGACGCCCGAGAGCGGCGTCCGGGCCGTGGACGGGCTCCTCACCGGCCTGCACGAGCCCCGGTCGTCCCACCTGATGATGCTCACCGCCATCGCGGGCCGCGAACTGCTCGCCGCCACCTACGAGTCCGCCCTGGCCGAGGGCTACCTCTGGCACGAGTTCGGCGACCTCAACCTGATCGTGGCCGGTTAGTCCCCCCGTCTCGCATGCCGGACCTGCCGGACGAGGCGTGCGGCGCGGCCGGTACCGTTGTGAACGTATGGACGGGTCAGCGCAGCGCACGCTGCTCATCACGCTCACCGGACGCGACCGCCCCGGCGTGACGTCGCGTCTCTTCCGGACACTCTCCCAGTTCCCGCTGACGGTCGCCGACGTCGAGCAGGTCGTCATCCGCGGCCGGCTCGTCCTCGGCGTCCTGCTCGCCTACACCGAGGGCGCCGACATCGGACGGGTGTGGAACGCCGCCGAGCACGTCGCGAACGACCTCGACATGGAGATCGAGCTGTCCACCGGGCGCAACAAGCGGACGCACCGGCCCGGCGGCCGGCTGCACGTCACCGTCCTCGGCAACCCGCTCAAGCCCGCCGCCATGGCCGGGATCGCCGGCCGGATCTCCGCCCACGGCGCCAACATCGACCGCATCGAGCGGCTCGCGCAGAACCCCGTCACCTGCATCGAGATGGACGTCTCCGGCGCCGACCCGGACGCGCTGCGCGCCGGGCTCGCCGTCGAGGCCGCCGAGCAGCAGGTCGACGTCGCCGTCCAGCAGGGCGGCCTGCACCGGCGCGCCAAGCGGCTGATCGTCATGGACGTCGACTCCACCCTCATCCAGGGCGAGGTCATCGAGCTGCTCGCCGAGCACGCCGGCTGCCTGGACGAGGTCGCCAAGGTCACCGAGGCCGCCATGCGCGGCGAGCTGGACTTCGAGGGCTCCCTCCGCGAGCGGGTCGCCCTCCTCGCCGGGCTGGACGCCTCCGCCATCGACGACGTCCGCGGCAAGCTGCGGCTGGCCGCCGGCGCCCGCACCATGGTCCGCACCCTCAAGCGCCTCGACTACAAGTTCGCGATCGTCAGCGGCGGCTTCACCCAGGTCACCGACGCCCTCGTCGACGACCTCGGCATCGACTACTCCGCCGCCAACACCCTGGAGATCGCCGGCGGCAAGCTCACCGGCCGCGTCACCGGCCAGGTCATCGACCGCGCCGGCAAGGCCGCCGCCCTGGAGCGCTTCGCCCGCGAGGCCGGCATCCCGGTCAGCCAGACGGTCGCGATCGGCGACGGCGCCAACGACCTCGACATGCTCCAGGCCGCCGGCCTCGGCATCGCCTACAACGCCAAACCGGTCGTCCGCCAGGCCGCCGACACCGCCGTCAACGTCCCCTACCTCGACACCATCGTCTTCCTCCTGGGCATCTCCCGAGAAGAGGTAGAGGCCGCAGACGCTCTAGATTCCCAGGGGTAGCGACCCCCCTGGAACCCCCCGTCACGACGCAGGCGATCCTCACGCCACGGTTGCGGTCTGTCGTGCCTGTACTGACGTGCGCGGCGTCGCTGCGGTCGCCTGCGTCGACGGGCATGCGCCCTCCGCTCGCTGCGCTCGCTCCACGCGCCTGCCCGTGCCCCCGGCTGATGTTCGGACTCCAAGAGAGCGCGAATCGAACCTCCGCCACGAGGCGGGTGAGGTTCGGAGGGAAGGGGGGTTCGGGTAGATCTGGATCATGTTGCGGCGGCCGGTGGGGGCTTATGCGCGGGTTCGGGAGACCCTGGCCCGAGCCCATGGGCAGGTGGCGCCCATGTACGGGGTGGCCGCCGCTGTGGCCATGGCCGCGCCCCTGCTCGTGGGGGCGGTGAACGAGCATCCGGCGCAGGGGTCGATGGTCGCGCTCGGGGCCTATCTCGTCGCCCTGCGGGCGCCCGAGGGGCCCTACGGGGCGCAGGCTCGGAACCTGGCCGCAGGGGTGCTGATCGTGTCGGTCGGCGCGGGGGTGGGCGGGCTGCTCAGCGAGCACCTGTGGCCGACCGTGCTCGTGGTGCCGCCGCTGGTCGCGCTCGGGGTGGCGGTGCCGCGGATCGGGGCGACGGCGAGCCTCGCGGTGCTGCTGAGCGCCGTCCGGCCGGAGTCCGCGGACGTCCTGAACGTCGGCCTGCTGGAGCTGGCCGGCGGGCTGCTCACCGCGCTGCTGCTGCTGGCGCCGTACCCGGCGCGGCGGCTGCTGCCGCTGCGGGAGGCGCTGAGCGAGGCCTCCGACGCGGTCGCGGAGGCGCTGGACGCCGTCGCGGAGGACGTGGGGGCGCCCGACGCGGCGCCGCTCGACGCGGTCGAGCTGACGAACCCCGACCTGCTGGCCGTCACCCGGATCCCGGACTGGGAGGCCAAGCGCCGGGCCGCGTCGGAGGCGCTGACGGCGGCGCGCTCCACCTACGCGCTGTACCGGTCCGGACGCGGGGACGGGGACCCCACGCGGCCCGAGCGGCTCATCGACGCCCTCGGCCGCGTCCTGCACGAGACGGTGACGCTGCAGGCCGTCCTGGAGGCGGCGAAGAACTACCCGCCGGACCGCGAGTGGCGGCTGGAGACGCAGACGGCGATCTCGGCGCTCGCGGCGCGGCTGCGGCTGCTCGCCGGCGCGATCGCGACGGCGGGCGAGGCGCCGCTCGGCCGGGAGGAGTCCGCCGCCGTCCGGCGGATGGGGCGCGCCGCCGAGCAGATCAGGCGCGCCGGGCTCGCCGGCGACGAGGACCTCGTCGCGGT
Source organism: Actinomadura madurae (assembly GCF_900115095.1). Taxonomy (GTDB): domain Bacteria; phylum Actinomycetota; class Actinomycetes; order Streptosporangiales; family Streptosporangiaceae; genus Spirillospora; species Spirillospora madurae. Next base: position 10,467 of record NZ_FOVH01000021.1, read on the forward strand.
CGCGCTGATCGGCCAGGTGCGCCGCTCCATCGACCGCATCGCCGGCGAGGTCGCGTCCGCGCGCCGCGTCGTCGCGGGCGGGCTGCGCATCGGGCTCGGCGCGCCGCGCATGCCCGACACGCTCGATCCGACGCCGGCATGGGACCGGCTGCGCCGCGCCGTCCGGACGCGGTCCCCGAGGTTCCGGCAGGTGTCGCGGGTGTTCGTGACGGCGCTGGTGTCGATGGCGCTGGCCGCCGCGTTCGAGATCCCGCACGGGCACTGGATGACGATCACCGCGATGCTGAGCCTGCGCGCCACCTACGGCGAGACGGTCGAGCGGCTCGTCCAGCGGGTGGGCGGGACGGCGGCCGGGTCCGTCGTGGCGGCGGTGATCCTCACCCTGGCGCCCGGGGAGATCACGATCGCGCTGACCGTCCTCTGCTTCGCCGTCGCCGGGTTCGCGATGAAGCCGGTGAACTACTCCTACTGGGCGCTGTTCGGGACTCCGCTGGCGATGCTGCTGCTCGACTTCTCCACGCCCGCCGACTGGCGCACCGCCGGGGAGCGGATCGGGCTGACGTTCGCGGGGACGCTGATGGCCTACCTCGCCGTCCGGCTGCTGTGGCCCGCGGGGCACCTGGAGCGGCTCCCCGTCCAGCTCGAACGGCTGCTGCGGACGCACGCCGGCCTCATCCGCGCCACGGCGGACGTCCTCGCCGGGGAGCGCGTCCGGCTGCCGCACGAGACGATCGTGGCGGCGGAACGGGCGGCGGAGGCGGTCGCCGAGACCCGGACGCGGCTCGGCCAGGAGCGGCTGCCCGACACCGAGCTGATCGCCCTGCTGCGCCGGACCGTGGACGCCGCGCACCGCAGCCGCGACCACCTGATCGCGGTGGCGCGGCTCGCCCGCGAGAAGGCCGTGGACACCGGCCCGATCCCCGAGATCCTCGACCGGGTCGCCGACCAGCTGGAGGAGGCCGCCGGGCTCCTGGAGGAGCCGGCGGACCTCGACCCGGAGGCCGGCACGCCGGCCGAGGAGCTCAGCGAGGAGCTCGCCGACCTCGACGCGCACCTGTCCACGCTGACGCGGCGGCGGCGCGCCGAGATCAAGGCCGGTGTCGGGCGGGACGAGCCCACCCCGCTGCGGCACGCCCTCCTCCAGGTGTCCGGCACCCGCCACACGATCCGGGCGCTGCGCCGGGACGCGGCCACGGTCATCGACACGGCGCTGGAGGCCGCCGAGCCGCGTTCCTGAGTCAGCCCTTCGGGGTGTGGACGGTGCGGAGCGTACCGGCGCCGGGCCGCGCGTCCGTCCACGCCCCCGGCAGGTCGATCACGGCGAGCGCGCAGGTGGGGAAGGAGTCGGGGGCCTGCCCGGTCAGGTCGTGGACGAGCTGGTGCACCGACGGGTTGTGCCCCACGAGCAGCACCCGCCCGGCGTCCTCCGGCGCCTCGGAGACGAGGGAGAGGAGGTGGTCGGGGTCGTTGCCGTAGATCCCGGCCTCGAAGCTCACGGCGGCGTCGAGCGACAGCAGGTCCAGGGTCTCGCGCGTCCGCGCCGCCGTGGAGCACAGGACGTGGTCGGGGACGAGGTCGCCGGCGCGCAGCCAGTCGCCGGTGGCGGCGGCGTCGCGCCGCCCGCGGTCGTTGAGGGTCCGGTCGATGTCGGACGTGCCGAGGCCGGCGACGGCCTTGGCGTGGCGGAGCACGATGAGCGTCGGCATGGCCGCCACCCTACGGCGCGACCAGCGCCGCGATGCCCCAGAGCACGAGCATGACGAGAAGCATCCCGCCGATCACGACGGCGAACCCCTTGGGCCCCGACATGCCCGGCTTCCCGCTGCCGCTGCTCGCCAAGGCCGCCTCCTGAAATCTGGGTCCGGGCGCGGGACGTCCGAGCCCTCGCGTACAGCGTACGACCGGTGCCGGGTGGTCCAGACACGGCCCCGGGGAACGCGGAAGGGGCCGGTGGCGCGTCGCCACCGGCCCCTCTGCCTCAAGCGGTCAGGACTTGCCGGACGGCTCCTCGCTGCCCGACTCGGCACCCTCGGCGCCCACTGCGCCCTTCGAGGGGGGACGACCCCCCACGCCCCCCGCGGCACCTTCGGCGCCCACTATGGCCTCCTCGGGGCCCTCCTCGATGGCGCCGCCCTTGGCCTCGCCGCTCTCCGTCGCCTCCGGGGAGCCGCCCTCGACGGCGGGCTCCGCGGGCGGCTCGCCGATCGGGTCGGCGCGCCGCTTGGAGATCACGATGGCCGCGACGATGACCGCGACGGACAGCACGGTCACCACGACGCGCAGCAGGGTGTTGCCCGCGTAGGTGACCACCGCGTCCGCGATCAGCAGCGCGACCAGGTTCATCACCTTGATCAGCGGGTTGATCGCGGGGCCGGCGGTGTCCTTGAACGGGTCGCCGACGGTGTCGCCGATGACGGTCGCCTCGTGCGCCTCGCTGCCCTTGCCGCCGAGGTGGCCCTCCTCGACGAGCTTCTTGGCGTTGTCCCAGGCCCCGCCGGAGTTGGACAGGAACACCGCCATCAGCACGCCCGCCGCGATGGCGCCGCCCAGGAAGGCGCCGAGCGGCGCGTACCCGAGGGCGAAGCCGACCGCGATCGGCGTCATGATGGCCAGCAGGCCGGGGGTGGCGAGCTCGCGCTGCGCGTCCCGGGTGCAGATGTCCACGACCCGGTCGTAGTCGGGCTTCTCGGTGTAGTCCATGATCCCGGGCTTGGTGCGGAACTGCTCGCGCACCTCGACCACGACCCGGCCGGCGGCCCGGCCGACGGCCATGATCGCCAGACCGGAGAACAGGAACACCACGGCCGCGCCGACGATCAGGCCGATCAGCACGTTCGGGCTCGCGATCGACAGGTTGAACGCGAGGAACTCGTCGCCGATCGCGTCCTTGGCGCTCTGCGACGCGTCGCTCAGCGCGGCGATCACCGTCGTGCGGAAGGAGCCGAACAGCGCGGTCGCGGCGAGCACCGCCGTCGCGATCGCGATCCCCTTGGTGATCGCCTTGGTGGTGTTGCCGACCGCGTCCAGCCGCTCCAGGACGGACGCGGCCTCGCCCTGGACGTCCCCGGACATCTCGGCGATGCCCTGGGCGTTGTCGGAGACGGGGCCGAACGTGTCCATCGAGACGATCACGCCGACCGTGGTGAGCAGCCCGGTGCCGGCCATCGCCACCGCGAACAGCGCGACGGTGGTGTTGCCGAAGCCGAGCAGGAACGCCCCGTACACGGCGCCGCCGATGACGAGCGCGGTGTAGACGGCCGACTCCAGTCCGAGCGAGATGCCGGACAGGATGACGGTCGCGGGGCCGGTCCGGGCGCTGCCGGTGACCTCCTTGACCGGCCTGCGGTTGGTCTCGGTGAAGTAGCCGGTGAGCAGCTGGATGGCGCTGGCCAGCACGATGCCGATGAGGACCGAGCCGAGCGCGACCCAGCGCGGGTCGGCGTCCAGGCCGCGGATCTCGGCGTCGGTGACGTTGCTCAGGTCGGCGAACGACGAGGGCAGGTAGGTGAACGCGGCGATCGCGACGAGGACCGCCGAGATCCCCGCGGAGATGAAGAAGCCCCGGTTGATCGCCGTCATCCCGGAGCGGTCGCCGGTGCGGGGGGCCACCGCGAAGATGCCGATCACCGCGGTGATCACGCCGATCATCGGCACGATCAGCGGGAACACCAGGCCCTCGTTGCCGAACGCCGCGGTGCCGAGGATCAGCGCCGCGACGAGCGTGACCGCGTACGACTCGAACAGGTCGGCGGCCATGCCGGCGCAGTCGCCCACGTTGTCGCCCACGTTGTCGGCGATCGTCGCCGCGTTGCGCGGGTCGTCCTCGGGGATGCCCTGCTCGACCTTGCCGACGAGGTCGGCGCCGACGTCGGCGGCCTTGGTGAAGATGCCGCCGCCGACACGCATGAACATGGCGAGCAGCGCGGCGCCGAAGCCGAAGCCCTCCAGCACCTTCGGCGCCTCGCCCTGGTAGGCCAGGACGACGACCGCGGCGCCGAACAGGCCGAGGCCGACGGTGAACATGCCGGCGACGCCGCCGGTGCGGAAGGCGATGCGCATCGCCGTCTTCTCGCCGCCCTGCTCGCGCGCGGCGGCGGCGACCCGGACGTTGCCCCGGACGGCCAGCCACATGCCGGTGAAGCCGGTGACGGCGGAGAACAGCGCGCCGATGACGAAGAAGACGGACCGGCCGATCCGCTCACCCGTGGAGTCGGCCGGCAGGAGCAGCAGAACGAGCGGGATCAGGACGACGAAGACCGCGACCGTTCGGAACTGGCGTTTCAGATAGGCGCTCGCACCTACCTGTACCGCTCGCGCGATCTCCTGCATCTTGTCGGTGCCCTGGCCAGCGGCCAGGACATCGCGCACGAGACCCGCGGCGACGGCCAGTGCGAGCAGCGCGATCACGGCGACGACGACGACCAGGGAGAGGTCGCCGCCGCCGAGATCCACTTCTGCGCTGGCCGGGCTTGACAGGGAAAACCCGGACATCCGTCCTCCTCGACAGGGGCATTGCGTCTCGATCGCCCAAAAGACGATCTTTACCGCGTACCCCGCGAGTCATGATTTCGAACGCCTCGCACGGCAACGCGGGTGCGGGGAGTCTACGCACGTACAAGGCGATTGTTAAGGCCGCGACACCCCTGATGAAGATGTCGCCGAAATGCAATCCGCGATACGCCGGAAATTGACCTATTAGCCTGATCAACGGCCATCGGCCCAGGTCAACCCGGGCCAGCTCACTATTACCCAGCCGTTACCTTGACAGGCGCAGGGAGCTATGGCGCTTCGGCGTCTCCACCGGCGTCCCCATTCAAGCTAGGCATTAACACGGATTATGTCCAGACCCAAATCGGGACGATCTTGGGTTGATCACGAGAGAATCTCACACCACAGGCACCACACGCCCCACCGGCCCCACCCCGGGAGCGTCGCGGGGCGGTCGCCGGGGCCGCCGTCGCCCGGACCGTCCTGGGGCCGACCCGGGGGTTGCCGGAGGCCGTCCTGGAGCCGACCCGGGGGTCGCCGGAGGCCGTCCTGGAGCCGTCGCCGGGGCCGTCCTGGGTCGGCCCGGGCTCGACCCGGGGGGTCGCCGGAGGCGGTCCCGGGGCCGGACACGGCGAAGGCCCCGCCGGGGTGGCGGGGCCTTCGGCCGCGAGCGAGGACGGGGCGCGTCAGATGGTCGCCTCGGCTTCGGCCGGCCAGCTCATCCGGATCTGCACGCCCTTGGGCGTGGCGGCGATCTCCACGTCGTCGGCGAGCCCGGCGATCACGGCCAGGCCCAGTTCGGCGGTGCCCTCTCCGAGCCCGTACTCGAGCTCGTCCGCGGACGGGGCGGCCGACAGGCCCCCCGCCGTCTCGTCACCGGGCACGGTGTCGCTGACGGTGACCTCGAAGCGGCGGTCGGCGCCGCTCAGCTCCAGGCGGACGGGCTCGTCCGGGCAGTGCCGCCGGTGCGCCTCCACGGCACGCGAGCACGCCTCCCCGACCGCGAGCCGCACCTCGTCCAGCAGGGGTTCGGCGACTCCGCTGCGGCGGGCGACGGCGGTCACGATCAGCCGGGCCGTCCGGACGTGGACGGGGAGCGCGCTGAAGGACAGTTCAACGGTCGACATCTCAGCCGCGGGCCGCCTACTTGGCGCCCTTGCGCTTCTCCTCGGCCTCGGCGATCGAGTCGTGGATGCCGAAGACCTTGGTCAGCCCCGTGATCCGGAAGATCTTGAGGATGCGCTCCTGGGTGCACACCAGCTCCAGCGAGCCGTCGTGGGCGCGCACCCGCTTCAGCCCGCCGACGAGGACGCCGAGCCCGGTGGAGTCGAGGAACTCCACCTTCTCCATGTCCACGAGCAGGTGGAACTTGCCCTTGTTGACCAGGTCGATGAGCTTCTCGCGAAGCTTCGGCGCCGTGTAGACGTCGATCTCGCCCTCCACGTTGATGACGGTGAGGCCATCGTCGGTGGTGTAGTCGTTCACCTTCAGGTCCACAGATCCTCCACGCGCCGTGCAGCACTATCCGATCCCGGCGTCCGGACCGCCCGAGCGGCGGCGTCCACCGAGACTTCGCCGTGATTCAACCACGCTCCGGCGCCGTGCACGCAGGTAATCGCCCACACGGGCGAAAGTTCGCGCCATCCCGTCTGACCTGCTGATCTCAGGGCCAGGGCAGGGGGTAACAGCCCTCCGTCGCCGGGGCGTTCCCGTTGTTTTGCCCAGGCTGGCAAACTGAAAACCTGATGGGCGCCCAAAGATCTTCAACTCCCCTGGACCGGCTGCTCGCCGACCCTGCGCGGCGCGATCGCATCACCCATGTGGAGAGCGTTCCCGCACGTCAGGGCCGCCACGCAAGCTGGCCGTCCTGGGCTCACCCGCTCCTGCTGGACCGGCTGGCCGCGGCCGGCATCGACGCCCCGTGGGAGCACCAGGCCGCGGCGGCCGAGCACGCCCGCGCCGGCCGGTCTGTGATCATCGCCACAGGCACCGCGTCCGGAAAATCGCTGGCCTACCTGCTGCCGGCCGTCGAGGCGATCTACGCGGGCGACGAGGACGCCCACCGCGAGGGGACGGTCCTCTACCTCTCGCCGACGAAGGCCCTCGCGGCCGACCAGCTGCGCGCGCTCCGCTCCCTCTGTCTCACGCGCGTCCGGGCCGCCACCTACGACGGCGACACTCCGCACGACGAGCGGACGTGGGTCCGGCAGCACGCCAACTACGTGCTGACCAACCCCGACATGCTGCACAGGTCGATCCTGCCCGGGCATACGCGCTGGTCGTCGTTCCTCCGCCGCCTCCGGTATGTGGTCATCGACGAGGCGCACGGGTATCGCGGCGTATTCGGGTCCCATGTCGCGCACGTCCTGCGCCGCCTGCGCCGGCTCTGCGCGCGCTACCGCTCGTCCCCCACGTTCATCCTCGCTTCCGCGACGGCGTCCTCCCCCGCGATCGCCGCGTCCCGCCTCACCGGGCTGGACGTGGTCGCGGTCGACGACGACGCCTCGCCACGCGGCCCCGCCACGTTCGCGCTGTGGGAACCGCCGTTGACCGACCTGCGCGGTGAGCGCGGCGCCCCTGTACGCCGTACCGCCACGGCCGAGGCAGGCGACCTCTTGGCCGACCTGGTCGTCGAGGGCGTTCAGACGCTCGCGTTCGTCCGGTCACGGCGCGGTGCGGAGTCGGTGGCCCTCAGCGCCAAGCGCGCACTGCACGAGGCAGCGCCTGACTTGGCGGAACAGGTCGCCGCCTACCGCGCCGGCTACCTGCCCGAGGAGCGGCGCGCCCTGGAAGCCGCCCTGCGCTCGCGCTCGATCATCGGCCTGGCGAGCACGAACGCCCTGGAGCTGGGCGTCGACGTCTCCGGGCTCGACGCCGTCCTCGTGTGCGGGTGGCCGGGGACGCGCGCGTCCCTCTGGCAGCAGGCGGGACGTGCCGGACGTTCCGGGCAGGCCGCCCTGTCGGTCCTCGTGGCGCGGGACGACCCGCTCGACACGTTCCTCGTCCACCATCCGGAGGCGATCTTCGGGACGCCGGTCGAGGCCACCGTCCTCGATCCCGACAACCCCTACGTCCTCGAACCCCACCTGTGCGCGGCGGCGTCCGAGATGCCGCTGACCGAGGACGACCTCCCGCTGTTCGGCCCCGCGACCGCCGACCTGCTGCCCGACCTCGTCCGCCGCGGGCTCCTCCGCCACCGTCCCGCGGGCTGGTACTGGACGCGCCGCGACAAGGCCGCCGACCTCGCCGACATCCGGGGGGCGGGCGGCGCCCCCATCCAGGTCGTCGAGCTGTCCACCGGACGCCTGCTCGGCACCGTGGACGAGGCCTCCGCGCACACCACCGTCCACGAGGGCGCCGTCTACATCCACCAGGGCGAGTCGTTCATCGTCCACACCCTCGACCTGGACGACGGCGTCGCGCTCGTGGAGGCCGCCGACCCCGACTACTCCACGACCGCCCGCGACGTGACCGACATCGGCATCGTCGAACGGCTCCGCTCGGTCTCCTGGGGCGAGGCCACGCTCTGCTTCGGAACCGTCGAGGTCACCCGCCAGGTCGTCGCCTACCAGATGCGGCGCCTGCAAACGGGCGAGATGCTCGGCGAGAAGCCCCTGGACCTGCCGCCCCGCACCCTCCGCACGCGCGCCGTCTGGTGGACGCTCTCCGAAGACCAGATCTCACGCTTGGACGACCTCGACCTGGCGGGCGCCGCCCACGCCGCCGAACACGCCTCGATCGGCCTGCTCCCCCTGTTCGCCACATGCGACCGCTGGGACATCGGTGGCGTCTCCACGGCCGTCCACCCCGACACGGGGCTGCTCACCGTCTTCGTCTACGACGGCCACGAAGGCGGCGCGGGCTTCGCGGAACGCGGCTACGCCGACGCGGCGTCCTGGCTGCGGGCGACGCGTGACGCCATCGCGTCCTGCGAATGCGACTCGGGCTGCCCGTCCTGTATCCAGTCGCCCAAGTGCGGTAACGGCAACGACCCCTTGGACAAGCGCGGCGCCCTGGACCTCCTGGCCGTCCTCCTGGACGGAGCCCCCCGAGAGCGTTAGGCGTTGGGCGCCATGCGCTGCGCGGAGACGGGCGGCTGGTCGTCCATGCCCCGGCGCGCCTGGGCCAGGGCCTGCTGGAGCTTGCGCCGCTCGATCTCCAGCGTCTGCAGCGACTCCTCGTGCTCGTCCCGCAGATCCCTCAGTTCCCGCCGCATGTTCATCGCGCGCCGGAAGCCCAGCATCGCGACCATCACGCCCGCCATGAACACGATGGCGACCACCGCACCGGCCATGAAGACATGCCACTGCGCCGTGACCCCCGGCACGTCGTTCCCGAACACGGCCATCTCGGCGGCGCCGCCGTTGTCCAGCACCACGGCCACCCCGACCGCGACGGCGGCGAGCGCGACGATCAGTCCCAAGAAGATCATGCGGAGGGTCTCCTCTCCAACGGGCCCCACCGGCCCGGAACGGGCCGGAATCCCGGGCGACGGGCCGCATTACCGGACGATCCGACTCGGCATGGCAGCCTAGACCCTGCCCAAACCGGTCGCCAGCCCTTCCTGATCATCGGAACCCGCCGCCGCCGTCCGGCCACGCAAGGTCACCCGGCGCCGGCGGGCGTCACGTGAGGGCGGGCTCCGCGGGGAGGGTCGGCCGGATGTTCTGGTTCAGACGGAACAGGTTCGCGGGGTCGTAGGCGTCCTTGAGCGCGACCAGCCGGGCGTACTTCTCCTCGCCGAACGCGTCGCGGACCCGGTCTCCCTCCGCCGTGAAGTTGAGGTAGGACGCACCCGTGCTGAACGGGCGCAGCGCGGCCGCGAACCTGCGTGTGGCGGCGGTCATCGCGGCGTCGTCGGCCGGATCCGACCACACCGCGATCGGATGGAACAGGTAGCGGGCGTCGCGGTGCGAGAAGGCGGTCGCCTCGTCCGGCACCCGGGCGACGCCCTGGCCGATCCGGAAGAGGACCATCTGGCTCAGCGGCGCCCCGCGCCCGGCCAGGTCGACGGCGTGGGAGAGGTAGACGTCGATCGCCGCGTCGTCCAGGTCCCGCATGTACTCGCCGCGCCAGTAGTTGCGGAAGCCCGGCGGACAGGTCGGGTCGAGGATCGCCTGGAACTCGATGTAGGGCATCGGTGAGATGAGGTCGACGGCCGGCCCCATCTCCCGGAGCGGCCGGATCGCGTCCTCGCCGAGTTCCGGGGCCCCGACGTAGAGCACGAGCACCCCGAACACCGGTTCCCCCACGAGCTCCGGCGGGACGAACGGCGCGGACGGCGCGGTGAGGACGGCACAGGACGTGGACAGCTCGTCGGGCGCGGCGTCCGCCCAGTCGCGCCACCGGCGCACGAGTTCCGGTGCCCGCTCGACCGGGAAGGCCGTCAGCCCGGCGAGGACGGTCGGGCCGAGCGGCTCCAGCCGGAACTCGAACTCGGTGACGATGCCGAAGTTCCCGCCGCCGCCGCGGATGCCCCAGAACAGCTCGGCGTTGTCGTCCTCGCTCGCCCGCACGATGCTCCCGTCGGCGAGCACGACCTCCGCCGAGACGAGGTTGTCGCAGGCCAGCCCGTACTTCGAGGACGTCCAGCCGTAGCCGCCGCCGGTCGTGAACCCGCCGATGCCGGTCGTGGTCACCCGCCCGCCGGGGGTGTGCAGCCCCTCCGCCTGGGTGGCCGCGTCGTACTCCCCCCACAGCACGCCGCCGCCCGCCGTGGCCGTCCGCGCGACCGGGTCCACGGTGACCGACTTCAGCCCGCTCAGATCGATCATCATGCCGTCGTCGCAGGTGGCGAGCCCCGCGACGCCGTGGCCGCCGGAGCGGACCGCCACGAGCAGCTCGTTGTCGCGCGCGGTGTCGACCGCCGCGGCGACGTCCGCCGCGTCCGCGCACCGGGCGATGACCGCCGGGCTGCGGTCGATCATCCCGTTGAAGACGCTCCGCGCCTCGTCGTATCCGGGCTGGGACGGCAGGAGCACCGTGCCGGAGAACCCGCCTTTGAGGGCGTTCACCACGTTGATCGGGGCCATCACTCCTCCTTCGGATCGTCAGATGGCACGATCGTGGCGGAACCCCCGTTCCGCGAGCGTTCCGCGCACCCGCTCCTCGAACGCGCGCTGCCCCCGCCGCCGCGCCGCGGCGAGCGCGCGGTACAGCTCCGCGTCCACCTCGCCGCGGGGCTCGCCGAGCGCCGCGAGGAACAGGGCGCGCAGCCGCCGGATCTCTGCCTCCCACAGCCGGGCGCCGCGGCCCATGCCGAGCGCCTCGTCCGCCAGGGCCAGCCCGGCGCCGGGCTCGGCCGCCAGGGCGTACCCCTCCAGCAGCAGCCGGGTCGCGACACCGGGCAGCCCCGGCGCGGGCGGCTCGCCCAGGACGACCTGGTCGCGGGAACGGCGCAGGCGCTCCAGGCCCTCGGACGTCCGCCCGGCGAGCACGTCGAGATATCCGCCGAACAGTTCCATCGGCACGCGCACCTGGCGGGGAGCGCCCTCCGCGAGGTCCGCCTCCAGCCCCCGCACGTGCCGGCGGAACTGCACGGCGTCCCCGCGGTCCATCGCGTCGATCGCCGCCCACAGCCACGTGACCGCCCTGCTGTACGCGTGCGTGGACCCCTGCGCGCCCCCCAGCGCGATGGCGCGCTGGCGGTCGGCCTCGGCGCCGCGGCCGAGCAGCCACAGCGCGTGCGCCAGCCGCAGCCGGACGATCAGCTCGGTGTCCTGCCCGTAGCGCAGGACGTGCGCCCGGCGCCGCGCGGGCCGGAACCGCCGCACCGCCGCCGTGAAATGCCGGCGCGCCCGCTCCAGGTCCCCCGCCCAGTAGGCGGCGATCCCGTCGACGTAGTCGGCCTCCACCCACAGCACCTGGTCGCCGTCCCGTTCGGCGCGCGCCCGCAGCCGCTCGCCGAACCCGTGCGCCGCCGCCCATTCCCCCCGCGTCAGCGCCGCCAGCGCCAGCGACCAGACGAGCGGCGGATCCGGCTCGCCGCCGAGCCGGTCGGCGAGCCGCAGCGCCCGCGCGTGCACCCGCGCCATCCGTTCCGACCCGTGCCCCTCGCACGCCACCAGCGGCGCCGGCAGCGCCGTCAGCAGCCGCAGCTGGAGCCGCGCCGTGCCGGGGCCGCGCGGGAGACCGTCCGACAGCTCCAGCGCCCGCTCCAGCGCGCGGGCCGCGTCGGCGTGCGCGTGCAGCCACTGCGCGTCCCGCGCCGCCCGCTCATGCCACCGGACGGCCGCCGCGGTCGCGCCCGCCTTCTCGTAGTGCGCCGCGAGCGCCGCCGCCGCGCCGCCGCCCTCCTCCAGCGCGCGGGCCACCGCGAGATGCGCCCGCCGCTGGCGGGGCGGCCCGAGCGCGGCGTAGGCGGCGTCCCGGATCCGTCCGTGGCTGAAGTCGTAGGCGCTCGGGCCGTGCGCCCGGACGATCCCGCGGCGCCACAGCTCGTCCAGCGCGGACACGAACGTCCGCTCGTCGAACCCGCTCGCCGCCGCCGCGACGTCCGCGGTGAACGCCCGCCCCACCGCCGCGGCGACGCCCGCCAGCTCCGCGGCCGGCTCCGACAGCCGCGCCAGCCGCCCCGCGATCACCGCCTGCACCTTCGGCGTGGCCGCCGGCGCGTCCGCCCGCAGCGCCTCCACCAGGAACAGCGGATTGCCCTCGCTGTCGCCGTACAGCCTCTGGAGATCAGCGGCGTCCCATGGCATGCCGGTGATGCGCTCGGCCAGCAGCACGGTCTCCTCCCGGCCCAACCGCCCGAGCTCGATCTCGGTGAACCGCCCGAGCGCCCGCAGCGACCGGATCAGCGTGCCGAGCGGATGCCCGGCGTCGAGGTCCTCCTTTCGTGCGGTGACGGCCACGAGCAGCCGCGCGGACGGCGCCGCCCGCACCAGGTAATGGACCAGCCTGAGCGACTGCGCGTCCGACCACTGGGCGTCGTCCACCACCAGCAGCAGCGGCGCCCCGGCGGACATCAGCGCCCGCCGGATCGCGCCGTAGAGCCGCCGCCGCAGCTCGGGCTCCGGCAGCGCCTCGGGCGGCGCCACCGCCAGCTCGGGAAGCAGCCGGGAAAGCTCGGTCAGCCGCGCCCGATCCAGCCTCGGCAGCCGCGCCGACACCGGAGGGGACCGCAGCCACGCCGTCACGACCCCGTAGGCGATCGTCCCCTCCGCCGGATAAGCCCGCGCCTCCACCGCCGGCGCGCCCACGCGGACCCTCAGCTCGTCCACCAGGCGGGTCTTGCCGATCCCGGCCTCCCCACTGACGAGCACCAGCTGCGCACGCCCGGACGCCGCCTCCCGCCACACCCCCGCCAGGCGCTCCCACTCGGCGGCCCTCCCGACGAACGGCGACATCGCGGCCGGCGGCTCCGCCTCCGCGACGAGCGCCTCGTACATCGCCCGCGTCTCCGGCGACGGCCCGACGCCGAGCTCCCGCTCCAGCGTCGTGGCGCACACGTGGTACGCCCGCAGCGCCCGCACCCGGTCACCGCCCTCACCGCAGAGCCGCATCAGCAGCCGATGCCCCTCCTCCCGCAACGGATCGCAGCCCACCAGCTGCTCGGCGTACCGGACGGCGTCCGGCCACCGCCCCTCCCGGCCGCGCCGCTCCGCGAGCTCCGCCAGCGACCCCATGTGCAGCCTCGCGAGCCGCTCCCGCTCCTCGATAAGCCACTCGTCGTAGCAGCCCTCCAGCAGCTCACCGCCGTAGAGGCCGACCGCGTCCTCCAGCCGCCCACCCGCGATCGCCTGCTCGAACTGCTCGACGTCCAGCCGCACCGGCGCCTCGTCCCGCCACCGCACCGTCCGCGCCCCGATGTCGACGAAGCGGTCGACGTCCGGCAATGACCGCCGCAGATTGTGCAGCACCTTGCGAAGGTTGGTGAGCGCCTGCCCATCGGTCGAGTCCGGCCACAACAGGAACGCCAGCCGCTGCCGCAACTGCGGCGCCTCCCGATGCAGCAGCAGATACGCCAGCAACGACTCCACCCGCGCCGACTCCAGCGTCGGAAGCGCCTCCCCGTCCAGCCGGAGCTCCACCCCGCCGAGCAGCCGCACCCGCAACGCCGGCGCCATCTCAGAACGCCCCCCGCGTCAGCCGAGCCCGAGCGCGCCCCACACCCCGAAACGCCCCGCGGCCGAACTTCCCCCCGGCCATCCCCCCACGCTACGCCCACCCCCACCACCCACCCCAAGCCCACACAAGCCACCCCCACCAACCCCTGAGACGGCCCCAGGAAAGCAAGCACCCACCGGGCATTTCCAACCCGGCACAGCCGACCACCGCCCCCACCCACCAGCACGCTTGACACACCAGCCAGCACCATGACCCCGGAGCGACCGCCAGCCATCGGCCGCCTGGCTACGGCCTCGGGGGAGAAAGCCATACACAGCGACCGTCTCTGACGATGCGGGCAATGATCGAGCCGGTAATCACGAAGCGAAAGCAGCGCTGCCGCCCAGCGAGCGGATACCACAAGCCCCGCACCCCGCAGTGCCACAGGACAAGTGAACGTGGCCGACCGGCTGGGCACGCTTCGGCGCATTGCCCCCCGCTGGCGAGAACCATAGAACTCACCCCGCAGATCCAGCACGCCACCGAACAGGCCCGCCGGCTCACCCCCGAACCGATCACCCGCGCCCACAACGCCGGCGCCCTCCGCACCGACGCGACCGCCCCGGAAATCTTCCTGCTCCGTCAGCCGCGTAGACGGCCACCCATGCCGCGCCCACCGAATCGCCCGGCCCGCACCCACGAATCGCCCGGCCCGCACCCACGAATCGCCCGGCCCGCCGGGCCCATGAATCGGCCGGCCCGCCGGGCCCACGGGTCGGCCGGGTCGGGCGCAGACCATTGAGTGAGATCCCCTGGACCGGCGGCCGTTCCACGGTCCGCTCGATGGACCGGGAACGGCAGTCGGCCAATCGCGAGCCGGGTGACGGTCGGCTCGCCGGAGAGCCTCCGGCCGCGCGGCGGCCGGGTGGGCTGTGAGTATGGGCATGCGCCAGGGGGAGGGGCGCGGTGCGGGCTACTTGCTGCGGCGGCCGCGTTTGGGCTTGGTGGCGGGTTGGGCGATGCGGACGCTTACGCCGCTGGAGCGCTTGCCGAGGGTTGCGGGACGGCGGCCGGGCTTCGGCCTGGGCGAGTCGACGGTCCTCGGGCCACCGGTCCTCTTCGCCGGTTTGCCGGCCTTGGCCCCGGCGAGCGTGACCGGGGCCGTCTTGGCCAGCGCCTCGGCTCGCGCGATCTGCTCGCGGGCCTTGGACACCCGCTTGCGGCCGGTGCCGCTGCGGGCGATGCGCGCGGCCATGCCCTTGCTGCTGGTCGGGCCCTGCGCGACGCGCAGGCGCCGCGTCCACGTCCCGAGATGCGCAGCGATGATCAGCAGGACCATCGCGATGCCGACGCTCTTGCCCCACTGGAGGCGGTCGGTCGCGGCGACGTTCTCCGCCTTCGGCGAATCGGTGGCGATCTGCGGCGCCGGGTAGGTGAAGCCGGGCGTCGCGCCGTCCGGCTGGACGGACGGGAGCGTGACCGGCGACTGGTTGTTGAACGGGGTCAGCGGCGTCCCGGTGCTGGGGACGCTGCCGCCGGACGGGAGAGACGGCGCCGAGCCGCCGGGCACCGAGCCGGAACCACCCAGCGAGGCGCTGGCCGTGGATGCGCTTGAGGACAGGGAGCCGCCCGTTCCCGTCGACCGCCGGGCCTTGACGCCCACCGAGACCGCGCCACTGGACCGGGTCGCCGACAGGGTGGTGGAGCAGCTCGTCCCCTGGCACAGGGAACCGACCGAACCGGACTTGGACTTCACACCCGAACCGGACAGCGTGTACCCGGTGAGGTCGTCCTCAAGGCCGCGGTTCCACTTCACGACGACCTTGCCGCCGGACGCGCTGGCGGACACTCCGGTGGGGGCCGCCGGCGCGATGCGCACGGTGAAGGTGTTGGAGTCGTAGATGTTCCCGGTCTGCTTGCCCTTCAAGTAGACCTTGTAGCGGCCGTTCCGGCCGATGGAGAAGGTTCCGGACATGTCCCCGGAGAAGCCCTTCTCCTGGAGGAACGTGTCGCCGATGCCGGGGCCGTCCACCCTCAGCTGCATGGTGATGGCGAAGTCGAAGTGGGCCTTGGCCGTCAGCTCGGACCCGCTGGTGATGACCGCGCCGTTCGCCGGGGTGATGACACTGGTCGTCGCGGCCTTCGCAGGCAGGGCGGCGAGTACCGGGAAGCTCATCGCAAGGGGCGCCGCGAGCGCGACTGCACCGATCCTGCGACTGATGGTCACGGCCTCAATCCCTTCGACAGCGTCCTGCTCGTTCGTCCCGCGGAGGGCTCGCGGGTCACACTGTGCCTGGAGATGGCTACGGGCTTACGGCAGCGTAACGTACCACCGGGTAGCAAAAGTCACAGGAGCATGACAAAGAGGAACGTGTTTTCATTCTCCGACGACCTCCCACCCTATTGACACTCAGTGCAACGATGTAAGCGTTACCTTACATCGTCCCGTCCCACGGGGCCAGCCCTGGCCCGGGAAGCGACTCGCAGACCGCCGATCCCCATCGGCACATGCAGCTCGACCGTCACCGACACCTCGACCACGTCACCGCGCACCCGGCACCGCGCCACGCGGGCACCGGACTCGACCGCGATCTCTTTCGCCCTGGCGCAGGCGTCCCCGTACGCGACCCGCGCTGCGCCTGCCAGAGCCGCCATGTCGGCCGCCGCGTCCCCCCGATGCCTCGCCACCCGGACGCCGCCGACCATGATCGCCGTGACACCGACCACCCACACGAGGACCGAGAACGCGAGCACCCACACCGTCCCCGACCCCCGATCCCCCCGCAACAAGCTCGACCCCCACCTGGGCTGGTTCGCGGTGTGTGCAGGGTCAGGAGGCATCGGCGGGGGTTCCTGGTTCTGTGGGGGCGGCCACATGGGCTTGGACGGTCAGGGGTGGCAGGCCGATCGCCGCGGCGGGGCGGACAGGGGCCGAGACGTCCACGTGGACGGTCGCCTCGTCGCGCCGGACCTCGACGGTCGCCCCATCGGGGACGGCCTCCTTCACCAGAGCCCGTACCGCGGTGAGGGACTCGCCCCTGGCCGCGGCACGGGCGCCGGCGCGGGCCGCGTCCGCGCAGGTGAGCTGGACGGACGCGACCGTCACGCCCCACAGGGCGACCGCGGTGATCAGGACTAGGGCGGGGAGGGCCACGGCGATCTCCGCCGTGACCGTCCCGCGGTCCCTCAGCCGGCCAGCTTCAGGGCCTTCTCGATGATCTGTAAGAGCAGCGACTTCACCTGGGAGCTGGTCACGATCTTGAACAGCAACCCGGCGAAGGCCGCCGCCGCGATGGTGCCGACCGCGTACTCGGCGGTGGACATCCCGCGGTCCTTGCATGCTCCGGACCATCGCCGCACCACCGTCTTCATGGCCCTCATCGGGGCTCCTTTCGCTCGTGGTTCTGTTCAAGGCTGCTGTCCGGGCGGACCGGGTGAAGGGTGAACGCCGTTCTGTGGATAACCCGGCTCACCAGGGCAGAAGGAGGGTCGAGGCGATCCCGGCGATGGCCGGGACGACGCCCAGCAGGATGAAGGCGGGCAGGAAGCAGAGGCCGAGCGGGGCGAGTGCCCGGATGCCCGCCGCCCTGGCCCTGGCGGCGGCCGCCGAGCGGGCGACGCGGCGTTGGTCGCGTGCGAGGCGGCTGAGAGACGGGGCGAGAGCGGCCCCCGTCGACGTCGCCCGGACGGCCGCCCGTGCCAAGGGTGCGAGCATCGGCTCCTTTGTCGACGCCAGCCACGCTTCCGCCGGATCGGCTCCCAACCGGATCTGGACGGAAACGGCGCGGAGTTCGTCCCCGAGTGGGCCACCAACGGCGTCCGCGACGGCGGTCACGGCCTCGTGCCAGGGCGCGCCGCCACGCAGGCATGCGGCGAGAAGATCGACCGCGGCCGGGAGGTCCGCGATGAGCCGGGCCTGCCTGCGGCGGCGCTCACCGCTGCCGAGACGGCTGAAGGACGACCACACCGCCACCGCCGCCAGAACACCGATCGCCCAGCCGGTCGGCCCGCCCAGCACCACCACGCACAGCACTCCCGCCGCACCAGCGGCGGCACGCCTGAGCAAGACGTCCCGCCGCTGAGCCTCTTCTGAGGGCCCGTCCCGTCCCTTCACGGCATCGGGCGCCCCACCCCGCCGGAAGGCGGCCTGACCCCGCGCACGCCGCGGACTCGCAGCAGCATGCTTCGGCTGTCTCCCACGAAACTGCCTGGCCAGCCTGTGCGTAGCGGTGCTCGTCCCCCTAGGAAGGAGAAAACCGGACACCGCAGCGCAGAGCACAACCATCCACATCGTCACGCCCCCACCTGCCTTCCCCTTCACTCACCTTGTCGCCCGGGGCCGGGCCCCGGGCTCTCCATTCCTCTGCGAACCGGTCAATCTGCCACCCCTACCTCGCGGCCCCCGCCCCACCCTCGACCAGAACAGCTCGGCCAGAACAGACGGCGCCACATTCAGCACGCGGCCAGGGAGCACGCGCAACGGAAGCCAGAGCAGCTCCGTCTCCAGACGGGCAAGTCCGTCCGCAACGTGGTGGACGACCTGCTCGGAAGGCTGACCGACACCTGACCCCCGAGCCGCCCGCACACCAATTCGTCCGCCGCAGGGGCGCCGCGAGCCCAACCGCGTCGCAGACACCGGCGCCAGACACACTGCGACGCTTGGCCTCTTCCCGTCCGTCCGCCTTAGAGGGAGTCACACTCGACCTGCCACCTACACGTAGTCAGTGGTCGGGCCGGATATCTGGGCGCCGCCGGGACGGCGAGCGCCACGCCGACGTCCCCTCGACTCGCAGCAGGTACGCGGTCGCGCCAGGTGCGACAGGCGGCGATTGGGGGCCACCGGCGGAGGGTGATCGGGCCGATCAATGTGGCGGCGCGGCGCGGTGGCGGGGGTTGGCTTGGGTGAATTTGGGCTGGTGGTGCTTGTAGGGAGTGGGTGGGCTTGCTGATGTTGTCGGGGTTGCTTGATGTGGCTGTGTGCGCGTTTGGGGCGGTGGTGGCTGGTGGTGCGAAATGGTGGTCTCCCTGGAGCCTGGGAGATCGTGGGGTTAGTGGGGGGATTCTGCGGATTTGGACAGGTGGCGGGTCCAGTGGAGGCCTGTTGCGTTGAGGGTTGTGCCTGTGATCAGGCAGGCCAGGCCTGGGAGGGTTCCGAAGAGGAACTGGATGGGGTGGGCGCCTAGGGCTGCGGCCATGGCCAGGCCCAGGAGGGGGAGCGCGGCCAGGAGGCGGGCCGTTGCGCGGGGGCCGGCCAGTTGGACGGAGACCTCCTGGCGCTGGGTCTCCTCGTCGCGTAGGGCGCTTGCGAGGCCGTCCAGGACGGTGGCGAGGGTGCCGCCGCGTTCGGAGCCGACGCGCCAGCAGGCCGCGAGCAGGCGGAGGCCCTCGGCGCCGGGTTGGGCGGCCAGCTTGTCCAGGTGGTCGGGCGGTGGGCGAGGCAGGCTGAGGAGTTCGGCGGACACGTGCGGGTCTAGGACGGTGGCAGCTGCCGTGAAGGCCTCGTCAGGGGTGCGGCCGGCGGCCAACTCGGCGGCCATGGCGTCGCACAGTTCGATGACCGCGGTGCGGCGGCGTTGTGGACGTGTTCGGTGTTCCCGGAAGGTCTCGATCCTGGTCTGGAGGGGGCGCAGTGGATTTGAGGGTTTTGGGGAGGTCAGGCGGTCGAGGCGGTGGGACGCTGGGGAGGGCGTCAGGAGCGTCCAGGCCGCGGCGGCCGCGCAGAGGACGGCGAGAACCTCGATCATGCTTTGCCCCTCAACCGGGCGGTCAGGGCGTCCACGCCCGGGGCCGGGACGGTTTCGCCGGAGGTGGTGAACGAGACGGCGGGGACGACGCCGACCAGGCCGTCGGGGGCCCGCTGGAGCAGGCAGATCTCGGCTACGCGGCGCCGGCCCCCGCCCGGCTCGCGGACCAGATGGACGACGATGTCCAGCGCCGCTGCCAGCTGGCTGTGGACGGCCTCCCGTGTGAGCCCCGCCGCACAGGCGAGGGCTTCCAGGCGGGCGGGTACGTCGGCGGCCGTGTTGGCGTGGAGGGTGCCGCAACCGCCTTCGTGGCCGGTGTTCAGGGCTTGGAGGAGAACCACTACCTCGGGGCCGCGCACCTCGCCTACGACCAGGCGGTCTGGGCGCATGCGGAGGGCCTGGCGGACCAGGTCGTTCAGCGTTACGCCGCCCGCGCCCTCCATGTTCGGGGGGCGAGCTTCGAGGCGGACGACGTGGGGGTGGGACGGTTTCAGCTCCGCGGAGTCTTCGACCAGGAGCAGGCGTTCCGATGGGTTCACGAGCGAGAGCAGGGAGCTTAGGAGTGTGGTCTTGCCCGTTCCCGTGCCGCCGGTGATCAGGAAGGCGGCGCGGGACTCGATCAGGGCGGCGAGGAGGGCGGCGCCCTCGGGCGGGATGGTGGTCGCCGTGACCAGCTCGTCCAGGGTGAAGGCGCGGCGGCGGGGGAGGCGGAGCGACAGGCAGGTGCCGGTCGCGGCCACCGGCGGCAGGACCGCGTGGAGCCGCACGCCGCCCGGCAGGCGGGCGTCGGCGTAGGGGGAGGCGTCGTCGAGGCGGCGGCCGGCGGCGGCGGTGAGGCGCTGGGCCAGGCGGCGCAGGGCCGGTTCGTCCGGGAAGCGGACGGAGGTGCGGACCAGACCGGAGCCGGTGTCGATCCAGACCTCGTCCGGGCCGTTCACCAGGACGTCGGTGACGTCCGGAGAGCGCAGCAGCGGCTCCAGGGGGCCGGCGCCGACAAACTCGGCGCGTAACTCGTCGGCCAGGGCGAGGACCTCGCGGTCGCCGAGCAGGCGTTCTTCCGCGCGCAGCGCGGCGGCGACCCGGCCGGTCGTCGCCTCGCCGCCGGTGTGGGCGAGCCTGTCCCGGACGGCGTCGGAGAGCCCGGTCACGCGGCGGCCTCCTGGTAGGCGGTGGGCTGGAGGGCGAGGTCGTCGAGGACGGCGGCGCAGAAGTCGGTCAGGGGGCCGCGGCGGCAGGCTCGTTCCAGGGTGCCCTCGTCCGTCGCGGCGGGCAGGCGGCGGTCGCGTTCGAAGGTGCCGGCGGACGGCAGGTCGAGGGCGGTCACGACCGCGTCGGGCGTGAGGCCGCCGGGCGCCGGGCCCTGGACGACCAGGCGCAGGTCGGCGGTGTCGCGGCGCAGCGCGGTGGCGAGGCCGTCGGCGGCGACGGTGGCGCGGACCTCGGCGGGGACGAGCAGCAGGGTGCGGTCGGCGGTGCGCAGCGCGGCCCGGCCGACGTCGCCGGGGTAGCGGGGGACGTCCACGACGACCAGGTCGAACCCGCGGGCGGCGGCGTCGAACAGCGACCCGACGGCCTCGTCGGAGACCGGGACGGGTTCGCCGCGCCGCCAGGAGAGGACGGACAGGTCGCCCGCGCGGGGCAGGGTCTCGCGGAGCGTGGCGGTGCTCAGCCGGCCGCGGCGCTCGGCGAGGTCGTGCCAGCGGACGCCCTCGTGCTCCTCCAGCCCGAGCATGAGGTCGACGCCGCCGCCGAACGGGTCGGCGTCGACGAGGAGGGTGCGCAGGCCCTGGTTCGCCGAGGCCACGCCGAGCGCGGCGGCGAGGACGCTGGCCCCGGCGCCGCCGCGGGCGCCGACGACGCAGAGGGTGGTGGCCCAGCCGCCCTCGGGCTCGCAGGCGGCGGCGAACGCGTTGACGAGCCAGTCCTCGTGGTCGGGCAGCGCGGCGACGTCCTGGGCGCCGGCCTCCACCGCGAGGCGGTACGCGTCGGACGTGGCGCCGTCGCCGGTGACGAGGACGACGCCCGGCCGGCGCTGGAGGCCGGCGGCCGCCACGTCCCCGGCGGCGTCGGCGCCCACGAGGATGAGGGCCGGCCACGTCCAGGCGGGCCTGGCCTCGTTGGCGCCGTAGGCGACCTCGGCGTGGGCGTCGGCGGCGGCCGCGAGGCGGAGCAGGCCGTCGGCGAGCGCCGGGTCGGAGGTGACGATCAGTGCCGCAAGGTTCATCGGATGGCTCCTTCGACGTTCGGAGACATCCACCTTGCGGGGCGCCGCGCGGGCGCCGCTGGAAATCCGTGACCTGTGGATAACTTCCCGTCGCGGGCGGCGGGGCGGTGGCGCGGAGGTGTCTCGCGGGCGCCACCGCCCGGCCGCTGCACGACTGGGCGACCCCCGCCGGGGGGGAGAGCGGGGGTCGCCGGACGGTCCGGCTCCGGGGGGGTAGAGCCGGCCCGTTTTCCCAGGAAAGACTCAGGGAGTTCAGCCCGTATGTAAGTTCGCGCTATGCCACGGGCAAACTCGCGGACTCCAGTCTAGGCAGATACAACATATGCTGCCCGATCGTCGAGAGTTCCGTCGAGTCGCAAACTCGTCCGGCACGTGACGATTTTTCGCACCTGGCGGTAACGATCCGCCGAAGGCGGGACGCGTGCGACGCGACCGCACCGGCGCCGGGGCTCCCGTCCCAGTGCACAAGGAGCGCAACGGGGCGGGAGTGGGAGCGTACAGGAGAACTAAAGATCTTTCCCGCCACATCCGGGATCGGCGCCCAAAAGGAAACGATCACGGTGTGTAATCAATTATCGGACCAAAGTTATGATTCCGGTTAGTCCGGAATATCCCCCGTCAGCCCCATAGGGCACCCATGTCTCCTCCGGCTCCGGACCCGCCGCCCCCGCGCGTTTCCCCAACAGGGGCTTGTCAACAGGGCAAATGAGGCGTAGACAGGTCGTACGGACCACGTGTCCGAGCACGGCACCCGGGCACCCACGCGCGACCAGCCGCGGGAGGCGCGTCGAGACGGGCTTGACCCGGTCCGACGGATATGAGGTGCACGCTTGGTAACCCGGTGTGACGTGTTTGGCGGCGGCGTCCCCGAGCGGGGCGCCGCTCGCTTGCACCCACCGCCCCTCCGCAGGCGTTAGCCGCGGACATCCAACCCCAGCGTCGTCGCTAGCACGACCGCCTGGTAGGCGTCGATCACCGCGCCCCTCATCTCGGCGGTGAGCGGGTCGAGGGACGACAGGTCACTGCCGCGTAGATCACAGCGCGAGAAGTCGGCCTTGTGCAGCGATGCGCCCGACAGGTCGACCTCGCGCAGTTCCGCCCCCGAGCACCTCGCGCCCGTGAGATCCGCCTCGCGCATGCGCACGTCGGTGAACGAGGCCCGCCGCAGATCGGCGCCTGGGAGACCGGTGAACGACCAGTCGCCGCCCTTGACCTTCATCAGGTCGTGTGTACAGCCGTCGAACAGGCTCCCCAGGAACTTGCACCCGGTGAAGGACGCGTCGAAGAAACCGCATCTGACGAACGTGCAGTTCACGAACGCCGCATCCGTATGGCTGGACACGTTGAAACGCACGCCCCTGAACGTGCAGCCGGTGAACATGGCACCGACGCCACTGGCCTCCGTCATGTCCACGTCCACGAACAGGACGTTTTCGTGGTTCTCACCCGTCAGGTCACGAGAATCCCAGTTCTCCGAAGAGATGGTGACGTTCGTCGGCGCGGCGGGTCGTCCGTGCATGCGATCGACCATGCGAACAGCATGGCCCCACCCACCGACAACGCGTCAGCCGCGCATGAACGCTTCGCAGATTGCCTGGGAGTCTCGCGCGGCGGTGGCCACGGCGGCGGAACAGTGCGCGACCCAGCGCGCCACCCCCTCGGACGTACCGGACGTGTAGCCGCGCAGGGCCTCGGCGTACTCCTCGAACAGTTCGAGGTGCCCGACCTCCGGTGCGACGAGCGACTTGGGGTCGAGGCCACGGGCAACCAGTGTGAGACGCTGAGCGGCGCGGGCGACGACCCCGTCCCCCCACCCGAACGGGCGCAGCGCCAGCAGTTCGCCGTGCACGATCGACGAGACGACCAGCGCCGGCGCCTTGGTGGGCTCGGTCAGCAGCCCGCTGAGCGCGTCCAGGCGAGCCGCCACCTCCGACGGAGCGGGAGGGTCGCCAAGGCCGAGAACGTCCTTCACCACCCCGTCGCCACTGCGCGGACGTCCCAGCTCGGCGCCGTCCACCGCGTCGGCCCCTGCGAGGACGTGCAGACGCGCCAGCGCCTGCCGCGGTGCCTTCCGCCAGACGTCCGCCAGCGTGCCCAGCTCGGCCGAGACGCGCAATGTGCCCTGGACGACAGGGTCCGACGGGTTCTCCGTGGTGCGAAGCTCGTCCAGCGTTACCGGGGAGCCTTCGAGGACGGCTGAGGCGCGCGCGCCGCGCAGCGCCGACTCCGTGGACACCTCGGCGCTGCGCCGCCGCAGGATCCGGTGGCCGAGCAGCCGGTCCACAGCCTTACGCGCGTCGTCGACGGCGTCGGCGACACCGGGCAGGTCGGCTACGGCGGCGAAGGCATCGGTCACGGCCCGACCTTATGCGGTCCCGTCCGGCGTTCGCGCATCGGGTCGTGAGGGCGTAGAACGGAGACGGTTCCCGCATGCCGGACCTGGGAAGGCCCGGCCTGTCGGCACCGCACGAACCGTCCGGAGACGTAGGCGCCGCCCGCGCTCTCCCCCGACACCCGGGTCCGCGGCCTTGTGAGGACCGGGACCTTCCTGGTGAAGTGGGGATACCGGGCGACCCCGCATCACCTAGCAAGGAGTTCGCGTTGAGCAACAGCCAAGAAACACTGTCGAACCTTCTGCAGGAGACGCGCCGCTTCTCCCCGCCCGCTGAACTCGCCGCCGAGGCCAACGTGAAGGCCGAGGCCTACGAGCAGGCCGCTGAGGACCGCCTGGGGTTCTGGGCCGAGCAGGCCGACCGGCTCACCTGGACGAAGCGCTGGGACGACGTCCTGGACTGGAGCAACCCCCCGTTCGCCAAGTGGTTCGTGGGCGGTGAGCTGAACGTCGCCTACAACTGCGTCGACCGGCACGTCGAGGCCGGGCGGGGAGCGAAGGTCGCCTTTCACTGGGAGGGGGAACCGGGCGACTCCCGTACCCTCACCTACGCCGACCTGCAGACCGAAGTGAACAAGGCCGCGAACGCGCTGCTCGAACTGGGCGTCCGCAAGGGCGACCGGGTCGCGATCTACCTGCCGATGATCCCCGAGCTGCCGATCTCGATGCTGGCGTGCGCGCGCATCGGCGCGACCCACTCGGTCGTGTTCGGCGGTTTCTCGGCGGAGGCGCTCCGCACCCGCATCGACGACGCGCAGGCCAAGGTCGTCATCACCGCCGACGGCGGGTTCCGGCGCGGCAAGCCGTCCGATCTGAAGGGGATCGTGGACGAGGCCGTCGCGCAGACGCCGACGATCGAGCACGTCCTGGTGGTGCGCCGCACCGGCGAGGCGGTGGCCGAGAACGACCGCGACCTGTGGTGGCACGACGTCGTCGAGCGGCAGAGCGACCAGCACACCGCGGAGCCGATGGACTCCGAGCACCCGCTGTACATCCTGTACACGTCCGGGACGACGGGTAAGCCGAAGGGCATCCTGCACACCACCGGCGGCTACCTCACGCAGTGCGCGTACACGCACTGGGCGGTGTTCGACCTGAAGCCGGAGAAGGACGTCTACTGGTGCTCGGCCGACATCGGCTGGGTGACCGGACACTCCTACATCGTGTACGGGCCGCTGGCCAACGGTGCGACCAGCGTCATCTACGAGGGGACTCCCGACACCCCCAACAAGGGTCGCTGGTGGGACGTCATCCAGAAGTACAAGGTGTCCATCTTCTACACCGCGCCCACGGCGATCCGCACGTTCATGAAGTGGGGCGACGACATCCCTGCGCAGTACGACCTGTCGTCGCTGCGCGTGCTGGGGTCGGTCGGCGAGCCGATCAACCCGGAGGCCTACGTCTGGTACCGCGACAAGATCGGCGGCGGCCGGACGCCGGTGGTCGACACCTGGTGGCAGACGGAGACCGGCGCGATCATGATCAGCCCGCTGCCGGGCGTGACGGCGGCCAAGCCGGGCGCGGCGATGCGCCCGCTGCCGGGGATCGCCGCGGACGTCGTCGACGACCAGGGCCGGTCGGTGCCGGACGGCGGCGGCGGCTTCATGGTGCTCAGGGAGCCGTGGCCGAGCATGCTCCGGACGATCTGGGGCGACGACGAGCGGTACGTCAAGACGTACTGGTCCCGCTTCGAGAACCTGTACTTCGCGGGTGACGGCGCGAAGAAGGACGCGGACGGCGACATGTGGCTGCTCGGCCGCGTCGACGACGTCATGCTGGTGTCCGGGCACAACATCTCCACGACGGAGGTGGAGTCGGCGCTGGTCTCGCACCCGAAGGTCGCCGAGTCGGCGGTCGTCGGCGCGACCGACCCGGTGACGGGGCAGGCCATCGTGGCGTTCGTGATCCCGCGCGGGGACGCCGGCGGCGAGGTGGAGGGCGAGGAGTTCCTGCGCGAGCTGCGCGACCACGTCTCCAAGACCCTCGGCCCGATCGCCAAGCCCCGGCAGATCATGATCGTTCCGGAGCTGCCGAAGACCCGCTCCGGCAAGATCATGCGACGGCTGCTGCGGGACGTGGCGGAGAACCGCAGCATCGGCGACGTCACCACCCTGGCCGACAGCACGGTGATGGACCTGATCTCCGAGAAGCTGCCCAGCGCCAAGTCCGAGGACTAGCCACCAGGGGACCAGAGGAACCGACGCGGCCCGCGCCCTGCCCACACCGGGGGGCGCGGGCCGCTTCTCTGCGCACACCCCGCACGGGCCCTGCGCACACCCCGCACGGTCTCTGCGCACCCTGCGCGGGTGCGCTCCGCAGGTCCGGAAACCACCCACTGAGTCATCGCAGGTAAACTGGGCTTAGGTGCGCCGGGAAGCCTGGTCGGCAGGGGATTGTCCCGTTGCGTGCGGGACGTGACCCATGTCCGTCGTCCGCCGCTTCCGAGGATCCTTTATGGCGCGCCCCACCGTGAAGCGCCGCGTTGCCGCAACGTGGCCGCTCCGTCCCACCGTCCGTTACAGCACGCAGGTCGCCAGTGCGCTCCGCACGGAGACGATCGGCGGCGTCGTGATGCTGCTCGCGGCCATCGCCGCGCTCGTATGGGCCAACACGCCGTGGGCCGGCGCCTACGAGGACCTCCGGACGTTCGAGATCAGCCCGCACTGGCTGCACATCGGGCACATGGACGTGCAGCACTGGGCGTCCAGCGGGCTCCTCGCGGTGTTCTTCTACATCGCCGGCCTCGAACTGCGCGAGGAGCTGACGTACGGCGAGCTGCGCCATCCGCGGGACGCCGCGCTGCCGGTGATCGCGGCGGGGGCCGGGGTGGTCGCGCCGGCACTGATCTTCCTGGCGGTGAGCGCGGGCGAGCCGGGCGCGCTCGGCGGGTGGGCGGTGCCGACGGCGACGGACATCGCGTTCGCGCTGGCCGTGCTCGCCGTGACGTTCACCTCGTGCCCGGCCCCGCTGCGCGCGTTCCTGCTGACGCTGGCCGTGGTGGACGATCTGATCGCCATCGCCGTCATCGCGCTCTTCTACACCGACACCCTGCACTGGACGCCGCTGGCGCTCAGCGTGGCGCTGATAGGCGCGTACGGCCTCTTGCAGTACAAGGGCGTCCGCTCGCCGTGGGTGTACGTGCCCATCGCCGTCCTGGCCTGGTACTGCCTTCAGCGCAGCGGGATCCACGCGACCGTCGCCGGCGTCGCGCTGGGGATGCTCACCAGCCCGAAAGAGACGCCCGACGGGCGGCCGACCAACGCGGAACGCGCCGACCACGCGCTGCGGCCGTTCTCCGCGGGCGTCGCCGTTCCCATTTTCGCTTTCGTGTCGGCCGGTGTCGGGCTCGGCATGTCCGAACTGGGGGCGGTGTTCACCGATCGGGTGGCCCTCGGGGTGATCGCCGGACTGGTGATCGGTAAGTTCGTGGGCGTCTTCGGCGGCGCCTGGGCGGCCGTCCGGCTCGGCCTGGCGACGCTCGGCGAGGATCTGCACTGGCACGAGATCGCGGGGGTCGCGTTGCTCGCGGGGGTGGGTTTCACCGTTTCGCTGCTGATCGGCGGTTTGGCCTATACCGACCCGTCACAATTCGAGAGAGTGACGACTGCGGTCCTGATCGCGAGCGTTCTCGCCTCGGCGGCCGCCGCCGTCGTCTTCCGGAGAAGGGTGCGTCTGCGCGCGCGCCCGGGCTAAGGAGAAATGCGATATGTCGGAGGCAACACCGGACGAGCGCGTCGAGGAGAAGTCCGTCGGCGAGCTGGTCGCGCTGGCGTCGAGCTCCATCTCCAACCTGGTCAGAGCGGAGATGGACCTGGCCAAGCTGGAGCTGAAGGCCGACGCCAAGAAGGCGGCGATCGGCAGCGCGATGTTCAGCGCCGCCGGGGTGCTCGGCGGGCTGGTCGTCATCCTGCTGTCCATCGCCTTCGCCTACGGCCTGGTCGGGTTCGGCCTCTGGCACTGGGCCGCGTTCCTCATCGTCGCGGTCGTGTACGCGGCGCTGGCCGGGCTGTTGATCCTCTTCGGCAAGTGGCGGATCTCCAAGATCGAGGGTGCGAAGCGGACCCGGAAGACGCTGAAGGAGGACCTGGCCGCGCTGCGCAGCCGCGGCGACTCGGGTGCCCCCGAGCTGACGGCCTGACGGGCGCCATGTCCGGGCACGACGCGTCGCTGATCGAGGTCGAGGGCCCGTGGACGCACCGGCAGATCAGCGCCGGCGGGACGCGTTTCCACGTCGCGGAGGCCGGTGAGGGACCGCTCGTCCTGCTGCTGCACGGCTTCCCCGAGTTCTGGTGGTCCTGGCACCACCAGCTGGTGTCGCTGCCGGCCGCGGGATACCGGGCGGTGGCCGTCGACCTGCGCGGCTACGGCGGCAGCGACAAGCCGCCGCGCGGGTACGACCTGGTCACCCTGGCCGGGGACGCCGCCGGGCTCGTCCGCGCGCTGGGGGAGGCGAACGCGATCGTCGCCGGGCACGACTGGGGCGGGCTGCTCGCCTGGACGATGGCCGTCTACCACCCGAAGATCGTCCAGCGGCTGGCGGTGGTGGGCGCCCCGCACCCGCTGCGGTTGCGGCAGGCCGTCGCCGGCGACCCGCGCGGGCAGGGATGGGCGGCGCGCCACACGTTCGGCTTCCAGTTGCCCATGTGGCCTGAACGGCGCCTGGTCCGCGACAACGCGGCGCTCGCCGGGAAGCTCCTGCACGACTGGTCCGGTCCAGGCTGGCCGGACGAACGCACAGAACAGCTCGTACGGAAGGCCGTGCAGATACCTGGGGCGGCCCACAGCGCGCTGGAGTACCACCGCTGGCTCGTCCGGTCGCAGGCCCGCCCGGACGGTATCCGCTACGCGCACCGCATGCGAGCCCCTATCCAGGCACCCACGCTCCAGGTGCACGGCGCCCTGGACACGTGCATCCTCCCGTCCAGTGCACAAGGCTCCGGCCGTTACGTGACCGCTCCTTACCGCTGGACGCTCATAGAGGGCGCGGGCCACTTCCCCCATCAGGAACGCCCCGAAGAGTTCGACACGCAGCTTCTCGGCTGGCTCGCCGACCCGGGACCGGAAGGCTGAAACCCCCGCGTACCGTGGAGGCATGCGGGATCGGGACGAGTCTGGACGCCCACGCAACGCACGGCCACGCGACGCGTACGGACGTCCTCTGCCGCACGGCGCCAGCGGCATACCCACGATGCCGGAAGACCTCGACATGCCCCCAGGCGAAGCTCTGGCCGAGGCCCAACGGCTTCTGGACGCCGATCGTCCGTTCCACGCCCACGAAGTACTGGAAGCGGTCTGGAAGGCCGCGCCGGAGCCCGAGCGTGAACTGTGGAGGGGTCTGGCACAGGTCGCCGTGGGGATAACCCACCTCCGCCGGGGAAACGCACGCGGCGGCGAAGCCCTGCTCCGCCGCGCCGCCGACCGGATCGTCCCGTACCAGGACGCGCCACCGCACGGCATCGACGTCCGCGGAATCGTTCAGCGCGCCCGTGCCCTGGCCGAGGAGCCGCAGAACGGCCCCATCCCCCTCCGCCTCACAAACCCCTAGGCCGGAGCGGTCCCCTCGTCGGAGCAGCCCCCTGGCCGGAGCAGCCCCCTGGCCGGAGCAGCCCTCTATTCGGAGCAGCCCTAGTCGGAGCAGCTCTGCGTGGACACCGGCTTCGTGGCGTTCGCCCCCGCCCGCGCGTCGGACGCGACCTCCTCGGCGGTGAGCGCGTACCCGGTGGACTCGGTGTCGAGCGCCGCCGCGAAGATGACGCCGTAGACCCGGCCGTCCGTGGACAGCAGCGGCCCGCCGGAGTTGCCCGGCTCGACCTTGCCGCGGATCGCGTAGATCTCGCGGCTGACCTGGCCGGAGTGGTAGATGTCCGGGCCGCGCGCCGTCTGCCGGGCGCGGATGCGGGCCGCCCCCGGCGTGAACGGCTGGTTCTTCGGGAACCCGGCGATGATCGCGTCGTCCCGGACGCGGGCCTCCTTGGCGAACTGCAGCGCCGGCGCCCGCAGCCCCGGCACGTACAGGACGGCGATGTCGCGCTTCGGGTCGTACAGCACGACCCGCCCCCGGTTGGTGTCGCCGTTGATCGTCGCCACCACGGAGGAGCCGCGCGCCCCGGCGACGACGTGCGCGTTCGTCATGATGTGCTGCGGCGCGAACACGAACCCGGTGCCCTCGATGCGGCGCTGGCACTGCGGCGCCGTGCTGACCACCTTCACGATGCTGTCCTTGGCCGCGCGCAGTCCCCGCGTGTTCAGCACGGACTCGTCCGGCGGCGGGACCTGCACCACCGACTCGCCGCCGAGGCCGTTGAACACCTGCGGGAACTCGCTGCTCTTCACGAACCCCTGGAACGAGGTGAACCACGTCTGCGCCTGCGCCGGCATCACGTCGTCGATGCCGTTGATGATGGAGGAGCCCTTGACCTGCGTCCGGACGGGCTTGAACTCGGAGTTGGCGACCAGGCTGCCGAAGAACCAGGCGACGATGAGCAGCGACAGCGCGCTGACGAACGTGCCGCCGACGGCGTCGGCGGTGCGGGCGTTCATGCCGGTCACCCGGTTGCGCAGGACGGCGCCGAGCGACGAGGCGACGAGCTGCCCGAGGGTGGCGGCGAGGAAGGCGATCACGATGGCGAGCAGCGCCTGCTGGGCGGCTCCGTCCACCGCGGCCTCCGCGATCGGCGGCGCGATCAGCACCCCGATGACGCCGCCGCCGACGAAGCCGACGAAGCTCAGCAGGCTCACGATGAAGCCCTGCCGGTAGCCCGAGACCCCGAACAGCACGACGAGCACGAGCAGGATGAGATCGAGTACGTGGTCGTGCAGCACGCGTTCACCGTATAGGTCCGCGCCGCCGCTTCACGTCCCCTCGATGTACCAGATTCGGGTGCGCGAGGTAGCCGCCGGGAGTGACGCGCGCGCGTGACCATCGCCGTACGCACCGCGAACGGCGCCCTGACCCGTGGCGAGCTCTCCGTGCGGACGCGGCGAAACGATTTTGTGGGAATGCACGAGGCCGTCAGCCGCGCGCGGCGAGGTCCACGACCTCCTGCGGGAGGTCCTCGACCCGCGAGGTGTCCCAGGGGCGGTTCCAGCCGCCCGCGTCCAGGACCTGGGTCAGCAGCGCCGCCGTGAAACCCCAGACGAGCATGTCCCGCACGTGGAACGCCGGCCCCACCCTGATCCCGGACGGGTGCCGCACCATCAGCCGGTTCCGCGGGTCGACCAGCTCGCCGAGCGGGACGCGCGCGACCGTCGCGACCTCTCCAGGATGGCCGGGCGCGATCTCCGACGGTTCGCGCCACCAGCCGGCGACGGGCGTGACCCGGTGCGCGCTGTGCGACAGGTACAGCTCGGGCAGCGAGCACAGGACGTCCACGCCGGACGGCTCGAC
The DNA here is from genome assembly GCF_900115095.1 of Actinomadura madurae. Classification (GTDB taxonomy): domain Bacteria; phylum Actinomycetota; class Actinomycetes; order Streptosporangiales; family Streptosporangiaceae; genus Spirillospora; species Spirillospora madurae. Next base: position 41,750 of record NZ_FOVH01000021.1, read on the forward strand.
GCCGGCCTCCTCCCACGCCTCGCGCAGCGCCGCCGCGACCGGCCCGTCGTCCTCGGGGTCGATGCGGCCGCCGGGGAACGCGGGCTGCCCGGCGTGGTTGTTCAGCGTGGCGGCGCGCTCGGTGAGCAGGACGTCCGGACCGTCCGCACCCTCGCCGAACAGGATCAGGACGGCGGCGTCGCGGGCGCCGGGCTCGGGCCGGAACATCGGCGGCACCGGCATCCTCGGCGCCTCGGCGAGGAACCGGTCGAGCCAGGCGGGGCGGCTGAGGGTGGTGTCGGTCACGTCCGTCCCAACTCCGGGCGGCCCGCGTTCCTTCCCGGGCGGGTCACGAGAACGGTCCGGGCTTGACGAGCTTGCGGGCGGTGTCCTCGTCCGTCGGGCCCTCGCCGAAGGCCGGGCACAGCCGCGCGAGCGGGCACGCGCCGCAGGCCGGACGGCGGGCATGGCAGATGCGGCGGCCGTGCCAGATGAGCCTGTGGGACAGCATCGTCCAGTCCTTGCGCGGGATGAGCTCGCCGACTTCCTGCTCGACCTTGACGGGATCGTCCTCGGTCGTCCAGGCGAACCGCCGGGCGAGGCGGCCGAAGTGGGTGTCGACGGTGATCCCGGGGACGTCGAAGGCGTTGCCGAGGACGACGTTGGCCGTCTTGCGCCCGACGCCCGGCAGCTTCACGAGGTCGTCGAGCCGCCCCGGGACCTCCCCGCCGAACCGGTCGCGGAGCGCGGCGGACAGGCCCATGACCGACTTGGTCTTGGCGCGGAAGAAGCCGGTGGGCTTCAGGATGGCCTCGACGTCCTCGGGGTCGGCGGCGGCGAGGTCCTCGGGTGTCGGGTACTTGGCGAAGAGCTCCGGCGTGGTCAGGTTGACCCGGACGTCGGTCGTCTGCGCGGACAGCACGGTCGCCACGAGGAGCTGGAACGGGGTCCCGAAGTTCAGCTCGCAGTGGGCGTCCGGGTAGGTCTCGGCCAGGATCCGGTTGATGCGGCGTGCGCGCCGCACCAGCCCCAGGCGTGTTTCGTCCTTCCACTTCCGAGCACGCGCCTTCGGGGACGCCTCCGTCGCCATACCGGTCAGCCTAGAGCCTCGCCCGCGTCGCCCGGCCGCGCGAAGCGTCCGGCAGGACATCCGATGATCCCAAAAAGACGCATATGTTCTTTAATGGTAGGGTCGCCCCATGATCCGTGACTCCTCCCGGTGGGCGGCGACCCTCGCCGGGCGGCGCGTGCTGATCACCGGCGCCGCGCGGGGGATCGGCGCGGCCCTCGCCGCCAGGCTGCACGAGCGCGGCGCGCGGGTGGCGCTCGCCGGGCTGGAGCCCGACCACCTGTCCGCCGTCGCCGGGGAGTGCGGGCGGGCCCCCTGGTGGACGTGCGACGTGACCGACCGCGACCGGGTCGAGGACGTCGTGACCAGCGCGGTCGAAGAGCTGGGCGGCCTGGACGTGGTCGTGGCCAACGCGGGGGTGGCCGCGCAGATGCCGGTGATAGGCGGCGACCCGTCCGTCCTGGAACAGAGCCTGCGCGTCAACGTGCTCGGGGTGTTCAACACCCTCCGAGCCGCCGGGCCCCATATCAGCCATGAACGCGGCTACGCCCTCGCCGTCGCGTCCCTGGCGGCGGCCGTCCACGCGCCCTTGCTGGGCGCCTACAGCGCGTCCAAGGCAGGAGTCGAGGCCCTCGGCAACACGTTGCGCGCGGAGCTGCGCCCCTGGGGCGCGAAGGCGGGCGTCGCCTACTTCGCCGAACTCGACACCGACATGACGCACCGCGGGTTCAGCACCGAAGCGGCGTCCGCCTTGATGGACGCGGCGCCGCGCAGCAGCTTCGTTTCGGGCGTCGCGCCACTGCGAGTGGGGATCGACGCGCTGGAGCGCGGAATCGCCCGACGTTCCAAGCGCATCGTGGCTCCTTGGTGGGTCGGAGGCGTTCTGCCGGTCCGGATGGTCGTGCAACCCATTTCCGACCGCGTCGTCCAGAAGGGACTACGTGAGATCCTGGAAATCGCCAGGAACGAGCAAGTCGAGCTGACCACACCGCAACCTGAGCCCCGCCGATGACCTCACCCCGCGCCACCCCCGGCAGCCGCCGCGACGTGGGGCTCGTCAACTGGCTCATCTGCCGCGTCGCAGGGCGGGCCACGGGGACCGGGCGGCCGCCGAACCTGTTCCTGACGCTGGCGCGCAGCCGCGGCCTGTTCCGCGGCTGGCTGTGGTTCGCCGGACGGCTCATGCCCGGCGGAACCCTGCCGCGCCGCGAGACCGAGCTCGTCATCCTCCGCGTCGCCCACCTGCGCGACTGCCGCTACGAGTTCGACCACCACGTCCGCCTCGCGCGCCGCGCCGGCCTCCACGACCGGGACATCGAGCGCGTCGAGGAGGGGCCGCGCGCCCTCGGATGGACGCCGCGCGAGCGGGCGCTCCTCATCGCGACCGACCGGCTCCACACCGAACGGGACCTCGACGACGAGACCTGGATACGGCTGCGCGCCGTCCTCACCGAGGCGGAGTGCGTCGAGCTGACCATGCTGGCCACCCACTACGAGATGCTCGCCACCGTGATCACCGCGCTGCGCGTCCAGCCCGACCGCCGGCCTGACGGCTAACCGTCCAGGACGCCCGAGCGGAGCAGCAGCCGTACGTGCTCGATGACCGGCGGCCCGACCGCCCGCAGGGCCTCCATGTCGCCGGCCGCGACGGCGGGCGTCACCATCGTGCTCACCGCCGACACCACGATCTGGCAGGCGAAGCGGCCCGCGTCCCCGGTCACGCCCATGAGGTCCGCGAGGCCCTCCGCGAGCATGTGCTGCACCTCGGTACGCCGGCGGACGGCCTCCGGCCCCGCCGCGTACACCTCCACCAGGAACAGCCGCGCGTACCCCGGATCCAGCGCCAGAGTCTCCAGGTAGGTGGTGAACGCGCGCTCGAACCTCTCCGCCGGGTCTCCCTCACTCGCGCCGGCGCTCGCCACGGTGTCGGCCAGATGGAGGCGCAGGAACTCGCTCGCCTGGTCGAACGCCGTCATGAAGCAGTCGAGCTTGGACGAGAACAGCGCGTAGAAGCTCTGCCTCGACACCCTGGCCCGCTTCAGCACGTCCTCCACCGACGTGCCGACGTACCCCTTCTCCGCCATCGCCGCCGCCATCGCGGAGCACAGCCGGTCGCGGTGCACCCGCTCCACCTCCGCGCGGGACAGCGCGTGACGCCCCCTCGGAAGGCGCCGCGGTGAACTCTGCATCCGCTCAGGCTAGGGCACGGTGCCGTCCAGCCGAGATCATCCGGTATCAGGTGTTGAGACCGGTGTGACGGCATTCACCCGATGGTCCGTACACTGGGCGAACGGGACCGTGACCGCTTCACGGGCACGGAGCACGCGGTCCGCGTTTCGGCGCGCCGTGACCCTGCCTTCACGTACGCGGTGGGACGTACGTCACACTAGGCATGTAGGTGTTCGAGGAGGAGAAGCGTGACCGATCGCGACGTGGACGTTCTGAGCAGAGCCCCGCTCTTCGAGGCCCTCGACGAGCAGGGCGCCAAGGCGCTGCGCGCCAACGTGACCGAGGTGCGTCTCGCCCGCGGCCAGACGCTGTTCAACGAGGGCGAGACCGGAGACCGGCTGTACGTCGTCCTCGAAGGCAAGATCAAGCTGACCCGGACGGCGCCGGACGGCCGGGAGAACCTGCTGAGCGTCCTCGGCCCGTCCGAGATGTTCGGCGAGCTGTCCCTGTTCGACCCGCGTCCCCGCACCGCGAGCGCCATCGCGGTCACCGAGTGCCGGCTGGCGGGGCTCGGCCACGACGACCTGCGGCCCTGGCTCACCGGCCACCCCGAGGTCGCCGTGCAGCTGCTCCGCGCGCTGGCGCAGCGGCTCCGCAAGACCAACGACGTGATGGCCGACCTGGTGTTCACCGACGTCCCCGGCCGCGTCGCCAAGGCGCTGCTCGACCTCGCCGAGCGGTTCGGCCAGCCGTCGGAGTCGGGCCTGCACGTGCACCACGACCTCACCCAGGAGGAGCTGGCGCAGCTCGTCGGCGCGTCCCGCGAGACCGTCAACAAGGCGCTCGCCGACTTCGCCCAGCGCAACTGGCTGCGCATCGAGGCCCGCGCGGTGGTGATCCTCGACATCGAACGGCTCCGCAAGCGCTCGAAGTGACCCCTGCCGGGAGCACGCTCGCGCGGCGGCACGGGAGGCGGCCCCGCCCGGCGGGCCGTCAGCGCTCCCGCAGGTAGTCGAGCTGGGCTTGGACCGACCACTCGGCCGCGGGCCAGAGGGACCTGTCGACGTCGGCGTAGACGCGCTCGACGACCTCGCGCGCCGTCCGCGCACCCGCGGCGACGGCCGCCTCGACCTGGGCGAGCCGCTCGCGGCGGTGGTCGATGTAGTGGTCCAGGACGGCGATCGGGTCGTCCAGCTTCGGCCCGTGACCGGGCAGGATCGTCTCCGCCTCCACGTCGGCGGAGAACCTGCGGAGCCGGTCGAGCGAGGTCAGGTAGTCGCCCAGGCTTCCCTCCACGACGGTCGTCCCGTACCCGAGCACGGTGTCACCGGTGAGGACGGCGCCGTCGGCCGGCAGCCAGAACGTCAGCGAGTCGTCGCTGTGCCCCGGCGTCTCCATGATCCGCAGCTCCAGGCCGCCCGTCGTGACGACGTCGCCCTCCGCGAGGCCCTCCTCGCCGAGCCGGTGCGCCGGGTCGAGCGCCCGCACCTTCACCTTGCCGCCCGCCAGCTTCGCGAACTTCCCGGCGCCCGCCGAATGGTCGGGGTGGCCGTGGGTGAGCAGCACGAGCCCGACCCGCAGCCCCCGTGCCTCGACGGTGTCCAGGACGCGCCGGAGGTGCTTGCCGTCCTTCGGGCCGGGATCGACGACGACGGCCTCGTCCGCTCCCGGCTCGGCGATGATCCAGGTGTTGGTGCCGTCCAGGGTCATGGCGGACGGATTCGGCGCGAGCACACAAGTCGCCCGTTCAGTACCCATCCCGTCGATCTCCGTCATATCCCCCATCCTGCCCGAGGCCCGATCAGGGTGACGGACCGGGTTCCAGCCGAGACGCTCCAGGTGCCGGAGCGCGGAGGTCCCCGCCAGCCGCCACGCGACGGACCGGTTCAGCGGCACCCTGCGCGGCACGGTCAGCCCTGCGAGTAGTGCCGCGCGACGCTCTCCGGCAGGACGAGATACGCCTCGCCGTCGACGATCTCCGCGACGGGCTCGTGCACGACGATCTCGCGCCGCGCCGCCAGCACGTCCGCGACCGTGTCGAACGCGGCCAGCTCCGCCAGCGTCGCGATGGTCGGCGGCAGCATCATCCACTCGCCCTTCGCCGCCCGCTCGGCCGCCTCCGCCGGACGGACCCAGGCGACCTGGTCGGCCTCGGTGCTGACGTCCCTGGCCCGCTGCCCCCGCGGCATCGCGGCCACGAAGAACCGGGTGTCGTACCGCTTCGGCTCGATCTTGGGGGTGATCCAGTGCGCCCACGGGCGGAGCAGATCCGCGCGCAGCACGAGGCCGCGCCTCGCCAGGAACTCGCCGAACGACTGCGACCGGTCGAGGAGCGCCTGCCGGTCGGCCTCCCAGTCGTCTCCCCGGGTGTCGTCCACGACCGTCTCGCCCGTCGGCCCGGCGAGCAGGACGAGCGTCTCCTCGAACGTCTCCCGGACGGCCGCGCAGACCAGCTCCCGCGCCAGCGTCTCGTCGGCCTTGAACGCCTTGCCCCACTCGGCGGGAGGCGGGCCGGACCATGCCGGCTCCGCCTCCCCGTCGCGCGGGTCGACCGAGCCGCCGGGGAACACGTACGCGCCCGGCGCGAACGCCATCGACCGGACTCGGCGCAGCATGAACGCCTGCAGCCCGTGCCGGTCGTGGTCGCGCAGCACGACGACCGTCGCCGCGTGCCTGGCCGGAGGGGGCTCGGCGCGGCCGTCCCGAATCGCCTCGACCTGGTCCCGGAACGAGTCCGGCAGCTTGAGCCCGTTGGTGATCCCCATGGCGGCCAATTCGGACATACCGAATGGCATTCCGTCAAGAGACCTCGGCGATCAGCTCCACCTCGACCGGCACGTTGCGCGGCAGGACGGCGACGCCGACGGCGCTGCGCGCGTGCCTGCCCGCGTCCCCGAACACCTCGACCAGCAGGTCGCTCGCCCCGTTGATCACCTCGGGCTGGCCATGGAAGTCCGGAGCGCTCGCCACGAACCCGACAACCTTCACGATCCGGACGACCCGCGACAGCTCGCCGAGCTCGGCCTTCAGCGCCGCGACGCAGTTCAGCGCGCAGATCCGCGCCTGCCGCGCCGCCTCCTCCGCGTCGACCTCGGCGCCCACCTTCCCGGTGGCGCCCAGCTCGCCCTTGACCAGCGGGACCTGCCCGGCGGTGTACACCAGCGACCCCGTCCGGGCCGTCGGCACGTAGGACGCGACCGGCGGGACGACCTCCGGCAGCTCGATCCCCAGCTCGCGGATCCGCTCTTCGGGCGTGCTCATGCCACTCCTCCTCGTTACGACTGGACTTCGCGCTTGAAATAAGCCACGAGGTTCTCCGGGTTCGGCCCCGGCAGGACGGTGACGAGCTCCCACCCGTCCTGTCCCCAGTTGTCGAGGATCTGCTTGGTCGCGTGCACCAGCAGCGGAACGGTCGCGTACTCCCACTTCTTCATGGCCCTCACCCTAGCGATGGGCCGACCGGAACCCCGTTCGAACCCACCCGGGACCCGTCGTACCGCTCCCGCGCCTCGTGGACGTCCTCGATGTGGCGGTTCGCCCACTCCAGCATCGAGGTGATCAGCGGCATGATGCGCTCGCCCAGCACCGTGAGCGCGTACTCGACCTGGACCGGCACGGACGGCGTCACTGTCCGCGCCACGAAACCGTCCCGCTCCAGGGACCGCAAGGTCTGCGTCAGCATCTTCGCGCTGACCCCGGGCATGGCGCGGCTGATCTGCGCGTACCTGCGCGGCCCCTCCGCCAGCTCGACGAGGACCATCGTGCTCCACTGCTTGCCGACGATGCCCAGCAACTGGTTCATCGGGCACGCCTCCATGAACGCGTCGAACGCCGCCTTCTCCTGCTCGCGGCGCTGCGCGGCCGTCGTCGTCGCCATGCTGCGGGCTCACCTCCTGGTGCCGAACGCACTCCTGGGTAACCTCTTCCGGCACACCGCTGTTCCGGCGAAGGTGGGGGCGTCCCTCACTCAGGAGTTGCGGCATGCACGCGATCATCATCAGAACGGCCGGCGGACCCGAGTCCCTGGAGGACGCCGACATACCGGTCCCCGAACCCGGGCCGGGCCAGGTCCGGATCCGGGTGGCGGCCGCGGCCGTCAACCCGGTCGACCGGGCGGTCCGCTCCGGCGCCCTTGCGGACGCCGGCCTCATGCCCGCCTTCGGCACCCGGCCCTGGTTCGGCGTCGGCATGGACGTCGCCGGAACCGTCGACGCGGTCGGCCCGGGAGTGCATCGGCTCGCCGCCGGAGACGCCGTCGTCGGCCTCCAGGACCGGCTGGACATCCCGCTCGGCACCTACGCCGAGGCCCTCGTCCTCGACGCCACCGCCGTCACCCACGCGCCCCGCTCGGCCTCCCCCGTCGAGGCGGCGACGCTACCGCTCAACGCCCTGACCGCTCTCCAGGCGCTCGACCTCCTCGCCCTGCCGGAAGGAGCGACTTTGCTGGTCACGGGCGCCGCCGGCGCCGTCGGCGGCTACGCCGTCGAACTCGCCGCCCACCGTGGCCTGCGCGTCGTCGCCTCCGCCTCCGCGGCGGACGAGCCCCTCGTCCGCCGCCTCGGCGCGGACATGTTCGTCCCCCGCGACGCGCACCTGGCCGACGCGGTCCGCGCACTCGTCCCCGGCGGCGTCGACGGCGCCGTGGACGCGGCCCTCCTGGCCGGCGCCGCCCTCGACGCCGTCCGGAACGGCGGAACGTTCGCCACCGTGAACGGCGGCCCGGCCATCCCGGTCCCGCTACGCGGCATCACCGTCCGCAACGAGTGGATCAGCGCCAACGCACCCCAGCTCAGCCACCTGGTCACACTCGTGGACAAGGGCCACCTGACCCTCCGCGTAGCCGACACCCTCCCCCTAACCGAGGCCCGCAAAGCACACGAACGCCTAGAAGCCACCCCTCTACGCGGCCGCCTAGTCCTCACCCCCTAGAACCACCCACGTGACGACCAGACCGAGGCCCCGCAACGCGCACCAGCACCTAGAGGCCAGCCCCTCCCACGGCGGCCTGGCCCTCACGCCCTAAAAGCGTCCACACCACGGCACGCTCAGCACGCCGGCGGACCCGCGCCCCGTGGTGGCACCGCCGCATGGCCAGGCCGAGCTGAGACGAACGTCCACGGGCCCCGCCCGGCAGCGCGGAGCAGGCCGCGATGTGGGACCTCAGACGCGGCCCCTCCACACCCGTCCAACACGAGCGGTCGGCAGGCGCCGCCCCGAGACCGGCGCTCCTCGGCGGCGGCGTGGCCATCTGGCGGCGTCGACCGCCCGGCGGACGTCCGCTCGGCCACCGATCGCGCGGGGGGCGTCAGCGCGGGAGTTTGGGACCGGGGCGTTGCGCGGGGGGCGCTTCTAGCTTGGGTCCTGCTCGGCGCGGAGCATGACGCGGCGGAGGAGGTCCGACAGCGTGCGGCGTTCGTCGGGGGTCAGGGCGGCGAGGAGGCGGGTCTCCTCGTCGCCCACCCCGTCCAGGGCCTCACGCCAGGCGGCGCGGCCCTCGGGGGTGAGCTCGACGACGACCCGGCGGCGGTCGGTGGCGGACGGCGACCTGTGGACGAAGCCGCGGCGCTCCAGCGCGTCCAGCCGACCGGTGATCGAGTTCGGCGGCATGCCCAGGTCGGCGGCGAGCTCGGAGGGCGCGGCGGTCCCGTGCCGGCCGGCGAGGGCGTGGAGCGTGTCGTACTCGTGCCGCTGCAGGCCGGAGGCGACGAGGAGGTCCTCCCGGACGCGCTTGATGTGCTTGACGAAGCGCCCCATCCGGGTCACGGCGCCCTCCGTGTCCGGATCGAGGTCGGGAAGGATCGGCGTCCACCGCGCCACGTGCTCATCGGTCCGATCTCTGTCGCCCATGGCGGCGATCGTATCCAGGCGGTAATTCGTTGACGAATAAATCCGTAACGAACTACCCTGCGCGCCAAGGCTCACCCACCGCGCGGCCGGGACTTCCGGCTACTGTTCAGCGCGCGTGTCCTGTCCCTGACCGGCGATGCCGCGATCCCCGCGGCGCTCGCACTCGCCGCCCTGCGGGCGACGGGCTCCACGTCGGCGCTCGCCCTCGTGCTCGGCAGCGCAATGGTGCCGCACCTGCACCTGCTGCCGATCGGCGGGGTCGTCGCGGACCGGTTCAGCGCGCGCGCCGTCGCCCTGGTCACCGACCTCGTCGGCGCGGGTGCGCATCTGTTCGCCGCGCTCGAACTGATCGGCGGGGAGCCGCGGCTGTGGCACCTCGCCGTCGCCCGAGCGGTGGGCGGGACCGCTTCGGCGTTCCAGACACCGACCATCTCCCTACTCATCGCGGGCACCGTCGAGACGTCCGGGCTCCAGCGCGCCAACTCCCTGATGGGCGCGGCCAACGGCGCCACCAGACTCGCCGGGCCGGCCCTGGCTGGCACGTTCGTGCTGACCATCGGTCCCGGATGGACGTCCCTGCTGGACGCCGCCTCCTTCGCCGCGAGCGCCGCCCTCCTCGCCATGCCCCGCGTCCGGCACGTCCCGCTCCGCGGCGCTCGCTGCGCGCGGACCTCGCGGAAGGCTGGTCGGAGGTCCGGTCGCGCGACTGGTACTGGACGAGCCTGACCGCGCACGGCGTCTGGAACGGAGCGTCCGCCGTTCTCCTCACCCTCGGGCCGGCCCTCGCCATCGAGCGGCTCGGCGGCGAGAAGACGTGGATCGCGACCGTCCAGGTGGGCGCCGTCGGGCTCGTCGTGGGGGCGTTGCTCGCCGCCCGCGTCCGGCCGCGCCGTCCCGCCCTCGTCGCGAACGCGGGCCTCGCCACCCTGGCGCTGCCCCTCGCCCTGCTGGCCGCGACCGCGCCCGCGCCCCCGGTCATCGGCGCCTGCGGGCTTGCGCTGACCGGGCTCGGCGTCCTCAACTCCACCTGGGAGAACGTCGTGCAGATGAGCATCCCCCCGCAGGCGCTGGCCCGCGTGACGTCATACGACTGGCTGCTGTCAAGGCCGCGGCGCCCCTCGGCTACGCGCTCGCCCCGTGGGCCGCGTCCAATTGGAACGCGTCCGCGCCACTCTGGACCGCGGCCGTCCTGGTCGCCGCGTCCTGCCTTGCCACCGCCGCGGTGCCCGGCGTCCGCCACCTGACCATGCCAGAGCCGACCCCACTAGCGGCGTCCCCCTAAAGCCGCCCACCCCACAACCGCCTTTGGACGGTCCCACGACCGACCGACCGGTCGCGGAGGACCGCCCCGGCCACGCCCTCGGGCCTGCGGAGGAGGCGTCCGCCGCCTGGCGCGGATGGTGACCCACGGCAAGTCGGCCGACCGGGTTATCGGCGGCCGTGCATCGCCCGTCTACCGGCCGGACGCGGCCGCCGCGCTGTCGGGTGGGCGTCCGTGGTAAGGAACGGCAGGCGCCGACGAGCGCGACACCGTCCCCACGCGCCCCCACGCTGGGTCGTCCATGGGACGCGGCGGGGGCTGCTCGTGGTCGTCCTAGTTCAGTTGGGGGGCTGCTGGTTCTCTCCGGTCCCGCCGTCGGGGGCGCCGGTGATGCCGCGCTGCTCGTCGTCCTGCGGGGCGGCCACCTGGGACTTCGGCTCGTCCAGGCCGATGACGGGCGGGACGTCCTCGGCCGACTTCAGCGTGGACGGCTGTTCCGCCGCCTTCGCCAGTTCCGCCTCGGCCTTGGCGAGCCGCTCCGCGAGGCCGGGCTTGCCGTCCCCACTCCCCGACTCGCCGCTCTGGCCGTGACCGCCGGTGACGCGGTCGAAGAACCGCAGGACCTCGACCGGCAGCGGCATGACCAGCGTGCTGTTCTTCTCGGCCGACACCTCCACGACCGTCTGCAGCAGGCGCAGCTGGAGGGCCGCCGGGTCCTGCGACATGATCTCCGCGGCGGCGGCGAGCCGCTTGGACGCCTGGAACTCGCCGTCCGCGGTGATGATCCGGGCGCGGCGCTCCCGCTCGGCCTCGGCCTGCCGGGCCATCGACCGCTTCATGCCCTCCGGCAGCGACACGTCCTTGATCTCGACCCGCTCGATCAGGACGCCCCACGGCCCCTCGGTGATCTCGTCGATGATCGCCCGCAGCCGCATGTTGATCTTCTCGCGCTCGCCGAGCAGCTCCTGCATGTCCGCCTGCCCGATGACCGACCGCAGCGACGTCTGCGCCACCTGCGAGACCGCATAGCCGTAGTTGTGGACGTTCACGATCGCCTTCACCGGATCGACCACACGGAAGTAGACGACCGCGTCCACGCGAACGCTCACGTTGTCCTGGGTGATGCCGTCCTGCCCGGGCACCCCCATGGTGATCGTCTGCTGGCTGACCTTCTGCATCCGCTCGATGATCGGCAAAATCACCGTCAGGCCGGGACCGCGGACCGCCCCTGGACGCAGCTGGCCGCCGCGCTGCACCTGGCCGAACCGGAACACGATCCCGTGCTCGAACTGCTGCACGATGCGGATGGACGACGACAGGACGATCAGTCCGCCGACGAGGACGATGAGCAAGATGACCAGGGCCACCGCTGCCATCACGGCACCTCTTCTCGCGTGCTGGCCGGGCACCGGGAGCGCGCCCCCGGAACCCCGGCAGGCTTCTGAACCCGTACGATTCAGGCGGAACCGCCGAGAGCAACGGTCCACGTTTCCCAGCTAACCGCGCGGGCAGGCCGGATGACAACGTCCGGGCGGATCGACCCGGGCGGCATCGTGTCAGGGATCACTTGCACGAGGGCGTCCGCCCTCTCAAGTGTTTGACGAGTGAACGATATGGTCGATCGGGTGAGTGCGAGAGACACCGACTGGGACGGCGTACGCCTCCACGTGGTCACCGGGAAGGGCGGCACGGGCAAGACGACCGTCGCGGCCGCCCTCGCCCTTGCCCTGGCCGCCGGAGGCCGCAAGGTCCTGCTCGTCGAGGTCGAGGGGCGCCAGGGCATCGCCCAGATCTTCGACTGCCCGCCCCTCCCGTACGAGGAGCGCCGCGTCGCCGTCGCGCCGGACGGTGGGGACGTCTACGCGCTGGCCATCGACACCGAAGAGGCGCTCATCGAGTACCTCGAGATGTTCTACAACCTCAAGCGCGCCGGGAAGGCGATGACCAAGCTCGGCATCGTCGACTTCGTCACCACCATCGCCCCCGGCCTCCGCGACGTCATCCTCACCGGTAAGACCTCCGAGTCGGTACGCCGTAGGAAGAAGGACGGCTCCTTCATCTACGACGCCGTCGTGATGGACGCCCCGCCCACCGGCCGCATCACCAAGTTCCTGAACGTCAACGACGAGGTGTCCGGCCTCGCCAAGGTCGGTCCCGTCCGGAACCACGCCGACACCGTGATGAAGGTCGTCCGCAGCCCCGAGACCGCGGTGCACTTCGTCACGCTCCTGGAAGAGATGCCCGTCCAGGAGACGATGGACGGCATCCACGCCCTCACCGAGGTCGGCCTCCCGGTCGGCGGCGTGATCGTCAACATGGAGCACCAGCCCGTCCTGACCGAGGACGACCTCGCCGCTGCCGCCGCCGGCACGCTGGACACCGACGAGATCATCCGCGGCGTGAAGGCCGCCGGCCTGGAGCACGACGCCGAGTCGATCGCCGCCGTCCTCGCCGCCGAGGCCACCGACCACGCCCGCCGCACGGCCCTCCAGCGCCGCGAGAAGGAACGCCTGGAGTCCATCGACCGCCCCCGCTACACCCTCCCCCTCCTCTCGGACGGCATGGACCTCGCCGGCCTCTACGACCTGGCCGCCGCCCTCCGCGCCCAAGGCGCCGCATGACCCAGCACCCCCACCCCACCCGGGCACCGCGCAACACCCCCGCACTGGCTCCCCACCAGACACACCAGCGTGAACACACTGCCCTCCGACCTGCACACCCGGCTGGCGCACATCCTCACCGAGGCGACGGGGATGAACGCGCGCACCTGCGAGCATCCGCATACGCGCCCACCCACCACGACACCTCCATACCTGACTGGACGCCGCACGACACATCCACACTCGGCGGCGGGCTGTGGCACGGCGGGGCTAGGCCTGACCAGCCACGCTATGGCGCGCCTGTGGACGGTGCGGTGGGGTTTGACGTACCTGCGATTGGTCCGGTGACCGGCGGCGGGGTCGCGTCTGGGGTGTCGCGGGGTGGCGTTTCGTGGGTGGCGTTGGACGATGCCGGGGCGGTGCCGCCAGGTGTTTCGTGGGTCGCGCTGGATGACGGGCATGGGCTCGGGCCGGACGTGAGCGTTCGCCAGGCACGAGGGTTCTGCGCACACAGGCACCGCGCCGGGGATGACGAGCGAGCGGCGCGTGGGCGTGGTCCTGGGGAAGGGCCCTTCCGAGCCAGGGCACGGACGGCAGAGGTGAACCGATGAGCCCGATCAGCAAGACCCCTCCGGCACTGGACGTCGACGGGCTGCTCGACGACCCCCGCACGAAGATCATCGTGTGCTGCGGGTCCGGGGGCGTCGGGAAGACCACCACGGCCGCCGCGCTCGGGGTGCGCGCCGCCGAGCGGGGACGGGACGTTGTCGTCCTCACCGTGGACCCGGCGCGCCGGCTCGCGCAGTCGATGGGCCTGTCGGAGCTCGACAACAACCCGCGCAAGATCGAGATCGACGGCGACGGCGAGCTGCACGCCATGATGCTCGACATGAAGCGGACGTTCGACGAGATCGTCGAGGCGCACGCCGACCCGGACCGCGCGAAGCAGATCCTCGCCAACCCCTTCTACCAGTCGCTGTCGTCCAGCCTGTCCGGGACGCAGGAGTACATGGCGATGGAGAAGCTCGGGCAGCTGCACCGGTCCGGCGCCTGGGACCTGATCGTGGTCGACACCCCGCCGTCCCGCAACGCGCTGGACTTCCTGGACGCGCCCGAGCGGATGGGCCGCTTCCTCGACGGCCGTTTCATGAAGATCCTCGCAGCGCCGGCCAAGACCGGCGGCCGCTTCGGCGTCAAGGTGATCAGCGCCGGGTTCGGCGTGTTCACCGGCGTCATCAACAAGGTCCTCGGCGTCCAGTTGCTGCGGGACGTGCAGACCTTCGTCGCGGCGTTCGACACGATGTTCGGCGGGTTCCGCGAGCGCGCCGAGAAGACGTTCAAGCTGCTGCAGACCCCCGGCACCGCCTTCCTCGTCGTCGCCGCTCCCGAGCCGGACGCCCTCCGTGAGGCGTCCTACTTCGTCGAGCGTCTCGCCGAGGAACGCATGCCGCTCGCCGGACTCGTCGTCAACCGCGTCCACGAGTCCGCCGCCGACACGCTGTCGGCCGCCCGAAGCCAGGCCGCCGCCGAGACGCTGGAGGAACGCGGCGAGCACAAGCTGACCGCCGCGCTGCTCCGCCTCCACACCGACCGCATGCAACTGGCCGCCCGCGAGGACCGCCTCCGCGACCACTTCGCGTCCACGCACCCGACCGTCCCCGTCACGGCCGTCCCCGCCCAGGCGGAGGACGTCCACGACCTGGACGGCCTGCGCCAAGTGGGCGAAGACCTGGCGGCCCCCACCTCATCCGCACCGGCAGCCTGACCCCGACCACAAGCACCCCCTTCCTGGCTGGACGCGCCGCACCGCCCCACGCGGCATCTCACAGCCCCGACATACGGCCCGCCGGACCCATGCAACGTCGGGCGACCCTGGCCTGCGACGGCGCGCCAACGCCCGACTACCCGCCGCGCGACACCCAACCTGACCGCCAGCACCCCTCCTTCCTGGCTGGACGCGACGCACCGCCCACGCGGCATCTCGCAACCCTCGCATGCGGCCCGCCGGACCCATGCGACGCCGGGCAAGCCTCGCCAGCAAGGGTGCGCCCACGCCCGACTACCCGCCGCGCGACACCCAACCTGACCGCTAACACCCCTCCTTCCTGGCTGGACGCGACGCACCGCCCACGCGGCATCTCGCAACCCTCGCATGCGGCCCGCCGGATCCCAGGCAACGTTGAGCGACCCTGGCCGGCGACGGTGCGCCGATGCCCAACTCCCCGCCTGCGAACACAGCCTGACCGCTCGGAGGCCGTCGGGAGAAGCGAACGCCAATCTGTGGATAACCGCCGGTCTCCGCAGGTCAGGCCGCCGGCAGCGAAGGAGTGCGGAACGCTGACGCCTGACCGCCGAACAGGGCGTCACGCTGGGCGGCGTTGGCCTGGTGGGGCTCGCCCAGGGCGATGTCGCTGACGGCGGTGAGCCTGTCGTGGTGCTCGGGAGCGAGGCTCACATCGAGGGCCGCGAGGTAACCGTCCAGCTGATCCAGGTTCCGCGGGCCGATGATGGGCACCGTCGGCGTCGTGGAGCGCGCCGCCCGTTCACGCAGCCAGGCCATGGCGACCTGCGCCGGCGGCAGGCCGGTCTCGGACGCGACGGAAAGCAGTTCGTCCACGATGGCGGTCTTGTGGTCGCTGTCCTCCTTCTGGATCACGCGTCCCCAGGTGGTCAGGCGCCCTTCCGTACCGGAGCGGTACTTGCCGGTCAGCAGGCCGCCGCCCAGGGGTGACCAGAGCGCCGTCCCGAGGCCGAGCGCCTCGGCCATCGGCAGTACCTCCCGGTCCGCGGTGCGCTCGGCCAGGCTGTACTCGTGCTGGACCGCGATGATCGGTGACCAGCCGCGCAGATCGGCCATCGTGACGGCGCGGGAGACACGCCACGCCGGGAAGTTGGACAGGCCGCCGTGGACGACCTTCCCGGACGCGACCAGGTCGTCCAGGCCCCGCACGATCTCCTCGACGGGCGTCACCGCGTCCGGGAAATGGACCCACAGGAGGTCGATGCGATCGGTCCGGAGGCGCCGCAAGCTCGCCTCGACCGCGCGGACCATGTGGGCACGCCCGTTCCCGGTGCTGTTCAGGCCAGACGCCGGGGTCACCGGATTGGCGAACTTTGTGGCCAGCGTGAACCGGTCGCGCTTCCCGTCGAGCAGGTCGCCGATGATCTCCTCGGCCTCTCCGGCCTGATAGGTGTCGGCGGTGTCGATGAACGTCCCGCCGGCCTCGGCGAACCGTTCGAAGATCTTGCGGGCCGTGGCGGGTTCGGCGCCCATGCCCCAGCGCGTCCCGAAATTGCCCGTGCCGAGCGCGTACTCCGACACGCGCAGGCCGGTGTTCCGGCCGAACGTCATGTACTCCACGCCACCTCCAAAGTAAAACGATCGGTGTACCTGGAGCAGATTAGCAAAGGTACAACGATCGGTATACTCCGGTCATGGACGAGACGGACCGGCAACCGCACGGCGGCCGGGGCGCCCGCGAACGCATCCTGTGGGCGGCGGCCAAGCTCTTCTACTTGGAAGGCATCAACGCCACCGGCCTGGAGCGCCTGACAGACGTCGCCCACGTGTCGAAGCGGACGTTCTACAAGCATTTCCCCAGCAAGGACGCGCTCGTCGAGGCTTATCTGAGGCGCTTTCACTACGAGACGCCGCTGTCACGCACGCAGGTCCTGGACGACGAGAGCCTCACTCCCCGCGAACGGCTCCTGGCGCTCTTCGAACCGCCCACGCCCGGCACGGCCCTGCGCGGATGCCCCTTCCACAACGCGGCCGTCGAGATCTGTGACATCGAGACACCGGTCCGCACGCTCGTGGCCGAGTACAAGGAAGCGTTCGCCGACCGGCTCGCCGCGACGGCGGCCGAGGCCGGAGCGTCCAACCCCCGAACGCTGGGCCGCCAGCTGAACCTCCTCTTCGAGGGAGTCACCGCACTGTCGACGTCCAAGAACTCGGCAGACGTCTTCACCGACGCCCACACCACCGCCGAAATACTGCTCGACGCCTCCTTGAGCACGTCCTGACCTGCGAAATTCCGTTGGCTTGCGAGGCGGCCGACTCACCTACGGCGTCGACGAACGCAGCGGTGACGACCTTGTCCAGGCTCGCACCGCCCGCGTCCTGACCCTCGGGCTGCCGCCTGGCCACGTCATCACCGTCCTGCTCACGCTGCGCCGGCTGCGCGCCAACCACAAGCACCACCACCCGCACCGCGCTGCGGTTCGTCCTGGAGCACCCCGGCGCCGACGCGCTCATCGCCGCCCGCCGCCCCGCCCTCCTGGACTGCTTCGACGGCGGTTTGGACGGGCTACCCTGCGCGGCAGGTGAGGCAGTGGATTGCGAGCTCCGCGGACCCACCCCCGGCGTCGCCCGACGTCGCCGAGCGCACCAAAACAGCTGACCTCAGCGACGGTCCCCGAGCACACCCGGCGGCAGTTCAAAGGCGATGCTGCCTCTGACCAGGTCACCTCGACGACCGAGACGACGGCGGCGGTATCACGCGACGTGGTGGGTCCGGCGGTCAAGGCATACCGGAACATCAACTCGTACGCCTCCAGCCTGACGACCTGGTGCAGGCGGAGGCGATCCGCACGGCCCGATCTGTCCGAATCGCACGTGCTTCAGCCTGGCACACGTTACTCCGTGTAGCAAAAGATGATCGGACGACCTCAAAACGAACACTCACGGTATCGACTTAGCGCCGCCCATCGCATTCACAACAAGCCGATCGGAGCAATAGCCGCACATCGCACTCACATCGACCACCACCTGCGGATTTGCCTCCGCAGCAACCTGATCGAGCTGGTCGTTGAGCGACACGAGACTTAGCGGTGGCAGCGCGTCGAGCCACAGAATCACCGTGCACCCGTGCTGATCACAGCAAATCCAACCCGATAGTGCTGCGCAGCCCAGTAGGGAGCACGGTCAACCTATGCCTGGTCGCGGCTGGTTACAGCGGCGGCAGTCGCCACCATGGCAGGCCGCGGCGGCGGGTCTTGGCCGCAGCGAGCCGCAACGGCGGCGGCCTTCCACCACCGCAGGTCGAAGCAGGGGGTCTTGGCCCTGGCCAGTCGCAAGAGCGGGCAGTCGTCACCACGGCAGGTCGCGGCGGCAGTTACCCGCAGCGGCGGGTCGCGGTCGCTCAGGGTCGCGGTGGCGGTGTCAGGTGGCGCGCCGCTGTTGGACTGCGTGCGTGGTGCGTTGGTCGCGGTCGCTGGTTCGGCTGTGGGCCGTGGTGTGGTCGGCGGGGGCGTGCGCCGGTCCTGCCGTCGTACCGACCGCGGGCGCCGGCAGCGCCACAGCGCCGACGGGAGGCACCGCGCGGTGAAGCCATCGCGAGCGGGCTTGGCCCGCAGGGCCCCCAGGGCCACAGGGCATGCGACGTAGCGCGCTGCACCCGTCAGGCCACCAACGTGAGGCGTGGCAACGGGCCTGTACCGGTTGGAGGTCGGTACAGGCCCGCGGTCACGCTTCTTAATTGGACCTTCCCGGTCCTTGAACCCCTGCCGGACGGGCCGTGAGGCCCGCCGAGGTCAGCTGGCGACGAGTTCTTCCTCGTCGACCTCGACCGACCGCTCGTACTCGTCCTTCGCGGTCTCCAGCAGGTCGCGCCACGATTTCACATCCGGCCGCCGCCGTAGCAGAGCACGGCGTTCACGCTCGGTCATGCCGCCCCAGACACCGAACTCGATCCGGTTGTCGAGGGCGTCAGCGAGACACTCCGTGCGTACTGGGCAGCCGCGGCAGATGAGCTTGGCCCGGTTCTGCGCCGCTCCCTGCACGAACAGGGCATCCGGATCCGCGTTACGGCAGGCGGCGCGGGCGGTCCAATCCGTGATCCACATCTTGGCCCCACTCCCCTAGGGTCTGTGTCGATTTGCGCTCCTTGGCCGGACGGGCGCGGACGTCAGGCCGCCAAACGAAAGCCGTGGGGAAGAACTTACGGAAGCGAGGGACGTTTCAACAGCCCCCGATGGGCCCATTCTCGATATAGCCCACCGGGGCCATACCGCCGGAACGGACTAGTTACCTGTAGTTGACGCGCCAGACACAGCGCAGGTTGTCATCATGAGGGCATACCGGACGAACGTCCTGATCGTGGGGCCCGGAAAGCGGGGGCGCCGGGGGACCTGTCCCTAATGCACTGCTCGTCCCGCGTACCCTATACCCCGTGCGCGTTGCGAAATCGGATCGGGTCAAGGCTGCGTCCACGCTGTTCAGGCTGCTCGGGGCCGGGGTGGTGGCGGGGCTCATCGTCGCGCTCATCGCGCTGCCCGCGGTCGGCAGCGCCGGGCTGACGGCCCGCGACGCCGCCAACAACTTCGAGGACATGGAGGGCGAGCTCAAGACGACACCACCGTCCGAGAAGACGGTGATGTACGACGCGAGCGGCAAGCAGGTCGCCACGTTCTTCGACAAGTACCGCGAGTCCGTCCGGCTCGACCAGGTCGACCCGATCATGCGCAAGGCGATCATCGACATCGAGGACTCGCGGTTCTACGAGCACGGCGCGCTCGACCTCAAGGGCACCATCCGCGCCCTCGCGTCCAACGTCGAGTCCGAGCAGACTCAGGGCGGGTCCACGCTCACGCAGCAGTACGTCAAGAACCTCCTCGTCGACAGCGCCCGGACGCAGGAGGAGTACCGCGAGGCCACGGCCCCCACGGTCGGGCGCAAGCTCCGCGAACTGCGCTACGCCCTCGACATCGAGCAGCGCATGACCAAGGACCAGATCCTTGAGGGCTACCTGAACATCGCCTACTTCGGCGCCGGCGCGTACGGGGTCCAGGCGGCGGCCAAGCGCTACTTCAGCGTCCCCGCCAGCAAGCTCAACCTCGGACAGGCCGCCCTGCTCGCCGGCATCACCCAGAACCCCGCCGCGTTCGACCCGATCCGCAACCCGAAGGACGCGCGGCACAGGCGCGACATCGTCCTCTACCGGATGGCGCAGCTCGGGCACATCAGCAAGGCCCAGGCGGACGAGGAAGCCGCCAAGCCGATCGAGCTGAACCGCACCGACCCGGTCGGCGGCTGCCAGTCCAGCAAGGCGCCGTACTTCTGCGAGTACGTGAAGTACGACATGCTCAACATCCTGTCGGACGGCAAGTACTGGGAGCTCGAACCGAAGCAGCAGCAGGCCGTCGTCAACGAGCTCAACCGGGGCGGCTACACGATCCGCACCACGCTCGACATGGACGACCAGCGCGCCGTCGACAAGACGCTGCGCCAGACCGTCGCCCCCGGCGGCAACCGCGTCGGCGCCGAGGCGATGGTCGAGCCCGGCACCGGCAAGGTCAAGGCGATCGGGCTCAGCAAGCGGTTCGGCCCCGGGAAGGGCCGAACGACCATCAACCTGCCCGCCGACTCCCGCCACGGCGGCGGCAACGGCGTGTCCGCGGGCTCGACGTTCAAGATCTTCACGCTGGCCGCCGCGATCGACCAGGGCATCCCGGTCAGCACCACGATCAACTCGCCGCAGACGACCACGATCGGCGGCTTCCAGCCGTGCCGCTACACCGGGATGTACCAGGGCAAGAAGGTCAAGAACGCCATGATCGGCGGCGGCACCTGGACCCTCTCCAACGCCGGCGACAGCGAGAAGGGCAACTTCAACCTCAAGACCGGCACCTGGCACTCGGTCAACACGTTCTACGCCCACCTGGAGAAGCGCGTCGGCGTCTGCAACGCCGTCAAGATGGCCGAGAAGTTCGGGATGAAGCAGGGCAACGGCAACCCGCTCCTGCCGATCGCGTCCCAGGTCCTCGGCGTCAACGACATCGACATGGTGCACCTCGCCGCCGCCTACGCCGGCTTCGCCGCCCGCGGCAAGTACTGCGCCCCCATCTCCGTCACCGAGGTCGTCGACCCCGAGGGCAAGAAGCTGAAGCTGCCCAAGCAGGACTGCCACCAGGCCCTGGACGAGGACGTCGCCGACAAGGTCAACTCGATCCTCCAGGGCGTCCTCACCAAGGGCACCGCGGCCGGACGCGGCATCGGCCGTCCCGCCGCCGGCAAGACCGGAACCTGTGAAGAGTTCACCTGCGCCGTGTTCGCCGGATTCACCCCGAACCTCGCCGCCGCCACCGCCTACTGGGACTTCCGCGGCCCCTGGCAGTACAAGGTGTACGGCGTCTACGGCGCGGACATCCCCGGCGGCATCTGGCAGCAGTCCATGCGGAGCGCCCTCGCCGGCGAGCCGGCGCCCGGCTTCCGCACCCCGTCCCGCGACTTCGGCGACACCACCCGCGTCCCCGAGGTGAAGGGCGACACGATCGGCGCCGCCACCGCCAAGCTCAGGGGCGCCGACCTGAAGGTCAAGGTCGCGCCCGGGTCCGTCGACTCCGACCAGCCGCGCGGGACGGTCGTGTCCACCTCCCCGGACGGCGGCACCGAGGTCCCGCCCGGCAGCACCGTCATCCTCTACGTGAGCAGCGGCAAGAAGGGCAACGGGCGCGGCCAGCCGAACGGCCGGTCATCTCCCTGGGAGGACTGAGACGCAAGGGCCCGGCGAGCGTGCCGGGCCCTTCCTCATTCCGCGAGCTGGCGCCTGACCTCGGCGGCGACGCGCCCGCCCTCGGCACGTCCGGCCACCTTCGGATTCACCGACTTCATGACCTGACCCATCGCGCGCGGCCCGGACGCGCCCGTCTCGGCGATCGCGTCCGCCACCAGCGCGGTCAGCTCCTCGTCCGACAGCTGCGCGGGAAGGTACTCCTCCAGCACCGAGCCCTCGTCCCGCTCCGCCTGCGCCTGCTCCTCCCGGCCCGCGTCACCGAACGCCGCCGCAGCCTCGCGGCGCTTCTTCGCCTCCCGGGTGAGCACCTTGACGACGTCGTCGTCCGACAGCTCGCGCGACTGCTTGCCTGCGACCTCCTCGTTCTTCACCGCGGTGAGGGCCATCCGCAAAGTCCGCGTGCGCACCTCGTCACGGGCCTTCATCGCGGACGAGAGGTCGGACTCCAGCTTCTCCTTCAGGGTCATGCCCAACATCATGCCCGTCCGGCACCTTCTGCCTCATCAGGATTACCGCGCGGTGCCCATGTCTGAAAACATGGAACCCTGAGAAGGGAGAGCCGTGCGAAAGATCTACGCCGCGCCCCTGGGACTCCTGGGGGCGGGAGCCGCGACCTTCGGGTACGCCTCGCTCATCGAGCGGAACTGGTTCCGGCTCCGCCGTTTCGACGTGCCCGTGCTGGCGCCCGGCCGTCCCCCGGTGAAGATCCTGCACCTCTCCGACGCGCACCTCACCCCCGGCCGCTCGCGCCTGATCCACTGGGTCCGCTCCCTGGACGCGCTCGAACCCGACCTGGTCGTCAACACCGGCGACTCCCTCTCGCACCGCGACGCGATCGGCCCCTTCCTGGACGCCCTCGGCCCCCTCCTCGACCGTCCCGGAGTCTTCGTCTACGGGTCGAACGACCTGTACTCGCCGGTGCTGAAGAACCCGCTCCGCTACGTCTGGCGGACGAGCCAGTCCGACTACGACCGCCGCCGCCGCGAACCCGACCTTCCCTACCGCGAACTCGGCTCGTCCCTCCAGGCCGCCGGCTGGCTCGACCTCAACAACCGCATCGGCCGCCTCAAGGTCGGCGAGCTCGACGTCGAGTTCGGCGGCATCGACGACTCCCACATCAACCGCGACCGCTACGACAAGATCGCCGGCCCGGTCGACCCGCAGGCCGACGTCCACCTCGGCGTCATGCACTCCCCCGAACCCCGCAACCTCGACCGCTTCACCGCCGACGGCTACGACCTCCTCCTCGCCGGCCACACCCACGGCGGCCAGGTCTGCGTCCCCTTCTACGGCGCCCTCGCCACCAACTGCGGCATCGACCGCCCCCGCGTGAAGGGCCTCCACCAGCACCGCGGCTCCTGGCTGCACGTCTCCGCCGGCCTCGGCACGTCCCCGAAGGCCCCCATGCGCTTCTGCTGCCCGCCCGAGGCCTCCCTCCTCACCCTCGTCCCCCGCCGGTGAGCTGGAAGACCGCCTCCTTCACCGCCTTCTGGTACGACTTCGCCGTCCAGAACCGCGTCCTCTCCCGCGTGGGAGCCCGCGTCCTCTGGAACTACGACATCGACCACCTCCACACGTCCATCGCCGCCCAGGACCCGTCCGCCCTCACCCTCGACATCCCCTGCGGCGGCGGCATAGCGGTCACCGACAACCCCCGCCACGTAGCCGCCGACCTCTCCCGCACAATGCTCAACCGAGCCCGCCGCAAGACAACAACCCTCCTCCAGGCCGACATCTACGCCCTCCCCTTCAAGAACTCGACCTTCGACACCTGCCTCACCTACAACGGCCTCCACTGCCTCCCAGACCCAGCCGCCGCTGTACGCGAGTTGGCCCGCGTCCTACGCCCAAGCGGTTGGCTCCGCGGCACCACCATCGTCCGAGGCGCAGGCCGCGACCCCCTCATCAACCTCCTCCGCCGCCAAGGCACCTTCGGCAACCCAGGCACAGTCACCGACCTCCGCACCTGGCTGACCACCGCCGGCCTGACCTCGATAGAGCTCACCCACTCCGGCGCCGTGACCGGCTTCACAGCCCGTAAATAGGGACGCAGCACCCCCCGGCATCCGCTAGGGTGGACTAGGCGCCGGGAGAACGTACGACTCCCGGGCAGCCACCACCGGGGTGTAGCGCAGCTTGGCAGCGCGCTTCGTTCGGGACGAAGAGGTCGTGGGTTCAAATCCCGCCACCCCGACACAAAGATGCAGGTCAGAGGCCGGTCCTCCCTCAGGAGACCGGCCTCAAGATCTTTCGACCCCCATCTGACCCCGACTTCGGTCGTTGATCCCGCGATATCCAGGGTCACGCCCTATCACCCACTGGCTGCATCCCCGCTCCCTCCAGCACCCATCTGAACTACCGGTTCAGCCCCTCCAACATCCGAGCCCCGCCCCGCCCTCTCGGCGAGTCCACCTCAAGACCAGTCCGGTCTTCCGGCAGGCTCCGGGCGGAACGTCGGTAGGGCAGCGGGCGGTCCAGCCCTGGATGGCGCGAGCGGTCTCGTCAGTGACGTCGGAGTCGGCAAGTTCGGCGGGGCGGAGCCATCAGTGCGCGGTGTGTTCGGCGCTCAGGACGATGGGCCGACCGTGGCGGGACACGCCGAAGGCGTATTGGCGAGCATTGCGGCCGGATCCAGAGTCCCGGCGACATTCGGAACGGCAGCTGTTCGCTTCCGGCAGACGCCGATGCCGGCTTCGCTGTCAGTCTCGAGTCGGAAGCCTCGATGTGGCCCTAACGCCGTCCGCGCCCTCCCACTCGTCCGCCGCGCGGCGGACGAGCCGTCCGCCGCTGCTTCGCAGCCGCCGTCCAGCGGACGGAGCCGTCCACACCGGCGGACGGGCGCGGCGGGCCGTTGGTAGGGCGCTCGGGGCCAGCACGCATGGCCGAGGCAAGTCGTGCCTATCGCTTCCTCGCTGGAGGAGGCTCGGGAGCAAGCTGAGGATCGAGGCGCGGCCTCGCCAGCCAAGCGTGGCGGCGGGCTCGCTGGACAAATCCGCGAAGAGGCTCCCAGCGTGCTGGTCAACGTGCGTGCACCGCAGGCGTGGCTCGCCACTCGGCCCAGCAGACCAACCCGCAGAGCGGGAGTAGCAGGGGCCGGTGGCGCAGCCTCAGCGCGAGCGAGCTGTCAGGTGAGTTCGAACCAGGTGTGCAGGCGACCGGCAGTGTCGGTGTCATAGCCGAAGCGGGCGGCAAGGGTCTCGATGAGGACGATGCCGTGGCCGTGGTCGCGGAGTTCGGAGCCCTTGTGGCGGGTGGGAATGGTCGCAGCGCCCGCATCGATGACCTCGCAACGCAAGGAGTTCCCACAGTCGTACAGCGTGAGGGTGAACGAACCGCCATGACGGGAGTCGGAGTGCCTGACGCTGTTGGTGCAGGCCTCGGAGATCAGCAGATGTGCCGTGGCGGTGCGGTCGCTGCCGTCCAGTACCGCGGCGGCGAACCGGCGGGCCTCACCGACGCTCTTGGGGGCGGCCGGGAGGGTTACGCGACCGAGAATGATCCACGTCGTCATGAGCTCATCGCCTTCGCGATGGCGGGAACGGCGCGAGGGTCGGTGACCAGCACCCAGTCGCGAGACCACACCCAGGCCTGCGTCCCTGCCTGAGGGGCTGGGACGCAGGCAACGAAGCGGACCTTGTTGGTCCGACGGCTCGTGACACGAAGGACGGCTCTCTCGCCCGCGCCAAGGACCTCGGGGTGTACGTGGTGATGCGGCAACTGGCCAGCCAGCCATGTCAGAAGATGACAGCGCTGCCTTGGATGCAGTTCTTGTTCTGCTTTGTCCGACATAATCGAATTCCCGTCCTGCTGCTCTGACCTGCAGTTTCCGGGACAAGCGTGCTCCGCGAGAGTTACCGTGTCGCCATTCCTAGGATCACCTGGAAATTCGTCCGATGGACGGAGACACGATGCATATCAACGAGTCCCCCGACCCGCGATCGTCGATGTGGGCGTGGATGGCCCACCACCTGCGCTTCCAGCGCATGCAGCACGGCATGTCAGGACACGCCCTTGCCGAGCTCCTCAACTGTGCGCGTTCCTCGATTTCCAGACTGGGGAACTGCGAAGCGAAGCTGACCGACGCTCAGGCGGCCGTCCTCGACGAGCGGTGGAACACCGGCGGGACGTTCGCGATCATGCTCTGGTACGCGCGGCTCGGACACGACCCCAACTGGTTCAAAACTTCACGGAGTCTGAGGGACGCGCGTCCGTGCTGCGGATCTACAGCAGCCAGCTGATTCCTGCCCTGCTGCAGACGCCTGCCTACGCACGCGCCCTCCTGTTTGAGGGGCGCGAGCCAGGGATAGACGCGATGGTGGAAGCGCGGATGGCACGGCAGCAGATCCTGACCAAGGAAAGCCCGGCCGATCTGTGGATTCTCCTGGCGGAGACAGCCATGGCCTGCCTGGTGGGCGGCAGGATGGTCATGCGGGAGCAGCTCGCCAAGCTGCTTAAGGTGTCTGAGCTGCCGAACGTGATGCTGCGGATCGTCCCGAACACGGCAGGCGCGAATGCCGGGCTCGATGGGCCGTTCAAGGTCATCAAGGTCCGGGAGGGCCAGGTCGGCTACGTGGAGGCCCCCACCGGCGGAAGGCTCGTCCCAGAGGCCGCCGAGGTCGACGGACTGCTCGACAGGTTCGACCGCATAGGGGCGGTCGCCCTCCCCGTAGACTCCAGTCGGAGCCTGATCAAGCATCTGATGGAGGCCTTGACGTGACTTCCCCCCAGTGGCGCAAGAGCAGCCGATCCAGCGATGGGACGAGTGGCCAGTGCGTGGAGGTCGCCCAGCTCGACGACGCCATCGGTCTACGAGACAGCAAGGCCTCGGGCAGCGGACACCTCTCGCTTTCCATCGGCAACTTTGCCGGCCTTGTCGCCAGGGCGAAGAGGAACGAGCTCGATTTCATCGCTCAGAGGTAAGCCAGAGCGACCTGGCAGCCAGGAGACTCAGGTCAGTCCGATCTACAATCCGATCGCTGACTCCATCAACGCGTTCTCGAGCGTGTCGCCAACCGCGCCGATAGAGGCGCCGATCCCGGTCTCGACCACGTGCGTAGCGAACCGGAGAGAGGTGTCTTGCGCCCTTCGCGTCGCTGTGATGCACCAGCCGGGGGCCGCCAGGTGCCCGGCCCGGTCACCGCCACAGCGCCATCTCCAGAACGTCCAGGCCAGCCGGGTCCGCTTCGTGCTCGAGACAGCCCAGCTGACGGTGGCCAGGGAGAAGGTGTCGTGTCAAACCCTCAAAACGTGGAGACGGTGTTATGCCACTTCGGCCCTGAACTGGGCTGTTGACGCCCTCCGTGCTTCTGCCATCTGACACTCGAACGTGATCGGAGCGAGTCCGTCGTTGGCGCTGTGCCTGCGGTAGGTGCTGTAGAAGTCGACGATCCAGGTCGCGACCATGATGCCCGCCTCGGCGCGGGTGGTGAAGCGGTGCTGGTGGACGAACTCGACCTTCAAGGTGGAGTTGAACGCCTCGGCGGTGGCGTTGCAGAGGGCGGCGCATCCGACCCGGCCCATCGACTGCACCACGCCCAGTGCGCGGCAATCCGCCGCAGTGTGGGCCGCGGTGTACTCCGATCCGCGGTCGGCATGAAAGATCACCCCGTCCACGCCGCCGCCTCCGTTCGCCGCCCTCTGCAACGACGCCACCGCCAGGGCCGCGTCGCGGTGCTCGCTCATGGCGTGGCCGAGCATGACATGCTCGGTCCTGCAGGACGTGATGAACTCCGCGACGATCATCGGTTCATCGAGTCCTTCACCCACCCGGCCACTGATCGCTTGAACACTTCACGCTACATCCCAAGCTCAGCGCGTTCCTTGGCCCACTCGGTCTTCTGCCGGCGCAGCCGAGCCAGCTCCTCACGCTCGGACTCGCTCAACGCCTGGCCCGCGGCCTGCCGTTCACGGTCGGCCTTCATCCAGTTGTGCAGCGTGTAGGGGTTGCTCCCCAGGTCCCGCGCGACCTGCGCGACCGGCTTGCCAGTCTCCTTGACGATCCGCACCGCTCCTTCACGGCACTCCGGATCGAACCGGCGTCTCTTGTCTCCCACGAGACAACCAGTCCGGTCGGACCTCAGCGCCCATACGGCTCACCCGTCTGCCCAGCTCAGGCGGAGGGGGGACCGAAGTGCCCATGTGCTCGCCCCCTCAGGGAATCGAGCCTCCATTCGACTCAGGGCGATTCAGGAGCGGCGTCCCTCAGGGATAACGATCTCCATCCATGAGGGCTGGCCTGGCCTGAACGCACGAAATGCCTGTCACGGCAGGTGAGCGTGCATATGATGGGGGTTAAACTACTTGTCGGCACCCCAGGCCCTCCTTTGAGTCAAGGAACCGCGTGTCTATGACGTCTCATGCTTCCCTGCCTGTCAACTGGCGATACGAGGTCCCGACCAGTGGTAGCACCTACCTTCCTCCGGACGCAGGCTATGCCAAGGCGCTGACCAATCAGGGCTACGGTTTCGAGGCGGCAGTTGCGGACCTGGTCGACAACTCGATCGACGCTGACGCCGATGCCGTGGTGGTGCACTTCCTCCGCGACAAGGACCGCATCCTCTCGCTACTCGTTCTGGACAACGGGCGGGGCATGGATGAGGCAACCCTCGACAGCGCCATGACGGTAGGCCACCAGCGGGACTACGACGGCAGGGCATTAGGAATGTACGGCACCGGCCTCAAGGCCGCCTCGCTCTCACAAGCTCGCTCTCTTACGGTCATCAGCCGCACCAAACGCAGCCGGGCGGCAGGCAGGAAGCTGACAGCGGAGAGTATCCAGGACCAATTCCGATGCGATGTTGTGGAACCCGGCTTCGCACAGCAGCAGGTCGACGTCTACGACGGTCTCATCCAGTGGCAGGGCACAATCGTCCGATGGGATCGAGTACGCAGTTTCGAGACCGTCACAGCTGGGCAGAGCGAGCAGTTTCTCTCGAAAGCCATTTCTCGACTCGAAATGCACCTAGGGCTCCACCTTCACCGATTTCTAGATAGTGGCTTCCAACTTGATATCGCCGTCTGGGATGTCATTACCGGTGAAGAGACAGATCACATTGCCGTAGAGCCATTGGATCCATTCGGCTACAAGATTCCAGGCAAGGCTGGCTATCCACAGAAATTTAACGCTCCGGTAGAAGAAGTAGGGGAAATCTCCCTGGAGGCCCATGTCTGGCCTGCCAAATCTAAGCAGGCAGGATTTCGCCAGATCGGTCCCGTGCTCGACCGCCAAGGTTTCTACTTCTATCGCAATAACCGGCTTGTCCAGGCGGGCGGTTGGAACAACTTGCGTACCCCGGAAGCTCACCTGGTTCTTGCCAGGGTAGCTGTGGACCTTCCAGCCAAGGAAAACACCGTCTTCAGCCTGACGGTCAAGAAGGACGGCGTTGAGGTCACACCGGCCTTCACTACAGGAGTGGAGAAGGCCATCAGCCGGGGAGGAAGCACCATCCGCGAGTATCTTGCGGATGCGGAGGCTGCTTACCGGGATGGGTTGTCGCGATCAACCATCGAGCGCAGCCCCGTCATCGCACCCGGTAAAGGGTTTGACCCCAAGATTAAGCGAGTGGTCAGAGAAGAACTTCCATTGAAAAATGGGGAAGGTCCACTGAGGATCGAGTGGACATCTCTTCCTGATGACCGGTTCTTTGAGCTCGATCGCGAGGGTTATGTCGTTCTTCTCAATAAAAACTTTCGGGAGGACTTCAACGACGGACGCCGCGGTGGCGTCAACGATGCGCCCGTGACGAAGACCCTCCTTTACTTGCTGCTTCAAGACAGCTTCGGCCTAGGGCGCTGGGAGAAGAGAAGAGCCGACCGTATTGAGTACTGGAACAGCATCCTGTTCGCTGCTGCTCAGGCGCAGCGTGCCCGCCGGGGCCGAACGGGCCGCTGATACGCCGCCATTACCGGAGACGTAGTATGACCGATGCGCTGCTGAACATACACACCGACGTGCTGGACGGTATGAGGCAGAGCCCCCGCAATTTCCAGGAAGCCGCCAGGCTTGTCACTGAAGAAGATTACCCTGACACGGATCTTGGCGAGGTGGCTTTTCGTGAGCGTCTCGTCAAAGAAGACGTGTCTGGCGGGCCTCTTCTCGCCCGGTGGAGGAAAGCGCTGGCAGAGTGGGACCGCGCAAAGGAACCGCGCTGGGCGCCAGAAACCCTGCCCCGCACGGATAGTCGGCGGGCCGCGGTCTACGACCGCCTTCGCGTGGGCAGCGCCCTCCGCAAGGCACTCACCCAAGCCGCCCCAGTTGACCGGGGGCCCGGGCCCACCATCATCGCTCATCAGCACACCCCCTGGTATACCCCCGAGCGTGCCGCAGCGCGCTCGTTCTATTGGCACGCATATGAGGACATGCTCAAGGCGAAGGGCTGGTCCGAGAATGCCATTGCCAGCCTGGACGAAGCCAGCCGCGCGGTTGTCGAGCGCCTCACCGATCCAGAACAGGTCGCCATACGGCAGGCAAAGGGACTGGTGGTCGGATACGTCCAGTCCGGAAAAACCGCGAACTTCACTGGTGTCATCGCCAAAGCGATTGATGCCGGTTACCGTCTCGTCATTGTCTTGGGCGGCACGCTCAACATGCTGCGGGCTCAGACACAGCGGCGGCTAGACATGGAGGTAATCGGCCAGGAGAATATCCTGCGGGGGGCTGATCCCGGAGACGTAAACGCGCTGATCGGCATCGACTATGTCGGGGACGACGAGGACTGGCCGAAGTTCGTACAGCATGGTGGACGACCGTCGGCACTGAAAGCCTTCGACATCGAGCGGCTGACTACACGGGACAAGGACTACAAGAGCCTCGCTCAGGGCATCCGCGCTCTGGAGTTCGAGAAGCGCGAGCCGACTAACCCCCTTTATGACCCGGTTAACCTTCATTATGCAGCGGCACGATTGTTGGTCGTTAAGAAGAACAAATCTGTCCTGACAAAGCTCGTTAAGGACCTCAAGCAAGTGCATGGCCTCCTAGGCGAGCTACCCGCACTCATCATCGACGACGAGTCTGATCAGGCTTCCGTCAACACTATTGACCCGAAAAAATGGAAGGGAGGGGCAGCTGAGCGAACGGCCATTAACGGCTTGATCTCGGACCTCCTGAAGCTGCTACCGCGTGCACAATACGTCGGTTACACCGCCACTCCGTTCGCAAATGTCTTCGTTGACCCAAGTGATGCAGAGGACATCTTCCCCAGCGATTTCCTGATCTCTCTGCCTAGGCCCGATGGATACATGGGCGTGCAGGAATTTCACGACCTTGACTCACCGCTTAGTCCTGCTGAGCGCACTGTGGCAAATTCGCAGGAGAAGGCCCACGTCCGAGACGTACCCGGAGAAGATGACGGTGATCGCCTCCAGGAGGCTATGGACAGTTTTGTCCTGGCTGGGGCCCTGAAGCTATTCCGCGCTGAGAACGGTGTCCCTGACGGGCCGTTCCGCCACCACACCATGCTCGTTCACGAGTCGGTCCGCGTGGACGATCACGCGGAGCTGGCCTTGCACCTCAACACCTTGTGGCATCAAGCCGGTTATCTCTCTGAGGAGGGGCACTTCCGTCTGGCCAAACTATGGTCTGTCGACTTTGCACCGGTCTCCGCAGCGCGTGCCCCTGATCTTCCCAATCCAGTCTCCTACGAGGATGTACGCCCGTACGTGAGCAGGGCGCGCCAGCTTATCGGCTCCGGAGGCACACCGGTGGTTGTTGTGAACGGATCCACGGACCGCTACTTCGAGCGACTTGACCTCGACTTTGACCGTACGCCGCATGTATGGAAGATCCTGGTTGGCGGCACCAAGCTCTCACGGGGCTTCACGGTCGAGGGCCTCACTGTGACTTACTACCGCCGGACTACACGCCAAGCAGACACCCTCATGCAGATGGGACGCTGGTTTGGATTCCGTCCGGGCTACCAAGATCTAGTGCGCTTGTATATCGGACGCGCGGAGCAGTTGACAAAAACCCAAACCATCGACCTTTACCAGGCGTTCGAGGCAGTCTGTCGCGACGAGGAAATGTTCCGTGAAGAGCTCGCCCGTTACGCCGTTCTCGTAGATGGTAAGCCCCAAGTCACACCGAATCAGATCCCGCCCCTTGTCGCACAGCATCTACCATGGCTCAAGCCCTCTGCCCGTAACAAGATGTTCAACGCTGAACTCATCGAAGTACGCTCTCCGGGGCAGCCAATCGAGCCGGCTGCCTACCCCCTCTCCCCTTCCGTCCTGAGGCGCAACACTGAGCGTTGGTCCCCGCTCCTCACTACCTTCACGAAGGAGCCAGTTACTCTTGCGGTCCCGCAAAAGGTGGAGGGCGACGCAAACGGAAGCTTCCCAGCCCTTACCACGAAGGTGTCCCACACCCAGTTCTTGAGTGTGCTGAGCCAACTGGAGTGGGAGCGGGAGGGCATTTTTCAGCCACATTTGAATTATCTTGCTCAACTCGACGGCACTCTGGCTAAGGTTGACGACTGGCTCCTGGTTGCTCCGCAACTCAGGAACGAGAGGCGCATTCAGGCGTCACTATTGGGCTCTACTAACCTATCCCTTGTGCGGCGCACCCGTCAGGCAGGGAAATCTTCATTCGGCCGTATTGCGAGCGAGGACCACCGGATGGTCGCCCAGCGGCTAATCGACGCGGCTTCCGTACCCGACGCTTTCGCTGCCGCCTACCCATCGATTGGACCGAACACTGGCGTGGCACTTCTCTACCCGGTAGTGGAGGGGTCAAGCGAGGCTGATGTACGGGCTGCTGTATCCCACGGCAAGGCAGACCCATCAAGAATAGTCATGGCTTTCACCCTGATCCCGCCGAGGTCGGCTATCGACACTTCTCATCGTCTGGTCCGGTTCCAAGTTAAGGACGCCCAGCACGCAGAGAGTGCCATCGTCCCAAGTAACGGCACCTAATGATAAGCCATCAACCAGAGGCGACAGAGTTAGACTCTTGCAGCTAGGAGGAAATTGGGTCGGAATAGAATTCCGACCCACTTGATGACAAGCACGTCTGGCCATGCTCGCGTTTAGTGCAGGGTCTACTTGTCCAAGACACCGACTGACGATGCTAGAGACCTATATCACTGTGAGTCACTGACTAATCGCAAACAGTAGCCAGTTTTGGGAATGACCTCGTTGGCCACATCTGGCAGCGTGTCTCGTGCGCACAAGACACGACAGCAGATTGCAAGGTCCGAGGCAAGCCGGCAAAAGTTAATGGCGTGAGCCCACCCACTGGCCAATCACCGATCAACGAGAGGCTCGCAGCTGCCCTCCGCGAGTACCGGCTGCGGGCAGGCCTCTCACGCGGCGAGGTTGCAGCGCGCGCCAACCTGGATTTGAGCGTGCTCTCGCGGCTCGAGAGAGCCGAGTACCCACACCGCGTCAAGAGCGAAACGCTCTCGCGGCTCGCAAGCGCGCTGGATTGCGGTGACTCACTGCACCTCGCAGCGGATCTGCCGACCCCCAGGGTCCAGGAGCTCGGCCCCATCCTGCAGCGCGTTCACCTAGCAGCCGGCGATCCTACAACACGGGAGGGCCTGAGGCGGCTCGAGCTCAGAGGGTACGCAGCCAGGTTCGACCGCGCGGCGCTCCGCAGGGACGGTGGCCAAGTCGATGAGGTGCGGCTAGCCCGGGCGGTAGCACGCGCGACGGGGCGCGGTGTAGTGACGCGCGAGGCACCCTCTCAGCAAGATGCAGCCGGCCGGCGCTTCTGGACGGCTCACGCTGCAGCGCACGCGCTGCTCGACAGCGGTGGGTGCAGGTGGCCACGCGTGGAGGCGGGAGAAGGGGAGGCCAATTACGTTGCCGGTGTCCTCCTCGCACCTGACCGGCTGGTCCAGGCGGCCGTCCGGAGTTGCGTCATACCCCGCAGCCAGGAGCTGTGGGCTTACAGCTGCGCCGATCTGACCGCAGAGGTTGCCGAGCGTTTGCTGGTGCCCGGGTGGGTCGCGATACAGCGCATTGCCGATGCAGGCCAGCTGGAAATCTTCCTCCCGATCCAGGAGGAAGAGGGGCCGGAGGAGGAATCATGAAGCCCAACTGGGAGGAACCGTTCGACAGATCGCTGCCCAGTCCGCTGAAAGCAGTAGCAGCGCTACGTTCCGCTGGCGAAGACAGTGTCGTTTCTACCAAGACGATGACTTCCCGGCAGAAACTGATGTACATCACGACCGGACTGGAAGATCGCCTGGCTCGCCGGATGCTCGGGCCGAGAGCCCCAGCCCTGCTCCTGCTCAGCGGCAGTTCGGGTGGCGGCAAGTCCGCTCTCATCCGGATGCTTGAGCAGACCGTCCCGCCCAACACCTTCACCACAGTGGTCGAAGACGCGACGCACGCCGAGGCTCCGGATGCGGACCAGACCCGCTACCTTGCCCAGGTTCTCGCAGGCTTCAACGATGGCGTCCCCGGGCCCGGCGTACACATTCTGCTCGCGGCCAACACTGGCCTTCTCCTGCGCCTTGAGCGCATGTTCAAGCTGGCCGCGCACCCAGCCCTCGCCGAACTAGTGGCGTTCGCCCTCCGCCGGCTGGGCGTGCCCGCAGCCTCGCCTGTTCCCGCTTCCAGGGCGGAGGAGCTGCGGGACACGGTCTTGGTCGTGGATCTCGATCAGCGCCCTACCTCCGGCGGAGAGGACCGGCTGTTCAGACGGATGCTCCCCGTCCTGGAACCTGATGCGCCTAATGGCGTACTCGCTGGGGCGGGGCGATGTGACACCTGCCAAGTAAGAGCGTTCTGCGCGCCTCGCACCAACCTGGAACTGCTCGCTGATCCGGAGATCGGTGCCGTCCTCGATGAGGCTGTCGACCAGGTGGCGCTAAGGCGGGGCCGGGACGTGCCTCCAAGGCAGTTCTGGGATGCGCTGGGCGCCCTCGCGCTGGGGGGCTTGCAAGTCCCCCCTGGGGCTGACCCATGCGAGGGCGTCGCTGCCCTGGCAGCTAGGAACGATCTCGACGGTGTCTGGAGATCCCTCCTGCCCAACGGTGTCTTTACCAAGCACGATGCGAACCCCTTGTGCGCAGATCTCGCAGCCCTCGATCCTGCCTTCGCTCCTAGCCTTGAAGGGCACGACATCATCGCATCCGCCGGTGTCGATCCCGAAGGTGACGCTAGCTCGCTAGTAGACATGCTTGGCGATGCCAACCGCAGGCGTGAGGCCGTGGCCACGGCAGCCAGTGCACTGGCCACCGGGCAGGTCCTGGGCGGCCCCGCTGCAGTCGCCCGCGGGTTGGCCCGCGCCTCCTGGCTCGCCGGCAAGCTCTTGCTCCAGACTGCAGCCTCGACCATTTTCGAGCAGGCGCTGGGGGGCGACGAGACGGCCATCGACAAAGTGGTGAGGGTCACGGCGCAAGGGATCGTCAGTTCCTTTGGACGCTACGTCGAGGGAAGCTATTACCTCCCGACGGAGAGTCTCGCCCAGCGGAGGGATTCGCGGGTACTCGTCAGAGTCGAGCTCGACGAGATGCTGGACTGGCAGCCATCCGTGCCGGAAAAGGAGAATCCCTGGGGGAGTGAGATAGTCGGTCTGCGCCCCCTAACTGCTCGAATCTTGATCGGGAATTCCGACATGGTGCTGGATCTCCCGCTGTATGAGCTACTCGAGCGGGCTGCCAGCGGGACGAACGCGGCTTCGGTCGATATCGAGCGTTTCCATTCGCTCCGCCATGCAGTCGAGACGCTCGGCCGGACGAGGGCGGACGACCGAGACGCTCCCCTGCTAATCGTGCGCGATGGCGGCCGAGAAGCGTACCGAGCGAAGACGAGCCTATGGCGTGGGCAACAGACATTCCGTATCACCAAGGTAGGCTGAAGATGAATGGTGCAGACCGGGAGATCGAGCGCCTCGTGGCCTCGCTGCCAGCCATCGTGGAAGCCGGTGTCACACTAAGTGATGGCTGGTTGGTGGTCGATGGAGAACCGACTCTCCGCATCCCACGCAAGCAGAGCCAGACCCGGGATGAGTGGCTACGGCACGACGCACCCTCTGTCTACCCGAACGTTCCACGTGGCCAGCCTCGGGCGACCCTGCTGTTCGGGATACTTCAGGACTCAGGCACCGCTGACGGAGAGTGCCCCTTCGATAGTCACCTCGAGGCAGAGCTGCGGGAGAAGCTCCCCGGGGACACGATGGAGAAGCGCACGGCCGTCTCTGATGCCATCGTCGAGAAGTTCTGGTACCGAAGCGAGAAGGTTCATTATCTTCTCCCGCTCCACTCGTCACTCTCCCTCGGATTCCGGCAGAGCAGCTCCGGCGGCGGCCGGATGCAGTACAAGATGTTCCGCGGGAGTATCCTGCCGTTCCTCTGCAGCCACACAGGCGGTATCGATGAAGTATTGATCGATCGGATGCTCGACGTATTTCGAAGCGACGACGACTTCACGCACCTCGACCGCGAGGTCCTGCGAATAGCTGGAGAAATCTCTCCAGAAACGAATGGTCCTAGCGTCAAGATCCTGCTTAGAAGCGAAGGAACCAGAGAGGTTCTAGAAAGGCTCGAGAGCGCAGGTGGCGCCTTCTGTCAAGCCTCGCTAGATCGTTTCCGCGAGGATCTCGCGGAAGTGCTCACCATGCAGCTCCCGCGCCGGGATCTTATCGACCAGATAACCATGTTGCTGGCGCTCCATCTCACAACCTGGCTTTACAGGGCGAGCATGGTCCTGTCAAACCAGCTCGAACGCGTCGTCCGGCTCTTCACCCTCGCACCGTCGGCAGACGCTCCCGGTTGCTCCGTTGGCTGCGCCGGAGACTTGACTACCTGTGACCTAGCCGGACGTATGAGTTTCCGAGTCGGCTCTGGCGGCTTCCGGTCTGCCAAGATGTCGGACCCATGTGTGGGAAGCTACCTGGAACTCACCAGCGGTTACCTGATGCCGCTCCCCGTTACCATCGCTGCAGCGAACCTGGCGGCGGAGGCCCTCCTGGCGGCTGGGGGCCCGGAGATCCGCTCCCTCGACCTTCCCGCCATGCATCGTGCACTTTCCGAGGGTGGCGCGCAGCTCCGGAGCCGTTTCGATGCGATCACCAGGGTCCTGGCCATTTGCAGGGGAGCCCAGCAATACCCGGCCGCTCCTCTGGAAGAGAAGGAGAGGTTCGCCCGGACCGGCGCCCCAGGGCTGTACGCCCTAAGGGAAGCGCTGCTAGAAGCACGCCGATCTTCCATGAGGAACGTCGGCCGCGACGTCGTGAACCAGCTCGTGAAAGAGGTCCCTACCGGCAAGCTGATCCAGTCGAACGGAACGCGCATCACCTTCTTCGAGACAGACGAAGCGATGCTATTCCTTCTTGTCCGGCTCGTATGCGGGCGCGAGCTAGTCCCGTTCGCCGAGTTCCTGGAAGGGCTCAAACGGTACGGCCTGGCGCCCCAGAGCAGGGAAGAGGAGCGGCTCCTTCAGAACGCGCTGGAGCGCCTAGGGATGTTCGCGAGGTACAGCGATGCTGCTGAGAGCGCTTACGTCCACCACTCCAGCCAATTCAGCGCCAGTGAGGTGACCAGATGACATCGTCCACCGCATCAGCGATCTGCGACGCGCTGCTGGAGGTCGCTGCCGACAGCACCCAGCACCGGCGGCTGTACCTGCGCGATAACTTCGGCGTGAGCACCGGAGAGGTCTTCAGCGAGCTCGAGCCGCTTCTTAACGAGGTGGCGACCGTCGGCACCGCCGCGAGCGGTGGAGCGAGGCAGATCGCCGCCATCCGGCGGGGACCGGTCCTTCTGATTCCCTACCTCGTCGACGAGGCAAACCAACGGCCGCAGGCAACCTGGAACCGTGGCCTCCGGGGGTTTGCCGGGAAGCTCAGAACCGACTTCTCCCAGGCGGCTGAGCTCGGCGACGTGTACGTCCTGCTCATCCTGGACCCAGACCCATTCGAGACCGTCCTGACAGCCGCCGAGGATGCGGCAACTTTGACTGAACTCTCCTGGGCGAGCCTCGTCACCAGGATCGGGAACGCCTGTGCCGGGCCGGCAGCCAACGTAGTGCGGGATGTAACAGAAGACTTGATCGCGCGCGAGCCGAAGGACCCCAGGGCGCTTCTGGATGCTTTCGCAGCCTTCGCCGCTTCGGACTGGACAAGCGTCCAGGAAGCAGGCATGGCCCTCCCCTCCCTCGGCTGCTATATCGCGGACCCTAGGCCGAGCAAGGACAGGCTCGAGCGAGGCGCGAGGTGGCGTCACGATCTGGAGCGCTGGGCCCTTCCGGATCGCGACCTCGCGACAGAGCTTGCCCGTCATGCTGGCGAGGACTATCAAGGCAACAGCAAGGTGACCGCAGCCCGTGGCCCCAGCGGCCTCGACTACTCCCGGTTTACGCTCGATGATCTGCCGCCTGCCAAACAGTCCGGACGAATCGCAATCGTGGAACCGCCGCGGGTTCACGGTGCTAGAGCCGTGGCTTCTGCCGCCGGGGTAGCAGCGATCTGGATCTCCGCTGAAGCAGCCGGCTTCTCACTATCCGTAATCGGCAATGTCGGCAAAGCCCGGCCGGCCGCGCGCTGGCACGACGGGACCAAGCTTCCCTGTGAGATCGACACGGGCCGGATGCTCCTCCACGTCCCCGTCCCCGGTATCGGTGAGGAAGGCTGGTGGTTCTCAACCATCACGGTTCGGCCAGGAAGCTCCGTGACCATCGCCGTGTACCGCAGGGAGGCGGAGTGGTTTCCGATCGAGGAAGCCCTGCAGATCGATCCTGTGCTCGGCTGCTTCCGGGCGCTGGACTCGCCCAACATCCTCGCGATCGGCCCAGGCGGAAGCATTCTCGGTCCGGCCCCCCTCCGTCTTCCCAGCGAGGATTCTGAGGAACTACAAACCGTGATCGCTGTTCACGGTGGAACCGAGGGATCCCTTCCGCTGATTCTCCAATCAACTCGTACCCCCGCTGGCGGAGAGGACGGTCGAGATCCCGCTAAGGGCCCGGGCACCGGTGAAGATATAGAGGATCCCGGAGAGGGATGGGACGACGATAACCTCGGTGGGCTCGGAGGCACGGATGTTCCGCCGACCAACGGAAGCTATCCGCAGGTTCCGAGCGCCATACACGCCCAGCTCGATCTCGCCGCACGGCGGAAACGTGACGGCTTGCCGATCCCCAGCGGCTACCCCTCCCTCGTGAGGGGGACCGGCGAGGCGGGAAAGCTCTCGTTCCAGGTCGAAGGCTCCGTCCGCTACGACCTGGAGCCACAAGAGCTATCAGGCAGCCTTCGAGGCCTGGCCGTTGAGGGAGACATCTTGCGGGTCGGGCGCTCAAGCCGGGCCCTGGCGTTCGTGCAGGTATCCGGCGAACATGGTAATCCCGAGATACTGCCCGATCCCACTCTTGACAGGCTAAGCCTCGAAGGTCTAGACGGCGTCCTAGTGGACCAGTTCTTCGACGCGCGCAGAACCCTTTTTCAGGCTCTGAATGAAAGTGGCACAGTCCATGCCTTGCTGTGCGGAACCGCCCTCGACGAGGCCGCAGCGTACGTGTCCGCCTACCGGGATCTGATCTACAGCATCGAAATTCCCGGCAGGTACACGCCCGAACTCGACCGGCTTCTCCTGGTCGATCTTGTTTCGATCGACGCAACCCAGTGCTGGCTGGCGCCGACGAACCCAGTAACAGTCGCATGGGCCCTCCAGATGGCCCGGGAAGCAACGAGGCTTACGGTCGGCGGAGATTTGCCGGCCCGCGATCTTAAAGCGCTATCGCCCCGAGCCCTCCTTCCGCTGCTCCATGCACAGGGCGGCTGGTGGGAGGTGGACGACCGCTCTCCCCTCCTCTGGAGGCGCTACCGGCCTCTCGGAAGCGCGCTCGCCCTCGGAGGCAGCAACCCTCAGACGATTACCCGCCGGATCGGCAAATTCCTCGAGGTCTTCCCTGCCTATAACGACCCGCGGCAAGAGCTGGCGGTGGCTTTCCGTGAACCGGGTGACGGGGGGGCAGTCGCCGCAGCCCTGCGCGCCTTCTACGGTGCCGAGCTTGCACCCGGAGCCGAACGCTTCCGGCCTGGCCTCTCAGTTACTGTCTACACAGATGACGGGGAGGTTCCGCGCGAACTACTAAACCTGATGGCCCCGGACAATGACCACGATCTGGACCGGCTGATCCGCAGCAGGGTAAAACTGACCACCGAGTACAGTGATGACAGCAGCGATCCCGCCTTCGCCCATCTGTGCTTCGCATTTCGCTCGTCAGCATCGCGCGAACCGCGTCCCATCAGGCTCGACGAGCGAGCGCCGACCGACTGGGTGCGCGGTCTGGCTTCGGCGGGTGGCCGGACCTCGTCCCAGAATCCCAACGAGCTCTCTTTCGCGAATGGGCTCTTTATCGCCCCCTCGGCGGCCGGCACGATACCCGAACTGCTCCGGCGCACGCTAGAGATGGTCGGGGGACAACCCCGGGGGTGGATGCAAACCGGCATCACCCAGGCAACTACAACCGCCATCAGCGCTGGAACACTCGATCGCATCCAGCGGAACAGTGTCTGGACCGTCCATGCGGACCGGCTGCTCGGTCTTGAGGCGTTCAGCCCAGACCTGATCGAGCGCAAGGTCTACATAGTAGATTTCGAGGACCGCACTAGTGTCTGGCAAGCGGGCCTGGATAGCATCACGGTCACGGAACTCATCGATCCGTACCGCACCGCCCTGAGCCGCGCGATCGCCCCTGTGACCCGCCTTGATCAGTCAGCGCTGCCGCGGCTGATCGACAGCGCCAACGCCGTCAGCGGGAGCTGGAATCTGGACCTCCTCAACTTGCCCATCAACGGGCTGAGGGAAAGACTCGGGTTTCTCGCCGCGATCGCGGCGCTGAGGGATCTCGACGGAGCCTTCCAGACGCCGCCAGCAGGTAGCAGCGATCTGGGTGGCGTCCTGCTCCCCCTCGACGAGCTGTTCCGGCTGCTGCCAGCCAGCGGAATCAGGCGGCCCTCCGGACGCTCCTGCGATGATCTCCTGTACTTGCGTCTCCACCTGGCAGACGGTAAGGCCAGGATTGGTGGGCGGTTGATCGAGGTCAAGTTCACGTCCACAGGCCAGCCTGACCTAGGGGTAGCGCGCCGGGAGCTCCAGCGGACCCGCGAATGGCTCGAGTCCGTATCCAATGCCCGCACCGTTGCCCGCCCCTTCCGATCGCGTGATCTCTCCGAGTTCATTAGGTCCGGAGCGATCCGCAACCGCAGCTTCGGACTCGGCAACCTAGCCCAGGAGCAGATCGAGGAGGTAGCAAAGATCGTAGGCAGGGGGGATTATGCCATCAACTTCTCTTACGCTGTGGACGGCGAGGAGCTCCACGGTGATGTCATAAGCCTGGAGCTTGAAAACCCGTTCTCCGCTAACCGGACGGTACTGCCGGGCGAGGGCTCGCGGTTGGGGTATGTACGGCTAGGGGCGCCTGTGCTGGAGTCGCTAGCCAAGGGGCGCAAACTCTCACCTCATCCTGGGTGGGACAAAGTCAACTTCCAGCCACGCACCCATCAGGGCGGGGAGCTTACTGCCAGCGGCAGGGTAGGCGCCACAATCCCGAAGCCCAACGACAGCCGTACGCCTGCGACCGATTTGACAGCTCGGCCGGCCAACCCCGCACAGCAGTCTGCGAGGCCACGCGCCGAAATCGCGCCAGGTGGAAAGACTGAGGAAGTTGTTTCCAAAGCCAGGGAACTCGACGCTGCGGTCACGAAGTACGGCCTCCAGCTGGCTCCTTTCGATACATCTCTCGCCCAGGTAGGCCCTTCAGTCATTCGATACCGGACGAAACCGCTAGGCAAGGAAAACCTCGCGAACGTGCGCAAGCGCGCGCTGGACATCGGCCGCGAGGTGGGCTTCGCCGAAGGCGTCCTAATCGATCAGGAGCCCTATTGGCTCACGGTGGACGTCCCACGCGCAGAACGCGTGATCGTGAACCTGTCAGATCATCTCAATGCGCTTACAACGGTCGAGGGACCCGGAGCCCTGCCGTTCTTGCTCGGCATGGCGCCAAGCGGTGAAGTTCGGGTCGCCGACCTCGCGAGGCTTCCGCATCTCCTGGTTGCCGGCGCGACTGGATCCGGCAAGAGCGTGCTGCTCCGTGGTCTCCTCTGCTGCTTGGCAAGGGTGCGCACGCCCATGCAACTTCAGATCCTCGTCATCGATCCGAAGCAGGTCGATTTTCTGCCTTTCCAGGACCTCATACACCTGGCCGAGGAGGGCATCGTCACAGACCCGATCCGCGCGGTTGGTGTGCTCAAGGAGACACTGGAGCGGGAGGTGCGTTGGAGGCAGGAAAAACTGGGCGCCGCGGGAGTGACGAGTGCTCTGGAGTTCTACGAGGCAGGAGGGTCGTTGAACGAGCTGCCCCAGATAGTAATACTCGTCGACGAGTTCGCGGACCTGGCCGCTAGCCTTGATCGGGCAGCGAGGGAATCCTTCCTGCGGCTAATTCAGCGATTCGGGCAGCTCACGCGGGCCTTTGGCATCTACCTCGTTCTGGCTACA
The DNA here is from genome assembly GCF_900115095.1 of Actinomadura madurae. Lineage (GTDB taxonomy): Bacteria > Actinomycetota > Actinomycetes > Streptosporangiales > Streptosporangiaceae > Spirillospora > Spirillospora madurae. The sequence continues at coordinate 83,629 of NZ_FOVH01000021.1, forward strand.
CAGCGCCCCAGTGTCCAAGTAATCACTGGCGATATCAAAGCCAACCTTACAGCCCGCGTCGCACTCAAGGTCCAGTCGGCAACCGACAGTACGACGATTCTGGGACGGGGTGGCGCAGAGAGCCTCCGCGACCGCGGGGATCTAATCTTCGACCATGGGGGGCGCTCTGAGCGGCTTCAAGGTTTTTACGCGGGTCCCGCAGATGTGCAATCCGCAAAGTCAGTCTGGGTGGCAGGAGAGGAATGAGCTGTTCCAACTTCATCTGGCCTGGTGGTGAAGAGTGAAGATGGCATGGACGATGGTGGTCATGCGGCTGGGTGAGCAGCGGGCTTTCCGCAGGATGTGCCAGCTCTTGCGCGTCTGCCGCGCCCTGCTCGCCTAGCGCTCCGGGCCTGGGCGTGGTGCCGGTTGAACAGCTTCTTGCGTTTGCCGAGCCTGCGGTCCTTCTTGCGCTTGTAGAGGGGGTTCCGATCGCGCCGCCGGCTCCGACGTAGCCCTTGTCGGCGTTGCAGGAGATCTTGCAGCCGGTGAGCGCGTCGACAATGCCGAAGGTGCGGGCAGCGATCAGATCATGTATGAGCCGGGGAGGACAGGCGAGGCCCAGATCAGCTCGCCGTGCGGGCCGGTGAGGAACTGGATGTTTACCCCGTGCCGGTAGTGCTTGCCGCTGTAATAGAGCCGGTCGTTGGACCCCGACAGCCGGTCGATCGGTGCCAGGGTGCCGTCCAGGATGGCGTAGACCTTGCGCTGGGCGATCCGCGTCGCCTCGCGAAGGGCGGGAGCCTGGTCGGCGAGCAGGGCGATGACCTCGGTGACGTAGCGGTGCGCGGTCGCGGCGCCGATCCTGAATGCGGCCGCCAGATGGGCGAAGATGTCGTTGCGCCGACGCGACAGATCGAGCGCGGAACGGTAGAACAGCACATGATGCTCCTGCGGCGGACAAGGTTGATCTTGGTCGACAGCCTCATCTAGCAGGAGCTTCACTCATTCCACGGTCATACCCATCGCCTGCAACCAGCCCGTGACCTGCAAACTCAGGCTGGACTCCCCTCAATGATGAAAGACCACTTACCTACGCCAGGTCACAAGTGTATAACGACTACACTTCGGCACGGGTCTGTATCGCAACATCACTCCGTTTTCCAAGCGCCAGGTAGCAATACCAGACGGAAGCAGTGCTATCTGGAGATCAGCTTGCTACGACCTCCGGAGCTCCTCCATCGGACTCCTCCCTCGCGGGAAATGCGAGTTGCATAACAACGGGGCCACACAAATCTTCTAGATGTTGCTTGTGTGCCGAGTCGGAAGTCTTCCTTTCCATAACCCGGATAAGCTCCTCTGCGACCGCCCTGGCCAGCAGGGGCGGGACAGCGTTTGCAACCTGGAGGGGCTGCTTGCCCCGGGTGCCGCAAAAGACGTATTCGTCCGGAAACCCTTGAATGCGAGCAGCCTCCCGGACACTGATCGTCCGGTTCAGATCCGGGTGCACGGGAAGGGCGCGATGACCCGCCACGATCGTGCGCGCCAGATCCTTGTGGAGGCGGCGGTACGAGATTGGCCCCTTCCCCGCCTCGATACCTGCAATCTTTTCGATAACCTTCTGACTGTGTTTCATGGTGGATCCGTTAAGGAGAACGTGTCCATCCGCTAGCGGGATAAACTCAGCTTCCATGCCGTGTTGGAGCTTGGGCAAGCCGGGACGCGAAAGCACCTCCCTCACCGTGGGTGCGCGATGCTTACGCCCGCACCTACATGGCAAGGCGGGGTTCCCGCAGTACTTTCCTATTGGCACTTCAGGAGCATTTCCCTTTGTGTTTAGTTGGGCGGTGAAGATGAGCCTCCAGCGTAGCTGGGGGACGCCGTAATCGCTTGCTTTGACCGCTCTATGGCGAGGGTTGTAGCCGCAGTTGCGCAGCTCTTGCTCGACGGCATCAGTGAAACTTACGCCTTTGATGTTTCGCATGCCAAGCACATTCTCAATAACCACGAAGCGCGCGTCAAGTTCCTTGGCCAGCCGGACCTGGTGCTTGAATAGCTCGTTTTGCTCGTCGTCTGGGTCACGCTTGCCGGCGATCGAATAGCCCTGGCAAGGCGGTCCTCCAATAACAGCGGTCACATCGCCCATCCACGGGGCTACTGCGCGGATGACTGGAGCGAGGGGCTTCGATACATCCTGCTCCAGCACGACGGTTCCAGGATGGTTAGCGCGGTGAGTCTGGGCTGCATTGCGCTCCTTCTCAACTGCCACAGCCACTCGGAAGCCCGCTTGCGCAAAGCCCAGCGCTAGCCCCCCCGCTCCCGCGAACACCTCCACGGCGACGGGTCTCTTGTCTGGTTTCAGGCTTGCCTGGCCGGTCGGGCAGAAACTGATAAGCGAGCACTCGGTGCACCTAGGCTTGGGTTTGCAAGTAGCGCGGCCGTGATGGATCAAATTTACCCGGAGGCGCTCGCGTATCTTCACAGGGATAAGGTTCTCGTAGGAAGCGCGGTCCACCTTCCCGCTCATGTTCGGGAGAAGCCTCATTCTGTTGAGGACGCGGCGGACCTGGCGGTCATCTGCAAGCACCGCCCGCCCCAGGGTGAAGTTCATGATGTCCCGGGCAGTTTTCTGCTTGAGCCCCGGCAGGTCCAGAAGCTCGTCCATGACTGCTTCGTCTGAGAGCTCCCGCAGGTAGTCCAAGCTGTAGGTACCCGGCCGCCCGTGGCGGACATTGGCGTCCAGGACGCCCTCGAGGAAGCTTTGGAGGGTGGCCGCAAGCCGTCGGTCAAGGTTGGCCGACCGCAGCATCTCTTCCAGCTCAAGCTTCGGCGCACTGGCGAGGTCGGCCCAGTTGGTGTACCTGCCGCGGATCTGCGCGAATATCTGCTGCTCCTGGGGCTTACGCGTCGCCACACCCAGGATGAGGTACACGGCAACAGCGACAGGGTCGTCCACTTTGCCAAGCGCAGCCGAGCGGAAGCGGAGCTCAAGGAGCTCATCTATGCGCTCCACTACCGCACCAGGAGCCAGGCCGATCGGCTTAGAGCAGGTGGCTGGGGTTCCGGTATCGTCGTGTGAGTGTCGCGCATCAGTGGTCACTAGGGGATTCTGTCGTCACCGCCTCGCGCTCGCCAGATTCTGTCCGAAATTGCAGCGTGATCTTGACCATCCAGCCTGGACGTGATCTCTGATCAGGTGGATCAAGGATGGCGTCTGCCGTGGCAACGGTCGGGCTTGCCTGTCGCTTCCGAGGCAATCCTTCCTCGTGCCTGGCCCTGACGCGACCGCTGGAGCCGCCATCGATGCCACGCACACGAGATGTTTACGCGAGGAAAGCCCTGCACAGCCTGAGGCCTGGTCGGGGAAGGCTACGCTCACTCTGAAGGTGGCCTGCTGCTTCACGGTGCTTGGTTCCAGAGCACAGAGGCAGCAGCGAACGAGGCGGTCAGACGGGTAGTCTGACACTCGTTCGTGCTCGAGCAACATCACCCAGGGTCTGCACCACACCTTCAACATCAACCTTCAGGTGATGGAGCTCACTCGTCACCAGTCGCGTGCCTGGCGGCAGGTACCCAGGTGCGCGAGCCCGAGGCTCATGACCGCCCCTCCGATCCCACGCAGACCTCGGTAGCCTCAAGATCCGGCGTCAGGACCTTCCAGGGGTGACTGACGAATCCTCCAGTAGCAACTATGGACGCTATTGTTATTGAATAATGGTCATCTGATTGAGTGGTAGCAAGAAGATGTTCGATCAGCAGGATGCCGGCTCACAAGAAGAGGCATGCCCTAAAGACACCTATCCCCGTCCAGCAACTGAGGGTCGGTCCCGGAACATGCGCGCAAATCGCAGAACCGATACCAAGCCCGAGGTTAATCTGCGCCGGGCGCTGCATGCCCGGGGCTACCGCTATCGCAAGGATTTTCGCCTCGACCTTTCCGAGGGGGTGCGAGTTCGGCCAGACATCGTGTTCACGGCACGCAAGGTTGCTGTCTTCGTGGACGGCTGCTTCTGGCATGTTTGCCCTGAGCATGGGCGCGAGCCAACGAGTAATGAATGGTACTGGACTCCAAAGCTTCGCAGGAATGTAGAGCGTGACCGGGCCGCTGATACCGCGCTCAGTGCAGCGGGCTGGCAAGTGGTGCGGGTGTGGGAGCATGAAACACTTCCCTCCGCTGTCGAGGCCGTGATCGAAGCCACCGGACCACCCTGAATTGGTTCAACACCGCACTTACACCAAGTCTTGTCGCATTTCGCCGGGAGTCGCCGAAGCTTAGCGGTGACGACGCGATAGCTGTATGCATGGTTGAAGCCGACCTCAAGCGCATAGGCAACCGTCTCAAGGGTATCTGACAGGCAGAGCGGTGACTTAACTCCGCCAATCCTCTTCTATTCGCTTCCACAGATGGAATCTGCCAGCTTCATGCGGTCCAGTTCCGGATTGGCCGAGCGGTCTCGGCGATGACTTCTGGGTCGGCCAAGTCGGCGGGGGTGGAAACATCGGTAGGCGGTGTGCTCGTTGCTCAGCACGATTGGTGGTTGACCCGGTTAAGGCACGCCGAATGTGTACTGACGGGCTCTGCAGCCGGATCCGGAGATACACCTGCAAGGTTCGTGCCGGGGCGCTCGGCGGCTTCGCGGGTTACGGCCTCCATCTGCCGCGCTTTGCCCCACCTGGATCACCGGAGGTGGATGGTCTGCACCGCGGAGGGTAGTTCGGCTCGGTAGGGGATGAGTCCGAGACGGCGCTGCTTGACGCTCGCGCTCATCATGATCTCAGCTCGTGCCGGAGCTCCGGCGGGGACTCTGACAATCAGCGCGAGTGTCTCGTCTCCGACGAGGGGCGAGGCATCGGTGGCGTTGAAGCGCCACTCGGGGTCGCTGTCATGTTCGCCCATGCCGACCACGAAGAGCTTCTCGCGGCCGTCCTGTGGCGGTGCGTATTCGACGTCGGCTTCGACGAACATGAGCTTGGCGGTCAGCTTCAGCTGAGTGGAGCCCTTGACGGGAACGGTCCGGCGCTTGGGCGGAGATCGACCACGCGATCGGCTGTTCGCCGGGAGCTTGTGGCCACGTCGGGAGCTACCGGCCAGAGGCAGCCGACGATGGCGGCGGCTCCAGCCGAGAGGAGAGCGGCCGGCAGGCCGTGCAGGTTGTCATTGATGTCGAAACGTCCGAGAGCTGACTCGCAGGCGCTCATCGTGACCAGCTCGACGCCGCGCAGATCGGTTTTGAGGATGTCGTGGGCGAAGACCCTGCCCGTCATCGCCGTTGTTTGAGTCTGGGGCCAGATACAAGCACTGGAACCACGGAGCCCACTCGTTGTGGGATCCGTGGGCTGCCACGTGTATGTAACGGGCTCCAGGAAGCGTTTGGAGGAACCGGCGCACGGTGGCGTCCTTTCCAAGGACCGGTTCGACGCTGCCCATTTAGGCGGCGATCCGCGCGGTGTGCGGCTCGAGCGTGTCGGTCCCGCCGCTGTCGTAGGCGAAGGCGGCCAGTACCCGGGCTGGTTCGGCCCGGGTCGTGTGGCTGAGGAAGGCCAGGCTGGGGACCTGCGTGACGGTCCAGTCATCGGCCACAGGGCGGCTGTCTGAGAGGAGGAGATGAAAGGGTATGTAGTGAAGTGGGCCGCTCGGCCAGAGGCACAGATGGAATTTGCCCTCGCTGGCCCAGGACGGCAGGGAGTCGGTGGTTGTAGGTGCGGCCCTTCTCGTGGGTTCGGTTCGGCCGAGGGTCTCCGGGTCTGGGATCTCGGTGATGCGGGCTCGGGGCTTGTCCTGGGGTGGCATGTGGAAGAAGAGGTCGTCTCGGGTGAGGCGCGCCGCCCTGATGTGCTCTTCGAGCTTCTCGGTCATCTGGGCGCTGAGCTTGAAGCGGCGGTACTCCTTGTCCTTCGGGTAGTCCTTGACGAGGAAGTGGCCGCCTTCCGGGTGGAACTTCGGGTTCAGCTCCACGACCGTGCGGCTGACCGTGAGGATGCGCGTCTTGAGGTTGAGGTCCCTGGGACGCAGCTCGCTGAGCTCGCCCCAGCGGAGGCCGCTCTCGATCTCGGTTTCGGCGAGGAGGCGGAAGGTGCCTTCGGGGAGGGCGTTGTAGACATCGTCGAACTGCTCAGGCGTGACGATCTGGAGCGGCTTGCGCGCGATGGGCGGAGACTTCACCCCACGGCAGGGGTGTAGGTAGGTGACCTGGTCGTCCAGTGCCGTGGTGAAGATGACACTGAGGATGATCTTGTTGCACTGGATGGTCACGGGCTTCATGCCCTGGTTCTTGAGCTTGGTGATCCAAGCTCGGACGTGCTCGGGAAGGATGTCGACCATCCTCATGCCACCGAACTCCGGCATGAGGTGCCTGTGGATGGCGTAGGTATAACCCTCCCGAGTGCTGGCCTCCATCTCGTGGTTCGGGAGCCAGGTGTTCTCGACGTAATCTATGAATCGTTGCCTTCCGCGGGCAGGTTCTCCGGTTCGACCTTCCGAGACCTTCACTTCGGCGCGCTGCCATGCTTTGTCCGCTTCTTTCTTGCTCGCAAAGGTTCCGACAGACCTTCGCTGGCCGCGAATGTCGTCGTAGTAGGCCGTGTAGCGAGGCTTGCCGTCCTTACCCACTCTCTTGCGCGTCTGCCCCATGGGCTTCCTGCCTCTCAGGTTTGATCATCTGACCCTCGTTTGACCCCGGACTGCGAGTGATGGCGTGACCCTGGAGATCATTCACCGGCAGCCGAACAGGCCATCTACCTGGGATTTTACAGAGATCAAGCTTTATCTGCGAGCCGCAGAAAACGTACAATTTGTCCTTCGGGACGAAGAGGTCGTGGGTTCAAATCTCGCCGCCCCGACGTTGAATTGGCAGGCGAGAGAGAGGCTTGGAGTTACCTTGGACTCCCCCTTGGGCAGCCAAACGGGAAGCCACTGTCAAGGGACGGTTTTTCGACTGCCTGTTAAATGAAGTTGGTGACCGGTTAGGGATTGCCGAACGAGTTGGTGAGTTCGCCGCTGTCGGACTGGGTCTACTTTTGTGGTTTTTGGGATGAAGCCGATTTGAAGCTGAGGGCGCGTAGGGTTGGCTGGTATCAGTCTCCTGTTGGGTGCGGGCGCGGCTTCTCATGCCTGGTGACGGTTTGTCGGAGGGGGGTGAACATCGTGCTGCGGACGAGTGTGAGTAGCAACCGGATGCGACGGATGACGTCGCTGAGGTTCGGCTACATTTTCTGATTCGCAGGGACCGGTGATCACAATGAGAGACACAATTCGTGTGTGCGCCGGTCACGACTTGGACGGGCCGTTCACCCTCGGGCGGCGGTTGCTTGCTCTCGTGGATGCGGCCCGTTCAGGTGGACCGATCAGCATCAAGGAACACATCGTTCGTGCGTTCATCGGCGTGCCCTCGATGGACATGGACCCTTCGATATTGCCTCTGAGCTTGACCGTCGACCCGCGTTGGCGCACCAGGTTTTACGGGCAAAGCCATGTGAGGCTCGTTTGCTATGAGCTGGCCAAGCTCCTTGTGGCGGACGGAGTTCTGTCGGACCTGTCGATTGAGGTCTGCCATGCGGAGCTGGCGGATGAGACCGATCGCGAGTTGCTGGATGCCCTCGACCGGCGGGTCCGCCGGTCTTCGACAGGGCTCCGGATCGCTCGCCGCCGGAGTGATGGCGGTGAGGCGAGGCTCTATCCCGATGTGCAGGCGGCGGAGATGGTTGAGATGCCCCGCTTGGCCGGCGCGGGGGAGCGTCGGTCATGGCACGATGCCAAGGCCGCAGAGCTCATTGATGGATCGCACCCTCGTGCTGCGCTGGTGTTTCATCTTCTGCGGGGTACCTCGCCTGATGCTGCCAGGTCTCACCTGCGGCGGCTTCTGATCGATGCGGCTGGGTTGGGTCACTACGAGGCTGCTCTGAGGTACGGTCGGCAGTTCCTCGCCTCCGGGGCTTCAGCAGATGAGAGCGACAGTGACTACCATGCGGCGCTGAACGCTTACGGCATGGCGTTCCTCCAGACCGAGCAGCCGTACGCGGCACTCTCCGTCTTTGATTCCGCTCTCAAGGAGCGGAGCGATCCTGCCCTGCATGTGACCGGTCATTACGTCAGGGCCATGGTCTACACGAGATACGCGCCGCCTGAAGAGCGGAGTCTCACCAAAGTCTCTGCTGCGCTGGATCAGGCTGAGGCGGCCGCCGTCGACATCGAAGACCCGCGTTTGCGATGCCATTGTGAGGCTTTCCTGTTGAATGCGCGGGCACTGGTCTCGATGCATCGCGGTGATCTCGCTGGTGGTATCGCTCTGCTTGACCGGGATCTTGAGCTCCTCCGCACTCAGTTCGGCACGCTTGATGAGTTGCAGCATGACGTTGTCGTCCACGACAACCGGTCGACACTGCATATGAAGGTCGGGCAGGTCGACCGGGCGATCGAGGATCTCAGTTACGTCGTTGAGAAGGACTCACATACCGCGGAGTACCGTGTTGACAGAGCGATCGCACTGCATGCGGCAGGGCGGGTGTCTGAATCGCTCGACGACTTGAATGTCGCGATCGAGCATTGCATCACCGGTCCCGAGGCCTACCAGAACAGAGCGCTCCTGCGCCGGGAGGAGGGGGATCTCGACGGCGCGATCGACGATCTCCGGATCGCCTGTGACATGGACCCGGCGGACGAAGAGGCTCTCGCGCTGTTGGGTGAGGTCCTGATCGACTCCGGCATGCTCGACGAGGCCGAGCGCGTCCTCGATCAGAGCGAGGCGGATCTGACGTCGGACGAGCGATTCATCGTGTTCCGGGCACGCATCGCCGCGAGTCGTGATGACATCTCCGAAGCTCTGCGAATCCTCGATCGCGGTCTCGATCAGGACTCCGATTCCGTGCCCTTGCGCATGGAGCGCTCGGCCGTCTTGCATATGGCTCATCGGCTGGACGACGCCTTGGACGACATCGAGCACGTCGCAGCCGGCGGGGAGAGCAGTCCGATCCTGGACCTCAATCGGGTGATGTTGCTGGTCGAGCTCGGCCGAATCGACGAAGCGCGCCAGAGGTTGACCCCCTTGCTTGGCGAGGATCTCCCGCCGGAGTTGCGTGACCACGCTCAAGGGCTTCAGAGCGCCATCGATGGCGCGCACAGCTCCGTACCCACATAGCACCCGCTCGTCCCCGGGAGGGTCAGGTGGCTGATCCGGGGTGCCATAGGCGGGAGGGCGTGCGGGTTGTTAGGCGGCGTAGGAAGGTTAGGACGCCTGCTGTGCCTGTTGCCCAGGTGAAGGCTTGGGTGTCTAGGTCGTTGCCTGGGATGGTGGGGGCCTCGTGGGGGCCGCCGGATCGGATGAGCATTAGTTCGGCTATTTGTTCTGCGTGGGCCCAGTAGGTGTTGTCGTCGGTTGCTTGGGCCACGTCGATCAGGGCTTCGCCTATGCCTGCTAGGCCGCAGCACTGGGACGTCACCCAGGCTCGGGGGGCTATCTGGGTGCAGGCGTTGGCTATTCGGGTGGCCAGTGACAGGTAGGTGTCGTCGTTGTAGGCGGAGGCGGCGTGGAGGAGGGCCGTTGCCACGCCTGACATGCCCTGGCACCAGGATGCGCCCATGGGACGGCCGGAGGGGGAGGCCAACTCGTCGGTCAGGGGTTCGGCTGCCTTGGCCAAGGCGGTGAAGCGTTCGCGGGCGCCTTCGCCGGAGGCGGTGTCGCCGGTGGCGAGGTGGTGGGCCAGGAGGAAGTCGGCTACGCCTGCGGCGCCGTGGGCGTAGGCGGTGTCGACGTCCAGGCCCGCGCCGGACGGTTCGAATGCAAGGAGTTGTTCGGGGAGGGCGTCCGGCTCGGTGAAGTCGCCGGCCAGCAGGCGGCGGGCGCATTCAGTGGCCGTTGCGAGGTGGTCGCCGTCTGGGGTGAGGGACGCCAGGAGGAGGTGCCCGGTGCCTATGCCTGCCAGACCGTGGGCCTGGTCCGCGCGTTCCTCGCCGGTCAACTGCACTTGCCCGGGTGAGGGGACTCCGGCGGTGGTTAGGAAGATGGCCGTTCCTGTTAGGCCGAAGTACAGGGACGGGGGGAGGTTCGCCGGGGGTAGGTTTGCGGCCGTCCAGTGCGCCAAGTCGAGGCCCATCGTTCGGGCTTCGGGGTGTTGGAGTAGCTCCATGCCTACTCCGGAGGAGCCTGCGTAGACGTTGGTCACCGGGGGTGCGGAGCGGCGGGCGTCGGCGGGGCCCTCCATCAGGCGTTCCGCGTAGCCCATGACCTCGCGGGTGGTGTGTGCGAGGACCGCGGATAGGAGGTCGTCGGTCAGGTGGATTGGGGGTGCGTACGGACGCGGGGTCGGCGCCTCGCCGCCGGTTCGGATTGACTCCGCGGCGGACGTTCGTTCGGCGGGGTCCAGGCTGAGCAGGTGGGGTAGGAGTGCGACGGTGCCCGTGGGGTTCGGGAAGATCCGGGACAGGCACTGGAGGGTGCGTTCCACCCCTCGGACGGGGTCGGGGTCGATGATGACGGGGTTCAGTCCGGTCGCCGCGTAGAAGAGGGTCGCGCCCAGGGAGAAGTAGTCGTCGGCAGGGGTGGACGGACGTCCGGTGCGCTGGTCGGGGACGCTGAAACCGCGGCTCCAGCCGGGCATCTGCAGGTCCTCGTAGCCGCTGGTGCCGAAGTCGATGAGCGTGCAGCGGCCGTCCTCGACCACGATGTTCTTCGGGGAGAGGTCGCGGACGACCACGCCGCGCTCGTGCACCGCGTCCAAAACCTCCAGGACCCGGGACGCCAGGGCGGTCAGGTCGTCGTCCCTGTACACGCCGGACTCGGCGACGTGGCGGTTGAGGTCGGTGGTGCCGGCGTCGGTCATGACGAGGTACTCGTCCTCGCCGTGCCGGAAGTGGTCGAGGGCCGCGGGGACGCCCGGGACGCCGGTCAGGGCGCGGAGGATGCGCAGTTCGTTGCGGAGGTACATGCGCAGGTCGAAGCCCTCGGGGCGTTCGCCGACGTAGGCGCGGGTCTCCTTGACGACGACCGGGCGGCCGTCCGGGGCCTCGGCTCGGTAGACGCTGCCGCGCGGGCCTCGCATCACTCCGGACGTCACCCGGTAGCGTCCGCCGATCAGGCGGCCCGGTTTCGTGGCCCCCGCCGCCGACGCGGCCGCGGCCGGCGCGGCGGCCGCCTCGGAAGGGGCGCTCCGGAAGGGGTCGGTTGCCCAGGGTGGGCAGGTGAACTCGGCTCCCGCGGCGCCAGGGAGGGTGTCGCCGGACGGGCCGACGACGATCAGCGAGAACTCGCCGTTCTCGTCGACCTTGTACTGCGGGAGGAACGGGGCGTACCGGTAGTAGACGGGCGCGTCGGGGCGGACGCGGCGGTCGCTGACGATGCGCGGGCCCGCCATGCCGGCCAGGGCCTCGGCGAGGACGTGGCCGAGGGCGGTGACCTCGTCCTGCGCCGGGTAGACGGTGACGGCCTTGCCGACCGCGCCGGCGTCTCCGTCGCCCGAGTTCAGGTCGCTGAGGACGGCCGCGGAGCGGGCGGCCTTGAAGTCGCAGGCGGTGTCGAGCAGCACGGGGAGGACCCGGTCGAGGGTCGCGGCCAGGGTGCCGGGACGGGCCGAGACGTGCAGCTTCCAGCCCTGGGCGGGAATGTCGAACCGGGGGTCGTGCACGCTGACCCACGTATCGTCCGCGACTATTTCCCTACCATTCCCATGGGCAATGCCCGCCAGGTACTCCAGCACATCGAAAACCGGCGTGTCCGCACTGTCGGGACGTGACGTCGCCATTCGTCTCCCCCGTGGTGTCGTTGAATTGTGTATGACCGGAGAAAGGTCACTGGACGGGCCGGTGGCCTTTCTCCGGCGCATGGGCGCGGGCCACCGCGGCCGCCGCGGGTCGCGGGGGCCGGCGCCGCTTCAGGGGTGGGTCAGACGATCGACGGACAGCAGGGGAAGGTGGAGCACACCGTGCGCTTGCAGGTGTTCACGCAGGCCTGCGGCCCGTGGAGCAGCTCCATCAGCTCCATCTCGAAATCGACGTCGAGGTCCTCGATGTCGAGGACGCCGGCGTCGCGGGGCTCGATCGCGAGCACGGACATGGGGGGGCTCCTTCCTTGGCCGCTCGTGGCGGCCGGCGAGGGGACGTGAGCCGGGGAACGGCGCTTTGTGGGCGCCATTTCCCGCACCGGACCATCCGGTGGAGTCGCCTTCACGACCACCGGATGATCTTGACGGACGCATTATGAGCAGACGTTGTCCAAACTGTCCAGCCACGAAACTCTTCCCTGTTCCAGGCATTTACATCCGTTCCGTGATGATCTACCTTGGCCCGGTGATCATGAAACGCGGGCCGTCCCGGCGCAGGCCATCGGGGCAGGGATCGACCGGATGCGGCTGAGGCTGCCGCGCCGGCCGCGCCGTCCCGCCAAGGACGACGAGAGCGACGAGGCTGGGCTGGAGACCCGTTACTGGGAGGCCCACGACGCCGAGCTGATGTCCGCCGGCCTCGGGACGATGGTCCGGCAGCTGCCCGCGCTCGTGGCCGCCGCGCTGCGGCTGGCGTGGCGGGCGAACCGCCGGGACAGCGCGGTGGCGCTGGGCGGCAACGTGCTGGCCGGGGTGTTCACGGCGTTCGGGCTGCTCGCCACGTCCGAGGTGCTCGCCTCGCTGTTCGCCGGCGGACCGACGCCGGACAAGGTGCGGGCGGCGCTGCCGTCGCTGGCGCTGGTCGCGGCGGCGGCGGGGCTGCGCGGCGCGCTGACGACCGCGGCGGGCTGGGCGCAGGCCCGGCTGAAACCGCAGGTCGAGCGGGCGGCGGAGACGCGGCTGTTCGAGCTGACGACCCGGGTCGAGCTGACCGCGTTCGACGACCACGAGTTCCACAACGCGATGCGGCGGGCGCGTGACAGCGGCGTCCCCGACTCGGCGACCGTGGTGGAGATGACGGTCACCGCGACGACCGGCGCGGTCGGGGTGGCGGCGCCCGCGGTGGCGCTCGGGCTGCTGCATCCCGCGCTGGCGCCGCTGCTGCTGGTCACGGCGGTCCCGGCGGGCTGGGCGGCGCTGCGCGTGGCGCGGCTGCGGTACGCGGCGTTCCACCGGCTGTCGACGGCGCGTCGGCGCAAGTTCATGCTGTCGGACCTGATGGCCGAGCGGCTGCCCGCCGCCGAGGTGCGGGCGTTCACGTTGCGCGGGTTCCTGCTGGGCCAGTACGACCGGGTCGCCGATCTCGAACAGCGCGTCCAGCTGGACGTCGCCCGCGACCAGACCCGCACCAAGGCGGCCGGGGACCTGATGACCGGTGTCGCGAACGTCGGCGCGTACTGCGCGCTGGGCGTCATGCTGTCGGGCGGCGTGATCCCGCTGTCGGTCGCGGGCGCGGCCGTCCTCGCGATCAGGGCGGGGCAGACGTCGCTGACGGCGCTCGTCCAGAGCGTCAACCGGCTGTACGAGGCCGGCCTGTACTTCGGCGACTACCTGGAGTTCTGCGAGCTGGCCGAGCACCGGGTCCCGCCGCCGTCCGCCGGGGTACCGCCCGACGGGTTCCACCGGCTGACCGCCGACCGCGTCTCGTTCACCTACCCGGAGGCGGACGCGCCGGCGCTGTCGGAGGTCAGCGTCACGGTCGCGCGGGGCGAGGTGATCGCGCTCGTCGGCGAGAACGGGTCGGGCAAGACGACCCTGGCCAAGCTGCTCGCGGGCCTGTACCGCCCGAACGCCGGGACGATCCGCTGGGACGAGACCGACCTCGCGGGCATCGACGGCGAGGCGCTGCGGCAGCGGGTCTCGGTGATCGCCCAGGACCACACCCGGTGGCCGCTGACCGTCCGAGAGAACATCATGATGGGCCGTCCCGCCGACGCGGACCGGCTCGCGGACGCGGTCGCGGCGGCGGGCGCGGACGCGGTGGTCGGCGAGTTGCCCGCCGGGTACGACGCGCTGCTCGACCGCCGTTTCCGGGGCGGTCACGACCTGTCGGGCGGGCAGTGGCAGCGCATCGCCGCCGCCCGCGGCTTCTACCGGGACGCCGACCTGGTCATCTTCGACGAGCCGACGTCCGCGCTGGACGCCCGCGCCGAGCACGCGCTGTTCGAGCGGATCCGGCACCACGCGGCGGGACGCACTGTCGTGCTCATCACCCATCGGCTCGCCAGCGTCCGCTTCGCCGACCGGATCTACGTGCTCGACCACGGGCGCGTCGTCGAGCACGGAAGCCATGCCGAATTGCTGCGGCTCGGCGGGCTGTACGCCGACCTGTACCGGTTGCAGGCCTCCGCGTACCAGCTCGGCGACGACCTGGTCCCCGCAGAGCCGGGGGCGCCATGACCGTGCTCGCGGCGGCCTGGCCGGTACTGATCGTCGTCCTGGCGGCGGCGGTGGCGGGCAAGGTCCGTGATGTCGGCGGCTTCGGGCGGGTGATCGCCGGCTACCGGATCCTGCCGGATCGCCTCGGCGTCCCGGCCGCGATCCTGGTCCTCGCCGCCGAGACAGGCGCGGCGCTGCTTCTCGCGCTCCCCATCACGCGGCGCTGGGGTGCGGTCCTCGCGGCAGCGCTGTTCGCCGCGTTCCTGGGCGCGATGGTCTCCGTCCTTCGGCGGGGGATGAGCGTCGAATGCGGGTGTTTCGGCGCGAACCGTCCGACGCCGGTGGGCCCGGCGAGCCTGGCGCGGACGGGTCTGCTGCTGCTCCTGTCCATCGCGGCCGTGGTCGCGGGACCGGCCGGCTTCTCCGCCGTCCAACCTCCCCTTTCGGTACTCGCCCTCGCCCTGGTCGCGGCCGTGCCGCGCCTGTTCCCGCCCGTCGCGACGCCCCCCGCCCCGCGCGAGGGCACACGCTTCAAGCTGGCGGCCGGACCGGAGACGGTGACCGACGGCCCGACGCTGTTCGCGCTCATCTCACCGTCATGCGGCCTCTGCACCGCCATGCTCCCCGAGTTCACCGAGGTCGCGGGACGGATGCGGGTCGTCCTGGTGAGCGCGGGGCCGCCGGACGAGATCCGCGCCCATCTCGCCGCGCATGACGTCCGGCTCCCGCTCGTGATCGATCCCGACGTCTTCGACGCCAACGGCATCCCGTGGCCGCCGTACGCCGTCGTCACCGATCCGGACGGGACGATCCTCGCCGCGGACGGCACCGACACCCTCGCCCGCCTCGCGGCCCTCCTCGACCAGGCCGCGATCAACCGCTGAAGGCGTCCCGCAGCGGCCTGCCGTTGGCGATGACGACCACGCCGCAGAGGAGCACGCCGCAGAAGACGCCTTCGGACTTCATCCAGAGGGGGAAATCACCCGGGATGGCGGTGATGACGACGATCGCGGCGAGCATGACCGACGAGGCGATGCGGAGGCGGCGGTAGGCCGACGCGCTGCCCTTGGCGGCCTGGACGGAGGAGGCCATCATCAGCGTCGCGGTGACGGCCACGATCACGGCGTGGGCCCAGGCCTCCTGCGGCGCGACCGACGGGTGGCCGTGGAGGACGCCGAGGACGGCGATCGCCCCGAGGCTGACCGCGACGTAGCAGCCGACCAGCAGCTTGATGGCGCGGAACGCCGTCCTGGCCGCCGGCCGCTCCGAGGCCCCGGTCATCGCCGCGTCGCCTTCTCGAACAGCCGGGTGATCTCGCCGATGTAGTGGTCGAAGTCGAGGTCGGCATGGGCCGTGAAGTAGAAGGAGGCGTTGTCGATGACGGCACGGATCGACAGGGCCACGACATGCGGGTCGAACGTGCCGAACTCTCCGGCTTCCTGACCGTCGGCGAGGAATCGGGCCAGCCAGGCGACCGGGTCATCCCCCGGAGGCCGGAGGTCGGTGTTCTCCAGGATCCGGTGCACCGCGTTGATGTGGGCCGCGTGGTCGGCGATGTAGCGGAGGTTGGACGTCAGATAGGCGCGCAGCTTCTCCGGGTGCGTCCCGGCCCCGGCGATGTGCGGCGCCATGGCGGACGCGCCGTCCCCGAACAGCGAGCCGACCAGGGCCTCGTTGATCGCCTCCTTCGTCTTGAAGTGGTACAGGACGGTGCTCTTGGACGTCGCCGCCTCCCGCGCGATCTTGTCGATCGAGGCGGCCGCGTAGCCGTCGCGGTTGATGATCGCGATGGCCGCGCCGACGATGTCGTCGCGGCGGGCCCTCTGGGTGCGGGTGAGGGGCGGGCCCGCGTCGGTATTAGACCGCATGGTCAGATTTTAGATCGTTCGGTCAGTCCTGTCGAACATGTGCTCGGCGGCAGGTCACGGGCGGTGCATTGATCGTCTCCGACCATCGGCAGGCGGTCGACCAGGCCATCGGTGCGGCTCGTCCTCGTCCCCGCCCTGATGGTTCTGGTGGGCGAGGCCAACTGGTGGCCTCCCCGCCGCCTGGACCGCCACCTCCCCCACCTCCAGGCCTGACGTCCTCGACACCGCGGACCGAGGGGCCGGACGACCGGTACGCTGGCGCGCCATGCGCGAGATCGCACGGATGGCCGGGTTCTACGCCGCTCACGGCGTCTGGAGCGTCGCCGACGGGGAGACGCTGATCCCCATGCTCGGGTACGTGGACGCGGACGGCGGCCAGGGAATGGACCGGCTCGTCTTCGACGACGTCGGCGACGCCGCACGAGCCGGCCAGGCCGCTCTGGAAGAGGGACGGGACGGCAGGGTCCGCGCGGCACTCGTCGTCGACGCCTACCTCCACCTCGACAGGGGAAGGGTCGACGCGCTGATCGTCGACGCCGTCGAGTACGGCCCCGAGCGGCATGCGATCAAGATGGCCGTTCCGTACCGGCCGCGGACATCGCCGCAGGGGTTCGCGGTCTACCGGCCCAAGTTCATCGACGTCACGGGCGTCGAAGAGCCGGACTACGCCGCGCTGGCCGACGCCTTCTTCGCCGGAGTCGACTCCCATGAGCGGGCGGCGGCCGTATGGAACGAGCACCTTCTCGACGAATCCGCGTGAGCCTTCCTCCCGCGGAGGCTGGTGATTTTGCCGATGTCGGGGGGTTTGGTGCCGGTTGACACTCCGGGGGTTGGTTCGTCCCACCCCTGGAGGGTTCATGAGAAGGCTCCTCGGATCGCTCATCGCGCTGTGCGCGGCGCTGGCGGCGTTCGGGTCCGGCCTGGCGCCGGCTCACGCGGCGGGGCCGCGGCCCGTGGTGTTCGTGCACGGGTACACGGGCAGCGCGTCCAACTGGGCCACCGCCATGGCGGTGTTCCGTTCGGCCGGGTACAGCGGTGACCAACTGTTCGCGTACGAGTACAACTCCTACGGCGACAACACGCAGAACGCGGCAGGGCTCGCGTCGTACGTGAACCAGGTCAAGTCGCGGACGGGCGCGTCCCAGGTCGACATCGTCAACCACTCCATGGGCGGCCTGGTCAGCCAGTACTACCTGAAGGTGCTGAACGGCAGCTCCAACGTCGCGCACCTGGCGTCCATCGCGGGCGCCAACCACGGGACGACCTTCGCCGCCGCCTGCACCATCTACGCGACGTGCCGCCAGATGCTGCCCGGCTCGTCGTTCATCCAGCAGATCACCGCCGGTGACGAGACGCCCGGGAGCACGCGGTACGCGACCTGGTACTCGCCCTGCGACGGCATCATCATCCCCTACACCAGCACCCGCCTGGACGGCGCGAACAACCACTACGTGGCCTGCCAGACCCACATCGGCTTCCTCGCCGACTCCCTGGTGCTCGGAGCCATCGCCCAGTTCACCAAGAGCTGACCGGTGACGGAGGCGGGCGGGGCATGCCCGCCCGCCTCCGGGCTCACGTCCCGACGACTTGTCAGACCACGTCGCGTTTGGCCTGGTCCTGGCGGGTGCAGACTGTGAGGGTCGGCGACAAGGCTCTTTCTGGGGGGACGGGCCTGTGCGGAGATTCGCGTGCGCTTCCGTGATCGCGGGGCTGGCCCTGAGCCTGCTGGCCGCCTGCACCGGCTCGTCCGACGACGGCCCGCCGGCCGGCAGCGCACCGCCGCCGACCGCCACCGGAGGCGGCACTCCCACCACCGGGTCGGCGCTGAGCGGCAAGGTGATCGTGCTCGATCCCGGGCACAACGGGGGCAACGCCGAACACCCCGAGGAGATCAACAGGAAGGTCTTCGTCGGGAACGGCTACAAGCCCTGCAACACGACCGGGACGAGGACCACCGGCGGGTACCCCGAGCACGCCTTCACCTGGGATCTGGCGAACCGGCTGGCGAAGGTGCTGCGGGACGGGGGCGCCAAGGTGACGCTGACGCGCAAGAACGACACGGGCGTCGGGCCCTGCATCACCGAGCGGGCGGCGATCGCCAACAGGCTGGACGCCGACGCGACCCTGTCGATCCACGCGGACGGCTCGGCGCCGTCCGGGCACGGCTTCCACGTCATCACGCCGCTGCCCGTGGGGAGGAACGCGCCGATCGTCGCCCCGTCCGGCAGGCTGGGCGTGGCGATCCGGGACGCCTTCCGGTCAGGGACGGGCATCCCCTTCTCCACCTACCTCGGCAAGGACGGCCTGGACCGGCGCGATGACCTCGGCGGGCTGAACATGTCCACGGTGCCGGCCGCGTTCATCGAGTGCGGCAACATGATGAACCCGGGCGACGCGGCGAAGATGTCCAGCGGCCCGTTCAGGCAGCGCATGGCCGATGCGCTGGCGAAGGGCTTCCAGACGTTCCTGCGTTGACGCTGTTTGCCGTCCATGGAGATTAAGGGGGAGAACGTCCGGCTACGTCCCGGGATGACGCCGGACGATCGGGGGGACGGCATGGCCCGCAGGGCAGGACGGCACGCGGCGCTCAACTGGGAGATGCTGCTCGGGCTGGCGGTGACCGGTTTCCTCCTCTACCTGTGGGTGTGGGCGGCGACGCAGGGCGGTCCGCCCTGGTGGTAGACCGCCCCGGCGCGGCGGTCCGGCGCCGCCCCTAGCGGGACAGCAGGTCCCGGAGCGCCTTCGCGATGTCGGCCGGCGCCTCCTCCGCCATGAAGTGGCCGCAGGTCACGGTGGCGTGCCGGAGGTCGGCCGCCCAGGCGCTCCACAGCGCGGCGGCGTCGTAGCCGAGGACGGCGCCCCAGTCCTGCTGCAGGACGGTGACGGGCATCCGCAGCCGGTTGCCCGCGTCGCGGTCGGCGGTGTCGTGCTCGACGTCGACGCCCGCGGACGCCCGGTAGTCGGCGACGATCGACGGGATCGCGGCGCGGCAGGCGTCCAGGTAGGCGGCGCGGACGTCGGGCGGGATCGCGGACGGGTCGTTCGCCCACAGGTCGAGGAAGTGCCCGAAGAACGCGTCCGGCGCCCCGGCGATCAGCCGTTCGGGCAGGCCGGGCGGCTGCGCCATCAGGTAGAGGTGGAAGCCTGCGGCGGCGGTGGTGCCGTGCAGGACGTCCCACATGTCCAGCGTCGGCAGGACGTCCAGGCAGGCCAGATGCGTGATCGTGGCGGGGTGGTCGAGGCCCGCGCGGAAGGCGACGAGGGCGCCGCGGTCGTGTCCGGCGAGGGCGAACCGGTCATGGCCGAGCGCGCGGGCGAGTGCGACGACGTCGGCGGCCATGGTGCGCTTGGAATATCCGTCGGACGGCTTGTCGCTGTCGCCGTATCCGCGCAGGTCGGGCGCGATGACGGTGTGGTCGGCGGCCAGGTCCGCGGCGACGTGCCGCCACATCAGGTGGGTCTGCGGGAAGCCGTGCAGCAGGACGATCGGGGAGCCCGAGCCGCCGACGGCCGCGTTCAGGGAGACGCCCTCGGCGACGGGGACGCGCGTGTGGTCGAATCCAGGGATCGTTGGCATGGCCCCAGCGTGCCGGGGACGGATGAGCATCCGATGAGCGCTATACCGTGGTCGGCGTGGAGGTCCTGTTCGGGGTGCTGGGGCCGGTGACCGCCTGGGACGGGTCCGGGAGCGCGATCGCCCTGAAGGGGCCGCGGCACCGCGCCGTCCTGGCCCGGCTGATCGTCGCGCGGGGACGCGTCGTGCCGGTTTCCCGGATCGTGGACGATCTGTGGGCGGATCCCCCGTCGGACGCGGTCGGGGCCGTGCGCACCTTCGTGGCGGCGCTGCGGCGCGTGCTGGAGCCCGACCGTCCACCGAGAACGCCGTCCGGGCTCCTCGTGACCGAAGGACCGGGGTACGCGCTGCGCCCCGCCCCGGACGGGGTGGACGCCTGGCGTTTCGAGCAGGCCGCCACCGCGACGCGCCCGCCCGCCGAGCAGGTCGAGGAGCTGGACGAGGCGCTGGGCTGGTGGCGCGGCCCCGCCTACGCCGAGTTCGCCGGTGAGCCGTGGGCGCATGCCGAACGCTCCCGGCTCGCCGAGCTGCGGCTGCACGCCGTCGAGCGGAGGGCCGACGCGCTCATGGCCCTGGGGCAGGAGGCCGCGGCGATCCCGGACCTCGATGCCCATGTCGCCGAGCATCCCTGGCGCGAGGAAGCGTGGCGTCTCCTGGCGCTCGCCCTGTACCGCACCGGCCGCCAGGGTGATGCGCTGGCGGTCCTCCGCCGAGCACGGAACCTCCTGGTGGAGCAACTAGGCCTCGACCCCAGCCCGATGTTGCGTCGCCTAGAGGAAGACATCCTCCGCCAGGCCGACCATCTGGAACCGGGGCACGACGCCGTCTCGCGCGTGTGGGCGCAGGCGGCGGAGGCGTACGACCGGAGCGTCTCGTCCGGCGCGCGGGCCCGGCTGGAATCGACGGTCGGCATCCTCCGGAACCTGGCGGTGACCGGCGCCGGGGGCTTGGTGGCGGCCCGCGAGCACCGCATGGCGGCGATCACGGCGGCCGAGGAGCTGGGCGACGCCGAGCTGACCGCCCGGGTGATCGGCGCCTACGACGTCCCGGCGATCTGGACCCGGTCGGACGACCCGCGCCAGGCGGCCGAGGTCGTCGCGGCGGCCGAGCGGTGCCTCGCAGGGTTGCCGCACGGGCACGAGGCCGCGCGGGCGCGGCTGCTGGCCATGATCGCGCTGGAGTCGCGCGGCGCCCGGTCCGATCGCGGCCGGGAGGCGGCCCGGGAGGCCGAACGCCTCGCCCGCGGCCTGGACGATCCGGCCCTGCTGGCGTTCGCGCTCAACGGCGCGTTCATGCAGGCGTTCGACCGGGCGGGACGGGCCGCGCGGCGGGACGGGATCGGCGCCGAGCTGGTGGACCTGTCGGCACGCGGCGACCTGGTGAACTACGAGGTCCTCGGACGGCTCGTCCGGCTCCAGGCCCGCTGCGCGCTCGGCGACTTCGCCGGGGCGGACGCGCACGCGGACGCGGCCGACCGGCTGGCCGAGCGGCACGAGCGCCCGCTGGTCGGCGTGTTCACCACGTGGTACCGGGCGCTGCGGCTCGCCGCGTCCGGCGCCCCGATGGCCGAGGCGGAGGCCGCCTACCGGAACGCGGCCGAGCGCATGCGGGGCTGCGGGATGCCCGGCCTGGAGGACGGCCTGCCGTCGCTCGCGCTGCTCTGCCTGCGCGTCCAGCACCGGCGGCCCGCCCAGACCGGCCCGGCCGACTGGGGGCCGTACGAGCCGTGGGCCCGTCCCCTGGTCCTGCTGGCGCGGGACCGGCCGGACGAGGCGGCCGGGGCCGTGCGGGACGTCCCCGAACCGCCGCGCGACCTGCTCTTCGAGGCCCTGTGGTGCCTGACCGCGCAGGCCGCGATCGCCGTCGGCGACCGCGCGGTGATGCGGCGCGCGCGTGCCGAGCTGGCGCCGGCCGCCGGTGAGCTGGCGGGGGCGGGCAGCGGCGTCCTCACCGCCGGCCCGGTCGCCCGGCACCTGGACGATCTCACCGCCGCCCTCTCCAGCACCGGTTAGAACCAGCAGGGCCCCGTGCCCCAGGCCCATCCCCATTCCTCGGGGACGAAGAGGTGGATGCGGCAGGCCATGTTGCCCCAGACGATGTAGGGGCCCTTGTCGTCCCAGCCGATGCTGCCGGGCGACTCGGCGGCCGCCCGGAGCGGTGCGGGCAGCCGCTCGATGACGTCCTGCGGGATCTGGCGGGCGTCCGGCTCCGGCGCCGCCTGCGCGGGAGCCGCGCCGAAGACCAGCGCACCGGACAGGACGGCGCCGCCGAGGGCCGTGCTCAGTTTCCTCATGCGCCGATTCTCATCTCGCCAACGAACACTGGCAAGGTTCGGCCGGAACCGGTCGGCGCGGGGCGGCTAGACTCGGACCATGACGCCGTTCACAAGTCAGGCCATGATGCCCCGCTCGCGGGGCCGCTGACGCTGGACGTTGTTCGAGGCCCTGTTCGCGGGGCCTCTTCTCGTTTCGGGGCTCCGGTCTCACATGGAGGAGCCCCATGGGTGTCTACATCACCACGACCATTCCGTACGTCAACGCCCGTCCCCATCTCGGATTCGCGCTGGAACTCGTGCAGGCGGACGTCCTCGCGCGGCATCTCCGCCGCTGCGGCGACGTGCGGTTCCAGGCCGGGACGGACGACAACTCGCTGAAGAACGTCCTCGCCGCCGAGGCCGCCGGCACCGGCGTCCAGGAGTTCGTGGACGCGCTGGCCGAGGAGTTCGTCGGGCTGGCCGGCCCGCTCTCACTGTCGGTCGACGACGTGATCCGCACCAGCCGGGACCCCCGGCACCGGGCCGGGGTCGAGCGGCTGTGGCGGGCGTGCGCCGAGTCCGGAGACCTCTACCGGCGGCACTACGAAGGCCTGTACTGCGTCGGCTGTGAGCAGTTCTACGGCGAAGCCGAGCTGGTGGACGGGCGCTGCCCCGAACACGGGACGGTCCCGCAGCGGGTCTCGGAGGAGAACTGGTTCTTCCGGCTGTCGCGCTACACCGGCCGGCTGCACGACCTGATCAGCAGCGGCAGGCTCCGCATCGAGCCCGCCGAGCGGCGCAACGAGGTGCTCGCGCTCATCGCGGGCGGGCTGGAGGACTTCTCCGTCTCGCGCTCCACCGAGCGCGCCCGCGGCTGGGGCATTCCGGTGCCCGACGATCCGTCGCAGGTCATCTACGTGTGGTGGGACGCGCTCGGCAACTACATCACGGCACTCGACTACGGGCGCGGCGGCGCGGACTTCCGGCGCTGGTGGACGGGAGACGCGCGCCGCGTCCACCTGGTCGGCAAGGGCGTCCTGCGGTTCCACGCCGTGTACTGGCCGGCGATGCTGCTGTCCGCCGGACTCCCCGTGCCGGACGAGGTCCTGGTGCACGGGTACCTCACGGCCGGGGGACGGAAGATCAGCAAGTCGGGGGACGTCACGGTCGACCCGGTCGGCCTCGTCCGCGAGTTCGGCGTGGACGCCGTGCGCTGGTGGCTGCTGCGCGAGGTGCCGAGGGCGGGCGACGCCGACTTCACCGCCGAGCGGCTGATCGCGCGGGCGGACGACGAGCTCGCCAACGGCCTCGGCAACCTCGTGCACCGGGTCGTCTCGATGGTCCACCGGTACCGGGGCGGGGAGGTCCCCGCCGCCGAGGCGGACGAGCTGGGGGCCGTCTGCCGGGAGGCGCCCGGCGAGATCGGCGCGGCGCTGGACGACGCCGACTTCCGCCGGGCCACCGCCGCGGTGTGGCGGATCGTCGACGAGGCCAACCGCCACATCAACCGGGTGCGGCCCTGGGAGCTGGCGAAGGCCGGCGACCCGCGGCTGGACGCCGTCCTGGCCGGGCTGGTGAGCGCCTGCCGGACGGTCGGCGACCTGCTGGAGCCGTTCCTGCCCGACGCGGCGGAACGCGTCCGGCGGCAGTGCGCGGGGCGGCGGCTGCCCCGTCCCGAGCCGGTGTTCCGCCGCCTCGACCGGCCGCGCCCGGTGCCCGAGGGCGTCAGTTCTCGCTGAGGAGGCTGTAGAGGCGGCGCGCGACGAGCGGCCGCCGCGCCCGGTGGTGGCCCTCGACGGCGGCGCCGACCAGCTCGTCCTCGGCGGTGAAGGCGGTCTCCATGACCGCGATGAACTCCGCCGTAGGCGGGTAGAGGCGGGCGGCGGCGCCCGCCGTCCGGCGGACGAGGACGCGCGCGCCCGTGCGCAGGGCGGACTCGAAGTGGCGGACGTCCTGCCCCGCGCTGGCCTCGCTCGCG
Organism: Actinomadura madurae; assembly: GCF_900115095.1. Lineage (GTDB taxonomy): Bacteria > Actinomycetota > Actinomycetes > Streptosporangiales > Streptosporangiaceae > Spirillospora > Spirillospora madurae. The sequence continues at coordinate 107,532 of NZ_FOVH01000021.1, forward strand.
CCGAGGTCGCGGAACACCTCGACCACCGTGCAGGGCTCCCGGGCGCCGCTGTAGACGGCGAGGGCGTCCCGGACGAGCGTCCGGATCCCGCCCGGCCGCAGGTGCCCGTACGCGGGGACGCGCGCGGTGATCTCGCCGGCGACCTCGGCGGTGATCTCGTGGAGGCGGTCGGCGAGAAACGTGTCCAGGTCGGGCTGCATGGCGCGTCCCCTTCGCGATCCGCGTGGATGCGGTAGGGGCATGTTACCGGCGCGTAGGGGGATTCGTCGCTTACTCCCGAAACGTCCCTAGTGCGGACGGCCCGGATTTGCACACCGCACCTAGGCTCGTCATGTGGCGACCGCCGCGCTCGACCAGGGGTCGACTCAGGGGCGCCCACCCTTGGCACCCTGAGCGAAAAAATCAAGGAACCCACAGTTCAGAGCAACGCAGAAGGTCCTCTCAGCTATGGAACAAAGTATTCCGTTCTGCTACCATGGACGGAGCGAAGGCGGCCCGGCCCCCGAGGCGCCGGGGGGATTACTCCACCCCGGTTAGGGGTTTTCCCCTATGGCGATGAGTTCGCCCGGCGGGCAGAGTCGTATTCAGCAGAAGGGACGACGAGGAATCCCTCCCGCAGGAAGAAGGCACTCCGATGTCGAACACGCCGAACTTCACCTCGATGACCGCAGCCGACCTCGCCGAGATCCTCTTCACCTCCCGGCTGCAGGAGTCCGACCACCCCTCCGCCGAGCAGGTCCGGATCGCCATCCACGACCGGTTCGGCGCCTGCGGCGAGGACCGCACCGCCTGCGTGGCCGTCGTCGCCCAGGAGGCCGGCGACCACCCCGAGACCTACGTGGCCCGGATGCGCTGGGCCCTCACCACCGTCTCCGCGGCCTACCCCGAGCTGGCCACGGCGGCCTGACCTCACCGGAGGAACCATGCGTTCACCGTTCACCGACCGCCGCGAGGACATCGTCCCGCGCACGCTCCGCGACCTGATCGCCGCCGACGCGTCCCAGGCCGACAAGGAAGCGCCCCGGCGCCGACAACGCCGGACCATGACCATCCGCCGCGTCACCTAGCGACCGCGCCACCGGCACCGCCCGGTGGCGCGCGTCGTCCTCACCACACCCCCGGCCCACGGCATCGCGCCCGCGTCCTGCGGCCCCGCCGGACGGGACGTGGCCGCCTCCGGCCGCGAACTATGCTTGGCGACCGTGAGCCAAGAGCCGACGGACGAACAGGGCGGCCATCCCCGCGCCGACGGCCGCGAGTACCGGATCGGCGAACTCGCGAAGGCCGCCGGCGTCCCGGTACGGACGCTCCGCTACTACCAGGAGCGCAAGCTGCTGCCGCCGCCCCGCCGCGAGGGGCGCATCGGGCTCTACTCCGAGGACCATCTCGCCCGGCTCCGCATGATCGGGAACCTGCTGGAGCGCGGGCACACCCTGGAGGGCATCCGGGAACTGCTCTCGGCGTGGGAGCAGGGCCGCGACATCGGCACCGTCCTCGGCGTCGAGAAGGCCGTCACGACCCCGTGGTCCACCGAGGTCCCGGTCACGATGACGCTGGACGAGCTGGCGGCGCTGTTCCCCGGCGAGGTCGGCGCGGACGCCGTCGAGCGGGCCGTCGCGCTCGGCCACATCGAGGTGGACGGCGACCGCGTCACCCACTGGAGCCGCCGCCAGCTCGACGCGACGGTGACGCTCGTCCGGGCCGGGGTGCCGCTGGACGCCGTCCTGTCGGCCGGGCTGGAGCTGCAGCGCAGCATGGACGACCTCGCCGCGATGTTCGTCCGGCTGATCGCCACGCACGTCGTCGGGCGCCTCGACGACCGCGAGATCGACGACCGGCATCTCGGCGAGCTCACCGAGACCCTCGCGCGGCTGCGGCCCGGCGCCCAGGTCACGGTCGAGGCCGGCTTCGCGCGCGCCATGGACCGCCAGGTCCGCGCCGCGATCGACCAGCTCCTCGCCCGCCTCGCCACCCCCTGAGTCCCGGCTTCTTCGAGCGGGGTGCGCGGTCCGGCCCCGCGGAGACCTCGAACGGCATGCCCGCCTCCAGGCCCTTCACCGGCGGTGCCTTCGCCTGACCTGCGCCTGACGCGGGAGAACGTTACCGACGGTGGGTGGGGCCCTGTTCCAGGGCGGCCTCGTAGGCACGCAGCGCGCCGATGACCGTGGCGCGTTCGGCCGGGGCCAGGCCGCGCATGACGCGCTCCCAGGCGGACGCGCTGCCGGAGAGCCATTCGGCGATCGGCCCGGCGAAGGCGGGGGCGATGGCGACGATCCGGCGCCGGCGGTCGGCGGGGTCGGCGGCGCGCTCCAGGACGCCGAGCTTCGACAGGTCGCTCACCATGAGGCTGATGGTGGTCGGGGCGACCTCCAGCCGGGCGGCGAGGTCGCTGACGCTCGCCGGGCCGTCGTACTCCAGGTGCGCCAGCAGCGCGAGATGGCGCGGCGCCAGGTCGAGGCCCTGGAGCGCCGGCGGGATGGGCAGGCGCTTGGCGCGGCCGACGATCCGCGGCATGAGCAGCAGCAGCGTCCGGACGGCCTCGTCGACGGCCGGACCGCCCGATCCGGTGGACATCGGCACCCTCCACAAGTACCTTTGAGGTCAAAGCCTTTGAGGTCAAAGAGAACGGGGACCACTGTGCCGCATCTGACCGTCCACCTTCCAGAAGACAGGCTGGCGGGCCGCGAGCCCGAGCTCATCGCCGCGCTGACCGAGGCGATCGTCGGCGCCTACGGCGAGTGGGCCCGCGAGCTGGCGAGCGTCCACCTGTCCGGCGTCCCCGCCGGCCGCCTCGCCCAGGGCGGCAAGGCCGTGGACACGACCGTCTCGCTGGTCATGGGCGTCCGCGCCGCCGCCTTCGACCGCCCCGAGGCCGCCGAGTTCAGCGCGAAGCTGGCCGCCGGGCTCACCGACGCGATCACCGCCGTCCTCGGCGAGGAGCTCCGCCCCGGCACCACGGTGGAACTCGTGGCGTCCCCCCAGGAACGCACCTTCGTGGCCGGCGTCCCCGCGCCCTGACCGGCGGTGGCCGCGAGCCCTCCCGCTGATCGGCCGAGCCGGGCCCGGCGGCTCGGCGATACTGGGGGGATGGTCGACGACGAGCGCTGGAAGGCGCGTTTCCGGGCCGCGCGGATGAGCCTGCCCCGATGGGCGCGGGACGCCCCGAGCCGCAGCATCTACCGGTCGAACGCGACCGGGACCTGGGAGATCTACACCTGGGACCGCGACACGGGCGAGCAACGCCAGGTGACCGATCGGCCCAACGGCACCTGGAGCGGGACCGTCGACCCGTCCGGCGAGTCGGTGTGGTGGTTCGCCGACACGGACGGGGACGAGTTCGGCGTGTGGCGGCGCGTCCCGTTCGGCGAGACGGAGAGCGTTCCGGCGGTTCCCGGGCTCGAACCGTCGTACCCGTCCGGGCTGGCCCTCGGCCGCGGCGGGCTCGCCGTCATCGGGCGGACGACCGACCAGGGCAACACCGTCCACTTCTGCCGCCCCGGCTCGGCGCCGGAGGTGCTCTACCACCACGCGGAGGACGCGCACGTCGCCGACCTGTCCCGGGACGAGTCCCTGATCGCGATCGGGCACAGCGAGCACGGCGACAGCCGCCACATGGCGCTGCGCGTGCTGCGTCCCGACGGCTCGACGGTCGCCGACCTCTGGGACGGCCCCGGCAAGGGCGTCTACGGCGCCGGGTTCGCCCCGGTCGAGGGCGACACGCGGCTCCTGGTCAACCACGAGCGGCGCGGCCGGGACGAGATGCTCGTCTGGGACCCCGTCGCCGGCACCGAGCGGGAGATCGTCCTCGACCTGCCCGGCGAGATCGGCGCCGGCTGGTACCCGGACGGGACGGCGCTGCTGGTCTCCCACTCGCACGAGGCGCGCGACGAGCTGTACCGCTACGACCTGGCGGACGGGACGCTGACCAGGATCGACACGCCGCGCGGCGTGATCGGTGGGGCGACCGTGCGGCCGGACGGGACCGTCGAGTTCGTCTGGTCGTCGGCCGCCGAGCCGCCGGTGATCCGCTCCACGTCCGGCGCGGTCGTCCGCACGCCCCCCGGGCCGCCGGCGCCGCCGTCCGTCCCGGTCGAGGACGTGTGGGTGGACGGGCCCGGCGGCCGCGTCCACGCGCTGGTCAGCAAGCCGGAGGGCGACCGCCCTTACCCGACGGTCTTCGACATCCACGGCGGGCCGACCGCGCAGGACGACGACTCGTTCGTCCCGACGGCCGCCGCCTGGGTCGACCACGGGTTCGCGGTCGTGCGCGTCAACTACCGGGGCTCGACCGGCTACGGGTCCGAGTGGCGCGACGCCATCGAGGGACGCGTCGGCCTCACCGAGCTGGAGGACGTCAAGGCCGTCCGCGACTGGGCGGTCGGGTCGGGGCTCGCCGACCCGGGGCGGCTCGTCCTGACCGGTGGGTCATGGGGCGGGTTCCTCACCCTGCTCGGCATCGGCACGCAGCCGGACGACTGGACCGTCGCCGTCGCCGCCGTCCCCGTCGCCGACTACGTCGCCGCGTACGAGGACGAGATGGAGGGCCTCCAGGCGTTCGACCGGTCGCTGTTCGGCGGGTCGCCGGAGGAGGTCCCGGAACGGTACCGCGAGTCGTCCCCCATCACCTACGTCGAGCGGGTCAAGGCGCCGGTGCTGGTCCTCGCCGGGGAGAACGACCCGCGCTGCCCCATCCGGCAGATCGACAACTACCTGGCGCGGCTCGCCGAGCTGGGCCGCCCGCACGAGGTGTACCGGTACGACGCGGGCCACGGCTCCCTCGTCGTCGAGGAGCGCATCACGCAGATGGCCGCCGAGATCGGCTTCGCCCGGAAGCACCTCGGCATGTCGTGAGCCATCAGGGGCGGGCGGTCGCGCCGCCGCCCGCCCCGGTTCAGGCGCGGACCTCGCGGATGATGCCCACCAGCTCGCGGGTCACGGACTTGAACCCGGGCATGCGCGACATCGAGACCATGCGGTTGACCAGCGGGACCGTCCGCTCGACGAGCAGGTAGGTCTTGCGGCAGCCGGGCGAGCTGTCGTGCACCCAGTACAGGACGATGCCCATCGAGTAGATCCACAGCAGCTCGGGCAGCTCGGCCCGGAACTCCTTGTCGATCTTCAGGTCGGAGCCATCGACGACCTCGCGGTAGATCGCCACCGCGGAGTCGCGGGCCGGGCCGGACTCGGCGCTGAACGGGTTGAGCGGGCTGGTCGGCTCGGCGGCGAACTTGAAGAACTTCCCGGCGAACTCGTGGTACGGCACCATCGTGTCGACCCGCGCCTTCAGCACGCCGAGCAGCCGGGGCGCGAACGCGGTCTCGGCGTCCAGGACGGCCCGGCAGGCCGCGACATGATCGTCCTGCAGCTCGTCGTAGTAGGCCTGGATCAGCTCCTCTTTGGAGCCGAAGTAGTAGTAGGCGTTGCCGACCGAGACGCCCGCCTCCTTGGCGATCGCCCGCATCGTCGTCGCCTCGTAGCCGCGCTCCCGGAACAGGCGCAGCGCCGTCTCGACGATCACGGCGCGCGTCTGCTCGGACTTCACGGCCTTCGTCTCGGTCACGCATGCCACCCTAAAGCCCGAGTGCGACGTCCCGCTCATGCCACGAACCGCCGCACGGCGCAACCCCGCGTCCGGGAACGGTATACCCAGACGGGACCGGCATCGCGCCACCCCCGCTCAGCCGGCGAGTTCGGCGGCGATCAGCTCGGCGGTCTGCGCGGTGTTGAGCGCGGCGCCCTTGCGCAGGTTGTCGCCGCTGAGGAACAGGTCGAGCGCGTACGGGTCGTCCAGGGAACGGCGGACGCGCCCGGCCCAGGTCGGGTCGGTGCCCGCGACGTCGGACGGGGTCGGGAACTCGCGCGTGTCCGGGTTGTCGCACAGCACGACCCCGGCCGACCGGGCGAGGACGTCCTGCGCCTCCCCGCGGCCGGTCCGCTCCTCGAACACCGCGTGGACGGCCATCGAGTGACCGGTGATCACCGGCACCCGCACGCAGGTCGCCGCGACCCGCAGCCCCGGCAGGCCGAGGATCTTGCGGGTCTCGTCGCGCAGGCCGACCTCGTCGGACGTCCAGCCGCCGTCGGCCTGCGTCCCCGTCCACGGCACGACGTTCATCGCGAGCGGCGCGGGGAACGGGCCGAGCTCGCCGACGACGCCGCGGATGTCGCCCGCCCGGTTGCCGAGCGCCCGGTCGCCGCCGACCTTCTCCAGCTGCCCGTACAGGGTGTCGCTGCCGGCCCGGCCCGCCCCGGACGCCGCCTGGTAGGACGCGATGACCAGCTCCTTCAGCCCGTACCGGCGGTGCAGCGCGCCGATCGCCACGATCATCGACAGCGTCGCGCAGCCGGGGCCGGCGACGATGCCGCGCGGGCGGTCCCGCACCCGCTCCGGGTTCACCTCGGGGACGACGAGCGGCACGTCCGGTCTCGTCCGGAACGCGCGGGAGCCGTCGACCGCGACGGCGCCGCGGGACGCCGCGACCGGCGCCCACTCGGCGGCGACCGCGTCCGGCACGGCGAACATCGCCACGTCGACGCCGTCGAAGACCTCGGGGGTCAGCGGGGCCACCGGCACGTCCTCGCCGCGCACCTGGAGCGGCCGCCCGGCGGAACGTTCCGACGCCACGAGCCGGATCTCCCCGTACACGTCCCGGCGGGTGGACAGCAGATGGCGCATCACCGAGCCGACCGCCCCGGTCGCGCCCACGACCGCGAGGGCCGGACGTCCGGAATCCGAGTCCATCGTCGCACTCACATCCTCAGAACTACCGCGATCCGCGACCGGTTCCCGGACGGGATGCTCCCACCGGCGGCGACGCGGGTCTGAGTCGGGCGACGCAAAAGGCCGCGCGGGACGGGATCGCCCGCGCGGCCCCGCGGAACGTCAGCGGCCGGTGCCGCCGTAGACGACGGCCTCGACCTGGTCGGAGTCCAGGTCGAAGGCGTGGTGCGCGGCGGCGACCGCGGTGTCGATGTCGTCCTGCGCGACGACGACGGAGATCCGGATCTCCGAGGTGGAGATCATCTCGATGTTCACGCCGGCCTCGGCGATCGCGCCGAACAGCGTCGCGGTGACGCCCGGGTGCGAGCGCATCCCGGCGCCGATCAGCGACACCTTGCCGATCCGGTCGTCGTAGCGGAGCGACTCGAACCCGATCCGCTCCTTGACCTTGTTCAGCGCGGTCAGCGCGCTCTGCCCGTCGGTGGACGGCAGCGTGAACGAGATGTCGGTCCGCCCGGTGGACGCCGCCGACACGTTCTGCACGATCATGTCGATGTTGATCTCCGCGTCGGACAGCACCGTGAAGATCGTGGCGGCCTCGCCGACCTTGTCCGGCACCCCGACCACGGTGATCTTGGCTTCGCTCCGGTCGTGCGCGACGCCGGAGATGATCGCCTGCTCCATGTCCTGTCCCTCGATCTCACTGCTGTCGACGACCCACGTGCCCTCCTTCTGACTGAAGGAGGAGCGCACATGGATCGGGATGTTGTACCGGCGCGCGTACTCCACGCAGCGCAGATGCAGGATCTTCGCGCCGCTCGCCGCCATCTCCAGCATCTCCTCGTAGGAGATCTTCGGGATCTTGCGGGCGGCGGGCACGATGCGCGGGTCGGCGGTGAAGACCCCGTCGACGTCGGAGTAGATCTCGCAGACGTCGGCGTCCAGCGCCGCGGCGAGCGCCACCGCGGTGGTGTCGGACCCGCCGCGGCCGAGCGTGGTGATGTCCTTGGTGCCCTGGGAGACGCCCTGGAACCCGGCCACGATGCAGATCGAGCCCTCGTCCAGCGCGGTCCGGATCCGTCCCGGCGTCACGTCGATGATCTTGGCTTTGCCGTGCGAGCCGTCGGTGATGACGCCCGCCTGGGAGCCGGTGAACGAGCGGGCCTCGTGGCCCAGGTTCGCGATGGCCATGGCGAGCAGGGCCATCGAGATGCGCTCGCCCGCGGTGAGCAGCATGTCCAGCTCGCGGCCCGGCGGCAGCGGGCTGACCTGCTTGGCCATATCGATGAGATCATCCGTCGTGTCGCCCATGGCGGAGACCACGACGACCACGTCGTTGCCCGCCTTCTTCGTTGCGACGATGCGCTGGGCGACCCGCTTGACGCCATCGGCGTCGGCGACGGAGGAGCCACCGTACTTCTGCACGACAAGAGCCACGAGCGGGCGCTCCTCGGATCGGGGTCAGGCGTTCCGGACGACGAGTCTACAGAGCCCGCACCGATGGATCACGACCAGGTAACTCAGCGTCGCCGGGCCGGGGCCGCTACACGGCCCCGGCCCGGGCACGAGCGCCTCGGCCAGGCGCCGCCACTGGGGCATGGCCGTCCGGCCGGGCTCGACTCCGATGACCTGGACGCCGACGTGGTCGGCGCCGGCGCCGAGGTGATCGTTCAGCCTGCGGACGATCGCGTCGAGGTCGCCCCAGACCACCAGGTCGTCGACGAGCCGGTCACTGCCCTCGCGGACGTCGTCCTCGGTGTACCCGAGGCGGAGGAACTTCGCGACGTTGTACTTCTCCTTCAGGTATCCGCTGAGGTGCTCCCTTGCGATCTCCCGCGCCCTGCCCGGGTCGCTCTCGAAGAGCACCGCCTGCTCGACGCCGAGGAACGGCCTCTTGCCGAGCACCTCGCGCGCCCGCGCCGTGTGCTCCACGGTCACGTGGTACGTGTGGGCGCCCGCGGACCGGTCGCGCGCCATCGCCAGCATCTTCGGCCCGTAGGCCGCCAGCACCCGGCGGACGGGCGCCGCCGGCTCGGGGTTGGCGTTCGCCGTCGCGTCCATCTCGTCCAGGTACGCGCTCATCGCCCGCAGCGGGGTCGTCTCGGCGTGCGGCTCGCCCCCGAACCCGAGGCCGAGCAGGTGCCGTCCGGGGTAGGCGTCGGCCAGGAGCCAGGCCGCTCCCCGCGTCCAGAGGGCTCCGCGCGACCAGATCCGCGCGATGCCGTTGACGACGGCGATGCGCTCGGTGGAGGCGAGCAGGAAGCCGGCGTGCGTCATCGCCTCCCGCCCGTCCCGTTCCGGGATCCAGACCGCCGGCCAGCCGGCCTCCTCCAACTCCTGGACGGACTCCCGGATCAGGCTCGCGGGCTGCTCCTCGAAGTCGAACGTCCAGATCCCGTAGCGCCCCAGGTCCATTCCCTCGATCGCGCCCATGATCACCCTCCTGATCGTCGTCCCGGCTTACGAATCGAAGTATCGCATAATTTCGATATGTATGGTCCGGCGGGGCTTTGATCGCAGGTTCGCCTCGCGGCTAGAGGGAGCGTCCGAGCGCTTCGACGAGACGGGCGATGCGCTCTTCGTCCCGCCTGTAGTGCGTCCACTTGCCGACGCGCGTCGAGATGACCAGCCCCGCCCGCTCCAGCGCCGCCATGTAGGACGAGACGGTCGACTGCGCCAGCCCGGTCTTGGCCTGGATGTGACTCACGCACACGCCCACCTCGTCGGGGTCGGCGATCCCGGTCTCCACCGGGAAGTGCTCCCGCGGGTCCCGCAGCCACTGGAGCATCCGCAGCCGGACGGGGTTGGCCAGCGCCTTGAACGCCTCAAGCAACTCGGCGGAGGCGTCCGTTGACGGTGGTGTGTGCGTGCTCATGGTCCGAAGCACGAGTATAGGCGGTCACCACGACGTTTCGCGGTTCCTCGATCCGACCTGGACGGCCTGGAGCGCGGGCGGACCTGCTCGATGCGGCGCCGCCACCGTCCGCGGATCCGCGAAGTCCCCGAAAAGGGCAACCCCTTTACCCGGCCAGGCCATCCTCGGGCAATATCCGTCCATCAACGGCACAAAAGGCGTAGCCAAATGAAATCGACGGTGCCGAGGGAATTGATTTCGGCGGCCGGGGGTAAACCATGGTCGCTCTCCTTGGCGAGGAGTGACGACCGGACCGAGACGGGGAGACGGCCATGAACAGAATCCTGATCTCTGAGAACGATGAACGCATCGCCCGGTTCATCCACAAGGGACTGCGCACCCATGGCTTTCACCCGACCGTCGTCGCCGACGGCGACACGGCGCTCAGGCACGCCCTGTCCGGCGAATACGACCTTCTCGTGCTCACCATCGGGCTTCCGGGCCGCGACGGCTTCGACGTGCTCCGGCGGATCCGCGCGGCGCGAGCCACCCTCCCCGTGATCATCCTGACGTCGCGCACCACGGTCGGCGACACCGTCGCGGGCCTGGACGGCGGGGCGGACGACTACATGACCAAGCCGTTCCGGTTCGATGAACTGCTGGCGCGGATCCGGCTCCGGCTCCGCACCGCGCACGGCGCGGTGGCGGCGCCCACCGCCCTCAGCGTCGACGGGCTGACGCTCGACCTGCGCACCCGCCGGGCGCGGACGCCCGCCGGGCACACGGTGGATCTCAGTGCGAGGGAGTTCGCCCTGCTCGACCTGCTGCTGCGGCACCCGCGACAGGTGGTCTCCCAGGAACAGATTCTCGACCATGTCTGGGGCCCCGACGTGGGCCCCTGTTCGAACGTCGTGGCGGTCTACATCGGACGGTTGCGGCGCAAACTCGGGCCCGGCGTGATCGAAACGCTCCGCGGCATGGGGTACCGGTGCGGCTGAGCGGCACGTCCCGATCCCCCTTCTCGCTATCTTCCCTCATTTTGGTCAGAGCCCTGATCAGTCGAGCGTGAGAGAACGCTCACGCCCCTTTCACGCTGGCTTCACGTGGGCGGCACAGGCTGACTGTTGGACTTTCCTCTTTGCCTGGCGTTCGGACGGAGGACATGTCCCGGACGGTCCGCCTTCAGCCCGCCTTCACGTGAGCCGCTGAGAGAGGGGTGGTCGATGAAACGCGTGCTCGTGCTCACCGACTCGCGCTATCTGGGTCAGCTCATGCCGCGCGCCCTCGTGGCCGCGCTGCGCGGTCGCGGGGTGCCGGTCGTGGCGGCCCCGGTTGATCGGCTCGTCACCGAGGTGCGGGCCGACGGCGGCGCGGTGCGGGGCGTGCGGCGGGGCCCGCCGGCGCCGCGGCCGGGTGATCTCGTCGTGCCGCGCACCCGGGACCCGTTCGCGCTGTCGCTGCTGCGCCGCGCGCAGCTCGACGGTGTCCGCACGGTCAACCGCTGGGAGGCGATCCAGGCGGTGCGCGACAAGCCGCACGCCGCGCTGCTGCTCGCCCGCGCCGGGGTGCCCGCCCCTCGGACGTTCCTCACCGACCGGCCGGCCTCGCTGGCCGGCCTTCCCGCCGCGGCGTGGCCGCTGCTGCTGAAGCCGCCCTACGGCGACAACGGCGCCGGGATCGTCCGGGTGGACTCCCCGCGCGATCTGGAGCGGCTGCCCTGGCCCGACGGCATGGTCCTCGCCCAGCACTACGTCGACGTGGCAGGGGTCGACGTCAAGCTGTACGGGGCGGGCATGGAGGTGTGGGCGGTGCGGCGGCCCTCGCCGCTGCTCGCGCCGGGGCCGTGGGACGAGCCCGAGCCCGTGCCGGTCACCGAAGAGCTGCGGGGGCTCGCTCTCGCCTGCCGTGACGCCTTCGGGCTGGAGCTGTACGGCGTGGACGTGCTGCCGTCCCCCGGCGGGCCGCTGGTCGTCGACGTCAACGACTTTCCGAACTACACGGGGATCGCGGAGGCTCCCGACGCCGTCGCCGACCTCGTCGAGTCCCGTCTCGCGGAGGTGGTTCCGTCTTGACCACGATCAGAACCGGGGTGCGGGTCGTCCTGGTCCACGGCAAGAAGCCGACGCCCCACTCCATCGTCTGGAAGGTGCTCGCGGAGTTCCGCGCGCTGGGCGCTCACATCGAGACCTGGCAGGACGCGCCGGACCTGCCGGGGGCCGTCTTCGCCCGGGCCGACCTGGTCATCCTGCGGTCGGTCCATCCCGCCACGGCGGCGTCGGCGCGCGCGAGCGCCCCGGCGGAGGCCGCCTGGTGCAACGCGCCGGCGGCCACGGCGACGGTCGCCGACCGGGTGGAGACCTGGCGGCGGCTCGCCGCGGCCGGCCTCCCGGTGCCGCCGGCGCGGGTCGTCGACGATCCGCGGGCGGTGGCGGCCATCGCCGCCGGCCGGCCGGTGGTGGTGAAGACGCCGCTGGGCAGCCGCGGTGAGGGGGTGACGCTCCTCGATCAGGGGGACGCCTTCCCGGCCCGCGGCCCTGGGCCCTGGCTCGTCCAGGACCGGATCCCCGGCGACGGGTGGGACCGCAAGCTGTTCGTGGTCGGGCCGCACGTCCACGGGACCCTGCGCCGCTGGCCGGCCCGGTCTCTCGCCGAGAAGCTGGGCCGCCCGCTGCCTCCGGACGCCGAGATGGCGGACCTGGCGCTCGGCGCCGGGCGCGTGTTCGGGCTGTGCGCCTACGGCGTCGACATGATGGGCGGCACGGACGGGCCGGTGATCGTCGATGTCAACGCCTTCCCGGGGTTCAAGGGCGTCCCCGGCGCCGCCGGCCTCGTCTTCGACCACCTGCTCGGCCACCTTGAAGGGGGGCGCAGCCATGCGCGTAGTGATCGTCGGTTCCGGGAAGCTGGGCTGCGGGTACCTGGTCCCCCTGTTCCTGGAGGCGGGGCACGAGGTGCTGCTCGGCTGCCGGACCCGTGACACCGCCGGCCGCATCCGATCGGCCGGCGGCTGGCGGGTGCGGGTGACCGGGGAGCCGCCGGAGGAAATCCGCGGCGTCGCCGCCGCGGCGGTGGGCACGGCGGAAATGGATCGGGCGGTCACGAGCGCGGACCTGGTCGTGCTCAGCGTGGGCGAGGGGAAGGTCGCGGAGGTGGCGCGGCATCTGGTCCCCGGGCTCGCCGCCCGCCGGGGCCGGCCGCTGGACGTGTGGGTGGTGGGGAACGCCGACTGCGCCCGCCGGGTGCGCGGAGCGCTCGCCGGCACCGCGGAGGCCGGCGGGACGCCGCTGCCCCCGCTCGGGATCGCCGGGGCGGTCGCCCGGGTGGCCGTCAGCCGCGGCAGCTGGCACGAACCGGGGGTGCCGGAGTTCGTCGGGGACGCCGCCCGGCGGCTGGACGTCGACGCCCTCCCGCTGCACCTGGCGCCGCCCGCGCTGCCGGGCGTGCACGTCACCTGCGAGTTCGGCGCGCGGCTGCGCGAGAAGCTGTTCGTCTTCAACACGGGCCACGCGTTCACCGCCTACCTCGGCTGGCTGCGCGGCCACCGCACCATCGACACGGCGATCCGCGACCCGTTCGTCCGGCCGGTCGTGACCGGTGCGCTGCTCGCGGCCCGGCGCGCCGTCCTCGCCGCCCACCCGTGCCTGTGCCCGGGACACGCGCCGGACCTCGTCGCCGACGTGCACGCTCCCGTGGCCGACGTGCTCGCCCGCTACGGCAACGCCGAACTCGCCGACCCCGTCGTCCGGGTGGCCCGCGACCCGATCCGCAAGCTCGCGCCCGGCGACCGGCTGCTCGGGCCGGTCGCCCTCCTCGGCCGGACCGCCCCGCGCGGCCTGGCCCCCTTCGTGCTCGGCGTCGCCGCCGTGCTTTTGTACGGGTACGGCGACGGGGCGGTGCTGGCGGCCGACACGTCGGCGCGCCGGCTGCGCCGGCTGCTGGACGCGCGAGGCGCGCCCGCGGTGCTGACCGGCGTGTGCGGCCTGGACGCCGATGACGGGTTCGCGACCGCGGTCGCCGACTGCTACCGCGGCTTCCGATACGCCGACGGCGGCCCGTGGTTCCCACCGTCCCTGCGCGGCGTGCCCGGCTTGAGCGACCCTCGCCCAGAGACGGTGCCCCGATGAGCGGGGTGCGGGTCTGCGTCCTGGTCGAGGCCGGGTCGGACGCGACCCGCAACCCGCTGCTGCGCCCGCTCGGCGCGGCCCTGACCGCACGCGGCGGGGGCCTCACGTCCTTCGACGCGACCGTCCCGTGGGAGCCCTCGGACCTGCCGGAGGCCGACGTGTACCTCATCAAGGGCGGCGACCCGGCGGTGCTGTGCGCGGCGGGGGCCGTGGCCGACGCGGGCGGCGCCTGCCTCAACGCCCTCCCCGCGACGTTGCGCGCCATCGACAAGATCCGGTCGCTGGCCCTGCTCGAACGGGCGGGGCTGCCGGTCCCCCCGACGACTGTGGCGGCCGACGCCGGCGCGGTGGCGGAACTGCTCCGGACGGCCGGAAGGCCCCGGTTCGTGAAACCGCTGCGCGGCCGCCTGGGCCGGGACGCCGGCACCCTCTACCCGGGAGAGCACCCGGCGGGCGGCGGACCCTGGCTCGTGCAGGACGTCATCGACGGGCCCGGCTTCGACTACAAGGTGTGCGGCGTGGACGACCGGGCAGCCGTCCTGCGGGTCCGCGTCGAGCCCGGATGCCCGGACGTGCCGCGCGTCCCCGTCCCCGACCCGGACCCGTCGCTGGTGCGGCTCGGCCTGCGGACGGCCGAGGCGTGCGGGCTGGTCTGCTGGGGCATCGACGTCGTGACCTGCGCGAACGGCCCCGTCATCGTCGACGTCAACACCTTCCCCGGCTTCCGCGGGGTGCCGGACGCCGCCGGCTGGGTCGCCGACGCCGCCCTCGCCGTCGCGGGCCGGGGACGCGCGCCATGAGCGTGCCGAGGGTCTTCCGGACGGGCGGCTCCCCGCCCGACCACGCGCTGCGGGCCGTCGTCGTGGAGGGTTTCACGACCCGGCTGGCCTTCGGCGTGGTGATCTTCGCGATGCCGCTCTACGCCCGGCAGCTGGGCATGTCGCTGGCCGAGATCGGCGTGCTCGTCGCGATGAAGCCGCTGGTCGAACTGATCGTCAAGCCCTTCATGGGATGGACGGTGGACCGGTGGGGCGCCCGGCGCGGCTACCTGACGGCGGTGACGGTGCGGCTCGTCGCGTCGATGCTGCTGTTCACCGCCGCCACGCCCGCCTCCCTCTACCTGGTGCGCCTGGTCCAGGGGGCGGCGTCGGCGGCGCGGGATCCGGCGTCCATCAGCGTCGTGGCCGGCTCCGGCACGCGGAAACTCGGCCGGGCCTTCTCGATCTCGTTCGGCGCGAAGGACCTGGGCGCCGTGTCGGCGGGCGCGCTCGGCGGGCTCCTCCTGGCCATGAGCGGCAACGACTTCCGGCTGCTGTGGGGCTTCGTCGTGGCCGTCTCCTTCGTCCCGGTCCTCGTGGTGTGGCGCTGGGTTCCGCGCCCGGAACCGCGACCGCCGGACACGGCGGCGGGCAAGGCGGCGGACACGGCGGCGGCCGGGGAGCCGGTCGCCGTCCGGCTGGTGAAGGACCCGGCGCGGGGGCGGGCCGACCCCGGATCCCGCGTGTTCCGCGACAGCCGCCTGCGGCTGCTGTGCGCGCTGGGCCTGCTCGCCGGGATGACCGCCCACATGACCCACGGGCTCTTCCCCCTGCTCGCCGCCGAGATCGCGGGCCTGAGCCCCGGGCAGATCGGGGGGATCTACTCCGCGTCCGTGCTCGTGCTGCTCGTCGTCGGCCCGCTCGCCGGCCTGGCCGCCGACCGGTTCGGCGCGATGCCGCTCACCGGGGCGCGCGCGGTCGCCAACACGCTGTCCTCCCTGCTGTACCTGGTCTTCCCGACCGCCGCCGGCCTGCTGACCGGCCGCCTCGTGGACGTCGCGGGCCGCGCCGCGTTCCGGCCGCCCTGGGGGAGCCTGCTGGCCCAGGCGGCGCGCCGCGCGGGGCCGCGGGCCGGCCGGGTCGTCGCGACCCTCGACACCGCGCTGTCGGTCGGGGAGGCCCTCGGGCCGATCATCGCCGCGCTGCTGTGGGACGTGTGGGGCCTCGCGGCGTTCCTGCTGGTCCGCGCCGGGCTCGGCATCGCCACCGAACTGGTCGTCTCACGACGCCTTCGCCACACCGCGCTCTGAGACCCGTGCACTGCGCGCGCCGGCCAGCGGGCTGCCGCGGGGCCACGGCGGCCCGCGTTCGCGGGCCGGCGCTGCTGATCTTCGTCGGCCGCCCGTCCAGGCGCTCTGCGCGGGGGCGGCTCGACAGGCGGGCGGAGTGGGAGATGTCACCGCGTTTCCGGCCTTCTCGGCGGACCACCCGGAAGTAGGGCAAAGCGTCTACGTATCGACGGGGTGGGCGGTGCCGCGGGTCGTGCCGTCCGCCGGCGATCCGCCGCGCCCGTGCCCGCGGGCACGTGTGCCGGGATGTCCGAGCCGAGGGGAGAGCCGATGGGCGCGTTCGATGAGCTGCCGCGGGTGCGCAGAGGTCCGCTTCATTCGCTGTACGCGGCGTTACGGCGGCGCGCTCCGCAGGTGTCCGCGACGCGGCCGGACGACGGAGCGGTCCTGCACGTGGCGTACCGGGGGCAGGAGGCGACCGTCGCCTGGGACGACGACCTGCGCCTTTACGCGTGGACGTCCGAGCCGGGCGGGCAGATCGGCCCGGACCCTGAGAAGGCGGCCGAGCTCGTCGCCTGGACGCTGGGCGCGTCGGTGAACGCGGACGCGTCCGGCTAGGACGGTCGGCCAGGACGGTCCGGCTATGCGGTCCGGCTGGGGCGGGGTGGCTGGGGCGAGGGTGGCTAGGCCGTCGCGACCTCTGGGGAGACGTCCAGGCGGGAGTTCGCCACGAAGGCGTGCAGGGCCCGCAGCGCGGCACCGGCGTGGTTGCCCCAGTGGTTGAAGTAGGAGTACTGCCACCACCAGAGGGCCTCCAGGGGACGGTCCTGGTTGTAGTGGCGGAGCCCGTGGACGAGGTCGCTGGCGACGTCGACCAGGTCGTCCGACAGGCGGTACGCGGTGGGCTCGGTGTCCTTGTACGGGTCGAAGACCTCGACGTACTCGTCCAGGGCCTGGAGGCGCTCGCGGAGACCCTGCCGGACGGCGTCGAGGTCCGGGTCGTCGCCGACCTCGGGCTCCCAGTTGTCCGGGAGGATCACGTCGGCGCTGGCGCCGAGCTGCGCGCCGGCCAGGATGACCTGCGACACCTCCAGGAGCAGCAGCGGGATGGTGTGCTTCCCGCCGTCGCCGCGGGCGACCGCCTCCAGGCCGTTGAGGTAGTTGTCGACGTGGCACGCCACGCGTTCGGCGAGAGCGTTCCAGTCCTGCGGGCTGTTGGTGTCAGACATCGAGCAGCCTCCGTCCTTCGAATGCGCGGCCCAGCGTCACCTCGTCGGCGTACTCGAGGTCGCCACCCACCGGCAGGCCGCTGGCCAGACGGGTGACGGTGATGCCCATGGGCTTGACGAGCCGGGCGAGGTACGTCGCCGTCGCCTCGCCCTCCAGGTTGGGGTCGGTGGCGAGGATCAACTCGGTCACCGTCCCGTCCGCGAGCCGCTGCATCAGCTCGCGGATGCGCAGGTCGTCGGGGCCGACGCCCTCGATCGGGCTGATCGCGCCGCCGAGCACGTGGTAGGTGCCGCGGAACTCGCGGGTCTTCTCGATCGCGACGACGTCCTTGGACTCCTCAACCACGCAGATGATGTGGGGATCGCGGCGGGCGTCACGGCAGATCCGGCATTCCTCTTCTTCCGCGACGTTTCCGCACGTCTTGCAGAAGCGGACCTTGTCCTTGACCTCCTTGAGCGCCTTGCCGAGGCGCTCGACGTCGGCGGGATCGGCGGCGAGGAGGTGGAAGGCGATCCGCTGCGCGCTCTTGGGGCCGACGCCGGGCAGCCTGCCCAGCTCGTCGATGAGGTTCTGCACCACCCCTTCGTACAACGGACCCCTCCTTTCCTGGTCGCTGCGCTCAGGCGCCCTGGCCGCCGCCGAGGCCCGGGAAACCGCCGGGCAGGCCGCCGCCCCCACCGGGGAGGCCGCCTCCGCCGGGCAGGCCGCCGAGGCCCTGGGCGAGCGGTCCCATCTTCTCCTGCTGGAGTTCCTGCGCCTCGCGGCCGGCGTCGCGGATCGCGGCCAGCACCAGGTCGGCGATGGTCTCCGCCGTGTCGGCCGGGTCGCCCGGGTCGATGGCCTTCGGGTCGATCGACAGGCCCGTGACCTCGCCCTGCCCGTTGACCGTCGCGGTGACGAGCCCGCCGCCGGCGGTCCCCGTCACCTCGGCCTCCGCAAGCTCGCGCTGCGCGTTGAAGAGCTGCTCCTGCATGGCCTGCGCCTGCTGGAGCAGTTCCTGCATGTTCAGCTGACCACCGGGTTCCACGGTGCACTCCCTCTTCCGGCCCCCGAGGGCCTGCTCACTGGCGCTCCGCCAGCCACCGGACGTCCGTCCCACGAGACTACGGGTTCGGCGCACGATGCGATACGCGGGACCGGCGGTCCCCGGTCCTCTTCCTAGGAGTTGTCGATCTCAGGAGTTGTCGATCTCACGGATGATCCGGCCGCCGAGCTCGCGCTCGATGAGCGCCATCCCGTTCATCTCGGCCTCGATCCCGTCGGCGTCGGCGTCCCCCTCCGGGTCGACTTCGTCGCTCTCGTCCAGGGGACCGGGGTCGGGGGGCGGCGGCGGCTCGTCCGGCGGCGGGGGCGGCGGCTCGGGCGCGCGCTCTGCTCTTTCGGGCCTCTCGAACCTTTCGGGCCCCGGCGCGGACGGCTGCGCGGCCGGCCGGGCCGGGGACCGCGGCTGCGGTGCCGGGTTCGGTGTCGCCGCTCCACCGAACCCGCTGCTAGGGCCCGGCCTCCCCGATGGGGGACCGGCCGGTGCCCCGCCGACGACGGTCTCGATCCGCCAGTCGACGCCCATCCGCTCCTTGAAGACCTCGCGGAGGACGGCGTCGCGCCCGCCGTTGACGAATCCCAGCCGGCGCCCCTCCGCGTCGAACCCGAGCGTGAGGACCTTCCCGTCCAGCGACACCGGCTGCACCCCGGACATGATGACCATCCAGGTGGCGCGGCTCTTCTGCTTGACGGCCTCGACGACGTCCGGCCAAAGCCGCTGAACGGCCCCGAAATCCACCCCACCGCCGGACGCGGAAGCCGAGGCCCCCGGCGCCGAAGCAGCCGGCGGGGCCTGGGCCTGTCCCGGACGAGCGGACGTCCCCGCACCGGACGTCCCCGCACCGGACGTCCCCGCACCGGACGTCCCCGCGTGGGCCGTCCCCACATGGGGTGCACCCGCACCGGGCGCACCCGCACCGGGTGCACCGGCGTGGGGCGCGGCACCACGGTTATCCACAGAGTCTTGTTCGGCGGGCGCCGGGGTGGAGCGGGGGTTGACACTGGAAGTGGGGTCGCCCCCCTGGGAGGGCGGGGAGTATTCTCCCCCCGTTTGTCCCGGGCCATCGTCGCGCGTTTGCGCCGAACCGCCTTGCGCCGAACCGCCTTGCCCTGGGCCGTCTTGCCCTGGGCCGCCTTGCCCCGAACCACCCTGTGCGGGGCCACCCTGTGCGGGGCCACCCTGTGCGGGGCCACCCGGCCCCGACCATGCCGCCGCGCTGGGACGAGGGCCGACGCCGGAATCGGGACCGCCCCCCGGCCCGGCACCGAATCCGCCCTGGGAGGCCTGGCGTTCGAGGCGGTCCAGGCGGGCGAGCAGGGACGCCTCGTCCTCGTAGGCCGCCGGCAGCAGGATCCGCGCGCAGATCAGTTCGAGCAACAGGCGCGGGGACGTCGCACCGCGCATCTCCGTGAGGCCGGTGTGCAGCAGGTCGGCCGCGCGCGTCAGCTCCCCCGGCCCCATCGAGGACGCCTGCCGCCGCATCTGCTCCAGTTCGTCCGGCGGGACGTTCAGCAGCCCCGAACCGCCCGCCTCCGGGACGTTCGACAGGATCACCAGGTCGCGGACGCGTTCGAGCAGGTCGGCGGCGAAGCGGCGCGGGTCCTGCCCGCTCTCGATCACACGGTCGATCGCGGCGAACACGGCGGCGCCGTCGCCGGCCGCGAAGGCCGCGATGACCTCGTCCAGCAGCGCCGAGTCGGTGTAGCCGAGCAGCGAGACGGCCCGCGCGTACGTGATGCCCTTCTCGTCGGACCCGGCGAGAAGCTGGTCCAGGATCGACAGCGTGTCGCGCGCGGATCCGGCGCCCGCCCGCACGGCCAGGGGCAGCGCGGAGGGCTCGTACGGGACGTCCTCGCTCCGCAGGATCTCCTCGACGAGCTCCTGCAGCACGCCGGGCGGGATCAGCCGGAACGGATAGTGGTGCGTCCGGGACCGGATCGTCCCGATGACCTTCTCCGGCTCGGTCGTCGCGAACACGAACTTCAGGTGCGGCGGCGGCTCCTCCACGAGCTTCAGCAGCGCGTTGAAGCCCTCGCGGGTGACCATGTGCGCCTCGTCGATGATGTACACCTTGAAGCGCGCCGACACCGGGGCGAAGAAGGCCCGCTCCCGCAGGTCGCGGGCGTCGTCGACGCCGCCGTGGGACGCGGCGTCGATCTCGATCACGTCGATGTGCCCCGTCCCGGACGGCCCGAGCGCGACGCACGAGTCGCACTTGCCGCACGGGTCGGGCGTGGGGCCCTGCTCGCAGTTCAGCGAGCGGGCGAGGATGCGGGCGCTGGACGTCTTGCCGCAGCCGCGCGGACCGCTGAACAGGTACGCGTGGTTGATCCGGCCGTTGCGCAGCGCCTGCCGCAGGGGCTCGGCGACGTGCTCCTGCCCCTTCAGCTCGGCGAACGTCGCTGGCCGGTACTTGCGGTACAGAGCCAGACTCATCGGGGGTCCGCCCTCCCTCGAGAAGCAGAGCGTCGGATGCGCAGGGTCGCCGTGAACCGGTCGCCGTCAAACCAAGGGACCCCCCGCACACCCGCCAGAGCCTGCTTATCCTTGCTGCCTTCCGGCCCTGGGGAGGTTCACAGGGTGACGCCATGCGAGGGGTCCTCCCACAGTCTATGGCATCCCCCACCCTGGATTGCCATGCTTCCCGCGTAGTCTCCGTCCCATGGCCGCCTCACCCCGGGACACGCTCCTGCACATCGCCGAACGAACCCACTGGGAATCCGCCCGCGCCGCCGGTGTGTCGTACTCGATGTCGACACTGGGCCGGACGCTGGACGAGGAGGGCTTCATCCACTGCTCGTCCGACATGGCGCAGGTGAACGGCGTCCTGGGCCGCTTCTACGGCGGCATCCCCCGGGAAGACCTGGTCCTGCTGGCCGTCGACGTGTCCCGCCTGGAGGCCCCTGTACGGTACGAGCCCGCCGGGGACGAACTCTTCCCGCACGTGTACGGCCCGATCCCGGTCTCCGCCGTAATTGAGGTCAGGTCACTACCCGAGAACCGGTAGGCTTTCCCGTGGAGGATTCGCCTAGTGGCCTAGGGCGCACGCTTGGAAAGCGTGTTGCGTGCAAGCGCTCGCGAGTTCGAATCTCGCATCCTCCGCCAAGCCTCACCAGGCAGACCTTCCGAGGGCGGCTCCCAACGGGTGCCGCCCTCAGCGCTTTTAGCGCCAGCCCTGGTCTCGATGGGGTTTCACTCCCAGATCAGGACTCCGTGCTCGTCCGCCCAAGCGTCGAATCCGTCGATCGGGCTGTGGTTCTCGAGTGCGTCGGCGATGTCGGCGAGCATGGCGGTCACGCTGTCCCATCGCGGTTCGCCGTCGGTGGAGACCTTGTCGAACTCCCGCACACACCCGTGCCGGGGGCCAGACCGGAGATCGACGAACAGGTCCTCGCCGCCGCCGCTGCCGGCGATGGGCCGGGGCGTGTTGGGCCAGCCAGTCCAGGATGCGGTCCCACGACTCGTCAACGGTCGGAGTCATCGGCACATGATCGACCGAGGGACCGGGGGCCTCGACCTTCACGTCACGGGCTGTTGGGGGAGACCGGGCGTTCGAAGAAGGTCTCCAGGACGACCGTCGCGTGGGTGCCGTTGACTCCCTGGATGTCGTAGAGGCGCCGTAGGACGTCCTGCAGCCTGCTCGTCGTGGACGTGCGCACCTTGACCAGGACGGACGCCTTTCCCGCGACGACGTGGGCCTCCTGCACCTCCGGTATGGCGGCGAAGTCGGCGGCGCGCTCGCCCATCCAGACCGACGAGTCGATCATGACGAAGGCCAGCACGCCCTGCCCGAGGGCGGCGGGCTCGACATCCACGCTCGTCCTGCGGATGATCCCCCGCTCGCGCATCTTGCGTACCCGTTGGTGGACGGCGCCCGCCGACAGGCCGACGGCCGTGCCGAGGGCGGCGTAGGACCGGGTGGCGTCCTGCTGAAGAAGTTCGAGCAACCGACGATCGATGCCATCCACGTTCTTCACGAGATGACTGTATCTCGTATGGCTGGAGCGGGATATGGCTGAATGGCAACGAAAAAACGACGAATCGACCGGCCGTCCCGGCGGTGACGCGCCGTACGCTGCGGTGATGCCGATGATCGTTGATCATGAACTCGTGGAGGCGGCAGCGCGTGTCGCGGCCGTGCACGCCCGGGGCGACCGGCACACGGTGGCCGCCGCGGCCCGCGCCCGGGACGGGCGGATCGTCACCGCGATGAACGTGTACCACTTCACCGGGGGCCCGTGCGCGGAACTCGCCGTCATCGGCACCGCCGCCGGCCAGGGCGCTCACCACCTCGACACGATCGTCGCGGTGGGCGACGGCGACCGCGGCGTGATGCCGCCCTGCGGGCGCTGCCGGCAGGTCCTCCTCGACTACTTCCCGTCCATCGGGGTCATCATCGCCGCCGGTGACGCGCTGAGCGCCGTTCCGATCGCGGAGCTGCTCCCCGCCGCCTACGTCTGGAGGGACCAGCGCTGACGATTCGCCCCGCAGCCATGACCCGCGGGTCAAGTCCGGTACTTAGTCACCGGCTGGTTGAGCTGCCGCGTAACTGGTTTACCAACTCTGGCAAGCCGAGTGACGCGTGTTGTTGCGTTGCCTTCTCGGGCTGGAGGGCGACGCCGTAGACTCGTAGGGTGATCTTCAAGGCGGTGGGTGATGGAAGGCCCTATCCGGACCACGGTCTCTCGTCCCGGGACTGGGCCAAGATCCCGCCGCGCCAGGTCCGCCTCGACCAGCTCGTCAGCACGAAGCGGGAGATGGACCTCCAGTCGCTGCTCTCCAAGGACTCGACGTTCTACGGCGACCTGTTCCCGCACGTGGTCCAGTGGCAGGGCGAGCTCTACCTGGAGGACGGCCTGCACCGGGCGCTCCGGGCGGCGCTGCACCAGCGCCTGGTCCTGCACGCGCGCGTCCTCGACCTGGACGCCGTCGACCTGACCTGATCAGCGCGCGCGGGCGGGCTCGGCCGCGGTCAGCTCCTTCGGCTCGACCAGCGGAGCACGCGGACCGGACGTGCGGACGAACCCGGGGCGCGCCGCCAGCAGTCCGACGGCCAGCTCCGGCACGACCAGGACCAGCAGCAGGACGAGCGGAACGTTCCACCCTCCCGTGGCCTCGTGCAGGACGCCGACCGCGAGCGGTCCGGTGGCGGCGAGGAGGTAGCCGCCCGTCTGCGCCATCCCGGACAGCCGCGCGGCGGCGGACGGGCTCGGCGACCGGAGGCTGAGCAGCGTGTAGGCCAGCGGGAACGCGCTGCCGGTGCCGACGCCGAGGACGGCCACCCACACCCAGCCGGCGGAGGGGACGAGCAGCAGGCCGCCGAGGCCCGCCACCATGACGGCGACGACCGCGACGACGAGGGGACGCTGGTCGCCCAGGCGCGCGGCGAACACCGGGACCAGGAAGCCGAGCGGAATCCCGACGATCATCATCGTGGAGACCATCATCCCGGCGGCCGCGGGCGGATACCCGGCGTCCCGCATGATCTCCGGCAGCCACGACATCAGCACGTAGAACATCAGCGACACCAGCCCCATGAACGCGGCGACGTACCAGGCCACCGCGGAGCGGAGCAGGGACCCTCCCGCGTGCGGGGCCGTGACCGGGGCGGCCGGGGCGGCCGGGGCGCGGCGCCGCTTGACCGCGAGCGGTCCCCACACCAGGGCCGCGACCAGCGACGGGACGGCCCAGACGGCGAGGGCGAGCCGCCAGCCCCCCGCCTCGTCCAGCGGCACCGCGAGCCCGGCCGCGACCGCGCCGCTGGCCGCCATCAGCATCATCGCGAGCCCGGTCAGCGACCCCACCCGGGACGGGAACGCCCGCTTGATCACGGCGGGCAGGAGGACGTTGCCCAGGGCGATCCCCGCGCCGG
Source organism: Actinomadura madurae (assembly GCF_900115095.1). Lineage (GTDB taxonomy): Bacteria > Actinomycetota > Actinomycetes > Streptosporangiales > Streptosporangiaceae > Spirillospora > Spirillospora madurae. The sequence continues at coordinate 131,422 of NZ_FOVH01000021.1, forward strand.
CCAGGACCGTTCCCACGAACAGCGACACCGGCGACTCCACCACCCGCAGCACGATGCCCGCGGTGATCATCACGAGGGATCCGGCGATGGCGGTCTCGGTGCCGGCCAGCCGCGCCGCCGCCGGTGCCACGGCCGCGAACACCCCGAGGCACAGCACCGGCAGCGTGGTGAGGATCCCGACCTCGGCGCCGGACAGCCCGAACTGCTCCTGCAGCTCGCCGAGCACCGGGGAGATGCCGGTGATCGCGGCGCGCAGGTTGACCGTGAGCAGTACCAGGCCGACGAGCGACCACACGGCCACGGCGCGGGGAACGGGGGTCGTCTGAGAGCTGTTCATTTCACCTGTTCGTCAACGCTCGGCGGACGGTGAGCCCCTTGAGGGAACCCCGCCCGATCTCTGTCGTCATCGGGTCTTCGTCTCGCGCCGGCCTGAATCGGAGCCGGCTGGGCAGCCCCCGGCCACGCCCCCTCAACCGGCCCGTGGCTCCGCATCGCCCTGGGAGCGGCGAGGGACGTGGCGGTTGGTGCGTGTATGGGGACTGGCGCGTCGTCAGCCCATCAATGCTCCTGCGCGGCCACAGGACGGCTTCCAGGCGCTGAGGCGGCCGAGGCCGTGGAGGCGAGGATCTGGTCCAGGCAGGCGTGGGTGGCCCGGGTCGCGGCGTCGGCGTCGCCTGCTTCGATGGCGGCGGCGATGGGGCCGTGCGGGACGTCGGCGTGCTCCAGGAGGATGCCGGCCGCGCCGATGCTGGCCCGGAGCGCGGCGCTGAAGTCGTGGTAGAGGTCGGTCAGGACGCGGTTGTGGGTGGCTTCGACGACCGCGGTGTGGAAGGCGAGGTCCGCCTCGACGAAGGTCGCGTGCTCGCCCGCCGCCCAGGCCGCGTCGCGGCGCGCGAGGGCGACCGCGATGGCGGCGATGTCGGCGTCCGTGCGGCGGGTGGCGGCGAGCCTGGCGGCCTCCACCTCCAGCCCGCGCCGGACCTCCAGGGTCTCGACGAGTTCCGCCGTTTCCAGGCGTCGCCGGACGGCCCCGGACAGCTCGCTCGTCGCGCGCACGTACGTGCCGTCGCCCTGGCGGCTTTCGAGGAGACCGGCGTGGGTGAGGGCCCGCACCGCCTCGCGGACGGTGTTGCGGCCGACCCCGAGCGTCTCCGACAGCACCGGCTCCGGCGGGATCTTGGCGCCCACCGGCCAGCCGCCCCCGGCGATCTCGTCCCTCAGCTGGTCGATCACCTGGTCGACCAGCGACGACCGGCGTGCCGTGCGCAGCGTCACCCCGAAACCTCCAGTCAGCCAGTCATCCCATGTTTCGATGATAGGACACCTGACGGACCGGTTTTATTCCGCCCGGACGCGCGGGACGGTCAGACGTGCGCCTTCGCGTCGGAGGCCGAGGGGAAGGTCGACAGGCCGGCGGCTTCGAGGGCGTGCCGGTAGGCGGTGGCGGCCTGCTCGGCGTCCTGGACGAGTTCGTGCAGCTCGCCCAGCTCGCGGTAGAGGTGCGCGACGGGACGGCCCGCGGGCATGGCGGCCAGCTGCTCCGAGGCGGCCCGCAGGACGACCCGGGCGGCCGGGCGGTCGCCCTGCGCGACACGCGCGCGAGCCAGGACGAGCCTGGCCAGGACGGTCTTCTGGGACCGCACGGTCAGGTCGGTGCCGGGTTGCGGGGCCGCGGTGTGGCTGCTCGTCGGGGCGGCCAGGGCCAGGCCCGTGTCGAGGAACTGTTCGAGCGTGGCGATGGCGTCGCCCAGGTCGCCGGTCAGGACCAGCGCGCGGGCCTGGGCGATGGTCCGCTCGGTCGCCTCGGCGCCCTCAAGGCTCTCGGTCTCCCGCAGCAGTTCGAGCGCCTCCCGCGCCGCCTCCCGCGTGCCCTCCGTGCGGGGGCGTTCGAAGCCGAACTCACCGGGCGGCACGACGTCGGCGGGCGCGTCGGCGGAGAACGGCATGACGCCCCGCAGCAGCGCCTTGGCCCCGGCCAGGGCGAGGCGCGCGCGGGCCTGCGTGGGGGTGGTGTCGGTGCGTGCCGACAGGGCCTGGTCCGCGAGGTACAGGGAGTCGCCGACCGTCCCCTCGTCCAGGGCGCGCATGCTCGCCCGCTGGTAGTGGACGCTCACCGGCTCCGTGTCGGTGGAGCCGCGCGGGCCGAGGAGGCGCCGTCCCAGCTCGTGGGCGCGCACGGGGTCGGAGCGATCCACGTACGCGAGCAGCAGGATGCGCCCGGCCTCGGTGTATTCGTGTCCCGCGTGGAGGCCGAGCTGGTCCAGCCGTTCGAGGGCGCGCTCACCGAGCGCGATCGCCTGCCCCAGGTCGCCGACGGTGTGGTAGCTCCGGGCGAGCGCGATCACGGGGGGCAGCCAGCTCGCCCGGCCCGGGTCGCGTTCGGCCTGCTCGCGCAGCTCCTCGAAGAGCGCGATGGCCCGGTCGGTCCGGCCCATCTCCTCCAGGGCGCGGGCGCGGCCCCAGCGGGCGCGGGCGGTCAGGTCGGGGTCGTCGCTGCGGGCGATCACCTCGTCGAACCCGGCCTCGGCCGTCGCGGGGTCGCCGCGCAGCAGCGCGAGGTGCGCATGCCGCTCCCGGACCTCCAGGTGGGCGCGCTGCTCCGGCTCGACGCCCTCGGCGAGGTACTCCGGGGTGCAGCCGAGGCGCTCGGCCAGCATCCGCAGGACGGTCGGAGTCGGCGTGCGCTTTCCCGACTCGATCAAGGAGATATAGCTGTCGGAAAGGTCGTGACCGGCGAGCTGCGCCTGCGACAAGCGTCTGGTCAGCCGCAGGTTGCGGACGCGTTCTCCGACGTTGCCTGGACCCGGCATGTGGACTCACTTAGCGGAAGTAAACAGGCGGCTGGGGTGCCGACATGATTGCACATCGCGGGTAAACGCACATCGAGGGCAATGATGCGGCGGAAGTGGGGACCGGCCGGGCGGCCGGCCCAGGTCGCCGCGCGCGCACCGGGGGAAGGCCGGGGTGCGCCGGTTTCGGCCGGCCGATCGTCCCGCCGTCGCGACGACTGTCATTCGCCGACGGTATCCCGACCGGCCGTACGGAACCCCCGGCACCGCCGATATTGACCAGTCCACCGCGTTTTCCGGACATTACCGCCGAGTAAGTTCCGAGTCAGGCCTCGGGACCGGGGCCGTCCTTCGGCAGCGGGGCGGTCGGGACGTCCTCGGGCTCCTTGGGCTCCTTGGGACGGCGCGGCGGCGGGGGCGGGGGCAGCGTCTTCTCCTCCGGCGCCGGGTTCTTGTTCGGGAAGATCATTTCGCAGACTTCGAGGTAGAGCTGCTCGGGGTAGGGCAGGAAGTCGACGTTGGTGAGGGCCTGGTCCTGGCCGGCGGACTCCAGGATGAACTCGCCGTAGCCGAGCATGCGGCCCGCGATCGTCCGCTTGAAGCTCATGTCGGTGACCTTGGCCAGCGGCATCATCGCGACCTTGCGCGTGATCAGGCCGGTGGTGAGCAGCATCCGCTGGTTGGTGATGACGAAGTAGTCGACGGACCACTCCGCCACGCGCCAGACGAACCAGGCGAGCAGGATCAGCCAGCCCCACCAGATCCAGCTGATGGCGGTGCCCGCGTCGCTGGCGACCGTGTTGGTCAGCACGCCCGCGATGATCAGCCCGCCGAGCAGGAGCCCGACCGGGACCATCAGGATGGCCGGGTGCCGCCGGACCGTGATGACCTGGTTCTCGTGGGGGAGCAGGTACTTGTTGACCGATGCCGGCGCGGAGTCGCCGGGAGTGACGAGCCTCATGCCGGCCTCAGGCGAGCGCGTTGACGAAAGTGGCCAGCGAACCAGCGGCGGACGCGAGGCCGTTGGCCGCGTTCTCCACCGACTGGGCCGCGCCGTCCGGCTGCTTGATGACGTAGAAAGCGACGAAGGCCACCGCGGCCCACGTCATGTACTTCTTTGCGGGCACGGCTGCCTCCCGGAGCGTTGACCCACGGACCCCGGTTCAGTTTCGCACAGCGGCCACGACCGGCAAAGCACGCGCCGCAGCGCGTTGGACACGGCGCGCGGCGGGCCGCGCACGGCGCGGAGCACGCCCCCGGCCAGGGCGCGAAGGGCGTCCCGGCTAGGACGTGTTGCCGTGCGACGTGCGGCTCGTCCTGCGCCGCTTCTCGGCCGCGACGGTCGCGAGCACCTCCAGGTGCCGGCGCGCGATCCGTTCCACGAGCTCGGGCGGCGCGGAGCCGATGACCTCCTCGGCGCCGTACCGCGCGGCGTCGACGTACCGGTCCACCGTGTCGGCGCCGTGCACCCCGTCGAACTCCTCGGCGAGCCGCTCGCCGATCGCGGCGTAGCGCGGCAGGTTGCCGTCCTCGTGGTGAGCCATCTCGTGTCCTTGAGGTCGCTCGCACCGCCCGGTCCCCCGTGCCGGGACGGCGGAGGGGAACGCGCGAGGCGTCCCGTAGGAGGTTGCTACCCCCTGCCGTCCGGAACGAACATCGCAGGTCGCGCGGGGTTTGGGCGCGATCGGCCCGGGGACGGGGCGCCCCGGGCGGGGCGGGTCAGACGACGCCGTAGAGCCGGTCCCCCGCGTCGCCGAGGCCCGGCATGATGAAGCCCTGGTCGTTGAGGTGGGAGTCGATCGCGGCGGTCACCACCTTGATCGGCGCCGAGATGTCGGCGAACGCCTGCTCCAGGTACTTCAGGCCCTCGGGGGCGGCGAGCAGGCAGATCGCCGTGACGTCGTCCGCGCCGCGGTCGAAGAGCAGCCGGATGGCGGCGGCGAGCGTCCCGCCGGTCGCGAGCATCGGGTCGAGGACGTAGCACTGCCGCCCGGACAGGTCGTCCGGCAGCCGGGTCGCGTACGTCTGGGCCTGCAGGGTGCCCTCGTCCCGGATCATGCCGAGGAACCCGACCTCGGCGGTCGGCAGCAGCCGCGTCATCCCGTCCAGCATCCCGAGGCCGGCGCGCAGGATCGGCACGACGAGCGGCTTCGGGCTCGCGAGCTGGACGCCGTGGGCCGACACGAGCGGGGTCCGCACGGTGGCGTCGGCGACCCGGACGTCGCGGGTGGCCTCGTAGGCGAGCAGGGTGACCAGCTCGTCGGCGAGGCGGCGGAAGGTGGGGGAGTCCGTGCGGACGTCCCGCAACGTGGTGAGCTTGTGCGCGACGAGCGGGTGGTCGACGGCGAGGGTCTGCATGGGCTCACCGTAGCCCACCCCGCACCGGCGACTCCCGCGGCTGGATAGGACACCGTTGAGCTGGGCAATATGGCGGTATGAACAGCGAGAGGGATCACCAGCCGGACGGCCCGGAGGGTGCCCGGGGGTCCGCTCCCGATCCGCCCGCACCCGCGGTGCCGCCTCCCGAGGCCGCCGACGACACCTCGCAGGCCTCCCCGTCTCCCGAGTCCGCGCCACCTCCCGAACCCGCCTCCCCGTCCCGCCGGTCCCCGGTGACCGATGTCACAGGGGAGGAGAACGCCGCGGAGCGTCCCGGCCCGCAGGGCGACATCTCCCCCGAGCAGGTGCGCGAGCGGCTCCGCCGCAGGGCCGTCTTCCTGCGCGAGCTGGCCGAGGCCCGTGAGCTGCGCCGCCGGGTGACACCGCACCGGTCCCGCCGGGCCCGGATCCACGCGGCGCTGCGCCGCCGTACCTTCCGCCTGCACTGACGCAGTCGAGTAGGTTCGTCCCGCCGGGTACGGGTTTGCAGCGCTGACTTCCGGTTTCACAGCCGGGTGCGGCGGCGAGTTTGGTGGTGGGGCGCGCGAGCGCGCCTCGCATCTGCGACCATGCCCTGGCAGGAGACGCGCCGGTGGGGTGGAAATGACGGATGTGGACGCGACGGACTTCGCCGTCGTGGTGTACCGGGAAGACGAGAGCTGGGAGGCCGACGTCCTCCCGGTGGCGCTGACCGAGGACCTCGCAGGGCTGATCCATGCCCTGCGGCAGCAGCCGAGCCTCGGCGGCACGGTCGGGCTGGTCTCGGTCGGCGACGACTTCTTCGTCGCGATCCGCCTGCTCGGGGACGACGTGATGGTGTTCCTGTCGGACGTCACGGCGTCGGTCGACTGGCCGCTGGCCCGCCAGGTCCTCGACTATCTGGACATCCCGGTCCCCGACGACGAGGAGCTCGACCAGGTCCTCCCGGTCGGCGACATGTCGATCTTCGCCGACCTGGGGCTGGACGAGATGGAGCTCGGCGCGATCTCCGGCGACCTGGAGCTCTACCCCGACGAGATGCTGCTCAGCATCGCCGGGCGCATCGGTTTCGCGCACGCCTTCGAGCGCGCCCTGGACACCGTCTCCTGAAAGGTCAGCCGGGGAACCCGTTGCGCCGGGCGTAGTCGGCCAGATCCGCCCAGTCGTCCCCCGTATGGCCGTGCCCGGGGTCGAGGCAGCCCAGGCTGATCGGCCGCTTGGCGTCGTAGCGGGGCGCGCGCGGGTCGGGCGGGTTCTCGAAGTCCAGCACCTCGGCGATGTTGCGCGCGGCGGCGTCCCGCACCGTCAGCGGTTCCAGGTCCCAGCGCCATTCGATCGCCTTCAGCACGGACGTGTGGTCGTACACCTCGTGCGCGACCGCGCCGCGCCGCGCCCGCGGTGAGATCAGCAGGCAGGGGACGCGGAAGCCGCGCAGCGCGGTGCCGAGGTCGGGCCGCGGGTCGGGCCCGGACGGCGGCGGAACGTGGTCGAAAAACCCGCCCCACTCGTCGTAGTTGATCACCAGCAGCGTGCGGGGCCAGTTCGGCGAGGTGACGAGCGCCGTGTACACCTCGTTCAGGAACGCCTGGCCGAAGCGGATGTCGGCGAGCGGGTGCTCGTCCTCCGACATGCCGGGCAGGAAGATCTCGCCGAGGAAGGCCGGCTCCACGAAGCTGACCGCGGGCAGCCGGCCGCGCCGGGCGTCCTCGCGGAACTCGGCGATGTTCCGGCTGATGTCGAGGTGCCGAAGCCCCCACAGCGCGGTGAACGGGACGTCGCTGAAGTAGTACCGGCACGGGACGTCCTTCGCCTTCAGCCGGTCCCAGATGGTGGCGATCTCCGAGATCGTCAGCGAGTTCGAGATCCGGTCGGTCTGCCCGGCGTGCTGGAAGATCCGGTTGGGGAACGTGGACGACATGATGGCGGGGAAGTAGCGGTCGCAGACCGTCCAGTCGAGGGCGGCGTGGCCGTGGAAGCCGAGGTCGGGGCCCTCGAAGTAGCCGATGGAGAACACGTCGTTGTCGCCGGCGCGCAGCCAGCCGTCGCACGCGCCGCCGTTGTACTCGACGCGTCCGCCCTCGTAAGAATGGTCGGGGTCCTGGAAGCCGCATCCCCACGGCACCTTCAGGTGGTGAGTGCCGTGCTCGTTGCCGTCGGCGTCGGTGTAGGTGAGGCCCGCCTGGCGCCCGTCCGCGCCGGGCACCCAGCCCATGTAGTGGTCGAACGACCTGTTCTCCATCATCACGACGACGATGTGGTCGATGCCGGACTCGTCCGGATCGGGAAGCTCGGCGACGGGCGCCCGCTTCGCCGCCGCCAGGGCCGCCGCGTGGGCCTGCGTGGACGACCCGCCGGCGGCGCCGGTCGCGATGACCGCCGCGGTGCCCGCCGTGCCCGCCAGAAACCCGCGCCTGGTCAGTTCGTCCGCGCCCATGGCATTCCTCCGAGGAAGGTGACCGCTGAGCAGTATGCGAACTCCTGTGGCGCGCGGGAAGGACGCGGACCGTCCGCCACCGGACAAAACCCGAAGTTTATTCACAAGCGCATCCGGGCACCCGATGCCGGATTCCTTGGCACGGGGGTGTGTCGGGGCCAACCCCGTGGGTCACAATGAGCACGTGTCATACTTCGCCGCCGTCTTCGCACAGACACCGCAGGGCTGGGTCGGCACGGAGGCCGTGCTCGCCGAGGCGGAGCACGTCGACGACGTCGCCGACCTGATGCGGGAGGCCGCCGTCGAGTCCTACGGCGACCCGGTTCTGCTGCTCATCGAGCAGGACGACGACTGGTTCGCCGTCGTCCGGCTCGACCGGGAGGACGAGCCCCGCGCCTTCGTCTCCACCGTCCGCGAGGACGGCCTCGGCGCGCTGTTCCAGCAGCTCGTCGGCGAGGTGCCCGACGGCGACGCCGCCGGTGACGCCGCCCTCCTCGAAGACCTCGGCCTCGCCCCGGAGCGCCTCAGCGACCTCGGCGAGCGCGCCCTCCCCGGCGACGCCCTCCTCGCCGTCGCCGAGCAGGCCGGCTTCGGCGAGGAGTTCGACCGCCTCCGTGACTGACCCGGCCGGCGTGGACCCCGTCGTCGAGGCCTACCACCCGGCGATGCGGCGGGCGCTGGACGAGGCCCGTCACGCCGCCGCGGAAGGCGAGATCCCCGTCGGCGCCGTCGTCCTGGACGCCTCCGGCGAGATCATCGGGACGGGACGCAACGAGCGCGAGCGCACCGCCGACCCCACCGGCCACGCCGAGATCGTCGCGATGCGGCGCGCGGCCGCGTCCCTCGGCGGCTGGCGGCTGGCGGGATGCACGCTGGTGGTGACGCTGGAACCGTGCACGATGTGCGCGGGCGCGTCCGTCCAGGCCCGGCTCGACCGCATCGTCTACGGGGCCGTCGACCCGAAGGCGGGCGCGGTGGGCTCCCTGTGGGACGTCGTCCGGGACCGGCGCCTCAACCACCGCCCCGAAGTGATCGCCGAGGTGATGTCCGCCGAGTGCGCCGCCCTGCTGATCGAGTTCTTCACGCACCGCAGAGTCGGGTAGGCTCTCCCGCGGTGGTGTCGCCTAGTGGACGAGGGCGCACGCCTCGAAAGCGTGTGAAGTGCAAGCTTCCGTGGGTTCGAATCCCACCACCACCGCCACCCACATGTATGAGGGCGGGACCGTCGGTCCCGCCCTTCGCGTTTCCGGTTTCGGTTGTTCAGGGGCCGACTATGGCGCGTAGGGCGGCGTGGTGGGCTCGGTAGGCCTCGCGTCCCTCGCGGGTCAGGGACAGCCACACCCGCTGCCGGGTGTCGCGGACCGCTTTGCGCTGCTGGACGTATCCGGCGTCCATGAGCACGGTGACGTGCTTGCTGAGCACGGACGCCGACACTCCGAGCTGTTCCTGCACCACGCCGAACTCCGCTTCGCCCGCGGTGTCCAGCAGGGCGCAGATGCGCAGCCGATTGGGTGCGTGGATGGTCGCGTTGAAGCCGTCCATCGGGTCGGTCGTGCTCGTGCTCACGACGCCTTCCGGTGCAGACGGACGAACCAGAGGTGAAAGCCGATGGACAGGGCGGCGCCCGCGGCGGAGGCGGCGAACAGCCACAGCGGCTGGTCGGTGTACCGGAATGCGTATCCGGAGCCCACGATGAGCAGCGGGGTCCCGACGAGCGCCGGCACGGTGGCGCGCTTGGGCAGGACGTCGAGTCGCAGTGCCACGCCCGTCTTGGCGCGCCAGTTCCTGCCCGCGACGACGAAGAACGCGAGGAACACCGCCTCGGCCCCCAGCATGACGGCCAGCCATGCCCCCTGCGGCATCAGCCAGTCGGGCTCGGCCAGCGCACCGCCGAAGGTGATCGGCAGTACGACGAACATCGCCGTGATCGTCGCGACGAACCAGGTCGGCCACGGAGTGGCGGACAGCGCCTCGACGGACACTCGGACGTCGTCGGTGTCGGCGAGGGCCGCACGGGCCTGCTCCGGCGTCGGCAGGGACGCTTCCCCGTTAGTTTCCATGCCGGAAACTCTAGCCGCTTAGTTTCCAACTTGGCAAGAGTCGAGTTGCCGAGACGGAAAGAGCCGTGCCCGGGGCTCCGCACCGGTCACCGGGCAGTCTCGGTCATGGGCTTCGTGATCGCGCACGGGCGGATCGTCCAGATCTCCTCACTGCTCGACCGGGCACGCGTCGAGCAGCTGGGCAAAAGCCTCAACCTGCTGTGACCAGGGCCACGCCGGCGACCGCGACCGTCATCCCTACGCGCTGGACGGTGCGGAGTCGTTCGCTGTAGGCGATCCGGGCCAGCAGGACGGTGATCGCCGGGTAGAGGGACGTCAGGACGGCCGCGAGGCTCAGCAGGCCCTCGTTGACCGCCAGGAAGTACAGGACGTTCGCCCCGGCGTCCAGGACGCCGGACAGCAGCGCCAGCCCGATCAGCGTCCGCCCGGACACCCGCGGCCCCGCACCGCCGCGGGTCGCCAGGACCAGCAGCGCCACGACGACGATTACCAGGTTGCCCAGCCGCGCTCCGACGATCGGCCAGAGCCCGGTGCCGTCCCCCGCCTCCTTCAGCAGGACGAAGAAGATGCCGAAGCACGTACCGGACACGCCGGCCATGACGGGGCCCGAGTCGAGCAGGCGCCGCCACCCGTCCGCGACCGGCTCGGCGGCCTTCCGTCCGTCGGCCTCCATGCTGACCAGCCCGATCGCGACGAGGCACAGCAGGACCCCGAGCAGGACGGACGCGTCCAGCCGCTCGCCCTTGGCGACGCCCACGGCCACCGGGATGATCGCCGCGGCCAGCGCGGACACCGGCGCCACCACGCTCATCGGGCCCCGGGCGAGCGCCCGGTAGAAGGTCATCAGCCCGGCGCCGCCGCAGAGTCCCGCGGCGAAGCCCCAGGTCATCGGCCCCGGGCTGGGGCTGCCTCCGCTGAGGAGCGCGGACACCAGCACGACCCCCAGCCCGATCGGGACGCACCAGCTGAGGACCCTGATCGCGGCCGCCTTCCGCGTGACCGCGCCGCCGAGGAAGTCGGCCACCCCGTAGGCGAGCGCGGCGCTCAGCGCGAGGACCGTGACCATCACCGCCCGCCGATCAGCCGCGTCTCGATCCGCACGCCGGGGGAGACCGTCCGGAGCAGCTCCGCGAGGCGCGCACCCGCCTCGTCCAGCCGGTCGAGTGGGTACGGCTCAAGGCGTTCGAGGAGGAAGAGCCCGTTCTTGGTGGTCTCCGTCAGCCGGGTCCTGACGCACTGCCGCCAGTTCCAGCGGCGGCACGTGACGCCCGCGTGGTCCCGCCAGACGACCTCGCCCGGGTTCGGGTGCTCGACGGCGGGCTCACCGCCGGCGATGACGTCGAACGGCTCGTCACCGGTGGCGCGGACCAGGCGCGGCGCCCCCTGGTAGGCGTCGAGGTCCTCACCGCCGATGGGCAGCGCGTACTCGACGCTGACCGCGTTGTAGGCGTCCACGACCCGGTTGATGGACGGGAGCGCGTCGGCGCGGCGGAGCAGCGCGTCCACCGAGGGCCGGGTCCGCTGCGGCTTGGCGCCGAACGCCCGGTAGGCCTCGCGCCACGCCTCGACATGCGGGTCCCCAGCGTCCGCCTTCCGCGCGGCGGCGGCCAGCCACTCCTCGCCCACCTGGTCGCCGGGCCCGTTCTCCATCCCCTCGGCGACCATGACGAGCACGGCGAAATCGGGACGGAGTTCCCGCACGGCCTCGTCCACGACGACCCGCTCCAGCATTCCTCACCCTCCGGGCGGTCACTTTAATGACATCGACGTTCCACTATACCGACCGCCCGTGGTCCGGCCCAAGGCCCGCCGCCCGGCTGAGCCGTTGGAGTACCCCGTCCAGGTCGCGCGGCTCGGCCGGTGCCGGATCCCACATCAGGCGCAGGTCGTCGCCATGCCTGCGGGGGACGAGGTGCACATGGAAGTGGAAGACCTCCTGCCAGGCGGCCTCGCCGTTCGCTTGGGCGATGTTCAGACCGTCCGGCTCCAGGGCCGTTCTGAGCAGTGCGGCGACCCTGTGCACCATATGCGCCACCCGGCCGTGGACGGCCTCGCCGATGTCCCAGATGTTCCGGGCGTGCACGCGCGGCACGACCAGGGTGTGCCCCGGATTCGCGGGGGCGATGTCCAGGAAGGCGACGGTGTGCTCGTCCTCGGCGACCCGGTAGGACGGAAGCCGGCCGGCGACGATCTCGCAGAAGACGCAGTCGTCCATGCTCCGATCATCGCGCGGTACGAGAAACTGAGCGCGCGGACCGACGGCTGGAGGGCGTTTGAACGAGCAGGAGGCGATCGGCGAGGCCGTGGCGCGGACGGTGCGGGCGCTGCGGGCCGGGCACGGGTGGAGCCTGGACGAGCTGGCCGGGCGCGCCGGGGTGAGCAAGGGCGTGCTGGTCGGCCTGGAGCAGGGGCGCGGCAACCCGAACCTCGGAACGCTCATCCGGATCTCGGACGCCCTCGGGGTGCCGCTGACACGCCTGGTGCAGGTCGAGGAGGAGCCGCCGGTGCGGCTGTTCCGGCCGGAGCGGCACGTCGTCCTGTGGCAGGGCGAGCACGGCGGGACGGGAACGCTCCTGGCCGGAAGCGACCCGAGGCCGTCGCTGGAGCTGTGGAACTGGGTCCTCCAGCCCGGCGAGACGCGCGAGAGCGACGCGCACGTCCCCGGCACCAAGGAGATCGTGTACGTCCAGGAAGGCACGCTGACCCTCGGCGTGGACGGCCGGACGGACCTCGTCGAAAAGGGAGCCGCCGCCGTCTTCGTAGGCGACCGCCCCCACTCCTACGGCAACGCGACGGACTCCGAGGTCCGCTTCACCCTGGCCGTCCTCGACCTTTGACGCCGCGCGCAGCGGGTGCAGGCGCCGCGGCGACGGTAGTAGTAGGCGAGCGCCGCGGCGGCCAGGAGCGGGCCCCACAGCCCGATCGGTATGAACGCCAGGCTGAAGAGCCACCCTCCCTCGCCTTGAGGGATCTCCGTGACCACGTACACGGTGAACAGGGCCAGCACGGCGGACGCCGCCAGCGCCGCGCTGGTGGGGACGGCCACCGGTATCGGGCGGCCGTGCACCACCGGAACCCATCGCGGCCACACCTCCCCCCAGGGGCGGATGAGCCCTCGGGTCAGGATCGCCCCTCCCTCGGACGCGCAGCCGAGGAGCATGCCGGTGACCCAGACCCCCCAGCCGGCGCCCTCGGGGAACGCGATGGGCCACGGCGTCAGCCACGTCAGCCTGATGAGCCCGTAGGGCAAGGGCATGAGCGCGGCGGCGATCGTCACCTTGCGCCCCCAGCGCGCCGCGGACTCCGGCCGCGTCCAGGCGGCGCCGGGACGGCCGCAGCGAGCGCAGCGGCGCTTGCCGACCCGGAACGCGGTCACGGTGCAGGCCGCCCAGATGACCCCGCCGACCACGGTGAACACGGCCCAGTGGGCGCCCTTGTACGCCACGATGAAAGTGGCGAACCCGAGCCCGGCGGCCGCCGGAACGCCCACCAGCACCGACGTGCCCACCCGGCCGAGCCGCAGGGCGCGCGCCAGCAGCGCCGCCAGCAGGATGACCGGTGCCGAGAACGCGAAGGTGTAGGCGACGACGACCATCGCCATGTAGCCGGGAAGCACGAACCCCAGCACCGCATATCCGGCCGTGAGGACGAGAAGAGGCCGGCGCATCGTTTCGACGCATCGCCGACCGCGCAGAGCGAGAGCGACCACGACGCCGAGCCCGCCGAGCGCGAGCAGCCCGATCGCCCCGGGACGCGCCCCGATGTCGAAGGCCAGCGGGGGAGACTCCGCGTCCCCTCGCCCGAGCAGATACGCCGATGGCCGCAGCACCCACCACAGCCCCAGCCCGGCCGCCACCGCCGACCAGCACAGCGCGGCCACGGTGATCCGACCGCGTCCCTGCCCGGCATCTGTGATCGCCATGAATGCCCCTCCCATGCAAGCGATCACCACGGTCGCGCGAACCGCACGGGCCGGTGATCCCCCAAGGGCACCATCCCGGTCCCCCGGCCGAGGGAAACCGCGCGGAAACCCCGGGCCAGAGGAGGCCTCGCGGCGGCCGGACCCGCGTTGGCCGGCTCCTAGGGGTCGCCCTGCGCCTGGGACACCCGCTCAGGAGGTGAGGCGGACGGGCATGGCGAGGTAGCGGTACCCGGTGTCGGACTCGGCGGGCTCCTGCTCGTCGTCCTTCTTGTCGGGGATGGCGGTGAGGAGGGCGGCCTTGGTGGGGCCGGCGCATTCGAGGCGGGCGTACTCGGTGTCGATGCCGGCGAGGCCGTCCAGGAGGTACTGGGGGGCGAACGCGATGTCGATGTCGTCGCCGGTGAGGTCGGCGGCGAGGCTCTCGTTGGCGCGGGCGGAGTCGCCGGTGGCGGCGCGGAGGCGGACCTCGCCGCCGGTGAACGCCAGGCGGATCGGGGTGCCGCGCTCGGTGACGAGGGCGGCGCGCTTGATGGCCTCGACGAACGGGGCGACGCGGACCTCGGCGACGGACGTCCAGGTGCCGGTGAGGCGGGACCGGTAGTTGATGTACTGGTCGTCGAGGAGGCGGCTGGTCATGCTCCGGCCGCCGCCCGCGATGCCGATGAGGGTGTCGGCGGTGCCGCCGAGGTCGATGGCGACGTCCGCGCCGCGCCGGATCGCCTTGGCGGTGTCGGCGAGGGTGCGGGCGGGGACGACGACGCCGGCGGTGAAGCCGGGGTCGTCGGGGGACCAGGTCAGCTCGCGGGCGGCGATGCGGTACCGGTCGGTGCAGGCGAGCCACATCGTGTCGCCCTCGATGTCGATCCGGACGCCGGTGAGCATGGGGAGGGTGTCGTCGCGCCCGGCGGCCGGGGTGACCTGGCCGACGGCGGTGGCGAACAGGTCGCCGGGGAGGGTGCCGGCGCGGGCGGGCGGGTCGGGGAGGGTGGGGTAGTCCTCGACGGGCAGCGTCTGGAGGCCGAACTCGGCGGGGCCGCAGCGGACGACGACCTCGGTTCCCGTCATGACGACGTCCACCGGCTCCTGCGGGAGGTTCCGGACGATGTCGGCCAGCAGCCGACCGGGGACGAGGGCGCGGCCCGGCTCGGCGACGGCGGCGTCCTCCCGGGCGTGGGCGGACACCTCGTAGTCGAACCCCGCGACGGTCAGCTCGCCCTCGCGGGTGACCTCGATGAGCATGCCCGCGAGGATGGGGAGGGCGGGGCGCGCCGGGAGGGTCCGCGCCGCCCACGCCACCGCGTCGGCGAACGTCTGGCGGTCGACTCGGAACTCCACCTCGATCAACCTCTCCGGGGTTTGACGGTCATGTTCCGCACGGTAACCCGCGGCTCTGACATTCCCTCGCGTCGCGCGTCAGAACAGGGCGTTCTCGGTAGCGCGGTTCTTGCGCTCGAAGTCGAGGAGGTAGCGCTTGCGGTCGAGGCCGCCTCCGTAGCCGGTGAGGGAGCCGGTGGAGCCGACGACTCGGTGGCAGGGGACGATGACGCCGACCGGGTTGCGCCCGTTGGCGAGGCCGACCGCGCGGGACGCCGAGGGACTGCCGATCTCGACGGCGAGTTCGCCGTACGTGGTGGTCTCGCCGTAGGGGATCTCCTGGAGGGCGTCCCAGACGCGCTGCTGGAACGGTGTGCCGTGGAGGCGGAGCGGCATGTCGAACTCGGTCAGTTCACCGGCGAAGTACGCGGCGAGCTGTTCGGCGACGGTCGCGAACGGTTCGCTGTCGGGGTCGCCCGGCGCACCGAAGGTTTCGGCCGGCGGACGGTGCCGCTGCATCTCCATGTAGAGGCCGGACAAGGCGCCGTCGGTCTCGACCAGCGTGAGCGGACCGACAGGGCTGTCGACGACGACATGTGTTCGTTCCACAGAGGTTCCTTCAGCTCGCGGGAAGCAGGTTGATGGCGTGGTCGCCCGTGGCCCACAGGTACTGGACGGCGTAGGCGCGCCACGGGCGCCATCGGGCGGCGCGGCGCGTGAGGGCCGCCGGGGTGGAGGGGAGATCGAGCGTCTTGGCGGCGGCACGGATTCCGAGGTCGCCGGGGATGAACGCGTCCGGGTCGCCGAGTGCGCGCATCGCGATGGTCTCGACGGTCCAGGGACCGAAGCCGGGCAGGGCGGACAAGCGCGCGCGGGCCTCTTCCCAGTCGCTCCCCACCCCGAGGTCGATCTCTCCGCCGGCGAGCGCGTCGACCAGGGTCGTGATGGTGGTGCGGCGCGTTCTCGGGAAGGCGAGGGATTCCGGGTCCAGCCCGGCCAGGGCGGACGGGGTCGGGAAGAGGTGCGTGAGCCTGCCGCCCGGGTCGTCCACGGGGTCGCCGTGGGCGGTGACCAGGCGCGCCGCGTGGGTGCGGGCCGCGGCCGTCGACACCTGCTGCCCGAGGACGGCCCGGACGGCGAACTCCGCGGCGTCGACGGTGCGCGGGACGCGCCGTCCGGGCGCCTTGCCCACCAGCGGCGCCAGGGCGGGGTCGGCGCGGAGCAGGTCGTCCACGGCGACGGGGTCGGCGTCGAGGTCGAGCATCCAGCGGCAGCGGCTGATCGCGATCGTGAGGTCGCGCAGGTCGCCGAGGCGGAGCGTGCAGGCGACGTGGTCGGGGCGGGGGCTGAGGGTGGCGATGCCGTGGCCGTGCGGGAGGCGCATGGTGCGGCGGAACGCGCCGTCCCGCCACTCCTCGACGCCCGGGACGGCGGTGGCCGCGAGGTGCCCGAACAGGTTGTCGGGGCAGAGGGGCGCGCGGAAGGGCAGGCGCAGCGAGAGCGTCCCCGAACCGGCGGGCGGCTGCCCCTTCGCGACACGGTCCCGCAGAGCGGTCGGCGTGAGCGCGAACACCTCGCGGACCGTGTCGTTGAAGGAGCGGATGCTGGAGAACCCCGCCGCGAACGCGACGTCCCCCATCGGGAGGGGCGTCGTCTCGATGAGGAGCCGCGCCGTCTGCGCGCGCTGGGCCCGCGCCAGGGCGAGCGGCCCGGCGCCCAGTTCCGCGTTGAGCTGGCGCTCGATCTGGCGGTCGCTGTAGCCGAGCCGTGCCGCGAGCCCGGGAACGCCTTCGCGGTCGACGACGCCGTCGGCGATGAGGCGCATCGCCCTCGCGACGACGTCCGCGCGGTGGTTCCACTCGGGGGAGCCCGGGGAAGTGTCGGGCCGGCACCGCTTGCAGGCGCGGAACCCGGCCTGCTGGGCGGCGGCCGCGCTCGGGTAGAAGCGCATGTTCTCCCGCTTGGGCGGGACGACGGGGCAGCTGGGCCTGCAGTAGATGCCGGTGGTCACGACCCCGGTGAAGAACCAGCCGTCGAAACGGGCGTCCTTCGACTGGACGGCCCGTACGCACCTTTCCACGTCCTCGTGCATGGCTCCAGCATCACCGATGGTCGCGCCGGTCCACTGGCGAAAATCCGACATCATCGTTGCGGACGTTCTAAGCGTCCACTCAGCCTGCTGCAGATGTGTTCGGCCCACGACCGGACCGCTCTGGCCGCCATACGCGAGGAGGCACTGCGGCTCTTCGCGGCGCACGGTCCCGACGCCGTGACGATCCGGCAGGTCGCCGAGGCGGCGGACGTCTCCCCGGCGCTGGTCATGCACCACTTCAAGTCGAAGGCCGGGCTGCGCGAGAGCGTGATGGTGAACGATCTGGCCGTCCTCCTGCTGCGAGACCCGTCTGACCGACGTGCTGGGCTCTGACCCCTTGTCGGTCGACGGCATGACCCGCTGGGCGAACGAGGCCATGTCCATCTACGGCAGCGGGTTGCAGGGCCCCGGGCCGCCCGCTCGCGCATGACGTCCCAGGTAATCGATCTCCGGCCGTGCCGTTGGCAGCGTGGTGGGCACGGGGACGAACCGTCCCGGACGATCGAGAAACGGGAGTCATGATGAGCGACGTTCAGCAGCGGGTCGAGCGCTACCTGGCCATCTGGAACGAGACCGACCCGGCCGCGCGGCGCGCCGCGATCGACGAGCTGTGGACGGAGAACCCCCTCTACGTCGACCCGCTCGGCGTGGCCGAGGGGCGCGACGCGATCGACGCGTTCGTCGGCGCCGCGCAGCAGCAGTTCCCCGGCCTGGTGTTCCGTCCCGCGGGGGCCGTCGACGCCCACCACAACGTGGCCCGCTTCACCTGGGAGCTCGGCCCCGAGGGCGGCGAGGCGATCGCGGTCGGCTTCGACGTGGCGACCTTCGGCGACGACGGCCGCTTCGACCGCGTGACCGGCTTCCTCGACAAGGTGCCCGCCTGACGCGCGGCGCTCGGACGGCCGGCGGCGCGCATCGCCCGCCGGCCGTCCACTCGTTCGTGCTACTCCCGGGGCCGGGCTCAGACCCTTGGGAGGAGAATGAAGCTGGCTCCCTGGCGTGACGGCCGTCCGGAGTCGACCTTCCTAGGCTCGGCAGCGTTCAACCGCACCGACCAGGAGGTTCCCTGTGCGCCGCCGACTTTCCGCCCTCGCCCTCGCCGGGGCCAGCGTGACCGCGCTGAGCGCATGCGACCTGGCCTTCGCGTCCACCACCTTCGAGGACGGCGCGACGTTGCAGGGCAAGATCACTTCGGTGGAGCTGGACATCGGATCGGGGCGTGTGAACCTTAACGGCGGGTCGTCCAAGGCGTCCCTGCGACGGTCCGTCAAGTACCGGGGCGATCGGCCGGAAGGCGTGACGTACCGGATCGAGAACGGTGTCCTGAAGCTGCGCGGCTGTGGCTCACGCTGCTCGGTGCGATACACGGTGGACCTCCCGGCGGGCCTCCCGGTGTCCGGCAAGACGTCCAGCGGGTCCATCCACCTGTCGCGGGTGGGCGCGGTGAACGTGTCGACCGATTCCGGCTCGATCCATCTGCACGAGGTCGCCGGGCCGATCAAGGCGAGGACGGACAACGGCGAGATCGAGGGTCGCGGGCTCAGAGGCGCCGGCACCGACGTGAAGACCGACAACGGCGACGTCAGCCTGACGCCCGCCAAGGCCCAGAACATCCGCGCGGAGACGGACAACGGCGAGATCAAGGTCACCGTCCCCGCGGGCCGGTACCGCGTGACCTCGCACGTCGGCAACGGCGACCGGACCATCGACGTCCCGAACGACGCGTCCGCCCCCTACCTGCTCGACCTGCGCACCGACAACGGCGACATCACGGCGAAGCCCGCCGCATAGCCCGCCGTATGGCCCCGCCTCACCCGGCCGCGCCGCGGAAATGTGCCTCGCGGTCCGCGGTCGCCAGCGCGGTGTTGAGGAGCGCGATCACGGCGAAGCCGATCGCGGCGCCATGGTGGCCGACGCCGTACAGGGCCAGCGCACCGGCGCCGAACACGACGGCCTTCACAAGGAGGACGAGCGGCAGCGCGACCGTGAACCGGGCGCGGGGCGCCGCGAAGAGCCCCCACAGGATCATCGCCGCCACCGGTGCCCCGACCCCGAGGACGGCGCCGGTCAGAATGCCCCCGCCGGTCGTGAAGCCCCACCACGCGAGGGCGGCGATGGCCGCGATCTCCAGGAGGAAGGCGAGGCCCTCGTTCAGGACGTGCAATGGCCCAGGTAGACGCACGCCGCTACGGTACTGCCGTGGACGTGATCTCCTGGCGGGAGGGCGGCCGGGACCATCGCGTCCGCTGGCGGTCGGAGAGCGGCGCGCCGCCGCCCGGCCGCGTGGTGGTCGCCGGTGACGAGACGCGCGCGGACGACGCGTACCGCCTTGCGTGCGAAGGCACCGCGCTGCTGTGGCGCGGCGACTTCCAGAACGCGCGCCAGCTCCTCGCGGCGATGGCGCGCCGGATCGACCGTCCGCCGCGCAGGCGGCGCAAGAAGCCGGAACCTTCCCAGGTGCAGGCGTTCCACCTTTACCGGCAGTCCCGCGCCCAGCGCGCGCGGACGCTCGGCATGGTGCTCATACCGTTCGATCCTGGCCACGTGATTCCGCTGCGCCGTGCACCGGATGTGCAGGACGCCTGTACGGAGGCCTACGGCCCGGACGACCAGCCCTACGTCACCTCACTGCGTGAGCTGCTCGGTCTGATCGGCGCCCACGAGTGGCGCGAGAAGGGCGTCCCGATCCCCGCGCTGGGCGGCGACCGCATACACCCGCATTACGGCGTCTTCTCCCCGGTCAGGGGCGAATACGTGGACCTGGTCGGTGAGGCGCCACTGCCCGCGACGAGCACGGCGTTCGACGTGGGGACCGGAACGGGCGTCCTGGCGGCCGTCCTGGCGCGCCGCGGTATCGGCCGCGTCGTCGCCACCGACCAGGATCCGCGTGCGCTCGCCTGCGCCCGGGAGAACCGCGACCGCCTGAAGGTGGACGTGCGCGTCGTCCAGGCCGACCTGTTCCCGGGTGGACGCGCCGGGCTCATCGTCTGCAATCCGCCCTGGGTGCCCGCGAAGCCGAGCTCACCCCTCGAACACGCCGTCTACGACCCGGGGAGCCGGATGCTGCGAGGCTTCCTGTCCGGGCTGGCCGAGCATCTCGAACCGGGCGGAGAGGGCTGGCTGATCCTGTCCGACCTGGCCGAGCACCTGGGCCTCCGGACGCGGGAGGATCTCCTCGCGCTGTTCGAGGCGTCCGGCCTGAAGGTCGTCGGCAGGCTCGACACCAGACCGCGCCACCCGCGGGCCACCGACCCCGACGACCCCCTGCACGCCGCCCGCACCGCCGAAACGACGTCCCTCTGGCGGCTGACCTCCCGCTGACGCCCGGTCAGACGTGGCTGCGGTGGGCGGTCTCCGGGCCGACGACGCGGAGGAGTTCCAGGGCGTCGATGCTGCCCGTTCCCGGGGGCGGGGTGTAGACGAAGAGGCGCTGGTCTTCCGAGGGGGCCAGCAGGGCCTCCATGTCGAACACGATCAGGCCGATCTCCGGATGCCGCACTTTCATCCGGCAGCTGCGCTGGACGGCGACCTCGTGCAGGTTCCACAGCCGGGTGAACTCCGTGCTGGCCGCGTGCAGCCGTCCCACCAGGGCGGACGCCACGGGGTCGGGGCCGCGGCGGGCGACGGCGGCGCGCAGGTGGGCGACGAGCCGCCGGGCGTGGGGCTCGTGCTCCTCCTCCGGGTACGCCTCCCGGACGAACGGGTCGGTGAACCACCGCCACACGATGTTCCGGTCGGCGCCCTCGACCGTGCACACGCACCCGAAGAGGGCCTCGGCGAGCGCGTTCTGGGCCAGCAGGTCACCGAGGTCGCCGACGAGCTGCGCGGGCGTCTCCTGGAGCCGGTCCAGCAGGTACAGCAGGCCCGGGCGGACATGGTCGCCCTCGAACGGCCCGCCGGGCGGGCGGTGCCCGGCGAGGACGTACAGGTGGTCGCGCTCGTCCGTGGTCAGCCGCAGCGCGCGGGCCAGGGCGCCCAGCAGCTGGGTGGACGGCTGCGGGCTGCGGGCCTGTTCGAGGCGCATGTAGTAGTCCGCGGACATCCCGGCGAGCTGCGACACCTCCTCCCGGCGGAGCCCCGGGGTGCGGCGCCGCGGGCCCGCCGTCAGCCCGACCTCCTGCGGGCGGAGCCGCTCGCGGGAGCGGCGGAGGAAGTCGGCGAGCTCCGTGCGGTCCATCTCCATGCCCCCATGATTCCCGGTCTGCCCGGTATGTCCGTAGGGCTGAGACTGGGACCGGTTGTCCTAGCCAAAGCGGTCCGCTTCTCCCGGCGGCCGGGCGCTGGCAGCGTCGGAGACATCCGGAACGACGCGAGAGAACGTCGCGAAAGAACGACGCGAAAGGACGACCGGCCATGCCGAAGCTCACCGTTGGAAACGCGCACATCCCCTACCGCGTCGAGGGTCAGGGGCCCGCCCTCGTCCTGGTGCACGGCGCCGGGCCGGGCTCGATCATGTGGGACGCCCTGCTCGACCGCTTCACCGATCACCGCACCGTCGTGCTGCCCGACCTCGCGGGCAGCGACCCTGCCGAGGACGACGGCTCCCCGCTGACCATCGAGGCGCTCGCCGCCCAGGTCAACGCGGTGATCGAGGACTCGGGGACGGGCCCCGCCGACGTCGTCGGCTTCTCGCTCGGCGCGCCGACCGCGGCGGCCGCGGCGGCGCTGCGCCCGGACCTCGTCCGGCGACTGGTGCCGGTCGCCGGCCTGTCCCACGCGGGCGACGAGTACGTCCGCCAGTACATGACCACCTGGGCGGCCCTCGGCGGCGACCCCGAAAGCTTCGGGCGTTTCGCCACGATGACCTCCTACAGCCGCCAGTTCCTCAACCAGATCGGTCACGAGGCGGTCGAGCAGGCGACCGCGTTCATGCGCCCGACGGACGGGGTGCTGCGCCACATCGACCTCGTCCGGCGTCTCGACATCCGGGCACTGCTGCCCAGGATCGAGGCGCCCACCCTGGTCATCGGCGCGACGCGCGACCAGGTGGTCCCGGTCGAGAACCACCGGGAGCTGCACGCGGGCATCCGCGGCAGCGAGTACGCCGAGCTCGACACCGGGCACGTGGCGTTGGCGGAGCGTCCCGACGAGTTCACCAAGCTCGTCCGGGACTTCCTGGACCGCTCCTAGGACACCGGCCGGGCCGCCCCTGTGAGTGAGCGCGCGCGTCGAGCACCATGGGAACCATGCGTCCCATCGAGCAGCAGACCATCCTCATCACGGGCGCGACCGACGGGCTCGGTCGCGCCCTGGCCGCCGAACTGGCCGCCGAAGGCGCCACGGTCCTCGTCCACGGACGGGACGACCAGCGCGGCAAGGCGACCCTCCAGGAGATCGGCGGCCGTGCCTCCTGGTACCGGGCCGACCTGGCGTCGCTCGCCGAGACCCGCGCCCTGGCCGAGGCCGTCCGGGCCGACCATCCGCGCCTGGACGTGCTCGTCAACAACGCCGGCATCGGCAACGACGGCCCGCGCATGGAGAGCGCGGACGGCCACGAGCTGACGTTCCAGGTGAACTACCTGTCCGGCTACCTGCTCACCCGGCTGCTGCTCCCGACCCTCGTGGCGTCCGCGCCGGCGCGGATCGTCAACGTCAGCAGCCTCGGCCAGGAGGCGATCGACTTCGACGACGTCATGATCACCCGCGGGTACGGCGGGATGCGGGCGTACCGCCAGAGCAAGCTCGCCCAGATCCTCTTCACGATCGACCTCGCCGGCGAGCTGGCCGGGACGGGCGTCACCGCGAACGCCCTGCACCCGGCCACCTACATGCCGACCAAGTTGGTCCCCACCCCCATCAGCACCCTGGAGGAGGGGGTGCGGGCGACCCATCGCCTCGTCACGGACCCGGCCCTGGACGGGGTGTCCGGCCGCTTCTTCAACGGCCTCCGGGAAGCGCGCGCCGACGCCCAGGCCTACGACACCGAGGCCCGCGCCCGCCTGAGGGCCCTCTCGGACGAGCTCACCTCGCCCTGACGCGTCCGATCATTGGTCGAGCCAACGAGCCCCTACACTGATCCGCATGATGAGGGCCGAGGCCGAGACGCCCGCGCGGCTCCGGCATGCCGTGAGCTGGCTGATCAACCTGGTGTCCCTGCACAGCCACCGCCTGGTCGGCGACGCCTTCGCCGCCGCCGGCGCCCGCGGGTACCACTACCGGCTGCTCGCCACGCTGGACGAGTACGGCCCGTCCAGCCAGGCCGACCTCGGGCGCCGCACCGGGATCGACCGCAGCGACGTCGTCGCCGCCCTCAACGAGCTGGCCGCCAAGAACCTCATCGACCGCTCTCCCGATCCGTCCGACCGGCGCCGCAACGTCATCACGCTGACCCCGGACGGCGCCCGCCACCTGGAGGAGCTGGAGGCGGTCGTCACCGGCGTCCAGGACGACCTGCTCGCCCCCCTCTCACCGGCCGAACGCCGCCAGCTCGCCGACCTGCTGGCACGTCTCGCCGACCACCACGCCCACCGACGCTGAGGAGCCGCCCATGCCGCCGACGCCGCCCGCCATCCGCCTCGTCGAGCTGCCTCCCGCCGCCATGGAGGCACTGCTGGACGACGACCTGGCGGGCGCGGGAGCGGCGGCCGGGATCCCCCTCACCGGCTACTTCGTGACGGACGAGGCGAAGTTCCTCTGGCGGTTCCGCCTCGCGCAGCTGGCCCGCGACCCGTCCTGCGCCCCCTGGATCGTCCGGGCCGCCGTGGCGGAACCGGGCGGTCCGGTCATCGGGCACGCCGGCTTCCACGGCGCCCCGGACGCGGACGGGACGGTCACGATCGCCTACTCCGTCGACCCGGCCCACCGCCGCAAGGGCTACGCCCGCGCGATGCTCGCCGCCCTGCTGGAGCGTGCCGCGTCCGAACCGTCCGTCACGACGGTCCGCGCCACGATCAGCCCCGACAACGCCGCGTCGCTGGCGACGATCGCGGGCCACGGCTTCACCCACGTGGGCGAGCAGTGGGACGAGGAGGACGGGCGCGAACTCATCTTCGACCGCCCGGCCCGCTGACGCCCCGGGCTAGTCCTGCGGGGCGGGATGCTCGCGCAGCCACGTCTCGGCCCGCCGCCGTGACGCCCGGGACAGCCACGCGTCCTGGACGACCTCGGTCAGCTCCCGCAGGGTGAGTTCACCGATCCGGCTCCCCCGCAGCAGCACCGAGCGGTGGCCGTTGAAATGCGGCGTCGTGAAGAACGGCGACGCCTCGTCCTGGACCAGCGCCTGCTTGTCGGACTCCGACGGCACCCAGAACACGATCACGTCCGGGTAGCGCTCGCCGGTGACGGGGTCGACCGCGTCGGGACGGGGGTTGCGGAAGAACACGAACGACTTGCCCCCGACCTGGTAGACGGGGTTGCCGCCCGACGCGCGCTCAACGGTGACATGGGGCATGCCCGTGGCCAGGTCGTGCACGTCCTCGACCCGGGCCGGACGGTCCTCTCCAGGCATACCCGCAGCGTAGGCGCGGTCGCGGGCCCGGGGCCACACGCGGGCCGTCAGGAGCGCGGACGGAGTCCGGTGAGGTCGAGGCGGGCGAGACGTTCCGGGTCGGTGAGGATGTCCATCGCGGCGATGCGCCCGTCCCGGGTGGTGACGGCGGCGACCGCGAAGGGCTCTCCGCCGAGCATGGAAACCCAGCCGACGCCGCCGTCGACGAGCGCGGGCCACGCGTCGAGGCCGAGCTGCGAGACGCTCCGCGCCCTCCGGGCGACGTTCTCGGCGCCGCGAACCTCGACGAGCATGCCGGTGCCGCTGTCCTCGCGCACCACGACGCCGGGGTCGAGGACGGCGACCAGGGCACCGAAGTCGCCCTCTCGCGCGGCGGTGAGGAAGGCCCTGACGACCTCTTCCTGAGCGGCCGTGCCGGTGCCGGGCGCCGCCTCGGCGTCGCGGATGCGGCGGCGGCCGCGGCTGGCCAGCTGGCGCGCCGCGTCGGGCGACCGGCCGATGATCCCGGCGATCTCGTCGAACGGGACGGAGAACATGTCGTGCAGGACGTAGGAGAGCCGCTCCGCCGGCGTCAGGGTCTCCAGGACGACCAGCAGCGCGACGCCGACGGAGTCGGCGAGCAGGGCCTCGCGCTCCGGGTCGGGGCCGTCCACGCGGTCGACGACCGGGTCGGGCAGGTGGGCGCCGAGCGGCTCCTCCCGGCGCGTCCTGCGCGCCCGGAGCATGTTGAGCGCGACGCGGCCGACCGTGGTGACCAGCCAGGCTTCGAGGCTGCCGATCGCGGCGGCGTCGGAGCGGCTGAGCCGGATCCACGCCTCCTGGACCGCGTCGTCGGCCTCGCTCCCGGAGCCGAGCAGCCGGTAGGCGACGGCCCGCAGCCGGGGCCGGTGCTCCTCGAACCGCGCCGCCAGCCGGTCGCTCTCGTCCATCGATCGGCGGACCCGTTCCGGACGCCGGGCGCGGCGTCACATCTGCGTGCCACTGGGGGTCTATCCGTTGAGAGGGTAACCGAAGGGAGACCGATCATGATGACCGATCGCAGGTCCGCCGAGGTCAGGGACGGATTCGTCGCGTACGGCGGGCTCGGGGGACCGGAGCTCGACCCCGCGTTCTGGGGCCCGGTCCATCTGCCGCGTCCGGAGGGCGGGGTGCACGTCCCGATCGACCCGAACGCGGAGACGGCGGTGGGCGACGGCGAGGTGCGGGTGGCGATCCCGCGCTTCTCGATGGCGGACGACACGTTCCAGCCCGCCGACAGCCCCAAGTACCTCGTCTTCTCGACGCGCACGTTCGACGTGCCCCCGGACCGGCCCGCGACGTTCGCCGTCGACCTCGCCGTCGAGAACGTCGGCGGCGACCCGGGGGACTACCGCCTGGGCATGGCCGCCTTCCACGTCTTCGACTTCGACGTGAGCAAGCGCGTGTTCGCCGTCTGCGGCACGTCCACGCGCGTGCTGGCGCTGCACGAGCGGCTCGGCGCCTGGGGAGCGGACCGGCCGTTCTACCACGTGGCCGAGTCGCCGTACGAGGACTTCGACGACGACTTCACCCGGCTCCGGACCTGCGAGATCACGCTCGACCGGAGCACGTCGACCGCGACCTGGCGCGTCGACGGCCACACCGTGTACGAGACCCCCGGCACGTTCGTCCCCGAGCGCGTCCAGATCGGATTCGGCATCTGGACGATGTTGCCGCCCCGGAACGGCCGCAGCCGCTCCCTGCAGGGCCAGGGCATGAACGCCCGCTGGCGCGATTTCCGCACGCACGGGGCCCGCATGCTCCCGTCCCAGCGTTAATTCTGTTGAGCAGGCGCCCTCGTAGTGGTGAGGATGCTGCATGGTCTGGACTGCTCCCATGGTGGATCGCGGCGGTTTCCCCGCCGCCGCTGACGAATCGACGTCCCTTGAAAGCTTTCTCGACTTTCACCGCCGCACCCTCCTGCTCAAATGCGGCGGGCTGAACGGCGGACAACTCGCGGCCAAGCCGTTGCCGAGCACGAACCTGAGCCTGCTGGGCCTCGTGCGCCACCTCGCCGAGAACGAGCGGTGGTGGTTCCGCAATAGGTTCGGAAAAGACCCGTCGGCAGTAGACCTTTACTGCAGCGAGGAGTATCCGGACGGTGAATTCGACCTCGCCGACCCGGGCGGCGCGGAGGCCGACTTCGCCACCTACGCCCGCGAGGTCGAGCTGGCCCGCGCGACGGCGGCGGGACGGTCGCTGGACGAGGAGTTCCCTGGTAAGGACGGCACGCTGACGCTCCGCTGGGTGTATCTCCACATGATCGAGGAGTACGCGCGCCACAACGGCCACGCGGACCTGCTTCGCGAGGCCATTGACGGCGTCACCGGCGAGTAGCGCGCCCTACTGCGGTTCGGTGACCGGGGTCTGCGCGGCCTCGCGCTGGATCCGGTCGAACTCGGCGCCCATGGCCTGGGCCACCTCGGTCGCCGCCGACAGGGGCCGCACCATGACGGTGAGGTCGTCGATGAGGCCGCTCTCGTCGAGGTGGAGGAAGTCGCAGCCGTGCACCTGGCGGCCGTTGACCGTCGCCTTGAACATGAGCGCGAGGTCGCGGCCGTCCGGGCTGACGATCTCCCGCACGTAGTGGATGTCCTGGAACACCCGCGCCGCGCCGCGGACGATCGCCGCCGTGATCGCCTTGCCGTGGTACGGCTTGAACACCACCGGGCTGGTGAACACCGCCTCGTCGGCGAACAGTCCCTCGACCGCCGATATGTCACCGGCTTCCACGGCCCGCCGGAACGGATGCATGCGCGACACCCCCATATTAAACAAGTTGAATAGGTGCGGATAACAGTATCTTTGAGCAGGGCGGATCGCCAGCGATCTGTATCGTGTGGACGGTCACATACGCATACCGGGGAGTGTGGGGGGTCGCTCCCCCCACAGAGCACACGCGATTAATGGCCGTACTGCCCGCCGGCGGGCAGTACGCTCGGGCACATGTCGTTGCGGAACGCGGTCCTGGCCACGCTCCTGGAGGGCGAGGCCTCCGGATACGACCTTTCGAAGAGCTTCGACGCCGGAGTGGCCAACTTCTGGATGGCGACTCCCCAGCAGCTCTACCGGGAACTGGACAAGATGGCGGCCGAGGGCCTGATCCGCGCACGCGTCGTCCAGCAGGAACGCCGCCCCAACAAGCGCCTCTTCTCCCTCACCGACGCCGGACACCGCGCGCTGCACGAGTTCACCGCGAGACCGCCCCGCCCCGGCGCCATGCGCGAGGAGCTGATGGTGCAGGTCCAGGCGGTGGACGCGGGAGACGTCCACGCCGTCATGGACGCCATCCGCGAACGGCTGACCTGGGCCGAATCGAAGATCGCCCGCTTCGAGCGGATCCGCGCCCGGTTCCTGAACGGCCGCACCGAGGAGGAGCATCTCGCCACCGCCGAACGCATCGGCCCCTACCTCACGCTGATGCGCGGCATGGCGTTCGAGCGCGAGAACCTCCGCTGGTGCGAGGAGACCCTGGCCATCCTCGAACGGCGCGTCGAATCCCGCGTCCGCGCGGAGTAGGCGTCAGGCCACCATCACCGGGACGGCCAGCGCGATCAGGACGGTCAGCGTCCACAACGCGGGAGCCGAACCGAGGATCTGCTCCCTGCGGGCGGTCGCGCGGACCGCCTCGACGTCGCTGCGCGCCACCCACCACGGGTTCTCCCGGTGCTCCAGCCACGCGTACACGGTGCCGAGCCCGGCGCCGTAGGCGAGGTGCCCGATCAGGCTCGCGAACGCCGCCGCGATCGCCGCGGCCTCCCACCTCGGCGGCTGGCCCAGCAGGACGGGGAGCAGCGTCAGCGCCCCGAGCACCCACCAGAAGAACCCGTACGACAGCCCCCAGCCGACCCCGGACACGAGGTCGTAGCTGCGTCCACGGAAGAACAGCGCGTACGACACCCCGATGACCTGCGCGATCACGAGATGGACGGCCCAGCCGGCCCCGGCGCCGCGCGCCCCCACCAGCCGGGCGACGGTCGGCAGCGCCTCCACGCTCCCCCACAGCAGGCCGAACACGACACCGCCGACGAGCCCCGCCAGCGCGCCGTAGCCGACGGCCCGCAGCCCCCGCGTCCCGGCGCCGCGGTGCAGGAGCCGGACGTCGTCCACGAACAGGCTCCGCGCGAGCCCTCCAAGCCAGCCGAAGACGGCCGCGATGCCCGCACCCGCCAGCAGATACGCCGGCAGCCTCGACGCCTCCTCCGCCACCGCCGCCTGGGACCAGCCGAGCGCGCCGTCCTGGACCAGCGGCACGAGCGTCAGGTCGGCCGCGACCCACCACAGGAACCCGTAGGCGGTGCCGCGGACGAGCGCCGGGCCCGTCCCCTCGGGACGTCCGGTGAACACCACCGGGTAGCCGGCGCCCATGGCCACGGCCGCGGCGGGCAGCCAGCCGAGACGCGCGCCGCCGCCCACCCCGAAAGCCAGGACGAGGACGCCCGCCACGATCCCGGCGGCGATCAGCCCGCGCAGCAGCGGCCTCGGCCGCAGATGGTCCTTGACCGCGAACCGGCCGTCCGGGTGCAGCAGCGCGAACCCGACCGCGGTGACCCCGCCGTAGAACAGGTGGCCGAGCAGGCTCGGCATCGCCGACTGCGCGCTCGCCAGGCTCCACGTCATCGGGACGCCGGTCAGCAGAGGCAGCAGCGTCAGCGTCCCGAGGAACCACCAGAACACCCCGTAGGCCAGCCCCCAGAACACCAGCTCGCTCGACCGGATCCGCTGCCGCACCGCCAGCAGCCCGAACCCGGCGCCGACCAGGACCGAGATCACCATGTGCAGCGCGAACCCCACGCCCGGCGACCCCGACCCGGCGAGCACCGCGACGGCCGGCAGCATGCCGAGCGACCGCATCGCCGCCCCGAGCACCAGGCCCCCCGCGAGCCCCGCGGCGCCGCCCGTCCACGCGCCCCGCAGGACGCCCGGCGCGGGGACCGCCCCGATGCCGGCGCGGGCCGTCACCGGACGCCCCGCGCGGGCACCGGCGCCTCGGCGGACGGCCCGGTCACCACGATGTCGCGGGGGAACACCAGGTCGAGCCCCCAGTCGAGAAGGACCCGGACCCGGCGGTCGATGCCGGGCAGCTTGGCCAGGTAGATGCCGCGCCACAGCAGCCAGGCGCTCAGCCCGGAGAACGGCCGCCCGCGGATCTGCCCGGCGGCGGTGCGATGGCCGAGCGCGACGAACACGCCCAGCGTCCGGAAACGGAACGGCGCCGGCCTGCGCCCCTTCAGCACCGCCGCGATGTTGTCGGCCACCGCCCGCCCCTCCCGCGCCGCGTGCTGGGCGGTCGGCGGGTACGGCGGCCCGTCCGGCGCCGGGATCCGCGCGCAGTCGCCGATCGCCCAGACCCCGTCCAGTCCGAACGCCCGCAGCGTCCGGTCCACCGGCACCGGGCCGTCGCCGGCGAGGGCCCGGACCAGCGGGCTCGGCCGGTTGCCCGCCGTCCACACGAACGTCCCCGCCGGGATCACCGCCCCGTCGTTGAGCCGCACGTCCCGGGCGCCCGCGGCCGCCACCCGGACACCGAGGCGGAACTCGATCCCACGCGCCCGCAGCTTTTCCTGCGCGTACTCCCCGAGCCGATCCGACAGCTCCGGCAGGACGCGGGCACCCGAGTGGACGAGCACGAACCGCGGCTCC
This sequence comes from Actinomadura madurae, assembly GCF_900115095.1. Lineage (GTDB taxonomy): Bacteria > Actinomycetota > Actinomycetes > Streptosporangiales > Streptosporangiaceae > Spirillospora > Spirillospora madurae. The sequence goes on from NZ_FOVH01000021.1 coordinate 161,499, forward strand.
CCCGGGTCGATGCCGGGATAGAAATGCAGCACGTCGTGGGTCAGGTCGTACAGCTCGGCGACGATCTCCGTCCCGGCGAACCCGCCGCCCGCCACCACGAACGTCAGCAGCCGGGCCCGCTCGGCGGGATCGTCCTCCTGGTCGGCGCGCTCCAGCAGCATCAGCACCCGGTCGCGCAGCCGCACCGCGTCCGACAGCGACTTCAGCGTGCACGCGTTCTCCGCCACACCCGGCAGATCCGGGAAGTGGGGAACCGACCCGACGGCCAGCACCAGATGGTCGTACGGCAGCGCCTCGCCCGCCTCCAGCCGGACGACCCGCCGCGCCGCGTCCACCTCGGTTACCCGCCCATGCCGGAACCGCGTGTGCGCCACGGCGGCGCGCACCGGCGAGGTGATGTGCCGCTCCTCCAGCCCGCCCGACGCGACCTCCGCCAGCATCGGCGTGAACAGCAGATGGTTGGAGTCGCTGACCAGCGTCACGTCGATCCGGTGCCCCCGCAGGTTCAGCCGCTCGAACCGGCGCGCGGCGCCGACGCCGCCGAACCCGCCACCGATGATGACCACCCGCGGCGCGCGCGGCCTCTCCTTGGCGGGACGGTCGCGGAAACGCCGCACGGCGGCGTGGAAGAGCAGCCCGGCCAGCGTCCCCTGGAGCAGGGAGCCGACCAGCTCCGGATACACGGCCGTGGCCGCCGCGATCGACCAGGTCGGCGCCGTCCCCTGGATCAGGGGGGCCACGGTCAGCCACCAGAACGCCCAGCCGAGCAGGCCGAGCAGCAGCCCGCCCGCCGCCGACACCGCCGGACCGGACGGCCGCCGCCCCACGAACCCGCCGAGCAGCTCACCGGTGACCGCCGCGTACAGGGCGAACACCGCCCACCCGTACGTCCCGTGGCCCGCCAGCAGGTCCTGCCACGCCATCAGCGCGCCGACCGCGAGCCCCGACACCGCCCCGCTGCCCATCCCGACCAGCAGCCTCGCACCGTCACCCGGCGCCGTAGGCCCGTGCTCCCGCAGCCACATGCCGCATCACCCGTCCCCCGCCAAGGCAGGGTCGCCCGCTCGCCCCCGCCCGCAAAGGACCACGAGACCCGAAGGCCCGCCACAACCACCCGTGAACATCCGGCGAGCCCGCCCCCGCGACCCTCACCCCGACGTACGTCTTCCCGCCCCACCCCGGTTCACCCCGCGATGACCACCCCCGGCCACCCCCGGAAAGGGTGCCCGTGCCGCGGCGTCGACCCCGTCGACACCGGACGGACCGGGGCGGGGGGATGAGTTGGGTGGGAGGGGCTATTGGGCCATGTCGACGAAGCGGCTGTAGTGGCCCTGGAAGGCGACCGTGACGGTGGCGGTCGGGCCGTTGCGGTGCTTGGCCACGATCAGGTCGGCCTCACCGGCGCGCGGCGACTCCTTCTCGTAGGCGTCCTCGCGATGCAGCAGGATCACCATGTCCGCATCCTGCTCGATGCTGCCCGATTCGCGTAGGTCGGAGACCATGGGCTTCTTGTCGGTTCGCTGCTCGGGGCCTCGGTTGAGCTGCGACAGCGCGATGACCGGGACGCCCAGCTCCTTCGCGAGCAGCTTCAGCGACCGGGAGAACTCCGAGACCTCGACCTGGCGGCTCTCCACCCGCTTGCCGGACGTCATCAGCTGCAGGTAGTCGATGATGACGAGCCGCAGGTCGTGCTGCTGCTTGAGGCGGCGGCACTTCGCGCGGATCTCCATCATCGACATGTTCGGCGAGTCGTCGATGAACAGCGGCGCCTCGGCCACCTCGCTCATGCGGCGGGCGAGGCGCGTCCAGTCCTCGTCCTGCATGGTGCCCGAGCGCATCGCGTGCAGCGCCACCCGCGCCTCGGCGGACAGCAGCCGCATGGTGATCTCGTTGCGTCCCATCTCCAGGCTGAAGAACGCCGAGGTCAGACCGTGCTTGATGGACGCGGCGCGGGCGAAGTCGAGCGCGAGCGTCGAGTTGTGCGTGGGGATGCAGGAACGCCCCGCCAGGTACATGTGGTCGGCGTTGTCGACCTGCACGCACCGGACCGGCACGCTCTCGACCGGCCGGACGTCCACGATGTGCCGCACCGGAGCGCCCGGGTGGACGATGCCGCGCTCCCGGGCGGCCTTGCGCGACAGCCGGAACACCGGCTCGCGCGGCGTGAAGCCGACCTGGTGCATCGGCTCGGACAGGGGCTCCCCGGCCGGGTCGGCGGTCAGCTCGGCGGGGTGGCCGAGGCTGAGGACGAGCTCGCGCACCCCGCCGGCGAGCCGGGCGCTGGAGAAGACCACGTCGACGCGCCCGTCACCGGACAGGTGGCCGGCGACGTCGAGGATCCCGGCGAGCAGCGCCCGGCGCTGGGCCGCGGACGCCCGCAGGTACGGCGCCGGGATGTGCGCGCCGTCCAGCAGGCCGAGGCCGCCGAGCCGCTCGCGCAGGCCGGGCAGGAGGTGGCAGCCGGGGACCGGCTCCGGGACGACGTGTTGACCGGCCGCCTCGATCCGGGCGATGACCTCGCCGTCGAGGCAGGTGATGCGGGCCTCGTCCTCGTCTCCGGCACCTAGCCACACGCCGAGGACGTACGGGGCGACGGGCAGGTCGGCCTCGGGCAGGTCGAAGGCCGCGGCGACCCCGACGGTGTGGGCCGGACGCCCCTCGTGCCGGAGCGTCGCGTGGATCTGCTCGGTCGTCCGGATCCGGGGACCCCCGGTGAGCGGCGGGACGGGCTCGTTCGCGGAGGCGGCCGTGCCGTGGCCGCCCTTGCCCGCCGGAAGGTGGCGCCTGCCGGGCGTCGCCTGGTTCGGTGCGTGCCCACCGGCGCGGGCGGCCTGCCCGTGGAATCGCCGGACGAACTCGTCCCAGCGCGCGGGATCGGCGAGGTGCCGGACGCCGGGTGCCGTCGGGGCGCGGCCGGGAGTGCCGCACCGCCCGGCGAGGGCGCGCGCGGGAGACGCCGTCCGGCCGGAGAAGTCGCCCCAGCGAGGCGAGGCGGCGCCGGACCTCGTGGTGCGCCACTGGTGCTCGGCGTCGGCGACGATGACCTCGCCGTCGGAGAATTCGATCTCATAGCAGGGGCGGTCGTACATGACGTCGCTCACGGCGACGACGCGCGTCGGCTTGCCATCGGCTCCGATCAGATGATCACCAACGGACACGTCGCCCATAGTGGTCCACCCCAACGGTGTTGCAAGGGGAGTGTTCAGACAAACCGCCTTGCCCATGGCAGGTCTCGCTGCCACCACGATCATCTGCCCGGGGTGGAGGCCGTTGGTGAGGGCGTCGAGGTCGGCGAAGCCGGTGGGGCAGCCGACCATCTGGCCGCCGCGGCTGCCGATCGCCTCGATCTCGTCCAGCGCGCCCGGCATGATCTCCGAGAGCGCGACGTAGTCTTCGCCGGCGCGCTTCTCGGCGATGGCGAACACCTCGGCCTGGGCGCGGTCGAGGACCTCGTCGGCGTCTGCGCCGTCGGCCGCGTAGCCCATCTGGACGATGCGGGTGCCGGTCTCGACCAGGCGGCGCAAGATCGCCCGCTCGTGGACGATCTTCGCGTAGTACCCGGCGTTCGCCGCGGTCGGTACGAGGGAGATCAGCGTGTGCAGGTAGGGGGCGCCGCCGATGCGGCCGATCTCGCCGTTCTTGGTGAGCTCGCCGGCGACGGTGACGGCGTCGGCCGGGTCGCCGCGGCCGTAGAGGTCGAGGACGACGTCGTAGATGATCTGGTGCGCGGGACGGTAGAAGTCGGGGGTGCGCAGCAGCTCGACGACCTCGGCGATCGCGTCCTGAGAGAGCAGCATGCCGCCGAGGACGCCCTGCTCCGCCGAGATGTCGTGGGGAGGGGTGCGCTCGAATTCGTGGTCCTGCGGGCCGATATCCGCCACGCTCACCGCCGCACCCCCATCTTCGTGGTCGCCGTCCGCCCCGTCGCCGACCCGTTCACCTCACGTCTACCTGACGCGTCGGACATTCTCGCGACCCCGCGCCGCCGCGGGCAAAGCAGCCTGTGGACGACCCTGTGGACTCCCTGTGCAGACACGCCGATTCGGTTGTGCACGACCTGTGGACAACTTTGTGGATTCGTCGTGGACGACCTCGACGGCATCCCGCTAACCTGCGGGAACGCCGTCCACGGGGTGTGTGAGAAAGAAAGTCGGCCGATCGTCCTGATGTAAGGCTTGAATTTCGTACGAACGTTACAGCCTGGTACCCTCGGCGCGATGACCTCCCCCCGCCGGCTCGCGACCCCGCACGACCGCGAGATCCTGCGCCTGGCCGTGCCGGCCTTCGGCGCGCTCGTCGCCGAACCGCTCTTCCTGCTGTCCGACACGGCGATCGTCGGGCATCTCGGCACCGCCCAGCTCGGCGGACTGGGCGTCGCCGGGCAAGCCCTGACCACCATCGTCTACGTCTGCGTCTTCCTCGCCTACGGCACGACCGCCGGGGTGGCGCGCCAGGTCGGCGCGGGGGACATGCGGGCCGCGATCAGGCAGGGCATCGACGGCCTGTGGCTCGCGCTCGCCATCGGCGCGGCACTGGTCGTGGCCGGCTGGCCGCTGGTCTCCTGGATCGTCGACGCGTTCGGCGCGTCTCCCGGCGTCGCGCCGCACGCCGAGACGTACCTCAAGATCAGCCTGTTGGGCATCCCGGGGATGCTGCTCGTGTTCGCCGGGACCGGCGTACTCCGCGGCCTCCAGGACACGCGCACCCCGCTCGCCGTTTCGGTCGGCGGCTTCTCACTGAACCTGCTGCTCAACGCACTGTTCGTGCTCGTCCTGGACTGGGGGATCGCCGGCTCCGCGTGGGGGACCGTCCTCGCCCAGACGGGCAGCGCGGCCGTCTACGTGGCCGTGGTGCTGCGCGGCGCGCGCGAGCACGGCGCCCCCGTCCGTCCCGACCTGGACGGGTTGTGGACGTCGGCCACCGCGGGCTTCGGCCTTTTCGTCCGGACGGCGGCGCTGCGCATCGTCCTCATCGTCGGGACGTCGATCGCGGCCCGGATGGGGGACCCGGAGATCGCCGCCTTCCAGGTCGGTTTCCAGATCTGGACGCTCATGGCGTTCGCGCTCGACGCCATCGCGATCGCCGGGCAGGCCATCACGGGACGCTACCTGGGCGCGTCCGACCTCGCGGGCACCCGGGCCGTCACCCGCCGGATGGTCGGGTGGGGCATCGGGTGCGGCATCGCGTTCGGGCTGGCGATCCTCGCCGTGCGGCCGTGGCTGCCGGGCCTCTTCACCTCCGACGGCGACGTCCGGAACCTCCTCCTCGCTTCCCTGCTGCTCGTCGCGGTCCTGCAACCGGTCGCCGGCGTGGTGTTCGTCCTGGACGGCATCCTGATCGGCGCCGGTGACGGCCCCTACCTCGCCGTGACGACGCTGCTCGCGACCGCCGTCTTCATGCCGGCGGCCATCGTCCTCTACCGGGCGGACGCGGGCCTCGTCGGACTGTGGACGGCGATCGGCCTGTGGATGCTGACCCGCATGCTCACCCTCGGCCTCCGCGCCCGCGGCGACCGCTGGATGGTCACCGGCGCGGTCCGCTGAAATCCGCGAATCACACCCGCACCGGCCATCACACTCGCTACTATTCGAACATGTGTTCCACACACGGCGAGCGGATGGCCCGGCTGACTCAGGCGATCGACGACCTGGCGGCGGAGGGCCTCGCCGGCCTGCCCCCGGAGACCCTGGTCGAACGGGTCGCGGGCATCTGGTCGCTCGTCGAGGGCATCGACCCGGAGATCGCCCGCCGCCGCACCCGCTACACGACCCCCGAGACGTGACCGCTCAGCCGCCGAGCGGTGGCAGGATCTGCAGGACCGAACCCGAGCCGTCGACCGCCTTCCCCACCCCCGCCGAGCTCCCCAGACGGGCGGCCACCGCCTTGCGGAGCTCGGGCAGCCGCGCGTAGAGGACGTCCCCCGGGCACGAGGTGTTGTTGAGGTCGCGGTGCCCGATGATGGCGCTGGACGGATCAAGGCCGTACTGCCGGCACAGCCAGACGCACACCTCCAGCAGCGAGCTCCACAGGCGGTCCGGCACCGCCTTCGTCACGTAGGTGCCCTCGTTCTCGATGCCGATCGTGTGCTCGTTGTGGTGCAGGACCTGCGCGCCGACGGCGAGGTTCCCCGCCCGGACAGACCGCAGGCTCCGGTTCCGCCCCTCCATCACGATGCCGCCGCGGCTGATGGTGAGCTGCTGGCCGGTGTCGTCCCAGCCGTTGCCGTCCATGTGCATGTTCTGGATGGCCCGCGACAGGCCGAACGCGTGGGCGAGCGAACCGTCCTTGGAGTTCCCCGTGGCCGTGTGGTGCACGATGATGCGGTCCGGCGCCCGCCCGAGGATCCTCGCCGGACGCCGAGGCGGCCTCGCGTTCCACTGCGCACGCGTGTACACGTGCGGGGCCTCGGCCCTGAACATGACCTGCTCGCCGGTCCCGTGAAGACGTTCGTCCGCCATGGCCACATTCTGGTGGGACGTCCCCCAGGACATCATCTCCAGCAGTCCCGCTCCCACCGCACCCCCGATGAGCGACCGTCGCGTCACGCGCCGGACCGCCCCGTCCCGGTCGCTCGCGCCCTCCCCCGAATGCGCGTTCACCACCGTCCCCCTTCATTCCGCGATTATGTGATCACGGAACGTAATCGCCCCAAAGTTGACCACCCAAACACAGGGCGATTCACGGACGTTTCACGCGAAACCATGGCCATAACACCACCCCACCCACCCCGAAGGCCCCGCAAGCCCCCGTCCACCCCAACCCCGGACAACCCACCGCCCAACAACACCCCACCCCAGACCCCGGTCCCCGCCACTTTCACCCCGGACAAAGCCCCCCAACGCACCCCACGGCGGAAGCACGAGCAGCGGAACGGACCAATAACCCGTACGGTGTCGCCTCAGCCCCGGCGGCCGGCCGCGCCGCCACAGCCAACGAGCGGGCGAACCCGATCCCGCGGAGCGCGGCGCGGAAGCCCGTCGCCATCAACGAAACGATCTCCAGGAGACGAGATGCGGTCGGCGAGAACCGCCCACACGAGGCAGCGACAGGAGCATGGCCCGCCCCGAGGGCGGCGCGAGGTGCGTCGAGGCGAAACGCCGGCGAGCTAGAAACGGTCGCGCGAGGCGACGGCGTCCGGAGCATGACCTGGACCGAGAGCGGCGCTGGGTGGGGCGGGCGCGGTGTGGGTGGCGGGACGCGGTGGTGCGTGTAGGGGCGGTGGGGGTGGGGTGTCTGGAAATGGTGACGGCCCCCGTCCGGGTGGGCGGGGGCCGTCGGTGGAGCGGGTGTCAGGCCTCGAGGACGTTGACGTCGATCGTGGCGTTGACGTCGCTGTGCAGGCGGACGCTGACGCGGTGGGTGCCGACGGTCTTGATCGGGTTGCCGATCTCGATGCGGCGGCGGTCGAGGTCGGGGCCGTTCGCGGCGCGGACGGCCTCGGCGATGTCGGCGGCCGTCACGGCGCCGAAGAGGCGGCCGTTGCTGCCGGTGCGGGTGCGCAGCGTGACGCGCAGCCCGCCGAGCCGGTCGGCGACCTCCTTGGCGTGCTCGACGGTCGCGATCTCGCGGGCCGAACGCGCCTTCTTGATGGAGTCGATCTCCTTCTCGGCGCCCCGGGTCCACCTGATCGCGAACCCGCGGGGGACGAGGTAGTTGCGGCCGTAGCCGTCGCGGACCTCGATGACGTCTCCGGGCTCGCCGAGCCCGGAGACCTGCTGGGTCAGGATGAGCTTCATGATCGTTCCTCCTGCCTCAGCGCGCGGTGCTGGTGTACGGCAGCAGCGCCATCTCGCGCGCGTTCTTGATCGCCGTGGCGACGTCGCGCTGGTGCTGGGTGCAGTTGCCGGTCACCCGCCGGGCACGGATCTTGCCGCGGTCGGAGATGAACTTCCGCAGCAGGCCCGTGTCCTTGTAGTCGACGTAGGAGATCTTCTCCTGGCAGAAAACGCAAACCTTCTTCTTCGGCTTGCGGGGAGGTGGCTTCGCCATCGTGGTGCTCCTTTGGGAGAGCCCCGCTCACGCGGGAATGGACGTGTACTTGATCTGTTAGAAGGGCGGGTCGTCGGAGAAGCCTCCGCCGCCCCCGCCGCCGCCGCTGGTGGCCCACGGGTCGTCGGCCGGCGCGCCGCCCTGCTGGCCGCCGCCGAAACCACCGCCGCCCTGCTGGCCTCCGCCGCCGAAGCCGCCGCCGCCCTGGCCGCCGCCTCCGCCGCCGCCGAAACCACCGCCGCCCCCGCCCTGCCGCTGGGTCTTGTTGACCTTGGCGGTGGCGTTGCGCAGCGACGGGCCGACCTCGTCGACCTCGATCTCGAAGACGGTGCGCTTCTCACCCTCGCGGGTCTCGTAGGAGCGCTGCTTGAGGCGTCCCTGCACGATCACCCGCATGCCGCGCTGCAGGGTCTCGGCCACGTTCTCGGCGGCCTGCCGCCAGACGTTGCAGGTCAGGAACAGCGCCTCGCCGTCCTTCCAGTCGCCCGACTGGCGGTCGAAGAACCGCGGCGTCGAGGCGATGCGGAAGGACGCGACCGCCTGGCCGCTCGGCGTGAAACGCAGATTCGGGTCCTCGACGAGGTTCCCGACGATCGTGATTACGGTGTCGCCTGCCATGGGGCTCGCTCCGGCTGCTGAGAGGGCTGAGCCAGGCTCAGTGGACCTCGGGGCGGATGACCTTGGTACGGAGGATCGACTCGCTCAGGTTGAGCTGCCGGTCGAGCTCCTTGACCGTGGCAGGCTCAGCCGACAGGTCGACCACCGCGTAGATGCCTTCGGACTTCTTCTGGATGTCGTACGCCAGGCGCCGGCGGCCCCAGACGTCGATCTTCTCCACGCTGCCGCCGCCGTCCTTGACGACCTTCAGGTACGGGTCGAGCGCCGCGTTGGCGGTGCGCTCGTCGATGGCGGGGTCGAGAATGGCCATGAGTTCGTAACGACGCATGCTGTGTCCCTACCTCCTCTGGACTGATGCGGTCACGGTCTCTCCGTGACAGGAGGGCTGTTGCGTCCCCCGCGGCGGCGCCGAACCCCGGATCGCCGGGCGCACCTGCCGCGAGACCGGTCCAGGCTACCAACACTCGGCAGCG
>NZ_FOVH01000019.1 GCF_900115095.1 Actinomadura madurae
CATCGCGCCGATCCGCTCCCGGCGCGGGCCGCGTCGGCGCCGTCCCGCCAAGCTGCACGGCGACAAGGGCTACGACTACGCCGACCTGCGGCGCTGGCTACGCAGGCGGGGCATCACGCCGCGCATCGCGCGCCGCGGCATCGAGTCCTCCGACCGGCTGGGGCGGCACCGCTGGGTGGTGGAACGGACGGTGTCCTGGCTGAGCGGCTGCCGCCGCCTGCACCGCCGCTACGAACGCAAGCCCGAGCACTTCCTGGCCTTCGTCGGTATCGCCGCCACCCTCATCTGTCACCGCCGACTCGCCAAATGAGATGACGTCTTACTCCGGACCGGTCGGATTCTTCCTTGCCGACCTGACATATGTCGGTACCGAACGTCCGGTGCCAGTGCCGAGGGACTGCTAGGACGGGGCCATGACCGACTCTGAACTGCATAGGAAGCTGGACGCCCTCAGTGAGACGGTTTCCGTGCTCGCCGAAGCGCTCGGCGTGGCGAGCGACCCGGTCAAGGCTCGCCATGCGACGGTGCCCGGCGTCGACCGGCTTACCGCCGCGCAGGTCATGCGGGTGGGCTTCGCGACGACGCGCCTGGCGACCGGCTACAGCATCGAGCAGGTCGACCGGTTCCTCGACCGGGTCGCCGAGGAGATCGCCGTGCTGACCGTCGAGCGTGACGAGGCCCGGCGCGAGCGCGACGCGCTCCGCTAGCCAATGGGTGCGGCGACGGTCCTATGGACGGTATGGGAGGTGGAGGGTTACTTGGGCGCCGCCGTGTGGGGGGTTGGTGAGGGTCAGGGTGGCGCCTAGGACGGCTGCCTGGCCCTTGGCGATGGTCAGGCCTAGGCCGTGGCCGCCTGGGGTTTCGGTGGAGCCCTTGCGGAAGCGGGTCGGGCCCTCCTGGAGGAGGTCGTCGGGGAAGCCCGGGCCGTGGTCGCGGATCGTGATCGTGGGGCCGTCCACCTCTACGTGGATGGGGTGGGCGCCGTGGCGGGTCGCGTTGGCCAGGACGTTGGTCAGGATGCGTTCGAGGCGCAGGGGGTCGGTCGCGACGACCGTGTCGGTGCGCACGGCGACCTCGGCGCCGGGGGCCAGGGCCTGGACGCGGCGGGACGTGAACGCGCCGAGGGGCACCTCGGACAGGTCGGCGCGCTCGGTGGCGGTGTCCAGGCGGGCGACCTCCAGGACGTCCTCGACCAGGCCGCGGAGCGCGCCGACGCGGTCCCGCACCAGCTCGGCGGGGCGGCTCGGCGGGAGGAGTTCCGCCGCGGTGGTGAGGCCGGTCAGGGGTGTGCGGAGCTCGTGCGCGATGTCGGCGGTGACGCGGCGTTCGGCGTCCAGGCGGGCCTGGAGGGCGGTGGCCATCGCGTCCACCGCGCGGGCGAGGTCGGCGGTCTCGTCGCGGGCGCGGTCGCCGACGGCGTCGCCGACCCGGGTGCCGTGCTCGCCGTCCGCCACCTGGCGGGCCGCCGCGGCGGCGCGGCGGAGGCGGGACGAGAGCCGCGCGCCGATCAGGACGCCGGCGCCCGTCCCGCAGGCGACGACGGCGAGGGAGCCGAAGAGCAGGACCCGGTCGAGGGACGCGAGTTGTGCGCGGCGGCCCTCATAGGTGGACGCGAGGGAGATCACGCTGCCGCCGGCCGGGGCCGCCGCCCAGATCGTGTCGCCGTCCAGGAGCGTGGCGTGGTTGCCGCGGGCGGCGGCTCTGCGGAGTTCCGGGGGGAGGTCGGGGTCGTCGAGGGTGCCGCCGAAGGCCGGGGCGCCGGTGCGGGCGTACTCGCGCAGGACGAGGTCGAGGCGCTCTGTTTGGAGGCGGCGCGCCTCGTCGGCCTGGCGGCGGGCGAACGCGATGTGCACGGTCAGGCTGAGCGCCACCGCCGCGGCCGTGCTGACCAGGGCGATCACCGCGGAGATCTTCCAGCGCAGGCTCATTCGGTGTTCCGCAGCTTGTAGCCGAACCCCCGGACGGTCTCGATGCGGTCGGCGCCGATCTTGTTGCGGAGGCGCTGGACGTGCACGTCGACGAGGCGCGTGTCGCCGCCCGCCTCGTACTCCCAGACGTTCGCGAGCAGGACGTCCCGGGTCAGGACCGTGCCGGGGGACTCGGCGAACCGGAGCATGAGCTTCATCTCGGTGGGGGTCAGCGCGACGATCTTCCCCGCGCGGCGGACCTGCACGCCGTCCGGGTCGATCTCGACGTCGCCGAAGCGGCGGACTCCGGTCGGTCGGGTCGGCTGTCCCGCGCGCCTGAGTTGGGCGCGGATGCGGGCGGTCAGGACGGCGCCGTCGAACGGCTTGGTGACGTAGTCGTCGGCGCCCGCCTCCAGGCCCACGATGATGTCCACCGGGTCGTCCCGCGCGGACACCATGATCACCGGGATGAGGCTCGCCTCGCGGATGCGGCGGCACAGGCTCACGCCGTTGAGGCCGGGGAGCATCACGTCGAGGAGGGCCAGGTCGGGACGTTCGGCGTGGAAGGCGTCCAGGGCCGCGCGGCCGTCGGCGGAGGCGGTCACGCGGAAGCCGTCGCGTTCAAGGGTGAGCTGGGTCGTCTCCCTGATCACGTCGTCGTCCTCGACGAGGAGCACGTGGCTCACCGGCCGGCCTCCGCGAACCGGGTGCCGTCCCAGCGCAGCGGTGTCGCGCGGGTCGTGCTCGGGCACGGCTCGTCGTCGCCGGGGTTGAACACCGGACGTTCCAGGCGGAGGCCGGTGCCGTCCGCCGTGACCCGGCCGCCTGCCTCCTCGGTGCCGAAGACCCGCTCGGGGCGTCCCTCGTCCAGGCGGTAGACGAACGCTCCCAGCGTGCCGCCGCAGGCGGTGTGGTCCTCGCAGCCGGCAACGTCCATCAGCACGACCGTGCCCGCGCCGCCGACCGTGGCGTAGCGCGTGTACACCGGGTACCAGCCGCGGAACGCGCCGTTCGCGCAGGGGCGGGCCACCGCGGCCTTGATGCGGTGGCCGACGCCAGGGTCGTCGCGGAGCACGCGGACCTCGTCGACCGTGGGGCTGCCGTCCGCCACCGGCGGTGTCGACGCCCGCACGTCCTCGGCCCGGCCCTCGACGCGCAGCCCGGCTCCGGGCGTCCCGCATCCGGTCAGGGCCAGCCCGGCGAGCACGACCGTGAGCGTTCTCCTCATGATGCGGCGATGCTATCCGCCGGGCCGGGACGCGCCGGACGCTGTTACACAACCTACGGAAAACCGCCGGGCAGCCGAGTGAAAGGCGTGAATGGCCCGAGGTTTCCGCTTTCTAGCGTGACCGCCATGATGACCAAGAAATGGCTCGTGATCGTGTCACTTCCCCTTTTCGCGCTGGCCTGCGGCGCTGAGACCGCCATCGTCAGATCGGCGCCCGGTGCCCCTCCGGACAACACCGTCTACGGGGTGCGGACGACCGATCGGGTCGCGTTCCTGACCATCGACGACGGCGTCACCCGTGACCCCGGAATGGTCAAGGCGCTGCGCGACGCGAAGGTCAAGGCGACCTTCTTCCTCACCGCCCAGTACGTCCGCGCCGACCCCGGATTCTTCGCCCGGTTGGCCCGCGAGACCGGGTCCGTCGTCGAGAACCACACCCTCACCCATCCGAACCTGGAGGGCATGTCGCGCGATGCGCAGCGCCACGAGATCTGCGGTGCCTCGGACGACTTCGCCAAGGACTTCGGCCGCCGTCCGACGCTGCTGCGTCCGCCTTATGGCGCCCGGGACGAGACCACCGCCGACGCCGCCGCCGAATGCGGCATCACGCACATCGTGAACTGGAGCGCCGAAATAGCCGGAGGCAAGACGACCTTCGCCGCGGGGAACCGGCTCAAGCCCGGTGACATCGTCCTCGCGCACTTCCGGCGCACGTTCGCCGCGGACGTGGCCGAATTCGTCCGCCAGACCGAACGGGCGAACCTGACGCCCGCGCTGCTGGAGGACTATCTCGATTGATCAGGGCTGGAGGAGGAACAGTTTCCGGTCGACGCGGTCCAGGGCGCCGCCGCGGCCGAAGACGAGACCGGTGGCGAAGTCGACCAGGCGTTTGGCGTCGCCGTCCGTGAGGTCCGTCAGGTCCATGAGCACCGGGACGCCCTTGCGGAAGAAGTGCCCGACGTACAGGACCTCGTTGTAGTTCTGGGGACGCAGCGACTTGACCACCGCACCAGTCTGCCCGTTCGGCGCGCCCGGTCAAGGGACCCGCGCCAGAAGAAATTCGTCAAGAAGACTTGACGTCAGGGTAGCTTGACGCGCAGACTCGCGGGATGGTCACTCCAGATGCGATAGAGCGGGACATCACGCTGACGAGCGCGGCGGCCAGGTACGACGAGCTGTGGGTGCGGGACGCCGTGGGGGAGTCGCCGCTCGGGCGCGAGGAGGTGCTCGAGATGCTCGCGCTCGGGGAGGTGATCGCGCGGAAGGCGGTGTACGGGCGGCAGCTCGCCGTCCGGTCCGCGCGGCGGGCCGGGGCGTCGTGGGCGCAGATCGGCGCGGCGACCGGGGTCAGCAAGCAGGCCGCCTGGGAGGCGCACGGTAAATGGATCGACGATCAGGCCGAGCAGCACCGGCACCGTGACTACCAGGGGCTGGACGAGGAACAGGTGGCGGCCGCCCGGCGGCTGGCGGGCCGCGCCGACGAGTAGCCTGGCCCGGCGTTCCGATAATGGCGCTTCCGGTCATCTCTTTTTCCGGTGGCTGGAGTTTCCCTTCAGGATCAAGGGGAAATCTGCCAGTCGAGGGAACGGAGGCGATTGGCATGGAGGTCGTTCTCGAAATGACCCTGCCGAGGAACGCCGAGAGTGCACCGCTGGTGCGGCACACGCTCGACGCCTCCCTCCGCGGGCTCGGAGTGGGATCCGAGATCCGTGCCGATATCGCGCTCGCGCTGGGCGAGGCGTGCGCGAACGTCATTCAGCACGCGGCGGCCGGAATGGAGTACGAGGTCCGGGCGCGGATGGACGGGGCGCGATGCGTCGTGGACGTCATCGACGGGGGCACGGACGACGCGGCGGAAGGAGCCGACGGCTGGGAGGGCGCGCAGGCGCCGCCGCTCGCCGAGCACGGGCGGGGGCTGCGGCTGATGCGGGCGTTCACGGAGGACCTGCGGATCGCCGCGCGGGACCGGAGCAGGGGCTCGGTCGTGCATTTCGAGAAGTCGCTGGCGGGCTGACCGGCATGGAGACGGCCCGGCGGGCTGTTGCCCACCGGGCCGCGCATCGGGCACCGGTCAGCCGGTGACGGGCAGGTCGTGCTCGACCGGGGTCGGGGCGGGCGCCTCGGCCGGGGCCTTCGCGCGCCCGCAGGTGGCGGACGCGACCCGGACGGCGCCCTTGCCGCCGGGCAGGTTCAGCTCCATGGCGGTGACGGCGAGCCGGCCGTCGGCCGTGCGCTGCTGCTTGTTGAGGACCAGGGACGTCCGGCCGAGGCCGTCCACGTCGACGGGGACGGTGGTGTTCGGCGGCGGCGAGGCGTCCAGCCGGCGGCCGGCGAGGACGGCGTGCGCGAGGTGCGCCGAGCCGCGCCCGGCGGTGCACTTCGCGGACACCGCGCTGGCCAGCAGCTTGGCCTTCGGGACGGCCAGCCGCGCGACGGTCGAGCTGGCGCGGGCGGCGGAGGCCTTCACGTCCAGCGCGGAGGCCGACACGAGCCCGGTGCGGTTCTCCCGCAGCAGGCTCTTGCTGACCGTGCCCGTGCGGGACGCGACGGCGGGCACCGGCGGGACGGCCACCGGCCCGGTGACCGTCAGCCCGTACGCGGAGCCCTCGCCCCCGGGCGTCGCGGCGAGGGCGGGCGCCGAGGCGAGGGCGGGCGCGGCGGGCGCGGCGAGGCCGGCGGCCAGGAGCCCGGTCGTGGCGAGGCGCTTGGCGAGATGGGTGTGACGCATGGACGTACTCCGATTCTTGAGAGAGCTGGGGGTGCCTGCGGCCGGTCAGGCCGTGATGAGCACCAGTGATCCGAGCGGGACGCGGGACAGGGCCTTCAGCGCGTCCGCGGGTACCCGGACGCAGCCGTGCGTGATCGCCTTGCCGAACACCGAGGCGTCGGGCCAGCCGTGCAGCGCGACGGTGCCGGGACCGCCGCCGAAGGTGTCGAGGGTCGCCGAGTGGGTGCCGAGCGGCAGGACGGTCGGGCTCGGCGTCTTCTTGGCCGGCGCGAGGTTCGCCATGAGGAACGTCCGGCCCGGCGGTGTCGGGGTCTTCGCGCCGCCGACCGCGACCTTCCACCGGCCGACCGTGCGCTCGGACCTGCGCAGCGTGAGCCGCCTCTGGGCGAGCTCGACCCGGACGGTGTAGGGCGAGTGCGCCGTCTTCAGCCCGGCGGCGGAGACCCAACCGCTCGCCTGGTTGGGACGGCTCGGCAGGAGCACCCGCCGCCAGTCGCCGGAGCTCTCCACCACGGGCACCCAGGTAGGGCCGCCCAGTTCGGTGGTGGGAAGGGTGGCGATCCGGCGCCCGCCCGGACGGTCGAACACCGCCGCCGCCGTGGCCGGGTGCGCGACCAGGCCGTCGGTGGTGCCGTCGGGCGCGTCGTCCCTGGGGGCGCCGGAGATCGTGGTGAACGTGGTCGCCTCGGGGACCTTGGCGGCTCCCGCCGCCCCCGGGCCCCCGCTCCGTCCTCCGCCCGCGGACGCCGTGTTCTGCCGGGTCGCCCCGCCGCAGCCGGCGAGCGACAGCAGCAGGACGGCGGTGAGCCCGCCCGCGGTGAGGGCACGGGCGGAATGCCGCCGGGCCATTGTTGTCGCCATGGGCCGCGATGTTAGTAGTGGTGAAGGCGCCCGTAGCGGTAATGGCGAAAAACGCGCCGGAACCCGCGAATGTAAATGTCGATAAGCCTCGATTTTATTGGCTCTTTGTGGAGCGTCGCGACTAAGCCGAGAAAAGCGGATTCATGGGACAGGTCAGACGCGTATGGAGACCGAGCCGTCCTCGCCGTCGCGCTTGGAGGCAGCGTCGTGGAATTCGGTGAGCCCCCACAGCAGCGCGGCCCGCGCGGGCGCCGGCATCTTGGCCAGCACGCGGGCGAGGTCCGCGCGGCGGCGCAGCCGGAGCCGGTCGAGGAGCGCCTGCCCGTCCGGGCTCAGCCGGACCGTCACCTCGCGGCGATCGCGCCCCGGGTCGCGGGTCAGCAGGCCGGCGGCCTCCAGCCGGTCGCACAGGCGGCTCGCCGACGACACCAGGGCGCCCAGCGTGCCCGCCAGGTGGCTGATGTTGACCGGGCCGCGCTCCAGCACGAACAGCGCGCGCAGTTGTGCGGACGGGACGGGGACGTCGGCGGCGTTGTGGGCGCGCGACCAGACGTCCATCAGGGTGGAGGCCGCGTCGTCGAGCGCGGCGGCGGAGTCCTCGGCTTGCTCACTCGACGTGTCCACCATGCCCTCCACTGTTACACACGAGGACGACCGCGGCATACCGGGATCAGGGGGTGATCGTCCGCCTCGGGGGGCAGGCCGGACGTCAGCGCGGGAGCTTGACCACGGTGACGAAGAAGTCGTCGATGCGGCGGACGACGGAGATGAACTGGTCGAAGTCGACGGGCTTGGTGACGTAGGCGTTGGCGTGCAGGTGGTAGCTGCGCAGGATGTCCTCGTCCGCCTCGGACGTGGTGAGGACGACGACCGGGATCCGGCGCAGGTCGTCGTCGTCCTTGACCTCCTGCAGCACCTCGCGGCCGTCCTTGCGCGGCAGGTTCAGGTCGAGCAGCATCAGGTCCGGGCGCGGGGCGTCCGCGTACTCCCCCTCCCGGCGCAGGAACGCCATCGCCTGCTCGCCGTCGTTGACGACGTGCAGGGAGTTGTTGACCTTGTTGTGCTCGAACGCCTCGACCGTCAGCAGGACGTCACCCGGGTCGTCCTCGACCAGCAGGACCTCGATGGGGCGCGGGCCTTCATTCATCCGTGTCTCCGTTGTCAGCGTTGTCGGCGTTGTCGGCGGACGGCCGCGCGGGCAGCGTCCAGTGGAAGGTCGTGCCCGGGGTGTCCTCCGGCCCGTCGGTGCCGAGCCAGATCCGGCCGCCGTGGTACTCGACGATCTTCTTGCAGAGCGCCAGGCCGATGCCCGTCCCGGTGTACTCGTCGCGCGGGTGCAGCCGCTGGAAGATCAGGAAGATGCGGTCGGCGTACCGGGGCTCGATCCCGATGCCGTTGTCGGTGCAGTGGAACACCCACTCGTCGCCGTCGCGGCGGACGCCGATCGTGACCCGGGGCGGCGCGTCCGGGCGCCGGAACTTGATCGCGTTTCCGACGAGGTTCTGGAACAGCTGGGTGAGCTGGGTGCGGTCGCCGGGCACCTCGGGCAGGCCGGCGACGTCCACCTCGGCGCCGGTCTCCTCGCGGAGGGTCGCCAGGTTGTCCAGCGCCTGCCGGGCGACCTCGTCCAGGGCGACGGCCTCCTCCGGCCGCGACATCCGCCCCACCCTGGAGAAGCTCAGCAGGTCGTTGATCAGGGCCTGCATGCGCTTGGCGCCGTCGACGGCGAACGCGATGTACTGCCGCCCGCGCTCGTCGAGCTGGTCGCCGTACCGGCGCTCGATCATCTGGCAGAAGCTCGCGACCTTGCGCAGCGGCTCCTGGAGGTCGTGGCTCGCGACGTAGGCGAACTGCTCCAGCTCGGCGTTGGAGCGGCGCAGCTCCTCGGTCTGCTCGTTCAGCGCCGCCGTCTGCTCGTTCAGCCGGCGGGTCTTGTCCTCGCTGGCCCGCCACTCGTCGATGATCCGGGCGCGCATGGCGTCGATGATCGCCGCCAGCTCGTTGATCTCCGCTGGGCCGGGGACGTCGGCGAGCCGGTGCCCGAAGTCGCCCTGGGACACGGCGCGGACGCGTCCGGTCAGCGCGGACACCGGCGTCAGCACTGTCCGGCTGAACAGCAGGGCGAGCAGCAGCGCCGCCACGACGACCATGACGAGCGCGGCGAGCGCCGAGTACTGGGCCGTGCGCGCGCGGGACCGCAGGTCCTCGGCGGCCTGCTCGTGCACCCTGACGATGGCGGCCTGCAGCGGCGTCATGTCGCCGCGCGCCTGGTTGAGCAGCCGCCGCGCCCGCCTGCTCTCGTCCGGGTCCACGTTCTCCCCGCCGGGCCCGGCCGCGATCCGGTCGGCGAACTCGGCCCGCCATGCCCGCGAGTCGGCGGTGGCCCTGGCGAGCAGGCGGTCGACGTCCTCATGGCCCGGCACGCCGGTGAGGAGCCGGCGCATCCGCGCGGCCGACTCCGCCTCGCTGCGGACGGCGGCCCGGTACCGCGCGACGTGCTCGGCGCCGCCGTCCTGCGCGTAGTCGCGGATCGCCGTGTCCTGGTTGGTGACGGCCGTCGACAGGCGGAACTGCTCCAGCGTCGCCGGGTCGACCTTGTCGATGAGGACGTCCCGCGCCCGGTTGTTCCCGTTCAGCGCGATCCCGGCCTGGACGACCGCGGCCAGCAGCAGCACGCCCAGGACGAGCGCGCCGATCCGGTAGATCTGGACGAGCCGGACCCGGCCGAGCCCGTGCCCCTCGGGGATGCCGGTCTCGGGCAGCACGACCCCCGGCCCGGTGATCCGCGGTTCCCGCCCGGTATCGCCGTCCGAGCCCTCCTCGGTCATCGGTCGTCCTCCCGGGTCAGCAGCAGTACGGCCAGGTCGTCGGCCAGGACGTCGCCGTTCAGGCGCTCGGCCTCGGCGATGAGCCCGTCGACGAGCACGTCGCCGCGCCGCCCGGCCGCGTGCGCGGGACGGGCCAGCTCGATCAGGCCGGCCAGGTCGAGGTAGTCGCCGGGGGCGCCCGCCTGGCCCTCGATCAGCCCGTCGGTGTAGAGCATCAGGCCCCACGAGTCGCCGAGCTCCAGGTCGAGGGCGGGCCAGTCGACGACGGGGAACAGCCCGAGCGCCGGGCCGCGCGGCTCGTCCGGGACGGGATCGACGCCGTCCGGGCCGAAGAACAGCGGGCGCGGGTGCCCGGCCCGGTACAGCCGCGCGCTGCGCCGGTCGGGCGCGATCGTCGCCATGCAGACGGTCGTGAAGATCTCGTCGCTCCACCGCTCGTGCCGGAGCACCGCGTCGAGCGTGCTCAGCAGCCGCGGGGCGGTGTGCCCGGCGAGGACGAGCGTCCGCCACGCCATGCGGAGCCGGACCCCGAGGGACGCCTCGTCGGCGCCGTGCCCGCTCACGTCGCCGATCACGGCGTGCACGGTGCCGTCCGCGGTCTCCACGGTGTCGTGGAAGTCGCCGCCGAGCAGGGCCCGGTAGCGGCCCGGCCGGTACCGGGTGTGGTGCCCGAGCGTCCGGTCGTGCAGGATCGGGACGGGCAGCAGGCCGCGCTCCAGCCGGGCGTTCTCCTGGCTCAGCGCCCGCGCCTCGACGAGCTGGCGCTCGGTCTCGTCGGCGCGCTTGCGCTCGATCGCGTAGCTGATCGCGCGGGTGAGCAGGGCGCCGTCCACGTCCTGCTTGACGAGGTAGTCCTGGGCGCCGGCGGCGACGGCCGCCACGCCGACGTGCGCGTCGGCGAGCCCGGTCAGTACGAGGACGGCGGTGGCGGGGGCGTGCCTGCGCATCTGGTGGAGCGCGTCGAGGCCCTGCGCGTCCGGGAGGGACAGGTCGACGATGACGCACTGGATGTCGGCGCGCAGCGCGGTGAGCGCCTCGGCCAGCGTGGTCGCGACGGTGATCCGCAGGCCGGGCTGCGCCTCGGTCAGCAGCTCCTCGAACAGGAAGGCGTCGCCGGGGTCGTCCTCGACCAGGAGCAGGTGCGGGGAGCCGGCCACGCCGAGGAGCCGCTCCGCACCGCGACTGTTCATCGCGGCCATGTTGTGCTCCTTCGGTCCGGCACGACCGGTCTGTCGGGCGGGGTGTCCGTTGTCGTCCAGCAAATGTTAAAGGCACGTGGTAGCCGGAAAAACACGAAGTCCCCATGCCGCGTAACGATGCGGCGTTTCGGCCCACTACCTCCTGACAGCGACACCCGGACGGACGGAGGACCACGCGGTGGCGGACGAAGTCCCCGATGAACAGCGCTTCACCGCGATCTACGAGGAATGCCGCCAGCGGGTCTGGGCGTACGCCACCGCCCGCGCCGGCCGGCAGATCGCGGACGAGGTGGTGAGCGAGACCTTCGCGGTGGCGTGGCGGCGGCTCGCCGACGTGCCCGACCCGGCGCTGCCGTGGCTGCTCGGCGTCGCGCGGAACGTGCTGCGCGACGGGCACCGCGCGCAGGTGCGGCGCGAGGCGTTCGCGCACGAGCTGCGGCGGTGGGCGCCGCGGGCGTCCGGCGACATCGCCGAGGACGTGGCGGAGCGGCTCGCCGTCCTGCGCGCGATGGCGGACCTGCCCGAGGGCGACCGGGAGGTCCTCATCCTCGTCGCCTGGCAGGGCCTGGCGCCGCGTGATGCCGCCCGGGTCGTCGGCTGCTCCCCGGCGGCGCTGCGGGTGCGGCTGCACCGCGCCCGCCGCCGGCTCGCCCGCGCGGCCGGGGCGGCCCCGCGGGAACCGGCGGAGGGCCGGGCCGGGTCGCGTCCGCAGGTGGGGATGATCAGTGAGGAGATGTCATGAACGACGTGCTGCGGACCCTGCGCGAGGCCCGGCCCGCCGAGCTGGACCCGGACCTGCCGGTCGGCGAGGACGTCCGGCGCGCCGAGCTGGCGCGGGCCATGGCCGCGGCGCCCACAGGGGCGCGCACGGCGGCGCCCACGGCGGTGCCGCCGGCGCCGGCCCGGCGGCGGGTGCGGCCGGCGTGGGGCCTCGGGCTGGCCGGGGCGGTCACGGCGGGCGCGGTCGTCGCGGCGGCCGTGCTGACGGCGCCCATGATCAATGAGGGCGGCGGAACCGATGGGGACGGCCCGCGGCCGGGGAGCGGGGGCGGGGCGGCCGTGGCGCTCGACGCCCGGACCGTCCTGCTCGCGGCGGCCGGGAAGGCCGACGGGCAGGCCGAGCGGGTGCGGGCGTACTGGCACCAGGTGACGATCTCGTCCAGCACCTACACGGTGGGGACGGGCGGCGACCGCTACGCCGTCACGCTGCGGAGCAGGTCGGAGAGCTGGACGCCGAGCAGGCCGGGCGGCACGGCGTGGGGCGCCGAGCAGGACCTCGGCGCGAGGCCCGCGACGAAGGCGGACGAGGCGGCCTGGCGGAGGGCCGGGTCGCCGGACACGTTCAAGGTCGAGGTCCCCGTCACGCCGGGCGGCAAGGGACGGCTCAAGGGGTTCACGGCGACGACCGCGCCGGGCGAGCGCCACTTCAGCGGCTCGCCGCTGGTCGACGGCGACAAGGTGTTCTGGCTGGGCCGGAACGTGACGATGAAGGACCTGCGCTCGCTGCCGTCCGACCCCGCGCGGCTCAAGGCGGAGCTGCTGCGCTGGTACGAGGGCCATGACACCGAGTCGGACCGGCCGATGGCCTCCGGCGAGTGGCTCTACACCGTGGCGCGCGGCCTGGTGATGGACATGCCGGTGAAGCCCGCCGTGCGGGCGGCCGGGTTCCGGATGCTGGCCGGGCTGCCGGAGGTGCGGTCGCTCGGAAAGGTCACCGATCCGGAGGGGCGGACGGGGGACGCCATCGCCCTGGACGAAAGGACGCCGGCCGGCGTCATCCGGCATGAGCTGATCATCGATGTGCCGTCCGGTACCGCGCTGGCCAGCCGGAACGTGATGGTGAGGCCGGCGGCCGGGTCGGCGGTCCCCGCCGGGCGGACGATGAATTCCACGGTCACGCTCGCGACCGGCTGGACCGATTCGCGGCCGAGCTGACGCCCTTGGCGGAGGGACGGTGCCGCCTGCCGGTGCCGTCCCTTCTCCCGGTGTTAGTGGCCGAGATGTGATCAGGCGCTTTTCGGGGTCCGGCGGGCGGCTTTCTGCGCGGCCCTGCGCTGCGCGGCGGCGGCCCTGGCGTGGTTCATGCTTTCGCGGACCTTGGCGGCGCCGCGGGTCGCGGTCCTGGTGTCCTTGGCGCGCCCGGCGTAAACGGCGAGAACCTCGGCGACGGGCGGCGGCTGCCATTCCTCCTTCAGCACGATCGGCAGGACGGGGGCGGGTGCGGCGGCGGCGGAGTTTCCGGACACGGGGACGAGCGCGAGATGCGATTGGCAGTGCGGGCACTGCACCCCCGGATGGGTGTCTCTGCTCATAACACAAATCATTACCCAGGGGTCTGACAAAACGACCCCGCGACCTTTCGAGAGGCCGCCGTTATCTGCCCGTGCCGCTCATGCCCGTGCCGATCATGTGCCTGTGCCGCTCATGTGCGGTGGGCCGGCGGGCGCCACGCGGTGGTGGGGGCCCGGCCGCTCGGGTGCCGCGGCCGGGCGTCGTGGCGGACCAGCGACACGCCCGAGCAGACGAGTGCCGTGATGACCACGATCCACGCGACGGCGCGGCCGGCCCGCAGCCCGTATCCGCAGGTCAGCCAGAGGACGTGCAGGCCCGCGCGGCGCCAGGGGTCGCGCTCGCCGCGCCGCCGCACCTCGTGCGCGTTGTAGCGGAAGTCCCTGGCCAGCCGGCCCTCGTCCAGGTCGGCGGCGGCGCGGGCCAGCGCCAGGTAGAGGGGCCGCAGCCGGACGTCGCCGGTGCCGCCGGCGCCGCGGGCGAGGTCTTCGGCGAGCACGGCCCGCGCGGCGCCGCGCCACGGGCCGAGGTGCCGGCCGGGGACGGTCGCGAACGAGCAGCCGCGGCCGATCTTCAGTGTGTCCGGCCGCCGCAGCCCGAGGAACCCGCAGCGGCTCAGGTCGACGCCGGTGAGGACGAGCCGCGCCGTGTCCGCCCGGCGCAGCGAGACGAGCCGGACGTCGGCCGGGCCGGTCCACGGCGGCTCGGTGAGCCCCTGGATCGGGTGGGGCAGGGACCGGACGGCCGCCGGGCCCTCGAACGCGACCTCCTCCAGGTCGAGCTCGGCGTGCCGCAGCCGGAACACCGCGTCCCCGTGGACGGTCGCGCCGCGGGCCGTGACCAGCCGCGCCGCCGCGTGCACCCGCAGGGCGCCGTGGACGGCCGCGTCGGTCAGCCCGATCAGGCCGCCCGCCACCAGCGGGCCGAGGCACATGCCGTGCCGGAACCGCGTCCGCTCGAAGTGGGCGTGCCGGGCCACCTGGACGCGCTTGAAGGACACGGGGCCGCCGAAGCACGCCGCCTGCATCGCCGCGTCCCGTCCGAACCGCGCGCGGTCGAAGCTGGCCGCGCCCATGAACACGGCGCGCCGGAACGCGGCGTCGGCGTGCCACCGCGTCTCGCCGAACACGGCGTCGCCGCTGAAGACGACCTCCTCGAACGAGGCGTGCCGGTGGAAGCGGGCCTCGTGGAAGGAGACGTTGCGTCCGAAACGGGCGCCGCGGAACGAGGCGTTGCCGAAGAACCGCGCGTCGTAGAACGACACGCCGCCGAGGAAGCACGCGCCGTCGAAGGAGCTGTCGCCCTCGACGCAGCAGCCGCGCAGGCCCGCGTCCGCCGTCAGGACGGCGCCGTCGAAGCGCGTCCGGCCGAGGTGGGGGCGCCCGTCCGGGCCGGTGACGGCGTCCAGGACGGCGTCCAGCAGCCAGGCGGTGACGGTGACGCCGCGCAGGTCGAGGTCGGCGCCGGGACGCAGCGCGCCCACGAACCGCTCGAACTCGCGGGGGCGCAGGTGGGCGGCGCAGCCTCCCGTCTCTCCGGCCACCCGTCCGGTGCAGCCGTGGACGGTCCGGCAGCGCGGCCAGAACACCGTCGGCATGGAAGGCTCGTGATGGGTCACGCCTCTTCTTTTACCCACGCATGGCCGAGCCGTGAAGCCTCTTTGTAGTCAGGTCGTTACAACCCGCAGGCCATGTCCCGCTCGGTCGGGGAAGCCGGAGTGATCTGCTGGAACCGCGGGCATGATCGACGTATCTGATAGGTCGGCGAAGGCCGCGAGTTTCACAGTCGTTCACCTTAATCAGGGAAAATTACGGCATGACCGTTAATCCGGGACAACACCTCCCCCAGCAGTCCGAAGCGCTGCCCGATGACCGCTTCCTCGACCGGGAGGAGAGCTGGCTGAGATTCAACCAGCGCGTCCTGGAACTGGCCGAGGACCCGGACCTCCCGCTGCTCGAACGCGTCCGCTTCCTGGCGATCTTCTCCAGCAACCTGGACGAGTTCTTCATGGTGCGCGTCGCCGGCCTCGCCCGCCGGATGGCGACCGGGCTCGCCGTGCAGTCCGCGAGCGGCCGGCAGCCCCGCGAGGTGCTGGCGCGCACCGGGGAGGTCGCGCACGAGCTGATGCTGCGGCAGGCGTCCTGCTTCCGGCACGAGATGCGGCCCGCGCTCGGCGACGAGGGCATCGACATCCTGCGCTGGGACGAGCTGGCCGAGACCGAGCAGGAGCGGCTGCGGCGCCTCTTCCGCGACCGCATCTACCCCGTCCTCACCCCGCTCGTCGTCGACTCGGCGCACCCGTTCCCCTACATCTCGGGCCTGTCGCTGAACCTCGCGGTGATCGTCCGCGACCCGGAGACGGACGCCACGATGTTCGCCCGGGTCAAGGTGCCCCCGCTGCTGCCGCGCTTCATCGAGGCGTCCCCGGACCGGTTCACGCCGCTGGAGGACGTCATCGCCGCCCACCTCGGGCAGCTGTTCGTCGGCATGGAGGTCGTCGAGCACCACGCGTTCCGCGTCACCCGCAACCAGGACCTGGAGATCGACGACGACATCAGCGAGGGCCTCCTGCAGGCCCTGGAGCGCGAGCTGCTGCGCCGCCGGTTCGGCCCGGTCGTCCGCCTGGAGGTCGAGGAGTCGATCTCCGAGGGGGTGCTGGAGCTGCTCACCTCCGAGCTGGCGGTGGACGAGGGGCAGATCTACCGCGTCGCCGGGCCGCTCGACCTCGGCGGGCTCGCGGCCATCGCCGACCTCGACCGGCCGGAGCTGAAGTACCCCCCTTTCGTCCCGTCCAAGGAGGCGCTTCCTGAGGACGCGAGCATCTTCAGCGCCATCCGCGAGCGCGACGTCCTCGTCCACCACCCGTACGACTCGTTCACCACGACCGTCCAGCGGCTGATCGAGGACGCGGCGACCGACCCGCGCGTCCTCGCGATCAAGCAGACGCTGTACCGGACGAGCGGCGACTCCCCGATCGTGGACGCGCTGATGAGCGCGGCCGAGGCCGGCAAGCAGGTGGTGGTCGTCGTCGAGCTGAAGGCCCGGTTCGACGAGCGCGCCAACATCGCGTGGGCGCGCAAGCTGGAGACGGCCGGCTGCCACGTCGTCTACGGGTTCGTCGGGCTGAAGACGCACTGCAAGCTCGCGCTGATCGTCCGGCAGGACGCCGAGGGCCAGCTGCGCCGCTACTGCCACATCGGCACCGGCAACTACCACCCGAAGACGGCCCGCCTGTACGAGGACTTCGGGCTGCTCACCGCCGACCCCGAGGTGGGCGAGGACGTCAGCGCCCTGTTCAACCACCTCACCGGCTACTCGCGGCAGAGCTCCTACCACCGGCTGCTCGTCGCGCCGAACAACCTGCGGTCCGGGCTCGTCCAACGGATCGAGCACGAGATCGACAACCGGCGGTCCGGGCATCCCGCGCGAGTGCGGATCAAGTGCAACTCGCTGGTGGACGAGGTGGTCATCGACGCGCTGTACCGGGCGTCGCGGGCCGGGGTGCCGGTGGACGTCTGGGTCCGCGGCATCTGCGCGCTCCGTCCCGGCGTGCCCGGCCTGTCGGACCTGATCCGGGTGCGCAGCGTCCTCGGCCGGTTCCTGGAGCACTCCCGCGTGTTCGCGTTCGAGAACGGCGGCGAGCCCGAGGTGTGGATCGGCAGCGCCGACCTGATGCACCGCAACCTGGACCGCCGCGTCGAGGCGCTCGTCACCGTCACCGACCGGGCGCAGCGCGACGGGCTGCTCGACCTGCTCGACCTCGCCCCCGACGACGGCACCCACGCGTGGACGCTCGCCGGCGACGGCACCTGGACGCGGAACCGGCCCCGCCCCGGCGAGACCCTGCTCGACATCCAGACCCACCTCGTCAAGACCCGCCGCTGGAGGACGATCGATGGCTGACCCCGGGCCCGGCGTCATCCGGGCGGCGGGCGCCCTGCTGTGGCGCGACGGACCGGAGGTCGCGCTGATCCACCGCCCCCGGTACGACGACTGGTCGTTCCCGAAGGGCAAGGCCGACCGCGGCGAGCACCTCCTGCGGGCCGCCGTCCGCGAGACCGAGGAGGAGACGGGCATCGTCCCGCGCCTCGGGCGGCGGCTGCCGACCATCACCTATCCCGTCGGGGACCGCGTGAAGGAGGTCGATTACTGGGCCGCCCGCCCGGCGGCCGAGAGCGCGTTCATCCCCAACGACGAGGTCGACGACGTGGTCTGGCTGCCCGCGGACGAGGCGGAGGCCAGGCTCAGCTACCGGCACGACGCCGACCTGCTGCGCGGCTTCCTGAGCGGCCCCGCCCGCACGTCGCCGCTCGTGATCCTGCGGCACGCGAGCGCGGGGGAGAAGCACGCGTGGCGGGACGCCGACGAGCTGCGCCCGCTGGACGAGGCGGGCCGCGCGGAGGCGGCCGCCCTCGCCGCCCTGCTGCACTCCTACGGGCCCATGCGGGTGGTCAGCTCGACCACGGCGCGCTGCCTGGAGACCGTGCTGCCCTACGCGCGCCTGGCCCGCACGTCCATCGTGACGGAGCCGGCGTTCACGGTCGGCGACACGAACCCGGAACAGGCCGTGGAGCGGCTGCTCGCCCTGGCCGGGGAACCGACCGTCGTCTGCACGCACGGCGAGGTCGTCTCCGAGCTCATCGGCGGGCTGTGCGCGAAGCTGGGCGAGGACGTGCCGGAGGACCCGGAGCTGCGGAAGGGCGAGTTCTGGACCGCACACCTGGCGGGCGGCTCGATGGCCGCCCTGGAGCGGCACGGCCCCAGAACGGACGGCTCTAGAACGAGGGCCCCAGCGTCTGGGACCACGTAGTCGCGAGCCGGTCCCGGGCGGCCTCGGCCTCGCACTTCTCCTTGCCGTAGAGGGCGCCGAGCGTGAACGCCTCCCCGGTCGTCCTCGCGCGCCCGGCGGCGTTCTCCAGGTGCTCCATGGCGATCACGCCGTCCTGGTAGTCGCCGAGGACCTCCTGGATGCGCCTGGCGTCCTTCACGACCCGCTTGGCCGCCACCCCCAGCACCGGGACCGCCAGCTCGGCGGCGTACCGGGCGCGCTTGGCGGCCTTGCGGGTCTCGTGGCGCGCGTAGTCGGGGTCGCGGGCCGTCCTGATCGACCCGTACTCCTTGGCCATCCGGTCCCACGCGCGGGTGACGAGCCCGGGAAGCTCCTTGCGGGCCTTCCGCTCGGCCCCCATCGCGAACGGCGGGTCGGCGACGAGCCGGTCGAGCTCGTCGAGGAGGGTGAAGTACCGCTGGTCCTTCAGGGCCGCGTTCATCCGCCGGTACGCGGCGCCCTCCTGCCGCCGCAGATCGTCCAGCAGGAAGGCCGGTGCGTCCCGGAACCGCATGCGCAGCACCTCCAGGTCGCGCACCTCGCCGAGGACCTGCGCCAGCCACCGCAGCTCGGGGCCGAGTTCCACGGTCCGCTCGGTGTCGAGGACGGGACGGTAGCTGCGCAGGGCGCTCCGCGTCCGGCGGACCGCCACCCGCATCCGGTGGACCGCGTCCTCCTCCCCGAGCCGCGCCTTCGGGTCGTACCGGAGGACCGCCTCGACCTGCTCGGCGAGGTAGGCCAGCACGACCTCGCCCGTGGTGATCGACGGCGCCTTCCCGTTGGAGGTGGCCTCCGTGAGCCGCGACCTGGCCGCGGCCCGCTGCGCCGCCTCCTCCGACGGCACGATCGCGGCGCCGAGGAGCCGCCCCAGCTTGGACGACGACTTGGCCTTCTTCGCCCCGGCCTTGCGCAGCCGCTTGCCGGCCGCCTTCAGCAGCTCCGGCGTGCCGCGCGGCCCCAGCTCGACCTCGATCTCCCGCCAGTGCCGCGGCTCGGCGTCCTGCTCGCCGCGCCCGGTCACCAGGTCGTCGGCGACCTCGGCGAGCAGGTCGCCGTCCGCGTCGAGGAGCCGGACGACCGTCCGCCGCGTCTCCAGCGTCGCGACGGGGCGCAGCTCCGCCCCGCGCGTGCGCGCCGCGACCAGCCCGGCCAGCCGCGCCGGGACGACCAGCGGCCGGCCGAGCGGAGCCCGCAGCTCCTCCTTGCCGTCCGGCCCGGCCGGCACCTTGAGATGCCAGCCGGCGTCGTGCCCGCCCCGCCGCCGGCGCAGCGCGATCCCCGCGGCGGCGAGCCGCAGGCCGGCGGTGTCGAAGTAGGTGGCGTGCAGCTCGTGGACCTCGGGCTCCCCGATCGACGCCACGCCCGGCAGCCCGTCCAGGTCCGGCAGGGCGAAGGCGGCCGCGGCGTCGTACTTCTGCTCGATCTCCAGATGCCTTTCGGTCACGCTCTGCTCCTCCGGGCTGATCGATGACACGGCGCACACCACGCAGATGACCAGCATTTCACGCCGAGATGATCGGCAAAAGAAACCTTCCGTACGCTTGACCGTCACGCCGCGTACGGATGACCGGGGGAGGACGCCGCGGCAGGTAAGGGCGCTACAGGGGCAGAGTGCGGGCCACCGGGCGGCCCCATGACGGTGCGCCGGCAGGAGGCTCTCAGGTGAGGTGGTACTTCATGCCCATGTGGGACGGGCGGAAGCCGATCTTCTGGTAGAAGCGGATCGCGTCGGGGCGCTGGCGGTCGGTGGTGAGCTGGACGACGCGGCAGCCGCGGGCGCGGGCCCGGTCGATGGCCCAGTTGATCATCTGCTGGCCGAGGCCGGCGCCGCGGTACTCGGCCGCGACGCGGACGCCCTCGATCTGCGCGCGCTCGCCGCCGGTGTAGGTGAGGCCGGGGATGAAGGTGAGCTGGAGCGTGCCGGCGACCCGCCCGCCGGCCTCCGCGACGACGACGGTGTTGTTGGGGTCCTTGTCGATCGCGGCGAAGGCGGAGAAATAGGCCTCCGGGATGTCCTCTCCCGGTGTTTCGCGCGTGGCGCCCAGGGGATCGTCGGCGAGTAGCCGGACGATCTGGGGCAGATCGTCCACG
Source organism: Actinomadura madurae (assembly GCF_900115095.1). Lineage (GTDB taxonomy): Bacteria > Actinomycetota > Actinomycetes > Streptosporangiales > Streptosporangiaceae > Spirillospora > Spirillospora madurae. Next base: position 19,960 of record NZ_FOVH01000019.1, read on the forward strand.
GTCGCATCGCGGAAGGTCACTTCTTGATCACTCTGCACACTCCCAGGTTATCGGGGCGCTAATTTGCAACGTTCACGTATGTCTTGTAGTACTACGAGTTGTAGTACTACGCTGAGTGGAGACCACCTCCGGACTGCACGGTGGTCTCGTCGCCGCGCAGGGAGATCCAATGCACAACAACGAGAACGAGGAACACTGGACCGACCACGCCATCTGCCGCGGCGCCGATCCTGACCTGTTCTTCCCGATCGGGTACTCCGCGCCGGTGCTCCAGGCGCAGGAGGACGCCGCCAAGGCGATCTGCGCCAACTGCCCGGTGAAGGCCGACTGCCTCGCGTGGGCCCTGAAGGTCGGCGAGCCCGACGGCATCTGGGGCGGGACGACCCCCGAGGAGCGCCGCTACCTGCGCCGGACCGCCGACGCCCCCGCGCGGCGCCCGCTGCCCGTCATCGTGGTCCGCGGGACGCCTCGGAGCCGGAGCACGCCTCGGCCGCCTAGGGGACGCCGCCCAGGGGACGAGGGCCACCTTCTCCACGAGCCGGCTGTTCGGCAGGTCATGCCGGAAGCGCTCCCTGGCACCTTCCGGGGGGCCCGTGCGTTGACGATGCAGGGACGTCCAGACTTACGGTGGCTGACATGAGCTATACCCCCGACCGGCAGCGTTCCGAATCGCTCGCCACGCACGGCGCTCGCGCGCTTTCGGCGGGCGTGCTGATCCTGTCCGTGACCGCCGTGATGTGGGTGCTGGAGGCGGTCGACTACACGAGCGACGGGTGGCTCGACCGGTTCGGGATCCAGCCGCGGGACGTCGACGACCTGCCGGACATCTTCACCGCGCCGTTCATGCACGGCGGCTTCGGGCACCTGATGGCCAACACGGTGCCGTTCCTCATCCTCGGGTTCATCGCGGCGGCGCGGGGGATCGTGAAGTTCCTCGTCGCCAGCCTGATCATCATCGTGGTCGGCGGGCTCGGCGTGTGGTTCATCAGCTCCGCGAACACGCTCGGCTCCAGCATCCTGATCTTCGGCTTCTTCGGCTACCTCGTCGGCCGCGGGGTCTTCGAGCGGCGGCTGCTCGACATCGGCATCGCGGTCGCCGTCGTGGCCGTCTACGGGACGATGCTGTTCGGCGTCATCCCGAGCGACCCGACCATCTCGTGGCAGGGCCACCTGTTCGGGCTGCTCGGCGGCGTCCTCGCCTCGTGGGTGCTGCGCAGGGACACTAGTTCGGCCTGACGGTGACGTCCGAGACCACCGCGTCGCGGGGCGTCTCCAGCGCGGCCACGAGGACGCGCGCCACGGTGCCGGGGGCCGCGAAGTCGTCCTCGGCGTAGGGGTGGCCCTCCTGGGCGCGGACGCTCCGCTGCATCTGGGTGGCCGTCCGGCCGGGGTAGACGCTCGTGACGCGCAGGGACGGCTCCTCCGCGCGCAGCGAGTCGGCGAGCGCGCGCAGGCCGTACTTGCTCGCCGCGTACGCCGACCACTCCGGGTTGGCGCGCAGCCCGGCGGTGGAGTTGACGAAGACGACGTGCCCCCCGGCGGCGCGCAGCGCGGGCAGCAGCAGCCGGGTCATCTCCGCCGCCGACACCAGGTTGACCGACAGGTGCTCCATCCACTCGTCGGCCTCCATCTCGGCGACCGGCCCGAGATGCACCATCCCCGCCGTGTGGATCAGGCCGTCGAGCCGCGGGGGGATCCCCGCCAGCGCGAGGGCCGCCTCGATGCGGCGCGGCTCCGTCAGGTCCAGCGGGATGGTGGCGATGCCCGCGGCACGCGGCGGCGAGGCGACCGCGCCGGGGTTGATGACCTGGGTGGCGGCGTTCGCTCCGCCGCGCAGCGCGGCGGCGAGTTTGTCCAGGCGCTCGGGAGAGCGGCCGGCGAGGAGGAGGTCGTGCCCGCGCTCACGCAGCAGCTCGGCCACCGCCGTGCCGATGCCGCCGGTGGCCCCCGTGATCAGATACGTGCCCATGGCGTTCCATTCTCGTCGATCCCCTACCCCGGTGGACGCCGGGGGCCGCGTGTTAGTTCGGCCGCAGCACCCGCGTCGCGCCCGCGATGAGGGCCGTGGCCAGCACCCAGCCCGTCGTGACGAGCCCGTAGGCCACCCAGCGGGACCAGTCGACCGCGTCGTAGGACAGCTGCTGCCCGAACGTGTCCAGCGGGATCAGCAGGTCCAGCGTGTAGATCAGCGCGTGGAACGTCGGGAGCTCGTTGCCCGGCTTGATCGGACGCGGATGGTCGATCGAGAACACCGTCGTCCCGATGGCCAGCAGGGCGGCGAACCACGCGAACGCCAGCCACGGCCGGTAGCCGAACCCGACCGTCCAGTCGAGCAGGTGGTTCCACGCCTTGCCGACCGGGTTCAGCCCGCGGCGGCGCGCCCGCAGCTTGGCGAGCTGCACCTTGCGGGCCAGGTCGTCGTGGCCGATGCCGTGGTACCAGGCGGCGAGCTGCTCGTACGGCTGGAGATGGAACTCCTGGTCTCGCGACACCCAGTCGAGGCGGTCCTTGAACTCGGCTCCTCGCAGCGTCTGGTAGGTCATGCCGTTCAGGTACAGCTCGTCCGGCCAGACGTCCGGATGGTCCATGATCAGGTCGATCCGGGAGTAGGAGAGGGACACCCGGCCCTTGATCCGCTCCTCCGGCCAGAGCAGCAGCTCGTCCGCCTGGATGTGGCTGGCGTGCAGCGCCATCCGGGCCGGGTCTCCGGAGTCGAGGCGCGCCCGGGAGAACGACAGGATGCCGGCGAAGCGGGCGCTGCGCAGCCGGACGGTGCCGAGGGCGGTGAAGCCGTTGCTGAACTCGGCGGTGTCCTCGACGATCATGTTCTGCGCGTCCAGCGCGATGCGGCCCGGGTTGGACAGCGTGGTCCGCTCCATGAACAGGCCGCCGTTCATGCGGGCCCCGACGAACCGGACCCCGCCGGTGATCTCGGCGTCCCGGATGAAGGTGCCGACGTCCACGACGAGCCCCCCGCTGAACACCGCCCATTTGTCCGGCTCGGACGCGGTGATGCGGGTGCCGTTCATCCGCAGGCCGCCGCTCAGCTGCGCCCGGGGAAGCCGCACCTCGCCGTCGATCTCCGACCCGGACATGCTGAGGTAGCCGTCCGCGCGGAGCCCGCCGCCGTCGAACCCGGGCATCCAGCACCCTGAGAACCGCAGCTGCCGCGTGTCGGCGTTGGAGAAGTCCGGTTCCTCGGCGAGCCGGCACTCCGCCAGGAGCAGCTCGTACTGGACGTCGCCGCCGGACACGTCGAGCTGCCCCGTGATGTAGGCGCCCTGGAGCCGGACGGCCGCGACCGCGCCGGGACGGGTCTCGCACGCCCCGAGCAGCAGCCGGGTGATGATCTCCGCGCGGACGATCCGCTCGGGGTCGGGGCCGGCGGGTCGGTCGTCGCCGAGCACGACGGTCGAGCCGGTGGGGAACGCGTTCCAGAGGCGCCGTTCCGCGTCGTTGAGTCCGGGGGGTTGGGGCACGGAACCTCTTTCTACGCGGAGATCCCCTCCGCGATCAACATCGCGGAGGGGATCCCGGGGGTGGCTAGAAGAAGCCGCGGCGGCGTCCGGCGTCCTGGAGGAAGCCGTCGAGCTGCTGCTCCCAGTTGGTCTGCTCGACGGTCGCGTAGTCGACCGTGAACCGGCTGAACGCGTCATGGCCCTCGGTGAAGACCCCGCCGCGCTTGTCGAGCTCCAGCACGACCTCCATCGACTGCGGGTAGGACACGAACGTCACTTCGAGCTGCTTGATCCCGCGCGCGTACTGGCCCGGAGGGTAGAACTCGATCTCCTGGTAGAAGGGGAGCTCCTGGTGGACGCCCCAGATGCGGCCCTTCTCGCAGTCGGCGTTGCGGAACTGGAAGCCGAGGTTGGAGAAGGCCGCGAGGATGCGCTCCTGCGCGGGCAGCGGGTGGACGGCGATCGGGTCGAGGTCGCCCGGGTCGACGGCGCCCGCGACCTCCAGCTCCGTCGCGATCCCGACGGTCGTGCCGTGCAGCGGCCGCCCGTACATGTGGGTCAGCGGCGCCTCCCACGGGATGGGGAACTGGAACGGGACGCTGTGCCGCGCGCCCTCCTGGAGGCTGAACCCGCCGGCGACGGGCATCTTGGCGTACTCCAGGTTGGAGGAGTACTCGTTGTCGCCCGACTCGACCTCGACCCGGGTGCGCAGGGCGAGGTTCACCGCCTTGATGTCGGAGTTGAACTGGCCGCCGATGATGGTGATCTCACCGGTGACGACGCCGCCCGGCGACGTGTTCGGATTCTGCAGGATCGTCTCGATCGAGGGGCCGCCGATGCCCATCGCCTGACGCAGCTTCTTGAAGACCAAGGTCCGTCCTCCCGTGTTCGAGCGACTCCCCGCGCTCTCGTCCCATAGACGCTGTCACGGGAGACTACGTTCCGGGAAGTCGCGGCGACCTGCGAACGGCCGCCTCAGTGGCCGCCCCCGGCCAGGTTGAGGCCGACGACGCCGGCGATGATGCACGCCAGCGCGGCGACCTTGAGGACGGAGACCTGGTCGCCCATGAGCGCCATGCCGAGCGCGGCCGTCCCGACGGCGCCGATGCCGACCCAGACCGCGTAGGCGGTCCCGACGTCGAGGTTCTTCAGGGCGAGGCTGAGCAGGCCGAAGCTGGTCACGGCGAACAGCGCGAACCCGGCGGACGGCAGCGGTTCGGTGAAGCCCTTGCTGCCCTTCAGGCACAGGGCCATCGCGACTTCGAAGAGGCCGGCGACGATGACGAGGATCCAGGCCATGGTTCTGCTCCCGGTACGAGACGGCTGCGGTCACGCGCCGTCTTCGCCTGCCGGGTACGACGCACCTCGTCCGGGAGGGAACGCCTGAGCATGCCCTCGCCTTCGTCAACGGCCCCTAGGCGCCGCCTGTTCCCGCGCTGGGACGTCCCAGCGCGCGGTACTCCCACCCCGCTTTCCGCCAGGTGACGGCGTCGAGCGCGTGGCGTCCGTCCACGACCCGCTTGTGGCGGACGACGTCCGCCAGCGCCGCCGGGTCGATCTCCCGGAAGTCCGACCACTCGGTCAGCAGGACGACGACGTCGGCGTCCCGCGCGACGTCGATCGCGCTGTCGCCGTACCGCAGCTCGGGGAACGCCCTGCGGGCGTTGCCGAGCGCGGCCGGGTCGTAGATCCGGACGTCCGCGCCGAGGCCGTGCATGGTGCGCGCCACGTCCAGGCCGGGCGCGTCGCGGATGTCGTCGGAGTTGGGCTTGAAGGCGGCGCCCCACGCGGCGATGCGTTTCCCGGCGAAGTCGCCGCCGAGCAGCTCCCGGACGAGGTCGACGGTGCGGGCGCGGCGGCGCCGGTTGATGTCGTCCACCTCGCGCAGGAACGACACCGCCTGGCCGACGCCGATCTCCTCCGCGCGGTGCGCGAACGCCCGGATGTCCTTGGGCAGGCAGCCGCCGCCGAAGCCGAGGCCGGGACGCAGGAACTTGCCGCCGATCCGGTCGTCGAGCGCCAGCGAGTCGGCGAGGTCCTTGACGTCCGCGCCGACCGCCTCGCAGACCTCCGCCATCGCGTTGATGTAGGAGATCTTGGTGGCCAGGAACGAGTTCGCCGCGACCTTGACCAGCTCGGCGGTGGCGAGGTCGGTCCGGACCACCGGGGTGCCGAGGTCGAGGACGGGCTTGAACGCCGCGCGCAGCCGCGCGTCCGCCCAGTCGGACGCGACGCCGAACACCAGCCGGTCGGGACGCAGCGTGTCGTCCACGGCGAAGCCCTCGCGCAGGAACTCGGGGTTCCACGCCAGCTCGACGTCGGTGCCGGCGGGCGCGAGCTCCTGGACGAGGCCGGTGAGGCGCGCGGCCGTCCCGACCGGCACCGTGGACTTGCCGACGACGAGGGCGCGGCGGCGCAGGTGCGGTGCGAGGGAGCGGACGGCGGCGTCGACGTAGGACAGGTCGGCGGCGTCCGAGCCCTCCTGCTGGGGGGTGCCGACGCAGACGAAGTGGACGTCCCCGAACTCCCCGGCCTCCGCGAAGGAGGTGGTGAAGCGGAGCCGGCCCGAGTCGAGCGCCTTGGTGAGCAGCTCCGGCAGCCCCGGTTCGAAGATCGGGACCTCGCCGGACGCCAGGCGTTCGACCTTGCGCCGGTCGACGTCCACGCCGAGGACCTCATAGCCGAGCACGGCCATGCAGATCGCGTGCGTGGCGCCGAGGTAGCCGGTGCCGATGACGGTCAGCCTCGGCGCCTCCGACTCCTCCTGCTGCATTGCGCACCTCCTCGTGCACCGCGGGTGTGTTCGCGCCCGCTCGATCTTGCCACCACGTGCGGGGCGGCTGTAGCCGGGTGGGGCCCGCGGGACGAACCCGCCGGTCGTGGATCGGCGGGCCCGTTGGGTCGGCCCGCGACCCGGGTGACGTGGCTCACGCGGGACGTCCGGGCGTGGTATCGATGTGGCCTGCGTCCCCCAGATTCAGGGGGATCCGGGGTGGTTGCCACTGGTTACCAGCGGGTAGCATGATGTCGAGTTACTAACCAGTACGAAGCGGGGCCCCCGGCCGCCGCCGGACCAGACGGAGTCTCGAATGGGGCACTACAAGAGCAACCTCCGGGACCTGGAGTTCAACCTCTTCGAGGTGTTCAGGCGCCAGGACCTCCTCGGCAGCGGCCCGTACGCGGAGCTGGACGAGGACACCGCGCGCAGCATCCTCGACGAGGTGAAGCGGCTGGCCGAGGGACCGATCGCCGACTCCTTCGAGGACGCCGACCGCAACCCCCCGGTGTTCGACCCCGCCACCGGCACGGTGACGATGCCGGAGGGCTTCAAGAGGTCGTTCCGGGCGTTGATGGACGCCGAATGGTATCGCCTCGACCTCGCCCCCGAGTTCGGCGGCAGCGGCGCCCCCCGCTCCCTGACCTGGGCGGTCGCCGAGCAGGTGCTGGGCGCCAACCCGGCCGTCTACATGTTCGCCTCCGGCCCCGGTTTCGCGCAGATCCTGTGGCACATCGGCACGCCCGAGCAGAAGCGGTTCGCCGAGCTGGCCCTTGAGCGGCAGTGGGGCGCCACGATGGTCCTGACCGAGCCGGACGCCGGCTCCGACGTCGGCGCCGGGCGCGCCAAGGCCGTCCGGCAGCCGGACGGCACCTGGCACATCGAGGGCGTCAAGCGCTTCATCACCTCGGCCGAGCACGACATGGCCGAGAACATCTTCCACCTGGTGCTGGCCCGTCCCGAGGGCGCCGGCCCCGGCACCAAGGGCCTGTCGATGTTCCTCGTCCCCAAGTACCTGGTCGACCTGGAGACCGGCGAGCTGGGCGAGCGCAACGGCGCCTACGTGACGAACGTCGAGAAGAAGATGGGCCTGAAGGTCTCCACGACCTGCGAGCTGACCTTCGGCGAGAAGCACCCGGCGATCGGCTACCTGGTCGGCGACGTCCACCAGGGCATCAGGCAGATGTTCCTCGTCATCGAGTACGCCCGGATGATGGTCGGCACCAAGGCCATCGCGACCCTGTCGACCGGCTACCTGAACGCGCTGGAGTACGCCAAGGAGCGCGTGCAGGGCGCTGACATGACGCAGATGACGGACAAGACCGCTCCGCGCGTCACGATCACCCACCACCCGGACGTCCGCCGCAGCCTCATGACGCAGAAGGCCTACGCCGAGGGCATGCGCGCGCTGGTGCTGCTCACCGCGTCCTACCAGGACGCCGTGCAGCTCGCCGAGCACGAGGGCCGCAAGGACGAGACCGCCGAGAAGATCAACGATCTGCTGCTGCCGATCGTGAAGGGCTTCGGCTCCGAGCGGGCCTACGCGCTGCTCGGCGCCGAGTCGCTGCAGACCCTCGGTGGCTCCGGCTTCCTGCAGGACTACCCGATCGAGCAGTACATCCGCGACTCCAAGATCGACACCCTGTACGAGGGCACCACCGCGATCCAGGGCCAGGACCTGTTCTTCCGCAAGATCCTGCGGGACAACGGCGAGGCGCTGAAGGTGCTCGCCGGCGAGATCAAGGCGTTCGCCGAGTCCGAGGCCGGCAACGGGCGGCTGAAGAACGAGCGGGCCCTGCTCGGCCGCGCCCTCGACGACGTCCAGGGCATCATCGACCCGATGGTCGGTTGGGCGCTCGGCTCGATGGAGAACCCGAAGGAGCTGTACAAGATCGGGCTCAACTCGTCCCGGCTGCTGCTCGCCCTCGGCGACCTCATCGTCGGCTGGCTGCTCCTCCGCCAGGCCGACGTCGCGCTGACCGCCCTCGGCGGCGGGGACGTCTCCGGCTCCGACAAGGCGTTCTACACCGGCAAGGTCGCGGCCGCGCAGTTCTTCTGCCAGACCGTCCTGCCCCGCCTGGCGTCCGACAGAGCCATAACCGAGGCCACCACCCTCGACGTGATGGACCTTGACGAAGCAGCCTTCTAGACCCCACCCAACAGGCCCCCGCCAATCGACGGCGGGGGCGGGGGCATCGCCGCGCCGTCACACGCCGGCCGCCTACCTGCTCGCTCACACCCGAGACGGACGCGCTTCACGCGGATCCACACGCTAGGCTTGTCGATGTACGTGATTACGTACACTTCGGTGGAGGGGATGTGCGATGCACCCGATGTCCGCGAGCGAGTTCCGTTCGAATCTGGCGGCGGCCCTGGATCGCGTCACCGAAGATCTCGACGAGATCATCGTGACCCGGCCCAACCGCGACGCCGCCATCGTGATCAGCCTGAGCGAGTACGAGTCGCTGAAGGAGACGGCTTTCCTGCTCGGCACCCCTGCCAACGCCCGCCATCTCGCCGCCTCGATCGAGAGCCTGCGCGGCGGCGGGGCCCAGCCGCACGAACTCATTGAGGACGACGACCAGGAAGCCGAGTGAAGATCCTCTTCACGCCGGAGGCCTGGGACGACTACCTCTGGTGGCAGCGCAACGACCGTGCGACCCTCAAACGGTTGAACCGGCTGATCGAAGACATCTGCCGCAACGGTTACGAAGGCATCGGCAAGCCCGAAGCCCTCCGTCAGAGCCTGTCGGGCTTCTGGTCACGCCGCATCACCACCGAACACCGCATCGTCTACGTCATCGAAGCGGACACCGTCCAGATCATCGCCTGTCGCACCCACTACGAATGACCGGACGAAGCTCCCGGACATGGATCTGGTTTCCATGATCGGCTCCCGTCCCAGTCTCGGGTGGGCAGCGGAGACATCGGTTCAGGGTTCAGTAACTCTCGTCGCGTAGGCGGAGGGGTAGGACGCTCCCACGGCGCGGCGGGTGAGGACCTCGGGTGCGGCGGCCAGACCGCGTGAGAGCAGGCGGGGGCTCAGGTCTTTCGCGGGTTGGCGGTCATGGGAGTGGGGCCGCGGGCGCCAGGTGGAGGCAGGTGGTCAGGAGCCAGCGCACGACGCGGCGGGCACGCCTGCCGCGCTGCGTCGGCCGCCGAGTGGCGGACCGCGCGGTCGTCCAGGTGCCGTCTGCGCGGCGAGTGGAGGGACGAGGGTGGCGCACGTACGGCTCGGACCTGACGCGGGGACGCGGGCGGGACACAGCGGCGCGGAGTCGGCGGGCCAGATCGGCGGCCGTCCTGGCTTCGACCAGCCGATCCGGGAGGAGCGCCCAGAACGAACCGCTGAACTCGCCGTGCCAAATGCAGATGCCGGGAAAGGCACGGTGCAGGTCATCGAGGGCCCGGTCGATGTCGAGATCCAGTTCCAGACGTCCGACCGGACGCGCGGACGGGGATGGCGCGGGCGCTGCGCGGGCCTGCGTCGGCCGGTCGTACCACGCCTCGGGTATGTGGGTCATCGGGTTGCCTCCGGCCGCGCTACCAGGTGGACGGGAACATGCGGTGCTTGAGGGCGGCGTCGACATGGTCGGCGGCGCGCTTGGTGTCGCCGCAAGGGGAGAGGTAGCCGTGCCGTCCGCGCCCGGCCTCGTGGTAGGCCCAGCCGCCGCCGGGCATGGCGTGGACGGTCACCGCCACGCGGACGTGGTCGTCCGGGCTGAACGCGAACACCCACAGCAGCGGGGGACGGGTGGGGAATTCGTCGGCCTGGTAGAGCTTGACGTAGCGGTAGCTCTTGGCTTGGAGGGCGATGGCGAGCAGGTCGAGATTGCGGATGGCGGTGGAGCGTCCCAGCCGGGTTCGCCACCGCAGCAGGTGCCGCTCTGCCTGGACGTTCAGCGGGCGCAGCGAGCCCATGTGATTTTTCCTTCCTCGTTGAGCGGGCGGACGCCCCAGTCGTGGACGAGTTGCTCCATGAGCAGCAGGCCGCGCCCGCTTTCGGCGTCGTCGGACTCGTCCTGGACGAGGGGGAGGGCGCTGCTCTCGTCCCAGACCTCGATGACGGTGAGCGGCTCGCGCACGTCCGGGAAGATACGGACGACGATGTGCCCAAGCCCGACGTGCTTGTAGCTGTTGGTCACCAGCTCGGTAACCACCAGCCGGCCGACGAAGTCATCGGCGTGCCCGAGCTCGTGGAACCGGTCGGTGAGGTAGCGGCGCGCTTTCGCGGGCGCCTCGTCGGACGGATCGAGGACGAGCGGCGCCGCCTCCGGCGCGAGCATGACCGCTGGCATCGGTGAACCCCTCCAGCCTGGACGGAGGCTGATCTCGAACGGGGCCAACACGCCAAACCGGTAGAACCCGCCGCTATCACCCTGTGTAATCGAACGAACACCATGAAGCCACAGGAGGGCGTACGTTAACAGTTGACTGGAGAAGCGCCCACAATCCGGTTGCAATCGTTAGCGCTGCGGTTACCCCCCCGAGGAGAGATCAAATGGCCGACTCGCGTAACAAGGGCAAGGACAGTCCTGAGCTCCGAACCTTTGGTGCGGAGGTGAGGCGCTTGCGCGAGGCCGGAGGACTCAACCAGACAGAGTTGGCCGCGCTGGTGCATGTTTCGCGTGCCTACATCAGCCACGTTGAACGTGGGACAACGCGCTGCCGCTTGGACTTCGCAACCCGGCTGGACAGTGGGCTGCGCGCGAACGGTGAGGTGGTCCAGGCGTGGAACGCGCTAGTAGAGGCGATCAAGTCAATCAAGTATGCCAAATACTTCGTTGACTTCCCGAAGGCGGAGTTGACCGCAAACTTGATCCGCGTCTACGAGACCCACATTGTGAACGGGCTGTTTCAGACCGAAGCCTATGCAGGCGCGATCTTGAAGAGTCCCGATGACGTCCTCACCCGGATGAACCGGCAGAAGCGGGTCTTGGATGACCCTGCGCCCAAGATCTTCGTAGTGCTGGAGGAGAGCGTCCTGTCCAGGCAGGTCGGCACAGTGGACGTCATGCGGGAGCAACTCGAGTACCTGATCGAGCTGTCCCATAGAGACGGCATCCGGCTCCAGGTCCTCCCGACTGTCTACGTAGAGGAGTCGCGAGCCGCCTTCGCCATCGCCACCCAGGCCGACCGCAGTGAGGCCGCATACATCGTGAACGCGACGCAAGGTGTGACCAGCGCAGATCCGGAAGACCTGACCATGTTGAACGAAACGTTCGCTAGTCTGCAAGCAGAGGCGCTCAACGTGAGGGACAGCCGAGCGCTGATCAGAAGGGTGATTGACGAAAGATGGACCTGAGCAAGGCAGTGTGGCGCAAGGCTTCGCGCAGCACAGTCCAGAATGACAACTGTGTCGAGGTCGCTGGCGTGTCGAACATCGTAGCGTTCCGTGACAGCAAGGACCCCGACGGCCCCAAGCTCGTCATCAGCCACAGCGATTTCCAAAGCCTCGCAAGAAAAGTCAAGAACCTTTAGTCCGCTTACGATGAGTTTGAGTAGTCGTTCGAGATGAATTTCGACAGGCAGTGTGGCGTAAGGCGGCACGAAGCACGGCCGAGGGCGACAACTGCGTCGAGGTCGCCGATGTGTCGAGCGTCGTGACAGCAAGAACCCCAACGGTCCGATACTCGTGGTGAGTCGCCATGGCTTCGGTCGCCTCGCTCAGGCGCTCAAGGACCTCTGACAGGCGTAACGCGACGGACGGTCCGACGAGGACGCGCCCTGGCACTGGCAACTGATGTGCCAGGGACAGGAGAGAGAGCTGGCGCCCAGGATGGCCGTCCGTCAAAGCTCGTTACCCAAGAAGCGAGGTGTCATGTCCTGGCATGCGGGGACACGCGGAGCCGAGGCAACCGCCTCGACCTGCGGGAGTTGAGCGCGGGCGGTGCCACGAGCTACTAGAGTTCTGGCGTGATTACGGGTGAGCTGAAGAGCAAGATCGACCGCCTCTGGGACGCCTTCTGGTCGGGTGGGATCTCCAACCCCCTGGAAGTCATCGAGCAGATCACCTACCTGATGTTCCTGCGCCGCCTGGAGGACGTTCAGACGGCCAAGGAACGCAGCGCCCGTCGCCAAGGCAACGAGATCAAGAGCCCGATCTACACCGCTGAAACGGATGTCTTGCGGTGGGCTCGGCTCAAAGAACTCGACCCCGAGGCCATGTTCACCAGGATGGGAGATGGCGTCTTCCCGTGGCTACGCCGCCTTGGTGGGGATGACTCTACGTACGCCCATCATATGAAGGACGCCCGGTTCACCATCCCCACCCCCAACCTGCTGACGAAGGCTGTCGACCTCCTGGACGACATCCCTCTCGGCGCGGGCGACACCAAGGGTGATCTGTACGAGTACATGCTCAGCAAGATCGCTACTGCCGGTCAGAACGGCCAGTTCCGCACACCCCGGCACATCATTCAACTCATGGTCGAGATGATGAACCCCGGCCCGCAGGACGAGATCTGCGACCCGGCTTGCGGAACCGCCGGCTTCCTCGTGGCCGCCGCCGAATACGTTCAACGCGAGCATCACGACGCCCTACTGGACGCCACAAGCCAGCAGCACTTTCATTCCAGTATGTTCCACGGCTTCGACTTCGACAGCACAATGCTTCGGATCGCCAGCATGAACATGCTCATGCACGGCATTGAACAACCAGACATCCGCTATCGCGACTCTCTCGCGCAGAACGTCGCCGACGAGGCTGAGCAGTACTCCCTGATCCTGGCGAATCCTCCTTTTGCTGGCAGCCTCGACTACGAAACCACCGCCAAGGACCTCCAGCAGATCGTCAAAACGAAGAAGACCGAGCTACTGTTCCTAGCGCTCTTCCTCCGCCTCCTCAAGCCTGGCGGTCGAGCCGCCATCATCGTCCCCGAGGGTGTTCTTTTCGGCTCCACGAAAGCACACAAGGGCGTCCGCAAGATGCTCGTCGAGGACCAGAAACTAGAGGCCGTTGTAAAGCTGCCCAGCGGCGTATTCAAGCCCTACGCGGGCGTCTCCACCGCCATCCTCGTCTTCACCAAGACCAACAGTGGCGGAACAGACTCTGTCTGGTTCTACGACATGACAGCAGACGGCTTCAGCTTGGACGATAAGCGCACGCCGCTCCTTCTCGAAGCCCAGCTCGGTCCCAATCCCAGCACACCGCTCAACGAAGCCGACCACGCCAAGAACAACCTCCCGGACGTCCTGGCGCGCTGGAATCGCCGCGAAGGCAGTGAGCAACAACGTGCCAGAACAGAACAGAGCTTCTGTGTCCCCAAGGACGACATCGCCGCTCAGGACTACGACCTAAGCCTCAACCGATACAAGGAGATCGTCCACGAAGAGGTTGAGCACCGTCCGCCCTTGGAAGTCATCGAGGAACTCGAACACATCGAGTCTGACATCCAGCAGGGCATGTCCGCTCTGAAGGGAATGCTGAATTGACCTCGGCGACGGCTAAACTGAGTGAAATTGCCGAGATCAATCCCCGGCTGACGGAGACTGTTGACCCGGGCGCTGTCGTCTCCTTCCTGGGTATGGCGGACGTTGATGCGCGGGCGGGTACCACAACAAGCGGTGTAGACCGTCAATTCTCTCAAGTGGCCAAGGGCTACACCCAATTCCTGAGCGGCGACCTTTTGGTTGCGAAGATTACACCGTGTTTTGAAAATGGAAAGATAGCGCAAGCTGAATTGCGACGTGCAAGAGGATCTGGTTCGACTGAGTTTCATGTTATTCGGCCGGACCGGTCGCATGTTGATCAGCGATATTTGTTGCACTACTTGCGGCAGCCGAAAATTCGTGTAATGGGAGAGCGACGAATGACGGGCAGTGCCGGTCAGCGTCGCGTCCCTGAAAATTTTTTCGCAGACCTTGAGATTCCGCTCCCGCCTCTGGAAAATCAGAGTCAGATTGCGAAAGCGCTAGATCGGGCGGATTCGCTGCGCGGGAAGCGGCGGGCGGCGATCGCCCTCCTCGACGAGCTTGCCCAATCCGTCTTCCTCGACATGTTCGGCGCCCCGGCCTCAGATTGGCCGGTGTTTAGCGTCGATGAGATAGCCGCCCCGGAGAAGGGGGCGATTCGTACCGGCCCCTTCGGTAGCCAACTGCTGCATGAAGAGTTCGTTGACAGCGGTGTTTCGGTGCTGGGCATCGACAATGCGGTTGCGAACGAATTCAGATGGGGCAAGAGTCGCTTCATTACGCCCGAAAAATACAAGCAACTCTCTCGATACACGGTGAAGCCCGGCGACGTGCTGATCACGATCATGGGCACCTGTGGACGCTGCGCCATCGTTCCCGACGATATCCCGACAGCGATCAATACCAAGCATCTTTGTTGTATCACGCTCGATCGCGAGCGTTGCCTTCCCGAATTCCTGCACAGCTACTTCTTGCTGCACCCTCGTGCGCAGTCTTACCTTCACAAGGCCGCCAAGGGTGCGATCATGTCTGGCCTGAACATGTCGATAATCAAGGCGCTACCCCTGCATCTGCCACCCATTGAGCTACAGCAGGACTACGCCGACAGCTTGCGAGGCATCCAGCGCCTCAAGGCAAGTCATGCCTCGCATCTCCGCAAGTTGGATGACCTGTTTGGGTCGTTGCAACAGCGGGCGTTTCGGGGGGAGTTGTGGGACGCTTGAGGCATCTGTCCCGTCGGGGAAGGGTGTCTCGTGAGCAACTTCGGGTTCCTCAAAGGCGAGTGGCCTGATCTGCACGACGAAGCGGTCCGGGCGGAGCGGCTGGCGAATGCCGACCCGCGTGTGTCCTGCTTCTATGCGAGACGCACCCTTGAACTCGCGGTCAACTGGCTGTACCGCGCGGACGGCAAGCTGAGGCTCCCCTACCGAGGAGAACTCGCGGCGTTGATCGCCGAGCCGACCCTGGTACAAGTGGTCGGTCCGCCGATCCGTACGAAGATGGACGTGATCCGGCGGCAGGGCAACAATGCCGTCCACCGGCCGGGGCCGGTGCGGGCCGGGGACGCCGTCCGGACGGTCGCCGAACTGTTCCACGTCCTCTACTGGATCGCCCGGCATTACACCCGCGATCAATCGGGACCGGCCCCGGAACTGGCCTTCGACCCCTCGCTCATCCCCACCCCGGAGCCGGCGGAGGTGCGGCGGAAGAAACAGGCCGAGATCCAGGAAATGGCCGAGCGGTACGCCCGGCAGCAGGAAGACCTGATCAAGGAACGGCGCAGGACACAGGACCTGGACGAAGAGGTCGCCCGGCTGCGCGCCGAGATCAAGACGGCCAAGGCCGCGAAGGCCGACCAGCCCGACACGCATGACTACGACGAAGCCAAGACCCGTGACCTGATCATCGACCTTCTCCTCAAGGAGGCGGGCTGGCCGCTGGATAAGGCCGACGACCGCGAATTTCCGGTCGAGGGGCTGCCATCCCCGTCCGGGAAGGGCAAGGTCGATTACGTCCTCTGGGACGACGACGGCAGGCCGCTCGGTCTGGTCGAGGCCAAGCGCACCACCAGGGACGCGATGGTCGGCAAGCAACAGGCCAAGCTCTACGCGGATGCATTGGAGCAGAGGTTCGGGCAGCGTCCGATCATCTTCTACACCAACGGCTATAAGACGTTCATCTGGGACGACGTCACCTACCCGCCGCGCGAGATCCAGGGCTTTTACACCAAGGACCAGTTGCGGACGCTGATCCAGCGGCGCGCCGGCCGGCAGGCGTTGCAGGGCGTAGCGGTCAACGACGAGATCGCGGGCCGCCACTACCAGAGCCGTGCCATCCGCCGCATCGCCGAGGCGTTCGAGCGGGACCGGCAGCGCGAAGCGCTTCTCGTGATGGCGACGGGCGCGGGCAAGACGCGCACGATCATCGCGCTGATCGACCTGCTCCAGCGCGCCCGCTGGATCAAGCGCGTCCTGTTCCTCGCGGACCGGAAGGCACTCGTCACGCAGGCCGCCAACGCCTTCAAGGCTCACCTCCCCGGCACACCGACCGTGAACCTGCTGACCGAGCGCAAGGAGGACGGCAGGGTCTACGTGTCCACATATCCGACGATGATGGGGCTGATCAACGAGACGGACGGCGACCTGCGCAGGTTCGGGCCCGGCTACTTCGACCTCGTCGTCATCGACGAGGCGCACCGGTCCGTCTACCAGAAGTACGGCGTGATCTTCGAGTACTTCGACGCCCTGCTCGTCGGGCTGACCGCGACGCCGAAGGACGAGATCGACCGCAACACCTACCGCCTGTTCCACCTGGAGGACGGCGTCCCCACGGATGTGTACGGGCTGGACGAGGCCGTGACCGAGGGCTATCTCGTCCCGCCGTTCACGGTGAACGTCCCGCTGAAGTTCCCGCAGCAGGGCATCAGCTACGACGACCTGCCCGAAGAGGAAAAAGAGATGTGGGACCTCCTCGACTGGGACGAGGAGGACGGCGTCCCCGACCGGGTCACCGCCGACGAGGTCAACAAGTTCCTGTTCAATGAGGACACCATCGACAAGATGCTCCAGACGCTCATGGAGCACGGCGGCAAGGTCGAGGGCGGGGACCGGCTGGGCAAGACCATCGTCTTCGCCCGCAACAAGAAGCACGCGGCATTCATCGTCGAACGCTTCGACAAGCTGTATCCCGAGCACCGCGGTGACTTCGCCCGCGTCATCACGCACGACGACTCCTACGCGCAGGACCTCATCGACAAGTTCTCGCTGAAGGACTCGCCCCCGCACATCGCCGTCTCCGTCGACATGCTCGACACCGGGATCGACATTCCCGAGGTCGTCAACCTGGTGTTCGCCAAGCTCGTCCGGTCCAAGACGAAGTTCTGGCAGATGATCGGGCGCGGCACCCGCCTGTGCCCGGATCTGTTCGGGCCGAACATCGACAAGCAGAAGTTCCTGGTCTTCGACCTGTGCCGCAACGTCGAATTCTTCAACCAGGACATCGCCACGTCCGAGGGCCGCGTCCAGCCGTCCCTCAGCGAGCGCCTTTTCCGGGAACGGACCGACCTTCTCTACGACCTGGACCGGCAAGCCCTTCCCCCGGAGCCGACCCCGGAATCGGACGGGACGCACAGCGAGACCGGGCTCCGCCGGGACCTCGCCGCCCGCCTCCAGGAGGAGGTCTCGGGCATGAACCCGCAGAACGTCGAGGTCCGGCGCCGCCTGGAGGAGGTCGAGCGCTACCAGGACCCCGCGAGCTGGCAGCGGATCACGGCCGAGAAGCGCGAGGAGATCGCCGAGAACCTGGCGGGCCTGCCCACCGAGTTCCGCGAGGACGAGAACAGCGAGGAGGCCAAACGGTTCGACCTTCTCGCCCTGCGCCTCCAACTCGCCGTCCTCAACGGCGACCCCGCGTACGACACGCTCCGTGACCAGGTCCGGGAGATCGCCGAAGCGCTCCTTGACCCGACCACGCTGAACAACCCCGTCGTGGCCAAACAGCGGGAACTGCTGTCCGACCTCACCCTTGACGAGTGGTGGCAGGACGTCTCCCTGCCGATGCTGGAACTGATGCGCCGCCGCATCCGCGGCCTCGCCAAACTCATCCAGAAGACGAAGAAGGGCGTCCTCTACACCGACTTCCAGGACGAGCTGGGCGAGCTCACCGAGGCGGAACTCAGGGGCGTCTCCCTCGGCACCAACCGGACCCGGTTCGAGACCAAGGTCCGCACGTACCTGCGCAGCCACGAACACGAACTCGCCGTGCAGAAGCTACTGCGAAACCGCCAGCTCACCACTCTCGACATCGTCCACTTCGAGGACGTCTTCATCGCCTCCGGGTTCGGTACCCGCGACGACATCGACCAGGTCAGCGAGGAGTACGGAGACCTCGGCCTGTTCCTGCGCTCCGTCACCGGCCTGGAGTACGAGGCCGCGACCGCCGCCTTCGACAACTTCCAGGCCGGGAAGAAGCTTTCGGCCTCGCAACTCGACTTCCTTCAGCTCCTCATCGGTTTCCTGGCCAAGAACGGTGTCGTGGACGTGGGTGCCCTCTACAGGCCGCCGTTCACCGGGCTGGCCCCCGGCGGCCCCGAAGACCTCTTCACCGACACGGAGGTGACGTCCATGCAGCACGTTCTTGAACACGTCCGCGCCACCGCCGTCCCCACCGACTCCCGAGCCGGCTGACCGTTCGCGGCGCGTCGTAGCGGCCCGCTGCGCCCCCGATGAGCCCATATGGCGGGGCCTGCCGCCGTTCACTGCTATCGGCCGTGTTCCCCGCCCGGATGGCCGATGCGCGCTTCATCCCCCGCCGGAGTGACGGCGGGGGGCGCCGGGCTAGTCCGGCTGGTAAGTGACCTCGTCTAGGGATGCGAGGAACGCGTGGGTGGCTGGGCTCGGGTTGAACTCGCTCCAGATCAGGTACTCGACGCGGCGGGGGCCGTTGGTCACCTGGATGGTCGTCAGGCCGGGGTGGTCTCCCGCGACGGCCGAGGGTAGGAGGGCGATTGCCAGGCCCTGGCGGACGATGCGGGTCAGCAGGTCCGGGGCCATTACCTCGAATGCGACGTCGCGGGCTAGGCCTGCTGCGGCGAACGCTCGGTCGCTCTGGGCGCGCCCGGGGGTGTGGGCGGGGAAGTCTACGAAGGTCTCCTCGGCGAGTCTGTCGAGGTTGACGCGGGTCCTGCCCGCCAGGGCGTGGGTTGGCGGGACGACCGCCACTAGGCGGTCGCGGGCCAGTTCGCGGACCTGGACGCCGCGAGGGCGGTCGCCTTCGGGGAGGCCCAGCGCGGCGACGTCCAGTTCGCCGGACGCCACCTGCGCGGTCAGCTCGTCGCTTCCGCCTACGCGGAGGCTGATCCGTACCTCGGGGTGCCGCTGGCGGAAGTGCTGGAGGACGGCGGGCATGTCGACGGCCGCGGCGGTGGGGATGACGCCCACCGCGAGCCGTCCGCGCACCAGGCCCACCGCGGCGGCGGCCTCGGCCACCGCACGGTCCGCCGCCTCCAACGCCTGGCGGGCCGCGGGAAGGAACGCCGCGCCGGCGGGGGTGAGCTCGACCCGGCGGCTGGTGCGGGCGAACAGCTTCACGCCGAGCTCGCGCTCCAGGTTCGCGACCCGGTGGCTCAGCGCCGACTGCACCACGAAGCACCGCTCGGCGGCGCGGGTGAAGTTGCGGGTCTCCGCCACCGCGACGACGTAGCGGAGTTGCTGCAGGTCCATCGATCGATCTTAGTTCGCGATTGATAGGATGAGAACCATGTGTTGGACGCATTGATGGGTGGGCGCTGAGACTTCTTGCATGACCACGATCACTGCTCCGAACACTCCTTCGCTTTCACGGCCCCCGTTCAAGCTGCTCGCCCTTGTCGCCGCGACCGCCCTCGCGCCCATGGCCTGGGGGACGACCTACGCGGTGACCACCGAGCTGCTGCCGCCGGATCGGCCGTTGTTCGCCGCGCTGATGCGCTCGCTGCCGCTCGGCCTGCTCGCCGTCGCGCTGTCCCGGACGCTGCCGCGCGGCGACTGGTGGTGGAAGGCGCCCGTGCTGGGCATCTTCAACATCGGCGCGTTCTTCCCGCTGCTCTTCCTGGCCGCCGAGCGGCTGCCCGGCGGTGTGGCGGCCACGCTGGGCTCCGTCCAGCCGCTGATCGTCGCCGGGCTGGCCGTCGCCGTCCTGCGGGAGTCGCCCTCGTCCTGGCGGCTGTCCTGGGGGACGGCCGGTGTGGTCGGCGTGGGCCTTGTTGTCATCGGTCCCGGCGCGGGACTCGACCCGGTGGGCATTGTCGCCGGGCTCGGCGGCGCGGTGTCCATGGCGACCGGCGTCACCCTGACCAAGCGCTGGGGACGGCCCGCGGGAGTAAGCCCGCTGACGCTCACCGGATGGCTGCTCTCCAGCGGCGGGCTGTTCCTCCTTCCGCTGACGCTGGTCTTCGAGGGCGTTCCGGCCCGTGTGGACGCGCCGGCCGTCGCGGGTTACCTCTGGCTCGCCACCGTGGGCGGAGTGATCGCCTACATGCTGTGGTTCCGGGGCATCGGGAGGCTGCCCGTCACTGCGGCGGCGTTGCTCGGCCTGCTGTCCCCGCTCGTCGCCGCGCTCCTTGGTGTCCTGCTGGTGGGCGAGGCCTGCACGGTCGTCCAGGTCGCCGGGTTCGCCCTCGCTCTCGCCGCCCTGGTCGCGGGCCAGTTCAACCCTGCCCGGGCCCGTGCCGCGGCGGAGTGATGGCGGGGCGGTGGGCGTTTCACTAATCTGGGCCGCGTTCCCCGTCCGTTTCCCCCCGACCGGATGGCCGATGCGCCCTTTGCCCCTCGCCGCCGCCCTCGCCGGGCTCCTCCTCGCCGCCGCCTGCGGTGACGCCGACCGGGCCCAGAACGTCGCCCCTCCCACGGTCCGCGCCGGCGGCTCCGCGCCTGCCGCGCAGAGCGTGGGGGCGTACTCCAAGGAAGGCTGGTTCGGCGGCGCGGACGGCCTGCACGCCCGGGTGGACGTCAAGGGCGTCGAACGGCAGGCGTCGAAGTCGGTGCTGCGGTACAGCGTCACGTCGCTGGACTCGTCCGCGAAGTCCGTGCCCTTCGAGATCGCGATCCTCGACCCGGTCGGGCGCAAGCTCTACAAGCCGACCGGCACGACGAGCGGCGAGGGCTTCACGCCCGGCACGATCCGCCAGATGGCCGCCGAGTACCCGCCGATCCCGTCGACCGTCCAGAAGGTCACCCTGATCACGCCCGGGACGGCGGGGGAGTTCACCGGCATTCCGGTGACCAGCGGCACCGGGACGCCGTCCTCGGCGCCCACTACGCCGCCCACGTCGTCGGCACCGTCGAGCACGCCGTCGTCGTCCGCGCCTTCGGTCGGGGCCGAGCCGTCTGTCGGCGCCGAGCCGTTCATGGCCTCCACGCCGTCCAGCCTGACCTCGCCCAGCCCCTCCACGTCGACGTCCACGTCCCCTACGCCCTCCACGGGTGCGCAGAGCGGGAATCCTGCGGACCTGTTCGGCATCGTCGAGGGTGAGAACGGGACCGTCGCGTCCAGCGGTTCGGGCGTGACGGTCAGCCTGGGCGGCGACGTGCTGTTCGAGACGAACTCGGCGAAGCTGTCGAGCCGCGCGAAGGCCGCCCTGGACGGCGCCGCGCAGGAGATCAAGGCGAAGGCGGGGCGCGCGCTGACGTTCGAGGGGCACGCGGGCGACCAGAAGCTGTCCCAGGAGCGCGCCGACGCCGTCATGAAGGAGATGAAGTCGCGGCTCGGCGACGACTTCACCTACACGGCGACCGGCAAGCAGGGCGGCAACGGGCTCGACATCTCCTACCAGCTCAAGAGCACCGCGGCGGGCACCGGGACGCCGGCCGCCTTCCGCGCGCAGGACGGCGGGACGGTGAAGACCCTCACCGCGCGCTTCGGTGCCGACAAGCGGCGCCTGGAGGTCAAGCCCTTCTACAAGGACGGCGCCTACCTCGTCGCCGTGTTCGACATCGTGAACGAAGGCCCCGGCACCACGCCGCCGGACGCGTCCTACCCGAACACCACCTACCCGGGAGCCGTGTTCGGCTCGTTCTCCGTCCAGGTGCCGGGTGGCAAGGACGTCTACCGCGCCGTTCGCGTCGGACCCGCCGTGCCGGGCAGTCCCAGCGCCTACGTCGACCCTGGCCGCGCGGTGTTCCGCACCGCCGTGAACCAGCCCGTCCGCGGCTTCGTGTACCTGCTCGCGCCGCCCGGCGACATCAAGTCCGTCACCTTCGACGCGGGTCCCTTCGGCAAGGCCGAGAAGGTTCCCGTCTCGTAGACCACGCCTCCGACGTGTGACGGACGATCCGAACGGATAGTTAAAAGACACGGCATCGGATCGTCCGGCGGAGGTCAGCGCATGGGTGTCGGCGTCAGTGTTTTCACGATCACGCTCGGGCTGATCCTCAAGTTCGCGATCAAACCGGACGCGATGACCGACCCGGTGGACATCCACATCATCGGGGTCATCCTGATCATCGTCGGCGGGGTGTCGTTCGCGCTCCAGCTGCTGATGATGTCCCGCATGCAGCAGCGCGGCCCGCGCTTCCAGAGCGGGCGGGACGAGCGCATGTACGACGGCGACAACCCGCCCCGGCCCTGAGACGCACGAGAGGCCGGCGTGTCCCGCGCCGGCCCCTCGGAACGGTCCTCAGCTCCAGGCGAGCATGCGGATCGGGTCTTCGAGCATGTCGCCGACGTCGCGCAGGACCCGCGAGCCCAGCTCGCCGTCGACGATGCGGTGGTCGAACGAGAGCGACAGCGTGGTGACCTTGCGGATCGCCAGCTCGCCCTCGTGCACCCACGGCATGTCCCGGATCTGGCCGAACGCCAGGATCGCCGCCTCGCCCGGGGTGAGGATCGGGGTCCCGGTGTCCACGCCGAACACGCCCACGTTGGTGATCGTGATCGTCCCGTCGGACAGGTCGGCGGGTGTCGCCTTGCCCGCGCGCGCCTTCTCGGTCAGGTCGGCGAGCGCGCGTGCCAGGCCGGGCAGGTCGAGGTCCTGCGCGTCCTTCACCTTGGGGACGAGCAGGCCGCGGTCGGTGGCCGCCGCGATCCCCAGGTTCACGTAGCGCTTGACGACGATCTCCGCGCCGTCCGGGCCGTCCGCCCACGTGGAGTTCACCATCGGGTTCCGCGCCACGGCCGTGAGCAGGGCGCGCGCCACCAGCAGCAGCGGCGACACCTTCACGTCCGCGAACTCGGGCAGCTCGCGGAGCCGCTTGACGGTCTCCATCGTCCGCGTCACGTCCACCTGGAGGAACTCGGTGACGTGCGGGGCGGTGAACGCCGACGACGACATCGCCGTCGCGGTCGCCTTGCGGATGCCCTTGACCGGCACCCGCTCCTCGCGCGGCCCCGCCTGGACGGGACGCGCCCGCGCGGGCGCCGCCTGGGTGTGCGACTGGGCCCCGGCCTGCGCGGCGAGGACGTCCTCGCGCGTGATCGACCCCTGCGGGCCCGACCCCGTGATCGACGCGAGGTCGACCCCGAGGTCCCTGGCCATCTTGCGGACGGGCGGCTTCGCCAGCGGCAGCCCGTCGCCCCCGGGCTGCGGACGAGGCGCCGGCAGCGGCTTCTCCGGAGCCGGCGCGGGGGGCGGTGAGGCGGCGGGCGCGGCGGTGGACGCGGCGGCGGAGGCCGTGCCGTTGGCCGCCTTGCGCGGGCGCCGCCTGGTCGCCCCCTCCTTGACCCCGTAGCCGACGAGGACGGGCTGGCGCTTCGGCTTCTCCTCGGGCGACACCATGCCGGGCTCGTTGACCGTCGGCACGCCCTCCTCGCGCATCGCCGCGGCCTGCGCCGGCGGCTCGGACACCGGGGTCGCCACGCCGCCCGAGCCCTCGGCGTCCACCGAGATGATCGGCACGCCGACGTCCACGGTCTGGCCCTCGGTGACCAGCAGCTCGGCCACCACGCCCTCGAACGGGCAGGGCAGCTCCACGATCGCCTTCGCGGTCTCGATCTCCACGATCGTCTGGTTGACCTCGACGGTGTCGCCGGGCTGGACGTGCCACTTGACGATCTCGGCCTCGGTCAGGCCCTCGCCCACGTCCGGCAGCTTGAACAGTTTCGGCTGGCTCACGGGCGTCACCACGCGAAGGTCCGGTCGACCGCGTCCAGGATGCGGTCGAGGTCGGGCAGGTACTGGTCCTCGATGCGGGACGGCGGGTACGGCGTGGAGAACCCGCCGACGCGCAGCACCGGCGACTCCAGCCGGTAGAAGCACCGCTCGGTGATCCGCGCGGCCAGCTCGGCGCCGAACCCGCTGTAGACCGGCGCCTCGTGGACGACGACGCAGCGCCCGGTCCGGTTCACCGAGTCCGTCACGGCGCCGATGTCGAGCGGGTTGAGCGAGCGCAGGTCGATGACCTCCAGGGAGCGTCCCTCCTCGGACGCCGCGGCGGCCGCCTCCAGGCACGTCTTCACCGACGGCCCGTACGCCAGCACGGTGACGTGCTCGCCCGGCCGGACGACCTTCGCCTCGTGCAGCGGCGCCCAGTCGGTGGAGTCGACGTCGACCTCGGCCTTCTCCCAGTACCGGCGCTTCGGCTCGAAGAAGACCACCGGGTCGGGGGAGGCGATCGACTGCTGGATCATCGCGTACGCGTCCACCGGGTTCGAGCAGGCCACCACCCGTAGGCCGGCGGTGTGCGTGAAGTACGCCTCCGGCGACTCCGAGTGGTGCTCCACCGCGCCGATGCCGCCGCCGCACGGGATCCGGACGACGACCGGCAGCGACACCTTGCCGAGCGAGCGCATCCGCATCTTCGCCAGCTGCGTGATGATCTGGTCGGCGGCGGGGAACACGAACCCGTCGAACTGGATCTCCACGACGGGCCGGTAGCCGCGCAGCGCCAGCCCGATCGCCGTCCCGACGATGCCGGACTCGGCGAGCGGGGTGTCGATGACGCGCTCCTCGCCGAAGTCCTTCTGCAGGCCGTCGGTGATCCGGAAGACGCCGCCGAGCTTCCCGACGTCCTCGCCCATGACGAGGACCTTCGGGTCGTTCTCCATGGCCTTGCGCAGGCCTTCGTTCAACGCCTTGCCGAGGGTCAGGGTGGTCACTTCGCCTCCTCCTCGAACGACGCCAGGTAGGCGGCGAACCGCTCCTGCTCCTCGGTCATCAGCGGATGCCGGTCGGCGTACACGTGGTCGAACATCGACAGCGGCTCCGGGTCGGGCAGCGCCAGGCACGCCTCGCGCAGCTCGCGGGCCATCTGCTTGGCCTCGTCGTCGACCTTGTCGAAGAAGGCCGCGTCCGCCAGGTCACCGCGCACCAGGTACGCCTTGACGCGCTCGATCGGGTCCTTGAGCTTCCAGGCCTCTTCCTCGGCCTTCAGCCGGTAGCGCGTGGGGTCGTCCGTCGTGGTGTGGGCGCCCATCCGGTACGTGAACGCCTCGATGAGCGTCGGGCCCTGGCCCGTCCTGGCGTTCTCCAGGGCCTTCCTGGTCACGGCCAGGCAGGCGAACACGTCGTTCCCGTCCACCCGCAGGCCTGGGAAGCCGTAGCCCTGCGCGCGCTTGTAGAGCGGGATCCTCGACTGGCGTTCCAGGGGCTCGGAGATGGCCCACTGGTTGTTCTGGCAGAAGAACACGATCGGCGCGTTGAACACGGAGGCGAACACGAACGACTCGTTCACGTCGCCCTGCGATGTCGCGCCGTCGCCGAAGTAGGCGATGGTGGCGCCCGCCGACGGTGTGCCGAGGACACCGTCGCGCTGGATGCCCATCGCGTACCCGGTCGCGTGCAGCGTCTGGCTGCCGATCACGATGGTGTAGAGGTGGAAGCCGTGTTCCGCGGGGTCCCAGCCGCCGTGGTTCACGCCCCGGAACAGGCCGAGCAGCTTCAGCGGCTCCACGTCCCGGCACCAGGCGACACCGTGCTCCCGGTAGGTCGGGAACACCATGTCGTTCTCGGTCAGGGCGCGCCCCGACCCGATCTGCGCCGCCTCCTGTCCCAGCAGGGACGCCCAGATGCCGAGCTCGCCCTGCCGGGTGAGCGCCACGGCCTCCAGGTCGATCTTCCGCACGATCACCAGATCGCGGTACAGGTCGCGGACGTCCTCGGCGCTGAGGTCCAGGGGGTAGTCGGGATGCTCGACGCGCTCCCCTTCGGGGGTGAGCAACTGGACGAGCTCGGGTCGGGCGAGCTCAGGGGTGTCGGGCGCGCCGCGCACGGAGTCGATCGTCATCGATGGACACTCCTCGTTCGGGGCCGTTACGCGGGATCGCCGCGCAGCCGGCCGATGTCAGCGGCCTTGCTCCCCGGTAAGGGACAAAGGCCGCAATACCATCGTGGCAGACATCACACCCTGTGATGCAAGCCCCGGCATCGAGGTCCCTACCCCGCTCCCGCCCACTGACGCCGCCGATCCGGGGGTGCCACACCCCCGGCCGCTACTCGCGGGAGAGCGCCCGCGTCGCGCCGGCCGCGACGGTCAGGCCGAGGATCAGGCCCGCCGCGACGATGAGGTTGGCGATCCACTGGTAGACGCCCTTCGGGGCGAACTCCATCTCCTGGCCGAGGCTGCCGATGGGCAGGAGCAGGTCGAGCGTGTAGAAGAACGCGTTGAAGTGCGGTTTGTGGCCGGTGTCGAGGACGTCCGGCTTGTGGAGGGAGAAGACGATCGTCCCGAAGGCCAGGAGGCCGACGAGCCAGCTCGCGGCGCGGAACGGGCGGTAGCCGTACCCGACCAGGCCGTCCTGCATCCAGCCGACGATCTTGCGGGGGACGCCCTGGGTCTTGCGCCGGTCGCGGGCCTTGGCGAGCAGGACGGAGCGGCCGTCGGCGTCCAGGCCGAGCGAGCGGTACGTCTGCGCGAGCCGCTCGTACGGTTGCGGTGCGTAACCGTCGGTGTCGCGGCGCAGCCAGGCGAGGCGCTCGCGGGCGGTGAGCGGCGGTTCGAGGGTCTCGTACTGGAGGCCGTCGAGCTGGAGGCGCTCCGGCCACGAGGCGGCGTCGTCGCGCATCAGGTTGATCCGGGCGTAGGACAGGTCCGTGGTGCCCCTGACCGGCTCGGCGGTGCGCAGGAGCAGCTCCTCGGCCTGGACGCGCTGCAGGCTGAGGGCCGTCCCCTGGTCGTGCCGCAGCCGGGCGTCCCGCAGGCTCAGCTGGCCGGTGACGCGCGCGCCGGAGAAGCTGACCGCCCCGGTCGCGGTGAAGCCGTCCGAGCAGTAGACGTCGGTCTCGACGGCCAGGTCGTCGGCGTTGAGCGCGGTCCGCTGGGGCGCGGACAGGCGGGCGCCGACGAACGAGAGGTAGCCGCCGACCCGGGCGCCGCGCAGCCGCACTTCGCCCTCGGCGACGAACCCGCCGTCGCAGAACACGTTCGCGGCCACGTCCAGGCGGCTGGCGTACAGGGCCGCGCCGGACGGGTTGTGCAGCCGGGCGCCCCGGAAGATCAGCTGGCCGCCGACGCGGGCGCCCGGCAGCCGGACCTCGCCGTTGGCCGAGAACCCCTGGTCGCAGTAGACGTTCGCCTCGACCGACAGGCGGTCGGCCAGCAGCGCGTCCCCGCCGGGGTTGGCCAGGTGGACGCCCGACATGTTCAGGATGCCGGTGATGTTCGCCCCGTCCAGCCACAGGCCGCCGTTGATGCGGCTGCCCTCCAGCCACAGGTGCCCGTCCACCCGGGTGCCGGACGCGATCAGGCCCGGCAGGCGGCAGCGCA
This sequence comes from Actinomadura madurae, assembly GCF_900115095.1. Lineage (GTDB taxonomy): Bacteria > Actinomycetota > Actinomycetes > Streptosporangiales > Streptosporangiaceae > Spirillospora > Spirillospora madurae. The sequence goes on from NZ_FOVH01000019.1 coordinate 47,283, forward strand.
TCAGGTGCACGCTGCTCATGCTCGCCCAGTACAGGTGCGGCGCCTCGTCGAAGTCGCACCCGGTGAGCGCCAGCGGGACGTGGACCTCCGCGTGCCCGAGGTTCAGCGAGCCGGTGATGCGCGCCCCGCCGAGCCGGACGGCGGCGACCTGCCCGGGCTCGGCCTCCACGGCGCCGACGAGCAGCGCGACGAGGACCTCCGCCCTGACCACCCGGTCGTGTCCCCAGCGGTCGGACCGCGTGATGTCGTCGAGCTGCCGGTCGCCGGATGACAGGTCGACCGATTCGCCCCTGGGGAAGGCCTCCCAGAGGCGGCGCTCCGGCGGGGTCAGGTCGTCGATGTTCATCGCGTGGCTCCGGGGGTGCGGATGGATCGTGCTCGGCCATGGTGCCGTACGCTTCAGGATCGTAAGGAAAAGCGCTGATCAGTGAGGGGGCGACCGTGGCGCGTGTCGTCGTGGACGTCATGCTCAAGCCGGAGATCCTCGACCCGCAGGGCCAGGCGATCGCCCGGAAGCTGCCGCAGATGGGCTACGACGGGGTCGTCGCCGTCCGGCAGGGCAAGCGGTTCGAGGTGGAGCTGGAGGGGGACGCCGACGAGGCCGCCCTGGAGCAGGTCGGCAAGATCGCCGAAACGCTGCTGGCGAACCCCGTCATCGAGAACTACGAGGTTCACGTTCTGTAACCACCGGCGAGTATGGCGGTTACGCGATATTCCGCCGGGGAAGTGTTAGCTGCGTCGAGTCGTCGAGCACGCTCCGGGGCCGGGGGAAACGGTGGGAAGCCCGGGGCATGACACGAGGTGTCCGGGTGGAGATGAGGTTCTCGCTCGCGCTGCCGCGCGACGCGCGGAGCATCCCGGTGGTCCGCCGGGTGGTGGGGGACGCGCTGCGCGGGCTGGGCGTTTCCGAGGGCTGCGTCGACGACCTCCTGGTCGCCGTCTCCGAGGCGTGCACCAACGTCGTCCAGCATGTCCGGGCGGCCGGGGACTACAGGGTCACGGGGCACGTCGACGCGGGCATGGGCCAGTTCAAGATCATGGATTGGGGCCGCGGGCCCCGGCCGGCCCCGGAGGACCGGGGGGTTTTGAGCGAGTCCGGGCGCGGCATTAGGATCATGCGTGCGCTGGTGGACGACCTGGACATCGACTCCGCGCCGGATCGAGGCACCGTCGTTCACCTGCGGAAGCGCCTGACCTGGAGCGACGGGGCACTGATAGGTCGCCTCGACCGCGACCTCATGCACAACGCCGGGTAGATTGGTACGCGCGCAGGGGGAATGCGACGCGCAGCGGGGTGATCGGCGGAGAGGATCCCGCCCGTCCCGGCCGCACCTCATTTCGGAGGAACAGAACAGATGGACGCTGCCCGGGTGGGGATCATCACCTTCCCTGGTTCCCTGGACGACAGGGACGCCGCACGCGCGGTGCGGCTCGCCGGCGCCGAGCCGGTCGCGCTCTGGCACGCCGACCACGACCTGCAGGGCGTCGACGCGGTCGTCCTGCCCGGCGGGTTCTCCTACGGGGACTACCTGCGGGCGGGGGCGATCGCCCGGTTCGCGCCGCTGATGACCGAGCTGACGGCCGCCGCCGGCGACGGCCTGCCCGTCCTCGGCATCTGCAACGGCTTCCAGGTGCTGTGCGAGTCGCACCTGCTGCCGGGCGCGCTGCTCCCGAACGCCGGCCTGCACTTCGTCTGCCGCGACCAGCGGCTGCGGGTGGAGAACACCGACACCGCGTGGACCAGTGAGTACACCGAGGGGCAGGAGCTGGTGATCCCGGTGAAGAACCGGGACGGCCGCTACACCGCCGACCGGGAGACCCTGATCGAGCTGGCCGACACCGGCCGGATCGTCGCCCGGTACCTCGACCTGAACCCGAACGGCTCTCTCGACGACATCGCCGGGATCTGCAACGAGGCCGGCAACGTGGTCGGGCTCATGCCCCATCCCGAGCACGCCGTGGAGTCCCTTACCGGGCCTTCTACGGACGGGCTCGGGTTCTTTGCTTCGGTTGTTAAGAGACTGGTCAACGCATGAGCGCAGCGAACCAGGGGACGTGGGGGATCGCTCCCCCACAGGAAGAGCGCATGAGCGGCGCGAACCAGGGGGTGTGGGGGATCGTCCCCCACAAGGAGGACGCATGAGTGAGCAACGGCCCCATGGTTCGGGGCGCGCGACCCGGGACAGTGACGAGCCGTCGATGGAGTGGCTCGGCGAGCTCAGGTCCGACGCCGACGACCCTGAGCTCCAGCCCGTCAACCCCGCGGTGACGCAGGGTTTCAAGGCCATCGTCGACGAGGACATGCCCGTGGTCCGGCCGTCCCGGCAGGAGCCTCCGGCCGAGCGCTCGCCGGGGCCCTTCACCGGGCCCATTCCGGTGCTGAACGGTGAGCAGGCGTCGTCGGACGTCCCGTCGGGGCCTGCTCAGGGCCCTGAGCAGGAGTTCGCGCGTGCGCTGGAGGAGGAGCGCGCCGCCGGTGACCCGAACGTCACCGCGACGGACTCCTCGCTGACCGTGCCCGACCTGAGCGGTTTCGCGGCCCCGCCGCCTCCGTCCGACTCCGGCCCGCAGCCCGCCGTGGGCTCCGGCACGGGCCCCCAGCCCGCGGTGGGGTCCGGCACCGGCCCCCAGCCTGCCGTTGGCTCTGGGACGGGTCCGCAGCCGCCCGTGGGCTCTGGGACGGGCCCGCAGCCCGCCGTGGGCTCCGGAACCCGTCCACAGCCCGCTGTGGGGCCCGGTGCGGGCCCGCAGCCTCCGGTGGGTCCCGGTACGAGTCCGCAGCCCGTCGTCGGCTCTGGGACGGGCCCGCAGCCCGCTGTGGGGCCCGGCGGCCCGGGGACCGGCCCGCAGCCTCTCGTCGACCTGAACACGGGTCCGCTGGTCCGGTTCGGCGCCGAGGGCCCCGGCACCGGCCCGCAGCCTCCGGTCGGCCCCGGCACCGGCCCCCAGCCTGCCGTGGGCTCTGGGACGGGCCCGCAGCCCGCCGTGGGCACTGGGACCGGCCCGCAGCCTCCGGTCGGCCCCGGCACCGGCCCCCAGCCTGCCGTGGGCCCTGGGACGGGTCCTCAGCCCGCCGTGGGGTCTGGCACCGGCCCCCAGCCCGCTGTGGGCCCGGGGACGGGCCCGCAGCCCGCCGTGGGCTCCAGGACGGGCCCGCAGCCGGCCATCGGACGGGGCACCGGCCCGCAGCCGGCGATCGCGCCCGCCGACCACGGCACGGACACCGTCGCCATCGCCGCCGCGTCCCCCGACCGTCCGCAGCCGTTCGCCGAGCTGGGGATGAACGGCGAGGAGTACCAGCGCGTCCGGCACATCCTGGGGCGCCGCCCCACGTCGGCCGAGCTGGCGATCTACTCGGTCATGTGGAGCGAGCACTGCTCCTACAAGAGCTCCAAGGTGCACCTGCGCCAGTTCGGCGAGAAGGCCCCGAAGACCGACAAGCTCCTGGTCGGCATGGGGGAGAACGCCGGGGTCGTGGACATCGGCCAGGGCTGGGCGGTCACCTTCAAGGTGGAGTCGCACAACCACCCGTCCTACGTCGAGCCGTACCAGGGCGCCGCGACCGGCGTCGGCGGGATCGTCCGCGACATCATGTCGATGGGCGCGCGGCCGATCGCCGTCATGGACTCGCTCCGGTTCGGCCCGGCGGACGCCCCCGACACCCAGCGCGTCCTGCCCGGCGTGGTGGCGGGCGTGGGCGGCTACGGCAACTCGCTGGGCCTGCCCAACATCGGCGGCGAGACGGTCTTCGACGCCTGCTACGAGCAGAACCCGCTCGTCAACGCGTTGTGCGTCGGCGTGATGAAGCACGAGGACATCAAGCGCGCCGTGGCCCCCGGCCCCGGCAACCAGGTGATCCTGTTCGGCGCCCTCACCGGCCCGGACGGCATCGGCGGCGCGTCCGTCCTCGCGTCCGCGACGTTCGACGAGGAGTCGCACCAGAAGCGGCCGTCGGTCCAGGTCGGCGACCCGTTCATGGAGAAGCTGCTCATCGAGTGCTGCCTGGAGCTGTTCCGCGAGGACCTCGTGGTCGGCATCCAGGACCTCGGCGCGGCCGGCGTGTCCTGCGCGACGACGGAGCTGGCCGCGGCCGGCACCGGCGGCATGCACGTCGACCTCGACGCCGTCCCGCTCCGCGACGAGACGCTCCGCCCGGAGGAGATCCTCATGAGCGAGTCGCAGGAGCGGATGATGGCGGTGGTGGAGCCCGCCAAGGTCGAGCGTTTCATGGAGATCTGCGCCCGCTGGGAGATCCCCGCGACCGTCATCGGCGCGGTCACCGACACCCGCCGCCTGGTCATGACGTGGCGGGGCGAGACGATCGTCGACATCCCGCCGGTCACGGCCGCCGACGAGGGCCCGGTCTACAACCGGCCGCTGGAGCCGCCGAAGGACCTCGGCGCGCTGCAGTCCGACACGCCGGGGCGGCTCACCCGCCCGTCCAACGGCGACGAGCTGCGCCGGACGGTCCTGTGGCTGGCCGGGGCGCCGAACCTCGCCAGCAAGACGTGGGTGACGTCGCAGTACGACCGGTACGTCCTCGGCAACACCGTCATGGCCATGCCGGAGAACGCGGGCGTGGTGCGCATCGACGACGAGTCCGGCCTGGGCATCGCGCTGTCCCTGGACGGCAACGGCCGCTACACGCGCCTCGACCCGTACTCGGGCGCCCAGCTCGCGCTGTCGGAGGCGTACCGCAACGTCGCCGCGACCGGTGCGCGGCCCCTGGCCGTCACCAACTGCCTCAACTTCGGCTCGCCGGAGGACCCGGGCGTCATGTGGCAGTTCGCGCGCGCCGTCGAGGGCCTCGCGGACGGCTGCCAGTACCTCGGCATCCCGGTGACGGGCGGCAATGTCAGCTTCTACAACCAGACGGGCGAGACCCCGATCAATCCGACACCGGTGATCGGCGTCCTCGGCGTCCACGACGACGTGCGCCGCCGGGTGAACATGTCGCTGACGTCCGACGGCGCCACGCTCGCGCTGCTCGGCGAGACCCGCGAGGAGTTCGGCGGCTCCGAGTGGGCGCACGTCGTCTACGGGCACCTGGGCGGCCTGCCGCCGCTGGTGGACCTGAAGGCGGAGGCCGCGCTCGCGTCGGTGATGGTCGCCGCCATCCGGGACGGCCTGGTCACCGCCGTGCACGACCTGTCCGACGGCGGGCTGTCGCAGACGCTGGTGGAGTCGTGCCTGCGCGGCGGCCTCGGCGCCCGCGTCACCCTGCCGGGCGACCCGTTCGTCACGCTGTTCAGCGAGTCGGTGGCCCGCGCCATGGTGGCGGTCCGTCCGGGCGCCGAAGCGCGCCTGGCGGCCCTCTGCGAGTCGGCGGGCGTCCCGGTCACGCAGCTGGGCGTGGCGGGCGGCGACGCGCTGAACGTGACGGGACGCGGCCCGGACGGCGACCAGCAGGAGCTGTTCAGCGTCCCCCTGTCCGAGCTGCGCGAGGCGCACGAACGGATGCTTCCCAGCTACGCCGACTGACCGGCGCCTCCTCGGGCTACCATCCCTCATCAGGGATCTTGAGGAGGCGCACCGGATGCCGCACGCAGTGGCCGCCCGCTTTCAGGAGCTGGCGAGGGTCTCGGACGGCCGGATAGGGCTCCTGCCGGCCGTTCCGGACGACGAGATGTCTTCGTGGGCGACACCCGTCCCCGAGGACGTCCGCGCATTCCTCGGAACCGTCGGCGGCCTCACGATCGGCGACCGGCACGTCTTCGACTTCAACCACCCCGACAACCACGTCCCGGTGGCGAACGAGAACTGGCCGCTGGGCGCCGATTCCTCCACCTACTGGCTTCTGCACAGCGACGGTTCCGCGACGACGTACTACGTGGACGTGGAGAACGGTGCTTGGGGCCGGGTCTTCAGTTTCTGGGAGGAACCCTATGCCCGCCTCGTGGCCCCGAGCCTGCTGAGCTGGGCGGACAATCTGGCGTCAGGGCTGGAGGCCGCCCTGCGAACCGATGGCGACCTGGGCCAGGCGTTCAGCGACTGGCTGTTCGGCAACGAGGAATCCCTATCCCGCCATCCTGAGAACACCGTCCAACCCATGCCGGCGGCCACGGCGCGCGTATCCGACGACCCGGAAATCGCAGCCGCCGCAGCCCACCTTCCCGACGACGCCTTCCTGGCGGATCTCCGCAAAGCCGTCTACCCCACGGAGATCCCTTTCGCGTCCGTCGTCCCGTACGGCGAAGAAGTGACGTACGCCCGCTCCGCGAACGGCCGTTTCCTGACCGCCACGATAATCCCCGACCCGTAAAACCCGGAGCGCAGATGATCACCCCCGCCGAGCATTGGGTCTACAAGGACAGCAAGGGAATCACGCTCGAACGGGGGCTCAAGCGCGGGGACCTGTCATGGCAGGGCTTCGAGCGGTTGACCGCCCGATCCGCCATCGGCGCGCTCGGTGAGCTGTCACGCGACCTGGCGCGTCCCCTGGACTTCGGGATCACCCGGCGGGTCGTGGAGGAGGTCGACGGCATCCCCGGCATCGGCGTCCACGTTCCGCGCCGCTGGAACTGGTACCTGACGACCCCGGACACACCCCAGTACGCGCACTCCGCCTATGTCGACCCGGTGGAGGTGAAGGCCGAGACGATCGACGAGGCGAGCATGTTCGAGGTGGCCGCTCGCGCGCTCGACGACCCAGACGACGTATCCACCGGCCAATGGGTCGAATGGGAGGAGATGTACGTCCACGACACCATGGCCCACGTGCCGCAGCAGCACGGCCCGGCGGACCACCTGGTGGTCGACGACTACGACAACCGCAATGCCGACGTCCACATCCCGCTGATACGCGCGGACGACGGCACGACATGGGCGCACCGGGCCCACATGGTCACCTGGCCGCCGCTCTCCATGGACGCGCACAACCACACCGGAACCCGGCGCCCCGACCACGAAGACTTCGATACCTTCATCCAGCTCCGGATCCACGTCAACTGGTCACTCTGGTGGGAAAAAGAAGCCCCAGGCCACGCGATCCTCACCCGCACCCTCGACCGCCTCCACGCCCAAGGCTGGACGTAGGCCCAGAGCAGCCGCAGACCCCCGCGTCGGTCGGCCACAACCCTGGTCGGAGGGCCGGGCGCCTAGAAGACCGAGATGTGGACGTGGTCGTAGTGGTTGGCGGTCACGCCGCCTCGGTTCTCCATCGTGCGCCAGCCGGGGCTGCGCATGTCGTAGATGCGCTGGCGCCAGATGACGTACTTGATGCCGAGGGCGCTGGCGTGGGAGATGGCGTACTCGGCCGCGCGGTCGCCCTGGGTCTTGGCGCTGCCGCCCGCCATGACGCCGCCGGTGGTGACCATGAAGTCGCAGGCGTGGCCGGTGCCGTGGTCCTGGGGGTCGCCGGTCTGCCGGACGCAGCCGATCGTGGGGAAGGGGCCCGCCTCCAGGTCGATGGTGTTCTTGACCTTGAGCATGCGGGGGGTGACGCCGCCCAAGCCGGTGCTCGGCGACTCCGGCTTGTACTTCTTGACCAGGGCCTGGATCTTCGCCTTGCGGCTCTTCAGGTCCTTGATCTCCTTCTTGAGGTCCGTCATCTTCTGCTGGGCCTGCTTGCGGGCCTGGAGCTGGGCGTCGACGAGCTTCTGGATCTGGGCGACCTTCGCGGCCTTGTTCTGGGCGAGGTGGCTGACCAGGGTGGCGTTGCTGAGGAGGTCGGACGGGTTCGCGTCGGCCAGGAACGTGACGGTCGGGTCCTCGCCGTTCGTCATGTACTGGTTCGCGGCGAGCTGCGCGACGAGGCCGCGGGCCTCCTGGAGGTCGCGCTGGAGGTCGTTGGACTTGTCCAGCGCCTTCCTGGCGGCGTACTCGGCGTCCTTCAGCTTGGCGAGGTCGCCGCCGTACTCCTTGTCGAGCTGCTCGATCTGACGGTTCAGCTTGGCGAACTTGCTGCTGTCGCCCGGGTCGAGGGGCAGGGACGCAGGCGCGGCACCGGCCGACGGCGTCGCCGTGCCGAGCAGGGGCAGCGCGGCGGCGACGGCCACGAGAGCCGCAGCGGCGCGTCGTCCGCCCCGGCGGCGATCGGTGGGCCGACGGGTGGAGGCGGGGGTCTCCACGTGTTCTCCTCTCGTCATGGCCAAAGGGTCAATGGACGTTAAAGAACCGTCTTTGCCTCGCCAAGAGTAAACCCCTGGCGTGCGTGGGACGGCGCGAAGCGCGAGATGCCCGGCTCCTTTGCTGGGAGCCGGGCCATCTTACGTGACAGGACTCACAGCTTGCCCTTGTAGACGAGCCGGTTCGCCTGTTGCTTCAGCCTCTTGAGTGTGTGTGTCGAGTTGTCGTTCAGCCACTTCTGCACCTGCGGGAAGGTGGCCTTCTTGTGGGTGGACAGGTAGAGGGCGGCGACGCCGCTGACGTAGGGGGCCGCCATGGACGTGCCGCTGAGGCCCTTGTGGCCGCCGCCGGGCCAGGTGGAGTAGATGCCGTAACCGGGTGCGTTGATGTCGACGCACTTGCCCCAGTTGGAGAACGCGGCGCGGTTGTCGTACTTGGTGGTCGCGCCGACGGTCATGACCCATCCCGCGCCGGACGGCGAGAACTTGCAGGCGTCGGCGTTGTCGTTGCCCGCGGCGACGGACACGAACACGCCGGACTTGGACAGGTTCATCACCGCGGTGTTCAGCGCCGCGGACTTGGGCCCGCCGAGGGACAGGTTCGCGACGGCGGGCTTGGCGGCGTGGGTGCGCAGCCAGTTGACGGCGGCGACCACGTCCGACATCGAGCCCTCGCCCTTGCAGTCCAGGACGCGCAGGGCGCGCAGCTTGACCGACTTGGCGGCGCCGTAGGTCTGGGCGCCGATGATGCCCGCGACGTGGGTGCCGTGGCCGTTGCAGTCCCGTCCGTCGCCGCCGAACCTGCTCGCGGCCCAGGCGACCGAGGCGCGGCCCCCGAAGTCCTTGTGCCCGACGTCCAGGCCCGTGTCGATGACGTAGGCGTTGACGCCGCTTCCGGAGGATTTGTAGTAGTAGCTCTTCGAGAGCTTCGCGGACCGCTGGTCGATGCGGTCGAGCCCCCAGGGGAGCGGCGCGCGCTGGGTCGTGCTGGCCGAGACGACCTGGTCCTGCTCGATCGCGGCGACGCGGCCGTCCCGGCGCAGCTGGGTGAGCTGGTCCTGGTTCAGCCGGGCGGAGAACCCGTTCAGGACGCCGTCGAAGCGCTTGACTCCGGCGGCCCTGACCTTCTTGGCCGCGGCGTCGGGGGACGCCCCGGACTTCAGCGTGACGATGTACTGGCCGGGGACCGGGGTGCCTTCCGCCGCCGTCACCCTCACGAGGGAGGCGGAGTCGTCGGCGAGCACCGGGAAGGTCGCGGCGGCGCCGAGGCAGGTCGCGACCGTGCCGACGAGCAGCAGCCTTCGGTGGACAGCCCGCAAGGCTTCTCCTTCTGCCGGGGGGACCGCGGCGCGGGCCCTCACATGATCGATGGTCTCGATCGAGGGGAACCTTAGCGGAACTGTCCTGAAATTAGATGAAAAATTGGACGGCTCGGCGGATCAGCCGCGGCGCAGGCGGCCCCCGTAGGCGAGGGCCGTCCCCGGCTTGCTCCACGTGTACTGCAGCGTCCCGTCCGGCTGCCGCGTGATCTGGACGATCCCGGACGTGCACGGCTTGCCGATGTCCAGGTTCATCTTCAGCGCGCTCTCCGTGCCCCTGGTCATCCGCAGGGTGCCGTTGCACCTCTCCCGCGGGTACACGGCGCGTCCGGTCGTCCCGCCGGCCTCGAACGTGATCTCCACGGGGAAGGAGGCGTTGCGGTTGGTGTTGACCAGCGTCCCCTTCCACGTCCCCGCGAACGAGGCCGGGATCGTCGTCACCGGGCGGTTGTTGGACGAGTTCGTGCTGTCCGGCGGCGACCCGTCGTCGCTCTTGAGCTGCGGCCACAGCACCAGCGCGATGATGGCGATCCCGACGCTGACCCCGATGACCAGCGACAGCGCCAGGCCGAGGACGTGGTTGCCGGGACGCCGCATCCGCACGAAGGACGACGTCGACGGGGAGCGGTGCCCGCCGCCCTCGCGGCCGTGGCCCAGCCCCGGGATCAGATTCGGGGGCGGCTCGGTCGTGTTGGCGTCGTCCCGCGGGTCGACGGCGTCGAACCTGGCCGTCGAGTCGGCGCCGACCGCGTCGAACGTCGCCGTCCGGTCCGTGCCGCCGGGCTCCGCCCGCGGCTCGGACCCGAGGGCGCCGAACGTCGCCGTCGCCTCGAAGGCGGACGGGTCGAGATCGGCGGTGGACGGCTCGTCGCCGGGCTCGGAGTCGTAGCGCCGGGAGCGCGAGAGCTTCCCGAACAGGGGGAAGGACGGGGACGGCGCCTGCTCCTGAGGCGGCCCTGGAGGCGTGCTCGGGGCCGGGGGAGGGGTGCTCGGGGCAGAGGGGAACGCAGCGGGAGACGGGACGTCAGGGGTGGCGCGCGGGGGCGAGATGACGGCACGCCCCTCTTCCACCATCCCGAACGGCAGGCGGGTCACGAGCGCACCGTTCGCGTCCAGCAGCTTTTCGAGAAGCTCCTTCGCGGTGGGCCGCTCGGCCGGATCCTTGGCGAGGGCGCTCGTCAGCACGTCGCGCAGGGACATCGGGACGCCCGACAGGGCCGCGTCGTCGTACATGATCCGCTGCATCACCTCGGACGGGGAGCCCTCTCCGAACGGCGGCCGGCCGGTGGCGGCGAACAGGAGCGTCGACGCCCAGGCGAACACGTCCGTCGCGGGGCCGATGCCCGTGCCGCTCAGCTGCTCGGGGGACCGGTAGGCCGGGTCCTCGGTGATGTGCCCGCCGAAGGAGACGTTCACGGCCTCCATGGCCTGCACGATGCCGAAGTCGCCCATCTTGGGCCCGCTCCGGCTGAGAAGAACGTTCCCAGGCTTCAGATTGTGATGAACGGCACCCGCCCTGTGGACGGCCGCGAGGGCGATCGCCACGCCGACGGCCACGCGCTCGACGACGACGCCGCCGCGCGGGCCCTCCTCGTCCACGAGCCTCTGGAGGGTCGGGCCACCGACCCACTCGCTCACCACGTAGGGAAGGTCGTCTTCCACGTCGGCGTCGAGAATCGCCGCCGTGTAGAACCCGGACACCTTCCGGGCAGAGGTGAACGCTTCCGCGAAGCGCGCGCGGGCGACGGGCTCGCCGCTCAGCCGCACGTGCAGGACCTTCACGGCGACGGGCACGCCGGACGGGTCCCTGCCGAGGAAGACGGCGCCCTGCTCGCCGACGCCGAGCCGTCCCGCGATCTCGTACGAGCCGAGTCTGCGCGGGTCACCCGGCTGCAGGGGCAGCGCCTCGGGCATCTGACGAACCTCCGTCTCCCCGGGGACGGCGTCCCCGGCCTCCCCGTCCACTCCACTCCCCCATGCCTGGCACCGGGGTCCTTTCTACCGCCTGCCGGTACCGCGGCGGACCCGGTAGCGTCGTCGCGATGCCGCGAACACCGCTTTCCCCCGACGTCCTGAACGAGCAGCGCGCCGCGCTCGGCCTGGCGCCCTACACCGGCGCGGACGAGCCCGGCGACCTGCGCCGCGCGGCCCTGGACACGGTCGTGGCCGGACTCGGGGCGGGAGGCGCCGAGCCGTCCCGGCCGGTCGTCAAGGGAGCGGTGCGGTACCTGCTCGACCGGCTGGCCGAGCTGGCACCCGGACGATCGGTGGAGGTGCGGGTTCCACCTCACGCCGCCGTTCAGTGCATCGACGGCCCGCACCATACCCGGGGTACGCCACCGAATGTGGTGGAGATGGACGCCGCCACATGGATCGCCTTGGCCACCGGCCGGCTGGCCTGGGCGGACGCGGTCGCCGATGGACGGGTCCGGGCGAGCGGCGCGCGCGCGGACCTGACGGAGTACCTTCCCATACCTCTCGACTGAGCAGCACTCCGGGCATAGCGTGCGCCCTACCGGAGGTGGTCCCGTGCTGATCGCTCACTGGACGTTCGACGCCGACACCGTGGACGGCCGCACGGTCGCGGTCGCGGCGGGCGCCGCGCCGGCGGCCGAGCTCGGCGGCACCGCCGGGATCGTCCCCGGGCGGGACGGGGCAGCGCTGTCGCTCGGCGGGGACGACCGCGTGGTGATCCCCGCCGCGCCCCAGCTCGTCCTCAGCCAGGTCTTCGGGTTCAGCGTGGCCTTCTTCGTCCAGGTCACCGAGGAGCCGACCGGCGAATGGCGCAGCCTCCTCTACAAGCCGGTCGCCGAGAACGACGCCCGGGGCCTCGGCCTGTGGCTGTACCCGGACGCGATGAGGCTGCGCGTCCAGCTCTTCACCATCAAGGGCCCGGACTACGTCGACAGCCGCGCCAGGCTGGCCGTGGGCGACTGGGCGCACGTGGCGTTCGTCGTGGACACCGCCGGGATGTACGTCTACATCGACGGCCGGCAGGACGCGGCCCTCCCGCTGGAGCACGCCGTCGTCACACCGGCCGGCCCCATCTACCTGGGCCGCGAATCCACCAAGCCCGGCTTCGGCGGTCTCATGGACGATCTGCGCGTGTACGCCTCCGCCCTCGACGAGGAGGCCGTCCGCGCCCTCGCGGACCCGGCGGGTTAGGGGTTCGCCTGGGCGAACGGGAACTCGCGTTCGACGCAGCCTCGGCGTGACACGTCGTCCGGGTACCGCGCCTCGTCCCCGCACTGGGCGGCCTTGCTGAGCAGCCAGGAGAGCGCCAGGGCACCCATGACGAGAGCGAGGCCCGAACAGACGACCCCTACGAGAGCCGGTCGCCGATCAGGATCGCGCCGCGCCAGGGAGATCCCGCCCAGGATGAGACCGACGACGGCCGGGACCAGACCGGCGAAGCATGCGGCGAGACCGACCAGGCCCACGATTCCGAGGACCTGTGAGGCCCGCGCCAGAGTGCTCTTCTTGGGCGGCGCAGGGGGCGAGTACATCCGGTACCCGGGCAGCGTCATGCAGTTCCTCCACGTGTCCGTCCTCAGAGTCCCCCGCACCGTGTGATGCCCATGGTTCGCAGGGGTAAAGGTCCGTTAAGGAGATGCCACCGATCGGAGCAGGTGAACCGGCCATCTAGACTGGCGAACGTGCCTCTTCGCGACGGACGTCTGAGCCACGACATCGATCCCTCTGACCGCGCTCCGCAGGACGCCTGCGGGGTCTTCGGCGTCTGGGTCCCCGCCGACCAGGCGTCCAGGGCCGAAGTGAGCAAGCTCACCTACTACGGCCTCTACGCGCTCCAGCACCGCGGGCAGGAGTCGGCGGGCATCGCCGTGAGCGACGGCTCCCGCATCGTCGTGTTCAAGGACATGGGCCTCGTCGCCCAGGTCTTCGACGAGTCGGTCCTGAACACCCTGCGCGGCCACATCGCCGTCGGCCACTGCCGCTACTCCACGACGGGCTCGCCAACGTGGGAGAACGCGCAGCCCACGTTCCGGTCGACGGACGCGGGCGGGCTGGCCCTCGTCCACAACGGCAACCTGATCAACACGCCGGAGCTGGCCGCGCGGCTGGAACCCGGCGTGCTGACCGCCACGAGCGACACCGAGGTCCTGACGGCCCTGCTCGCCGAGCAGGGCAAGAGGGGCGCCGGAGGCGCTCCGGACGGCACGGCCGGGCCGCTGGCGGCGGCGCGGGAGATCCTCCCGGCCACCCGCGGCGCGTACTCCCTGGTCTTCATGGACGAGGGGACGCTGTACGCCGCCCGCGACCCCGAGGGCGTCCGGCCGCTCGTCCTCGGCGCCCTGGAGGACCGCGGCTGGGTGGTGGCGTCCGAGACGGCCGGCCTCGACATCGTCGGCGCCCGGTTCGTCCGGGAGATCGAGCCGGGCGAGCTGGTCGCGATCGACGGCGCCGGCGTGCGGTCCGAGCGGTTCGCCGAGGCGCGGCCGAAGGGCTGCCTGTTCGAGTACGTCTACCTCGCGCGGCCCGACACCACGATCGCCGGGCGCAGCGTCCAGGCGACCCGCGTCGAGGTCGGGCGGCGGCTGGCCCGGGAGCACCCGGTCGAGGCCGACATGGTCATCCCGACGCCCGAGTCGGGCACCCCGGCCGCGATCGGCTACGCCGAGGCGTCCGGCATCCCCTACGGCCAGGGGCTGGTGAAGAACTCCTACGTCGGCCGGACGTTCATCCAGCCGTCCCAGACGATCCGCCAGCTCGGCATCCGGCTGAAGCTGAACCCGCTGCGCGAGGCGATCGAGGGCAAGCGGCTGGTCGTGGTGGACGACTCGATCGTGCGCGGCAACACCCAGCGCGCGATCGTGGCGATGCTGCGGGACGCGGGCGCCGCCGAGGTGCACGTGCGCATCTCCAGCCCGCCCGTCTCCTGGCCGTGCTTCTACGGCATCGACTTCGCGACCCGCGCCGAGCTGATCGCCGGGCACCTGTCGGTCGAGGAGATCCGCGACTCCATCGGCGCCGACACCCTCGGCTACATCTCGCTGGACGAGCTGATCTCCGCGTCGCACATCGCCAAGGACCGCCTGTGCCGGGCGTGCTTCGACGGCGTGTACCCCATCGCGGTGGACGAGGACGCCCGCGGCAAGCATCTGCTGGAGGTCACCCGATGACGGAACGCCGGACGGCCTCCTACGAGGCCGCGGGCGTCGACATCGCGGCGGGCGAGCGCGCCGTCGAGCTGATGAAGTCCCGGGTGGCGCGCGCGCGGCGCCCGGAGGTCGTCGACGACGCCAGCGGGTTCGCGGGCCTGTTCGACGCGTCGGCGTTCCTGCGCTACAAGCGGCCCCTGCTCGCGACGTCCACGGACGGTGTCGGCACCAAGGTCGACCTGGCCCGGCGCCTCGGCGTCTACGACACGATCGGGCACGACCTGGTCGGCATGGTCATCGACGATCTGGCCGTGTGCGGCGCGGAACCGCTGTTCATGACCGACTACATCGCCTGCGGGAAGGTCGTCCCGGAACGCATCGCCGACATCGTCGGCGGCGTCGCGGACGCCTGCGCCCTGGCCGGCTGCGCTCTCGTCGGCGGGGAGACCGCCGAGCACCCCGGCCTGCTGGAGCCGGACGAGTTCGACCTGGCGGGCGCCGGGACGGGCGTCGTCGAGGCCGACGAGGTCCTCGGACCGGAGCGGGTCCGGGCGGGCGACGCGGTCATCGCCATGGCGTCGTCCGGGGTCCACTCGAACGGGTACTCGCTCGTCCGGCACATCCTGGCGACGACGGATCTGACCCTGGAGTCCCGGCCGGCCGAGCTCGACCGGCCGCTGGGTGAGGTACTTCTCACACCGACGCGCATCTACGCCAAGGACTGCCTGGCCCTCTCCCGAGAGGGCGGCGTGCGCGCGTTCGCGCACATCACCGGCGGCGGGCTGGCGGCGAACCTGGCGCGCTCGCTGCCGCCGACCGCGGACGCCGTCCTGGACCGGTCCTCCTGGGAGGTCCCGGCGATCTTCCGCGTGCTGCAGGCGCGCGGGGACGTGCCTCAAGCCGAGATGGACAAGACGTTCAACCTCGGCGTCGGGATGGCCGCGATCGTCGCACCGGACGCCGCCGGCGCCGCGCTGCGGCTGCTGGCCTCGCGCGGCGTGCCGTCGTGGCGGCTCGGCGAGATCACCGAAGGCACCGGGACGGCCCGCCTCGCCTGACGAGGCGCTCGCCTGACGAGGTGCTCGCACACGGAGTGCTCGCCTGACGGGCTGCCCGTATGACGGGCTGAGCGGCCCGCTGAACGCCTCACGGCCCTCAGAGGTCACACGGGGACCGGGAGCCCCCGAAGTCGCGCGAGAGGCCCGCTCGGCGGCCGGTGCGGAGCACGTCCGGCGCGGAGGGCATCCGGTATCCGGAGGTCACGACAAACGCCACCGCCCAGCGTGCGGGCGGTGGCGCACTGTCGGCCGGTCAACCGGAGGTGCCGTCCTTGCGGGTCTCCGTGCCGTAGTCATCGGCGTAGTCGGCGTACTTCTCGGCGAGCTCGTCATAGGAGTCGTCGCCGGAGTCGCTGACTCCCAGTTCGTCCTTCAGGCGGTCGAGGTCCGTGTTGCCGGTGTTGTACTTGAGCTGCCGGGCAACCTTTACCTGCTTGGCCTTGGCTCGGCCGCGACCCATTGGCTCGACCCCCTCGATGGTCAGGGCTTTCGTGGGCCCATCAACGCGCGCGTGTACCACACGAACCGGTGCCTGATGAGCCATGCGTCAGTCACGGGTACAACCGTACCCGTTTTGCGCCTGGCTCGGTACATCGACGGTACGTGGCGGCGCCCCTGTAGCTGATAACAACAGTGTATCCGGTGGTCACGAGTACCTGCCAAGGCCACCGCGGGACGGTCGTACACCGGCCCGCGGCGGCCCTCGCAACGGTTTTGCAACGGTCTAAACAGGTCTAGGAAGCGCATCCGTTCAGACCGGCATCGGTCGGACAATCAGCAGAGAATGCCGCGAAGTCTCCCGATTTCGGACATCCGGCGCTCGGCGAGCCGGTCCGCGGCCACCGCCGGCGGGACGCCCTCGTCGGCGGCCAGCGCGAAGATCTTCCGGGTGGTGTCGTAGATCCCGGCCGCGCGGGCCTTGGCCCGCTCGAAGTTGAAGCCCTCGATCTCGTCCGCGACCTGGATGACGCCGCCCGAGTTCACCACGTAGTCGGGCGCGTACAGGACGTCGCGGTCGGCGAGGCGCTTCTCGATGCCGGTGTGGGCCAGCTGGTTGTTCGCGGCCCCGCAGACCACCTTGGCGCCCAGTACCGGCACCGTGTCGTCGTTCAGGGACCCGCCGAGCGCGCAGGGCGCGTACACGTCGAGGTTCAGGCGGACCATGGCGTCGGCGTCCGCGACGACCTCCACCTCCGGGTGCAGGGACCGGACGCGGTCGACGGCGGCCTCGTTCACGTCGCAGATGACGACGTCCGCGCCGTCCTCGCGCAGGTGCTCCACCAGGCGGTGGCCGACCTTCCCGACACCCTCGACGCCGACGCGCTTCCCGCGAAGGGTGGGGGAGCCCCAGGCCGTCTCCGCCGCCGCCCGCATTCCCTGGAACACGCCGAACGCGGTGAGGATGGACGAGTCGCCCGCACCGCCGTGCGCGACCGTCCGCCCGGTGACGAAGCGGCACTCGCGCGCCACGATGTCCATGTCCTCGCTGAACGTGCCGACATCGCACGCGGTGTAGTACCGGCCGTTCAGGGACTGGACGAACCGTCCGTACGCGCGCAGCTTCGCCTCGGTCTTGTCGACCTGCGGGTCGCCGATGATGACGGCCTTGCCGCCGCCGAGGTCGAGCCCGGCCAGGGCGTTCTTGTACGCCATGCCGCGGGACAGGTTCAGCACGTCGGCGAGCGCGTCCTCCTCGGAGCCGTACGGGTAGAAGCGGGTGCCTCCCAGGGACGGGCCGAGCGCGGTGGAGTAGATCGCGATGATGGCGCGCAGGCCGCTGGCCTCGTCCTGGCAGAAGACGACCTGCTCGTGTCGGGGTTCGGTGCCCTTGTGGGGCGCCCCGAAGACATTAGGCACGGTAGTGCCCTCCTCTCTGTCTCTAAGATCAGCCTAGGGCGCGTGATGGCGTCACGCCCGGCCGAATCTCGTGTAACGATGCGGTCGTGCTTCCGTACGCCGCGTACCTACGGGTTTATGAACCGGTGACCGCCTTCCCGGAGCCCGCGCGGACCCTGTGGACGGTCTACGCCGAGTCCAGGCGCCGTCCGAGGCGGATCCACGCGCTCGGGGTGGAGCACCGCGAGGCCGCGCTCAGGCTGACGGCCTCGCCGCCGGAGGTCGTCCCGGAGCGGGAGAGCAGGGACGCCTACGTGCGGCGGCTGGACGACATGATCTACGTGTGCCCGTGGGAGACCCGGCTGCGCTCCTGGCTGGCCTTCGAGCGGTTCAGGGACGAGCACGCGGCGGGCGTCGCGGCGGCGTTCGTGCCGCCGCCGCTGTCGGAGCGGGTGATGGGCGACTTCGAGCAGTGGAAGCGCTCGGGCCGGGCCCTGCGCCCGCACATCCTGACGAGCACCTGGCATGTCCCGCTGGACTGGTTCGTCCCTTTCGCGCGCGGCGAGCGCTGCCTGATGCTCGGCACGCCGGGCACCGGGTACCGCCGGCAGGACGAGACGTCCGAGGAGCACCCGGGGCACGGCCCGGCGACGGCCGCGCCCACGCGCACGCTCATCTACGTCACCTCGATGGGCGAGGCGCGCCGCCGGGTGGCCGCCGCGCTCCCGGTGGTGCGGGAGAACCTCGGCGACGGGACGGGAGAGGTCTACCTCCTGTCGGCCGGCCGCCTGGAGACGCTCGGCCGGTGGCTCGGCGAGTTCCACCCGCGCGCGCTCGTGGAGCTCGACTACGGCGGGCTCGTCCATCTGCTGGACGACGAGACCCTCCGCACGGACGAGTCGGTCGCCGAGATGACGGTCGCCCTCACCGGGATGGAGCGGGGAGAGGCCGAGCTGACCGTCGCGATGTACAAGCGGCTCCTCGCCCGCTGGCGGCCCGTCCGTTCGCTGGAGTCGGCGAACTAAAACAAATTTCCCGAATCCGCGCGCGATACGACTATACGTGTCGCTAGAATCACGCAGCGTGACCCAGGGACCACCAGACGGCCGCGGCACCCCGCATCCGCGGGGATGTTTGCACGCAACTACCGCCGAGAACTTGCTTGTTGCGCTGAGTGGTGGCAAGGTTACACGTTGTGATGTCATAGTGGCTCTTTCGGGCCATAGGGGACATCAGTGACCGCGCGAGGAACAACCGCAGGATCGCTGTCATCGGTCCACGGAGGAGAGGCCGCAAACATGTCAGCACGTACGCCAGAGGCCGAGCCCCTGCTGACGCCGGCGGAGGTGGCGACGATGTTCCGCGTCGACCCCAAGACCGTCACGCGCTGGGCGAAGGCGGGGAAGCTCACGTCCATCCGGACGCTGGGGGGGCACCGCCGCTACCGCGAGGCGGAGGTGCGGGCGCTGCTCGCGGGAATCCCGCAGCAGCGCTCGGAGTAACCAGCACCGATCGCGTCGTCCTGGACGTCGGACGCCCGGGGGTGCCCGGCATCCAGGACGGCGCGGCGATCGCCGGGATCATCGCGGACGCCGGGTGAGCTGGGCGAAATTTCGGACAATTCAGACTCGTGCGTCCACAAGCGGACACTAGGCCCAGAGGGCTCCGCTGCCGCGCGCGTCTCAGGAGGAGCCCATCTCCTCCTGGGCCAGGCGGTCGAACAGGGCGCCCGTGCCGGGGTCGTGCCGCCCGGCGACCTGCATGATGACCACGAGCTGGTCGACGAGCAGCCGCTCCAGGTCGGGGCGGGGCACGTCGCGGTTCTCCAGCCAGTCCAGCCCGGCGGTCTCCACGGTCGCCATCCAGCAGCGCAGCGTGATGCGCAGGACGGGCGGCGGGACGTCGACGTCCAGGGAGTGCAGGATGCGGTCGAGAAGGAGCTGGCGGATGCCGTCGACGATCTCGCCCGCCTCGCCCGACCGGTCGGCCGGGCCGCCGCGCAGCAGCGCGGTGTAACCGGCCGCGTGGCTCTCCACGAAGTCGAAGTACCGCTTCAGGGAGATCCGCAGCCGCTCCAGCGGCTTGCCCTCGGTGGGCGGCTCCAGCAGCACCGACAGCTTCTTCGCGGCGCTGCCGAGGGCCGCGATGTACAGCTCGTACTTGCCGCCGAAGTAGTGGTAGACCAGCGCGCGCGAGGCGCCCGCCTTGGCCGCGACGTCGTCGATCGAGATGTCCTCGGGTGAGCGCGTGCTGAACAGCTGCAGCGCCGCCTCGATCAGCTCGTCCCGACGCTCGTCCACGCTGAGCCGGCGACGGCCCCGTCCACCGCCCGTCCGGCCCCGCACCTTCTCACCCGGCACCTTCTCACCGGCCACCGCACGATCTCCCACCTGGGCAGCGTATCCGAGCCGGACCCGCGCGAGCCCCGCCGGGCGGCGGCGGAACAGGCTCTTCACCGGGTCGTGATCCTCCCCGGACGCCGTTGTGATCCGGGACACCACAGGCCCGAACCCCCATTGCCGTATGCCCGTTACTCACTGTTGCGACGATTTGGGGGGAAGGCGCGGCATCATGGCATCTCCTCCCGAGCGGAGGGCGGCGCGCCGAACCCCTCACCGGTGCGCCGTCGCGGCAGGTCCTGCAGGTCCCCCTGGACGGAGTGCCATGTCAGCTGATGAAGCGAATCCCCCGCACCACAGGAAGGGAGAGGGCGCGGTGCCCCGGCCGCGCAGCGAACCCTCTCCCGCCCCGCGCGACGAGGGGAGGGCGGTGCCCGCGCCGAAACCGACGATCCGCAACGTCGCCGAGCGCGCCGGAGTGTCGAAGTCGCTCGTCTCCCTGGTGATGCGGGGGTCACCGCACGTGAGCGAGCGGCGCCGGCAGGCCGTGCTGCAGGCCGCCCGGGAGCTCGGCTACCGGCCGAACGCCGTGGCGCGGAGCCTGGTCGAGGGGCGCACCCGGCTGATCGGCGCGATCGTCGCCGACCTGCACAACCCGTTCTTCGCCGAGTTCCTCGACGGGCTGCAGGAGACCCTGCACGGCGAGGGCCTGCGGATGCTCGTCGGCAGCGGCCGCTGGGATCCGATGTTCGAGGCCGAGGCGGTCGAGGCGTTCCTGGAGATGCGGGTGGACGGGCTGGTCCTGCTCAGCGTCGTCCCCGAGTCGCTCAAGGAGGCCGCGGCCAGCGTCCCCGTGGTGGTCGTCGGGGAACGCGACGTCGTCGGCGTCGACATCGTCGTGGACGACGACGAGCTCGGCGCGAGCCTGGCCGTCGACCACCTCGTCGAGCTCGGCCACCGCCGCATCGCGCACATCGAGGGCGCCCGCTCCACCACCGCCCGCTACCGCCGCGCCGGCTACGAGAAGGCGATGCGCCGGCACGGGCTGGGCGAGGAGATCGTCGCCGAGCCCGGCGACTTCACCGAGGACGGGGGCTACCGGGCCGCGGGCGCGCTGCTGCGCCGCGACCCCCGCCCGACCGCGATCTTCGCCCCGAACGACCTGGTCGCCACCGGAGCGCTGTCGGCCGCCGACGAGCTCGGCATGCGCGTTCCCGAGGACCTGTCGATCGTCGGGTACGACAACACCCATCTCGCCGCGATCCGGCACATCTCCCTCACGAGCGTGGACCAGCCGCGCCGCGACATGGGACGCGTGGCCGCCGAGCTGCTCACCGCGCGCATCGGCGACCCGTCCCGGCCCGCCCGGCAGAACCTGGTGGTCCCGCACCTGGTGGTCCGCTCGACGACGGGGCCCGCTCCCACCGCCCCGTGAACCGCCCGCGCGCCGCAGGACGTCCCCCCGCCTCATCTCGCTTCCCGCAGCACCCCACCCGCCCCGGTCCATGAACGTGGGTCCATGAACAGCGTGGGTCCATGACCGCGTGCCCGCCGCCGGTATGGCTTGGGTACGCGCCGGGTAAGGGGGCGGCCAAACCTGCCGTATTCACCGGCCCGCGCCCCGCCGGCGGGGGGTTAATGGGACTCATCGCCGGCGGGCGGTCCCGGGCGGCCTCGGCGCAGGCCGCCCGGACGGGACCCCGCCGGACGGACCAGAGAGTCGTGTCCACCCAGGGGGTTCAGCTCGTGCGTGATCCGGAACTGGTGTCGTGCGCGCAGCGCGCGGCGAGCGAATTGGAACGCGCGTGGTCGGAGTGGCGGCACGCGCGCGGCCTGGCCGAGCAGGTGTCGGAGTCGGTCGCCAGCTACGTGGCCCATTCCATCGACCACCCGTGGGGCCGTCCCCGGGTCGTCCTCGGCCTGGACGCGGACGAGGCCCGCGCCCTCGCCGCGCTGCTCGGCAAGGAGGACCCGCTCCGCTGAACGGGACGGGTTTCGCGGAGTTCGTTTGACGTTCCTCCGGCGGCGTGCAGACTGTCAGGGTCGGTAACGAAGACGTCACGGAGGAAGCGGCCTGTGCGAATCCATCGAGGCGGCCCGGCGGCCGCCGGTATCGCGCTGTGCCTGGGCGCGCTCACCGCGTGCGGCGGCTCCTCCGGGGCGGCCGGCGGGGCCGGCCAGGCGGCGCCGCCGACCGCCGGCGCGGCGCCCGGGGGCGGCGGGTCGCCCGCGCGGGAGGGCGGCGAGGCGCCGTCACTGGACGGCAAGGTGATCGTCATCGACCCCGGCCACAACGGCGGGAACGCCTCGCACCCGGCCGAGATCCGCAAGAAGGTCAAGATCGGCAACGGCAGCAAGGAGTGCGACACGGCCGGTACCGCCACCAAGGGCGGCTACGCCGAGCACGCCTTCACCTGGGACGTCTCCAACCGGCTCGCCAAGATCCTGCGCGCCCGCGGCGCCAAGGTCGCGCTGACCCGCAAGGACGACAAGGGCGTCGGCCCGTGCATCACCGAGCGCGCCGCGCTCGGCAACAGGATGAAGGCCGACGCCGCGGTGTCGGTCCACGCCGACGGCGCGTCCCCGTCCGGGCACGGCTTCCACATCATCGAGCCGATCTCCATCGGCCGCAACGCCGAGATGGTGTCGAGGTCCGCCAAGCTCGGCAAGGCGCTGCGGGACGCCTATCACGACGGCACCGGCATCGCCTACTCCAACTACCTCGGCGAGAAGGCCATCGATCGCCGCGACGACCTCGGCGGCCTCAACATGTCGACGGTCCCGAAGGTCTTCATCGAGTGCGGCAACATGCAGAACAAGGACGACGCCGCCAAGCTCTCCAGCGCCTCGTTCCGGCAGCGGATCGCCGAATCCTTGGCCAAGGGCTTCCAGGAGTACCTGACCCAGGGCTAGCCGCCTCGGGGAGGATGGGCGGGTGCCTGATCTTCGTCGTGTGCGTGAGCTGTTGCCGGGGAGCGGTTACACCGTCGCCGGGGTGCGGGAGCTCCTCGGCCCCGTCGCGGGCGGGGCGCTGGCCCGGGACGAGATCGTGCCGGCGCTGCGCGCGACGCGCGGCGGGTCGCCGGTCGAGGTGCTGACACGGCTGTTCTGGCTGCAGGTCCCCGTGGAGGCGGGAGCCGTCACGGACGGGCTGGTGGCGGCGGGCCTCGCGGAGAGGTCCGGCGGGGAGGTGCGGGCGCTGCTGCGCGTCGAGCCGCTGGAGGCGGTCGGCGGGGACGGGCACGCCGGATACGCCGTGTCCGATCTGACGGTGCGGCCGGGGTCCGGTGGCGTCCCGGCGGACGATCACGTGGTGGGTGCGGGCGGCGCGTCCGGCAACCTGGCGCGGCTGGTTGTCCACAGGCCTGTGGATAACGTGCTCGACGTCGGGACCGGATGCGGCGTCCAGGCGGTGCATCTGGCGGGCCGCTCTCCGGGCGCGCGCATCACCGCGACGGACGTCAATCCGCGCGCTCTCGAACTGGCCGCGATGAGCTTCGCGCTGTCCGGGGTGGAGGGCGCCGAGCTCGTGCGCGGGTCGCTGCTGGAGCCCGTCCGGGGGCGCCGGTTCGATCTGATCGTGTCCAATCCGCCGTTCGTCGTGGCGCCGTCCGGAGGTCGCCGGTTCACCTACCGGGAGTCGGGCATGCCGGGCGACGACTTCTGCCGGCGGCTCGTGGAGGACGCCGCGCGGTACCTGAACGACGGTGGATATTGCCAGCTCCTGGCCAATTGGCTGCACGTCGACGGGGTTCCGTGGGAGGAGCGCGTCGGGGCGTGGGCGGACGGCTGCGACGCGTGGATCGTCCAGCGGGACGTCCAGGATCCGGCGGAGTACGCCGAGTTGTGGCTCCGGGATTCGTGCGAGGCGGGCACTCCCGAATACCGCGCGCGGTACGAGGCGTGGCTCGATCATTTCGACCGGCAGGGCGTCACCGGGATCGGGTTCGGCTGGATCACGTTGCGGCGGAGCGACCGCCCGGCCGTCCGGATCGAGGAGCTGCGGCACGCGGTCGAGGAGCCCGTCGGCGCCTACGTCTCCGAGGTGCTGGACGGCCTCGCCGCGGGCTCGGAGTTTTCCACAGGCTGTGGACGGACGCCGGCGGCGGCGCCCGGTCTCGTCCAGGAACAGATCGGACCGCCCGGCGCCGAGGATCCGGAGCGGATCGTCCTCCGGCAGACCGGCCGGCTCCGCCGCGCCGCCGGCGTCGGCACGGTCGAGGCGGGCCTCGCCGGGGTCTGCGACGGCGACCTGCCCCTCGCCCCGCTCCTCGACGCCATCGCCCAGCTCACCGGGAGGGAACCGGACGAGGTCCGCGCGCACGCCGACGCCGTCCTGCCGGAACTCATCGCCGACGGCTTCTTCCTCTAGCGGCGGGCCTCGGTGAGGGTGCGGAATGCGCTGGCGCGGAGGCGGCGGGCCAGGTCGCGGTTGACGCGGTGCGCCCAGAGCGGGCCACCGTAGATCATGCCGGTGTAGCCCTGGACGAGGGTCGCGCCCGCGCGGACGCGCTCCCACACGTCGTCGGCCGTCTCGACGCCGCCGACCGAGACCAGCGTGAGCCGCCCGCCGGTGCGGGCGCGCAGCCGGCGCAGGACCTCCAGCGACCGGTCCCGCAGCGGCGCGCCGGACAGCCCGCCGGTCTCCTTGACCAGCGCGGGCGGGCTGAGCAGGGCGTCGCGGCCGACGGTGGTGTTGGTCGCGATGACGCCGTCGAGGCCGAGGTCGAGGGCGAGGTCGGCGACCGCGTCGATGTCGTCGTCCGCCAGGTCCGGCGCGATCTTGACCAGCAGGGGGACGCGGCGCGGCGACGACCGGTCGGCGGCCTCGCGGACCGCGGTCAGGAGCGGACGCAGATGCTCGACGGCCTGCAGGTTGCGCAGGCCGGGGGTGTTGGGGGAGCTGACGTTGACGACGAGGTAGTCGGCGTGCGGCGCCAGCCGCTCGGCGCTCGCCACGTAGTCGGCGGCGGCCGAGGCCTCGGGCACGGCCTTGGTCTTGCCGATGTTGACGCCGACGATCGTCCGGGCGGACCGCCCCGCGAGGCGGCGGGCGGCGGCCTCGGAGCCCTCGTTGTTGAACCCCATCCGGTTGACGACCGCCCGGTCGGGGGCGAGGCGGAACAGCCGTGGGCGCGGGTTGCCGGGCTGCGGGCGCCCGGTCACCGTCCCGATCTCGACGTGGCCGAACCCGAACGCGCCGAGCGCCTCGTAGGCGACGGCGTCCTTGTCGAACCCGGCGGCGAGGCCGAGCGGGCTCGGGAAGTCCAGGCCGAACGCGCGGACGGCCAGCGCCGGGTCGCGCGGGACGAGCAGCCGCCGCAGCAGCGGCGCGGCGCCCGGCACCGCCTGGATCGCGCGGAGCCCGCGGATCGTCAGGTGGTGGACGGTCTCCGCGGGGACACGGGCGATGACCAGTGTGAACAGAAGTCGATACATCGCCTGCCAGTATCTCAGCCGGCTCCCGCGAAAACCCGTTGAGGGCCGCGGAACCTATCACGGGCCGCGCCGGTCCTCCCTCCCGGGAGGCCGGCGCGGTTCGGTGTCCGGCGCGGTCAGTAGCCGCGGAAGACGCGGCGGAGTTGGAGCCGGACGTCGCGCCGCGCCTCGCGCATCGTCCGGCGGGCGGCGCGGACGGGGTCGCGTACCGCGACCCGCCATGTCCCGCGGATGCCGTGCCCGATCGGACGCACCACGGTCGCGCCCACCCAGCGCGCCGGGGCGACGACCAGGATCCGGACGGGGGCGACGACGAGCGTCCGCCACAGCCAGCGCAGGATGCGGCCCGCGAGCCGCCACGTCCCGACGAGCGCCGCCACGATGGGCGCGAGCACGAACCGCCACACGGCGCGGGCGGGCACGACGATCAGGATGTACCCGAGCCACGCGAGACCGCGGCCGAGCAGGGCCGCGCCCGCCGCCAGCAGTGCGAGGCCCGCCGCGAACACGCCCCAGCTCGCCGCGAGGACGATGAGGCAGCCCCGGCCGAGCCACGTCAGACCGCCCCACACGCCGCGTCCGAGCCAGTTCAGACCGGCCCACACGCCGCGGGCCAGCCGGACGAGGCCGCTCCAGATGCCCAGGAGCAGCCAGGCCAGGCCGAGGAGCGGCGGGCGCAGGACGTAGCGCCACAGCAGGACCGCGGGCATGACCAGCAGCACGCCGAGCAGCAGCCCGATCCCCTGGAAGAGCAGCGCGAACCCGCGGCCGATGAGGCGGAGGCACCAGGCGAGCCCGTGCCCGAGGGCCCGTAGCGGGCGCAGCAGGACGAGGTCCAGGAGACGTCCGAGGCCGCGCCCGATCAGGGCGATGAACCGTCCGACGGGCGCGAGCAGCACCCGGTGGAACCAGCGTGCGAGCCGTCCGGAGCCGCGCCCGAGCCGGCGCAGGAAGCCGAGGATCACCACGACGGCCAGCCAGCGCAGCGGCCGTACCACGAGGAAGTCGAACAGCGCGCCGAGCCCGCGCCCGATGGCGGCGAGGCCCCGCATCAGCCCGTTCCATCCCGCCCGGATGCCCCGGCCCAAGACGACGAGCAGGTCGTGGACGAGGCGGACCGGCACCACCACGATCAGCGCGACGATCCGGGCGGGGACGACGATCCACGCCGGGCCGGGACGCGGCTCGGGCCTTTCCTCGCTCGGGCCCTTGCGCAGGTCGACCCGTCCGCCGGGGGGAGTGTTTCCGGTGGTCACCGCTGCCTTCCTCATCGATCGCCGTACGTATCCGACTCGGCACGCGGCTGACCGGTTCCGCGGCGTTGAACCCGGTCCGCGGGCTTCACCGTACTGCTCCACGATCCAGGAGAGCGGTGCGGCGGCTCCCCGCGATCGACGTGCGGGACCCGGAACCGGAGCCGGGGCCCAGACGACCTGGAGGACCACGACATGAGATTCCCACGTTGGGCGATCCCCGCTGCGGCCGCCCTGACGGCGACGGGACTGGTGCTGTCCGCGTGCGGGCAGGAGAAGGCCGGGGGGAAGCAGAACGCCGCGGGATCGCAGGCGCAGGCCCGGCCCTCCGCCGAGCCGTCGCGGCCGCCGGCGCCGAAGCCGTCCAGCCTGGAGGTCGCCAGCGTCACCAGGCTCGGCAAGGTCGTCACCGACGGCGAGGGGATGACGCTCTACCGCTTCGACAACGACACCGCCCGCCCGCCCGCGTCCACCTGCGCGGAGGCGTGCGCCAAGGCGTGGCCGCCGGTGGAGGCCGGCACGGGGGAGACCGAGGTCACGGGCGTCGAGCAGTCGCTGGTCGGCAAGGTGAAGCGCCCGGACGGCACGTGGCAGGTCACGCTCGCCGGATGGCCGCTGTACCGGTACGCGAAGGACCAGAGCCCCGGCGACACCGAGGGGCAGGGCGTCGGCGGCACCTGGTACGCGGCGGCGCCGACGGGCAAGAAGGCCGCGCCGGTCAAGAAGGAGAACGACAACCGCTGGAAGGGCTGGACGGTCGTCAAGGCCAGGCAGGACCCGAAGCTCGGGATGATCCTGACCGACGGCAAGGGCCGGACGCTCTACCGGTTCGACAAGGACACCGACAAGCCGCCCACGACGACCTGCTTCGGCTCGTGCAAGAAGGCGTGGCCGCCGGTCGTGTTCAACGGGTTCAAGAAACTCAAGGTCGAAGGCGTCTCCAAGAAGCTCGTCGACTTCATCGAGCGCAAGGACGACGGCAAGTGCCAGCTCACCATCGACGGCTGGCCCATGTACTACTACGAGAAGGACGAGCAGCCGGGCGAGACGAAGGGCCAGGGCGTCGGCGGCGTCTGGTGGGCCACCCAGCCGTCCGGCAAACGCGCCACCGGCTCGGGATCCGGTTCGGGTTCCGGCGACGGGGGAAGCGGCGGAGGTTACGGGTCGGGCGGCGGCTACTAGGCCGCCACCGCGCCACCGCCCCACAGGCGAAGGCGCGGAGGGCTCGCGGGTCGGTCGGGGTCCGCGATCTCTCCGCGCCTTCTCGATACCTACCGATAATGAGAATGTAACGTCGAGGACAGGTCGCCCCCATATGCCGTTCTGCCAGGTTGCAGAAAGGCAGGGGACACGCGATCAGTAAGCCTTTAACTGGGCCTTTCCAGCGGCTTGCGGGAACGTGCTCCAGTCTGCTCCGTTGCGATATGCCGGATCGCTCCGCGCCACCTGGCATTCTGCTTTCGGCGGCCATTTCGGCGACTTCTGCCATGCTCTCCCGGGTGCCATTCTGAATGCAACCCCGGCCAGGCCGGGAAGCCCGTCCAGGGCCGTGCACGAGGCGGAGGGCATCATGGCGGTCGTCCCGACATCCGTCCCAGAACCGCAAGTCCCGGAGCGTCCGGCGGACATCCGGCTGACGTTCCGGCTGCTGCTCGCCGTCGACATCCAGGGCTACAGCCTCCGCACGCCGCGCATGCAGGTGGCGGCCCAGCTCGATCTGCTGGACGCCATGGAGCGGGCCGCGGCGGACGCCGGGCTGGACCGCGCCGCGTGGGCGCAGCAGGTGGCCGGGGACGGTGTGCTGGCGGTGCTGCCGGACGACGCCGACATCGTCACCGTCACCGGCGTCTTCGCCCCCGCTCTCGAACGCGCGCTCGCCGCCCTGGAGGAGCGCGGCGCCCCGGGGCGCCGGCTGCGGGTGCGGCTCGCGCTCCACCACGGCGCGCTGATCATCGGATGGCCGGCGGTGCTGGGGCCGGCCGGGCACGCGCCGGTCGTCGTGAGCCGCCTCCTCGACGCCCGGCCGGTGCGCCGGTACCTGGACGCCCACCCCGAGCGGAACGTGGCGCTCATCGTCTCGGAGCCGATCTTCCGCGACGTCGTGGACAGCGGGCTGTGCGCGCTCCCGCCGACCCTGTTCCGGCAGGTCAGGACGGTCATCAAGGGGGTCCAGTACGCGGGCTGGCTGTACGACCCGGGCCCCTCCCGGTGCGACCCCTGTGGCTTGTGTTCCGCATGAGGTCGGCTTTGCCCGCCGATTACTCTTTGGATCTCGACAGTCACCCGGTCCGGTGTTCGAATGGAGATCGATCCCGCCGGATCCGCGGTCCGGCGAAGTGCTCGCGGTGCGGCGGGAGGCTGCGGGAGGCCCCATGGTCGAGCGAGTCGGACGAGCGGAGTCGGACGGGCCGGAACGCGCCCGGCGGCGCACGAGGGCCACCGGGCGGCACGGCCCGGCGGGACGGTTGCGGGCGGCGCTGGCGCTGGCCCTGGTGGCCGGGGGGCTCTCGGCCTGCGGAGGCGGCGGCGGGGCGCCCAAGCTCACCTGGTACATCAACCCCGACAACGGCGGGCAGGCGGCCATCGCGAAGTCCTGCACGCAGGCGGCCGGCGGCAAGTACCGGATCGAGACGTCGCTGCTGCCGAGCGACGCCACCCAGCAGCGCGAGCAGCTGATCAGGCGGCTGGCGGCCAAGGACTCCGGGCTCGACCTGATGAGCCTGGACCCCGTCTTCGTGGCGGAGGCCGCCAACGCCGGGTTCCTGCGCCCGTTCACCCAGAGCGAGGCCGCGCCGCTGACCGAGGGCGTGTTCGACACGGCGGTGCAGAGCTCCACATGGGAGGGCAAGCTCTACGCGGCGCCGTTCTGGGCCAACACCCAGCTGCTCTGGTACCGCAAGTCGGTGGCGCAGAAGGCGGGCATCGACCCGAACGCGCCCGACTTCACCTGGGACAAGCTGATCGACGCGGCCATCCGCACCAACACCACGATCGGCGTTCAGGGCAACCGGTACGAGGGCTACATGGTGTGGATCAACGCCCTGATCGCGTCCGCCGGCGGCCGGATCATCAGCGACGCCGAGAAGGGCGACGAGGCCACCATCGACATCGACTCGCCCGCCGGGCGGCAGGCGGCGTCGATCATCCAGAAGCTGGCCCGCTCGTCGGCCGCGAGCCCGACGCTGTCCACCGACATCGAGGAGCAGTCCCGGTCGACGATCAACGGGCCGCGCGGCGGCTTCCTGCTCAACTGGGGCTATGTCTGGCGGGCCGAGAAGGGCGACGCCGAGGCGGGCGCCATCGACAAGAACATCGTCAACGACCTCGGCTGGGCGCGGTACCCGAGGGTGAGCCCGCAGCAGGAGAGCAAGCCGCCGTTCGGCGGGATCGAGATCGGCGTCGGCGCGTACGGCAAGCACCGCGACGACCTGGCCGTGGAGGCCGTCCGCTGCATCACCTCGCCGGCGAACATGAAGCGGTACATGCTCGACGAGGGCAACGTCGCCGCCCGGCCGGCGATCTTCGACGATCCCGACATCCTCAAGGAGTTCCCGATGGCCCCGCTGATGCGGGACTCCATCGCCGCGGCGGCCCCCCGTCCCGCCACGCCCTACTACGCGGACGTCTCCGGCGCCATCCAGAACCGGTGGCACCCGCCGGCGTCGGTGAACCCGGCCACCACGCCCGGCGCGTCGGCCGCGTTCATCCGCGAGGTCCTGCAAGGCAAGGCCCTGCTCTAACGGAGGTGTCCGGATGACGTCCGCAGATACGACGCTCAAGCGGCCGGCCGGCGCCCCCGCCCGGGCGGAGATCTCCGACCGGGGCCGGGCCGAGCGCAGGCTGGGGCTGCTGCTGTCGGCGCCCGCGGTGATCGTGATGCTGCTGGTCACCGCGTACCCGCTGATCAACGCGCTGTACCAGTCGCTGTTCAGCTACCGGATCACCGCGCCCGACGACCGGCGGTTCGTCGGCCTCGGCAACTACGCGACCGCGCTGTCGGACCCGCTGTTCTGGCAGACCGTGCTCACCACCCTGGTCATCACCGTGATCACGGTGGGCGTCGAGCTGGTCATCGGGTTCGCGCTGGCCATGGTGATGCACCGCGCGATCTTCGGGCGGCGGACGGTGCGGACCGCGATCCTGCTGCCCTACGGCATCGTCACGGTCATCTCCGCGTTCGCCTGGAAGTACGCCTTCGACGTGCAGTCGGGGTTCGTGAACTCCTGGTTCGGGCTCGGCGACTTCGCCTGGTTCTCCGACCGCTGGGCCGCGCTGTTCGTGATCATCCTGTCGGAGATCTGGAAGACGACCCCGTTCGTGTCGCTGCTGCTGCTCGCCGGGCTGGCGCAGGTGCCGCGCGACCTCGGCGAGGCGGCGACGGTCGACGGCGCCACCGCGTGGCAGCGGCTGAAGCGGGTCACGATCCCGAACATGAAGGCCGCGATCCTCGTCGCGGTGCTGTTCCGGACGCTGGACGCGTGGCGGATCTTCGACAACGTGTTCATCATGACGGCGGGGCAGGAGAAGACCCAGGTGCTGTCGTTCCTCACCTACCAGCAGATCATCACCCGGACGGAGCTCGGCCTCGGCAACGCGGTCGGCGTCCTGCTGTTCCTGTCGGTGGTGCTGATCGCGGCACTGTTCATCAAGGGGTTCCGGGTGGACCTGTCCCAAGTGCGAGGTGACCGCTGATGGAGTCGGCACGTTCGAAGTCGCTGTGGATCGTCGCCTCGCTGCTGATCCTGGTCTGGACGGCGTTCCCGATCCTGTGGATCGTGATGCTGTCGTTCAAGACGCCCAGCGAGATCGGCAACGTCCAGGGGTTCTTCCCGCAGGACTGGACGTGGCAGAACTACGAGACGGTGTTCCAGACCGACCTGTTCACCTCCGCGCTGATCAACTCGATCGGCATCTCGCTGATCGCCACGTTCATCGGGGTGGTGTTCGCGACGCTCGTCGCCTACGCGATCGCCCGGCTGGAGTTCCCCGGCAAGAAGATCATCCTGTCCTTCGCGCTGGCCATCGCCATGTTCCCGGTCGTGTCGCTGGTCGGGCCGCTGTTCGACCTGTGGCGCAACATCGGCCTGTACGACACCTGGCCGGGCCTGATCATCCCGTACATCTCGTTCGCGCTGCCGCTCGCGATCTGGACGCTGTCGGCGTTCTTCCGCGAGATCCCGTGGGAGATGGAGCAGGCCGCGCAGGTGGACGGGGCCACGAGCTGGCAGGCGTTCCGCAAGGTGATCGTCCCGCTGGCGGCGCCCGGCGTGTTCACCGCGGCGATCCTGACCTTCTTCTTCTGCTGGAACGACTTCGTCTTCGGCATCTCGCTGACGTCCACCGACAACGCCAGACCGGTGCCGGCGGCGCTGGCGTTCTTCACCGGGGAGTCGTACTTCGAGCAGCCCACCACCGCGATCTGTGCCGCGGCCGTCGTGGTCACGGTCCCGGTCGTGATCATCGTCCTGCTGTTCCAGCGTCGCATCGTGGCCGGGCTGACGTCCGGCGCCGTCAAGGGCTGAGGGGAAGACCATGGCCGCCATCACCATGAAGAACATCGTCAAGCAGTACGGCGACGGCTTCCCGGCCGTGAACGACGTGTCCCTGGACGTGCGGGACGGCGAGTTCATGATCCTGGTCGGCCCGTCCGGCTGCGGGAAGTCCACCCTGCTGCGGATGATCGTCGGGCTGGAGGACATCACGTCCGGCGAGATGGTCATCGGCGACAGGGTCGTCAACAAGGTGGCGCCGCGCGAGCGGAACCTGTCGATGGTGTTCCAGAACTACGCGCTGTACCCGCACCTGACCGTGTTCGAGAACATCGCGTTCCCGCTCCGGCTCGCCAAGACCTCCGACGACGAGGTGCAGCGCCGCGTGAAGGAGACCGCCGACCTGCTGGAGCTGACCGAGCACCTGGACCGCAAGCCGGCGAACCTGTCCGGCGGGCAGCGGCAGCGGGTCGCGATGGGGCGCGCGATCGTCCGGCAGGCGGACGCGTTCCTGTTCGACGAGCCGCTGTCGAACCTGGACGCGAAGCTGCGCGGGCAGATGCGCACCGAGATCTCGCGCCTCCAGCGGCGGCTCGGCACCACGACCGTGTACGTCACGCACGACCAGACGGAGGCGATGACGCTCGGCGACCGGGTCGCGGTGCTGCGCAGGGGCGTCCTGCAGCAGGTCGGGAGCCCGCGCGAGCTGTACGAGGAGCCCGTCAACCTCTTCGTCGCCGGGTTCATCGGCTCGCCGTCGATGAACTTCCTGCCCGCGTCCGTGGACGGCGCGTTTCTCGAAACGCCGCTCGGCCGCTTCGAATTGCGGGACGAGCGGAAGGTCACGGCCATCGGCGACCGGTCGGTCGTGCTCGTCGGCATCCGCCCGGAGCATTTCGAGGACGCGTCGCTGGTCGCCGACGAGAAGAAGGCGCGGGGCAGCGTCGTCCGGGCCCGGGTGGACGTGACCGAGTGGCTCGGCAACGAGCTGTACGCCTACGTCCCGTACGAGGCGCCCGACGACCTCGCCGCGCAGCTGCGCGACCTGTCCCGGGAGCTCGACAGCGACCAGCTGCGCACGCAGGCCGTCGTGTCGCTGGACGCGGCCAGCCTGATCGCGCCGGGACGCGAGGCGGAGCTGTGGATCGACACCGCGCGCGCCCACATCTTCGACCCGGCCACGGGCGAGAACCTCACCCGGGACGAGGAGCGCGTCGCGCAGCTCGGCCGCATCGCCGAGGACTCGCGCGTCGCGGGCCGGGAGGCGCAGCGCGAGCCGGCGGCCGGCGCGGCCGGGGACGGGGCGTCGGTCGCGGAACCGTGACCGATGCACTTCGTCTTCACCCCGCCCGGGGAGTCGGCGGCCGGCCTGCTCGACCTGCCGTGGACGGTGCCGCTCGCGGAATGGGACGACGCGCGGCTGGTGGAGATCAGGCAGCGCGGCCTGTCCCGCCACACGGTCAGGTTCGTGGCGGAGGGCGGGGCGGTCTACGCGCTGAAGGAGCTGGACGCGCGGCTGGCGCGCCGCGAGTACCGGCTGCTGCGCGAGCTGCGCTCCCTCGGCCTGCCCGCGGTCGAGGTGATCGGCGTGGTCGTCGACCGTCCCGACCAGGACGCCATCCTCGTCACGCGCTTCCTCGACCACTCGTCGTCCTACCGCGCGCTGTTCGCCAACGCGCGCTACGCCCATCCGACGGACCGGTTGCTGGACGCGCTGGTGGAGCTCCTCGTCCGGCTCCACCTGGCGGGCTTCATGTGGGGCGACTGCTCGCTGTCGAACGTCCTGTTCCGCCTGGACGCGGGCGCGTTCGCCGCCTACCTGGTGGACGCGGAGACCGCCGAGCTGCACCCGTCCCTCTCCGAGGGACAGCGCGACTACGACGTGTCGCTGGCGCGCGAGCGGATCGCCGGGGAGCTGTTCGACCTGGCGGCGGCGGGCACCCTTCCCGACGACGTCGACCCGATCGACGTCGCGGACGACACCGTCCGCCGGTACCAGGGGCTCTGGGACGAGCTGACCCGCGAGGAGATCCTGCATCCCGCCGACCAGCGCTACCGCATCGCGGAGCGTCTCCGCCGCATCAACTCCCTCGGCTTCGATGTGGACGAGGTGGAGCTGGTCGATGTGCGTAGCACCGAAGGTGCTCCGGGGGGTGTGGGGGGTCGTCCCCCCTCCGAAGGCCCGCCGGAGGGGGCGCGGCTGCGCGTGCGCACGCGCGTCGCCGAGCCGGGCCACCACCGGCGCATCCTCATGGCCCGCACCGGGCTGGACGCGCAGGAGAACCAGGCGCGGCGGCTGCTCAACGACATCGCCGCCTTCCGCGGCCATCTCGAACGCCTGCACGGCGGCCCGGTGCCGGAGGTCGTGGCGTCGAACCAGTGGCTGGCCGAGGTGTACGAACCCGTGATCAAAGCGATCCCGCCGGATCTGCGCGATCGCCTGGACGACGTCGAGCTGTTCCACGAGGTCCTCGAACACCGCTGGTACCTGTCGGAGAGGTCGGGCCGGGACGTCGGCACGTCGACGGCGGCCCAGGACTACTTCGCGTCCGTGCTGCCGGCCGTCCCCCCGGACCTGACCGAGAGCGGCCGTCCTCCTGACACGACCAGTTGATCTTTTCTGGCACGATCGGGGACATGTACGAGCGCTTCGCCCGCGAATACGCGGCCCATGCCGAGGACAGCGCCCACAACGCCCTCTACGACCGTCCCGCGATGCTCGGCCTCGCCGGGGACGTCGCCGGCCGCGGCGTCTTCGACGCCGCCTGCGGACCCGGCCTCTACGCGCGGGAGCTCCTGGACCGCGGCGCCCGCGTCACCGGCTGCGACGTGAGCCCGACCTTCGTCGAGCTGGCCCGCGCCCGCACCGGGGGCCGCGCCGACCTGCGCGTGCACGACCTCTCCCGGCCGCTGACCTGGGTGGGGGACGGTGCGGCCGACCTCGTCGTCCTGGCGTTGGCGATCCACTACATCGACGACCGGGTGGCCCTGCTGAGGGAGTTCCGGCGGATCCTGAAGCCCTCGGGGGCGCTGGTGCTGTCCACCGAGCACCCGACGATGGGATGGGTGCGCCTCGGCGGTTCCTACTTCACCGAGGAGCCGGTGGAGGAGTCGCTGAGCGACGAGCGCGACTGGCCCATCCGGGCCTGGCGCCGGCCGCTGACGTCGATCTGCGCCGAGTTCCGCGAGGCCGGCTTCCTCATCGAGGAGCTCCTGGAGCCCCGCCCGGCCCCCGAGATGGCGGACCGCTACCCGGAGGACCACGCCACGCTGGAGGCCCTCCCGGCGTTCCTGGCCTTCCGCCTCGTCCCGGCTCCCCGGTGACGGGCCCCTGGCGACCGGTCGACGGGGTCAGCCGACGGGGTCGTCCTGGATGTTCCTCGGGCGGCAGGCGCGGTGGTCGCTGCCGCGGGCCAGGCCGTCCCGGCGGACCAGGTGGTCGGTTCCGTAGCCGCGCCGCTGCTGGTAGGCCCAGTAGGCGGTGCGCGCGCCGCTCGTCCACCTCTCGAAGATCAGGACCTCCCGGACGTCGGCGCCGCCGCTCGACTTGATGACCAGGTCGCCGGGGCGCAGCGACGGCATGGGGATCTGCCGGCAGTAGGACGCCTCCAGGAGCGCGGAGTTGGGGCCGGGCTTCGGGAGCCCTAGCGCCATCGACGCGTAGCCCGAGCCGTCCGTCCGGTACCCCTGGTGGCCGGCCGCCTGGTCGTAGGGCACCCGCCGCGGGCCGTGCGGATGCCAGCTCCGGCTGCGGGCGATGACGTCCTGGCGGCTGATCGCGCCGACGGGCTCGCCGGTCGCGCCGGGCGGGCGGCCGCCCGAGTCCCCGGAGACGGGCGGCGTCCGCAGGGAGGCGCCGAGGGCGACCCCGGCCGTCCCGGCGACGAACGTGCAGGCGACGACGGCGACCAGGAACAGCAGGCGGCGGTGCCGGCCCGTCCGGTGGGGCAGCGGCTCTGACGGCGCGCTCACCGTGGCCGCCGTGTCCATCGTGTCCGCCGTGCCGGTCGTCCCGGCGGGGGTGGGCGGCGCCGCGCGCCTCGCCTCGTCCGCCACCTCCCACAGGGCCGCCAGGCGGTGCGCGTCCGCGCCGCACAGGTCCGCGAGGGCCGCGACCGCGTCGGCCGGGATCCATGTCTCGGCGCTGAGCCACCGCCCCCACGACGAGCGGCTCGCGTGCGTCCGGCGCTCCAGGGCGCGCAGGTCGAGCCCGGACTCCTCCTTCAGCCCGCGCAGCTCGGTGAGCAGGACGCGCACCGCCTCCGGCAGGTCTCCGGGCAGCGGGGTCGGTGGTCGGGTTCGGCTCATGAACGATTCTCCCGCAGGTCACAGCGCCTTTTCCGGGCGGCGGCCCGGGTGCGCTCCGGAACTCGGGGCAGGGCTGGCCCATTATGCCCAGTTCCGAGAGTGCCAGTACGGAATCCCGTGATGATCACCGATCGTCCGGCCGCGGGCACCCAACGTGAGTCCCGAGAGGCAATTCAGCGTGTCCCACTGTCCCGCCGGACGCCCGTCCGGGACAGCGTTGTCGCAGGTCGAAGCCGTAATGAATGTCTCAGCGTCCCAACCTTTCCGGAGAGGTTGACGAATGGCGGACGGCGCTCCCTAGGGTTTGCCGAGTCGATCGACGAACCCCCGCCAAGCGCCCCCACCGGGCGCAATCCCACTGCCATTCACGGAGGATTATCAATGGCTTCCCCCCGAGCCGTTCTCATCGGCGCCAGCTCGCTGGCGCTCGCCGGCGGCACCGTCTTCGGACTGGTCGGCGCGTCCGGCCAGGCCGGACCGTCCGCACCGGTCCAGGGCGTCCAGCTGCAGGCCGCGGACGCGAAGGTCGCGGCGGCCGCCGCGCCGAAGGTCACCCGTGACCAGGTCATCGCCAACGCCAAGACCTGGAACCCGCACACCGGCAGCCGGGTCCCCTACAGCCAGTCCAAGACCCACGGCGGCTACCGCACCGACTGCTCCGGCTACGCGTCCATGACGCTGCGGCTGCCCAAGCCCGGCCCGAACACGGTGGGCCTGGCGTCGTCCACCTACAGCACGCGCATCTCGATGTCCCAGCTGAAGAAGGGCGACCTGATCATCGACGCGATCGGGAGCAACACCACCCGGCACGTCGTGATCTTCGAGAAGTGGACCAGCGGCAAGCACACCGCCTACTGGGCGTACGAGCAGCGGGGCGGCTACGGCACCGACCACCGGACCCGCACGTACGGCCTGTCGAGCGGCAGCGAGTACAAGGCGTACCGCCCGAAGAACATCGCCTGATCTGGTCTGGTGCTCCCCGCGCAACGCCCGGCCGGTTCCCTCCGGCCGGGCGTTCCGTCGTGCGCGGGGGTCAGGCGGGCGTCTCGGTGATCTCCCAGCGGCCCACCTCGCGGTAGTCCGAGTCGTAGATCGCGGACGCGTCGCCGGGCTTCAGCGCGTAGTGCCGGACGTTGCCGCCCCAGTACCGCAGGATGCGCCCCAGCTCGCCCGCGGCGTCCTCGGTGATGGCGCCTTCTCTCATGTCGACTTCGAGGATGAACTTCATACATTAAATCGTCTCATTGACGTGCCCTGTGAAGGTTTGGCCGACAATGGCGCAGGTCGGCAGAGGAAACTCGACGCAGACCCTCAAACCACAGGCAGTCGGAAGTCAGCGGAGCGGCTTCACCAGGAGTTCGAACTCCAGGTCGTCCCGCTTGGGGATGCCGAAGCGCTCGTCGCCGTAATGGAACGGGCTCGTCTTCCCGGTCCGGACGTATCCGCGCCGGACGTACCAGGTGATCAGCTCCTCCCGGACGCTGATCACCGTCATGTGCATCTCGTCCGCGCCCCACTCCTCGCGGGCCAGCCGCTCCGCCTCGGCCAGCATCGTCGAGCCGAGCCCGCCGCGCTGGGCGGCGGGGGCCACCGCGAACATCCCGAAGTAGGCGTGCCCGTCGCGGTTCTCCAGTTGGCAGCAGGCGACCGGGCCGTCGACGGTCTCGGCGACCAGCACCCGGCTTCCGGCGCCGCTCACCGCGTCCGCGACCATGCCCGCGTCGGTGCGCTGGCCGTCGAGGATGTCGGCCTCGGACGTCCAACCGGTGCGGCCGGAGTCGCCGCGGTAGGACGACTCGACGAGCGTGACGAGCGCCGGGACGTCGGCCGGCGTCGCCGAGCGGAAGGTGAAGTTCGGAGTACTCACAGGCGGGACTCTAGCCCCGGGCCGGCGATGCCCCGGCCCCGCTCGCGGGTTGCACGGGTAATCCTGGATGCCTAGTATCCAGAATATGCGGATGAGCGAGGGGGTCGAATGGGCGATCCACAGCTGCCTCAACCTCACCTGGCTGGAGCCGGGCGAGGCCGTGACGGCGGCCAGGATGGCGGCGTTCTACGCGCTGCCGGCGGCCTACCTGAACAAGCAGCTGCAGGCGCTGGCCCGCGCCGGCATCCTCACCTCGACCCCCGGGCCGCGCGGCGGGTTCCGGCTCGCGCGAAGCCCCGGGGACGTCACGCTGCTGGACGTCGTGACGGCGATCGAGGGGCCGGACGAGGCGTTCCGCTGCGAGGAGATCCTGCGGCAGGGCCCCGGCGAGCACGAGGGGATCGACTACCGCAGGCGGTGCTTCGTCTCCCAGGCCATGCGGCGGGCCGAGCTGGCCTGGCGTAAGGAGCTGGCCGGGCAGACCCTCGCCGACATCCGGGACACGGTCGAGCGGCACCGTCCGGCCACGCCCGGCGAGACCCGCGCCTGGCTCGCGAACCTGCGCACCTGATCACGGCCGGCCCGGCAGGGCGTCCGGCCATCGGCTAATTCTGGACATTTAACATCCAGATTGCAGAAAGGAAACCACCATGCAGGCACGAATGAACGTCGTGAAGCCCGCCGCGGCGGGGTACAAGGCCATGCTCGCGCTGGAGTCGTACATCAACGGCAGCCCCGTCCCGCAGAGCACGCTGGAGCTGGTCAGGCTGCGCATCAGCCAGATCAACGGCTGCGCGTTCTGCGTGAACATGCACGCCACCGACGCCAAGAAGGCCGGCGAGACCGACGAGCGGCTCTGGTCGGTCGCGGCCTGGCGCGAGGCGCCCTTCTTCACCGACGAGGAGCGGGCCGCGCTGGCCCTGGCCGAGGCCGCCACCCGGATCGGCGAGAACCCGGACGGCGTCTCCGACGACGTCTGGAACGACGCCGCCGACCACTACGACGAGGAGTCGCTCGCCGCCCTCGTCATGGTGATCGCCGCGATCAACGCCTGGAACCGGATCAACGTCACCCTCCGCAACCCCGCCGCGTCCTGATGAGGAGAACGACCATGACGCACGCCATCACCAACCCCCTCGGCCTGCACGACCCGGTCCGCTTCGGCTACAGCCACGTCGCGTCCGCCTCGGGCGAGCTGGTCTTCATCGCGGGGCAGTACGCATCCGGCATCGAGGGCGAGGTCGTGGCGGAGGACTTCGCCGGGCAGGTCCGGCGCTCGCTGGCCAACCTGGAGACCGCGCTCGCGTCGGTCGGGCTGGGCTTCGGGCACGTCGTCCAGCTGCGCACCCACATCGTCCAGCACGACGCCGGGAAGCTCGCGGTCCTCGCCGAGCGGATCCGCGAGATCTGGAAGGACGAGCCCCCGACGCAGACCCTCACCGGCGTCGCCGCGCTCGCGCTGCCCGGCATGCTGTTCGAGGTGGACGCGGTCGCGGTCCGTCCCTGAGCTACGGGACGTCGCCCGCCTGGTCGACGCGGCAGCCGCCGCCGATCGGGCGGGTGATCGTCCAATAGCGGCGGAAGCGGCATCTCGCCATCTTCCAGCGGCCGTCCTCGACGACGTACTCGTCGTGGTATTCGCCCGTGCTCACCGACTCGGTCATGTCGAGCAGGTTCACCTGGCGGAACTTGAGCGTCCAGCGGCCGGAGGCCCTGTCCGGGCCGTGCACGGTGATGTCCGGATGCGTCGCGTGATGCATGTCGAGAACGGCGTCGCGGCCGTCCACCCGCCGGAGCGCGATCGACTCGAAGACCTTGACCATGCCCTCCGCGTCGTCGAAGGAGCCGAGCCGGCCGTAGTCGATCGAGGCGCCCGAGGCGATGAAGCAGTCCCGGAACGTCGCCGGGTCCTTGGCGTCGCAGGCGCGCAGGTAGCGGTGCTTGAGGGCCTTGATCTCCTCGATGGCCTCCAGCCGGGCGACGCGCTCGGCGAGGTCGGACGGGTGCGCCATGGTGGTCGACCCTCGGCCATCGGGGACGGCCCGTCCAGGGGCGTCCCGGTGAACGGGAGGGGAGAGGATCACGCCGGGGCGGGCGTCGAGGATCGTCGGTATGAGCCCTGGCGAGCAGGAGGTCCGGCACCGGATGCTCGACGTCGGCGACGTCGCGCTGCATGTGGCCGAGCAGGGGAGCGGGCTCCCGGTGGTCATGTGCCACGGGTTTCCAGGGCTCTGGTACAGCTGGCGGCATCAGCTTCCGGTGCTGGCGGCGGCCGGGTACCGGGCGATCGCGGTCGACATGCGCGGGTACGGACGGAGCGATCGTCCCGCCTCGCCGAAGGCGTACGACCGGCGGCACACCGTCGCCGACCTGGTCGGGCTCCTGGACGGGCTCGGGATCGAGGAGGCCGTCTTCGCCGGGCACGACTTCGGGGCCGCTCTCGTCTGGGACCTGCCCCAGTGGGCCCCTGGACGGGTCAAGGCGCTGATGCAGCTGAGCGTGCCGCGCATGCCCGTCTCGACGCGTCCGCCCACCGAGATCTATGCGCGCATGGCCGAGCAGCATTTCGTCCACGTGCACTACTTCCAGGAGGAGGGGCCCGCGGACCAGGAGTTGGGAGCGGCGCCGGAGCGCTTCCTGGCGAACGTGTTCTGGGCGCTCAGCGGCGGTTACCGGTACCTCGACATCTGGCGGCACCCCAGCGAAGGCAACGGCTACCTCGATGTGCTGCCCGAAGCCCCGCCCCTGCCCTGGCCGTGGTTGTCACAGGACGAGTTCGCCTACTACGTCGACGAGTTCCGCCGGACGGGCTTCACCGGAGGCCTCAACTGGTATCGGGCCTACGACCACGTCTGGGAAGAGAAGCAGCGCCGTCCGGACGAGCCCGTCACCGTTCCGACGCTGTTCCTCGTGGGCGAGCGTGACCCCGTCCTCCAGATGATGGGTTCCAACGCAATGGAGCGGATGGAGACCGCGGTGCCGGGGCTTCGCGACGTCCACATCGTCGAAGGAGCGGGCCACTTCGTCCAGATGGAGGCGGCCGGCGAGGTCAACGCCGCGATGCTCGCCTTCCTCGCCGGCCTCTGACCGCTCGGCCATGCCGCCCGGTTGACTTTCGGTGATCAGCGGGCGGGGAGGATCCTGCCGGTGACCTCGCCGAAGCCGATGCGGGCGCCACCGGGGCCGGGGGCGGTGGCGGTGATGGAGACCTCGTCGCCGTCCTCCAGGAAGGATCGGGGCTCGCCGTTGACCGTGACCGGCTCCTTGCCGCCCCAGGTGAGCTCGATGAAGGCGCCGCGCTGGTCCTTGGCCGGCCCCGAGACGGTGCCGGACGCGAAGAGGTCGCCGGTGCGGGACGAGGCGCCGTTCACCGTCATGTGCGCGAGCATCTGGGCCGGCGACCAGTACATCTCCCGGTAGGGCGGGCGGGAGACGACCTGGCCGTTCCACGAGACTTCGAGGGTGAGGTCCAGGCCCCACGGGTTCTTCTCGTGGAGGTAGGGGAGCGGCTCCGGGTCCTGGGGCGGGGTCGCGACGCGGGCCTCCTCCAGGGCGAGGAGGGGGACGACCCAGTGCGAGACGGACGTCGCGAAGCTCTTCCCCAGGAACGGCCCGAGCGGGACGTACTCCCAGGCCTGGATGTCCCGGGCCGACCAGTCGTTGACCAGGACGACGCCGAACACGCGCTCGGAGAAGCCGTCCGTGCCCACCGCACTGCCCAGCGACGAGCCGGTGCCGACGACGAAGCCGACCTCCGTCTCGATGTCGAGGCGGCGGCTCTCGCCGAAGGCCGGGCCACCCTCCGCCTTGCGCTGCCCGGAAGGCCGGACGATGTCCGTCCCGGACGGGACGACCGTGCCCGCGCGGCCGTGGTAGCCGACGGGCAGGTGCTTCCAGTTCGGCATCAGCGGCTCGGACCCCGGACGGAACAGCCGCCCGAGGTTGGACGCGTGGTGCTCGGACGCGTAGAAGTCCACGTAGTCGGCGACCTCGAACGGCATGTGCAGGGTGACGGAGTCGAGGGGATGCACGGCCTCGCCCGGGACGTCGCCCGAGACCAGGTCGAGGATCCGTCCGCGGACCTCGACCCAGCGCGCATGGCCCTGCGCCATGAGGGGATTGAGTGACGCCGCGGCGAACACGTCGTCACCGAGGCCGGCGGCCAGATCCACGACGGAGTAGGCCACGCGCACGCCCACGCGGGGCGCGGTCCCGGGGGTCGAGAAGACGCCGTAGGGGAGGTTGGCGAGCCCGAAGAGGGAGTTCCCGGGGATGTCGATACGGGTCAACGGCAGGTCTCCTGGAGGGCGGCGGACGCGAGCAGGCCGAGGTCGGCGAGTTCGCTGAGAGGGTCGGTGATGCTGCACGTCCCGAAGGACAGGAACGCGGCGCGCACGGCGGCCGTGCGCGCCGCGCCGAGCCCGGCCACGCGGGACGCGACGGACGGCGCGTCGCGGTCGGCCAGGACGGCGGCGAGTTCCGCCACCGGGCGTCCGGCGAGCGCGGCGTCGGTCGCGAGCAGCAGGTTCAGGAAGCCGTGCTGGTGGAAGCCGGTCTCCGGATCGGTGTTGCGGACCGGATGGTGCAGTCCCGCGGTCGCCTTGAACGGGACGCCGGCGTCCACGACCGCCGCGATCCCGGCGGCCAGCTCGTCCGGGCTCGGGTAGAGATGGGCCTTCACCCCGCCCGTGCGGAACTTGGCGCGGTGGCCGCGCGCGGCGGCCGCGGCGATGAACGCCGGACGGCGCTCGTCGCGGGGGATCTCGACGTACACCGGCGGCTCGACACGGCCGAGGACGCGGAAGAACTCGTCGGGCCCCATGCCGGGCGGAACGGCGACCTCCAGCCCGCGCACGGTGACCGGCAGGTCGGCGGCGGCGCCCATCGCCTTCGCCGCCTGGCACGGCCCGCTCGGCGCGGTGACCGACACGTCGAGCGGCTCGCCGCCGAGCAGCGG
Source organism: Actinomadura madurae (assembly GCF_900115095.1). Lineage (GTDB taxonomy): Bacteria > Actinomycetota > Actinomycetes > Streptosporangiales > Streptosporangiaceae > Spirillospora > Spirillospora madurae. Next base: position 90,334 of record NZ_FOVH01000019.1, read on the forward strand.
GTACAGCTCGTCCAGCGCGGCGGCCGGGACGACGAGCGGGCCGACCAGTTCCGCGTGGGGCGCGGACAGGTGGTCGCGGTGGGCCGGGACGGCCTCGGCGAGCGGCGCGAGGCCCGGCGGGAAGACGGCGGCGTCGTCGCAGAGCCGGACGGCGAACGCGGGGATCATGACCGCCTCGCCCAGGTCCAGGCGTAGGCCTCGTCCTCACAGGCCAGGCCGCCCTCGCCGAGTTCGAGCGGGTGGAAGGTGTCCACCATGACGGCCAGCTCGTCGAAGAACTCGACGCCGATGCTGCGCTCGTACGCGCCGGGCTGCGGGCCGTGCGCGAGCCCGCCGGGGTGGACCGACACCGACCCCTGGCCGATGCCGGAGCCCTTGCGCGCCTCGTAGTCGCCGCCGCAGTAGAACATGATCTCGTCGGAGTCCACGTTGGAGTGGTAGTACGGCACCGGGATCGACAGCGGGTGGTAGTCGACCTTCCGCGGCACGAAGTTGCACACGACGAAGTTGTGGCCCTCGAACACCTGGTGGACGGGCGGCGGCTGGTGGACGCGGCCGGTGATCGGCTCGAAGTCGTGGACGCTGAACGTGAACGGGTACAGGCAGCCGTCCCAGCCGACGACGTCGAACGGGTGCCTGGCGTAGGTCATGCGGGTGCCGGTGATGCCGCGCGAGCCGCGGTGCTTCACCAGGACCTCGACGTCCGTCCCGTCCAGGGTGAACGGCTCGTCCGGGCCGTGCAGGTCGCGTTCGCAGTAGGGGGCGTTCTCCAGGAACTGGCCGTAGCGCGACAGGTACCGCTTCGGCGGCGCGACGTGGCCGGTCGCCTCGATCGCGTAGGCGCGGAGCGGCTGGTCGCCGGTCGGCAGCCACCGGTGCGTGGTGGACGTCGGGATGACGACGTAGTCGCCCTGCCGCACGGCCAGCGTCCCGAAGATCGTCTCGACGGTGGCGGTGCCGGACTCGACGTAGACGATCTCGTCGCCGGTGGCGTTGCGGTACAGCGGCGAGTCGGCGGCGGACACGACGTAGGAGAGCCGGACGTCGTTGTTGGCGAGCAGGACCCGGCGGCCGGTGACGGCGTCGGTCTCAGCCCACGTCTCCTTCGGGAACAGCTCGTGCAGCCGGAGGTGGCGCGGCTTGAGCGGATGGTTGGGCGTGGTGGTGAGGCCCGGGACGTCCCAGGTCTGCGAGTCGACGATCGCCGACGGGATCTCCCGGTGGTACAGCAGGGACGAGTCGGAGGAGAAGCCCTCCTCGCCCATCAGTTCCTCGAAGAGAAGCCGCTCCGCGCCGTCCCCGTGGTCCATGTGGCGGTGCTGGGTGTGGCGCTTCGGCGGCACGTGGCCGACCCGGCGGTAGTGGGTCACGGTCCATCGCCTCCGATGATTAATGCATTAACTACTTTTCCCCGACACTACGACTGTTCTCCCATCCAGGGAAGGGCCCAATCCGGCCAGGAGGAATCGGGGGCGAACCGGGGGTCAGCTCCGTTCGCGCACGTCGAACCGGTGCCGGCCCTCGATCAGCTTGTCCAGCAGCATGATCAGCATCCGCTGCTCGGTCTCGGTCAGCGCGCCCGCCCACTGCCGCTCGCGCTCGTGCTGCCCGGCGAAGATCTCCAGCATCGCCGCGCGGCCCCGCTCGGTCAGCGACAGGATCACCGACCGGCCGTCCCGCTCCCCGGGCGTGCGGGTCATCATCCCGTCCGCGACCAGCGTCTTCGCCAGGTTGGACACCGCGGCGCGGCTCATCCCGGCCAGCGTGGCGGCCCGCCCCGGCTCCAGCGGCCCGGCGAGCCAGGTCACGAACAGCAGCCGGAAGCCCGCCCACGAGTGCCCGCGCGGCCGGTGCACGGTGGACTCCAGGTCGTAGGTGACGATCGCCGACGCGCGGTTCAGGGTCAGCAGCAGCCGCGTCGCCAGCCGGTGCGGGAACCCGAACTCCTCCGCCAGCCGCTCCCCGGCGAGATCGACGAACGACCAGAAGTCCAGTTCGTCATCCTTCACGCGGCGCTCCCCACGATGGTTCATAGATTGACTATTTAACCCCGCCGGGCCGCGGGTGTCAGGCGTTGCCCACCGGGGCGTGCCTCGAGCGGGACGCCACTGAGATATGAACTCGTGGAGTGGATATGATTCGAATCTCCATACCGCCGTACCTGCATATGTAGCATGCCGCTATGGCAATGTCAGCCCGCTGCGGGGTGCGGGTCCTCGGCGCGACCCGGTTGTCCCGGTATCGCGATAGCAGCACATCACCGGAACGGCAGGAGGCGGCCGTCGAGAGTGTGGCCGCGTCCATCGGCGGCTTCGTCATCGGATGGGCGCGGGACATGGACGTCTCGGCCTCTGGGGCCCGGGCGTCCGACCGTCCGGAACTGGGAGCGTGGCTTCGACGGCCGTCCGATTTCGACGCCATCGCCTGGTGGCGGCTCGACCGGGCAGTCCGATCGATGCGGGATATGGCCGATCTTGCCGGCTGGGCTAAGGACCATGGAAAGCGGCTGATCTTCGCTGAAGGACCCGGTGGCGGTCGGCTGGGGTTGGATATGGGGTCGCCGATATCGGAACTCATTTTGATGATCTTGGCGTTCGCCGCGCAGATGGAGGGCCAGGCCATCCGGGATCGCACTGCGGGTGCATCGGCGTACCTGCGGTCAGTCGGCCGGTGGTCCGGGGGGCGAGTTCCATTCGGTACGCGGCCGGCGCCGCACCCGACGGAGCTCAACCGGGAAGGTGGCCCCGCCGGTTGGTGGCTTGCCGAGGAACCGGCAACCGCCGACATCATCCGGACCATGGCCGACCTGGTGATCGCTGGGAAGTCGTATCACGCGGTCGCGGCGTGGTTGAACGCCGAGCACCCCGGCGTCACTCCGGCGAACCATCGTGCCCTCCTGGCCGGCCGGCCGACGAACCCTGCCGCGCGGTGGAATCCGGGAATGGTGTCGACGCTGCTTCGCCAGCAGACGCTGCGTGGCCTCGTGCTTGAAGACGGCCGACCCGTTCAGAACGAGGACGGCGAGGTCGTGCGCCAGGGTGACGCGTTGCTCAATGACGATGTATGGCATCGACTTCAAGCCGCAATGGACTCCCGTGCGACGAGTGGTCCTGGGCGACGGTCGGGTGCTCATCCCCTCCTCGGCGTCCTCTTCTGCGGCACGTGTGGCGGGCGCCTATACCAGGCCTGGCTATCACCCGGTCCGAACAGGAAGGCGCCGGTGCGGCAGTACAGGTGCGCAGCTAAAGCCCATGGGCGAGCATGTGTCAAACCGGCGTACGTCGTTGCAAAGCCTGTCGACGCCTACGTGGAGCGCGAGTTCCTCGCCACCGCCGGGAACCGGGAGATCATCGAGGTGGTGTCGATTCCTGCGATCGATCACACTGGGGAGATCGCCGAACTGGAGGACGAGGTACGGGAACTGGCGGCCCGGCTCAGCAAGCTCCGAGGCCCGGCGGCGGACGCCGTCGCCGGGATGTTGCAGAGCCGATCTGATCGCCTCGAACGGCTGCGCGCAACGCCGGTCGTCTCCGCCCGGACCAAGCGCATACGCACGGGCGTCGATCATGCCGCGAAGTGGGCGGGTGCCGAGCCAGCCGAAAGGCGCCAAATGCTGCTGAATGCGGGCGTGCGCGTAGTAGTTGGGCAAACCACCCGTGGGGCGCGCGACGTCGAGGGACGGCTAACGTTCACGATCGGCGATCGGCGCCAGTCGGCAGCCGAGGCTCCGCGCTCGGGGCGAACGAGACCATGCTGACCGGCGGCGTCGGCAAGATGCTCGACCTGGCCCGCAGCAACCTCCGCAACATCCTCCGCCCATGAGCGAGGAGTAGGCGGGGTCAGGTGAACTCGCGGGCTATCTCGGCGAGTGCCGCCTCGACGGTCTCGCTCATGGAGTGGGGCGGCTGCTGCTCGATCCAGGTGAGGGTCCCGATGCGGAGCGCGGTGATGAACGCGCCCGCCATGACGCGGGCGCGCAGCGGCGGCAGGCCGTCCCGGACGGCGATCAGGTCGGCGAGGCTGCGTTCGAACTCGGCGTACTGGGCGAGCTGCCGGGCGAGGACGGACGGGTGCTCGCGGGCGAGGCGCATCTGCGCGGCCCACCGCGGGTCGGGCTCGCCGAACCGGTCGCGCACGGCGCCGAACGAGGCGCGCAGCGCCGTCCAGGACGACTCCTCGGGCGGGCGGGCCTCGAACGTCCCGACCAGGGACCGGATGCGCTGCTCGGCGCCGTAGAGCAGCGCGTCCTCCTTGCCGGCGAAGTAGTTGGAGAACGTGCGTCGGGAGACGCCGGCGGCGTCCGCGATGGCCTCGACGGTGACCGCGTCCAGGCCGTGCTCGACGGCGAGCCGCATCGCGGCCTCGTGCAGGGCGCGGCGCGTCGCCTCCTTCTTGCGCTCGCGCAGCCCGCCGGTCCTCTCCATGGTCAGGCAAGCCTACCGAGAAGCCAGGCTGCGCAACGGGAAAAGTTGCTCATTGGGAATGATTTGGACCGGGCCAGGGTTGGAGCCCTCGTTCCCACTTCTCCCGGAGGCTTTGTTGACCGAGCAGGCTCGACCACGATCGGCGCCGATGTCGCACCGGCAGATCCTCGAAGCGCTCAGCGGCCTGCTGCTGGTGCTCTTCGTGGCCATGCTGAGCAGCACCGTCGTGTCCACCGCGCTGCCGCAGATCATCGGCGCGCTGAAGGGCAGCCAGTCGCAGTACACCTGGGTCGTCACCGCGACCCTGCTGGTCTCCACGGCCAGCACCCCGATCTGGGGCAAGCTGGCCGACCTCTACGACAAGAAGGTGCTGCTCCAAGCGGGCGTCGCCATCTTCGTCCTGGCGTCGGTGGCCTCCGGGTTCGCGCAGAGCACGGGGCAGCTCATCGCGTTCCGCGCGGTGCAGGGGCTCGGCGTCGGCGCGCTGCAGATCCTCGTCCAGATCATCATGGCCGCGATGATCAGCCCGCGGGACCGGGGCCGGTACTACGGCTACCTCGGCGGCGTGATGGCGGTCGCCACGGTGGGCGGGCCGCTGCTCGGCGGGGTCATCGTCGACTCGTGGCTCGGCTGGCGCTGGTGCTTCTTCATCGGCGTCCCGTTCGCGGTGGTCGCGTTCGGGCTGCTGCAGAAGACCCTGCGGCTCCCGGTGGTCCGGCGCCCGGACGTGAAGATCGACTACGTGGGGGCGACGCTGATCGCCGCCGGGGTCAGCGTCCTGCTCATCTGGGTCACCTTCGTCGGACGGAACTTCGCCTGGCTGTCCTGGCAGACGGCCGCGATGGCCGGAGGCGGCGTCCTGCTCCTCGCGCTCGCGATGCGGGTCGAGTCCCGCGTGGCGGAGCCGATCGTCCCGCTGGACGTCGTCGCGCGCCGCAACACCGCGCTCGCGATCGTGGCGAGCCTCGCGGTCGGCATGGCCATGTTCGGCGGCGCCGTCTTCCTCGGCCAGTACTTCCAGATCGGGCGCGGCTACAGCCCGACCAAGGCCGGAATCCTCACCTTCCCGATGATGCTCGGCGTGTTCGGCGCGTCCGCGGTCGCCGGACGCCTCGCGACCAGGACCGGCAAGGTCAAGCCGTACATCGTGACCGGCACGGTCGTGCTGACCGCCGGGTTCGGGCTGCTGGCCACCATCGACCACCAGACCTCGCTGGTCTTCATCGGCGCCGGGATGTTCCTGGTCGGCGCCGGGGTCGGCATGACCATGCAGAACCTCGTGCTCGTCGTGCAGAACTCGGTGCGGCTGGACGAGATCGGCGCCGCGTCCGGCACCGTCACGTTCTTCCGCTCGCTCGGCGGGACGATCGGCGTCTCGGTCCTCGGCGCCGTCCTCGCGAACCAGGTCGCCGCCCGGATCGCCGACGGGCTGCGCGGGCTCGGGGCGAGCCCGGCGGCGGGCGGCGGCGACGCGGGCACCCTCGACATCGCGGCGCTGCCGGCGCCCGTCCGGGAGATCGTCCAGGCCGCGTACGGCGACGCGACCGGGCACATCTTCATGATCTCCGCCGGGATCGCGGTCGTCGGGCTCGTCGCGGCGGCGTTCCTCAGGCCGGTGACCCTGCGCGACAGCCTCGACCTGGCCGAGACCTCCGAGGCGGCCGAACTCACCGGGACCTCCGCCGCGGACGACGAGGACGCCGGGACGGTCCCCGTCGCGCACGGCCGCCCGTTGTCACCTCCCTGACAACCGCCCGGCCGAAGAGCTGGCGCGGATCAGCAGAGGACGGCGCGCGACGTCCGTACCGTTCGTATCCGGAACCTCAACCGGAGGCGGTCACATGAGCGGACGGACGGAGTTCGGGCGCCGCGCGGCGTCGGTCGCGCGGGTGGGCGGCATGTTCGCCCGGAGCGGGCTGTGGCGTCCCGGGCCGCCGCTGAAGGTCGCCCGCCAGCTCGGCGCGCTCCGCCGCTGGGGCACCCTGCTCGGCGGGACGGTCGCCTCCGCCGCCGCGCGCGATCCGGACGTCGTCGCGGTCGTGGACGACGCCGGGGAGCTGACCTACGGCGAGCTCGACGCCCGCACCGACCGCCTCGCCACCGCGCTCGGCCGGTTCGGCGACGCCCCGCGCGTGGCCGTCCTCTGCCGCAACCACCGCGGCATGGTGGAGGTGCTCGCGGCGTGCGGCAAGGGCGGCTGCGACCTCGTCCTGCTGAACACGGGGATGAGCACCGGCCAGCTCGTGACCGTGCTGGGTCAGCAGGGCGTCGAGGTCGTGATCGCCGACGAGGAGTTCGGGGACTTCCTCGCGGCGGTGCCGGAGCGCGTGCACGCCATCACCGCGGGCGGGCCGGGGTCGGAGCTGGAGAGGCTCATCGACGCCGCGCCCGCCGCGCCGGTCGAGCCCCCGGCCAGGGCGGGCCGGACGATCGTGCTCAGCTCCGGCACGACCGGCCGGCCCAAGGGCGCCGACCGGCACTCGCGCCCCGGGCTGTCGCCGCTGGCGTCGATCCTGTCCCGCATCCCGTACCGGGTGCACGAGCGGATGTTCATCGAGGCGCCGCTGTTCCACACCTGGGGATACGCGATGCTCCAGACGGCGGTATCGCTGCGCGCCACCGTCGTCCTGCGGTCCCGCTTCGACCCCCGGCGGACGCTCGGCACGATCGAGGAGACCGGCGCGACCGCGCTGGTCGCCGTCCCGGTCATGCTCCAGCGCGTCCTGGACGTCCCGGCCGGCGTCCGGCGCGCGCACGACACGTCCTCGATGCGGATCGCGGCCGTCAGCGGCTCCGCGCTGCCCGCGACGCTCGCCACCGCCTTCATGGACGAGTTCGGCGACGTCCTCTACAACCTGTACGGGTCGACGGAGGCGTCGTGGGTCACCATCGCGACGCCCGCCGATCTGCGCGCCCACCCGGACACCGCGGGCACCCCGCCGCCCGGCACGCGGGTCGCGGTCCTGGACGGCGCCGGCGAGCCCGTCCCGGCCGGCGTCACCGGGCGGATCTTCGCCGCGAACGAGCTGCTCTTCGCCGGCTACACCGGCGGCGAGACCCGGGAGACGCGGGACGGCCTGCTGAGCCTCGGCGACCTCGGCCACCTCGACGGGGACGGGCGGCTGTTCGTGCACGGCCGCGATGACGACATGATCGTTTCGGGTGGTGAGAACGTCTTCCCGAGCGCGATCGAGGAGGTGCTGGAGCGGCTGCCGGAGGTCAGGGAGGTCGCGGTGGTCGGCGTCCCGGACGAGGACTTCGGGCAGCGGGCCGCCGCGTTCGTCGTGCTGCGCGCGGGGGAGACGCTGGACGCCGAGGCCGTGCGCGCGCACGTCCGGAACCGTCTGGCGCGCTTCGCCGTGCCGCGCGACGTCACGTTCGTCGACGCCCTGCCGCGCAACGCCACCGGCAAGGTGCTGCGCCGCGCGCTGGCCCAGGACGCGGGTTGAGCACGCGGGTCAGGCGTCGGCGGGTGTGCGGTGGGCGTCGACGACGAACCAGAGGCGGGTGCGGCGGGTGGTCTGGTCGAGCCCCCACTCGTCGGCGAGCGCGTCGATGACGGTGAGGCCGCGGCCGTGGTCGAGGCGGGGGCGCCTGTGCGGGTCGGACTGGGCGGGGCCGTCGTCGGCGATCTCCACGCGGAGCCGCTCGCCGTCGGTGGCGACGTCCACGGTGACGAGCCCGGAACCGTGCAGGATGGCGTTGGCGACCGCCTCGGCGGCCATCAGCTCGACGTCGTCCAGGAGCGTGTCGTCCGCGACGACCTTCGCGGCACGCTCGCGGACGAGGCGGCGGGCTCGCCGGCCGCCGTCGCCGTCGCCGGTGAAGCCGAACGGTTCACCGAGCCGTTCCATCCCTACGGTCACTGGGCTTCTGGGGCGAACGCCCCATCCCTTTGGCCGGGGAGGGTGCTCCTGCGGCTGGTCATGTTCTGTCGGTCCTTTCCGTTAGCGTCGGGTGCGTGTCCCGTTACCGTCTGCAGTCGACTTCCGATCAGGAGGCGGGGCTGCTCGAGCATTGCGGGCACGCCCGGTTCGTATGGAACCTGGCCGTCGAGCAGCACGGGCGCTGGAGGCCCGACCGCCGGGGTGCGCCGGGGTTCGCCGAGCGGTGCGCCCAGCTCACGGAGGCCCGCGCCGCGTTCGCGTGGCCGCGCGCCGGGTCGGTGACCGTTCAGCACAAGGCGCTCAAGGACTTCGGCCAAGCCATGGCCAACTTCTTCGGCGGGACGCACCAGCGGCCGACGTGGCGCAAAGCCGGTGTGCATGAGGGGTTCCGGATCGTCGGTCGGCGCGGCAGGCAATGGGATGTACGGCGCCTGTCCCGCAAGACGGGTGAGGTACGGGTCCCGAAGGTGGGATGGGTCCGGTTCCGCTGGTCCCGCCCTATCTCCGGCGGTGTGAAGTCGTTCCGGGGCATCCGTGACCGTGCTGGACGCCGGCACGTCTCCTTCGCACAGGTCTCGGGGAACCGCGAACCCCAACCCGACCTCCACCCAGCGTAGGAACGGTTGAAATCCCCCCGCCTTCAACGGGGGGAGGACGTCAATGCATCACCACTCGGACTCGGAAGCGCACCGCAATCATTCACCTGCGATGAGTGATCGGGCAACGCAACGGACGCATTGATCTTGGCCTTTCCGGGACAGCTTCACCCTCGGTGGCGGAGCTTACGGTAGGAGTTACCACAGAACTCCCGCATCACGGAAAAAGTGAACAACGACCAGCACATTGCTCACTTCACCACATATCTGATGGTGCTCCGTGCGCGCCGGTGCGGGGCGCGGGCATCGGTGGCGCGGATGTGAGGGGAACCACTCACTCGAACGTACAAATCGGGCGGTTTCTCCGTCTTTCAGCGCCAATCACCGACCGCGTTCCCCGTGTCACGCTCAAGGCCCACCCCGTGGAGGTGCGCCATGCAAGCGGTCGTCCTCGCCTGTGCCGCGCAGGCCGTCTACATCGCCGCCTACGTTCTCTTCAAGACCGCCGCAGGGCGGATGGGCCCGGTCTCCGGCCGCCATCCGGCCGAGGCCGCGGCGCGGTTCCTCGGCAGCCCGCGCTGGCTCGCCGGCCTGCTGGTGCTCGCGGCCGGCTTCGGGCTCTCGGCCACGGCCCTCGCCGGCCTTCCGGTCGCCGCGACGCTGCCCGCCTACGGGCTCGGGCTCGTCCTGCTGCTGGCCGTCGGGATGAGCGGGTTCGGCGAGCGCCCCACCGCGCGCGAGTGGGCCGCCGTCCTCATCACCGTGGCGGCGATGGTCGCCGCGGCCCTGTCGGTGCTGCCGGTGCCGGACGAGATGCACCGCGCGGACGGGGCCGCCGCGCTCCCGCTCCGGGAGGCGGCCCCGGTGTTCGTGCCCTCCCTGGCGTTGCCGCTCTGGATGTTCGCCGTGCGGGACCGGCCCGTCGCCGGCCGGCACGCACGGCCGCTGACGGGCATCGCCTACGGGTTGGGCGCCGGCGTCCTGCTCGGCGCGGCCGAGGCGTTCGGGCAGGGCATGGCGATGATGCTCGCGGCGGGCCGCGGGGCGGACGTGCCGTCCTCGCCCCACCCGTACCTGTTCCTCCTCGCGGGGACGCTCGGGGTCGGGCTGCTGACGATCGGCCTCCAGCGCTGCCGCCTCACGGTGATCGTCACCGTCGTCACGGTCACCGCGAAGACGCACCTGCTGCTGTCGGCCACGCTGCTGTACGGGGAGCCGTGGCCCCGGGAGACCGGGCCGTTCGCGCTGCGCGCCGCGAGCGTCGGGCTGGCCGTCCTCGCCCTGCTGGTGTTCCCCCGCCACGAGCGCCGTCCCGCCCGCAGACCGGTCGACGTTCCAATCTAGTCAATGTCAAGATAGGGTGGGAGACGACGAGAGAGGAGACGTCGATGACGGACGACCCGGGCCTGGCACGGCAGATGTGGCACCAGCTCGAAGCCGTGCACGCCCTGTTCTGGTACTCGCCCGAGGTGTTCGCCGAGGCGGAGCGGCTCGGCTACGACACCGGCACCCGCTGGCCGAGCTACTTCGCCTGGCGTGCCGCGCCCCTCGGCGCCGCGGGCCCCGAGCTGGTCTCGGCCGCCTTCTACAGCTTCAGCCCCCGCATGGTGGCCGAGCACGTCCCCGCGGCCTGGGCGGTCGCGCCGCCCGAACGCGTCCTCGACGGGCGCCTCCGCGCCGTCGACGCCATGTACCGCGCGCTTCTGGGCGACGGCATCGCGGACGCGGACCTCGCCGAGGCCGCCGAGCTGGCCCGCGCCGCCGCCGAGGCCGCGAGCACGGCCGGGCGCCCGATCGCCGCCGCCAACGCCGGCCTGCCCTGGCCGGACGAACCGCACCTCGTCCTCTGGCACGCCATCGGTATCCTGCGCGAGCAGCGCGGGGACGGGCACGTCGCAGCGCTGCTCGCCCACGGGCTCGACCCGGCCGAGGCGCTGGTGTCGTTCGCCGCGATCGGGGCCGCGCCCGAGGAGACGTTCGCGAGCCGCGGCTGGGCGGACGCCGAGTGGTCCGCCGCCCGCGACCGCCTCGCGTCCCGCGGCCTCGTCGACGCCGCCGGCACCGCGACCGCCGCGGGACGCGAACTCCGCGACTCCGTCGAGCGGCTGACCGACGACCTCGCCCACGAACCGTGGCGCGCGCTCGGCGCCGCCAAGGCCGACCGCCTCGCGCAGCTCACGATGCCGATCCTGGTGAAGGTGCTGGAGACCGGCCTGATGCCGGCCCAGAACACCCTCGGCATAGGCAAGGTCCCCGCCCCGCAGCGCTGACCGCGCCCGGCCGGCTCACCCTCTCAGGGACGGGTCGCCGCCGCCATGAAGATCGGTACGGCTGCGAACAGCCGGTCGGTCCGGGCGCGTTCCCGCTGGTCGGCGATCCATGTTTGGGCCTGCGCGGGCGTGATCGCGCCGTGCTCGCGGCAGGTCTCGGCGAGGCGGGTGAGGACCGGCAGGAACGAGCCGTCGGTGAACACCCCCGTGTGCACCTCGACCGTCACGTCGCGGAAGCCGGCGTCCAGCAGGAGGTTGCGGTACCGGCGGGCGGCCCGCGGCGACGCGACCAGGTCGGCGCGTTTCTGCACGATGGTGCGGGTGACCTCCGGGTCGGCGGAATCGATCGCGAACGTGTCCCAGTCCTGTCCGCACAGCACGACGCGCCCGCCCTGGGTGAGAACCCGGTGTGCTTCGGCGAGCGCCCGCCCCGGGTCGGCCAGCGTGTGGACGACCTTGTCGGCCCGATAGCCCGCGGCCTCCCCGTCCCCGAGCGGCAGGGCGTACGCGTCCCCGACGCGGAACTCGCCGTCCGGCCAGCGTTTCCGCGCCAGCGCGATCATCTGGTCGTCAACGTCGATCCCCATCACCCGGACGCCCTGGTCCGCCAGCTCGGCGACGGCGCGCCCGGCACCGCAGCCGACATCGACCGTGAGCGAGCCCGGGGCGGAACGCAGCAGTTCGTACGAGCGGGCGCGCAGCTCGGCGGCGCCCGGGCTCGCGTCGACCGCATCGAGTTGAGGGATGAGGGCTTCGATCGTTTCGTTGGACATGCGCGTCATGCTGCGACTTAAAGGCGACTTGAAGTCAAGCGCGCCTAGATCCGGCGGCGCCAGAAGGACGGCGTGACGCCGTTCGGCGACACGTCCTCGGGACCGAGTATCGGGACGTCCCTCGGGGCTGGTGTCAGGCGGCGAGCTGATCGAGGCCGGTCCGAACCCAGCTGAGGCCCAGTTCGTCGGCGGTGGTCCGGGCGGTCTCGACGAGAGTGGCACGCTCAGGATCATCGCCGGGCAGCTCGGCGGCGAGCAGGAGCTGGGCCGCGGCGATCTGCGGACGCAGGCCGACCGCGGAGCGTAGATGAAGCGAGCGCCGCAGCATGCGCAGCCCCTCGTCGCGATCGCCGTCCTCGATCACCCGCCAGGCCAGGTGGCGGAGCACGATCGATTCGAGGATCGGGTCGCCTTCCCGGTGGGCGGCCTGGAGAGCCTCGGTGTAGTGCGCCTTCGCGGCATCACCGTCGTCGCGGACGTTGTCGAGGAGCGCTCCCCAGTGGAACTCGGCCCATCCGTGCGTGGCCGGGTCGGCGGACGCGAAACGGTACCCGGACTCGGCGGTCTCGTAGTCCTCCGGCAGCGGGTCCAGCTTGAAGACCAGGCGGGTGTAGGCGAGCCGGGCGGCGAGCAGGCGGGCTCGCGGCGATTCCGGGCCGAGGTCCGCGATCGCGCCGGCCGCGGCGTCGATGCCGTCGAGCCTGAACAGGAACCGCTCGTACAGGATCTCGGCCCTCAGTTCGAGCGCTTCGGTGCTTCGCTCTCCGGCCAGCAGTGCGGCGGCGTGGTCCCAGTCACCGAGCACATGCAGGCGGCGGGCGGTATCGAGAATTGTGTAGGTGTCATTAGCGCTCATGCTGCCTACGCTAGGAGGCAAGAGTGTAGGTGGTCAAGCGAACTACGACGACTACATGTCGCCGAGCAGGGCGGGTCGAGCCCGCCGACGCGAGGTGCACGGCGGCGCGGCTCAGCGGGTGGTGGCCGCCTTGCGGCGGGCGCGGTAATTGGCGACGGTCGTCCGGCTCGCGCAGGTGTTGGAGCAGAAGCGGCGGCTGCGGTTGCGGGAGTCGTCGACGTAGAAGCGCGCGCACCCCTCCGCCCGGCACCGGCCCACGGCCACCTCGGGGTCTCCGCAGATCGCGTGCGCGAGGGCCGCGGCGCAACTGCGGCCGAGCCAGGCGACGGGCTCCTCTCCGTCGCGGCCGAAGTGCAGGTGCTGTTGGCCCTCCCCGTCGTGCTCGCTGACGTGCATCACGGGCGGGAAGCGTTCCAGCAGCAGGTTGACGGGAGCGATCGGTCCGCCGTCCGCGACGGCAGCGACCGCCTCGCGCAGGGGCGCGAGGAGACCTTCCAGCTCGCCGGCGTCCGGTTCGGCTATGTGGTGCTGGCGGAAGAACTCCCGCCGCAGCTCGCTGGGCTCGTCACCGTTGACCAGTTCGACGGCCAGGCGGGTCAGATTGCCGATGTAGGCGACGTAACGCACTTGACCCCCTACCTCCTTCGTTCGCATAGTAGGCGGCATGAACATGAACACCAACTACGTTACGACGTCGCGGCCGATGCCGTCCGGACGTCCAGGGCCAGGTGAAATGATCGCCGACGTCGACCTGGGGCGGGGGCTGCGGCTGCGCACTTTGACCAGGCATGACGTCGCCCTCGTGGTCGAGGCGACCGGTACCGAGACGGCTCGTTCGCTCTGGGGGCCGCACCCGGCCGGGCCCTACACGCCTCGGGACGCGCACGCCGCCCTGGACGACTGGGATCCGGCCGCGGGAAATCAGGCGTCCTACGGGCTCCTCATGCACGATTGCCTGCTCGGTGCCCTGGGGTTGATGATCGACGGCCCGCGCAGCGCCGAACTCGCCTACTGGGTGCGGCCGGAGAACCGCCGCCGAGGACTGGCCCTGCGCGGTGTCGGCGCACTGACCCGCTGGGCGCACGACGACCTGGGCCTGGACCGGATCTGGCTTGAGATCGAGCCCGGCAACACCCCCTCGCTGCGTCTGGCCGACCGCGCCGGATACCGGTACGAACGACGTCTCCCGCGCCACTGCCGAGCCTGGAAGGCGACCGACCCCGACCGCGATACCTGGCACGACTGCATGATCTGGGGACACGTCATGGCACGATTGCGGTGATCGTGAGGAGCCGAGCTTGCATCGTCTGGTCGTGTCACAGACCTCCCCCGGGGCGTACCGAACCGTACTGGAGGCGCTCAACGCGCCGTTGCCGGCGAACGCACCGCCCGGACGGCACATCGTGATCGAGCCGGGTTCGTACCCGAACACCGGCTTTCGCAGCACCGGCGACTTCTTCATGGAGGCCGCGGCGGGGCTGGGGTCGGTCACGCTCGACGGCCGTGGCGCCGCCACGATCGAAGTCACGGGCCAGGTCGTGCTGCAAGGACTGATCGTCCGGAACTGGAGCGACGAGGGCACCGCGGTGGAACTCGACGAAGGGTCCGTCATCGCGGACCAGTGCGAGTTCGTGTCACGGTCCAACATCGCCGTGCGGACGTCGAAAGGCGGCCGGCTCTACCTGCGGAACTGCAAGGTGGACGAGGGCGCGGTCGTGTACAGCGCCTCGACCGGGGCCCTGGAGAACACCGTCCTCACCGGGGCGACCGGCAACGCGGTCGCGATCCGCAGCGGCAGTTCGGTGATGCTGCGGTCGTGCCGCGTCGAGGACGCGGCCCAGCACGCCATCTGGGCGACCGAGGGGTCCCGGCCGGTGCTCGAGCAGTGCACGATCAGCGGTCCGGGCAAGTCCGGGATCGTGGTCGACGACCACGCGAGCGCGACCATCCGCACCTCGACGATCCAGAACGCGGGTGAGACGGCCCTGGTCGTGCGGGACAAGGGCAAGGCGGACGCGGAGGACACTCGGATCTCGGACGCGGGGATCGACGGCGTATGGGTGCTGAACGGCGCCGTCCTGACCGCGCGCCGGGTCAGGGTGGACGCGTCGAAGCGGGCCGGGCTGATCGCGACCAAGAGCGAGGCGATCCTCCAGGACTGCGAGGTCGTCGGAGCCGGCGCCAACGGCGTGTCCGTCACCGAGAAGGCGAGGGTCATGCTCGTCCGGGGCCGGGTCGCCGAGGCGGACAAGGTCGGCTTCGGGCTGGGCGGCGAGGGCGTCGGCATACTGGAGGGGGTGACGGTCAGCGGCAACAAGGTCGCCGGCGTGGCCGCGGACCCGGGGGCCCAGCTCTCCATCCGGGAATGCTCGGTGACCGACAACGCCGGCCGGGGCATCGCCGCCTCCGTCGAGGCGAAAGTCGTCGTCAGCGATCTGACGAGCGTCCGCAACGGCCGGCCGGACCGGTTCGACACCCCCGTCAAGACCGGCGAGACGAAGGACGCCGCCAAACCGGCGCCCGCGAAGAAGCCCGCGAGTAAGGCACCCGCCGAGCCCAAGACCGGGGCGCCCGCCCCGGAAGGAAAGAGCGGCACGAAGGCGGACGCGCTGCTCGCCGAGTTGGAGGCGATGATCGGGCTCGCCGGGGTGAAGCGCGAGATCCGGAAGCTGACGAACCTGCAGAAGGTCGCCGAGCGGCGGCGCGCCGCCGGGCTGCCGCCCGGCCCGGCGATCGGGCGTCACATGGTGTTCGCGGGCCCGCCCGGAACGGGCAAGACCACGGTCGCGCGGCTGTACGGCGGGATCCTGGCGGCGCTCGGTGTGGTCGAGAAGGGCCAGGTCATCGAGGTGAGCCGGGGCGACCTCGTCTCGGAGAACGTCGGCGGGACGGCCCTGCGGACGACCGAGGCGTTCGAGCGCGCGAAGGGCGGCGTGCTGTTCATCGACGAGGCGTACACGCTGTCGCGCACGGCGTCCGGCACCGACTTCGGGCTGGAGGCCATCGACACCCTCGTCAAGCTGATGGAGGACCACCGCGACGAGGTCGTCGTCATCGCGGCGGGGTACTCGGCGGAGATGCGCGAGTTCCTGGCCGCCAACCCGGGTCTGAAGTCGCGGATCTCCCGGACGGTCGAGTTCGAGAACTACAGCCCGGGGGAGCTCGTCCAGATCGTCGAGGCGCAGGCCGGCAAGGCCGGGTACCGGCTTGCCGACGACGCGCGGCAGGCGGTCCTCGAACACTTCGCGTCGGTGAAGCGGGACGCGACGTTCGGGAACGGGCGGGCGGCGCGGCAGGTGTTCGAGGCGGCGGTGGAGCGGCAGGCGCAGCGCTTCGCCGACCTGGAGGAGCTGCCGTCCGCCGAGGAGCTGTCCCTGCTGGTGGCGGCGGATCTCGACGTCGACACCGGCCTGGCGGCGCGGTTCGGGGAGGCCCGCGACCCCGGGCAGGTCCGCTCCGTCCAGGCGCGGCTGACCGCGATGACCGGCCTGGACGAGGTCAAGCGCGAGATCGGCGACCTGCTGGACCTGATCGCGTCGGCGCGGCGGCGGCGCGCGGCCGGGCTGGAGGCCGAGCCGTTCACCGGACACCTGATCTTCGCCGGTCCCCCGGGAACAGGTAAGACGACCGTGGCCCGCCTGTACGGGGAACTGCTCGCCGCACTCGGCGTCCTCGCGCAGGGGCAGGTCGTCGAGACGGCACGGGCCGACCTGGTCGGCCAGTACGTCGGGCAGACCGCGCAGAAGACCACCGAGGTGTTCCAGCGCTCCCGCGGCGGGGTGCTGTTCATCGACGAGGCGTACACCCTGTCTCGCCAGGGGGGCGGCCACGATTTCGGCCAGGAGGCCATCGACACGCTCGTCAAGCTGATGGAGGACCATCGCGACGAGGTCATCGTGATCGCCGCCGGCTACACCTCCGAGATGGAGGGGTTCCTGGCCACCAACCCGGGCCTGGCGTCACGGTTCGCCCGCACCCTGACCTTCGCGCCCTACCCCGTCGACGGCCTCATCTCCATCTTCGAGGGCAAGGCCAAGGCGGCGGACTACCGCGTCCCGGACCCGACCAGGCAGGCCCTGGCCGCCCACTTGGAGGCGAACCGCGACAAGTTCCGGCAGGGCAACGGCCGCGAGGTCGACAAGCTCTTCCGCGCCGCCGTGACCGCCCACGCCCGCCGCACCGAGCAACTCGCCAACTCCGGTACGGAGCTCACCACGGACCAACTCGTCACCCTCCTCCCCGAAGACATCGTCTAAGGCCGTCGGCTCACAATGTCGTGTCGGGGCCGTGTGGCCGGCCCGGCTCAAGCCAGGTCCCCACGCATTTCCCGATAAAGGTCCCGCGCTCCGTGTCGGGAGTGACCGTCTGGCCGGTGTATCGCCATCGGTAGCGGGTTCTGACGCCGAATTCATCCGACAGGAAGAAGAGGATGAAACCGATGGCCCACATGGACGCGATACCGGAAACGATCACTGTGGCCCCGGCCCAGGTCGGCAGGCCGTCGGTGTAGCCCGGGCCGACACCGGTGAACATGGTGAAGACCAGGACGAGCGACGCCACGGCGAGCACCAGCAGGGGCAGCAGGAGCGCGAACCAGAAGGTGCGCATCCGCTGCGCGCGCTTGACGCTGAAAACGGTGAACTCGGTACTCCGGCCACAGTGATCGCACACGACGACTTCTCTGGCCTTGCCCCGCTCCGGACGCCGCACCTGGCGGGTGCTGTCGACAAAGGAGACATGGGTCAGCGTCCTGCGCTTCTCGTCCGGTACGCGGCCCGTCTCGTGCCTCAGCCGCAGAGGGCACTCCGTCGATATGGGGGGAAATGGCACACGATCCTCCGAGACGGCAGCCGCTGAGCCGGAGTGTAGTGGTGCGCTCGCTCTGCGCGCGGGGCCGGATTTGTCAATCGGGTGATAAACGCGCCGGAGAATCGTTGCGTTGTGTGCATGGTGTGCGACGGTCCGGAAGGCCACACTCGGGCCCTTCGTTCCCCCGACGAAGGTGGTGTGCGCGGTGGCCGAGGACGGCTTCGACTTCGACGTGATCGTGGTGGGTTCGGGGTTCGGCGGCAGCGTGTCGGCGCTGCGGCTGGTCGAGAAGGGCTACCGGGTCGCCGTGATCGAGGCCGGACGCCGTTTCGACGAGGACACCCTCCCCAAGACGTCCTGGCGGCTGCGCAAGTACGTGTGGGCGCCGCGCCTGGGGATGCGCGGTATCCAGCGCGTCCACCTGGTGGGCGGCAAGGCCGGGGTGCTGGTTCTCGCGGGGGCCGGTGTGGGCGGCGGGTCGCTGGTCTACGCGAACACCCTGTACGTCCCGCCGGAGCCGTTCTTCAAGGACCGCCAGTGGGGCCACATCACCGACTGGCAGGACGAGCTGAAGCCCTTCTACGACCAGGCCCGGCGCATGCTCGGCGTCACCACGAACCCGCTCGTCACCCCGGCGGACGAGGCGATGAAGCGCGTCGCGGACCGGATGGGCGCCGGCGACACCTACCATCCGACGCCGGTCGGCGTGCTCTTCGGCGAGAAGCCGGGCGAGGACGCCGGCGATCCGTACTTCGGCGGCGCCGGCCCGCGCCGGACGACGTGCACCGGCTGCGGGTCCTGCATGATCGGCTGCAAGGTCGGCGCGAAGAACATGCTGACCAAGAACTACCTGTTCCTGGCGGAGAGGGCGGGCGTGCAGGTCATTCCCGACACGACCGTCGTCGGCCTCACGCCGCGGGCCGGGGGCGGCCACGAGGTCGCGACCGAGCGCACGGCGCCGCTGCGCAGGCGCCGCGGGACGCTCACCGCCGAGCACGTCGTCCTCGCCGCCGGGACGTACGGGACGCAGCGCCTCCTGCACCGGATGCGCGCGGCCGGCCGCCTCCCGCACCTGTCGCCGCGGCTCGGCGAGCTGACCCGCACCAACTCCGAGGCGCTCCTCGGAGTCGAGCGGATGACCGTCTGGCACCGCAAGAAGGACGTCGACCACAGCACCGGGCTCGCCATCACCTCGTCCTTCCACCCGGACGACAAGACCCACATCGAGCCGACCCGCTACGGCGCGGGCAACAACGCCATGGGCGTCATCCGGACGCTGCTGGTGGACGGCGGCGGCCCGCCCCGCTGGCTGAAGTTCCTCGGGCTGGCCGCCCGGCACCCGACGATCATCCTGCGCGGCCTGTCCCTGCGGGACTGGGCCAAGCGGACCGTCATCGCCCTCGTCATGCAGACCGCCGACAACTCCATCACCCTCGGCGAGAAGCGGGGGCGCCTCGGCCGCCGCAGGCTCGTCGCGCGCCAGGGCGACGGGGAGCCGAACCCCACCTGGATCCCGGTCGCCCACGACGCGGTCCGGATGCTCGCCGAGGAGCTGGACGCCACCCCGGGCGGGACGTGGTTCGACCTGTTCAACATCCCGACGACCGCGCACTTCATCGGCGGCTGCGTCATCGGGGAGACCCCGGAGACCGGCGTCATCGACCCGTACCACCGCGTCCACGGCCATCCCGGCCTGCACGTCGTGGACGGCTCGGCGGTCACCGCGAACCTCGGCGTCAACCCGTCCCTCACCATCACGGCCCAGGCCGAGCGCGCGATGGCGTTCTGGCCGAACCGGGGGCAGAAGGACCCGCGGCCCGAGCCCGGCGCCGCCTACGAGCGCGTCGAGCGGGTCATGCCCGACAGGCCGGTCGTTCCAAAGGGCGCCCCCGCCGCGCTCAGATGACGCGGGCGGGCGGCGCTACTCGTCCTCGGACGCCGTCTCCTCGGCCTCGGGCTCGGGCTCGGCGGCCGGTTCGGCGGCGGGCGGCTCGTGGGCGGTCCGGCGCGTCGCCTGGTGGACGCGGACGGCGAGGATCGCGCGGGCGAACCGGCCGGCCAGCTCGCCGTCCATCAGCTCGGGGACCTCGTCGACGCCGATGAGCCCGCCGGGCTGGACGGTGACCGCGCCCGTGTCGCCCACCTGCACCCCGCGCCGGCCGCCGGTGACGTCCTCCATGGACGGGAGGTCCAGCGCCGCCCGCAGCGTGTCCTGCAGGGCGCGGGCGGTGGCGGCGTCGCGGTCGATGCGGATCTCGGCGGCGTCCGCGCGCATCTCCGCCGCGTCCGCGCGCTGCTCGGCCCGGTCGGCGCGCTCCCGCTCGGCGTCGATGCGCGCGTCCGCGGCGTCGGCGAGCTGCTCGGCCCGGTCGGCGCGCGAGGCCAGCTCCACGGCCCGCGTCGCGGCGGAGTCGCGCTCCACGGTCAGCCCGGCGACCTCGCCCTGGACGACGCTGAGCTCGGCCCGCAGCCGCCGCTCGGCCTCGGCGGCCTCCTCCAGCCTGGCGCGCAGGCCCTCCAGCTCGGTGCGGGCGTCGGCGAGGTCCGTGCGCGCGGTGGCCAGCGCCGCCTGTTCCGCGGACAGCCGCGTGGCCAGGTCGTCGCGCTCGCGCTCGGCGTCGACGCGGGCCTGGTGCTCGGTGCTCCACGCCGCCTCCGCGCGCTTGCGGAGCCCCTCGGCGTTGGCGGCCTCGTTGGCGGACGTGGCCCGCGCCTGCTGGTGGGCGCCGGCCTCCTTCCACGCGTTGGCCTCGCTCTCCTGCGCCGCCGTGACGCTCGCCTTCGCGGTGGCGAGGCCCTTGCGCAGCTCCTCCTGCGCCTCGGCGACCTCCTTGCGGGCCGCCTCCGCGCGGGCCTCGGCCTCCGCCGCGCGGGCGTCGGCCTCGGCGGCCTCCTGCCGCGCGCCGCGCGCCTCGGCCAGGGCCTTCTCGGCGCTGCCGAGCACCTCGCGGACCTCGCCGTCCAGCCGCTCGCCGAGCGTCCCGGCCGTCGTCACGAGCTGGGCCACCAGCTCGCCGAGCCGCTCGACGTCCTGGCCGAACGCGCGCACCGGCACGGAATCGACTTCGCTGCTGCGCTCCACGACCGCCTCCGCCGGTTGCTGGTCCTCCGGCCCGCCCGCCGGGAGCCGGAGCGGCGCGGTCATGACGTCGTCACCGGCCGCGTCCGGCCAGACCCCTTGATCTTCGCGCACGCGAGCATCCTAGTGAAACGTCCTGATTCGCACCTCCCCCTCGGGACCACCGGGCCGACGCGGCGATCGGCCGGCCGCCCGCGTTCACTGGATTCGCGCGTATTCTTGACTCATTCCAGAAAGTGGGCCAAGCTGTCCTCCGTGTCGACGCCCTCGGACTTTCCGGCGATGCTGCGCGGCGCCGCCCTGCGCGTCACCCGCCCGCGGGTGGCCGTGCTCGGCGCGGTGCACGCGCGGCCGCACGCGGACACGGACTCGATCATCCGCGCCGTCCGCACGGAGCTCCCCACGGTGTCGCACCAGGCCGTGTACGACTCGCTGCACACGCTGACGGCCGCGGGTCTGCTGCGGCGCATCCAGCCCTCCGGCTCCGTGGCGCGCTACGAGTCGCGGACCGGGGACAACCACCACCATGTTGTGTGCCGGTCCTGCGGCGCCATCGCCGACGTCGACTGCGCCGTCGGCGAGGTGCCGTGCCTGACCGCCTCCGACGACCGAGGCTTCACGATCGACGAGGCCGAGGTCGTCTACTGGGGCCTGTGCCCCGACTGCTCCACCGCCAGAGATACAGGCTCACCCACAGACGGCCCGGAAAGGAATCGACATGGCTGACAACGGCCAGGCCGACGTCTACGACACCAACACCGCGAGCGCGGGTGAGTGTCCGGTCGCGCACGAGCGCGCCCCGCACCCGACCCAGGGCGGCGGCAACCGCGGCTGGTGGCCCGACCAGCTCAACCTGAAGCTCCTCGCGAAGAACGGCGCCGAGCGCAACCCCCTCGACGAGGACTTCGACTACCGCGAGGCGTTCCAGACCCTCGACCTGCCCGCCGTCAAGCGGGACATCGCCGAGGTGCTGACGACCTCGCAGGACTGGTGGCCCGCCGACTTCGGCCACTACGGCCCGTTCATGATCCGGATGGCGTGGCACAGCGCGGGCACCTACCGCGTCCACGACGGCCGCGGCGGCGCCGGGTCCGGCCAGCAGCGCTTCGCGCCCCTCAACAGCTGGCCCGACAACGGCAACCTCGACAAGGCCCGCCGCCTGCTCTGGCCGGTCAAGAAGAAGTACGGCCAGGCGCTCTCCTGGGCCGACCTGCTGATCCTCACCGGCAACGTCGCGCTGGAGTCCATGGGCTTCACGACGTTCGGCTTCGCCGGCGGCCGCGCGGACGTCTGGGAGGCCGACGAGGACGTCTACTGGGGCCCCGAGACCACCTGGCTCGCCGACGAGCGCTACTCCGGCGACCGCGAGCTGGAGAACCCGCTCGGCGCCGTCCAGATGGGCCTGATCTACGTCAACCCGGAGGGCCCGAACGGCAACCCCGACCCGATCGCGGCGGCCCGCGACATCCGCGAGACGTTCCGCCGGATGGCGATGAACGACGAGGAGACCGTCGCCCTGATCGCCGGCGGCCACACCTTCGGCAAGACCCACGGCGCCGGCCCGGCGGAGAACGTCGGCGCCGAGCCCGAGGGCGCCCCGATGGAGCAGCAGGGCCTCGGCTGGAAGAACGCCTACGGCACCGGCAAGGGCGGGGACACCATCACCAGCGGCCTCGAGGGCATCTGGACGAACACCCCGACCCAGTGGGACAACAGCTTCTTCGAGATCCTCTTCGGGTACGAGTGGGAGCTGTTCAAGAGCCCGGCCGGTGCGCACCAGTGGCGGCCGAAGGACGGCGCGGGCGCCGACACCGTCCCGGACGCCCACGACCCGTCCAAGCGGACCCACCCGACCATGCTCACGACGGACCTGTCGCTGCGCTTCGACCCGATCTACGAGCCGATCTCGCGCCGCTTCAAGGACAACCCGGAGGAGTTCGCGGACGCCTTCGCCCGCGCGTGGTTCAAGCTGACCCACCGCGACATGGGCCCGGTCCAGCGCTACCTCGGCCCGGAGGTCCCGTCCGAGACGCTGGTGTGGCAGGACCCGGTGCCCGCCGTCGACCACGAGCTCGTCGACGCCGCGGACGTCGCCGCCCTCAAGCAGCAGATCCTCGGCACCGGCCTGTCGGTCGCGCAGCTGGTCTCCACCGCGTGGGCGGCGGCCTCGTCCTTCCGCGGCACCGACAAGCGCGGCGGCGCCAACGGCGCCCGCATCCGGCTCTCCCCGCAGAACGGCTGGGAGGTCAACGAGCCCGACCAGCTGGCGGTGGTGCTGCGCGCGCTGGAGGGCGTCCAGGAGAGCTTCAACAGCGCCCAGACCGGCGGCAAGA
Organism: Actinomadura madurae; assembly: GCF_900115095.1. Lineage (GTDB taxonomy): Bacteria > Actinomycetota > Actinomycetes > Streptosporangiales > Streptosporangiaceae > Spirillospora > Spirillospora madurae. The sequence continues at coordinate 113,361 of NZ_FOVH01000019.1, forward strand.
AGGTCTCGCTGGCCGACCTGATCGTGCTCGGTGGCTGCGCCGCCGTCGAGAAGGCCGCCAAGGACGCGGGCCACACCGTCGAGGTGCCCTTCACCCCCGGGCGCACCGACGCCTCCCAGGAGCAGACCGACGAGGAGTCGTTCGCCGAGATGGAGCCGACCTCGGACGGCTTCCGCAACTACCTCGGGAAGGGCCTGCGCCTCCCGGCGGAGTACCTGCTGCTCGACAAGGCGAACCTGCTCACCCTCACCGCGCCCGAGATGACGGTCCTCGTCGGCGGCCTCCGGGTCCTCGGCGCCAACTACAAGGGCTCGCCGCTGGGCGTCCTCACCGAGACCCCCGGGGTCCTGACCAACGACTTCTTCGTGAACCTGCTGGACCTCGGCACCACGTGGAAGTCGACGTCCTCCGACCAGGAGACCTTCGAGGGACGGGACGCCTCCGGCCAGGTCAAGTGGACCGGCAGCCGCACCGACCTCGTGTTCGGCTCGCACTCCGAGCTGCGGGCGCTCGCCGAGGTCTACGCGAGCGACGACGCCCGTGAGAAGTTCGTCAAGGACTTCGTCGCGGCGTGGGACAAGGTCATGAACCTCGACCGGTTCGACCTGATCTGACCCGCTCGTCCGGGCCCGGCCCTCGCGGGGGTCGGCCCGGACGGCCTCGACGGCCCGGACGTTCCGGACACCCCGGACGTCCGGGCCGTCGCCGTCTCAGGCCTCGGTGCGGCAGCGCGGGCACAGCCCCCAGAACGTCACGTCGGCCTCGTCGACCAGGTAGCCGCCGTCGTCCACCGGATGCATGCAGGGCGGCTCGCCCTTGGCGCAGTCGACGTCCTTGAGCGCGCCGCAGTCGCGGCACACCAGGTGGTGGTGGTTGTCGCCGACGCGCCCCTCGAACCGCGCCGGGCTGTCGCCCGGCTGGATCCGCCGCACGAGCCCGGCCGCCGTCAGCGCGTGCAGCGCCTCGTAGACGGCCTGGAGCGAGATGTGCCCCACCCGGTCGCGCACGCCGTTCGCGATCGCCTCGACGCCGAGATGGTCACCGACCCGGACCGTCTCCAGCAGCGCGACGCGGGCGGCCGTCACGCGCAGCCCGGCACCGCGCAGCTCCTCGGCGGTCGTCGGCCCCTGAGCTGCGGTCATGGCGTCGAACCTCTCCTCACAAACGCGAACAGGTGAAGTCAGCAAATACCGCAAGTGTATGTGCTCGGCCCGCGATCCCGCCTGACCCGTTCCACCGGGCCGTCAGCCGTCGCCGGCGGCCATCGCCGCGAGGCGGCGGGCGAGCCGGGCGGCGGCCTCCCGCAGCTCCGGGGGCTCCAGCACCTCCGCGTCGAAGCCCAGCCGGACCACGTGCACGGCGAGCCAGTCCAGGTCGTCGCCGCCGGCGACGAGCACGCACCGCCCGCCGCCCTCGTCCTCGACCCGCCCTACCTGGGGCGGCACCAGCTCCCGCACCCGGTCGGGCGGGGCGTCCAGCCGCACCCGCGCGACATGGCGGTACGGCGCCGCGGTCACCGACCGCTGCACGTAGGCGACCGGGTCCGGGTGCTCCCGCGGCCGGAACCGCCAGGTCGTCGCCGTCACCTCGCGCATCCGGTCCAGCCGGAAGGTGCGCCAGCCGTCGCGGTCGACGTCCCAGGCCATCAGGTACCAGCGGCGGTTGGTCGCGACCATCCGCACCGGCTCGACCGTGCGCTCGCGCTCCCCGCCGTCCCGGCCCGCGTACCCGAACCGCACCCGGACGGCGTCGCGGCAGGCACGCGCGAGCGTCACCAGCAGCTCCGCGTCGATCTCGACCCCCGGGCCGACGAGGGTCTCGGTGGCGCCGTGCACCGCCCGCACCTCGCCGCGCAGCCGGGGCGGCATCACCTGGTCGAGCTTGGCGAGCGCCCGCAGCGCCGCCTCGCCCGCGCCGGCGACCGTCCCCCCGGACGCCATCCGCAGCGACACCGCGGTCGCGATCGCCTCCGCGTCGTCCAGGAGCAGCGGCGGCAGCCGGGTGCCGGCGCCGAGCCGGTAGCCGCCGCCGACGCCCGACGTCGCCTGGACGGGGTAGCCGAGCGTGCGGAGCCGCTCCACGTCGCGGCGCACCGAGCGGTCCGTGACGTCCAGCTCGGCGGCCAGCTCGGCGGCGGTCCAGGACGCCCTGCGCTGCAGCAGCGCCAGCAGCCGCAGCACCCGCTCGGTCGTCGCCTCGACGGTCACGCGGCCATCGTCCCACGGATCGCGGAAGGATTCTGTCCGCGATATGGGGAACGCTGGACCCATGGCCGATCAGACCTGGAACCAGCAGCTCAGAGACCAGATCAACTGGCACTGGACGAACCAGCTGCGCGACCGACTGGACGGGCTCACCGACGACGAGTACTTCTGGGAGCCGGTGCCGGACTGCTGGAGCGTCCGCCCGCGCGGCACCGGAACCACGCCGATGGCGGCCGGGGCCGGCGCGATGACCATCGACTTCGCGTTCCCCGCGCCCGACCCGGCGCCGTTCACCACGATCGCCTGGCGGCTCGGGCACGTGATCGCCGGCGTGCTCGCGATGCGCAGCGCCGCGCACTTCGGCCGCGCGCCCGTCGACTACGGGTCGTTCGAGTACGCCGCGACCGCCGCCGAGGCGCTGGACCAGCTCGACGCGGAGTACGCCACATGGCTGGCCGGCGTCGAGTCCCTCGACGAGGCGGGCCTCGCCGAGCCGTGCGGCGAGGCGGAGGGGGCGTACGCCGAATATCCGCTGTCGGCGCTGGTCCTGCACATCAACCGCGAGCTGATCCATCATCTGTCCGAGGTCTGCCTGCTCCGCGACCTCTACCTGCACACTCACCGGGAGGCGAGCTGACATGGCCCGCGACGTCCAGATCACCTTCGACAGCGCCGACCCGGCCGCGCTCTCCGCGTTCTGGGCCGAGGTCCTCGGCTACCGGCTGCAGGACCCGCCCGGGGACTTCGCGTCCTGGGACGAGGCCCTGGAGGCGCTGGGCGTGCCGCCCGAGCGCCGCAACGACGCCTCGGCGGTGGTCGACCCCGAGGGCTCCGGGCCGCGGCTGTTCTTCCAGCGCGTGCCGGAGGGCAAGCGGGCCAAGAACCGCGTCCACCTCGACGTGCGCGCCGCGCCCGGCCTGGAGGGCGACGCCCGGATGGCGGCGCTGGAGGCCGAGGCCGCGCGGCTCGTCGCCCTCGGCGCCACCCGCCTCGACCGCCACGAGCCCGCGCCGCCGCTCGGCTTCGGCCACATCGTGATGGCCGACCCGGAGGGCAACGAGTTCTGCCTCGACTGACCGGGCCCGACCGAAAGCGCTCAGCGCAGCCTGCGCCGGACGCGCCGGACGTTGCGCCGTACGAACGACTCGTCGAGGGCGGCCTCCGCGAGCGCGACCGCCGCCTCCGCGCCGGCCGCCCCGACCTCCTCGGCGGTCGGCGCGGACCCGTCCTCCCGGCCGGGGTCGTACCGCAGGTCGCCGGCGTCACCGACGATCCGCGCGGACGTCCCGGGCAGCCCCCGGAGGTCTTCTTCGCTCCACCCGGCGACGCGGCGCCGCCACTCGGGCGGGATGACGGCCCTGCCGCCGCGGTCTCCGCGCGCCTGGAACCGCTCCGTGACGACCTGCCGCACCCAGTCGGCGTTCTGCCCGCTCCACGACCTCTCGCGGATGGCCGCGTTCATGGCCGAGAGCACCACCGTCTCCGGGGCGGTGAGACCGGTGTGCGCCTGCCGGCCGGTCAGGGCGGGGACCCCGTCCAGGCCGGGCAGGCCCGCCGCTTCCGCGAACCGCCGCCACAGCAGCTCCGGGGGCCTGCCGGGCGTGGTCACCACGGACACGCGCGCGGCGCCCGCCTCCGACCAGCGGCGGACCAGCCGGCTCAGCGAGAACGCCCGCCAGAGGTGCAGCGCGGGCTCCTCCTCCACGCGCTCCCAGCCCGCCCTCCGCTGCTCCGCCAGCGTCCGGAGATAGCCCGCGAAGCCGGCGCTCCGCCCGTTGCGGACGTGCTGCTGCCACAGGGAGGGCAGCGACCGTCCGAGGCTCCGCGCCGTGACGACCACCTCGACGTCGCCGGCCCCGAGCGCGTCCATCAGCCGGTCGACGGCGGGCCTGCGGACGACCGACAGGGCCTCGGCCGACAGCAGCACCGTGCCCGGCCAGGCGTTCACCTCGTCCAGCAGCGCCTTCCACGAGCCGGCCTCCTCGGCCGCCCGCTCCCGCGACACCCAGGGGAACTCGGTTCCGAGCAGCCCGTAGCTCGGCCACTCGTGGTTGGCCACGGTCCGCTTCCCGCGCTCCCAGTCCGGCGGGACGGGGTAGAGCACCCCCGCCTCGGCGAGCGCCTCACCGCCCGCCTGCAGCACGTGCTGCAGGAACGTCGTCCCCGACTTCTGGAGACCGATGTGCAGGACGATCTTCGAGGCCACCGCCCACCCCGTGCTCGCAAGGCCGCTGGAACCAGCAGACTAGCCCCCGCTCACCACGGGCTTCCGGAACCTGTCAGGCGAGGGGGGTCGTGGTGACCGAGGTGCCGAGGGCGCTGCCCTTGGTCCACTTGGGGAAGGGGACCTGCCAGTAGCCCCAGCCGTTCGTCCACTGGAGGCTGCGCTTGGTGCCGCTGATGGTGACCAGGTCGCCGCGGTAGGACCAGTGGAAGAACCACTGCGCGTCGTTCGCGGGGGAGCGGACGCAGCCGTGGCTGCAGTTGCGCCTTCCGAGGCAGGACGGGTCGTCCATGTTCTGGTGGATGTACTCGCCGCTGTTGGAGATGCGGGTCGCCCACGGGACCTTCTCGTCGTACCAGCCCGGGTCGCCCTTCTTCTTGCCGGGCGGGCGCATCCGCTCCAGCCGGACGTGGTCCATGGTCAGGTGGACGCCGCTGGTGGTGAGCAGGTGGTCGACGCCGTCGGCCTGCACGTCGCCGCCCGAGCCGAGGCTCACGCCCCAGGTGCGGACCGTCCGGCCGTTCTTCTTCACCACGGCCCGGTGGGTCTTGGCGTTGATGTTGACGGTGTGCGAGTCGCCGATCTTGAAGGTGCGGACGACGTCCCGGTCGCCGTACACGTTGTCGCCGATCTTCAGGCCCGCGTAGTGGACCTTGACGGTCACCTGCTGGCGCGGCTTCCACGGCTGCTTCGGCCGGAACACGACCGACGGGAGGCCGTTGAAGGACTCGCCGGCGCTCAGCCAGCGCCAGGCGCCCTCCGTCGGGGTGGTCGAGGAGATCTCGATGGCGCGCTCGATGGCGGGCTTGGCCTTCTCCGGCACGGCCTTGTTGAACTGGACGAACACCGGCATCCCGGTGCCGACCGTCTCGTTCTGGCTCGGCACAAGGTTGTTGACGCGGGTGGCGGCCGTCGCGCGGCTCGCGCGGAAGGCGCTGTTCGCGCTGGTGGACTTGCCGTTCGAGGACGTCGCCGTCGCCGACACCTGGTAGGCGCCGCCGGGCTGCAGGGTCCACTTCGAGCGCCACATGGTCTTGTCGGCGGACAGGGTGCCGGGGACGGCCGCGCCCCGCAGCTTCACCGACACGGCGCCGAGCGTGCCGCCGGCCGCGCTGACCGTCACGCCCTGGTCGGGACGGGCCCGGCCGCTGCCGTTCGCCGGGGTGATCGTCACCTGGGGAGCGCCGTCCCCGTTCTTCGCGGTGGTCCCGGCCGCGCCCTCGCCGCCGTCACCGCCACCGCACGCGGCCGCCAGCCCCAGGACCAGCGCCATCACCAACGCCTTACCTCGCACCGTTCTCCCTTAACAGCCCGCCTGGCCCGCGTGACGCGGGACGGCATCAAGATCGCTTGCGGAACGGCCCGTTGTTCCCGTCCGGCCCGGAAGGCGTGACGGCCGGCTCTCCGGGACCGACGCACTCTCTAGACGTCCATGGTCCCGCGAAGGTTGGCCTTCCGGGGCCGATTCGCAGGATCTTTCTCGCTCCGGATCCGGCCTGTCGATCTTCTGCTCAAGTCTGTGGCGGCACCGGTTAAAGGCGGCGATTCGCGCCGTGACCGGCTGCGATTCTGTTCCGTGGCCGCCGGTGACGGCCCCCGCGACGTGAGTTCTTGCCTGTGAAAGGGACGCGCGATGAGAGCCCAGGGGCTGACCTCCGCCATCGAGCCGGGCGCGGCTCCTCCGGAGCTCGCCGCGGCGGCGGACGGGACGGCCGTCCCGTCCGGGGGCGCCGGTCCGCGGTTACTGGCCGGGCTGTGCCCGGTCTGCCTCGCCCTGCTGGACGGCTGGGCGATGGCCGCCGCCGTGACGCTCACCCGGGGCGGCTTCCTCGCCGGCCCGGCCGCGTTGGCGATCATGCTCCTGAACGCGTCCGCCGGGCTGTACCGGATGCGCCGCAGCCCCTCCCTGCTGGCCGACCTGCCGCCGCTGCTCGTCCGGGCGGCCCTCGTCGGCGCCGCCGCGGCGGCGCTCCTCGCGGACCCCGCGGCCTGGCCGTGGATCACGGCCGTCGCCCTCACGCTCCAGGCGGGCGGGCGCGCCTGCGTGAACGCCGCGGTCAGGACGTACCGGTGCCGCCGCTCCAGGGCGCGGCCGGCCCTGGTCGTCGGCACGGGCGCCATGACCGAGCACGTCCTGGAGGTCCTGCGGGAACGCGGCGAGTACGGGCTCGCGGCGGTCGGGCAGGTGACCGCGGGGCGCCCGCCCGGTCACCCCGGCGCCGCGCCCCTGCTCGGGGACACCTCCGACCTGCCCGCGATCGTCACCGAGCACCGGATCGGCACGCTGGTCGTCGTCGCCGAGGACGTCCACCCCCACCGGCTGGACGCCGTGCTGCGCGTGTCGTTCGGGCTGCCCTGCGAGACGCTGCTCGTCCAGCCGCCGTCGGACGTCGTCCCGGTGGTGCCGGCGCGGCGCGAGTACCTCGCCGGGCTGCCGTGCGCGCGGGTCGGCGGCCCGCTGCACGACCCGGCCGCCCGGCGCGCCAAGCGCGCCCTCGACGTCATCATCGCGGTCCTGGTCCTCGTGCCCGCGCTGCCGCTGCTCGCGGTGTGCGCGGCGGCGGTCCGGATCGAAGGCGGTCCCGGCGTTCTGTTCCGGCAGCGGCGGATCGGCCTCGGCGGCGAGGAGTTCGTCCTGCTGAAGTTCCGCACGCTGAAACCTGCGGACGAGCACGAGGCCGACACCCGCTGGACGGTCAAGAACGACGGTCGGATGGGACGGGTCGGCCGCTTCCTGCGGAACACGTCGCTGGACGAGCTGCCGCAGCTGTGGAACGTCATCCGCGGTGACATGAGCCTCGTGGGCCCGCGCCCGGAGCGCCCGCACTTCGTCGACCAGTTCTCCCGCACCTGCCCCGGCTACACGCTGCGGCACCGCGCCCCGGCCGGGATGACGGGCTGGGCGCAGGTGCACGGGTTCCGCGGCGACACCTCCATCGAGCTGCGGGCGCGGCTCGACAACCACTACATCGACCACTGGTCGGTGGCCGCCGACCTCCGGATCCTGCTGCTGACGGCGCGGGCGATGCTCTGCCGGGACTCCGGATGACGGTCTGCGCGCCGGCGGCGCCGCTCGTCGCGAGGGCGGTCCCGCGGCGCCCGAGCTGGCTGGTCGCGGCGGCCGTGGCCTGCGTCGGGATCCCGCCCGGCGACGCGGCGTCCGGGCCGGGCGTGCAGGTCACTGCCGGGGACGTGGCCAGCGGCGGGCTCGTCCTGGTCGCCGCTTTCCTGCTGGTCACCGGCCGGGTCGCGATGCCGCGCCGGGCCCCGCTGGCGTTCGGGCCGCTGATCGCCGCGCTCGGCGCCAGCACCGTCCACTCGGCCGACATCGGCGCCAGCCTGGCCGGGTTCGTCCGCGACCTCCAGGTCTTCGTGCTGGTGCCGCTGGCGGTCGTGCTGCTGCTGCGGGACCGGCGCGACCTCGCGATCGTCTGCTGGGCGGTGCTCGGCCTCGGGCTCGTGGAGGCGGCCTACGGGATCTGGCAGGCGGGCACCGGCAACGGCGCCTCCATGGGTGGCCAGAGCATCCGGGCCGTCGGGACGTTCGGCGCCCTCGACGTCATGGCCATGTCGATCGTCGCCGGGTTCGCGTTCCTCATCCTGGCCGCCTTCGCGCTGTCGGCCCCCGGGCGCGGCGCCGCCGCCGTCCCGGCCGCGCTGGCGGGACTCGCGGTGCTGGCCGCCGCGCTGGCACTGGCGCTCAGCCGCGGGACGTGGATCGCGCTCGGCGCCGCCGCCGTCCTCATGCTGGTGCTCTTCGACCGGTGGACGGCGGTGAAGGTGCTGGCCTGCTGCGGCGCGCTGGTGGTCGTGCTGGCGGGCGTGGCGGGCGGCGGGTCGCAGGCGGTCGTCGAGCGGTCCAGGTCGATGGTGGGCTCGATCGTCCATCCCGACCGGTCCGTGGACGACCGGTACGAGCTGTGGGCCGCCGCGGTCCGCATCTGGGAGGACCATCCGGTCGCGGGCGTCGGCGTGAAGAACTTCCCGGCCTACCGCGACACCTACGCCTCGATCGAGCTGTCGTCCGGCAGCGAGACCGCCGACCCGGTGAACGGGTACGTCCGGCAGCCGCTCCTGTCACCGCACAACCAGTACCTGCTGTTCCTGTCCGAGCAGGGAGTGGTGGGCCTCGCCGGGCTCCTCACGCTGCTCGGCGCGATCGTCGCCGGGCTGTGGCGGCGCCGCCGCGCCCGCGACCCGTTCTGGCTCGCCAGCGTCGCGCTGATGGCGTTCCTGCTGGTCAACTTCCTGTACGCGGACCTCGGCGGGCCGACCTGCGCGCTCACCGCCGTCGTCCTCGGCATCGCCGCCGCCCGCGCCATCGGGGCGGTCCGCGGATGACCCGGGCCGGGACGGGCTCCGTCGGCCGCGCCGCCGCGCTGTCGGGCGTGCTCATCGCCGCCGGCACCGGGCTCGGGTTCCTGCGCGACCTCGCGATGGCGCACCTGTTCGGCGCCAGCGGCAGCACGGACGCGTTCCTGGTCGCCTGGACGATCCCCGAGACCGTCTCGCCGCTGCTGATCGAGGACGCGATGGCGCTGCTGATGGTGCCCGCCGTCACGCGGCTGCTCGCCCGCGGCGACGGCCCGCGCCCGCTCGCCGCCACGACGCTGCCGCGCATGGTGCTCGGCCTGTCGCTGGTCACCGCCGCCCTCGCCGTCTTCGCGCCGCTCGTCGTGGACGTCCTCGCGCCGGGGCTCCCCGAGCGGGGCCCGGCCGTGCTCTGCGTCCGGCTCACCGCCGTCACCGTCGTGACGTTCGGCGTCGCGGGCTTCATGAGCGCGGTGCTGCGCGCCCACCACACGTTCGGCCCGCCCGCCGCGATCTACCTCGCCTACAACGCCGGCATCCTCGCGCTGATCGCTGGCTTCTCCGGCCTGATCGGCGTCACCAGCGCGGCGGTCGGCGTGGCCTGCGGCAGCGTGCTGATGGTCGCGGTCCAGGCGCCCGCCTTCGCCCGCTGCCTGCGCGCCGCCCCGGCACCGGCCCCGGCCGCCGGCCCGGACATCCGCCTCGGGCTCGCGGCCGTCGCGCCCGTCGTCGTCTACACGGTGACGCGGCAGGCGCAGGTGTTCGTGGAGAGGTTCCTCGGGTCGGAGCTGCCCGCCGGGTCCATCTCGCACCTGAACTACGCGCAGAAGGTCGCGCAGGTGCCGATGGTGCTCTCGCTGCTGATCGTGACGGTCACGTTCCCGAGGCTCGCCCGCGCCTCGGCGGACGGGGACACCGCGCAGGTCGCCCGCCGCATCCGGCAGGACATCCTCGTCGCGAGCGCGATGGTGCTGGCCGCCGCCGCGTTCCTCGTCGCGTTCGCGCCCGCGATCGTCCGGGTGCTGTTCGAGCACGGCGCGTTCGGGCCCGCGGACACGGCGAGCACCGCGTCCATCATGCGCGTCTACGCCCTCGGCCTGTGGGGGCAGACCGCCGTCGGCCTCGCCGCCCGCGCGTTCTTCGCGCAGCGGCGGCCGACCTGGCGCCCGGCGGCCGTGATCGCCGCGGGCCTGGCGGTCACCGCGGCGGTCGGCGGGGCGTTCGCCGCGTCCGCCGGGACGATCGCGCTGGCCGCCGCGAACGCCGCCGGGATCACGCTCGCCGCCGTCCTGCTGCTGGCCGGGCTGCGGCGGGGCGTCGCGCCGATCCCGCTGCGCCGCGTCGCCGCCGAGGTGTCCCGGCTCGCGCTCGCCGCCGCCGGCGCCTGCGCGGCGGGCCGCCTCGCCGCCGGGGCGCTGGACGGCTCCGACCTCGTCCAGCTCGCCGCGGGCGGAGCCGTCACCACCGCGGCCTTCGCCGTCCTCGCCGTCCTGGCGGGACCCGGCCTCGCCTCTCCATGGATCGCTTCCGGGCCGCTCCGCGCGCGTGCCCGGCGCGGCCGCATCGAATCGGGGGATACCAGTGAGCCAGCCGACAGAACCAGCGCACCTGACGGAGACGACACGGCCGGCCGAGCCGGCGCCCCCGGCCGGGGAGATCCGGCCGGCTCCGCTGGTGCTGATGTACCACTCGGTCGACCACTTCGATGAGGACCCGCACCTGGTCACGGTGTCGCCCGCCCGGTTCGCGCGGCAGATGGCGTGGCTGCGGGCGCGGGGCCTGCGCGGCGCCGGCATGGGCGAACTGCTGGCCGCGCACGCCGCCGGCCGGGCGCGCGGCCTCGTCGGGCTCACCTTCGACGACGGGTACGCCGACTTCGCGACGCGGGCCCTCCCGGTCCTCGTGCGGTACGGGTTCGGCGCGACGACGTTCATCGTGTCCGGGCGGATCGGGTCCTTCAACGCGTGGGACGACGGCCCGCGCAAGCCGCTGATGACGGCCGACCAGATCCGGATGGTCGCCGACGCCGGCATGGAGATCGCCTCGCACGGCCGCCACCACGTCTCCCTCCCGGCCACCGACGAGACCGAGCTGCGCGAGGAGCTGGAGGAGAGCCGCGCCGTCCTGGAGGACCTCATCGACGGCCCGGTGACCGGCTTCGCCTACCCCTACGGGCACGCCACCGCCCGCGAGGCCGAGGCCGTGCGCGCCGCCGGGTACGACTACGCCTGCGACATCAGCCCCGAGCAGCCGGGACGGCACGCGCTCGCCCGCACCTACATCGGCGACCGGGACGGCCCCCTGCGGCTGCGCGTCAAGCTCGTCCGCCACGAACTGCGCCGGCGGAGGCGCGTGTGACCAGGGTCCTGCACGTCATCACCGGGCTGGAGCACGGCGGCGCCGAACGCCAGCTCGTGCTGCTGCTGCGCCACCTGCCGGTGGCCTGCGAGGTCGCCACCCTGACCCGGACCGGCACGCTCGGCGCGGAGATCCGCCGGTCGGGCGTCCCCGTGCACGAGATCGGGATGCGCGGCAACCGGGACCTCGCCGCGCTGCCCCGGCTCGCCCGGCTGATCCGGCGCGGGCGGTACGACGTCGTCCACACGCACCTGTACCGGGCGTGCGTGTACGGCCGGATCGCCGCCCGCATGGCCGGCGTGCCCCGCGTCATCGCCACCGAGCACTCCCTCGGCGACGGCCACATCGAGGGACGGCCGACGACCCGCGGCGTCCGGGCGCTCTACCGGGCGACCGAGCGGCTCGGGTCCGCGACGGTCGCGGTGTCGCCCGCCGTCGCGGCCCGGCTGCGCGGCTGGGGCGTGCCGCCCGGCCGGATCGCCGTCATCCCGAACGGCATCGACGCGGCCGCGTTCGCGTTCGACGCCGCCCGCCGCGCCGCGACCCGCCGCCGCCTCGGGATCGGCCCGGCCGAGCCCGTCGTCGGCGCGCTCGGCCGGCTCGTCCCGACCAAGCGCTTCGACCTGCTGATCGAGGCGGTCGCGCGGCTCGGCGGCGTCCGGCTGCTGCTGGTCGGCGCGGGCCCGGAGCGGGTGGCGCTGGAACGGCTGGCGCGCGACCCGCGCGTCGCCGGCCGCGTGATCTTCGCCGGGGGGACGTCGGACGTCGCGGGCGCCCTCGCCGCGATGGACGTCCTCGCCGCCCCGTCCGTCCAGGAGACGTTCGGCCTCGGCGTGCTGGAGGCGCTCGCCGCCGGGCTCCCCGTCCGCTACACGGTCTGCCCCGCCCTCGACGGCCTCCCGCCCGGCGCCGCCCCGCAGGCCCGCCGGCTCCCCACCGACGCCGGGATCTGGAGCGCCGAGCTCGCCCGCGTCCTGCGCGCCCCCCGCGACCGCACCCGCGTGCCGCCGGCCGTCGCCCGGTACGCCATCGCCGAGCGCGCCGCCGAGCTCGCCCGGCTCTACCGCCCCGAGCCGCCCGTCCGCGGAGCCGCACCGATACGAGAAAGGGTTCGTGATGCCGCCACGTGACGCCGACAGGAAGCCTGAGACCGGGGGGCGGGCCGGGACCGCCCGGCGCCTGCGCGGCCGGCTCGCCGCGCTCGCCCGGCGCGCCGGCCCGTCCGCCGCGCTCGTGCTCGCCGGAGGGCTCGGCGGCCTCGGCTACGCCCTGTTCACGCCCAGCACCTACACCGCGACGTCGTTCGTCATGGTCGTGGACGAGCGCGACGGCGGCGCCGGCCCGGCGGCGGTCAGCTTCGCGCAGGCCTTCGGGCGGCTCGCGCCGCTCCCGGAGACGCTCCAGTACTCCTCGATCCCGCTGCCCAAGGGCGCGGCGGGCGCCACCCGCGAGCACATCCAGGCGTCCACCTCGCCGGACACGCCGCTGATCCGGCTGGCCGGCAGCGCCCGGACGCCCCGCGACGCCGCCGCGTACGCCAACGCCGCCGCCGACGCCCTCGTCCGGTACGGCAAGACCCACCACGCCGAGACGGGCGTCCGCGTCGCGCTGATGAACCTCGCCACGCGGCCTGCCGAGCCCTCGTCGCCGAACCTGCCGCTCGGCGTCGCCGTCGGCACCGCGTCCGGGGTCCTGCTCGCCGGGCTCGGCGCCGCCCTCGGCGGCGGGCGCCGCGGGCGGGTCCGCGAGCGCGCGGAAACACGTCCCGCCACCGCGCCGGGTCCCGCGGCCGAGCGGGCGGAGGTGGGCTCGTGACCGCGATCGCCCCACCGTCGCCGGTCGACGCCCCGGCCGCCGAGTGGTCCGCCGAGGTGCACCGGGACGAGCAGTCCCTGGTCGGCCTCGCCGGCGAGCTGCGCGACCTCTACGACCGCAGCCCGGCCGCCACGCCCTTCCAGACGTACGAGTGGTTCAGGTCGTGGTGGGGCTGGTACGGGACGCGCGGGCGGCTCCGCCTCGTCACCGTCCGCCACCGGGGCCGGCTCGTCGCGGCGGCGCCGCTGATGGCGGCCACCCGGCACGGGTTCCCGGTGCTCGTCCCGCTCGCGGCGGAGCAGAGCGACTTCACCGACTTCCTCCTCGACCCCGTCTACGCGGACGGCGCCGTCCGGCACCTCACCCGGGCGCTGCTGGACGAGCGCGGATGGTGCGCGCTCGACCTCCGCGAGGTGCGGCCCCGCTCGGCCGCCCACCTGGTCGCCGACCGGTGGCCGCGGCGGGCCTGGCGGACGCCGTCGTCGGTCTGCCTCGAACTGCCCGCGACCGACATCGACGACGTGCTCGGACGGCTGCCGCGCCGCACCGCCGGCAAGATGCGCGCCAAGCTCCGCAAGATCGACGTGCGCGGCATCACGGTGGAGAGCGTCCCGGCGGAGCGGGCCTCGGACGCCGTCCACGCGCTGCTGGACCTGCACCTCTGGCAGTGGGAGGGCCGCCCGGTCAACCCCGAGCACACGCGCGACCGGTTCCGCCGCCACCTGGCCGAGGCGGCGGACGGGATGGTCCGCGACGGGCGCGCCGCCGTCCTGCAGTACCGGTGGGACGGGCGGCTCGTCGCCAGCGACCTCCTCCTCATCGGCCACCGGTACGTCGGCGCCTACCTGTACGGCGCGATCCCCGACCTGCGGTCCTGCCTCGACGTCACGCTGATGATGCTGCGCCAGGACCTCGCGCTCGCCCGCGAGCGCCACCGGCAGGGCGTCAGCCTGCTGCGCGGCGACGAGCCCTACAAGCTGAAATGGCGGCCGGCGCCGGTCCGCAACGAGCGGATCATCCTCGGCAGGTCCGCGCCCGCCGCCGCGTTCGCCGGGCTCGCCCGCGCCCGCGCGCACCTGTCGGAGCGGCGGCACGCGGGGGACGGCCGGCCCGCTGGCGATGGCTGACCGGGAGGCGCGCGGCCCGCTGCGGGTCCTGCACGTCAGCCAGCCGAACGGCGGCGGGGTCGCCGTCTACGTCGGGCAGGCGGCCGGCGACCAGCGCAGGCGCGGCTGGGAGGTGGCGGTCGCCTGCCCCCGCGGCGGCGACCTGCCGGAACGGTGCGCGGCGGCCGGCGTCCCCTGGTTCCCGTGGGACGCCGGCCGCGCTCCCGGCCCCCGCACGCTGCTGGAGGCGCGCAGCCTCCGCCGCCTGGTGGCGACCTTCGCCCCGGACGTCGTGCACCTGCACTCCGCGAAGGCGGGTCTGGCCGGGCGGCTGCCGCGCCGCCCGCGCGGCACGCCGACGATCTTCCAGCCGCACGGCTGGTCCTGGCTCGCCGCGACCGGGCGGCAGGAGGCCCCCAGCCGGCTGTGGGAGCGGCTCGCGGCCCGCTGGACCGACGCCCTCGTCTGCGTCGGCATCGGCGAGCTCCAGGAGGGCATGCGCGCGGGCGTGCGCGGGGAGTACCGGGTCGTCCGCAACGGCGTCGACCGCCGCCGGTTCCGGCCCGCCGACGGCGCCGCCCGGCTGGCCGCCCGCGCCCGGCTCGGGCTGCCCGCGACCGTCCCGCTCGCCGTCTGCGTCGGCCGCCTGACCAGGCAGAAAGGGCAGGACGTCCTGCTCGCGGCCTGGCCGGAGGTCACCGCCCGGTGCCCGTCCGCGCGGCTCGCCGTCGTCGGGGACGGCGAGGACCTCGACGCCCTGCGCGGCGAGGCGGTCGCCGGGGTGTCCCTCGTCCCGGCCGTCGACGATCCGCGCGACTGGCTCGCGGCGTCGAACGTCGTCGTGCTGCCGTCGCGGTGGGAGGGGCTGCCGCTCACCGCGCTGGAGGCGTTCGCCACCGGACGCCCCCTCATCGGGACGGACGTCCCCGGCATCACCGAGCTGCTCCGGCCCGGTCTCGGCGCGCTCGTTCCCGCCGAGGACCCCGCCGCGCTCGCCGCGGAGGTGGCCGCGCGGCTGCTGTCCCCCGGCATCGCCGAACGGGAGGGGCTGGCGGCGGCGTCCGCGGCCGAGGCCTATGACGTCTCCGGGACGGTGGCGCTCCTCGCCGCCGTCACCCGCGACGTGGCCGGGGCCGGCGGCGCCCCGGACGAGCCCACCGCCGGGACGCGGGCGGTGGCCGGCGGCTCCGGCCATCCGGGCCTCGCCGGCGTCGGCGCCGGCGCCTTCCAGGCCGGGGACGGCGCCGGGACGAACGGCCCGGACGGGGACGGCGGCGGAGCCGTCACGCCGCCGAACAGCTCCCGGTAGGCGGCGGCCGAGCGCGGATTGCCGCCGCACGACCAGACGCCGTGCGGGCAGTAATCCGTGATCGACTGGTAGGCGACGTCGTGCGACATGATCCAGTCATGCATTCCGTGGACATATTCCGGGTTGTCGGAATTGCGGAACAGCCCCCATTCGGGGAACGAGATGGGCTTGCCGTGCGCGGCGGCGAAATCCGCGTGGTCGCGCAGTCCGTAAGGCTCGTCCACGAAACTTTGGAAGGACTTTCCCGCCGGCTGGTCGTAACTGTCCGATCCGATGATGTCGACGACGTCGTCGCCCGGATAGCATTGCGTCCACGGAATCGCGTCCCGCCCCCGAGACGGCGCGAAGTCGAAACGCAGGCGCGTGCCCGGGACGCCGCGCATCGCGGCGACGATCCGCCGCCAGTAGGTCTTCCACGCCTCCGGATCGGGCGCGCACCGGCCGGCGTAGGCCTCCCCGTTCATCTCCCAGCCGGGGACGAGGACCGCGTCGCCCGCGCCGGCCGACACCAGCCGCCGCGCGAGGGCCCGGTAGTGCCCGTCGAACACGCCCCGCGCCCCCGCGCGCAGCAGCGAGGCGAGCACCGGCCGCGGCAGCCACGTCTCGTTCGGGGCCATCATCGGGACGTTGACCACCAGCATCCGGCGGGGGTCGGCCTCCTTCCAGCGCGCCCACGCCGCCAGCAACTCGCGCGGCCCCTCGATGTCGTCCCAGTCGTCGCCCGGCAGGTAGGTGCGGCCGACGGTGACCGTGGAGCCGAGCCAGCGCTCGAACGGGCCCAGCCGGGCCACGCCCTCCCCGCCCGAGCCGAGAAAGGCCCCCAACGGCACGTAGGGCGCGGTTCTCTGGGCCGACCGGAGTTGCGGCCAGGTCGCGAATACCGGCGCGATCAGCGCGACCAGCATGACGGACGCGGCCAGAATGGGAGGGAGTGGACAAAAGCGCGATGCCCTTTTCCACTGGCGCCCGGAGTGGTGCCCGGCTGGATGGATAATGTCGCCGCTCATGCGTATCGTATGCCCTGGGACGTCCGCCGCGAAAAAGCCGCCGGAGCGGGCGATGGCAAAATTTACCACCGGGAAAGGGACGTCGTGCACCGCAATATGTGGAATCGAGCCTGAACGAAAATGACGCGCCTCGATCCCGGCCTTCCCGTGCTGCTGCTGCGCACCGACCGCAACCCGCTCCACCACGGGACGCTCGCGGCGATCCGCAGCCTCGGCCGCGCCGGCGTCCCCGTGCACGCCATCCTCGAAGGCGACGCCAACCCCTCGTCCCGGTCCCGCTACCTGTCCCGCGCGCATCCCTGGGCGCCGCCCCCCGGACGCCCGGACGACCTGCTGGACCACCTGCGGGCGGTCGGCGAGCGGATCGGCCGGCGCGCGCTGCTCCTCCCGATGGACGACGCCGGGGCGATCTTCGTCGCGGAGCACGCGGCGCCGCTGGCGTCCCGCTTCGTCTTCCCCCGCCAGGACCCCGCCGTCCCCCGCGGCGTCGCCGACAAGGCCCGGCTGCTGGAGGCCTGCGAGCGGCACGGCGTCGCGTGCCCGCCGAGCCGCATGCCGCGGTCCGCGGCGGAGGTCGACGAGGCCGCCGCCGACCTCGGGCTGCCGCTGATCGCCAAGTGGGCGCGGCCGTGGCGGCTCCGCCCCGGCCTGCGCAGCACCACCCTGGTCCGGACGGCCGGCGAGCTGCACCGGCTGTTCGCCGCCACCCGAGACCGCCGCCCGGACGACGCCTCCGGCGGCGGCGCGGGCCCGCTCATCCTGCAGCGGCGCATCCCGCCGTCCGGCGGCGACTGGTTCTTCCACGGGTACTTCGACGAGGACCTCGGCTGCCTGTTCGGCGGGGTCGGCCGCAAGCACCTGGCGCACCCGCCGCACGCCGGGCACACCGTCGCGGGCGAGTGGGTCGACGACCCGGCGCTCGAACGGCTCGCGGCGGGGATCGTCCGGCGTTTCGGCTGCCGCGGCCTGGTCGACCTCGACTTCCGGCTCGACGCCGAGCGCGGCGTCCACCACCTGCTGGACTTCAACCCGCGGATCGGCGCCCAGTTCCGGCTGTTCACCGACCGGACCGGGCTCGACCTCGCCCGAGTCCTGCACCTCGACCAGTCGGGGCGCCCCGTCCCGGCCGCGCGGCCGGCGCCCGGCCGCCACCTGCTGGTGGAGAACCACTACCTCCGGCGATCGGCGCGGCGCCCCCTGCCGCGCCCGAAGCACCTGCGGGAGACCCTCCGCCCGCTGAGAAGGGCCGACGAGCTCGCCTGGTACGCCGGCGACGACCTCCCGCCCTTCCTCGCCATGGGCCGGCAGAGCGCGCTCCGCGCGGTCGGGCGGCTCCGCACCGGGTAACACCACGAACACACGGGGGAATGGAACATGAGCGACTCGGCATGCGACGTCGTCATCGCCGGCGCCGGGCCCTACGGCCTGTCGACCGCCGCCCACCTGCGGTACCTCGGACTGGACGTCCGCGTCATCGGCGAGCCGATGCGCTTCTGGGACGCCAACATGCCGGAGGGCATGTACCTGAAGTCCGAGCCCTTCGCGTCCAGCCTGGGGGCGCCGCAGGAGGGCCTGCGCTTCATCGACCGCCACCGCGGCTGGCGGGTCGGGCACCCGATCCCCCTGGAGACCTTCGTCGAGTACGGGCGCTGGTTCGCCGCCGAGGCCGTCTCCGGCACCGAGGACGCCGAGGTCGTGAGCGTCGGGCGCGGCGGCCGCGGCGGGTTCGCCGTCGCGCTGTCCACGGGCGAGCGGATCGCCGCCCGGACCGTCGTGGTCGCCGTGGGCGTCGGGCCGTTCGCGCACATCCCGGACGAGCTGGAGGGCATGCCGTCCTGGCTCGTCTCGCACAGCAGCGCCCACAGCGACCTCGGCCTGTTCGCGGGCAAGGACGTCGCGGTCGTCGGCGCCGGGCAGTCCGCGCTGGAGACGGCGGTGCTGCTCGCCGACGCGGGCGCGCACCCGCACCTGCTGGCCCGCAGGCGCGAGCTCGACTGGAACACCGTCCCGGAGGAGCGCCGGTCCCGGCGCTCCGTGCTGCTGGAGGGACCGCGGTCCGGGCTCGGCACCGGGTACCGGACGTGGCTGTGGGCCGAGCGGCCGGGGATCGTCCGGTACCTGCCGGAGCGGACCCGGCGGAAGATCGTCCGGGAGACGCTCCCGCCGGCGGGAGCGTGGTGGCTGCGCGACCGGCTCGACGACCGGATCCGCGTCTCGACCGGCCGGCACCTGTCGAAGGCCGTCGAGCTGGACGACGGCGTCGCCCTCACCACCGTCGACCGGAACGGGCGGCGCCTCGTCACCGAGGCCGAGCACGTGATCGCCGCGACCGGGTTCGTCCCGGACGTGGAGCGGCTCCCGCTGCTCGCGCCCGAGCTGCGCGCCCGCATCAGGACCCGGGCGGGCGCGCCGGTCCTGTCCCGCGACTTCGAGGCGTCGGTGCCGGGCCTCTACTTCGCCGGGCTCGCCGCCGCGCTCACGTTCGGGCCGGTGATGCGGTTCGTGCACGGCGCCGGGTTCGCGGCCGGGCGGATCGCGCACCACATCTCCCGGCGCGGGCCGCGCCCGAGCATGCCGCCCGTGCGGGCGGAGAGCGTCCCGGAGGCGGACGTACCCCGGCGGTAGGACATCGTCACCCGGCGGTCAAGGTTTGTCCCCCGGCCGGCGGCGCACCGCGGCGGTGCGGTGCCGGCCGGGGCGGGTCAGGCCCAGGGCGGCCGGGCCCGGCGGCGGGCGCGCTCGTCCCGGGCGGTGGCCCTGGTCCACTCCCAGCGTGAGTACAGCGTCCACGCCGAGGACCATCCGCGCTTGGAGAAGGTGCTCTGACCGGCGGAGACGCGGGACAGAACGAGCAGTTGGGCCTCGTTGCGGGTCACGAAGCGGTGGGTCTGGCGACGGGGGCGGTGATGGCGCGCGGGCAGCAGCCGCGCGATCGCGGACGAGGGGTCGGGCATCGGAAGCTCCTCGCTCGGACGGCCGCCGCGGCCGTCCGTTCACCGAATGTAGCGCACTCGATACCGTCCGCCATGCTTCCTCCGGTCATCGGACGGCCCGGCCGATGCGCCACGGTCCCCGGGAGGGCGACGAAGCCCCCGACGTCCGGCGAAACGGAGAATTCTCGTAAAAAGGAATGCCGGGCGCTGGAAACCCGTCCACGGTAAAAGTGGAATTAATGCGCCGGTAAACGATTCGAGGACACGCAGGGAGAATTCGAAATCGTTCCGTGATCACCGCCGCCGCGGTGCTACCTTCTTGCCGACCGGAACCAGAAACCGGATGCGAACACCGACGGCGGCGACAAGGAGAACTGGCAATGCGGTCCCTACCGATCCAGCGCGGGGCAATTCGCCCGCAGGATCGGTGCCGGTATGCCATCGTCCCCGTTCTCGCCCGTGTCGCCGCCGTCGCGGGTTTCGCGTTCGCCGGCTGGATCGCGCTCTCCGCGCTCACCGAGACGGCGTTCGCCGACGAGCCGGCGCCCCGGCCGCAGCAGGCCGTCCATGACGCCGTCTTCGGCGAGGGCGCCATGGAGCCGGACGACCTGTCCACGTTCCGGCACCTCTCGCCCGGCCACGGCCGGGACGCGGCGGACCCGGCGGAGTCCCTCTCCGGCGACCTCCGGGAGGCCGGCGACGACCCCGTGGAATACCTCGGGTCGCGCAAGCGGGACGTGCTCGACGACAAGGACCGGGCCGTCCAGCGGATCGAGGAGCTGACCGCCGCCGCGGGCGTCCCGCGGCTGCCCGCGCCCGAGGTCCGGCCCGACCGCCCCGTCATCGGCGAACTCGTCCAGCAGATGACCGGCCCCGAGCACGCCGCCCCCGAGCACGCCGCGCCGGCGGACGCCGGTGCGCGGCCGGGGGAGGACGCCGACGCCGGCCACGCCTCCGACAAGGGCGGGCCCGCCACCGCGCGCGCCGGTCACACCAGCGCGCCCGAGACGTTCGCGGGCGCCGCGCCGGACGGCGACGGCGGCCACTGCGCGGCCTGCCGCGGCGGCGACCGCGCCCCGGTGCGGGACCCCGCCCTGCCGTCCGGACAGGACGGCCCGCGCAGCGCCGGCTCCGGCGGCGGGCACCCGTTCGTGCCGTTCGCCGACCTGCTGACCCGGCAGTACCCCGCGGCGCCTTCCGCCGCGGGCGCGGGGACGTTCCACCGCACGGCGCTGTCCGACGTGGCCGCGCCCGGCGGCCCGTCCGTCGTCCCCGACTAGGGGTCTCCCACAGCCGTCCGGCCACCGCCGGCCGGCCGCGGCGCGGCCGCGTGCGCGAAGCACGCCGCCCGCCCCCTTTCACCAGACCTTCCTCTGAGGCAACGGCCGACCACCGGCCGCTGCCGGGCTGCGCCCACCCGGACGGTGCCGCGCAGCGTTCACCACCGAGATCGAAGCAACGACAGGAGAAACTCATGCGCAAGTGGGCGAAGAGCACGAGCCGCGCGGCCCTGGTGGCCGCGGGAGCCCTCGTCGTCGGAGCCGCCTTCGGCTCCGGGCCCGCCGGCGCCGCCACCCTGCACGGCGGCGGCCACGACGGCAAGGTCCGCATGGAGACCTCGCACAACTTCGGCGTCCTGAACGGCAACCAGGTGTTCGCGCCGATCAGCATCCCCGTCGACGTGTGCGGCAACGCCATCGCGATCGCCGGGATCAGCCGGGCCCAGTGCAAGGGCGGCGCGACCGTCAAGAACCCCGGCGGCCGCAACGTGAAGATGGAGAGCGCCGGCAACTTCGGGATCGGCAACGGCAACCAGGTGTTCGCGCCGATCAGCGTCCCGGTCGACGTGTGCGGCAACGCCGTCGGCGCGCTCGGCGCGGCGCAGGCCCAGTGCAAGGGCGGCGCGACCGTCAAGAACTCCGGCGGCCGCAAGGTGAAGATGAAGAGCGCCGGCAACTTCGGGATCCTGAACGGCAACCAGGCCTACATCCCGATCAGCGTCCCGGTCAACGCCTGCGGCAACGCCGTCGGCGCGCTCGGCGCGGCGGAGGCGCAGTGCAAGGGCGGGGCGACCGTCGACAACGGGCACAAGTCCGCGCCGCCCACCTACCGGACGCCGAAGAAGCCGAAGCCCTACAAGCCGTCCAAGCACCGCCCGGCGGCCGAGCACACCAAGCTGCCCTCGACGATGCGCGCCGACGGCTCCCGCGTCGCGCGTCCCGACGCCGGCCACCGCACCGCGGACGCCGTGCCCGGCGTGCGGGGTGTCCTCGACACGATCAAGCGGCCCGTCAAGACGTCCGGCGTCGGCGTCGAGCCGGGGCGGATCGCCCCGCGCCTGGCCAAGGGCAGCGTGCCCGTCGCGCTCGGGTCGCCGCTCTCCTGACCTGACATGGTCCGGACCAGGGTGACGACCCGCGGCCGGACGACGGCGGAAGGGGGCGGCAGACGTGCCGCCCCCTTCCCCATGCCCGCGGAACCCCAGATGGAGGAGAGAACCATGCTCGGCCGGAAGTCCCTCTGCGCGGTCGCCGTCGCCGCGTTCTGCGCGCTGCCCGCCGTCTCCGTCCCGCCCGCGCAGGCCGCCCCCGCGCGCGGCACGGCCGCGGTCGCGGCCACCGCGGCCCGGCCGCGGACGGGCACGGTGATCGCGCGCCTCCAGATCCGGCGGATGGGCCTGAAGACCCTGGTCAGGCAGGGCGTCGGCCGGGCGGTGCTGCGGCGCGGCGTCGGCCACTACCCGGGGACCGCGCTCCCCGGGCGCGCGGGCAACACCGTCCTGCTCGGCCACCGGACGACCTGGCGGCACCCCTTCGGCGAGCTGGACCGGATGCGGCGCGGCGACCGGATCGTCCTGCGCGTGGGCCGGCGGACCTACGTGTACCGGGTCCGGCTCAAGCGCGTCATCAAGCCCCGGGACCGGCGCGCTCTGGAGCCGGTGCCGTTCCACCGCGGCAGCGCCCCGGACGGCCGGTACGTCACGCTGATCACCTGCACGCCGAAGGGATCGGACCGGCGCCGCCTCGTCGTCGTCGGCAAGATCGCGTCGAGGCGCTGAGTCGCGGCGCGAGCGCCGCGCGCCGCCTCCGGCCCGCCGCCGGTCAGCGCCCGCCGTAGAGCGAGATCAGCCCGGCGTGGT
This sequence comes from Actinomadura madurae, assembly GCF_900115095.1. Lineage (GTDB taxonomy): Bacteria > Actinomycetota > Actinomycetes > Streptosporangiales > Streptosporangiaceae > Spirillospora > Spirillospora madurae. The sequence continues at coordinate 135,767 of NZ_FOVH01000019.1, forward strand.
CGCCCTTGCCGAGCGTCGCGGCCCCGTCGTCGCAGGCCCCGATGGACGGCGCCATCGTGAGGTCGGAGTGCTGGGACCCGCTGACGTGGTCGAGGCCGAGGACGTGGCCCGTCTCGTGCGTCGCGACCGCCTCGACGGAGTAGGAGCCCGGCCGGCACGTCCCGCCCGTCCACCACTGCCTGTCCTGCGTCTGCAGCGCCATGTCCGTCTCGACCATCCGCGTGCCGCTGAACCACATGCAGGTCGCGGCGAGCACGTTGCGGCCCGCGCCCGGCATGGCCAGCCAGCCGAACGTGTTGGCCCGGTCGCGGGCGCCGCAGGCCGCCCCGCCGGTCAGGTTCGGCGGCCGGTTGCTCTGCCCGGCGTAGTTCTCGTGCACGTTCGGCTGCGGCGTGAACCGGCCCCCGCTCACGCAGTCGGTGCGGGCGTTGACCATGTTCGAGACGCCCTTGGCGATGGGCGCCAGCGGCAGCCCGGAACCCCCCGCGTGGTAGTGCCACTGGACGGTGTGGCCCCGCGGCCACCTGGCGGGCTCGGGACGGTACGTGCCGTCCTGGCACGCGGCCACCGCCGCGCGGGCCATGCGCGGCCTGCCCTGCGGCACCCGCCCGCTCCGGGTGCGGATGGTGATCTTGCCGGTCCGCCGGTCCACCCGGATGTGCAGCTCGGAGCCGCCGTTGGTGTGCAGCTGCTGCGCCACCAGCGAGGTCCCGTCGGTCGGCACGACCGCCGCCAGCCCGTTGCCGCGCACGGTCCGGCCGCGCAGGTCGCAGTCGTCGATCCTGATCGTGTGCGGCAGCGTCCGGACGGCGAGCGCCCCGACGGCCTTGCACCAGGCCGGTGGTCGCGGGGCCGCGGCGGCGGTGGCCGTCGCGCTGGGCGCCGTGCAGGCGAGTGCCGCGGTCACCGCGGCGGTCACGGCGCCCGCCCGCCGGGCCGCCGTTGAGAAGTCGCGCATTCCAGTTCTCCAATGTTCGGAACTTACCCTCGCAGTCTTTGCGCGGGCGGGGGAAAGGAAAACCGACGCCGACTAAAATGATCACCATCTCGGGTGGGATGCCATTCGTGAATGGGGGAAGTCGTGGCTGTTTGTCGAGAATTGTCGACAGGGATCGTTCGGGGGTGGGCGTAAGTATTCGGTAAATCGTTGCCTATAATCCTGTAAACGCGTTTATAGCTGGCGTGCAGGGAAAAGCAGGAGGTAATCCGGCAACTCGGGATCAACAGAACAACCGCGACCGAGTGGCGGGCACCACCTCCCCCCGGCCCCCCGCCGTCCGGGAGCGTTCACGGAAGCGGAGGTGCTCAACGTGGAGACGCAGACGCAGGTGCGGGAACTGATGGGCATGAGCGTGACCGACACGAACGGGACGAAGGTCGGCACGATCAAGCAGGTCTACCTCAACGACGACTCCGGCTCGCCGGAGTGGGTGACCGTCCACACCGGGTGGTTCGGGATGCGCGAGAGCTTCGTCCCCCTGTCCGGCGCGCGCAAGAGCAAGGACGCCCTCCAGGTTCCGTACGACAAGGAGACCATCAAGGGCGCTCCGAACGTCGACGCCGACGAACACCTGTCGCATGCCCAGATCGTCGACCTGTACCGGCACTACGGCGTCCGTCCTCCGGGTGGCCGGCGCTCCGGTGGCGAGACGGGCACGTCCGAGGCGTCCGGTGACCGTCGCATGGCCGGTGGCGAGAGCGGTGAGGGCAAGGCGGCCGGAGCCGCCGGCACGGCCGGTACTTCCGAGACCGGTACTTCCGAGGCCGGGGGCACTTCCGAGACCGGGGGCGCGGGCGGTCCGGCGGGTGCCGCCGGGACGGCCGGCATGGCGGGCGCCGCCGGGATGGCGGTGCACCCCGAGAAGGGCCGGCGCGGGACGACCGAGCAGCCCGCGGGCCAGTCGAGCACGGGCCAGTCGAGCACGGGCCAGTCGACCACGGGCCAGTCGACCACGGGCCAGTCGACCACGGGCCAGCAGCCGGGCGGCCGGGCGATGCCGGCGCAGTCGCCGCGCGAGGGCGCCGAGGCCCCGATGACCGAGATCACCCGGTTCGAGGAGCAGATGCGGATCGGCACCGAGCGGCACGAGGCCGGCCGCGTCCGGGTGCACAAGTGGGTCGAGACGGAGACGGTCGAGCGGACGATCCCGGTCTCGCACGAGGAGCTCAAGGTCGACCGCGAGCCGATCACCGCCGGCCGGCCGGACCCGAAGGTGACCATCGCCGAGGAGGACCAGGAGATCATCCTCTACGAGGAGCGCCCGGTCATCGCGAAGGAGACGGTGCCGGTCGAGCGCGTCCGGCTGCGCACCGAGCAGGTGCAGGACGAGCAGACGATCCGCGGCGAGCTCCGCAAGGAGCGCATCGAGGTCACCCGCGACGACGGCACGCGCGCCGGCGGCGAGCGCGGGCGCGACCGCGACCGTCCGGCCACCTGACCGCGGGGCCGCACCGGCTGCCGGGCCCGCTCCGTGCCCGCCCGGGGGTGGGGCGCGGGTGGCCGGGTCTGGCCAGCGGATCCGTGGGGGCGGACGGGCCGCCGCGTGCCCGCACGGCGGCCGGACGGGTGGGCCGATCATGGCCCACCCGTCCGACCGGCTTTGTTTGGCCCATGATTCAACGTGTGAATTTAGTGGTCGTCAAGCCCTCTTCCACAGTTCCCGGCCACGGTCCGGTCTGTAATAGGCAGGTTTGTTGACAGGTAGCCGGGAGGCGGGGGAGGTTCCTGGGTGACGACGCCGGCGGCGCCGGGGTCATGGCCGTCCGGGCGAGCCATGACCCCGGCGCCCCGTCACGCACGCGGCCCGCCGGGCCGCGTGGGCGTCCTCGGACGACCCAGGAGGGACGACTTGCGACACCCCCACAGACGTGTCATCGCCACCCGGATCGGGCGGACACTGGTCGCCTTCGCGACCATCGCCGCCCTCCCCTCGGCCATCGCGGTGCAGCCGGCCCTGGCCGAGGCCCCCCGGCAGGCCGCGTACCTGAACCCCCGGCTGCCCGTCGCCAAGCGGGTGAGCGACCTGCTCGGGCGCATGACGCTGGAAGAGAAGGTCGGCCAGATGACGCAGGCCGAGCGCGGCGCCATCGACGGCGACCGCGACCAGATCACCGAGTTGGCGCTCGGCTCGGTGCTCTCGGGCGGCGGCTCGGTGCCCGCCGACAACAGCCCCGCGGGCTGGGCCGACATGGTCGACGCCTACCAGTCCAAGGCGCTCGCGACCCGCCTGAAGATCCCGCTGCTCTACGGGATCGACTCCGTGCACGGTCACAACAACCTCGTCGGCGCCACCGTCTTCCCGCACAACATCGCGATGGGCGCGACGCGCGATCCCGGGCTCGTCCGCAAGGAGGAGCAGATCACGGCCGTCGAGACCAAGGCGACCGGGCCCCAGTGGGTGTTCGCGCCGTGCGTCTGCGTCACCCGCGACCTGCGGTGGGGACGCGCCTACGAGAGCTACGGCGAGGACCCGCGGCTGGTCGTCCAGATGGAGACCGGCATCGAGGGCTTCCAGGGACGCCACAAGCGCGACCTCGCCACCAACCGGCACGTGCTGGCGACGGCCAAGCACTACGCGGGCGACGGGGACACGGTGTTCGGGTCGTCCACCAGCGGGACGTACACGATCGACCAGGGCGTCACCGTCACCGACCGCGGGACGTTCGCGAAGATCAACCTGGCGCCGTACGCCGTCGCGGTCAAGAAGTACGGGGTCGGCAGCATCATGCCGTCGTTCTCCAGCGTCGACTGGAAGGAGGACGGCGTCGGCAACCCGCTGAAGATGAGCGCGCACAAGGAGCTGCTCACCGACGTCCTCAAGCGGAAGATCGGGTTCGACGGCTTCCTCATCAGCGACTGGGAGGCCATCCACCAGATCCCCGGGGACTACCCGACGCAGGTCAGGACGTCCGTGAACGCCGGCATGGACATGTTCATGGAGCCGTACAGCGCCCCGCAGTTCGTGCAGACGCTGCTCGCGGAGGTGAAGGCCGGGCGCGTGAAGATGTCGCGCATCGATGACGCCGTCAGCCGCATCCTGAAGGCGAAGTTCGAGCTCGGCCTCTTCGAGAACCCGTACACCGACCGCACCAACGCCAAGACGATCGGGTCGGCGGCGCACCGCGCGGTCGCCCGCGAGGCGGTCGCGAAGTCGCAGGTCCTGCTCAAGAACTCCAAGCGGGCCCTCCCGCTGAAGAGGAACGCGCGGATCTACGTCGCGGGCACCAACGCCGACGACATCGGCAACCAGGCGGGCGGCTGGACGGTGACGTGGCAGGGCTCGTCCGGCGACATCATCCCCGGCACGACGATCCTCGACGGCATCAAGCAGAACTCGTCGCGCGTCACCTACAGCGAGGACGCGTCGGCGCCGACGGCCGGCAACGACGTCGGCGTCGTGGTCGTCGGCGAGAAGCCGTACGCCGAGGGCGTCGGCGACGTCGGCAACGGCCACACGCTGAACCTGTCCGACGCCGACAAGGCCAACATCGACAGGGTCTGCTCCGCGATCAGGACCTGCGTCGTCCTGGACGTCGCGGGACGCCCGCAGATCGTCACCGACCAGCTGGCGAAGACGGACGCGTTCGTCATGTCCTGGCTGCCCGGCAGCGAGGGCGCGGGCGTCGCGGACGTCCTGTTCGGCAGGCGCCCCTTCACCGGGAAGCTGCCGGTGACGTGGCCGCGCAGTGAGGACCAGGAGCCGATCAACGTCGGCGACCGGAACTACAAGCCGCTGTTCCCCTACGGCTACGGCCTGCGGACCCGCGGCGGACACCACTGATCGGGCACCACTGATTCCGAGGGCCGGCCGCCCGCCGCGTGCGGGCGGCCGGCCCGTTTATCCCGGTTTCCACGGGTGAGGTTGCCTCCAGCGCGCGCGTGAAGGGAGGCCCGGGTGGAACGGGAGCCGCGGGTGGCGTTCGTCCTCGGCGGCGGCGGGGTGCTCGGCGCGCACGAGGTCGGCATGCTGCGGGCGCTGGAGGAGACCGGCGTCCGGCCCGACCTGGTCGTCGGGACGTCGATCGGGGCGCTGAACGGCGTGTTCGTCGCGGCCGGACCCGGCACCGCCGTCGAGCGGCTCACCAGCCTGTGGTCGGACGAGTCCGTCCGCGAGGTGTTCGGCTCCCGCGTCCTGGCCCGGCTGTGGACGCTCGCCCGGTCCGGCACCCACCTGCACTCCAGCGAGCCGCTGCGCCGGATGCTGGACGAGCTGCTCCCCGTGTCGTCGTTCGAGGAGCTGGACGTGCCGTACCAGTGCGTCGCCGCCGGGATCGAGACCGCGATGGCGCACTGGTTCACCCGCGGCCCGCTGGTCCCCGCGGTGCTCGCCTCGTGCGCCGCGCCGGGGCTGCTGCCGCCGGTCCGGGTCGGGGACCGGCACTACTTCGACGGCGGGCTCGTGCACAGCATCCCGGTCGGCCGGGCCGTAATGCTCGGCGCCACCACCATCTACGTCCTGCACGTCGGGCGGATCGAGCGGGACCTCGCACCGCCGCGCCGGCCGTGGGAGGTCGGCCTGGTCGCGTTCGAGATCGCGCGCCGGCACCGGTTCTTCGAGGAGATGGCCGCCCTCCCCGACGGCCTGACCGTGCACGTCCTGCCCGCGGGGAACCGGTCGCGGCGGGCCGGCGTCGACCTCGCCCAGATGCGCTACCGGAACGGCTCCGGGATCCAGGCCCACATCGAACGCGCCTATCAGGCATCGTTGGAGTACCTGAAGGAGCGATCGTGAGATGGTGCCACCCCGTGTCGTCCGCCGCCTCGTGTTCACGCCGCTGCTGTTCCTGCTGACCGCGCTGGTCGTCGTGCTGTTCCCGGCGGCCTACCTGGTGACGTCTCTGATCGGGCGCGAGCGCCGGCGGGCGCGCCGGCTGCTGTGGTTCGCGCTGGCGTGGGGGACGCGGGAGTCCGCCGCCGTCGTGGAATGCGGATGGCTGTGGCTCCGCGGCCGTGCCCGCGACGAGCGGCACTACGACGTCATCCGCCGCTACATCGCGGGCCTGTACTCCATGGCGCAGCGCCAGCTCGGCCTGCGCGTCCAGATCGACGGCTCCTGGGACGGGCCGGACGGCGACCGCCCGCTGATCGTCCTCAGCCGGCACGCCGGGCCGGGGGACGCGCTGCTCCTCGTCCACCACCTGCTGTCGGACTACCGCCGGCGGCCCCGCGTGGTGATGAAGGCGCAGCTCCAGTTGGACCCGTGCATCGACATCGCCGCGGGCCGGATGCCGAACGTGTTCGTCACGCCCGGCGGCGGCGCCGTCGAGGACATCGGCCGCCTCGCGAGCGGCCTCGGCCCCCGCGACGCGCTGCTGATCTTCCCGGAGGGCGGCAACTTCACCCCCGAGCGCCGCCGCCGCGCGATCCGCCGGCTGGTCCGCCTCCGGCGCCGGGACGAGGCCGCCCGCGCCGCCGCGATGCCCAACCTGATGCCGCCGCGGCCCGGCGGCGTGCTGGCCGCGCTCGACGCCGCCCCGTCCGCCGACGTCGTGTTCGTCGCGCACTGCGGGCTCGACCGCATGACCACGGCCGGCGAGATCTGGCGGCGCGTCCCGCTGACCGGCGTCGTGCGCGCCCGCTGGTGGCGCGTCCCGGCCCGGGACGTGCCCGGCGACCGGGACGCGCGGGTCGGCTGGCTGTACGACCAGTGGGAGCGCGCCGACGCCTGGATCGGCTCGCAGCAGGAACCCGCGCCGAAGTGACATCATGGACGGATGGGCGACGAGGGGTCCGTGCGGGTCGATCTGTGGATCTGGTCCGTGCGCCTGCTGAAGACCCGGTCGATGGCGACGACCGCCTGCCGGGCGGGCCACGTGCGCGTGAACGACGAGCGCGCCAAGCCGTCCACCGCGGTCAAGCCCGGCGACACGGTGCGGCTCCGCCATGACGGGCGGGAGCGGATCGTGGTCGTGCAGAAGATCGTCCGCAAGCGGGTCGGCGCCCCCGCCGCGCAGGAATGCCTGATCGACAAGAGCCCGCCCCCGCCGCCGCGCGAGGCGCTCATCCCGGTCGGCCGCCGCGAGCGCGGCGCGGGCCGCCCGACCAAGCGCGACCGCCGCGAGCTGGAGCGCATCCTCGACCGCTACCGCACCCTGAACAGCCCACCGGCCGACGACTAGGTCACAGCGAGCGGGCGAGGACCGTGCCGTCGGCGGCCAGCGCCTCGGCCGCCGCGTTCTCGGCCCGGGGGAGCGTGACGGCGGTCTCGAAACCGGCCCGTCTCACGATCGCGGCCTGGGTGAGCCGGGTCGCGCCGGTGAGGAAGCGCCACGCCGCCACCTCCGTCGCACCGTTCCAGCTCGCGTGCACCCGCATCCGCCCGGCGTCGAGCGGCCGCGCCACCACGGCCGGCCGCGCCTCGGGCCGTCCCGTCCAGGGGGAGCGGTACGAGCGGTAGGAGCCGTCGCCCAGGCCCGTGATCTCCAGGACGGGCGTCCCGTCGGCGGCGAACTCGGTCAGCTTCGGGGTGGAGCCCCAGCCGACGACCGCGTTCCCGTCGGGCAGGACCTGGACGTTCCCCATGTACTGCCCGTACGTCGTCCCGTCGGCGTACTCGCGCACCAGGGTCGCGCGGCGGGCGGTCTCGTCCACGGCCAGCACGAGGCCCCGCGACGGGCCGTCGCCCACGGCGCCGATGTGGTTGTCGAACAGCGTGATCGTCCCGTCCGGGCGGCGGCGGGCGTCGTGCTGCCACGCGAACGCGGCGCCCTTCCCGAACGCGAAGTCGCCGCGCCGGCCGCCGAGCCGCCACCGGACGGCGCCGGTCCGGCGGTCGATGCGGTAGAGGGCGCAGGTGTTGCGGGCGGACACCAGCAGGGCGTCCCCGTCGTCCTGGACCGAGTTGATGTGGATCGGGTCGAACGCGTCGCCGCCCTTCTCGGGCAGGGCGGTGCGGGTCTCGGTGATGTCGAGGTGGTCGAGGGCGCTCCAGTCGAGCAGGATCCGGCCGGTGGCGACGTCGATCTCCTGGACCCGGCCGTCGAGGACGCGTCCCCTGCCCGGGCCGCCGATCGGCCGCAGGTCGGCGGTGACCTCCGGGTACGCGATGACCAGCGCCGTCCCCCGGTCGGTGAGCGTGAACTCGTGCAGGTCGCCGCGGACGCCGTCGCCGGCGTGCACCTCGGCGACGCGCCGGTAGTCCTGGCCGAGGACGACGCCGACGCCCTCCCCGTGCCCGCCCTCCTTCCGGTCGCCCTCCCAGTAGGTCAGCACCGGCCGGCCGCCGTGGCTCTGCACCCGGACGTCGGTGATGAGCCGGTCCGACCGGTGGATCCACACCGGCTCGCCGGTGTCGTCGACGATCAGCGCGTCGGCGGTGCCCGTTCCCCGGAAGGGCGCGAGGAACAGCAGGCCCTCCGCCGTCCGGCCGAGGCGCCGCGCGCGCAGGCTCGGCGGCCGGACGCCCGGCAGGGTGAGGTAGTCCCCTCCACCGAAGGCGTCCCGCGTCCCCGGGGTGTCCGGTGGGCGGCGGGCCGCGGCGCCGCTGACGAGCGCAGCCCCTCCGACCAGGCCCGACAGCAGGAAACGGCGGCGAGTGAAGCTCATGCGTGCCGGTCTATCCGACGAGTCTCAAAACTCCATGAGCGTCCGCTGAGAGCCGCCGGAGATCACTGCCCGTCGGCGAAGCGGCGCTCGGACTCCAGGGCCGACGCCACGTCCCGGGGGTAGGTGTGCCGCGCCCTGAGCAGCAGCAGCCCGTTGACCAGCAGTGGCACCAGCGCCAGGAGGAACACCTGGTCGAGGCCGTCCGCCGAGCCGCGGCCCGAGTCGAGCAGGCCCGACAGCCACCCGAACAGCACCGGCGCCGCGGCCTCCGCGGCCATCCGCACGATCGTCCGGATGGCCTCCGCGCGGCCCCACAGCCGGTAGTGGACGACGTCCAGCCGGATCGCGTCCAGCGGCGGGTTCGCGGCGGCGAGCGCGGCGGCGGCGAGCGTGAACAGCGGCAGCGCGACCAGCGCCTCGGTGGTGAGCAGGCCGGGCAGGAACAGCAGCGCCGACGCCGCGAACGCCACCCCCGGCACGTTGACGCGGGCGGCGAGCACGCCGCGCCGGACGAGCCGGTCCGCGAGCCGCCCGCCCGCGAGCACGCCCGCCAGCGCCGCCAGCCCGATGACCGGGACGAACGCCGACAGCTCGCCCCGGCCGACCCCGTACCGCTCCTGCACGAAGACCATCGCGAACGTGCGCAGCCCGGCGAAGAAGAAGTAGCCGATCGCGGACGCCACGATGATGATCACGTTGGTGCGGATCCGCAGGACGTGCCGCGCGGCGTCCGGCAGGCTCATCGCGGCGGGGTCGGCGTCGAGGACGGCCTCCGGGTTCGGCTCCACCCCCGCCTCGTGCACCTGCCGCTGGGCGAGCTCCTCGCCCCGGCCGGCGGTCTGCTGCGCGCCCCGCCGCGGCTCGGGCAGCATCCGCCACAGCAGCACCGCGAGGACGAGGCCCAGCACGGCGACGAACCAGAACGCGACCCGCCAGCTGGCGAACGCCGCGATGTTCCCGCCCGCGAGCAGCCCGAACCCGACCCCGACCAGTTCACCGGCCAGGATCCGGCCGTACGTCGCGGCCCGCTCCTCGGGCGGGAACAGGTCCCCGATCAGCGACGCGACGGTCGGCCCGGCCGTCGCGGTGACCGCCCCGAGCGCCACCCTGGACGCCAGCAGCCACCCGTAGGACTCGGCGAGCCCGCCGACGACCATCGCGAGGCTCCACAGCAGCACGCTGCCCGCCAGCAGCGGGATCCGCGGCACCCGGTCCGTCAGCTGCCCGACCGGCACCGTCGCGACCGCGCCGATCGCCGCGGGGGCGGCGGTCAGGACCCCGACCTGCGTGTTGCCGATGTGCAGCGAGTGCCGCAGCTCCTGGACGATCGCGCCGATCACCCCCGTGTCGGCCGCGTTCAGCGCGAGCACGCAGGCCAGCAGCACGATGACACGGGCGCGGCGTCCCCCGCCGTGCCCGCCTCCGGGAGCGGTGTGCGCCCGCCTCCACGGCCGCGGGGTCCACGCCGGCGTCACGACCGACTACTGCCCGTACACGGGCCGGGTATGTGCAGGTCGCCGGGGGTCGCCGAAACATGGTCAAAGCGGGCAGCATGTGGATCACCATGGTGATACCGGGATCCGCGCGCCGCGCGCTGCGAGCCGCCGCGGCGGTCGTGTCCCTCGCGCTGCTCTCCGGGGCGACGGCGACCGCCGCGGGCACGCCGGTCCCCATGGAGCCCGCCGTGACGTCACCGGACGGCGCGCTGTCCCTGACGGTGTCCGCCGACGGCGGGCTCCTGCGCTACTCCGTCGAGCGGGCCGGCGCCGTGCTCGTCCGGCCGTCGGCCCTCGGCCTGCGGCTCACCGACGGTTCCACGCTGGGCGGGAACGTCCGGATCACGAGCATCCGCAGGACGTCCGGCGACCGCACGTGGCGGCCGCTGTGGGGCGGCGACGCCGCCGTCCGCGACCGCTACCGCGAGCTGACCGTCCGGCTCCGGCAGGCGGACGGCAGGGTCTTCAACGTCATCGCCCGCGCCTACGACGACGGGGTGGCCTTCCGCTACGAGGTGCCCGCGCAGGCCGGGCTGCGGTCCCTGGAGATCGTGGACGAGGCCACCGAGTTCGCCCTCGCCGGCGACCCGGCGGCCTGGTGGACGCCGCGCGACTTCGACTCCGACGAGAAGACCTGGCGGTCGTCCGCCTACAGCGCGATGGGGCCCGGCAACACGCCGGTGACGTTCCGGTACGGGGCCGGGCCGTACCTGTCGATCCACGAGGCGGACCTGAACGACTACGCCGCGATGACCGTCGTCCCGGAGTCGGGACGGCTGCGCGCCGCGCTCGTGCCGACCCCGGGCAGGACGGCCGCGGTCGTCACCCGGACGGGCCGCGCCACCCCGTGGCGGGCGCTGACCGTCACCCCCGACGCCGGCGGGCTCATCGAGTCCCACCTCCTGGAGAACCTCAACCCGCCCTGCGCGATCTGCGGCGCCGACACCTCATGGATCAGGCCGACCAAGTACGTCGGCATCTGGTGGCTGATCCAGCACCGCAAGGCGACATGGAAGACCGGCCGGTGGCACGGCGCGACCACCGCCCGCGCCAGGCAGTACATCGACTTCGCCGCCGCGCACGGCATCGGCGGCCTGCTCGCCGAGGGCTGGAACCGCGGCTGGGAGGGCTCCTGGGCCGACCAGGACTTCACCGCCGCCACACCGGACTTCGACCTCCCCGGGGTCGTCGCCTACGGCAAGAGCAAGGGCGTCGAGTTCATCGCCCACAACGAGACGGGCTCCGGCGTCGACAACTACGAGAGGCAGCTCGACGCGGCGTTCGCGCTCTACGAGCGGCTGGGGATCCACTACCTCAAGACCGGCTACGTCGGGAAGATCCCCGGCCACCACCACTACGACCAGCGCATGGTGAACCACTTCCGCCTCGTCCTGGAGACGGCCGCGCGGCACCGCATCAACGTCATCTGCCACGAGTGCGTCCACGGGACGGGGGAGACCCGCACCTATCCCAACGCGCTCGCCCGCGAGGCCGTCCGCGGCCAGGAATGGGACGCCTTCAGCGGGGGCAACTCCCCGGAGCACACGCTGATCCTGCCGTTCACCCGCATGCTCTCCGGCCCGATGGACTACACGCCCGGGATCGTGGACGTCCGCTGGGATCCGCGGAAGGCGGGCCGCCGCGTCCACACCACGCTCGCCAAGCAGCTCGCCTACTACGTGACCTACTCTTCCGGCGCCCAGATGGCCGCCGACCTCCCCGAGCACTACGCCAGGTCGCCTGGCCTCGCGTTCATCGAGGACGTGCCGGCCACCTGGGACGAGACGAAGGTGCTGTCGGCCGAGGTCGGCGACCACCTCGTCACCGCGCGCCGCTCGGGCGCCGACTGGTACGTCGGCGCGATGACCGGCGACCGCGCGCGGACCCTGCGCTACCCGCTCTCGTTCCTCGGCAAGGGCACCTGGGTCGCCGAGGCCTACACCGACGCGCGCGGGACCGACTACGCGACCGCACCGGAGAAGCTGGACGTCACCCGCTCTCTCGTCACCCGCGACGGCACCTTCACCGCCGTCCTGGCGCGCAGCGGCGGCCAGGCGGTCCGGTTCCGTCCCGCGACACCGGCCGACCTCCGATCGCCGGGCGGCTGACCCGGGTCAGGCGCCCTTCGCCCCGGCCGGGGGCGCGGTGAGCGCGTAGATCAGCAGGACGCACAGCGCGATCGTCAGCACCGACCAGAGCGGGAACGCCTGCAGGAACGCCAGGTGCCCGATGGCGGCGAGGACGGCGAAGAAGACCCCCGTGGCGCGGGCCCACATCTTCCCGGACAGGATCGCGGCGCCGACGGCCATCTGGATGATCCCCAGGAACAGCCAGAACCAGCCCCACGCGGTGTAGTCGAACACCAGGATCCGGTTGTCGCCGACGAGGTAGTAGTCGTCGTTGAACAGGGCCACCAGGCCGTCGATGACATTGAACGCGCCCACCACGAACGCCAGCGTGCCGGCGAACGTCAGCCACCCGGACGTCCGGACCTCCCTGTGGGTCCCGGCCGTGCCCGTGCCGTGCGCCATCCTGGTCGTCATGAGACCTCCCCTCGTCGGGCCCGGATCACGTCGCTCGCCTATGCCGAAAGATCCCCTTTGTCGCACTATGTACAAACCGTGACCGCGTCCCATTTGGCGCCCCCTTGAGCCAACCGTGCCCACCGTTTGGGCCCCGCCGCCCGGCGCCGGGCCGCCGGGCGAAACCCGATGCCCGTCCGGTCCGTCTCAAGATCGAATCACCGTCGCGACGAACCGGAGCCCCCTGATGGACACCGCCGACTACCCGGGCCTGGCAGGCGAGATCGCCTCCATGGTGCACGGCTACCCCTACGCCGACCCGTCCGAGCTGCTCGGGCGGATCGGCGATGAGGTGAGCGCCGACCCGGCGGGCCCGCACGGCCGCGCCATGCTGGCGGCGCTGTGGGCGAGCCGCTGGTTCGTGCACTGGAAGATCAACGACCGCGGACTGGTCACGGCGCTGGCCGAGGCGGCCGAGCGCGCCGAGGCGGCGCTCACCGCCGCGGGCTGCGCGGGCGGGCACGAGCATCCCGATCCCGCCGACGCCTCCGACCCGGAGGGGATGGCCGCCCTGATCGAGATGATCGGCGGCTCGGACGACCGGGAGACCGTCGAGGCCGCCGCATGCCCGGGTCACCTCGCGCCCCTGGCCACCGACACGGCCTCCACGCTGCGGTCGACCCTCAGCGAACGGTTCGCCGCTCCCGAGACCGAGCACCTCGACGCCCGTTACCTCACCGCCGACGGCCGCACCGCGTTCGACCCCCTGATCGGCGACCTGGAACGGCAGCGGTACAGCCAGGTCGACCTGCAGGCGCAGAACGCGGCGATCTGGTCGGCACGGCGGCTGCTCGCCGGTGCTCCCGAGGCCGAACGGCCCCGCCTGGCGATCGCGGTATGCCTGCTCGCCAAGCACTGCTACTGGAGCTCCACGGCACCCGGCATCGTCGGGCTCTACCGGGAGGCGCTGGCGACCGTCGACCGCGCACCGCGCGAGACGTCCTGCCCGCACGGCGAAGGCCATCGGCGCGTCAAGCTCGCCGCCCCGCCCCGCCCCGGGGTGCCGGACGAGCGCGGCGAGCTCTGCCCCCGCCGGGTCGCCGAGCAAGTACACGACATGCTCGAGTACACCCGTGACTACCTGGGGTCCTAGAGGGCCGTGCCCTTGATCGCCCATGCCGTCGCGGGGAGGGTGAGGGAACCGTCCGGGGCGAGGGGGAGGCGTTCCCGCAGGTGCTCGCGCAGCGTGCGCCGCCGCTCCTCGCTCAGGGACGCGACGTATCCGGGGGCCGGGCCCTGGCCGCCCAGGAACGGCTCCCAGTAGTGGTCGAAGTCGGGGAACGCGGTCGGCACCTCGATCGCCTGGACGGTGACCCTGGTCAGCCCGGCGTCCGCCCAGAGGCGGGCCAGCGGCTCGGGGAGGCACATCGGGAAGCGGCGGCCCTCGTCCAGGCCGGCCGCCTCGGGGTCCAGGTCCGCGGCGGCGTCCCAGAAGTGGCGCAGCATCGCCATGCCGCCGGCGTAGTCCCACACGTACGCCGCGACCACACCGCCCGGGCTCGCGACCCGGGCGAACTCGGCGACAGCGCGCTCCGGGTCGGGGACGAAGTTGAGCGCCAGCCCGCTGACCACGGCGTCGACGCTCCGATCGGCCACCGGCAGCGCCCGCGCGTCACCGAGGTGGAAGACCGCCCGCTCATCGTCCACGCGCTCCCGCGCGCGGTGCAGGAAGCCTTCGGAGGGGTCCACGCCGACGACCTGGAGCGGATCGGCCATCGCCAGCACGGTGGCCGTCAGCACGCCGGTGCCGCAGCCGACGTCCAGCCATCGCCGGCCCGGCGGGACGCCCAGCCAGGGCACGAACGCCTCCGCGATCCGGCGGCTCCATCGGCCGATGTACCTCTCGTAGGCCTCGCCGGCGGACCACACGTGACCTCCCATGGTCAGACCGGACGGGAGAGGTCGGTGATGATGCGGGAGATCTCCTGGAGCGCGTACGACGCGATCTCGCGCTGGGCGGCCTCGGCGTCCTCGCGCGTCTCCTCCAGGTCGCCGATGACGATGATGTTCTCGTCGTTCAGCGTGGTGGCCGGGGCGGTGTAGTTGAAGCTGCCGGCGATCACCAGCCGCTCGTCGATGACCATCAGCTTGTGGTGCACCTTCCGCACGCCCGTGCCCGGCTTGTTGGCGAACAGCTCCACCCCGGCGGCCCTCAGCGGGTCGGTGGCGGCCCACGCCTGGGCGCCCTGACCGTTGTCGAGGACGCCGCGGAGGCGGGAGAGCGACGGCGCGAGGCGGATCATCGTGTCGTCGATGCCCGAGGACCGGGCGAAGGTGAACATCGCGAAGTCGACGCTCGCGGCGGCCTTGAGCATCTGCTTCATGATCTCCATCTCGGGTCCGTGCCGGGGCGCGAACAGCGGCTTGACCCGGACCCGGCCGAGCCGGAACTCCGCCGGCGTCGGCTCCACGCGTTCGTGCAGGGCTCCGAACGTCCCCGAGCGCATCCGGAGGAACTCGGCGAGGTACAGATCGGCGGCGCGCCGCCCCCGCAGGACCAGGACGTGGTTGAGGTTGTTGCCCGCCTTCCCGCGCCCGCCGGGCGGGTTCGTGCCGGTGTCGGTGAGGGTGAAGTTCGCCGAGCCGGTCAGCACCGCCGCCGTCGGCTCGCCGGCGTCCCGGACGATGAACTTCTGGTGGAAGATCGCCGGGTTGAGGTCGGTGACGAGGTCCACGCCCGCGCGCAGCAGCGCGGCGTGGATGAGCCGGTTCTCCTCGTTGGCCCCGGCCGCCGCCCAGGGGTCCGCGGCCGGACGCTCCTCCCGCAGGTAGTCACCCTCCAGGATGATCTGGACGCGCACCCCGGACGCCCGCGCCGCCAGGAGGGCCTCGGCGATCGAGCGGGAGTCCAGCTCCTGCACCGCCACGCGCAGCGTGCGGCGGGCGCCCGCGACGAAGTCCCGGATGACGGCGTCCAGGTCGTCGGGCCCGCCGAGCACCGCGGGCCCCGCATGGAATTCGATGCCGCCAACCTGAATCGGCATAACCGCCCCCAAATCCACGACAGTCCCCGCGAACCAGGCATACCCACTTTCCCGGGAGGCGGTGCCGTCAGTGCGGCGGGGCCACGCGCTTGGTGTAGCCGGTGACCACGGCGGTCTCGACGTGATCGATGCCGTCCAGGGCCCCGAGCCGGTCGCTCAGGTACGTGAACAGGGCGTTCTCGTCGCGGCAGACGGCGATGGCCAGCAGGTTGTGCGTCCCGGTGATCGCGCCGACGAACGCGGCCTCCGGATCGGCGGCGAGGGAGCGGGCGACGTCCGCGAGCCGGGACGGGCTGACGGCCAGCCACAGCAGGCACTGGACGGTGTAGCCCAGCACCGCCGGGTCGACCTCGACGTCGAACCGGACCGTCCGGGAGCGACGCAGTTCGTCCAGCCGGCGGCGGACCGCCGACTCCGACCAGCCGGTCTGGCGGGCGAGGCGCGGATAGGCGGCACGGCCGTCCGCGGCCAGGGACGGCAGCAGCCGCCGGTCGAGGTCGGTCGGCGCGGCCGGCGCCGCCGCGCCGGAGACCGGCGGCCGGAGCGCGGCGATCTGGTCCCCGTCGAGGGCGGACGTCCGGCCCGACCAGCGGTGGTCCATCAGATGGCGGAGCAACCGGTGGGCGTCCACCGCGAGGACGCGCGGGTGCCGGGCGAGCGGCGCCAGCGGGGCGGGACGCCCCGCCGGGGCGCGCAGGACGCAGGCGATCTCCGTGCCGCTCGTCAGGACGGTGACCCAGCAGGTGTCCGGACGCCGCGCCAGGGCCCCGGCCAGCGCGGCGGCACCGGCGGGCCGCACGCGCAACCGCACCAGCCACTCGGCGAGGCCGATGTCCCGGCTGCTGACGTTCGCGGTGACACGGGCGGTTCCGGTGGCGCGCAGCCGCGCGAAGCGGCGGGCCACCGTGCGGTCGGAGACGCCGAGCACCTCGGCGATCCTGGCGAAGGGCGCCCGGCCGTCGAGATGCAGCGCGTGCAGCAGCCGCAGGTCGAGCGGGTCCAGCGTGACCGAATCCACCCGATGATGGTATTTCGATGTCGGATCCCGGCGTCTCCGGCCGTCGGACGGGACCGGGCCGGGCCGGGCACCCCACCATCGGTGCCATGACCAGCGACATCCATGGTTTCCATCACACCGGCATCCTGACCCGCGACCTCGACGCCCTGGAGCGCACTTACACAGGGTTCGGCTTCACCCTGAGCCCCCGATCCCGGCACCTGCTCAACGAGCGGCCCGGCGAGCCGCCGGTGCCCGGGTGCACGGCCAACCGGTGCGCGCTGTTCGGCAACGCCTACATCGAACTGCTCGGCATCGTGGACGAGTCGGCGCCCGACCCCTGGCACACCAAGGCGATCGCGGACGAGTACGAGGGCTTCCGGCTGCTGAACTTCGACACCGCCGACGCCGAGGCCACCGACGGAAGGCTGACCGGGCTCGGCCTGCGCACCTCCGGCGTCCTCGACCTGGAACGCGACGTCGCCACCGCGGACGGGACCCGCACCCTGCGCGCCCGCGCCGTGCACCTGGACCCGCGCTCGACCCCCGAGGCGTACGTCGGCATCGCGCAGCACCTCGACCGCGAGTACGTCCACCAGGCGCGCTACCTCGCCCACGCCAACGGGGCGCGCGCCCTGGAGGCGGTGCTGATCGTGGTGGACGACTCCGCGCACGAGCCGATCACCGCCCGGTACGCGGACGTGCTGGCGTGCACGCCGCGGCGGCAGGGCCCGCTCACGGTGCTGGACCTGGCGGACGGGCGGCTGGAGATCCTCCGGGCGTCCGACGCCGGGGAGGTGCTGCCCGGCGAACCCGTCCCGGCCCCGTCCTACCTGGCCGCCATGACCATCCGGGTCGACGACGCGGACGCCGCCCGCGCGCTGATCGAGGACGGCGGCACCGGGACCAGGCCGGCCGGCGACGGCTTCGCCGTGTCCGCCCGGGACGCGCACGGCGCCGCCCTGATCTTCACCGCCTCATGATCGCCGAGACCGTGGCGGGCCGGGTGCGCGGCGTCGCCGCCGGCCCGGTCACCGCCTACCTCGGCATCCCCTACGCGGAGGCCGGCCGGTTCGCCGCGCCCCGTCCCGTCCGGCCGTGGGCGGGCGTGCGGGACGCCTCCGCGCCCGGCCCCGCCGCACCGCAACCGCCGTCCCGCCTGGAGCGCGTGATGGGCGGCTTCGACGTCCCGCAGGACGAGCGGTGCCTGTCGCTGAACGTGTGGCGGCCACCGGGGGACGGGCATCCGGTCCTGATCTTCCTTCATGGCGGCGGCTTCACCAGCGGCACTCGCCGGCGGCGGTGCCGCACCCTGGCTGTACGGCTTCGACTGGCGCCCGGAGCACGGCCCGTTCGGCGCCTGCCACTGCATCGAGCTGCCGTTCGTCCTCGGCTCGGCGGCGGCGTGGCGGGACGCGCCCATGCTCGCCGGCGAGTTGCCGCCCGGCCTCGTCCGCCGGGTCCGGCGCGTGTGGACGTCCTTCGCCCGCGACGGCGACCCGGGTTGGGAGCGCGGCACCACGCACCGCTTCACCGGCTGACCCGTCCGGCCGGGCGCCGTGACATCGTGTACCGCGTCAGGAGGTGGGGTCGTGGCCAAGGCGGTCGAGACGGCGTACGCGGTGATCCGCGCCGGGATCGTGTCGGGCGAGTTCGCCCGGGGCGACCGGCTGCGGGAGGCCGAGCTGGCCGAGCGCGTCGGCGTCTCGCGGACGCCGATCCGGGAGGCCCTGCGCCGGCTGGACTCCGAGGGGCTGGTCGACTTCGTCCCGAACCGGGGCGCCCGGGTGACGGCGTGGACCGAGCGGGAGCTGGACGAGTTGTACGAGGCCCGCGCCCTGCTGGAGAGCTACGCGGCGAAGCTGGCGGCGTCCCGGATCAAGCGGGAGCAGCTCGCCCGGCTCCGCGAGCTGGCCGCGGAGATGAAGGCGCTCGCCGGCGCCGAGGGCCCGGCGGCCGACCGGCTCACCGAGCTGAACGGGGAGTTCCACCTCACGATCGCCGCCGCCGGAGGGAACGGGCACATCGAGACGCTGATCCGCGGGTTCATCGACGTGCCGCTCGTCCACCGCACGTTCCGGCGGTACGCGCCGGACCGGCTGCGCGCCAGCATGTTCCACCACGACGAGCTGATCGAGGCGCTGGCCGCCGGGGACGGCGACTGGGCGGAGGCCGTGATGCGCTCGCACATCCTCGCCGCCCGGACCACCGTGCACAGCCTCGGAATGTCCGCCGGCCTCCCCGACGAGCCCTGACCCTCCCCGGCGGGTGATCAGCTTGGCTTGCGGGCGAGGAGGAGGCGGAAGCGGGGGCCGCCGTCGTCGCGCCGGCCGAGCATGGGTAGCGGGGTCGTCGTCACGGTGAAACCGGCCTCGGCCAGGTCGTCGCGGACCGCGTGCAGGGGACAGGTCCGGTAGTACATGACGAACGGTGGACGCCACACGGCGTTCCGGATGCGCATGGCCAGGTCGAACCCGAGCAGCGCCCAGTACCAGGCCGACCCGACATGTGGTGGCGCGCCGATCGGGAACGCGAACAGGCCGCCGGGCCGCAGCGCGCGATACACCCCGGCGAACACCGCGGACCGCTCGGCGGGCAGGAAGTGCCCGAGCGCTCCGAAGGTGACCGCGAGGTCGAAGTCCTCGGCGAAGGGCAGCGCCCGGACGTCGGCGCGTACCCACTCGGCGTCCGGGTGCGCCCGGCGGGCCTGCGCGAGCATCCCGGCGCTGAAGTCGACGCCGGTGATCCGTCCGTGGCACAGCGGTTCGAGGACCTGCATGCCGGCACCTGTCCCGCAGCACACGTCCACCCCCTGGCCGAACGGCCCGAACGGACGCAGCGCGTCGGCGGTGGCGCCGAGAATGCTTTCGGGGGTGCGAAAGGGCGTGTGGTCGAACTTCGGAGCGAGCAGGTCGTAGCCCCGCTCGACCGAGGACAACGCCTGAACCGTCAGCTCGCGCAGAGAAGGCCCTTGAGTGGAGAACACCGCCCAAGGCTACGGCCCCGGCCGGGCGTTCCCTTGATCGAGGAGTTTCGCGATGCCGAACTCGAACCGCTCGTCGAAGGATTCCTCGGCCAGGACGGGAAACACGCGCTGGAGTGCTGGGCGCCGTCCCACAGCGAGATCGCGGATGGAACGGTCGGGAAGCGCCTGCTCCTCCTGGGTCAGCCCGAGGACGAGGTAGATGAGGCTCCAGCACGTCCAGGCCGCTTCGCGGTCGGGCAGGCCGCCGTCGAGCAGCGCCGCGACGAGCGCCTCGGCGATGTCCAGGGTCGCCGGCTCGGCGGCGTACGTGCCGGCCACCACGGCGGCGCCGTCGCGGTGGGCCAGCAGGGCGCGCCGGTAGCGACGGGCGATCTCGGCCGCGCGTTCGCGCCAGTGCTCCGGCAGGCCGTCGAGCGAGACGCCGGCGACGATCGCGTCGGCCATCAGCTCCTCCAGCCGGGCCTTGCTCTTGACGTGCCAGAGGACGGTGTTCATCCGCACGCCGAGGCGCCGCGCGATGGCGCGCATGGAGACCTCTCCGGCGCCGTGCTCGTCGAGGACCTGCAGGGCGGCCCGCACCGCGTCCGCTTGACTCTTGGTCACTGACCTACTCTAATGGCCGGACGGTATTGGTCAGTGACCAAGGGAGGTTCGATGGAGGACGTCGTCGTGGTGGGGGCCGGTCCCACCGGGTTGTGGCTCGCCGGGGAACTGCGGCTCGGCGGGGCATCCGTCACGGTTCTGGAGACCAGGCGGGAGCGCGACCCCAATTCCAAGGCGCTCACGATCCATCCGCGCACGATCGAGATCTTCGACTGCCGCGGCGTCGCGGAACCGTTCCTGGCGGAGGGCCTGCGCATCCCGAACGGCCATTTCGCCGGGCTGCCGGACCGGATGGACTTCTCCGTCCTGGACACGCCGTACCCGTTCACCCTCGCGCTGGTCCAGGCCCGCACGGAGGAGCTGCTCGAAGCGCGCGCCCGCCGGATGGGCGCGACCATCCGCCGCGGTCGCCGGGTCACCGGCCTGGCGCCCGACGGTGTCGCGCTGGCGGACGGAGAGGTCGTCCCGGCTCGCTACGTGGTCGGCTGCGACGGAGTCCGCAGCACCGTCCGGGAGGCTGCGGGCATCGACTTCCCCGGCACCGACGCCACGACCTGGGGATGGCTCGGCGACGTGGTGCTCGGCGCGCCTCCGGAACGCGGCTTCGCGCAGGTCTCCGGCGCGGACGGCGGCCTCATGGTCGTGCCGCTGCCCGGCGGGATCCACCGCCTCGTCGGCGGGGACCCCCGCACCAACCGGCCCGAATGGCCCGGCGAGCTCACTCTCGACGAGCTGCGGTCGACGGTCCGGCGGATCGCGGGCACCGACTTCGGCATGCGCGACCCGGTCTGGCTGTCGCGCTTCGGCAACGCGACCCGGCAGGCCGCGACCTACCGCAAGGGCACCGTGCTGCTGGCCGGAGACGCCGCCCACATGCACTTCCCGACCGGCGGCGTCGGCATGAACGCCGGCATCCAGGACGCCCACAACCTCGGCTGGAAGCTCGCCGCCGTCGGCACCGGCCGTGCGGACGAGGCGCTGCTCGACACCTACCACGAGGAACGCCACCCCGCCGGCGCGGACCTCCTCGAACACACCCGCGCCCAGACCGCGCTGATGACGACCTACTCTCCCGAAGGACTGGCACTGCGGGCGGTGCTGAGCGGCCTGATCACCACGGCGCCGGACATGTCCCGGGAACTCGCCGAACGCCTCTCCGGACTCAGCGTCGCCCACGCGACCGGCAAACGCGTCCGCAACCTACGGCTGCCGGACGGCCGCACCCTCTTCGAGGCCCTGCGCGCGGGAGCCCACGTCCAGACCGAAGCGGGCCGGGTCCGCCCGGACGGCCATCTGGCGCCGGCGGTCCCGTGACGACCGCGTCAGCCGATCGGCGACTGTGATGCCGGGTCGTGCCGGGCGGCGGGCACGGTGTCGGGGGTGGCGTCCTCGGTGAGGAAGCCGCCCGACTGGTGGTGCCAGAGGCTGGCGTACGGGCCCTTGGCCTGGAGGAGTTCCCGGTGGGAGCCGTCCTCAAGGACGCGGCCGCGGTCGAGGACGATCAGGCGGTCCATGCGGACTACCGTGCTCAGGCGGTGGGCGACGACCAGCGCGGTGCGGTCGCGCATCAGGCGCCACAGCGCCTCCTGGACGAGCAGCTCGCTCTCGGAGTCCAGGGCGCTGGTCGCCTCGTCGAGCAGCAGGATCGGGGCGTCCCGCAGGATGGCGCGGGCGAGCGCGACGCGCTGCCGCTGGCCGCCGGAGAGCTTGACGCCCCGCTCGCCGACCAGCGTGTCGAACCCGTCCGGGAGGCTCTCGACGAACTCGGTGACGTGCGCCGCCCGCGCGGCCTCGAAGACCTCGGCCTCGGTGGCGGCCGGGCGGGCGAACGCGATGTTGTCGCGCACCGACCGGTGGAACATCGCGGGTTCCTGCGGGACGTAGGCGATCAGGTCGCGCAGGTCGCTCTGGCGCAGCCGCGCGATGTCCTGGCCGCCGACGAGGATCCTGCCGCCGTCGACGTCCATGAGGCGCAGCAGCAGCCGGGTGAGGGTGGTCTTGCCGCCGCCGGACCGGCCCACCAGGCCGATCTTGGCGCCGCTCGGGATGTCGAGGTCCAGCCGGTCGAACAGGGGCGGGCCGTCGCCGTGGGCGAAGAGCACCCGCTCGAAGCGGACCGACGCGTCGGCCGGACGCGACGGGAGCGGATCGGGCGGGTCGACGACGGTCGGCGGCGTCAGGAGCAGCTCGGTGAACTGCGCGGCCTCGGTCAGCGTGCTCTCCAGCCGCCGGTACACCTGGTTGAACTCGAACATGATCCGGGTCGCGTTGGTGTAGTAGGAGAACGTCACCACGATGGCCTCCACCCCGAGCCCGCCGCGCAGCGTCACCGCGACGAGCAGCCCCAGGGCGCCGGTCAGGATCGACATCGGGGCGACGACCATGTCGACCCGCAGGTTGCCGTAGTCCCAGGAGCGCAGCGACAGGCGGTGCTGCTCGGCGGCCCGGCCGCGGAACTCGGCGGCCTCCCGGCGCTCGGCGGCGAACGCCCGCACCGTCTCCATGTTGGTCATCACGTCGGCGACGTGGCCGGACACGCGCACCTTGGCCGCCTCGCGCGCGTCCACCAGCGCCTGGCGGCGGCGGATGAGCGGGGACGCGACCAGGCCCGTGAGGACGATCAGTCCCACGAGGACGATGACCAGAAGCGGGTGGTACCGCCACAGGATCACCGAGGCGAACGACAACGGGATCACGTTGGCCATGACCGAGAACGTGAGGGTGTCGGCGAAGTGTTCGAACCCGCCGGAGAAACTGAGGATCCGTTTCGTCAGTGAACCGGCGAAGTTGTCATGGAAAAAGGCGGCGTCCTTGGCGAGCAACTCGTCCATGCCGGCGATGCCGAGCCATTCGATGCCCCGGCCGTTCGTCCGGTTGAGGTAGTGGAGCCCCACGCGCCACAGCGCCTCGCCCGCCAGGCCCAGCCCGGCGAAGCCGAGGACGAAGGGCAGGAGCGCGGCGAGGTCGCCTTTCCCGCCGCCGGCGAGATGTCCCACCAGAGCCGCCACCACCAGCGGCGACACGTAGAACAGGCTGATGTTCCCGAGCGATGGGAAAAGCAGGGCGGGAAGCGAGATCCGCCACTGGCGGCGCAGCTCATCGCAGTAATAGCGCAGGGCCAGCAGAACCGCTCGTCGCCGGGTCGACTGGCCGTCCTTGGAGGAGCCCACTCGTAATCCCAGCACAGCCGCCCACCCCTCTACACCGCCGCCCTTCCATGCTGCCCGAGGTCACCGAGATCAGGCGAATGCTTTTTCGGCGGCGGGGGCAGACTGCGGTTTTGGTCCGGGAATTTCACGATAAAACCCCTGCCCTGCCGCCCGAGGGAGGCGGCAGAGCAGGGGCCGACCGCGCTTTCGCGGAGAGGTGGCCGGCCCAACGGAAATGGGGCGCGACGTACCCTGCCCGGCGCGGGGCGTGGGCGCCTAGTCGTCCGGGATGAGGCCGAGGGCGACGTCGAGCGCGGCGGCTTGGAGCTCGTCCTCGTCGGTGACCGTGTCGCGCATGGCGAAGTGCGCCATGTGCAGGGTGAAGATGGACAGGCGGGCGCGGATCTGGTCGGGCAGGCTCGCCTCCTCGTCGGCCAGGAACGTGGCGAACGACTGCATGAGCGTGCGCAGGTTCGCGCTGCCCTTCAGATCCCGTATGGCGGGTTCGTTCTGCTGCATGAAGTGGATCATCTCCCGGCCGGGCCCCTGGAAGATCTCGGCGTAGCGGCGCACGAACTCCCGCCGGGACGCCGGAGTCGCCTCCTGCCCGCGGGACCACTCCAGCAGCTCCTCGGCCTCGGCGTGGAAGTCCTCGAAGAGGCTGGCGACGATGTCCTCTTTGGTCTTGAAGTGGTAGTACAGCGCCGCCTTGGTCACCTCAAGGCGTTCGGCGATCTCGCGGAGCGAGGTCTTCTCGTAGCCCTGCTCGGCGAACAGCTCCAGCGCCACCTTGCGGATCTGCTCGCGGGTGTCGCTTCGACGGCGGGTCATCGCGTCCTCCCTCTAACTTACTTGACGCCCGGCTAGTTCTGAGCTTACCGTACGGCAGGTAAGCAAACTAGCCGGACGGCAGGTAAGTGAGGACGCGATGAGTACGACCCCCACGGAGAGCCCGGTGACGGCGCCCTCCCAGAGCAAACGCCAGATCTACATCGTGATGAGCGGGCTGATGATCGGGATGCTGCTCGCCATGCTGGACAACATGGTGGTCGGCACCGCGATGCCCACCATCGTCGGCGAGCTGGGCGGCCTGGCGCACCTGTCGTGGGTGGTCACCGCCTACACGCTGGCCACCGCCGCGGCGACGCCGATCTGGGGCAAGCTCGGTGACATCTACGGCCGCAAGGGCATGTTCATGGCCGCGGTCGTGCTGTTCCTGATCGGGTCGGCGCTCGCCGGCATGGCGCACAGCATGACGCAGCTGATCGCCTTCCGCGGCGTCCAGGGGTTGGGCGCGGGCGGGCTGATGGTCGGTGCGATGGCCATCATCGGCGACCTGGTCCCGCCCCGGGAGCGCGGCCGCTACCAGGGGCTGATGGCCGCGGTCATGCCGCTGGCCTTCATCGGAGGCCCGCTGCTCGGCGGCCTGGTCACCGACCACCTCAGCTGGCGGTGGGCCTTCTACATCAACCTGCCGCTGGGCGCCCTCGCCCTGGTCGTCACCGGGCTGACCATGCACCTGCCCAAGCGTCCCCGCGGCACGTCCCGCATCGACTTCGTCGGCGCGGCCCTGCTGACCGCCGGCATCGTCTGCCTCTCGCTGATGACCAGCTGGGGCGGCACCGAGTACGCCTGGTCCTCCGCCACCGTCATCGGCCTGGGCATCGGCGCCGCCGTCCTGCTGCCCCTGTTCGTGCTGTGGGAGCTGCGCACCGACTCCCCGATCCTGCCGATGAGCCTGTTCCGCAGCCGCAACTTCACGCTGGCCTCGGTGCTGGGCTTCCTGGTCGGCTTCGCGATGTTCGGCGCGGTGACCTTCCTGCCGCAGTTCCAGCAGCTCGTGCAGGGCGCCTCGGCCACCAACAGCGGCCTGCTCCTGCTGCCGCTGATGATGGGCATGCTCGTCACCACCATGGCCGTCGGCCAGCTGGTGACCCGTACCGGGCGCTACCGCGTCTTCCCCATCGTGGGCGGGGTGTTCATGACCGCGGGCATGCTCCTGCTGGCCCAGCTCACCGTGGACTCCACCCGCCTCACCACCGGCCTGTTCATGCTCGTGCTCGGCGCCGGACTGGGCTTCCTGATGCAGAACACGATGCTCATCGCCCAGAACAGCGTCGAGATGAAGGACATGGGCGCCGCCAGCGGCGCGGCCACCCTGTTCCGCACGATCGGCGGCTCGCTCGGCGTGTCGATCCTCGGCGCGGTCTACAGCAACCAGCTGACCGGCGCGCTGACCGACCGGCTGGGCGAGCAGGCCGGACGGTCGCTCTCCGGCGGCGGCGGACAGCTCACCCCGGCCCTGCTCAAGCAGATGCCGGCCAACGTCCGTGACGCCGTGGAGCACGCGGTCGCCTCCGGCGTCCACAACGTCTTCCTCTGGGCGGGCGCGTTCACCCTGCTGGCCATCGTCGCCGCCTGGTTCATCCGCGAGACCCCCCTCCGCGGCGCCCCGACCGACCAGCCCACCCCCAAGGACCAGGAGCTCTCCGAACCCGCGATCGTCTGACCGGCAACCCGCCAGGGGCCGCCCTCACCCAGAGGACGGCCCCTCACGCGGTCGGTCGGCGGCGCACGCGGTAGCGCAGGTGGAGCACCCGGTCGCCCCGGATCACCACGTCGGGATCCTCCAGCAGGTGCTGCGCGTCGACCGGCCCGAAGTAGCGCTTGCCGGACCCGAGCACCACGGGCGCGACCTCCATGGCGACCTCGTCGACGAGCCCCGCGGCCAGCATCTGGCCGCCGACGTCGCCGGCGGCGACCTCGACCGTGCGGTCGCCCGCGAGCTTCCGCGCGGTGGCCATGGCGGCCTCGATGCCGTCGACGAAGTGGAACGGCGCGTCAGCGTTCCATCCCTCGGGCGCCGGCCGGTGCGACACGACCACGACGTGGTCGACCCCGGCCGGGGGCGTGCCGCCCCAGCCGTCCGTGAGGTCGAAGACGCGGCGGCCGGCGATCGTCACCCCGATCTCGTCCCAGTACGCCCGGACGTAGTCGTGGGACGCCTGCGTCACCTTCACGACCTCGGCGTCGTCCAACGGGACGTCACCGCTGGACATCCAGTCGAACAGCGGCCCGACCTGGTCGTCGCCGTCCGCGATGAAGCCGTCCACCGACACCGTGCCGTACATGACCACCTTGCCCATGGGCCACCTCCTCCGCTCGGGA
This sequence comes from Actinomadura madurae, assembly GCF_900115095.1. Lineage (GTDB taxonomy): Bacteria > Actinomycetota > Actinomycetes > Streptosporangiales > Streptosporangiaceae > Spirillospora > Spirillospora madurae. Next base: position 162,277 of record NZ_FOVH01000019.1, read on the forward strand.
TGGTGCCCATCATGGCCCGGCGGGAGTCGCCGGCTCTTGTAAGGAATCAAACGGCCGGGATCAGCCCGACGTCGAGCGCATGGCCGGGATGCTCGCGCAGGAACCGCCTCCGAGCCTCCACATAGCGGGTCGGCGTCAGGCCGGTGAAGGCCCGGAACTCGTGGCCGAAGTGCGCCTGGTCGAAGTATCCGGCGCGACCGGCGAGGTCGACCCAGTCGACCGGCCCGGCGGGGTCGATCGCGCGGAGGGCGGCGGCGAAGCGGTAGGTGCGGGCGAGCCGCTTCGGCGTGACGCCGATCAGCTCCTTGAACCGCCGCGCCAGGTGGGTGCTGCTGACACCGGCCGCCGCGCCCAGGTCGCCGATCATCACCGCTCCCGTGGCCGCCGCGATGACGCCGCTCGTGTGGCGGACCAGCCCCAGGCCGGCGGTCTCGCGGAGCCGGCGGAGCAGCTCGTCCTCAAGAAGGATCAGCATCTCGCGCGGCCCGGCCTCCGAGGCCAGCCGGTCCCGCAGCTCGGCCGTGCGGGCGCGGCCCCAGACCTGCTCCACCGTCACCGGACGGTCGCACAGCTCCGCCGCGGGCATCGGCAGGAAAGGTCCGAGTCCCCACGGCTTGAAGTGCACGCCCACCGACCGCGTCCACGGCGGATAGCCGAACTCGGCGGCGCGGGTCGGCATGGTGACCACGCAGCCGTCGGCGTACTCGGCCGTCTCGGCCTCGCCGCCGGCACGGATGAGGAACGGTGGCCCGAGATTGAGGATGAGCACCGCCGAAGGCATCGGCGGCAGGGCCAGCCGAGAGTACGGCCGCGGGCCCTCCAGGTAGTAGAGATCGTCGATCAGCTCGTCCAGCGGCGATCGCGGCGCCCACGACACGTACTCCACGCGTCCAAGTATCGCGCCGACGCGAGCCCTCGTAATGCCGTTGCCAGGGGTGGACGGCTGGATCAATGATCGTGCGATGGAGCTCGACTGGGGCTTTTCCGCCGGCTGTACGAAGGCCTGTTCGACCACCATGACGACGTTGCCGGACGTGAGGGCTACCTGGGTGGCCAGCAACGGACGGTGGCCGTGCACGTAGCGACCCGCCACGGCGTCGGCGGGGTCGCGCGTCAGCCCGCGTTGTTGATCGTCGCTTCCACGTAGCTGTTCTCGGATTCGCCCCACTTGGCCAGGATCTTGGCGTAGGTGCCGTCGGCGATGATCGCCTTCAGGCCGGCCTGGAGCGCGCGGGCCAGCTCCATGTTGGACTTCGCGACCCCGAAGCCGTAGTGCGCGACCTTGCCGAACTTGCCGCCGGCTCTTTCGAGTCCGGGATTCTGCTTGAGCACGACCGCCGCGGTGGTGCTGTCGTTGAAGGCGAAATCGGCGCGCTGCGATCGGACGGCGAGCAGCGCGGCGGCGGCGGTGGGGAACTTCGACGCCCGGATCTTGTCGTTCGCGCAGTCCGCGGCATTGATCGCGTCGATGTCCAGGTCGAAGGTGCTGCCCTGGAGAACGGCCGCGGTCTTGCCGCACAGGGACTTGGTGTCCGACAGCTGCTTCGGGTTTCCCTGCTGCACGAACAGAGCGCTGTAGACATTCAAGTAGTCGACGAATGTCAGGGTCTTCTGACGGTCCTTGGTGTCGTTGATGGCTCCCGCGACCACGTCGTAACGGCCCGAGGCGACGGCGATGAGCTCACCGGGGAACGCGGCGTTGGTGACCTCGACTTTCAGGCCGAGCTTCGCTCCCACGGCTTTGATCAGATCGATGTCGTTGCCCTCGGCGATGTTCCCCTGGCCTGACAGGAACGTCAGTGGCGGCTGTCCCGGGGCGGTGACGACGGTGAGCACGCCCGACTTCTTGTTCTTGTCGGGAAGCGAGTCGGCGAACGCGGAAGCCGCTTTCTTGGTGTCGCCGGACGTGCCGCAACCGGTGAGCAGCGACGCGGCACAGGCGAGTGCGGTCACGGAGAGCATGAGCCTGTTCATGGTGTACCTCCTGGGTGCGAGCCGTGCGGGGATCAGCCGATCCGGGAAAGGAAGCCGCGTACGCGCTCGTTGCGCGCGTTGTGCATGACGTCCTCGGGGGTTCCGGAGTCGATGACGAGCCCGTCGTCCATGAAGATCACGCGGTCGGCCGACTCCCGCGCGAACTGCATCTCGTGGGTGACGACGACCATGGTGGTGCCGTTGGCGGCGAGGTCCTTCATGACGAGCAGCACCTCTCCGACGAGCTCGGGGTCGAGTGCGGAGGTGGGCTCGTCGAAGAGCAGCACCGAAGGGGAGGTCGACAGTGCCCTGGCTATCGCCGCGCGCTGCTGCTGCCCTCCGGACAGCTGCCCCGGGTACTTGTGCACGTGGTCGCCGAGGCCGACGGCTTCCAGGTGGCGTACGGCGATCTTCTGTGCTTCGTCCTTGCTCTTCTTGTGCACACGACGTAGCGAGAGAGCACAGTTCTCGACCGCGGTCATGTGCGGGAAGAGATTGAACGACTGGAACACCATGCCGAAGAAATGGCGCTGCCCGGCCATCTGCCGTTCGGTGGCCGCCACGACCGTTCCCTTCCGGGAACGGACCGCGCCCATGCGATGGCCCTCGATCCGCACCGCACCCGAATCCGGCACTTCCAGGTAGGCCAGGCATCGCAGCAGCGTGCTCTTCCCCGACCCGGACGGCCCGATGAGGCACAGGGTCTGGCCCCTGTCGACCGAGAACGACACACCCTTGAGCACCTCGACCCCGCCGAAGGACTTGCGAAGATCGCGTGCCTCCATGACCGGGCCGGCCTCGTTCGCGTTCAATTCCTGGCTCATACGCTTTCCCTGGAGGTCAAGAGGCCGCCCATCGCGTCCCGCCGTGTTCGGGTTCCCCGGCGTTGGGAGAGGCGGCGTTCGATCCAGCCCTGTCCGAGGGAGGCGACGGTGGTGACCACCGCGTACCAGATGGAGGCGACCATCAGCAGCGGGATGATCTGGTAATTGCGGCTGTAGATGTTCTGCACGACGGTGAGCAGATCGTTGCCGGCGATGAAGGCCACCAGAGACGACGACTTCAACATGCCGATGAACTGGTTGCCCAGCGGGGGGATCGCGATGCGGGCGGCCTGCGGCAGAACCACGTACAGCAACGAATTCGCCGGTGACAGCCCGAGCACCCGCGCCGCCTCCACCTGCCCTTTCGGGACGCCGTCGAGCCCGGCGCGCACGATCTCGCTCGCGTAGGCCGCCTCGTGCAGGCCCAATCCGAGCAACGCGGCGACGAACGGCGTCATGAGCGAGTTCGTCTGCCAGGAGGCGAGGGAACCACCGCCGGGCAGGCCGAGGCTGATGACGGGGAACAGCAGCGCGAGGTTGAACCAGATCAGCAGTTGAACCAGCAAGGGGACGCTGCGGAAGACCCACAGGTAGGCAAGGGCGATTGTGCGAAGGATCAGGTTGTCGCTCACCCTCAGCAGGGCGATGACCAAGCCGAGAACGACGCCGAGCAGCATCGCCAGGATCGACAACTCGATCGTCACCCAGACTCCGTCGAGCACCTGGCCGGAGAGCACGTACTCCCGGACCACCGGCCACTCGACATTCGGGCTCGTGACGACGGTCGTGGCCACGACGCCGGTCACCGCCAGCAGGACGATGCCGAGCGTCCAGGCGCCGACGCTCTTCCTCGGACGCACGGCCGCATCGAGCGGGATGGGTGCGCGAACTTCCGCCATACGTCACCTCCCATCAGATTGACTAGTGAAACTAGACGATGGCTTCGGCGGCGTCAACGGATCGGACGCGCCGTTTTGGTCGAATCCCCTGGTGATCATCAAGTGACGAGGAGGTTTACTGCGCCGCTGTCGGGCCACGCGCTTACGCGGCGAGGCCGGTTTGGCTACTGAAACTAGACACAGGCGCCGATAGATCGCTACGTTGGAACCGTGCTTCCCTCGACGGCGACCGCGGCGGCCTCAGACAGCCGCCCTCACACCGAACCGATCGTCGACCTGCGATCGGACTCGTCCTCACTGCCCAGCACGGAGATGCTGCGCGCCATGCAGACCGCCCGGCTCGGCAACGACCTGTACGGCGAGGACCCCACCGCCAACGAACTGGAGGCTGCCGCGGCACGCCTGCTCGGCAAGGACTCCGCCGTGCTGATGCCCAGTGGGGTGATGGCGAACAAGGTGGCGCTGTCCGTGCTCGCGGAACCGGACCAGCTCATCGCCGTGGGCCGGCTGTCCCACATCAACCTGTTCGAGGACTCTCTGCCGCAGCGGCTCCTGCTGCCGGTGGACGACTCCGATGAGGAGCGGTTCGCCGAACACCTCCGGTCGGCACGCGACCAGGTGGTCGCGCTCGCCATCGAGAACACGCACCTGATGCGCGAAGGCCATGTGATGACCCCGGAGGCGGCCGATCGCTTCGCGCGGATCGGAGTACCGGTCCACCTGGACGGCGCACGGCTCATGAACGCCGCCGCGGCCCTGGACGTCCCGCCCGCCGACCTCGCGGCCTGCGCGACGACCGTCACGCTGACCTTGTCCAAGGGCCTGGGCGCGCCCATCGGATCCGTCCTCGCGGGCCCGGAGGACATGATGAACCGCGCTCGCCAGAGCCGGCTCGCCATGGGCGGAAGCCTTGCGCAGGCCGGAGTCGTTGCGGCGGCGGGGCTGGTCGCGCTGCGCCGCCCCCCGCAGGAGTTCCGCACCGACCATCGCGGGGCCGCGCGCATCCGGGCCGCGGCCGAGGAGCGCTGGCCGGGTAGTACGAGCCCGCGCACGACGCCGGGCACGAACATCGTGATCTGGTCTCCGCCCGAGGCCCCCGGTGTCGTCGCCCGGCTCGCGGACCGCGGAATCCACGTCCTTCCCTGGGGCGAGACCTCGATCCGTGCCGTCACCCACCCCGGCATTTCCGAGCGGGACATCGATCATGTCGTCGACGCGATCGGGGAGATGTGACCGTGGACATACCGGCTGGTGCATAACGTGGTCACCGTGACACAGAAAGAAAACCATTCATGAGCGACGAGTCCGCACCGCAGGCTCCGGAGCACGAAATGCCGCCGGACCTCGGAGACCGCCTGCGCGCGGCGCGGCAGGCAAAGAAGCTCTCCACCCGCCAGCTGGCCCGCAAACTCGGCGTCTCTCCGGCCCTGGTCGGTCACATCGAGACCGGCCGGACGTTGCCGAGCATCAACACGCTCTACGCGATGGCCACCGCGCTCGACCTGTCGCTCGACCGGTTGTTCACGCTGGAAGGAGCCCGGCCGGCCCGCGCCGAGGAGCAGTCCTCCGGGGTGCGCGTCAGCAGGCACAATGCTCGTCCGCGCCGTCCGGGCCAGGCCGGCATTCGGTGGGAGGGCCTGGCGAGCGTCGACCACCATCTCCGGTTCGGGCTCCTCGCCTATGACGCCGGGGCCTCGACGACGGGAGAGGCGACCCCGCTGGGCCACGAGGGAACCGAATACGGATACCTGCTTTCCGGGACGCTCGAATTGACCGTGGACGACGAGAAATACGTCCTGCAAACCGGCGACTCCTTCGAACTGGACGCGCGAGTTCCCCACACGCTGTTCAACCCCGGGCCGCACCCGATGAACCTGCTGTGGGTGTTCGATCCGCACAGCCACGGCCCGTTCGCGGACGAATGATCAGCGTCTTCGACCTGTTCTCGATCGGCGTCGGCCCGTCCTCCTCGCACACGGTCGGGCCGATGCGCGCCGCGCGCGCCTTCGCCCAGGGATTGGACGCCGACGGGGTACTGAGCCCGGCCGCCCGGGTGCGCGTCGAGCTGTTCGGGTCGCTCGGCGCCACCGGCCTGGGCCACGGCAGCGACCGCGCCGTCGTGCTCGGTCTGCTGGGGGAGTACCCGGAGACGGTCGATACCGCCACGGCATCCGAGCGCGCGTCGGCGATCCGCGCGACGGGACGGATCGCTCTGCTCGGCCGCCACGAGGTCGTCCTCGGCGCCGGAGACCTCGTCCTGCACCGTCGCGAGAGCCTGCCCCATCACCCGAACGGGATGCGGTTCTCGGCGTTCGACTCGACCGGGCGGACGCTACGCGAACGGATCTACTACTCGGTCGGCGGGGGTTTCGTGCTCGACGAGCAGGGAGCCCCCGTCGGACGGGACGCCGAAGACCCCGCGCCACCCCAGTACCCCTTTAGCAGCGGCGCCGAGCTGCTCGCGCGCTGCGACGAGTCCGGCCTGCCGATCAGCGGGGTCATGCTCGCCAACGAGCAGGCCCGGCGAACGGCCGACGAGGTCCGGTCGGGGTTGCGGGAGATCTGGGCGGTCATGAGGCAGTGCGTCCGGAACGGCTGGACGAACGAGGGCGCGCTGCCCGGCCGGCTGCGGGTCCCCCGCCGGGCCCCCGGGCTGTACCGGCGGCTGCGCGCCGAGCCGGACGCCGGCGACCCTCTGCTCGTCATGGACTGGGTGAACCTGTTCGCGCTGGCCGTCAACGAGGAGAACGCCGCGGGCGGCCGCGTCGTCACGGCCCCCACGAACGGCGCGGCGGGCGTGCTCCCGGCCGTCCTGCACTACTACGCGCGGTTCTGCCCCGGAGCGACGGACGACCAGATCGTGCGCTTCCTGCTCTGCGCGGGCGCGATCGGGGTGCTCTACAAAGAGAACGCGTCGATCTCCGGTGCCGAGGTGGGCTGCCAGGGCGAGGTGGGCTCGGCCTGTTCGATGGCGGCGGGCGCCCTGTGCGAGGTCCTGGGCGGCACGCCCCGGCAGGTGGAGAACGCCGCCGAGATCGGGATGGAGCACAACCTCGGGCTGACCTGCGACCCGGTCGGCGGGCTCGTCCAGATCCCCTGCATCGAGCGCAACGCCGTGGCGGCCGTCAAGGCCGTCAACGCGGCGCGGATCGCCCTGCGCGGCAACGGGACGCACATCGTGAGCCTCGACCGGGTCATCAAGACCATGCGGGACACCGGCGCCGACATGCTGCTCGAATACAAGGAGACCTCGCGCGGCGGGCTGGCGGTCAACGTCATCGAATGCTGAGCCGGAACGGTCCGTGGCGCCGCGGCGCTCGACGCGTCACTCCGCCTGAGATGGACGGAGCACGGGCGGGAGCGGTCCGCCGGGCCGGATCTGCTGGACGGCGTGGTGCAGTGCGGCGATGAAGGCCGTGGTCGCCGGCGGATCCGGCGGATCGCCGTAGGTGGCGAGGTAGACGTGCCGCTGGAAGTCGCGGAGGACGCTGGCCTCGATGCCGGGTGCGCGGTGGGTGCGCAGTGCCAGCCCCGGCATGGTGGTCACGCCCATGCCCGCGGCGACCAGTGCCTGATTCACGATGATGTCGTCGGCGGTGTAGGCGATGGGCGGGGTGAACCCCGCCTTGTCGCAGGCCTCCAGGAACTCGCGGCGGCAGTTCTCGCAGCCCGCGATCCAGTCGGAGTCGCGGTTGCCCTCCAGCGTCTGGCCGGGGTCGAGGCTGAGCAGGTACGTCGGGTCGTCGAACAGGTGCGCGGCGCGGACGTCGTCCGGGGCCGGGTCGTCGTAGCGGAAGGCGACCGCGACGTCGACCTCCCCGGCCCGCAGCAGGTCGAGGGCCACGCGCGGATGGGACTCGATCAGGCGCAGTTCGAGGCCCGGGTGCTCGCGGCGCAGGGTGCCCGCGGCGTGCGGCACCAGAGCGGCCAGCGCCGACTGGAAGCCGGCGACCCGGACCAGGCCGGTGTGCAGGCCGACCAGCGCGGACAGTTCCGCGGCGGCGGTGTCGACCCGGCCGACGATCTCGGTGGCGCGGCGGGCCAGGTGCTCGCCCTCGGGGGTGAGCCGGATGCCCCGGCCGACCCGCTGGACGAGCCTGGCCCCGGTCTCCGCCTCCAGCCTGGCCAGATGGCGGCTGACGGCGGGCTGGGAGTAGTTCAGGTGCTTGGCGGCCTTGGTGACCGAGCCCTCCGCGGCGATCGCCGCGAGGACGCGTAGCCGCACGATATCCAGCATCCATCAAGGATACGCATGAGTTAGGCCAAGCATTGTCATTAGACGTATGACTCGGCGTGCGCGACGCTGAGCGGGACGAACTCGTTCTGCCAAGGAGGACGCGGTCATGATCCGGACATCAGCGACACTCACCGACCTCGTCGCGGCCGTGCGCCGGACGGTCGACATGCGGACCGGCTGGACCGACACCGCGGACCTGGTCGCCGACCAGCTCCGCGCGCACCTGCCCGGCCCCGAGATCCTGACGCCCGATCAGCGTCTCGGCCTGCCCGACCAGGTGGCGGGCCACCTGCTGCACGCCGAGCCGGACGGGGCGTTCTCCATCCTCGGCCTGGTCTGGCGCGCGGGGCAGGGCACCCGGATCCATGACCACATCACCTGGTGCGTCGTGGGCGTGCTGGCGGGCATCGAGCACGAAGAACTGTTCGACGAGTCGCTCAACCCCATCGGCACGCGGGACAACCCGCCCGGCGAGGTCAGTGGCTTCGCGCCGCCCGGCGACATCCACCGCATCCGCAACGTCGGCGACGAGACCGCCATCAGCCTGCACATCTACGGCACCGACATCTCCCGCGTCGGGTCCAGCGCCCGCCGCTACTACGACTGAGGAGCTCGAACCATGGACCAGAACGCCATCGACGAGGTACTGAACCGTCCGTACAGCCAGGAACTGCTCGCCCGCGACCTGGCGAGGCTGGCGTACGTCGCGCTGGACGGCACTCCGCGGTCGATCCCGATCGGGATCCACTGGAACGGCACGGAGATCGTCATGTGCACCGCGAAGAACGCGCGGAAACTGCCGGCGCTGCGCGACAACCCGGCGGTCGCCCTGACCATCGACACCGAGTCGCACCCGCCGAAGGTCCTGCTCCTCCGCGGCAACGCGGAACTGGACGTCGTCGACGGCATCCCGGAGGAGTACCTCCAGTGGAACGGCACGTACGAGATGACGCCGGAGCAGCGGGCCGAGTGGGAGAAGGGCGTGCAGTCGCTCTACGACGGCATGGTCCGGGTCGTGGTGAAGCCGACCTGGGCCAAGCTGATCGACTTCGAGACCACGCTGCCCACCGCCATCGAGGAGCTCATGGCGCGCCAGAAGGAGAACCAGCGCGCATGAACACGGAAAGGACCGCCATGGAGGACACCGGCCGGCAGGACCCGCGTCCCGGGCGCGGGACGGTCCAGCGGATGGACAACGTCGCCATCGTCGTCGACGATCTCGCGGCCGCCAAGGCGTTCTTCGCCGAACTCGGGCTGGAGCTGGAAGGCGAGGCGACACTCGAAGGCAGCGTGGTGGATCGCCTCGTCGGGCTCGAAGGAGCCCGATCGGACATCGCGATGATGCGCACCCCGGACGGCCGCGGGCGGGTCGAGCTGACCAAGTACCACGCCCCGTCGATCCGAGAGGGTGACCCGCGCGCTCCCGCGAACACACTGGGCGCCCATCGCATCATGTTCGCCGTCGAGGACATGGAGGACATCCTCGACCGTCTGCGGATCCACGGAGCCGAACTCCTCGGCGAGCTGGTGCGGTACGAGGACAGCTACCGGCTCTGCTACGTCCGCGGCCCCGCGGGCATCCTCGTCGCGCTGGCCGAGGAGACCGAGTAACCGATCGGGGACGGCCCACGCAGGAGGGGCCGTCTCCGGCGTGGGGGCGAACCCTTCACCCTTCCCGCGGCGCCACCCATGGGTGCCGCATCGCCCGGTGAGGATGTCGCGCCAATTCGCGTCGTCGGGCATATTCAGATCGATCTCCGCCATCACCGCGTCCATGGCGAGATCGAGGACGTCCTCCCTGCTCGTCACGTATTCGTACAGCGACATGGTGCCGGCGTTCAGGCGCGCGGCCAGGCGGCGCATGGAGAAGCCGTCCGCGCCTTCGGCGTCCAGCAACTCGATGGCCGCCTCGACGATGCGCTCCCGGGACAACCGAGGTTTGCGAGGCGCCGGCTCGTCACGGAACCAGACGGACTGGCCCGGCGGCTTTCTTGGCACGCGCTCGCTCCTCCCGTGCGGTGTACGGAAAACCGTACACATAGCTTGATCGTGGATCGATTCCCGCAGGACGTTCGCACGTGGAGGGACGATGACCGATGAGCCCGCGCAGCGGTGGCTGCGCACGTACGCGACGCTGGCTTTGCAGGTCAACCGGCAAGTGGTCGGTACCTCCCGGGGGACCGTCCTCATCTGCCGGGGGCCGCAGGAATGGCGCGCGCAGGTAGAGGCGGACGACCCGCCGCCGCCCGCCCGGCTCGCCGAGGACACCGAACGCTTGCTGGCGGAGATTCCGTTCGATCCTCCGCGGGCGACCTTTCTGGCCTCGCAGGTCGGAGCGATACGGGCCGTGGCACGTCGCCTGGACGGCGCGGCTGCCGCTGAGCGAATATGCGAATGGTGCGCAGATGGTGCCACGGTCCTGAGCGTCTCCGGCGCCTGCTCACCGAGCAACTGCTCCCAGCAGATCTCCACCCCCACGATCCGCCGGCCGAGCGGTCTGGTCATGCGGGGTCGGCGTCGGGGTAGAGGCGCCAGAGCTGGGCCTCGCGGGCCATCTCGCTGGCCGTGACGAGCAGGGCGGAGTCAGGGCTGAGCGCCGCACACGAGACGTACTGACTCTGGCTGATCTCGACGAGTTTGCGTCCGGTGGAGGTGTCCCAGAGTCGGGTGTAGAGGCCGGGGCCCGAGGTGAGGAGCATCGAACCGTCTGGAGTGAACTCCAGTTGCCGGGCCCCCTCCTCGATGCGCAGGGTCTCGGCGCCGGTGAGGGCGTCCCACAGCACGGTGGCCCTGTGCGTTCCCGCCGCCAGGACGGTGCCATCGGGGCTGAAGGACACGCTGTTGACGCCGTCGACGGTCGCGCGGCCGGGCGCTGTGTGCAGACGTGCAAGGGCCTGACCGGTGGTGGCGTCCCAGATCTCGGCGGGACAGTGGTCGGGGTCGGCGGGCCACACACCGGACGTGCCCGTCGCCAGGCAGGTGCCGTCCGGGCTGAACGCCATGCTGTGCACCCATCCGATATTGCTGATGACGAGGAGTTCGTCCCCGGTGGTCGCGTCCCAGATCTTGGTGGTGCCGTAGTGGCTGCCCGTCGCGAGGCGGCCGCCGTCCGGGCTGAAGGCCACCGCCTGGACCCAGTCGTCATGGACGATGCGAGCGATCTCGCCACCGGTCGCGGTGTCGAAGATCCGGCAGCGGCCGCGGGTGTACTCCGGTGATCGTCCCCCGAGACCGCCGCCGGAGACGGCGAACCGGGCACCGTCGGGGCTGAAGGCGATCTGCCCCTCCTGCAGGGCGATCCCCCACAGCCGCGACCCGTGGCGTACGCGGCGGACGGGAGCGCCCGACGGGTCGAGAAGATCGGTGGCGCCGTCGCGGAACAGCGCCAGATACCGCCCGTCCGGGCTGAAGGCGACGTCCTTGAGCCACCGGGGCGTTGTGAAAGTGCGCAGGCGGACGGGCCGGAGCGTTCCGTCCGGGCGGGGTGCCCGGACGGGAGGCCGGACCGGCTCGGGAGCCGGCCGGGGCGGTGGCCGGCGGCGGGAGAGGTGATCGTGGAACTCCGCGTGGCGGAATTGGAAGATGGGGCCGACCGCGCGCAGGAGTCCGAGCTTGTGGGCGTCGTCCAGGAAGGGCATCAGCCGTAGCGGCAGGCGGCGTCGGCGCGCCAGCCGGGCGGTGACCAGGGCGTAGCCCAGCCAGGTGGCCTCCTTCTCGGTGACGAAGGCGAACACCGCGCCGCCCACGATTCCCAGCCCGGCCGCCACAGCGGTTCCGGCGAGCGTGCCTCCGGTGAAGGCGGCCGTGGCGCCGGAGACGCCGCCCGCCAGGAGCACGGCGATGAGGAACCGGGTGAGGGTGATGCGGCGGTCCGCGCGGCAACTGGTCACGGGCGTGCTGGCCTCCAGGCGCGCGGTGGCCTGCGTCCAGCGGGACAGATCCTCGGTGAGCAAGGGGACGAGTAACGCCAGCCCGTAGAGGGTTCCCGCCGACAGGCCCTCGCGGAGCGGCCCTTCGAGCCCGCCCGGAGTCCCGTGCGACACCAGGTGGAGGCCGACCCGGACGAGAATCACGCCCAGAAGGCACACGGCGGCGAGCCCGAGCGCCCACGCGAGAGAGCCCAGCATCGAAAGGGGCGTCCAGCGGGAGGCGCGCTCGTCGTCGCGCATGTCGTTCGCCAATGCCGCGATCAACACGCCGCCGGTGAGCCCGCCGAACCACTGGACGTCGAGAGCGACGATGCCGACCGCCATGACGCACAGCGCGCACACGAGCGCGCCCAGCGCCTTCACCAGGTCACCCGGCGTCCCACCCGGCAGGACGGTCCGCGCCAGCCTCCACCAGGCGAAGTCGCGGGTGCCGATGCCCCGGGCGCCGACCTGCCTGACCGTCGCCGGACTGCGGTCGAGAAGGTCGGCGAGATTCCCGAGCCAGCGACGCGTCGGCGCCGGGTCGTGTTCGCGCCGCGGACGGAAGAGCGCCGCATCGTCCCTCCCGGCCGGAGGACGCGCATCGATCAGCGCGGGGATGAGACGGTCGAACAGGTGAGACCGCAGCGTCTCGGCGGTCGGGAACCGTTCGCGATCGAGCAGAGGGGACGGGTCGGCGTCGGGCTCGGCGTACGTGGTCCGCAACAGCCACATGCCAAGGGGGTTCGCCAGGACCTCCACCAGCGGGCTGGGGCCGTCGCGCACCTCGTCCAGCAGGCGCCGCCAGGCCGGGTGCGGATTCGCGGACAGCGTCGCTTCGAGATACCGGGCGGCGTCGTCCGGGGCGAGCGGCTCGGACTCCACGAAAGCCGCGCCGGTGATGCTCCGCGACGCGAGGGCGGCGTCCATGAACTCCTCGGTCCGGCTGGTAATGATGAGCCGGCTCCCGGCCGACATCGCCTCGTTGATCGCTCGGATGATCAACGGGCGCATCTCGCCCGGGGCCTCGTCCAGGCCGTCCAGGACGGGGAGGACGTGCCCGAGGCGCAGCAGCCTGCGGGCCGTGCTGCTCCCCGCGGAGGGCGCGTGCTCGCGGAGCCAGGGATAGGTCTCCTCCAGCCGGGTGATCAGCCATTCCTCGAACGAGGGGGAGGCGACGGCGTCCCAGCCCGAGATCGACAACAGCACCGGAACCGGCCCGTCGTCACGGGAGTCGGCGAGGTGGAGGAGGAGTTGGATCGCGAGGGTCGTCTTGCCCGCCCCTGGACCGCCGAGGATCACCAGGCGCCGGCTGGGCAGCTCCTTGAACCGCGCGACCAGGTCTTCGATGTTGTCGCCGGACCCCGTCCAGACGGCCGGCCCGCCCAGGTTGACCCGCCCGGCCGCGTCCCGGCGCTCGACCTCGACCGTCAGGGCCCACCGCACGGGCATCGGGGACGGGTTGGCCAGCCCCAGAATGCGTTCCTCTTCCCGCCACTGCACCCGCACGGTCTCCCGGAGGCTGCGGACCGTCTCCTCCAGCGTGGACGGCAGCCCTCCGTCCTGCCTGACCTGGCCGACCACCACGACCGCCGTCGCTAGTGCCAGCCCACCCCACACCAGCGGCACACCCTTGCCATGGACCGCCACGGTGTTCGTCGCCATGTTCCCCAGCAGCGCGAGCAGGACGCCCATCAACCCCGCCCACGCGGCAGCCACCCACGGCCGTCGCCTCATGCGACCAGCATCACGACCTCGCGCGCCACGCCACAACGGAAGCCGCCCTCATCCGTTGGCCACCTACGGCCTGCCCCCTCCCAGAGGCCGCTGACGACATGGATCCGGATGCGTCGCCCTACTCGCGCCCTCCGTCCGCGCCGGGTCCGTCACTCATGGGGGTCAGGCCTTAACTGGACACCTTGCGTCTCTACGGGGCAGGAGATCGGTGCGACTTCCGAGAAAGAATGCAGCACAAGAGTCGTGTTGGGAGGGGACGATGCTGTTCAGGCGGGAGGTCCTTGAAGGGATCGCAGGCGGGCGGATCGACCGGGTGTTCCGGGTGTGGGCCGAGCCCCCGGTCCGCGCGGGGAGCACCCAGCGCACCTGGGCGGGGATCATCGTCATCGACTCGGTCACGGCCGTCACCCCCGAGGAGATCACCGAGGATGACGCCCTGCGTTCGGGCTTCAAGAGCCGCGCGGCCCTGCTCACCGCCCTGTCCAAAAGCACCAAGCAGGGCGGCTACCACCGCGTCATGCTCCATCTGGGCGGCCCCGACCCCCGAGCGGAACTGGCCGCGAACGCCGACCTGACCGACCAGGAACTGGCCGACATCAAAGCCGCCCTGGACACCATCGACACCCGCAGCCGCCGAGGCCCTTGGACCCGCGAGGTCCTCCGCCTCATCGAGGAACACCCCGGCCTACGCGCCCTGGACCTGGCCGAACGCCTGGACCGCGACAGACTCCCCTTCAAGGCCGACGTCCGCCGCCTCAAAGCCCTCGGCCTCACCGAAAGCCTGGAAACCGGCTACCGCCTCTCCCCACGCGGCAAGGCCCTCATGGCCTACCTCCACTCCCTCCCCGACTGATCCATTCCGTGATGCGGTGTTGCATCGCAACCACGGACGAACCGTGGCGCTCGACGTGGCCGCCCGCTGGAATGGCCGATCTCATCACCGCCCCCACCCCAGAAAAGCACGGAGAAAGATGGCTTCGATCTATATAGAGGTAAGCTCCTTAGATGAGACAAAGCTGAAAGCGTTACTCCAATGCATAGCGCAAGCAGAGGTGCAAGATAGCGAACTCCTCCATAGCTATCCGCCGCGCATGCTCGTAAGCGTGAATACCGAAATCTCGTCCACAAAACTCGATGAAATCATCGCCTGTATTGAACGATCCGTCGGCACCGGTGACGTGACACTGCGCCGCACAGAGTAGAGCGAACTTTCTAGTACCGCCTTGCCACTCCTGCCGATGGGGTGATGTGTGGGCACGGTCATCGCGCGGGACTCAGCCACTCGGTCAAGGGGCGGGGGAGGGCCGACCAGATGGGCCGGGTCGGCTGGTAGCGATCAGGGCGAGGGACGCGAACGTGATCAAACCAAGTTCGGCGCCGGCGGTCCAGGCGATGTCCTGCGGCTTCATGCCTTCCGTGTCGCCGACCAGTTCGGCCTTGTCCGATTTCCCCTCAGGGTCGTGGCGCACGCGGACGCGCTGATCTACCTGCAGCGTCCGGTCGGACCGCGTGACCGAGACGGTGTCACCGCCGTCACAGGCCAGCCGATACCGGTAAGCGGAACCGGACCCGTTAACCGTCTCGACCTCGGTCACGGTCACCACCCGGCAGGTGGAGACCCGTCCGCGCTCGTACAGCAGCCACTCGCTGAACCAGGCCGGAACGGTACCGGCGAAGATCAAGGCCACGACTCCGGCGACCACGGCAACGCCCGACCACACGGGACGGTCACCGGCGCCGGCCATCAAGAGGGCCATCCACAGCCCCATCACCACCAGACCGGCAACGACGAACACCAGGATCAGCGCCCATCCCCGTATGCCGTCCGGCCCATCGGCGATCGCCCACGACATGCCCAACACCGCCGCGGCGAACAACGCCAGCAGCACCACTGCCGCCACGCATGCCAACGACCGCCGCAACCTGCCTCCTCCGTCCGACCCGGCGAGCCGCAGCGGTCGGCACCAGCTGTTCTGACGACACTAGGTCAACTCGGAGCATTGTGCCCCAGACCGAACCACGGGTCCTCCCGAAAGACCTGGGCAAATCGCTCGCGAACGGCGTCCCGAACCTGCGCTCTGGCAAGACGGAGGATCGGATACCAGCAATGTTCTCTCACCATTGCGTGATCTGAGGCGTCCGGGCACATCAGTACCGCGATGACCCGGATGGGCCAGAGGAGCCGCCCAAGGTCTCCGCCGGCCAGCACCGTCGCCAAAGTCCCGGCGCCCGATGCCGCGACGACGCTCGGGAGCACATATCGCCAGGCCCAATGAACCGCGGACCCGATCGATCCAGCATGGCGCAGTGCATCTGGAAAGGTCTGCCCATGTTGCTGCTCGATAAGATTCTCTACCGTTCGGAATATTCGACAACGCAGAACCTCGTACTGTGCAATCGCACATGCCATCTGCGCAAGCAACCCACACCAGAAGTGTTTCGCCAGAGCCCATTCCTGAAACTCCGCCATCAGCTCCGAACCGAGGTGTTCACCAACCCTGCGTAAGACCATGCCTTGTGCAGGTGCACTCGGGTCGTCCTCGAACGCAACCGTCTGCGTCGTCCACGCGCAGTAAAGCAGTCCGCGGTCACGATGCAACCAGTGGACGACCTCCGCTTGTCCACAACCAATCACAGCCTGGCGAGTGGGCCTTGTGGGCTTCACACTCTTTGGATCCCACGCATCTTCTCGCTGCTTCACAAGTTCCAGGACACCATCGAGCGGCCCGTCTGCGATCTTGAACGCGCCCCGGCAGCCATGTCCAGCGCCACCACAGGCGCAGTCACAACCAGGATTCTTAGCTTCCGCGCAACTCCAGTTGTGGGCCATGCGGTTCCCCAAAGTTTGATCGGAAACCGCATCATGCAAGCCACTGAGCATGTGCGTAAGTCTTCGGTCGGTGAGACATGTCTGCTGGACATGCGGCGGCCGAGCAGAGCACTGACGATCGACCGCGACCACTCCAATGGCGCCCACGGCAGCCGGCCGGGAGAATCACGCGCTGCGAAGGCCGGGCGCGCCGACCTCGACCAGCAGGCGTGCGGCACCGGAGGGGCCGATGCCGTTGCAGCCTTTGAAGGCCCACACCCGGTCCGGTCCATGCACGTTCTCCGATGCTCGATCCAGCACTGGGTTGTCGAGCCGGGAGGGCGCCGCTTGCCGGGGCCTCTGGTCCGGAGCTGGCCGGGGCACCGATCCCGAGGCGATGAAATCAGTAGCTGAGGGAAGGGCACTTGCACTGATTCGTCGACCTGGAATCCTGAAGGCGTGGACGAAGATCTCGCGGCCGTGGTGGCGCGACTCGACCAGGCTTTCGCGTCGTATCGCCGTCGAGCGATGCTTAACGGCTGCCGCATCGCCGTCCTGCGTTGCCTGCCGACGAGGACGCCCCTTTCTCGTTGACTCTCCGCTTGGGCGGCACGGTGGGCGGCCGGGAGGATGTGGTGTTGCGGGGGCCGGGCGATCACTGACCGTCCACGGGGGACGACGTGCCGACGTTGTTCTGCGTGAGGTCTCCCGGGTCCTCGGCGAGATCGTCCGCGCGTGTTCGGCTTTCTGGCCTGCGGTCCGATATTGGCCGGTCTTGTGGTGCTGTCCTTGGGTTAGCCTGCGGCTGTGACGCCTGTTGCACGCGCGTGGGGACGTCGTGCGGGTTCCGTGTCGTCCAATGCCAGGGGACGGGTGGCGACGCGCAGCTCAGCAGGGCACGATCGGCGTCCGTCTCGGCGCGTCGCCCGGAACGATGGTCTTCAGGGTCGGGCACGATGCGCCCGGCTTGAAGGTTCGGCACCTCGGTGGTGGAGGGTACGTGAAGGCTGTCGTGTACGAGCGGTATGGGCGCCCCGACGTGTTGCGGGTCGAGGACGTCTCGATGCCGTCGCCCGGGGCCGGGCAGGTGCTGGTGAAGGTCGCGGCGACGTCGATCAATCTCAGCGATTGGGAAGGCCTGTGTGGCTCGCCTTTCTACGCTCGCCTGGGTGGGTTGCGTGCGCCACGACGCCCGATACTGGGCTCGGACATCGCCGGCTGGGTCGAAGCCGTCGGCACCGGTGTCACCCAGTTCCAGCCCGGTGACGAGGTCTACGGAGACAATCTCCAGCTCAAGGGCGGGTTCGCTCAATACGCCGTCGCGCCCGAGTCTGTACTCGCCCTCAAGCCCGCCGAGCTGACATTCGCCGAGGCTTCGACCATTCCGCAAGGTGGTGCGATCGCTGTGCAGGGCACGGCCGACGTCGCCGAAGGACACCGGGTGCTGATCAATGGTGCCGGCGGGGGCACCGGCGCGTTCGCCATCCAGTTGGCCAAGCGTCTCGGTGCGCACGTGACCGGTGTCGACAACGGCCGCAAGCTCGAATTCATGCGATCACTCGGGGCCGATGCCGTGATCGACTATCAGAGCGACGACTTCACCCGTGATCGTGAGCCGTACGACGTCATCTTGGACCTCGTCGCTCACCGGTCGGTGTTCGCCTATCGTCGAGCGCTCGCTCCGGGCGGCCGGTATCGGTGCGTGGGCGGGTCGGTACGGGCGTTGTTGCGCGTGCTCACGATCGGCGCGGCCGCCGGGTGGATGACCCGTCGGCGGCTAGGGGTACTCGTCGTCAGGGAAGGCCCCTCCCATTTCGAGCCGATGACCCGACTGTGCGTCGCCGGTGACGTGAGCATCCACATCGATCGCACTTTCGAACTCGATCAGGTACCAGAAGCCCTCGCTCACGTCGGCGAGGGACATGCCCTTGGCAAGGTCGTCGTCACCCCGCACTGAGTACCGGGGACGGACGCGCTAAAAAGTGCGCGCTTCCCAACGAGTGCAATGGTCAAGCCCCACGGCAGATCCACCGGCATGGCCTCACAAGCCGTCGTCGGGCTCTCGCAGGGAGTGGTGGGCTTGGGAAGCGGGTTACGTAATCCGAGCCCCTATTCAAGTTGCGTGGACCAGGGCCCCAACTCCTGACGCCCTCTGCATCGGGAACGCCAGAACCGGGCACGTTAAGCAGATCCAACTGGTGGCTTGCATCGAGGTACCAGCACCGCAGGCGGCAGCGGCGAGGGCGCTGGTGAGGCTTGGAACCCTTGGATCATGAGTTTCGATGCATGGCTTGTCTTAGTGCAGTTCTGCTGCTCGGCGGACCCCATTTTCGGCGGCAGTTGGCTGTGAACCGGCCTGGTATTGGTCTGGCTGCCTGTGGCAGCAGGCTATTTCACCGTGACGGTCAAGGTAGGGCCAGGCTTTGACTCGCGACATCAGCGGAAAACGGGGGATATCCACGGATATCGGACGGGTGATCAAGGTGACCGGTTGACGCGGTGGCCGTTTCCGGTAACGAGTGCTACCGGCGGGATGGGCTAAGTGTCTTACAGATGACTGCTTTCAACCCTATTTCGATCGGGGGAACGGTGCGGGATTCATGCATCACGTTCACTTCCAAGCTTCGTCGTCTCATGCCAGTGCCGGCGTTAGCGGTGGGGCTGGTGTTCGTGGGAGCGGCTCCGTCGGCGCAAGCCGCACAGCCGCAGCCCTGGCGAGTGGTGAAGACCTACGACGTCAACCAGTACGACGCCATGTCGGCGGTCACGGCCACCAGCCCGCGCAACGCCTGGACGTTCGTTACCGGTGACCTGCACGAACGGATCGTCGCGCAGCACTGGAACGGCAGGGCCTGGCGCGAGGTGGCAGTACCCGCCGAACTGCCCGGAGAGATCCGCGAGGCCAGCGCCACATCCGCTTCGAACGCCTGGGCGGTCGGCGACAGCGACAGTGCTTCCAGGGGTTCGTACGCACTGCGCTGGAACGGCCGCAAATGGGTGGTGGCGCAACAATGGGCCACCGGCGTCGTCAGTGGCGTGACCGCGGCGGGTCCCAACCAGGCATGGGTCTTCAGCGATGGTCGCCGCGACGCAGGCGTGGGCACCTGGCACTTCGACGGCCGCCGGTGGACCCAGGTCCAACTGCCGTACGGCATCCAACAGGCCAGCGCGGTGTCCGCACGCGACATCTGGGCGGTCGGCAACTCCGCGTACAGCTTCAAGGTGATCGTGCATTACGACGGCACGGCCTGGACCGAGATACCGGCCGGCGACGCGCTGCCCGACGAAATCCAAGGCGGCGAGGGGGAGCCCTCCCAGTACGTCTTCCTGTCGGACGTGGTCGCAGTGTCGGCCAAGGAAGTCTGGGTGACGGGGTCGGTGAGCCGTACCGACGACCTTGGCACAACGGAGCTTCCGGTGGCCGCGCGTTGGGACGGCAAGCGGTGGCAGAAGGTGGACGTGCCGGGGAACTGGCGTCCGCGGGTCGCCGAGTCCGATGGCCGCGGTGGGCTGTGGATCTCCGGGGACGGCGATCCGCGCGAGTCGGGCCGCGACACACCGGTGCTGATGCACCGCTCGTCCAACGGCACGTGGTCCAGTTCGGTCGTCCAAGCCGGGGACCGTACCGCCTACGTCGACGCCATGGCCCTGGTTCCTGGGACCACCACCGTGTGGGGCGCGGGGCAGCTACGGCCTGCGGATGAGTCCTCGTCCGACGGAGCCATCTTCCGCCGAGGATAAGGATCGCCAATCCACATGACGCGGGGCGGTCACCCACGGGAGATCGCCCCGCGTCTGAAAGCGGCCGTCACCGCCCACGCCGAACTCCAGGGAACGCCCTGAAGAGCGTCAGCCTGGCGGCCGCCATGACCGCTGCCGCTGCCCTCGTCCCCTACGGCGTGCCCAATCCAATCGCCGTCCTCAAGTGGGGATATAAAGAATGGTCCGAAGACGACCGGGCCCCTGTAGGCGGTTCGCTACTTACCTACCACCGAAGGCCCTGAGCGAAGTACACGCCGCTAGCGCATCACTTGGCTGACCTTTTCGCTCGTCGTATCCCGATGTCATGCCGCAAACCGCTTCCTCGTGTCGATTCGCGTGCGGCTCATCGCCCCACGCATTCGGGATGGAGTGGTGCGGGAAGCAGTCGAAATGGGGGCTGTCGCTCAAATCCGACCGCTTTGGCGTCAGTTGTGACAACCGGCGGCTATGTCGGGGCTAGAGTTCGTCCGTCTTGTCCATGTCGGCGGCCGGGGGTGCTGTGGTCGAGGTTCCGGATGCGGTACTGGACGAGTTGGCCGGGCCGGTCGCCGCGGCGATTCCGCTCGTCGTCGCTCGCACTCCGAAGGCGCCGGCGGCCGAGCTCGGTCGGCTGCGGGCGACCGTCGAAGGCACGTACCCGACCCACGGAACGGCCTTCGGACTCCAAGCTGTGGCCCGGTTACGCTCCGGCGTCCGGTCCGGGGCGGGCCAATCGCCGGTACGGGACGCGCTCGGCTCGCTGCCGCCGTTGCTGATCGAACGCCTGCTCGGCGCGCTGGAACTGACCGTCCCAGAGTTGGACATGGCCGAGGTCCCGGATCTGACCGGCTTCCTGGGGGAGCCGTTCACCGGCACCTTCGGTGTGGCGAGAGCTGCGGGGACGAGCGAGGCGGTCAACGGCGCGGCGATGCTGGACCACGTCCGGCCGGGCGCGGTGCCGCTGGTCGCCGCACTTGCCCGCCGGCTGGCCACCCACCCACGAGTGGCCGCGCTCCTGGCAGCGGGGCCTGAGATCACCGACGAGCCGGGTCTGGCAGCGGCCCATGGCGCGGCACAGCTCGCGCTGGCCGTGTCCACCGCCACGGCCGTCCTGCACGGGGTGGGCGTCCAGGCTTGGGCGATGGAGCCGCCACCGGTGCTCGGCGTCGCGATCGGCACCGCAGCCCTGCTACTGCAAGAGACCCCGATGCCCTCCGGTTACGCCGCCGCGGTACTCGCCAAAGCCCGGGCGGACTACCTCCTGCCCCTCCACTCCAGCGGGCAGGCACCGGTGTCGGGGCACCGGTTCGCACTGCTGGAGGACGATGCCGTCCCGGACGTCGACTTCAGCGGCAACGGGCTGGTCGCGGTCGTCGCGGGCGGCGCGGTGATCCGTACCGGCGTCGAGGACGGACACGTCCGGCTCCTGTTGTCCGTCTTGGACGGGCCACCGCCGGACATCGCGACCGGCTGGGAGGAGATCGTCGAGGTCAGCTGGCGGGCGTCCGTCGGCAGCGCCTCGGTGGCCGGGCCCCAGGCGGTCCAGGGGCAGTTGCGCAGGGTCACTCCACCATGGCCGGGTGACTACCGGCTGCGGGTACACGCCCGTGGCCGAGACGACGCCGACGAGACCGAGTCCTACGAGCTGGTGGTGTGGCAGGCACCCGCCGCGCCCGACATCGTGCACGCCCGAAGCGACCGGCTCGGCCACCGGTTGCGCGGCGAGCCAGAGCCGACGCGGCCCGAACTGCCCGAAACCTCTTACCGGTGGCTGAGCCGCAGCTCTCTGTCCGAGGCCGCGACGGTCACGGTGGTGACCGGGGCGGACGTCGCGGACGTGCTGCGCGCCTTCAACGCGGACCCGGCCCGGCCGGAGTCGCTGCGGACCATCGCCGAGGACCTGATGAACCGGGGGTCGACCGATCCCTGGGTCGCGGTACTGGACATCGGCGGCGCCGTGCTCGCCGTCGAATACAACGGCTGGCAGGGCTCGACCGCACCCGTGCTCACCCGAGCCTCCGCCGGCGGGCGGGCCGCCGGCATGTACTGGAACGTCAATATGCTGACCCGGCTGTCGTTCGCCGAGCACGGCGAAGTGCTGCTGTCGCAGGAACCATACGGCGACCTCGACGCGCCACCACAGCTCACCGCGACACTCGACGGCCTCGACTTCGACGACCATCATCGCCGCAGGCACATGATGGGCCTGGTCGCGGTGCAGCGATTCACCGGCCACGGCATCACCGCCGAAGACCTGGCCCGCATCGAGGCCGCCGACATCGCCTTCCGGATCGTGCCGGACCTACCCGCGCTGTACCCGCGGGGACCGCGCCCCGACAACCCGCTCGGCCCTGCCGCCCAGGCGCTGGCCGGGCTACCCGAACCGGCCCAGCGGGACCTGGCCTGGTGGGCCGCCGCGGAGGCCGCCCGCTACGCGGGACTCGCCGAAGACCCCGACATAGCCGCCAGCGTCGCGTCCCGCGCACTGACGCCGGACGCGCACCTGCGCGCCCGCCGCTCCCAGCTCAGCGACGGCGAACACAGGTGGGTCTGGCTCGCCTTGCACCACGCGACCAACCCGGACCCGCTCGCCGCGGCCACCGGCGCCATCAACGCGGCCCGCTACGCCGCCGGCCCGCACGCGGCGACCCTGATCGCCGACGCCCAGACCAGAATCACCACACCCGACAAGCCATAACAGCTTCGAACCCAGGCGAACCCCGGCTGCTTCGTGGTGGGCTACAGGCGTCTCACGCTTTTGTTCAGCTTTGTTGATACTCCACCGCCGCCAGCCCGCATTGCGTGTGCAGGAACAGGTAGTAAGCGCCTTCGCCGTATTCGAACAGGTCCGCGCCGCCGACCAGGCCGACATAGTCCATCGCCTTTCCGCAGTTTGGGCAGTCGAGGTAGACGGGGTCCTGGATCCAGTCGGGGCATCCGCCGAGCGTGGACCCTTCGCGATTCCAGGCGCTGGCAAGGTAAGGCGTCGACCATTGCTCCCCGAGCGTCAGCCTGACCGGTGGCGGCTCCTCGGGTCCTCCACCAGGCAGATACTCCGGGCGCTCGTTATGGGCGGACCATCTCGCGCCCCCGTCGGCGGCGACCTCGGCGTAAGTGGTGCCGTAGCAGGAGCATATCTGGCAGGTGACGATGCGCAGCCTGCCCCGCCAGCGGGTATGCGCGAGTGCGTCACGAACCCTTGGGTCAGAGGTGTCCACGTCCAGCACGGTCCACAAGGGACTGGTGCACCATGGGCAGGTGTCCGCGGTGCGATCGCCGCCCTGCTCCGGTACGAGGCGGTAGGCGCTGGTACCGCAGAGTTCTCTGACGCCGTCCTCCGCCAGCTCCCACCCACCATCACGGATCAACGCCGCCACGCCCCGCTGATAAGGGTCGAAGTCCGGCTCCGTCGGAGGCGACTGCATCCAGCGGCGAAAGGCCTCCTGCGCGACACGACCACGCGTCTGTGTCAGCACGTACGCCAGCATGGCCGGCGACTCAGACGTGCCCGATTCGATCCGGGCCACCACAGCACGCTGGAATTCCTCGTCCGCACCCCGATACAGCACCCACAACCGCCAGAACACGTCGGCGTCCAATAGCCGCAAGTGGTACGGAGACAGCGCTTCCGGATCCGCCGCCGCAAGGTCGGCCAGCTCCTCGACCATGGTGTCATCACGAGATTCCACGCGCGCCACCAGATTCTCAATCATCCCGCGACGCTACTCCAGCCAGCCAAAGGACAACGCGCCCTCGACAACACGAGCGTAAGCGCGCCGGTCTCTGGGGCGACGCCCGGACCGCGCAGGCCATGAGAGAGCCACACGACCAGCGTGGGCAGCCGCAGAGAGAGCGACGGCCCAGGCGCCTGGACCGAGCCTGGCCGGGCACCGATTCTGAGGCAATGAAACAAGTAGCCGCGAAGTGAGCGTTAGCTCGGTGGTGAGCAGGGCCGGGCCGAACCGCCGACCTTCCGTTGCTCAGAAGTCGCAACCGTCCCGGTTGGTAGGGCGCTTGCCCGAGGTAGAGGGTGCCCGGCTGCTGCTGGCGCCCCTTGCACGGGGCTCTTGCCGTCAGCTGCGTTGGCGCTGACGTCGGGCTTCGAGACGCCGCGCATCCCGCTCGTGCAGTCCCGCTCGACGTCGCTGGGCACGGTCGACGAGCAACGTTCGCGGGTCGGACGCCAACTCGTACAACTCGACCTCGAACGGGTCGGCGTCGTACTCGATGAGACGGGCCAGGGCGTCCCGATCCTGCTCGGCGGTCACTCGCCGGCCCACCAGCCGCACTCGTTCATCAACCGTGATGTTGCTGGTGGCGTTCGGCTGCCCATGAGACGGTGGCCGCATCGCCTCCGTGAGGGGAGTGGCCGCTTCCCGTCGTGGTGGTCACGGGACAGATTTCGGACGTTGAAGCAGGCATCCGTACGGACAGGGGGAGCGCGGGATGGGCGGGCATCGAGCCGCGGCGGATGCCGATCAGGACGGTCGTGCAAGGGGCGGCCTCTGGGCGCCCGGCCTGGCCAACCTCGCCTTGGGAGTGCCCGCGATGCTTCCGCTCTACCTGGCGAGATGGCTCTGGACCGAGTACCTGCCGATGGACTGCAGGAGCAGCCAGGACGTGATCAAACCCGGGCTGACCAACTGCTATCACCCGACCCTTGATCACGCGCCGGTCGTCATGTTCCTCCTGGTGGTGACCGGAGTAGCGCTGCTGGCACTGGTGCTCGCCGTGGACGTGCTCTTGCCGCTCCGACGCAGGGGGCGGCAACTCGGAGCCTGGCTCGGCATGGCCGCACTGATCCCCGTCCCGTTCGTGGTCTGGCTCAGCCTGACGTGACCGCGTCCCGGTTGCGTCCGCGGAGCTGGTGTACGGGTGTGGAGGTGGGCAGGGGCGGGGTCGAACCGCCGACCTTCGTCCGGAAGCCGGGCGGGGCGCTGCGGTGAGTTCCGGATGCGAGTGTGGTCGGAACTTCCGAAGCGAACGGGGGGAGTTGTCTGAGTGGACCTGTACAGCGTCATGCCGGTGAGTGACAGTGCCAGGGCACTGGGGTGGTACGGGGCGTTCTTCGGGCGTGCGGCGGATGAGGCGATCGGCGAGGAGTACCTGTGGCAGGTCGGGCCGAACGCCTGGGTGGTCGTCGACGATCGGGACGTGCTGGCCGAGCGGGTGGGAAAGGCCATGGTCACGTTGGGCGTGACCGACCTCGACGAAATTCTCGCCCGTCTCGCCGCGCACGGTATCGGCCACGAACCCGTGGAGACCTACAGCAACGGCGTGCGCCACGTGGTCGTGCTGGACCCTGACGGGAACAGCCTGTCGCTCGCCGAGGCGCCCGATTAGCGGGCCCTGGTTCTTCCGTGCTCGGGCGGTCGCGGACTCCGCGGGCGGCCGGCGGCAGAGACGCGCGGACTGCGGCAGAAAAGCGCGTTCGGGTTGTTGACATGGGTCGGGCTGTATGGGTGCCGCTGTGGGTAGCGGTTGCGCGGGTCGGGTGGAAGACCGCTGTGCCGATGGACGAGGGGCCATGCCCAGCTCTCGTGGCTACCGACCGGCCTGGCCCGCGATATCCCTTTCGGATGTGATCGAGGGGCTCTGGGGGCCTAGTCGTGTGAGGGGAGTGCAAGCTTCTGTAGCGAGTTTCGTAGGTGCTCGGCGGCCTCCGGGGTGAGGGGCGCCAGGAATTCGCGCTCGGCTTTGTCGTTGGCGTCGGTGGCCTGGCGGAGGGTCTCGCGGCCGGCATCGGTCAGTTCGACGACGTTGCGGCGGCGGTCTTCCGCGTGCGGGTGACGTGACACTAGACCTTTGCCCTCCAGGGCGTCCAGCATCGCGACCATCGTGGTGCGGTCGATGCCCAGCCGCTGCGCCGCCTGTTGCTGGGAGGCCGGTTCGCGGCCGGCCAGGCAGAGCAGGACCCCCAGCTCACGCCCGTCGATGCCGTACGGCGCCACCGCGTTCGTGGCCAGTTCCGCCATCCGAAGGTGCGCATGCTTGAGCAGGTAGACGAGGTTCCTGCTCAGCTCGGGGCCCGGCCCATCACTGCTAGACACGGAAGGACTCTACCGCTAGCCTGATCGTCAGTATTACTGATAATCAGCAAAGCGACAGGAAGTGAGAAGCAAATGATCTTGGTGACCGGAGGTCTGGGATTCATCGGTTCCCACACCGTGCGCGCACTGTTGGACGTCGGCGAGAGTTGCGTGCTGGTCCAGCGCCGGACGGGCGAAGTACCGGCATATCTCGCGGGCGGGCAGGTGGCGGTCGAGCGGGCCGACATCACCGATCTGAGCGCGTTGCTCGACATCGGCAGGCGTCACCAGATCACCGGCATCCTGCATCTCGCGGGCTCGATGCCGTGGCCGCCCGACTCCGAGCAGCCCGTCGAGGCGGCGCGGAAGGCCTTGGGCGGCCTGTTCAACGTCTTTCAGGCCGCCTACGAGTGGGACGTGCACCGGGTGGGTGTGGCGAGCACGATCGGTGTCTACGGCGGCATCGCGGGCGATGGCCCGCTGGGGGCCGGAGAGGGGCCGCTGTGCGAGGACATGCCGCTGGTGATGACCTCAGCCCACCTGATCCCGACCTTCAAGAAGATCGGTGAGCTGCTCAACGGTCACCTGGCCGACGCCGCCGGCATCGATGTCGTCAACTACCGCATCTCCGGCACCTGGGGTCCGCGCGACCCCCACGGCGCCCTGTTCTTCGCGGCTCCCGAACTCGTCCATGCCGCCGTTCGCGGAACCGAACCGGACCTGTCCACGCTCCCCGGGCCCGCGCACGCGGAAGACTCGATCGACCTGTGCTACGTGAAGGACACCGCCCGTGCCATCGCGCTCCTTCAGCTCGCAGAGCGGCTCGACCACCGCACCTACAACGTCGCGTCCGGCCGCGCGACGACCAACGCCGAGATTATCGCCGCGATCAAACAGGCGGTGCCGGACGCCCGGGTCGAACTGCCCACCGGAGGGGACGCACGGCAGAACCACCTCGACATCACCCGGCTCCAGCACGACACCGGTTACCAGCCCGAATACGACACCCAACGCGCGGTCGCCGACTACATCGCCTGGCTGCGTGCGGGCAACGAGCACTGAAGACCTGTCCGGGCGCCGGGCTGTGCGCGATGACCACAGCGGTCCGCCGGATCGCGGCATGAGCGTGCGTGGGGGTCCCAGGGCCGTCCGATCGGATGGGTCTTGGCACTTCGCAATCCCCGGTCTCGCGCTCAGACTTGAATTCTAGGTAGTCAGTGTGGCGGACATTCCTCGCACTGTGGCCTTCTGAACGTGCGCGCTGGACCTCGCGTCAGGCATAGCGGGTTGCCTCCGCGGGGATGGCGGTCAGTGCCGTATCCGATCGAACAGGAGGGTGACCGTGGACTGGAGGCTGGGCGAAGAGTTCCGGACGCCTGACGGGGTCGTGCGGTGGGCGGCCATGGGCAGCGGCGACCCTGTCGTGCTCGTGCACGGCACCCCCTACTCGTCCCTTCTGTGGCGGGACATCGCACCGGCGCTCGCTCTGACCCGCAAGGTCTTCGTTTTCGACCATCTGGGGTTCGGTCAGTCGGACCAACGTGAAGGCCAGGACCTCAGCCTGGCCGCTCATGCCAGGAACTTCAGCCGGCTCCTGGGCCACTGGGGACTGTCTCGCCCGAGCGTCATCGCCCACGACATCGGCGGAGCGGTCGCGTTGCGGGCACTGCTGCTGGAAGGGGCGGGCTTCGGGGATCTCACCCTCTTCGACGCGGTGAGCGGCGGCCGCTGGGAGAGAGGACTGTTCCAGCTCATCCTGGAGCAGGCGGACGTCTTCCGGCAGTTTCCCGATTACGCCCACGAGGCACTGGTGGCCAGCCATCTACGCCACGCCACGCATATCGGCTTCCGGCCGGGGATCCTCGACGCCTTCCTTGCGCCGTGGCGGGGCGTCGAGGGACAGGCCGCGTTCTACCGCCAGTACAGCCAGATCAAGGAGGTGGACACGGCCGCGTACGAGCATCTGCTGGACGACATCTCGCTGCCGGTGCGCCTCATCTGGGGCCGCGAGGACCGCATCCTTCCCCCGCGGTACGCCGAGTGGCTGCACGAGAGGATCCCGCACGCCGAACTTCACTGGATCGAGGGAGCCGGCCACCTCCTTCAGGAGGACGCGCCCGCGCAGCTGGTGGCCCATCTCACCGCGAAGGTCCCGGCACCACGCTGAACAGGCCGGTGACACCCAGACCCGCACGCGTGAGGTCCACATAATCTGCGAACTGGCCCTGACGCAAAGGACCAGTCGTGTCGGGCTTACCTCTATCCCGTCAGCCGTGCCGGCGGCACGCGGCTGCGGTCTTGGCCGCGGTGTACTCCTAGGGCTCAACCGGTCGTCGCAACACCGGCTTCCTGGACCGATAGTGGATGCTCGTTCAGGGCCGCGTCGTGGTGGGCCGACATGGCGTGGCCGAGCAGACGGCGAGAGAACAGGTCCTCGGTCGTCGCGAGGTAGAGCGGCCCCTCGCCGGTGTCGATCAGCGTCACGTCCCCGCACCACGGCACATCCGGTGTTACCGCGGCGAAGTTGCGGCGCACCAGATCCGGTGCCACCGGTCGCCTTCCCTGGCGCGTCAGCGACCTGCGCCGTCAGGGTGCCCGCCCGGCCAGGCCGAGCTCGACCATCCGAGCGGCGACGGTGTTGGCCGACACCCCTCCGCCCCTCGTCCCGCAGGTCACGGGCGATTCGCGGGGACCCGTAGGTGCCGCCCTAGGCGGTGAACAGCCGCTGGATCTGCTCATCCAGCCGGTTCCGTCGCTGCTCGCGAGCGGTCGGCATACGTTTGATCCACCTGCAGAGCCAGGACTGCGAGACCTCCAAAGCCCGGCAGGCGACCGCGTGCGGGATGCCGTACTTGGTCCTTCGGGACGCGGTGAACTCCGGCACGATCGTTTGCAGAGGTGACGGCAACAGACGGACCGGCACCCGCCCTGCGGTCAGCCGGTTTGCTGGCCTCGCAATGCCCTTGGGGGGACTTCCCCTCGGCGTTGAGGTGGAGGATGAACGAGTTGATCGCGGGCTGGAAGGTACCTGCTCGGAGGTCCATCGGGCGCCGCGTACGGGCGGTACCCATCGGGAGATAGTTTTCCTCTGTTCAAGCGGTATACACCGACGATGATCAATCAGTCACCGGTGTTTCCGCTGGTCAGAGGACCAGGTGGGCACGGGCGGGGTCGAACCGCCGACCTCCCGCCTTTCAGAAGTAGCAACCACCCTGCCGCGGTGCCATCCACCGAGGTCAGACGGTGCCCGACGTGCGCCCGTGGTGCTGGTTGGCTGCCGTCGTTGCCGTCACCGCTTGGGGCTTTCAGGCGACCTTGATTGAGTGGGGGCCGACGCTGACGGTGATGTCGAGGTGTCCTCCGAGTGCGGTGGCGTAGGCGCGGAGCGTTTCCAGCTCCATGGCTTCGAGGTTGCCGTTTTCGATCTGGGAGACGCGGGACTGGGAGACCCCCAGGATCTGGGCGACCTCGGCTTGTGTCTTGCCGATGGCCTTGCGAAGCTCCTTGAGGTGGTGGCCGGCGACGTAGGCGTCCAGTTCGGCGCGAGCCTGGTCCTGGCGCTCGGGGTCGGCCAGTTCGGGGTTGCGGCGGTGTGCTTCGGCCTTGATGTCC
>NZ_FOVH01000013.1 GCF_900115095.1 Actinomadura madurae
GGCGTATGTCATCTATACCTCGGGGTCGACGGGTCGTCCCAAGGGTGTGGCGGTGACCCATGGAAATCTGGCGAACTACGTGGCCGCGGTGCCGGAGCGGTTGGGGTTGGGTGGTGGCCGGTATGCGGTGTTGCAGGCGCAGGCGACCGACTTGGGCAACACGATGGTGTTCGCGAGTCTGGTCTGTGGTGGTGAGTTGCACATCCTCGATGAGGACACCGTCGCTGACCCCGATGCTGTGTGCGCCTACCTGGCCGAGCATCGCATCGATTATCTGAAGGCGGTGCCCTCGCATCTGGCCGCGCTGTCGTCTGGCGGGGTACAGGGCGTGTTGCCGCGCAGGTCGCTGGTGCTGGGTGGTGAGGCGGCAGCGCCGGAGCTGGTGGCTGATGTGCTGGCGGCCGCGGGTGACCGGGGCGTGTTCAACCACTACGGTCCGACCGAGGCGACGATCGGCGTGGCCACCACCCGGCTGACCCCTGGGCCGGAGAGCGTTCCGATCGGCCGGCCGGTGCCGAACACCCGGCTGTACGTCCTCGACGATCGGCTGGAGCCGGTCCCGGTGGGCGTGGCGGGCGAGCTCTACGTCGCCGGAGCCCAGCTCGCCCGGGGCTATGTGGGGCGGCCGGGGCTGACCGGCGGGCGATTCGTGGCCTGCCCGTTCTCGCCCGGGGAGCGGATGTACCGGACGGGTGACCTGGTCCGGTGGACCGACGACGGTGAGCTGGTGTTCGTCGGCCGGGCCGACGAGCAGGTCAAGATCCGCGGGTTCCGGGTGGAGCCGGGCGAGGTGCAGAGCGTTCTGGCGGCCCATCCGCAGGTGGTGCAGGCCGCGGTGGTGGCGCGTGAGGACGTGCCGGGCGACCGGCGTCTGATCGGCTATGTGGCGCCCGGCGATGTGGACACCGGCGGGGTCCGCGAGTTCGCCGCCGGACGGCTGCCCGGCCACATGGTGCCCTCGGCGGTCGTCGCCCTGGACGCCCTGCCGCTGACCGCCAACGGCAAGCTCGACCGCAGGGCCCTGCCCGCGCCCGACTACACGATGGCGGCGGGCGGGGAGGGCCGGGCGCCCGCCTCCGTGCAGGAGGAGATCCTCTGCCAGACGTTCGCCGAGGTGCTCGGCGTGGACCGCGTCGGCGTCCACGACGACTTCTTCGCCCTCGGCGGCCACTCGCTGCTCGCGGTGTCGCTGGTGGCGCGGCTCCGTGCCCGGGGCATGGCGGTCTCGGTGCGGGCGCTGTTCCAGACGCCGACCCCCGAGGGGCTGGCCGCGGCGGCCGCGCCCGACACGGTCGAGGTCCCGGAGAACCGGATTCCGCCCGGCGCCGCCCGCCTCACCCCGGACATGCTCCCGCTGGTCGACCTGACGCCCGAGGAGCTGGCACGCCTGACCGAGGCCGTCGACGGCGGCGCGCCCGGCATCGCCGACGTGTACCCGCTGGCGCCGCTGCAGGAAGGAATCTTCTTCCACCACATGATGGCGGCGCAGGAAAGCCGCGACGCCTACGTGCTGCCGATCGTGTTCGGCTTCGACTCGCGGGAACGGTTCGAGGCGTTCTCGGCGGCGCTGCAACGGGTGATCGACCGGCATGACATCTACCGCACCGCGATCGTCTGGGAGGGGCTGCCGGAGCCGGTCCAGGTCGTGACCCACCGGGCGGAGCTGCCGGTCCGCGAGGTCGTGCTCGACCCAGGCGGCGCCGACCCGATCGAGCAACTGCTCGCGGCGAGCGGGCCGAGGATGGATCTGGGGCGCGCCCCGCTGATCGACGTGCACGTCGCCGCCGCCCCGGACGGCGGCCCCGGCCTGCTGGCCATGCTCCGCATCCACCAGATGGTCCGCGACCACACCAGCCAGGAGGCCCTGCTGAGGGAGCTGGGCGCGATCCTGTCCGGACGGGAGGACGAGCTGCTCGAGCCGCTGCCGTTCCGTGACTTCGTCGCCCAGGCACGCCTGGGGACACCACGGGAGCAGCACGAGCGGTACTTCGCGGAGCTGCTGGGCGACGTGGACGAGACGACGGCGCCGTACGGGCTGCTGGACGTGCACGGCGACGGCGGCGATGTCGAGCGGGCCCGGCTCACCGTCGACGACGAGGTCGGCACCCGGCTGCGAGCGGCCGCGCGTGCCTGGGGGGTGAGCCCCGCCACCGTCTTCCACCTCGCCTGGGCGCGGGTGCTGGCCACCCTCAGCGGACGCGACGACGTCGTTTTCGGCACGGTCTTGTTCGGCCGCATGAACTCAGGGGAGGGGGCGCACCGCGTCCAAGGCCCGTTCATCAACACGCTGCCGGTGCGCGTGCGCGTCGGCGGGACGGGCGTCGGCGAGGCGCTGGAGGCGCTGCGCGGCCAGCTCGCCGAGCTGCTCGTCCACGAGCACGCGCCGCTCGCCCTCGCCCAGCGCGCCAGCGGCGTCCCCGGCGGCGGCCCGGCCTTCACATCGGCGTTCAACTACAGGCACAACCGCGTGGCCGGCCGGTCCCCGGGGAGGGACGGGGACACCGGACTCGACGGCATCCGGCTCCTCCTTTCCCGCGAACGCACCAACTACCCGCTCGGCGTCTCCGTCGACGACTCCGGGACCGGATTCCGGGTGACCGTCGACGCGGTGGCGTCCATCGACGCGGAGGAGGTCTGCGGCCTGGTCCACACCTGCGTCGCCAACCTGGTGACGGCGCTGGACGAGGCTCCGCAGAGCCGGCTGTCGGCGGTCGACATCCTCGGCAGGGCGGAGTTCGAGCGGCTCGTGCGGGAAGAGAACGACACCGCGGCCGACATCCCGCAGGTCCCGGCGGCGCACATCTTCGAGGCGCAGGCGCGGCGGACCCCCGACGCGGTCGCGGTGGAACACCGCGACGCGCGGATCACCTACCGCGAGCTGGACGCGCGGGCGAACCGGCTGGCGCACTGGCTGCGGGCCCAGGGCGTGCGTGCCGAGTCCGTGGCGGGGGTGTGCCTGCCGCGCGGCGTCGAGGCGGTCACCGCGATGCTGGCGATCTGGAAGGCGGGGGCGGCGTATCTGCCGATCGACCCGGGGCAGCCGGCGGAACGGCTGGAGTTCGTCCTGGCCGACAGCGGCGCCCACGTGCTGGTCACGCACGGCGGGATGACGACGGCGCAGCCCGGGGTGCGGGTGCTGAACCTGGCCGACCCGCCGGTGGCGGCGCAGGTGGCGGCGATGCCCGAGGACGCGCCGCGAGCGCCGGTCACGCCGGGGCGGCTGGCCTATGTGATCTACACGTCGGGGTCGACGGGGCGGCCGAAGGGCGTGGCGGTGCCGCACGCCGGCCTGGCGAGCCTGGTGGCCTCCCAGGTGGAGCGTCTCGCGGTGAACGAGGCGAGCCGGCTGCTGCAGTTCGCTCCGCTGAGCTTCGACGCGGCGATCGGCGAGGTGCTGATGCCGCTGTCCTGCGGAGGGCGCCTGGTGTGCGCCGACGCCGACGAGCTGCTGCCCGGCCCGGGGCTGGCCGGCGTCATGGGCAGGCACGGCGTGACCCACGTGGCGCTGTCGCCCACGGTGCTGGCGATGCTGGAGCCCGCGGACCTGCCGTCCCTGGTGTCGCTGGCGTCGGCGGGCGAGGCGCTGACCGCCGAACAGGTCGCGCGCTGGGCGCCGGGCCGCCGGCTCGTCAACGGGTACGGCCCCACCGAGACCACGGTCGGCGCCGCCATCTCGGCACCGCTGGCGCCGGACGACGAGGTCACCATCGGCGTGCCGATCGCGAACACGCGGGTGTACCTGCTCGACGCGTTCCTGCGGCCGGTGCCGGACGGCGCGGTGGGCGAGCTGTACGTCGCCGGCCCGAGCCTGGCTCGCGGCTACGTCGGACGGCCGGCGCCGACCGGCGAGCGGTTCGTGGCCTGCCCGTTCGGCGGACCGGGCACCCGGATGTACCGCACCGGCGACCTGGCGCGCCGGGACGCCCGCGGCCGGCTGGTCTACGCCGGCCGGGCCGACGAGCAGGTCAAGATCCGCGGGTTCCGGGTCGAGCCGGGCGAGGTGCGGGCGGTCCTCACCGCGCACCCCCGGGTCGCCGGCGCCGCCGTGGTCTCCCGCGAGGACGTCCCCGGAGACGCGCGCCTGGTCGGCTACATCGTCCCCGCCGACCCCGGGCGCGACGGCGGGGAAGCGCGCGAACTGGCCGACGAGGTGCGGGCGTTCGCCGCCGAACGGCTGCCGCACTACATGCTTCCCGCGGCGGTGGTCGCCATCGACGCCCTTCCGCTGACCGCCAACGGCAAGCTCGACCGCGCGGCCCTGCCCGCCCCCGGTGGCGCCGGCCGCAACGGCACGGGCCGGGGTCCCGAGACCGAGTACGAGAAGGCGCTCTGCGACGCCTTCGCGGAGCTGCTCGGCCACCCCGCGGTCGGCGTGGACGACGACTTCTTCACGCTGGGAGGCCATTCGCTGCTGGCGACGCGGCTGGTGAGCCGGGTACGGACGGTCCTCGGAGTCGAGCTGCCGATCCGGCGCCTCTTCGCCACCCCGACGCCGGGCGCGCTGGCGTCCTGGCTCTCCGATCCCGGGAACCGGCCGGACCAGGCCAGGCCGAAGCTACGCCCGATGGGCCGGCACGAGGAGATTCGATGATCCCGCTCTCGTTCGCTCAGCGGCGCCTGTGGTTCCTGGCCGAGCTGGAGGGGCCCGGTGCCTCCTACAACCTCCCGATGGCCCTGCGGTTGACGGGCGACCTGGACCGGCCTGCGCTGGAGGCGGCGCTGCGGGACGTGCTGGAGCGGCACGAGGTGCTGCGGACGGTGTTCCCGGCGGTCGACGGCGAACCGCACCAGCGGATTCTCACGGCGGAGGAGACCGGTTTCGACCTGCCGCTGGTGGAGACGACCGCGGGGGAGCGATCCGGCGTGATGGCCGAGTCGGCACGGTACGCCTTCGACCTGAGCACGGAGATCCCGTTCCGCGCCTGGCTCTTCGCGGCCGGCCCGCGCGAGCACGTCCTCCTGATGGTGGTACACCACATCGCCGGCGATGCCTGGTCGACCCGCCCGCTCGCGCGCGACCTGGCCGCCGCGTACACGGCACGGCGCGCGGGCCGGGCGCCGGAGTGGACGCCGTTGCCCGTGCAGTACGCGGACTACGCACTGTGGCAGCGCGAGTTGCTGGGCGCGGAGGACGATCCGGGGAGCGTGCTGTCGCGGCAGGTCGCGTACTGGCGCGAGACGTTGGCCGGGGCGCCGGAGGAACTGGCACTGCCGTACGACCGGGTGCGGCCGGCGGCGGCCTCGCATCGGGGCCACCGGGTCGCGCTGGACCTGCCCCCGGACGTGCACGCACGGGTGCGGGCCGTGGCCCGCGCCGAGGGCGTGACGGTGTTCATGGTGCTGCAGGCCGCGCTGGCGGTGACGCTGCACCGGCTGGGCGCGGGCACGGACATCCCGACCGGCGCCGCGGTGGCGGGCCGCCTGGACGAGTCGCTGGACGATCTGGTCGGGTTCTTCGTCAACACGCTGGTCGTCCGCGCCGATCTGTCCGGCGACCCGACGTTCGGGGACCTGCTGGGGCGGGTTCGGGACGCGAGCGTCGGCGCGTACGCGCACCAGGACGTCCCGTTCGAACGCCTCGTCGAGGAACTGGCCCCGGCGCGGTCGCTGGCCCGGCATCCCTTGTTCCAGGTCATGCTGACGGTGCAGAACGCGGGCTCCGCGGAGCTGTCGCTGCCCGGCCTGGACGTGAGCGGGATCTCGAACGCGGCGCTCTCGGAGGAGAGGACGACGAGGTTCGACCTCGACGTCGCGGTGCGGGAGGCCTTCGACGCCGAGGGAGCCCCGGCGGGCATGCGCGGACGGCTGGTCGCGTCCGCCGACGTGTTCGACGAGGACACCGCCGGACGAATCGCCGAGTGGTTCGCCCGCGTGGTCGAGGCGGTGGTTCAGGAGCCGGGCAGGCCCGTTGCCGCGGTCGACCTCGTGGACGGGACCGAGCGAGACCGGCTGCTGGCATGGGGGCACGGCCCGGCGCTGGAGGCGCCGGAAGGCTTGGTGCCGGAAATGTTCGCCGCGCAGGTGGCACGCGCACCGGACGCGGTCGCGGTGGCGCACGGCGACGATGAGCTGACTTACGCCGAGTTGGACGTGCGGGCGAACCGGCTCGCACATCGACTGCGGGCTCAGGGCGTGGGCGCGGAGTCGGTGGTCGGGCTGTGCGTGCCGCGCGGCATCCCGACGGTCGTCGCGATCCTGGGCGTGTGGAAGGCCGGGGCGGCGTACGTGCCTCTGGACCCGGAGTACCCGGCCGACCGGCTCGCCTTCATGCTGGCCGACAGCGGTGCGAGGCTGCTGGTCGGCCGCGGGGACATCATCCCCGGCTCGGCGGGCGTCACCGTGCTCGATCTGGACGACCCGCGGCTGACGGAGACGTCCGAGGACCCGCCGGACGTTCCGGTGACACCGCGGCAACTGGCGTACGTCATCTACACGTCGGGTTCCACCGGGCGGCCCAAGGGCGTGGGCGTGTCACACGCGAGCGTCGCGAACATGGCCACGGCCCTGGCTCCGGCGCTCGGCGCCGGACCGGGGACGCGCGTCCTGCAGTTCGCCTCGTTCAGCTTCGACGCGTCGGTGCTGGACGTGGCCGTCACGCTGGCGGCGGGCGGGACCCTGGTGCTCGCGTCCTCGGAGGAGCGCTCGGACACCCGCGCGCTGGCGCGCCTCATCCGCGAGGCCCGCATATCGACGATGAGCGTCGTGCCGTCACTCCTGGAGGTGCTGGACCCGGACGATGTTCCGGACCTGTCCCGCGTGGTGGTCGGAGCCGAGCCCATCGGCTCGGCGCAGGCGGCGGCCTGGTCCGACGGCCGTCACCTCGTCAACACCTACGGGCCGACCGAGGCGACCGTGATGGTGACGGCGGGGCCGGTCGATGGCACGGAACCGGTGCCGATGGGCGGGCCGGTCGCGAACGTGAGCCTCTTCGTCCTGGACGAGCGCCTGGCCCCCGTGCCGGTGGGCGTGCCCGGCGAGCTGTACATCGCCGGGGCCCAGGTGGCCCGCGGCTACGTCGGACGCCCCGGCCTGACCGGTGAGCGGTTCGTGGCCTGCCCCTTCGCCGCCGGCGCACGGATGTACCGGACCGGGGACCTGGTGCGCTGGACGCCCGGCGGTCGGCTGGTGTTCGCGGGACGAGCCGACGAGCAGGTCAAGATCCGGGGCTTCCGCGTCGAGCCCGGCGAGGTGCGGGCCGTGCTGGCGGAGCATTCCCAGGTGGCCCGGGCCGCGGTGGTGGTACGGGAGGACACCCCCGGTGACCGGCGCCTGGTCGGCTACGTCGTGCCCGCCGGCGCCGGTGCCGATCCCGCCGGGATCCGGGACTTCGCCGCGAGCCGGTTGCCCGATCACATGGTGCCCGCCGCCGTCGTCGCCCTGGACGCGCTGCCGCTCACCGCCAACGGCAAGCTCGACCGCGGAGCCCTGCCCGCCCCCGCGTACCCCGGCGGCGGGACGGGCCGCGCGCCCGCCACCGCGCGCGAGGAGATCCTCTGCCAGGTGTTCGCGCAGGTCCTCGGCCTGGACCGCGTTGGTCCGGACGACGACTTCTTCCGGCTGGGCGGCCATTCGCTGCTGGCCACGCGGCTGGTGAGCCGGGTGCGCACGGTCTTGGGCGCGGAGCTGCCGCTCCGCGCGCTGTTCGAGGCGCCCACGGCGGCGGGCCTGGCCGCCCGCCTCTCCGAGACGGGGCGGGCACGTGTCGCGCCGGCCCCGATGCGGCGTCCGGACCGGGTGCCGTTGTCGTACGCCCAGCGGCGGCTGTGGTTCCTGGCGCAGCTGGAGGGGCCGAGCCCGACGTACAACATCTCGATGGCCCTGCGGTTGACGGGCGAGCTGGACCGGCGGGCGCTGGAGGCGGCGCTGCGGGACGTGCTGGAGCGGCACGAGGTGCTGCGGACGGTGTTCCCGGCGGTCGACGGCGAACCGTACCAGCGGATTCTCGCGGTGGAGGACACGGGCTTCGAGCTGCCGGTGGTGGAGGTGGCGGCCGAGGCGCTGCCGGACGCGGTCGCGGAGGCGGGCCGGTCCGTGTTCGACCTGTCGGCCGAGGTGCCGGTCAAGGGATGGCTGTTCGCCGTCGAGCCCGGCGAGCACGTGCTCACGCTGGTGGTGCACCACATCGCCAGCGACGGCTGGTCGGGCGGTCCGCTGGCGCGTGACCTGAACGCGGCCTATGCGGCACGGGTCGCGGGGCGGGCGCCGGAGTGGGCGCCGCTGCCGGTGCAGTACGCGGACTACGCGCTGTGGCAGCGGGAGCTGCTCGGGTCGGAACACGATCCGGACAGCCTGCTCTCGCGTCAGGTCGCGTACTGGCGCGAGGAACTGGCAGGGGCTCCGGAGGAACTGGAGCTGCCCTACGACCGGGGTCGCCCGCCGATGGCGTCGCATCTCGGGTACCGCGTCCCCCTGGAGCTCCCGGCCGAGGTGCACGCCCGGCTCCGGGAGGTCGCGCACGACGAGGGCGTGACGGTGTTCATGGTGGTGCAGGCCGCGGTGGCGGTCATGCTGCACCGTCTCGGCGCCGGCACCGACGTCCCGATCGGCTCGGTGGTGGCGGGCCGGTTGGACGAGGCGCTGGACGACCTGGTCGGGTTCTTCGTGAACACGCTGGTGATACGTACGGATCTGTCCGGCGACCCGACGTTCGCCGAGGTGCTGGGCCGGGTACGGCAGACGGGGCTGGCGGCGTTCGAGCACCAGGACGCGCCGTTCGAGCGGCTCGTCGAGGAACTGGCGCCGGTCCGTTCGCTGGCGCGGCACCCGTTGTTCCAGGTGATGCTGACCCTGCAGAACAACGCCCCGACCGATCTCGACCTGCCCGGAGTGCGGGTGTCGGCGGGCGCGGCGCAGCGGTCGGGGACGGTGACCGCGAAGTTCGACCTGGAGATCACCTTCACCGAGGCCTTCGATCAGGACGGTGCCGCGGCCGGGATGCGCGGTGCGGTGACGGCGGCGGCGGACGTGTTCGAGGCGGAGACGGCGGGGCGGTTCGCGGGCTGGCTGGCGCGGGTCGTCGAGGAGGTGGTGGCCGCGCCGGACGTCCGCGTGGGCGCGGTCGGGCTCCTCGGTGACGCCGAGCGTGCGGTGATCGTCGGTGAGTGGTCCGCCGGCGAATCGGTGCCCGTGGACCGTTCGACGATCCCGGCGCTGTTCGAGGCGCAGGCGGCGCGGACGCCGGATGCTCCCGCGGTGGCCTTCGAAGGCGTGACGGTGGGCTACGCGGAACTGGACGCGCGGGCGAACCGGCTCGCGCGGCGTCTGGCGGAGCGGGGTGCGGGGCCGGAGAGCGTGGTCGCGGTGATGGTGCCGCGGTCGGTGGAGATGATGGTGGCCCTGCTGGGGATCCTGAAGGCGGGCGCCGCGTACCTGCCGATCGACCCGGCCTATCCCGAGGACCGGGTGGCGTTGCTGTACGACGACGCCCGTCCGCTGGTCACGGTCGCCGCCCGGGACGTCCCGGTCCCGGATGGCGTTGCACACGTCCTGGTCGACGACCCGGCCGTGCCCGCTGAGGACGACGCCGGCGACGCGGTCCCGGCCGGGGCCCCGAGTCCCGCGAACCCGGCGTACGTCCTCTATACCTCGGGGTCGACGGGGCGGCCGAAGGCCGTGGTGGTGGAGCACGCCGCGATCGTGAACCGCTTGCTGTGGATGCGGGACCACTACGCGGTGAACGCCGGCGACCGGATCCTGCAGAAGACCCCGCTCGGCTTCGACGTGTCGGTGTGGGAGCTGTTCCTGCCGCTCATCTCCGGCGCCGCCCTGGTCGTGGCGAGGCCGGACGGCCACCGCGATCCGGCGTATCTGGCCGAGCTGATCCAGCGGGCCGGCGTGACGGTGACGCACTTCGTCCCCTCGTTGCTGCAGGACTTCGTTCAGGAGCCCGCCGCCCGGGAGTGCACCACCCTGCGGGAGGTCATCTGCAGTGGTGAAGCGCTGTCCGCCCATCTGCGCGACCGGTTCCACTCGGTTCTCGATGCCGGACTGAACAACCTGTACGGGCCGACCGAGGTGGCGGTCGACGTGACCGCCGCCGCGTGCCCGCCGGGCACCGGCCCGGTGACGATCGGCCGGCCCGTGTGGAACACCCGGGTCCGCGTGCTGGACGCGCGGCTCGGCCCCGTCCCGCCGGGGGTGCCGGGCGAGCTGTTCCTGGCGGGCGCGCAGCTGGCCCGCGGATACCGCGATCGTCCTGGGATGACGGCGGAGCGGTTCGTGGCCGATCCCTCCGGCGCGCCCGGGGAGCGGATGTACCGCACCGGAGACGTCGTCCGCTGGGACCGGCACGGGCGGATCGAGTACCTGGGCCGCGCCGACGACCAGGTCAAGATCCGGGGGCAGCGCATCGAACCCGGCGAGGTCGAGGCGGTGCTGACCGATCATCCGGGCGTCGAGCGCGCCGCGGTGGTCGCCCGCCCCGCCGAGGGCGGGCCGCGCCTGGTCGCCTACGTGGTGCCGGACACGGACGCGGCCGGACCGGCGGCGAACATCGCCCGCCTGCGCAGGCAGGGCCGTCTCGACGGCCAGGAGATGCACGAGCTGCCCAACGGGATGATGGTCTGCGCGCGCAACCCCTCCAGCACCGCCTTCCTGTACGACGAGATCTTCGTCCGGGACGAATACCTCCGAGCCGCGGCGGCACTGCCCGAAGGCGCGCATGTGGTGGACGTCGGCGGCCATGTCGGCCTGTTCTCCCTGTTCGTCAAGGAGCGGCGGCCGGACTGCAGGATCCACGCGTTCGAGCCGATCCCCGAGCTGGCGAGGATGTTCCGGCTCAACGCCGAGCTGCACGACGTCGACGCGGTGGTCACCGATTGCGGCATCGGCAGCGAAGAGGGGGTCGCGGCGTTCACCTACTACCCGGATCTGTCGCTGCTGTCCGGCCGCTTCGCCGACGAGCGCGAGGAGCGCCGCGTCCTGGAACAGGTCGTCGGCGCTGACGCGGCACGGGCGGGACTCGACGAGCACGCGCTGGCGGAACTGCTGACCGAGCGGCTGCGCGGCGAGCGGGTCGAGGTCCCGATGCGAACGCTCTCGCAGGTGATCCGGGACAACGGGATCCCGGTGATCGACCTCCTGAAGGTCGACGTGGAGAAGAGCGAGCTGGACGTCCTGCGGGGCATCGAGCCCGAGCACTGGCCGATCATCCGGCAGATCGTGGCGGAGGTCCACGACATCGACGGCCGCCTCGACACCGTCGTCGGGCTGCTGCGCGACCGGGGCTTTCGCACCAGCGTGGAGTCGACGGACGACCTGGCCGGCACGGGGATGTACTCCGTCCACGCCGCCCGTCCGGACGCCGCCGGGCGCCCCGCCCCGCCGCCGGCCGCCACCGCGCCGCGATGGTTCGACCCGGCACGACTCGGCGATGACCTCCGCGCGCACGCTCGTACCCGGCTGCCGGACGCCATGCTCCCGGCGGCCTTCGTGGTCCTGGACGCGCTGCCGGTCACGGTGAACGGCAAGCTGGACCGCGCGGCGCTTCCCGCCCCCGACTTCGCCGCGGCGAAGCCCGGGGGCCGCGGCCCGCTCACGGCCCGGGAGGAGATCCTCTGCCAGACGTTCGCGCGCATTCTGGGCTTGGAGCATGTCGGGCCCGACGACGATTTCTTCAAGCTGGGCGGTCATTCGCTGCTGGCGACGCGGCTGGTGAGCCGGGTGCGCGCGGTCCTCGGCGTCGAAGTGCCGCTGCGCGCCGTGTTCGAGGCGCCGACGGCGGCGGGCCTGGCGGCCCGCCTCGCGGACGCCGACCGGGCGCGGCCGCCGCTGCTGCCGGAGGCGCGGCCCGAACGGGTGCCGCTGTCGTTCGCGCAGCGGCGGCTGTGGTTCCTGGGGGAACTGGACGGACCGAACGCCACGTTCAACCTCACCACGACGGTCCGGTTGTCCGGCGGCCTGGACCGGCGGGCGCTGGAGTCCGCTCTGGCCGACGTCCTCGGGCGGCACGAGGTGCTGCGGACGGTGTTCGCCACGGCCGACGGCGAGCCGTACCAGCGGGTCCTCGGTGTGGAGGAGACCGGATTCGGCCTGGCGACGGCGGCGGTGACCGCCGAGCACCTGCCGGAGGCGGTGAGGGAGGCGGGCGCCTACGCCTTCGACCTGTCGGCGGAGGTGCCGATCAAGGCGTGGCTGTTCGCCGTCCGGCCCGGTGAGCACGTGCTGATGCTGGTGGTGCACCACATCGCGAGCGACGGGTGGTCGATGGGACCGCTGGCGAGGGACGTGTCGATCGCGTACGCGGCCCGGCGCGCGGGGCGGGCACCGGAGTGGGCGCCGCTGCCGGTGCAGTACGCGGACTACGCGCTGTGGCAGCGGGAGCTGCTCGGATCGGAGGGCGACCCCGACAGCCTCCTGGCGGAGCAGGTGGCGTACTGGCGCGAGATGCTCGCGGGGGTGCCGGAGGAGCTGGAGCTGCCCTATGACCGGGGTCGCCCGCCGATGGCGTCGCATCTCGGGTACCGCGTCCCCCTGGAACTCCCGGCCGAGGTGCACGCCCGGGTGCGGGAGGTCGCGCGTGCCGAGGGCGTGACGGTGTTCATGGTGGTGCAGGCCGCGGTGGCGGTCATGCTGCACCGTCTCGGCGCCGGGGCCGATCTCCCGATCGGCTCGGCGGTCGCGGGCCGGTTGGACGAGGCGCTGGACGACCTGGTCGGGTTCTTCGTGAACACGCTGGTGATACGTACGGATCTGTCCGGCGACCCCACGTTCGCCGAGGTGCTGGGCCGTTCGCGGGAGACGAGCCTGGGCGCCTACGAGCACCAGGACGTGCCGTTCGAGCGGCTCGTCGAGGAATTGGCGCCGGTCCGTTCGCTGGCGCGGCATCCGCTGTTCCAGGTGATGCTGACCCTGCAGAACAACGCCCCGACCGATCTCGACCTGCCCGGAGTGCAGGTGTCGGCGGGGACTTCGCAGCGGTCGCAGTCGGTGACCGCGAAGTTCGACCTGGAGATCACCTTCACCGAGGCCTTCGACCGGGAGGGTGCCGCGGCCGGAATCCGCGGTGCGGTGACGGTGGCGGCCGACGTGTTCGAGGCGGAGACGGCGGGACGGTTCGCGGGCTGGCTGGCGCGGGTCGTCGAGGAGGTGGTGGCCGCGCCGGACGTCCGCGTGGGCGCGGTCGGGCTCCTCGGTGACGCCGAGCGTGATCGGCTGGTGCGGGCATGGAACGACACGGCGGCCGAGGTCCCGGCCGTGTCGGTGCCGGAGCTGTTCGAGGCCCGGGCGGCTCGCGCCCCGGATGCCGTTGCGGTCGTCGCCGACGGCGCCGAGGTGTCGTACGCGGAGCTGGACGCGAGGGTGGACCGGCTGGCGGGTCTCCTGCGGAGCCAGGACGTCGGGGCCGAGTCGGTCGTGGGCCTGTGCCTGCCGCGCGGCATCGGGATGGTCACGGCGATCCTGGCCGTCTGGAAGGCCGGAGCGGCCTACGTGCCGCTGGACCCGGGAGATCCCGTCGCCCGGCTGGAGTGGATGGTCGCCGAATGCGGCGCACGGGTCGTCGTCGGGAACGG
Organism: Actinomadura madurae; assembly: GCF_900115095.1. Lineage (GTDB taxonomy): Bacteria > Actinomycetota > Actinomycetes > Streptosporangiales > Streptosporangiaceae > Spirillospora > Spirillospora madurae. The sequence continues at coordinate 13,512 of NZ_FOVH01000013.1, forward strand.
CGAGGTGGTCCTGCCCGGGGTGCGGAATCTGAACCCGGACGAAGCCCCGGCGGCCGGGACGCGCACCTCGCGGGTGCCGGTGACACCGGACCAGGCGGCGTACGTGATCTACACCTCGGGTTCCACGGGGCGGCCGAAGGGCGTGGTGGCCACCCACGGCGGGCTGGTGAACCTGGCGCTCGCGCTCGGGCCGGTGCTGGGCGCGGGGCCCGGGGTGCGCGTCCTGCAGTTCGCGTCCTTCGGCTTCGACGCGTCGGTGCTGGACGTGGCCGCGACCTTGGTGGCGGGCGGCACGCTCGTGGTGGCGTCGGCGGCCGAGCGGTCGGACCCGGAGCTGCTGACCCGGATGATCCGCCGGACCGGCGTGGGAACGACGAGCGTGGTGCCGTCGCTCCTCGGGGTGCTGGACCCGGACGGGCTGCCGGAGCCGTCGACCATCCTGGTCGGGGCCGAGCCGATCGGCCGTGCGCAGGCCCAGGCCTGGTCGCGGGACCGCCGCCTGGTGAACACCTACGGCCCGACCGAGGCGACCGTGATGGTGACCACCGGTCGCGTCGACGGGTCGGAGCCGGTCGTGCCGATGGGCCGCCCGGTCGCCAACACCCGGCTGTTCGTCCTGGACGGGCGGCTGCGGCCGGTGCCGGTCGGCGTGGCCGGTGAGCTCTACATCGCCGGCGCTCAGATCACCCGCGGGTACGCGGGCCGCCCCGGGCTCACCGCGGAGCGGTTCGTCGCCTGCCCGTTCGGCGGGCGGATGTACCGCACCGGCGACCTGGCCCGCTGGACCGCGGACGGCGAGCTGGTCTTCGCCGGGCGCGCCGACGAGCAGGTCAAGATCCGCGGTTTCCGCGTCGAGCCCGGCGAGGTCGAGGCCGTGCTGGCCGCCCATCCGGAGGTGGCCCGGGCGGCCGTGGTCGTCCGCGACGAGCGCCTGGTCGCCTACGTCATCGGCGACGCCGGCGAGGACGAGCTGCACGAGCTGGCCGCGGCGCGGCTTCCCGGCTACATGGTGCCGTCGGCGTTCGTCTCCCTCGACGCCCTGCCGCTGACCGCGAACGGCAAGCTCGACCGCGCGGCGCTGCCGGAACCCGAGTACGCGCGAGTGGCGGGCCGCGGCCCGGCCACGGTGCAGGAGGAGATCCTCTGCCAGGTGTTCGCCGAGGTCCTCGGGCTGGACGCCGTCGGGGTGCGCGACGACTTCTTCAGGCTGGGCGGGCACTCGCTGCTGGCCGTGCGGCTGGTGGAGCGCCTGCGGGAACGCGGCGTCACGGTGTCGGTGCGGGCGCTGTTCGAGTCGCCGACGCCGGAGGGCCTCGCCGCGGTGGCGGGGCCGGCCGCCGTCGTCGTGCCGGAGAACCGCATCCCGGCGGGCGCGACGGAGATCACTCCGGACATGCTCACGCTCGTCGACCTGTCCGCCGACGAGATCGGGCGGGTCGTCGCCACGATCGACGGCGGCGCGGCCAACGTCGCGGACGTCTACCCGCTGGCCCCCCTCCAGGAGGGCCTGTTCTTCCACCACGTGATGGCCGACGGCGGCAACGACGCGTACGTGATGCCGCGGCGGCTGCGGTTCGACTCCCGCGAACGGCTGGACGCCTTCCTGGCCGGGCTGCAACGTGTGATCGACCGGCACGACATCTACCGGACCGCGTTCGTCTGGGAGGGGCTGGCGGAGCCGGTGCAGGTGGTGGCGCGCCGGGCGGAGCTCCCGGTCCACGAGGTGGCGGACCTGGACGCGGCGGACGTCCCGGCGATGGACGTGGGGCGCGCCCCGCTGGTGGACGTGCACATCGCCGCCGAGGCGGGCGACTCCGGCGAATGGCGGGCACTGCTCCGGCTGCACCACCTCGTGCAGGACCACACCGCCCAGGACATCCTGATCGAGGAGCTGTCCGCGATCGTGGGCGGGCACGAGGACAGCCTGCCCGAACCGCTGCCGTTCCGTGACTTCGTCGCGCAGGCGAGGCTCGGCGTCTCGCGCGAGGAGCACGAGCGGTACTTCGGGGAGCTGCTCGGCGACGTCGAGGAGACGACCGCGCCGTACGGCCTGGCCGACGTGCTCGGCGACGGCAGCGACGTCCGGCGCGCGCACATGCCCGTCGAGGACGAGGTGAGCCGCCGGATCCGGGAGGCCGCGCGCGGCCTCGGCGTCAGCCCCGCGACGGTCTTCCACCTGGCGTGGGCGCGGGTGCTCGGTGCCGTGAGCGGGCGCGACGACGTGGTGTTCGGCACCGTGCTGTTCGGCCGGATGAACGCCGGAGCGGGTGCGGAGAGGGTGCCGGGGTTGTTCATCAACACGCTCCCGGTGCGCGTGCGGCTGGGCGGCGCCGGCGTCGGCGAGGCGCTGGACGGCCTGCGGAGCCAGCTCGCCGAGCTGCTCGCGCACGAGCACGCGCCGCTGAGCCTCGCCCAGCAGGCCGCGGGAATCCCGGGCGGCGGCGCCCTGTTCAGCTCGATCCTCAACTACCGGCACTCCCCGGTCCGCACCGTCCAGGGCGGGGAGGGGATCTCGACCGAGTCCATCCGGGAGGCCACCAACTACCCGGTCGCGATGTCGGTCGAGGACCACGGCGCCGGATTCGGGCTGACCGTGGACGCGGTGGAGGCGGTGGACGGCGCGGCGCTGTGCCGTCTGCTGCACACCTGCCTCGCCGGCCTCGTGACCGCGCTGGAGGACGACCCCGGGGCCCGGCTCGACGCGCTGGACGTGCTGGGCAAGGTCGAGCGGGACCGGCTGGTGGGCGAGTGGAACGCCACCGCGGTCGAGGTGCCGCCGGTACCGGTGGTCGAGATGGTCGAGGCGCAGGCGGCGCGGACGCCCGACGCGGTGGCCGTGGCCGCCGGCGGGACGGAGGTCACCTACGCCGAGCTGAACGCGCGGGCGAACCGGCTGGCGCACCGGCTACGGGCCCGGGGCGTGCGCCCGGAGTCGGTGGTGGGCGTGCGCCTGCCGCGCGGGATCGACATGGTCACCGCGATCGTGGGCGTCTGGAAGGCGGGCGCGGCGTACCTGCCGATCGACCCGGACCAGCCGGAGGAGCGGATCGCGTTCCTGCTCGCCGACGCCGACCCGGTGCTGGTGCTCGGCACCGAGGACATCGACGCCACCGGCCCCGACGGCGATCCCGGCGTCCCGGTCTCGCCCGACCAGATGGCATACGTGATCTACACGTCGGGGTCGACGGGGCACCCGAAAGGCGTGGCGGTCACGCACCGGGGGCTGGCGAACTACGTCGCCACGGTGCCCGCCCGCGTCGGCTTCACGGCGGGCAGGTTCGCGGTATTGCAGGGCCAGGCCACCGATCTGGGCAACACGGCCGTGTTCGCCAGCCTCGCCTCGGGCGGCACGCTGCACATCCCGGACGAGGACACCGTGCTGAGCCCCGCGGCGGTGCGGGCCTTCATGGCCGAGCATCGGATCGACCGCCTCAAGGCGGTGCCGTCCCATCTGGCGGCGCTCGGCACGGACGTGCTGCCCGGCGGGTCGCTGGTGCTCGGCGGCGAGGCGCCGCCGCCGGAGCTGGTCGCGGAGCTGGTCGCCGGAGACCGGGCCGTGTTCAACCACTACGGCCCGACGGAGACCACGATCGGCGTCGCCACCGCGCGGCTGACGCCGGAGCTGGTGGAGGCCGGGGTCGTGCCGATCGGCTCCCCGGTCGCGAACACCCGCGTCTACGTGCTGGACGACCGGCTGCGGCCGGTCCCCGTCGGCGTGGCCGGCGAGCTGTACGTCGCCGGCGTCCAGGTGGCCCGCTGCTACGTGGGCCGGCCGGGGCTCACCGGCGAGCGGTTCGTGGCCTGCCCGTTCGCCGGCGCGGGCGAGCGGATGTACCGCACCGGCGACCTGGCGCGCTGGACGGGGGACGGGCTGCTGGTCTTCGCCGGCCGGGCCGACGACCAGGTCAAGATCCGCGGCTTCCGGGTCGAGCCCGGCGAGGTCCGGAGCGTGCTGGCCCGGCACGAGGGCGTGACCGACGCCGCCGTGGTCGTCCGCGACGAGCGGCTCGTCGCCTACGTGGCCGGTGACGTGGCCGAGGCGGACCTGCGGGAGTACGCCGCCGCGAAGCTGCCCGCCCACATGGTGCCGTCGGCCGTCGTCACCCTGGAGGCGCTGCCGCTGACCGGCAACGGCAAGCTCGACCGGGCCGCGCTGCCCGCGCCCGGCTACGCGACCGGCGCGGGCCGCGAACCGGCAGGTGTGCGGGAGGAGATCCTCTGCCAGGTGTTCGCCGATGTGCTGGGCGTGGACGGCGTCGGCCCGGACGACGACTTCTTCACCCTGGGCGGGCACTCGCTCTCGGCGATGCGGCTCGTGAGCCGGGTGCGCGCCGTCCTCGGCACCGAGATGCCGCTGAGGTCGGTGTTCGAGGCGCCCACGCCGGCCGGGCTGGCGGCGCGCCTGTTCGAAGCGGAGCCGGCGCGCGCGCCGCTGGCCGCGCGGACGCGGCCCGAGCGGGTGCCGCTGTCCTACGCCCAGCGCCGGCTGTGGTTCATCGGGCAGCTGGAGGGCCCGAGCCCGACCTACAACATCCCGATGGCCCTGCGCCTGACCGGCGAGCTGGACCGGCGGGCGCTGGAGGCGGCGCTGCGGGACGTGCTGGAGCGGCACGAGGTGCTGCGGACGGTGTTCCCGGCGGCCGACGGCGAGCCGTACCAGCGGATCCTCGACGTGGACGAGACCGGGTTCGAACTGTCCGTCTCGGCGACGGCGCCGGAGGATCTGCGCCGCGCGGTGGCCGCGGCGGGGGAGTACGCCTTCGACCTGTCGGCCGAGGTGCCGATCAAGGCGTGGCTGTTCGGCGTGGCGCCCGACGAGCACGTGCTCGTGCTGGTGACGCACCACATCGCGCAGGACGGCTGGTCTCGCGGCCCGCTCGGCCGCGACCTGAGCACCGCCTATGCGGCCCGATGCGCGGGCCGGGAGCCGGCGTGGACGCCGCTGCCGGTCCAGTACGCGGACTACAGCATCTGGCAGCGGGAGCTGCTGGGATCCGACGACGACCCCGGCAGCCCCCTGTCGCGGCAGGTGGCGTACTGGCGCGAGGCGCTGGCGGGTGTGCCGGAGGAGCTGGCGCTGCCGTTCGACCGGCCGCGCCCTCCGGCGGCCTCCCATCGGGGGCATGCCGTCGGAATCGACGTTCCGGCCGAGGTGCACGCGCGGATCCGCGAGGTGGCGCGCGCGGAGGGCGTCACGGTGTTCATGGTGCTGCAGGCCGCCCTGGCGGTGACGCTGTCGCGCCTCGGCGCGGGCACCGACGTCCCGATAGGGGCGGCGGTCGCGGGCCGGCTGGACGGCGCCCTGGACGACCTCGTCGGGTTCTTCGTGAACACCCTCGTCATCCGGAGCGACCTGTCGGGCGACCCCACGTTCGCCGAGCTGCTGGCCCGCGTCCGCGAGACGAGCCTCGACGCCTTCGCCCACCAGGACGTGCCGTTCGAGCGGCTGGTGGAGGAGCTGGCCCCGGCCCGCTCGCTGGGGCGCCACCCGCTGATCCAGGCGATGCTGATCCTGCAGAACACCGGCGGCACCCGGCTGGCCCTGCCCGGCGTCGAGGTCGCCGGTGCGTCCGCGACCACGCCCAAGTCCGAGTTCGATCTGGAGATCAACGCCACCGAGGTCTTCGACGGCGGCGGCGCCCCGGCGGGCGTGCGCTGCTCGCTGCTCGCCGCCGCCGATGTGTTCGAGGCGGAGTCGGCCGCCCGGATCGCGGGCGTCTGGTCGCGCATGCTGGCGGCGCTGGTCTCCGATCCCGTGGCGCGGGTGGGGGCGGTCGAGGCGCTGGACGCCGCTGAGCGCGACCGGCTGCTGCGGGTCTGGAACGACACCGCGGTGGACGTACCGGCCCTGACGATTCCCGAGCTGTTCGCCGCTCAGGTGGAGCGGGCTCCGGACGCGGACGCGGTGGCCGCCGACGGCGTCCGGATCTCGTACCGGGAGCTGGACGCGCGTGCGAACCGCCTCGCCCGCCTGCTGGTGCGGCACGGCACCGGTCCGGAGAGCGTGGTCGCGGTCGCGATGGAACGAGGCGTCGACCTGACCGTGGCGTTGCTGGGCGTGGTGAAGGCGGGGGCGGCCTATCTGCTCCTGGACGCCGACCACCCGGCCGAGCGCATCGCGTTCATGCTCCGCGACGCGGACGCGCACACGGTGGTGACCACGGGGGACTGGACCGGTGCGCTGTCCGGCGACGTGGCGCGTGTGGTCGTGGACGACCCCGCCACGATCCTGGAGCTCGGCGGACTGGACGAAGCCGCGGCCGGTGCCGCCCCGGCTCTGGCGTCCGCGGCATACGTGATCTACACCTCGGGCTCGACGGGCGTGCCCAAGGGCGTCGTGGTGTCGCACGCGGGTGTGGCGAGCATGCTCGACGGTCACGTCCGCCACCTGGGCGTGGGCCCGGGGTCGCGGGTGGGCCAGTTCGCCTCGGCGGCGTTCGACACCTTCGGGTGGGAGTGGATGTCGGCACTTCTGACCGGGGCCACGCTGGTGGTGATCCCGCGCGACCGGCGTCTGGGCGCGGCCCTGCCGAAGCTGCTGGCCGACGAGCGCGTGTCGCATGTGACGCTTCCCCCCGCCGTCCTGGCGACGCTGGACGAGGCCGCCGTCGACCCCGGGGTCGTGCTGGTCGTGGCCGGTGAGGCGTCCTCGGGGGAGGTGCTGGACCGGTGGGCCCCGGGGCGCCGGATGTTCAACTCCTACGGCCCCGCCGAGACGACCGTCGACGCGACCCTGTGGGAGTGCGACCCGGCCGCCGGCGAGGTCTCGATCGGCGCCCCGGTCGCCAACACGCGGGTGTTCGTGCTGGACGAGGCGCTCCGCCCGGTGCCGGTGGGGGTGACCGGCGAGCTGTACGTGGCGGGCGCCGGGCTGGCGCGCGGCTACGCGGGGCGTCCCGACCTGACCGGGGAGCGGTTCGTGGCGTGCCCGTTCGGGGGGCCGGGCGAGCGGATGTACCGCACCGGCGACCTGGCGCGGTGGGCGTCCGACGGCCGTCTGGCGTTCGCGGGGCGCGCGGACGACCAGGTCAAGATCCGCGGGCACCGGATCGAGCTGGGCGAGATCGAGAGCGTGCTGGCGGGCGACGCGCGGGTCGCGCGGGTCGCGGTCGTCGCCCGCGAGGACTCCGCGGGGGACAGGCGGCTGGTGGCCTACGTCGTCGGGCGGGCCGACGAGGACCGGCTGCGGCGGCTGGCCGCCGAGCGGTTGCCGGACTACATGGTGCCCGCGGCGTTCGTGACGTTGGACGAGCTGCCGCTGACCACCAACGGCAAGCTCGACCGGGCCGCGTTGCCCGCGCCCGAGGTCGCCGCCGGGGAGGGCCGGGCCCCGGCGACCGTGCAGGAGGAGCTCCTGTGCCACGCGTTCGCCCAGATCCTGGGCCTGGACCATGTGGGGGTGGAGGACGACTTCTTCCGGCTGGGCGGGCACTCGCTGCTGGCGGTGCGGCTGGTGGACCTGTTGCGGGGGCGCGGTGTGTCGGTGTCGGTGCGGGCGCTCTTCGAGTCGCCCACACCCGCCGAGCTGGCGGTCGTGGCGGCGCCCGAGGCGATCGAGATCCCGCCGAACCGGATCCCGGCGGGCGCGACGGAGATCGCGCCGGACATGCTCACGCTCGTGGACCTGTCCGCCGATGAGGTGGAGCGGGTCGTCGCCGCGGTGGAGGGCGGTGCGGCCAACATCGCGGACGTCTATCCGCTGGCTCCCTTGCAGGAGGGTCTGTTCTTCCACCATCTGCTTCAGGCCGACGGCGGCCGGGACGTCTACGCCTCCCCGAACGTCCTCGGCTTCGACTCCAGGGAACGCCGCGACGGCATCCTGGCCGCGTTGCAGCGGGTGATCGACCGGCATGACATCTACCGGACCGCGATCGTGTGGGAGGGGGTGCGGGAGCCGGTGCAGGTGGTGGTCCGCCGGGCGGTGCTGCCGGTGCGGGAGGTCGTGCTGGACGATGGCGCGGACCCGGTGCGGCGGTTGCTGGCGGCGGCCGGTGCGGGGATGGACCTGCGGCGTGCGCCGCTGATCGACGTGCACGTCTCCGACCGGCCGGTGGACGGGCGTTGGCTGGCCCTGCTGCGCATCCACCACCTGGTCCAGGATCGGACCACCCAGGACGTCCTGCTGGGCGAAATACACGCCATCCTGACCGGCCGGGAGGACGAGCTGCCCGAGCCGCCGCCGTTCCGCGACTTCGTCGCGCAGGCGCGGCTGGGCGTGCCGCGGGAGGAGCACGAGCGGTACTTCGCGGATCTGCTGGGCGACGTCGAGGAGACCACGGCGCCGTACGGGCTGCTGGACGTCCACGGCGACGGCCGCGGCATCGAGCGGGCCTCCCTTGCCGTCGACGAGGAGATCGCCGCCCGCGTCCGCGAGGTGGCGCGCGCGCTGCGGACGAGTCCGGCGACGATCTTCCATCTGGCGTGGGCGCGGGTGCTGGCCACCCTCAGCGGCCGTGACGACGTCGTTTTCGGCACCGTGCTCCTCGGCCGCATGAACACCGGCGCGGACCGGGTGCCCGGCCTGTTCATCAACACGCTGCCGGTGCGCGTGCGCGTCGGCGGGACCGGCGCCGGCGAGGCGCTGGAGGCACTGCGCGGCCAGCTCGCCGAGCTGCTCGTCCACGAGCACGCGCCGCTCTCCCTCGCCCAGCGGGCGAGCGGCGTGCCCGGCGGCAGCCCGCTGTTCACCGCGCTGTTCGACTTCCGCCATCACCACCGCTCGGGGGCGCCGGACCAGCGGGACGCCGTCCGGACTCCCGGCATCGGCACCGTGTACACGCCCGCCGAGGGCAGCACCAACTACCCCGTGACCGTGCTGGTGGACGACCTGGGCACCGGCTTCGCGCTGACCGTGAACGCCGCGGCCGAGGCCGGCCCGGAGATCTGCCGGATGCTGCACGCGTGCCTCCGCAACCTGGTGACGGCCCTGGAGAACGACCCGGCGGACCGGCTGTCGTCCGTCAGGGTCCTCGACGAGGCCGAGCGGCCGGAAGACCGCGACGACGCGGTGCCCGCGGTGGCCACCACGGTCACGGAGCTGGTCGAGGCCTGGGCAGCGCGCACGCCGGACGCGGTGGCGGTGTCCGCCGGCGGTGTCGAGGTGTCGTACGCCGAGCTGGACGCGCGGGCGAACCGGCTGGCGCACTTCCTGCGCGGCCAGGGGGTCGGCGCCGAGTCGGTGGTGGGGGTGTGCCTGCCGCGCGGGATCGAGCTCGTGACGGCCCTGCTGGGAACGTGGAAGGCCGGGGCGGCGTACGTCCCGATCGACCCGGGCCAGCCGGCGGAGCGGATCGCTTTCGTCCAGGCCGACAGCGGCGCCGTGCTCACGCTCACCAGCGAGGAGGTGCTGGAGGACCTTCCGGCGGGCCGTCATCGCCTGGTGGCGATGGACGACGCGCCGACGGCGACGCGGCTGGCCGGAATGCCCGGCCGTGCACCGCGCGTACCGGCGCCGCCGGACCAGGCGGCCTACGTGATCTACACCTCCGGGTCGACGGGCCGCCCGAAGGGCGTGCTGGTCTCGCAGCGGAGCGCGGCGGCCTATCTCGGCTGGGCCGCTCGTGCCTATCCGGGGCTCGGCGGTACGGCGGGCCTGCACTCCGGGGTGGCGTTCGACCTGGCGGTGACCTCGCTGTGGGGGCCTCTGGCGGCGGGCGGCCGCGTGCGGATCATCGACCTGACCGACGACGCCGGCGACGCGCCGGCGTGCACGTTCCTGAAAGTGACGCCCACTCACCTGGCCATGCTGGACGGGCTGATGCGGGGATTCGCCGGCGACCTGGTCGTGGGCGGCGAGGCGCTGCCGGGCGGCGTGGTGGAGCGGTGGCGCGCCGCCAATCCCGCCGCGACGGTGGTGAACGAGTACGGGCCGACCGAGGCGACGGTGGGCTGCGTCATCTCGGCCGCGGCACCCGGCGAGACGGTGCCGGTCGGCGGCGACGGCGGCGTGCTGATCGGCCGGCCCGCGCCGGGCGTGCGGACGTTCGTCCTGGACGGGTTCCTGCAGGCGGTGCCGGCCGGTGTGGCGGGGGAGCTGTACGTCGCCGGCGACCAGCTGGCGCGCGGCTACGCCGGTCGTGCCGGGCTGACCGCGGAGCGGTTCGTGGCATGCCCGTCCGGCGGGCGGATGTACCGCACCGGCGACCTCGTGCGCTCTGCCGGGGACGGCCTGCTGGAGTTCCTGGGCCGGGTCGACGACCAGGTCAAGGTCCGCGGGTTCCGGGTGGAGCCGGGCGAGGTGGAGGGCGTCCTGTCCGGTCATCCGCTGGTCGCGCAGGCCGCGGTGGTCGCGCGCGACGAGCGCCTGGTCGCCTACGTGGTGGGCGACGCGGACGGCGACGAGCTGCGCCGGTTCGCCGCCGCGAAGCTGCCCGACTACATGGTGCCCTCGGCCTTCGCCGCCCTCGACGCGCTGCCCCTGACCCGGGGCGGCAAGCTGGACCGCAAGGCCCTCCCCGCCCCCGACTACGCCGCGGCCTCGACCGCCGCGACCGGTCGAGCGCCGGCGAACGCGGCCGAGGAGACCCTCTGCCGGGCCTTCGGACGGGTGCTCGGGCTGGAGCGTGCCGGGGTGGACGACGACTTCTTCGCACTGGGCGGGCACTCGCTGCTCGCCACCAAGCTGGTCGGCGAGGTACGGGCGGAACTGGGGGTGGAGCTGCCGATCCGGCAGGTCTTCTCGACCCCGACCCCGGCCGGGCTCGCGGCCTGGATCGCGGAACACGGTGCCGGCCGGCGAACGGCCCGGCCGGCGCTACGGCGGATGCACGCGCAGGAGGAATCATCATGACCCCGCTCTCGTACGCCCAGCGGCGGCTGTGGTTCCTCACCCAGATGGAGGGACCGAACGCCGCCTACAACAACCCCATCGCACTCCGCCTCTCCGGCGAGCTCCACGCCGAGGCGCTCGACGCGGCGCTCCGGGACGTGCTCGCCCGGCACGAGGTGCTGCGCACGGTCTTCCCGGAGCGGGACGGCGAGCCGTACCAGCGGGTCCTCGCGGAGGGCGAGACCGGGTTCTCGCTCGCCGTCTCCGAAGTGGCGGCGGAGGAGCTGCCGGTCGCCGTCGCCCGCGTCTCGCGGCACGCGTTCGACCTGGCCGCCGAGATCCCGCTGCGGGCGTGGCTGTTCAGGGAGGGTCCGGACGCGCACGTGCTCGTCGTGGTCGTGCACCACATCGCGTGGGACGGCTGGTCGACCGGCCCGCTGGCCCGCGATCTGTCCGCGGCGTACGCCGCCCGGCGGGAGGGCGGGCGACCGGACTGGGAGCCCCTGCCGGTGCAGTACGCCGACTACACCCTGTGGCAGCGCGAGCTGCTCGGCGACGAGGACGACGCCGAGAGCATCCTCGCCCGGCAGGTGGCGTACTGGCGCGATGCCCTGTCCGGAGCCCCGGAGGAGCTCCGGCTGCCGGCGGACCGGTTACGGCCGGCGATGCCCTCGTACCGCGGGCACCGGGTCGAGCTGGAGGTCCCGGCCGACGTGCACCGGGCCCTGGTGACCGTGGCGCGCGAGCGGCGCATGACCTCGTTCATGGTGCTGCAGGCGGCGCTGGCGGTCCTGCTGTCGCGGCACGGGGCGGGCACGGACGTCCCGATCGGGTCGGCGGTCGCCGGGCGTACCGAGAGGGCGTTGAACGACCTGATCGGGTTCTTCGTCAACACCCTGGTCATGCGGGTCGACCTGGCGGGGGATCCGACGTTCGCGGAGTTGCTGGCCCGGGTCCGCGAGGTGGGCCTGGAGGCGTTCGAGCACCAGGACGTGCCGTTCGAGCGGCTCGTCGAGGAGCTGGCGCCGGCGCGGTCGCTGGCGCGGCACCCGCTGTTCCAGGTGATGCTGACCGTGCAGAACACGGGGTCCGCCCAGCTCGACCTGCCGGGCCTCACGGTCTCCGGCCTCCCCGCGGGTGAGTCCTCGGCGAAGTTCGACCTGCAGTTCACGGCCGCCGAGAGCTTCGGCGCCGAGGGCGCGCCGGCCGGCATGCGGGTCGCCGTGACGGGCGCGACGGACCTGTTCGAGGAACGGACGATCGAGCGGCTCGCGCACGTCTGGGCCCAGGTGCTGGCGCAGGTCGTCGCGGATCCGTCGGTGCGCGTGAACGCGGTGGACGTCCTCGGTGACGGGGAGCGTGCGCTGATCCTGGACGAGTGGGCCGGCGGCGGGGCGGTCGTAGAAGAGCGTTCGACGGTTCCGGCGTTGTTCGAGGCGCAGGTGGCGCGGACGCCGGATGCTCCGGCGGTGACGTTCGAGGGTTCGTCGATCAGTTATGCGGAGTTGAACGCGCGGGCGAACCGGCTGGCCCGGTACCTGGTGGAGCGGGGTGCGGGGCCGGAGCGGTTCGTGGCGTTGGTTCTGCCGCGGTCGGTGGAGCTGGTCGTCGCGGTGCTGGCGGTGCTGAAGTCCGGGGCGGCGTATGTGCCGATCGATCCGGATTATCCGCAGGATCGGATTGATTTGATCCTGTCCGACATCGAGCCGGTGCTGACGGTTCGGGCCGATGACGTGGACGTCCCGGGTCACGAGGACGGTGATCTCGGGGTCGCGGTGTCGCCGGATCATGCGGCGTACGTGATCTACACGTCGGGGTCCACCGGACGCCCGAAGGGGGTCGTCGTCCCGCACCAGAACGTGGTGCGGCTGCTGCGCTCCCTGGAGCGGTGGTTCGACCTCGGGCCGGACGATGTCGGGACGCTGTTCCACTCCTACGCGTTCGACCTGACCGTGTTCGAGCTGTGGGGTTCCCTGCTGTACGGCGGCCGGCTCGTGGTGGTGCCGTACCTGACGTCGCGGTCGCCGCGCGAGTTCGCGGAGCTGCTCGCGACCGAGGGCGTGACGGTGCTGAACCAGACGCCCTCCTCCTTCTTCCAGCTGGTGAGCGAGGAGCGGCCCGACTGGGCGCTGCGGTACGTGACGGTCGGTGGCGAGTCGTGGGAACCGGGCCGCCTGGGGGAGTGGTACGCCCGGCACGCCGACGACGCGCCGCGGCTGTCCAACATGTACGGGCCGACGGAGACGACGCTCTTCGCCTCCGGGTACCTGCTGGACCGGGCGCGGGCCGAGAGCGCGGCGGGGAACATCATCGGCGCCGGCGTGGGTGACCTGCGCCTCTACGTGCTGGACGAACGGCTGCGGCCCGCGCCGATCGGCGTCGCGGGTGAGCTGTACGTGGCGGGTCCCGGGTTGGCCCGGGGTTATCTGAATCGTCCGGGGCTGAGTGCGGAGCGGTTCGTGGCCGACCCGTATGGGCCGGTGGGGACCCGGATGTACCGGACCGGCGATGTGGTGCGGTGGCGCGCCGGCGGCGATGTCGAGTACCTGGGCCGGAGCGACGAGCAGGTGCAGCTTCGCGGGTTCCGGGTGGAGCTGGGTGAGGTCAAGGCGGTGCTGGCGCGGCACGAAGCCGTCGCCGACGTCGCGGTGGTCGTGCATGAGGAGCGCCTCGTCGCCTACGTGACCGGCGACGCCGAGGCGGCGGAGTTGCGGGCGCTGGCCGTGGCGAGCCTGCCCGAGCACATGGTGCCCGCCGCGTTCGTCGCCCTCGACGCGCTGCCGCTGACCGTGAACGGCAAGCTCGACCGCGAGGCGCTGCCCGCACCCGAGTTCGCGGCGGGGGGAGGCCGCCGGCCCGCCACGGTGCGGGAGGAGCTCCTCTGCCAGGTGTTCGCCGAGGTGCTCGGCGTGGAGACCGTCGGCGTGGACGACGGCTTCTTCGCGCTCGGCGGGCACTCGCTGCTCGCGACGCGGCTGGTGAGCCGGGTACGCGCCGTGCTCGGTGCCGAGGTGCCGCTGCGGACGCTGTTCGAGTCGCCGACCCCCGCCGGCCTGGCCGCACGCCTCTTCGAGGCCCGCCGGGAGAGGCCGGCGCCGGCCCCGAGGGAACGCACCGAGCGGATGCCGCTCTCGTACGCGCAGCGGCGGCTCTGGTTCCTCGCGCAGCTGGAGGGTCCCAGCGAGACCTACAACATCCGGGTGACCCTGCGGCTGACCGGCGAGCTGGACCGGCGGGCGCTGGAAGAGGCGTTCCGCGACGTGCTGGAACGGCACGAGGTGCTGCGCACGGTGTTCGCGGTCGCCGACGGCGGGCCGTACCAGCGGATCCTCCGAGTGGACGAGACCGGGTTCGAGCTGCCTCTGGTCGAGGCGGTGGCCGCCGCGGGCGGGCACGCGTTCGACCTTTCCGCCGAGATCCCGATCAGGGCGTGGCTGTGCGAGGCCGGGCCGGACGAGCACGTGCTGGCGCTGGTGGTGCACCACATCGCGGGAGACGCGTGGTCGATGGCGCCGCTGGCGCGCGACCTGGGCACCGCCTACGCGGCCCGGCGCGAGGGCCGGGCGCCGGAGTGGACGCCGCTGCCGGTGCAGTACGCGGACTACGCGCAGTGGCAGCGCGAGCTGCTGGGGTCGGAGGACGACCCCGAGAGCCTCCTCGCGGAACAGGTCGCGTACTGGCGCGAGGCGCTGGCGGGGGTCCCGGAGGAGCTGGCGCTGCCGTTCGACCGGCCGCGCCCCGCGGCGGCCTCGTATCGGGGGCACCGGGTGCCGCTGGCGCTGCCCGCGGAGGTGCACGCCCGGGTCCGCGAGGTGGCGCGCGAACACGGTGTCACCGTGTTCATGGTGCTCCAGGCCGCCGTGGCGGTCACCCTGTCGCGGCTGGGCGGCGGCACCGACATCCCGATCGGATCCGGGATCGCGGGCCGTCTGGACGAGGCGCTGGACGACCTGGTCGGCTTCTTCGTCAACACCCTGGTCATCCGCACCGACCTGTCCGGCGACCCGACGTTCGCCGAGCTCGTGGAGCGGGTGCGGGAGACGGGGCTGGGCGCGTTCGAGCACCAGGACGTGCCGTTCGAGCGCCTCGTCGAGGAACTGGCGCCCGCCCGCTCCCTGGCGCGGCACCCGCTGTTCCAGGTGATGCTGACCTTCGAGAACAACGCCCGGCCGGAGCTGGACCTGCCCGGCGTGCGGGCGGGCGGCCTGCCGGCCGGGCCCGCGGACGGCCCGGTGACGGCGAAGTTCGACCTGGAGTTCAGCCTCACCGAGGCCTTCGACGCCGAGGGAGCCCCGGCCGGGCTGCGCGGCGCGGTGATCGTGGCCACCGACGTGTTCGAGGCCGGAACCGCCGCGCGGTTCGCCGGCCGGCTGGAACGCGTGGTCGAGGCGGTCGTCACCGCGCCGGACACCCCGATCGGCGCGGTCGACATCCTCGACGGGGCCGAACGCGCGGTGATCCTGGACGAGTGGGCCGGCGGCGCGATGCCCGCGGAGGAGCGCACGACGATCCCGGCGCTGTTCGAGGCGCAGGCGGCGCGGACGCCGGACGCTCCGGCGGTGACGTTCGAGGGTTCGTCGATCAGCTATGCGGAGCTGAACGCGCGGGCGAACCGGCTGGCCCGGTACCTGGTGGAGCGGGGTGCGGGGCCGGAACGGCCGGTGGCGCTGGTGCTGCCCCGGTCGGCCGACCTGGTCGTCGCGGTGCTGGCAGTGCTGAAGTCCGGGGCGCCCTATGTGCCGATCGACCCCGATCATCCGGACGACCGGATCGCGTTCATGCTGGCCGACGCCGACCCGGTGCTGGTCGTCCGGCCCGAGGACGTGCACGTCTCCGGCCACGACGACGGCGACCTCGGCCTGCCGATCGCGCCGGAGCACGCGGCGTACGTGATCTACACGTCGGGGTCCACGGGACGTCCGAAGGGCGTGGTGGTCTCCCACCAGAACGTGGTGTGGATGGTGCGGGCCCTGGACGAGATGTGCGACATCGGGCCGGGCGATGTGCGCACGCTGTTCCACTCGTACGGCTTCGACCTGACGGTGTGGGAGCTGTGGGGGGCGCTCCTGCACGGCGCCCGGCTGGTCGTGGTGCCGTACGAGATCTCGCGGTCGCCGCGCGAGTTCGCGGAGCTGCTGGCCGCCGAGCGCGTGACGGTGATGAACCAGACGCCGGCCGCGCTCTACCAGCTCATGGCCGAACAGCGCGACGACTGGGCGCTGCGGTACGTGTTCCTGGGCGGTGAGGCGCTGGACCTCGGCCGCCTGGAGGACTGGTACGCCCGGCACCCGGACGACGCGCCGCTGGTGACGAACACCTACGGTCCGACCGAGACCACCGTGCTCGTCAGCGGCTACGCGCTGGACCGCGCGCGTGCCGCCGCCGCGCCGGGCAGCATGATCGGTGGCCCGCTCGCGGGCGTGCGGCTCTACGCCCTGGACGGGCGGCTGCGGCCGGTGCCCGCCGGAGTGGCGGGCGAGCTGTACGTCTCGGGCACGCTGGTGGCCCGCGGCTACCTCGGCCGGCCCGGCCTGACCGCGGAGCGGTTCGTGGCCTGCCCGTACGCGGGCGCGGGCGAGCGGATGTACCGGACCGGCGACCTCGTGCGGTGGCGGGCGGACGGGAACCTGGAGTTCCTCGGGCGCGTCGACGAGCAGGTCAAGATCCGCGGGTTCCGGGTCGAGCCGGGCGAGGTACGGGCGGTGCTGGCGCGGCACGAAGCGGTGACCGATGTCGCGGTGGTCGCGAGAGGTGACCGCCTCGTCGCCTACGTGACCGGCGACGCCGGGGCGGCGGAGCTGCGGGAGCTGGCCGCGGCGAGCCTCCCCGAGTTCATGGTGCCCGCGGCCTTCGTCGCTCTCGACGCGCTGCCGCTCACGGCCAACGGGAAGCTCGACCGCGCGGCGCTGCCCGAACCGGACTACTCCGCCGCGGGCACCGCCGGCCGCGCCCCCGGGAGCGTGCAGGAGGAGATCCTGTGCCAGGCCTTCGCCGAGGTCCTCGGCGTGGAGGTCGTCGGTGTGCATGACGACTTCTTCCGGCTGGGCGGGCATTCGCTGCTGGCGGTCCGGCTGGTGGAGGTGCTGCGCGAGCGCGGGGTCCCGGTCTCGGTGCGGGCGCTGTTCGAGGCGCCGACACCGGCCGGGCTGGCGGTCTCGGCGGGTCCGGCCGAGGTGGCGGTGCCGGAGAACCTGATCCCGGCGGGCGCGACGGAGATCACCCCGGACATGCTCACGCTCGTGGACCTGTCCGCGGCCGAGGTGGAGCGGGTCGTCGCCGCGGTGGAGGGCGGTGCGGCGAACATCGCGGACGTGTACCCGCTGGCTCCGCTTCAGGAGGGCCTGTTCTTCCATCATCTGATGGCCGATGGCGGTGAGGACGCCTACGTGGTGCCGCGGGTGCTGCGGTTCGACGCGCGGGAGCGCCTGGACGCCTTCCTGGCCGCGCTGCAGCGGGTGGTCGACCGGCACGACATCTACCGCACCGCGATCGTGTGGGAAGGGCTGTCCGAGCCGGTGCAGGTGGTGGTCCGCCGGGCGGAGCTGCCGGTCCGGGAGGTCGGGCGGCTCCAGGACGGGGCGCCGATGCGGGTGGGGCGCGCCCCGCTGATCGATGTGCACGTCGCGCCGGAGGACGGCGGCGGGTGGCTGGCGCTGCTGCGGATGCACCACCTCGTCCAGGACCACACCACGCAGGACGTCCTGCTGGCGGAGCTGGACGCGATCATGACGGGGCGCGAGGACGAGCTGCCCGAGCCGCTGCCGTTCCGGGACTTCGTGGCGCAGGCCCGGCTGGGGATGGCGCGGGAGGAGCACGAGCGCTACTTCGCGGACCTGCTCGGCGACGTCGAGGAGACGACCGCGCCGTTCGGGCTGCTGGACGTCCACCACGACGGGAGCGGGGCCGAGAAGGCCCGCCTGGACGTGGACGGCGAGGTGGGCCGGCGGATCCGGACGATCGCCCGTGCGCGGGGAGTGAGCCCCGCCACGATCTTCCACCTGGCGTGGGCCCGGGTGCTCGGGACGGTGAGCGGCCGGGACGACGTGGTGTTCGGCACCGTGCTGCTGGGCCGGATGAACGCGGGTGCGGGCGCGGACCGGGTGCCGGGGTTGTTCATCAACACGCTGCCGGTGCGGGTGCGCCTGGGCGAGACGGGCGCGGGCGACGCGCTGGACGCGATGCGGGACCAGCTCGCCGAGCTGCTGGTGCACGAGCACGCCCCGCTCAGCCTCGCCCAGCAGGCGAGTGCGGTGCCGGGCGGCAGCGCGCTGTTCAGCTCCATTCTCAACTACCGGCACAGCCGGACCGATGCCGCGCCCGCGGGTGTCTCGGGCATCCGCACCGTGTCGACGCGGGAGGCCATGAACTACCCGGTGGCCATGTCCGTGGAGGACCGCGGCGCCGGGTTCGGGCTGACGGTCGACGCGGTGGCGTCCGTCGACGGACCGGCTCTGTGCCGGTTGATGCACACCTGCGTCGCCGACCTGGCGGACGCGCTGGAGGAGGCGCCGGCGCGCCGGCTGCCGGACGTCGCCGTCCTCGGTGAGGCCGAGCGCGCGGTGATCTTGGAAGAGTGGGCCGGCGGCGGGGCGGTCGTAGAAGAGCGGTCGACGGTTCCGGCGCTGTTCGAGGCGCAGGTGGCGCGGACGCCGGATGCTCCGGCGGTGACGTTCGAGGGTTCGTCGATCAGTTATGCGGAGTTGAACGCGCGGGCGAACCGGCTGGCCCGGTACCTGGTGGAGCGGGGTGCGGGGCCGGAGCGGTTCGTGGCGTTGGTTCTGCCGCGGTCGGTGGAGCTGGTCGTCGCGGTGCTGGCGGTGCTGAAGTCCGGGGCGGCGTATGTGCCGATCGATCCGGATTATCCGCGGGAGCGGATCGATTTCGTGCTGGGTGACACCGATCCGGTGGTGACCGTTGGGGTCGAGGACGTGGACGTCCTCGGCTATGACGATGGTGATCTCGGGGTCGCGGTGTCACCGGAGCACGCGGCGTACGTGATCTACACGTCGGGGTCGACCGGTCGCCCGAAGGGCGTGGTCGTCCCCCACCAGAACGTCGTGCGATTCGTGCGCTCGCTGGAGCGGTGGTTCGACTTCGGACCGGATGACGCGTGGACGCTGTTCCACTCGTACGCCTTCGACTTCACGGTGTGCGAGCTGTGGGGCCCGCTGCTGTACGGCGGCCGGCTGGTGGTGGTGCCGTACCTGACGTCGCGGTCGCCGCGCGAGTTCGCGGAGCTGCTGGCGGCCGAGCGGGTCACGGTGCTGAACCAGACGCCCTCGGCGTTCTTCCAGCTCATGGCGGAACAGCGCGACGACTGGTCGCTGCGGCACGTGAACATCGGCGGCGAGTCGTGGGAACTGGGCCGCCTGGAGGACTGGTACGACCGGCACGCGGACGACGCGCCGCGGCTCGTGAACGTCTACGGGCCCACCGAGACCACCGTGTTCGCCACCCGCTACGCCCTGGACCGCGAGCGGGTGCGGACCGCGTCGAACGTCATCGGCTCTGGTCTGGCGGACCTGCGGCTTTATGTGCTGGATCGGCGGTTGCGGCCGGTACCGCCTGGGGTGGCGGGTGAGTTGTACGTGGCGGGTGCGGGGCTGGCTCGGGGCTATCTGCATCGTCCGGGGTTGAGTGCGGAGCGGTTCGTGGCCGACCCGTTCGGGGCGGCGGGGACCCGGATGTACCGGACCGGCGATGTGGTCCGGTGGCGGGCCGGTGGAGACGTGGAGTATCTGGGCCGCAGCGACGAGCAGGTGCAGTTGCGCGGGTTCCGGGTGGAGCTGGGTGAGGTCAAGGCGGTGCTGGCGCGGCATCCGGGGGTGGCCGATGTCGCGGTGGTCGTTCATGAGGAGCGGCTCGTCGCCTATGTGCAGGGTGTGGTGGAGGAGGCGGAGCTGAGGGCGTTGGCGGTGGCGGGCCTGCCCGAGCACATGGTGCCCGCCGCGTTCGTCGCCCTGGACGCGCTGCCGCTGACCGTGAACGGCAAGCTCGACCGCAAGGCGCTGCCCGCACCCGCCTTCGGGACCGCGACCCCGGCCGGCCGTGCTCCGGCGAGCGCGCGGGAGGAACTCCTGTGCCAGGTGTTCGCGCAGGTGCTGGGGTTGGACGACGTCGGCGTGGACGACGACTTCTTCGCACTCGGCGGGCATTCGCTGCTCGCGACGCGGCTGGTGGGCCGAGTGCGCACCATCCTCGGAGCCGAGGTGCCGCTGCGGACGCTGTTCGAGTCGCCGACCCCCGCCGGCCTGGCCGGACGGCTGTTCGAGGCCGAGCGGGCGCGCACCGCCTTGGCGCCGGTGGGGCGTCCGGAGCGGCTGCCGCTGTCGTACGCGCAGCGGCGGCTCTGGTTCCTCGCGCAGCTGGAGGGGCCGAGCCCGGCCTACAACGTCTCCACCACCCTGCGGCTGACCGGCGAGCTGGACCGGCGGGCGCTGGAAGAGGCGTTCCGCGACGTGCTGGAACGGCACGAGGTGCTGCGCACGGTGTTCCCGGTGGCCGACGGCCAGCCGTACCAGCGGGTGCTGGACCGCGGCGAGCCGTTCTTCGCCCTGACGGCCGACCAGATCACCCGGGACGAGCTGCCGGACGCGGTGGCCGAGGCGAACCGGTACGCGTTCGACCTGTCGGCCGAGGTGCCGATCCGGGCGTGGTTGTTCACGCTCGGACCGGACGAGCACGTGCTGGCGCTGGTGGTGCACCACATCGCCGCCGACGGCTGGTCGATGGCGCCGCTGGCGCGCGACCTGAGCGCCGCCTACGCGGCCCGGCGAGCGGGGCACGCGCCGGAGTGGGCGCCGCTGCCGGTGCAGTACGCGGACTACACGCTGTGGCAGCGGGATCTGCTCGGGTCGGAGGACGATCCCGGGAGCCTCCTCGCGGAACAGGTCGCGTACTGGCGCGAGGCGCTGGCGGGGGTCCCGGAGGAGCTGGCGCTGCCGTTCGACCGGCCGCGTCCCGCGATGGCATCGAACCGTGGGTACCGGGCGCCGCTCACGGTGCCGCCCGACGTGCACGCCCAAGTCCGTGAGGTGGCGCGCGAACATGGCGTGACCGTGTTCATGGTGCTCCAGGCGGCCTTGGCGGTGACGCTGTCGCGGCTGGGCGCGGGCACCGATGTCCCGATCGGTTCGGCGGTCGCGGGCCGTCTGGACGAGGCGCTGGACGGTCTGGTCGGGTTCTTCGTGAACACGCTGGTGATCCGCGGTGACCTGTCCGGCGACCCGACGTTCGCCGAGATGCTGGCCCGGGTGCGCGAGACGAGCCTGCGCGCCTACGCCCATCAGGACGTGCCGTTCGAGCGTCTGGTGGAGGAACTGGCTCCGGCCCGGTCGCTGGCGCGCCACCCGCTGTTCCAGGTGATGGTGACGTTGCAGAACAACGCCCAGGCGACCCTGGACCTCCCCGGGGTCCGCGCGGGCGGCGCGCCGGCGTCGGCGCCCCGGTCCGGGACCGCGACGGCGACGTTCGACCTGGACGTCAGCGTCGAGGAGGTCTTCGACGGCGAGGGCGCGGCGGCGGGGCTGCGCGGATCGGTGACCGCGGCCGCCGACGTCTTCGATCAGCGGACGGCCGAGCGGTTCGCCGACGCCCTGGCCCGGGTGCTGTCCGCGGCGGCGCTCGACCAGTCGGCGCGGGTGAGCCGGGTCGAGGTCCTGGACCCGGCCGAACGGCACCGGATGCTGGTGGAGTGGAACCGGACGGCGGTGGACGCGCCGACCGTGTCGGTGGTGCGGATGTTCGAGGAGCAGGCGGCGCGGCTTCCCGGCGCGATGGCGCTGGTGGACGGTGACATCTCGCTGTCGTACGCGGAGCTCGACGCGCGAGCGGACCGGGTGGCGCGCTGGTTGCGGGGACGGGGCGCGGGGCCGGAGTCGGTGGTGGCCGTCGCCATGCCGCGAGGCGCCGATCTGATGGTGGTCCTGCTGGGGGTGCTGAAGGCGGGCGCCGCGTACCTGGCACTGGACCCGGCGCAGCCGGCCGAGCGGTCGTCGTCCGTGCTGGCCGACGCCGGGCCGTGCCTGGTGATCACGAACGCGGCGGGTGCGGCGTCGGTGAGCGGGTCCCCGGCTCCGGTCGTGGAGATGGGCTCTCCCGGCCTCGCCTCGCCGGACGCGGAGATGGACACCGGTGATCGGCGCGTGGACGTCCAGGGCGGGAACGCGGCGTACGTGGTGTACACGACGGGGTCGACGGGCCGGCCCAAGGGCGTGGTGATCTCCCATGCGGGGTTCGCGAACCTGACGGTGAGCCACGACCGGTTCGGGCTGGTGCCGGGGCGGTCGCGGGTGGCGCAGTTCGCCTCGGTGGGCTTCGACATGTTCTGCGAGGAGTGGCTGCTGGCGCTGCTGGGCGGGGCGGCGCTGGTGATCGTCCCCCCGGAGCGGCGGCTGGGGGGCGAACTGGCGGGGTTCCTGAACGAGTCGGGGGTGACGCACGCGACGCTCCCGCCGGCGGTGGTGGCCACGCTCCCCGAGGGATCGCTGGATCCGGAATTCGTGCTGGACGTGGGAGGCGAGGCACTGCCCGCCGAGGTGGTGACGCGGTGGGCCTCGGACGGGCGGGTGATGTTCAACAGCTACGGCCCCAGCGAGACGACGGTGAACGCGGCGGTGTGGCGGTGCGACCCCGAGTCGGTGGCCGGCGGCGCGGTGCCGATCGGCACCCCGATCCCCAACACCCGTGTGTACGTGGTGGACGACGCCCTGCGGCCTGTTCCGCCGGGCGTCGTGGGCGAGTTGTACGTGTCCGGAGCCGGGTTGGCCCGGGGGTATCTGGGGCTCGCGCGGTTGACGGGCGAGCGGTTCGTGGCGTGCCCGTTCGAGTCGGGCGAGCGGATGTACCGGACGGGGGATCTCGTCCGATGGACACCCGGCGGGCAGCTGGTGTTCGCGGGCCGCGCCGACGACCAGGTGAAGATCCGGGGCTTCCGGATCGAGCCGGGCGAGGTCGAGGCGGTGACGACCGCTCACCCGGGAGTTCGCCAGGCCGCGGTGGTCGCGCGTGAGGACGGTCCCGGGGGCAGGCACCTGGTCGCCTACACGGTGGGCGAGGCAGCTCAGGAGGACTTGCACCGGTTCGTGGCCGACCGGCTGCCCGGCTACATGGTGCCTTCGGCGTTCGTGCGCCTGGACGCACTGCCGCTGAACGCCAGCGGGAAGCTGGACCGCGCGGCCCTGCCCGCTCCCCGGTTCGCGGCGGGCGCCGGCCGGGCTCCGGCCGGCGTGCGGGAAGAGATCGTGTGCCGCGCGTTCGCGGAGGTCCTCGGCCTGGACGGCGTGGGGGTCGAGGACGACTTCTTCCGGCTGGGCGGGCATTCGCTGCTGGCGGTCCGGCTGGTGGAGGCGCTGCGCGACCAGGGCGTCTCTGTGTCGGTGCGCACGCTGTTCCAGACGCCGACACCGGCGGGTCTGGCCGCGGGGGCCGAGGCCGAGACGGTCGAGGTCCCGCCGAACCTGATCCCGCCGGATGCCGACCACCTCACCCCGGAGATGCTGCCGCTCGCCGACCTCACGGCCGACGAGGTCGGGCGGGTCGTGGACAGGGTGGAGGGCGGCGCCGCCAACATCGCCGACGTGTATCCGCTGGCTCCGCTTCAGGAGGGCCTGTTCTTCCACCACCTGATGGCCGACGACGGCCGGGACGCCTATCTCGTTCCCCAGGTGCTCCGGTTCGACGCGCGGGAGCGCCTGGACGCCTTCCTGGCCGCCCTGCAGCGCGTGATCGACCGGCATGACGTCTACCGCACGGGGGTCGTGTGGGAGGGACTGCGGGAGCCGGTCCAGGTGGTGGCGCGCCGGGCGGTGCTGCCGGTCCACGAGGTGGCGGACCTCGCCGCCGCGGAGGGGACCGCGATGGACACGGGGCGCGCCCCGCTGATCGATGTGCACGTCGCGCCGGAGGACGGCGGCGGGTGGCTGGCGCTGCTGCGGACGCACCACCTCGTCCAGGACCACACCACCGTGGAGGTGCTGCTGGCGGAGCTGGACGCGATCATGTCGGGGCGCGAGGACGAACTGCCCGAGCCGCTGCCGTTCCGCGACTTCGTGGCGCAGGCCCGGCTGGGGATGCCGCGGGAAGAGCACGAGCGCTACTTCGCGGACCTGCTCGGCGACGTCGAGGAGACGACCGCGCCGTACGACCTGGTCGACGTGCACGGCGACGGCGGGAGCGTCGAACGGGCCCGCGTGACCGTCGACCACGACCTCGGCGCACGGGTCCGCGAGGTGGCGCGCGGCCTGCGCGTCAGCGCCGCCACCATCTTCCACCTGGCGTGGGCCCGGGTGCTCGGGACGGTGAGCGGCCGGGACGACGTGGTGTTCGGCACCGTGCTGTTCGGCCGGATGAACGCGGGCGCGGGCGCGGACCGGGTGCCGGGGTTGTTCATCAACACGCTGCCGGTGCGGGTGCGCCTCGATGAGACCGGCGTGGGCGACGCGCTGGACGCGATGCGGGACCAGCTCGCCGAGCTGCTGGTGCACGAGCACGCCCCGCTCAGCCTCGCCCAGCAGGCCAGCGGGATGCCGGGCGGCAGGCCGCTGTTCACCTCGATCCTGAACTACCGGCACGGCTCGGACCGTGGCGACGCGCCGCACCGGCGCGCCGAGGGGATCCGGACCGTGTCGGCGCGGGAGGCCACCAACTATCCGGTGGCGGTGTCGATCGAGGACCACGGCGCCGGGTTCGGGCTGACGGTGGACGCGGTGGACGCGGTCGACGGCACGGCACTGTGCCGGCTGCTGCACACCTGCCTCGCCAACCTGGTGGACGCGCTCCAGGACGACCCCGGCGTCCGGTTGAGCATGCTGGACGTCCTCGACCCGGCCGAGCGGGAGCGGACCCTGTCGGAGTGGAGCCGGGGCACGGGGGCCGCCGGCGCGAGCCGCGCGATCACGATCCCGGCGCTTTTCGAGGAACGGGCGGGCCGCACGCCTGACGCGCCCGCCGTCACCAGCGGCGGCTCCACCCTCACGTACGGGGAGCTGGACGAGCGCGCGAACCGGCTCGCGCACCACCTGATCGAGCGGGGCGTCGGCCCGGAGCGGCCGGTGGCGCTGGCGCTCCCGCGCGACGAGGACATGATCGTGGCGATCCTCGCCGTGCTCAAGGCGGGCGGGGCCTACCTGCCGATCGATCCGGCGAACCCCGCCGACCGCATCGCGTACGTGCTGGACGACGCCCGCCCGGCGCTGCTGCTGGCCAAGGGGCCGCACCCCGGATCGGGCGAGCGGATCCTGCTCGACGACGCCTTCCAGGCCGGGCTGTCCCGGTATCCGGCCACCGCCCCGCGTGTGCCGCTGTCCCCGGACCACCCGGCGTACGTGATCTACACCTCCGGCTCGACCGGCCGCCCGAAGGGCGTGGTCGTCCCGCACCGGAACGTGGTGCGGCTGCTGGCGGCGACCGAGCGGTGGTACGGCTTCGGCCCCGACGATGTATGGGCGCTGTTCCACTCGTACGCCTTCGACTTCTCCGTCTGGGAGATGTGGGGCGCGCTGCTGTACGGAGGCCGGCTGGTCATCGTGCCGCACGCCGTGTCGAGGTCGCCGGAGGAGGCGCTCGACCTGCTGGCCCGCGAGCGGGTCACGGTGCTCAACCAGACGCCGTCCGCCTTCTACCAGCTCGCGGAGGTGGAGCCGCCGGGCGAGCTGGCGCTGCGGTACGTGATCTTCGGGGGCGAGGCGCTGGATCCGGCGCGCCTGGAGACGTGGTACGCGCGGCATCCGGACGACGCGCCGGTGCTCGTCAACATGTACGGGATCACCGAGACGACCGTGCACACGACGTACGGTCCGCTGGACCGGTCGTCCGCGGCCGGCGGGCGCGGCACGATCGGCACCGGCCTGCCCGACATGCGGCTGTACGTGCTGGACGCGAGACTGCGCCCGGTGCCGGCCGGCGTCACCGGGGAGCTGTACGTGGCCGCGGCCGGGCTGGCCCGCGGCTACCTGAACCGGCCGGGCCTGAGCGCCGAGCGCTTCGTGGCCTGCCCGCACGGACCCGGGCGGATGTACCGGACCGGCGACCTGGCCCGCTGGCTCCCCGACGGCACGCTGGAGTACCGGGGGCGCGCCGACCAGCAGGTGCAGCTTCGCGGGTTCCGGATCGAGCCGGGCGAGATCGAGGCGGTCCTGGCCCGGCATCCGTCGGTGGGCCAGGTCGCGGTGCTGGTCCGCGAGGACCGGCCCGGCGACCGGCGGCTCGTCGCGTACGCGACCGGCGACGCCGATCCGGCCGCGCTGCGCGCCTTCTGCGCGGAGTCGCTGCCCGAGTACATGGTCCCCTCGGCGGTCGTCATGCTCGGCGCGCTGCCGCTGACGGGCAACGGCAAGCTCGACCGGGCCGCGCTGCCCGCACCCGGGCCCGCCGCCGGCGCGGGCGGGGGCCGCGGGCCGGCCGACGCACGGGAGGAGATCCTGTGCCAGGTGTTCGCCGAGGTGCTGGGGCTGCCGTCGGTGGGCCCGGAGGACGACTTCTTCGCGCTCGGCGGGCATTCGCTGCTGGTGATGCGGCTGGTGAGCCGGGCGCGCGCGGTCCTGGACGTCGAGGTGCCGCTGCGGGCGGTCTTCGAGGCCCGCTCGGCGGCCGGGCTGGCGGCCCGGCTCTCCGGCGCCGGTCACAGGCGGCCGGCGCTGGTCGCGCGGACCCGTCCCGAGCGGGTGCCGCTGTCCTACGGGCAGCGGCGGCTGTGGTTCATCGGCCAGCTGGAGGGGCCGAGCCCGACCTACAACAGCCCCGTGGTGGTGCGGCTGTCCGGAGGGTTGGACCGGGCGGCGCTGGCGGCGGCGCTGCGGGACGTCATCGGGCGGCACGAGGTGCTGCGGACGGTGTACGCGGTGGCCGATGGTGAGCCGTACCAGCGCGTGCTGGGCGTCGAGGAGCTGGAGTGGGAGCCCACGGTCGCCGAGGTGGCCCCGGAGGGACTCGCCGGCGCCGTGGCGGAGGCGAGCGAGTACGCCTTCGATCTGTCCGCCGAGGTCCCGTTCAGGGCGTGGGTGTTCGACCTCGGACGGGACGAGCACGTGCTCACCCTGATGGTGCACCACATCGCCGTGGACGGCTGGTCGATGGAGCCGCTGGCGCGTGACCTGAACGCGGCCTATGCGGCGCGGTGCGCGGGCCGCGCACCGGAGTGGGCGCCGCTGCCGGTCCAGTACGCCGACTACGCGCTGTGGCAGCGCGAGGTGCTGGGCTCGCCGGACGACCCGGAGAGCCCGCTGTCGCGGCAGGTGGCGTACTGGCGCGAGGCGCTGGCCGGCGCGCCGGAGGAGCTGGCGCTGCCGTTCGACCGCGCCCGGCCGGCCGTCGCCTCGCATCGAGGGCACGCGACCGCGGTGGAGGTCCCGGCGGAGGTGCACGCGCGGGTCCGCGAGGTGGCGCGCGCCGAGGGCGTCACGGTGTTCATGGTGCTCCAGGCGGCCCTGGCGACCATGCTCAACCGCCTCGGCGCGGGCACCGACATCCCGATCGGGTCGGCGGTGGCCGGCCGGTCGGACGAGGCGCTGGACGATCTGGTGGGCTGCTTCGTCAACACGCTCGTGATCCGCAGCGATCTGTCGGGCGACCCGACGTTCGCGGAGTTGCTGGGACGGGTGCGGAGCCGGGGACTGGCGGCGTTCGAGCACCAGGACGTGCCCTTCGAGCGGCTGGTCGAGGAGCTCGCCCCGGCGCGTTCGCTGGCCCGGCAGCCGCTGTTCCAGGTGATCCTCACCATGCACAACACCATCCCGGTGACCGGCACGCGCCCGGACGCCGGCCCGGGCCCCGCGCGCTCCGGAGTGCGTGCCACGACGCTGCCGATGAACGAGGGCCCGGCGAAGTTCGACCTGTCGGTGCTGGTGGGGGAGAAGTTCGCGGCGGACGGTGCGCCGCGAGGGATCGGCGGGCAGATCGCGGGGGCGGCGGACCTGTTCGAGGCCGCCTCGGTCGAGCGGATCGCGGACCGCTTCGTGCGGGTCCTCTCGGCGGCGGTCGAGGATCCGTCGGTGCGGGTGAGCGCGCTGGACGTGCTGGACCCCGCCGAGCGTGACCGGCTGCTCGTCGCATGGAACGACACGACGGCCGAGACCGGGCCCCTGCCGGTGCCGGAGCTGTTCGAGGCCCAGGCGGCCCGGACCCCGGACGCGGTCGCGGTCGTCGAGGACGGCGGCGAGGTGTCCTACGCGGAGCTGGAGGCGCGGGCGAACCGGCTGGCGCACTTCCTGCGCGGCCAGGGGGTCGGCGCCGAGTCGGTGGTGGGGGTGTGCCTGCCGCGCGGCGCCGAGATGGTCGCGGCGATCCTGGGCGTGTGGAAGGCGGGCGCGGCCTACGTTCCGATCGACCCGGGGCAGCCCGCCGAGCGGATCGCCCACATGCAGTCCGACAGCGGCGCGGTGCTGACCCTCACCTGCGAGGAGGTGCTGGACGATCTTCCGGCGGGCCGCCATCGGGTGGAGGCGCTGGACGGCGCGCCGACGGCGGCACTGCTGGCGGCGATGCCCGGCGACGCACCGCGCGTGCCCGTGGCCGCGGGGCAGGCGGCGTACGTGATCTACACGTCGGGATCGACTGGACGCCCCAAGGGAGTGGTGGTCACCCACGGCGGGCTGGCGAACTACGTGTCCACGGTGCCGGAGCGCGTCGGGTTCGGGACGGGCCGGTACGCGGTGCTGCAGGGCCAGGCCACCGACCTCGGCAACACGGTCGTGTTCGCGAGCCTCACCTCCGGCGGCCGGCTCCACATCCCGCCCGAGGAGATGGTGACCGACGCGGCCGCGGTGCGGTCGTATCTGGCCGACCACCGGATCGACTTCCTGAAGGTCGTTCCGTCGCACCTGGCCGCGCTCGGGGCCGGCGCGGTGCCGGGCGGCGCACTGGTGCTCGGCGGCGAGGCGGCTCCGCCGGACCTGGTCGCGGAGCTGCTGGCCGCGGACTGCGAGGTGTTCAACCACTACGGACCCACGGAGACCACGATCGGTGTGGCCACGGCGCGGCTGGCGCCGGGGGCGCCGATCGGCACCCCGGTCGCCAACACCCGGCTGTACGTGCTGGACGGCCGGCTGGAGCCGGTGCCGGCCGGGGTGGCAGGTGAACTGTACGTGGCCGGCGCCCAGGTGGCCCGCGGGTACGCGGGACGTCCGGCGCTCACGGCGGAGCGGTTCGTCGCCTGCCCGTTCGGCGGGCGGATGTACCGCACCGGGGACCTGGCGCGGTGGACGGCGGGCGGGGAGCTGGAGTTCGCGGGCCGGGTCGACGACCAGGTCAAGATCCGCGGGTTCCGCGTGGAACCGGGCGAGGTCGAGAGCGTCCTCGCCGGACATCCGCTGGTCGAGCGGGCCGCGGTGGTGATGCGCGACGAACGGCTGGTCGCCTACGCGGTGGGCGACGCGGACGAGGCCGAGCTGCGCCGCTACGCCGCCGCGAAGCTGCCCGGCCACATGGTGCCCTCGGCCTTCGTCGCACTCGACGCCCTGCCGCTGACCGGCAACGGCAAGCTCGACCGGGCCGCCCTGCCCGCGCCGGACCACGCCGTCGTGAGCGGGCGTGCCCCGAGCGGCGTGGAGGAAGAGGTCCTCTGCCAGTCCTTCGCCGAGGTGCTCGGCCTGGACGCCGTCGGCGTGGACGACGACTTCTTCGCGCTGGGCGGGCACTCGCTGCTGGCGGTGCGGCTGGTGGAGGTGCTGCGGGAGCGCGGGGTGTCGGTCTCGGTGCGGACGCTGTTCGAGTCGCCCAGCCCGGCCAGCCTCGCCGCGGCGGCGGGCCCGGCCGAGGTGCCGGTGCCGGAGAACCGCATCCCGGCGGACGCCACCGAGATCACGCCGGACATGCTCACGCTCGTGGACCTGTCCGCCGATGAGGTGGAGCGGGTCGTCGCCGCGGTCGAGGGCGGCGCGGCCAACATCGCGGACGTCTATCCGCTGGCTCCCTTGCAGGAGGGTCTGTTCTTCCACCATCTGCTTCAGGCCGACGGCGGCCGGGACGTCTACGCCTCCCCGAACGTCCTCGGCTTCGACTCCAGGGAACGCCGCGACGGCATCCTGGCCGCGTTGCAGCGGGTGATCGACCGGCGCGACATCTACCGGACCGCGATCGTGTGGGAGGGAGTGCGGGAGCCGGTGCAGGTGGTGGTCCGCCGGGCGGTGCTGCCGGTGCGGGAGGTCGTGCTGGATGACGGTGCCGAGCCGGTGCGGCGGTTGCTGGCGGCGGCCGGTGCGGGGATGGACCTGCGGCGTGCGCCGCTGATCGACGTGCACGTCTCCGACCGGCCGGTGGACGGGCGTTGGCTGGCCCTGCTGCGCATCCACCACCTGGTCCAGGACCACACCACCCAGGACGTCCTGCTGGGCGAAATACACGCCATCCTGACCGGCCGGGAGGACGAGCTGCCCGAGCCGCTGCCGTTCCGCAACTTCGTCGCGCAGGCGCGGCTGGGCGTGCCGCGGGAGGAGCACGAGCGGTACTTCGCGGATCTGCTGGGCGACGTCGAGGAGACCACGGCGCCGTACGGGCTGCTGGACGTCCACCGTGACGGGAGCGGCATCACCTCGGCGAGCCGGTTCATCGACGAGGAGGTGAGCAGGCGGACCCGGGAGGTCGCGCGCACGCTGGGGATGAGCCCGGCGACGATCTTCCATCTGGCGTGGGCGCGGGTGCTGGCCACCCTCAGCGGCCGCGAGGACGTCGTCTTCGGCACCGTGCTGTTCGGCCGCATGAACGCGGGACGGGGAGCGGACCGGACGGCGGGCCTGTTCCTCAACACGCTGCCGGTGCGGGTCCGGATGGACGGCACCGGCGTCGAGGACGCGCTGAACGGCATGCGCGGCCAGCTGGCCGAGCTGCTCGTCCACGAGCACGCCTCGCTCGCCCTCGCCCAGCGGGCGAGCGGCGTGCCCGGCGGCAGCCCGCTGTTCACCTCGATCCTCAACTACCGGTACTCCCACGGCCCGGACCCGGCGTCGGCCTCGCGGCAGGCACCGGCACCCTCCGGCATCAAGATGATGTACACCGGCAGGGCCACCAACTACCCGATGACCGTGTCGGTGGACGACCTGGGCGACGGGATCGAGCTGACCGTGGACACGGTGGCGCCGGCGGAGGCGGCGGTGGTCTGCCGGATGCTGCAGACCTGCGTCGACCACCTGGTGACGGCCCTCGAAGAGGATCCGGCCGCGCGGGTCGGCGCGATCGAGGTGCTCGACAAGTCCGAGCGCGATCGGCTGACCTGGGCCTGGAACGACACCGCGACGGAGGTGCCGCACACGTCGGTGACCGGGATGTTCGAGGCCCAGGCGGCGCGGGCGCCGGACGCCCCGGCCGTGCTCGCCGACGACGCCGAGCTGTCGTACGCCGAGCTGGACGCGCGGGCGAACCGCCTCGCCCGCGCGCTGATCGCCCGAGGGGCCGGCCCGGAGTCGGTGGTCGCGGTCGCGATGGAGCGGGGAGCCGGCCTGACGGCCGTCCTGCTGGGCGTGCTGAAGGCGGGGGGCGCCTACCTGGCGCTCGATCTCGTGCAGCCCGCCGAGCGGCTCGCCTTCATCCTCGAGGACGCCGGGCCCGTGCTGGTCGTCGCCGACGCGCTCGGGGCCGCCTCCGTTCAGGGGTTCCCGGGCCAGGTCATCGACGTCGGTTCCGCCGCGTTCGCGGCCGAGACGGCGGGGCTGCCCGCACGGGCGATCGAGGCGGGCGAGCGGCCGGCGCCTCCGCGCGGCGAGCACCCGGCGTACGTCTGCTACACCTCGGGGTCCACGGGGCGGCCGAAGGGCGTGGTGGTCACCCGTGCCGGGCTGGTGAACACCGCGGTGGCCGGAGGCGCCCGGCTGGGGACGCACCCGACCGTGAGGGTCGCCCAGGCCACGTCGGCGGGCTTCGACAGGTTCTCCCTGGAGTGGTCGATCGCGCTGTCGACGGGCGCCACCCTGGTGGTCGTCCCCGACTCGGAGCGGATGGGCGAGGAGCTGTCGCGCTTCATCGTCGACCGCGAGATCACCTACGCCGCCATGTCGCCCGCCGTCCTGGCCGGAATCCGCGAGGGCGCGATACCCCCGCACGTGGTGCTGCAGGTCGGCGGTGAGTCGTGCCCGCCGGAGCTGGTCGACCGCTGGTCGCCGGGACGCGCCATGTTCCACACGTACGGGCCGACCGAGACGACCATCCACGCCTCGGCGTGGCGGTGCCGCCCGGGGACGGCGGAGGTCCCGATCGGCGGGCCGATCGCGAACACCCGCACCGTCGTGCTGGACGCCCGCCTGCGGCCGGTCCCGGCCGGGGTGACCGGGGAGCTCTACGTGGCCGGGGCCGGTGTGGCGCGCGGCTACCTCGGCCGGCCCGCCCTGACCGGCGAGCGGTTCGTCGCCGACCCGTTCGGGGCCGGCGAGCGGATGTACCGGACCGGTGACCTCGCCCGCTGGACCACCGACGGCGAGCTGGTCTTCGCGGGGCGCACCGACGACCAGGTCAAGGTCCGCGGGTTCCGGATCGAGCTCGGGGAGATCGAGGCCGTGCTGTCGGCCGACGAACGGGTCGCGCAGGCCGTCGTGACCGTCCGGGCCGAGGCGCAGGACGACGCGCGCCTGGTCGGCTACGTCGTGCCCGCCGATCCCGGCGCGGACACCGAGGCGCTGCCGGACGCTCTGCGCAGGTCCGCGGCCACCCGGCTGCCGCACTACATGGTGCCCTCGGCCGTCGTCGTCCTGGACGCCCTGCCGTTGCGGCCGAGCGGCAAGGTCGACCGCGCCGCCCTGCCCGCCCCGAGGAGCGCGGCGGATTCCGCCCCGTCCCGCAACCTCGCCTCCGCCGACATGTTCGAGGCGACCGTGCGCGGGGCGTTCGCCGACGTCCTCGACGTGCCCGAGGTCGGCGCGGACGACGACTTCTTCGCGCTCGGCGGCCACTCGCTGCTGGCGGTGAGGCTCGTCGAACGGCTGCGGGCCGAGGGCGTCACGGTCGCGCTGCGCGAGGTGATCGCCAACCCGACGCCCGGCCGGCTGATCCACTCGTTCACCCTGTCGTCCATGCGGGACGCCCTCGGCGGGCTGCTGCAGATCCGCGCCGGCGGTACGAAGCCGGCGTTCTTCTTCGTCCATCCCGCGGGCGGGCTGAGCTGGTGCTACCTCCCGTTCGCCCGGCACATGCCGGAGGGGCACCCGCTCTACGGCCTGCAGGCGCAGGGCCTCGACGGCGAGTACGGGATGCCGGGCTCCGTCGCCGAGATGGCCGCGGCCTACGTGGAGCGCATCCGCTCCGCGCAGCCGTCCGGTCCGTACCACCTGGTGGGCTGGTCCTTCGGCGGGACCCCGGCGCACGAGGCCGCGGTCCGGCTCAGGTCCGAGGGCGAGGACGTGTCGCTGATCCTCATGGACGCCTACCCGCCGTATCGGGGCGCCGCGCCCGCGGTCACCGGCGAGGAGGAGGACGACGAGACGGCCGCCGCCATCGCGGGCGGCGATCCCGCGCGCGCCGTGCCGCCCGACGCCGTCGCGCGACTGGCACGGCGCATCCGCGCCGAGACGAGGCAGCGGCTGGGAGGCCTGCTGGACGACGAGGTCATGCGGCTGGCGCGCGTGTTCCACAACAACGCGACGGTCAGGGGCGCTCATCGATACGGCCGGTTCGACGGCGACACGCTGATCCTCGTCGCGGAGGACGGAAAGCCGGCGGAGTTCTCCTCCGAGGCGATGTGGGGGTCCCATCTCGCGGGCCGGATCACCACCGTGGGCCTGCCGTGCGGCCACTCGGACATGACCCGGCCCGACATGGTCCCGCTGGTCGGGGAGGCGATGACCGAGTGGCTGAGCACACGGGACGAGGGGAGCACGAAATGACCGAACACGCGGTGCGGATGCGCGCCCTCCTGCACGGGCAGATCGTGTCCCGGGCCCTGTGCGTCGTGGCCGAGCTCGGGCTCGCCGACGAGCTGCGCGACGGTCCGCGCACGGCCGAGGAGCTGGCCGCCCGCGTGTCGGCCCATCCCGGCGCCGTGCGGCGGCTGCTGCGCGCGCTCAGCGCCTTCGACGTGTTCGCCGCGGACGCCGACGGCGCCTTCCGGCTCACCCCGCTCGGCGCGACGCTGTGCGAGGACGCGCCCGGCTCGGCCCGGCCGACCGCGCTGCTGCTGGGCGGTCCGGTCGGCACCGCGTGGACGCGGCTGGGCCACACCGCCCGCACCGGCGGGTCGGCGTTCACCGACGCCTTCGGCACCGGCTTCTTCGAGCACCTGACAGGCGAGCCGGAACTGAACGCGACGTTCGACCGGTCACAGGCCGAGGGGCTGCGCGTCGAGCTCGACGAGGTCTTCGGCGCCGTCGACTTCACCCCGTACCGGCGGATCGTCGACGTCGGCGGTGGCGACGGCGAACTGCTCGCACGCCTGCTGGAGGGGGTGCCGGGGGCGCACGGCCGGCTGCTGGACCTGCCCGGCACGGTGGCGCGCGCGGCCGGCCGGCTCGCGGCCCGGGGGCTCGCCGGCCGCTGCTCGCTCGTCGCCGGCGACTTCTTCGCGGAGGTCCCGTCCGGCGGCGACCTGTACCTGCTGTCGCACGTGCTGCACGACTGGGACGACGAACGGGCGGTCGACATCCTGCGCGTCTGCCGCACGGCGATGCCGCCGGACGCCACGCTCATGGTCATCGACCTGCTGCCGGACGGCGGGACCGACGACTCGTCCCGGTTCGCGGCCGGGATGGACCTCTACCTGATGTCGCTGTTCGGCGGCGACGGCGGCGGCGAGCGCGGGGACGAGGCCGTCCGGCGGCTGCTGCGCGACGCCGGGCTGGAGCCGCGGTCCACGCTGCGCCTGCCGAGCGGGATGGGGGTCGTGACGGCGGGCCGCCCATGACGGCGGCGGGCCCGGTCCGATCCGTCAGCCCTCCCGGCCGCCGGAGGGCGGCAGCAGGCCGAGCCGCTTGTCCCGGAACTGGGAGAGCACCCCGACCGCGGACCGGCGGGACCCGGCGGTGGCCAGCAGGCTCGGGGAGCTGTCGCCCACGAAGTGCTCGCACACGCCGCGGTGCGCGGCGTACGCGCCGTCCAGCGCGTCGCGGAAGCCGGCGATCAGCCCGTCGTCGCCGAGCGCGGCCCAGGCGTCGCCCGCGCCGGCGAGCGCGCCGATCAGCGCTTCGTGGTCCCGCCAGCGCAGCCCGCTCATCTTGGGCGGGGCGATCGGCGGCATCAGCGTCGGCCGGATCTCCGCCACGTACTCGTCGTTGCCGGAGTCGCCCGCGAAGCGCAGGGCACCGCGCGAAGCGCGCATCATGGTCGTGGCGGTCCGCGCCGCCGACCGGGCGCCGGCCGTGTCGCCGGCGTCGGCGGCCGAGCGCAGGCAGCGCAGCGCGACCGCGCCGCACTGGGCGAAGACCATGAAGACGTGGTGGCCGCGGACCCACTTGCGGAGCGCGTCCTTCGGCAGTGCCTCACCACGCGGGCGCGGTGGGCCCGGCGCCGGACGGACGGGAGGGTCGGCGGGGTCGGCCGGCCAGCAGGTCACCGTCGCGAAGCCGGCGAACAGGTCGGCCCAGTCGTCCCCGGGCAGCCCGGTGCCGCACCGGCGGGCCGCCTCCAGAAGCCCGATCAGCGCGGCCAGCCCGGCGTCGACCATCAGCGGGAGCGCGGCGCCGCCGTGGCGCTCGATCCCGAAGGCCAGGTCGTTGTCGCGGTTGGCCGCCGACTCCCGCGGGTCGTCCCGGACGCGAGGCCCGTGGTCGGCGGCCAGCGCCGCGCGCGCGGCGCGGGCGGCGCCTTCCAGCGTGTCGCAGCCGGTCCACGCGGCGTCGTCGAGGAGCCGGACGGCGTGCCGGGTGCCGGCCCCGGCGGCGGCGACCTCCGCCAGATCGCCCGGCAGGTCCTCCGGGCGGCCCAGACGGAACGGAACGGTCGCCACCTGCGGCAGATAGTCGGTCATCGGCTGTGCCCTCTCATCGCTCTCCGGCGTCCGCCGGCTGCGCGGCCTGGCCGGCGAACTGGCGGTGGTACAGGTCGGCATAGAGGCCGCCCTCGGCCAGCAGGCTGTCGTGCGTCCCGCACTGGCGGACCGTCCCGGAGTCGATGACCAGGATCTGGTCCGCCTCCCGGACGGTGGACAGCCGGTGCGCGATCACCAGCGAGGTGCGGCCGGCGAGGGCCGTCGTGAGCGCCCGCTGGATCCGCGCCTCGGACTCCGAGTCCAGGTGGGCCGTGGCCTCGTCGAGCACGACGATGGGCGGGGCCTTGACCAGGAGCCGGGCCAGCGCGATCCGCTGCTTCTCCCCTCCGGAGAACCGGTAGCCCCGGTCGCCGGCCATGGTGTCGAGCCCGTCGGGAAGGCTCTCGATGGTGTCCCAGATCAGCGCGGCCTTGCACGCCTCGACGAGGTCCCGCTCGCCGGCGTCCGGCCGCGCGTACAGCAGGTTGGCGCGCAGGGTGTCGTTGAACAGGTGCGCGTCCTGGGTGACCACGCCGACGTGCTCGCCCAGGGACGCGAAGGTCAGGTCGCGGACGTCGTGGCCGCCGATGCGCACCGTGCCCGACGTCGGGTCGTACAGGCGCGGCACCAGATGGGTGATGGTCGTCTTGCCGGCGCCCGACGGGCCGACCAGCGCGGTGAGCGTGCCCGCCGGGACGTGGAAGCTCAGGTCGTGCAGGACTCCGCGGGAGGCGCCGACCCGGTCGGTCGCGGGCTGCGCGGCCGACTCCAGCGACGCCAGCGACACCTCCTCGGCGGCCGGGTACCGGAAGAAGACGTTCTCGAACTCGACGCCGGACGCGCCGCCCCCGGGCCGGCCCTCCTCATCGGATGGCCCGGAGACCGGCAGGGCACGCGCGCCCGGCCGTTCCGCCACGAGCGGCCGGAGGTCGAGCACCTCGAAGACGCGGTCGAAGCTCACCAGGGCCGTCATGACGGACGACTGCATGCTGGAGAGCTGGTTGATGGGGCCGTACAACCGGAGCAGCAGCGCCACCATGGCGACCAGGCTCCCGACCCCGAGCGCGCCGTCGATGGCCAGCGCGCCGCCGAGGCCGTACACCAGGGCCGTCGTGAAGGAGGTGAGCAGCATGACGGTTATCGGCAGGAACTGCGCCCAGGTCACGGCCGTGACGCCGGCGTCGCGCAGCCGGCCGGCCTTGGCGGCGAACAGCTCCCGCTCCTCGGGAACCCGCCCGTAGAGCTTGGCCAGCAGCGCGCCCGCGACGTTGAACCGCTCGGTCATCATCGAGCTCATCTCGGCGTCCTGCTCCATCACCGCCCTGGACAGGCGCTGCAGCCGGTGCCCGATCTTCCGCCCGGGGATCAGGAACAGCGG
Organism: Actinomadura madurae; assembly: GCF_900115095.1. GTDB lineage: Bacteria > Actinomycetota > Actinomycetes > Streptosporangiales > Streptosporangiaceae > Spirillospora > Spirillospora madurae. The sequence continues at coordinate 50,535 of NZ_FOVH01000013.1, forward strand.
GATCATCGCCAGCGCCGCCAGCGTGATCTGCCAGGACACGTAGAACATCGCGGCCAGCCCGAGGAGCAGGGTCAGCAGCGCCGACAGGGCCTGGGACAGCAGGATCGTCAGGGCCTGCCGGGCGCCCATCACGTCGGCGTTGAGCCGGCTGATCAGCTTTCCCGTCTGCACGCGGGTGAAGAACGCCAGCGGCTGGTGCTGCACATGGGCGAACACCGCGGTGCGCAGTTCGTAGACGATCCCCTCGCCGACGCGGCCCGAGGCCCGGTTCTGGACGAAGCTCGCCACGGCGGCCACCAGCGCGAGCCCCGCGAGCCCCAGGCTGAGCCCCACGACGAGGGAGAGGTTCTCCCGCGCGATGCCGCGATCGATGATCAGCTTGAGGACGAGCGGGCTGGCCGCCGCGATGCAGGCGTCGAGGACCGTGGTCGACAGCAGCAGCGCGATCTGCCACCGGTAGGGCCGCGCGTACGGCAGCATCCGCCGCATCGTCCCGCGCTTGACGCGCCGGCGGGGCACCGCCTCATGGGCCGGCCGGAGGCTGAGCGGGCCCATGCGGGAGCCGCCGGGCGTCGTCATGGCGCCCGCCTCACTCCCGCGCCGTTGACCGCGGGCGCCGTCCCGCTCTCGCGGCCGAGGAACTCGATGATGGCGGCGTTGACCGCGTCGGGGCGTTCCAGGTACCCGATGTGACCGGCGTCGGGGATCTCCACGAGGTCGCAGCCGGGGATCGCGTGCGCGACCTCGGCGGCCAGGTGGGGCGGGCAGGTCAGGTCGTCGGAGAACGCGATGACCCGGCAGGGCACGGTGACCCCGCGCAGCGCGGCGCGCCGGTCTCCCTGGGTCTCGACGGCGGCGAGCTGCCCATGGGCGGTGTCGCTCCCGGAGACCTCGAAGACCTCCAGCCAGGTCGCGACCGCGGCCTCGTCGTTCAGCGTCCGGGTCGAGAGCATCTCCAGCACCGCCCGGGTGGCCCGGTACCCGGGCGGCAGCCGGACTCCGCTGGCGTGCAGCTCCCGGTCGGCGGCCGACTGCGCGCGCCGGAACGCGTCGGAGCGGGCCCGGGGGGCGATCAGCACCGCCGAGCGCACCAGGTCCGGGCGGCCGAGCGCCAGCTCCTGCGCGATCATGGCGCCCAGCGAGGCCCCGGCGAGGTGGCACGGGCCGAGGCCGAGCGCCTCGATCAGTCCCGCGGTGTCGGCGACCATCTCGGCGAGGGTGTAGTCGCCCTCGGGCGCGTCCGACGGCGCGACGCCCCGGTTGTCGAACGTGATCGTCTCGTATCCGGCCCTGTTCAGCGCCGGCGTCTGATGCATGGACCAGACATGTCCCGCGGCGGACGACCCCATGATGAGAAGCACTGGCTCTCCATGGCCCGACCGCCGATACGAGAGCCGGATTCCGTTGCTCTTGACAAAAGGCATAGAGACCTGTCATTTCCCATCGTCTGGGAGCGGAAAAATGGCAGTGACGGCGTCACAGGCCACCCGATCAATACCATGGACCGTATCCGCCCCTCCTGCCCGTTCAACTGCCGCGCGGATGCAGTTGAACACCCGGGCCAGGAACGGAAAGTGCAGAGTATGGTCCGGTCTGCATCCATATCTTTTCAATCGGAGGTAGGCCGCAGATGGCCGATGAGCCGCTGTTCCTCAAGTCGAAGGTCATTGTCGAGCCGTTGCTGGACCGGTTTATCGCCTGGCCGTACACGGTGGCTCCGGTGCAATCGGCGATGAATCTCGCGTTCCTCCAGGTGCCGCTCCTCGAGTCGTACCTGCAGTCCCCCCAGGTGCACATCGCCGCCAGCGGCAATCCGGAACTGCGCGGCGGCTACTTCGTCAACATCCCGGCGGAGCGCGCCGACGAGGTGCGCGACCTGCTCGCCGGGATCAAGCGCGACCGGGCGCATATCCTGCGGTTCGCCGAGGCGGTCGCCGAGGGCCAGGAAACGCTGCGCGCCAATGCCACCGGATTCGACCTGACCCCGCTGTACGACAAGCTGCCCCCGGAGGTGAGCGGTCTCGTCGAGCTCGCCTACGACACCGACAACCAGGCGCAGATGCGCTTCATGGAGCCGGTCGCCTACACCACCGACCTCTACCAGGAGTCGCGCCAGTCGGTGCAGCTGTCGTTCGAGACCGGGATCGAGCGGCCGTTCGTCCTCAGCACGCCGCGGCTGCCGTCACCGGACGTCCTCGAACTCGGCATCCCCTTCCGCCACCCCGGTCTGGAGGAGCTGTTCAAGGCCAGGGTGCACCCCACGACCCTCGGCCACCTGCGCGAGGCGCTGGAACTGGACGACGCGCAGACCGAACGGCTCTCCGGAATGCTCGCCGAGCGGCCCGCCCTCGCCCCCGACCGCCACATCGACGCCGGCGGCCGCGTGCGCTACTTCGGGCACGCCTGCCTGGTCCTGCAGACGCCGCAGGCCGCCATCGTGACCGATCCGTTCATCAGCGCGGACAGCTCCGCCGGGGACCGCTACACCCTGGACGACCTCCCCGACCGCATCGACCTGGTGCTGATCACCCACGGGCACCAGGACCACATCGTGCTCGAGACGCTGCTGCAACTGCGCGGCCGGGTCGGCAGCGTCGTCGTGCCGCGCGCGTCCCGCGGCAACCTGTCCGACCCGTCCCTCGGCCTGATGCTCAAGCACCTGGGGTTCTCCGTCACGGAGGTCGACGACTTCGACGAGGTCGACTTCCCGGGCGGCAAGGTCACCGCCACGCCGTTCCTCGGAGAGCACTGCGACCTCGACATCCGGGCGAAGTCGACGTACTGGGTCGAGCTGGCGGGCAAGAAGATCTACGTCGGCGCCGACTCCTCCGGCATCGCCCCGTCGCTCTACCGCCACGTGCGGCAGCACCTGGGCGTCGCCGACATGGCCTTCCTCGGCATGGAGTGCGACGGCGCGCCGCTGACCTGGCTCTACCAGGCGCTGCTGACCATCCCGGTCACCAAGAAGATGAGCGACTCGCGCAAGCTCTCCGGCTCCAACGCCGAGCAGGCCGCCGCCATCATGACCGAGCTCGGCGCCGGGTCGGCGTACGTGTACGCCATGGGCGAGGAACCCTGGCTCGGCCACGTCATGGCCACCACCTACGACGAGGACACGTACCAGATCAAGCAGATCGACGAGTTCCTGACCTGGTGCAAGGACCGGGGGATCCCGGCCGGCCACCTCTACGGCCGGCAGGAATGGCGCTGGTGACGGCCGCGCCCCCATGCCATCGGCGGGCGGCGCACCCCCGCGCCGCCCGCCGCGTCCGATCCCGCAACCACCACACACCGGAAGGCAGGCGCCGACATGCTCACAGCGGTGGTCCCCGTCCGCAGCAAGCCCCGCATGTGGGGGTGGACGTTCCGATGACGATCACCGTCCGGGCGCCGGCGTCCGGTCCCGCCGCGCCCGATCGCTCCTTATCGGCCGGTGCCACCAGGATCGTGGGCATCGGCACCGCGACCACGGAGACGTCCTACTCCCAGCGCGAGATCCTCGACATCTTCGACATCACCGATCCCCGGGTCCGGTCCGTCTTCCTCAACAGCGCGATCGAGCGGCGCCACCTCGTGCTCCCCCCGCGGGACGCCGGCGGCGGCCGCGTCACCGAGGCCCAGGGCGACCTGCTCGCCAAGCACAAGGCCCACGCCCTGGAGATGGGGGCGAAGGCGGTCCGGGCCTGCCTGGACGACGCGGGCCTCGGCCTGGCCGACATCGACTACCTGTGCTGCGTCACCACCACGGGATTCCTCAGCCCGGGCCTGAGCGCCTACCTCATCCGCGACACGGGCATCCCGCCCGGCGTCGTCCGCGTCGACGTCGTCGGGATGGGCTGCAACGGCGGCCTCAACGCGCTGAACGCGACCGCCGGCTGGGCCGCCGCCAACCCCGGCAAGGTCGCCGTGATGCTGTGCGCGGAGGCGTGCTCGGCCGGCTACGTCATCGACGGCACGATGCGCACGGCCGTGGTGAACAGCCTGTTCGGCGACGGTGCCGCCGCCGTCGCCCTCGTCGCCGGCCCCTCGGACGGCGCGGACACGACCGCCGGGCACGCGTCCGCCGGTCCCCGCATCCTGGGCTTCGCCGGCCACCTCATCGGCGACGCGATCGGCGCGATGCGCTACGACTGGGACGACGCGCAGGGCAAGTTCAGCTTCTACCTCGCCCCGGAGATCCCGTACGTGGTCGGCGCGAACGCCGGCCACGTCGTCGCGCGGCTGCTGTCCGGCGCCGGCCTGCGCCGCAGCGACATCGGCCATTGGCTGGTGCACTCCGGCGGCAAGAAGGTCATCGACGCGGTGCGGATGAACCTGGGCCTCACCCGCCACGACGTCCGGCACACGACCGGCGTCCTGCGCGACTACGGCAACCTGTCGAGCGGCTCGTTCCTGTTCTCCTACGAGCGGCTGCTCCGGGAACGCGTCACCCGGCCCGGCGAGTACGGGGTCCTGATGGCCATGGGACCCGGATCGACCATCGAGACGGCACTGGTGCAGTGGTGACGGGGGCGGCGGTATGACGAACGCACAGTACGAGACGATCGGGGATCTGCCCGCGCGGGCGCCCGGTGACCTGCCCCTGACCATCGACGGGCGCGGGCCCGTGACGCCCGGGATGGTGGCCTCCGTGGCCGCCGTCTGCGACGCCGCGGAGGACCGGGCCGGCGCGAGCAGGGTCGTCCTCCGGGTGTCGGGCGCGCCCGGCGGGCCCGGGCCGGCGGGGCTGACGGTGGATCTCGTCAGCAAGTGGGAACGCGCGCTGCGCCGGCTGGAGCGCCTGCCCGCGGTCACGGTCGCCGTGGCCGACGGCGACTGCGGCGGGCCGGCCCTGGACGCGTTGCTGGCCACCGACTACCGCATCGCCACCCCCGCGGTGCGCCTGGTGCCCTCCGTCCTGGCGGGGACGACCTGGCCGGGGATGGCGCTCTACCGCCTCGCGCAGCGCGGCGCGGCCGCCGCGCCGATCCGCCGGGCCGTGCTCTTCGGGACCCCGGTCGCCGCCGCCGACGCGCTCGCCCTGCATCTGGTGGACGAGGTGGCCGACGACCCGGAGGGCGCCCTGGCGGCCGTGGAGGTGACGGCCGTGCCGGGATCCGAGCTGGCCATCCGGCGGCAGCTGATGTCGGAGGCGTCCACGACCGGTTTCGAGGAGGCGCTGGGCGCCCATCTGGCGGCCTGTGACCGGGTCTTGCGCCGCGCCGCCGTCGGGGCCGCGTCGTGACCGCCGCCGACCACCGGACGCGGAGCGCTCCTCGCGCGGAGGCGTCCGGCCTGGACGCCGCCCGCGCCGAGCTCGCGGAGGCGGCGACCCGGGTCGATGACCTGCTGGCGGGCCTGCCCGAGCCGGGGGAGCGGTCGCCGGAACAGAGACTGGCCGCCGCGTCGGCCCTGGAGTCGGCCCGCGCGCTGCGCTCCCGGTTCATGGACCGGCATGCCGAGGCCGTCTACGACGAGCTCACCGCCGGCCGCACACGCCGGCTGCGGGTGGCCGAGCTCGCCGAGGCCGCCGCCCTGGCCTTTCCGGGGCTGGTCCCCGGCGCGGAACGGCTCGCGGCCGAGCGCGCCAGGCCGCAGGCGGCCAAGGAGGGCCACGAGATCGACCAGGGCATCTTCTTCCGCGGTGTGCTGCGCTCGCGATCGGCCGGCGCCCACCTGGTCGACGCGATGCTGCGCCCGACACCGCGCGCTCTCGCCCTGCTGCCGGAGTTCACCGCGACCGGAACGGCCGACCTCGGATCGGTGACCCTGGAGCGCGCCGACGGCGTGGCCCGGCTGACCATGTGCCGGGACGACTGCCTCAACGCCGAGGACGAGCGCCAGGTCGCGGACATGGAGACCGCCGTCGACCTGGCGCAGCTCGACCCGGCCGTGGAGGTGTGCCTGCTGCGCGGCGGCACGATGACCCATCCCCGCCACCGCGGGCGGCGGGTGTTCAGCGCCGGCATCAACCTGAAGGCGCTGCACGCCGGGGGCATCTCGCTGGCCGGCTTCCTCCTGGGGCGCGAGCTCGGCTACATCCACAAGATCGTGCGCGGCGTGCGCACCGACGGCCCGGCGGCGTGGCGCTCCCCGGCCGCCGGGAAGCCGTGGGTCGCCGCCGTGGACACGTTCGCGATCGGCGGCGGCGCCCAGCTGCTGCTGGTGTTCGACCACGTCCTGGCCGCGGCCGACGCCTACATCAGCCTGCCCGCCGCCCAGGAGGGCATCATCCCCGGGGCCGCGAACCTCCGCCTCCCGCGCGCCGCGGGCCATCGGCTCGCGCGCCAGGTGATCCTCGGCGGCCGGCGGATCCGGGCCACCGAGGCCGACGCCCGCCCGCTGGTGGACGAGGTCCACGAGAGCGACGAGCTGGACGAGGCCGTCGAACGCGTCCTCGCGCGTTCACGCGGCCCCGCCGTGGCGGCCAACCGGCACATGCTCAACTTCGCGGCGGAGCCGGAGGACGAGTTCCGCCTCTACATGGCCGAGTTCGCGCTGCAGCAGGCGCTCCGGCTCTACAGCGAGGACGTCCTGGAGAAGGCCGGCCGCTTCGGAAGGCGGCCGTCATGAGCACGATCCGCAGTGCACCGCCGCCAGAGCCGGCCGGCGCGCGACCTGGAGGTGACACATGGAGATCCGCTCGATAGATCACATCGAGTTATTCGTCGAGGACGCCGAGGAGGCGGCCACCGCTCTGCGCGACCAGTTCGGTTTCGCTTTGGCAGGCCGCGGTGGAGCCCACACGGGCCTTCGCGGATGTGAGTCGGTGCTGTTGCGGCAGGACGGCATCACCCTGCTGCTGACCTCGGCCACCAGCCCGGACAGCCGTGCCGCCGAGTACGTCGCGCGGCACGGCGACGGCGTCGGCGTGATCGCCCTGCGCGTCGACGACGCGCAGGCCGCGTTCGCCGAGGCGGTCGAGCGCGGGGCCGCCCCCGTCGCCCCGCCGGAGACCTTCGGTCCCGAGGGCGCCCGGGTCTGCTTCGCCTCGGTGACCGGGTTCGGCGACGTGGAGCACCGCTTCGTCTCCCGCGACCTGCCGGGCGGCCCCTTCGCCCCGCTGATCGAGGAGACCGGCTGCGGCCGCTCCGGCTGGGGCCTGGTCACGGACGTCGACCACATCGCGGTCTGCGTTCCCGCGGGCACGCTCGGGGAGACGGTGCGCCGCTACGAGGAGGTCTTCGGCCTGCGCCAGATCTTCGAGGAGCGGATCGTCGTCGGCTCCCAGGCCATGGACTCGAAGGTCGTCCAGAGCCGCTCCGAACGCCTGACCCTCACGATCCTGGAGCCGGACGTCACCCGCGACCCGGGCCAGATCGACGCGTTCGTCGCGGCCCACGACGGCGCCGGGGTCCAGCACATCGCGTTCCTGACCGAGGACATCCTGACCGCCGTGGCCGAGAGCGCCGAGAGGGGCGTGCGGTTCCTCACCACGCCCCCGAGCTACTACGACATGCTGCCGTCCCGCCTCGGACCGATCGACGTCCCGGTGGAGGCGCTGCGCGAGCTCAACGTCCTGGCCGACCGCGACCACTCGGGGGTCATGCTCCAGATCTTCACCGAGTCGCGGCACCCGAGGGGCACCCTCTTCTACGAACTGATCGACCGCCGCGGCGCCCGCACCTTCGGCAGCAACAACATCCACGCCCTCTACGAGGCCGTGGAGCGCCGGAAGGCGAGCGACCCGATCGCCCAGGACTGAAGAGCTCCCCGGCGATGAGACTGACGCTCGACGACTTCGCGCGATCGGCCAGGGCCCGGCTCGACCCCGCGGTCTGGGACTTCTTCGAGGGCGGCGCCGGTGAGGAACGGACCCTCGCCGCCAACGTCGAGGCGTTCGACCGGCGGTGGCTGCGGCCGCTGGTCCTGCGCGGCGCCGGCCGTCCCGAGACCGCGACCACGATCCTCGGCCGCGCCTGGGACGCGCCGGTGGCGATCGCCCCGCTGGCCTACCAGACCCTGGCCCACCCGCTGGGCGAGCTCGCCACCGTGCGCGGGACGGCGGCGGCCGCCCGCGTGCCCGTCGTGATCAGCACCTTCGCCGGACGCGACCTTCGGGAGCTCTCCGGCGCCGGCGGCCCCCTCTGGCTCCAGGTCTACTGCCTGCGCGAACGCTCGATGACGCGGCGCATCATCGAACGTGCGGAGGGCGCGGGCTTCGAGGCGCTCGTCCTCACCGTCGACGCGCCCCGCCTCGGCCGGAGGCTGCGCGACCTGCGCAACGGGTTCCGGCTTCCCGAGGGGATCGTCCCCGCCAACCTCGACGGCCACGACTTCACCGTGCCGGCCGCGCACGCCAGGGCCGAGTTCGCCCCCGACCTCGACTGGTCGGTGGTGGACTGGCTGCGCTCGGTCAGCGCGCTGCCGATCCTGCTCAAGGGGATCCTCACCGGCACCGACGCGGTGCGGGCGGCCGAGGCCGGGGCGGACGGCATCGTCGTGTCCAACCACGGCGGCCGGCAGCTCGACGGCGTCCCCGCCACCCTCGACGTCCTGCCGGAGATCGCGGCGGCGGTGGCCGGGCGCGTCCCCGTCCTGCTCGACGGGGGAGTGCGCCGTGGGCGGGACGTGCTCGCCGCGCTCGCGCTCGGCGCCGACGCGGTGCTCCTCGGCCGGCCGGTCCTGCACGGCCTCGCGGTCGGCGCCGCCCAGGGAGTGACGGACGTGCTGGACATCCTGCTCGGCGAGCTGACCGACGCCATGGCCCTCGCGGGCCTTCGCGCGCTCGCCGACATCGGCCCCGAATCCGTCCGGCCCGTCGCGGCCGCCCAGCCAGTGGGAGAGAGTGCATGAGCCAGTCCGCGTCGCCCGGACCCGATACGCTGACCGTCGGCCGGGACGTCGGCGGGCGGCCGCTCGCCCCATGGAACGAGACGGACAGGGAACTCCCGGAGGCGACCCTCCCGGCCCTGTTCGAGGCGCAGGCGGCGCGTACCCCCCGTGCCGTCGCCCTCCGTTTCGAGGGCCGTGACTGCGGCTACGCCGCGCTCAACGCGCGGGCGAACCGGCTGGCCCGCGCCCTCGTGGACCGGCGGATCGGCCCGGAACAGGTCGTCGCCCTGGCGATACCGCGATCCATCGACGTCATCGTGGCCATGCTCGCCGTGCTCAAGGCCGGCGGCGCGGTGCTCCCCGTCGACCTGTCGCACCCGGCACCCCGCGTCGCCGGAATGCTGAAGGACGCCGGGCCGGCGCTGACGCTGACCGCGGACGGGTCCCCGCCGCACCTCGGGCGGCACGGCCGGGTCCTGCCGTTCGCGGCACTGGACGGCGAGGCCGCCGGCCGTTCACCGGTGGACCTCACCGACGACCGGGACCGCGTCGCGCCCCTGCACGTCGGCCATCCCGCCTACGTGGTCTACACCTCGGGCTCCACGGGTCGTCCCAAGGGGGTGGTCGTCACCCATCGCGGGATACCGAGCCTGTCCGCGGCCCAAGCGGAGGAGTTCGGCGTCGGGCCGGCCAGCCGCGTCCTGCAGTTCGCCTCCTTGGGCTTCGACGCCGCGGTGTCCGAGATCTGCATGGCGCTCCTGCACGGCGCGACGCTCGTGCTCGCGCCGCAGGAGCGGCTGATGCCGGGGGCGGCGCTCGCCGACGTGGTCACCAGGGAGTCCATCACCCACGCCACGCTGCCGCCCGCGGTACTGCCCCTCCAGGAAGGGCCCGACCGGCTGCCGCCGGACCTCGCGCTCATCGTGGCGGGGGAGGCCTGCCCCGCGGGCGTCGCTGACCGGTGGTCGCGCGGCCGGCTGATGATCAATGGCTACGGGCCGACCGAGAGCACGGTGTGCGCGACGATGGCGCGCCTGCCGCCGGGGGCGGGCAGGCCCCCCATCGGCCGGCCGATCCTCAACACCCGGGCGTACGTGCTGGACGACCGCCTGCGGCCGGCGCCGGTCGGCTCGGTCGGGGAGCTGTTCGTCTCGGGGCACGGGCTCGCGCGGGGATACCTGCGCCGGCCGGGCCTCACCGCCGCCCGGTTCGTCGCCGATCCCTTCCGCTCGGACGGCTCCCGCATGTACCGCACCGGCGACCTCGCCAGCCGGCGCCCCGACGGCATGCTCGACTTCCACGGCCGCGCGGACGACCAGATCAAGATCCGCGGATACCGGATCGAGCCCGCCGAGATCGAGGAGGTGCTCCTCACCGACCCCGAGGTCGCGCAGGCGCGGGTGCGGCTGCGGCGCATGGGGGACACCGCGTACCTGGTCGCCTACGCGGTGCCGGTCGAGGACGGCCACGTCTCGGCGGCGGGCCTGCGCCGCAGGGTGGCCGAGGCCCTCCCGGACTACATGGTCCCGGCGGCCGTGGTGGCGATCCCCGCGCTCCCGCTGACCGCCAGCGGCAAGCTCGACCTGGGCGCGCTGCCGGCGCCCCGGTTCGTGCCCCGCGGCTCCCGTGCCGCGCCCCGGACGCCGCAGGAGGAGGTCCTGTGCAGGATCTTCGCCGAGGTGCTCGTGCTGCCCGCGGTCGGCATCGACGACAACTTCTTCGAGCTCGGCGGGGACTCGCTGCTCGCCGCCCGGCTGGCGAGCCGGATACGCCTCACGCTCGGCGACGACCTGCCCATCGCGTCGATCGTGGAGGCGGGCACCCCCGGCCGGCTCGCCCGGCTGCTCGGGCTCGACCGGCGGGAGAGCGCGCTGGAGGTCCTGCTGCCGCTCCGCGAATCCGGGTCGAGGCCGCCCCTGTTCTGCGTGCACCCGGCGGGCGGGATCGGCTGGTCGTACGCGAGGCTGCTGCCCCATCTCGACGCGGAGCAGCCGGTGTACGGGATCCAGGCCGGCGGGCTGACCGGCCGCCTGCCGCCGAGCCGCGGCATGGACGAGATGGTGGACCGCTACCTGACGGTGATCAGGTCGGTGCGGGGCACCGGGCCGTACCGCCTGCTCGGCTGGTCCTTCGGCGGCCTGGTGGCGCACGCGCTGGCGGCCCGGCTCCAGGAGCAGGGAGAGCGGGTCGAGTTCCTCGCGATGCTCGACACCCATCCCCGGGTCCCCTCCCGGTTGCGGCACGCGGGCACCGAGGCGGACCTGCTGGCCGATCTCCTGCACTTCATCGACCTGCCGTCCGATGAGGCGGTGACCGGGCCGATCGACCGCACGACCGTGCTGTGGCTCGCCCGCCGCGAGGGCAGCGCGCTGGCGAGCCTCGACGAGGTCACCATCGGGCGCATCGTCGACGTGTTCGCCGCGAACTACAAGATCCTGCTGGACCACGCCCCACCGCGGGTCAGCGGGGACGCCCACCTCTTCACCGCGGTCCGCGGGGACCGGGACGGCCTGTCGGCGACGGCGTGGAAGCCGTTCGTCGAGGGAGAGGTGCACGAGCACGAGGTGGACTGCGAGCACCGCGACATGGGCCGGGCGGCCCCGATGGCCCGGATCGGATCGGCGGTGCGCGCGTTGCTCGCCTCGATCGACTGAACTGGAGGAGAAGTGAGTTCATCCACGGCGGAGAGCTTCGACATCGTGGTCATCGGCGGCGGCCCCGGCGGGTCGACCGTGTCCACCCTGACCGCGAAGCAGGGGCACCGGGTCCTGCTCCTAGAACGGGACACGTTCCCGCGCTACCAGATCGGCGAGTCGCTGCTCCCCGCGACGGCGCACGGCATCGCCAGGCTGCTCGGCGTGGACGAGGAACTGCGGAGCGCGGGGTTCACGAGGAAGAAGGGCGGGACGTTCCGCTGGGGCTCCAATCCCGAGCCGTGGACGTTCAGCTTCGCGGTCTCGCCGAAGCTCGCGGGCCCGACGTCGTTCGCCTACCAGGTCGAACGGATGAAGTTCGACCAGATCCTGCTGGACAACGCGCGCCGGCACGGCGTCGAGGTGCGGGAGGAGAGCACCGTGATCGGCGTGCTCGAGGACGAGGGGAGGATCGGCGGCGTCCGCTATGTCGACGCTGACGGGAACGAGCACACGGTCGAGTCGGCATTCGTGGTGGACGCGTCGGGCAACACCGGCCGCACCTACCGCCATGTCGGAGGGGAGCGACGTTACTCGGAGTTCTTCCGCAACCTCGCGCTCTTCGGTTACTTCGAGGGCGGCAAACGCCTGCCGGCCCCCAACTCGGGCAACATCCTGTCGGCCGCCTTCGAGGACGGCTGGTTCTGGTACATCCCGCTCTCGCCGACCTTGACCAGCGTGGGAGCCGTCGTGCACCGGGACGCCGCGAGCAAGGTGCAGGGCGACCGGGAGGCGGCGCTGAACCGCCTCATCGAGGCGTGCCCGCTGATCAAGGAGTACCTGGCCGGCGCGCGGCGGGTGACGTCGGGCCCCTACGGGGAACTGCGCGTGCGCAAGGACTACTCGTACTGCAACACCCGGTTCTGGCGGCCGGGCATGGTCCTGGTCGGGGACGCCGCCTGCTTCGTCGATCCGGTCTTCTCCTCGGGGGTGCACCTCGCGACCTACAGCGGGCTGCTCGCCGCGCGTTCCGTGAACAGCTGCCTGGCCGGCACGGTCGGGGAGAAGGAGGCGTTCCAGGAGTTCGAACGCCGCTACCGGCGAGAGTACGGCGTCTTCTACGAGTTCCTCGTCTCCTTCTACGGGATGCAGGCGGACGAGCGGTCCTATTTCTGGGCGGCCAAGAAGGTGACGAACTATCCCGACTCGGAGCTGGAGGCCTTCGTGGAGCTCGTCGGCGGGCTGGCCTCCGGCGACGTGATCGACGCCACGCCGCAGTCGGTCTCCGAGGAGCTGGTGAGCGGGACCGAGGCACTGGCGGCCGCCGGCCGGAGCGGCACGGACTCCGGCGACCTGCACGGCAGGCCCGTGGTGGCGAACGCGATGGCCGAGAGCGCGAACATGCAGGCGGAGGTCCTGCTGGGCGTGGAGCCGGCGCCGCTCTTCCCGGACGGGCTCGTCAGCACGCCGGACGGGCTGCACTGGACCCACCCGAGCGCCTGACCCGCACACGTCCGACCGGCCCGGTGGCTCGCGGAGTCCCGGTGAAGGGAACTCCATGCCAGTCGCGGTTGGTCCGGTGGCGCCGATCAGCCCCCATGACCTGTTGCTCTTCCTGCTGCAAGTCGGGTCACTGCTCGCGCTCGCGGTGGGACTGGGCAGGGTGGCGGTCCGGTTCGGGCTGCCGGCGATCGTGGGGGAGCTGTGCGCGGGCGTGCTGGTCGGTCCCTCGGTGCTGGCGAACCTGGCGCCCGGCTTCTACGACTGGTTCCTGCCGCAGGACACCGCCCAGTTCCACCTGCTCGACGCGGTGGGACAGATCGGTGTCCTCCTGCTGGTCGGCCTGACCGGTGCGCACATGGACCTCGGCCTGGTCCGGCGGAGGGGGACGACCGCCGCCCGGGTCAGCGCGGCCGGAGTGGCGGTCCCGCTCGGGCTCGGGGTCGTCGTGGGGCTGGTCCTGCCCGCCTCGCTGGTGCCCGGTACGGCCGACCGCGGCACGTTCGCGCTGTTCCTCGGCGTGGCGATGGGGGTGAGCGCGATCCCCGTCATCGCCAAGACGCTGATGGAGATGCGCCTGCTGCACCGCAACGTGGGGCAGCTGACCCTGTGCGCGGTGATGATCGACGACATCGTCGGGTGGCTGCTGCTGTCGGTGGTCGCGGCGATGGCCACCGGCGGCGTGCAGGCCGGCCATGTGGCGCTCTCGATCGGCTACGTGGTGCTCACCATCGCCTGCGCGCCGGCGGTCCGCCCATTGATCCGGGCCGTGCTCCGGGCCTCCGACCGCCACGATCGGGCGAGCGGGGACGGCGTCACGCTCGCGCTGGTGAGCGCCCTGGTGCTGCTGGCCGCGGCGGGCACGCAGGCGATGGGGCTGGAGGCCGTGCTCGGCGCCTTCGTGTGCGGGATAGTGATCAGCAGCTGCGGGCTGGATCCCGCCAGGCTGGCCCCCTTGCGCGGGGTGGTGCTGTCGGTGCTGGCGCCGGTGTTCTTCGCGACCGCCGGGCTGCGCATGGACCTGACCGCGCTCGCCAGGCCCGGCGTCCTGCTGGCCGGGCTCGGCGTGCTGCTCGCGGCGGTCCTCGGCAAGTTCGCGGGTGCGTACCTGGGAGCCCGGGCCAGCCGGATCGGGCACTGGGAGGCGCTCGCCCTCGGCGCCGGGATGAACGCCCGCGGCGTCATCGAGGTGATCATCGCGATGGTGGGGCTGCGGCTCGGCGTGCTCGGGCCCGAGGCGTACACCATCATCGTCCTGGTCGCGATCGTGACCTCGGTGATGGCCCCGCCGGTCCTGCGGCTGACCATGGCCCGCGTCGAGCACACCGCCGAAGAGCGGCTGCGGGAGCGCGTCGACTTCCGTGATGAATCGCCGTCTCCCGAAGCTCAGTAATGTGCGATGAGGTCGGACCTTAATGGGCCAGGGCGCGTCTGACCGGCTCATGGGTAATGGGTTATGGGCCTGCCGGGGCTGTGCTAGATTCGAGCGGCGCCCATACGATGCTGTCGAGGGTACGGGGTTTGTAGGCTCCCAATGCGTCATCCCCCTGTGTTAACGTCGTCCCCCGCCAAGAAAAGTCCACCATTCGCTTCATTCTCATATTCGTGGATCGCCGCGCTCTTCGCGGTCACCCTCGGATCGTGGCTCGGACTGCTGGCGTCCGCGCAGGTCCTGCTGCCTTCGCAGATCGAGGTCATCGGCGCCGCGCGCAAGGAATTGGCGCTCGGAATCGTGACCGCCGCGGGCGCCTCGGCGGCCGTCGTCTCGGCTCCCCTCATGGGCGTGCTCTCCGACCGCACCCGGTGGCGGTTCGGCCGGCGCCGCTCCTGGATCATCGGCGGCTCCGCGGTGTGCGCGGTCGCGCTGCTCGCGCTTCCCCTGCAGTCGTCGCTCCTCGGCGTCGGCCTGTGCTGGGCGCTCGTGCACGGCGGTACGGGCGGCGTCCACGCGGTGGTGTGCGCCGTGGTGGCCGACCGCGTGGAGGTGAACCGCCGGGGCACGGTGTTCGCCGTGGTCGACCTCGCCCAGCCGGTGGGACTGGTCGCCGGGACGCTGCTGGTGTCGAGCCTCTCCATCGAGGACGCCTATCCACTGGTCGCCGGGCTGGCGGTGCTGCTCGCCGTCCCCTATGCGTTCATCGGGCGGGACGTGCCCGCGCCGGCGCGGGCGGAGCGGCGGCAACGGCGGCTTCCCGATCCGGGCTCCCTGGGGCCCGAATTCGCCTGGGCGTGGGCCGGGCGCTTCGCGGCACAGCTCGCGACGTCACTGGCCACCGTCTATCTGCTCTACTTTCTCCGGGACGAGATCCGGGTCGATGACCCCGCCGAGGGCGTGGCGGTGCTCAGCCTGCTGTTCACCTCGGGCATCGTCTTGGTGGGCCTGCTGATCGGCCGCCTGTCCGACCGCCTGGAACGGCGCAGGATATTCGTGGTCGCCGCCGCGCTGCTGATGGCCGTCGCCCTGACCGGGATGGCGTCGGTGCCGACCTGGACGGTGGCCGTCGTCGCCGCCACCGCGCTCGGCGCCGGCTACGGCGCCCATCTGGCGGTCGGGCAGGCGCTCGTGACCCAGCTCCTGCGCAACGACGAGGACCGGGGCAGAGACCTCGGCACGATGAACATGGCGGGCAGCAGTGCCGTCGTGGTCGCTCCGATCGTGGCGATCGCGAGCGTCGGCCTCGGTGGTTACACGCTTCTGTTCCTTTTGGCGGCCGTCATGGCGGTGGTCAGCGGACTTCTGGTCAAACCGATCAGATCAGTTCGCTGACCATAAACACCCGTTCGGGGCAGCCCGGTGCACGCGCGGCCGCATTCACTCTCGATGCGGTTACCGTGTACGCCCGGTGACAATCGGATCGCGTCCGGCGACCATTCGATGGTCCGTGGAAGTCGGCTAACCATTCGGCTCTTGTTCGGTTAGCCATCGGTAAGGGTGGTCTCGGTAACGTCGGGTGAAGATCGCGGCGGGGCGCAATCTACTGGAGGGAAGACGGGGGACGGGCGGACGGGAGTCCGGCTCCCACACGCGGCTCCGCACGTGGTCGGCCATTCATGGGCCTGTTCGATCAGAGTAACCGGACGCTGTTCTTCGAGTACCCATTTCCGCATCGGGTCGCTCGTGGGCTCCCAACAGCGGGCCTCAGTGCAGTGAACGGTGAATGAGTCTGCTGTGTGGGCGGCTTCATCTTCCTGGTTGGGGTTGGTCGGTGTGGACGGTACTGGACGTGAGGCAAACGCAGGTGGAACATTCTCGAGTGAGAACGCGCTCGTCAGGCATCTCTCCGTTCAGCAGGAAGGCATCGAGCGTTCGGCGGTGGCGCGAATACCGATAGCATCGCTGGTGACGGCGGGATCGCCGCGGCTGGAGGGCGAGGACGCCGAGCATGTGCGCGTGCTCGCCGACGCGGGCGGCGCTCTGCCCCCGATCGTGGTGCACCTGCCGTCGCGCCGGGTCATCGACGGCATGCACCGCCTGCGCGCCGCCATCCTCCGCGGTGAGGAGGAGATCGACGCTCGCTTCTTCCATGGCACCGAGGCCGACGTGTTCCTGCTCTCGGTCGCGGCCAACATCCAGCACGGCCTTCCCCTGTCGCAGCGGGACCGGATGGCCGCGGCCGAGCGCATCTTCGTCACCCATCCCGAGTGGTCGGACCGCATGGTCGCGATCGTGGTGGGCATGTCGAACAAGAAGGTCGGCCGGCTGCGGAGACAGGTGGCCGGCGACATCCCGCAGCCCGCCGTCAGGATCGGCCGGGACGGCAGGGTCCGGCCGGTCGACGGGTCGGCCGGCCGGGAGCGGGCGGCGAAGTTGATCGCGCGCGATCCGGATGCCTCCCTCCGCCGGATCGCCCGGGAGGCCGGCATCTCTCCCGCCACCGCCGCGGACGTGCGCGACAGGGTGCGCCGCGGCGAGGATCCGGTCCTGCCGCGGCATGGCGCCAGGGCGAAGGCCGCCGAATCCGAGGCCGTGACCGGGAAGCCCGCCGAGCTCGGGGATCCCGTGCCGATGGCGCCGTCGATCACGGTCATCGCGGAACTCGTCACCGGATTCGAACGGCTCCGCAGGGATCCCTCCCTGCGGTTCACCGAGGCGGGCCGGGCGCTGCTGCGGATGTTCGAGGCGTGCCTGGCGGTCGTGCGTCACGAGGAGACCATCAAGAAGGGCCTTCCCCCGCACTGCCTGTCCTCGATGGCCGAGCTGAGCCACGCTTACGCCTCCGTCCTGAAGTCGTTCGCGGCGGAGCTGCAGCAATTGGAGACGACACATTCCTCCGAGAATTGCGAAAGCGTCGGCTGAGCACCGATGAGGATGGGCGGCCCGGCCCCCGGCCGGGGGCCGGGCCGCTCCGGGCGTTGAGCTAACCCTCCACCCAGCCGCGTTCGCGTGCGAGGGCCAGGAAACCGTCGCGAAGCCGTACGATCTGGGATCCGGTCAGTTCCGGAGAAAGCCGGAGAAGCATGTCGGTAAGTGTGGCGCGCATCTCCCCGATGGTCAGGACATCGCAGAATTCGGAGTCCTCGTCGTGCTCGGCGGGGTTACCCGAAGAGGTCGCCTCCGCCACCACGCCGACGCAGTAGGCCTTCTTTCCCCGGTCGCCGTCCATGACCTCGAACCTCACCCGCGCTCCGGGGGTGAAGCGCGACTGGTCGCCCTCGCATTCGTTCACATGGACGAAGACGTCGGCGCCGCCCCGGTCGGGTGCGATGAACCCGTAGCCGCGAGCGGCGTCGAACTGCAGAATCCTGCCAAACTCCGTCACAGAGAACACTCCCATGCACCGATCGCGCTGCTACATGACCGCCCTGACCGGTAATTCCGAAGCACCTGGCGGCCCTGACAGGGTAGTGGTCAGGGGTGCCGGCGGTCGTCTCGAAGGTGTCCAACCGGCGCCGTGCGCCGGTTGGACACCTGATTTCCGTCCGGCGTCGCAGATTGCCTTCGAATGAACGATCGTACGTCCTGGTGGACGTTCGGCGGCGGTGAAACAATTCGTGGGACTCGCGACTCTTTCCCGCAAAGGGCGAATAATGGAATGGTCCCTGAACGACTTCATGCGGTTGGCCCGGGCGCGAACCTCTCCGGCGACCTGGGACGTCTTCGAGGGCGATGACCGCGAGCGGCGCGCGCTCGCGGCCAACCTCGGCGCGTTCGAGCGCGTGCGGATGCGTCTCCCCGCCCGGGGCGGGCCGCCCGACCGCCCGGACACCACCACCAAGATCCTTGGCCGGGTGTGGGACGCGCCGGTGGGTGCCGCCCCGCCGGCGCAGGTGGCCCTCGGACACGAGTCCGGGGAACTCGGCGTCATCCGCGGGACGGAGGCCGTCGCGGAGGCTCCGGTCGTGGTCGGCGCCTCCGCCGCCCATCCGGTCGAGGACCTCGCCGCCGCGAGCGGCGTCCCGCTCTGGCTCCAGACCCGCCGTGCCCGTGATCGTTCGGTGAACGAGGATCTCCTCGGACGAGCGGAGACCGCGGGCTTCGAGGCGGTCGTCCTCGCCGTCGGCGCCGCGGGTCCCGACTCCGCCGCCGATCCCGCCCTCGACTGGGCCGAACTGGGACGGCTGCGCTCACTGACCTCGCTGCCGATCCTGGCGAAGGGCGTCCTGACGGGCGCCGACGCTCAGCGCGCGATCGACACCGGCGCCGACGGCGTCATCGTCTCCAACCACGGCGTTCACCGGGACGATGGCGTGGCGGCCACGCTCAGCCTCCTGCCCGGGGTGGCGGCCGTGGCGAACGCACGGGTGCCGGTCCTTCTCGGCGGCGGCGTCCGGCGCGGCCGGGACGTGCTGGCCGCGCTCGCCCTCGGCGCCGACGCGGTCCTCGTCGGCCGTCCTGTCCTGCACGGCCTGACGGTCGGCGCCGCCGAAGGTGTGGAACAGGTGCTCAGAGTCCTGGTCGAGGAGCTCAGGGCCGAGATGAGGGCCGCCGGCGTCGCGACGATCGCCGAGATCGGCCCCGATCTCGTCGAGGCGGGCGGCGAGGCGGCGGGCCACCGGCCGGGCCGCGGTGCCGTGCTGCGCATGGCGGACCTGCATTCCAGCGTCGCGGATCCGGTCATGGACACGATGAACTTCCTGAACGAGGTGACGCTGCGCAACCCCGACGCCGTGTCCTTCGCCCCGGGCAGGCCGTACGACGGCTTCTTCGACACCGAGCAGATCTTCACCTACGTGCGCCGCTACCTGACCTATCTGGAGGACGAGGGGCGGTCGCCCGCCAAGGTTCGCGAGACGGTCTTCCAGTACGGCCCGTCCGCCGGACTGATCCGCGACCTGATCGCCGACGCGGTCCGCCAGGACGAGGGGATCGACGTGCCGCCCGACTCGATCGTGGTCACCGTCGGCTGCCAGGAGGCGATGTTCCTCGCCCTTCGCGCGCTGATGTCGGGTCAGGGCGACGTGCTGCTCGTCTCCAGCCCCAGCTACATGGGCATCGTCGGAGCGGCCAGGCTGCTGGGGGCCGAGGTGGCCGCCGTGGCGGAGGGGCCGGACGGGCTCGCGTGCGCCGATGTGGAGGCCGCGATCATGGCCGAGCGGGCGCGGGGCCGCCGCCCCCGCGCGCTCTACGTCATCCCGGACCACTCCAACCCGTCCGGTGTCACTTTGCCGCTGGAGACCCGGCACGCACTTCTCGACCTGGCCGAACGGCTCGACGTGCTCCTCCTGGAGGACAGCCCGTACCGGCTGGTCAGTCCCGGGGTCCAGGTCCCGACACTGAAGTCCCTCGACCGGCACAACCGGGTCGTCCACCTGGGCTCCTTCGCCAAGACCGTCTTTCCCGGCGCTCGCGTCGGCTACGTGATCGCCGACCAGCCGGTGGTGAGGGACGACGGGACGACCGGCCTGCTCGCCGACGAGCTGGCGAAGATCAAGAGCATGGTCACCGTGAACACCTCGGCGCTGAGCCAGGCCGCGGTGGCAGGCGCCCTGCTCTCGGTCGGCGGCCGTGTCTCCGACCTCAACGTCGAGACCGCCGCGCACTATGGCGACACCATGCGGTACGTGCTGGACGGCCTGGCCCGGGAGTTCCCGGCCGAGCTCCGGGCCCGGCTCGGGGTGAGCTGGAACGAACCCACCGGCGGCTTCTTCCTGACCGTCCGGACGCCGTTCGTCGCCGACAACGCCGCACTGGCCAGATCGGTCGAGGAGTTCGGAGTGATCTGGACGCCGATGTCCTACTTCCATCCCGAGGGCGGAGGCAGCCGAACGATCAGGCTTTCGACGAGCTACCTCACGCACGCGGACGTGAACGCGGGACTCGCCCGCCTTGCCGCCTTCATCAAGGCCGAGGCGGCCAGGTCTCAGGCGATGGACGTCTAGCCGATGAACGGCTGAAAGAGCCCGCGTCGCCCGCAGCCCGAGCGCGCCGGGCTCGGGCGCGGCCGTCAGGGCGAGAGGTGCATCCTCACGTGATCCAGCGCCATGTCGAGGGCGATCTCCATGGGGGTGACGTCATGGGCGGTCTGGGCCAACAGGTAGCCCCCTTGGAGCGCCGCCATCAGCCCCACCGCGAGCTTCCTGGGGTCGGCGTCGGCCGTGAGGGTCCGGGCGTCCTGCATGCGGCGCAGACCGGCCTCGATGAGGTTCTCCCACTCTTCGAAGGTCTTCGCGAGGGCGAGGCGAGCGACCTCGTCCCTGTCGGAGACCTCTCCGGCGATCGAACCGAGGATGCAGCCGTACGCGCCCTTCTGCAGTGCGTTGCGCTGGACGATCGCGTCCCTCCACCGGACCAGGCCGTTGAACGATCTGAGGCGCTGCAGCGCGGCGTGCTCGCGCTCCATGATCTCTTCCGCGCGGAGCTGGACCACGGCGCGGACCAGCCGCTCCTTGTCCGCGAAGTGGGTGTAGAGCTGGGACTTGCTCGTGCCGCTCGCGGCGCGGACCTCGTCCAGAGTGGTCGAGCTGACCCCTTTCACGTACATGAGCTCGGCCGCGGCCTCGATGATGCGCCGCCTGGTCGCCGCGCCGCGACGTGTCAGCCTCGGCCCTTGCCCGGCACTCCCTGACCCGGTCACGAAGGCAAGGCTACCGGCCCGAAAGATCGGCGCCCGCCCGACCACGTGCCGCTCGCTCGCGTGACGTTCGCCCGATCGTCGCCCGGCGGCCGAACGGGGTCTTTCCCCTGGAGTGGCAGCGGCGCCTATGGACGAACGCGAATAATCGTCTTGCCTTTGGGACGCTCGGTCGGGTTGAAGGCGGCGACGGCGTCGTCGAGGGGCACCACGTTGCCGATGTTCGTCCGCAGTCGTCCGTCCCGTACCCGCTGGACGATCTCGCCCAGTTGCGCGCGATCGGCCTCGACGACGAAGTCGACCGCGAGACCGTCGGCCGGCCGCGCCTCGGGCGGGCCCGCGACGGTCACCAGCATTCCTCCGGCACGGACCAGGCCTGCGGACCGCTTCCCGATGTCGCCGCCGATGACGTCGAAGACGAGATCGACCGCGCCGACGTCGCCCAGCGGGTCGTGGTCGAGGTCGACGAACTCCCGCGCGCCGAAGTCGAGCGCCGCCTGCCGGTCGGCGGTACGTCCGGTGCCGATGACGTAGGCGCCGGCCTGGTGGGCGAGCTGCGCCACCATCGATCCGACTCCGCCGGCCGCACCGTGCACGAGGACGCTCTGCCCCACCTGGAAGCGGCCGTGCACGAACAGTCCCTGCCACGCGGTCAGGCCCGAGATCGGCAGGCTCGCGCCCACCGTGAAGTCGACGTCGCCCGGCAGCGGCGCGAGGTTGCGCGCCTCGACGGCCGTGTACTCCGCCAGGGTGCCGTCGCGGGTCCAGTCCGCGAGCCCGAACACGCGCTGTCCCACCGTCAGCCCTCTCGTGCCGTAGCCGAGAGCGCTGACGACTCCGGCCAGCTCGTGCCCAGGGATCGACGGCGTCCGGTCACGGCCGAGGCGATCGGTCCAGGTGCCGGGCCACGTCAGCTCTCCGGGGGTGAATCCCGACGCGTGAACCTGAACGACGACATCGTTGATCGTCGCCTCCGGCTCCGGCCGCTCCGCCGGCGTCATCCCGGCCGTCCCCGCGGCCTCGTCCGTCACCACGATCGCCTTCATCAGGCCCTCCCTCGATCCAGTCCTCGCTTGTTCGCCATCTCGCTTCACCAGCATTGGTTCCCCGCGGACGCAGGGGGACTTCGCAGCCCGTCGCCAAGGAAGGCTCGCAGCCGGATGGCCTGAACCTAGTCGTCCCAGAACTGGTCGGTCAAGTCCACTTTAAATGATCACAAACGAGCTTGATCGAAGGCGCTATGATCCCGTATTGCCAGATGACGAACGCTGGGGACTCTCTACTGCTTGACCTGCGTGTTCAGTAGACCGCAATTGATTGGACGTCAGAGTCCAACTTGAAGCCTATCTGTCCGCGTGTGCAAGGGGGAGATCCGGTTCACCCCTGCGCTAATGGACTTGACAGTCCAAGTATGTCAAGCTGGCGCCGCATACGCGCACCACCCTCCACCACCCTGGGCCTGCGTCGGTTGCCCGTTCTCGATCGCACCCTGGTTCGGGACCGTGGAGTCCAGTTGTACGGGAATAGAACCAGGCCGCGGAGTGTCTGTACATGTGCGTCCAGGTGGACCTCACCTGGTTCCAGCTTCACGCCGCAAGGCCGGGAAGGGAGAGCTGTGCCCCGGCAGACCCAGTACCACAAGAACCCGGAAGCGGTTTCGCGGCTCGCTCCGGAGCAGTACCGCGTGACTCAGGAGGGCGGCACCGAGCGTCCGTTCGCCAACGCCTACTGGGACAACCACGAGCCCGGCATCTACGTCGACGTCGTGTCCGGCGAGCCGCTGTTCGCGTCCGCCGACAAGTACGACAGCGACACCGGCTGGCCGAGCTTCACGAGGCCGATCGACGGGACGGACATCGTCGAGCGCGAGGACTCCAGCCACGGGATGATCCGGACGGAGGCCCGCTCGCTCCACGGGGACAGCCACCTCGGCCACGTCTTCCCCGACGGACCCGTCGACAAGGGCGGACTGCGCTACTGCATCAACTCCGCGTCGTTGCGGTTCATCCACCTCGACGACTTGGAGAAGGAAGGGTATGGCGAGTACCGGACGTTGTTCACGAGCGACACCGACGACAAGTAGGGAGACGACGTGACCACCGAGAAGGCGATCCTCGCGGGCGGCTGCTTCTGGGGCATGGAGGAGCTGTTCCGCCACCAGCCCGGCGTCGTGTCCACGCGTGTCGGGTACAGCGGCGGTGACGTTCCCAACGCCACCTACCGCAACCACGGCACCCATGCGGAGTCCATCGAGGTCGTCTACGACCCCGAGCAGACCGACTTCCGGGCGCTGCTCGAGTTCTTCTTCCAGATCCACGACCCGACGACGAAGAACCGCCAGGGCAACGACATCGGCACCAGCTACCGGTCGGCGATCTTCTACACCGGCGACGAGCAGAGGCGCGTCGCCGAGGACACGATCGCCGACGTCGACGCCTCGGGGCTGTGGCCCGGCAAGGTCGTCACCGAGATCGCCCCGGCGGGCGACTTCTGGGAGGCCGAGCCCGAGCACCAGGACTACCTGCAGAAGTACCCCAACGGCTACACCTGCCACTTCCCCCGTCCCGGGTGGAAGCTCCCGAAGCGGGCGACGGCCTGACACGGCCGGACCCGCGGACCCCGGGTCCGCGGGTCCGGTGCGCCGGGCTCAGCCGCTGACCCCGGCGACGGGCGGCGCCGGGGCGGCCACCTGTGTCGTGGACGGCGGGCCGCTGCGCGTGAGGTCCTCGGGGTCGATCTCCTCGGCCAGCGCCGCCAGGTCGGACCGGCGGACGTACGCCTCCCCGCTCATGATCGGCCGTACGGTCCGCGCGATGGCGGCGTGCTCGACGGTGCACCCGCCCGGGTGCTCCTTCACCTTCGCGTCCGCGCGCATGACTCCGGACGGATGGCCCATGAGCACGGCCTCGTCCTTGTGGTCCCGCGCGGCGTAGAGGTCGTGGACGACGGTGCCCGCCGCGACGGCCGCGACCGCCGTGCAGCAGCTCGCGGTCCCCGGGTACGCCTCGTGCATCGTGTCGCGCATCGGCTGGATCCCGGCGAAGCGCACCGCGAAGTCGTAGGCGTCCGGGGACAGTGTCCGCCCGCCCACCGTGGTGTAGAACGCCGGCGGCGCGACGGCGACCGGCCACGGGGTCGTCTTGCGGGGGTCGACGCCGAGGAGCCGCTGCGCGGCCTGCCGGACGGCGATGAAGGTGCCGACGACGTCCGGGCCGCGGTCGATCGTCTCGTACCCGGTCATCCCGGCCTGCTCCGCCGGGAAGAACACGCACATGTTGGCGAGGTCGACGATCGAGCAGGTGATCGTCCCGATGCCGGGAACGTCAAGCGTGTCGGCGCGGTTCCCGGTCGGGAACACGCCGCCGGCCATGGAGGCGCCGACCGTCGCGGAGAAGTCGGTGAGGACGGGCGCGCCCGTCCCGGAGACCCCGGCGATCTCCAGCGGGCCGTCCATGAGGGGGCTGCCGTCGTCGCCCGTGGGCACGTCGACGCCGAGCAGCATCCCGGTGTTCGTCTGGTTGATCCGCACCCTGGTCGTGCCCGGACGGGCGGGGACGAGCCCCTTCAGCACGGCGAACGTCCCCACGCCGGGCGTCAGATTGCCGCAGTTGAAGTCCCAGTAGACCTTCGGCTCACCGATCCCTACCTGCGCGAACGTGTAGTCGACATCGGCCTCGGGGTGGGTGCTCGGGCCGACGATGCAGCACTTGCTGGTGGTCGGCATGGCACCGCCCAGACCGTCCAGCTGCCGGGCGTCGCGTGCCCCGAACAGCGCGATGAGGAACGGCCCCCACAGCGTGCGGTCGGAGGGCAGGTCGCTCTCCAGGAGGTAGACGCCCCGGCTGGTGCCACCACGGATCAGCATGGTGGGAATGGACAGCAGCTCGCCGCTGGAAGTGGCTGGGACGGTCACGGCTGATCACTCCTCGGCTCGGGGGCGCGGATAGGGGAGGGGCTCGCCTCAGGGCCGCAGTGGATGACACCGCGCCCCTCCAGATCATCGATCTCTTCGTCTGACATGCGACCCAGGTCGCGGAGCACCGCCCGTGTGTGGGCGCCCAGGCCGGGCGCGGTGACCGGCGGGCGCGGGGCGTGGCCGTGCAGGCGCATCGGCAGGCCCTTGACCGGCCCCTGGCAGGTGGCCAGGGTGACCCCCCGCGAGGCGAAGCCCGGCTCGTCGCGTCGGCCGGCCGCGTCCAGCACCGGGACGGCGGGGACGCCCGCGGCGAGCAGCTCGGCGATCGCCTCCTTCCTCGTCCGCCGCCGCGTCCAGCCTGTCACCTCGGTGTCGACGAGGTCCTCGTGGGACCACCACCAGGCCTCGTCATGGCCCGCCAGCGCCGCCGGGGCGGCGAGCGCGGCGAGGGCGTCGCGGTGCCGGTCGGTGAAGCAGGAGATGGCGATCCACGTGCCGGGCTCGGAGCAGGGATAGGTGTCGTGCGGGGTGCGGCCGGGGCGGCGGTTGCCGTGCGGCGCCGCGTCGTTCCCGTTGACCAGGTGGTCGGCGATCTCGGCCGCCAGCGTCCAGCTGACCACCTCGCGCTGGGAGACGTCCAGGTGGACGCCCTCGATCCCGCGCTGGAGGCAGTAGGCCAGGAAGGCGGCCCCGAACAGGGACACCAGCTGGTCGGGGTAGTTGACGTCGGAGGACGACCATAGCGGGCGGTCCGCCTCGTACCCGGTCACCGACGCCAGGCCGGACAGCAGGTCCAGGGTGGATCCGTAGGAGCTGTTCCCCGCCTCCGGGCCGTCCTGCCCCTGGCTGGACAGCGAGAGGTAGAGCAGGTCGGGGTTGACCGCCCGGATCGTGTCGGCGTCGATGCCCAGCCGTCGCGTGACGCCGACCCGGTAGTTCTCCACGAGGATGTGGCTGCGCCGGGCGAGCCGGTGCACGACCTCCCGGCCCTCGGGCGTCTTGAGGTTGACGGCGACGCCGAGCTTCCCGGCGTTGTTGGACGGAAAGTACGGCGACGTCGGTGCCGTGGCCGCGCCGCCGGCGGGATCGGGCATCTTCCAGGAGCGGAAGGTGTCGGGGCGGTCCGTCCATTCGATCTTCAGGACGGTCGCGCCGTAGTCCGCCAGCAACCGGGTGACGGCGGCCCCGGCCGTGATCGTGCCGAAGTCGAGCACGACGATCCCGCTGAGCGGTGCGGTGCCGCTCGGGGGGCGCGGCCCGGGGACGGTGCCCGGCGGCCGGGACGTCCAGCGCTCCGGCATCCGGTCCGCGGGCTCGGGAGCCGTCCCCGACCGCCATGGCAGCCCGGCCGTGTGGACGGGCGTCCCCACGGCCGGGGTCGATCCGCCCGGGTCCGGTTCGGGCGTGATGAACCCGCGGTGGCGCAGCTGGGGCGACCGGACGAGGTCGGACGCGCGGGCCGCCCACCCGAAGGGCAGCCCGAGCCGCTGCGCCAGCCGGTAGATGTCCTCGGCGGACCGTTCCACCGCCCACCGCTCGACGACCGGCCACCATTCGGCGGCCCTGGCCTGCCGGTGGGACTCGTCCGCCAGCAGCGGGTCCGCCAGCTCCGGCGCGCCGACGAGTTCGACGACCTGCGCCCAGTGCTTCTGCTGGAAGATGAAGCCGACCCATCCGTCGCGCGCCCGGACCAGCCGCCAGTCGCCGGGGTCCGCCCCGGACCTCATGGGCGGACGGCCGGTCATGGACTCGGCGACGTCGCTCTTCCAGTCCATGTACGCCACGACGTCGCACATGGTCACCTCGACGAGGTCGCCCCCGTGCCCGGCGTCCCGCCGCCGCAGGGCCAGCATGGCGCCCAGGAAGCCCGTCACGCCGGCGCAGTAGGCGGCCTGCTCGCCGCCGAGGCCAAGCGGCCGGCGGTCCGGCTCGCCGATCATCGTGGCGAGGCCGCCGTAGGCCTCGGCGAGCAGGCTGTCCCCGGGGATGTCGCGGTAGGCGCCGTCGCGGCCGAAGCCGAGGATCCAGACGGCGACGAGCCGCGGCCACCTCTCCCGCAGGCCGTCGGCGCCGAGGCCGAGTTCGGCGGCGGCGGCGGGGGTGAGATCGAGGACGGCGACGTCGGCCAGGTCGAGCAGCCGGTGGAGGTCCCGGGCGCCGGCGTCCCCGGAGCCGATCCGGACGGCGTCCTTGTCGGCGTTGAGCGCGACGAACTCCAGGCCGGTCCCGGCGGCGTTGAGCGGGGGGCGCCGGCGGAGCGGGTCCCCGCCGGCCGGTTCGCACCGGACGACGTCGTGGCCCAGCCCGGCGAAGAGCCGGCCGCAGACCGGACCCCCCACCCCGCCGGAGATCTCCACGACCCGCAGGCGCGGCGGCTCGGACCCTGTCACGCCGCCCCCTGGCCGGGATTCGGGCGGCCCGCGGTGAAGTTGTCCAGCGCCTGGCGGTGGCCGTCGGTCCGCGCGTGGATCTGGGAGTTGGTGTAGGCGCCGAACTCGAGCGCCGTCCGCCACTCGTTGACGTGCATGGGGATGTGCCAGAGGGCCTTCTTCGACCACTCCAGCGCGACCGCGTCGAACCTGGCGATGTGGCGGGCGAGGTCCAGCGCCGCGCCGGCGACCGCGTCGGCGCCGACCGCGATGTTGGCCATGCCCCAGTCGACGGCCGTCCGCCCGTCGATGCGCTTGGCCGTCAGGACCAGCCAGGCCGCGTGCTTGGGGCCCAGCCTGAGCTGGGCGGCGGGCCCGGCCAGCCCGGGGTAGAAGCCGAACCCGATCTCCGGCATGCCGATCTGCGCGTCCTCCGCCACCACCGCGAGGTCGCTCGCGTTGATCAGCGTGGACCCGCCGCCCAGCGCGTATCCGCACGCCGCGGCGATGACGATCGCGGGGTGCCGGCGGATCTCCTCCTGGACCCGCAGCCAGGAGGCGTTGAGCTCGTCCTCCTGGGCGGTGTCGCCGCCCGCGAGCTGGTTGAGGTCCATCCCGGCGGAGAACGTGCCGCCGGCGCCCGCCAGGATGATCACTTTGGCGCGGCCCCTGGCCGCGTCCAGCGCGTCGAGGAAGGCCTGCCGCGCCTGCGCGTCGAGGGCGTTGCGCTTCTCGGGCCGGTTGAGGGTGATGCGGACGATCCCCTCGCCGACGTCCGCGACGAGGATGCTCGCGGCGTCCGGGGAGCTTTCCTGGTCTCGTTCCGTCACTCGCTGCCCCTCTGATGCCCGGTGTTTCGTTATTGTCTGACAGTCAGACGATACGCCTCATTTTGCCTCGCGAGTCCACGCCAGTCAAGGCTGGGCGGACGGTGCCCGCTACAGCACGTCGAGGCCGTGGGAAGAAGGGGTGTGACCCGCGGACATGCGGAAACCCCGCGGGGCCGTCGCGGCCACGCGGGGTAGGGCAGGGCGCGCCCGCGGTGTTAACGGGCCCGTGGGGAACGCGGCCCGATGTCAGACACTCGCCGGCGGAGGCGAGCCGCTACGCGCCGCGCCCGGCCTCGCCGGAGCCGGTCTCGGCCCCCTCGGCGGGCTCGCCGGTCGCCTCCGCCATCCGCGCCAGCGCGATCGCCGCGGCATTGCGCACGTGCAGGTCGGAGGCGGCCATGGCCCGGCCGACGTCCCGCTCCTCGATCGCCTCGACCAGGGTGCGCATCTCGGCGATGGTCCGGTCCAGCCGCCCCGGAGCGGACAGGGACGTCCAGCGGAGGCGCCGCAGGCGGCCCTGCAGGCTGGTCAGCATCTGGGTCAGCGGAGGGCTGTCGGCGCCCGCGAACAGGGCCTTGTAGAGCTCGTCCTTCGCGATGAGCCGCGCGAGGTCCGCGCCCTCGCTCTTCCTGGCCGCCTCAAGCTCCTCCAGCGCCGCGCGCAGCCGGGACATGTGCTCCTCGGTGGCCCGCTCCACGAACCGGCGGACGGCCAGGGACTCCAGGGCGACGCGCATCTCGTAGATGTCGGCGGCCTCGTCGGTCGTCAGGACGCTGACGATGGCGCCGCGCTGGGGGATGTTGGTGACCAGCCCCTCGGACGCGAGCTGGGCGAGCACCTCGCGCACGGTCGCGCGGGACACGCTGAGCTGCTCCATCAGCTCCCGCTCGATGAGCCGCTGCCCCGGCCGCAGCCGGAAGTCGAGGATCGCCTCCCGGACGACCTGGAGCACCTGGTCGCGCAGCGGTGCCGCCACCCGGCCGATGGGTGCGCGCAGCCCCATGCCGGTCGTGGACGGCGAACCCGCGCCCTCCGGCTTGTTCCGCTCCGCCATGACCGAACTCCTCCTGAGCAAAGGGGCCGCCGTCGCGTGGGCTCCAGTCCCCGCTGTCGGACGGCCAGACCAACTCACTCCTGGACGATAGCCGAATCGGACCTGTCCGGGTGGCCCGTAGAGGCGCCCGTCTCACCTTTGAACGCGCGGTCTGCGGCGCTCCCGGAACCCCGCCTGTTGCGCTCTCCACGATGGACCACATAATGTCTGATTGTCAGACGATTTGTGGTGGGCATGGCCGGTCGGCCTGCCGGGAAAGGTTGGGAGACGGCGGGTGGGACAACGCGCACGCAGCGCGATCGTGGGGGTCGGTGCCACGGAGCAGGGCGAGATCCCGGGCGAGTCGCCCGAGGAGATCGCCGTGCGCGCGGCCGTGCTCGCGCTCGCCGACGCGGGGCTCGACATGTCGGCGGTGGACGGGCTGATCACGTGCAAGGCGCCGCTCACGGCGCACGGAACCGACGAGACCATGGGACCGCTGCTCGGCGTCAACCCCGCCTTCAGCACCACCCTCGACTACGGGATGGGCTCCTTCTCCCTCCACCTGGCGTCGATGGCGATCCGGTCCGGGCTCGCCACCACCGTGCTGCTCACCTTCGGGACCAACGCGCGCAGCGCGCGGATCGGCTTCTCCCGCCCGATCGGCGGGTCGAGCGACTGGCTCCGCCTCGCCGGCCTGGTGCACGTGGCCGGCCCCGCCGCGATGGCCGTCCGGCGGCACATGCACCTGTACGGCACCACGGAGGAGCAGCTCGGCTGGGTGTCGGTCGCGCAGCGCGAATGGGCGCGGCTGAACCCGCTGGCGGTCTTCCGCGAGCCGATGACGATCGACGACTACCTCCGGCACCCATACATCGTGGCGCCGCTCCGGCGTCCCGATCTCACCCTCATCTCCGACGGCGGCGCCGCGGTCGTCGTCACGTCCGCGGAGCGGGCCAGGGATTGCCGTGCCGCCCCCGTGCACCTGCTCGCGATGGCCCAGCAGTCGGCCATCCGGAACGAGCAGAACGAGGACAAGCTGATGCGCCCCTGGCTCGGCGACATCGCCGGCCGGCTGTACGCCGAGGCCGGCGTCACCGCGGGCGACATCGACGCGGCGTATCTCCAGGACGGCACCTCGGTGTGGGTGCTGCAGATGCTGGAGTGGTACGGCTTCTGCGGCATCGGCGAGGCCGGCCCGTTCCTCGCCGAGGGACGCACCAGGCCCGGCGGGTCCCTGCCCGTCAACACGCACGGCGGGCAGCTCTCGGAGAGCTACACCCACAACTGGATGCATCTGTACGAGGCCGTCCGCCAGCTTCGGGGGGAGTGCGGGGACCGCCAGCTGGACGGCCCCGAGCTGGCCCTGCACGCGCAGACCCACGATTTCTGGAAGGGCGCGGCCACCCTTCTGTCCACCAGGGAGACCGCATGAGCGAGGCCACCGAACCGCTGCCCGGCAGCGCCAAACCCCTCCCGGACGTCGACGATCCGCTCACGGCGCCGTTCTGGGCCGCCGCCCGCGAGTCGCGGCTCGTCCTGCCCCGCTGCACGCACTGCTCCTACCTCCAGTGGCCGCCCGAGCCCGTCTGCCCCGAATGCCGGCATACCGGACGCGCGTGGCACGAGTTCCCCGCCCGGGGGAGGCTGTGGAGCTTCGCCGTCTACCACCGGGCGCTCGATCCCGCCTTCGCCGCTGACGTCCCCTATGCGGTCGGCCTCATCGAGCTCGACGCCGGCCGGAAGATGTACGGGACGATGGTGGGCGACCCGGACGCGCTGCGCGTCGGCCGGCGGGTCCGCGCCGTGTTCGACCCGGTGAACGAGGACGTGACGTTCGTCCGCTGGGAGGTCGACGACCCGGAGCCGGCGACCTGAAATGAGCCACGACCGCCGGACGGGACCGTTCGGCGGTCGTTCCACGTCCCGCACGGTCACCTCTCCCCGGCGAGCCAGTACGCGCATCCCAGCAGCAAGTCGTCCCGCTCCGGCCCGGCGACCAGCTGCGCGCCGATCGGCAGGCCCGTCGCGCCGGTCGCCCCGGGAACGTTCAGCGCGGGGAAGCCGACGGCCGTCCACGGCGAGCAGAACACCGGGTCGCCCGTCGAGGCGAGGCCGCGGGGTGCCTCCCCGACGGCGGACGGGAGCAGCAGGGCGTCGACCGTCTCCAGCGCCGCGGCCAGCCGCGCCCCGAGGTCCCGCAGCACCGCGTGCGCCGCGTCGCGGTCCGCCGGGGTGACGCGCGCGCCCTCGGCCACGAAGCCCCGCAGCGGTGCGGAGAGCCGGTCCCCGTGGCGCTCCAGCTCCGGCCGCAGGCTCTCCGCGATCTCGCTGGACGCGGCCGTGTGGTGCGCCTCGCCCGTCCGGCGGAGCAGGTCCGCGAGGTCCAGCTCGACGACGGTCGCGCCGCGCCGCGCCGCCGCCTTCCGCAGCGTCGCCAGGCTCGCCGGCACCTCCGGCTCCAGCCCGAGCCAGGCCGACACGTCCAGGAACCCGAGGCGCGGCGGCGCGGAGAGGGGCCGGACGGGCGCCGCGCCGGCGACCGCGCGGTGCACGGTCTCGATGAGCGCCGGCGAGCGGGCGAACCAGCCGATCTGGTCGAAGCTCGGCGCCATCGGTCTGACCCCGGTGACCGGGACCCGCCCGCGGGACGGTTTGAACGCCCACACCCCGCAGAAACTCGCGGGCCTGATCAGCGAGCCGTAGGTCTGGGTGCCGACGGCCACGTCCGCCATGCCGCACGCGACGGCCGCGGCCGAGCCGCTGGAGGAGCCCCCGGGCGTGCGCGTCTCCCGCCACGGGTTCGTCGTGGGACCGGGGGTCATGAGCGCGAACTCGGTCGTCACCGTCTTCCCGAGGACGAAGCCCCCGGCGTCCTTGAGCAGCCGGACGACGGCGGCGTCGGCGCGAGGGCGGTGGTCCGCGTAGACCGCCGACCCGTACGAGGTCGGCATGCCGGCGGTGTCCACCAGGTCCTTCACGCCGGCCACCAGGCCGGTCAGCGGGCCGGGGGCCTCCCGGTCGGCCTGCCCGGCCCGCTCCAGGCAGGCGCGCTCGTCGAGGTGCGTCCACGCCCGGACCCTCGGTTCCAGGCGGCGGACGACCGCCAGCGACCGGGTCACCGGCCGCGTCACCCGCCCTCCGGGATCGGAGGTGTCCCGGTCATCCATCGGCGCCGCCCTGTCAGTTGATGTACGCGTCCGTCGAGGTACGCGTCAGTCGAAGTACGCCGAGGCGGACTCGGCCGCCTCGTCCCACGGCTCGACGCGCCCGTCCTTGAGCAGGAACATCCGGTCGCAGTGCTCGTGCAGCATCCGGCTGTTCTGGTCGACGATCAGCATGCCGACCCCTTCCGTCCGCCCGAACGCGACCACCGTCTCGATCGCGGTGCGCAGCGCCCGCGGCGACAGCCCGAGGCTCATCTCGTCGACCAGCAGGATCCGCGGCCGGCTGATCAGGCCGCGGACGAGCGCCAGCATCTGCTGCTCGCCGCCGCTCAGCCGTCCGGCCTTCTGGCCCCGCAGCCGGGCGACGGCGGGGAACGCCTCCTCCAGCCTGCGCCGGAGGCCGTCGTCCCGGCCGCGCCCGGCGAGCATGCCGAGCCGGATGTTCTCGTCCACGGTCAGGTCGGCGAAGATGCCCCGGCCCTCGGGGACGTGGGCGACGCCGCTGCGGGCGACCGCCTCCGGCCTGCCGGGCAGCGGCGCGCCGTCGAGCCGGACGGACCCGCCGCTGCGGCCGGTCAGCCCGGAGACGGCGCGCAGCGTGGTCGTCTTGCCCGCGCCGTTGCGGCCGGCCAGGCCGACGATGTCGCCGACCGGCACCGACAGCGTCAGCCCCTCGATGATGCGCGCGCCCGAGATCCTGACGTACAGGTCCTCGATGCGCAGTCCCGACGATGTCACGCCTTGTCTCCCGTCCCCATGAAGACCTCCCTGACCTGCGGATCCTGGAGCACCTGGTCGGGCGTCTCGCAGAGCAGCACCTTCCCGAAGTCCAGGACGGTGCACCGGTCGGCCACCTGCCGGACGAACCCGACATGGTGCGCGATCACGAGGATGGACACGCCCGCGTCGCGGACCGCCTCGATCGCCTTGGCGACCGAGGCCATCTCCTCCGTCCCGAGGCCGGCCGTCGGCTCGTCGAGCAGCAGCAGCGTCGGCTCGGCGCCCATCGCGCGGGCGATGTCGACGTGCTTCTGCTCGCCCATCGTGATGTCGCCGGCGAGGGCCGGCCACCGCTCTCGCGGGAACTCCAGCGTCTCCAGCGCGGCCACGGCCCGCGCGTGCGCCCGCCGCCGGCGGCGGCGCTGCCTCACGGTGCCGGCCAGCTCCGTCCAGATGGTGCCGTCGTGGCTCTCGAACGAGCCGATCGTGACGTTGCGCAGCACGTCGAGGTCACCGACCAGCGAGGGGTGCTGGAAGGTGCGGGAGATGCCCAGCTTGCGCCGGGACGAGACCGACAGGCCGCCGAGGTCGCGGCCGTTGAGGGCCACCGTCCCGGACGACAGCGCCTGGATCCCGCTGATGGCGTTGAGCAGCGTGGTCTTGCCCGCCCCGTTGGGCCCGATGATGGCGTGCACCTCACCGCGGCGCACGTCGAGCGAGACGCCGTCCAGGGCCTTGACGCCGCCGAATCGCACGGTGAGGTCCTCGATCCGCAGCAGCACGTCGTCGCTCCCGCCGCGGACGGTGCCCGCGGCGCGCGGACCGGTGGACA
The DNA here is from genome assembly GCF_900115095.1 of Actinomadura madurae. Lineage (GTDB taxonomy): Bacteria > Actinomycetota > Actinomycetes > Streptosporangiales > Streptosporangiaceae > Spirillospora > Spirillospora madurae. The sequence continues at coordinate 84,301 of NZ_FOVH01000013.1, forward strand.
CCGGCAGCTTCGGTTCGATCACCGGGGCCGCCGGCCCGGACCCGCCCGAACCGCCCCGGCCGGGACGGCTCAGCACGCCGCCGGACCGGGACCGGAGGAGGCGCGCCAGCCGCTCGCCGAGGTCGTAGAACCCGCCGTGGAAGAAGACCACGATCGCCAGCAGGATCACCGCGAAGAAGAGCTCCGACACTCCCTCGTACCTTGTGGACAGCGCGTACGTGGAGACGAAGAAGAACACCGAGCCCAGGATGGGGCCGCCGATGCTGCCGAGCCCGCCGACGACGACGATGGCGAACAGCATGATCGACTGGGTCACGCCGAAGGTCTCGGGGGACAGGTAGCCCAGGTTGATCGAGAGCATGCAGCCGCCGAGCCCCGCGACCGAGCCGGCGAGGACGTGCGCCCGCACCTTCTCCCGGACGACGCGGATCCCCATCACCGCGGCGACGACCTCGTTCTGCTTGATCACCCGAGCCGCGACGCCGGCCCGGGTCCGGGTGTAGCGGAGGCAGACCAGCGCGGCCAGGACCAGCGCGGTGAGCGCGCCGAAGTACAGGCCCGTCCCGGAGCTCAGATCGAGGCCGCCGATCGACACCGGCGGCGCCACGATCCCGTTCGAACCGCCCGTCCAGTCCGCCAGCCGCTTCCCGCTCAGCAGGTCGAGCGTCACGGCGCCCAGGAAGAAGGTGCCGACGGCGGAGCCGAAGAACTTCAGCCGCACCAGGGCCGAGGCCACCAGCGCGGCCAGCAGGCCCGCCGCGGCGACGGCGATCACCAGCGCGGCCGCCCACGGCAGGCCGCCGTGCTCACGGAGCGAGCTCATCACGTACGCGCCGACGGCGAAGTAGACGAACTGCCCGAAGGAGAACTGCCCGGAGTAGCCGGTCAGCACGTCCAGCCCGACCGCCCCGGTCGCGTAGATCATGGCCACCACGAGGACGGAGCGGGTGCTCACCTCCGTGACGGCGAGGGGCGTGAGGGCCAGCAGGACCAGGATGGCCAGGAGGGGCCATCCGACGTTCTCGCGTGCGCGTGCCAGCATCAGAGCCTCGCAACCTGGGGGGTGCCGAACAGGCCGTTCGGCCGGACGGCCAGGGTGAGCAGCATGATCGCCAGCGCGCTGGCGAGTGTCAGGTCGCCGCCGGCGTAGGTGGAGACCAGGCTGGTCACCACGCCGATGATGATCCCGCCGACGAAGGTGCCGAGCAGGCTGGTGAAGCCGCCGACGACCGCCGCCGCGAAGGCGTACAGCAGGATCGGGTCCATCATCTGGGAGAACAGGAGCTGCTTGGGCGCCATGAGCAGGCCGATGAGCAGGGTCAGCGGCCCGGCGATCATGTAGGCGACGGCGGACAGCCGCCCGGCCCGGACGCCGAGCAGCCGCGCGATCGGCGCCTGCTGCGCGACGGCGAGGAACTGCAGCCCGAGGTTCGTGAAGCGGAACATCGCCACGAACAGCGTGCCGATGACCACGACCAGGCCGACGCTGATCAGGTCGGACCAGGCGACGACCACCCCGCCGAGCGAGGTCCCGCCCTTGGGGAGCAGCGTCGGGAAGGTGTACGGCTGGTGCTTGCCGAAGAACACGTTCGCCATCGCCGCGAGCAGCAGGTAGAGCGCCACCGTCCGGACCAGGATGTTGGCGTTGCCCGCGCTGCTGAACGGCCGCAGCACGACCAGGTAGAGCAGGGCGCCGAACAGCACGCTCAGCGCGATCCCGAGCCCTGCCGCCACGTAGACGTTCCCTTGGGCGGTATAGATCCGATACACAATGAACGTCTCGAACATTCCGATGTTTCCGGCGGCGAAATTCGCGACACCCGTCGTCTTGTAAAGGAAGACGAGGACGAACGACAGCAGTCCGATGACCAGGCCGAACGCGATTCCGCTGATGACCACCGACAGTGCGAGCACGACGACTCACCGATTCCTTGGGACTGGGGACACCCGACGGCACGCGCGGGAGGCGCGTGCGGAGAATGGCGGCCGCGGCCGCCGCGGTCCGCGCGCGGTCATCCGCCGAGCTGGCCGATCCGCTCGAACTCGCCGTTCTTGACGCCGAGGACGTAGAGCGAGCTGACGCCGACGTGGTCGGTCTTGGAGAAGGTCAGCTCGGGATAGATCTCGGACGCCTTGACGCTCTTCCAGGACTCCAGCTGCGAGACGATGGCGGTGCCCGTCACGTTCGGCCCGACGCGCTTGAGCGCCTCGACGACGACCTGCGCCGTCCCGCAGCCGCGGAGCGTGACGCCCTCCACCTTGAGCCCCGCCGCCTGGAGGACCTTGGTGCACTCGGTGTTCTTCGCCGAGGCCGGGTCGAGGGTGTCGGAGGTGACGACCAGCTTCGGCATGACCGCCGGGTCCACGGTGGACAGGAAGGTGTCCTGCGAGACCGCGGAGCTGCCGAGCAGCTTGCGGTTCGGCGCGAGCTTCTGCGCCGTCATCGCCTTGGTGAAGCGCGCCGCGTCCTGCGGGATCTGGTTGAGCACGATGTAGTCGGGGCGCAGCCCCTTCATCTTGAGCACGTAGGGGGAGAAGTCGGCGGTCCCCGGCGGGGCGGTGTACGTCCCCGCGACGGTGCCGCCCGCCTTCTTCACCGCGTCCGACACCTGCGCCGCCGTGTGCTCGGAGTCGGGCGTGGTCGTGCTCATGATCGCCACGGTGCCGGTGCCGTCGTTCTGGAAGACCCACGGGACCGCGGAGACCAGCTGCTCGCCGTAGGTCGGCATCAGGTTGAAGTACATGGGGTTCAGCGGGTCCAGCAGCTTCGTGGACGCGCCGAACACGAACAGGAAGGGGATCTTGGCGGCGCCGAGCAGCGGGACCTGGGCGGGAGGCTGGAGGCTCCCGCACTGGCCGGTGACGGCGTCGACCTTCTTGGCGATGAACGCCTTGGTGTTCGTGACCGCCCGCGCGGCGTCGTAGCCGTCGTCCCGGTTGTCGATCTTGATCTTCCGGCCGTTGACGCCGCCGCCGTCGTTCACGTGCTTGAACCAGGCGAGCATGGCCTTGTTCATCGGGGCGCAGCTCGACCCGACGGCGCCGCTCAGCGGAACGGAGATGCCGAGGTCGATCGGGCCGTCCGACCCGGACGCCCCGGCCTCGCCACCGGAGCCGCAGGCGCTCGCCAGGAGCGCGAGTGCCAGGCCGGTCGCACCGGCACCGAGCAGGGCGCGGGACCTCGGGCGGTTCGGGGAACGGCGGCGGGACGTGCGGGCCCGGGGTTCGTACGACATGGTCGTCTCCTGTTAGCGCGTTTGACGGGGGAGTTCGTGGAGTTGCCGATCTGGTACGACCTGTTGCGTCGCCCCACCGGAGGTGTCCTGCCCGGCATGAGCGGGAAGGGCGCCGGCGTCCATCGGCCGGTGGACCGGGTTCCGGCCCTGCCCGACCGCGCGACGACCGCGTCGCCCCCGAGCGTTTCGTTGGACTGTCGGCTTGTCTGACAATTTACGGTGCAGTGTAGCCCGCGCTCAACGCGGCGGCAATAGTCGGTTCACGAGATCGGCCATCGGCCCCGTCACGACCCTGGCCAGGGTATTGCCGCGCGACCGCGGGTGATCTCCGGGCCATCGCCGAGCCCCTCTCCCGGCCGGGATCCGGCGGTGAGGGTGGAGGCACTCTTGCCATCTAATGTCTGACGATCGTATTGTCAGACGTCGAGTCGGATCCGGAGGGCGGCCCGCCGCCGGCGGCCGACGCCGTCCCGGCGCCGCGATCCCGAAGGAGTGACGCCCATGGCGCTCAGCGCTGTGCAGGAAGAGATCAAGGCCGAGTTCATCCGGGTTCGCGGTACCTGGGGGGACACCTGGCAGGCCATGCTGGAACTCGACCCCGAGTTCGTGCGGGCCTACACCGGCTTCTCCGCCGTCCCGTGGCGGAAGAACCACCTGGACGACAAGGTCAAGGAGTTCGTCTACATCGCCGTCGACGCCGCCGCGACGCACATGTACCTCCCGGGCGTCCGGCAGCACGTCCGGGCGGCGCTCCGGCTCGGCGCGACCCCACAGGAGATCATGGAGGTGCTCGAACTGACCTCCACGCTGGGCATCCACGCGATGAACATCGGCGTGCCGGTCCTGGTGGAGGTGCTCCAGGAACGCGGCCTGCGCGACGGCCCGGCGCCGCTGACCGCCCGCCAGGAGGAGTTGAAGGCCGAGTTCACCAGGACGCGCGGCTACTGGCACTCCTTCTGGGACGAGATGCTCGAACTGGATCCCGAGATGTTCGAGGCCTACACAGAGTTCTCCTCGGTCCCGTGGCGGACCGGCCCGCTCGAACCGAAGGTCAAGGAGCTCATCTACATCGCCTTCGACACCGCCGCGACGCACCTGTACGTCAAGGGCCTCAAGCTGCACATCGAGAACGCCCTGGGCCACGGCGCGACGGCGCAGGAGATCCTCGAGGTCATGGAGATCGCCAGCGTCATCGGGATCCACGCGGCCACGTCCGCCGCGCCGATCGTGGTCGAGGAGATGAAGGACCTGGAGAACGGGCAGGGCGAGCGGGCGTGAACGGCGCCACGTACGAGGTGACCGCGCTCCGGTACGGAACGCGGACCGGAACGAAAGCCGAGATCTACCTCAACTACGCCATCTATGGCGAGCCGGACGAACCGCTCGGCATGGACTACTACTGCTGGGTCGCCCGCAACGCCGCCCGCACCGTCGTGATCGACACCGGCTTCGGCCCGGAGGGCGGCGCCCGCAGGGGACGCACCACCGTGGTCGACCCCGTCGAGGCGCTGGCGCGGGCCGGGGTGGACGCCGCGACGGTGCCGCAGGTGATCGTCACCCACGCGCACTACGACCACATCGGCAACCTCGCGCGGTTCCCCGCCGCCGAGGTGACCATGGCCCGCCGGGAGTTCGAGTTCTGGACCGGCCCCTACGCCCGGCGCGCGCAGTTCGCGGTGTCGGCGGAGGAGCGGGAGACCTCCCACCTGGCCGAGGTGCGAGGGCAGGGCCGGATGACCCTGATCGACGAGCCGTACACCGTGGCCCCGGGGATCGAGGTGGTTCCCGTGGGAGGCCACACACCGGGCCAGGCGATCGTCCTCGTGGACACGGCCGGCGGGCAGGCGGTCCTGGCCTCCGACTCCGTCCACTACTACGAGGAGATCGAGCGGGACCGGCCGTTCACGTTCGTCGCCGACGTCGAGGCGATGTACCGCGGCTTCGACCTCCTCAACGAGATCGTCGCGGCACCGGGACGGGTCCTCGTCCCAGGGCACGACCCGGACGTGCTGCGGCGCTTCCCCGTCCACGACGGCTTTGACCCGGGAACGGCCGTCCGCATCGGCTGACCCCTCCAGAGAACGACGCACCGGGCCGCGCGAGCGGCACCGGCCGACACGAAGGAAGCGAGACCATGGCTCTGAGCGGACTCGGCGGCAAGGTCGCGGTCGTCACCGGCGCGGGCGGGGGGATCGGCGCGGCCAGCGCCCGGCGCCTGGCGGCCGAGGGCGCGCGGGTCGTCGTGGTGGACATCGACGGCGCGGCGGCGCGGGCCGTCGCCGAGGCCCTGTCCGGTGACGCGTTCGCGGTCCAGGCGGACGTGTCGCGGGAGGAGGACGTCGACCGCTACGTCGGCGCCGCGGTGGACCGTTTCGGGCGGATCGACCTGCACCACCTCAACGCGGGGATCTTCGGGACGTTCACGCGGCTCCCCGATCTCACGGTCGAGGAGTTCGATCATGTGATCGGGGTCAATCTGCGCGGCCCCTTCCTCGGCCTGCGCGCAGCCTTCCGCCGGTACGAGGAGCAGGGCGGCGGTGGCGCGGTGGTCGTCACCGGGTCGATCGCCGGGCTGCGCGGCAGCTCCGACCTGCTGCCCTACCAGACCTCCAAGCACGGTGTCGGGGGTCTGGTCCACGGGTGCGCCCTGTACGGCGGGCCGCTCGGCGTGCGGGTGAACGCGGTCGCCCCCGGCCTCGTCCCGACCGGGCTGTTCGCCGGGGGCGGGGACGCCAGGGGAGGCGGCGGGGACATGGAGCGGCGCGGCACCACCACCCCGATGCGCCGCGTCGGGACGCCCGATGAGATCGCCGGGGTGGTCGCCTTCCTGCTGAGCGACGACGCCGGCTACGTCACCGGCGAGATCGTCTCCGCGGACGGCGGCGCGTCCGTGGTGAACACGGTCCGGCCGTCCGGGGGCGCCGGGGCCTGGGATCCCGGGGACGTCTCATGACGGGCGAACGGCGGTTTCCGGCGGAGGGCGCGTGCCTTCCGCGTGGACGAGAGGAGGCGGGAACGTGACCGGATCGCGGATCGGGTTCATCGGACTCGGGAACATGGGCGGCCGCATCACGCGGCGCATCGTCGACGCCGGGCATCCCGTGCTCGGGTTCGACCTGGACGCCTCGCGCGCCGCGGCGGCGGGCGCGTCCGCGGCGGCGAGCGTCGCCGAGGTCGCCGACGGCGGCGATGTCGTCCTGCTGTCGCTCCCCGACAGCAGGGCCGTCGAGGCGGTGGTCCTCGCCGACGACGGGCTCCTGGCGTCGAGCCGGGCCGGCCAGGTCGTGGTGGACCTCAGCACCGCCGCCCCGTCCTCGACCGCCCGGCTGCACGCGGCCTTCGCCGAGCGCGACGTCGCCTACCTGGACGCGGGCATCACCGGCGGTGCCGCCGCCGCCGAGAAGGGCACCCTGACGATCATGGTGGGCGGCCCGGCGGACGCCCTGGAGTCGATCGGGTGGCTGCTCGGCCTGTTCGCCTCCGAGGTGTTCCCGATGGGCGGCAGCGGCGCCGGCCACACCGCCAAGCTGCTCAACAACTTCCTCAACGCGGTGGCCCTCGCGGCGACCGCCGAGGTGATGGTGGCCGGCCGCAAGGCGGGGCTGGACATGCGGACGCTGCTCAAGGTGTTCAACACCGGCAGCGGCGTCAACTTCGCGACGCTCAACCGCTTCCCCCGCATCGTCGAGGGCGACTACCTCGAAGGCGGCCTCACCGGCGCGCTGATGATGAAGGACGTCGTCCTGTACGTCGACCGCCTGCACGAGCTGGGCGTCCCCAGCCTCAACGCCCCCGGGCCGCTGGCGAGTTTCGGCCTGGCCGGCAGCACCGGCTACGCCGACATGATCAGCAACCGCGTGGTGGACGCGATCGGCGACATCGCGGGCGGGGTCAGGCTCCACGACGGCCCGGACGGCGGAAGGGGCTCGGCATGAAGATCATTCGCGGCCGGGCGGCGGACGGAGTGTCCGTGCGGCGCTCGGAGACCTTCACCGGGACCGTCTGGCTGGACCCCGTCTTGCCCACGACCGACGGCACCACGGTCAACAACGTCTTCTTCGCCCCGGGCGCGCGCACGCACTGGCACAGCCATGAGCACGGCCAGATCCTGCACGTCACCGCCGGCGGCGGCCTCGTCCGCACGCGGGGCGAGGCGCCGCAGCGGCTCCAGGCCGGCGACACCGTGTGGGTTCCGCCCGGCGAGGTCCACTGGCACGGCGGCGCGCCCGGAAGCTACCTGCTGCACCTGGCCGTCTCCCTAGGGACGACCAGCTGGCTGGAGCCCGTCGGCGACGACGAGTACAGCGCCGCGGGCGACGCGCCGTGACCCGGGCGGGCGCGGCAACGGACACGACTCGAGATGGGGTACACGCATGACGAAGCACCAGGCCACCGATCGTTTCGACGAGGGGCTGGCGGTCCGGCGGAAGGTTCTGGGCGCCGAGCACGTCGACCGGTCCCTGGCGAAGGCGACCGACTTCGCGCGTCCCGCCCAGGACCTCGTCACCGAGTACTGCTGGGGCGAGATCTGGACGCGCGACGGCCTCGACCGCAAGACGCGCAGCCTCCTGAACCTGGCCATGCTCACCGCGCTCGGCCGGATGCACGAACTCGCCGTCCACGTGCGCGGCGCGATCACCAACGGCTGCACGGAGGAGGAGATCCAGGAGGCGCTGCTGCAGACGATGGTCTACTGCGGAGCCCCGGCGGCCCTGGAAGCCTTCCGCGTCGCCGACACGGTGCTGGCCGAGGTGCGCTCGCATGACTGACCAGCGGGCCATCGGTCCCGGTTCCGTCGTGGGCTTCGTCGGGCTGGGCAACATGGGGTTCCCGATGGCCGGGCGCCTCGCCGACGCCGGCTACGCCGTGCGCGGATACGACGCGGACCCCGCCGTCCGCGCGAGGTTCGCCGAGGCCACCGCGGCGCCGGTCACCGAGGCGGCGGAGGTGGCGGACGGCGCCGACGCCGTCGTCACGATGCTGCCGAACTCGGCGATCGTCCACTCGGTGGTCATCGGGGACGGCCTGCTCGACCGGATGGCGGAGGGCGCCGTCCTGGTCGACATGAGCTCCTCGGAACCGCTGCGGACCCGGGAACTGGCCGCGCAGACCGCCGCCCGGGGCGTCCCGCTGGTGGACGCGCCGGTGTCCGGCGGCGTGGCGGGCGCCCGGAAGGGCACCTTGACGGTCATGTCCGGCGGGGAACCGGAACCGGTCGCGCGGCTGCGGGGCCTGCTGGAAGTCCTGGGCGGCAAGGTCATGCACGTCGGGCCGGTCGGCGCGGGGCACGCCCTCAAGGCGCTCAACAACCTCCTGTCGGCGACCCATCTGCTGGCCAGCTCGGAGGCGATCATGGCGGGCCGGGAGTTCGGGCTGGATCCCGCCGTGATGCTCGACGCGATCAACGTGTCGAGCGGCCGCAGCGCCTCCACGGAGGCCAAGTGGCCGCGCTTCGTGCTCGACCGCGGCTTCGACTCCGGCTTCGGGCTGCGCCTCATGCTCAAGGACATGCGCATCGCCGTCGGGCTCGCGGAGGCCACCGGATGGCCGGCCCGCCTCGGGGAGGCGGCCGCCGACCTGTGGTCCCGGGCCGCCGGCGTCCTCCCCGCGGACGCGGACCACACCGAGATCGTGCGCTGGCTGGAGGCCGAGCACGGCTCGCGGGGTCCGGCCACCGCGGGATCATGACATGGCGAGCGGCGAGAACTCGCTGACCGGCGCGCTGAGCGGAATCCACGTGGGCCGCGTCGCCGCCCCGCTGCGCGAGCAGGTCCTGGGCGGGCTGCGGGACGCGATCCTGAACTTCGACCTCAAGCCGGGCGAGCGTCTCGTCGAACGGGAGCTCATCGAGCGGATGGGCGTCTCCCGGACGACCATCCGGGAGGTGCTCCGGGAGCTCACCGCCGAAGGGCTCGTCGTGGTGGTCCCGAAGAAGGGCGCCGTGGTCTACGCCCCCTCTCCGGAGGAGGCGAAGGACCTGTACGCGGTACGGGCGTCCCTCGAAACGCTGGCGGTGAGGCGGTTCATCGAACGCGCCCCGGCGGACACGGTGGAGGCACTGCGGGCGACCGTCGACGGCGTGGAGGCGGTGGTGGCCGAGGGCGGGGACATGCTCGCGCTGCTCCAGGCCAAGGACGACTTCTACCGCGTCCTTCTCGACGGGGCCGCGAGTCCCACGTTGCAGGACATCCTCGGCCGGGTGCAGGCGAGGGTGCGGCTCCTGCGCGCCACCTCGCTCTCCCAGCCGGGACGTCCACCCCAGGTCGTGGCGGAGATCCGCGCTCTCGTCGAGGCCATCGCGTCCCGCGACGCCGAGCGCGCGACCAAGCTGTGCGACACGCACCTGCACGAGGCGGCGGCAAGGGGCGTCAAGGCTCTGAGCGGCGACCTCGCGCCCTGACGCCCGGGTCAGCGGGCGTCGGGCAGCTGCCTGGTCTCGATGAGCCGTTCGGCCACGTGGCGGAGCTTGATGTTGTGGTTCTGGGACGCGCGCGACAGCAGTGCGAAGGCGTCGTCGCCGGTGATCCTGTGGCGTTCCATCAGGATGCCGGTGGCCTCGCCGATGCGCCGGTTCGAGGAGATGGCGGCGTGCAGGTTCTCCTCGCTGTTGGCCCCTGCCAGCGCGACGGCGGCGTGGGAGGCCAGCAGCCACCCGATCTGCTCGGAGCGGTCGGTGAGCGCGCCGGACTCGCGCGTGTACAGATTCAGCGATCCCAGGTTCGGCTGCTTGGGGTCATCGATGTCGGTGAACAGCAGGAACGCCAGCATCGACCCCATCCCCAGCTCCCGCGCCCCGCGCACGAAACGCGGCCAGCGTTCGTCGGCGCGGGTCATGTCGGTGATCCGCACCGACTGGACGTTGTCCCGCGCGGCCGCGAAACACGGCCCCTCGCCCAACCGCGCCTGCATCTCGTCACAGTCACGGGCCAGCGAACTGGAGGCCGCCAGGACGTGCGTCCCTCCGCGGTGCACCACCATGACACTCGCGTCGGTACAGCCGTCCACCAACTTGATCGATGCCGAGACGATCTCTCGCAACGTGGCCTGGACCGTCGGCTGCCTCAGCAGGTTGCGCGCCAGTTGCGCCAGCGCGTTCGCCAGATGCTCGGGTTCACGCCCACCGGACAAGTCCCTTCCCATGCAATCACCCGCTCTGAGAAGCCATGCACCACCGATCCGTCCTGCTCGCCCAACTTTAACGATCACTCGTCCTGGCGAGTGCGTCGTGTGTGAAGTTCGTTATCTCGGTTAGGGGATCGACAGCCCCGGCGATAGTGCCGCGGCGTCCGCCGGTGCAAGGGGATGCCTGTCCGAACCAGCGGCAGGCGTCCCCGCCTTCAGCGTCTTGGAGGGCTGACCGGCGCGCCGGCGCCGGGGGAGGCGGTCAGCGGCGGAAGCGGCGTTCGGGTGATCCGAGGCGGAAGCGCGATTCTCGGTGGACGGAGGCCGCGGACTCCTCGAAGGGCACGATGCGGGTCACGCCCGTGATCGCGCAGACACGGCGCACGATCCCGGAAGGCGGCAGCCGCAGGGTCAGGGGCGTGTTCAGCTCGCCGGCGCGGCGGTGTGCGCGCAGGATCGCGTCCACGACGCTGGAGTCGCAGTACTCGCAGCTGGTGAGATCGAAGATCATGGCGGGGACGCCGTCGTCCAGCAACCGCTGCGCGCAGGTATGCAGATCGTCGTAATTGGCGAAATCGACCTGGCTCGGCAACCGCAGGACCGCGTGTTGGCCGGTGAGCTCGACGGTGATTCCGGTCGGCGTTCTGAAGGGCATGGACACGGGCCACCTCACTCGAAATCGAGGTAAAGGTGGGCCACGCTTCTGGACCCTGATGACACCAAGGAGCCGGTATCTGGTTCCAGTGTCCTCCCCTGGTGGACGGAGCTCAAACGGTGGACGATCTCCGGAGGCTCCCCGCCGCCGTATGCCCTTGTCACCCGCTGAACGCTGAAACCAACGTCACAGGCCCTGCGCCGCTGTCGGGCGGGCCGCCCCGAGAAGTTCGGCAAGGGAGCGCGATTCCTTTCCGGCGGGCGGTGGTCTGCATGGGTGAAGGGCACGTCCCGAGAACCGGAGGGATCATCATGACCGGCGAACGCCAGGTGCTCGCGGCCAGGACGGAGGAGGGGGGATGACGAGCAGGCAGTCCGAAGCGGTCAGGCGGCACTGGGCGGCGGCACGGCAGGCGATGACCCGGCCGGACGCCGGGCAGCCCGACGACGAGGCTTGGGGTGACCTCACCGCCGAACCGCGGGGAGTGGACTACACCGAGGCCGAGGCGGACGGCATGCCCGCGATGTGGCTGGTGCCCAAGCACGGCGTCCAGGACCGGGTCCTGTTGTGCATGCACGGCGGCGGCTTCGTCAGCGGCTCGATCTACACGCATCGCAAGATGTTCGGTCATCTGGCCAAGGCGGCAGGGATGCGGGCGCTGGTCTTCGACTACCGCCTGGCTCCCGCCCACACCCATCCGGCGCAGGTGGACGATGCGGTCGACGCCTACCAATGGCTGCTCGATCAGGGGATCGACCCCGCTCACATCGCCTTCACCGGCGACTCCTCCGGAGGCGGGCTGTCGATCACCGCTCAGCTCCGGGCGCGGGAGCGGGGCCTGCCGCTGCCCGCCGCCGCGATGCCGTTCTCGCCGTGGACGGACATGGAAGCCGCAGGAAAGTCCTACGAGACCAACCGCGACAAGGATCCCTTCTTCTACCCCGAGACCGTGCGGATGCTCGCGGCCACCTTCCTGGGTGAGGGCGGCGATCCCCGGGACCCGCTCGCGAGCCCGCTGCACGCCGATCTGGCCGGCCTCGGACCGGTCTACATCCAGGTGGCAGGGGACGAGACGCTGCTGGACGACGCCCGCATGCTCGACGAGCACGCCCGCAAGGCCGGCGTCGACGTGAGGCTGGACGTCTTTCCCGATATGCAGCACACCTTCCAGATGGCCGCGGGTAGGGCTCCGGAGGCCGACGACGCTATCGGCAGGATGGCCGGATGGGTTCGTCCCAGACTCGGGCTGTGACCGGCTCATGGCGAAGAAGGGGAGGGGCGGGTGCCCGACGAGCACGAGTTCGCCCGCGGCACTGAGCCGTTCCGGCGCGAGCTGCTGGCGCACTGCTACCGGATGCTCGGATCGGCGGACGAGGCCGAAGACCTCGTCCAGGAGACCTACCTGCGGGCCTGGCGCTCCTACGGCACCTTCGAGGGACGGTCATCGCTGCGGGTCTGGCTGTACCGCATCGCCACCAACGCGTGCCTGACCGCCCTGCGCGACCGCGGCAGGCGGGCGTTGCCGTCCGGCCTGGGGGCTCCGGCCGACGACCCGGACGCCCTGCCCGAACACGGGGCGGACCCGGACGTGGCCTGGCTACGGCCCATCCCGGACGCACTGGTAACTCCGGAGGAGGACGACCCCGCAGCGATCGCCGCCGCACGCGAGAGCCTGCGGCTCGCGCTCATCGCCGGATTGCAGTACCTGCCGCCGCGGCAGCGCGCCGTGCTCCTCCTGCGCGAAGTGCTGGGCTTCCCCGCCGCCGAGGTCGCGGCCATGCTCGACACCACGGTCCCGGCGGTCAAGAGCGCGCTGCAGCGGGCCCGTGCCCGTCTCGACGAGGCCGCTCCCGAACGCGAGCGGCTGACCGAACCCACCGCTCCACACGCCCGCGCGCTCCTGGAGCAGTACATCGCCGGCTTCCAGAACGCCGACACCCGGGCCCTGGAACGGGCGCTGCGCACCGACGCCGCCATCGAGATGGTCGGCACCCGTACCTGGTTCTCCGGCATCGCGACCTGCCTGCGCTACCTCGCCAAGGTGAGCGGATCGCCCGGCGACTGGCGGATGACCCCCGTCCTCGCCAACGGTCAGCCCGCCGCTGCCGCCTACCTCCGCTCCGCCGACGGGATCCACCGCGCGTTCGGCCTCGGCGTCCTGGCCACGACCCCCCATGGCATCGCCCGCATCACCGTCTTCTCCGGAGGCCCCGATCTGCTCGCCGGATTCGGCCTCCCGCCCGCATGGGAACCGCCCCTGACCTGACGAAGGGTCATTGGGCGGTCGGCAGACCGGCGTCGTGGGCCAGGATGGCGGCCTGGGTCCGGTTGGCGCAGTCGAGTTTGGTGAGGATGCGGCTGACATGCGCTTTCACGGTGCCCGTGGCCATGTGGAGTCGCTGGCCGATCTCCGCGTTCGACAGGCCCGCGGTGACCAGGCGGAGGACGTCGCGTTCGGTGTCGGTGAGCCGCTCGATCCGGCGTTTGGCCGTCGCGGCGCCGTCGTCGGAGAGCAGGTGGCGTTCGATCAGCCGGCGAGTGATCTGCGGGGCCAGGATCGACTCCCCGGTGGCGGCCACGCGCACGGCCTGGATCAGCTCGGTGGGGCCGGTGTCCTTGAGGAGGAATCCCACGGCCCCGGCCCGGAGAGCCTGGGCGACGTTGTGGTCGTCGCTGAAGGCGGTGACCATGACGATGTTGGTCTCGGGGGATTCGCGCACGATGCCCGGGATGGCCGCGAGGCCGTCGCCGCCGGGCATGTTGACGTCCAGCAGGGCGACGTCGATCTGCTGCTCGCGGCAGGCATGGACGGCGGAGGGGCCGTCGGTCACCTCGGCCGAGACCTCGATGTCGTCGGCGTGGTCGAGGATGAGGCGCATGCCGGCTCGCATGAGCGCCTCGTCCTCGGCGATCAGGGTCCGGATCACGCGCGTCATTCTAGGGCTCGGGCGACGATCAGCGCGGCGGTGCCGAGGACGACCGGGACGAGTACCAGCAGCCCGAGGCATCCGGCGCCCAGCGCCCGGGGCATCGTGAGCACCTCGCCGTCGAGCGGCTTGGGCGGTTCGGGTACATCGCGCAGCATGGCGGGGTCGCCGGGCATGGGGACGGGCGGACGCAGAGGGAGGTCGGCCGCGACCACGAATCCGCCCTCGGGCGTGGGACCGGCGGTGAGGGCTCCGTGGAGCAGGGCGATCCGCTCGTCCAGGCCGACCAGTCCCTGGCGGGTGCCGGGGCCACGCTGCGGCGTGCCCCGTACCGGGCCGTTGATCACGCGTACGCGGACACGGCCGGCGTCGTTGGCGACCTCGACCCTGGTGCGTGTGGCGGGAGCGTGCTTGTGCACATTGGTCAGGCCTTCGCGGACGACACGGTGAACGGCTTGGCGCGTCCGCGGGTCCGCGTCGCCGAGGTCCTCGCCGGCCCACGCCAGGTCGACGTCGATTCCGGCTCGCCGGGATTCGGTCACGAGGTCGGCGATATCGGTGCGGGTTCCCTTGTGTTCTCCGGCGGTCTCGGTGGCGCCCTCCATGGGGTCGCGGAGAACCCCGAGGATCTCGCGCAGCTCGGCCATCGCCGTCGCCGCCGTGGTGCGCAGGACCACGGCCTGGTCGCTCACCTCCGGGGCCTTCTCGGCCATGGTGATCTCCAGCGCCCCGGTGTGAATCGATATCAGGGTGAGCCGGTGTCCGAGCATGTCGTGCATTTCGGTGGCGATCCGCGCGCGTTCCTTCATGCGCGCCTTTTCCCCGCTGAGCGCCTGCGCCCGCTCCAGGTACTCGTTGCGTTCGCGCAGCAACCGGACCAGGGGACGGCGCTGTCCCATCAGGCTCCCGGACCAGGCCGGCAGCGGGAGGAGGAACGCGGCGCTCAGCACGTGACCGGCGAGCGCCTCGCCGAGCCCGACCGAGGAGCTCATCTCCGACGCGACGCTGAGGGGGAGGCCGGCACCCGCGGTCACCAGCACCATCGTCCACAGGCGCCGGGCGGGACGGATGCGCCGTGCCGTCGAGTAGGCGATGACGGGCAGGACCGCTATCGCCCCGACGTTGGTGCCGCCCAGCACCGGTGCGGTGGCCACCAGGGTCGCGGCCGGCCAGCGCCTGCGCGCGGGGACCAGGAGAGCCGCCCAGCAGGCGCTCGCCGCGGTGGCGGCCACGAGGCCCGGCGACGGCGGTGACGCCCAGAGCGGCAGGAATCCAAGGGCGAGCGCCGTCAGGGACATCGCGAGCTCGCCGGCCACCACATGACGCGGCGCGGAGCGCACGGCGGCCCGCGCCTCCCGCGCCTCGCGGACGACGTCCGCGCGGAGGGAGCGGGCCCGTTCGACCAGCGGAGAAATCTGCGAACACCTTACCTTCGTCCGGGACGCGGCTCGCGTGCTACGCCGGTCGGCTCCCTCATGATGGCCGATCGGCCACGAAGTCCGGCTGATCGGCAGATGTCCCGCGAAATGGCGCGTTCATAGGCTACCTCGTGATGATCAAGGAAGGAGATCGCATGATGAACGCATCGCAGACCCGCACCACCGACGCCTCCCTGGAGGTCGTGGGTGCGCTGGCCCAGGCGTACCGGAAAGCCGCCCAGACCGGCGATACCGTGGGAACCCAGCACCTGCTCTTCGCACTGCTCAGGGGCGAATCCGCGGCAGTGGATCTGCTGTCTCGCGACAACGGCGGACTGCGCGGGGTCATCCTGGCCAAGGACGAGACGGTCTGGCTGAGCGAAGACGACGGCGGCGGCGACCCGTCGACCGCGTCCGCGGTCACCGCGCTGTTGCACGAGGCCGGGTGGGTCGCCTTCCGGAAGGCGAAGCCGACCGACACATCGGCCGCGCCGGAGAGCCGGCCTCCGCTGCCCTCCGGCGCGCTGGCCGCCGCGCTCGGCCGGATGCTCGTGTCCGCTCACGAACTCGGCGTCGCCTGGGCGAACGAGACCCACCTGCTCATGGGACTGCTGCACGACCCCGGCAACCGGGCGAGTGAGGCGCTGCTCGAACGGCGGCTGGACCGGGACGAACTCATCGCCAGGCTCGCCGTGCTTCCGACCGTGCGCCAGAACGGCAAGCCGAACATGCTCAGCCTCGACGGGCTCCGGAACCTGGGCATGCTCGACCACGCTCCAAGCCGGGGATGGGGCGGCCGCATCGGCAGGTGGCTCACCAGCGGTGGCCACGGGTCGCCCGTCGTGCCCACGGTGCGCTCGGAGGCACAGCGTCAGGCCGTCCGGCTCGGACACTCCAGCGTGACCACGGCGCATCTCCTGCTCTCCATCCTCGTCCTGGACGACCAGATCGCCATCGCCGGCCACCGCTTCCGCGACGGGGTCGCCCAGGTCAACGGCGCCGCCGAACTGCTGCGCACCCGAGGGGCCACCCCGTCCGCGGTGCTGGGCGCCGTCGCCGAGCTGATCCCGGCGGGCGACCGGCCGCAGGCAGGGTCGCTCATTCCGGACATGGAAGGTGGCGCCGAGAAGGCGGTGACCCGCGCACGCCTGCTCGCCAATGAGCGCAAGAGCCCGTCGACCGGTACCACGCACCTTCTGTCCGCGGTGCTGGCGGAGCCCGACGACCCGTGCCACGCTGTGCTGTCCGCCGTAGGCGTGGACGTCGAGGAGCTCCGCCGAGCACTCGGCTGAATCCGTGAAAGCCGATCAGCCGATGGCGCAGGCGTTGACCACGTCACCGGAGGTCTGGCGCGGGATGGTGGCGCTGGGCGGGGGCGCCTGACCGCCGCCCGGACCCACCCAGCGTTCGAGGGCCTCGAAGGCCGTCCGCATGCAGGGGAGCAGCGGCCGCATTCTGTCCGGGAACATGTCGTATTCGATGTCCAGGTGCGAGGCGCCCCCGATCCGGTAGTAGCGGTGCAGGGGGCCCGCCCCGTGCGAACGGACCAGCGAGGCGTACACGTCGCCGTGGACCTTGATCGGCAGCAGGCTGTCCAACGTCCCGTGCACTGTGATCAGCGGCTTGCGGATGCGGCCGGTGAGCGAGATCCGCTTCACCGCGTCGTGCACCTTGCGGGGACGCGAGAAGTACTCGTAGTCGGCGTCGCAGTTGGGTGTGCCGCTCTCGCAGTACGGGATGCCCGCGTCCAGGTCGCCGTCGTAGGTGGGGTCGAGCTCCTCTCGGGCCCTTCGCTGTGTGCCGTCCCAGATGGCCGTGTAGTTGAAGTCCCACAGGAACTCCGAGCCCGGGGCGAAGCCGGCCTTCAGCATCGCGGCGTGCGCCTTGGGATCGCCGGTCGCCTTGTACTTGGGGTAGTTGCGCAGCGCCACCGGCAGGTAGGTCAGCGCGTTCCGCCCCTTGCGCGGCCACAGTGTCCCCTCGGAATCGATGCCGCCGTCGTACAGCTCGGGGTGGTTCTCCAGCGCCCAGCGCACCAGTTGCCCGCCGTTGGAGATGCCCGCCGCGTACGTCCTGCGCGGGGCCTTGCCGTAGTGGCGATGGACGGTCGCCTTGGCGGCGACGGTGACCTGGGTCATCCGGAAGTACCACTCCCGGTAGGCGTCGCCGGGACGCTTGCCGTCCTTGTAGAACTGCGCGGTGTTGTTGCCCTTGTCGGTCGAGGCGAAGGCGTACCCCTTGGACAGCACCCAGTCGGAGATGGTGAAGTCGTTGGCGTACTGCCGGCGGTTTCCCGGCGCCCCGGAGACGACCAGTCCGCCGTTCCACTTCTTCGGAAGGCGGATGACGAACTGGGAGTCGTGGTTCCAGCCGTGGGTGGTGTTGAACGAGGAGTCGTCGCGGAAGTAGCCGTCGATCTGGATCCCCGGCACTCCGCTCGGGTTCCGGGTGGCCACCGAGTGCAGGCCCTGCCAGTCGGTCTTGTCGGTGTGGCCCGAGGCGACGGTGCCGGCGGTGGTCAGGTCGTCCAGGCAGGCGGCGACCTGATGCACCGCGCCGGGGACGCGGACCTTGTTCATGTGGGCGCAGCGGGCGTCGGCCTGCGCGGCCGGCGCGGCCATCACCAGAGGGGTCGCGAGGAGCGGCCCCAGCAGGGCCGAGAAGACGGATGATCTGCGAAGCATGGGCATGTGCAGCTCCCGGGGGTGGGAAACCGGACTCATCGATCAAGCCCGTGGCGGACGCCATGCTGCTCGACCGGCGGCGTGGGCGGCCACGTGGCGGGAGCCACTCTTCACCGCCGTCCTGTGGTTGCCACTTCATGATCCCGGGCCGGGGACCGGTCCACCTCCCACCTGCGGTGTGCTGCGCCTCATATCGGGAGCCTGAATATGTGGCCGATCACCTGACCCGCCGACCCGGCCATGTCAGCGGTTCATGGCGGTGCGGTACGCGCGGGCGGCGAGGGCGAGGCAGCAGGCGCCGAACACGGCCGAACCGGTGAGGCGCAGCGCGATCGCCGTCCAGTCGGGGTGCGGGGTCAGGGCGGACGCGAACGCGTCGATGTCGTAGGCGATCGGCACGGCGGCTCGGATCGGTGACGACCAGTCCGGCAGCGACTGCGGCGGGATCAAGCCGACGAACATCACGGCGGTCAGGCCGAACTGCCCCGCGAGCGTGGCGGTCTCCGGACGCGCCGGGGCGAGGCCGCTGAGCGCGCCGAGGCCGCCGAAGGTGATCGCCGAGGTGAGCACGGCCGGGAGCAGCACCCACAGGGGGGCGACGGGGAGTCCGAACAGGGCGGTTCCCGCGACCGCGGTCACCACGACTCCGGGGACGGCGAACGTCGCGTAGCAGGTGCAGAAGCCGAGGACGACGGCGGTGGGCCGGACCGGCAGCGTCCCGTAGAAGTCCAGGCCGCCGGCCGATTTGAGCGCCGAGAGCCGCTGGGCCAGCAGGTTCCAGGCGATGAACGCCACGACCGTGAGGACCGCCCCGGACACGACCGCGGCGCGGGACGCCTGCTCGGCGGACCCGCCGACGCCGCGCAGGAGCGCGAGGATCGCCAGCGACTGGACGGTCGCGACGATGACCACGGCGCCGCCGCCCGCGCGGGCGCGGCCGGACTGCGCGGTGTGGACGGCGGCGATGGTCGCGGCCACCGGCGTGAAGGTCCCGGGTGCGAAGGTCCGGAGTGACGTGGACGCCATCAGGAAACCTCGCCGGTGTCGCAGGAGAGAAGGACGTCCTCCAGGCTGGGCGGCGCGAGGCTGAAGTCGTCGAGCGCCGCGTACGCGGGCCCGGACAGGATCTGCGTCAGCGCCCGTTGCGCGTCCCGGACCGGAAGCCGCGCCGACCAGCGGTTCCCGCGCTCATGGATCTCGCCGCCGAGATCGCCGGGGGCGAGCGGCGGGGCATGGCGCCAGACCAGGTGAAGCCGGACGAGGCCGCCGAACCGGTCCTTGAGCCGCCCGGGGGTGTCGAAGGCGACGGTTCGTCCCTTGTGCAGGACCAGGACGCGGTCCAGGAGGGTCTCGGCTTCGAGGACGTTGTGCGTGACCAGGACGATGGCCGTCCCGCCGGCGCGTCGCCGGTCCAGCGCCTGCCAGACGGTCCGGCGGGCGTCGAGGTCGAGGCCGGTGGTCGGCTCGTCCAGCACCAGGACGGGTCGCTGCCCGGTCAGCGCGGTGGCCACCGCCGCGAGCCTGCGCTGACCTCCCGAGAGCCGCTCGATGCGGACGTCCGCGAGGTCTTCGAGACCGAGTTCGGTGAGCAGTTCGGCGGACTCGCGGCGGGCATGAGCGCGGGGGAGGCCGCGGAGCCGTGCCGTCGTCCGCACTGCCGTGCGCACGGTCATGTCGGTCAGCGCCGACTCGCTCTGCGGCAGGTAGGCCACATGCGCGGCGGCGCGCGCTGCCTGCCCGGTCACGTCCGACCCGCCGATGCGCACGGACCCGGCGTCCGGGCGCAGCAGCCCGGCCAGCATCCGCACGAGCGTCGTCTTCCCTGCGCCGTTGCGGCCCAGCACCCCGAACACCTCGCCGGGCCGGACGCTGAAGGAGACGCCGTCCACGGCGAGCCTTCCGGCGTCCGGGTAGCCGCGGCTGAGACCGCTCGCCGTGCACACCGCCTCGACACCGGCGGCCGGATCCACCGGGCCCGTCCTGATCTCGGTCGACACGCACCGCACCATACAGACAATTTGGTACTACGTCACGTAGTATCAGACCGTTCTCAGGAGTGCGCCCTCGTCCTGGCTGGTCAGGACGAGACAGAAAGGTGATCGCCTAGCATGCAGGGCGTGCCCCGCATCACCGGATCCCTCGATCAGCACCGCGCCGCCATGCGGGAGCGCATCCTGGTGGCCGTCCGCGAGATCATGACCACCGACGGCGTGGACAGGCTGTCGATGGCCGAGGTCGCCGCGAGGTCAGGCGTCAATCGCAGCGTCGTCTACAACTACTTCGCCGACGTCCGCGCACTCCTGATCGCGCACGCCGAGTACGAGACGACGCGTTTCACCAGGGAGCTGAACCGCGCGCTCCAGGACGCGACCGGGCCCACCGAACGCATCACGGTCTACGTCCGGCAGCAGCTCGCCGACTTCGCCGCCTACCCCCAGCCCGCCGGGCCCGAGCTCGCGACCCTGCTCGGGCCGGACGGCTACCGGCAGATGCACGCCCATGTCGGCCCGCTCGGCCGGCTCCTCGCCGAGATCATCGGAGACGGCGTCAGGGCGGGCGAGTTCGCCCCGTGCGATCCCGCCGGCACCGCCCACCTGGTCCACGCGTGCCTCGGGGCCGAGCGCTACCCGCTCGGACAGGGCACCCGCGACCTGGACGAGACCGTCGACCGCGTCACCACCTTCGTGCTGCGAAGCCTCGGCGTCCAACCCGCCACCTGACTCGGGGAGGCCTGAGCCGCAGCCCCCCGGCCGACCGCGTTGACCGGGACGGCCCTCGGGCAGGGTGAGGCGGGTGCGCGGCCATGGCCTCCCCAAACGAACCACGCCCCCGGAGCAGCTCGGCCCGGCCCTCCTGGGCGCACTGATCTCTCTGGTCGTGCCGACAGTTCAGGCGATCCTGCGCGGTTTTCAGCGCGGCGGGCTCGGAACCCATGTCGCCGCCCAACATTTCACCGCCGCCGGGTCCGGCACCGCGGTCTAAGAACGAGCCTTCGCCAGACTGACGGGCGCCGCCCCCGCGTACCTGGACCGTTTGCGCGCTGATCAGGGGGCGGTGGTTGCCGGGTCAGCGTGTCAACGCGTTGCGGGGTCATCCGGCGATCTCGGCCTTGAGCATGCTCCCGGCTCCACTCGTTTCCTGTCGCTTGACAGGACACTCCTGCATGATCTTAGTTGTTGCATATAAGTTGCAGTAGCCGAGGGGATGCATGGGCTCGTCACCGGTGGTCCTGGCCGTCGCGGGACCGGAGCACGACCTCGACGACCTGGGGGCATCCTCCCGGCGGCGCCGGTACCTGCTGCTCCTGGCCGGGCTCTCGGCGCTGTTCTGCGGGACGGCCGTCGCCGCGGTGGGGATGGGCGCGGTGTCGGTGCCGCCGACGACCGTCTTCGACATCGTCGGCCACCACGTGATCGGCAGCCCGGCCGACGTCACCTGGCGGGCGGCGCACGACTCGATCGTGTGGCGGGTCCGGCTGCCGCGGGTGCTGCTGGGTGCGGCGGTCGGCGCCGGGCTCGCCGTCACCGGGACGGCTCTGCAGGCGATGGTGCGCAACATGCTCGCCGACCCGTACCTGCTGGGGGTCAACTCCGGCGGGTCGACGGGCGCGGCGGCGGCGATCCTGTTCGGCTTCGGTGCCGGGTGGGGTGAGCACGCGCTGCAGATCGCCGCGTTTCTGGGCGCGCTGGCCGCCTCGCTGCTGGTCTTCGTGATCGCGCGTACGGCGGGGCGGGTCACCTCGACCCGGCTGCTGATGACCGGGGTGGCCGTCGGGTACGCGCTCTACGCGCTGACCAGCTTCTTGATCTTCGCCTCGGACTCGGCCGAGGGCTCGCGGTCGGTGCTGTTCTGGCTGCTGGGCACGCTGGCGCTCGCGCACTGGTCGGTGCCGCTGGCCGTGGTCCTGGTCGCCGTCGCCCTGGTGACGCTGACGCTCGCCCTGTGGGGGCGCCGGCTGGACGCGCTGGCGATCGGGGACGAGACCGCGCACACCCTGGGGATCTCGCCGGCGCGGTTCCGCCTGGTGCTGCTGGTCCTGGTGTCCTTGGCGGTGGGGGTGCTGGTGTCGGCGTCGGGCAGCATCGGTTTCGTCGGGCTGGTGGTTCCGCACCTGGCCCGGCGGGTCGTGGGGGCCGCGCATCGCCGGGTCGTTCCCGTCGCCGCGCTGATGGGCGCGACCTTCCTGTTGTGGGCAGACCTGGCCGCCCGCATGGTGCTGAGCCCGCAGGAGCTGCCCATCGGCATCATCACCGCGCTGGTCGGTGCGCCGTTCCTGCTCGTCCTGGTCCGCCGCCTGCACGCCGGAAGCGAGTGAGGCGTTCATGATCGAGGGACGCGGGCTCAGCTACGCCTACGGCGCCGCGACGGTGGTGCGCGGCGTCGACGTGCGGGCCGAGTCCGGCCGGGTCCTCGGGCTCCTGGGCCCCAACGGCAGCGGCAAGACCACGGTCGTGCGGATGCTCACCGGGATCGTGACGCCCGCCGGCGGGCAGGTCCTGCTGGACGGGCGTCCGCTGAACTCCATCGGCCACCGGGCGCTCGCCCGGCAGGTCGCCGTCGTGCTGCAGGAGGCGCCGGGCGACCTGCCGATGACCGTGGCCGACATGGTCCTGCTCGGCCGGGCCCCGCATCAGGCGACGCTCTCCCGCGACAGCGCGGACGACCACCGGATCGCGGCGGCGGCACTGCGCAGGGTCGGCGCGCGGCACCTGGCGGACCGGGTCTTCGTCCGGCTGTCGGGCGGTGAGAAGCAGCGCGTGATGATCGCCCGGGCGCTGGCGCAGCGGCCCTCGCACCTGGTGCTCGACGAGCCGACCAACCACCTCGACATCCGGTTCCAGCACGAGCTGCTCGGCATGATCCGCGGACTGGGCGTCACCACGGTCATCGTGCTCCACGACCTCAACCTCGCCGCCCGGTACTGCGACGACGTCCTGGTGCTCCAGGACGGGGAGGCCGTCGCGCACGGACCCTGCGCCGACGTGCTCACACCCGAGCTGCTCCAGGACGTCTACGGCGTCGGCGTCGAACGGCTGGAGACGTCCCGGGGCATCCAGTTCCTCTTCCACCCCCTCGACGACGCGACGGCCCCGCCGCAAGAGAGCACCCCCACGTCGTCCACCACGACCTGAAAGCCATACCGACACAGGGAGCGAACGTCAGATGAAGCGCCACCTCGCCTGGCTGGGGACCGGCCTGCTGGCCGCCGCGCTCGCCGGATGCGGCTCGACCGGCCCGGCGGAGGGCGGCCGGGGGAGCGCGGGCGGCCATCCCGTCACCGTCGAGAACTGCGGGGTGGACGTCACGCTGGACAGGGCGCCCTCGCGCGTCATGATCGTCAACAGTGCTCCGCTGCAGTACCTGTCCTCGCTCGGCGTGCTGGACCGGCTGGCCTCGCGGGCCGGGAAGTTCCCGGCGGAGTACTACTCCGAGCAGACCCTCGCGGCGGTCCGCAAGGTGCCGTCCCTCACCGACCGGCTCGGCTCGGACGGGCACCTGAGGATCTCCACCGAGTCGATCATCGCCGAGGAGCCCGACCTGCTGCTCGGCCTCCCGGAGGGCGTCACGCGGGAGTCGCTCGCCGCGGCGGGCATCCCGGTGCTCCTGGAGCCCAGCTTCTGCCCGGAAGGGATCAGCGACCCCGGCTACGAGACGATCTACAGCCAGATGCGGTTGTACGGGAAGGTCTTCGGCCGCGAGGCCAAGGCCGAGCAGGCCGTCACGGAACTCCGGCGGCGCATCGAGACGGTCGAAGCGGGCCTGCCCGCCCAGAAGAGCCGCAAGGTCGCCGTGCTGTGGCCCTACCGAGGCGAGGGGACCGTCGGGGCGTACGGAGGCCAGAGCATGGCCACGCCGCAACTGGAGACCCTCGGCGCCCGGAACGTGTTCGCCGACGTCGACAAGCGCGTCTTCGAGGTCTCGATGGAGGAGCTGCTGGGACGCGACCCGGACGTCATCGTCCTGCTGCACACCGACGGCACCGACCAGGAGATCAAGCAGGCACTGCTCGACATCCCCGGCGCCGGAGATCTGCGCGCGGTCAAGAACGACGCGATGACCGTGCAGCTGTTCAATTTCACCGAACCGCCCACGCCCCTGGTCCTTGACGGCCTGGAGCGTCTCGCGGCCTACCTCAAGGAGAGGTGACGCCATGCCGTACAACCCGGCGGTCCAGGACCGGATCACCCGGTACTGGGACCAGCACGCACCCGCCTACCAGCGATTCCAGGAGCAGCGGCTGGGGCACCCCGACTACAGCGCCGCCTGGATGCGGGTCTGGCGGAGCGCACTGCCCGACGGCACCGCCACCGTGCTCGACGTCGGCACCGGCACCGGCCACGCCGCGCTGACCATCGCCGCCCTCGGCCCCCGGGTGACCGGGATCGACCTCGCCCCCGCCATGGTCGCCTACGCGCGCGACAACGCGCGGGCCCGCGGCCTCGACATCACCTTCGTCCAGGGCGACGCCGTCGACCCCGCGGTGCCGGGCGCCCCCTTCGACGCGCTCGTCAGCCGCTACCTCCTGTGGACGCTGCCCGGCGTCGACACCGCACTGGGCAACTGGCGCCGCCTGCTGCGACCGGGCGGCCGGCTGGCCGTCGTCGACGCCCCCTGGCACGCCGGCGGGATGCGGCACCCCGACACCGACCCCAGGGCCCGCGCCTACGACGAGGAGGCCCGCCGCGCACTGGTGCTCGCCGAGGCGGAGACCATCACCGCCTGGCAGGAACGCATCACCGGCGCCGGCTTCGTGGACGTCGAGGTCGCACCGCTGACCGAACTCTTCGAACTCGACGGTGTCCACGGCGTCGCGCCCGACCATCGCCGCACCCTGCAACACCTGATCACCGCGCGGAACCCCGGCACCGCATGATCGGCTCCTTCCCCTCAGTGTCCAGGAGTCGTGGTGAGGCGCCAGCCTTGGGCGTGGGTGCGTTCGTGCCAGAAGTCGGCGTACCTTCCGGGGGTCTCCACGAGTTCCGGGTGACGTCCCCGCTGGGTGACGCGGCCTTCCTCCAGGACGATGATCTGGTCGGCTCCGGTGATGGTCTGGAGCCGGTGGGCGATGACGATGAGCGTCCGGTCGGCGGTGAGGGCGGTGAGGGCGTCCTGGACGGCGGCCTCGTTCTCGGGGTCGAGCGCGGCGGTCGCCTCGTCGAGCAGGACGACGGGCGCGTTCTTGAGCAGCGCGCGGGCGATGGAGACGCGCTGGCGCTCGCCGCCCGACAGCACCGCGCCGCCTTCGCCGACGCGGGTGTCCCAGCCGTCGGGGAGACGGTCGACGATCTCGTCGACCCGGGCGAGCCGGGCCGCCTCGCGGACGTCGTCCGGGGTGGCGCCGGGGCGGCCGATGCGGATGTTGGCCTCGATGGTGTCGTCGAACAGGTAGACGTCCTGGAACACCAGGGAGAGGCGTCCCATGAGGTCGTCGGTGGCGAGGTCGCGGACGTCCTCGCCGCCGACGCGGACGGTTCCGGAGCCGGTGTCCCAGAAACGGGCGACCAGGCGGGCGATGGTGGTCTTGCCGGAGCCCGACGGCCCGACGAGCGCGGTCATGGTGCGGGGCGGCACGGTGAAGGACACCTCGTGCAGGACGGGTTCGTCGCCGTAGCCGAAGGTCACCCGGTCGAACTCGACGCCGAGGCCGTCCCGGGCCGTGCTCTTCGGGTCCGCGGGCTCGGGGAGCGGTGAGACCGCGAGGACGTCGTCGATGCGCTCGATGTCGTGCGCGGCGAGCCGCAGCGCGGCGCCGAGGTCGGCGACCTCGATCAGCGGGCCGGTGAACCGGGTGGCCATGACCAGCAGCGCGATCAGCTCGGCGATGGCGAGCGACCCGCTCAGCGCGAGGGCGGCGCCGAGGGCGATGACGAGGGTGAAGACGCCCTGGACGGCGATGGCGAAGCCGGCGATGCCCGGCACGCCGGTACGGATCATGGCGCGTCCGGCGTCGCGCTGGGAGACCAGGGCCTCGTCCAGGAGCCGGTGCCCTTCGGCGGTGCGGCCGAAGGCGCGCAGCACCGGCTGGGCCCGCGCGAACTCCACGACCCGCGAGGACGACTCGACGGCGGAGGCGTCCACGGCGTGGGCGGACCGGTCGGCGAGCGTCCCGGCCCACCGGTAGACCACCAGCAGCGCCGGGGAGCAGGCGAGGATCGCCAGCGCGGGCCGCCAGTCGAAGAAGAACATGCCGAGCGCGACCGTGACCGGGGTGACGACGCCGGTGACGAGCGGCGTCAGCAGGTGCGCGGGCACCCCGGTGATCATGGACGTGCCCTGCGACAGCGAGTGGGTGAGCCGCCCGGTCCGGTCGGTGGAGAACCAGCCGAGGGGCAGCGCGGCCAGGTGGTCGCCGACCCGGTGGTGCAGGCCGCGCAGCAGCGCGAGCGCGATGGTGAAGCCCATCATCGCCTGGACGTAGTACGCGGCGCAGGCGAGGGCGGTGGCACCGGCGAGCGCCCACAGCCACGGGACGGCGTCGCCGGCGTCGCCGCGCAGCAGCGGCCGCAGCGCCGGCACGAGCAGGATGATGGCGATGCCTTGCAGGACGCCGTATCCGGCCATGGCCGCGAGGTAGCGGCGGAAGCGGCCGCGGTCGGCCGGGTCGATCAGGCGGGCGAGTCGGCGGATCATCGGGTCTCCTCGGTGCCGGTGGTCTCGGGGGATGCGGCGGACTGGGCGTTCCAGAGCCGGGTGTAGACCCCGCCGGCCCTCAGCAGATCGGCGTGCCTTCCGGTCTCGGCGATCCGGCCGCCGTCCATGACGACGATCTGGTCGGCGCCGGTGATCGTGTGCAGGCGGTGCGCGATGACCAGCAGGGTGCGCCCCGCGACCAGCTCGGACAGGGCGTCCTGCACGGCGGCCTCGCACTCGGGGTCGGCGAAGGCGGTCGCCTCGTCCAGCACCAGGACGGGCGCGTCCGCGAGCAGGGCGCGGGCGATGGCGACCCGCTGCGCCTCGCCGCCGGACAGCTCCGCGTCCTCGTGGACGACGGCGTCGTAGCCGCGCGGCAGGCGGGCGATCCGGTCGTGGATCTGGGCGGCGCGGGCGGCGGCCTCGACCTCGGTGCCGGCGGCGTCGGGACGGGCGAGCCGGATGTTGTCGCGCACGCTCGCGCGCAGCAGCGACGTCTCCTGGAAGACGAAGCCGACCTGCCGGTACAGGTCGGTCTCCGCCATGTCCCGCACGTTGACCCCGCCGATGCGCACGTGCCCGGTGCCGGGGTCCCAGAAGCGGGGGAGGAGCCGCGCGAGCGTGGACTTGCCCGAGCCGGACGCCCCGACCAGCGCGGTGACCGTGCCGGGTTCCAGCACCAGGTCGATGCCGTCCAGCACGGTGGTGCGGCCGTCGTAGGAGAAGCCGACCCCGTCGAACTCCACGCGCGACCCCTGGGGGGCGCGCGGCTCCTCGGGGGAGGTGAGGACGGCGGTGCTCAGCAGCTCGCCGAGCCGGCCGGCGGCCTCGGTCGCGGTGCGCATCGCCTGGGCGCCGAAGCCGAGCGTCATCACCGGGGTGCCGAGGCCGACCGCCAGCATGAGGAACGGCAGCGCCTCCGCCGGCCCGATCCAGCCCTCGCCGACGAACCAGGCGCTCGCGCCGGCGGCGACCAGCAGCATCACCGGCGGCGCGATGATCAGCGAGGAGACCGCCTCGACGCGCAGCATGGGGCCCACCCAGCGGCCGAAGAAGTCGGCGAGGTCGTCGCCCGCGCGGCGGTAGCGGTCCTGGGCGCGGTGGGTCTGGCCGAACGTCTTGACGACGGCGATCCCGGCGACGAACTCGACGACGGCGGCGTTGAGGCGGCTCAGCGCCTCGCTCCACTTGGCCATCTGGGCGGCGGCGTCCCGCATCATCCAGCCGTAGGCGACCACGTACAGCAGCAGTGGCGCGATGCACACCAGCGCGAGCCGCCAGTCGACCCAGAACAGGTAGGCGAGGATCGCGACCGGCGTGACGACGGCGCCGACGAGGTCGTTGAGCGCGTGCGCCACCAGGTGGTGGACGGCGTGCACGTCGTCCTGCAGGACCCGCTTCACCCGCCCCGAGCCCCGGTCGGTGAACCAGCCCATCGGCACCCGGCCGAGCCTGGCCGCGACGCGGCGGCGCAGGTGCAGGCCGGCGTCCGCGTCGGCGATGTGGGTGAGGGTGTAGGCGATTCCGCTGCACGCCGTGCCGGCCAGCA
Organism: Actinomadura madurae; assembly: GCF_900115095.1. GTDB lineage: Bacteria > Actinomycetota > Actinomycetes > Streptosporangiales > Streptosporangiaceae > Spirillospora > Spirillospora madurae. The sequence continues at coordinate 112,523 of NZ_FOVH01000013.1, forward strand.
GGCCGCCGACCGCGATGGCCACCCACCGCCACACGGCGGATTCGTCGGCGGGGCCCGGCCGCAGCAGGACGCGGCCGATTTCGGCCACCGCGACATAGGGCACCAGCGTGGCGAGGGCGCCGATGACCCGGAGGAGCGCCGCGGCCGTGACACGACCGCGCACGGGTGCCAGGATCGCTCCGAGGCCGGGCCCCGAGCGTTTCGCTCCGGCCTCGGCCTGGGCCGGAGCGTCCCGGCCGGTACCGTCCGGGCCCCCTGTGCGGGGTGCCGTATCCGTCGTGGACGTCGCCAAGGCGCTGTCCCTTCTGCTCGGGGGCCGGTGGGCGGGCGCGAACGCCGCCGGCCACCCCGGAACGTCCGCTGCCCGCGGAGATCCGGAATGATCATCGGCCCTTGTTGAACGCTGATCAATTAGGTTAGCCTTACCTAAATTCGCCCGCCAGGGGTTGGGGCGAACCATTGATCGGAAAACCGCGGGAGCCCGGTGTCCGGACCCGCACGAGCACCAGGGAGCGGGCCTTGGCCACCTCACCTCCGCACGCCGGCGGGCCGAGACCGCCGGCCAGGCCCCCGGCCCGGCCGGGACCGCGCCGTTCGGCGGACCGCCGTCCGGCGATCCGCCCGGACGCCATCGTCGACGCCGCCGTCGCGCTGACCGCCGAGTCCGGGATCGAGGGCTGGACGATCCGGGACCTCACCGCCCGGCTGGACTCCTGGCCGCAGGTCGTCTACCACCACATCGGCAGCCGCGAGGCGGTCGTCCACGAGGTCGTGGAGCGCGTCGTCGCCCTGTTCCCCGTGCCCGCGCCCGGCCTGCACTGGCGCGACTGGTTCCGCGACCTGCTGCTCGGCATCCGGCCGGTGCTGACCGCCCACCGGGGCGTCGCGCGCCGGCTCGCCCTCTACGGGCCGACCGTCCCGTCCGCGCTGCCGATCATCGACCGGGGCGTCCGGCTGCTGCACGCCGGCGGGCTCGGCGACGAGGCCACCGCCGCCTACGGCGTCCTGTTCAACAGCGCGCTGATGCCGCTCGCGCTGGAGGACGACCGGGTCCGCCTGGACGCCCACCCCGACGACCGCGACCTGCTGCTCATGGTCCGCGACGGCGACCGCTGCCCCGGGCCGGACGACTGCGACGGCACCGGGCTGTGCCTGTTCGCGGGCTCGCTCGACCGGCTGAACAGCAGCGACGAGGCGCGCGCGGCGTTCACCGAGCAGTTCTACGCCTACACCATCGACCGGGCGCTGGACGGCGTCCAGGCCCGTATCGAGCAGAGCGGGGCGGCGGGATGAGCGGCCCGCTGACCTGGACCCTCGACCAGGCCGACCCGCGCGTGCACGCCGTCATCGCGGCCGAGGAGGAGCGGCAGGCCGCCACGCTGGAGATGATCGCCTCGGAGAACTTCGCGCCCCGCGCCGTTCTGCAGGCCCAGGGGTCGGTGCTCACCAACAAGTACTCCGAGGGCTACCCGGGGCGGCGCTACTACGGCGGCTGCGAGCACGTCGACGTGATCGAGCAGATCGCCATCGACCGCGCCCGCCGCCTCTTCGGCGCCGAGCACGCCAACGTCCAGCCCCACTCGGGCGCCCAGGCCAACGCCGCCGCGCTGTCCGCACTGCTCGCCCCGGGCGGCCGGATCCTCGGCCTCGACCTGGCGCACGGCGGCCACCTCACCCACGGCACCCGGATGAACTTCTCCGGCAGGCTGTACGAGGCGGTCGCCTACCACGTGTCCCGGGAGACCGGCCTGGTCGACATGGACGAGGTCGCCGCGCTCGCCCGCGAGCACCGGCCCGGCGTCGTCATCGCCGGATGGTCGGCCTACCCCCGGCACCTCGACTTCGCCGCGTTCCGCCGGATCGCCGACGCCGCCGGAGCCCGGCTCCTGGTGGACATGGCGCACTTCGCCGGGCTCGTCGCCGCCGGGCTGCACCCCTCGCCCGTCCCGCACGCCGACGTCGTCACCGCCACCACCCACAAGACGCTCGGCGGCGCGCGCGGCGGGCTCATCCTGTGCCGCGCCGAGCACGCCCGCTCGGTGGACGCCGCCGTCTTCCCCGGCCAGCAGGGCGGCGCCCTCAACCAGGCGATCGCCGCCAAGGCGGTCGGGCTGCGGCTCGCCGCCGCCCCCGGGTTCGCGGACCGGCAGCGGCGCGCCGTCGAGGGCGCCCGGATCATCGCGGCCCGGCTGTCGGCCCCCGACCTGGCCGGAGCCGGCGTCCGGGTCGCCACCGGCGGCACCGACGTCCACCTGGTCCTGCTCGACCTGCGCGACTGCGCCGCCGCCGGCGGCCCCGCCGGCGGGCTCGCCGCCGAGGAGCGGCTGGAGCGGGCCGGCGTGACCGTCAACCGCAACGCCGTCCCGTTCGACCCGCGGCCCGCGCGGACCCCGTCCGGGCTGCGCATCGGCACCTCCGCGCTCGCCACCCGCGGCTTCGGGGCCGAGGCGTTCGCCGCCGTCGCCGACATCATCGCCGAGACCCTCGCCCCCGGGTTCACCGCGGCGGACGTCCCGAAGCTGCGGCGGCGCACCGCGGAACTCGCCGCCGCGCACCCCCTCTACCCCTGAGCCTTCCGCGGGCCGGTCCGCTCCCGGCCGGGTCCCGCGTCCCTTCCCCTCCCGCGCGTCCCGGCGTGGCCGGTGCCCCCCGCCTCCCGACCGAGCAGACCGAGCCGAGAGGACCCCCATGCCCCAGACCAGCCTCCCCCTGACGCGGCGGGCGCTGACACGGCGGACGCTGCTGCGCTCCGGCGCGCTGGCCGGAGCGGGCGCGCTCACCGCCCCGGCCCTGGCCGCCTGCGGCTCCGGGGGCGCCCCGGGCACGGCCCGCGCCACCGGCCCGGCGGGGCCGCCCCGGCGGGGCGGGACGCTGCGGATCGCGTACCTGAGCACCGCCGCCGACAGCATCGACCCGCTCAAGACGAGCGACTACCTGTCCAACGCCCGCCTGCTCCAGGTGTACGAGAAGCTCGGCCTGCTCGGCCCGGGACGCAAGGTGCGGCCGCTCCTGTACGAGCGGGTCGCGCACAACCCCGACGGCACCGAGTGGACGTTCACCCTCAAGGAGGGCGTCAAGTTCGCCGACGGGCGGGAGATGACCGCCGCCGACGTGCTGGCCTCCTACGTCACCCAGTCGCGGACCCAGGCCGCGGCGTCGCTGGCGATGATCGACGCGGGCCGGTCGTCCGCGCCGGACGCGCGGACCGTCCGCTTCGTCCTGACCTCGCCCACCGCCGACCTGGACGCGCGGTTCGCGTCCGGCTACTTCACGGTGATGCCGGACGGCCGCACCGCGACCAAGGCCGAGCGGCTCAACGGCTCCGGCCCCTACCGGGTGGAGTCGTTCACGCCCGGTGGCCGCAGCGTCCTCGTCCGCAGGAAGGACTACTGGGGCGGCGCCGGACGCGGGCACCCCGACCGCATCGAGATGCTCGCCGTGCCCGACCCGTCCGCCCGGATGAACGCCCTGCTGGCCGGTCAGGTGGACTGGGCCGACAACGTCGCGTTCGCCGACGCGCGGGCCCAGCGCGGCAACGCCCGCGTGGTGCTGCACCCGGCGCCCGCCCCCGACGGGCTCGGCTGGTTCCTCAACGCGACCCGTCCGCCGTTCGACGACCCGCGCGTCCGCCAGGCGTTCCGGCTGGCCGTCGACCGGAACGCGCTGGTCCAGGCGACGACGTTCGGCCTCGGCAAGGTCGGCAACGACCTGTGGGGCGTGGGCCTGCCCTGGTACGCGACCGGGCTGCCGCAGCGCTCCCGCGACACCGCGCGCGCGTCCGCGCTGCTGAAGGAGGCCGGCAAGGACAGGGTCACGGTGAGGATCCTCGCCTCGGCGATGGCGCCCGGCCTGGTCGAGGCCAGCCGCCTCGTCGTCGACCAGGTCAGGGACACCGGGTTCGACGTCCAGGTGACCGAGATGCCGGTCGATCAGTTCTACGCGGACCCGTCCAAGTACTACGACTACTCGGCGGTGACGTTCAGCTGGACCGCTCCGTTCCCGGAGATCGCCCAGTACCTGTACATCCCCAAGGCCCCCTACAACTTCGGCTGGAACGACCCGTCCTGGGCCGAGCGGTTCCAGGACGCCGCCGGCGAGTTCGACGCGGCGGCACGGCAGCGCGCCTACGACCGGCTCCAGCGGGAGCTGTGGGACTCCGGCACGGACCTGGTGTGGGGCCTCGTGCCCAAGCAGAGCGCGACGTCCCCGGGCGTGGGCGGCGCCGGAGCGGTGATCGACCCGACCGCTCCCGACCTCGGCGGCGTGTGGCTGGCCGGGTAGGCGCGACCGGGCCGGACCGGGACGGCCGAGAGGGGACGGGGAGATGCGGGACTTCGCGCTGCGCCGGCTGGCCGCCGCGCCGCCGGTGGTGCTGGCCGTGTCGTTCGCGGTGTTCATGGCGATGTACTGGCTGCCGGGCGACGGCATCCGTGGCGGGCGGCTGCCCGCCACCGCGACGGACGCGCAGGTGGCGGCCGAGCGCGCGCGGCTCGGCCTGGACCGGCCAGTCCTCGAGCGCTACGCCCGCTGGCTCGCGGACGCGCTGCACGGCGACCTCGGGCACAGCTGGACCAGCGGGCGCCCGGTCACCGCGATGCTGGGCGGCGCGCTCGGCAACACCGCCTGGCTGATGGCCGCGACGCTGGCGGTGACGGTGCCCCTCGCGCTCGGCCTCGCTCTGTGGTGCGGGCTGCGGCCCGGCGGCCTGGTCGACCGCGCCGTCCTCGCCGTCTGCGCGCTGGGCGTCGCGGTGCCCGGATTCGTGGTCGGCATCGGGGTGTCGCTCGTGTTCGCGGTCCGGCTCGGCTGGTTCCCGGCGCTGTCGAGCCCGGACCGGGCCCGGCCGCTGCCCGCGCAGCCCGCCCTGCTGGCGCTGCCCGTCACGGTGCTGGCGCTCGGCCTCGCCGGATACCTCGTGCAGGTCGTCCGCGCGCAGGTCGTGACGGTCGCCGCGGCCGAGTACGTCGAGGCCGCCCGGCTGCGCGGGGTGCGGCCGGCGCGGCTCGTCCGCCGGCACCTGCTGCCCGGCCTGCTGCCCGTCGCGGCGCAGCTCGTCGCGCTGTCGGCGATCGGGCTGGTCACCGAGACGGTGGTGGTGGAGAACGTCTTCACCTTCCCCGGCGCGGGGTCGCTGCTGCGGACCGCCACGGCGGACCGGGACATGCCCGTCGTGCAGGGCATCGCCGTCGTGCTGGCGCTCGTCGTGGTCGTCGCGAACGTCCTCGGCGAGCTGTGCGCCCGGCTGCTGGACCCGGCCGGGCGCGGGCGGGCCGCCGGATGAGGCCGCGCAGGCGCGTGGTGTGCTCCGCCCCCGCCGCCGGAACGGTCCTGCTGGCCGTGCCGGTCGCGGTGGCCGTGGCCGGGCCGTGGCTGGCGCCGCACGATCCGGTCGCGACGTCCGCGCACGTGCTGGCGGCGCCGCATGCCGGCGCGTGGCTCGGCACCGACCATCTCGGCCGGGACGTGCTGAGCCGCGTGCTGGCCGGAGGACGCGGCCCGGTCGGCGTGGCGTTCGGGGCCCTGGCGGTGGCCGAGGTGATCGGCGTGGCCCTCGGCCTGGCCGCCGGGCAGTCCCGCCGCGCCGGCCGGGCCGCCGTCCTCGGCGTCGCCGAGGTGTTCCTCGCCGTCCCGTCGCTGCTGCTCCTCGCGGCCCTGGTCGCCGGGTTCGGACGGTCCTGGACCCTGCTGCTCGCGGCGTCGGTCATCGTGATGGTGCCCTCGCTGATCCCGGTGATCGCGACGCGCACCACGGCGCTCGCGGGGCGGCCGTGGGCGCTGGCCGCGCTGCTGGCGGGGGAGCGGCGCGGCGCGCTGCTGCGCCGGGAACTGCTGCCGAACCTGTGGCCGGTGATCGCCGCCGACGCCGGCATCCGCCTGCTGACCGCCGTGTTCATGGTCTCCACGGCCGGCTTCCTCGGCTTCGGGCCGCGCCCGCCCGCGCCGGACTGGGGACTGATGATCTTCGAGGCGCGGGCGACGATGGGACTGCAGCCCTGGCCGGTGATCGCGCCCGCGCTGCTCATCGCCTGCTTCGCGCTCGGCGCCAACCTGCTCGCCCACCACGGCGTCGCCCGCACCGGGGGACGTCCGGGGCGCCCCCTCTCCGCGTCCGCGCCCGTGCCGGCGCCCGTACCGGCCGCCGCGCGGCCCGCCGGCGCCGGGACGGTGGCGGAGATCCGCGGCCTCACCGTCGTGGACGCCGGGGGCCGCGCGGTCCTGGACGCCGCCGACCTCGCCGTCCCCCGCGGCGGCGCCGTCGCCATCGTCGGACCGTCCGGGGCGGGCAAGAGCACGCTCGGCCTGGCGCTCCTCGGACACGTCCGGGCCGGTCTCGGCGTCACGGCCGGAACGGTGACGGTGGACGGGACGGACCTGATCGGCGCGTCCCCGGCGGAACTGCGGGCGGTGCGGCGGAGCACCGTCCGGCACGTCCCCCAGGACCCGGCGGCGGCGCTGACCCCCACCATGCGCGCCGGGCGGCTGCTCGCCGAAGCGCTGGAGGGCACCGGCGCCGACGCGTCACCGGCCGCCGCGAAGGCGCTGCTCGACCTGGTCCGGCTGCCGACCGGCCGCGGCTTCCTGCGGCGGCGCCCGCACGAGCTGTCCGGCGGGCAGCGGCGGCGGCTCGCGCTGGCCATGGCCCTCGCCGGGCGCCCCCGGCTCATCGTGCTGGACGAGCCGACCGCCGGCCTCGACCCGCGCACCCGCGACGAGGTGCTCGCCGAACTCGGCCGGGTGCGGGCCGCGACCGGCTGCGCCCTCGTCATGATCACGCACGACCCGCTCGCCGCCGCCCGGCTGTGCGAGCGGACCGTGGGCCTGCGGGCGGGGCGCACCGCGATCCTCGCCGAGGCTCCGGCGGCGGGACCCGTGACCGGCCCGTCCTCCGCGCCCCGGAACGGGGACGGCCCCGCCCTGCTGAGCGTCCGCGCTCTCGGCGCCTCCTACACCCGCTCCGGCGGCGCCGCACTGCGCGGCGTCGACCTCGACGTCGCGGCCGGCGAGTGCGTGGCGGTGCTCGGCCCGTCCGGCGCGGGCAAGACGACCCTCGCCCGCTGCGTCACCGGGCTGCTGCCGCCCGAATCCGGGACGGTGCTGCTCGACGGGCGGCCGCTCGCCGGGACCGCCGCCCGCCGCCCGCCCGGCCAGCGCCGCCGCATCGCCCTGGTCTTCCAGGACCCCGACACCAGCCTCAACCCGGCGCACACGGTCGGCGCGCTGCTGGCCCGCCCCGCCGCGCTGCGCGGCGCGGACGGCGCCGCCGAGGCGATCGCGCTGCTCGACGAGGTCGGGCTGCCCCGCGGCCACCGGCACCGCCGGCCGGCCGAGCTGTCCGGCGGCGAGCGGCAGCGCGTCGCCATCGCCCGCGCCCTCGCCGCCCGCCCGCACGTCCTCGTCTGCGACGAGGTCACCTCCGCGCTCGACCCCGGCACGACCGCCGGGATCTGCGCCCTGCTCGACGCGGCCCGCGCCCGCCACGGCCTCGCCCTGCTGGTCGTCACGCACGACCTCGCGGTGGCCCGGCGGCTGGCGCACCGGGTCGCCGTGCTCGACTCCGGCCGGATCGTCCGGCTGGGTCCCGCCGCCGTGCTCGCGAAGGAGACACCCCATGGCTGAAGCGACCTTCGACCAGCAGTTCGCCCCCGCGCAGGACACGACCGCGCCGGCGCACCACGCCGCCTGGTTCCGCGACACGGCCGCCGGGCGCCTCGGCCTGGCGCCCGCCGACCTCGGCGACGACGCCGACCCGATCATGCTCGGATTCGACTCGATCACGACGATGGCGCTGGTCGGCGCGTGCCGCAGGCGCGGCGTCCGGGTGACGTTCGCGGAGCTGGCCGAGCGCCGCACGTTCGGCGAGTGGACCGCGCTCGTCGCCGAGCGCGCCGGGCCGGGCTCCGCCGCACCGCCCCGCGTCCGGCACGTGGAGGTGGACGAGTCGGAGCCGTTCGACCTGGCGCTCATGCAGCACGCGTACTGGGTCGGCCGGGCCGACGAGCAGGAGCTGGGCGGGGTCTCCACCCACTTCTACAACGAGTTCGACGGCCGCGGCGTCGACCCCGGCCGGCTGGAGGGAGCGGTCCGGGCGCTGCTGGACCGGCACGCCATGCTGCGCGTGTCGTTCCTCGACGACGGCCGCCAGCGGATCCTGCCGGCGAGCCCGTGGCCCGGCCTGACCGTGCACGACCTGCGGGACCTGCGCGACGAGGCCGTCACCGCGCGCCTGGAGGAGATCCGGGACGCGCTGTCGCACCGCATGCTGCGCATCGCCGACGGGGAGGTCTTCGACGTCCGGCTGTCGCTGCTGCCGGGCGGGCGCACCCGCGTCCACGTCAACCTCGACATGCTCGCCGCCGACGCGGTCAGCTTCCGCACCCTGACGGCCGACCTCGCGGCCCTCTACGAGGATCCCGGCCGGTCCCTCCCGCCGCTGAGCTACGGCTACCCGAGCTATCTCGCCGACCGGCGCGCCCGCGACGCCGACCCGGACGGCGAGAGCGCCGCCGAGCGCGCCCGCGCCCGCGACTGGTGGCGCGCCCGGCTGCCGGAGCTGCCCGGCCCGCCCGAGCTTCCGGCCGGGGACCTCGCCAGGGAGGCCGGGACCGCCGAGGGCCGCCCGCGCCCCCGCGTGACCCGCCGCCACCACTGGCTCGGACCGGACGCCAAGGCGCGGCTGACCGACCGGGCGCGGGCCCACGGCATCACGACCGCGATGGCGCTCGCGGCGGTGTTCGCCGAGACGCTCGGCGCGTGGTCGGCCGACCCGCGGTTCCTGCTGAACCTGCCGCTCTTCGACCGCGAGGAGCTCCACCCGGACGTGCCGCTGCTGGTGGGCGACTTCTCCAGTTCCCTGCTGCTGGCCGCCGACGTCTCCGCCCCCGCGACCTTCACCGAGCGCGCGAGCGCCCTCCAGGACGAGCTGCGGCAGGCCATCGCCCACGCCGCCTACCCCGGCATCGAGGTGCTGCGGGACCTGTCCCGCCTCTCCGGCGGCGAGCGGGTGCTGGCACCCGTCGTCTACACCAGCGCCCTCAACCTCGGCGAGCTGTTCGCCGACGGGGTGCGGCGCTGCTTCGGCGACCCGGCCTGGATCATCTCGCAGGGCCCGCAGGTGCGGCTGGACGCCCAGGTCACCGAGCTGGACGGCGGCATCCTGGTCAACTGGGACGTCCGCGACGAGGCGTTCCCGCCGGGCGTGATCGACGCGATGTTCGGCGCGTTCCGCGACCTCGTGGACCTGCTCGCCACCGACGAGGCCGCCTGGACCCGGCCCGTCCCGGACCCGCTGCCCGCCGGGCAGCGCGCCGTCCGCGACGCCGCCAACGACACCGCCGCGCCGCAGCGGCGGACGCTCCTGCACGAGGGCCTCTTCGACGGCGCCGCCGCGCACCCGGGCCGCCCGGCGCTGCTGTGGGACGGCGGCGAGATGACCTACGGCGACCTCGCCGGACGGGCGCTGAGCATCGCCGCCGCCCTCCACGCGGCCGGCCTGCGCCCCGGCGGAACCGCCGCCGTCACCCTGCCGAAGGGCCCGGACCAGGCGGTCGCCGTCCTCGGCGTGCTCGCGGCCGGAGGCGTCTACGTCCCGGTCGGCGTCGAGCAGCCCGGCGCCAGGCGCGCCGCCGTGCACGCCTCCGGCGGCATCGGCTGGGTGCTGACCGACGACGCCGCGCGGATCCCGGATGACCTGCCCGGATCGCCGCGGGTCCTGGAACTGGCCGCCTGCCTCGCCGTCCCGCCCGCGCCCGCACCGGCCGACGTCTCCCCGGACGATCCGGCGTACGTGCTGTTCACCTCCGGGTCGACCGGGGTCCCCAAGGGCGTGGAGATCACCCACCGGGGCGCGGCCAACACGATCGAGGACCTCAACGACCGCTTCGGCGTCGGCCCTGACGACCGGGTGCTCGCCGTGTCGTCGCTGAACTTCGACCTGTCGGTCTACGACGTCTTCGGGCTGCTCGCGGCCGGGGGAGCCGTCGTGGTCCCGGGCGAGGACGACCGCCGCGACGCCGAGCGCTGGCTGGGGCTGATGGACCGGCACCGCGTCACCGTCTGGAACACGGTGCCGGTGCTGTTCGACATGCTGCTCACCGCCGCCGAGGCCCCGGGCGCGCCGCGCGGCGCCGTGCGGCGGCTCGCGCTGGTGATGCTCGGCGGCGACTGGGTGGGTCTCGACCTGCCCGGACGGCTCCGCGCCCTGGCACCGGACTGCCGCTGCACCGTCCTCGGCGGCGCCACCGAGGCGTCCATCCAGTCGGTGCTGTACGAGGTGGGCGAGGTCGACCCGCGCTGGCGCTCCATCCCGTACGGGCGGCCGCTGCGCAACCAGCGCGTCCGGGTCGCCGACGCGCAGGGCCGCGACCGTCCCGACCTCGTCCCCGGGGAGCTGTGGATCGGCGGCGCCGGCGTCCACGGCCGCTACCGGGGCGACGACGCGCTGACCGCCGACCGGTTCGTCGAGCACGGCGGCGAGCGCTGGTACCGGACCGGCGACCGGGTCTGCCGGCTCCCGGACGGGAACCTGGAGATCCTCGGCCGCACCGACTTCCAGGTCAAGATCGCCGGCAACCGGATCGAGCCCGGCGAGGTCGAGGCCGCGGTCCGCGCCCACCCGGCGGTGCGCCGCGCCGTCGCCGCCGTGGTGGCCGACGAGGGCGGCACGCCGCGGCTGCGCGCCATGGCCGCGATCGGCGACGCCCCCGCCACCGGGGACCTCGCCGAGGAGATCCGGGCCGGCTGCGCCCGGTCGCTGCCGCCCGCGATGCTCCCGGAACTGGTCCTGCCGGTCGCCGAGCTCCCCCTCACGCCGGGCGGGAAGGTCGACCGGCGGGCCGTCCGCGCCGCCTTGGCCGCGCCGCCCGCCCTGCGGGCCGGCGACCGGCACGACCGGTTCGACGCGCCGCGGGGGCCGATGGAGGAGGCCGTGGCCTCGCTGTGGGCCGACCTGCTCGGCACCGGTCCCGTCGCCCGCGGCGACGACTTCTTCCGGCTCGGCGGCGACAGCCTGTCCGCCACCCGCTCGGTGTCCCGGCTGCGCGAACGCGTCCTGCCCGACGGGGCCCGGATCGGCGGTGTGGAACTCGGCGCCCTGCTGCGCACCCGGACCGTCGCCGCGTTCGCCGCGACGCTGCGCCCCGAGGCCGGCGACGGCGCCGCGCCCGCCCCGGCCCTCGTCGCCGACCCCGCGAATCGGGGCGAGCCGTTCCCGCTGACCGACGTCCAGCACGCCTACCTGCTCGGCCGCGACGCGAGCCTCCCGCTCGGCGGCATCGGCGCCAACTTCTACCTCGAACTCGACGGCGCCGGGCTGGACGTCGCGCGCTTCACCCGCGCGTGGGACCGGCTCATCGCCCGGCACGAGATGCTCCGCGCCGTGGTCGCCGACGGCCGCCAGCGCATCCTGCCGGTGCCGGAGGTGCCCGGCCTCACCGTGCGGACCTGGGCGGCGGCCGACGCCGACGCGGCCCGGCGACTGCTGCGGCCCCTGCGGGATCGGACGTTCGACCCGGCGTGCTGGCCGCTGTTCGCCGCCGAGGTCGTCCGGTACGGGACGGGACGGGTCCGCGTCGGCATCAACCTCGACCCCATCGTGTTCGACGGGCTCAGCGTCAAGACCCTCATGGCCGAGCTGGCCCGGATCTACGCCGACCCGGACGCCGCCCTTCCCGAGATCGGGCCGTCGTTCCGCGACTACGTGCTCAGCGTCCGTCCCGGCGCCGCCGAGCGCACGGCGGCCGAGGCGTACTGGTACGGCCGCCTGGACGAGCTGCCGCCCGGGCCGATGCTGCCGCTCGCGGCCGACCCGGCGACGCTCGGCCCTCCCCGGTTCACCCGGCACGCCCGCACGCTCCCGGCCGACGCGTGGGCGCGGATCAAGGACCGGGCCCGCGAGCACGGGCTGACGCCCTCGTCGGTCCTGCTGACCTGCTTCGCCGAGGTGCTGTCGCGGTGGAGCGCCGAACCGGACCTCACCCTCAACCTGACGCTGTTCGACCGCCGCGACGTCCATCCCGACATCGAGCGGGTGGTCGGCGACTTCAGCTCGCTGATCCTGCTGGCCTACCGGCCGGGGCCGGGCACCTGGCTCGACCTCGCGCGCGAGACGCAGGAGCAGCTCGCCCGCGACATCGAGCACCGCGCGGTGTCGGCCGTGGAGGTGCAGCGCCGCCTCGCCCGGCGGGTCGGGGTCGGCGCGGCGGTCGCCCCGGTCGTGTTCACCAGCACGCTCGGCGCGGGCGGCGGCCTGTTCGACGGCGCCGGCGGCGACTTCCCCGCGTTCGTCGGCGGCGGTTCGCAGACGCCGCAGGTGTGGCTCGACCACCAGGTCGTCGAGCAGCACGGCGACCTGCTGCTGAGCTGGGACGTCGTCGAGAAGCTGTTCCCGGACGGCCTGATCGGCGACATGTTCGCCGCCTACCTCGCGCTGCTGGACCTCCTCGCCGACCCGGCGACCGCGGACGCCTGGAAGCGGCCCGTCCCCGACCTGCGTCCGTCCGGGCAGGTCGAGGTGCGGGAGCGGGTGAACGCGACGGCGGGGCCGGTGCCGGAGGGGTTGTTGCATGGCGGGTTCTTCCGGTGTGCGGCGAGGGGTCCGGGGCGGGTGGCGTTGCTGTGGGGTGGGTCGGGGTCGATGACGTATGGGGAGTTGTCGGCGAGGGCGCTTGGTGTGGCGGGTGTGCTGCGGGGGTGTGGTGTGCGTCCGGGCGACACGGTGGCGGTGTGCTTGCCGAAGGGTCCGGATCAGGTGGTGGCGGTACTGGGGGTGCTGGCCGCCGGGGCGGCGTATCTGCCGGTCGGTGTCGATCAGCCGCCCGCCCGCCGCGACCGCATCCTCGCTGGAGGTGATGCCCGCTGGGCGCTCACCGAGGGCTCCTCGGAATGGCCGCCCGGTGTCGAACCGATCAGCGTCGGCGAGACCCGGAACGCCCCAGCCCTCCAGGCACCGGTCGAGGTCTCCGCCGACATGACCGCCTATGTGGTGTTCACGTCGGGTTCGACGGGTGAGCCGAAGGGTGTGGAGATGACGCACCGGGCGGCGTTGAACACGGTGGAGGACATCAGCGCCCGGTACGGGGTGGGCTCGGATGACCGGGTGCTGGCGGTGTCGGCGCTGGATTTCGATCTGTCGGTGTACGACGTGTTCGGTCTGCTGGGCTCCGGTGGGGCGTTGGTGTTGGTGGAGGAGGGCGCACGGCGCGATCCTGAGCGCTGGCATGAGCTGGTGGCGCTGCATCAGGTGACGGTGTGGAACACCGTGCCGGTGCTGTTCGAGATGTTCCTCACCGCCGCCGCCTGGCAGCCCGCCGCACCGTTCGACACCCTGCGCCTGGTCCTGGTCTCCGGCGACTGGGTCGCCGTCGACCTCCACGAACGGCTTCGGGCACTGGCACCGGACTGCCAGCTGATCGCGCTCGGCGGCGCGACCGAAGCCGCGATCTGGTCCAACCACCACGAGATCTCCGACGGCCTCCCCGAAGGCTGGCCCTCGGTTCCGTACGGGACGCCGTTGCGCAGCCAGTGTTTCCGGGTGGTGGACGCGCATGGCCGTGACTGTCCCGACTGGGTGCCGGGCGAGTTGTGGATCGGCGGTGCCGGGGTGGCGCGGGGGTATCGCAACGATCCGGTGCGGACGGCCGAGCGGTTCCCGCTGCATGATGGCCGTCGCTGGTACCGGACCGGCGACCTGGGTCGCTACCGTCCCGGCGGGCTGCTGGAATTCCTGGGCCGTACCGACCACCAGGTCAAGGTCCGCGGCCACCGCATCGAGCTCGGCGAGATCGAGGCCGCGCTGCGTACGCACAAGGCGGTCGGCCAGGCCGTCGTGACCGCGCCCGGCGAACGGGGCGCGCGGCGGCTGGTGGCCTTCGTCCGGGCCGCGGACGGCGCCGACCTCCCGGAACCCGCCGAGCTGCGCGACCACCTCGCCGGACGCCTGCCCGCGCACTCCGTCCCGGCCGCGATCGTCCCGGTCGACGCGTGGCCGGTCACCGCCAACGGCAAGATCGACCGTGCCGCGCTCCACCGGACGGCGGGGGAGACCGCCCCCGGCTCCGCCCGGCCGCGGGGCGCGACCGAGGAGCTGGTCGCGGCGCTGTGGAGCGAGGTCCTCGGCGTGGCCGGCGTCGGCCGCGACGACGGCTTCTTCGCCCTCGGCGGCGATTCGCTGCTCGGCACCCGCCTGCTCGGGCGGCTGCACGAGCACGGCATCGACGCCGAGCTCGCCGACCTGTTCGGACGTCCCGTCCTGCGCGACTTCTGCGCCGGGCTGACCCGGTCGGGCGGCGTCGGCCCGGCGGCCCCGCCGAAGGTCGTGCCCGATCCCGCCCGCGAGCACGAGCCGTTCGAGGCGACCGACGTGCAGCGGGCGTACTGGGTGGGGCGCCGCCCCGGCCTCGCGCTCGGCGGCGTCGGCGCGCACTACTACAGCGAGTTCGACGGCGAGGACGTCGACGTCCCGCGCCTGGAACGCGCCTGGAACCTGCTGATCGCCCGGCATGCCGAGCTGCGGTCGGTGTTCACCCCGGACGGCCGCCAGCGGTTCCTGCCCGCCGGCTCCGTCCCGCCCCTGGTCATCCGCACCCACCGGGTCGCCGACAACGCCTCGGACGCGCAGGTCCAGGCGGTCCTGGACGGACTGCGGGAATGGATGTCGCACCAGGTCATGGACCCCGAGCGGTGGCCGCTGTTCGACGTGCGCGCCGTCCGCTACCGGCGCGGCGGCCGGGTCCGCACCCGCGTCGCGGTCGGGCTGGACAACATCGTGCTCGACGGGCTCAGCATGATGATCGTCTTCTCCGAGCTGGAGGAGCTGTACCGGGACCCGGCGGCGGAGCTGCCCCCGCGCGCCCTGACGTTCCGCGACTACCGGACGCAGGTCCGGCCCGACCCCGGCGCGGAGCGGGCGGCGCGCGAGTACTGGCTGGACCGCCTGGACGACCTGCCGCCCGGCCCGCTCCTGCCCCTGCGCGCCGACCCGTCCGCCATAGAGCGGCCCCGGTTCGTCCGCCGCGAGGTCCGCGTCCCCGCCCGGGTGTGGGGCGCGGCCAAGGACCGCGCCCGCGCCCATGACCTCACCCCCGCGGCGCTGCTGCTCGCCTGCTACGCCGAGGTGCTGTCGCGGTGGAGCGCGCACCCCGACCTGACGGTCAACCTGACGCTGTTCGACCGCCGCGACGTCCATCCCGACATCGGCGCCATCCTCGGCGACTTCACCTCCCTGCTCCTGCTGGAGTACCGCACCCGCCCCGGCGACACCCGGCTCGCCCGCGCGCACCGGCTGCGCGACCGGCTCGCCCGCGACCTCGGCCACCGCGACGTGTCGGCGGTCTGGGTGCTGCGGGAGCTGGCCCGGCGCGGCGGCACCCCGCCGGGGACCGCCGCGGGCGGCGCCCCGGTCGTGTTCACCAGCGGGCTCGGGATCGCCGGCGGCCGGTCCATCGACCCGCCGCCCTGGTTCCCGGCGCGGATCTGGGGCGTGTCGCAGACCCCGCAGGTGTGGCTGGACCAGCAGGTGTCGGAGGCCGCGTCCGGCGACCTCGTCGTGAACTGGGACTGCGTCGCCGACCTGTTCGACGCCGGGACCGTGGACGCGATGTTCGCCGCCTACCGCGAGCTGATCGAGCTGGCCGCGACGGACGCGTGGGCGGGCTCGGAGCCCGGCCCGTCCGCCGGGGTCACCACGCGGGCGGCGATCCCGGCCGTCCCGCCCGAGGACCGGCACGTGCCCGAAGCGGCCGCCGAACAGGACGCGCCACCCGACGGCGAGACCGAACGGGTGCTCGCGGAGATCTGGCGCGACCTGCTCGGAGTCCGCGACATCGGCCGCTTCCACGACTTCTTCGTCCTGGGCGGCGACTCCCTGCTCGCCACCCGGATGCTGGCGGCCGTCCACCGCCGCCTCGACACCGACCTGACCCTGCGGGAGTTCTTCGCCGGCCCGACGATCGCCGAGGCCGCCGCGCTGTGCGCGCCCCTGGCGCCCGCCGAGACCGAGGAGGGGGAGCTGTGACGACCACACCGGACACGACCAATACACCGGACACGACCAATACACCGGACACGACCAAGACACCGGACACCGCACGCCAGGACGTCGGCCGGTTCATCGCCGAGCTGGAGGACGCCGGCGTCCGGCTGTGGGCCGACGGCGACCGGCTGCGGTTCCGCGCCCCCAAGGGCGTGATGACCGAGGAGCGGCGCAACGCAGTCCGCGACCGGCGCGCCGCCGTCCTGGACCACCTGCGGCGCGATGCGCTGCCCGCCGCGGTGCCCGACCCGGACTCCCGGCACGAGCCGTTCCCGCTGACCGACGTGCAGGCCGCCTACCTCATCGGCCGGCACGACGCCTTCGACCTCGGCGGCGTCGGCTGTCACAGCTACCTCGAACTGGCGTTCCCCGAACTCGACGCCGGACGGGTGGAGGCGGCGTGGCGGCGGGTCGTCGAGCGCCACGCGATGCTGCGCGCCGTCGTCCACCGGGACGGCCACCAGCGGGTCCTCACGGACGTCCCGCCGTACCGGGTCGCCGTCGCCGACCTGCGGGCCACCGCACCGGACGAGGCGCGCGGCGCCCTCGAACGGGCCCGCGAGGAGATGGCGCATCGCGTGTACGACCCCGAACGCTGGCCCCTGTTCGACCTTCGAGTCACGCTGTGCCCGGAACGCGCGGTCCTGCATCTGTCGATCGACATGCTGGTCGCCGACTTCGTCAGCGTGCAGATCCTCCTGGCCGACCTCGACCGCTTCTACACCGACCCGGATGCCCCGGCGCCCTCTCTGGAGCTGGGCTTCCGCGACTACATCGTCGCCGAGCGGAGCCTGCGGCACGGCCGGCGGTACGAGCGGGACCGCGACTACTGGTGGTCGCGCGTCGACGCCCTCCCGCCCGCGCCCGAACTGCCGCAGGCCGGCGACGGAGCCCCGGTCCCCGGAACGGACGGCGAGGACCGCGCCGGTACGGCCGTGCGCTTCCGGCGCCACACGTGCACGCTGGCGCCGCCGGAGTGGGAGCGGCTGAAGGAGGCGGCGAGGGAGGCGGGAGTGACCGCCTCGGGCGCCGTGCTCGCCGCCTACGCCGAGGTGCTGCTGCGATGGAGCCGCCGCCCCCGGTTCACGCTGAACCTCACGATCAACGGCCGGCTGCCGCTGCACGATCAGGTGGACGCGCTGGTCGGCGACTTCACCGCCGTCGTCCCGCTGGAGGTGGACGGCTCGGCGGACGTCCCGTTCGCCGAGCGGGCGCGTGCGCTGGCGGCGCGGCTGTTCGAGGACCTGGACCACCGGGCCTGCTCGGGCGTCGAGGTGCTGCGCGAGGTCGCGCGGCGGCGGGGCAGGGCGGAGGCGCTCATGCCGGTGGTCTTCACCAGTGCCCTCGGCCTCGCCGGGGACGGCGCGGAACGCGGCGCGCTCACCGGTTCCGGCGAACTGCTGTACGGCATCAGCCAGACTCCCCAGGTCTGGCTGGACTGCCAGGTGATGGAGCACCGTGGTGCGCTGGTCGTGAACTGGGACGTCCGCGACGGCGTCTTCCCCGCCGGCGTGATCGAGGACGCGTTCGCCGCGTTCACGACCCTGCTCGCCGGGCTCGCCGGCGACGACCCGGCCGCGGTGTGGCGCTCCCCGTCGCCGGTCGAGCCGCCGGCCGAGCAGCGCCGCGTCCGGGCGGAGGCCAACGACACCGCCGGCCCGCTGCCGGACGGCCTCCTGCACGATCCGTTCCTCGCCCGCGCCCGGCTGCGGCCCGACCGCACCGCCGTCGTCACGGGCGGCGCGGCGCTCACCTACGGGGAGCTCGCCGCCCGCGCCTCCGGGATCGCGGCCACCCTGTCCTCTGGGCACCCGCCCTCCGGTGACGCCCCCGTCGCCGTCCTGCTGGACAAGGGCGCCGACCAGATCGCCGCGGTGCTCGGCATCCTCATGGCGGGCCGGGCCTACCTGCCCGTCGACCCGGGCCAGCCCGCGATCCGCCGTGACACGATCCTGGCGGACGCCGGCGTCACGGAGGCGATCACCGACCCGGACTCCGGCCGCGACCTGCCGCCGGGCGTCACCGCCGTGCACGCCGGAAACCCGGCGTCCGGCCCGCCCCCCGCGAGTTCCGCGGCGCCGGACGACACCGCGTACGTCATCTACACCTCGGGCTCGACCGGCCGGCCGAAGGGCGTCGTCATCACCCACCGCGCCGCCCGCAACACCGTCGACGACATCATGCGCGGGTCCGGGCTGGGACCGGACGACCGCGTCCTCGGCCTCGCCGGGCTCGGCTTCGACCTGTCGGTGTTCGACATCTTCGGCACGCTCGCGGCCGGCGGCGCGCTCGTCCTGCCCGAGCCGGGCCGCCGCGACCCCGCGCACTGGGCGCGGACCGCCGCCGCGCACGGCGTCACGATCTGGAACTCGGTGCCCGCCCAGCTCCGGATGCTCGCCGACCACCTCGAAACGGCCGGCGCCCGGCCGGACCTCTCCGCGCTGCGCCTCGCGCTGCTGAGCGGAGACTGGATCCCGGTGACGCTCCCGGACCGGATCCGGGACCTGCTGCCCGGCATCGAGCTGACCTCCCTCGGCGGCGCGACGGAGGCGTCCATCTGGTCCATCGCGTACCCGATCGGGCCCGTGCCGGACGGCTGGCGCAGCATCCCGTACGGGCTGCCGCTGACCAACCAGACCTTCCACGTCCTGGACGGGCACGGCCGCGACCGTCCCGACTGGGTGCCCGGAGAGCTGTACATCGGCGGCGCGGGCGTCGCGTCCGGCTACCTCGGCGACCCCGAGCGCACGGCCGAGCGTTTCGTCACGGTCCCGGGCAAGGAGGGGCGGCTGTACCGGACCGGGGACGTCGGCCGCTACCTGCCCGGCGGCGCCATCGAGTTCCTCGGCCGCGAGGACCTCCAGGTCAAGGTCCGCGGCCACCGCATCGAGCTGCCGGAGATCGAGGCGGCGCTGCTGTCGCATCCCGGGGTGGCGTCGGCGGCCGTGGTCGCCGCCGGCGAATCCGGCGGTGACCGGCGGCTCGCCGCCTACGTCGTGCCCGCCGCGGCCGCCGCACCGGAACGCGAGCCCGCGCCCGAGCTGGAGGAGACCGCCGCCGCGGACGCGGCCCGCGTGCTCGCGGGCACCGACCCGGACCGGGTCACCCGGTTCGCGGACGCGATGGACGAGGTCGCCCTGCTGTCGATGGCGCACGCGCTCCGCACCCTCGGCCTCTTCCGCGACGGCGCCGACGCCTACACCGACGGCGAGCTGGTGGCCGCGACCGGTGCCGCGCCCCGCAACCGGCGGGTCGTGCGCCGCTGGCTCCGGGTGCTGCTCGACAACGGCCTGCTCCGCCGGGACCCTCGCGGGCGCCTGCACGCCCTCACCCCCACCGACACCGCCACGCTCGCGGACGCGTGGACCCGGCTGACCGACGCGCAGCGCGGCCTGGACGACGGCGCCGCGCTGATCGCGTTCCTGCGGGCCTGCGCGGAGCGGCTGCCCGGACTCGTCCAGGGCCGCGAGAGCGCCCTGGCGCTGCTTTTCCCCGGCGGCGACGTGCGCACCGCCAACGCCGCCTACCGCGACAACCTGATCAGCCGGTACGCCAACCGCGCCGTCGCCTCCGTGCTGGCCGGCATCGCCGAGGCGCACCCGGGGCCGCTGCGGATCCTGGAGGTCGGCGCGGGCGTCGGCGGGACGACCGCCCACGTCGTCCCGGCCCTCGACGGGCACGACGTGGACTACCTGTTCACCGACCTGTCGCGGTTCTTCCTCGACGAGGCGCGCGAGGCGTTCGGCCGGTACCCGTGGATGCGGTACGGCCTGTTCGACATGAACACCGGCACCGCGGCGCAGGGCATGCGGCCCGGCTCGTTCGACGTCGTGCTGTGCGCCAACGTCCTGCACAACGCGCTGTCGGCGGACGAGGCCGTCGCCAGGCTGCGGGACCTGCTCGCGCCCGGAGGCCGGCTGGTCGTCATCGAGACCACGCGCGAGAACTACCAGGTCATGACCTCGATGGAGTTCCTCATGACCTTCGACGAGGCCGACCGCCCCGACTTCGCCGACGCGCGGCACGGCAAGGACCGCATCTTCCTGGACCGCGCCGAGTGGACGGCCGCGCTGCGCGGCGCCGGCGGCGAGGTCGAGGTGTGCCTGCCCGGCGATGCCGACCCGCTGGAACGCTTCGGCCAGACCGTCCTCACGGCCCGCTTCGGCGACCCCGCCGGGCTCCGGCTCGACCGCGCGGACCTGGCCCGGCACCTCGCCGAGCGGCTGCCCGAGTACATGGTCCCCGGCCGTATCGAGCCGCTGGAGGCGCTGCCCCTCACCGCGAACGGCAAGATCGACAGGGCGGCGCTGACCGGCCGGGCCGCGAGCGCGGCGGGCCCGTCCGGACCGTCCGGCGAACCGCCGCGCGACGCCCTGGAGCGCCGCCTCGCCGCGATCTGGGCGCGCGTCCTCGACGTGCCGGAGCCGGGACGCGACGACGACTTCTTCGCCCTCGGCGGCGACTCGCTGCTGCTGTCCCGGCTCACCGGCCTGCTGCGCGAGGAGCTTCCCGAGGCCGCCGCGCTGGAATGGGAGGACATCGTCCCCGCGCTGCTGGCCCGGCCCACGATCGCCGCCCTGGCCGGCTCGCTGCGTGCCGCGAAGCGCACGGCCTCGCCCGTGACGGTGCTCAGCGAGGCGCCCGCCGCGGGGAGGCGGACCTGCGTGCTCGTCCACGACGGCAGCGGCACGCTGCTGCCGTACCGGGCGCTCGTCGCCGAACTGTCGGGGACGCGCCCGCTCACCGGCATCGCACCGCCCGACCTGGACGCCTACCTTGCCCGCCCCAGGGAGTCCCTGATCGACGATCTCGCCGCCGAGTACGCCGCCGCCCTCGCCGCCGCGGCGCCGGGCCGCGTCGACGTGGTCGGCTACTGCATGGGCGGGATGATCGCCGCCGAGCTGGCCCGCCGGCTGCCCGCGCACGGCGTGGACGTGGGCTCCCTCACCGTGGTCAGCAGCCACCGGGTCCCGTACCTGGTGGACGAGCCCGCGCTCGTCGAGTACGGGCTCGCCCGCGTCCTCGGCGCCGACCCCGGCGCGGCCGGGCTGCCCGCGGACCCCGGGCCGCTGGGACGCGCCGTCCGCGCCGCCCTGGACGAGCATGACGGCCGCGTCCCCGAGGGATCTCTGGACGGGATCGCCGGGATCGCCGCCTACCGGGCCCGTCCGCCCGCCGAACGCGTCGCCGCCCTCGCCCGCGCCGCGCTGCCCGGCGAGGATCCCGGACCCGCGGCGGCGAGCATGGAACGCACGCTCGCCGTCTTCACCCACAGCGTCAACGCCGTCGCCCGCTGGACGCCCGAACCGTACGAAGGCGACATCACCGTCGTGCGGCAAATCTCCCGAGAGCCCTTCCTGCCGGGAGTCACCGACGAGCCGTCCGGCTTCTGGCGGACCCTGTGCGCCGGCCGGTTCTCGCTCGTGGACGTGCCGGGGGACCACTTCGGCTGCATGCGGCCGCCCAACGTGGAGGCCGTCGCCCGCGTGATCCGGCGGGCGGGGGAGGGCGCCCGGTGATCGGCGTCCTCGGCGCGACGGGCGCGGTGGGCCGCGCCGCCGTCCCGGGCCTGGCGGGGCTCGGGCTCCCGCTGCGGTGCGCCGCGCGCCGCCCGCCCGTCCCCGGCGACGGCACGTGGGCCGTGGACCTGCGGGACCCGGCCCGGCTCGCGGAGTTCTGCGCGGGCTGCCGGGTCGTCGTCAACTGCGCGGGCCCCTCCTACGAGGTGCTCGACACGGTCGCCCGCGCCGCGCTCGACGCCGGCGCCGACTACGTCGACCCCGCCGGGGACGACCCGCTGCACGCCCTGCTCGCCCCGCGCGACCTCGCCTCGCGCGGCAGGCGCGCGGTGCTGTCGGCCGGGCTGCTCCCCGGGCTGAGCGGCCTGCTGCCCCGGATGCTCGCCGGGCACGGGCAGGCCACCGGACTGCTCGCGTTCGCGGGCGGGCTCGCCCCGCTGACCCCCGCCGCCGCCCGCGACTTCCTGCTCAGCGCGAGCGCGGGCATCGGGGAGCCGCTCGCCGGCTGGTCCGGCGGCCGGCGGGCGCCCCGGTCGCTGCGGCCGGTCCGGGACGTGCGGCTGCCGTTCCTGCCCGGCGAGGCCACCGCCTACCCGTACCTGCCGACCGAGATCGAGCGGGCCGCCGCCCTGCTGGGGGTCCGGGAGGCGCGCTGGTACAACGTCTTCCCCACCGGACGGGCCGAACGGGTGCTGAGCGCGCTGTGGAACGGCGGCGTGCCCGACCTGGACGAGGCCGCCGCGCGGCTCATGGAGGCGATCCGGCTCGACCTCGCCGGGCGCGACCCCTACCACCGGATCGTCGTCCAGGCGTCCGGCCCGGCGGGCACCAGGACGCTCGTCGTCGCCTCCACCGACGGCTACGAGCCGGCCGCCGCCGTGACCGTCGCCGCCACCGCCGCCGTCCTCGGCGGCACCGTCCCCGCCGGGACGCACTACGCGGCCGGCGTGCTGGAGCCGTCCGAGGTGCACGCCCTGCTCGGCGGCCTGCCCGGCGTGACCCTCACCGAGGCCGGGCCGGAACTGCACCTCATCGACGTCGAAAGGGCCGGCGCGGGCCGCACGGTCGAGGAAGGAGACCTGTGACCGGCACGGAACCCGGCGGTCAGGACGACCGCTGGCTGCGCATCTACCGGCCGAGGCCGGACGCCGCCCTGCGGCTGGTCCTCCTCCCGCACGCCGGCGGGTCGGCGAGCTTCTACCGCTTCTGGCCCGGGCTGATGCCCGACAGCGTCGAGGTGGTCGCCGTCCAGTACCCCGGTCGCGAGGACCGGCTCGGCGACCCGCGCATCGACGACATGGACGACCTCGCCACCGCCCTGACCGGCGTGATCTCCCGCCAGGTCCGCGCCCCGTACGCCCTGTTCGGGCACAGCCTCGGCGCCGCCGTCGCCTACGAGACGGCCCGCCGCCTGGAGGACTCGGGGCCGGGGCCGGTCCATCTGCTGGCCTCCGGCCGCCACGCCCCGCAGGACTTCCGGCACGAGGACGTCCACCTGCGCGACGACGACGCTCTCGTCGCGGAGCTGACACGGCTCGGCGGGACGGCGGCGGTGCTGCTGTCCGAACCCGCCCTGCGCGAGATGGTCGTGCCGATCCTGCGCAACGACTACCGGCTGGCCGAGACGTACCGGTGCGCGGACCCCCGCCCGCTGCGCTGCCCCATTACCGCGGTCATCGGGGAACGCGACCCGGAGGTGACGCGAGCGGAGGCACGGCGATGGGAGCACCTCACGCGGGCGGCGTTCAAGCTCTGGGTCCTGCCCGGCGGCCACTTCTACCTCAGCACCGAGCGCCACGCCGCCGTCGACCGCGTCCTCCACGCACTCGGCCTCGCCGAAACCCCCACCTGGCCGTCGACCCCCTGACCCCGCTCAAGCCGTCGACGCCGTCCTAGTGGTCGGCTCGCCGCCACCAAGAGGCCGTGGCGGCGATGCCCGCCGCCGCCGTCGCGGCGCCGATGACCGGACCACTGACCGGAAAGGACGCTGTGCCGGTAAGGCCGCCGACCGTGGCGGGCAGCGCCCACGGGAACCAGGTGGCCGCGCCGAGGGTGGCGGCGGCGACGCCGCAGACGAGGAGCGCGATGGTCGCCGCGATGCCCGGGAGGTAACCGCGGCCCGCGCTGGCGGCGAGCGCCACCGGGAGCGTGAGGGCGACGGTGAGGGCGAGCAGCAGGACCAGGCCGGACACCCCATGGTGCGGGGTGCCGGACAGCCCGAGAAGGGTCCCCGTCGTGACCCAGGCGGCGGTCTGGAAGGCACCGAGCAGGATCAGCCAGCCCGTGGTGACGGCGAACTTGGCGAGGACGATCGCGGTGCGGGACGTGGGGAGAGCGAGGAGGTCCAGGACGGTGCGGTCGCTGAACTCGCGGCCGAACATCCAGGTGACCAGGATGCCGAAGAGCAGGAAGCCGCCCGCGGCGTCGATCTGCATGAGGGCGGTGCGGAAGCCGGGCCAGTCCGGGGTGATGCCCAGCGCTTGGGACTTCCCGCTCAGGGACGGGGTGTCGGAGGCGCCGGTGAACAGGGCGGCGAGCGCCACCGGGAGCAGGAACGCCGCGGCGGTGACCCAGGGGGCGCGGGACCGCAGGAACTTGGTGATCTCGGTGCGCAGCGCGGCGCTCATGCAGCCGCCTCCCGCCGATCGTCGGTCAGCAGGCGCAGGAAGACGTCCTCCAGGTCTTCGGCGCCGCAGGTGCAGCGGGGCAGGTCGGCGGCGGGGAACTCGGTCAGCATGCGGCCCCGGTCGATGACGCCGATGCGGTCGGCGGTGCGGGCGACCTCGGCGAGGATGTGGCTGGAGACCAGGATCGCCGTGCCGGACTGGTCGGCGAGGCGTCGCAGGATGCCGCGCAGTTCCACGATGCCGACCGGGTCGAGTCCGTTGGCCGGTTCGTCCAGGACGAGGACGTCGGGACGGTGCAGGACCGCCTTGGCCAGCCCCAGTCGCTGAGCATTGCCCAGGGACAGGGTTCCGGCGCGCTGATCGCGGTAGGAGGCCAGGCCGAGCAGCTCGATGGCGCGGTCGACGGCGTCGCGGTCGGGTTCGCGGCGCAGGCGGCGGGCGAGCTCCAGGTTCTCGCGGACGGTGAGGCCGGGATACGAGTGGGCGCCGTCGACGAGGTAGCCGACCCGGCTCCAGTCCTGCCCGTCCCTTCCGAACAGGCGTACCGTGCCGCTCGTCGGGCGGGTCATGCCGAGCAGCATCCGGATCGTGGTGGACTTGCCCGCGCCGTTGAGGCCGAGGAAGCCGTAGATCTGTCCGGGCTCGACGCGCAGGCTGAGCCCGTCCACGGCGGTGGTGCGCCGGTAGCGCTTGGTGAGGCGGTGCGTCTGGATCATCGGACGATCACCTCCAGGGCCTCGGCCATCACGGTGCGCAGGGCGGGACGGCCGCCGGCCTCGGTCCAGCGGGTCATCGCGGTGGTGGCGGCGGCCAGGCAGGCGCTCGCGGCGACCTGGACCTCGAAGGGGTCCTCGTCCGGAAGGGCGGCGGCGATGGCCTGCTGGGTGGTGTGGTTGTTCTCCCAGACCCGGGCCCGCAGCGCGGGGGTGTCGAGGATCAGCCGGGTCCGGGTGAGCAGGAGGTGCGGGTCGGGCGGCAGTTCGTCCAGGCCCTCCAGGATGCTCGTGGCGATGCGGCGCAGGAGCGGTTCGCCGGCCGGCCGCCGCCGGACCCGCTCGGCGATCAGCGGATCGTAGTCGTCCTCCATGACCAGGTGCTCCTTGGTGGGGAAGTGCCGGAACACGGTCATGGCGGAGACGTCGGCGGCCTCGGCCACCTCGGCGACCGTGGTGGTGTCGAAGCCGTTCTCGCAGAACAGGCGCATGGCCTGCTCCTGGATCGCCCGGCGCGTCCGTTCCCGCTTGGTCTCCCGCAAGCCCATGCGTTAGAGACTAGCAAGTGTTACTCACTAACACAAGAGCCTTTCTTGGATCCGTTGCTGATCATTGAACGAGTGTTTATATTGTTCTCGTGAGCACGAGGAGCGCGCCTTCGGCGGGCAGTGGCGACGCCGCCACCGCGATCCGCATCCGGGACGCCGCGATCGACCGGTTCGGCCGCGACGGGTTCTCCGTCGGGCTGCGGGCCATCGCCGAGGACGCGGCGGTGTCGCCAGGGCTGGTCGTGCACTACTTCGGGTCGAAGAAGGGCCTGCGGCGCGCGTGCGACGAGCGGGTGCGCGAGGTGATCGTCACTGAGAAGCGCGCGGCCGCGACCGACGGCACCGCCGCCGGGCTCCTGGCGCAGCTGGCCGACGTCGAGAGGTTCGCCCCCGTCGTCCTGTACGTGGTGCGGACGTTGCGCGAAGGCGGCGACCTGGCCGCCGACCTGTTCGAGGACATGGTCGAGGACGCGACGCGGTACTTGGAGGCGGGCGTCGAGGCCGGGGTGGTCCGGCCGAGCCGCGACCCGGCCGCCCGTGCACGGGTGATGGCGTACCAGGCGATGGGCGGCATGCTGATGTGGCTCACGACGCACCCGGAGCACGCCGACCCGGCGTCCTTCGGCAAGGCCCTGCGCGCCTATATGGAGGAGGTGACGGTCCCCATGCTCGAAGTGTTCACCGAGGGGCTCTACACCGACCGGTCACTCCTGGAGGAGTATCTCCTGTACGTCCCGGACCCGCCCCGCGACCGGTCCCGGGATTGACCCACCGCGCCATTTCACCGTCCCCCGGACGGTCCGCCGAGCAAACTCGGCCCCACCTTTCTTCATGCTTTTCAGCGAGGGCTGAACAATGACCCCTGCCATCGAGATCAACGACCTGCACAAGGCCTTCGGGAAAGTGAAGGCGCTGGACGGGCTCGACCTGTCCGTGCGGACCGGCCACGTCCACGGGTTCCTCGGGCCGAACGGCGCCGGGAAGTCCACCACGATCCGGATCCTGCTCGGGGTGCTGCGCGCCGACGCCGGACGGGCCCGGCTGCTCGGCGGCGATCCCTGGACCGACGCGGTCGCACTGCACCATCGCCTGGCCTACGTCCCTGGCGATGTGGAGCTGTGGCCCAACCTGACCGGCGGCGAGGCGATCGACCTGTTCGCCCGGCTGCGCGGCGGTGCCGACCGGACCCGCCGGGACGAGCTGTGCGAGCGGTTCGACCTGGACCCCACCAAGAAGGGCCGCACCTACTCCAAGGGCAACCGGCAGAAGGTCGCGCTGGTCTCGGCGCTGGCGAGCGACGTCGAGCTGCTGCTGCTCGACGAGCCGACCGCCGGGCTCGACCCGCTGATGGAGGCCGTCTTCCAGGAGTGCATCCGCGAGGCCCGCGACTCGGGGAGGACGGTCCTGCTGTCCAGCCACATCCTCGCGCAGGTGGAGGCCCTCGCCGACCGTGTCTCGATCGTCCGGCACGGCCGGATCGTGGAGACCGGCACGCTGACCGAGCTGCGGCACCTGACCCGCACCAGCGTCACCGCCACCACCGACCGGGACGCCCGCGCGCTCGCCGGCCTGCCCGGCGTCCACGACCTGCGCACCGAGGACGGCCAGCTCCGCTTCGACGTCGACGGCGATCACCTGGCGGCCGCCGTGCGCCGCCTCGGCGAACTGGACGTCCACACCCTCACCGCGCACCCGCCCACCCTGGAGCAGCTGCTGCTGCGGCACTACGGCGACGACCTCACCCGCACCGGCGACGGCGCGACCGCCGGGAGGACCTCATGACCGCGACGACCCTCCCCGCACCCGCCCGCGTCACCGCCGGGGGAGCGCTGGCGGGCACGGGCACGCTGCTGCGGTTCATGCTGCGCCGCGACCGCGTGCGGTTCCCCGCCTGGACGCTCGGCGTGGCGCTGCTCATGGGCTACTTCACCACCGCGCTGAACTCCGTCTACAGCACGACCGAGCAGCTGGAGTCGGTCAGCGAATTCTCGACCAGCCCCGCCGGGGCGATCTTCGGTGGACCCGCCTACGGCTACGACGCCATCACCCTCGAACGGTTCCTGTCGGGGCAGTACGGCCTGTACATCATGCTCGGCGCGGCGCTGATGGCCCTGCTGACCGTCACCCGGCACACTCGCGCCGAGGAACGCTCGGGGCGCGCCGAACTGGTCCGCGCGAACGTCGTCGGACGGTCCGCCCAGCTCACCGCCGCGCTCATCCTCACCGCGCTGATGAGCGCCGCCGTCGCCGTCCTGGTCACCGCCATCATGCTCGCCGCCGGGTACGCCGCCGCCGGGTCGGCCCTGTTCGGCGCGTCCGTCGGCGCCGTCGGACTGGTCTTCGGCGGCATCGCCGCGATCGCCGTGCAGATCTTCGCCTTCCCCCGCGCCGCCTCCGGGCTCACCGGCGCGGTCCTCGGCGCCGCGTTCGTCCTGCGCGGCATCGGCGACATGAGCGCCGTCCAGGACACCGGGCCCTCCTGGCTGTCGTGGCTGTCCCCGCTCGGCTGGTCACAGCAGACCGCGCCCTACGTGCTCGACCGATGGTGGCCGTTGGCCTTCTCACTGGCCTGCGCCGCCGCGACGGCCACCGCCGGGTACCGCCTGTCCGCCCGCCGCGACGTGGACGCGGGACTCGTCCCACCACGTCCGGGTTCGCCCCGCGCCGCCGCCTGGCTTCGCGACGCGCCCACGCTCGCCTTCCGCCTCCAGCGCGCCGGAATCGCCGGCTGGAGCATCGCGCTGCTGATCGCGGGCGTGGCCTACGGCGCGTTCGCCCAGCCGATGGCCGACGGCCTGGACGACGCCCCGGAAGACCTGATCGCCGTCATGGGCGGCAGCCGGGACCTCGTGGCCGGCTACCTCGGCACCATGGGCCTGACCATGGCGTTCGCGGTCACCGTGTTCGCCGTCCTGGCCGTGCAGGCGGTACGGGCCGAGGAGTCCGCCGGACGCACCGAACCCGTGCTGGCGACCGCCGTCAGCCGTACGGGGTGGCTCGGCGGCAACCTCGCCGTCACCGCGATCGCCGTCCCCTGGCTGCTGTTCCTCGCCGGCCTGGGCACCGGGGCCGCCGCGGCCATCGGCACCGGCGACGCCGCACTGCTATGGAAGACCACCCTCGGACACATCGCCCACGCACCGGCCGTGTGGCTGCTCCTCGCCGCCGCCGGGCTGCTGTACGGGGCACTGCCCCGTGCGCTGCCGATCGTCTGGGCGGCCCTCGGCTACGGCGTCGTCGCCGGATTGTTCGCCCCCGTCCTGGACCTGCCTGACGGCGCCGTCCGCATCTCACCGTTCGCGCACGTCGGCGAATACCCGCGCGAACACGTCAGCGCCGCCGCGGTCGGCGTCCTCATCCTCCTGACCGCCGCCCTCACCGCCCTCGCGCTGCGGACGTTCAACCGCCGCGACCTTAAGACAGGGGCGTGAGACCGCTTGAGGCCCGCCTCGCCAGGAGACGATGCGGTGATCGCCGGTCAGTCGTGTACTGCGGGGAGGGCTTCGTGGGCCTTGCGGTATTCGTTGGTCAGGCGGCGGACGATCTCGGCGGCCGGCAGCACCGTGTCGATCAGGCCCGCCGACTGGCCGGCCTCCACCTTCCCGAAGGCGGTGTCGCCCTCGGCCGCGGCCGTCCTGAGCGTCGCCTTGCCGAACTCGATGCGCCGTTGCTCCAGGTCGACCCCGGTGTTCTCCAGCTCGGCCATGCGCTCGGTGAACGCGTTCGCGAGGGTCCGGACGATGCCGAGGTCGCGGCCGACCGTGCGGGTGCCGGCGACGCTCGCCGCGAGGACGGCTTCCTTGTAGGCGCTGTGCACGGTCGCTTCCGAGCTGGCGAGGAACCGGGTGCCGAACTGGGCGGCTCCCGCGCCGAGTGCCAGGGCGGCCGCGAGGCCGGAGCCGTCCGCGAACCCGCCGGAGGCGATGACGGGAGTGTTCGGCGCCGCCTGCACGATGGCGCGGGTGATGACCAGGGTGGAGACGAGGTCGGGCGGCGGGTGCCCGCCCGCCTCCGCGCCCACGGCGACAAGGCCGTCGACGCCCGCGTCCACGGCCTTGGCCGCGTGCTCGACGCTCGCGACGACGTGCAGGCAGATCGTCCCGGTGCCGTCGAACCTCGGCAGATAGCGCCGCGGGCCGCCTTGCGAGGCGATGAGGACGGGGACGCGCTTTGCCGCCAGCAGGTCCATCACCTCGTCCGATCCCTTGCGGTTCAGCGGGAGGTTGACCGCGAACGGCGCGTCGGTGCCGGCCCGCACCTCGTCGATGGCGCGTTCCAGATACGGGATCCGCATCGGCCCCGCGGCGATGACGCCGAGACCGCCGGCCCGCGACACCGCGAGCGGCAGCGCGGCGTTCGACGAGGCCCACGACATGCCGGCCTGGACGATGGGGAGGTCCACGCCGAGCAGCCGTGTCACCGAGGTCTCGATCCTCATCGGACGGTCTCCGAGCGCAGCAGCCCGATCGCGTGCTCCGCGAGCCCCGACTTGCGCACCTTCGCGCTCGCGGTCATCCCGATCTCCTCGAACCCGTCGAGGATGTGCAGGTGCCGGGGGACCTTGAACCGGGCCAGCCTCCCGTTCACCCAGCTCAGAATCTCCGCGGCCTCGACGGGGCCGCCTTCGGTGAGGACCACGAACGCGAAGGGGACCTCGATCAGCCGCTCGTCCGGCACCGCGACGACGGCGGCCTGCCGCACCCGCGGGTGCCGGTGCAGGACGTCCTCGACCTCGGTGGGGGAGACGTTCTCGCCGCCGACCCGGATCACGTCCTTGGCCCGTCCGCAGAATTCCAGCCGGCCGTCGGTTCCGAGCCTGCCGAGGTCGCCCGTGGACAGCCATCCGTCCGGCGCGAGCGTCTCGGCCGTCTCCTCGGGCATGCCGAAGTAGCCGAGCATGACGTTCCAGCCGCGCACCTGGATCTCGCCGACCTCGCCGGGCGGGAGGTCCCCGCCGGTCTCGCGGTCCCGGATCCGGACCGTGACACCGGGCTGGGGAAGCATCCTGCCCGACACCCTGATCTCCCGGTCCTCCCACCATGCCGACTGCGCGACGTTCGGCGACGCCTCCGACAGCCCGTATCCCACGACCGTCTCCGCCGCGCCGAGTTCGTCGATGACCCGCTGGGCGATGGTGGGGGAGGCCGCGAGCCAGGCTCCGCGCAGTGCCAGCGTCCTCTGACCGAGGTCGGGGTGGCCGAGGAGCATGAGGGCGATGGTGTCGTTCCCGGAGAAGTGGGTGCACCGTTCGGTCTCCATGAGCCGCAGCGCCTCCCCGGGCTCGAACCGGTCCATGGTCACCAGCGTGGCCACGTGCTGGAGGCCGGCCAGGACCGAGAGCGTGCTGCCCGCGACATGGAAGAACGGCCGGACGCTGTGGAACCGGTCGCCGGTTCGCAGGCCCATGCGCAGACCCGAGAAGAACGCGTCGGCGCACATCCCGCGATGGGTGAGCAACACGCCCTTCGGGTACGCGGTCGTGCCCGACGTGTACTGGATGAGCAGCACGTCGTCCGGGGTGCATGACGGTTCGGTGGGCTCCGTGCCGTGCGCGAGGAAGTCGGACCACGATCGGCCGGCGGCCGGGACGTCCTCGCCGAAAACCACCACGGCCCGGAGATCGGGCATGCCGGGGTCCGGCAGCGTCGAGTCGACGGCGGGGCAGACGGCCCTCAGCATCGCGATGAAGTCGATCTTCAGGAAGCGGTCCGCGACGAAGAGCATGGACGCGCGGGACTGCCGCAACGCTTGGGCGAGCTCGCCGGCCTGGAAACGGGTGTTGACGGGGACGGTCACCGCGCCGAGCGACCCGATCGCCAGGAACAGGGTGATCCACTCCGGGCCGTTGCCGAGGCAGACCGCAATGTGGTCGCCGCGGCGGACCCCGGCGGCGGCGAGGGCCGAGCGCACACGGTCCACCTCGGCGGCGAGGGCCGCGTAGGTGCGGCGTCCGGAGGGGCTGACGACGGCTTCGAGATCGGGCCCGACGGCGGCGGCCCGGCGCAGCACGGCGTCGGTGGTTACCGGGCAGGCGTCGGCCGGATCGAAGTTCTTCCCCATGTGTCTCACCCTTCCTGCGCCCGGTCGGCGGAGCCCGTGAAGCGGCTGATCCCCTCGCGCCATGCCCCGTCGGCGAGGCTCCGCTCGATGGCGGCCATCTCGATGCGGATGCCGCGATCCAGATCGGTCTCCTCGCCCAGCTCGATCGCCTGTTTGGCCAGCTCGATCGCCAGAGCGGGGGCCTCGGCGATCGCGGCGCCGATGCGCGCCTCCTCGGCCGCCAGCTCGGACCGCTCGACGAGCCGGGTGACGAGGCCGACCCGGTAGGCCTCGCCCGCGGACATGACGCGGTCGGTGTAGAGCAGCTCCTTGGCGCGCCGCTTGCCGATCACACGCTGCAGCCGCTGCGTGGCGCCGACGGTGCCCCAGTGCGGCTCCGGCCACCGGAACGTGGCGGCGGTCGACGCGACGATGAAATCGCAGCTCATGGCGATCTCCCCGCCCGATCCGACGACGGCGCCGTCGACCAGCGCGACGACCGGCTTGCCGCACCGCTCGATGGCCTCGTACGCGGCGAAGGACGCCTGCCTGCGGCGGCGGACCCACCTCTCGTCCTTGCCGGCACGCTCCTTGAGGTCGGCTCCCGCGCAGAACACGGGTCCGTTGCCGCTGAGAAAGATCGTCCGGACGTCGGAGGCGCAGTCCAGCTCCTCGAACGTTCGCCGTAGCTCCAGGCACATGGCCATGTTGACCCCGTTACGAGCGTACGGGCGGTCGAGGACGACACGGGCGATCCCGTCGCGGACCTCGGTGCGCACCACCGGTTCGGGGCTCGCCGTCCCAGAGGTGGTCATCCCAATGCTCCCGCCCGTTCGAGTGCTTCGATGTCGGCCCGGCTGAGTCCGAGCTTCTCGCTGAGGACCGCCGCGGTGTCCGCCCCCAGCACCGGCGGGGTCCGGACCGGAACGGCGGCGAAGCCCTCGCCGCCGGGATCACGGAGCCGCAACGGGGTGCGCAACGCCGGGAACCGCCCTTCGACCGGATGGTGGAAATGTCCCACCAGCTCGCGTACGACCGTGTTCTCATCGGCCAGCGCCTCACGGACGGTGTTGACCTCCCCCGCGGGGATGCCGGCCGCGAGCAGCGCCGCGGCCAGCCAGGCCCGGTCACGCTTGGCGAAGGCGGCGCGCACCGCTTCGCCGACCCGCTCCCGCTGGGCCAGCCTGCCGGCGTTGGTCGCGAGCGCGTCGTCGTCCGCCAGGTCCGCCAGGTCGAGCACCGAGCACAGCGCCGGCCAATGCTGATCACTGCAGCTGATCTGGAGCCATGTCCCGTCGGCGCACTGGTACGCCTCCGACGGCACCCGCCCCGGATGCGCGGTACCGGGCCGGGACACGTCCTCGTCCAAGGCGAACAGCCTCGCGGCCGCGAGGGCGAGGAGGCTGATCTGCACGTCCATCATCGCCAGGTCGATGTGCCCGCCCTCACCCGTGGTCCCGCGCCGCAGCAGCCCGCCGAGGACGGCGGTGACGGCCCACAGCGCCGAGGTCATGTCGGCTATGGGGACTCCCGCCTTGGCCGGGGGGCCGCCGGGGTGGCCGGTGATCGAGGTGATGCCGGACAGGGCCTGGAAGATGGTGTCGTACCCCTTGCGCTGCGCGTTCGGCCCCGCCTGCCCGAAGCCGGTGTTCGACACGTAGACCAGGCCGGGGTTGTCGGCGGCCAGCCTCCGGTAGCCGAGGCCGAGGCGTTCCATGGTGCCCGGGAGGAAGTTCTCCACGAGCGCGTCGGCCTTGGCGACGAGCCTCCTCGCGGTCTCCTTGCCCGCTTCGGTCTTGAGGTCGAGCACGACCGAGCGCTTGCCCCGGTTGAAGGCGAAGAAGTACGCGCTCTCCCCGCTCTCCAGCCGGGGTTCCATCGCGCGCGCCTCGTCCCCCTGCCCGGGACGTTCGATCTTGATGACCTCGGCGCCGAGCTCGGCGAGGATCTGGGTGGCCATGGGGCCGGCCAGCACCCGGGAGAAGTCGACGACGGTGACACCGGTCAGGAGGTTCATCCTTCCTCCGGGAATGCGCGCATGATCGCGTTGACGTCGCGGCCCGCCTGCATCGCCTGGTCGGACGGCAGATCGGCGACCCGGTAGAAGAGGCCCTTGGCCGCCGCCATGGCTCGCGGGCTGGTCTCCGCCCACCCGGCGGCGATGTCCAGGCTCACCTTGAGGACGTCCTCCGGGGACGTCACGCGGTTGGCGACGCCCAGCGCTTCGAGTTCGGCGCCGCGGAGCATCCGCCCCGTGCTGATGAGCTCGAAGGCGAGCTTCCGCCCGAAATGACGCTGCAGCCCCGTCATCACGATGGCGGGGACGATGGAGTGCCGCAGTTCGGGATAGCCGAACGTCACATCGTCGGCGGCGACCATCATGTCGCAGGCGAGCGCCAGCCCGGCGCCGCCGCCGACGGCCGCGCCCCGGACCGCGGAGATGGTCGGCTTGCACATGGCCTGCGGCATGGCCTGGACTTGGGCGGTGAGCTCCGCCCTGTGCAGGACCGCCGCCTGGTCGGCCGGGGTGAGGCTGGAGAACTCGGCGAGGTCGGCGCCCGCGCAGAACGCCCGGCCGGCCCCGGTGAGCACGACGGCTCGGACGCCGTCGTCGGCCTCGGCCGCGCGCAGGGCGTCGAGCAGTTCCCGGGTGAGGGCCGTGTCGAGCGCGTTGAGCTTGTCCGGCCGGTTCAGCCGCAGCACACGGACGGCGCCGTGGTCCTCTACGAGCATGTCATGCCGTCTGGTCACGGCCGCTCCCTGTCCTCGTGATCGGTTCCCGGCCGGCGCGGGCGACGAAGCTGTGCAGCTGCCGGCCCAGCACGTCCTCGGACATGCGGGACGCGGCGGTGACCCGCTCGATGTCCAGCCCGGTGTCCACCCCCATCGCCTCGAAGAGGTGCACGAGGTCTTCCGTGGCGGCGTTGCCGGTCATCCCCTGCCCGTACCGGATCTGCGAGGGATGGCCGCCGATGCCGCCGAGCGCACTGTCGAAATGCCGGCAGCCCGCGTCCAGCGCGGCCACGCAGTTGGCCAGCGCGGTGCCCCGGGTGTTGTGGAAGTGGGCGACGGCCGGCACCTCGGGGAAGTCCTTCGCCAGCCTGCCGAGCAGGGCGGCCGCGGTCCGCGGAGTCGCCAGCCCCGTCGTGTCCCCGATGGTGACCAGGCCGGCGCCGAGTTCGGCGAACCGTTCGAAGTCGGCGACGACCCCGGCGGCGTCAACGGGGCCTTCGAAGGGGCAGCCGAACGCGACGGAGATGACGCCGACGATGGTGAACCGTCCGCGGGCCAGCCGTGCCATCTCGGTGACCCGCTCCCACTGGCCGTCCCGGCTGGTCCGGAGATTGCGCCGGGTGTGCGCCTCGGTGGCGGAGACGAGGAAGCTCAGCTCGTCGGCCCCGAACCCGGCATCGGCGTCCGCGAGTGCGCGCTGCACGGCCTTCGGGTTGGGGCACGTCGCCTTGTAGGCGACTCTGGGCCGGCGGGGCAGCCCGGCGAGGACCCGGCCGGCGTCGCGGAAGGCGGGCACATGGTCGGGGTGGCTGTAGCTGGTCGCTTCGATCCGCTGGAAGCCGGCGTCGGCGATGGCCTCGATGACCGCGAGCTTCTCTTTCGTGGATAGGAATGTCTCCTCGTGCTGGAGCCCGTCACGGGCGAAGCACTCGCAGATCGTCACTCGGTCTGCCACGTCTCGTGAACCCCCTGTCGCACCTGATGCGGCCAGCTTCGCAATCGGCTGTTGAGGAGTCAACATAGCTCGCTGTGTTGACAATCACAACATCATGATGT
The DNA here is from genome assembly GCF_900115095.1 of Actinomadura madurae. Taxonomy (GTDB): domain Bacteria; phylum Actinomycetota; class Actinomycetes; order Streptosporangiales; family Streptosporangiaceae; genus Spirillospora; species Spirillospora madurae. The sequence goes on from NZ_FOVH01000013.1 coordinate 147,785, forward strand.
CGAGAGCGGCGGCTCTGGGTGAGCGGGCCCGGTCGGCGGTCTAGGCGCTCTCGGAGCGTTCGAGTGCGCGTGCGAGGGTCGCCAGCTTCTCCAGCGCGGAGTCCAGCGCGACGCGTTCTTCCGGGGTCAGGCACACCAGGAACGCGTCGTTGCGCTCGTTGGCCGCGGTGATCAGGCCCTCGTACAGCGTCTTGCCGCGCCGGGTGAGCGAGAGCTGGGTCGTCCGCCGCGGCCCCTGCTCCCTGAGGACGAAGCCGCGCTCGGTCAGCCCGCTGATCACTCGGCTCATCTGCGCCTTGTCGAGCGCGGCCATCCGGGCGAGGCGGTTGAGCGTCTGCGGCGCCGACTCGCCGAGCAGGGCGATCGCGCGCCACTCCCCGAGGCTGACGTCGAACTGCCTGCGGTACCGCAGCGTGGCGCTGCGGGACAGGGCGTTCGCGACGCGGCTCAGCCGGTAGGAGAGGAGTTCGGTGATGGGGAGGAGTCGTGTGCCCGTCCTGCCTGTGGCGTCGCCGATCACGGGGGGCGTTCCTGGGTTCATGCCCTCACTGTACCGACAACGCTCTTGTGTGGACGATCCTCGGCAAGACTTGTTGAGTTCGTTAACAGAAGTCGGTGTCCAAGGTATTTTTCCAGGTCAGCGCGTTGCCTTGGCCACGACAGATGGCGGTGGGCTGACGATTCGCATGGTGGAAGACCGGGATTGAGTGTTGACTCTATCAATATCCGCTGTGAGACTGTCCCCACTCGCCACGGTCATCCGTTCAGGAGGTTCCGGACATGCCGCCTTCGCCACCCGTCTCGGTCACACCCGAATCGCTGCTCATCGGCGGTCGGTGGCAGCTGGGGGCCGCGGGCTTCGATGTCGTCGACCCGGCGACCCTGGAGGTCATCGGCCGCGCCGCGGACGCGGGCACGGAGGAGGCGCCGGCCGCCCTGGACGCCGCCGAGGCCGCCGCCGGCGCCTGGCGCGCCACCGGTGCCGAGGAGCGCTCCGGCCTGCTCCGGGCGGGCGCCGCCGGCATCCGGGCGAAGGCCGACATGCTGGCCGCGCTGCTGACGGCCGAGAGCGGCAAGCCGCTCGCCGAGGCCCGGGGTGAGATCCTGGGCAGCGCGAGGATGCTCGAATGGGCGGCCGAGGAGGGACGCCGCGCGGACGGGCGCGTGACACCGTCCACCGCCACCGGCCCGGGGCTCGTCCTGCGCGCTCCGGTCGGTCCGGCCCTGGCGATCACACCCTGGAACTTCCCCGCGAGCATGCTCATCCGGAAGGTCGGGCTCGCGCTCGCCGCCGGGTGCCCGCTGATCGTCAAACCCGCCGAGCAGACGCCGCTGATCGGCGCGGAGCTCATCCGGATCGTCGACGCCGCGGGTCTGCCTCCGGGCGTGCTCCAGTGCCTGACCACCACCAGGCCCGCCGAGCTCGTCGGCGCGCTGCTGGCCGACCCCAGGCTGAACAAGGTCAGCTTCACCGGCTCCACCGAGGTCGGCCTGCATCTCGTCCGGTCCACGGGAAGCCGGCTCCGTCGCGTCTCGCTGGAGATGGGCGGTCATTCGCCCGCGATCGTCTACGACGACGCGGATCTCGAGTCGGCGGCGGCGGGCGTCGTCGCGACCAAGTACGCCTGCGCCGGCCAGAGCTGCATCTCCATCAACCGGCTCTACGTGCACCGCGGCGTGCAGGAGGAGTTCCTCGGACTGGTGCTGGACAAGGTCGCGCAGCTGAGGCTGGGGCACGGGGCGGACGCCCGCACGACGACCGGTCCCCTGATCGACTTCGCCGGCATCGAGAAGGTCGAGCGGCACGTCGCGGACGCCGTCGAGCGGGGAGCGTCGATCGCCGCCGGCGGGCACCGCTGGGAACCCGACGACTCCGCCCTCAAGGGCGCGTTCTTCGAGCCGACGGTGCTGACCGGGGCCGACGACACCATGCTGATCAGCTCGGAGGAGACCTTCGGGCCGGTGCTGCCCATGTACGTCTTCGACGATGAGGACGAGGTCGTCCAGCGGGCCAACAAGACCGACTACGGGCTCGCGGCCTACGTGTACTCGCAGGGCCTCACGCGCGTCTGGCGCACGGTCGACCAGCTGAACTTCGGGGTCATCGGCGTCAACGAGCCTTTCCCGGTGCGTCCCGAACTCCCCTTCGGCGGCATGAAGAACAGCGGCCAGGAACGGGAGGGCGGCAGCGAGGGCATCGATGCCTACCTCGAACCCAAGTCCGTGTCGGTGCGGCTGTAGGGAGGAGCGGAACCATGACCAAGAACGCCGCGCATGCGCAGGAGCTCGCCCAGGCGGACATGCGGTCGGTGATCCACCCGCATACCGTCATCGGCGCGCCCTTGGAACCGCTCGTCATCGACCGGGGCGACGGTGCCACGCTGTGGGACGTCACCGGCCGGACGTTCATCGACGGCACCGGTGGTCTCTGGCAGTGCCCGGTCGGGCACGGCCGCCGGGAACTGGCCTCCGTGGCCGCCGAGCAGATCGCGAAGCTGGAGTTCTACTCGTCGTTCGGGGACTACTCGAACGAGCCGTCCATCCGGCTCGCCGAGCGGCTCCTCCGGCTCGCCCCCGCGGGCATCGAGCGGGTGTTCTTCACCAACGGCGGATCGGAGGGCAACGAGACCGCCATCAAACTCGCGCGGCTGGCGCACCATCACGCCGGTCACCCGGAGCGGACCGTCATCCTCGCCCGGACGGGCGGGTATCACGGCATGGGCGCGGGATCCCTGTCCGCCACCGGGATGGACCGGCTGCGCGCCGGCTACGGTCCGCTCATGCCCGGGGTCGAGTACCTCGCCAAGCCCCACGGGCTGGAGCACGGCGCGAACGCGACCGACGTGCTCGTCGCCGAGCTGGAGAAGCGGATCGCGGCGATCGGCGCGGAGAACATCGCCGCGTTCGTCGGCGAGCCCGCGCTCGGCGTGGGCGGCATGGTGCCGCCGCCGGACGGCTACTGGGAGCGGGTCCAGGACGTGCTGCGCCGCCACGGCATCCTGCTCATCGTCGATGAGATCGTCACGGCGTTCGGCCGCACCGGTCACTGGTTCGCCGCCGAGCGGTACGGCATCGAGCCGGACATGATCGTCACCGCGAAGGGCATCACCAGCGGTTACATCCCCATGGGCGCCGTCCTGATCGGACGGCGGGTGCTGGAGCTCGCCGAGGGCGCCCCCTTCCTCCACGGCTTCACCTACAACGGCCATCCCGTGGGCTCGGCCGTCGCACTCGCCAACATCGACATCCTGGAGCGCGAGGGCCTGCTGGATCGCGCCACGAAGCTGGGGGAGCGGCTGCTGCGAGCGCTCAGGCCGCTCGAAGAGCTGAGCCACGTCCGCGAGGTCCGCGGGGTCGGGCTGATGCTGGGCGTCGAGCTCGACCGCGACGCCGCCCAGGTGCAGGCCGGTGCCCGTGCCGACGGGGTCATCGTGCGCGCCTCGGGCGCCAACATCGTGCTGTCACCTCCACTGGTGATCACCGAGGACCAGGTGGACACGCTGGCACGGGTGCTGATCAAGCACGTCACGGCCATCGCGGAAGCGCCGTCGGTCAAGGAGGCGCCGGCGTGAGCACCGCGACCGTGCCCGCGCGGCCGGCCGAGGTCTCCTCTCCGGCCGGGCGAACCGGGCGAAGGCGCCGGGGAGCGTCCTGGCTGCTGCTGCCGGTGACCGCGATCCTCCTCGTCTTCTTCTTCTACCCGCTGGCCTTCATCGTGTGGCGAAGCGTCAGCGAGCCGCAGCTCGGGCTGGACAACTACCTCGCTCTCCTCGACGACCGCGTGTCCCTCACCGTGCTGCTCCGCACGTTGCAGACCGGACTGATCGTCGGTCTCTGCACCCTGGTCATCGCCTATCCGTACGCATACGCGCTGACCAGGGTGGGGCCGAGGACGCGCGGCATCCTCCTGCTGCTGGTCCTGCTGCCGTTCTGGACCAGCGTGATGGCCCGCAACTTCGCCTGGTACCTGCTGGAGCAGCGCGGCGGAGTGATCGACAAGGCCTTCGCGGCGGTGGGGATCGACGGCGTGGTGCTGCTCGGGACGGTCACGGGGGTGACCGTGGCGATGGTCCAGGTGATGCTCCCGTTCATGGTGCTGCCGCTGTACAGCTCCATGAGCTCCATCGACCGGAGGCTGCTCGACGCCGCCGCCAGCCTCGGCGCGCCCAGGTGGGAGGCCTTCCGTAGCGTCTACATCCCGCTGTCGCTGCCGGGCGTGGTCTCGGGGTTCTCCCTGGTCTTCATCCTGACCCTCGGCTTCTACATCACTCCCTCGCTGCTCGGCTCGCCGCAGGAGGCGCTGATCTCCCAGGTGATCGAGACACGGGTCAGTGACCTGACCGACTTCGCCGGCGGCGGCGCCCTCGGGGGCGTCCTGCTCGTCGTCACGTTGCTCGTGCTGTTCGCGGTCTCCCGGATCGCCCGGCCCGCGGCGAGCCTGAGCGGGGCGGTGGACCGTGCGTAGCCCCCGTTCCGAGCACGGGCTCGGCTGGACGCTGCGGATCTGGGTGGCCGGCGTCGCCGTGCTCCTCCTCGGCCCGACGCTCGTGGTCATCCCGATGAGCTTCAGTGCCGGAGAGACCTTCCGGTTCCCGCCCGAGGACTGGTCGCTGCGCTGGTACGCCAGCTTCTTCTCCTCGCCCGAATGGGTCGGCTCGCTGCTGACGTCGATCCAGGTGGCCCTGCTGGTCGCGGTGGTCGCCACGGTCATCGGCGTCGCCGCCGCGTTCGGCTTCGACCGGACCCTCTGGCGCGGCCGCGGCATGATGCGCTCGATGGCGATGGCGCCGATGATCGTGCCCGGCATCGTGACGGCGATCGCCATCTACGGCGTCTTCCTCCAGTGGCGGCTCAACGGGACGGTGCCGGGCTTCGTCCTCGCGCACACCGTGCTCGCCGTCCCCTTCGTCGTCACCACCGTCGGCACCAGCCTCGCCGGATACGACAGGACCGTGGAGACCGCCTCGGCCAGCCTGGGGGCGAGCCGGATGACCACGTTCTTCCGCGTCACCCTGCCGCTGGTGCTGCCCGGCGTGGGGTCGGGGTTCGTGTTCGCGTTCGTCACCTCGCTCGACGAGGTCGTGGTCGCGCTGTTCCTGCAGACGCCCGACATCCGGACCCTGCCGGTGCAGATGTACGACTCGGTCACCCTCGAGATCGACCCCACGATCGGCGCCGCGGCGAGCCTCATCGTCGTCGCGACCACACTCGTCCTGCTCGTCCCCCTGCTGGTCCGCCGACAGCCTTCCGCGCACCGGAGCACGTCATGAACCAACCGCGCACGTCCCGCAGCCATGAGATCGCCGTCAGCGGTGTCAGCAAGGTCTACCCGGGACAGGACCGGCCCGCCGTCGACGACGTGACGCTGAACATCGCCCCCGGCGAGTTCATGACCTTCCTCGGGCCGTCGGGGTCGGGCAAGACCACGATGCTCATGATGATCGCCGGCTTCACCTCGCTGTCCGAGGGATCGATCAGCATCGACGGGCGGGACGTGTCGAGGGTCAGACCGCACCGGCGCGACCTCGGCGTGGTCTTCCAGCAGTACGCCTTGTTCCCCCACATGAGCGTCCGGCGCAACATCGCCTACCCCCTGCAGCAGCGGAAGATGCCCAAGGGCGAGATCGCCGCCAAGGTCGAGCAGGTACTCGAACTGGTCCGCCTTGAGGCGTACGCCGACCGCCTGCCGAGGCAGCTGTCCGGAGGGCAGCAGCAGCGGGTGGCGCTCGCCCGGGCCGTCGTGTACCAGCCGCGCGCCCTGCTCCTGGACGAGCCGCTCGGCGCGCTCGACAAGAAGCTGCGCGACCAGTTGCAGGGCGAGATCGCCCGCATGCACCGGGAACTCGGCATGACGTTCATCTTCGTGACCCACGACCAGCACGAGGCCCTCACCCTCTCCGACCACATCGCGGTCTTCAACGAGGGAAAGATCGAGCAGGTGGGCACCCCCACCGAGCTCTACGAGCGCCCGAGCACCCTGTTCGTCGCGCAGTTCCTCGGCGAGTCCAACACCTTCCCCGGGCGGGACGGCGACACGATCGTGGTGCGCCCGGAGCGGATGGCGCTGCACGCGGGCGGCGACACCGTCCCGGCGGGGCACCGGCGGCACGAGGCGGTCATCACCGAGGTCCGCTACGCGGGAAGCCACCACCGGGTCGGCCTGCGGTTCGCGGACGGCACGCACGGATCGGCGATGGTGCTCGCCGGGAGCGGGGCGCCGGTCGCCCCGGGCGACTCCGTCGTGGCCGGCTGGCATCCGGATGATCAGGCCGTCGTCCCAGGACAGCGGCACCGCGCCGGTCAGGAGACGGCCACCGAGTCCGTGGTAGGAGCGGTCGCCGACGGTTGACCACGCGTCGGCCCTCTCCGCCCCCCGCCTCACTTCAGGAAATCCTTCAGCATCAAAGGGGAAAGCCGTCATGCGCAGAAACGGGCTCTGGCTGGCCGCGGTCGGCGGAGCGCTCGCAACCTTGCTCACCGCGTGCGGCACCGGCGGGGCCGGCGCCGGTAAGTCGCTGACGTTCGTCTCGTACGGGAAGGGCGCCTACCAGGACGGTCAGGAGAAGGGATTCCTGCGTCCCTTCGAGAAGTCGGCCGATGCAACGGTGAGGATCGACGGCCCGTCGGACAACGCCAAGCTTCGCGCCATGGTGGACGCCGGCAGGGTGACGTGGGACGTCATGGACACCGACGCGTTCCTGCCGCGCGAGTTCTGCGGCAAGCTCGTCGAGCCGATCGACGTCGGCGACCTGAAGGGCGCCTTCCCGCCGGGAACGCTGTCCGAGTGCGGGGTCCCGACCGCGTTCTTCGGGTTGCTGTTCATGTACAACGAGCGGACCTACGGCGACAAGCCGCCCACCAAGCTGGCCGACTTCTTCGACCGGAAGGCGTTCCCCGGGAAGCGCGTCGTCTTCGGCAAGGACCCGGCGATCGGCGTCCTGGAGGCGGCGCTGCTGGCCGACGGCATCCCGAAGGACCGCCTGTACCCGATGGACGTCGACCGCGCGCTGGGCGTGTACGACCGCGTCCGGTCCGACCTGACCTTCGCGCAGACCTACGGCCAGCAGCAGCAGCTCATGGTCGACGACCAGGCGGACCTGACGCTCGTCGTCAGCGCCCGCGCGTACTCGGTCCTGCAAGCCGGAGGCACCCAGTGGAAGCCGGTGTGGGACACCGTCCCGGTCAGCTGGGACGCGCTGGTGATCCCCAAGGGCAGCCCCAACAAGCAGCTGGGCGAGCAGCTGATCCGGTTCGCGTCCCAGCCGAAGCAGGCGGCGGCCTTCGCCCAGGTCTCCGGTGCGGGCCCGGCCAATGTCACGGCGGAACCCCAGCTGAACGATCTCCAGCAGCAGGTCAACGCGTTCGACAAGAAGCACGCCGACAAGCTGGTCTACAACGATGCCGACTGGTGGGCCAAGAACCACAGCGCGGTCGTGGATCGCTGGTCGAAATGGCAGATCGGCTGATCCCGTGACCACCTCCGAGAGACGTACCGTTCTCAAGGCCGCGCTCCTGGCGGCCACCGCGGCGGCACCGGCCGCCGTGCCGCTGATGGCGCGGCCCGCCGCGGCGGCGGGCCCCTCCCGGGATCCGCTGAAGCCCGAACCCGTGCCGGCACAAGTGCCGGTCACGGAGGGGTTCGTGGAAGTACCCGGCGGGAGGCTCTGGTACTGGGACACCGGCGGCGGCGGAACGCCCGTCGTCCTCCTGCACCCTGGCACGGGGAGCGACCTGGCCTGGCCATACCAGCAGCCCGTCCTGGCCCGTGACGGTCACCGGGTGGTCGCCTACTCGCGGCGCGGTCACCACCGGTCGTCGCCCGCGACACCGCAGGACCAGCCGGCCGTCGCCGACCTGCTCGCGCTGGCCGACCACCTCGAACTGGGCAGGTTCCATCTGGTCGGGGCGGCACTCGGCGGCTTCGTCGCCGCGGACTTCGCGGTCTCCCATCCCCGCCGGCTGCGCAGCCTCGCCCTGGTCAACAGCCAGATCGGGATCCAGGAGACCGAGTTCCGGGACGCGCTCAGGCGGCTGCAGCCGCCGGGAGCCGACGCGCTGCCGCATTCCTTCCGGGAACTGGGGCCGTCCTACCGCGCGGCCAACCCGCAAGGCGTGCACGAGTGGGAGGAGATCGTGGAACTCTCGCGGCCCGGGCCGGCGAGTCCGTTCCCGAAGCTGACCAACCGGATCACCTGGGACGTTCTGCGGACCATGCGTACCAGGACCCTGCTCACCATGGGCGACGCCGACCTGTACATTCCCCCTTCGCTCGGCAGGACGGTGCTGGAGCACCTGCCCAACGCCTCCTCACTGACCTTCGCCGAAGTCGGTCACAGCCCTCAGTGGGAACGACCGAGCGTCTTCAATCGCAAGCTCCTGCAGTTCCTCCGAGGTGCCAGATTCACGGACGGCACCCTGGTCTAGCCAACGGCTGACCTACCCCGATCCCCAGCACAGAGGGGCCCCGATCCGGGGCCTCCGACTCCCCATGCCCCCAAGGAGGAATTCGGCATGAATCCGGAGATGAACCGTCGTCAGGTTTTGGGTGGGGCCGCCGCTGTGGCGGCCGGTACGACAATGGCGGGGGTGCTGCCGGCGGGGGCGGCGCACGCGTCCCCGTCCCGGGGCCCCGCGGATCTGATCATTCACAACGGCCGCGTGCTGCTGCTGGACGAGCACTTCCGCAAGGCGCAGGCCGTCGCCATCCGGGGCGGCCGGATCCTGGCCGTCGGCAGCGAGCGGGAGATCGACCGGTTCAAGGGCCGCAGGACCGAACTGCTGGACGCGGGCGGAGGCACGGTCCTGCCGGGCATCAACGACTCCCACAACCACGTCGCCTCGCTCGGCCTCAGTGTCCCGCCCTACAACCTCGGCGTGGACACGGCGACGATCGAGGAGCTGGTCGCGGTGATCCGCACGGCGGCGGAGGAGGCGCCGTCCTCCGACTCGTGGATCCGCGGCCGGGGATGGCAGGAGCTCCGGCTGCCGCGGGCGCCGGTCGCCGCCGACATCGATCCGGTCTCGGGAGACCACCCGGTGGTCCTCAACGACTTCTCGGGGCACGCGGTGTCGGTGAACTCGGTGGTGATGCGGCTGGCCGGCATCACCCGTGACACCGTCCCGCCGACCGGCGGCGTCATCGACAAGGACGCGAACGGCGAGCCCACGGGCGTGTTCCGCGAGACCGCGCAGGGTCTGGTGACCCGCGTCGTGCCAGGTTTCAGCCGGGAAGAGCGCTCACAGGCGATCGACGCCGCCGTGAGCCTCCTCCACACCATGGGCGTCACCAGCGCCACCGAGCCGGGTTCGGCCCCCTTGGACATCTACGCGGAGAAGGAGCGTGCGGATGCGTTGCGCATGCGCATCACCGTGCTTCTGCGGGGCGGCAACTCACCGCAGTCGATGCGCGAGGCGATCGAATCGTACGAGCCGCTGGAGGGCGTCGACCCCCGGATGCTGAACGTGGTCGGCGTCAAGGTGTTCGCCGACGGCATCCCCAGGTTCAGGACGGCCTGGATGAACGAGCCCTACCTGGACGGGTCCCGGGGCAGCATGACCATCGCGGGCGCGTCGCCGGACGAGCAGGTCGCGAACCTGCACGAGATGATCAAGCTCGCCGCGGACGCCGGGCTCCAGGTCGGCACGCACTCGTGCGGCGACGCGACGACCGACGCGACCGTCGCCGGATATGTCAAGGCGGCGGGGCGCGACTGGCGCCGGAAGGACCTGCGCAACTACGTGATCCACTGCAACTTCCCGTCGGCGCGGACGCTGCGGACCATGGCGCGCAACGGGATCGGCGCGAACATGAACGCCGAGATCCTGTACCTGCAGGGGCGGGTGCTCGAACAGATCATCGGAGCCGAGCTGACCGAGTACCAGTGGCCGTACCGCAGCGCGCTGGGGGCCGGGGTGCGGGTGACCACCGGGTCGGACGCGCCGGTCGTGGCGTTCCACTGGCTGCAGGGCGTGATGTCGGCGCAGCTCCGCGAAGGGGCGGACGGCAGCGTCGCGGGCACGGCGGAGCGCATCAGCGCGCCGCAGGCGCTGGCGACCTACACCCGCACCGGCGCGTGGCAGGATCACGCCGAGAAGTGGAAGGGCACGCTGGAACGCGGCATGGCCGCCGACGTCTGCGTCGTCGACGGCGACGTGCTGACCCGGGACCCGCACGAGCTCATCGACATGAAGGTGGCCGCCACGGTCGTCGACGGCAAGGTCGTCTACGAGCGGGGAGACGGCGCCAAGGCCAAGACGGCCGCCGCGGCCTTCGCCCGCGCCGGTCTAGGCAAGCCGGGCCACACCTGCACGGACCCCGGCCGATGCTGCTGCCAGGTCGCCGACGAGATCAGCCGCGACTAGCCGCTCGCCCGGGGGGAGGCGCCGAACGCGCCTTCCCCCGGGCGACCGGTCCCCGAACGGCACGGCAGGCACGGCCGTGCGCAGTCGCGTGCCGCCCACAACTGGAAGGGCATTGAATGAGAATCGGTGTTCCGCGGGAACTGAAGAACAACGAGTACCGCGTCGCCGTCACCCCGGCCGGTGTGCACACCCTCACAGCCCATGGCCACGAGGTCGTCATCGAGCACTCCGCCGGCGCCGGTTCCTCGATCACCGACGAGGACTTCGTCGCGGCCGGCGCCGAGATCCTCGCTCACGCCGACGACGTGTGGGGCGAGAGCGACCTCGTCCTCAAGGTGAAGGAGCCCGTCCCGATCGAGTACCCGCGGCTGCGGCCCGGCCAGATCCTCTTCACCTACCTCCACCTGGCCGCGTCCCGGGAATGCACCGAGGCGCTGCTGGAGAGGAAGGTCACCGCCATCGCCTACGAGACCGTGAAGACCGCCACGGGCTCGCTGCCGCTGCTGGCCCCGATGAGCGAGGTCGCCGGCCGCCTCGCCCCCCAGGTGGGCGCCTACCATCTCATGTCCTCCGCCGGTGGCCGCGGGGTCCTGCCCGGCGGTGTCCCCGGTACACCCGCCGCCCGGGTCGTGGTGATCGGCGCAGGGGTCTCCGGGATGAACGCCACCGCCATCGCCGTGGGGATGGGCGCCGACGTCACCCTGCTGGACGTCGACATCGACAGGCTCCGCGCCGCCGACGCGCTGTACCAGGGGCGGGTCCGCACCGTGGTCTCCACCGCCTATCGGATCGAGCAGGCGGTGCTCGACGCGGACCTGGTCATCGGCGCGGTCCTCGTCCCCGGTGCGCAGGCCCCCACACTCGTCTCCACCGACCTCGTGGCCCGGATGAGGCCGGGCGCCGTCCTGGTCGACATCGCCATCGATCAGGGCGGCTGCTTCGCCGACTCGCAACCGACCACCCACGCAGAGCCCACCTACCGCGTCCACGACACGGTCTTCTACTGCGTGGCCAACATGCCCGGCGCCGTGCCCGCTACTTCAACCCACGCCCTCACCGGCGTCACCCTGCCCTACATCGCGCGTATCGCCGATGAGGGCTGGGCAGGCGCTCTGCGCGCCGACCCAGCCCTTGCCCGCGGGCTCAACACCCACGCCGGTGACCTCATCGAACCCTCGGTCGCCGCGACTCACGGCCTCGACCACCGGGCGCTGCCCAGCGTCCTGGACACCGTCTGAGGCGAGCCCCGCGCCGGGCATCGCGGGTCTTCATCGATCCGCGCTCCGCGTGTGGCGGGTCAGGTGCGGGTCCAGCGCTGGTTGCCGCCGTTCCAGCAGGAGTAGAGCTGGATCGCGGAGCCGTTGGCGGTGCCGGCCGCGTCCAGGCAGAGGCCGGACTGGACGCCGACGACGGATCCGTCGGAGTTGAGGCGCCATTTCTGGTTGTCGCCGCCCCAGCAGCTGTAGATCTGGACCCTGGCGCCGTTGCCGGTGCCGGCGGCGTCCAGGCACTTGTCGCCGTAGACCCTGAGCTCGCTCGCGTCGGTGTAGGTCCACTGCTGGTTGGTGCCGCCGTGGCAGTCCCACAGCTGGACCTGGGTGCCGTCAGTGGTGCTGGCGTTGGGCACGTCCAGGCAACGGCCCGAGCCGTCACCCTTGATCGTTCCGGCGCCGTCAGGGGGCGTCGTCGTGCCGCCGTTGAGGGCGTTGAGGACCGCGGTGTAGGCGGCCTTCTTGTTGCCGTTGCCGTCGAACAGCAGCGGTGTCTGCTCCGAGCGCCAGGAGTCGGTGTCGCGCACGCCCCAGACGGTGATGCCGAGGCAGCGCGAGACGGCCAGGCAGTCGTTGGTCACGTTGGCGTAGGTCGTGGCCGACGCACCCTGGATGTCCAGCTCGGTGATGGCGACATCGACGCCGAGGGCGGCGAAGCTCTGCAGGGTGGTGCGGAAGTTCCCGTTGTAGGGGCTGCCGCTGTTGAAGTGGGACTGGAAGCCGACGCAGTCGATGGGCACGCCGCGCTGCTTGAAGTCGCGGACCATGGAGTACACGGCCTGCGTCTTGGCCCAGGTCCAGTTCTCGATGTTGTAGTCGTTGTAGCAGAGCTTGGCGGCCGGGTCGGCGGCGCGCGCGGTGCGGAAGGCGACCTCGATCCAGTCGTTGCCGGTGCGCTGCAGGTTGGAGTCGCGGCGGGCTCCCGAGCTGCCGTCGGCGAAGGCCTCGTTCACGACGTCCCACTGGACGATCTTGCCTGTGTAGTGGGCCATGACGCCGTTGATGTGGTCGATCATCGCCTGGCGCAGCGTGCCGCCCTCGAGGCTCTGCATCCAGCCGGGTTGCTGGGAGTGCCAGGCCAGGGTGTGGCCGCGTACCTGCTTGCCGTTCTGGACCGCCCAGTTGTAGACGCGGTCGCCGGCGCTGAAGTCGAACCGGCCCCGCTGGGGTTCGGTGGCGTCGATCTTCATCTCGTTCTCGGCGGTCACCGAGTTGAACTCGCGGTTCGCGATCGTGGTGTACACCGAGTCGTTGAGCTTGCCCGAGGCGATGGCGGTGCCGAAGTAGCGGCCGTTCTGCGCCGCCGCGGCGCCCAGGGTGCTCTCCGCGGCGGCCGCCGGAGACGGGGCCACCAGAGCCGCGGTCGCGAGCACCCCGAGGGCGCCTGCGAGGATGGCCCGCTTGCGGATCCTGATCCTGGACTTGGGTATGACGTTCGCACGCACGTCTGTTCCTCCGTGAATGGACGAGGGGTGGGGAAGCACGGGACACCGCCGTGCAACAGACGCCGCGCCCCATCACGGGAACGCACTCACCACCAGGGCGTCGCGGCCTCAGTGTGCGAGGCCTCGAAGATCTCGTCAATAGTTTTGAAAGTTTTCATCGCATACGAGGGCCGTATGTGCGTTCTAGCAGCAGGTCTATGCCCGAAACATTTTCGAAGTCCGCAGTCCTTGACGATGTCGCTCTGTCTCGTATTTACTCCGGGCCACCACCACCGCCCCCCGATCCCGATGGAGAGGAGGTCTCACCGGCCCGGGAAATGTTAGCGCTAACATTGCAGGGAAGGAGGAAGTACATGGTGAGGACCTGTGCGGTCCTGGCATCGATCCTGCTGTCGGTGCTCCTGTCCGTGATGAGCGCGGGCGCCGCTCATGGCCAGAACCAGCAGCAATGGCGGCTCGTCGACTCCCGTGGCGGTGACCGCGCTCCGACATGTGATCTTCCGTCGGCATACCGCTGGACGTCGACGGGCCCGCTCGCGCAGCCCAAGTCGGGGTGGGTCTCGCTCAAGGACTTCACCGTCGCCCCCTACAACGGCAGGCATCTCGTCTATGCGACGACGCACGACACGGGGACGACGTGGGGTTCCATGAACTTCGGCCTGTTCGGCAACTGGTCGGAGATGGCCTCTGCCAGCCAGAACAGGATGTCGAATGCCACCGTCGCTCCCACGCTCTTCTACTTCGCGCCGAAGAACGTCTGGGTGCTCGCCTACCAGTGGGGTGGGACCGCCTTCTCCTACCGGACGTCGAGCGACCCCGCCAACCCGAACGGCTGGTCATCGCAGCAGGTGCTCTTCTCCGGGAGCATCAGCGGCTCCGGGACGGGACCCATCGACCAGACGCTCATCGGTGACGGCACGAACATGTACCTCTTCTTCGCCGGCGACAACGGCAAGATCTACCGGGCCGGTATGCCGATCGGGAACTTCCCGGGCAGCTTCGGCACGACCTCGACAGTGGTCATGAGCGATTCGACCAACAACCTGTTCGAGGCCGTTCAGGTCTACAAGCTCCAGGACCAGAACCGCTACCTCATGCTCGTCGAGGCGATCGGCTCCCAGGGGCGCTACTTCCGCTCGTTCACGGCCACCAGTCTGAACGGCTCGTGGACACCGCAGGCCGCGACCGAGAGCAACCCCTTCGCCGGCAAGGCGAACAGCGGCGCGACCTGGACCAACGACATCAGCCATGGCGAACTGATCCGCACCAGTGCCGACCAGACCTTCACCATCGATCCGTGCAATCTGCAGTTGCTCTACCAGGGGCGCAGCCCCAACTCCGGCGGCGACTACGGCCTCCTGCCGTACCGGCCGGGTCTGCTGACGAGGCAGCGTTGACGGCGTGACACGGGTCCGGCTCGGGGGTGGACCTGGCGTGGCGGGCACGACGAAAAGCCGAGCCCGCCACGGTCACCGCAGGCAGGACGCCCTCGGTCGCCGGGCGGCGGGGCGAGGACGAGCGCCATGAAGATCCAAGCCCGTGCTCGAAGATGCCACTACCACCGACAAGGAGAACTCACCGATCTCTAAATGCGGCTCGGAGTACTAGAGCAGGTCCTCCGCCGTGTTCTTCAGTGAGCTGAGGACGCGGCGGGTTTGTGGGTCGTCAGGGAGCACCGCGAGAAGTAGCGGGGTGGTGGAGAAAGTCGTCTCGTGGACCATGAGCCGACGGACCCATTCCATTCCCGCCGCCACTTCGGCAATGGCGTCGGTCGTGCCGCCGCTGCGCGCCCAGTTTCCGAGAGCGGATCGGTGGATCGCGTCCACGAGGGCCGCGAGGCCCATCGGTTGGAACGGTGGTGTATCCGGTGGGAGGCGCTCACGCAGGAACGCACGTGTAAGCGTCACGTATCGTTCGTGCTCAATGACCTCCCGCTTCCGTAGTTCGGGAACGACGCGCGTCAACTTGTATCGCCGGAGGACGAGCTCCGGCCGGCTGAGGAAGTCATGCAAAGACTCCTCCGTGGCCGCGATGACGGCCTCTACCGGATCCGCGTCAGGATCGGACTCGACGAGACAGCGCTGGACGAGACCGATGCGTTCGTTGTGGTCCGGAAACGCGAGTTCGTCCTTGCTCTCGAAATGCCGGAATACGGTGCGCCGAGACACTCGTGACGCCTCCGCGACAGCCTCGACCGTAACGTTCTCGTACCCCTCTTCGAGAAACAAGGCCATTGCCGTTTCCGAGATCCGGTACTTGGTCTCAAGTACTCGCCGCGAAGTCACCGACAGGCCCCCATTATGACGTGGTGTGACGCCGAGTCTAGTCCGCGTAACCGAAAGTCGCCGACCGCGAGGACGAAGGCCGTGCCGGGGGCCGGGGCGGCCGAGGCGAGGTAGTCGCCCCGCGGCGCTGCGAGGACCGTGGCCGGCTTCGTCCTCCCGGCGGGGCGGGTTCGGCAGGACACTTGCGGGTCCTTGTGACGCATGACACACTGGCACCCAGTGTCGGACATGTTGTGATTTTACGGCACAGCGTGCCAGCCTCCAGGAGGTGTCCGCAATGAGCCGAGCGCCGCGAGCTCGTGGAACGTCGAACTCGATCCGTGCTGGACTGGGGCTCGTCATCGCGTCAGTGAGCGCGGCGGTGGTCCTCGCGCCGCCGCCGTCCATCGCCGCGGCGGGCACGACGCCTAGGTGTACAGAGTTGGCGGGTAGAGAGATCCCGGCGTCGGCGATCAGCCTCCCGACCAAGGGCGGCCGTGTCGAGTCGGCGAGTCTTGTCACTCAGGTCGTGAGCGGCGAGACGGTCGAATACTGCAGGGTCGACGCCGCGCTCCTCCCCGTCGATCGCTCGGCGCCGAACATCAAGCTGCGGATCGGCATGCCCGTCGACTGGAATCGCAAAGCGATGATGTTCGGTGGCGGCGGATACAACGGCACGATTCCCGACATCGCGCAGAACGTGCCATTTGGACGCGCCGATCGGCTGGCGCCGCTGGCTCGCGGATATGCGACGTTCGCAAGTGACTCCGGGCACCAAGCAGGTCCCACCGGATCTTTGGACGGGTCCTTCGGCGTGAACGACGAGGCGGTGCGGAACTTCGCCGCCGGTGACGCGCTCAGGAAGACCCGCGACGCCGCCATGTTCCTCATCCGTCATGGCTACGGCGCAGGTCCCGGCCGGTCCTACTTCTCGGGTGGGTCGACCGGTGGTCGCGAGGCCCTCATCGTCGCGCAACGGTGGCCCGGCGCCTTCGATGGCGTCATCTCCGCCTACCCTGCCTGGAACAACATGGCCGAGATCCTGGATCTCGGGTATCTCGCGCAGGTGATGTCCCGACCCGGCGCGTTCCCGGGGCCCGAAAAGCAGACGCTCCTCTACAACAGCGTTGTAGCGAAGTGCGACGGCCGGGACGGGCTCAGGGACAAGGTCATCTCGAATGAGGCCGGCTGCGACTTCGATCCCCGTGTGCTTCGCTGCCCGCGCGGTGCCGACACCGGGCCGACGTGCCTGTCGGATCGGCAGATAGCGTCGGTGGTCGCGGCGTCCAAGCCGTTCCGCTGGAAGTACCGGATCGCCAGCGGTGAGAAGGAATACCCTGGGTTCCCCCTCCTTTCGGGCGCCGACATGAGAACGCCATTCCTCGGGTTCGGCACGTCCGCGCCCGCCAACCCCATGCCGACGACGAGCGGATATGGGATGCAGTACTGGGATCAGTGGGTGAAATACTTCCTGACGAGGGATCCTGATCACAACTCCCTTGAAGTCGACCCCCGGCGACCGGGAAAGTGGCTTCCCCGCATCAGTCACCTGTCCACCATCCAGGACCGGAACAACTCCGACCTTCGCCCGTTCGCGCGCTCCGGCGGGAAACTGCTCCTGCTCCACGGTTCCGCGGACGAGCTGGTCTCCCACCGCTCGACGAACGACTATTACGAGCGAGTGCTCGACAAGATGGGCTACGGGCAGACCCGGGGATTCATGCGGTACTACCTCGTGCCGGGCGCGAATCACGCCAACTTCGGCGCGCCCGCCTTCGCCGCCAACTGGGACTCGCTCTCGGCCCTGGAGCGATGGGTCGAGAAGGGGCGGCCGCCTTCCAAGCCGGTGGTCATAGACGGCCGCAGCGGCAGAACGCGCCCGCTCTGCGAGTACCCGCGCTGGCCGAAGTACCGCTCGGGTGACGCCGACAACGCCCAGAGCTTCGTCTGCTCGCGCTGACGCCACGGAAGGCCGGATGGGGCCCGCCCCATCCGGCCTTCGCGGTGCCGGGCCGCGGTCGACGGGCAACCGGACGACGCCGGGGTGCCGGCCGCACACCGGATGCCGGCCCCCACGGTCCATGGTTCAGGTGCTGTGACGGTCGAGGGCCAGCCGCAGTTGCAGGGCCAGCACCTTGGAGTAGGTGCGGCACATCTGGAAGTTGCCCGCGGTGCACCACAGGCCCGGCTGCGCGGTGGGCCGCCACATGTTGCGGAGTTCGCCCTCGTCGTCGTACCCCCAGATCGGTCCCACGGCGTCGGCGACCGCGTCGCCCATGAGGCGCCGCACGTTCTCCTGCTGCGGGTGGAAGCCCGTGGCGAGGACGACGAGGTCGGCGCCGAGCACGGAGCCGTCCCTCATCCGGAGCCCCTCCTTGACGAAGCGGTCGGTGTCCGCGAACTGCGCGAGGCCGACCGCGCCCGAGATGATCAGCTCGGAGCAGCCGACGTTGAGGTAGTAGCCTCCGCCGCGGCGCATGAACTTCATCTGCTGGCCGGTGCCGTCCTCGCCGTAGTCGGTGCGGAAGCCCGCCCGCTCCAGCCCGGCGATGAGGTCGGCGTCCATCTCCCTCATCGCCTCCGTCAGCGCCTTGCTCCCGGTCACCAGGTCCGGGTAGGGCACCGACAGCCCGATCAGGTCGCTGTCCTCCAGCGTCGGCGCCGTGAGATAGGACGCGTCCCCGAGGGCCGCGCTGGGGTCGACGCTGACGACGGTGGTGGAGTTGCGCTGCACCATCGTGACGGCCGCGCCGTTGGCGTGCAGGTCCTGGGCGATGTCGTGGGCGCTGTTACCGGTCCCGATGATGACGACCCGTTCACCTGCGTGGTCGGTGCCGCCCGTGTAGTCGGCCGAGTGCAGCACCCGGCCGCCGAAGTCGCCGAGGCCGGGCAGGTCCGGCCGGTACGGGATGCCGCTCACCCCGGTGGCGAGGACGATGTGCCGGGGACGCAGGGTGCGGTGCCCGCCGCCCGCCCGGCGGATCCGCGCCTCCCAGGTCCCGGTCGCCTCGTCGAAGGCGCCGTGCTCGAACGTCGACGACCCCCAGAAGTTGATCTCCATGGCCTCGACGTACGCCTCGAACCATCCGGCGAGCTTGTCCTTCGGGACGAACACCGGCCACGTCGGCGGGAACGGCATGTACGGCAGGTCGTTCAGCCAGACGGCGTTGTGCAGGGTGAGCGCGTGGTAGCGCTTGCGCCAGTTGTCCCCGGGGCGCTCGTGGGCGTCGACCACGAGCGCGTCCACGTCGAGCCGGCCGAGCCGGGCGGCGAGGGCGAGGCCGCTCTGCCCGGCCCCGACGATCAGGACGTCGGGGTCGTGGTCGGCGTAGGCGACCGCCGCGTGCCGCCGGTCGAGCCAGTTGGGCCCGCCGAACTTGGAGGAGTCGGCCTGGCCGGTCGGGCGGTGCGCGCCCACGGGCTCCGGACGGCCCGCGATCTCCTCCAGCGCGGTGAACAGGTTCCGGGCCACGCACCGGCCGTCCGGTCCGGGCACGAGCCTGACCACCCCGAGCCCGCGGCCGACCGCGAGGTCGAACTCGAAGATCGCCTCGACGCAGGTGACCCCGTTGCGCTCCACCTCCCGCGGCGGCGTCCGCCCGGCCGCGAGGCGGAGGTTCGCCGCCTTGGCCCGCGGCTGGCGGGCGGAGAGTTCGGCGGGGGCGCGCGTGTGCGAGAACGTTCGGAGATCGCCGGTGAACGACACGACGTCCCGCCAGTGGCACTCGGGGGCGAAGAGCCCGGACAGGTCGGCCCCGCGTTCGAGCGCGTCGCCGAACCGGGTGAGCCAGTCCGTCGCGATGGTCGTGGTCATGTCTGCCTCCGGGGCATGCTGGTTCAGGGGATGAGGGAGAGGTCGCGCAGCATCGCGAGGTTGTCGAGGAAGCTCACATGCGTGTCGACGCAGTCGCCGAAACCCGCCTGGCGGATCTTGATGGTGCTCTGCACCATGTCGTCGCCGGCGGCGAACCAGCCGTCGACGAACGGCCAGGACGCGATCCGGGAGAGGGCGGTGGGCCGCAGCCCGTGCTCCCGGACGATCGCGTCCCACACCGGGCCCTTGTCGGCCATCTGCTCCGCGAGCGACATCGGCTGGGGCGGCGCGGCCGGCGTTCCGAAGAAGTCCGCGATCTCCGGCCACAGGTGCCGCCAGCGGAAGTTGTCGCCGTTGGTGACGTTGAAGACCTCGTTCCGCGCCGCCGGTGACCGCAGCGCCCAGGCGACGGCCCGCGCGAGGACGCGGGCGTCGGTCGCCTGGTGGAGCGCGCCCCACGCGGCGGGGGAGCCGGGGAAGCGCAGCGGGACGCCCTGGTGGCGGCAGACGCCGGCGTAGACGGCGAGGCCGGTCAGCATGTTCATGGGGGAGCCGAGGCTCGGGCCGATCACCGCGTCCGGGCGCAGCACCGTCCAGGTGTAGTCCGCGCGGGCGGCGTCGGCGTGGAGGAGGTCCTCCTGGTCGTTGTAGAAGATCGGCCCGAGGAAGCGGGGATCGGACTCCTTCGCCGGGGTCTTGTAGCCGCCGAGGTGTTCCCCGTACGACTTTCCGCCGCCGATGAGCACCACGTGCCGCAGCCGGGACGGCGAGCCGTGCACGGCGTCGAGCAGGTTCCGCAGCATCGCGACGTTCGGCTCGACGGTGGCGGCCATCGTCTCGCGCTCGATGTACGCGGCATGGACGATCGCGGTGATGTCGGGGCGGGCGGCGAGCGCGGCGCGGGTCGCCGCCGCGTCGAGCAGGTCGACCTGGAGGTGGTCGCCGACCGGCGGGCCGTCCGGCGGCCCGACCGGACCGCGCCGCGCGACCGTGGCGACGCGCCCGCCCGACTCCAGCAGGGCGCGGACGACGGCGCCGCCGACCACGCCGTGGGCACCGGCGACGAGGACGGTGCCGTCCCCGCCCGGCGGGCTCTCGTCGGTCATCATGATGTCCTTCCGGTTCTCAGGGATGTCGCCTGGGCACAGCGGGTCCTTACGGGTCACGCGGCCACACCCGGCGCGGGCGCCTCGCGTACGCGCAGCCGGTCGACCGCGACGGCCAGCACGATCACGACTCCCTGGATGATCTGCTGGTAGAAGCTGGAGACGTCGAGCAGCGTCATGCCGTTGACCAGCACCCCGATGATCGCCGCGCCCACGAGGGTGCCGACCAGCGAGCCCTTCCCGCCCATGAGGGACGTGCCGCCGAGGACGACCGCCGCGATCGCCGACAGCTCGTAGCCGGTGCCGAGGTCGGGCACCGCGCTCTGCAGCCGCGCGGAGGCGATCACGCCGCCGATCCCCGCACAGAGCCCGGAGATGATGTACACGCAGGTCAGCACCCGCCGCACGGGGATGCCCGCCAGCCGGGCCGCCTCCTCGTTGCCGCCGACCGCGTGCACCCAGCGTCCGAACACGGTCCGGTTCAGCAGGTACCAGCCGGCGGCGAAGACCATCACCATGATCACCACGGGGACGGGCACGCCGAGGACCGTTCCATTGCCGATCCACGCGTAGCCGAGGGTCGTGGAGAACAGGGTCTTGCCGTCGGTTCCCACGTAGGTCACGCCCCGCAGGTACGTGAGCGCGGCGAGGGTGACGATGAACGAGGCGAGCTTGAGCCGGGCGACGAGGACGCCGTTCACGGTGCCGATGACCAGTCCCGCTCCGAGCGCCGCCAGCACCGCGATCGCGGGCGGGAAGCCGTCGAGGGCGGGCCGCACCGCGAAGAGGGCGGTCACCCCGACGGCCGAGCCGACCGACAGGTCGATGCCCGCCGTCATGATGACGAACGTGAGGCCGGCGCCCAGGATCGCCGTGACGGAGATCTGCCGCGCCACGTCCAGCAGGTTGTCCACGGTGAGGAAGTACGGCGCCGACGCCGCGAAGACGAGCACGAGCACCACGAGCGCGCCGGCCACGCCGGCCTGGTCGGCGGCGGCGGTGACGCGGCGTCGGAGCCGGTCGTGGTGCGTGCGGCCGGCGGGGGCCGCCGGGCCGCCGGGGGCGGTTGTCCCTTTCACGAGTTCACCTCGCTGGCTGTCGTGCGGTCGCCGGCGACGCCGGTCGCGTGGCGGATGACGTTCTCCTCGGTCTTGGCCGGTCCCGCGAGCTCGGCGACGATCTCGCCGCGCCGCATGACGAGGACGCGGTCGGAGAGGCCGAGCACCTCCGGCAGCTCGGAGGAGATCAGCAGCACGGCGACGCCGCGGCGCGTGACGTCGCCGATGAGGGCGTAGATGTCGGCCTTCGCGCCGATGTCCACGCCGCGCGTCGGCTCGTCCAGTATGAGGACGGAGGGATCGCGGGCGAGGCATCGGGCGAGGAGCACCTTCTGCTGGTTGCCGCCCGAGAGCTGGCCGGCGGGCTGGGCGAGCCCCGTCGCCCGGACGCGCATGGCCTCGGTCAGCGGCCGCGCGGCCGCGCGCATGCTCGCGGGGCTGGTCCGGCCGAGGGCGCGGCGGCCCTTCGAGGTCCCGGCGCACACGTTGTCGGCGATCGACATCTGCGGGAACAGCCCCTGTTCCTTGCGGCTCTCGGGAAGCATCACGATCCCGGCCGCGAGCGGGCCGCCCAGGCTCCCGCCGGCCACGGTCGCGCCGTCGACGGTCACCGTGCCGCCGTCCGCGCGGTCGGCGCCGGCGATCAGCCGGCCGAGCTCGCTGCGGCCGGCCCCGACGATCCCGGCGACCCCCACGACCTCCCCGGCCCGGACCTCGAAGAAGGCGGGACGGACGTCCGGCGAGCGCAGCCCGGAGACGCGGAGCCTGATCCGGTCGGCGGCGGGGGCGCGGTCGTGCCGGTAGAGATCCTGGACGGGCCGCCCGACCATGGACGTGACGACCCGGTCCTCGGTCATCTCGGCGCGCGTCATGGAGTCGGCGACCACGCCGTCCCGCAGGACGGTGACGTGGTCGGCGACGCGGGAGATCTCCTCCATCCGGTGGCTGATGTACAGCAGCGCCAGGCCCTCGGCCCGGAGGTCCTCGACCGTGCTGAGAAGCATGTCGGCCTCGTTCTGAGATAGCGCCGCCGTGGGCTCGTCCAGCACCAGCAGCCGCGGCCGCTCGCCCAGGGCACGGGCGATCTCGACGAGCTGCCGGCGGCCGGTGCTGAGCCTGGCCACCTTGGCGTCCGGATCGAGGTCGACGCCGATCCGGCCGAGGGCCTCCAGCGCCGTCGCGCGCGCCCGGCGGCGGTCGAGCCGGCCGGCCCGGCGGCGCGGCTCGCGGCCGAGCAGCAGGTTGTCGGCGACGGTCAGCTCCGGCACCAGGCTCAGCTCCTGGTGGACGACCGCGAGCCCGCGTTCCCGGGCGTCGCGGGGCCCGGTGAGGGCCACCGGGACGCCGTCGAGGACGATCTCGCCGCGGTCGGCCCGCTCGATGCCGGTGAGGATCTTGATCAGGGTGGACTTGCCGGCGCCGTTCTCGCCGGCCAGCACGTGCACGCGTCCCGCTTCAAGGCCGAGTGAGACCCCCCGCAGGACGGGGTTGCCGTGGTAGGACTTCTCGATTCCGGTCAGGCGCGCGACGGCGCCCTCCGGTGGCCCGGCCGCGCTCATCCCCAGCTCTCGTAGTCGTCGAGGGTGTCGGCGTTGACCAGGACGGTCGGGATCAGCTTGGGCTTCGGGTCCACCTTCTCCCCGCCGGCCAGCTTGATCGCCAGGTCGAGTCCGGAGCGGCCGAGCTCGCGCGGGTTCTGGCCGGCCGTCCCGATGATCGGGCCCTTGCCGATGAGGTCGGTGAGCTGCCGTGCACCGTCCACTCCGACGATCTTCACGTCGGCCTTGTGCTGCCCGGCGGCGAGCGCGATGCCGACCGCCGTCGGGTCGTTCACGCCGAAGAAGCCGTCCACGCCCGGGTTAGCGGTGAGGATGTCGCCGGCGACCTT
The DNA here is from genome assembly GCF_900115095.1 of Actinomadura madurae. Taxonomy (GTDB): domain Bacteria; phylum Actinomycetota; class Actinomycetes; order Streptosporangiales; family Streptosporangiaceae; genus Spirillospora; species Spirillospora madurae. The sequence goes on from NZ_FOVH01000013.1 coordinate 170,993, forward strand.
CATGCTCTTGTCGCGGGTCAGGTCGGCGCGCTGGGTGGCGACGACCGTGATGCCGGGGTTGGCGGCGATGGCCTCCTTGCAGCCCTTCATCCGGTCGCCGATGGCCGAGACGGCGGAGCCGTCGACGATCGCCAGTTCGCCGCGGCCGCCGAGCCGGCCGATCAGGTACTTGCACGCCTCCCGGCCGGCCTGCACGTTGTCGCTGGTGACGGTCGCGTCGGCGCCCGCCGCGGCGACGTCGACGGCCACCACGGGGATCTTCGCCTGCTTGGCGCGCAGCACCGCGGGGCCGATGCCGTCGGAGTCGACCGCGTCGACGATGATCGCGTCGACCCGCTGCCGGACGAACGTGTCGATCTTGTCGGTCTGCGCGCTGACATCGGCGTTGGCGTACTGGACCGAGACCTTGACGCCGCGGGCGGCCGCGGCCTCCTGGACGGCCTTCCCCTCGGCGAGGAAGAAGGGGTTGGACGCCGCGTTGAGCACGACGCCGATCGAGGTCTCGGCGTCGGTGCCCGCCTCGGACGCGGCGCAGCCGGCCAGCGCGAGGCCCGCGGCGCCCGCGGCGGCGGCCGCCGCGAACCGGGTGAGGCGGCGGGGGTGGTTCACTGCCTTCATGGGATGTCCTCATCAGGGTTAGACGACCGGCGTGACGCCGCCGTCGACGCAGAAGTTCGCGCCGGAGACGAAGCCGGCCTGGTCGGAGGCGAGATAGGCGACCAGCGAGGCCACCTCGTCGACCGTGCCGAGCCGGCCGGCCGGAATGCGGTTGAGCTCCACGTAGCGGGTGAGCGCCGTCTCCCTGTCCACCCCGAACTCCTCGGCGAGCGAGTCCGCCAGGCCGCCGGGACGGTCGTACAGCGGGGTCCGGATGAAGGCCGGCGACACGACGTTCGAGCGGACGCCGGCCGGGGTGAACTCGGCCGCGAGGACCTTGGACAGCATCAGGACGCCGGCCTTGGAGACGCTGTAGTCGGGCAGGCGCGGGTTGGGCATGCGCGCGGCCTCGGACGCGATGTGGACGAGCGCTCCGCCGCCGCCGTCGAGCATGGCGGGGATGGCCGCGCGGGCCGCCCGGACGTATCCGAGCAGGTTGAGCTCCAGCGTCGACGTCCAGTCCGCGTCGGTCGTGTCGAGGAATCCGGGACGCACCGCGGCGGCGCCGGCGTTGTTCACCAGGACGTCGACCCGGCCGAACGCCTCGGCCGCCGCCGCCACCAGCGCCGCCGCGGCGTCCGCCTCGCGCAGGTCCGCGGTGAGGGGCAGGACGCGGTCGGGGCCGCCGAGTTCGCGGAGGGCGTCGACGTGGAGATCCGCCCCCGCGACGAGCGCGCCCGCCGCGTGGAGGTGCCGCGCGCAGGCGAGCCCGATGCCGCTGCCCGCGCCCGTCACGAGGGCCACCCGTCCCGTCAGGCCCTGTTGCATGTGTCGCCTCCTTCCCACAGGTCACTCAGCCCGTGATGAGGCCCCACATTCTCATAAGGCGGACGAGATGTCTAGACAGTGGGACATTTTGCGGAAGGAGGTGAACGGAGCGCGTCAGCCCAGGTCGAGCAGGTCGGGCCGCGCCACGTCGGAGCCGAAGGCGCGCGAGATCTCCTGGCCGGCCTCGACCAGCGCGGCCCGCCAGGACGCCGAGTCGGGCCCGAGGATCGATTCGCGCACCCCGCTGATGGACAGCGCCGCGCGCAGCCGGCCGCGGTAGTCGGTGATGGGCACGCCGAGGGCTGCGACGCCCAGCGTGACGTCCTGATCGCTGATCGAGATGCCGCCCGCCCGTGTGGCGGCGAGGACCCGCCGCAGGTCACCGGGCTCGACCGGGGTCGAGGGCGTGAACCGGTGCAGGGGCGCGTTGCGCTCGATGTAGGCGTCCCACTCCTTCTCGTCGCGGTGGGCGAGGATGCTTCGCGCCGCCGCTCCGGCGTGCAGGGGCAGGGAGCCGCCGAGCTGGAGGGCGAGCGACTGGACGCGCTTGCCGTCGATGCGCTCGATGCACACGGCCTCGTCGCGGCGCGGCACGCACAGGAAGACCGTCTCGCCGGTCAGCTCGTGGATGCGCTCCATCGTCGGCCGCGCGAACGTCCGCTCGTCGAAGCGCGCGACCACGGCGGTGGCGAGGGGCAGCAGCTTGAAGCCGAGGCGGTACTTGCCCCGGCGGCTGCCGGGCTCGACCAGCCCTTCGGCCTGCAGGCTGGACAGCAGCCGGTAGATCGAGCTGCGCGGCTCGCCGATCGCGTCCGCGATGTCGGCCGCGGATGATTCTCCGTTCGCGAGGTGGTCCAGCAGCCCGGACACCTTGCGCACCAGCATGAGGTTGTTTTCAGTCGCCACGCACCAAAGTTATCGCTCAGCGGACAACCCGTCCAACCAGTTCGTCTTACTCTATGGACATGCTGTCCGCTGGATAGTACTTTCGGCCGCATGGTAGATCAGTTTCGTCCGCCCGCCGCGGCGGACGCCCAGCTCGTGGACCTGATCCGGGAACGGGCGCTGTTCGCCCGGCTGGAGACGGTCCGGCTCATATCGATCGCGAAGACCGGCCACTACGCCTCGGGATTCTCGTGCGCCGAGATCCTCGCCACCCTCTACTACGGCGTCATGGACCTGCGGCGCGGCGAGCCCGACTGGCCCGACCGCGACCGCTTCCTGTTCGGCAAGGGGCACGCCGCCGCGACCCTCTACCCGCTGCTCGCCGACTGGGGCTTCTTCGACCCGTCCGAGCTCGACGGCTACACCCGGCTGGGCAGCGCCTTCGGCGACCATCCCGACATGACGCGGATCCCGGGCATCGACTTCAGCAGCGGATCGCTCGGGCACGCCCTGTCCACCGGCACCGGGATGGCGCTCGGCCTGCGCATGCAGGGGCGACCGTCGAACGTGTACGTCCTGCTCGGCGACGGCGAGCTGCACGAGGGGCAGATCTGGGAGGCGGCGCTCGCCGCCGCGCACCACCGCGTGTCCAACCTCGTGGCGATCGTCGACCGGAACGGGTACTCGCTGGACGGCCGGGTCGACGACGTCACCGGCATCGAGCCGCTCGCCGGCAAGTGGCGGGCGTTCGGCTGGGAGGTCCACGAGGTGGACGGGCACGATGCCGGGGCGCTGCTCACCCTGCTCCGCTCCCTCGCCGCGGACCCGGACCGCGCCCGCCCGGCGGCCGTGATCGCGCACACCGTCAAGGGCAAGGGGATCTCCTACATGGAACGCGACTTCGGCTGGCACCTCGGCTGGCTCGCCGAGCCGGACGAGATCAACGCCATCGACGAGCTGAGGAGCGCCCGATGACCTCCGCCCCCGCCCTGGGACCGGAATCCTGGCAGCTCACGGACCTCCTGGACCGCGCGCCCGGCCTGCACGTCCTGGCCGGGACCCTGGCCGACCTCGTGGACGAGGGGCATCCCCTCGTCGTCGGCACGGCCGACCTCAAGTACTCTAACGGCCTGGTCCGCTTCCAGGAGCGGCACCCCGGGCGGTACGTCCAGTTCGGCATCTCCGAGCAGCACATGGTCTCGGCCGCCGCCGGCCTGGCCGCCACCGGGCTCCAGCCGTACGTCGCGACCTTCGCCTCGTTCCTCGCGCTGCTCGCGTGCGAGCAGATCCGCACCGACACCGCGTACACGCGGCTGCCGGTCCGGCTGATCGGCCACCATGCCGGGATCACCCTCGGCTTCTACGGCACGTCCCACCACGCGACCGAGGACCTGGCGATCACGCGGAGCATCGCGGGACTGACCGTCATCGCGCCGGCCGACGCCGCGCAGCTCGGATCCGCCCTCCGCGCCGCCACGGCCTGCCCCGGCCCCGTCTACTTCCGCATCGGACGCGGCCAGGATCCCGACGTGTACCGGGAAGGCGATCCGCGGTTCGAGATCGGCAAGGCGATCGAGCACGGGCGCGGAGACGACCTGACCATCGTCGCGACGGGTTCGATGGTGCATCCGGCGCTCGGCGCCGCCGCGAAGCTGAACGCCGCCGGGGTGTCGGCGGGCGTCCTGGACATGCACACCGTCAAACCCCTCGACGAGACCGCGGTGCTGGACGCCGCGCGACGGTCGGGGCTCCTGCTCACCGTGGAGGAGCACAGCGTCCTCGGCGGTCTCGGCGGCGCGGTCGCCGAGACCGTCGCGGGGGCGGGGCTCGGCGCCCGGGTCGTCCGGCACGGCATCGCGGACGAGTACGCGCTCATCGGCCCCCCGACGCACCTCTACCGCCACTACGGCCTCGACGCCGAGGGCATCGAGGCGGCGGCGCTGCGAGCGCTCGGCAGGTAGCGGCGACTGGCCCCTCGGCCCTGGCATTCGGGACCTTCGGCCCGGGACCGCCGCAGCGAGGCGATCTAGCGTCGAAGTGGACATCACGCCGCCAGGTTCTGGAGGGGAGCCCAATGCCGAATCAGGTCATCGTGGGCATCGATGGGTCAGCGCACGCTTGGCGTGCTCTGGACTGGGCCGCCGACTACGCCGTCCGGCACCGGCTGTCCCTGGACCTGGTGCACGCGTCCCGCGCACTGGTGGAGGACGGCACGATCCCGCCCGACGCGCTGCGCCGGCTGGTCGCCGAACGGGAGGACCTGCTCGCCGAGGCGCGGCAGTACACGCTGAAGCTGCACCCCGATGTCGGCATCGGCACGCGGCTGGCGCGGACCGATCCGGGAAGTGCGCTGGTGGAAGGCAGCGGGCAGGCGGCGATGGTGGCCGTGGGGTCGCGGGGGCTGGGCGGTTTCGAGGGGCTGCTGTTCGGCTCGGTCGGGCTCTACACGGCCGCGCATGCCCGGTGCCCGGTGCTGGTGGTGCCGCGAGAGGCGCCCTATCCGGCCGATGCGCCGGCACGGATCGTGGTCGGGGTCGAGGGCCGGCCCGGTGAGAGCGCCATGCTCGGCTGGGCCTTCGAGGAGGCCGCTTCGCGGGGCGCGGGGATCCTGGCGCTGCACGCCGTGGGCGGCGACCTCGGCTCCCCGCGCAGGCGGGTGATCGAGGACATGGAGCTGTCGGAGTCCCTCGCGGGTCTCCGCGAGCACCAGCCGGACGTCCAGGTCGAGGAGCTGGTCTCCGACCGCACGGCGTCCCAGGCCCTGGTCGAGGCCTCGCGGACCGCCGCGCTGGTGGTCGTCGGAGCGGCCCGCCGGACCGGCCTGATCGGGATGGCGCTGGGCCGGGTCAACCACGCGGTTCTGCACCACGCGAGCTGCCCCGTGGTCGTCATGCCCCTGGACGGTTGACCGGCCCGCCCCGGCGGGAGATCTGCCGGGGGAGGAATCGAGAGAGGTGTTGACCATGTCCGATCCGATCATCGTGGGAGCCGACGGCTCGGTGCCGTCCGAACGTGCCGTGGCCTGGGCCGCCGACGAGGCCGCCCGCTACGGGCGTGCCCTGACCATCGTGCACGCTGTGGAGAAATGGCCCTTCGACATCCCGCTCGACACCGCCCCCGGCGAGGCCAGGTCGCTGACGCGGGAAGGGAAACAGGTGCTGGCGGACGCCGAGCGCGTCGCCCGCGCCCGGCGACCCCAGCTGACCGTCAGCGGGGAGTTGACGTCCGCGCGCACCGTCCGGGCCCTGGCGGAGCGCTCGGAGAAGGCGTTCGAGCTCGTGGTGGGGAACCGCGGCCTCGGCGGGTTCACGGGCCTGGTACTCGGGTCGGTCGGGCTGGGCGCGGTCCGCCATGCCGCCTGCCCGGTCGTGGTGGTGCGCGGCGAACCGAACGGCGAGCGCGGCGAGATCGCAGTGGGCGTCGGCCTCGGCGACGACTCCGCCGCCCTGGAGTACGCTTTCCGGGCCGCCGCCGCGCGGGAGGCCAGGCTCCGCGTCGTGCACGCCTGGCCGTTCCCCAAGGCACTGGACGAGCCTGGAGCGGGCGCCGACATCCGCCGCATCGAGGAGCGGGCCCGGTGGCGTGTCATCGAGGCCCACGCACCGATGCGCAAACGCTTCCCTGGTGTGCAGGTCGTGGAGGACATCGTCCAGGACAACCCCGCCGCCGCGCTCGTCGCCGCGTCCCGTGACACCGACCTGGTGATCGCGGGTTCGCATCCGCGCGAGGGCTTGACCGTGCCGCGTGCCCGCGCGGTGACCCACGCGCTTCTCCATCAAGCGCACTGCCCGGTGGCCGTCGTCCCCACGCCCGCCGCACCGTGAGAGGCGGCGAGTCAAAGGCCCGGCGCCTGCCGGGCCTTTTCACGATGAGGCGGCGGGATCAGTCGGGGTCGAGGCCGCTGCCACCCGCATGGTGAGCCGGGGGCTCACGGGGGAGAACAGGCTCGATCCTGTAGAGAGACGGCATGCCTCCGGCGCGTTCGGGGATCTCACGGTGGAAGCCCGCGAGGGCGCCGATCAGGTCTCGGGCGGTGATCAGGCCGACCAGGGCGCCGTGCTCGTCCGTCACCGGTGCGTAGTCCGTGTCCGCCTCCAGCATGGCCCGTGCCGCCTCCGGGACGGTGGCCATGGGGCGCACCGCTGAGGGGGAGCGGGAAGGCAGAAGGGTCGTGACGGGACGCCGGGCGTCGCGGGGAGTGGTGGCGTTCCAGGCTGCGGTGAGCGTGTGGGCGTCGATGACGCCGAGGAATCCGCCTTCGACATCGGTGACCGGCAGATGGTGGACCTCGGCCCTGCACATCAGCTCCCAGGCCATCAGGACGGACTCGTCGGCAGCGATGGTGAGCAGGTCACGGGTCATCAGTTCGGCGACGGTGCGCTGTTCAAGCGGTGGGTTCGTGGTCATGGCTCCTCCTCGCGGGCGGCCGGGCAAAGGCCCTGGTGCCAGCGGTGCGGTGGACGTCAGGGCTGGACGGCCGGCCGTACGCGGACACGGGTGACTCCGGGGACGGTACGAGCGAGCACTTCGACGATCCGCTGTGCCTGCTCGTCGTGGGGACCTCGCAGTTCCACGACGCCGTCCTCGACGGAGACCTCCCACGGCGGGCCTCCCGGCGCGATCTCGCTGATGGCGGCCACCACGTCGTCGCGGATGCGTGCGTCGCCGCGGGCCAGCATCGCGATGAGATCGCGGCGGCTGATGACGCCGACGACGGCGCGGGCGTCCACCACGGGGACGCTCTTGATCCGGGTGCGGACCATCATCTCGGCGAGCTCGGCGACGTCGGTGGTCGGCCGCGCGGTCCGGACATCGCGGGTCATGACGTCCTCGACATGCCGGGGAGCCGGCGCGGACGGGGCCGTCCGGGGCCGGGCGAAGGCACGGGGGTCGGCTTCGAACTCACCGCGCAGCAGATCCATCTCGCTGACGATCCCCACGAGCCGGCCTTCGGCGTCCACCACGGGAAGCGCGGTGACGTCCCGCTCGTGGAGGACACGGATGGCCTGCCGGACGGTGGCCGACGGAGCAGTCGTCACCACCGGTGAGGTCATCGCTTCGCGGACCAGCATGGCTCTCCCCTCTCAGCCCCTTCGTGGCCCCCTACCCCGAGAGGTGCCTCACGCCCTCGGGTAGGGGGTGGGGCGGGTGTCGTCGTGATCGAAGCCGAGGGTGTGGACGACGTCGACGACGCCTTCGGTGGCGGCGGTCATGCGCACGATGATCGGGATGAGGCTCTTCTGCTCGACGCGCCCGGTGAGGTGGACGACGCCTTCCTGGACGCGGACGTGCACGTCGGCGGGGTCCTGCCAGAGCCTGCAGATCAGGACGTCGTTGATGATCTCGTCGCGGATGTCGGTGTCGGAGCGGTGGAACACCTGGAGCAGGTCGCGGCGGGCCACGATCCCGGCGAGGTGGCCGTTCTTGACGACGGGCACGGCCTTGAATCCGTGCGTGTTCAGCAACCGCGCGGCCTGGGCGATGGAGGTGTGCGGCGGGACGGTGACGACCGGGCGGCTCATCAGCCCGCGGGCGTCGACGGCCCCGGCCTTGGCCTCCGCCTTGGCGTGCCGCCGCAGCGTGAGCCGGCGCGGCTCCGCGCCGCCCCTGTACTCCTCCTTGCGCAGGAGGTCGGCCTCGGTGACGATGCCGGCGAGGCGGCCGTCCTCGTCCAGGACGGGCACCGCGCTGACACGGTGCTCGGCCATCGCGCCGGCGATCTCGGCGAACGGGGTGTCCTCGGTCACCGTCACGACGTTCCTGGTCATGACGTCCTCGACGGTACGGCGTTTCATGGCTCCTCCCGGACTCGGACCGTGCTTCGGGAGTGATCCACAACGGTGATCTCCCTCGGTCACCTCCACCATCCCGCCCGACAGGGTTCGCGGGTCAGTGCCGAGCGTCCCCTAGAGCCGGGACCTTCGGCCCGACTACCAGGGCCGACGCCATCCACGGCCCGCCGGTCCCGACCCGGACACACGGCCCGGCGGCCGTCCGTCAGTCGTAGGGGCGGACGACGGCGACGGGGCAGTGGGCGTGGTGGATGACGCCGTGGCTTACCGACCCGAGCGGGAACGAGCGTCCCCGGGACCCGACGACGACCAGGTCGGCGTGCGCCGACGCCGTGGCGAGCATGTCGACCGGGTGGCCGAGGGCGACGTCCTCGACGACCTTGACGTCCGGGTAACGGTCACGCCAGGGTGCCAGGGCGGCGGCCAGATGACCGCGGAAGGTCTCGGCGGTGATCTGCAGGTCGACGCCGGACTCGACGGCGAGCGCCGTCGGATGCCAGGCGTGCAGCACCCGCAGCTGGGCGCCCCGGACGGTGGCCGTGGTGAAGGCGTGGTCGAGGACGGGTCCGGGGTCCTCGGCCAGGTCGAGGCCGACCACGACCTCGCCCGTCGCGGTGCCGTCCTGATCGCGGACCACGATCACCGGGCCCGGGTGGTGCCCGGCCAGGCGCAGGCCCGTGGAGCCGAGCAGCAGCCCGGCGAAGCCACCGCGGCCGCGGTGACCGATCACGACCTCGGCGGCCTGGCCGGCGTACTGCCGCAGCCCGGCCGGCACGTTCCGCTCGTGGACGAGCATGGTCTCGACGGCGAGCTCCGGCTGCCGCTTCGACGCCAGCGCCCGGCCTTCTCGCAGGATCCGGTCTCCCGCTTCGGCGAGCGCCTCGGAGATGCCGTCGGTCGTGCGCCCCGGGAGGTCCAGGGTGGCGGTCTCCACGACGTGGAGGATGAGCAGGGCCTTGCCGGTCCGTGCTGCCTCGTCCGCGGCCCAGCCGATGGCGCGATCGGACGGAACCGAGCCATCGGCTCCGAGGAGGATCGTTCTTCGTTGCGTGGACATGTCCTTCTCCTTCGGGGGGTCAATGGGGGCTGGTGGACGTCAGCGGCGGCAGGAGAAGCAGCTCGTGCGCGCGTCGCGCCGTCGGGGCGGCGGCGTCGCCCGCGGGGTCCAGCGGCGTGCCCTCCAGCGCGGCGGCCAGCAGACGGGCGGCTTCGGTCAGCGCGGCGACCTGCCGCTCCAGCACCGCGACGCGGTGCTCCAGGGCCGGGACTGTCGAACCATGGGTGATCTGCCTGGCCATGGCGGAGCTCCTTCGTGTCGGCGCGCCGTCCGGTGGCGGCGACGGTGCCGATTTCACTGTCCGCCGCATCGCCGGCGCGCCCCTAGGGACCTTCGTCCCGGTGTCGTCGGCACCCGTCCCGCACAGGCGTCAAGCAGGCCGATGGGTCTTGCGGTACCGGGTGGTGTTCTCCACGCGGGCGCGCAGGCGGGTGCCGGCCAGGCTGATGGCCTCCGGCATCGAGGCCGCCGCGGCGTGGGCGTTGACCGGCCGGCCGTTGAGGTCGACCCGGACCGACGCCAGATTGGGCCGGGGCACGGCGGGATCGTAGAGGACGCTGAGCGTGACCTTGGCGTACAGGACGGGCCTCGGAGCATGGGCCAGCGCCCGGGTGACGCTCTCGCGTGCCCGCCGCACGTCCTCTTGAGGGACGTCCTTGGTGGTCGTGACCTGGATGTCGAGTTCGTTCGGAGTCGCGCCGGACAACGTGGGCCTCCCTTGTGCCATGGGCCGGTGGCGTCAGAATTGACCTTGCGCGGAAACCGCCCCAGAGACCTTGGTCCCCTTGGCGTGGGCCATACGACCTGCCGCCGGCCCGCGTAGGCGTGGACGCCGAGTGCCTCCAGGGGCGCGTCGACCGCCGATCCCGCAGGGTGCGGGGGGTTTGCCGGTTGGGGGACGAAGGTCCCGGTGATCGGTGACCTTGGGACGCAGACCGCCCCGGTCGACGCCGGGGGCATGACTGAGAGCCCTTCCCCCGCGCGCGTGTTCGCGTTGCTGACCGATGGAACGCAGGTCGAGATCAAGCGGCTGGGCGAGGCGGACCGGGACGCGGTCCGCGACCTGCACCGCGGGCTGAGCGAGAAGAGCCTGTCCGCGCTGCTCCTCGGCCATCCCGCCCGCCCGGCCGGCGACGTACCGGGCCTGCGCGACGCCCTGCTGCGGATGTCCAGGCTGGTGGCCGATCACCCCGAGATCGCCGAACTCGACCTCAACCCCACCATCGTCCGCCCGGACGGCGTCGTGGCCGTCGACGCCCGCGTCCGCCTCGCACCCGGCCGGGCATGGGACCCCTACCTACGCCGCCTCCGCTGACGGGAGGCCTGAACGGGCTCATCTCCAGGCTTGCGCCGGCCGGTCGGACGGGTCAGACGCGAAGGTCCCGTCTGCCGAGGACGTTCGGTCCCTCACCGCCGACCAAAGTGGGGGGTGAGCCGTCAACGCTGCCCCGGAGGGCCGAAGGTCCCTGTTCTTCTGGACTCTCGCCCCTCTCACGACACGGCTCCGGCGGGCGAAGCTCGAAGTGACCAGGTCTTTGAGAGGGGAGTGCCCCATGAACGATGAGCCGATCACCGGTGTGGTCGTTGGTTACGACGGCTCGACCGGTGGCGAGCAGGCCCTGGCGTGGGCGGCTGACGAGGCCCGGACCCGCGGCCTTGCCCTGACCGTGCTCCACGTCTGGGACGTCTACGTCGGAGGCCCGGTCGCCATGCCGGTCGTCGACCTGCGTGCCTTGGCGGAGGAGACCCTCAACACCGGCGTCGAGCACGTACGGAAGGCGGCGCCGGAGCTGAGCGTGCGGGGAGTGCTGGCACGGGGGCAGGCGGCCGCCCGGCTGATCGAGGCCGGGGACGGCGCGGACCTGATCGTGCTCGGCCCGCGGGGGCTGGGCGGGTTCGTCGGACTCGTGCTGGGGTCGGTCGGCGCCCAGGTGGCCGCGCACGCCCCATGCCCCGTCGTGATCGTCAGGGGTGAGCCCGTCCCGCCGCCGGAACGGGGGGACGGACGAGTCGTGGTGGGCGTGGACGGTTCACCGGCCTCCCGGGAGGCGCTGGCGATGGCCTTCACCGAGGCCGACGCGCACGGCTGGGACGTGCGCGCGGTCGTCGCCTGGGAAGAGGTGCCCGTGCGGGAGATCCCCCCGCTGGTGGACGAGGCCGGCATGCGTGACGCCGCGCGGGCTCACCTGGCGAGGCTGATGATCCCGGCCCGGGAACTCCACCCCGAGGTGAAGGTTCAGATCGACATCGTCCCCGGGCCGCCGCGCGACGTGCTCATGAACGCGGCCGACGAGGCACGCCTGCTGGTCGTCGGCTCACGAGGCCTGGGCGGCTTCCGCGGCCTGCTCCTCGGATCGGTCAGTCACGCCCTGGTCCACCATGCCCCTTGCCCGGTGGCGGTCGTCCACGCGCGCTGACTCCGCCGTCCCGGAGGCGGCCGAGGGCATCGGATCGAGTGCTCGATCCGATGCCCTCGCCGGGACGTCCCGGTCTACTTCTCGATGGCGATCCGCTTGGCCTCGGCCCTGGCGGCCTTGGGCATCGGCACGCGGACGGTGAGGATGCCCTTGTCGTAGGACGCCTTGATGTCGTCGACCTTGGTGTCCGCGGGGAGGGTGAAGGAGCCGTGGTGGAACTCCGACCGGTGCACGTCCTTCTTCTCCTCGTGGCGCACGGCGTGGATGCGCAGGACGCCGCCGGCGACGGTGATCTCGACGTCCCTGTCGGGGTCGATGCCGGGCAGCTCGGCGCGGATCACGTGGTCGCCGTCGTCCGGTCAGCCCGTCGACGGGGCGGGCCTGCCGTCGTGGAGGGGGGCTTCCCACGCCCCGCCGGGGGCGATCTCGATGTCCTCGGCGGCGTAGGAGATGCGGATGGGGGAGGCGGCGCCGGGACGGAGCGCGACCCGGACGAGGTCCCGGCGGCAGGTCAGGTCGATGCCCCAGTGGCCCCGGAAGCGGAGGCCGAGCCGGAGCCGGTCGACCGCGGCGGGAAGGCGGGGTTCGAGGCGAAGGCCGCCATCGCGGGTTCAGATGGACGCGCTGGGTCTCCTCGCGCCCGTCCGCGGCGCTCTGCCAGGGGTACATCGCGCCGCGGTGCCCGGCGTCGTCCGCCGCGCGCCGGGCCGCCGGCAGCCGCCGCCACCGGTACATCAGCAAGGCCCGCGCGATCTCGGGGAACCGCATGGTCAGGAACGGCAGGATGAACAGCTCGTCCCAGAAGACGTGACCGCGGTACGCCTCGCCGTGCAGGCCGCGGGCGGGGACGCCCACGTCCAGTTCCACGCTGTGCTCTGACACCGTCTGCAGCAGGTGGAAGACGTGCAGGTTGAGGATGCGCTGTACCTCGGAGTGGTCGACGCTGAGCTGGCAGCGCCGCCACAGCCGGGTCCACGCCAGCGTGTGCCGCTCCAGCAGGGCGTCGAAGCCCCCGGCCTGGGTGACGGCCGCCAGCGCGGCCTCCCCCCATTCCTCGACGGCGCGGTCGCGGGAGGTGAAGACGGCGGCGATTTTCTCGACGGTGACCGGGACGTTCTCCTGAGCGTCGACGGTGAGGTCCTGTCCGGCCCAGCCCGGCTCGGTCAGAGGAGCGTGTTCGGCCGGGACCGACATCCGAGTGCGGGCCGCCACCGCGACCCCGATTTTCGACGAGACCGTCGTGGCGCGCAGGAGCAGCGTTTCCGGGTCGGCCGTGGGCGGAGGCTTCTCGCGGCTCAGATGTACTCCCGGCAGGTTCCGGTACCGCTCCACACCCGCGTTGACGACCCGTCCGTCCAGTGCGGACCGGATCTGGAGCGCACCGGACCAGTTCTCGGCGACGATCGTGGTCTCCAGCGCGGCCAGGTGCGGATCGTCCATGGACATCATGCGGCGCTGGGCCACGCGGAACGTCCGTCCCGCCCGATCACGCGAACGCACGAGGCGGGTCAGGACGCCGCGCCGGAGATCGAGTTCTTGGTGGTAGGAGAGCAGCCGGTCCTCCTGGAGGGCGCGGTCGGGGTCGAACCACTCGCCGTCGGCGGCCCGGAACGTCAGGGGAAGCCAGTTCGGCATGTTCACCAGGTCGGCGTTGCCGAAGCGCCGCCCGCCGATCTCGGCCGTCAGGCGGTCGTAGCAGCCCGCGATGTAGGTCCCCGGATAGTGGACGTCGTCCGCGGACGATTCGGGGGCGGCTCCTCGGGTGGCGAAGTAGCCGTTCCCAAGGGTGCAGAGAGCTTCCCGCAGCCCCTCCGCTGCGGGGTCATAGCCGTCATAGGCCAGGATCCACGGGGTCATCGGGTCTCCCTGCGGTCTCGTCCTGTCGTCTGGGGTTCCCGGCGTCGCCACGTTCTCACCGGTTGATCGCGCCGGGGAGTGCCGGACGGCCTGACACGTCCGGGGCCTTCGACCCATCGAGCAGGGGTCCCGCGCATCCGAGACTGGAAGCGGGGCATCACCGGGGAAAGGGGGGTTGGTCCATGGCCGAACTGCTCAGGCCCCAGCGGCCGAACATCCTCCTCGGCTACGACGGGACCGAGGAGAACGAGCCCGCACTGTGCTGGGCGGTGGAGGAAGCCCGGCTACGGGGGCTCGATCTGACGATGTGCTACTGCTGGCATTGGCCCTACCCGGAGGGCCACGTGGACGAGAGCGTCCAGGTGATCCTCAAGCGCGCGGGGGAGAACCTCCTGCAGGAGGGCGCCCGCCGGGCGCGGTCCCTGGGGATGCCGGGGGAGGTGCGCACGCTGCTGAGGCGGGAGCCCGTCAGCGAGACGCTGGTCCGCGAGTCCGACGACGCGGAGCTGATCGTGATCGGCTCGCACGAGCGGCACCGGCTGCCGGCCGGGTCGACGGCGGTCGAGCTCCCGGCGCGCACGCACCGTCCGGTGATCGCCGTCCGGCACACGGGCGGGACGCGGGGGCTCGTCGTGGCCGGGGTGGACGGATCCGGCGCCGCGGACGCCGCCCTCGGCTTCGCCATCGAGGAGGCCGCACTGCGCGAAGCCGGCCTGCGGGTGGTCTACGGGACCTGGGAACCCGGCTCGGTACCGGACTGGGAACTGCCTCTATTCGCCGACAAGCACCGGCTCTACGAGGCCAGAACCGCCACGTTGGAGAAGGCCGTTCATCCCTGGCGCCGGCGCTACCCGAAGGTCCCCGTGCAGATGTCCGTGTCGTTGCAGCGGCCTCGGGAGGCACTGCTCGACGCTGCCGCCGACGCCGACATGCTCGTGGTCGGAGATCGCGGTACCGGCGGTCTGGACCCGCTGCTGCTCGGCGCGACCAGTTCGGCGATGCTGCACCACGCGCCATGCACGGTCGCGATCGTCCCACCGCCCGGCTGAGCCGTCCCGCGCGCCGACGCGGGGGGAACGGGGGACCTCCGTCCCGATGATCGTGGGCCGAACGGATCTGGGGCCCGGCGTCGGGGTGGCGTTGAGTGAGGGGTGAAGAGATCAGCGATGGGATGGAAGGTGAGTGGCGATGGCACTCTCCGAGCACAAGACGCACGTCCGGAGGGACACCTTGGTGCGGGTGGTGACCCCCAAGCCACTGACCGAGTCGCCCGCGGCCCGCTATGTCTGGGCGCTGGCCCGGCTGTCGCTGGGCTGGGTGTTCGTGTGGGCGTTCCTGGACAAGCTGTTCGGGCTGGGACATGCGACTCCGGCCGCCAAGGCGTGGATCGAGGGCGGCAGCCCGACCGGGGGGTTCCTGAAGAACTCCCCGACGGGTCCGTTCGCCGGTTTCTACCACGACCTCGCGGGTGCGGCGTGGGCGGACTGGTTGTTCATGATCGGGCTGGGCGGGATCGGCGCCGCGCTGGTCCTGGGCGTCGGGATTCGGATCGCGGCGGCCGCGGGCGCGGTGCTGCTGGTGATGATGTGGACGGCGGTGCTGCCTCCGGAGAACAACGTGTTCATGGACGACCACCTGATCTACGCGATCCTGATCGTCGGGTTGGCGCTGGTCAGCGCGGGCGACACCCTGGGGCTGGGCCGCTGGTGGGGCAACACCCGCCTGGCCAAGCGCCTCCCCATCCTCAAGTAGCCGACCGCGACCCCGAAGGGACGCCCATGCCGGGCGTCCCTTCGACACGCCGGAGGACGTGGGACATCTCGCCCTCCCGCCAGGACCTTCGGCTCTACCCGCGGAGGCCGGACCTGCCGGACGGTGGGATGGAGACGGATCGAGGAGGACGCCATGAGCCATGTGGTCGTCGGTTACGACGGGACGAGCGAGAGCGAGCGGGCGCTGCGGTGGGCGGTGCAGGAGGCCCGGCTGCGACGGCTGCCGCTGACGGTCTGCCATGTCTGGCGCTGGCCGTTTCCCATCACCTATATCGACAACGAGGGCGTGGCGATCGTCCGCAGGATGGGTGAGCACCTTCTCGATCAAGGTGTGGCACTGGCGCAGGAGTGGGCCCCCGGCCTGAAGGTGCGCAAGCGGCTGGAGACCGGGAGCGCCTACGCCGCGCTGATCAGCGAGGGGCGGGAGTCCGACCTCATCGTGGTCGGCTCCCATGCGCCCGAGGAGATGCCGGTGGGATCAACGGCCCTGCGGCTGCCCGCCCAGGCGGATCGTCCGGTCGTGGTCGTGCGGTCGGCCGCCACGCGCGACGGGCTGCTGGTCGTGGGCGTGGACGGCTCGGCGGGCGCGGACGCCGCGCTGGCGTTCGGGTTCGAGGAGGCGGCGCTGCGCGGCTGGCGGCTGCGAGCGGTGTACGGATGCTGGGAGCCCGGCGCGGCGCCCGACGGTGACCTGTCGCTGTTCGCCGACGAGGACGCACTCCGCCGCGTCTGCGGGTCGGTGCTGGAACGGACGGTCGCGCCATGGCTGGTGAAGTACCCGGCGGTTTCGGCCACGACGTCCTTGGTGCTGAAGTCCCCGCGAGAGGCACTGCTTGAGGCGGCACAGGACGCCACGCTGCTCGTGACAGGCACTCGCGGCACGGGCGTCGTCGAGGCACTGACCCTCGGCGCAACCAGCGACGCGGTACTCAAACACGCCCCCTGCACAGTCGCCATCGTCCCACCCCTTACCCCATAACGCACAAACAGTCGCGCTCGGTCGTCAGGGTTCTTTTCTCCGAAAATCCGTTTCACCTTCGGTTTTCGGACCTCTGATCGGCCGGGATCCGCGGGGCATCCCCGCCGTCCGCCTTCCGGCACCGGATCCGAAGGGGGATCATCGCCTCAGCCGGTCACATCAGCGTCCGGCCTCCGCCGCTCTACGTCCGCCCAGACTTGATGACCGCTGGACCCGTCGAGCTCCTGAGCGCCGCCCGAGAGAATGGACGGATACCACGGGGGCAAGCGATCGCCTACACGCGAGGCGTCGGTATTTTGATCCTGGGTTCGCGGCTCCCGCGCTGCCGTCCACCGACCTCGGCCCCGATAACGCTCGCGACTTTGTGCTGTGACAGCATCAATAGCCGACCCCGGAAGCGACCAGGCTATGTCAACAACACCCGATTATGGCCTCGGCGCATATTCTGTGAGGCCGATGACGTGGAGGAAGTCGTGTAGCGATGCCTTGAGGTGCTGTTCGGCGGCTGTCCGTGCGGCATCGGCGTCGCGGGCTCGGATCGCCTCCATGATCGCGGTGTGCTCCTCGCGGTTCTGGAGGAAGTGATCCTCGAACACGAGCTGGTCGACGGGAAGGAACATCTCGCCGCGGGCCGAGACGATGGCGTCGCGCAGCCGTGGGCTGCCCGACGCCTCGGCGATCGCCACATGGAAGCGGTGGTCGGCCTGGCGGAACGCCGGTCGTGAGGCGGGCGACGTGCCCTCGTCGATCGCCGCCTTCATCTCGGCCAGGTGGTCGCCGGTCCGGCGCCCGGCGGCCAGTTCCGCCGCCCGTGTCTCGACCGCGGTGCGGTACTCGATGAGGTCGACCACCCACCCCGGTTCGCGCCGCGCCCGCTCGATCCACGCTCGGTGCGGCTGGGTGAGATCGGTGACGTACGTGCCGCCGGCATTGCCGCGCTTCGAGACGAGATAGCCCTCCGCGACGAGTTGCCGGATCGCCTCGCGGACCGTGATGCGCCCGACGCCGAGCGATGCCGCGAGTTCGCGTTCGTTGGGCAGGCGGTCTCCCGGACCGAGCTGTCCGCCGTGGATCTGTGACCGCAGCTTGCCCGCGAGATCCTCGGGCATCGAGCGTCCCAGGCCACGGGGGATCTCCGGCCCGGAGGTGGGCGCGGGTCGGGCGGACACGCCCTCATTATGGCACGCGGCGCGGCGTGGCCCTTGACATGGTGAAACACCAATGGTTCTAATACCAGACCTATGAGAACCCCTGTGATCGGCATCACCGGCCGACAGACCAACGTGCGGGACGAGTTCCCCGAGACGCTCGGCCACCTGCGCAGTGATGTGTTCATCACCGCGTACGCGGACTGCGTCACCGTCGCCGGCGGCATCCCCCTGTGGCTGAGCCGCACGGCCGACCCGGCGGCCCTGGCCGCCGCGCTGGACGGGTTCGTGATCGGGGGTGGGCAGGACGTGGACCCCCGCCTCTACGGGTCGGTACCGGACCGGCACT
This sequence comes from Actinomadura madurae, assembly GCF_900115095.1. GTDB lineage: Bacteria > Actinomycetota > Actinomycetes > Streptosporangiales > Streptosporangiaceae > Spirillospora > Spirillospora madurae. The sequence goes on from NZ_FOVH01000013.1 coordinate 188,674, forward strand.
CGACGGTCCTCGACCCCGCGCGCGACGAGTTCGAGTGCGAGCTGGTCCGGGCCGCCGTGCACGCGGGCCGTCCGGTGCTCGGCATCTGCCGCGGCAACGAGGTGATCAACGTGGCCTTCGGAGGCACCCTGCGAGGTGACCTCGCACTGGGTGTCGGAGAATCCCACGGCTTCCTCGGCTACCCTGCGGCCCACCGCAGCCATGCGGTCACGCTGGCCGAGGGCAGCCTGCTCGCCCGGTTGCTCGGCCCGGCCGCCGCGGTGAACAGCTACCACCACCAGAGCGTCGACAAGCTGGGCGCGGGCCTCGTCGCCACCGCCCACGCACCCGACGGAGTGATCGAGGGCGTCGAGCGGCCGGGCACCGACCTGCTCGGCGTGCAGTGGCATCCCGAGATGCTCGACGGACCGGACCCGGTCTTCGACTGGCTCGTCGGACGCTGCTCGACCGGCGACCAGACCTACGACGGATCGGAGATCCACCGTGCCATCGCATGACAATCACCGCGCCCTCGTCACCGGCGCCGGTTCGGGCATCGGCCGCGGCATCGCGCACCGCCTCGCCGCCGAGGGCGCGGCCGTCGCCGTCGTCGACGTCAACGCCGAGGCCGCCGCCGCGGTCGTGGACGAGATCGAGTCGGCGGACGGCAAGGCGGTCGCGATCACCGCCGACGTCCGCGACCGCGCCGCGGTCCGGGCCGCGGTCTCCGCCGCCGCCCAGGCCCTCGGCGGGCTCGACCTGCTGGTCAACAACGCCGGGCTCGTCACGATGAGCCCGTTCGAGGAGACGACCGACGACGAGTGGGACCTTGTCATGGACGTCAACTGCAAGGGCATGTTCGTCGTCACCCAGGAGGCCCTTCCTCACCTGCGCGAGGCCGGAGATGCCGCCGCGGTGGTGAACCTGTCGACCGTCGAGGCCGAGGTCGTCGTGTCCTCCGGCGGGAGCTGCCAGGTGCACTACAACGCGTCCAAGGGCGGCGTGAAGATGCTCACCAAGGCTCTGGCGGCCGAGCTGTCCCGCTACGGCATCCGGGTCAACGCGGTCGCTCCGGGACCGGTCGCGACCGGGTTCGTCCCCGGCATGAGCCACGACGACCCGGACGCCCGCGCGTTCATGGACGAACGCCTGCTGATCAAGCGCTCGGCCACACCGGCCGACATCGCGGGAGCGGTGAGCTTCCTGCTGTCGGCCGACGCGTCGTTCATCACCGGCGTGCAGCTGCCCGTCGACGGCGGCTGGCTCGTGCGATGACGGGGGAGGAGCGGCTCGACGTCGCGGACCTGTCCGGCGGCGAGTTCGACACGGTGGTCATCGCCGGCATCGACATGTACGGGCGGCTCACCGGCAAGCGGATCCCGGTGCGGAGATGGAAGGAGACGGCGGCCGAGGGGCTGCACATCTGCACCTGCGTGTACGCGTGGGACTTCGCCCAGGACCTGGGCGCCCTGCGGGTCGACTACGCCGGCGACCATACCGGCTGGCACGACTTCCGGCTCGTCCCGGACGTCACCACGCTGAGACGCGCCGCCTGGCTGGACCGGACCGCCATCGTGCTGGCCGACTCCGTCGAGGAGCACGGCGACGCCCTGGTGCCGGTCGCCCCCCGGTCGATCCTGCGTGCGGCGCTCGACCGCACCACCGCGGCCGGACGGCGGGCGTTCGTCGCCACCGAACTGGAATTCCACCTCTACAAGGGCACGCCGTCCGAGCTGCGTGCCCGGGGGCACCGCGACCTCGTCCCGACCACCGACGTGCACTCCGACTACAACATCATCGAGGGCGACCTGTACGAGCCGTTCTTCGGGCGGCTGCGCGCCGTGCTCGAGGCGTCGGGGGTGCCGGTCGAGGTGGCGCAGGTCGAGTACGGCCACGGCCAGTGGGAGATCAACCTCGAGTACGCCGACCCGCTGGAGATGGCCGACCGGCACGCGCTGTTCAAGCACGTCGTCCGCGCGGTCGCCGCGCGCGACGGGATGACCGCGACCTTCATGCCGCGGCCCCTGACCGGCGGCATGGGCAGCTCGTGCCACGTCCACGTCTCGTTGCAGGACCTGGCCGGGCGGCCCCTCTTCCACGACCCCGGCGCCGACCGCACGGTCTCGGCGACGATGCGGCAGGCGGTCGGCGGCGTCCTGCACCTGGCCGGCGATCTGATGCTCCTGTACGCGCCGACGGTCAACGCGATGCGGCGGCTGCGCACGCAGGACTTCGCCGGGAACGGCATCACGTGGGGCTACGACAACCGCACGACCACCTGCCGCCTGATCACCGGGGCGCCGGCGGCCAACCGCATCGAGATGCGCCTGCCGGGGGCGGACACCAACCCCTACCTGGCGATCGCCGGCGTGCTCGCCTCGGTGGGCCTCGGTATCGACCGCGAGCTCGACCCCGGCCCGCCCCTGGTCGGCAACGGCTACGCCGGATCGTCGCCGGCCGGGCTGCCGCTCACCCTCGGCGACGCGGCGGCCGCCTTCCGCGCCAGCCGCACCGCCCGCGAGGTCCTCGGCGACGACGTGGTCGAGCACTACGCCGCCGTCGGCGAGCACGAATGGACCACCTTCCTCGACGCGGTCTCGGACTGGGATCGCGACCGGTACCTCGACAGCATCTGACCCCCACGCCGCCGCGGCGGCTCCTTGCCTTGCGAGGCCCCCATGACCCAGCACACGCCGAACACACGCGCCACCGCCCAAGAGAGCCGGCCCGCGGTCGGCCTGAACCAGGCCGCGCTCGGGACGCCCGAAGTCGTATTCCAAGCGATCAGCCATCTCGGCCCCGCGATCGGCGTGATCATCGTCGCGCCGGTCATCGCCGGGCTGGTCGGCGCGAGCATGCCGCTGCTCATGCTCCTCGCGATGGCCGCCGTCCTGCTCACCGGCGCGGGCGTGGCGATGCTCGCGGCGAAGCTGCCCTCGGCGGGCGGCTACTACTCCTACGTCTCGCACGGGCTGGGCAAGCGCAGCGGGTTCGTCACCTCGTGGGCGTACTTCCTGTACGACCCGCTCATCCCCACCCTGCTCATCCTGATCACATCGGGGATCCTGCAGCCGGCCATCAAGTCCGGGTGGGGCATCGACATCCCCTGGTGGCTGATCATGACCGTGCTCATGACGCTGGTCTACGTGATGACCCTGCGCGGGGTGAAGCTCTCGGCGAACGTCACGATGGCGCTCGGCGCCGCCGAGTGCGTGATCATGGTCGTGTTCGGGATCTGGACGATGATCCACACCGGTGGCGCCGCGTTCGCCGCCGGGCCCTTCGAATGGCCGGACACCGGCGGTGACCTGCATCCGGTCTTCCTGGCCTTCGCCTTCGGGGTCCTGCTGTTCACCGGTTTCGAATCCGCGGCGCCGCTGGCCGAGGAGACCCGCGACCCGCGGCGCGCGATCCCGCGCACCGTGCTGGTCTCGATCGTCGTCGTCGGGCTGGTGTGGGCGTTCAGCGGCTACTCAGCCGTCGTCGGCTGGGAGGGCGACATCGCGGCCATGGGCACCGGGGACAACCCGTTCTTCGTCATCGCCGACGACCTCGCCGGATGGGCGTGGATCGTGCTGGCCCTGGCACTGCTGAACTCGGCGATCGCGGGCGCCCTCGCCGGGCAGAACGCCGGCGCGCGCGTGCTGTACGCGCTCGGACGCGCGAACGTTTTTCCGGCCGCGCTCGGCCGGGTGCACCGCACCTACCGCACGCCCGCCCTGGCCCTCACCCTGATCTACGTCCTCAACCTCGCCCTGTCGTTCGCGCTGGGCGGGTGGCTCGGACCGGTGGCCGCGTTCTCGTTCATCGGTCTCTTCGTGACCCTCGGCGTGATCGTCCTCTACGTGATGGGCAACATCGCCGTGGTCCGGCTCTTCTGGACCCGCTTCCGGGCGGAGTTCAATCCGCTCAAGCACGTGCTCGTCCCGCTGCTCGCCTCGGCGGTGCTGGTGGTCGGGCTCTACTACTCCCTCGTGCCGTGGCCGGACTGGCCGCTCAACCTCGCGGTGATCATCGTCGCCTGCTGGCTCTGCCTCGGCGTCCTGCTCGCCTTCGCCCTCGGCAAGACCAGGCGCGACGCGCTCGACCAGGCGGCACAGCTGATGTTCAGCGACGATACGGCCGAGGCCGATGATCCTGGAGCGCGCGCATGACCGCCCGCCCGCGGCCCGTCCGTCCCGCACAGCTGATCGACGGCGTATGGGCCGAACCCGACGGCACCGAGACCCCGAACGACCTGGTCGACCGGGCGCTCGCCGCGGCCTGGCGCGACCACCGCGCGGCGACCGGCGGTCTCGGCTCTCCGGAACAGCGGGCCTCCGCGCTGCGGGCGGCGGCCGACCGGCTGGACGAGCTGGCCCCCGAGATCGCCGGGCAGGACACCGGCGACTCGGGCGTGCCGATCTCGATCACCCGGCTGTTCGCCGGCTCGCTGGGGGACACGCTCCGCGGCGCGGCCGACCGCATCGGCGCGCTGATCCCGGAGGACCTCGGCACCGACGGGCGGACGGTGCGGCTGCACCGCCTGCCCCTGGGGCCGGCGGTCGTGCTCGCGCCCTGGAACGCGCCGACGGCGGTGGCGGCGAAGAAGGCGGCGTTCGCCTGGGCGGCCGGCTGCCCGGTCATCGTCAAGCCGTCACCATGGTCGCCGCACGGCACGACGCTGCTCGTCGCGGCGCTGCACGAGGCCGCGGAGGCCGCCGGCCTGCCGACGGCGTCGATCCAGCTCGTGTTCGGCGGCCCGGGAGCCGGGCAGCGCCTCGTCCGGTCCCCGCTGGCCCGGGCGATCAGCTTCACCGGCAGCCGGTCGGGCGGGCGGGCCGTCGCCGCGGCGGCCGCCGGGGAGGTGGCCGCGGCGCAGCTCGAACTCGGCAGCAACAATCCCGCCATCGTGCTGGACGACGCCGACGTCGCGCGCACCGCGGAGGCGCTCGCCGCCGGGATGACCAAGCTCAACGGCGCGTGGTGCGAGAGCCCCGGCACCGTGTTCGTGCCCGAAGAGCTGCGCGACGCGCTCGTCGACGCGCTCGTCGACGAGCTCGGCCGGCTCACCCTCGGCGACCCGTTCGACGAGGCGACGACCTTCGGGCCGCAGGCATTCGCGGAGCAGGCCGAGGAGGTGCGCGCCCGGGTCGCCGAGTTCTCCGCGAGCGGCGCCCGCGTGATCGAGGTCGGCACCGCACCGCCCGGCGGAACGTGGGTCGTCCCGACACTCGTCGTCGACCCGCCGGCCGGCCTCGGCCGAGCGGAGGTGTTCGGTCCGGTCCTCGTCATCCGGACCTGCGAGACCCGCGAGAAGGCCGTCGACGCCGCGTTTCACCTCGACACGGGTCTGGCGGGCTATGTCTTCACGACCGACGCCGAAGCCGGGCAGCGCATCGGGGCGCAGCTGCCGGTAGGCGAGGTGAAGCTCAACGGCACGAGCCTGCTCGACATGAGCGACCGCTCCGCCCAGGCGTTCTGGTACGGCTCCGGGGTCGGTGGACACGGCGACCGCGAGCTGCTGCTGTTCTTCACCGGAGCACGCATCGTCGGCGAGGACATCGCCGACGCGCCGCTCTGAGACCGGGCGAACTATTTCAGAAGAGTGAACGGGGGACGGGCGCCCGCGTGTAGTTGCACTATCCGAAATTCAGACCGTTTCTCACCCCTGGCATGGCACTCAGACTGGCGGCGGTACGGACCTCCGAGGAGTGAACATGCCCAACACGGACCAGCCCGATTACGACGTCATCGTGGTCGGCGCCGGCTTCGCTGGTATCTACGCGATCCACAAGTTCCGCGACCAGTTGGGCCTGCGGGTCCACGCCTATGACGTCGCGGCCGACGTCGGCGGAACGTGGTACTGGAACCGGTACCCCGGAGCCAGGGTCGACATCGAGAGCGTGCACTACTCCTACTCCTTCTCGGACGAATTGCAGCAGGAGTGGCACTGGACCGAGCGATACCCCGCTCAGGCCGAGATTCTGCGCTACCTGCAGCACGTCGCGGATCGGTTCGACGTACGCAGGGACATCAGCTTCAACACGCGGATCGTCTCGGTGACGTGGGATGAGCAGGCGGACCTCTGGCGCGTCGTGACCGACGACGGCCGGACCGCCACCGCGCGGTACTTCGTCTCGGGCGCCGGCACCCTCTCCGTGCCCAAGAAGCCGGACTTCCCCGGGATCGAGACGTTCGCCGGGCAGGCGCTGCTGACGGGCAACTGGACCGAGGACGTCGACCTCGCCGGCAAACGCATCGGTGTCATCGGTACCGGCTCGACCGGTATCCAGGTGATTCAGGACGTCGCCAAGTACGCCGGCGACCTCACCGTCTTCCAGCGCACTCCCAACTACATCACGCCGGTCGGGAACTACCCGACCGACCCGGCGGAGGAGGCGGACGAGAAGGCGAGGTACGCCGAGATCCGGGAAGCGGCCCGCAACCACTTCCTCGGCGTCCCCTACGACGAGGTGCAGCCGTCGGCGAAGGCGGCCACCCCCGAGGAGCGGGAGGCGATCTTCAACGACCGCTGGGACCGGGGCGGGCTGCGGTTCTTCATCGACAGCTTCGGCGACCTGCTGGTGGACGCCGAGTCCAACGAACTGGCCGCCGAGTTCATCCGCGCCAAGATCCGGGAGAAGGTCACGGACCCGGAGAAGGCCGCCGTGCTGACGCCCACGGACTACCCGTACGGCACCAAGCGACCGCCGCTGGAGATCGACTACTACGAGGCCTTCAACCGGGACGACGTGCACATCGTCGACGTCAAGGCGAACCCGATCGACTCGGTCGTCCCGGAAGGCGTCCGGCTGGCCGACGGCACGGTCCACCCGCTCGACGTGCTCATCCTCGCCACGGGCTTCGACGTCCTCACCGGGCCGCTGCTGGCCCTGAACATCACCGGTCGCCGGGGCCTGCGCCTGGCCGACGCCTGGGCAGAGGGGCCCCGGACCTACCTCGGCCTGACCGTCCACGACTTCCCGAACCTGTTCACGGTCACCGGCCCGCAGAGCCCTTCGGTGCTGTACAACGCACCCCTCGGCATCGAGGACCACATCGACTACATCGGCCGGATCATCGGGCGCATGCGCGAACACGGCCACACGGTCGTCGACCCGACGCTGCAGGCACAGGAGCAGTGGGTGACCGAGACCGACGCGATCGGGGCCATGACCCTCGTGCCCGAGACCCCTTCGTCGTACTACATGGGTGCGAACATCCCCGGCAAACCCCGCAAGATCCTGCCGTACGGCGGCGGTGCCCCCCGCTACCGGGCGATCAGCGACAACATCGAGCAGAACGGCTATCGCGGGTTCCGGTTCGCCGCCACGAGCGGCGGCCTGGACTCCGCCGGCAGCGCGCCCGCGCTCGACCCGTCGGTGGCATTCCTCGTGGAGGCCCTCAAACAGCAGGGCTACGCCGGATTCCGCGACGCGGGTGTCGACGGCACGCGAGCGGTGGTGGAGTCCTTCGCCGATCTACAGGCGCCGAAGAAGGAGGTCGCCGAGATCTCCGACCACGCCTATGGTCCCGATCCCGCGCACCGGCTGCGGATCTACCGCCCGGAGCCCGGGGCGACGGGCCTTCCCGTGGTCGTCTACGTCCACGGCGGCGGCTTCGTCGGCGGCAGCCTCGACGTCGCGGACGAGGTGGCCCGCGACCTCGCCGTCCGCACCGGTGCCGTCGTCGTGTCGGCGACCTACCGGCGCGCGCCGGAACACCGCTTCCCCGCCGCGCACGACGACGTCTACGCGGCACTGCGCTGGACGGCCGGCACCATCGCCGAGCACGGAGGCGATCCCGCGCGCATCGCGCTGGCGGGAGACTCCGCCGGCGGCAATCTCGCGGCCGGAGCGGCGCTGCGCGCGGTCCAGGACGCCGTGCCGCTGAGCGCGCTGCTGCTGATCTACCCGCTGGTGAACGCCGCCATCGCGACGCCCTCACGCGAGCGGTTCGCCACCGGTTACCTGATCGAGCTCGACGATCTGGCCTGGTGCGGCGAGCAGTATGTGAGCGGCGCCGACGACCTCGCCGACCCGCGGCTGGCGCTCGACACGGCCGATCTGGCCGGGCTGCCGCCGACGTTCGTCATCACCAACGAGCTCGACACCCTGCGGGACGAGGCCGAGCTGCTCGGCAAGCTGCTGACCAAGGCGGGCGTGGATGCGACGGTACGGCGGTTCGACGGCCTCGCGCACGGCGTTTACTGGACATCCCTGGCCGTTTCCCGCAGCGTGGAACAGCGCGCCGCCGCGGCGGAATTCCTGGTGGCCCATCTCGCGCCCGCCCGGCCGTCGGCCGCCGGCGCCGCCTCGCCCGTCTGACTCGCCACCGGAGGTACGCGCGTGTACTACCCCCTGACGGTCCAGGACTTCCTCGACCGAGCCGAGCACGTCTACCCGGACCGGACCGGGATCGTGGACGAACCCGATCAGCCCGCGCCGCCGCTGCCCGCGCTCACGTACCGGGAGATCGCCGAGCACGCTCGCGCGCAGGCGGCGTTCCTCGACTCGCTGGACGTGCCGGTCGGCGGACGGGTCGCCGTCATCTCGCAGAACTCATCGCGGCTGTTCACGTCGTTCTTCGGCGTGCCGGCGTACGGGCGCATCCTCGTGCCGATCAACTTCCGCCTGGCGCGACCGGAGATCGAGTACATCGTGAGTCACAGCGGGGCGGACGTCGTCTACGCCGACCCGTCCCTGAAGGACGCGCTCGCCACGCTGGACGTCAAGCACAGGTTCCTGCTGGGCGACGACGAGTCGATGTTCCTGCACGGCGTCGAACCACGGCCCTGGGACAGGCCCGACGAAGCGGCCACCGCCTCGATCAACTACACGTCGGGCACCACGGCCCGGCCCAAGGGCGTCCAGCTGACCCATCGGAACCTGTGGCTGAACGCCGTGGTGTTCGGCATGCACACGACCATCAGCGATCGCGATGTGTACCTGCACACGCTGCCGATGTTCCACTGCAACGGATGGGGCATGCCGTTCGCCATGACGGGCGTCGGAGCCCAGCACATCGTGCTGCGGCAAATCGACGGCGGCGAGATCCTGCGCCGCGTCGACGAGCACGGCGTGACCCTCATGTGCGCCGCCCCCGCGGTGCTGAACGCGGTACTCGACGCGCTTCCGTCCTGGCAGGGCGAGGTTCCAGGACGTGACCGGGTCAGGGTCGTCTGCGCCGGGGCGCCGCCGCCGAGCAGGACCATCCAACGGGTCATCGATGACCTCGGCTGGGAGTTCATCCAGATCTACGGCCTGACCGAGACGTCGCCCCTGCTCACGATCAACCGCGGCCGGGCCGAGTGGGACGGGCTGCCGTCGATCGAGCGGGCCAGGAGGCTCTCCCGCGCGGGCGTTCCGGCGCTGGGCGTGCAGATCAAGGTCGACTCGACCGGGGAGCTGCTCGCCGCCACGAACCACAACCTGGACGGCTACTGGAACCAGCCGGAGGAGACCGCGCGGGCACAGGCCGGCGGCTGGTTCCACACCGGCGACGGGGGAGTCGTCGACGACGAGGGCTACGTCGTCATCAGCGACCGGAAGAAGGACGTCATCATCAGCGGCGGCGAGAACGTCAGCTCGATCGAGGTCGAGGACGCGCTGATGTCGCACCCCGCCGTACGGGAGGTCGCCGTCATCGGTATCCCGGACGACACATGGGGCGAGCTGGTCACGGCACTCGTGGTGACCGACGGCTCGGAGGCGACGGCGGACGATCTGATCGCGCACTGCCGTACTCGGCTCGCCGGCTACAAGTGCCCGAAGCGGGTCGACTTCGTCGAGCACCTCGCGCGGACCGCCACCGGCAAGCTGCAGAAGTTCAAGCTGCGCGAGCCCTACTGGGCCGGGCACACCCGCAAGGTCAACTGAACCGGCGGCGGGCGCGGACACCGGCGGTGTCCGCGCCCGCCGCTGCCTGAACGACCATCCGCCGTTGCTTCATCTGAAGACCTGAGTCTCGCATCCTCGCAGTTGGGAGGCGATTCTCGGTCTCAGCGGGTGATTTCGACAGAGAGGACCGACCGAGATGACTCAGCCCACGAAGTCCACCACCGGGTACTACCGCAGTCCCTCGCCGGAGGTGGGGGTCGCTGAGCGGTACACCTCGCCGGAATACCTGGCTCTGGAGTACGAGCGGCTCTGGCCGTACGTCTGGCAGATCGCCTGCCACGTCGACGAGATCCCGAACGGCGGGGACTACCTCGAGTACGAGATCGGCCGCGAGTCGATCCTGATCGTCCGGCTCGCCGACGGCCGGCTCAAGGCGTTCCACAACGCCTGCCAGCACCGCGGGATGCGGCTCAAGACGGGCCGCGGCAACGCGACCGAACTGCGCTGCCGCTCCCACGCGTGGTGCTGGAACCTCGACGGCTCGCTGAAGGAGGTCATCGACCCGCAGGACTTCGACCCGGCCGCCATCGACCCCGACCGGCTCGGACTGCCGGAGGTCCAGATCGACACCTGGTCCGGGCTCGTCTTCGTCAACATGGACGCGGCCGCACCGCCCTTGCAGGACTTCCTGGGCGTCGTACCGGACAGGGTCGCGCATTTCCGGATGGGGGACATGCGGCTGCTCTCGAAGGTCACGACCAAGATCGCCTGCAACTGGAAGCTGGCGCACGAGGCCTTCGTCGAGACCTATCACGCGATAGGCACGCACCCGCAGGCGCTTCGCTACGTGGACGACACGTCGCTCGAATACGAGCAGCACGGCATCCACGGCATGCACCGCTTCGGGCCGCAGGCGATGGGGTCGCCCAGCAAGCGCCTCGACGCCGACGACCTCGACCGCGGGGACATCCTCCTCGCGGCAGTGGCGGAACTCGCTTCCGCCAACCTCTACCGTGACGAGGAAGTCGAGGCGATGCGGGCGCTGGTCCCCGTCGTGAACGCACTGCCCGAGGACGCCTCGATGACCGAGTTCTTCGCGAACCTGCGTCGCGAGGAGGCGAAGGCCAACGGCGTCGATCTCTCGGCGTACAGCGACCGCGACATCGCACTGGGACCGCTGTGGAACCTGTTCCCGAACATCACGATCCCCTGCAACGCGGGCAACATCCTGGTCTTCAGATGGCGCCCGGACGGCCTGAACCCGGAGTCGTGCTACTGGGACAAGTACGAGCTCAAGTTCGTCGGTCAGGGCCAGGAGGCACCCGAGCCCAATTTCGTTCAGGTCGACGACTGGCGCGACTACCGGCACTGGGGCGTCGTCCTGGAGCAGGACCTGACCAACCTCCCGATCTGGCAGCTGGGCGTCCGGACGCGAGGATTCTCCGGCCCGATCTGGGGGCGCCCCGACGGCAACGTCGCGAACATGCACCGGGTCTTGGGCGAGTACCTTGCGAAGGAGCGCTGACGCGCCGCCGATGGCCTCGCCGACCGTTCGGGTGGAGCCCTCCGGCATCGTCTTCGAGGCGGAGCCCGGCGAGGCCGTCATGCACGCCGCCGTGCGCCAGGGCTACCGATGGCCGACGCTGTGCCACGGCGAGGGAAGCTGCACGATCTGCCACTTCGAGGTGATCGGCGAGGCGGCGGGGCTGGCGCCTCCCTCGTCGGCCGAGAGCGATTCCCTGCGGAACTGCGGGGCATCGCAGTGGTGTGCGGGCGAGCTGCGGCTCGCCTGCCAGGCCCGGGTGCTCGGCGACGTCGTCGTCCGCAAGAAGGGCGTCCGGCCGCTGGACACCCCGGGAGGGGCCAGGCGGTGAGAACGGCGGCTGGTCAGCGAGCGGTCCAGCCGCCGTCGACGGCGATCACCTGACCGGTGATGAACGTGCCGGCGTCGCCGGCGAGCAGCAGCAGCGCTCCCAGCAGCTCGTTCGGGTCGCCGGTGCGCGCCATCGGCGTGTTGCGCGTGACGTAGTCGTTGCCCGGCCCGTCCATGAGCTCGGTGGTCAGCTCGCTGGGGAAGAACCCGGGCGCGATCGCGTTGACCCGGACGCCGCGCCGCGCCCACTGGACGGCCAGTTCGCGGGTGAGGCTGATGAGGGCGCCTTTGGACGCGCAGTAGCTCGCCTGCCGGTTGGGGCTCGCGGCCACCAGTCCCAGGATGGACGCGACGTTGATGATGCTGCCCCGGCCTGCGTCGAGCATCGGCCGGGCGAGCAGCTGGGTGAGCCTGAAGGTGCCGTGCACATTGACGTTCATGACGTATCCGAAGTCGGACATCGATTCGTCCTCGGCGCGACCCGGCACGCTCGTGCCCGCGTTGTTCACCAGGACGTCCAAGGCGCCGGCCTCGCCGTTGATCCGGGCCGCCGCTTCGGCGACGGAGTCCTCGTCGGAGACGTCGCACGCGACCGCGGTGAGGCCCGGATGCCGGGCGCACAGGTCGTTCAGCCTGTCCACGCGGCGTGCCGCGACGTAGACCGATGCCCCGGCGTTCCGCAGCGCGATCGCGAAGTTCACGCCGAGGCCGCTCGACGCTCCGGTGACGAGAGCGGTCCTGCCTGTCAGATCGAAGAGCTCCGCCGGGCCCGGGACCTTCTCGTCGGCGACGGTGTCGTGTGCGGCGGCGGTCACCGGGCGGCCCCGGTGAGCACACGTGCCGCGGTCCTGACCCACAGATCCGCCGACAACCCGGCAAGCATCATTTCCGGTGCCCTCTGTTCGACCTTCAGTTCTTCCCGTCCGGCGATCAGCGCCCGGGTGGCGAACGCCGCGTTGTCAGCGGCGGCGCGGAACGGGTCGTCGCTGCCGGTGAAGGAGCCCGTCCGAAGGAACGCGGCATATCCGTGAGTGACCGCCGCGACACCGACGACCAGTCGCAGAGTCAGTTCCGGGGACGACTCTTCGAGCGTTCGCGCGGGAACGACGAACGCCTCGACCACTGGGAGCATCGCCTCGGCGAGTTCGACGTTGCCCGGGAAGAAGACCTCCTTGGCGTACAGAGTGTCGAACAGGGCCGGGTACTCGGCGGCGAACCGCACGTATCCCCGGGCCAGCAGCGCGAGATGCTCGACTGGATCCGCCTGCTCGACGGCGGCCGGACTCAGGAGCGTGGCGAGGGTTTCGCAACCCCGCACCGCGACGGCGGTGAGCAGCGCGCCGCGGTCGGCGAAATGCCGGTAGGGAGCGCCCACCGTCACGTTCAGTCGCCGGCACGCCTCCGCCATGGAGAACCCGGATACTCCGGATGTCCCGATCATCTCGACGGCGACGTCGATGAGGGCGTCGCGCAGGTTGCCATGGTGATAGGCCCCGCGCTTGGACCCGGCTGGTGCGCGTTGCGCTCTCCCTGACTTGGCCACCCGGCCATGTTACTGACGCGCCGTGGCCGCCCTCGTGCTCGATTCATCCATCTGAAAACCCGGGCCGGAGGACCCGGAACTTTAGCTTGTACGTAATGTAAATGACTCTTACACTCCGATGTACACCAAATCTGAGAACCATCGAACATGGTGAGCGTCGGAGGCGACGATGGCGAGTGAAAAGCAGTCGATGGTGCGTTCTCTCCAGCGCGGGCTGCAGCTGATGAACGCCGTCGGGGAGCAGGGTCCGGTGCATGCCAAGCAACTCGCGCGCCACACGGGCGTGCCCCTGGCGACCGTCTATCACCTGCTTCGCACGCTGCTGCACGACCGATACGTCGTGCGCCTCGGAGACGGCTCGTACGTGCTCGGCCCAGCGCTCCACGCCGCCCACGGTGGCAGCACCCGGTACGCGGTCGCCGCCATGGATGCGAAACGATGCGAGATCTGATCCTGGAGACCGAGACCCCCGCGACGGCAGGTGACGATGCCGACGGGCTCGCGGGGCGGGGCCTCACCCTCATCCAGAGCCTCCAACGTGGGCTTCGCCTGGTCGAGGCCGTCGTGGAGCAGGGGCCGATGACGGCCCGGACCTTGAGCAAGGCCACCGGGCTCGGCATGCCCACGACCTACCACTTGCTGCGCACACTGGTGTACGAGGGCTATCTGGAACGACGGGCCGGCGGCTTCTATGCGCTGGGCCCCCAGTTCCACTCCACCGCGGAACTCGAACGGCAGGCCCGCACCGTGCGTGTGCTGCGGGAGACGACCTCGCAGCTGCGGGACCTGACCAACGCCACCGCCGCGGTCGCCGAACTGGACGGCCGGGACGTCCTCCTGACGCACCTGTCACCGAGCCCGAAGGGGCCCGCTCCGGACCTGTGGGTGGGCATGCGCCTGCCGATGCACGCCACGGCGCTCGGCAAGGCCGTGCTGAGGCAACTGGATCCGGCGCGTCGCGACGAACTCCTCACCGCCGAACCGCTCGCCCGATACACCGCGCGGACGATAGCGGACCCGCTCCAGCTCATGCGGGAGTTGGCCGGCTCGCCGATCGCCCACAGCCGGGATCAGTACCTCTACGGCATTTCATGCATCGCCGTGCCGCTCCGCGGTCTGCGATCGCCGTCCGCGCTGTCCCTCTGCTTCCACAGCGGCCTGACGCCGCGCCGCCGGCTGCGGCTTGAGAGGGCGCTGGTGGAGACCGTCGAGGACCTCACCTGCCTGTCGGGCCCGGAGGCGGTGTGACCGCCGTAACCAGTGCAGGCCAGGCGGAGCATGACCACGTTGACGACTAATCGCCATCTGAGATCGGGTCCCTTGTCGCTCCTCGCCGGCGCGGCGCACTCTTGGTCGCGGAGCGAATGACCGTCGCCGCGGCCATCGAGCCCGGCGGCGACCACGATACGCGCCGTGCTGATGGACGACCTGAGAGGGGAACGCGCGAATGCGGTCAGGTGAGAGCTTCGAGTGTGTGTCGTGCGACGCCATGGTCGTCGTGATCGGCGCCGCGGGGGCGGACGGCGTGCTGGTGTGCTGCGGCCTGCGGATGCGTGTGGCGAGGCCGGTTCCCTGCAGCGTCCGTCCGGTCACCACGCCCGAGGACGGGGTGGTCGCCGGCGCCTGGTACACCGATCCGGTCTCCGGGCTGAGGGTGCGCTGTACCAGGAGCGGAAAGGGCCCGTTCGAGTTCGGATACCGCCGGCTCGTCCGCCCGAGCACCTCGGTAGACCACAGCTTCGCCTGAGAGGAAGTCCTCGGCGCCCCCGCCGAATTACTCCGGGATATCGAAAGCCGATGAAGCCACATCGGAAAGCATCGTGAAAGCGCACCGGGCGTCGTGCAGGAATCTGAAATGTCGAGGCTGGAACGCCGACCTCATCAGCGCGAGGTTGGTGCCAGCGGCCTTGACGAGAGGATCACGATGAGCGCACGTCCCACCGACGACCGGGTCACGGTCGTCGAGTTGCTACGACGATGCGTGGAGCACGACCCTCACCGAACGTTCCTCGACCTCAACGGTGAGACCTACTCGTACGCCGACGTCTGGCGGCGCGCGCAGGAGATGGCCGGCGGGCTGGCCGCGCTCGGCGTCAGCGCCGGACAGACCGTCGTCAGCATGCAGGACACGCACATCGACGCCGTGGCGTCGTGGTTCGGCGCCAACCTGCTCGGCGCGGTGTGGGTGGGCACGAACACCGCCCTGCGCGGTGAGTTCCTCCGCCACGTCGTGACCGATGCCGGCTCCGCGGTGGTGATCTGCGAACAGGACTTCGTCGACCGGTTCACCGCGATCTCCGACCGGCTCCCCGGGGTGGCACGGGTGCTGCACCGCGGCGAGCCGCTCGGCCGGCGGTCGGACGACCTGCGCATCGAGCCCCTGGCCGACCACCTGCAGCCGCTCACCACGCCGGTGTACGCCCCGACCCCCGACGATCTCACCTGTCTCACCTACACCGGGGGGACGACCGGGCCGTCCAAGGGCTGCATGATCAGCCACGGATACGCCGTCAACATCGCCCGGCGCGGCCTGGTCCAGACCCGGCGCACCTCCGAGGAGGTGAACTGGAACCCGCTGCCGATGTTCCACCTCAACGTCCTGTCCATGACGATCATCTCCACGATGCTCGTGCAGGGCACGGCGGCGCTCGCCCCGCGTTTCTCGGTGTCCAGGTTCTGGCCGGAGATCGAACGGACCGGCGCGCGGGTGGTGAACCTGATCGGCGCCATGCCCGTGATGATCGCCCAGCAGCCCGACACCCCCGAGATGCAGCGGTGCTACGGGCAGATCCGCATGGTCCACTGCGTCCCGTTCCCGCCCGCCTTGCAGGAGGTCTGGCGCGAGCGGTTCGGCGTCAAGACCCCGGGGTCGAAGGGGTACGGCATGACCGAGGTCTTCCCGATGACCTTCCAGTCCGCGGAGGACGACTCACCCGCCGCGAGCGCCGGGCGCACGAACGAGACCGACTTCGAGGTGCGCGTCGTCGATGAGAACGACAACGAGCTGCCCGCGGGTCAGGTGGGCGAGGTGGTGTGCCGGCCACGTCGCCCGAACGTGATGTTCAAGGGCTACTGGCGCCGTCCGGGGGCCACGCTCGACGCCACCAGGAACCTGTGGTTCCACTCCGGTGACCTGGGGAGGTTCGACGAGGAGGGCCACTTCTACTTCGTCGACCGCAAGCACGACTACCTGCGCCGCCGCGGCGAGAACATCTCCAGCAAGGAGGTCGAGGCCGCCTACGCCGCGCATCCGGAGATCCGGCAGGTCGCGGTGCACGCCGTCCGGTCCGATCTCTCCGAGGACGACCTGAAGGTCACCGCGGTGCGGGCGGCGGGATCGGACCTCAGCGCCGAGGAGCTCTTCGAGTGGTCCAAGGAGCGCGTGCCGTACTTCGCGCTCCCGCGCTACATCGAGTTCCGCGACGAACTCCCGCTCAGCCCGACCGGGCACGTGCAGAAGCACCTGCTGCGTGACCAGGGGCGCACACCCGCGACCTGGGACCGCGAGGTCGCCGGCGTGACCTGGGAGCGGCGGTGACCGCCTCCGTCCGCGACCGGTGCGCCATAACGGGGGTCGGCACCACGGACTTCAGCCGTGAGTCCGGCCGCTCGGTGCTCACCCTCGCCGCGCAGGCGTCGCTCGCCGCGATCCGGGACGCCGGCCTGGCCCCCTCGGACATCGACGGCATCGTGCGCTGCGAGATGGACGAGGCCCTGCACGCGGACGTCGCCGCCGCCCTGGGCATGACCAACGTCGCGTTCTGGGCGGCCGGCAGCTGGGCGGGCGCCGCGCCCTGCGGGATGGTCGGGCTGGCCGTTGACGCGATACTCGCGGGGCGGGCGAACAACGTGCTGGTGTTCCGTTCGCTGAACGGACGGTCGGGCAGGCGATTCGGCCAGGGCTGGGCAGCCGACGCCAGCGTCGGCGGCGGCGGCACCTACCTGGAGTACCTGATGCCCTACGGCCTGGCCTCGCCCGGCATGGCGTACGCGATGTTCGCCCGCCGTCACATGACCGAGTTCGGGACGACCGCCGAGCAGCTGGGCCATATCGCCCTGGCCTGCCACGCGCGCGCGAACGAGAACCCGGCCGCGCAGCGGTACGGCCGCCCGCTGACGATGGCCGACTACCTCGGCGCGCGAACGATCGCGGACCCGCTGCGCCTGTACGACTTCTGCCTGGAGACCGACGGCGCCGCGGCGGTGATCGTCACCGCCGCCGACCGGGCGCAGGACGGCCCCAAGCGCGGAGTGCTCATCCGCGCGGTGACGCAGGGCGACCTGCCCCGACCCCGTCTGGGCGGTCTCTGGGGGAATCTGCTGAGCGGCCCGCTGATCAACCAAGGGAGCGCACTGGCACAGCGGCTCTATCGCGACGCGGGCCTGGGACCGGCGGACATCGACGTCGCCCAGATCTACGACTGCTTCACCATCACCGTCCTGATGCAGTTGGAGGACTACGGCTTCTGCGCCGCGGGCGAAGGCGGTCCGTTCGCGGCCGACGGAGCACTGGAACTCGGCGGATCGCTGCCGCTCAACACGTCCGGCGGGAATCTCGCCGACGGCTACATCCACGGCATGAGCCACGTCGTCGAGGGGGTGCGGCAACTGCGAGGCGAATCCACGGCACCGGTCCCTGGTGCGGAGACCTGCCTCGTGACATCGGGAACCCCCGGCCCTGGTTCGAGCGCGCTCATCCTGCGCGCGGGCTGACCTCCAGAAGGGACGAGCATGCCCACTCCAGTCTTCATCCTCGGCGGATGGCAGTCGGACTTCGCCCAGAAGGCACCCGGCGGGGACGTCTACCCGCTGATCGAGTCCGCGACCTTCGGGACGCTCGACGACGCGGGAATCGCGCCCGCGGACGTCGAGGTCGTCCACGTCGGGAACTTCGCGGGCGAGCTGTTCAACTTCCAGGGGCAGATGGGCGGCCTGGTCGCCGCGGCCCATCGAGACCTGGCCGGCAAACCCGCCTCACGGCACGAGGCCGCCTGCGCCTCGGGCAGTATGGCCGTCCTCGCCGCGATGTCGGACCTGGAGAGCGGACGCTACGGCACCGCGCTCGTCCTCGGCGCCGAGGTGCTCCGCAACGTCCCCGGGGCCGAAGCGGGCGTTCGGCTGGGATGCGCCGCGTGGACGGGCCGCGAAGTCGTGGACGAGCCGTTCCCCTGGCCGAGCATGTTCGACCGTATGGCGGTCGAGTACGAGCGCCGGTACGGGCTCGACCATCGGCACCTCGGCCGTATCGCCGAGATCAACGTGGGCAACGCCCGGCGCAACGGCAACGCGCAGACGCGGTCGTGGGAGATCCCAGAAGGCTCCTATCACGCCGACGACGAGGTGAATCCCGGTGTCGGCGCCATTCTGCGCAAGCAGGACTGCAGCCGGACCACGGACGGGTCGGCCGGCGTGGTCCTGGCATCCGAGAAGGTCGCAGGCGAGTGGGCCCGGGCACGTGGCATCGCGCTGGAGTCCGTGCCGCGCATCCAGGGCTGGGGACACCGCACCGGGACGATGCTGTTGGAGGACAAACTGGCGGCCGGCGCCCGTGCGGAGTACGTCTTCCCTCACCTGCGCACGGCGATCGTCGACTCCTTCCGCCGAGCCGGCATCTCCAGTCCGTACGAACTCGACGCCATCGAGACCCACGACTGCTTCTCGATCTCCGAGTACATCGCCCTCGACCACTTTGGGATCACCTCTCCGGGCAAGGCCTGGCAGGCGGTCGAGGACGGCACGATCGAGCCGGGCGGCCGCCTGCCCGTCAACCCCAGCGGCGGGCTCCTCGGACTCGGACATCCCGTCGGCGCCACCGGCGTGCGCATGCTCCTCGACGGCGCCAAGCAGGTCGGCGGCCGGGCCGGCGACTACCAGGTTCCCGGCGCCCGGCGGGTCGGCCTGCTGAACCTCGGCGGCTCCGCGACCACCGTCGCCACGTTCGTCGTCGGTGTCTGAAGGGCCTAGTCCGGCGGGCGGTTGCTTCATCTGAATTCGTGAGTCTCGTGAAATGCCACGGCACCAGGAATTCTAGGAATTGCAGGCAAGCGCAGTTCTCATCGAGGAGGTCGTCATGAGTACGCCGCTGATTATCGACACCGACACGCATGTGAACGAGCCGCGTGATCTGTGGACCAGCCGGATGTCCCGGGAGCGATGGGGCGACCTGATTCCCGAGGTGCGCTGGATCGACGACCGGCAGGGCGAATACTGGTGCATGGCCGGAAAGCCGTTGTTCACCGTCGGCACCTGCATCATGGTGCCGGATGAGAACGGGCGGCCGATCCGCTCGCCGAGGTTTCCGGACTACGCGCAGACCTACGAGCAGATGCACCCGTCCGCCTACGTCGCGACCGAGCGGCTGAAGGTCCTGGACTCCTACGGGATCCAGGCCGCCGCGCTGTTCCCGAACCTGGGCTTCGTGGGGCCGAACATCTTCGCGGCCGCCGGCTCCGACGCGCTCGAGTTCCAGACCGCCGCGCTGCAGGCGTACAACGACTTCCTGCTCGAATGGTGCAGCGCGGACCCGGACCGCCTGCTCTCGCTGGCGCTGATCCCGTACTGGGACGTCGACGCCGCGGTCGCCGAGATCGAGCGCTGCGCGGCGCTCGGGCACAAGGGCCTGGTCTCGACCGGCAAGCCGCAGGAGCACGGCCAGCCGCTGTTCGTGGACCCCTACTGGGACCGGATGTGGGCGGCGGCTCAGGACGCCGGCCTGTCCATCAGCTTCCACGTGGGCGGCGGGGATCTGAGCCGGCACATGAATCCGGAGCGCATCGAGAAGGAAGGCTGGCGCGGGACGCTGGCGCGATTGACGACGAGCTTCTTCCTGGAGAGCGGGATCGGAGTCGCCGACCTGCTGATGTCCGGCGTGCTGGCCCGGTTCCCCCGGCTGAGGTTCGTGTCGGTGGAGAGTGCGATCGGATGGATCCCCTTCCTTCTGGAGTCGCTCGATTTCCACTTCAAGAAGTACGAGCCGTGGGTCGAGCGGCCGGAGTTCGCGGCCAGCGACCTTCTGCCCAGCGACTACTTCCGCCGGCAGGTGTTCGCGAACTTCTGGTACGAGAAGCTGCAGCCCTGGCACGTGGAGGCGATAGGCACGGACAACCTGCTCTTCGAGACGGACTACCCGCACCAGACGTGCCTGACCGGCGACGAGATCACCGAGGCGATCGACACCAGCCTCAGCGGTCTTCCCGAGGCGGATCGCGAGAAGGTCCTCTGGCGCAACGCCGCGTCGCTGTACAACCTCGACGTCGCCAAGCTCGAAGCGCTGAACACGCCGTGACGTCCGCGCCGCTGCCGGTGGTCGATGATCCGGACACCGGCGGGTTCTGGACGGCGGCGCGGCGCGGCGAGGTCGCGGTCTGCCGTTGCGCGCGGTGCGGTGAGCTCGTCCACTTGCCGCGCGGCATCTGCCACCGGTGCCACGGCACCCGCATCGAATGGGAGGCGGTCACGCCACGAGCCCGGCTCGTGGCGTGGACCGTTGCCGAACACCAGGTGCATCCGGCGTTCCCGGTGCCCTACACGGTCGTGCTCGTGGAGTTGCAGGACGTGCCGGAGGTCCGGCTGGCCGGCCACCTCCCCGGCCGTCCCGCCCTGGTGGCGGATATGCCGATGCGGGCCGTCTTCCGCGAAGCCGCACCGGGCGTGTCACTGGTCGACTGGGCTCCCGAGGCGGCTGACGCCATTTGAATTCGGGCCGCTTGTCGGCACGAGCGGCAGGCACTTGAGTAGCGCTAGTGGTTAGCCGGCAAATCGTCGCATGGATTGGGGCAGGTCATGATTTTCGATTTCGACCAGCATCTGTTCGAGTACCCGGGGATGTGGGTCGATCACATCGCACCGGAGGAGCGCGATCTGGCGCTGACGGTGGAGCGGGATGAGCTGGGATTCCCGTGGGTCTTCTCGCGCGCGACCAATCAGCGGATCTACATTTACGCGAAGACGGTCCCGGAGGACGGCTTCGCCTCCCATGTCACCCCCTGGCAGCGCTGGAAGGACCACCAGTCGCCGGAGACCGACTATCTCGCCGATGTCCCGGAGGATCTGCAGTACGCGGGCGCGCGGGTGAGGAAGCTCGACGAGCAGGGAGTCGACAAGGCGCTGCTGCTCCCGCACTTCGGCTTCCTCTGGGGCCGCCAGCTCGGCGGCCGGCTCGACATCATGCGGGCCAACCTGTCGGCGTGGAACAGGTGGGCCGCCAGCGTCAAGCAGGACGGCGGCGAGCGGCTGGAGCCGACCGGCCACGTCACGCTGCGCGGCGGCGATCCGGCCTGGCTGGAGAGGGAACTGGCCTACCTGGCCCGCAGCGGCGTCCGGTTCGCGCTGATCTCCTACGGGCTGGTGGACGGCCGGCGCATGTCGCACCCGGACCACGACCGTGCCTGGAAGGCGTTCGTCGACAACGGGATCATCCCCGTGTTCCACATCCAGGACGGCGACGTGCGCGCCTCCGGCCTGCCGGAGGGATGGTTCGAGGCCGACGGCGACCCGCTGTTCGGCCCGCTGGACTTCGTGTTCAGCCACCTCGGCGTCCAGGTCGCCGTGGCCGATCTGATCCTGGGCGGCGTCTTCGACCGGTTCCCTTCGCTGAAGTTCGTCACCGTCGAGCTGACCGCCGGGTGGATCAACCCGCTGATCTCCGGCGGAACCGGCATCCCCGGCAGCATCGGCGGCGTGGTGAACGGCCCCGGCCTGGACGTGTCGTACCGCGTGGAGGGCTTCTTCCGCCGTAACACGGTGGCCCTGAAGAGGGCGCCCAGCGAGTACCTGTACGAGCACTTCCGTTCGACGGTGAACCCCGTGGAACCGCTCGGCAGCTATGTCGAGTCGGGCCTGGGCGACAACCTCCTCTTCGGTGGCGACTACCCGCACAGCGAGGGCTTCCTCAAGGCGGTCGACACCTTCCAGCCCGTGGTCGCCGACCTCACGGAGGAGCAGAAGTCGAAGTTCTTCGGTGGGACCGCGGGGGCCCTCCTCACCGCGTCCTGACCAGGGCGCGATCACCCCACCTCCGCATTCGATCCGGCAGATATGGAGATCTCATGAGCAACATCGACATCGTCAAGGCGTTCCTCGACGGCATGCACAAGCCGATCTCGCAAGTGCCCGACCACCTGCGCGCGTCCTTGACCGAGGACGCCGAGTGGGGCAACAGCGGCTTCCCGCCGGCCGTCGGCATCGAGGACATCGTCGGCAAGCACGAAGCGAGCCAGCAGGTCTTCGGCGACTACGTGATGGAGATCCAGCTGCTCAACATCGCCGTCGACGGTGACGTCGTCTTCACCGAGCGGATCGATGTCGGCCGGACCCAGGCCGGCGAGGAGCTCCTCACGGTCCCCGTCGTCGGCGTCTTCACCGTGCGCGACGGCAAGATCGCGCGCTGGACCGACTACTTCGACCCGGCCGGCCTGCTCAAGCACCTCGGCACGCTCCCGGACGTCGAGAGCTACTTCACCGGCAAGTCCGCCGCGGCCTCCTGAACGGCCGGCGGACCGGGTCTGAGGAGGCGATCCAGTGAGTGACCTGCTGATCGACGGACGACTGCGGCGCGCGACCGGAGGCCGCGTCCACCCCAACGTGAACCCGGCGACCGAGGAGCCGATCGGCGATGCCGCCGACGCCGCGCCAGAGGATCTCGACGCCGCCATCGGCGCGGCACGGCGCGCCTTCGACGCGACGGACTGGTCGGCGAACGCCGAGTTCCGCGCGCAGTGCCTCCGCCAGCTGCGGGAGGCCCTGCACAAGGAGCGGGAGACGCTGCGGACGATCACCGTCCAGGAGGCCGGTGTGCCCGTCGCGCTGACGCACTCGATCTGGCTCGACACGGTTCTCGACGCCCCGGCGTACTGGGCGGACCTCGCGCTGAACTATCCCTATGAACGGGACCTCGGCGCGGGGGACACCCTCCTCGGTGTGCCGTCCCGGCGCAAGATCCTCCGGGAGCCGGTCGGCGTGGTCGCCGCGATCACGCCCTGGAACTACCCGCTGCCGCTGAACCTCTTCAAGATGGTCGGCGCGCTCGCGGCAGGCTGCACCGTGGTGCTCAAGCCGGCTCCGGACACACCCTGGTCCGGGACGGAACTGGGGAGGCTGGTCGCGGAGCACACCGACATCCCGGCCGGTGTCGTCAACGTGATCTCGGGGCGCGACCCCGGTCTCGGTGCGGGCCTGGTCGCCGATCCGCGGGTCGACATGGTCTCCTTCACCGGCTCGACGGCCACCGGCCGCAAGATCATGGCCTCCGCGTCCGAGCAGCTCAAGCGGGTGTGTCTGGAGCTGGGCGGCAAGTCGGCGAACATCGTCCTGGACGACGCGGACTTCCCCGCCGTCGTCGGCGCCGCGGTCTCGATGTGCGCACATGCCGGTCAGGGCTGCGCGCTGCCGACCCGGATGCTGCTGCCTCGCAGCAGGTACGAGGAGGGCGTGTCCATCGCCAAGGCCTCGTTCGAGTCTGTCAGCGCCGGCGACCCCACCGATCCGGCCGTGATCGTCGGGCCGCTGATCAACGCGGCCCAACGTGAACGCGTGCTCGGTTACATCGAGACGGGCAGGTCCGAGGCGCGGCTCGTCGTCGGCGGCACCCCGTCGCCGCGGCCGAAGGGGTACTACGTCGAGCCCGCCCTGTTCGCCGACGTCGACCCGGGGGCGGTCATCGCCCAAGAGGAGATCTTCGGCCCCGTGCTGTCGCTGATCCCCTACGAGGACGACGACGACGCGGTCAGGATCGCCAACGACAGCGTCTACGGCCTCTCCGGCGCTGTCCACAGCGCGGACCTCGACCGGGCCACCGGTGTGGCGCGCCGTATCCGCACGGGAACCATCAGCGTCAACGACGGTGTCTGGCTCGCGCCCGACACCCCGTTCGGCGGATACAAGCAGAGCGGGCTCGGCCGCGAGTTCGGCGAAGAGGGCTTCGCCGAGTTCCTCGAAACCAAGACCCTCGCCCTGCCGGCCTGACCCCGGAACCGCCGCCCTCGGCCCTTCGTCCACCGAAGGGCCGAGGGCGGCGCCATGTCCAAGCGGGGTGCGGTTCAGTCGTCTGCGAGTGAGATGAACAGCAGCCGGGCGCGTCCGCCGGACGCTGTCGCCCGGTGACCGCTGCCCTCCGTGTCAGCGGCGAGGATGACGTCCCCAGGACCCATGCGCCGGGTGCTGCCGTCGCGCGCCTCGATCTCGACCTGGCCACTGAGCACCACCACGTACTGGCGGCACGGCGCCCGGTGCCAGCCGCTCTCGCGCGCCTCCGCCGGTACCTCGACGAAGGTCACCGCGACGGCCCGCTCGGGAGCGGTGGAGAGCAACGCCGCCTCACCCTCGACGAGCCCGGCGGACTGCATCGGCATGACGGTGTCCACGAGGCGCGATCCGCCCGTCTCGTCCGTCTCGCAGCGGGTGATCTGGAAGAGGTTCTCGGCTGGCACAGCAGCTCCTGTCCATCGGCGAATGCTCGATTCGAGTGAATCCGCCACGCCCGCCGGCAGACAGAGAGACCTTTTCAGAACGGTGAATCGACGAGGACGGCCGTCGCGCGGAACCCGTGCCATTCGCTGGACGACCCAACGCGCATGAGGCGGCGGACCAGCGCGGCGGGACGGCACTACTGCCGCTCCTCATGGCGGGCTTCGACGATTTCGATGGTCAGGCCCTGCGGATCACGGAAGTAGGCGACATGGCGTCCCCGGTTGGGGCCCGAGGTGATCAGCACCGGGGCGGCGCTGCGGGGACGGGCTCCCAGGGAGGCCAGCCGGGCGAACTCGGCGGCGAGGTCGTCGGTGACCAGGCAGAGATGCGCGGTTCCGGGGTTCCTGGTCTCGATGTCGACCGGGGTTCCGGTGGGTTCGAGGTACTGGATCAGCTCCAGCCGGACGTCGCTGCCCGGGATGCGGAAGATCGCGATGTCCAGGCGCGCGCCCGGATAGCCGACCTGGTCGGCGGTGTACGGCGCGTCGTAGATTCGCCGGACGTCCGGGGGAGCGCCGAACAACCGCTCGTAGAAGGCGGCCGCCGATCGGACGTCGGCGACGGTGAAGCCCATGTGCGAGACACCGGTGAGCATGGTACGGCGACCTCCTAGACGTCGGCCGGGTCGATGACGCGGCCCTCGTGCGCCGACCGGTACATGGCGGCGACGAACTCCACCGCCCCGAGCCCGATCTCGCCGGGCGAGCCGTTGCCCGCGCGGCCGAGGACCACGTCGATGAGGTTGCGGGCAGGGGCGTGCTCGGGATTGCGCTGTACGACGGGCAGTTCCAGCAGGTTCCTCGTCATGCCGGCGACGTGGATCGAGGCGGTGCCGCGGTTGACGTCGAACAGGACGTGCCCGTCCCGGCCGAAGATCTCGAACCGGGCGATCTCGTCGTGGCCGGGCAGCACGGCGCCGGTCGAGCTGAGCACGCCGACCGCGCCGCCGTCGAACCGGATCGCCACCCCGTCGGCGAGGTCGACCGGGAGTTCGAAGTTCGAGGAGAAGGCGCTGACCCCGCGCGGGCGCAGGCCGGTGAGCCACAGCATCAGGGCGGCGGCATGGGTGATCTGGGTCTGACCCTGCCCGCCGCCCGACAGCGCCGGGTCGCTGTAGGTGCTCCGGCCGGGGGCGTTCACGGGATATCCCCACAGGTCACGGTACGGCTCCGGGTCGCCTCGGTACAGCTCGCGGACGGCGGAGGCGTACAGGCAGGACACGTGCTCGATGGGCCCGATCACGCCGTCGGCCAGTTCCTTCCGGAGGGTGAGGGCGTGCGGGTTGTAGTGCCACGGGTAGTCGACGAGCAGCGCGGCGCCGCGCTCGCCGGCCAGGGCGATCAGCTCCCGGCCGTGCCGGGGCTCGATGACCATGGGCTTCTCCAGAAGCGTGGGCAGGCCGTGGTCGAGGGTGAGGCGGGCGATCGGGTAGTGCAGCGCGTGCGGGACCGCGATCACGGCCGCGTCGGCCTTCACCGAGTCCAGCAGCTCCTCGGCGGTGGCGAACGAGGCGTCCACCTCGAACGCCTCGGCCGCCGCCGCCAGCCTGCGCTCGTCGGGATCGGCCAGCGCCGCGATCTCCGCGTCGAGATGCCCGATGATCGCGGGGAGGTGGGCGAACGTCGTCCACCAGCCGCAGCCGATCACCGCGACCCTGACCTTGCTCACGTCCGTGCCTCCTCGGTGCCGAGCCGGAAGATCCGCTCGGCGCTGCCGCTGAAGAGTGCCCGCCGTTCGGCCTCCGTGAAGCCAGAGATGATCTCGGCGTACGCGTCCACCACGTCGCCATAGGAGCTGTAGAGCCGGTCGACCGGCCAGTTGGAGCCGAAGAAGGCCCGTCCAGGGCCGAACGCGTCGATGCACTCCAGGACCCAGGGGCGCAGGCCGGCCGTCGTCCACCGGTGGTCGGCCTGGCCGAGGCCGGAGATCTTCACGACGACGTTCGGGGCCGCGGCGATGTCGCGCATGGCGTCCCGCCACCGGCGAAAGTACTCAGGGTCGCGCCGGCGCGGGTAGCCCGCGTGGTCGATGCACAGGGTGATGCCGGGAAAGCGTTCGGCCAGCCGCCGCGCGTCGGGGAACCGTTCCAGGGGCGGATCATCGCAGCAGACCAGCCGGTGGCGCTCCAGGAGGGCGTAGCCGCGGAGCCAGGACTCGTCGGTGAGGTATCCGTCGTACCGCAGATCGCGTATCCCGCGCAGGTTGGGGAACTCGGCGTGCCTGGCCAGTGTCTCGGCGGTGTCGGGGCGGGTGAGGTCGGCGTGGGCGACGATGCCGTGCGGGACGCCGAGCCGGTCGGCGAACGCCTGCAGCCAGCGGGTCTCCTCCACGGGGTCGTCCGTACCGATGGCGGCCTGGACGTGCACGACCTTGCGGACGTTGTGGAAGCGCGTCTCGGCGACGAAGTCGTCGGCCCAGTAGCGGCGCGCCCGGATCGCTCCGTCGGGGCCGGTCACCGGGTCCTCGGGCGCGTCCGGCTCCAGCCACTCGTACCGGAGCCGGGGATGGCCGAGATCGTGGAAGTGGACGTGGGTGTCGACGAACGGCAGGTCGGCCATGTCACCTCGTCCCCGGGATGCCGGCGAGGCGGGCGCCGCCGTCCACGTCGAGCGTGACGCCGGTGAGGAACCCCGCGTGGTCGGAGAGGAAGAAGAGGGCGGCGTCGGCGACGTCGTCCTCGGTCGCGTTGCGGCCGAGGGGGTTGGCGGCGGCGGTCGCCTCCATGATCTGCGCGGGCGGCAGGCCGGTGCGCCCGGTCTTCCACTCGACGACCCGCCGCCCCATCTCGGTGGTGGGGCAGCCGACCGGGCACACGCAGTTGGCGGTCACACCGGCGGGCGCCAGCTCCGCCGCCACCGACTCGGTGAGCCCGACGAGCCCGAACTTGGACGCGACGTAGGGGACCTGGCCGGGGAATCCCCGCCGGCCGCAGTCGGAGCCGATGGTCACGATCCGTCCCCGGCCGGACTCCCGCAGCGCGAGCGCGGCGGCCTTGACGGTCATGAACGCGCCCTTCAGGTTGACGTCCAGAGTGCGGTCCCAGTCCTCCTCGCCGGTCTCATCCAGCGTGCCGGCGTGGAAGACCCCGGCCGAGACGACCAGCGTGTCCAGCCCGCCGAACTCGCCGGTCGCGCGGGCCACGGCCGCGCGCATGTCCGCCGCCGAACGGACGTCGGCGGTGATCCCGAGCGTCCGGGTGCCGAGATCGGCCGCCGTCTCCCCGACCCGCTCCGCGTCGACGTCCAGGACGGCCACCGCGGCGCCGGCCTCGTGCAGCAGCCGGGCGATCCGCCTGCCGAATCCGGACCCGCCGCCGGTGACCAGCGCCTTGCGGTCCTGAGCGATCCGCATGCCCACTACCTCCACTACCTGCTAGGACGCTCCGCGCCCCGATCGCAAAACGCTATAGCATCTAGCTGAGCATGGTCAATGAACGCTAGATGCTATAGCGTTCCCTCATGGCGCTTGATCCCGTTTCCGACGACAGCCTGGCCGACCGGGTGGCCGGGCGGATCCGCGACGCGATCCACGAGGGCCGCTACCCGCCGGGCGAACGTCTGGTCGAGCGGAGGCTGGCCGCCGAGCTCGGCGTCAGCCACATCCCGATCCGCGAGGCACTGGCCCGGCTGACCGACGAGGGCCTGGTCGAACGCGCGCCCCGGCGCGGAGCCCGGGTCGCCACGCTCACTCCCAGGGAGCTGGAAGAGCTCTCCTCGCTGCGCACGGTGCTGGAGCGCTTCGTGGTCACGCGCGTTCAGGAGAGGCTGACCGCCGAGGAGGAGAAGAAGCTCCGGCGCATGGTCGCATCGATGCGGCGGGCCGCGGCCCGCGGCGACTACCGCCGGGTGCTCGACCTCGACCAGCGCTTCCATGAACGGCTGTGGGAACTTGCCGACCACCAGATGCTCGGGGAGGTCGTCACCGGCCTGCGGGGCCGGATCGGCGCGTTCCTCCGCGCCGCGACGGCGGCGTTGGAGCCCGAGGCCCTCGAACGGCACGCCGCCACTCACGACGAGCTGCTGGACGCGATCCTCAGCGGTGACGCCGAAGCCGGCTGCGCGGAGATGAGCCGCCACATCGAGCTGGCCACCGAACGGCTGCGCGGCACGCTGGGCCAGGCGGATCCGGATGACTGAGCCGCTGGTGGTCATCACCGACTCCGACCTGCCGGGCGACGAGCCGGAGCGGATCCTCGGGGCGGCCGGCCTGCGGGTGCGCCGCGCCTCCTGCCGCACGCCCGGGGAGGTCGCCGAGGCGGCCCGGGACGCGACAGCGCTGCTGGTGCAGTGGGCGCCGGTCACCGCGCCCGTGCTGGCCGGGCTGGACCGGCTGCGGTTCGTCAGCCGCCTCGGCATCGGCCACGACATGATCGACGTCGCCGCCGCCACGGCGCGGGGCGTCGCGGTGGCCAACACACCCGGCTACTGCGTCGAGGAGGTGGCGGCCCACACCATCGCCATGGTCATGGCGCTGGCCCGGCGGCTGCCCGTCCTCGACCGGGCGGTGCGGGACGGGCGCTGGTCGGCGACCGGAGACGGGGCCGGCGCGCTGCGCCCCTCGCGGGCCACCGTGGCCGTCATCGGCTTCGGCCGGATCGGCTCGCTCGCCGCCGCGCACGCCGCCGCCCTCGGCTTCCGCGTGGTGGTCCACGACCCGAACGTGGCGGCGGCGTCCGTCCGGGCGGCCGGTCATGCGCCCGCGGACCTGGACGGGGCGCTGGCCGCCGCCGACATCGTCACCCTGCACGTGCCGCTGACCGGCCGGACCCGGCATCTGCTGAACGGCGAGACCATCGCCCGGATGCGGCCCGGTGCGCTGATCGTGAACACCTGCCGGGGCGGGCTGATCGACGAGGCCGCGTTGGCCGGCGCGCTGGCGTCGGGCCATGTCGGCGCGGCGGCGCTCGACGTTTTCGAGGCCGAGCCGCTGCCCGCCGGGAGCCCGCTGCGCGGCGCGCCGGGCGTGCTGCTGACGCCGCACGCGGCCTGGTACTCGCCGGACTCCCTGGCGGATCTGCCGCGCCTCGCGGCCCGCCAGATCGCCGACTTCCTCCAGGGCAGGCCGGTTCCCTCGATCGTCAACCCCGGATACGCGGCCGTACGCGCGGGAGGCGAGGCGTGAGCGGAGAGCGCCGTCTCGCCGGGGCCGGTGAGCACGCCGCTGGCCGGCGCGCTCGCCCCGGCCATGCGCGCCGGGCTCGCCGCGTCCGTGCCGCTGGGCGGCTCGGGCGGGACGATCAGACGGGGAGGGCGAGCAGGACCAGTGCGTCGGCCAGCAGGTCGGCCTGGCGTTGGCAGGCGTCCCGGTCATGGGAGGCCGCGTACTCCAGGATCATGCCGTCGAAGCGGTGGGTGATGAACCTGGTGATCTCCTCGACCGTGATGGCGGGCGCGGTGGTGCCGGCCTTGACCGCGCGGTCGAGGTTCTGCTTGAGCAGGTCCGTGCCGAAGGCGTCGTACATCGAGTAGACGCTCTCGCCCTCGGCGGCCTGCCTGATCCGCCACATGCCCAGTTCGAGGAGGGCCAGCTGGAGCCCCAGATTCGCCTGGACCCACCGCCAGTAGGCGCTGACGCTGTCGCGGATCGTCGCCTCCAGGCCGCGGTCGGGGTCGACGTCGTCGAACGCCTCCCGCAGCATGGTCGCGCCTCGCTCCGCGACGACGTCGATCAGCTCGGCCTTGTTGCGGAAGCAGTAGTGCAGCGCCCCCAGCGGTGCCCCGGCCTGTTCGGCGATACGCCTGGTGGTGGCGCCCGCCAGCCCGTGTGACGCGATCACCACCACCGCGGCGTCGATGATGCTGCGGCGGCGTTCCTCGGCGGGCAGGTAGGCCATCTGGAGCTCCCGGGGCTGGATGCGCCGCGCCGGCGGGGCGCGGCCGCGTGAACAGGTCGCTTGACCAAGTGTAGCGCGGGGTGTCGCCGAATCCGCCCTCGCGTCCCTGTTGACACAGGTGACGGGGGTGCGGATACTCGGTGAACAGTCTTGGTCATACGTCCAGGTCATATATCCAGGTCGTATGAACAGAACGTCGTCCGGCCCGCGACTCCGGCCCGGCGGCCGCCGGCCGCCACGCCGGACGCACCTCCGCGACCCAGATCGGAGCCTGCCGATGTCCCTTCACCGCGACGAACCGCCGGCGGCGCCCCCGCGCGCCGGTCGGCTGCGATGCGAACACCTGGACGACCCGCTCGGCATCGACATCGCCGACCCGGCGTTCGGCTGGACGCCCAGCGGGCCCCAGCGGGCCTGCCAGGTGCTGGTCGCCACGGACCCGGACCTGCCGGCCCGAGGCATCGGGGACGCATGGGACTCCGGACGCGTCGAGACCGGCGAGGTGAACGGCGTGGCCTACCGGGGCGCCCCGCTCGCGTCCCGGCGGCGCTACTGGTGGACTGTCCGGCTCTGGGGCGACGGTGAGGAACCCGGCCCGTTCGCCTCGGCGGCGAGCTTCGAGACCGGCCTGCTCGACCCGGCCGACTGGGAGGCCGTGTGGATCTGCGGCGGCGAGGACGTCCCCTCTCCTCTGCTGCGCACCGAGTTCGACGTGCCGGGGGAGGTTCGGCAGGCCCGTGCCTACGTCGCCGCACTCGGTCACTACGAGCTCCGGCTGAACGGCGAGCGCGTCGGCGACCGGGTGCTCGACCCGGCGAACACCACCTACGACCACGACCCCGACCTGTACGACGGCGACGGCAAACCCGCGCGCATCCCGAGTCCGCGGGTGCTCTACTCCGTCCACGACATCACCGGCCTGCTCAAGCCCGGGACGAATGCGACCGGGCTGATGCTCGGGCACGGCTGGTACAGCGCCGAGGAGGACATCGGTCCCGGCCCGATGCCGCGCACGCCCTACGGCGACCGCCCGCGGGCCCTGCTCCAGATCGAGATCGAGACGGCGGACGGCCGCCGATCGGTCGTCGCCACCGGCGAGGGCTGGCGGACGGGGCCCGGCCCCATCGCCTACAACGACTACGGCCACGGCGAGTACTACGACGCCCGGCGCGAGACCCCGGGCTGGGACGCGCCCGGGTTCGACGCCGGCGCCTGGTCCCCGGCCACCGCCGCCGACCCGCCCGAGGCCCGGCTCGCCGCCCAGCTCGTCCAGCCGGTCCGCGTGATCGAGACGCTCGCGCCGGTGCGCGTGCCGGCGGGCCGGGACGGTGCCTCGATCGTCGACTTCGGCCAGCACTTCTCCGGCTGGACCCGCATCAGGGTGTCCGGCCCGGCCGGCTCCGAAGTCGTCCTGCGGCATTTCGGGGAGCTCGGCGACGACGGTGAGCCGGACGACGACGCCAACATGAACGCCTGGCTCCCCGCGCGCCAGACCGACACCTACGTCCTGAAGGGCGAGGGCGAGGAGGTCTGGGAGCCCCGGTTCACCCTGCACGGCTTCCGGTACGTCGAGATCACCACGCCGGGGCCCGAAACGGCGGTGATCGAGGTCGAGGGGCGGGTCGTCCACTCCGGCCTGCCGGGCACCGGCGAGTTCTCCTGCTCCGACCCGCTGCTGAACCGGATCCACCGCAACGTGCTGTGGACGCTGCGCACCAGTTTCCAGGGTTTCCCGCAGGACGCCGCCGAACGCTACGAGCGGGTCGGCTGGGTCGGCGACCCGGGCTGGGCGGTCGAGGACTACCTGTACGACTTCGACGCGGCCCGGTTCTGGCTCAAATGGCTCGACGACCTGGCCGACGCCCAGCTCCCGGACGGCCGCTTCCCGCTGGTCTGCCCGATCCACTGGCGAGGCAAGATCACCATGGAGGCGCCCGAGGGCTACGACGTCCCCGACGACTTCGAGCACGTCATGTACTGGCCGTACGGGGCCCAGCCCGACTTCGCCATGACGTCGTACCCGAGCGTCGCCTGGAACCTGTACCGCTTCTACGGCGACCGCACCATCCTCGAACGGCACTACCCGGGGATGCGGCGCGGCGTGGAGTTCCTCCGGTCACGCTCGGACGGCCTCATCCTCACCGAGGGGCTCGGCGACCACATGGAGCCGCAGCCGGACGGCACGTGCAGCGTCTTCCCCAAGCGCACGCCGGTCGAGCTGACCTCCACGGCCTGGTTCTTCGCCGTCACCTCGATGACCGCCCGCGCGGCCGAGGCGATCGGGGAGAGCGCCGACGCCGCCCGCTACCGGGAACTGGCCGGGGACATCCGCCGTGCCTTCAACGAGCGGTTCTTCGACGAAGCCACGGCGAGCTACGCCACCGGGTCGCAGACCTCCCGCGCCATGCCGCTGTGGTTCGGCCTGGTCCCCGCCGAGCACCGGGACCGCGCGCTGGCCGGGCTGGTCGAGGAGATCGGGCGCGATGGCGGCCACCTGTCCACCGGGACGATGGGCACCGCCGCGCTGCAGCACGTGCTGACCGGCGAGCCGGCGGACGTGATGTACGGGATCGCCACCCGGACCACCTTCCCCAGCTGGGGCGACCAGGTGGCACGCGGCGCGACCACCGTCTGGGAGACCTGGGGCGGCGACCCCACGTTCAGCCGCAACATGAAGCTGCTGGCGATGATCGGGACGTTCCTCTACAACGACGTCGCCGGGCTGACCCCGGCGGCTCCGGGCTGGCGGCGCATCCTCGTCCGGCCCAGCCTCACCCACCGCCTCGCCCACGCCGGCGCCCGCGTGCGCACCGTCCGGGGGGACGCGGCGATCGACTGGCGGGCCGGCGCGGACGGGCTCCACGTGACGCTCACGGTCCCCCCGTCCGCCGAGGCGGAGGTCCGGCTGCCCTGCGGCGGTCTCGACGCCCCCCGGCTCACCGGGGACGGCGTCCCCGCGACCGGCCCGCGGCGCGACGGCGACGAGCTCGTCCTGACCGTGGGCGGCGGCACCCACCGGCTCCACCTCACCTCGGAAGGAACACGGTCATGACGAGATCGGACGGTGTGCTGGTGCCCCTGGCCCTGTCGGCGTCGCTGCTCCTGGCGGCCGGCTGCGGGGGTGCCGGGGCCGGGACCGGCCGCGACGGCGAACTCGTCGTCGCCGCCTGGGACACCGGCCAGGGCAAGGATCCCCTCGACACGGCCGCCGCCGAATTCGAGAAGGCCAACGCGGGCGTCAAGGTCACCGTGAAGAAGACCCCGTACGTCCAGTACTCGGAGACCCTGCGCAGGCAGCTCAGCGGCAACCAGGTGCCGGACGTGGCGCGGATGCTCCTCGGTTACGGCGACGCCGGCAACGTGCTCGTGCTCGCGGACAAGGGACTGGTGGCCGATCTCGGCGGGGCGCCGTGGACGAACCTGGTCACCGGTCCGGGTGCGGCGGTGTCCAAGAAGGGGGACAAGATCTACGCGCTGCCGGTCGACGCGACCTCCATCGGCGTGTTCCACAACCCGGAGACCTTCGAGAAGCGGGACCTGCGGGTCCCCAAGACGTTCCGGGACGTGCTCGCGATCTGCCGCGAGACCGCGGGAAGCGGCACGGCGGCCTTCGCCTTCGGCGCCCAGCAGGGGTCCGCCATGGCGCGCTGGGCGGTCTTCGCGCTCGCCGCGTCGACCGTCTTCGCCGACAACCCCCGGGCGGGGGAGCAGCGCCTGAAGGGCGAGATCACGTTCGCCGGCACGCCGGGCTGGCGGCAGGCGATCGAACGGTTCGCGACCATGAAGGACGAAGGCTGCTTCGACAGGAACGCCACCGGTGTCTCCCAGGACGCCGCCGCCCGTTCCCTCGGCCAGGGCAAGGCGCTCATGGCGATCGCGCCGACGGCGACGATGCCGCTGTTCGCGGCCGGCGACCCCAAGGCGCGCCTGGCGATGTTCGCCTTCCCGGGCGGCGACGACTCGTCCGCGGTGCGCGTGCCGTCGGCCCCCGTCAGCGGACTGGCCGTCCCGCGGAAGGCCGCGAACCGCGAACTCGCCCGCAGGTTCCTCGACTTCTACGCCGAGAACCGGGTCAGGTACAGCGAGATCGACGACAGCGTCCCCGGCATACCGGCGGGCAAGGACGATCCGGGCGTGCCGGACTACGGCACCGCGCTCACCCCCTACCTCACCGCGGGCAGGACCGCCCCGATCATGGACCAGAACTGGCCGAACCCGGAGGTCGGGACACGCCTGGACAGCGGCATCACCAAGCTGCTCCTCGGCCAGGAGGGCCCCGAGGGAGTCCTCAAGGGAATGGACTCGGCGTGGACGCCCACGGCGCCCTGAGGGCCGGGCACCGGGCGCGCCTTGCCCGGCGGGGTGCGGGCCTCCGCGGACGGCGCGCCGCCCGCCGGGTGCCCCTGCTGTTCCTCGTGCCGTCCACCCTGCTCTGCTCCGGGCTGCTGCTCGGACCGTCGCTGGTCGGCGCGGGCTACGCGTTCACGGACTGGGACGGCCTGACGTCACCCGCCTGGGTCGGGCTCGGGAACTTCCGCGAGTTCCTGACCGAGCCGGAGGGGCGGGGCGTGCTGCTCCACACCGTGGTGCTGACCGTTCTCTACGTGACAGGGGTCAACGCCGTGGGGCTGGGCCTGGCACTCGGGCTGTCCCGCTCGCTCAGGACGCGGAACGTGCTGCGGACCCTGTTCTTCCTCCCGGCGGTCGTGAGCCCGCTCGTGGTCGCCTACGTGTGGAAGTACATCCTGGACGCCGCCGGCCCGCTCAACGAGGCGCTCCGGGCGGGCGGCCTCGGTGCCGCCGCGCATCCCTGGCTGGGCAGCCCCTCGACCGCGCTGCCGATGGTCGTCCTGGTGATGGTGTGGCAGTTCTCCGGCTTCCACATGCTGATCTACCTGGCCGGTCTCCAGGGTGTCCAGACCGAGGTGCTGGAGGCTGCGGCGGTGGACGGCGCCGGGGCCTGGCGGAGCTTCCGCCACGTCACGCTGCCGCTGCTGCTTCCCTCGGTCACGGTGGGCACGGTCCTGTCGACGATCCTCGCGTTCATGGCGTTCGACCAGGTGATGGCCCTCACCGGCGGCGGGCCGTCCGGAGCCAGCGAGACGCTCGGCACCCACGTCTACAAGCAGGCTTTCGTGACCGGCCGGTACGGCTACAGCGCGGCGGTCGCCCTGCTGCTGGTCGCCCTGGTGTTCGCCGTCTGCTTCGTCCAGGTCCGCCTGCTGCGCTCCAGGAGTCGGTGATGCACGGATACACGCGATGGACGGCGTTCCGGGAGGCCGGCTTGTGGATCGCGGCGGTCCCCGTGCTGGCGCCGGTCTACTTCGTCGTGGCGACGGCGTTCAAGACGCCCGGGGAGGCGGCCGGCTCGTCGTTCGCGCCGCCGTCGAGCCCGACGACCGCCAACCTGGCCCAGGCATGGGAGCAGGCGGGCGGGGGCACGGTCTCGTTCGGCCAGGCGCTGTTCAACAGCGTCCTGACGACGGCGGTCGTGGTGCTGCTGCTGGTGCTCACCGCCGCGCCCGCCGGCTACGCGCTGGCCCGCCGGACGTCCCGGCTGTCCGGACTGCTGTCGGGGCTGTTCATGCTCGCGATGATCATGCCGATCCAACTCGGCGTCATCCCGCTCTACGTGTTCCTCGTGGACACGGGGCTGGCCGGCACGCGCGCCGGCCTGATCCTGGTCTATCTGGGCCTGCAGACGCCGCTGGCCGTCTTCTTGTACGCCGGGTTCATCCGGGGGTTGCCGGCGGCTTACGAGGAGGCCGCCCGGGTGGACGGTGCCTCCTCCCTGCTGATCCTGGTGCGGATCGTCTTCCCACTGGTCCGTCCGGCCACCGGGGTCGTGGCGGCGCTGACCGGCCTGTTCGTCTGGAACGACTTCTTCGTCGCGCTGGTGGTCGTGGGCGGCACCGACCGGGTGACGCTCCCCGTGGCGGTCTACTCCCTGGTCGGCAGGTTCTCCGCCGACTGGCCGCTGATCTTCGCCAGCACGCTGATCGCGCTCGCGCCGGTGCTGGCCGGCTACGCGTTCGCGCAGCGCGCGGTCATGAAGGGCTACGTCAGCACCCTGCGCGGGTGAGGAGAGGAACGGCATGTCCGAAGAGGTGAGGGACCGCATCACCTTCGACGGTGAGCTGCGCGGCGCGGAGATCGTCGGGTACAGCGACCCCATGACCGCCGCCCCGGGCGAGACCGTGGCCTTCAAGGTCAGCTGCACCGCCCCGAGGTTCCGGTTCGACCTGGTCCGGCTCCTGCACGGCGACGAGAATCCCGCCGGCCCCGGCTTCCTGGAGGAGGAGGTGGAGTGCCCGGCCGCCGCCGAGTACCCGGGCCGGGAACAGCCGCTGGACTTCGGGTCGTACGTCGAGGTCGCCGACCATCCCCTGCTGCGGTTGAGCGACGCCGTCACGCTCCACGCCTGGGTGTTTCCGACGCAGCCCGGCAAAGGCGTCCAGGGCATCCTGACCAAATGGGACGGTGCTCGGGGGTACGGGCTCTTCCTCGGTGCGGGCGGCGACGTCCAGTTCTGGGCCGGTGACGGGGAGACCGTCGTGCGCGCCGGCACCGGGCGGCCGCTGCGAGCCGGCCGGTGGTACCTGGTCTCGGCGTCCTATGACTCCCGTACCGGCCGGGTCCGGGTGAGCCAGACCGCGCTGGTGCGGTGGCCGGACGACGGTTCCACGACCGCGGCCGAACACCCGGTGGCGACGGTGGCGCCGAGCCGGGCGCGCCTGATCATCGCGGGTCACGACGCGGGCGCCCGGGTCGCGGCGGTCTTCAACGGCAAGATCGACGCACCACGGCTCTACGGCGTCCTGCTCGGCGCCGAGGCGATCGAGGCGTCGGCGCGCGCCGGCGGCTCCGGAGCGCGTGCGGACGGCCTCGTCGCCGCGTGGGACTTCTCGCCGCGGCCCGGCACGCGGGACGTGATCGACCTGTCCCCGAACCAGTTCCACGGCCGGACGGTGAACACGCCCGCCCGGGCGATGACCGGGTGGAACTGGACGGGCCGGGAGACGGCCTTCCACCGCGCCCCCGAGGAGTACGGCGCGATCCACTTCCACGACGACGACCTCACCGACGCGGGCTGGGAGACCGATGTCGAACTCGTGGTGCCGCCGGACCTGCCGAGCGGTGTCTACGCCGCCCGGCTGCGGACGTCCACCGCCGAGGACCACGTTCCGTTCTTCGTCCGCCCGAGGCCGGGCACGGCGGATTCCGAGATCGCCTACCTCGTCCCCACCACGACCTATCTCGCCTACGCCAACCTCGCGGCCACCCAGTTCTGGGAGGACCGGGGCGAGCCGCTGAGGCCGGGCGAGCTCGAGATGAGGCTGCTCAGCCTGTACGACGTCCACGACGACGGCAGCGGGACGTGCTACTCGTCGCGGCTGCGGCCGAACCTCACGATGCGGCCGAAGGTGCGGCTCAAGTTCCCCGACGTCCCGGGACGATGGCAGGACGTCCCCAGCTATCCGCACCTGCTCCCGGCCGATCTGCACCTGACGCACTGGCTCGGCCACAAGGGGCACAGGACCGACGTCCTCACCGACGAGATCCTGCACCGCGAGGGCGCGAGACTCCTGTCGCCCTACAAGGTCGTCATCGTCGGCACGCACCCCGAGTACTGGTCGGAACGGATGCTCGACGCCCTGGAGGCGTATCTGAGGGCCGGCGGACGGGTCATGTACCTCGGGGGCAACGGGTTCTACTGGGTCACGTCGTACTCGCCGGAGGAGCCCCACGTCATCGAGGTCCGCCGCACCGCGGGAGCCCGTGCGTGGGCGGCGGGTCCCGGCGAGGGACACCACAGCACGACCGGTGAGCCGGGCGGGATCTGGCGGCACCGCGGGCGACCGCCGCAGCGGCTCGTGGGAGTGGGGTTCACGGCCGCCGGCTACGACCGCGCGGCGCCCTACCGCCGCAGTGCCCGGAGTCGCGACCCCGGCGTGGCGTTCGTCTTCGAGGGGATCGACGACGATCACGATCTGATCGGAGACCACCCGTCCCTCGTGCAGGAGCACGGTGCCGCCGGATACGAACTCGATCGGGCGGACATCGCCCTGGGCACCCCCGAAGGCGCGGTCGTGCTGGCCTCGTCGTCGCCTTCGGACCACTCCTCGTCCTACGAGACGGACCCCGCGGACATCCCGGTCGGTGCCACCGACTGGCCGGTCAAGGCCGATCTGGTGCTGGTGCCCTATCCGAACGGGGGCGCCGTCTTCTCGACGGGCTCCATCGCGTGGTGCGGCGCCCTCGCCCACGACGGCTACGACAACGACATCTCCCGCATCACCGACAACGTGCTCAGGGCCTTCGTTTCCGGCAGGCCCCTGAGCGGGTCCGATCACGACACCCTTCGTGGAGGTGGACGATCTGAGTAGGGACGAGACGGCCGACGTGGCCGTCATAGGGGCGGGGCTGGCGGGGCTGGTGGCCGCCCGCGACCTGCGGCGCGCGGGGCTGCGCCCACTGGTCATCGAGGCGCGCGACCGGGTGGGCGGCCGGACCTGGACCCGCCCCGCCCCGGGCGGCGCCGTGGAGGCGGGCGGGCAGTTCATCGGGCCCACGCAGGACCGCCTGGCGGCCCTGGCCGGCGATCTCGGCGTCGCCACGTTCGCCACCTACCACGCGGGGAGGACGCGGATCGACCTGGCGGGCGGCCGGCTCGCGTACAAGCGCGCCAAGCGGCTCCTCGCCGAGCTGGAACGGATGGCGTCGGAGCTGCCGCCGGACGCGCCCTGGACGGCGGCGCACGCCGTCGAATGGGACGCGCCGACCTTCGAGGACTGGCTCCGGGACAGCGGGGAGCCGGACGCGTACGGCGTCATGCGCATGCTGATCACGGCGGTCTTCGCGGCCGAGCCGGCCGAGCTGTCGCTGCTGCACGTCCTGGCCTACATCCGGTCGGCCGGTTCGGTGGACCTGCTGACGGAGGTGGCCGGCGGCGCGCAGGAACGCAGGTTCGCGGGCGGCGCGCAAGAACTCGCGGTACGGCTGGCCGGCGTGCTGGGCGCCCGCGCCGTGCGCCTGGCCGCCCCGGCGGACCGTGTCCGGCAGACGCCGGACGGCGTGGAGGTGTCCGCCCGGGACCTCACGGTGCGGGCCCGCCGCGCGATCGTGGCCGTCCCGCCCGTGCTCGGCGGCCGGATCGAGTACGACCCGCCCTTGCCGGCCGCGCGCGCCGAACTCCAGCGGCGGATGACGCCGGGATCGACGATCAAGATCAGCTGCCTCTACGACGCCCCGTTCTGGCGGGACGAGGGACTGAACGGCGGCCTGATGCGCGACCGGGGCCCCGTCACGGTCACGTTCGACAACTCGCCCCCCGACGGGGCTCACGGAGTGCTCGTGGCCTTCTCGCAGGGAGACGACGCGAGGGCCCTGGCCCGGCTGCCCTCCGGGGCGCGCCGCGA
The DNA here is from genome assembly GCF_900115095.1 of Actinomadura madurae. Taxonomy (GTDB): domain Bacteria; phylum Actinomycetota; class Actinomycetes; order Streptosporangiales; family Streptosporangiaceae; genus Spirillospora; species Spirillospora madurae. The sequence continues at coordinate 228,608 of NZ_FOVH01000013.1, forward strand.
GGCGGTGCTGGAGGTCCTGGGCCGGTACTTCGGCGAACGCGCGGTGCGTCCGTCGGGGTACGTGGAGACCGACTGGACGAGCGAGCCGTGGACGCGGGGCTGCTTCGGCGGCAACTTCGGGCCGGGCGGGTGGACGCGGTACGGCCCGCATCTGCGCGAGCCGGTCGGCCGCGTCCACTGGGCGGGGGCCGAGACGTCCGCGGTCTGGATGAACTACATGGAGGGGGCGGTGCGGTCCGGGGAGCGGGCCGCGGCCGAGGTCATCGCCGCCCTCGGCGCCTCTTGACAGCCGAGGGGCGGCGCCCGATGCTGAATCTGTACATATGACCAGGTCACTTGAACATAGCTCGGAGCACTTCAGATCGGTCACGGGAGGGCCTCATGCCTGACGCATTCATCGACGCAACCGGCCTAGCAGAACTCGTTCGCCGGAACGAGATCACCCCGGGCGAGCTGGTCGAGGAGACGCTCGACCGCATCGGCAAGGTCGACCCGCAGCTCAACTCCGTCGTCGTCACGCTCGCCGGCAAAGCGCGCGCGGAGGCCGCGGACGCCCCTGACGGGCCCTTCCGCGGCGTTCCGTACCTCCTCAAGGAGGTCATGCCGTCCAAAGGCGACATCTACGCCGCGGGCATCAAGGGCGTCATCGCGGCCGGGCTGCGCGCCGACCACGACACCTACCTCGTCCAGGCGATGCGCGCCGCCGGGTTCGTGCTGGCCGGGCGCTCCAACACCTCCGAGATGGCCCTGGTCGCCACCACCGAGTCCGCGGGTTGGGGCACATGCCGCAATCCGTGGGACACCTCCCGCTCCACCGGCGGATCCAGCGGCGGCGCCGCGGCGGCGGTCGCGGCCGGCCTGGTCCCGGTCGCCCACGGCAGCGACGGCGGCGGGTCCGTCCGGGAGCCCGCGGCCAAATGCGGGATCGTCGGGATCAAGCCCACCCGGGGCCGGATCTCGCAGGGCCCCCAGGTGATCGACTCCGACAACGTGTCCGGCATGGCGCACGAGGGATGGATGACCCGGAGCGTCCGGGACTGCGCCGCGCTGCTGGACGTCACCGGCGGCCACCGGCCCGGCGACGCCTTCGGCGCGTGGTCGCCGCCCGGCCCGTTCGCCGGGGAGGTCGGCGCCGACCCGGGGCGGCTCCGCATCGGCGTGCTCACCGAGGACCCCACCGGGCAGACCGCGGTCGACCCCGAATGCGCCGCCGCGGCCCGCGCCGCCGCCGACGTCCTCGCCGGGCTCGGCCACGACGTGCGCGACGGATACCCCGAGGTGCTCCGCCAGGGCAGCTGGCCGATGGAGTTCATGCCGTGCGTCGGCGTGGTGGTGCTCCGCGAGATCGAGCGCTTCGGCCGCCTGGTCGGCCGGCCGCTCACCGAGGACGACATGGAGCCGCAGACCTGGGCCTACACCGAGGTCGGCCGCACCGTCACGGGCGTCCAGTACGCCGCCGGAGTCGACGCGCTCCGCGAGCGGGGTCGCGAGATCGAGCGGTGGTGGGAGGACGACGGGTGGGACCTGCTGCTGACCCCCACGCTCACCGGCCAGACGCCGCCGCTCGGCCTGTTCAACCCCACGAAGGAGGACCCGTTCTCCAGCCTCGGCATGGAGGCGAGCACCTTCACCGTCCCGTTCAACGTCAGCGGGCAGCCCGCCATCTCCCTGCCCCTGCACTGGGCCGCCGACGGGATGCCCGTCGGCGTGCAGCTCGGTGCCGCGCACGGCCGCGAGGACGTGCTGATCCGGGTCGCGTCCCAGCTGGAGGCCGCGATGCCGTGGGCCGGCCGCATCCCTGCGGTGCACGCCTGACCTCCGCCCCCCGAAAGGACCGAACCCATGGGACGACTCGACGACAAGGTGCTGCTGGTGATCGGCGGCGGCTCGGACGGGCCGCCGCGCGACCGCGAGCGGCTGCCGATCGGCAACGGCCGGGCCGCCGCGCTGGCCTCTGCCGCGGAGGGCGCCGCCGTCATGGTCGCCGACCTGCGCGCCGACGCCGCCGAGGCGACGGCCGAGGAGATCAGGAACGCCGGTGGCAGGGCCGGGGCCGTCGCCTGCGACGTGGCCGACCCGGAGCAGTGCGCGGCCGCGGTCGCGGCGGCGGTCGAGGCGTTCGGCGCCCTGCACCTGCTGGTCAACAACGTGGGCATCGCCGACGCGGGCGGCGTGGCCGACACCGACGCGGACACCTTCGATCGGATCATGCGGGTCAACGTGCGCGGCCACCTGCTCACCGTCCGGCACGCCTTGCCTGAGATGGCCGATGCGGGCGGCGGGGCCGTGGTGAACATGTCCTCGCTGAACGCCTACCGCACCGGCGGCGCCGGGATCTCCTACGACACCAGCAAGGCGGCGCTGCTCGGCCTGTCCCGGCACGCCGCCGCCGCCGCGGCGCCCATGAACGTCCGGGTCAACACCGTCCTCCCGGGCGTCATCGACTCGACGATGCTGCGCCGGGCGCTCGCGGGGATCCCCGCCGAGCACGTGCCGGACCTGACGGGCGGCATCCCCATGGGCAGGGTCGGCACCCCGTGGGAGGTCGCTCGCTGCGTGGTCTTCCTGCTCTCCGACGAGGCGTCCTACGTGACCGGCGCCGAGCTCGTCGTCGACGGCGGCCTCAACATCGCGATGTTCTGAACGGGGAGTGACGGACGTGCACATCGTCGAGCTGATCGACACCTATCTCGCCGGACACGGCGACCGGGTCCGGGCCACCGACCACACCGGAGGCTGGACGGGGCACCGGCTCGCCGAGCGGGCCCGCCGGCTCGCCGGCGGCCTCCAGGCGCAGGGCGTGCGGCGCGGTGACCGCGTCGGGGTCATGATGGCCAACGGCGTCGACGTCCTCGTGGCGTACGAGGCGATCTGGCGGGCCGGTGCCGCGATCACCCCGCTGATGCCGGCCCTCGTCCCGGACGAGGTCGCGCACATCCTCGAAAGCGCCGAGCCCGCCGCCGTCCTGGTCTCCGCGGACACCGCGGACACCGTCCGGGCGGCGCGCGCCGCGACGGGCGGGACCTTCCCGCTGGCCGGCGACGGCGGCGACGTTCCGTGGGCAGGGTCGGCGGCGGACGTCGTCCCGGGCGGACACGACGAGGGCGACCTCGCGGCCGTGCTGTTCACGGGCGGCACCACCGGCCGGTCCAAGGGCGTCATGCTGACCCACCGCAACCTCACCGCCGCCGCCGCGATGGCCGCCACCGCCGATGACGCCCGGCCGGAGGACGTCAGCCTGGTCACCCTGCCCCTCTCGCACGGGTTCGGCCTGATCGCCTTCCTGGTGACCTACCTGCGGCCGCTGCGCCTGCTGGTCCGGCGGCGCTTCGACCCGGACGACTTCGCCGCCACGGTCCGGGAGGAGGGCGTGACGGTCGCGGACGTCGTCCCGGCCATGCTCCAGGCCCTGCTCGACCAGGGGCACGTCCACTCGGGCGCGCTGCGTACCCTGCGCACCCTCTACGTCGGCGGGGCACCCTGCCCGCCCGACCTCATCGAGACCGTCCAGAACTCTCTCCCGGTCCGTGTGATCGAGGGGTACGGGCTGACCGAGTCAGGAACGCTCATCGCGGGCGACTCGCCGTCCCGGCCGCACCGCCGGGGGAGCGTCGGGGTCCCGTTCGAGGGCGTCGACGTCCGCATCGTCGACCCGGACGGGCGGGACGCGCCGCCCGGCCGGATCGGCGAGATCATCGTGCGAGGCCCCGCCGTGATGGCGGGCTACTGGAGGGACGAGGCCGCCACCGCCGAGGCGATCCGCGACGGCTGGCTGCACACCGGCGACCTGGGCAGCCAGGACGAGGACGGGTACCTGCGCATCGCCGGGCGCCGCAAGGAGCTGATCATCCGGGCCGGCTTCAACATCCACCCCGCCGACCTGGAGAACGCCATCCGCACCTGCCCCGGTGTTGCCGGCGTCGGCGTCGTCGGCATACCGGACCGCACCCTCGGCGAGCGGGTGGTGGCGGCCGTGGTCGGCACCTGCACGCCCGAGGACGTCCACCGGCACTGCCGCACCAGAGTGGCCGGCCCGAAACGCCCCGACGAAGTAGTGATCGTGGAGCGCCTCCCGCTCACCCCCGTCGGCAAACCCGACCGCAACGCGCTGGTCGCCGCCCTGGCGGAACAGGGCATCGCGTCATGAGGTTGTCTCTCCCCGGCGCAGCGCCCGCCGCGACGGACCTGCGCCTGGAGGTGCGGGCCTTCCTGGAGGGGGCGGAGTTCACCCCGCGCTGCGACAGCTGGCTCACCGGCTTCGACCCCGCCTTCAGCCGGAGACTGGGCGAGCGAGGCTGGCTCGGCATGACCGTGCCCCGCCGCCTCGGCGGGCACGGCCGCGGCCCGCTGGAACGGTTCACGGTGATCGAGGAACTGCTGGCGGCCGGTGCCCCGGTCGCCGCCCACTGGGTCGCCGACCGGCAGATGGCGCCCGCCCTCGTGGCGCACGGCTCGTCCGAGCAGCGGCGGCGGTTCCTGCCCGCGATCGTCCGTGGCGAGTGCTTCTTCGCCATCGGGATGAGCGAGCCCGACAGCGGCTCCGACCTGGCGTCGGCGCGCACCCGGGCCCGTCGCGTCCGCGACGGATGGTCGCTGACGGGCACCAAGGTGTGGAGCAGCGGAGCCCATCGCGCCCACGTCATCCTCGCGCTGGCCCGCACCGCACCCCCGGGCCCCGATCGCCGCGCCGGACTGAGCCAGTTCCTGGTGACGCTGCCCGACCCGGCGGTGACGATCCGGCCGATCGGCGGGCTCGCGGGGGAGCACCACTTCAACGAGGTGACCTTCGACGAGGCGTTCGTGCCCGACGGCATGCTCCTCGGCCGGCCCGGCGCGGGCTGGGGGCAGGTCACCGCGGAACTGGCGCACGAGCGCGGCGGCCCCGAGCGGATGCTCAGCACGTTCCCGCTGATCCGGGCGGCGGCCGCGCAGACCGGCGATGACGCCGCGCGCCGGGCCCTGGGCGGGCTGCTGGCCCGGCTGTGGACGCTGCGGCAGGCGTCCATGGCGGTCGCCGGGGCCCTCGAACGAGGCGACGGCGCCGGCGCGCAGGCGGCGCTGGTCAAGGATCTCGGCACCCGTTTCGAACGGGAGGTCATCGACGTTGTGCGAGCCCACATCCCGGTCGAGCCCGATCCGGACTCACCCGCCCCGCTGGCCCGCGCCCTCGCCGAGGCCGTCGTGCAGGCACCCGGGTTCACCCTCCGCGGCGGCACCACGGAGATCCTGCGCGGCATCGTCGCCCGCGAGCTGGGAGTCCGCTGATGGCGCTGCTCGACGACACCGTGAACCGGATCCTCGTCGAGCGGGCCGGCGACGCCTGGCCCGCCCTGTACGAAGCGGGCCTGACGGCCATCGGCATACCCGAGCGTTCCGGAGGCGCCGGCGGCGGCCTCGCCGACGCGGCCGCCGTCCTCCGTGCGGCCGGGTATCACGCGGCCGCCGTTCCGCTGGCCGAGACCTGGCTGGCCGGGCGCCTGCTGAGCGCCGCCGGGCTGCCCGTCCCGCCGGGGCCGCTCACGGCCGCCGGGTCGGTGCGCGGCGGGCCGTGGCCGGGCGAGGTCCGGGCCGAACGGGACGGCGCGGGCTGGCGGCTGAGCGGCCGGCTGAGCCGCGTCCCCTGGGCCGCGCACGCCGACCGCATCGCACTGGCGGTCGAGGGCCCGGAGGGGACGCTGGCCGCGCTGGTCGAACGCTGCGCGGTGTCCGTCGAGCCGGGCCGCAACCTCGCCGGAGAGCCGCGTGACGACATCACGCTGGACGCCGTCGCCGTCGATGCCGTGCCGTCCCCGTTCACTCCGTCCGACCTGATGCTGCACGGAGCCCTGGCAAGGACCATCGCCATGGCCGGGGCGGCGCGTCGCGTCCTGGACCTCTCGCTGCGCCACGCCGCCGAACGCGAGCAGTTCGGCCGGCCCATCGCGCGGTTCCAGGCCGTCCAGCAGCTTCTGGCCGAACTCGCAGGCGAGGTGATGCTGCTGGAGACCGGCGCCGAGGCGGCCACGGTGGCGTTCGGCGCCGGCGGTCCGGCCGCCGGGACCGCCGTGGCCTGCGCCAAGGCCGATGCGGGCCGCGCGGCGGGCGCGGCGGCGGCGACGGCCCACCAGATCCACGGCGCCATCGGGGTGACCCGCGAGCACGTCCTGCGGCGCCTCACCCTGCGGTTGTGGTCATGGCGTGACGAGTACGGATCCGAGGCCCGCTGGCGGGACCGCGTCGCCGCCGCGATGGGCGGCGACGCCTGGGCCGTGGCCTGCGGGGAGGCATGACGATGACCGGAGCCCTCGACGGGCCCTTCGGCGACGGCACGAGCGGCTACTTCGACGGCATCAACCGCGGCAAGCGCCACATCTGCCCTGATCTGTCCCACCCAGCGGGCGGGACGTGCTGTGTTCTTGGCGGCCAACGCCGCTCCCGTCGACACCGTCCCCGAAGCCCTGGCCGAAGCCCGGGTGCGGCACCGGGGCCTCGTCGCCGTCACCGGCCGTCGGTGGGAACTCGGCGTGCCCATCGCGCTGTCACGGACCCCGGGCCGGGCGCACACCCCGCCAGGCCCCGGGGAGCCGACACCGCGGCCGTGCTCGGCGAACTGGGCCACAGCGCGGCGCAGACCGCCGAGCTGCTTCGCGACGGGACGGCCCACCAGTGAACGACCTGTCAGGAAGGAAGGACAGCGGAATGACCGACCTGTGCAAGGGACGCGTGGCCATCGTCACCGGCGCCGCCCGGGGAATCGGCCGGGCGTACGCCCTGGAGCTGGCCCGGCAGGGAGCGGCCGTCGTGGTCAACGATCTCGGGGGCGCCCGGGACGGCTCCGGCGCCGACCCCGGTCCCGCCCTCGCCGTCGCCGAGGAGATCCGGGCCTCCGGTGGACGCGCGGTCGCGAGCACCGACGACGTCGCCGACCACGAGGCGGCCGGGCGCCTGGTGGGGACCGCGGTACGCGAGTTCGGCGGCCTCGACATCGTGATCAACAACGCCGGCATCCTCCGCGACCGGATGCTGGTGAACATGACGGCGTCCGACTGGGACGACGTCGTCCGCGTGCACCTGCGCGGCACCTTCGCCGTCTCGCGGCACGCCGCGGCCCACTGGCGGGCCCGCGCCAAAGCGGACGGGCCGGTCGACGCTCGCCTGATCAACACCAGTTCGTCCAGCGGCCTGTTCGGCAACCCCGGCCAGTGCAACTACGCCGCCGCGAAGGCCGGGATCGCCGGGTTCACCCTCACCGCCGCCCTGGAACTGGAACGGTACGGCGTCACCGTCAACTGCGTGTACCCGGCCGCCGCGTCCCGCCTGACCGCCGGCCTCTCCGCCTACGCGGGCCGGGAGGCGGACCCGCTGCGCGACCCGGCCACCATCGCCCCCCTGGTGGTGTGGCTGGCGAGCCCGCACTCCCGGGGCGTCACGGGCCGCATGTTCGGCGTCCGGGGCAACGCGATCACCGTCGCCGAGGGCTGGCGGCCGGGCCCGTCGATCGACCGCCCCGAACGCTGGGATCCGGGCGAACTCGGCGAGGTGCTCCCCGCACTGATCGAACGGGCCCGGCCCAACGCCGCACCCGCCCTCGGCTCCGTCCGGACGGGCTGACCGGTGGCCGCCGACAGCCGCCCGGTGCCCGTCCCCACTCCGGCCACGCAGCCCTTCTGGGACGGCACCAGAGCCGGTGAACTGCGCCTTCAACGCTGCGAAGACTGTGTCCGGCACGTGTTCTACCCGCGTATCGCCTGTCCCTTCTGCGGCTCGTCCCGCCTCGAATGGACTCCCGTGAGCGGACGCGCCAGGCTCAGCTCGTACGTCATCAACCACGTCCCCGCTCCGGGATACGCCGGCGACGTCCCCTACGTCATCGCGATCGTGCAGCTGGACGAGGGCCCACGCATGATCACCAACCTCGTCGACGTGCCGCCCGATCCCCGCGCCCTCCCGCTGGACCTGCCGCTGGAACTGGTCATCGAGCCGCGTGGAGACCAGGCGCTGCCCCTGTTCCAGCCGGTGCCGGAGGCAGGCCCGTGAAACCGCGAGGGGTGGCGATCGTGGGGGCCGCGGAGACCGACGTCGGCGTCCTTCCCCACCTGTCGGAGCCGGACCTGCACGCCCGCGCGGCCGCCATGGCGCTGGCCGACGCCGGACTGACCCCGGCCGACGTGGACGGCATCGCCACCGCCTGGCATTCGCCGATCGACATCGCGCACCACATCGGCGTCACCCCGTCCTGGCACGACGGCACCACCGTGGGCGGCTGCTCGTTCCTGGTGCACGTCGGCCACGCGGCGGCGGCCATCGACGCGGGGCTGTGCACCACCGTGCTGGTCCTGCACGGCGAATCCGGACGGTCGCGGATCGGGCGGCCGTCACGGCGCACACCGCCCGATTCCCTGTCCCGCCAGTTCGAGGCGCCGTACGGGGTGCGCGGCGCGGTCACCGCCTTCACCCTTCCCGCCCTGCGCTTCCTGCACGAGACCGGCACCACGCGCGAGCAGATGGCCGCCGTCCCCGCCGTGCAGAGCCGCTGGGCGCACGGCAACCCGAGGGCCTGGCGGGCCGAGGAGTTCACCGTCGAGGACGTGCTCGCCTCCAGAGTCGTCGCCTGGCCGTTCCACAAGCTGGAATGCTGCCCCGTCACCGACGGCGGAGCGGCCCTGGTGCTGACCGCTGCCGAACGCGCCGCCGACCTGCCGCGCACGCCCGTCCATCTGCTGGGGGCGGGCGAGGCGGGGGAGAGCCCGCTGGTCGCCCACATGGAGGACCTCACGTCCTCCCGGGCCTTCCGCGAGTCGAGCCGCCGGGCGTTCGCGCAGGCCGGCGTCACCGTCGCCGACGTCGACCATCTGATGGTCTACGACCCGTTCGCGCACCTGCCGCTCTACGGGCTGGAGGACCTCGGATTCGTCGGCCGCGGCGAGGCGGGCGCCTTCGTGGCGGACGGCAACACGGCCCCCGGCGGTTCCCTGCCGATGAACACCAACGGCGGCGGCCTCTGTTACACGCACACCGGCATGTACGGCATGTTCGCGATCCAGGAGTCCGTCCGGCAACTGCGCGGAGACGCGCACCGGCAGGTGGACGGAGTGGAGATCAGTGTCGTCCAGGGAGTGGGCGGCATCTTCACCTCCGCCGCGACACTCGTCCTGGCCGACCGCCTCAAGGAGGGCCGATGACCGAGGACTTCTCCGCCCGGGCCGCCGCCTGGCTGGCCGAGCACGCCCCCCGCGAGCCCGTCACCGGCGTGACGGAGGCGCGGCTCTTCCAGGCGGAGCTGCACGGGGCCGGATTCGCCGGCATCGCCTGGCCCACCGAGCACGGCGGCCAGGGACTCACCCAGGTGGAACAGCGCACGTTCGACGAACTGGCCAGGGACTACGCGCTGCCTGCCAGACCCTTCCTCATCGGGCTCGGCATGGTCGGCCCCACACTGCTGGACCTCGGCACCGCCGAGCAGAAACGGCGCTTCCTGCGGCCGATTCTGCGCGGCGACGAGATCTGGTGCCAGCTCTTCTCCGAACCCGACGCGGGCTCGGACGTCGCCGGCCTGACCACGCGGGCGCGGCGGGACGGCGACGGCTGGCTTCTGCACGGCCAGAAGGTGTGGACGTCCCGGGCCGAGTACGCCGAATGGGGGGCGGTGCTGGCGCGCACCGACCCCGACGTGCCCAAACACCGGGGGATCACGATGTTCGTCGTGGACATGGGCTCCCCGGGCGTCCAGGTCAGGCCGCTGCGCGACATGACCGGCACCGTTCGCTTCAACGAGGTGTTCTTCGACGGCGTCCGGCTACCCGCCGGCGCCGTGGTCGGCGCGGTCGGCGAAGGCTGGGACGCGGCGGTGCGGATGCTCGGCCACGAGCGGATCACCATCTCCGACCTGCGCCTTCCACGCGACCACCCGGCCTCCCACACCGCGCTCGCCGCACTGGCCCGTGCCCGGGGCGTCGCCGATGACCGGCACGTCCGCCGCCGCCTGGCCGAGGTTTACCGGGCGGAGCGGCTCGCGGAACTGCTGGCCGCCAGGCTGGGAGAGGAGGCGCGCGCGGGCCGTCCCATCGGCCCCCGCGGCTCGGCGGGCAAGCTGGCCGCCGGACGGCTCGCCCGCCTCTCCGCCGACGCCATCGCCGACATCGCCGGCCACACCGGGCTGGCGTGGGAACCGGAGGACGGCGCCGCGGCCCGGCTCGCCGCCGCCCTCCTGGACGCTCCGTCCGCCCGCATCGCCGGAGGCACCGACGAGATCCAGCGGCAGATCATCGGCGACCGGGTACTCGGCCTGCCTCGCGAGCCCGCCACCGACCGCGACGTCCCCTTCTCGGAGTCGCGTGCGAGAGGAACCGCATGAGCCTGGTACCGACCGCCGAGCAGGAGCAACTCCGCGACGCCACACGCCGGTTCCTGGCCGGGGCCCCGCCACCCGCCGCCGGGCCGGATCGGGAGACATGGCGCCGCCTGGCCGAGGACCTGGGCGTGACCGGCCTCATCGTGCCGGAACGGCACGGTGGTGCGGGGGCGGGGGCCGCCGAGCTGACCGTCGTCCTCGAAGAGATGGGGGCCGCGCTGCTCCCCGCCCCGTTCCTGTCCTCCTCGGTGCTCGCCGCGAGCCTCCTCCTCCAACTGGACGGGACCGACCTGCCGGCCGGAATCGCCTCCGGAGAAAAGATCGTCGCCGCGGCCCCGTGGTGGGACCCCGCGTCCGGGCCCATCACGGCCGACGCGGACGGCCGCCTGCACGGACGGGTACCGTGCGTGGTCGACGGAGACCTCGCCGACGTCTTCCTGGTCGTCGCCGACCACCGCGCGGTCTTCGCCGTGGACGCCGACGACCTGGTCCGGCGGACCCTGACCACGCTCGATCTCACCCGGGGCGCCGCCCGGATCGAGCTCGCCGGCGCCGCGGGCCGCCCGCTGCCCTGCCCCGACCTGCCGCGGGCGCTCGACGCCGCCTGGAACCTGACGGCCGTCGGCCTCGCCGCCGAACAACTCGGAGTGGCTCGCAGATGCCTGGACATGACCGTGCGGTACGCGCGAACCCGCGTGCAGTTCGGAAGGCCGATCGGCTCGTTCCAGGCGGTCAAGCACGCCCTGGCCGACCTCTACGTCGACTGCGAACTGGCCGAGTCAGCGGTTCGTCACGCCGCTCGGGCGGCCGATTCCGAACCCGGCGAACTCCCCGCGGCCGCCGCGCTCGCCCTCGCCTCGATGACGGCCTTCCAAGCCGCCGATCAGGCCATCCACCTTCACGGCGGCATGGGATTCACCTGGGAGTACGGCCTTCATCTCTACTACCGGCGGGCCAAGGCGGCTCAACACCTGCTCGGCGACCCCGCCACCCATCTGGACCGGTTGGCCCGGCCATGAAAGACGTCCACACCGACATCGCGGGCCACACCGCCGTGGTCGAACTCCGGCGTCCCCCGTCGAATCACTTCGACACGGCTCTGATCGCTCAACTCGCCGACACCTACGAGGCTCTGGATCGCGACCGCTCATGCCGTGCGATCGTTCTCTGCTCACAGGGAAGGCACTTCTGCGCCGGTGCCGACTTCAGCCGCTCTGACGCTGTTCTGGACGACGCGTCCGAACTCTATTCCCAAGCCCTCCGCCTGTTCCGCTGCCGGACCCCGGTCGTGGCCGCGGTGCAGGGCGCGGCGATCGGCGGGGGGCTAGGCCTGGCACTCTCCGCCGACTTCCGGGTCGGTGGCGCGGGCTCACGATTCGCCGCCAACTTCAGCCGCCTGGGCTTCCACCCGGGCTTCGGCATCTCAGTGACCCTCCCACTCGTCGTCGGACACCAGAAGGCCCTCGACTACCTGATCACCGGACGCCGCTTCAAAGGCGAGGAAGCCCACCGCGCCGGCCTTCTCGACGAACTGACCGACGACGATGACATCCGCCGAACGGCGATGCGCCTTGCCGACCGAATGGCATCCGCCGCACCCCTGGCAGTGGCGAGCATCAAACGAACCATGCGACAGGAGCTGGTCGATCGGGTAGCCGACGCCATGAGTCGTGAGAACCAGGAGCAAACCCGCCTGCGAACCACCCCCGACTTCGCCGAAGGACTGACCGCCTCCTCCCAGCGCCGCCCACCGAACTTCACCGGGGCCGCCCCGGGGCCCGCCAGCCCGCCATCACCCGGCAATTGCCCCCAAAGTAGCGCGCGGAATCGCGAGGCCGCGCCTCATGCTCCTGGTCCCTTTGAGACGTTATGGGAGTTGTAGGGGGAAGGCCGCCGCTCGGGCGTAGAGCTTGTAGAGCTTGAACGGGCCCGCGAAGGACAGCCCGCAGGCGTTGTCGAGCATGCTGGTCGCCTTCTTGTTGCCCAGCGTCGTGCCGCGCGCCCCGGGATGGTCGATCTGGCCACCCATGAACACCGCCATCTTGTCCAGCATGTGGTCGCGCTGGCCGGTCGTCATCTCCTGCCAGGAATGGCAGGTCATCGCGGCGAGCATCGCGTCGTCGAGTTCGCTCGCCCCGTGATCGTGGGGGTCGCCGGCGGGCGCCGCCCTGGACGCGGCCGGGGCGGGGGCCTCGGGGGTCGTGAACCAGGGGCACGGGCCGCCGGGCTTCAAGTTGGCCATACAGGTGAGCAGTTCGAGTTCGTTGCCCAGGTTGCCGAACCCGATGCTGAGGAAGGGCGCCCTTCCGTTCAGGCAGTCGGGCAGGTTGGTGGGTGACGTGGTGACGGTTCCGTTGGAGTACCAGCAGTTGCCGAAATTGCCGGGGAATGCGTCCCACCAGAAGTCCAGGCCGTTGCCTGCCATCCGGTTGCCGTAGAACTGGTTGCGGTGCGAGGTGGACAACTTTAGCGGGTCGCAGCCTGTCATGGGCTGATCGGAGCAGACGAACGCGTCCGGCACGGCGAAGAGCATGGCCCCACGCCGCCAGTTGTCGCGGAAGCTGTTATTGCGGACGACGTTGTCGTCACCGCCGGCGATCCACATTCCGCTCCCCACCGGGACCGGCACCGTCGGCACCACGTCGCTGTCAGCCAGGTACGGGTTGAAGTTGTTGGAGAAGAAGTCGTTGTGCTCGATGAGGTCGCCCTGCTGCGGGAAACCGGGATGCCCGGCGGCGGTGAACACGTCCGTGGTGAACCCGAGGGCATTGTCGTAGAAGTTGTTGTGGTGCACCCAGGTCGCGCTGCCGTCGGTGCCTGAATAACCGCTGGTGTTGTGGTGCGAGTCGCAGTACCGAATCTGCTGGCTGTAGCGCGCGGTCGGGTAGACCTTCTCGTCGCGTCCGGCCGCGGTCTTCGCGCCCGACCCGGGATACAGCCCGGAGTCGCCGTTCCCGACCGCCTCGCAGTTCTGAATCACACCGTGGTCTTCGACGAAGGTGAGCACGCCGTACTCGCCCGCGTAGAAGGTCTTGAATCTGTCCAGCAGGTACCCGTTGCTCTCCAGTACGTAGATGTTGTGTTCTTCAGCGTGCCGGACTGTCATGTTCCGCAGGACGAAGCCGTCGGCCCTGTCGGCACGGATGCCCACGTCCTTCGCCGAGTTGCGCGGGCCGCCGTTGCCGGACGACGGATCGCCGGCGTCCACGACCACGTCGTCGGCGCTCACGCCCGACCCTTCGAGCTGGAGGTTGCAGCGCACGCACGTGCCCAGGTTGGGGATGCCGTGCCGGTCGACGAGCGGCGGATCCGGGTCCTCGCCGCCGCCGGGAGCCCGTCCGAGCACGGCGATCAGGTTGGCGTCGTTCTGGCAGGTGTACTCGCCGAGGTAGGAGTACGCGCCCGTGCTCAGCTTGTACTGCTCGCACGCGGGGTCGTGGGTCGGCTTCTTCCGCGCCGTGGGCTCGGTGTAGAGACCCGGCAGCACCACGACCCGGTCGTTGTTCCGTGAATCGGTCACCGCGGGCTGGATCTCGCTGTACCGGCACCGGTCGAACAGCGCCCGGTTGATCCGCTTCAGCTCCCGCGCCTCGGCAGCGCCGAAAGCCCGGTGGTCGTGCGGGCGGATGTCGTAGCCCGACTTCAGCGCCCGCTTGATCGAGGCGTCCAGCCGTTCGAGGGAATCCGGCCGGCACACCACCCGGGTCGTGCTCCGCGGGGCGTTCTCGACCGCCGACGCCAGGCTCCGCGGTGTCGGCACCTTCCCGCCCGCGCACGGGCTGACGGAACAGTCGGGACCGGGAGACGGCCAGTACGACGGCCGCTCGATGTGCGCCTGTGCCACCTGCACCAGGCCGAGGACCAGCACGATCGCTGCCGCCGGCGGCACCCCCAACCTCATGAGAATCCGCGGGCCCATCCGGTACTCCCTCGCTCGGCGCTCCGCACTGGCCCCCGAACGCTTACTTGGTGCTCATAGAACCACGACCACCAAATCCGAGAAAGCCTCACAACCAGACCGGTATCGATTCTCAGACCCGCCTCCGCCGCGACGGCAGGCTGCACACCGGCGACCTGGCCTTCACTCGCCGCGATGATCGCCGATATCGCCGAAGCGACCGAGCAGGCGCGCGACATCCGACGCTACCGCCCCCAGATCGAAGCCGGCGTACTCCAGTGGGAAATTGTTCACTGACCCTGGTCGAGACGGCCACCACTTAACCAAGCACTATTAGTGTCCGTCGGGTTGGTCTGGGGTGAAGGGCCATTCTTCGAACTGGGTGCAGCGGCCTTCGGTGTCGAAGCGCATGATCCATAGGTCGCGCCAGCGTGCCAGGTCGTCGCGCTCGTAGGTGACCTCGATGCGCACGACCGCTCTGTCGCCGTCGATGGCCACGATCTCGCTCGTCATCGTGAAGGGTTCGTCGGGGCCGTCGCGTTCGGCGTCCCACCACTGGCCGAGCCGGGGCAGGCCCACGATCGGGTGTGCCCACGGTGATGGCAGGTAGGACACGTCCGGCGAGAACAGGTCGGTGAGCGGCTCGGTGCCGGGAGTGCGCCACGCCCGCTCGTACCCGGCGACCCACCGTTCTACGGCATCTCTGTCCACACCTTCCATGCTGCCAGCCACGGTCCGGCGTGCCGGGGATTTCAGGGTGTGGGGGCGAGGCCCTTGGCTATCAGGTGCAGGCCGAATTCGAACTGGTCCGAGGACGGCAGGGACGGGAGGTCCGCGGAGAGCCTCACCGTGGTGGGGAAGCGGTCGGCGGGGAGGCCGGCGTAGAAGTGGTGGCGCTGGCGGCGGGCCTCCGGGTCGTCGCCCCAGGTGCGAGGGGCCTGGTAGCCGGAGAAGCCCAGGGCGTAGGTGATGAGGACGCCGTAGGCACGGGTTGCTTCGGCGCCTTTCAGGCCGGCGGATTCGAGGCGGGCCAGGACGTCCTCCATGGCGCCGTCCAGGGCGTCGATGCTGTCGGTGACGCGGGTGGAGAGCAGGCGGACGACGCAGGGGTGGGCGAGCATCATCGCGCGGAAGGCCCGCCCGCAGCTCACGAGGATGTCGACGGGGTCGTCCGTCCCGGCGGGAGGGAGCTCCATCCCGCCGAGGACGTGGTCGGCCATCGCGTCGAGGATCTCCTCCTTGTTGCGGAAGTAGCTGTACAGGGTCATCGCGCCGACGCCCAGTTCGCCGGCCAGGCGCCGGACGGTCAGGGTGTCCAGGCTCTCGGAGTCGCCGATGCGCACGGCGGTCTCGACGATGCGTTCGCGGGTGAGCGTCCGCGCGTCCTTCTTGGCCATGCCGCTCCGTGTCTCGTCGGTTTCCCGAGCGAGGTTAGCGCTTGTACGGCTGGACGTTCGGCCTGCTCTGCTCGACCTTGCGCCGCCACGCGGTGAGGGACAGGTCGGGGCGGTAGAGCTTCTCCGGCGGGGCGTCCATCACGTCGACCATCCAGGCGTCCTGCGCGGTGAACTGGCCGTGGAAGAGCCAGCGGACGGCGGTGAGGTACTTGACCTTGAAGAGGCCGGCGCGGGCACCGGTCTCGAAGCGGACCATCAGCTGGACGTACCGCACGTTGTCGGCGTCCACCGGGACGTACCACTCGTAGTGGATGAAATGCGGGTAGGCGACGCGGAGGATGCCGGGCATCCGGATGGAGACGAAGCCGGGCAGGTCGAGGCCCTTGATCACGGGGTTGATCTTCTGGGCCTTGCCGGGGGCGTCGGGCAGCGGCATCCGCTTCCACCAGCGCTTGTTCGTCCACAGGCCGAGGCCGGGCATGTCGGCCTCCCAGTGCACCTCGTCCTGGACGCGGACGAGCCATTCGCCGCGTTCGACGACGCGGGTCTTGTTCCAGGCGGGCATCACCTTGAAGAGCCGCCACAGCGCCGTGTTGTGGAGGTACTTGGCGTGGCCCTCGTCGAACCCGTTCTCGGCGGCGAACCGCCAGTTGCCCTTGCGGATGTCGGTGCGGCCGCCGATGACGAGGGCGTTGTGCCGAAGTTCCTCGGGGAGGTCGTCGTTCAGGGGGTGAGGGTCGCCGTCGCCGATGTACACCCAGATGAGGCCGAAGCGCTGCTGGACGGGGTAGGTCCGCACTTTGACGCGGCCCTTGATGGGCGAGTCCGGGCCGTCGGTGAGGACGCCGCAGAGGTTCCCGTCCTTCAGGTCGTAGGTCCAGCCGTGGTACGGGCAGGAGACCGTACCGGGGAACTGGCGCCGGCCCAGGGAGAGGGGCACGCCGCGGTGGGGGCAGCGGTCGTGCAGGGCGTGGATCTCCTCGCCCTCGCGGACGAGGGCGATGTTCTCGCCGAGCACGGTGACGGCTACGGGCTTCTTGCCGACCTGCTCGGTCCACAGGACCGGGTACCAGTGGTCGCGGAACCCGAGGACGGCGCTCTCGTAGGTCGGCCAGGACGACCAGTCCTGGCCGGGCTGCCGCCGCTGCGGCCGGGAGCGGCCGGGGGACGTGGCGTTGGTGGTCAACGGTGCCTCCTTGAACAATGTTACGTACTTTGTACGAGCCCATTCCGCCTTGTCAAGCCCGGCTCTTGACGGCCATGCAAAGTACCGTACATAGTACGAGCCATGCTGGAGAACGAACACGAGCTGCTCGTCCGCTCGATGACCTGGGAGGCGGCCGGCGTCCTGTCGGTCACGCTGGCCGGGCTCGGCGGCGGGCCGCTGCCGCCCTGGGAGCCGGGCGCCCATCTGGAGCTCGACCTCGGCGAATGGGTCCGCCAGTACTCGCTGTGCGGTGAGCCGGGGGAGTCCGGGACGTACCGGATCGCCGTCCTCTACGAACCGGACGGCCGGGGCGGCTCGGCCTTCGTGCACGAGGAGTTGCGTCCTGGCCAGACGGTGCGGGTGCGCGGCCCGCGCAACCGGTTCCCGCTGGAGGACGCGCCGCGGTACCTGTTCCTGGCGGGCGGCATCGGGATCACGCCGCTGCTGCCGATGATCGCGCGGGCCGCCGGCCGGGGCGTCCCGTGGCGGCTGGTCTACGGCGGCCGGAGCCGGAGCTCCATGGCGTTCCTGCCCGAACTCGCCCGGTACGGGGACGCGGTGACGGTCGTCCCCGAGGACCGCGCCGGGCGTTCGGACCTCGATGCCCTGCTCGGCACGCCGCAGGAGGGCACCGCCGTCTACTGCTGCGGTCCGGAGGGCCTGCTCGCGGCGGTCGAGAAGCGGTGCGCGGCGTGGCCGGACGGCAGCCTGCACGTCGAGCGCTTCGCCGCGGCGCCGCGCGGTCCGGCGGACGACACCGCGTTCGAGGTGGAGTGCGCGCGGTCCGGGCTGACGATCGAGGTCGAGGCGGACGAGACCGTCATGGACGCCCTGGAGCGCGCCGGCGTCCAGGTACCGAACGCCTGCCGCGAGGGCATCTGCGGAAGCTGCGAGACGCCCGTGCTGGCAGGGGTTCCGGACCATCGGGACGGGCTGCTGACCGAGGCGGAGCGGGAGGCCGGAAGGACGATGATGCCCTGCGTCTCGCGCTGCCTCTCGGCCCGGCTGGTTCTGGCTCTCTGAGCGATCTCCGAGCCGGAATTCCGATCCGGGGCATTGACTCCTGACCTAAGTAGTGTACATAGTACGCATCACCCGTTATTCGCGGCTTCATCTCGACTTTCTCGGTAGCGCGCCCCTTCTCGCGGGGCGCTTGAGCCTCCGCAAGGGGCCGGAAGAACCGGAGAACCCATGACCGCACCGACCACCGGAACCCGGCACACCGTGCTGGGAGCCGCGCTGCGGGTCCGCACGATCGGCGAGGGAACGCCCACCGTCCTGCTGCACGGCGGCGGCCCGGGCTGCTCCGCCTGGACCGACTTCGCCGCGCTGGTGCCCGAGCTGCACGGCCGCCGGCTGATCCTGGTCGATCTCCCCCAGTACGGCGATTCGGACGCGCCGCAGGCCGACCGGCCGCTGTTCTCTTTCCACGCACGGTACGTCATGGCCCTGCTCGATGACCTGGGAATTCACCGCGCCGACTTCGTCTGCCAGTCGCTCGGCGGGTCGGTAGCCCTGCTGATCGCCGCGCGCGAGCCGCACCGCGCCGGCCGGATCGTCCTCACCGGCGGCCGCCCCGCCGACCTCGGCGGAACGCCCGGAGCGAGCGGCGCGGCGATCCGCGCCGCGTACTACGGCGGCGAGGGGCCCACCCCGGACAAGATGCGCGATCTCATCCGCGACCACGAGTGGAACGATCCCGCGATCGTTCCGGAGGCCACGGTCTTCGAGCGCTTCCGCAACAGCGTCACCGTCGACGCGCTGGCGCTCGGGACGGACACCGAGGCGCGCGGCCTGCCCGAGGACCTCGGCCCCCTCCTGCACACCGTCACCGCGCCCGTCCTGCTGCTGTGGGGCTCGGCCGACCCGTTCGCCGACGTCGGCTACGCGTCCCGCCTGGCGGCGGCGCTGCCCGCCGCCGTCCTGGAGGTGCTGCCCGGCACGGCGCACCACCCCCAGGAGGAGCGGCCCCGCGACTACGCCCGGCTCGCCGAGGCGTTCCTGAACGCGCCCCGTCCCCACGACCTCCCGCGTCCCCACGACCTCCCGCGTCCCCACGACCTCCCGCGTCCCCACGATCTCCCGCCCCTCGATTCCCGGCTCGCTCCTGTGGAGGCCACCCGATGCGAATCCTGATCACCCTCGCGCTGCTGCTCGCCGCCGTGTTCGGCATCCCGCCGGTGCGGCGCCGCGCCCTGGCCTCGTTCGTCCGCGCCACCGGGACGGCGGTGCGGACGGAGCCGGGCTCGTGACGGCGTCCCCGGCCGTGACCGCGCCGCCGGCGGTCGCCGCGCGCGGTGTCACCATGCGGTTCGGGACGTTCACCGCGCTGGACGGCGTCGACCTGGACCTCGCGGCGGGCGAGGTCCACGGCCTGATCGGCTCCAACGGCGCCGGCAAGTCGACCCTCATCAAGGTGCTGTGCGGCGCGTACGCGCCGGGCGCCGGGCACCTGGAGGTCGAGGGCCGCAGGGTCGGCAACGTGACGCCCGCCCAGGCCGAGCAGGCCGGGATCACCGTCGTGCACCAGGAGACGCAGCTGTTCCCGGAGCTGACGGTCGCCGACAACATCGTCGTCGCCGCCCCGCACCGGCGGGGCCGGCTGCTGCGGGACCGCCGCGCCGACCACGCCGAGACGGCCCAGCTGCTCGGCACCCTCGGCCTCGACCTCGACCCGGCGCGCCGCGTGGGCGCGCTCGACCTCGCCGAGAAGAAGCTGCTGCAGGTGGCGCGGGCGCTGCGGGCCCGCCCGAAGCTGCTGATCCTGGACGAGCCCACGGCGGCGCTGGAGCCGCGGCAGTGCCGGCGCATCACCGAGCTGGTGCGGCGCCTCGCCGCCGAGGGCCTCGCGGTCCTGTTCGTCAGCCACGACCTGGACGAGGTGCGGCTGCTCTGCGACCGGATCACCGCGCTGCGGGACGGCCGGGTCGTCGCCCGCCTGGAACGCGGCGAGGCGACCCCGCACGGGCTGGTGGAACTGGTCGCGGGCCGGACCCTCGCCAACGCCCCGGACCGGGAGCCGCACGAGGCGGGCGGCGTGCTCGTCCGCGCCGACCTGCCGGACGCCCCGGAGCTGGAGCTGCGGCACCGTGAGGTCGTCACGATGACCGGCATCCTCGGCTCGGGCGCGGGCCGCTTCGCGCGCACCCTCGCCGGGGCGCGCCGCCCGCCCCGGCACGTCCCCGCCGCCGTCGAGGTCGGCGGCCGGACGGTCAGGCCGCACAACCGGATCGCGGCGGCCGCCGCCGCGATCGGGTTCGTGCCGGAGGAGCGCAAGCGGGACGGGGTCCAGCCGCTGCTCAGCGTCGAGCGGAACATCGCGCTCGGCGACGTGAAGGCGTTCACCCGGTTCGGTGTCCTGGACCGGCGGAGGATGCGCGCCGAGGCGCTGCGGCTCATCGCCGAACTGGACGTCCGCCCCGCCGACCCGGCGTTCCCGGCCGGGCTGCTGTCCGGCGGGAACCAGCAGAAGGTCCTGATCGCGCGGTGGCTCGCCGCGGGCGCGCGCGTCCTCGTCGTGGAGGAGCCCACCCACGGCATCGACATCGGAGCGAAGGAGCACGTGCTGCGGCAGCTCCGCGCCTTCGCGGACGAGCGCGGCTGCGTCGTCATCGTGGCGCTGGAGAGCGAGGAGTTCCGCTCCATCACCGACCGCTACCTGGCGTTCCGGCGGGGACGCCTGGTCGCCGAGCTCGCGGCCGACGTCACGCACGCCGAACTGATGACGGCGTGCCTCGGCGAACACCCGGAAGGTCTTGCCCCATGAAGAGAACCGCCCCCGCGCTGGAGGACGCGTTCGTCCCGCTGCTGCTGGTCGTCCTCGCGCTCGTCCTGACGTTCTCGACGGACTCGTTCCTCAGCAGCGGCAACATCCTCAACGTGCTCAGCTCGATGGCGATCCTCGCGATCGTCGCGTTCGGGCAGACGTTCGTGATCGCCGGCGG
Organism: Actinomadura madurae; assembly: GCF_900115095.1. Classification (GTDB taxonomy): domain Bacteria; phylum Actinomycetota; class Actinomycetes; order Streptosporangiales; family Streptosporangiaceae; genus Spirillospora; species Spirillospora madurae. The sequence goes on from NZ_FOVH01000013.1 coordinate 249,384, forward strand.
CGGGTTCGACCTGTCGGTGGGCGCGCAGGTCGCGCTGCACGGCGCGGTCGGCGCGATCGTCATGCGCGACACCCAGAGCATCGCGCTCGGCCTCGCCGCCGCGGCGCTGTCCGGGATCGTGTTCGGGCTGCTCAACGGGATCCTCGTGATCGCGCTCAAGGTCCACCCGTTCATGATCACGCTGGGCACCTCGGTGATCGGGGTGGGCGTCACGCTCATCCTCACCCACGCCGAGTCGGTCGGCGGGCTGCCCGCGAGCATCGCCGGGTTCGGCGTCGGCCGCCCGCTCGGCGTCCCGTGGATCGTCTGGGTGATGATCGCCTGCTTCGCCGTCTCGGCGTTCCTGCTGAGCGTGAGCCCGTTCGGGCTGCGGGTGCTGTCCAGCGGCGGCAACCGGGAGGCGGCGCGCCTCGCGGGCCTGCGCGTCGAGCGGACGATCGTCGCCACGTTCGTGCTCGCCGGGACGTTCGCCGCCGTGGCGGGAATGGGGACGACCGCGCGGCTGCAGTCGGCGCAGCCGACCGTCGGCGAGGGCCTGGAGCTGTTCTCGGTCGCGGCGGTCGTGCTCGGCGGCAGCGCGCTGCACGGCGGGCGGGCCGCGATGTGGCGGACGCTGCTCGGCGTCCTCGTCATCTCCGTGATCCAGAACGGCCTCAACCTGAACGGCGTCGGCGACGCCTGGCAGGAGGTCGCGGTCGGGATCGTGTTCATCCTCGCCATGTCGGCCGAGCTGCTGCGCCGGTTCTCCCGCCTGCGCGCCGGGCGGCGGGGGGCGCCACCGGCGCGAACCGGCGTCGCGGACGTCCCGGCCGAGGCCACCGCCACCTGACCGTCCCCCGGCCCCCCGCCTTCACCACCATCCCCGCACCAGGAGATTCACACCATGCGCATGACCCGACTACGCGGCATCGCCGCGGCGGCGCTCTGCGTCGTCCTGGCCGCCACCGGCTGCAGCGGCTCGGACGCGTCCGAGAAGGGCAGGAAGACGATCGGCGTCAGCTTCGCGGCGCCCCGGATCGCCCTGTACTCCGGGATGCAGAAGGGCATCCAGGCCGAGGCGAAGAAGCTCGGCGTCGACGTCGTCTTCACCGACGCCGGCGGCGACCCGCTCAAGCAGGCCAACGACATCAACGACCTCATCGCGAAGAACGTGGACGGCATCCTCGTCTCCGCGATCGACTCCAAGGCGATCGTCGCCCCGCTGAACGCGGCGAAGGCGGCGAAGATCCCGGTGATGACGGTCGCCCGCGACGTGGAGGACAAGTCCAGCCGCGCGTCCTACATCGGCAACGACTGGGGCAAGTCCGGCCGGCAGATCGCCGAGTGGACGTGCGAGAACGTCGGCAAGGGCAAGATCATCATGATCAAGGGGCCGTCGGCGGCGCCCTACGTCCAGGAGATGACGAAGGCCTACAAGGCGGTCGTCGGCTCGGCCGACTGCCCGGGCATGACGGTCGCCCACGAGGTCAACGTCTCCGCCCTCACCTCCGAGGAGGGGCTGAAGGCCACGAAGGCGTCGCTGTCGGCGGTCCCGGACGCGAAGGTCGTCTACGCCAACCTCGACGACTTCCTCACCGGCGTGGTGCAGGCGATCAACGAGGCCGGCAGGGGCGGCCAGATCACCGTGACCGGCTTCGACGGCATCCCGTCCACGCTCGCGATGGTGCGGGACGGGCGGGTCGGCTTCGAGATCGCGCTCCAGCCGAAGAAGTGGGGCGCGACGGCGCTGCGGACGATGGCCGGCGAGCTCGACGGGAAGGAGACGCCGAGCGTGGTGAACATCGAGACCCGGCCGTTCGACAAGAAGACCTCCGACGATCTCACCGAGGCCGACCTGGAGTAGCCGCGGCGGGTCCCGTCCATCCGTCCCTTCCTGCGAGGTCCTTCATGAACATCACCGTCAACGGGGAGACCGGCGACGCCGCCGCGCCGTCCGGGACCGTCCTCGCCGCCGTCCTGCGGGAGCGGTTCGGGGCAACGTCGGTCAAGCTCGCGTGCGAGCGCGGCGAATGCGGCGCCTGCACCGTGCTCGTCGCCGGCCGACCCCGGCTGTCCTGCGCCACTCCGGTCGAACTGGTGGACGGCGAGGTCACGACGGCGGAGGGCCTCGCGGAGGAGTCCGCGGACCTGCGCGCGGCGTTCGCCGACCTGGGCGCGTTCCAGTGCGGCTTCTGCACGCCGGGGCAGGTCGTCCACGCCAGCGCCCTGCTCCGCGCCGGCCTTCCCGCCGACGCGGAGCGGGCGCGGGCCCGGGTGCGGGCGGAGCTGTCCGGCAACATCTGCCGCTGCACCGGCTACGCGGCGATCGTCGAGGCCGTCTGCGCGACGGCCCGGGCACGGGGGGAGGCCGAGTGACCACCCGGATCGGGCGCGGTGTCCGGCCGCTGGACTGGCGGGACCGTTCGCTCGGACGCGTCGCCTACACGGGCGACCTCACCGATCCGCCGCACCTGCACGCCGCGGTGCTGCGCTCACCGGTTCCGCACGGGCGGATCAGGCGGCTGGACGTCGCCGGCGCCCTGCGCATGCCGGGCGTGCGCGGGATCATCACCGCGGACGACTTCCCGCCCGGCATCACCTACCTGCACCGCGGCGGGCACATGTCCGACCGGCCGCCGCTCGCCGCGGGCGTGGTGCGCTACATCGGGCAGGAGATCGCGGCCGTCGCCGCCGACACCGCCGAGCAGGCCCGCGCGGCGGTGTCGGCGATCCGGCTGCGGATCCGCCCGCTGCGGGCGCCGCTCACCATCGCCGAGGCTCTCGCGCCGCGGGCCCGCGCGCTCCACGAGCGGCCGGCGGAACGCAACGTCGCGATCCGGTGGAACGGCGTGTGGGGGGACCCGGACGCCGGGGTCGCGGCGTCGGACGTGATGGTCGAGGGCGACTTCGTCTACCCGAGCGTCGCCCACGCCTGCATGGAGCCCAACGTCACGCTCGCCCGCTGGGACCCCGGCCGGGAGGTGATGGAGCTGTGGACCTCCACGCACGCGCCCTACTTCATCGCCAAGGAGGTCTCGCACCTGCTGGGGCTGGAGCACGACCAGGTCGTGTGCCGCGAGGTCGCCACCGGCGGGAGCTTCGGCTCCAAATCGAAGGCGTCCGAGCACGAGATCCTCGCGGCGGCGCTGGCGCGCAAGACCGGGATGCCGGTGCTCATCTCGCTGACGCGCGAGGAGGAGTTCGCGTCCAACAAGCCCCGGCACCGCTTCGAGACGCGGCTGCGCACCTACGCCGACGCGGACGGCAACCTGCGCGCGTTCGAGACCGAGGTGAACGTCGACAACGGCGCCTACTCGCACATGGGCTCGTCGGTGATGCGGGTCGGCGTCATCACGCTGGGGTCGGTGTACCGGGCGGACGGCGTCCGGTTCGACGCCCGGCTCGTCGACACCGCGACGCAGCCCGGCGGGCAGTACCGGGGGTACGGGACGCCGCAGGTCGCCCTCGCCATGGAGTCCCAGCTCGACGAGATCGCCGAGCGGCTCGGCATGGACCCGATCGACCTGCGGATCCGCAACGCCGTCGAGCCGCACACCGAGACGCTGTGCGGCTACCGCGTCACGACGGCGCGGCTCGCCGACTGCCTGGAGACCGTCCGGCGGGAGCTGGACTGGGACGCCAAGCGGGCCGCGCGGACCCCCGGCCGCGGCGTCGGCGTGTCCACCGCGGCGCACGGGTCGGGCGCCTACGCCTATCCGCTGTCGAACGTCAGCGAGGCGGGCGTGGACGTCGGCGGCGACGGCCGGGTGAGGGTCCGGTTCGGCGGATCCGACGCGGGCACCGGCCAGAAGACGATCCTCGCCCAGATGGCCGCGGAGGAACTCGGGGTCGAGCCCGAGGACGTCGACGTCCTGTCGATGGACGGCGAGCTGACGCCCCTGGACCTCGGCGCCTGGTCGTCCCGCGCGACGCACATGTCCGGCATGGCCACCGGGCGGGCGGCCCGCGAGATGGCCGCCAGGCTGCGGGAACTCGCCGCGGGCAAGCTCGGCTGCGCCGCGCGGGAGGTCGAACTGCGCGGCGGCGCGGCCCACCACGGCGACGGCTCGGTGGGCTTCGCCGACCTGGCCGGCGCGGAGGGCGGTCTCAGCCTGGAGGCCCGCTACGAGCTGGAGGGCACCGAGACGATCACGCCCGGCGAGGACAGGGCCAACCTGTCGCCCACCTACTCGTTCGCCGCGCACGGGGCGGAGGTGGAGGTCGACGTCCGGACCGGGAAGGTCACCGTCCTCGACTACGTCGCCGCGCACGACATCGGGCGGGCCGTCAACCCCGTCATGGCCGAGGGCCAGATCATCGGCGGCGCCGTCCACGGGCTCGGCGCCGCGCTCGGCGAGGAGCTGATCCGCACCGAGGGACGGGTCGTCAACCCCGCCTACATCGACTACGCCGTGCCGCGCGCCGCCGACGTGCCCGCCGTGCGGGCGTTCATCGTCGAGGGCCACGACGACGCCGGTCCGTACGGCGCGAAGAGCGTCGGCGAGATCCCGATCATCCCGCCGGGCGCGGCGATCGCGAACGCGGTGTACGACGCGGTCGGCGTCCGCGTCCGCGACCTGCCGATCACCCCGGACAAGGTGCTGCGGGCGCTCGCGGAGAAGGAGGGGCGGGTCCGCGACCACCGGCTGCGGCGGCGCCCGTCCCGCTGGTGGATCGCGCTGATGCGGGCCGCGTACCCGCGCGGCGTCCACGCGCTGCTGCACCGGTGGGGGACGCGGTTCGGCCGGCAGGGCCGGTACCCGGAGCTGCGGCCGCCCGCCCCCGACCTCGCCGAGGTCGCCCGGCCGGAGACCGTCGCGCAGGCGCGGGCCGCCCTGCGGGACGGGACGGCGATCGGCGGCGGCACCGACGTGCTGCTCCAGCGCCGGCAGCGGCTGATCGCGCCGAAGCGGCTCGTCTCCACGGCCCTGCTCCCCGGCCTGCGCGACATCGCCGAGGAACCGGACGGGACGGTCGTCATCGGCGCGGCCGTCACGCTGGCCGAGCTGTCCGCGCGGTTCGCCGAGTCCGTCCCGGCCCTGGCCGAGGCCGCCGAATCGATCGCCTCGCCGCAGGTCAGGAACGCGGCGACGGTCGCGGGGAACCTGCTCCAGGCGAAGCGCTGCCGGTTCTTCCGCAACGGCTTCCCCTGCTACAAGCGCAACGGCGCGTCCAGCCCGTGCTACGCGATCCTCGGCGACCACCGCTTCCACCACGCTGCCATCGACGGGCACCGCTGCCAGGCGGTCACGCCGTCCGACCTGGCCACGGTGCTCGTCGCACTGGACGCGTCCGCCGACCTGTCCGACGGGCGCCGGATCCCGATCGCGGACCTGTACACCGGGCCCGGGGAGACGGTGCTGGAGCCGGCCGACCTGGTCGTGTCCGTCCGGATCCCCGAACCGGGCCGGGCCTGCGTGTTCGAGAAGCTCGCGCTCTGGCAGGGCGACTTCGCGATGGTGTCGGTCGCCGCGTCGAGCCGGTCGCGCGAACGCTGGGAGGACACCCGGATCGTGTTCGGCGCGCTCGCCCCCACGCCGTGGCGCCCCGCGGACGCCGAGCGCGCGCTCGACGGGCGGCCGTTCGACCCCGCCGCGCTCCGCGACACCGTGGACGCCCAGCTCACCAGGTACGGGCACCCGCTGCCCGGCAACGCGTGGAAGCTCGACGCCGCCGCAGGACTGGCCGAACGCGCCGCCGAACGGCTCGCCCGGACCCGGCCCCGTGAGACCGAAACCCCCGAGAAGGAGGAATCCCCATGACGGCGCTGGACGAGGCGCGCCTCGGACTGCTGCGGGACGCCGAGAGGCTCATCGACCCCGAACGGCTCGCCGAGATCATCACCGGGATGACCGGCATCCCCAGCCCCACCGGCGAGGAGGGCGAGCTGGCCCGCTGGGTCGTGTCGACGCTCGCCGCGTCCGGCCTCGACGCCGCCTACCAGCCGATCGACGACGACCAGGGCAACGCCGTCGCCCGGCTGCGCGGCGACGGCACCGGCCCCGACCTGCTCCTCTACGCCCCGATCGACACGCTCACCACCGGGGACCCCGGCGAGGACCTGCCCCACGTGGGCACGGCGCTGCGCTACGACATGGAGCCGAACCCCGTCCGGGACGGCGACTACGTCATCGGCCTCGGCGCGAGCAACCCCAAGGGGCACGCGGCCTGCCTGGTCGCCGCGCTGGAGATCCTGCACCGGGCCGGCACGCCGCTGCGCGGCGACGTCGTCCTCGGGCTGGGCGCGGGCGGGATGCCGACGAACAAGCGCACCGCCCCGCACGTCCGCCGGTACAACGCCGGGCAGGGCAACGGCTGCTCGTTCATGCTGGAGCAGGGCGTCTGGGCCGACTACGCGCTGATCGCCAAGCCCGGCTGGGCCGTCTCCTGGGACGAGGTCGGCCTGTGCTGGTTCGAGGTCACCGTCGGCGGCACCTACTCCTACGCGGGCAGCCGGCACCGCATCGACTACCGCAACGCGATCCTCGGGGCGGGCACGGTCGCCGCGGCCCTGGAGGAGTGGTTCGCCGAGTACACCGCCCGCCACACGTCCGGGACGGTCGCGCCGCAGGGCAACATCGGCGCGATCGAGGGCGGCTTCATGCGGATGCCCGCCGTCTCGCCCGCGACGTGCCGGTTCGTCCTCGACCTGCGGACGTCGCCCGCGTCCACGCCGATGAGCGTCAAGCGGGAGTTCGGCGACGCGATCGCCCGCATCGCCGCCGCGCACCGGCGGCTGGAGATCGGCTGGGACATGGTCCTCGCGATCCCCGGCACCGCCACCGACCCGGGCTCGTGGATCGTCCGCGCGGCGATCGAGGCGTGGGAGGCCGAGGAGGGCCGGGCGCACGAGCCGATCCTCGGCAACAGCGGCGCGACCGACGCCAACATCCTGCGCAGCCGCGGCCTGCCCACGGCCCGGATCGGGATGACCAGGGCGGGCGCGCAGGCGCCGCTGCCCGTCGACTTCCCCATGGGGATGAACGTCGTCGACGTCCGGGAGATGTGCCGGCTCACCCGGCACGTGCTGCGCACGACGATCAACACCTGTACCCGGGCAAGAGCGGACGCGGGCCTGTGATCCCGGGCAAGATTGAGCGGAGAAGAGTTCACGATCTTGGGCGAGACGGAGCGAAGAGTGGCGACACGGCGACCCCCCTCCCGAGGACGCCGTCCGGACAAGGCGCTCACGGCACAGGACATCCTGGACGCCGCCATCGGGATCGGCGACCGGGAGAGCCTCGACGGGCTGACCATGCGGCGCCTCGCGAGCGAGCTCGGCTTCAGCACGATGGCGCTGTACCGCCACTTCAAGAACAAGGACGACATCCTCGACGGGATGGCCGACCAGGTGCTCGGCAACCTGCGGCTCCCCGACGAGATCGGGCCCGACCCCATCACCGAGGCGCGCCGCATCGCCGAGGCGTTCCTCGCCATGATGCGGGAGCACCCGAGCGTCGTCCGGCTGCTGTCCACCCGGACCACGGCGAGCCGCGAGTCGCTGAGCGGCGCGTTCGAGCGCGTGCTGGCGCGGCTCCGGCAGGCCGGGCTGCCGCCCGCCGAGGCCGTCCGCGTCTACGGGCTGCTGCTGACGTACGCGCTGGGCTTCGCCGCCTACCAGATGCCGCGCCCGTGGGGCGGGGACGGCCCGGACGCCGCCGAGCTGCGCCGGCAGCGCGCCCACTTCTACTCGGCCCTCCCGGCCGGCGAGTTCCCCAACATGGTGGAGCTGTCGCCCGAGCTGGCCTGGCTGCCCACGGACCGGCAGTTCCACGCGGGGCTCGACGTCCTGCTGAAGGGGCTCGCGGCCGAGCGGCCCTGACCCGCGTGCCGGCCGCCCCGCGCGGGCGGACGGCGACGGCCACCCCGACGACGGGGCGGGCCGCCGCCCCGTCCGTCCTGCGCTGGAGGAACGGATGAGCGAGATCGTGCTCGGCGTGGGTGCCTCGCACAGCACCCTGATGAACACCGACTGGGACAAGGTCGACCACCTGGACGGGGCGCACCGCTTCCGCGCCGGGCTGGAACGTGCCAGGGACCGGCTCCGGGCCGCCGCCCCCGACACCGTCGTGGTCATCGGGTCGAACCACTTCCGCGGGTTCTTCCTCGACCTGATGCCCGCGTTCACCGTCGGCGTCGGGGAGGTGCTCGGCGCCGGGGAGGCCGGGACGCCCGGCGGGCCGCTGCCCGCCGACACCGGCCTGGCCCGGCACCTCGTCACGTCCCTGGTGGACGACGGGTTCGACCCGGCGTTCTCGCTGCGGCTCACCGTCGACCACGGCATCACGCACGGGCTGCAGCACCTGGTGCCGGACCTCGACGTCCCGGTCGTGCCCATCGTGATCAACATGTTCGCGCCGCCGCTGCCGTCGCCGCGGCGCTGCCACGGCCTCGGCGCGGCGATCGGCCGCGCCGTCGCCGCGGACGGCGCCGGCAAGCGCGTCGCGGTCATAGCGTCCGGCGGCCTGTCGCACCGGCTGCCGTGGCCGAAGTGGTTCGAGACGCTGTCGGACGACGACCGCTTCCTCGTCGAGGCGTGGCTGAACGGGCGCGGCTCCTGGGGCGACTACGAGGTCCGGCGACGGCAGATCATCCGCGCCGCCGAGGCCGACATCAACCCCTCGTTCGACGAGGCGTTCCTCAAGCTCGTCGAGGAGGGCGACCTCGGGCCCGTCCTCGACCGCACCGCCGCCGGCATCGAGGCGGAGGCCGGCAACGGCGCGCAGGAGATCCGCTCCTGGATCGCGATGCTCGCCGCCCTCGGACCCGGCGCGCGCGGCGAGGCCCTCGCCTACGCCGCCATCCCCGAATGGCTCACCGGAATGGGCGTCGCCGTCGTCGAGCCCGCTTCCGACCCCGAGAAGGAGAACGCATGAGCATCTGGACCGACCTCGCCGGCGTGGACCACGCCGTCCGCTTCGTGAACGCGGGAGGCCTCCGCACGCGGGCGCTCCAAGCCGGGACGGGTGAGGCAGTCGTGTTCCTGCACGGCACCAGCGGCCACCTGGAGGCGTTCGTCCGCAACATCCCCGCGCACGCCGAACGGTACGCCTGCCACGCCATCGACATGCTCGGCCACGGCTACACCGACGGCGTCGACGAGCCGTACCGCATCCCCCGCTACGTCGACCACGTCCTCGCCTACCTGGACGCCGCCGGCATCGACCGCGCCCACTTCGTCGGCGAGTCGCTCGGCGGCTGGGTCGCGGGCCGGCTCGCCGCCGACCATCCGGGCCGCGTCGGGCGGCTCACGCTCGTCGCGCCCGGCGGGACCGTCGCCAACCCCGAGGTCATGCAGCGGATCAAGACCAGCACGCGCAAGGCCGTCGCCGAGGACGACATCGACCTCACCCGCAAGCGCCTCCACCTCCTCATGCACGACCCGGCGAAGGACGTCTCCGAAGAGCTGGTCGAGGTCCGGCACGCGATCTACCACCGGCCCGAGTTCGTCAAGCGCGTCGACAACCTGCTGTGCCTCCAGGAAATGGAGAACCGCCGGCCCGACCTGCTCACCGCCGAGCAGATGGGACGGATCGCCGCGCCCACGCTGATCGTGTGGGGCGCGCAGAACCCGTTCGGGGAGGTCCCCGAGGCGCACCGGATGAACGCCGGCATTCCCGGCTCGCGGCTGGAGATCTTCGGAGAGTGCGGCCACTGGCCCCAGCACGAGCACGCCGCCCGCTTCAACCGCCTCAACCTGGAGTTCCTCGGGGAGGCGCGGTGACGGCCGCCGGCCGCGTCGGCGTCCGGATCCCGGCCTGCGACCGCCCGGACCGGCTCGCGTCCGTCGCGGCGCGGGCCGAGGAGCTGGGATTCGACGAGGTCTGGGTCCCCGACTCGCAGCTGCTGTGGCGGGACGTCTTCTCCGTCCTGGCGGTGACCGCCCTGCGCACCGAGCGGATCGGGCTCGGCACGGCCGTCACCAACGTCGCCACCCGGCACCCGTCGGTGGTGGCGTCGGCCGCGCGGACCGTCGCGGAGCTGGCGCCCGGACGCTTCACCCTCGGTCTCGGCGTCGGGAACAGCTCGGTCCTGCCGATCGGGCTGCGGGCCAGCACCCGCGCGGAGCTGAAGGAGGGGCTGGCCCAGCTGAGGGCCCTGCTCGGCGGGGACGCATGGGACTACGGCCCGGTGCGGTCGCGGCTGCGGGACCCGGCGCCGTCCGTGCCCGTGCACCTGGCCGCGAGCGGGCCGCGCAACCTCCGGCTCGCGGGGGGCCTCGCGGACGGTGTCGTCCTGCTCAGCGGCGTCTCCCCGGAGACCCTCGCCGCCGCGGCGGAGCAGGTCCGGGCGGGCGCCCGGGAGGCGGGTCGGTCCGGCGGGGTGCCGCTGACGGTCTCGGCGTTCTGCGAGGTCACCGACGACGTCCTCGCCTCCGCGCGCAGGCTGAAGCCCATCTGCGCGTCGATCGCGCAGAACGGCGGCGCCCCCTTCCTCGCCCTCGCGGGAATCCGCCCGTCCGTGCCGGACCGGGTCGACGAGGTCTACCCCGACCTCGTGCACGCCGAGGACTGGGACCACGCCGTCAAGGTCGCGGGCCGCTGGGTGTCGGACGCGGACGCGCTCGCCTTCGCCCGCGCGTTCTGCCTGGTCGGCACCGCCGAGGAGGTCGCGACGCGGCTCCGGGAGACGTTCGCCGCGGGCGCGTCCGGCGTGTTCCTGCAGCATGTCGGCTCCTACGACCCGCCGCACGACCTCATCGAGGCCGTCGGCGGCGACGTCCTCCCGCGCCTGTGAGCACCCTGCACGCCCTCGCCGCCCGGGCCGCGCGCGCTCCCCGGGCGGCGTCCGGGGACGCCCGCCGGCTCGCGGCCCTGCACGTCCTGGACACGATGGGCTGCGCGGTCTCCGGCGCCACCCACCCGATCGCCGCGGCGGCGGCCCGGCACTTCGGCGACTCCCTGCGGTCCCGCGTCCTGCGCTGGTCCGCGCAGGCGCACCTGGACGAGTTCGACGCGCTGCACGCCGAGGCGGCCGTCGTCCCCGCGGCGGTGGTCGTCCCCGCGGCGCTCCTCGTCGCCGAGCACGAGGGACGCCCGGGCGCGGCGGTCGTCGACGCGGTGCTCGCCGGCTACGAGGCGGTGGTGGAGGCGGGCCTGCGGTTCGGCGGCGCGTCGCTGTACGGCTCCGGCTGGTGGCCGACGGCCCTGTTCGGCCCGCTCGGCGCCGCCGCCGCGACGTCCGTCCTGCTCGACCTGGACGAGGAGCGGGCGGTCGCCGCCCTCGCGATCGCGGCGGCCGGCCTCGGCGGGCTGCTCTCGACCGGCTCCTTCGGGGAGGCGCACTACCTCCTCCCGGGCCGGGCCGCCGCGGACGGCGTCGAGGCGGCCTACCTCGCCCGCGCCGGAGCCACGGGAAGCCTCGCCCTCCTGGACGGCCCCGCGACACTGGCGCTCGGCCGCCCTCCCTCGCCCGCGTCTCCCCTCGAAGGCGTCCACCTGGAGCGCTGCGGCTTCAAGCCGTACCCCTGCGCGCGCCCGCTGCACGCCGTGATCGACGCGCTGCTCGCCCTCGACGTCCGGGACGCCGCCCACGTCGAGGTGGCGCTTCCGTCCGGGCTGATGTCGTTCGTCAACGCCGACCGGGAGGTGCCGGGCCCGGCCGAGGCGTCCGCCGGAGCGGCCTTCGCGGTGGCCGCCGTCCTGTCCGGCGCCCCCGAGGACGTGTCGACGTTCCGCCGCGCCCGGCTGCCCGCCGGCGTCCCGCCCACGACCCTCGTCCCGGATCCGGAGCTGGACGCCCTGCTCCCCGGCCACTGGGCCGCCCGCGTGACGATCGAGACACCGTCGGGCCGCTCGTCCCACCGCGTGGTGGACGCCCTGGGCTCCCCGGCACGCCCCCTCCCGCCGGACGCGGTGCTCAAGAAATTCGACACCCTGACCGCCGGCCGCCTCACCGCGTGGCGCGCCCGCTGCCTTACCCTCGACGACCTGGACGGCGCTACAGAACTGACCCGCCCCATCACCTGAGAAACGGCCTCGGCGCTACCGTCAGATCCCGCTCATGACGGCCGAGGGTTCCCAGTCGAACCTGGGCACCAGGGCCAGAGTCAAGGCAACGAGCTCGGACGTACGGGGAGGGCTTGGACTGGACGAGCATCGACGCACTTGGCGCTTCCTCGGCCAGCTGGCCACCTGATCCGGCCGGACCGTTCGCGAACGCTCGCGGGCACTGCCCGATCAGCCGCCGTGGCGCGAGAATGGCCCGTCGTCGACGGGTGCTGCGTGTTGGCGCCACGTCCCGGACCGCGGACGCCTGCTGCTGCGCTCGGCCCCGACGCTGATTCTGGGACCGACTGGTAGGCGACAAGCCTGCGTTGGCGCGGTCGCCGGGCCTATCTGGCGAGTTCGGCCAGCACCTCCAAACGCGTCAGCTTCTGCGGGTTGGCCACCGCGTGGATCCGGGTCACGCGTCCGTCCTCGACCACCAGGCTTACCGCGGCCACCTGGCCATCGGTCTCGACCCGCCCGGCCGGTGCGCCGTTGAGCCAAATGGTCGACACCGTCCGGTTCGAGCGTGCGAGCGCCTCCGCGACGAGCTCGGCCCCGTGGATCGGAGCCCGGGCGGCCGGCGCGAGCCCGCCGCCGTCGGCGATCAGGACCACGTCCGGCGCCATGACGTCCATCAACGCCGTTACCTGTCCGGTGCGCACCGCGGCCAGGAATCGTTCCACCACGGCCTTTTGCTCCGACCGGCTCACCCGCACCCGGGGCCGCCGAGCCGCCACGCGTTCGCGCGCCCGCCGTGCGATCTGCCGCACCGTGGCCGTGGGCTTGTCGACGGCCCCGGCGATCTCGCCGTAAGGCATCTCGAAGACCTCGCGGAGGACGAACACCGCACGCTCCACCGGAGCGAGGGTTTCCAGCACGGTCAGCATCGCGATCGAGACACTCTCCGCAAGGGCGATGTCCTCGGCGACGTCGGGGCTGGTCAGCAGCGGTTCCGGCAGCCATTCACCGACGTAGTCCTCGCGGCGGCGTGACAGCGTGCGCAGGCGGTTGAGCGCCTGCCGGGTGACGAGCCGGACGAGATAGGCCCGCGGGTCGCTCACCTTCGCGCGGTCGATGCCGGCCCACCGCAGCCAGGAGTCCTGCAGCACGTCCTCCGCGTCGACCGCCGACCCGAGCATCTCGTAGGCGACGGTGAACAGCAGGCTGCGGTGGGTGAGGAAGGGGTCCTCGGCCGTCGCGTCCCCGCTCATGCCGTCGACGCCGCACCGGGCTTCTCCGGGACCTCGGCCAGCGGGATCTCGCAGGCGTCGGAGAAGCCCTGCGAGGTGACCCCGTTCGCCACGTTGGCCCTGGTCGCCATGTTGACAGAGGCGATGAACACGGTGAGCTCGACCATCGCCGCCGGGCCGAGCCTCTCCAGCAGACTCGCGTACTGCTCGTCGGTGACGGTCGGCGGCGTGTCCGACATCGCCTCGGCGTAGTCCATCACGTCCCGCTCGAGCGGGGTGAACACGTCCGATGTCCGCCAGCGCGGCACCTGGCTCGCCTTGACCAGATCCAGATCGTCGTTCTGGGCCTGGAAGTAGCCGACGTCGAGGCACCAGCTGCAGCCGATCTGCGCCGCGACGGCCATGTGCGCGAACGACTTGAGGGTCTTGTCGGCCGCGCTCCAGGCGCCCGCCTTGGCACCGAACTCCAGGCTGTCCTGGGCGAGCACGGGGCTGTGCCACAACACTTCGACGTTCTCGGGGACGCCACCGAGTTGCTTGATCATGTTCTCCTTGAGCTCATCGGGAAGCTCGGCCTTCGGTACGCGCAGCGCCATGACGTTCTCCCTGTGGGTGTGCGTTCGAGCTGGTCGGCATGAAGACACCGCCGCCCCCTCCGAACGTGACAGCAGGCCGGAAGTCCTCCGCCAGGAATTCGTGGGACCCGCCGAAAGCTGCCGGGTGTGCGCTGGGTGATTGCCCGGTTCCCACCGGCAAGCGCCGGCGATCTCCAGCGGCGTCGGCAACGGAGGCGATCGCGCACCACTGGAGCGTGAACCTCAGTCGAGGCGGTCGTCGCTGACGGACGTCAATCGCTCTGCCGCATCGGGATCCGCTTCGGCGATGCGGTCCAGCAATCGATGGAGGAGGGCGCGGAGGGTCTCGAACTCCTCGGGACTGGTCAGTTCCGCCCACCGCTCTTCGATCCGGTCCCCGGCGCCGGCCGTCAGCGGCCGCACCGCTCTCCCTCGCTCGGTGAGCACGATCAGCCGGGACCTGCCGTCGCGCGGATTGGGACGGCGTTCCAGGTAGCCGCCCCGCTCCAGCTGGTCGACCGACTGCGCCATGGTCTGCTTGCGAACTCCCGCGCGAGCCGCCAGGTCGCGGATCTGGATGCCCTCTGGCGGGACGAAGGGGAACACCTTCGCGTCCCCAGGCCGGATATCGCCGAAGCCCGCTTCGCCAAGGGCCGCCTCGATGCCGGCGGTGTACTCGCGGTGGAGCAGCCGCAGAAGCAGCGCCAGCCGCGGTCGCCGGGAAGACGAGTTTCCGTTCATGTTGACAGGCACCTGTCTACTTTCCTAGATTGGTCAGGTACCTGTCTAGTATGTCAGTTTCCAGCAGGGAGCCCGTCATGCCCACCGCGCACGTCATCGACTCGACGATCTTCTATCGGGAGGCCGGCACGGGACCGACCCCGATCGTCTTCCTGCACGGCAACCCCACCTCGTCCCATCTGTGGCGGCACATCCTTCCCGTCGTCGCGGAGTCCGGACGCTGCCTGGCGCCCGACCTGATCGGCATGGGCGAGTCTGGCAAGCCCGGTATCGACTACACCTTCGACGACCACGCGCGGTACCTCGACGCCTGGTTCGACGTCCTCGAACTCGACCAGGTCGTGCTGGTCGGCCATGACTGGGGCGGCGCCCTCGCCTTCGACTGGGCCGCTCGCCACCCCGGACGGGCGCGCGGCATCGCCTTCACCGAGACGATCGTGAAACCGATGTCCTGGGACGAGTTCCCCGCCGAAGCCCGCCCTCTGTTCGAGACCATGCGGACGCCCGAAGCGGGCGAGGCGATGGTCCTGGACCGGAACGCGTTCATCGAGCAGGCGCTGCCGCGCACCGTCGCCGGCGGGCTGAGCGACGAGGACCTCGCGGTCTACGGCCGCCCGTACCCGACCAGGCGGAGCCGCGTCCCGCTGCTGCAGTGGCCGCGGTCGATGCCGCTGGACGGGGAACCCGCCGAGGTCGTCGCCAGAGTCGACGCCTATGGCGAATGGCTGGCGGCCAGCCCGGACGTGCCCAAGCTGCTGCTCGCCTTCGAACCCGGTCAGGGCGCGATGATGGGCGCGGAACTCGTCGGCTGGTGCGCCGCCCACATGTCCGCTCTCGAGGTCGAGACGCACGGGCCCGCCGGCCATCACACTCCCGAGGACCAGCCCGAGGCCATCGCCGCATCGCTGGTCGCGTGGCTCGACAAGCACGGCCTCGTTTCCGGGACGGAGGGCTGACCGCGATGCTGGCGATCAGGCAGGCCGCCTTCGGCGGTCCGGAACAGCTCCGGCTCGACGAGGTGCCCGACCCGCACCCCGCCGACGGTGAGGTGCGGATCCGGGTCGAGTCGGCCGGCGTCCACCTGCTGGACACGGTGATCCGCCGGGGCGGGGGAGGGCCGCGGGTCGCCACCTCCCTGCCCATGACACCGGGCAGGGAGGTCGCCGGGATCGTCGACGAGGTCGGCGCCGGCGTCGACACGGGGCTCATCGGCCGGCGCATCGTGGCCGATCTCGGCCTGGCCAGTGGCGGGTACGCCGAACTCGCCGTGGCGCCGTCGACGGCCGTTCACCTCCTACCGGACGACGTCGACGCGGACTCGGCCGTAGCCATGGTCGGCACCGGCCGCACCACCATGGCGATCCTCGAACTCGCCGCGCCGGACGCCGGCGACGTCGTGCTGGTCACCGCGGCCGCGGGCGGGGTCGGAACCCTGCTGGTCCAGGCGTGCCGCGCCGCCGGCGCCAAGGTGGTCGGCGCCGCGGGCGGCCCCGGCAAGGTCGCGCTGGTCCGCCGGCTCGGGGCCGATCACGCCGTCGACTACAGCGTGCCGGATTGGCCTGACGCGATCCGCGAAGCGCTGGACGGCGGCAGGCTCACGCTTGCGCTCGACGGCGTCGGCGGCCCGGTGGGCAGGAGCGCGCTTGAACTGCTCGGTCCGGCGGGACGGCTGGTGATGTTCGGCTCGTCGTCCGGCTCCCTGACCGAACTCTCGGCCGCCGACCTGTTCAGCCGCGGCATCAGCGCCGCTTCAGCCGTCGGCGCCCGCATCCTCGAACGACCGGGCGGCATCCGGACGCTGGAACGCGCCGCTCTGCGGGCGCTCAACGACAAGCGGCTCCAACCGGTGATAGGCCAGCGGTTCGCCTTGGCGGACGCGCCCGCGGCCCACGCCGCCCTAGAGTCCCGCGCGACCACTGGAAAGACCGTCCTGAGGCCGTAACTCGGCCGTCCTTTGATGCCCGCGGAAAGGACAGCATGGAACGCCGCCGCCCCCTGGGCTATTGGCTCAAGCTTCTCGACCAGCTCATCGAGGAGAACCTCAACCGGATGCTGGCGGCGGAGGGCCTTCACCGTCGCCACTGGCAAACGATGAACCTCCTCGCGCCAGGGCCCGAACTCGACCGCACCGGCGGTCGCGGACCGGCCACAAAGCAAGCGATCGCTGAAAGGCTGGGCCCTTTCTGGCTCGGGAGCCCGGTCACCGTGGACGAGGCGATCGAGGAACTGACCCGGCGCGGCTGGCTCACCGCACAGGAGCCTCACGCCCTCACCCCAGCAGGCAAGGCCGCCCACGCCGCCCTGGCGCAGAGCGTCGAGCGGACAGCGCGCCGGATCAGTGCCGGAGTGACCCCGGACCGTTATGCCGACACCGTCGAGGTGCTCCGCCACATGGTGGAGAACGCGGAAGACCTGCGGAACTTTGTCCATACTCGAGGCGCCGGGTGAGCCGCACCACGTGTCTAGCGGGTCGCGGGCTGCGGCCCGGTGTTCGGGCACTGACCCCCAGACCGGTCGACGAGCCACCAGAGCCACCACGGCCCGTCCCGCGGCCCGGCTGGTGTGCTTGCGTGAATCCCGAGCGGGACGTTGTGCCGTGGAAGGTTTCGCTTACCTGGGTTGCTTTTCGGGTAGAGCGGCACCTCCTGCCGGAGCCTCCACGCCTGTTTCAGTCGAAACTTGCTTCCTCCCCGGTGCCCACGGCGGCACCGGCCGAAATGCCGGAGGAGGGCGGCGGGCACGCCGTTCCTGCCGCTCAGGAGCTGGACGTGCATGGTTTGACGTCGGGTAAACGAGCCGTCCGCAGCGCTTGCTGACAAATGGTCCGGCGATGTGTCGAAGCGCGTGCAGTGCCGTTCGTCTAGAAGGTACAGCCCCAAGCAGGGGGCAGAGCCTTACGCCCACACGAAGGAGAATCGTCATGCACGCCGACGAAGAGCTCGCCTCAATCCCGGTCCCGCGCAGCCTGGTCGGGCGGCGGGCCTATGCCCGAGACCGGCTCGAAAGCGGCTTCCAGATGTGGCTGGCCACCGGCAGTGACGGTCACGGTGCGCATCTGATCCCCGTGGCCTATGTCTGGGACGGCTCGGCCCTGTATACCGCGACTGCCAAGAGTCGCACTGTAGCCAATATCAATGCCCACCCACAGGCTAGGGTCGCTCTCGGCGCCACCGCCGACGTCGTCATGATCGACACAGGCGCATCGCTTATGGACGTCCCCGACATCGAGCCTGACATCGCCGAGCGCTACGCCAGAGTCTCCACAGACCCCCGCACTCACCCAGAGGGCACGTTCATCTACCTACGCCTGCAACCTAGGCGCATCCTGGTCTGGAACGGCTTTCACGAATTCGTTGGGCGCACGGTTATGCGGGACGGCCGATGGCTTGATAATCCGGTCGACTGAGGCGACCTCTGACTGCCCGGGTTCCATGGCTCCTCGGCGGGGCAACACCGAATCCGACCGCCACAGGGTGAGTGCATGCTCTGGTAGCGTTGTGCGAGGGGATGCACGGTGCGTGCGCGCAATGAACTCGGTCACTTCCTCGCCCGAGCGACCGCCTGGACTGCTAGACAGCGCGCTCGATCGATGTCACGCACACCTTCACGCACCGCGAGCGGAGCATCGCCTTCGTCGGGCTATCTCAGCTGCCCCTACGTCTCCTGAGCCGGGGTCGTGCACCGGCGTCGAGTTCGGCACGGTGAAGGCGTGCCACTGGCTGGCGTGACGCAGCCAGAGCGGTGGGAGTTGCTCAGCACAAGGACGTTGGGCAGGCGCATGCGGTCGAGGAACGCCATCATCAGCGGCGGCTCGCAACCGGCCCGGGCTTCTCGATCTGCAGGCGCCGGCCAACGAACTGCCAGAGCCCGTCGAGCACCCGAATATGCGCCCGCCGCACCGGTCGGTGCTGGCGGCGAAATTCCCGGCGGCGTGGCGCCTGGTGCACTACCGCCCACGGCACGAAGGCGCCGGTTGGGTCGCTTCGCGAGCCAACTGCCCCCTGAGACGTTAGTGGGCGTCCCAAGATCCCTGGGGTGGTCCGCCCGTCAGCGGAGTGGTGTCGAGGTATCTGGGCTCGAGGATGCGCTCGGTGAACTTCCAGCCATCCGGGGTGCGCTGGTAGCGGTCGTGGAACAGGCCGTACATGACGACCGCCCTGCCGTCGTGCTGCCGACCGATCTCGAAGACGTATTCCCGGCCGGACGCGGTGTCGCCATCGAGCTGGATCGTGCCCGAGTGCGAGTTCTGCACCCAGAAATCCCACGCGCTCTGCAGCCGCTCGATCCCGACGCGGATCTCCTTCCGCCCGGCGAGTTCGATGTTGGCGAAGGGGATCCGCCACACCGCGCCCTCAGTGAACAGCGAAGCGAAACGGTCGTAGTCGCCGAGCATGGGCGCGTCGACGTGCTCGCCGCGCAGCGCCTCGATCTCGACGCGGTCAGCGATGGCCGCAAAGTCACGCATCCGGGTCCTCCATGGTGTCGCTGAGTGTTCTTCTCAGTCGTACGACCACGGAGACTCCCGAATTGTGACGTCGTCGTCTGCGCTTTGGTTTGTGACCATCACCCAGCCAGTGCAAGCAGGCCGTCGAGTTCTGGGCTGTGCGGTCGTCGACATTTCCCTGTGTCAGGCGGCGGTGACCAGAAAGGTATCCGTGTCTTCGAGCATGGTCCGGTAGACACCGTCGCCGCCTTGCTCCTGGGGGTGCACCCACCCATCCCTCGTCGGCGCGCCGAGGAACGGCTCGGCTATCCGCTGACCGGCGTCCATGTCGGGGCCGTGAGCTGGCGGGGTTTCGGACTGCCTGACTTACCTGGAGGTGTTCGGGCGTGTGGTCGGCGTCGTGCAGATCTCCCGGACGGATGGTTGGTCAGTGCGGAGGGGCCTCGGGGGTCAGGGGAGTGCCGGTGAGTTCCTGGGACCAGAGGAGGTCGGTGAGGCGGGCCGTGGCCTTGGCCAGGTGGCGGCGGTAGGTGGAGAAGGAGAGGTGGAGGGCCTCGGCGGCGGCCTCTTGGGTGGGGGCCGGGTGCAGGTAGGTGCGGTCGAGGACGCGGCGGAGCGGAAGCGAGCGGGGGTCCTGGGCCAGGTGGTCGATGGCGGTGAGGAGAGTCGCGCGGAGGCAGGCGGGGGTGAGCTCGGTGACCAGGGAGGTGCCGAGGAGAGGGTTGCCGCTCAGCTGGTCGGGGCGGTTCAGGTGCAGGAGCGCCTGGCGGACGGCCTGGTCGAAGCGATCGCGGTCGAGCGGCGCCGGGCGCAGGATCTCGGGCGGCGGAGGGCCGGTCTCGCCGGTGAGTTCGCGTTCGCCGACGAGGTCGAGCCACCGTTCGACCGGCAGGCGGCGCCAGTCGACGCCGTAGACGGTGTGGGACAGGCCCGCGGAGGCGACGGTGACCTGCGGGGTGAGAGCGAGATAGTTGAAGATCGGGCCCCAATGGTCGGGGTCGGTGGTGGCGGTGAAAGACCAGGCCAGCGGCCGGGTGGCCCAGTCGACGGTGGACATGACCGAGGCCGCGAGGGCGGCGTGGGGGTCGCGCTCGTGGCCGTCGGGGCCGATGACGTAGCGGGCGATGCTGATCTGCTCTCCGGGCCTGGCCGGGGAGATGTGGTCCGCCGTCGCCAGCGCGGCGCGCAGTACGGGATCGGCGTCGTGGAGAGCGGGGTCGGCGGGCCAGACGCACTGGAACGCACAGCCCGCGAGGCCGGCGGAGGTACGGACCACGACGAGGTTCTCGGGCTGGGCGTCCAGCCATCGCGCGGCGACGGCCGCGCTCTCGACGCCCTCGAACCGTTCGATCAGAGCTAGTACGGCGGGACGGTCGTCCTGGCGTCCGGGTGTCACCGCCGCGGTCCGCAGCTCCGGCAGCGACCAGACGGGGCCCGCCAGCGGCGTCCGCCGGAGCAGGAAGACCTTCTGGTGGGCGGCCAGCCACCGGTCCGCGCCACCGACCCGGCGCAGGCCGTTGATCGCATGGTCGTGGACGAGGCGGTGGACGCGCCGGTAGGCCTCGGGCGAGCGGCGCCGCAGGTCGGCGGCGATCAGGTCCCGTACGAGATCGTGGGCGTGCAGGCCGTCGCTGCCCCGGCCGATGTACGGGCGGTCCTCCAGCCAGGCCCAGACCTCCGCGGCGCGATCTCCGACGGCGCGGCGCAGAAGATCCTCGGTGGTGAGCCACGCATACGCGCACACCGCCAGTCCGGTGGCGTGCGCCTCGTCGGGCACGCCACCGACGACCCGTCGCACCAGCGCCGCGACGAGATCGGGCGCCTGGCCCAACTCGTCCGGCGGCGGTCCCGTCGCGGCCGCGTCGGCCAGCAGCGCCAGGACGAGCGGGTGGCCCCGGCCGAGTTCGGCCAGGCGCGCGGTGAGCGGCGCGGCCACCCCGGCCCGGACCAGCAGCTCGACGCTCTCGGCGCTGGTCAGGGACGTCAGGGCACGGCGGACGGTGAGCGCGCGCCAGCCCGGATCGCTGCGCCATTGCGGGCTGGGCGGCTCGCGTCCGGCCAGCACGACGACCGTGCCCGCCGGAAGCGACGGCAGGAACTCCTCGCGGATCCAGGTGTCCAGCGGGGCGAGGTACTCATAACCGTCCAGCAGCAGGACGGCTTCGGAGCGGTCCTCGGCCTGCTCGGTCGCCTGGCGGAAGGACTCGGGTGTGCATTCGACGTCTCGCCCGTCGACGGAGACCACCGGACGGCCAGCGGCCAGCGCACGCATCCGGAACTGGTGAAGCAGCGTGGTCTTGCCGATCCCGCCTGGACCGTGGACCAGCAGGATCCGGCGTGGCGTCCCGGCTCCGAGCGCCTCGGTGAAGGCGGCGAGCTCGCCGGTCCGCCCCACGAACGCCCGCCGGCGCTCCTCGTCGATGACCGACGCGAGGTTCTCCGCCATTTCCACCCCCCACGGCCGAGAACCCACGCTAACGCCGTCCCCGGCCGGGCGACAGACCCCGGAAGGCCGCCGCGGACCCGGTCGGATCCGCGGCGGCTGGGCGGTCAGGAAGTCTGTGGTGGCTACGGCGCCGAGGGCAGGCTCCAGGTGACCGTCGCGCCGAGACTGATCGGACGGGTGGCACCGGGCGTCTCGTCGTCACCGATGACGCTGCTCACCCCCAGCGCGTTCCCGAGAGCGCCGTCGACGTTGTCGCCCCAGCACCGGACCGCACCCGCTGTGGTGACGGCGCAGGTGTGCACCGTCCCCGCGGCGAGCGCGACGACAGAGTCACCGGCCAGCCGGACCCATGAGGCGCTCGACGGCAGCTCGTCGTCGCCGAGGTCCTCGAACGTGCCGAGGTCAGGCAGGCCGAGCCGGCCGTCCTTCGACTGCCAGCCCACGCGCCCCCAGCACCGGACATGGTGGACGGAGCCCGCCAGCGCGGTGCAGGTGTGGTCATATCCGGCGACGGCCGTCGTGACGCCGGTCCCGCCCAGGTCCACCGGGCCGGAGTCCGGAGGCAGATCGAGGCCCGGGGTGCCGAGCCCGGTCGCACCGTAGGTGTTGTCGCCCCAGCAGCGGAGCGTCGCGTCCTCCAGCGTGGCGCACGTGTGCGCGCGGCCCGCCGTGATGTCCACCGCCTTCATCCCGCTCAGGTCGACGGCTCCGGCCGCCAGCGGCGTCTCGTCGTCACCGATCTGATCGGTGAGATCCGGAAGCCCGAGCTGGCCGTGGGTGTTGTCGCCCCAGCAGTACACGGCCCCGCTTTCGGTCACCGCACAGGTGTGATCTTCACCCGCCGCGATCGCCCGGACGTTGCGGCGGCCCAGCTCCACGGCGTTTGCCTGGGCGGGGTCCTCATCATCCCCGATGATCTCCTCGGTGTTCGGGTAGCCGAGCTGGCCCTTGCTCGACAGGCCCCAGCACATGACGTCGTCCAGGTCGTCGATGACGCACGTGTGGCTGCCGCCCGCGGCGATCGCCTTGGCGGTGCGGTTCCTCCCGAGGTCGACCATGATGTCCCCGCCGACCGGGACGTCCGCGGGCGTCTCGTCGTCGCCGATCGAAACGTTGCCTCCGTCCTGGGCGCCGGACCCGAGGACGCCGAAGCGGTTCTGCCCCCAGCAGACGACCCCGCCCTCGACCAGGACGGCGCAGGAATGAAGGGCTCCCGTGGCCACCTTCCATGCCAGGTTTCCGTCCAGGTCGACAGGATCCGCCGCGCTCGGCGCCTCGTTGTCGCCGATCCTCCTCCAGCCCGGGTCGGCGTTGCGGCCGTGGCCCAGCTGGCCGTCGTGGTTCTGTCCCCAGCATCGCACCGCGAATGCGTCGTCGACCACGCAGGTGTGCCGAACGCCGGCGTCGATACGCTCGCGCACCTGGGCCGGTATCGGCACCGGAACGGCACCGACCGGTGAAAGGAACGCCATCCCGGTGCCGATCACCGTCATTACCGCGAAGCCCGCGAGCCGTCCAGCTCGCAGCACCCCGCCGATCCGATCATTTTCCACGGACTTCCTCCTCGGACTCCGGCCATCAGGTGGCCGAGCTCCGAGGATCGGCCGATCGACCGCCCACTCTCCAGCTCAAAAACCTGTCATCCTCTGTCCACCAGCGCGCGCACCGAAGTCCAAACGCCCGGGCTCACATGCGCGACCACGCGGACGTACCGAAGAGTGAAGCGGCACCCGGCCACAACCGCGCTAGACGCACAGAAGAAGTGCCGGGGCCGCAAACGCGGCATCGCCACCGACGCTGTTCTGCCGAAAACTACATCCACGCAGGACCCGCCAGCCAATCAGGTGAGCCAGTTCCGCCGCGGGTGCAGACGTTGCGAAATTGTCGAGAGACGGTCAGGGCTTCCTGGCCACGCCGCCGTAGGCGTCAACCGGCGGGGACGAAGGCGGGCTGGGCCGCCACTGCGAGATGTCCACGATGCCGGGCTCCAGCACTTCCAGCCCCTGATACAGCTCGGAAATCTCCTCGGGACTGCGCAGGTTGTAGGGGACCGCGCCGGATTTGTTGTATTCGGCGTTAACGCGGTTGTGTGCTTCGTTGGTGTTGGCGCCGTCCCAGTGCACCAGATAGCTGCCGGCCGGGACTTCGTCCAGCAGGGCGCCGATGATCGACCGGGCCTGGTCGACACTCTCGGCGTGGCCGAGTACCCCCATGAACATCACCGTGACCGGCTTGCTGAGGTCCAGCGTCTTCGCGGCACCGGCGAGGATCTCTTCGGGGCGGTGGAAGTCGCTGTCGATGTAGACGGTGACCCCTTCGGGGGTGGTGTTGGTGAGCAGCGCCCGCGCGTGTGCCAGCACTACCGGATCGTTGTCGACGTACACGATGCGGGCCCGGGGGTTGATGCCCTGCGCGACCTCGTGGGTGTTCTGCTCGGTGGGCAGCCCGGTTCCCACGTCCAGGAACTGTGTCACCCCGGCCTCGCCGGCGAGGTGCCCAACGGCGCGCATCAGGTACTTGCGGGCCTCGCGAGCCTGGGCGAAGACCCCGGGATACCCGGCCGCGTAGGCGTCCCCCGCCTGCCGGTCGACGTCGTAATTGTCCTTGCCGCCTATCCAGTAGTTCCAGATACGTGCTGAATGCGGCACCGTCTCATCGATCTCGACCGGTCCGGCCCCGTGATCGTCGGCCATCTGAGAGCCTCCCGTGCGAGTGGGCATCCAAGGTGGAACCATACGGATTCTCGTATGTCCGTAACCATATAACGATCTCTCGGGCAGGGACTTCCCAGAAGAGCTGGACACGGCCTCGCCCGCCCCTAACGAGGAAGCAGACGCCGCGCCGTGCTCCCTGAGCATGGACGGGAGCGTACGGGCGACGGCGTGCCCGGCAACGTTTCCCGAGGTCACAGTCCTGAGTGGTCAAAACTGGTGGCGTGGCACGAGAATCGCGATGTCCTTCGACCGTCAACGACGTGGTTGGCGGTCAGTGAAGTCGTCCACCGTGTGGGGCGGTTTCCCCTGGCCGGTGGTGAAGGATGCGGCGACACCCTGGATTGTGATGTCGATGGCCGCGTCGAGTTCGGTCGTGAAGGCCCCGGGTGGGGCCGGGTCGTTGCGCATCCAGCGCCAGAGCACTCCCTGGTAGACGTCGTGCAGGATCTCGGCGGCGAGGTCGATCCCGGAATCGGTGCCCGCGGTGCCGTCGTCGGCGAGCCGCATTTGCAGCTCCTCGGCCATCGGTGTCCGGTTGAGGACCGGTCCGCAGGCGCGCAGGTAGCCGAAGAGCATCTCGCGAGTCTCGACGGGACGCGCCTCGGTGATGACGGCGAGCTCGTGGAAGTAGGCGCGCAGGCGGTCGAGCACGTCGGTGGCGCCTTGTGAAACCGCCTCCTGCGCGGCGGCCATCGCCTGCTCGCGCCGCCGGCGGGCCCATTCGATCGTGATGTCGCTCTTGGTCGGGAAGTGGTTGAAGCAGCTACGCCGGGACGTTCTGGCCCGTGCGGCGATCTCGTCGACGGTGGTCGCCTCGTAGCCGCGTTCGGTGATCAGGGCGACGGCGGCCTGGTACAGCCGTTCGCGGGTCGCGAGCCGTCGCCGGGTCTGGCCGTCGATCGGCTCCGTCGCGACCACCGGCGCAGCCTCCTCCGTCGCTCCCGTGCATCCCTGGACATTCTCGCACGTCAGTGCGAGAGTGAGCTACAGCACTTTCTGCATCGTAGTGCATAATACCAGTTCAAGGGAGCGCCCATGGCTGCTTCTCCGTCCACACCCGCGTCCGCCTCCGTGTCCGTCCCGCGGGAGCTCGACCCCTTCCTGCTGGAGCACCTCGACGACCCCTACCCCCTCTACCAACGCCTCCGGGACCTGGGTCCGGTCCTCCACCTGCCGAGCCGGAACGTCTGGGTGGTGTCCCATCACGACTCGGTGTCGGCGGTGCTGCGCAACTACCGCCAGTTCGTGTCCGGCCTGGGGTCCAGCTATGTGCGCGTGGCCGACTCCGGGTTCCGGGCGCCGTTCATCGACAACGACCCGCCCGAGCACACCCGCATCCGCAGGTCCGTTCAGCAGCGGTTCCAGCGCAGCGCGATCGAGGAGTTGCGACCGGGCATCCGCGAGACGACCGAACGTTTCGTCGACGCGGCCGTCGCCGAGGGCGAGGTCGACGTGGTGACCGCGCTGACCCAGCCGCTGCCGGACCTGGCGATCCGCCAGCTCACTGGAATCACCCCGCCCGACACCGACACGATCACCTCCTGGGCGGACTCGGTGATGCACATGGTCGGCCCGGACGCCGACCCGATCCACCTGGCACGGGTCCTGCAAGCCTTCGAGTGGCTCGGCGGCGAGGGGCTGGCCACGATGCCGCCGCACTGCCTCGGCCGGCTGGTCACCGAGCAAGGCGGTGACACCGGGCTCCTCAAGGAGGGCGAGGAACGCCTGCTGGTTCTCGGCTCGATCTGGCTGGCCGGCATCGACTCGACCAACAGCCTGATGGCCAACGCCATCCACGCGTTCGCGCGCTTTCCCCAAGCATGGGAGGCGCTGCGCGCCGATCCGGACCTGATCCCGAATGCCGTCGAGGAGGTGCTTCGCTGGGACTCGCCCTTCCGGCAGTTCTTCCGGCGCACCCTTGAGGAGGTCGAGATCGGCGGCGTCACCATCCCGCCGGACGCAGACGTCTGCGCGATCCTCCCGGCCGCCAACCGGGATCCGGACAGGTTCCCCGACCCCGACACGCTCGACATCGCCCGATCCAACGCCCGCCAGCACGTCGCGTTCGGCGCGTCCATCCACCTGTGCATCGGCGCCCCCGTCGCGCGGCTGGAGGCCGCCGAGTTCCTGACCGCACTCTCCGCACGGGTCAGCCGGTTCGAGATCGCCGGGATGCCCGTGCGCAACTCCAACCGCGAGATCCGGAACTTCTCGTCACTGCCTATCCGGCTGGTCACGGACTAGGAAGGCGGATCATGACGACGACAGCGCTCTCGCAGTACCGCAGAGGTCTCCACGATCTGGGCGGCGGCTGCCATGCGTGGCTGCTGCCCGACGGAAGCTGGGGCTGGAGCAACTCCGGCCTGATCACCGGATCGGGCACGTCCGTCATGGTCGACACGCTGTTCGACCTGCCGCACACCCGCGAGATGCTCGAAGGCGTCCGGCGGGTCACCGACGCCCATCCGGTGCGCACGCTCGTCAACACCCACTCCGACGGAGACCACGTCTTCGGCAACCAGCTCCTCGCCGAGCGCGGCGTCGAGATCATCGCCTCGCAGGCCGCGTCGGAGCTCATGACCCAGGACCAGGTCACCGCCCTGGCCTCGATGAAGCGGCGGCACGGTGCGACCGGAGAGTTCGCCCGGCACATCTTCGGCGCCTTCGACTTCGACGGGATCGTCGCGACAGGACCGGACCGCACCTTCACCGGCGAGGAGAGCCTCGACGTCGGCGGGCGGGAGGTCCGGCTGATCCAGGTCGGGCCCGCACACACCCCCGGCGACGCACTCGTCCACGTACCGGACGCCCACCTGCTCTACGCCGGTGACATCCTGTTCATCGGCGGCACCCCGGTGGTCTGGGCCGGACCGATATCCCGCTGGATCGCCGCCTGCGAGGCGATCCTGGACATGGACCTGACGACCATAGTGCCCGGCCACGGCCCGGTGACCGGCAAGAGCGGCGTCGTTCCCGTCCGGGACTACCTTCGATTCGTCCAGGACGAGGCGACCAAGCGCTACGAGGACGGCCTCGACGTCGAGCAGGCCGTCGCCTCCATCGACCTCGGCCCCTACGCGCGACTCCCCGAACACGGACGGCTGGCGCAGAACGTGCTTAGCGTCTACCAGGAACTGGACCCCTCCGTGCCCCGGCCCAGCCGCTACCACGTCTTCGAACGCATCGCCATGCTCGAAGGCTTCACCGCCTCGGGAGAGGAGAACCGATGAACCCGGACCACTTTCGCCGGCGGTGCGGACGGGTCGGCTTCGCCGGCGAGCGAATGCATCCCTCGGGCCGGGCATCACGTTGCCGGGTCTGCTCGATGGCGGCAGCGTCCGGGATGCCGGTGGCGCGGCGGTCGCCGGAGGACCGCGGCTGAGGAGGTTGCAAACGATGCGTTTCGTTACCTATGCCGAGGGCACGGCTGGTGCACCTGGCGACGCCGCCGATCGCGCGGGCGTGCTTCGCGGCGACCGGGTCTACGCCCTCCCGCCGGGCGTGACGCTGCGCGGGCTGCTCCGCGACCACGGCGAGCGCCTGCATGGGGCGGGCGAGCAGGCGCTCCGAGACCCGCGTGACGTCGTGTCCCTCCGTGGCGTCCGGCTGCGTGTGGTCGCCGCCACCGCCGAACGCCACATCGCCGGTTACTGCCTGCTCAATGACCGGTCGGCACGAGATCTCCAGTTCGCCGAGATGGAGGTCCGGCTGGGCCCCGCCAAGGGCAAGGGCACGTCCCTGACCCTCGGGCACATGCTCGTCACCCCCGGCGAGCCGGCCCCGCATCGCTCGGGCACCGCCTTCGACCTGGGGATGGCAGCTGTGGTCAGCGGTGAGGTGATCGGCACCGACCGGCGGGACTCGATGCACTTCTCCTACCCGGAGATGATCGAGCGGCCGGGCGACACCGTCACGATCTCGGGCGACCGGCTCGGCGGCATCACGTCGAGGATCGTCACCTACCCGGGCCCGCGCGTCGGCCCCGCCGAGCGAGAGGTGGCCGATGGCTGGACGACGGACCGCCGGCGGGCCGGCCACGGCGGCGGACATCGACGCTCACTCCCCCGGAACCGATCTCCCGGCGGCCCGGGACCTGGCTCCCCACCGTGCCGTGGACGAGTCCGGTGAGGTGAGTGGCCGTTGCGAGGAGTCGGCCGGTGGCTTCGGAGCCGGCGGCGGCCGTGCCGGCGAGGAACAGGGCGGAGGCGCGCCATGATCGGTGAGAGGACTGCGGACAGCGGGTGGATGAACGCCGCGGCGGACGTGCTGCGAGCACTGAACGCCGACGAGTCGCTGGAGTCGTTGCTGGGGCGGATCGCCCGGCATACCTGCGCGCTGGCCAGGTTCGACTCCTGCTCGGTGATGCTGCTGGACGACAGTGGCGAGCGGCTCGTCGCTCGGGCGAGCCACGCGCTGACCGAGGGCTACCGGCACGAGCTCGACACCCTGCGGGCGCTGCGGGTGAATCCGGCCACGCACGAGTTCGACGTTCCGGCGACCCAGGCGGTGCGTGAACGACGCACGGTGGTGCTCTCCGACGTGCGGGAACTCGATGCGAACAGTCCGTGGCTTTCGGCGGTCCACCTCGAAGGCATCAAGTCCATCCTCGCCGTGCCGCTGGGCGCCGACGAGGGGTGCACCGGCGTGCTCGTCGGCTACACGCGACGGATCCGGCGCTTCGGCGCCTCGGAGCTTGCCCTCGCCGAGCTGATGGCGCAGTACGCGGCGATCGTGCTCAAGACCGCCGCGCTGCGCGAGGCCGAGCAGCGCACGATCGCCCGGTTGCAGGAGACCAACGCGCAGTTGACGGCGGCGGTGGAGAACCTGCGCCAGGAGCGTGGTCGGCGGGAGTGGGCGGAGGAGCAGGATCGCAGGCTGGTGCGGTTGCTGGTCGACGACGTCGGGCTGGACGGAGTGCTGGAGGCGTTGGCGAAGGCGCTCGAAGCGTCCGTGATGGTGGAGATCCCCGAGGACGGCGCCGTGCTCGGACAGGCGCGCGGGCCGAGAGACGAGGCCTGGCCGACGGCGAGGAATCGCTCCGAACGGGACGTCCGGCTGCTCGCGGAGATGGACGAGCAACGGGTCCCGGTGCACGTCGACCTCGACGATGCCGTCGCGTGGGTGGTGCCGGTCGCGACGGCGGGCGAGGTCGTTGCGCGGTTGTGGGTGATCCGTTCCCGGGAGACGACCGGTACCGACGTCGGGCTGCTCGTGCGGCCGGTGATCGAGCGCTTCTCGCTGCTGGTCGCGCTCGAACTGCTCAAGAGACGCTACGCCATCGACACCGAGCTCCGGCTCACCCGTGACCTCGCCGTGGAGCTGGTGACCGGTTCCGGGAGCGAGCGAGACCTCGCCGAACGCGCACGGGTGCTCGGACACGATCTCTCCCGCCCCCACACGGTCGTGTTGATCCCCCTGGCGGACGGTTCCGGCGTTTCGGGGGGCCGCCGAGGCGCGGCCGCCGCCCGGGCGCAGCTGACGGCTCGCCTGGCGGAACCGGTGCTGGTGGGGGAACACGAAGGGGCGCTGGTGACGCTCGTGCCGGGCGCCCCGGACAACCGGCCCGCACTGGCCGGTGCGCTGGCCGACCTGGCGGTCGCGCACGGAGCGCCGCGGCGGCCGACCGTGATCGGGCCGACCGTGCACGCCGTGGCCGACTACCCGAGCGCGTGGCGCATGCTGCGCGGCGCGGCTGCGCTGGCGGGAGAGCGGGGGAGCGCTTCCGTGTTCGATCTGGACGATCTCGGTGTGGCGGTGCTGCTGCTGGAGGCGGGGACGCCGGACAGCCTGCGGGGGCTCGCCGACCGCCGTCTCGGCCCGGTCGAGGAGCATGACGCGAGCCGGGAGACGAATCTGGCGGAGACCCTGCGGGTCTGGCTCCGGATGGGGTGTTCGACCGCCGAGGCCGCACGGGCGCTGCATGTCCACCCGCACACCATCGGCTACCGGCTCCGGCGCGTCGCCGAGCTGACCGGCCTGGACCCGCAACACCAGGAAGACGTGTTCGAGTTGCGCGTCGCGGTCATGGTCCGGGAGGTGCAGCGCGCCGGCGGAGCCGCGGCTTGAAGGATGCGTCGAAGGGCCAAGGAGACACCGGCCCTGTTGGCTCGTAAGCCATAGCCAGTGCCGGCGTGTCCAGCGATTATGGGGGCGGACCCTGACACCGAATCAGGGAAATCGGAGGAGTGCTCATATGGAATCGAGGGTTACGACTGGCAGGCGGGAGCCGCAGCAGATCCGAAATCTCGCGCTGATGTGACCTTGACGCTCGCATAATATCCAATATCGCTGGCGTAAGACGTCCAGTGCCGTGCTACGACAAAAGACCGTGGTTCGCTCTTTCCTCCACTGTTGCACGCCTGTGCCAACTGGTCTGGGAGTAGCACATGACCGAAATAGCCGTTGTGGTGGGCAATCCGAAGCCGCGCTCGCGTACGTTCCTCGTCGCCGAAGCCGTCGCGGACCGGGTGGCCGAACACCTTTGCGGGCACCGGAAGATCACCATCGACCTCATCGACCATGCCGACCGGATCTTCCGGTGGCCCGACGACGGGATGAACGAACTCGCCGAGGCCGTCCGCACCAGCGACATCGTCGTGGTCGCGAGCCCGACCTACAAAGCCTCCTACACCGGACTCCTCAAGTCGTTCCTCGATCGCTACGCCAGCAATTCACTCCTGGGCGTCCGGACGATACCGATTCTCACCGCGAGCGCACCGGAACACGCCCTCGCGGTCGAATTCGCTCTTCGCCCGCTTCTGGTGGAACTGGGCGCCTCCGTGCCGACCCGGGGCCTGTACTTCCCGATGAGTAGCATGCCGCGCTTCGACGCCACGATCGACGCTTGGATCCAGGAGAATGTGGGGGCGCTTCAGGGACGCGCGCTGTCCGCGACCAAGAAGGCGGTGACGAAGTGACCGGCGGCGCCGCGGTCGATTCCGGTCGGCGGTTCCGCGACGTCGTCGGCAATTTCTGCACAGGGCTCACGGTGGTCGCCGCCACGACGGACTCCGCGCCGGGGCGCTCCAGTCACGGCAGGCGGACGTGGCGTTGGACGTTGCGACGCAGGACATACCGGCACTGAAGCGGTCCGGAGTCTCCGTGCTCCAGGGCACGCAGCCTGGCCAGCCGGTCTCGTTCGTCGTCAACACGACCCGGCCCGGCCTGGCCGATGCGGCGGTGCGCAAGGCGATCATGATCGGGTTCGACCGGGTGAGCAACGTCAGGGCGGTGCTCGGCTCGGCCTATTCCCCTGCGACGAGCATTCTCACCAGGAACCTGCCGCAGTACAAGGACGAATCGCCCGCGCTGGCCTTCGCCCCGACGAAGGCCGAGTCGGGGCTCGACGCCGCGGGCTGGGCGCCCGGACCGGACGGCATCCGCGTGAAGGGCGGCGTGACCCTGAAGTTCGCGATCACCTATTCGGCGAGCTACGGCGCCTACTTCACGAGCCTGCTGCAGCTGTTCCAGCAGCAGATGAAGGACATCGGCATCGGAATCACCCTGAAGAACCTGACCCAAGCCGGGCAGGTGAGCGCGGGCAGCAAGCACGACTTCGACCTTTACCTGGCCTCGCTGACCGACCCCGACCCCGACATCATCCGCAGCACGGTCGCGAACTTCCTGTTCGCCGACAAGAACGCGCTCCAGGCCGCCGGTCTCACGCGGTTGTTCACGCGGTCCCAGGCGGACGCAGACCCGTCGGCCCGCAAGGCGACCTACGCGAAGATCCAGGACACGATGATCGACAACGGTTTCATCATCCCGTTCTGGGAGGGTTCCCAGCTCGTCGGCGCGGGCGACCGGGTCTCCGGACTGGCGCAGGACTTCCAGGCGTGGTCGCGGTTCCACGACGTGTCGGTCCGCGGCTGACCTCCGCCCTCAAGGAGAAAAATCGTGCTACATCTGATGACACCGCTGCTCGCTCTGGGCTCCCACCTCGCCGGCTGGCGGCACCCGAAGGCTTGGACCCGCCAGACGATGAACCTCGACCAGGCCATCGAGCTCGCCAAGATCGCCGAAGCGGGCAAGTTCGACCTGGTGTTCCTCGCCGACGGCAATGCCGTCCGCCAGATGGACAAACCGGCACTGTTCGAGGCCAACAGCCAATCGGACCGCCCCGCGGGCTTCGAGCCGCTGACCCTGTTGTCGGCGATCTCGCAGCACACCGAGCACATCGGCCTGCTGGCGACCGCGACGACCACCTACGAGGAGCCGTACCTGCTCGCACGCCGCTTCGCGTCGCTCGACCACCTCAGCAAGGGCCGCGCCTGCTGGAACATCGTCACCGGCTCCTATCCGGGCGACTCGGTCAATTTCGGCTTCGACAAGCACGTCGACAAAGCCGTGCGGTACGAGCGCGCGGATGAGTTCGTCGACGCGTGCAAGGGGCTCTGGGACAGCTGGGCGGCGGATGCCTTCATCGAGGACTAGAACACGGGCCGATATCTCGACGCGTCGCGTGTGCATACCTTGAACCACAAGGGAAAGCACTTCTCCGTGCAGGGGCCGCTCAACATCGCCCGGATGCCCCAGGGTTATCCCGTTCTGTTCCTGGCCGGTCAGTCGGAAGCCGGCCGGGAACTGGCCGCGAAGCAGGCTGACTGCGTCTTCTCGGTCTCGAACACCCTGCCCGAAGCGCAGGAGTTCTACGCCGACATCAAAGGCAGGCTGGACAGGTACGGGCGTGCTCCGGACAGCCTGAAGGTCATGCCCGGCTGCGCCGTCTACGTTGGACGGAGTGAGGCCGAAGCGGATGATCTCTACCGGGAGTTGCAGGAACTGATCACGCCTGACGTCGGCGTGGCGTACCTGTCGAAGCTGGTCGACATGGACCTGTCGGCGTACGACTGCGACGGTCCGATGCCGGACCTTTCCGTCGAGACCAATGCGATCGCCGCGTTCCGTGTGCAGATCGGCGCGATCGTCCAGCGCGAGAACCTGACGATCCGGCAGGCGTACGAGCGCGTGCTGCCGTCGATGGGGCACACCATTTTCAAGGGAACGGCGCTCCAGGTCGCCGACGAGATGGAGGAATGGTACCGAGGCAAGGGCGCGGACGGATTCCTCATCAACGCGCCCATCATGCCCAGCGGCCTCCATGACTTCGTCGACCTGGTCGTGCCCGAGCTGCAGCGGCGTGGCCTGTTCCGCACCGCCTACGAAGGCGGTACGCTGCGCGATCGGCTTGGCCTGCCAACGCCGAGGAATCCCTTCTTCGATTAGGTTCCGAGCCGTCATTTCCCGCCGCTACGGCGATACGTCACCGAGAACATAGCCCGAGCCGCGGCGAGTGGCCGCTTCCTGCCCGCCACGGGCGAATTTGTCGCAGGCAGAAAAAGTCAGGCCAGGTGTTGGCCGTCGAGCCATGGCCCCGCCTTTTCCCGGGTGGTGAAGATGGACCCCACCCATCCCGCCCGCGATGACGGGCGGGCCACCAGATTCTCCTTAGCGTCGAGGAAGCGCGATGAAACCCAGTGCGGATCCAGCAGCCCCTCCGAAGCAGGCCATCACCGTCAGTCCCACCGCGCGCCGCCGAGCCATGTGGGCCAGCACCCTCGGCAGCACCGTGGAGTTCTACGAATTCACGGTGTACGCGTATCTCGCCGTGATATTCGCGCCGCAGTTCTTCCCCGCGGACGATCCCATCGCCTCGACCCTCTCCGCGCTGGCCGTCTTCGGCGCCGCCTACATCGCGCGCCCGGCGGGCGGGCTGATGTTCGGTGCCCTGGGCGACCGCTTCGGACGGCGGCCGGTACTGATGACGACAATCTTCCTCATGGGCGGGGCCTCCAGCCTCGTCGGGGTGCTGCCCACGCACGCACAGGTCGGCGTACTGGCCCCCGTCCTCCTGGTGATCCTGCGACTGTTGCAGGGCTTGGCGGCCGGGGGAGAGGCCACCGGCGCGCTGACCTACATCGTCGAGCTGGCGCCACCGAACCGGCGCGCCGTCTACGGGTCGCTGCCGGCTCTCGGGGTGGCGATCGGACTCGCCCTCGCCGCACTGGTGACGGCGCTGTGCAGCGCGGTCATCGGGTCGGACATGGAGACCTGGGGCTGGCGGGTCCCGTTCCTGCTGTGCATCGTCCTCACCGGCCTGTGCCTTCTGCTCCGGCGTCGGCTGGAGGACACCCCGGAGTTCCAGGCGCTCGCCGCGCAGAACGAGGTCACCCGATCGCCCATCCGCGATGCGGTCCGGGGACACGTTCCGGACATTCTCCGGGTCACCGCCATGGCCATCGGCCTGTTCGGGGCCGGCGTGCTCGGCAAGATCTACATCGGCATCTACCTGATCCAGTTCCGGGACCTGCCCGCGGTCCCGGTCTACACGATGCTCGGCGTGCTCCTCCTCGTCACCGCCGCGTTGTTCCCGATCATGGGCCGGGTCAGCGAGCGGTTCGGGCGGCGACCGATCGCCGCGGCCGGGTACGGGGCGTTCCTGGTGCTCTCGCTGCCGCTGTACATGATCGCCGGGTCCACGACGAGTCTCGCCGTGCTCGCGCCCGCGTTGCTGGTCTTCCTGGCGATCGAGCCGTTCATCTCGGCTGCCGTCTGGACCTCGTTCGCGGAGTTGTTCCCCGCCCGCACCCGCTACACATCCGTCTCGATCGGCTTCAACCTCGGGACCATCGTGGCCGTCCTCGGTCCTTACGTCTGCGGGCAGCTCATCGTGTCCACGGACTGGCTCGCGGCACCCGGTGTGTGGGGGATCGGCTGCGCGCTGCTCGGACTGATCGGGCTCGCCGGGATGCGGGAGACACGAGGAGGCCGGCTCGCCCGGTGACGGGGGGTGACGGGAGGCTCGTCAGCGCGCCGTGGTACGGAGTGCGTCATCGACCAGGCCGTCGAGGAACCGGTTGGTGACCGGGCGTCCCGTCACGAATCGTCTGAAGTACAGCGGAGCCAGGATGCGCTCGACAACGTCCTGGGGGCTGGGAGGGGTCTCACCGCGACGTTCTGCCCGGTCGAACATCGGGCGCAGCGTCTCGTAGCGGCGAGCCCAGTATCGCCGCCGGATGGTCCCGTCGTCGGCGGGCAACGCGAAGATGGCCTGGGCGAGCGCCGCACGCAGCGGGTCCTGGAATGCGTGGGCCGCGTCGCGGGCGAACTGGCGGACGTCTCCGCGCAGCGAGCCGGTGTCGGGCGTCGGCACCGCGCGGGTCACGTTCGCGAGGATGACGTCGAGCAGCAGGTTCTGCACCGTTCCCCAGCGGCGGTAGATGCTCGTGTGGTGAACGCCGGACCGAGCGGCGACCGCCGGGACGGTGACGCTCGCGAGTCCGCCCTCGATCAACAGCACCTTGACGGCCTGGTGCACGGCCGCGCGGTTGCGCGCCGTTCGGCCGCCTGGTCTTCGAGTGATCTTGTCTGAGGCCATGATGCACCTTAACGCACAGACACTTGCGTTTGTAGTTCGGTCTTCTTACGGTCGCCCAGTGCGACGTGATGTGCGTCCCGGCACCTGACGGTTAGGAGTGGCCATGACCATCCGTGGTGAGAGCCAGAGCTGGATCCTCGACCTGGGGATCCGCACCGGCGGATTCGACGTCCTGCACCCTGACGGGTTCAAGGCGTTCCAGGGGCTGGGCTACGACCCTCACGACCTCGAGCAGGTCGGAGCGCGGGCCAAGGCGGGCTCGATGCTCGCCAAGGCATGGTCCGGTGTCGCCGCCGAGGTCGAGCGCAGCGCGAGCGAGTACGAGCAGGACGGTTTCCTGGAGACGGCGTACGCGCTCTACCTCCGTGCCGCGCTGCTCTGGAGCCGTGCCCAGTACTCGATCTACACCGTCGACTCCCGCAAATGGGCGCTCCGGGAGCGGTGCAACACCGCCGTCGCGAAGATGGCGGAGCTGCGCAAGGGGCGGATCGAGCGCGTCGAGCTCGACTTCGAGGGAAGGCCGGTCTTCGCGTTGCTGCACCTCCCGGCCGGTCAGGTCCGGGACGTTCCGGCCGTCCTCCTCAGCCCCGGCATGGACATGACCAAGGAGGACCTGCTGGACGTCGGGCAACGGCTCTTCGCGGATCAGGGCTACGTGGCACTGGCCGTCGACCTGCCCGGCATGGGCGAGTCGCGCTTGCACGGCACCACGGTGACGCTCACCAATCCCGAGCGTGCGGTCTCCCGCTTCATCGACTACCTGGCCGGGCGGCCCGAGGTCGACGCGACCCGCATCGGCCTTCTCGGGATGAGCATGAGCACCTACTGGGGCATGCGGGCCGCGGCCCATGACCCGCGCCTGCGCGCGGTCGCCGGATTCATGGGCGTCTACGGCGACTTCGACAAGCTCTTCAACGGAGCGCAACCGAACTTCAAGACGAACTTCATGGCCATGGCCGGCTACACCGACGAGGAGCTCTTCGACGCCGAACTCGGCACGAAGATGAACCTGTGGCCGCTCGCCACGAAGATCTCGTGTCCCGTGCTGATGTCCGTCGGCGAGTTCGACGAGCTCGTGCCGATCGAGGAGACCCTCGCGCTGTACGAACTGCTCGCATGCCCCAAGGAGATCCGAGTCCACGAGGACGAGTTCCACCCGCTCGGCGGCATCGGAGGCGAGATGACCACCTTCGGCGCCGACTGGCTGCGGCGCGCGCTCAAGGGCGACTTCGACGACGGCCGCGACGCCCGCAGCTACCTGCGCTCCGGCGGTGAGATCTCGCGCGGGTCCGCGGAACCGGACTGGTGGCTGGGCGCCCTTCCAGAGGCCGTGGACGAGCTCGTGCGTCGTCACCGCGGCGCCGGCGGCTCGTCGGAGGTGGCGTCGTGAGAGGCGACGGGCGGGTCGTGCTGGTCACCGGGGCGAGCCGGGGCATCGGCAGGTCGATCGCCCTGACGATGGCCGAGTCCGGGTGGCACGTCGTCGCCACCGGCCGCGACCGCGAGGGGCTCGCGGCCACGGCCGCCCAGATCGTCGCCGCCGGCGGGCATGCGGACGTCCACACCGTCGACGTGTCGAACGAGGCGTCCGTGCGAGGGCTGGTCGCCGCGCTGGCGGACGATGGGGCGCACCCGGTCGCGCTAGTCAACAACAGCGGCGTCGGAGGGCCGTCGATGCCGCTGTGGGAGATCGAGCCGGACGCGTGGGACGAGGCGTTCGCGGTCAACGTCCGCGGTGTCTACCTCCTGTGTCGAGCCGTGCTCCCGCTCATGATCGAACGAGGTACCGGATCGGTGGTGAACGTCGGGTCCGTCACGGCGAAGAACCCCTTGGCCCACCGCACCCCGTACGCCGCGAGCAAGGCGGCCCTCATCGGCTTGACGCGTACCCTGGCCCTGGACGCGGGCCCGCACGGGATCCGGGTGAACCTCGTGTCGCCGGGTGCTGTCACCGGTGAGCGGTTCGATTGGGTGGTCTCGTCCCAAGCCCAGGCGACGGGCCGGAGCGAGGAGGAGGTCCGGGCCGCGTTCGCCGGTCAGGCGGCGCTGCGGCGGAACGCGAATGCCGACGAGGTGGCGCGGGCGGTCGAGTTCCTCGCCTCCGGCCGGGCGTCCGGCATCACCGGCATCGACCTCACCGTGGCCGCCGGCTACGTGATGAACTGAGGCCGGTGTGAGCTTCAACCTGGCGAGCATCCTCGACGTCACGGCGGGCGCGGAGCCTGACCGTCCGCTGGTCCACGTCGACGGCGCAACACTCACCTTCGGCCAGGTCGACGATCGGGCCCGCCGTGTGGCCGCCGGACTGACGGCGATCGGGCTGCGCCCCGGCGATCGCGTGATGGTCCAGCTGCCGAACGTCCCCGAGTTCGTCTACGTCTACTTCGCCATCCTCAAGACGGGCCTCACGATGGTGCCGGCCAATCCGATGCTGGCTCCGCGTGAGATCGCCTACCAGGTCGCCGACAGCGGCGCAGCCGCCCTGATCGTCCATGCTCCGTCCCTCGCCTCGGCCCGGGCGGGGACGCGGGAAGCCCGCGGCGTGCGGCTCATCGTGGTCGGCGACGGCGACGGCGACGGCGACGGCGACGGTGACGGTGACGGCGACGGTGACGGCGACGGCGACGGCTCCGGGGAGCTCGACTTCTCGACGCTGCTCGAATCCGGGCGGGCCGGCGTCAGCCACGCCACCGGACCTGACGACACGGCGGTCGTGCTGTACACGAGCGGCACCACGGGCCGGCCCAAGGGTGCGGAGCTGACCCACTTCCAGCTCTACATGAACTGCACCGTGACCGGCGAGCTGCTCCGTCTCGGGGCGGGGGACGTCATGACCGGCGTGCTTCCGCTCTTCCACGTGTTCGGGCTCTCGAGTGTGTTGAACGTCGCGGTCCGGTACGGCGTCCCGCTCGTGCTCGTGCGCCGGTTCTCCCCCGACGCAGTGATCGACGCGATCGAACGGCATCGGATCACGGTGTTCTCGGGAGTGCCGACCATGTACGTCGCGCTCCTGCACGCCGACCTCCGGGGGCGAGAGGTCGGCAGCCTGCGGCTGGGCATGTCGGGTGGCGCCTCGATGCCGGCCGAGGTGATCCGCGGGATCGAGAGGAAGTACCCGGGGCTGGTCCTGCTCGAGGGCTACGGCCTGTCCGAGACGGCGAGCGTCGCGAGCTTCAACATCGACGCCGAGCGGCGGAAGGTCGGATCGATCGGCCGGCCCGTATGGGGCATCGAGATGCGCGTGGTCGACGCCGGCGGTGACGAGTGCCCGCCCGGCGGCGAGCACGTCGGGGAGATCGTCATACGCGGTCACAACGTCATGAAGGGCTACCTCGGCAAGCCCGACGAAACGGCGGCGGCGGTCCGCGGCGGCTGGTTCCACACCGGTGACCTCGGCCACCGGGACGAGGACGGCTACTTCTACGTGGTGGACCGCCTGAAGGACCTGATCATCCGGGGCGGATACAACGTCTATCCCCGCGAGGTCGAAGAGGTCCTCTACGCACATCCCGATGTCGTGGAGGCCGCCGTCGTCGGCCGGCCCGACGGGCGCCTCGGCGAGGAGATCGAGGCCCACGTCGTCCTCCGGGCGGGCGGCCGCGCCGGCGCCGGCGAACTCGACGAGCACTGCCGTGCACGGCTCGCGGCGTACAAGTGCCCGCGTGCCTTCCACCTGGTGGACCGGCTCCCCAAGGGCGCGACGGGGAAGGTCCTCAAGCGCGAGCTGCGCGCGGAGACGTCGCGATCCGCTGACCCCCAGGAGTAGGACCACCGAGACCCAGCGGTCGACGACCGGCGTCGACCGCTCCCATGCAAGGGAGCGAAGAACCATGACCGTACATCCGTCCATCACCGGGGTCGAGTTCAGCGGCCGGGACGTGCTCGAGGACTACATCGCCAAGTTCTCCAACTGGGGCCGCTGGGGGGCCGACGATGAGCTCGGCACCATCAATCACGTCGGACCCGAGCAGGTGAAGGCCGCGGTCGCGCTGGTGACCGAGGGCAAGGTCATCTCGCTCGCCCTGCCGTTCGACGCGAAGGGACCGCAGCCGGGGAACGGCCTGCGCTTCAATCCCGTCAACGTCGTCACGGCATCCGGCACCGACCATGGAAGCGGCGTCCAGGAGGAGCTGCCCGACGGTTGGGGGCGGGCCAAGGGGTTCGGTTTCGCCGACGACATGCTCATCACCCCCAACCAGGCCGGCACGCAGTGGGACAGCCTTTCCCACATCTTCTGGCAGGGAAAGATGTACAACGACCGGCCGGCCCGGCTCGTGACCGCGAACGGAGCCGCCTTCAACGCGATCACCGTTTTCCGCGACAGGTTCGTCGGTCGTGGCGTGTTGCTCGACGTGGCTCGATACAAGGGAGTGGACTTCCTCGACCCGGGTTATGCGATCACCATCGACGACCTCGACGGGACCGCCGCCGCTCAGGGCGTGGAGATCGCCACCGGCGACACCATCGTGATCCGCACCGGAATGCTGGGCGAGCGCCGGGGCGACTGGCGCGACTACGCGGGCGGGTCGGCGCCGGGTCTCTCGCTGCACACCGCGCCGTGGCTGTACGAGCACAACATCGGTGCCGTCGCGAGCGACACGTGGGGCGTCGAGGTGCGGCCCAACGAGATCGACGTCATGCAACCGCTCCACCTGGTCGCCCTCGTCCACATGGGCATGCCGGTCGGCGAGATCTGGGACGTCGACGCGCTCGCCGCCGACTGCGCCGCCGACGGGCGCTACGAGTTCATGCTGGCGGCCCAGCCGCTGCCCATCACCGGTGCCGTCGGCTCGCCGACGAACCCGCTCGCCTTCAAGTGACGGGCGAGACGGCGTCGCCATTCGGCCGCGCACGTCCGGGGACGTGAGCGAAGCCGGCGTGAAACAGGTGCAGCGTTTCCTGGAGAGCGAGGAGATCCGATGAAGGCGTGGCAGGTGGCCGAGCTCGGTGAGCCGGCGGAGGTGATGAGGCTCGTCGAGGTCGCCGATCCGCGTCCGGGGCCGGGCCAGCTCGTGGTGAGGGTGCTCGCGTCACCGGCGAACTTCCCCGATGCCCTCATGTGCCGCGGCCGCTATCAGGTCAAGCCCGATACGCCGTTCACCCCCGGTATCGAGCTGTGCGGCGAGGTCGTCGCGACCGGCGGCGAGGTGGCCGGGTTCCAGATCGGCGACCGGGTCCTGGGCGATGCCGTGCTGCCGGCGGGTGGCTTCGCCGAGCTGGCCCTGATGGACGTCGCGACGACCTTCCCGGCGCCCGCCTCGCTCGGCGACGCCCAGGCCGCGAGCCTCCACATCGGTTACCAGACCGGCTGGTTCGGGCTCCACCGGCGGGCCGTGCTCCAGAGGGGCGAGACCCTGCTGGTGCATGCCGCGGCGGGCGGAGTCGGCAGCGCGGCGGTCCAGCTCGGGAAGGCGGCGGGCGCCCGGGTCATCGGCGTCGTCGGTGGACCAGGCAAGGCCGCGGTCGCCCGCCGGCTGGGCGCCGACGTCGTGGTCGACCGGCACGAGGCGGACTTCGTCGAGGTCGTCAGGGCCGAGACCGGCGGCCGCGGCGCCGACGTCATCTACGATCCGGTCGGCGGCGAGACCTACGCGCGCTCCGTTAAGTGCGTCGCGTTCGAGGGCCGGATCCTGGTGGTCGGGTTCGCCGGTGGCGACATCCAGTCGGCGGCCCTCAACCACGCGCTCGTCAAGAACTACTCGATCGTGGGCCTGCACTGGGGCCTCTACAGGTCCCATGACCCCCTGGCGATCCAGGAGTGCCACCGGGTGCTGACCGCGCTGGCCGACCAGGGCCTGATCGACCCGCTCGTCGGCGAGCGGCTGTCGCTCGCCGGCGTGGCGGCCGGTGTGCAGCGCCTGGCCGACGGCGAGACTGTCGGCCGAGTGGTGTACGACGCGGGAGCGGCCGGCTGACCGGGAACCTTGTCGATGCCCGCCCGCTCCGGGGCGGGTCGAGGCTGGTCAGCGGCATCCCGCCCGCCCGCGCCGTCGTGAACGAGTAGATTCGCGCCGTGTCGTGTCCATCCGCAGCCGCCCCGTTCGTCGTGGGGGTACGTCGAGAGGAACGGAGAGGTGAGATGCGGTACATGATGCTGGTCTGCGTGGATGAGTCCGTGGAGCCGGAAGGGGACGACGCGCTGCCCACCGCGTGGACGAACGAGATGGACGCGCGCGGGGTGCGGACGTTCGGTTCCCGGCTGCGGCCGGTCGCGGACGCGACGAGCGTGCGGGTCCGCGACGGCGAGGTGCTGCTGTCGGACGGGCCGTTCGCCGAGACCAAGGAGCAGATCGCCGGGTTCGATCTGATCGAGTGCCGGGACCTGGACGAGGCGATCGAGGTCGCGTCCAAGCACCCGGCGGCCCGCTTCGGGACGATCGAGGTGAGGCCGCTCTGGGAGGGCTGAACCAGGACGTCGAGGCCGCGGTCGCCTCCGCCTTCCGCGAGGAGTGGGGGCGCGTGGTGGCGACCCTGATCCGGTCCTTCGGAGACTGGGACCTGGCCGAGGAGTCCGCGCAGGACGCCTTCGCGCAGGCGTTGCGGCGCTGGCCCCGGGACGGCGTTCCCGCCCGTCCCGGGGCCTGGCTGACCACGACCGCGCGCAACCGCGCCCTGGACCGGCTGCGCCGCCGCACCACGGAGGCCGGCAAGCTCCGCGAGGCCGCGGAACAGGCGCGGCTCGACACGTCCGTCCCGACCGTGGAGGACACCGTGCCGGACGACCGGCTGCGGCTGATCTTCACCTGCTGCCATCCGGCGCTGCCGCTGGAGGCGCGGGTCGCCCTCACCCTGCGCACCCTCACCGGCCTGACCACCGCCGAGATCGCCCGCGCCTTCCTGGTGCCGGAGCCCACGATGGCCAAGCGGCTGGTGCGGGCCAAGAACAAGATCCGTCATGCCGCGATCCCGTACCGGGTCCCGCCGTCCCACCTGCTCCCGGAGCGAACCGGCGGCGTGCTGGCCGTCCTGTACCTGCTGTTCAACGAGGGATACTCGGCGACGGCCGGCGACGGCCCCCTCCGGTCGAACCTGTGCGCGGAGGCGATCCGCCTGGGCCGCCTGCTGATGCGGCTGATGCCGGACGAGCCGGAGCCGCGGGGGCTCACCGCGCTCATGCTGCTGCACCACGCCCGCCGCGCCGCCCGCGTCGACGCCACCGGTGACCTGGTGACCCTGGAGGACCAGGACCGCACCCGCTGGGATCGCGACGAGATCACCGAGGGCACCGCCCTGCTCGACGCGGCCGTGCGGCGCGGGCGCCCCGGGCCCTACCAGGTGCAGGCCGCCATCGCCGCCTGCCACGCCACGGCCCGGGACGCCGACGACACCGACTGGTCCGAGATCGCCGCGCTCTACGGACGGCTCGTGGAGATGGTCCCGTCCGATGTGGTGAAGCTGAACCGCGCGGTCGCGGTGGCCATGGCCGAGGGCCCCGCGGCCGGGCTGGCACTGGTGGACGAGCTGGCCGCGTCGGGCGGGCTGTCCCGCTACCACCTGCTCGCGGCCACCCGTGCCGACCTGCTGCGCCGTCTCGGCCGCCGCCCCGAGGCGGCCGCCGCGTACCGGGAGGCACTCGAACTGCCGTCCACCGAGGCCGAGCGTCGCTATCTCTCCCGCCGACTCGCCGAGGTGTCCATTTGACCCTCCCCCCTTCGTCGTCTGGACGAGCGATGAAGAGGGAGAGGCAGATGCCAGATCAGAACCTTGCCACCGTGGACCGGCCGATGACCCCGGTGAACGAGAGGCGCGCCGCACCGCGAGCGGCGCTCGCCCGCTGGGCGGTCACCGCCTTGTTCGCCGCCAACGGTCTCACGATCGCCGCCCTGGCCGTGCGCACGCCCTCGCTGAAGATCGAGCACGGGCTGACGGCGGGGCAGCTGGGCGTGGTGTCCGCCCTGTTCGGGGTGGCGGCGGTGCTGTCGATGCAGCTCACCGGCGGGCTGGCCGCGCGGCTCGGCAGCGCGTCGATCCTGCGGTCGGCGACGCTCGTGCTCCCGTTCGCCCTGCTCGGCGTAGGCCTGGCGGACGGACTGGCCGCGCTGGCCGCCGCGATGCTGTTCTTCGGCGCCGTGCACGGGCTGGTCGACGTGACCATGAACGCGCACGCGGTCGCGGTCGAACGCGAACTGGGCCGTCCGATCATGAACGGGTGCCACGCGGCGTGGAGCATCGGTGCCGTGACCGGGTCGGTGGCGGGTGGCGCCGCCGCGCAGGCGGGCCTGTCCCTGGCCTCCCACTACCTGGTGGCGGGGGTGGGGCTGGTCGTCCTCGCGCTCCTTGCCGCGCCTCGTCTTCTGCCCGCGTTCGCGGACCGGCAACCGCGTCCCACGGCCGCCGCGGACCGTCCCGGGTGGCGTACCGGGTGGACGCCCCGCCTGCTGGTGCTCGGCACCATGGGCGCCACCGTACTGACCGTCGAAGCCGCCGTCGCCAATTGGAGCGGCGTCTACCTGCACGACGACCTGGGCGCGTCCCTGGGCGTGGCCTCACTCGGCTACATCGCCTTCATCGCCTGTGAGACGGCGGGACGGCTGGCGGGCGACCGGCTGTTCACGCGCTTCCCCGCCCGCACCCTGGTCGGTACGGGCACCCTCGTCGCGGCAGGAGGCCTGACCGTCGTCGTGCTCAGCCCCTGGGCGTCCCTGACCATCGCCGGTTTCACCATCATGGGCCTCGGCCTGGCAACGCCGCTTCCCGTGCTCTTCAGCGTGATCGGACACCTCGGCGCCGACGGCCCCGGAGCCGCCGGCCTCCTCGCCCGCTTCACCACCATGACCTACTCCGGCATCCTGCTCGGCCCCGCACTCATCGGCTGGCTCGCCCAAGGAATAGGACTCACCTGGACACTGACCGCCCTGATCCCCCTCCTA
Organism: Actinomadura madurae; assembly: GCF_900115095.1. Lineage (GTDB taxonomy): Bacteria > Actinomycetota > Actinomycetes > Streptosporangiales > Streptosporangiaceae > Spirillospora > Spirillospora madurae. The sequence continues at coordinate 293,710 of NZ_FOVH01000013.1, forward strand.
GCCCTCCAGTCCCGCCTGGCCTCCAACCTTCAGGACTAGGGGTTTCCGGCAAAGGGCCGACGAAGAAGAACCCGGATACCGCAGACCTCGCGACCACAAAGCGCGGAGGCCACCGCCATGACTGCGGCAAGCGGCGGCTACAAAAGCACGTAGGCGAGACAATGCGTGGATGCGTAGACGATCGTCTCTGGGGGCCCGCCAAAATACACGCCCTCGACGATGCCCTGCGCCGGTACCTCGGCGACAGGCCGGGGACTAACGCGGCGCTCCGACAGACCGCCTCGCACGGTCCACCGGCGATCACCCACCGCACCGGGCGCAGGAGGAACTCCCCAGGCACAGCACGCCGTTTCGACTCTGTGTGGATCAGCCGCCACTGGGTAGTCCGGGATATCCGGCATCTGTATGACGAGGGTCTCGCGGTCGGCAGCGATCACGCTCCGGTCGTCGTCGACCTTGACTTCGTTTCCGAAACAATGTGACTACGTCTCATGTCCACGGGCCTGACAGTGGCGAGTTGGCCGTAGTTCGCCCTTTGCTTGCCTGTAGGGGGACGGCGTAGCACGATCGAGAAGCGGAGGGGAACGTCGGAACCAACTGCGGGGGCCGATGGCCGACCGATCGGATCGACATCCGTCCGAAGGGAAACTGGTATCGGGCGCGTACAGCGGTCTTTTGACCGTTGACGTTGCCGGTTTCGGCCGGGACCGCACCGAGACGGATCAGGCAAGGGTCCGGGCAGCCCTCTACACCATGATCCGTGCCTCGTTCGAGGCGGGCGGCGTGCCGTTCGACGACTGCCACGTTGAGGACCGTGGCGACGGTGCGATCGTCGTCCTGCCGCCTGGAGTGCCCGTCGCGCGGTTGCTCCATCCCATTGTCGACGACCTTTGTGCGGAGATCCGCGCGCACAACCGGGCCTCCAGCCCGAGCACGAGCATGCAACTGCGCGTCGCCGTTCACAGCGGACCCGTTTATCAGGACGAGCATGGGTTGCTGGGCGCCGCAGTCGTCCACGTGTTCCGCCTGCTGGACGCCCGGGAGGTCAAGGAGCGACTCGCCGGGTCCGATGCCTCGGCGATCCTGGTGGTGTCGGACAGGGTGCACGAGGAGGTCGTGGCCCAGGGATGGGGGAATGTCGCCCCTCGTGCGTACACGGCGATCATGGTCGGCAACAAGGAGACGACGGCACGGGCTTGGGTGCGTCTTCCAGACGAGACGCCCGATCGCGACCCGCTGGAACCGAACGCGGAACAACGTTCTTCTTCGACCGGCTGGGAACGGCACGCTGTCGTCGACCACGATCGGCTCTTCGGTGTGGACGCGCTGATCGACACAGTGACGGCCGCGGTGATGAGCCCGTCGGCCAACTGGATCGTGAGCCTGTTCGGTGATGGCGGGATCGGTAAGACGACCATGGCCTATGAGGCGACTGCCCGCTGTGCCGCTGCCGGCGGTTTCACCAAGGTGGCATGGGCCTCCGCGACCAATATTTCGCTGTCGATGCTCGACCGTGCGGACGCGGCGCGGGGCACCGCGTACTGGCTCGACCTGATCCGCGACATTGCCGCACAGTTCGGGATCGAGTTGGGCATGAGCCGGGCACTTTGGGAACGAGACCTTGCTCATGGCGTCGCGACCATGCCCGCCGACGAGCGTGCCCTCACCGTCATCGACAACCTCGAGAGCACTGAAGACGCCGAAGGCATTCTGTCCCGGCTCGAAGGACTAGGGCTGATACGGCCGCACAAGGTGATCGTGACGACCCGGTGGTCCGTCCAGCGCGACCCCATGGCGATCACCGAGTTCCTGCTGTCGGGACTGCGGCCGGAGGACGCGCTCGCGTTCGTCCGTCATCTGGGCAGTGCTGATCCGGACCTGCGCGAGGCCGACCGGGAGGTTCTCGCGCCGGTGCTGACGGTGACCGAAGGCAATCCATTCCTGATCAAGCTGGTGATCCGGCAGTATCTCGCCACCCGGAGATCGCTGGACCGGGTGATGGCCGACCTGACAGGCCTCGGCGCCGGCGATACCGGTCCCGGGCTGGGGCGCCGGGTGCGCGAGCACCTGTACGTCCGCTCGCTCGCGCAGTTCGCCGACCGTTGCGGTGAAGAGGTGGCCGCGAGCCTCATGGGCGCCTTCTGCGTCAAGGACCGCGGGACGTCGTTCGGATATGAGGAACTCATGACGATCAGCGGCATCGCCGATCCGGCGCTGTTCGAGCAGGCCCTGGAATTCGCGTGCCGGCTCGCACTCGTCCGGTCCAGCGACTTCAATCGTGCGTACTCGATTCACAGCCTGCTGCACGAGTTCACGTGCCGAAGCTGATGAGGGAGGGGTAGTCGATCATGGTCGGCCCCGCCGGCATATCTGGATTTCATCAGGCAATGCGTAAACCCATCCAGCGGAGCGTCATCAATGCGGTAGATCTGCAGCTAAGTCGAATGTCCCGGCGGGACGTGGAGTTGGATGCGGACACGCTCGTTGGGCTGCTGGAAAAGGTGCTCACCTGGAAAGCGCCGCTGGACGCCGAAAGGCTGGACGCCTTCGTCAACGCATTGCTGGAGTTGATGGTGGAAGAGGGGCCGGGAACGGATTTCCGGCAGCAGGAGAGATGTATCGCCGTGACCGACGCCGCCGTGAATCGCCTTGCCGAACTGGGCAGTCCGACGGCGGACCTCCGGCTGGCGCAGGCCAGGTACCTGGCAATCTTCGCTAACAACGGGACGGCCCGCTTGGACGCGATCCGCGCAGCCCTCCGCTCCAGCCAGACGGACGGTGAACGCCTTCGCACCCTCCTCACCCTGGCCAAATACCATATCGACGCCAGCAGCTATCGACAGGCGCAGCGAATCCTGTCGCGCTGCGAAGAACTGGCGCGTGCAACACCGGACCTGCATATTCTCCTGCCGGACGTGATGACGGCATGGGGCATGTCCTACTTCTACGGCAGTCGCAGAAGAGCGGAACCATATTTTCAGGAAGCCATCCGCTTGGGCAAGGACATGCCCCCTGTTTCCGTCGTGACGAATACGCTCATAGCGGCATGGCACTATCTGGGACGCGTTCAGGTGGCACGGGGCAATTGGCAGGCGGCCTTGGACCTCTATGTGAAGGCACGCCCGGTTCTGAAGGACGCTGGGAAGGGGGAAGCCTTCTTTCATCTTCGCCTCGCTGACATCCTAATCGAGCTGGACGCTTTTGTTGAGGCTCACTACCACCTGCGGAAAAGTGGCAGCCTGTTCCGCGCCGTCCAGGAAGCAAGCACAGGTGAGGTCCAACTCAACCTGGCACTGGCCCGGCTGAGCATCCGGAAAGGAGATCGGCGAACTGCCGCTGCGATCCTGAAGGCCGCCGTGGCCGATGCCCGCAGCCACAACTATCCGCGCGGTGAGCTCAAGTGCGAAGCGGAACTGCTCAAGCTGCTGCTTCTCGACCGGCGGTTGCCTTCAGCGTTGTCGCTGGTGGCGCGCATGATCGTGGTATTGGTGGCCGAGGAGAGATGGGGAGGGATCAGGTACGCGCTGACCGAGCTCCAGACGGCCGTCGGCATGCCTCGGGGCCGGTCGAGGAGATCACCAGGCGCGCGCGGTTCGGTGATCGGTTGTCCGTGTGGGGCCGACCACGGTCGACCAGATGAATGAATGAAGCTGTCGGCGCCGCCCGGCACAAGCGGAAGCCAGGATCGCTGAGCTTGTGGCGCAGTTGGGCAAGAACAACCGAAATTCCTCCAGGCCACCGTCGTCGGACGGGGTCCCTTCTGCGGCGCGATCGTGGTGATGGCTGGGCGCGTCCGGGTGCTCGGCGGCCTGGTCAGACGCTCCAGCCGGGCGGCGCGTTCATGGGCGTTGATCGCCGCCGGTGCCGTCCGGTGGGCGCGGTCTGTGATATCTGCACGCGCTCTTAGTGCCACGGAATACTCCCTTGGAATCGCAGGTCAGGATGGGTTGGATGGGGAGGTATTGGGCCGGCGGGCGGGGCGGCCAGAAAATACGTTTCCCATGGGAACGGACGGCGTTAGCGTTGTGGGTGACACTTTGCGGAGGCCGTGATGGAACTTCTTAGCAACGTGCTGTCGGATGGCGCCGACCTGGCCCATCTGGCGGCCGAACTCGACATTCCGACGATCGCCGGACTGCAGCACCAGGGCGACGTGTCGGTGATTCCCGCCGCGATGGCGGAGGACGACTTCCGTCGGCCGGTGAGCCCGGTGCCGGCGGCCGGTGTCGCGGTGGTCCGCGGCGAGGCGGGCGGCCACACGCACCTGCTGCTCGCCGCCGGTGACGTCCGGTACGACGCCCGCGACGGCGCGGCGGGCGACATCGCCCTGGGCTCGCTGGTGGTCGGCGAGGGGGCGACGGCGTGGCTGGACCACCCGGAGCACGGTAATACCGGAATCGCCCCCGGCCGGTACGTGCTGCGGCGCAAGCGCGAGGCGGCGCCGCGCGTCCTCGACCCGGGGACCCGCCGCCGGCGCGAGCGGGCCCGGAAGCAGGCGCGCAAGGAGGCGGCACGGGCGCAGGCGCTGCGTGAGCAGGCCGAGCGCGAGCAGGCCGAGCTCGAGCGGGCCTGGGACGGCGCGGCCGTCCGCTTCGTCGAGGACTGACGATGGCGGACCAGCGGCCCGCCCACGACCACGGCCGGCCGCCGCCGGCGCCGACCGAGGAGCGGCAGGCGCTGCTGCCGCTAGTGCGGGACGAGTGGATCGGGCACGGGCTGGCCGCGGGTCCGGCGGACCGGGCGGTCGCCGAGGCGGGCGTCCGGGACGTCTACCTCGGCGCCGGCCGGCGGCCGCCCGAGCATGTGATCTGGCTGGGCTCGCCTATGGCGGGCAGCATCGGGGCCGACATCCGCGCGGGCCGGCTGTCGCTGATCACCAGGCGGGCGTGGCGGACGCTGCCGGAACCGACCGGTGAGGCCATCGTCGAGCGGGTGCCGCGGGACGGCGCGGAGACCGACCTGATCATGCTCGACCCGCTGCCGCCCGACCTCGTCGGCCACGTGGAGCGGGACCCGCGGTGGAGCGGCCTGCTCACCCGCCTCGACCGCGAGGTGACCGCCGCGGTCGAGGCGGGGCTGAGCCGGGCCGTCGGCGCGGCCGTCGACCAGGTGGCCGCGACCTGGCAGGACGCGCAGCGGTCGCCGGAGGCGGCGGCGCTGCCCCGGCTGGGCGCGTTCCGCTCCCGCATGCTGGGGCGGCTCGCCCAGCTGGACCTCCTCGCCCGCTGCGGCGTCCTCGAACCGGACCGCCACGGACGCGGCCTGCTCCAGGTGGCACGGGCGGCGGGGGAGTGGTGGCCGATGAGGAACAGCGTGATCCTCACGGAGCGCCCCACCGAACTGCACCGCGACGCCGAAGGACGGCTCCACCATCCGACCGGGCCGGCGGTGCGGTACCCCGACGGCTGGTGCCTGTGGGCGTGGCACGGCGTCACCATGCCGCGCGAGATCATCGAGGACGACGTCCCGATCCGCCGCGCGGTGTCGCTGCGCAACTCCGAGCAGCGGCGCTGCGCGGTGGAGCTGCTGGCCGGGCGGGCCGGCTGGCGTGCGGTGCTCGACCAGGCGGGATGGCCGCGGGTCGGCCGGGAGACGGCGGACCCCGGCAACCCCGGGCAGATCCTCAGCCTGTGGTGCGTCGAGGAGCTCTACGACGACCACCTGCACCTGCTGCTGATGACCAACGGCTCGCTGGAGCGGGACGGCACCCGCCGGGAGTTCGCCGAACTGGTGCCCGGCTGGATCCGCGACCCGGTACGGGCCGCCGCCTGGCAGATCGGCCTCACCGCCGACCAGTACAGCGAGACCGTCCGGCGCACCTGAGCCCGCCGGGCCGCGCCTGCCGCGGCCCGGCGGGCCGGCCCGTGCACGGAGCGGGCCGCTCGGTGGCGCCCAAGAATCTTTGTGTGAGGTGTCCTTCGGGCCGACCGACCACTTTCGAGGGCTGCTGCACGAGTGCGGTGTCGGCTTGGCTGGACGAGCAGTCTGCCGCGTGACGGTCCAGGGTGAAGACCGTGCCGATCGACGTGTACAGCATCTTCAATGCCGCCGTCCGCGATGGTCTTGCGCGCGCGTTGCTCGTGGTGCACCCGCCTCCACAGCACCATCGCTGTCCGTGGCGGCCGGAACTCCAAGGGCGGGCACGCAACCGCCTGAACCGCTCCGCAGAGCGGGTGCACGGCTGATTACTCGGTCCCGGTGGTCGCCGACCTGGAAGCCCGCCGCCGAGGATCGGCCAGGCGATCCTTCGTGCCAGAGTGCGCGGCCAACCCGTGACCCTTGGGGTGGCTCCGCGGGTTGGGCGGTGGGCTTCGCCGATGTGTGTCGACACTAAGATCCTGTCGGCTTCGGTGGGTTGACGTTGCCCGTTGTGGAGGTCACGGCCGCGCCCCTCGTTGCCCGTTTGAACGGACCTCGCCAACTTGGCACCTAGTGTCGACATAAACAAGGCGTTCGGGTGCTCGTCCCTGGAGGAACCCTTCTCAATCTCGGCCATCTGTCGACATCACGGCTGTGAGCCCGTATGCTGCCCGCATCTAAGTCGAAGCCCGAGGTCACACCCCCTTCCGGCTTCGGATGTGCTCGGCCACCTGCCGTTCCTGTCGACACTTCGGCCCCTGGAGAGTCATGAACCAGTCCACATCGATCGGGCGACGTCGCGTCCTGCTCGGCGGCGCCGGCCTAGCCGCGGCCTCCGCCCTGATGACCCCCAAACCCGCCGCCGCCGCGCCGAGGGACGACGACCTGCGACCCGTCCCGATACCACCTCAGGTGCCTGTGACCGAAGGACGTGTGTCGTTCGGCGCCGGCGAACTGTGGTTCTGGGACACCGGCGGATCCGGTGAGCCGGTCGTCCTCCTCCACGCCTACACCGGGAGCGGCCGCTCCTGGCGATACCAGCAGCCCGTGCTCGCCCGCGCCGGCTACCGGGTGATCGGCTACTCCCGCCGGGGGCATCGCAACTCCGACCCCGGGCCTGCCGAGGACACCGGGACCTACGCCGACGACCTCCACGCGCTCGTCGAACACCTCGGACTCCGCACCATGCATCTCGTCGGCACCGCGGCGGGGAGCATCGCGGCGGCCGACTACCTTCTCAGTCACCCCGAGCGGGTGGCGAGCGCCGCACTGACCTGCAGCCTCGTCGCCATCGGTGACCCCGACTACGCCGCCGACAGTGCCGCGCTGCGTCCGCCGCAGTGGAACGAACTGCCGAAGGACTTCCAGGAGCTCGGCGGCTCCTACCGCGCGACGAACCCGGACGGAGTGGCCATCTGGCTCGACGAGGCCGCGCTGGCTCCGCCTGCGGCCGCGCGCCAGCGCACCAAGGCGACCGTGACGTCGGCCGCGATCGCCTCCAGCGGCGTCCCCGTGCTCCTCGCCACCGGAGACGCCGACCTGTACACGCCACCCGCGATGCTCCGGCGCCTCGGCGAGGGCCTCCCCCGGGCCGAGCAGGTGGTGTTCCCCGAGTCAGGGCACAACGCCTACTGGGAGCGTCCGCTGCTGTTCAACCGGATCATCCTCGCCTTCCTGCGGAGGAATCGCATTAGGCACCGCGGGCCTCGGCGCTGAGACGGATCACGCGGGCGACTGCGGTGCGGAGCCGTCCCGGCCGAGCTTGACGCCCCGCACCCTGGCCTTCCTCGCATCTTTTGGCGTAGGCGCAGGGGGAGTGCTCAGCCAGGTCAACGGCTGACGGCCAGCTACCGAAGCGGCCTGGCACCACGATGCAACGAGGCCGTGGTGCCAGGCCGTAGAGCGGTCAGCCCGCCTTGAGCGGGACGGGCAGCCGGTCGCGGAGTCCGTCGCTCGGGAGGGCCGAAGGTTGTCAACCGACACCCCGGCCGTGGCGCTTCGAGGACGGCGACGTCGGTGTAGATCTGGCTGGCGTAGCCGCTGCGGGGCAGTGGGTGCATTCGAGCTGCCGGGGGAACGAGCAGAGCACCTTGCGCACGCGCCCGGCCTTGAGGGTCGATGAGGTCGAACGGCATGCCGACGAAGCCGAAGCCGCCGACCAGCATGCTGCTGTCGCTCTTGATCCCCAGACCGGCCCCGTCAACTCGGTCCAGGGTCCCTGTCCCGTCGGCGGACACCGACGGCGGCGGCGCGTTCGGCCTCGGCCGTGACGTGCCCGATCACGCATGCCTGATCGCCCGGGCGGACTCGATGTCCCAGCCGGGCCGGACGTCCGGCGGCCGGCAGGAGCTGGCCCGGTGGGCGATCGCGGTCTTCGCCGTCACGGTCCCCGCCCCTTTCGCGTGCCTCTCCAGGGGGCTCAGTCTGCATGGCCCCGCATCCCGAGTTCATCAAGCCTTACCAAGACGCAGCGATGTACTTCGGTTCCAAGTACTCATCCAAGCCGTGGAACCCTCCTTCGCGTCCGAGTCCGCTGTGCTTCGATCCGCCGAATGGGGCGGCGGGGTCCGAGACGACGCCTCGGTTGATACCGACCATTCCGCACTCAAGACGTTCGGCGACGCTGAGTGCTTCGCCGAGGTCCCCGCTCTGCACGAATGACACGAGGCCCATGTCGGAGTCGTTGGCAAGTCGCACGGCTTCGTCGGTGTCGGAGAAACTCACGACGGGCGCCACAGGTCCGAAGATCTCGACCCGGAGGATGTCGGCCTCCGGAGAGACGCCCGACAGGAGGGTCGGAGCATAGAAGAATCCATGCTCAGGCAGGGAGCGGCGTTCGATTGTCGTTCGCGCGCCTTGATCGATGGCGCGGTCGACGATGCTTGTCACCTTTTCGTGCGCCGCTTCGTTGATAAGCGGGCCCATCTCTACCGTGGGTTGGAATCCATTGCCCACGGTCACATCGGCCAACGCGGTCGACAGGCGCGAAGTGAACTCCTCGACCACACTCTCGTGGACGTAGAAGCGATTCGCGGCAGTGCAGGACTGGCCGCTGTTGCGCAGCTTCGCCACCATCGCGTTCTTGACTGCAGCGTCGAGATCGGCGCTTGGGAAGACCAGGAACGGGGCGTTGCCGCCCAGTTCCATCGAACATGAGATGACACCGGCCGCGGCGGCGCGCAGGAGTGTCTGACCCGTGGCGGTCGAGCCCGTGAACGACAGCTTGCGCACTCGTGGGTCATCGAGCAGCGCGCCGACCACGCCGGGCGCGTCGCTGGTCGTGACCACTGTGACGACTCCGGGCGGGAGCCCCGCCCGTTCCAGGACGGCCGCGAGCGCGATCGCGCTGAACGGGGTCTCCGGGGCCGGTTTGAGCACGGCCGTGCATCCAGCCCCGATCGCGGGTGCCAGCTTTCGGGCGGCCATCGCGGACGGGAAGTTCCAGGGCGTCACCAGCACCGACGGGCCGATCGGGTGCCGGCTGACAAGGATGTGGTTGTCTCCGCTCGGCGCCGGGCGGAATTCGCCGTCGAGGGTCGTCACCTGCGATGAGTACCAGCGGAAGAATTCGGCGGAGTAGTCGATCTCGGCCCGCGCCTCGGCCAGTGACTTGCCGTTCTCGGCCGTGATGAGCCGTGCCAGGGGCTCCCTCTCGGCGAGCATGATCTCGTAGGTGCGACGCAGGACCTCGGCCCGAAACCGGGGTGCGGTCGCGGCCCAGGACCCTGCCACCGCGGCGCCGACGTCGAGTGCCGCCCGCGCGTCGTCGGGCGTCGCGTCGGCGACCGTGCCGAGTTCGCGTCCGGTGGCCGGGTCGATCACGGCGAGAACCTCGCCGGACGCGGGCTTCTCCCAGCCGTCCCCGAGGCGCAGAGCCGTTGCGGCCCGCGTGCCTCCACCGACGGCCTGCAGAAGCCCGAAGACGTCGATCTGCTCGCTCATGCGGGGTTCCGGCCGATGAAGAACTCCCGGAACGGGTCCATGCTCGGTTCGAGGCCCGAGTCGATGAGCCCCTTGCGCAGGGCCGTCATCTGCGCGTCGTGGATGCGCTGCGTGGGAGCACGCAGCGGACCGCCGTTGTAGCCCTGCAACCAGGCCTCGAACTTCCAGGCCTGCCGGTTGATGAACCACCCGCCGTGCAGTTGCGGCCCGAGCTGCTGCTTGGCGCGGCGAGCCGGGTGGATCTGCCAGTAGAGGCGCGTGGCCTCGTCGAACTCCTCCTTGGCGAGCAGGTCGAAGATCTTGGGGATCGTCGGTCCGTAGTACTCGTGGTCGCTGGTCGCGGAGACCTGGATCGGGACGAGCTGCGACAGCGGGATGAGGTCGGCCTCGATGGGGCAGCTGATCACGACCTCGTCCCCGAACAGGCGGTGGCACTCGACCAGGCCCATGATGCTCGGGTAGCCGCCCTCGGCCTTGATCGCGACGATGTTCGGGCAGTCGTCGAGCAGCCGCCGGATGACGCTCGCCGGGATGTCCGACGGATGGATGCGGGGCGAGAAGCCCCACAGGTACATCGGGAACATCATGACCGCGAGGTCGGTGGCGTCGCAGATGGCGCGCGTGTAGTCGTAGATGTCCTGCTCGGACTCGGGATAGAAGTTCGGCGGGTAGGACAGGAGCGCCAGTTCCGCGCCGGACTCCTCGGCGACCTTCAACGCCTCCAGGGTGTGCTCCAGGTCGCTCCAGCTGGAGTGGTGGACGAACAGCTGCCGGCCCGCGGCCTCGTCGGCGGCTATCTCGCAGAACCGCCGGTACTCGGGCAGCGTGATCGAGACCTCCGAGACCAGCAGCGCGCCGGCGAAACCGTACTCGAACTGCTTGCGGACGTCGTGGCGGATCGCCTGCTCGTTGATGTCCCTGAGATCGTTGGTGAAGGACGGGATGATGACGTTGATGACGCCGCGGAGATGTTCGCGGGCCCAGTCCCGGGCTTCGCTCCTGGTGTAGTCGACCATGTGCTTCTCCTCGCCTAGTTGCCTTCGAACCCCATGGGGAGCTCTGCCGTCAGCCCTGCCTCGCGTGCTCGTGCGAGCGCGAGGGAGGCGATGGCGACGTCCTGGAGGCCGCTGCCGACGGACTTGAAGATCGCCAGATCCGCCTCGGCGGCACGAGAGTCGAGTTCGCCCCCCACTAGGGCGCTCAGCGCGTGCACCTTCGTGTCGAACGGGATCCCGGCGCGGGCGGCCGCGAGGAAATCTCCCGCCTCGGAGGTCGCCTCGTCGACGACATCGCAGACGATCAGGTCGGAACGCTCGATGAGGTCGACGTCGATCTCGCGCTGTGACGGGACCGTCGAACCGATCGAGACGAGGGTCCGGCACCGGTTCAGGTCCGCCGCCGATACGATCGGCCGCTCGTCGTGTGAGCGTGCGGCCGCGACCACGAGCTCCGCGTCGCGCACCGCCTCCTCCGCGCTCGCGGCGGCACGGATTGGAAGGCCCAGTTCGGCCCCCATCTCGTTGGCGAAGGCCCGCCGCCGGGACTCGGTCGTGCTGAACACCGTCACCGTTCCGACGCCGAGCACGGCCGTGAGTGCCCGGACGTGCATGCGGGCCTCCAGACCGGTACCGAGGACTCCGAGTGGGAGCACCTCGCCGGCCGCGGTGTGCCGGCGCGTCAGCCGCCGGGCCGCGAGCGCCGATGTGGCCGCGGTGCGGATGCCGGTGACCGCCCGGGCGTCGACGAACGCCGAGATGGCGCCCGAAACCTTGTCGAACAGCACGACGAGGTACTGCGCCGTGTAGGGCCGACCGTGACCGGCTCGACGTCCGCCCATCACTTTGAGGCCGAAGTGGTCGCCGCCGCCGGGCAGCGCCGGCAGCACCCGCATCCAGTTTCCCTGCGGGGTGGAGGCGACGACGCGCGCGGGGAGCGCCGAGCCGTCGAACTCTTCCCCGTAGACGGTCTCCAGTGCGTCGACGCAGTCCGTCCACGCGAGTGCCTTCTGCACGGCCTGCCCCGACACGAAGACCGGCTGGTTGTCGGGGGTCCGCACAGGCGACGCGGAGGATGGTGCGCTCATGAGCAGGACCCTGTCATAATGACAGGGTCCTGTCAATATTCGATCCGAGTCGCACCTACGATGTGATCGACAGAGGAGAGGTGGCTCATGGCGCCCGAACGGCCGACCGCGCACCGCGCGGCGACCACGGCGGAGGCGGACGTGCTGGAGTTGCTCCACTCGCTGCACGGCGCCTCACAGGTGTACCGCGCCCGCGCCGACGAGAACGCCGCGGTCGGCGGAGTGAACTTCGCGCGCACCCAGGTTCTGGGGCAGTTGCGCGAAGGCCCTCAGTCCGTGCCCGCGGTCGCTCGCCGGCTGTCCCTGACCCGGCAGAGCGTCCAGTCCGTGATGGACCGGCTCCTTGAGGCCGGACTGGTGGAGCGCACCCCCAATCCCGGGCATCGGTCGTCGTCGCTGTTCCGCATCACGGCACAGGGCTCGGCGGTCATGGACGGCGTCCGGGGCCGGGCCGCCCGGATGTACGCCGCCATCGCCGCGGAGTTCACCGCCTCGGAGATCGAGGACCTGACGGCGATGTTGCAGCGGCTGCGCGATCTCGGGCTCGCCACGCCACGCGTCGGCGATGACACCGACGAGGCCCCCGCCGATCTGGACGAGACGCTCACGCGGGGGCGCTGAGCCGGGCCGTGATCTCCTGCTGGCGCGCACCCAGCGACGCCGCGAACTCGGCCTTGCGCACCGGGTCGGGCTCCATCTCGTTCAGCAGGATGGCGTGCGCCTGGTCCTGCACGTACTTGACCCGGTCATAGCGCCGCTTCATGAAGGCGTCGAAGGCCTGCGGGACGGCGGTGTCCACGAGCGTCTCGGCGAGGACGATCGCATCCTCCATCGCCATCCCCGCCCCCTGCGCGAGGTGCGGAGTCACGGCGTGCGCGGCATCGCCGATCAGCACGACGTGCCCCTTGTACCACGGGGCCGGGAGGAACACCTCTTCCAGGACCGCCACGTGGATCTCGCTCTCGGGCGTGATGGTGTCGCGGACATAGGCGATCAACCCGCCGAACGGGGCCAGCTTCTCCTTCAGCAGGCGGGCCTTCTCCGAGCGTCCTGGCATCTCCGACATCGAACCCGGTTCGACGACCAGCAGGTACATCACGTCGTCGTTCAGATGGAGCACCGTGGCCTTGGCGTCACCGACGTTCCAGTACTCGCTCAGGACCATGTCCGGGTGACGGGGTACCGCCATCCGCCAGCACACGTAGCCGGTCTCGACCGGCGCATGCCCGGTTCCGAACAGCTCCGACCTCAGCTGCGAGCGGATTCCGTCGGCACCGACCATCAGGTCATAGGGCTGCCGTGAACCGTCACTGAACTCGACCGTGACGCCGTCGGTCCCCTCGGCGATCTCCCGCCATGTCGTGCCGAGCCGGACGCGCACGCCGAGGTCGCCGACCGCGCGGGTGAGGACGGCGTGGAGATCGGCGCGGGTCATCGAGATCTGGAAGGGGACGTCGGGCGGATCGGACGGCACGAACTCCGCGGTGAGCCTGCCGTCGGCGGCGAACCGCCTGATCCCGCGGTACCGGTAGCCGGCCTCGGCCACCGCCTCGTAGAGACCGAGGCGCCGCAGGGCGCGCAGGGCGTTGGCGGGATGGTTGATGCCGACGCCGACCGTGAAGTTCTCCTCCTTGATCTCCGCCACGTCGACGTCCCAGCCCTTGCCGGCCAGGGCGAGCGCCGCGGCCAGCCCGCCGATTCCGGCGCCGACCACCAGGGCCCTGCGGCCCTCGTTCAGGCGAAGCATGTGAGCGCCTTCCCGCCGTTGAGCGCCATCATGTCGAGGCGAGTCGCGACCAGGTCGATCTCCTCGCCCGGGGCCGCGCCGTCCAGCTCGGCATAGGCCCGGTGCAGGTTCGCGACGATGCGCTCGCCGTCGCGCAGGTGCTCGAACGGATGCGGCCCGACGGTCCGGGCCGTCTCCAGCGGCGTCAGGCCCTGGCGGCGCCCGCGCTCAGCGGTCTCCAGGACGAAGGCCAGGTAGTCGATCTCCGTCTGGAAGACCTCCGGTCCGCACGGTTCGCCGTGGCCCGGAACCACCACGGCGGGTGCGAGGTCGCGCAGTTCGGCGAGCACCCGCAATGACCCTGAGATCGATCCCGCCGAGACGAGCGGCGCGCTGCCGTTGAAGGCGAGGTCGCCGGCGAAGAGGATGCCGTGCTCGGGGATCCAGACGACGAGGTCTCCGGCGGTGTGGGCCGGTCCGCCGACGCCGCGGACTTCGCAGCGCAGGTCGCCCGCCCAGAGCGAGAGCGTCCCGGTCACCGTCACCGCCGGCCGGGTGCTCCCGAGGTGACCCCAGTGGACGTCCGGGAAGGGGCCGTCCGGGTCCGGGCGGGTGGGAACGAGTTCGAGCATGGGGCCGCGGGCCGCCTCGTGGGCGATGACGACCGCGCGGTCGAACTGCGAGTTGCCGTTCGTGTGATCGGTGTGCCAGTGGGTGTTGACCAGGAGGCGGACGGGGAGCGGGGTGACGGCCGAGATGGCGTCCCGCAGCGCGGAGGTGCGCGCCTCGGTGGCGGCCGAGTCGACCAAGAGCACCCCGTCGTCCGCCACGACGAAGCCGCAATTGTTGATGAACCAGCCCCCGTCCGGCTGGATGTAGGCGTGGACGCCCGGTGCCAGCTCGACCGTGCGGGCGTCGGCGATCGCAGTACTCACGTGATTGCTCCTGGGGGTCAGATCGGCGCCGGGGTCCAGAGGCCGGAGTCCTCCTGCGTGACGGAGTCCAGCGCGAAGAGGTCCTCGATGGGGCCGGCCGTCCCCCACTGATCGCTCCATTCCGGTGTCGCGGGCCAGATGCGCGGCTGCCATGCGTCCTCGTCGAGGATGCATTCCAGCTCGGTGGTGTACTCGACGACGTTGCCGTGCGGGTCGGCGAAATAGGAGAAGGTGTTGTCCCCGGCGCTGTGCCGGCCCGGCCCCCACAGCGGCGGGTGACCGTGGCGCACCAGGCGTCCCGTGCCGCGCAGGTACTCGTCCAGGCCGCGCATCTCGAACGAGATGTGGTTCAGCGAGACCTTGGTGCGCTGGGCGAAGGACAGGCAGTGGTGCTCCGGCGAGACCCGGAGGAAGGCCATGCGGTCGGCGAGCCAGTCCGACAGCCGGAAGCCCAGGTGCTTCTGGTACCAGGCGCTCGTCCGCCGGGCGTCGGTGCTGTTCAGCACGACATGGCTGAGCCTGCGCGGGACGGACTCGCCGATCTCCAGATCCCGGAAGGGCTTCGGCGCGACGTCCGAGGAGACCTCGATCAGCCGGCCGTCGATGTCGAAGAACCGCATGCCGTAACCGCCGCCGGGCGTGTCGAGGACGGCCGGCTCGCGGACCGTCCTCACACCCGCCGTGGCGAGCTCGGTGTACAGCGCGTCGACCGAGGCGGCGCTCTTCGCGGCGAACGAGACGACGTCGACGCGCTTCTGGCCCGCCTGGCGCAGGCGGACGATGTAGGGCTCGGCGCTGCCGACCGACCCGAGGAACACGACGCCCCGGTCGTCGGCGACCCGGTACAGGCCCCAGACGCCCTCGTAGAACGCGACCGCGTCGCGGAGATCGGGCACGCCGAGCCCCACGTGACGCAGCCCGGTGAGATGCGACCGCGCGGCCACCGCCGAGGGCGGCTCCGGCCCGCGCGGCGCGAGGGGCGGAAGGATCCGCCCTGTGAACGGGGGAGGTTCGGCGTCTATCAGGTTGTTGCGAACGTCTGCTCGGTCCATGGTTATCGCGCCCTTCTGTGACCTGGTGCGACACTCTCCGACGCTCGGGCCCTTTGTCAACTGGTTGACGTCAACTAGTTGACGTAGATGGATCGGCGGTACTACAACCGTCACATGACGGAAGCAACTGACGTCGCGAACGGCCTGGGCGTCCTCGACCGGCTGATGTACGTGATGCACCGCATCCGCGTCAGCACGGCCGACGCCGTGACCGCGACGCTCGCGGATCTGGATCTGACCGGCACCCAGGCGCTGATCCTGGAGAGCCTGTACGAGATCGGCGAAGCGGGCGGCGCCGAGCTGGCTCGCCGGTGCCTGGTGAGCAGGCAGGCACTCAGCGCCCCCCTCGACAAGCTGGAGAAGCGCGCGCTGGTGTCCCGGCCCGCGTCGCACCACAGCGCCCGCGTGCGTCCCATCTCCCTCACGAAGGAGGGCCGCGCCGTCGCCGAGCAGGTGCGCGAGCGTGTCGCGGCGCTTGAGGAACAGTCCCGGAGCCACTTCGAGGGCGCTCGCCTTGACGACTTCAAGGGCATGCTGGAGGCGTACGCCGAGTTCTGGGAGCAGGCCGCGGTACGGGCCGGGGCGGGTTCGAACCGCCGTGGCTGAGCTTCAGTGGGGGGACGTGCCGAGCGGTGGATTCGGGTTCGCCCGGCTCGACCTCGGCGGCGGTCCGCAGGTCGCGGTCGTCGCCGACGGGCGGTCCTATGCCCTGGCCGACATCATCGACGGCGACCTGGCGGCCGCCACGAGCGTGGTGGATCTGCTCGCCGCCTGGGATCCGGTCTGTGACCGTGTCGAACAGTGGCTCGCCGAGAGGGCGTCCGGAGCGGCGGCGCGGACGCCCAGCGCCGACCAGGTACTGGTGCCGGTCGAGCGGCCTCAGATCTTCCAGGCCGCGGCCAACTACCGGCAGCACGTGATCGACCTGATGGTGGCGTCCCCACGGCCCGAGCACGAGCAGGCGAGCGAACCGGAACGCCGCGCGTTCGCCACCGCGCTGATGGACCAGCGAGCCAGGTCCGGCACGCCGACGGTGTTTCCCGGCACCGTGAGCGGGCTCGCCCCGGCCTTCGGCGAGGTCGTCATCCCGCCCGTCACCGACCAATGCGACTGGGAACTGGAGCTCGCGGTGGTGCTGGCCCGCGACGCCTACCTCGTCCCTCGCGAGTCGGCATGGCAGTACGTCGCCGGCTACACGATCGCGAACGACATCACCATGCGCGACCGCATCTACCCGACGGGGGACAGCTCACGCGGGGCCGACTGGCTCGCCTGCAAGGGCGCGCCCACGCTGCTTCCCGTCGGCCCTCTCGTCGTCCCGGCGCGGTACGTGCCGGACCCGTCCCGGTTGACGATCACGCTGAAGCTCAACGGCCGGACGATGCAGAACGAGGCCGCGGCAGACATGATCTTCGACATCCCGCGGCTGATCGAGCACACCTCCGCGTGCGCCCGGCTGGGGGCGGGAGACCTGCTGCTCACGGGGTCGCCCGCGGGAAACGGCGTCCACCACGGCCGGTTCCTTCAGGCCGGCGACGTGATGACCGGTTCCATCACCGGACTCGGAACGCAGCGAACGCCCGTCGTCGAGCACGAGCGGGGCGACCCCACGTGATCGACCTGCACGCCCACGCCTCCTCGCCGTCCGCGGCCGCCCTCGCCGCGCGGATGCCGGACCACGCCGAGCAGGCGAGGGCCATGGCCGCGCGTTACCGCGATCCCCGAACGGCCGCGCACATGGCGCGCGTGCAGCCCGAATGGGAGCATCGCCTCACCGACCTCGACACGCGTCTCGCGCACATGGACGCCGCCGGAGTGGACCTCCAGGTGGTGTCGGTCAATCCCGGCCAGTACTACCACTGGGCCGACCCTGACGACGCGATGGCGCTGACGGCCGCGATCAACGACGACCTGGCCGCCCTCGTCGAAAGACGCCCGGACCGCTTCCTGGCTTTCGGCACGGTCGCCCTTCAGCACCCGGCACTCGCGGCCGAGCAACTGGCGAACGTGATGGATCGGCGTGGATTCGTCGGAGTGCAGATCTCGACGCAGGCCGGCGGTACCGATCTCTCCGACCCTGCGTACGAAGTCCTCTGGAATGCGGCCGAGCGACACGGAGCGGTCGTGTTTCTGCACCCCTTGGGGTGCCCACAGATGACCGAGCGGCTGACCCCCGCCTATCTGAACAACATCGTCGGCCAACCCCTTGAGACGGCGGTGGCGCTATCTCTCCTCATCTTCACCGGAGTGCTCGACCGGCACCCTGAGCTGCGCCTGTGCGTCGCGCACGGCGGAGGGTACCTGCCGACGTACCTGGGACGCAGCGAGCATGCCTACCGGGTCCGCCCGGACAGCCGCACCATGGAACACCCGCCGGGGCACTACCTGCGCAGGATGTGGTTCGACTCGGTCGTCCACTCGCCCGGGGTGGCCCGAGCCCTGATCGAGGCCGTCGGCTCCGATCGGGTCGTGATCGGCACCGACTACCCCTTCGATATGGGGGACGCCGATCCCGCGGCGCTCGTCGACGCCGTCGCGGGCCTCACGGACGAGGCGCGAGCCTCCATCTACCGGGGCAATGCCGAACGGCTGCTCTCGCTCACTCCTCCTGACGGAACCGTCCTTTGAGAGGCATCATGCGCTGGACCGCTTACCGATCACCGCACGACCGCACCCCGCGACTCGGGCTCGTCGAAGGCGAGGAGGTCCTTGAGTCCCCCAGCCAGAACGACCTGCTCGCGCTGCTGGGGGACGACGGCTCCCGGATGACCGAGGCCGCCGAGGAGGCACGCACCGTCCCGGCCGCCCGCCGGCGCCTGGAGGACCTTCATCTCCAGGCTCCCATCCCGGTCCCGCCGTCGATCCGCGACTTCATGGCCTTCGAGGAGCACCTGCTGCCGATCCTGGCCGCGCGCGGAGCCCGGCTCGATCCCGCGTGGTACGAGATACCGGCGTTCTACTTCACGAACCCGGCCGCGGTGCTCGGCCCCACCGACGACGTGCCCTGCGCGCCCGGCGCGGTCGAACTCGACTTCGAACTGGAGATCGCCGCGGTCGTGGGGGCGGCGGGCCGCGACCTGACCCCGGAGCAGGGCACCGCCTTGATCGCCGGGTACATCCTCATGTGCGACTGGAGCGCCCGCGACCTGCAGCGCCGGGAGCGCGGTATCGGCCTCGGGCCGGTCAAGGGCAAGGACTGGGCGACCTCGTTCGGCCCCCTCTTCGTCACCCCGGACGAGCTGCCGCTCGATCCCCGCGGCCGTACGCCCGACATTCCCATGTCCGCGTCGGTCAACGGCCGCGCCTACTCCGAAGGGCGCCTCGGCGAGCTGTTCTGGACCTTCGGGCAGATGATCGCCTATGCGTCGAGGGGAACCGAGGTCCGCCCGGGCGATGTGATCGGCAGCGGGACGGTGGGCACCGGCTGCATCGCCGATCTCGCCGCCCGCCGTTCACCGGAGGAGTACCCGTGGCTTGAGGCGGGTGACGTCGTCCGGCTCGACGCCGGTCCGCTCGGCACGATCCAGAGCCGGCTCGTGCCGGCGCCCGCGGTGGTCCCTCTGGGTGATCCGCTCCGCCCCGTCAAGGAGGTCGCCCGGTGAAACGCTCGATCGTCTTCTCCGTCAGGTCGTTCGCGGTGCTCCGGCAGGCGGCGCGGATCGTCGAGCACCACGGCCTCGACCGCGCGTGGGTGACGGAGACGCCGGGGCGGGACGCGCTCATGCGGGCCGTCGAGGTCGCGGGCCACACCCGGCGGATCGGCGTCGGAACGGGCATCGCGTACGCCTTCACCCGCCATCCCCTCGCGATGGCCGCCGCCGCGATCGAGGCCAACGAGGTCACGGGCGGGCGGCTGACGCTCGGCGTCGGCACCGGTCCGGCGGACTTCCGCTCGGCCCTCGGCGTCGACTTCACCCGGCCGGCCGCCCGGCTGGGGGAGTACCTCGCGCTCGTCCGAGCGGCCCTGACCGCCACCGACGGCCTCGACTTCCAGGGAGAGTTCTACCGGACCAGGCTGGACTCGTTCGGCAGCGCGGTGCCGCTCGAGAACCGGGCCGCCATCCGGGTATACGGGTCCGGGATGACCCCCGCGTCGCTGCGCGCCATGAGCCGCGCCGCGCATGGAATAGCGCTGCATCCGCTGGCGGCCTTCGCGCCCTACCTCGAAGGGACCGCCCTTCCCAGCATCGCCGAGACCGGTGCCTCGCCCGCCATCGCCGCCTGGTGCGTGACCAGTGTCCACCCGGACGCGGGCCGGGCGATGCGGGAGGCGCGGGCACGTCTCGCCCTCTACCTCTCGGTGCCGGGCCTCGGCCGCGTCGCGGACGGCACCCCGTGGGAGAAGGACGTCGCACGGTTGCGGCAGGCGGCACCGGCCCACCACGGGCGCCCCGACTGGGCCGCGCTCGGGGAGCTGGTCCCGCCGGACCTCGCGGAGGAGCTCGCCGTGGTCGGCAGCCCCGACGAGGCGGCGGAGAAGCTGGCCTCGCGCCGTGCAAGGCTCGGCCTGCGCGGCATCGACGAACTCGTCCTGCAGCCGGCCGTGATGGGCGGTACGGACGAACAGTTGCTGGAGGCCATCGAGGGGACCGCGGCGGCTTGGGACGGCGTCTCCTGACACACCCGGGTCTCCTGAAACACCGGGTCTCCTGACACCGGCCCAAGCCGCGACGCTCGCGCCCCGAGGCTCAGGACGACCCGGTCAGGCCGCACTCGCGGGCGACATCGGCCAGCTCCGCATCGTCGAGCAGCCGCCCCCGCTCGGCCATGGTGTCCCGCACCCGCGCCAGGAAGGCGTCGACGCCCTGGTGATCGGGGGCGAAGCCGAGCTCGACGAGCTTGTCCCACGCGGTGAAGGGACCGCTCATCTCGGTGAGCGGGGCCCGCTGCTCCGACCCGACCCATTCCGGGGAGATGCAGTTGTGCAGGAGCGAGTCGACGCCGAGCTCCTGCGTCATGAAGTCCATGCCGCCCCAGCTGTAGACCTGGTCACCGGTGACCGGGTGGTTGTAGGCGCGCCGGTAGGAGGTCATCGCCTCGGCGGTCCGGGCCAGGTGCGTCAGGGTTCCGGGGTCGATGCCCGTGGACACCCCGTACAGTGCCTCGAACGCCGCGACCGTGGCCGCGAGGTCGGCGTTGCCGGGCCCTCCGCAGTAGCCGTTCACCGAGACCTCCACGGCGTCGGCGCCCGCGCGGGCCGCCGCGACCGCGACGGCGACCGCCAGGCCGAAGGTGTTGTGCGGGTGCAGCCCGATGCGGACCCCGGGCGCCAGCGCACGCGTGCGGCGGACGAGCTCGGCCATCGCCTCGGGGGCCATCGCTCCCGGGCCGTCGAACAGCGCGATCTCCGCCGCGCCGGCCTCGGCCAGCGCCTTCACCGTCCCGCTGTGACGCTCCTCGTCGAGGAAGGACACCATGAGCATCGGGGCCGTGACGGCGAGGCCCAGATCGCGGGCTCGGGCCACCAGGCTCACGGCCCGCTCCAGGTAGCCGTCCCGGTCGGCCGGCTGGCCTCGGCCGCGCCAGTCCTCCCCGGCCCACGTCCGCGCGAACAGGTGAGGCTCGTACATAGTCGAGGCACTGCCCCACGGCGGCACCCACACCTGGACGGCATCGAAACCGGCCTCCGCGGCCGCTTCGAGGTCGGCCGACGTGAAGAGCATCGGGCACGTCACCCGGCACTTCGGGTTCAAGGCGCGGATCTCCTGGACGTCCCGGCGGACGTCCTCGACCGGCCGTCCTCGCACGCCCGCCGCGACGATCTCCGGGACTCCGGACGCCACCAGCGCGCGCAGGAAGGAGCGCTTCGCCTCCGGTGTCGTCACGACTCCGGGGAGGGCCTCCAGCGACCTCATGGTGACGTCCCGCAGGGCGACCTTCGCCGGCATCGCGCCGACGATGGCCGGGTCCCGGTTGAGCGGGCTGACCGACCACCGGCCGGGCTCGTACGCCCCGGGTCTGCGCATGGCGTCGATGTCGGCCCGGAAGGCGCGCTTCTCCTCGTCGGTGAAGACGGTCGGCTTCTGATGGGAATGCGTCATCGTGGCTCCTTAGACCGCTGTCACGCCGCCGTCGACGGCGAAGTCGGCGCCGGTGACCCAACCGGCCTCGTCCGAGGCGAGGTAGACGGCGCACCAGGCGATGTCGTCGGGCACGCCGAGCCGGCCGACGAGCGTGCGGGCGATGAACCGTTCGGAGGCGGAGCCGGCCGAGAGGCCCGCGGCGGCGGTGGCGCGCGTCTGCACGAGCCCGGGCGCGATGGTGTTCGCGCGGATGCCGTCGGGCCCTCCCTCGACGGCGAGCTGCCTGGTCATCGACAGCACGGCGCCCTTCCCCGCGCAGTGCGCGACCATGCCGAGGCTCCGGCTCGCCCGGCGGGAGTTGACGGAGGCGAAGTTGATGATCGACGCGCTCCCGGCCGCCTTGAGCAGCGGCCAGGCTTCGCGGCAGGCGAGGAACACCAGGTCGACCTCTCCCGCGATGGTGGGCCGCCACTGCGAGTCGAAGTCCATCTCGTCGGCCCGCGCCATGTGCGGGGGGATCGCGGCGGCGTTGACGAGAACGTGCGCACGGCCATGCCGTTCACGGGCCACGCCCACGTACCGCCGCACATCGTCCGGCCTGGTGAGGTCCAGCGGGTGCACCGACTCGATCGGGGTGCCCGCCTCCGCGGCGAGGGCCACGGTCTCCTCCGCGCGATCGGGATCGATGTCGCAGCCGATGACCGACGCGCCCTCGGCCGCGAACCGGAGCGCGATGCCCTGGCCGATCCCCGCGCCGATGCCCGTCACCAGCGCCACCTTGTCCTTGAGCCGCTCAGCCATGCGCAAATCCTTTCGAAGCGGGTTCGGTTGCCGGGCCGAAGCCGAAGAGCTCCGCCGGGTTGGTCACGAGCAGGCGTTCCCGCAGGGCCGCCGTCGGGGCCATCTGCTCGATGAGGTCGACGAGCATCCCGTCGTCGGGCGCGGTCCCGGTGATGTTCACGTGGGGATAGTCGGTCCCCCAGACGACGCGTTCGGGGAACCGTTCCACGAGGAGCGCGGCCAGCGCCACGGCGTCGGGATAGGGCGGGCCGACGAGGGACAGCCGGTCCACGCCGCTGAGCTTCACCCACACGTCGCCGCGTTCCAGCAGGGACGTCAGCGCCTGGACCGAAGGCCCGTCGAGCCCTTCCGCGAGATCGACCCGGGCCATGTGGTCGATGACCACCGGCGCGGGGATGGCGGCGATCAGTGCGGCGTGCTCCACGATGCCGCGGGCCCGGACGTGGATCTCGGCATGCCAGCCGAGATCGGCCACCTGCCCGAGCATCCGCAGGGCCTGCTCCGGCTCGGGGCCCGGCCCGAGATGGGTGACGAAATGCAGCCGGGCGCCGCACACCCCGGCCGAGTCGAGCCGGAGGATCTCCGCCGTGCCGATCCCCGGCCGGAGGATGGCCACGCCGCGGCGGTTCGCGGGGTCGGCGGCCAGCGCGTCCAGCAGCGGACGGTGGTCCGTGCCGTGCCCTGCGGACTGGACGAACACCGCCCGCTGGAACCCCAGGAAGCGCTGCAGGCCCGTGACCTCGTCCCGTGGCGCGTCGACCGGGGTGAAGGCCCGGTCAGGTGGATAGGGGAACACGTCGGCGGGCCCGAAGACATGGCAGTGGGCGTCGGTCGCGCCGCTGGGGAGTGCCAACGATGGTCTGCGCGGCCGCGGGTGCGGTCCCGGATTGCCCGGGGACGGCGTGAACACGCGGGCGGCCTCGGCGCCGGTCGCCTCAGTCACAGCGCGCCGTCATTCCCCCGTCGACGACGAGTTCCGTCCCGGTGACGAACCTCGACTCGTCGCTCGCGAAGAACAGGGCGGCATTGGCCGTATCACGGCCATCGCCCATGAAACCGAGCGGAATCCTCGCCTGGCGCTGCCGCAGCAGGAGCGCGACGTCGCCTCCGGCGCGCTGCCCGGCCAGCCGCGCCTCCACCATCGGCGTGTGGAGCTGACCGGGGACGACGGTGTTCACCCGCACTCCGAACGGCGCGTACTGGACGGCGGAGACCCGGGAGAGCTGGATGACGGCCGCCTTCGCCGAGGCGTACGCCACCTGGGCCGCGCCGGTGTAGCGAAGGCCCGACGCGGAGGAGATGTTGACGATGGAACCGCCGCCGCCGGAGCGCATGACGGGAACCGCGGCCTTGCATCCCAGGAAGACGCTCGTCAGATTGACCTCCAGCTGCGCGTGCCAATCGTCGATACCGAGCTCGGCGACGCCGCCCGCGCGGGATCCGCCGACGTTGTTGACGAGGATGTCGAGCCCGCCGTGCTCCTCGACGCAGGCGCCCACGAAGGCCTCGACGGCCTGCTGGTCGGTGACGTCCGCGAGCCGGAGCGCGGCCGACCCGCCGATCTCACGGACCTGCTCGAACGTCTTCTCCAGGGACTCCTTGTCGCGGTCGACCAGGAGGACATGAGCGCCCTCGCGGGCGAAGGTGACGGCGGTCGCCCTCCCGTTGCCCCATCCGGGGCCGACGCTGCCCGCGCCCGTGATGACGGCGACCTTGCCTTCCAGCCGCCCCGTCATGACGCACCGTCCGTGGACGTGATGCCGAGGGCGACGATGAGCCGGGAGACCATGTTGTAGGCCGCGATGACGACGGCCAGCTCGACCAGCGCACCGACGCCGAGCCGGGCCCGCAGGTCCGCGAAGAGGTCGTCCGGAACCCGCAGGTCGCGGGTCATGGCGTCCGTCAGCCGCAGGACCGCCGCCTGCAAGGGGGTGAACACGTCGGCGCCCTTCCCGCCGGCTATGCGGAGCTGGGCGAGCTGTGCCGGCCCCAGCCCGGCCGCCTCGGCATCGGGCAGGTGGGCGTCCCACTCGTAGGCCGCGTCGTTGAGGACGGCCACGCGGAGGATCGCCAGCTCCCGGAGATCCGCCGGAAGGAACTCCCCGGCGCGCAGGGCCCCGAGCAGCGAGTTCCAGCCGTCCGCCGCCTGCGGCGCGTGGAGCAGTACATGGTCTAGGGGCCGCAGCACTCCGCCCGCGCGGCGGTGCCGGATCCGATCCGCGATCTCGCCCGTGCCGGTTGCCTCCGGGACCCGCGCCATCTCAACCTCCTACTGTGACAAGCCAGTCCGGACCCATGTGTCGACACAAGGTCGGTGTTTCCGGTGATCGTCCGCCCACGTCCGAGGGCATCGGCGGACGCCGCGGCCACGCTCGATGCACGGTTGTGGCCGGTAGTCGCCGATTACTATACTGTCGACACATCCCGAATCCTTCAACCCGGGTCGGGATCAGAAGTGGGCCGGCCGACCAAAATGTCGACAGATTGCCGATAGGGCTCATCACATCAGAGGTGATCAGGTGCGCTGCTCCGAGCGCAGCGCCCCCGTCGACGTTCATCGGCACGCCTGTGACGGAAGGAGATGACGCGCATGACCCAGGTGACGGAGGGACGTCCGGCCGAGGCGTCGCTCGAGGCGGCGCTCGCCCGGTTCGAAGCGATCGTCGGGCCGGAGCACGTGCTCCGCACGACCGCCGCGCTGGAGGAGTTCCGCGACCCGTTCCAGCCGGCCGGCTGGGACGACCACACGCCCTCGGCGGTGGTCCAGCCCGAGACCGTCGAGCAGGTCCAGGAGATCGTCCGGGTCGCGGCCGAGCGCTCCGTTCCGCTGTGGCCGAACGGCCAGGGCCGCAACAACGGATACGGTGGCGCGGGCCCGCGGCTCTCCGGCTCGGTCACGGTCAATTTCCGGCGGATGAACCGGATCTTGGAGATCGACGACGAGCTCTGTTACGCCCTGGTCGAACCGGGCGTCAGCTTCCTGGAGCTCGACGCAGCCCTCCGGGACGGGGGACATCCGCTTCTGCTGTCGGTTCCGGACATCGGGTGGGGCAGCCTCGTCGGCAACTCCCTGGACCACGGCGTCACCTACCTGAAATACGGGCAGGACTTCATGGCGCCCTGCGGGCTGGAGGTCGTGACGGCCGACGGCGAACTGCTCCGCACCGGTATGGGCGGCGTCCCGGGAAGCCGCAGCTGGAACCTCTACCGGCGCGGCCTCGGGCCCTCGCTCGACCAGCTGTTCATGCAGTCGAACCTCGGAATCGTCACCAAGATGGGCGTGTGGCTCCAGCGCAGCCCGGAGGTCGTCATGCCGGTGACGGTCGTCGCCCGCAGGGAGGACGACATCGTGGAACTGGCCGACACGCTCCGCGGGCTGCTCCTCGACGGGACGGTCGCGGGCGTCCCCGTCATCTACAACACGCCGAGCGCGGCGGCCATGGTCTCCCAGCGCTCCGACTGGTACGACGGCACGGGGCCGATGCCGGAGGAGGTCCTCGACCGGGTCGGGCGCGAGCTGGGCATCGGACGCTGGACCATGCGGCTGTCGCTCTGGGGCGACGGCCCGGTCGTCGACCACAGGTTCGCCAAGATCAAGGCCGCGTTCGGCGCGATCCCGGGGGTGGAGGTCACCGGGCGGCGGACGACCCCCGAGCGGGCGAGGGAGCTGGAGCACCCGTCCGATCGGGTCGCGGCCGGCGTCCCCGGCCTCGACCTCGTCGGCATGGCGGGCTGGCGCGCCGGCGCACGCGGCGGGCACATGGACTTCGCCCCGGTCGTGCCGCTGAAGGGGGCGGAGATCCTCCGGTTCGTCCGCACCTTCCGGCCGATGGTGGAGGCCGTCGGGCTGGACTTCAAGAGCGCCATCATGGCGATCTCGGAACGCAGCGCGATCTACGTCAGCGGCAGCAACTTCGGATTCGACGACGAGGACCAGGCCCGGCTCGTTTACGAGACCATGAAGAAGCTCGTCAGCGAGGCGGGGAAGCGCGGATACGGCAACTACCGAGCGCATCTCAGCGTCATGGATGTGGCCGCCGAACAGTTCTCGTTCAACGACCACGCGTATATGCGCTTCGTCGAGAAGATAAAGGACGCGGTGGATCCGGCCGGCATTCTCGCGCCCGGCAAACAGGGCATCTGGCCGGCGTCGCGTCGGCACCGGCCTTGACCTACGGACGTCCGTCGTCGCCGGGCGGGGCGGAATTGGGCTCCGCCCGGCGGGCGCGGTCACTTCCGTGCCCGCGGGCGGCGACGTTGGAAGCGTGTGCCGATGTGCGTCAGACTTGCGCGTGCATTGCAGCGGAGACGGGGAATCGATGAGCGAGGTCGTAGTGGAGCAGGCCGAGGGCCGTACGGCGGAATTGGTGCGCCTCCTCCAGATCGAGGAGCGGCGCGAACCCGCCGTCGCCCATGTCGCGATCTGGGTCGCTCGCGGCATCGTGGAAGGCCGCCTCAAGCCCGGCCAGGATCTCAACTCCGTCGACCTGGCCCGCCGCTTCGAAAGCAGCCGGACCCCCGTCCGGGAGGCCCTGATGCTCCTGGAGTCCGAAGGGCTCGTGGAGATCAAGGCGCGCAGGCGCCCGCGGGTCGCCTCGTTCACTCCCGAGCGGGTACGCGAGATCTACCTGGTACGGCGGCACCTCCTGGCGCTGATGGGCTCACTGGTGACGGAGCACATCACCGACCAGGAGATCGAGGACCTGCGGGACCGGCTGTCCCGGATGCAGGAGGCGGCCGAGGCGGGCGACGTCGACGGCTACTTCTGGGGCCACGTCGACCTGCAGAGCCGCCTGCTGACGATAGCCGGCAACGACACGCTCACCAAGATCCTCGACTCCCTGGCGCTGCGCACGCTCGTCTTCCGGCACGCGTCCCTGGCCCGCCCGGGTCGCCTGACCGCGTCGGTGGCCGACCAGGTGAGGATCTTCGAAGCGATCGCCTCCCGCGACGGCGAACTCGCCGCGCTGCTGCTCTCGCGTGCCACCGACGCGGCCCTCAAGGCCATCGACCTGTCCGTGCTCACCTCTTCCGACTGAGGCTCCGACGCTTCACCGTCACACCGTCGCGCTACGGGCGGGGCCCCTCCCGGAGCGGCCGTCGGGCGTGGCCGGCCCGGCGGGCGGGCCAGTCGCGGCGGAAGAACCGGGAGGCGTGGGCTGGCCCGCGCGGATCTCCTCGAGCACGCGGGTCCGGAGCTCGGCGAACCTGGGAAGAGCGCGCGTGGTGATCTGGTCGCGGTCCGGGCCCAGGTCGATCGCCAGATCGTCGACGACGTGGGTCGGGCGCCCCGCCATGACGACGACCCGGTCGGAGAGGTAGACGGCCTCGTCGATGTCGTGCGTCACCACGACGACGGTGATCCCGAGCTCGCGGCGCAGCCGCAGAGCCAGGTCCTCCAGCTCGAAGCGCGCCTGCGCGTCCACCGAGCCGAAGGGCTCGTCCATGAGCAGGATGGGGGAGCGGTACGCGATGGCGCGGGCGATCGACACCCTTTGCTGCATCCCGCCTGAGAGCTGCCAGGGGTACTTGCCGCCGACACCGTGCAGTCCCACGGCCTCCAGGCTCTCCTCGGCGCGCGCCATGCGCTCCGACTTCTTGACACCCATTCCTTGGAGCGGCAGGGCGACGTTGTCCCAGACCTGCAGCCACGGCATGAGAGATCCCCGGTAGTCCTGGAAGACGACGGCGATCTCGGGAACGGGCTGGGTCACCTGCCGGCCGGCCACCGAGACGGCGCCGGCCGTAGGGCGGAGGAGCCCCGACAGGCAACGCAGCAGCGTCGTCTTGCCCGCGCCCGAAGGGCCCACGATGCACACGAACTCGCCGTACGAGACGGTCAGGCTGATGCCGCCGAGGACATCGTGAGCGGTGGCGCCGGTGCCGTACGTCATATGAATGTCGTCCACGACGAGATGCGGGGTGCGGGTCGTCTCCTCTGACATGAGCCTCGTATCCAGTGGTGAGAGAACTGATGGCGTGGCCCACGCTACTGTCGACACTGATGCTCTGGCAAGGGGCGTATCCTCTGCACTCTTCCCCAGGAGGATGCTTTCTGTGCGCCATGTGTCGACACCTGAAGGTGCGAGCCTCGGTTGCCCGCCGTCGGGCGGTCACCCGAGTCCGTCCCCGATGAGGAGTGGTCGAACCCGCCCCGACGTCAGCGGGCTCGCGTCCGTGAGCGCCCCTCCCTGCCACGCGGCGAAGTGTCGACACAGTATCAATCGGACCGGTGGGCGTGTGTGGTCGGCCACGTGCCGGAGACGGGGTCCCATGACGGACATAGGCGCAGACAAGGGTGGCTAAAGCGGGATGTGGAGCGGGGTTGCCGGACGAAGGGTGCCGTGTGCTTGACAGTCCAAATCTGTCGACAGTATGGTCCGAAAGCAGTGAGACCGTCGTCACAGACGCGGTCGGCCACCTCACATCCGAAGTCCTCGTCGGCTTGGCCGATCTCTGGAAGGAACCACGAATATGCAGGTCAGCAGTCTCATGCGCCGATGGCTCGCCGGTATGGCCGGCCTCTCACTCCTCGCGGGCTCCCTCGTCGCGTGCGGCGACTCGGACAGCGGCAAGACGGCCGACGGGCTGACCAAGGTGACCGTGCTCCGCTCGTCCGGTTCGACCTTTGAGCCCCTCTACATCGCGCAGGACCAGGGATACTTCAAGAGCGCCGGGCTGCAGGTGACGATCAAGGCGGGCGCGTCGGACCAGTCCCAGAACGCGCCGTCCGTCCTGCGGGGCGAGGCGCAGTTCGCCATGTCGGACAGCGTCCAGGTGGCGAAGGGGGCCGAGGCGGGTCTCGCCATCAAGATCGTGTCCGGCCTCCAGTCGTCGACCACGGCCGCTCCGCCGTCCGACGGGCTCGCGGTCCCGGCCGACAGCCCGATCAAGTCGTTCGCCGACGTGGGCGGGAAGACGATCGCCCTCCCGAACCTCGGGGGCAGCATCCAGGTCATGAGCAACTACGCGGCGGAGCAGGCCGGGGTGAATCCCTCGACGATCAAATACGTCGCCCTGCCGTTGAACTCCATCGTCGACTCGCTGAACAAGGGGCAGGTCGACGGCGCCTACATCTTCGCGACCTTCCTCGACGCCGCGCGGACGTCCGGTAACCGGATCATCGGCAAGGGAATGAACGAGCTGCCGGGCTTCCCGCAGTCCATCCTGTTCGCCGGGTCCGACTGGCTGAAGGAGAACGACGCCACCGCCAAGAAGTTCGTCGACGCGGTCGCCAAGGCCATCGCCTACGCCAACACGCACCCGGACGACGTCCGCGCGATCGACACCAAGTACACCCAGCTTCCGCCGAACTACATCAAGAACCGTTCGATCCAGCCGTTCTCGGCTCAGATCGACACGGAGACGCTCAAGACGGTCGTGAGCAAGATGGCCGCCTACAAGATCTCCAAGTCTGCGCCCGACCCGTCCTCCCTCCTGTGGAGCGGCGCACCGACGGGCGACATCAAGTGAGGCAAGGCCCTGGCGGAGGAACACCGATTCCATGACCCGTGCACCAGCGACAGCAGAGGCGGAGGGTGAGGAGATGGCCTCGACGGCGTCGACGGACGAGATCCCACGTCGATCCGCCCTGGGGATGTTCACCAGGAGGCGGGCGCTCCGCCTTCAGCAACTGCTCGTGGTGATCGTGGTGGTCGCCTCGTGGACGGTCCTGTGCGAGAGCGGATGGATCAGCCGCGAGGCGCTCCCCACCCCGATCCAGGTCGCGAAGGCTCTGTGGCGGGCCCTTTTCACGGCCGATTTCTGGGTGGCCGTGGGGCAGACCCTCCGCGGAGCCGTCTCCGGACTGCTCCTGGCGGCGCTCATCGGGATTCCCCTCGGGCTGCTCACCGGAACCTATGCCGCGGCGGAGCGGTCGAGCCGGCTTCTCGTCGACGTCCTGCGGTCGTTCCCGGTCATCGCGCTGCTGCCCGTGTTCCTGCTCGTGATGGGCTCCAAGCCGCAGCTGGAGATCACCGTCGTCCTCATCGCCTGCGTGTTCCCCATCTTCCTGCAGGCCCAGTACGGCGCCAGGGACGTCAGACCCATCATCGACGACACCGTGCGGAGTTTCCGCGTCCCGCGCCTCCTGCGGTTCCGCAAGGTCGTCCTGCCGAACGCCACACCGTCGATCATGACGGGCCTCCGGTTCGCCGCGACGACGTCGGTGCTCGTCGCGCTCGGGGTGGAACTCCTCACCACGCTGCCCGGCATGGGACACACGATCGCGAGCGCCCAGCAGAACGGCAACGCGCCTCTCGCCTTCGCCTACATCGTCACCGCCGGCTTCCTGGGCTGGACCATCAACAAGTGCTCCGATCTCTTGCAGGACCGGCTTCTGGCATGGCGCCGGTCGACACGGGAAGTGGTCTGATGGCTACGACACGGCAATCTGTCCGCAGCGGGATGCTGGGCCGGATACTGATGCAACTCTGGTTGCCCTGTGTCGTGGTCGCCATCTGGTGGGTCTGGTCCGCCGGCCACAGCAGCTTCAACTTCCCGTCGCTGCCGACGATGCTGACGGCGATGTGGGACGGCCTGGCGCACGGAGGGCTGAAGTCGGACCTGTGGTTCAGCCTCAAGAACGTCCTCGCCGGACTGGCGATCGCCACGGTCGCGGGGGTGGCCGCGGGCCTGGTGATCGGCGAGTCCGACGGCCTGCGCCGCGCGACGGGTCCCATGCTCGACTACTTCAGGGCGACGCCGACGATCGCCTTCGTGCCGATGATGATCCTCACGTTCGGGGTCGGCGCGACACCCAAGATCGTCCTCATCGTCCTCGGGTCGTTCTGGCCGATCCTGCTCAACACGATCAGCGGTGTGGCGGGCATCAACCCGGCGGTGAACGACACCGCGAGCAGCTACCGGGTGCCGTGGCGCCTGCGGCTCCTCAAGGTCACGCTGCCCGGGGCCTCACCCCAGATCTTCGCCGGTCTGCGGGTCGCGCTGCAGATCGCGATCGTGCTCATGGTCGTGAGCGAGATCTACGGATCGCCGGTGGGCCTCGGGCACTTCATCCTGGAGAGCGGATCCAGCTTCCGGGTCGCCGACACCTGGGGCGGAACGATCCTGATCGGGATCGTCGGATACGTCCTGAGCGTGGCGCTGCTCTTCGTCGAGCACGCTCTTCTCGGCTGGCATTTCGAGCGCGCACCGCGAGCCAAGCGCTTCCAGCGCCTGCAGCACGGCTGACCGGCTTCGACCGGGCGTGAAACGAAGCCTCCGTCCCGTATTCGGGAAAGCATCCGGGCCCAGCGTCGGGAAGGAGGTCGCAGAAAGCATGCCTCCCACGGGTGAACCTGGCAGGACGGTGAGTTCCCGCCTGCTGGACATCCTCTTCGCCTTCCGTCCGGACCGTCCTGACCTGAGCCTGGCCGATCTGGTGCGGGCGACCGGCATGCCGCATCCCACCGCGCGCCGGCTGGCTCTGGAGCTGGTCGAGGCGGGCGCGCTGGAGCGCGGGGAGGACCGGCGGTTCACGATCGGTCTGCGGCTGTGGGAGCTGGGCACCCTGGCGCCGCGGACCGAGTCGCTGCGGGCCAGGGCCCAGCCGTTCATGGAGGACCTGCACAGCGCGCTGCACCAGCATGTGCAGCTGGCCGTCCTGGAGGGACACGAGGCGGTGATCATCGAGCGGTTCTCCGCGCCGCACGCGCTGGGGCTGGTGTCGCAGGTCGGGGGGCGCCTGCCGCTGCACTGCTCGGGCGTGGGCAAGGTGCTGCTCGCCCACGGCGGCCCGGAGCTGATCGACAAGGT
>NZ_FOVH01000041.1 GCF_900115095.1 Actinomadura madurae
CGGCGACGTAGGCGTCCAGTTCGGCGCGAGCCTGGTCCTGGCGCTCGGGGTCGGCCAGTTCGGGGTTGCGGCGGTGTGCTTCGGCCTTGATGTCCGCCGCCGGCGCTGGGCGAGCGGGGAGCCGCGCCCGCGCACAGGAGACCAGTGAATTCTTGACCGGGTTGATGGACGCGCTGCGCGTTGGCTGGGACGTCGAAGACCCGGATCTGGCCGAACTGCTGCGGGGGCGGACATCCGCATCCCCGAGCTCCGCAACGCCCGCCGCGAGGACGCCCGGGAAGGTCTTCGGCAGTGGAAGGCGTGCGGGCTGGGCTCCAAGACCGCGGGCAACCTCCGCACGGCGATCATCCCGATCCTGCGCATGATCGGGCTGGAGGGCGTGCAGAGCGACGCCCCCGACGACCGGGGCGGGTCGCATCGCATCTGGATCGACCTTGAGCAGGTGCGCGTGGTGGGCAAGCCGCTGCTGCCGGCCTTCGGATCCCGGATGAGTCCGTCCGGTGACCACCTCCGGCTCCTGCTGGTGTGGCGCCGGCCCGGCCCCCAGCAGCTCATCGAATGACCTCCGGGCCGCCATACCGCATCCGAACCGCAGCACGCACCAGCCCAGTATGACCACGAGGCGGGCGGGCGGCTCGTCCTCGGCCTGAGTGGGTCTCGGTGTCCCCGCGGCTCGGGAGCGTCAGACCTGTCAACGCCCCTCGACCATCCCGAAGACCAGGCTGTTGGTGTGTCGCACGAGGCTATCTACGGCTGGATCTACGCACTGCCCAAGGGTGAGCTGGCCCGCCAAGGGCTGGCGCTGCGCTCAGGTCGCACCCGCCGCAAGCCCGCTCACGGTCGTGCCCCACGGGCGCCACGGATCAAGGGCATCCGGTGGATCGACGATCGGCCCGCCGACCCCACAGACGGCAGGTCCCCGGACACTGGGCGGGCGATCTAGTGATCGGCAAGGACGGCAAGCCCGCCGTGGGGACGCTGGTCGAGCGGGTGTCGCGGTTCGTGGTGCTGGTGCCGCTGGCCGGCCGCGACGCCGCCACCGTGTCCCAGGCCGTCATCGACCAGGTCAGGACCTGCCGGACGTGCTGCGGCGCTCGCTGACCTGGGACTGCGGGTCGGAGATGACCGAACACGCCGCCTTCACCCTCAAGGCCGACCTGCCGGTGTAATTCGCCCACCCGCACTGCCCCTGGAAACGCGGCATCAACGAGAACACCAACCGCTGGCTACGCGAATATTTCCCCAAAGGTGCCACGATCACGGGCGACCCGGAGTACCTGCAAGCCGTCACCGACGACTCAACGACCGACCCCGCGCTATCTTCGGGTTCAAGAAGCCCAAAGAAGTCTTCGCCGAGCCACTCACCAGCCCGAATGCTTCCATCCCTGAGCGCGGGCCCGGCTGATGTCGATTCACAGCTCGGTCCCGGCCGAAAATTGCCGCGAACTTCGTCAGCGTGAGCAGCGTCTACTGGGGTTGTACGTGATCACCAAGATACGGGGGCCGGCATGCTCATCTCACGAAGAATCATCGGCGCGGGCGCAGCCGCGGTCGTCGCCGTCAGCGCGTTCACCGGCATGACCGGCAGCGCCGCGGCCGACAGCCGCCAGACTCCGAACAACTCCACCGTCACCCAGCCGACCGGCGATTCCGGTGCGACGCAGCGAAGCAGCTGCCCCAGCGGTCACAGCACCTGGCACTGCTTCGGCGGCTACGCGGTGATCGACGGCGGACCCAATTACGTCTACGCCGTCGCCAGGAAAAACAACGGCGACAGTGTGGCGGCGTCATTCCAGCCCTCCGGCGAATATCTGAAAGTCCACGACCACTTCAACAACGACCACTGGACGATGGCCGAGATCTGGGTCGAGGGGTTCGGCACGGAAAGGCGCTATTCGCACGGCCGCCAGACCGTGGAGTGGCAGCTCGATTATCCCGAGAATCGGAAGATGTGGTTGAGGGTGTGCACGTCGAAGTACGGGGGTGCGGTCTGCACCAAGCCGTACCACCGCAGCACCTGAAAAGACATCCCAGGAGTTAACTGTGTCAAGTCGTAGCGTTCTGGACGGGGTGCGACCAGGCGGTTGCTTCGTCGTAGGGCGTGCCGGTTTTGAGGCAGCCGTGCAGGATGCCGACGAGCCGGTTGGCGAGCTGGCGCAGGGCGGTGTTGTACCCGGCTCCGCGGGCTGTGAGCTTGTCGTAGTAGCGGCGGGCGCCGGGCGAGTGGCGCATGGCGATCGAGGCTGGGTCATCAGGGCGTCGATGAGCCGGTCGTTGTGGACGAACCGGGCCAGGACGGCCTTCTTCTTCCCGGACGCGCGAGTGATCGGGCTGGTGCCGGCGTGGTTCTTGCGGGCCTTGGCGGGGGCGTAGCGGTCGGGGTCGTCGCCGAACTCTGCAAGCACCCGCGCGCCGAGGATCTGCCCTAGGCCGGGCTGGGACAGGACGATCTCAGCGGCCGGGTGCTGCCCAAATGTGCCTCGACCTGCCCTTGAAGGGGCTTGACCTGGGTATTGATGACGTCCAGTACGGCCAGCAGAGCACGCACCGACGCGGCGTAGGCGTTGGTGACGACCTCGGGCTGGCTCAGGTGCTCGGTGCGCAGTGCGGCGCGGATCTCGCGCGAGCGTGCGGCCAGGTCACTGCGGGAAGCTCACGGCTCGTG
Organism: Actinomadura madurae; assembly: GCF_900115095.1. GTDB lineage: Bacteria > Actinomycetota > Actinomycetes > Streptosporangiales > Streptosporangiaceae > Spirillospora > Spirillospora madurae. The sequence goes on from NZ_FOVH01000041.1 coordinate 2,666, forward strand.
ACGTGCGCCTGTCCCTGACCCGCATCCGGGAGGCGTGCCAGTGCTGCTGCAACGAGTGGGACGCGTCCTGCGAGGTGCCCCGCTGCTGCGCTCTCGAGGGCGGGGAGTGCTGCCAGTCCCGGCTATCGTCGCGCATGATCCAGTTCGTTCACGCGGTCCTGCGCAACGCCCTGCAGACGGCCGTCCGCGACGAGATCATCCCGCGCAACGTGGCCAAGCTGGTCACGGTCACCACGCCGAAATACGGGGTCAACCGGGGGCTCACGGTCGACCAGGCGCGCGACGTCCTCAAGGCGGCCAAAGACGAACGGCGTGCTGGCGCTATGCCTCGGCCTGCGGCGCGGGGAGCTGCTCGGGCTGTTGTGGGATGACGTCCGGCTCGTCGGCTGCCGCGCCTGCGGCGGTGAAGGCGGCACCCTCGACGTGAGCCGTACGGACGCTGCGGAGAGAGCGGCATCGAGTCGGCGACGCTGAAAGTGGTCAAGACGCTTCAACGCGTCGGGCGAGCGCTGCGGTTCGTCCGGCCCCAAGACCGACGACTCCAAGCGCACGGTGCCGCTGCCGGACCGGTGCATCACCGCTCTGTGTGAGCACCAGGTCCGCCAGGACGCCGAACGGGCGGACGCCTGGCCGAACTGGCAGAACTCGGGACTCGACTTCCCGTCCCGCCTAGGTACGCCCATGGAGCCGGACAACCTCCGCCGTAGCCGGGGCCGTGTCCGGAAAACGGCCGGGCTGGAGTCGATGCGGTTCCACGACATGCGGCACATCTGCGTCTCGCTGCTCCTGGCCCTCGGCATCCCGCCGCACATCGTCCGGACATCGTCGGGCACAGCGACATCGAAGTGACGATGACGATCTACGCTCACGCGGCGCTTGATGAGAAGCGGGCGGCGCTCGGGAAGCTGGGGGATGCGCTCGGCTGAGGCCGTTGCTGTCAAAAGGCTCGGAACCTGATCAGGTTCCGGGCCTTTTAGCTGGTCAGATGTGGTGGGCAGGGGCGGGGTCGAACCGCCGACCTTCCGCTTTTCAGGTCACAACGTCTGAGCGCTGTGCTGACCTGCGAAAACCCAGGTCGCTAACGAGTGAGAAGCCGATAAGCGGATTGTGTTCGCCCGGCGACCTACCACGCTGCGCCACACAGTAGCTACCCGCTGCATGTCGTGGCCATGCCTCCCACGCAACTGCCCGCGCCGTCCACACCAGGCTCGTCACGTAGGGTCAGGCTGGCTCCGATGTACCTTCGTACGGTCCGTCGACCTTGAGAGTGGGCTTCTTGTAGCTCACGATCTTGCCCCCCATGGGGCCGCCCTTCGGAACGAAGGTGACCGTTTCCAGGGTGAGGGCGCACATCGCCGGCCCGCCGACGCCGTCAAGGTCGCTTACGTACTCATGCAGCACGCGGAGCAGGTCCCAACTGCCCGACCGCATTTGGAACCTGCCGAGGCAGGGCACGTCGAGTAGACGGAAAGTGATGCTGGTGTCGGGCTTGGGGCCCCGCCCAGCCTTGGCCTCTTCCTTCCGGTCCGCCAGCAACTCAGGGCACCCACACGGTTCACCCTTCCGATCGTCGGTCAAGAACTCCGCGCCGTCACAGTGGTGAATGATCACGCCACCGATGCCCCAGAGCTTGAGGTCGGACTCAATGGCGTCCGCGCCCGTGACGACGACCCGCACGGAATCGGCGTCCGTCAGCACTTCGAGATTGTCTTCGCCCTGGGTGTCCCACTCCTCGACGCTGCCGCCCAGCGTTGCCGCGACGGCGGCCGCAACCGCTCGGTCACCAGTTGTCACGCGCCACGTGTCCAGCGTGACGGGGGTTCGGCCCATCATGCGGCCCGCCCGGAACTGGCCCACGATGTCCGAGACGTAACCATGCTCGGGCCTTGCCTCGTGGTCGGTTTCGAAAATTCGCGGCTTCGGGACCATGCTCTGAGTTCCTCTGGGGGCGGGTCAAGGCAGTGGCGGTCTGGCGTCCTGGAGGACCTGTCCAGACCCAGCGTCGCCACCCATCATGCGGCATGCCACAGGGCAGCCTCCGCGAAATGGCTACACTCGGTCGGCGCTCACGCCATGCCCCGGCCGGACCCAGCCAGCCGCACCCCTCATCGGCCGCCGCTGGCGGACCGTGAGGCAAGGTCCTCTTCCGATGTGAGTGCGTTTCGCTGCGGCTTGGTCCATATGGCTGCTGCATGGACCTTTCGCCGGGCTTTGGCCGCCGGGCCATCAGCATCGAGGAGCCCCTCGACACCGCCTACGGCGATCGACGAGCGATGGTGCGCGACCCGTTCGGCAACCTCTTCCAGATCGCACACCGCAACCACCCGGCCCCGCCGCGACCCAACCGCCGTAGCACCGAAAGGGGGGTCGGAGGGGCCGACACCCCGGCCCCTCCGGTCAAGCCCCTACGCAAAAGCATTCTCTCGCTCGCATCCGTTCCCGCCTTTCGGGTTCGTTGCGCGCTTGAGCAGCGCGATCGCTTGTGTCACGGGACTGTAAGGGGGGGAGCGGTTGCCGGTCTGTAGCCGCGCGGGACCCGCGCTTGTCTTGAAAACCTCGGTTCGGGTGAGTCCGCAGCGGGGTCGGAGCACGTTGTGGTTTCACAGACTGCCCGGAAATGCCGGGTTATCGTCGGGGCGTGAGCGGTGCAGGGGAGGGGCGCTTACGAATCGCGCCCGAGCTGATCGTGGGCAGCGTCTGGACAGAATCGCGCGTCGGGACCCGTGCCGCGAAGGGGATGCTGGGGCTAGGCGCGGGCCTCGTGGAGGCCGTCTTGTTCCTCCCGCTCGCCAGCTGGTGGGCGGTGCCGGTCGGGGTGGCCGTCGGCGCGACGGCCGGGTGGTTCGCCAACGGCTCGACCTTGCTCCGGATGTGGGCCTTACGCAAAGGGAAGGACGGCGCAGCGGCGCAGCGCAAGCCCGAGATTAGCATTCGGCGCCCAGCCGGTGAGATCACGGCCGGGATGTGGGTTTGCCCCAGTAGCGTCATCACAGGGCAGGAGCGTCAGCACGACCAATTGATCAAGCGTCGGCAGCGCGAGTTTGAGAATAAAGACGCGGAATGGCTGAGGCGCGCGCGGATGAACCGGCAGGAGGAGGAAGCTGGAATCGAGCCGGTAGAGGCGTTGCCGCCACGACCCGTGCGCCCCCCCGACCCGCCCCCGCCAAAGGGAACCTTCAAGCAGGTCGTCGCCGTGAAGCGCACCGGGGAACAGGTTGACATCGCCTGGCGGGGACGAGGGCGCGGCACCGACAAGGCCCATCGCGACGAGCAATACAACTGCGTGGATAGGGAGGAAACCCCGCGGCTCGACCCCGGCCGTCGCGCCGCCGCTGTCGCGCTCCGCGAACTCATGCGCATGTTTCCCGAGGACCGGGACGAACGCGAACTGATCACCGTCCTGGAGAAGACCGGGCACAGCCCGGGCGCAGCCCGGCAGGCGCTGCGTGGCGCGCTCGCCTGGGGGCTGCTCGAGATGACCGGCCATACCCCTGGCCACCGGGCCCAAGAACTGGTGGCCCTGTTCCACAAGCCCGACTCCCCGCAGCCCGTGCGCCGCGTCACCGTCACCCCGGCGGGGGAGGTATGGGCTTTCGCGGACGCCCGCGCCCCTGCCTGACCTGGGAGTGGTGCGCCGGATCCGTACCGATCGAGAACAGCATCAACGTGACGACGAACAAGCCCACTGCGGCGGGCAGCACCTTCTCCGCCCCGGCATCCAGCAGGACGAACGCCAGGGTGGTCAACGCCGTGGTCACACCCACGCTGACCGGGATCGGGAGATACGGCCGGAGATACCAGGGGGTGGCCAGTAAGCGTCGCGTGTGGCCCGCTGCAGTGCCCCCAGAGGGCATCGCGCTGACGGCCGTCCATTCCTCCGACGCTCCATGAGCTCGGGCGATGCCCGCCTTCGTCATCTGCCAGTGCAGCTCATGGGCACTGGGACGCTTCTCCTGGTCCTCGGCGAGGCAGGCCTCGAGCATGCCGCGTAGGGGATCGCCGACCCTGTTCACATCGGACTTTCCGGATTCGGGATCGTAGCCGCCCGCGGCGAAGAGGATGGTGAGTGCCCAGGAGTAGATATCGGTCTTGGTCTTGACCCGATCGTTCCGATGCTGCTCCGGTGACATGAATGCGGGAGTCCCGAAGATCTCCCTGCTCTGGGTGTCGCTGTTCAGCATCTTCGCCACGCCGAAGTCGATGATCCGTGGCCTGCTGTCCCGGCCGATCAGGATGTTCTTCGGCTTGATGTCGCGGTGCATGATCCCCTTACGGTGCACCGCGCTGAGGGCCGTGATCGTCCGGACGGCTAGGCCCTCCAGCTCGTCCCGCCGCAGCGGCCGCACCGCTCCGTCTCCGGCGACCAGCTCGTGCAATGACCGGCCGGGCACATAGACGCTGACCAGGTACGGCGGGTCGGCGTCCAGGTCCCAGTCCAGGATGGGAGCCGTGCATTTCTCGTTCAGCTGCCGTAGCGCCACCACTTCCCGCTTGAATCTGACCTGGGCCCTGCGGTCCGCGAGCTCGTCCAGGGTCCCGGCAATTAGACGCTTCAGCGCCACCCTTCCCAGGTCATCGGCCTCGGCCAGATAGACGACGCCCTGGCCGCCCTGCCCAAGGCGACCGAGGAGACGGTAACGACCGATCAGCTGAGGATCATCCGGTAATAACGGCAGAGTCAAAGGGGCCTCCCCGTACTCGATGCAGACTCGCAGGACACCGCCCCGGCCGTCTATGGCATGCGTTACAGAACCGAGGCCGAACCCACATTCGGCATGGCCCCGTGATCGAGTGGTCCTGCGAACACACGCATCTGCCGCAGATGGGGCGTGTAGGCGTCGATGGTCGGGAATGCGGGAGCGATCCGGCGGGAGCGGATTCATGGTGCCAGCTGTCAAGGTGACGCTTGTGCTGGGTACGTTGTTGCGTCGCGCTCAAGACGCGCCTCGATATTGACCGGATCCGCGCGGCTCGCCGCGTGATCGGCCCGGTGTCCCTGGACACTCCATTGTTCTAGTGCGAAGCGGACCGTGGCGTCGCCGCTGTCCTGGAAGACTCGGCCTGCTTCGCCAGCTGCCACGTGGTCACCATCATCTGCGGTAGCAACGTCGACCTGGACGACTATCACCGCTGGTCTGGTGTCGGTCCACCGGACCTCGGGGTGGCCGAGACGAATCGCTGGCGGTGCCGCCCACACTCAGCCGACCTGCACAGCCGCGACGCCCATTTCGCTTCGTCCTAGTGGCCAAGATCGGCGCCACTCGAGGGCGACCTTGAACCAACACACGTGTCGGTGAGCCCTACGTTCCGTGACCGGCCTCCTCGAGAGCGATCGTGCTGATCAACTGGTGCTTGCACCGGCCAGTTGCGATGACTAGCGTGCCGGTGATTCAAAGCCAACCAGGTGACGTGAACGCCGTCTTGCGAGTGCGGATGCCGGTCGGGGCTGTACGCCCGAGGGACCTACGACGCGGACCAGTTAGCCGGCGTTCTTGGTGTCGGCAGCCGTCGCGGGATCGGGTTTCAGGACCTGGAGTATTTCTTGGTGGAAGCGGTCCACGGCGGTGTCGATGCTGCGGACGAAGCCGGTTTCCTCGGTGCCGCGTTTGGTTCCGAGCCCGGTCGCAAGGGTCAGGCGGAAGGTGTCGATATGTGGTGTGGTGTCGGGGACGAGAAGACCGGGCTCGGTGATGAGGTTCTTGAGCAGTTCGCAGGGGCCGGTCTTGTGTTTGGGGGCGAGGGCTTCGACGCGGAGTTCGGGCGGCGCGTCGTTCAGCTGGCGCAGCAGCCACTGGACGCGGGTCAGGGGACGGGCGCGGGCTGCGGCGGGGACCTCGACGGTGGTTTCGATCTGCCCGGTGCGCAGGTCGGCTTCGAGTAGGATCGGGCCGCCGGCGTTGGGGATCCGGATCTCGGCGCTCATGCGACCGGACTCCACCAGGGAGGTGACGGTCTGCAGGCGGCGGACCGAGGCGTCCCCGTCCCGTCGTTTGCGGAGGACGGGGGCGATGGCCAGGCCGGTCTCCCCGCTGAGACGCAGGCACAGTTGCCGGATCAGCTTCTCCCAGCTCTCGGCCACCTGCATCGCGCGCCGATCACCGAGGCGCAAGGTGCCCGCGGTAACGGCGTTGCGCACCGGGACCCAGGCGGCACCCATGTCCCGGAAGCCCTGGCAGCCGGCGTTGTCCTGGCGCAGGTAGTCCAGCAGCTCGCCCAGCAGCCAGGCATGCATGGGGGTGGCCACGCCGTCGTGGCGGCAAAGCATCTCGGCCTCGTGGGCGACCTCGGCCCAGGACAGGTGCCGCAGGGCCACCTTGCGCAGCAGCCGCTTGTCGACCTTCAAGGGATGCTCGTTGTCCAGAGCCAGGTCGTTGGACAAGGTGATCACGGTTTCGTAGCCGTGCCGGGCCGCCACTCCCAGATAGGCCTCGACCTGGTCGGTCTTGAGGGGGTTGCCGCCGGTCTTGGTCTCGATGAGCGCGGTCCAGATCCTTCCGGCCCTGGCCACGCGCAGCACACCGTCCGGGCGGACCTTGCCCTCGCCGTGTTTGAAGGTGGCTTCGGCGAAGGTTTGAATGGTGCCGGCGGGGGCGTTGAAACGGGCCGTCAGGCGACGGCCGAACTCCGGTACCTGCGCCATCACCGCCAGCAGCGTGGCGGTTGCGCGCGCTTCGCGTTCCTGGTCGTTGCGCAGCCCCGTGACCGGGAACAGCCGCGCATGCTGCCAGGACGGATGCTCGGCCAGATTGACTTTGGCCGCCTTGGGCACGGTCGTCTTCTTCTTGGCCGTCCGGACCCGCTTGGGGCGGTCACCGTTGGTGGGCGTTGAATCATCGGGCGGGGGCGCGGCGGCGGGCCCTGGAGCCTCCGGCCGGTCAGGCTCGGGTTCGGCGGCCCGCTGCGAGCGGGTCCGGCTGGCTTCTTCCTCGTCGCTGTCATCGGCGTTGATGCCAAAGTCGGCGACCAGGCCCGCGAGGCCGGACTCGTAGCCCTGACCAACCGCCCGGAACTTCCAGCCGTCGCCTCTGCGGTACAGCTCCCCGAAGATGAACGCGGTCTCGGTGTCGGCGTCGGTGATGTCGAAGGTCAGCAGCACCTCTCCGGCGCTGTCGGAGGTGGTCAGCCGCAGATCGTCCAGTCCGCCGAACGTCGCACCCGCGTAACGGCTGGCGGCTATGACAACGCGCTGCACCTCGGGCCGCACCGCGCCCAGGTCGACCAGGATGCGGTCCTCGCTGCCGGTGGCGGTGGGCGCCTTGCCCAACAGGCGCACCGATTCGTCAGCGGTGGCGGGCTGGTTGTAGAAGACGAAGTCGGCGTCGCTGCCGACCTTGCCATCGGCGTCGACCAAGAGCACCGAGACATCGGCCTCACCTTCGCCAGAAGGATCGATCCAGCTCAACGCCACGGTGAACGGGCCGGTCGCCGTGGTCAGGCCGGACAGGTCAATGTTGGCGCCCTTGGTCATCTGTGGCACTGCGTCTACTCCTCTGCTCGCCCTGATCTCGCGCGTACAGCGGGAGCCATGACGCCGCAATCCGTGGAAACACGTAGTGCGATCAACTGCATGCGCAGTGCCAGCGTACGCTGATCAGTCGCCGTGAAGCCCGACTCGGTATGGAGGGGCCGCACCCGGCCACACATCACGGCAGCCGGAGTAGACCGAGTCGGACCCGGGAGCCAGAAAGAAGAGACACCCCTGTGAGACCGCAACAACGATCTCGGTGATCGTAATTCGCTGCCATCACGGATTGTTCATTTCGCTGGACCAGCGACGCCCGTCATCCATCCGCTTTGTGAACCGTGCCCGGCTCGATCGTTGCTTGCGGCCCCGAGGTTGGTGGGATGGGATCGGGCCATGACGGACAGAGGCCGGCAGGATGATCGCGAGTTCGTTGCGCGGCTTTCGGAGCCGGTCCCGCTGGGTGATCGGTCGGAGCCGCTGCTGTTGTGGGATGCCGGTGAGCAGGGTCTGGCTGTGGAGACTCTGACGGACCTGCTCTGTGATGCCCATGTGCCGTTGGGTTGCGCGGACCGGGCCCGGCTGGCTGAGATGGCGAAGTCGTGGAATGTCCTTGGCCGGGTGGCGGGGGCGCTTCGCTGGTGCCCGGACGCCGACGATCCAGTCGGTGGCAGGTCCCTTGAGGGTACCGAGCGGGAACGGGTGGTGGCCGTCGAACTCGGGGGCAGAGATCGGGCCCCGGCCACATCCTGCACGGTCGGGAATTGGTGGTCTGGCTGGCCTGCAATGCCTGTGACAACGTTTTGGTCCGGCTCGATGAAAGCAAAGCCCGAGCGCGGGGCAGGCCACACCACTTCGCGGTCGCGCATCCGACGTGGAGTGGGCAGCGCGAAAACCCGCCGTGGCCGATGGTGACGGTGTACGCCAGCTCACTGGCAGCGCTGGACCGCCTCGAACGGTGCTCAGCTTGACTCTGCTCGCCCCTGCATCCAGACCGGGTGATGCCTTCGCCGCCTTCAGGTTCGGCAGGATTCGGCAGGGCATCCTCTTCTACCGCGTGTGGTCGGTCTGGTCTTGGGTCTGATGCAGGCGCAGCGTCGCAGGTAAGACTTCCTTCGATGAACTCTTGGGAGCGACGCCCGGCGCTGGGACCGCCGACAGGGACGTCCTGCGGCTGGCGACGCTCGCCTACCTGGCCCGATACAAGGGCGACTCCCGCATGCACACCGAGTCGGACCTGCGGATCTACCTGAACTGGTGCGCCGAACGGCACCTGGCGCCTTTAGCGGTACGGCGCGCGCATGTGGAGATGTACGTACGGTGGCTCCAGGAGATCCGCCGGTTCCGGCCCTCGACCGTGTCCCGACGCCTGTCAGTAGTGGCCGGCTTCTACCGCACCTGCGTGATCGACGGGATTCTCGAACACTCGCCCGCCGACCACGTCCGCCGCCCCAACGTCCCACCCGAATCGCCCACGCTCGGACTCTCCGATCTGCAATTCGAGGCCCTGCTGTCAGCCGCACGCGCCTCGTCCAACCCCAACGACTTCGCGCTGGTGGCCATGCTCGGCCTCCTCTCGGACTGCGGATCTTCGAAGCCACCGGCGCCGACATCGACGACCTAGGCGAGGAACACGGTCACCGAGTCCTACGCGTGATCAGCAAAGGCATCCGGAGTGTACTGGTCCCCCTCCCGCCAGCAGTCGGCAGAGCCATCGACCGCGCCATCGATGACCGGCCGGCCGGGCCGATCCTGCTCAACACCCGCGGAGCCCGGATGGACCGGCACGCCGCCACCCGCCGCCTACGCCAGCTCGCAGCCGCATCCGTCGTCCGGCTGCCACGGATGCACCCACACATGCTCCGCCACACCTTCGTGACCACCATGCTCGACGCCGGCGTCGACCTGCGCGACGTACAGATCGCCGCCCGCCACGCAGACCCACGCACCACCATGCGCTACGACCGAGCCCGCAACAACCTCGACCGCCACCCCTACTACATCCTCCCCGGCTACATGGCCTCCGGCACCTGAACCAAGGACCCAGACCGGAACGCGCTGGTCTGCCGATGAGCGGGCATTTGCACCGATCCGTCGACCTGGAATCCTGAAGTCGTGGACGAAGACCTCGCGGCCGTGCTGGCGCGCCTCGACCAAGTTTTCGCGCCGTATCCCCGTCGAGCGGTGCTTGACTGCTGCCCACATTGCCGTCCTGCGACGCCGGTCGACGAGGACGACCTTTTCCCGTTGACTCTCCGCTTGGGTGGCACGGTGGGCGGCCGCGAGGATGTGAAGAGCCTGCTCCCTCTGCTGTTCGAGCGCATGGTGACGTCCGGTGAGCTCGACGGGAGCATCGTCCTGTCCACTCTGACCAAAGAACAATGGCGCCACTGGCCTTCGGCCGAGCAGCAAGCGATCGACGACTATCTCGATGCGGTCTGGCGATCCCTGCTGAGGCAGTTCCCCTCAAGGATCGGTGCCTTCTTTGACGCTGCCGCATTCCTTCAGGCCGCTGCAACGACCGGCGACAGCATCGGAAGATACCTCGCCGTCTGGGACACCATCCCTGATCCGGCCGCAGATCGCCACCTTGCCCAGCTGGTGAACGAACACGATTTCGCTGATGCCCGTCGCAGGGGCTTGACCGCCTGGCTGTGCCGCGAGGTGACAATCGACCGGCTGATCAGCGCCTTCGAACGTGACCACGACGCAGCGTGGGCGGACGACCTCGCCATGGCCTACGACCTCCTGTCCTGGCAACCTCGCGCATGACGACCGACCGCCCTCGGCTGGCTCCCGCTCATGCCGCGAAGCGTTCGAAAGCCGGGGGGCTGCCATGGTGAAGTCGATCATGGGCGTGGCCAGCGTAGTGGACGTGGAACGGTTAGCCGATCTGGGCACTGATCATCTTCGAGGGCGATAGGCGGAAGGTGTTCGAGCGGTGTGCATCCGCTTGAAGCTGCTTCAGGGCCGGAAATAAAAGCACCTCTGACCGTGTTTTGGCTGGTCAGAGGTGTGGAGGTGGGCAGGGGCGGGGTCGAACCGCCGACCTTCCGCTTTTCAGAAGTGGCAACCACCCTGCCGCCGTTGCGTCTCCCGAGGTTGGACGGTGCCTGACGTGCGTCCGTGGTGCTGCTTGGCTGCCGTCGTTGCCGTCACCGCTTGGGGCTTTCAGGCGACCTTGATTGAGTGGGGGCCGACGCTGACGGTGATGTCCAGGTGTCCTCCGAGTGCGGTGGCGTAGGCGCGGAGCGTTTCCAGTTCCATGGCTTCGAGGTTGCCGTTTTCGATCTGGGAGACGCGGGACTGGGA
>NZ_FOVH01000049.1 GCF_900115095.1 Actinomadura madurae
ATCAGGCCGCGCAGGTCGCCGTAGCCGTCGTTGTTGCTGTCGGCGTACCCGCGGACCGACACCTCGTAGAACACCGCCGTCTTGAACCAGTGCGGCGTGCGCGGAGCCTTCTCGTCGAAGGGGTCGGGTACCGGCCCGGCGGCGGGCCCCGTGGCGGGTCCGGCGGCGGGCCCGGTGGCGGGCGGCGGGGCGTCCGGCGGCGGCGCGGTGCCCGCCCGCGGTGCGGTGACCTCGTCGGACGTGCTGCGGGCGGTGTTCTTCGGCTGGCCGTGCATGGGTCACCCCGGGTGTGTTGGAGACATCTAGATCAGCAATTCCCGCGGCGCGCGCCGGGGACGTGCGGGGCGGGCAACCATCCGTAAAAGGTTCGGTACCGGTGATCTGCACGCGGCAGGGCCCGGAAAAGCGGTGGTGAAAACACGGTCGTTCGCGGCCCGTCCGCTGGCGCCGGCGCCCGCGAATACTTGCCGGGGGAAGGTTGTGTCATGTCCGTGTTTTTAGGTTCGTCGCTTTTTCTGTCGCAACCCCCGGGTAGGTCATTTCCAAGCTCAGAACCCGCCCCCGCGGCGGGTTCTGTTCGGTTCGGGCGGAAGACGTCCGTCCAAAGCGATCGGAGGGACAGTGGAGCGCTGGGAGAAGTCGCCATCGGTCGTACCGACGCGCGATGACCTCGTGGCGCGGCTGCGCGTCCGCTTCGCCGACATACCGGTGGAGCGCGTGCGCCGCTGCGTGGACGACCTGTGGTGCTGCTGCACCCATCTCGGGGTGCGGCCCGAGGAGCGGACCATCGAGCGCCTCGCGGCGTCCCGGCTGACGGGCGTCGTGCGCGGCGCCCGCCCGCCCTACCCGGACGAACGGCCGGCGACCCGGCCGCCGGGCCGTCTCACCGCTCCGCCCCGGCGCGCCCGCGCGGCCGCTCGAACCCCGATCGGGATGTGACAGATGAAGGACACGACCATGCCGGGCCTGAGCATCGAGACCCGGCGAGGATTCATCGTGCTCGGCCTGCCCGCGCAGATCAGCTGGCAGAACTACGCGGGGATCCGGGAGGGGGTGAGCAGGGCGCTGTCGCTCGCCTGCGCCGGCCCGCACGGGACGCGGCGCGGGGGAGTCGTCGTCGACTTCGGTGACGCGGTCCTGCTGGACGCCGCCGGGCTGGTGCTGCTGGCCCGCGCCGAGACCCGGGCGCGGCTGCTCGGCTGCACGCTGCGGGCCGTGGTGCCCGCCCTGTCCGCCCATGTGCGCAGGGCGCTGCACCTGACGGGGCTGGCGCGGCTCGTCCCGGTGTTCGCGGACGTGGCGTCGGCGACCGCCGCGCCCGTCCCGGCCGGCGCCGGCGGGGAGGCCGACACCACGCACGTGCTCGACGCGATCCGCGCCCTGCATCCGGGGGACGCCGGGCTCACCCCGACGCCGCCCGCGCCGTCGGAGCTGACGATCACCACGACGGCGGCCGGGGACGGCGACCACACCGTGGTGCACCTGTCCGGCATGCTGGACGAGGCCACCGTGCCGCGGCTCGGGGAGACGCTGACGACCCTGGTCGAGGGGAACCTGCGGCATCTGATGGTGCGGATGCACGACCGGCTCGGCGTCCGCTGCGACCCGCTGCCGATCCTGCTCGGCATCCGCTGGCGGGTCGCCGCCGAGGGCGGCTGCCTGGCGCTGCCCGCGCTGCCCGCCAGGCTCCGCGAGATCATCGACCGGGAAGGCCTCGGGTCGGTGTTCACCGGCTGCCGGTCCATCGAGGACCGCCTGCTCAGCGGCGCCGAACCGGCCTGACCGCGGCGTCATCACCACCGGCCCGCCCGCGTCCCTCGTTCCGCTCGAACGTGAGGATGTGGGCGGGCTTGGTGCGCGGGTCGAGGCGGACGTAGTTGGACTGGGTCCAGGTGTAGGTGGCGCCGTCGAGTTGGTCGGTGACGGTGTGGGGGTGGGTGGGGTCGTCGGGCAGGCCGAGGGCGG
>NZ_FOVH01000014.1 GCF_900115095.1 Actinomadura madurae
CCGCTGGTGCGGGGCATCGCGCCGATCCGCTCCCGGCGCGGGCCGCGTCGGCGCCGTCCCGCCAAGCTGCACGGCGACAAGGGCTACGACTACGCCGACCTGCGGCGCTGGCTACGCAGGCGGGGCATCACGCCGCGCATCGCGCGCCGCGGCATCGAGTCCTCCGACCGGCTGGGGCGGCACCGCTGGGTGGTGGAACGGACGGTGTCCTGGCTGAGCGGCTGCCGCCGCCTGCACCGCCGCTACGAACGCAAGCCCGAGCACTTCCTGGCCTTCGTCGGTATCGCCGCCACCCTCATCTGTCACCGCCGACTCGCCAAATGAGATGACGTCTAAGAGCCGGGTTGCGGCAGGTGGAGAAGTGGCGGCGAGCCTGGCGTGAGGGTGGGGCCGAGTCGCTGTGGTCCAGGGGGGCGCACTGTCGGCCGTGGCCGGACGATGCGGCCTTTGCGCGGTTGGGGGCCGAGTTGAATCGCGGTCCGGCCGCGCACGGCTATGCCGATGACCAGCAGTGGAGGCTGGGTCGGGTGGCCGCGCTGATCCGGCGGTTGTTCGGGATCGACCACACCCTGCCGGAAGTGTCGTTGCTGCTGCGCCGCAACGGCTGGTCGGTGCTGGTCCCCGGGGCAACGCGCCATCGAACGCGACGATGAGGCCGTGCAGGTGTGGAAAGAGCAGGTGTGGCCGCACGTGGAACCACCGCGGCGGACCTGGGCGCCTGGATCTGTTCCTCGATGAGACCGGTCAGGGACTCGGGCCGCCAGGTGGATGCTCCTGGAGCCGCCGGGGACACCGGCCGCGCGTGAGGGTGCACGGCGGCGAACAATTGACCCTGGTTAGCGGACGGACCGTATGCGCTTGTGTGGGTAGACGGGGTTGGTGGTCCTGCGCCGCGGGGACGCCCGCGGGCAGGCCCAGGGAGGCCACGAGGGCGGCGAAGCCGGCGCTGCACGTAAGGGCGGCGTGCCATGCCGTCCACGAACGCCTCCCGCGCGGCCGTGGCGACCTCGGCGGCCAGCGCGCCCGGCAGGTCCGCGGCGGCCTGGAGGGTCCGGTGGCTCGCGGCCTGACCGGCGTCCAACTGGTCATCTCCGACGCTCACGCTGGCCTGGTCGAGGCGATCGGATCGACACTGCCCGGTGGTGAGTTGGCAGTGGTGAATTGCTGTGTATAGAGGTGCCTCGGGTCGGCGTTGGTAGGTCATGCGACCCGAGGCGCTTTATCTTGTCGGCGGATCTCTTGGTCATTGCTGACTGTCTACGAAGTGGACTACTGGACGGCCCGCAGAGAACGGACGCAATGGCCTCGGTGAGCCAAGCGGTCAGATGTTGGGATTTTCTGATTGATCGTCCGGTTGCTCCTTCTCCTTATCGCCGGGACTGAGAAGGGGACGGCGCGTCCGGAGGACTTGGTTGAGTAGATCAGCGGTGCTGCCGATCACTGCGCAGGCGGTCAGCAGCGCTTCGGGGACCGGGTGGTCTGAGAGAAGCGACAGCGCGTCGGGCAAGATGCCGATGACGACTGTGACCATCGCGATCAGCAGTGGGCGCGGACCGGTCGGGGGACGTTCAGTGTGTTGCATGCCGCCTTCACCGTGTCGGGGTCCGGCACCCGGTGGCGCCGGACGGTTTCCAGCAAGCCAGACCCGGTGGGGGGTGCACTAGGCCGCAACGGCCGTCCCTTGGGGGTTGCAGAAAATGGCAACGCCTGGCATCGGCGAACTCGGTGGAACAGCGGCGCCTTGATTGCAGAGAATGGACCGCATGACCGACATCATGCCCCGGGGTTCCGTTGCCCCTCCGGCCTCGATGGGCCTGCGGCCTCTGTCCCCCAACCTCGACCCTGAGGTACAGGCGTGGGTCGAGGAGCTGCGCGGGCTCTGGGGCCAGGTAGGGATGTCGCAGGGGCGCTTTGCCCGCACTTACCACTTCGACAAGAGCGTTGTCTCGCGCTACCTCAACGGTCACCGTGTTCCCGGAGACCAGTCGTTCTTGGAGCGGCTGCTCGCCATCAAGGCGGAGCGGGGTATGGAGGTCTCTCCGGAGGTTCGCACACATCTGGCCAAGCTGTGGCTGGAGGCCCTGCGAGTTCGCCATCCGCACGAATACCGGGTGCGGATAGTTCGCGACGAGTTGCACGCCGCCGTGGTGGGCCAGCGCGAGGCCGACCGCTACGCCGCGCACCTAGAAGAGCAACTCGCCGAACGTATCCGCCAGCATGGCCGGCTGAAAGCCGCCTGGGAACGTGACCGAGCTGCTCTGCAGGCCGAACGAGACCAGCTCGAAGCTGAGATCACCGATCTCACCAGCCAGCTCGGCCACGCCCGCCGCCGCGCCACCGAGGGCGAACAACGCTGCCAGGAGCTCGAAGAACTTCTCTACCGGCTGGAAACCTTCCAGAGCAGATCAGACGGCATACCGTCCATGGAGTCCCGGAATTATGCGGAGCTGGAGGAATCGGCCTCCCTGATCCGCACATATGGACTGCACTTTGTCCCGGCGCTGCTCCAGACCGAGGGGTACGCGAGCGAGATCATCCGTCTGAGCAGCACCGGATTCACCGACCAAGAGATCGACCAGCGCGTGCGGCTGCGCATGAACCGTCAAGAGATCCTCACGGGTCCGGGCGCGCCGTTCCTGTGGGCCGCGATAGATGAGGGAGCACTGCGGCGTCCCATCGGCGATCCCGAAGTGATGCGTGGCCAGTTCAAGCACCTCATCGAGATGTCTCGACTACCCAAGGTCACCATTCAAATCATGCCGTTCGGGTACCAAGGACGCGTCTCCGAAGGAGGCGCCTTCACAATCCTGCGGTTTTCCGAGCGGAATCTGCCGGACATGGTTTACGTCGAGAACCTCACCAGCACGATGTATCTGGACGACCCCGAGGAAGTCGATGTGTACATGAGAAGCTTCAACACTCTCTGCATCGACAGCATGGAGGCGAAATACACTGTCGAGCTTCTCGACGAGTTTCTTCGGCTTACGGAACAGACTGACGCGCACCTGTGACATTCGTGACGTTAGGCCGGTTAGAAGAGGGTGCCCTCGTGTTGGATGCCGCGTAGGGCGTCGTAGTCGAGGGTTACGCAGTCGATGCCTCGGTCGGTGGCGAGGACGCGGGCCTGGGGTTTGATCTCCTGGGCCGCGAAGACGCCGCGGACGGGGGCGAGGTGCGGGTCGCGGTTGAGGAGTTCCAGGTAGCGGGTCAGCTGTTCTACGCCGTCGATTTCGCCGCGGCGTTTGATCTCGATGGCGACTGTGGCGCTGTCGGCGTCGCGGCAGAGGATGTCGACCGGGCCGATCGCGGTGGGGAACTCGCGGCGGATGAGGGTGTAGCCGTCGCCGAGGGTGGTGATGTGCTCGGCGAGGAGTTCCTGGAGGTGTGCTTCTACGCCGTCCTTCTGGAGGCCCGGGTCGAGGCCCAGCTCGTGGCTGGTGTCGTGCAGGATCTCCTCGATGGTGAGGATGAGCCGCTCGCCTGATTTGCCGTGCGTGACCGTCCAGCGGGCTATGGCGCCGTTCTCCTCGTAGGGCTCCTCGCGGAGCGAGCACGGCGGGTTCATCCAGTTGAGGGGCTTGTAGGCGCGGTCGTCGGCATGGACGCTCACGCTTCCGTCCGCCTTGATGAGGACGAGGCGGGGAGCCATGGGCAGGTGGGCGGTGAGCTTGCCGGCGTAGTCGACGCTGCAGCGGGCGATAACGAGACGCACGGTGCCTCACCTTAGTGCGGCGTCCGGCCGCTTCAGGCGAGATTGGTGTACCGGCGGTAATCGTTGTGGGCTCCGGTTGTGGGGGCTCTCCAGCGGGTTGATCGCTGCTTGTGCTGATTCTCGGTCCTCGACCGCCACCTGCCGCGCTGGGACGCCGCCGCGGCACTCGCCCGCCCAGGCGTGGCCGCCTCGTGGGTCGTGGGTGAAATGGCAGCCTTGAGGCTCAAGCTCTCGCGGGCTCACTGGATGGCGAGATCCGTCTCTCCTCGGTCCCGATGCCGGCTGTGCTGGACGAGATGCCAGCCGAGGTCGTCGACGCCGTCCTCGCGGGGCTTCTCCTGTAAGTCCTGTGCGAGGGGCAGGGGCACGTGTGAGCGCGGCGGGTGGGGTGTCTAAGGCACTCCGGGGCGGGCGGATAGGGCGTCGTGCCGATGTGGGGGTGGGGGCCTTAGCGCGAGTGTCTTGGGTGTCGGGCCGTGGCGTGCGGTCCGGGACGTTCGGGGAGAGGTCGTGTACCACCACCAGATCATGCGGGACATGGCGAGGCAGCGGGCGGAGGCCCGGCGGGCCGAGGCGGAGGCCGTGCGGGACGTTCGGCTGGCGCGGCGGGCGCGGGCGTACTGGGCCGAGTTCGCCGAGCGGCAGGCCGTCCGGCCGGGGCGGGGGCGGGGGCGGGCGCGGGGGCACGGGGCGGCACCGCGCGGCGCGTAGCGGAATGAAAATCTTTGTCAAGGCCTGGAATTCCCACGGGAGCGTGGTTAGCGTCGGCGGGTGGGTGTTCATCCTCTCTGCGAAAGGATCCCCGCACATGTCCCTCGACGTGACCCCGGAACTGCTCGAGACGGCGCAGAAGGGCGAGGTCGGCGACGCGGCCTTCATCGAGTGCATCAGGACGTCCCTCCCGTACGCGTGGGACATGATCACCGGGCTGGTGGCGCGGCTCCAGGTGGACGGGGGTGACTTCGCCGACAACCTCACGCCGCCGCCGGACGAGCAGGCCCGCGGCCAGCTCCTCCGCGTCCTCGCCAGCGACGCCATGCGCGGCGCGCTGGAGCGCCACTTCGGGATGAAGCTCGCCTTCCAGAACTGCCACCGCGTCGCCGTCTTCCCGAGCGGCGACTCCGACGTCTACCGGACGTTCGTGACCGCCCGCGAGCAGATCCTCAACCAGTCTCCCGAGCTCCGCGACTGCTGAGCGGAAACGGTGCGGCGTGCCGAGGCGATCGGCACGCCGCACGTCTATGTGGCGGCGCGGACCTTGGGAAGGACGTCGGCGCCCAGGCGGGCGATGTTCTCCAGGGTGGCGGCGCGGGAGCCGGCCGCCTCGACGAGCAGGATCAGGTGCCCGATCCCGGTGCGTTCCGCCGTGGTCACGAGCGACTCGACGCAGTCGTCCGGTGAGCCGACGGGGTGCAGGTCGCACATGCGGCGGGTGTAGCCGACCGGGTCGCGGGGCGGGCGGGGACGGTCGTCCACGGCGACGTATCCGTCCAGGCCGGGGCCGAGCCAGCGCGGCATCTCGTCCATGAGGGTGCGGACGGCCTCCTCCCGCGTGTCGGCGACCTGGGCCACGTGGGTCGAGATGTGGGGGAGGGACGGGTCGCCGTGGCGGGAGATGGCGGCGGCCTTCTCGTCCGGTCCGACGTGCATGCCGAGAAGCATCGGCAACCCGCGTTCGGCCGCGAGCGCCTCTGTGGCGGGGGACGTGCAGGCGACCGTGACCTGCGGTGGGACGAGCGCGCGCGGGACGACCGGTACCTCGCGGAAGCGGAAGTGCTCGCCCGACCACGCGACGCGGTCGGACCGCAGCCAGGCGAGCAGCAGGTCCAGCGACTCGGCGAAGCCGTGCTCGTAGCGGGGCAGGCCGGTGCCGAAGACCTCCAGGTCGCGCCACGGACCGCCGCGCCCGACGCCCAGCCGGAACCGGCCGCCGGACAGCAGCGACAGCATCGCGGCCTGCTCGGCCAGCGCCACCGGATGCTGGGTGGAGAGGACGCTCACCGCCGTCCCGACGTGGACGCGGGTGGTCGCGGCCAGGATGTGCCCGGCCAGCAGCGTCGCCGACGGGACGACCCCGTAGGTCATGAAGTGGTGTTCGGCCAGCCACACGTCGTCGAACCCGGCCTGCTCGGCGGCGATGGCGGCATCAACGGTGCGGGACAGGGCGGCGGTGTCGTCTTGTCCGGGGAAACGGGCGGCGAGGAGGAAGATTCCGAGGCGCACGTTCCGGTCGTACCCGGGCATGGCGGCGCGTGCGCGCTCTGGGAGACTGCGGGCATGACTGGTGGTTCGTTCAGCAGGGTCGGGGTCGTCGGACTGGGCACGATGGGCGCGGGCATCGCCGAGGTGGTGGCGCGCGGCGGCCTCGCGGTCGTCGGCATCGAGGTGAACAGGGACGCGCTGGAACGCGGGCGCGGGCACCTGGAGAGCTCGACCGGGCGGGCCGTGAAGCGCGGCAGGCTCACCGAGGACGCGCAGCGCGAGATCCTCGGCCGGATCACGCTGTCCACCGACTTCGCCGACCTCGGCGACTGCGACCTCGTGATCGAGGCCGTCCCGGAGCGGCTCGACCTCAAGCGCAAGGTCTTCGCCGAGCTGGACCGGGTGTGCCGGGACGACGCCGTCCTCGCCACCAACACCTCGTCGCTGTCGGTCACCGACATCGCGGTCACCACCGGCCGTCCCAGTGAGATCGTCGGGGTGCACTTCTTCAACCCGGCGCCGGTGATGAAGCTGGTCGAGATCATCGGGACGGTGCTGACCGAGCCGGAGGCCGTGACCCGGGTCGCCGAGCTGGTGCGGGGCCTCGGCAAGACGCCGGTCACGATCGGCGACCGGGCCGGGTTCGTCGCGAACCGGCTGCTGTTCGGCTACCTGAACCAGGCCGCCGGGATGCTGGAGGCCGGCCACGCCACCCGCGACGACATCGACACCGCGATGAAGGAGGGCGCGGGCCTGCCGATGGGCCCGTTCACCCTCATGGACCTGATCGGCCTCGACACCTGCCTGGAGGTGCTGGACGCCATCTACGCCGAGTCGCGCGACCGGCGGCACGCCGCGTCGCCGGTGCTTCGCGAGCTGGTCACCGCCGGGCTGCTCGGCCGCAAGACCGGCCGCGGCTTCTACTCTCATGACGATTCCGCCGGTGCGGGGGAGGAGGCGGCGGACGTCCCGCAGCCGGTGGTGGGCATCGTCGGCGTCGGGCCGCTCGCGGACGCGGTCGCCGCGCTGTGCGAACGGGCGGGCAGTGAGGTGCGTGACTCCGCCGCCGGCCTCGCCTCCTGCGACCTGATCATCGAGGCGGCGGAGGACGCCGAGGCCGCGCGGGCGCTGCTGTCGGCCGCCGTCCAGGCCGCCAAGCCCGGCACGGTCGTCGCCGTCACCTCCGTGGACGGCTCCGTGATCGGGCAGGCCATGGCCACCGGACGTCCCGCCGACGTCGTCGGGCTGCACCTTCCCGACCCGGCGGGCACCCTCGCCGAGGTCGCCGCGACGGTGGCGACCGCCCCGGACGTCGCCGAGCGCGCCGCCGGCCTGCTCGGGCGCCTCGGTCTCACCGCCGTCCGGTGCCGCGACCGCGCCGGCTTCATCGTGGACGCGCTGCGCTTCCCGTACCTGAACGACGCCGCCGCCATGCTCGGCGCCGGGTACGCCGACGCCGACGCGATCGACGCCGCGATGACGCTGGGCTGCGGCTACCCGACCGGGCCGATCGCCGACCTCGACCGCCTCGGCCCGGACCGCGCCGTCGCCGTCCTGCGCGCCCTGCACGCGCAGACGCGCGAGCCGTCGCTCGCCCCGGCCCCGCTCCTTGTGGAGCACGTCACCGCGGGCAAGCCGCTGCGCTGAATATCCTCGAAGCATGAGCCCCCGCAAGAACCGCCGCGCCGTCTCCGGACGCCCCCCGAAGGGCGGTGCCCGGGTTCAGGAGACCGAGGAGGGGCCGGACGGCGAATGGATCGTCCGGCCGATCGCGGGGGCCAACGCGACGAAGCCGTACCGGTGCCCCGGATGCGACCAGGAGATCCCGCCCGGTGCCGGGCACGTCGTCGCCTGGCGGGCGGGCGACAGGGGCGACGACCGGCGGCACTGGCATCGCCCCTGCTGGCAGGCCCGCACCCGGCGAGCGCCCCGCATCCTGCGCGGCCGCAATGCGCCTCGTTACTGAAGCGCCCCGTTACTAAGGAGACCCATGGCGGAGATCAGGGCGGCGAGCGTGCTGCCGGCGCGGCGCGAGGAGATCACGCTGCACACGTCGGACGGGCTGGAACTGGTCGGGGAGCTGGCGCTGCCGCCGGAGCGGCCGCCGGTGGCGACGCTGGTCTGCCTGCATCCGCTGCCCACGGCCGAGGGGATGATGGACAGCCACGTGCTGCGCAAGGCGTCCTACCGGCTGCCGGCGCTCGCCGACCTGGCGGTGCTGCGGTTCAACACGCGTGGGACGACGTCGGCGCGCGGCACGAGCCAGGGCGAGTTCGGAGACGGGGAGACCGAGCGGTTCGACGTGGCGGCGGCGCTGGAGTACACCGAGTACCACGACCTGCCGCGCCCGTGGCTGCTGGGCTGGTCGTTCGGCACGGAGCTGGCGCTGCGGTGGGGACGCGACCCGCTGGTGGAGGGGGTGATCCTGCTGTCGCCGCCGCTGAAGCGCGCGGGGGACGCCGACCTGGACGCGTGGGGCGCCGACGGGCGTCCGGTGGTGGCCCTCGTGCCCGAGTTCGACGACTACCTGCGTCCGGCGGAGGCGCGGGAGCGGTTCAAGCGCGTCCCGCAGGCCGAGGTGGTCGCGGTGGACAACGCCAAGCACCTCTGGGTGGGCGAGCCCTACGTCCGGATCGTGCTGAACGAGATCGTCGAGCGGGTCGCGCCGGCCGCCCATCCGTTGCCCACCGAATGGGATGAATCGGACAACTAAACACATGCGGCCGATCGCGGCCACTCCCGTCCCACCGGACGCGATCGCGGGTGACGATTGCCCAATGACGGTGCAGCTGTACGCACGGGACGTCGGACGCGGCACACCGCTCATCCTGCTGCACGCCTTCCCGCTCTCCTCGGCGATGTGGCTGGCCCAGCGCGAGGGCCTCGCGAACCGCTTCCGGATCATCACCCCCGACCTGCGCGGTTTCGGCGGGTCCGTGCTCGGCGACGACGAGCCGTCGATCGACACCATGGCCGACGACGTCGCCCGCATGTTCCGCCGCCTCGGCGTCCGGCGGGCCGTCGTCGGCGGCCTGTCGATGGGCGGCTACGTGGCGATGGCGCTGTGCCGGCGGCACCCCGACCTGATCCTCGGCCTCGTGCTGGCCGCGACCCGCGCCTCCGCCGACCCCGCGCCCGTCCGGGAGAACCGGCTGCGCCAGGCCGAGCGGCTGGACCGCGACCGCAGCACCCGGGTCCTCGTGGACGAGGTGCTGCCCGACCTCGTCGGGCCCACCACCTACCGGCAGCGCGCCCTGATCTACGGGCGGGTCCGCGGCCTCGTCCAGGCCACCCCGCCGCACGCCGCCGCGTGGGCGCAGCGCGCCATGGCGGGACGCGCGGACTCGTTCGGCGCGCTCGGCGACCTGCGGGTGCCCGCCCTCGTCATGGTCGGGGACGAGGACGTGCTCGCCACCGAGGACGAGGCCCGCGCCATGGCCGGCGCCCTGCCGAACGCCGAGCTGCTGGTGATGCCGCGCGCCGGCCACCTGTGCGCGGTCGAGCAGCCGGACCTGTTCAACCAGGCGGTGGCGGAGTTCGCCGCCGCCCTCGCCCGCACGTCCCGGTGACCCGCGGGGTGCCGGCGGGCGTGACTCAGAGCGTCTCCTGACGGGGGATGGCAACCTCGCGGATCAGCAGCGAGATCGCCGCCGCCGTCGGGATCGCCAGCAGCGCCCCGACCACGCCGAGCAGCGCCGCCCCGACCAGCGCCGCCACGATCGTCACCGCCGGCTGGACGTCCACGGTCCGTTTCATCACGCGCGGATAGACCAGGTAGTTCTCCACCTGCTGGTACACCAGGTAGAAGACCGCACAGATGATCAGGTCGGTGGTGTCCCCGGTGAGGAACGCGACCAGCGACACGATCACCGCGCCGATCGTGGCGCCGATCAGCGGGATCAGGTCGGTCACCGCGACGATCAGCGCCAGCGCGAGCGCGTACTTCACCCCGACGATCGACAGGAAGATGTACGAGCACACGCCCGCGATGAACGCGATGGTGAACTGCCCGGCGACGTAGCCGCCGATCCGGTCGAGGATCTCGTCGCCGAGCAGGGCGACGCGGGCTCTTCGCGAGCGCGGCGCGAGCTGGTAGAAGAACGTCTTGATCTGCGGCAGCGAGCTGAGGAAGTACAGCGTCAGGATCAGGATCGTGATCGTCTGGAAGATGCCGTTGACCGCGACCTTCCCGATCCCGGTGGCGGTGTCGGTGAGGCTGTTCTGGAAGTCGGGGCTGTTGACCGCCTTCTCGGCCCGCTCCAGCAGGCCGTAGCGCTTGTCCCAGTCGGCCAGCGTCCGGTTGTTCTGCAGCTGCTCGACGTACTCGGGGATGTTCTTGCGCAGCTCGGTGACCTGCTCGGTGACCGGCTGGACGAGCGAGGCGACGAACCCGGCGAAGAACAGGATCACGAGCAGGAACACCGACGCGACCGCCGCGCCGCGCGGGAGCCCGAACTTGCGGAGCCGCTCGACCGCCGGGTTCAGCCCGACCGCCAGGAACATCGCGACGACGATCATCACGATCACGGACTTGGCGTTGGTGGCGGCCCGCACCAGCAGCCAGGCGGTGATGACGCCGAGCGCCGCGGTGAACCCGAACACGAACGGGTGGGCGCGGCCGAGCGGCTGGCCGGGCCGTCCGAACGGGAACAGGTGGTCGACGCCCGCCTCGCGCTTGCGCTGCTCGACGTCGTGCGCCGGGTCGGGGGCGCGCGGGTCGGGCGCGGCCCGCTCGGCGGCGACCCGCGCCGGGAGCGTGACCGGGGTGCCGGTCGCCGGGTCGCGTTCACCCACGGGCGGCTCGGTCTCCTCGGGAACGAGCGCACCACTGGGCGCGACCTCGGTGTCGCCCTCCCTGCCCCCGCTCCCGCTCCCGTCCCTGTCCTGGTCTCGGTCGCCCTCGCCGTTCCGGTCGCCCTCGCCGTCCCGGTTGGTCTCGCTGTTCCGGCCGGTCTTGCTGTCCCGGTCGCCCTCGTCGCTCCGGTCGCCTCCGTCGCTCCGGTTGGTCTCGTCGTCCCGGTCGGCCTCCTCAGTGTCGACGGTGTCGGCGCTGTCGGTGTCCGTGCTCTCCTTGCCGGACTCGCCAGGCTCGCCGGGTTCGGGGGGTTCGGCGGGCTCGCTGGACTTGCCGGGCGCGGTCGGCTCGGCGGGCGCGGTGGGCTCGCCGGGTTCTGTGGACGGACGGGCCGGGTGGGTCGGGCGGGCCGGGGCGGGGCCGGGCGTGGGTTTCGGCCGGTCGTCGTCGGGGGGTGGGGCGGGCGTGGGGACCCTGCCGCCGGTCGCGGGCCGGGTCTCGCCGGACGCCGGCTTCGGACCGTCCTCGTGGGGGGTCTCGTCGGGCACGCCGCTCTCCTCTTCGTCACGCCTACGGTGTGAGACGACGGAAAGCCTGGAGACGTTTCACCGCCTCCAGGCTTTTCCTGTCACGCGCAGACCGTCAGGCGGTCACCGTACCGGTCACTCCTGCCACCAGTCCTCGTCGTCCTCCTCGGACTTCTTGGCCTGGGCCGGCTTGGCCGCGGGCGCGGCCTTGGCGGCCGGCTGCTGCTTCGGCGCGGCCTGCGGAGCCGGGGCCGGCTTCGGCTCGGCCGCCGGGATCGCGGCCTTCTCCGGGGCGGCGGCCAGCTCGGCGTCGCCGCCCATCGTCGGCGCGACGCCGCCGATGAGCTGGCGCAGCTGGTTGAGGTGGCTGGTGATGCTGTCGCGCTGCCGGGTGAGCTCGTCGACCTGCCGCTGCGCCGCGGTCCGGACGCGGTCGGCCTCGGCCTTGGTCTCGGCGAGCAGCTGCTCGGCCTGTGCCTTGGCCTCGGCGATCACGTTGTCGGAGTTCTTGCGGGCGTTGGCCATCAGCTGCTTGGCGTGCGAGTCGGCCTCGCGCCGCGTCTGCTCGGCCTGCTGGGTCGCCTTCGCGGCGCGCTGCTCGGCGGACGCGGCCCGCTGCTCGGCCTCGGCGACCAGCTTCTGCGTCGCGGCCTGCGCGGCGGAGTGGCGCTCGGCGTCCTGCCGGTCGGCCTCTTCGCGGCGGGCGGCGAGCTGGATCTCGAACTCCGCCTCGGCCTGGGCGCGCTGGGCCTCGCTCTCCTCCAGGATGCGCTGCGCCTGGGCGCGCATCTCGTCGGCCTGCCGCTTGGCCGTGGTGAGGATCTCGTCCCGCTCGCGCTTGGTGGACGCGCGCAGCTGCGCGACCTCGCGCTCGGTGGTGGTGCGCAGCTTGGCGATCTCCCGCTCCGCGGCGGCGCGCTTCTCGGCGACCTCGTGGTCGGCGGTGGCGCGCAGCTTGGCCACCTCGCGCTCGGTCGTGGAGGTCAGCTCGTCGGCCTCGCGGCGGGCCGACGTGCGCACCTCCTCGGCCTCCCGCTCGGCCGCCCCGCGCATGTCGTCGCCCTCGCGCTGGGCGTTGGCGCGCAGTTCGGCGGCGTCGTTCTCGGCGGTCGCGCGCTGCTCGGCGGCGTCCACCTTGGCGGCGGCCTTGATCTCGTTGGCCTCCGACCGGGCGGCCTGGACGAGCTCGGTGGCCTGCTCTTCGGCCAGCCGCAGCAGCTGCTCGATGCGGGCGCCTAGACCGGAGTAGGTGGGACGTTCCTGCTCCTGCAGCTGCCGATGGGCGTCCGACAGCTCCCGCTGCAGGGCCTGGGTCTGCTCGCGGGTCTGCCGCACCTCGTTGTCGAGCGACTTGATGTGCTCGTCGACCTGGTGCCGGTCGTAGCCGCGAAGCACCACGTCGAACTCGCGCGGGGGCGTGTCTTCAAAGAAGTTGCTGAGCTGGGCGTCGATGTCGGACTGCATGTGGCTCAATCCTGATGTGACGGGGCTACGGGTGGTTCCGGGGACCGGTTGATCGCCTGGCATGAAACGGCGCAGAGCCCCAGACCTCTTCCGGCGAATGAAGCGTACTCCGGACACTGCCGTGTTGGGGGCTCATCTTGACGCGCTGCGTGGATTGTCCTTTTTGTTCGGGCGCGTCGCGGGCGATCGGGTGCCCAGGTGCCGGGGGTGCAAATACACCAGATGTGTCTGAACGGTCACAGAGCGGCGGTCGACGCCCCGCCCCCCGTGACCGTGATATCGAACACGTCACGATCCGGTCGCGCCCGCGCCTCCCCCGGCGGGCAAGATCATCCGGCGTCCGGGCGCTTCTGCACCAGCTCCGTCAGGACGCCGTGGCAGTCCTTGGGATGCAAAAAGTTGATCAAGGATTCCATGGATCCGTTCCGCGGCGCGTCGTACAGCACCCGGACGCCCTTCCCCGCGATGCCGGCGGCCTCGTCGGCGACCGTCCCGTCCGTCCCGAACGCGATGTGGTGGACGCCCTCACCGTTCTTCTCCAGCCACTTGGCCACCGCCGAGTCCTCCCGGATCGGCTCGATCAGCTGTATGTAGCTCGCGGCCCCGTCGCCCGTCTCGTTGATCTTGAGCATGCACTCCCGGACGCCCTGCTCCTCGTTCACCTCGAAATGCGTGTCGGTGAAGCCGTAGGTCGCCTTGTAGAACTCGACGGTGGCCTCCAGATCGCGACAGGCGATGCCGATGTGGTCGATACGGGTCAGCATGGGCGTTACTCCCTCTCAGACGTCCAGACTCCCTCTCGGGCGCCAGGCGGGGGCGAACGGAACCGGTCGCAGGTCCCGTGGGTATCGTGGCAAACGTCGCCGCAGCACCCTTCTGGAGGCCCCCACATGACCGCAACGTCCGTGATCGTCGCCGGAGCGCGCACCCCCATCGGCCGCCTGATGGGCTCGCTGAAGGACTTCTCCGCGGCCGACCTCGGCGCGCACGCGATCAAGGCGGCGCTGGAGCGGGCCGGTGTCTCCGGCGACCAGGTGCAGTACGTGGTCCTCGGCCAGGTGCTCCAGGCCGGCGCGGGCCAGATCCCGTCCCGGCAGGCCGCGGTGAAGGCGGGCATCCCGATGAGCGTCCCGTCCGTCACGATCAACAAGGTGTGCCTGTCCGGCCTGGACGCGATCGCGCTCGCCGACCAGCTGATCCGCGCGGGCGAGTTCGACATCGTGGTGGCCGGCGGCATGGAGTCGATGTCCCAGGCGCCGCACCTGCTGCCGAAGTCGCGCGGCGGCTACAAGTACGGCTCGGTCGAGGTCCTCGACCACATGGCCTACGACGCGCTCACCGACGCGTTCGACGGCATCTCCATGGGCGAGTCGACCGACCGCTACAACGCCAAGCTGGGCATCACCCGCGAGGAGCAGGACGAGTTCTCCGCCCGCTCCCACCAGCGCGCCGCCGAGGGCATCAAGAACGGCGTCTTCGACGACGAGATCGCCCCGGTCGAGATCCCGCAGCGCAAGGGCGACCCGGTCGTCTTCGCCCAGGACGAGGGCGTGCGCGGCGACACCACCGCGGAGGTCCTCGCCCGGCTGCGTCCCGCGTTCGGCAAGGACGGGACGATCACCGCCGGCTCGTCCTCGCAGATCTCCGACGGCGCCGCGGCGGTCGTCGTGATGTCCAAGGCCAAGGCCGAGGAGCTGGGCCTCAGCTGGCTCGCCGAGATCGGCGCGCACGGCAACGTCGCCGGGCCGGACAACTCACTGCAGTCCCAGCCGTCCAACGCGATCGAGCACGCCCTCGGCAAGGCGGGCCTGTCCGTGGACGACCTCGACCTCATCGAGATCAACGAGGCGTTCGCCTCCGTCGGCATCCAGTCGATGCGCGACCTCGGCGTCGGCCCCGAGAAGGTCAACGTCAACGGCGGCGCCATCGCGGTCGGCCACCCCGTCGGCATGTCCGGCGCCCGCATCGCCCTCCACCTCGCCTACGAGCTGAAGCGCCGCGGCGGCGGCGTCGGCGCCGCCGGCCTCTGCGGCGGCGGCGGCCAGGGCGACGCGTTGCTCATCAGTGTTCCGACCCGAACCCTCGCCTAGCGGCTCGGAACCGGTCGGACCACGGGCGATCGCTGGCATCGCTCCGGCTCGCCCAGCGGCTCGCTTCGCGATCAGGTTCTCGCAAGCTCGAACCTGCCTTCGGACGCGATCGCGATGGTTCGGGTCGTCGCGGGGCTGGTGCGGTGGCTGAGGTAGGTGCCCCGGTCGTGGGCCCGGCGGGTCGGCGCGTCACCCCTCGGCGGGGTTGAGCCACTTCGCGCGCATCCGCGAGCCGGGCTCTATCCCCGCCTCGGACAGGCGGCGCCAGTCACGCGTTTCGTTGAGCGTCCGCCGGGCCCAGGCCGCGCCTATGTCGGTGTAGGTGCGGCCGGTCCTGACGTCCTCAAGGACCCAGCTCTTGTTGTAGGAGAAGGACCTGACGTACGCCGCGATCGCGAAATAGAGGTTGTCGAGCAGGTCGGTCACGGTCGTGGAGTCGGTGACGGGAAAGATCAGCGGAAAGCCCGCGAGGCTGGAGTGGATCGCGCTGAGATCCACCTCGATCACGCGCTGCTGGAAGTGCTCGCGGGCCGTTTCGATCGCCTCGTCCACCACGGAGCGCCCCGCGTCGCCGGTACCCCGGATGCCGGACTGGCCCGCGCCGGGCGCCGCCGCGATGACCAGCGCGGGGTCGATGACCTTCTCGAACGCCGAGCGCATGGCGGCCTCAAGGTTCTCCAGGCTCCGGTCGGTGGCGGACGAGACGGTCGCTGCGTACTCGTGCCCGTGCTGCTGCAGATCCTTGAAGATCCCCTCGTCCTCGTAGTCGCCGGGTGCGTACAGGACCCACGGCTTCTGCCAGAGGATGCGGAAGAACGCCCCGGCAACGCCGCTCGGGAAGAGCACGGCGAAGACCGCGAGCAGCGCCTGGACCCAGCCGGTGGCCTGGGTGGTCACGACTCCGATCGTCACTTCCGTGAGCCCCAGGAACAGGGAGATGATCCAGAGCGGGTTCATCACCCGCGGGGACGCCTTCCTCGGTGACGGTGGGTGTCCCATCGCGTCCTCTCTGTAGCGAGCGACGGAACGCCATTGTGCAGGGACCCCGGGTGCCGTGCGTGCGGGTTGCCGATAGCGGTCAGCGGCCCGCAACGGCCGTCACCGGAAGGCGGGGGCGTCACCGGAAGGCGGGAACCTCACTGGGCTTCGGGGGTGATGGTGACGGTCTTGAAGCCGAGGGCCTTGAGCATGTTCTCCAGCATCGACTTCGTGTTGGCGTCGGCGCGTTCCTTGAGGCCGCTCTGGGCGGCGGCCGTCTGGATCTTCTGCGATGCCAGGACGTAGAGCTGCTGCTGGTTGTTCGGGTTGCTGCTGAAGAAGTCGCCGAACCGGTCGAGCAGGCCGCGCTGGGTGGCGTAGACGTAGCTGTTCTTCGTGTCGAGGTTGGTCTGCTCCAGTTCGGCGCGCGGCAGCGTGATGGTGGCGGCCGTCCGGTCCGCGTTGACCTTCACGGCGCCCGAGCCGAGCTTGGAGAGGTCGACGTAGGCGTCGACGGAGCCGTTGCCGACGAACAGCGTGCGGTTGCCGCGCAGCGAGGACGGCAGGAACTTGGCGTCCTTCTCCAGGTCCACGACGACCTGGAAGTTGCCGCTCGCGGCCTCGTAGCGGTGCAGATCGCGGATCGACTTGAGCAGGACGGGCCCGCTGCGGTCCTTCGTCTCCTCCTCGAACGGGTTGAGCCAGCCGGGCAGGCCCCGCAGCGCCTGCTGCGCGACCAGCACCAGGGCGATCGTGGCGATGACGAGCACGAGGGGCGTGAGGAGGCCGCGCCGGGGCGGACGGGACCGGCCGGGGGACGGCTTGGGTTGCGCGTCGTTCTTCGGTTCCGAGCGAGCCATGTACGCAACCATTCCCGGCAGAGCCGCCGCGTACCTGGCACGCCGGTGAGGTCAGTGTGATCAAGGCCATAGTGCGGTCCGAAACCCGGGTCACCTCTCCGCCGTTGGCCCCGGCGTGGATCTGATTCGCGTATTCCGGTACGTCTCCATCGCGGAGGCGGCCTCGTTCCTGCTCCTGCTGCTGGTCGCGATGCCGCTGAAGTACGGGGCGGACGCGCCGGCCGGCGTGCAGCTGACGGGCCCGGTGCACGGGGTGCTGTTCATGGCCTACGTCGGGCTGGTGTTCCTGGTCCGCGAGCAGTTGCGCTGGGACCTCCGGCGCACGGTCCTCGCCCTCGGCGCGGCCGTCCTGCCGGTCGCCCCGTTCTTCGTGGAACGCCGCTGGACCACGCCCCCGGCCGCCGAGGCGGCCGCGGGAGGCGCCTGAGCTCGCGCGCGACCGGCGGCCGGAGGGGTCCGGCCGCGGTCACGCGCGGGGTCGCGCGCCGTCCAGGGCCTCGCGGCGGGGGTGCTTCGCGGGGCGGTGCTTCTTCTCGCGGTGGGGGGAGCGGAAGTCGTCCCGGTCGAGTGCGCAGGTGCGGTACTCGGTGAAGTGGAGCCGGAGCCAGGCGCGGCGGCGGCGCTCGCTCCAGGACGCGAACCGGCGGGCCGTGCGCGAGTCGGCGACGGCGCGGGGATCGTCGCCGAGGAGCCACGCGTCGACCAGCGCGCGGTAGCCGTTGGGGGAGGTGCAGGCCGGGCCGTCCTTGAGGCCCTCGCTGATCTGCCGGACGGCGCGGGCCGCGTAACCGGGGGAGAGGCTCTCGTCGACGTGGACGGCCGCGACGCCGCCGGCCACCGTGACGGGCACCCAGGCCGGACGCTGCTCCACCCGGGTGAACGCGCCGGGCGTCCCGTCCAGCCGCGCGGCGAGGGGGGTGACCTGCTCCATCAGTCGCGGCAGCGCGTGGCGCAGCGCGGGGTGCACGCAGACGGTCAGCGGCCACCGCCGGCACACCGGCTCCGCCGCGGCGGGCGCGACCGCGCCGGACGAGCCGCGCAGGTCGAGCGTGGCGGCGGCGGTCGCGGCCAGCGCCATCGCCAGGGGGAGGACGATCAGGAACCGGCGCGTCACCCACATCACGTAGCCGAGGATCAGCGCGGTGGTCGTCCCGGCTGCCCAGAGGACCTGGTCGGCGAAGACCGCGGGCCGCAGGGTGGTGAACAGGTCGAGGCGGGGGAGCGCGGCCGGGGGGAGCAGGCTCCACCACGACACGCCCGGGACGCGCAGAGCGGCCCACAGGGACGTCACGGCCAGGACCAGGGCGGCGGTGACGCGGTGGGGGACGACGCGTCCGGTCAGGTACCCCACGACCACGTGGAGGACGAGCGCGCCCGCGCCCGCGACCGCCCCGAGCGGGTGCGGATGGCCCGCCTCCTCGTGCACGAGGGTGACGGCGACGACCAGGGCCGTGACCGCGAGGTAGGACACCAGGGCCGCGGACGACAGCAGCAGCAGGTCGAACAGCACACCGGTGGCGGGCGAGCGCGCCGTGAGGTCGCGCAGGTAGTCGAGCGGGCGTTCCCGGACGGCCGCCCACGCGGCCAGCGCCGCCGCGACCGGACCCAGGAACCGGACGGCGTTGACCAGCGCGACGACCGTGTTGTCCCAGTACGCGACCGAGGGGCACAGCGACAGCACCGTGGCCGCCGTCCCGACCAGGGTGAGGACCGGCACCGCGACCAGCAGCGCCGTGCGGCGGGCGTCCAGCCGGAGCACCCGCCCGAGATCAGACACCGCCGGCGCTTCCGGCGGGGGGCCGCCTCGCCCGCGCCAGCTGCGGCACGGCCGGCTGGGGCAGGGCCGGCTGGGGCAGGGCCGGCTGGGGCAGGGCGATCCGCGGCAGCGTGAGGCGCGGCAGCGCCGGCCGGGCGGCGCGCGGGGTCCCGGCCCCGGCGCCCTGGGCCTCGGGGGCGCTCTCTGGATCCAGGGCGCGCTGCGGGTTCGGAACGGGGCGCGGGCCGAGGGCGCGCTGGTGGTCCAGGGACGTCTGCGGCTCGGGGGCGGTGCGGCGGTCGGCGGCGGAGCGGCCCCGGCGGGCGGTGGCGGAGTGCGTGGGCTGCTCGGCCAGCCGGCCGCGGGTGAGCGTGAAGAGCCGGTCGCACCAGCCGGTGAGCGTCTCGGTGACGTCGGCGGTGACGACGACCGCGGGCGCCAGCGAGCGGAGCACCGGGATCAGCTCCGCCATCGCCGCGGTGAGCGACCGCCGCCCGGGGCCCTCGGCGCCCGTCGGCCACGGCTCCGCGGCCGCGCACAGCTCGCCGAACGGGTCGTCCAGGAGCACCACCTCGGGTTCGTGGACGCAGGCGGCGGCGAGCCCGGCGCGCAGCCGGACGTCCGGCGGCAGCAGCGCCAGCTCCGTCCCGGCGGCCTCGGTGAGGTCGAGGCGCCGCAGCATGGAGCGCGCGGCGGACGCGCTGGTCCGCTTGTAGTACGCCGCGTACGCGACGAACTCGCCGGCCGTCATGCTCTCCGCCCGGGAGAACCGCGCCGGCAGGTAGCCGATCCCGGCCCGCGCGGCCCGCAGCCCGGTGGCGTTCGCTATGTCGTGTCCGAGAATGTGCAGCACGCCGGTATTCGGTTTGCGCAAGGTCGCGAACGTGGCCAGCAGAGTGGATTTACCGGCACCCGGTGGACCGGCCAGGCCGACCACGCCTTCGGGCACGCCGAAGGTCACCGGGCGCAGGAGCCACCGCCCCCCGCGGCGGACACCCATTCCTCGGGCCACGATCACGGAATGCTCCGCGATCACAAGTTTCCCCCCGTAGCTCGTCATGCGCGCGGCCGGACGGTGCGCCTGCCGGGCGCCGGGTGGCCTCGGGTCCCCCAACCCGCCACGCGGCGCCCGCCGGGCCGGGCCGCATTGGGGCGGCGCCGGCGCCGGTCGCTGTGGCCGGGCCGCGATGCATCGACATCGTGACTATAACCGGGCTTGGTGATGGCTGTCAGCAATCTTTTTGCCTTTACGGCAGGCTGCCTGGATTCTTTGCCTGAAGCTCTTAAGGCGCGAATTAAAAAAAGGAGGATAAGCGCCTGAATATGCCGTGGAGGGGGACGTGCCGGGCGTCCGCCGCGCCCGCGCGCTCCGCTGGGAGCGTACGGAGGCGCAGCCGGACGCGGTCATGGGGCAGGATGGACCCATGCCTTCTCAGGACTTTTCGTTGCACGGGGCCATCGACCTGGGGGCTCGCCAGGCCGCGGCAAGGAAGCAGCAGGAACGCCGGGCCCAGGCTGGCGGCGCCGGTCCGGGCACGGGCGCGGCCGGCGGGCCGTACGTCGTGGACGTCACCGACGAGACGTTCAACACCGAGGTCGTGGAGCGGTCGCAGTCCGTCCCCGTCCTCGTGGACTTCTGGGCCGAGTGGTGCGGTCCGTGCAAGCAGCTCAGCCCGATCCTGGAGAAGCTCGCCACCGAGGCGGCCGGCAAGTGGATCCTGGCCAAGGTCGACATCGACGCGAACCCGCAGCTCGGCGCCTACATGCAGCAGATGGGCGTGCGCGGCATCCCGTTCGTGGCGGCGGTCGTCGGCGGCCAGTTGCTGCCGTTCCTGAACGGCGCGGCTCCGGAGCCGCAGGTCCGCCAGGCCATCGAGCAGCTCTTCGAGGCGCTCCGCAAGGAGGGCATCCTGCCGGACGTCCCCGAGGGCGAGCAGCCCCAGGGCGGGGCGGCGGACGCCCCCGCGGCCGACCCGGTCTACGCCGAGGCCGAGGACGCCCTGCAGCGCGGTGACATCGACGGCGCCAAGGCCGCGTTCGAGCGGATCCTCGCCGCGAACCCGCGGGACGGCCAGGCCAAGCAGGGCCTCGCCCTGGTCGAGCTGAGCCTGCGCGTCCGGTCGCTGGACGCCGACGGCGCTCTGCGGGAGGCGGCCGAGAAGCCCGGCGACGTCCAGGCGCAGATCAGCGCGGCCGACGTGGAGATGGTGTCCGGGCGCATCGACGACGCCTTCGAGCGCCTGCTGGGCGCGGTGCGGCGCGGCGCGGGCGACGACCGCGACGCGGCGCGCAAGCACCTGCTGTCGCTGTTCGAGCTGCTGCCGCCGGACGACCCGCGCGTCTCCAAGGCCCGCCGCGGCCTCCAGTCCGCCCTGTTCTGACCCGGCACGAGCCGCGGTGCCGCCCGTTCCCGCCACGCGGGAGCGGGCATGGTCCCGGGTGTGAGCGCGCGTGTGGTGACGATCTCGGCCACGTTCGGCGCGGGCGGCCCGGCTGCCCACCCTCGTGCTCGGCATGGACGTCTACCTGCCGCAGGGCGGGACGGCGCCGCCCGAGGAGTTCGTCGAGCAGACCGAGAGCGTCATCATCCGGGCGGCCGGGCGCGGCGGCTGCGTCCTGCTCGGCCGCGCCGCCGCCGAGATGCCGCCCGGATGGGAACGTTCTACGCCGACCGGGACACCCGACCGCGAGGCGGAGCGTATGCTCGATGACAACGACCGCGCCCGGACGGCCTACGTGAAGCATTTCTACGGGGCCGACCCGGCCGATCCGCGGCTCTACCACCTCGTGATCGACTCCACGAGGCTGCCCGTGCCGGCGACCGTCGAGCTCATCGTCGTCGCGGCCCGGGCTTTCTGAGTCACGGGACGGGCCCGGGCGGCGGCCCCCGGACGCGCCGTCCCCCCGAGGTCCCGGCGCGCGCCGGACGTGGGACGGACCCGGAGCAAAGGGAGCAGCAGTCGTGGCGAGCGTGCCGAGCGTGTCGTACTCCATCACCGTCCGGCTGGAGGTCCCGGCCGGCGGGCGGGCCGTCAGCCAGATCACCCACGTGGTCGAGAACGCCGGCGGCATCGTCACGGCGCTGGACGTCAACACCGCCGGCCACGAGACGCTGCGCATCGACGTCACGATCGCGACCCGCGACACCCAGCACGCCGAGGCGATCGCCGGGGCGCTGGAGAACATCGAGTCCGTCAAGATCCACAAGGTCAGCGACCGGACGTTCCTGATGCACCTCGGCGGCAAGATCGAGATGCAGTCCAAGGTGCCGCTGCGCAACCGCGACGAGCTGTCGATGGCCTACACGCCCGGCGTCGCCCGGGTCTCCCTCGCGATCGCCCGCAACCCCGAGGACGTCCGGCGGCTGACGATCAAACGCAACAGCGTCGCCGTCGTCACCGACGGCTCGGCGGTGCTCGGCCTCGGCAACATCGGCCCGGAGGCGGCGCTGCCCGTCATGGAGGGCAAGGCGGCGCTGTTCAAGCGGTTCGCCGGGATCGACGCGTGGCCGATCTGCCTCGACACGCAGGACACCGACGAGATCGTCCGGACCGTGCAGATCCTCGCCCCCGCGTTCGGCGGCATCAACCTGGAGGACATCTCCGCGCCGCGCTGCTTCGAGGTCGAGGCGCGGCTGCGCGGCCTGCTCGACATCCCGGTCTTCCACGACGACCAGCACGGCACCGCGATCTGCGTGCTGGCGGCGCTGACCAACGCGCTGCGGGTCGTCGGCAAGGACATCGGCTCGGTCCGCATCACGATGGCGGGCGCGGGCGCGGCCGGCAGCGCGATCCTCAAGCTGCTGATGCACGCGGGGGCCCGCCACCTCGTCGTCTGCGACTATCACGGCGCGGTGCACAAGGGCCGCGACGACCTGGACGACTCGCTGCGCTGGATCGCCGAGCACACCAACGCCGACGGCTACGCCGGCGACCTGCGCGGCGCGGTGAAGGACGCCGACGTGTTCGTCGGCGTGTCCGCCCCCGGCATCCTGAACGGCGACGACATCGCCTCGATGGCCGATGACGCGATCGTGTTCGCGCTCGCCAATCCCGAGCCGGAGGTGTCGCCGGACGAGGCCCGCGAGCACGCCGCCGTGGTCGCCACCGGCCGCAGCGACTACCCCAACCAGATCAACAACGTGCTGGCTTTCCCCGGTGTCTTCCGCGGACTGCTGGACGCGCAGGCCGACGGCGTCACGCTCGACATGCTGGCCGCCGCCGCGAAGGCGCTCGCCGAGGTGGTCACCCCGGACGAGCTCGGCCCGAACTACATCGTGCCGAGCGTGTTCCACCCCGACGTCAGCACGCGCGTCGCGGGCGCCGTCCGGGAGGCCGCCGGCGGCCGGCCCCGCACCGAGGCCTGACCGCGCCCGACTACGCCTGACCGGGCCCGACCGCGCTCGACCGGCTACGGGTCAGGAGTCCTTGCCGGCGAAGATCTTCTCCCGGCGGCGGGGCCAGATGCCGCCGTACCAGAAGATGATCGCGCCGGTCAGGATGATGGCGCCGCCGGTCGCGGCCCGCGCCCACAGGACGGCGTCCGGCCCGGTGTTCGGCAGCTGGTTCGGCGGCGTCTCGCTCGGCGCGGCGCCCGCCTTCTTGCAGTTGGCCCGCAGGGTGTCGCTCTCGATCTGCCGGTTGGCCCAGCGGACGGTGACGCGGGTGCCGCGGTCCTCGCGGAGCTTGACGGCGACGGTGCGGGTGGCGCCGGGGCCGATCGTGCCGGGGATCGCTGCGGTGTCGTCGTTCTTCTCGATCGAGTAGTCCTCGTTCTTCGTCCCGGTGTTGCGGATCCGGACGTTGACGGTCCGGTCGGGGCACGACACCGACCCGATGCTCGCGGTCACCGGCCGCCCGGGGGCGCTCGGCGACGCCGACCCCGTCCCGGACCGGGTCGGGCTCGCCGACGCGGACGGCGAACCGCCGGACGGGCTGGGGCTCGCCGACGTGGTTGAGGAGGCCGGCGACGCCGACCCGTCCCCGTCGAACAGCGCCGGGATCGCGATCAGCGCCCCGATGACGATGAACACGGCGGCGATGACGACCCTGGGCAACTGCATCGCTGTCCTCCCGGCGCGCGGACCAAGCGGTGGCCGATGATCCTAGATCATTCTCGACCCAGGACCTTGTGGAGCCGATATCCCCATCGATAGGAATGCGTAACAGGCTAACGACCGCGAGGGCGTGCCGCCGGAGGTCCGGGCAACGCATGATGGGACCCATGGAAGACGGCATCAGGGTGGGGCTCCTGCTGGTGGCGACCCCTCAGCTGGAGGATCCGAACTTTCGGCGGAGCGTCGTCCTGCTGGTCGAGCACGACATGGACGGGGGGACGCTCGGAGTTGTCCTCAACCGGCCGACCGAGGTTCCGGTCGGCCGCGTCCTGCCGCCGTGGGCCGAACTGGTCACCGGGCCGGCGGTGGTGTTCCAGGGCGGGCCGGTCGCGCTGGAGAACGCGCTGGCCCTGGCCCGCCTGCCCGGCGAGGACGAGCCGCTCGGCTGGCGGGCGCTGGACGGCGGCACCGAGGTGTCCCGGGTGGGCCTGGTCGACCTGGAGGCCCCGCCAGGCCTGCTGGCGGCCGAGCTGCTCCAGCTGCGGGTGTTCGCCGGGTACGCGGGCTGGTCGGCGGGGCAGCTGCGCGCCGAGATCGAGGAGGGCTCGTGGTACCTGGTGCCCGCCGAGGCCGGGGACGTGTTCGCCGGCGACCCGGAGCGGCTGTGGCAGGCGGTCCTGCGCAGGCAGGGCGGCGACCTGGCCTTCGTCTCCACTTTTCCCGAGGACCCGACGCTGAACTAAGGTGAACGACGTGAGTACGAAGATCCTTCCCGACAGCGACACCCAGAGCGATGTCAAGCCGGACCTCTCGCACGGTGACGGCGACCACGAGCGGTTCGCCCACTACGTGAAGAAGGCCAAGATCACCGAGAGCGCGGTGACCGGCACGCCGGTGATCGCGCTGTGCGGCAAGGTCTGGGTGCCGAACCGGGATCCGAAGAAGTACCCGGTCTGCCCGGAGTGCAAGGAGATCTACGAGTCCATGAAGCCGGGCGGCGGCGACGAGGGCGAGTGACCGGCCGCCGGACGGCGGCCGATGAGCGCGGCGCCCATGTAGGCGTGCGCGCGTGAGGGTCCCGCGGGTGTGACCGCGGGACCTTGGCGTTTCCGAACCACGGGACGTTTCTACATACGGGGGATTGATGCGGCGGATCGCGGGGGCTTCGCTGTGCGCACTGCTGGTCACGGTGGGTGCGGTATCCGGTTCGGTGAGTGACCGGGGCGGGGGCCGGGACCGGGTCCGGGACCGGGTCCACGCCGCATCGGCCGTCCCGGACGACGGCTGCGTGCCCGGTTCCGCCGCGCGGGCGGCCCGCCCGCACGACCGGGCCGATCTCGGCCACGACGGGGCGGTGGCCCTGCTCGCCGATCTCCACCAGACCCTCCTCGACCGGTTCGGGACGTCCGACATCGCCCGGTTCGAAGCGTCCCGGTTCGATGCGTCCCGGTTCGATGCGTCCCGGTTCGATGCGTCCCGGCTTGACGGGGCCCGGCGCATCGCGCGGCGGCTCGTCGTCCCGGTGCGGTTCCATGTCGTCCACAGCGGACGGTACGGGCGGCTGTCGAAGAAGGCCCTCCGGCGGCAGATCGCCACGCTGAACGCCGCGTACAGCGGGCGGAAGGGCGGCGCGGACACCCGGGTCAGGTTCCGCCTGAGCGGCTACGACCGCACGAACAAGCCGTCCTGGTTCTACCACCCGCAGCACTACGAGCACGCCATGAAGCGGCGTCTCCGCAAGGGCGGGCGAGGCACGCTCAACGTCTACACGGCCTCCGTCGGGGCGGAGGTGCTGGGCTTCTCCACGTTCCCGCAGTGGTACCGGCGCGATCCGCGCATGGACGGCGTGGTCGTCGACTACCGCAGCCTGCCGCGCGGGTCGTACGCGCCGTTCAACCACGGGTACACGGGCGTGCACGAGATCGGGCACTGGCTCGGCCTGATGCACACGTTCGAGGGCGGATGCACGCCGCCGGGGGACGGGGTGGCCGACACCCCGTACGAGGCGGTGCCCGCGGAAGGATGCCCGCGCCACCGCGACACGTGCCCGCAGCGGGGCCGTGATCCGGTGCACAACTTCATGGACTACGCCCACGACTCCTGCATGCGAGGCTTCACCGCAGGTCAGGGGCGTCTCATCCGGGCGTCGTGGGCGGCGTACCGGTCCCGCCGGCACGGTCGCCACCGTGTGGATCCGGGCACAGCCGGGCCGGGCGCGGCACGATCTGTCGGTGGGGCTCGATAGCCTTCGATGACCGTGAGCACCTTCGCCGCATCGAGCATGCCCCCCGCGTTCCCCGAGCGGGCCGCCTGGGGGACCGCGTCGTCCCTGCGTGCCTGGCAGCAGCAGGCGCTGGAGGCGTACTTCGGGGGTTCCGGGGGTCGCTCCCCGGGTGAGGACAGCGGGACGGACGGCACCAGGCCCGGCCCGCGCGACTTCCTCACCGTCGCCACGCCCGGCGCCGGTAAGACGACGTTCGCGCTGCGCCTCGCCCGCGAGCTGATGGAGCGGCGCGTCGTCTCGGCGATCACGGTCGTGTGCCCGACCGAGCACCTCAAGCGGCAGTGGGCCGAGTCGGCGGCCCGCGTCGGCATCAAGATCGACCCCGAGTACCAGAACGGGCAGGGGCCCGTCGGCAAGGACTTCCACGGCGTCGCCGTCACCTACGCGACCGTCGCCGCCCGCCCGGCCCTGCACCGCAACCGGACCGAGTCGCGCAAGTCGCTGGTCATCTTCGATGAGGTCCACCACGCGGGCGACGGCCTGTCGTGGGGCGACGCCGTCCGTGAGGCGTTCGAGCCCGCGACGCGGCGGCTGGCGCTCTCCGGCACGCCGTTCCGCACCGACATCAACCCCATCCCGTTCGTCCAGTACGAGGAGGGGCCCGACGGCGTGCGCCGCAGCCGCGCCGACTACACCTACGGGTACGGCCCGGCCCTCGCCGACGGGGTCGTCCGGCCGGTGATCTTCCTGGCGTACGCGGGGGAGATGCGCTGGCGCACCCGCGCCGGCGACGAGATCACCGCGACCCTCGGCGAGCCGCTCACCCAGGACCAGACCGCTCAGGCGTGGCGGGCCGCGCTCGACCCGAAGGGCGACTGGATCAAGCAGGTGCTGGCCGCCGCCGACCGCCGGCTGACCGAGCTGCGCCGCGCCATCCCGGACGCGGGCGGCCTGGTCATCGCCACCGACCACGAGGCCGCCCGCGCCTACGCGAAGATGCTCCGCGCGGTCACCGGGCAGGGCGCCACGATCGTGCTGTCGGACGACCCGACCGCCTCCAAGAAGATCAAGCAGTTCGGCGAGACCGAGGACCGCTGGATGGTCGCGGTCCGCATGGTGTCCGAGGGCGTCGACATCCCGCGGCTGTGCGTCGGGGTGTACGCCACGTCGACCAGCACGCCGCTGTTCTTCGCGCAGGCGATCGGCCGTTTCGTCCGCGCCCGCAAGCGCGGCGAGACCGCGTCGGTGTTCCTGCCCTCGGTGCCGACCCTGATGGGCCACGCCTCCGAGATGGAGGAGGAGCGCGACCACGTCCTGGACCGTCCCGTCCGCGAGGACGGCCTGGACGACCAGCTGCTCGCCGAGGCGAACCGGCAGCAGGACACGCCCGACGTCGGCGAGGAGCTGCCGTTCGAGACGGTGGAGGCGTCCGCCACGTTCGACCGTGTCCTGTACGACGGCGGCGAGTTCGGCATGAACGCCGAGCCCGGCTCCGTCGAGGAGGAGGAGTTCCTCGGCATCCCGGGCCTGCTGGAGCCCGAGCAGGTGTCGGCGCTGCTGCGCAAGCGCCAGGCCGACCAGATCGCCAGCGAGCGGAAGAAGAAGACCGGCGACCCGCGCGCCGACCGCACCGCCGCCGAGGACGTCGCCGCCCTCCGCCGTGAGCTGAACGGCCTGGTCGGCGCCTGGAACCACCGCACCGGCAAGCCCCACGGCGTCATCCACACCGAGCTGCGCGCCGCGTGCGGCGGCCCGGCCATCGCCCAGGCCAGCAGCGACGACATCCGCAAGCGCATCGCCAAGATCCGCGAATGGGCCGCCAAGCGCCGCCACTGACCGGCGGGCACTGGGCGGCGGCACTGGGCGGCGGCACTGGGCGGCGGCACTGGGCGGCGGCACTGGGCGGCGGCGTTGAGCGGCGGCGTTGAGCGGTGGCATTGAGCGACGGGCGGTAACTGGGCGGGTGGTAGAGCGGCGGTATTTGAGCGGCGGTACTGGGCGGGCTTAATTCGGTGGCTTCCGGTTTGCTGTGGCGCCTACGGTTGGCGGTGGCCGATCCCGAGCCGAGGAGGCCGTCATGTACCGCGAGCGAGACACCGAGGCGTCCTTTTGAGCGGACCAGCAAGCGCCGCAGGGGGTTCCCTCTAGCGAGACCAGGGTCAAGCGCGGCGACCGGACGGTCGGCGTCGACACCGAGCTGGTCGAGAAGCTCGGCGGCAACGACCCCTGCCCGTGCGGGTCCGGGCGGCGCTTTCCGCCGGTGCTGCCGGCCGGCCGGACGTTTCGACGGCGTGCTCGGCCACTACTACGTCCGTGACTGATGCGTTCGTGGCGGGGGCGTGTCCTCGCGGTCAGTGCGATCGCGGGGACAGGTCCAGGGCCTTGAGGATGTGCTTGACCGTTTCCTCGGGGGTGCCGGTGATGGGGGCGGTGACGATGTTCTCGTCCGGTTCCGGGCGTTCGAGGTCGGCGAACTGGGAGTCGAGCAGGTCCGCGCTGAAGAAGTGGCCCTGGCGGGCCCGCATGCGCGCGGCGATCGTGTCGCGGTCGCCGTCCAGCAGGACGATGCGGACCCCTGCGTGCCCGTCGACCAGCAGGTCACGGTAACTGCGCTTGAGCGCGGAGGAGGTGACGACGCCGGGGCGGCCGGCGGTGACGCGCTCGTCGATCCAGGCGGCGATGGAGCGCAGCCAGGGGAGGCGGTCCTCGTCGGTGAGCGGGTGGCCCGCGCGCATCTTGGCGATGTTGGCCTCGGGGTGGAACGCGTCCGCCTCCGCGTACTCCCAGCCGAGGCGTTCGGCGAGGAGCGTGCCGATGGTGGTCTTGCCGCTGCCGGACACGCCGGCGACCAGGATGACCGTGGGTTCCGTCATGATCAGGCGGTCACCACCGGGGAGCCGGACAGGGCGACGCCCTCCCGGCCGAGCTCGTCGAGGGCCCGGTCGACGGTGGCCTTGCCGACCC
Organism: Actinomadura madurae; assembly: GCF_900115095.1. GTDB lineage: Bacteria > Actinomycetota > Actinomycetes > Streptosporangiales > Streptosporangiaceae > Spirillospora > Spirillospora madurae. The sequence goes on from NZ_FOVH01000014.1 coordinate 28,629, forward strand.
CGGCGGTGAGGTCGAGCCGGACGGTCGTGCGGAGCCCGGCGCGGGCGGCGTCGATGGCGGTGGCCCGGACGCAGTGGTCGGTGGCGATGCCGACGATGTCCACGGCGTCCACACCGCGGGAGGCGAGCCAGCCGGCGAGCGGCGTCTCGTCGTCGGAGACGCCCTCGAAGCCGCTGTAGGCGGCGCTCTCGCGGCCCTTGCTGAACACGGCCTCGATGGGGGCGAGGGCGAGGTTGGGGTGGAAGTCGGCGCCCGGGGTGCCGATCACGCAGTGCGGCGGCCAGGTGTCGACGTAGTCGGGCTCGTCGGAGAAGTGCGGGCCGGGGTCGAGGTGGAAGTCGCGGGTCGCCACGATGTGCGCGTAGCCGGACCGGTGCGCCGTCACGTGCTCGGAGATCGCGGTGGCCACCGCGGCGCCGCCCTCGACGGCGAGCGAGCCGCCCTCGCAGAAGTCGTTCTGCACGTCCACGATGATCAGAGCCTTCTTGCCCATGACCGCTCCCTCTACCGGTTGCCCCACCGGGTCTGCACTGACCGTACCCCAGCCTTGTGCCCAGCGCGGCGCGGCTTCAACGGGGCGGGCCGCCGTCGACGAACTCGGTCGGGACGGCCGGTTCACCCCTGGAGAGCTGGAGCGCCGTCGCGGGCAGTTCGGCGACCGACCGCGTGTGGCGCTCCCTCGCCTCGCGCAGCGACTCGCGCCCGACGATCTCGCCGTCCCGCACCAGCGGCACCTGGAGGAGGCGGTCGCGCTGCCCGGGGGTCGGCTCGCCGGTGGACACGTTCTCGGCGTAGGCGACGCCGCGCCCGTCGATGCGCCGCACGGCCGTCTTGCGCCCGCCCCTGCTCGGCTTGCCCACCGAGCGTTTCGCGACCGGGCGCATGGGCGCGTCCTCCTCGGGGCCGTCCGCGCGCGCGACGAGCTTGTAGACGAGCGACGCGGTGGGCGCGCCGGAGCCGGTCACCAGGGCCGTCCCCACGCCGTAGCCGTCCACCGGCGCGGCGGCGAGGGCGGCGATGCCGTACTCGTCCAGGTCGCCGGTCACCACGATGCGCGTGCCGGTCGCGCCGAGCGAGTCGAGCTGTTCGCGGACGCGGCGGGCCATCACGCCGAGGTCGCCGCTGTCGATCCGGACGGCGCCGAGCGACGGCCCGGCCAGCTCGACGGCCGTCCGGACGGCCCGTTCGACGTCGTAGGTGTCGACCAGCAGCGTCGTGCCCTCGCCGAGCGAGGCGAGCTGCGCCGCGAACGCGTGCCGCTCGCCGTCGTGCAGGAGGGTGAACGCGTGCGCGCTCGTCCCGGCGGTCGGTACGCCGTAGAGCCGGCCGGCCTCCAGGTTGGACGTCGTGGTGAACCCGGTGATGTAGGCGGCGCGGGCGGCGGCCACGGCGGCGCGCTCGTGGGTGCGCCGCGACCCCATCTCGATGATCGGCCGGCCCTGGGCCGCCTGCGCCATCCGGGACGCGGCGGACGCGATCGCGCAGTCGTGATTGAGGATGGACAGCGCGAGCGTCTCCAGCAGGACGGCCTCGCCGAACGTCCCCTCGACCGTCAGGATCGGCGAGTCCGGGAAGTAGCAGTCGCCTTCGGCGTAACCCCAGACGTTCCCGGTGAAGCGGTACTTCTCCAGCCATTGCGCCGTGGGTTCGTCCACGATCCCGCGGGAGATGAGGAAGTCCAGCTGGGTGGTGCCGAAGCGGTACGCCTCGATCGCGTCCAGGAGCCGCCCGGTGCCCGCGACGACCCCGTAGCGGCGCCCGGCGGGCAGGCTCCGCGCGAAAACCTCGAAGACGGCGCGGCGCCCGACCGTCCCGCTGCGCAGCGCGGCCTTGAGCATGGTCAGCTCGTACTGGTCGGTCAGCAGCGCGGTGCCGTCACCAAGGTCCACAGTGGAACCATACGGTCTCATGTGGGCACGATGGACGTGCGGGCCGCCGCCGCGAACCGCGCATAGCATCGGGGTGCGGTGGGCGGACCGACTTCGCGTAGAGAGAGGGGGCACGCCGTCGATGAGCGCCATGAGCACGGCGCCCGCACCGGTGGAGCTGGAACGGCCGGACGCCGAGGAGGACGTGCGTCCCGACCGGCCGTGGCTGGCGATCGTCTGGAACGACCCGATCAACCTGATGTCCTACGTCACGTACGTGTTCCAGGCGGTCTTCGGCTACCCGAAGACCAAGGCCGAGAAGCTGATGCTCGACGTGCACCACAAGGGGCGCGCCGTCGTGGCCAACGGCACCCGCGAGGAGATGGAGCGGGACGTGGAGATCCTGCACTCCTATGGCCTGTGGGCCACCGTCAAGCAGGACGACTGAGCCGATGAGCCATGTGAAGAAGACCCGCGACGGCGTCCGGGTGCGCCTGGAGGCCGAGGAGACCGCGCTCGTGCGCGCCCTGATGGAGCAGCTGCTCGCACTGCTCGGCGACGCGCCGGACGCGGACGGCGAACTGGCCTCCATCGGCATCTCCGAGAACACGAGGGCGCCGGACGACCCGGTGCTGGCGCGGCTGTTCCCGGACGCCTACCGCGACGACGGCGAGGCTGCCGGGGAGTTCCGCCGCTACACCGAGATGGGGCTGCGCGACGGCAAGCGCGAGGCGGCCGAGACCGTCCTCGGCGTGCTGCGCCAGGAGGGCACGGACGCCGTCCTGGACGAGAAGCAGGCTCAGGCCTGGCTGCGGGCGCTGAACGACGTCCGGCTCGCGCTCGGCACCCGGCTGGACATCACCGAGGACTGGTACGAGCAGGCGGGGAGCATGGACCCGCGCGATCCCCGCGCCCCCATGTTCGCGGCCTATGACTGGCTGACGATGCTGCAGGAGAGCCTCGTCCGCGTGCTCTGAGGGCCGGCGTGCTCTGAGGGCCGGCGGCCGGAACGTCCACACCCGGCCAAAGCGGACATTACCGATTGTCGGGACGTCTGTGCGGAGCGTTGTTAGCGTTGTCGCAGGGGACTGAGGGGCCCGCCACCGCGGGCCGCGGACAACTCGGAGGCGTCCATGTCGGCAGTGGGGACCGGTACCAAGCCGGTCGGCGCGATGGAGCTCGGGGACCATCTGGCCCTCATCTTCGACAACGACGAGGAACGGCGGTCGATCATGGCCGCGTACGCCCGCGACGGGGTCGCCGCGGGGCACAAGGTCATCTACATCTCGGACGGCGTCCGCGCGGGCGACGTCCTCGGCTGGCTGCTCGCCGAGCACGAGAGCACGGGCCCCGCCCCGCACGCCGCCGCCCCGCACGCCGCCCCGGAGGGCGCGCCGGTCGACCTCGCCGAGGCCATGGAGGAGGGGCACTTCGTCGTCCGGACGGCCGAGGAGACGTTCCTGGCGAGCGGCCGGTTCGACCCGTCCGAGAGCCTCCAGCTGATGGCGACCGAGATCGACCTCGCGCTCGTCCAGGGGTACTCGGGGGTGCGGATCGCGGGCGAGGCGCGGTTCTCGCTGCGCCGCTGGCCCGGCACCCACCAGCACGGCGACTTCGAGCGGATGCTGGACGAGGTCTTCATGACGACCGACCTGAAGGCGATGGCGATCTGCCAGTTCGACCGGCGCTGGTTCGAGGGGGCCCGGCTCGCGGACGTGGAGGCCGCCCACATGGGCCGCGTGCGCGCCAACGACTACTACGACGACGGGGCGCTGCGGATCAGCCCCCTGTTCAGCCCGCCCGGGGCGCGGGTGGCCGGCGTCATCGACGCGGCGACCCGTCCCGCCGCCGCGTCCGTGCTGGAGTCGATCAAGACCCGGACCGGCCTGCTCTGCCTCGACCTGGAGGGCCTGGAGGCCTGCGACCCGGACGGCCTGCGGATGCTGACCGGGGCCGACCGCCCCGCGCGCGACCGGGGCCTGCTGCTGCGGGGCGTGCCCGCCGAGGTGCACGCGGGGCTCCGCGCCGAGGGCCTGGACGAGGCCCCGGGCGTCTCGATCGAACGCGCCGCCCGCTAGGGCACGCGGGCGGCTTCGGCGGCCGAGGAGGAGGCATGGGATCCGGGCAGGTCCGCGACGCCGACCCCGGCGCCGGCCCCGGCGCGGCGCGGGCGGTCGGCGACATGTGGTTCGGCGACCACCTGTGCCTCGCGTACGTCAACGACGAGGAGCGCCGGGCCGTGCTGACGACGTTCCTCGACGACGGGCTGCGGGCCGGCCACGATCTCGTCTACCTGGTGGACGGCGAACTGGCCGACGCCGCCGCCGCGCGGCTCCGGGACCGGCTCCGCGATCGGTTCGGGGCGGCGCTCAGCGACGGCCGCCTGACCGTCCTGCCGACCGCCGGGACCGACCTCGGCGCCGTGCTCGACGAGGCGCTGGCGCGGGGGCGCACGGGCGTGCGGGTCACGGCGCAGGCGTGCCCGTCCCTGCGCGGCTGGCCGGGGACGGAGCGGTTCACCGCCTTCGAGGACGCCGTCCACCGCGCCGTCGGCCGGGCCGGGCGCGCGATGGCGCTGTGCCAGTTCGACCGGCGCTGGTTCGCCGGCGACCACCTGCGCGAGATCGAGGCGCGGCACGGCGGGCGGGTCCGGGCCGACGCCGTGTACGACGACGGGGTGCTGACGATCGTGCCGCTGTTCGCGCCGCCCGGCCTCCGGCTGTCCGGCGCGATCGACGAGTCGACGCTGCCCGCGCTGGTGGAGGCGCTGCGCGACGTCGGCGGCGGCGCCGCGCACGTGTGCCTCGACCTGTCCCGGCTCGAGTTCTGCGACCTGGACGGGCTGCGCGCCCTGATCCGCGCCAACGAGATGAGCAGCGTCCTGGACCGGCAGGTGATCCTGCGGTCGATGCCGGGCTGCATGGAGCTGATGATGCGGGCCGCGGGCTGGGACACCGCGCCCGGCATCGTTACGGAGAGCGCGCCGTGAACGGATCGACGGGAGCCGCCGGAGGCGGTCCCGCCGTGGCCGGCCCGCGCGGGCCGGAGGCGGGCCGGGACCTGTTCGCGCACCGGGCCCTGCTGTACGGATCGCGGCAGGACTTCCTGCTGTCGGCCGTCCCGTTCCTGCGGGACGGGCGGCGCGCGGACGACGCGGTCGTCGCCGTCGTGGCGCCGCCGGTGTCCGCCGAGCTCCGCGAGCGGCTCGGCCCGAGGACCGTCGCGGGCATCGAGTTCATCGACGCGGCGGAGTGGTTCGGCGACGGCCCGGTGCAGGCGCTGGCGTCCTGCCACGACCGGGCGCGCGCCGACTGGTGGCCGCGCGGGCGGCTGCGGCTGCTCGCCGAGCCCGTCTGGGACGGCCTGACCCCGCTGGAGACGCGGGAGTGGAAGCGGCACGAGTGCCTGCTGAACGTGGTGTTCGCCGGCACCCCCTCGACGATCGTGTGCGCGTACGACGCGGCGGGGCTGCCCGGACACGTCCTGGAGGGCGCGGCCCGCACCCACCCCGAGCTGACCGGCCCGGACGGGACGGCGGTGAGCGAGCGCTTCACCGATCCGGCCGAGTACTACGCCGAATGCAACGCCGGCCCGCTGCCGCCGCCCCCGACGGCCGCGGTGCGCCGGACGTTCGCGGCGGGCGCCCTGCCGGCGCTGCGCGACTTCCTGACCGCCGAGGCCGCCCGGCACGGCCTGCCCGGCGACCGGACGCTCCCGTTCGTCCTGGCGGTGAACGAGGTCGCGACCGGCATCGTCCGCGACGGCGGCGGCCACGGGGCGCTGCTGGTGTGGGCGGAGGACGGCGAGCTGGTGTGCGACGTCGACGACCCGGGGCGGATGCTCGCCGACCGGTTCCTCGGGCACGTGCCGCCGGACGCGCACGGGGGCGACGCGGCGATGTGGGCCGTCCGGCGGCTCTGCCACATCGTCGAGATCCGGTCGGGCGCGCGGGGCACCAGGATCAGGCTGCGCGTCCGGCTCGGCTGAGGCCCCATGCGGGGGCGCGTGCGGGGGCGGGCGGCGCCGGGCGCGGAAGCGCCGCCGGGTAGCCTTCGGGGCATGCTGACGATCGAGCGCGCCCTGGTGGAGCAGATCATCGCGCATGCGCGCGCCGACCACCCCGACGAGGCCTGCGGCATCATCGCCGGCCCGATCGGCTCGGACCGTCCCGTCCGGTTCGTCGCCATGGTCAACGCCGAGCGGTCGCCGACCTTCTACCGGTTCGACTCGCAGGAGCAGCTGAAGGTCTGGCGGGAGATGGACGACCGGGACGAGGAGCCGGTGGTGATCTACCACTCGCACACCGCCACCGAGGCGTACCCGTCCCGCACGGACATCTCCTACGCGTCCGAGCCGAACGCGCACTACGTGCTCGTCTCGACGCGCGAGGAGGACGGGACCGAGTTCCGGTCGTTCCGGATCGTGGACGGCGAGGTGACCGAGGAAGAGGTCTCCGTCGTGGAGGCGTACTCGGGCTGATGGCGACGGGGAGCGGCGGGGCGGCGGCCGGTAAACTGGGCCCCATGGGGACGAGCGAGCGTGGGACGCGCGGCGTGCGGCGCCGCGCCGGGTCCGCCGCCGTGCCCCCCGTGCAGAGCTTCCTGTTCGGGCACTCGCGCGCCGAGGTCGTCTACGACTGTCGCTGACGCGCTGATCACGCCTGGAATCATCCCGCCGCCCGCCCGGTTGTGACGCAGGGGCGGGCAGCCCCGTACGACGTAGAAGGAGATCACCGCGATGGCGATCGAGGTCCGGATCCCGACGATCCTGCGCAACCTCACCGGCGGCGAGAAGGCCGTCGAGGGCAAGGGCGGCACGCTCGACGAGCTGTTCGCCGACCTGGACACCCGGCACGCCGGCCTGCGCGACCGGCTGGTGGACGACAAGGGCCTGCGCAAGTTCGTCAACGTCTACCTCAATGACGAGGACGTGCGCTTCCTCGGCGGGCTGGAGACGCAGGTCGCCGACGGCGACAACGTCACCATCCTCCCGGCAGTGGCCGGCGGCTGAGCCGGGCCGGCATGCGTTTCGACTCACTGCTGGACTCCCTCGGCCGCACGCCGCTGGTCGGGCTGCCGCGGCTGTCGCCGAGCGCGGACGTCAGGCTCTGGGCCAAGCTGGAGGACCGCAACCCCACCGGTTCGGTGAAGGACCGCCCCGCCCTCTACATGATCGAGAAGGCGGAGAAGGAGGGGCTGCTCACGCCGGGCTGCACGATCCTGGAGCCGACGTCGGGCAACACGGGCATCTCGCTGGCCATGGCCGCCAAGCTGCGCGGCTACGAGATGGTGTGCGTGATGCCCGAGAACACCTCGGCCGAGCGCCGCCAGCTCCTGGAGATGTGGGGCGCCCGGATCATCTTCTCGCCGGCGGCGGGCGGCTCGAACGAGGCCGTCCGGGTGGCGAAGGGGCTGGCGGAGGAGAACCCCGAGTGGGTGATGCTCTACCAGTACGGCAACGAGGCCAACGCGCTCGCGCACTACGAGACGACCGGCCCGGAGCTCCTCGCCGACCTGCCGTCGATCACGCATTTCGTCGCCGGGCTCGGCACCACCGGCACGCTGATGGGCGTCGGCCGGTACCTGCGCGAGCAGGTGCCGGACGTCAAGATCGTCGCGGCGGAGCCCCGCTACGGGGAGATGGTATACGGGCTGCGCAACATCGACGAGGGCTTCATCCCCGAGCTGTACGACGAGTCGGTGCTGACCACCCGGTTCTCGGTGGCGTCGCGGGACGCGCTGCGCCGCACCCGCGAGCTGCTGGAGCTGGAGGGCATCTTCGCGGGCATCTCGACGGGCGGCGCGCTGCACGCGGCGCTCGGGATGGCGGCCAAGGCGGCCAAGGCGGGCGAGCGGGCTGACATCGCGTTCGTGGTCGCCGACGGCGGCTGGAAGTACCTGTCCACCGGCGCGTACGGCGGCACCCTGGAGGAGGCGGAGGCCCGCCTCGAAGGCCAGCTCTGGGCCTGACCCGGTGCGGGGGCGGCCGGCCCGGCCCCGCCCGGACCGGACCCGGCACGTTCCGGTGCACGTCCGGCACTGTAGAGTGCGTTATCGAACGTGATTCTAGAATGTGCCGGGTGTGCCGACGCGGCGCGCAGGGAGGGACGATGAGCGGGTTCGGTGAGGCGACCGCGGTCGAGCGGGTCGGCGACGGCCGGTACGAGATCGTCCTGGACGCGGGCTACGGCATCGGCGGCGCGCTCAACGGCGGCTACCTGATGGCCGTCCTCGCCCGCGCCGCCGTGGACGCGTCCCCGCACCAGCACCCCGTCTCGACCGCGGCCGACTTCCACCGCGTCGTCAAGGCGGGCCCCGCCCGGCTGGTCGTCGACTCGCGCAAGGAGGGCCGCACGGCCGCCTCGTCGCTGGTCACCCTCGTCCAGGACGACCGTCCCGTCGTGGACGCGCTGATCACCACCGGCACCCTCGACCCGGCCACCGAGCCCGACTACACGGCCGGGCCGTCCGTCGCCATGCCGCCGCTGGAGGAGTGCACCGACGTCCGGCCCCCCAGCGGCGCCGGCGACTTCGCCGACCAGGTCGACATGCGCTTCGACCGGACCACGATGGGCTGGCTCGACGGGCAGCCGCTCGGGCGCCCGGAGATCCGGGCCTGGTTCCGGCACCGCTGCGGCCACCCCTTCGACGCCTACTCCCTCGCGCTGGCCGTGGACGCGCTGCCGCCCGTCGCGCTGAACCTCGGCGCGCAGGGCTGGGCCCCGACCGTCGAGCTGACCTGGCACATGCGGGCCGTCCCCGCGCCGGGCTGGCTCGCCGTGCACGGCACCGGGCGGCTGCTGTCCGGCGGCTGGTTCGACGAGGAGGTCGAGGTGTGGGACACCGCCGGCCGCCTCGTCGCGCAGAGCCGCCAGCTCGCCCGCGCCCCCCGTCCCAGCGCCTGACCCGGCACCCGAGCCCGCCGCATCCGAGCCCGCCGCGCCGATCGGCGGAAAGCACGGCGTTTCGCGGCGGCCGACGACCGGATCACGCGTCCGCGGCGTGAGCTGGAGGGTTTTCCGGCGTGTGACGGTGTGATGTCCAACGCATGACGCACCCGCGCGGGGCCGTGTCGCTTAGCCTTGGGCACCATGTCAGATCCATCCCGGGCGGACGGCCACCAGGACGCGCCCATCGGGATCTTCGACAGCGGGTTCGGGGGCCTCACGGTGGCCCGCGCCGTCCTCGACCAGCTGCCGAACGAGCCGATCGTCTACCTGGGCGACTCCGCCCGCCAGCCGTACGGACCGCGGCCGATCGCGCAGGTCCGCGCCTACGCGCTGGAGATGCTCGACGAGCTCGTCGACGAGGGCGTGAAGATGCTGGTCATCGCCTGCAACAGTGCCAGCTCGGCAATGCTGCGCGACGCCCGCGAGCGCTACGACGTCCCGGTCGTCGAGGTCATCAACCCGGCGACCCGGCGCGCGGCCCGCGCCACCTCCAACGGGCGGGTCGGGCTGATCGCCACCCAGGCCACCGTGACCAGCCGCGCCTACGACGACGCGTTCGCCGCCGCGCCGCACATCGAGCTCGTCAGCGCCGCCTGCCCGCGCTTCGTCGAGTTCGTCGAGGCGGGCGTGACGATGAGCGAGGAGTTGCTCGAAGCGGCCCGGGGCTACCTGCGTCCGATCATGGACGCCGGGTGCGACACCCTCATTCTCGGCTGCACCCATTACCCGCTTCTGACCGGCGTCATCTCGTATGTCGTCGGAGACGGGGTCACACTGGTCTCAAGCGCCGACGAGACCGCCAAGGACGTGTACCGAGTGCTGCACGATCGGGGGCTGGCCCGCGCCGAGGCGACGCCACGGCCGCGGCACCGGTTCCGCGCCACCGGGGACCCCGCCGTGTTCGCCGAGCTCGGCCGCCGTTTCCTCGGGCCCGAGATCGGCGCGGTGGAGACGACGTTGAGCAAGGCTCTGACCACCTGATTCCTCGGGGACACAAGAGGAGGAGTGAGCGTGCGGGTCACTGTGATCGGCTGCTCCGGCAGTTTCCCGGGGCCGGACAGCCCCGCGTCCAGCTACCTGATCGAGGCGGGCGGCTACGCGCTGGTGCTCGACCTCGGGAACGGGGCGCTCGGGTCGCTGCAGCGGTTCCGCTCGCTGTACGAGATCGACGCCGTCTGCATCTCGCACCTGCACGCCGACCACTGCCTGGACCTGTGCGGATACTGGGTGGCGCGCACGTACCGGCCGGGCGGCCCGGTTCCCCGCATCCCCGTGTACGGCCCCGCGGACACCGCCGCCCGCATGGCCCGCGCCTACGACCTCGAACCGGACCCCGGCATGTCGGAGACGTTCGAGTTCCGCACGCTGCGCCGCGGCCCCTACGAGATCGGACCGTTCCGGGTCACGACGGCGCTGATGCCGCACCCGGTCGAGGCGTACGCGTTCCGCATCGAGCACGGCGGCAGGACGCTCGCCTACTCGGGCGACACCGGCGCGTCGGAGGCCCTGGTCGAGCTGGCGACCGGCGCCGACCTGTTCCTCTGCGAGGCGTCCTTCCTGGACGGGCCGGGCCTGCCGTCCGAGCTGCACTTGACCGCCCGGGAGGCCGCCGAGCACGCCGCCCGCGCGGGCGTGGGGCGGCTCGTCCTCACCCACCTCGTGCCGTGGAACGACCCGGACATGTCCCTCAAGGAGGCCAGGGCCGCCTCCTATGACGGCCCCATCGAACTGGCCAGGGTGGGCGCCCGTTACACCCTGTGAGTCCCGCTAGGGTTGGGCGCATGGCCCGTCCCGATGATCGCGCACACGACCAGCTCCGTCCCGTCCGCATCCAGCGCGGATGGCTCGACCACGCGGAGGGGTCGGTGCTCGTGGAGTTCGGCGCCACCCGGGTGCTGTGCGCCGCGTCCGTGCAGGAGTCGGTGCCCCGCTGGCGGCGCGACAGCGGCCTCGGCTGGGTGACGGCCGAGTACGCGATGCTGCCGCGCGCCACCAACACCCGCAACGACCGGGAGTCGGTGAAGGGGCGGATCGGCGGGCGCACCCACGAGATCTCCCGGCTGATCGGCCGGTCGATCCGGGCCTGCCTGGACCTCAAGGCGCTCGGCGAGAACACCGTCCAGCTCGACTGCGACGTCCTGCAGGCCGACGGCGGCACCCGCACCGCCGCGATCACCGGCGCGTACGTGGCGCTGGCCGACGCGGTCGGCTGGATGCGCGAGCGCCGGCTGCTCAAGGGCGACCCGCTCATCACCTCGGTGTCGGCGGTCAGCGTCGGCGTCGTGGAGGGCGAGCCCCGCCTCGACCTGTGCTACGAGGAGGACTCCGCCGCCGGGACGGACATGAACGTCGTCTGCACCGGCGACGGCCGGTTCGTGGAGGTGCAGGGCACCGCCGAGGGCACCCCGTTCGACCGGGCCGAGCTGGACGCGCTGCTCGACCTCGCGGCGGGCGGTTGCGCCGAGCTGACCCGGCTCCAGGCCGAGGCGCTCGGCCGATGACGCGGGTCGTGCTGGCGACCGGCAACCGCGGCAAGGTCGCCGAGCTGCGCCGGATCCTCGGCGGGCTGGACGTGGTGGGCCTGGAGGAGTTCCCCGGCGCCCCCGACGTGCCCGAGACCGAGCCGACCTTCGAGGGCAACGCGCTGCTGAAGGCCCGCGCGATCGCCGCGTTCACCGGCCTGCCCGCGGTCGCCGACGACTCCGGCCTGTGCGTGGACGCGCTGAACGGCATGCCCGGCGTGCTGTCCGCCCGCTGGTCGGGCCGGTTCGGCACCGGCGACCGGGACGCCGCCAACCTGCGGCTCGTCCTCGACCAGGTCGCCGACGTGCCCGGCGACCGGCGCGGCGCCGCCTTCCTGTGCGTGGCCGCGCTCGTCGTCCCCGGCGGTGTGGAGCACTGCGTGGAGGGGCGGATGCGCGGCACGCTGATCCGGGAGCCGCGCGGCACCGGCGGCTTCGGCTACGACCCGATCTTCGTCCCGGACGGCGAGACCCGCACGACCGCCGAGATGACCGCCGCGGAGAAGGACGCGATCAGCCACCGCGGGCGCGCCTTCCGCGCCATGGCCGAGATCCTCCCCAGCGCTCTGGACGCCGCCGGGCTCCGCTAGGCGGAGAACGGGGCGGGAAAAACGGGCGGGCATGACAACCTGGACGCCCGCCGCAGGGGTTATCGGGGGTGTAGGGAAACCTTCCCCCGAGGAGCAACATGATCGACAAGGGCCTTGTCCGCCGCGGGCCGGTGCTCGCGCTCGCCGCGCTCGGAGGGGCGGGCGTCCTCGCCGCCGGGACCTGGCTGGCGGCCGGGACGGACGCCCCGGCGAGCACGCGGCAGGTGGCGGCGACGAACGCGGTGACGTACCCCGCCGGGCAGCGGGCGACGCCCGCCCCGTCCGCGCCGCCGTCCTGCGAACCCGCGCGCCCGACGCCCCGGCCGGTGCCGTCCGAGCCGGCGGCACGGCCCGCGCGCCCGCCGAAGGCAGTGAGGCCCGCTTCGCCGGAGCCCACGACGTCCGCCGCCCCGAAGCGCGCCACCCCGAAGCCCGCGTCCCCGGAGCCCGCCTCCCCGGGGCCCGCGACCTCCGCGCCCGCCGCTCCGAAGCCCGCCTCCCCGGAGCCGGCGAGCCCGCCGCCCGGATGCGCGACGTATCCGACCGACGCCGCGCAGGCGCCCGCGGCGCCCGCACCGGCGCCGCCGCGGGACGAGCCCACGGTCGTGCCCGCGCCGCCCGGCGCCCCGAAGCCGAGGTAGGTGCGGTCTGTCCACGTTGAGCACCGAGGAGGAGGTCCGCGGGGCGGAGGGCTCGTTCGACGAGTTCGTCACCGTCACCGCGGGCCGCCTCCTGCGCACGGCCGTGTTCCTGGTCTACGACCGGCACCTCGCCGAGGACCTGCTGCAGGTCGCGTACGAGCGGGTGGCCCGGCGGTGGCGGCGGCTCGCGGACGGCAACCCGGAGGCGTACGCGCGCCGGGTGCTGGTCAACCTCGCGATCGACGAGAACAAGCGCCGGGCGCGGCGCCGCGACACCCCGGTCGGGTCGGTCGCCGACGTCGAGCGGCTCGCGGGCGCACCCGCCGCGGCGGCGGGGGCCGGCGCGGGCGACCTCGACGAGGTGCTGCGCGCGCTGCCCGCGAAGCAGCGGGCGGTCGTCGTCCTGCGCTACTGGTGCGACCTGAGCGAGCACGAGATCGCCGAGACGCTCGGGATCTCCCGGGGGACGGTGAAGAGCCACGCCGCGCGGGCCATGGCGGCGCTGCGGGAGCACATGACGGAGGGCAGGGCATGAACGACGAGCTCGACGCCCTGCTGCGCGACCACTACCGCGCGGCCGCGGACGAGATCCACGCTGACCCCGAGACCGTCCGCAGGTTTCAGGACGCGGGGAGCGAGACCGCCCCGGCGTGGCGGGCACGCCTACGGCGCTGGGCCTTCCCGGCCGTGGCGGCGGCCGTCACCGCCGCCGTCGTGGTGGCGGTGGCGGTGCTGCTGTGGCCCGGAGCCGGACGGCCCGAGCCCGCGCGCCCGCTGACACCGCCCGGGACGACGTCCACACCGGCGGAGCACCCGCGCACCCCGGAACCCGCGCCGAGTGCCACGACCGTGCCCACACCGAATCCGGCGTCCCCGGGTCGACCCGTCCCGCCCTCGCCGAGCGGACCGAGCGGACCGGGCGGAGCGGGCTCACCGGCTTCACCGGGCGTCGGGGAGCCGAGCGCGAGGGAGCCGAGCGCGACCCCGGTGGTTCCTCCGCCCGCCGGCGTCACGACTGGACCAGGAGCCTGACGAACGTGCCGTCCCAGCCGGTGCGCAGTTCCATCAGGTCGACCAGGAGGCGGACGGTCCAGAGCCCGAAGCCGCGCTGGAGCGCCGAGTCGGGCGGGACGTAGCCGGTCAGCGGGCCGGGCGCGGGGTGCCAGAAGCCGTGGTCGCCGACCTCGCAGATCAGGTCGGGGCCGTCCTGCCAGACCCAGAGGCCGATCGGGGGCGTGCCGTGCTGGAGCGCGTTCGCGGCGACCTCGTTGGCGGCGGTGACGAGGTTCTGCGCCGTCTGCTTGGCAAGGCCGTGCTTGTGGGCCCGCTCGCCGACGAACGACCGCAGGCCGTGCAGGTCGGCGCCGTCGATGGCGAGGTAGTCGGCGCCGGCCGGGCGGTCGAGGCGGACGCGCCGGTCGCAGCCCGCCCCGAACGCGACGGGGTCGACGTACTCGCTGTTGCCGCCGTCCTGCCGTCCGGTCACCAGCAGCGGATGGGTGCGCCGCGCCTCGTTGAGGATGCGGGCGGGCAGCGTCTCGGTGTCGTAGGGGCACAGCGCGCAGGCGTCCGTCTCCCCGAACACGACGTTGATGAGCGACTCGTAGCGGACCCATTCGAGCGCCTGCCGCTCGCTCCACCCGTCCCAGACAGGTTCGGCGAGCGCGCACACGGAGCGCGGGGCGCTGTCCCTTACCAGGTTCTGGTAGTCGCGCAGGGTGCGGACGGGGTGCTGGTAGAAGCCGGCGGAGTCGATGTAGTCGATCGCGGCGCCGTACGGGGCGAGCGTGTCGCGCAGAGCGGTCAGGTTCGGCTCGCGTGCCACCGCGACGACGGCCTGGTCACGTTCGAGGCCGGCCTTCAGGTACGGGACGGCGACCGACAGGAACTCGTCGGTGCCGCCGTACAGGAAGGCCCTGTGCTCCAATGCCATCAGCAGAGGCCTCCCATCTGCGGGGTCCCCTGCCCGCGGGCGAGGCCGGGCAGCCGGTGCCAGCCGACCATCTCGATGACGTGCTCCACGTCCGGCGAGAGGTGGTCGAGGACCAGCGAGGCGTCGGCGGGCAGCCGGGTGGCGTGCCGGGCCAGCAGGTGGAGCGCGCCGAGGTCGATGAAGCCCAGCCGGGACAGGTCGAGGTGGACGCTGCCGCCGCCGGGCCGCACCTGCGACAGCTTCTCGGCGAACACCGAGTGCCGGGCGGCGTCGAGCTCCCCTTCGACGCGCAGCCCGTCCGGTTCGAATGTGCGCACTATCTTCAGGATCCCGTCATCGAATTCGGGGTTCACTTCCACGAGGACCTCGTGTGTGTCGCGGAGGGCGATGAGCTGGTCGGGAGGGCACGCGCGCCGGTCGATCTGGCAGATCGCCATCGCCATGGTGCTCGGCGAGACGGCGTCGCCGACCCGGTGCTCGCAGCCCAGCATCAGCCCGAGGTCGGACCGTCCCGGCCGGTCCAGCAGCCAGCTGTAGTCGGTGGTGAGCCGGACGGCGCGAAAGCCCTGGTCGAATGCCGCGCCGACCTCGCGGCCGATGGTGTCGGCCATCTTGGACGGTGCGAAGGTCCCGTTCCGGTCGAGGCACGCCTCCGGCCGCGTGATCACCCGCAGCTGGCCCGATCTCATGTGGGGGTGCACGTCGACCCGGTGCGCGGGCCCGAGGCCGGGCAGCCGGTCGGCGGGCGTGTCGGTGACGTACACGACCTTTTCTCCGGTCCTCAGGCCCTCCTGGATGAAGGGCTCGATGATCCGGTCGCGCTCTTCCGGGCCGCTGTAGGCCAGCCAGCCGTGGTCTCCCGGCCGGACGTCGCTGACAGGGCGCTTGGCGAACCAGGGTGTCTCCATGGCCTGCCCATCGGATGTAGTGCGGATTCGTTCAGCGTACGCCGGATGGCCGCTTTTGGAAGCCCAACGCATGGAGTTCCTCACGCTCCGTTCATCCGGACGTGGTCAGGGGGGTGGGGAAGGGTGAGCCGCAGCCGGACCGCCGTGCCGTCCTCGCCCGTCCGGATCTGGACGACGGAACACAGTAACCGCACCGCCCACAGCCCGAACCGTCCGCCGGACGCGGTGCTGCCCGGCGCCGGCGGGACGAGCCCGTACCCGGTGCCCGGCGCCCACCGTCCCTTGTCGGTCACCTCGCAGACCAGCGCGGCCGTCCCGTCCGACTCGTCCGTCCACAGGCGCAGGACGACGGGCGGCGCGCCGTGCCGGAGCGCGTTGGTGACGATCTCGGTGACCGCGACCAGCAGCCGCTGCCGGTCCTCCTCGGGCAGCGGCGTCTGCCGCGCGCAGTCGGCGACGTAGGCGCGCAGCCAGTACAGGTCGGGGCGGTCGATGTCCAGCGTCTCGGCGCCGGCGGGCGGCGGGGGCAGCGGCTCGTCGTCGCACTGGCCGCAGAACGTCCACGGGTTCAGGAAGCCGGGGTTGGCGACGGCCCGCGCGCCGCGCACGGTCTCCGGGTGGGTCTTGCGCCCGGCCGCGACGACCGACGCCGGAAGCGACGCCGCGTACGGGCACATGATCGCGGCTCCGGTGCCGCGGAACGCGATGTTCAGGACGGCCTCCGCGCGCTGCCATTCGACGACCTCCAGCGGGGGGCGCGTCGCCCACACCGGCTCGCCGAGGAGCCGGAGCCGGCGCCCCTGCCGCGCGGTGTCGCAGGCGTCGCTCAGGCAGTCCGACATCGTCCGGGACGGGTGCTCGTACCAGGCGGCGGCCGCGGTGAACTCGACGCCGCCGGCGGCGGGGCCGAGCGCATCGCGCAGCAGCGCCTCCCGGGCGGGCCCGCACACCGCGAGGACGCGGTCGCCCGCGTCGACGCCCGCGCTCAGGAACGGGACGGCGCCGCCGAGGAACTGCTCCATCCCGTCGAAGGGCAGCAGCAAGTGCGTGAAGGTGTCGCTCGCGGCGGTGCCCGCCGGGGGTGTGGTCATGGTGTCACCGACTGCGCGTGGCGGACGGACCCGACCAGCGTAGGACGGCCTTCCCCCGCCTGCCGAGGCTTTCTTTTCACATACTTGGGCGGGCGGCGGGGCGTGCCGACCGGAACCCGCGCGGGGGTGCGTCCCTAACCGCCGGGACGGGCGGATCTCTGGATCGGGGACCGCCGCCGCGGGCGGAACAGGGCGGCCCGAAGCCCCGGGGCGAGCTGCCGGATTAATTCATCACGCGGCATCGACGCGACGGGTTCCACGCCGATGAGGTAGCGGACGAAGATCAGCCCGGCGAGCTGGGTGCCGAACGCCGCGGCGCGCGCCCGCGCCTCCGGGCCGCCCGCGTACTCGGCGATGCGGCCGACGATCTCGCGCTCGATGAGGTCGCGGACCAGCCGGGTCAGCTCCGGGTCCTGCACCGCGTTGCGCACGAGGAACACGAGCGGGGCGCCCTTCTCGGGGTCGTCCCACGCGGTCAGCAGCGCCTCCAGGACGCGTTCGGGCAGCGTCGCCGGGTCGCCGGGCAGCGCGCCCGCCAGCACCTCGGGCGGGTTGGCGACCAGGCCCAGCACCGCGCCGAACAGGCCCCGCTTCGACCCGAAGAAGTAGCTGATCAGCGCGGCGTCGACGCCGGCCTCGGCGGCGATGGACCGCATCGTGACCGGCTGGTAGCCGTCGGCGAGGAAGCGGCGCCGGGCCACCGCGAGGATCGCCTCCCGGGTGTCGGGGCTGCCGCGGCGCCGGCCCCGGGACGCTCCGGATTTATTCATCACGGTTGAAATATAGCCGGGCCGGAGGCCAGATTCGAGGAAACGCAGAGAACAGAAACCCCCCTCAGGAGGCTTCTCATGGCCACCGGCAAGGAAGGACCGGGCACCGTCCATCGCGCGGTGCTGCCGGCCGTGATGCTGTCCCTCGCGACGGTCGTGTCGGCCGTGGCGTCCCTCAACACCGCGGTGCCGTCCATCGCCCGCGACACCCACGCCGGGCTGACCGAGCTCGCGTGGATCATCGACGCGTACGCGCTCGTGTTCGCCGCGCTGCTGCTGCTCGGCGGCGCCATCGGCGACCGGTACGGGCGCCGCCGCGCGCTCGCCGCCGGGCTCGTCGTCTTCGGCGCGGGCTCGGCCGCCGCGGCGCTCGCGAGCGACCCGGACTGGCTGATCGCGATGCGCGGCGTGCTCGGCGTCGGCGCCGCCCTGGTGATGCCGGCGACGCTGTCGACGATCACCTCCACGTTCCCGGCCGAGCAGCGCACCCGCGCGGTCGGCGCCTGGGCCGGCGTCGCCGGCGCCAGCGGCATCTTCGGCCTGCTGGTGTCGGGGAGCCTGCTGGAGGCGTGGTCGTGGCGGTCGGTGTTCTGGATGAACGTCGTCCTCGCCGTCGTCGCGCTCGTCGCCACGCTCGCCGTCGTCCCCGAGTCGGCCGAGCCGGACGCCCCGAGGCTCGACCTGACCGGGGCCGTGATCACGGTCGCCGGGCTCGGCGCCGGCGTCTACTCGATCATCGAGGCGCCGGTGGAGGGCTGGGGCAGCCCGCGGACGCTGCTCGGCCTCGGCGCCGCGGTCGTCATCCTCGCCGGGTTCGTCCTGTGGGAACTGAGGCGCCCGAACCCGCTGCTCGACCCGCGGCTGTTCCGCATCCGGGCGTTCTCCGCGGGCGCCCTCACGATCACCCTCCAGTTCTTCGCCTTCTTCGGCTTCGTCTTCATCGTCCTGCAGTACCTGCAGCTGGTGAAGGGCGACAGCGCGCTGGTGGGGGCGCTCAGCCTGCTGCCCATGGCGCTGATGATGATGCCGTTCGCCCGGGGCGTCGCGCCGCGGCTCGCCGCCCGGCTCGGCCCGCGCCGCGTCGTCACGGCCGGGCTGCTCCTCGTCGCCCTCGCGATGCTGATCTTCTCCCTGCTGGACGAGGACAGCACCTACTGGCTGCTGCTGGCGGGACTCGTCCCGTTCGGCGCCGGCATGGGGCTCGCCATGACCCCGTCCACCGCGTCCATCACCGACGCGCTGCCCGTGGAGAAGCAGGGCGTGGGCTCGGCGATGAACGACCTCGCCCGGGAGTTGGGCGGCGCGCTCGGCATCGCCGTCCTCGGCAGCATCCTGCAGTCCGCCTACCGCGCGAACCTGAACGTGGACTCCCTGCCGGGTCCGGTCGCCGAGCAGGCCGAGTCGTCCCTGGCGGTCGCGATGCGGATCGGCCCGCAGGTCGCCGACCAGGCGCGGGCGGCCTTCGGCGACGGCGTCCAGTCGGCGTTCCTCACCGCGTCGGTCGCGCTCGCCGTCACCGCGGTCATCGTCGCGGTGCTGTACCGCGCGCCCCGGCGCGAGGCCGCCGCTCCCGCCGCCGGGGCGGAGGGGCGGAGCGCCGCGCTCCAGGCCGGTGGACGACCCGCCGCGCCGTCCGGGAACAGCCGCTAAGCTGAACGCGCCTCCGGACGGAGGCACCCGCGGGCGTGGCGAAATCAGGTATACGCGGCAGGTTTAGGTCCTGTTGGTGGCGACACCGTGGGGGTTCGAATCCCCCCGCCCGCACCAGGCCCGCGCTCGGCGCGGGCCTGGTGCGTTGTCGGCCGGATGCGTTGCCGGACCGGGTTCTTGGCGGGCCGTTCCTAGACCTTCAGGTCGCGGCGGAGGCGCTCGACGTGCCCGGTGGCCTTCACGTTGTAGTAGGCCTTCTCGATCCGGCCGTCCGCCCCGATGACGAACGTGGACCGGATGACGCCGACGACGACCTTGCCGTACAGCTTCTTCTCCCCGTACGCGCCGTAGGCCTTGAGGACCTCGGCGTCCGGGTCGGACAGGAGCGGGAAGGTCAGCCCCTCCTTCTCCCGGAACTTCGCGAGCTTGGCGGGCTTGTCGGGGGAGATGCCGACGACGGTGACGCCCGCCTCCTCCAGCTCGGGCAGGCTGCCCTCGAAGTCGACCGACTCCTTGGTGCAGCCGGGCGTCATCGCCGCCGGGTAGAAGTACAGGATCACGCGCCTGCCGCGCAGCGCTGCCAGCGACACCGGGACGCCCCCGGCGTCGGGAAGCTCGAACTCGGGGGCGACGTCGCCCGGCTGGAGCCGCTCGGACACCCTGACCCGCCTTTCGCTCGGATGGTGGCTCCCCACCGTACCGGCTGGGGTGTGGCGGGCGATCGCCGGGAAGACCTGCCACACTGTTCGGATCATGTTTGGCTCGTCATGGTTCGTCCCGCACGAGTTCGCCCGACACGATAAGGACACGGCATGGCTGACAGGAGCCGCGACCCGGCGGCGCTGGAACGGGAGATAGAGCTACGCCGCCAGGAGCTGGCCCGCACCGTCGACGAGCTCGCCGACCGGCTCAACCCCAAGCACGTCGCGCAGCGCGGTGCCGAGCGGCTGAAGGAGGAGGCGGACCAGGTCGCCAAGGCGGTCGGCGCGCTGGTGCGCCCGTCCGGCGAGGCCAAGGACCAGGAGGACGACCGCGAGGACGGTCAGCTCGACAAGCGGCTGCTGCTCGCGGGCGCCGCCGCGGCCGTCACCGTGACCGCCCTGGTCCTGTGGCGCCGTAGGCGCAGGCGCCGCTGAGGCCCATCCTGGAGGCGCCGGTCCGCGGTCTGCGGCCGGCGCTTCTGCGTGCCGGGACCGCGACGCCCCACTGCCGCGCGGAGTAGGCGAGGAGTTCGGCCACGCCGCGCAGCTCGGCGAGCTCCTCGCGGCAGGGCGGGCAGCCGCGCAGGTGCGCCGACAGCTCGTCGGCCTCGGCGCCCGCCAGCCGTCCGATGGCATAGACGCCGAGGCCGATCCGGTACGCCCCGCAATCCGTTCCTCCCACACCATGGAGTACGGAGCCGGGACCTGTGCCGTTCAGCCGAACTGCGGGAGATGGGCGCGGTGCGCGGCGAGGCCCTCGGCGAGGATCCTCTCGGCGGTGTGCTTGCTCCGGACGAACGGGTGCGCCATGAGGGCCTGCAGCGCGGTGCGGCGGTCGCCGGTGACGGCCGCGTCGGACGCCAGCCGCTCGTAGGCGTGGATCGCCTGGGTGAGGCCGCGCACCGGGCCCGGCAGCGCGCCCATCGTCAGCGGGACGGGCCCGGACCGTCCGACCAGGGACGGGACCTCGACGATCGCGTCCGCGTCGAGGGAGGAGACCGCGCCGCCGTTCCGGGTGTTGACGATCATCCGGCGCCCCTCGTCGCGGTGCATGGCGCAGATGACGTCCACCGCGAACTCCCCGTGCTCGCCGCCGCCGCGCTCGCGGGACGGGTCCGGGTCGGCCTTCCGCGACTCCGCGGCCACCTGCTCGTAGTAGCCGGGCAGCATGGCGAGGACGTCCTGCGCGCGGGTCCTGCCCTTCGCGCGCAGCTCCCCGACGACCTCGTCGTGGAAGAAGTAGTACTTGGAGTAGGAGTTCGGCAGGAACCCGAGCGCCTTCGCCAGCTCGGCCATGCGGGACGGGTCGCGCCACGGCGTCGCGCCGCCGCCGGGGACCTCCAGGCCGTCCAGCAGCAGCGGGACGTCCAGCTCGCGGCCGTCGAGCCGGAGCCGCCGCGCCCAGGTGGCGTGGTTCAGGCCGATCCAGTCGGCCTCCAGCCCCTCGGACGGCAGCCCCAGCAGGTCAGCCCACATCTCGGTGTCGCCGATGAACTGGTCGCACAGGCCGATGATGCGCGCGCCGGTGGCGCGGGCCACGGCGTCGGTGACGATGTTCGTCGGGTTGGTGTAGTTGACGATCCAGGCGCCCGGATCGGCGGCCGACGCGATCTCCAGCAGCACGGGCACGGACCGCAGCGCCATCAGGAACCCGCCCGGCCCGGCCGTCTCCTGCCCGACGACGCCGTGCTTGAGCGGGATCGACTCGTCCAGGTGCCGCGCGGCGAGCCCGCCCGGCCGGAACGTGGTGAAGACGTAGGACGCGCCGTCCAGCGCGGGCTTGAGCCCGGTGTGCGACTCGACGGTGAACGCGGCGCCGCGCGCGGAGAACATGCCGCGGGCCAGCCGCGTCATGACGTCGAGATGCGCGGTGTCGACGTCGTGGAACGCCAGCTCGGCGCCGGCGAGGTCGTCCGCGCGGTGCAGCAGGCCCCGGATGACGCCCGGCATGTAGCCGCTGCCGGCGCCGATGATCGCGATCTTCACCGCGGCTCTCCCCGCACGCCGATCACCGGCTCGTCTCCCATGCCCCCAACCTAGACGGTGGCGCGGGGCTCGTCAGAGGAAGGTCCTGCCTTCGCCCCGGTAGGTGGGGACGGTGCCCGTGTGGCGGCCGTCCTCGATGAGGTGGAGGGCGTCGAAGCGTTCGCACAGCTCGCCGGCCTTGGTGTGGCGGAACCAGACGCGGTCGCCGACGGACAGCAGGTCGGCGGCCCGGCCGAGCAGCGGCGTCTGCACCTCGCCCGCGCCCTCGTTGCCGTCGTAGGACAGCCCGGCCGGCAGGTACGGCTGGGGGAGGCGGACGGCGTCGGCCGGCCCGGACGCCAGGTAGCCGCCGCCGAGGCAGGTCGCGACGCCGGGCCCGGGGCGCCGGACGACGGGCAGCGCGAACAGGGCGGCGGGACGTCCGGTGAAGTTGGAGTACTGGTCGAACAGGTGCGGCTGGTAGAGGCCGGAGCCGGCGGCGACCTCGGTGACGGCGCGTTCGGCGGCGGTCTTCTCCACGCTGCCCGTGCCGCCGCCGTTGACGAATTCCAGGTCGGCCAGGTCGCGGACGGCCCGGACGATCGCGGCGCGGCGGCGGGCCAGCTCGAACCGGGACTGCCGCTGCATGGCGCGGATGACGCGGCCCCGGGCGGGACGTCCCGGCGGGAGGTCCCCGACGCCGGCGATCTGCGACTCGTAGGCCATCAGCCCGACGAGGTCCAGCGAGGGCCGCTTGAGGATCCGCTCGGCGAACGCGCCGACCTCGGCGGCGGTGCGCAGCGGGGAGCGCAGCGCGCCGATCCGGACGCGCCCGCCGAGCGGACGATAGGAGGCGTCGATGTCGACGCAGACCCGGATCCGCCGGTCGCCGGCCGCGGCCTCGATCAGGTCGAGGTGCTCGGGGCAGTCGACCATCAGCGTGATGGCGCGGGCGGCGGCGGGGTCTTCGGCCAGCGCGGCGACGGCCGTGCGGTCGGCGGTCGGATAGGCGACGAGGATGTCGTCGCTGACGCCCTCGGCGGCCAGCCACAGCGCCTCGGGGAGGGTGAACGCCATGATCCCCGAGAAGCCGTCCATCGCGAGGACGTCCTCCAGGAGCGCCCGGCAGCGCACCGACTTGCTGGCGACGCGGATCGGCTTGCCCGCGGCGCGGCGCACGAGGCCGGCGGCGTTGGCGCGGAAGGCCGCCAGGTCGACGACGGCGAACGGCGCCTCGATCGCGGCGGTCGCGGCGTCATAGCGGTCCCGGAGGTTGATGCTCGTCACGTCTCCCACCATAGCCGGAAAATATGAAAAGCCCTCATATCCGGCGGTGGTCAGCCGGTGCGGGGGTGGGAGTCGAAGAAGTCCCAGAGCATCGCGGTCGCCCCGTCCGGCCACCGGTGCGTGCCGCCGTTGACCTTGCAGAACGTCACCGCGACACCCCGCTCGCCCTTGCCCGTGCTCCCGCACTCGGTGTCGCCGGCCGCCGCCTTCACCCGCTGCCGCGGCTCGGGCAGTCCGGCGACCTTACGCCAGAACTCGACCGCCTCCGATACCGGCGGGAACGGGCGCCGGTCGTTGAAGTCCCGGTTCCCGCCGCCGTTGAAGGGCACGTTCCGGTCCGCGGTGCCGTGGAAGATCATCGCCGACACCGGCCGGTCCGGGTCGCACTCGGTCACCAGCGCGCCCTCCACGACGCCGATGCCCGCCACCTTGCCCGGCCGCTCGCAGGCCATCCGGTACGCCATCCCCGCGCCGTTGGAGAACCCGGTGACGTAGACGCGCTTCGGGTCGGCCAGCCCCGCCCCGGTGACCTTGTCGATCAGCTTGGTGAGGAAGTCGACGTCGTCGATGTTCCCGATCTTCGCCGCGCCGCAGCAGGCGCCCGCGTTCCACGTGGTCATGAACCCGTCGGGGTAGGCGACGAGGAAGCCGTGCTCGTCCGACTGCTCGTCGAACCCGGTGAGGTCCCGCATCTTGCCCATGTTCGCGAGGCCGCCGTGCAGGGCGATGACGAGCGGGGGCGGGTCTTCCGGCCTGCCGTCCTTCCACGTCCCGTCCGCCACCTTGGCCGGGACGTGCAGCAGGTACTCCCGGTGCCCGATCGTGCCGACGTCCAGCTTCTGCTTGTGCGTGCCCGCGGAGGTGGGGATGCCGTCGACCTTCGCCGGACGCCCCTCCGCCCTGCCCTTCTCCGCGGGCTCGTCGGTGCAGCCCGCGAGCAGGAGGATGACCGCCGTCGTCACGAGCGCGATTCGCCGCATGACGGCAAAGGTAACCTCAACGCGAGTTCGTAAACTACTCACCAGTAGACAAGGTGGTCACACGGGCCCCTCACCGGTCCCGACGGCGGCGACATGCGGCGGCGGCTCCCCGGCGCCGGCGTGGGGGAGCGCGTAAGCTCAAGGCACCCGTCCTGAGCTGCCGCTTCTCACACCGAGGTCGAGAGTGAGACCTGTGAACGAGTACGTGCTGACCCTGTCCTGCCCCGACCGGCCCGGCATCGTCGCCGCCGTCTCGGGGCTGCTCGCCGAGCGCGGGTGCAACATCGTGGAGAGCCAGCAGTTCGGCGACGGGGAGTCCGGCACCTTCTTCATGCGGGTGCAGTTCGCGGCCCTGGACGACACCGACCCCGACGAGCTGCGCGGCGCCTTCGGCTCCCTCGTCCCCGAGCTCGGGCTGGAGTGGCGGCTGCACCCGCTGGCCGAGCGCCCGCGCGTGCTGATCATGGTGTCGAAGGGCGGGCACTGCCTGAACGACCTGCTGTACCGGACCCGGTCCGGGCTGCTCGACATCGACATCGTCGCGGTCGCGTCCAACCACCCCGACCTGCGGCCCCTCACCCAGTCGTACGGCATCGACTACCACCACCTCCCGGTCGGGCCGGGCGGGAAGGCCGCCCAGGAGGCGGAGATCCTCACGCTGGTCGAGCATTACCGCGCCGACCTCGTCGTCCTCGCCCGGTACATGCAGATCCTGTCGGACGACTTCTGCGCCAAGCTCCCCGGCGCGATCATCAACATCCACCACTCGTTCCTGCCGAGCTTCAAGGGCGCCCGTCCCTACCACCAGGCGCACACGCGCGGCGTCAAGCTGATCGGCGCGACCGCGCACTACGTCACCGCCGACCTGGACGAGGGCCCGATCATCGAGCAGGAGGTCGCCCGCGTCGACCACACCCACAGCCCGGAGGAGCTGGTGGCCGTGGGGCGCGACGTCGAGTGCCTCGCCCTCGCCCGCGCCGTCCGCTGGCACGCCGAGCACCGCGTCCTGCTCAACGGTGACCGGACGGTCGTTTTCCGCTGACCCGCGTCGGCATGGCGTGTTTCACTCAGCGTGACGGTGCCGCACCATGGGTGATGATGTCGGATGCGCCGACGGCCCACGGGGGTGGCAATGGCGGAGACGCTGGTCAGGGATCTGATCGAGGAGGAACGGGCCAGGCGGCGGGCCCGCCGCCTCGCCGTCCGCGAGCTGCGGCCCCGCCGCGCGTTCGCCGGCGTCACCGCGGCGCTGCTGGCGACCACCACCGGCGCGGTGGCCGCGATCGAGCTGCTCGCCGGCGCGCTCGGCTCCGCCGTCCACCCGGTGCCGGGCGTCGCCGCCGCCGTAGGCGTCCTGCGGCGCCACTCCTGGAACGACCCGAACGTCCTGGTCGTGACGGGAGGGATGGCCGTCCTCGGGATCGCGTTCCTGCTGGCCGCCCTGCCCGGCCGTCCGCGCGGCGTGCCGCTGGCCGGGCCCGATCCGCGGATGGCGGGCGCCATCGGCCGGCCGGCCCTCCGCCGGACCCTCGCGGACGCCGCGCTGGACGTCCCCGGCATCGAGCGCGCCCGCGTCCGGGGGTTCGGCGCGTTCCGCCGCGGCGTCGTCGTCCGGGCGGCCACCGGGTACCGGAACCCGGCGAACATCGCCGATCTCGTCCGGGCCGCGATCGAGGCCCGGCTGGACGGGATCGAGCCGATGCGGCGGCCGGACGTCGACGTCCGGCTCCGCTGGCGGAAGGACTGACGATGAGGATCGCGATCGCAGCCACCGGGGCGGTGCTGCTGCTGGCCGGCGCGTCCGCCCTGGCCGCCGGCCTCGGCGCCTTCGACGCCGTCGCGGAGCGCCCGCTGCTCGACCCGGCGCTGCACCGCTTCGCCGCCGACACGGGATGGTTCCTGCCTGCCGCGGCGGGCGTGGCCGAACTGCTCGCGCTCGCCGGCCAGCTGTGGCTCGTCATGCAGTGCCGCGCCGCCGTCCACCATTGGTGGCCGGACCTGGACCCGGAGACCCGCGCCCGCGCCCGCGCCGCCGCGGACGACCTGACCCGGGACGCGCGCGGGCTGCCCGGCGTCCGCGACACCCGCGTCCGCCTCACCGGGACGGCCGACCGGCCGCGGCTCCGGCTGACCGTGTCCTGCGCGGGCGACACCCTCGTGAGCGAGGTGTACGGGGAACTCGGCGCGGGCCCGGTCGAGCGCTACCGCGACGCGGTCGGCATGCCCGACCTACCGGTAGTGATCCGCTTCCACCCACAGACCAGACGCCGGCACCGCCGCCCCCACCCCGAAACCGCCTAAACCCACCCCCACCGGTCGATATCCACACCCGAGGGACACCTGTGCCCACCCGGCGGGTGTCCGTGCCCGTCCGGCTGGTGTCCCCGAGCCAGCTCGGCCGGTCTTCGTGCCCGCCCGCAGGGCATCTGGGCCCGTCCAGGAGGCACCTGTGCCCGCCCAGCGGGCATCCGCGCCCGATCGGTCGGTTTCCGCGCCCGTCCGGCCGGTATCCGTGCATGCCGCCGGTGTCCGTCCCCGTCCGGCTGGTGTCCGTGCTCGCCCTGCTGGGCATCTGTGCCCGTCCAGGAGGCACCTGTGTTCGCCCGGCGGGCATCCGTGCCCGATCGGTCGGTGTCCGCGCTCGTCCGGCTGGTATCAGCGCCCGCTCAACATTCGTGGGCGCGGCGGCGAGGGAGGGCGCTTGGAGGCCCGGACGGGTGTCCGTGGCCGCCCGGTGATGCTGTCGGCCGGCGCCGGGGACAATGGCCCGGGGCGGAGGAGGGAGCCGGGATGGTGCGGTCGTGGTGGGGATGGGGCTCGGTCGAGGACGCGGTGCGCGGGGCGGAGCTCGACGCGCTGCTGTCCCGGGTCCGGGCGCTGACGTCCGGCGAGCTGACCGGCCACGAACCTCCCGGGATCGGCGAGCTCGGGCTGTCGGATCCGCGCGTCCGGGCGCCGGACGCGCTCGCCGGCCTCTGCTCGGCGGATCCGGAGGACCGGGCCGCGCACGCGCACGGCAAGGCGTTCCGGGACGTCGTCCGCAACCTGCACGGAGACCTGCGGCACGTGCCGGACCTCGTCGCCCGGCCGCGGGACGAGCGCGACCTGGTCGACCTGCTCGACTGGTGCGGCGCCGCCGGCATCGCCGTCATCCCCTACGGCGGCGGCAGCTCGGTGGTCGGCGGCGTCGAGCCGCGGTTCGACGGGCCCGCGGTCACCGTCGACCTCGCCCGGCTGGACCGGATCCTGGAGATCGACCCGGTGAGCCGCGCGGCGCGCGTCCAGGCGGGCGTGTTCGGCCCGCGGCTGGAAGAGGGGCTCCGGCCGCACGGGCTGACGCTCCGGCACTTCCCGCAGTCGTTCGAGTTCTCCACGCTCGGCGGCTGGCTGGCGACCCGGTCCGGCGGCCACTACGCGACCCTCTACACGCACATCGACGACCTCGTCGAGTCGATGCGCGTGGTCACGCCGAGCGGGACCGGCGAGTCGCGGCGGCTGCCGGGCTCCGGCGCCGGGCCGTCCCCGGACGGGCTCTTCCTCGGCAGCGAGGGCACCCTGGGGATCATCACCGAGGCGTGGATGCGGGTCCAGGAGCGTCCCACCCGGCGGGCGAAGGCGGCCGTCCGGTTCGCGGACTACGGCGCCGCGGTGGCGGCCACCCGGGCGGTCGCGCAGAGCGGGCTGAACCCGGCGAACTGCCGGCTGCTCGACGCCGCCGAAGCGCTGATCAACACCGGTGCCGGGGTCGGCGGCGGCCTGCTGCTGCTCGGCTTCGAGTCAGTCGGCCCGCCGGTGCGCGCGTCGCTGGACCAGGCCCTCGACCTGTGCCGCGACCACGGCGGCGAGGCGCCCGAGGAGTCCGCGGGGGAGGGCGCCGGCGACACCTGGCGGGCGTCGTTCCTGCGGATGCCCTACCAGCGGGACGCGCTGGCCCGGCACTCGATGATCGTCGAGACGTTCGAGACGGCCTGCACCTGGAACCGGTTCGAGGAGCTGCACCGCGCGGTCACCGGGGCGGCCCGGCGGGCGATCCGCGAGGTCGCCGGGGACGGCGTCGTCACCTGCCGGTTCACCCACGTCTACCCGGACGGCCCGGCGCCCTACTTCGGTGTCTACGCGCCCGGCCGCTGGGGCTCCACCGTCGCCCAGTGGGACGAGATCAAGACCGCCGTGTCCGAGGCGATCGCGGCGAGCGGCGGCACGATCACCCACCACCACGCCGTCGGCCGGGACCACCGGCCCTGGTACGACCGGCAGCGTCCCGGCCCGTTCGCCGCCGCGCTCACCGCGGCCAAGGCCGCCCTCGACCCGGCCGGCATCCTCAACCCGGGCGTGCTGGTCCCTCCCGCGTGAGACCCGTCCGGCGCCGGACGGCGGAGGCCGCCCAGCGCCGGGAGCGGGGTGCGTGCGCCGGCGCTGGACGGCCGGCCCGTCAGGCCCGGGCGCCGTCCACGACGGTGGCGGCGGGCCGCGGCTCGGGCACCGGCTTCTCGGCCGGGCCGTGGTGGTCGTCCAGCATGGTGGCCTCGTTGAAGGGGTCCTCGCCGGACAGGACGCGGCTGGCCTGCTCGGCGTCGAACTCCTTCGTCCACGTCCCGATCACCACCGTGGCGACCGCGTTGCCGGCGAAGTTGGTCAGGGCGCGGGCCTCGGACATGAACCGGTCGATGCCGACGATGAAGCCTACGCCGTCCACCAGTGCGGGCTTGTGCGACTGGAGCCCGCCGGCGAGGGTGGCCAGGCCCGCGCCGGTCACGCCCGCGGCGCCCTTCGACGCGACGATCATGAAGAGCAGCAGCGGGATCTGCGCGCCGATCGACATCGGCTGGTCCTGCGCGGACGCGATGAACAGCGTCGCCATCGTCAGGTAGATCGCGGTGCCGTCCAGGTTGAAGGAGTACCCGGTCGGGACGGTGATGCCGACGACCGGGCGGCTCACCCCGAAGTGCTCCATCTTGGCGATCAGCCGCGGCAGCGCCGACTCCGACGACGACGTCGACAGGATCAGCAGGAACTCGCGGGCCAGGTAGCGCAGCAGCGCGAACACGCTGATCCGGCTGACCGCCCACAGCATCGCGCCGAGCACCACGAACACGAACACCACGCACGTGGCGTAGAACCCCAGCATGATCACCGCGAGGCTCTTCAGCGCGTCCCAGCCGCTGGAGCCGACCACCGCGGCGATCGCGCCGAACGCGCCGACCGGCGCCGCCCACATGATCATCCAGAGGATGCGGAAGACCAGCCGCTGCAGATGCTCGATGCCCCGCAGGATCGGCGCGCCCGCCGGGCCGAGCCCCTGCAGCGCGAACCCGGTGAGCAGCGCGACCAGCAGCGCCTGCAGCACCTGCCCCTCCGTCAGCGCCGACACCAGCGTGGACGGGATGATGCCGAGCAGGAAGTCGGTGGTGCCCTCGCCGCCCTCGGCCTGCTCCTTGGCCTCGGCGACCGACGACGGATCCAGGTGCAGGCCGTCGCCCGGGTGCAGGACGTTGCCGACCGCGAGCCCGATCGCGAGCGCGAACGTCGACATCACCATGAAGTAGACGATGGTGACCAGGCCGACCTTGCCCACCTTCGCCGCCTTGGTCACCGACCCGATGCCGAGCACGATCGTGCAGAAGATGATCGGTGAGATCATCATCTTGATCAGGTTCACGAACGCGGTGCCGACCGGCTTCAGCTCCTGCGCGAAGTCCGGGGCGACCAGCCCGACGGCGGCGCCGGCGACCACCGCGGCGACCACGGCGAGGTAGAGGTAGTGGACGCGGTCCTTCTTCGGACGGGCGTCGGCGGTGTCGGACACGGGGTCTCCTTCCGTCCACCGGAACGGCGCCCGTCCGCGAGGGCGGCGCCCGGCCGGGACCGGTGAGGCACGGGTCCCGGCCGGGGCGACCGCCGCCCCGTCGGGCGCCCCTGCGCCGCTGGGGCCGGCGCAGGCACACGATGGGCGCCCGAGTTCGGTAAGGCTCGCAGGTCAGGCGATGGGTCGGCGGGGGGTGGGGTGTGCTGCACCCGTGACTATGCGCGGTTCTGTGACGGGGGTCACCCTTGTGTACATTTCGTTCACGGTGGTGTCCGAACGGAGAGAGGGCAGATGCGGCGTCCCCGATGGGCGATGCCGGGCCGCTGGAGCCTGGCGCGGCAGTTGCTCGTGCTGCAGGCCGCGATCGTCGGGCTGCTCGTGGCGGCCGGCGCCATCCTGGCGTACCTGGACTCCGGCCGCGCCGCCGACGACACCGCCCGCCAGACGGTGACGGCGCTCGCGTCCAGCATCGCCGACTCGCAGAACGTGCAGGCCGCGCTCGCGACCCCACAGCCGAGCCGGCTGCTGCAGCCGTACGCCGAGCGCGTCCGCCACGACACCGGCGTCGACTTCATCACGATCATGACCCCGGCCGGGATCCGCTACACCCACCCGAACCCGTCCCGGATCGGCGGCACGTTCGTCGGCAACACCGCCCCCGCCGTCGCCGGCCGCACGTTCTCCGAGACCTACACCGGCACGCTCGGCCCGTCCGTCCGCGCCGTGGCCCCCGTCTTCGGCGAGGACGGCCGCGTCGTCGCACTGGTCTCGGTCGGCATCACCATCCGGGCGATCTCCGCTGAACTGCGCCAGCGCCTGATCTCCCTCGCCGTCGTCGCCGCCGTCGTCCTCGCCGTCGGCATGGCGGGCAGCTACCTCGTCTCCGCCCGCCTCCGCCGCCAGACCCGCGGCGTCGCCCCGGACGAGCTGCGCCAGATGTTCGACTACTACGAGGCCATCCTGCACGCCGTCCGCGAGGGCCTCCTCATCCTCGACCGCACGGGCCGAGTAGTCCTCTGCAACGACGCCGCCCGCGACCTCCTGGACCTAACCCCCCACCCCGCAAACCCCACCGCACCCGCGAGCGCGACGCCTGCGAAACGGCGCGCTACAGCACCCGCGACGAAGGCCCCCACGAACCCGACCGAGGGGCCAGTGAAAAAGAGCGGCGCGCTGCGTGGGACGAAGACCGCCGCAGAGCCCGGCGTGGAGCCTGCAGAACGGCGTGATGTGCCGTACGGAACTGGGGCCGCCGCGAACCCAGGCGGGGAGCCGGTGGAACGGCGTGGTGTGGTGCGTGGGGCTGACAGCGTTGCGAAGGGGCGTGTGGGGGGTCGTTCGGAGCGGGTTGAAGGGAGGACGCGGGGGGTTGTGGCCGCGGGTGATGTGCAGGGGCGGTTGGTGACCGAGTTGGGGTTGCCGGAGGAGCTCGTGGCGACCCTGATGTCGGCGGAGCCGCGGTCGGACGAGATTCACGTGGGCGACACGCGGGTGCTCGTCGTGAACACCTCGCCCGTCAGGTCGCGGGACCGGGCGATGGGGAATGTCGTCACGCTTCGCGACCACACGGAGTTGCAGGGGTTGACGGGGGAGCTGGACACGGTGCGCGGGTTCGCCGAGTCGCTGCGCTCGCAGGCGCATGAGGCGGCGAACCGGCTGCACACGGTGGTGTCGCTCGTGGAGCTGGGCCGTCCGGAGCAGGCCGTGGAGTTCGCGACCGCCGAGCTGGAGACCGCGCAGCGGCTCACCGACCGGGTCGTCGGGTCGGTCACCGAGCCGGTGCTGGCCGCGCTGCTGCTCGGCAAGTCCGCGGAGGCGGGGGAGCGCGGCGTCGAGCTCGTCATCGCCGAGGACGCCGTGATCGAGGCCGTGATCGAGCCCCGCGACCTGGTCACGATCCTCGGCAACCTGATCGACAACGCGGTGGACGCCGCCATCGAGGGCGCCGTCCACCGGCCGCCGCGCGTCGTCGTCGCGGCCCGCGAGGAGGAAGGGGAGCTGGTCTTGGAGGTGTCCGACAGCGGGCCGGGCGTGGACCCGTCGGCCGTGCCCGCGATGTTCCGGCGCGGCTGGACGACCAAGTCGTCCGGCGGACCGGTCGGGCACGGGCTCGGGCTCGCGCTGGTCGGCCAGGCCGTCCGGCGGCACGGCGGCGAGGTCGCGGTCGGCGCCGGCCGCGAGTCCGGCGCCGTCTTCACCGTCCGGCTGCCCGGGGACAAGCGATGATCAGGGTGCTCGTCGTCGAGGACGACCCGGTCGCCGCGGAGGCGCACCGCACCTACGTCGAACGCGTCGCCGGGTTCACGGTCGCGGGGGTCGTCCACTCCGGCGCGGACGCGCTGCGGTTCTGCGAGCGCACCCCGGTCGACGTCGTGCTGCTGGACTTCTACCTGCCCGACACGCACGGCCTCACCGTCTGCCGAGCGCTGCGCGCCGGGGGACGGGACGTGGACGTCATCGCCGTCACGTCCGCTCGGGACCTCGCGGTGATCCGCACCGCCGTGTCGGTCGGGGTGGTCCAGTACCTGCTCAAGCCGTTCACGTTCGCCTCGCTGCGCGACAAGCTCGTCCGGTATGCGCGGTTCCGTGAGCAGGCGGTCGGGACGGGCGAGGTCAGCGGGCAGGCCGACGTGGACGGGATGCTCGCCACGCTCCGCACCCCGGACCACCGGTCGCTGCCCAAGGGCATGAGCGGCGAGACGCTCCAGGCCGTCACGGACGTGCTGGCCCGCGCCGGCGACGGCCTCTCCGCCGCGGCCGCCGCCGACCTCACCGGTGTCTCCCGTGTCACCGCGCGCCGCTACCTGGAGTACCTCGCGGAGAACGGCCTCGCCTACCGCAAGCCCCACTACGGCCAGGTGGGACGACCGGAGGTGCGCTTTTACCCGGGGTGAACGGGGTACCTATGGGACGACAGTGAACCGACATCGGGGGAGTTGTCGTGAACGACAAGCCTGGTAAGCCCGGCGAGACCGCGGGCAAGACGGAGACCGAACGCGATCGCGAGAGGCGGCCGTCCAGCGCCGAGGAGGCCCCGGGGAAGGGGCAGAAGAAGAAACCGGGCGATGCCGCCCGCAAGATGCGCGAGATGTTCAAGGGCTGATCGGGAAACGGTCGGGCGACGCCTTCGATGCTTGACGGCCCCTTGAGATGCTGTTTGGGGTCTATGTCGGTATGCGCCGCTAGTGTCCGAAGTGAATGTGACGTCAAGGAGACCGAGGAGGCGCGCTTGTCCGATCGTGCAGGTCCGGGCGGCTACGCCGAGGGGCTCTTCGACGTACGGAAGGAACAGACGGACCACGGCATGGGCCCCTACCGCTGAGCGGCCCGATGGCCCGGGGGGCGTGGCGATGCGTTGCGGCCCCCGGGTTCTTTCTGCTTCGTTGTGTTACCCAACTCACTAGGCGCAGTGGGTTGTGTTTTCCAACCTTCTAGCCGGATACTGCGAGAGAGAGTTGGAGAACACAACGGAGGTGGGTCATGCGGGACGCGGTGATCGTGGAGGCGGTGCGCACGCCGGTGGGCAAGGGCAAGCCGGACGGGGCCCTGCACGGCGACCACCCGGCCGACCTGCTGGCGCGGACGCTGACGTCGCTGGTCGAGCGCGCGGGCATCGCCCCGGCGACGGTCGACGACGTCATCGGCGGCGTCGTCACCCAGGCCGGCGACCAGGCGCTCAACATCACCCGCACGGCCGTCCTCGCCGCCGGGTTCCCCGAGAGCGTGCCCGCCATGACCGTCGACCGGCAGTGCGGCT
The DNA here is from genome assembly GCF_900115095.1 of Actinomadura madurae. GTDB lineage: Bacteria > Actinomycetota > Actinomycetes > Streptosporangiales > Streptosporangiaceae > Spirillospora > Spirillospora madurae. The sequence continues at coordinate 62,047 of NZ_FOVH01000014.1, forward strand.
CGTCCCAGCAGGCCCTGCACATCGCGGCGCAGGGCGTGCAGAGCGGCGCCTACGACATCGCGATCGCGTGCGGCGTCGAGTCCATGTCCCGGGTGCCGATGGGGTCGAGCGTCCTGCCCGGCAGCGACCCGTTCGGGACGCTGCTCGCCGACCGCTACCCCGACGGCCTCGTCGGACAGGGCATCAGCGCCGAGCTGATCGCCGCCCGCTGGGACCTGGCCCGCGAGGAACTCGACGCCTACGCCTACGAGTCGCACCGCCGCGCCGCCGAGGCGTGGAAGAACGGCGAGTTCGACCGGGAGGTCGCCTGGACGGGGCAGCGCGACGAGACCGTCCGCCCCGGGACCTCGCCGGAGATTCTCGCCCGCCTCAAGCCCGCCTACTACGACGAGCGGACCGCCGAGCGCTTCCCCGAGATCGGCTGGCGGATCACCGCGGGCAATGCCTCCCCGATCAACGACGGCGCCGCCGCCGTCCTGGTCATGGGCGCGGACGTCGCCGAGCGCCTCGGCCTGCGCCCGCGCGCCCGCTTCCACGCGTTCGCCGTGACCGGGGACGACCCGCTGCTGATGCTCACCGCGATCATCCCGGCGACCGAGAAGGTGCTGAAGCGCGGCGGCCTCACCCTCGGCGACATCGACCTGTTCGAGGTGAACGAGGCGTTCGCTCCGGTCGTCCTGGCCTGGCAGCGCGAGACCGGCGCCGACCTGGCGCGCGTCAACGTGCGCGGCGGCGCGATCGCGATCGGCCACCCGCTCGGCGCGAGCGGCGCCCGCATCATGACCACGCTGCTGCACGCTCTCGAAGACCGCGGCGCCCGGTTCGGCCTCCAGACCATGTGCGAGGCGGGCGGCCTGGCCAACGCCACGATCGTCGAGCGGCTCTGACGACTAGGCTTCCCGGTATGCCGAAGGACGCCGACCCGCGCGAATGCTCGATCGCCGACACCCTCGACCTGGTCGGCGAGCGCTGGAGCCTGCTGGCGATCCGGGAGCTGAGCTACGGCGTGCGGCGCTTCGACCAGATCGTCTACAACACGGGGGCGTCCCGCGACATCCTCACGTCCCGGCTCCGCAAGCTGGAGGCGAACGGCATCATCCGCCGCGAGCGCTACAGCGACCACCCGGCCCGCTACGAGTACCACCTGACGCCCGCCGGGGTGGAGCTGTGCGACGTCCTGCTGGTCCTGATGGCCTGGGGCGACCGGCACCTGCATCCGGACGACCCGCCCGTCCAGTGGCAGCACTCCTGCGGCGAGCCGGTCAACCCCCTGGTCATCTGCCGCTACTGCGGCAACGAGGCCCGCCAGGGCGCCCACTCCCCAACCGGCCGAGGCGCCCGCACCGCCTAACCCCACACCAGACCGCCGCGCCCAACAGGCCCCGTGCCCAACAGGCCCCGTGCCCAACAGGCCCCGCGCACGTCCGGCAGGCCCCGCGCATGTCCGGCAGGCCCCGCGCATGTCCGGCAGGCCCCGCGCATGTCCGGCAGGCCCCGCGCACCCTCCGGTGCGCGCCCGGCGGCGGGATCGCCCTGGACGTCCGCCGCCACGATGGCCCCTAGAACTGGGATCGGCGTTCCGCTCCGAGTGAGGTGGGCGCCAACGCTCTCGCGGTCGGTGAAGTGGGCTGGCGCGTTTGCGGGCGTCGTCCCGCGGGCGAGCGTGGGGTCGACGTCCCGCTTCAGGTGGGCTCAGGTGCTGGCGTGTCGGCGGTAGTGCCGGGCGACCCTGGCTCGGTTGCCGCAGCCCGCCGAGCACCAGCCGCGCCGCGGGTGCGAACGGTGGAAGTAGAGCACGCAGCCGGGCCCGTAGCAGGCGCCGAGCCTGACCTCTGGGCGCTCGGAGAACAGGTCGGCGGCTTCGAGCGCGATCACGGCGAGTTCGCGATCGAAGCCGTCGGAGCCGAACCGCCAGTCCCGGTGGAACCCGTGCCCGTCCCCCTGCCTTAGTTCGGGGACGCACGTCGCGGTGAAGCCGTTCAGGGTCGCCAGCGCGTCCTCGATCGTCAGGTCGCCGACCAGGGCGGCCGGCCGTTCGTCGCCCACCGCGGTCGCGGCGATCCGGCGCAGCGCGTCGCGCAGTTCCCGGGCCCGGAGCAGGTCGCCGTCGCCGAGCGGGCCGGGCGTCTCGATCCCGCATTGCCGCGCCCACTGGTCCAGCCGCCCGGTCGTCGTCAGGGCGTCGTGCCCCCGGCCCTTGTCGGCCCAGATCGTGTTCATCAGGCGCACCGGTCTCGGTTCGGACGGGTAGAGGTCGGGCACCTCGTCGGCCGTCACGTCTCCTCCTCGGTCGCGTCTCGGCGTGGTCCGGCCTGTCGCTGACCCTTCTAATGTATCAGCGCTTGCTTCCCATTAGATTCACCTCTACGGTTGAGCCTAATGGCAAGCGTGCTCCTAACCGTTAGCCGTCCGCTCGAGGGGTGGCGGGGACACGTGCCGACCTGGAGGTCACTATGAGTAACCCGGCACTCAAGACGGGCCACGTCGCGCTGAACGTGGCGGACTTGAACCGGTCGATCGAGTTCTACGCGGCGCTGTTCGACTTCGAAGTCCTGGCCCGCTCGGACGCCGACCGGAAGTACGCCTTCCTGGGCGAGGACGGCGTCGTGCGCCTCACCCTGTGGCAGCAGAGCGAGGGTGCCTTCCCCACCGGCCTGCCCGGTCTGCACCATTTGTCGTTCGAGGTTCCGACGATCGATGCCGTGCGCCGTGCCGAGGAGACGCTCAAGACGCTCGGGGTCGAGTTCGCCTATGACGGCATCGTCGCCCATGCCGAGGGGGCGGCCTCCGGCGGCATCTTCTTCACCGACCCCGACGGCATCCGGCTTGAGATCTACGCCGCCACCGGCGTCAACGGCACTACCGCCCCCGTCCTAGGGGCGCCCACCTGCGGCTTCTTCTAAACCCGGGGATGGCCCTTCCCCAGAACGTGAAAGGAGGATCGACCGGATGTTTCATCCAGGCGAGGTGGACGTCCAGCGGCGGGCAGGCTTCCGTGCCGACGCGCACGGCAGTGCCCGTGTCGCGAACACGATCCCCGAGGTGGCCGGACGGTTCCTGGCAGGCCAGAGGATGATCGTCGTATCGGCCGAACATCAGGGCTCGCTCTGGACCACGCTGCTCGTCGGCCAACCCGGCTTCATCAGCGTCCCGGACGAGTCGACGCTGCACATCGATGCGGCCCTTCCGGCGGTCGACCCGCTCGTCGAGGCGTTCACCGCCCCCGTCGAGGTCGGCATGATCGCCATCGAGCCCGAGAAGCGCCGGCGCATGCGCGTCAACGGACGGGCCCGCCCCGCGGACCGTGGAGGGCTGCTCGTCCATACCGACCAGGTCTACTCGAACTGCCCGAAGTACATCCAAACCCGCAGCGTCGAGGCGGTGCGGCGGTCCGGGCCCACGGCGCGGACGGAGGGCTCGGATCTGAACGCGACCCAGCTCGCGTGGATCCGCGCGGCCGACACGTTCTTCGTCGGCACCGGCGCGCCCGGCCTCGGTGTGGACGCCTCCCACCGCGGCGGCGCCCCCGGCTTCCTCGACGCCGCCCCCGACCGCGTCAGTTGGCCTGACTACACCGGCAACTCGATGTACATGACCCTGGGGAACCTCGCTTTGAACCCTCGGGCCTCCCTGCTCTTCATCGACTGGACGGCCGGGCACACCCTCCATCTCACCGGCACGGCCACGGTCGACTGGGACGAGGACAGGGCCGCACATCGCCCCGGAGCCCAGCGATTCGTCGACTTCCACATTGACCACGTGATCCAGCTCGACCATCGCGTCGGACTCCGGTGGCGGCTGGATGGGCTCTCCCGATTCAACCCACCACCGAGAGGATGACGATGCAGATCAGCGTCGACCGGGACGTCTGCGAGACCCACGCCCAGTGCGTGTTCACGGCCCCCGAGGTCTTCGAACTGGACGAGGACGACGAACTCGTCTACGACCCCGCACCCGACGCCCAGCACGACGACGCCGTGCACCGCGCGGCAGTCGCCTGCCCCGTCCAAGCGATCAGCCCGCGAACCGACCGAACATAGAGGGCGGTGCGGGCATGGCCGGTCCTGGCACCGCAACCGAGCTTCCCATGTGGGGCTGGCCGTCCCGGCGAAGGCGTTGTGCCCGGCGTGGACGGCCTCGCCGCGCGCCGGGCATCGCAGCCGCCGTGGACGTCGCCTGGTAGCCCTTTCCGCTTCTCGACGGCTGGCACGTCTGTGTCGAGTACGGCACCAATGTCGCCGAGCGGGGCGTCCGCTCCCACGTTCTGGACGGATCTGTACGACAGGCGGCTGCAGTCGGTCGGCTTCACGCAGTGGAAGCGGGCCTCGTGGAAGGAGACGTTGCGTCCGAGACGGGCGCCGCGGAGCCGCGCAGCGCGTGGGCGCGTCCCACACCGCGACGGTCTCCGCCAGCGCGCGGATCGCCCGCACCCCGTCGCCCCCGCCAGGTCGCAGCAGCGTGCGGAGGATGTTGAGGGTCGTGGCGTTGCCCGCGCGGTTCGGGCCGAGTAAACCGAAGATGTCTCCCGGCCGCACGGAGAGCTCGATCCCCGCACGATCTACTGCTGCGCCCATTGCGCCCGCGCCGAGGAGCCCGAGCGTCGCGGTTCACGAGGTGTTGCCGAAGAGCCGCGGGTCGTTGGACGACAGGCCGCCGAGGAAGCGCACGCCGTCGAAGGATCTGTCGCCCTCGCCACAGCAGCCGCGCATGCCCGCGTCCGACGTCAGGACGGCGCCGCCGAAGCGCTTCCGGCCGAAGCGGGACGCCCGTCCGGGTGCGTATCTCGACCGCGCGATCGACCGGGACCAGGCCGGACGGTTCCTCGGGGGCGCGCCGCGCGACGGTCGGCTGGTCGGGGCGATCGACGGCGGAGGCGTCCGCGCTCTCGTCTGGTACGGCTGACGCCGGGGGAACGCAGGCGGCGTCGGTGTCCAGGAGGGTGGGCCTGTCGTGGCGGCTGGGGCGGCCTCGTCCCGTATGGGTTCGGCGCGGCGAGCGGCCCACCATTGGACGAGGTCGTCGCGGGGTACGCGCCAGCGGTGCTAGGAGCGTGGCGGTGGCGTCCTACCTGCTGACGCCCGGCGGTCGAGCGGGGCTTCGGGCCCGCTCAGCGATCCGCGTCCTCGGCTCAGCGTTCGGTGGCTAGGCGGGTGCCGAGGCCGATGAAGAGGGTTCCGACGGTGATGTTGAGTCGGCGTCGGGCGGCATGTCGGTTGCGGAGCCAGTCGCCGATGCGTCCGGCGAGGACGCCGACCGTGCCGTCTACCAGGAACTCCAGCACGATCAGGATGGCGCCGAGGATCGCGAACTGCGCCCACACGTGCCCGAGCGCCGGATCGATGAACTGGGGCAGGAACGCGATCGTGAAGGTGACCATCTTCGGGTTCAGCAGATTGGTCACCAGCCCGTTGAGATAGGCCCGGCGTCCGGAGACCCCGGCCGGTGCCGTGTCCACGTCGTTGCGGTGCCGCAGGGTCTGGACGCCCAGGTAGATCAGATAGGCGGCACCGACGATCCGGACCACCGTGAACGCGACCGGCACCGCCGCGAAGAGTGCGGCCAGCCCCGCCGCGGCCACCGCGACGTGCACCGCCTCGCTCGTCGCGACCCCCGCCGTGGCGAGAAGTCCCGCCCGAGCGCCGCCCCGCATCCCGCACCCGAGGATGAACAGCATGTCGGGCCCGGGGATCACCATGGCGACGACCGAGGTCACGAAGAAGATCGCGAGAAGATGCGCATCGACCGGCATGCCGCCGATCATCACATGCCCCACCTGCGAGTGAAACCGGATAAGGCGGAAGAAGCGCGCGGCGCTCGCGCTTGGCTGTGCGTCCCTGCCAGGGCCGTCTGGTCCGGCTGGTCGGCCGGTGAAGCACTGGCGTCGATCTCGTTGACATGCCGCTGTTCCGCTGGCTCGGGGAAGGATTCCATCGGTGCCTCGCGTGCTTGTTCGACGTCGGGCCGTTGGTGACGGGTCAACTTGCCAGCGGGTTGAGGGGGCCGCCCCTTCCACGATTGGGGAGAGAGCACGCGTTGTCGGTGCCGTTTTCTTGTGGCCGCTTGCGGTCGGGTGATAGCGCTACGTCTTTGCGGAATCACCCATAGTGATCTTCTTGTCCTGAAGATGATGCCGGTATGACGCGGCGCGTGATGGCATCGGGCGGTGGCCTGGTGACGGTCGGGGGGCTCGCAGGGACCGCACTCTACTTCGCGGTGGCCGGACCGGAGGACGTTGGAAGGCCGGTCACCGTGGTCGGCCTGGCCGTCGCGGTGGTCGGGCTCGGGGTCGCCGCGTACGGGACGGTCGCCGACCGGCGCGCACGACGACGGGTGATCGATGATGACGTTCCTCCAGGGGACGGCTCACCACCATCGGTGAGACACGTGACGGTGAGGGACAGCCACGGAGTCATCGTCGGGGACGAGGCGTACCAGGAGAACAACTATCGGATCGACGTCCCGGCGGCCCTGTCGGCGTTGCTGGTGACGCTGGTCGCCTCGGCGCTGGCCGTGGGCGCTGGGTGGCTCTATCTCGGCTGGTTCTCGCCGAGTTTCGCGCCGAACTACCGGACTCAGTTCCTGGTCGACGCGGCCGAGAGCACCGACCCGGCGGAGCTCACCGCGGTGACGTCCTCGCTGGGCAAGGCGCTGGAGAACTCCGGTGACGGCGACGCCTTGTCGCTCCGCCGGTTCGGTGGTGAGTGCGGCGAATCGGGGAACACGGCCAGGCTGGCCGATTTCGGGACGGGCAACCGTCAGGCGATCACGGCTTCCGCGGCCCGGATGCGGCCCGGGGGCGAGCCGACACTGGTGCGCGGGATCGTGGAGGCGGTGGAGGACTTCTCCAGACCGCTCGACGCCAAGGCCCGTCAGGTCAACCGGATCATCGTGGTCACCCGGCACGGCGTGGACGCCTGCGAGGACGACCCCGCCTATGTCGAGAAGGAGATCAGGGAGCGGATCGGCTCGGCCGGCCTGTCGCTGGAGTTCCGGCTGGTCGGTTACCAGGTGCCGGGCGCCCAGCGGGCGAGGCTCGACCGCATCGCCGCGGCGGCCAAGGCGCCGCCGCCGGTCCATGCGAAGAACGCTTCCGACCTTGAGCGGACCTTGGACTGGTACTCCAACACCGAACCGGTCCTCAAGGGCGCCCAGGCGATCGTGGACTCCCTCAACGCCACGGTGACACAGGTGAACACGGCCGTTCAGGCGATCGTCGACGGGCGCTTGGACGTCGCCGACGGCATGCTCGGCCGGGCCAGGCGAGCGGCCGGAGGTTCCGACCCGCGGTTCGACGACCTGAAGGGCCGGGCCAAGGGCGCCGATGCCCGCGGTGTGCGCGATCGGGCCGTCTCGCTGCGAGAGAAGCGAAGACGGGTGGTCGCGGCGGCCGACGACTTGCTCAAGACCGCACGCTCCGGGGCTCCGCTCGACGCGCGGCTGGCGCGCTTCCAGCACATCGCGGCTGACTACAACAACGAGGTGAACGGCATGAATCGGGCCCTTGCCGCCCTTCGCGCGAAGCTGATGAAGACCTCGTGAACGGGCTCGGAGGCGCAACGCGCCGACGCCGGTCGCGGGTGCTGCTGGTCGTGCTGACGGCCGCGGTGCTGCTGATCGGTGTCCTGGCCTTCCTGGTGGTGCGGGCCGTTCCGGACTACCGGACCGCGTTCCTCATCGACGCCTCGCTTCCCAAGGACGGCGCGAACTTCACCGCGGTCACCAGGGCCGTCGGTTCCGCCGCGGACAATTCCGCCGATGACGACTCGTTGTCCCTGCGCAGATTCGGCGGTACCTGCGGCGACAAGAGGAACACTGCCTCCGTCGTGGACGCCGGTACAGGACGGGGACGGAAAATCAGCTCCTCGGTGAGCACGCTGAAACCGTCCGGCAGAGCCACGCTGGGAAGCGGCATCCTCGCCGCGATCGACGACTTCTCCGGCCACTATCCGTTCCGGGGCCGCAAATTGAACCGGATCATCGTGGTGGCCTCGCGCGGCACCGATGCCTGCGCGCAGGATCAGGCGGCACTCCGGCAGGCGGTCCGCAAGAAGGCGGAGGAGAGCGGGGTGAAGCTGGACTTCCGCTTCATCGGCTACAAGGTGCCGAAGGACGAACGGCGGTCGCTCACCCGGCTCGGCGCCACGATCAAGGCGCCCAAGCCACGGTTCGTCACCACACCGGCCGGGCTTACCACGACCCTCAAAGAGCTCACCGTCCCGCCGTCTCCGGATGCCAAGCGCGTAGAGGCGCCGACGGAGACCGCTAAGCCCTCCACGCCGCCGGCGCCTCTGGCCGATGGCATGCACCGCGTGTACATCCGGCGCATCGACGCGGAAAGGCGCACGCTCACGGTCGACGAGTTCGAGCGTCTGACGGGAGCCGCTGCGCACGAAGCCGCGCGAGAAGACGGCCGGGAATTCGCCCCGAACGACATCTATTTGCGAAACACCAGCACGAAGACCGTCGATGTCCAGGTCGCGTCCAAGGCGTTGATCAATATCAACCAGCTGGCCAGGGACCCCCAGGTCGGGCCGGCCGAAGGGCTGAATGTCACGTTGGCGAAGCTGGCCGCCCTGCATTCGTCCACGTCGGAGAACATCGAGTTCGAACTCACCATGGCGGACGGCCGGGTCGCCAAGCTGCATGAGATCTGGCATCCCTGACAGCACCGAAGAACGGAGAAATCGCATGGAACCGGTGACGGTCATTGTCGCCGCGCTCAGCGCGGGTGCGGCGGCAGGTCTCGGCGACACCGCCGCCGACGCCGTCCGGGACGCCTACGGCAAACTGCGGGAACTGGTCGCGGCACGGCTGGCGGGTGGGGGCGCCGCCGAGGTCGCCCTCGCAGAACACCAGAACGACCCGGATACCTGGGAGGCTCCGCTGGCCAGGGCACTCCTGGATCGGGGTGTGGAGGGCGACACCGAAGTTCTGGCGGCCGCCCGGGCGGTTCTCGAACTTCTCGGTCACGGTCGTGTGGCCGAGTACAACGTCACGGTGACCGGATCGCAGGGTGTGCAGGTCGGTGACAACGCACGACAGGTCAACAACTTCGGGCAGTAATGCCCAGCCGTGGATCGTGTCCTGCGGGCGGGGAAGGGACGGCGGCTAATCCAGCCATGTGCCGTCGCGCATGATGACTCTGCCGTGCAGTTCCGGCTCGCCGCGCCAGGCGCGCACGATTTTCGGGACCACGCGGACATAGATGAATGACTCTTCCTCCGTGCGCGGGTCCCATCCGAATTTGGCGGTGAAGGCTTCCGCTGCGTCTCCGGGTACGTCCTGGTCCAGGAAGCATTCGGCGTCGCCCTGGAGGAGTACCACGTCGAGGGTGTCCGGCAGCGCCAGGCGCACGCGCGGCTCCTCGCGGACGTTCCGTGCGGTCGCGGACGTGGCGCTGGTGCACATCCACACCGCCTGCCCGTCCCACACGAACCACAGCGGGATCTGGTGCGGGCCGTGCTCGGGGTGTGCCGTCGCCACCCATATGTCCCGCTCGGTCCGGAGCCGTTCAAGGGTGTCGCGCCTGCGCTCGGCCGCCTCGCGGCGAACGATGCCCGTGCTCTGCATGAGTGCCGACCCTAGCCAGCAGACTCGCAGCGCACATGAGGCGAAGGACCTACTCCCGGCGACCGAGGAACCTCTCAGCCTTCCAACCGGGCTGCTCAGCGAGGCGGTGCGCGGTGCCCTGCTTGGGGCATCGCGCACCTGCGCCGTCAGCGACCGCGTCAGGGCGTGCGGGTGCGTACGCGACCGACCACGGTGGCGATGACCGCGAAGACCAGGCCGGTCCCCACACCGATGATCGTGGCGATTCCCACCGTGTAGCCGCGAAGGGCGAGTTCCTGGAACGCCGGGCTGAACTTCTCGGCGAAGTCCGATGCACCGGCCGTCGGCTTGTTCCCGTACCCCGCGGCCGCGTTCCAGAGCACCTGGTGGACGATCGACAGCGAGAGCGCGTACAGCGCACCGAGGACGACGAAATCCATGAACGGCTTGCTGGTCCTGCGGAAGACCGCCACCGCGAGCCAGGCGGCGAACGGGGCCAGGGCCAGGAAGTAGTACAGCAGACCGCTTTCCGGCTCAACGATGTCCAGGTCGGCGAGAACGGTCCGAGGCAGCCCGACGGCGACCAAGGCCAGCATCAGTCCGGCGGGCATGTCCGTCAGCCGCATCGGCCGGGGCGCCTTCGTCTCCGTGCGGGTCAGCAGGGTGTTCATGGGCTTTCTCCTCTTTCGACTGCACGTCAGTCTCGCCGGGAGCCCAAGGCCGGACATCTGCTCGGAGGAGACACCCGCACTACCGCAGCCGAGGTACGCCGCATGCCGCCGGGTACTCCCGTCACCGGTCCAGGCCGTCCTGCGGCGTCAGCATTCGATGACGTTGACGGCCAGGCCGCCCCGCGACGTCTCCTTGTACTTGTCGAGCATGTCGCGGCCGGTGTCGCGCATCGTCTTGATGGCCTTGTCGAGGGAGACGAAGTGGCGGCCGTCGCCGCGGAGGGAGATGCGGGCGGCGCTGATGGCCTTGATGGCGCCGACGGCGTTGCGCTCGATGCAGGGGACCTGGACGAGGCCGCCGACCGGGTCGCAGGTGAGCCCGAGGTTGTGCTCGATGCCGATCTCGGCGGCGTTCTCGACCTGCTCGGGGGCGCCGCCGAGGACCTCGGTGAGGGCGGCGGCGGCCATGGAGCAGGCGGAGCCGACCTCGCCCTGGCAGCCGACCTCGGCGCCGGAGATGGACGCGTTCTGCTTGAACAGGACGCCGATCGCGCCCGCTGCCAGCAGGAAGCGGACGACGCCGGCGTCGTCGCAGCCGGAGACGAAGCGGTCGTAGTAGTGCAGGACGGCCGGGATGATCCCGGCGGCGCCGTTCGTGGGGGCGGTGACGATGCGGCCGCCGGCGGCGTTCTCCTCGTTGACGGCGAGGGCGAAGAGGGTGACCCAGTCCATGGCGTGGAGGGGGTCGGAGGCCTTCTCGGTCGAGAGCTGCCGGTGGAGCTGCGGTGCGCGGCGGCGGACCTTCAGGCCGCCCGGCAGTAGGCCCTCGCGGGTGCAGCCCCGGGTCACGCAGGCGCGCATCACGTGCCAGAGGTCCAGGAGGCCGTCGTGGATCTCGGTGGCGGTGCGGCCGAACGCCCTCTCGTTCTCCAGCATGAGCGCGGAGATCGACAGGCCCGTCTCCCTGCAGCGTTCGAGGAGTTCGGCGGCCGTCTCGAAGGGGTGGGGCAGGACGGTGTCGTCGGGCTTGATGCGGTCGGCGCCCGTGGCGTTCTCGTCCACGATGAAGCCGCCGCCGACGGAGTAGTAGACCTTCGAGCGCAGTTCGCCGCCGGCGGCGTCCAGGGCCGTGAAGAGCATGCCGTTGGGGTGGCCCGGCAGGGACTTCTTGCGCTCGAAATGCAGGTGCTCGTTGACCACGAAGGGGATGTCGTGGTCGCCGAAGAGGCGCAGGGCGCCGCGCTCGCGGATCGCCGCGAGGCGTTCGTCGACGCGGTCGACGTCGACCAGCTCGGGTTTGTCGCCCTCAAGGCCGAGGATGACGGCCTTGTCGCTGCCGTGCCCCTTACCCGTGAGGCCGAGAGAGCCGTACAGGACGACCTGGACGGAGGCCGTCTTCTCCAGCAGGCCGTCCTGGCCGAGGCCGCGGGCGAAACGGTGCGCGGCGGCCATCGGGCCGCCCGTGTGGGACGACGACGGCCCGATACCGATCTTGAACAGGTCGAAGACGCTGATGGCCATGCGCTACCTCGGTGCGGCCGCGCCCCCTCCCGGGCAGGGGAGGGGGCGCCCGGACGTCACAGGTTCGGGTACAGGGGATGCGCGTCCGCGAGGGCCTTCACGCGGGCCGCGAGGGCGTCGCGGTCGAAGCCCGGCTGGAGGGCCAGCGCGATGACGTCCGCGACCTCGGCGAAGTCCGCGGCGCTGAAGCCGCGGGTGGCGAGGGCGGGCGTGCCGATCCGCAGGCCGGACGTCACCATCGGCGGGCGCGGGTCGTTCGGCACCGCGTTGCGGTTGACGGTGATGCCGATGTCGTGCAGGCGGTCCTCGGCGTCCCGCCCGGTGAGGTCGGAGTCCACCAGGTCGACCAGGACGAGGTGGACGTCCGTCCCGCCGGTGAGCACCTTCACGCCGGCCTTGGCGGAGTCCTCGGCCAGCAGCCGCTCGGCGAGGATCTTCGCGCCCTCGACGGTGGCCGCCTGCCGGGCCCTGAACCCGTCCGACGCGGCGATCTTGAGTGCGACGGCCTTGGCGGCGATCACGTGCTCCAGCGGGCCGCCCTGCATGCCCGGGAACACCGCGGAGTTGATCTTCTTGCCGTACTCCTCGCGGGCCAGGATCAGGCCGCCGCGCGGGCCGCCGAGCGTCTTGTGCGTGGTGGTCGTGACGATGTCGGCGTGCGGCACCGGCGACGGGTGCAGGCCCGCCGCGACGAGCCCGGCGAAGTGCGCCATGTCGACCATCAGCAGCGCCCCGACCGAGTCGGCGATCCGCCGGAACGCCGGGAAGTCGAGCTGCCGCGGGTAGGCCGACCAGCCCGCCACGATCATCTTCGGCCGGTGCTCCGCCGCGAGCGCGGCCACCTCGTCCATGTCGACCAGGCCGTCCTCGCCCCGGACGTGGTACGGAACCACGTTCAGCACCTTGCCGGAGTAGTTCAGCCGCATCCCGTGCGTGAGGTGCCCGCCGTGCGCGAGGTCGAGGCCGAGGATCGTGTCGCCGTGCTGGAGCAGCGCGAAGTAGACCGCCGTGTTCGCCTGCGCCCCGCTGTGCGGCTGGACGTTGGCGTGGTCCGCGCCGAACAGCGCCTTGGCCCGGTCGATCGCGAGCTGCTCGGTGACGTCGACGTGCTCGCAGCCCCCGTAGTAGCGCCGGCCCGGGTAGCCCTCGGCGTACTTGTTCGTCAGGACGGAGCCCTGCGCCTCCAGCACCGAGACCGGGGCGAAGTTCTCCGACGCGATCATCTCGAGGGTCTGCTGCTGCCGCCGCAGCTCCGCCGCGACCGCCTCGGCGACCTCCGGGTCGGCCGCCGCGAGGGAGTCGTCCAGGCTCATGATTCCTCGATCAGCTTGTCGTAGGCGGCGGAGTCGAGCAGGTCGCCGGGCTCCTCCGAGATCCGGACCTTGAAGATCCAGCCCTCGCCGTACGGGTCGTCGTTGATGACCTTCGGCTCGTCCACCACGGCGCTGTTGATCGCGGTGATCTCGCCGCTGACGGGGGAGTAGATGTCGCTGACCGACTTGGTCGACTCCACCTCGCCGCACGGCTCGCCCGCCTCGACGGTGTCGCCCTCGGACGGCTGCAGCTCCAGGTAGACGATCTCACCGAGCGCGTCGGCGGCGTGCGCGGTGATGCCGACCGTGACGATGCCGTCCTCGCCGCCGAGGCCCGACACCCACTCGTGCTCCTCGCTGTAGCGGAGCTCCTCAGGAACGCTCACGATCACTTCTCTCTTCTCAATGTGGGGGCCGACCCCCACACCCCCGGACAACTACTTCAGGAACGCTTGTAGAACGGCAGGTTCACCACGTCCACGGGCTCGTGCCGGCCGCGGACGTCCACGGCGAGGTCCGTCTCCCCGACGCCGCTGTCGAGGTACGCCATGGCGATCGGCGTGCCCAGTGTGGGCGACGGGGCGCCGCTCGTCACGACCCCGCACGGCGTGCCGCCGGACGTGACGACCTGGTATCCCTTGCGGGGCGCGCGCCGGCCCCGCGCCACCAGTCCGACGAGCCTACGGCCCGGCGGGGTCTGCGCCTGCGCCGCCAGGGCGGTCTTACCCACGAAGTCGCCCGGCTTGTCCAGCTTCACGACCCGGCCGAGGCCCGCCTCGAACGGGGTGGTCTCGGCGGTCAGCTCGTTGCCGTACAGCGGCATGCCCGCCTCCAGGCGCAGCGTGTCGCGGGCCGACAGCCCCGCCGGGACGACCCCGTCCACCGCGGCGAGCGCCTTCCACAGCGGGACGGCGTCCGCGGCGTCGACGAACAGCTCGAATCCGTCCTCGCCCGTGTAGCCGGTGCGCGCGATGAGCGCGTCGACGCCCGCGACCCGGTCGGCGAGGATCGCGTAGTACTTGAGGTCCGCGAGCGGCGCGCCGGTCAGGCCTTCGAGGATCGACTGGGAACGCGGGCCCTGGAGGGCGATCAGCGCGTACGACGCGGACCGGTCGTCCACGGCCGCCTCGAAGTTCGCGGCGCGCTCGGCCAGCGCGTCCCGGACGACGTCCGCGTTCGCGGCGTTCGCGACGACCATCCAGGTCTCGTCCGCGAGCCGGTAGACGATCAGGTCGTCCAGGACGCCGCCGTCCTGCCCGCAGATCATCGTGTAGCGGGCCTTGCCGACCGGCATCGGCGACAGGTTCCCGACCAGCGCGAAGTCGAGCGCCGCGCCCGCGCCCGGACCGGAGAGGAAGATCTCTCCCATGTGCGACAGGTCGAACAGCCCGGCCCCGGTGCGTACGGCCTGGTGCTCGGCGGTCTCGCTCGCGTAGCGCAGCGGCATCAGGTAACCGGCGAAGTCGACGAGGTTCGCGCCGAGGTCCTCATGGACGTCGTGCAGCGGCGTCTTCTTCGCAGTCGAATCGGCGGACATGGGTTGGGCTCCTTCGTCACGGGCGCACGTGGTCCATCGTCCCACCCGCGCACCGGGCGTCTCGGTGCCTCCCCCTCTGTCATCGGCGCCTGAGAGCTTCACCCGCCTGCGCGGCGGGCTTTCACCTTCGGCGGGGGACGTGAGTCCCCGCTTTCCAGAGGTCGCCTGGCCCGTGCGGTCCGTGGGCCTGAGAGGTTCCGGGGAGGATTTGCTCCTTCGGCGTCCCCGGCCGGCTGCAGGGGACTCTCCCGCACGGGATGATCGGCGGGCCTCATTATTGCATTTCCCTCCCGGCGCGGGCGACGCCCCGCTGCGCATGCTCAGCAGTTCACTCCGGGCTTCAACCGGAATGCGGCGCGCTAACGTACTCTGAGGTGATTGCCAACGCTCACCCCCCGGCGCGGGGTGCACGACCGGAGGGGCACGACGCATGGTCTACTACCTGGCTGGGGCGTTGATCCTCTTCTTCGGCCTGCTGGTGTCCATCGCGTTGCACGAACTCGGGCACTTCTCGTTCGCCAAGCTGTTCAAGGTCCGGACGACCCAGTTCATGGTCGGGTTCGGCCCGACGATGTGGTCCCGGCACCGGGGCGAGACCGAGTACGGCGTCAAGTGGATCCCGCTCGGCGGCTACATCCGCATGATCGGGATGCTGCCGCCGCGCAAGGGCGACGCCCCGGGGCAGGTCCGCCGGGTCAGCACCGGCCCGTGGCAGGGGCTCATCGAGAACGCCCGCGGCGCGGCGCTGGAGGAGGTCGGCCCCGGCGACGAGGACCGCGTCTTCTATGCCAAGAAGTGGTGGCAGAAGCTGCTGATCATGTTCGGCGGCCCCGCGATGAACCTGCTGCTGTCGGTGATGTTCTTCGCGATCCTGCTGATGGGCATCGGCACCAACCAGCCGCAGCCGGTGATCAAGGAGGTCGCCGAGTGCATGGTGCCGGCGAGCTCCGAGGCCACCACGTGCCCGGCGGACGCGGCGCCGACGCCCGCCCGGCAGGTCGGGCTCCAGCCGGGCGACCGGATCGTGGCGTTCGACGGCCAGAAGATCGACGACTACGCGCAGCTGCAGAAGCTCATCCGCGGGGACGGCGGGCAGACCGTCCCGATGACCGTCCAGCGGGACGGGCGGGAGCTGGCGCTGAACGTCCCGATCACCCGTAACCAGATGTACGACCTGGAGGACGAGGACAAGGTCGTCAACGTCGGGTTCCTCGGGATCACGCCGGACAGCGCGATCGAGCGGCAGGGCCCCGGCGCGGTCGCCAGCACGATGGGCGACCTGACCGCGCGCACCACGGGCGCGCTGCTCCGGATGCCGCAGAAGATGGTCGGCGTCTGGAACGCGGCCTTCGGCGGCGACGAGCGCGACCCGAACGGCCCGATCGGCGTCGTCGGCGTCAGCCGCATCGGCGGCGAGGTCGCCGCGTCCGAGGACTTCTCCGGGATGGAGAAGGTCTCCTTCTTCGTGATGCTGCTCGGCTCGCTGAACCTCGCGGTCGGCCTGTTCAACCTGGTCCCGCTGCTGCCGCTGGACGGCGGCCACATCGCCGGCGCGCTGCTGGAGGCGATCAAGAAGGCGTTCGCGAAGATCTTCCGCAGGCCCGACCCCGGCTACGTGGACGTCGCCAAGGCGCTGCCGGTGACCTACGTGATGGCGGTCGTCCTGATCGTCATGGGCGGCCTGCTCATCTACGCCGACCTGTTCAACCCGGTCCGTGTCACGGGATAGCCGTCACGCTGTCGGCCGTCATGGGGTCGGCCGTCATGGGGTCGGCCGTCATGGGGTCGGCCGTCACGCGATGTCCGGCATCTCGCCGGTCTTGAGGAAGCCGTTCAGCGCGGCCAGGTACGGCGCGATGTCGAGGCCCTGCGCCGCGAGCCACGCGTCCGAGCGGTACGTGTGCGCGTAGCGCTCGCCACCGTCGCAGATCAGCGTGACGACGCTCCCGCGCTCCCCGCGCGCCCGCATCTCCGCGATCAGTTCCGCCGCGCCCCACATGTTGGTGCCGGTGGAGCCGCCCACGTCCCGGCCGCTGACCTCGCTCGTCCAGCGCATCGCCGCGACCGACGCCGCGTCCGGCACCCGGATCATCCGGTCGATCACCGTCGGCAGGAACGACGGCTCGACGCGCGGGCGCCCGATGCCCTCGATCCGCGAGCCCGCCGCGGTCCGCTCCGGGTCGCCGTCGGCGAACGAGCCGTGGAACGCCGAGCCCTCCGGGTCGACGACGGCGAGGCGCGTCTGGAACATCCGGTACCGCGCGTACCGGCCGATCGTCGCGGACGTCCCGCCGGTGCCCGCGCCGACGACGATCCAGGACGGTTCCGGGAACCGCTCCAGCCGCATCTGCTCGAAGATCGACTCGGCGATGTTGTTGTTGCCGCGCCAGTCCGTCGCCCGCTCGGCGTAGGTGAACTGGTCCATGAAGTGGCCGCCGCACTCGGCGGCGAGCCGGCGCGACTCGTCGTAGATCGAGGACGGGTCGTCCACCAGATGGCAGCGGCCGCCGTGGAACTCGATGAGCTGGATCTTCTCCGGGCTGGTGGACGCGGGCATCACCGCGACGAACGGCAGGCCGAGCAGCCGCGCGAAGTACGCCTCCGACACCGCGGTCGACCCGCTGGACGCCTCGATGATCGTCGTGTCCGCGTGGATCCAGCCGTTCGCCAGCGCGTAGAGGAACAACGAGCGCGCGAGCCGGTGTTTCAATGAACCCGTCGGGTGGACGGACTCGTCCTTCAGGTAGAGGTCGATGCCCCACTCCGGCGGCAGCGGGAACACGTGCAGGTGCGTGTCGGCGCTGCGGTTGGCGTCGGCGTCGACGAGCCGGATCGCCTCGGCGGTCCACGCCCGGTACCCGGGGTCGCAGCGATCCACGGTGCGGCTCACGGCGGTGCCCTCCTCGATCGTCGTCGATCGGCCGGGTCCCACGATATCCGCGCATGTCGCAGGGCATCATGGAGGCTGCGGGGGGCAGATGATCGAGATGTTCGACGAACGCATCGTGGCCACCGGGCGGCTGCCGCTGTTCGGTTTCTTCGTCGCGTTCATCATCACGTTCGTGCTGACGCGGATCAACGTCCGGCTGATCCGCGCGAACGTGCGGTGGTGGTTCCGCAACATCACGGCCGGTGACCTGCACATCCACCACGTGGTGTTCGGCGTCGTGCTGATGCTGCTGGGCGGGGTGGCGAGCCTCGCCGTCCCGGACGCCTACGTCGGCCTCGACCTGGTGGCGGCCGCCGTGTTCGGCATGGGCTCCGCCCTCGTCCTGGACGAGTTCGCCCTGATCCTGCACCTCAGCGACGTGTACTGGACGGAGAAGGGCCGCGCGTCCGTCGACGCCGTGTTCGTCGCGATCGCGGTGACGGGGCTGCTGCTGCTCGGCATCCGCCCGCTCGGCTACGAGGGGATCGCGCCCGACCCGGGCACCGGCGTCCTCACCCGCGTCTACGTCGCCTCCCTGGTCGTCAACCTCGTGTTCGCCGTGGTGACGCTGCTGAAGGGCAAGATCTGGACGGGTCTCATCGGCCTGTTCGTGCCCGCGCTGCTGATCGTCGGGGCGATCCGGGTGGCGCGGCCCGGCTCGCCCTGGTCGCGCTGGCGCTACGGCCCCGACTCGCGCAAGTACCAGCGGGCCGTCCGGCGGGAGAGGCTGTTCCGGCGGCCGCTGATCCGCGCCAAGATCTGGGTGCAGGAGTTCATCGCGGGACGGCACGACCTCATCCCGCCGGAGCTGCTGCAGCGCCGCGCCGAGGCCGCCGAGCGGGCCCGCCGCCGGCGGCTGGCCCGCGCCGAACGCCGCGCCGCGGCCCGTGCCGGGCGCAGGGCCGCGGCGCGCGCGGAACGCCGGTCCGGGCGCCGGTCGGGGCGGCGGGGCGCCCGCAGGGCCGCGCCGGAGGGGGAGCGCGGTCCCCTCGGCGGCCCTCTCGTCCGTGCCCAGCGCACCGCCGGGATCTGGGCCGAACGCCGGTCCGGGACCCGCGCCCGGAGTCGCACCTTCTCCCGCACCCGCCGCAAGGCCGCGTCCCGCGTGCGGACCCGCGCCGTGCCCAGGCGCAGACGCCCCGGCCCGGAGGAGGACGCACCGCCGGGGCCTCCGCCAGAGGAACGGACAGGCCCCCCGGCGGGGACGCCCGGTGCCGTGAACGAGCGCGGCCGGCCCAGTCCGTGACGCGCTAGTCCGTGGCGGGCCAGTCCGTGGCGGGCCAGTCCGTGACGCGCTAGTCCGTGACGCGCTAGTCCGTGGCGGGTTAGTTCGTGGCGGGCCAGTCCGTGACGCGCTAGTCCGTGGCGGGTTGGTCCGTGGCGGGGTTGGTCCGTGGCGGGCTAGTCCATGATGGGGGCGACAGCGCGGACGGTGTCGATCGTGTCGGCCTCGGAGGCGGCCTTGTCGGGGCGGTAGCGCAGGACGCGCGCGAAGCGCAGCGCGATGCCGCCGGGATAGCGCGGGCTGTGCTGGACCCCGTCGAACGCGATCTCGACGACCAGCTCCGGGCGGACGTGCACGGTCCAGGAGTCCTCGCGCACCGCCAGCTCGCGGAGCTTCTCGGTCTGCCAGGCGAGCAGCTCGTCGGTGAGGCCCTTGAACGTCTTGCCGAGCATGACGAACCCGCCGGTCTCGGGGTCGCGGGCGCCGAGGTGCAGGTTGGACAGCAGGCCCTGGCGGCGCCCGTGCCCCCACTCGACGGCGAGGACGACGAGGTCGAGGGTGTGCCGCGGCTTCACCTTGATCCATCCGGCGCCGCGCCGGCCCGCCGTGTAGGGGGTGTCGAGGGACTTCACCACGACGCCCTCGTGCCCGCGCGCGACCGCCTCGTCGAAGACCTCCTTGGCCCGTGCGGGGTCGCCGGTCACCACCCGCGGCATCCGCAGCTCCTCGGGCACCACCCGGGCCAGCGCCGCGTTCCGGTCGGCGCCGGGGGCGTCCAGCAGGTCGGTGCCGTCCAGGTGCAGGACGTCGAAGAGGTACACGCTCAACGGGACGGGCTCGGTGTTCTTCGCCGTCCGGGTCGCGGTGCGGGCCGCGGTCACCTGGAAGGGATGGGGGCGGCCGTCCGGCCGGAGCGCGATCAGCTCGCCGTCGAAGACCGCGGCGCGGGCGGGCAGGCCCCGCACCGCCTCGACGACCTCGGGCAGCCGGGCGGTGATCTCGTCGAGCGTCCGGGTGAACACCCGCACCTCGCCGCCGGACACGTGCACCTGCGCGCGGATCCCGTCCAGCTTCCACTCGACGGCCGCCTCCGCCTTGAGCTTGCCGAACGCCTCGTCGACGGACGGCGCCGACGCCGCGAGCATCGGCTTGACCGGACGCCCGACCTCCAGGGTGAACCCGCGCAGCGCGTCGACCCCGCCGGCGAGCGCGGCGGTGGCGACCGGGCCGAGCGACCCGCGCAGCATGACCGCGCGCCGCACCTCGGCGGACGGCACGCCGGCCGCCGCCGCGATCGCCTCGGCCATCACCCCGTCCAGCGCGCCCTGCCGCAGTTCGCCCGCCAGCAGCCGGATGAGGAAGCCCTGCTCGGCGCGGGTCGCGCGGCCGAGCAGCGCCGCGACCAGCTCGCGCCGCCGGGCGACCGACCCGGTGCCCGACACCGCGCCGATCTCGGTGAACGCCGCGTCCACCTCCGTGACGGTCAGCGACGGCCGCGCCGCGGGCTCCGGGACGTCCCGCAGCGCGGCGTACCCCACCCCGATCTGGCGTTGCGGCAGCTCACCCGACAGGTAGGCGACCACGGTCGCGGCCTCGCCGGGCTCGGCCGCGCGCAGGCACTCCGCGAGCGCGGTTACCTTGGCCTTGCGGCCCGCGGTGCCCGCGACCGCCTCCGACGTCCGCGTGATGTCCGCTATCAGCACCCCTTCATTGTGACCACGGGGTCTGACGATCGGCACCCGCCGGGGGCCTGGTCAGGGGCGGCGGGGCTGGCTACGTTGGCGAGAGGCGGACCTGTGTCCAGACGGGGGAGTGAGGAGCGGGGCGTGGGCCTTCAGCGTCCGGTCGAGCCGTTCCACCGGCCGTACGCCGGGCCGGAGCCGCCGGCCCCGGCCCGCCGGCCGAAGCGGCTGCTCGTGCTGCTGGTGGGCGTCGTCGCGTTCGCGGTGGCGGCGGTGACGGTGTTCCTGATGGCGCCCGGCCGGCGCGACGGCGGCACGGACAGGGCCGCCGTCACGCCCCGGGGCAGCGCGTCGGCGCCGGCGGCCCCGATGCAGCAGGGCCGGGTCGTGAAGGCGCTCCCGGCGCCCTGCGGGACGGTGTCGGCGGCCACCGTCGAGAAGGCCGTCCCGAAGGCGTCGAAGCGGCAGAACGCGAACTCGACGCTCACCACGTGCACGTTCTCCTCGACCGGCTCGGCCTTCCGCTGGCTGCGGGTGGAGGCGCACCTGTACGCGCCGGCCGACACCGCGACACCGGTGCAGGACGCCGAGGGCTTCTACGACGCGCAGTGGGCCCAGGCGCACGACGCCCCGCTCGTCCGCACCATCACGCTGGAGCGCGCCACCGGGATCGGGGACGAGGCGTACCGCTGGTTCAAGGCCGACGAGGGGCAGCCGACCGTGGTCGGGCAGGTCACGGCGCGGACCCGCAACGCCGTCTTCACGGTCAGCTACAGCGAGCGGGCGCCCGCGGCGGCGGAGCGGGACGCCCGGGAGCGGGCCTGCCTCGCCACGGCGACGGCCGCCGCCCGCGAGGTCCTCGCCGCACTGAATCATTTCTGACCTGAATCGGCCGATCATGGCATATTCACTGTCAACAGCTTCTAAGGTGTTTCGTAAAGGGGAGGAATGCCGATCAAGCTCCCGGTCCAGGTCGGATGGTCGGCATATGAGAAAGCCTGGGAGGAGGAGGTCGACGCCGTGACCGTCCAAGCGGTAGGGGTGTCCTGGGTGTAGGTGAGGACCAGGTCAGGCCATTGAACTCGACGATGGGCCGCGGAGTGGACCCCGCTCCGCGGCCCTTATCGCGTTCTGGGAGTGGACCAGCGCCCGCAATTTACCGAAGCATTTTCTAACAACCGGTTCGACGTCAAGATAATTGGCCGCCGGGTAGAACCGGTTACCGTTCCAGGAGCCCGGTGCGTATCCACACGTCACGCGCCCGCCCGTCCAGGAAACCGACCCCGTCGAAGAACAAGGTGCACTTCCGAACCACCCACCCCATCACCCCGCGCCCGTTGATCCGATGCCGGAACTGACGCTGCCCGCGCTCCGCGAGGGTTCCCTGACCGATGTACGCGGGGAGAGGATCGTTGTCAGGTCGCATGGTTTGGTTGAGCGCGGGAGCTAGGACTTGGTGGGGATCCTGGCCAGGAGGCGTAGGGATGCGGGGGACACCCTGGACAGGGTGTGCAGGAGGTGGCCCTCGACGTTCACGGGGACCACGGGCTTGTTCTTGACGATGGCGTGGACGACCCGCTCGGCGACCTTCTCCGGCGGGTAGTTGCGCAGCCTGATGGCCTTGGTGCCGCGGTCGCGCAGGCGGCTCAGGGCGGGGGCGTCGTCCCCCACGTAGCGTGCGTTCCTGACGATGTCGGTGCTGACGAAGCCGGGGCAGACGGCGGTGACGCCGATCCGTGACCCCGCCAGTTCGGCGCGCAGGCACTCGCTGAGCATGAGGACGCCGGCCTTCGTCGTGCAGTAGGCCGGCATCGCCCGCCACGGCGCGAACGCGGCGGCGGACGCGATGTTGACGATGTGGCCGCCGAAGTTCGGCTTGTCGGGCTTGTTCGGCAGGGCGTGGACGCGGTCGCGCATCTGCCGACCGAACAGCCGACAGCCGTGCACGACGCCCCACAGGTTCACCCCGAGGATGTGCTCCCAGTCCTCCACGCCGGTGTCGAGGAAGGAGCCGGCGACCGCGATGCCCGCGTTGTTGACGACGATGTCGGGGACCCGGTGGGCCTCCTTCACCTCGGCGGCGAAGGCCTCCATGGCGGCGGCGTCCGCCACGTCCACCTCGTAGGCGGTGCCGCCCGCGCCGAGCGTCTTGGCGAGGACGGCGGTCCGCTCGGCGGCGGGCAGGTCGATGTCCGCGGCGACGACGCTCGCGCCCCCCTCGGCCAGTGCGAGGGCGACGGCCCGCCCGATTCCGCCGCCGGCTCCGGTGACGACGGCGAGGGCGCCGTCGAAGCGCGCGAGTGGCATCACAACCTCCGAGGTGTCCGGGTCGAGTGATCCAACCGTACTCAGCCCGCCGCGGCGTCGGCGATCACGGCGTCGACCTCGGCCTTGCGGTCGGCCTCCTCGGCGGCGAACCGCTCGGTGTCCAGCTTCTCGGCGATCTCCTCGTCCTGGTTCATGAGGGCGTCGAGGTCGGCCTTGGGCATGTCCAGGACGCCCATGTCGTCGTAGGTCCGCTGGATGCGCTCGCTCCACAGCCCGATGTCCCTCACGCACGGGACGATCCGGCTGAACAGCAGGCTCTGGAACATCCTCATGTAGGGGGAGTTCTCCACCAGCTCGTCGACCTCCTTCGGGTCGATGCCGAAGTTGGTCCAGATCTCCCTGCCGCGGATGCGGTCGCGCATCAGGTAGCAGCCCTCGATGACGAAGTCCTCGCGCTCGCGGAGCTCGGCGGGCGAGAGCTGCTTGTAGTAGTCGCGGAGGGCCAGGCGGCCGAACGCGACGTGGCGCGCCTCGTCCTGCATGACGTAGGCGAGGATCTGCTTGGGCAGCGGTTTGGTGGTGATGTCGCGGATGACGCCGAACGCGGCGAGCGCGAGGCCCTCGACGAGCACCTGCATGCCGAGGTAGGGCATGTCCCAGCGGGAGTCGGTGAGGGTCTCGTCCAGCAGGTCCTGCAGCTTGGTGTTGATCGGGTAGACCATCCCGACCTTCTCGTGCAGGAACCGCGTGAACAGCTCCACGTGGCGCGCCTCGTCCATCGCCTGGGTGGCGGAGTAGAACTTGGAGTCGAGGTCGGGCACCGACTCCACGATCCGGGCGGCGGTGACCATCGCGCCCTGCTCGCCGTGCACGAACTGGGAGAACTGCCACGACGTGGAGTGCCGCCGCAGTTCGCCGCGCTCCTTCTCCGACAGCATGTCCCAGTACTTCGTCCCGTAGATGGCGAGGGACTGGTCGGGGACGCCGAGGATGTCGTGCGGATCGACCTCGACGTCCCAGTCGATGCGCTTGGCGGCGTCCCACTGCTTGTCCTTGCCCTTCTGGTAGAGGGCGAGGAGACGGTCGCGCCCGTCGTCGTACTCCCAGGTGAACCTGGCGTCGCCGGCCATCGGGACGTTCCAGGTCTCGGCCGGGACGGGGTCGGTGTAGAGGTCGTGTGTCGACAAGGGAGCTCCTCCCCGAGCCGCAGACGTACGATGTACGTCTTACGTACAATGTACGTACGGTGGCATGGGACACTGAGCGGTGTCAACGGCGGGAGGGAGCGGAAGCGATGGTGAGGCGCGTGACCTCCGACACCCCGCGTCCGGGCCTGACCCGCGCGCGCATCGTGCAGGCGGCCGTCGCGCTGATCGAGCGGGAGGGCGCGGACGCGCTGTCGATGCGCCGCGTCGCGGCCGAGCTGGACGTCGCCGTCATGTCCCTCTACAACCACGTCCCGAACAAGGGCGCGCTGCTGGAGGGCGTCGCCGAGCACGTCGTGGCGGGCCTGGAGCTGCACGACGACCCGTCCGAGCCGTGGCAGGAACGCGCCCGCGCCCTCGTCCGGGCGTTCCGCAAGGTCGCCCACGACAACCCGCGCTGCATGTCGATCGTCCTCACCCACAAGGTCGACACCCCGGTCGGGCTGCGCCCCGCCGAGCGCGCCCTGGCGCTCGCCGCCGCGGCCGGGTTCGACGGGGAGACGTCCGTGCGCATCATGCGCGCCCTCCTCGCCTACGCGCTCGGCGCCCAGCTGCGCGAGATCGGTATGGCGAAGATGCTCGGGCACCTGGCCGAGAACGGCGCCGAGTCGTGGACGCGACTCGACCCGGAGGAGTTCCCGCACGTCCTCGCCTACGGTCCCGCGCTGGCCGACGTCGATCCCGAGACCGACTTCGAGTTCGGCCTCGACCTGCTCATCGGGGCTCTGGAGGCGCTTCCCCGGCGGACAGGTACGGGCTGAGGCCCTTCCAGCAGAAATCGGTCATGTAGCGGGCCGCGTCCTTCGCCGACACGTCGGGCCGGCTCGTCTGCCACTGCGCGAGCCGCTCGCTCGCGCCGATGATGATCTCGGTGTAGGCGGCCACGGCGCCGGACGGCGCGGACGGCGCGAACGTCGCGAGCACCCCGGCGATCAGCGTGCTCTGCTGCCGCCGCGTCGACTCGACGGCCTCGATGGTCTCCGGCGAGGCGGCCGTCGGCTCGCGCAGCAGCATCGCGAACGACCTGCTGTGCTCGTCGATGAACTCGAAGTAGGCGACCATGCCGCGCCAGAGGATGTCCTCGGGGGTGGTCGCGCCCGCCATGGCCTTCCGCGTGACGTCGAACAGCTCGGCCTTGGACCGGCTCACGCAGGCGACGAGCAGCCCGTCCTTGGAGCCGAAGTACTCGTAGAGCATCGGCTTGGAGACCCCGCACCGCTCGGCGATCTCGTCCATGGAGGTGGCCTGGAAGCCGCGCTCGCCGAACACCTGCTCCGCCACGTCCAGCATCTGCCGCTCGCGCTCGGCCCGGGACATCCGGCGCCGGTGCGACGGGGGCCGCGATGTGGCGCCACTCACAGAAGAATCCCCTCTGTTGGACCTACCGTCAGTAACCTACTCCGGGTAACTTACCGGCAGTAGGTTATCCGAGAGGAGGGGTCATGAGCGAGCGCGCCCCGGCGATCGTCATCATCGGCTCGGGATTCGCCGGCCTCGGCATGGCGATCCGGCTCAAGCGGTCCGGCTTCCACGACTTCGCCGTCCTGGAGAAGAGCGACGCGCTCGGCGGGACGTGGCACGACAACACCTACCCGGGCTGCGCCTGCGACGTCCCCTCCCACATGTACTCCTTCTCCTTCGAGCTGAACCCGCGCTGGACGCGCATGTTCGCGCCGCAGCCGGAGATCCGCGCCTACATGGAGCGCACCGCCGACAAGTACGGGGTGCGCCGGCACATCCGCTTCGGCGCGGCCGTCGACTCCATGGAGTACGACGACGCCGCCCGCCGCTGGAACGTCACGCTCGCCGACGGGTCCGTCCTCACCCCGAAGGCCATCGTGTCCGGCATCGGCGCCCTGCACGTCCCGTCCTATCCGGAGCTGCCGGGCATCGAGCGGTTCCAGGGGACGGCCTTCCACTCCGCCGAGTGGGACCACTCCTACGACCTCGCGGGCAAGCGGGTCGCCGTCATCGGGACGGGCGCGTCCGCGATCCAGTTCGTCCCGAAGGTCGCCGAGCAGGCGGCCGACCTCGTGGTGTTCCAGCGGACGCCGCCGTGGATCCAGCCCAAGCCGGACGTCGCCATCCCGGCGCCCGTCCGCACCCTCTTCGCGCGGGTCCCGGGCGCCGCCCGCGCCTTCCGCGGCGGCATCTACTGGGCGCTGGAGGCCCGCGCCGTCGGCTTCACCATCGACCCGCGCCTGTCCGGGCCGCAGGAGCGCCTCGCCCGCCGGCACATGGAGAGGCAGATCCCCGACCCGGAACTGCGCGCCAAGGTGACGCCGGACTACCGGATCGGCTGCAAGCGGATCCTGCTGTCCAACGACTACTATCCGGCGCTCGCCCGCCCCGACGTGGAGGTCGAGACGTCCGGCGTCGCCGAGGTCCGGCAGAACTCGATCGTCACCGAGGACGGACGCGAGTACGAGGTCGACTGCATCATCTACGGCACCGGCTTCAGGGTGACCGACGCCATCACCGACCTGCGCGTCACCGGCCGCAACGGCACCAAGCTCCAGGAGATCTGGGCCGACGGCGTCGAGGCGCACCGCGGCACCACGATCCCCGGCATGCCGAACTTCTTCATGCTGCTCGGCCCGAACACCGGCCTCGGCCACAACTCCGTCGTCTTCATGATCGAAGTTCAGATCCAGCACGTGCTGAGCTGCCTGCGGCTGCTCCAGGAGACCGGCAGCGACACGATCGAGCCGAAGCCCGAGGCCCTCCGCCGCTTCAACGACCGCATGCAGAAGCGGCTGCGCCGCGCCGTCTGGAACGAGGGCGGCTGCAAGAGCTGGTACCTGGACGAGAACGGCGTCAACCGCGCCCTCTGGCCGGGCCACACGTTCGAGTTCTGGGCGAGCACCCCCGCACGGCGAAGCCGGACGAGTTCGTCCTCACCCGCTGAGGTAGGCATGGGGTCATGATGAAACCGCTGATGCCGCGATCGCTCGCCCGCTTCAACAGGGTCGTCACGAACCGGGTGCAGGGCGTCTACGCCCCCTACCTGCCGCCCTTCGCGATGATCGTGCACCGGGGCCGCCGCTCGGGCCGCGAGTACCGGACGCCGGTCACCGCGTTCCGCAGCGGCGGCCGGCTCATCGTCGGCCTCCCGTACGGCCGGGACGCCGACTGGGTCCGCAACCTGCTCGCCGAGGGACGCGGCGGCGTGGAACGCCTCGGCCGCGTCCGCCGGATAGGCAACCCGCGCGTGCTGACCGCCGCCGACTCCGCCGAACTCCCGCCCCCGGCCCGCCTCGCCACCCGCCACATGGACATCCTCGTCGCCGACCTCGAGGACTGACCGAACCGCGGCGAGGCGGCCCGGGTTACTTGGCGGTGGCGAAGATGGGGCGGAAGCCCGCGATGAGCTGGCGGATCACCGGGCGCTGCTCGGCGGGGGTGCGGCCGCGCAGGTCGTGGATGGGGTCGAGGCCGTCGTAGTACGGGGCGAGCGCGAGGAACGGCAGGACGGTCATCAGCCAGGTGGCGAGGACGTCGAGGTCGGCGTCCTCGCGGATGTCGCCCTGCGCCTTCCACAGGTGCAGCGTCGGGTGGATGACCTGCAGGTAGTGCTGGTTGGCGGTGTCGCGGACGACGGAGCGGACGCTGTTGTCGAGCTCGAAGTTCGTCGCCGCGGTGACGCCGCGCTCAAGCGGGTGGTCGGCCATGTACTCGGTCCAGTCGCACAGGACGTCGAACAGCCACTCGTCGAAGGTCTGGTCGAAGTCGATGCGCTCGATGCGGCGCTCCATCTCCTCGCGGATGCGGCGGGACGTCTCGTCGCAGACGAACGCGAAGAACTCCAGCTTGTCGCTGAAGTACTGGAAGAGCGAGCCCTTGGCGATGCCGGCCTCGCGGGCGATGGTGTTGAGGCTGCCGGTCGAGTACCCGTGCTCCCCGAACTCGCGCATCGCCACTTCGAGCACGCGCTCGCGCTTGGCGACGTTCAGGCGGAACCAGGTCGACGTCGGCATGGACCCCTTCGACTTTCCGTCATGAGCCGGTAACCAGAAGGTCAGGATAACGGTCCGTGGCGTCCCGTGTGACCCGAAGCGTCACCGGCGCCCCATGCCGGGCGCGGTCACCGGTCGCCGGGGACGCTCCGGCGGCCGGGCCTGCGGCGCCGGTACAGGCTCGCGGCGCGGAGGGTGGCGTCGAGGGAGAAGCGGGCGTCGGCGTCCTCCAGGCTGTCGCCGAGGTAGCTCTCCAGCTGGCGGAGCCGGTACCGGACGGTCTGGGGGTGGATCTTGAGCCGCTCGCCGATGTCGACCGCGGTCGCCCGGGTGGTGACGGACTCGGCGAGCGTCTCGACGAGGCGTTTGCGCTGCCCGTCCGACACGTCCCGCAGCGGTTCCAGATGCCGGCGGGTGAGCTCCTCGATCAGCGGCGGGTCGGACAGCAGCCACATGGTCATCAGGTGGTTCTGGCACGGGATGAGGGAGGCGTCCGGGATGACGCCCTCCTCGGCGAGGGCGAGGACGCGGCGGGCCCAGCGCAGCGAGTGGGTCGCGCGTTCCAGCGGCAGGGTGAGGCCGAGGACGCAGCTCGCGTCGGCCAGGGCGGCGTGCAGCATGGCCTGGCGTTCCGCGGTGAGCGGTCCGGGGACGAGCAGGCACGGTTCGGCCGAGTCGAAGTCGATGAGGACGTCGGCGTCGAGCGCGGAGCGGGTGCAGGGCGCCTCGGGGTGGATGGCGACGAGGGTGGCCTCCGCCGGGAGCGGCCACCAGCCGGTGGACTTGGCGAGGTCCTCGATGGCCTCGGGGACGACGGCGGGACGCTGCAGGATGAGGTGCAGCAGCCGGCGCCGCTCCTCGCGGCGGCGCACGTCCGCGTGGCAGGTGGCCTGCTGGTAGCCGAGGCGGGCCTGCGCGACGGCCTCGTCCAGGTAGACGAGCATGGCGTCGACGGTGGTCGCCACGACCGAGGTGGGGATCCGCTCGCGCTCGGCGACGATGACCGTGCGGCGCCAGGCGACGTGGAAGGCGATCCGGGTCGCGGCCTGGAGGTGGTCGAGGGTGCGCCCCTCGACGGCCTCGAAGTGCCCGAAGGCGCGGCAGGTCTCGTCGCGCTGGGCGGTGGCGGCGGCGGGGTCGGCGTCCCTGTCGGCGAAGGAGGCCAGCAGCAGGCCGATGCCGTGCCGGAGGAGCTGGTCGTAGGCGGAGCGCTCCGGCCGGTCGTACTCCGGGATCGCCCGCTTGATCTCGGTGACGATCTCCCGCGCCACATCGGCCAGCTCCGCCCGCAGCAGGCCCAGGAAATCGGCGGAGGTGATCTGACTCCGGTCGTGTTCGGACAATTCCAATGCCTGGGACATGGGAAAGAGAAACCTCCGCATCGGGGCCGGCCGGGCATCCGGCGCCGCGCCTTCCGTCCCGGCCGGGACGGCGGTGCCGGGTGGCGTGTGCCGAACGGAAGGGCGACACCCTGGGGCGAGATCGGAAACACCGCGAACATAAAGTCGACCGTCGCCGCTGGCAAGGGTCGGCGGCGTGATCGGGTGCGGTTCGGTGCGGTTTTGCGCGCGATGTGACAAGAACGGCGTTCGGTTGCTGGCCCGGTGACAACCGGAGGCCGGCAGGCCCCTGGGGCAGGGGGCTGCGGGCCATCATGTTACCGCCCGGTAGTCACTGGGCGGCGAATCCCGGCCGAGCGGAGACTAAGCCGGTGACAAAAACGGCCGCCATTTATCGAATTGCGTCCTGAACCCCGTGCGACCCTATTGAATGCGAGAGCTACTCGGCCGTAACGTTCCGCCGGACAGAGCAGCCTTATCGCGAGTGGCGGTGTTCGTTGGGAATTGAAGTCGTCGTGGAGGGCCTGACCAAAGCCTTCGGCACGCAGACGATCTGGCGCGGCGTCACCCTGACGCTGCCCGCCGGTGAGGTGAGCGTGCTGCTCGGGCCTTCCGGCACGGGCAAGACGGTCTTCCTCAAGTCGCTGGTCGGGCTGCTCAAGCCCGAGGAGGGCCGGGTGCTGATCGACGGCGTCGACATGGTCAACGACCCCGACCGCACGGTCTTCGAGGCCCGCAAGCGGTTCGGCCTGATGTTCCAGGACGGCGCCCTCTTCGGGTCCATGCCCCTCTACGACAACATCGCGTTCCCGCTCCGCGAGCACACCCGCAAGAAGGAGTCCGAGATCCGGCGGATCGTGATGGAGCGCATGGAGATGGTCGGGCTCGCCGGCGAGGAGCGCAAGCTGCCCGGCCAGATCTCCGGCGGCATGCGCAAGCGCGCCGGCCTCGCCCGCGCCCTCGTCCTCGACCCGGAGATCATCCTGTGCGACGAGCCCGACTCCGGCCTGGACCCCGTCCGCACCGCGCACATCTCCCAGCTGCTGATCGACGTCAACGCGCGGATCGACGCGACCATGCTGATCGTCACGCACAACATCGACATCGCGGCGACCGTCCCGGACAACATCGGGATGCTGTACCGCCGCGACCTCATCGCGTTCGGCCCCCGCGAGGCGCTGCTCACCAGCGACGAGCCGGCCGTCACGCAGTTCCTGCACGGCGACACCCGCGGGCCGATCGGGATGTCGGAGGAGAAGGACGCCGCGCTGCTCGCCGCCGAGGCCGCCGCGGCCGCGGCCGCCCAGACCAACGGCCCGGCGCGCGGCCGCCGCACCATCGAGATCCCGCCGCAGCTGCGTCCCACCGCCGGGATGCCGCCCCGGCAGGCCGAGCGCCGGCACGCGCTGCGCGTCGACGCGATGCTCCCGCGGCTCTCCCACCAGGCGCAGCAGGCGATCTGGGCCAACCGCAGGCACGTGGCGGAAGGCGGCGGCGATGGCGCGAACTGACGAGCCGA
The DNA here is from genome assembly GCF_900115095.1 of Actinomadura madurae. Lineage (GTDB taxonomy): Bacteria > Actinomycetota > Actinomycetes > Streptosporangiales > Streptosporangiaceae > Spirillospora > Spirillospora madurae. The sequence continues at coordinate 92,762 of NZ_FOVH01000014.1, forward strand.
CCGCACCGCGCGGCGACGCGCGCGGGCCCGAGGAAGGAGACGCGCGTGGCGGCACCTGACACCGCCGTCCCCGGCGCCGGCGCGCTGCGCCAGGTCGGGCGGCTGTTCGCGCTCGCCGGGACGGTGCTGGCGATGACGTTCCGCCGGCCCTTCCAGCTCCGCGAGCTGATCCAGCAGTTCTGGTTCATCGCGTCGGTGGCCATCCTGCCGACCGCGCTCGTGTCCATCCCGTTCGGCGCGGTCATCTCGCTCCAGGTCGGGTCGCTGGCCAAGCAGCTCGGCGCGCAGTCGCTCACCGGCGGCGCCAGCGTCCTCGCGGTGGTGCAGCAGGCGAGCCCGCTGATCGTGGCGCTGCTGATCTCCGGCGCGGCCGGGTCGGCGATCTGCGCCGACCTCGGCTCCCGGACGATCCGCGAGGAGATGGACGCGATGGAGGTGATGGGCGTCTCGCCCGTCCAGCGCCTCGTCGTCCCGCGCGTGCTGGCCTGCATGGCCGTCGCGGTGCTGCTCAACGGCCTGGTCTCCGTCGTCGGCGTCGCCGGCGGCTACTTCTTCAACGTGATGATGCAGGACGGGACGCCGGGCGCCTACCTCGCCTCGTTCTCCGCCCTCGCGCAGCTGCCCGACCTGTACGTCAGCGAGCTGAAGGCGCTGCTGTTCGGGTTCATCGCCGGGGTGGTGGCCGCATACCGCGGGCTGAACCCGAGCCCCGGCCCGAAGGGCGTCGGCGACGCGGTCAACCAGTCGGTCGTCATCACGTTCCTGCTGCTGTTCTTCGTCAACCTCGTGCTGACGGCGATCTACCTCCAGGTCGTCCCCCCGAAGGGGGCGTGACGTGGCGATCCCCGGTGCGCGCCGGTTCCGGCCGGTCAAGCTCGTCTCCTGGCTGGACGATCCCGGCGACCAGCTCGGCTTCTACGTCCGGGCGCTGCTGTGGACGCCGCGCGCCCTGCGCCGCTACCTGCGCGAGTCGCTGCGGCTGCTCGGCGAGGTCGCCTTCGGCAGCGGCGCGCTCGCGGTCATCGGCGGCACCGTCGGCGTGATGATCGGCATGACGGTGTTCACCGGCGTGGTCGTCGGGTTGCAGGGCTACGCCGCGCTCGACCAGATCGGGTCCGCCGCGTTCACCGGCTTCGTGTCGGCCTACTTCAACACCCGGGAGATCGCGCCACTGGTGTCCGGCCTGGCGCTGTCGGCGACGGTCGGCGCGGGCTTCACCGCCCAGCTCGGCGCGATGCGGATCAACGAGGAGATCGACGCCCTGGAGGGCATGGGCATCCAGTCGGTGCCCTACCTGGTGACCACCCGCATCATCGCGGGCAGCGTGGCGATCGTCCCGCTGTACGGGATCGGGCTGCTCAGCTCCTACGTCGCGTCCAGACAGGTGACGCTCTGGTTCAACGGGCAGTCGGCAGGCACTTACGACCACTACTTCAACATCTTCCTCGCCCCCGAGGACGTGGTCCTGTCGTTCGTCAAGGTGCTCATCTTCAGCGTCATGGTCGTGCTGGCGCACTGCTACTACGGCTACCGCGCGGTCGGCGGCCCCGCCGGCGTGGGCGTCGCCGTCGGCCGCGCGGTCCGCACCGCGATCGTGCTGATCAGCGTGACGGACTTCTTCATCAGCCTCGCCATCTGGGGCGCGACGACGACGGTGAAGGTGACGGGCTGACATGGCTAGACGCACCACCCGGCACGTCGTCGGGCAGCGCCTCACCGGCGTGGCGTTCCTGCTCGTCCCGGCGCTGCTGATCTGGCTGTCGATCGCGATCTACAACAAGCAGTTCACCGACGTGACGACGGTGACGCTGCGCACCGGGACGGCCGGCCACGAGATGCACCCGCTCGCGGACGTGAAGGTCCGCGGCGTCGTCGTCGGCGAGGTCCGCTCCATCACCGCGGACGGGGCGGGCGCGAAGCTCGAACTGGCGCTGAAGCCGGGGACGACCGACCGCGTCCCGTCGGACGTCCAGGCGCGGCTGCTGCCGACGACGGTGTTCGGCGCCCGGTTCGTGTCGCTCGTCCCGCCGGACGGGTCGACGGCCCCGCCGATCGCGGAGGGCGCGGTCATCTCCGAGGACCGCAGCAGGAACGCGGTGGAGCTGTCGGAGGTGCTCAACCACACGATGGACCTGCTGAACACCGTCCAGCCGGCCAAGCTGTCGGCGACGCTGAACGCCATGTCGCGGGCGCTGGAGGGGCGCGGCGACCAGATCGGCCGCAACTTCGAGCAGCTCGACGCGTTCCTGACCAGGCTCAACCCCGAGGTCCCGGCGCTCGCCCGCAACCTCGACGAGCTGGCGGAGTTCTCGCGGCACGCCTCCGACGCCGCCCCCGACCTGCTCCAGGCGCTCACCGACTTCACCGTCACCAGCCGGACGATCGTCGAGCAGCGCCTCGCCCTCGCGAGCCTGTACGACACGGTCTCGGCATCGTCCGCCGATCTCGACGACTTCCTGCGCGCCAACTCCGGGAACATCATCGAGCTGGCGTCGGCGAGCCGCGGCAGCCTGGACCTGCTGCGCCGCTACGCCCCGGCCGCGCCCTGCACGTTCCGGACGTTCGCCGAGTTCGTCCCGAAGATGGACAAGGTCCTCGGCAAGGGCACGGACCGGCACGGCGTCCACGGCGTGGTCGTGTCGATCCCGCACAAGGGCCGCTACGTGCCGGGCAGGGACGCGCCCCGCTACGACGGCGGCGACGGGCCGCACTGCCCGAGCGTCCCGTACCTGGCGTCCGGGAACGGGGTGCGGGTGCTGCCCGCCGGCGGCGCCCCGGGCGGCGGCGGCGCGGCCGGGAGCGGCCTCGGGCCCGCGAACTCGGCGTCGGAGAACGACCTGGTCAACGAGCTCGCCGGGCCGTCGCTCGACGAGGTCCCCGAGGAGCTGCCGGACTGGTCAAGCGTGCTGGTCGGGCCGATCTACCGGGGCACGGAGGTGACGGTCAGGTGAGGCTCGCAGGACAGGGGCTCAAGGGCCTGGGGTTCCCGCTCGTCAGCTCGCTGATCTTCATCGGGGTGACGGTGCTGGCGACGCTGCTGCTGGCGTCCAGCATCACCGGCGCCACCAGCGGCGACCGCGTCACCTACTACGCCAAGTTCACCGACGTCGCCGGGCTGCATCCCGGGCACGGCGTGCGGATCGCGGGCGTCGAGGTCGGCCAGGTCGAGGAGATCGAGGTCAGCGACCGGCGGCTCGCCCGGGTGACGTTCTCCGTCGACCGGGACCGGACGATCCCCGCCTCGGCCACCGCCGCGGTCAAGTACCTCAACCTGGTCGGCGGCCGGTACATCGCGCTCGGCCAGGGCACCGGCTCGCCCGGCCAGGTGCTGAAACGCGGCGGGACGATCCCCGTCGGGCGCACCACCGGGACGCTCAACCTCACCCAGCTGTTCCAGGGCTTCCAGCCGCTGATGCAGGCGCTGTCGCCCGGGGACGCCAACCGGCTCTCGGAGTCGATCGTCAAGGTGCTCCAGGGGGAGAGCGGCACCGTCGAGAGCCTGCTGCGCACGGTCGGGCAGCTGACGAGCACGCTCGCCGCCAAGGACCGGGTGATCGGCCAGGTCATCACGAACCTCGACAGCATCGTCCAGACCGTCAACGGGCGCGACCGGCAGCTCGTCGACCTGATCACGACGCTGCGCCGGTTCACCTCCGGCCTGGCCGCCGACCGCCGGCCGATCGGCGAGGCGCTCGGGTCGATCGCCGACCTGACCAGCGCCACCGCCGGGCTGCTCCAGGTCGCGCGGGACCCGCTGAAGGACGACATCGTCCAGCTCGGCCGGCTCAGCGACAACCTGAACCGCGACGAGCCGCTGCTGGAGCGGTTCCTCCGGCGGACGCCCGAGAAGCTCTCGACGTTCGGCCGGGTGGGCTCCTACGGGTCGTGGATGAACTTCTACCAGTGCGAGGTCCAGCTGATCGGCGTGACGTACGCCGGTTCCGACGTCACGGACCAGCCGCCGCCGACCGGCCTCCCGATCAAGGACGCGAGGTGCCGCGGATGACGCCCCCGAACCCGCCGGGCGGGCCGACACCGCCGCCGCGTCCCGTGCCGCGCGCCCTGCCCCGCCTGAAGACGGGCCGGCCGCGGCTGAAGCCGCTGCGCGAACGCAACCCGATCGGGGTCGCGGCCGTCGGCGTCGCCCTGCTCCTGGTGCTCGGCATGCTCGCGTTCCGCGCCGACGACCTGCCCGTCATCGGCGGCGGGACGACCTACAGCGCGTACTTCTCCGAGGCCGCCGGGCTGAAGGACGGCCAGGAGGTCCGCGTCGCCGGCGTGAAGGTCGGCAAGGTCACCGCCGTCGAGCTCGAAGGGAACAAGGTCAAGGTGACGTTCCGGGTCAAGGACACCTGGGTCGGGAACGCCACCCGCGCCATGATCATGATCAAGACCCTGCTGGGCTCGAAGTACCTCCAGCTCGACCCGCTCGGCTACCGGAGGCAGGACCCGCGCGAGACCATCCCGCTCGACCGGACCGTCGCCCCCTACGACGTCACGACCGCCTTCGAGGACCTCGGCCGGACGTTCGACCGGCTCGACACGGCCAAGCTCGCGGCGAGCCTGGAGACGATCTCCAAGACGTTCGAGGATACCCCGCCGAGCGTCCGCGTCGCGCTGCACGGCCTGTCGTCGCTGTCGAACACCATCGCGTCCCGGGACGCCGAGCTGGCCCGCCTCCTCGCCGGGACGAAGCAGCTGTCCGGCACGATCGCCGCGCAGAACGCCCAGTTCCAGACCCTCTTCAAGGACGGCAACCTGCTGCTCGGCGAGCTGCGCCGGCGGCGCGACGCGATCCACGCGCTGCTCGTCGGCACGAACCGCCTCGCGCGGGAGCTGATCGGCCTCGTCGACGACAACCGCCGCACCCTGGGCCCGACGCTCGCCTCCCTCGACCGGGTCACGACCGTCCTCGAACGCAACCAGAAGAACCTGGACCGGGCGCTGGAGACCGCCGCCCCCTACATGCGCGTCGTCGCCAACTCGACCGGCAACGGCCGCTGGGTGGACGGCTACCTGTGCGGCACCGTCCCCAAGGAGTACCTGGAGAACGGCGCGTGGAAACCGCCCGTCACGGGCTGCGAGCCTCCGCGTCTGACGGGAGGCCGGTGACATGAGGGCTGATGGCAGGGCATCCTCCACGACACGCACGGTGAAGCTCCCCAGGCTCGGTTCGCCGATCCGCGACCACCGCACGCGGGTGCTCCAGGCGCTCATCGCGACCTTCGTCCTCCTGGTCGCGATCGCGCTGGTCCCGCTGCTGACCGGCGGGCCGACGCACCGGATCACCGCGTACTTCGCCACCGCCATCGGCGTCTACCCCGGCTCGGACGTCCGCGTCCTCGGCGTGAAGGTCGGGTCGATCGACTCCGTCGAACCGCTCGGGAACCGGGTCAGGGTCGACATGCGGGTGGACGACGAGGTGGACGTCCCCGCCGAGGCCCGCGCCGTCGTCATCGCGCCGAACCTCGTCTCCGACCGGTACGTCCAGCTCGACCCCGCCTACGGCGGCGGCCCGAAGATGGCCGACGGCGCGTCCATCGACGTGAGCCGCACCGCGACGCCGCTCGAACTCGACCAGCTCTACGACGCGGTGCGCAAGTTCTCGGGCGACCTCGGCCCGCAGGGCCTGAACGCCCAGGGCGCGCTGTCGGACGTCGTCCGGGTCGGCGCCGCCAACCTCGGCGGCAACGGCAGGGCGCTCAACACCACGATCGCCGACCTCGGCAAGGCGTCCCAGACCCTGGCCGACACCAGCGGCGACCTGTACGCCACCGTCGCCAACCTCAACAAGTTCAGCGAGATGCTCCGCGCGAACGACGGGCAGATCCGGCTGGCCGAGAACCAGCTCGCCGAGGTGAGCGGGTTCCTCGCCGCCGACCGGGAGGAGCTCGGCGCGGCGCTGCGGAGCCTCGCGCTGGCGCTCGCCGAGGTGAAGGGGTTCGTGTCCGACAACCGCGCGGCGCTGAAGAAGAACGTCGGCAGGCTCGCCGGGATCACCCAGGTCCTGGTCGACCAGCGGGCGTCCCTCGCCGAGATCCTCGACACCGCGCCGCTGCTGACGCAGAACGCGCTGAACGCCTACGACCCGAAGACCCGCTCGCTGATGACCCGCGGCAACCTCCTGGAGATCACCAAGGCGTTCGGCGGCACGAGCGGGCCGGGCGTCGACCCGCCCGGCGCCGACCAGCGGCCGGTGTGCGCGGCGGCGGCGTCCGCGACGAGGGCGCTGCGCGAGCAGTGCGAGCGCCTGGAGAAGGGCGGGCTGGTCGCCGTCCCGCCGGCGCAGGCGCCCGGCGTCCCGCCGCTGCCGCTTCCGCCGGCCGGGCCGACCTACGCCGGCCCCGGCGGAGAGGGAGGCCGCTGATGCGCGCGCCCAGGCTCCTCGCGGCCCTCATCGCCGGCACCGTCCTCGCGGCGGGCTGCTCGACGCGGATCGAGGACATCCCGCTGCCCGGCGGCGCCGACCTCGGCGACCACCCGTACACGGTGAAGGTGCAGTTCGAGGACGTGCTGAACCTCGTCCCGCAGGCCGCGGTCCGGGTCAACGACGTCCCGGTCGGGCGGGTGAAGAAGGTGTCGCTGCCGAAGGACGCCTGGAACGCCGAGGTGACGCTCGTCGTGAACGGCGACGTGCGCCTGCCGGCGAACGCGACCGCGAACCTGGAGCAGTCGAGCCTGCTGGGGGAGAAGTACATCAAGCTCGCCGCGCCCGCCACGGCGCCGTCCTCGCGGCGGCTGACCGACGGCGCCACGATCCCGGTGTCCCGCACGACCCGCAACGCCGACACCGAGGAGGTGTTCGGCGCGCTGTCGCTGCTGCTGTCGGGCGGCGGGCTCCCGCAGATCCGGACGATCAACAAGGAGCTGAACCAGGCGCTCGGCGGGCGGGAGGACAAGGTCCGCTCCGCGCTGGAGAACCTCAACGGCCTCACCAGCACGCTGAACCGCAACCGGCGGTCGATCGTGGACGCGCTCGACGGGCTCAACCGGCTGTCGTCCACGGTCGCGACCCGCAACGGGCAGGTCGAGACCGTCCTGGACGACCTCTCACCCGGCCTGAAGGTGCTGGACGAGCAGCGCGGCAAGCTCGTCGAGCTGCTGCGGCGGCTGGAGAAGCTGTCGGACGTCGCCGTCAGGACCATCGACGCCAGCAAGGAGGACACGGTCGCGAACCTCCGCTCGCTGTCGGTCATCCTGCGCAAGCTCGCCGATTCCGGGCGGGATCTGCCCAAGTCCCTTGAGGTCCTGCTCACCTACCCGTTCACCGACGAGGCGCTCAAGGCCGTCAAGGGCGACTACCTCAACGGCTACCTCACCGTCGTCGCCGCCGAGGGCAACGACTGCGTCATCCCGCCGGTGAAGGAGCTGAAGCCGAAGAGCCTCGCGGAGGCGCGCGCCCTGGCCGCCCCGCCCGCCGGCCCGCAGCCGGTGCCGTGCCCGAACATCGCGGGCGGCGGCGGATCCCAGCCGTCCGCCACGCCGGACCCGGCGACGCCGACGCCGGTCGCGCCGCGATCACCCTCCGGCGGCTCCGGTGACGGGCCCGGCGATGGGCCCGCCCTTCCGCTCCCGACCCTCGGGGAGGGGGACTGACATGCTTACCCTGGTCACCCGCATCAAGATCGTCGTGTTCGCCGTCATCGCGATCCTGGTGGTCGGCTACATCGGCGTCACCTACGCCGACCTCGGCCGCTACGTCGGGATGCGCGGGTACTACACCGTCCGGCTCGACCTGGCCACCGCCGGCGGCCTCTTCGAGGGCTCCGCCGTCTCCTACCGGGGCGTGACCGTCGGCAAGGTCGGCACGCTCGACCTCAGCCGGGACGGCGTCATCGCCGAACTCCGGATCGACGACTCGTCCCCGAAGATCCCCGGCAATCTGCAGGCGGTCGTCGCGAACCGCTCCGCCGTGGGCGAGCAGTACGTCGACCTGCGGCCCGCCGCCGACTCCGGGCCCTACCTGGCGCAGGGCTCCACGATCCCGCGCAGCGTCACCGTCACCCCGGCGCCGGTGAACGAGACGCTCAAGAGCGTCAACGACCTCGCCGCCTCGCTGCCGCTCGACGACACGAAGGTGCTCATCGACGAGCTGGGCCTGGCGTTCGCCGGGCAGGGCCCGCACCTCCAGCAGCTCCTCGACACGAGCGCCCGGTTCGTGTCGGCGTCCGACGCGGCGTTCCCGGACTCGCGCGCACTGATCCACAACGGCCGGGCGGTGCTCCGGACGCAGAACGAGATGTCGGCCGCGTTCAAGGCGTTCGCGTCCAGCTCCAGCCTGCTGGCGCGGCAGCTCCGCGACTCCGACACCGACCTGCGCAGGCTCATCGCGGCCGGGCCCGGAGCGGCGAACGAGCTGTCCGGCCTGCTGCGCGACCTGGACCCGAGCCTCAGCGTCCTGCTGGCGAACCTCCTCACCACGGCCCGGGTCGGCGAGCCGCGGCAGGCCGCCATCGAGGAACTGCTGGCGAACCTCCCGAACGTCGCGGGCGTGGGGTCCAGCATCGTGTCCGGCGGCAAGCTCCGGCTCGGCCTGGTGAACACGTTCTTCAACCCGCAGCCCTGCACCCGCGGCTACGGGAAGACCCGCTACCGCAACGGCCTCGACCTGTCGCCCGCGCCGGGGTTCAACACCGGCGCGCACTGCGCCGAGAGCCCGAGCACCGGCATCAACGTCCGCGGCGCCGCCAACGCACCACGCGAGGGCGTCCCGGCACCGGCCAAGCCCGGAACCCTGAGCGGAGCGGGCACGACGGACCTTCTCAACTCGCTCGGCCTCACCGGGCTGGCGCGACCGGCGCCGTCCGGGGACCTGGCCGCCCTCCTCGGCCTGGGAGGCCCGCGATGACCGGCGTGGCGGCGGCGCTTCGCAGGCCGGGCTCGCCGATCCGGTGGGCGCGCCCGGCGGGCCACGTCCTCACGGCCGCCGCCGCGGTCTTCCTGTGCCTGTCGCTCTGGTCGCTGTTCCAGTCCGGGCGGGGCGCCGACCACGACCTGGCCGCCGCGCGGGACGAGGTGAGCCGGACCGCCGTCCGCGACCTCGCACTGATCAACAGCATCGACCCCAAGGTGGCCGAGCTGGACCTGCAGCACTGGCTGGACGTCGCCACCGGCCCGTTCGCCGACGCGCTGAAACGCGACATGCCCGCCGCGCGCGCGAGGTTCGCCAAGCAGACGGCCCGCTCGCACGGGCGCGTCACCGCGCTCGCCGTCACCGGCCTCGACCGGTCCGCCGGCGAGGCGACCGTCATCGCCTCCGTCCGGGTCTTCACCGAGCCGGCCGGCGACTCCGCCCAGGGCACCGAGCAGCGCAAACGCTACGAGGTCGGGATGCGGCGGGTCGGCGGGACGTGGAAGATCAGCTCGCTGAACCCGCTGGCGCCCGGGGGGAGCAGGCCGTGAGCGTCACCGAGGAACGGCCCGCGCGGCGCCGCCCCGTCCCGCGGAAGGGCCCGCGAAAGGACCCGCGGAAGAACAAGGCCGCCCGGCGCTCGCTCGGCTCAGCGCTGAAGCGGGCCGCCGGGCTGGGGTGGCCGGTGACCCTCGCCCTGGCGATCTGCCTGTCCGCCCTCGCCGTCGACGGCTGGGCCGGCAGGCGGAGCGAGCGGTCACCGGCCGCCAACCGCGCCCTCGTCGACAAAACCCGGACCGCCAGGGTCGTCGCGGACGTCTCGGCGAAGGTCGAGCGGATCTTCACCTACGTCCACACGGACCCGGCCGCGACCGAACGGGCCGCGAGCGCCGTCCTCACCGGGCGGGCCATCGGCGACTACCGGCGGCTGTTCGGCCTGGTCGAGCAGAACGCCCCGGTCATGAGGCTCGCCCTCACCACGAAGGTCACCAAGGCCGGGCTCATCGAGCTCACCCGTGACGGGACGGCGGTCCTGCTGGTCATGCTCGACCAGACGACCACCCGCGACGGCAAGGCGACCGGCTCGCCCGTCGCGGCCCAGCTCATCGTCACGGCCCGCGACGACCACGGCTGGCGCATCAGCGACCTCCGGGCCGCCTGAAGGAAAGGGGTGGAATTCAGGTGACCGAGACCAGAACCGCCGACCCGGCGGCAGAAGAGCAGGAAGCCCGCACAGAAGAACCCGAGGCGGCGGAACAGCCCGAGGCGGCGGAACAGCCCGAGGCGGCGGAACAGCCCGAGGCGGCGGAAGAACCCGAGGCGGCGGAACAGCCCGAGGCGGCGGAAGAACCCGAGGCGGCGGAAGCATCCGAAGCGGCGGAAGAGCCTCGACGGACCGGGGCGTCCGACGAGCCGCCGCGGCGGGAGAAGAAGGACGCCGCCGAACCGTCCCGCGGGCTCTTCGCGGATCCGCTGGTCAGGGTGGCCTTGGCGGTGACCGTGATCGCCGCCGGTGTGTGCGCGTGGTTCGGCTACTCGTACCGCACCGCGTCCAGTGACGGCTCGCTCGCCTTCGCCGCCGAGCGCGACAAGGTCCTCGCCGCGGCGGACCAGGCGATCGTCAACCTCAACACCCTCGACTACCGCGACGTCGACGCGGGGCTGAAGGTCTGGCGGGACTCGTCGACCGCCCAGCTCTACGACGAGATCGTCCAGGGCGGCGCACGGCTCAAGAGCGATATCCAGAAGGCGAAGACGACCAGCACGGCGAAGATACGGGAATCGGCCCTCACCGAACTCGACATCCGCGCCGGAAAGGCCGCCGTCATCGCCGCCGTCAGTATTTCGATCAGCGGGGCGGACGGAAAGCCGGTGAACAATCTGCGCCGGTTCACCGGTCAGCTCACCAGAACGTCCGCGGGCTGGAAACTGTCGGCCCTCGGACAGGCCCCGACCGGAACGTCCTGACGAGGAGAGTCGCATGGCAGCGATCAGCACGCTCGGGCGCGCGGTTCCGGGATCCGGCCGCAACCGCCTCGTCACATTTCTCGGCGCCCTGGCCATCGCGTTCGGTGTCACCGCCGCATGGCTGCACGGCCAGGCCGGCGAACGGACCGGCGCGGCGTCCGCCAAGAATGAGGCGCTGAGCGACAACGGCCGGACAAGCGAGGTGAAGGGGCAGATCACCACGGCGGTGAACACAGCCTTCTCCTACAACTACGCCGACGTGGCGAAAACCGAGAAGGCCGCCCAGGACGTCCTCACCGGTAAAGCCGTCCAGCAGTACAACCAGCTCTTCGCGCTGGTCCACAGGCAGGCGCCCCAGCAGAAACAGGTCCTGACCACCACCGTCACCGACTCGGCGGTCACGTCCCTGACCAGGGACCGCGCCCGCCTGCTGATCTTCGCCGACCAGCGCAACACCCGGACCGACAAGGACAAGACCAGCTACTCCGCCGCCGTCTTCGCCGTCGACGCCGTCCAGATGAACGGACAATGGAAGATCGACAACATCGACACTCTCGGCGCCTGACCGCAATGCGCGCGATTCGTGGCCGCTGACAATACAGGGATGCTCGATTGCTAAGTCGATGACAAAACCAAAAAAACGGTGGTGGAGGCATCGGAAAGGTGTCAATCGGGCCTTGATTTACTTGTTACCAGTGCGTATCTTACAGGTATATATAGGGCAGGACAGGGTGGTCGTCTGATGGAGTCGAGGGTTTCGGCTCCATGGGTCCTGCTCCCCGCTGAACAGGAGGAGTCACACCCAGGAAACCGCAGTCAGTATCCCCACTAGCCGACAGAAACCACCCTCTGAAGGGAAGCAGAACTGACATGCGAAAGCTCACCCGAAACGCTCTTGCCGCGACCGCCGTCATGGTCACCGGTCTCGGTCTGATGTCCACCCCGGCCTACGCGGCCGACCCGTGGACCGTCTCGCCGGGCGGCGCCATCTCCGGCACCAACCTCGGTCCGCTCACCGCGATCGACATGACCACCGGCGCGGCGATCGTGTGCGACTCGTCCACGGCCAGTGGGTCGGCGAAGAGCGGGTCCAACCTGCCCGGCGCCGGCATCGCGCAGCTGGACAGCGTGTCGTTCTCCACCCCGGGCAACCCGAACAACTGGTGCACCGGGCCGGTGGGGATCGTGGTCCAGGTGACGGCGACGGGCACGCCCTGGCAGTTCAACGCCCAGGACTACGACGGTGCCGGGGTCACGACCGGCACGCTGACCGGCGTCCAGGCGAGCATCCACGGCAGCGACGAGTGCGACGCCACCGTCGCGGGCCCCGGCAGCGACACCGGGACGATCGACGGCACGTACGACAACTCCGACGGAACGCTCCGCGTGTCCGGCGGCAACCTCGAGGTCAAGACCGTCGACGCGGACTGCGACCCGAGCCTGATCAACGCGGGCGACCAGGTCCTGCTCGACGGCGCCTACCAGGTCTCGCCGCTCCAGATGATCACGCACCCGTGATGACCGCGACCTGACGCTCCCCCCCGAGGGCCGCATTCGCGCCGAGCGCGCGAATGCGGCCCCCTCCGACGATTGGACGTGGACATGTTGCAGTACGGCCGCCGCCTCGCCTCGCTCGCGGCCACCGCGGCCGTGGCGACGGCGCTGGCCGTCGTCGGCATGCCGGGCGCGGGCCCGTCGGCGTCCGCCGACATCGGCGCCGAGCTGCCCTTCCTGTGCACCACGCCGACGGGAACGCAGCGGGTCGACGTCGCGGTGAAGGCGAGCGCGCCGGCCGCCGGGCGCGTCGGCGAACCCGTGCAACCGGGCACGGTCGCGATCAGCGCGAACGTCCCCTCCACGCTCCTGCGCGGACCGGCCGAGCCGGCGGGCGGCGGTACGGCGGATCCCGTGGCACCCGGCGTTCAGGCGATGGCCGGTGTCACCGGGACGGCGCGGCTGGACGTGGACATCGTCCAGGGCACCCGCGTCCTCGACGCCGGCTGGCCCGTGTTCGCCCTCGCCGCCGAGGGGCCGTCCACCGGCGAGGCGGTGCGGCTCACCGGCCATGGCGTGACGTCCCCGATCACCCCTTCCGCGCCGGGCCAGCTGGCCTGGCGGGCACGCGGCCTGACACTCGTCCTCGACGACTCCGAGGGGACGGCCGGGAAGCCGGTCTCGTTGAACTGCACCCCGCCGCGCAGTCCGCGGCTCGGAAGCGTCTCGGTGCGGGGTCGGACCCCGGCCGCGGCCGGGGTCCCGGCCACGGGGCAGGGCATCGCGCCGCAGGCGGAACCGCCAAGCACCCTCGAATGCTTCGAGATCCCGCCGCCGCCGGTGAACCCCGGCGACGATCCCGAGTACAGCCTGAACCTGGACGAGAAACTCTACGAGATCTTCAACAAGCCGGAACGTCCCAGCACGGGCATCGCGCGGGTTCCCCCGGAGGGGTATGACCCCGGCCTACCCTATTGTGCGCGCGGCGCCGGATTCGCCAATATCAAGAAACTCGGCAGCGCCACCCCCATTGCGGCGGAAAGCGTCTTCAGGCGAGGGGTGGTCACCTATCGCGCCAATCCTCCCACGACCGGCACGAACTACCTTGAGCAGCAGGGCTATGTGCTCAACACCACCGTGCCGAGCAGAGCCACGATCCTGTCGCTCGGTTTCATGCCCACGACGGCGGCGGCGGAGACGGTGCAGCTCCGCGCGCCCGGCGACCCCATCAACCGCAAGGTCGGAAACCTGCGCATCGTCGCGCCATTGCAGGCGCCCAACGTCCGCCCGCCAGGTGTGGAGAGCAGCAACGCCTGGATGCGCCAGTACGTAGCCGTGCGCGTCAAGGACGTGTCGGTCAACGGCACCGCCCTGAACGTGGGACAGAACTGCGGCAGCGGTCGGACCCTGCTGTCGCTCTCCTCGTTCATGGGCGATGAGGAAACGGGATTCATCAGACCCGACGACGGCCAGACCTTCACCGGGGAAATGGATATTCCGGCGTTCTCCCATTGCGGTGTGGGCGAGGACCTGAGCCCGCTGTTCACGGCGAGCATCTCCGGCTCCGGCAACTACGCGAAGATCGAGTCCGGCCCCTGGTGCAGGCCGTCGGAGACGCGGGACTGCGACGCCGATCCCGAAGAACCGCAGACCTGGACGATCTCACCGGGCGGAGACGTCACGGCCACGGTCGCCCCGTTCGTCATCGCGGGGACCGGCGCCTCCCAGATCCGCTGCGAGGCGGCCGCGCTGCGGTTCCACCTCGACAAACAGCACTGGCGCCAGCGCTTCATGCTGGCCGAGGTTACCCCCACGTTCACCGGCTGCGTGCTCTCGGCATCCGGACGCGAGTTCCCCCTCGCCCTCTCCGTGGCTTCGAACTGGTGGTTCAACGGACGGCCCATCGTGAACGACACGGTGACCCTGGAACTCAACGGCATTCTCATCAACGCGTCCGGGAAGATCCCCGCCACCGCCACCGGCGAAGTGCCGAGCACCTCCTGCGCCATCCGCATCGGAAACATCCCCGCTCTGGCCTCGACGGAGGAGACGTACGCCGGGCTGGTCGGCGGATACGCGAACGGCACGTTCACCGCCAGCGCCTCGATGCGAGTCACGAACAAGACGACATGCCCGTCCTGGACGGGCTTCTCGAGAGCGGGATTCGGGCGGATCACGAACGCCGCGTTCGCCTGGGACCCGCCGCAGAACTTCACGCTCAAATAGCGGGTCGTGCCCGTTCGCCACCACCCCGGTCCGGGCACGCACCCGCCGGTCCGCCGCAGGCCGCGCACCTGCGGCGGACCGGCCTGAGACTCCCGACGAAAGGGTGGCCGTATGAAAGTGCTTGCCCTGACAGCCATTCTCGCCGCCCTCCTGCCGGCGTCGGCCCCAGAGGACACCTGGACGGTCACACCGGGAGGATCCGTGACGGCCACGGCACCGGTGGAGATTCGCAATACCGACCGGGGCTGGAGCATCGACTGCGCCGGCGCCACCTTCACCGGATCCGCCGAATCCGGAGCCGGGGACACGACGGAACCGCTCATCGAATTCGACGAGGCCACCTTCCAGGACTGCACCGGCCCGGACGGCGTCGGATACACGGTCACGATGACCAGCGGCGTCCAGCTGGAGATGTACGCCTCGTCCTACGACGCCGGAACAGGCAAGACGACGGGCACCCTCTTCGGCTTCCACCTCAACCTCGTCGGGACGAACAGGTGCCAGGCGGATATAGCGGATCCCACCGGCAACCTCGGAACGGCCGACGCGGCCTTCACCAACGGAAGCAGCGTGCTCAGACTCGACAGCGGGAACATGGGCGTCACTTTCGTCAACTTCGCCTGTCCAAGCGGATTCATCGCAACCGAAGACCGGATCGTGGTCGCCGCACGACTAACGGTGACCCCTCCCCAAACGATTTCCAGCCCCTGACAACCGCCGCCGAAATGCATCCCCGCTGACAATGCGACCACTCGCACAAAAGCTCTTTCTGGCACCCGCTGACAAGATCGAAGATTTGCCTCAAAAATGCGCACCGCCATGTATTGAACCATCAATATGGCGGGCTTACTCTCCCCCTAGGAATCAAGGATCGAAGTCCCTCGTATTCGCGCAGAAAGAAAGGACCCGACCGTGAAGCTCGCCCGTCCCGTCAAGCGCGTGACCCGGCTCGCGCTTTCCGCCGCCGCCCTGGGCGCGGCGCTGACCGTGGGCGCGGGGACCGCGGCGCAGGCCGCCCCCGCCGCGCCCGCCGCCAACCCCGACCCGATCCCGGACACCTTCGACTTCTCCGACTGCCCGCCGCTTCCCGAGGGCTCCGACCCGCGCCTGTCCAGGTGCGTCTCCGTGATCGTCACCAGCGGGACCTTCCATGTCGGCGCCTTCGACCAGGCGATCGACAAGCCGATCCGCATGACGTTCGCGAACGCCTACAACCCGCAGACCTTCAAGTACACCGCGGTGTTCGGGAAGATGCGCGCGGAGCGGATGCTCGTCCAGCCCGGCCTGTTCGGCGACCCGCTGCTGACCGCGGTGTACGCGCAGCCCGAGTACGCCGGCGTCTTCGACCAGCCGACGAGCGCGGACTTCCACATCAAGGTCGGCCTGAAGATCCGGCTGGTCAACCCGTTCCTCGGCTCCAACTGCCGGGTCGGCAGCGACAGCAACCCGATCACTCTCGAACTCACCACCGCCACCACCTCGCCACCGGCCCCGAACACCCCGATCACCGGCGAGCCGGCGAGGGTCGTCCGCACCGACCCGCCGCCCACCGTGCGGTCCGCCAAGCACGTCGACAACTCGTTCTCGGTGCCCGGCGCGAAGGGCTGCGTCTTCGGCGGCGGCATCGCCGACTGGCTCGTCAACCAGGTCGGCGGCTTCCCGTCGGCGGCCGGCAAGAACACCGTCATCTTCAACGAGTACCTGGCCCTGAAGCCCTACAGCGAACTCTGACCGCCCCAAGCCCGTGCCCGCGGCACCCCCGCGGGCACGGCCGCCCTCAAGTTCGGCCCGGTCACCCCTACAGCCTTCACCTCACCGACCTTGTCAACTTGACCACCGGCGCGGCCGTGGTGTGCGAGGGCGGGACGTTCCACGGCGATCCCCAGCCTCAGCTACAGCGACGCGTAGAGGGCCCACGCGGCCTCAGGCAAAAACCTCGTCGATAGTCTGAGCGACGGCAACACGCCGCACCCACATGCGAAGCTGCTGAAGATCTCGGCAGTCGGTAATACGCCGACGAAGCTCCTCATCGACGTCGAACCCACGCGCCTCCAGCACAACAAGAAGTATCTCGATCGCACCCTCAATCCTGCCTTCGGCCTCACCTTTAAGCCTGGCTTCGGCTTTGGCCCGAGCCTTGCCTTCGGCGATGTACTTTGAGGCGAAGTCGCTTTTCCGATCGTAGGTGCCCTCTTGCATGATCTCCCGTTCAGTCTCGTACGGCTACGGGGTGCCGCAAGCGTGGTGGCGAGGGATGCCAGCCGTGCCCGCGCCTGGCTCAGCGAATCGGGTGTGTGTAGGCCGAGACCCAGCTCGAAGCCTGGAGATCGCGCGAGCCGCGCTGCTGTTCTTCCCGCGCTTGGAGGGTGGTGTCTCGCGGTGGTGACGATTCGCCCGCCAGGCAGTCTGTGCATCCTGGCGGGCGGGGTGTCAGGTCAGGTGAAGATCTCGTCGAGGGTTTGGGCGGTGGCTGCGCGTCGGACCCAGTTGTCGAGCTGCTGGAGGTCTTTGCAGTTTGTGATGCGCTGGCGGAGGTCGTCGTCGATGGTGAAGCCGCGCGCCTCTAGGACGACGAGGAGCACCTTGATCTCACCCTCAACTTCGCCCTCGATCCTGCCTTCGGCTTTGCCCTCGGCTTTGCCTTCGGCTATGTGTTTGAGGGCGAAGTCGCTTTTCCACTCGTAGGTGCCGGCTTGCATGATCTCCTCCAGGCAGTCTCGTGCGGCTTCGGAGAGCTGTGACCGCACGTAGTCATGGTACAGCTCGCCCTTGTCCCGGTCCGTGACCTCCAGCGCCTCGGCGAAGGCCGTCAGGACGGCTTCGCGGTCGGGGCCGTCGGCGTTGGCGAGGGTGCTCAGGACGGTCAGTTCCGGGAGCGAGCGGGCCTTGTTCAGGTCGGTGACGGCGGGAGCCTTCGTGAGGTCCAGTACCCAGGGGCGCAGGACCCAGCCCTCGTGTCCGCTTTCGATGGGTTCGCGGCACCAGGTGGCCGTTCGCTTGTTCGGGCACAGGACGAGGAGCGTGACCGGGCACTTACGGCGGGCGCGGAGTGTGGACAGGTAGACCGGCCAGCTGAAGCGTTTGCGCTCGTCCGGCTTGCGCTGGACCTCTACGACGATCGCGAGGTCTGGGCGGTGGGGGTCGCCTAGGAGGACGGTCGAGTCGCACCGGTATTCGGTGGGGTTGCAGTCGGTGAGCGTCTCCGATCCATGGGAGATCTGTTCGTATTCGGGGGGTTTGATACCGGAAACCAGCTGGAGGAGTTCCGGGGCGAGTGCGGGCTCGTTCCGGATCAGTTCCAGTGGCACCTCGTGATCTACGGATGGCACGCGGCGGACGCTATCGGTGTTCGTGTGGACGCGGAGGGTGAAAGTCGTTACTTGGGGTAATGGTGGGGGTTGTCGCTTGAGTCGGGGGTGTGGTGGTGGGTTGTAATTTGTCTTTCGGTGATCATGGGGGGTGCTTGGAATTGTCGTTTGGTGAGTGTTTTTTGGGTGGTGATGCGTGGGGGTGGGGTGGTGGGTTACCTTTTATTGGGCCTTTTTGGGTGAGGGGAGGGGTTAATGACGGGGACCCTCGCCGGGCGTCGTCCTGGGTCGATTCCGCCACAGGTCATCGCCATTCTGAGTGCCGAGCTGCCGTCGCTGGCCGAAGAGATCATCGCCGAGGTGCGGCGGTCGGTGCCGGAGTACGGGCGGCAGGACGGGGCGTCCAAGCCGCCCGCGTTCCGGATCACGGTCGAGCAGGCCATGGCGGCGTTCGTCGACCAGGTGTCGGGAGGCGGGGACGGTACCGAGCGGCGCGACGAGCTGTGCCGGGAGCTCGGCCGGAGCGAGGCCTACCAGGGGCGCACGCTGGACGCGTTGCAGGCGGCGTACCGGGTCGGGGTGCAGGTCGCGTGGCGGCGGGTGGCGAACGTCGCGCGGGAGAAGCGGCTGCCGGCCGGGGTCATGACGCGGCTGGCCGACGCGCTGTTCGCCTACATCGACGAGCTGGCGTCGCTGTCGGTCGAGGGCTACCTGGAGGTGCGGTCGTCGGCCGACGAACTGCCTGGTGATCATCGGCGGCTGCTGCGGCTGGTGCTGGGGCCGGGCGTGGCGAGCGGCGCGCTGGTGGAGTCCGCGGCGGCGGTGGGGTGGGAGGTGCCGAGCGCCGTGACGATGGTGGCGATACCGGCCGGGGTGCGATGCGTCCGGGAGGCGCTGGACGAGGATGTGCTCGCTGACCTCGCCGACGCCGAACCTCATCTCTTGATACCCGGGGCGTACGACGAGGAGCGTGCCGCGATGCTGGAGCGGTCGCTTCCGGATCGCCGGGCGGCGGTGGGGTTGGGCGTGCCCCTGGCGGAGGCGGGCGACTCGTTGCGGTGGGCGCGGCAGGCCTTGGCCTTGGTGGAGGCGGGCGTTCTGGAGGACGGCGGGCCGACGCTGTGCGAGCGGCACCTGCTGGAGCTGTGGCTGCTGTCGGACAGGGCTCTGCTCGATCAGCTTGCCCGGCGGGAACTGGCCGTGCTGGCGGGAATGACAAGATCACGTCGAATGCGCATGACCGAAACTCTCACCGCGTGGCTGGAGGCGCAGGGAAACGCCGTCGAGGCGGCGCGGATGCTGCGGCTGCATCCGCAGACGGTCCGCTATCGGATGCGGCAGATCAGCGAGACGTTCGACGAGCAGTTGACCGATCCGTCCGCGCGTTTCGTCCTGGACGCGGTGCTGCGGGCGCACCGGCTGCGGGAACGGAGTCCGTCCTCGAGATGAACTGTCCTTTATCGGACGCCGAGTGTCACTGCAAAGCGACAGTATGGTGATTTTACTTTCTCTTTGCATTAAGCCCTAGTTGATCTGATCTAACTTCGTTGTGGTCCGGCTCACAGATCGCGGGGGGTGTGCAGGGGTCCCCCGCTCGGCGCGCCCTCAGCGTCACGCCGTACCGCCGACCGTCCGGGAAGCCGGGTGCCCCCGCCCGGCGAAACGCCAGGACCGCGACGGCGGCGTTCTCGGAGGTGTGCCCATGACACGGACTCTGACGCCGGAGCACGCGCAGCGGCGGGCGAGGCTGCCGCGGCGGCTTGCCCTGCTGATGCGGCCGGAGCTGCCCAGTCTCTCCCAGGAGATCATCGAGGAGGTGCGCAGGTCGATCCCCGAGTACGGGCGTCCCCTGCGGGACCCGCACGTGGAGGCGCTGCGGATCGGGGTCGAGCGCGCCCTGATGGACTTCGTCGACCAGGTCGCCAACCCCCACGCCCCGCGCGAGCGCCACCACGAGACCTACCGCCGGCTCGGCCGGTTCGAGGCGCAGGAGGGCCGGACGCTCGACACGCTCCAGGCCGCGCTGCGCATCGGCGCGCAGGTCGCGTGGCGCCGCATCATGAAGGTCGGCCCGCGCCGGCGCGTGTCGCCCGAGGTGATGGCGCAGCTCGCGGACGCTCTGTTCGCCTACATCGACGAGCTGGCCGCGCTCGCGCTGGAGGGCTACATGGACGCGCGGCCGGACGGCGAGGCCGAGGAGCACCGGCGGCGGTTACTCGAACTGCTGCTACGCCGGGCCGGGTCCCGCATGCTGGCCGAGGCCGCCGAACGGGCGCGCTGGACGATCCCGGACGAGGTCACCGCCGTCGTGGCCCCGTCGGGCGCACGGTACGTCCGCGGCGCCCTGGACGATGACGTCCTCGCCGACCTCACCGCCACCCAGCCGTTCCTGGTCGTGCCCGGGAGGCCGACCCCCGAGCGGCGGCAGGCCCTGCTCCGCGTCCTGCCCGACGGGCAGCTCGTCACGGGCCTCACCGTGCCGATCACCGGGGTCGCCGATTCGCTGCGGTGGGCGCGGCACGCGCTCGGCCTGGTGGAGACGGGGGTGCTCGGGGACGCGCCGGTGACCGACTGCGAGGAGCACCTCGTCACCCTCTGGCTGCTCTCCGACCAGGCCCTCATCGACCAGCTCGCCCACCGCCACCTCGGTGAGATGGACGGCTTCAGCCCCCGCCAGCGCGACCGGCTGCTCGACACGCTCCGCGCCTCGCTGGTGACCCGCGGCACCGCCACCGACATCGCCGGCGAGCTCGGCATCCACCCCCAGACCGTCCGGTACCGGATGCGGCAGGTCGAGGGCATCCTCGGCGACCGGCTGGCCGACTCCGAGGCGCGCTTCGCGATCGAGGCGGTGCTGCGCGCGATGCGGCTGCGCGAGCGCGCCTCGCGGGCGGGCGCCGGACGGGACGACAACGCACCCGAATAATCAACCGTTGATAATCGCCAATTGTCGTCTCGGCGGGAAATGAGCACCTGACACGGACCTTGACGCGCAGGGTTGATCCGCCGATTCGGCGCATGCTTCCATCCAATTCAGTGCAATTCGGCGGGATGGGTGCGTGGAGGTGCGTTCGGTGCGCTCACGATCGGCTTCGCTCCTGGCCGGGCTCGCCGCGGTGGCGCTCATCGGCACGGTGGGCGTCCACCCGGTGCTCGCGGAGCCGACCCCCGCTCCGAGCACGACCGTTACCGATGAACCGACCGACCCGCCGACGGAGACGCCCACGGATCCGCCTACAGATCCGCCGACCGACCCGCCGACCGATTCGCCTACGGACCCACCGACCGACCCTCCGACCGACCCGCCTACAGATCCGCCGACCGACCCGCCCACTGATCCGCCCACGGACCCTCCGACCGACCCGCCTACGGATCCGCCCACGGACCCGCCGAACGAGCCGGGCACTCCCAAGACCCCGGTGCTGTCCCTCGGGCTGTCGGTCTCGTCCGCGACGATGCGTCCCGGTGGCTCGATCACCGCGACCGTGCGGGTGTCCTCGGCGAAGGCGACCGCGACCGGCACCGTCCTGCGGATGTCGGCCGCGGGTGCGGGGGTGAGCCCCCGGACGCAGAACCTCGGCAGCGTCGGGAGCGGCGGGGCGTCGGCGCTCGCGACCGTGCGGGCCCCGTCCACCGCGAAACCCGGGCTGATCACCCTGCGCGCGTCCGTCTCGGCGGCCAGGGCCAGGACGGTGTCCCGCAGTTACAAGCTGATCGTCACGGCCGCGTCCGGGGCGCTGCCGCCCGGGATCAGCCCGACGTCGCTGCCGCCCGGGGTCCCGCCGCTGACCGCGTCCGGCTTCGACCCGCTCGCGGGCATGACCGGTCCGCAGGTGGCGCTGCCGCCGATCGTGCCGGACACCCCGCAGATCGCGCCGGCCTCCGGGCCGCTCGTCCCGGTGTCGAACCTGCGCGAGCTCCCCGACGAGCGGTTCACCGTCGCGGACCTGGTCGCGCTCCAGGCGGGCTTCCTGGCCGCGCTGGCGGTCGTGGTGACGCTGCTGCTGCTCCGGCTACGGCTGGGCCGCCGGGCCGGCACCCGCGCCCGGCGGGCGGCACGCCGGCGGCTGCGCGCCGCGGGCTCGCGGCTCGCGGGCAAGCGGCCCACCGCGGCGAGGCTCCGCACGCTCCCGCCGCAGCCCGCCCGCGTCCGCACGGTCCGGCCCGCCTGGCTCCCGGCCGGGCAGGTCCGCGCCGCCCGCCCCTGAACGGGGCGACGCGGCGGCGTGGGGTCAGCGGGCGAGCCGGATCAGGATGCGGCACACCTCGTCGATGATCTCCGCGGCCTCGTCCTCGTTCTCGGCGGTGGCGATCTCCCGCCCGGCCTCGCCGATCACCGTGGTGAGCACGAGGCTCAGCACCTGCTCGGCGCGTCCGGCGGGCTCCCCGGAGGACGGGCCGCGCAGCAGCTTGGTGTTCTGCGCGATCCAGTGCTGGGCGCGGCTGCGGCGCATCAGCGACGACCCCGCCGGGCCCTCGCCGTCGAGGAAGAGCCGGGCCGCCTCCCGCCGCTCCCAGCACACCCGCAGGTAGGCCCGGGCCCCGGCGGTGAACAGCGCGATCGGGTCGGACTCGCCCTCCTTGCGGGCGGCGGACACGGCCTGCGCGGCGCTCGCCTCCTGCTCGGCGCTGAGGTCCTCCCACAGCGCCACGTACAGCCCTGCCTTGCCGCCGTAGTGGTGGTAGAGGCTGCCGACGCTGATGCCGGACCGCTCGACGATCTCGGCGATCCCCGCCGCGGAGTAGCCGCGGTCGGCGAAGACCCGCAGCGCCGCGCTCAGCAGCGCCTGGCGGGTGGCGTCGGCCCGCGCCCACTGGCGGCCGCCCCCCGCGGCGCCGCCGCCCTCCCCATTCGCCTCACCCGCGCCGCCGACCTGGCGCGCCCTGCTCGTCCGCATGCCTCCATGGTGCCAGCTCGGGCCTGCCGGGACGCGGCCGAGCGCGGGTCCGGCGGGGGCTCAGTACCAGTTGTGCGCCTGCCACCAGTCCCAGGCGCCGCACGGGTCCTTGTAACGGGCCTTGATGTAGCCGAGGCCCCACGCGATCTGGGTGGGGGAGCTGGTGCGCCAGTCGGCTCCCGCGCTCGCCAGCTTCGAGCCGGGCAGCGCCTGCGGGATGCCGTAGGCGCCGCTGGACGGGTTCTCGGCCCGCTCGTTCCAGCCGCTCTCGTGCATCCAGAGCGTCTCCAGGTCCGCCCAGCAGCGGCCCCAGCCCTTGAGCGCGTTCATCTTCTTGCCGTACGCCTTGTTCTGCGCGGCGCTCGGGTTCGACTTGGCGAGCCGCTCCCGCTCCTGCTGGGCCTTGAGCTTCGCCCGCGCCGCCGCCTCCTTCTTGGCCTTCTCCTTGAGCCGCTTCAGCTCCCGCTGGTGCTCCTCGTAGGCGCGCTTCTTCGCGGCGGCGATCGAGTCGGCCAGGATCGGGTCCATGTCGGACGCCGACGTCAGCTTGGCGAGCATGTCGTTGGTCGACAGGCCGGCGGCGGCCGCCTTCGGCGGCTTGGTGCCGTCGTCCACGAAGCTGCCGAGGTCGACCATCGTCAGCGCCGCGCCGAGCGCGCCGATGGCCACGATCATGATGGTGACGTTGCTGGTGAGCACCCGCCGCAGGCGCCCGCGTCCGCGCGGCGCGTCCGGGCGTTCCTCGGGCGATCGACGCGGCTGCGGCACCCGTGCGGAACGCCGGGTGGAGGGACGTCTGCGCGTGCCGTGACTCTGTGGCATAGGAGAAGACTGCCTTATCGCCCGGGTCTCGTGTCGTCGAAGACCAAGTACGCGGCCGGGACGCCGCGCGGTTCACCCATCGCCGCGTGCCCTGCCCTGGCCCTGGCCGGGGTTCAAGAGTTCCACATCGCCGGCCGCGAGCCGGGCGGGTTGCAGCGCCTCGAACAGGTCCCGGTGCATGCCGTCGAACGCCGCGAGGGCGCCGCCGGGGGCCTCCAGCGCCAGGCTCACCTCGTTGGCCCGCTCCCGTCCCGCGTCGGTGATCTCCACGAGGGTGGCGCGCCGGTCGCGCGGATGCCGGGCCCGGCCGACGAGCCCGGCCGCCTCCAGCTGGTCGACGGTGAGCTTCACCGTCGTCGGATGCATCATCAGGATGCGGCCCAGCGTGCTCAGCCGCGCCCGCCCGTTGACGGAGAGCGCGAGGGTGGTCAGCAGGAAGTAGCCGGTCCGGGTGAGGTCCAGCCGCTTCAGTTCGATGTCCAGGGCTTTCGTGAGCAGCTGGTTGAGCCGCCCGACCGAACAGATCGCCAGGAACGGCCACGGATCACCGCGCAGCCCCTGGTCCTTCCAGCGGTCCCGGACGCCCATGACCAGGGGGTCCACGCCGTCGTCCATGACTTCTTCGATGCCTCGTCGCGCCTTGGTCTGCACCGGCCGATCGTAGCTTCGAACAAAACCAGATGTAAGTACTCGCTTCTTAGACCTTCTTCCAATAGAGTGCCTCAAATCACAGGCGGTGCCGGTGTGCTCTGAAGGGTGCGCGGGGTCGCATGTGGTACCGGGCCGGCCGGCAACGGCGGCGCCAGCGCACGACATGGCGGCGCCGCGCACGGCGGGCTCCGGGGTTTCGGATGGGCGCCGACGTCCGAGCACAAAGGAGGCTGGAGTGAACCTTCACCAACCCCCCTTGGGGGAGGTCACCGGCTGATGGCCCTGAGCCTGACCAAGGCCCCGGACCTGGCACGCAGACGCGTCGAGCGAGCTCTCGACGAGACCGGACTGCTGTGCGTGACCCTCCTCGAAGGGCTGCGCCGCACCTGGGACCTGCGCCAGTGGTGGGGCGAGTTCATCGAGCAGTGCTGGTTCCTGGCGCGGGTCACCAGCGTGCCGGTGATGCTCATCGCGGTGCCGCTCGGCGCGACGATCTCGCTCCAGGTGGGCGACATCGCCCGGCAGCTCGGCGCGCAGTCCGGCACCGGCGCGCTGCTCACCGCGGCGATGATCCAGCAGGTGGCGCCGCTGGCCGCGGCGCTGCTGGTCTCCGGCGTCGGCGGCTCGGCGATCACCGCCGACATGGGCGCCCGCAACATCCGCGACGAACTCGCGGCCATGGAGGTCATGGGCATCAACCCGATCCACCGCCTGGTCACCCCCCGGCTGTGGGCGGCGAGCATGGTGTCCGGCCTGCTCTGCTCGGTGGTGATCCTCGCGGGCATCGTGGGCGGCTACTACTTCAACGTCATCCAGCAGGGCGTCAGCCCCGGCGCGTTCTTCGACGGCGCCACGACCCTGCTGCAGTTCTCGGACCTGATGATCACCCTGTTCAAGGCGTGGGTGTTCGGGTTCATCGCCGCCGCCGTCGCCTGCTACATGGGCATGAACTGCGACTACGGCCCGGTCGGCGTCGGCCGCGCGGTCAACCGGGCGGTGGTCGTCACCTCGATCGTGGTGTTCGCGACGAACTACATCCTCACCATGATCTACCAGGTCCTGTTCCCCCCGAGGTTCTGATGGTCGCCATATCCCCCGTCCGCAAGCTGGGCCGCGCCGTCAGGGGCCGGACCGCGGGCCTCGCCGCGTCGGCCAACCTGCCGGTGTTCCTCGGCCGGGTCCTCTACCACCTGCTCTTCGACATCGTCATCCGGCGCAAGTACGGCAAGACGCTCGCCAAGCAGGTCAGCGACATCACCGTCGGCGTCGGCGCGCTGGTCATCGGCGGCGGCATGATCTTCGTGATCGCGACGATGTCGCTCGCCACCGGCGCGATGGTCGGCCTGCAGGGCTACCCCGGGCTGGAGCGCATCGGCGCCGAGGCGTTCACCGGGCTGGTCGCGAGCTACTCCAACGTCCGCGAGGTCACCCCGATCATCGCGGGCGTCGCGCTGGTCGCCCAGGTCGGCACCGGGTTCACCGCCGAGATCGGCGCGATGCGGATCTCCGAGGAGATCGACGCGCTGGAGGTCATGGGCATCAACTCGCTGGCCTACCTGGTGTGCACCAGGGTCGCCGCCGGCGTCATCGCGCTGGTGCCGCTGTACCTGGTGTCGCTGTTCATGGCGTTCTTCGCCACCAGGTTCATCACGATCCAGTACTTCGGCCTTTCACCCGGCATCTACGACTACTACTTTCACCTCTACCTGCCGCCGATCGACGTGTTCTACAGCGTGATCAAGGTCGCGGTGTTCGCCTTCATCGTCATGTTCATCCACTGCTACCGCGGCTACTACGCGGCGGGCGGACCGGTCGGCGTCGGCGTCGCCGCGGGCCGCGCGATCCGGGAGTCGACCATTCTGATGATCCTGATGAACCTGGTCCTGTCGTACATCTTCTGGGGCCACGGCAGCACAGTGAAGTTGACCGGATGAGCGACGAGACACTCTCCAAGCGCTCCCGGACCCTCTTCGGGCTGACCGGCGCGGGCGTCATCGCGGCCGCCGCGGCGTTCGTCGCGATCGGGTCCACCCCGTCCCACGCGGGCTCCACGTACTACGACGCGACGTTCGGCAGGGCCGGGCAGGGCCTCGACCCCGGCAAGTCCGAGGTGAAGGTCCGCGGCATCGCGGTCGGCGAGGTCGACGACATCCGGCTGGCCGACAGCGGCCGGGTCACCGTCCGGATCCGGGTCGACAAGGGCGTCCGGATCGCCGACACGACGGTCGCGACGGTCGAGCCGGTCTCGGTGTTCGGCCCGAAGGACCTCTCCCTCGACCTCGGCGCGCACGAACTGTCCGGCCCCTTCCTCGACGACGGCGGCAGGATCGCGAAGACCAACGACCCGAAGGAGCTGTCCGACACCGCCTGGCCCGCCTACAACCTCACCAAGGCGATCAATCCCGACGACGTGGCGACGATCCTGCACACGTTCGGCGCCGGGCTGTCCGGCCAGGGGCCGGCGCTGCGCCGCACGATCGAGAACGGCGCGATCGTCGTCGACGCGACCTACAGGGACCGGGCGGCGATCCAGGCGCTGCTGAACGACATCAACGGCCTGTCGGGGACGTTCGCCTCCCGCGGCGACACCATCGCCCGCTTCGCCGGCGACTTCAACCAGCTCTCCCGGGTCGTCACCGCCAAGCCCGACAAGGTCTCCCAGCTGCTGGACGAGTCCGGCCGGCTCGGCGAGACCCTCGGCACGAACCTGCAGCGGCACGGCGGGAACCTCGGCAAGATCATCGACACCGGCGGCCAGGTCGTGCGGGTGGTGAACGGCCAGCGCCGCAACGTCCCGGTGCTGATCGACGGCCTGAACGGGTTCTTCGCCCTGCTGTCGCAGATCATCCGCGTCCCCGGTCCGGAGGGCACGCTGATCGCCCAGGCCCGCGACGACCTCCCGCTGGACATCTGCCAGATCATCATCGACGTCTGCCCGTCGACGCCGCGGACGACGGCGTTCGACGCGCAACTGCCCAAGGGGCAGCAGGGCGCGCCGGCCGGGAGGAGGCCGTGAGCCCGCGGATGCGCGGCAAGGCCGCGCGCGGCCCCGAATACACCACGATCCTGAAGTTCCTGGTGTTCGTGGTGCTGACCGGGCTGCTCACCTTCTACATCGGCCAGCAGATCCTCGGCACGAGCTTCAAGGCCCGGTACGAGCTGACCGCCACCTTCGACGACGTCACCGGCCTGCTGGAGGGCGACCAGGTGAAGGTCGCGGGCACGCCCGTCGGCCAGGTCAAGAGCATCAAGGTGGTGCGCGGCAAGGCCGTGGTCGGCATGGCCGTCGACAAGGAGGTCAAGGTCCCCGCCGACTCGACCGCCGCGATCCGCTGGCGCAACGTGATGGGCCAGCGGGTCGTCTACCTGGAGCCGGGAACGAGCCAGGGCAGGCTCGGCGACGGCGACCGCGTCCCGCGCACCCGGTCGGCGGTGGACCTCGGCGACATCGTCAACAGCCTCGGCCCGCTCACGAGGAACCTGGACCCGAACCAGCTCAACAAGATCCTCTTCTCCTTCTCCCAGGCGCTGGAGGGCAACGAGCAGAACATCTCGCTGCTCACCGACAACCTGGACCTGCTGCTGCAGACGTTCGCGGCCCGGAAGAAGACGATCAAGGGGATGATCGACGACTACGAGACGGTGAGCGACGCGATCGCCACCCGGGACCGGCAGATCGCCGCCAGCGTCGACAACCTGGAGTCGCTGACCAAGGTGTTCGCCGGCAACCGCAGGCTGCTGGAGAGCGCGGTCGTGGAGATCTCCGGCGTCACCACCAACCTCAACGCGGTCCTCGGCGGCAACGACGCGCAGCTCGCCCGCATCATCCAGAACCTCGGCAGATTCAGCGAGACGTTCCGGCTGAACGTCGACCAGCTGGAGAAGATGGTGCAGCAGCTGCCGCTGACGCTGCGGCAGCTGTTCTCCACCGCGAACGGCGGCCACTTCCTGCGCACCAACGCCCTCTGCCTCAACGTCGTGCAGGGCCCGTGCCCGTTCCCGATGGAGCTGCCGAAGGCCCCCGGCACGGGCCAGCCCAGCAAGGACGATCTGGACAAGCTGCGGAAGATGCTGCTGGGGGTGGGCGGCTGATGGCGCTGAAATCCCTGCGGGACGTCAACCACAAGGTCGTCGCGATCGTCACCCTGTCCGCGCTCGCCGCCGGCTGCGTGTTCGCGTTCGCCATCGGCCAGCTGCACCTGCTGGACCGCGGCTACACGATGAGCGGCGAGTTCAGCGACGCGGCCGGGCTGAAGAAGGGCCAGGACGTGCGGGTGGCCGGCGTGAAGTCCGGCCGGATCACCTCGGTCGAGCCCGACTTCCGGCACGGCAAGGTCATCGTCACCTGGCATGTGAACGCCGGCATCGACCTCGGGCCGAAGACCCGCGCCGACATCCAGACGACGACGCTGCTCGGCGGCCGGTACCTGCGGCTGTCCGGCCCGGTCTCCAAGCCCTACATGGCGGACGTGCCGGAGTCGAAACGGCGGATCTCGCTGGCGAACACCAGCGTCCCGTTCACCGTCCCGGAGGCCCTGGAGGGCGCGCAGAACATCGTCGGCAAGCTCGACCAGAAGAGCATCGACCGGCTGCTCACCCAGGTCAACCGGATCAGGTCGCCGGGCGCGGCGAAGCTGCACCGGATCCTGGTCAACATCCAGGAGCTGTCCCGGACGCTGAACGACTCCTACCCGCAGATCCAGAGGCTGATCGAGAACAGCAAGACGATCACCGGCACGCTGGCCGGGAAGGACCAGGAGCTCCGCGAGATCATCAACGCCAGCCAGGTGCTGCTGCAGACGCTGGTCCGCCGCCGCAACGAGCTGGCCGCGACGATCGGGCAGGGCAACCGCACCGTCCGGACGCTGTCCAACGTGATCTCCAAGAACCAGAAGCAGCTCGACACGCTCCTGGACAACCTGCACCTGCTGACCACGCGGCTCGCGCCGAACATGGACGCGCTGAACACCGACTTCTCGCTGCTCGGGCCGACGTTCCAGCAGGTCGCCAACCTCAAGGGCAACGGCCAGTACATCGAGGGCCTGCTCACCGGGCTCGGCCCGCTGCAGCCGCCCGGCCCGATCTCCACGCGGCGACCGCAGGGAGGCAACTGATGGCCCGCCAAAGCCGGACGAGGGGGATCGCCGTCGCGCTCGGCCTCGCCATGACCGCTTCGCTCGGCGGCTGCTCGCTCGCCCCGTCCGCGAGCGGCGACCGCACCATGGTGGTCTACGTCCCGAAGGCCCGCTCCTTCTACGAGGAGTCGAAGGTCAAGGTCATGGGCGCCGACGTCGGCCTCGTCGACAAGGTGGAGAGCCAGGGCGACAGGGTCAAGGTGACGTTCCACCTGCGCCGGGACGTCCCGCTGCCGAAGGGCGTGCAGGCGTCGATCGTCCCGCTGAACCTGATCGGCGAGCGCAACCTCGTCCTGCACCCGGCGTGGAGGCCGGGGCAGCCGAAGGAGACCGCCGACGTCATCCCGATCGAGCGCACCCACGTGCCGGTCGAGGTGGACGACGCGCTCAGCTCGTTCACCAACCTGGCGAACGCGCTCGACCCGACCAAGATGCAGCAGGCGCTCGGCACCGCCGCCGACACCGTCCGGGGCAACGGCAAGGAGTTCAACGCCACCCTCGAACAGAGCGCCCGCCTCGTCGAGAACGTCGCGGGGCAGGACAAGGAGCTGATCGAGGTCGCGCGGAACCTCAGCCGGCTGGCCGGGGTGGTGCGCGGGCGCGAGCAGGTCCTCGGCTCGGTGATCCGCGACTTCGGGACCGCGAGCCAGGTGCTCAGCTCCGAGCGCGGCGAGCTGCAGCAGCTGATCAGCGGCGTCCTGGAGCTGTCGAAGAACGGCGACAAGCTGCTGAAGAAGTACAAGGGGACGCTGCCGTACGACCTGGCCGTCCTCACCAGGACCGCGCTGGTCCTCAAGGGCAACGCCAAGCAGCTGGCCCAGCTGCTCAACGTGCTGCCCGGCATCAACGAGGCGCTCATCGGCGGCTACAACCCGAAGAACAAGTCGCTGCAGATCCGCTTCGCCACGGACGCGTTCCTGCGCACGTGGCTCAAGGGCCTGATGAACAGCGACGAGGTCGACTGCCCGCTGCCACCGCCCAACTCCAACTGTCCCTGGCAGAACGGAGGCAACTGATGGGCCGGAGCAGACTGCTGGTGGTGCTCATCACGGCCGTGGCGCTCGCCGTTTCCGGCTGCTCCTACAAGACGGCGGGCGCCCCGAAGGGCGACCTGACGCTGACCGCCACGTTCGATGACGCGCAGGGCCTCGTCGCGGGGCACAGCGTGAAGATGTCCGACATCACGATCGGCACCGTCACCAAGGTCGAGCTCGCCGGCTACCGGGCGAAGGCGACGCTGTCCATCGAGGACGACGTCAAGATCCCCAAGGGCACCCGCGCCGAGATCAAGGTGACGTCGCTGCTCGGCGAGAACTACGTCGAGCTGCAGATGGCGCCCGGCGCGAGCATGGACCGCGGGCCGTTCCTCGCGACGGGCGCCGCGATCACCGACACCAGCGTCCAGCCGGCGTTCGAGCAGGTCGTCGGGCAGGCCGGGCCGCTGATCCAGGCGCTGGCCGGGGACGACGTGGCGACCGTGGTGAACGCCGGGGCGACCGCCCTGGACGGCAACGGCACGAAGCTCAACACGACGATCGCGCAGGCGGGCGCGCTGCTGCGGATGTTCGCCGAGCAGCGCCGGGAGCTGGGCGAGTCGGTGGACCGGTTCGCCAGGCTCGGGCGGTCGCTGGCCAAGGGGAGCGACGCGCTGAGCGAGACCCCCGAGCAGCTCGAACGCACCACCCGGCTGCTGAACGACGACAAAGACAAGATCATCAAGACGGTCGACCGGCTCACCATGATGGCCCGCGAGCTGAACGACAAGGTGCTGGAGGGACGCATCGGGAGGTTCCGCGCCCTGCTGCGGGACCTCGACCCCGTCCTGCAGCAGCTCGGCGACAACCGCAAGCGGCTCACCGACCTGGTGAACAGCCTGGTGACGTTCACCGAGAAGATCCCGCGGGCCAGCTACGACGGCCAGCTGCTGCTCTACCCGATCCTCCGGATCGTCTGGCCGGACGGGACGCCGATCTTCCCCGGCCTCAGCGAGCCGCCGCGGAAGAAGAAGTCCGCCGGGACACCGGAACTCCCCGATGAGCTCCAGGGCGCCCTGCCGGACCTCAACGAGCTCCTGGAGCCGCGCCGATGACCAGACGACTGACGATCAACCTGGTGGCCTTCGGCGTGCTCGCCGCGGTGATGGTCGTGTGGGCGTTCAACAACGTCATCCGGTTCGACTTCATCGACCGGCCGTACAACATCACGGTGGAGTTCGAGTCCTCGCCCGGCCTGCACCCGAACTTCGAGGTCGACTACCTCGGCCTGCGGATCGGCAAGATCGACTCGGTGCGGCTGGAGCGGAACAAGGTCGTCGTCAAGCTCGACATCGAGCGCGGCGTCAAGATCCCGCAGGGCGTCACCGCCGCCGCGGCGCGCAAGTCGGCGGTCGGCGAGCCGGTCGTCGAGCTGACGCCGGGGGCCGGGAAGAGCGACGCCCCGGCGATGAAGCCGGGAACCGTCATCCCGGTGTCGCAGACCAAGGTGCCGCCGAAGTACGGCGACCTGTTCGGCGCGGTCATCGACTCGCTCAAGGCGATCAACCCCGACGACGCGAAGGTCCTCACCCACGAGCTGGCCGAGGGCTGGGCGGGGCGCGAGGACTCGCTCCGTCAGATCATCAACGGCGGCGACGACCTCACGCAGACGTTCGCGGAGAACACCGAGCTGCTCGACGGCCTGACCAAGGACCTCGGCCGCATCACGCACGTGCTGAACCAGAACCGCGGGTCGCTCGGCGCCGGCGTCGACAACCTCGCCGCCCTGACCGCGGCGCTCAGCCAGGTCCGCGGGCAGATCGCCGAGCTGCGCGACCGCGGGCCGGGCCTGCTGAAGACGGTCAACGGCCTGCTCGACAAGACCGCCCCCGACTTCGGGTGCACCGTGGACATGCTCGGGAACCTGGGCGTGGCGGGGTACAACCCGGACTACCTGAGCGACCTGCGGCAGATCCTCGTGCTGGCGCCGCAGTTGCGGGTCGTCCTCGACAACGTGATCGGGCGGGACCAGGGCAAGCCCGTGCTGAACGTCGTCTTCCAGGTCACGACGAAGAGGCTCGCGGCGCTGGAGTACAAGTACCCGCTCGCGCAGCCGCGGGTGAACAAGGTGCCGACCTGCCCCGGCGGGCGGACCCCGGCGGTGACCGAGCAGAAGCCGTACAAGGCCAAGAACCCGGGCGAGACGATCCCGACGCACGACCCGGCGCTCAACGAGCAGGGCGTCCAGGCCAGGAAGGCCGCGAACAACGACGGCTCTTCTGGCGGCCCGCCGGTGTGGCTGGTGTACATTCCTCCGGTCATCGCCCTGCTGATCCTGATCAGGGTCATGATGGGCTCGGTGCCCGTGGTGTCCCGCCTGTCCCGACGGCGTCGGAACAAGGACTGACCCCAACCCCGAGGAGTGCCCGAAGTGACAGCCAAGACCGGCAAGCACGACGTCGACGAGGTCGAGGCGGTCCCGGCCGGCGAGGAGACGGCGGCCGGAGAGGCGGCGGCCGAGGAGACCGAGGCCGTGGAGAGGCCGGCGAAGCCCGCCGCCAAGCGAAGGCGCCGGGTGCGGGTCATCGAGGTCATCGACGACGAGGACCTCGACGAGGTCCTGGAGGCGCTCGACGCCGAGGACGAGGCGGACGGCGAGGCGGAGGACGAGCCCCCGGCGCGTCCGGCCAAGGCCGCCAGACCGGCGGTGAAGACGACCAAGGCGACCACGACCAAGGCGACCACGACCAAGGCGACCACGACCAAGGCGGCGGCAACCGAGGCGACGACCGCCGCGAAGCCGCGTCCGTCCCGCCTCGAACCTCCGGAGGAGGAGGCCGAGGAGGAGGCGCCGAAGAAGGCCCCGGCCCGCGCGAGCGCGGTGCGGGAGGACGAGCGGCCGGGGATCCTCGGTCTCGGCGTGCCGCAGGCGGTCGTGGTGGTCGTCCTGGTCGCGCTGCTGGCGAGCCTGGCGATCTGGCAATGGAGGAGCGCGAGCTCGGCGTCCGGCAAGCAGGAGGAGCGGGACGCCGTCGCCAAGGTCGCCTCCGCCTACGGCGACGTCGCGCTGAACTACAACGCGCAGAACTACCAGACGCAGATGGACAAGGCGCAGAAGCTCATGGGCGGCGACCTGCTGGAGAGCTTCAAGAGCACGACGCTGCCCAGCCTCGGCGAGACGTTCAAGAACAACCCCGAGCTGTCGCTGACGTCCAAGACCAACCAGGTCTTCGTGGGCACCGTCGACGGGAAGTTCGCCTCGGCCGTCGTCATGGTCGACATCGACGTCCGGATGAAGGACGGCGCCACCGCCGCCCCCGCCACGCTGCTCCGGCTGGCCCTCGCCAAGATCGACGGTTCCTGGAAGGTCACCAAGCAGTACGCGTCCGGGACCAACGACCAGAACCAGAACCAGCAGGGGCAGCTTCCGGCCGTCCCGGGCGGCGGGGCGTCGGAGTCGCCGAAGGCGGAGACGAGCGAGAAGCCCAAGAACTAGGAACGCCCGCCGCGCCTCAGCGGGAGTAGTGCTCGACGACGAGCTGCTCGTCGCAGATGACGGGGATCTCGCTCCGCGCGGGCAGCCGGGTGAGCTGCGCGGCGAGCGCGTCGTGCCGAACGTCCAGGTAGGGCGGGACGGTCTCGGCGTGCCCGCCGGCCGCGGCGACCTGGAACGGGACCATCGAGCGGCTCCGCTCGGCGACCGTGATCACGTCGCCTGGGCGAAGCCGGTACGACGGGCGGTCGACGCGGCGCCCGTTCACCAGCACGTGCCGGTGCACGACGAACTGCCGCGCCTGGTAGATCGTGCGGGCGAAGCCGGCGCGCAGGACGAGCGCGTCCAGCCGGCGTTCGAGGTCGACGAGCAGGGCCTCGCCGGTCTTCCCCTCCGCCTTCGCCGCCTTGGCGAACGCGTTGCGGAGCTGCGCCTCGCGGATGTTGTACTGCGCGCGCAGCCGCTGCTTCTCGCGCAGCCGCACCTTGTAGTCGGTCTCCTGCTTGCGGGCGCGGCCGTGCACCCCGGGCGGGTAAGGGCGGGCCTCGAAGTACTTCACGCTCTTCGGCGTCAGCGGAATCCCGAGCGCCCGCGAGATCCGCACCTTGGGACGGGGGTTGTTCATCACGCTCCTTGGTGGTTAGGTATGCCTAAGTTAGGTAAGCCTAACCTCTCACGTCAAGGAGGCACGGTGCGGCGAGCGGAGACCAGGCAGGTCACGGAGGGGCCGACGGCGGCGGAGCGGGCGCGGACCCTCGCCTACGGCATGGCGGACGGGGTCCTCGTCGCGCCGGGCGTGCCCTACGCGCCCGTCCCGGCGCACACGACCGACCGCGACGGCAGGCCGCTGCTGCTCGTCCCGGCCGCCTCGCCGATCGTGGCGGCGCTCAGGGCCGAGCCGGAGGACGTCCCCGCCACGCTGCGGATCTCCGACGTCGCCCCCGTCACCTTCCCCGACCGGGTGCGCGGCCGGGCCTGGCTGCACGGCTGGCTGACCGAGGTCCCGGACGGCGAGCTGCGCGCCGCCGCCCTCCGCCTCTCGCACGCCCACCCGCGTCCTGAACTGCTCGACCTCGGCGCCGACGCCCTTCGAGGGGGGACGACCCCGCACACCCCCCGGAGCGCCTCCGGCGCCGAGAGGGACGGCGTCCGGGAGTGGACGATCCTGGCCCTCGAAGTCGCGCAGGTCGAGATCGACGACGCGTGGGGGAGCGCCACCCTGGAGCCCGAGGAGTACGCGGACGCCGCCCCCGACCCGTTCGTCGCCGTCGAGGCGGGCATCCTCACCCACCTGGACGCCGCCCACCGGGACGAGCTGCCGCGACTGCTGCCCGAGTCCGTCCCCGGCGGGCCGGTCCGGCCGCTGGCGCTCGACCGGTACGGCATGTGGCTGCGCTGCTCCGCCCCGCCACCGGACGGGCCCTCGTCGTTCGACGTGCGGCTCGCGTTCCCCTCGCCCGTCAGTGATCTCCACGGTCTGCGGTGCGTGTACCGGCGGCTGTTCGCCCGCGCGACCCCGTAACCGGTACGTAGTACTCGCGCCCGCGGCCCCGTAGGGCCCGTCCGGCATTTGGCGGTGGTACCCCGGATGGCGGGAGGGGCCCTCGCCGGGTGAT
This sequence comes from Actinomadura madurae, assembly GCF_900115095.1. Taxonomy (GTDB): domain Bacteria; phylum Actinomycetota; class Actinomycetes; order Streptosporangiales; family Streptosporangiaceae; genus Spirillospora; species Spirillospora madurae. The sequence goes on from NZ_FOVH01000014.1 coordinate 128,198, forward strand.
GCTCGGGTCTCCGGCCGAGGGACGCCGATCGCCACCCCGTCCGGGACGACCCCGATCGCCGGTCCGCCCTCGCGGGGTGGGTGGGCAGGCGGCGGGACCGTACCGGGCGGCCGGCGGCGCCGGCGCCCCGGCCGGGCCGGTGGTCCGGCTCCGCGACGCACGGCAGCGGGGGGCGTGGTCCGGGCCACTGGTCGGAATTGGCCGTTTCCGCCGCTCGGGCGGCGGGCACAGGCTGGGACCATGACCGGACACCATCCGCAGACCCGCGCCGTCCACCCGCCCGTGATCACGCCGGAGGGCAGCCGCCCGCTCGGCGTCCCGATCTACCAGGGCCACCTGTTCTCCTTCGACGCCGCCGACGAGCTGGCCGCCGCGTTCCAGGGGCCGGACGAGGCGTTCTTCTACGCCCGGATGGGCAACCCGACCGTCCGCTCCCTCGAACGGGCGCTGACCGAGCTGGAGGGCGGCGCCGGCGCGCTCGCCACCGCGTCCGGCATGGGCGCGGTCAACGCCGTGCTGATGGGGCTGCTCCGCGGCGGCGACCACGTCATCGCGCAGACCGCCCTCTACGGCGGCACCTACGCGCTCCTCCAGGACCTCGCCGCACGCTGGGGCGTCGACATCACGTTCATCCCCGGCGACGACCCGGCCGAGGTCCGCGAGGCGCTGCGCCCCACGACCCGCCTGCTCTATCTGGAGACGGTCGCCAACCCCACCACGCACGTGACGGACCTGCCCGCGTTCACCGAGGCCGTCCGCGGGACGGGCGTCCTCACCGTCGTCGACAACACCTTCGTGCCGCTGCTCTGCCGCCCGATCGGGCACGGCGCCGACATCGTGATCCACTCGACCACGAAGTACCTCGGCGGCCACGGCGACATCATCGGCGGCGCCGCCGTCTTCGCCGACCCGGCCGTCCACCAGCGCGTGTGGGACCACGCCGTCGAGCTGGGCGCCACCGCCGACCCGTTCGCCGCCTGGCTGGCCGTCCGCGGTCTCGCCACGATGCCGCTGCGCGTGGCGCGGCAGAGCGCGTCCGCGCTGGACCTCGCCCACCGCCTCGCCGCGCACCCGTCCGTCACCCGCGTCCACTACCCGGGACTGGACGACCACCCCCAGCACGAGGTCGCGCGCCGCCTCCTCCCGGACGGCGCCGGCGGCGTCCTCGCGTTCGAGCTGACCGGGGGCCGGGACGCGGGCCGCACCTTCTCCGAGGCCGTCGAGCTGATCTCCCTCGGCCCGTCCCTCGGCGCCGTCGCCACGCTCGTCATGCACCCGGCGAGCACGTCGCACCGGCAGATGGACGCGGCGTCCCTCGCCGCCGCCGGCATCGGCGAGGGAACGGTGCGCCTCTCCGTGGGCTTGGAACACCCGGGCGACCTCTGGGCCGACATGGAGCAGGCCCTCCAGAAGGCCACCTAGCCGCTCAGAGGTAGAAGCCCGTGTCCGTGGCAGGGGCGCTCTCGGACTCGGGGCGCTTCTCGCCCTTGCGGAGGGCGGCGAGCTCGGCGAGGGTCGCGCCGTCGGCGCCGATCTCGGCGGCCGATACGTCCGTGCCGTCCAGCCAGGAGAGGGACTCGGCGCGGGTGAGGCGGCCGACCTCGATCTGCGCGAGGCAGCGGCCGGGGCGGACGACCGCCGGGTGCAGCATGGCGAGGTCCTCGTTGGTGGTGATGGCCACGAGGACGTCCCGGCCCTGGCCGAGCATCCCGTCGGTGAGGTTGAGCAGGCGCGACAGGCCCTGGCCCGTCGACTGCTTGGCCTCGCCGCGGATCAGCTCGTCGCAGTCCTCCAGGATGAGCAGCCGCCAGCGGCGGTTCTCGTCCTCGTCATCGCCGACCGCGACCTCCATGAGGTAGCTGGGCGTGCCGAACAGCGCCTCGGGATCGAGGACGCAGTCCGCCTGGCACCAGTCCTTCCAGGAGCGGGCGAGGGCGCGCAGCGCGGTGGTCTTGCCCGTTCCGGGCGGACCGTGCAGGAGCAGCAGGCGGCCGGAGACCTCGTCGCGGGTGAGGCTCATCACCTCGTCCAGCGCCTCGGCGACGGACGAGGTGTAGTTGCGCCGGATGCCGTCCCAGGAGTCGGCGGTGATGGCGCGCTCGCTGCGGACCGGGCCGTGCGTCCCCATGTGCCAGAAGCCCATCTCGACGCTGGTCTCGTCCACCTTCGGCGGCTCGGTCGCGTCCTTCACCGACGCGTCGAGGACGGTCTCGGCCAGCTCTTCGGTGACGGCGGACACCGCGACGTACGCGACGCCGCTCTTCCAGCGGTTCGTCAGCAGCGTCCAGCCGTCACCCTCGGCCAGCACCGACTCCTTGCCCTTCTCGTGCGCGACCCGCACGAGCCGGGCGTCGTCCGGGCGCAGCGGCGCCTCGGCCCGGACGTTCTCCAGCCGCGTCGACCGCGACCAGGGCTGCTCACCGGACGCGAACGGGCGCAGCGACAGCACGTCCATCACGTCGGCGGGCGAGTTGTTGTCGGACAGGTTGAAGACCACGGGCAGCGCCGGCTCCGAGCCCAGGGCGGTGCTGGGGGCCGTCGTCCCCTCAGCGAGATCCGTGACGTTCCCCCCGGGCTCGATCAGATGCAGGACCTCCTGCGGCCTCTCCCGCGACATGGTCATGGCATCGATGATCACGCGCGGTGGCGGACCGCGTCCACCGAATTAGCCGGGCGGGCCGACCGTCAGGCGCCGCCGTCCTTGTCCGCCTCGCCGGCGGCGCGGTCCGCCTTGCGGGCCTCGGCCTCCTCCATGTCGAGCTTGTCGGCCTCCTCCGGCGTCGGCGCCGTCCCGCCGAGGTAGGCGGGCTGCCACCACGTCTCGTCCGAGCGCGGGACGTCGGGGTACTCGCGCTGCGCCTTCTCCAGCAGCTCCGACATCCGCGCGCGCAGGTCGCGGGCGACCTGGTCGTAGTCGTCGCCGCGCTTGGGGTGCATCGGCTCGCCGACGAGGATCGTCACCGGTACGTTGCGCTGGAGCAGCCGGCGCTTGCGGCCCTTCGTCCACAGCCGCTGCGGGCCCCAGAGCGCGACCGGGACGAGCGGCGTCTTGGACGCCACCGCCATCCGCACCGCGCCGCTCTTGATGTCCTTCACCGTGAACGACCGGCTGATCGTCGCCTCCGCGAAGACGCCGACGACCTCGCCGCCCTTGAGCGCCTTCAGCGCCGCCGCGTACGAGGAGGCGCCCGCGTCCCGGTCCACCGGGATGTGGTGCATGCCGCGCATCAGCGGCCCGGCGATCCGGTTGTCGAAGATCTCCTTCTTCGCCATGAACCGCACCAGCCGCTTCGCCGGGTGGGCGGCGACGCCCGCGAAGATGAAGTCGAGGTAGCTGACGTGGTTGCTGACGAGCACCGCGCCACCGGTGCCGGGAATGTTCTCGGTCCCTTCGATACGGAACTTGATGTTCAGGGCCTTGAACACACCGAGGGCCGTCTTGATCACCGGTGGGTACACGATTTCGGACATGTGAGCACCGTACTTGAGCAGCTCATGATCAGCGAGTGTGAGCCGGGGATGTCGATGCATCGCACAACCGGCCCCAAACCTGAGAAGGTGGGGAGTGACGTGATCCGCCGATGGCTGAGGGAGGATGAGCCTCATGGAACCGTTGGACGCGGCGGCGGACGTGCACGCGCTCATCCGCGACGTGCTGCCCGCCCTGGCGCCCAGCGCCTGGTTCGACCCCGGCACCTCCGAGGTGGTGCTGCCCGTGGGCCGGTCGGAGGCGCGCGCCTCCAGCTGGACGGTGCTGGAGCGCTGTGCCCGCGAGCCGCGCTCGGCCTGGCCGAAGGTGGTGGACGAGTGGGTCCGCGAGGTCGGCGACCGCGCCTTCCTCGCCGTCGGTGAGATGGAGCTGTTCGGCGACGTCCGCGAGCTGCTCCGCCTCCGCATCGTGCCGAAGCTCGCGCCCCGCGACCGGGAGGGCCTGGTCGTCGTCCCGGCCGGCGACCACTTCGACGCGATGGTGATGATCGAGCACCCGCGCTACGGGGGGCCGCTCACCAAGGCCCGCGCCGGTCTCCTCGGCCTCCACAAGCTCGGCTATGTGATGACGAACACCCACGACCGGGAGCTGGCCGACGTCTCCGTCCACGACCAGCCGCTGCTGCCGGGCCGCAACGTCCGGGTCGTCACCAAGCCGGGCAGCCGCTACGTGTCGGCGCTGCTCAGCGAGGTCGACCAGTTCCTCCCGTGGCCGAACGAGCACGGCGCCCTGGTCGGCGTCCCGTGCCACAGCACGCTCCTGCTGTACCCGATCACCTCACGCTCCGTCCGCGACGTGCTTCCCGTCTTCGCCGACGTCGTGGAGGAGATGCACGCCGCCGCCGACGACCCGTGCGCTCCGGGCGTCTACTGGAGCCACGGCGAGCGCCGCCTGACCCCGCTCCCCGCCCACCTGCCCCCCGAGGGCACCGACGAGTTCGCCCTCCTCCTCCGCAAACTCCCCGAAGACTGATCCAGGCGCTCGCCCTCCCGGGCGAGCACACACTTCGCACCCTCTTGGACGAGGACAGTTCACACCCTCTTGGGGTTCGAAGCTCAGCCGGGGTCACGGGCAGGCGCGTGGAGCGAGCGCAGCGAGCGGAGCGCGCATGCCCGTCGAGCCGGGCGACCGCAGCGACACGTCACAGACCTGCACGGTCACAGAAGGCCGCACCGTGGCGTGAGGATCGACCGGCTCGCAACGGGGGTTCCAGGGGGTCGCCCCCCTGGGAGTTACGGCAACTTCCAGTCGACCGGTGGGGCGCCCTGTTGCTCCAGGAGCTGGTTGGCTCGGGAGAAGGGGCGGGAGCCGAAGAAGCCGCGGTCGGCGGACATGGGGCTCGGGTGCGGGGACTCGATGCACGGGACGTCGCCGAGCAGCGGTTTGAGGTTGCGGGCGTCGCGGCCCCACAGGACGGCGACGAGGGGGCGGCCGCGGCCGGCGAGGGCGCGGATGGCCTGCTCGGTGACCTCTTCCCAGCCCTTGCCGCGGTGCGAGCCGGGCTTGCCGGGCATGACGGTCAGGGACCTGTTGAGGAGGCAGACGCCCTGCTCCGTCCACGGGGTGAGGTCGCCGTTGGAGGGTTCCGGGTGGCCGAGGTCGGCGCAGTACTCGCGGTAGATGTTCACGAGGCTGGCGGGCAGCGGCCGGACGTCCGGGGCGACGGAGAAGCTGAGGCCGACCGGGTGGCCGGGGGTGGGATAGGGGTCCTGCCCCATGATGAGGACGCGGACGTCGTCGAACGGCTGGGTGAACGCGCGCAGGATGTGGTTCCCGGCGGGCAGGTAGCGGCGGCCGGCGGCGACCTCTGCGCGCAACCAGTCGCCGGCGGCGGCGATCGTCCCGGCGACCGGCTGCAGCGCGGCCGCCCACCCCGCTTCGACGATCTCCGAGAGTGGTCGTGCCGTCATGGCGCACCACCCTAGTGCGATGATCTTGGTGCCACCCGGAGAACACCCCTTTGAGCTGGGTTGTGAAGTTTTCTGACCACATGAGGTCGAGAGCCGGGCAAATGTTTTCAAGGCCCGCGGAAAGTGGCCGGTGAACTGGGTGAAACGCCCCGTTAAGTCGCTGTTACTTCCTGGCGGCCCACGTTGACCTGCGCTCCTGGAGCGCATAACTCTCAGAGAGGTAAGGACGGCGCAGGACGAGCGGACGGGACGAGAGCATGACCCAGCTGACAACCGTGGACGCCACCTTCCTCCATGCCGAGAACGGCACCACGCACGCCCACATCGCCGGGCTGGGCATCGTCGACGCGGCGTCCTGCACCGGGGGGCGGCTCACCGTCCCGCTCGTCGCCGAGCTGATCCGGAGCCGCGCGCACCTCGCGGCGCGGCCGCTGCGGCAGCGCCTCGTCCAGGTTCCGTTCGGGCTGGACAACCCGTACTGGGAGGACGACCCGGACTTCGAGCCCGAGCGGCACATCTCCGAGATCGGGCTGCCGCAGCCCGGAACGGCCCGGCAGCTCGGCGACATCGTCGCGATGCTGCACGAGCAGCCCCTCGACCGGTCCCGCCCGCTGTGGGAGATGGTCCTCATCCAGGGGCTCGCGGGCGGCCTGACCGCCGTCTACGTGAAGGTGCACCACGCCGCGGTCGACGGCGTGATGGCCGCCGAGACGCTCGCCGCCCTGCTCGACCTGTCGCCCGAGCCCCGCGACCTGCCCGCGGACGAGACCGCGCCCGCCCGCGCCCCCGGCACGGCGGGGATGCTCGGCACCGGGCTGCTGAGGGCCGCGCTGCATCCCGTCCGGTCCGCGGTGGCGGCCGCGCGGACCGCCCCGTACCTGGACGAGATCCCGGGGCTGTCGTCCGTCCCGGGCGTCGGGCTCGTGTCGTCGGCGATGCAGGGCGCCCTGCGCCGCCCCGAGCTGCCGAGGGCGCCCCGGGTGAGCGCGCCGCCGACGCCGTTCAACCGGCCGATCGGGCGCCGCCGCTCCGTCGCGTGCGGCGAGCTTCCGCTGGAGGAGATCAAGGAGATCCGGCGGGCGCTCGGCGGCAGCGTCAACGACGTGGTGATGGCGCTGTGCGCGACGGCGCTGCGGCAGTGGCTGGACAAGCGCGGCGACCTGCCGGAGACGCCGCTGGTCGCGGCCGTGCCGGTGTCGCTGCGGCGGCGCGCCGGCGCGGCGGCGGTGCCGGGCAACCAGGTCTCGATCATGACGGCGCCGCTGGCCACGCACGTCCCGGACCCGGCCGAGCGGTACGAGCTCGTCCGGCGCGACATGGACGTCGCCAAGCGGCGCTTCACCGGCACGTCGGGCGGCTGGGTGCGGGACATGAGCGGGCTCCTCCCGCCGCCCTTCGCCGGCGCGGTCACGCGCCTCGCGCTGCAGGCCGCGCCCGCGGTGTCGCTGCGCCCGGTCAACCTGATCATCTCGAACGTGCCGGGCCCGCAGTTCCCGCTGTACCTGTGCGGGGCGAAGGTGCGTGCCTACTACCCGATCTCCGTCATCACGGACGTCTCCGGCGGCCTGAACATCACCGTGTTCTCCTACGACGGCAAGGTGGACGTCGGCATCGTCGCCTGCCGCGACCTCGTCCCCGACCCGTCGGAGATCGTGGACCACCTGGTGGACGCGCTGGACGAGCTGAAGGCGCTCAGCCGCGCGTGAGCCCGAGCGCCGCCCGGTGCCGCCACGCCAGGCGCAGCGCGGCGGCGCCGGCCGGCTGCATCGGCCGCGGGACGGTCCCGTCGAACGCCGCCGTCGACACCTCGCCCTCGTCGTTGACCGCGACCAGGCCGCCGAAGAGGTCGGAGAACAGGGCGGCGTCCATGACGACGGCGGTCAGGAGGTCGAGCGCGAACGTGAGCGGGTCGACGCCGAGCCCGAGGAAGAAGGCGCGGATCCGCCCCTCGGACCGGGCCGTGGTGAGCGTCCGGTGGAAGGGCCACTCGTCCTGGACGAAGCCCTCGCCGTAGTCCTCCGCGCCACCGAGGAACTCCTCGGCGTACTCGCGGACCATGCACCGCCACATGTCGGGCGCCTCGTCGCCGAGCGGCTGGAAGACCCCGACCGGCATCACCTGGTAGAGCCCGCCGGCGTGCGCGACCTTCGCCGGGTCGCGCCAGTGCAGGACGTACTCCGCGGACGTCGTCACCGTCACCGTCGTGATCGCGGGCAGCGCCGCCCGCCGGGCAAGGTCGCACGGGTCGCCGACCCGGGTCCGCAGCGGCAGGCCGTCCGCCCCGGCCGCCAGCTCGTGCGCGGCGGACTCGCCCACGTTCACCGCGTCGAAGTAGCGGGCGGGTCCCAGGCGCAGCACGGAGGGAGCGGCGGCCAGCAGCCGGTAGCTCGGACGGTCTTCGAAGACTCTCGGCGGCGCGAGGGCGGCCATGGTCTCGGCGTACGTGCGGTAACCGGGCGGCAGGCCGTCGGACGGGTCGGCGACGGCCGGAGCGGAGGGACGGGCCTCCCACTCCAGCCGGACGTCCTCCAACGGAACCGGTGCGTCCGGAATCCATCCGTCCCGGCACAGCAGCGAGGTTCCCGCGACGCGCGGCACGTCCGGATACAGGCCGCTCGCGACCTCGCCGAGCCGCCCGCGACCGGCGTCGAGCGCCGCCCGCGCCCGCCGCCACCCCCGCTCGTCCACGCCGCCCACCCTAGGCGGCGATCTTGCGGGCGACCTCCTCCTCGACGAGGTCGGCGTTGACCATCGCGGCGGCCATCGCGCCGGCGGCGGCCGCCATGATGACCTGGCCCGCCGGGAGCACGACGTTGCCCGCCGCCCACACGCCCGGGACGCTGGTCCGCCCGGTCGCGTCGACCTTGACGAAGCCGTCGTCGCCCGTCTCGCAGCCGAGGTCGGTGAGCGGCCCGTCCTTGGCGACCCATTCCGGCGCGAGGAACACCGCGTCGCAGGGGAGCGCCGGCCCGCCCGCCAGTTCGAGCCCGGTGAGCCGGTCGTTCTCGACGACGGCGCGCTTCACCTCGTCCGCGACGACCGGGATGCCGCGCGCGTCCAGGCGTGCCGCGTCCTCTCCCTCGGGGGGCCGCGAGGCGACGAACGTCACGTCCGCCGACCACTGCCGCACCAGCGACGCCTGATGGATCGAGTTCGGGGACGTCCCCAGCACCACGATCTTCTTGTCGCGGACCTCCCAGCCGTGGCAGTAGGGGCACATCTGCACCTCGCGCCCCCACCTCTCCTGGAGGCCGGGGATGGCGGGCAGGACGTCGGTCACGCCGGTGGTGACCAGCAGGCGGCGGCCCTTGAGCCGGCTCCCGTCGGCCAGCGTGAGGACGAAGCCCTCCTCGGCGCCCCCCTCCGCGCGCGTGACCCTCCCCTCGACGATCTCGCCTCCGTAGCCGCGCACCTCGGTGCGGCCGGTCTCCAGCAGGAGGCCGGGCGGCATGCCGTCCCTGGTGAGGAAGCCGTGCATGTGCTCGGCCGTCGCGTTGCGCGGCTCGCCGGCGTCCACGACGGTGACGGTGCGGCGAGCGCGGGACAGGGTCAGCGCGCCGCTCAGCCCGGCGGGCCCGCCGCCGATGATCAGTACGTCTCGTTCGCTGTTGTCGGTCATGCCGCGAGCGTGCGCGGTGGGCCGCGGATTTGACAAACTTCTTTGCCGATCCTGCAATTGCCGCATGGAGACCACCGAGGACGTCCTCGCCGGGGTCGGGCCGAGGCTCCGGCGCCTGCGCCAGGAGAGAAACGTCACACTGGCCGCGCTCGCGGAGACCACCGGCATCTCGGTGAGCACGCTGTCGCGGCTGGAGTCGGGCAAGCGGCGGCCGAGCCTGGAACTGCTGCTCCCGCTCGCGCAGGCGCACCAGGTGCCGCTGGACGAGCTGGTCGGCGCCCCGAACGTCGGCGACCCGCGGATCAGGCCGCGCCCGCAGCGCATGAACGACATGATCGTGCTGCCGCTGACCAGGCGTCCCGGCGGCGTCCAGGCGTTCAAGATGATCATCCCGGAGCGGCTGCCGGAGCCCGACCCGCGGGTCCACGAGGGCTACGAGTGGCTGTACGTCCTGAACGGCCGGCTCCGCCTCTACCTGGCCGGACGCGACATGGTCCTGGAGCCGGGGGAGGCCGCCGAGTTCGACACCCGGCTGCCGCACTGGTTCGGCGGCGCCGGCGGGACCGTCGAGGTGCTCAGCCTGTTCGGGCCGCAGGGCGAGCGGCTGCACCTGCGCGCCCGGCCGCGACAGTCGTGACATACATTGGGTATCCGTGCATACCGCCCAAACCCCCCTGGCATCCCTGGAAAAAGAGAAGGCCGCCCCGATCGCGTGGGCGCTGTGGAGCGTCGGCGTCGTCGCCTACGCCGTGGCGGTACTGCACCGGACATCGTTCGGCGTCGTCGGCCTTGAGGCCGTCCACCGGTTCGACGCCTCAGCCGGGATCCTCGCGTCGTTCACCGTCCTCCAGCTGCTCGTCTACGCGGGCCTGCAGATCCCCGTCGGGCTCCTGCTCGACCGCCTCGGCCCACGCCGGATGGTCGCCGGCGGCGCGCTGCTCATGGCCGGCGGGCAGGCGCTCATGGCCGTCTCCACCGACATCGGGACGGCCGTCGCCGCCCGCGTGATGGTCGGCGCCGGCGACGCCATGACGTTCATCAGCGTCCTCGGCATCGTCGCGACCTGGTTCCCCGGCCGGTACGTCCCGGTCGTCACCCAGCTCACCGGCCAGCTCGGGCAGCTCGGCCAGGTGCTCAGCGCGATCCCGCTGGTCGCGCTGCTGCACGGGCCCGGCTGGGGCACCGCGTTCGGGTCGGCCGCCGCGCTCGGCGCCCTCATGGCGGTGCTGTCCGCCGCCTTCCTGCGAAGCGGGCCGGGCCGCGCCGAGGTGCCCACGCTGCGCCAGACGGGCGCCAACCTGGCCGCGGCGTGGCGCCACCCCGGCACCCGCCTAGGGCTCTGGTCGCACTTCGTCACCCAGTTCCCGGCCCACACGTTCGCGCTGATGTGGGGCTACCCGTACCTGGTGTCGGGGCAGGGCATGCGGCCGTCGGCGGCGTCGACGCTGCTGACGCTGTTCGTCCTCGTCAACGTCGTGTCCGGGCCGCTCATCGGACGGCTCGTCGCGCGCTACCCGCTGCGCCGGTCGTGGCTCGTCCTCGGCATCGTCGCGCTCGGCGTTGGCGCCTGGACCGCCGTCCTCGCCTGGCCGCCGCCCGCGCCGTCCTGGCTGCTGGTGCTGCTCGTCCTGTGCGTCGCGCTCGGCAGCCCCGGCTCGATGATCGGCTTCGACTTCGCCCGGACGTTCAACCCGCCCGGCCGCCAGGGCACCGCCACCGGCATCGTCAACGTCGGCGGCTTCTGCGCCTCCCTCGTCACGATCCTGCTGATCGGCATCGTGCTGGACGCGCTGTCGCCGTCCGGCGAGTTCACGCCCGGCGCGTTCCGGGCGGCCTGGACCGTCCAGTTCGCGATCTGGGCGATCGGCGTGGCGGGCGTCCTGCGCACCCGCACGCTCGCCCGCCGCCGCCTCGCCGTCGACCGGCGCTAGGAGCGCAGCTCCAGCGTGCAGCACTTGGGGCCGCCGCCCGACTTGCGCAGCTCCGACAGGTCCACCGGCACCGGCTCGTACCCGTGCTCGCGCAGCGTGCCGATCAGCCCGGCCGCCTCGGCGTTGACGACGACGTTGCGCCCGTCGGACACCGCGTTGAGCCCGAGCACCGCCGCGTCGTCCTCGCCCGCCAGGATCGCGTCGGGGAACAGCCGCTCCAGCACCGCGCGGCTCCCGGGCGAGAACGCGCCGGGGAAGTACGCCACGTTGCCGCCGTCCAGGGGGAAGAGCGCCGTGTCCAGGTGGTAGAAGCGCGGGTCGACGAGCCGGAGCGTCACCACCGGGCGGCCGAGGAACTCCTGCGCCTCCTGGTGCGCGGCGATCTCCGTCCGGAATCCCGTCCCGGCCAGGATCACGTGGTCGAGCGTGAGGAAGTCGCCCTCGCCCTCGTTCGTGTACTCCGGCTCCAGGACCTCGGAGAACCCGTTCTCCACCATCCACTTGGCGTACGCGGGGCCTTCGGCGTACCGCTCGGGATACATGAACTTCGCCCCGTACACCCGCCCCCCGACGACCAGCGCGCCGTTGGCCGCGAACACCATGTCGGGCAGCCCCTCGATCGGATCGATGAGGCTCACCTCGTGCCCGAGCGCGTGGTACGCGGCCCGCAGATCCTCCCACTGCGCGACGGCCTTCGCCGCGTCCGCCCCCGCCGCCGGATCCATCCACGGGTTGATCGCGTAGGTGACGGCGAAGTGCTCGGGCCGGCACATCAGGTAGTGCCGCCGCAACGCGGTCCGGACGGTGCTCGGCTCCGCTGCGGGCATCACGGTCATAGGTGTCTCCAGGGCTTCCGGGAAGGTGATCGCTCGATCGGAAGCCTAAGAAGAGCGAGACGGGAATCCAATGCGCCAACCTTGCGCTGACCAGGCATTTCGTTGCGTGTTCGACCGCCATCACGGCGTTTCGTTGCGCGCTCGGCCCCGGTCGAGGAGGGCGGTGAGCTGGAGGCGGAGGGCCAGGCGGGTCCGGGAGGACGAGAGGTCCGCCGGGGTCACCTCGGTCATCCGCCTCAGCCGGTGGCGGAGGGTGTTGGGGTGGACGTCCAGGGCCTCGGCCGTGCCCTTCGGGTCGCCGTAGTGGTCCAGCCAGGCGGCGAGGGTCGGGAGGAAGGCCGTTCCGTGCTTCTCGTCGTGGGCGCGCAGGGCGGGAAGCGGGCCGCCCGGAAGGTCGGCGCCCACCGCTCTCCTGGCGCGTTCGACGGTGACGGCGTCCCAGGCGTCCTCCAGCAGGACCGTTCCGGGGGAGAGGCGGCCGGCCGTGATGAGGGCGGCGAGCTCGGCGGCCTCCGCGCGGGAGCGGGGCAGGTCGGCGGGGGAGTGCGCGAGGCCGCCCGCCGCCGCGTACAGGGCGCGATCGTGCGCGCGGACGCGGGTCAGGGCGTGCCGCAGCCAGGGCATCGTCCCGGCGGTGTCGCGGCCCGGCGGTTCCGTCAGCACCGCGAAGAGGGTGCCGTCGAGGTCGGTGAGCAGCGGGCGGTGCCAGCCGAAGCGCTGCACGACGGCGTCCCACAGGTCGAGGCGCCGGCGGACGTCCTCGCTCTCGTCCCGGCCGCCGAGGACCACCGCGCGCCACGGCGGCGGTTCCGGGACGGGCCGCGTGCCGTCCCGCAGCGCGGCGCGCAGCTGGTCCGCCGACACGCGGCGCGCGACGCCCGCCTCGGCGCGCAGGCGCAGCAGGTGCAGGGCGAGGACGGACGCCAGGTCGGTGAGCCGCCCGACCCGGTCCGGCGGGATCGGCGTCCTCGCCACCACCCAGATCGAGCCGAGCCACTCGCCTCCGGCGCGGACCGGGATCACGAGGCGGGGCAGCATGCCGTCCGGGCCCTCGGGGACGAGGATCGGGTCGCTCGACCGCGCCAGCTTGCGGAACACGCCGGAGGCGCGCAGGTGCGCGATGACCTGCGGCGGGACGCGCCGCCCGACGATCGTGGACACGCGGGCGGGGTCGGTGCTGTCCTGGCGGCCCGAGTAGGCGAGCACGCGCGACCGGGCGTCCTCGACCGTGACCGGGGCGTCCGCGATCTCCGCCGCGGTGTCGGCCAGCGCGAACAGGTCGTCCTGGGGGCCGGACCGGCCGGGGAGCGCCGCGTGGGCGCGGTCGACGGCGCCGCGCACGAGCCAGATGACATGCGTCCAGGAGGCGTCCCGCTGCAGCTCGATGAGCGCAGGCCCGAGCCGCCGCGCGGCCTCGACGACCTCGGGTTCGGCGGCGAGCGGCGCCTTCAGCACGACGCCGGCCGCGCCCGCCGCGCCGGCCCGCTCCAGCAGCTCGACGGCCTCGGCCGGGCCGGTCACGCCGGCGCCGAGGACGATCTCGCCCGGCTGCCCGGCCGCCTCACCCGGCTCGGCGAGGACGACGTCGTGCACCTGGGCGTCCCGGCCGGACGCCACCGGGCGCAGCAGCCCCGGGCCCAGCGCGTCGACCAGGCCGGTCACGCTGATCATCGGCGACCTCCTCCCCTCCATTGTGCGCTTCGCAACACGACGGCCGGTCATATTGGCCGAACTGAACAGAGGCATCGGCGCGCGGGCGTACCACCATCGAGAGTGACGAGGTTCACGAGGAGAGGAGTCGCCATGGCCGCCGACGCGGCGCCGCGCCGGGTCGCCGTGGTGGGCGCCGGCATGGTCGGCCTGTCCACCGCATGGTTCTTGCAGGAGCACGGTGCCGACGTCACCGTGTTCGACAAGCGGGACGTCGCCGCCGGGGCGTCCTGGGGCAACGCCGGCTGGCTGACGCCCGGCCTCGCGACCCCGCTGCCCGAACCGGCCGTCCTCTCCTACGGCGTGCGCGCGGTGCTCAGCCCGTCGTCGCCCGTCTACGTCCCGCCGAGCGCCGACCCGAACCTGCTCAAGTTCCTCGCCGGGTTCGCCCGCAACAGCACCGCCGCGCGGTGGCGGCGCGCGATGGAGTCGCTCGTGCCGATCAACGGCCGGGCGCTGCCGAGCTTCGACGCGCTGGTCGAGGGCGGCGTCGACGCCGAGACCCGCGACGCGGCGTCCTTCTTCGCCGCCTACCGGACGGCCGGGGAGCGGCGCGTCCTGCTGGAGGAGATCGAGCACATCCGCGCGGCGGGGCAGGAGCTGGAGTACGAGGTCCTGGACGGCGACGCGGCCCGCCGGCTGGAGCCCGCCCTGTCCGAGGAGGTCGGCGCCGCGATCCTGCTGCGCGGCCAGCGCTTCATCGATCCCGGGGTGTTCGTGCACGCGCTCGCCGACTCCGTCCGGGACCGGGGCGGCAAGATCCGGACGGGCGCGGCGGTCACCGACATCGCCCACCAGAAGGGCAGCGTCTCGGTCCGCACCACGGGGAGCGACTTCGAGAAGTTCGACACGGTCGTGCTGGCGAGCGGCGTGTGGCTCGGCGACCTCGCCCGGCGGTTCGGCGTCCGCTCCCTCGTCCAGGCGGGCCGGGGCTACAGCTTCAGCGTGCCCATGGACCGCGTCCCCGACGGCCCGGTGTACTTCCCCGCCCAGCGCGTCGCCTGCACGCCGCTCGGAGACAGGCTGCGCGTCGCCGGGATGATGGAGTTCCGCCGCCCGGAGGCGCCGCTCGACCCGCGCCGGATCAGGGCGATCGTCGACGCCGCCCGCCCGCTGCTGCGCGGCGCCGACCTGGACGCCCGGCAGGACGAGTGGGTCGGGTCCCGGCCCTGCACCCGCGACGGCCTGCCCCTGATCGGCGCGACCCGCTCCCCGCGCGTCTTCGCCGCCGGCGGGCACGGCATGTGGGGCATCACCCTCGGCCCGGCGACCGGGAACCTGCTCGCCGAGATGATCGTCACCGGACGCCGCCCGCGCGAGCTGGACCCCTTCGACCCGCTCCGCTGACGCCCGGGACGGCTGGGGGATATTGCCGGTTTCGTCCCGGACGGCGCTGTACCGTCACTGGGTGATCTAGACACCCCCGTGGCGGGAGGAAGCGATGGACGAGGCGCGGACGGTCGAGCCGCTGACCCGGGCGCAGCGCGTCCTGGCCGGGGTCGGCGGCCTGTTCTTCGCCGGTCTCGCGGGCCTGGGCGGCTACGGCTCGTTCGCCTCCGTCCAGGACGTCGCCGAGCCGTGGTTCGGCGACCAGGCGTGGATCGTCCCGGCCGGGGTCGACCTCGGCATCCTGGCCCTGGTGTCGGTCGCGCTGCTGCTGGAGTGGCTGGCCATGCCGATGCCGGCGCTGCGCTGGATGGCGTTCGCGTTCACCGCCGCCACCGTCTGGCTCAACGTCTCCGCCGCGCACGGCGACGTCACCGGCATGGTCATGCACGCCGCGATGCCCGTGTTGTTCATCACGTTCATCGAGGCCGTCCGGCACGCGATCCGCCGCCGCGCCGGCATCGCCGCCGGGACCGTCCGCGAAGGCATCCCCGTCGCGCGCTGGCTGCTGGCACCGTTCTCGACGTTCCGGCTGTGGCGCCGCATGGTGCTGTGGCAGATCACGTCCTACCCGCGGGCGCTGACCGCCGAGCAGCGCCGCCGCCACGCCCTGGCGCTCCTGGAGTCGCACTACGGCCGCAAGTGGAAGGCCAGGGCGCCCGCCGACGTCGTCTGGATGCTGTCGGACGGCGTCATGCTCGACCAGGCCCTCGCCCGCGTCACCGAGCTGACGGCGCCGAAGCCGGCACCGGAGCCCGTACCGGAGCCGGCACCCAGGCCGCAGCGGCGGAAGGCGCCGCCCAAGAAGACCCAGCGGGTCCCGCGCAGCGTCGCCACCGACAACGAGGCCCGCGCCCTCGCCATCATCGACGCCGAGCCCGGCATCACCGGCGCCGAACTGGCCCGCCGCCTCGGCATCAGCTCCCGTCAGGGACAGCGCCTGCTGAGCCGGCTCGCGAGCCCGGCGCCCACGTCCTGAGCGCCACGTCCTGAGCGCCACGTCCTGAGCGGTCACGTTTCCTCCTCCTGCTCCGTCAGTGCAGTGAACGAAGGAGGAAACGTGAGCAATTACGAGTGGACCCCGATGTACGCCATGCACGATGCGCTGCGGCGGGAACTGGAGCGCCTCGCGAAGGCCACCGCCCGCATGGGCGACGACCCCCGGCGCGTCCTGGCCGCCGCCGCGGGCTGGGAGCTGTTCAAGACGGCCCTGCACGCCCACCACACCGCTGAGGACCAGGCGCTCTGGCCGGTGCTGTCCAAGTCGCTCGCAGACCGTCCCGACGACCTGGCGCTGCTGGAGGCGATGGAGGCGGAGCACGCCGCCATCGATCCCGTCATCGAGGCCATCGACACGGGCACCGGACCCGTCGCCGACCTGGTCGACGCCCTCGCCACCAACCTGACCGCGCACCTGGCCCACGAGGAGAAGGAGGCGATCCCGCTTATGGACGCCACCCTGACCCTCGAACAGTTCCAGAACTTCGGCAAGGTCCACGGCGAGCGCGTCGGACCCGACGCCCCGCGCGTGATCCCGTGGATGCTCGACGGCGCCGGCGACGCGGTGGTGGCGTCCCTGCTCGGGGTCGCGCCCCCGCCGGTGCGCGCCGCCTACGAGGGCGAATGGCGCCCCGCCTACGAGGCCCTGACCCTCTGGCCCGCCTCCTGAGAGGCCCTCCTGTAGAAGAAGGGCCGCCGCCGCGGATCCCGTCCGCGGCGGCGGCCTCTCGTCTCCGGACCTCAGAGGTTGATCATGTGCCCGGCCAGACCGTGCACGGCCTCCTTCATGGCCTCGCCCAGGGTCGGGTGGGCGTGCACGTTGCGGGCCACCTCGTGGACCGTCAGGTCCCACTGCTGGGCCAGGGTCAGCTCGGGGAGCAGCTCGGTGACCTCGGGGCCGATCATGTGGGCGCCGAGGATCTCGCCGTACTTGGCGTCGCTGATCACCTTGACGAAGCCGTCGCCCTCGCCCATGCCGAGCGCCTTGCCGTTGGCGCTGTAGGGGAACTTGGCCGTCTTGACGTCGAAGCCCTGCTCCTTGGCCTGCGCCTCGGTGTAGCCGAAGCTCGCGACCTGCGGCTGGCAGTAGGTGGCGCGCGGGATCATGATGTACTCGAGCTCCATCGTCTCGGCGTCCGCGATGGTCTCGGCCGCGACGATGCCCATGGCCTCGGCGGCGTGCGCGAGCATCAGCTTGGCGGTGACGTCGCCGATGGCGTAGATGTGCGGGACGGACGTGCGGCAGCGGCCGTCCACGTCGACGGCGCCGCGCTCGGTCAGCGCCACGCCGGTCTTCTCCAGCCCGTACCCCTCCACGTTCGGCTGGAAGCCGATCGCCTGGAGCACCTTGTCGGTCTCGATGACCTGCTGGGCGCCGTCCTTGCCGGTGACGGTGACCTTCACCTTCTCACCCGAGTCGTCGATCGCGTCCACCCGGGTCGAGGTGAGGACGTCCACGCCGAGCTTGCGGTACCGCTTCGCCAGCTCCTTCGACACGTCGGCGTCCTCGTTCGGGACCATCCGGTCGAGGAACTCGACGATCGTGACCTTCACCCCGTAGTTGTGCAGGACGTAGGCGAACTCGACGCCGATGGCCCCCGCGCCCGCGATGACGATGCTCTCGGGCAGCTCGGAGCTGAGGATCTGCTCCTCATAGGTGACGACCCGCTCCGACAGGGACGTGCCCGGCAGCAGCTTGGTGTGCGCGCCGGCCGCGATGATGCAGTTGTCGAACGTGACCGTCTCGCTCGACCCGTCCTGCCGCGCGACCTGCAGCGTGTTCGGGTCGGTGAACGTGCCCCGCCCGTCATAGGACGTGATCTTGTTCTTCTTCATCAGGAACTGGACGCCCTTGACGAGCTTCTCCGAGACCTGGCGGCTGCGCTGGTAGGCGACGCCGTAGTCGAAGGACACGCTCCCCTCGACGTTGATCCCGAACGTCTTCCGCTCCTGGGTGACGATGTGCGCCAGCTCCGCGTTGCGCAGCAGCGCCTTCGAGGGGATGCACCCGACGTTGAGGCACACCCCGCCCCAGTACCTCTCCTCGATGATCGCCGTCTTCAGCCCGAGTTGCGCCGACCGGATCGCGGCGACATATCCACCCGGGCCCGCGCCCAGGACCACGACGTCAAAGTGTTCGCTCATGTCCATGGACGATATTCGCCCCGAGCTCGTGTTCGCATCCCGGCGGTGTGAGCCGGGTGCCCGGGGCGCCGCGTGGGAGGCGAGGGTCACGCCCTGTTAGTGTTTCGAACGGTCTCCCGCCGGTCATCATGTCGCGGGAGCGGGGCGGCGCGCCGGCGGCGCGAGCCCGGGCCGTCCCGGCCGCGGAGCCCGGCGGTGCACTCAGGATCAGCGGTGCCGCGGTGTGGAACATCCTGTCGCGGCCCGCTCGTTGTTCCCGTTCTGAGCCGAGTGGAGGAGAAGGCGAGTGAGGATTCCCAAGCGCGTGAACGCCGTCCTGGACTGGATGGAGCAGCACTTTCTCGCGCTTGCGATCGTGGTCGCCCTGGTCGTGGTCGCGCTGGTGGCCCTGCTGGCGCCGACGGCCGTCGGCTTCCCGGTCGCGGGCTTCGTGCTCGGCGCGGCGGCGGGCGGCCTGCTCGTCCACGTCCGGCTGAGCCGCCGCATCGCCCGCGCCCGCGCCGACGTGGACAACCTGCTCCGCGAGAACGGCGCGCTGCGGCACCGCAACACCGTCCTCGCCAGCGGCGTCATCACCCGGGAGGCGCAGGAGACGCAGGCGCTCGTCGCCATTCCCGAGGACGACCTCCTGCTGGACGAGCCGGACGCCGACCCGCAGAAGACCGCCACCCTCGACGAGCTGCTCGACGGCGGCGACGACCCGCAGACCACCGACGAGCTGCCGGACCAGGACGCCGCCCCCGAGACGGAGGAGCCCGAGGCGGTGGAGCCCAAGGGGGAGAAGCCCGAGGGCGAGAAGTCCGAGGCGAAGGAGCTCGGCGACGGGGACCCGCAGCGCACCACCGTCCTCCCCGAACTGCCGGGCCTCCTCGGCGGCGGCGAGGAGGAAGAGGACACCGTGCGCACCCGGCGCAGGACGCGCAAGGCCTGACCTGCGCTCGGTGACCGTGCCACGGCAGGGCGTTAGCTTCGCCGATCATCGGGCAGATGCAGCGCGTGAAAAACACGGTGAACGCGGCTGCCGGACAGGGCCCCGAGGATGGTGAGGGCGTCTCCCTCTCCAAGGAGCAGAAGTCGAGCGAGCAGGCCGTGCACAAGGCCGTGATCGCCTCCGCGATGGGCAACTGCATCGAGTGGTTCGACTTCGGCGTGTTCAGCGCCGGGGTGATGACCGCGATCATCGGCACGGTGTTCTTCCCCGAGGGCGCGAGCGGCAGCGCGTCGCTGCGCTCGTTCGCGCTGATCGCGGCCGCGTTCCTCGCCCGCCCGTTCGGCGGCCTGTTCTTCGGCCCGCTGGGCGACAAGCTCGGCCGCAAGCGGGTGCTGGCCGCCACGATCATCCTGATGTCGGGCTCCACGTTCGTGATCGGCATCCTGCCCGGGTACGGCACGATCGGGATCGCCGCGCCGCTGCTGCTCCTCGCGGTCCGGCTCGTGCAGGGCTTCTCGACCGGCGGCGAGTACGGCGGCGCCGCCACGATGATCGCCGAGTACTCGCCCACGCACCGGCGCGGCTTCTTCGGCAGCTACCTGGAGCTCGGCACGCTGAGCGGCTACATCCTCGGCGCCGGGCTCGTCCTGGCGATGGACCTCGCGCTCAGCGAGGAGGCGATGAACGGCTGGGGCTGGCGGGTGCCGTTCCTCATCGCGCTGCCGCTCGGCGCCGTCGGCCTCTACGTCCGGACGCGGATCGAGGACACTCCGGTCTTCCAGCACATGGAGCAGGAGGGCAAGAAGGCCCAGTCGCCGCTGAAGGAGACCCTGGCGCGCTACTGGCGCATGATCCTGATGCTGATCGGGATCGTGTTCCTGCTGAACGTCGCGGACTACACGCTGCTGACGTTCATGCCGTCCTACCTCGTGGACTTCCTGGACATGAACGACACGACCGCGCAGCTCATCACCATCGGGGTCGAGGCGGCGATGATCGTCGTGATCCTGCCGCTCGGCGCGCTGTCCGACCGGATCGGCCGCAGGCCGCTCCTGATCACCGCCGCGGTCGGCTACCTCCTGCTCTCGTGGCCGGCGTTCGCGCTGATGCAGACCCACAGCGCGTTCGGCGTCGCCGCGGGCTACGCCATCGTCGGCGGCCTGCTGGTGCTGATCCTCGCGGTGATCGGGGCGACGTTCCCGGCGATGTTCCCGACCCGGGTGCGGTACGGGGCCTTCGCGATCGGCTACAACATCTCGACGTCGCTGTTCGGCGGGACGGCGGCCGTGCTGATCGGCTCGCTGATCGACGTGACGGGCTCCAACTACGTCCCGGCCTACTACCTGATGATCGCCGCGCTGGTGGCCCTGGTGCCGATCCTCAAGATCCCCGAGACCGCGGGGGTGCCGATCGAGGAGGCCGGGAACGAGCGCGTCCCGGAACCGGCGGGTTCCGGGACACGGTGAACGGAGCGGTCAGCGGGACCGGGCGAAGCGCCGGCGGGCCCAGCCCGCCAGCGAAGCCGCGATCACCAGGCCGGCACCGGTCTCGATCGCGAGTGCTGTCCATACCGCCGTCACTGCGGGTCTCCCTCCGGTTTCCGCCGGGCCCGTCCTGTCCGGGCCCGATGCTCTCCGTGGCTAACACCCCGGCGCGGCGGATCTTTCCTGGCCCGCGCCGCGTGGAAGGGTGATCTGCCGCACCTCGTCCATGAGGGTCCAGCCGTCGATCTCGACGCTGGAGTCGAAGCCCTCGCCGTGTGCCAGCACGACGTCCAGCAGTGCGCGGATGACTCCGGGCCGGTGCAGGTTAAGCAGGGTCTCGTCCTCGGCACGGGCGACGCCGCCGCTGTGGGTGTACGGGCCGCCGTCCGGGACGATCCTGCCGGGGCCCGCCCGGAAGACGACGGTGACGCGCCCCGGGCTCCCCTCCTTGCGGAGCAGCACGGACTCGCGGCAGTCGCGCAACCTTCCGCCCTCGCGGCCGTGCTGGTGCGCGACGCGCCAGCGGTAGGCGTCGGGGCCGACGAGGAGCCTGCGGTAGCGGCGCCGTCCCATGTCACTCTCCCGCGTCGAGGTGCCGTTCCAGGGCGTCCAGCCGGGCCTCCCAGGCGCGTCTGTACGGCGTCAGCCACGCGTCCACCTCGGCCAGGGGCTCCAGGCGGACCTCGTAGACGCGGCGCTGCGCGTCCTGGCGCGCTCGGACGAGGCCCGCGTCGCGCAGCACCCGCAGATGCTTGGACGTCCCCGGCTGGGTCAGCCCGAGGTGCTCGACCAGCTCGCCCACCGGACGGGGACGTTCCAGCAGCAGGTCGAGGATGTGGCGGCGGGTCGGCTCGGCGAGCACGGCGAACGCGGACGGCATGGCGCCAATCATAACCGCCGGTTCATATGCCATTCGAGGCATGTAGACGGGATGTCACGTACCGGTGCTACTTGTGTGGCGCAGTGGCGAAGCAGAGGTGGGGGCAATGGCCCGTTGCACACATCTGATTACCGTCTGTAGCTTCATCGTTGGCCCGACAGGGCCGCTTCCCGCAGACCCACGACGAATCGGTGGTGTGGACGTGACGGAACAGCAGCAGCAGTTGAGCCTCGGTACCGCGGCGGCACGGAACCTGGCGACCACGACCAAGTCCGTCCCGCAGATGCAGGGCATCACCTCGCGATGGCTGCTCAAACTGCTGCCCTGGGTGCAGGCGGCCGGCGGCGCCTACCGCGTCAACCGGCGGCTCACCTACACGCTGGGCGACGGCCGGGTGACGTTCGTGACGACCGGCGCCGACGTCCGCGTCATCCCGCGCGAGCTCGGCGAGCTGGCCCCGCTGCGCGGCTACGACGACGACCTGACCCTGGACGCCATCGCGGGCCGGTTCACGCAGCAGGAGTTCGAGCCCGGCGACGTCATCGTGGAGCGGGGCCGCCCGGTCGACCGCGTCGTCCTCGTGGCGCACGGCAAGCTGAGCAAGGTGGGCGCCGGGGAGTACGGCGCCGAGGCGGTGCTGGGGACGCTCGCCAACGGCGACTTCTTCGGCGAGCAGGCCCTTCTCGGCACGGAGGAGGGGGAGGAGCCGGCGACCTGGGAGCACACGGTCAAGGCCGTGACCGCCTGCACCATCCTCAGCATGAGCGACACCGACTTCCAGGAGACGCTCGGCCAGTCCGCGTCCCTCCAGGCGCACCTGGAGGAGTACCGGGCGAGCCCGTCCCGCGCGCACAACGCGCACGGCGAGGCGGCGATCGACGTGGCGTCCGGGCACGACGGCGAGCCGGTGCTGCCCGGCACGTTCGTCGACTACGAGGCCTCGCCGCGCGAGTACGAGCTGAGCGTCGCGCAGACCGTCCTGCGCGTCCACACGCGCGTCGCCGACCTCTACAACGAGCCGATGGACCAGGTCGAGCAGCAGCTCCGGCTGACCATCGAGGC
Source organism: Actinomadura madurae (assembly GCF_900115095.1). Lineage (GTDB taxonomy): Bacteria > Actinomycetota > Actinomycetes > Streptosporangiales > Streptosporangiaceae > Spirillospora > Spirillospora madurae. Next base: position 150,581 of record NZ_FOVH01000014.1, read on the forward strand.
GCTCCGCGAGCGGCAGGAGCACGAGCTGATCAACAACCGCGACTTCGGGCTGCTGCACAACGCCGACCTGTCGCAGCGCGTCCACACCCGCACCGGCCCGCCCACCCCCGACGACATGGACGAGCTGCTCACCCTCGTCTGGAAGGACCCGGCGTTCTTCCTCGCCCACCCGAAGGCGATCGCCGCGTTCGCCCGCGAGTGCAGCGCCCGCGGCGTCTACCCCGAGGGCGTGGACGTCGGCGGCCACAAGGTCCCCGCCTGGCGCGGCGTGCCGATCTTCCCGTGCAACAAGATCCCGGTCAGCCGGACGCGGACCAGCTCGATCCTGCTGATGCGGACGGGCGAGGCGGCGCAGGGCGTCATCGGCCTGCACCAGGTCGGGCTGCCCGACGAGTACCAGCCGGGCCTGTCCGTCCGGTTCATGGGCATCGACGACAAGGCGCTCATCTCCTACCTGGTCAGCGCCTACTACTCGGCCGCGGTGCTGGTGCCCGACGCGCTCGGCATGCTGGAGTCCGTCGAGATCGCGCACGGCGGTGCCGGCGCGTGACCGAGCGGCACGCCCTCAGCACGCAGGCCGCGCGCAACCTCGCGACGACGACGAAGTCCGTCCCGCAGATGCGGGGCATCACCCCGCGGTGGCTGATGGCGCTGCTGCCGTGGGTGCGGGCGGACGCCGGCGTCTACCGGGTGAACCGCCGGCTCACCTACCGGCTCGGCGACGGCCTGGTGACGTTCGTCAACGACGGCGCCGAGGTCAGGGTCGTCCCGCCCGAGCTCGCCGAGCTGCCGCCGCTGCGCGGCCTGCCCGACCCCGCGGTCCTGGACGCCCTCGCCGCCCGGTTCGCGCAGCGCGAGTACGTCCCCGGCGAGGCGATCGCGGTCGCGGGACGTCCCATGGACGCGGTCCACCTCATCGCGCACGGCAAGGTCGAGCAGGCCGGGCCGGGGGAGTACGACGCCGACTCCCGGATCGACGTTCTCGCGGACGGCCGGTTCTTCGGCGACCGCGCGCTCCTGGACGTCACCGAGGAGTGGGAGCACACCTTCCGCGCGCTGACCCCGGCGACCGTCCTGTCCCTGTCGCGGGAGGCGCTGGAGGAGGTGGCCGGCGGGTCCGAGGCGCTGCGCGCGCATCTCCAGCAGTTCCGGGACGCGCCGGCTCCGCCGCAGACGAGGCACGGGGAGGCGGCGATCGCGCTGGCGTCCGGGCACGACGGCGAGCCGGTGCTGCCCGGCACGTTCGTCGACTACGAGGCCTCGCCGCGCGAATACGAGCTGGGCGTCACCCAGACGCTCCTGCGCGTCCGCACGCGCGTCGCCGACCTCTACAACGGGCCGATGGACCAGGTCGAGCAGCAGCTCAGGCTGGTGATCGAGGAGGTCAGGGAGCGGCAGGAGCACGAGCTGATCAACAACCGGGACTTCGGCCTCCTGCACAACGCCGACCTCCGGCAGCGCATCCAGACCCGGGACGGCCCGCCGACCCCGGACGACATGGACGAGCTGCTCGCGCGCCGCCGCAAGACCCGGTTCTTCCTCGCCCATCCGCGGACGATCGCCGCGATCGGCCGCGAGGGCACCCGCCGCGGCGTGTACCCGTCCGTCCTGGAGATCGACGGGCGCCGCGCGCGGGCGTGGCGCGGCGTCCCCATCTACCCGTGCGACAAGATCCCGGTCACCCCGGCCGGGACCAGCTCGATCCTCGCGCTGCGCACCGGCGAGGACGACCGGGGCGTCATCGGCCTGCACCGCACCGGGCTGCCCGGTGAGGTCCGGCCGGGCCTGTCGGTCCGGTTCGCCGGGATCGACGACCGGGCGCTGCTGACCTACCTGGTCAGCGCGTACTACTCGGCCGCCGTGCTGGTCCCCGACGCCCTCGGCGTCCTGGAGAACGTCGAGATCGCCCGCTGACGAGAGGGGACGTGCCATGCCCGCCTGGAGAGAGGACCCGGCCGTGGTCCGCTGCGGCCACCGGCCGGGGCCGGACCACCGCCCCCGCACGGCGGCCGAGGTGCTCGCCCGGACCCGCCGCATGGTCGACCCCGCGCTGCGGCGCGCGGCCGAGGCCATGCCGGACGCGACGGGCCGCATCGCCGCGTTCCACTTCGGCTGGCGGGACGAGCGGGGACGTCCCGCCACGGGGGCGGGCGGCGGCAAGGCGATCCGCCCGGCGTTCACGCTCCTCGCCGCGGAGGCGGCCGGCGGGACGGCCCCGGCCGCCCTCCCGGCCGCCGTCGCGGTGGAGCTGGCGCACAACTTCTCGCTCCTGCACGACGACGTGATGGACGGCGACCGCACCCGCCGGCACCGCCCGACCGCCTGGACCGTCTTCGGGGCGAACGCCGCGATCCTCGCCGGCGACGGGATGCTCGCCGCCGCCTTCGAGCGGCTCGCCGACGAGCGCTCCGCGGGCGTGGCGGTCGGGGTCGGCGTCCTCGGCCGCGCCGTCGTCGAGCTGGTCGAGGGCCAGAGCGCCGACCTGGCGTTCGAGCGGCGCTCCGACGTCACGCTCGACGAGTGCCTGGCCATGGCGGGCCGCAAGACCGGCGCGCTCCTCGGCGCGGCCTGCGCGCTCGGCGCCGTCTCCGCCGGCGCCGGCGCCGGCCGGACCGCCCGGCTGCGCGCCTTCGGCGAGCGCCTCGGCCTGGCGTTCCAGCTCGTGGACGACCTGCTCGGCATCTGGGGCGAGCCGGCGGTCACCGGCAAGGCGGCCCAGGCGGACCTGCGCGCGCGCAAGAAGTCGCTTCCCGTCGTCGCGGCCCTCACCTCCGCCACCCCCGCGGGGGAGGAGCTGGCCGGGCTGTATCTCCGCGACGAGCCGCTCACCGGCGAGGAGGCCGCCCGCGCCGCCGAGCTGGTCGAGGCCGCCGGTGCCCGCGCCTGGGCGGCGGCCCGCGCGGAGGCGCTGCTCGGCGAGGCCCTGGACGAGCTGGACGCCGCCGCCCCGGCCCAGCCCGCCGCCGCCGAACTGCGGGCCCTCGCCCGCTTCGTCACCCGGCGGGACCACTAGAGGTTCGACAGTATGTTCGACTAGGCTGGGGGCCGTGCCGACCAGCGAGACCATGCCGACCAGCGATCACGTGCCGTTCGTGTGCCCCGCCGGGCACCGGCTCGGCCCGGGGCGGGTCATCGTCGGCTGGTCGCCGTGCGTGTGCCCGCCCTGCGACCGGCGCGGCCGGGGGCTGCGCGGCCACCGCACCTACCTGTGCCTCGCCTGCAAGGACGAGCACGTCACGACGAAGTGCTACCTGCCGCACCACGTCCCGTCCGAGGACGCCGTCTACCGCTGGCCCTAGCACGGCGGGTCGCGGTCCGGCGGCGTCCCCGGGGAGGGGCCGGCCCCTCCGTCAGCCCTTGATCTGCGTCCAGGCCTGGGCCCAGCGGGAGTACTCGACGCACGTGTTGCCGCGGTCGTCGCCGCAGTCCTTCACCGGCGTCTTCCAGAACGCGATCCGCTTGTAGAACTCCGGATCGCCGACGTGGTAGGTCGAGCAGAAGCCCTTGGCGGTGTACCTGCACGCCTTCGGGTTGGCGGGCGCCTCACCGAACCACTGCGCGATCTCGGCCTGGATCTTCGGCGTCGAGATCCAGTTCATCCACTTGTACATGCATGTCGGATGCTGGGCCTTCGACGAGATCATCCAGGTGTCGGACCAGCCCGTCGCGCCCTCGGACGGCAGCGTCGTGGCGACCGGCGCCTTGTCCGTCATGGCCAGGTTCGCGGTCACCTGCCAGGCGGTCCCGGCGTAGTTGTAGCCGCTCTTGAACGACTGGAGCTCGTCCAGGTAGTTCGCCCAGTACTGGTTGACGTTGGGGCGCTGCTGCTTCAGCAGGTCGATCGCCGCGTCGAACTGCTTCTCGTCCAGCTCGTAGACGTCGGTGATCTTCAGATCGGGGCGGTGCGTCTTCAGGTACAGCGCCGCGTCCGCGATGTAGATCGGAGAGTCGTAGGCGACGACGTGGCCGGCCGCGGGGGAGTCCTTCTCCCACACCACGCTCCAGGAGGTCGGACGTTGCGGGATCTTGTCCGTCCGGTACATCAGCATGTTGGCGCCGTAGCCGTGCGGGATGCCGTACATCTGGCCCTTGACGGAGTTGTACGGCTGGTTCTTGAGGTACTTGGCGATGTCCTCGTAGTTGCTGAGCAGGCCGGTGTTGACGGGCGCGACCGTCCCGCCGTAGATGAGCCGGAGGCTGGCGTCGCCGGAGGCCGACACGCCGTCGTACCGGCCGCTCTGCATGAGGGCGACCATCGAGTCGGAGGTGTCGGCGACCTTCGTGTACACCTTGCAGCCGGTCGCCTTCGTGAACGGGGTGACCCAGTCGACCTTCGGGTCGGTGGAGCCGTCCTCGGCGTAGCCCGTCCAGGCGACGAGGTCGAGGCGGCCTTCGGGGGTGCCGAGCTCCTGGAGCATCGGGACGTCGGGCGGCGCCGCCGCTCCCTCGGAGTCGCCGCTGCATCCGCCGGTCAGCGCCGCGGTCAGCAGTGCGCCGGCGGCGAGCAGGGTGCGGCCGGGGCGGGCCGGTCGCCACGCGCTCTTCGTCGCGTGTGGAGTACGAACCATCACGCTCAGGCATGGTAGGGGTATTTAGACCTCTTCGTGCATACAAAACGTGATGATCTGGAAACTGTCGACACACGACTGCGTACGGTTCTAGGCTCTGCTGCGTTCCACGCGTGCGGTGCCGCGCGGTCGACCCCGACCGTTCCGCGCGGTCGCCCCGAGCCGTCTCCCAGCCGTCCGCCCGAGTGAAAGTTCAGCCGCAGTGCCAAAACGAGGCCGCAACACGGACTCAGCCGCCGGCCACCGGCGGGCTCCCAAGGCCGCGCGATTTCGGTCCATCCGCTTCAAAGTCGTCCTCATGGTCACCGTCTCGGTGGTCTCCCTCGGCGTCCTGTGGGCGTTCGCCGCGAGCATCGCGCTCGGCGAGGGACTCAACCTGAGGGGTGTCAAGACCGTCCAAGACCACTACGGCTACCCGGCCGGCGCCCTCGGCAGCGCGCTGCAGGCCGAGCGCCGCCTGTCGATGGTCTACCTCGGCGGCCGAGTGGAGGGCGATCGCGCCTCCATGGAGTCCGGCCGCCTGGTCACCGACCGGCAGGCCGACCTGTTCCGTCGGCTCGCCGCCGACGACGGCGCCCGCGACGCGGCGCCGGAGAACACCCGCCGGCTCGCCGACAAGATCATCAAAGAGCTGGACGGGCTGGACGACCGGCGCCGCGCCATCGACACCCTCCGCACCGACCGCTCCCGCGCGTTCGCCGACTACACCGCGCTGCTGAACGACGTCGGCTCGCTGCAGGGCTCCCTGTCCACCCTCGACAACTCCGAGGTCGCCAAGGACGCTCGCAACGAGGCGTCGCTGAACCGGGCCCGCGAGGTCCTCGCCCAGGAGGACGCGCTGCTCGCCGGCGCGATCGCCGCCGGCCGCATGACGGCCGAGGAGCACGCCCAGTTCGTCAAGCTCGTCGGCACCCAGCGCACCCTCTACGACTACTCGGCGTCCGAGCTGCGGTCCGCCGACCAGGCCTACTACCAGCGCGTCGTCGGGATGCCCGAGTACAGCCGGTTCCGCACGCTGGAGGACCACTTCGTCGCGTCCGCGAACCTGGTCAGGACCTCCGGCCCCAACGCCGGCGTGCTGTGGAAGACCACCGCGGACTCCAACCTGACCCGGCTCCGCGGCCTGGAGCTGGCGGTGTCCGCGGGCGCCGAGAAGCGCGCCGCGCCGATCTCCGACGGCATCATCACCCGCGTCGTCCTCGCGGGCGTGCTCGGGCTGGTCGCCGTCATCGCGACCCTCGTCCTCGCGATCTGGGTCGCCCGGTCCGTCATCCGCGAGCTGGCCCGGCTGCGCCGCGAGGCGATCGACCTCGCCGACGTCCGGCTGCCGAACGTGATCCGGCGGCTGCGCCGCGGCGACGAGGTCGACGTGGCCGCCGAGGCGCCGCCGCTGGCGTTCGGCACCCGCGAGATCGACCAGGTCGGCGAGGCGTTCAACGCCGCCCGCCGCACCGCCATCCAGGGCGCGGTCGAGGAGGCGACGCTGCGCCGCAACGTCAGCGACGTGTTCGTCAACCTCGCCCGCCGCAGCCAGACGCTGCTGCACCGCCAGCTGAAGCTGCTCGACTCGATGGAGCGGCGCATCGAGACCCCCGACGACCTGGAGGACCTGTTCCGGGTCGACCACCTCGCCACCCGCATGCGCCGGCACGCGGAAGGCCTGATCATCCTGTCCGGGCAGGCGCCCGGCCGCGGCTGGCGCAGCCCCGTCGCGATCGTGGACGTCGCCCGCGCCGCCGCGTCCGAGGTCGAGGACTACACCCGGGTCAACGTCGCGCCGATGACCCGGGCGGCGATCGTCGGCCCCGCCGTCGCGGACGTCATCCACCTGCTCGCCGAGCTGATCGAGAACGCCGCCACGTTCTCGCCGCCGCACACCACCGTCCAGGTGCAGGGGCAGGCCGTCGCGCACGGCTTCACGCTGGAGGTCGAGGACCGCGGCCTCAGCATGGACGAGACGAGGCTCGCCGCCGCCAACCAGCGGCTCGCCACCTCCGCCGAGTTCGACCTGTCCGACAGCGCGCAGCTCGGCCTGTTCGTCGTCGGGCGCCTCGCCCGCCGGCACGGCATCAAGGTCACGCTGCGGACGTCCCCATACGGCGGCATGACCGCGATCGTGCTGCTGCCCGAGGACCTCGTCGTCCCGGACGAGGGCGACCCCGTGCAGGGCGCGCCCGCCCTCACCACCCGCCGCGCCGAGGACGCGCTCGTCCCCGTCGGCACGGTCGTCGGCGCCCACCACGGCGCCGGCGGCGGCCAGCAGCCGGGGCTGGAGCAGGGCTACGACCAGGGCGGCTACGACCAGGACGGCTATGACCAGGGCGGCTACGACCAGGGCGGGTCCGTGCTGCGGCTTCCGTCGGGGCGGCACGCCGCGGCGGCGCCCCCGCGGGAGGAGGACCCCCTCGCCCGCTCGCCGCAGCCCGGCAGCCCGTTCGGCCCGCCGTCCGGCGTGTCCGGCGCGTCCGGCCCGGCCCCGAGGCCTCCCTCCGGCGGCCTTCGGCCGGAGGACCCGGACGCGCTGACCGGGCCGATCCCGGTGTTCGAGGAGCCGGCGCAGGGGCCGGTGCCGACTCCGCGCGGGGCGCCGTCCCCGTGGGGCGACCCGCCGTCGGTCCCCGAGGCCCAGCCGGCGCAGCCGGCCGCGGCGCCCGCCGCGCCCGGCGTGCCGCGCTCGCCCCGCGAGGTCCGGCGCCGCCCGCCGGGCGGCTCGGGCCGCGGCCGGCCCCCGCTGCCCAAGCGCGTCCGGCAGGAGAACATGGCCTCCCAGCTGCGCGAGGACCGCTCCGCCGCGGCTCCGCCCGCCGCCGAGCCGCGGGCCGACCGGTCGCCCGAGCAGCTGCGGTCGATGATGTCGTCCATCCAGCAGGGCACCCGGCGTGGCCGCGCCGAGGCTCTCGACAACGAGGAATCGTGACGGACCATGAGTGGTCCTGGCAGCGAATGGCTCGACGACGAGGCCGGCCCGATCGTCCGCTCGTACGCGCTCACCCGCGGCCGGGCGAGGCCGGCGACCGGCGAGGCGTTCGACATGATCACGATCGTCTCGACGGCCGCGCGGCCCCGGTCGGGCTCGCCCGGCATCGGCCCGGAGCATCTCGACATCCTGGAGATGTGCGTGCAGCCGCAGCCGGTGGCCGAGATCGCGGCGCGGATGCGGCTGCCCCTGGTCGTCGTCCGCGTCCTGCTCGGTGATCTCCTGCATCACCGGCTCATCACCGCCACCCGTCCCCAACAGGAGAGCCCGCTCTCCAAGGAACGTCTGCTGAGGGAAGTGCTTCATGGTCTCCAGGCACTCTGAGAGCGCGGGGTCGCCGCCCCAGGAGGACGCCTCGCCGGTGGCCCCGGTCGCGGTGAAGATCCTCGTCGCCGGGGGATTCGGGGTGGGCAAGACGACGCTCGTCGGCGCCGTCAGCGAGATCCGGCCCCTTCAGACCGAGGAACTGCTCACCGACCGGGGCGTCGGCGTCGACGACACCGAGGGCGTCGAGCAGAAGACCACCACCACGGTCGCGATGGACTTCGGCCGGATCACGATCCGCGACGGCCTCGTCCTCTACCTGTTCGGCACCCCCGGCCAGGACCGCTTCTGGTTCATGTGGGACGAGCTGTCCTACGGCGCGCTCGGCGCCGTCGTGCTCGCCGACACCCGCCGGCTCTCGGACTGCTTCCCCGCCGTCGACTACTTCGAGAACCGCGGCCTGCCGTTCCTCATCGCGGTGAACTGCTTCGACGACGGCTACGACTACGAGCCCGGCGAGATACGGGACGCGCTGGACCTCAGCGACGCCGTGCCCGTCGTGCTGTGCGACGTCCGGGAGCGCGGGTCCGGCAAGGAGGTGCTGACCACCCTCGTGAAGCACCTTCTGGCCGTCCACGAGGCGGAGACTCGGGCGGACCTGTCGGCGCTGTAGGCTTCCGGGCGAGATGAACCGGACACGCGCACGGCTGTCGGACGGCCGCGAGATCGTCTACTACGACGAGGCGCCGGGCCGGGTCCCCGTCCCCGACCCGCGCGGCCTCCCGCCCGCCGAGCCGGTGTGCGAGACCCGCCGCGACCCGCTGACCGGCGACCACGTGACGATCACCGCGCACCGCAACGACCGCACGTTCCTGCCGCCGCCGGACCAGTGCCCGCTGTGCCCCGGCGGGCCCGCCTCGGAGATCCCGGACCCGTCCTACGACGTCGCGGTCTTCGAGAACCGGTTCCCGTCGTTCGACGTCCGCACCCCGCCGGTGCCGCCGGAGATCGACGGTGTGGAACGCGCCCGCGGCGCCGGTCGGTGCGAGGTCGTGTGCTTCACCGACGAGCACTCCACGTCGATGGCGCGGCTGCCCGTCTCCCGCGTCCGGACGGTCATCGACGCGTGGGCCGACCGCACCGCCGAGCTGTCCGCGATACCGGGCGTCGAGCAGGTCTACGTGTTCGAAAACCGCGGGGTCGAGATCGGCGTGACCCTGCACCACCCGCACGGGCAGATCTACGGGTACCCGTTCGTCGCCCCGCGCACCGGCCGCATGCTGGCGACGGCCGCCGCGCGCCCGGACCTGTTCGCCGCCGTCTTGGCGGCCGAGCGCGCCGGCGAGCGGGTGGTCCTCGCCGGCGAGCACTGGACGGCCTACGTCCCCGCCGCCGCCCGCTGGCCGATCGAGGTGCACCTGACGCCGCACCGCCACGTCCCCGACCTCACCGCCCTGGACACCGCCGAGCGCGACGAGCTGGCCGTCCTCTACCGCGACCTGCTGCGGCGCTGCGACGCCCTCGACGACGGGCCGCTCCCGTACGTCGCCGGCTGGCACCAGGCCCCGGTCGGCGCGGGCCGCGACCTCCTCCGCCTGCACCTGGAGCTGTTCTCGGTCCGGCGCGCCCCCGGCAAGGTCAAGTACCTCGCGGGCTCCGAGTCGGGCATGGCCGCGTGGATCAACGACGTCCCGCCGGAGTCGGTCGCCGGACGCCTGCGCGCCGTCACTGCCGGCTGAGCGTCCGGGTCACCCCCGCGGCGATCGTCGTCGCGAGCACCCAGCCGGTGATGATCAGCGTGTAGGCGAGCCACTGGTACCAGCCGGCCGTCTTGAACGCCTTCTCCTGCCCGAAGTCGATGATGGGCAGCAGCAGGTCCAGCGTGTAGAAGAGCGCGTTGAACGGCGGGTGCTCGCCGGCCTTCAGCGGTTCCGGCGCGTGCAAGCCGAACACAGTCGTGCCCACGGCGAGCAGGCCGGCCAGCCACGCCGCCGCCCAGCGGGGCCGGAACCCGTACCCGACCGTCACGTCCTGCAGGTAGCCCCACATCCGCGAGTACCACGGACGCGTCGAGCGGTGGCGGCGCTGCTTGGCGAGCTGGACGTTCCGCGCCGCCCGGTCGTCCCCGGCCTGCCGGTAGGCGGCGGCCAGCTGCTCGTACGCGTGCGGGACGTAGCCCTCGGCGTCCCGCTCCAGCATCGCGATGCGGACCTTCGCGGGCAGCCGGGGGGTGAGCGACCCGTACGTCAGGCCGTCCAGCCACACCTCGCCGTCGCCGAGCGCGCTCGGAGCGACATGGAGCAGGCCGAGCCTGCCGCGGAGCATGTTCACCGGCCCGTCCACCCGCGCCTCGCGGAACCAGAGCTCCCCGATCGCGGCGCTGGTCGTGCGCAGGGCGCACCCGCCCGGATCGGACAGGGACGCCTGCGTGAACACCAGCAGCCCGGGGACCGTCGCGCCGCGCAGGCTGACCTCCCCCTCGAACCGCGCCCGCGTGGCGTTGACGTCCGACCCCACGCTCAGGTTCTCGGCGTCGACCGCCCGCCCGCCCGGGTTGCGGAGGACGGCGCCGACGAGGCTGATCCGGCCCGAGACCGATGCGCCGTTCAACCGGATCTCTCCGCGCACGACCAGGCCGGGGCCCCAGACGTCGTCCTCGATCACGGAGTGGTTGAGGTGGAGGACCTCCTCCTGCGCGCCCCGCTCCCCGAGCCGTGCCCGCTCCAGGAAGAGGGCGCCGGACAACCGCGCCCCGCCGAGGCGGACCTGCCCCGGGATGCGGCAGCCGGTGATGCGCAGCACCCCGTCGACGTGCAGGGTCGCCGCGTCCAGGCCCGGCAGGTAGGAGTCGCTCAGATTCACCTGCCGGACGCGTGCCCCGTACAGGACGGGGGTCTCCTCGAACCGGCACCCCATCAGCCGGATCGGGTGCCCGACCGTCGCGTAGGCCAGGTTCAGCACCCCGGTGATCCGCGCGCCCGTCACTCGCAGCGCCGAGACCTCGCCGTCCGCCGGCGACCTCAGCAGCAGCTTCCGCAGAACCTCTGCCCGGACCGTCCGCGCGGCCCCCCACGCGTGCCCCTCCTCGGGATCGTCCGTGCCGTCCCTGAGGTCGACCGGGACGCCGGTGGGGAACGCCCGCCACACGCGCCGCTCGACGGGGGAAAGATCGATCGGCTCCACGATGAGGGAACCTACAACAGCCCCGCGGCGGCCGAAAACGTCACAGCTCGGCCGAGTTCTCGCGACCGTATAGAACGATCTCAGCGGTGTGGCCTAACCTCCCACGCATGCCGGAAAGGGTGCTGGCCGAAGGGTCCTTCGACGGGGTCGCCGCCGCGGCCGAGGGGCCGCCGCTGGCGTACGCGTCCCGGTCCGGTCAGGGCGTGAACACCGGGCAGGCGTGGGACCTGGCGGCGGGGTCGGCGCTCGGGCCGCCGATCCCCGACTTCCCGGTCGACCGCGCCGAGTGGGCGTTCGGCGTCCCGGCCGGCTCGCCGGTCGTCGCGTGGACGCACCGCGACCGCGTGCACGTCCTCGACCTGCGCACCGGCGACGAGCTGACCCTGGACGGCCGGCCCGACCTGCTCGGCCTCGCCGTCCACCACGGCCGCGCGGCGGTGGTCGCGGCCTCCGGCCCCGCGAACGACGCCGAGGTCGCCGTGTGGGACGCCCTCACCGGCGAACGCCTGGCCGACTTCACCCTCTGGCTCGGCCACCGGACCGCCCTCGGCCGCTGGATGCTCCACACGCCCCCCGCGACCGGCCCCCTCATCGGGCTGCCCGGCGACTCCGCGGTCGCCCTCTGGGACGTGGAGCGCGGCGAGGAGATCGCCGCCGTGCCGCCCGCCAGCGCGGCGCTGACCCCGTCCCCGGACGGCCTCGTCCTCATCGAGCCCGCCCCGTCGGAGCTGCGCGTCCTCGGCTTGGACGGCGACCGGCTCACGACCCTTCCCCTGCCCGCCCCGTCCGCCCACGTGGCGGCGGCCTCCGCGGGCGGCCGCCTCCTGGTCGCCGCGGCCCTCCGGGACGCCTCCGGCACGGTCCTCGTCTGGGACGCGGCGGGATCCGTCCCGTCCCACCGCGTCGAGGCGCCGGCCCACGTCAACGACCTGGCCATCTCCCCGGACGGCACCCTCCTGGCCGCGACCGACGCCGGCCTGCTGACCGTCCCATGTGGCTAGGCGACGTCCCCCGTCCCGGCACCCGCAAGGCCAGGCCACTGCTTTACCTGGACGTCGACGGCGTCCTGAACCCGGAGGAGCCGCGGCCGGGCTTCGCCGAGCACGCGGTCGGACGGCTCACCGTCCGCGTCAACCCGGTGCACGGGACGTGGCTCCAGGACCTCTCCGCCCGCTACGACCTCGTCTGGGCGACGACGTGGGAGGAACACGCCAACGAGTACATAGGTCCGCTCGTCGGCCTGCCGCCGCTGCCGCACGTGGAGATCTCCGCCTACGCGTCCCGGGACGGTGATCCCCGCACCCCGCTTCTGCAGCTTCTCCGCATGCGCAAGTGGGCGCCGATCCTCCGGCACGCGGAGGGGCGCCCCTTTGCGTGGGTGGACGACGTCATCCCGCTGACGGTCCGCAGGCAGGCGTTTCCGCACCGCCGAGCCCTGCGCCTGATCCCCGTCCGGCCCGAAGTGGGCTTGACCCGCCACCACGTGGACGCCCTCCACCGCTGGGGCGCCCGACTGGAACGGCGTGGCTTTCGCGCCTGAAGGGCCGCCGGCGCCTTGGGGGCGCCGGCGGCGTTCGATCAGTGGCGCGCGAACTTGTACTGGATGGCCGCTTCCTTGGCGGTGATGGCCCGGTTGAGGAACATCAGGCCGTCCATGCGGCAGTTGCAGGGGTTCTTCTCCTCGTCGTTCTGCGGGAAGCTGCCGCCGATCTTGATGCCGCGGGGGTCCGTGGCGGACGTGAGGTCGGGTTCCGGGGCGCCTTCGAGCTTCCAGGGGTCGCCGGAGACGGTGTAGAAGCCGGGCAGCGGCCTGCCGTCCTTGTACAGCGCCATCTGCCCGGTGTCGTAGTCGAACGTGGCCGCCAGGTGCACCCACGTGTGCTGCGGGAGGATGCTCCGCCAGTCCTCGCTCGCGGCGAACGTCTGGGAACTGCCCCCGTCCACGCGGCGGCCCAGCGCGACGACGTGCAGGGTGCCGCCGACGTCGATGATCTCCAGCAGGGCGCGCACGGCGTGGCCGTCGGAGTCGCCGGTGAGCAGGCCGGACAGGCCGATCGCGTTGTAGACGTCGTCAGGGTTGGAGGTCTCGGTGTTGGGGCTCGGGTTCGTCCCGGTCATCTTGAACCAGCCCATGAGGGTGGCGCCCTTGGCGGCGTTGAACGCGCGCAGGGACGGGACGCCTGTCGCGGAGTAGATCCCCGCCTTCCAGTCGTCGGTGCCCTTCGCGGACTGGTTCACCTGCTTGATCTGGACGGCGTGCCGCCGCGCGCCGTCCCGGACCCGCATGACCGCGCCGCCGTTGATCAGGTCGATCGCGGTGCCGGACCGGCCGCGGTCGGCCTCGCGGGACGGGTCGCCCGGCACGGGGTGCTCGAAGTCGTAGTAGGAGACCAGGTTCTTCTTCAGGGGCGGGAAGACGCCGCCGTGCCCGGACGACGCGGACGCCGGGGCGGCGACGGAGAAGGAGGCGCCGAGCAGCACGGTCACGAGTGCGGCGGGGCCACGACGGATCAGCATGTGCAGACTCCTTGGAGCCCTCCGGGCGGGCGGCGGTGCCCGTCGCCCGCCCGGAGGAGGGCCGTTACTTCGCCGGGGTCCCGCGGACCGTCAGGTCGCGGAGCCGGCCGATGTTGTCGAACGAGCCGAAGCCCACCCGGCCGGAACCGAGTGTCGTGTCGATGGCCGTGAAGACCGGGCGGGTCTTCCCGTCCACGTACACGGCCGTCTCACCGGTGCCCGCGCAGTGCGTCACGCTGACGCGGTGCCACGCCTCGTCGGTGATGGACGGGGGCGCTCCGTGCGACCGGTTGGCGTTCCACTGCTGGTCGATCCGCAGCCGGTCCGCGCCGTTCACCAGGTAGATCCCGTTGTGCGGGTAGATGGTGTTGTCGCTGGAGAGATGGGCGTAGTAGAAGTGCGTGTCGTCCTGGTAGCCGAAGACGACGATCACATCCCGGTTGCTGACCGACACCGGTGTGTCGAGCCGCACCCGCGCGTCGATCCGCGTCGAGGTGAACGCCGGCCCCTTCTTCAGGACCGCGTACTCGAACGGGCGGCGCGGCCCGGGGCGCTCCTCACCGGCCTCGGCGAGGATGACCTGGTCGCCGGGGAACTTCCACTTGGACGGGGTCACCGGCGCCCAGTTCTTCCCGGCCATGGCGTGCCCGACCCTGACCGGGCCGGCCTTGCAGTCCGCGAACCGCTTGGTCCCGACGATCTTCCAGATCTTGCCGTTGGCCTTGGCGAGCAGGTAGGGCTCGCCCTTGGCGTCCGAGCCGTAGCGCAGGTCGACCCGCTCGTCGCCGGCCAGCTCCTTCATCGTGACGGGCTTGCCGGAGGTGTCGTACGCGGTCATCTCGTAGATCTGCGCGCGGTTCCTCCCGGTCGCGTCGTGCTTCATCTCCGACTCTTCGGTGTACATGAGCCGGCCGTCCACGATGTCGGTGAACAGGTACTTGCCGCGCAGCGCGGGCAGCTTCGAGCCCCGGTAGACGTAGCCGCCGGAGATGGCGTGGCCGACGTCGCTGGAGCAGTTCCAGTCGGGCGGCGGGTCGTGGTCGTACGCCGCGAGCGGGTACTCGTAGTCGTACTTGTCGTCGTCCGCGGGCAGCGGGTACAGGTGGCAGCGGTCGTCCTTGCGGAACGTGAACGCGCCCTCCCGCTCGCTCCACCCGATGTTGGCGCCGGGGTACAGCTCGTGGATCGACTCGATCTCGTGCTCGCCGATGTGCGCGAGGAACATCCGGTGCGTCCCGCCGGTGTCCCAGCTGAACCGGTGCGGGTCGCGCATGCCGTAGGCGTAGATCTCGCCGACCTTGCCGGCCTGCCCGGCGTACGGGTTGTCGGCCGGGATGCCGTACTTGCCGTTGGCGCTGTCGTTCCCGGACGGGTCGATCCGCAGGATCTTGCCCTGCGGGACGCCGAGGTTCTGCGGGTCGCCGCCGTTGTCGCCGACGTTGCCGTTGCCGCCGTCGCCGACCGACAGGTAGAGCTTGCCGTAGTCGGCGTCGCCGGGACGCGCGTTGGGGTTGAAGTCGATCTGCTGGAGGTTGTGGATCCGCCCGGCGAACCCGATGCGCAGCAGCTCCCGGTGGGTGCCGGAGAACGTGTTCGCCTTCGGGTCGGACGCCGTCCACTCGTCGATCACGCCGTGGTAGCCGGTCTTCGGCTGCGGCGTGAGGTCGGGCTTCTTGGTCGTCAGCGCGTCCCCGGCCTCGACGTGCGCGGTGTAGAACTTCCCGTTCTTCGCGAAGTCGGGGTGGAACGCGACGAACCCGAAGCCCTGTCCCAGCCCGGCCTGGGAGAAGAAGTCGGGGGCGAACGTGGCCGCGACGTCGAGGTAGACGTGCGGGGTGCGGGTCTTCTTGTCGAGCAGGTACAGGTTGCCGTTCAGGTCGGGCACGTAGAGGCGGCCCGACCGGTCGGGGACCTCACCGACGTAGTTGATGCGGTTCCACCGCAGCAGCCGGGGGTCGGTCGGGGTGCCGGTCGGCTTCGACTTCGGCAGCTGCGCGACCTCCTGCAGCACGAGGCCGAGCCCGGAGGGGGCGGGGTCGTCGGGGATCGGGTCGAGGATCGGCGCGTCGTCGCGCGCCTGCGCCGCCGGCGGCGCGGCGAGCAGCGGCAGCAGCAGCGCCGCGATCGTGAGGAGACACCAATGAAGTTTTCTTCGCATTCCGGCCGTCCAAGGGTGGGGGTCGAGCGGGCCTGGAAAGCGCTTTCTGGAAGCGCTTTCACGAACGTACGACCGGCCTCGCCGGACGTCAAGAGACAATTCGGCCCTGCCGCATGTGGACATCGCGTCACGACCGAACCCGCCGCCGCCATCCGTGGACGGCCGTAGCGGCCGCGGACACCACGAGCCCGACGGGCGCGGCGGCCGAGTGCCCCGCCAAGGTCAGCGCCATGGCCACGACCGCCCCCGGGGCCCAGATCCACGTCGCCACCGGACGCCCCGCCCGCCCCCGCCGCCGACGCGCCGCCTCCGCCGCCATAGGCGGCACGAGCGCCGGCAACGCCGCCGCCAGCACCGTCAGCCAGTCGAGCAGCATCCGATCCACCCGCAACGCCGCCAGCACGGCCCCCGGAACCGAGATGGCCAGAACCGCCACCACCTGCCGTCCGTCAACCCGCCCCCACCACCCCCGGCCCCCATCTCCAGCAGGGCTGGGGGTGGGGAGGAAGCGGCGGACGGCGAAGACGCCGGAGTGGACGGCGGCCAGGGTGGGGGCTATGACCGAGGCGGCGACGAACAGGTTCGCGGCCGGGAGGCCGTCCGGGCCGGCCAGGACGGCGACGACGTCGGTGGAGCCGCTGGCCGCCGCGACCCCGGCGCCCACGACGGAGGCCGCGAGCGCGGGGCCGACGAGGAGGGCCACGCAGGCCGCGAGGTCGCCGCGCCCGCGCAGGCCGACGGTGAAGTCGGGGGCCCGGACGGCGAACACCGACACGTAGCCGATGTAGCCGGCGAGGTCGGCGATCAGGACTCCGGGCGGGCCCTCCCGGGAGAACGTCACCGGCGACGTCGGCGGAGCGAGCCGCACCGCGACGATGCCGATCAGCGCGATCGCGGTGAGGGTGGTGGCGACCGCGACCGCGTTCCACCGGCCCCCGCCGGCGATCAGGATCGCGACCATCGGGACGGTCAGCGCCACCACGCCGGCCGCGTCCGGGACGCCGCCCAGCGCGGCGGCGGCCGCCCCGCCGAGCCCGACATTGAACCCGAACCAGCCGACCATCGCGGCCGCCAGCAGGGCGGTGAACGCGCGCTCGGCCATGGGCGGCAGGTAGCGCGGCGCCAGGTCGGTCATGCCCGCGTCCTCACCGGCGGGCGCCCGCAGCCCGAGCCGCCCCTGCGCGGCGAGCAGCGCCGCCATGACGGCGCCGCCCACCACGAGGACGATCAGGGGCAGCGCGCCGTCGTGGCGGCCGCCGACCTGCGCGCCGAGGACGAGCGCGCCCGGCGCCGTCCCGATGCCGAGCCAGGCGCCCGACGCCGCCCGCCACGTCCGGACCTTCGATGAGCGCTGCGTCATGCCCGGCCCGCCCGTTTTGTCGGCCCGCCGCGACCGGGCGAAGGGGTGTGCCGCGGGCCGGCACGAGGTTCCGGGACGGGGTCCGCGCGCACGTTCCCGCGCGGGGTGTCGGGCCGGTCCGTCACGCGACGTGCTCGTGGTAGCGGGAGAGGGTCAGGTCCAGGGCGTCCGGGCCCGGCATGGCCCAGACGGCGTCGTTGAAGATCTCCACTTCGATCGGGCCGGTGTAGCCGGTGGCGTCGACGGCCTCGCGGAACCGCCGCAGCTCGACGCAGCCGTCGCCGAGCATGCCGCGTCCGGTGAGGACGCCCTCGGGCAGCGGCGTCACCCAGTCGGCGACCTGGAACAGCGACAGCCGGCCCTCCGCGCCCGCGCGGGCGATGCCGGTCCAGGCGTCCGGGTCCCACCACAGGTGATAGGTGTCGATCATCACGCCCACCTGGGCGGACGGGAAGGGCGCCGCGATGTCGAGCGCCTGCGCGAGGGTGGAGACCACGCACCGGTCGGAGCAGTACATCGGGTGCAGCGGCTCCAGCGCGAGCTGGACGCCGTGCTCGCCCGCGTAGGGCGCGAGCTCGGCCAGGACGTCGGCGACACGGGAGCGGGCTCCGTCCAGGTCACGGGACCCCTCCGGCAGCCCGCCGCTCACCAGGCACAGTACGGACGTACCCAGTTCGGCGGCCTCCTCGATGGCGCGGCGGTTGTTCTCCACGGCGTCCTCCCGCTGGAAGAAGCCGCCCCGGCACAGGGACGTGACCGTCAGGCCGTGCTCGCGCATCAGTTTGGACGTGCGGGCCACGCCGTACTCGCCGACGGGCTCCCGCCAGAGGCCGACGCCCGTGACCCCGGCCGACGCGCAGCCGGCGGCGAGGTCGGGCAGGGGCCAGTACCGGGTCGTCCACTGGTTGAGGCTGAACCTCATCACTCGGCTCCTTGGACGGTCAGCCAGGCGCGCATCCTGTGCGCCGCGAGACCGGGGTCGGGGAAGAGCCCCGCGGCGTCGGCGAGCTGGAAGAGACGCACCATGTGCGGGACGGAACGAGCGCCCTCCAGACCGCCGACCATCCGGAAGTGCTTCTGGTGGCCGGTCAGCCAGGCCAGGAACACCACACCCGTCTTGTAGTAGTAGGTCGGGGTCTCGAAGAGGTGGCGCGCCAGCGGGACCGTCGGCGCGAAGATCTCCTCGTAGGACGCGGTGTCGCCGCCGTCGAGGGCCCGCAGCGCCGCGGCGGCGGCCGGCGCGATGGGGTCGAAGATGCCGAGGAGCGCGTCGCTGTACCCCTCGGCGTCGCCGCGGATCAGTTCCGGGTAGTTGAAGTCGTCGCCGGTGTAGAGCCGGACGCCGGGCGGCAGGCGCCGGCGGAAGGCGATTTCCCGCCCCGCGTCCAGCAGCGAGATCTTCACCCCGTCGACGCGGGACGCGTGCTCGCCGATCAGGGCGAGCAGCGCCTCGGCGGCGGTGTCCAGGTCGGGCGAGCCCCAGTAGCCCTCCAGCGCCGGGTCGAACATCGGGCCGAGCCAGTGCAGCACCGCGGGCCGCTTGACCTGGGGCAGCAGCCGCCCGTAGACCGCGGCGTAGTCGTCCGGCCCGCGCGCCGCGGCGGCCAGGTGGCGGCTCGCCATCAGCACCGGCACCGCGTCCACCGACTCGATGACGGCGAGCTGCTCCTCGTACGCCGCCACGATCTCGTCGAGGGAGGCAGGCTCCGGCGGCAGCTGGTCGGTGCCCGCTCCGCACACGATGCGGCCCCCGACTGAAAGCGCTTCCCGGCCGCTCCGCACGATGAGCTCGCGGGTCGCCGCCCAGTCCAGGCCCATGCCGCGCTGCGCGGTGTCCATGGCCTCCGCGACGCCCAGCCCGTACGACCACAGATACCGCCGGAACGCCAGCGTCGTCTCCCAGTCGAGGAATTCGCCGCCGGCCACCACGTGCGCGGCCGCGTAGGCGACCCGGGACGTGCTGGGACCGGAAGGCGGCGGGTAGGAGCGAGGCTCGCCCATCGTGTGCGGGGTCAGCGAACCCGGCAGGTCGATCTTCACAGCTCCGGTACCTCCAGGCGCCGGCCCTCCCGCCACGCCCGCAGCCCGAGCTCGGCGAGCTGCACGCCGCGCGCGCCCGCGTAGAAGTCCCAGGGGAAGTCCCCGTCGCCGGCGATGTGCCGCAGGAACATCTCCCACTGGGTCTTGAACCCGTTCTCGAACTCGACGTTGTCCGGGATCTCCTGCCACTGCGAGCGGAAGTCCTCGGTGGCGGGCAGGTCGGGGTTCCACACCGGCTTCGGCGTCATCGACCGGTGCTGGACCCGGCAGCGCCGCAGCCCCGCCACCGCGGACCCCTCGGTCCCGTCCACCTGGAACTCCACCAGCTCGTCGCGGAACACCCGGGTCGTCCAGGACGAGTTGATCTGCGCGACGATCCCGCCGTCCAGCTCGAAGATCCCGTAGGCGGCGTCGTCCGCGGTGGCCTCGTACGGCTTGCCGCCCTCGTCCACCCGCTCGGGGATGTGCGTCGCCCCGAGCGCCTGGACGGAGCGCACCGGCGCGATGGAGTCCAGCACGTACCGCCAGTGGCAGAACATGTCGAGGATGATCCCGCCGCCGTCCTCGGCGCGGTAGTTCCAGCTCGGGCGCTGCGCCTCCTGCCAGTCGCCCTCGAACACCCAGTAGCCGAACTCGCCGCGCACCGACAGGATCCGCCCGAAGAACCCGCCGTCGACGAGGCGCTTCAGCTTGAGCAGCCCCGGCAGGAACAGCTTGTCCTGGACGACCCCGTGCCGCACCCCGGCCTCGTCCGCGAGCCGCGCGAGGGCCAGCGCGCCCTCCAGGTCGTCGGCCAGCGGCTTCTCGGTGTAGATGTGCTTGCCGGCCGCCACGGCGGCGCGGATCGCGTCCGCCCGCGCGCTGGTGACCTGCGCGTCGAAGTAGACGTCGATCTCCGGACGCGCCAGCGCCTCGGCCAGGTCGGTCGTCCAGGCGGTGAGCCCGTGCCGCTCGGCGAGGTCGCGCAGCTTGTCCTCGCTGCGCCCGACGAGCACGGGCTCCGGCCAGAGCACGGTGCCGTCGCCAGTGCGCACCCCGCCCTGCTCCCTGATCGCGAGGATCGAGCGGAGGAGATGCTGGCGATACCCCATCCGGCCGGTGACGCCGTTCATGACGATCCCGATGGACCTGCGTGCCATCCCGTTCCTTCCTAGCCTGTCGTGTAGTGGCCGTGGCCTTCGCCCGCGGTGCTCCACCGCGGGCACCGGTCAGTCCGCCGCCCCGCCCGCGCCCAGGAGCCCCCGGACGCGGTTGGTGACGCGGGCGAACTCGGGGCGGGCCATCGTGGCGGCGTAGTCGCGCTCGGCCGGCAGGTCGACGTCGATGATCTCGGCGATCGAGCCGGGCCGGTCGGTCATCACCACGACGCGGTCGGCCAGGTAGGCCGCCTCCGCGATCGAGTGCGTGACGAGCAGGACGGTCGTGCCCGTCTCCCGCCAGATCCGGTTCATCTCGACGTTGAGCTGCTCGCGGGTGAGCGCGTCGAGGGCGCCGAACGGCTCGTCCATCAGCAGGACGGGCGGCTCGTGCAGCAGCGCCCGGCACAGCGCGACCCGCTGCTGCATGCCGCCGGACAGCTCGTGCGGCAGCGCGTCCTCGAAGCCCGTCAGGCCGGTCATCTCGATCAGCTCGGCGGTCCGCCTGCGCGCCTGGTCGGACGGCATCTTGCGCATCTCCGCCTGGAGCAGGATGTTCTTGCGGGCGCTGCGCCACTCCAGCAGCGCGGCCCGCTGGAACACGTAGCCGATGTCGTGCCGCGGCCCCGCGACCGTCTCGCCGCGCAGCCGCACCCCGCCGGACGAGGGCTTCAGCAGCCCCGCGACCAGCTTCAGCAGCGTGGACTTGCCGCAGCCGGACGGGCCGACGATGGCCACGAACTCGCCCATCGCGACGTCCAGCGACACCTCGCGCAGCGCCGTGACGTCCCGCTTGCGGGTGCGGAACCGGACCGCGACCTCGTCGAGGCTGACCGCGCTCTCCCGCGCGGTCGCGCCCGGCCCGTCCGTCCCGGTGGCTGACTTGCTCATGATCCTCATCGCTCGTCCCGTCATCCCTGCGGTGCGGCCGACGCCTGCCAGTACTCCGACGGCGGCTTCGCCTCACCGATGACCCCGGCCTGCTGGAAGGTGGCGATCGTCGTCTTCCAGTCGCCCTCGGCGTTGACGCCCGGCGCCTTGCCCTGCGTCGCCGGCGTGTGCAGCAGCGTCAGCGTGGTCTTGAACTGCTCGGTGATGACCTTGTCGGGTGGGAGCTGCTCGGACGCGCCCGCCATGCTCGCGACGGCGCCCGCCTGGTCGCCCTCCGCCGCCGTCCACGACTCGCTGGTGGCGGCGACCATCTTCTTGACGACGTCGGCGTCGCTCTTCAGCTTCCGCTCGCCGACGATCAGGCCGTTGGAGAAGAAGTTCAGCCCGAAGTCGGCGTACCGCAGGTACGAGACCTCCTTGCCGGACTTCTCGGCCATCGTCGGGCCCTGGTCGTTCGCGAAGCCCATCAGCCCGGCGGTCTTGCCGGACAGCACCGCGGCCATCTTCCCGGCCGGGTCGGTGTTCTGGACGGGCACGTCGCTCTCGCTGATGCCGTTCTTCTTCAGGAACACCGGGAAGGTGCGCGCCAGCGCGTCCCCGGCCGTCCCGGCGATCTTCTTGCCCTTCAGGTCGGCGGGCTTCTTGATGCCGGCCGTGGTGAACGACTGCACCGACGCGGGCGTGGTCTGCAGGAACACCCCGACGCTCTTGACGGGCATCCCCTTGTCGACGGCCGCGAGCAGCGCGGGCGTGTCGGCCCAGCCGAAGTCGGTCTGCCCGGCGCCGGTGGCCTGGACGGTCTTCTGCGAGCCCTGGCCCGCCTTGATCTCCAGGTCGATGCCGTGCTTCTCGTAGATGCCCTTCTTCTTGCCGTAGTAGAACGGCGCGTGCTCGCCGTACGGGTACCAGTTGAGCGTCAGCGTGACCTTGGTCAGCTTCTTGCCGGACGCGCTCGTGGTCTCGTCGGAGTCCCCACCGCAGGCGGTGCCGGTGAGCGCCAGGGCCGGGACCATGGCGGCGATGGCGAGAGTGCGGAGTTTCATGAGGCGGCCCTCCGTAAAGGGGTGGGTTGTCTCGGCCGGTGGTGTCGGACGTCCCGCCCGGCGGTTCCGGGCGGACGGTTCGGTGGCGGGGGGGGGCCGGATGTCGGCGTGCGTCCGGCGTGGGGCGGTGTCGTCAGTACGTCGTGGTGACCGCGTCGCCGCGCCGGCTGGCGTGCCAGGGCAGCAGCAGCTTCTCCGCGATCTCGACGACGACGAACAGCACGACGCCGATGGCCGACATGACCAGCAGGCCGGCGAACAGCATCGGGGTGTCGAGGTTGCCGTTGGCCTGCAGGATCACGTAGCCGAGCCCCTCGTTGGCGCCGACGAACTCGCCGACGACGGCGCCGGTGACGGCGAGCGTGACCGCGACCTTCAGGCCGGAGAACAGGTGCGGGAGCGAGGCCGGCAGCCGGATCTTGGCGAACGTCGCCAGCGGGCTCGCGCCCATGGTGGCCGACAGCTGCAGCATCTCCGGGTCCACCGCCTTCAGCCCGGCCACCATCGAGATCACCACCGGGAAGAACGCGATCAGCACCGCCACGACGATCTTGGGGCCGATGCCGAAGCCGAGCCACACCACGAACAGCGGGGCGATCGCGATCTTAGGGATGACCTGCGCGAACAGCAGGATCGGGTAGAGGGTGCGCTCGACCGTCGCCGAGTAGACCATGATCACCGCGGCGAAGACCCCGATGAGCACCGCGAGCGCGAAGCCGATCAGGGTCTCGTACGTGGTGACCCAGGTGTGGTGCCAGATGTAGCCCCACTTGTCGGCCATCAGGCGCAGCGTCGCGCCGGGCGACGGGACGAGGTACGCCTCCACGATCTTGAAGGCGCTCACGGCCCACCAGGCCGCGAAGCAGGCGATCAGCAGCGCGACGGGCCGCCACGACCGTTCCAGGCCGTCGCGGACCCGCTCGCCCACGCCGGGCCGGCCGCGTTCGACGACGCCCGCCGCGTCCGCCTGGGGCGTCGCGGCCGTCGTGCCCTGACTCACCATGGGTTCCTCCGGGACGGTGGCTGGGAAAGCGCGTTCAGAAAGCGCTTTCTGATGTACCGTAAGAAGCGGCGCATGGCGCGGTCAAGAGGGTCTTCGCAGGAAACCCGCCGCGTGCACCCCGCGTCGACCGAGGGGGCGGTGATGACGGAAGCGGCCGAGGAGCAGCGCGCCGGCGACCGGGCCTACGTGACCCTGCAGGACGTCGCGCGGGAGGCCGGCGTCTCGCTGGCCACCGCGTCCCGCGTCCTGAACGGGACCTCCCAGGTGCGCGCCGACCTCCGGGAACGCGTGCTCGCCGCTGCGGCGGAGCTCAGCTACACCCCGAACGCGCACGCGCAGGCGCTCGCCAGCTCGTCCAGCAAGTCCGTCGGCGTCATCTGCCACGACGTCAGCGACCCCTACTTCGCCGCCATCGCGCACGGCGTGATGCGCACCGCCGCCGAGCACGGGATGCTCGTGATGCTCGCCAGTACGTTCCGCGACCCGTCCCGCGAGGTCGAGTACGTGGCGATGCTCCGCGCCCAGCGGGCCCGCGCGATCCTGCTGATCGGCTCCGGCTTCGAGGACCGCGACTGGGAGCGCCTGATGGCCGCCGAGCTCGACCCCTACCAGCGCACCGGCGGGCGCGTCGCGGTCCTCAGCCGGCACCGGAGCCTCAAGGTGGACGCCGTCCTGCCGCAGAACCGGGAGGGCGCCGCCGCCCTCGCCCGCGCGCTGCTCGACCTCGGCCACCGCGACTTCGCCGTGCTGACCGGTCCCCGCGCGCTCACCACCGTCGCCGACCGGCTCGGCGGGTTCACCGACGCACTCGCCGACGCCGGCGTCCCCGTCCCGCCTGAGCGGATCGTCGAGGCGGCCTTCACCCGCGACGGCGGCTACGCGGCGGCGATCGAGCTGCTCCGCCGCGGGACCCGCCCGACCTGCGTGTTCGCCGTCACGGACGTGATGGCGATCGGCGCGCTCGCGGCGTTCCGCGACAACGCGGTCTCCGTGCCGGGCGACATCTCCCTCGCCGGCTTCGACGACATCCCGATCGTCCGCGACCTGACCCCGCCGCTCACCACCGTCGCGCTCCCGCTGAACGCGATGGGGGAGCGCGTGATGGGACTGGCGCTGCGCGAGCCCGCCACCCGCCGGAGCCGCATCGAGCGCGTCGCCGGCGAGGTGGTGCTGCGCGCCAGCACGGCCCCGCCCAGCTGACCTCGCGGCGCGCCCGCCGTCCCGCCGTCCAGGGACGCCGCCCAGGCTGTTCCCGGTGACAGGGCGCGCCGCCACCTTCCGGAGGGTGCGATGAAGATCGAACGGGTCGAGACGTTCTGCGTGGCGCTGCCGACGCGGCGGTCGTTCGGCGTGTCCGGCGGCGCGGTCGCCGTGGCCGGGCGGCCCAGCCTGCGCGTCCTGGTCAAGGTCAGCGCGGACGGCGCGCACGGCTGGGGCGAGGCGACCCCCATCCCGGCCTGGACGTACGAGACCGCCGAGTCGATCGTCACCACGATCGACCGCTACCTCGCCCCCGTCCTGACCGGCCGTCCCGCCTGGGACCTGGACGGCGCCACGACCGCCTTCGACCGGGCCGTCAACCGCGGCTTCAGCATCGGCGCGCCGCTGGCCAAGAGCGCCGTGGACGTCGCCCTCCACGACCTGCTGGGTCGCGCCGCCGGCGTCCCGCTCGGCATGATGTGGGGCGCGCGGCGCCGCGAGACGATCGACCTGGCCTGGATCGTGTCCGGCCAGTCGCCGGACGAGGTGGCCGACAGCGTCGCCGAGGGCCGCGACCTCGGGTACGGCGCCTTCAAGGTCAAGATCGGCCTGCACGCCGACGACGCGGCCGTGGTCGAGGCCGTCCGCCTGCACGCGGGCGACGACGCCGACCTCTGGGTGGACGCCAACCAGGGCTACACGGTCAGCGGCGCCCTGCGCATGGCGCGGCGCCTGGAGGACCTCGGCGTCACGGCGTTCGAGCAGCCCCTCCCGGCCAACGACATCGCCGGGCTGCGCCGCCTCCGCGACACCTGCCCGATCCCCGTCGCGCTGGACGAGAGCCTCCGGCACCCGTCCGACCTGGCCACGTTCGTCCGCCTCGAAGCGGTCGACATCGCCATCGCGAAGGTCCAGCGCACCGGCGGCCTCACGCTCTCGCGCCGCCTCTGCTCGCTCGCCGAGGACGCGGGCGTCTCCCTGATGGGCTCCGGCCTCACCGACTCCGACCTGGGCCTCGCCGCGTCCCTGCACCTCTTCGCGGCGCACGGCCTGGACACCCCGGTCGACCTGAACGGCCGGCAGTTCATCGAGTCGCCGTACGCGGGCCCGACGGTGCGGGTCTCGAAGGGCACGGCCGAGGTCCCGTCCGGTCCGGGCCTGGGCGTCGAGGTGGACGAGAAGACCGTCCGCGACCTGGCGGTCTCCGTCCTCTGAGAACGAAAGAACCCGCCCGGAGCTCCGGGCGGGTCCTCATCTATCGTCAGCGCGCGGCGATCTCGTCCGTGGTCGCCTCGGTCTCCGCGGAACGTTCGGAGTCCGCATCCGCCGGGCGCCGCTCGGGCCACGCGACGATCTGGGTGCGACGGGGGTTCGCCAGGGCCTTGTCCATTGTTACCGCTGTCCTCCTGTTCGGGCCGGGCCGAATTAGACAATGGTCCCGACGTCCAGCCCGCTTTCGCAAAATGGTCTAGACCGCACCCTCTGACCAGGGCCGCGGCACTTCTCCCAACAACGCCGGTCGATCTGCCATTCCCCTCCGAAACCCGCTGGCCGGACACGTCCACCGGCTGGCACCCTCGTCCCATGGACGTCGCCGAGCTGTCCCGCCTCCAGAACGAGGGCACGCGCCTGAAGTTCCTGTTCTTCTGGGGCCACCGGACCCCCGGACCCGGCTATCTCAGCCAGTGGTGGCCGTCCCCCTTCACCGTCGACGGCACCACCTACGCCACCGCCGAGCACTACATGATGGCCGGAAAGGCCCGCCTCTTCGGCGACGAGGAAACGGCCGCCGCGATCATCGCGGCGTCCCATCCGCGCCGCGCCAAGGACCTCGGCCGCCGCGTCCGCGATTTCGACGAGCAGACCTGGCAGGACCATCGTGTGGCGATCGTCACGAAAGGCAACGAGGCCAAGTTCGCGCAGAACAAGGAACTTCGCGATTACCTCCTCGGCACCCACGCCCGCATCCTCGTCGAGGCGAGTCCTTTGGACCGCGTCTGGGGCATCGGCCTGGCCGCCACCGACCCCCGCGCCGAAGACGTCTCAGCCTGGCAGGGCGAGAACCTCCTCGGCTTCGCCCTGATGACCGCCCGCGCCACCCTGGCCTCGTAGCCCGGGCAGCGCGGCCGCGTCGTTCGTCGTCCCCTAGGGCTTCCCCGGTACTGGCGGAGCCGCGGGCGTCCCGGCGGGCTCGGTAGGCTCGGGGCCTGCGAAGAGGAGGACCTGGTTCTTGGCCCAGGGGACCGCGTCGTGCACGTACCAAGTGGCCGGGACCTGGCCAGGAAGCATCTTCTTGCTCACGTTGCCGTCCATGACGCGGTATTCGGGGACCGTGACGTTCCGCTTCTTCAAGGCGGCCAGCACTTCGCCGACGCGGTGGCCCCGGAAGGTCATGCCGTGCATGGCCTCGCCCGGCGCGGTCACGGGGGCGCTGCTGGAGTACTGCTCGCCCGGACGGGCCGCCCGGCCGAAGGTGATGTCGGCGGTGCCCTGGTAGCCGGTGCGGATCCGGACGCCGACCGGGCAGACGTCGCCTCCGCCGCCGGTCTCGCACCCGCCCATGGCGGTGATCGTCCTGATGTCGTCCTCGGTCGTGCCCTCGCTCGTGCTCATCGCGATCACCGTGCCGACGATCGACGGGGACGCCGGCACCAGGGACAGCCTGACCTTGAGGCCGTGCTCGGCGAACTCGGCCTGGTACCGCTTCGGGTCGGCCAGCGGGTCGCGGACCCGCACGTCGATGTGGTCGCCCTTCCGCGTGAAGGACAGCGCCGCCACGAGAGCGGTACGAGGGCTCGCGGTCGTGGTGCCGACCGGCGGGCGCCGCGTCCCGTCGTCCCGGACGATCACGGCCACGGCCGCGCAGGCCAGGCCCGCCGTCGCCAGCGGGAGGCCGATGAGAAGGACCGGCGAGCGCCGCCGCCTACGCCGCTCGGGCGCGACGGCGGTGGCGGTGATGCGGTCGGACAGGGCGGCCGCCGCGTCCTCGGGCAGCAGTTCCCCGGCCCGCTGGTCGGTGACGGTGGCGAGCCCGCCGATCAGCGTGTCGATCTCGCGGTTCATGTGTGCTCTCCGTTCGGGATCCGCACGGCGGCGGGCAGGGAAGGGCCGGGGCTCTCGGCGTCCAGGCGCGCCAGGGCGCGCGCGAACCGGCGGCGGGCGCGGTGCAGGCGGATCCGCAGCGCGTTGCGGGAGCAGCCGAGGACGGTCGCGATCTCGGCGTGGTCGAGCCCTTCCCAGCCGACCAGGGACAGCAGTTCGCGGTCCAGCTCGGGCAGGCTCCGGAAGGCGGCGGCGACGCCGGTGAGGTCGTTCCCTGCCGCGTCCTGGACGGGCGCGGCGGCGCGGAGCCGGGAACCGAGGTCGGCGGCCAGCGCGGACCGGCGGCGCTCGCCGCGGTGGTAGTTGGCGAGGACGCGGCGGGCCACCCCGTACAGCCACAGCCGCGCCTGGTCGCCCGGCGGGATGTCGTCGAGCCGCCGCCAGGCGGTCAGGAACGTCTCCGCCAGGACGTCGGCCGCGTCCTGCGGATCGGTGGTGCGCCGCAGCGCGTACCCGAGGAGCCGGGCGCGGTTGGCAGCGTAGATCTCCTCGAAGCGGTGCCGTCTCTCATCGGGCAGGGACTCCTCCGCGGGGGATGGCAAGCCATCTCCTCTCCTCACGCGCCGCGAGGCGCGAGCGAATCAACCGGACGCACCCCACATGTCCGCACACCCCCCAGCATTTCGAGAGAACCGAGCACCGCAGAATCCGCCCACCCGTCCAGGCCCCCTCGCCACATCCGGACGCGCACGGAGCCGCACGGACGCGGACTTGGCGGCGGGCGCGGTGGCCGGGGGCGCTGGCGGTGGCGGTGGCGGTTGGAACCGTCCCCGGCGTGGGGGAGTCGTCACCGTTGCACCCCGGACTACTGCCCCACCTGGCACACCCGTGGAGCGCAACGAGACGGCGGCGCTACGAGGCCACGCCACATCCTGTGGTCACCAGCCTGATCCCCGACGGCACCCGCGCCGCCTCGATCTTGCGGAAAGTCGACACCCCGCCGGGTGCCTGGCCGTTCACGGCCGCCGGCGAGTAGCCGGCAGGGCGTCGTCGTCCGTGGTGGTGTCGAGACCATAGAGGCGGATCCAGCCTTCGAGGTAGGTCCCCTTGACCCGGCATGTGACCCGCTCGTACTCGGAGGCGTGCATGTGGTCGGGGACGACCACCTCGTCGTAGAGGGGCCGGGACGCGATGACGCCGAGGTCGGCGCCGGTCGTGGTGAGCCGGTCCTTCAGCGGCGGGGCGTCGAGCAGCCGGGCCGCCGTGATGATGGATGATCCGGACATGCCGGGCGGATCGGGCATCGCTCGGCCGACGTGCACCGCGACCCTGAGCTGGATGCGGAGGGCTCCGCTCGACTCGCCGTTGTGCCGTCCCAGCCGCGCGGCGAGCGAGCTCAGCATCGGGTCGATCACGGCGGCGGGTACCTCGGTGGGGACGATGATGAGCGCGCCGTCGCCGCGGTCCTCGATGTGGGAGGCGTCCCAAGGGATGGCGGCGTCCTCGAACGCCTTCTTGAGGGCTCGGTACATGGCGCGGCGTAGATCGATGCGGACGACGTCGCTTTCGAATGAGCTGAAGCCCACGATGTCGGTGAAGAGGATGGTGCAGTTCGAGCCTGACCAGGGTGACCTGGCCTGGCTCGGCGAGTTGGTCGGCCTGGGCTGGGGCGGCCCGTTCTCGGACGGGTCGGTGCGCTGATCCGGCAGCGTGCTGGGAGCCGGGTGTGCCGCCGGGTCACCGATCGGCATCGGGTGAGGGATGGCGAAGCCCCGCGGCGCGTCATGCGCGGCTGGAGTGCGGTTCATCAACATCCGGTCGTACATCTCGTGTTCCAGGACGGCCACGACGCGCGGGTGGTCGCTGAGGTAGGCGACGAACTCCTGCGTGGACAGGAGCAGGGCGTGCAGCGTGTCCATCGCGACGACGGTGGCCGAGCGGCGGCGCAGCATCAGCGCGGCACGTTCGCCCAGGATGTCGCCGGGGCCGCGGATGGCGATGATCCGCTCGCGGCCGTCCCGCTCGACGCTGACCCGAGCCGAGCCCGACTTGATCACGATGATGTGGTCGGCGGACTGGCCCTCGGCCCACAGCACCGCGCCGACCGGGTGCACGACCTCCCGCGCGGACGCGAAGAGCGCGTCCTGCTCCGGGAGGGTGAGCTGCTCCAAGAAGCCTGGTTTCGGGGCATGAGCGAAGCCAGGTGTCGGCGATGGGCCGATGTCGGAGTTCTGTCGGCCCGTTGTCGCGGCGTCGGGCCGTGGACGCTGTGCGGCACTCATCCAGTCGGTCAACCGGCCGAGTTCGGCTTGGACGTCGTAGCTGGGGGGATTCTGCTGTGCCTGCTCCAGAACCCGCCGGTACAGTTCTGCGCCCCGCTCGTCGAAGGGCTCATCGGCACTCACCGGGGCCGCGGAAGCCTCGGCGGCGTGCAGGTCGCTGCCCCGTGTGTTCTCGTCGGTGCCCTTGCCGGGGAGGTAGATGTGGCCGCGGTAGACGGTGTTTTCGACAACCGTACGAATGGGGCGGAACTGCTCTGGAGGCAGTGCGCACAAGCCACTGCGGACCACGTTGCGGAAAATCAGATCGGACACGATCAGCGCGACGTTCCGCTCCGGATGGACACGCAGGTACCTGCGAAGCGGACGGGAGCTGAGCAGCCGTTGGACGACCACGTCCGCGGCGGGGCCGAGAGATGCGTCCGATGTCAAGATCTGCGGGCCGCAGTGGAGTGCGAGCCGTACGCGCGGCGAACCGGACGCGCCGGCGTCCTTGCGCATCGCCGCCAGTGTCCGTTCGAGGGCGGGAGCGAACCGGCCGACGACGGTGACAATGTCGACGTCGTGCGGCAGCACTGTCGGCTGGCCGTCACCGTTGACCTGCTGCAGCCACCGGCCTCTTTCGAGCTCGGCGTCTTCGGCCGCGGTCTCCATCGCGTTCAGCAGCGTCTGTTGCGCCTTGAGTTGCTGGCGCGGCCCCCTGGCGCTGTACCCCTCGATGTCGACCGCGAGCAGCGTCCGAAAACTCGAGCGCACAGGCGGGGCGGCGGGCTCGATACGGGATTCGATACTGCTCATGATGCCGTCCCCCTTCCCCATCCTTCTTCTTCAGAATCGTCGATGAACGGGACCTGTGGTCCCACCCTCAACAACAACTCGCTGCGCGCCTTCATTATGTGACCGCGGACCGTGCTCGCAGCGATGCCCAGCCGATCGGCGATCTCGCGAGTGGTCCAGCCCTCTCCCCAGCGCAGATGCGCCACGCGGGCACGATCCGGCGGCATCTTGGCGATGAGATTCCAGCATTCTTGGAGCGCGGCCGTACACATCACCTGATGGCCGACGTCCAGGCTGTCGTGATCGATGGGATCGTCGGTCTCGACCTCGTCCACTGGGCACACCCGCCGCTGTTTGCGCCACTCGTCGATCGCCTTGTACTTGAGGACCTGATACAGCCATCTGCGCTGTCCTTCGGTGTCTCGTGCCGCCAGGTCGGCCCAGGCCACGATCGCCGCCTGAAACGTCTGCTGGACCAGATCCCTGGCCGTCTCGGCGTCGCCTTGGGTGAGCGCGGCCCACGCGAAAGCGAACAGCCCCTCCGCCTCCGCGCGGAACAGCACGCAGACGGCGGCCTGTTCCTCCGGGCTGATCACGGTGAGCCCGGTGACGGAGGTGAGGGCGGCGGGGGCGTGTCCGGCTGGTCGCTCGCCCAGATCCGCACGCGCTGGCCGTCGGGGCCGTCCTCATACACGACCACGGTCCCGGCCGAGGCGCGCGACAGGACCTCCCGCAGCGCCGCCTGCCGTTGCCTCTGCACGACCAGCCGCCACCCGCCCCAGCTGACCAGCACACCCAGCGCCATCAGCCCCACCTGCCA
Organism: Actinomadura madurae; assembly: GCF_900115095.1. Classification (GTDB taxonomy): domain Bacteria; phylum Actinomycetota; class Actinomycetes; order Streptosporangiales; family Streptosporangiaceae; genus Spirillospora; species Spirillospora madurae. The sequence continues at coordinate 181,839 of NZ_FOVH01000014.1, forward strand.
GGAAACGACGAAGGTCGCGTTCGACGCTATCGCCGCAAGGACCTCCGGCGAGGTTCTACGCAGATCTCTCCATGCCCTCACGCATCAACGTCGTGTCACCCCGCCAAAGCGTTTGAAGGAGGCCGGGAAATTTGTACGGCGAGCCCGACTACCGGGCGCGTAACGATCGGGCGGCCCGCGTGTAGGACGCCGCGACCGGCATCCACGTTACGGCGAGACGATGACTTCGTCGCGGACATGCTCGCGACAGGGGGCTTGAGTCATGCCGGGCCGGGTGACCTGGCGCCCACCGACCAGCGGTCGGTGGGCTGGGTGAGCGGGGGCTTCATGATCCTGGGCTTGCGGTTCGGGGGGCCGGGACGGTCGGTGGGCTGACCGTGCGGGTGAAGAGGTGGACGGCGGAGGTGCCGAGGCCGGTGGGTTTCGGGAGGCGCGGGGTGGGCTCGCGTTCGTCGTAGCGGTCGGATTCGCGGTGCCATTTGAGGATGCCGGTCATCCAGTCGCGGAGTTCGTCGATGTAGGACGCGAGGGCCGTGCGGGCCGGGGCGTCCAGGCCGAGGTCGTCGCAGAGGGCCGGGAGCTCGGTGGTGGCCAGGTGTTCGAACTGGCGGCGGCGTGAGGTGATGAGGTCGTTGACGATGGGCAGGGCCTCGTCGCGGCCGCAGCCGAAGAAGTTCTCTACGGCGAGGATGCCGTTGTTCAGCTCGCCCTCGTACTCGATCTCCTTCTGGTAGGAGAAGCAGTCGTTGAGGAGGCAGCCGACGTCCATCGCGGAGGCGTCGATCTCGCGGAGCGTGCGGGTCTGGAAGACGTGTGCGGGGATCTCGGGTGCGCGCTCGATGCGGGACAGGCTCATCGTGAGCTGGGAGCCGAAGGTGCGGCGGCGCATCTCGATGTAGTCGACGGGGTCGGGGACGCGGGAGTGGAGGTGGTTGTTCAACTCCCACAGCCAGCTTTCGGTCATGTGCTCGACGGCGGCGCGGAACTCGCGGCGGGCGGTGTCATCCATGGGGGTGGCGGTGCGGTGCCACAGGTCGGCGAGCGCGGCCTCGAAGGGGTTCTCCGGCGGCGGGCTCGCGCCGCGGTCCAGGGGCATGAAGGACGGGACGCGGGCGTGGAACAGCTTCGCGCCGGCCATGTCGCGGTCGCGGTTGAAGACGGCGGGGAAGTAGTCGTCGCCGAAGGTTCCGCAGGCCAGCCACTGGGTCGCGAGGTCGAGCGCCTCGGGCTCCGCGTCCGGGGCCAGGGACGCGGCACAGACCTCCAGAGCCATCCCGGTGAGCCTCTCGGCGCTCCAGACCGGGACGGGCGTGCGCGGCTGCGGGTCGAACATGCCCATCTCGCGGGCCCAGGCGATGACGTTGCGGCCTGCGTTGGCGCGGTGCGGGTTCACGCGGGGCGGGTACGGGATGTCGAACTCGGGCAGGGGTGTTGGGCCGACTCGCTGGAATGGGACGTGGGGCAGGCTGATCCTTGCGGAATTCAGCAGCGCCGGGATGCGGGCGGCCGACATGCCGATGGACTTCTTGTTCATGTAGCGGCTGGAGCGCAGGTGCCACTCGTGGCCGCCGGACTGCCAGTCCTGGAGGGCCTTCACGTAGGCCGCGACGCGAGCGCGCTCGACCGGGTCGAGCGCGTGGTCCTCGACGATGTGCGGCAGTTCGGTCAGCGCGGTGTTCTCGAACTGGCGCAGGCGCGAGGTCAGCAGGTCGTTGACCGTGTCCGCGGCGACCTGGGGCGCCACCGACAGGAAGTGCTCCATCACCAGGACGCAGTTGTTCACCTCGCCCTCGGATTCGGTCTCCCGCTGGTAGGAGAAGAGGTCGTTCCGCAGGTGCACGGCGTCGGAGAAGGTGTCCTTGAGGACGCGCAGCGGGCGCGTCCCCACGACGCGTTCGGGCAGTTCGACGCCCGCCGCGAGTTCGGCGAGGTCCGCCGACCAGGGCGCGCCGCCGACCTTGCGGCGCATCTCGATGTACTCGACGGGGTTCGGGATCCGCCCGGTGCTGATGTTGGACAGCTCCCACAGCGACTCGCGCAGCAGGTTGAGGGTGCTGGCGGAGAAGCGGCGCCGCCAGGCGTCCGACCTCGACGGGACGGTCCGCGCCCACAGGTCGGCGAGACCGCGCTCGACGGCGTTCACCGGCTCCGGCGGGTCGAGCGACATGAACAGCGGCAGCCGGTCGAGGTACGACCGCGCGCCCTCCTGGTCGTGCGGCTTCTTGAAGACCTCCAGGAAATGGTCGTCGAAGTAGAACACCCAGACGTACCAGTCGGTGACGAGGTCGAGTTCGGGCCCGTCGCAGTCCGGGTGCGTGTAGGCGCACAGGAGCGGATAGTCCATGGCTTCGAGCGCGCGTTCGTCCCAGATGTCGGGGGTGCCGGGGTCCCGGTGCTCGTCCAGCATCCGCATCTCGCGCGCCCACGCCATCGTGTGCGCCCGCGCGCTCTCCAGGTGCGGGTTCAGCCGCGCGGGGTACGGGACGTAGAAGTCGGGCAGCTCGAACGGTTGCATCCACCGGCCTCTCTGTCGGGTCCGGCTCGGTAACCTACAGCACACGTAAAGTCACTTGAAGTGACACTTTGCTCGCCCGATTCTCATCCCCATCTGCGGGTAAGGCGAGGTCATGACGGAGTCGCGCGAACCGGTGGAGGCCGGCGACCCGCTGGAGCAGAACCTCGTGCTCGCCCGGCGGGTGGTCGAGGCCGCGCAGCAGGAGATGATCGACAAGGCCAGGCAGCGCGTCCCGGCGCTGCGGCTGGGCGCCGTCGCGGGGGCCTTCGGGGTCCTCGCGACCGCCGCCACCTACCGGATGAACGTGCTGCTCCTGGAGCGGAAGCTGCCGCCCGAGCTGGCGTCCTTCGTCGCCGCGGCGGTGTACGGGGGAGGGGCGGGCGCCGCGGCGGTGGCCGCGTCCCGCAAGTGGAAGGGCCTCCCGGCGCCGCTGCCCACCGAGACGGCCCGCCAGGTGGTGGAGATCCTCTCCGACTCCGACCGACCGGCCGATTGACACGGCGAGGTGATCATCAGCAGACTCGGCGGCGTGCGCATCAGCGACCTGGCCGACGTGCGGGCCGCGCGGCCGGAGGCGATCGCCGAGGCGGCGGCGCGGCGGGTGCGGCGGGACGCGCCGCCCGGCGAGTCCGGCCGGCTGATGATCATCGCGGCGGACCATCCGGCGCGCGGCGCGCTCGGCGTCGGCGGCGACCCGGTGGCGATGGCCGACCGCGCCGACCTGCTCGACCGGCTGTGCGTCGCGCTCGACCGGCCCGGGGTGGACGGCGTGCTCGGCACCCCCGACGTCCTGGAGGACCTGATGCTGCTCGGCGTCCTCGACGCCCGGCTGGCGATCGGGTCGATGAACCGGGGCGGCCTCGCCGGGACGTCCTTCGAGATCGACGACCGGTTCACCGCCTACGACGCGGACGCGATCGCCGCGGCGCGGCTGGACGGCGGCAAGATGCTGCTGCGCGTCGACGACGCCGACCCGGCGACCGCCCGGACGCTGGAGGGCTGTGCGCGGGCGGTGTCGGGGCTCGCGCGGCACCGGCTGATGGCGATGGTGGAGCCGTTCGTGGCGCACCGGATCGAGGGCCGCGTCCGGAACCTGCTGACGCCCGAGGCGATGATCCGGGCGGTGTCGGTCGCGTCCGGGCTCGGTGTGACGTCGGCGTACACGTGGCTGAAGGTGCCGGTCGTCCCGGAGATGGAGCGGGTGATGGCGGCGACGACGCTGCCCGCGCTGCTGCTCGGCGGCGAGGTCGCCGGTGACCCGCGCGCGGTGCGGGACGGGTGGCGGCGCGCGATGCGGATCCCGGGGGTGAAGGGCCTCGTCGTGGGACGGTCGCTGCTGTATCCGCCGGGCGGCGACGTCCGGGGCGCCGTGGACGCCGCCGTCGAGGTCTTGTGACCGATCGATGATCCGGGGTAGGCAGTCGGGCATGGACAGCGAAGCCACCCCGGTACACGCCGACATCACCCTGCGCGTGAACGGCACGGAGCACCGGCTGAACGTCGATACGCGGGCGTCGCTCCTGGACGTCCTGCGTGAAGACCTCGGGCTGACGGGTTCGAAGAAGGGCTGCGACCACGGTCAGTGCGGTGCGTGCACCATCCTTCTCGACGGACGCCGTGCGAACGGATGCCTTGCCCTGGCCGTCGCCCACGATGGGGCGGAGATCGTCACGGTCGAGGGGCTGGCGCAGGGCGACGGACGGCTCAGCCCCGTGCAGGAGGCGTTCGTCGAGAACGACGCGTTCCAGTGCGGTTACTGCACACCTGGCCAGCTCTGCTCCGCGACGGCAGTACTGGACGAGGCAGAACGCGGCTGGCCGAGCGCTGTGACCCGCGACCTTCGCTCCGATCCCGTCCTGGACGACGACGAGATCCGTGAACGCATGAGCGGCAACCTCTGCCGGTGCGGTGCGTACGTCGGCATCGTCGCGGCCGTGAAACAGGCCGCGCAGCGCAGGGAGGCGGCCGGAGCATGAGGCCCTTCGCCTACGAGCGCGCCACCAGTGCCGAGGACGCCCTCCAGCGGCACGAGGCCGGAGCCGTCTATCTGGGCGGCGGGACCAACCTCGTGGACCTGATGCGGCTCGGGGTGGAGGAGCCGGCGAGGCTCGTCGACGTCTCGCACCTGCCGCACGACCAGATCGAACTGCGGCCTGACGGGAGCCTCATCATCGGTGCGGCGGTGAGCAACAGCGCGCTCGCCGCGGACCGGACCGTGCGCGAGGGGCACCCCGTGCTGGCACAGGCCGTCCTCGCGGGGGCGTCCGGCCAGATACGCAACCTGGCGACCGTCGGCGGCAACCTGCTCCAGCGCACCCGCTGCTCCTACTTCCAGGACGCCTCCAAGCCGTGCAACAAGCGGAACCCCGGCAGCGGATGTCCCGCACGGGAGGGCGAGCACCGCAACCTGGCGATCCTGGGCCACTCGGAGGCGTGCGTGGCGACGCACCCGTCCGACATGGCGGTCGCGCTGGCGGCCCTGGGCGCGTCCGTCCGGGTCCACGGGCGCGGCGGGGAGAGGACCGTCCCCTTCGAGGATCTGCACAGGCTCCCCGACAACGAGCCGGAACGCGACACCACGCTCGAACCGGGCGACCTCATCACCGCCGTGGAGGTTCCTCCGCTGGGCATGCCGTCCCGCTACCGCAAGGTCCGGGAACGCGCGTCGTTCGCCTTCGCCCTGGTCTCCGTGGCCGCCGCCCTGGACGTGGACGACGGTCAGGTGCGGGACGTGCGGCTGGCCCTGGGCGGCATCGCCCACAAGCCGTGGCGGGCGCTGCGCGCGGAGGAGGCGCTCCGGGGCGCCCAGGCGACGAGGGAGTCGTTCCTGCGCGCCGCCGAGGCCGAACTGGAGGCCGCCGAGCCCCTGCGCGACAACGCGTACAAGGTGCCGCTGGCGCGCAATCTGATCGTCCGGACGCTGACCGAACTGGGGGAGGCCTCATGACCGACCGGCTGGAGAGCCGCGAGAAGGTCACCGGAACGGCGCGGTACGCGTTCGAGTACCCGGTGGAGAACGTCGCGTACGCGGCCGCGGTCCAGGCGAGCGTGGGCAAGGGCAGCGTCACGTCCGTCGACACGGAGGCCGCGCGGAGGCTGCCCGGTGTGCTCGCCGTGCTGTCCTGCGAGAACGCGCCAGAACTCGCCGACGTCTCCGACGGTGAGCTGGCCCTCTTCCAGTCGCGGACGGTCTCCTACCGCGGCCAGTTCGTCGCGGCCGTGGTCGCCGAGACCCTCGAAACGGCGAGGGAGGCGGCACGTCTCGTCCACGTGGAGTACGCGGAGGAGGAACCGGACGTCACGCTCCGCGCCGGCCATCCCGGGCTCTACAAGCCCGACAAGGTGAACCCCGTCTTCCCGGCGGACACCGAGCAGGGCGACCCCGAGGACGCCTTCGGGGACGCGGCCGTGCGGATCGACGTCACCTACACGACCCCGGCCGAGCACAACAACCCGATGGAGCCGCACACCACGATCGCCCAGTGGAACGACGACGGCACCCTCACGCTCCACGACTCGAACCAGGGGGCGTCGACCGTCCAGGCCACCATCGCCAAGATCTTCGGGCTCGATCCGGGGCAGGTGCGCGTCGTGTCGCCCCACGTCGGCGGCGGGTTCGGCTCCAAGGGGCTGCCGCGGCCGAACGCCGTCCTCGCCGTGATGGCCGCGCGCGCGGCGAACCGTCCCGTCAAGTTCGCCGTCCCCCGGCAGCAGATGTTCGCCACCACCGGCTACCGGACGCCGACCATCCAGCGCGTCAGGCTCGGCGCCGGCGACGACGGACGCCTGAACGCGATCATCCACGACGCCGTGGAGCAGACGTCCACGGTCAAGGAGTTCGCGGAGCAGACCACGACGCCGACCCGCGTCATGTACCAGGCCCCGCACCGCCGCACGACCCACCGCGTCGTCAAGCTGGACGTCCCCACGCCGTCCTGGATGCGCGCCCCGGGCGAGACGCCCGGCATGTACGCGCTCGAATCGGCGATGGACGAGCTGGCCGTCGCGGCGGGCGTCGACCCCGTCGAGCTGCGGATCCGCAACGAGCCCGACCGCGAGCCGGAGAGCGGCCTGCCGTTCAGCTCGCGCAACCTCGTCGCCTGCCTGCGGGAGGGCGCCGCCCGTTTCGGATGGGACGGACGCGACCCGCGACCGGGCGTCCGGTGGGAGGGCCGCAAGCTCGTCGGCACGGGCGTGGCCGCGTCCACGTATCCGGCGTACCAGCGCCCCAACCGGGCGACTGCCCGCGCCGAGCCCGACGGGACGTTCACCGTCCGGATCGCCGCCGCCGACATCGGCACCGGCGCCCGGACCGCCCTCGCCCTGATCGCCGCGGAGACGCTCAAGGAGGACCTCGGCAACGTGCGGATCGAGATCGGCGACAGCTCGCTCCCCAGGGCCTCCGTCGCCGGAGGGTCCGCCGGGACGGCGGGGTGGGGCACGGCCGTCGTCCGAGCCTGCGAGGCCCTTAAGGACGAGCTCAACGGCGGGGTTGCCGGGGGGCGTGGGGGGTCGTCCCCCCACAGGGAACACGGCGGGGTTGCCGGGGGGCGTGGGGGGTCGTCCCCCCACAGGGAACACGGCGGGATCCCGTCTGAGGGGGTCGAGGCGTCGGCCGACACGACCGCGGAGCTGAAGGCGCGGGACGCCTACGCCCGGCACGCCTTCGGCGCGCAGTTCGCCGAGGTCGAGGTGGACGCCGACACCGGCGAGATCCGCGTCCGCCGCATGCTCGGCGTGTTCGCCGCCGGCCGGATCATCAACCCCAAGACCGCGCGCTCCCAGTTCATCGGCGGCATGACGATGGGGCTCGGCATGGCGCTGATGGAGGAGAGCGTCATGGACGCCGAGTTCGGCGACTACCTGAACCGCGACCTCGCGCAGTACCACGTCCCGGCCTGCGCCGACGTGCGGGACATCGACGCGGCGTGGGTGGAGGAGTCCGACCCGCACCTGAACCCGATGGGCTCCAAGGGCATCGGCGAGATCGGCATCGTCGGGGCCGCCGCCGCCATCGGCAACGCGGTCCACCACGCGACCGGGATCCGCGTCCGCGACCTGCCCATCACCCCGGCCCGGCTCCTGCGCGACCTCTGACTGTTTGAAAAGTTCACTATCAAGGTGATCCGCGTCATGCGGATGGGTATCGATCATCTGCTCGGGGGCGTGCTCCCTACCCGCGAGGTGATCGCCGTGTACCAGCAGGTCCTCGATCCCGTCGCCGACTCGCTCGGCTGGAGTTCCCTGGTCGCCGCGCTGCCGCTGGCCGTGCTGTTCGTCCTGCTCGGCGGCGTCCGCATGCGCGCGTGGCTGGCGTCCCTGATCGCGCTGGCCGTCTCCCTACTGGTCGCCGTCTGGACGTACGGGATGCCCGCCGACCAGGCGTTCCTCGCCGCGACCGAGGGTGCCGCGTTCGGCTTCTACCCGATCCTGTGGATCGTCATCAACGCCCTCTGGGTCTACAACATGACCGTGACGACAGGGCACTTCGACGTGCTCCGCCGGTCGTTCGCGCAGGTCAGCGACGACAGCCGGCTGCAGGCCGTGCTGATCGCGTTCTCGTTCGGCGCGCTGCTGGAAGCGCTTGCCGGGTTCGGCACGCCCGTCGCGGTCACCTCGGTCATGCTGATCGCGCTCGGCTTCCAGCCGATCAAGGCCGCCGTCCTCGCCCTCACCGCCAACACCGCGCCGGTCGCGTTCGGCGCGATGGCGACGCCGATCCTCACCCTCGGCAAGGTCACCGGCGAGTCCAGCGACACGCTCGGCGCCATGGTCGGCCGGCAGACCCCCATCCTCGCCGTGTTCGTCCCGCTCGTGCTCGTCTACATCGTGGACGGGCGGCGCGGCTTCCGCGAGACCTGGCCCACCGCCCTGCTCTGCGGCGCCGCGTTCGGCGTCGCGCAGTACATCACCGCGAACTTCATCTCGGTGCCGCTCGCCGACGTCGTGGCGTCGCTGGTCTCGGCCGCCGCGGTCGTGCTCGTCGTCCGGCTGCGGCCCTCCGCGACGCCCGCCCAGCCCGCCCCCGTCGCCGGCGGCGCCGCCGACGAGCCCACTCCCGAGTTCGCCGCCCGCGTCGAGGGCGGCGCCAAGGACGAGCGCGCCAAGGACTCGCGCGCCGAGGTCGCCCGCGCCTACGCCCCCTACGCGATCATCATCGCGGTCTTCGTCGTCTGCCAGATCGACCAGGTCAAGGACCTCCTGGACAAGGCCACGCGGACGTTCTCCTGGCCCGGCCTGGACCTCACCGGGCCGACCGGCCGGCCGCTGACCCTGCCCACCTTCAGCTTCAACTACCTGACGACGCCCGGAACGCAGATGCTCGTCGCAGGGCTGATCAGCATGGCCGCCCTCGGGATCGGCTTCGGCAAGGCCCTGCGCGCCTACTGGACGACCCTCGTCCAGCTCAAGTGGGCGATCGTCACCGTGATGGCCGTGCTCGCCCTCGCGTTCGTGATGAACGCGTCCGGGCAGACGGTCACGCTCGGCACCTGGATGGCCGGGGCAGGCGCCGGGTTCGCGCTGCTGTCGCCGATCCTCGGCTGGCTCGGTACCGCCGTCACCGGGTCGGACACCTCGTCCAACTCGCTGTTCGGTGCCCTGCAGGTCACGGCCGCGAACAAGGCCGACCTGTCGACGGTGCTGATGGCCGCGACCAACAGCTCCGGCGGCGTCCTCGGCAAGATGGTGTCCCCGCAGAACCTCGCCATCGCCGCCGCGGCGGTGGGCCTGGACGGGCGCGAGGGGGACATCTTCCGCCGCGTCGTCCTCTGGAGCCTGCTGTTCCTCGCCGGGATGTGCCTGCTGTCGGGCCTGCAGTCGACCGGCGTGCTCGGCTGGATGGTCCCGTGAGGGGTTACCGGCAGGGTCCCGTGAGGGGTCACTGGCGGTAGTTCTCGACCTCCGCGGCGGGACGGACCTCGGCGTCGTCGGGGTTCTGTCCCGCCGCGATGCGGGCCCGCCGCTGCCGCAGGAGATCCCAGCACTGGTCGAGCGCCACCTCCAGCCGCCGCAGCCGCTGCTGCGCGTCGGCATTGCTCGTCTCGGCCCGCTCGTGCGCCTGCCGGAGCGCGTGCTCCTCCTCGATGAACTCGTTGATACGTTCCAGAATCGCCTTCTCGTCCATGAAATCCGCCCGGTGGGGTTCAGAAGGTGCCGACAGGTGAGAGCCTGGCATATACGGGGCCGCGCACGGTAGCGGCGCCCCGTCGAGGGCGAGGAGCGGATGACGGTCTGGCGGATCACCGACGGCGAGGGCGGCCTCGACTCCGGGGCGCGGGCGGCGGCGCCCCGCTACGACATCGTCGAGCACGACACGGCGCTGCTGCGCATCGCGGCCGCGTCGGCGTCGCCCCGGCTCCAGATGTCCGGCGAGATCGACGTCTCCAACGCCCCGGACGTCGGCAATGCCCTGCACGCCGCCCAGGCCCGCATGCCCGGTGACCTGCACGTCGACCTGACCGCCGTGGAGTTCGTGGACGTCGCCGGCCTGCGCGCCTTCACCAAGGCCGCCCGCGACCTCGACGAGCACGGCCGGCTGCTCGTCCTGCACGCGGTCTCGCCGCACATCGACCGGCTCTTCGCGATGATCGGCTGGCACACGTCCCCCGGCCTGCAGATCCACTGCCGTCCGCGGCGCTGACGTTCATCGGATCCCCACGTCGGTTCGAATTCTCCGTAAATGTCCCCGTTTGTACCGGGGAAAGGTGAATGTCCGACTGTTTGGTCGCCAATACCCCGGTTAGGGACGCATTTACAGCTCTCCGAATTCCACAGGGGGATCTCATGGCAAGGCGTAAAGAGCGTGCCGCCCCGCCGGCGCCCGGCGAGCACACCGGTCAGGGCGCGGCCGGCCAGGGCATGTCGGGCCAAGGCATGTCAGGTCAGGGCATGGCCGGCCAGGCGGGGGGCATGGCGACTCCCGGCGCCGCCACGGCCGCACCCGGCCGGGGCGTGGACGAACCCGGCGAGCACGCGTTCTGGGAGGACCGGACCCGCATCTTCCTGCAGCCCATCGCGGCACCGTCCATCCTCGGGCTGTTCGGGCTCGCGACGGCGACGATGATGGTCGGAGCCTGGGAGGCCGAGTGGTACGGCGGCCCCCTCACCCCGCTGATCCTGTGGCCGCTGGTGCTCTTCGCCGGCATCGCCCAGATCCTGGCGGGCATGTGGGCCTACCGGGCGCGCGACGGGATCGCCACCGCGATACACGGCATGTGGGGCGCGTTCTGGACGGCCTGGGGCCTGCTGTTCGCGCTGGTGAGCGTGGGCGCCTTCCCCGCGGCACTCGCTCCGGTCCCCGGGAACCCGAGCGAGGGCTTCGCGTTCTGGTACATCGCCCTCGCGGCGATCACCGGGCTGTGCGCGCTCGCCGCGCTGGCCGAGAACCTCGTGCTGGCGGTGCTTCTGGCGTGCCTGTCGGCCGCGGCGGGCTTCACCGCCGGCGGCTTCTGGGCCCCGTCCGACTGGGCGTCGGACGTCGGCGGCTGGCTGTTCGTCGTCACGGCGGTGCTGGCCCTGTACGCGGCGGCGGCGATGATGATGGAGAACACCTTCGGGCGGACGATCCTGCCGCTCTTCCGGGTCCGCGGCGCGGCCGAGGCCCGCGGCCGGCGAGCCGCCCGGCCACTGCAGTACCGGCAGGGCCAGCCCGGGGTGAAGATCGGGCAGTGACCCCCGGCGTTTCGCCTTGACATTCCCGTTGCCATATCCTGGGCCGAATACGAACGTACGGCTCCGGGGGGAGCGGGAATGTCATCGGCGATCCGGCGGACGTGGCGAGGCCTCGTCCAGACCTACACGCTGCTCTGCGCGCGCGACGACGCCGCCGCGCGCGGCTTCACCGTGCCGAGCGGCGTATGGGCGTGCGAGCGCTGCCACGAGCCGCACCTCGAACTGGCGACCCTCGACCTCCACCTCCGCATCGACCACGCCTGACGGTCAGGCCAGCGAGCGCCGGGCGACGAGCGCCGCGTGCAGCAGCCGGAGGTCCCCGGGGCACGACGGGTCCAGGCCGGTGAGGGCGCTGATGCGGCGGACCCGGTAGGCCACCGTGTTCGGGTGGACGTGCAGGGCCGCACCGGTCGCCCGGCGGTTCAGGTCGCAGGCCAGGTAGTGCTCCAGGGTGCGCAGCAGGTCGGGCTTGCGGTCCAGCGGCGCCAGCAGCCCGGCGAGCGCGGGCAGGGCGCCGCTCGGGCGGCTCAGCTGGTAGTCCAGCAGGACGTCGGCGAGCCGGTACAGGCCGGGCGGGCGGCCCGCGCGGCGCACCAGCTCCATGATCTCCGAGGTGCGGGTGACGGCCGCGGGGACCCCGGCGGGGCCGGTGATCTCCGCCGCCGCCGTGACGCCGATGCCGGCCGCCTTCGCCGCCGCCGTCACCAGGTCGCGCAGGACGTCCTCACCGGCGGAGAAGGGGAGCAGGGCCGTCCCGCCCGAGGCGTCCAGGGCGGTGAGGGCGGGCTCGTCGGCGACGTCGTCCAGGACGGTGCGGACGCGGCGGATCTTGCGGCGGGCCGCGATCCGGGCGCGCCGCCCCGCGCCCAGCTCGTCCGGATGCGGGGCGAACGCGAGCGTTAGGACGGCGTAGCGGGGCGCCGGCCGGTGGCCGGTGGCGTCACCGTCCAGGAGCGCGGTCATCAGGGCGTGCCGGCCGCCGTGCTCCTGGCTGTCGAGGATCTGCCGGACCTCCAGGTAGGCGGCGCTGACGGCCGAGATCAGCAGCCGCTGGAAGTCGAGGAAGTAGCCGAGCGCCTCCTGGAGGGCGGGCAGGTCGGCCGGCTCGGCGCCGGCGGTCAGCTCGTCCCACGCCATCGCCGCGCCGATCTGGTACGCGGCGAGGATCGCGTCCAGCGGCACGCCCTCCTCGGCCCGCAGCGCCGCCGAGTCGCGCTGGCGGGCGAACTCGCCGGGCGCGGCGGGCCGGCGCCGCTCCAGCACGTCCGCGAACTGCCGCAGGCTGTGCTGGACGATCCCGGCGACGTCCCCGGCGACCTCCTCCTGCGGCAGTTCCGCGTAGACGGGCAGCTCGGCGAGCAGCCGCGCGACCACGCGGCGGGTCAGCCGCGGCGCGCGGGCCCGCAGACGGGCCGCCATCGGCCGTCCGGCCATGCACAGCGGCGGCAGGTTGTCCCGCGTCACAACGGCTCCCGGAAGAGTCTGTTTTCACGCCAATTGAACGGTGTGTCCAGATTCTGGACGATCACGGCGACATCGTCCATGACGCCGGGAGTCACCATGAAGCGTCTGTTCAACGGCATGGTCGGCGCGATCGTCCTGGCCGGGGCCGCCCTCGGCGCGGTCGCGGCGCCCGTCCAGGCGGCCACCGTGGAGTACGTCGCCCTCGGCGACTCGATGGCCTCCGGGCCCCTCATCCCCGACATCACCGGTCCGATCGGATGCGGGCGCTCCACCCGCAACTACCCGCACGAGCTGGCCGCCGAGCTCGGCGCCTCCCTCCGGGACGTCACGTGCAGCGGCGCGAAGACCTCGCACATGACCGCCCCGCAGAGCACCAGCGTCGGCGGCGTCGACACCGGCACCGTCCCGCCCCAGCTCGACGCGCTCCGCCCGTCCACCACGCTGGTCACCCTCACCATCGGCGGCAACGACGTCGGCCTCGTCGGGGTCGCCGAGGACTGCGTCAATCTCGACCCGACCGCCACCCCGTGCAAGGGCGAGTTCGAGGAGCGGGTCGCCCAGCGCACCCGCGACCTCGGCCCCCGGCTCGCCGCCGTCCTGGACGGCATCCGCGCCCGCTCCCCGCAGGCCCGCGTCGTCGTCACCGGCTACGGCCTCTACATCAAGAAGGACGGCTGCTGGCCCGTCCAGCCCGTCCTGCCGGTGGACGCCAACTTCCTGCAGGGCGCCGTCAACGCCTTGAACGATGTCATCCGCCGGGAGACCGCCGCCCGCGGCGCCACCTACATCGACCTCGTCGCCCCCAGCGCCGGGCACGACGCCTGCCAGTCGGCGTCCAGGCGCTGGATCGAGGGCTACGTGCCGCTCAACGCCGCCGCCCCGCTCCACCCCAACGCCCGGGGCGAGGCCGCCTACGCGACCGTGATCGGCGGCGCCCTCGACGCCTGAGCGCCCTGGGCCGTCCCGGCCGGGCGCTCCGGCCGGGGCGGCTCTAAGCTCGTCGGGCAGATGGAGGCTGACATGACCGAGATGCAGGCCAACACCGCCGCCTACGAGCAGACGCTCCGCTCGGCCCTCGCGCTCGCGGGGACGCTCGGCGAGGCCGACTGGGACCGGCCGACCGAATGCCCCGGCTGGACGGTCAAGGACCAGTTCGCCCACCTCGCCGGGGTGGAGCACGACCTCCTCGGGGACCCCGCCCCCGAGGTCGAGCTTCCCGAGTCCGAGCACGTCCGCAACGACTTCGGCCGGTACCTGGAGATCGCGGTGCACGCGCGGCGCCCCGTCCCCGGGCCGGACGTGGCCGCGGAGCTGGCGGACGTGCTGGAGCGCCGCCTCGCCCAGCTGCCCGGCCTGGACCCCGACAAGATCGTCATGTGCCCGGACGGCAGGGAAGGCCCGTACTCGCGGCTCATGAAGTTCCGCGCCATGGACTGCTGGACCCACGAGCAGGACATCCGCCGCGCGGTCGGCCGTCCCGGCAACCTGGACGCCCCGGCGGCGCACTGCTTCTGGGAGCTGATGAGCCGCGGCCTGCCGCTCATCGTCGCCCGCCGCGCGAAGGCCGGGCCCGGCCGGTCCGTGAGCTTCGCGATCACCGGCCCGCCCGACTTCCGCGCCGCGGTCACGGTGGACGAGGACGGCCGCGGCCACCCGTCCGATCCCGGGTCGCCCACCGCCGAGCTGGCGATGGCCTGGGAGACCTACGTTCGCCTGACCGCGGGGCGCTGCGCCCCGGACGCCGTCACCGTCGAGACGAAGGGCGACGACGAGCTGGCCGCCCGCGTCCTCGCGGCCATGGCCATCACCCCCTGACGGAGCGGTTCCGCGGGGCGGGGCCGCCCCGGATCCCCCGTTTCTGACGCAGCGGCGCCGCACGGATCCGCCTGGTGACGGCTCGTCCAATACCGGCCAGTATTCCCCTGGTCGCGCACGGGTTTCGTCATGATCACCGTCGTTATGATGCGGCGATCACTGGATGGAACGTTCCCGGGGGAGTCTCATGACGGAGGTCCATCACTTCGCCTACGGGCCGCTGACACCGGCGGCCGCCTATGTCATGTCGTTCGTCGGCTCGCTGCTGGGGCTGCTGTGCACGACCCGCGCGCGGGCGTCCGCCGGCGGCTCGCGCGCCTACTGGCTGGCGCTCGCCGCGCTGGCGATCGGGGGCACCGGCATCTGGGTGATGCACTTCATCGCGATGCTCGGCTTCAGCGTCGCGCACACCGAGATCCGCTACGACGTGCCGCTCACCCTGCTGAGCTGCCTCACCGCGATCGCGGTCGTCGCCGTCGGGCTGTTCCTGGTCGGCTTCGGCGGGTCGGGGACGCCAGTGGTGATCGCCGCCGGCCTGATCACCGGGGCCGGCGTGGCGAGCATGCACTACACCGGCATGAAGGCCATGAACATGTCCGCGCACGTGGGCTACCGGCCCGCCCTGGTCGGGCTGTCGGTGGTGATCGCGCTGGTGGCGGCGACCGTCGCGCTGTGGTTCAGCGTCCGGGTCACCGGCATGGCGGCGACCGCCGGCGCGGCGGCGATCATGGGGATCGCGGTGTGCGGCATGCACTACACCGGCATGGCGGCCATGCGGGTCGAGGCGCACCACGGCACCGAGTCGCCCTCCGGGGCGGGGGCGATCGACTTCGTGCTGCCGCTCGTGGTCGGCGTCGGCGTGGTGGCGACGGTCCTGCTGCTCATCATCGCCATGTCGCCGACCGAGGAGGACGCGCGCGCCGAGGCCGAGCTCCGCGAGCGCCTCGCCTCGCGCGGGCGGCCGCAGGGCGCGCCGGACGCGGGCGGGACGCGCGACGCCGTCCCCGAGCCCCCGTCCCGCTCCGCCGGCGAATGGTTCGGCGGCGGCCGTCCATGACGCGGCGGGGCGTGCCCGCCCCGTGAGTAGGAACACGTTCTATCACCGCACACGGCCCGACCTGGGACGCGGCACGGACCGCCGGATCTCCGGCTGACCTGGACTTACGGCACCCCTTCCGTCTGGACCAAGCGATTGCTACATTCCTGGTAACAAGAATTCATTTCAGTCATGTTCCAGGAGGTGCGATGACCGAGGCCCTGACGCCGGAGGCAGCGACGCCGGAGACCATGACGGCCGGGCCGGCGCGCCGCGAGTCGCCGCCGTCGATGATCGAGCGGATGACCCTGATCCTCGACGCGTTCAACGGCCCGACCGCGCGGCTCACCCTGGAGGACGTGGCCCGCCGCACCCGGCTGCCGCGCTCGACCGCGCACCGGATCCTGGACCAGCTGGTGAAGCAGCGCTGGCTCGCGCACCACTCGTTCGGCTACGGGCTCGGCCAGCGCGCCCTCGGCCTCGGCGGCCAGGACGGCGGGCACGGCAAGATCCGCGAGGCCGCAGCGCCGCTGCTGCACGAGCTGCAGGTCACCACCGGACTCGTCGCGCACCTGGCCGTCCTGGACGGCGCCGAGGTGTTCTATCTGGACAAGCTCGGCGGGCGCCTGGCCGCCTCCGTCCCGTCGCGGGTGGGCGGGCGCGCCCCGGCGCACTGCACGGCGCTCGGCAAGGCGATGCTGGCCTGGCTGGAGCCCGAGCGGGTGGACGCGCTGCTGTCCGCCGGGATCAGCCGGTTCACCAGCCGCACCATCGGGGAGCTGGGCACGCTCCACCAAGAGCTGCACCGGGTCCGGCAGCGCCGCGGCCTGGCGTTCGAGCGCGGCGAGTCCTACCCGGGGATCTCCTGCGTGGCCGCGGCCGTCCGCGGCGCGGAGGGGCCGGTCGCGGGGATCTCGCTGGCCGGCGACATCCGCGCGCCGCTGGAGAACGTGGCGCCGCTGGTGGTGACCGCCGCGCGGGAGGCGTCCCAGATCCTGTTCCCCGGCTCGGCGCCGGGCGCCCGCGCGGGCGCCCGCGGCCGCCGGCGCGGCGGCTCCCCGGCGGGCGAGGAGGCGTCCTGGTCGCCGGAGACGATGAACCGGCTGCTCGCGGTGGACGGCCGTGGCGACTGGATGTGAGGGGCGACTGGATGTGACGGGCGACCGGAGGTGACCTCAGCCCCAGCCCCAGCGGTCGCCGATGCCCCAGGGGTCGGGGGCGATGGGCGCGTCCGGCTCGCCGACCCCGAACCTGCTGCGGAAGAACACCATCGGCCGCCGCCAGACGCCGTCCACCACCTCGTGCCGCTCCACCGCGAGCACGCGGCCGATCACCACCTCGTGGTCGCCCGCCTCGTGCACGTCGTGCACCACGGCGTGCACCGCGAGCAGCACGTCCGGCAGCGTCGGGGCGCCCCACCGCGACACCTGCCAGTCCAGGCCCTCGAACTTGGCGCCGCGGCTCGATCCGAAGCGCTCGCACAGGTCGCGCTGCTCCTCGGCGAGCACGTTCACGCAGAACCGCCCCGCCGACCGGATCCGCGGCCACGACCGGCCGCGCTTGTCGGCGCAGAACAGGATCAGCGGCGGTTCGAGCGACACCGACGCGAACGACTGGCAGGCGAAGCCGACCGGTTCGCCGTCGTCGACCGCGGTGACCACGGTGACGCCGGTGGCGAACTCCGCCATGGCCTTCCGGAAGTCCACCGGCTCCGGCGCGGCCGTGGCGGCCTCGGGGGCGGACGTGAGCGCTGGCTCGGCTGGCATCTGGTCACCTCGGGGCTGCGAACGGTTAGGGCGTCATATCAAATATGCGACATGTCCAATAGGTGGGGCGAGCGCGGGGCCGGCCAAGGAGCGGCCGGTGAGCCCCGAACGTAGGCACGTCCCGCGCCGGCCACGCGCCCGCGTCCCGATGAGTGGAAGCGGGCGCCGCGGCGGGCCGCCGGGGCCGCGCCGCACAGCACGTCCCGCTGATCGGGATCCATCGCGTGACCGTGCCGCCCCGCCGATTACGTTCCGGACAAGCCACCGTCGAAGGACTGGGAGATCATGCCTGCGGAGCTGACCTACGAGTCGACGTTGCGCGAGCTCGCCACCGACCAGGGCGTCCTGCGCTACCACGAGGCGGGTGAGGGCCCGCCGCTGCTCCTGCTGCACGGGTCCGGTCCCGGCGTGACGGGCTGGCGGAACTACCGCGGCAACCTCGCCCGCTTCGCCGAGCACTTCCGGTGCCTGGTCCTGGAGTTCCCGGGCTTCGGGGTGAGCGACCCGACCGGCGAGCACCCGATGATGGCCGCGGGCGGCGCGGTCGTCCGGTTCCTGGACGGCCTCGGCCTCGGCCAGGTGGACGTGATCGGCAACTCGATGGGCGGCATCATCGCGACGCAGGTGGCGCTGCGGCACCCGGACCGCGTCGGGCGGCTGGTCACCATCGGCGGGATCGGGACCAACCTGTTCAGCCCGGCGCCCGGCGAGGGCATCCGGCTGCTGGCCGAGTTCACCGACAACCCGACCCGCGAGGGCCTGGTCCGGTGGCTGAACTCGATGGTCTTCGACCCGCGGACGGTCACCGAGGAGATGGTCGAGGAGCGCTGGCGGCAGGCCACCGACCCCGACACGCTCGCCTCCGCCCGCCGCATGTACGGGTCGAAGGCGATGGCGGCCCGCGCGAAGGCGATGGCCGCGTCCGGCGAGCCGCCGTACTGGGCGATGCTGCACAGGCTCAAGGCGAAGACCCTCATCACCTGGGGACGGGACGACCGGGTCAGCCCCGTCGACATGGTCCTCGTGCCGATGCGGACGATCCCGGACGTCCAGGTGACCATCTTCCCGAACTGCGGGCACTGGGTGATGATCGAGGCGAAGTCCGCCTGGGAGAGCGCCGTGCTGGCGTTCCTGACCCGGAAGGACGACCTCTAAGAATGAGCGAAGCGAACCGGGGGGAGCGGGGGGTCGTCCCCCCGCAAGAGACACTGAGCGAAGCGAACCGGGGGGAGCGGGGGGTCGTCCCCCCGCAAGAGGCACTGAGTGAGTGGGACCACGAGTACGACCTGGTGATCGTCGGAAGCGGCGGCGGCGGCATGACGGCCGCGCTGACCGCGCACGACGAGGGGCTGAGCGCGCTGGTCGTCGAGAAGGGCAAGAAGTTCGGCGGCTCCACCGCGCTGTCCGGCGGCGGCATCTGGATCCCGAACAACCCGACGCTGAAGGCGCGCGGCCACGACGACAGCCGCGAGTCGGTCCGCCGCTACCTGGACCTGCTCACCGAGGGCCGCGTGGCCGCGGCGCGGCTCGACGCCTACGTCGACAACGGCCCCGCCGCCATGGAGCTCATCGGCAAGAGCAAATGGGTGAGGTTCTTCTGGACGAAGGGCTACGCCGACTACCACCCCGAGCTGGAGGGCGGGCGGCCGCTCGGCCGGTCCGTCGAGGCCAGGCCGTTCGACACCCGCAAGCTCGGCGAGGACGAGAAGTACCAGCGGCCGAACAACATGAAGGGCCCCCTCGGCCTGTGGGTCACGGCGAAGGACTACCACGACCTCGCGATGGCCAAGCGCACGTGGGCGGGACGGCGCGCGTCGCTGGTGGCGGCGTGGCGTGTCTCGTCCAACATGGTCCGGCGCCGGCACATGGCGACCGGCGGGCGCGCCCTCGTCGCCCGGCTCCGGATGGCGCTGAAGGACGCCGGCATCCCGCTCTGGCTGCGGACCGCGATGACCGAGCTGGTCACCGAGGACGGCCGCGTCACCGGCATCGTCGCCGCGAAGCGCGACGGCACGACCCTGCGCATCCGGGCCCGCAAGGGCGTCCTGCTCGCCACCGGCGGTTTCGACCACAACCAGGAGATGCGCGACAAGTACCTCCCCAAGGGCGGCCAGGAGGACTTCGCGATGGGCGCCCGCGAGAACACCGGCGACGGCATCCGCGCGGGCGAGCGCCTCGGAGCGGCGCTGGACCTGATGGACGACGCGTGGTGGATGCCCGCCGTCCGGCACCCGGCCGGCGCGACGATCCCGCTGGTGTCCGAGCGCGCGATCCCGCGGCAGGTCATCGTGTCGCACGACGGGACGCGGTTCACCAACGAGGCGGCGCCGTACGTCAACTTCGTCCACGACCAGCTGGAGGGCGGGCACGTCCCGGCGTGGTTCGTGATGGACGCCAAGGCCCGCGCCCGCTACCCGTTCGCGCAGATCCTCCCCGGCGCCCCGATCCCGAAGGCGTTCTACGACAAGGGCATCGCCTTCAAGGCGGACACGCTCGCCGAGCTCGCCGGGAAGATCGGCGTCCCCGCGGACGCGCTGGCCGAGACCGTCGAGACGTTCAACGGGTACGCCCGCGCGGGCAAGGACCCCGACTTCGGTCGCGGTGACTCCGCCTACGACCGCTACTACGGCGACCCGAACCTGAAGAACCCGAACCTGGACGTCCTGGAAACCGCGCCGTACTACGCGTTCCGGCTGGAGGTCGGCGACCTCGGCACCAAGGGCGGCCTCGTCAGCGACGAGCACGCCCGCGTCCTGCGCGAGGACGGGACGGTCATCGAGGGCCTGTACGTGACGGGGAACTCCTCGTCGTCGGTGATGGGCAACGAGTACGCGGGACCGGGCGCGACGATCGGCCCGTCCATCGTGTTCGGCTACATCGCGGCCCGGCACGCCGCGGGCGCGCCCACCGGGAAGGCCACCTGACGGTCATGACGGCACTCAAGGCGCGGGTGGTGGAGGTCGTCCACGAGACGGCCGACGCGCACTCGCTCGTCCTCGAACCCGCCGAGGGCGACCGGGACCGGTTCACCTACCGCCCCGGGCAGTTCCTCACCGTCCGGGTCCCGGCCGAGGACGGCTGGGTCGCGCGCTGCTACTCGCTGTGCAGCTCGCCGCTCACCGACGACCGGCTGAAGGTGACGGTGAAGCGGGTCGCGGACGGTCTCGGGTCCAACTGGATCTGCGACAACGTCACGGCGGGCGACGTGCTGGAGGTGCTGCGCCCGGCGGGCACGTTCACCCCGCCCTCGCTGGACGACGACCTGCTGCTCGTCGCGGGCGGCAGCGGCATCACGCCGGTCATGTCGATCCTCAAGTCGTGCCTGGCCGGCGGCACCGCGCGGGTCGCGCTCCTGTACGCCAACCGGGACGAGCGGTCGGTCATCTTCGCCGCCGAGCTGCGGGAGCTGACCGAGCGGTACCCCGAGCGGCTCACGGTCGTCCACCTGCTGGAGTCGGTGCAGGGGCTCCCGACGGCCGCGGCCGTCCGGTCCCTGGCCGGCCCGTACGCGGGCCGCCCCGTCTTCGTGTGCGGGCCCGAGGTCTTCATGGACCTGGTCACCGAGACGCTCGCCGGGCTCGGCGCGCGGGTGCACGCCGAGCGCTTCTTCTCGCTGGAGGGCGACCCGTTCGAGAACCCGGAGGCCTCCGAGGAGGCGCCCGACGACGGCGACGCGGGCGAGATCGAGGTCGAGATGGACGGCGAGACGCGGACCGTCCCCTGGCCGAGGTCCGAACGGCTCCTCGACGCGCTGCTGCGCGCGGGCGTCGACGCCCCCTTCTCCTGCCGCGAGGGCAACTGCTCGGCGTGCGCCTGCGTGAAGCTGGAGGGCGAGGTCACCCTCGACGCCAACTCGGTCCTCGACGAGCGGGATCTCGCCGACGGCCTCATCCTCGCCTGTCAGGCGAGGCCGGTCACCGACCGGCTGAAGATCACCTACGACGGCTGACGACACATACGGGAGACAGGCGATGGCGAACCGCGTGCTCGACACGATCATGGAGAGGGCGGAGCAGATCCGCGAGCTCGGCCCCGCCAACGAGGCCCTCGGCAGGCTCGACGACAAGGCCGCGCAGATCCTGAAGGACGCGGGCGTGATCCGGCTGCTCCAGCCGGAGGCGCACGGCGGCCTGGAGGTGCACCCCCGGGAGTTCGCCGAGACGGTCATGGGCATCGCCGCCCTGGACGGCTCCACCGGCTGGATCGCCGGCATCGTCGGCGTCCACCCGTGGGAGCTGGCCTACGCCGACCCGAAGGTCCGCGAGGAGATCTGGGGCGAGGACCCCGACACGTGGATCGCGTCCCCGTACGCGCCGATGGGCATCGCCCGGCCGGTCGACGGCGGGTACGTGTTCAACGGCCGCTGGCAGTTCTCCTCCGGCACCGACCACTGCGACTGGATCTTCCTCGGCGGGATGCTCGGCGACGACGAGGGCAAGATGGCGATGCCGCCCCGCTCGCTGCACCTCATCCTGCCGCGCTCGGACTACGAGATCGTCGAGGACTCCTGGGACGTCGCCGGGCTGAAGGGCACCGGCAGCAAGGACATCATCGTCCGGGACGCGTTCGTCCCCGCGTACCGGACGCTGGAGTACACCAAGGTCGTGGACGGCTCCGCGCCGCGCGAGGCCGGGCTGACCAACCCGTCCTACCTGATGCCGTTCTCCTGCGTGTTCCCGCTCGGCATCTCCGCCGCGGTGATCGGCATCGCCGAGGGAGCGCTGCACCACCACCTGGAGTACCAGCGCAACCGCGTCCAGATCACCGGCACCAAGATCAAGGACGACCCGTACGTGCTGTACGCGATCAGCGAGGCCGCCGAGGAGATCAAGGCGTCCCGCACCGCGCTGCTCGACAACTGCTCGCGGATGTACGACATGGTCGCCTCCGGGCACGTGCCGACGTTCGCCGAGCGCGCCGCCGGCCGCCGCACGCAGGTCCGCGCGGCGTGGCGGGCGGTGCAGGCGATGAACGAGATCGTCGTCCGGTCCGGCGGGAACGCGATGCGGACGGACAACCCGATCCAGCGGTTCTGGCGGGACGCGCACGTCGGGCTGGCGCACGCCATCCACGTCCCGGGCTCGGTTTACCACGTCTCCGCCTTGACGGACCTGGACATCGAGCCCCCGCAGGGCCCGATGCGCTCGATGATCTAAGGGAGTGAGAGGAATGACGCAGATCCGAGGGCTGGGCTATCTCAGGGTCCAGACCCGGCACATCGACCGCTGGCGCGAATTCGCCCTCGACGGGCTCGGGTTCGCCGAGGGGACCGGCCCCGACCCGGACGGGCTGTACCTGCGCATGGACGAGCGGCGGTCGCGCCTGCAACTGCTGCCCGGGGACGACGACCGGGTGCTGGCCGTCGGCTGGGAGGTGCGCGACCAGTACGCGCTCGCCTCCGTCCGCGAGGCCGTCGAGAAGGCCGGGACGGCCGTCACGGCGCTGAAGCCGAAGGAGGCCGCCGAGCGCGACGCCGAGGAGGTGATCGCGTTCACCGACCCGGGCGGGACGCCCGTCGAGGTGTTCTTCGGCCCGGTGCTCGACCACAGCCCCCTGCGCACCGGCTTCGCGCAGAAGTTCGTCACCGGCGCCATGGGCATGGGCCACGTCGTCCTGCCGACCCCGAACTTCGCCGAGACCACCGCGTTCTACAACGAGGTCCTCGGGTTCCTGCCGCGCGGCGCGATGAAGGTCGGCGGCAGCCCGGTCCGGATCCGGTTCATGGGCGTCAACCAGCGCCACCACAGCGCGGCCATCTGCCCGGCCCCGCACGACGGCGCGCCCGGCCTCGTCCACCTGATGGTGGAGGTCGACTCGCTGGACGCGGTCGGCATCGCGTTGGACGCCGTCACGGCGAAGGGGTTCTCGATCTCCTCCACGCTCGGCCGGCACACCAACGACAAGATGGTGTCGTTCTACGTCCGGGCGCCCGGCGGCTGGGACATCGAGTACGGCTGCGAGGGGCTGCTCGTGGACGAGGCCTACTACACCGCCGAAGAGATCACCAAGGACAGCTACTGGGGCCACGACTGGTCCGGCTCCGAGCCGCTGGCCGCGTTCACGCCGCGGAAGAAGGGCTGACGCCGGTGGCGAGGCCTTCGGTGGAACCGGTCCCCGCCGCCGAGGTGGACGTCGACCACGAGTGCGACGTGCTGGTGGTCGGCTTCGGGGCCGCCGGCGCGGCGGCGGCGTACGAGGCCGCGGCGGCGGGCGCGGACGTCCTCGTCCTGGAGCGGTCGAGCGGCCCTGGCGGAACGTCCGCGCAGTCGGGCGGGGAGCTGTACCTCGGCGGCGGCACGCGGGTGCAGAAGGCGTGCGGCTTCGACGACACGCCGGACGACATGTTCGCCTTCCTCAAGGCGGCGCTCGGCCCGCACGCCGACGAGGAGAAGCTGCGCCTGTACTGCGACGGGAGCGTCGAGCACTTCGAGTGGTTCCGCGCGCGCGGCGTCCCGTTCAAGGAGAGCCTGTTCGACGCGCCGGGCTGGATGCCGCACACCGACGACGGCCTGATGTGGCTCGGCGAGAACGCCTGGCCGTACAACACGATCGCCCGGCCCGCGCCGCGCGGGCACCGCCCGGAGACGCCGATGTTCGCCGGCGGGATCCTGATGGAGAAGCTGATCGCGGCCGTCGCCGAGGCGGGCGCCGCCACCCACCGGGACACCTACGCCACCAACCTCGTCGTGGACGGTGACGGCCGCGTGGCCGGGGTCGTCGCGCGCGCGTTCTCCGAGCGGGTCGCCTACCGGGCGCGCAGGGGCGTCGTCCTCACCTCCGGCGGGTTCGTCGACGACGAGGAGATGCTCGCCGACCACGCGCCGGTGCTGCTCGGGCACGACAAGGTCAGCGACGGCACCAGCGACGGGTCCGGCATCCGGATGGCGGCCGCGCTCGGCGCCGCGACCCGCCGGATGGCGACGGTGGAGATCGCGCTCACCGCCAACCCCGCCGTCGTCTGCCGGGGCATGCTCGTGGACGGCCTCGGCCGCCGGTTCATCAACGAGGACGTCTACCCGGGCCTGTTCAGCCACCGGGCCGTCCAGCACCAGCCCGGCCCCTACTGGGCGATCATCGACGAGGCCGGGTACGACGAGATCGCCGAAGCGGACATGTGGGGCGTCCACCCCAAGCACGCGGCGGAGACGATCGCGGAGCTGGAGGAGTCCCTCGGCCTGCCGTCCGGTTCGCTGGAGCAGACGGTCGAGACCTACAACCGGTACGCCGAGAAGGGCGAGGACCCCTACTTCCACAAGGACGCCAAGTGGCTGCGTCCGCTGAAGGGGCCGTTCGCCGCGATCGACCCGCGCGACGGGTTCTTCGGCGCGGGCAGGCACGGCGCCGGAACGGGAGCCGGCGGGTTCACCCTCGGCGGCCTGGACACCACCGTGGACGGCGAGGTCCGCGACCTCTCCGGTGAGCCGATCCCCGGCCTGTACGCGGCGGGGCGCACGGCTTCCGGCATCCACGGCGAGGGCTACGTCAGCGGGACGTCCCTCGGCGACGGCACGTTCTTCGGCCGCCGCGCCGGGCGCGCCGCCGCCGCGCGGCTCAAGGGGAGCGGGTGAGGTACGCGGTCCTGCTCCCCGTCGCGGCCGGCGTCACCGCCGATCCCGCGTGGATCGGCGAGTACGCCCGGCACGCCGAGGCCTGCGGGTTCGAGTCGGTCGGCGCGGTGGAGCACGCGGTGGTGGCGAGCGGCTACACCAGCGTCTACCCCTACGACCCGTCCGGGAGGATGGCGCTGCCGGACGACCTGGACATCCCCGACCCGCTGGACCTGCTGGCGTTCCTCGCCGGCCGGACCGCGCGGATCGGGCTCGCCACGGGCGTCCTCGTCCTGCCGGACCACCACCCGGTGGTGCTGGCGAAGCGGCTCGCGACGGTCGACGCGCTGTCGGGCGGGCGGCTGCGGCTCGTCGTCGGCATGGGCTGGATGCGGGAGGAGATCGAGGCGTGCGGCGCGGAGTTCGCCTCGCGCGGCCGGCGCGGCGACGAGCAGATCCACGTGCTGCGCGCGCTGTGGGCCGACACCGCGCCTGACGGAGCGACCCACGAGGGGGAGTTCTTCCAGTTCACCGGGGCGATGAGCTACCCGAAGCCCGTCCAGCGGGGCGGGATCCCGATCCACGTGGGCGGGCACACGAAGGCCGCCGCCCGCCGCGCCGGCCGGTACGGCGACGGCTTCCAGCCGCTCGGGGTGGCGGGGGAGGAGCTCAAGGCCCTGGTCGCGCTGATGCGCGAGGAGGCCGAGAGCAACGGCCGTGACCCGGACGCGCTCGAACTCACCCTCGGGCACTCGCTGCGGGCGGTCACGCCGGAGAAGGCGGCGAAGCTCGC
The DNA here is from genome assembly GCF_900115095.1 of Actinomadura madurae. Classification (GTDB taxonomy): domain Bacteria; phylum Actinomycetota; class Actinomycetes; order Streptosporangiales; family Streptosporangiaceae; genus Spirillospora; species Spirillospora madurae. The sequence continues at coordinate 207,448 of NZ_FOVH01000014.1, forward strand.
CGCTCTGGGCGCGGACCGGCTCGTCCTGAGCGGCCGGCCGACGAAGGACCTGAACGAGGCCAGGGACGAGCTGTCGGCCTGCGCCGAGCGCCTGGGACTGCCATGACGCTGGACGTCGCAGACCGGCTGGCCCTGGGCGACCTGGTCGCCCGGTACGCGCTGCACGCCGACCGCCGCGAGATCGGCGCGATGGCGGGCCTGTTCGCCGAGGACGCGGTGCTCGTCCTGCCCGACGCCCCCGCCGACCTCGACCCGGTGCGCGCCTTCACCGGACGCGCGGAGATAGAGGACACGCTGGCGGTGCTGAACGGCATACCGGTCACCTTCCACGCGCTCGTGGGGCAGGTGTTCGACACAGGGCCCGAGCCGGGCACCGCCACCGGGGAGATCGCCTGCGTCGCCCACCACCTGACCGGCGCGTCGGACCTCGTCTGGCACTGCCGCTACACCGACGCCTACCGGCTCGACGCCGGGACCTGGCGTTTCGCCCGCCGCGAGCAGCGGATCGACTCGATCGAGACACGTCCCGTCCGGAGGTGGCGCGGTGACTGAGAGGACGGCCGTGCTGGGCGACGACCGGCCGGCGCGCGAGGCCGCGTTCGCCGAGCTGGTCGCGGCGCGCGGTGACGACGACCGCACGGGCCTGTGCTTCGAGGACCGGTCCTGGACGTGGCGCGAGGTCGTGGAGGAGTCCCGGCGCCGCGCCTCCCTCGTCCGCGATCTGGACGGGCACGTGGGCCTGTTCCTGGAGAACGGCCCGGAGCACCTGTTCTGGCTGCTGGGCGCGGCGCTCGCCGGAGTCCCGGTCGTCGAGCTGAACCCGACACGGCGGGGTGCGGAGCTGGCCCGCGACATCACCCACACCGGCTGCGCCCTGCTGGTCACCGAGACCTCCCGCGCGCCCCTCCTGGAAGACCTCACCGACGTCCCGTCCCTGAACGTCGACGACCTCGCGTACACCGAGCGCGTGTCGGCGCCGCCGGCCGCGATCTCCCCGGTCGCCCCGGAGACGATCTTCTCCCTGGTGTTCACCTCGGGCACCACCTCCGCGCCCAAGGCGGTGATCTGCACGCAGGGCAGGCTGGGCCGGATCGCCGTCCAGCAGCGCGACCGGCGCGGCCTCACCCGCGACGACGTGTTCTATGTCGTGATGCCGATGTTCCACTCGAACGCCCTGATGGCCGGGATCGCCCCCGCAGTCGCCACGGGCGGGCGCGTCGTCCTGCGCCGCAAGTTCTCGGCCTCGGGCTTCCTGCCGGACGTCCGCCGCTTCGGCGTCACGTTCTTCAACTACGTCGGCAGGCCGCTCAGCTACATCCTGGCCACCCCAGAGAAACCGTCCGACGCCGACAACACTCTCCGCATCGCCTTCGGCAACGAGGCGAACGAGCGCGACATCGCCGAGTTCGCCCGCCGCTTCGGCTGCACGGTCATCGACTCCTACGGGTCGAGCGAGGGCGAGATCCGGCTCAACCGCGTCCCCGGCACGCCGCCCGGGTCCCTGGGCGTCGCCGAGGCCGGCACCATCGTGGTCGACCCCGCGACCCTCCGGGAGTGCCCGCGCGCCGAGTTCGACGCCGACGGCGTGCTCCTCAACGCCGACGAGGCCATCGGCGAGATCGTCGACACGATGGGCGCCGCCAAGTTCGAGGGCTACTACAACAACCCCGAGGCGACGGCCCGGCGCGTCCGGGACGGCTGGACCTGGTCGGGCGACCTCGCCTACCGCGACGCGGCCGGCTACTGGTACTTCGCCGGCCGCGACGACGACTGGCTGCGCGTGGACGGTGAGAACATCGCGGCGGCCCCGGTCGAACGCCTCCTGTCCCGCTTCGAGGCGTTCTCGGACGTCGCCGTCTACGCCGTCCCGGACGAGCACGTCGGCGACCAGGTGATGGCGGCCGTGTCCCTGGCACCGGACCACACCTTCGACCCCCCGGCCTTCACGGCGTTTCTGGCGGCGCAACCGGACCTGGGCACGAAGTGGACGCCCCGCTACGTCCGCATCGTCGAGGAACTACCCCGCACCCCGACCAACAAGGTTCTCAAACGCTCCCTGCGCGCCGAAGCCCTCAACACCCGAGACCCCCTGTACGAACACCACAACGGCACCTACGAACACGTGCCGCGCTAGGAGTGCGGGTGCTCGGCGCATAGGCAGGCAACGCCCTTCTCTATCCAATCCCGGCCCTCCCACTCGGGGTGCCGATCGAGCATGAGGGCCCTGACCTCCTCGATGATGGTCTCCTCGCTCATCGCGGAGTCGCGGCGGACCCAGGTCTCGTCACGGAGGAGGCGCAGGTAGTCGCGGACGTCGGCCAGCAGCCGCGGGCCGCCGATGTGGCCGTGGCCGGGGACCACCGTCCGGGGCCTTGCGGCGGCCAGCCGCTCCATCACCGCGATCCAGCGGACGCCGGACACGTCGGTGTCGTGCGGCGGGAACCACGGGAAGATCGCGAACTGGCCGGACTCCACCAGGTCGCCGGTGAACATCACCCCGGCGTCCGGCACGGTGACGACCTGGTCTCCCCTGCTGTGCGCCCGGCCGGCGGCGCGCAGCTCCACGCGACGTCCGCCGAGGTCGAGGTCGTAGGAATCCCGGTAGACGACGTCCGGGGCGACCACCTCGACGCCCTCCAGGCGCCGGGCGACGGTTTCGGCGAGCCCCGTGAACATGCCGAGGTAGCCGGCGCCCTTCGTGGCGAGATCGTCGGCCTGCGCCTCGTTGGCCAGGTACATGGCCTCCTCGCCGAACACGTGGGCGCCGAACGCGTGCTCGGGGTGGAAGTGCGTCGTGGTCAGATACAGCTTGCGGCCGCCGGCGTGGTCGGCGGCGAACTTGAGGACGGCCTCGGCGTTGTCCGTGCCCAATCCGGTCTCGACGACCAGGACGGAATGCGTCCCCCCGATGACGCCGATGTTGGGCACCAGCGGGACGCGCCGGTTCGGGATGACGAGGAGGTCGCGGTCGATCTCCTCCGCTCCGGTGACCTGCACGGCGGGGTCGGGCAGCACGTATTCGGCCATGACGGACTCCTCAGAAGGCGACGCCCCGTCCACCTCATCGCGGACGGTGCCGGGGCGTCCAACACCGATCCGGCACCCCCGATACCACGCGGGTATCATCGCCGCTGATGGACCTACGTGCGCTGCGCTACTTCGTGGCCGTGGCAGAGGAGCGGCATTACGGACGCGCCGCCGCCCGCCTGCACATGACCCAGCCGCCGCTGAGCCGGGCCATCAAGCAGCTGGAGACCGATCTCGGTGCCGTCCTTCTGGAGCGCTCGCCGGCCGGTGTCGCGCTCACCGCGGCGGGGACCGTCCTCTACGGCGAGGCGCGCACGCTGCTGGAGCGGGCGGAACGGGCGCGTGCGCGGGTCGCCGCCGCGACCGGCGGCGCCGCCCTGACCATCGGCACGCTCGCCGACAGCGTCCAGCAAGGCGGTACCGGGCTCGTCGCCGCGTTCCGCCGGCGTCACCCGGAGGTGCGCGTCCGCATCCGCGAGGCCGACTTCGCCGATCCGACCGCCGGACTGCGGGGCGGCCTGGCCGACATCGCGTTCACCCGGGCGCCGTTCGACGAGAGCGGCGTCAGTACCCGCGTGCTGCGCACCGACCCCGTCGGGGTGGTCCTGCGCACCGATGACCCGCTCGCCCACCGGGAGGCCCTCCGCCTGGACGATCTGGAGGGCCGCCGATGGTTCCGGCTGCCCGAGGGGACCGATCCCGTCTGGCGTGCCTACTGGACGCCCGCCGGCGATCTCCAGGAGGGGCCGGTGGTCCGCACCGCCCACGAGTGCCTTCAGGCCGTCCTGTGGAACGGGACGATCGGGCTGATGCCGCTCACCCATCCGTCGCCCGAGGGGCTCACGGTCGTCCCCCTGGACGACATGCCGCCCAGCCGCCTCGTCGTCGCCTGGAACAGCGCCGACACCGACCCGCTCATCCGCTCGTTCGCCGGAATCGCCGCGGCGGAGTACTAGAGCGCGCCGTCCATCAGAAGGACGACCTTGCCGCGGCCGTGGCCGGTCGCGACCTCGCGGTGGGCGTCGGCGGCGCGGTCGAGCGGGAAGGCTCCGCGCACGTGGATGCGCAGCCGCCCCTCGTCGTAGAACCGGGCGGCCTCGGCGACGCGGGCGGCCGAGCGCCGGTCGGGCGTGATCCGGATGCCCAGCTCGGCGGCGCGGCCGTGCTCGACGAGCGTGATGATCCGGCTCCGGTCCTTGACCAGACTCAGGGACACGTCCAGGGCGTGGCCGCCGGCGCCGTCGAGGGCGGCGTCGACGCCGCCCGGCGCGAGGGCGCGCACGCGCTCCTCCAGACCGTCGCCGTAGGCGACGGGGGTCGCGCCGATCGACCGCACGTACTCGTGGTTGGCTTCGCTCGCCGTGCCGATGACCGAGGCCCCGGCGATGCGGGCGAGCTGGACGGCGACCGTCCCGACCGCGCCCGCCGCCGCGTGCACGAGCAGCGTGTCGCCGGGACCGACGCCCATCTCCTCCAGCGCGATGTGCGGGGTCATCACGGCGGCGGGGAAACCGCCCGCCACGTCCCACGGCATGCTCGCGGGTTTGGCGGCCAGCGCCCCGGCGGGGACGACGACGTACTCGGCGTAGGCGTTGAGCCGGCAGTTGCCGACCACCTCGTCGCCGGCCCGCACCCCGGTCACCTCCGCGCCGACCTGGTCGACCACCCCGGCGAACTCGTTGCCGGGCACGCGCGGGAAGCCCTCCGGCGTCCCCGGCGGCCTCCACCCCTCCCGCACGGCCAGATCGAACGGCTGCACCCCGGCCGCCCGCACCCGCACCCGCACCTCCCCAGGCCCGGCCTCGGGCACCGGCAGGTCAAGGATGCTCAGCACGTCCGGCCCTCCTGGCTCGGTGAACCCCGCAACCCGCATGCCGTCCCCCTTCATCGTCGATCAAGTGGAACGCTAGAACCTCAACCAATCTTGAGGTCAACCCCCTGCCGCCGCCACAGCGGAGAACCCCGGACGTCCAGGCCACCGGCCGAACACACCCGCTCGGTGTGCATCCGCAACGAAGCGGCGCAAGCGGGCCGAGCCTGGATCACCTACCGAACGGCCTGACGATCGACCGTTCCCACGCCACCTGCGGTCGACCGGTATTGCGTCGATCGACCGCAGGTGGTCGAGATCGCCTTCGCTGACCGTGGCTCTCCAGCGATCCGGGCGAGCTTCACGGCGGCCGACCAACGGGCAGCGCGTCACCTGGCCCGGGTGCGGGACGAGGCGGCGGCCCTCACCCGGCTGGATCGGGCTTCGGGTCGGATTTCGCCGGGGTGATCAGGAGGCCGATCGAGTTCGAGCTGCGCACCCAGGCGCCGGTGACCCGGCGTCCGGCGTCCGGCTGCCACCCGGCGGGCGCGTTCCGCATGTAGCCCGAGCCGTCCGCCTTGAACTCACCGAGCGAGAAGGACGCCGTGAGGCCGCGGCGGCGCAGGTCCGCCAGCGCCTCGCCGACGGTGCGGCCGGTGAGGCGGAGGCTCTCCGGGTGGTCGCCGCGCGCCGGCGTGGCGTCCGCGTAGACCTCGCCCGGACGGGCCTTGCGGCCGATGACGACCTCGCCGCCCTCATGCCGGAAGAGCGCACCGCCGAGCCGCACCCTGAGCGGGCATGTGTCACGGCCGGGCGGGCAGTCCAGGACCATGGTGAAGGTGCCGCGCACGCCTCCCGGCGAGACGGGGCCGCCGCCGGAATCGGGCAGCGAACCGACTCTGATGATCTCGCGTTCGCGAGCCGGGGACACCGGCACGATGCTCAGCCGGGCGTTGAGCCCCACCTTGGCGAACGCCTCACGGAACTCCTCCTGGCCGGCGTAGGCGTCCTTGATCTCCACCTCGTACCCGTCGCCCTCCACGTCGATCCGCACGGCGGCGTTGGCGTAGCTGCGCAGGGGCCCGGAGTCCTGACCGGACAGGACGACGACGGTCGCCGTGGCGGCACCCGCCAGCACCGCGCCGCCGATCGCGACGCGGGCCCGGCGGGGGAGGCGGCGGCGCCGCGGCGCCGGGGTCTCCCCGGTGGTGACGTCGGCGAGCAGCGCCCGCCCGGCCGCGCCGGACGGCTCGCTGGTGATCTCGTCCTCGTGCACGGGGTTCAGGCTCGCCACGAGTTCGTCGATCGGGGACGTCATGTCAGCTCACTCCTCTGCAGGACGGGCCGGGACTGCGCGGCGGCCTCGAAACGGTCGATGCCCGCGGCCCGCAGGGCGCGCGCGAAGCGCCGCCGGGCGCGGTACAGCCGGATGCTCGCCGCGTTGCGGGAGCAGCCGAGCACCGTGGCGATCTGGGCGACGGACAGGCCCTCCCAGGCGACCAGGGCGAGAAGCTCGCGGTCGCGGTCCGGCAGGGCGCGGAAGACGTCGCTCACCGGAGAGGCGTCTTGTGCCGGCGCGGCCGCGCGCAGTTCGGCGCGCAGCGCCGCCGTCTTCCGTGAGTGGCGCAGAACGCCGCGCCGGTGGTTGGCGAGGACGCGGCGGGCCACCCCGTACAGCCACAGCCGGGCCTCGTCGCCCGCCGGCATGTCGGCGACGCGCCGCCAGGCGGTCGCGAACGTCTCGGCGACGACGTCGGCGGCGTCCTCGGGGGTGTCGCAGCGGCGCAGCGCATACGCGAGCAGTGCCTTGTAGGTCGCGGCGTAGACGGCCGCGAATTCGTCCTCATCCGTCATCGGGGGTCCTCGGCATGTGGCCTCCTGTGGTCGGTGGTCACCTGCTCATGTCGGGGTGCCCCCGAATCTTTCACCTCCGCTCAGAGAAGCTCGGGCGGGGCGGCGGCCATCACGCCGTGCCGCGTCCGCCACGATTCCGGCCAGCCGTGCAGGAACAGGTACGGGTGGCCGGACGGGTCTCCCGACTTCGCGACGTGCAGGGAGAGACCCGCGACCGGGACGTGGGCATGGCGAACCGTCTAGTGGGGCCCGGTCGTCACTCCATGACCCTGATGGCGCCGGTCAGGGCCGCCTCCTGGATCGCCGAGCGGAGCGCCGGGCACGTCGCGTGCGGGTCGTCCAGGCCCGTGCACGCGGCCCTGGCCTCGGCGTTCCACTGGATGCTCGTCTGCTCCCAGGTCGACTTGCGCACCAGCACCTCGGCCGCGCAGCGGCGGCACCGGACCGGCAGCAGCGGGCCGTCCAGCAGGCGCTCGTCCTGGCGGACCGTCACGCCGAGGCTCCCTGGGCCTCCCGGCGCGCGAGGTTCTCCTGGACCTCGCGCTCCCACGACTCGACCGGGCGCGTCGTGTCGATCTCGAACTCGAACCGGTCGGTCATCTCCGGCGTGACGTCCGCGACGTCCACGTAGAACTGCCGGTACCAGCGGCGGAGCTGGTAGACCGGGCCGTCCTCCTCGCACAGGAGCGGGTTGTCGATGCGGGCCTTGCGCTTCCAGATCGCGACGTCCTGCTCGAAGCCGGTCAGGATGAACTGCGACAGCTTCTGCGCGCTCGCCTCGGCGGCCTCGGGCGACAGCCTGTCGCTGTGCTGGACGATGATGCCCGAGTGCAGCGAGAACGAGTTCTCGTCGATCGGGTAGTGGCAGTTGATCAGCACGGAGTTCAGGTCATAGCCCTCGTAGTGGTACGTCAGCTCGTCGATCATGAACGAGGGGCCGTGGTAGGACGCGACGGAGGAGTTGCCGAGCATCCGCGGCCCGCCGCCGCCGCTGCTCTCCCGGCGGGCGTCGTCCCGGCTCCGGCCCTTCATGATCTGGGTGGCGGTCTGCCCTTCGAAGATGTTCTTGAAGTACGTCGGGAACGACTGGTGGATGTAGAAGAAGTGCGCCATGTCGACGACGTTGTCGATGATCTCGCGGCAGTTGGTGTGGACGACCTGCTCCGTCCAGCGCCAGTCCGTCCAGTCGTCGCGGGTCGCGCCCTCGATCACCGGGATCGTCACGTCCGCCGGCGGCGGGTTCCCCTCCGGGTCGTTCCAGACGAACAGCAGCTGGTCCTGCTCCATCGTCGGCCACGCGGCGGTCCGGGCGCGCAGCGGGACGCGGCGCGCGTACGGGATCCGCTTGCACCGCCCGTCGCCGCCCCAGCGCCAGTCATGGAACGGGCACGCGATCTCGTTGCCCTTGACGGTGCCGTCGGACAGGTCGCCGCCCATGTGCCGGCAGTAGGCGTCCAGGACGTTCGTCGTGCCGTCCTCGCCGGTGAAGACCACGAGCTTCTGCCCGAACGCGTCGACCGTGTGGGGCTTGCCGTCCCGGTACTTCTCGGCCAGGCCGAGGCAGTGCCATCCCCGGGCGAAACGGCGGGTGATCGCCTCCGCCTCGATGGCGCGGACGGCGTCCGACTCGGTAGCGGTCACGTGGATCATCCCTTCGGCGATACATGGGTGATTCGAACATTAGGTCGCGGTCCACCGGCCCGATCGGCGAGTCCCGGTGGCCGGGACGCGCGTCCTCGCGGCGACGCGCGAGCATGGTCTCCTGCAATGGCCGGAAGAGGGAAGGAACGGGATGAGCAACGAGGTCCTGGACGCCGTGCGCGAGCTGCTGCCCGGTATCGCCGAACGGGCCCGGTCCGTGGACGAGAAGGGCGGCATCCCCGCCGAGACGATCCGCGAGCTGACCGCCGCCGGCGTGTTCCGGATGCTCCAGCCCGTCCGCTACGGCGGCGCCGAGGACGATCCCGTCGCGTTCTACGAGGTCATCCGCGCGATCTCCGGCGCGTGCGGCTCCACCGGCTGGGTCGCGGCGATCCTCGGCGTCCACTCCTGGCACGTCGGCCTCTTCGCCGACGAGGCGCAGCACGAGGTGTGGGGCGCCGGCCCGGACACCCTCGTCGCCTCGTCCTACGCCCCGATCGGCCGGCTCACCCCGGTCGACGGCGGCTACGAGGTGAGCGGGCGCTGGTCGTTCTCGTCCGGCTGCGAGTTCGCGTCCTGGGCGCTGCTCGGCGCGCTCGTCGTCGGCGCGGAGGGCCGTCCGGTCGACTTCATGACGGTGCTCGTCCCGAAGACCGACTACGAGATCCGCGAGGTCTGGGACTCGATGGGCCTGCGCGGCACCGCCAGCGACGACATCGTCGTGGAGCGGGCGTTCGTCCCGGCGCACCGCGCGATGCGCAACTTCGAGCAGGCGCAGCTCCGCAACCCCGGCCGCAAGGTCAACACCGGCCCGCTGTACCGGATGCCGTTCGGCACGATCTTCACCGCCACCGTCACCGCCAGCGTGATCGGGATGGCGGCCGGCTGCCACGACCTGTACGTGGCGCGGATGCGCGACCGGATCCGGCTCAGCCTCGGCGGCGGACGCTTCGTCGAGGACCCGTTCGCGCAGGTCGCCGTCGCCCGCGCCGCGTCCGAGATCGACGCCGCCGTCCTGCAGACCGACCGGAACGTCCGGGAGATCCACGAGTACGCGCTCCGCAACGAGAAGATCCCGATGGAGCTGCGGCTGCGCGCCCGCCGCGACCAGGTCCGCGGCACCGAGCGCGCCATCGAGGCCATCGACATCCTGTTCAAGACCGCCGGCGGCAACTCCCTGCACCGCGGCAACGTCATCGAACGCGCCTGGCGCGACGCCCACGCGGGCAGCGTCCACGTGGCGAACGACGTCGAGCACGCCCTGTCGATGTACGGCCGCGGCGAGTTCGGCCTGAAGGTCGAGGACAACCTCGTCTAGACGGCTTCCGCGGCGCGCTGGAGGGCGGTCGTCACGGCGCCGACGCGCGGGTCGCGGCCGCTGCCGGTGCGGACGGCCATCGAGATCGTCCGGGTCAGCTCCAGGCCGCTCACCCGGGTCAGGTGCACGCGGGACGCGAGCGGCTCGGTGACCAGGCGGGGGAGCAGCGACACGCCCACCCCCGCCTCGACCAGCGACATGATCACCGTGTAGTCGTCGCTGGTGTAGTCGATCCGCGGCTCGAATCCGGCCGCCTGGCAGGCGCGCTCCAGCACGGTGCGCAGTGCCGTGTCGCTGCGCGGCGCGATCCAGGCGCGGTCGCCGAGCTCCGCCAGCGCCGTCGGGCCCTCGGCCGGTGGCAGCGCCGCCAGGAGGGGCTCGCGGAGGAGGGGCCGCACCTCCACGCCCTCGTCGCGGATCCGGGGGAGCAGGTTGTACTCGTAGACCAGCGCCACGTCACAGGCGTGGTGGCGCAGGGCGTCGACCGACTCGTCGGGTTCGGTCTCGTCCAGGACGATCCGAAGGTCGGGGTGCTCCGCCCGGCAGGCGGCGATCGCGGGAGCGGCCAGCGCGACCGCCGCGCTCGGGAACGCGCCGAGCCTGACGGTGCCGCGGACCTCCCCGGTCAGCCCCGCCACCTGCGCCCGCGCCTCCTCCAGCTCGGCCAGGACCCGCTCGGTGTGCGCGACCAGCACGCGCGCCGCCTCGGTCAGGACGACGCGGCGCCCGTCCCGCAGCAGGAGCGGGGTACCGACCTCGCGTTCCAGCAGGCCGAGCTGCTGCGAGACCGCGGACGGCGTGAGATGGCATGCCTGCGCGGCCGCCGCGATGGTGCCGTGCGCCGCGAGCTCGCGGAGCAGCCTCAGCCGCCGCACCTCGTAGACCATGTAGCCACGCTAACGGCGCACATCGGAAAAGCTCGCTGGTCGCGGGACTTCCCGCCGCCCCACACTGGCGCCATGACCGCCGAACTCATCATCGCCGTCCCGCAGGACGAGCACCGGACGCGCACCGGCAGGCTCCGCCAGGTCATGCGGCGCCGGGGCCTGGCCGCGGTGGCGCTGACCAGCCCGGAGAACCTGTACTACCTGCTCGGCCTGGACCACCTGGGCTACTTCGCGTTCACCATGGCCGTCGTCCCGCTCGACGGCCCGCCCGTGCTCGTCGCGCGGCGCATGGAGCGGCACACGCTGACGGCGCAGGTGCCTTCCGCGCGGCAGGCGCTCTACGGGGAGACGCAGGACCCGGCGAAGGCGGCGGCCCGGGTCCTGGCGTCGGTGACGCCGCCCGGCTCGGCGATCGGCGTCGAGGAAGGCTCGATGACGCTGCCGCCCGCCGTCCTGGCCCGCCTCCGCCAGGCGCTGCCCGACCGCACCTACACGGACTGCACGGCCCTTCCCGCCCGGTTGCGGACGGTCAAGTCGGCGTCCGAGATCGACCTCGTCCGCTGGGCCGCCGACATCTCCGGGACGGCGATGCACGCCGCGCTCGACGCCGCCGGAACGGGCGTCAGCGAACGCACCGTCGCCGCCCGCGCCCAGTGGGCGATGACCTCCGCGGGCGGGCACCAGCCGGGCTTCGCGCCCCTCGTCCGCTCCCTTGACCGCCTGGCGCAGGAGCACGTCACCTGGCGGGAGCACCACCTCCGCCACGGCGAAGGCCTGTTCGTGGAGCTGTCGGGCTGCGTCCACCGCTACCACGCCCCGATGAGCCGAACCGTGTACTGCGGCGAGGCACCCCCGGACGCGGCCGAGGCCGCGTCGGCGGCCCATGCCGGGCTGGAAGCGGCCCGCGCGGCGTTGGTGCCGGGCAACCTCACCGGCGACGTCTACGCGGCCTGGGCCAGCACAGTGGCCGCGGCCACCGGACGGCGCCCGCGCCGCCACCACTGCGGCTACCTCACCGGCATCGGCTTCCCGCCGAGCTGGGTCGGCGGCGCGTCCGTCCCCGGCATCCGGGCGGGCGGCCGCACCCGGATCCGGGAGGGCATGGTCTTCCACCTCATGTCGTGGATCGACCGCCCCGGCCACGTCGTCTCGGACACGGCCCTCGTCGAAGCCAATGGCGCCGTCCTGCTCACCGACGCACCTCGCTCGCTGATCGTCCGTCCCTAGGAGACGCCATGCGCATCACCGCCCTCCGCGCCACTCCGGTCGCCGTCCCCTACCGGACCGACGAGGTGTGGGCCTTCGGCCGCCGCTCCGGCCTCGTCTCCGTCATCGTCGAGGTGGACACCGACGAGGGCCTCACCGGCCTCGGCGAGGCCGCCGCGTACCCGTCCGCGGACGTCGTGCTGGGCGTCCTGCGCAGCCTGGAACCCCTGGTCATCGGCTCCGACCCGCTGCGCATCGAGCAGTTGATCCAGCGCATCGACGTCGTCGGCACCTGGCACCACATCGGCTCCAGCAGCCCTGCCATCGCCGCCGTCGAAACGGCCTGCTGGGATCTCCTGGGCAAGTCGTGCGGCCGTCCGATCGTCGACTTCTTCGGCGGACGTTTCCGCGACGAGGTCGAGTTCTTCCACTACGTCGCCGCCTCCGACCCCACCGAAGTACGCACCGAGGCCCGCCGCGCCGCCAAGTCAGGCGCCCGCCTCTGCTACCTCAAGGTCGGCGCTGACACTTTGGAAGCCGACATCGAACGCGTCGCCGCCCTCCGCGACGGCGCAGGCCCCGAAATGGGCATCCGAGTCGACGCCAACGAGGCATGGTCCCCAGGCGCAGCCATTCAAGCCACACGAGCCCTGGAGCCGTACGGCTTGGAAATGGTCGAACAACCGGTGTCGGGTCGGAACCTCCCGGAAATGGCCTACGTCCGCAGCCGCCTGAACACCCCGCTACTGGCCAACGAAGCCTCATGGACGCGCACCGACCAGTTGGCCGTCATCCACCATCGGGCCGCGGACGCCCTCTCCGTCGACAACCAGATGGACGGCGGCCTCCTCAACCTCAAACGCTCAGCCGGAATCTGCGCCGCCGCGGGCCTCCCCGTCGTCAAACACAGCCTCGGCGAACTCGGCATAGCCCTGGCAGCCGCCGTCCACGTGATCGCGGCAACCCCCAACTTCCGCTACCCCAACCAGGCCTACGGCGCCCTACTAACCGACGACATCCTCCGCACCCCCTTCGCCGGCCCCCTGGAGAACTACACGAACGGCCGACTCCCCGTCCCAACGGCCCCAGGACTGGGCGTAGACCTGGACTCAGAAAAGGTGGCCCGCTACGCCGACCTCTACCGCACCTCAGCAGCCGACTTCACCTTCCACGACCCGAGGGCCCTAACTACCGCCCCAGCCCTCCCCAAGAGATGAGTCGGCGGGCGGGGTCGGCAGTCGCGCGAGTGCGGCAGGTCGCGGTCAGGCCGCCGCTGAGGAGGCCTCCTCGTGGGGGATCGAAATGACCTCCACCTCGATGCCGTAACGGGAGAGCGTCCGCGCCAGATGCGCGAGCGCGATCTGCGCGTTAGGGAAGAGCGTCGCCGGCGTCAGCGGCGTGCGGCGGTCGACCTTCATCGCGAGGACGACCTTCTCCGGGCGCCAGCCGTCCGGCAACGCGCGCCTGCCCAGGCTCGTCTGCTCGACGAGCTCGGCGAAGGACGCGCGGGCCTCGGGACGGAGGTACAGCGACTCGGCGGAGACAAGGGCCTGGCTGAACATATGGCTGAAGGGCTGGGTGCGCTTGCCGCCCTTGACGTGGATGAGTTCGTTTCCCGGCCCGAGCAGGTCGCACGGCTCGAACCCGTGCGAGCCGTGGAACTCGGTGCGGGCACCCGTCCGGTCGAGGCTGAGGAAGCGGTCGACACCGAGCGAGTCCTGGACCCACTCGTTGTAGACGGCCTCGCCGCGCTTCTTCGATCCGGGCGGCGGCTTGAGGTCGCGGCTCCAGACCGGAAGGTCAAGGCTCGGCACGGACCTGAACAGATCTGCGATCCGGCGCTGGACGGAGGTGAAGTACTCGGTTCCGCCCTCGTACCAGGTGCCCTCCACGAGGAAGTACTCGTGCTCGTCCACCCGGACGGAGGCCGCCAGCCACTTGTCGGCCGCCGCCCTGCCGAGGACGCGCTCCCCGTCGTCGTCCTCGCACATCCGCACCTCGCCGCGCCGGAGTGCCTCGATCGCAGCGAGCGCCGGGACGCGGGGCTGGAACCGGCAACGGCGGAGGACGGAGTCCACATCGAGGTCTCCCCGGTGGCGGATCAGGGCGGACCCGATCTTGATGGCGTAACCCTGAGCCTCGTGGACCTGGTCCGCGAGGTCCATCGGGACGGCGGCGGCCAGCCGCATCCCGCCGTCGTGGCCCGGCTCCGCGCGCAGCCGCGCGTCAAGGCGCCTGTCGAGGTCGGTGAGGCGCCAGTCGTCCCGGACGGGCGTGATGGCCTCGACGAAGGCGAAGTCGTCCGGCACCCGCCGAGCGCGGATCTCGGAGATCCTGCGCAGGAGCGCGACGAGGCGTCCGCGGTCGAGCGGAACCCGCAGCCGGAGCCCGGCGGACCCCTCGACGCGGATCCGCCGGGTGCCGGAGAGACCGAGGTCCGCGGGATCGACCATGCCCGCGAGCCTGCCGACGATCTCGGTGTACTCGCTGAGGCCGATGTGCCCGATGGGGATGCCGGACGGGACGTGGGTGGCGTCCTGGCGCCCGAGCCCGGTCATCGAGCGCCGGACGACGGAACGGACCTGCTCGGCGTCCACGGCCCGGATGGTGAACCCGAGCCCGAAGCGGTGGTCCTTGAACTGCTCGGGGATGGTCCGCCAGCCGCCGCCGAAGCCGATCGCGTACCTGACTCGGTCCACGTCGAGCAGCAGCAGGGCGCCGCAGTCGTTGTTCCGGTAGTCGTCGGGGAGCGGTCCGATGAGGTGTCTCGCCGCGTTCATCCAGTGCGGTGACACGGGGTCGCGCTGCCAATGGAACGCGACGGCCGTGGCGTCCGGGTACTCGGGGAACGCCATGTCACTGGACGCGGCCTCGTCCAGGTACGTCCCCTGCAGCGTTTCGAGGAACGCGGCCTCGTCAGGGGCCGCGTTGGAGATGCGGTAGATCGTCAATTCATGGGTCGACGCGGACAAGGTGAACCTCCGGGGAAGACGGCCCCGGCCAGGCGACCGTGGGCTGGAGAAGGGCGCGCGGCGGGTTCCCGCGGTGGATGCCGCGCTCGACCTGCTGTGTAAACAGAGTCGGGCATCTTGTTAGCGTTGTCAACGCGATTAATGATTGATCAAATGCTCACAGCCGTGTACGTTGCCGTTATGGCTGATGAAGAGCCGCTGGTTCCACCGGCGGAGATCGCCCGGATGGCCGGGGTGACCCGCGCGGCCGTGTCGAACTGGCGGCGCCGCCACGCCGACTTCCCGGAACCCGCGGGCGGTACGGCGTCGGCGCCCCTGTTCTCGTTGCCGGACGTCCGCCGCTGGCTGGAACGGCAGGGCAAGGGCCAAGGGGTGGCTGACGAGGTCAGGCTGTGGCACGCACTCCGCGCCGAACGCGGCGAAGACATGATCGGGGCGCTCGTCGCCGTCGCGGCCGAACTGCGCGGTGAGCGGGTGGAACGTCCGCTGAGCGGGCCCATGGCCGAACTCGTCTCCCAGATGGCGGGTGACCGAACCCCCGGACAGCTCATCCGGGATCTCGCCGCGCGGTTAGTGGCATCCGCGAGCCATAGCGGTGGAGAGCACGTGTCGACGCCCGCGCTCGTCCGAGCCGTCCGACACTTCGCGGGCGAGACGAAGGGCGTGGTCTACGACCCGGCCTGCGGGATAGGCGACCTGCTGCTGTCGGTCGGCGGCGCAAAGGTGTCAGGACGGGTCGGGCAGGACCTGGCAAGGGGGTTGCCCGAGTTCGTCATGGCACGGGCCGCGCTCGAGGAACGCTCCGGCACTGTCGAGGTCGCTCAAGGCGATACGCTCCGCGACGACCGCTTCCCCGGCCTCAAGGCCGACCTCGTGGTGTGCGATCCACCGACCGGCCAACCCGACTGGGGGCGCGACGAACTGCTCCTCGACCCACGCTGGGAGATGTCGCTACCGCCCAAGGCGGAGGGGGATCTCGCCTGGCTCCAGCACTGCCACTTCCATACCGCGCTCGGCGGGCGAGCCGTGATCGTCCTGCCGGCGTCCGCCGCCTACCGGCGATCGGGCCGCCGCATCCGCGCCGAACTGGTGCGCGGCGGCACCCTGGACACTCTGGTGGCGCTGCCCGGCGGGCTCGCCGCGGGGCATTCCGCGCCGGTGCACATCTGGGTGCTCCGACGCTCCGAACGCGCACCCGGTCCGGACGCCCCCGTCCGCATGATCGACCTCACGGACACCGACCTCCGCGGCCCGATCGATCCGTCCGCCGACCAGGTCGCCGAGGTACCGGTCATCTCCCTGCTGGACGAGGACGTGGATCTCACTCCGGGCCGCCACGTCGCCGCCGGACAGCCCGGCGCCGCCGCGTACGCGAAGGCCCGTGCCCGGTTCGAGGAGATGCTCGACGCCCTGCGCGGCGCGTTGCCTCACCTGCCCGAGGGACAGGAGGAGCTCGCCGCCGGCGTCAACGTCTCCGAGCTGATCCGCGGCGGCCTCGTCCAAGTCGAGGACGGACGCCCGGTCTCCACCACTGACCAGCTCGACACGGACTTCCTGCTCGGATTCCTCAAAAGTGCTGTCAACACCCGCAGGAACACGTCCGGCTCCGGCACTCACCGCACCGACCCGCGCGGAGCCCGCGTCCCGCAGATGGACCCGGACCGGCAGCGGACCTACGGGGCCGCGTTCAGAGAACTGGAAACCTTCGTGCAGCGCCTCGAAGAGGCGGCCAAGATGGGACGTCGTGCCGTGCGACTGGCGCACGACGGTCTCACGAGCGGGACACTCGAACCACCCGGCCAGAAAGGCGAGGGCGGCGAGTGAGCGTTCGTCGACAACTAGTTGGACGGCGGCCTCCTCAACCCCCAACGTCCGCTACTGGGGGACGGTGGAGAACTCGGCGATCTGGTCGGTGAGCTTTTGCGGTGCGTCGAGCTGGACGAAGGTGCGGGCGCCCGGCACCTCGATGAATTCCGCGTCGCGGAATGCTTTGTGGAGCCGCCGGCCGAGGCTGGGCTTGAACGCGCGGTCGGCAGTGCCCCACACGATGCGGACGGGCCCCTGGAAGTCCTTCAGTCGGCTGGAGACGTCGAGCAGGTCGCGCGGATCGGCGGCGCGCAGGAACCGCACGGCGTCGTCGCGGATGCCCTGCTGGGTGATCGCGGGCTCGATCCACGATCGGGTCAGCTCGGCGTCCAGCTCGTTCGCGAGAAGCCCGAAACCGAGCGGTGAGTGCCGGAGCAGGCGGCTGCGCATCGGAAGCAGGTTGAACCTCATCAACCGGGGGCCCTTGAGGAGCGAAAGGACGATGTTGAACGGGAAGGGCGGGAAACTGTCGAAGGCGTCGCAATTGGTCAGCACCACGCGTCCGACCCGGCCGGGGTCGGTGTCGAGGAGGAACTGGACGAGCGCGCCGCCGGTGTCGTTGCCGACCAGTGTGACGTCGTCCAGGTCGAGCGCCTCCAGGAAATTCGCGATCTGCCGGGCGACGCCCCGTGGCGATTGATCGGCGTCGGGACGCAGTGGAGTTCGGTGCGCACCCAGCGGCCAGTCCGGGGCGTACGACCGTATGCCCCGCTCGGCGAGGAGGTCGGCGACCTTCGACCACACGGCGCCGTTGACGAGGAACGCGTGGACGAACACGACCGGCGGTGCCGCGGACTTCTCGGGACCGGTGACGCGGTAGTGGACGGTCCCGCTCGGAAGATCGATCGTCTGCATGCGCGGACTCCTCTTCGCCGAGTGAAGTAACATACAGTGTGCATGTAACTTACGGGCAGAGTGTATGAAAAACTCGCGGCGAACACAAGCGGACCGGACGGCGGCGACTCGCGCCGCCCTGATCGCGGCGGGGCGCAAGCTCTTCGCCGAGCACGGCTACGCGGGTGTGGGCACCGAGACCCTGACCCGCGAGGCGGGCGTCAGCCGCGGCGCTCTCTACCACCAGTTCGGCGACAAGACCGAGCTGTTCGCCGATGTCCTGGCCGACGTGGAGGCCGACGTCACCCGATCCCTCATGGAGGCGGTGCCGTCCGGCGACACCGACCTGGTCGCCGTGATGACACGCGCCATGGAAATGTGGCTCGACGCCTGCGAGAAGGCGGAGGTGCGCCGGATCGTCCTGATCGACGGCCCCTCGGTGCTCGGCTGGGTCCGCTGGCGCGCGATCTGCCAACCGCACATCCTCGGCCTGATCGAGGCGGTCCTGGCCCAGGCCGTGGAAGAGGGCGCGCTGCTGCCATTGCCGGTGAAACCCCTGGCACACGTCCTGCTGGCAGTAGCCGACGAAGCCGCCCTATATGTGGACGCGGCCCCCAACCGCCCCGAAGCCCGCCAAGAAATGCTGGAAATCGTCAATACCCTGGTCCAAGGCCTAACCACCCCCGACAAGCGCTAAGCGATTAGCATGGGTGGAGGAGCGCAGGCATCGGGGACGGCAGCGCCCTGGGATTAGCGGTGCTTCACCGCTGGGCGCGGTCTCGGACGCGGTGTGCTGCCCGCGCCTGGTGGCCGTGAGCGTCCAGCGGTGGAACGACGTCGCTGCGGTGGTCTGTGGCCGGCTGCTCGGTGCTTACCGACGTAGCCGATGTCTGCGACGGCCATGCCGATCAAGATGATCAGCATCCACAGGGCGAGTATCGCGACGAGTGACGCGCCGGAGATCGCTAACGCGACGATCACAGCGTCTCTTCGATCTCGCGTTGGTGGGCGAGGGCCTCGCTCAGCAACTCGTAGGAGTCTTCGACGAGGGTCGCGCACAGGCCGTAGTAGATCTCCCTCTGGGTGAGAGGACGGCCGAGGCGCGTGGCCACTAGGCACTTCATCGTCGGAGGCCTGCGGATGTGCCAGGCCTTGTACTGCTCCTGGAGAAGCGCTCGTTCTTGATCGTTCATGGGTCGGGGTTCCCTGCGGGTCGGTTCGGCTTATGACAGGCGACCCTTGCAGGCAAGAGTTACTCTGAGCTACGAACCGCTCACCCCCCGGCGAGCACCCGAGCAAGTGAGGCGACACCCCCGAACCAGCGGGCCGACACCCGGGAGACACCCGATGGCACCCTCGCGTGACACCAGCCCCTCCGCGTACCAGGAAGTGTTCGTCAACGAGCTGCGTGCGCGGCGCGAAGCGTCCGGCCTCTCCCGCAACAAGCTCGCGGCGGCACTGGGCTGCACCCCGCAATGGCTCGCCAAGGTCGAGACCTTCGAGAAACCCCCGTCCGAAGGCCTCGCCGACGACCTGGACACCTACTTCGAGCTCGGCGGGACTTTTCGTCGCATGTGGATGAAGCACCAGGAGGCGCGGAAACGTGGCCTGATCCCTACGGGATTCAGACCGTTGATCAGTGCTGAGAAAGAGGCGGCACAGATCAGCATCTACGAGCCTGTGTTGATCACCGGTCTGTTCCAGACCGAGGAGTACGCCCGGCTGGTGTTCAGCAAGGGGCCAAAGCAAGACAAGATCGATGACCTGGTTGCCATCCGTATGGAGCGCCAGGCGGTCTTAACAAGTCCCAAGGCGCCGATGGTATTTCTACTCATCCGGGAGTCTGTTCTCCGGGACGTCCCATCAGAAGTTCGCGGTGGGCAGTGCAAGCGGCTGCTGGACTTGGCCGGTCTCTCGAACGTCTCCATCCAGGTACTGCCCGCCTGTGCATGTGTCTTCGAGGCAACCGGGTTTCAAATCTTGACATTCGGAGGATCGACGGACGTCGCTTATGTGGAAGGCGCGGGCGGAAATGGTCAGATGCTCTCGGACGCCACAGAGGTTCAGAAGCTTGCCGTACTCTTCAATCTGGCAAGATCTGAGGCACTGTCGGCGTCGGGATCCGCCGCCCTGATACAGAGCATCATGGAGGACACGTGAGCACCCCCGACCTGTCATCCAGCAACTGGCGTAAGAGCACGTACAGCGACTCCTCTGGGGGCAACTGCGTGGAAGTCGTGGGAGTGGCCCCAGGCGTGGCCGTCCGGGACTCGAAGGACCCGGACGGGCCGAGGTTGGCGTTCGGGCGTGCGGCGTTCGGTGCGCTGGCGCGTGACATCCGGGCCGGCCGCTACGATCGGTAAGCGGGTACGCAACGGCAGCGGTCAGGGCGGCCGTCTCAGTTGGCTGCCTGTATCAGTGGCTCAATCCGCTTGGTGATAGCCGGAACGTCATCGAGGGCGTGCGTTGCTATGTCCAGGACGGTCGCGAACAACTCGTCCTCCGCCGCAGGATCGAACCGCGCTCCGTTGAGCTTGAGGAAGACGTCGGTCACAGCGAAGGCGACCCGCTTGTTCCCGTCAGTGAACGGGTGCGAGGTGGTGAGCGAGTGCAGCAGCGCAGCGGCCTTCTCCGGCAGGGTGGGGTACGGATCCAGACCGAAGGCTTCGGTGGACGGTCGGGCTGCGGCGGACGCGACAAGGCCGAAGTCACGGACGTTAAGGTTCTCGTCCACGATCCGGCGCCCGATGGAAATGATCTCTTCAGCTGTCAGGTACCGCATGCTTATGCGTCGCCGAGCCGATCCAGCAGGCTCCGATGGTCTCGACCGGTCTCGTCGGCGAGTTCCAGCACGTGGGCGAGTTCGCGGCGCTGACGGTACTCTTCCAGCGCGGTGATCAAAATCGCGTTCTTGGACCGATGCTCGGCTGTGGCGACTTCGTCGAGCCATGCGTCCAGATCGGTGGGCAGACGTGCTGCGAAGGCCACGGTGGACTCCCTCAAGGTCTTGGATGCTGTGGTACCACAGATGGTACCAATGGCTGTGGGCTTCCGGCTTCGGCGGTGCGGCGTCGCGTTCGGGTTGGTCCTTGCGCACCGAACACGACGCCGCGTAATGCAGAAGCGTTAGGAGACCGGGGTGGTTCTGTGGGGGGATGCCAGGGCCTCTTGGTAGGCGGTTTGGAGGGCGGTCAGGATTGGGCCGGGTTTGCCGTTGCCGATCTTGCGGCCGTCTACCTCGACTACTGGTACTAGGCCGCCGGCGGTGCTGGTGAGGAATAGCTCGTCGGCGGTGTAGGCGTCGTAGAGTTCCAGGTCGGTCTCGCGTACTTGAAGTCCTCTCTCGGTGGCCAGTTCCAGGGTCGTTTCTCTGGTGATGCCGCGGAGGATGTCGTGTTGCGGGGTTTTCAGCACCTCGTCGGTGACGACGAAGATGTTGAAGCCCGGTGCCTCGCACAGGCGGCCGTGCACGTCGAGCATCAGCGCCTGGTCGGCGCCGGCGGCCTTGGCCTCGACCTTCGCCATGACCAGGTTGAGGTAGTTCAGGCTCTTCACGTGTGCGTCGAGCACTTGCCCTGGCGGGCGGCGCACCGCGACGGTTTTCACGCGGAGGCCCGCTTGCGAGGACCGGTCTATGTACGGGCGCGCCATGATGATGAGGTTCGGCACGCAGCCGGTGGGGTCCATCAGGGGCGTGCCGTTCGAACCCCTGGTGAGGATCCACTTGATGTAGGCGTTCTGCAGTTCGTTTCGGCGGACCGTCTCTATGACCAGGTCCTTCAGGTGCTTCTCGGTGACGGGGCAGTCGAGGGCGACCGCCGCGCAGGACTTCAGGAAGCGCCGCACGTGGGCGTCCAGCTTGAAGATCCGGCCCTCCCAGGCGACCACGGTCTCGAAGACGCCATCGCCGTAGAGCACCGCGTGATCCAGGATCGACACCGACGCCTGCGATTCGGGGACGAATTCGCCGCCCGCGTAGGCGATTCGTTCATCGGTGTTCATATGGGTACCTCGTTCTCGGTATTTGGGTCGGGCTATTCGCCGATTACGATCATTTCTTCGGTTCCTACGGCGTCGGAGAGGACCACCGGGGCGTCGTCGGTGATGAGGACCATGTCCTCGATCGAGAAGCCGCCGAGGTCGGGGTCCTTTCCCATGGGCTCCAGCATGATCACCATGCCGCTCTCGTACTCGCCCTCCGCGAAGGGGGTGAGGACCGGGAACTCGTGTTGCCCCACTCCGAGGGAATGGCCGATGAACGGCATGTCGCAGTGCATGCCGCGGCGCTCGTACTCGCGGACGCAGACCGAGTACGTGTCGTGTACCGGGCGTCCGGCCCGCATGGTGTCCATGGCCGCGTAGTGGACGTCGCGGTTCCTGCGCCACGCGTCCCGGAGGCGGGTGGACGGCGTGCCCGCCACCGCGGTCCGGTGGATGTCGGAGCGCCAGCCGCCCATCGTGCCGCCCATGTCGACACGGAGCATGTCCCCGCGCTGGAGGGGCGTGTCGCCCGCGACGCCGTTGAGGATGTCGCCGCGGCCCCGGGCGAGGGTGACGAATTCGAGCGTGTCGAATCCGTGCGCGAACAGCTTCTGGATCGCGCGTTGGCGTATTTCCACCTCGGTGTCGCCGATGCTTGTTTCGGCATAGCATTCCGCCAGTGCGCGCAGGGTGGCGTTGGCTCGGTCTTGCAGTTGCCGCTGCTCTTCCGGTGATTTGATGGACCGCATCTCGTGCAGGGCGGGTGTCGCATCGTCGATCGTCACGCCGGGGAGGGCGCGGGTGAGCTCCTCGTAGTAGCCGGCGCTCAGGTGGTTCTTCTCGACGAGGATGCGCCGGTTCGGGAGCCCGCGTTCCCGCAGCGCCTCGACCAGCGCCTCGATCGGCGACTGGCGGTACTCGGTGTAGACGACGAGGTCGCCGATGTGGCGGCTCTGGCGCCGGATCACGTCCCGGGTGATGTCCGCGATGACCCAGAACGGCTCCGCGGACGTGTGGAACACCGGCATCAGGAGGCGCTCGGGCAGCAGGCGCAGGGTGGGCGGGACGACGTCCGCGACCAGGAACACGTTCTGCGGCTCGCTGACGATCAACGCGTCGGCGCCGTCGAGCAGCCGGCGGATCGGCCCGTCGAGAAGGCGGTCGAAACGAGTGGTCATGGTGGCTCCTTCGTGGGTGTCAGACCGGCCGGTCTCCGGGCCGGACCTGGAGCGTGCGGTTGTCCACGCCGGGCAGCATCCGGGCGGGGTCGCGGGTCACGACGACGTCGACGACGGTCGGCGCGTCGTGGGCGGACATCGCCTGCTTCAGCGCCGGGCCGAGGTCGTCCGGGTGCTCGACCCGGTGCCCGTGGCAGCCGAAGTTCCGCGCGAGCTCGGCGTAGTTCGTCTCGATCAGGCTGGCGGACTGGTAGTTGCCCTCGCCGTAGACGGCGTGCTGGAGCGCCTTGATGTATCCGGACGCGGCGTTGTTGACGACGACGAGGGTGAAGGCGACGCCGGCGCGGCGGGCCGTCTCCAGGTCCCCGATGGTCATGTTGAGGCCGCTGTCGCCGGTGATGCTCACCACCGGGGCGGCGCTGCCGCACTCGGCCCGGACGGCCAGGGCGGCGCCGAGCGCCCCCGGCAGGCCGTAGCCGATCGAGGCGAAACCGCGGTCGGCGACGAATCCGCGTCCCGCGCGCCTGGTGTCGTGCAGGAGGCCCGCCCAATGGCTGGCGAAACCGCCGTCGGCGATGAGCACCCCGTCCTCGGGGAGTGCCCGGTTGATCTCGCCGACCACGCGGCCCATGTTGACCGGGACCTCGTCGCTCTCGTACCGGGGGCGGGCTTCGGCGTCCCAGGCGGAGCGGCGTTCGCGCAGCTCGCGCAGGTACGCCGACCGGTCGGCCGGCTTCGCCGACTCCAGCGCCGTGGCGAGGTCGGACAGGCCGGAGTGCGCGTCCCCGAAGAGCCCGACCTGCGTCGGGGCCCAGCGGCCGATCTCCTCGGCGACGATGTCGAGGTGGATGAGCGGGGTGCCCGGACGGGGGAGGGCGTAGCGTTTCGTGGCGATCTCTCCGAGCTTGCACCCCACCACCAGCAGGCAGTCGGACGACTCGATGAGCTCGTTCGCGTACCGGCTGTACCGTCCGAACAGGCCGACGGACAGGTCGTGGACGCACGGGATGGCGCCCTTTCCGCTCAACGTGTGCGCCACCGGGATCCCCGCTCCTTCGGCAAGGCGCAGGAGGGCATCGTGGGCGCCCGAGAGATGCACGCCGCCCCCGGCGAGGATCAGCGGGCGCCGGGCCTGTGCCAGCAGTGCCGCCGCGCGGTCGACCTCGAACGCGTCGGGACGGGGCCGCCGCGCCGGCACGCGGGCGGTGGCGGGATCGGCGAAGAAGTCCTCCGCGGCGAACACGTGCTCGGCATGCGCGACGTCTTCCGGAACGTCGAGCACCACGGGCCCCGGACGCCCCGACGTCGCGACCGAGAAGGCCCGCCGGACGAGTTCGGGGATGCGCTCGACGGCCTCGACGCGGATCAGTTCCTTGACGGCCGGACGCAGGATCTCCACCTGCCGGGCCTCCTGCGTCATGTTCTTCCAGGAGTGGCCGCGATGGGTGTTCCCCGTCAGCGCGATCACCGGGACGCCCGCGTTCAGCGACTCCACCAGTCCCGTGACCAGGTTGGTGGCCCCGGGCCCGAGGGTGCCGTCGCAGATCCCGGGACGTCCCGTCAGGCGGGCGTAGGCGTCGGCCGCGAACGCCCCGATCCGCTCGTCGTTCACCAGGTGGTGCTCCATGCCCAGCACCCGGACGGCCTCGTAGTACGGGAGCAGCTGGAAGCCGGCCATGCCGAACATGGGGCCGGCACCGTTGATCCGGAGCATCTCCGCCAGGGCTCGCCCCCCGGACATGGGCCCGCCGGGCGACGACCGCGGCCCTGCGTCGTCCCGTCCCTCGGTCGTCATGGTCATCGCGGTTCTCCTAGTCCAAGGTGGTCGTTTTCCAATGAAGCCAGCACGAGGCCGACGAATTCGGACGTCGGCATGCCCGGACGGGCGCCGAGGCGCGCGGCGGCCTCGTTCCGCGCCGACAGCACGCCGTCGTGGTAGGTGGAGCGCCCGTCACCCACCCGGGCGGACGTGGCGGACACCGTGGCCGCCGCGATGCCCCGCGCGTCCAGGGCCGGCAGCCGGCCCAGCCCGGCCGCGTCCCTGCCGACCCCGGCGTCGTTGAAGACGGCCGCGGCCGCCGCCGCGCGCAGGGCGGTGGCCGGCGTGCCGCCGAGCAGCCCGCCGTGGGAGCCCGTGACCAGCACGTCCCCCTCGTCATCGGGGCCGGCCAGCGAGGCGGAGTCCAGCGCCCAGACACGCGGGCGGCCGTCGCGCAGCAGGTGCCGGGCCTCCTCCGCCGGAGCGGGAGGCACCGGTGCGGCCACCGACCCGGCGAGCGTTCGGACGGCCTCCTGGCAGGGCATGCCGACCTCGCAGCCCAGCGCGCGGGCGGGCGCGTTGACGGACGAGACCGTCCCGTGCCGCAGCGTGTCGCCGCCGTCCCCGATGCGGGCGGTCACGTGGCTGACGGCCGCGGCCGGCACCCCGAGGTCGCCGAGATCGTCCAGGCCGCTGACGCCCGCCCGGTCCCGCCCGACGCCCGCGTCGTTGAACACGATCGCCCGCACTCCGGCCCGGGCCGCCAGCCGGGCCGGGTAGCGGCCCCCGTGCGAACCGACGACCGCCACCGCCGACGCGTGGCCCCGGTCCAGTTGCGTGGCGCTGTCGACGACGACCAGGTCGTCGGCGTAGCACGGCCCGCCGCTCACCGGCCCCTCCCCGCGGGGACCGGCGTCCGGGTCACCAGGAAGGTGAGCAGCGCGGCGATCATGATGAAGCCGCTCATCACCACGAGCCCGAGCCGGGTGTCGCCGGTGAGGTCGGTCAGCAGGCCCAGCACGTAGGGGCCGACCAGGCCGCTGATGTTGCCGAGCGAGTTGATGAACGCGATGGCCACCGTGCAGAGGGCGCCCGCGAAGACCGTCGAGGTCCGCGCCCAGAACAGCGGGCTCGCCGCCTGGATGCCGCCCGCGGCGAAGCACAGGCAGATCAGCGCCACGATCGGCGACCCCACGAGCGTGCTGGCGAGCAGCGTCAGGCCCCCGACCACCAGGCAGACGATCATGTGCCAGCGGACGTCGCCGGTCCGCGTCGAGGAGATGCCGACCAGGAACATGACGACGGCGGTGAAGGCCCAGGGGATCGCCGAGATGAGTCCCGCGCCGACCGTGCCGACGTCGAAGTGCTCCTTGACGACCGTCGGAAGCCAGTACGTGATCGTCCAGAACCCGACGATCATGCAGAAGTAGAGCACCGCGTAGATCCACACTCGCGGGGTGCGCATGACCTCGGCCAGCGCGCCGCGCCGGTGGGCGCCGCCCGGCTCGGACGCCTGGGCGTGCTCCAGCAGGTAGCTCCGCTCGTCCGGCTTCAGCCACTTCGCGTTCTTCGGGCCGTTCGGCAGGACGAAGAACACGATGACTCCGAGCACGATGGCCGGCAGGCCCTCGATGAGGAAGACCCATCGCCACCCGGCCATTCCCAGGGCGCCGTGCATGAGCAGGACCGCGGACGTGATCAGGCTGGTGAGCGCCAGGCCGACCGGGACGGCGAGCTGGAAGGTCGAGTACGCGCGGGCGAAGAGGCGTCCGGGGCACCAGAACGTCAGGTACAGGATGACCCCGGGGAACAGGCCCGCCTCGGCGGCGCCGAGCAGGAACCGGAGGATGTTGAGCGAGACCGGGCCCGTGACGAACATCAGGGCCACGGTCACGATCCCCCAGGTGATCATGATCCGGGCGATCCAGACGCGGGCGCCGAACCTGTGCAGCGCGACGTTGCTGGGCACCTCGAAGAGCAGGTAGCCGAGGTAGAACAGGCCCGCGGCGAGCCCGAACGCGCTGCCGCTGAGGCCGAGGTCGTCCGACATCGGGGTCGCCACGACCCCGAGGTTGGCCCGGTCCATGAAGTTCACGAACAGGATCAGGACGAGCAGGGGGAACAGGCGCACTCCCAGCCGCCTGAAGATGCGCCGTTCGAGCGCCTGGTCTTCCTTCGGCGTCATTGCCGTGTCTTCTACCGTCACTGCTTCCGTCCAATCGCCCTGACGCCGCCCTCATGGCGGTGGGCACCTCGTTGAGCTGGTCGGTTCCGTATGACGATACTGAGTTCCGAAATAGTGTCAAGAGTCGTGCGACGGACTCGGCAGCTGATCGGCCGGATGCCCCGCCACCCTCGGCAGGCGTTTCGACGGCTGTCACCGGCAGCGCCGATCGATCCGGAAGGTTCTGCCTCGTCAGGCCGTGCGAGGCCGGTGGGGGCCGGGCGCGCCGCCCGCACCGCCGGCGGCGGGCTAGATTGGGCGAGCGAGCACGGATCCAGGTGTGAGGGGGCTCGGTGGAATCGGTCCAGAGTGTGGAGCGCGCGGTGGCGATCCTCGTCTCGCTGTCACGCGGCGGCCGTGACGGCCGGAGGCTCATCGACGTCGCCGCCGACACCGGCCTGCAGAAATCGACGGCGCACCGGATCCTCAACACGCTGGCCCAGGACGGGATCGTCGAGCAGGACGAGGTCGCCGGACGCTTCCACCTGGGATTCGAGCTCTTCGCGCTGGGCTTCGCCGCGGTCAACCGCTACGGGCTCATCGACCTGGTCAACGACTCGCTGCTGCGGCTGGCGGCGGAGACGGAGGACACGGTCTTCCTGTCGGTGCGCAACGCGGCCGAGGCGATCTGCGTGGACCGTGCCAGCGGCGCGTTCCCGATCAAGACGCTCACCCTGCGCATCGGCGACCGGCGCCCGCTCGGCGTCGGCTCGGGCAGCCTCGCGCTGCTGTCATGGCTCCCGGACGACGAGGTCAAGCGCGCCCTGGACGCGAACGCCTCGAAGCTGGGCAGCTACCCCAATTTCGACGTCGACACCCTGCTCCGGCTGGTCGAGGAGAGCAGGAGCCGCGGCTACACGTTCAACGACCAGATGCTGGTCCCCGGCATGCGCGCCGTCGGCGTCCCGGTGATCGGCAAGGACGGCCGGGCCGTCGCCGCGTTGAGCATCGCCGCCATCGAGTCGCGCGTGGACGAGGACCGCCGCGCGGAACTGGCCCGGCTGCTGGCGGAGGAAGCCGAAAAGGTCGGAAAGCGCCTTGAGGAGACCACCGACGGACTGACCGAGTCCAGCATCCGCCGTCTCCTTCCCGATCTGGCATAAACCGTCCGCGACGGGGCGCCGGCGTCCTCATCCGGCCGAGGGAAGGCGGGAATACCCGGCTAGGATGCGCCATTATGAAAGCAGCGGTGCGCAGCCGGTACGGGCCGCCGGAACTGGTCCGGATCGCCGAGGTGGACACGCCCGCGATCGGTGACGGAGACGTCCTCGTGAAGGTGCACGCGACGACGGTCAACCGGACGGACTGCTCTTATCGCGCGGCCAAGCCCTTCTTTATGCGCGCGATCACCGGCCTGGCCCGCCCGCGGCGTCGCATTCTCGGCACCGAATACGCGGGAGTGGTGGAAGCGGTCGGCGCGGACGTCACGTCCTTCGCGGTGGGCGACCGTGTGTTCGGGTACAACGAGGGCCCGTTCGGAGCGCATGCCGAGTACCTGAAGGTTCCGCAGGACGCTCTCATCGCGATCATGCCGGAAGGCCTGACGTTCGAGAAGGCCGCTGCCGGTACCGAGGGCTCGCATTACGCCCTGTGGTTCGTCCAGGTGGCGGGCGTCGAGGCGGGAAATGACGTCCTCGTCTACGGCGCGACCGGCGCCATCGGTTCGGCCACGGTGCAGCTCCTGAAACACCACGGCGTCACCGTCACCGCGGTCTGTGCAACGGCGCATGTGGAGCTGGTGAAAGGCCTGGGCGCGGACCGGGTCGTCGACTACACCGTCCAGGACTTCACCCAGGATGAGCAGACCTACGACGTGGTCCTCGACGCGGTCGGCAAGAGTTCGTTCAGGCGTTGCAGAAAGTTGTTGAAACCGCGCGGAGTGTATCTGTCGTCGGAACTCGGCGCCGGATGCCAGAACGTGCTATTGCCGTTCATCACGCCCCTGTTTCGCGGCAGGCGGGTGAAGTTCCCCCTGGGAAAGACGAACCAGGAGACGATCCGGTATCTCGCGAAGCTGATGGAAACAGGAGAATTCAAGCCGGTCATTGACCGGCGGTATCCGCTGGAGCAGATCGTCGACGCCTACCGGTACGTCGAGACGGGGCAGAAGGTCGGCAACGTCGTCGTCACCATCGTCCCGCCGGATCCGAGCTGAGCGGAGACGGCCGGGTGAACCCTGGGTTCGTCCAGCCTCCGAACCGGACGTCCGAGCGCCCTGGACGTCGCGCGGCCCACCTGACCTGGAGGTTGTCCCTGGTAGAGGGGGTATGTGCTCGTCTGGCCACAAATTTTTCCCGCGATCTGGACGAGGTGATGTCGAGACGGCCGGGGCGGCTCCGACCTTCTCGTGACGGTGCCGGAAGGCGGCGCCGATGGATCGAAGGAGCACTGCGATGTCCGAAGTCCGCGTCCACAACTTCACGATCTCGATCGATGGCTTCGCGACCGGCGAGGGGCAGGCCCCGGACGCTCCGTTCGGGCACGCCGGCGAGCGCCTGCACGAGTGGATGTTCGCCACCCGGTTCTGGTACGAGATGGGCGGCGGCCAGGGCGGCAGCGTCGGTGCCGACAACGCCTTCGCCGTGATGCACGGCCACAACATCGGCGCCGAGATCATGGGCGCCGGCAAGTTCGGCCCGCCCAACTGGCAGGACGACCCCGACTACAAGGGCGCCTGGGGCCCCAACCCGCCGTTCCACACGCCGGTCTTCGTCCTCACCCACCGGCCCCGTCCCTCCATCGAGATGGAAGGCGGCACCACCTTCCACTTCCTGAACGCCTCGCCCACCGACGCGCTCAAGGCGGCCCGCGAGGCCGCCGGCGGCAAGGACGTGCGCCTGGGCGGAGGCCCCACGGTGGTCCGCGACTTCCTCACCGAAGGCCTGGTCGACCACATGCACGTGGTCCAGGTCCCGATCCTGCTCGGCCGGGGCGTCCGGCTCTGGGACGGCCTGGAGTCACTGGAAGAGGCCTACGAAATCGAAGCGGTCTCCACCCCCAGCAACGTCACCCACCTGACCTTCACCGCCAAGCGCCGGTAACGCGAGGAGCGATGAGTTCCGGGGGCGGCGCTGGTCGAACCCGATGAGCACCACGCGATGTCCAAGGAGGACCGACAATGCGAAAGATCACCGCAGGGCTGTTCATCTCGCTCGACGGGGTCGTCGAGGACCCGCAGGACTGGCATTTCCCGTACTTCAACGAGGAGATGGGCCAGGCCGTGGACGGCCAGCTCGGGGCGGCCGACACGCTCCTGCTCGGCCGCAAGACCTACGAGGGCTTCGCAGAGGCCTGGCCGGACCGGGAGGAGGCGGGTGGCGAGGACGCCGAGTTCGCCAAGAAGCTCGGAGACGCCCGCAAGATCGTGGTTTCCCACCAGGAACTGGAGCTCACCTGGCGCAACTCCGAAGTGCTCCGCGGCGACCTCGTCGAGGCGGTGACCGCGCTGAAGAACGAGCCGTCCACGTCCGACATCGGGATGAGCGGGTCGGTGTCGGTCGTCCGGCAGCTTCTGGAGGCGGGCGTCCTCGACGAGCTGCACCTGCTGGTGCACCCGATCGCCGTGCGCAAGGGCATGCGCCTGTTCGAGGACGCCGACACGCCGCTGCCACTGAAGCTCCTCTCGTCCAAGACCTTCACGACCGGCGTCCTCCACCTGGTCTATGCCCTGGACGAGGACGCCCCGACCGGCGACTACGAGAAGGCCAAGGCAAGCCTCCCGAAGACCGACGCCTAACCGCCGCCCCCCTCCGGCGCACCACCGCCGCCAGTGACCAGTCCGCCCTGAAGGACGGCGCCAAGCCGCCGGAATGGTCGATGATCGTCCGGAGCGCCGGACCCGGATTCGCGTGCCGAATCGCCGGTACGAGCACGGTGCGGAAGATCGCCGCCTTCGAGGGGGGCCACGGCATGGACGGCATATGGCGGCGGGGGATCTTGACCGCCGGCGGGGACGCGCGCACTCCCTTCGACGTGTACGCGATCCAGAGCTATCTGGCCGACGCGGTGGGCAAGGGCACGCCGCCGTTCGCCGTGGCCTCCGTGGACCGCTGGTTCCAGGGCGGCGCAGTCATCGACACCTTGATCCCGTTTCTGGCCCGGCGGGGGCTGCGGACCGCGCGTGTCGGCCTCCTCGGCTGGTCAATGGGCGGCGACGGAGTGCTGCGGCTGGCGGCCGAGCACGGCCGCTCGCTGGTGGCCGCGGTGGTGGCGACCTCCCCGGCGATCACCGACAGGACGGCGCGCTCGTACGCGCGGCGGCCGGCCGGGATTCCGGTGTGGGCGGCCTGCGGCAGCCACGACTCCTTCTCCGGCCCGACCAAGGAGTTTCTCGCGACCGTGCGCGACGGGGGCGGCCACCCGGAGGGCGGGATCTACTCCGGCTGCCATGACACGGCGTTCCGCCGGAAAATGCTCCCGCGCCAACTGGCCTTCCTCGGCTCTCACCTGACCTGAGCCGACCGCCGCGGGCGTCACCCACCACGGTGAGCCACTAGTGTCCGGCTGTGATCGATGAGCTTGTCGACCGGATCCTGCAGGGCGATGATCTCGCGGTGGAGGACCTTGAGGTTCTGATCCACGGCGACCCGGCGGTGCTGGAGCTGCTGCGTCCGCAGCTCGTCCGCCTGATCGACGCCCCGCTGTACATGCCCGAGACGCTCTTCAGCGGGGCGGATGAGGACTTCCAGCGTGAAGCCGTCCGGCGGGTCGACTCGGGTGAGGGATCCGGGCAGGATCTCGTGGCGATCCTCACGGCGATCCGCGGCCCGGTCGCGGACGAGGCGCTGCACCGCTGGTCGATGCGGCCACCGACCGGGGCGGATCCGGACGGTTTCGTCCGGTTCCTGCGCCGGTACGGCTGCGAGTTCGACGACCGCGGACGTCGGCGCGAGATCTGCGGAGATGTCGCGTACCGGCTGGTGCCCGAGCCCTTGAACGCTTCAGAGGACGCGCGATGCCCATGGTGCTCTTCCCCGCTGTGGACCGCACTCGACGGCGGCACTTCCGACGGGCGGTCCGCCGCCGCTCTCGCCCACACCGGATGGAAGGGACGGCTGAGAGTCGTCGCCTGCTTCTTCTGCTCGACCTACGCCACCGTCTTCACACAGGTGACTCCGGACGGCGCCGCGACCTGGTCCGCGTTCACGACCCGGCCGGCTCACCTGGAAGGGCGGACGTTGACGCAGGAAGATCCGCCTGCCGTGCGGCTCGTGCCCGGAGAGGAACGGCAAGGCGACTACGAGGGGCACGACTGCGAGGGCGGGTCCACGCTCGGCGGGCGTCCCGGCTGGGTGCAGGACCCGGACTACCCGGACTGCCCAGCCTGCGGAAAGCTGATGGACTACGTCGGCGCGGCGGCCGGCGGCGACACCATCGGAATTGACCACGGCGTCCTTTTCCTGTTCCTGCACGCCCCTTGTGGAATCGTGGCCGTGGTCAGCCAGTTCGACTAGAGGCTGGACGAGTCACGAAGCGCAGGCGAGGCAGGTTCGGGTGGCGGGGCGGGCGGTCAGGCGTTCTGCGGCGATCGGGGCGCCGCATTGTTCGCAGATGCCGTAGGTGCCCTGGTCGAGTCGGCGCAGTGCGTCGTCGATGTCGGTCAGGTGGGTGCGGGCGCGGCTCAGGGACGCATCGATCCGGGCGCGTTCGAAGGCGATGGTGGCGCCTTCCGGGTCGTGTTCGTCGTCCACCCCGGTCTGCGTCGACGCTTCGACGAGGCCGTCCCAGTCGCCGCTCAGCGACGCGATGAGCTTCACCGTGTCGTCGCGGTCCGCGATCAAGCGTTCCTTCGCCGTGGTCATCTCATCCCGAACGCCCACCGCCCTGCCCCCATTCCGGCGGGGCTACCCGTCGCCGGAGGCAG
The DNA here is from genome assembly GCF_900115095.1 of Actinomadura madurae. Taxonomy (GTDB): domain Bacteria; phylum Actinomycetota; class Actinomycetes; order Streptosporangiales; family Streptosporangiaceae; genus Spirillospora; species Spirillospora madurae. The sequence continues at coordinate 239,868 of NZ_FOVH01000014.1, forward strand.
CCGGGTCGGGGTCCAGGCGGGCGAGGGCGATGCGGGCCCTTTCGAGCTTGTGGTCGTGCAGCTTCCGGGACAACTCGGCCTCGGGACGGTTGCCTTCCATGTCGCTGATGTAGTCGCGGAGCACCGCGATCCCGCGCGGGTCGCCGAGGTCGGCGAGCAGGTGGGCGGCGTACGTCGGGAGGTAGCCGTGGCGCAGGTGCTGGGCGAGGAGTTCCACGGCACGGTCGTCCTTCATCTGCACCAGCCCGGCGAGTGCCGCGCCGTCCTCGTGGTCGCGCAGGTGCTCGCGCGCGTACCGGACCAGCGCGTCGGCCACCCGTGGTTCGTGGAAGGCGGCCAGTGCCTCCACGGCGGCGTTCCGGAGCTTCTTGCCCGGTGCCGCACCATGCGGTCGCGTGCCGTCCAGGATTCCGAGCAACGGGTCGATCGCCTCCGTCGCGCGCAGGTCGGCGAGTACCGTGGCGGCGCGGGCGCGGATGTCGTCATCGCGATGGTCGAGCGCGCGCAGCAGCCGTCTCGTGTCCCCGGCTTCCTGCAATGCGGCCACGTCAGGCGGCCCCATCAGTCCACCGGGCGGTGGCCATCGCCGACCGGCACGCTTTTCGTGCCGGTCGGCCAGGGCCCGCAACTCGGGCGCGACCCTGCGGGACCGTTCGAGAAGGTGCCGGGTCGCGAGGAGACGCTCGTACGGTGCGAGGTACTTACCGGAGATGTAGGCCGCTCGGCGGAACACCTCGCCGTACTCGGCGTCGATCCGCGCGATGGTCTCCAAGCAGTCGGCGGCCACGGCATCGACGACGTCGGCCGCGTCCCGGAGGGCCTTCGCCGTCGCCGTGGGCCCGAGCCGGCCGTCCAGCAGCGCGCCCAGCCGGGCGCCGACATCGGCCGGATCGAGCTCCAAGCCTTCCGGACGCCGCCCCGCGTACCACAGCCGGTACTCGGCGGTGAGGGCGATGGTCCTGCGCCGCAACCGCATCCGTCCAAGATCTACGATGTGGCGCATGCCGGACAAGGGGCGTGCGCGGCGCCGGTGGTTCCCTGTGGCCGGCGTGGTCCTGCTCGTGCTCGGTGGGCTCGTGGCCGGGCAGGTGGACGCCGCGCTGGGGTTGCGAACCGCGCCTGCCGGCGTGCCGGCGGAGCGTATGGTGGCGGGGACGGCCGCACCTGCCGCCGGGCCTCCGGATCTCACCTCGATCGTGCTGCCCGCGGACGGCCCTGACCTTGACCGGCGGCGGGAGCGGCTCGCAGCCGAGGCGGTCGCCGCCGCGCTGGCCGGGCGCGGACGGCCCAGGCCCCAGGTCGGCACGGTCAGGAAGGGCACGGCGCTCCGGGTGGAGAAGGCCGCCTCACTGGCGGCACCGGCCGGCAAAGAGGATGAGGCGTTCCGGCTCCGGAAGCGGGACGGCGGGCTGCTCCTGCAAGCGTCGACGTCCGCCGGTGCGGCCAACGGGCTCTACGCGATCGCGGACCGGATCCGTTCGGGAGCCGAGGTCCTCCCTGATGACCAGGACGGACGGGTCGTCGCGCCCGCGTTGCCGCTGCGACTCATCGACCACGGGTCCGTGGGCTTGACGGCCGACGAGCCGGCGTTCGCCAAGGGAGACGACTACGGGCTCAACACCGATGTGGTCGGGCCCGCGGTGCTGAAGCGCGCGCCGTGGGTGGACGCGTCGGCGGCGGCGGCGATCGGGCACCAGTTCCGGCAGTTCGTCGACCATGCGCTGGCGGACGGCTACAACGGCGTCGTCGTGCCCGGGTTCCTGGAGTACGTCACGTTCAGCGGCGTCGGTGACGGCCACGCCGTGTACCGCGAGGGTGACCCGCACATCGCACGGGCGCAGGCGATGCGCGCCGCGTTCGGGCCGGGCTGGAAGTACGCCCACGACATGGGCATGAAGGTCTACTTCCAGACCGACATGCTGGCGCTCTCCCCGCCTCTGGAGAAATACCTCGGCGACCTCGACACATCGAGTGCCCGGCTGTGGTCGGTTTACCGGGCCGGGCTGCATGAATTGTTCACGACCATGCCCTACGTCGACGGCCTGGTGGTCCGCATCGGGGAGGGCGGCGAGGACTACAAGTTCGCCGGCTGGGACTACCGCTCCGAGATCAAGGTGACCACGGTCGAGCAGGTGCGCGCGATGCTCACCGCGTTCCTGCGCCAGGCGGGCGCGGACGGCCGCGACATCGTCTTCCGCACCTGGAGCGTCGGGGTCGGGGCGGTCGGCGACATGCACACCGATCCCGCGTCCTACCACGAGGTGCTGGACGGCATCGACGACGAGCATCTGATCGTCTCGACCAAGTACACGCTCGGCGACTTCTACAGCCACCTGCCGCTCAACACGACGCTGCTGACGGGGAAGCAGAAGAGGATCGTCGAGTTCCAGTCTCGGCGGGAGTTCGAGGGCTTCGGGGCGCTGCCGAACAATCTCGGCGGCCTCCACCAGCAGGCATTGAGGACGTTCCTCGCCAAGAACCCCAACATCGTCGGCCTGTGGAACTGGACGCAGGACGGCGGCCCCCTGCGGGCGGGCCCCATGACCCTCTACCTGCGCACCGGGTTCTGGCAGATGTGGGACGTGAACGTCTACCTGACCGCCCGCCTGGCATGGGACCCGGACCTGGACGTCGCGAAGGCCACGAACGACTGGATCCGCCGGACGTTCTCCGACGACCCCGAAACCGTGTCCGCGATCGCGCAGGTCATGGCGCTGTCCCGGACCGCCGTCGGCAAGGGCCTCTACATCGGCCCCTACGCGGACACCACGGTCAAGGCGCTCGGCCTGGAGCCGCCGCCGATGATGTGGATCTTCGAGTGGGACATCGTCACCGGGGACAGTGCGGCGCTGGACACGATCTACCGGGTGGCGAGGCCCAGGCTGGAGGAGGCGATCGGCGAGGGCGAGGACGCGGTGGGGCTGGCCCGCCGGATGCGGGCGCTCATCGACGGCACCGAGGCGGAGTCCTGGCGCGACCCCGCGCTGCGGCAGCGGTTCGCCGACACGATGGCCTACCAGGTCGACCTGTTCGGCACCCTCGCCGCGTACCGGACGATGGTGTTGCGGCACGCGCAGTGGCTCGACACCGGCTCGGCCTCCGCCCGGACGGCCTGGCGCGCGGCGGAGAAGCGCTTCAAGACGGCCGCCGCCGCGCACGTGCGCCGCTACGGCGGGAACACCGCCCTCCCCGCGTACAACTTCACCGCCGCCGAGATCGGGATGAAGCGCGCGGACCGGGACGAGGCCATGGCCTGGTTCGCGCGAACCCTCCTGGCGGGCCTCGCCGTCGTCTTCGTGCTCGGCGGTTCCCTCGGGCAGCGGCTCTTGCGGGGAGCGCCCGGATCGGCCGCGTTCCGGGGCCTCTGGCTCGGCCTCACCCGGCCCTGGCGCGTCGCATCGGTCGAGCCTGCCGGACGCCTCGACCGGGTCCTCGTGTGGCTCGTCCCCGCGGCGGTCCTCGTGCTGAGCCGGGCCGTCTACACCTGGTTCGCGGCCCCGGCTCACCTCGTCCTCGTCCTCGGCGCCTGGCTGGCCTTCGCTCTCGCGCTGCGGTGGCTCACGCGCGGCAGCGACCGGTTCGCACTGAGCGCCGCGATCGGCGGGGTCGCCCTCGGCCGGACCGTGATCCTGCTGGTCGCGCTGGCGGGACGAGGCCCCGGCCGGTACTGGTACGACTTCTGGACGGAACCCGGCCTGCGCTCGCTCTACATCACGGTCGCGTTCGCCGCGTTCTGCTGGACGTTCGCCATCGCCTACCGCGTCCTCCGCGACGCCTACGGCCTGTCCGTGCGCCGCGCGACCGGCGTGACCCTGATCGGTGCCGGAGCGCCGCCGGCCGCGCTCGGCTCCCTGGTCGCGGCGATCGGCCTGGAGGACGCCATGACGATGTGGAACGACCAGCTGGCGCTGCTGCCGTGGGGCCTGTCCCGCATCCTCGGCATCACGACGTACCTCGGCATCCCGGCCGCGCTCCCGGCGATCACGGCCGGGGCGGGCGTGGTGCTGGTGGCGTCCGGCGCGCTCCTCGCCGGGCGTACGGCGGCGCGGGCCGAACGCGCCTGAAAGGCCGGATGCGGTCTTCGCCATTCCACAAACCGACTGGCCGGTATGTAATGCGGGGGAACCGCCAGAGGAGCATCATGCGCATCCGAGCCCTCACCGCCCTCGCCGCCCTCGTCCTCGCCTCCGCCGTCCCGACGAGCTCGGCCCGGGCCGACCGCGTGCCCGGCGACCGGCCCCTCCCCGGGTACACGATCGACAACCCGCCGCTTCCGCCCGTCCAGGTGCACGGGAAGCCGTCCCGCGTGTTTCAGGGCGTCCACCGCCATGCGGCCTACGACATCGAGGTGCCGCCGCGCTGGAACGGCAGGCTCGCCCTCTGGGCGCACGGCTACGCCGGCCAGGGCTTCGTGCTCACGGTGAGCCCGCCGCCCTTCGGCCTGCGGCAGCGCCTGCTCGACCAGGGATACGCATGGGCCGCGTCGTCCTACTACCGCAACGGCTACGACGTGCGGGCGGGCGTCCTGAGCACCCGCGACGTCGCCGACCTCTTCGCCGCCAAGGTCGGACGGCCCGAGCAGCGCATCATCGTCGGCGCGTCCATGGGCGGGCACATCATCGGACGCTCGCTCGAACAGTTCCCCGGCTACTACGACGGCGCCCTCCCCATGTGCGGGGTGCTCGGCGACCACGAGCTGTTCGACTACTTCCTCGACTACAACCTCGTCGCACAGGACCTCTCCGGCGTCCGCGAGTACCCGGTCACCGACCAGTACGCGACGGTGACCGTCCCGAAGATCGAGGCGGCGCTCGGCCTGACGGACCTGCGCCCCGGCGGCCCGGACACCACCAACGAGCGCGGCAGGCAGTTCCGCTCCATCGCCATCAACCGGACGGGCGGCGCGCGTCCCGGCGACGTCCAGTCGTTCGCGTTCTGGAAGGACTTCCCGTTCACGCTCGCCACGCCCGAGCCCCCGGACGCGACTCTGGCCGAATATCCGGGCCAGTTGGCGACCAACCTGTTCACCCGGTACGAGCCGAACACGCCGGTGAACGTGAACAGGTCGGTGCAGCGCGTGCGGGTCGCCAACCTGCCGGCGCGGCTGTCGAACCGGCTGTCGCAGGTGCCGCGCGTCAACGGGCGTCCGAACGTCCCGGTCCTGAGCCTGCACGGGCTGGGGGACCTGTTCGTGCCGTTCTCGATGGAGCAGATCTACGCGAAGGAAGTCGCCCGGAACCACCGGTCGCGGCTGCTCGTCCAGCGCGCCGTCCGCACGGTGCAGCACTGCGAGTTCTCGAACGTGGAAGCGGGAGCGGCCTGGGACGACCTCGTCCGGTGGATCGACAAGGGCAGGCGTCCGGCCGGTGACGTGACCACGAAGCCGTCGACGGTGGCGCGTCCGGACTACGGCTGCCGGTTCAGCGATCGCGCCGCCTACGCGGCCGGGGCGGGGACGCGGCGGCTCTTCCCCGCCTGCCCATAGACGGTCCCACCCGAGGCCTATGGTCGGACGATGAGCATCCGACGGGCGGTACCCGACATCCACACCGACGACATGCGGGCCAGTAGCGAGTTCTACGAGCGGCTGGGCTTCCGGGTGGACATGGACATGGGCTGGGTCCGCAACCTGGTCTCCCCGTCCAACCCCACCGCGCAGGTCATCCTCTACGGCAAGGACGCCACCGCTCCCGTCAACCCCGACCTCAGCGTCGAGGTGGAGGACGTGGACGCGGTGCACGCCGCGATGCGCGCCGCGGGGGCGGAGATCGTGCATCCCCTGACCGACGAGCCGTGGGGCGTGCGGCGCTTCTTCGTGCGGGACCCGAACGGCACGGTGGTCAACGTCCTGAGCCACTGAAGACGGCCACCGAAAGACGGCCCCTGGAAGTCCGGCCACACGCGCCCGTGGCCGGATCCCGTCAGCGGGTGGTCACAGATCGGTGGCGATGATCTTCTCGATGTTGCGTTCGGCGAGGGCCGTGATGGTGACGAACGGGTTGACGCTGGTGTTGCCGGGGATGAGCGAGCCGTCGATGGCGTAGAGGCCGGGGTGGCCGTGCAGCCGGCCGTAGTTGTCGGTGGCCCGGTTCAGGACGGCGCCGCCGAGCGGGTGGTAGGTGAGGTGGTCGCCCCAGATCTTGTAGGCGCCGAAGAGGTCGGTCCGGTAGATCGTCCCCTCCTTGCTGTTGATCTTGTCGAAGATCGACTTGGCCATGGTGATGCCGGCCTGCTTCCAGGAGGTCTGCCAGCTCAGGTCGACCCGTCCCGCCGAGGCGTTCCAGGAGAACTCGGCGCGGTGCGGGGTGTTGGTGATCGACAGGTAGAACGAGGCCCACGTCTCGATCCCGGTCGGGATCGGCGCGACCTCGGCGAACGCGCCGCCGGCGTCCCAGTTGTCGATGCCCGCGGTGGGGATGGACGACTGGAGGGCCCCGGTCGGGTCCCACAGGTGGTTCGCGCGCCCGCACATGACGTTGCCGTTGTCGCCCCACCCCTTGCCGACCTCGCCGCTCAGGTTGGGCAGCCTGCCGGTCGCCCTCATCTTGACCAGCAGCTTGCTGGTGCCGACGCTGCCGGCCGCGAAGAACACCCGGTCGGCGGTGACGTTCTTGGTGGCCGTCACCGTGCCGGCCGTGTCGAGCTGCTCGATCACGACCGCGTACCGTCCGCCGGACGCGGGCGCCACCGACGTCACCCGGTGCTGCGACGAGATCGCGACCCGTCCCGTGGCCTTGGCCTGGGCGAGGTAGGTCTTCTGCAGCGACCTCTTGCCGTGGTTGTTGCCGTAGAGGATCTCCGCCTCCAGCGCGGACTTCGTGACGGTGCCCGCCGCCTCCCGCTCCATGTAGTCGAAGTCGTACACGTTCGGGACGTAGACGAACTCGAACCCCGACCGCTGGGCGTGCTTGCGCCCGACCCGCGCGTACTGGTAGCAGGCGGTGGTGTCGAACCAGGACTGGTCGATGGTGTTGACGCCGAGCGTGGCGTTGGCGCGCGGGTAGTACACGCCGTACATCTCGTCGGCGTTCACCGAGGGCAGGACGGACGCGAACCGCGACCGCTTCGGCGTGACCGCCATGCCGCCGTTGACGAGCGATCCGCCGCCGACGCCGCGTCCCTGGTAGACGGTGATGCCGGCGAAGTCCTCGGCGTCGAGGATCCCGGTGTGGCGCGGGACGTCCTTGTCGAGCGGGAAGCCGAGGAAGTTGCTGATGGGCTGCTTGGTCCGCGTCCGGAGCCAGTAGGACCGGTAGTCCGGCGTCCTGGTGTTGGCGAAGATCTTGCCGTCCGAGCCCGGGGTGTCCCAGGCCTGGCCCATCTCGACCATGTGCACGTCGACGCCCGCCTGGGCCAGCCGCAGCGCGGCCACGGACCCGCCGTAGCCGGTGCCGACGACCAGGACCGGGACGTGGGCGCCATTGCCGATGGGCGCCGGCACGGGGGCCGCCGCGGCACCGGTCCGGCCGAGCAGGCCGAGCCCGACGATAGAACCGGTTCCAACGATGAAACCGCGACGGGACACGCCATGGGGCGTGCTGGAGTCACTCATGTGACCTCCCTCACATACTAGACTGAAACGTGTTCTATATCAGAATGTGAAGTGCGTCACGTGGTCGCCACTGTCCACAAGTGGCTACCAAGTGCTTGCTTGGGATCTGTTAGATTCCGGCCATGGTCTCCGTGATCGTCTGGGGCACCGGCAACGTGGGGCGGCTGGCCGTCCGCGCGGTGCGGGCCCATCCGGCGCTGCAGCTCACCGGCGTGATCGTCCACGATCCCGGCAAGGTCGGACGGGACGCGGGGGACCTCGCCGGCCTCGGCCGCGCCCTCGGCGTCACCGCCACCGACGACGTCGGCGCCGCCCTCGCGACCGGCCCGCAGGCGGTGGTGTACGCGGCGTCCGGCGACATCCGGCCCGACGACGCGCTCGCCGACATCCTCCGCGCGATCGGCGCCGGCGCCGTCGTCGTCACGCCCGCCCTCTACGCGCTCTACGACCAGCGCAACGCGCCGCCGGAGATGCGGGACGCGGTGCTGGACGCCGTCGCCGAGGGCGGCGGCTCGCTGTTCGTCTCCGGCGTCGACCCGGGCTGGGGCAACGACGTCCTGCCGCTGCTCGTCAGCGGCGTCGCCGGCACGATCGACGTCGTCCGCTGCCAGGAGATCTTCGACTACTCCACCTACGACCAGCCCGACTCCGTCCGGTACCTGGTCGGCATGGGGCAGCCGATGGACTACGAGCCGCCGATGCTCGCGGCGACCGTCCCGACCATGGTGTGGGGCGGGCAGGTCCGGCTGATGGCCCGCGCCCTGGACGTCGAGCTGGACGAGATCCGCGAGATTCTCGACCGCCGCCCGCTCGACGAGACCGTGACGACCGCGTCCATGGGCGACTTCGAGAAGGGCACCCAGGGCGCGGTGCGGTTCGAGGTGCAGGGCATCGTCGGCGGCGAGCCGCGCATCGTCGTGGAGCATGTCACCCGCATCCACCCGTCCTGCGCGCCCGACTGGCCCGCGCCCCCGGACGGCGACGGGGCGCACCGCGTCGTCATCGAGGGGGAGCCCCGCATCGAGGTCACCGTGGAGGCCACCGACGCGGCCGGGAACCGGGCCGCGGGCGGGAACGCGACCGCCGCCGGGCGCCTGGTGAACGCGATCGACTGGCTCGTGGACGCCGAACCCGGGCTCTACGACGCGCTCGACGTCCCGGTGCGTCCCGCCGCGGGCAAGCTCGGAAGGACCCGCCCGTGAACATCGACGTCCCGGAGGGCAAGGACCCGATCCAGTACGCGTGGGGGGAGATGGTGCCGGGCATCGGCCCCGCCGCCTCGAAGCTGTCCCTCGCCGTCTACGCGCACACCACGCTCGGCCTGCGCGAGTTCGAGGCCGCCCGGCTGCGCGTCGCCCAGATCAACGGCTGCCTGTTCTGCCTCGACTGGCGCACCGAACGCGACGGCGAGAAGGTCGAGGAGGGGTTCCTCGACGCGGTGACCGAGTGGCGCACCACCGGCGCCTTCGACGACCGCACCCGCCTCGCCGCCGAGTACGCCGAGCGGTACGCCCTCGACCACCACGGCCTGGACCAGGAGTTCTGGGACCGGATGACCGCGCACTACACCCAGGCCGAGATCGTGGAGCTGAGCATGTGCATCGGCTCGTGGCTGGCGTTCGGCCGGCTCAACCACGTCCTCGGACTGGACGCCATGTGCGTGCTGCCCGAGATCCGGAAAGCCTGAGAAGGGGGCGGGCCCGGCGCCACCCCGCACCGGGCCCGGGTCCTCGGACGGGTCAGGCCGCCTTCACGGCCGGGGTGTAGCCGACGCCTCATCGCCCTCGACGCGGTAGCTCTGTTCCGCACCGAGTACACGGGCCGCACGCTGCGCGAGCACTACGGCCTGCCCCGCCCGGCCGCCTGACCTGCGGCCCACGGCTCGTCACGGCATGTCCCGGACCGGACATTCCTTGACGAGTCCCCCTCATCTGTATCATTCTAAGTCGATCAAACATGTATGAAAAGTCTGAGAGATGAAGATGTGCGCACGCAAGACCGGAGTCGTGCTGGGCCTGGCCGCGCTCGCCGCGGGAGCGGCGGCCTGCGGGGGGTCGGGCTCCTCCGGCGGCAAGGTCCGGCTCTCGCTTGTGGCCTACTCCACGCCCCAGGCCGCCTACGAAGCGATCATCAAGGAGTACCGGAAGACGCCGGAGGGCAAGAAGGTCACGTTCACCAGGTCCTTCGGCGCCTCCGGCGAGCAGAGCCGGGCGGTGGCCTCCGGCCTGAAGGCCGACATCGTCGGCTTCTCCCTGGAGCCGGACATGACCCGGCTGGTGGAGAACGGCCTGGTCGACGCGAACTGGAACAGCGGTCCGGAGAAGGGGATGATCACCAAGTCGGTGGTCGTGCTCGCGACCCGCAAGGGCAACCCCAAGAACGTCAGGACGTGGGACGACCTCGTCCGGCCCGGCGTCCAGGTCATCACCCCGAACCCGTTCACCTCGGGCGGGGCGCAGTGGAACATCATGGCGGGCTACGGCGCCAAGGCGAACAAGGGCGCCGACAAGGCGGCCGGCACCGCCTACCTGCACGCGCTCTTCAAGAACGTCCCGGTGCAGGACTCCAGTGCCCGCAAGTCGCTGCAGACCTTCTCAGGCGGGAAGGGCGACGTCCTTCTCGCCTACGAGAACGAGGCCATCTTCGCCCGGCAGAACAACCAGCCGCTCGACTACACGGTGCCCGAATCCACGATTCTGATCGAGAACCCGGTCGCGGTGACCAAGAAGAGCGCGCACCCGGCCGAGGCGCAGGCCTTCCTGAAGTTCCTGCGCGGCAAGAAGGCGCAGGAGATCTTCGTCGAGAACGGGTACCGGCCCGTCGCGGACGGCGTGCCCGGCGCCGAGAAGTTCCCGAACCCGTCCGGGCTCTTCACGATCAACGACCTCGGCGGCTGGCCGAAGGTCAAGAAGGAGTTCTTCGACCCGAAGGGCAGCATCATGGCCGACGTCGAGAAGGGCATCGGCGTCTCGGTGGAGGGCTAGATCCCTTGTCGACGATCGAGAAGACGACAGCCGCGCCGGCGCCCCCGCCCGGCCGCCGGATCGCGGCGCCCGCGTGGAGCGGCACGGCGCTCGGCGTGGGCACCGCGACCATCTTCCTGAGCGCGGTGGTCCTGATCCCGCTCGCCGCCGTCCTGTGGGAGGGCACCTCCCAGGGCCCCGCCGCCTTCTGGGACGCGATCACCACCCCGGACGCGTGGGCCGCGCTGAAGCTGACGGTCATCGCCTCATTGGTGGTGGCGCTGATCAACCTGGTCATGGGCACGCTGATCGCCTGGGTGCTCGTCCGCGACGACTTCCCCGGCAAGGGCCTGATCGACCTGCTGATCGACCTGCCCTTCGCGCTGCCGACCATCGTGGCGGGCCTGGTCCTGCTGACCCTGTACGGCGACGACAGCCCGCTCGGCGTCTCGCTGGCCTACACCCGGGCCGGCGTGGTCGTCGCGCTGCTGTTCGTGACCCTGCCGTTCGTGGTCCGGACCGTCCAGCCGGTGCTGCTGGAGCTGGACCGGGAGATGGAGCAGGCCGCCGCCTCGCTCGGCGCCGGCCCATGGACGATCTTCCGGCGGATCATCCTGCCGAACCTGGTCCCGGCGATGCTCGCCGGGACCGCGCTGGCCTTCACCCGTGCGATCTCGGAGTTCGGCTCGACCGTGCTGATCTCCGGGAACGTGCCCTTCAAGACGCAGGTGTCCGCCGTCCACATCTTCGGCCAGATCGAGAGCGACAACACCGCCGCCGCCGCGGCCACCTCGACCGCCCTGCTGGTGCTGTCGCTGGTGTTCCTGCTCGCGATCGACCTCGTCCGCCGCTGGGGGGCGCGCCATGGCTAAGTACGGGCTGCGCGTGATCGTGTTCGCCTACCTCGCGTTCCTGCTGGTCATCCCGGTCGGGTTGATCTTCTGGCGGACGTTCGGGGACGGGTTCGGCGCCTTCGCGGACGCCCTCACGACCCACTCCGCACTGCACGCGTTCAAGGTCACCCTGATCGTCGCGGGCTGGGCCGTCGTGCTCAACACGCTGTTCGGCGTGCTGGCCGCGCTGCTGCTCGTCCGGCACCGGTTCCCGGGCAGGCGGCTGTTCGACGCGCTGATCGACCTGCCGCTCGCGGTCTCCCCGGTCGTGGTCGGGCTCGCCCTGGTCCTGGTCTACGGCGCCTTCTCCCCGTTCGGCGGCTGGCTGGAGGGCAACGGCATCCAGATCATCTTCTCCATCCCGGGAATGGTGCTGGCGACGGTGTTCGTCTGCCTGCCGCTCGTGGTGCGGGCGATCGTCCCCGTCCTGGAGGAGCTGGGGGACGAGCAGGAGCAGGCCGCGCGGACCCTCGGCGCGGGCGGCTGGCAGACCTTCCGCCGCATCACCCTGCCCGGGATCCGGGCCGCCCTCGGCTACGGCATCGTCCTGTCCCTGGCCCGCGCGCTCGGCGAGTTCGGCGCGGTCGCCGTCGTCTCCGGCCGGACCGTCGACGAGACCCAGACCCTGACCCTGTTCGTCGAGGAGCGCTTCGAGAACTTCGACGTGCACGCCTCGTACTCCGCCGCGCTCGCGCTCGCGGCGATCGCGGTCGCCAGCCTGCTGGCGACCAGGCTCCTGCGACCCGAGGACGGCATCTGATGGCGATCGAGATCCGTGATGTGAACAAGTCGTTCGGGGAGGCGCCCGTCCTGCGGGACGTCTCGGTCGACATCGCGTCCGGCTCGCTGACCGCGCTGCTCGGCCCGAGCGGCGGCGGCAAGTCGACCCTGCTCCGCGTGATCGCCGGGCTGGAGCGCCCCGACTCGGGCCAGGTGCTGATCTCCGGGCGGGACGCGACGCGGACGCCGCCGCAGCGCCGCGGCGTCGGGTTCGTCTTCCAGCACTACGCCGCGTTCAAGCACCTGACGGTGTTCGAGAACGTCGCCTTCGGCCTGAAGATCCGCAAGCGGCCCAAGGACGAGATCCGCGGGCGGGTCGGCGAGCTGCTGGAACTCGTCCACCTCGACCGGTTCGCCAAGCGGTACCCGGCGCAGCTGTCGGGCGGGCAGCGGCAGCGCATGGCCCTCGCCCGCGCCCTCGCCGTCGACCCCGAGGTGCTGCTGCTGGACGAGCCGTTCGGCGCGCTGGACGCCCAGGTCCGCAAGGAGCTGCGGGCCTGGCTGCGGCGCCTGCACGACGAGGTGCACGTCACCACCGTCTTCGTCACCCACGACCAGGAGGAGGCGATCGAGGTCGCCGACTCGATCGTCGTGCTGGCCGACGGTGCCGTCCGGCAGGTCGGCACGCCCGGCGACATCTACGACAACCCGGCCACCCCGTTCGTGATGCGGTTCCTCGGGCCGGTGACCGAGATCGGCGGCCGGCTGCTGCGGCCGCACGACGTGGAGGTCTCGGCCGAGCCGGGACCGGGCACCGTCCCGGCGGTCGTCACCCGCGTGGTGCGGCTCGGGTTCGAGGTGCGGGTCGAGTTCGAGGTCCGGGGGGCCGAGGGCGGGGATCCCGCCTGGGCGCAGATGACCCGGGAGTCCGCGGGACGGCTGGGCGCCGAGGCGGGCACCGAGATCCACGTGCGGGCCGCCGGCCAGGCCGCCACCGTTCCCGCGAGCTGATGTACGTCACCGCCCGCACCACCTACGCGATGCGCGCCCTCGTCGCCATGGCCCACGCCCGGCCGGCCACGATCAGCGCGCCCGCGCTGGCGGAGGCCGAGAAGATGCCGTTCACTTTCCTGCAGACCATCCTCGGGGAGCTGCGGCGGGCCCGGCTGGTGGTCAGCCAGCGCGGCAACGACGGCGGCTACCGGCTCGCGCGGCCGGCGATCCAGATCACGGTCGGCGAGGTCGTCCGCGCCATGGACACCGCCTTCGCGCCGTTCGGGGAGGAGCGCGAGCGGCCGGCCCCGCCGGAGGCCGCCGCGCACCTGGAGGAGCTCTGGCACGCCGCGGACACCGCCCTGCGCTGGGTCCTCGACGAGACCACCCTGGAGGACCTCACCCACGGCCGCCTGCCCGCCCACGTGCGGGCGCTGGCGGACCTGGCGCGCGAGACCGGGGGACCGGCCGGCCACATCACGATCAACGTGAACTGACGCTCACTCCTCGTCGATGTGGGCGAGCTTGTCCGGGTTGGTGACGGCGTAGACGCCGCGGACGCGGTCGCCGTCCGGGGCCAGGTCGAGGACCATGACGGCGAACGGCGCGTCCTCGTCGAACAGCACCGCCGACGGGTCGCCGTTGACGGTCCGGTACCGGATCGCCAGGTCCTTCGGCCGGCGGGCGGTGGTCCCGACGATGACGCGGGCCACCCGGTCGCTGCCGTGGACGGGACGCAGGGCCGCCCGCCCCCGGGACTTCCCGCCGCCGTCCGTCCAGAGCGTCACGTCCGGCGCGAGGATGTCCATCAGCGCCTCCAGGTCGCCGCCGAGGGCGGCCTGGAGGAAGCGCTCCGTCGCCTGCCGCTGCACCTTCGGGTCCGCCTGGTAGCGGGGGCGGCGGGCGTGGACGTGCCCCCGGGCGCGGTGCGCGAGCTGCCGGACCGCGGACGGGTTGCGGTCCAGGATCGCCGCGATCTCGGTGTGCGCGTAGCCGAACACCTCGTGCAGGACGAACACCGCCCGCTCCAGCGGCGTGAGCGACTCCAGGACGACCAGCAGCGCCAGCGAGACCGCCTCCGTGCGCTCGGCGGCGTCGCCCGCGTCGCCCGCGTCGGCGTGCTCGACCAGCGGCTCGGGCAGCCACGGCCCCACGTACGTCTCGCGGCGCCGGCTGATCGCCGCCTGCCGGGACAGCGCGGTGTTCACCGCGATCCGCACCAGGTAGGCGCGCGGATTCTCGATCCCCCCGGCGCCGCCGCTGCGGGCCGCCCACGCCAGCCACGCGTCCTGCAGGACGTCCTCGGTGTCGGCGACGCTCCCGAGCATGTTGTAGACGACCGAGAACAGCAGCTCCCGATGGTCGGCGAACACCCTGGTCGCGGTGTCCTCTGCGGTGTTCCCGGCGGTGCCTTCGGGCATGGCCCGACCTCCTTTGCGCTCGCCCCCTCAGAGCGCGGCCGACCCCCAGAGTGTGACATCGCCGCCTGAAATGTGATGTGGGCCTCACTGGCGGGCCGCCACGTCACACTCGCGCGCTCCGATCCGCTCATTGGTCGCGACACAGCACCGGCACGAAGGAACGGAAATGAGCGAAGAGCGCGACCGCGTCGACGTGACGTTCATGTACGCCGTCCACGACGCGTTCCAGCGCGACCTCGGCCGCCTCGCCGCCATGGCGGACGCCGGGGACGCCGCCGGACCGGCCGTCCAGGCCGGCTGGGACCGGTTCAAGAGGTTTCTGCACATCCACCACACCGCCGAGGACACCCACCTGTGGCCCGTCCTGCGGGCCAAGGCCGCGGACCCGGCCGTCCTGGACCAGATGGAGGCCGAGCACGAGCGCCTCGACGGCCTGCTCGACGCCGTCGACGCGGCCGTCCGGGCGGGGGACGCGGCCCGGCTGGCCGTCCAGGCCGAACGGCTCGCCGACGGGCTCGGCGCGCACTGCGAACACGAGGAGGAACTGGCGCTTCCCCTCGTCCAGGACCTGCTCACCAAGGCCGAATGGGACGCGTTCGGCGGCGAGCAGCGCCGCCGGCTCGGTGTGAGCGGCGCGGCCTCGTTCTTCCCCTGGCTGCTCGACGGCGCTGGAGAGGACACCCGCCGCAAGGTCCTCGGCGTCGTCCCGCCGCCCGTCCGGTTCCTCTACCGCGCGGTGTGGCGCCCCCGCTACCTGCGCACCCCCCGCTGGCAGTCGCCGGCGCGGGCCCACTGAACGGAGACCCACCCATGACGGACTCGCAACCGTCCTTCCTCGCGACCGGGCGCGGCAAGCTGACCCTGACGCTGCTGTGCGCCATCGCGTTCCTGGACTTCATCGACGCCTCGATCGTCAACGTGGCGCTGCCCGCCATCCGCAGCGACCTGGACTTCTCCGTCCAGGACCTGCAATGGGTGCCGTCCGGGTACCTGCTCACCTACGGCGGGTTCATGCTGCTCGGCGGCCGGCTCGCCGATCTGCTCGGCCGCCGCCGCGTCGTGGTGACCGGCACCCTGCTGGTCACGCTCTCCTCGATCGCCGGCGGCCTCGCCACCACGTCCGG
Source organism: Actinomadura madurae (assembly GCF_900115095.1). Taxonomy (GTDB): domain Bacteria; phylum Actinomycetota; class Actinomycetes; order Streptosporangiales; family Streptosporangiaceae; genus Spirillospora; species Spirillospora madurae. The sequence goes on from NZ_FOVH01000014.1 coordinate 255,534, forward strand.
GATGCTGATCGGCGCGCGGCTCGCCCAGGGGGCCGGGGCGGCGCTGATGCTGCCGGGCGCCCTGTCGATCCTGACGACCATGTTCAAGGAGGGCGGCGACCGCAACAAGGCGCTCGGCGTCTGGGGCGGGGTGGGCGCCGCCGCCTCCGCCGCGGGCGTGCTGCTCGGCGGTCTCCTCACCGACGGGCCCGGCTGGCGCTGGGTGATGCTGGTGAACGCCCCCGTCTGCGCGCTGGTGATCGCCGGGCTGTTCCTGCTGGTCGAGGGCGACCGGCGCAGCGCCCGCCTGGCGAACTTCGACGTCCTCGGCACGGCGCTGGTCACCGGCGGCATGCTGCTGCTCGTCTTCACCCTGGTCAAGGCGCCGGAGGTCGGCTGGGACGCGGCCCGCACGATCGGCGGCCTGGCCGGCGCCGCCGTCGTCCTGCTGGCGTTCGTGCTCAACGAGCAGCGCTCCCGCAACCCGCTGCTGCCGCTGTCGATCTTCCGGATCAAGGGCCTCGCGGCGGCGGACGTCACCCAGCTCGTCGCGCTCGCCGGGTTCCTGTCGATGTTCTTCTTCCTCAGCCTCTACATGGTGAACGTCCTCGGCTACTCGCCGCTGGAGACCGGCTCGGCCTACCTCCCGCTCTGCCTCGGCGTCGGCATCGCCGCGGGCGGATCCTCCCAGCTCATCCCGCGCATCGGCACCCGGCCGCTGATGATCGCCGGGCTGCTCATCGCGGCGGCCGGCCTCTACTGGCTGTCGCGCATCCCCGTCGACGGCCACTACCTCCCCGACCTGCTGCCCGGCCTGATGGTCACCTCCTTCGGGCTCGGCTTCACGTTCGTGGCCGTCACCACCGCGGCCAACGCCAACGTCCCGCCGGACAAGGCCGGCCTCGCCGCGGCGCTCCTCAACGCCTCGCAGCAGATCGGCGGCGCGCTCGGCCTGGCGATCTTCTCCGCGCTCGCCACCGCCCGCACCGACGACCTGGTCGCCGGCCGGACGCCGATGCCCGAGGCGCTCACCGCGGGCTTCTCGCGGGCCCTGCTGGCCGGCTCCCTCTTCCTGGTCGGCGCCGCGGTCGTCGCCCTGTGGGCCGCCAACAGCAGGGGAGAGGCGTCCGCCGCGCAGGCGGCGGCGGAGCCCGACCCCGTACCGGTCAGGTAGGCGACACCCGCGCGGCGTCCGGGGTGCGGATCAGGAACGTCCCCAGCAGGACGATCAGCCCGGACGCCGCCAGCACGAACTGGCCCGGGGCCATGCCGAGCGGGGACGCGCCGGCCTGCCGCAGGAGGTCGGCCGCGCCCCCCGCCAGCAGCGCCGCCAGCGCCAGCCCGAACCGCAGCACGGCGTGGAACGCCGTGAGCGCCAGGTTCCGCTCCACCCCGCCGAGCGACTCCTGGAAGAACGTGATCCCGCCGACCAGGGCGCTCGTCGCCGCGGCACCGAACACCACCGCCCCGACGAACGACCACACCGGCGACCCGAGGCCCCCCATCAGGGCGATCACGATGCCCTGCGCCGCCGTCCCCGCCCGGACCTGCGTCATGAGGTCCCCCGCCTTGCGGTGGATCAGGAGCAGCCCGGCGATGGCGCCCACCCCGAACAGCACCACCAGGGCACCGAAGCCGACCGCCCCCGCGCCCAGGACGTTCCGCACGAACACCACGCCCAGCGAGAACAGCGCGCCCAGCCCGAGCGCCACGACCGCGACGCCGGGCAGCACCCCCCGCACCACCGGAAGCCGCAGCGCCGCGAGGAACCCGGCGTGCGGCGCCTCCCGCGCGGTCTCCCGCCGCTCGCGCGGACCCGGCCCGAGATCGGGGATGGACCGGATGGCGGCGTACGACACCAGATACGTGGCGGCGTTCAGCCAGAACACCAGCACGTACCGCCAGTTGCCCTCCCAGCCCGCGGAGTTCGACAGCCACAGCAGCAGCCCGAACGCCCCCGCGCCCACCGGGATCATCCCGTACGACGTCGCCATCGTGATGCCGTTGGCGATCTCCAGCGTGCCGGTGTCGTGCTCCTCCTCGTCGTCCTCGATGAGGAACGGCACCGCCGCGTCCCGGGCCGGCAGGAACACCAGGCCGACCACCTCGATCAGGAACGCCCAGAAGTACACCCACACCAGCCACGGCACGACCGGCAGCGCCAGCGCCATGCCCGTCCTGATCAGGTCCGACCACAGCATCACGCTGCGCCGCCGCCACCGCGTCACCACCCGGGCCGCGACCGGCGCGCCCAGCGCCGACGGGAGCAGCCGCAGAACCAGCACTCCACCGACCGCCGTCGTGGAGCCGCTCAGCTCCAGGACGAAGTACATCAGCGCCAGCGTGCCCATCCAGTCGCCGAACGAGGAGACCGTCTGGCCGATGATGAGCCGCCGGAAGTCGCGCCTGTTCAGCTGCTCCTTGAGTCCCATGCGGGCTCCATCCCCGGAGTGTCGTGCGGCGCGGCGAGGGCGGAGCCGTTCAGCAGGGCGGCGAGCCGGGCCGCGGCGGCGTCCCAGCTCCAGCGCTCGCACGTCCAGCGCCGCCCGGCGGCGCCCATCGCGGCGGCGCGGCGGGGGGACGCGAGCAGCCGGTGCAGGGTGAGCGCCAGCTCGTCCGGGCCAGACGCGTCGAGCAGCACGCCCGTCCGGCCGTCGACCAGAGACTCGGGGCTGCCGCCGGACCGCCCGACCACCACCGGCAGCCCCGCCGCCGACGCCTCCAGCACCGACAGGCCGAGCCCCTCGGTCTGCAACCCGCGCCGGTCGTCACGGCACGGCAGCGCGAACACGTCCGCGGCGGCGTAGTAGCGGGGCAGGTCGGCGGCGGACACGGGCCCGGTCAGCGTGACCGTCCCGGGCGCCTCCCGGTCCGCCAGCTCGGCCAGCCTCCTGCGCATCGGACCGTCCCCGACGATCACCAGCCGCGCGTCCGGGCGCCTGCGGACCACGTCGCCCCACGCCCGGATGAGCACGTCGTGCCCCTTGCGCCGGACGAGCCGGGCGACGCTCAGCACCACCGGCCCCTGCCCGAGGCCGTGCCTCCGGCGGACCGACAACCCGTCCAGGTCAGGCCGGAACCGCAGCGTGTCCACCGCGCCGGCGAGCCGCACCAGCCGCACCCTGTCGCCCACGGCGTCCGCCAGCTCCGGCAGCGTCGTCGCGCTGAGATGCGTGAGAACGTCGAACGACCGCGCCACCCCCCGCAGCGCCGCCCGCGTCGGCGGCGCCCGCAGCCACCCCAGCTCCTGCCCATGCGCCGACCCGACCAGCCGCCGCACCCCGGCCGCCCGCACCAGCGGCCCGTACAGCCCGAACGGCGCCACCGCCGTGATCCACCCGGCCTCCAGCCGATGCCGGACGACGAGCCCCCGCAGCCCCCGGAACAGCAGGTACCCGTGCCGCCGCACGACGGGAAACCCCAGCCCCGCGTCGAACTCCGCGGCCCCTGGCCACGCGGGCGCCACGACGACGAGCCGGTCGGCGGGCAGCCGCCGCACCAGCTCCCACGTGAACGTCTGCACCCCTCCGGGCTCCGGCGGAAAGTGCCCGCTCACGACCAACGTCCGCGGGATCTCCATGCCGACACGATTTCCCAGCAGAACGCGTCCCAACCAACCCCTTGCCCGCCCCGCGAACCCCCGGCATACGCCATTTACCCGCCCCTGACCAGCACTTTCAGAAAGAGGCCGCCCCATTGGTGACGATCTAGCCGAACGGCCCCTGGAAGTGCCCCGCCGTTCCCCCCACACCCACGGACTGATCAACAAGACGTCCAGTCCGCGAGGATCACGCTGTCATGGACGACGGCCCCCTGACGCCACCGGGCACGTCCGGCCCGCGCCGGGAGACGGGCCAGTTGCCGGGGTCATCTGCGAAAGGCCGAAGCGTGGGCGTGGAGCATCCCACCGGAACCGACACCAGGCCCGCGAAGCCGGACCACCCCAAGCCCCCGGCACAACCCCGGTTCCCCCGGCCAACCATCCCGCACAGAGAGCCGATCCCGCTCCCAAGAACCCGTCCAACAGCAGCCCCAGAACTATCGCTCGGGAGTGGGCCATTCCTCGGCCAGGAGCGCGTACGAGAGACCGTCGAGCCATCCCTTGGCGCGGTGGAGGGAGTCTTTCACCGTGTGCTGTTCGCGGCGCATCCCAACCCGCTCCATCAGCCGCCACGAAGCCTCGTTGTCGTAGAAACACTCCGCGTGCAGGCGGCGCAGGCCAAGACGGCGGAAGGAGACGTCGATGAGGGCGCGTACCGCTTCCGTGGCGTAGCCCTTGCCGCCGTAAGAGGGGTCCAACGTCCACCCGAGCTCTCCTTGGACGCTTTTCGCCTGGTCAGCGACCTCCTCCTGGGCCCAGGCGTCCTGGACCTGCAGCGTCAGGTCGCCGATCACCCGGCCGTCCAGCTCGATGACGAGCAGGTCTGCGAGCCGCTCCTCGCGGAGAAAGCGCTCACGGTAGTCGTCGTACGTCGTCGTGGCGGCCGTGACCCATTCATGGACCTCCGGCAGTTGCCGGAAGGCCCAGGTCGCGTCCAGGTCGTCCGGGGTAGTCCGGCGCAACAGCAGTCGGTCGGTGGCAATCGGCCAGTCCAGCGAGTCAAAAGGGTGGCGCATGAGCTTCATGCTTACAGGTAGGTGTGGTGACGCACAAAACTGATTACTGCGTGCGACGTCCCCGACAACGACGCGGGCGATCGCCCTACGCGACTCGCCTCAGCCGATCGTGGTGGTGGGCGCGGGGTGTGGATGCAGCCGAGCTTGCCCACCAACTGGCTTCGGGGCGGCTTGGAACCGAGTGCCACCTCGGAGGGTCTAACAGGGGCGAGTGGTCCTGGCGAGCCGACGACACAGGCAAGGCTTCGGCGAATGCGCAGGTCACAAGGGTAGGGAAAAAGTCGTTGACGGGTCGGGGCTATGTGCCCTTTCATGTATATAGACGTTGAGAAGAGACCAGGAAGGGATGAAGCAAGGTGATCAGGTTGACCGCCGAACCGAAGCTGTGGAACTGCGCGTTCCAACGGCGTGGCGGTTGCGTCATCTCCGGAGTCGCTTCTGGATAGGGACATTCAAGGTTCCTTCAGAGGCCGCCCCGGGAGACGTTCCCGGGGCGGCCTCTTGCATGTGGGTGAGCCAATGGTTAGGCGGCCGGTCTCCAAAACCGGCGGGATGCAGGTTCGAGTCCTGCCACCCATGCGACCCCCGCTTACGAGCGGCGGACTTGTAGCGAACTCGTTCGCATTGATAACTCCACAGTGGAGAACGCAAAGCTGGGAACACTTCCGTTCCCAGTCCGATGTCGGCTGCACCTCGGGGTGCCGCCGACGTTGAGAAACCTTGCGCCTCTCGCCTTGCGAGAGGCGCCATGGGCCGGTAGTGACAATGGGATCACGCCTGTTTTGCACACAGGAATTCCGGGTTCGAATCCCGGTTGGTCCACGTCAGGGGATCGCGTTGGGTCGGGTGGACCCGGGCTCGGCGCAGCGAGACCTGCAACGGGATGAAGGGGATGAGGTGCCCCGCCTGCCTTGGGAGCAGGAGACACGCGGTTCGAGTCCGTGCGTCCCGACGGAGCAGCCACGAGGAGGCGGATGGTCACTGGCCGGCCGGCACGGTCCTTTAGCTCATGTAGTAGAGCACCGGAGTGAAGAGCACCCGGCTCTTAACCGGGATGGTGTGGGTTCGAGCCCTACCGGAGGCGCGCGGGAGTGGCGAAATGGCGAGACGCACCGGGCTCAAACCCCGGCGAGCAGCAGCTCATGCAGGTTCGACTCCTGTCTCCCGTACTTGGCTACCAGGGGGAGCCCGGCTGGTATTCCATGAGCCAGGCCAGGTTCCCCATCGGGCCGGACGTTTGTCGGTGCCGAACTGGCCCATCGCGATGCCGGATCGTCTAATTGGTAGGACACCCGCCTCTGGAGCGGGCAGTTGCAGGTTCGAATCCTGCTCCGGCAGCTCAGCACCATGCCGCCGTGCACGGCTTGCGGCCCCGCCTTCGTACGGCGGGCGGTCCGGTTCGACACCGGGGGGCGGCTCCACGGTCCGGAAAGCCGCGACGGAGTCGGCAGCGTGACTTTGGATCACGTCCTCGCAGGTTCGAGTCCTGCTCCCGGAGCGCGTCAGGCCCTCGACGTCCCCGAGGTGGGGGCACCTCCTTGGTATGGAGGAGACGGCGGGTTCGACTCCCGCCGGGGGCTCGCATGTGGGTGAAGTGTTGTCGGTGGCACCCCGGCTTGCCATGCCGGGAGGGCGGGTTCGATTCCCGTCACCCACTCCAAGCCGTCCTAGCCCAATCTGGTAGAGGCGCCTGGGTCAGGTCCAGGAGGTTCAGGGTTCGAATCCCTGGGACGGTACGCAGCACCATTCAGGGAAAGCGTCCGGTTGGTCGAGGAGCGCCGTTGGAAGCGGCGTACGCGGTGACACGTCGCGGCGGGGTTCGAATCCCCGGCTTTCCGCCAAGGAGGAGCAAGCCGATCGGTGACGGCGCTCGTCTCGAAAACGAGTGAGCGGTGAAGGCCGCCTTATGGGTTCGACTCCCCTCTCCTCCGCGTTCTCGCCGCTCGCGCCTGTTGGGACGGGGCACCGGTCTCTTACGCCGGGGTGAAGGGGTTCGAATCCTCTGGGCGGCACGGCCCGTTGGTCTAGCCAGGTAAGGACGTCCGGTTCTCAGCCGGAAGGACGTCGGTTCGAATCCGACACGGGCTACAAGAAAGCGTGCGTCGATCGCCGATGGCCCCGTCGACCATGGGTTAGGTTGCGAGGTTTTCACCCTCGCGGAGCGGGTTCGAGTCCCGCCGGGGCTACCAGCCGCGCCCGTCGCGAGACGGGACGGGCGCGCGGTGCGGAGTGGACTGGAGGTGGTTCCAGCCGGGCCTCATAAGCCCTGCGACGCGGGTTCGACTCCCGCCTCCGCTACTGAACTCGCCGACCCGGCGGGTCATCGCCGATCCGGTGTCGCCCACTCCGGCAGGGCAGCGGGCTGTTAACCCGTCAGGCGCAGGTTCGAATCCTGCCACCGGAGCCGCACTCACCTGGATCCGCTATTGCGCACACCCTCTTAGCTCAGGGGACAGAGCGCCCGGCTCCGGACCGGGAGGCCGCAGGTTCGATTCCTGCAGGGGGTACGTGGCATCGATCGTGATGTCGGCCTGAGTCCGAAGACGTTCTCCACTGTGGAGTCTGCACGTGCATGCCGAGTCGTCTTGGCATGATGTCGGCCCAGGCCGCCTGCATCCGTGTGGCGTTGGCCCCCAGCCGCAGCAGCGCTCGGACGGCCGCCTTGCACCGCGCCAGGACACGACCTCGGGCTTGGCGCCATTATGGAAGACCACTGGCACCAGCGGGCACTCTAGAAATTGTCCGAATCATTGCCCTCCGCTGATCCTGCTGGTGTGGATTGGGGAGTCGAGATGACAGCAGCAGCGGCGCCTTCGCGGAGTGGTCATCTGCCGATCAATGGGTTGAGCCTCTACTACGAGGTGTATGGCGACCTCGGGGAGGCGGGAAGTACTCCGTTGCTGCTCATTCCGGGCTCGTTCATGGCCACTGACCCGATGAGGCCGTGGGTGTCTGCCTTTGTGGGCGAGCGTGTTGTGATCGTCTTCGATCAGCAAGGGCACGGACGCACTCCGGATACTTCCCGCAGGATGTCCTACGAGCAGTTCGGTGACGATGCCGCTGCGCTGCTGCGCGCGTTGAACGTGGAGCGCGCGGACGTGATGGGCTACTCGCAAGGCGGCGGGGTCGCGCTACAGCTCGCACTTCGTCACCCGTCGCTCGTCAATAAGCTGATCTCGCTGTCCGCCGCCTACCGTCAGGACGGCTGGTACCCGTCGGTGATGGAGGCCATCGCGGATCTCGATGCCACGGCGTTCGCCGGTACGCCCGTCGAGGAGGCGTTCATGCGCCACACGCCGGACCGTGCGGCGTTCGATGCCTATGTGGAGAAGATGAAGGTCCTGGGCATCGAAGACCAGAACATCAGCGACGCCGAGATGCGTTCGATATCCGCGAAGGCGCTGGTCGTCGTCGGTGACGCGGATGCCGTGAAGCCGGAGCACGCTCTGGCGATGTTCAAGCTGCTCGGCGGCGGAGACGAGGAGGCCGCAGCGCCGGGGACGTTGCAGGATGCTCCGGCCGCGCGATTGGTGATCCTGCCGGCGACATCGCACATCGGCGTCTTCGGGCAGTCGGCGGTACTGGTGCCGATGGTGACCGCGTTCTTCGACGACGTGACTCCGCCAACCCCGTCCCTCTTCTGAGGTCGAGTGCGGTGAGTCGCTCATGCGATGACCCCGTCCTGGATACGGTGCGTCCGTGAGTGGCGGTGACCAGCCGGACCTGGATGAGATCGAGGCTTGGCTCGCCGCCGTGGCCGGTGGGCGGGTGAGCCGCGGTGCGGCTGACTTGTGGGCCGGGCGCTGGCTCCTCGATGACGAACTCGAATGGGACGAACTGTCCCGCTGGGCGCTTGATCTCCTCTGCGGAATTGATCTGAGGGCGGGGCCCGGAGGGCCTTACCTGCATGACGACGAGCAGGTGCGGGGGTGGCTCGAAGGGTTGAGGCGGCGCCGCGTCGGGTGACACACCGCGACTGTCCTGTCCTTGCCCGCCCGTTGCCGCCAGGTTGTCCGCCTATGGCAGAGCGGGTGCGGGTGCGGGTGCGGGTGCATGAGATCGAAACGTGCAATTTCCAAGCTTTCACGCTTTCATGGTCGGCGATGTGGCCGGATGCCCGCCCCTGCTTCACCGGGCACTGCCGGTTCGTGAGAACGAGGCGAGGCCGGCCGTCGCCGGGGATCAACTGCGGAAGGGGCGAAGCGTAGGCATGGACCGTCCCACCGGGACCGACACCAAGGTTGAGAACGCCGACCAGCCCGAACCGCCTGGCAAGCCGCCCGCGCCTCCGCCTGATAAACCCGGGTCGCCCGGTCAGCCGTCCCGCCTGGAGAGCCTCGCTCGTGCCCGCCAACCCGTCCAGCAAGAGGACGGGACGCAAAAGACCGAGGACAATGACAGCAGCGCCGGGCCCGCCGGTGAACGTCGCTGCAAACCGGCACAGGCCGGGAGTGGCGAGGTGAAGACGGACGGTTCAGGTGAGCCAGGGCCCGCGTCCGAGGGTGAGAAGCAAGACGCCGTCAAATCGCTGACAAACGAAGGTGAGCGCGGCGCCGGAAAGAAATCCGATGCGGGCGGCGAGGACGCATCAGATGAGCAGCCGTCCACGTCACGGGCCGACACCCCTGGCTCTCCCAGCAGGGAGTCGCGGTTGGAGAGCCTTGCCCGAGCCCGGGAGCCCGCCCGACAAGAAGGCGGGTCGCAGGAGCCTGATGAGGTCATGGCGCCTGCTGAGGGCGGCGGCATCGCCGCCGACACTCCGGACGACTTTGACAGGAGGATCTCGGGCGATGGACCTGCCGACGACGACGGGCGCATGGCCGAGTCCGACGAAGTCGCTCTCGAACGCGGTATCTCGGATCGGCTGAAGCAGATCGCCGCCAAGTTGGAATTGAGTGATAAACACAAAGAGTTGGCAGGTACGGTCGACCGGCCAGACTTTCAGGATCCCAAGGGGGATCCACTTCTGACTCCCGATCGTTACGGCGCGCCGCTGGAGCGTGCCGATGGTACTCGCACACCGCTCTTCAAGGGAGAGCCCACGCGTGAACAGACGCAGCAGGGGACGCTCGGTGACTGCGGCATCATTTCCACGTTGGGGGCCGTCGCCGGACACAGTCCCGAGGCGATCCGCGACCGCGTTCGGGAAACCGGCGACGGCAACTATGAGGTGAGCTTGCACGAGGCGAAGTACTCGCCTTCGAAGCAGTGCTATGTGCCGACCGGACGCCCGATCACATTGACGGTCACCCCCGAACTCCCGATCAAAGATCAGGAACCTGATACGCCTTCTTTCGCCAGGACGACTTCGGCAGGTGTGGCTTGGGCGCCGGTGCTGGAGAAGGCGATCGCGGGGGCGGATCAGACCTGGAGCGCCCGGCGCCAGGCACGGGCGACCGAACTCTGGAACGTCCAGGGCCATCCCGGGGATGCGCCGACAGGCTATGTGCGACTGAATCAGGGCACTAACCCTGGCGAGCGCGCCGAACTGCTCACGCAACTCACTGGACGTCCCGCCAAGACGGTACGATTCCCTAACGGATACGACAACCAAGGCCGTAGCGCGGACCGTCGACTCCATGACGAGATCGCGGGGCAACTCTCCCAGAACAAGCCGATACTGGTCGGAAGCCGAGAGTTGCTTAAAGGTGAATCAGCGCTTCCCGCAAAGCTCGTTGCGAACCATGCCTACGAGGTGACCAGGATCGACGATCAAGGGCGGCTGCACCTGCGTAATCCTTGGAACGAGAGGCATCCTGCGCCGTTGACTCTCCAGGAGTTCAAGACTGCAATACGGCCTCGCTACACCACACTGGAGTAACTGTGGCACTAGAAGAGATTGGTGTACAGCAGGGAACCCTGGCTGAACTTGACTCGGACATGAAGATAGGCTTGGTTTATGCACGCGAAGCACGTGATGACGTACCTCCAGAGATCGTCCTTTTCATCAAGGACGACGGCGAACGTGACGTGACCCTGCACCCAGGGGATACGTTCCCCATCGGCGAGCAGACATGGCGATTCGACCGTGTCGTGAAAGCTGGAGGGAACAGGCTGGGGGCCGTGTTCGCGCGGATCGAATAGGGCATCCAGTGCATCGAGCCTCTTGTGTCACGCCCCGGTCCTCTGTCGCCTTGATAGCGTGCGGTCGCGCGCCGCCGACGTTGTGGCCAGGGGAGTGAGTCTCTGGGCGAGGAGTTCCGGGGACGGGGCTTCGATCAGGCTGTCCGGACGGCCGGGGACGTAGGCCCACCAGGACCGGGTGTAGAGCCCGTACCAGACTTGCAAGCCGGGGATCCAGCACTTCAGGCCGACGTCCGGGTTCATCGGGTCGGTGCCCCGCCGTTCGGCTGGACGGCCAGCGCCGCGCGCAGCTCGTCCTCGGAATCCGCGATGACGGTCGGGGGCAGTGTCGACCTCGGGTCACGCCGGACGGCGCCCCAATACGCACCTTTGTGGGACACCCACACCATCCACGCGGGGAAGTCCTGTTCGATCCCGGCCGTTCTCGCGTTCTTCATCGGTTGCCCTGCCCCTTCGCGGCCGAGCGGTTTCGGCCTTTGTTTCCGGTTCACGGGACAGAATGCCGTCGATTGATTACTGTCGGCTACGAAGCAGCTTTAACCGGACGTCCACCCCCGGCGTCCCCTCGTCAACCACGTGCCGGAGGCCCCCGCCATGGCCAGCGACCAGCGTGATCCCGACGCCCTGCGTGTCCACTTCGGCGAGGAACTACGGCGGATGCGCATGCGCGCGAAGCTGTCCCAGAGACGACTCGCCAGTGTCCTTGGTTGCACGCCGCAGTGGATCTGCCAACTGGAGAAGGCCGACAAGACCGTCTCCGAGCAGACGGCCCTTGACCTGGACACACACTTCAAGACGGACGGTTGGGAGCAGGAGGACGGCCACTTCCTCCGGATCTACACCACGATCCGCCGCGCCGGCCGCCACCGTGTCCTGCGACCCGGTTTCCAGGCTTACCTTCAATTCGAGCCGCTGGCCATAGGCATCCGGTGCTTCGCAGCTCAAATCCTGCCGGGCCTGCTGCAGATAGAGGACTACGCTCGCGCGATCATGGACCCGAGCGAGCCGCAAGGGACTTTGAACGTCCGGGTCGCTAGCCGCATGGAGCGGCAAGCACTCATCACCCGTGAGAAGCCAGCGATGGCAACCTTCATCCTGGACGAGTCGGTACTTCGGCGGCCCGTCGGTGGGCCGGAGGTGATGGGGAGACAGATCGACCAGCTCATCTCCATGGCGCGACTGCCCCACGTGCAGTTATTGATCATGCCGTTCGAGCGAATCACGCCCGAAGCGCTGTCGGGCGGCCTGATTCTGCTGAGCTTTGAGAAGGAGCCGGACCTCGTCTACATCGAGTCAGGGGTCATCGGCCAGCTGATCGACAACAAGGATGAGGTCTTCATGACGGGCGTATATTTCAACCGGATGATGGGCGACGCGCTGAGTCGGCTCGAGACGATCGAGTTCCTGCGCCAGGCCAAGGAGGCTTACCTATGACCACGACCGACCACGAAGCCGTGCAATGGCGCAAAAGTACCTACAGCAATGGTGTGGGTGGCGAGTGTGTCGAGATGGCCGTCCTGCATGGCCACCTCTCTATCCGAGATTCCAAGGACCCGGGTGGCCCTCAGCTTGAGCTCACCCAAGAGGTGGCGCGTGACCTGATGAGGCAGTTGCGAGGGGAGTAGCTGTGAGTCGGCCGGACCTGGGGCGTCTTCGTTGGCGCAAGAGCAGCTACAGCAACGGCATGGGTGGCGAGTGCGTTGAGGTTGCCGCAACCCCGGAAGGGCTGCTGGTCCGTGACTCTAAGGACCCTGACGGACCACGCCTGGAGCTGAACCGGGCGGCGGCACGTGACCTGATCAGCCGCCTGCGCGGAGAGTCGTTGTGAGTCGCCCGGGTCAGGTTGCTTTCGGGTGGCGTAAGAGCAGCTATAGCGATGCGACGGGTGGCGAGTGTGTGGAGCTGGCTGGCGTGCCCGGATACGTTCTGCTCAGGGACTCCAGGGATCCGGACGGGCCGGTCATCTGCCTTGACCTTGCGGCTGCTCGTGGCTTCATGAGCCGCGTGCGTCAGGCGTCCCAAAGCTAGGTGCCCTGGTGGCCTGCGTTCTTGGGCGGGGTCACTTGATGATGACGTTGTCTTTGGGGGCGTCTTTGTCTTCGGTCCAGCCGTCGTGGCCGGCCTTGGACTGCCAGTGCTTGCCGGCGTAGCGGACTTCGGTTAGGCCGTAGGGCTGGGCGTGGGTGACGGCCCAGGTGGCTACGGCCCAGCCCACGCGGGGGTTCGTCACCTTGACGGCGTTCCAGGAGTCCGGACGGGACGGGGCGTTCGCGGTGAGAGGGCCCGGGCCGCCTACGCGCAGGCGGCTGCCGAAGGCGCGGCGCATCTCGCGGAGGGCCTCCGGGCGGCGGGACGCGGTCTTCTCGTCCGGCGGGTACCAGCAGCGGGCCGTGGCGGGCTCGCGGCCGGTGAAGGCCGTCGCGAGGAGCTTGCCGTCCGGTTCGTGCTGCGCGTAGGCGTCGCCGTCGGCGCTGCGCTGGACGAGCTGGGCCGCGTCGTGCAGGTCGCGGTCGAGGTAGCCCTTCACCTTGACGAGCGCGTCGAAGAACTTGCTGGTCGACTGGACGGGGTCGCGGAGCTTGTCGGGGGTGCCCCAGCCCTGGGACGGGCGCTGCTGGAACATGCCCACCGAGTCGCGGTCGCCGCCCGGCAGGTTGTGGATGTGCGACTCCTGGATCGCGGTCGCGTAGGCGATCACCGCGGCCCGTTCGGGGAGCTGCTTGCGGAACGCGACGGCGGCGATCGTCGCGGCGTTCGCGCCCTGTTCGAGGTCGAGGGGCATCTTGCCCTGGCTCGTCCGCACCTCGCAGCCCGAGCCGTGCAAGTAGGGGCGCGCGCGGTCGAACGCGATGTAGGTGCCGACGCCCAGGACCAGCAGGACGGTGGCGACCGCGCCCATCGCCCACCACCGGCCGCGGTGGCTCCCGCCACCTTCCGTCTCCTCCTCGGGACGCGACCTCTTCCTCGACCAAACAGCCACGCGAAGAAGGTACCGGGAGATCGGCCCCACTAAGCTCAGGAGGCATGACCGAAACGTTCACCAGCCCGATCTCCGGCGACATCGACGAGCTGTGGGAGCGGCGCGCCGACCTGACGCCGGACGACGCCGGGGCGCGCGCGGCCATCGTGGCCGCCGTCGACCAGATCGACTCCGGCGAGGCCCGCGTCGCCCGCATCGACCCCGCGACCGACGAGGTGCTCGTCGACGAGCGGGCCAAGCGGGCGATCCTGCTGAGCTTCAAGGTCCTCGGCATGGCGCGTTCCCAGGTGGGCGACTTCCGGTACCACGACCGCATCCCGCTGAAGACGCGGCTGGACGGCGTCCGCGTCGTGCCCGGCGCCATCGCCCGGTGGGGGGCCTTCCTGGCGCCCGGCGTGGTGCTGATGCCGTCGTTCACCAACATCGGCGCCTACGTCGACTCCGGGACGATGGTCGACACGTGGGCGACCGTCGGGTCGTGCGCGCAGGTCGGCAAGAACGTCCACCTGTCCGGCGGGGTCGGCATCGGCGGGGTGCTGGAGCCGCCGAACGCCAAGCCGGTGGTCATCGAGGACGAGGCGATGATCGGCAGCCGCTCGATGATCGTCGAGGGGGCCCGGGTCGGGCGCGGCGCGGTCGTCGGGTCCGGGACGAACCTGTCGGCGTCCATGCCGGTGATCGACGTGGAGACGGGCGAGGAGATCGGCCGCGGCCGCATCCCCGACTGGTGCGTCGCCGTCGGCGGCACCCGCTACAAGGAGTTCAAGGGCGGCACGTTCGGCCTGCCCGCGGTGCTGATCCTCAAGCGCCTGGAGGAGGGGCAGCGCCACGACAAGGCGTCCCTGAACGACATCCTGCGCGACCACGGCGTCAATACGTGACCTCGTTGACCTTGAGGGGCCGGTCGGTGAGGACGGCCGCCGCGGCGGCGTAGCCGGGGCCCGGGGTGAGGTCGGTGAGGCGGACGGGGGAGACCGCCGCCTCACCGTCCCACGCGACGACCGCGGCGGGCTCGTCGGGCGCCGAGACGTGGATGGACGTCATCGGGGCGGCCAGGCCGTGGCCCGTCGCCTTCAGCAGGGCCTCCTTGCGGCTCCAGTAGGTGTGGAAGCCGCGTCTGCGATCGGCCATCGCGGTGAGGGCGTCGCGTTCGGCGCCGGTCAGGACCATCTCGGCGAGCCGGTCGATGTCGCGGTCGCTCTCGCGTTCCACGTCCACGCCGACCTCGGCGCCCTCGGCGAGGACGAGGACGACGCGGTCGCCGGAGTGGGAGAGCGAGAAGTCCAGGTCGCTGCCCGGCAGGCGGGGCTTGCCGTGCGTGCCGCCGCAGTGCGGGCAGCCGGTGGTGAAGCGGATGCTCTCCGGGGCGAGGCCGGTCGCCTCGGCGAGGACGGTGCGGGCCAGGTGGCGGCCGGTCACGAAGCGGGCCTTGTCCTCGGCGCGCAGGAAGCGGTCGTAGCGGGCGCGTTCCCCGTCGTCCAGGAGGGCGCGCATCTCGGGTTCGTCGACGGGACGCGCCCAGTGGACGGCGCATTCCAGCACAGGCATATCCACGATCGTGATGATAGGACTTGGGCATGGGGCTCGATCTCTTCGCGGACGTGGCGGACCTGACGGCGGCGATCGTCGACATCGAATCGGTGAGCGGCGCCGAGGGGCCCCTCGCCGACGCGGTCGAGGAGGCGCTGCGGGCGCTTCCGCACCTCAGCGTGGAGCGTGACCGCAACAACGTCGTCGCGCGGACCGATCTCGGACGCGCCGAGCGGGTCGTGCTGGCCGGGCACCTCGACACCGTCCCGCTGAACGGCAACCTCCCGTCCCGGGTGGAGGGCGACCGGCTCTACGGGTGCGGCACCACGGACATGAAGAGCGGCGTCGCGGTCGCGCTGCGGCTCGCGGCCACGGTCACCGACCCGACGCGGGACGTCACGTTCGTGTTCTACGAGTGCGAGGAGGTCGGGGCCGAGCTGAACGGGCTCCGCACGCTCGCGGCGGAGCGTCCCGAGCTGCTCGCGGGCGACTTCGCCGTGCTGATGGAGCCGACGGGCGCGCTGATCGAGGGCGGCTGCCAGGGCACGATGCGGGTCGAGGTGACCGCGAGGGGGGAGCGGGCGCACAGCGCGCGGGCCTGGATGGGCTCGAACGCCATCCACACCGCCGGGCGCGTCCTGGACGTGCTGCGCGCCTACGAGCCGACCCGCCCGGTCGTGGACGGCCTCGAATACCGCGAGGGCTTGAACGCCGTGCGCATCTCGGGCGGCGTCGCCGGGAACGTCATCCCGGACGAGTGCGTCGTCGAGGTGAACTACCGGTTCGCGCCCGACAAGTCGCCGGCCGACGCGGAGGCGTACCTCCGGGAGATCTTCGCCGGCTTCGAGGTGACCGTCACCGACAGCTCGCCCGGGGCCAGGCCGGGGCTGACGCACCCGGCCGCGGCGGCGTTCGTCTCCGCCAGCGGAGCCGAGGTCCGCGCGAAGCTCGGCTGGACGGACGTGGCCCGCTTCTCCGAGCTCGGCGTCCCGGCCGTCAACTACGGCCCCGGCGAACCCACCCTCGCCCACACCAGGGACGAGTTCGTCGAGATCCCCCTCATCGCCGAGTGCGAGCAACGTATGCGCACGTGGCTGGAGGGTCCCACTACCGTGGGCCCATGACTCTGAATCCTGATTCTCCCTCGCGCCGGCAGGGCCCGGCCATGCTGCGGGGGCGGGCGGTTCCGGCGACGACGACCGACCAGCGGCTCCTCGACAGCCGCGGCCCGGCCGACTGGGTGCACGCCGACCCGTGGCGGGTGCTGCGGATCCAGGCGGAGTTCGTCGAGGGCTTCGGGCTCCTCGCCGAGCTGCCGAAGGCCGTCAGCGTCTTCGGCAGTGCCCGCACCAAGCCCGACTCGCCGGAGTACGGGCTCGCCGTCGACATCGGCGCCCGCCTGCACGACGCCGGCTACGCCGTGATCACCGGCGGCGGTCCGGGGATCATGGAGGCGGCGAACAGGGGCTGCGACGAGCGCGGCGGGCTGTCGGTCGGCCTCGGCATCGAGCTGCCGTTCGAGCAGAAGCTCAACGACCACCTCGACATCGGGCTGGAGTTCCGCTACTTCTTCGTCCGCAAGACGATGTTCGTGAAGTACTCGCAGGCGTTCGTGGTGCTGCCGGGCGGCTTCGGGACGCTGGACGAGCTGTTCGAGGCGATCACCCTCGTCCAGACCGGGAAGATCACCCGCTTCCCGATCGTGCTGGTCGGCACCGAGTTCTGGGGCGGGCTGCTCGACTGGGTGAAGAAGTCCATGCTGACCAGCGGCAAGATCTCGCCGCGGGACATCGACCTGATCCACCTCACCGACGACCCGGACGAGGTCGTCCAGATCATCCGCGAGGGCCACACCCGGGCCGAGCAGGAGATCATCGAGGCCCGCGCCCAGGCGGAGGCCGCGGAGAGCGCCGGCGAGTGAGGGGTCACGGGGGCCCGGCGTAGCGGGGGTTGGTGGCGTGCCACTCGAAGCCGCCGCCCATCCACGCCCGCAGCCCCCGCAGGAAGCGCTGGAGTTCGGGGGAGGCCACCGGCGCGAGGTCGCGGTGGCCCGCCTCGAAGTCGCGCACGAGGTCGTTGTGGAGGGCCACGGTGATCTCGGTCGCCTCCTCGACGGTGCAGTCCCGGTCGGCGGCGATCAGCAGGACGACGTTGCAGACCGGGTTCGCGTCGGCGGCGTCCTTGGCGACCGAGTGCAGGTCGTTGACGATGACGCTCGCGGTCCCCGCCTGGAAGGCGGCGCGGCGGACGCGCGGGTCGTAGTACAGGTGGGCGGGGACCTCGTAGCCGCCGACGACGTCGATGAGCGTCATCGAGGTGTAGAAGCTGTCGTGCTGGCGTGCCGCCAGGTACTCCCAGGCGTGCGGGTGCTCACCGGTCTCGCGCCAGGCCGCGTAGGCCGTCCAGCTCACGAACATCGCGAAGGTCGAGTAGCAGATCCGCTGGACCTGCACCGGCGTGGCGTGGCGCGCGAGATGGTCGACGGCCGACTCGAACATGCGCAGGACGAGGTCGTCCTGGAGCGCCTCGCGCAGCGGCGGGGTGAACTCGCCCAGGGGCGGGACGGGGTCCATGGCCGACATCACCAGAGTCAGGCGCTCCGGTAGCCGGGCGGGCACGGCGCCGAGGGCGGTGTCGTCGGCGTAGTAGTCGTCGGCCGCCCACCACGAGGCGTTGAGCTGCGCGGCGACGAGGAGCGCGTCGGGATCGTCGGTGCCCGGGTGGGCGAGCGTCACCAGCCGTCCGAACGCCGCCTTCGCCAGCGCGTCGAGTTCGTGGTCCTCGAATCCGCGGTCGCGCGCCCAGGAGACCAGGCGGGAGTCGACCTCGCCGGCGAGGGCGTCGTCGGTGCGCTCGGGGACGGGGCAGTAGAGCGGCGAGTGCGTCCCGTCCCCCCACGAGCGTGCGACGTAGCCGGGACCGGGCGCGGGGGCCGCCCCCGAGAGGAGGTCGCCGTAGGGCACCTCGCGGCTGGGACGCGCCGCGGCGATCAGCGACGGCAAGACCGCCGCGACGGTCCCGAGGCCGGCGGGCCCCGCGGGCAGGACGCCCGCGGGCGGTGCGGACGGCCGCTGCGGGCCGCCGCAGCCGTGGTGTGTCGCTTCCATGCCTTGCTCCTGCCTGGACGGGGCCCGGGACGGGGTCAGATGCGGTCGGCGGCGATGAGCAGGTACTGGAAGCTGCCGTCGCGGTAGGCGTCCAGGAAGGCGTCCTCGATGCCGGTGGCGACCGACGACTGCCGGCGCAGCTCCCAGTACGGGATCGTGTCGGCGGTCAGGTCGACGACGGCGGCGGGCACGAGCCGGTTGGCGGCCATGGCGCGGAAGTAGGCGCTGCGCGGATGGATGTCGCAGACGTAGTGGGCGTTGATCGTGGAGACCGCCTTGGACGGCAGCCCGTACACGTCGTTGTAGCAGCCGGTGATGGTGACGTACCGGCCGCCGCGGGCGAGGAGCCGGGAGTGCGCCGCGAAGAGGTCGTCCAGGACGGTGTACATCGTCGACTCGTTGTTCCAGATCGCCTGGAACGCGCCCGCCTCGAAACCGGTGTCGAGCATGTTCTTGAAGTGGAACCGGACCTTGCCGGCGACGCCGTGCCGCTCGGCCTCGGCGTTGGCGAAGTCCACCTGGGTCCGGGAGATGGAGACGCCGTCGACCCGGCAGCCGAAGGCGGCGTTGGCCATGATGCTGGTGCCGCCGCGGCCCGACCCGGCGTCCAGCAGGCGGTGCCCGGGCGCGATGTCGCCGAGGTGGGACAGCAGCAGCCGCGCCTGGGCGTTCTCCAGCCGGTGCATCTCGGCGATGATCGCCTTCTCGCGGCCGGCCTCCGCCGTCTCCAGCACGGACCAGTCGACCTCGCCGACCCCGTAGTGGTGGTGGTAGATCCCGGACACGTCGCCCAGCCGGAGGTTGACCGGGTTGCGTTCGGAGTTCCAGTAGTCGGCGACGTCGCTCTGGTAGACGCTGGCGATGGCCGTCATATGTGATCTCCTTCGTCCGCGGTTCCTGCGCTGAGTTACGGCACGAAAGCTAACGGTGACGTTCCGTGCGCGGAAGTGGACCTGTCAGCACAGAAACCAGTCACGGCGTCCCGTGAATGTGCCGTCCCGGATAGTCGGCCGTCCCGCCCCGGGTCGGCGGGACGGCCCATGGGGTTCAATGCGGCCATGGGGAGCGAGCGCGCGGGGAGCCGGCCGGCCCGGGCGACGATCAACGACGTGGCGCGGGAGGCCGCCGTGTCGCCGGCGACCGTGTCCCGGGTGCTGCCGGGCGCCAAGGCGGTCTCCGCCGACCTGGAGCGGCGGGTCCGCGCGGCCGTCGAGCGGCTCGCCGTCGTTGCCTTCAGCGACCACGTGGCGCTGGGGGTGCTGGCCCGGCTGGACGAGCTGGGCGTCGGCGTGCCCGCCGAGGTCTCCCTGACCGGGTTCGACGACACCTCGCTCAGCCGGCTGGTCACCCCGCGGCTGACGACCGTCCGCGTCCGCAAGCAGGACCTCGGCCGGCGGGCCTGGGAGCTAAGCTGCTCACCGGGCCGGGCCGCGACGTCGTCACGGTCGTCCCGGACCTCGTCGTCCGGGCCTCCACCGCGCCGCCCGCGCGCTGATCCGGCTCAGCCGGCGCGGTGCCGCTCCGCCGCCTCGTGCAGCGCCTCCAGGGCCCGCGCGATCGGCGGCTGGCGGTCGCTGCCGCGCCGGACGATCGCGATGACGCGCCGCGACGGGACCACCTCGCCCCGCAGCGGCACCCGCACGACCGCGTCCGCCGGCGGCAGCGGGGCGAGCCGGGGCACCAGGCCGACGCCGAAGCCGGCGGCGACCAGCGCCGAGACGGCGAACCACTCGTTGGCCTCGTGGGCGATGCCGGGCGTGTAGCCGGCGGCGCCGCAGGCGGCGAGCATGAGCCGGTGCTGGTCGATCCGGGCCGGCGAGCCGATCCAGGGCTCGGCGGCGGCGTCGGCGAGCCGGGCCGTCCCGCCGGCGGCGAGCGGGTGCCCCCGCGCGACGAGGAGGTCCTGCGGCTCGTCGAGCACCGGCCACTGCGCGAACCGGGCGTCGTCCGGCGCGGGGGTGTGCCCGCCGGGGATGACCACGGCGACGTCGAAGTGCCGGGCGAGGAGCAGGTGGGCGGCGTCCTCGCTCTCCCGCTCGCTCATGTGGACGGCGACGCCTGGGTGTCGCTCGCGGAGCCGGGCGGCGGCCGGGGCCACGAGCGCGGCGAGGGCGCTGGAGACGCTGCAGAACCGCACCTGGCCGGACGTCCCGGCGCGGTGCCCGGCGAGGTCGGCGCGGGCGCGCTCCCACTGCGCGGACAGGACGTCGGCGTGCCGCAGCACCGTGTGCGCCGCGGCGGTGAGCCGCACCCTCCGCCCCTGCGCCTCCAGCAGCTCGACGCCGAGGTCGCGGGCGAGCTGGCGGAGCTGCTGCGACACCGTGGAGGGCGTCAGGTGCAGCGCCTCCGCGGTCGCGGTCACCGTGCCGCGCTCCCGCAGGACCCGAAGCGTCTGCAGGCGGTGGTCGATCATGCGGCCATTCAACACGATGGTGTGCGGATTCTTTCGATGGACGCGAACGGTCGACGCCTCGCAGGGTGGTCGTATGGCCATCGGAAAGGACGCGAGCCGGCGCGTTCCCGCTCCACTGCTGATCCTTGGCAGCGTGGTCTCGATCCAGGCGGGCCAGGCCTGCGGCAAGGCGATGTTCGGGCTCGCGGGCGCGCCGGGGGTGGTGGTGCTGCGGCTGGTGTTCGCGGCGCTCGTCTTGCTCGCCCGCCGTCCCCCGCTGCCGCGCCGGGGCTCGCTCGGCCTGATCGCCGCCCTGGGGACGGCCATCGCCGGGATGCAGCTGATCTATCCGGCGATCGAGCGGCTCCCGGTCGGGGTGGCCTCCACGCTGCAGTTCCTCGGCCCGCTGACGCTCGCGCTGGTGAGGGCGCGGCGCCCGGCCGACCTGGTGTGGGCCGCGCTCGCGGGGACCGGGGTGTTCCTGCTCTACGGGCCGTCGGGCTCGCCGGTCCCGCTCGCGGGGGCCGCGTTCGCGCTGGCCTCCGGCGCCTGCATGGCCGCCTACCTCGTCCTGAACAAGCGCGCCGGCGTGCTGGACGGGGCCCCGCTCACGTGGGCCGTGGCGTTCGCGGCGGTCCTCGTCCTGCCCCTCGCGCCGTCGGCCCCTGACGCGCTGCTGCGGCCGGAGGTATTGCTCGCGGGGCTCGGCGTCGCGCTGCTCTCGGCCGTCGTCCCGTGGTCTCTGGACATGGCGGCGCTGCGCCGGCTGCCCGACCACGTGGTCGCCGTGATGGTCAGCCTGGAGCCCGCCGCCGGGGCCCTGGCCGGTCTCGTCCTGCTGGGCGAGCACCTGTCCTGGGCGTCCTGGCTCGCCGTCGGGTGCGTGTCCGCGGCCTCGGCGGGCACCGTCCTGTCGAACCGGCCCTGTCCCGACCGGCGGGCCGGCGCAGAAGTCTTGCGACAAGGCGGCGAAAACGTGACCTCACCCGCGCCTGTTCCCCGGAGCGGGGGAAGTGTTCACCCAGGAGGTGGACATGGACGCGAAAGTGAGGGCGTGCGCGCTGGCGGCGGCGGGGACGCTGGCACTCGCCGGATGCAGCGGGAACGGTGAGGAGGCCGGCTCGGCGAGCGCGCGGACGACGGCGCCCGTCTCGGGGGCGGCGGCGGACCTGCAGCAGCAGTACGAGAAGGTCGTGGACGCCGTCCTGCCGTCGGTGGTGAAGATCCAGACCGACCAGGGGCAGGGCTCCGGCGTCGTCTTCGACGACCAGGGGAACATCGTCACGAACGCGCACGTGGTCGCCGGAGCGAAGAAGATCGAGGTCACCTCGTCCGGCGGCGGCTCCCCGCTGGCGGCCTCGCCGGTGGGCGCGTTCGCCGCCGACGACCTGGCCGTCGTCAAGGTGGACGGCGGCTCGCTGAGGCCGGCGTCGTGGGGCGAGTCGGGCAAGGCCAAGGTCGGCCAGATCGTCCTCGCGATGGGCAACCCGCTCGGGCTGGCCGGGAGCGTGACCAACGGGATCGTCTCCGCGCTGCACCGGACGGTGTCCACGAAGGGGGAGGGCGCCTTCCAGGGGTCGACGATCGCCGACGCCATCCAGACGAGCGCGGCGATCAACCCGGGCAACAGCGGCGGCGCGCTGGTGACGCTGGAGGGGCAGGTCATCGGCATCCCGACGGCGGCGGCGTCCGACCCGCAGATCGGCGCCGCGGCGGCGGGCATCGGCTTCGCGACGCCGAGCGACACGGTGAAGCGGATCGTCCCGCAGCTCGTCCGGACGGGGAAGGTGTCCAACTCCGGCCGGGCCGCGCTCGGCGTGGTGGTGCGCACGATCGTCGACCCGCAGAGCGGGCAGCGGACCGCGGTCGCCGTGGCCGAGGTCCAGCAGGGCGGCGGCGCCGCGGCGGCGGGCATCCAGGCCGGGGACCTGATCCTGTCGGTGAACGGCACGCCGACGCCCGACCAGACCGCGCTGTCGTCCGTCCTCGCGACCCTCAAGCCCGGTGGCACGGCGCAGGTCGAGGTCCAGAAGGCGGACGGTTCGAGGAAGCAGGTCCAGGTGAAGCTCGGCGAGCTGCCCGGCGGCTGACCCCGCGGCCCTCCCGCCCCGTTGACAGGGGCCTGTACCGATGTACAGTGTACAAGCGTACAGGTTACTGAACGTCGGTACAGGGGTGGAGCATGGCGCCGAGCGAGCGGGCCGAGGATCTGACCGGGCGCGCCCGCATCCGGGACGCGGCCCTGGCGGAGTTCGCCGAGCACGGGGTGAAGGGCGCGACGATCCGCGGCATCGCGAAGGCCGCCGGGGTGTCGCCCGCCCTCGTCCAGCACCACTACGGGACCAAGGAGGCGCTCCGCGAAGCCTGCGACGCCCACGTGATCGAGGTCATCCGCGAGACCAAGAGCGAGGCGCTCCGCGGCGGCATGGCCAGCCCGAACTTCCTGTCGATCGCGATGCGGACGGCCCTGCCCATCCAGCGCTACGTGGCCCGCGCCCTGACCGACGGTTCGGCGGCCGCGGCGGCGCTGTTCGACGACGCGGTGGAGTACAGCGAGGAGGTCCTCGAACGCGGGGCCCCCGGGATCGACAAGCCGCGGACCGACGACGTGCACGGCTACGCGACCGTCATGACCGGCATGAACTTCGGCCTGATCGTCCTGCACGAGCACATGTCCAGGGCGCTCGGCGCCGACATCCTCACGGGCGACGGCTACCCCCGGA
This sequence comes from Actinomadura madurae, assembly GCF_900115095.1. GTDB lineage: Bacteria > Actinomycetota > Actinomycetes > Streptosporangiales > Streptosporangiaceae > Spirillospora > Spirillospora madurae. The sequence continues at coordinate 278,946 of NZ_FOVH01000014.1, forward strand.
TGGCGCTCGCGATGCTGGACGTCCTCACGGACAGCCTCATATCGCCCGAGCTGGCGGCGCAGACGCGCGCCGCCCTGAAAGCCCTGCCCGCGGCCGGCGGGCAGTCCCCCCGCGAGGAGGACCGGTGACCACCGACACGCCCCCCGTCTCCGTCTCCGGCCTGGTCAAGAGCTTCGGCCGGACGCGCGCGCTCGACGGCCTCGACCTGACCGTCCGGTCCGGCGAGGTGCACGGCTTCCTCGGCCCGAACGGCGCGGGGAAGTCGACCACCATCCGCGTCCTGCTCGGCCTGCTGCGCGGCGACGCCGGCACCGTCCGGCTGCTCGGCGGCGACCCGTGGCGGGACGCGACCGAGCTGCACCGCCGCCTCGCCTACGTCCCCGGCGACGTGACGCTGTGGCCGAACCTGTCCGGCGGCGAGGTGATCGACCTGCTCGGCCGGATGCGCGGCGGCGTGAACCCGCGCCGCAAGGCCGAGTTGCTCGACCGGTTCGAGCTCGACCCGCGCAAGAAGGGCCGCGCCTACTCCAAGGGCAACCGGCAGAAGGTCGGGCTGGTGGCCGCGCTGGCGTCCGAGGCTGAGCTGCTGCTCCTGGACGAGCCCACCTCCGGCCTGGACCCCCTCATGGAGGAGGTGTTCCAGGAGTGCGTCAGGGAGGAGCGGCGCGACGGCCGGACGATCCTGCTGTCCAGCCACATCCTGTCCGAGGTCGAGGCGCTCTGCGACCGGGTGACGATCATCCGCAAGGGCGTCGCGGTGGAGAGCGGGACGCTCGCCGAGCTGCGGCACCTGACCCGCACGTCCATCGACGCCGAGCTGGCGTCCCCGCCGGACGGGCTCCCGCTGCCGGGCGCGCACGACGTCCGCATCGACGGCAACAAGATCCGGTTCGAGGTGGAGACCACCGCGCTGGACGCCGCCCTGCGGCAGCTCACCGAGGCGGGCGTGCGGAGCCTGGTCAGCCGGCCGCCGACGCTGGAGGAGCTGTTCCTGCGCCACTACAAGGACGAGCTCCCCGCGGAGGCCGTGCGATGACCGCGCTCACCGGGACCGGCGGCCTCGTCCGGCTGATCCTGCGGCGCGACCGGTTCGTCCTCCCGGCCTGGATCGTGGTGCTGACCCTCATCCCCGTCAACTTCGTCGAGGCCACCGAGAGCCTCTACCCGACCGCCGCGGACCGCCTCCAGTACGCGCACACCTCCGGGACGAACCCGACGTTCCTCGCGCTGTACGGGCCGTTGTACAGCCCCGACCTCGGCGGGATCATCGCCCAGCGGTGCGGGTTCATCCCCGTGATCATCGGGCTGATCAGCGCGCTCACGGTCGTCCGGCACACCCGGGCCGAGGAGGAGGCGGGCCGCCGCGAGCTGCTCGGCGCCACCGTCACCGGCCGCGGCGCCGGCCTGGCCGCCGCGCTTCTGGTGACCATGGCGGCGAACCTCGTGCTCGCCGCGCTGCTCACCGCGGGCATGGCCGCGCAGGGCCTGCCCCTCGCGGGCTCGCTGGCGTTCGGACTGCAACTGGCCGCGGCCGGATGCGTGTTCGCCGCCGTCGCGGGCGTCACCGCCCAGCTCAGCGAGGGGGCCGGCGCCGCCCGCGGGACGGCCGTCGCCGCGCTCGGCGCCGCGTTCACGGTCCGGATGGCCGCCGACGTCGGCGGCGTCGGCAACGGCCTGTCGTGGCTGGGCTGGCTCTCCCCGCTCGGCTGGGGCACCCGCGTCCGCGCCTACGGCGGGGAGCGCTGGTGGACGCTCGCGCTCGTCGCAACCCTCGTCGCCGTCCTGGTCGCCGCGGCCGGTGTGCTGTCGGCCCGGCGGGACGTGGGCGCGGGCGTGCTGCCGCCGAAGCTCGGCCCCGCCGACGGGCCCCGCCGGCTGTCGGGGCCGTTCGGCCTCGGGTGGCGGTTGCAGAGCCGTCCCCTGTACGGATGGCTCGCGGGGTTCGCCGTGCTCGGCGTCGTGTACGGCGCGGTGGCGGGCGGCGTCGGGGACATGATGAAGGACAACCCCGACCTGGAGGAGATCTTCACTCGCATCGGTGGTGAGAGGGGGTCTTCTTCCATTGAAGGCGGTGGGTGGGGGCTGGAGGACGGTGGGATCATCGACGCCTACTTCGCCTCGGTGATGAGCACGCTCGGCCTGATCGCCGCCGCCTACGCGGTCTCGGCCACGCTGCGGCTGCGCGCGGAGGAGGCCGCGCAGCGCGCCGAGCCGCTGCTCGCCACCCCGGCGGGACGGCTGCGGTGGGCGTCGAGCCACCTGGCGTTCGCCCTGCTCGGGCCGGTCGCGGCGCTCGGCGTCGCCGGCCTGGCCGCGGGGCTGGCGCACGGCCTGGACACCGGCGACCCCGGCCGCGAGGTGCCGCGCGTCCTCGGCGCCGCGCTCGCGCAACTGCCCGCCGTCTGGCTGGTCGGGGCGATCGGGCTCGCGCTGTTCGGCCTCGCGCCCCGGTTCACCGGCGGGGCCTGGGCCGCGGTCGCGGTGTTCGCGGTCGTCACCCTCTTCGGCGCCGGGCTGAACCTGGACCGGTGGGCGCTCGACGTCTCGCCGTTCACCCACATTCCGAAGCTGCCGGGCCGGTCGTTCACGGCCGCGCCGATGATCTGGCTGGTCGCGCTCGCGGCCGCGCTCTCGGCGGTCGGCCTGGCGGCCTTCCGCCGCCGCGATATCGCGTCGAGCTGACCGCCCCGAGCCGTTAGATTGGCCGGGTGACCTCTCGGAAATCCCTCGCCATCTGCGTGTTCTGCTCCTCCAGCGGCAAGATCGACCGCCGCTACGTCGATCTCGCCGCGGAGGCCGGCGCCGAGCTGGCCCGGCGCGGCCACAGCCTCGTCAGCGGCGGCGCCCAGGTCTCGTGCATGGGCGCCGTCGCGCGCGCCGCGCGGGCCGGCGGCGCCCGGACGGTCGGCGTGATCCCCGAGGGGCTCGTCAGCGTCGAGATCTCCGACGAGGACAACGACGAGCTGATCGTCACCGGTGACATGCGCTCCCGCAAGGGCGAGATGGACCGGCGCAGCGACGCCTTCCTCATCCTCCCCGGCGGCATCGGGACGCTGGAGGAGCTGTTCGAGGTGTGGACCGCCCGCGTCCTCGCCATGCACACCAAGCCCGTCGTCATCCTCGACCCGACCGGCGTCTACGAGCCGCTCCGCGAGCTGATGAGCGGCCTCACCGACCAGGGCTTCGCCCGCCCCAAGATCTGGGACGCCGTCGGCTGGACGGACTCCGTCCCCGAGGCCTTCGACCTGCTGGAGCGGTCGCAGCCCCGCATCGACTTCTCCCCGGAGGACTACGCGGAGGCCGAGCTCTAGTGCCCGCGCCCCGGCATGTTCTCGTACATGTCGGTGAGCTTCTGGCGGAAGCCGCGGGCCGCGATGCCGATCTTCTGCGGGTCCTTCATCCCGGCCTTGATCGCCTTCTTGGCCTGGTCCTTCATGATGTGCGGCGGGATCGGGGCGATCTCGCTGTCGACCACGAACTCCAGCACGACCGGACGGTCACTGGCGAGGGCCTCCCGCCACGCCTCGGTGACCTTCCCGGGCTCGTCGCAGTAGATGCCCTTCAGCCCCGCCAGCTCGGCGTACTCGGCGTACGGGAAGTCGGGGATCGACTGCGAGCCCTCGAACTTGGGGTCGCCTCCCATCGCCCGCTGCTCCCAGGTCACCTGGTTGAGGTCCTGGTTGTTGAACACCGCGAAGACCAGCGGCGCTGAACCGGCCATCCGCTCGGCGTACCGCTTCACGGTGATCATCTCGTTCATGCCGTTCATCTGGAACGCGCCGTCGCCGACGAAGCAGATCACCGGCCGGTCCGGGAAGGCGAACCGGGCCGCGATCGCGTAGGGGACGCCCGGGCCCATCGTGGCGAGCGTCCCCGACAGCGACGCGCGCATCCCGTCGCGGAGCTTGAGGTGCCGGGCCCACCAGTTGGTGGCCGACCCGGAGTCCGCGGTGAGGATCGCGCCGTCGGGCAGCAGCGGCGACAACTCGTGCGCGACCGCCTGCGGATTGATCTTGCCCTCGAAGGTCTGGCCCGCCCGCTTGTCCATCACCGCGTCCCAGGCGCGGACGTTCTCCTCGATCTCCTCCCGCCAGGACCGGTCCTCCTTGCGCCGCAGCAGCGGGATCAGCTCGCGCAGGGTCTCCTTCGCGTCCCCGACGACGTGCGCGTCCATCGGGTAGCGGATGCCGATCATGCGGCCGTCGATGTCGATCTCCACGCCCCGGCAGCTTCCCTCGTCCGGCAGCCACTCGGCGTACGGGAAGCTCGTGCCGATCATGAACAGCGTGTCGCAGTTCATCATCATCTCGTCGCTGGCCTTGGAGCCGAGCAGGCCGATCGGGCCGGTGACGAACGGCAGGTCGTCGGGCAGGACCGCGCGGCCGAGCAGCGCCTTGGCCACCCCGGCGCCGAGCAGCTCGGCGGTCTCGATCACCTCGGCCTCGGCGTCCGCGGCGCCCTGGCCGACCAGCATGGCGACCCTGCCGCCCTCGTTGAGGATGTCCGCGGCCTTCCGCAGTTCCTCCCTGTCCGGCAGCACCCGGGGCCGGCTCCACCCCACGCTGGAGTAGACCGAACCGTGCTCCTTCGGCGGCGAGGGCACCGCGTCCGCCTCCTGGACGTCCTCCGGGACGACGATCGTCGCGACGCCGCGGGTGGTCAGCGCCGTCTTGAACGCCCGGTCGATGACGTGCCGCATCTGGCCGGGATGCATCACGATCTGGCAGTACTCCGAGACGTCCGAGAACAGGTTCTCCAGGTTGACCTCCTGCTGGTAGTGCGTGCCCTGGGCGAGGCGCTTCTGCTGCCCGACGATCGCGACCACGGGCTGGTGGTCCAGCTTCGCGTCGTAGAGGCCGTTCAGCAGGTGGATCGCGCCGGGCCCGGACGTGGCGACGCAGACGCCCGCCTCGCCGGTGAACTTGGCGTGCCCGCAGGCCATGAAAGCGGCCATCTCCTCGTGCCGCGCCTGGATGAACTCGGGCCTGCCGTCGGCCCGGTCGAACGCGCCGAGCAGCCCGTTGATGCCGTCGCCGGGGTAGCCGTAGACCCGGTCCACACCCCACTCGGTCAGCCGCCCGAGCACGTAGTCGGCCACTTGCTGAGCCATCGCTCTCTCCTCTTCGTCAGGGCATCGAGCCGTCAGCGCCGCAGCAGCCTGGCCGCGCCCACCGCGGCGCCCGCGGCGGCGCCGGCGGTCGCCGCGCCGACCAGGTACTTGTGCCGCCCCGCCCACATCTGCGGGCTCCGGGCGTGAGCCTGCGCGTCGAACCGGCCGTGTCCGCCGTGATCGGTGTTCTCGTCGGCCGGCTCCCAGAGGTTCTCCGGCCGGTCGTCGCGGGCGCGCTTCTCCGTCTGCTGGGACGAGAACCCCGTCCGGGCCAGGTAGCGGTCCAGCAGCCCGGCCGCGACCCGGTCGGCGAGGATCGTCGCGACCGTGCTTGCGCCGATCCAGTACTCCCGCCGCCCCGGGTGCTCGGCGGCGTGGACGAGCGCGTCCGCCGCGATCTCCGGCTGGAAGATGGGCGGGACGGGCTGAGGGCGGCGCGGCAGCCGGTTCAGCACCCAGTCGAACTGGGGCGTGTTGACCGCCGGCATCTGCACCATCGTCACCTTCACGCCGCTGCCCTCGTGCATCAGCTCGGCCCGCAGCGAGTCGTGCAGCCCTTGGACGGCGTGCTTGGCGCCGCAGTAGGCGCTCTGCAAGGGGATCCCCCGGTAGGCCAGCGCCGACCCGCACTGGACGATCACGCCGCGGTCGCGCGGCATCATCCGCTTCAGCGCGGCCCGGGTGCCGTTGGCGTAGCCGAGGTAGGTGACCTCGGTGGTGCGCTCGAACTCGTCCGGTCCGATCTCCCAGAACGGCGCGAACACCGAGGAGAACGCCACGTTGACCCACACGTCGATGGGGCCGAGCTCGTCCTCGGTCCGCCGCGCGGCCTCGTCCACGCGGGCGGCGTCCGCCATGTCCACGCCGATCGAGAGGGCGCGCCCACCGGCGGCCTCGACGTCGGCGGCGGCGCCGTCCAGTCCCTCCGCACCGCGGGCGAGCAGGGCGACGCCGGCGCCGCGCTCCGCGAACGCCCGCGCGGCGGCGCGGCCGATTCCGCCCGTGGCGCCCGTCACCACGACGACGGTGTCCTGGCCGATCTTGTGCTTCATCTCATCCCCACGGCGGCGACGCTGCATCCGGCACTAGGACCCCACTGCCCGTGGTGAAGTCCCTGTAACGCGGGCCACGCCCGGCCCTCGACTACCGTCGACGGTGTGCGCGCCCGTGGCCTGCGGGTGCCCCGCCGTACGCACCGACAGAAGGAGCCGAATGAACGCCGACGTCCCCGCCTCGCGGGAACTGGCCGGAATCGCCGAGCTCGCCGCCCGCGCCACCGGCGACCGGCTGCGGACGGCGTTCCGCTCGCGTCCGCAGGTCGACCACAAGAGGGACTTCCACGACCCGGTCACCGAGCACGACCGCGCGGCGGAGGAGACCATCCGGGCCGTCCTCGACGAGCACACGCCCGGCAGCGTCGTCGTGGGGGAGGAGGGCGGCGTGCAGGGTGACGGGTCCGGCGGCGTCCGCTGGTACGTGGACCCCATCGACGGCACCGCCAACTTCGCCGTCGGCCTGCCGTTCTTCTGTGTGTCCATCGGCGCGGTCAGCGGCGGCGAGCTGGTGGCGGGCGTGGTGTACGACCCGGTGCGGGACGACATGTTCACCGCGTCCCTCGGCGGCGCCACCTGCAACGGCGAGCCGATCGAGAGCCGCGGGGCCTCCCGTGACCGGGGCGCCGTCGTCGCGACGTCCTACCCGAGCCCGCACGACCTGCGCGGCGGGCGCGAGGAGGTGCTTCGGCGCTACGGCCGGATCGTGGACGCCTTCGCCACCGTGCGCCGCCCCGGCAGCGCCGCGCTGACCCTCGCGCACGTCGCCGCGGGCTGGGCGGACGTCGCCTACGACTCCTCCATCAACGCCTACGACATCGCCGCGGGCCTGCTGCTGGTCAGGCAGGCCGGCGGGACGTACGTGCCGATCGGCGGCGAGCCCGGCGGCGACGACTGGGACGCCCCCGGATACCTGGCGTGCGTGGGCGGGTTCGATCTCGGTGGCTCCGTCCTCGCCGAGATCGCGGACCTGAAGGGCGCGGGCACCCGCTGACCGGAGCCGCCGCGCCCGGAAAGGCAAGATTGTCCTGGGGGTTTGCCCTCCGGACGATGATCGTTCACCGCCGGTTCAGGGGCGGCGACCAGGCTCCCGCGTGATCCCCTCACGTGAAGGAGTGCCCATGTCCGTGACCCGTCGCGGAGTCGTCAAGGGCGGCGCGGCCGGCGCCCTGTCCATCGCCCTCGCCGGAAGCCTGGACGGAATCTTCCAGACCTCCGCGGGCGCGGAGACCGGGGAGGCCTACGGCTACGGTCCGCTGATCCCCGACCCCAAGGGCGTCCTCGACCTGCCCAAAGGCTTCTCCTACAAGACGCTGTCGGTCGAAGGCGACCCCATCTCCGACGGCGTCGTCGTCCCCGGGCACCACGACGGGATGGCCACGTTCCCCGGAAGCAGGCACGGCCGGACCCGCCTGGTGCGCAACCACGAGCAGAGCGACAACGGCACCCGCGCCGTGGCGCCCCCCGAGCTGACCTACGACCCGGCGGCCAACGGCGGCACCACCACCCTGGAGGTCGACAGCCGCGGCAACCTGCTGTCGCAGTACGTCAGCCTCGCCGGGACCGCGGTGAACTGCGCGGGCGGCCGCACACCGTGGGGCGCCTGGCTGACCTGCGAGGAGACCGAGGGCTTCGGCGGCGAGACCAAGAGCCACGGCTGGGTCTTCGAGGTCGACCCGCGCGGCCGGCGCACCGAGCCCGTCCCGCTGAAGGGGCTCGGCCGGTTCGCCCACGAGGCCGTCGCCGTCGACCCGCACACGCTCACCGCCTACCTGACCGAGGACGCCTCCAAGCCGTTCGGGCTGCTCTACCGGTTCCGGCCGCGCGCCCACCGCGGCGGCTACCACGCCTACCGGTCGGGCGGGAGGCTGGAGGCGCTGTACGTGCGCGGCGTGCCGGACCTGTCGGCCGTCCAGGAGCCGGGGACGCGGCTGCGCGCCCAGTGGGTGGACGTCCCGGACCCGGCGGCGAAGCGGACGTCCGTCCGCGAGCAGTTCGACAAGATCACGCGGAGCCAGAAGCTCGAAGGCGCCTGGTGGGGGCACGGCAAGGCGTACTTCGTCTGCAGCTTCTCCAAGACCGCCGACGGCGGCGCCGCCGACCACGCCGGGCAGGTCTGGACCTACGACCCGCACCGGAACGAGATCGAGCTGCAACTGATCTTCGCGGCGGGCGGGCGCTTCGACGGCCCCGACAACATCACCGTGTCCCCGTTCGGCGGCGGCGTGATCCTGGCCGAGGACGGCGACGGCGAGCAGTACCTCGTCGGCACCACCCGCAAGGACCGGCCGTTCGCGATGGCCCGCAACGCCCTCAACGGCAGCGAGTTCACCGGCGTGACGTTCTCCCCGGACGGGCGGATCCTGTTCGCCAACCGCCAGTCGGACCCGGGCGCGACGTTCGCGATCACCGGGCCCTGGCACCGCCTGCGCGGCTGACCCGGCCGCTAGGCGAGGCCGCGGCGGGCGACCGCGGGAGGGCGGGTGCCCTGGATGGACGCGACCATGTCGAGCACCTGGCGCGTCCCGTCCGCCTGCGACTCCGGCACCCGGAACAGCGTCGCCCCGAGCCACGCGTAGACGGACGCCGCGGCGAGCAGCCCGGGATCGGGCTCCCGCGCGTCCGTCTCCAGGGTGACGAGCACGGCGCCCCCCGACGCGGCGAGCCGTTCGACGCGGTCCGCCGGGGGCGCCGTGCCGGCGTCCGCGGCGCCGGCGGGAACCGGCGCGTCCGGTGCGAGGACCTTCCGCTCTTGCAACCCCATGCCTCCAAGCGTGGCACGATCGGGGGCGGGGATTCGTCCTCCAGATGGGGTGCCGTCAGATCGGAGCGTGATCGTGGTCGTGGTTCTCGTCCTGGCCGGCGTGGCCGTGCTGGGCGCCGTCGTCGCCCTCGCCATGGGCAGGGGCGGCGAGCTGGCCGAGACCCATCCCGACTACCCGCCGCTCCGGGTGGACGCCGAGGGCCGGCCCGTCGTCGGGCCGAGGTCCTCGCCGCTGCGGTTCCCCGCGACCTTCTGGGGCTACCAGATGCAGGTGACCGACGAGGCCGTCGGGCGCCTTACCGAGGCCCTGCACGAGCGCGACGCCCGCGTCGCCGAACTGGAGCGGCAGCTCCGCGACCTCCGGCGCCGCCTGGGCGAGGCGGAGCCGTCCACTCCCATCGGGGCCCTGCACGGCATCGAGGACACCGGCAACGGGGTGCCGCTCCGCAAGGAGTCCGTGGAACCGGACGGCGCCAAGGAAGAGCACGCGTGAGCGAGGTCGCCGTCCACGCGGAGGCCGTCTCGGCGGCCCCGCCCGACCGGGTCTTCGAGGTCCTCACCGACTGGCCGAGGCACGCCGACTGGATGCCGTTCACCCGCGCCGAGGGCGGCGACCGGGTGGGCGACGAGCTGAGGGCGTGGACGGGCGTCGGCCCGGTCGGCTTCCTCGACACCATGGTCATCACCGACTGGCGGCCGGGCCGGCGCGTCGCCGTCCGGCACACCGGCCGGGTGGTGCGCGGCGAGGCCTTCTTCAAGGTCGTCCCCGAGGGGGCGGGCAGCCGGGTCATCTGGGCGGAGCGCGTCGACCTGCCCCTCGGCCCCCTCGGCCGGGCGGGCTGGCTGGTCGCCGGCCCGGTCGTGAAGGCGTTCATGGGCCTCGGGCTGCGGCGCCTCGCCGCCTTGGCGCAGGCGTAGGGCCGCACTGTCGCAGGCATGAGGTAGAAACGGCGGGGTGAGCACCGCGATTCTCGGCGAGGACGGGCTGGCCCGCTGCCCGTGGGGGCTGTCGGCGCCCGACTACGTCGCCTACCACGACGACGAGTGGGGCCGTCCCGTCCGCGACGACCAGGGCCTGTACGAGCGGCTGTGCCTGGAGGCGTTCCAGTCCGGCCTGTCGTGGCTGACGATCCTGCGCAAGCGCGCGGGGTTCCGGGCCGCCTTCCGCGGCTTCGACCTGGAGAAGGTCGCCGCGTTCGGCCCGGACGACGTCGCCCGGCTGATGGCCGACGCGTCGATCGTCCGGAACCGCGCCAAGATCGACGCCGCGATCGCCAACGCCCGCGCGGCCCTCGACCTGCCCGGCGGCCTGGCCGCGACGGCGTGGCGGTACGCCGACCCCGATTCCCCGGTCTACACCGACACGGCCGACGTCCCCGCCTACACCGACGCCTCCAAGGCCCTCGCCAAGGAGCTGAAGAAGAACGGCTTCCGCTTCGTCGGACCCACCACCGCCTACGCCCTCATGCAGGCCTGCGGCCTCGTCGACGACCACCTCAAGGACTGCCACCGCCATCGCGCCTACCGGTGACTACTCGGCCCGGGTGGCTTCGAGAACAGGGACGGCGGCGGCCCGGCGGGACGGGAGGGCCGACGTCGCCAGGGTGACGGCGGCGGCACCGCCGACGACCGCGATGAACAGCCACCACGGCGGGTGCGGCGCGAGGAACGAGCTGCCCGTGGCCAGGTGCATCAGCAGGACGGTACCGAGGGCCGTGCCGATGCCGAGGAGGCTGCCGAGCAGGACCACCGTCGCCGCCTCCCAGCGGACGATCGAGCGGATCTGCGTCACCGTCGCGCCGACCGCGCCGAGCAGCCCGAACTCCCGGGTCCGCTCGGCGACGCTCATCGAGACCGTGGTCGCCATGCCGAACAGCGCGAGGACGAGCGACATGCCGATGAAGCCGTAGATGACGCGCATCCCCGTCCGCATCGCGTCGGCCGCCGACTTCACGTAGGCGGCCTTGCCGAGCACCCTCACGCCGGGCACGTCCGCGAACGCCCGGGAGAGGGCCTGCTCGGAGCCGCCGCGGACCAGGACGACCCGCGTGGACGCGTCCGGGTCGAGGCGGTCCATCGTCGCCGCGGAGACGACGGCCTGGTCGGCGAACAGGTGGGACGGGTCGTGGTAGGCGGCGGCCACCCTCAGCGCGACCCTGCCCCGGGCCCCGCGGACGACGATCCGCCGCCCCTTCTTGATCTTCTGTGCCTTCATGACGGCGGACGTGAGGGCGATCTCGCCGTCGCCGAGGCGGGGGAGCCGCCCGCCGAGTTTGAGGACGGACGGCAGCGCGTCCTGGTCGGCGCCCGTCACGGTGAGATAGAGCGGCACGGGGTCCTCCTCGGGCGACGGCCGCTCGGGTGCGGGGGAGACGAGCTTGATGTCCGACGCCGTGAGGGCCGCCGCCGCGGACACCCCGGGAACGGCCGCCGCCCTGCCCGCCGTGTCGCGCGGGAGGGGGACCGGGCCGTTCGAGGTCACGCCGGTCGCGGCGACCGCGTGCTCGGCCCGCATCACCTCCGGCCCGACGGCGGCGAACCGCGCGTCCACCGACAGGACGATCAGGGCGGTCGCGCCGACCAGCGCGACGCCCAGCATGAGCGAGGACGCGGCCGACGACACCCGGTGCGGGCTGCGGGTGATCGTGGCGCGGGCGAGCCGGCCGGCCTCGCCGCTGACGGCCGTCCCGACGCGCCCGACCAGGCCGCCGAGGGGGCCGACGAAGAACGGGGCGAGGACGGCGAGCGCGGCCACCGTCGTCATGCAGCCCATCAGGATCAGCACGCACGTCCCGATGGTGCGGTCGGGGCCGGGCGGCTCCTCGGCGCGGATCGCGAACACCGAGCCGAAGAACACCCAGGCGAGGGCGAACACCGCGAACGCGCCGAGGAGGCGGGGCCAGCGGCGGCCGGCCGAGTCGGTGCCGGCGGCGCGCAGCGCCTGCATAGGGGAGATCCGGGCGGCGCGGCGGGCGGCCCGCCGCGCGGCGAGCTGGGTGACGAGGATGCCCGCCGCGGCGGGCACGGCGAGCGCGATCCAGCCGTACTGCGCGTCGGCGGCGGAGATGTCGAAGCCGTCCTCGGCGAACAGGCGGGTGAGCAGGGCCGACACCGGGTAGCCGGCCAGCACGCCGCCGGCCGACGCGACGGCGCCGAGCGCGAGGGCCTCCAGCCGGATCAGCCGCCTGATCTGGCGGGGCGTCGCCCCGATCGCGCTGAGCAGCGCGAGCCGCCGGGTCCGCTGCCGGACGAGCGTGCCGAACGTGTTGGCGACGACGAACAGCCCGACGAACACCGCGACGGACGACAGCATGCCGATGGCGCCGCCGATCGAGGCGCCGGAGTCCCGCAGGCCGGCCGACTGGGCGTCGCGGACGCTCGCCGCCGTCCGGACGGTGACGTCCGCGCCGAGGTCGCGGGCCAGGGCGCCGCGCAGCTTCGCGGGAGGCACGCCGCCCGCCGCCTTCACCCAGACGGCCTGCCAGGTGCCCGCGGGGAGCCCGGCCGCCCGCTGGACGGTCGCGGGCGGCGCCAGCAGCAGGTCGCCGCTCGCCACGGCGCTGCGCCCCTGCACGGTGACGATCCCGACGACCCTCATGTCCCGCGTCCGCTGCGGGAGCATCACCTTCACCGGGTCGCCGACGTCCAGCCCGCCCGCGCGGGCGACGTGCCGGGTGACGGCGACCTCGCCGTCGGCGGCGGGCGCGCGGCCCGACTCCAGGCGGTAGGGGTTGAGGCGGCCGTCGGACGTCCACGGCCGCAGCGCCGTCCCGGCCCCCGCGGGCGGCACGATCGGCGTGCGGTCCGAGCCGTACGCGGTGGCGGGGACCATCGCGTCGCCCGCCGCCGCGGCCACTCCCGGACGTCCCGCGACCTCGCCCAGCGCGACCCGGCCGTCCGGCGTCGCGTACGGGTCGTCGGGGTCGGCCTGGCCGCCCTGGACGAGCACGTCCGCACGGGAGTACTCGCTGGCGTCGCTGCCCGACACCGCCTCCTGCGCCCGCAGCCCGAACTGCAGCGAGCCCGAGATCAGCCCGATCGAGAACAGGGCCGCCAGCATCGTGGCGGCCAGCCGCATCCAGCCCTCGGCGAAGGAACGGCGCGCGATCAGCCACATGGCGCTCAGCCCTCCATCCGGCGCATCACGGCGTGGACCTGGTCGCTCGTCGGGGAGAGCAGTTCGTGCACGATCGTCCCGTCGGCGAGGAACAGCACCCGGTCGGCGTGCGCGGCGGCGCCGGGGTCGTGCGTCACCATGATCACGGTCTGCCGGTAGGCGTC
>NZ_FOVH01000012.1:0-223305 GCF_900115095.1 Actinomadura madurae
CGCTGCGCCGATCGGCCAGCCCGTCCCATCCCTGCCGCCGGTACCGGCCCACCCAGCGGTGCGCGCATTGCCGCGACACTCCCAGCTCGGCCGCGACGTGGGCGACCGGGCGGCCACCGAACACGACACGGCGAACCAGCAGGCATCTGCCGTGGAAAGTCAGACGGGCGTTAGCGTGGCTCACTGAGACCTCCGGGTGCTGGTGAAGCGTGCAACTCCACTACGCCCGGAGGTCTTCTTGCTGATCAAACACCTACCGGTCAGGTGTCACCAAGATCATGGCCAAGTACAGCTAGCCCCGGGGCGCCGGCCGGCGGGGCGCTAGCCGTCGGCGCGGGGACGCCGGCGGGGCGGCGGCTGCGGCGGGACGACCTTCGCCGCGACCATGGTCTTCTCGGGCACCTCGACGAGCTCGCCGTCGCGGCGGCGCACCGCCAGCGTCCCGCCGGACCAGGATTCGAGCACGCCCACGACGTCGCTGTACTCTCCCGTTGGCAGGCGGCGGCGCAGCGAGATCCGCTGGCCCACGTCCGCACCACTGATGGACACCACCAGCCGCGCGGCAAAACGGCCGGGCATGTGAGGGACCCCCATGTCGAATCGATTGCGCCGTGGCGGCCATACTATTCACAGCGAGCTTGCGGCGACCCGTGACGTGCGGCGGGGCCGGATATCCGAGAGGAGTCACTGACGTGACCTACGTCATTGCGCAGCCCTGCGTGGACCTGCTCGACAAGGCATGCATCGAGGAGTGCCCGGTCGACTGCATCTACGAGGGCAAGCGCATGCTGTACATCCACCCGGACGAGTGCGTGGACTGCGGTGCGTGCGAGCCGGTGTGCCCGGTCGAGGCGATCTACTACGAGGACGACACGCCCGACCAGTGGAAGGACTTCTACAAGGCGAACGTGGAGTTCTTCGACGACCTCGGCTCGCCGGGCGGCGCCTCCAAGGTCGGCAAGATCGACAAGGACCACCCGCTCGTCGCCGCGCTGCCCCCGCAGAGCCACGACGACTGACCGGGGAGCGCGGCCGGGAGCGCTCCGTCAGGGGCGCGGCCCTGGGGCCGCCTGCGTCGAAAAAGGGCCGTGGTCGGGACACGACCACGGCCCGACGGGTTCGCTGAGGAGGATGGGGCCGTGTTCACGCTGCCGGACTTTCCGTGGGATCGGCTCGCGCCGTACAAGGAGCGGGCGCTGGCCCACCCGGACGGCATCGTCGACCTGTCGGTCGGCACGCCCGTGGACCCCACGCCCGAACCGGTCCGGGCGGCCCTCGCCGGCGCGTCCGACGCGCCCGGCTACCCCCAGACCCACGGGACGCCGCAGCTGCGCGAGGCGGTCGCGGGGTGGCTGCGCCGCCGCGCCGGCGTGTCCGGCGCCGACCCGGACGCGGTGCTGCCGGTCCTCGGCACGAAGGAGCTGGTGGCCTGGCTGCCGACGCTGCTCGGCGCCGGCCCCGGCGACCGGGTCGTCTTCCCCGAGCTGGCCTACCCGACGTACGACGTGGGCGCCCGGCTGGCCGGGGCGACGCCCGTCGCGGCGGACGGGCTGCTGTCGCTCGGCCCCGTCAATCCGGCCATCGTCTGGGTGAACTCGCCGTCCAACCCGACCGGCAAGGTGCTGCCCGCCGAGCACCTGCGCAAGGTCGTCGCGTGGGCGCGCGGGCGCGGCGCCCTCGTGGTCAGCGACGAGTGCTACCTGGAGTTCGGCTGGGACGAGGACCGGCCGCCGGTCTCGATCCTGCACCCGGAGGTGTGCGAGGGCTCGCACGAGGGGCTGCTCGCGGTCAACTCGCTGTCCAAGCGCTCGAACATGGCGGGCTACCGCGCCGGGTTCGTCACCGGCGACCTCGCGATCGTCAAGCGGCTGCTGGAGGTCCGCAAGCACGCCGGGATGATCGTCCCGGCGCCGGTGCAGGCCGCGATGACGGTCGCCTTCGGCGACGACGCGCACGTGGACGAGCAGCGGGCCCGGTACGCGCGCCGCCGCGCCGTCCTGCGCGCCGCGTTCGAGCGGCACGGGTTCCGCGTCGACCACTCCGAGGCGTCCATCTACCTGTGGGCCACCCGGGACGAGCCGTGCTGGGACACCGTCGCCCACCTGGCGTCCCTCGGCGTCCTCGTCGGCCCCGGCGAGTTCTACGGCCCGGCCGGGGCCCGGCACGTCCGGATCGCCTTCACCGCGACCGACGAGCGCGTCGCCGCCGCCGACGACCGGCTCTGAGGCGCGGAGAGCTCTGCGGAGCGGACGCCCCGCGCGCGCCGCGAAATCCGGCGTTTCCCCCTGAAACCGCTAGGCCGTTTGATACGTCTGAACGCGGTATGGGCATGTGAGGCCACAGTCGGTAGGATCCGCAGGTCTGTTGCCCGTGTGGTGGATGAAACGACGGAGGTGCCCGTGGACAAAGCGGCGATAGTGATCCTGCTCGCGCTGATCCTGGTCGCCCTGGTCGTGCTCATCGCCGTCCTGCTGCGGCGCCGCTCGGCCCCCGCGGCGCAGGCCCCCGCCCCCGCCGCCCCGCGCGACCCGTTCGCCGCGGAGGAGCAGGTCGCCGGCGACCCGCGCGCCCTCAAGGCCGGCGACATGGTCGAGTACCTCGGCACCCGCTACTTCGTCCGCGGCTCGCTGCGGCTGAAGGAGGGCGGCTTCACCTGGAGCGAGCACCTGCTGGACGCCGACACGATCGAGGGCACCAAGGTGTGGATCTCCGTCGAGGAGGACCCCGACCTGGAGGTCGTCTGGTGGACCGAGCACGACATCGGCGACCTGCGGCCCGGTGAGAAGACCCTCGTCGTGGACGGCGTCGAGTACCGCCGCGACGAGCACGGCACCGCCGACTACACCAGCGAGGGCACGACCGGCGTCGGCGTCCAGGGCCGGGTCGAGTACGTCGACTACGAGGGCCCGCGCGGAAAGTACCTGTCGTTCGAGCAGTACGGCGGCGGCCAGTGGGAGGCGGGACTCGGGGAGCGCGTCCCGACCGGGTCGATGACGATCTACCCGGGTGGCGGTAGCTGACCTTGCGCGCCACCCTCCAGACCCCCTACGCCGACGCGCGCGCCGACGGCCTCTCGTTCGCGCTCGGGCTGCCGCCGCTGGACGCCCTCGCCGTCCTGCCGGTGGAGCGCGCCGGGCTGACGGTGCAGTTCCGCCTGCTCGGCGCGTCCCACCAGGTGATCGCCGGGCCGCTGAGCGAGACGGTGGCGTGCCTGCCGGACGCCACCGAGCCGCTCCCCGGCCGCGCGAGCACGACCGTGCCCGGCTGGACCTACGACTTCGCCGCGACGACCGCGGCGCACAGCGACGCGACGGCGTTCGCCCGCGCCGTCGAGGCGGTGTGCGCGCGGCTCGCGGACCGCGGTGACGCGCTGACCGGGGCCTTCCCCGGCTCCCCGCACGCCGTCACCGCCCTGACCTTGGAAGAGACAGCGCGGGAAGAGGCCGGGCTCGGCTGGCGGACCTGGCACGCCTACCCCCAGACCCGGGAGATCGTCATGACGCGGAGCCGGTTGGTGAGACCATCGTGAGCAGCAGATACCGGGTGGCGGGCGCTATGGTCGCCGCCGCCGTGACCGTCGCGACGCTCGGGGGCTGCGGCACCTCGGAGAAGTCGTGGATCGCCGACAAGTACACCAAGTCCGGGTCGGACACCTACCGGTCCGGGAAACCCCCGCAGACGGTCGCCTCGGAGATCGGCCGCAAGTTCAAGCCCATCGACCGGGTGGACGACATGGCCACCATGGGCGCGAACGGCGGCATCTTCATGCGCTACCCGAAGCTGGTCGTCGGCGTCCTGCCGGACGGGGCCGGGAGCCGGATCACGGTCGACAGCGCGCGCCGCGGCTACAGCCGCCACTACTCCCACGTGAGCGGACGCTGGAGCAGCCCCGGCAGCAACGGATGGACGAGCAGCGGCGCCGCATCCTTCCGCGGCGGCGGCCCAGGGTCGGGTAAATGAGGAGCGACAGTTGACATACTCCGCCGCCGGGGAGGGCGGGGGCTCCTTCCCTCGCGGGTCGGGCTTCCTGCTTCACCGGGCCGTGCCCTCGCCACTCGCGCGGTTCGGGTCTTATCCGCCCTCCACAGGCGTTTCAGCTCTCCGCCAGCCCGGCGGCGAGAATGTTCTTCGCGGCGTTGATGTCCCGGTCGTGTCCTGTGCCGCAGAAGGCGCACACCCACGCGCGGACATGCAACGGCATTGCGGCCGCCTTGTAGCCGCACACCGAGCACAGCTTGCTGGAGGGGAACCACCGGTCGACCACGACCACTTCCCGGCCATACCAGTCGGCCTTGTACTCCAGCATGGCTCGCAAATCCCGCCAGGCGGCGTCGGAGATGACACGGGCGAGGGAGCGATTGCGGACCATCCCTGCGACGTTCAAATTCTCGATCACGACCGTTTGGTTCTCGCGGACGAGTCGAGTCGACAGTTTGTGCAGGAAGTCACGGCGGCGGTCGGCGATCTGGGCGTGGATGCGGGCCAGCTTCCGTTTGGCCTTCTCTCGGTTCGCCGAGCCCTTCCGCTTGCGCGCCAAGTCCTTGTGCGCTCTGGAGAGGCGTTTCCGCTTCTGGTGCCCATGCCGAGGATTAGTGATCTTCTCGCCGTTCGACAGTGTCACCAGAGAGGTCACCCCGGCGTCCACGCCCACGGCCCGATCCACGGAGGGCGGCCGCACGATCGTGTCCTCACACAGCAGAGACGCGAACCAGCGGCCCGCCGCGTCCAGCGATACGGTGACCGTGGTCGGCTCCGCACCGTCCGGCAGCGGACGCGACCATTTGATCGCCAGCGGCTCGGACATCTTCGCCAGGCGCAGACGCCCATCGCGGAACGTAAACGCCGACCGGGTGTACTCGGCCGACTGGCGCGACTTCTTGCGCGACTTGAATCGCGGGTGCTTGGCGCGCTTCTCGAAAAACGCGGTGAACGCGGCTTGCAGGTGTCGCAGCGCCTGCTGCAAGGGGACACTCGAGACCTCGGACAAGAACATAAGTTCCGAGGTGCGTTTCCAGCCCGTGAGCATCGCGGAGGTCTCCGAATAGGACACCCGGCGCTGCTCGGTGTGCCAGGCGCGGGTGCGTTCCTCCAGCGCCCGGTTGTACACCATGCGCACGCAGCCGAAGGTGCGAGACAGTTCGGCCGCCTGCTCGTCCGTGGGATAGAAGCGGTATTTGAACGCCCGCTTCACATGCCGCGCCATGGCTCACACCTTAGCGGTGCCGCGGTCGTCAATCGCAAGTTTGTTCGAGGTTGCAGCGCGGTACCGCGTCTCGACCTTTCCCCGGAGGCAGGGGTCTCCACGCTCAGGGAGGACCGATGAACGACATCCTGCAGGAGATCGGCGCGACGTTCGCCTACGGCGCGGTGGGCATCGCGCTGATGGCGCTCGGCTACCTGGTGGTGGAGGTGACGACGCCCGGCAAGCTCGGCAAGCAGATCTGGACCGAGGGCAACCGGGGCGCGGCGCTGCTGCTGGCGGTCAAGCTCTTCAGCGTCGGCATGATCGTCACCACCGCGATCATCACCAGCGACAACGACCTGAGCGACGGGCTGATCGACACGGCGGTGTTCGGCGGCATCGGCATCGTGCTGATGGTCGTGGCGTTCCTGCTGCTGGACGTGCTGACGCCCGGCAAGCTCGGCGCGACGCTCGTCGGCACCGACGGCGCGGGCACCGCGATCCACCCGGCGGGCTGGGTCGTCGCCGCCGCCGACCTGGGCGTCGCCGCGATCGTGGCCGGGGCGGTCTCCTGACGCCCCGCGACCTGGACCAGGCCGTCCGCCCGACCGCCCCGGACACGTCCCCGCCCGAGGGGGACGGCCCGGGGCGGCCGCGCGTCCCGGCGCGGGCGGCGCGGGCGCTGGTCCTCGCCGCCGTGTTCGCGTGCGCGGCGTGCGGGCTGGTGTACGAGCTGGCCCTGGTCGCGCTCGGCAGCTACCTCGTCGGCAACTCCGTCACCCAGGCGTCGATCGTCCTGTCGGTCATGGTGTTCGCCATGGGCATCGGCTCGCTGCTCGCCAAGCCGCTGCAGGGCCGCCCGGTGGTGGCGTTCGCGGTGGTGGAGGGCGCGCTCGCGCTGATCGGCGGGGTGTCGGTCCTGGTGTTGTACGCGGCGTTCGCGTGGCTCGACCTGTACGTCCCGGCGCTGGTGGTGGTGGCGTTCGCGGTCGGGGCGCTGATCGGCGCGGAGATCCCGCTGCTGATGACGCTGCTGCAGCGGATCCGCAAGCAGGACGCGGGGTCCGCGGTCGCCGACCTGTTCGCGGCCGACTACGTGGGCGCGCTGATCGGCGGCCTGGCGTTCCCGTTCCTGCTGCTGCCCGCGTTCGGGCACATCAAGGGCGCGCTGCTCGTCGGCGCCGTCAACGCGGTCGCCGGGATGGCGGTCGTGCTGTGGCTGTTCCGCGGGCAGGTCGGGCGCGTCGCGCGGATCGCGCTCGCGCTCGGCATGGTCGCGGTCCTCGCCGTCCTCGGCGGGACGTACGCGCTCGCGGACGGGTTCGAGGTGTCGGCGCGGCAGGCGCTGTACGCCGACCCGATCGCGCTGTCGAAGCGGACCCGGTACCAGGAGATCGTCATCACGCGGCAGGCCGGCCCGGGGCCGTCGGACCTGCGGCTGTTCCTGAACGGGGATCTCCAGTTCTCGTCGGTGGACGAGTACCGGTACCACGAGTCGCTCGTCCACCCGCTGATGTCGGGGCCGCACGGGCGGGTGCTGATCCTCGGCGGCGGGGACGGGCTCGCGCTGCGCGAGGTGCTGCGGTACGAGAACGTCCAGAGCGCGACGCTCGTCGAGCTGGACCCGGAGATGATCCACCTGGCCAGGACGTACGAGCCCCTGGTGTCGCTCAACCGGCACTCGTTCGAGGACCCACGCGCCAAGGTCGTCACCGCCGACGCGTTCTCCTGGCTGCGCGATCTGGACCAGCAGTACGACGCGGTCATCGTGGACATGCCGGACCCCGACGACGTGTCCACCGCCAAGCTGTACTCCGTCGAGTTCTACGGCATGGTCAAGCGGGCCCTCGCCCCCGGTGGGCGCATGGTCGTCCAGTCCGGCTCGCCCTATTTCGCGCCCAAGTCGTTCTGGAGCATCCAGAAGTCGATAGCCGCGGCCGGTCTCGTGACCGTCCCGTACCACGTGGACGTGCCGAGCTTCGGTGACTGGGGCTACGTGCTGGCGTCCCCTGCCGAGAAGCCGGCGCTCGGTCTCGCGCCCGACGCCCCCGGCCTCCGCTTCCTCGACGCGGCGGTCCTCCAGGCGTCGGCGGTCTTCCCCAAGGACCGCCGCGGCCGGGACGTCGACGTCAACACCCTCGTCCACCCGCGCCTGGTGGAGTACGAGGGCGAGGAGTGGAAGAACTCCTAGTCGGGCACCGACTGCCGGATCGCCTTGTCGACCGCCCGCTGGAACGACGTGACGAGCGACTGGATCATCAGCGGCTTGAGCTTCCCGGCCATCTCCATCAGCCGTTCCCGCTCCTCGGGCGCGCGGCCGCCCTCCCGGTAGGGGCGGACGACGGTGTCCTGGAAGACCTGCTGGAGCTCGGCGGCCAGCGCGGTCGTGTACCGGTCGACGGTCTCGTGCGAGGCGACCAGCGTCTCCAGCGGCATCGGGAGCCGCGCCAGCTCGGCGCTGCTGCTGAGGAGGGCGGGGCTGAGGACCCGCACAGCGCCGTCCGGTAGCGGCTCGACGACCCCGAGGGCCTCCAGCCGCTTCAGCGTCTCGTCGTCGAGCGGGTGTCCGACCCGCCGGTCCAGCTCGTCCCGGTCGAGTTCCTCCGGCCGTTCGGGCGCCCACGGCGACAGCAGCGCCCGCTGCAGCGCCAGGTCCTCCGCGGGCGCGTCCAGCGGAATTTTTTTCAGATGCTTCTCGATCGAGGCGAGCGTCAGCCCGAGCGATTGCAGTTCCCGGACGAGTTCGAGCCGCGCGAGATGGGCGGGGCCGTAGAGGCCCGTCCGGCCGCGCAGCCTCGGAGGCGGGAGCAGGCCGCGCCCGGCGTAGAACCGGACGGTGCGGACGGTGACCCCGGCACGCGCCGCCAGTTCGTCGACGGTGAGCTCCATCCCGCCTCCCTCTATGTGACAGCATCAGTGTTACATTAATCGTGTATCAGCAGCCACTTACGCCGAGGGAGACCGCCGGATGGGACGGGACATCTACACCGAGGAGCACGAGGCCTTCCGCGACATGGTGCGCTCCTTCATCGCCAAGGAGGCCGCGCCCTTCCACGAGCAGTGGGAGAAGGACGGCATCGTCTCCCGCGAGGTGTGGCTGGCGGCGGGACGCGCGGGCCTGCTCGGCATCGACATGCCGGAGGAGTTCGGAGGCGGCGGCGACCCCGACTACCGCTACTACGTGATCCTCAACGAGGAACTGGCGAAGGCCGGCATCCACGGCCCCGGCTTCGCCGTCCACAACGACATCAACGGCGGGTACCTGCGGCAGTTGTGCAGCGCCGAGCAGAAGCAGCGCTGGTTCCCCGGCTACTGCTCCGGCGAGATCATCACCGCGATCGCGATGACCGAGCCCGCCGCCGGCTCCGACCTCCAGGGCATCAAGACCACCGCGGTCAAGGACGGCGACCACTACGTCCTCAACGGCTCGAAGACCTTCATCTCCAACGGCATCCTCGCCGACCTGGTCATCGTGGTCGCCAAGACCGACCCGTCCGCCGGTGCGAAGGGCGTCAGCCTCCTCGTCGTCGAGCGCGGCATGGACGGCTTCGAGCGCGGCCGCAACCTCGACAAGGTCGGCATGCACGCCCAGGACACCGCCGAGCTGTTCTTCGACAACGTCCGCGTCCCCGAGGAGAACCTCCTCGGCGAGGAGGGCATGGGCTTCATCTACCTGATGACGAACCTCGCCCGCGAGCGCCTGTCCATCGGCGCCACCGCGATGGCCGCCGCCGAGGACGCCTTCGAGCGGACCCTCGACTACTGCAAGACCCGCGAGGCGTTCGGCCGTCCCATCGGCAAGTTCCAGCACAACCGCTTCACGCTCGCCGAGATGAAGACGGAGCTGACCATCGCCCGCTCCTTCACCGACGAGTGCATCCTCAAGGAGAGCGAGGGCGAGCTGACCGCGGACGAGGCCGCGATGCTCAAGTGGTGGAACACCGAGCTGCTCAAGCGCGTCGTCGACCGCTGCGTCCAACTCCACGGCGGCTACGGCTACATGACCGAATACCCCATCGCCAAGGCCTACCAGGACGTCCGCATCCAAACCATCTTCGGCGGCACCACGGAAATCATGAAGGAGATCATCGGCCGCTCCCTCGGCGTCTGACGTATAAGGCGGGGGTTAGCGTTCGTGCTCACCGCCGTGAAACCTCGTGGGCGCCACGTTGGGGGGCGTGGATACGCATGAGGAAGTGGTCGTGCGGCTTGGTGCCGTGCGGAAGGATTACGGGAGCGTCGCCGCGCTGGACGGGGTGACGCTGGAGGTCCGGCGCGGCGAGGCCGTCGCGGTGATGGGCCCCTCGGGCAGCGGGAAGTCGACGCTGCTGAACATGGTCGCGGGGCTGGACCGGCCGACGTCCGGGCTGGTGGCGGTGGACGGCCGGGAGCTCACCGGCATGGGCGAGGCGGCGCTGGCCCGGTTCCGCCGGCGGCGGGTCGGGATGGTGTTCCAGTTCTTCCACCTGCTCGATGACCTGCCCGCGCTGGAGAACGTCGCGCTGGCCGGGCGCCTGGCCGGCCTTCCGGCGCGCAAGGCGCGGGCGAGGGCGCTGGAGCTGCTGGACGAGCTCGGCATCGCGGCGCGGCGGGACGCCTACCCGGCGGTGCTGAGCGGCGGCGAGCGGCAGCGGGTCGGGGTGGCGCGGGCGCTGATGAACCGTCCGGCGCTGCTGCTCGCGGACGAGCCGACCGGGGCCCTCGACAGCGCCACCGGCGAGCAGGTGATCGACCTGCTGCTCGACCTCAACGGGAGGGGCCAGACGGTCCTGCTGGTCACCCATGACCAGGCGCTGGCCGCCCGGTGCGCCACCCGGATCGTCGATTTCGTGGACGGGCGGATCGTCCGGGAGACGGCGCAGGAGCGCGTCCGATGAGCGCGGTGTGGGCGGCGTCGCGGGCCGGGGTGCGGCGGCGCGGGGTGCAGACGGTCAGCGTCGCCGTGGTCGTGGCGCTGTCCACGGCGACGCTGGTCTTCGGGCTGGGCCTGCTGTCCGCGTCGACCTCGCTGTTCGACGACGCCTTCGAGAAGGCCCGTGGGGCGCACGCGTCGGTGAGCTTCGACGCGTCCAAGGTGTCGGCGGCGCAGGCGGCGGCGACCGCGAAGGCGTCCGGCGTCACCGCCGCGGCGGGGCCCTTCCAGACGGCCACCCTGGCGCGGACGCGCGGGCCGATCGAGGGGGACGGCGGCCTGCTCGTCGCCGGGCGGGCCAGCCCCGGCGGGCCGGTCGACCGGCTGACGATCACGTCCGGGCGGTGGGCCGAGAAGGCCGGGGAGATCGTGCTGCGGGGCAACCCCATGGGCCCGCTGAGGCTGGGGAGCACGGTCTCGGCGGACCTCACCGTCGTCGGGTTCGCCACTTCGGCGACCGACTCGGGGCCCGGCGGCTGGGTGACGCCGGAGCAGATCGGCTCCCTGCGGCCGGACGGGCTGATGATGGAGTACCGGTTCGCGCGTGCCGGCGACGCGTCCCAGGTTCGTGAGAGCGTGTCCGCGGCGACCGGCGGGCTGCCGACGCGGGGGTTCGAGTCCTACCTCACCTTCCGGCAGGAGTTCGAGAAGGAGTTCAGGCAGCTGATCCCGTTCGTCACGGTGTTCGGCGCCCTCGCGATGGCCGTGTCGGTGTTCCTGATCGCGAACGTGGTCGGCGGCGCGGTGATCTCCGGCTACCGGCGCATCGGCGTGATGAAGGCGATCGGCTTCACCCCGGCCCAGGTGACCGCCGTCTTCGTCATGGCGGTCCTGGCTCCGGCGGTGCTCGGCTGCGCGGTGGGCCTGGTGGCGGGGCACATGCTCGCCGGGAAGATGGCGGCGGACCTGGCGTCCGGGTTCGACCTGCCGTCCACCGGAGGCGCCGACCCTGTGCTGGACGTGGCGGCGGGTGCGGGCGTCCTCGCGCTGGTGGTGCTGGTGTCGGTCCTTCCGGCGCTGCGGGCCGGACGGCTCCCGGCCGTCCAGGCGATCAGCGCCGGGACCGTGTCGCGGCGGGGACGCGGCCGGCGCGCGCAGCGGTGGCTGGCGCGGACCCGGCTGCCCGCCTCGCTCGGGCTGGGGCTGAGCCTGCCGGTCGCGCGTCCCGCCAGGGCGGCGCTCACGCTCGCGGGGCTCTGCCTCGGCGTGGCCGCGGTGACGATGGGGACGGGGCTCCAGCAGACCGTCCTCGGCATCCTGACGGCGGACACCGAGGGGCACACGTCCGTCCAGGTGGGGCCGGACCCGCGCAGCGGGCCGTCCGGCGTGTCCGAGCAGGAGATCTTCGCCGCGGTGCGCGCGCAGCCCGGGACCGCGCACATGATGTCGTCCGGCAACACGGTGGTGACGGTGCCGGGATCGCCCTCCAAGCTCCACGCCGAGACCTACCGCGGTGACTACCGGGCGTTCCTCGGTGACAACCTCGTCCGCGGGCGCTGGTTCAGCCGGCCCGGCGAGATCGTTCCGAGCGAGGCGTTCATGCGGCTCAATCATCTGGACGTCGGCGACGACCTGACCCTGCGGGTGGACGAGAAGCAGGTCACGGTGCGCATCGTGGGCGCGTTCTCCCACGATGACGCCAAGAGGCTGATGCTGGACGCGGCGAGCCTTCCCGCCACCGGGGACGAGGTCCGGCCGGTCTCGGTGATCGTGAAGCCGGGGACGGACCCGGCGGCCTACGCCGCGCGGATCAACGCGGGCGGCGGGCTGTACGCCGAGGTCAGCGAGTCCGACCTCGGCGGGAGTGCGATCTTCAGCGGCCTCTTCCTGCTGTTCTCACTGATCATCTGCACGACCGCGGCGCTCGGGGTGCTGAACAGCGTGGTGCTCAGCGCCCGGGAGCGCGCCCGCGACCTCGGCGTGCTCAAGGCGATCGGGATGTCGCCGCGGCAGGTGGTGCTGATGATGGTGACGTCCATGGCCGCGCTCGGGGCCGCCGCCGGCGCCGCCGGGGTTCCGCTCGGCGTGCTCGCCCACCACGGCGTCGTGGAGCTGACCGGCGAGCTGCTCGGCAGCGGGATGGCCGCGTCGTGGATCCACGTCTACTCGTGGTCACTGCTGGCTTCGCTCGCCTGCGCCGGGCCGGTCGTCGCCGTCCTCGGCGCCTGGCCGCCCGCCGGACGGGCCGCCGCGACCCGCACCGCCGCGGTGCTGCGCAGCGAATGAGGGCGCCGTGAAGGCCACGGCCACCGTCAGCCCGCCGCGGGGGTTGGCCGTGGCCTCCACGGCGAAGCCGTGCGCGGCGGCGATGGCGGCGACGATCGACAGGCCGAGACCCGCCCCCTCGGCCGATCCCGTCCGGTCGGCGTGCAGCCTCCGGAACGGCTCGAACAGCCCGTCCACCTGGTCGGCGGTGATCTCCGGGCCGGTGTTGCGGACGACCAGCCCGCCGCTCGACAGCTCGACCCGGACGTCCCCGCCGGGATGGTTGTGCAGGACCGCGTTCCGCACCAGGTTGGCGGCCATCCGGGTGAGGAGGACCTCGTCGCCGGAGACCGTGACCTGCTGGAGGGCGGTGCTGACGGTGACACCGCCGGTCTTCGCGAGCGCCGCGCCGTCCTCGACGACCTGCCCGACGACGGCTTCGAGGTCCACCGGGGCGCGGGTGTCGAGCCCGCGCTCGCCCTGGGCGAGGACGAGCAGCCCCTCGATGAGCCGCTCGGACCGCCGGGTGTTGCGCAGCATCTCGGCCCGGATCTCGTCGAGCCTCTCCGGGGAGGGGCCGGCCAGCCCGACCTCGATGGCGGTCCGCTGGATGGCGAGGGGGGTGCGCAGCTCGTGGGACGCGTTGGCGATGAAGCGGCGCTGGCTGTCGACCGCCTCCTCCAGCCGGTCGAGCATGGCGTCGAAGGTGTCGGCCAGCTCCTTCACCTCGTCCTGCGGACCGTCCAGCGCGATGCGCTCGTGCAGGGTGGACAGCGACAGGCGGCGGGCGGTGGCGGTGACGCGGTGCAGCGGCCGCAGCAGCCGCCCGGTCAGCCACCAGCACACCGCGAACGCCAGCACGGCGATCACCACGATGGCGCCGAGGGTGACGACCTTCTGCGAGTCGACGAGGCCGTCCTGGAACTCCTCCCGCCCGACGACCCGCCTCGCCTCCGGCGGGGGAGAGGGGCAGGAACCCTCGGCGGCGCCGGGACGGCACTCGACGGCCTGTGCCACGAAGGGGACGTCCTGCACCCTGTCGTCCACGATCCTCTGCTGGATCCACAGCACGGCGCCGAGCACGCCCAGCGTGATCACGGTGAAGAGCCCGCCGTAGAGCAGCGTCATCCGCGCCCGGATCGTCATCGGCCTCACAGCCGGTACCCGCTTCCGGGCACGGTGACGATGACGGGCGGGTCCCCGAGCTTGGCCCGCAGCTTGCTCATGGTCACCTTCACGACGGTGGTGAACGGGTCGGTGTTCTCGTCCCACGCCCGTTCCAGCAGGTTCTCGGTGCTGACGACCGTGCCGCGCGCCTGCATGAGAACCTCCAGCACCGCGTACTCCTTGCGGGAGAGCGGCAGGTAGCGCCCATCGCGGAACGCCTGCCGCCGCGCCGTGTCGAGGGTGAGGCCGCCGTGCTCCAGGACGGGCGGCAGCGGCGGCGCGTTCCGGCGGGCCAGCGCGTTGACCCGCGCCACCAGCTCGTCGAACGCGAACGGCTTGGCCAGGTAGTCGTCCGCCCCCAGGTTCAGGCCGTCGACCCGCTCGTGCACGGCCCCGGACGCGGTGAGCATCAGGATGCGCACCGGCTCCCCGCTCCGCGCCAGCTCGCGGCAGATGTCGTCCCCGTGCACCCCGGGCAGGTCCCGGTCCAGCACGAGGACGTCGTAGTCGTTGACCGCGAGCCGCTCCAGCGCGCCGTCCCCGTCGTAGGCGACGTCGACCGCCATCGCCCGCTCGCGCAGCCCTTCCGCCACCAGATCGGCGAGGAACCGCTCGTCCTCGACCACCAGAACCCGCATCCCCTCATTGCCGCAGAACGCCCATAAGCCGGCGGTTAACGCCGCTCCCGCACACGATCGGCGAATAAGATCATCCCGGCGGAGGGAGCCGCGTGAACGGAGCCAACGAGTGGGCGCGCCCATTAATGATCAAGCATGTGGAGCGCATGACCGCCGACCTCACGGAGGAGCTGACCGGGCGCGACACCTGGCGGGAGCTCGGGGGGCCGGCCGTCCTCGACTACGTCGTGAACGCCGACCTGACCCCGCCGCCCGGCCGGCAGATCGCGCACCGGAACCAGGCGTTCGGCAGCCTGTTCCTCGTGGTGAGCTTCTTCCCGACCGTCAAGTTCCGGAAGATCCGCAAGGAGCTGCTGCCGAACGGCTACCTGGCCCTGCTCGACCCGATCATGCACTCCTCGGGCTACTCGTCCGGCGCGGTCGACCTGGCCCACTGGATGCTGCTCAGGGACCCGGGGAACATGTCGGTCACCCTGACCTACCTGCCCGCGGGACAGGCGACGATCCCGCTGCTGCCCTGGGACCTGCTGTCCTCAGAGGAACGCCGCAAGGTCGACCAGCACATCTTCTGACCGCCTCCGCGGCCCCTCCGGCGGCCAAAGGGCTCCCCTGACTTGTCCACGACGACGCCATCCCGGGCGCCGGCCCGGCCTCGCGGTGGGACGATTGGTCCCGCCGGACACCCTTGCCGAAAGGACCGCCGTGGACTTCAAGCTGGAACTCGTCAACGTCCCCGTCTCGGACGTCGACCGCGCCAAGGCCTTCTACGTCGACAAGGCCGGGTTCGACCTCGACCACGACCACAAGGTGAACGAGGAGATCCGGTTCGTCCAGCTGACGCCGCCCGGGTCGGCCTGCTCGATCTCCATCGGCACCGGCCTCGGCACCGAGACGGCCCCCGGTTCCGTCCAGGGCCTGCAACTGGTCGTCGAGGACGCCGACGCCGCCCGCGCCGAGCTGGCCGCCCGGGGCGTCGACGTCAGCGAGGTCCAGGAGTTCCCCTGGGGCCGCTTCGTCTTCTTCCAGGACCCGGACGGGAACGGCTGGAACGTCCAGCAGCCGACCCGCCCGAGCTGACGGCGGGGGTCAGGTGAGGGCGGCGACGCCCTCGGTGAGGGCGATCTTCATCGGGCACCCTCCGCGAACGCGGCGAGCTGGGCGGCGACCGTGCCCCAGCCGTCGGCGAAGCCGAGCTTGTCGTGGTGGTCGCGGGATTCCGGGTCGCCGTGCCGGACGACGATCCGGTAGTCGGTGCCGTCCGGGTGGTCGTCCAGCGTGATCGTGGCGGTCATCGGCACCGGGGCCGGGTGCGCCGGGCGCCACGTGCTGTCGATCGCGTTGGTGAACACGAGCCGTTCGAGCTCGTCGACGGCGAGGAAGCACGCGTTCATGTGCGGGACGAACTCGGCGCCGTCGTCGCTCATCCGGGTCACGAACGCACCGCCGGGCCGCAGCTCCAGGCGGTCCACCCGGCAGCGGGCCGGGGCCGGGACCCACCACCGCTCCAGCCGGGACGGGTCGGTCCAGGCCCGCCACACGGTGGCGCGCGGTGCGCGGATGATCCGCTCCAGGCCGAGGTCGAGGTCGGGATTCATCGTGGGTTCTCCTCATCGGGGTCGGTGACGAACCGTTCGAGACGGTCGGTGCGCTCCTCCCAGATCCGGTGCTGCTCGGCGAGCCAGTCGTCGACGAGGGCGAGCCGCTCGCGGTTGAGCACGCAGGTGCGCACCCGGCCGGACTTGATCGTGCGGATCAGCCCGTTCGCTTCGAGCGTCCGCACGTGCTTCATGAACGAGGGGAGGGTGATCGGGAACTCGCGGGCGAGGTCCCCGACGCTCGCCGGTCCGCGGCCGAGCCGCCGGACGACGGCGCGCCGGGTCGGGTCGGCCAGGGCGACGAAGACGCCGTCCAGTTGCGCCGAATACTGTGCCATGTGGCTAAGTATTGCGCGCGCCCAATACTTAGTGCAAGGGCTAAGTGTTCGCGAACCTAGGCGCTGGTGAGGATCCGCATCAGGGCGGCGGCGAACTCGGCCGGCTTCTCGATGTGGGGGCTGTGGCCGGTCTCGGGGATGACGATCTCCTCGTATCCGCCGCCCGCCGCGGCGTAGGCGTCCAGGACGGCCCGGGTCTGGGCCAGCATGAGCTGCGCCGGACAAGACTCCGCGCCCGGCCAGCCGGGAACGGCGCCGAGCGACCCCAGATGGGCGAGGTCGAACATCGACGTGTCGGACACGATCTGGTCGGAGTCGCCGCGGATCCACCCGATCGGCGGCTTCGGGGAGATCGTGTGCAGGTCGTCCAGGCGGAAGTTGCCGGGCGCGATCGTGTTCAGGACGCCGCGCCGCCCCGCCGCGACCCCCGGCCAGCCGTCGGCCTTCACCGTGTCGCCGGGGTAGTGGTCGTCGCCGATCCGGGTGCCGAGCATCGACTCGACGAGCATGTCCTCGTCGGCCGGGGCGAACGGCGGCTTCACGTAGAACGAACGCAGGACCCGGCGCGGTGACAGCGGGGAGCCGTCGGTGCGGTCGCCCTCCCGCAGCAGCCGCACGAAGTCGGGGTTCGCGGTGCCGCCGCCCGATCCGGTGCCGAGGTCGTCGTACGGCGTGCCGGACGCCCCTCGCGTGCCGCCGAAGCCGTACGGGGACACGGGGTTCACCAGCGTCACAGTCCGGACCGAGCCGGGACGGTCGCGCAGGAGTTGCAGGACCACCCCGCCGCCCAGGCTCCAGCCGGCCAGGTGCACCGGGCCGAGGCCGAGCGCGTCGATCGTCGCGGCGACATCGTCGGAGTAGTCGCGCACGCCTCGCGTGGCATCGACCGGGAGGGGGTCGGTGTCACCGAAACCGCGCAGGTCGACCGCCACCGGGCGGTACCCGGCGGGCAGGTCGAGCATCGTCCGCTGCCAGAACAGGCTGGACGAGACGTTCCCGTGGACGAGGACCACCGGCTCGCCCGCCTCCCGTCCGGCGACCTCCAGGACGTTCACCCGTAGCCGGCCGGTGGGGACGGTGCGCGCGGTGATCCCGCCGAGAAGCGATGTCATGGCGCTCTCCTTGTCACGACAGGGCCGCGGCGACGGCCTTCGCGCCGGCGTCGGCGAACAGGATCGAGTAGTGGTTCGTCCCGGCGACCGTGGTGACGTCGAGCTTCGCCAGGGCGGACGGGTCGGGGTAGAGCGGCGGCGTCTCGTCCAGCAGGCCGCGCTCGGCGCGCAGGAACGGCGTGCCGGGCGGCAGCGCCTCGTACGCCTCCCGCGGCGCCGCGCCCGAGTGCAGGTCGACGAAGTCGGCGGCCATGGCCTCCTCGGACGCCCTGCTGCGGAATCCGCCGTCCGCGCCGGTCAGGTCGTAGTCGACGTAGGCCTCGGCGGCGGGCGTCCAGCCGGCGAACGCCGGATGCGCCCGCCAGTGGTCGCGGTACGCCTCTCGGCTCGGGAACCGCATCCGCAGCCGCCGCGCGGCCGGGCCGAGCACCGTCTCCGGGCCGCCGGGCGGTGCGGGCAGCGGTGCGCCGCCGTCCACGAGCACCAGCCGCGCCACGCGCTCGGGACGCCGGTGGGCGAGGACGGCCGCGACGAACCCGCCCATCGAATGCCCGGCGACGCGGGCCCGATCGATCCCGAGCGCGTCCAGCACGGTGATGCAGTCCCGGGCGTGCGAGGCCATCCCGTACGGGCCGCTCAGGGTGCCGCTGCCGCCACGTCCGCGCAGGTCCGGGGCCACCACCGGGCCAGGAAGCCGCGTGGCGGTCTCGATCCACGCCATGCTCGACGCCGTGATGCCGTGGACGGCGAGCACGGGTGCGCCGTCCGAAAGGTCGCCCCACACGGCGACGGTCAGCTCACCTCCGTCCACCGGGACGGAGGTATAGGAGGGGACGCGCAGGCCGGACACCCTCACACCGTCGCCCAATAGCCCCGGCACGGCAAGGTGACCAGCGCCTATGCGGCCGCCCCGCCCCATGTGGACGGGCCACACGCGCAGGTCACGCGTTCCGCTGTCTCGTGTCCTGGACGGCGCGGTAGGCGAAGGCCATCGCCGATCCGATCGGGATGCCCGGCCCCGGATAGACGGGCCCGGTGAACGAGGCGCTGGTGTTGCCTGCGGCGTAGAGCCCGGGGATGGGACGGTCCGCGCCGTCCAGGACGCGACCGTCGGGGTCGGTGCGCAGCCCGCCCTTGGTCCCGAGGTCGCTCAGGACGAGCTCCGCCGCGACGTACGGCGGCTCGTCGACGGCGACGAGGCAGGGCTTGCCGCCGGTGAAGAACAGGTCGTAGGGGTCCTCGCCGCGATGGAAGTCCTCGTCCACGCCCTTCTGGGCGAACCCGTTGAACCGCTCGACCGTCCTGGTGAGCGCGTCCGCCGGGAGCCCGGTCTTCGCGGCCAGCTCGTCCAGCGTGCCCGCCTCGACCCAGGCGCCGGACGCCCGTTGCTCGTCCGCCGCCAGCGGCGGGACGGAGAGCGCCGGGAGCCCTCGCGTCCGCGAGTCGAAGATCAGGTGGAAGGGGCCCTCGGACGCGGCCATCCGCCGTCCCATCCGGTCGTACGGGAGGGACTCGTTGGCGAACCGGTGTCCCGACCCGTCCACGATCAACCCGCCCCGGAAGCCGAGCGTGAACGCGGGCCGCCCGTCCGGGGTCAGGAGGCCGGGGCAGAACCACGCCTGGTCCAGCAGGCCGGTGGACGCGCCGACCCGGACGGCGGCCTCGATCGCGTCGCCCGTGTTCGCGCCGTCCGGGGCCATCGTCCACCGCGCGTCGCCCGGGACGCCGCGCCCGGCCCGCAGCGCGGCCGAGGACTCGAAGCCGCCGGCCGCCAGGAGCACGCCGCGCGCCGCGCGCAGCCTGAGCCCGCCGGCCTCCACGCCGGCGACCTGCCCGCCCTCCATGATCAGCCCGGTCAGCGGGGTCCGGGTGCGGACGGCCCCGTTCCCGGTCGCGGTGAGCGCCAGCAGCAGCCGCCCGATCAGCGCGCGCCCCTGCGCCATCGGCCTGGACGAGTGCCCGCGTCCCGTCCTGTCGCGGTCGACCGGCGGGCGGACCAGCCCCGCCCGCTCCCCGAGCCGCTCCACGGGCAGGTCCAGCGGGACGAACGAGCGCCCCATGTCCAGCCGCCCCGGCGCGTCGAAGTAGTCGGGGAAGGGCCGGAACTCGAACTCGATCGCCGGGTCCGCCTCCAGGAAGTCCACCAGCTCGGGCGCCGTCTCCAGGAACGCCTCCCGGTGCGCGGCGGCGCCGTCGCCGAGGAGGGCCCGCAGGTAGGCGCGCGCCGCCTCGGCCGAGTCGCCGATCCCCGCCCGCTCCTGCACCCGCGTCCCGGGCAGCCAGATCGCCGAGCCCGAGTACGCGGACGTCCCGCCGAGCAGCCCCGTCTTCTCCAGGACGGCGGTCCGGAGCCCGGCCGAGGCCGCGGTCAGCGCCCCCGCCATCGCGCCGGCGCCCGACCCGGCGACCACCACGTCGTACTCGTCGTCCCACCCGGGTGCTCCCACGTGACGTCCCCTCCGGCCTCGGGATCTCGGCGCGGCCACACCGTAAGCGCGCCCGCCGGGACCCGGGCCGAACCGTCCCACTGACCGGTATCGAGCATCGCGGGTACGGCCGCGACTCTGGATATTGTTCCTGGTGGCGGGGCCGCCACCAGGACCGGAGGGAGGACCGTGGCGAGGATCGCAGCGGCCAGGCTGTCCGCCGAGCCCAGCTCACCCGAGCAGCACGACCGGCGGCAGCGCATCCTCCGCGCCGCGACCCGCATCGGCGCCGAGAAGTCCCTCGAACGCGTGCAGATGCACGAGGTGGCGAAGGCGGCCGGGGTCGCGATCGGCACCCTGTACCGGTACTTCCCGTCCAAGATCCACCTGTTCACCGGGGTGATGGCCGCGCAGGTCGACCGGCTCCGCGCGCAGGTCACCGAGCCCGCGCCCGGCACCGCCCCCGAGGACGCCGTCGCCGACCTGCTCGTCGAGGCCAGTCGGCACCTGCTGGCCCAGCCCGTCCTGTCGGCGTCGATGCTGCACGCGTCGAACACCGCCCACGCCGCGACCGTCGCCGAGACCGTCCACATCGACGCCACGTTCCGCGAGATCCTGCTGCGGGCCGTGGGCATCGAGGTGCCGACCGCGCAGGACGTCACCCTCGTCCGGCTGGTGATGCAGTGCTGGTACGGGGTGCTCCAGTCGAGCCTGAACGGCCGCGCGTCCATGGCGGACATCGAGGGCGACATCCGGCTGGCCTGCCGCCTCCTCCTCGCGCCCCGCTCGAACGCCTGACCGGGAGGCGTCAGCGCTTGCCGGTGCCCGTGTCGTCGAGCGCGGCGACGCCGTAGGCGGCGTAGGTCCGGCGCGCGTCCCGCCGCTCGAAGTACGGCGTGATCTGCTCGCCGAACTCCTCGACGGAGAAGACGCCGTCCGCCGCGGTGAACTTCCGCTCCACCTCCGGCGCGGCCATCAGCGCGACCATGTCGCCGTAGACGACGAACACCTGCCCGCTGATCTTCTCGGACGCGGGGGACGCGAGGTAGCCGACGAACGTCCCGACCCGCTCGGGCGCGAGGACGTCCAGGCCGCCGGGGGAGGTGCCCTCGGCGAACGTCGCCTCGGTCATCGCGGTCCGGGCGCGGGGGCAGATCGCGTTGGCGCGCACCCCGTACCGGCCGAGGCCCGCCGCGGTCGACAGCGTGAGCGCGACGATGCCCGCCTTCGCCGCCGCGTAGTTCGGCTGCCCCGCGGGCCCGAACAGGAACGCCTCCGACGCGGTGTTGACCACCCGTCCGTAGACCGGCCCGCCCGCGGCCTTGCTCGCCGCGCGCCAGTGCACCGCCGCCGCGCGGGACACCGCGGCATGCCCCTTCAGATGGACGTGGACGACGTCGTCCCAGTCCGGTTCGGACAGGTTGAACAGCATCTTGTCGCGCAGCACGCCCGCGTTGTTCACGAGGACGTCCAGGGAGCCGAAGGTGTCGACGGCGGCGGACACCAGCGCGTCGCCCATCGACCAGTCGCCGACGTCCCCGGTGACCGCGACCGCCTCGCCGCCCGCCTTCTTGATCTCGGCGGCGACCTCGTCGGCGGCCGGCCCCATGTCGTTGACGACGACGTTGGCGCCGAGCGCCGCCAGGGCGAGGGCCTCGGCGCGGCCCAGCCCGGCGCCCGCGCCGGTGACGACGGCGGTGCGGCCCGCCAGGGAGAGGTCAGCGCTCATCGAGGCCTCCGTGTCGATGTCAGATGGCACGCCGGACGCTAGTACCGGCCTCCAGGCCGCTTCCGCTCACGTCCCGCTGAGCGGGCACGGCCCAGCAATGTAGGCTGGATCTATGTAGATGTGATCTACGTAGAGTGGAGTCACGGTGTTCATCGGCAGGAAGACGGAGCTGGCGCTCCTGGCCAAGCGCCTTCAGCGCGTCACCACCACGGGCACGGGAACGGCGGTCGCGCTGCGGGGCCGCCGCCAGGTGGGCAAGTCCCGGCTCGTCCAGGAGTTCTGCGACCGCGCGGCCGTGCCCTACGTCTTCTCCACGGCCACCAAGGGCGCCTCGCCCATCGAGGCGGTGGCCGCCTTCCTGCGCGACCTGAAGGAGTCGGCGCTGCCGGACGACCCGGAGCTCGTCCCGCTCCTGGAGAACGGCAGCTGGCCGGACGCCTTCCGCGTCCTGGCCACGGCGCTCCCGGACACGCCGTCCATCGTCGTCCTGGACGAGCTGCCCTGGCTGGCCGAGCAGGACCCCGTCTTCGACGGCGCGCTACAGACCGGATGGGACCGGCTCCTGTCGTCCAAGCCCGTCCTCCTCCTGCTCCTGGGCAGCGACCTGCACATGATGGAGCGGCTGACCGCCTACGACCGGCCCTTCTACGGGCGCGCCGACACCCTCGTCCTCGGCCCGCTGAACCCGGCCGACACGGGCGAGGCCCTCGGGCTGGACGCCGCCGACGCCGTCGACGCGCACCTGGTGTCCGGCGGCCTGCCCGGCATCGTCCGGACGTGGCCCCACGGCACGCCCGCGCTCGACTTCCTGAGAGCCGAGTGCGCCGACCCGGCCGCCGCGCTGTTCAGCGTCCCGGAGGCGTCCCTGCTGGCCGAGTTCCCGAACCCCGACATCTCCCGCCGGGTCCTGGAGGCGATCGGGTCCGGCGACCGCACCCACGCCAACATCGCGGCGACCGCCGGCAACCGCGACGCCGCCCTCCCCTCGGGCACCCTCTCGCCCCTCCTCCGCCGCCTCACCACCGAGAAGAACGTCCTCGCGGTGGACGAGCCGCTGTCCACCAGACCGGGCAAACCCGCCCTCTACCGGATCACCGACAGCAACCTGCGCCTCTACCTGGCGGCCCTCCGCGCGGCCCACGAGCAGGCCCGCCGGGGCCGCCCCGAAGCCGGTTTCCGCCTCGTCGAGCGCCGCTGGACGTCCTGGCGCGGCCGGGCCGTCGAGCCCCTCGTCCGCCAGGCCATGGAGCGGGCGGACCTGCCCTGGCCGGACGCCGAGGCGGTGGGCGGCTGGTGGAACCGCCGGTTCGACCCGGAGATCGACCTGATCGGCGCGGACCGCGCCCCCGTGGCGAACCGCATCCTGTTCGCCGGCTCGATCAAATGGCTCGGCACGCCGTTCGACTCCCACGACCTGGCCGCCCTCCGCCGCGCCGCCGTCCACGTCCCCGGCCTGGACCCGGCGACGACCGCCCTCGCCGCCGTCTCCCTCTCCGGCGGGAACACCGACGGCCTCGACCTCCTCTGGACCCCAGAGGACGTCATCGCCGCCTGGAAGGGATGATCATGCACAGCCCCCTCACGCCCGCGCCCGCGATCACCGTCACCGACGCCGAACTGGACGACCTTCGCTCACGACTGCTCCGCACACGGTGGCCGGCGCCATGGCCCACACCAGGATGGGACGCAGGCACCGACGCAGGCGAACTGCGACGCCTGACGGACTACTGGGCCAACGGCTACGACTGGCGCGTCCATGAAGCCGCCATCAACGCGCTCCCGTCCCGGTACGCGGACATCGACGGCACACCGGTCCACTATCTCCGCTTCGACGGAGAGAGGGCCGGCGCCCTGCCGATCGTCCTGACACACGGATGGCCCAGCTCCATCCTCGAACTGGTCGGCCTGGCCCGCCGACTGGCCGCACCCTCGCGGTACGGAGGCGACGCGGCCGACGCGTTCACCGTCATAGTCCCGTCGCTGCCCGGTTTCGCGTTCTCGCCGCAGCGGCCCTCCTTCGGTGAGGCGCAGCAGACGCACCACCTGTGGCACCGGCTGATGCACGACGAACTCGGCTTCGAACGCTACGCCGCTCATGGCGGGGACCTGGGCGCCGGAATCAGCTCCCGCCTCGGCGAGGCCCACCCCGAAGCCCTGGTCGGCATCCACGTGCTGGCGGTGGCCGACCCACCGGCGTACGACGCCGGCGGCCTCACGCCGGAGGAGCAGGCGTACCTCGCCTCCCGCGCGGCGTGGAGCGCCGAAGAGGGCGGCTACCAGCACGAACAGAGCACGCGGCCCGTCACCCTGAGCTACGGGCTGGACGACTCACCGACCGGTCTGCTCGCCTGGATCGTGGAGAAGTACCGCGCGTGGAGCGACTGCGGAGGCGACCTGTCGTCCCGGTTCAGCGACGACTTCGTCCTCACGCAGGCGTCCCTCTACTGGTTCACCCGCACCATCGGGACGTCCTTCCGCCCCTACTACGAGTACAACCGGGGCTTGACGCGCCGCGTGGAGAAGGTGACCGTGCCCACGGCTCTTGCCCTGTTCCCGGCCGACCTCGCCCAGCCGCCCCGCAGTTGGGCCGAACGCACCTACAACATCACCCGGTACGCGGTCATGCCCCGTGGCGGCCACTTCGCCGCCCACGAGGAACCCGACCTCCTCGCCCACGACCTAGCAGCCTTCTTCCGCCCGCTCCGCTGACCACCGCACTGTCAGAACGCCACTTTCGCCCAGACCCACTTTCCGCAGGGGTCGGTCCTGGTGACTCCGCAATCCGCGGAGAGCGCCTGGACGATCGGTAGGCCACGTCCACGCATCCCGGCGTCGTGACCGGGTTCGAGCGCCCGCGCGTCCGGGACGAGGTCGTCCAGGACCAGTTCGACGATCGGCTGCGCCACCGGCATGGCGTCGGACGCGTCCCACACCGCGATCGTCACGGCTCGTGGCTCCCGGGTGAACCTGACCCGGATCTCCCTGCCCGGCGTGCTCTCCGCCGCGTTGGCGACCAATTCGCCGGCAACCTGCCGAACGTCCCCGGCGATACGCGTGAGGCCCCATTCGCAAAGCCGGAACTCCACCAGCGTCCGCACCAGTCCAGCCGTCGACCGCGCCGCCACACACGACATATCCAGTTCGCCCGAATTCAAGGCATTAATCCCCACGGGTTCCTCCTTTCTCCTCCGAATTCCCGAGACAACACTGCGGCGGCGGGTTTAACTTGTCACCGTTGCTGGACCCATTGGCAACTCCGGGCGAGGGCGAGGGAGTGTTCGATCATGGTCAACGCGTCGCCGGACCCTGAGATCTCGCTCTCCTCGCTCATGGCCTACTACCTGCGTTTTCTGCGCCTCAAGCACAGGATGACCCAGGCTCGGGTCGGCGACATCATCGGGTGCACGAAGAGTCAAGTTTCCAAATATGAGGGCGGCACCCGGCAACTCGACGAGCGAGAGTGCTGCGCGCTTGACAAGGCGTGGGACACAGGGGGCCTATTCGCGATCTTGTTGCGCTACGCCAAGCTCGGCGTCGACCCCAACTGGCTTGAGAAGGTCCGCAAGTACCAGCGGGAGGCCGAAACGCTGAGGTTCTTCTACAACAACGTCATTCCGATGCCCTTCCAGACGGAGAGTTACTCGCGGGCTCTGCTGGCGGCGGGACACGACGCCCAACTGGTGGACGACGTTGAAGCGGCGGTATCAAGACGGATGAAGCACCAGGAGGCCATGCTCGCCCGCGGCCCTGCGATCTGGGCCGTCCTCGATGAGGCCGCGCTCCGCCCTATGGGAGGCGCGGGTGTGATGGAGGAGCAGCGCGACCTCCTGCTCAAGCTCATGGACCTCAGACACGTCTCGATCCGGGTGATCCCGGAAAGTGCGCTGCCGCACATTGGAGTGGATGGCGGGTTCAGCTGTTTCGAGTTGCGGAATGGCCTCCGGGTAGCATTCGCAGGGACGAGCCTCAAAGTCGGCCGGATCATTGATGATCAAACAGAGGCGGCGCGCGTGGCTGTACGCTTCGAGCGGATCGCGGCACGCTCCTGGAGCGAGGACCAGTCCCGCGAGTGGATTGCGAGGATGCGCGTATGACAACGTGGCGAAAGAGCAGCCACAGCGGTGCAGGTGGCACCGATGAATGCGTTGAGCTGGCCGTTCTCCCTGACGCGATCGGCGTTCGAGACAGCAAGGCGCCCCAATCCGGTCACGTCGTCCTCAGCAGGGAGGCGTTCGCGGCGCTGGTGGCTCACGTGAAGTGCGGCGGCATGGCCTTCTGAGTCACTGGGCGCCACGTGCTCCGGGCGCTTCGTCGCGTCTGAGGGAGGGCGGGGTATGGAGCGAGCGGGGCGCCGGTTGTTCTTGGGGTCTGCGGGGTTGGGAGCCTTGCCCGTCTGGCTGGAGGCGCTGCCCGCCATGCCTCGGCGGGCGGTGTTGATTCCCACGGCGGCTAATCCGCTGCCGTCCGCTCCGTTCGTTGATGCCCTCGCCGACCTGCTCAGGGCCGAGGGGCTGGGGGTCGAATACCTCGATCTCGAACGGGCCGTGGCTGAAGACGTCCAGCGGGCCCTGGGGAGGGCTCAGGCGGTGCTCGTCGCCGGCGGGTATCCCATGTTCTTGTTGCAACATGTTCGCGGCAGCGGATTCGACCGCATCGCCGTGGACGCGGTTGGCGGTGGGGCTCTGGCTTACGTCGGCATTTCGGCTGGGGCGGCTCTGGTCGGGCCGGATCTGCGGATGCTGCGCGACGTAGATGATCCTGGGGTCGTCGCCTCCACTGCTGGGCTCGGTCTTGTTCCTTTCGTCGTGCTGCCTCATCGCAATCGAGGGCGTGCAGAACGTCATGACCGGTTGGCCGAGCAGGGTGGGTGGCCGGTGGTGTCGATCAATGATGATCAGGCCGTCACGGTCGGCGGGGGGCGTTTTGAGGTGGTGGGGTCCCGGTGAGGGTGGTCGCTTCGTAGAACGAGGCCCAGGCGTCGCCGACCGGGCCCAGGTGGCCGAGCTTGTCGGGGTTGGTCACCGTGCGGATGGTCTGGATCTGACCGTCGAGGACGTCGAAGGCCCAGGTGCTCAGCACCCTGCCGTCCCGGTCGCGGAAGATGGCGCCGGGCTGGCCGTTGACCTGGTGCGGCTCCACCCGTGCCTCGATCCGAGCGAACAGCGGGGCGAGCGCGGCGAGCACCCGGGTCACGTTCTCGGTGCCGGCGAAGCCGTCGGCCCACTGCGGGGCCTTGCCGCCGTTGTCGCCGACCATCTGGACGTCGGCGGCGAGGAGCGCGGCGAGCCCGTCGACGTCCCCGTCGCGGAAGGCGTCGAGGAAACGGCCGGCGAGCTCGTCGCGTTCGGCGCGGTCGGCCTCGAACCGGGACCGGCCCGCGTCCATGTGGCGGCGCGCCCGGACCGCGAGCTGGCGGCACGCGGCCTCCGAGCGGCCCACGGCGGAGGCGACCTCGGGGAAGCCGAAGCCGAACACCTCCCGCAGCACGAACACCGCCCGTTCGAGCGGGGTGAGGCGTTCGAGCAGCAGGAGGGCCGCCATCGACAGCGAGTCGGCGAGTTCCGCCGAGCGCTGCGGGTCCTGGTAGGGGTCGGACAGCAGCGGCTCGGGGAACCACGGCCCGACGTACCGCTCCCGCCGCACGCGGGCGGAGCGCAGCACGTCGATCGAGATCCGGCTCACGGTGGCCGACAGGTACGCCTTGACCGAGGCGGGACGGGTCGAGGACGTCTCGTAGCGCAGCCAGGTCTCCTGGACCGCGTCCTCGGCCTCGCTGACGCTGCCGAGGATGCGGTAGGCGATCGAGAACAGCAGCGGCCGCAGCTCCTGGAACTCCTCGACCCGCCTCACGCCAGCTCTTCCTGGAAGCCCTGCCGCCAGGACGCGTAGCGCGGCTCCCAGCCGAGCTCCGCCCTGGCCTTGGCGTTGGAGAAGCCGCGGCCCTCGGTCATCATCGTGACGGCCACGTCACCGGCCAGGGGGCGGGCCAGCCAGGCGGGGACCCGCATCGGCTTCTTCGCGCCCGCGCACTCGGCGAGATGGGGCAGCCACTCGTTCACCGGGGCGGGCTCGTCGTCGACGATGTTGAAGACCCCGCTCACCTGCTTCTCCACGGCGAGGACGGTCGCGAGCGCCGCGTCGTCCAGGTGGATGAACGAGCAGTGGCCGGCGCCGCCCCCGACGATCGGGAACTGCCGCTTGCGGACGGGCTCGACCAGGTCGCCGGTGGCGCCCGGCCCGTAGAACCAGCCGTACCGCAGGACGGTGCCGCCCGCCCGGGTGACCGCGTCCTCGACGTGGGCGAGCGCCGCCATCCCGGGCTCCGCCGGCGTCCCCGCCATCAGGTCCAGCGGGTCCTCCTCGGTCTTCACCCAGCCGCCCTCGCGGATGCCGTTCCAGGACGCGTAGGCCTGCGCGACGAAGCGCGTCACGCCGGTCGCGTCCGCCGCGGCCAGCAGGTGGTCCGTTCCCTCGGTGCGGAGCCGGTTGGTACCGGCGAACCACCGGTCCATGTGCTTCATGTCGGCCTTGCCCGCGTGGGCGACCGAGATCGCGGTCATCTGGTGGACGATGACGTCCGGCCGCGCCTTGGCGACGGCCTCGCCGACCGACGCCGCGTCCAGCCCGTCCATCACGACGCCCTCGGCGCCGAGCCGCGCCGCCACGTCCAGCTTGGACGCGCTCGTCGTGGTCGCGGTCACCTCGTGGCCGCGCTCCACCAGCAGCGGCACCAACCGCCGCCCGAGAACGCCGGTTCCACCCGCTACGAACACCCGCATGACCATCCTCCTCGCGGTCGGAAAGTGTTGTCAGACCTGAGACGAGACAGCCCGGCCCACCTGTGACATCCAGGTGGCCGGGCGCGCCCTCACCAGGGGAGCGGGCCCTCCTCGCTGAAGTACCCGGCGGTCGGGCCGTCCGCACCCAGCGTGGCCAGCCGCACCAGGACCGCCGCGCCCTGCGCGACCGTGAGGTACCCGGTGTGGTCATTGCCGTCGGTGGCGACGAAGCCGGGGGCGGCCGCGTTGACGAGGACGCCGTCCTTGCGCAGCTCGTTGGCGTACTGGACGGTCAGCGCGTTGAGCGCGCTCTTGGACGGCGAGTACGCCGCCGACGGCAGCAGCACCGACATGGGGCCTTCCGGGTCGCTGAGGAGGGTCATCGACGCGGCGTGGCTGCTGACGTTCACGACGCGCGGCGCCGGTGACCGCCGCAGCAGCGGCAGCATGGCGTTGGTCACCGCGATCACCCCGAAGACGTTGGTCTCGAACACCGCCCGGACCATGTCCAGGTCGACGGTGCTCGGCACCTGGTCGTGGGCGTCCTCGGGCGAGACCTGCCCGGAGCCGGTGATGCCGGCGTTGTTGATCAGGACGTCGAGGCGGCCGAAGCGCTCCTCGATCCACCGCGCGGCCTCCTGGACGGTGGCCCGGTCGGTGACGTCCAGGACGATCGCGTGCACGTCGCCGCCCGCCGCGCGCAGCGCCGCGGCGGCCTCCTCGCCGCGCCGCGTGTCCCTGGCGCCGACCAGGACCGTCATGCCCAGCTCGGCGAGCTGCTCGGCGGCCCCGCGGCCGATCCCCTTGTTCGCTCCGGTGACCAGCGCGACCTTCCGGTGCGTCGCCTGCTTGTTCATGGTCGCTCCTTGCTTTCGGAGGGCGTGGGTCCCGCTCGAAACCCGTTGTCGCGACCCGAGACGAGTCAGCCCGGCCACCAGTGACATCCGGAGGTGCGTGACGACGACCACATCCCTCGTTCAGGCCGGCATGTCACTTCCCGAGCCACACTGCCGTCCTTGGGGCAGAACCGCGATGAGGAGGAAACATGACGGCAACGATCCTGGTCACCGGTGGCACGGGCACGCTCGGGAGCCACGTCGTCCCGCTGCTGCGGGCCGCCGGGCGGGACCTGCGGGTGCTCAGCAGGCGCACGCGGGAACCCGCCGGCGGCATCGAGTACGTGACCGGCGACCTGGTGAACGACGAGGGGATCGCGGCCGCGGTGAACGGGGTCGAGACCGTCGTCCACCTGGCGGGCGGCAACAAGGGCGACGACGTGGCCGCCCAGAACCTGATGCGGGCCGTGGCGCAGGCGGACGTGAAGCACCTGGTGCTCATCTCGGTCATCGGCGCCGACCGGGTGCCGCTGGCCTGGCTCAGGACGCAACTGGAGGTGGAGCAGGCTGTGATCGGCTCTGGGGTGCCCTACACGATCCTGCGGGCGGCCCAGTTCCACGACCTGGTGCTGAAAATGGTGCGGAGTATGGCGAAGCTGCCGGTCGTGCCGAAGCCGGGCGGGCTGCGCTTCCAGCCCGTCGACGCCCGCGACGTCGCGGAGCGGCTCGTGGAACTGGCGCTCGGCGCACCGGCCGGACGCGTCCCCGACCTGGCCGGGCCGCGGGTCCACGGCCTGGACGACCTCGTCCGCGGATACCTGGAGGCGCGCGGCGGGCGGCGGCGTCCGATGCTGCCCGTCCGCATCCCGGGCAAGGCGGGCCGCGCCTACCGCGCCGGTGACAACCTGGCGCTGGACGGCGCCGACCACGGCGCCCGCACCTGGGAGGACTTCCTGGCCGAACGGCTGGGGCGCGAGGCCGGCGAGCCGGCCGCGGCGTCCGCCGGTCGGTAGAGGCGCGTCGGCGTCAGGCCTGCCAGCCCGCGGGGTTCGAGCAGGACTCGCGGGAGATGCCCGAACCGGTGTCGGGGAACGTCCCGAAGCGTTCGTTGTGCAGGTGGGCGAAGAAGTAGCACATCGCCTCGCAGTCGCCGTCGAGCACGGCCATGCGGGGGTCGGCGGTCACCGCGGTGTAGAAGTCGCGGCCCATCGCGACGATGAAGCCGCGCGCGTAGAGGAAACCGTCGTCGGAGCCGTCCGTCACCGCCTGGACGTCGGCCCGGTCGATGTCGTAGAGCAGGCGCTCGCACACCTGGTCGAGGCCGGTCAGCTCGTCGGCTGGCAGGTCGCGGGCGGCGGCGCGGAGGTTGCCGAGGAACGCGTCCAGGGCCTTCGAGACCACGGAGATCTCGGGCATCGCCCACACGTCGGTGTCGGGGTCGCGGGTCGCCAGTGCCCGCCGCGCCGCGCCGGCCTCGGCGCCGAGCGGCGCCCACGCCGCCTCGATCACGTCCCAGAAGCGTTCTCGGTCCATGGCGGAAGCCAACCAGAGACCGCCGACAATCCGTCAGGAGATCCAGGCCTCGACCCGGGCGCGCAGGACCTTGCCGGTGGCGTTGCGGGGGAGCGGGTCGCCGGTGATGTGCCAGCGGCTCGGGACCTTGAAGTAGGCGAGCCGCTCCCGGGCGAAGGCCGCGAGGTCCTCGGCGGCGGGCGCCGGGCCGGCGAAGACCGCGACGGCCGCGACCTCCTGGCCGAGGTCGGGGTGCGGGACGCCGATGACGACGCACTCGCGCACGCCCGGGTACTCGGCGAGGACGTTCTCGACCTCGGCCGGGTAGACGTTCTCCCCGCCGCGGATGATCAGGTCGGAGCGGCGGGCGGTGAGCCGCAGCCGGCCGTTCTCGACCAGGCCGATGTCGCCGGTGCGCAGCCAGCGGTCCGCGTCGAGCGCGCGGGCGGTCGCCTCGGGGTCGCGCCAGTAGCCGACCATGGTGTAGGCGCTCCGGGCGCAGACCTCGCCCTCGACCCCTTCCGGGACCGGCGCGCCGCCGGCGTCGCGGATCTCCACCTGGACGCCGATGATCGGGCGGCCGAGCGTCCCGGGATCCTCCGCCAGGTCGGCGGGGGTGGCGGTGGAGATGGCGGTGCACGACTCGGTGAGCCCGTAGCTGTCGACCATGCCGCCCTTCGCGGGCGGGAAGGCGGCCTGGAGCCGCGCCTTGAACGCGGGCGAGGACGGGGCCGTGGCCAGTGCGAACGCGGTGAGGGACGACAGGTCGTACTTCCCGGTGCCGCCGTGCTCGACGATCCGCCTCGCCATGGTCGGGACGGCGCCCCAGTTCGTCACGCGCTCCTTCTCGATGAGGCCGAGGACGGAGTCCACGTCGAAGCCGCCCTCGTGCATGACCACGGCG
Source organism: Actinomadura madurae (assembly GCF_900115095.1). Taxonomy (GTDB): domain Bacteria; phylum Actinomycetota; class Actinomycetes; order Streptosporangiales; family Streptosporangiaceae; genus Spirillospora; species Spirillospora madurae. The sequence goes on from NZ_FOVH01000012.1 coordinate 31,336, forward strand.
GTGCCGGTGGCGAGCCGCGGGACGGCCAGGTTGTGCAGGCACGCGATGTGGAACAGCGGCAGCGCCAGCAGGTAGCGCCGCGCGGCCGGGTCGTCGCCGTACTCGCGGAGCACGGCGTCGTTGAACCGGTGGTACTCGATCACCGAGGTGAGGTTCCGGTGCGAGTGGACGGCCCCCTTCGGGCGCCCTGACGTGCCGCTGGTGTAGAGGATGACGGCCGGGTCGTCCTCGGCGGCGTCCGGGACGTCCAGGACGGCGCCGGGGTAGCGCCCCGTCAGCGACGGGACGTCCCTCTCGATGGTCAGGACGTCCTCGGAGATGAGGGCGGCCCGCTTCTCGTCGGCGATGACGACCTTCGGGTCGGTGTGCCCGAGGGCGTACTCGATCTCGCGCGGCGCCCACCAGGCGTTGTAGCCGACCGCGACGGCCCCGGCGGCGATCGCCGCCCAGAACGCCACGATCCACTCGGGGCTGTTCGCCGCGTCGATCGCGATGCGGTCGCCGGGGCGGACGCCGAGGTCGTCCCGCAGCGCCCTGGCCATGGACGCGACGGCCGCGGCGTGCTCGGCGAAGCTCAGCCGGCGGGACGCGGTGACGACGTAGTCCCGGTCGCCGAACCGGGCCGACCGGGCGAGCACCTCGCCGAGGCTGCGGGCGCGGTTGGCGAACACCGGAATCCGCGCGCCGAGCACGTCCTCCTCCCGCAGCTCGAACGCGCCCCCGGGACCGGTCAGCTTCCGGACGATCTCCATCGGAACCCTCCTCCTCGCCGCCGGGCTCATTCTCAGCCGCCGCACCACGGCGTCACCTGGGAATTCCGCTCACCGGGACGGCCCGAGGTGCCCGCACGGCCCGCTGGTTAACGTCGGGACCGCGGAGGGAGCGGGAGTGCGAGACGAGACGATCGCGGCGATGCTGCTGGCGAGGCTGGGAGACGACCGCCCCGGCCTGCGGAGCCGCGACCGGTCCTGGACATGGGACGAGGTCGTCAGGGAGAGCGCCGCGCGCGCGTCACTGGCCCGCGAGCTGCGCCGGGACGGACCGTTCCACATCGGCGTGCTGCTGGAGAACGTCCCGGAGTACGTCCTGTGGCTGGGGGCGGCGGCGCTGGGCGGCGCGACGGTCGTCGGCATCAACCCGACCCGCACCGGCGCGTACCTGGAGCAGGAGGTCCGGCACACCGACCCGCGGCTCGTCGTCACCGACCGGGCCGGGCTGAAGAAGCTGGACGGCCTGGACATCGGCGCCCCGCGCGACCGGTTCCTCCTGATCGACGAGGACGGCTACGAGGCGAGGGTCGCGTCCCATGCCCGCGAGCCGGAGCCCGACCCGTCGGTCACTCCGCTGACGCAGATCCTGCTGCTGTTCACGTCCGGGACGACCGGGGCGTCGAAGGCGGCGCGCTGCTCGCAGGGGCGGCTCGCCGAGCTGGGCCGCGACAACAGTGCCAAGTACGACATCGAGCGCGGCGACGTCTGCTACTGCCCGATGCCGCTGTTCCATGGCAACGCGCTCATGGCGCTGTGGGCACCGTCCCTCGCCGTAGGTGCGACCGTCGCCCTGGCGGAGAGGTTCTCCGCCACCGGGTTCCTGTCGGACGTCCGCTTCTACGGCGCGACGTTCTTCACCTACGTCGGCAAGGCGATCGGCTACATCCTCGCCACGCCGGAGCGCCCGGACGACGGCGACAACACGCTCACGCACGGGTTCGGCACGGAGGCGTCCCCCGAGGACAAGGCCGCGTTCCGGCGCCGCTTCGGCGCGACGCTGATGGAGGGCTACGGCTCCAGCGAGAGCGCGGGCATGATCCAGCGGGTGGCGGATACGCCGCCGGCCGCGCTCGGACGTCCCGCGCACGACGGCGTCCGCGTCGTGAACCCGGAGACCCGCGAGACGTGCGCCCCCGCGATCCTGGACGGGCACGGCCGCGTCACCAACGCCGAAGCGGCCGTCGGCGAGATCGTCGACGTGCACGGCGCCGCGAAGTTCGAGGGCTACTACAAGAACCCCGAGGCGGACGCCGAGCGCGTCAGGCACGGCTGGTACTGGACGGGTGACCTCGGCTACGTCGACGCGGACGGGTTCCTCTACTTCGGCGGGCGCTCCGGCGACTGGATCCGCGTCGACTCGGAGAACATCTCGGCGCTGCACACCCAGAACGTCGTCCGGCGCCACCCGAAGATCGTGGACGCGGTCGCGTTCGGCGTCCCCGACCCGCGCTCCGGCGACCAGGTGATGGCCGCGATCGAGATCCCGCCCGGCGTCCGGTTCGAGGACCTGGACTTCGCCGCGTTCCTCGCCGCCCAGGACGACCTCGGCACCAAGGGCGCACCGCGCTTCGTGCGCGTCTCGCACGCGCTGCCGACGACCGGCTCGGGGAAGCTCAAGAGAAGGGAACTGCAGCTCGACGGCTGGCGCACCCGCGACCCCGTGTTCTGGTGGGCGGGGCGGGGGGCGCCCGAGTACGTCCGGATGACCGAGGCGGACAGGGAGGCGCTCCGCGCGGAGTTCGCCGCCGCCGGCCGCCGCCGCTTCCTCCCGTGAACGCCTCCCGTGACAGGAAAGGGCAAGAATGGATCTGCGTGAGTCCGCGGCGCACCGCGAGCTGCGCGCGGAGCTGAGGGCGTACTTCGCGGGCCTGCTGCCCGCGGACGTCCGGCGCCGCGCCGGCGAGCAGGGCGTCGGCGGCGACCGGTTCCGCGAGATCGTCAAGATGCTCGGCAACGACGGCTGGCTCGGCTACGGCTGGCCCGAGGAGTACGGCGGGCAGGGCAGGTCGGTCGCCGAGCAGTACGTGTTCTTCGACGAGGTGCAGCGGGCCGGGCTGCCGTTCCCGTTCGTCACGGTCAACACGGTCGGCCCCACCCTGATGCGGTTCGGGACGGACGAGCAGAAGAAGCGGTTCCTGCCCGGCATCCTCTCCGGGGACATCGTCTTCGCGATCGGCTACACCGAGCCCGACGCCGGCACCGACCTCGCCTCGCTGCGCACGAAGGCCGTCCGGGACGGCGACGCGTTCGTCGTCGACGGCGGCAAGGTCTTCACCAGCGGCGCCAACACCGCCGACCACATCTGGCTCGCCGCCCGGACGAACCCTGACGCCCCCAAGCACAAGGGCATCTCGATCCTCATCGTCCCGACCGACGCCGACGGGTTCTCCTGGAGCCCGATCCGGACGGTCGGCGGGATGATCGTCACCTCGACGTACTACCACGGCGTCCGGGTGCCGGCGTCCTCGGTCGTCGGCGACGTCGACGGCGGCTGGCGCCTGATCACCACCCAGCTCAACCACGAGCGCATCGGGCTCGCCGCGCTCGGCGGCCGGATGATCCGGCTGTGGGAGGACGTCCGCGACTGGGCCCGCGAGAACGGCGTGATCGACCTGCCCTGGGTGCGCGCCGACCTCGCCCGCACGTACGCGCGGCTGGAGGCGATGCGGCTGATGAACTGGAAGATGACGATGGCCGTCGAGGCGGGGACGCTGACGGGCGCGCAGGCCGGGGCCGCCAAGTCCTACGGGACCGAGACGCACATCGCCGTCCAGCGGACGCTGACCGGCGTGCTCGGCGCGGCCGGGCGGATCCGCCCCGAGTCGCCGGGCGCGGTGCTGTACGGGCAGATCGAGCAGCTGTCCCGGCAGGGCATCGTCAACACGTTCGGCGGCGGTGTCAACGAGGTGCTGCGCGACATGGTCGCCGTCCAGGGGCTGGGCCTGCCGAGGTCGAGGCGGTCATGAGCGGCTACGAGGAACGGCTCCAGGCCTGGGTCGGGCGCTCCCTGGGCGTCCGGCGGACCGCGCCGGACCCGGTGAACGTCCCGATGATCCGGCACTGGGTCGAGGCGATGGACGACGCCAACCCCGTCTACCTGGACGACGCCGCCGCGCGGGCCACCGGCCGCGACGGCATCGTCGCGCCGGCGTCGATGATGCAGGCGTGGACGATGCGCGGCTACGCGGCGTCCGTCCGCGAGGACCCGGCGGGGCCGGACGAGCTGACCGACCTGCTCGCCGAAGGCGGGTACACCTCCGTCGTCGCCACCGACTCGGAGTTCGAGTTCCACCGCGAGCTGGTGCCGGGCGACCGCGTCAGCGTCGATGAGACCGTCGAGTCGATCTCCCCGGAGAAGAAGACGGCGCTGGGCGCGGGACGCTTCGTCAGCACGATCAAGACGTACCGGGACGCGTCCGGCGAGGTCGTCGCGACGCAGCGGTGGCGCCTCCTGCGGTTCCGCCCGGCGGACAAGCCGGCCCCGAAGCCGCTGCGCCCGCGCCCGGCGATCAACCCCGACAACGCGTTCTGGTTCGAGGCGGCCCGCGAGCACCGGCTCGTGATCCAGCGCTGCGCCGACTGCAAGTCGCTGCGGCACCCGCCCGGGCCGTGCTGCCCGCAGTGCGGCTCGTTCGCGTGGGACACCGTGGAGGCGTCGGGCGAGGGCCAAGTCCACAGCTACGTGGTCAACCACCACCCGCGCCACCCGGCGTTCGACTACCCGCTGGTCGTCGCGGTGATCGAGCTGGCCGAGGGCACCCGCCTGATCACGAACATGACGGGGGTCGCGCCGGAGGACGTCGAGGTCGGCATGCCCGTCGTCCTCGACTGGATCGACCCGGACCCCGACCTGTCCCTGCCGGCGTTCCGCCCGGCCGGCACCAAGGAGCGCTAATGGACTTCACGCTGGGCGAGGAGCTGGAGGCGGTCAGGGATCTGGCCCGCCAGGTCTTCACCGACCGGGCCACCCAGGAGCGGATCAAGGCCGCCGAGGAGTCCGTGAACGGGTTCGACGAGGACCTGTGGAAGGAGCTAGGCGAGACCGGCCTGCTGGGCGTCGCGCTCCCGGAGCCGCTCGGCGGGGCCGGAATCGGGGCGGCGGGCCTGGCCGTCCTGCTGGAGGAGCAGGGCCGCACCGTCGCGCCCGTCCCGATCTGGCCCGCCGTCGTGGCCGCGCTGACGATCGCCACGCACGGAACGGCCGCGCAGCGGGAGATGCTGCCGGACGTCCTGGACGGGACGGCCCGGCCGACCGTCGCGCTGGAGGAGTTCGGCGCCGCGGACCCCGCCTCTCCCGGGTGCGCCGCCGTCCGCGACGGCGACGGCTGGCGGCTGACCGGCACGAAGGCCGCCGTCCCGACACCGTTCGGCGCCCGGCACGTCCTCGTGTCGGCCTCGTCCCCGGGCGGCCCCGGCCTCTTCCTGGCCGAGGCCTCCGCCGCCGGGACGTCCTGGGAGCGCGCCGAGACCACCGGCCGCGACGCCGCGGGCCACCTGACGCTCGACGGGACGCCCGCGCAGGCCCTCAATCCTGGCGCACTGGACACCGCCCTTCAGCTCGCCCGCGTCTCGCTCGCCGCCCTCCAGGTCGGCGTGGCCGACGGCGCGCTGCGCACGGCCGCCGAGTACCTCGCCGGCCGCGAGCAGTTCGGCCGCCCGCTCGCCGCGTTCCAGGCCGTGCAGCACCAGCTCGCCGACTGCTACATCGAGATCGACGCGCTGCGCGTCTGCCTCATGCACGCGCTCTCGCTGATCGCCGCCGGGGAGGACGCCGGGACGGCCGTCCTGGTCGCCAAGTGGTGGTCGGACGAGGGCGGGCTGAACGTCGTCCACCGCGTCCAGCACCTGCACGGCGGCATCGGCGTGGACGTCGACTACCCGGTGCACCGCCACTTCCTGTGGGGCAAGCAGATCTCCGGGACGCTCGGCGGCGCGTCGTTCGACCTCGACCTGCTGGGAGCCGCCCTGTGAGCACGAGCACCGTGAAGCTCTTCGAGGACGTGGCGGTCGGCGAGGAGCTCCCCGAGCTGAGCGTCCCGCTGACCCGCACGATGATCGTCGCGACCGCGCTGGCGAGCCGCGACTACCAGGACGTCCACCACGACCCGGCGCTCGCGGTCGAGCGCGGGTCCAAGGACGTCTTCATGAACATCCTGACCACGAACGGGCTCGTCGACCGGTTCGTCACCGGCTGGGCCGGGCCGGCCGCCGTGGTGAAGGCCATCAGGATCAGGCTGGGCGCGCCGAACTACCCGGGCGACACGATGGTCCTGACCGGCACCGTCTCGGCCAAGGACGCCGAGGACCGCCGCGTCGAGATCGCGGTGCGCGGCGTCAACGCGCTCGGCCCGCACGTCACCGGCACGGTCGTGGTCGAGCTGCCCGCCGTCGCGACGCGGGGGAGCGGGGCATGAGCGTGCTGCCAGGGGCGGCGGCGATCGCCGGGATCGGCGCCACCGAGTTCTCCAAGGAGTCCGGCCGCAGCGAGCTGCGGCTGGCCTGCGAGGCGGTGCTCGCCGCCATCACCGACGCGGGGCTCCAGCCGTCCGACGTGGACGGCATGGTGACCTTCACCGCCGACACCAGCTCCGAGATCCACATCGCCCGGAACCTCGGCATCGGCGAGCTGACGTTCTTCTCCCGGATCGGGCACGGCGGCGGCGCCGCCTGCGGCACCGTCCAGCAGGCCGCGATGGCCGTCGCGACCGGCGTCGCCGACGTCGTCGTCTGCTACCGGGCGTTCAACGAGCGCTCCGGCACCCGCTACGGCCTCGGCCAGGCGGACCGGCCGATGGACGTCAGCGCCGACAGCGCCGCGTACGCGTGGATGAACCCGTTCGGGCTCTCGACCCCCGCCCAGTGGGTCGCGATGTTCGCCCGCCGCTACATGTACGAGTACGGCGCGACCAGCGAGGACTTCGGCCGCATCGCCGTCGTCGACCGCAGGCGCGCGGCGACCAACCCGGCCGCGTGGTTCCACGGCCGCCCGATCACGCTGGAGGACCACCAGGCGTCCCGCTGGATCGCCGAGCCCCTGCGCCTCCTGGACTGCTGCCAGGAGAGCGACGGCGGCCAGGCCCTCGTCGTCGTGTCGGCCGAACGCGCCCGCGACCTCCCGCAGCGCCCGGCCGTGATCTGGGGCGCGGCCCAGGGGTCCGGCAACGACCAGCACATGATGACCAGCTACTACCGCTCCGAGATCACCGGCATCCCGGAGATGGGCCTGGTCGGGCGGCAGCTCTACGCCCAGTCGCGGCTCACCCCGGCCGACGTCCAGGCCGCGATCCTCTACGACCACTTCACGCCGCTGGTGCTGCCGCAGCTCGAAGAGCTGGGCTTCTGCGCCAAGGGCGAGGGCAAGGACTTCGTCGCGGACGGCAACCTCGAACTCGGCGGGCGGCTCCCTTTCAACACCCACGGCGGCCAGCTCGGGGAGGCGTACATCCACGGCATGAACGGCATCGCGGAGGGCGTCCGGCTGGTGCGCGGCACGTCGGTGAACCAGCCGGGCGACGTCCACAACGTCCTGGTCACCGCCGGAACCGGCGTCCCGACCAGTGGCCTGATCTTGGGAGCCGACCAATGACCGAAAGCGAATGGCGCGGCCGGGAACTCGGCACGAGAACGGTCGCCTACGACGACACCCGGCCCATGCTCTACGCCCTCGCGGTCGGGGCACGCGCCACCGACCTCGACCTGGTCTTCGAGGAGCGGCTCCGCGTCCTCCCGACGTTCGCGCTGACGCTCGGCCAGTGGGCCCCGGACGCCCTGGGGACGGCCGGCGCGTTCGACGTCCGGACGACGATCCACGGGACGCAGCGCCTCCGCGTCCTGAAGCCCCTCCCGCGTTCGGGGGCCGTCGAGACGACCGCCCGCGTCGCCGACGTCTGGGACAAGGGCTCCGCGGCCGTCTTCGACCTCACCGTGGAGAGCGAGTACTTCGAGGCCACCTGGTCGCTGTTCGCCCCCGGTCGCGGCGGCTTCGGCGGCGAGCGCGGGCCGTCGGCGCGCCGCCGTCCCGAGAAGGATCCGGACGGTGCCGCGACCGTGCGGACGTCCCCGAACCAGGCGGCCCTCTACCGGCTGCTCGGCGACCGCCACCACCTGCACATCGACCCGGAGGCGGCGAAGACCGCCGGGATGCCGCGCCCCGTCATGCACGGCCTGTGCACGCTGGGGGCGGTCACCCTGCCGCTGGCGGAGTCCCTCGGCGTCCACCCGGCCGAGCTGCGGGAACTGGAGGGCCGCTTCGCCGCCCCGGTCTTCCCCGGCGACGAACTCCACGTGGAGACCTGGCAGGACGGCGGAGGGGTCCTCTTCGAGGCGGCCGTGGACGGCACGACGGTCCTGTCCGCCGGCCGCGCCCGGTTCGCGTGACCCGCCGCCCGGGCCTCAGAGGTCGTTGCCGGCGTAGGAGAGGTTGAAGCTCTTGTTGGCCAGCGGGAAGTCGGGGACGATCGTGTCCCGGAGCGCGACGGGCAGCGCCGGCCAGTTGAAGAACGACGGATCCACGACCTTGACCCGCGTCAGCCGGCGGTCGGCGGTGACCTCCACCCGGTGGACGATCCGGCCGCGCCAGCCCTCCACGATGCCGGCGCCGCTCGCCGGTCCGGTGAGCGGGCGGCGGGGCGGCCAGCCGGTGGCGGCGCCGGGGTACCAGCCGGGGGCGAGCCCGTCCACGAGGGCGGCGATGACGTCGATGGACGTCTCGATCTCCCGGGCGCGGACGAGGAACCGCGCCATCACGTCACCACCGGTCTCGGTGTGGACGGCCAGGGTGCCGCCGAGGTCCGCGTACGCGTCGGTGAAGGGATGGTCCCTGCGGGCGTCGGCGTCGATGCCGCTCGCGCGGGCGACGTAGCCGAGCGTGCCGAGGCCGGCCGCCTCCCGGCGGTCCAGCACGGCCGTCCCGGTGAACCGGTCGCGGACGATGGTGCGCGACAGGGCGAGGCCGGCCAGGTCGCGGACCTCGCCGCCGAGGTCGCGGAGCCGCCCGGGGGCGGGCAGGGCGCGCAGCGCCGCGCCGCCGAGCACGATCCCGCCGCGCAGCAGCCGGTGCCCGGTCAGCTCCTCGTTGAGCCGGAGGAGCATCTCGCGGAGGCGCAGCGCGTGGGCGTGCAGCACGGAGTGGCCGACGTCGTTGCAGAGCGCCCCGAGGTCGGCGACGTGGTTGTGCAGCCGTTCCAGTTCCAGCAGGACCGCCCGGATCCGCTGCGCCTCCGGCGGGACGAGGCAGCCCGTCGCGTCCTCGACGGCCAGGCAGTACGCCAGGGCGTGACCGACGGCGGTGTCGCCGCTGATCCGCTCGGCCAGCGCGAGCTTGTCGGCGGGGTGGGCGCCCTGGAACAGCCTCTCGGTGCCCTTGTGGGTGAACCACAGCCGCGCCTTGAGCTTCAGGATGGTCTCGCCCACGACCGAGAACCGGAAGTGGCCGGGCTCGATCACCCCCGCGTGGATCGGCCCGACCGGGATCTCGTAGACGCCCGGCCCCTCGACCGTGAGGAACGGGTACGGCTCGGGGTCGCCGAACGGCGGGGGCGGGTCGGCGGCGTCGGCGCGCATCGGGTACCAGCCGCGCGGCCAGTGCGGGTGCCGGACGAGGCGGCGCGGCAGCGGATGGCCGGCCGGGGTGATCCCGAACAGGTCGTGCATCTCGCGCTCGAACCGGCCCGCCGGGAAGCTCAGCGCGGCGAGGGACGGCACGGCGGGCGGGTCCCCGTCCGGCCGGACGACGAGTTCGACCCGCGCGTCGGACCCCGCCTCGACCAGCAGGTAGACGACGCGGAGCGTCCCGTCCGGGTCGTGGTGGGCGGCGGCGGAGGCGAGCCCGTACCCGGCGTCACGCAGCGCCGCGAAACGTCCGGGCAGGTCGGCGGTGGCGGTGTCGGCGCTGAGCCGCTTCCAGCCCGCGGGACGTGCGGAGCCGAGCAGGTCGTCGATCATGTCAGGGTGCTCCCACGGCTGCGGCGGCGGCGGTCAGCAGGGCGTTCAGCGGCCCGAGCGCCAGGCCCAGCGCGGCGCACGCGACGAGCCCGGTCACGAGCGGGGCGAGCGCGGCGGGACGGGCCCTGATGGCGGATGGGGCGGCGGGCGCGGCGCCGTCCGGGGCGGGCGCGGCGCCGAGGATCATGGCGGCGCCGTGCTTCGCCAGCGCGGCGGCGATGACCAGGACCAGCGCGAACGCCGCGGCGGCGGCCCAGCCGAGGCCCGCGCCGAAGGCGGCGCGGGCGATGCCGATCTCGGAGGCGAAGAGGCTGAACGGCGGCAGGCCGAGCAGCGCCGCCAGCCCGAGGCCGAACGCGGCGGCGAGCGCCGGCCAGCGGGCCGCGAGCCCGCGCGCGCCGGCGATCCGGCTCGTCCCGGTGGCGGCGAGGATGTGGCCGGCGCCGCAGAACAGCACCGCCTTGCCGAGGCCGTGGCCGAGCAGGTGCAGCAGGACGGCGCTGGTCGCGAGCGGGCCGCCCGCGGCGGCGCCGAGCGCGGCGAGGCCCATGTGCTCGATGGAGGAGTAGGCCAGCATCCGCTTGTAGTCGCGCTGCCCGATCAGCAGCGCGGCGGCGACGGCCAGCGAGAGCAGCGCGGCGGCCACCAGCAGCGCCCGCATGTAGCCGGGGCCGAGCGCGGCGTCGGCGATGGCCTTGTACCGCAGGATCTGGGTGAAGGCGACGGCGAGCAGCACCCCGGACATGAGCGCGGACACGGGCGCGGGCGCCTGGCTGTGCGCGTCGGGCAGCCAGGCGTGCATCGGCGCGAGCCCCGCCTTGGTGCCGAAGCCGAGGACGGCGAGTGCGGCGGCCAGGCGCAGCACGTCGTGGTCGAGGCGGGCCGCGTCCTGGCTCAGCGCGCTCCAGTCCAGGGCGGCGGACCCCTCCGCGCCCGCGTGCAGGGACGCGATGTTGAGGCAGACGGTGGCGAGGAACGCCAGCGCGATGCCGACCGAGCACAGCACCATGTACTTCCAGGCCGCCTCCGCGCCGGCCCGGTCGCGGCGGTGGCCGACGAGGAACGCGGTGACGATGGTGGTGGCCTCCAGGGCCACCCACACCAGGCCGAGGTTGTCGGCGAGGACGGCCGCGGCCATCGCGGCGAGGAACAGCTGCACCAGGACGAGATGCCGCCGGACGGCGGCCGGGTCGCCGCCGGGCGCGAGGTCGTGGGCGGCGGACCAGGTGGCGATGACGGCGACCGCGCCGATCACCAGCACCATGAACGCCGACAGCCCGTCGGCGCGCAGCGGCCCGGAGGCGAGCGGTCCGTCCTGGACGACGGCGGTGCCGAGCGCGATCCCGGCGGCGAGCTGGGCGAGTGCGGACGCCGTGCTCGACCACCGGGCGGCCCGGGCGACCCACGCCGTCCGGCGGGGGTGCCCGGCGAGCGCGCAGAGGGCGGCCACGGCCACCGGGACGGCGATCGGGGCGTACAGGACAGGGGTCATGAGTCGCGCAGCTCCCGCAGCTCGTCGAGGTCGGCCACGCCGTGCGCGGTCCGCAGCCGGGTGGTGAGGACCTGGAGGACGAGGACGGCCAGCAGCACGTCCAGCGACACCCCGAGCTCCACGATGAGCGGCACCCCGGAGGTGGCCAGGAACGCGGTGGCGGCGATGCCGTTGTCGACCAGCAGGAACCCCGTGATCTGCGACAGCGCGCGGCGGCGGGTCGCCAGGGCGAAGAACCCGATCAGCATGACGGCGAGGCCGGCGGGCGCGGCCCGCCCGCCCGCCGGGTCCGCGAGCCGCACCAGCGGCTGCGCGGCGGCGTAGGCGAGCAGGACCAGACCGGCGGCGGCCAGCAGCGAGGCGGCCACGTTCACCAGCGGCGCGGTCTCGCGGGGCCGCCCGTCGCCGGCGAGCGTCCGGCGCAGCAGGCGCGGCACCACGACGGCCTTCAGGGTCGCGACGACGACGGCGACGGCGGCGAGTTCGGCGTCGCGCTCGTGGGCGGCCAGCAGCGCGACCATCGCGGCGAGCGCGGCGCCCTGCGCGGCGAGCAGCCGGATCAGCGCGGTCAGCTCCCGCCGCCACAGCACCCCGACGGCGGTCAGCAGGAAGGCGCCGGCCGCGAGGTCGAGGAGCTGTTCGAACAGTGCCTGGTTCACGGGGATCGGTTCTCCGGTCAGACGAGCATGAAGGAGGCCATGACGGCCAGGAGGGCGAGCACGAACGACCCGGCCAGCAGCTCCGGGACGCGGAACAGCCGCACCTTGGCCAGCCACACCTCGGCGGCGGCGAGGCCGGCGGCCAGCAGGCCCGTTTTCGCGGCGAACGCGGCGGTGGCCGTGAGGAGCGCGAGGGGTCCGGTGCCGGTGGCGACGCCCCACGGCAGGAACAGGGTGGCGAGCAGGCCGAGCAGCAGCGTCGTGCGGGCGGCGGCCGCCCACTCCACGAGCGCGAGGTCCCGTCCGGAGTACTCCAGGGTCATCGCCTCGTGGACCATGGTCAGCTCCAGGTGCGTGGCGGGGTTGTCGACGGGCAGCCGGCCCGCCTCGGCGAGCACCGCGATGGCGAGCGCGGCGGCGGCCAGCGCCCCGGCGGGGGAGACGACCCGGGACGGGTCGTGCACGCCGGCCTCCACGATCGCGCCGAGGTTGGTCGTCCCCGCGCGGACCGACAGCGCGAGCACCGACAGCAGGAGAGTGGGCTCGACCAGCGCGGCGATGGTCATCTCGCGGCTGGCGCCCATCCCGCCGAACGCCGTCCCGGTGTCCAGCCCGGCGAGCGCGAGCGCGACGGTGCCGAGGAGCAGCAGCCCGACGACCGCGATCAGGTCGATGGAGCCGTCCAGCGGGGTGCGGGTGGACACCAGCGGGATCACCGCCGCGGCCAGCAGGCTCGTCGCGGCGAGGACGGGCGGCGCGGCGGTGAAGAAGACCCCGGAGCCGGGCGGGCTGATCGGCTCCCGGCGGGCGAGTTTGCGCAGGTCGCGCCACGGCTGCAGGACGCCCGCGCCCGCCCGCCCTTCGAGCCGGGCCCGCACCTGCCGCATCAGCCCGATCAGCAGCGGCGCCCCGGCCGCCACCAGGATCACCTGGAGCGCGAGCGCGACCGTGCCTGTCATCGGGCCTGTCATCGGACCACCCCCGCCGCCAGCACGACCAGCAGTGCGGTGAACATGTAGACGAGGTAGCGGTGGACGCTCCCGGTCGCGAGCCCCCGGGCCGCGACCCCGCACGCGCGGACGAACCGGAGGAGCGGCCGGTACAGGTGCGCCTCGATCCGGTCGGGGACGGCCCTCCTGTAGCCGACGCTCTTCACCAGGTAGTCCGATTCGACATGGTGGGTGACGTCGATGTCCTGCTCGGGGCGCATCACGTCGTCGAACACCCGCTGCAGGGGTTCCGCGAAGCTCGTCGCCGTGTACTCCATCCGGGCCGTCAGGCCTTCGTAGCCGCAGTCCCACGCCCGCCCGGCCGCCCGCCGCCGCGCGCCGAGCAGCCGCGCGCCGGTCGCGATCGCGGCGACCAGCACGGCGAGGGCCACCGCGATCCAGGCCGGGCCGAGCGTGCCCTCGACGCCGTCCAGCCGCAGCGTCGTACCGGAGCCGTCCAGCGGGTCCCCCATGCCGAGCGTCCCGCCGATCCGTTCGAGGGCGGGACCCGTCAGGGCGGGTGCGACCGCCAGGACGGCGCACGCGGCGGCGGCCAGGCCCATCCCGGCGAGCATCGGCGCCGGGGCCTCCCGGGCGGACGCGGCGGCCTCGCCGCGCGGCTTGGCGAGGAACCCGGTGCCGAGCGCCTTGACGAACGTCGCCACCGCGAGCCCCGCCGACAGCGCGACGACCGCGACCGCGACGGGCGCCGCGATCATCACCACGAGATGCCGTCCGGACAGCCCGCCCAGCAGGGACTGCAGCAGCAGCCACTCCGACACGAAGCCGTTGCCGGGCGGGAGCGCCGCCGCGGCGAGCGCCCCGGCGGCGAACAGGCCCGTGGTGGCGGGCATCCGCGCCGACAGCCCGCCGAGCCGGTCCAGGTCGCGCTCCCCGGTGCCGTGCACGACCGACCCGGCCGAGGTGAACAGCAGCGTCTTGAACGCGGCGTGGTTGAGGGCGTGCAGGAGCCCCGCACCGAGCGCGACGCCCGCGAGCGCCGGGAGGTCCAGCGCCGCGAACGTCCCGCAGGCGGCGACGCCGAGGACGATCAGCCCGGCGTTCTCGCAGGTCGAGTAGGCGAGCAGCCGTTTCAGGTCGGAGGCCAGGACGGCCTGGAGGATGCCGTAGAGGGCCGACACGGACGCGAGCGCGCCGAGGACGAGCCACCACCAGACGGGACCGCCGCCGAGCAGGTCGAGCCCGACGCGGACCAGCCCGTACACGCCGAGCTTCACCATCGCCGCGCTCATCAGCGCGGAGACGTGGCTCGGCGCCTCGCCGTGCGCCTTCGGCAGCCAGGGATGCAGCGGCACCAGCCCGGCCTTGGACGCGAACCCGGCGGCGGCCAGGAGGAACACCCCGGCCCGGACCGGTTCCGGCAGGTCCGGCGCGGCGGCGCGGATCGCGGCGAAGGACTCCCCGCCGCAGGCCGCCGCCAGCCACGCGAGACCGATCAGGATCGCGACGAACCCGGCGTGCGTCATCGCCGCGTACCAGACGCCCGCGCTCCGCACCGACGGCCTCGCGCGATGCTCGGCCACCACCAGGACGAGGGACGCGACCGCCATCAGCTCCCAGAGCCACAGGAACGTCGACACGCTCGCCGCCAGCGGCACCGCGGCCATGGCGGCGGTGAACAGGGGCAGCACGGCGAGCTGGCCGCGCGAGGACGTCCCGTGCCCGCCCGTCCCGGCGTAGCCCGCGGTGTAGACGCCCACGGCCGCGGTGACCGCCCCGACGAGCAGCAGGAACCAGCCGGCGAGCGGGTCGGCGGCCAGCCGGGCGCCCGCGAGCGGAAGCACGTCCGGCCACCATGCCGTCCAGGACCGTCCGGCCAGCGCCGCCGCCCCGGCGACGGCGCCCGCGGTGCCGGACAGCGCCACGGCCGCGCCCACCAGCCGGGCGCGGACGGTCCGCGGCGCCATCGCGGCGAGGACGCCGGCGGCCGTGCAGGACGCCGACACCGCCAGCGCGATCGGGACGGGGTTCAGGGCCGCGCTCACCGGCCGGTCAGGCCGCGCAGCGCGGCGATGATCCGGTCCGGCGGGGGCGGGCAGCCCGGCACCTCGGCGTCGACCGGGAGCACGTCCCCGACCGCGCCCTGGACGCCGGCCCCGCCCTTGAACACCCCGCAGTCACGCGCGCAGTCGCCGAGCGCGATCACCAGTCCCGGGCGGGGCATCGCGTCGTGGCAGGCCGTGAGTGCGTCGGCCATGTTCCGGGTCACGGGCCCGGTCACCATCAGCGCGTCGGCGTGCCGGGGCGAGGCGACCAGCCGGGCGCCGTACCGCTCCGCGTCGTAGACGGGGGAGAACGCCTGGCCGACCTCGATCTCGCAGCCGTTGCACGACCCGGCGTCCACATGCCGGACCTGTACCGAGCCGCCCAGCCGCCGGACGTCCCCGGGGACGGGCGAGGCGGGCGCGGGCGGTGCCTCCTCGGCGATCCGCCCCGCCGCCTTGATCCTGCTCAACAACCCCATCGCGCCCGCCGGCCCCCATACGTGATTCAGTACATTGACAGTTGCGAATATTAGCAAGTGCGCAGTAGTGCGACATCGGGCGCCTGCCGGGCGAGACGGGCGGTCCGGGTCAGCCGGCGGACGAGCGCAGGTCTTCCAGCAGCTCGGCCTGCCCGGACAGGACCCCGGTCAGGATCCGGCGGGCGACCGCCAGGAGCTCGGCGACATGCGGGCTGGTGAGGGAGTAGTACACGGCCGACCCCTCCTTGCGGGAGACGACCAGGTTCGCCCGGCGCAGCACGGCGAGCTGCTGGGACAGGTGCGCCGGCTCGATGCCGACCTCGGGCAGCATCTCCGAGACGGCGTGCTCGCGCTCGCTGAGCAGCTCCAGGACCCGGATCCGCGCGGGGTGGCCGAGCGTCTTGAAGAACTCGGCTTTCAGCTGGTACAGCGGGGTGCTCATGCCGGCCGACCCCCATCCGTCTGCTACTTCCGGCCGCCGCGGCGGAATCCCCGGGCGCTTGCCGATTTTAGCAATCCGTTGATCGCACCTCCCCTGCGAGCCTCTGGCAGCTTCCGACCAAGGGCGGGGGAGCGGCTGGGCAATCGGTGATATTTATCCGCTTTGCCGTAAATGTCACCGTCGCAGTGCCGCCGTTCCCGATCCCCCGCCGGGCGCCCCGCCCCGGCCGGGAACGGCCGCGGAAGGGCTCCCCCGATGCGACGCCTGCCGCTGTTCCTGCTCCCGGCCGCCCTGGGCGCGGCGCTGATCGGCGCCCTGGGCGCGCCGGCGTCCGCGACACCGCCGAACATCCCGTCCGCCGCCACGGCCGCGAGCCGCCTGGCCACCCTCACCGTCGCCGCCGAGTCGCACGCCGACTCCTACGACCGCGACCTGTTCCCGCACTGGATCACCATCTCCGGCGCGTGCAACACCCGCGAGACCGTCCTGAAACGGGACGGCACGAACGTCGTCACCAATTCGTCCTGCGCCGCGACGTCCGGCTCCTGGTACTCGCCCTTCGACGGCGCCACCTGGACCGCCGCGTCCGACCTGGACATCGACCACATGGTGCCGCTCGCCGAGGCGTGGGCGTCCGGCGCCTGGGCCTGGACGACGTCCCGCCGCCAGACCTACGCCAACGACCTCGGCGGGCCCGAGCTGTGGGCCGTCACCGACAACGTCAACCAGTCCAAGAGCGACAAGGACCCGGCCGAGTGGCAGCCGCCGCGCGCCGCGTTCCGCTGCACCTACGCCCGCGCGTGGATCCAGGTGAAGTGGTACTACGACCTCAGCGTCGACAGCGCGGAGAAGAGCGCCCTCACGTCAATGCTCAACACCTGCTGAGCCGTCAGCCGCCGGCCGCCCGGTGATCCGCCGGGCGGCCAGGTGCGCTCCGGCGACGCCGGCGGCGGCGAACGCCAGGCCCAGTGCCGCGTCCCGCGTCCGGGCGGGACGCAGCACGCCCCGGCGCCGCAGCCGGGCGCGGGCCCACACCGTGTACGGGACGACCACCAGGGCCGAGGTGACCGAGCCGGGCGTGTACCGCCGCAGCGCGGCGGCCTGCCCGAGATGGACCAGGCCGTGCAGCCCGAACCCGGCGAGCGCGGTCTGGTACGCGGCGGACCGTCCGCCGGTGCGCTGCCCGTCGACCGCCGCCCCGGCGACGAGCGCCCCCATCAGGGCGACGGCGACGGCGAACTCGCGCTCGTCGACCGACTCCATCCACCGCCACACGGCGTCGGGCGCCTGCGGGAACCGCTCGCGCAACTCGGGCAGGTGCGTCCGGATCCAGCGCGGCCCGGCCGCGATCTCCTCGGCGTCGTGTACCGCCCAGGCGATGAGCAGTCCGATCCCGGCATCTCGCATCACGCCGCCAGTCTGGCAGTTCGGTAACGGAACCGGAGAAGGTAAGTAGAGACTTGTTCTAGAGAAGCTCTCTGTAAATCACTACGATGCCCCGGTATGAGCGAGGTGCGGGTCGCCGTCACCGGCGGGAACCGGGGTGTGGGACGCGCGGTGGCGGGCGAGGCCGCCCGGCGGGGGCACCGGGTGGTGATCGTGGCGCGGCGGCCGGACGCGGGGGCGGCCGCCGCGAGGGAGATCGGCGCGGAGCTGGTCGTGGGCGACCTGTCGTCCGTGCGGGCCGTGCGGGAGCTGGCCGGTGAGCTGTCCGAGGTCGACGTGCTCGTCCACAACGCGGGCGTCTGGCCCAGCCGGCGCGTGCTCACCGAGGACGGGTTCGAGCAGGCGTTCTTCACCAACCATCTCGCGCCGTTCCTGCTGAACCGGCTGCTGGAGAAGCGGCTGCGGCGGGTGGTGCAGGTCAGCGCGGGCCTGTACGTCGCCGGGCGGGTGGACGCGGACAGGACGCCGACCGGGGACGACTTCCACGCCGTCCACACCTACGCGAACACCAAGCTGGCGAACCTGATGATGGTCCCGCTGTTCGCCGAGCGGTGGAAGGGCGCGGGGGTGACGATCGACGCGGTGCATCCCGGAGTGCTGCGGACGGATCTCGGCGCCCGGACGGGCCTCTTCGGGGCCATGCTGAAGACGGTCAAGTGGACGCTGAAGCCCGCCGCGAAGAGCGGGCCGCCCGTCGCGGACCTGATCACCGCGGAAGGGACGGGCCGGTACTTCAACGTGAGGAAGGAGACGCCGCTGAAGGCGAAGGCCCTCGACGCGCCCTTGGCGGCCAGGCTCTGGAGCGACGCCGAGAAAGTGCTCGATGTCGCCTAAGCACCGGGGCACGGACGAAACCGTCGCGCGGATCCTGGCCGAGGCGCTCCGGGTGCACGCCGGACGCGGGCACGAGGGCTTCACGATGAAGGCGGTCATCGCGGCCACCGGGATGAGCAGCGGCAGCCTCTACCACCATTTCGGCTCGTTCGACGGCCTCGCCGCCGCCCTCTACGCGCGCTGCATGGCCGAGTTGCTCGACGCACTCCTGGACGCGCTCGACGGGGTCACCGGCCCGCGGGCAGGCGTGGAGGCGGTGACGCGCGCGTACCTGCGGTTCACCCGGGAGCGCGGCGACGCCGCCAGGTTCATCCATGCGTCGGCGTACGCGGCGTTCCTGCCGGACCATACGGCGATGCTCGCGGAGTCGAAGGCGCCCCGCATCGCGCGCCTCACCGCGTGGATGGCCCCGCACGCGGCCGCCGGCCGCGTCGCCCGGCTGTCGCCGGTGATGACGGAGATGCTGCTCATCGGCCCCGTCGCCGAGACCGCGCGGCGCTGGCTGTCGGCGCCGGAGGCCGTCGATCTGGACGAGGCCGCGGCCGTCCTGCCGCCCCGGATCTGGCGCTCGCTCCAGCCGTGACGGCGCGCCGAGCCCGCGACCGCCATGGCGACGGCGGCCTTCCCGCGCGGCGCTACCGGTTCTCGGCGCGCCGCCACATCCGCAGGTACGCCTCGGCGCCGCTTGCCATGTCGTCGATGAGCCCCTGCCCGGCGACGGTGCGCATGTCGGCGAGCCAGTCCGGGACGAGCCCGTAGTTCGCGACGCCCTCGGTGTTGAGGTCCCAGGTGCGCAGCCCGGTGCGCTGGCGGTCGAGCGTCACCGACGGGTCGATCGGCGACGTGAACGGATAGCGCAGCGGGTTCGCGCCGTTGTTCTCGCGCGGCGGCGGAAGAGCGCCCATGCCGTTCGCGTCGAGCCCGTAGCCGTAGCCGAACAGGTAGCGGGGGTCGCGGTGCTCCTTGTTGCGCCTCCATTCCGCGGCGAACCGGTCAGCGGCGGTGCCGTAGCCGGTCACCATGCCGCCGAGCGCGTAGATGCGGCTCAGGTACGTCTCGTCCGTCCAGCTGTGGGACGAGATGACGCCGGAGTAGCGCGCGTCCTCCAGGAGGCCGAGGGTCGCGTCGGCGGCCTTGACGCTCATGTGGTCGACCTCGACGATCATGTGGCGCTCCATCATGCCCCGCA
Source organism: Actinomadura madurae (assembly GCF_900115095.1). Classification (GTDB taxonomy): domain Bacteria; phylum Actinomycetota; class Actinomycetes; order Streptosporangiales; family Streptosporangiaceae; genus Spirillospora; species Spirillospora madurae. Next base: position 50,585 of record NZ_FOVH01000012.1, read on the forward strand.
CCATGTGCTCGCCGAGGGCGCTGAGCCCGTGGACGTTGCAGTGCGGGCCGCTCGGATACACCGGCAGCGTGATCCCCGCCAGGCCGAGCAGGCGCAGCAGCTCCGCGAACGTGTCGCCGAGCCCGCCCGCGGGCGCGATCGTGTTGTCGTGCGCGGCGCCGGTGCACCTCTCGACCTGCCAGAACCGTCCGGTTCCGAGGAAGTTGCCGACGTTGACGAACGCCCCTGTGGTTCCGCCGTCGAAGCGCACCCCGCACAACGCGTTGTCGTACTTGTGGCAGACGAACATGGAGGCGACGCCGAGATTCTGCATCTCGTCCAGCCCGCGGTCGATGTCCTGGCGCGTGCACTGCGGCTTCCCGCCGATCACGCGGCAGCCGAACGGCTCGGACGTCTCGACGCCGAGGACGACGGCGAGCTTCCCGTCCTCGATGACCTCACGGGCCTGCGCGGAGTCGCGCACGACCCGGAACCAGCCCTTGCCGGGGCCGCCGCTGCGCGCGTCGATGTACGCCTGCATCTCCTGGATCCGCCGCGCCTGGAGCCGGATGACGTCCATCTCGTCGCAGGCGTTCCCCTTCAGCGGGTAGATCTCGCAGAGCTGGCGGTTGGCCACCAGGTGGTTGACGAGGATGCGCTGCCCGGCGCGCCAGGACCGCTCCAGCCACGTGTGGTAGGCCTGCTGGTGGGTGCGCGAGTCCCAGGCCGGCCAGTCCTTGAACGTCGGCCAGCCGGTGGGGTCGTGGGTGCCGAACGGAGTGCCGTGCCTGGTGAAGTTCTCCCAGATGGCGAGCGCGCCGTTGCCCGCGTGGTCGGGGCAGTCGCGCAGGGCCGCCTGGATCCCGGCCGGGTCGAACGGCTTGCCGCACATCAGCCGTCCGCCGAAGGCCTCGTACGCCATCAGATGGGTGTGGGCGTCGAGGTAGCCGCGCACTTCCCCGGTCGCGGGCGCGCGTGCCGGCGCCGAAGCGCGGGCGGCGGGGGTCAGAATGGAGAAGAGGAGGGCGAGCGCGAGCGGCACGGACGCCGCGCGCCGGAGGGCATGGCCGAAGGACATCTGGCACCTCGGGGGGCAGGTGGGAGCGGTCCAGAAGCTGAGGGAGATATGCCCCGATCTGAGGAAGAATGAACTTTTCTCACGTTAATTGCAGCGGACGATCCGGCTCCCGTCGGCGCGAGTGATCGTCGGGCACGGCGCGGGCCCGCGCGTGGTCGGCGGCGGCGCGGGCGTGGAGGTCACCGGTGCGGGCCCGGAGCCGCCGAGAACGGTGACCGCCGGCAGCGAGCCCTCCACGTAGGCGCCCACGGAGGCGGCGGAGTGCCGCTTCCCGCCCTCGCTCTGGATGTTCGTGACCGCCAGCGGGACGAACGGCGACACCAGGTACCGGCCCGGCCGCACGGTTCCGGCCGGGACGGTCGCCGTGTGAACGAGCGTCACCCTGGTGATCGTCTGGCCACCGGGCTGAGGGTCCGACTGATCGCCGGTCAGCTCCATCCGGCTGACGATGACCGTGCCGTCGCCCTCCGGCAGCTTTCCGGGAGCCGCCGGCGGCGTCGGCCAGAAGCTCATGCGCGTGTCCGTGTTGCGGTCTTCCCCCACGAAGAAGATGAGCCAGCCCGGGGCCGCGTGGGTGACCGTCACGGTGATCTTGAGGGTGGCTCCCGGGGCCACGTTCGCCGGTTCGACCGTGAGGTCGTAGGCCGCGGTCGGGTTGGCGCCGGCGCCCAGCGGCCCGGGATTGCGGAAGCCGACGCGCAACCGGCCGGTCGCCTGCCCCCCGGCGGTGGCGGTCGCCGTGGGGCTGCCGCCGCCGCCCGCGCGGGTGCTGGGACTGACCTCCGTGGAGGTGCCCGATCGCCGGTCCGCGATGACGAACCCGCCGGCGATGGCCGCCGCGGCGCCGATCGCGGCTGCCGCGGCGATGACGGTCTTGGTGCCGCCCGCCCGCTTGAAGAACCCGCGTCCGGGGCGCGCGACCGCGTCGGCGGCGTGCGAGGCCGCGCTCTGCTGGAGGGGGACCGAGCCGGGGGCCGCCGTGGCGGGCATCGTGCCCTCGGCCGCGAACGAGCCCAGCATCGCGAGCGGGACGGCGGACGCGAGCGCGGCCACCGCCGCGGCCAGTGCCCGGACGCCCCGCCGTTCCCAGTCCGGGCCGTAGGCGGCGACGGCGTGCCGCTCCAGCTCGGCGACGAACTCGCCGGCGTTCCACAGCCGCCGGCCGGGGTCCTTGGCCAGGCCGCGTGCCAGCAGCGGGCGCAGCGGCTCCGGCGCGTCCTGGAACGGGACGGGGGCGTTGAGGTGCTGCGTCATGAGCTGGGCGATGGTGCCGCCGCGGTACGGCTTCGCGCCGGTGAGGCACTCGTAAAAGACGCAGCTCGCGGCGTAGAGGTCGGTGGCGGGGGAGGCCGGGCCGCCCTGCCACTGCTCCGGCGCCATGTAGGCGGGCGTGCCCGCGCGGGAGCCCTGGCCCGTCAGGACGGCGATGCCGAAGTCGATGAGCTTGCTGGCGCCGTCCGGCTGGACGACCACGTTCGCCGGCTTGTAGTCACGGTGCACCACCCCGACGGCATGCGCCGCGGCCAGGCCCAGCAGCGAGCCCTTGAGGACGGTCAGCGCCGCCTCGGGAGCCAGCCCTTGGCCGTCCTGCTGGTCCAGGACCTCGCGCAGTGACGCGCCCGCGACGGCCTCCATGACGATCGCGGCGCCCTGCGGATTCTCCACGTACTGGTATAAGCGGGCCACGTTCGGGTCGCCGACCCGGGCGAGCGTCTCGGCCTCGCGCCGGAAGACCGCGAGGCTCCGCTCGTCCGCCAGCAGCGCGGGCGCCAGGTACTTGATCGCGACCCGCGCGTTCCCGGCGCCGTGCGGGACGGCGAGCACCACGCGCCCCTGTGCCCCCGCGCCCAGCTCCCTGACCTCGTCGAACCCGTCGACCCGCCACCCGTTCACTGGCACCTCCGGCCCCCGCGCCGCGGTCCTGTGTTGCACAACCCCCTAGAAAGTAAAGGCGCGGGCATCGAAAATCCACGGGGTTATCGGCCTTCGCCCGCGAGACCGTGTACCGGTCACCGGGACCGTCCGGCCCGGCGCCGGTGCGGATCGGGATGATGGGCTCTCATGAGCGAGCTGACGATTCCGGGTTTGCTGGCGCGCGCGGCGGAGGAGTTTCCCGACGCGGAGGCGGTCGTGGACGGGGACGTCCGGGTCACCTACGCGCGGCTGCGGGAGCGCGTCCGCGAGGCGGCGGGCGCGTTCATCGGCGCCGGGGTCGCGCCGGGGGACCGGATCGCGATCTGGGCGCCCAACGGACTGTCCTGGATCGTCACCGTGCTCGGCGCCATGGGCGCGGGCGCGACGCTCGTGCCGCTCAACACGCGCTTCAAGGGGGACGAGGCCCGCTGGCCGCTCTCCAAGGCCGAGGTGAAGGTCCTCTTCGTCGAGGACGGCTTCCTCGGCATCGACTATCCCGGCATGCTCGGCCTGGACGAGGCCGGTGCGGTCCCCGGGCTGCCCGCGCTGGAGACGGTCGTCACGTTCAACGGGGCGGCGCGTCCGGGGGTCGTCACCTGGGACGAGTTCGCGGGCAAAGCCGTGTCCGGCGAGGAGGCCGACGCGCGGGCCGCGGCCGTCCGGCCGGGCGACATCGCCGACATCCTGTTCACGTCCGGAACGACGGGCAAGCCCAAGGGCGTCATGTGCACGCACGAGCAGAACGTCCGCACCTACGAGGCGTGGACGGGCCGCACGGGCGTGAAGGCCGGCGACCGGTACCTCATCGTCAACCCGATGTTCCACTCGTTCGGCTACAAGGCGGGCGTGCTCGCGTGCGTGCTGAAGGGCGCCACGATGGTCCTGCAGCGCACGTTCGACGTCCCGGAGACGCTGCGGCTGATCGAGCAGGAGAAGGTCACCGTCCTGCCGGGCCCGCCGACCATCTACACCTCGCTGCTGGACGCCCCGGGCCGGGACGAGCACGACCTCTCCTCGCTCCGGCTGGCCGTGACGGGCGCGGCGGACGTGCCGGTCGCGCTCGTCCGGCGCATCAGGGCCGAGCTGTTCCCGCAGGTCGTGACCGCGTACGGGCTGACCGAGTCGTCCGGCACGGTGACCGCGTGCTCGGTGGACGACGATGACGAGACGATCGCGACCACCTGCGGCCGGGCCATCGCCGACGTCGAGGTCGCCATCGTCGGCGCCGCGGGCGAGCCCGTGCCGCCGGGGACGGACGGCGAGGTCATGGTCCGCGGCTACAACGTGATGAAGGGCTACCTGGGCGACCCCGAGGAGACCGCGCGGACGATCCGCGACGGGTGGCTCGACACCGGTGACCGCGGGCGCCTGGACGAGCGCGGCAACCTCACCATCACCGGCCGGACGAAGGAGATGTTCGTCGTCGGCGGCTTCAACGTGTACCCGGCCGAGGTCGAGGACGTCCTCGCCCGCCACGACGCCGTCGCCGAGTCGGGCGTGGTCGGCGTGCCGGACGCGCGCATGGGCGAGGTCGGGCGCGCCCACGTGCGGCTGCGCCCCGGACGGGAGGCGACGGCGGACGAGCTGATCGCGCACTGCCGCGAGCGGCTCGCGAACTTCAAGGTCCCCCGGGAGGTCGTCTTCGTGGACGACCTCCCGAAGACCGCGTCCGGCAAGGTCCGCCGCGTCGACCTCAAAGCGCGGACATGACCCGCGCCCGGTGCCCGGCGACCGTCCCCCAGGCCGAGTACAGGGCGCGCGCCTTGCGGATCCACAGCGACGGGTCGTACTCGTCGGTGTAGCCGATCGCGCCGTGCACCTGGAGCGCGGTCTTGGCCAGCCCGTAGCACGCCTCGGACGCGGCCACCTTCGCGGCGGACACGTCCCGCGCGAAATCGGGCGTCCCGTAGGACAGCGCCGCCCCGTAGACGAGCGGGCGGGCGAACTCCAGCTTGACCATCGCGTCCGCCAGGTGGTGCTTGACGGCCTGGTACTCGCCGATCGGGCGCCCGAACTGCCGCCGCGTCCTGGCGTACTCCACGGACACGTCCAGCAGCGCCTGCCCGAGCCCGATCTGCTGGGCCGCGCACAGCAGCGCGCCGAGGTCGGTGAACCCCGCGCCGCCGGGCACCCGGAACAGCCGCCGCGCCGGGTCGAGCGAGGCGACCGGCTCCCCGGCGGCCTCGCGCCCGGCGCCGTCGGCGGTGAGCACCAGGTCGGCGACGTCGGCGTCCAGCGCGTGCGGGACGGCGAGCGACACGATCGCGTCGCCCTCCGCGATCCGGGACGGCCACGGCGTCCCGGCCAGCAGCTCGGCCGCGGCGAGCGTCTCGACGTAGGGCCCCGGCGCGGCGGCGCGCCCCAGCTCCTCCATCGCGACGGCCAGCTCGACCGGCAGCGGCCCGGCGCCGCCGGCCTCCTCCGGCACGCCCACCGCGAACACCCCGGCCTCCGCCACCGCCGACCACAGCGCCCGTCCCGGCCCGTGGTCGCCGGCCGCCCACGCGCGGGCGGCCCGCGCGGTCCCGGCGCCGGCCAGCAGCTTGCGCAGCGTCTCGCCGAACATCCGCTGCTCGGCGTCCAGGACGAACCTCACCGCGACCCCCTCGGCAGGCCGAGCAGCCGCTCGGCGATCACGTTGCGCTGGATCTCGTTGGTGCCCGCGTAGATCGGCCCGGCGAGGGAGAACACGTAGTTCTCCAGCCACTCCGACTCCAGCTCGCCGTCCGGGCCGAGCAGGTCGAGGGCCGTCTCGTGCAGCGCCACGTCCAGCTCCGACCAGAACACCTTGTTCAGGCTGGACTCGGCCCCGATGTCGTCGCTGCGCGAGATCGTCTCGAAGCCCTTGAGCCGGTACGCCCGCGACCTGATCCACACGTCCGCGACCCGGTCCCGCAGGGCCGTGTCGGACGGGTCGCCGCGCTCCTTCCACAGCTCCACGAGCCGTTCCGCCGCGGCCGTGAACCGTCCGGGGCTGCGCAGGGTGAGGCCGCGCTCGTTGCCGGCCGTGGCCATCGCGACGCGCCATCCGTCCCCGGCGGTCCCGATGACGTCCTCGTCCGGGACGAACACCCGGTCGAGGAACAGCTCTGCGAACGCGGGCTTGCCGTCCAGCCGCCCGATCGGGCGGACGGTGACGCCCTCCGCGTCCAGCGGGAACATGAGGTACGTCAGGCCCTTGTGCCGCGCCGACTCCGGATCCGACCGGAACAGCCCGAACCCGCGGTCGGCGAAGGCGGCACGGGAGCTCCACGTCTTCTGGCCGTCCAGCAGCCAGCCGCCGTCCGTGCGCGTCGCGGTCGACCGCAGCGCGGCGAGGTCGCTGCCCGCGCCCGGCTCCGACCACGCCTGCGCCCAGATCACCTCGCCGGCCGCCATCGGCGGCAGGATCCGGGCGAGCTGCCCGGGGGTGCCGTGCTTCATCAGCGTCGGCGCCAGCAGGTTGATGCCGTTCTGGCTGACCCGGCCCGGCGCGCCGGCCGCGTAGTACTCCTCCTCGAAGATCAGCCACTGGAGGACGGAGGCGCCGCGCCCGCCGTACTCCTCGGGCCACGAGACCACCCCGAGCCGGGCGCCGCCGAGCGTCCGCTCCCACTCCCGATGGGCCGCGAACCCCGCCTCGGTCTCCAGCGAGGGCAGCGGCTCCGCCGGGACGTGCCCGCGCAGCCACTCCCGCACCTCGGCGCGGAACGCCTCGTCCGCCGCCCCGACCTCAAGATCCATGCGATGCCGCCTCGGCCGCCATTGTCGCCACCCCATTTTCTAACAACTGTTTGGTAGGGTAGCGGCCCCGGTCGCGCCCGGCCGCCGCCTCCCGGACAGTGGGACGCGGGCGGGCACGAGTCAGGCGGGGGAGAGCAGACCGTCGTCGCGGATGCCGCGCAGGACGTCCCGGGCGGCGTCGAGCGTCCGGTCGACGTCCTCCCGGGTGTGCGCGGCGGAGATGTGGTTGCGCTTGAGCGAGAGCGGGAGCATCAGGAAGCCGCGGTCGGTCATGCGGCGGTGGAACGCGACGTAGGCGTCGTCGTTGTTGCGCATCAGGTCGCGGTACCCGCGGACGGGGCCCGCGGCGAAGTACAGGCTGAACACGCCCCCGAAGCCCGCGGCGGTGGCCTCGATGCCGAGCTCCTCGCAGATCCCGGCCAGCCCGGCGCGCATCCGCTCGCCGAGCGCGTGCGTCCGCCGGTAGAAGTCCGGATGGTCGAGCAGGTACCGGATGGTGGCGATCGCGGCGGCGGACGAGACCGGGTTGCCGTTGAACGTGCCGGCCAGCAGGACGTCGCCGCCCGCGGAGCTGAAGCGCTCCATCAGCCGGCGGGGCCCGGCGAGCCCGGCGATCGGGTAGCCGTTGCCCATCGCCTTGCCGAACGTGGTGAGGTCCGGCCGGACGCCGCAGACCTCCTGGTAGCCCCCCGGCGCGTGCCGGAACCCGGTGATCACCTCGTCGAAGATCAGCAGTGAGCCCTGCTCCTGCGTCAGGGCGCGCAGCCCCTCGACGAACTCCGCGGACGGCACCAGCGCGCCGACGTTGTGCGGGATCGGCTCCATGATCACGGCGGCGATCCGCTCCGGGTGCGCCTCGTACAGCGCGCGCACCGAGTCCAGGTCGTTGAACTCGGCGATCAGCGTCGCGCCGAGCGCCTCGGGCAGGATGCCCTCCGACAGCGGGTCGGCGCCGTAGGCGCGCTCCGGCGCGGAGATCACGTTGCGGGCGACGGCGTCGTGCCAGCCGTGGAAGCCGCCCTGGAACTTGACGATCAGCGGCCGGCCGGTGACGGCGCGCGCCAGCCGGATCGCCTGGGCGGTGGCCTCGCTGCCCGACATCGCCGAGATCATCTGCTCGGCGGACGGGATCGTGTCGGCGACCAGCCGGGCCAGCTCGATCTCGGGCTCGGTGACGCCCCAGCCGACGAGGTCGATGCCGCCGATGGCGGCGCGGACCGCGTCGTCCACCTCGGGCGCGGCGTGGCCGAGCAGGATCGCGCCGAACGCCGCGTGGTAGTCGAGGTAGCGGCGCCCGTCGGCGTCGGTGACGTAGGCGCCGGACGCGGCGGTCAGCGCGTGCGGCCGCCCCACCAGGCGGGTGGCGGAGTTGACGCCGCCGGGGATCACGGCGCGGGCGGCGGCGAGCAGCCGCGCGCCGCCGGAGGTCTGCCCGGCCAGCTCGGCGGTGGTCATTCTGATGGCCCCCAAGGTCCTTGACGACTTTCGGCCGAATGGTTCATGGAAAGGTGTTCCATGTCAAGGTCGAACTTGAATGAAAGGTGTCTGAGCAGCCACGAGTCGAGATTTTCTTGAACACCCCTTGACACATGAATGACCGGTCGCTCAGGATCCGTCGACATGGAATCCGATTCCGTGCCGATGCCGACGCTGGTCGTCGGCACCGGCTTCATCGCCGCGCAGCACGCCGCCGCGATCCATGCCGAGCCGCGGCTGGCGCTCGCCGGGGTGGTCGACATCGACCCCGGCCGGGCCGCCGCCGCGTCCCGCGCGAACGACGGCGTGCCGTGGTTCACCGACCTCGCCGCCGCGCTGGCCGAGTCCGGGGCGTCCGGCTGCGTGGTGTGCACTCCGAACGACACCCACGCGGACCTCACCGTCCAGATCGCCGAGGCGGGCGCGCACCTGCTGATCGAGAAGCCGCTCGCCGTCGACGTCGCCGGCGCCCGGCGCGCCGTGGAGGCGTTCGCCGCGGCCGGGCGGGTGCTGATGCCGGCGCACAGCCACCGCCACTACGACTACGCGCGGACGGTCAGGGACGTCGTCCGGTCCGGCGAGCTCGGGACGGTGGAGCTCGTCCGGCTGTCCATCCTCGGCGGGTGGATCTGGCCGGACTGGCGCGGCTGGATGCTCGACCCCGCCCGCTCCGGCGGGCACGCGCTGCACAACGGCGTCCACCTGCTGGACCTCGTCACCTGGTGGACGGGCGGCACCCCCGAGACCGTGTACGCGCGGGGCCGCCGCCAGACCGCCGCCGAACTCGGCATCCACGACTACCTGGAGATGACGGTCGGGTTCGCGGACGGCACGGCCGCCGTGTGCGAGATGAGCCGCGGGCACCGCCCCGCCTCCTTCGCCCGCCGCGACGTCATGGTCGCCGGCACCGGAGGGATCCTCACGATCCCGTGGGACGCCGAGGCCGGAACGGTCACCGACGAGTCCGGCACCGCGCTGCTCCCGCCCGGCGGCACCGACGGGTTCGCCGCCCAGATCGCGGCCTGGGCCGACGCGGTCACCGGCGCGCCGCCCGCGGTGACCGGCGCGGACGGCCTGCTCGCCGTGGCGATGGGCGTCGCCGCCGAGCGTTCGATCGCGAGCGGCCTGCCCGTGCGCGTGACCGACGTCCTCAAGGAGGCGCCGTGAGGAACGGGCGTGCCATGCGCGTGCTGAAAGTGCTGCCCTGGGGGTCCAGCGGGTTCGGGACCCAGGACCACCAGCACGACATGTACCTCCCCGCGTTCCACGAGCATCCAGGGTTCACGGTCGTGGACTCCGCCGCGTCGAGCCTCACGGCCGCCGCCCGCGAGACGGGCGCCGACGTCGTCTGCGTGTGCGCGCCGCCCGCCGAACGGGCCGCGCGCGTCATCGAAGCCCTGCGCGCCGGCTGCCACGTCCTCGCCGACAAACCCCTCGCCCTGGAGACGGCGGACGTCGAGGAGATCGCGGCGGTCGCCGCCGAGACCGGGCTGGTCTGCATGCCCGCGCACCACCACCGCTTCGGCGCCGCCGTCCAGTCCGCCCGGGACGCGCTCGCCTCGGGACGGATCGGGCTCCCCTGGAACGTCCAGGCCGACTTCCTCGTCGACGGCGGCGACCCGTGCCCGGACGGCGAGCTGGTCAACTTCGGCCTCTACCCGGTGGACGTGGTGCGCGCCCTCACCGGGCAGGCCGTCCGCCGCGTGCACGCCCTGCCGGTCCGCGACCGCGCCCGGCTGACCGTCCTGCTGCTCGACCACGAGCACGGCCTGACCAGCACGATCACGGTCGGCCGGCTGCGCGGCACCGCGGACGCGCCGGGCATGGCGCTGCACCGCTACCGCGTCAGCGGATCCGGCGGCGTCATGGACGTCGACGCCGCCCGCCCCGGCGCGTCCGTCCGGACGGTGGCCGGGAACCGGCACGCCTGGCACGGCCCCGGCACCGTCGGCCGCATGCTCACGGCGCTGCACGCCGCGATCGTCACCGGGCGCCCGCCCGAGGCCGGTCCCGCCGACGCCCTCGCCGCGCTGCGCGTCACCGCTGCCGCGGCCCGCTCGCTCGCCCTCGGCACGCCCGTGCCGCTCGACTCCCCGGAGGTCTGAACGATGAAGCTCGCCACCTACCGCCTGCCGGACGGCGAGGTCCGGCACGGCGAGGTCACCGGCGACCGGGTCACCGACCTCGGCCCTGGCGACCTCGGCGCGGTGATCGGCGCGCTCGGCGCGATCCCGTCCGGGACCGGCGCCGCCCACCCCCTCGACGAGGTGACCCTGCTCGCGCCGCTGCGGCGGCCCGGCAAGATCCTCGCGGTCGCGGCCAACTACCAGGAGCACGTGACCGAGACCGGCGGCGACCGGCTCGACAAGTCGCGGATCTCGCCGCGGCTGTTCATCAAGCCGGTGACCGCCGTCAGCGGCCCCGGCGAGGAGATCGCGCTCCCGTCCGTGAGCCCGAGCGTCGACTGGGAGGCCGAGCTGGTCGCGGTGATCGGGCGCGGCGGCAAGGACATCCCGGTCGGGGACGCGCTCGGCCACGTCGGCGGCTACACGATCGGCAACGACGTGTCCGCCCGGAAGATGGACTACGGCCACGAACGCGACACCGAGGACCCCGCGGTCGCGTTCTTCGACTGGCTGAACGGCAAGTGGCTCGACGGGTTCGCCGCGCTCGGCCCCTGCCTCGTCACGGCGGACGAGGTGCCCGACCCGCAGAAGCTCGAGGTGGCCCTGGAGGTCAACGGGCGGGTCCGGCAGCGCGGCGACACCGGTCAGATGATCTTCAACGTCGCGGAGCTGGTGGCGTTCGCGTCCCGGCTGATGACGCTGGAGCCCGGCGACGTGCTGTACACCGGCACGCCGTCCGGGGTGGGGCTGGCATCGGGGGAGTTCCTGTCCGCAGGCGACGAGATGACGGTCCGCGTGACCGGGCTCGGAAGCCTGGTGAACCGCGTCCGCTGAGCGGACCAGTGGCCGGGCGGCGTCCCGGCCACCGCCGAGAAGAGGCAAGTCATGACCATTCGTTCCGGCACAGCGAGGGCCGGCAGAGCGAGGGCCGGCCGGGGGGCCGCGCGGCGGGGCGCCGCGGCCGTGCTGGGCGGCGTGCTCGCGGCGGGCGCGCTCGCCGCCTGCAGTTCCGATCCCACGCAGAAGTCCTCCGGCGGGGACGCCGGCGTGCTGAACATGTACCTGTACCAGAAGCCGAAGACCTTCAGCCCGCTCGCGCCCAACAACGGGCCCGACCAGCTCGTCATGTCGTTCGTCTTCGACTCGCTGTACGGCGCGGACGCGTCCTACGGCCTGAAGCCGCACCTGGCCGCCGCCGCGCCGCAGGTCTCCGGCGACGCCAAGACGATCACGATCTCCCTGAAGCCCGGCCTGAAGTGGAGCGACGGGACGCCGCTCACGGCGAAGGACGTGGTGTTCACCTACACGGCCCTCGCCAACCCCGCGACGGGCAGCGCCCAGGCGGGCAAGTTCGCCGCCGTGACGGGCGCGAAGGACCTCGCGGACGGCAAGGCCGACGCGCTCAAGGGCGTCACCGCGCCGGACGCGACCACCGTGAAGATCACGACGAGCCGGCCGGCGGCGGGGCTGCCCGGCCTGATCGGGAACACGCCGATCCTGCCCGAGCACGTCCTCGGCAAGGTCCCGGCCAAGGGCCTCGGTGACAACGCGTTCTTCACCAAGCCCACCGTCGGTGCGGGCGCGTTCACGTTCGTCGACTACAAGACCGACCAGTACGTCGAGCTGAAGGCCAACCCGAACTTCCGGGACCCCGTCTCGATCAAGAAGGTGTTCCTGAAGCCGGTCACCTCCGACGTCGCCACCGCCCAGCTGCGCACCGGCGAGATGGACCTCACCCAGGTCTCCCCGACCGACCTGCCGACCGTCCGGACGATGGACGGCGTCAAGGTCGTCTCGGCCAAGAGCCCCGGCTTCACCCGGATCGCCGTCAACCAGTCGCAGAGCCGGTTCAAGGACGTGCGGGTCCGGCAGGCCCTGCTGACCGCGATCGACAGGAAGGGCCTGGTCGGCAAGGTGCTCGGCGGCGCCGGGACGGTCGTGAACACGAGCTTCTACGGCGATCTCGCCTCGTCCGCGGGGGAGCAGTACGCCTACGACCCGGCGAAGGCCAAGAGCCTGCTCTCCGCGGCCGGCTGGGACGCCTCCGAACCCGTGACACTGTCGTGGATCCCCGGGCAGCGCGACCGCGACACCGCCGCGACGGTGATCCAGAGCCAGCTCAAGGCCGTCGGCGTGAACGTCGAGCTCAAGCAGGTGCAGGCGGACGAGCTGCTCTCGTCCTACGAGAAGAAGAGCTTCGACCTGGCGCTGTTCGGCGGCGGCAACTACGCGACCGAGCCGTCCACCGTGGCCACCATCGACGCCTGCGACCAGGCCTACCCGGCCGGCGGGAACATCGGCCGCTTCTGCGACAAGGGGCTGGACGGCCTGCTGGCCAAGGCCGACTCGGTCGCCGCGCCGGCCGAGCGCACGAGCCTGTTCCAGCAGGCGGCCAAGACCGAGAACGCGCAGGTCCCCTACCTGTGGCTGTACAACCCGGACACGGTCTGGGCCTACCGGACCCGGCTGTCGGGCTTCGAGCCGTCCGGCATCCCGACGAACGAGGTCGGGTTCTGGGACTTCGCGAACTGGAAGCTGAGCTGACCCGCCCGGCGGCCGGGGGCGCGCGCCCCGGCCGCCGGCCGGTACGGACGGAAGGAGGTGAGGCGTGGCGGCCTACGTCATCCGGCGCCTGCTGGTGAACGTGCTGGTGTTCGTGCTGATCAGCATCGGCATCTTCGTCCTGGTGCGGGTCGCTCCCGGCGATCCGGTCCGCATGATGGTCGACCCCGAGCAGATGCGCGGCGGCGGCGCGGCGTTCATCGAGGCGAAGCGGCACGAGCTCGGCCTGGACCGGTCGGTCGTCGTCCAGTACTGGCACTGGCTGTCGGGCGCGCTGCACGGCGACTTCGGGTACTCCTACGTCGGGCACCGTCCCGTCTCGGCGGTGCTCGGCGAGCGGCTCGGCCCGACGCTGCAGCTCATGGGCGCCGCCCTGGCGGTCGCCCTGGTCGTGTCGGTCGCGCTCGGCGTGGCCGCGGCGCTGCGCCGCAACACCGCCGTCGACTACGGCGCGACCGTGCTGGGCCTGGCCGCGGTGTCGGTGCCGCCGTTCTTCCTCGGCATCGTCGGGATCTACCTGTTCTCGCTGAAGTGGCAGCTGCTCCCGTCCGCCGGGATGACCACGCCGGGCGGGGGCGGGCCCGCCGACCAGCTGCGGCACCTGGTCCTGCCGGGGCTGATCCTGGCTTTCGTCACCGCGGGGCCGTTCACCCGGTACGTGCGCGGCGGCCTCGTGGACGAGCTCGGCGCCGACTACGTCCGGACGGCCGAGGCCAAGGGCGCGTCCCCGGCCCGGGTCGTGCTGCGGCACGCGCTGCGCAACTCCCTCATCCCGCTGATCACCGTGGTGATGTACCAGATCCCGCAGATGCTGGCGGGCGCGGTGGTGATCGAGCAGGTCTTCGCCTGGCCCGGCATGGGCCAGCTCGCGGTCAGCTCGATCGGCCAGCACGACTACCCGGTCATCGTCGGCTTCGCGCTGTACGTGGCCGTCCTGGTGCTGCTCTGCAACCTGATCGCGGACGTCCTGTACGCCGTCGTCGACCCGAGAGTGAGCCTGCGATGAGCGCGACACCCGCCGGCACGGCGGTGCGGAAGACCGGCGATCCGGGCGCGTCCGCGTCGCCGCGGGCGCGGGCGGTGCGCCGGTTCCGGCGCAACCGGCTCGCCGTCGCCGGGAGCGCCGTGCTCGCGGCGGTGGTGCTGCTGACGCTGCTGGCGCCGCTGATCGCGGGCCATCCGCCGAACGCCGTGGACCTGGACGCCGTCCGGCAGGGGCCGTCCGGCGCGCACTGGTTCGGCACCGACGCCTCCGGCCGCGACGTGTTCGCCCGGACCCTGTACGCGGGACGGGTCTCGCTGCTGGTCGGGCTGACCGCGGCCGTCGGCGCGATGGTGGCCGGGACGCTGCTCGGCGCGGTCGCGGGCCTGTTCGGCGGCATCGTCGACAACGCGATCATGCGGATCGCAGACATCGTGATGTCGTTCCCGACCGTGGTGGTGATCCTCGTCCTCGCCGGGATCGTCGGGCCGAGCGTGCCGGTGCTGATCGCCGCGATCGGGGTGACGCAGTGGCCGGTCGCCGGGCGGGTGGTGCGCGGCGTGACGCTGTCGCTGCGCGACCGCGAGTACATCCAGGCCGCCGAGGCGGCCGGGGCGAACGGGTGGTGGCTGATCCGCAGGCACATCGTCCCCGCGGCGCTGGCGCCGGTCACGGTGACCGGCACGCTGGCGGTCGCGCAGGCGATCATGCTGGAGACCACCGCGTCGTTCCTCGGCCTCGGCGTCCGGCCGCCCCGGGCGAGCTGGGGGAACATGCTGAACGACGCGCAGAACCTGACGCTGATCCAGACGATGCCGTGGCTGTGGATACCGCCGGGCGTCGCGATCGCGGTGACGGTCCTCGCCGTCAACTTCGTCGGGGACGGCCTGCGCGACGCCGTCACGCCGGGAGGCCGGACATGACCCGGCCGCTGCTGGAGATCGAGGACCTGGTCGTCGAGTTCGACGGCGACGAGGAGACCGTCCGGGCCGTGGACGGCGCCGGCTACAGCGTCGCGCCGGGCGAGACGCTCGGCGTCGTCGGCGAGTCCGGGTCGGGCAAGAGCGTCACCGCGATGTCGGCGCTCGGGCTGATCAAGCCGCCCGGCCGGGTGGTGTCGGGGCGGGTCGTGTTCGACGGCTCCGACCTGCGCGCGATGCCCCCGCGCGAGCTGCGCGGCCTGCGCGGCGGCCGGATCGCGATGATCTTCCAGGATCCGATGACGGCGCTGAACCCGGTCGTGCCGATCGGCGCGCAGATCCGCGAGGCGTTGCGGCTGCACCAGCCGGGCATGTCGCGGGGCGCGGCCCGCAAGCGGGCCGCCGAGCTGCTGGAACTCGTCGGGGTGCCGGGGGCCGCGCGGCGGCTGAAGCAGTACCCGCACGAGTTCTCCGGCGGGATGCGGCAGCGCGCGATGATCGCGATGGCCATCGCCAACGACCCCGACCTGTTGATCGCGGACGAGCCCACGACCGCGCTGGACGTGACCGTCCAGGCCCAGGTGCTGGACCTGCTGCGGCTGACGCGGCGGGAGACCGGCGCCGCGACCGTGCTGATCACCCACGACCTCGGGGTGGTCGCCGAGCTGGCCGACCGGGTCGTGGTGATGTACGCCGGGCGCGTCGTCGAGCACGGCCCGGTCGCCGCGATCTTCGAGGCGCCCCGGCACCCGTACACGCGGGGCCTGCTGGAGAGCCTGCCCACGCTGGACGGCGACGCCGGCGACCTGACCCCCATCCCCGGCTCCCCGCCGACGCCCGGCGAGATCCCGCGGGGGTGCGCGTTCGCGCCGCGCTGCCCGCTGGCCCGCGACCGGTGCCGCGTGGAACGCCCCGACCCGACCCCGGCCGGGACGGGACGCGCGAGCGCCTGCCACTTCCACCACGAGCTGGCCGAGGAGGACATCGATGGCCGAGCCTGACGAGATCCTCGCCGTCTCCGGCCTGGTGAAGCACTACCCGGTGCGGTCGGGTCCGCTGCGCCTGCGGACCGGCGCCGTCCACGCGGTCGACGGCGTCGACTTCTCCCTGCGCGCGGGGCGCACGCTCGGGCTGGTCGGAGAGTCCGGCTGCGGCAAGACGACCACGGGACGCATGGTGGTGCGGCTGCTGGAGCCGACCGCCGGGCGGATCGTCGTCGCCGGGCGGGACGTCACCCGCGCCCGCGGCGCCGAGCTGCGCGCCCTGCGCCGCGACCTGCAGCTGGTCTTCCAGGATCCGTACGCGTCGCTGTCGCCGCGGATGACCGTCCACGACATCGTCGCCGAGCCGCTGCGCGTGCAGGGCCGCTACGCCGAGGGCGGTGAGAAGCGCGTCGCCGAGCTGCTCGACATGGTACGGCTCGCGCCGTCGCACGCCCGCCGGTACGCGCACGAGTTCTCCGGCGGGCAGCGGCAGCGGATCGGCATCGCCCGCGCGCTCGCCCTCGGCCCGAAGGTCCTGGTGCTGGACGAGCCGGTCAGCGCGCTGGACGTGTCGATCCAGGCGCAGGTCGTCAACATGCTGCGGGAGCTCCAGCGCGAGCTGGGCGTGGCGTACCTGTTCATCTCGCACGACCTGTCGGTGGTGCGGCACGTCTCGCACGAGATCGCCGTCATGTACCTCGGGACGATCGTCGAGCAGGGCACCCGGGACGAGATCTTCCGGAGCCCGGCGCAC
The DNA here is from genome assembly GCF_900115095.1 of Actinomadura madurae. Lineage (GTDB taxonomy): Bacteria > Actinomycetota > Actinomycetes > Streptosporangiales > Streptosporangiaceae > Spirillospora > Spirillospora madurae. Next base: position 67,082 of record NZ_FOVH01000012.1, read on the forward strand.
CCGTACACGCAGGCGCTGCTGTCGGCGGTCCCGTCGCCGCGTCCGGGCGGGCGCGGCGGCCGGGAGCGGATCACGCTGACCGGCGACGTGCCGAGCCCGATCGACCCGCCGTCCGGCTGCCGCTTCCGCACCCGCTGCTGGAAAGCGCGGGACGTCTGTGCGACCGAGGCGCCGCCGCTGGTCGCGCGCCCCGGCGCCGGGCATCCCGTCGCCTGCCACTTCGCCGAGGCCGACGTCCCGGCCACGGCCTGACCGCTCTCACCCGGAGGAGACCCGTGCACCACGACGCAGACCGACGCCTGGCCGCCGCCCCCGAGGAACCGGGGCCCGCAGGGGAGCGGCCGCCCGTCGCCGCCGTCCGCCGCACCGGCGCGACCCTGATCGCCTCGGGGCAGGTCGCCGCCCGCGACGGGAAGCTGCTCGCCGAGGGCCGCGTGGGGGAGGACGTCACCCTCGACGCGGCGCGGTCCTGCGCCTGGCAGTGCGCCCGGAACGTCCTGACCGCCGTCCGGGACGAGCTGGCCGGCGACGGCGGCCTCGGCGCGGTCGAGCACGTGGAGGCGGTGTCGGTGTGGGTGGCGTCCGCGCCCGGGTTCACCGACCAGCACCTGGTGGCCGACGCGGCGACGGCGCTGTTCACCGAGGTCCTGGGCGAGTCCGCCGGGCGGCACGCGCGGGTCGCGCTCGGGGTGGCGGCGCTGCCGACCGGGAGCCCGGTCGAGGTGCAGGCGACGTTCCGGCTGCGGACGCAGGCGCCGTGACGGACCTGCTCATCGCCGGCGGGAAGGTCGTCGACGGCACCGGGGCCGCCCCGCGCCGCGCCGACGTCGCGGTCGCGGGCGGGCGGGTGGAGGCGATCGGCGACCTCGCGGAACGTCCTGCGGCGCGGACGGTGGACGCGTCCGGGCACGTCGTGTCGCCGGGGTTCGTGGACGTCCACACCCACTCCGACCTGACGCTGCTGTCGTCCCCCGAGGCCCGCAGCGCGGTCCGACAGGGGATCACGACGGTCGTGGTCGGCAACTGCGGCCTCGGCGTGACGCCCGTCGCCGACGCGTCCCGGGACCACCTGGAAGCCCTGCGCGCGGCAGCGGGCTACCTGGACCTGGACCCGGCCGTCCGCTGGGACTGGACGGACCTGCCCGGCTACCTCGACGCGCTCGGCGCCGCCCGCCCGGCGGTGAACGTGGCCGCGCTCGTCGCGCACACGCCGCTGCGCGCGGCGGCGGCCGGCTTCGGCGACCGTCCCGCCGACGCCGCCGCGCTCGACCGGATGCGCGGCCTGCTCGGCGACGCGCTCGCCGCGGGCGCCGCCGGCGTCTCCACCGGCCTCGTCTACGCGCCCGTGTGCTACGCCCGGGACGACGAGCTGGAGGCGCTCGGCCGCACGGCCGCCGCACACGGCAGGCTGTTCGCCTGGCACGTCCGCGACTACGCCGACGGGCTGCTCGACTCCGTCCGGCAGGCGCTGCGGGTCGCGGCGGCGACCGGCTGCCGCACCCAGATCTCGCACCTGGTCGCCGTCGGCCGCCGCAACCACGGCTCGGTCGCGCGGGCGCTGGAGCTGATCGACGCCGCCCGCGACGAGGGCCTGGACGTCGCCTTCGACATCTATCCCTACCTGGCCGGGAACGCGCCGCTGTCGCAGCTCCTGCCCGCCTGGGCGCAGGACGGCGGCGAGGGCGCGATGCGGGCCAGGCTCACCGACCGTACCGTCCGCGCGCGGATCGCGGACGAGTGGCGCGACATGCCGAACACCTGGGACCAGATCGCCGTGGGCGGGCGGGCGCTCACCGACCTCGCCGCCGACGCCGGCACCGAACCGCCGCAAGTCGCGCTGGACCTCGTCGCCGAGCACGGCAACGGCGTGCAGATGGTGGCGGGCGGGCGCGGCGAGCGCGACCTGCTCGACGCGCTCACCCACCCGGCCGGGGTGATCGGCTCGGACGGCCAGGCCCTCGACCCGGACGGGCCCACCGGGAGCGGCACCCCGCACCCGCGCTCGTACGGCTGCTACCCGCGGCTGTTCGCCGAGTACGTCCGGGGCGCGGGGGGCCGTCCCGCGGCGGACCGGCTCGGGCTCGCCGAGGCCGTCCGCAAGTGCACGTCGGCGCCCGCCGAGCGGGCCGGGCTCGCCGGGCGCGGCGTGCTCCGCGCGGGGGCGGCGGCGGACATCGTCGTTTTCGACCCCGCCGGGATCGCCGACCGGGCTACGTTCGCAGCACCCCAGCAGTATCCGGACGGGATCCGCGCGGTCGTCGTCAACGGCCGCGCCGTGGTCGAGGACGGCGCGCACCGCGGCGCGCGGCCCGGCGAGATCCTGCGCACCCCCTGATCGGAGACGAGGCACCCACCCATGGAGAGAACCACAGGGGCACCGAGCCCGCGGGCACCGAGCAAGCCGGCACGGCCCCGCGGCGGCACCGTGGACGACGACCGCCCGGCCGCGGCCAACTACCACGCGAACGCGCTCGCCCGCGGCCTGGCCCTGCTGGAGCGGCTGGCCGAGCGGGGCGGCACGCTCACCCTCAACGACTTCAACGCGGGCACCGGCCTGCCGAAGAGCACCCTCGTGCGGCTTCTCGGCGTGCTGGAGGAGATGGGCTACGTGGTCCGCGCCGACGAGCGCCCCGCCTACCGGCTCGGGCACAAGACGCTGATGCTGTCGACCGCGTACCTCACCGGCCTCGACCTGTCGCAGGTCGCGGGCGGGCACCTCGCCGGTGTCGCCGAGGACACCGGGCAGACCGCCAACCTCGGGGTGCTGGACGGGCGGGAGGTCCTGCACGTGTGCGTCCGCGAACCCGACCGGCCGATCCGCTTCCACACCACGCCCGGCACCCGCGATGCCGCCTACTGCACCGGGCTCGGCAAGATGCTGCTCGCCCACCTCGACCCGTCCGAGCTCGGCCCGCACCTGCCGCCCGAGCCGTTCCCGGCCCGCACCGAGCACACCCTCACCTCGACCGAGGCGCTGGTCCGCGACCTGCGCGAGACGGCCCGGCGCGGGCACGCCGTCGACGACAACGAGGGCAGCGTCGGCCTGCGCTGCGTCGCCGCGCCCGTCGAGGTGGACGGGGTCTGCGTCGCCGCCGTCAGCGTGTCGGGGCCGTCCGCCGAGTTCGACGACGCGCGGCGGGCCGGTTACCTGGACCGGCTGCGCGCCGCCGCGGCCGGCCTCGCCGCCGACGCCGACGTCGTCGCCGCGCTGGACTACCTCCGCTCGTCCCTGCGCCCCGGCGCGCCCCGACCCCGGGAGGATGCTTGATCGACTTCCACACCCACTGCCAGCGTCCCGAGCACTGGGGCCACGAGTGGGACGACCACTGGCGTCCCGTCTACGGGCGGGGCGCCCACGAGTTCGGCCGGGCCGACTACGACCGCGCGATGGCGCCGGTGACCGCCGCCTGCGTGTTCGGCATCCGCGCGACCGCGGCCGGCGTCCTCACCCCGAACTCCCACACCGAGGAGTTCTGCGCGGGCACCGAGACGGAGACGATCGGGTTCATGGCGCTGGACCCCACCGACCCGGACGTCCTCGACCAGCTCGCCGACGGCGTCGCCCGCGGCCTGCGCGGCATCAAGCTGTACCCGGTGCTGGCGCTGTTCGACCCGCGCGAGGCGAAGTACGACGCGTTCTACCGGGCGGCGGCCGACGCGGGCCTCGTCGTGCTGTGGCACATGGGGGCGACGCCGAGCCCGGCGGGCGACCTGTCGGTCAGCAACCCGCTCGTCGTGGACGAGGTGGCGCGGCGGCATCCCGACCTCGTCCAGATCATCGCCCATCTCGGGCATCCCTGGCAGCGGGAGACGATCGTGACGCTGCGCAAGAACCGCCGCGTGTACTCCGACGTGTCCGCGTCGTGGGCGCGCCCGATGGACGGCTACCTCGCGCTCGCGCGGGCGCAGGAATGGGACGTCGTCGGCAAGCTCGTCTTCGGCTCGGACTTCCCGCTCTGGACGCCCGACGAGGCCGTCGCGGGGCTGCGCGAGATGGTCGGGCAGCGCCCGTCCGGCTTCCCGGAGATCAGGAAGGAGACCGTCGAATGGCTGCTGGACGGCGACCCGCGTCCGGAGATGGGGCTGGCGTGACCCCGCTGGAGGAGCTGGCCACTCCCGCGCTGCTCGTGGACCGCGCCCGCATGGAGGCCAACCTCGCCGCGATGGCCGCCGCGATCGGCGCGGCCGGGGTGGCGCTGCGCCCGCACTTCAAGACGTCCAAGTGCGTCGCCGTCGCCCGCCGCCAGCTCGCGCACGGCGCGTCCGGCTTCACGTGCGCGACCCCGGCGGAGGTCGCGCTGCTCCAGGACGAGGGCGTCGGCGACGTGCTGTGGGCGCACCAGCCGGTGGGGCCGGCCAAGATCGCGTTCGCGGTCGAGGCCCTCGCCCGGGGCGGGCTGACCGTCGCGCTCGACTCGGCGGAGGTCGCGGGCCCGCTCTCGGAGGCCGCCGCGGCGGCCGGGGTCGCCGTCCCGTTCGTCCTGGAGGTGGACACCGGCCTTCACCGCGCGGGAGTCGACCCGGACAACGCCGTCCGCACCGCCGCGGACCTGGCCGCGTTGCCCGCCCTCGAACTCCGGGGCGTCCTCACCCACGAGGGGCACCTCGCCGCGCACGGCCGGAACCGTCCCGCCCTGGAGGCGGCCGGCGACCTCGCGGGCCGGACGCTCGCGGAGGTCGCCGAGGCCCTGCGCGCGGACGGCCACGCGTGCCCGCTGGTGTCGGTCGGCTCGACGCCCGGCGCGACCTCCGCGCCGTTCGCCCCGGGGGTGACCGAGGCGCGCCCCGGCACCTACGTCTACTTCGACGCCAACCAGGTCGGGCTCGGCAGCGCCGGTGTGCATCAGTGCGCGCAGACCGTCCTGACCAGGGTCGTCAGCGTCCAGCGCCCCGGCACGGCGATCATCGACGCGGGCATCAAGGCGATGAGCTCCGACTCGCTCGCGAACGCCGGCGGCCTCGGCATCGTCTGCGACGTGTCGGGCGCGCCCGTCGAGGACGTCGCCTTCCCCACCGGCAACGAGGAGCACGGCTACCTGACCGGCCCGGGAACCGCGTCCCTGCGCGTCGGGGACCTGCTGCGCGTCATCCCCAACCACGCGTGCGGCACGACGAACATGTGGAGCGCCGTCCATTTCGTGGCGGACGGCGCCGCCGTCGACCGGCATCCGATCCAGGCCCGCCACTGACGGCGGTCGGCGGGCGGACGCGTCCGACCTCTGATCTACTGGACACCTACGGCTCCGTCTGGGGGAGTGTGACGCGTGGTCAGCGAGAACGCCGACAGGCTGGCGGTCCTCATCGACGCCGACAACGCCCAGGCCGCCATCGTCGAGGGGCTGCTGGCGGAGGTCGCGAAGTACGGCACGGCCCACGTCAAGCGGGCCTACGGCGACTGGACCGGCACGAGCCTCCGAAGCTGGAAGGAGCAGCTGCTCGCCCAGTCGATCCAGCCCATCCAGCAGTTCGCCTACACCACCGGCAAGAACGCCACGGACGCGGCGATGGTCATCGACGCCATGGACCTGCTGTACTCCGACCGCTTCGACGGGTTCTGCCTGGTCTCCAGCGACAGCGACTTCACGCGCCTGGCCGCGAGGATCCGCGAGTCGGGACTCACCGTCTACGGGTTCGGCGAGCGCAAGACGCCCAAGCCGTTCGTGGCGGCGTGCGACAAGTTCATCTACATCGAGAACCTGGCCTACGACCAGGACCCGGCCACCCCTGCCGCCGCGACGCTCAAGGCGGCGCCCCCGACCCCGGCCGCGAAGCTCAAGCAGGACACCGCGCTCGTCAACCTCCTCCGCAACGCCGTCGAGGCGGCCTCCGACGAGGACGGCTGGGCTCCCCTGGCGTCCGTCGGCCACATCATCACCAAGCAGCGCCCCGAGTTCGACTCCCGCAACTACGGCTACGCCAAGCTCAGCGAGCTGATCACCGCGACGACCCTGTTCGTCCTGGACCGCCGCAGCCCCGGCGACGGGAAGGCCGGCATTCTCTACGTCCGCGACAAACGCCGGAAGCCGTCCTGACTCAGCGGAAGACGCCGACGCCGTTGGCGACAGCGCGCTCCGTCCCATCCGACGGCGCGTTCCGGACGGTCACCGCGGTCGCACCAGGAGCACGCGTGACAAACGTCGAGGAACCGCCGCCGTCGAGGTTGACGCCGTCGTCCACGCCGGCCTTGTCCAGGAGGGACGCCAGTTCGGCGACGGTCAGACCGGCGCTCTGCAGCGACCGTCCGTCCGCCACCACGAGGTACAGGCGCCGCCCGTCGCGGCTGACACCGGCGGCCGTCCGCGGCGCCGGGCCGATGGCGCTCAGACCGTCCAGCGGCCGTCCGTTCCTCAGAATCGGGAACCCGCCGACGGCGAACCGGAACCGTGGACCCGCGAACCGGTAGGACACCCGCACCCGCTCCCCAACCCGCAGCCGGCGCAGCGCGTCGGCCCCCTTCTCCCGCCCGACCAGCACGGTCGTACCCTGGGGAATCGCCCCCGCCCCCACCGCGTCGGACACCCCCGTCACCACACCCCGCCGGACGGTCACCTCGGCGGTGTTCGTGCTGCACGGGTCGCCGCGCACCTCGTCCGTCCCGCAGACCGCACGCTGCCGCGAGACCTCACCCCACCGGGAATCGAACACCCCGGCGCTCCCCACCGGCAGCGCGTACTGGTTGAGCCCCCGGAGAGCGATGGACGTCCGTCCCGCCCGGATGCTCCCCGTCAGGTGCAGCCGCCCGACACGCCCGCGCCGGTCGGTCCCGATGCCGATCACGTCCTCGGCCGACGTGCCCGGCGGCAGCGCGGGCCCGAACCGCTGCCCGTCTGGCACCGCCCCCTTGATCGGCCGTCCGCCGTCCACCTCGGGCCCGGACGACGCCCCGGTCGGCACCACCCCGGGATGCGTCTCGCTGATGTTGAAGAAGTCGCCGTTCACCCCGGCCACCGCCTGCCGCGCGTCCGCCATCTCCGACACCGTCCGCCTCGCGGCGACCACCGGCGGACGCAGCAGCCCCACCGAGACACCGGGCTTGCGCAGGTCGACGTCCAGCAGATCACCCACCACCCGCCCCCCGACCCCGGACGTCTCAAAGGTCTTGAAGATCACCCCAGGCGCCGTCCGCTCCACCGAAGTGAACCGAACCTCCCCGACCTCGACCGACGGCGCCCCCCTCCGCGCCCACCCATCCCCCCGCTCCCCAGACCCGGCCCCGTCGATCCCCGGCGGCGCCTCCGCGAATGCGGGCAAGGAACCGACCACCAAGCCCACAACGACCACCCCAGCCACGATCCCGCGCATGCGCAACGCCCCTCTCAGCGAACAGCCCGCTGATCATGACGCGCGCCCGGTGAACCCCCTCACCCGCCGAAACCAACATCCGCGCAAGATCACGTAATGCCCCGCGGAACAAACCCGCTCCGAACACACGAACGCCCCGCCAAAGACGAGACCGCTGCGCTACTCGGGGCTACAGGACTACAAGCGCAACTCTCCCCACTTCACTGCGGTGATGAACGATCAACGAGTGGCGGCGACCGTGCGGCTGTCCAGACCCCGAGTGATCGTCCCCAATGCCCTCACTGCCGACGATCCCCGCGTTGTTGACGAGCACGTCCAGCCGTCCATACGACCCCGTGACGGATGTCCCGCATCGAGCCCTCCATGCGGGCATCCTCAAACCCTGCCGCCAACGACAAGGTCAACCCACCCAACGCCACCGACCACACAAGCCCAAGCTGGACGCGACAGGACTACGAGTGCAGCTCTCCCCGCTTGATGGCGGCGATGAGCTGGGAGAAGGTTTTCGGGGAGAGGGCCAGATGTCCGGCGTCGGGGGCCCGGCTGTCACGCACCCCGATCACGCTGCTGAAATCCGCGACCTCCACGCAGTCCCCGCCCGTGGTGCTGGAGCGGCTGGCCTTACGCCAGGCAGGCTGGGTCATCGCGTGTTCTCCATCTGATCGGCGATCAACCTACGGGTCAGGATCTCAGGCAGCGCCCGCGCCCCGATCCGTTCCCACCGTAGCCCGACATCGAGCACTCTTGCCGGGGCGGTGATCAATCTGCCTTCGATCGCAGCCTCGATGTAGACCACATCGCTCGCATTGATCGTCATGAGCTTGAATGCGCCGTCTTGTCCCATATGGGCGCCGGCTTCCCAGGGAATGATGCGCACCATGGTGTGCGGCCAGTCCGCCACCTCGAGAAGCCGCGCGAGCTGCTCACGCATAGTGTCCGGCCCGCCGACTTGGCGCGTGATCACTGCCTGGTCAAGCAGCACGTAGAGTTGTGGGGGGTCGGGGCGATCCAGGACCGCTTGGCGAGCCTGCCGCTGTTCCCAAAGCTCGTCCGCTTCCATCTTGCCGATGCCCGCGGATTCGAACCCCGCCCGCGCGTAACCCTCCGTCTGAATGAGACCTGGAACCAGCGAACTCTCGTAGGTCCTGATGACGGACGCCTTCGCCTCGTGCTCGATGTTCTGGTGACGCCAGTCAGGGTCATGCGCCGACTCGGCATGTCGGCGAATTCGGGTGAAATGCCCACGAGTACCCCAAAGTTGGTCAAGAATCCCAGTCGTACGCTCGGGGATCTTCGTAGTGCCCGATTCGTAGTTCGAAACGGTGGAATCATCGACCCTCAAGATCTCGGCTAGCCGGGCCTGTGACAGGTTGCGTTCGACGCGCCATATCCGCAGGTCAACGGCCAGCCAGTGCCATGGGTTGTTATCTGGATCGAGTCGATCCGCCTTTGCCATCCAAGATCCCCAAACTTGATATTCCTGAACGAAGGAAGAAAAGAATAGCCGGGGGTGTCAGTCTGTGGCCAGAGTCACAGAGCGTGAGAGGCAAATGCGATGTCCGCGACACCCATAATGGACATAGATCCACAAAACATATTCAGTGAGAACTTCCGCGCCTACCCCGAAACCGTTTATCTGGCACGCGAACTCGTGAAGAGCGCGCTCGCCTCCTGGGGGCTCGGCGCCTTCGAGGGCGACGCCGTGCTGATCATGAGCGAGCTCGCGTCCAACGCCGCCCGGCTCTGCGAGGGCAGGATCATCCGCGTGTGGATCAGCCGGATCGACCAAGGCGTCGAGCTGTGCGTGTGGGACGACCACCCCGGCCGGCCCGTCATGCAACAGCCCCACCAGTCGCGCACCTCCGGACGCGGGCTGATCCTCGTCCAGGCCTTCGCGACCGGCGGCTGCGGATGGTTCGAGCTGGGCGAGGGCAAGGCCGTCTGGTCGCGGATCGCGATCGACCACGGATACATGCTGGGCGCCGCACGCAGAGCGGGCTCTCCGATCGTCAGCCCCCTGCGCCACGTGGACAGACCGCTGCACTCATAGACCGGCCCCCGCCCTGCGGCAGCGCACCCACCAAACCGCCCCCGGCTGGTGGTTCCCCACAACGCCCCCAGGGCGGGCGGCCACCAACCCGCCCAACGTGCAACAAGCCTGCCGCTAACTACCAAGGTTTGAGCAGGGCGGTCCAACGTGCGCCCGTGGGGCAGGTTCAGTGATCTTGCAGCGTGGCCAGCGTGCGGGCTGCCGGTGTGAGCGCGGCGGCCAGGCGTCGGCGGTCGGATTCGGGCAGGCCGCCCAGATCGTCATCAAGGTCGGCGAGCAGGTCGGCCACCACCTCGGCGGCCAACTCGACGGTGTCGGCGGCTGGGCCGAGTTTGCTGCGGGCCGCGTCCACTCGCGGTGGGGTGAGCCGCTCGACCGCAGCGGCCAACAGCCATGCCGCCACTCCCGTCACACCGCCGGGCGGCGGCACGAACGGCCGGGCGCCGTTGTAGCGGGCGTCCTCGGCGAAGTCGGGATGCTTGACCTTCAGGACCGGCCGTGGTCCCCGTTCGCTCGTATCCCAAGCTCCGGCGGGTTTGAGGACGTAGCCTTCGGCGCGGTTGCCGGGCAGTTCGGGAAGACCCAGCGCGCCGGGCACCAGCGTCGGGAAGTCGACCGACAGCTCCCTCAGCTCCTGCCGACGGCCTTGACCCACCAGCGGCACGCACTCCAAGCCGACACTGGTCACCAGGTCCGCCAGTTCGGCGCGGCTCATCCAGCGCGGTCCCGAGGAGGTGCTGACGGCGCCGTCGAACGCCAGCCATACCAGGTCAGGGCAGTACCACACGCCGGTCTGCACTGGGCCGATGTCCTCGACCGTCGGTACCTGCGGGTGCGGATAGCCCCCGCCGGCCAGTTCCCCGTACAAGACCACGTCCTGTCCGACAGCGCGGGCCGCTGCCGCCGCCGCTGTCGCCAGGACAGGCCACAGACGCGTCACCCCGAAGAACGCCTCAAGCCGATCCTCGTCCAGCAGCCCGCGCCGCCCGGCGGCCCGCGCCGCCCGGCCATCGCTGACCAAAGCGAAATGGGCGCCGTGCACCTTTTCCGCGGCCACCCAGCTCCCGCCGGGCAATGACCCGTCGCCGAACCGCTGCGGGATTTTCGGATACCACACGGCCTGACCTCCGTTCGGCCCCGGAAGCCCTGCAGCCCAGCCGGGACACCCTGGCGGGTACCCTTTCCGACGCTCACCTGAAGATCAACTTATTTCCCAACGGTCGGCTCAGTGGCATCCCCACCGCAAGCATCCAGCTCGGCGCAAACCCGAACTCGGCGCTCAGCGTCGGCCAGTTCGGGGTTGCGGAGGTGTGCCTCCGCCTCGACGTCCTGCCACCGGCGTCCGATGCTCATCGGTCGGTGTCCTTGGGGTGGCGAGGGGACGCGTAGACGATCCAGACTGTTCGGCCGTCGTCGTTGATGACGTAGCGGACGCGCCCACCGCTCGTGACCTCGTACTCCCACTGCTCAAGGTCTTGACCGTTGTGTCGGTGTGTTGCGAGGTCTCCGCGGAGTCGGTGCTGCCGCTCGTGGTTGGAGCGGGACCGCGGCTCGGAGCGTAAGGCCTCCAGGCAACGGCGAGTATTCGACACGGCGAGGCGGCATAGCTCTTCCCAGCCTCGTACCGCCTCGCTGGTGCCGAACCTGACGTCCCATTCGCCGTCCGGCGGTGGGACGGTGACCCTGTCTCCTCGTTTGGGGCTCAAGGCGTCACCTCGACGGGACCGAAGTCGCCGGAGGTCGGCCGGAGGGCTTCCTCGTGCTGGGTGCCGTCTGCCTTGATGCGTGCTGTAGCGCGCCAGCCGGTGATCACCTCTTGAGCGTTCGCGTCCAGATCAAGTTCGGCGGCGTCGGACAGAGCGTCGACCAGTTCCACGGTGAAGGCGCGGACCTCTTCGGTGCTCAGGTGACGGATCCAGGGGAACACGTCGGGCATGGCAAGGAGCAATGCCCGAGCGCTCGGATCATGCTTCATGAGCGCCAGGAAGATCCGTGACGCGGTCGTCAGACTCTCATCGCGCTGCTCTTCCCGGTCGGCGGCCGTGAGGTAGAAATCGGGAGCGTCGCGGTGGGTGACGCGCAGCCTGCCGAGCCGCGCGGCACGCTCGGCCACGGACTTGGGATTGCGTGACAAGTCGGAGAAGGTCACTGAATCCGAGGTAGTGCTCATGCTGCCCATTGTACTCAGATTATGTTCTGAATTCGCGGACTGGCCTGGTCAGCTGGGGCCTGCTTCGGAGCCGGACTCGCGTACTGGCGTGTCGAGGTTCCGGGGTTCGGGCTTGTCGCGGGTGGTGGTCCGTTGGGAGGACGGGACCGCGGCCGCGATGATGGCGGCGGCGAGGGCGATCAGGGCCGAGACGGTGAACGCGGTTGTGTAGCCGGATTCCGTTGGTGGCGTGGTGCCGTCGCTGGTCGAGGCGGCGACGATGGCCACGGCGATCACGCTGCCCATCGCGCCGCCGATGGTTCGCAGGATGGTGTTGATCCCGGTGGCCGCGCCGGTGTGCTCGGGAGGCGTGGCGGCGATGACGAGCGAGCCGAGGCTGCCGAACGCGAATCCGTAGGCGAGTCCCAGGACGGCTCCGCTGCCCGCGACGGTCGCGGGTTCGTCGTGGAAGTACGCGAGGCCGAGCAGCCCGGCGGTGGCAAGGACGGCGCCGACCTGGAACACGCCGCGCGCGCCGATCCGGCGAGTGAGGTGGGGCGCCATCGGTGCGGCGATGACCATGAAGAGCCCGATCGGGGCGATCAGGAGTCCGGTGCGGGACGCGCTGTACCCGAAGCCGTAGCCGAGTTCTGCCGGTGTCTGCGCGAACAGCGGTAGGAGCGTGACCGCAGCGAACATGCCCACAGCGATGACGACGGTGGCGACGTTGAGGGCGAGCAGGCGCCTGCCGACGAGGAGTTGCGGGGCGATCAGCGGTGCGGTCGCACGACGTTCGGCGATCAGGAACAGGGAGGCGAAGGTGATCGTGGCAGTCGCGAGGCCGAGGATCCGCGGCGATGACCAACCCCAGCCGCGTCCCTGGCTGACGGCGAGCAGGAGTGCGACCAGCGTCGCCGCCAGCAGAACTGCCCCTCGGACGTCCACAGCTTGGCGTGCCACACGCGGCGCCCGGGGCTCGGGAAAGAGGAAGGTTCCCGCGAGCGCGAGGACCGCGAGCCCGCCCACCAGCCAGAACACCGCGGTGAGTCCGGCGAGGTCGACGAGAGGGCCCGCCGCGACCAGGCCGAACGCTCCGCCAACGCCGAACATGGCGCTCAGGGCCACGATCAACCCAGGGAGCCGCGCGGCGGGGACGAGTCGGCGCGCGAGACCGAAGGCGCAGGGGAAGACCCCGCCGGCCAGACCTTGGACGATCCGTCCGGCCAGGATGCCGCCGTACCACCCGTTGGTGGTGCTGATCGCGGCGATCACGCTGCCGAGGATCAGGAGCACAAGGCCGGCGATGATGATCCGACGGTGGCCGTAGTGGTCACCGAGCCTTCCCGCGATGGGGGTGGCGACGGCGGACGCGAGCATGAACGAGGTGAGCAGCCACGTCGCCCCGGTCGCATCGGTGCCGAGTTCTCGGGCGAACCCTGCGAGCACCCCGACCACGATGGTCTGGGCCAGGGCGACCGCGAGCGCGGCGATGAGCAGGACCGGCGCGAGGACGCGGTCCGCCCGAGGTGCCGTGTCGCCCCCGGTCTCACGAAGGCCGAACCTGCGTGCGAGGTAGGCCGCGGTCGCGGCGAGTACGGCGACTACCCACATCAGGCATCCCCCTCGGCGGAGGCTCCCGCGAGCTGAGCCTGGGCCCATGCGGTCGCGGCTGCGACGTCGTCGGTGGCGAACGTCGGGCAGCCCCACATCTTGGCTCCGGCCCGGATCGCTTTCGCGTTGGTCGCCTGAGTCTCGGCCGAAACCACGAACGCCAGGCCACGGCACGTCTCTTTCAGCCTGGGGCGGAGTTGCTTGAGCATCCGGATCCGCTCGCTCACACCCCCGATGCCCCTGGGACGTTCGGTGGTCGAAGGCATCTGGACCACAGCGGCGAACGCCTCGTGGCGGCCGCTCGCCTCGGTGAGGACGTCGGCGACGACGCGGGCGCCCTCCGCAGGCGCGAGGTCGCTCACATCCAGGTGCACCAGAGGCCACTGCTCCTCGGATGCCAGGTCGGGTTCGTGCACGGCTCACTCCTCACACCGCTCGACGATACTTAGGGGAGCCTAACCTATTTATTACCAATGGTCACTAAGTTCAGTGGCCTACGATCGGTGCGTGCAGAGGAGGACCCGACCGCTGGGTCGGCCGGCGAAGCTGAGCCGTGAGGCGATCGTGGCCGCGGCCCTGGAGTGCGACCTGCGCACGGTGACGATGCGCGATCTCGCGGCACGCTTGGGCGTCTCGCATGCGGCGCTTTATCGATGGGTCGCCGACCGTGCCGAGCTGTTCGACCTCATCAGCGAGGTCATGGTCGAGCGGGTCCTGCCCACCTCGGAACCGACCCCCGAAACCTGGCGGGGCTGGTTGAGCGACCTGGCCTGGAAGATGCACGACGAGTTCCTCGCCGTGCCGGGATACGCCGCCCACGTCGCGGCACCCCACCGGCACAACCCGGAGGCGTTCGCGCGCTTGCACGACAGCGTCGTCCGCGCCTTCACCGTCGCCGGGGCCTCGCCAGAAATGGCCCAGCAAAGCTGGTTCGTCTTCGGCCTGGGGGTGGTGCAATGGCTCGGCGCCCAACAGGCAGGCCACGACCTCGGCCCCGACAAGCCGCGCTTCGACCTGTTCCTGGACGTACTCCTACGCGGCCTACCCGCCCAAGACCCCTCAAGCTAAGCCTGTCTCGTAACGATGGAGTGGAGGCCTGTCCACGGGCCTGTGACCCGGTGGTCGGGTGCTGCGGAGCTCGTTCCTCCGCCTCTCGGTTCCAGCCGGCGGCTGGTGGATCATGGCTACTCGTCGGCCTGGCACGCTGTGGCAATGAGTCGGACGACAGGCACCAAACCCGCCGAGATTGGCCCCGCGACGGTCGATGACCTCCCACAGATCGTCGAGATCCTGAACTACACGGCGGCGCACTCGGTCGCCAACCTCGTCAGCGAACCGACCAGCGTCGAGGAGCGCCGGGCTTGGTTTTCGCAGTTCTCCTCGGCCGGGCCCTATCGGCTGCTCGTCGCTCGGCGCGAAGGGCAGGTGCTGGGGTTCGCTGCCAGCCAGCGCTACCGGGAGCTCGACGCCTTTCGGGAGACCGTCGAGGTGAGCATCTCGCTGCGGGCAGAATGCCGGGGCCAGGGCATCGGCACCGCCCTCTACCGTGCCCTGTTCGACTCCGTCGACCATGAGCCGGTGCACGTTCTTCTCGCCGGGATCGCCCTGCCCAACGACGCGTCGGTCGCGCTGCACCGCAAGTTCGGCTTCACCGAGATCGGTGTGTTCCGCGAGTACGCCGTCAAGAACGGGCAGTACATCAGCTCGCTGTGGATGCAGCGCGTGGCCAGTCCGACGTCTGGCTGACGATCGGCGGCCCGACCCGATGACCTTGCCATGGAGCAGGCGATCAGTGTGGAGCGAGTCGAGTGGGTGCCGGTGTTCACGGGCCTGCCGGTCCGCCAGTTCCGCAAGCTGGTGCGGTCGTCGCAGGGCGGGGCGGTGAACAGACCGGCACGGTACGCCGATGGGGGTTGCCGCTGGCCGACCAGGTGCTGCTGATCGCGGTGTACTACCGCACGAACCTGACGCTCAGGCAGGTGGCGCTGCTGTTAGGGGTGTCGAAGTCAGCCGCGCGCCGGGTGGTCGACCACCTGGCGCCACCGCTGGCACCGGCACCGGTCGCCCGGCCGCGAACGTGGCGTCCTGCACGCCAGCGGCGGGTTGTGTCGCTGGCGTCTGATCTACTCCTTGCCAGGAAATCTGGCGCACTAGAGGAGAAGCCGGTGGGTGTGCTGACTGACTACTTTCGCGCGGCCGATGCGGAAGTAGTGGTGCAAGCGATGAAACGCTTGGATGGCGGTCCCCTTGTGGGCACCGGGTCGCCTGCCTTCGACGGAGTTGAGGCCAAGGGTGTGGATCCGGCCGTTGTCCTGGGGAAACTGATCGGGGCCATCAAACAGGTGCCGTGGAGCGTACGCCTCGTCGAGGACTCAGTTGTCTGGCCGACCACCCCGGCTCCTGGCCCGGAAGGCCCTTGGGAAGAAGACGACCCTTGGGCAACCGGGCCGTGGGTATCGGAGCTCGATAATGCGGCGCGGGATGCACTGGCGGGAGTGCACGATGCAGATGTATCGAAAGTGGTCGCCGAGTGGGTGCAAGCCGAGGAACTCCACGGAGCGCACGCCGATGACATGGAGCCACTGGCCACGGAGCTGATCCAACTAGCCAGACGAGCCCGAGACGCAGGAGACCACCTCTATTCCTGGGTATGCCTTTAGGCTGTCACTCCGCTGATAACCGTGGTCATCTCGGCGCACCTTGCCGAGTCAGACGCCCTTCGCCCTGTCGACCACGCGGCGGAGACCGGACCGTGCGTGGACGTTCCGCCAGGTGATGTACCAGCCGCGACGGTCGCGGGTTCGTCGTCGGAACGCGCTCCATTCGTGTCCCGTGCAGACCTGTGCCTCCGGATGTGGCCGTTGTCACAGGTCGGGCACTGTCGCGGTGCCGAGCAGCGTGGACCGGATCAACAGCGGCCAGATTCGCTCAGCAGACTTCGATCGTGCCGCCACCGGCGTACTTGATGATCTCGATCGAATTGATCGGAGTGGCGTCGAATCCGCTCTCGCCGAGGTAATCGTTCGCGAACTGCGCGCCGCCGGTTTCATTCTTTTCATGGTCTTCCCTTTCGCAGACGCTGGTATCAACCCCAGCAGACGGTGGCCTCATGTCTGCTTCACACCAGCCTCATTGGCCGGCAGGGAACCCACGGCAGGAGAGTAGGCGCAGGTCGGCGATTCGCGTCCGCGATGTCGGTCGGCCTCCTTTCGAGGGCTCTGTCACGGGCTTGACGGGGAAACGGAGTCGGTGACGTCCCAGATCTGCCCTGTGGCCTCGCCTGGAAGCCGGTCGAGCAGCGACCTCGCCGACTGTTCCGGGGTGATCAGAGAGCCTTCCGCGTGCAAGCGGCTGAACCGTTGGTGCAGGCCCGCGCCGATCTGGTCCGGATCCTGACCGCGGATCCAGGACTGCATCGCGGTGTCGACCGTTCCGGGGCGGAAGGTGTTGGCGGTGACACCGCTGCCGGCCAACTCGGCGGCGAGATTCACGGTGTGCGCCTCAAGAGCCGCCTTGCCGGTGACATAGGCGTTACCGCCGATCATGGATGCCGGGCGCGCGACGACGCCGCTGGAGACGTTGACGATACGACCCCAGCTGTGCTCGATCATGGCGGGTAGCAGGGCGAACGTCAGCGAGGCGACGGCGACCACGTTGACGCCGATCGCGGCCGCCCACTCGGCGGAATCGACCTTGGAGCTCGGGCCGAGCGGCCACACGACGGCGGCGTTGTTGATGAGAACGTCCACGACCCCGAACTCGTCACGGGCACGTGCCGCGCACCGGGCGAGCTGGTCTGGATCCGCGACGTCCGCCGGGATCACCGCGGCCGTGCCGCCGAGTTCGCGGATGGACGCGGCGCAGTCGGTGAGTTCGTCGTGCGAGCGCGCGACCAGTGCCACGCTGACGCCCGTCCTGGCCAGTTCGAGCGCGATCGCCCGTCCGATGCCGCGTCCCGCGCCCGTCACCAGCGCTGTGCGGCCTTTCAGCGAAGTAGTCATGAATGGTTGGCGGCGGCGCCACGCCTCCGTCTTACCGTCCGATCGGATCGGAGTCGCGGCACGTCGGCCGTGGTGACCGGGGCACACGGCCGGATGCGGGTGGAAAACGGGCGTTGTGCCGCGTTTCCGCCTGCTGAGGGCCGTGTGCCGCCGGGGTGGCTAACCGGCCGCGTGCTCCCGGATGTAACGGATCATGCCGGTCACGTCTTCGGGGACGAGCCGACCGATGGCTCCGCTGGAGTACACGCTGACGACGACCTTGCCGTCGCCGTCGAGTACGAAGCCCGTCGACTGAAGGTACTTCGGGTCCTGATTGACGAACGCGCCGGTCGCCGCGGCGATCTCGTCCGCGTCGACGCTGTGCCCGAGCGGGAAGGTCAGGCCGTGTTTGTCGGCCAAGGCCCGCGTAGTGGCCTCGTCCTCGACGGTGAGCGCCACGACCTTGGCGTCCAGTCCGTTGAGGGTTTCCTGGGCACGCTGGAAGGCGCGCAACTGCGCATTGCAGTACGGGCACCAGTGCCCGCGGTAGTACAGGATGATGCCGAAGTGGCCCTGCAGGGGGTCGGGCAGCGCCAGCGAACCGCCACCGAGAGACGGAACCGTCAGTGACGGGAACCGGTCGCCCGGGTTGAGGAGCGGCATGCGAGGTGTCCTTTCAGTAGCGATGAACCTGCCGTCCGGGAACGTCGCCGTGCCCGTGTGCCGCCGGCCGGCAAAGATCGGGCGGTGACGGGTCCCTCCTCACCGGAGGCACCACGAGACGGTCCTCCGATCCAGTCGCCGCGATCACTTCGCGGATCGCGGCACGGACGGTGGTCCTCATGGCGCTCCTCGGCCTTCGGACGGCAGTGAGCCGAACGAATGCTTAGCGCAGCCGAAGCGGGCCCGGCTTACGTGACATCCGCCAGAGCTCTCCCACGTTCGCGTTTCGTAAGATCAGTCGGCCTCCCTACCAGGAAGGGGCCGAGGAGAGCCGGTCCGCACCTGGCGCCGTAGGCTCGGATCATGTCGCCATCGGAGCCGGCTGATACCGCAGAACGTGAGCCCACGCGCCGGCGGGCCGCGTGCCGGGACTCACACGACTGGGTGAGCGCGTTGACCGGCACGGGATCGGTGCGTGAACAGGCGGTCGCGGATCTCCACGCTCTGCTGTTGCACGTCGCCCGGCGGAAGGCGTTCAGGCGGCGGGCGGCCCTCGGCGTCGACGGGCCCGAGCTCGACGACCTGGCCTACCAGGCCGCGGCGGACGCGGTGGTCGCGATCATCGCGAAGGTTCGCGAGTTCCGAGAGGAGAGCCGGTTCACGACATGGGCCTACAAGTTCGTCCTGCTCGAACTGGCCAACAAGATCGGACGTCATTTCTGGCAGCGGCGGACATGGCAGATGGAGCAAGAGGACTGGGACCGGCTGCCCGACCGGTTCGGACTCCGGCCGGAGGACCAGGCCGAGTGGCGGGATCTGGTCGCGGCTCTGCGCCGCGCGGTGGACGACGAACTGACCGAACACCAGCGCACGATCTTCTCGGCCCTCGTGCTGGGCGGCGTGCCGGTGGACGCCTTGGCCGACAAGCTGGGAACGACCCGCAACGCTCTCTACAAGGCCCTGTTCGACGCACGGCGTAAACTGCGCGCGAACCTGGTCGCCAACGGGTATCTGACGCTCGACGAGGTGGAGCGATCATGAGCGACTGGTCATCTCTGGAGCGGTTCCTGCGAACGGATCCGCTCGACGCGGGCTGCGCGGGTACCTTCGCTCTGCTCGACCTCTACGTGGAAGAACGCCTCGCTGGCGGCGATCCCGAAGAACGCTTCCCCGGCGTCGCCGTTCACCTGCGAAGCTGTGACCCCTGCCTGGACGACTACGAAGGCCTGCTCGCCGCCGTCGAGACCTGACACCACCGGCCCGCCTCGCCGCCGTCAAAGCCGAGATCGCCGCGACTGGCAGGTCACCCCGCCGGATCCGCGCCTTCCCCTTGCGGACCCGCCCAGCCACAGGCTTCGGCGATGGCAGCCGGGTCCCAATAAAAGGGACGGCATTCGAGCATGCGCCCATCCCGAACGCTGATCAGCTGCAAGATCAACGTCTCCACCTCGCGGCCCGTGGCCCGGGCACGGAACCGCACCCGATTGCGTACCACGACGGTGTCCCCATCCTCCCAGTGCTGTTGCTCCAGGAACTCCATCGACTCCCAGACCTCACTGAACCGGGCCAGGAACCGCTCCATGCCGTCCCGGCCCCGCCACGTCCCGCTTCCCGTGAACGGCAGGCCCGGAGCCTGATGCAGCACCACCTCCGGATCCAGACACGCGGCAGCCTGGTCATAGCTCGCCTTGCCCTGCCCGCCTGCGGCTACGTACGCCGCCTCAGCCGCGTAGAACTTCTCCATCACCGCCCACGCATCGCCTGACACCCGTCCGTCTTCCGTCGAAGATTCCGTGGTCATCACCCGCTCCTCTCACCGGCAACACCCTGGAAACCCCGCCCCAACGGACTCGGTTGCACCCACCCGACGCCCGACCGCTCCAACGGCCGCTCTACACGTAAAGCCGGGCGGGGACAGATCATCTGTCCCCGCCCGGCTCGAACTCGGTCCGCTTGACCGAGGGTCAAGTCATGTGAACTTGACCCCTCTGCGTCTGGGACGGCGACGCCGTCGTCGTGCTCGCGGATCCGGTCGCGGTGGCCGAGGCGGCGCCCAAGGCCCAGAAGGCCAGCCCGCTCACTATTACTACGAGGTATTTCCTCATGGATCCCTCATGTGTAGTTCCGAATCACCGGGTATGCCCGGCGTATGGCGAGAGATCATACTAAGTCTCAAGGGTCGCGCAAGTCACATTGGTGGCTCTCCTGGTCCGGCGGGCTGAGATGTCGTCCCGCTTGGAATGCAAGCGTAGTCCTGCTCTCCGAGAAAGTCTCATGTTCCGGGTCAGGTCGCGTGCAGGCAAGTTCCTGCCCCCAGATCTTACGCAGGGAGGCGTAGCGAGTTCGAATGGATTTCTAGTGCGGCGTTCGGTGACGTATGCCGATGCGATGAATTGCAGCATATTGGGGTGTTTGACCGTATATGTGGACCGGTGTGCCGCGCGTTGTCGGGGTATCAGTGTCAGGTGCCGGCGGCGTGGTCCAGGGACTGGAGGCGGGTGCGGAGGTCCTCCGCCTCGCGAAGGTTGAGCTTGGTGAACAGGCGGATCGCCTCCTGCCAGGGGTGGCGGGCGGCTTCGCTGCCCTGGACGTGGAGGAGGGCCGTGCCCAGGCTTTCCAGGGCCCTCGCCGTTTCGTAGGGGACGCCTATATCGGTGGACAAGGCGTAGGCTCGCTCCAGATGGTCCACGGCTGCGGGGTAGCGGCCGGAGGCGGTGAGGGTTTCGCCCAGGTGGCGGAGGGCGAGTGTTTCCTCGTAACGTTCGCTGATAGAGCGTGCAATGGTCAGCGCACGTTCGTGGTGAATGAGAGCCTCGCCATAGCGGCCGGTGTTGTGGAAAGTGGCGCCGATGCCGATGAGGGTCTCCACTTGGTTTCGGCGGTCGCCCAATTCCATCGCTATCGCGAGGGCCGCCCGGTAATTGGCGAGAGCGGCTTCGTGGGACCCGGTCCGGCGGTGGACGTTGGCCATGTTGATAAGCGCGATCGCTTCGTGCTGGCGGCTCAGCTCGGCGGCGCCGGCGGTCTGCGCGTAGTACTCCGCGGCGCGGTCGATGTCGCCCATGCGGATCATCAGGTCGCCCATGTTGTTGAGTGCCAGCGTCCGGCCGCGCGGGTCGTCGATGTCAGTGAAGATCGCAAGGGCCTCCAGGCGGAGCCGCTCGGCCTCGCGGTGGTCGCCGGTGAACTCCAGGAAGATCGCGGTGTGGTCGAGACTTTCGGCCTCGCCGTGCCGGTCGCCGAGGGCGCGGTGGATTTCCAGCGCCTCCCGGCAGTAGGCCAACGCCTCGGGGAAATGGGACTGGTGCCAGTGGATGAGGCTCATGTGGCCGAGAATGTCGGCCTCTCCGCGGCGGTCGCCGGTCGAACGATGGATTTCCAGGGCCTTTTCCGCGTTCTCCATCGCGGTGTCATAGTCGCCGACGCGGAAACGGATAAGGCTCAGGTCGGCCAGTGCCCGCGCGGTGCCCGGGGGGTCGTCCAAGCCCTGCAAGGCCTCGATCGCCTGGGTGTGCAGGCGTGCGGCGGCGTCCCAGTGGCCGCGCGACTCCAGGTGCCCGGCGAGCACACGAGCGAAGCGGGCGACGCGCGCCGGCGAGCCGATGCGGTGGGCTTCGGCGGCCGCGTTCAGGAGGCAGGCGTGCTCGGCGGCGAACCACTCGGTCGCCTCCGCCTCGTCCGCCGGCGACGGCAGGCCGGGCGGCCGATCGGTCGGGATGCCGTCCGGGTGGTGCGACATCAGCCGGTTCGCGTGGTCGGCCGCCGCGAGGTGGAAGTCGAGAATCCGGTGGACGGTCCGGCGGCGCTCCTCCTCCGGGTCGGTCTGGTGGGCGAGGCGGCGGGCGTAGTCGTGGACGAGGTCGTGGAAGCGGTAGCGGCCGCGGGCGGGCTCGGTGATCAGGTGCCGGTCGAGGAGGTCCTCCAGGATCCGCTCGGCCTCCCGGACGGGACATGCCAGTGCCGCTGCGGCGGAGTGCGCCGTCAGGTCGGGGCCGGGGTGCAGCGCGAAGGCGCGGAACGCGTCCCGCTGCCGGGGCGGGAGCGCGCGGTAGGAGTCGTCGAACACGGTGGTGATCTCGCGGTCCTCGTCACGCAGCTCGTCCAGCCGGTCGCCCGAAGCCAGCCGGTCCAGCAGATCCCGGGTGTCCCAGGCACGGCGGTGGCGCAGCCGGCTCGCCGCCATGCTCACCGCGAGCGGCAGGCGCCCGCACCGTTCCACCACCGCTGCGACGTCGGTGCCGGGCTCCGTGCGCCCGGCCCCCGCGATGGCGGTGAACAGGGCCGTCGCGTCCCGGACGGGCATGATCTCCAGCGGCAGCGCCCAGGCGTCGTGCAGCCCGGTCAGCCGGCGCCGGCTCGTCACGATCACCAGGCACCCCGCGGACCCGGGCAGCAGCGGTTCGACCTGTTCGCGTCCGGCCGCGTCGTCCAGCACGATGATCGCGCGGCTGCCCGCGAGCTCGGACCGCCAGAGCGCGGCGCGCTCGTCCAGCCTCGCCGGCACCCGCGTCGCCGGCACGCCGATCATGCGGAGCAGCGTATCGAGCGCGTCCGCGGGAGTGACCGGCGGCTGCCGAGCGTCGTGGGCGTGCAGCGATAGGAACATCTGGCCGTCCGGGAAGTGCGCGGCCAGCCGGTGCGCGAGATGGACGGCGAGGATCGACTTGCCGGCCCCCGCCATCCCGTCCAGGGCGATCACGGTGACGGCGGATCCGGGAGGGCTCGCGGCCGGTTCCCGCCCGACCGGCACCATCTCCATCAGCTGCCGCAGCTCGTCGTCCCGACCGACGAACACCCGCGCGTCGTGCGGCAAGGTGTGCGGGCGCCGGTCGACGCTCAGCTGCGTCCCGGGAACCCGCAGCAGTTCCGGGTCTCCGCGCAGGATCCGCTGCTGGATCCGTTTCAGCCCTGGGCCCGGGTCGGTGCCGGACTCCGCCACGAAGAGGTCGTGGGTGCGCCGGTAGACCTCAAGGGCCTCGGCCTGGCGCCCGCAGCGGTAGAGCGCGAGCATCAGCCGCTCCACCGGCCACTCGTGCTGGGGGTGGCGTTCGGTGAGGTCGTAGAGTTCGCGGACGAGGTCGGCGTGGTTTCCGCGTTGCAGTTCCAGGTCGATCCGCAGAAACGCGGCGGCCAGCAATTCCTGTTCGAGATTGCGCCGGGTGCGTTCGGCCCAGCCGCCGGTGAGGTCGGCGAGCGGTTCGGTCCGCCACAGCTCGGCCGCCCGGCGGAGGTGGTCGAGGGCATATTCGTCGTCGCCGCTTTCGGAGATGGCGCGGGCCTGGTCGCGCAGCCGCCGGAACAGGAACAGGTCGATCGATTCGTCCTCGACGTCGATCAGATAGGAGCCCTGCCGGGAGATCAGTGCGGCGCCCTCCATGTCCTCCAGCCTGCGGCGCAGCCGCGTCATGTAGACGTGCAGGCCCTGGCGTGCCTTGGCGGGCGGGTCGTCGTCCCAGACGCGGCGGATGATGGTCTCGGCGGGCACCGGCTGCCGGGGGCTGAGCAGCAGCACGGCCAGCACGCAGCGTTCCTTGGGCGTTCCGAGGTCGCGCCGCCGGCCGTTGATCCACAGCTCGACGGGGCCTATGACGCGGAACTCCACCGGTTCCCCTTTGTGGAAATCTCCTCCTGAGCCGATTTTGGCATCGCGTGCACCGAATGGCCAGAGCGCAGCGCGTTTCACTCGACCGCCCAGGGATCCCGCTACTCGCCATGTCAGGAGGATTGCAAGTTTTCGTCAAGGTGCCCGATCGACACTCGATTGTGGAGGGCAGGTCTATTCGACCTGCGACGGAGGAACGGATGTCAGCATCCGAGGTCAAAGGGGGTTCGTTGACAAGGATGACCGGCTTCGAATGGCGTCGGGCCCTGACCGGGTTCGACCCTGGCTGGTGGGGGCGCCTGGGGGACCGGCGCACCGTGCTGGTGGTCGTGGGCTCGCCCGTACCGGGGCAGCCCGCACTGGACGTGGCGCGCCTCGCGGGAACCGACCCGCGGCTGCGCGTGCTCTTCACGGCGGCCCCGGGGCCGTCCTCGGCCGCCGTGGAGGTGATGCTCAGAGACGCGGGCGCAGCCCCGCTGCCCTGGTCTGAACTAGAGGACGGTGACGCCGACCTGGTCGTCACCGCTTCCCGGGTGCCGGCGCGCCTGCCGAACACGCCGCTCATCGTCCTGCCGGGCGCGATCCCGGAGGACGTCGCGCACCGGCGTGCGCCGACCGTGTTCACCTACGCCCACCGCCTGGACCGTCCTCCCGATGCCGAGGACGGCCATGGGGCGGTCGTCGGCTGCTCTATTCATGATCGGGTTGTCGCGAGCCTCCCGCTGCGCGACTTCTACCGGCGCGCCCTGGGGGTGGACGGGCAACGCCGCCTCGTCGTGGTGTCCCTGTCCCCGGCCGTCGCGTGCACGCGCTGCCGGTCGCTGGACATCGTGGGCCGCATGCTCACCGAGCTGCCCCCCGACCGCTACTCCGTTCTCGGGATTCCGGAGCCGGGCGGCTGCTCGGGCCCCGGGCTCGCGGCCCACCTGCGGGACGGGCTCGGGCTCATGCCGCCGGAGGCGGACTGGCGCGCCGCCCTCGTCGCCGCCGACTGGATCGTCGGGCCGCCGGGACCGGTCACCCGCTACGGGACGATCATCGGTGTGCCCGTCCTCGTCACCGGCCCGGCGCCGGGGGACGCCCTGCGTCTCCTCGCCGTCCGGCCGGCGGCGCACCGGCCCGTGCGCCCGCAGCTGACCGAGGCGGCGGCGCGATGGCGGCCGGAGCGGGTCCGGCCGGTCC
Organism: Actinomadura madurae; assembly: GCF_900115095.1. Classification (GTDB taxonomy): domain Bacteria; phylum Actinomycetota; class Actinomycetes; order Streptosporangiales; family Streptosporangiaceae; genus Spirillospora; species Spirillospora madurae. Next base: position 91,621 of record NZ_FOVH01000012.1, read on the forward strand.
TCGGGCGGATCACGTCCGAGCCCGGACGGTTCGACCGCACCATGCGCAGCCTGATGTACGGGCTGCTGCGGCTGCCGCAGCCCGCCACCATCCCCGTGGCGGACCCGGTGTCGCCACCCTTCCGCATCGGCTGCCAGGACGGGGAGCCGATCGGCCACGTCCCCCAGGGAGGCTGAGATGGAGTTTCCGGCGAACGCGTGGGTGCCGGGCCCGTTCGGCCTGGACGCCCTGAGAGGTTCGACGGTGCGGGCGGGGCGGACGGTCCTCGCCGTCGCGCACCATGTGACGGCGGCGACGCGGCTCGCCGACGTCATGCCGCTGCTGGAGACCGACCGGCGGGTCGCGGTCGCGTACACCGCCTCGCCCGCGTCGGCCTTCACCGGCGGGCTGGACGCGCATCTCCGCGACCTCGGCGGGCTCGTGGTGCCCTGGCAGCAGGCGGTCGCCACCCGGTGGGACCTCGTCGTGGCGGCGAGCCACGGGATGCTGGAGAAGCTGCACGGGCCGGTCATGACGGTCCTGCACGGCGCCGGCCCCGGCAAGCTGCTGCCCCGTCTCCGCGGTGCCGGGCCGCCCGCAGCGCGGCCGGTGAGCGGCCTGATCAGGGAGCGGCTCGTCGTCGCCGGGCGGGTCGTGCCGTCGTCGATCGTCCTCGCGCACGACCGGCACAGGGAGATGCTCGAACGCGAGTGCCCCGAGGCGGGCCCGGTGGCGTTCACCGCCGGCGACCCGTGCCTTGACCGGCTGCTGGCGAGCATGCCCTACCGGAGCGTGTACCGCCGGGCGCTCGGCGTGCGGCCGGGGCGGCGGCTCGTCTTCGTCAGCTCCACCTGGAACGGGGACTCACTGCTCGGCCGGCACCCCGATCTGCTGCTGCGCGTCGCGGCGGAGCTCCCGCGCGACAGGTACCAGATCGTCGCCGCCCTGCACCCGAACGTGTGGTCCTATCACAGCAAACGCCAGGTCCTCGCCTGGCACGCGGACTGCCTGCGGCTCGGTGTGCGGCTGTTCCCGCCCGAGGAGGGCTGGCGCGCGGGCCTGGTCGCCGCCGACGTCCTCATCGGCGATCACGGGTCGGTCACCTGCTACGGCGCCGCGATCGGGGTGCCGGTGCTGCTCGGCACCTTCCCCGAGGACGCCGTGGCGCCCGGAACGCATGTCGCCGGGCTCGGCGCGCTCGCGCCGCGCGTCGACTGGGACCGGCCGCTCGTCCCGCAACTGGAGGAGGCGGCGCACGCCTTCACCGGACGGGTCCACGCCGCGATCCGGAACGCCGTCAGCTCCCGGCCGGGCGAGGCGGCCGGCCTCATTCGCGGGGAGATGTACCGGCTGCTGCGGCTGCCCGACCGGGAGTGCCCGCCGGACGTCCAGCCGGTGCCGCTTCCGGTCGACGGCCTCCCTCGGGCGGCGTGATGCTCACCCCGGTACGAGTCTGGGACGACCCGACGGGCACGGACCGCGTGCTCATCGGCGGGCGGACGCTGACGCTGCGGCGTTCGCCCGCAGGTGCGCCCGAGTCCCCACCGTGCGACGAGCACCTCGTGGCCGGGCCGGAGGAGGTCTCGCGCGCCTGGCTGGCGTGCGCGGACGTGATCGTCGGCCAGGCCGCCGACCCTGACCGGCTCCGGGCGTCCTCGCCGGGCTGCCTCGTCGCGGTGGCCGTCAACCCTCGGGCCTGCCTGGTGTCGGCCGGGGATCTGGAGGCGCGGCTCGACCCGGTCCTCGGCGGGACGTGCCAGGCCGGTGACGCGGCCCTGTACGCGTCCGCCCTGCACGCCTGGCTCGTGACGGGCGGGGTGCCGGGCGCGCTCACCCGGCTCACCCTCGTCCGCGGCACCACGGTCACGATGGTCAGGATGCGGGATCGCCGGGTGGCGCGCCCGGCAGCTCGGCGAGCCGCCCTCTGACCGGCGCCTCCAGAGGCGAACCCAGCCGGATGTAGATGGCCAGCGCCTGTTCCAGAAGCAGGCGCTCGGCCGCCGGGTCGCCCTGGTGTTCCGCCACCCGGGCCAGCTCGCGCAGTGCCCCGGCCTCCACGTGCGGCGCGTCCATCTCCCGGCCGGCGTCCAGCGCCTCGCGGAGGACGGTGGCGGCGTCATGAGGGCGCCCGGCCCGGAGCCGGGCCTGGCCGAGGCAGGTGAGCGTCCGCGCGACGTGGTACGGCTCGTCGAGCCGCCTGAAGATCTCCAGGGCGCCGGTGAGCGTCTCGTCGGCCTCGGCGTGCCGGTCCACCGCGCTGAGCGCCTCGCCGATGTGCCGGTCCATCAGCGCGATCCCGCGCGGACGTCCCAGATCGACGTGCACGTCCCGAGCCTGGGCGAACAGCTCGGCCGCGCGGGACGGGGCGCCGGTGCCGAGCGCCGCGACGCCGAGGCCTTCGAGCGCCGAGGCCTCGCCGAGCCGGTGGCCGGCCTGCCGCTCCAGGGCGAGCGCGGCCTCGAACCGGCCGGCCGCCGCGCCGAAGTCCCGGAGGTTGTTGAAGGCGATCCCGAGGCCCTCCAGCATCCGTGCCTGGGCCCGCGGGTCGCCGCAGGCCTCGGCGGCGGCGAGTCCCAGCTCGTACGTCCGGATCCAGGACGGGTAGTGCTTGCGCTGCAGGAAGTGCGGCCACATCGCCTCGGCAAGCTGCCAGGTGACGGCGTGCAGCCCGGTGTCGTGCGCCTCCTGTGCGACCGCCGCCAGGTTCGGCCGCTCGCGTCCGAGCCACTCCAGCGCCGCCGCCCGGGACGCGAAGGTGCCCTCCGGCGGGTCGGCGTACCGGTCGCCGAGGTGCCATCGTCCCGGCATCACGGCGAGGTCGGCGGCGACGGCGGTCGTCAGGTACCAGCCGGCGAGCCGGGCGAACGCCGCCGCCCGCTCCGAGACCGGCCCGAGGGACGGGTCCCGCGCGTGCAGGCGGACCAGGTCATGGAAGCCGAACCGGTCGCCGGGTCCTTCGAGCAGCAGGTTGGCGTCGACGAGGCCGTGCAGCAGGTCGGCGGCGCCCTCCTCGCCCGTCCCGATGAGGGCCGCCGCGGCGGCGACGCCGAGGTCGGGCCCCGGATGGACGCCGAGCAGCCGGTAGGCCGCCGCGCGCTCCTCGTCGAGGGCCTGGTAGGACGTGTTGAAGACGGCGCTCACCGAGATGTCGCCCTCGCCGCTGCGCAGCGCGGCGAGCCGGCGCGCCTCGTCGCCGAGTTCGGCGACCGCGCGGGCGATCGGCCAGCGCCGCCGGGCGGCGAGGCGGGCGCCGGACGCGCAGAGCGCGAGCGGGAGCGTCCCGCATAGCGCGACCAGGGACCGGGCGTCCTCGCGCTCCGCCCGGATCCGGTCCTCCCCGATCAGGTGCTCCAGCAGCTCCAGCGCCCCCGGTTCGCCGAGCGGATCGACGTCCAGGAAGCGCGCGCCGTTCACCACGAGCCCGGTGAGGCGGTGCCGCGAGGTGACCACGACCAGGGACGCCCCGGCCCCGGGCAGCAGCGGCCGGACCTGCGCCGCCGAGACGGCGTTGTCCAGCATGACGACCAGCCGGCGACCGGTCGTCATGGACCGGAAGAGCGCGGACTGCTCGTCGGCGCCGGGCGGGATGCTCTCCGGGCCCGCGCCGAGGGCCCGCAGGAAGCGTTCCAGGGGCTCGTCGGGCGGGAGGGGCTCCGTCCCGGAGAAGCCGCGCAGGTCCACGAACAGCTGGCCCTCGTAGCCGTCCTTGATCCGGTGCAGCCAGTGCAGGGCGAGCGTGGTCTTCCCGACGCCGCCGGGCCCGGTGACGACCACGAGCCCCGGGCTCTCGGCCAGGGCCTCCAGTTCGTCCAGCTCGCTGAGCCGGTTGGCGAACAGCCCGGGCGGCGGCAGCTGCGCCGGAGCGGGAAGGGACGGTCCGCCGGGCGCGGTGATGTGCACGCCGCCGGCGATGGATCCGGCCTGGACACTGGACCCCGCGATCCTCCCCGTCAGTTCGTTGGTCCACCGGCCCCGGTCGTCGGGAGACTGCACGTGCTGTCCATCCATTGCTTCGGTGGCGCGTTGATCGCCCGCTTTACGGCTAAAGTACCTGGACGTCTGGCTCATTAATAATGCCAACAGTATTTGCAATTTTGGTCATGCCGAGAGAGAAGAACTGGTCAGAATGGCGATTGGCTTCCGCCGCCGGGCGTGATGAACTGGGACGGTGACAGATCCGATGACCGTCGCCATCGCCACCGCCATGGCGGGCAAGGCCGTGGAAGTCGCCGGGGAACCGGTCCGGGCCGCCGTCGCCGAGCTGTCCCGGCGGGTCCGCACGCGCCTGCGGGGCCGTCCGTCGGACGAGGAGGCCCTGGCGAGGGCCGCTGAGGATCCGGCGCCCGGGAGGATCACGACCCTCGCCTCCGCCATCGAGCACCTCATGGCCGAGGATCCCGAGTTCGGCGCCGAGGCGCGCACCCTCTGGAACCAGGCGCAGACCAACGCCGCCGCCACGAACGACGGCGTGGTCAACGTCCTCAACGGCCAGGCGGGGAGGGTCGTTCAGCTCCGGGACGTGCACGGCGACGTGAACATCGGATGACGCTCGCGCCCGGCGCGGGCGCCGGGCGGTGGTGGAGATGCCGGACGGCCACGTCGGCGTGGCCGCACCCGCGCATCAGCGGGAAGGTCATGCCCCGCATCCTGGCCGGAAAGCCCAGGTCCGCGCAGGGTTTCCGGTCGAGTCGGTGGTCCACTAGAACTGGTCTTGATGCGAATCGCGGCAAATATTCGTCCGCGGGCCGGTCACCCGTCCAGGGTGATGACGACCTTCACGTCGTCCGGGTGCGGGGTGAACGCGTCCTCGTAGCGCTCCAGCGGGACGCGGCGCGAGATCAGCCGGCCGAGCCAGTCCAGGTCCGCCTTCGCCAGGGCCCGCGCGGCGTCGGCGTAGTGCCCGAGGCCGGCGTTGACCGACCCGATGATCGCGTCGTTCCCCAGCACGATGTCGCGGTTGAGGCCGCCCGCGTCCACCCGCAGCGGGCGCCCGGACGGCGACACCCCGGTCAGGCACACGACCCCGAACGCCGCGTTGTGCGCCATCGCGCCGAAGACGAGCGAGGACACCCCCGTCGCCTCGATCACCACGTCGGGCTCCGCCCCGGCGACCGCCCGCTCGATGCCCTCGTGGTGGTAGGTCGCGCCGAGGCCGGCGACGAGGCGCGGCTTCGGCCCGTCCGCCACCCGGTCGAGGACGTGCACGTCCAGCCCCCGCTGGACGCCCAGCAGCGCGGCGAGCAGCCCGATCGGGCCCGCGCCCGTCACCAGGACCCGGCGCGGCTCGAACCAGGCCCGCCCGCCGACCTTCTCGATCTGGTCCCACGCCTTGGCGACGACCGTGGCCGGCTCCATCAGCACGCCGACCTCGGCCAGCCTCGGGTCCAGCGCGACGGCGTAGCCCGCCTCGACCCGCCAGACCCCGCTCGCGTACCCGTCGAGTTCCTTGATGCCGCGCTCGGTGTACCGGCCGTTCCGGCACATGTCGAACTCGCCGTGCGCGCACGCCCCGCACGGTTCCGGGTCGGGACGCCGCACCACGCCCACGACGAGGTCGCCGGGGGAGAAGCCGCTGCCGGACGGGGCGTGCCGCACCCGGCCGAGCGACTCGTGCCCGATGACCAGGCGGTCGCGGCCGGGCGGCGCCCACCCGTAGTCCCCGGCGGCGATCTCCCGGTCGGTGCCGCACACCCCCACGGCGAGCCCGTCGACCAGCAGGTCGCCCTCCCCGGGCTCCGGGTCGGGGACGTCGGTGACGGCCAGCGACCCGCGCTGTCCGGGCTGGACGGTCAAGGCGCGCATGACGCTCTCCTTTCTGCTTCAGGCCGGGTCTGCCTCAGCCGGGCGGTTCGCGGCGCGGGTGCCGCTCAGATGCCGGGCCGTGTTGACGAGCCCGACGTGCGAGTACGCCTGCGGCGTGTTCCCGATCTGCCGCCGCGTGGCGGTGTCGTACTCCTCGCTCAGCAGCCCGAGGTCGCTGCGCAGGCCGAGCAGCCGCTCGAACACCTCGGTGGCCTGCTTCGTCCGGCCGATGCCGTGCAGGGCGTCCGCCAGCCAGAACGTGCAGGCCAGGAACGAGCCCTCCTCGCCGGGGAGGCCGTCCACGCCGCCGTCGGCGCCCGTGTCGTAGCGCAGCATGAACCCGTCCCGGCACAGGTCCCGCTGCACCGCGTCCACGGTGCCGACCACGCGCGGGTCGTTCCACGGCAGGAACCCCACCTGCGGGATGAGCAGGAGCGCCGCGTCGAGCCCGCGGGAGCCGTAGAACTGGGTGAACGTGCCGCGTTCCGCGTCGTAACCGTTCTCGCACACGTCCGCGTGGATCCGCTCCCGCAGCGCCTTCCACCTGTCCGCGGGGCCCTCCAGACCGTGCTTCTCGACGCCTTGGACGGCGCGGTCCACGCCCGCCCACGCGAGCACCTTGGAGTGGACGAAGTGGCGCCGGTCCCCGCGCACCTCCCACAGGCTGTTGTCGGGGTCGCTCCAGTGGCCTTCGAGGAAGTCCATCAGGGCGAGTTGCATGTCCCAGGCGCTCTGCTCCGCCTCGATGCGGGCCTCGCGCGCCAGGTGCAGTCCGTCCAGGACCTCGCCCCACGTGTCCAGCTGGAACTGGTCGGACGCCGCGTTGCCGATCCGGACGGGGGACGAGCCCTCGTACCCGGCGAGCCAGTCGACGGTGAACTCGGTGAGCCGCCGGGTGCCGTCGATCCCGTACATGATCTGGAGGTCGGCGGGGTCCCCGGCGACGGCGCGCAGCAGCCACTCGCGCCACGCCCTGGCCTCCGTGGCGAACCCGGTGCCGAGCAGGGCCTGGAGGGTGAACGTCGCGTCCCGCAGCCAGCAGAACCGGTAGTCCCAGTTGCGCGGGCCGCCGAGCTGCTCCGGCAGGGACGTGGTCGCCGCGGCGACGATGCCGCCGGTCGGGGCGTACGTCAGCGCCTTCAGCGTGATCAGCGACCGGCGGACCGCGTCGTCCCACCGCCCGTCGTAGTCGTAGTGGCGCATCCAGTCCGACCAGAACGCCTCGGTGTCGGACAGCGCGCGCTCGGCCTCGACCGCCTTCGGGCGCGGCAGGTGCGACGGCTTGTACGTCAGGACGAACGGGACCCGGTCCCCGGCCGCGACGGTGAAGTCGGCGCACGTCGTCAGGTCGCGTCCCACGAGTTCGACGGGCGTCTTCAGCCACGTCGCGTCCGGTCCCGCGATCGCGTTGATCTCCCCCTCGCGGTGCCGCACCCAGGGCACGATCCGGCCGTAGTCGAACCGCAGCCGCAGCGCCATGTGCATCGGGACGCGGCCGCTGACGCCCTCCACGATCCGGACGACGTCGGCGGCCTCGCCGCGCGGGGGCATGAAGTCGATGAGCCGGACGGTCCCCTCCGGGGTGTCCCACTCGGTCTCCAGGATCAGCGTGTCGCCCCGGTAGCGGCGCCGCGTGCAGAGCCCGCCCGCCGCGGGCGCGACCCGCCAGAACCCGGCGTCCTCGTCGCCGAGCAGGGCGGCGAAGCAGGCCGGGGAGTCGAACCGGGGCAGGCACAGCCAGTCGACGGACCCGTCCCTGCCGACCAGCGCGGCGGTCTGTGTGTCACCGAGCAGCCCATAGTCCTCGATCCGCAGCGCCATGACGCGTACTCCCGCCCTCTGTTCGCCGGCTTCCTCCGAGCTACCCGTGATAGTGGATGTATTCCTCGACCGCCGCCGTTTCCGGAGAAGGGGTCCGGAAACGGCTCCGGCACGGCGGCATGGGAGCTGCCGCCGTGCCGGACATTCGGAGGTCAGGACGGTCTGCCGGGGTGCTTTCCTCTCAGGGCCGCGACGACCGCGCGGTAGGCGGGCTTCTTGGCGTAGTTCTCGTCGAAGAGGAGCGCGGCGCCCTCACCCGGGAACACGTCGGGGATCCAGGAGTACTTGTCGGTCACACCCCACACGGTGAGGACCTTGCAGCGCGGCACGGCCACGCACGCGGAGACGACCTTCCGGTAGTCGTCCGCCTGGGTGGCGAGCTTCGCGCTGTCGGGCGGCGTCTCCATGCGGATGTCCAGCTCGGTGACGTGCACGTCCACGCCGAGCTTCGCGAACCGCCGCATGTTCTCCCGGATGTCTGACGGGACGTTCCCGAGCGTCAGGTGCGCCTGGAGCCCGACGCAGTCGATCGGGACGCCGCGGCGCTTGAAGTCCCGGACCATCGCGTAGACGGCATCGCTCTTCGCGTTCCGCCCGTCGATGTTGTAGTCGTTGTAGCAGAGCTTGGCCTTGCGGTCGGCAGCGCGCGCGGCCCGGAACGCCTTCTCGATGTAGCCGTCGCCGATGACGCGCTGGAAGACCGTGTCGCGCCTCGCCCCGGTCCCGTCCTCGAACGCCTCGTTCACGACGTCCCAGTAGTGGAGCTTCCCGGAGTAGTGGCCGGCGACGTTCCAGATGTGGTTCCGCATGACGCCCAGCAGCTCGCGCCGCGAGGAGATGTCGCTCACCCAGGTCGGCAGCTGGCTGTGCCAGACGAGGGTGTGCCCGCGGATCTTCATGCCGCGCGACTGGGCATGCCTGACGAGCTGGTCGGCCGGGGCGTAGTTGAACGAGCCCCTGGTCGGCTCGGTCGTCTCCCACTTCATCTCGTTCTCGGGCGTGAGCTGATTGAACTCACGGTCGAGCGTGGAGACGTAGGCCCGCTCGTCCATATGGACCTGCGTAATGGCGGCGCCGAAGACCCGTCCGGTGGCCGCGGCGGCCTTGCCCAGCGTGCCGTGGGCGGCGGGCGCGGGGGACGCCACGGCCGCCTGCGGCGCGAGGAGCAGCGCACCCGCCCCGAGCATCGCGGTGAATGCCTTCCTCATGGTTTCGTTCCTCCTAGCAGGGTGGGGGTTGAGCGAAACCCGGCCCGCCGGCTTTCCGGGGGCCCGAGATAAGAAGCCCTGAGTCCTCCGGTGTCGACCACGATCTTCTGCAGGACGACGGTCGGGTCGACCATCCAGAACTTCAGGGTGTGCGTCCCCGATCCGGTGATGGTGTGGGTGGTGGCGGTGCGGTTCACGTTGTCGGACGTGTTCCGCTCCCACTGCTTGTTCATGGTGGTGTCGTTGGCGCCCGTCGCCGTGGTGGCATTCACGACCTGTGGCTGTTCGCCGTCGATCGAGACGGCGTATGTCAGCCCCTCGGTCGAAAGGACGCTGTTCCGCGGCGAGAGGTAGGCCCAGACCTTCACCGGGCCCGTGGTGGTCAGCGTCATGTCGTATTCGAGACGCGGCCCCTCACCGGGCTCCTGGATCGGCGCGGTGACCGGGGACGGCGCCATTCCCGCGTCGGTGCGCCCGATTCCCGGAAGGCGGTTCCAGCGCGCTTGGGCGGTGCCGGTCGCGCGGCTGTAATGGCCGGCGTCCATGGAGACATAGCCGCCGGCCTCAACGAAACCGCGTGCCTTGAACGACGCCGGCTTCTTCACGACGGCCTGCACGGTGACCGTGCGGCCGTTCGGCCCGGAAATCTCGATGGGAACGCGGCTGGTGCCCTTCGGGGCGCGGGACCAGTCGACGCGCACGGTCGCCCGGATCTGCTTGCCGACGCGGCCATGGGCGCGGTCGACCTTCACCCACGGTTCGGCCGGGGTGATCCGGTAGGCGAAGGGGTCGGAACCGCGGTTGAAGACCTCGATGTACTGTGCGGGCGCGCTCTGGTAAGGGCTGAATTCCGGGAGGACGGCCTCGGACTTCGACGCCGGCCACCATTCGTCGGAGCCGTCGATCGCCACGCCCATGTCGGCGCCGTCCGGGACGGTGATGCGCTTGAGCTTGGGGAAGATCTCGTCCGGCAGGGCCTCGTTGTTCAGCTCCGGTTGCTGCCAGGGTGCGTTGGGGCCGTACCGTTCGACGTCGCCGTAGCCGATGTGCGGCTGGGTCTGGAAACCGTCCCATTTCCCGCCGGCGAGCCGGGTGTTGTAGTAGGTCGACATGGCCTGGTCGTCGGCGAACCGCGCCTCGGCGAGATCGGCGTAGTCGTTGGTCGCCGCGCGTCCCTGCTCGGCGTAGAGGATGTTGGTGAATTCGGCGTCACGCAGCTCGTACAGGTTCGCCGTCGCCTTCACCTGGTAGTAGACGAGCTGGTAGAAGGCGTCCTGGTACGCCTTCGGCAGCCGCTTGCGGACCCGCTCGGCTCTGGCGGCCAGCTCCCGCCACCGCGCGGTCACGCCGTCCATCTCCCGGTACTGGTTCAAGTAGAAGGGCGTCTGCTGGTCGTCGTAGACGACCGCGCTGGAATCGGTGGGCAGGTCCTTTTCGGGGTCGACGGTGATGCGGCGGTTGAGTAGTTCCGGCTTGCGGAGGGCCTGGAGGTTCCCGTAACCGTCGAGGATCTCGGCGATCTCAGCCGCGTGTTCCGGGCCGAAGTTCTGAGCCGCGTACCGTTCCTGCCATTCCTGGAGCCTGTGCAGCGGCCAGCGGCCGGGATCCCACGCGTAGTCGAGGAAGAACTGGAGCGGCAGCTCGTTGTTCTTCATGTCGCCGACGTTCGCCACCCACAGGTTGCGGATGCCGTACTGGTAGGACTGGTTCAGCTGCTCCCACGTGTTGCCGAGCTGCGCCGTGTCGACCCACTTGTAATTGCGGCCGCCGCCCACGTAGTCGAAGTGGTAGTAGAGCCCGTATCCGCCGGCCCGGTCCGGCAGGCTCCGGTCGGGCATCTTGCGCATGTTCCCCCAGTTGTCGTCGGTGAAGACGACCGTCACGTCGTCGGGAACGCGCAGGCCCCGGTCCCAGTACCGCTGCACCTCCTTGTAGAGCGTCCATACCTGCGGGGTGGCGGACGGGTCCTTCCCGGTGACGTTCTGGAGAATGCTCCGTTCGCTGGAGATGATGTCCTGCATCAGTTCGATGCCGTCGCCGTCCGGCAGGCTGGTGTCGCCGTTGCCGCGCATGCCGAGCGTGACGACGCCTTCGAAGTCCTCGTCGACCATCCGCTCGATGCCGTCCGTCCAGTACTTCTTGATGGCGTCCGAGTTCCGGCGGAAACTCCATTCGCCCGTCCCGCCGTAAGGGTCGTGGCCGGGCTTGGTGATGTTTCCGTCCTCGTCGCGCTCCGCGGGAACGGCGTGCCGGTTCCATTCCTCGATGCCTCGCATCATCGGCGCCTCGTGGGACGTCCCCATGACGACGCCGTACTTCTTCGCGGTGGCGTGGTTCAGCGGGTCGTCCTCGGCGAACGCGCGCCCCCACACCGCCGGCCACAGGTAGTTGGCCTTCAGCCGCAGCATCGTCTCGAAGACCTTGGCGTAGAACGCGCTGTTGAATCCGCCGGGATGCCCGGGGGCCTTTCCAGGGCCGAACTGCTTCGGCGCCCACCGGCCGAGCGCCGGGTTCTCGTCGTTGATGAAGAAGCCCCGGTACTTCACCGCGGGAGTGCCCTGCGTGTGCCGGCCCGGCTTCACGTAGAGCGCGCTCCGGTGCCTGGAGGGGACGTCGTCCCACCAGTACCAGGGGGAGACCCCGATGTTCTTCGAGACGTCGTAGGCGCCGTAGATCGTGCCGCGCTGGTCGCTCCCGGCGATCACGAATGCGCGGCGGACGCCCGGCAGCGGCTTGTCCACGACCTGTTCGAGGGTCGTCTCCCACTTCCCGGCGATGCCCCGCACGTCCAGCTTCCCGGACGCGACGAGTGCGTCGACGAGAGGGCTCTTGCCGATCGTGCCGATGATGACGACGTCCCGCCCGGACGGCGCGGTGTCCCGCGCGACCGCCGGTTCCACGCCGGTCACGCGCTCGATGTCGGCCTGGAGGTCCCCGGCGACGCGGACGACGCCGGGGTGGTCGGACCCGCTGACCATGAGCGGGGCGGCCCTCCCGTCCTCGACGAGCGGGAAGTGCCCGCGCCCGTCCCGGAACGAGATGTAGGAGTCGGGGCCGGGCCTCCCAGGGGCGCCATGGCCTTCGGGGGCCGCGGCGGCGGGCGTCGCCGTGAACGCGACGGCGACGGGGACCAGGGCCAGGAGAACCTTCCACGTCCGCGGGGATCTGCCCATCGGCTGTCTCCTCAGTGGGGGAGCGGGCTTCGAAATGTTTCGCTAGCTTTTCGATGGCCGACAGGAAAATATCCCCGGAGGTCCCTTTCGTCAACCACTTGCGTGAGCTTTCGAAGGCCAGGCCGCCGGACGTGGCCACAGCCGCCCTGCTCAGCTTCCGAAATGTTTCGAACCCCGGGACGGCGCCCTCGGCCCCCGCATCCGAGGGGCGTCCCGGGGGACCGGAACATGACTTTCGGTCTCTCCGGGCCATTCCGCCCCCGGCCCCGGGGGCGCCTAAATAAGATCTTTCCAGCGGCCGCAGGACCGTCGCGGTGATGGTCTGCGCGCCCGAAAAAGAGAGGCCCGACAGGTGACGGACGAGGAAAATCCCCCCGCCGACCTCAACGTGCAGGTGGCGCATCCCGCCCGGATGTACGACTACTACCTGGGCGGGAAGGACAATTACGAGGCCGACCGGAAGGCCGCCGAGGCGTCCCTCGAGGCCGCGCCCGAGCTGCGCGCCATCGCCCGGGAGAACCGCGCGTTCCTGCGCCGCGCCGTCCGCCATCTGGTGGAGTCCGGCGTCCGGCAGTTCCTGGACATCGGCGCCGGGCTGCCCACCCAGCGCAACGTGCACGAGGTCGCCCAGGAGATCGCCCCAGAGACCCGCGTCGTCTACGTCGACAACGACCCGATCGTCCTGGTGCACGCGCGGGCGCTGCTCTCGACGCACCCGCTGGGCAGGACGGCGGTCGTCCAGGCCGACGTCCGCGAGCCCGAGCGCATCCTCGCCGACGACCGGGTCCGCGCGCTGATCGACTTCGAGCAGCCGCTGGCGGTGATGCTGGTGTCGGTGCTCCAGTTCGTCCCCGAGAAGGAGCCGCAGGACCTCGTCGCCCCGCTGCGCGACGCGATGCCGCGCGGCGGGTACCTCGCGGTGTCCCACCCCACCCAGGACTTCCGCGCCAGCCAGGTCGACCAGGTCGCCAGCACCTACACCCGCGCCAAGGCCCCCGCCGTGGCGCGCCGCAAGGCCGAGATCGAGCGCGTCTTCGACGGCTTCGAGCTGCTGGAGCCCGGCATCGTCCAGACCCCGCTGTGGCGGCCGGACGGCCCGGTCACCCCCGACCTCGACCTGATCTGGATGTACGGGGCCGTCGGCCGGAAACTCTGACCCTCCTCCCTCCCTGGAAGGTGACATGGACGTCATCGAGGCCATGAAGACCACGGGCACCTGCCGCCACTTCCGCGCCGACCCGGTGCCGGACGAGGTGCTGATGCAGGCCTTCGAGGCCGCCAGGTTCGCCCCGCAGGGCGGCAACCGGCAGCCCGTCCGCTGGGTCGTCGTGCGCGACAAGGACCGCAAGCGGCGGCTCGCCGAGTGGTACCTGACGCCGTGGAAGGCGTACCTGGCCGGCATCGGGGCCGGGGAGGTCAGCGTCGGCGCGCTGCCGAAGGCCGTCACCGCCGCCGACCACTTCGCCGAGCACCTGGACGAGGTGCCGGCCATCGTCGTGCTGTGCGCCGAGCTGGACGGGCTGCACCCCACCGACACCGAGCTCGGCCGCCTCAGCGTGGTCGGCGGCGGCTCCATCTACCCCACCGCCCAGAACTTCTGCCTCGCGCTGCGCGCCCAGGGTGTCGCCAGCGCCCTGACCACCCTGCTCGTCCACTACGAGCCGCAGGTCAAGGAACTGCTCGGCATCCCGGACGGCGTGATCACCGCTGCGCACATCGCGGTCGGCTATCCCGACCGCGGATTCCCGACCCGGCTCACCCGCACCCCCGTCGAGGAGATCGTCTTCGACGAGACGTACGGCACCCCGCTCGCCACCGGCTGACCGTCACGCGGTCAGTTCGCCAGCGCGCCGAGGACGGTGTGCACCGCGGAGGCCACCCCGAGGACCGCGGCGGCGAGGAGGAATACGGTGACCATGAGGAGAAGCTTCGCCAGCAGTTTCACGACGGCTCGGAGAAGGTAGGCGGCCACGGCGAAGAATGCCAGGAGCTGGATCGCTGTTTCAGGCCATGACATCGGGCCCACCCCCCTTGCAAGGCCGCTTCCGTCCGGCTTGAAGGTAACCGGGGAATTCGCCGGGATCTGCGTCCCATGCCGCAGGTGACGTGGGGATTCCCGGCCGGGTGTTGACAGGATCGCGGGGGCGATCATCGTGGAGGCGTGAAGCGCTTTCTGGTGATCGGTGCGCTGGCGGCGGCCGGGCTCGCCGTTCCGGCGACGGCGGGGCAGGCCGACGTGCGGCGCGCGCCCGAGGTGAACCTGGCCCTGGCGGGATCGGCCGCGGCCGCCGGTGGGGGAGACGCCGGGGCCGCGGTGGACGGGAACGCGGCGACGTCCTGGTGCCCCGCCGGGCCGTCCGGGACGGTCACCGTCGACCTGGTCAGGTCCCGCCGGTTGAGCGGGTTCGGTGTCACGCTGCTCGGCTCCGTCCGGGCGGACGTGGCGATCGCGACCGCGACGGCTCCCGGGCGCTTCCACACGGTGCGGCGCGCGTCCGTCGCGGCCGGATCGCCGGTCTGGTTCGCCGCGCGCACCCGTGCCAGGTGGGTGCGGCTGTCGCTCGCCGGAAAGGGCGGCGGGACGCCCTGCCTGGGCGAGCTGCGGGCCATGGGCCGCGGCCCGTCCATGATCATCGGGCACGACCTCTCGTTCGCCGTCCAGGAGAAGGCGGCCGGCGCCCGCTACACCGACCGCGGCCGGACGGCCCCGCCGGAGAGGATCCTCGCCTCCCATGGGGCGAACTACGTGCGGCTCCGCCTGTGGGTGAACCCGCCGGCGGGTTACAGCGACCTGGAGTCCGTCCTCACCATGGCGCGCCGCGCCAAGGCCGCCGGCATGAAGCTGCTGCTCGACCCCCACTACAGCGACTTCTGGGCGGACCCGCAGAAGCAACCCATCCCGGAGGTGTGGGCCGGGCAGGACCTCCCGGCCCTGGCCGCGACCGTGCGCGCCTACACCCGTGACGTGCTGGACCGGCTCCGGGCCCAGGGCACGCCGGCGGACATGCTGCAACTCGGCAACGAGATCCGCAACGGGATGCTCTGGCCGGCCGGGCAGATCGACTGGTCCGCGGGCACCGGCTGGGACGGCCTCGGAACCCTCCTGCGCGCGGCGGCCGCCGGAGCGCGCGACGCCGCCGGCCCGACGCCGACGCTCGTCGTCCATTTCGACCAGGGCGGCGACAACGCCTGGAGCAGGTCGTTCTTCGACCACATCGTCGCGCAGCGCGTGCCGTTCGACGTCATCGGGCTCTCGTACTACCCGTTCTGGCACGGCACCCTGTCCGACCTGCGCGCGAACCTCGACGATCTCGCGAGCCGCTACCGCCGGGACGTCGCGGTCGTCGAGACCCAGTACGGCTGGACGCTCGCCAACGGCGACGACCTCGGCAACTTCCTCTGGCAGGAGTCGCAGCTCGTCCCCGGATACCCGGCCAGCCCGGACGGTCAGCGGGCCTTCCTGTCCGATCTGCTGTCCGCCGTCGCGGCCGTCCCGGGCGGACGCGGCGCGGGCGTCTTCTACTGGCAGCCGGAGTGGATCCCCGGTGTCGGCTGGGCGCCCGGCGAAGGCACCCCCAACGACAACCTGACCCTCTTCGACTTCCAGGGCCGCGCCCTCCCGTCCCAGAACTTCGCCGACCCGGCCTCGTTTTGAAAGAACTACGTAGTTACGTAATATTGGGGTCGTGAGTGAGGAGAAGCTTGCGGACAGGGTCGCGCGGCTGGAGGAGCGCGTGGCCGCACTGGACCGTGCACGTCCCGCGGCCGAGCCTCGGGACGGCGACGACACGTTCTGGGCCCTCGACGCCCTGAAGGACCGCGCCGCCGACCCCGGTGCCGTCCTGTTCACCGGATCGGTGACGCTTCCTGGAGGCGAGCATTACGAGTGGCAGCAGGGCCACCCGGTGGACGACCTGCTGTCGGACGACTGGTCCCAGACCGCGGACACGCTGTCGGCGCTCGCGCATCCCGTCCGGCTGCTCCTGCTGCGCGAGATCCTGCACGGCGCCCGCACCACCGCCGAGCTGGCCGCCCACGAGCGCCTCGGCACCACCGGCCAGCTCTACCACCACCTGCGCCAGCTGGTCGCGGCCGGCTGGCTGCGGACCACGGCGCGCGGGCGCTACAGCGTCCCGGGCGAGCGGGTGGTGCCGCTACTCACGGTCCTCGCGGCCGCGCGCCGCTGACCCGACCCGCCGGGAGGAAAGAGATGTACCGGACGATCGCCCGCTTCAGGATGCTGTTCATCCTGCTCGGACTGGCCCTGTGCCTGACGACGCCCCTGCACGGCCTCGGCGCCCTCTCGGTGGCCGGGCTCGTGCTCATCGTGGGCGGTATCGCCCTGGCCTTCGTGCCGGGCGGCGCCCCCGACCGGGAGCCGGTGGTGCTGCAGAGCCCCGTCCGGGGCCGCTGGATCCCGGTCAACAGCCCCGCCGACAAGGTCCCCAGCCACGGGACGCACGAGCTCGGCCAGACCTACGCGATCGACCTCGTCCACGTGCCGAGCGGTGACTGGCGCCCCATCGGCCGGTGGCCGCTCGCCGCGCCCCCGCACACGTTCCCGGCCTTCGGCCAGGACGTCCTCGCCCCCGCCGACGGCGTCGTCGTCCAGGCGGGCGGCCGGCAGCGCGACCACTGGAGCCGCAACTCCTGGCCCGGCGTCCTCTACCTGCTGCTGGAGGGCATGGTGTTCCGCCAGTTGCTGTCCCTGCTGACCTTCTCGGCGGGCCGCTTCATCGTCGGCAACTCCGTGGTCCTCGACCTCGGCGACGGCGTCTACGCGGTCTTCGCGCACCTGCGCCGCGGCTCCATCCGCGTCAGGAAGGGCGACCGCGTGCGCGCCGGCGACGTGCTCGGCGAGGTCGGCAACTCCGGCAACTCCTCCGAGCCCCACCTGCACTTCCACCTGATGGACCGCCCCCGCCCCCTGACCGCGGCGGGCATCCCCTTCGCCTTCCCCTACGACAGCGACGGCAGCACACGCACCGGCGCCCCTGGCGCTCGCCGTCCTTTCACCGCGTCCACCCAGCCCGTCCACTGACCCTGGCGAAGGCGCTCAGTTGCGGACGGCCAGGGCGCCGTAGGCGGAGACCTCGGCGGGAGTGGGGGCGGGCGGCTCGTCGGCGCCGCGCCGCCATCGCGACACCAGGACCACGCCGGGCGAGACGAGGTCGAGCCCCTGATCGGTGAAGACGAGCCGCTCGAACTCGGCCGCCGTCCGGGCCTGGGTGCGCACGCCGTCATCGCGATATCCGGCGGATGCGGGCCGCAGCCGCGGGTCGTGCTCGGGCGTCACATGGGTGGCGAGAACGTAGCTGCCCGGGGGCAGGGCCGCCACGAAGGCCCGCACGATGCCGCCGGGGTCCTGCTCGTCCGGAATGAAATGCAGAATGGCGCTCAGGACGAGTGCGATCGGCTCGTCGAAATCCAGGATGTCGCGCACGAGCCGGCTGCCGATGATGGACCCGGGGTCGCGGAGGTCGGCGTCCAGATACCCCACTCTGCCCCGGGGGTCGGAGACCATCAGCGCGCGGGCGTGCACCAGCACGATCGGGTCGTTGTCGACGTAGGCGATCCGCGCCTCGGGCGTGATCGCCTGGACGACCTCGTGCACGTTCGGCGAGGTCGGGATGCCGGTGCCGACGTCCAGGAACTGGCGGATCCCGGCCTCGGCCGCGAGATACCGGACGCCGCGGAGCAGGAAACGGCGGTTCTCCTGCGCGCCGACGCGAATGGCGGGAAAGGACTCCGCGATCCGGTCCGCCGCGACGCGGTCGGCGGCGAAGTTGTCCTTGCCGCCGAGCAGATAGTCGTACACCCGCGCGGACGAGGGATGGGCGGCGTCGACGAGCGGGCTCAACGGTTCCGGGTCCACCGGGCGTTCCGAGTCCGGCGTTCCCTCTTCTCGTGGGGACGGCACCTTTGGGCCTCCACGCTGCTGGCGGTGAAAGAGGCCGGTAGTTTAACGTGACGCTCGCCGGCCCGGCGATGCCAACGACCGATCGAGGAACGCCAATGAGGATCGTCATCGCGAGCGCGTCCGGGCAGCTCGCCCGCGCCACCACGAAATACGTGCTGGAAAAGGCGTCACCCGACGACGTCATCCTGGTCAGCAGGAATGTGGACGCGCTCGCGGATTTAGCCCGGCGGGGGGTGACCGTCCGGTACGGCGACTACGACCGGCCGGAGTCGCTGCCCGCGGCGTTCGAGGGGGCCGACCGGCTCTACCTGATCAGCCTGCACGAGCTCGGCCACCGCGTGACCCAGCACCGCAACGCCGTCGACGCGGCCGTCGCGGCGGGGGTGCGGCACATCGTCTACACGTCCTACATCATGGTCGACCCCGCCTGCCCGTCCACGGTCGTGCCCGACCACCTGCGCACCCACGAGCTGCTGGACGCCTCCGGGCTGGACATCACCTACCTGCGCAACGGCCTGTACGCCGAGACCCCGGTCACGCAGATCCTCCCGCCCGCGGTCGCCCGCGGCGTGCTGGTCGACAACACCGCCCACGCCCGGGGCGCGTTCGTCCACCGCGACGACTGCGCCGCCGTCGCGGCCGAGGTCCTGACCTCTTCCGGCCATGAGGGGCGCACCTACGACGTCACCGGTCCGGAAGCGCTCGGTTTCGCCGACCTCACCGCGCTCGCCGCCAAGGTCACCGGCCGCCCCGTCGCCTACCAGAGCGTGGACGACGAGACCTTCGACGCCCAGCTGCGCGCCGCCGGCGTCCCCGACGACGT
This sequence comes from Actinomadura madurae, assembly GCF_900115095.1. Classification (GTDB taxonomy): domain Bacteria; phylum Actinomycetota; class Actinomycetes; order Streptosporangiales; family Streptosporangiaceae; genus Spirillospora; species Spirillospora madurae. Next base: position 110,347 of record NZ_FOVH01000012.1, read on the forward strand.
CCGCGGCATGATCGTCTCGTTCGGGACGTCCCTGCGCGCCGGCTTCGGCGAACCCGTGACCGACACGGTCCGGCGCCTCACCGGCCGTCCCGCCCGCCCGATCGTCGACCTGATGGAGCGGCACCGCGCCCTCCTCGCCGGCGCCTCCGTCTGAGCACGAGCGCACTTCGCCTGAGCAAGCGCACGAAGACCGGTGGGCGCCTACTGGGCGTGCCCACCGGTCCCTGACAGATGCTGAGGGTGTAGCGAGACCTTTGTTCGTTCGGCCTGCTGTGCGCTCTCCCTTCCTGTCGGTACGCGTCTTGACCTTCGCCGAGTGGCTACAGGGCCGGAGGGGAGCGCTGGCGCCGCAGGATGCCGCGCCGCCTCCCGGGACTGGACGGCGGCGCCGTCCGTAGGCCGCGAGTGCCGGAGAGATATCTCGACGGTCGTCCGGCCGGTGGCGTCCGGGGAGGAGCGGGCGGCCCAGGCCGCGCGGGCGGTGCGCCATAACTCGCCGCGATCAGCGCGTCGAACTCCCGACGCAGCCACTGGTCGTCGTTGCAGATCAGGTCTGCGAACCCCGCGCCCGGCCGCGTCGTGCCCAGGCCGTCCATGTCGATCACCCCCCGGAAACCTCTGCCAGCGCCACCAGGTCATCGACCGCAATAGTCTTTCTATATCCACTACTACAGGTTTCTGTCAACCGGGGGGCGAGTAAATCTCTGCGCCGCAGATGACTTGACATCCGGCTAGAAGTTACCTACAACTGTGATTGAAGGTTTCCTCTTGTACGAGGAACAGGGACCTGGCGTCCGGTGGGGGACGCCGGGAAGGGTCTTCGGAGGTGAAGCACGATGCTGCTGACGTCGATCGATCCGTTCGTGCAGGAGTTCGAGCGCCAGTTCGACCGGGCGGTCCGCCAGGCCGGCCTGGGCAGCGGAGCGGGGATGCCGATGGACGGGATCCGCCGCGCCGACGACGTCGTCCTGCGGTTCGACCTCCCCGGGGTGGACCCCGGCTCCGTCGAGGTCACGGTCGATCGCGGCGTCCTGTCGGTGACCGCGCGCCGCGAGGAGGAGTTCGGCGAGGACGAGCGGGTCTTCGTCCGCGAGCGTCCGATGGGCTCCTTCACCCGCAGGGTGTACCTGTCGGAGCACCTGGACGCCGAGGCGGTCGAGGCCGCGTACAACAACGGCGTCCTGGCCGTCCGGATCCCGGTGCTGGAGCGGGCCAGGCCCCGCAAGGTCGCCGTCCAGCAGTCCGGCGACGGGCCGCAGGCGATCAAGAGCTGACCGGCGGCGCGGCAGATGGATCAGTGCCTCGGGCCGGCGGGCCGCCACGGCGCCCGCCGCCCCGAGGCCGCTCTGTGCGGAAGGACGGCATGGGAAAGGAGCGGCGATGAGACTTCCGGCCGATGACGAGCACGCGGCGCTGTTCACCGTCGGGCAGGTCGCGGACATGCTGCACGTGCGGCAGGCGTTCCTGCGCCGCATCGACGAGCACCAGGTCGTCTCGCCGCAGCGCTCGGCCGGCGGGCAGCGCCGCTACAGCCGCCACGAGATCGGCCGCGTCCAGGAGGTCGCGGCGATGATGGACGAGGGCATGACGCTCCCGGCCATCCGCCGCATCATCGAGCTGCGGGCCGCGCTGGCGGAGATCACCGCCGAGCGCGACGAGCTGGCCGCGCGGCTGGCCGCCCTCGGCGAGCGGCGCGGCGACCGGGCGCCCGGCGGCGATCCGGGCGCCGCCTGATGTGACGGGGCGGTGACGTGGGATCGTCGGCGCGGCACCCGCTGGGCATCACCACCAGCCGGCGGGGCGACACGACCGTGATGATGCTGGCGGGCGAGCTGGACATGGCCGGCGATGCCCGGCTCCGCGCCCGCGTCGCCGCGGCGCTGGCCGACCGTCCCCGGACCCTGGTGCTGGAGCTGTCCGGGCTGGAGTTCATCGACTGCACCGGCCTGTCGATCATGATCTGGGCCCGGAACCGGCTGGACCGCGACGGCGCGACCCTGCGGATCCGCAACGCGCGGCCGATGGTCGCGCGGGTCCTCGATTTCGGTGGCCTGACCCGCAATATGGCCGGGCCGCCCGCCGCGGGCGGCTGAGACCGCGCGGCCCGCTAGGAGGACCCGGGCGGACGCTCCTCGCGAAGCCGCGCGTTGATGCGCTGGGCCTCGGCGAGCTGGTCCTCCAGGATGATGATGCGGCAGGCCGCCTCAAGGGCGGTGCCCTCGTCGACCAGGTCCCGGGCGCGCTGGGCCAGCCGGAGCTGGTACCGCGAGTAGCGCCGGTGCCCGCCGGACGAGCGCTGCGGGACGATCAGCCTGGCGGCGTCCAGGCTGCGGAGGAACGCCGGGGTCACGCCCAGCATCTCCGCGGCACGCCCCATGCTGTAGGCGGGGTAGTCCTCGTCGTCGAACTTGTCGTCGAGCCGGTCGCCGGAGTCGTCCTGCGCGGTGATCCGGTCGCCGTTCTGGGCTGATGAGTCGCCGGCCCGAGCCGACTGGGGTGCTTTCACGAAACCTTCCGTACTGCCGTTCGGTAGTGCCGCCTCCGGCCCGCCGGAGCCTCCGGCCGGAAAGCACAACAGGGGCCCCGGCGCCAACCGCGGCGCCGGGGCCCAGAGGTGCAACACCACCTAACCGGCCCTCCGGCCGGTGTTCCGTGCCGTCCGCCCGGAAAGGCGGAGGCGCGGGGATCGCGGATGCGTGACCGCCGCCCGCCGTTCGATCGTCGGGGCCGCGGTACCCGCACGGCGTGACTGGAGCCGTTGACGGGCGATCCTGATGGCGCCGGTGCCTCCCTTCCTCATCACTACCTGTACTGCGTGTTCCTTGCGTTCCTGCACTTCCGGCGGTCCGTTGACCGCCGAACCGCGGACCGGCTGCCGGAACCCCTTCCGTTGCGTTGGCCCCGGCACGCCCGGCCCGCGTCATCCATCTGCTCGGGCGGCTCGTCCGCCGCCCCATCTCGTGGACTCTTCTCGCTTCGATGCAAGGAACGCTACCCGACTCCGCCGCGAATATCTACCTCACTCACTACAGAGTTTCGTAGATCACAGGTTTTCGTTATCTCCGCCGAGGGAGCGGGCGATCCGCGCCAGCACGCCGGCGACCAGGTCGGGGCGGCTCCATTGCGGGCAGTGGCCGGTCGGCAGGGTGACGACCTCGTGCGGGCGCCCGGCCGCGGCGTCGCAGAGCAGCTCCGGCAGCCGGTCGTCCGCCACCCGGACCCGGGTGAACGGCAGGCTCCGCCACGCCGCGCCCCGCACCGGCTGCGTGTTCACCAGCGGGTTCTCCGGACGCAGCAGCGCGACCGCCTCCGCCGCCCGCTCGGCGGGGCAGTCGTGGAAGAGCGCCTCCAGCGCGCTCTCCCGCGTGAGGACGACGCGGCCGTCCGCGAGCGCCTCGGCCTCCTCGCCGCCCGGACCGCCGTCGCCGTGCCGCTTGGCCAGCCCGGCGAGGCTGTCACCGCCGTCGGGGATCGCGGCGGCCAGATAGACCAGGTGCCGGACGGCGCGGTGCGGACCGGCGGCGGCCTCGCTGATCACCATTCCCGCGTACGAATGGCCGCACAGCACGACCTCGTCCAGACCGTCCAGGAAGTCCCGGACGGCGCGGGCGTCGTCGCGCAGGTCGGCGTCCGGGCCGCGCATGCTCGGCAGGTCGACCGACAGCGCCCGCACGCCCTGCTTCTCCAACTCCCCGATGGTCTCCGTCCAGATCCACGGGCCGAGGAAGCCGCCGTGGACCAGCACCACGATGGGCGCGGAACGGGGGAGGGGCTCGGTGCCCCGCTCCCGGCGTCGCGGGCGTTTCCTGGTCTGGCCGAGGTCGACCGGCTCCTCTCGCCCGCCGCCGTGCGGCCTGCGCGCCGCGCCTCCGACCTGGCCACCGCGTTCGGACATCGCCATCACCTCGGTCCGCCGGACGCCGCCGAAGCAGGACATACCCGGCCAACCGCCCCGCCACCCGCGGCACCGGCACGCCGATCCGGGTGACCACGCCGCCACGCCGGTGCAACGCCGACCCGCGGCGCCTCTACGCCTCGGCCATGAGCAACGGCGGCTTCTTTACCAGCAAGATTGCCCGCGGGAACAGACGGTTCGCGGCGTTCGCTCCGGTCGCCGGGCAACCGGGCGACCAGGTCGCGGCCAGCACCGTTATCTGGGCATTCGTCTCCCGGTTCCGGCTGGTCGAGCGCGCGTGGACACGCCCTTCGCCATCACCGGCCCTGAGCAGCCGATGATCTAGCCTGACCTGGGAAGACGGGGACGGCTGCCGGGGGGGCACATGTCGGCCAGGGGCGCGCTCGCCTGCGTCGCGCTGGGGTACGCGGTGCTCCAGGCGGCGACGGGCGGGCTGCGGGTTCCGCTGGATCTGGACGAGGCCGTGTACGCGAGCCAGTTCTCCGGGGACACCCCGCGGATCCCGTTCGCGGCGCACCGGTCGCTCGGCGAAGGGCTGCTCGCCGCACCGGTCACCCCCTGGACCTCGGACCCGGCGCTGATCCGCGTGTACTTCGTCGTGCTCTCGGCCGTCCTGCTCTACCTCGCCTTCCGGCCCTGGCTGCGGGTCCTGGACGGGGCGGCCGTCCCCGTCGCGGCGGCCCTGTTCGCCGTGCCGTGGGTGTCCCTGCGGTTCGGCGCCACCGTCCTGCCGAACATGCCGGTCGCGCTGGGGGCGGTCGCCGCGGCGGGCGCCCTCACCGCGGGAAGCCGCCGCGCCTGGGCGGCGCTGCTGCTGATCGTCACCGGGATCGGGCTCCTGCGCCCGACGGACGCCGTGTGGATCGCGGCGCCCCTGCTCGCGGCGGCGCTCGTGGTGCCCGGATGGCGGTGGCGGGCGGCGGGCATCGCGGGCGGGCTGGCCGGGGGATGGGGCGCCTGGCTGGTGGAGTCGTTCGTCCGGTTCGACGGCCCGGCCGCGCGGCTGCGGGCGATCCAGTGGGTGAGCGGCGAGGGCGGGCTGCACTTCGTCCTGCCGCGCTACCTGGCGACCTTGGACGGACGGGAGTCATGCCCTCCCGCCACGGTGGACTGCGGCCCGATCGGCGTCGCCACCGCCCTCTGGTGCGCCGGAGGCCTGGCCCTGGCCGTCGCCGGGCTGTGGACGGCCCGCGGAGCGGCCCGCCGCGCCCTCCTCGTCGCCACCGCGACCGCCACCGCCGTCGGAGGCGCCTACCTGGTGCTGTCGGAACTCGCCGTCCCCCGCTACCTGCTCCCGGCGCTCGCCCTGCTGTCCCTGCCGGCCGGCGCGGGCCTCACCGCGATCGTGCGCGCCGCGCGACGGCACGGCGCGAACCTGGTCCTCGCCGGCGCCGTCATCGCGGCGGCGCTCGTCCACGCCGGCCTGCAGATCGCGGAGGCGAGCCGCGTCTCACGCCGGGCCGACGTGGCCCTGTCCTGGCCCGTGGAGGCCTCCGGCGCCCTGGCCGCCCGCGGCGTGGACGGTCACTGCGCCGTCCTCGGACGGTTCGCGCCCCAGATCGCCTACCTGCGCCGATGCCGGGCGGCGGACATGCGGGACGGCCTGGGCGCCCGCGACGCGTCCGCGCGACTCACCCCCGCGAACATCGAGAGGCTGCGAACCCGGGGACTCCGAATAGCCCTGGTCACCACAAGCCGCCCCACCGTCCCCGGCCCATGGCACGCCGTCCCCGTCCCCGGCACGGGACCCCGCCTTTACCTCTCAGGACCACCCGCGCGCCCGACCCCGACCCACCCCCGTGCCCGCCCGTAACGCGGTGGCCATCGCGGTCACGGGAGTGGCTACGATCAAGGGCCACGATCGCTCAGGGGAAGGGAATCATGTCCGATCAGTACGAGGCGGTGTTCGCCCGGTACGACACCGACGGGGATGGGCAGCTCACCGAGGACGAGGTCACCGCGGCGATCGCCAGCCTGTTCCCGGCGGCCGAGGTGGACGACCTGTCGGGGATCGTCGGGGCTCTGTTCGCCGAGTACGACACCGATGACGACGGCAAGCTGTCGGTGACCGAGTTCGTGCCCCTGGCCGAAAACCTTCCAGAACTGGGCTCCCAGCCCTAACGCCGGGGAGACCTACTCTCGCTCCGAGAGGTCGGTGCTGGTCCGGTCGAGGACGGGGCGAGTCGTCCGGTCTGCGAGCAGGAGCGCGAGCCCGCCGAGCGCCAGTAGGGCGAGGAAGATGCCCGAGCTGTAGGGGTTGACCAGGCTCGTCACGCCCAGGGTCGAGCCGCCGAGAAGTCCCGCGGCGGCGGCGATGCCGCCGAGGATGACGGTCGGCAGCGTCATCTCGCGTCGCCGGGCGGCGTGGAGCACCGCTCGCGGTGTTCCGGCGAGGGTGAGGGCTATCAGGCTTTCCCGCTGGTCGTAGATGCGTGCGATCGCCCCGATCACCATCGACGTGAGAGCGACCAGCGCGGCGACGGGAAGGACCAGGAGACTCACGACCACGCCGTCCCGGAGGAGCCACACGACCGGGATGTCGTCGGACAGTCGCAGTTCCGGACCCCGCAGACCGCCATCGGCGAGCGTGGTGCGGACGCGGTTCCTGTTCGCGTCGCCGGAGGTGGCCACGGTGAGCGTGCCCCAGTCGCGCTCGGCCAGCCAGGACGGGGGCGCGGTCGCGGAGACTTCGGCAGGGACGCCGGCGGCCCGCAGGGCGTCCGCTGCCCCGGAAACGGCGTGGTCGAGATCGCGGGCGGGGAGCACGAACTCCAACCGATCGGCGCGCGCGGCGTAGTCGCCTTCGTTGCCGAGGCCGACGGGGAGGCAGACCGCGACGAACCCGGCGATGAAGGACGCCATGGCCATGCCGCCGACCGCGCGCCACGCGCCGCGCGGATCGTCGGCCAGACGGCGGCCGGCGATGAAGGTGGGGACACCCCTGGAGGTCCTGGCGAGCAGCCGGCCGAGGCCGCTGACGATCCATGGCCCGGTGGAGAGCAGGCCCCAGCCGAGGATCAGCAGGACGGTGAAGGCCACGGTCACGAAGGGGTTGCTGCTGCGCGTCCAGAAAAGTGCGACGGCGGCGCCGATGAAGAGCACGCTCCACCACCGCATGCGGGCGTCGCCGCGCTGGGCACCGCGATAGGTGCTCAGGGGATCGCGGACGGCGGACACAAGCCCGGACAGTGCTCCCAGCGTCAGCACAAGGACCACCGCCACCGCGGTCAGGAACGTGAGAGCGAGGCTGGGTTGGACATCGGCGCGGAACCAGCCTCCGCCCTTGATGGGGACCTGGGCGGCCAGGGGCAGCAGGAGCCGATGCGCCACGACCCCGGCGAGCGCGCCGATGCCGGCGAAGCAGATCAGCTCGGTGATGGCGAGCCGGACCACCTGGGACGTGCCGGCGCCGAGCAGCCGAAGGACGGCGATGCGGCGCCGTCGGCGTCCGGCCATCAGCCGGGAGGCCAGACCGCCGAGGCTCGCGAGCGGCAGGACGATCAGCACGGCGACCAGCAGGGCGATGTCGCGGTAGGTGGTCTGGTAGAGGTCCGCCTCCGTGGACCAGTGGTCGATCTTGGTCGGCGACAGGGACGCGGCGGCGTTCCACTGATGCTCGGGCCGCTCATCCGTCATCGACGGGTCGTCCGGGCTCCGGCCGACCACCGCGACCAGCTCGTCGGGGCTCTCCAGCAGGCCGGGACCCAGCACGGCCGAGACCGGGCCGCCGAAGCGGTCGCTGAGCTGGTCGTCGGGGAGATCGGTCATCAGCTCGGCGAGGGCAGGCGAGGCCCACAGCTCGCCCGGCCTCGGGAACCTGCCCATCCCCGGAACATCCGGCGGGTCCTCGACCAGGCCGGCGAGCTCGACCACCGCGATCGGGCGCTCGCCCGCGTAGTCGATGACGCCGGCCTGGATCACCGTGGGCCGACCGGCCGCCGCCTCCGGCGTCCGCCACGCGGTCCGCTCCGCCCGCTCGTCGAGGCCCTGTTGCAGCCCGAGCAGCAACAGCAGCACGAGGGTGATGACGGCACCGGCGGCGAACGGGAGCCCGGCTTCGAGACGAGCCGAGCGGCCGCTGCCGCGCAGCAACCGCAGCCACAGGCCGCGCATCAGCCGACGCCCTCGGCTGCGTGCCGGGTGCGCCCGTCGATGACGTGGACGGTCCGGTCGCACCGCCGCGCGATCCGCTCGTCGTGCGTGACCACGACGAGCGATGCCTGCCGATCGCGGACCGTCGAGACCAGCAGCGACATCACCTCATCACCGGTTCTGGTGTCCAGCGCGCCGGTCGGCTCGTCCGCGAACACCACGGCCGGCTCAAGAGCCAGAGCGCGAGCGATCCCGACCCGCTGGGCCTGCCCGCCCGAGAGCTGACCCGGCCGCCGGTCCTGGAGCCCCTCCAGCCCGAGCACCGGAAACAGCGCGGTCGCTCTGGCCATCGCGGCGCGCCGCTCGACGCCGACCAGCATCAGCGGCAGGGCCACGTTCTCCACCGCGGCCAGTTCCGGCAGCAGACCCGGAAACTGGAAGACGAACCCGAACTCGGTACGCCGCAACCTGGCGCGCCGCGTATCCGACAGCCCGCTCACGGAGGTGCCCGCGAAGACGACCTCGCCATGGTCGGGAGTCACGACACCGGACAGGCAGTAAAGGAGCGTGGACTTGCCCGAGCCGCTGGGGCCCATCACGGCGACCGACTCACCGTGGGCGACCTCAAGCGAGGCCTCGTGCAGCACGGTGTTGGACCCGTAGCTCTTGACCACCCTGTCCGCGGTCAGAACCGGCTCGGCGGCAGCGGTGCCGTGGGCGGCGTCAGTCACCGGCTCATCCTTTCATCCGTTTGGGTGACAGTAGCATCCAAGTGGATGAAAGGTGGCCGGCTCACTCGGGCGGAGCGGCCGCGAGCCGTCGCGCGATCTGACGGAGCACCTCGGCGTATCGGCGCGCGAACTCGGGGTCGGACGGGTCCAGGCCCGTGGAACGCCGGACGACCTGCGGGATCGCGACGGGTGCCAGTGCCGCGCCCATCAAGGCGACCAGCACCATGGCCGGCTCCAGGTCACCGGCCAGTTCCCCCTCGCGCTGCCGGCGCCGCAGGTCCGTGACCGCCGGATCTTCGGGAGACCTGGCGGAGCCCTGATCGGGTCGGCTGCTTCCGGTCAGGCCGTCCCACAGGAGCAACCGGCTGTGCCTCGGATCGGCGAGGACCGCGTGGAGGTGCGAAGCGACGAGCTCGTCAAGGGAGCCTTCCGGTGGGACGAGCTCAGCCTCGTCGGCCAGCCATTGCTCCTCTACAGCCCGGTACAGACCCTCCTTGCCGCCGAAGTAGTAGGTGATGAGCTGCTTGTTCAGCCCGGCTCGCTTCGCGATGTCACCGACCCTGGCCCCCGCGTAGCCCTTCGCGGAGAACTCGTCGAGTGCCGCCGCCAGCAACTGGGCGCGGGAACGCTCAGCGTCGCGGTGACGCTCACCCGGCGCGGGGCTTCGCCGCGACTTTGCGCGCCCACCCTCGGTGCGCGGTGTCGACGCCATGGCAGTCCATGCTCCCTCATTCGTCCAGAAGGACGACTATGCCACTGCCGCGGAAGCCGGGTGTCAGGAGCCGCGCCGGTCGGGTTGCCAGCGGGTGAGCCGCCGCTCGGCGAGGGTGAAGACTCCGGTGACCACGACGCCCAGCAGCCCGGCCATGGCGACGCATGTCCACACTCCCGCGTGGTCGCTGGACGTCTGCGCGCGGTAGAGCTCAAGGCCGAGACCGTCGGCTCCGGCGAGGAGCTCCGCGCCGATCGACACCAGCAGGGCCATGACGGCCGCGATGCGGATCCCGGTGCCGATGTACGGCAGCGTGCTCGGCAGCACGATCCAGCGCATCGCCTGCGTCCGCGACATCCGCAGGGTGCGGCCGACCTCCTTCGCCTGCGGCTCCACGTCGTGGACGCCGGCCATGGTCTGCAGGAGGACCGGCCACACGCACACCCAGACGATGAGCAGGATCTTCATGGAGAACCCGGTGCCCAGGGTAAGGACCGCCAAGGGGATCAGCGCGACCGGTGGTACCGACCGGCAGAAGTCGAAGAATCCCCGGGCGCTCCTATGGACGAAGTCGCTGCTTCCGAGCAGGCCGCCCAGCAGCACCCCCGCGGCGACCGACAGGAGCAGGCCCGCGGCCCAGGATTGCAGGGTCACACCGACGGAGCGCATGAGGTCCTCGTCGGCGGGGGAGGACCACAGCCGCGATCCGATCTCCATGGGACCGGGCACGGTCCCGTGGCCGCCCAGATCGAACGCCGACGCGAGACTGAGCGCGGCGAGCAGGACCGCCACCAGCGCGGCACGTCCCGCCCAGATCACGGCGCGAGCGCCGCCTCGCGGGGACCGGAGCCGTGCGCTCTCCGGCGTGGCCGTGGTCGTCGTGGAGGTCATTTCGCGTCCGGCTCGACGACCCACTCGGCGACCGGGCGGGGCTTCGCCGCCAGACCGGCTCCGTTCAGGAGGCGCGCGAGCTCCGCGAAGCGGTCCGGAGCGAGCTCGCCCTTCTCGGCGAAGACCCCCACCCCCTGGATCTTCGACGCGAGAGCCTTGTCGATCGCCGCGTACTTGACCAGGGCGGCCCTGATCAGCTCGGTGTCCTTGTTCGCGGCAACGGCCGCCTTGTTCATCGCCCGGACGAACGCCGCGAGCTCGTCCGGGTTGTCCTTGGCCCACTGGGTCCTGGAGAAGTAGGTCAGCTCCGGATTTCCGACCGCCACGTTGCCCAGCGAGAACAGCGGACGCTGGCCCAGGTCGCGGGCCTGGCTCAGGACCGGCTCCAAGGCCTGCCCGGCGTCCACCTCGCCGCTCGCGATGGCGTTCGGGATGTTCTGCAGCGGGAGTTTGACGAACGTGATGTCATCCGGCTCGCCTCCGTCCTGCTTGACGGCGAGCCGGGTCATCGACTCCTGCGCGCCGCCCAGCGTGAGCAGCGCGACCTTTTTGCCCGAGAGGTCCTTCGCCGACCGGATGGCCGGATCCTTGACGACGAGGGCGTTGGACGATCTCTCGGCGTTCTCCGTGTAGACCGATCCGACGCCGGCGACGACGCTGAACTTGGCGCCCTTCATGATGGCCGGCAGGATGTCGGCTCCCGCGGCGGCACCGATGTCCATCCGGTTGCTCGACACCAGGGGGACCATCGCCGTCGTGCCGCCGCTCACGCTCTTGAACTCGACCTTCAGCCCCTCGTCCTCGAAGTAGTGCGCGTCCTTCGCCACCCACGGCAGGGCGAACACGGCGAAGGGCGACACCGCGACGGTGACCGTGGTGTCCTTCCCCGATCCTTCCCCCGATCCGCAGGCGGTCAGGGCCACCGCCGAGGCGAGGACGCATGCCGACCGCCGGGCTCGACGCGACAGCTTGTTCATGGCTTCTCCTTGGAATCGCCCCGAGTCACTTGCCTGTGTTCGGTCATTCGTGATGAGTCGACCTGATGGTGCGAAGAACGGTGCTGCGGAGTTCCGCGAACTCCGGCATCGCCCGTGTCGTGATCTGGTCGCGGGTGCCGAGGTCGATGGCGATGTCATCGGTGATGGACGCCGGCTCCCCGCGAAGCACCAGCACCCGGTCGCCCAGGTACACCGACTCGTCGATGTCGTGGGTGACGAGCAGGACCGAGACCCCGGTCTCCCGGCTGATGCGGAGCGTGAGGTCTTCGAGGTCGAACCTGGTCTGGGCGTCGACGGACGCGAACGGCTCGTCCATGAGCAGGATCCGCGGTTCGTCCACCAGGGCGCGGGCGATCGCGACGCGCTGCTGCATCCCCCCGGACAGCTGCCATGGGTAATGGTCGCCGAACCCGGCCAGCCCGACCTCCGCAAGCCGCTGCTCGGCCACGGCCCGGCGCGCCGACCGGCGCTTGCCCGCCACGCGGAGCGGCAGGGCGACGTTCTCGACGACGCGCATCCACGGCATGAGGGAGCGGCTGTAGTCCTGGAAGACGACGGACATCCCGACGGGCGGCCCGGTGATGACGGCCCCGGACATCCGGATGGCTCCGGCCGTCGGCTTCTCCAGTCCACCGAGGCAGCGCAGCAGCGTCGTCTTCCCGACGCCGGACGGGCCCACCAGGCAGGCGACCTCGTTCGCGTTGACCTCGAAGCCGATGTCGGCGAAGATCCGCCGTTCGCCCTGGGCGGTCGCGAAGGACTTCGCGAGCCCTTCCACGGCCAGCACGCTGTCGGCCGACACTGCGGCTTCCCCTCCGACCTGCACCGTCGTCATCACGAACCTCGATTCCGCATGTCGTAGTGCCACTTCAGCGCGACGCGTCGTTCGAACCGCCGGACGGCGAACGCGACGGCGTAGCCGACGATGCCCGCGGCGATCGCGCCCGCGTACAGGCCCGCGATCTCGAACCGGGTCTGGGCGTCGGCCAGATAACGTCCCACCCCCTGGGTGGACGAGTAGAGCTCGATGGCGACCATCGCCGTGATGGCGACGGACATCGCGGTGTCGACGCCGGCCATGATGCGCGGCGCCGCCGCGGGCAGCCTGACCAGCATCGTCTCCCGCCGGACCGACATCCGCAGCGCCCGGGCGGTGTCGCGGTAGCCCTGGTCGACGGACCTGACGCCGTCCATGGTCGACAGGAGGATCGGCCAGACGGCCGCCCAGGCGATGAGCAGGACCTCGCTGACCGACCCGATGCCGAGGACCGCGATGAAGAGCGGGACGAGCGCGATCACCGGCGTGGCCCGGAACATGTCCATGACCGGACCGCAGATGCCCGCCGTGATCCGCGACAGGCCGCAGGCGTACCCGACGACGAGGCCGACGACCAGGGCCAGGACGATGCCGAGCACGAGAGCGCGCAGGCTCGGCAGCATGGTGTCGGTGACCCGCGACGTGAGGAAGTCCGAGACGAGGGCGTCGAGGCTGTCGGTGAGCGGCGGATAGTAGAGCGACGAGCTGCCGCGCGACGTGATGAACCACAGCCCCACGACGGCCACCGGCAGCCACAGTGCCGTCGCGCCGCGCAGGCACCGAGTCACGATCCTGCGGCGGCGTGATAGCATGATCATCTGCGGAGGTGTGCCCTGGGTGTCCGGCGGGCCCGTGCCCGGAACCGGCTTTTCGGCTTGAGCGTGTGTGCTCACCTGCGGTTACTCCATCGTGTGTCGCATCAACGCCGATCTCATCCAAGCACGAACGAATTGGCCCGCATCTGTCGGATCCGTACACTTTCGCTCGCAAAAGTGACGCATTCCTCGAAGCTGAGCAGCGCGTTCACGTGAAACGGCACACGTCGGGCGCGACTACCGCGTCACACCTTCAGGTCCGGACGAGGCGGCGGAGTCTCAGCGCCGCCTGGAGCTCCACCCGGCGGGACGCGAGGGGGCGGCCGAGCAGCGCCTCGGCCCGCTGCAGCCGGTTGCGCACCGTGTGCTCATGCAGGCCGAGGTGTTCGGCGGTCGCGACATGCGTGCCGAAGGTGAACGACGCCAGCATCGTCTCGCACAGCGTCCGGGCGCTGGCGGTGCCCGCGGCGAGGGGGCCCAGCTCCTCGCGCACGAACCTGGCGACCTCGACGATGTTCGAGGTCAGCATCGCCTCCAGCCGGACGTCCTCGTATCTGAGGACCGGGGGCGCGTCCGTCCAGAGCTGGCGGACGGCGGCCACGCGCGTGACGTCGTCATATCCGGACCGGAACCCCTCCACGCCCACCGCGGGAGTTCCCACGGACGCGGTCGTCCCCGCCGCGATGAGCGCTTCGACGACACGATCTCCGTGCTCCGGACGCCACGGGTGGGGACGCGACAGCCACACCACGACGTCGGACGGCGTCAACCGGACTTCGAGCGAGTCGGCCGCCCCGGACGCGATCCGCAGCCGCTTGGTGATCTCCTGGGTCGAGATGTCCGACGCTTCCGTCAGCTGGATGGTGAGGTGCTCGGCGGAGAGGTCGTACCTCAGCGCCGGATAGAGATCCCGGGGCGGAGCCGGCAGGTCGCCGGCGAGGATCTGCCGGACGGTGTCGACGCGGAACTGGAAGCCCGAGCGCCGGAGCATGTACTCGCGCTCGGTGTAGCCCGCGTCGACGCTCGTGACGACATGGTCGTACCAGGCCAGGAACATCGCGGTGCTCCAGCGGAGGCCGGCGGCGGACTCGCTGCTCGGCACCGGCTCGTCGTCCGCCGCCTCGGCGAGATGCTCCGCCCACATCGCCCACGTGACCCGCGCTCCCGTCCGGTAGGAGTGCTGCAACGCGGAGTGGGAGATGCCGAGCTGGGCCTGCATGCTGGCGAACTCGATCGGCGATTCGAGCTTCATGTCGTCGAGCGTGATCTCGCCGATGAGGAACCGCCGGAACTGGCCGAGGTTCGCGGTGATGCTCTTCTCGAGCATGGCGACGAAGGACGCGTCCTCCCGCCGGTCGGGGAACGCGGCCTCCACGTCGGCGTCGACGATCGCCTGGATGACCGGGCCGATGTCCCACGCGCGCGCCGCCCGCCCCACCCATTCCGGACGAAGGTCAGGATCGAAGGACTGGGACAGCACGGCCATGAGCACCAAGCCTCCTCACGCGTTCAGCCCTCACCGCCGAGGTCCACGTGCTCGATCGCCTCCAGGAACTCGTCCATCGTGGCCGCGCCCGTCATGGGAAGTGCGCAGGCCACGGCCTCGACCAGCTCACGAGTCCCGACACCATAACCGATCAGACGTTCCACCTGGACCGCCACGAGCGTGCGGCTCCCGCGCGCGGCCAGCGCCGGCACCAGGATGAGGCCGCGGGGAACCGGGCCCAGCACCGGCTCCCGCCATTCCGGGGAGCCGAGGCAATGATCGAGGAACTCCCGGTAGCGCAGCACCAGCTCGGGGTCGATGCCGGCCAGCCGCGGCCAGAGCGTCGCCTGCGGTGATGCCGGCGCGGGTACCGGCCACCGGTTCATCTCGGGGAACGGCGTCGATCGTTTCGGCCGGCCGCCTTCCGGCATCGCGCCGAACGGATAGGAGTCGGAGTTCGCCTGCTCGATCGCGTGCGCGACCCCGAGAACGGTGGAGTGGCCCACGGCGGGCGCGATGGCCTCGGCGGCCTCGATGATCACCTCATCGGCGACTCCCAGCCGGTACAGGCGGCGGACATGGTTCGGAGCGAACCGGTCGTCCCGCATCGCGCACAGGTGCGTGAGCGCGATCAGTTCCCGCATCTGTTCCGAGAGCACCTGGTCGTGGGTCGTCTGACCCGCATAGCCGTGGACGTAGCCGGCGCACCGATGGATGCGCCGCAGCGTCTCAGGTGCCACCTCGGCGATGATGCCGACCTCGGAGAAGGAGTCGCCGCGTTCCCGCAGCACCTGTTCCAGGGCGTCCTCTTCCAGGGCGCCCTCCCGGCCGGTGGCACCGCTCGCCTCGCTGGAGCCGGTCATGAGGTCTCACCGATGGCCGCGTTCACTTTGGGCATGACCTCTTCCGCCATCAACTGCATCGACCTCCGCCCCAGGTCGGGATCGACCCAGTCCATACCCGCGTACACGATCTCACCCATGGGGCCCGCCTCGTCACGCAGTGCCACGATCTGCTCGGCCACGTCTTCCGGGGTGCCGCATATGACGAGGCTGTCGAGAATCCCCTCCAGCGTGACGGCGCTGTCCGGCTGGTTCTGGTCGCTCTTGAAGAGGTTCAGGCGGCCGCCCAGCGCCATCTTCTTGAGCATCTGAGAGTAATAGAACCTGTACGGGCTGCCGGCGGAGTCCCGTCCGTAGGCGCGGGCGGTCGCGGCGTCGTCCGCGACGAAGATCGTGCGGGCCACCCGCCAGTCCGACGGCTTCGGCTCGGCGCCGGCGGCCTGCTTGCCCGTGACGTAGTTGTCCCAGTGGCTCCGCAGCCATTGGGAAAGTAGGAAGTTCGCCGAAAGCGGATGGAAGTCGCGCCGGCCCATCGCGATCACGCCCTTGGAGAAGGGCGCGACGACCGTGCCGACGATCTCGGGCCGCGGATCCTGCAGTGGGCCGCGGACCGCGCCCAGGCCCAGCTCGGGATTCATGGTCCGCTCGGTGGTCACGTACCACCGATCCCCGGGCTCTCCGATGTTGTACGGCGGCGTTCCGGACCAGATGCGCAGGATCGCGTCAATGGACTTCGCGAACATCGCGTTCCGGTCCTCATCGAGGATGCCGAGAATCTCCGCGTCCGAGGGCAGCGCTCCCGGGCTCACCCCCAGAATGAAACGTCCGTCGCTCAGGTGGTCGAACATGGCCGCGTTGGCGGCCACCAGGCTGGGATGCACGTGGGAGAGATTCGTCGTGCCGGTCCCGAGGAGGATCCGCTTCGTGGATTGGATGAGCGTCGCCATGAACAGCATGCTGTTCGTGACGTTCTCATAGAGATCGGTGAGATGCTCGCCCATGAAGGCGTCGTGGAAACCGAGTTCATCGGCGAGCATGATCGCCTGTCGGTCCTCTTCGAGGGTCGCGGTCCAGCCGCGGCCGGCCGGGTGCATAGGCATCGCGAAGTATCCGAGTCGCATCGGCTGAGGTCTCTCTCGTGAGTCGGTTCTGATGTTCAGTGAACCGACCGACACGAGCCGGAACAGTGGCGCGTTCCGCCATGTTCTGGCCCAGACTTCGACATTTCCGTAATGAGGACCCCCGAGGCGTCCCGCGGCGGCCCGGGAGCCGGCCGGGCGTCAGAACTTCCAGTCGCCGCCTCGTCGAGCCTCGGCTCGGGGGTGAGCCGAGGTGGCGAGAGCCGCTGCCAGCGTCTCGAGTCGGGCCAGGTGGCTGTGCACGTTGGAGCCGGTCAACGCATACTCTCGCTTGCGGATCTTTCCTGCGATCAATACGTCGCGAACATTCCCGGGGTGAGCGAAGAGGACGACCGCCGCGGTCGCGTCGTTCACCGCCGCCATGTTGATCGCGGTGCGGTCGATCAGGACGACGTCAGCTTGCTTTCCCGGGGTCAGACTCCCGATCCGGTCTCCCAAGCCGATGGCCTTCGCCCCGCCGATGGTCGCGGCTCTTAGCACGTCAGCGACTCCCAGTGGTGGAACACCTGCTGTGGCTCGTTCGCGGTACGCCTGCGACGCCACCGCGCCGCGAGTGGCGCTTGTCGCTGCTCGCATCAGCGAGAACGGATTCGGTGCCGAGTACGTGGCGACATCGGTGGACAGTCCGATGGTCGTCCCGAAGCCGAGCGCGCGGCTGAAGGCCGGTAGTCCGTAGCCGCAGAGCATCTCGGCCTCCGCTGCGACACTCAGGCCGGCCCCGTGTTCTGCGAGCAGGGCGAGTTCATCGTCTGGAATCTCGTTGCAGTGGACGAAGCACATGTCGGGTCCGAGGAGGCCGCGTGCTGCTAATTGAGAGATGGTTCTGTGTTGCTCTCCCGACCACCGTCTGGGGGCCGCGTTACCGAGTGCTGCTCCGATACCGTCGTAGATCAGTGGAACATCGAGTTCCCTGGCCAGAGCGACATCCTTTTCCAGGACGCCATCGCTGAGGCAGTGTCTCGGGCGGGCCCCCATCGCAAGCGACAGGAGTGTTCCCGGGCCGAATTGGTCCGAGGACTTCAGTCTGCGGATCTCCGGTGGATGTGTCGACGCGGAACCGCTGTACCAGTTGCCGCCGTCGCCGTTCGGCGGTGTGTGGGCGAGGACGGCCCGGAGAAGTGAGGCCTGGTGTCCCTCGACCACCGCGTCAGTGTGCTCTGGCGTCCTGCCGATGTGGGCCAGGTCCGTCACGGTGGTGAAGCCGGATGCGATCGCCTCAAGGTCGCTGACGAGAACGGCGGTACGGACGGCTTCCGGAGTCACGTCGGCCGCGAGAACGGACTTCGTGAATCGACGATATTCGTCTACCCAGAGGTCAGCCGTCGTGCCGCGGCAGACGGAGAGCCAGGAGTGGCGGTGGGTGTCGACGAATCCGGGAACCGCGATCGTCCCGTGGCCGTCGATGACGGGGCCGGGATGAGGGCTGCACGGATCCCGGGCTCCCACGGATTCGATGGTCCCGTCGTCGGCGACGACGATCTCGCAGTCGTGGATCTCGCCGAGTGCCGGGTCCATGGTCAACGCGTGGGTGCCGCGAATTCTGAGGGCCATCAGTCGCTTGACGGGGTGTTCTGCGCCGCGGCGGGACCGTCGGTCGAGGCGAAGCCGGTGACGGGCGGCGTCCACGAGCCGTCGAGAGCCACCTTCTGGCCGGTGCTCGCCTCGATCCGCTTGCAGATGGCGTCGCGGGAGGCGACCAGGTCGTCCACCATCCGCTCCGCGTCGACTCCCACCAGCCGGCCGTTCGACTTCACGACCTGCCCGCCGACCAGGACGTCCCGCACGAGGCCGGGATGCCCGCTACCGACCACGGCGCCGACGGGGTGGTTCAGCGGCGCGACGGCCAGGTCGCGGACGTCCAAGATCACGAGATCGGCGTGGTGGCCGGGACGGATCGATCCGGCGGGGTGCTTCAGGACGCAGGCCTCGGCGCCGCGCGCGGTGGCGAACTCGAAGACGTCGGCCGAGTCGAGTGGAAGCGACCGGCGATCGGCGGTGTTCGGATCGCGGGCTCCGGTCACGCCGCGCTCGGCCAGGAGCGTGGCGCTCATCGCGCGGAACATGTCCCCGCCGATCGCGGCGCAGTCGTCGATCGAGAGGCTCGGCCGGACCCCGGCCGCGAGGAACCTGCCGGTGGCGGGCCACCCGAACCCCATCTGGATCTCCGCGCCGGCGCTCACGGAGGCCGAGGCGCCCACGTCGGCGATCATGGCGATCTCGTCCTCGGTGAGCGTGTTGCCGTGAACGACCGTCGTTGTGCCGTCGAGCAGACCCGCCTCGTGCATCTGCCCGATGGGACGGTTCGTGCCCCATGCGGCCGAGCCGGCGTGCACCGTCACAGGGATCCCGAGGGACCGGGCCGTTCGCACGTCGGTCGTGGTCGTCTCCATCGAGCTGTACTGGGGGCCTCGGAGTCCGAGGGCCATGGTCAGCAGGTCGTCGTCGAGGTCGTGGACGGCGGCCGCCATGCGCGTGACCTCCTCGGTGATGGGAACGTCACTCGAAAGTCCCCATCCGCCCGCGTAGGCGAAGACCGAACGCGCCTTGGAATCCTGGAGCGCCCGGAGCACCGCATCCGCGTGCGCAGGTGACGAGATGCCGTGTGCCCAGTCCACCATGGTGGTGACGCCGCTCGCCAACGCCTCCAGGCGGCCTGCCAACACCGCGATGTACATGTCATCGGGGGTCATGTGGTGCTTGACGATGCCGTGAAGCGCATGGGCGTACTGGCCCAGGGTCCAATCGGAGGCGATCGAGCGGAACGCGGCCTGCCAGTTGTGCCGATGCGTGTCGACGAAGCCGGGGATGACCAACGTCCCCGTCGCGTCCAGGACCTCGCATCCGTCCGCCTGTATACCTGCGGCCACCTCGACGATGAGGCCGTCCTCGATCATGATGTCCAGGTGATCGGCCCGGTAGGGCGGCACCTGTCCCTGCCCGGGGCCGATGAGAACGTGCCCGCCGCTGAGGAGCATCCGGGCGGTCATGGAGCCACCTGACAGGCGCGCGCCGAGAGTGCCTGTATCTCGGCGGTGAACGCGTCGGGACGGTCGATCGTCATGAAGTGCCCGCAATCCGGCACGGTGACCACCCTGGAACCGGCGGGCAGCTCCGTGGCCTCCGCGACCGGTCGCCCGGAGAGGACCGGGCCGGCGTCGCCGAAGGCGATCAGGGTCGGTCGTCGTTGAGCGGCGAGGGCCGATTGGACGTCGTAGCCGCGAATGGCCCACATCACGCCGAGCATGGCACGGGTGCCGGCCTTGAGCCGGTCGGTGGTCCAGCGCGCCGCCATCGCTTCGTCCGCCGGCCGCTGGAGACGCTCGTTCAGGTCGTCGACGGTCTGCTGCGGAACAGTGAACAGCGCCTCCGGCCCCGGCCACACCGAGTCCCACCACGACGGACCCGCGAGCTGCGCCTCCACGATCCCGATCGCGAGGACGCGGTCCGGGTACCGCGCGCCCACGTCGGCCGCGATGAGGCCTCCGACCGAGACTCCGGCCACGACCGCGGCATCGATGCCCAGCGCGTCCAGCACCTCGATCAGCACGTCCGCGAACCCCGCGATCGACGTGCGCGGGTGAACCGGATCCGAATCGCCGTGTCCGGGCATGTCCCAGGCCACGACGTCGTGATCCGCGCTGAGGTCGTCGAAGACGTCCTCGAACTCGTGCATCGAATGACCGTTGCTGTGCAGCAGGACCACCGAAGGACCGGCTCCCGCACGTCGCACGCGGACCATCCCGGCCGATGTCGCCACCGATCGGACCTGGCCGGCCGGCCGAGGGACGAACAAGGACTGTTCGCTCACTTCACAGACCGCCTCGTGAGTCGCCGCTTCGCCATCTCCGCGAACTCGCGCAGGGCGGTGGCGTCGTCGATGCTGCCGATGTTCACGGCGTCCTCCATCGCGACTCCCTGGAACATGCGTTTGAGCGGAACCTCGATCTTCTTTCCCGTGCGCGTATGCGGCAGCGCGCGCACGACGATGATGTCGTCGGGAACGTGCCGCCGGCTGACCTTCTCGGCGACGGCCGCGGACACCTCTGCCCGCAGGCCGTCATCGAGCTGCCGTCCTTCCTCCAGGACGACGAACAGCGGCATCCAGTAGTCGCCGTCGCCCTCCTCAACGCCGAGCACGAGGGATTCCCGGATCGCGGCGATGTGACCGATCGCCGCGTATATTTCGGCGGTGCCCGTCCTTACGCCGCCGCGGTTGAGCGTGGCGTCGGACCTTCCCGACACGATCGCCGCCCTCTCGGACGTCAAGAGAACCCGATCCCCGTGTCTCCAGACATTGGGAAACTGGTCGAAGTATGCGGCGCGGTACCTCTGCCCGTCCGGGTCGTTCCAGAAGTAGAGAGGCATTGATGGCATCGGCTCGGTGATGACGAGTTCGCCTTCCGCGCCGATGAGCGGGCGTCCTTGAGCGTCCCAGCAGTCGATCGCCGCACCCAGCATCGGCCCGGACAGCGCGCCGGCGTAGACGGGCAGGAGCGGCGCGCCCCCGATGAACCCGGTGGCCACATCGGTGCCACCGGTGGTCGAGCTGAGGTACACGTCGCTCGAAACGGATCGATAGACCCACCGTGCCGCGTCGGCGGGCAACGGCGACCCGGTCGACCCCACTGAACGGAGGCGCGAAAGGTCGAACTTCGAGCCGGGGCGTAGATCTTTCTGGGTGCAGGCCGTCAAGTACCCCGCACCGGTGCCCAGGTAGGTCAACGACAGCTTCTCCGCAAGCGCCCACTGCGCGTCGAGTTCTGGGTGGTGGGGGCTTCCGTCGTAGAGAACGGCGGTCGCGCCGGAAAGGAGGGAGGACGCCACGACGTTCCAGACCATCCATGCGGTGGAGGTGTACCAGAAGAACCGGTCGCCTTTCCCGAGATCCATGTGCAGGGCCGCGGTCTTCAGTTGCTCCAGCGCGACGCCGCCGTGCCCGTGGACGATGCCTTTCGGTATGCCGGTCGTCCCGGAGGAGAAAAGAACCCACAGCGGATGATCGAACGGTAGAGGCCGAGGGCTCAGCGGCTCCTTGGCGACAGCCTCCCACCACCTGACGGCATCGTCCGGGACGGAGCCTGGACGATGAGCATCGACCCAGATCAACTGCGTGCGCGCGGGAAGCCCGCCGTGGACGGCCAGTGCCTCATCGGTGCGGTCGTGGACCCGGCCTCCGTACACATATCCGTCCGCGGCGATCAGCACTGCCGGTTCGAGCTGGCCCAGGCGATCCAGCACGCTCTCCGGTCCGAAGTCGGGAGCGCATACCGCCCAGACTGCCCCGATGGAAGCGCTGGCGAGCAGGCCGATTAGGGCCGGCAGGGTGTTGGGCAGGTAGGCCGCCACCCGGTCCCCGGGCCGCACCCCGAGGTCCACGAGAGTCCGTGCCAGCGCACCGGCCTGGCGCCTGAGTTCCCCGGCCGTGACCTCGACAGGCTCACCGCCCTCGACCAGTGTCACGACGGCGATGTCGCGGTCCTCGAAGCCGCGTAGCGCGAGCTCGGCGAAGTTCAGCTCGGCATCGGGAAACCAGCGGGCACCGGGCATCTGACCGGAGA
Source organism: Actinomadura madurae (assembly GCF_900115095.1). Lineage (GTDB taxonomy): Bacteria > Actinomycetota > Actinomycetes > Streptosporangiales > Streptosporangiaceae > Spirillospora > Spirillospora madurae. The sequence continues at coordinate 132,344 of NZ_FOVH01000012.1, forward strand.
CGAGGGCGGCGCCCGGGGCGAGGCTTGTCGTCACATCGAAGTAGAGAGCGAGATCAGCCCAGAACCGCCCGATGTCCGCGACTGAGGCGTTCCACAGCTCTTGATAGGTCTCCAACGGACGGCCCAGTCGCTCGGACCACCACGCGGCGAAGTCCACCATGCGGCTCTTGGCCACTCGCTCTTGCGGCGGCGTCCACAGAACGCGGGGCTCGGCGCTCGTCCCGATCGAGGTCGTGCTCATGACAGCGGCGGTTCGGTGTAGAACTTGCCGGCGGGACGGCCGTTCCCGTCGTAGAGCCCGTCGTTGTAGATGCCGAGCACCCCGAATCGCTCGGTGTCGCTGGCGTTGACGAACTGGTGGATCACGCCGCGAGGGACATAGAGGTAATCGCCAGCGGACACCTCCTGCTCCAGCCGTTCGTAATCCTCATTCCACGTGACGAGCCGTAGGCGGCCTTCGAGCACGTAGCCGGCGGCGTCCGAGTGGAGGTGGTAGTGGGCGCGGGTACGCGCTCCCGGCGGGAGATAAGCAGCGTGCACGTTCAGCCGTGCGGAACCGGTGTGCGGTCCGATGCCGAACTCGTGAGGCATCGTCGCCTCGTAGTCTGTCTCCCTGGCCACGTCGGCCGATCGAACGACCACCACACCGGCGGCATCTGGGTTCTCAGTCATCTGCATCTCGCTCGTCGCGGCTTGCTTGGGTGAACTCTCCGAACGTGCGGTTGAAGTTGAGGAGCGGCCGTCCCGATGTGCGGGCGGAGTGCACCACCCGGCCGATCAGGATGATGTGGTCGCCGCCCGGTAGCGACTGGTGACGCTCGCACTCGATGTGCGCGAGCGCGCCATGGATCAGGGGCACACCCGAAGCGGCGCCGACGAAATGGTCCTCGTCGGTGAACTTCAGCGCCCCGGCCGTCGCGTACCGCAGAGCGACGTCGGCCTGGCCCTCGGCAAGGATCGAGATGCCGAAGGTGGCGCAGTCGTTGAAGAACGGGAAGCTGAGTGCCGAACGCGCGACGCAGACGAGCACGAGCGCTGGTTCGAGGGACAGGGCCGAGAACGAACTGGCCGTGATGCCGATGGGCTCGCCGCCGACGCGACGCGTGGTCGTGATGGTCACGCCGCTCGCGAAGCGTGCGAGGACGTCGCGCAGCCCGTGGTGATCTGCCGGCGGGGCCGCCGGCGTCACCGGTGCACGGGTCGCCTGGCGGGTGTCCCCGGGTGGGATCGCGGATCCGAGTTCGGTGCCCAAACCAACCTCCTTACGTCGCTCCACTCATCCTGCGACGGCGCTCACCTCGACTCGATGTCGTCGACCGTGAGGTCTGCCGACGGAACTGCCGCAGTCCGTGAAGGGCGTTGTGGCGCCTAACTCCGATGCGTATACTCGCATCGGAGTATTGGTGGTGGGTCATGGTCAAGCGTCGCAAGGTGTCCAACCTGCTCGGGCTGGCCGTCCTGTCGACCCTCATGACCAGGCCCATGTACCCCTACGAGGTCGCGTCGTTGCTGCGCGCCCGGGGCAAGGACGACGACATGGCGATCAAGTGGGGATCGCTGTACCGGGTCGTCCAGAACCTGGAGAAGTACGGCTTCGTGGAGGCCGTCCACAGCGAGCGGCAGGGCGCCCGCCCCGAACGGACCGTCTACCGCATCACCGAGGCGGGACGGGCGGAGCTCGTGGACTGGGTCCGCGAGCTGGTCGGCGAGACCCAGCGGGAGGAGAGCAGGTTCAAGGCCGGGCTGTCCGTGCTCTCGGTGCTGTCGCCCGACGAGGCCGTCGGCCTGCTGCGGGCGCGCGCCGGCACGCTGGAGGAGCGGATCGCCACGACCGAGGCGGAGCTGGCGGAGCAGGCGGGGCAGATTCCCCGGCTGTTCCTCATCGAGACCGAGTACGAGCTGGCCGTGCGCACGGCCGAACTGCGCTGGGCGCGCGGGCTGGCGGACGAGATCGCCGAGGGCTCGTTTCCGGGCCTGGAGATCTGGCGGGAGTTCCACCGGACCGGTGACGTGCCGCCCGACCTGGCCGAGCTGGCGGAGAGGGGGGCCGGCCCCGAAACGACGTAACCCCGAAAGATCCCCGGCGCGGTGCGGCAACACCGCGCCGGGGAGTACCTCGAACCGAACCGTGAAACGGATTCCGGCTGCAAGGTGGCGTCTTCCAGGATAGTCCGCGGTCCCTCCGGTTCGGTTCGCGACCTGTGCGATCCGAATTGCGAGGAGACATGCGTAATCGCAGAGAGAACCCGGCGAAGGGAGGCGGCCGGCGTTACCGCCGGTGGCCGGTGCCCGTACTGCTCATCGCCGGATGGCTGGTGTTCCTGGGCGCGGGCGGAAGCTACGCGGGCATGCTGGGTGACGTCGTCAAGAACGACAACGCCTCGTTCCTGCCCGCGGGCGCGGAGGCGACCCAGGTCGCGCAGATCGAGCCGGACTTCTTCGGCGAGGAGCAGACGCCGGCCGTGGTGGTGTACGTCCGCGACTCCGGCATCACCGCCGGCGACCGGGCGGCGGTGGCCGGGGACCAGCGCGCCCTGGCGTCCGTGGAGGGCGTCGCCGGCCGGATATCCGGGCCGATCCCGTCGGCCGACGGGCGCGCGCTGCAGATCGTGGTGCCCCTGTCGACGACGGGGGACGCGTCCCAGCTGCCCGGTGCCGTGCAGGAGATCCGGGAGCGGGCGCGGAGCCATCCCGGCCTCACCGCCCATGTCACCGGGCCGGGCGGCATGGAAGGCGACTTGGCCGGCATCTTCGAGGGCGCCGACGTGCGGCTGCTGGTCATCGCCACCGTCGTCGTGTTCGTCATCCTGGTGCTGGTCTACCGCAGCGTCATCCTCCCGGTCGTGGTGCTGACCTCGGCGCAGCTGGCGCAGACCCTGGCGTCGGTGGTGGTGTACTTCCTCGCCCGCGAGGACCTCATCGACCTCAACGGGCAGAGCCAGGGGGCGCTGCTGCTGATCTGCATCGGCGCGGCGACCGACTACGCGCTGCTGATCGTCGGCCGGTACCGGGAGGAGCTGCGCGACCGGGAGTCCGCGTACGAGGCGATCATGGTGTCGGTGCGCCGCTCGGCTCCGGCGATCATCGCCTCCGGCATCACGGTGATCATCGCGATGATGTGCCTGCTGCTGTCCGAGCTGAGCTCCAACCGCGGATACGGGCCCGTCCTCGCGCTGGGCATCCTCGCCTCGCTGGTCGCGACGTTCACCTTCCTTCCGGCGGTGCTCGCCCTGCTCGGCCGGGTCGCCTTCTGGCCGCTGCGTCCCCGGTACGGCTCCGAACACAGGCTGGAGCGCGGCATCTGGGGCCGGGCGGCGGGCGCCATCTCCCGGCGTCCCCGGACGATCTGGGCGGGCACGGCGGCGGTCCTGGTCGTGCCGGCCCTTTTCATGCCGGGCTTCAAGGCGTCCGGCTCCCCGATGAGCGAGCAGTTCCTCGGCGACAAGCCGGACTCGGTCGTCGGCCTGGACGTCCTGGCCCGGCACTATCCGGCCGGTTCGGGCGTCCCGGCGCTCATCGTGGGACCGGCCGCGGCTCAGGGCGAGCTGGCCCGGGTGTCGCGGGCGGTGCCCGGGGTGCAGAGCGTCACGGCCCTGTCCGACCGGCCCGGCGGGCCGCCGAAGGTCGTCGACGGCCGGGTGCTGCTGCAGGCGACCCTGGTGGACGCCCCCGACAGCTCCGCGGCGGGGGACACCGTCGAACGCCTGCGGACGGCCGCCCACGCGGTCGACGCCGACGCCCGCGTGGGCGGCAGCACCGCGATCGCCATCGACACCGTCGACGCGGGCTGGGCGGACCTGCGAACGGTCATCCCGCTCGTGCTGGTGACGGTGCTGCTGCTGATCATGGCGCTGCTGCGGGCGCTGGTGGCCCCGCTGCTGCTCATGGCCACGGTCGTGCTGAGCGCCGCCGCCGCCCTCGGGCTCTCGGCGATCTTCTTCAACCGGGTCTTCGACTTCCCCGCCACGGACGCGTCGCTGCCGCTGTTCTGCGTCGTGTTCCTCATCGCCGTGGGGGTGGACTACACCATCTTCCTGATGGCCCGGGTGAGGGAGGAGGCCGTGCGCCTCGGTGACACCCGGCAGGCCCTCGTCCGGGGGCTGACCACGACCGGCGGTGTGATCACCTCGGCGGGCGTGGTCCTCGGCGTGGTGTTCTCGCTGTTCGGGGTGCTGCCGTTCGTCCCGCTGGCGCAGATCGGGTTCATCATCGTCGTCGGCATCCTGATCGACACGTTCGTCGTCCGGGCGCTGCTCGTCCCCGCCGCCTCCTACGACCTGGGCCGGGTCATCTGGTGGCCCTCGCGGCCGGCCCGCAGGCGAACCTGACCTCGCGGCCGGGCCGGGTCGGGACAGCCGGATGCGTTCAAGTGGGTCCTTCCATATGAGGGCGGACGCCGTAAAGTATGGCGTCGGTGACATCTGGTGACCATTGGCCCCTGTGTGGACCGTGGCCGCGTGGCAACGGGGGCACGGCCCGCGCGACGCTCCGGTGGAAAGGAATCCCGGCCGTGCCCCGTCCCGAGCGCGCGCTCGACCCGGACGCCGGCCCCCTCCAGCGGTTCGCCCACGAGCTGCGCGAGCTGCGGCGGCAGGCGGGTGAGCCCGGCTACCGGCAACTGGCCGAGGCGACCCGGTTCTCCGCGTCGGCGCTGGCCGCGGCGGCACGGGGGGAGCGGCTCCCCAGCCTCCAGGTCGCCCTCGCCTACGTCGAGGCCTGCGACGGCGACCGGGAGCGATGGCGGCGCGCCTGGCACGACGTGCGCCGCGAGCTCGCTGGGGAGACGGAGGAGCACGCGGCCGAGCCGCCGTACCTGGGGCTGTCCCGGTACGAGGCGGAGGACGCCGGGAGGTTCTTCGGCCGTGCGGAGCTGGTGGACGAGATCCTGGCCCGCCTCGACCGGAACCGGTTCGTCGCCGTGTTCGGGCCGTCGGGGAGCGGGAAGTCGTCGCTGCTGCGGGCGGGGGTCGTCCCGCGCCTCGGCCCGGGGGCGGCGGTCGTCACGCCCGGGGCGCCCGAGCCGCTTCCGGAGGCCGAGGCGCTGATCGTCGACCAGTTCGAGGAGGTCTTCACGCTCCACCCGGACGTGTCCGAGCGCCACGCGCTCGTCGACGCCCTGCTCGACCGTCCGGGACGGGTGGTCATCGCGGTGCGGGCCGACTTCTACGGGCACTGCGCCGAGCATCCGGGGCTGACCGCGGCCCTGCGGAACGCGAGCGTGCTGGTCGGCTCGATGCGCGGCGAGGACCTGCGCGAGGCGATCGTCAAACCCGCCGCGAACGCCGGGCTGATGGTCGAGCCCGCGCTGGTGGCGCGGGTGATCCAGGACGCCGGCACCGAGCCGGGCGCGCTGCCGCTGATCTCCCATGCCCTCCTGGAGACGTGGAAGCGGCGCAAGGGCAAGAACCTCACGCTCGCGGGCTACGACGCCGCGGGCGGCGTCCACGGCGCGATCGCGGACACCGCCGAGAGCGTCTACCGGACGCTCCCGGAGGCGGAACGGCAGGCCGCCCGGCGATTACTGCTCCGGATGGTCAACGTCACCGAGACGGGACCCGGCCACGGCACGCGGCGGCCCGCCCACCGGTCAGAGGGGGACGGCGCCCTCATCGAGCGGCTGGCCGGCGCGCGGCTGGTCGCCATCGACGGGGACACCGTTGAGATCGCGCACGAGGCGCTGATCCGGACCTGGCCGCGGCTGCGGGACTGGATCTCCGCGGACCAGGAGGGACTGCGCCTGCACCGCAGGCTCGGCGTCGCCGCCGTCGAGTGGGAGGCGATGGGACGCGACGAGGGGGACCTCCACCAGGGCGCGCGGCTGGACGCGACGACCGAGTGGGCGGACGCCCACCCGGACGACCTCACCGTGCGCGAGCGCGCCTTCCTGGACGCGTCCATCGCCGCGGAGCAGGCCAGGAGGGCCGCCGCCGAACACCGCACGCGCACCCTCCAGGGCTTGGTGGCGGCGCTGTCGGTGCTGCTGCTCGTCGCGACGGGAGCCGGGACGGTGGCGGTCACCGAACGGGTCGAGGCCGACGACCAGCGCCGGCGCGCCCGGTCCCGCCAGCTGGCCGCCGAGGCCATGGCGCGGCTGCCCGCGGACGTCCCCGGCGCCGCCGACCGCGCGGTGCGAGCCCACCGGACGGCGCCCACGCTGGACGCCCGCGGCGCCCTGCTGAGCATCGCGGGACGGCAGCCGTACCAGTACCGGTTGGCCGGGCACGCGGGCATGGTCAAGTCGGTGGCGTTCAGCCCGGACGGCCGGGAGCTCGCGACCGGCGGCCAGGACGGCGCCGTGATCACATGGGATCCGGAGCGGCGCGTCCCGCGCGCCCGGTTCGCGTCGTCCGGGGGCGCGGTCCGCATCCTGGAGTACAGCCCGGACGGGCGCCTGCTCGCGACCGCGGACCTCGGCGGCGTGATCACGCTGTGGCGGACGTCGGACCACGTCCCGGTGCGCCGGATGAGGATGGCGGGCGTTCTGGACGGCCTGGCCTTCAGCCCCGACGGCCGCCGGCTCGCCGCGGCGGGCGCGGCCCGCACGGCCGCCGTCTGGGACGTCGCCACCGGCCGCGAGGTCGACGCGATCGACGGCCACGGCGGCCTGACGACGGAGGTGGCCTACGCCCCCGACGGCCGCACGGTGGCGATCGCGGGCGACGACGGCCGCGTCGCGCTCTGGCGTCCGGACGACGACCGGGTCCGGACGGTGAAGGTCGGCGACGCCCTGCTCACCGCCGTCGCCTTCAGCCCGGACGGCCGGTCGCTGGCCGCCGCGGGCGACGACGACGAGGTCCACCTGCTGGACCTGGAGAGCGGTGAGGAGCGAGGCCCGGCACGGCGGATGCAGCATACCGACACGATCTCGGCGCTGGCCTTCACCGACGGCGGGCGGACGCTCGTCTCCAGTGGATACGACCGGACCGTCAAGCTCTGGGAGACCGCCTCCCGAACGAACATCACCACGCTCACCGGGCACAGCGGCGGGATCTACGACATCGCCGTGAGCCCCGACGGGAACCGGATCGCCTCGGCCGCGCTCGACCAGACCACCCTCGTCTGGGACCTGCGGCGCACGCCGTACATCGGCCACACCGACTGGGTCAACGACATCGCCCTCGATCCCGGCGGGAAGGGGTTCGTCTCCGTGGGCCAGGACGGCGGCCTGCGCTGGTGGGACACGGCGTCGCGGCGCCCGGCCGCCACCGTCTCCGCGCATCCTCGCGGTGCCGCCGTGGTGGACCACGGTTCCGGGCTGGTCGTCACGGGCGGCGACGACGCCCTGATCCACATCTGGCGGGACCGCCGACGCGTCGGCACGCTGCGCGGCCACACCGACAAGATCTACGCCCTCGACCTCGCCCCGGACGGGAGGACGCTCGCCGCGGCGGACCAGAGCGGCGCCCTCATCCTCTGGGACGTGCCCACCCGCCGGCGGACCGCCGTGCTGAAACGGGGCCGGCCGCTGGTGAAGGGCCTCGCGTTCGGCCCGCACGGGCGGATGCTCGCCACCGGCGACGACGACCGCGCGGTGACGCTCTGGGACGTGCAACGCCGGCAGCGGACGGCCGTCCTGCCCGGACACCCCGGCAGGGTGGCGAGCATCGCGATCAGCCCGGACGGGCGGCTCCTCGCCGCGGGCGGGGGCGGCGGCGAGGTCCTGCTGTGGGACCTGCGCCACCGCCGCCGGGCAGGCCGGCTGCGCGGCCACGCGGCCGAGATACGGGCGATCGCGTTCAGCCCGTCCGGCCGCCGGCTCGCCACCGCCGGGCTCGACCGCACGGTGGTCGTCTGGGACGTTTCCCGGCGCTCGAAATGGGCCGTCCTCACGGGCCATTCCGACGTGGTCCTCGGCCTGGACTTCAGCCGGGACGACCGGACCCTGCTGTCCTCCGGCGGAGACCAGACGATCACCACGTGGGACCTCGACCTCCGCCGCGCCGCCGCCACCGTCTCCGCACTCCGCTGAACCGCCCCTATCCGCCGAAGACGGGGATGTTCGGGATCTTGCCGAAGCTCACGGCGTCGAGCGTGACGGTCTTGGTCCCGGCGGGCGGCGCCGTCAGGTAGACGTACGAGCGGTACGGCGTCTTCGGCCGCCAGTACATGATGGCCGAGCCGACGTACGTCCCTTCCTCCTCGCTTCCCTGGGGAGCGGTGCGCACCGGCAGGTAGGTCTTCCCCGAGCCGTCGGTGACGCTGAACCCGTTCACCCCCTGACCGCCGAAGATCCCTTCGCCGCCGAAGGCGGCCGGCTCGACCCCCTCGGCCTCGCTGGTCGCCTCCACCACCCCGACCAGGAAGGCGCCGTCCCGGTAGAAGGGGTGGACGCGCAGCCGGAACGGCACCGGCTCGCCGATGCTGTTGCGGCCGTCGGCCCGGCGCTCGGCGACGACCCCGCCCGGGGCCGCCCGGAACTCCGCGGGACGTCCCGCGCCCGCCGCGCCGCCGCCCGTCCCTCCGGCGGCTCCGGGGTCCCCGGCCTTGAGGCCGTAGGAGATCTCGACCCGCCGGTTGCGGGCTCGGGCCTGGGGATCGTCGGCGCCGTTCTTCTCCTCCTCGACCAGCGGCTCGTCCGCCCCCTTGCCCGAGACCGCGAACCGCACCTGCCCGAGCTTGGGCGCGATCGCCGCCTGCACCGCCCTCGCGCGGCGCTCCGAGAGGCTCTGGTTGTAGCTCCGGGTGCCCTTGCCGTCGGTGTGGCCCTCGATCGTCACCGGCTTGGAGGGGTCGGCACGCTGGGCCATCTCCTGCGCGATCTTGTCGAGGATGCCCTGGGCCTTACCGGAGAGCCTGTCCGAGTCGAAGGCGAACAGGACGTCGCTGCGCAGGCCCTCGATCTGCGTCCCGGCACCGGTCGTCGACGTTCCGCTCTCCCCGTCGATCTGGTCGTAGAGGTCCTTGACGACGGGCTCGGTGCCCGGGGCCGGCGGCTCGACGGCGTACACCTTGGTCTGGCCCGGCTCCGGACCGGCGGTCCCGGAGACGGTGGGGCCCGGCGGCGTCGCTCCCGGCGGCGGCGCGGCCGGGCCGTCGGTCACCGTGACGCCGGGCAGCTCCGAGGTGCTGCCCGGCGTCAACACCGAGACCTGCTTGACCGTGGACGGAAGGGCGGGGAACCAGATGTCCGACTCGTACCGGACGCCCCTGGTGAAGAACAGCTCGCGGGGGCTCAGCTCGTAGTGGGCCATCGCCTTGTACAGCTTGCGGCCCACCGGATCGAGCAGCTCATAGCCGCCGAAGCCGAGGTTGCTTCCCCTGCCGCCTTCGTCCAGGTAGTTGACCGCCACCCGCAGCTTCGTGAACTCGCCCCGCCGCTCAAGGCCGAGCACCTCCAAGCGGTACTTGCTGGCCCGGGTGTCGGTGATGGACAGCCCGCCGAAGAGCCCTTCGCGGGCGATGACGGCATCTCTCCGGCCGAGGGTCGCCTCGGACGAGGCGCCTGACCCGCCGCCCCCTTTCTCCTTTTCTCCGTCTCCTCCGGGACAGGCGGTGAGCGCCAACCCGAGCCCCACGGACAGGGTCGCGAGACGCATTGACTTCATGGACGTGGTGCTGATGACGCGCACGGGAGTCCTCGAATGGTGGGGGCCTGCTAGTGACCGCAGGGAAGCTACCTCCGAGGATGTTGTGCACCAAGGGGCCTCTTGCCTGCACAACCCCCGCCCCGCGCCCCGACTTTTAGAGCGGTCGTGCGGGGGTGACCGCCTGGCGGTGGACGACCAGGTCGAACCACTGCCGCACGGTGCCGCCGGTGGCGTAGGAGTCGTAGGGAAGTTCAGGGGTCTCGGTGGCGATACCGCGCGTGGCGATCGGAGACCGCAGCCACTCGCGCACCGGCGCGGGCGCGTCCACGCGCAGGTCCATGAGCAGCTGGTCGAAGCGGGTGGCCTGACCGAACGGGCGCTCGACCCACCCCTCGCGCGGCGGCGGCATCTCGACCGTCCCGCTTTCCCCGGCGATCGTCCCGTGGTCGAAGGTGAACCCGATCGACCGGTAGCCGTCCCCGAACCAACGGCGCAGGTACGACCCGACGCTCGCGAAGGCCATCTCGCCCTGCTCCGGGCTGAACAGGCGCATGCCCGGAGCGACGGCGGTGTGCGGGGTGGCCGCCCAGTACACGACCTTGCCGTGGTGACGGCCGCGCCACCAGCGCAGGTTCTCCGCCGCGCGGGCGTCCCGGAAGGCATAGGACGTCTGACGCGGAATGTAGTAGTTGAGATAGAAGGAGCGGATCTGCTTGGCGGCGTGCACCGCCAGCGAGTACGCCCGGTCGCCGGGCCGGTGCGGCAGTCGCTCGACCATGTCGTACAGGTCGCGGGCGTGCTCGACGTACGGCTTCTTGTCCTTCACCTCGTTCATGTACCAGCGGGCGTGGGCCCAGGCGTCCGGCTTCGTCGGCCGGAGCCACTCCATGTGCCTTCGCAGTTCGGGGACGAGCGACGGCGCGGCCTTCGCGACGTGCGCGTCGACGATGTCGTAGGCCGGGAGCCAGGTCGTGTAGTACTCCACGCCCACGAACCTGACCTGGTCGCTCTTCTTGCGTCCCTTGTTGAAGTCGCGCAGCCAGGTGAGCGCGTCCGCCGTGTCGCGGTTGGCCCAGGCGCCGCTCGTCCGCCGCAGGAGCGCGTCGATGTCCCCCTCGCCGGTGCGGACGTACCGGTCGATCTCCAGGCCGAGCGTCCAGTCGTCCTCCCAGGCGATGGACCGGAACCCCATCCGCTCCACCAGGTAGCGCAAGGTGCGGTGCTTGAGAGCGGTCACCTCCCGCAGCCCGTGCTGCGGCTCGCCCAGGCCGACGATCGAGGCGTTCCCCACCGAACGCCGCAGGGGCTCCAGGTCGTCCAGCGGCGCAGCCGGATCGACCGTCCCGAGCCGATGCGCGTTCCTCTCGATCCAAGCGGTCACCGCCCGCGTCTCCAGGACGGTGGACGCGGCTGCGGGACGCGCGGCCGTCTCGGCGGACGCCTGCGCGGTGAGGCCGACACCCGAGAACAGAACGACCGTCCCGGCGGCGGATGCGACGAACCGCAACGCTGTGCGCTGTTTCATGGCGGATTCCTTCCAGCTGGCTGTGCTGCGATGCCGCACACGTTGGCCGCAAGGTCCGTCCCACCACATCCGCCCACGGGAGACTCCGCAAATACCCCCAACGCCGTACACACCGCCCGCCGGGCGTCGGCCGGGGTGGACGAGGGTGTTCGTGGCGGCGCTGATCGTGTTTCACAGCCACAGGTGGCCGGGGTCGTGGAGGTGGATGAGGGTGCAGATACGAGGTCCACGCCGCGACCGGCAAGCAGAAGGAGCACGCCTACCTGAAGGAGGTCGGGGCCGCCGCGGTCGTGGAGCGCGAGTCGCTCACCGGCGAGCCGAAACCCCTGGCCAAGCAGCGGTGGGCCGCCGGAATCGACAGCGTCGGCGGGCCCACCCTGGCCAACGTGCTCTCCCAGGTCCGCTACGGCGGGGCGGTCGCGGCCTGCGGCCTGGCCGGCGGCCCGGGGCTGCCGGCGACGGTGATGCCCTTCATCCTGCGCAACGTCTCGCTGCTGGGCGTCGGTTCGGTGAACGCCCCGATCGCCTTGCGCCACGAAGCCTGGTCACGCTGAACGACCTTTTCACGGCCGACGAACTGCGCACCGTGGTCAACGACGCCGCCCTCAAGGACGTCCCCGCACTCGCCGCAAAACTCCTCAAAGGCGAAATCCGCGGCCGCATCGTGATCAACGTCTGACCGATAGTGGGTTGATCGCGGTCAGCTCGCCAGCAGGTCGTTCATGCGGTCGATCTCGGCCAGCTGGGTGGACTGGACGTCGCGTGCCATCTGCTGGACGGTGACGTCGGTGCCTTTGTCCAGGACGTCCTTGGCCATGGTGAGCGCGCCCTGGTGATGGGTGATCATCAGCTTGAGGTAGAGCTCGTCGAACGTCCCGCCACGCGCGTCCCGCAGCTGCTTCAACTGCTCCGGCGTGGCCATTCCCGCCATGCCGGTGTGCGCGCCGTGATTGCGGCCGTGCGCCTTCAGGACGGCCTCGGCGTTCTGCTTCAGCCACGACCGCATCGTCTCGATCTCGACCTTCTGCGCCGCGTCGATGCGGGAGGCCAGCGACCGAACCCGCTGGTCAGAGGCCCGGGACGGAGCCAGCGCGGACATCTCCAGCGCCTGCGCGTGGTGGGGGATCATCATCTGCACGAACCCGACCTCGGCCGCGGTGGGCGGCGCGGCCTTGCGCGGACCCGCGACCTGCGTCTTGTTGGGCTCGCCCGGCCGGCCCGGCACCAGCACGGACCTCGACGGGGCCGCCTCGGGTTCGGCGTCGCCGCTGCAAGCCGTCAGGGTGCCGGCGGCCATCGCGACCGCCACGCCCACCACCGCGATCCGGTGCCGCATCGAACCTCCCACGTCCAGCCGGCCACCCGGACCGTACCCGCAGAACGGACCAGAGCAAAAGGGTCCTTTGATCAAAAAATGCCGATATACAAGCTCAAACCTGTACAGACATCTCGAAACCCTCGATACTCCAGAATCGAGCCTGTTCTCGGGGGTCATGGAGACAAAGGAGTCAGGGTGCCGCCAGTTATCAAGCGACGTACCAGACGCAGAAGCCTCTTGGGGACCCTCTCGGGCCTTGTGCTGGTGATCTCGGCCGCGTTCGTCCCGGCGGCCTCGGCCGGCCCGGCCGGGGACGAGATCAGCAAGACGCCCAACATGCATCATCTGGCGAACATCCCCAAGCAGGGGCCGCTCGCCGCACCCGCCGCGTACGGCTCGGACTGGGCCTTCAAGGGACGGTACGCCTTCGGCGGGAACTACGAGGGCTTCACGGTCTACGACATCAGCCGACCCCAGAAGCCGCGGGTCGTCACGGTCGTGCACTGCCCCGGATCCCAGAACGACGTGTCCATCGCCGGGAACCTGCTGTTCCTGTCGACGGACAGCTCGCGGAGCGACGACTCGTGCCAGTCCGTGGCCAAGCCCGCGACCGACAAGACGGCGTGGGAGGGCATCAAGATCTTCGACATCAGCGACGTGCGCAACCCGCGCTACGTCAAGGCCGTCGAGACCAAGTGCGGCTCCCACACCAACACCCTCGTCCCGGGCAAGCGCACGGCCTACATCTACGTGTCGTCGTACAACCCGAGCGACACCTACCCGGACTGCCGGCCTCCGCACGACCTCATCTCGATCGTGAAGGTCCCGTTGCGGAACCCGACCGCGGCGAGCGTGGCGGCCGAGCCGGTGCTGTTCCCGGACGGCGGCAACCCGGGTGACCCCCCGGACACGCCGTGGCCCGGCCAGACCAGGGCCACCTCGGGCTGCCACGACCTCACCGCCTACCCCGACAAGGACCTGATGGCCGGGGCGTGCATGGGCGACGGCGTGCTGTTCGACATCTCCGACCCGCTCAAGCCGCGCACCATCACCAGCGTGCGCGACGACGAGAACTTCGCGTTCTGGCACTCGGCGACGTTCAACAACCGCGCCAACAAGATCGTCTTCACCGACGAGCTGGGCGGCGGCTCCGCGGCCACCTGCAACCCGACGATCGGTCAGGAGAAGGGCGCCAACGCCATCTACGACATCGTCGGCAAGGGCAAGCACCGCAAGCTGAAGTTCCGCAGCTACTACAAGATCCCGCGGCACAACACCGACAACGAGAACTGCGTGGCCCACAACGGCTCGCTGATCCCGGTGAAGGGCAAGGACATCATGGTGCAGTCCTGGTACCAGGGCGGCATCTCGGTCATGGACTTCACCGACTCCCGGAACCCCAAGGAGATCGCCTGGCTCGACCGCGGTCCGTGGGCGGACAACCTGCAGTACCTGGCCGGCACGTGGTCCACGTACTACTACAACGGCTACATCTACTCCAACGAGATCCAGCGGGGCCTGGACGTCATCGACCTCCGTGACCCGCGCACCGACCGGGCCAAGCGCGTCAGGCTGGACGTGCTCAACGCCCAGTCCCAGCCCAACTACTACGACTGACCTGACCGGACGGGTCCTCGCCCCCGCCGAGCCGTGAGCCCGGCGGGGCCGAGGACCCCCCTGTCGCGCTTTCTCGCCGTACCGGACGGGGCCCGGTCGAGCGGGACGGTGATCGCGTATCGAGATGCTCTGGACGCCGCTGAAGGCCCACCACGGGGCGGGCTCCAGGCTCCGCCTTCCAGGGTCTAGAGGACCGGGCGGCCTTCGATCGCCACCGTTCGCACGAGCGCCGCGCTGGGGCGGTGGAGTGCTTCGGTGAGCGGGACGTGCAGCAGAAGCAGGTCGGCGGGGGCACCGGCCTGGACCGTCCTGATCCGTCCGCCCGGTTCTTCGGGTGGGGTGAGGTAGGCGTGCAGGGCGGTGAGCGGGGCGATGCGTTCGGCCGGCCCGACGGTCGTTCCCGATCGGGCGCGGCGGTGGACGGCCGCGGTCATCACCTGCCAGGGGTCCAGTGGCCCGTACGGGGCGTCGCTGGAGAGGCCGACCGGCACCCCGGCCACTCGTAGCGACGCGTACCGGTAGAGGTCGCGGTGGTCTTCGGCTGCGACGTCGCGCAGGTAGTCGTCACCCCGATCGGCGATGAAGCCGGGCTGGGTGACCACGCGCACGCCGCGCCGGGCGATGTCGTCGATCAGCTCGGCCGGGACGAGGGCGGCATGCTCGACGCGGTCGCCGCCGAAGGCCGGTCCTGCCTGGTCGAGTGCGGCCAGCAGGAGCACCAGCGCCTCGCGGGTGACGCAGTGCGCGGCGATGGGACGGCCCCGGTCGTGCGCGGCGCGGATGCGGTCGCTGAGGTCGTCGAGACCGGGCAGGGCGGAGTCGGCGATCACGATCTTGTAGGGGCCGGCGCTGATGCGGGGGTCGGTGGTGAGGGCGTCCAGGGGGGCGCCCAGGAGGTGGAGGCGCTGGGGGAGCGTCCCGCCGGCCACGGCGCGGTCGAAGGCGGCCAGCGCGGCGGGACCGAGGTCGGGGGTGGCGTCGGTGACCGCTGTGATGCCGAACCCGGCCAGCTCCCTCGCCACGTCGTCGAGCGGCAGCGGAGGTGAGGGCGGCAGGCGGGTGCGCAGCCAGGCGTCGGCCCGCCATAGCCGCCCGGTGGGTGTGCCGTGCGGGTCGCGTTCGATGCCGGGGTGGCCCGCGGCGGCGAGCCCGGTGGCCGTCAGGGCGGCGGTGTTGAGCATCCACAGGGCGCCGCTGCGGTGCTGGACGCGGAGGGGACGGTGCGGTTGGAGCCGGTCCAGGGCCGCGGCGTCCAGGTCACCGGCGACGGTCTCGATGTAGCCGGTGCCGCGGATCCAGCCGTGCTCGTCGGGGGCCGCGTCCCAGAGGGCGGCGGCCAGCCCGGCGTGGTCGCTGACCTGGGGAGGCCCGCAAGGGACGGAGTGGCGGCGGGCCGCGAGTGCGTGCAGGTGCAGGTGATGGTCGCACAGCCCGGGGATCAGGGCGCCGCCTCGGCACTCCACGACGCGCTCGCCGGGACGGCGCGGCAGGCTGTGGCCGATCTCGGCGATCCTGTCTCCGGCGATGCGGACGTCGGCGCGCCGCGGACCGCCGTCGAGCTCGGCGTCCCGCAGCAGCAACCCCGTCTCCTTCACGGGGCAGCGATCCCCAGCTCGCGCAGCACCTCGCGGGTGTGTTCGCCCATCGCTGCGGCGGGTCCGGCGGCTCGGCGGACGGCCGGGAGGGCGACGGGCACCGGCCCGTCCGCGGTGTCGACGGCCCAGCCGTCCCCGTCCCGGGTGGCGGCGGGCGAGGGGATGTCCGGATCACCGGTGCCAAGGGTGGCGGCCACGACGTCGGACATCGCCACGTCCCACAGCATGCCGCCACCGCCGGGCGGGGCCGTGGAGGCGAGCACGGCGGCGGTGAGCCCGGTCAGCGGGTCGGCCAGAGCGTCCCCGCAGAACAGCGGGGCCCCGTCCCGCTCGTGGCAGACCAGGCCGGCGGTGGCCGCGACATCGTCGCCGAAGCCGATCCCGTCGTCGTCGCGTCCGTGGGCGGTGATCGACACCCAGGTGGTGCCGGCGGCCACGGCCGCCCCGGCGTCCAAGCCGAACCGGGCCAGGGCACGCGGGCGGGACGCCTCGATGACGATGTCGGCCGCGTCCACCAGGGCGGACAGCGCGCGCCTTCCGGCGGGGGCGCCCGGGTCGAGGACGACCGAGCGGTGGCCGGCGTGCAGCAACCGGTAGAAGCCGGGATGGCCGTACCGCGCGCCGTCCGGGCGGGCCGGGGTCTCCACCTTCACCACCCGCGCCCCGGCCAGTCCCAGCAGGTGCGCGCACAGCGGCCCGGCCCACAGCGCGCTGAAATCGACCACCAGCGCCCCCTCCAGGGTGCACGGCTCCAGCGGTTCGGGAAGCGGCGCCGGGGAACGCCGCCGCGCCACCGCGCCGGCCGCCACCCCCAGCAGGCGGGCACGTTCGGTCAGGTCGGCTCCGGTGTGCTCGCGGAGCCACGCGCCGAGCGCGGGCCATGGGTCGTCCCCGACCTCGGTGCCGGCCAGCGCGCCCAGCAGCGCCGGATCGTCGGGACGCGCGCAGGAGACCGCCGCCCACCCGTCGGCCGTGGGCAGCAGCCTGCACGCACCGCCCGCCGACACGCCGCCGCGTCGCCGCAGGCCGAGGAGGGCTGCGCGCTCGGACAGCAGCCGGGGTCCGTCCACGCACACCGCACGTCCCGTCCGGCTGGTGTGGTCGGAGAACCGCTCGGCCAGCGCCCGCGCGGTGGCGGCGCCGTTCCCCGGCGGCACGAGCGGCGGCCCGTCCGGGCGTCCGGTCAGCGCCACCACCCCGGAGGACGCCCACGCCTCCGCCCCCACCGCGTTCACCTGCGGTGATCTCCGGTCACCCGGCACGGATCGATCGGCATGAGCCGAAGATACACTTTCCGGCATTCACTCCCCGGAGTCTGTATTGCGAGGTGAGCGATGGGCGGACCACCGCGCCTGTCCCTGGCCGAGTTCGCCGACGGCGCCGCCGACGGCCCGCTGATGGACGGCCACGGATCCGTGCTCGCCCCGCTCATGGCCGTCGATCTGGGCGGCGCCGCCGACCCCGCGACCCTGCGGGCCGCGACGCGGCGGGCACGCGACGGCGACCGCGTGCTGATCGGCCTGCTGCCCGGCGGCGGGGCGTCCACCGGACTGTCGCGGGCGCTCGACCTCACCCTCGCCCCTCCAGGTGCCGCGACGGGCCGGGAAATCGTCGTCGTCGACGACCCCGAAGCGGCGCTCGGCGAACTGCACCGGGCGGTAACGGGCAATCCGCTGGCGTCACTGGTACTGCGCGATGTGCTGCGCACCACCGAGTCGATGCCCGTCCCCGCCGCCCTGGACGTCGAGTCCTACGCCTACTCCACCCTGCTCGGCGGCCCGGAGTTCGTGCGCTGGCTCAAGCAGCGCGGCCCGCGTCCCCTGCCGCCCGTGGTGGAGGATCCGGTGCTGGTGGTCCGGGACGACCCGGAGCCCGGAACCCTGCGCGTCACCCTCAACCGGCCCGAGCGCCGCAACGCCTACGGACGGCAACTGCGTGACGCCCTGGTGGACGCCCTTCAGGTCGCGCTCCTCGACAGCGATATCGGGCACGTCGTCCTGGACGCGGAAGGGCCCGCGTTCTGCTCCGGCGGCGATCTCGATGAGTTCGGCACCGCACCCGACCTGGCCACCGCCCATCTCGTCCGGACCCGCGCGGGCGCCGGGCGGCTGGTCCACCGCCTCGCCGGGCGGACGTCGGCGCGGCTGCACGGCGCCTGCGTCGGCGCCGGCATCGAGATCCCCGCGTTCGCCGGGACAGTGACCGCCAGGCCCGGCACCACGTTCCGCCTGCCGGAGGTGTCCATGGGGCTGATCCCGGGGGCGGGCGGAACGGTCAGCATCCCGCGCCGCATCGGCCGCTGGCGCACCCTGCACCTAGCGCTCACCGGAGCGCCGATCGACGTCGACACCGCCCACTCCTGGGGCCTGGTCGACCATAACTAGGGACGAGACCGTTCGGGCTGTCAGACGTCGGCGGCGGTGCGGAAGCCCGTGTTGCCGCTGGAGCTGTCGGGGGTGTTGCCGGTGCGGGCGGCGACGCGGTAGCGGTTGCAGTAGGACTCGTGGCACAGGTACGACCCGCCGCGCATCGAGCGGTGGGTGGGGTTGAACCAGTCGGCGCACCACTCCCAGACGTTGCCGGACACGTTGTACAGGCCGAAACCGTTCGGCGCGAACGCATCGACGGGTG
The DNA here is from genome assembly GCF_900115095.1 of Actinomadura madurae. GTDB lineage: Bacteria > Actinomycetota > Actinomycetes > Streptosporangiales > Streptosporangiaceae > Spirillospora > Spirillospora madurae. Next base: position 150,557 of record NZ_FOVH01000012.1, read on the forward strand.
CGGTGCCGGCGTAGCCGTCTTCTTCGGTGTTGTGCACGGGAAAGCGGCCCTGCCAGATGTTGCACCGGTGTTCACCGCCGGGCGTGAGCTCGTCACCCCACGGGTAGCGCGCCTGGTCGAGCCCGCCGCGGGCGCTGTACTCCCATTCGGCTTCGGTGGGCAGGCGGCGCCCGGCCCAGCGGCTGTAGGCGACCGCGTCGTTCCAGGACACGTGCACGACCGGGTGGTCCTGACGCGTCTCGACATCGCTGCCCGGGCCCTCCGGTGCGCGCCAAGACGCGCCCCTGACGGCCAGCCACCATGGTGCCTGCTCCGGCCGCGGCGCACCTCGGCGCAGGGGGGCGGGCACGAACTTCGCGAACACGTAGGTCCAGCCGAACGCCTCGGCCTCCGTGCGGTACCCGGTCGCATCGACGAACTCGGCGAAGCGAGCGTTGGTCACGGCGTAGGCGTCGATGGCGAACGGCTCCACGGTCACCTCGCGCACCGGGCCTTCGCCGTCGTCGGGGAACCCGTCCGCAGCGTCGGTTCCCATCCGGAACGTGCCGCCCGGCAAGGTGATAAGCCCGTTGGTGTTGGTGGCGCCCGTGGTGGGAGCGTCGAGGGCCGCACGGGGCTCACGGGGTGATCGGGACGGTGGGCAGCAGTGGCGCACGGCGGTGGAACCTCCTGGCTGAGCATTGGCTGCGCGGTGACGAGTGCGGTCGTCGTCCGCCGGGGCCAAGGGCCGGCGACCGCGCTAGCCCCTGATTAAGAGGATACCTATTTTTGGCTGCGGAAGCGGCGAGCCTCGCCGGCGGTCGGCTGCGCTCCCGCCTTGCCGCCACTGGACAGCGATCACGCATGCACTCAATGCATGAAACCAGCCGTGAAGTGCATTGGACACCGCGAGCATTCGGCGGTGTCATGGAGTGACCAGGATGAGGACACTCTTATGAGTGACGGTGAGCGGACCTTCGGGACCACCGGCCTGAATCGTGCCCACGCCGCCTTCCAGCGCATGAGGAGATGACCCATGGAACACCGCGAGGGTCAGTTGAGCTTGGTGTTGTTCTTCAATCCGGTCGGTCGTTTCACGCACAGCTGGCGGCGGCCGGGCAGTGGGGTCGAGGACCTGCTGGGTTTGGAGATGGCGACGTATTCCGCGCGGCGGGCGGAGGAGGCGAAGTTCGATGCGATCTTCATTTCGGACAAGGCCTCGTTCGATGATGACCCGGTGAATCCTGACCTGTGTCCTTATGAGCCTTTGACGACGCTGGGTGCGTTGAGTGCGGTGACCCGGAATGTGGGTCTCATCGCGACCGTGTCGACCACTTTCACCGAGCCGTATAACACCGCGCGGATGATGGCCCAGCTCGACTTTCTGTCGAAGGGGCGAGTCGGGTGGAACGTGGTGACGTCCTACAGCGGCGCGCAGAATTTCAATGCGACGATGCCGGCGAAAGCGGAGCGGTACGCGCGGGCGCAGGAATTCCTTGATGTCACCCGGCTGCTGTGGGATGCGTGGGAGGACGACGCGGTCGTCATGGACCGGGAGCGGGGGGTGTGGGCCGATCACAGCAAGATCCACCACCCGCGGTTCGAGGGCGCCCACTTCACGGTCCAGGACGCGCTGACGATGCCGCGCTCGCCGCAGGGCCATCCCGTCATCGTCCAGGCGGGGCAGTCGCAAGAGGGCATCGCTTTCGCCGCCCGTAATGCCGAGGTGGTCTTCGCCTCGCAGAGCGATATCGAGGGCGCGGTCTCCTTCTACGCCAAGCTCAAGGGCCGTGTCGCCGAGTTCGGGCGTCCGCCCGGCGCGGTCACGGTCCTGCCCGGGCTCATCCCGGTGGTCGGTGAGACCCAGGCGGAGGCCGATGAGATCGCCGAGATGCTCGCCGATCTCATCACCGTCGAGGTCGGCCTGGCCGATCTCAGCTTCCAGCTCATCGGTGCCGACCTGACCGGTCTGGACCTCGACGAACCGATCCCCGTGGAGCGGCTGCCCACTGTCGAGGACGCGGCGCGCAGCACGATGCTCAACGCCAGCCGGTATCGGAACATGTACCAGATCATCACCCAGGACAAGCCGACGCTGCGTCAGCTGATCCGGACCCGGACCAAGTCGGCCAGCCATCAGCTGCTGCGGGGCACCGCGAGCGGTATCGCCGACCAGATGCAGAAATGGTACGACCAGCGGGCATGCGATGGATTCACCATCACACCGCCGTACATGCCCGAAGGGCTGGACCGGATCTGCGACCTGCTGGTGCCCGAACTCCAGGACCGCGGCTGCTTCCGCACCGAATACCAAGGATCGACACTCCGCGACACGCTTGGCCTCGAACGCCCCGCCCCGCTTCGAGAGGTCGAGCCGTCGCCCGCATTGGCCGTCCCGCAAGCCGCGGGCGTACTGGCTCAGCAGTCATGACCGGGATCGACAGGACCCTGTTCACTCGGGACAAGCTCTTCATCGGCGGTGAGTGGGTCGAACCTTCGACAGAGGCGCGCATCGACATCGTCAATCCCTGCACCGAGGAGATCATCGGGTCCGTTCCCGAGGCGGGCATGGCCGACGCCGATCGTGCGATCGCGGCCGCGACCGACGCGTTCGCGGCCAGCCCCTGGCGCGGCCTCACCTATGTGGAGCGGGCGGAATACCTGGAGCGGCTCGCCCAGGAGCTCGAAAAGCGCGCTGAGGATATCGCGACCGTCCACATCAACGATTTTGGTGGTCTCGTCGGTCCGGGCAGAATGCTGGCGGCCCGCGGGGCGGCCATTGTGCGGAGCTACGTGCAGTTCGCTCAGCAGCTTCCCCCGGGTGTCGAGCGCCGCCGGGTCGGGGACGTCGAGGCGCTCGTCGTGCACGAGCCGGTGGGGCCGGTGCTCGGGATCGTCCCGTGGAACACGACCTTCGCGATCACCCTGGTCAAGCTCGCGCCGGCACTGCTCGCCGGCTGCCCGGTCGTCATCAAGATCGCGTTCGAAAGCCCGATGAACAGTTTCCTCATCGCGGACGCGATCGAGGCGGCCGGTATCCCGAAGGGGCTGGTGAGTTTCCTGCCGGCCGACCGCCCACCCCTGGAGGGCATCACCTCCCGGCCGGAGTTCCGGCACATCTCCTTCACCGGCAGTACGGCCGCCGGAATCGGGATCATGAAGGACGCGGCCGAGAACGTCACCGACGTGACCCTCGAACTCGGGGGCAAGTCCCCGGGAATCGTCCTCGACGACCTGGACCCCGCAAAGGACGCGCACGTCGTGTTCGCCGGGACGATGAGTCAGGCCGGGCAGGTCTGCACGACGTACTCCCGGCTTTTCGTGCCCAGGGCGATGGAGCAGGAGTGGCGCACCGCGCTCACCGAGTTCTACTCATCCCTTGTCATCGGCGACCCGAGCGACCGTGCCACCCAGGTCGGACCGCTCGTCTCGGCAGGCCATCGGAGCAAGGTCGAGAATTACATCCGCATCGCGCGCGACGAAGGCGCCACCATCCTCACCGGTGGGGGCCGGCCGGAGTCGATGCCGCACGGCTACTTCGTCGAGCCGACACTCGTCGCCGACGTCCACCCGGACATGCGGATCGTCCGGGAGGAGGTGTTCGGGCCGGTCATCACCCTGCAGGCCTACGACACCATCGATGAGGCGATCGTGATGGCCAACGACACCGAGTACGGCCTCGCCGCGGGCATCTTCACCCGCGATGAGGAACGTGGGCTGTCGATCGCGGGCCGCATCGAGGCGGGCACCATCACCCTCAACATGGGCGGGGCGTGCCTGCTGGTGCCCTTCGGGGGCTACAAGAAGTCCGGCCTCGGGCGGGAGGGCGGCCTGGAGTCCGTCCTGGCACTCCTGGAGATCAAGCAGATTCAGGTCGGTCAGGTCTGAGCCGAAACAACCGGCATAAAAAGAATACTTTCTAGCGCTTGCGTGCAGGATTATTCCTGGTGGGGAGTGAGAGATATGGCGAAAGAGGCAACTGATCACCGGCGTGGCTTTCAGGGCAAGATCGGCCGCTATGTGGCCGACTCGCAACCGTGGTGGCCGACGCCCCAGCTACCGCCGGACGGGAGTCCGGACATCGTGTACCTCGTTCTCGACGACGTGGGATTCTCCGACCTCGGGTGCTATGGATCGGAGATCCCGACACCCAACATCGACGCACTCGCGAGTGGAGGCCTGCGCTACACCAACTTCCACGTGACGCCGTTGTGCTCACCGACGCGCGCGTGCTTGCTGAGCGGCCGCAACCACCACTCGGTGGGGATGGGCAGCCTCACGGCATATGACACGGGATTCCCCGGCTACCGTGGTGGCATCAGCCGGGCCGCCACGCTCGCGCCGGAGTTGCTGCGTGACTACGGGTACAACACGTTCTGCGTCGGCAAATGGCATCTGACGCCCGCCGACGAGGCCACCGTGATCGGTCCCTACGACCAGTGGCCACTGGGTCGCGGATTCGACCGATTCTACGGCTTTCAGGATGCCGAGACCGATCAGTTCGCGCCGACGCTGGTAGCCGACAACCACTCGGTCGAACCTCCGCGCGACGAGGGTTACCACCTCACGGCCGACCTCATCGACCGGTCGATCGGGATGATCCGCAGTCAGGTGTCCCTCGCACCGGAGAAGCCGTACTTCCTCTACTTGGCGCTTGGCGCCGCACACGCCCCGCACCAGGCTCCCGACGAGTACCTCCAGCGGTTCCGGGGGCTCTACGACGCAGGTTGGGACGAGATCCGGCGCGCGCGCTTCGAGCGTCAACGTGAGCTGGGCATCGTCGCGGAGGGTACCCAACTGGTCGACCGGAATGACGGGGTCGCGGCGTGGGCGGACCTCAGTCCGGACGAGAAACGCCTGATGGCCCGGTTCCAAGAGGCCTATGCCGCGATGCTGAGTTATACCGACGACCAGATCGGCAGGATCATCGCGGAGCTGAAACGGCTCGGGCGGTTCGAGAACACGCTCTTCCTGTTCATTTCCGACAATGGTGCCAGTCAGGAGGGCGGGCCGGGCGGCGTCGTTGACAACACCCACTTCGTCAACGGCATCACACCGACGCTGGAGGAGTCACTGGCGAGGATCGACGAGATCGGCACCCGCCGCTCCCGCAGCCTGTATCCGTGGGGCTGGGCGCAGGCCAGCAACACTCCGCTGAAGCGCTACAAGCAGAATGCCCACGCCGGCGGGGTCCGTGTTCCGTTCATCGTTTCGTGGCCCGGCCAGATCGCGGAGTCCGGTGGAATCCGCACCCAGTTCCATCATGCGATCGACGTCATGCCGACGACACTGGAAGCCTTGGGCCTGGAAGCTCCGGAGACCTATCGGGGCGTCGAGCAGATGCCCGTGCACGGCCATTCGATGCTGTACAGCTTCGCCGACGCCGCGGCTCCGACGAATCACCGGACGCAGTACTTCGAGATGATCGGGCACCGCGGGATCTGGCAGGACGGCTGGAAGGCGGTCGCTCATCACCCGCAGGGCGCTGACTTCGACCAGGACGAATGGGAGCTCTACCACGTCGACGAGGACCTTTCCGAGGCCGTCGATCTCGCGCGGGAGCACCCGGACAAGCTGAAAGAAATGGTAGAGCTGTGGTGGTCCGAGGCCGAGAAATACGGAGTGCTGCCACTCGACGACCGGTGGACCAAGCTGCTGGCCACCCAGCGGAACCGTAAGCCGGGCGCCTCCGCCGGCAAGACGTCCTTCCGGTTCCACAACGGAATCAGCCACGTGCATCACCGTGGAGCGCCGAGGCTCGTCCGACGGTCCTGGGACATCGACGTGACCATCGATGAATTCTCGCGTGGGCACGAAGGCGTGCTCGTGGCGCACGGCAACGTCGCTTCGGGCTACGTGGTTTACGTGCGCGACGGAAAGCTCGTTCTCGACTACAACTACTTCTCCCGGCACACGGTCGTGTCCACCGCCGAGCCGATCCCCGAGTCGGCCACCAAGCTGACCGTCCAATTCCGCAAGGAGGCCGAAGGAACCGGCGGCACCGTCACCTTGCTCGCGGACGGTGTCCCCCTGGGACAGGGAACGCTGGAGAGCACGATGCCGGTCATGATTTCCTGGACCGGACTCGAGATCGGCGGCGACAGGCTCGCGCCGGTCTCCGACGACTACGCCGCACCGTTCGAATACACCGGAGTGATCCACACGGTCGATTTCGCCCTTCTGTGAGCGGGTGAGCCGCGAGGACCCCTTGAGGCGCAGGTTCCCCCGACGAGGAGAGCGACATCAGATGAGCGACATCAGATGAAGGCATACCAGGCACTGGCCGCCGAGCTGGTCGAGCAAGGTGTCCACACCGCGTTCGGTCTGATGGGTGATGCGAACATGCAGTTCGTCGCCCATTACTCCGGAGCGCTGGGCCGGCGGTTCGTCGGTGCCACTCACGAGGCGGGCGGGGTCGCGGCCGCGGACGGCTACTTCCGCATGACCGGCGAGGTCGCCTTCGCCAGCGTGACGCACGGTCCGGGCATCACCAACACCGTGACCGCGCTGACGGAGGCGGCCCGCAACCGCAGCGAGATCGTGGTGCTGACCGGCGACACCCCGCCGGTGCGCACCTGGACCCAGATGATCGACATCGGGGCGGTGGTGGCGCCGACCGGCGCCGGCTACGAGCGGGTCTATTCCGCCGAGTCGGTCGTGTTCGACCTCCGGCGGGCGCTCCACCGGGCGCGGACCGAGCGCCGTCCGGTGGTCCTCAATCTGCCGTACGCGCTGATGCAGGGCGAGGCCGACGCGCCGCGGAACCGGGTGCCGACCGCGACCCGCGTGGTGGACGGCACGCTCGAGGAGGAGACGCTCGAGGGCGCGCTCGACCTGATCGCCGGGGCGAAGCGCCCTGTCATTCTCGCCGGCCGTGGGGCAGCGGCCTCGGGAGCGCGCGAGGACCTGCTGGCGCTGGCGGAGCTCCTCGGCTGCCCGGTCGCCACGACACTCCTCGGCCGCGACCTGTTCGCCGGGCACCCCCTCAATGTCGGGATCTGCGGCAGCCTGGCGTCCAGCGTCGGCACCGAGATCCTCATGCAGGCCGATTGCCTTCTCGCCTTCGGCGCCGGGCTCAACCGCTACACCACGTTCGTCGGAGAACTGACGCAGGGCAAACGGATCCTCCAGGTCGACACCGACCTGACCAACGTCGGTCTCTACACCCCGGTCGACCATGTGGTCCACGGGGACGCGGCGACCGTGGCCCGGCGTCTCACCGAGGTGCTGACCGAAGCCGAGTTCGAGGGCTCCGGGTGGGGGCGGAAGTTCAGCGAGCGGTTGACGGCGTACCGGCCCACCGACGAGTTCGAGGACAGGTCCGCCGACGGCTGCGTCGACGTGCGCTCGGCCGTGGTCCGGCTCGACAAGGTCCTCCCGGCGGACCGCAACGTCGTCACCGACGTGGGCCGGTTCATCATGGCCGCCTGGCGGTTCATGACCGTCACCGACCCGCTGCGCTTCACCCACACCAGCACCTTCGGCTCGATCGGGCTGGGGCTCGGGACCGCGATCGGCGCGGCCGTTGCGTCGCCGGAGCGGCTGACGGTCGCGATCATGGGCGACGGTGGCTTCATGATGACCGCGGGGGAGCTCAGCACCGCGGTCCGGCACAAGGTCCCGCTCCTGGTGATAGTGCTCAACGACGGTGCGTACGGTGCGGAGTACACCAAGCTCAAGAACCACGGCGACGACCCTGACTTCTCTCTCGTCGAGTGGCCCGACATAGCCGAGGTCGGTTCGGCGATGGGGGCCCAGGTGCTCAAGGTCACCCGGGTCGACGAGCTCGACCGGGTCGGGAAGCTGGCGCAGGACCTCCGCGGGCCCTTGCTCGTCGACGTCCGGCTCGACCCGAGGCTGGACGTCGGGCACTGGTGATCAGGGAAGGGGTTCGTGGTCCGGTGAGCGAAGGTGCGACGAAGCCGTACACGAGGTACGTGCTCGCCCGTCATCCCGTCGGCCTTCCGGTGGCCGAAGACTTCCGCCTGGAGCACGGGCCGGTGCCCGAGCCGGATGAGGGCCAGGTGGTCGTGGAGCACACGCACCTCGGGCTCGCTCCGGCCGCCCGGGTGCGGATGACGCCGGCGCTCCCGGGCGAGGCGGTGAAGCTGCGCATCGGCGAGACCGTCTACGGGGCGGCGTCGGGCAGGGTCGTCGCCTCGAAGAACCCCGCGTTCCCGGTCGGGACCCACGTCGCCTCGGTCGATGGTGGCTGGCAGACGCACGCGGTCTCCGACGGAGCCGATCTCACGGCCATCGACATCGATCTCGCGCCGGCGAGCGTCTGGATGGGGCTGCTGGGTGTCAGCGGGTTCACCGGCTATGTGGGGCTGGAGGAGATCGGGCGTCTCCGGCCGGGGGAGACGCTCGTGGTCTCCGCGGCGGCCGGCGCGGTCGGCTCGTTCGTCGTCCAGATGGCGAGGCTGCGCGGCGCGCGCGTCGTGGGTGTCGCCGGTGGGCCGGAAAAGTGTCGTCTCGTGGAGCGCAGGCTCGGCGCCGACGTGTGTGCCGACCACCGGTCCGCCTCCTTCGCCGAGCAATTGGCGGCCGCTTGTCCCGATGGGGTGGACGTCTACTTCGACAACGTCGGCGGCAGGGTCCGGGACGCCGTGTGGCAGCACATGAACGAGTTCGGACGGGTCGTGGTCTGCGGCCAGGTGTCGCAGTACAGCCTCACCGAGCCCGAGCCGGGACCGGGCTGGTACGAGATCATGCTCAGGCGACTGCTCGTCCAGGGGTTGTTCTGGCGTACCCACCTCGACCGGATGGCGGATTTCCGCCGCGAGGTCGGCGGCTGGGTGAGGAGCGGCGACGTCGTCGCCCTCGAGGATTTCGTGGACGGTCTCGAGTCGTGCCCCGCCGCGTTCAGCGCGATGCTCGCGGGCCGCTATACGGGGAAAGTCGTGGTCAGGCTCTCGTGAGGTTCCTACGTCAGTGTTGCCGGTCCGCGTATTCGAGCGTCCATTTCGAGATGGCGTCGAGATGCCGGGCCATGACCGAGGTGGCTCGCTCCACGTCGCCGGAGATGAGGGCGTTGTAGATCGCCAGGTGCGCGCGATGGCTCGCGTGAGCGTCCGCCGTGACCACCTCTTCGCTCGCCGGCTGGCGCCTGGCCTCGTTCACGAACTCGGACTGGAGTTCCATGAGGATCTCGGCGAACAATCCGATGGCGGAGTTCCCGCTCAGGTCGGCCAGTTCGAGGTGGAAGCTGCGCAGGAAGCGGGTCGACCCCGACGCCTTGGTGACCTCGACCTCCGCGTCGAGGATCCGGCGCAGCCTGTCGGCGACCTGCGGGTCGCGTGCCTGCTGCGCGACCATTCGGACGCAGCTCAACTCGAGCGCCCGGCGGGCTTCTACGACGGTCTGGACGTCCGCACGGCGATAACGGAGGTACAGGGCCGCGGCACGGCGGACGGCGCGCGCAGGCGGAGCCTCCACGACCAGGCCACCGCCGGGGCCTCGCCTCATCCGCGCGGTCCCGTGGTGCTCCAGCAGCCGCACCGCCTCCCGCAGGACCCCTCGGCTCACGCCGAACTGCTCGATGAGGGAGGCTTCGGAGCCGATGATCTCGCCGATCGGCCAGCCCGCGTCGACGATGCGCTGTTCGATCTGCTCCGCGATCTGCTCGGCGAGCTTGACCCCGTCTCCGTTGTCCCCGGCCATGCGATTCCGTCCTGTCGCAGCACTGAGTCGTGAGCCCCTCTCGATTAGGGGATCCTCTGTGCTAAAGCATTAGTTCATTGTAAGAGGAACGGGTCACCCGGGCCGGTTCACGCGCTCGGTGATTCGCCAGCCGTTCTCGGTGCGACGGAGCTTGTCGCGGTATGTGGAGAACATTTTGATCTGTGGCGTGGCGTTGGTCGACGTGACGAACATGAAGTAGGAGACGGCTTCGGCCTGGTCGTGGTCGATGGTCACCGAGACCGGCATCGTGACGTGCCGGTTGTGCGATCCGGCGCCGGTCAGTCCCGAGTCCCGGCGGCCCTGCGACGCGGCGATGATCGCCTCGAGCCCGGTTTGCGTCGTGCCCCCGGCCGACCAGGTGGCGTCCCGGGTGTAGACGCGGTCGTAATCGGTGAGCTCTCCCTCATCGGCGAGAAAGGCGGCGAGCAGGAGCACCGCGCGGATCTCGGCGTCGTCGTCCGAGGGCATCGTGGGGGCTCCCTGTTGCGTGCGAGTGGCGCGACTGACGGAACTATATCAGTACTCTCTATGTGTCACGGCGGTCGCAAAGGAGGCTGGAGGCGCTCCGGGCCGGCGTACTCAGGACGACGGGCGGATCAGTGCTTCCTGCGTGACCGACGCGACGAGCTCGCCGTCGTGGTCGAAGACGAGGCCGCGGCAGAGGGCGCGACCGTTGCCCGCCCAGGGGCTTTCCTGCTCGTAGAGCAGCCATTCGTCGGCGCGGAAGGCGCGGTGGAACCAGACGGCATGATCCAGGCTGGCGAACACCAGCCCGGGGCCGCCGACGAAACGGGCGTGCGGAGCCAGCGCGACGCTGAGCAGCAGGACATCCGAGGCGAACGCGGTGGCGCCGAGGTGCACGAGCGGATCCGCCGGAAGCTCTTCCGGGGTGCGGAACCAGAAGCGCTGCCGTGGCTCGGAGGATTCGCCGCGGACGGCGGCCACCCGGCGCAGGGGGCCGTCGAAACGAAGGTCGAGCGGCACGGCCTTCGTCAACCCCCGGAACCACGCGAGGTCGTCCTCTCCCGCAGCGGCCATCGTCTCGTGTCCAGGCGGGAGCGTGTCCGGGTCGCGGCCGTGCGCGCGTGGTGTCTGATGCGACCAGCCGTCCTCACGGTCGTGGAACGAGGCGGTGAGGACGAAGATCTCCTTGCCCGCCTGCCGCGCCGTGACTCGCCTGGCCGAGAAGGCGCTGCCGTCCCGGATGCGGTCGACGTGGTAGTCGAGTGGCAGCGTGGCGTCCCCGCCGAGCAGGAAGTGGGCGTGCAAGGAGTGGGGCGGCCGGCGTTCGCCGACGGTGCGGCCCGCCGCGACGAGCGCCTGCCCGAGCAGTTGCCCGCCGAAGACGCGTCGTGCGCCCGCACCACGGGCGCCGGCCCGGAACACGTCCGGGCCGGCAGCCTGCAAGGTCAGCAGCGTGGTGACGTCGGGTGCCGCGCCCTCCGGCCGCACCCGGTCCGCCGCGGGCGGAACCGCAGGGTGGTTCATTTCCGCGAGGTTCCTCAGCCCAGTGGGCGAAAGAGCGGGATCTTCCAGCCGTCGGAGATGGGGGAGAAGAACACCTCGACCCGGTCGCCGATGGCCACCTCCCCGGGATCGGCCCCGACGATGTTCGAGACGAGCCGGGCGCCGGGGGCGTCCGGCAGGTCGAGCACGGCGGCGATCATCGTGATGTCGGGGATGCCGGGAAACCCGTGCAGCACCGAGAAGCTGAACACCTCGGCGACGCCGGAGAGCTCCGTCCACTCGACCTCGCGGGACTGGCACTGCGGGCAGAACGGTGTGGGCGGCAGGCGGAAGTGGCCGCACTCACCGCATTTCGGAGCGACGAGCCGGTCCTCTTTCGCGGCCTGCCAGAACGGTTCGGTGTAGCCGTCGGTGGTGATGCTGACCTTGTCGGCGGGGAGGGCGGCGGAGGTCACGGGCGCGCTCATGTGGCCTTCCCGAGGATCAGGCCCGAGACGGGCAGGTGGGCGGGGCCGCCGGTGACGAGCGCGAGCTCGGCGCCGGCGACCTGGTTGATCGCGGTGCCGCGCATCTGCTCGACACCTTCCTTGATGTGGGTCATGCCGATGATGTAGGCCTCCGACAGCTGCCCGCCGTGCGTGTTGACCGGGAGGGAACCGCCCTTGTACCGCAGCGCGCCGGACTCGACGAACGGGCCGCCTTCGCCCTTCTTGCAGAAGCCGTAGTCCTCCAACTGCATGAGGACCATCGGGGAGAAGTGGTCGTAGATCAGGGCCACGTCGATGTCGTCCGGGGTCACGCCCGCGCGGCCGAACAGGTGCCTGGCCACCGGCGCGTGCCCGGAGGAGGCGAAATCCTCCCGCGGCATCCCGTACCAGCCGAAGGCGCGGCCCCAGTCGCGGTGCCCGCCGTGCGCGGCGGCGACGACCGGCACCGGCTTCTGCCTGAGATCCTTGGCGCGCTGCGCCGACGTGGTGATCACCGCGACGGCGCCCTCGGTTTCGAGGCAGAAGTCCAGCAGGCACAATGGGTCCGCGATCATCCGGGCGGCGAAGTAGTCGTCCTTGGTGAGCGGGTCCTTCATGATCGCCTTCGGCCGCGTCGCCGCGTTGAGCCGCTGGGAGATCGCGATCTCGGCGAACGCTTCGCGGCGGGTGCCGTAGTCGTGCATGTGCCGCCGCGTGAGGACCGACATCATGTGCCCGGGACCGGACAGGCCCGACGGCTGCACGAAGGAGCCGAGCGGGTTCGGCGGCTTGATCGCCATGACCTGGCCGAGCCGGGCCTTGGCCTGCTGCAGGGCCATCACCGTCACGACGACGTCGGCATCCCCGGCGACGATCGCCGCGCGGGCCAGTCCGATCGAGCCCGCGGCGCCGCCACCGCCGGCGGTGAGGCTCGCGGTGAACGTCACCTCGGGGATGCCGAGGGTCTCCATGAACTCGGCGGTGTCCATCGCCTGGCCGTAGCCCCCGCCGGCGCCGGAGTAGTAGGCGAACCCGTCGATGTCGGTGACCGGCAGCCCGGCGTCCTCGCACGCGGCGAGGATGGCGCTGCCGGCGAGCTCGGTGATCGTGCGGGGCTGCGACTGACCGCGGCGGTAGTACTCGGTGGCGCCCACGCCGACGATCGCGACGTCCCCGGCCGTCATGATCGGCCGCCGGGGTGGTGGGCGGTGTGCTGTAGCGTCATTCGTCGCCTCCACAGTGTTCTGCCGGATCCGGGTGCTCCCGGACCGGCTGTCCGGTCAGGACGGTCCGGCGCTGCCGCCGGCGACCGTCACGCGATCGCGTCGCGCAGGAAAGGGGCGTCCTCGAGGGCACGCAGGGTGTCGTTGAGGTGGGTGCAGGTCGAGGTTCCCGTGAAGGTGCGCCGGACGTGGCCGCGCAAACCCGCCAGCGGCAATCCCGCGAGACGGCCGGCGCTCGCCACGGCGGCCGGGCACTCGACCCAGGGCAGTGCCCGCGGGGTCGCCTCGCAGGAACGGATCCTGTCGCCGTCGAACTCGACGTCCACCGTGTACTCGTGGATCACGGTCTCCCGCCCGTCCGCACCCATGTAGGAGTCGCGGAACAGAACGTCCACTCCGGACTCCGTCACGTCCATGCGGCGGTGCCTGCGCATCCCGTGTGCGGGCAGCGGCGGCAGCTCGTGCCACGCCCAGGGGTCCGAGGTGGCCAGGGGAAGGGCTTCCGGTCCCGTGACGAGGGGGCCCCGTCCGGTGGCGTCGAAGCTGTTCATGATGGTTCCCCCGTCGGCGAATCCCGCGCACATGTCGCGCCCGAAGTCCGGGCGGCCGATGAGCTCCTGCGGTCCGTCCGGGTCGCTTGACCGCCCCGCCATGTAGGCGTGGCCGGACACCAGCGTCGTGACCGGGACGTCGTCCATGAGCTGGTGCAGCAGGCTTGGCAGGTCCGGATCGGCCGCGAGCACCCGTGCGCGGAATCCCGAACCGACACCCTCGCCGGTCAGGGACCGCAACGACGGGCGGGGTGGGGCGGTGGTCAGCTCCTGCAAGATCCAGCCGCCGGTGAAGTCGACCTGTGCGGTGTACGCCGCGCGGGCGAGCTCCACCGGAGTGCCGTCGGCGCCGGTGCGAAGGTCACGCCCGGAGCCGACGAGCAGGAGCGGTCCCTCGACTCCGTCCGGCCGCAGCATGTCCGTGGTGACCGTACGGCGCACGGAGCGCGGTGCGCGCTCCGGCGTGCCGCTGGTCGGTTCGTGGATGCCGTGGCGTGGGTGAAGCGGGCCAAGGAAAGCCGTTGTCCCCACAGTGCTTCATCTCCCGGGCGTGCCGATGAAAATGTCATTTTCAGTAGATCGCCCGGGTGGTCCGGTTGTCAATGTGCTGATCACAACAGGCGTGCCGGCGTGGCGGCCTGTCGCGGTCGCGTCAGCCTGGGCCGCCGGTGTGGCGCCGTGCCGGCGCAAAGCCGCCGGCTGACCGTCACCGCCGGGCGAAGAACTCACGGGACGGGCGTCCTGCGACGTCCTCGCGGACCCGGCGCCGCAGGAGCTTCCCCGTCGGAAGGCGGGGCAGCTCGCGGGTGAAGGTGATCTCGCGCGGGCATTTGAACCCCGCCAGCTGCTCCCGGCAGTGGGCGAACAGTTCGTCGGCGAGCGCGCGGCCGGCGTGCGCGGTGGGATCCGGCTGCACCACGGCCAGCACACGCTGTCCCATCTCCTCGTCCGGAGCGCCGATCACCGCTGCGTCGAAGACGTTCTTGTTGCGGCACAACGTGTCCTCGATCTCCTGCGGGTAGATGTTCACGCCGCCGGAGAGGATGAGGTCGACCCGGCGGTCGGACAGGTAGAGATAGCCGTTCGCGTCGAGATGGCCGACGTCGCCGAGGGTGCTCCAGCCGCGGTCGTTGAACGCGCCCGCCGTCTTCTCGGGATCGTTGTGGTAGCGGAACCGGGCGGTGCCCTCGAACCAGATGGTGCCGATCTCGCCGGGTGGGAGCTCGTTCCCGTCGTCGTCCAGCACGTGCGCGGTCCCATAGCTCGCCCGCCCCACGGAGCCGGGGTGGGCGAGCCACTCCTCGCTGCCGATGGTGAAGAAACCGTTGCCCTCGCTGCCCGCGTAGAACTCGTGCACGATCGGGCCGAGCCAGTCGATCATGCCGCGCTTGACCTCCGGCGGGCACGGCGCGGCCGCGTGCACGACGACCCGCAGGCTGCCGAGGTCGAACCGCCGCCGGTCGGCCGCGGGCAGCCGGAGCAGCCGCCGCATCATCGTCGGGACGAACTGCACGTGCGTGACGCGGTGGCGCTCGATCAGCTCAAGGGTCTCGAGCGCGTCGAAGCGCTCCATGGCGACCGCGGTGCCACCGGCGCGCTGCGTCGCCATGGACCAGGCGAGCGGCGCGGCGTGGTAGAGCGGCCCGGGGCAGAGGTAGACCATGTCGGCACCGAAGCCGAACCCCTCGCGCATCAGGCCGTCGAACGTGCCCGGGGTGCCGACCGGAACGCGGACGGCCTCGCGGGCGATTCCTTTGGGATGTCCGGTCGTCCCCGACGAATAGAACATCGAGAACCCTTCCCAGGCTTGGGGAAGGCCCTCCGGTGCACCGGTGACGGGAGGTGGCTCGGCGTCGATCTCCAGCAGCGTCACCGAAGGCACGTCCCGGGCGATGCGCCGGGCGAGGCCGGCGTGGGCCCGCGACGCGACCAGCACGGCCGCGTCGCAGTCCGCGACGATGTACGCGGCCTCTTCAGGCGTCAGGTGCCAGTTGACCGGCGTGTAGTACAGGCCGGTGCGCTGTGCCGCCCACGCGAAAGGGAACAGCTGGGGCTCGTTGCCGAACAGCAGCGCGATGTGGTCGCCGAAGCGGAGGCCCTGCGCGGCCAGGAGCGCGGCGGCCCGGTCCGTCTGCGCGCGCAGCCGCCCGTACGAGAGGGCGCCGCCGCCCCCCATGACGAGCGCGGGTTTGCCGACGGGTGCGGCCGCACCGAGCGTCGCGGCCGCATGGTCGGTGCCGGTCATGTGAAGCTCACCTCGATCCGGACAAACATCTAACTAGTTTACAGATTTAGCCTTATTGAACAACCGTCGAGCCGACCAGGTCCGGGGTGACGAAGTGGGCACGGTCGTCGAATGCGCCGTGCACGACATCGGGCCGGTCGACCTCGTCGATCAGCAGGACAACGTCCTCGTCGGCGCGGATCGCATCGACCAGCGGTCAGGTGAGCAGGTACTGCTCACCGAAGACATCGTCCCGCGCCGAATCCCAGCCGCCCACCCGGCTCGCCTGGATGAGTCAGGCGCCATCCGTCATCGCGTCGACGATCGTCTTGTCCTGGTGCATCCGGGCCACGCGCTCCTCCAGCAGGAACATCTGATCGCGCCAGAAGGTCGCCGCGTCGTCGGCCCTGCCCGCCGCGACGAGGCGCATGGCCTTCGTCACGGCCTTCCGCGTCGCCAGGTCGTTCTCGGTGGTGGTGCCGGTCATCGCATCCAGCAGCTCGTGCCGGATGACCTCCGTGAGCGTGCTGTGGAGCAGCTGAAGCGTCTTGTTGCCCGCGAGCTCGAACAGCAGCCGGAAGAAGTCGAGCCACGCCTCGGCGCGCCGCCGGGGAGCCTTGGCGAGGGCCACCTGGTCGAAAGCCGCCAGGAGCCGGTCCGCCGCGGCGGCCCGGTCCTCACGCTGGGCGATGAGACGCAGGGCGACAGGCTCGATCAGCGCCCGCGCCTGGAACACGTCGCTCAGCAGGACGCCGTCGACCTGCATGAGGAGCCCGAGGTAGCGGGAGGCCACGGTGACGTTCGGCCGCGTCACCCGGGCGCCGCCCCGGGGACCGCGCCGGACGGCGATCAGCTGCTCGGACTCCAGGATCCGGAAGGCTTCGCGCAGTGAAGGCCGCGAGACTCCGAACCGCGCCATCAGCTCGGCCTCGCTGGGCAGGGCGGCGCCCTCGGGTATCTCGCGATGGACGATCTGCGAGCGGATGGTCCGCGCGATCACCTCGGCCGTCTTGGGGACGCGGACGCGATCGACGTCCACGGAACGCGGGCCCTTCGGCGTCTGCGGCAGGTCCTGCGGCTCGACGGCGGGCTCCATACCCGCGGCTCCCCTCGGCTCGGCGCGCTTGAAAGTTAAATGATACACCTCAAAGCCTCCTCTCGGCGCGCGCGGACGGAACCACCGAGCTCGATGTCAAGGGACCATCGGTATCCCGAAGCTATCCGTTGTATTATCTATATGATAATTTCATTCGTCGGAGCACCCGGCTCGATGTGCCGCGATCGATCCGGCCTTCGCTGTGGGCGATGCATCGCGCGCAAAGGAGTACCAGTCGATGCTGGAAGAGTTCGACGCCGTCTGCCCGGATGGGATGCTGGCCGACCAGGTTCTGATCGTGACCGGTGCGAGCCAGGGGATCGGCGAGGCCGCCGCCTACGGCTTCGCCCGCGCCGGCGCTTCCGTGGTGCTGGCGGCCCGCCGTGGCGAGGTGGTCGAGAAGCACGCCGCAAAGATCAGGAATGCCGGCGGGAAGGCGATCGGCGTTGCTGTCGACGTGACTCGAGAAGCCGATGTCGAAGCCATGGTGGCGCTGGCCGTCAGTGAATTCGGGCGGTTGGACGGTGCATTCAACAACGCCGGCATCGAGCAGACCCCGCCAGGGCCGATGCACGAGGTGACGCTGGATCAGTGGCGCGACATTCACGCCGTCAAGATCGACGGCGTGTTCCTCTGCGTCAAGCACGAGGTGCAGGCGATGTTCGGCAGCGGCGGCGCGATCGTCAACCACGGCTCCGTTGTCAGCGAGCGGCCGCTTCCGCACTATCCGGCGCCCGCGTCGTCGCAGGGTGCCATCCCCGCGTTGACGCGGACCGCGGCGGTCACCTACGCCGAGCAGGACATCCGGGTGAACATGATCGCGACGGGCGCGATCCTGACGCCGGAGCGAGCGGCGCATCGCACGGCGGAGACCGAGATCTACCAGCCCGATGTCGCCAGGAAGATCTGTCCACTCGGCCGGTTCGGCACGCCTCGTGAGATCGCCTCGACCGCGGCATTCCTGCTCTCGCCGTGGTCGTCCTACCTGACCGGGGCCGTGGTTCCCGTCGACGGCGGCAACACGGCCGGCAACGTACGCTGACCGTGGTCCTCATGCGTCCGGTGGGCTGACAAGCCGCGGGCCGGCCACGGCCGGCCCGCCGTCGAGAAGGAAAAGACCAGCCCGAATACGAGCACGGCCGTCTGTGCGTAAGCGGGAAGTCGTGGAACTCGATGGCGACCCCGAGGAACGCGGAGATCACGGTGCGCACGGGCCGTCGGCCGCCGCCAGGTGAGGTGTCGCTGGCAGACAGGTTTTTCGCGACGATTCGCCGGACATCGCGACTGCTTCGCCCGGCCGGGTTCGGGCCAACGGGCGGTCGTCTCGCGCGCTAGACTCAACCTGGAAAATAGTATCCTGTATGTGTCGAGAGGGCCGATGTGGTGACCGAGCTACGTCAGGATGTGCGGACGGTCGTCGTGGTCGGCGGGTCCGGTGGCATAGGCGGCGCGATCGCGCAGGCGTTCGCCGGGGAACCGGACACGACTGTGATCGCCACGGCCGCGACCGAGGCGGAACTCGAGCAGGCCCGGGTCGATCCACGGCTGACGAACGTCGATCTCCGGCATCTCGACGTACGCAGCGACGACGGCGTCGGCGATCTGATGGCCGGCATCGGCAGGCTCGACGTTCTGGTGAACGCCGCCGGCGTCCCAGCCGGACCGAAGGACTTTGAGATCGACGGGTTCGTGCGCACGATCGAGGTGAATCTCGTCGGGACCGCCCGGGCCAGTTATGCCGCCTATCCGTTGCTCAGGGCTGCGCGCGGCTCGGTGATCAACCTTGCTTCGGTGATGAGTTTCCGTGGTAGCGCCACGGGGCCGGCGTACGCCGCGTCGAAGGGCGGCGTCGTCCAGCTGACCAAGAGCCTTGCCGCCGCCTGGGCTCCCGAGGTGCGGGTCAACGCCATCGCACCAGGATTCATCGACACGCCCATGACCGCGAACATCCGTGGCGATGCCGCCCGCAACAACCGGATAATCGAGCGCACCCCCGCCGGGCGGTGGGGCAGGCCGGACGAAATCGCCGATGCGGCGACGTTCCTCGCCTCCGCCGCGGCGAACTTCGTCAACGGGACCGTGCTGGCGGTTGACGGCGGCTATCTCGCGCTCTGATCCGGTTTCAGATGAAACCGCCTTTCACCGTGTGAACTGCTGGCGAAGGCGCGCCTTGTCCACCTTGCTGAGACCGCGTCGAGGGAGTTCGGCGACGATCTCGAGCTGCTCGGGCAGCTTCTGCCGCATCACGTCGGCGCGAAGCAGATGGTCCGTCAGGTCCGGCAGCTCCAACGGGGCGG
The DNA here is from genome assembly GCF_900115095.1 of Actinomadura madurae. GTDB lineage: Bacteria > Actinomycetota > Actinomycetes > Streptosporangiales > Streptosporangiaceae > Spirillospora > Spirillospora madurae. The sequence continues at coordinate 169,545 of NZ_FOVH01000012.1, forward strand.
CGTCGTGGCGTGGCACGATCACGGCGCACACGCGTTCGCCGCGTTCGCGATCGGGTAGTCCCACGACGGCCACCTCCGCGACCGCCGGATGGGTCGCGATCAGTTGCTCGAGCTCCTGTGGCGCGATCTTTTCGCCCTTGCGGATGATCAGGTCCTTGATCCGCCCGGTCACCTCGACGTACCCGTCGGAATGCATCCGCGCACGGTCGCCGGTGCGGAACCAGCCGTCGGCGGTGAACGCGGTCGCGTCGTGCTCGCCATTCGCGTAGCCGAGACACGTCTGGGCCCCGCGTACCTGCACTTCGCCGTTCACCCCGGCCGGTGCGACCGCGCCATCGGCCCAGATGCGGACCTCGAGCCCCGGAACCGGCCGCCCTTCGGTGTTCGTCAGCTGCTCGTCGGAGTCCGAGGGCGACGCCACGCACACCATGGGGCATTCGGTCATCCCGTAGCTGTGCATGAGTTTCGCCCCCAGCTCGTCGCGGACCTCGCCGTAGAGGTTCGGCGGGCAAGGAGCGCCGCCGCCCGTGAGCTTGCGCAGCGCAGGCAGCAGGGTCTCCCCCGGCCTCCTGCGCTGTTCGGCGAGCAGTGCCTGGTAGAACGCGGGGCCGCCCCCGAACATCGTGACGGCGTGGGCCCGCAGCGCGTCGATGCTCCCGGGGAGTGCGAAGGCCTCGAACAGCACGATCTTGCGACCGTGCATCAGCACCGACATCAGCTGCAGCGGCCCACCGATGTGCGCGACGGGAAAGGGCATCGCGACCACCTCGTCGGCCTCCTCCCCGGCCCGGCCGCGAATCACCATGGCGCGCGCCGACATCAGCAGCGTCCGGTCGCTGTGCAGGACCCCCTTCGGTGTGCCGCTGGAGCCGGAAGTGAAGAACACCCAGGCCACCTCGGTGCCGTCCCCGCCGACTAGGGGCGGCTCGGCGAGGGCGGACGCGCTTTCGGTGAAGGCGTCATCGATCGTGATGACCTCGGGCGCGGTAGGGACTGCGCGACCCATCGCGACATGGTCGACACCGCGCCACACGCCTGGCACCAGCAGGAAAGTCGCCTGCGAGTCGGCGATGGCGGCGTCCAACTCGCGCTGGCGGTACTGCGCGATGATCGGCGCCTGGATCGCGCCCAGCCGCGACAGCGCGAGACACACCAGGACGGCGTCGAGCCGGGTGGGCAACTGCCACGCCACCCGGCTGCCTCTGCCGACACCGCGCGCGGCGAGCGCGGCGGCCATGGCCGCCGTCCGTTCCCGCAGTTGCCCGAACGTCACCGGGCGGCCCTGCTCATCGATCAGGCCGACCTCGTCGGCGGATCGCTCCGCCCTCAGCAGGAGGAGCTCGCTGAGGGTGTCAGCCTGCAGGAGGCCGGCCGCGAAGATGTCCCCTTGATCGGTCGCTTCGATCGTCATCGCACCACCGGTTCACGACGCGTGGCCATAATAGGTACGCTGAATTATCCATCGGCTCGCGACGAACTATACCCTCGCGTGGCGAACGTCGGCCTTGTCGCACGTCAGGGTCACGACACACCCATCGCCGTCATCCTGTGACCCACCCCTTGCGTCTCAGCATTTGAGAACGCGGTCAGCCCTGGCTGACGACCGGGCGATGTGCCGGGCGCATCTATTGACACCACCAGTGAAACAGATAAGAGTATCCCTTATAGTCACGCCTGGTGGGGAGTCCGTGTCATGCCGATGATGTTGCCGCCGGACCTTGGGGCGACCGAGCACACGTCGCTCGAAGACATTCCGTGGGCCGTCCTCGACCGCCCGTGGGGCGTCGTCCGCATGCAGCTGATCGCGGTTTCGCTGGCCACCAACACGTTCGTCAACATCATCGACTACCAGGCGGGCACCCAGCTGCAGAAACACCACCACACCGGCCCGGTGCACGCGTACACGATGAAGGGGAAGTGGCACTACCTCGAGTACGACTGGTTCGCCGAGGCCAACTCCTATGTGTACGAACCACCGGGCACCAACCACACCTTGCACGTCGACGAGGACATGCGGGCCTTGTTCATCACCCAGGGCGCGTTCATCTACTTCGACGACAACGATGTGATGACCGGGTACTCCGACGCCCAGACCATGCTGGAGGACGTCAAGGCGGCGCTGGCCAAGCAGGGCCTTGAGTTGCCCGCCTCCGTCGTGAAGAACTGATGCTCGCCGGAGTGTGGCGAGGCGGGGGAGTGCTCGCCGCGGAACCTGACTGGCCGGAGCCGGTGATCGGCGAGGACTCCGTCCTGGTCGACGTGGCCTACTGCGGGTTCTGCGGATCTGACGCGCATATCGTCAGCGGCAGGCTGACCGCCGGCGCCCCGCCCCGTGTTCTGGGTCACGAGGTCTCCGGGGTGGTCGCCGCGGTCGGGGCGCGGGTCTCGGATCTCGCCGTGGGGGATCGGGTCGCGGCCAACTTGTTCGCCGAGTGCGGATCGTGCGACCACTGCAAGCTCGGCCAGCCGCAGTTCTGCCTTCGCCGCCATGTCGGCGCGGCCGGGTTCGCACGCCGTGCGAGCTACCGGCCCGGGCAGCTGTTCCGGCTGCCCGAAACGGTGAGCCTGCGCCACGGTGCCCTGCTCGAGCCCGTGGCGACCGTGCTGCACGCCGTCGAACAGTCGGCCATCCGGGCCGGCGAAGCGGTCCTGGTGCTGGGAGCCGGGCCGCTCGGATTGCTGGCCGTACAGGTCGCGCGGCTGCTGGGAGCCGGGTTCGTGGCGGTCAGCGAACCGGTCTCCAGCAAGCAGGTCACGGCCGCCCGCTTCGCCGACCAGGTGCTGGACGTCAGCGGCGCGACGCTGCGCGAGGCGATGACCTCTGGCGGCGCTGCGCCGTTCGACGTGATCGTCGACTTCTCCGGCTCGGCTGCGGCGATAGGCGATGCCGTGGGCGCGCTGGCCCCGCGTGGCCGCCTCGTCGTCGCAGGCGTGCCCCGTGAGGACGCCACGATCCCGGTTCGGCCGTTCGACCTGTACAACCGGGAACTCACCCTGACCGGCTCCTACACGACGTCCCACACGGCCCGCCGCGCCCTGAACGTGCTGGGCCGCCTGGATCTGGACTCGCTCATCACGACGATCGTGCCGCTGGAGGACGTGGCGGCCGCTTTGCGGCTGCACGGCACCGGGGACGCCTTGAAGATCCTCGTCGCGCCCAACGGCACCGAAGGGCGATCGCCATGGCCGTGATGCCGGTCGAACGGGGAAAGATCCGCGAGTACGCGGTCGCCACGGCCAACGAGCGCGCCGAATACCTGGACGATCCGAAGGCGCCGATCCCGCCGACGTTCCTGGCCACCGTCGTCTTCTGGGAAACCTTGGGCGACGTGTTCGACCTGCCCGAGGCGGTGGCGGCGTGGGCGGACGCCGGCGTCGAACGCGATGTCCGTAATCTGCTTTCCCTGGAACAGGAGTACGTGTTCCACGGCGAGCTGCCCAGGGCGGGCGATGTGCTCACGACGTCGCTGCGCTTCGACGGGGTGGAGGAAAAACACGGGAGAAGCGGCCGGATGCTGCTGGTTCGATTCGCGGTCGAGTTCCGCGGCGACGATGACGTTCTGCGCGCGGAGTGCCGCTACACGTCGGCCTACCTGAACACGCCCGGGAAGGCGTCATGACCGGTACCGATCCGCGGGCCGGCACGCGGTTGCCGCCAAGGGACTTCGGACCCCTCACGATGACCGACATAGTCCGTTATCAGGGCGCGAGCGGTGACCTGAACCCCATGCATCATGACGACGAACTCGCCCGCGGCGCCGGGTATCCGGCGTCCTTCGGGGTGGGCATGCTCAACGCGGGCTACCTGGCCACCTACTGCACCGAGCATTTCGGCACGGATTCCGTCCGGCGGTTCCGTACCCGGTTCCGGAGAGTCGTTTTCCGGGGCGCCGTCGTCACCGCACGCGGCGTGATCACCCGCGTCTTCGACGTGGAGGGCGAATCGCGAGTCGAGGTCCGGTTGACCCTCACGGACACCGACGGCGCCACAGTCGTCGAGGGCATGGCCGAATTCGTGATCCGGCGCTGACCGATCTCACGCCGTGCTGGACGAGCCGAGCTAACGCAGGGGGACCCCCAGCTGCCAGGCGCTGCCCCCCGCGCCGATCAGCAGGTCGGTGAGGCGCCGGTCCCAGTGGTCCAGCGAGCCGAACTCCGACCGCCAGGCGAGCGCGGGCAACGTGACCTCGTGCAGCGGGTGTTCGAGCGTCGTGCCGATCGCGCCGTGTACCTGGTGCGCGTTGCGCACGACGACCGAGGTCGCGTGCCCGGTCACCGAGCGGGCGATCGCGACGCGCAGTTCGAGCTCGTCGAGCGTGTCGGTGCCGCGCATCAGCGCCGCCACCGCGGCGTCCGTCGCGGCCCGGGCGAGGGCCGACTCGCACGCCGCATCGGCGACGAGCTGCTGGACCGCCTGGAACTTCGCGATGGGCCGGCCGAACTGGTGGCGCTGTGAGGTGTGGGAGATCGACAGCCCGACCGCCTGCTCCAGCGCGCCGGTCGACTGAACCGCCCTGGCCAGGGCACCACGCAGCAGGTACTCGCGACGGACCGGCTCCGCGACCGGCACCCCGCTCAGTGCGGCGAGATCGACCTGGACGTCGTCGCGGGGCTGCCCGGCCAGATCGTGACCGGAAACGACGGTGACCGCGGCGGCCGGGACATCGGCCACGAACCAGCGGCCTTCGTCCTGCCAGAGGGCGACCACGCTGTCGGCGCAGCCGGCCCACGGCACCCCGCGAGCCCGGCCGGCCGGGTCGAGGGTCGCGACCGTCCGTATCCCGCCGGCGTCGCCGGCATCGCCGAGACCGGAGCGTGCCAAGAGCCACAGGGCGAGAAGGTCGTTCTCGGCGAGCGGCACCGGCGCCGCCGCCCGTGCCGCGGCGCGGAGCAGCTCCGCGGCTTCCGCCCAGGTCGCCCCCGTACCGTTCGTGGCGGTCAACCGCGTCAGGTCGCTCCCGCTCAGCGTGGCCCACAGTGCGCGGTCCAGGCTCAGCGACGCCGTCGGCTCCTTCCGGCCACGCCGCCAGTCGCCGAAGATGTCGGCCAGGAGCCGGACGAAATCGGTGTCCACAGTGGTCGACGGGGTCATCGCAGTCCCAATCCGCGCGCGATGACCCCGCGCAAGATCTCGTTGGTGCCACCGCGCAACGTGTAACCGGGGCGGGCGAGCAGGGAACGTTCGGCGGCCGCGCGAAGCCCGGGGGAGGCCGGGTTCCCCAGCAGACCCGCGGCATGCTCGGTGAGGTCGCCCTCGGTGACCGTGCCCAGGTGCTTGACCACACCGGCTGCCACGTCGGCGGCCTCGCCCCGTTGAAGCGCGCCGGCCACGGAGATCGACATCTGGTGCAGCCCGATCATCCGGGCGAAGAACCGGCCCAGGTCGGCGCCCGCGGGCAGTTCACCGGCGCGCGTGGCGGCCACCAGTTCCTCCAGAAGGGGCTGGACCGACAGGAAACGCTCCGGACCGCTGCGCTCGAAGGCGAGCTCGGCCGTGACCTGCCGCCAGCCGTTCCCGACCTCGCCCAGCACCATCGAGTCCGGCACGTGGACCCCGCCGAAATGCACCTCGTTGAAGTGGTGCTCACCGTTGAGCGAGACGATCGGGCGGATCTCGACGCCCTCCGCGCGCAGGTCGACGATGAGCTGGCTGAGCCCGGAGTGCCGGTGCTCGGGGTCCAGGGGCGTGGTCCGAACCAGGCAGATCGCGTAGTCGGACCGGTGAGCGTTCGACGTCCAGAGCTTGGTCCCCTCGACCCGCCACCCACCGTCGGTGCGGGTCGCCCGGGTGCGCACGGCGGCGAGGTCGGAGCCGGAGTCCGGCTCACTCATGCCGATCGCGAACAGGGCGGTGCCCGCGGCGATGCGGGGGAGCAGCTCGCGCCGCTGCTCCTCGGTCCCGAAGCGCACCAGTGCCGGCGCCACCTGACGGTCGGCGAACCAGTGGGCGGTGACCGGGGCACCGGCCGCGAGGAGTTCCTCGGTGACGACGAAGCGCTCCAGGTACGACCGGCCATGCCCGCCGTACTCCACGGGGATGGTCATCCCGAGCCAGCCGCGTGCCGCGAGCCGGAGGGTGAACTCCCGGTCCCACCCGGTCATCCAGCTGTCGACCGCCGGGCGGAACGCACCGGATTCGATCTCCCGCGTGACGAACTCACGCACTTCCCGGCGCAGGCCGGTCAGCACCGCGTCCTCGAACATCGGCGGTGGAAACAGATTGACGGCCATCCGCGTCACTCCGCCGTGAAGACCGCGGGGCGTCCCTCGGCGGTCGCCGCGATGGCCTCTTTGTGGTCGCGTGTGTGATGGGCGATCGCCTGCAGGGCGGCCGAGAGCTCCAGGACGTCGTCCAGGCGATGGTGCTGTCCCTCGCGGATCAGGCGCTTGGCCATGCGCAGAGCGAGCGGCGGGTTCACCGTGATCCGGGCCGCCAGCGCACGTGCCGCGTCGAGCAGGTCCTCCGGTTCCACGACCTGGGAGACAAGTCCCCACGCGAGCGCGGTGGCCGCGTCGACCGGGTCGCCGGTGAAGGTCATCTCCATCGCACGGGCGTTGCCGACGACCCGGGGAAGCAGCCAGGCGCCACCATCACCCGGGATGAGGCCGAGTTTGACGAAGCTCTCCGCGAAGGTGGCGCGTGTGGAGGCGATCCGCAGATCGCACATCAGCGCGAGATCGCACCCGGCGCCGACCGCGGGGCCGTTGACGGCCGCGATCACCGGTACCTCGCAGGCGTGCAGCGCCCGGGGCACGCGCTGGATCCCCGCGCGGTACCCCTCGGCGGAGTGGAACGGTTCCGCACCGAAGTAGCCGCGCCCTTCGCGAATGTCCTTGATGTTTCCCCCGGAGGAGAAGGCTTTGCCCGCGCCGGTGAGGATGACGCACCGCACGTCGGTGTCGGCGTTGACGTCGGCGACGGCCGAGGTGAGGCACGAGACCGTGTGGTCGCCGGTGATCGGATTGCGCTGGTCGGGAAGGTCCAGTGTCCAGATTTCGGTGTGACCGTCCCGCTCCCGCGTCAGCGGGGCCTTCACGCGACCGCTTTCAGGATCGTCGCGGTGCCCAGACCGCCGCCGCAGCACATCGTGACCAGGGCGCGCTCGTGACCGCCTCGGCGGAGTTCGTGTGCGGCGGTGAGCAGCAGCCGGGTGCCGGTCGCGCCGACCGGGTGCCCGAGTGCGATGGCGCCGCCGTTGACGTTCGTCCGCTCGTGCGGGAAGCCGATCTCCTCCAGCCAGGCGCCGAGGACACTGGCGAACGCCTCGTTGACCTCGGCGGTCCCGATGTCGGACGGGCGCAGCCCGTTGCGCTCCAGGATCTTCTTGGTGGCCGGCATCGGTCCCGTCAGCTTCCACACCGGGTCGACGCCGACCAGGGTCTGGTGCTCGACCTGGGCGAGCGGGGTGAGACCGTGTTCGACGGCGAACGACTCGGAGACGAGCACGACGCAGGACGCGCCGTCGGTGATCTGGGACGAGTTGCCTGCCGTCAGCACGCCATCGGGCCGGAAGACGGTGCGCAGGGCGCCCAAGCCCTCCATGGTGCTCTCGCGTGGACCCGAGTCGGTCGCGAACGCGCCGACCGGGTCGATCTCGATCGCGAGGCGGCCGCTCGCGATGGCGTCGCGGGCTCGTTCCTGCGAAGCGAGCGCGAGTTCGTCGCACCGGACCCGGTCCTGCTTCCAGTGGTCGGCGATCCGCTCCGCCGACTCGCCCTGCGAGGTGACCTCGTACAGGTCGCGGTACTGCGGGGAGAGCGGATCTCCCATGCCTTCGCCGACGTCCTGCCCGAGTGGATGGCGCGTCATGTGCTCGACGCCGTTGGCGACCACCACGTCGACCGCGCCGGACGCGATGAGCCCGGCTCCGTAGTGCGCCGCCTGCTGGCTGGAGCCACAGCGCGCGTCGACCGTCGTACCGGGAACCTCGGACGGGAGGCCCGCGGTGAGCCACGCCGTGCGTCCGATGCTGTTGGCCTGGTCGCCGGTCTTGGTCACGCAGCCGGTGATGACCTGATCGACGTCTTCGGGTGCGACGCCGACCGAGGTCAGCGCGTTCTTGGTCAGGGTGCCGAGCAGTTCGGCGGGGTGCGTGTCGGCCAGGGCGCCCTTACGGCGCGCGAACGGCGTCCGCAGGCCACCGAGGAGATAGACGTTACCCACTACAGATCACCGGTCCCGGTCCAGAGCTTCTCGAGACGGTCGAGCTCCGCCTCACCGACAGGTGCGAAACGGGGCGGGCGACGCTCCTTGAAGCTTCGCACGCCTTCCTTGAAATCGTTGTGCTCACGCAAGGTTCGCCACAGCTTCAACGCTGTGAGCCGGGCCTGCTCGACCGGCGCCCGCAGTTCGCGGTACATCTGCATCTTGGTGACCGCGACGGCCTGTGGCGAGGTGTTGGCGGCCAGATCGCGCGCATAGGCCAGCGCGTCGTCGAGCACGTTCTCCGAAAGCCGGACCAGACCCATCTGCGCGGCCTCGCTGCCCCGGATGATGCGGCCGGACAGGAGGGTGTCCATGGCGTGGGCGGTGCCCACCAGCGCCGGCAGCAGGACGGACAGGCCGTGTTCGGCCATGATGCCCCGCCGGACGAACGCGGCGGTGATCTTGGCGTCGGGCGCCGCGAAGCGGACGTCGGAGACGCAGGCCTGGATGAAACCGGTGCCGGCACAGGCGCCTTCGATCGCCGCGATGATCGGCTTTGGAATCGTCATCGGCAGGGTTTGCGGTTCCCGGTGCTCGGGGTTGCCGGCATTGGAGCCGTTCGCCGCGTCGAGCAGGACCGCCACGTCCATGCCCGGACAGAAGTCGCCTCCGGCTCCGGTGACCACGATGGCCCGGACGTCGCCGTCGGCCGCGGCGGCGCGGAGCAGGCCGAAGTACTCGGCCTCCATCGCGGGCGTCCAGGCGTTCCGCCGATGTGGACGGTTCCACGTGATCAGGGCGACGCCGTCGTTCACCTCGTACTTGACGAGCGGCTCGCCGGTGGTTTCGTCTGCCGTGGCGTGGCTGGTCATGCTTTCGCGGACCCCTTGTTCGAGCGGTCGAGGAAGGCCTGGACCCGACTCTGGTGCTCGTCGGTCAGGAACGATTCGCTCTCGGCCGTCATGGCGACGTCCAGTACCGCGTACGCGGCACGCTGGATGTGCAGGTTGAGCGCACGCTTGGTCTCCTGGACCGCCTGGGGAGGCTGCGCGGCGAGACGGTGGGCCATGGCGAGCGCGCTGGGCAACAGTTCTTCGGGCGGTACCACGTGGTTGACCAGGCCGAGGCGGTACGCCTCGTCCGCCGGGATGCGGTCTCCCGTCAGGATGTACTCCTTCGCCCGCGCCAGGCTCATCATCAGGGGCCACGTCGCCGCGCCCCCGTCACCGGCCACCAGCCCGATGGACACGTGCGGGTCGGCGAAGAAGGCGTCGGTCGAGGCGTAGATGACGTCACCGAGGGAGGCGATGCTGCAGCCGAGGCCCACGGCCGGGCCGTTGACGGCGACCACCAGCGGCAGCGGGAAGCTGGTCAGCGAGTCGATGATCTTGCGACCGTTCCGCAGCCGCACCCGGCGGCGGTAGTCGCCGTCGGCGGCGACGTTCGGGAAGTTGGCGATGTCCCCGCCGGCCGAGAACGCCGACCCGGCGCCGGTCAGCACGACCGCCCGGACGTCGAGGTCGTCGGCGAGGTCGTCCCAGATCCTCAGCAACGCGTCCTTGACGTCCTGCACGATCGCGTTCCGGGAGTCCGGCCGGTTCAGGGTCACGATGCGCACCGGCCCGTCGCTTTCGACGAGGATCGCATCGGTCGTTGGGTGCGACATCGCGGCTCTCCATATCAGCAGTGATCTCGATAAAAAGGATACCGAATGTTGTGGGGGGCGCGCAACGAGTCCGGCTTGCTCCGTGCATAGGGTGACAGTGGCGGATAATTCAGAATCCTGCATAGTCGGTGGCGCAGTGCGCGCCGACGGCCACGCCGCGCTCAGCCGTGTGGCTCGCGATGCCGTGCGGGCCGCCGCGCCCGGCATCCCGGCCGCTGCCCTGGCGCCCCGGCGTCGATGGTCCCCGCGAGCATCATGGGGCGACCGGTGGCTCGGCGGTTGAGGACCCTGGTATTTGCCGCATCGTCCGCTTGACGACGCCAAACGGATCGATGATTGCGGTCTCTGTTTCAATATGGGATACTGTTCTCACTCTTGCACGAAGGAGCGTCATGTCCGAAATCGTGCGCCGCCCGGCCGACGACGGTGATGCCGAGCGGGTCACCACGGTGGTCTTCCATGTCGGCTGACGTACTCGCCTCCGCCGAGTTGTCGGCGGAGTTCGCGCGCTGGCTCGCCGCCCACCGCACCCAGGCCACCGAGCTGAGCGAGGCCGCACTCCGGCCCGCTTCCGCGCAGGAGTACCTGGGCGCCCAGAAGACACTCCAGTCCTGGTTGTACGACGAGGGCTGGCTGGCCCGGGGCTGGCCCAAGGAGTACGGCGGCACCGGCGACGACATCGGGCTGCGCGCGGCGGTCTACGACCTGCTCGGCGCAGCGGACATCGCCGTGCCGAGCACCGTCAACGTCGTCGAGATCCTCGCGCCGACACTGCAGCGGTTCGCCCCCGGGCTTGCCGAACGGATGCTGCCGCCCCTGGTGGCCGGCGCCGAGGCGTGGTGCCAGGGGTTCTCCGAGCCGGAGGCGGGCAGCGACCTTGCATCGCTGCGGACACGCGCCACCCGCACCGGGCAGGGGTGGTCCCTCTCGGGCCAGAAGACCTGGTCGACGCGCGCACCCGGTGCCGACCGGTGTGCGGTGCTGGCGCGAACCGGCTCGCCGGAATCGCGGCACCGTGGCCTGTCGCTGTTCCTGGTCGACATGGACTCGCCAGGGGTGGAGTGCCGGCCGATCGACGACATGTCCTTCACCCAGCACTTCGGCGAGATCTTCTTCGATGACGTCCAGGTTCCCGACGAGCGGCGCATCGGCGACGTCGACGGCGGCTGGGCGGTGGCGCAGTACCTGCTGCAGTGGGAGCGCGGCATGTTCTCCTGGCTGCGCCAGGCCGCGTTGCTGGGCCTGCTCCGCCAGTTGCCGCCGGGGGACGACCCCGGCCGTGGCGCGGCTTATCAGGACGTCATCGCGCTCCGGCTGCGTTCGCTGGGCACCCTGCGGGCCCTGGCGGCAGGCCGCAGCGACGGCCCGCAGGTGTCGATCGACAAGCTGCTGCTGTCCAGGGCCGAGCGATCCGTCCACGAGCTGGCGCACCGGATGCGGCCCGTCGGTGTCGACGACGGAACCCCCGGCTGGCGCGGCCGGCTGCACGAGTACTTGCACAGCAGGTCGGCGCCGATCTACGGGGGATCCGCGGAGATCCAGCGGACGATCATCGCCGACCAGATCCTCCAGCTCCGTGAGAAGGCGCGATGATCCGGCTCGAACACAGCATCCCCGACGACGGATACGCCGAGATTCGTGCCACCGTAGACCGGTTGTTCCAGGAGCGGCCAGAGGGTGTCGGCGTTGCGGACCTCGCGGACTTCGGCTGGACCGAGATGCTCGACGATCCCGGCATGCGGAGCGCGGCGGCGCGGGCGATGTTCGAGGGGCAGGGGGGCGCGCTCGCACTCGCCGGGACGTCGGAGACATTTCTTGCCGCCACGGTGCCGGGGTACGAACTCGACGGCGCGGTGGCCATGCTGCCCGGCCCGGACGGCGGCTACCTCGGCCTCCCCGGCGGCGGGGCGGAGCCGGCCCGGCTCCTGCTCGTCGACGCGGCATCGGTCAGGTCATTGCCCGCTGATCGGGCCACCCGGGTGCAGACCGTGGATCCTGGAGTCAGCCTGTTGTCGGTGGCGGCGGAGGCCACCGCGGACGCCACACCGGTCCCTGGCGCGGCACCCGGCCTGGCCACGGCGCGCGTCCAGGTCGCGCTCTCGCTCCAGCTCGCCGGCATGTGCGCGCACCTGCTCGAACTCGGACGTGACCACGTGCGCACGCGGGAGCAGTTCGGCCGGCCGATCGGCCGGTTCCAGGCCGTTCAACACCTGCTCGCCGAGGTCGCCGTCTCCGTCGCGGCCGCGGACGCGGCCAACCGGAACGCGCTGCACCTGATCGACGATCCCGAGTCCGCGCCGCTGGCGCCGCTGGTCGCCGTCGGCCTCGGTACTCGCGCCTTCGACACCGCGGCTCGTGGCGCACAGCAGGTCCTCGGCGCGATCGGCTACACCCGGGAGCACGAATTCCACCGTTACCTGTACCGCGGCCTTGTGCTGCTGGACCTGCTGGGCAGCCACGACATCGACGGTCGCGTCGGAGCCGCGGCGCGGTCCACCGCGGTCACCCCACCGGTCGGCACGTGGCGCGACCGCTTCGAGGAGGGGCTTCATCTGTGAACGAGCCTGTGCTGGTCTCCGTCGACGGCGGGGTGCTGACCATCACCCTCAACCGCCCGGACAAGCGCAATGCGATCGACCAGGCGGCCAAAGCCCTGTTCCATGACGCGATCGTGGAGCTGGAGACCAACGACGACCTGCGGGTCGGCGTCCTCACCGGCGTCGGGCCGGTCTTCTGCGCCGGAATGGACCTGTCCGAGTCGCGTGCCGGGATCCAGAACCGGCTCGGCGGCGCCGACGGCGGCTTCGCCGGCTTCGTCCGCTACCCGCGCACCAAGCCGGTGGTCGCGGGGGTCAACGGGCCGGCGCTGGGCGGCGGTTTCGAGCTGGTGCTGGCCTGCGATCTCGTCGTCGCGGTGCCCACCGCGTGGTTCGCGCTGCCCGAGCCGCAGCGCGGGATCATCGCCGGGGGCGGTGGCGCGATCCGGCTGCCCCAGCTGCTGCCCGGGGCGGTCGCCCGCGAGATTCTGCTGGCGGACGGCAGGCTGACCGCCGAGCAGGCTGAACGATGGGGGTTGCTGAACCGGGTGGTGCCGCCGGAGGAGCTCGCCGGCACCGTTCGCGAGCTGGCGGACGCCGTCTGTTCCGGTGCCCCGCTCGCGATCGCCGGCACGCTGGCGATCAGCCGGACCATCGAGCGTGGTCTGGAGGCAACCGCCTGGGACGTCAACGACGCGCAGGTGCGGGGGATCCGGGCCACGGAGGACGCCAAGGAAGGTGCGGCGGCTTTCGGCGAGAAGCGTCCTCCCCAGTGGAGCGGGCGGTGAGCGGGGTGGACGCCGGAGCACTCGCGCGGTTGCGCGGCGAGGTGCGTGCCTTCCTCGCCGAGCAGCTCGCCGCGGGCACGTTCGAGCCCGGCGTGGACAGCTGGCTGGCGGGCTTCTCCCGGGAGTTCACCCGCGAGCTCGGCCGCCGCGGCTGGATCGGCATGGTCTGGCCCACCGAGTACGGCGGGCACGGACGCACCGCCAGGGAACGCTTCACCGTGATGGAGGAACTGCTCGCGGCGGGTGCCCCGGTCTCGGCGTACTGGGCCGGGGACCGGCAGGTCGGCCCGTCCCTGCTGCGCCACGGTAGCGAGGAGCAGAAACGCCGGTTCCTGCCCGCGATGGCCGCGGGGGAGACGCTGTTCTGCCTGGGTCTGTCCGAGCCGGACAGCGGCTCGGACCTGGCCTCGGTGCGGACGACCGCGACCAAGCAGGCGGACGGGAGCTGGGTGGTCTCCGGTACGAAGCTGTGGACCAGCGGCGCCCACCACAAGGACTACATGCTGACGTTGTGCCGGAGCCTTCCGGGTTCCAGCCGCCACGACGGACTTTCCCAGCTCATCATCGACCTGCGCGCGCCGGGCGTCGTCGTCCGCCCGGTGCTGCTGCTGTCGGGCGAACACCACTTCAACGAGGTGTTCCTCGACGAGGTGCGGGTGCCGGCCGGCATGCTGCTCGGCACCGAGAACGGTGCCTGGGCGCAGGTGTCGACCGAACTGGCCGACGAGCGCAGCGGGCCAGAACGGTACATGAGCACGATGATGCTGATTCGGGCCTATGCCGAAGAACCGGTCGAGCACACCCGGAACCGAGAGGAGACGATCGGCTCACTGGTCAGCCAGTTGTGGAGCGTGCGGGCGCTCTCGCTCCAGGTCGTGGAGCGCGTGGCGCGCGGGGAGACCCCGTCGGTGCAGGCAGCGACGTCGAAGGACGTCGGTACCACTTTCGAGCAGGACTCGATCGACATCGTCCGCCGCGGACTGGCGCGGCCACCGGAGCCGGGATCGCGCCTCGATGTGCTGCTGGGCCAGGGCATCAGGCATTCGCCCGGGTTCACGCTGCGCGGCGGCACGACGCAGGTGCTCCGCTCGGTCATCGCGAAAAGGCTGGGGTTGTGACGTGAACGACGAGCTGAACGGGATGCTCACCGAGGTCCTGACGGACCGCTGCCCGCCGGCACTCGTGGAGGCGAGCGAGGGCGGCTGGTCCGAGGACCTCTGGAAAGTCCTGGAGAGTGTCGGCCTCACCGCCGTCGGCATTCCCGAGGAGCAGGGCGGCAGCGGCGGGGGCTTCGACGACGCCGTCGCCGTGGTGCGCGCGGCGGCGCGGTTCGCGGCGCCCGTGCCCCTGATGCAGACGTTGCTCGTCGCGCCGATGTTGCGCGACATGTTCGGACTGCCGCACCGGGCGGGCCCCACGGCTGTCGCGTGGACCCCGGTCCGGGCGGCCGCGCAGGGCGGGCGATGGCGGTTGACCGGCACCGTTTCGGACGTGTCGTACGCACCGGCCGCCTCCAGCGTGCTGCTGCTCGGCGTCGGCGACGCCGGGCGCATCGTGCTCGCCGAGGTCGACGCGTCGCTGGAGTGGGCTCTGCGGACCGACCTGGCCGGTGAACCCCGCGGGACGGCCGCGATCGACGTCGTCGTTCCCGTGGCGACGACGGACCTCGACTTGACGGGGGTTCTCGACCTCGCGCGTGACGCGGAGGCACTGGCACTCGTCTGGGGCATGGTCGGCGCGCTGGAGAAGATCGAAGAGCTGACCGTCGGCCACGTCACCGCCCGCGAGCAGTTCGGCCGGCCCATCGCCAAGTTCCAGGCCGTGAAGCAGCTCGCGGCGCAGATCGCCGGCGCGGTCGCGATCGCGCGGGCGGCGGCGATCGAGGCCACCGCCGCCCGTGGGCGTCCGGATGCCGCGTTCGCCGTCGCCGCCGCCCGCGCACGCACGGCCGGGGCGGGAACGGACGCCGCCCGCTACGCCCACCAGCTGCACGGGGCGATCGGCTTCACGCGGGAGTACCCGCTGCACCACTACACGCGACGGATCTGGGCGTGGCGCGACGAGGGCAGATCCGCGGTGGTGTGGACCGAACTGGCCGGCCGGCGCGCGCTGGCCGGCGGCGGCGCCAAGCTGTGGGAAACCATCGTCGGATAGCGAGGACGGCACTGATGAGTAACGGCACACCCCACCGCCTCCTGGTCGTCGGAGCCGGCACGATGGGCGCGCAGATCGCGTTGCAGGCGGCGCTGCACGGCGTCGGCGTCGACCTCGTCGACATCTCGCCCGATGCGCTGGACAGGGGGCGGAGCCAGATCGAGGGTCTGGTGCAACGCAACGTCGGCAAGGGACGCCAGACCGGTGAGGAGGCCGCGGCGACGCTCGGCCGGCTGACCTTCTCGTCCGATGTGGACACGGCGGCACCGCGCTGCGACTGGGCTGTCGAGGCGGTCGTCGAGCGGTTGGACGTCAAGCAGGCGGTGTTCAACCGGCTCGCGAAGCTGCTTCCCGCGCACGCCGGCATCGCCACGAACTCCAGCCACATCCGGGTGGCCACGATCGTCGGCGACGCCGACTACCGGCCACGGGCACTCAACATGCACTTCTTCCACCCCGTGGTGGTCATGGACCTCGTCGAGATCGTCGCCTCGCCGCACACCGACGAGGCGATCCTGCGGGAGGCGGCGGCCTGGGCGGAGCGGATCGGCCGTACCGCCGTCGTGCTGCGCAAGGACGTCGACGGGTTCCTCGTCAACCGGATACTGGGGGAGGCCTCACGGGAGGCGTTCTCGCTGCTCGCCGACGGCGTCAGCACGTTCGACCAGATCGACCTGGCCGTCGAGCGCGGCCTGCGGTGGCCGATCGGCCCGTTCAAGCTCGCCGACTTCTCCGGCCTCGACGTCCTGCTCGACTCCCGGTCGTCCCGCTTCGCGGCCCACGGCGACGAGGGTGACCGCAAGACCATCGAGGTCATCAAACCCCTGGTCGAGGCCGGTCGGCTCGGGCGCAAGTCCGGCGCCGGGTTCTACGACTACTCGGTCGACCCGCCTGCCCCGCTCCCGCTCGACCCGCGGTGACCCGGACCTCCCGTCTCGTGGTGCTCGGCGCCACCGGTGACGTCGGCCGGGGGGTCGTCGAGGCGGCCCTTGCCCGAGGGTGGGCCGTGACCGCGGTGGCCCGCCGCGAGCAGGCGCTCGACGAGCTGGCAGCCGAGTTCGGCCCGATGGTCGAGCTGGTGGCCGGTAGCATCAACGGAGACGAGGCCGCCGTCGCGCTGGCCGGCGCACTCGACCTCGGGCCCGGCACGTCCGTGGTGAACACGATCAGCGTGCCGTGGTCGCCCCAACGGCTGCTGTCGACCTCCTACGACGAGTTGGTGACGTATTTCGCCGGCTATGTCGGCGCCCACCTGTCGGCGGCCCGTGCGCTCCTTCCCAGGCTCGCGGACCGCGCGGTGTATCTGGGTGTGGGCGGGGGGATGGCCGATTTCGTGCCCCGAGGCCTGGCACCGGTCTCGATGGTGCAGGCGGCGCAGCGCAACCTCTACCGGGGGCTCCAGGCGGAGAACCGGGAAGCGGTGATCCGCGAGCTGATGATCGTTTCGAAGGTGAACGGTCGCAGCAACCGGCACGAGGCGTCCGCCGAGTGGCTGACGGCCGAACAGATCGGCGAGCGCGTCGTGGGGATCGTCGAGGATCCCGAGGCGGCCGGCAACAGCGGCCCGGTGGTGCGGATCACGCCGGAACGGCCGTAGGAGGCCGCCACCGGTATGCGCGGCAAGGTCAGCCTCGTGCTCGGCGACGCGGGGGCCGAGCCTTGTGAGTGGTACGCCTGAGCGGCGCTACCACTCGCGGGGAACCCGGACGCAGTCGCGGCTGAGTTCGTCGATCGAGCGGCAGCCGAGCAGGCCCATCGCGTTCTCGGTCTCGTCATGAAGGATCTGCAGCACCCGGCGTACGCCGGCCTCGCCGCCGATCGCCAGCCCGTAGACGTAGGGGCGTCCGACGAGCACCGCGCGCGCACCGATCGCGAGCGCCTTGACCACGTCGGTCCCGCGCCGGACACCACCGTCGATGAACACCTCTCCGCGGTCTCCGACGGCGTCGACGATTTCGGGAAGCGCTTCGATGGTCGCGGGTACTCCGTCCAGCTGCCGCCCACCATGATTGGAGACGACGACACCGTCCGCGCCCATCTCGATCATCCTGGCCGCCTCGTCACCGCGGAGGATGCCCTTGATGACCAGCGGGCCGCTCCAGCGTTCGCGGACCAGCTTGAAGTCGGCCTCGGTCACCGGCCGCATCGTGCTGGAGAGGGCGCTGCCGGCGGCTTTGATCGACAACATCTTCTGCGAGAATCCGGCCGCCGTGCCGCGCCCCACGCTGCCGCGCAGGAAGTCCAGCGACCAGCGTGGCCGGACGGCGCCGGCCGCGAGCAGCCGGGGGGTCATCTTGAGCGGCAGTGAGAAGCGGTTGCGCACGTCCCGCTCGCGCAGCGCGCGCATCGTGGTGTCGACGGTGAGGCACAGGGCGTCGTACCCGGCGGCCGCCGCGCGGTCGACCAGTTCGGCGGTCTCGGAGGCGTCCCCGGGCGGCAGGTAGAGCTGGAACCATTTCGGGCCGGTGGCCAGCTGGGCGACCGTCTCAAGTGGATAGCTGGAGACGGTGCTCAACGCGAACCCGGTCCCCATCGCACCGGCCGCGCGGGCCACGGCGAGCTCCGCTTCGCTGCTGGCCATGCGCTGGTAGCCCGCCGGGTCGAGCAGCACCGGCATCGACACCGGCTTGCCGAGGACCGTTGTGGCGACGTCGCGCCGGCTCACGTCCACCAGCGCGCGTGGGCGCAGCCGGATTCGCTCGTAGGCGACCTGGTTGGCGCGCAACGAGACCTCGTCGCCGGCACCGCCGGCGATGATGTCGAAGATCGGCCGGGGGAGTCGCCGTCGTGCCGCTCGCTCGATGTCGGCCAGATTGATCAGCCGCTCCAAACCCATCTGCTGTGTCCCTTTCGCGATCGCGAGCCGGGCGTGTCCGGTGCCGTGTGCTCAGTCCAGCACCGTCGCCGCTTCGCCAGTCATCGATCCAAGAAGCGAGCCGTGCGGCGTTCTTGGACTGCCGCCATACCTTCGGCGTAGTCCTCGGTCGTTTTCAGCGCGGTCTGCTGCGCGAGTTCCGCCGCGAGTATCCGCTCGAGGTCGGCCAGGAGCGGGCGCCGCGTCGCGAGCTTCAGCAGCCGAGCGGGCTGTGGTGCCGCCTCGGCGAATGTCCGCGCCTGGGCCAGGGCGTCATCGAGGAGGCGCTGGGGGGCGGAGACGCCGTCGCAGAGCCCGATCGCGAGCGCCTCCTGCGCGGGCACGGCGCGGCCCGACATCATCAGCTCGGCCGCCCGGTGGCGGCCGACGACATCGGGCAGCGTGCGGGTCAGCGCGAAGCCGGGTGTGTATCCCAGCCGGGAGAAGTTCACCTGAGCCCTGGCGTCCGTGGCCATCTGCCGCCAGTCGGCGACCAGGGCGAGGCCCACTCCGCCGCCGACCGTCGCGCCGTTGAGCGCCGCGACGAGCGGTTTCGGGAACGCGAAGAGCCGTGGTACTTCGCGGTAGAGGTCGGATGTGGTCCACGCGGAACCACCCGGGGTGAACTTCGACGTGGCGCCGGCACAGAAGTGGCGGTCCGCGGACGAGAGCACCACGGCCCGGCAATCGGTGTCCTCGGCGGCGGTCTCCAGACTCTCGGCCAGCTCGCACACCAACCGCAGGTCGAGCGAATTGCGACCGTCACCGTGCATCTCGATGTGCTGAACATGCTCCAGCGCGCGGCGCGCCGTGACTCGTCCGGGGTGCGTTGCGCCGTTCGGCATGACGGCGTCAGTCATGCCGGTCGCCCGAGCGGAACAGAGAGAACAGGATCATATATAGAGACATTATCTTCCTGTCACCTCGGGGCGTCAATGCGGATCTGCCCCTAATGAGGATCCCAATTGCCCGCAGGTCGTCACCCACCTCGGCCGGGTGCTGGACGCCGAGGTGGGGGCCACGAGGGCGGCCGGATCGACGAGGCGGCTAGCGGGCTTGGGAGACCGCGACTTCCTTCCTCAACTCGCGGCGCAGGATCTTCCCCGACGCGGTGCGCGGAATGTCGGTGACCATGATCAGCCGGGAGGGCACCTTGTAGGTGCTCAGCTTGCCGGCCAGCCAAGTGCGGATCTCCTCCTCGGACGCCGGCTCCCGCAGCACGACGAAGGCGACCGGCGTCTCGCCGCGCCGCTCGTCCGGCGCCCCGACGACCGCACAGTCCGAGACGGCCGGATGCGCCAGGATCGCCGACTCCACTTCGACGGGCGCGACCTGAAGTCCCGACACCTTGATGAGATCCTTCAGCCGGTCGGTCAGGATCAGCCACCCGCCGGGTTCGACCCGTCCGATGTCGCCGGTCCGCAGCCAGCCGCCGTCGAGGAGAACGTCGGCATCGGCGTCCTCGGGCAGGTAGCCGATCATGCGCGCGGGACTCCGCGCGATGATCTCGCCCTCCGTGCCCGGCGGGACGTCCTGCAAGGTGGCCGGATCGACGATCCGGACCTCGCAGTCCGAGCGCGGGACGCCGACGGAGTCGACCCGGCACAGCTCCGGGCTCTCCGCCGGGTTGCAGTGCAGGCCGAGCAGCTCCGTCATGCCGTAGCCGATCACCCAGTGCAGGCCCGTCCGCTCGGTCACCGTCTTCGCGATCGACTCGTTCACCGCCGTCGCGCACCAGACGAGGACGCGGACCGACGACACGTCGAACGATTCCAGGCCGGGCAGTGCCGCGATCTTCTGGGCGACAGGCGCCACGAGCATGGAATGGGTGATCCGTTCCCGCTCCATCTCCGCCGCGATCGACTCGGCATCGTTGCCCGTCGTGAGGTGCAGCGTCGCCCCGGCCATCGCCGACCCGATGATGGTCGAGGCACCGAACCCGGTGAACAGGGGCAACGGGAACTGCTGGCGGTCTGCGAACCGCAGCCTGATCGCCGACTTCCAGTTGATGACCGAGGCGCCGAGCGAGTAATGGCTGTGCCGGACGGCCTTGGGCGCCCCCGTGGTGCCGGAGCTGAAGAAGAGCATGGCCTCGTCCTGCTCCCACCGCAGCTCCGCGGATTCGACGGGCTCGGCGCTCTGGCCGTGGATCGCGCTCCAGAAGGTCCCGCTCGTCTCGCGGTCGATGGTCCACAGTGGGCGGCCCGTCGCCTCGGCCGCGACGCGTGACACCTCATCGGTGATGATCAGCTTCGGGTTCGTGAGCGCGACGCTCTTGGCCAGCTCTTCCGCATTCCAGCGGGGGTTCACCACGACGATCGCACCGCCCGCGCGGAGGATGCCGAAGAGCGTGATCGGCCACTCGATCCCGTTCGCCGCCGCCATCATGACGCGGTCGCCGGGGCGGAACCCGGCCGCAAGGAACGCCCGCGCGAGCGCATTCGCCATGGCGTCGAGCTCGCGGAACGAGATCGACTGGTCACCGCTGACGACGGCGGTGCTCTCGGGATGCCGGTCGGCGGTGGCCACGAGGTGGTCCGCGAGATTGCGGCGCGGATAGTACAGAGATGGCCGGGGGATCAACGTTCTTCTCCTCTGCTGCGGAACAGGCGCCTGGAACGATGCACGTCCGCCGGGGCCGCCCATGACAGGGTCCTCTAACGAAGAGGAGTCTGAACGGGTCTGCGCATCGGCGTCGTGCCGCAACCGTTCAGTCCGATGCCGGCAGGGCCTTCGCCGCCTTCTGGGTGAGTTCCCGGTCGTTGACGGTCAACGGGCCGGGCCCGGCCTTCGTGCACAGGACCTCGACGCCACTTTCGTCGTCGCTGTAGCGCTTGCCCAGCAGGATCGGGGGACCGTCGACAGGCTCCGGCGCGGCCGGCTCCGCACCGGGCGCGCGCATCTCCGCGCCGGCGCACATCAGCACCGCCGGGCCGTCGATTCCCTTGATGACGATGACCTCGCACGTCGAATTCCTGCCGCGCAACCGGGTACCGGGCCCCAAGCTCACATCGTCCTCCTCGACAACGAGTACTGTTGCTGGCGATGAGCCATACTGTAATGAATACAGTACTAGTATCCGAGAGATGGGCTACAGCCGTCAAGAGCGCCGATCCGCTCGTGACCGCGTGCCTGCCACCGTCGAACCAGAGGGGGCTTCGTGAGTATACGGACGAAATCGGCCGGCAAGGTTGGCCCGGCATGACCCTGATCGAGCCTGTGGTGACGCGGATTCCCGCGGCGGGCGTCGAGGTGGCCGGCGAGGACTGCCAGGTCGACGACGCCAGGGGCACTGTGCTGTTCCTCCACGGCGGAGGTCAGACCCGCCATTCGTGGCGGGGTTCGGCCGGGAGACTGGCGCGGGCCGGGTGGCGCACCCTCGCGCTCGACACGCGCGGGCACGGCGACAGCGGCTGGGCACCTGACGGCGACTACTCGATGGACGCTCTCGTGGCCGATCTCGCGGCGGTGGTCGCCCAACTCGGCGAGGACGGCGGGCCTCCGCCGGTGTTCGTCGGTGCGTCCCTGGGCGGCCTGACCTCGCTGGTGGCCGTGGCCGAGGAGCGGGTGTCCGCACGCGCACTCGTGCTCGTCGACGTGGCGCCGCGGATCGAACCCGCCGGCGCCGAGCGGATCGGCGCGTTCATGCGCCGCCATTCCGCCGACGGTTTCGAGACGCTGGAGGACGTGGCCGCGGCCGTGTCCGACTACAACCCGCACCGGGCGCGCCCCGCCAGTTTCGACGGCCTGCGCAAGAACGTGCGCCAGGCCGAGAACGGCCGCTGGTACTGGCACTGGGATCCCGCCTTCATGCGGCCGCCGGCCGAACGTGACGGCCGGCCGGTCGGCGATGAGGAGCGCATGCGCGAGGCGGCCCGCCGGATCCGGGTCCCGACGCTCGTCGTCCGTGGCGTGCAGTCCGATGTGCTCAGCGAGGACGGGGTGCGTGACTTCCTGTCCCTGGCACCCCACGCTAGGGCCGTCGACGTCACCGGCACCGGTCATATGGTCGCCGGTGACGACAACGACGCGTTCACTGATCAGGTCAGGCGGTTCCTCGATACCGTGTGACCCGGAAGGGCCGGGTCACCGGCCCTTCCATCGCGGTTCGCGCTTCTCCGCGAAAGCGCGAGCGCCTTCGAGCGCGTCCTCGCTCTCGAACACCTTCGCACGCTCGCCCTCCTGCGCCGCGCGCGCCGCGGCGACGCCGTCGGTGAACGCCACACGCATCAGCTTCTTCGTCGCGAGGACGCCCAGCGGGCCGTTCTCGCCGATGCGCCTGGCGACGTCCAGCGCGGTGTCGAGCACGTCCTCGGCCGGGACGACACGGTTGACCAGGCCCAGCTCGTACGCCCGCGCGGCGTCGATGAGATCGCCGGTCAGGCCCAGTTCGAGTGCGATCCCGAGCGGGATCCGGCCGGGCAGCGTGGTCCCGCCGCCGGCGGCGAACAGGCCGCGCTTGACCTCGGGGAGCCCGAACTTCGCCTTGTCTGACGTGACCACGATGTCGCAGTTGAGGAGGAGTTCCCACCCGCCCGCGACCGCGGTCGCGTTGGCGGCGCCGATGATCGGCTTGGGGTACCGGCCCTGGCTGAACATCATGAAATGTGTGGTGTCGGCGGCCGGCCCGGACGCCTGGGAGCGCTCCGCGAAGGCCTTGAGGTCCATGCCGGCGCAGAACGCCCGGTCGCCCGCGCCGGTCAGCACGATCGCGCGCACCCCGGTGTCCTCGAGGCACTCGCGGAACGCGGTCGAGATGTCGGCCATCAGCTCCGGGCTCAGTGCGTTGCGCTGGTCCGGCCGGTTGAGCGTGAGGACCTCGACAGGGCCTTCACGACGGCGTAGCAGATCCATGGCGGTTGGTACCTTCCGGTAATGATTTCGGCGGAGGGTCAGGCTTCCGCGGGTTCGGGACGGCGCCAGAACCCGGCCAGCTGTCCGGCCGCACCGCCGGCGCCGACCAGCACCGTGACGAGTGCGCGGGTCAACGGCGTGCCGACCTTGTCGGCGCCCAGGGCGCGGTCAAGGCTGAACCGGCCGCTGCCCAGGGCCGACAGGGCGGTCGCGGCCGCACTGATGAAAGCGACGTACTCCCAGCCCTCGGAAACGATGAAGTAGCCGTTCGGGCGGTGCACCGTCTGGTAGGCCACGCCCATCGTGCCCACGATCGCGGCGGTGCTCAGGGGCGTCAGTGCGCCCACGGCGACGGCCGCGCCGGAGCCGATCTCGACGACCGAGCTCAGCTGGGCCTGCAGCCGTGGTTGCCGGAACCCGATCGAGGAGAACCAGCCCGCCGTGCCGTCGAGGGTGCGACCGTGTCGCACGCCGTGCGCGATCATCGTGCCGGCGATGGCGCCCCGGAGGATCAGTCTGGCGAGGTCCCCGTCGGACGACTTGCGGCGGGATTGCCTGCGGTTCTTCACTTCGTTCTCCCCATGCGGCCGGCTGTCTGATCTGCGGTAAGGCTTACGACAATAATTTCGGTAATTTATCACCGGAGTTCGATCGAGACAACGGCGTCAGTTCGCGCCGCCCATGGTGACGACCAGCTTGCCGATCGCCTGCCGGTCGCGCACCGCGGCGAGCGCGTCCGCGACGTCGTCCAGTGCGTAGCGCCCGCCGACGTGCGGCCGGAGCCGCCCGGTGCGGAAATGCTCGAACAGTTCGTCCTCGTCGCGCCGGGCGTCCTCGGGGCGGTGTTCGGCGAAGGTGCGGATCTCCATGCCGCACACGACGAGCCCCTTGAGCAGTACGAGATTGAGCGGGATGGCGGGGATTGCGGAACTGGCGAACCCGAGGCAGACGAAGCGGCCACCCCACGCCAGGGCGCGCAGCGCCGGTTCGCTGTACTGCCCGCCGACCGGGTCGATCACCACGTCGGCGCCGCCCCCGGTGAGCTCCTTGATCCGCTCCTTGAGGTTCTCCCGGCTGTAGTCGATCGTCTCGTGCGCGCCTCGTTCCCGGCAGATACCGGCCTTCGCCGGGGTGGAGACGGCGGCGACCACGCGGGCGCCCAGTGCGGCCGCGACCTCGACGGCGGCCAGGCCGACACCGCCGGCCGCGCCGAGCACCACGACCTGGGTGCCGGTGCGCACCGCGGCGACGCTGCGGACCGCGTGATAGGCGGTGAGGTAGGTGACCCGGAAGGCGGCCGCCTCGGCGAAACCGGCATCCGCGGGCACCGGCCACAGCGCGTCGGCGCGCACGGCGATCCGCTCGGCGAACGCGCCGATCGCCGCGGTGCCCGCGACCCGGTCGCCCGCCACCAGGCCGGTGACGCCGGGACCGACCGTGCGGACCGTCCCGGCGAACTCCGAGCCCGGCGTCAGCGGGAGCGGCCAGCGCACCTGGTAGCCGCCGTTCATGATGAGCAGGTCCGGGTAGTTCACCGCCGCGGCGGCGATGTCGACCACCACCTCGCCGGGCCCGGCCACCGGATCGTCGACCTCCTCCACCCGCAGGTTCTCGACCGGCCCGTAGGCGGTGACTCGGGCTGCTTTCATCGGCATCTCCTCACAGAGTCCGGAATGCCCCACCGTCGGCGAGGACCTGCGCGCCATTGAGGTAACCCGAGGCGTCGGACGCGAGGAACACGCACAGCCCGACGAGATCCTCGGGCCGGCCGATGCGCCCCATCGGGTTGGACTCCCCGCTCCGCCGCTTCTGCTCGGGCGGCCACGCCCTGGTGACGTCGGTGTCGAACGCGCCCGGGAGCACGAGGTTCGCCCGCACCTTCGGCGCCCATGCCCCGGCCAGCCCGAGCGTCATGGCGTTGAGCCCGGCCTTCGCCATCGCGTACGGCAGGTCGATCACATGCGGCCGCAACGAGCCGGCCGTCGAGATGTTGATGATCGACCCGCCGGCACCGGCGTGCATCCGCGACCCGAACAGCGTCGCCAGCCGGAACGGCCCCTTGGCGTTGACGGCGTGCGTCTTGTCATAGAGCGCCTCGGTGACCGACACCAGATCGGGGTAGAGCGGGGACATTCCGGCGTTGTTCACGAGCACGTGGCAGGCACCGAAGGCGTCGTAGACGGCATCGACGAGGCGGTCGCACTCGTCCCAGCGGCTGACGTTGACCTCCAGCCCCACCGCCCGGCGCCCGGTGGCCCGCCTGATCTCGTCGGCCGCGGCCTGGCACGCGGTGAGCTTGCGGCTCGCGACGACGACGTCGGCACCCGCGGCGGCGAGGCCGCCGGCGACGGCCCGGCCGATGCCCCGGCTGCCGCCGGTGACGACCGCGACCCTGCCCGACAGGTCCAGCCACTCCGCGGGACCGCTCACCGGGCACCCCGGTAGTCGCTCGTGGCCGCGAGTTCGGCGGCACCGGCCATCAGGTCCAGCACCGTCTTGCCGAAGGACAGCAGCTTCGTGTCGTCGCCGGCGCGCTGGTAGCCCTGCTCCAGAACGATCGCGAGCTTCCATTTCGCGAGCACCTGGTAGTAGTCCATGTCGTCGACCTGGCGGCCGGAGCGCTCGGCGTAGTACTCGATGAGCGCGGTGCGGCCGGGCATCCCGGTGAGGGCGACGTAGCCGTCCGCGCCATGGGCCGCGGTGTCCTCGGGCCAGGAGTGCATGAGCCAGCCGAGGTCGAGCTTCGGATCGCCGACGGTGCCCATTTCCCAGTCGATGACCGCGGCGAGCCGGGCCGGCGCTCCGTGGTGGTACATGACGTTCGCGAACTGGTAGTCGCCGTGCATGATGCCGGGCACGAAGTCGAGGGGACGGTGTTCGGCGAGCCAGCGGGTCGCCTCGTCGTAGCCCGGCACCTCGCGGGCCCGGACTCGGTCGTAGAACCTGGTCCAGCGCGGCACCTGGCGGTCGTGGAATCCGTCGGGGCGACCCAGATCGCCGAGGCCGCGCGCCCGCCAGTCGACGGCGCCCATCAGCACGACGCCGTCCACCAGTTGCTCGGCCAGGCCGGGGCGGGTGGTGAGATCCTTGTCGAACGGCGCCGGCCAGTCGTCCCCGCCGACCGGTGACCAGCCGTCGACGAATCCCATGAGGTAGAACGGCCGATCCAGCACGGCGGGGTCGGAACACATTCCGATCGCCGCGGTGTGGGGCACGTCGGTGCCGTCGAGCGCTTCGATGATCCGCCACTCGCGCAGGATGCCTTCGTCGCGCGAAGCCGGCGCGGTGGCGGGCGGGATGCGCAGCGCCGCGTGCAGGTCCCCGCGGCGGATCTCGAAGATCTGGTTCTGGCTGCCGCCCGAGATGAAGCCCCATTCCAGCGGAGCGCCCTTTCCGGGCAGCCCGGCACTGTCCATCCAGGACACGAGTGCATTCGTGTCGAGCCCGGTTCCGGTGGCGGTCATCGGGTGGTTCCCTTTCCGAGCAGGTCGGCCTCGGCCTGGGCGCGGAGCGTCGGAATGTGTTCGGTCGGCCAGAGACCGGGGGCGGGGGAGTAGCCGCGCAGCAGTTGCCTGGCGACAGTGCCCTGGTGCACCTCGGTGGGCCCGTCGGCCAGCGCCAGCGACATACCCGCGAGGTAGAACCGGAGCAGGGGCAGGTCGTAGGTCGTGCCGAGCGCGCCGTGGACCTGGATGGCGCGGCGGGCGACCGCTTCGAGCACCCTCGGGGTCTGCACCTTGATCGCCGCGATGTCCTTGCGAACCCGGTTGTAGTCGTTGTACTTGTCGATCTGCCAGGCGGTGTACATGACGAGCAGCCGGAACTGCTGGATCTCCAGGTAGGAGTCGGCGAGCATCGCCTCCACGGCGCCCTTGCGGCCCAGCGGTTCGCCCTTGGTGGTGCGGGACAGGGCGCGCTCGGCCATCATGTCGAGGCATCGCTGCGCCCCGCCGACCGAACGCATCGCGTGGTGGACGCGCCCTCCGCCGAGGCGCGTCTGGGCGACGCCGAACGCGTCACCCTCGGCGCCGAGCAGGGCCGACGACGGAACACGGACGTCGCGGTAATGGACGAGCGCTTCGGCGCCGTCGTCCGGTTGCTCCCCCGCATGCGCCAGGTTGCGCTCGATGTCGATTCCCGGAGTCTCCGCCGGGACGAGGAACATCGACATGCGCTTGTTCACCGGCGCGTCCGGGCTGGTGACCGCCATGACGATGAAGAAGCTCGCCCAGCGCGCGTTGGACGAGAAGAACTTGGTGCCGTTGATGACCCAGTCGTCCCCGTCCTGCTCCGCGCGGGTCACGAAGACACCGGGGTCGGCGCCGCCCTGGGGCTCGGTCATCGAGAAGCACGACACGATGTCGCCTTCGAGCAACGGTTCGAGGAAGCGCGCCTTCTGCTCCGGCGTGCCGTAGTGGGCGATGATCTCCGCGTTACCGGTGTCGGGCGCCTGTGTGCCGAAGATGCGCGGGGCCCAGATCGACCTGCCGAGGATCTCGTTGAGCATGGCCAGCTTCAGCTGACCGTAGCCCTGGCCGCCAAGTTCGGGCCCGAGGTGGCAGGCCCACAGTTTCTTGTCCCGCACCGCTTGCTTCAGCGGGTCGATCACCCGGCGCTGCTCGTCGGTCAGTGGCCGGTAGGTGTCGTGCGGCCACAACGCGTCCAGCCGGTACACCTTGCCGGTGACGAACGCCTCGGCCCAGGTCAACAGCTCTGCGAAGTCGGGTTCGACGGTGAAGTCCCAGGTCATGACGGCTCCTGTGCGGCACGGTGATAAGATCGGCAGAATAGGCATACTCTCGATCGAGAATCAACATTCTGCACGGCGAGGATGCCGACTCCGCACTCCTTGGAGGACTTCCATGTCGCTGCCCGCAGAGCCCGCCGAGAGCCCCGATCCGGCCGTCCGCGTCGCGGTCGAACGCGCGCTGTCCAAGCGGCGCGGGGATGCCGAGCGGGAGGTGGAGGACATTCTCGACGCCACCCTGCGGGTGGCCGCGCGCGCCGCACCCAACGCGCCGCGGGTGGCCGACATCGTCGCCGAGGCGGGCACGTCCAACCAGGCGTTCTACCGCTATTTCAGCGGCAAGGACGAGGTGCTGCGGGCGGCGCTCGAGCGCGGCACCGACCGGGTGTACGGCTTCCTCGCGCACAAGGTCGCGAAAGCGTCCGGTCCGGCCGAACAGATCGAGGCCTGGGTTCGCGGCGTGCTGGCCCAGGTCATCGACGATACCGCGGCTCGGCAGAGCCGGGCCATCGTCAGCAATCTGGGGGAACGGGCCGTCGCCGAAGCCGGTGCGGGAGGTCTCGGCAAGGTGCGCGACCTCCTGCGCGAGGCCGTGCGGGCGGCGGGAAGCAGGCAGGTCGACCTGGACACCGGCGCCGTCTTCGATCTCACCTTCGCCGTGCTCAGGCGGCACTCCCAGGACGGCACGGCGCCGACTCCCGCGGAGTGCGGCCATCTCGTACGGTTCTGCCTGGCCGCGATAGGTGTCGCCGCCACCGGCTGAGGTGCCTCCTGCGGCGACCTCGGCGCTTCGGCGCTTCGGCGCCGAGGTGATCGCGAGGTTCCGCCGCGCCCGGCCAGGGGATGGTCAACGCACCAACCGTATCCCATACGGTAGTATTCGCGAGACCGGCCCGAGGAGTTCGGACACCGAACCGCGCAGGCTGGGCGACACCGGTGTCCAGGTGGTCCCGGCCGGAGCGGTCCGACGTCCTCGATCATCGGGCCACGTGCGCCGGAGCAACTCGAGGGTCGGCTCGCGGCCGGGGAGCGCGGCGACGAACAACGACAACGCCGTCAGGAGACGCCTCATGAGTGAGTACACCTTCATCACCTACGAGACA
This sequence comes from Actinomadura madurae, assembly GCF_900115095.1. GTDB lineage: Bacteria > Actinomycetota > Actinomycetes > Streptosporangiales > Streptosporangiaceae > Spirillospora > Spirillospora madurae. Next base: position 198,394 of record NZ_FOVH01000012.1, read on the forward strand.
CTGGACGAGGGCACGATCGCCCGCATCACCCTCAATCGCCCGGAGGCGCGCAACGCGCAGAACCGCGGGATGCTCGTGGAGCTGAACGACGCGTTCTTGGCCGCCGAGGCCGATGACACCGTCCGGGTCGTGATCCTGCGCGGTGCGGGAAAGATGTTCACCGCCGGCCACGACATGGGTTCGGCCCTGTCGGTCGCCGAGCGCGAGCCCGGCCCGGACCAGCACCCGACGTACGCGATGAACGGCGGCACCCGCCCGAGGCCCGAGGCGCGGATGACCCAGGAGTGGCACTACTTCTTCCGGAACACGCTGCGGTGGCGGGACCTGCGCAAGATCACGATCGCCGAGGTGCACGGCAAGGTGTACGCGGCCGGCCTGATGCTGATGTGGGCCTGCGACCTGATCGTCGCGGCCGAGGGCACCGAGTTCGCGGACGTGGTCGGGACGCGGCTCGGGATGTGCGGTGTCGAGTACTTCGGCCACCCGTGGGAGTTCGGGCCCCGCAAGGCCAAGGAGCTGATGCTCACCGGCGACTCGATCGACGCCGAGGAGGCGCACCGCCTGGGCATGGTGGGCAAGATCTTCCCGGCGGACACCCTGTCCGACCGCACGGTCGACTTCGCCCGGCGGATCGCGCGGATCGACACGATGGCGGCGCTGCTCATCAAGGAGTCGGTGAACCAGACGGTCGACAACATGGGATTCACCAACGCGCTCAACGCCTGCTTCAGCATGCACCAGATCAATCACAGCGGGTGGGCCGAGCGGACCGGGGGATACCCCGCCGGAACGCCCGAGCTGGGGGTGCCGGCATGGAACGAGGCGCCGCCGGTCCGGCCCGCCGTCGTCAGCGAGCCGTAGCCCGGTAACGAGAACGGCCGGCACGCGCATCGTGTGCCGGCCGTTCTCGCGTGGCTACATGGCGCCGGACTGCGGCCCGCGCGCACTGACGTGCCCGGGGAAGCGCCGGATCATCGAGTCCTGGCTGAAGGACGACACGAGTGTCCCGTCCTGCGTGAAGAGCCGGCCGGTTCCGTAGACGCGGCCCCTGCCGGCGTACGCGGCATCGTTGGCCAGCAGGTGCCAGTCCGCGGCGTCGGACGCTTCGTGGAACGTGAGCGTGTGCGTGACAACGCCCGTGGACAGCGAGGCGTGTGCCATGCTGCCGCCGACGCCCGCGTGCGGGCGCATCGCCGCCCCGATCAGCATGTTGTCGGTGTACCAGGCCGAGATCGCGTGGTTGCGGGCACGGTCCCCGCGCGGCGCGTCCGGCCACCGGACCCACACCGCGACCTCGGGCGGTCCGACCTGCTCCGGGTCGCCGAGGTCCACGTCGCCGACGATCCGCACCTCGGCCCCGTGGTGGCTCAGGTTCTCGGCGGGCTTGGCCTGCTCCGGGTCGCCGACCGCCGGCAGCGGCGGCGCATGCCGGATGACGTCCTCTTCCTCGGTGTCGAGCAGGACCGTGGCCCGGCTGATGTGCCGCTGCCCCTGCCGCACGGCCACCCCGACGGTGGCCATCGTGCGTCCCGAGTGCAGCGTGTCGACCGAGAATTCGAGCGGCTGAGCCACATCGCCGGCGCGCGGGAACATGATCTGCAGCGACCGCACGACCTTGTCGCCGTGCGAGGCGGCCGCCGCCATCAGCACCTGGCCCATCAGCTGTCCGCCGAAGACCGGCCGACCGTCCCCGACCAGCACACTTTCGCCGCGGAACTCGTCCGCGGCCGGACTGGTCAGCTCCAGCGCCTGAATCGCCGTCAGCATCCTGTTTTCCTCGTCTCGCTCATCGGCTGCGGGGCAGGCCGAGCGAACTCCGGCCCACGTTGTTCCGCCAGATGTCCGTGGTGCCGCCGTAGATCTGCGTGGCCGGGGCCATGGCCCGGGCCCACGCCGCGCTGCCCTGGGCGGCCGCTCCGTCGGCCCCCTCGGCCAGCACCCCGGCGGGTGCCATCAGGTCGACCAGCAGCTCCGCGTCGCGCAGCAACGTCTCCGATGCCGTGACCTTCCCGAACTCCGAAGGCGTGTTCCACTCCACCTCGATGTCGAGCAGGACACCGGCGAGAGCGTGCCGCACGAGCGGATCGTCGATGGCGAGGACGCCGGGCTCCAGCTCGGTGGTCCGCGCCCATTCGACCGCCAGGTCGAGCATCTCCTCCAGGGTGCGGACGAACGCCGAGCCCATCGAGCCGTTCAGCTCGGCCAGCTCGCTTCCCTCGCCGGCACCGTGCTCGGTGGCGAGCGGTTCGGAGACGACCCGCCATCCCTCGCCGACCGGACCGAGCCTGTAGCTGTCGGGCACCCGGACGTCCCGATAGAAGGTCATATTGGTGCCCACGTGCCCCATGGCGCTGATGGGTTTCACCTCGATGCCGGGAGTGTCCATCGGGACCAGGAACATCGTGAGCGACCGGTGCTTCTCCTCCACCGGGCCGGTCCGCGCCAGCAGGAACACGTAGTCGGCGATCTCGGCGTAGGTGGTGAACATCTTCGCGCCGTTGATCACCCACTCGTCGCCGTCCCGCACGGCCCGGGTGCGCGCGGCGGCCATGTCCGAGCCGCTGTCGGGTTCGCTGTAGCCGAGGCAGAACGACGCCCGGCCGCTCTCCAGCGCCGGCAGCGCCGTCGCTCGCAGCTGGTCCGAGCCGTACTTGCGCACCGTGGGCAGTATCAGGCCGTTGCCGAACCTTGGCACGCGGTACTCGACCTGCAGCAGGTCGAGGATCCGGGCCCGGACCGCGTCGAGCTCCGCGCCGCCCCGCGACCGCGGGCTGCGGGGGTGCACCCACCCGCGCTCGGCCAGTTGCTCGATGAGCTCCTTGCTCGGGCGCTCGTGGTCCAGATTCAGCGCGTGCGGGTCGGGTGTCCAGTGGTTCTCGAAGACCTCGCGCACTTCCGCTTCGAAGGCCCGCTGCTCGTCGTCGAGCTCGATCCGGCTGAAGTCCATCACGCACCCCCGGTGGCGACGAGGGAACGGCCGGGCACCGGGCGCCGCTCGACGCGGTCCAGTGCGGTGGCGATCTCGGCGAGGTGGATGCGGCTGCCGCCGCCGAGCCGGCCCCAGAGCGCGGATCGGCGATGGTACAGACTGATGTCCGACTCGAGCATGAGGCCGAAGCCGCCGTGGACGTGCACGCAGTCGCCGGTGATCCGGGGCGCGACCCGGGCCGCGTTGGCGAGAGCCATCACCGGCAACTCCGGGCGTGTCAAGGGTTCCTCGGACTGGAACCAGGCCGCCTTCAGCGTGAGGTTTCGCGCCGCTTCGACGGCCTCGTGCGCATCGACCAGACGGTGGCCGACCGCCTGGAACGTCGCGATCGGGACGCCGAACTGGTGCCGTTCCAGCGCGTAGTCGCGGGCCAGCGCGACCGCCCCGTCGCCGAGGCCCACCAGCGCCGCGGCGGTGACGACCCGCCACTCGGAAAGCGCTTTCCGCCACGCTTCCTCGGCGACGTCGCCGGTAGCCAGAACGGTCTGTGAGACCTCCGGATCCGCCGGGTCCCACAAGGCGACCGGCGCTGCGGCGTCGTTGGCCGTCTGAGGTGGCGGGGTGTCCCGGCGCAGCAGCACCAGCTCGGTGCCGCGGCGGGCGAGCACCCCGTGCGCCAGGGCGCCGCTGGGGACCAGGTGCCGCCCCGAACCACCGTGGGACAGCGGTGCCAGGGAGTAGATCGTCTCACCGGAAACGGCCGCGTCCACGTCGATGCCGCCGCCGTCGAGGCGGCAGAGGGCGCGGGCCGCCACCGCGTGGTCGGCCAGTGGCACGGGGGCGAGGGTGCGGCCGGCGGCCTCCGCGGCGAACGCCAGCTCGACGAGCCCGGCTCCCTGGCCGCCGCGCGCCTCGGGCAACGCCAGCCCGACGATGCCGGCGTGCTCGGCGTTCTGCCAGAGCGCCGGGTCGAAGCCGAGTGGCTCGGCCGCGCGGACCACGTCGGCGGGTGAATGCCGGCCGAAGAAGCCGGCGAGCATCGCGCAGACCTCGGTCTGCTGCTCGTCGAAGGAATAGTCGTTCCGGCGCAGTTCGATGGTCATGTTCCTCTTCCGGTGAGTGCGGACCGGTCTCGTGGTCAAGCGGTCGCGGACGTCTCTGCGCACCGGACTGGACGTGGCCGCGGTGGTTGACGACGGGAACTTATAGAATGCTTAATAGTGTACCCTACAGTATGGGCTTTAGTAGAGGTTCGGACCGGGAAGGATCCAGCACATGACCGAGGCGTCACCTCAGTTCACCGATGCGCCGATCTTCGATGCCGACCAGCACATGTACGAGACCCCGGACGCGCTGACCCGGTACCTGCCGGAGAAGTACCGCTCCGCCGTGCAGTTCGTCCAGGTCGGCAGGCGAACGAGGATCGCGATCCTCAACAAGATCACGGACTACATCCCCAACCCGACCTTCGACCGCGTCGCCGCACCGGGTGCGTACGAGCCGTTCTATTCCGGCAACAACCCGGAGAGTAAGTCGCTGAAGGAGCTCGGCGGCCGGGGCGTCGACTCGATTCCCGCCTGGCGGGAGCCCGAGGCCCGGATGAAGGTCCTGGACGAGCAGGGGGTCGACAGCACGCTCGTGTACCCCACACTGGCCAACCTGGTCGAGCACTCGGCCGCGGAGGACCCCGAGCTCGTCGTGGCGGTCATGCACGCGCTGAACCGCTGGATGCTCGACCAGTGGCAGTACGTCTACCAGAACCGGTTGTTCATGACCCCGGTCATCAGCTGCGCTCTCGTCGACGACGCCCGGCGGGAGCTGGAGTACGTCATCGAGAACGGCGCCAAGGTGGTGCTCATGAAGCCGGCGCCGGTGAAGGGCCTGCGGGGCTGGCGTTCGCCGGCGCTGCCGGAGTTCGACCCGTTCTGGGCCGACGTCCAGGACGCGAACATCCCGGTCGTGCTGCACGCGAGCCAGCCGCCGTTGACCGACTACGTCAACAGGTGGGAGCCGCCGTCGACGAACAGCGCGTTCGCCGGCAGCGCGTTCCGCCGGGTGGTGCTGGGGCATCGCGAGATCGCGGACATGCTGGCGAGCCTGATCTGCCATGGCACGCTCACCCGGTTCCCGAAGCTGCGCATCGCGAGCATCGAGAACGGCAGCCACTGGATCCAGTCGCTGTTCACCGAACTCGAGGTCTCGTACTCCAAGGAGCCGACCTCGTTCCCCGAGCACCCGATTGAGGCGTTCCGCCGCAACATCTGGGTCAGCCCGTTCTGGGAGGGGTCGGTCGAGGACGTCGTCAACACCGTCGGCTGGGACAAGGTCCTGTTCGGGTCGGACTACCCGCACCCCGAGGGCCTGGCGGAGCCGAAGGGCTACTTCAAGTACGCCGAGGGCATGTCCGAGAAGCGCACCTACGACTTCATGGGTGACAACACGCGCCGTTTCATGGGCCTGCCGGTCGTCTACAAGGCCGAGGAGGAAGCGCCTGTGCCGGTCTGATGGGCAGGACGGTCGACCTCGGGGGGTTCGCGCGTGCGCGAACCCCCCGAATGCTTGTACTCAGCGGAACGAGCTGAACAAGGTGTCGGATCCGGCGCTCGACGCCGACTGGGTCAGGCCGCCGGCCGCACGCGAGGGGCGCCTGCGGGCATGGCCGTTCAGATGTTGAAGCGCAGCGCGCCGTCGATGCGGATGACCGTGCCGTTGAGGTAGTCGTTCTCGGCGATGTGCCGTGCCAGCCGGGCGTACTCGTCGGCGTGGCCCATGCGCTTGGGGTTCGGCACGCCCGGGCCCCACTTCGCCTGCGCCTCCTCCTCGCTCATCCGGTACGCGGGCGTGAAGAACGTGCCGGGGGCGATGCACATGACCCGGACCCCGGTCGGCGCGAGGTCGCGCGCCGCGGTCAGGGTCAGGCCGATCACCCCGCCCTTGGCGGCGGAGTAGTCGCTCTGGCCCACCTGACCCTCGAAGCCGGCGATGCTGGCGGTGGAGATCACGACGCCGCGCTGGTCGTCCTCGAGCGGATCGTTCTGGGCCATGGCCGCGGCGGCCTTGCTCATCACGCGGTAGGTGCCGGTGAGGTAGACGTCGACGGTAGTGGCGAAGATGTCGGCGGAGTAGGCCTCGCCCTTGCGGTTCACCATCCGCCGGGCGGCGACCGGTCCACCGTGGACGATGACGGTCGTGCGCAGTGGGGCCAGCCCGGCCGCGGCCGCGATCGCCTCGTCCACGGACTCGTCGCTGGTGACGTCGGTGGGCACGAAGGCCGCCGTGTCGCCGAGCTCGTCCGCGAGCGCCTTGCCCTTCTCCTCCGCGAGGTCCGCGATGACCACCTTCGCCCCCGCGGCGACGAGCCTGCGGGTGGTCGCCGCGCCGAAGCCGCCGGCGCCGCCGGTCACGAGTGCGGACGATCCGGAAAGGTCCATGTTCTCTCCTTGGGAAGGCGCTGCGTGCGTCACTGGTGTGCCCGGCCGCAGGGACCGGTTCCGGGCCCCTCATGACTACTGTACTGTTGTAGTTATCGTAATGACTACTATTGCGTGTTGCAGAGTCGGGTACGGTACACACCCCCAGAGAGGTGCACATGTCCGCTCCGGTCATCGTCAGCGCGGCTCGTACGGCCATCGGGACGGCAGGGAAGGGCACTCTCGCCGACACCAGCGGAGAGACGCTCGCCGCGGCGATCGTGGAGGAGACCGTGCGCCGCTCCGGGCTCGAGCCCGCGAAATTCGACGACGTGATCATTGCCGAAAGCCTCTACGGAGGCGGTGCCCTGGCCCGCTATGCCGCCGTGGTCACCGGGATGCCTGATGTGCCCGGAGCGGCCGTGAACCGGCACTGCGCGGGCAGTCTCACCTCGATCGGCATGGCGGCCGCGTCGATCGCGTCGGGGATGGAGTCGGCGATCGTGGCGGGCGGTGTGCAGGCGACCTCGATGGGGCCGCGCCTGCGTCAGCGTGTCCCGGGCACCGCCGGCGAGTACGTCGACTGGTACCCGCCGACCCACCCGGACTCGCCCGACGCGCCGAACCGGGACATGTCCATCTCCGTAGGCTGGAACACCGCCAAAGAGGCGGGGATCACCCGCGAGGAGCAGGACGCCTGGGCGTACCGGTCCCACGTCCGCGCGATCGCGGCGATCGATGCCGGCAAGTTCACCGACGAGATCGTCCCCCTCAAACTGACCGGGCCTGGCGGCGCGGTGGTCGAGTTCGCCGTGGACGAGCACCCGCGGCGTACGACCTCACTCGAGAAGCTGGCCTCGCTCAAGGTCCTGCACCCGGAGATCCCCGGTTTCTCCATCACCGCGGGCAATGCCAGCGGGGTCAACGACGCGGCCGCCGCGGTGGCGGTGGCCGCCGCGGAACTGGCCACCGCGGAAGGGCTGACGCCGATGGCGAAGATCGTCGCCTGGGCCTCGGCCGGGGTTGCTCCCGCGCGCATGGGTTTCGGCGGGCTCGTCGCCGCCGAGAAGGTGCTGCGGCGGGCGGGCCGGACGCCCGCCGACGTGACCCTGTGGGAGATCAACGAGGCGTTCGCCTCCGTCCCGATCGCCGTCTGCGGGGAGTTCGGCCTCGACGAGGAGCGGGTGAACTTCAGCGGCAGCGGGTGCAGCCTCGGCCATCCGGTGGCCGCTTCGGGCGCGCGCATGATCGTGACGCTCGTGCACGAGCTGCGCCGCCGCGGCGGTGGTCTCGGGATGGCGACGATGTGCGCGGGCGGCGGTCAGGGCGGTGCGGTCCTGATCGAGGTCTGACTCCGAAAAAACGAGCCGGAACCACTACAGCACGACGCCCGACCGAGCTGAGGAGCCGCCCGATGGGGCTTGCCATCACCGAGGAGCACCAGGAACTCGCGACCGTTGTCCGGGAGTTCGCCACCGAGCAGCGGGTCCGGGCCGCCGCGCGCGCCGTACTGGACCCGGACGCGCCCTCCGTGCCGGACGTGTGGAAGCGGATCGCCGACCTGGGCTGGCTCGGGCTGCACCTGCCGGAGTCGGCCGGCGGGTCCGGGTTCGGCCTGCCGGAGCTGGCGGTCGTCGTCGACGAGCTGGGGCGCGCGGTCGGTCCCGGTCGGCTGCTGCCGACCGTCACCGCGTCCGCCGTGCTGGCCGGCTCGGGCGGCGAAGCGCTGCGCGAGCTCGTCACGCGGCTGGCCGACGGCTCGGCCGTCGCCGGGCTGGGGCTGGCGCCCGGCCTGACCCGCGAGGCCGACGGTGGCTTCACCGGGGAGCTGACGGTGCTGGCGGGGCAGTGGGCCGACGTGTTCGTGCTCGCGGCCGGCGACGATCTGCTCGTCGTCCCCGCCGGTGCCGGCGCGCTCGCCGTGGCCCCCGTGACCGGGTTGGATCCGTCGCTGGGGCTGGCGAAGGTCACCGTCACCGGCCTGGCCGCGGCCGACGGTCACGTGCTGGCCGGAGCGGCGGGCGCCGCGGTCTCGCTGCTGCGGACGCTGGCCGCCGCCGAGGCCGCCGGCGGGGCGCGGGGCTGTCTGGACTTCGCGTTGGAGTACGCCAGGGTCCGGGAGCAGTTCGGCCGGCCGATCGGCAGTTTCCAGGCCGTCAAGCACCACCTGGCCACCATGCTCGTCGGCGTCGAGCTCGCGACCGCGCTCGCCTGGGACGCGGCGAGGGGCGCGGCCACGGCCGACGAGGCCGGGCTGACGGCGGCGGCCGCGGCCGGGTTCGCGCTGCGCAACTACCAGGACTGCGCGCGCAGGGCCATCCAGATCTTCGGCGGCATCGGCTTCACCTGGGAACACGACGCGCACCTGTACCTGCGGCGTGCCGGTGCGCTCCAGGCCGTGGTGGCGGCACTGGGCTCGCCCGAGGACGAGGTCTTCGCGGCCACGAAGGCCGGCGTGCGGCGGCAGTTCACGATCGACCTGCCCGAGGAGGCGCAGATCCACCGGGCCGAGGCCCGGAAGTTCCTCGAGCGGTACCGCGCCACGCCCGACGGCGAGCGCCGGGCGCTACTCGCGTCGTCCGGCTACCAGGTTCCGCACTGGCCCGAACCGTTCGGGCGGGGCGCCACCGCCGTCGAGCAGCTCGTCCTGGAGGAGGAGCTGTCCGAGGTCGAGGCGCCTTCGCTCGGCATCGGCGGATGGGTGCTGCTGACCCTCGCGCAGACCGCGAACGAGGAGCAGATCCGGCGGTGGATCGCGCCGGGGCTGCTCGGCGAGCAGCGGTGGTGCCAGTTGTTCAGCGAGCCGAACGCCGGCTCGGACGCGGCCGCCGTGCAAACGCGTGGCACGCGGGTCGACGGTGGCTGGCGCGTGAACGGCCAGAAGGTCTGGACCAGTGACGCGCAGAACTGCAACCGGGGCCTGGCGACCGTGCGCACCGACCCGGAAGCCCCCAAGCACAAGGGCATCACGGCGATGGCCGTCGACCTCACCGCGCCCGGTGTCACGATCCGGCCGCTGCGCGAGATCACCGGCCAGGCGTTGTTCAACGAGGTCTTCTTCGACGACGTCTTCGTTCCCGATGAGGACGTGGTGGGGGAGCCGAACGACGGCTGGCGGGTCGCCCGGGCCACGCTCGGCAACGAGCGGGTGTCCATCGGCGGCGGTTCCCGGGAGGGCCTCTCGGCCTGGGATCTGCCGGGCATCGCGAGCCGGTACGGCGTCACCGACACCGAGCACACCCGCGCCATCGCGCGGCTTGTCACCGAGGAACAGGCGATGCGCGCGCTGAACCTGCGTCAGGCGACGCGCGCCGTGGCCGGTGCCGGGGCGGGACCGGAGGGCAACGTGACGAAGCTGCTGTCGGCCGAGCACGCCCAGCGCGTCACCGAGCTGGCGGTCGAGCTGTCCGGCACGGCCGCGGTGACCGGGGACGAGGAGGCGATCATGTTCGAGTACCTCTTCGGTCGCTGCCTGTCGATCGCGGGCGGCACGTCCGAGATCACCCGCAACGTGATCGCGGAGCGGATCCTCGGCCTGCCGCGGGATCCGCTCGCGCGCTGAACCGGCTTTCCGGCGGGAACCCAGCCGTTCAACGCGCTGAGCAGCGCGGAACCGGAGAGCGCGTGACTCAGGACAGCACGTCGAGCACGGTCTCCGCGGGCCCCGCCAGCACGAACTCGCTGACCTGGGTGAGGTGCCGGCGCCAGTGGGCGACGGCCTTGTCGACGTCCTTCTGCCTGATCAGGTCGACGACCTTGGCGTGCGCCTTCTGCACCAGCTGGACCGAGGGCCCGGCGTTCGCGCTGTCGCGGTTGGCGTTGATGACCGACTGGTTGTGCTGTTCGATGATGGCGTAGAGCATGTCGAGCAGCACGATCATGGTCTGGTTGCCGGACAGCTCCATCAGCAGCCGGTGGAACTGCAGGTCGGCCTGCTCGGAGAACGCGATGGGATCTTCCAGCAGCTGCTCTCCCTGGGCGAGTGCCTTGCCGAGGGTCTTCAGGTCCGCCGCGGAGCGCCTGCGGGCAAGGAACTCGACGCCGCTGGCCTCCAGCGCGGTACGCGCGGCGTACACGTCGGCCAGCGTGGTGCCGCGGTACTGCAGCAGGGTCCCGGCGTAACGGCCCGCTGTCCTGGGGTCGGGGACCAGCACGTGTGCTCCGCCGCGGGCACCACGGCGGATCTGGATGATCTGCTCGGACTCCAGGATGCGGAAGGCTTCGCGCAGGGTGGGCCGGGAAACGCCGAACTGCTGCATCAGGGTGTTCTCCGAGGGGAGCCCGTCGCCCTCTTTGAGCTCGCCGGTGACGATCTGCCGCCGCAACTGCGCGGCCACCATCTCGCCGGCCTTCGGCACCCGTACGGTGGTGGGCCTGATCCCGGCCACGACTTCCCCTTCCGGATGATGAACGCGATTATCCTACTTGCCGCGTGCGACCGTAGGGGCGCGGTCGAATCCTGTTGTTCAGATCACTCATTCACCGCATTCGCCTGGGCGGCTCGTGGGTGGTCAGCCCGCTTCCCGCACCGCCACACCATGCTGTACGGCGAGCGTGCCCTGATTTCAGCGCGGCTCGGCGCCGAGTGCGCGGAAGACGAAGTCCGTCACCAGTTCGGCGGCCTTCGTGGCGCTCATCGTGGTCGGACGGGACATCCGGTCGGTGAAGGCTCCGCTGACGACGGCCAGGATCAGCCTGGCGTCGGTCTCGGGTTCGGCCGCGGGGAAGGATCCGTCCGCGTGGCCCTCACGCAGGATCTGGGCGATGGTCGCCTTGTGCTCCGCCATCACCCGCGCGTGTTCGGCCGGGTAGCCTTCGGCGCGCACGACTTCGGGGGAGTTCAGCAGCGTGACGCGCCGGCGACGCCCGGAGTGCGCGGTGAGTTCGAGGAAGCCGCGGATCCAGGTCTGCATGGCCTCGCGCGGCGAGCCTGCCGCGGCCGTCGCGGCGCGCAGCTCGGCGTCCACGCGTTCGCCGTCCTGGCGGTACAGCGCCAGGAGCAGGCTGTCCTTGGACTCGAAGTGGCGGTAGAAGGCACGTGTGGACAGGCCCGCGGCCGTCAGGATGTCCGTGACCGAGATGCCGCCGGGGCGTGCGGCCAGGCACCGGTAGGCCGCGTCGACGATCCTCGCGCGTTCCGAGGCCTCCGCCTCCACGGCCGTCACCCTATCTGTCTGTTCTCGTGTCCGCTGTCCGGTGGTCGACCGAGAATAGCATTCTCGCCGCCGCGATCTGGGCGGTCAGCGCAGCGCGGTATCCGGCGGTCGGAGCCGTCGTCCGGCGAGCCGGCCCGAGGGCGCGGAGGTCCCGCCATCCTCCTCCGTCACGACAGGTAGGTGGAGCCGAAGGCCTCGATGAACTCGAGCGTTGCGGAGCGCTCCGCGGTGGGGCAGCTGACGGTCACCCAGGTCACGCCGGCCTTCTCGATCTCGGCGAGAGATTCGCGATGGCGGTCGGCGTCGGCGTCCGGACTCTTCAGTCCTGGTGCGTGATAGGGGTGGAGGACGTCGATCTCCTCGGTACGGCCGGCCGCCACCGCCGCTTCACGGAGATCACGGATGGCCCTCGCGAGTTCGGGCACTCCCTCGAGAACGGCTGTCCGGGTGGTGGCGGCCAGCTGGGCGCTGCCACCCATGGGCATCCACCCCTGCGCGTGCAGCGCGACGCGACGGCGGCTCAGTTTCGAGTTGCCGCCCACCCAGATCGGGATCGGGTTCTGGACCGGCCGCGGCCGTGCGATCACCTCCCGGGCGTTGAAGTGCCGCCCTTGATAGCTGAACGGCTCGCCGGCCCAGTGCAGGGGAAGCGCTTCCAGCGCCTCGTCGAACAGCGCGTTGCGCTCGTCCATGTCGACCCCGAGCGCGTAGAACTCGCTCTTCTGGTAACCGGTGCCGAGGCCGAGGATCATCCGGCCGCCCGAGAGCTTGTCCAGCGTTGCGGCGGACTTGGCGAGCAGGAACGGGTTCCGGTACGGCGCCACCGCGAGGTAGGTCAGCAGCCGAATCCGCTCGGTGGCGGCGGCGGCGAAGCTCAGCGCGACGAACGGGTCGAGGCTCTGGTGCCCGCCCGTGTTGAGCCACCGGTTCCCCGGGATGGGGTGCTCGGTCGTGGAGAATCCGTCGAACCCGAACCGTTCCGCGGCCGCGGCCACCTCCGGAATGGGGCCGGCGTCCAGCATGTCCGCGTCGACGCCGCGTGTCTCGGGGTACTGGAATACGAACCGCATCGTCGTCGCCGCTCCTGTCGCCGTGCCCCGGCCTGATCGTCCCGGGCGAACCGAATCGTTGACAATACTACGGTAACCATAACTGTAAGCCTGTTGACGTGACCTCGATGGTCAGTGGACGGGTGCGTCCGGAGAACCGCGCTGTGCGACGTTTCGGTATGCCTTACTGTATAGTGGTATGCAAGGTTGCGTTCCCGTGCAAGCTGTCCCGTTGGGTGCTCCGGTATCGGGCTCGGCAATGAGTACTGGATCGCGTGCGGTGCGGCCGGGCGCGGAGGTCAGACTGGTATGCTGCCCGGAGGTTTCGGGCGAGTGCACAGGTGACAGGGAGACGGTGTGCCGAAGGCTGACAGTGCTGGACCGCGGAAGCGGCGTCAGCGTGGCTCGATCAACGCCGAGGATATCCTCGCGGGCGCGTTCGAGATCGCGCGGAGCACTTCGGTCGACGAGCTGAGCATGCCCATCCTCGCCAAGCACCTCGATGTCGGTGTCACGAGCATCTACTGGTACTTCCGCAAGAAGGAAGAACTGCTCAACGCGATGACCGACATCGCGGTGGACAAGTACGCCCGGCTGACGCCCGAGGTCCGCGCGGACGACACGTGGCAGCACGTGCTGATCGAGCACTTCACGGCGCTGCGGGACATCCACCGGGAGGACGAGGTCCTCTCGGACCTGATGTTCATGCGCACGTCGACCTACAGCCGCGACGCCGCGAAGAAGACCATGCAGATCATCGAGTCCGTGGTGGCGAAGCTCGTCGCGGACGGGTTCACCCCGGCCGACGCGCTCAAGGTGCACAGCGCGATCGGGGTGTACACGCGGGGCTCGATCATCCACGACCGCGTGCTGCGACTGGCCAACGCGCCCACCGTCGACCCGGCGCGGCAGCGGAAAATGACCGACTGGTCTGACATGCCGGTACTCAACCAGCTGATCGACCAGCACGCGATCTCCGGGACGAGCGACGAGGATTTCGAGTTCGGCATCGCCGGGCTGATCGCGGGGTTCGAGGTGCTCCTCGCCGAGAGGAAGGGCGGCCGGGCCGCTTCGGCTCGCCGCCCCTCCGCCGCCCGGAGCGGGACGGCGGGGCGGGCCAAGGCGGCGACCACGCGCAAGTCCTCGGCGCGCCGGGCCGCGGGCTGACTCCCACCTTTTCGCGGGCCGTGTCGAGGACGGCGTAGGAGACCATCGCCGATCCGTGCTCCCGAGTCTCGCCGATCGAGCCGGGGTTCACGACGAGGGGTGCCGTGGTGTCGTTCCGCCATCGGCATGTGGGTGTGGCTCAGGAGCAGGAAGTCCTCGATGACCTGCCCGGCGTGAGCTTGATGGTGTCAACGGCCGCGGCCTGCGGCGGGCTATATAGTTAGATTAATACTTTACATCGCAGGATACGCCTGATACCACTGTCGGAGGCGGCCGCGCCGACGCTGGATGGTGACGGGAGTTCGTTGGGGTATGTTCCCGAAGGATGAGACGGCGGTGGTCGGCATCGGGTCGACGCCGTACTACAAGCGCGGGGCGTCCCTGCCCCAGACGAAGATCGAGATGGCGTGCAAGGCCATCCTCGCCGCGTGTGAGGATGCCGGGCTGTCGGTCGAGGACGTCGACGGGTTCGCCTACTACTCGGGCGGTTCCGATACCGCGTTGATCGCGCAGACGCTGGGGATCCCGGAGGTCAGGTTCACCGGGACGCTCACCGGTGGTGGCGGCGGCGCGGCGGGCAGCGTCGGGCTCGCGGCGGCGGCCATCACCTCGGGCCACGCGAATGTGGTCGTGTCGCTGATGACGTTGCAGCAGGTGACCGGGGCGCGGTTCGGCGCCGCGTTCGCGGGCAAGGGGGGCGGGACCTACTCCCGCCCGGTCAGCCCCGAGATGGACTTCGTCGCGCCCCATGGCCTGTTCGCGCCCGGGCAGATGTTCTCGCTGCTGGCCCGGCGGCACATGCACCGCTACGGCACGCGTCGCGAGGCGTTCGCCGAGGTCGCGATCAGCACCCGCGAGAACGCGATCAACCGGCCGACCGCGCGGTTCCGCGATCGGATCACGCTGGACGACTATATGAGCGCGCGGATGATCTCGGATCCGTTGTGCCTGTACGACTACACACAGGAGAACGACGGCGCGGTCGCGGTCATCACCACCGCGGCCGACCGCGCGCGGGACCTGCGCAAGCCGCCGGTCTATGTGGCCGGCGCCGCGAACGGTTCCGCGGGCCGATGGGGGCAGGCCATCACGTGGATGGGCATGCCGGATGAGTACTTCGCCTCGTCCGGGCACCGGACGGTGGCCAGGGACGTCTACGCGCGCGCGGGGGTCACCGCGGCCGACATCGACGTGGCGTTGCTCTACGACCACTTCACCCCGATGGTGGTGATGCAGCTAGAGGACTACGGGTTCTGTGGAATCGGAGAGGGCGGGCCGTTCGTGGAGAGCGGCGCGATCCGGTGGAAGACGGGGTCGATCCCGGTCAACACCCACGGCGGCAACCTCTCCGAGGCGTACATCATCGGCATGACGCACGTGAAGGAAGCGGTCGAACAACTGCGCGGTGAAGCGGTGAACCAAGTCGAGGACGCCGAGTTCGCCCTCGTCACCGGCGGCCCCGCGCCCACCCCGGTCAGCGCGCTCATCCTCAGAAAGTGACGACCATGCCCCGACCCGCGGACGCTCTGCCCGCCGACTTCGCCGACATCCACCCCGACGCGTGGACCGAGCCGTTCTGGCTCGCCACCCGTGAGCACCGGCTCACCATCCCCAAGTGCACCAACTGCGACACGTTCCGCTTCCCGCCCGGCCCGTTCTGCCACGTCTGCCGCCGTCAGGAGGTCGAGCAGGTCGAGATCTCCGGCGTCGGCACCGTGTACACGTACACGGTCGTGCGGCACGCCGTCGTACCGGCCCTGGCCGGCAGCGTGCCCTACGTGATCGCGGTGCTGGAGTTCGACGACGCGCCGGGTGTCCGCATGATCGCGAACATCGTCGAGTCCGATGTGGACGCCGTGCGCGTCGGCTCACGCGTCCAGCTCGCCTGGGACGACATCGACGACGAGGTCACCGTGCCCCGCTTCCGGCCCGCCGCCGGCTGAGCGGTACGACCCGATCAAGATACAGTACATATATATTACTGATTAATGTGGTAAAACGCTGCTCGGGAGATGCCGATGAACCTGGCGATGATCCTCGACATGGTCGCGGAAGGGATGGCGGACCGGGTCCTCCTCGGAGACCGGACCGAGGGCCTGACCGGAGCCGCGATACGGGAGAGGGCGATCGCGGGTGCCGGCCGCCTCGCGACGGAGGGCGTCGACCGCCTGGTCTTCCTCGGCGGCAACGGGCCCGCCTTCCCCGTGGCGATGTTCGCCGCGACGCTGGCCGGTGTCCCGTTCCTGCCGGTGAACTACCGGCTGAGCGCCGAAGCGCTCGGCGACATTCTCGCCCGGCAGGACGCCCCGCTGGTCGTCACGGACAGCCCGGAGCGGGCGCCGGGGCTGAACACGATCAGCACGAGCGAGTTCCTGGCACTGCCCGCCGCCGAGGCGCCGGCCACCGACGACCTCGACCCCGATGCCGTCGCGGTGCTGCTGATGACCAGCGGTACAACGGCCGCTCCCAAGAGTGCCGTGCTGCGACACCGGCACCTCGCCTCCTACATCTTCGGGACGGTCGAGTACGCGTCGGTGCCCGAGACCGACGCGACGCTCGTCTGCGTGCCGCCGTACCACGTCGCCGCGGTGGCGAACGCGCTGTCCAACCTCTACTCCGGGCGCCGGGTGGTCTACCTCGACGAATTCACGGCCGCCGGGTGGCTCGACACGGTGGAGGAGCAGCGGATCACGCACGCGATGGTCGTGCCGACCATGCTCGTGCGCATCGTCGCCGAGCTCCGCGACCGTGGGCGGGCCGCGCCCACGAGCCTTCGGTCGCTGTCCTACGGTGGTGCGAAGATCGCCGGTGAGGTGCTTTCGGAGGCCCTGACGTTCTTCCCCGCCACCGGGTTCGTCAACGCCTACGGCCTCACCGAGACCGCGTCCTCGATCGCGGTGCTCAGCCCCGAGGACCACCGCGAGGCCTGGGCCAGTGACGACCCCGCGGTGCGCTCCCGGCTCGGTTCGGTGGGCCGTGCGCTGCCGTCGGTGGAAATCGAGGTGCGCGACCTGGACGGCCGCCCCGCGGCGCCCGGTGAGGTCGGGGACATCGTCGTGCGCGGTCCGCAGGTCGCGGGGGAGTACCTGGAGGCGGGCAGCCTCGTCGACGCCGACGGCTGGTTCGCCACGCGCGATCGCGGCTACCTCGACGAGGCGGGCTTCCTCTTCGTGCGGGGCCGCGCCGACGACACGATCATCCGGGGCGGGGAGAACATCGCGCCCGCTGAGATCGAGGAGGTGCTCAGCCGCCACGAAGCGGTGCTCGAGTGCGCCGTCGCGGGAGTCCCGGACCTCGAGTGGGGGCAGCGCATCGCCGCGTTCGTGGTGCTGCGCGACGGCCACGAGACGAGTGCGGACGAGCTGCGCGAGTTCGCCCGGGCGCGGTTGCGCGGGTCGAAGACCCCCGGCGAGGTCGTGTTCCTGGGGGAGCTGCCCACCACCGCCACCGGGAAGATCCTGCGCCGCGACCTCATCTCGATGGTGAGCGAGAAGGACACCCAGCACGCCTGAGAGGGCGAGAACGGACCCACAGATGGCCGCGTTGCCCCTGTTGAACCATCTCCGGGTGCCTGTCTTCTGCGCTCCGATGTTCCTCGTCTCGGACCCCCATCTCGTCGTCGCCGCCTGCACCGCGGGCGTCGTAGGGACGTTCAACCATCTGAACGCGCGGACGGCCGGGGACTTCGAGAGGTGGATGGACGAGATCACCGCGCGGCTGGACGAAGCGCGCCGGGCCGATCCACGGCGCACGGTCGCGCCCTTCGCCGTCAACGTCGCGGTCCGCCGGGCGCCCCTGGAAGAACGCTACGACCACGACATGGAGGTCATCCGCGAGCACGAGGTGCCGCTCGTGATCTCCATGAACGGCAGTCCCCGCCGGATCGCGGAGACCGTGCACGGCTACGGCGGGGTGCTGATCCACGACGTCCCGTCCGTGGAACTGGCCCGCAAGGCGGTCGACGCCGGAGCCGACGGCCTCATCGCCCTTTGCGGGGGAGCGGGCGGGCACACCGGCACGGCCAGCCCTTTCGCTCTTGTGCCGCAGATCCGCCGGTTCTTCGACGGCCCCCTGGCGCTGGCCGGCGCCGTCAGCGACGGCCGGGGCATCAGGGCCGCGCAGGCCCTGGGGGCCGACTACGCCTACATGGGGACCCGGTTCATCGCCACCCAGGAGTGCGGTGTGCCGACGGCGTACAAGGAGCTACTCGTGTCACAGGGCACCGAGGACGTCATCGCCACCGATGCGATCACCGGTCTGCAGGCCAACTTCCTCCGCGGCTCGATCGTGGGCGCGGGCCTTGATCCCGCGGCGCTGCCGGTGCCGAAGGGGCTGTTCCAGCCGGCCATTCCCGAAGACGTCAAGGGGTGGCGTGACGTGTGGAGCGGCGGCCACGGCGTCGGGCTCATCGACGACATCCCTTCCGTGGCGGAGCTCGTCGACCGGCTGCGGCGCGAATACCTGGCCACATCCTGAGCGCCCACGGGCCATGACAGAAAGGACAGCGCGGTGGAGCCCGCACTCGTCACCGAACGGCGCGGCCGCGTCGTCATTCTGCGCATTCAGCGGGAGAAGAAGCGCAACGCGATTGACCGGGAGACCGCGCTGGCCATCGACGCCGCGCTGACCGCGCTCGAAGACGATCCCGGGCTCCGGGTCGGTGTCATCACCGGCACGGACAGCATCTTCTCCGCGGGCACCGACCTGAAGGACGGGCGCGACGCCCGCACGGAGCGGGGCGGCGAGTACGGGGTGATCCGCCGACGACGGAGCAAACCGCTCATCGCCGCCGTGGAGGGCGCCGCGCTCGGTGGCGGATTCGAGATCGTCCTCGCCTGCGACCTCGTCGTGGCGTCGAGCACGGCGCGGTTCGGGCTGCCGGAAGGCCTTCGCGGGGTCATGCCGACCTCGGGCGGTCTTTTCCGGGCGCCTCGGGCACTGCCGCGAATGATCGCGAACCAGCTGATGCTCACCGGCGAGAGCCTCTTGCCGCTGCGGGCTTTCGAGCTGGGACTGGTCAACGAACTGGTCGAGCCGGGCCAGGCGGTCGGCAGGGCGGTCGAACTGGCCGAGCGGATCTGCCGGTCCGCGCCGACCTCCGTGGCGCAGATCCTGACGCGACAGCAAGACCTGATCGCCGACGACGAGGCGCGGGGCTGGGAGGCCACCGCGGCCGCGGTGGAGGTCGTCCTTGCCTCCGACGACATGAAGGAAGGTGTGACCGCCTTCTTCGAGAAGCGACCGCCCGCCTGGCCTGGCAGCTGACCGGCGCGAAGAGTGAGGGGCATTGGCGCCCGCGGAGAGGAGTGACGACGTGGTCGAGGACATCCGTAGGGTTTCGCCCGAGGAGCATTGGGACCAGTTCGAGAAGGCGTGGACGGCGCTGCTGACGTATCGGTATCTGGGGAAGCGGAGCCCGGGTCTCGACGCGGGCGTCGAGCGGGAGACGATGCCGTTGCGTCCCGATATGCGTACCTCGTCGGGCGGGATCATGGCCGCGCCGTTGTGCATCGCCGCGCCGGAGCCCTATTGGCGGGATGACCAGGTCATTCCGGCTCCTGTGGTGATGAGCTACGAGATCCTCGACAGCGCCCGTGACGTCACGCAGGTCGACGTGATGCGTGAGGTGGTGCATCTCGGCCGCACGATGGGCTTCAGCAGGTCGAAGATCGTCGATGCCGCTGACCACGGGCGGGTCATCGCGGTGTCGTGTGGGACGGGTGTCAGTCTCGGTGACGTGCCCGACGGGTACGAGAAGGTGACCAACCCGCCGATCGACGTCTCGGATCGGGTGCTTCCTCCGTTGCCGGTCGCGTTCGGCGCTGAACGTGGCGAGGACGGGGTGTGGCGGCTTCCGGTGATGAAGCGGGAGCTGGCCTCGCCGCATGCCGCTCTTCATCTGGGGCCGATCAATGTGGTGCTCGAGGCGGCCGCGATGGAACGGGTGGCCGATCATGCGGGCACGGAGTCTGTGCAGGTGGAGAGCTGGACGGTGATGATGATCCGGCCCGGCGTGGTGGGCCCGTTCCGGGCGGAGGCCGAGATCGTCGACGGCGGTACAGAGCGCATGGCCACCCAGCTCACACTGCGCGACGAGGGCAAGGACGATCGGGTGATCAGCGTGGCCAGCGCTGTCTTCCGGCGCGTCTGACAACGAACGAGCTCGTCCTTGAGTGCTATTCATGCTCCCGTATAGGCCGCTGATCCGCTGGCCAGGCGGGCTCGGCTCACGAGTTCCTGCAGGGAGTTACCATGAGGCGTCTCCAAAATTGGGTGTCCTGAATCCTTGACACGCCGCAATCCCGACGTGAGACTCCACACGAGGAAAACGGCGTTTGCGCACAGGCGCGGCCGCACGGGCTCCCCCGCGCCGGATATGACCGGCAAATCCTGGAGGTGTCATGGTCGAGATCGCCACGGAGGTCCGCTGGCAGGACCACCGTCTGGAAATCCCGATGGAGCGGATCCGGCTGTCCGAGGAGCTGGGGTTCGATGCGGTGTTCACCGCGGGCGGCTACGGCTGCGAGGAGCTTGTCGAACTGGGCTACATCGCGGCACAGACGAGCCGCCTGAAGATCGGGACCCGGATCACGGAGGTCACCGGGCGTGCACCGGCGATGGCCGCCATGGCCTTTCAGACGCTCAACCACCTGACCGGCGGCGGCCGGGTCATCGCCGGACTCGGCACCGGTTCGGTGCCCACCGCGGAAGGGATGCAGGGCAGGCCATGGGGGCGGCCGGTGTCCCGGATGCGCGACTTCGTGACGATCATGCGGCAGCTCCTCGCCGGTGAGAAGGCCGACCACCAGGGTAAGGAATGGTCGGCTCCCTACCAGGGGCCCGGCGCGCGGGGCGCGGAGCCCTCCGCGATCGGGCTCGTACCCCTCGGCGAGATCCCGGTGATGGTCGGCGCCGCCGGCCCGCAGATGACGACCCTCGCCGCCGAGATCGGCGACGGCTGGATGCCGGCCTCCTGGGCGCCGGGGATCATGCCGCTGATGGAACCGTTGCTGCAGAAGGGGTTCGAGCGGGCGGGTGATGGGCGGAGCCTGAAGGATTTCGAGATCTGGGGCCACGTCGACATGAACGTGCACGACGATGTCCGCGAGGCGATGCGGCCGTTCAAGGAATACGTCGTGACCTGGTCGCAGATGCAGCACCAGTTCATGGCGGCCCGCGGCTACCCCGATCTCTCCGCCACCCTGGGCGCGATCATCGCCGAGGCGACCGAGGCCGGCGCGGCCGACGATCCCAGGGCTCGCCACCTGGAGGGCCGCCCGATGCTGGACGAGCCGTACTGGCAGCGTGCACTCGACGCCGTGCCCGACGAGTACATCGACGACGGCTGGCTGGTCGGGCCGGTGCGGCGCATCCGGAACCGGGTGGCGCCCTGGCTGGACTGCGGGCTCACCGGCGTCGTGTTCCGCTACGGCGACCAGCTGACCCATGACCGGCATGTGGAGAACCTCGACGCGTTCCGCGCCGTCGCCGCGGCCGCCGGCCGGGCGTCGTTCACAGGCTGAGCCGCTCGTGCCAGAGCCCACGTCACGGAGGAGCCGCTCGTGCAGTTCGGCCTGAACACCGTCCCTGTCCATCCTGGAGAGTTGAGCAAGGTCGCGATCCGCGCCGAAGAGCTCGGCTTCGAGTCGCTGTGGAGCGGCGAGCACGTCGTCACGCCGACCGTGCTGCAGCACAGCTATCCGGGCCGGACGAGCAAGCCGCCGTTCGCCTGGAACTCCCGGTTCCTGGATCCGCTGGCCACGCTGACCTTCCTCGCCGGGATCACCAGCCGGGTGCGGCTGGGTACCGGGGTGCTGGTCATGCCGCTGCACGACCCGGCCACCCTGGCCCGCGCGATCACCACCGTTGACGTGCTCTCCGGCGGCAGGTTGTCGCTGGGCATCGGCGTGGGCTGGATGCGCGAGGAGTTCGACGCGACCGGGCGGGAATTCGGCAACCGCGGCAGGCGGACCGATGAGATGATCATGCTCCTCGACAGGCTGTTCAGCGAGGAGACCCTGAGCTTCGCGGGCGAGTTCTACTCGATGCCCGAAGTCGGCTTCGAGCCCAAACCGGTCCAGAAGCCCCGGCCGCCGCTGCTGATCGGCGGTCGGGCCCCGGCGGCACTGCGCCGTGCCGCCCGCGATGGTGACGGCTGGTACGGCAGCCTCGAGTCCCCCGACGAGATCCGGCGGATCCTCGCCGCCGTGCACGCGATGCGAGCCGAGCACGGTCGTGCCGACCTGCCGTTCGAGGTCACCGCGATCATGGGGTGGGGCAAGGGCTACGACCATGAGCTCGTGGAGTCGTATGCCGCCGCCGGCGTCGACCGGCTCGTGGTGACGCCATGGACCCGCAGCAGGCAGGCGATGGAGGCGATCGAGCGGTTCGCCGCCGACGCGGGACTGGAGGCACGGTGAGCGAGAACGAAACAGGCGAAGAGTTCGCGGGGCGCACGGCGCTGGTCACCGGCGGCGGCAAGGGGATCGGGCGTGCCATCTCGCTCGAGCTCGGCCGGCGTGGGGCGGACGTCGCCATCAGCTACCGCAGCGACACCCCCGCCGCCGAGGAGACCGCGGCGCTCGTGCGGAAGATGGGCAGGCGGGCACTGCTGGTGCAGACGGACGTCGGCGACGAGTCCGCCAACGTCGCCACCGTCGAGCGGATCCGGGCCGAGCTCGGTCCGATCACCCTGCTGGTCAACAACGCGGCCTACACCAAGCGCCAGCGCCCGGCCGACATCACGCCGCGCAGCTGGCGGGCGATCTTCACGACCAACGTGGACGCGGTCTTCCAGCTGATGTGGCTGGTCCGCGAGGACATGGTCGCGGCGGGTGGGGGAGCGATCGTCAACATCTCCTCCCAGGCCGGGGCCCATGCCGAGCCCGAAATGATCGCCTACGGCGCGTCGAAGGCCGCCCTGAACTCGCTCACCGCGAGTGCCGCACTGGCCTTCGCCAGGGAGAAGATCAGGGTCAACGCCGTGTCCCCGGGGTTCATCCGCACCCCGCGCATGGACACCGTGGACGAGGCCACCGTGCAGCAGCTGCTCCGCGGCATTCCGATCGGCAGGATAGGCGAGCCCGAGGACATCGCCGCCACCGTCGGCTTCCTGCTGTCCGACGCCGCCTCGTTCGTCACCGGCCAGGTCTGGGCGGTCAGCGGCGGCAAGTGATCCCGACACATCAGGAACGTCTCAGAAGGGATGCACGAAATGGCGTCAACCAAGGTTCCGTTGCCAGAGCTGGTCGAGCCGCAGACCACAGCCGTGGTCTGCGTCGAATGCCAGAACGGGGTGATCGGCCCGGACTCGATACTGCCTGCGCTGGCCGGTGATGCGCAGGACCTGGTCGCGGGCCTCGGCAGGCTGCTGAAAGTGGCCCGCGAGGCGGGCGTGCTCGTCGTGCACGCGACGTTCGAGGGGACCCTGGGCGCCACCGATCACGGGACGGCGCCGCTGTCGCGGGTGACCCGGCCGCATTCCGCGGCCTGGGGGCCGGGACATCGGGCCACCCAGGTCCTGCCGGAGCTGTTCGACCCCGAAGATCTCGTGCTGGCACGGCACCACGGGTTCAACCCGGCGTGGGGGACCGAACTGCTGCCGGTGCTGCGCGGACGGCAGATCCGCACCCTGGTGCTGGCCGGGGTGTCGCTCAACGTGGCGCTGCCCCTGACCGCCGGCGAAGCGATGCACGGCGGATTCCGCGTGGTGGTGCCGCGCGACGCCGTCGCCGGCACACCCGCCGAGTACGGCGAACAAATGCTGCGGCACACCATCGCGATGCTCGCCAAGGTGGTGACGGTCGACGACCTGGCCTCCGCCTGGGCGAAGACCGCCGGGTGAGCCTGCTGGGGAAGCCCGTCGTCCGCGGCGCCGATGTGTTTTCTTCTGCGGAGTGGGAGGCGTGGACGTGAAGTTCGACGTTCAACATGCGGTGGCTGATCCGCGATGGACGCCCGCGGTTCTCTCGCCGGCGGCGATGACCAGGTTCGCGCGCGCAGCCGAGGAGTCCGGGTACGGGGCACTCGGGTTCACCGATCACCCGGCGCCGTCCGGCAAGTGGGTGCGCTCCGGTGGCGAGGGCAGTGTGGATCCGTTCTCGGCGCTCGGGTTCTGTGCCGCGGTCACGTCGAGGATCAGGCTGCTCACCTGGGTTCTCGTGCTGCCCTACCGTAATCCGATGCTCACCGCGCACCAGACCGCGAGCCTGGACGCGCTCAGCGGCGGGCGGCTGATCGTCGGCGTGGGTACCGGGTACCTGCGCGGCGAGTTCCGCGCGCTGGGCGTCGATTTCACCACCCGGCACGAAGCGTTCGACGAGGCGGTCGAGGTCGTGCGCGCCGCTTGGTCGGACGGGGATGTCACCTACCAGGGCAAGGGCTTCGAGGCCAAGGCGAACCGGGTGCAACCCAGCCCGGCGCAGGGGCCCGGGCCCCCGCTGTGGATCCACGGCAACAGCCGGTTCGGCCTGGAACGCGCCGCCCGGTACGCGGACGGGTGGATGGGCGTGCTCGCCACCGGCCGGCTTGCCGAGACGATGCGAACCGCACCGATCGACGGCATCGACGAGCTCGCGCGACGTATCGAAAAGCTACGCGAGCTGACCCAGAAGGAAGGCCGTCCCGCGGACGGCGTGGAGGTGTCGATCAGCGGGCGCTGGGGAATGCTGGATATCCGCCGTGGCTGGGACACGGCGCGTATCCAGGACGACGTGGCCGCGCTGGAGGCCCGTGGCGTGGACCGGGTGGTCATGGTCATATGCGGCGACGATCCCGGCGCCGCCGAGGACACCGTCCGCCGGTTCGGGGAGGAATTCGCCCTCCCCCCGGGCCAGGCGGGAGCAGGCAAAAGCTGATGCGTTCGACGCATAGGAACGCCGTCGAGATGCATTGGACAAAAGGCTGCGCTCCGGTTCTGATGGACCTATGGAGCGTGGTCTGGGCGCGTGCCGTCCGGTCCAGGGAGCAAGGAGGGCGATGGACCACCGCGAGGGTCGGCTGAGTTTGGTGTTGTTCTTCAATCCGGTCGGTCGTTTCACGCACAGCTGGCGGCGGGTGGGTAGTGGGGTCGAGGACCTGCTGGGTTTGGAGATGGCGGCGTACTCGGCGCGGCGGGCGGAGGAGGCGAAGTTCGATGCGATCTTCATTTCGGACAAGGCCTCGTTCGATGATGACCCGGTGAATCCTGACCTGTGTCCTTA
>NZ_FOVH01000012.1:223505-329337 GCF_900115095.1 Actinomadura madurae
GCGCAGAATTTCAATGCGGCGATGCCTGTGAAGGCGGAGCGGTATGCGCAGGCGCAGGAGTTTTTTGATGTGACGCGGTTGTTGTGGGACGCGTGGGATGACGATGCGGTCGTTCTTGACCGGGATGCTGGTGTGTGGGCCGATCAGAGCAAGATCCACCATCCGCGGTTCGAGGGTGCCCGCTTCAAGGTTCATGATGCGTTGACGATGCCGCGGTCGCCGCAGGGCCGTCCTGTCATCGTTCAGGCGGGGCAGTCGGAGGAGGGTGTCGCGTTCGCCGCCCGTAACGCCGAGGTGGTCTTCGCCGCGCAGAGCGATATCGAGGGCGCGGTGTCGTTCTATACGAAGCTCAAGGGGCGTGTCGCCGAGTTCGGGCGTTCGCCGGAGGCGGTCACGGTGTTGCCGGGGCTGATCCCGGTGGTGGGTGAGACCCAGGCGGAGGCCGACGAGATCGCCGAGATGCTCGCCGATCTGATCACCGTGGATGTCGGTCTGGCCGATCTGAGTTTCCAGCTTGTCGGTGCCGACCTGACCGGTCTTGATCTCGATGAGCCGATTCCGGTGGAGCGTCTGCCCACTGTTGAGGAGGCGGCGGCCAGCACGATGCTCAATGCCAGCCGGTATCGGAACATGTACCGGATCATCACCGAGGAGAAGCCGACGCTGCGTCAGCTGATCCGGACCCGGACCAAGTCGGCGAGCCATCAGCTGTTGCGGGGCACCGCGAGCGGTATCGCCGACCAGATGCAGGAATGGTATGACCGGCGGGCGTGCGACGGGTTCACCATCACGCCGCCGTACATGCCCGAAGGACTGGACCGGATCTGCGACCTGCTGGTGCCCGAGTTGCAGGACCGCGGGATCTTCCGGACCGAGTACGAAGGGACAACGCTCCGGGACACGCTGGGGCTTGAGCGGCCGGCCCCGGTTCGAGAGGTCGAGCCGCCGCTGTCCGAACAGAGCAGCCCGGTCCCGTAGCCCGGCGGCCGGTCAACGGGCCGGCGTCGCGCGACCGAGCGGCGAAGAACACGTGAACGCCGGCGGGGCGACCCGCGCCGGGCATTGGGTAGGGAGAGGTATGAAAGCCAGGGCAGCGATTCTCCGGCGCAAGCACCAGGACCACGAAGTGGTCGACATCGAGGTCGACGAGCCGCTGGCCGGCGAAGTGCTGGTACGGATGAAGTTCGCCGGGATCTGCCACTCCGACAACCACTCGAAGTGGGGCACCGTGCCGATGCCGATCGTGGGCGGGCACGAGGGCGCGGGTATCGTCGAAAAGCTGGGGGAGGGCGTCAAGCGGGTCGCCGTCGGTGACCACGTCGCGATGTCGTTCATTCCCGCCTGTGGTGTCTGCCGGTGGTGCGCCAGCGGGCGCGGCAATCTGTGCGACCTGGGCGCGAAGATCCTGAGCGGGGAACTGGTCAACGGCGGTTACCGGTACCGGCTCGACGGAGTCGGCATCCCCGGCGGGGGCGGGCTCGGCACGTTCTCGAACTACGCGGTGGTCGACGAGCGGTCGCTCGTCAAGGTCGACCACGACATTCCCCTCGAATGGGCTTCGCTCGTCAGCTGCGGTGTCGCCACCGGGTGGGGCGCCGTGGTGAACGCGGGCAACCTCCGCTCGGGCGACACGGTGGCGGTCTACGGCGCCGGCGGGATCGGGATCAACACGGTCCGGGCCGCCGTCGCCGGTGGCGCGTCGCTCGTCGCGGTGATCGACCCGATGGAGACGAAGCGGGACTTCGCCAAGGCGTCCGGTGCCGACCTCGTCTACGCCACCGCGGCCGAGGCGCACGCGGGTCTGTGGGAGCACACCCATGGGGTGGGTATCGACATCTGCGTGGTCACGGCGGGCGTCGTCGACAGCCAGATCGTGAGCGAGGCGTTCCAACTGGCCCGCAAGGGCGGCTCCATCGTCCTTGTCGGCCTCGCGAACGACTACTCGGAGAACACGATCCAACTGTCCGGGTCGATGCTGACGCTGTTCGAGAAGCGCATCGTCGGCACCCTGTACGGCTCGTGTAACCCGTCGGTCGACATCCCGAGGTTGCTGGGCATGGCCCGGCAGGGCAAGCTCGAGCTCGACGACCTGGTCACTCGGCGGTACTCGCTCGAGGACATCAACGAGGGCTTCGCGGACATGCTGGAAGGGCGCAGCATCCGTGGGCTCATCGTGCATGAGGACTGAGTCCGCGGAGTCCGATGGTTCGGTCCCCCCTCCGGCTCGCATGCTGACTTCCACCACCCCGATGCGACGAAGGAGCTAGAACGATGAGTGGCCCCCTTGACCACCTGCGCGTCGTCGAAATATCCAACGGCCTCACCGGCGCCCAGGCCGGCCAGTTCATGGCCGATCTCGGTGCCGAGGTCGTCGCCGTCGAACCGCCGGGCGGGAGCGTGCTCCGCTCCGAAGCGGCGTACCCGTTCCTGGCGCGTGGCAAGAAGAGCGTGGTGCTCGATCTGCACGAGCTGGCCGACGCGGAGGTGGCGTGGTCCCTGGCCAGTGAGGCCGACGTCCTCATCACCACCCTGCGGCCGGCCGCGCTGGAGCGGTTCGGGCTCGACCACTCGGTGCTCTCCGTGGTCAACCCAGGGCTGGTCTACGGCTCGGTGACCGGGTGGGGCCGGACCGGCCCGATGCGCGACGCCAAGGGTTACGAGGGGATGGTGCTGGCCAAGCTCGGTGCCATGGCGACGACGTACGCGGCGGCTTCCCTCCGCCCCGGCCCGACCTTCATCTCGGTCCCCTTCGCCTCCTGGAGCGCGGCGCAGGCCTTGTTGCAGGGAATCTTCGCGGGCCTCGTGGAGCGGGAGACCAGCGGGCTGGGACAGCTCGTCGAGGTGAGTCTCGCCAAGGCGCTGTCGGGCCAGGACCCCTGGAACCAGGCCAACACGATGATCGCCCAGCGGTTCCCGGACGCGTTCAAGGCCGAGCCGCCGATCTCCAAGGACGGCGTGCCGAACTACACCTTCACGTTCCTGCTGCTCGTCGCGATGACCAAGGACGGGCACTGGTTGCAGTTCTCCCAGACCCAGCCGCGCCTGTTCCGGGCGTTCCTTCGCGCCTGTGGCCTGGAGTGGATGTACGACGATCCCGAGTGGAAGACCCTGCCCAGCTTCGAGGCCACCGAGCAGCGAATGAAGTTCTGGGACATCCTGCTGACCGAGGTGCGGAAGAAGACCCTCGCCGAGTGGGAGGCGGTCTTCGACCAGGACCCGGACGTGTTCGCGGAGACCTTCCGGCACGCCAGAGAAGTGCTGCACCACCCGCAGATGCAGTTCGGCGGCCACACGGTCTCGATCGACGATGCGGAGCGAGGCCCGGTCCTGCAGCCGGGCGCGCTGGTCGAGCTGTCCGGTACCCCGGCCACGCTGGGACGCAGTGCGCCCCGGCTCGATGAGCACGGCGCCGAGCTGCGGGCCAGGGCCGCCGCCGTCCGCCGGGAGCCCGTCATCAGCGACGAGAGCCCTGGCGGCGAGCTGCCCCTGGCCGGGACGACGATCCTCGAACTTGGCACGTTCTACGCGGCGCCCTTCGGGGCGACCATGCTCACCGACCTCGGTGCGCGGGTCATCAAGATCGAGCCGACCGGCGGCGACCCGATGCGGACGATGCAGGCGTTCCCGGAGGCGGGCGGGCTGAAGGTGCTGCAGGGTAAGGAGTCGGTCGCGCTGGACATCTCCACGCCGGAGGCGAAGGAGATCGTCGAGAAGATCGCCGCCACCGCTGACCTCGTGTTGTGCTCGTTCCGGGCCGGGGTCGCCGAGCGGCTGGGCGTAGGCGCGCGCGACCTGCTGTCCCGCCACCCCAACCTGTTCTACCTCGACGCCCCCGGCTACGGGTACGGCGGTCCGCACGGGCACCGGCCGGCGTTCGCGCCGACCATCTCCGCCGGCGCGGGCATCGCGATGCGCAACGCGGGAGCGCTCATCGCCGAGGACGAGCCGGGCGGGCTCGCCGAGCTGCGGGCCCGCTCGATCCAGATCAGCGCGGCGGGAATGAGCTCGGCGACCCAGCCAGACGGGATCGCGGCCTACGCGGTGGCCACGGCGCTGTCTCTCGGTGCGTACCTGCGCAGGCGCGGCGTGGCGGGTCAGCACGCGCTCACCACGATGCTGAACTCGACCACGCACTCACTCTGCGAGGATGCGATCGAGTACGCGAACAGGCCGGCCGCACCGACCGTGGACGCGGACGGTTTCGGGTTCGGCCCGCTCTACCGGCTGTACGAAACGGCCGAGGACTGGGTGTTCCTCGCGGCACCGGCAACGGGTGACTGGGAGGACCTGACCGCGGTGCCCGCCTTCGCCGCGCTCGGGGAGGATGCCCGCTTCGCTGACGCTGAGGCGCGCGCCGCGCACGCGGACGAGCTGGTCGGCGAACTGGCCGCGGTGTTCGCCACCCGCACGGCCGACGACTGGGAGCGCGAGCTGCTGGCCGCCGACGTCGGTTGCGTGAAGGCCGACACGAGAACCGTCGACCGGAACTACATCGGCGAGTTCGGCGAGCAACACGGCTATCTGGCCACGGTCCACAGCCCGATCTTCGAGGACTATCCCCGGGTGGGCCCGGTCGTCGACTTCTCGCGCTCGGTGACCACCGCGACCGTGGGCTGCACACTGGGGCAGCACACCGAGGCGGTCCTGCGCGAGTACGGCTACGACGACGCGACCATCGCCGACCTCGCCGCACGCGGCGTCATCGTGATCGGCTGATCCCGGCACGGAAACCCACTACCAGGGAGGAAGGATCATGGCGATCCCCAAGAAGATCTGGGCGAATTCCGGTGACTCGCATTTCCTCGAGCCGCCGGACCTGTTCGAGGAGCGGCTGCCGAAGGCGCTCGCGGACCGGATGCCCAGGAGCCAGAAGTTCGACGGCTACGAGATCATCACCGTCGACGGGCAGCAGTTCAAGCGGAACATGCCCAAGCCCGGCAGCTCGGGCGACACGATAAGTGACATGGTCGCGAAGCGCGCGCCGGGGGCGAACGACCCGGTCCTGCGGCTGCGGGACCTCGACGAGGAAGGCATCTGGGCCGAGGTCACCTTCCCCTCGATCGGCATCTGGGCGAGCTCGATCAAGAGCCGGGACCTGCTGGCCGCGGGTGTGCGGGCGCTCAACGACTGGGCCAAGGAGTACATCATGGCCGCGTCACCGCGGCTGGTGCCCACGGCCTCGATCTCGCTGCTCGACGTCGAGGACGCGGTGGCCGAGGTGCGCCGCGCCGCGGACCTCGGGTTCCGGGCGGTGTTCCTGCCGACCGCGGTGCCGCCGGGCCAGAAGCCGTACCACTACATCGACTACTGGAACCCGTTGTGGACCGCGCTCGAGGAGACCAACCAGGTCCTCGCGTTCCACATCGGCACCGAGCCGGTGGACGCCGACAAGGGCTTCGGTCAGGTTTTCCGCGGACCCGGCGGCGCGGTGCTGAACTACACGCAGACCACGTGGGGCGGTCAGGTCGCCACCATGCAGATGATCGCTTCCGGGGCGCTGGAGCGGCATCCGGACCTGCGGATCCTGGTGTCGGAGGGGGGCGCGACGTGGGGCCCGTTCCTTGGTGACCGGATGAACGAGGGCTACCGTCAGCACGGGATGTTCGTGCGGCCGCAGTTGTCGAAGCCACCGAAGCAGTACCTGTACGAGCAGGTCTACGCGTCGTTCCAGCACGACGAGACCGCGGTGGGCGCGATGCAGTACATGGGGTGGAACAACGTGATGTGGGGCAGTGACTACCCGCATCTCGAGGGCACCTACGGGCACACGCAGAAGACGCTGCACGAGCTGTTCGACGACGCGCCCGAAGCGGTGCGTCGGCGGATCACCGTCGGCGCCTTCCAGGACCTCTTCCCCGAGGTCGGCGAACCGCCCGCCGACGAGTACTGAGGCCGGTGCGATGCGGGAGATCGAAGAGGAAGAAGAGGTCCTCGGCACCCCGTCGTTCGAGGTCCTGGTCGTCGACGGCGAGCCGATCGTCAGCGGCTCGTACTACATGGCGCCGCCGCTCTACATGCGGAAGGCGGAGTGGGACCCGGCCGAGCCGGGCAGGCTGACCGTCTTCGCATCGGACGACACGGTCTGGTACGCGACGGATGTTCCCCGGCAGGGGCGCGTCAACGTCGTGCTGGTACCGGTTGAACCGCACCCCTCGATGGCGCGGTGAGCGCACTGCTCCCGGCCACCTCGCGGTGGCCGGGAGCAGTCTCTCATTCGTGACGGAGGGCCTGGGCGAAGCCGGTCGACGCCTGGGCCTTCGGGCGTGCTGGTGGCTCGTCGGGTACCTCGAGTACGACGGTGTGCACGAGTCCGGTGAACACGAAGGGCGGCGTGTAGTCGTCGCACACGGGGAATCCCTGGTCCCGGCCCACGAGCAGGCCGGGGTGGCCCATCTGCCAGAACCACGGGAGGTCCTCGGCGATCCGGCCGTCGCCGCTGGACTTGTCGTCGACGTGGAGTACCACCGTTCCGCCGGATCCCTTCACCTGACGGTAGTCGACGGACAGGGTGTGATCACCGGCGCTGAGGACGACCTCGGCCGGGAAGCGGTACAGGCGACCGAACAACTTGACCACGAAGACCGGCCGGCCGTCGAGGACATACCAGGACCACCCCTGGTTCCAGTCCGCGAACGCGGCCAGGATGCCGTTCGCGGACTCGCCGGCGGTCACGGTGGCGGTAAGGGTGAATCCGAACCTCAGCGGCGGTAGGACGAATTCCGACACCGGGGAACCTCCCGGCCGGAACACCCATCGTCGCGGCGGCTGTTGTGGGGCCCGCCTGCGGTTGCGCCTGAAGAGCCACCCGTCGTCGAGCGGGAGGACGTTGTTGCGGCCGGCTTCGGTCCACCACATGTTGACCAGCCGTGTGACGATCTCGGGGTGCTGGGCGGAGAGGTCGTTGTTCTCCGCGAAGTCGCTGTTGAGGTCGAACAGAGCCCAGTGGTCCGTGTCGTAGGACGGGCTGCCGGGGATCAGCTGGTTCTCCAGCGGAGGTGTGGGTCCCACATGGTTGGTGGTGACCTTCCAGCCGTCGCAGTACATCGCACGCGATCCGACCATCTCGAAGTACTGAGCCGTGCGGGCACTGGGCGTTTCCCGTGCCGAGAAGGACTCTCGGAAGCTGGTGCCGTCGAGGTCCATCTGGGTCACCCCGTTGATCTCCGCCGGGGGAGTGATGCCGGCGATGTCGAGAACCGTCGGCATGACGTCGATGACGTGGCAGAACTGGTCGCGCACCGTGCCCGGTTCCGAGATGCCGTTCGGCCAGTGCGCGATGAGTGAGGTCCGGGTCCCGCCCAGCCAGGTGAACTTCTTCCACAGCCGGAAAGGGGTGTTCCCCGCCCAGGCCCAGCCCCACGCGTAGTGGTTGTAGGACTTGAACCCGCCGAGTTCATCGATCTGTTCGAGAGTCTCCTGCTCGTCGCGCTCGTGGTCGCCGGCGACCTGGTGGTAGTTGTTCGATCCGAAGAGGCCGCCCTCGGGGCTCGCGCCGTTGTCCGACATGACGAAGATCAGCGTGTCGTCGAGGATGTCGAGCTCGGCCAGGAACCGCGTCAGGCGGCCGATCTGCTCGTCCGTGTGGCTCAGGAACGCGGCGTAGACCTCCATGCTCCGCGCGCACAGCCGTCGCTCCTGGGGCGACATCTCCTCCCACGGCGTCACCCATTCGGGCCGGGGGCTCGGTTCCGCGCCGGCGGGCATGATGCCGAGTTCCTTCTGCCGCTCGACGAGCCTTTCGCGCCAGACGTCCCACCCCTCGTCGAACTGTCCCCGGTACCGGTCGATCCATTCCTGCGGAGCATGGTGCGGCGCGTGCATGGCGCCCAGGGCGTAGTACATGAAGAATGGCTTGTCGGTACCGGTCTGCTGCTGGTCCTGGATGAGCCGGATGGCTTTGTCGGTCAGGTCCTCGGTCAGGTGGTAACCCTCTTCGGGCCCCTTCGGGGGTGCTACGGGACCGTTGTCGCTGACGAGGTCCGGGGCCCAGTGATTGGTCTCGGCCCCGAGGAACCCGTAGAACCGTTCGAATCCCATTCCGAGTGGCCAGCGATCGAAGGGTCCGCGGGCGCTGCGTTCCCACCGGGGGGTGAGGTGCCATTTCCCGACCGCCATGGTGTTGTACCGGTTGTTCCGCAGCACCTGCGCGAGGGTCCCCGCGGAGGTGGGGATGTGCGCGGAATAACCCGGACTGGTCTGCGGGCTCTCGGTGAGCTGTCCCATGCCCACCCGATGATGGTTGCGACCGGTCAGCAGGGATGCACGGGTCGGTGAACACAGACCCGTCACATGAAAGCGGTTGTAGCGCGCACCCCCTTCGGCGAGCGCGTCCACGTTGGGCGTCGAGATGTCGGAGCCGAAGCATCCGAACTGGCCGTAGCCCAGATCGTCGAAAAGGATGATGACCACATTTGGCTGAGATTTTGGCACGCGAAACTCCCGGTTTGTCGCTATGGCTTCACGCCGAGTATTCAAGGATGTGGGCAGCGAATCGGCTACCCGACTGACAGTGGAATTCGTCTCACCCTGAGCCGCTGCCGCGATCCGGCCCGGGTAAGGCATCGATCAGGAAGTCGGTTCCTTGCCTGCCGCCTCCGCGATCGCCACGAACACGTCGAGGTTCTCCACCGGCGGCGTCGATCCGAGCTGCGGGCCGTAACGTACGATCAGCCCGGTGAGGCCGCAGTCCAGCCATGGTCCGACCCGCTTGCGAATGCGCTCGACCGGGCCGACCAGCCAGCCGTCGTCGATGTACTCGTCCGGGACGGCGTCCAGAGCCTGCTGCCACAGCGGGTCGGGCAGGAGGTTCAGCCCCTGCTGCACGCGTGCTTCGGCGTCGGCGGCGGTCACGTTGCCCATGATGTCGGCGAGCCGGTCCGCGAGGTCGGCGTAACCACGCGCCTCCATGTTCGCGCGCTGCATGCTTGACCAGGTGACGACGTACTCCTTGAACGGCCGCATGGCCGCTTGCACGTCGTCGTCGACCAGGACGTCGACGTGGGACCAGATCTTGAAGTCGTCGAAGCCCTTGCCGCCGCCGGCCTTGTCGAAGCCCCGCCGCAGAATCGGCCGGTAGGCGTCCATCATTCCGGGGGCGAATCCCGGAGGCATCCACCCGTCGCCGATCTCGGCGGCCAGCTCGATCATTCTCGGATAGGACGCGCCGATGCAGATCGGGATGTCGCCCATGGGCTGGAGCCCGATCGGCGCCGGGGCGATCCCCTGATGGCCGGGACCACGGTAGGGCGCCGCCCACTCGCTGCCCTGGTGCTCGATGGTTTGACCGGCGAAGACCTGACGCAGGATGGTGACGTAGTCGCGCATACGCGGGACCGTGCGGCCCCACTTACGGCCGTGGAAGCCCTCGGCCGCCTGCGGGGAACCGCTGCCGAGTCCGGCGATCACGCGGTTGCCCCCGCTGATGTGGTTGAGCGTCTGGTAGGCCATCCCGGCGAGCACGGGCGGGCGCCCGGTCACCTCCGTGATGCGCGTCCCGAGCTTGAGTCGTTTGGTGCGGCCGGCGATGTAGCCCAGCGGGACGATGCCTTCGTTGCCGTATCCCTCGGCGGTGAAGACGGCGTCGTATCCGACCTTCTCCGAGAGGAGCAGGCGTTCCATCGGGATCGTGCAGATGGGGTCCTGCCATCGAAGCTCCGTGGCGAGTTCAATCATCTTACTGATCCTCCACGGCGGTGCGGGGTGGCGAACCGTTCAGACAGTACGCGAAAACCGCATTTTCGTCGAGAGAAGTGGCTGGCTGGGCGATGTCTCGTGCGATGACCGGGTCGCGCGTGGACGATGTTCTCGGCTGTGCCGTCCCTGGAACGGCAGTCCGAGATCACGATCTCGGACTGCCCTACGGGGCTTCTTCTTCGCTGCGGAGCGCGGCGGAGATGGTGTCGACGAGGACCGTGGAGACCTTCGCCGCGACCGGCGACATGCCATGCTCGCTGGAGTAGATCAACGCGTAGGTGACCGGTCTGGGCGTGGTGAGCGTGTCGAGGTTCAGCGCGACGACTCCGAGGTCGATGCGGTATCTGCTGAAGATGGAGCTGCTGACGAGGATGGCGTCGGTGGTCCGGACGAGGTCGGTGAGCAGGTCGTAGTCGTCGATCTCGATCGTGGGGCGCTGGATGCCCAGGCTGACGACGTCGGTCTCGGAAAGGGTGTCACGGACGAACGTCGCGGCCACCAGCGGGTATGCCGCGATGTCATCGCGAGTCGGTGTGATCTTGAGCAGCGGATGCCCCTCGCGGACGATGAGCTGGAGCCGGGACGTGACGGCGATGGGTTCGACGGTCAGCTCGGAAGAGGTCATGAAGGTGTCCGAGTCCTGCGGTACCCCGCCGATGTAGAAGTCGATCTCGCCGGACCTGAGCAGATTTCGCAGCGCGCTGTTGGAGCCGACCCGGATCCGCACGCGGATGTCGGTGGCACTCTCGAGCAACAGGGGGAGCGCGCCCGGCAGAAATGTGAAGGCGGAGGCCGGGCCGATGCCGAAGCTGATGGTGGCTCCGTGACCTGCCGCGAGCCTCTGGATGTCTTCCTCCAGGGCCTGCGCGTGCCTGAGTAGCCGCTCCGCCTGGGAGATGAAGCGGACGCCGTCGGGGGTCAGCCGGGTACCGGACTTGTCGCGTTCGAACAGGGTCAGGCCGTACTGGCGTTCGAGTGACTGGATGCTGCGGGTCAGTGCCGGCTGGGAGAGGGGGATGGCCTGGGCGGCGGCAGTGTAGCTTCCGGCAGCGGCTACCGCCACCGCGTGGCGGAGCTTCGACAGGTCGATCATGGTGAGCGTTCCCGGGATCGGAAGGTTGATGCGTTCGATGCATAGTAACGGCGTCGAGATGCATTAGACAAAAGGTCGCGCTCCGCTTCTGATGGTGTTGTGCACGTTGGGTTGAGCGTGTGCCGTCCGAGCCAGAAACCGAGGA
The DNA here is from genome assembly GCF_900115095.1 of Actinomadura madurae. GTDB lineage: Bacteria > Actinomycetota > Actinomycetes > Streptosporangiales > Streptosporangiaceae > Spirillospora > Spirillospora madurae. Next base: position 234,437 of record NZ_FOVH01000012.1, read on the forward strand.
GGGCGATGGACCACCGCGACTCGGTCGAGCCGACCTTAACGAGCCACTGAAGACAGCCAGTTCAGTAGGTAACGCCGTCGGCGGCGCGGACAAGGGCGTAGGTGTTCGGAGAGGAACCCGTCAGGACAGGGCGGTTCTCCGGGGGGCCCCTTTTCGTCAAGCCGAATCCGTGCACGCCTGCCAGGGGGAACGGTCCGCTGAATTCAAGTGAGCCGTGAAAATGTCCAACGCTCCCACTGACGCTGCCTGAAGGGAAGGCGCTCGATGTCCACCCCTGAAATAGAGCGACCGCGTCGCGACGAAAAGTCGCCCGCACGGAGTGCCGAAGATCCGCCGATGGCCGCCGCGCCGCCGCGGTCCACCGCGCATTATGTATTCATCCTGGTCATCGTTCTGCTCATGGCCGAGACCACGACCTATGGGGCAACGGCGTTCGTCACCGTGCTGCCGCACATGATCCCTCCGTTCACCCCGGCCCAGCTGCCCTGGGTCTTCAGCGTCACCCTGCTCGTCGCGGCGGCCATCCAGCCGCTGATGGGGAAGCTGGCGGACGTCTTCGGCCGCAAGCGGATCCTGATGGTGGTCGCGGTGGTGTTCATCGTCGGCTCACTGGTGGGGGCGTTGACCACATCGTTCGCCCTGATCATGGTGGCCCGGGTGCTCCAGGCGTCCGCGGTGGCCCTGCCCGGCGTCATCTACTCCTTCTTCCGCGAGTACATGCCGCCCAGGATGGTTCCCGTCGCGGTCGGCATGGGCTCGACGGCGACCGGTGTCGCGATCCTCGCCTCGCCCCTGCTCGCGGGAGCGTTGCTGAGCGTCGGCGACTATCACGGGATCTTCTGGTTCTGCGCCGTCTACATGCTCGTCTTCGGCTCCCTGGTCGCGATCTTCGTTCCCTCCACACGTCCTACCGGCGAGCGTTCGAGCCTGCGGCAGGTCGATCTCAAGGGTTCGCTGCTGTTGACACTCGGTGCCCTGTCGCTCCTGATCGGCATCACCCAGGGCGGGTCGAAGGGCTGGGGCTCGACGGCCGCACTGCTCCCGATCGTGATAGCCGTGGTCCTTCTAGCGGGATTCCTCTTCACCGAATCACGCGTGCGGGAACCCATGATTCCGCTGCAACTGCTGCGAACGTCCGGGCTCAGCCGTGCGATGGTCCTCGCGTTCCTCGGTCAGGTGCCGTTGCTGTGGACCTACATGGTTTCACAGATGCTGCAAACGAAGAGCACACCCGGAGCGAGCTATGCATTCGGCCTCTCCGCTTCCGAGGTCGGCGTGGTCATTCTCGGCTGGGGACTCCTGAGCATGGTGTTCGGTCCACTGAGTGGCTATCTCACTCGTCGGATCTCCCCTCGCAAGGTCATGATCATGTGCCTGGGAGTCAGCTCGACCACCTCCCTGCTGACCGCGTTCTTCCATGATCGGTTGTGGTACTTCGCCGTTTTCGCGATCATCGGCGGAATCGCGGGCGGCAGCTACTACGGCGGGCTGAACAACCTCATCATCGAGTCGGTGCCCGGGAAAATGACCGGCGTGGCAACAGGTTTCGGTGCTTTCTGCTCCGCTTTCACGTCGTCCGCGATTCCGGTCATCATGGGCGCCCTCCTCTCTTCGCACGTGCTGACCCACACCGGCCATAAGCCGGTCTATACGGACGCGGGCTACACCATCGTGTTCCTGCTGTTCGCCGCGTGCGCACTGGTCGGTCTCGTGATCGCGGTCCGGATGCGCTACGGCCGCGCTCTGGCCACCGGCGGAGCCGCCCACTGACCCGGATCATCGTCGGGGTCAGGTGCCCCGCAGGCCAAGCGGATCCGGGAGGAATCTTCGGAGGATGGATGCCATGAGCCAGTTGCGAGAGATCATGCGGCACGTGCCGTCCAGCGTCGTGGTCATCACCGCCATGCATGATGGTGCCCCGACCGGCATGACCGTCGGATCGTTCACGTCAGCGTCGCTGGATCCGCCTCTGGTGTCCTTCTTCGCGGGCAAGTCCTCCACGACGTGGCCGTTCATCGAGGTGGCCGGGCGGTTCTGCGTGAACGTGCTGTCTGCGCGCCAGCCGCACGTCGCCGCATCGTTCGCCTCCCAGGGCGCCGACCGGTTCGACGGGCGGACCTGGAGCCTCAGCCCGCTGGGATCTCCGCTGCTGGAAGGTGTCCTGGCCTGGCTGGACTGTGAGCTGTACGCGGTCCATGAGGTAGGTGACCACGTCGCGGTGACGGGCCTGGTTCACGGCGCGCATGCACTCGGCGACGCCAAGCCGCTGGTCTTCTTCCGCGGCGAACTGGCGCCTCTGAACTGAGGCCCTTCGTTTGTGACCCATGGCCCGCTGCGCAACGCACATTGCGCAGCGGGCCATGCCGAGATGTTGACGATCCTGCCCTGGCCCTGCGCGGTCATGTGCGGGGCGACGGCTCGGGCGCATCTCAGGTAGCCCAGCACCTTGGTGTCGAAGTCTCGTTGCACTTCGTCATCGGTCAGGTCGGTGAGGGCCGGGGGCGCGGAGGCGAACGATGGCTGGGCGGCCGCGTTCACCAGGACGTCGACGCCGTTCGTCTCGGGCGGCGAGCGCTACCCTTGCCCCCTCCACCAGGAGGCGGTGGGCTACGGCGAGCCCGATTCCGCGCGAGCCCCCTGTCACGATCGCACGCGCACCGCTCAGACGCAGATCCATGGGTGTCCTCTCGTATCGCTAGCGTTGGAACCGCGGCGCGGTTCTGATGGACGTCGTCGTCGAGGTGATGGCCGAGTCGTTCGCGTCGCGCAGGGATGTCAGGATTCGCTCGACCGCCGCCGGTGCGTTCTCCGTGCATTTGTCGACGAGGCCACGTGCGGCTGCCTCGTGGCCGTTCCAGCGCTCCCCTCCGTACAGGAGCAGACCGGCCGGTCCAGAACCCACGACCTCCACTTCGCCGAAGCGTGCCGCCATGCCCTCCAGCGCCTCCGGGCGCGGCCGGTCCCGCGGCGGCCGGGCGCTCAGCCGCGGCGGTGACCAGGCGGAGTCCTCCACCTCCACGCCGAGTGGTGGACCCGACCGTTCGGGTCAGTGGGCGAGTTGGTGGAGCCAATCACGGAGGAGAGCGGTTTCGGTCGGGCGTAGCGGGAGGTTGAGCTGGTCCGCGGAGGCGAGGGTGGCATCAAGGGCGAGGGCGCGGGCGGCGAGGGCGGGGTCTGCGGCGGCCGCCTGGGGCGGGTCGGTGATGAGGGAGTCGATCAGGGTGTCACGCACTCTGACGGAGATCTGAGGATTGCGGTCCTCTGCGGGAGCGCCGATCAGCGACAGGGTGACGCCGCTGACGGCGGCCAGGCTGAGGTGGGCGGCGAGGGCGGCCGGGACTCGAAGGCGCCCCGCGGCGGCCACGCGGTCGAGGAATCTCAGCAGGAGCTCGTTGGCCTTGTCGGCGGCGGGTGGACGGCGGCCGGGACGGTCGGTGCCGAACATCAGCAGGTAGAAGGCGGGGTGGCGCAGGCCGAAGTCGACGTGCATGTCCCAGCCGCGGCGCATGTCGTGGACCGGGTCGTCGGTGTGCGCCAGCGTGTGCTTCTCAGCCAGGTAGAGGTCGAAGGCGTGGACGGCCAGGGCCGAGAGGAGGCCGTCCTTGTCGCCGAAGTGCTGGTAGAGGGAAGCGGCGCGGATGCCCGCCGCCGCGGCAACCGACCGGGTGGAGACGGCCTGCGCACCCTCCCGTTCCAGGATGCCGGCCGCCACCTCGATGATGTGCCGCCGAGTTCGGGTCTTCGCGTCGTCCACGTTGCAATGTTACGGCATTCCATGTATCACTGAGTCGATCAGTGATACGTACTTTTGCGGATCAGTGAGACACCGAGGAGAAGCCAGTGAACCGTGTCGGATACGGCGCCATGCAGCTCGCCGGGCCGAACGTGTGGGGACCGCCGGAGGATCCCGAGTTGGCGCGGCGGGTGCTGCGCCTGGCGGTCGAGCTAGGAGTCACGTTCTTCGACAGCGCGAACGCCTACGGGCCGCGCATGGTGAACCGCCTGATCGGGGAGGCGCTGCGGCCGTTCCCGGAGGGGGTGATCGTCGGCAACAAGGTAGGCGCCGGGCGTGGCCCGGGTAAGTCGTGGATCATCACGAACCACCCGGACACGGTCCGTCGGCAGGTGCACGAGGCACTGGCCGACCTGGGGACGGAGACAAGCGAGCTGACGTACCTGCGGCTCGCCGGAGACACTCCGGGAGCGCACAACGATGTGCCTCTGGAGGAATCGCTCGGAGTGCTCGTCGAGCTGCGCGACCAGGGGCTCATCCGCCGCATCGGTCTGTCCGGCGCGTCGCCGCAGATGCTGGCCCGCGCGCAGACGATGACACCGATAGCGGCCGTGCAGAACCGCTTCAACCTCCTGGACCGCAGTGGCGTCGAGGTCCTCGCCGACTGCGAGTCTCAGGGCATCATGTTCGTCCCCTATACCCCGCTGGCCTCCGGGCAGCTCACCAGCTACGACGAGCTGACAGGCCCGGCGGAGCGCCTCGGCGCAACGCCGACCCAGGTCGCGCTGGCCTGGCTGCTGCGCCGTTCGGCGGCCATGGTCGTCATCCCCGGTACGACCGATCCCGGTCACCTACGCTCCAACATCGCCGCGTCCGAGGTCGCCGCGAACCTGACCGATGCTGAGGTGGCCCGCCTGACCGGCCTGGTGGACGAGTCGAAGGCCGTCATCGACCAGCCGCCCCAGCCCACGCTCGATGCTCTCCGAGCAGCGACGGAAAGCCGCCACTGAGAGCCCCTCGACAGCGGTGTTCATCCGCTGTACTGGGAGGAGGCGCACTCGCACACGCGTACATGGTGATGCTCTCCGGTCGGCCGGCGTCTCGGCCGAAGCCGGTCCGCAGGCAGCGGTCTGCACGCGAGTCCCCGCCCCGTCACCACGGCCCCCGCGGAGGGTGCGGGCGGGCCGGCTTCCTGGCCGCATAGCGATGGCGGACGCATCACCATTCACCTCCAGGTAGGCGCATGCCGCGTTGACCAGGCAAGTCTCCAGGCGGACGAGCCTTGACGGCGAGCGCACCTGACGCCGGCGAGCGGGCTTCCTCGGTTGCCGGCCCGGTGATGGCGGGATCGTTCAGGACGTCTTGGGACGGCTTGGTGGTTCGGTGTCCTGGAGGTATGGGGAGCCTTGAGGACGAGGAAGGTCATGCGGGTGTGGGTGGGGGCGTCCACCCCGCGTCTGCCGGTGCGCAAGCTTGTTCAAGCAGCCGGGCACCTGACCAATGGCGCCCGCGTCGAACGCGACCACACAACCGGTCGAGCAACGCACCGGCAGTCACGTTCTGGACGCCGACGAACGCACCTGCACGCGCCGCTGCTCGCCTTGCGCCACCTGGCCGACACGGCTTCGTCCCCTCACCCAACCCTGGCGCATCCTGCACATCACCGCCGGCACCAGCCGAATCGGCGAGATCCCCAGAGCCGGCCCCGTCCTCACCCATCTCGAACACGGCCACGCCCGCTGAATCGCTGAGATCAACTCATTGGGTCGACGTGCGTTGGGCGAGCCAGCCTGCCATCGCGCGGACGCCGATGCCAATGGCTCGTTCATCGGGGTCGAAGGTGCCCAGGTGCGGATAGCAGGTGGTGATGTCGGCGCCGGGCGTGCGGACGCCGAGGAAGGTGTAGGTGCCGGGAATGCGGTCCAGGAACAGCGCGTAGTCCTCGCCGTTGAAGGGGACCGCAGCCTGCAGCACGGTGACCGAGTCGGAGCCGAGGACGCGGCGCAGGTGGTGCTTGAGGGCATGGCCTTCCTTCTGCGGGCAGACCATGGCGGGAAATGGCTCGGCGGAGAAGCTCAGCCGAGAGCCGGCGTAGGGCTGGGTGAGGCGTCGGATGGTGTCACGTACCTCGACGTATCGCTCCTCGGGCCAGCACTTGTAGGACGCCTCCACCTTGATCCTTCCTTCGGCGTCGGCCTCGCCCGCTTGGGCCCGGATGGCGATGAACCGGGCCAGTGGTCCCGCCGGTGTTTGGATGTCTCGGACGAGTCGCTCGAAGTCCGCGGGGGTCTGCGGGATGGCCACGGTGCCGAGTGCGTTGATCCCGGTCGTGAGCTGCCGTGCCTGCTCGGCCGCGTCGGGGCCGGTCAGGGTGATGGCGGCATGGTCGTGGCCCGGCAGCCCGGTACCGGGGGTGACGGCGAATTGGCCGACCGGGAACGGGCCGCAGTGCAGGGCGTGGATCTCCTGCGGCCTGGTCCGTTCCAGCACGCCGTCGGCGAGCATCGCGCGGGCACCCGTCAGGTTCTCCTCGGCGGGCTGGAAGAGGAAGACCAGCTTGCCGCCGAGTCCGTGCCTCAACCGTGCCAGGACCTGCGCGACGCCGACGCCCACCGTGGTGTGCAGATCATGCCCGCACAGGTGCGCCGCTTCGCCGCCGCCGCCGATCTGATCGGCTGGAGGCACCGCGTCCATGTCCGCGCGATAGGCGACCGTGGGTCCGGCATGGGCGCCTTGGAGGACACCGACGACCCCGTGCCCGCCCACGCCGACGGTCACGCGCAGTCCTGCGGCACGGAGCCGGCCCGCCACCGTTGCGGCGGTGCGGCTTTCGGCACCGGCGAGCTCGGGGTGGTGATGGATGCGCCGGCGCAGGGCGACGAGAGCGCGGTCGAGCCGCGCCGCCACGGCGTCGATCGACTTCTGGTCTACCGGCGGGCCGGCTGGGGCGTGGCGGGGGACAGCGTCGGCGTGGACGGGGGCGGCGACGGCTCCTGCGCCGATCACCGCGGCGCTGCCGAGAAGGGTGCGGCGGGTGAAGTGGTGTTCGTCCGACTGCGGCATTGTTCCCTCCGTTGATGTGGGGAGATACGGCGGTAACCCGAGGTGACCGTGATGCATGCGTCCCGGCGACCCCGGGGGGGTGTGGTGAGGCAACGCGGAACACTCCAGTCCGTATTGCAGAACTCTTTGCAAAGAACTATGCAACGGCTTTTGGTAGAGTGCAAGCGATGTCGGACAGTCCGGAACCCCGCCAGCTCTCTGATGCCGCGGCGCTGCGCGCGCTGCGCCACCCGCTGCGGAAGCGGATCATGCGGGTGCTCGATCGGGACGGGCCCGCGACGGCCACTTCACTGGCCCGGGCGCTGGGCGAGAACACCGGTGCGACCAGCTACCACCTGCGGCAGCTGGCCGCGCACGGGTTCATCGAGGAGGCTTCCGAGCACGGCAGCGGCCGGGAGCGCTGGTGGCGGGTTCCTCGGCATGACTTGCGCTTCCCGCCGCGCAGCCGGATGAGCCCGGAGATGCGCCGAGAGTTGGCGAAGTTCGAGCAGTTCGAGGCGGTCGAGGACGCCGAGGCGCTGGCCCGGTTCCAGGCACGGCGCGACCTGATGGGCAAGTGGGGCGACGCCGAACTGTTCGCGCGAGGGGAACTGGCCCTCACCCTTCCGCAGGTCACCGAGTTCTGGAACGACTACATGGCGCTCTTCACCCGCTACGTCCAGGCGAGCGATCCCCCTGACCCGGACGCGCGCACGATACTGGTCCGCTTCATGGCATTCCCCGAAGTCGACTGATGTGCCGCGGCCGGGAGCGCGCCGGTGGTTCCGGTCCGGGCGTGGTGCATGGCGACCTGCGGCGGCCACGAGGGCGGTAACTGCGTTGAGGCGCCGATAATCTCCATCTCGCCGGACAACGAGTGTTCCTTTACGTGCGGCGAGGTAAAAGCGTACCGCGCATTGCGCGGTATTCCGCTGTGTACCACATCGGGGGCCCGCGGGGCCTCCCCGGACCTTGGCTGATCTACGCCCTCCGGGCCATAAAGTGCTACCCAAATCGTCATGGGCTCTGACCGGGAATGGGGCGGCTGTCATCGGGTACGGCTCGCGCAGGGGGAAGGATGCTGTTCATCTTCGATGCCATGATCCGCGTGCTGGGCTACTACTTCGGGACCGGCCACAAGGTCATGCTCTCTATCGGCTTTATAGTGCTGGTCGCGCTCGTACTATGGCGGATCGTGTTGATCCGGCGGCGCGCCCAAAGACGTCGCCGGTAACGCTCCCGCACAGGTGCCGGCTGCGAGGAGCCCTCAGTCCACGACAAACAGGAGTTACTGCTTGATGCTCCGGCGACGGCCACGCACGCAGGCGGGGTACTGCCCGACCCCGACCACACCGACCACACCACCCCCGGCGGCGGAGACGCGCCCATCCCCTCGTCTTTTCGAGGCACGAGCCGACGGGGCCGGTGGCTGATCGATATCCGATCTCCGGGGGTTGTCCTGTAGCCGCGGACCGGGCGCCGGATCCTGGGTGTCTCGGGCCTGTCGTCTGGCCGTCCGGAACTCTCTCCTTCGAGGCCGATGTGCGATGCCGAGGCGGCTCGCGCGGTGTGCCGTGACTCTGCGTGACACTGTGAGCCTTGACACAGCTCATCCTTGCTGGTGACTATGCGCTTATTCACCTTCGGCTCATCCCTCGGGAGAGTTGAGAAGCATGTTCCGCACCACATCGCTCCGCGCCGGTCTCCCCGCCGGTGTGCTCGGGCTGACGGCCGCGGAGCCCCGCTGGGTCTGCTGGCCGGTGCGCTGTCGGTGGCCCTGCTCGCGCAGGTCGTCGCGGTCACGGCCATGCCCGACTACTTCACCCGGTTGCTCTACGCTGCCCTGCTCGGAGCGATCGTGGCCATCGAGAGCCCCGAACTGCATCAGGCGATGGACCGGCTCCGAGCACACCGCGCGGACGCGACGCCGCACCGGCGGGCGGAACCAGTCAGCGCTGTCGGGGGAGGCCGACGATGACGGAAACGGCCATGTCCATGGTCGAGGACGGTCCGACCTGCGCGTGGAGGCGCGCGTCCCCGAGCAACCGTCCGGGCTCGGCCGGCTTCCCGACGGACGGTCGCCGGTCGTCTCCATGGTCGACCGCAAGATTCTTGCCGCCTGGACGCGGAGGGCGGGCTGTGTGGGCCGACCATGATCCCGCAGGTGGTTCAGGCCGAGTTGCCGACGCTCCGCTTCGGGCCGTCACCCGATCGGCTCGACAGGGATGCGGCGGTCTCCGCGACGAGCGGCCCGAACTCTCGAGCCGACTGGGCGTTCAAGCGGAAGGACGGGCCGCCGATGCCGAGGGCACCCACGACGGCGCCGGTTGAGTCGAAGACGGGGGCCGCGAGCGAGTTCAGGCCCTTTTCCCGCTCCTGTTCGGTCAGGATCCAGCCTTGCTCGCGGGTGAGCGCCAGCTGCGCCTCCAGCTCGGGTGGGACCTCGATCCCGGCGCCCTCATTCATTTCGACGAGAACTGCGCTGAGGAGATGTCGGTCGTAGGCCAGGAACACCTTTCCGGCGGCGCCGGCGCGCATCGGCATCAGTTGCCCGACATAGCCCCGGAAGATGATCGATTGGTGAGACAGCTTGACCACGACCGCCACACGCGTGGTACCGCGCGGGATGTACATACCCGCTGTCTCGCCCGTCTGGTCGCGGAGATGTGCCGCTGCCCGGTCTGCCGCTTCCAGGAGGTCCGAGGCGGCTGTCGCGGCCGCCGTCCAGGTGAGCACCCGCAACCCGACTCTGTAGGTATCTCCGGTCTTGTGGAGCAGTTCCAGTGCCACCAGCGTGTTGATCAGTCGAGCGACGGTGGTCACCGGCAAACCGGTCAGGCGGTGGAGATCGCCGACGGATAGGTGTGTGCGCTCTGGTGTGAAGCAGTCGAGGAGCTTGACCGCCTTCTCGAGCACGAGGACGGAGGGACCCGCCGCCATGCCTTTCTCCCTTCCTCGCCAGGCGAGTTTCCGTGAGGTCGTTTTCTGTGATGTCGCCTTCATCTGGCCACTGCCCCCGGATCAGGAGCCCGGCGCTTCAGTTTAGGCATTGTGTCCGTAGCGCTCGGCGGTCCAGCGCTCGGCCCAGGTGAGGAGTGCGGTAGGCGCGAGGGCGAGCACCGCGATAAGGATCACCTCTCCCGCGATGTTCTCCATGCGCCCGATGGAGACGTTGCGCAAGAGTTCCTGGCCGAGGCCCGATGAACCAGCGAACATCTCGGCGAGGACCAACCCGAGGAAGGTGAATCCGAAGGACAGCCGCAACCCGCCGGCGATCGCGGGCAGGGCGGAGGGCCACACGATCTTTCGCATCACCTGGATCTCCCCCACACGTAGCGACGCGGCCAGCTTCAGGTGGGTTCGGGACACACCGCGGGTCGCCTCGGCCGCGATGATGAACATGGGCACGACGCCACAGGCGAAGGCGAACGAGCCGCGACTCAGGTCACCCAGCCCGAGCACGAGCAGGAAGACGGGGAACAATGTCACCTTCGGCACGGAGTTCAGCACATAGACCAGGGGAAGGAGCGCACGCGACCAGAAGGCGCGTACGCCCAGCAGGGTACCGGCGATGGCGCCGGCGGCCGCGGCCGCCATGTAGGCGATGGCGAGGACACGCACGGTGTCGAGGACACTCGCCCGGAACCGGGGATTGCCGAGTTCGGCCTGCAATCCCTTGACGGCCGCTCCGGGTGCGGGGACGACGGTGCTCTTCAGCACTGTTGCCGTCCCCCACCAGCACGCCACGACGAGGAGCGCGAACAGGATCGGTGGCCAGAGCCGCCCGAGGCCGTTGGCGACCGCCCTCCGCCGGGGCGAGACGGGGGTTTGCGCGGTCATCGTTGCCTCCAGTCGATGGCGGAACCGAGGCGGTCGACGAGCAGGACGAGAGCGAGGGCGAGGATGGAGACGAGGAAGATGCCGCCGTAGGTATCGCGCGAGTCGAAACTCTCGTAGGCCCGCGAGATGAAGTGTCCCACTCCCCGTGTCGCGAGGATGAACTCGGTCGCGAGGACGGAGATGATCGCGTAGGAGAGCGCGAGTTTGAGGCCCGAGATGATGTCCGGGAGCGCGGCGGGCCCCAGGATCAGGCGGAAGTGCTGCCATCGGGTCAGCCGCAGCGAGTGGGATACCTTCGCGACCGAGGCGGGGACCGAGGAGAAGCCGTCGCGTGCCCGGGCGATCACCACGACTACGCTGAACGATGTCGAGATCAGGATGATGGGCGTCAGCCCGGTGCCGAGGATCACGACCAGGAGCGGATACATGGCGAAGGTCGGGACCGCGTAGAAGACCGAGACATAGGGCTGCAATGCGCGGTCGCACCAGCCGAAGCCGTGCATGCCGAACGCGATGGCGACCCCGAGGATTCCGGCGGCGACGAAGCTGATGCCGACCGCGAGCGCCGTCCACGCGAGGTCATCGCGCAGGAAGGTCGACTCCCTGATGAGCTCGGATGCACGGACCGCCATGTCGGTGACGGGCACGAGTTCGAACGGCGTCGCCAGGACGTAACGCGCATACACCTCCACTCCGCCCAGGAAGACGACAAGGGCGGCGATGCGCCACACCGGAGGGGGGAGGCCGAGCGATCGGCCCTGGTCCAGCCGGAGGTAGCCGGGGAGCGTCGAACGCGAGCCCGAGGATGCCAGGCGGGTCACGATGTTGCCTGCATGCTGGTCGAGGCTTCGTGGCGAAGTGTGCTCCAGATGCGTTCGGTCGCCTCGACTGCCATCGGCATGGTCAGTGTGTCCTCGGCGCGGGGTCGAGGCAGGTCGATGCCGATCTCGTCGAGGAACGTTCCGGGGCGGGCACCCATCACCAGCACTCGGTCCGAGAGGAGGACCGCCTCCTGGATGCTGTGGGTGATGAACAGGACGGCCGCGTCCAGCCGTTCGACCACGGCGAGGAGCTCGAAGGCCATGAGGAGGCGGGTCTGTTCGTCGAGCGCACCGAACGGCTCGTCGGCCAGAATGAGGTCCGGCTCCATGATCAGAGCGCGCGCGATGGCGACGCGCTGCCTCATCCCGCCCGAGAGCTGGCCGGGGTGGTGGGCGGCGAACCCGGACAGCCCCACTTTCTCCAGCAGGGCGGCGGCCTGAGCGCGGCGTTCGGCTCGGGCCACCCGGCGGACCTCGAGCGGGAAGGCGACGTTGTCGAGGACCGTGCGCCACGGGAGGGTCGCCGAATCCTGAAAGATGACCGCGGTGTGGCGGCGCGGTCCCTTCAGGGGCTCGTCCGCGACCCTTACCGCGCCCGACGACGGGACCTGGAGTCCGGCGACGAGCTCGAGCAAGGTCGACTTCCCACACCCACTGGGACCGACGATCGACACGAACTCTCCCTGCCGGATGTCCAGGTCGACCGGTCCGAGCGCGTCGACGGTTCCGAACCTGCGCGTCACCTGTCGAGCCTGCACGTGACTCGTGCGGATCGGTGGCTCTGGAACGGACGTTGCGGTCGATTCGTGTGGTGCCACGATGATCAGCCCTCCTGGGTCAGGCTCGTTCACGAGCAGTCGGTGGGTAGCTCCGCGGTGGCGCCTCTGGGAAGGAAGCTGCCGTCGAACAGGCCGCAGTAGTCGACCCCGCCCTTGAGGCCGCTCAGCTCGGCGGACTTGGTGCCCGACTTGAGGGACTCGGGGTTGAAGCCGATATTCCAGGCCACCGCTCCCGTCGCGCCCTTGACGACCTCAAGGGCGGCGTCATACGACACGTCAACGTGCGCGGCGTAGAGTTTCGCCGTTTCCTCGGGATTCCCGGTCGCCCACTTGATCGCCTCCTGATAGCCGGCCAGAACGGCCTTGACGACATCGGGGTGGTCCTTGGCGAATCGCGGGCTCGTCGTGATCACGCTGGCCTGGAACTTGTCGACGTAGTCATGGGTCCTGACGACGAGCTTGAAGTCGTCCTTGTGGCGGCTGGCCAGCGTGGGAGGAAGCCAAGCGACGTCCACCTTGCCGGCTTCCAGGAGGGCGACGCCTTCGCCGACACCGCCTGCGGCGACGCGCTCGGCCTTGGTCGGCAGGCCGGCCTCCTCCAGGATCATGAAGGACAGCGCGTAGATCGAGGAGCCGGGATTGGTGTATGCCCAGGACCGGATGTCGGCGAGCTTGTTGACCTCATCGTTGTCCTTGCGCGCGTAGTACTCCCCGCCGTGGGTGTTCTGTACGCCGCCGCCGACGGCCACGAGCGGCACGCCTTCCTTGGCGGCGTGGAGGACGGAGTTGTAGCCGACCTCGCCGATCGGAAGGTCACCGGACAGCTGCGTCCGCAGGGTCGCGCTACCGCCGCTGCCGGCCACGATCTTGCCGACCTTGACGCCGTGTTCCTCGAAGAATCCTCGCTTCTGACCGACGAGCCAGGGGATCGAGTAGAACTCGTTGGCCGCCAGGACCGCGACATCCAGTTGGTAGGGGTTCTCCGGGTCGGCTCCTCTCTGCGACGACGAGCACGCGGCGCTGAGGCTCAGGGCGGCCGCCAGCCCGACGAGGCTCAGGCGTGACGTCAAGCGGTTCATGCGAACCCCCTCTCCAGGATGTGGTGTCATCAACCACATCGTGGCGTGACCGTACTCACATCGTCGAAGCATTGTCAACGCACAACGCATCGTTCGTCCGCAGGTCGTGAGGGCTAGCGTCCAGATCTGCACTGCACTATGGTTTCGTAAACCACGATGTGGTTGATCGGTCGAAGGGAGCGCCGCATGGGCAGGTACGACATCAAGGGTGACGCGCAGAGGATCTACGAGACGGTGGCCGGCGGAGGGGCGGTCATCATGCCCGGGGACGTCGGCTACGCGGCGACCGCGATCTCCTCGGACGCGTTGCTGCGCCTGTTCCAGGCCAAGCGACGCGCCCCGCACAAGCGGCACGCCATGGGCGGCAACTACGAGCTCCATCGTGAGGTCCACCGGCTCGGCAAGCGGGAACAGGACATGATCGACGCGGTGGTCGTGGACGCGGGGCTCCCGCTGGCGATCGCAGCCCACTACGACCCGTCCCACCCGGTGGTCGCCTCGATCGAGCCGGAGACGCTCGCAGCCAGCACCGTCGGCAGCACGCTGGCGATGCTGATCAACGGTGGCGCACTGCACGACGAGGTCGTGCGCATCGCGCACCGTGACGGTGTCGCCCTGCTGGGCTCGTCGGCCAACCTGACCGGGACCGGGACCAGGTTCCGCGTCGAGGACATCCAGCAGGAGATCATCGACGCGGTCGACCTGGTCGTCGACCACGGACTCCGCAAGTACCACCACTACGGCCGGTCCTCGACGATCATCGACTTCAGCACGATGGAGGTCGTGCGGGTCGGGACCTGCTACGAGCTGATCAGCGACATCTTCGAGCGGCAGTTCGGGATCACCCTCCCGGCCGACCCCGGTCGGGACGTACTTCCGTCGGGCCACCTGCGCGAGCAGGCATCCGCCGGCTGATGGGGACCGCCAAGCGCCTGCGAGAACTGCTCGCGGAGCCGCACCTCCTGGTGGCACCCGGGGTGTACGACGGAATCACCGCGTCCCTGGTACGGTCCGCCGGTTTCGACGCCGCCTACATGTCGGGCGCGGCCGTGTCCGCCTCGGCGGTCGGCCTGCCGGACATCGGACTCGCGACGATGTCGGAGATGGCGGTGCAGGCCGCGGTCATCAGGCGCCAGCTCGACGTACCACTGATCGCGGATGCCGACACGGGCTTCGGTGACCTGAAGAACACCTACCGGACGGTCCGGGAGTACGTCCGCGCCGGGGTTGCCGCCATCCAGCTCGAGGACCAGGCATTCCCGAAGAAGTGCGGGCACCTGGATGACAAGCGTGTCATCGATCCCCCCGAGTTCATTGAGAAGATCGCCGCGGCGGTCGAGGCGCGGGGTGACGGTGATCTCCTGGTCGTCGCCCGGACCGACGCCCGCGCGACCCATGGCTTCGCGGCCGCCGTCCAACGGGCACAGGCCTACGTCGAATCCGGCGCAGACGTGATCTTCATCGAGGCCCCGCGGTCGCTCGACGAGATCCGGGCCATCCCCCGCGAGATCGACGTCCCGGTGCTCTTCAACCTCGTGGGACGCGGCAAGTCGCCGGCCGTGACGTTCCGCGACCTCGAGTCCTTCGGCTATGCCCTCGCCATCGTTCCCGGCGCGTGCCTGAGCCCGGTCGTCTCGTCACTGACGACGGCACTGCGGTCGCTGCGTCGCGGCGACCCCGAGCCGGCAAGCCGGGTCTCGCCTCGCGAACTCTTCGACAACTTGGGCCTGCCCTTCTGGGAGGCACTCCACGAGAACCACGATCGGGGGACGAGAAGTGCCTAGCACGATGATCGAGAAGATCCTGGCAGAGGCGGCCGGAGTGGAGGCGGCCACGCCAGGCGACATCCTCACCTGTGACGTCGACATGACCGTGATCATCGATGTCCAGTTCGCCATGACCAGGCTGCTGGACGTGGTCGCGGTCCACGACCCCGACAAGATCGCGATCGTGATGGACCACGCGGTGCCCGCGCCGACGGTCCGCGACGCCACGCATGGCACCCGGGCGCGCGCGTTCGCCCGGGAACACGGCATCGAGCGCTTCTACGACATCGGCCGGCACGGGATCGTGCACCAGGTGATCGCCGAGCGAGGGCTGGCCACGCCGGGTTCGGTCGTCGCCTGCACCGACTCCCACACGTGCGCGGCGGGCGCCTTCAACGCCGCCGCCCGCGGACTCGGACCGGCCGAGGTGATGCAGATCGTCTGCACCGGGAAGACCTGGCACCAGGTACCGCCGACCATCCGGTACGAGCTGGTGGGGACCAAACCGGCCCACATCAACGGCAAGGACGTCTTCCTCGCCATCGCGGCACGCTACGGCGACGCCACGGACCACGCCATCGAGTTCGGCGGCCCCGGCCTGGCATCGATCCCCATGAGCGACCGCCGGACCATCGCGACGCAGGGGGCCGAGGTGGGCGCCGACTTCACACTCTTTCCCGCGGACGAGATCTGCGTCGACCACCTGCGCTCGGTGAGGCCCGACCTGGCGGTGAGCCCCGTTGACGCCGACGCCGACGCCCGGTACGCCGCCGTCCGCACGATCGACCTCGACGAGATCGAGTCGATGGTCGCCCGTCCGGGGACGGTCATCAACAACGGCGTGCCGGTGGCCGAGCTGGAATCCACGACGATCCACCAGGCCTTCATCGGTTCGTGTGCCAACGGTCAACTGGCAGACCTCGAAGAAGCGGCACGAGTGATCGCCGGCCACCGGGTCGCGCCAGGCGTCCGGTTGATCGTGACCCCTGCTTCACAACAGGTGTACCTCGACGCGGTCGAACGTGGATACGTGACGACCCTGACGAAAGCGGGCGCGGTTGTCACGAACTCGACCTGCGGCGCATGTTTCGGCTATGCCATGGGGGTCCTGGCGCCCGGTGAAGTCTGCGTGACGGCCAGCACCCGAAACTTCCAGGGAAGGATGGGCAGCACGAAGGCGTCGGTCTTCATGGCATCGCCGGCCACGGTCGCCGCCTCCGCGGTCGCCGGGTGCATCGTTTCCCCCGAACAGCTGATGGAGGCGTCCCGCGCATGAGCACATCGAGCGACCTCGTCGTCGCTGGACGCGCATGGCTCTTCGGAGATGACGTCAACACCGACGACATGTATCCGGGCTTCGCCATGAAGCTGTCCGCGGCAGAGGCCAGCCGATTCATGTTCGATGCGACCAGACCGGGTTGGCCGGAACTCGTCCAGCCCGGGGACATCGTGGTCGCCGGGCGCAACTTCGGACTCGGCTCCAGCCGGCCCGTCGCCGAGTTGTTCACCGAACTCGGTGTCGCGGCGCTGATCGCAGAGCAGTACAACTCACTGTTCCTGCGCAACTGCCTCAACTTCGGGCTACCCGCCATCACCATCGCGGATGCTCGAGCCTTCGTGGTCGAGGGCGACGTCGTGACCCTCGATGTCGATCGCGGCATCGCCAAGAACGAATCCACCGGAGCCCGACGCACGTTCGCCAGGTTCCCGGACTTCATCGTGGACATGCTCCGCAGTGGTGGGCTGATCAGTCAACTCGAAGTGGCCGGGCACCTCCGCCCACCGAGTGGGAACACGAAGGCGGCCGGGCAGTGACGGACACCGGCGCCACAGAGCCACTCGCCGTCGCCGAGCTGGGCAGCTTCCACATCGGGGGTCGCGAGGCCGCCCTGTCCGGGCTCGCCACGCGGATATTGCAGGTGACGCCGGCGGCGCCGCCCCTAGAGATCAACCCGAACGGTGAGTTCGAGGTCGAGCAGATGTATGTCCAGTACGCGCGTCTCGCCGCGCCCAGATCCCGCTACCCGCTGTTGATGTGGCACGGCGGCGGCCTGACCGGCGTCACCTGGGAGACAACGCCCGACGGCCGGCCCGGGTGGATGAACCTCTTCCTCCGCTACGGCCACGACGTGTTCGTGTCCGACGCCGTCGAGCGCGGACGCGCATCGTGGGCCAGATTCCCCGAAGTGTTCGCCACCGAACCCTTCTTCAGGCCGAAGCAGACGGCCTGGGAGGACTTCCGCATCGGACCGTCCTGGCACAGCGATCCAGAGAACCGAATCGCCTATCCGGACACCCAGTTCCCGGTCGCCGCCTTCGACCAGTTCGCCAAGCAGACGGTCCCGCGCTGGGGGACGAACGACCTGTGCACGCAGGCCGCATACGACGAACTGGTGGAACGCGTTGGTCCCTGCGTGCTCCTCGCGCACAGCCAGGGAGCGATCTTCGCTTTGCGGGCCGCTGCCGCGGCGCCTGCGATGGTGAAGGCGGTCGTCGCGCTGGAGCCCGGAGGGGCACCCGATCCGGGACGCGAGGACATCTCCGCAATGCGCGACACCCCCGTCCTCTGCGTCTGGGGCGATCACATCGACGACAGCGAGGTGTGGTCGGACCTGCGTCGTTCGTGTCAGCGCTACTGGCAGGCGCAGTCTGACCAAGGCGGCATCGCCGACACGATCGACCTGCCGAGAGAGGGCATCACAGGCAACTCGCACATGATCATGATGGATCGCAACTCCGACCTCGTCGGCGCCAAAATCCAACAGTGGCTGAAGTCGCGTGGCCTCATGAAGTAGTCGGCCGCAGTAACTGCGTCAGATCTCCATCACCAGTTCCCGAACCTGCTCGTGAGCCGGGTGAATGATCGTAACTTGCAGAAAAGGGGATGAGCCGTGGCCTGTGGGCTTGTCTAGGAGCGCAGCGCCACCGAACGTCCCGCGTCGAAGCACGCAACTCCGAGGCCGCAGTGAACGCTTCTCTCGCTGCAGCGAAGCCTTGCCCAGGCAGCCGCCCGCGAACATCGCGAGGCGTTTCGTGCCCTCGTGGGCGGACGCGGCGATGGCCGGTCCAATTTGGCCAGATGCACTCTCGAGCGAGAATGTCTTGGTCGGGCGGGGTGCGCCGTCAGGGACTTGAACCCCGAACCCGCGGATTAAGAGTCCGCTGCTCTGCCAATTGAGCTAACGGCGCCTGTCGGTGTGGGCCCTGTGGGCCTTGCGACAGGAAGAACAGTATCAGGAGCGGCGGACCAGTGCGAACCGGTTCAGTCGCGGGCGGGGAGGACGCTCATCATGCCGCGCCAGAGGGCGATGGCGGTGGCGCGGGAGCTGACGCCGAGCTTGCCGTAGATGCGGTTGACGTGGTTCTTCACGGTCTTCTCGCTGAGGAAGAGCTGGCGGGCGATCTCGCCGTTGGAGCGGCCGGTGGCGATGAGGTCCATGACCTCGGCCTCGCGCGCGGACAGGCCGAGGCTGGTGCGGGACGCGGCGCGGACGCCGCGGATGAGGTCGCGGGCGGTGAAGGAGCCGGGGACGAGGTGGCCGCAGGCGCCGGCGCGCAGGGCGGCGTCGACGGCGTGCTGGTCGTCGGTGGCGAGGACGAACACGCGGGACGCGGTGCTGAGGGGGGAGGTGTGGTCGGCGGCGGCCGCGTCCAGCAGGACGATGTCGGGGCGCAGGCGTTCGGCGAGGTCGAGGGCCGTGGCGGGGTCGTGGGTGTCGGCGACGACCTGGAGTTCGTCGCTGGCGTCCAGCAGGGAGATCACGTCGGCTCGGACCCGGGGGTCCCCGTCCACCACGAGTATGCGGAGCGGGGCCGTCTCGTCGACACTCATCCGTCGCCCTTGGCGTGTCGGTGACATCTCTAGGGTGGGAGCATAACGGGACGATCTTCGAGAGTCGATCGGCCGCGCCGAGGGGACGGCGAAGGCCCCGGCCTTGAATGACCGGGGCCTCGCGTCTGGGGTGAGTGAGGGGACTTGAACCCCCGACATCTTGGACCACAACCAAGTGCTCTGCCAGCTGAGCTACACCCACCGTGGCCGGGATCGCGCCCGGCTCCCAGTAGTGTAGCGGCTCCCCGGGGGTGGGTCAGCCGGAGGCGACCTTGGCGGCGATGGCGCGGGCGGTGTCGGAGTCGGGGCCGGGCTGCTGGACGAAGACGGCGGCGCGGTAGTAGCGCAGTTCCTGGATGCTCTCGGTGATGTCGGCGAGGGCGCGGTGGCCGCCCTTCTTCTCGGGGCTGGCGAAGTAGACCCGGGGGTACCAGCGCCGGGCGAGCTCCTTGATGGAGGAGACGTCCACCATGCGGTAGTGGAGGTGGGCGTCGAGGGCCGGCATGTCGCGGGCGAGGAAGGAGCGGTCGGTGGCGATGGAGTTGCCGCAGAGGGGGGCCTTCTTGGCGTCCTTGACGTGCTTCTTGATGTAGTCGAGGACGACGTCCTCGGCCTCGCCGAGGGTGATGCCGCCGGGGAGGGCCTCCAGGAGGCCGGACGTGGTGTGCATGTCCCGGACGACCTTGGTCATCTGCGTGACCGACTCGGGCGGGGGCTTGATCACGACGTCGACGCCCTCGTCCAGGATGTTGAGCTCGCTGTCGGTGACCAGTGCGGCTATCTCGATGAGCGCGTCGTTGCGCAGGTCGAGTCCCGTCATCTCGCAGTCGATCCAGACCAGCCGCTCGTTCATGGACTCACCCTACGGCCATGACCGACCGCACGGGGCATCGCGGGCGATCGATTTAGGAGGTCACACGGCGGGCGATATGCCCCGGGACGGGGATGCCGGGACGGAGGAGGGGGTCCGGGGCGGGTGTGCCGAAGGTCTGGTGGACGGGGAGGACCCCGGCCCAGACGTCGAGGTCGTAGTCGGGTTCGTCATCGCTGGGCGGTCCCTGCCGTACCTTGACGGACGCCTCGTCCAGGGGAAGGGCCAGTACGGAGACGCCTGCGAGTTCCTTGCGGGTGGGCCGGCGAGCCGCGTCCCACTGGCCGGGGGCCATCTGCTCGGTGATGACGCGGAGGCTGTGCAGCTTCTCGTCGGTGTCGGAGACCAGGCGGGGCGTCCCGTAGATGAGGGCGCTGCGGTAGTTGATGGAGTGGTGGAACAGGGACCTGGCCAGGACGATCCCGTCCAGATGGGTGACGGTGATGCAGATTTCCTGGGACGGTCCGGCTCTGAGGCTGCTCGCTCCGGACGAGCCGTGTATGTAGAGGGTGTCGTCCTGACGGCCGTAGCCGGTGGGGATGACGCGTGGTGAGCCGTTCACGATGAGGCCGAGGTGGCAGATCATGCCGTCGTCGAGGATCTCGTAGAGGACGGAACGGTCGGTGCTGGAGCGCTCGGGGTATCGGCCCAGGCGTGTGCGGGCGGTGGAGGAGAGTGGGTTCATGCCCGTTTACGCTAGGAGGGGAGTGGCCTGGTGGGTATGGCCACTCGACGCGTATAGGCGGGGACCACTTGTCGATCGATCTGCCCCTGTCCGTGGAGAGGGACGGTAAGGAGCCGATGAGCGCGCAGCTCGTCGGTCAGTTGCGTGCCGCGATGGGGGAGGGACGTCTGGCCGCCGGGGAACGGCTTCCGTCCAGTAGGGCGCTGGCAAATCTCCTTGGTGTCAGCCGGACGGTCGTGACCGAGGCCTATGAGCAGTTGTACGCCGAGGGCTGGCTAGAGGGACGGCATGGTTCCGGCACGTACGTCACAGAGGGAGTGGCGGCCGCACCTGTTCCGGCGCCCCAGAGGGTGAAGACGAAGCCGCTCCGCAGGATGGCGGCCGCACATGAGATTGATCTGAGACCTGGAACGGCGTGGATCGGGGCGCTGGACACGCCCGCATGGCGCAGGGCATGGCGGCTGGCGGCGGGGATGCCGCCGCAGCAGCGTCAGGAGGGGCACGGGCTGCCCGGCCTGCGGGAGGCGCTCGCCGACTACATCAGGCGTAGTCGCGGCGTGACCTGCCCTCTGGACGGCCTTCTCGTGACGCGGGGAGCGACGAACGGGCTCGATCTCCTGGCGGCGACCGTGCTCCGGCCGGGCGATCGCGTGGGCGTCGAGGAGCCCGGCTATGGCAAGGCCCGGACGGTCCTCATGGGGCGTGGCGCCGAGCTCGTCCCCTGCCCCGTCGACGAGCACGGCCTCATCGTCGACGGCCTGCCCGATGACCTGCGCATCGTCTATTCGACGCCGTCGCACCAGTTCCCGATGGGCGGTGTCCTGCCCGTGCCGCGCCGGCAGGCCCTGCTGGCGTGGGCGAGGCGCAACGGGGCGCTGATCGCCGAGGACGACTACGACGGCGAGTTCCGCTACGACGTCGCGCCCCTGCCCGCGCTGTACGGGCTGGATCCGGACGTGGTGATCTATCTGGGCACCTCGGCCAAGATCCTCACGGCGGACATGGGCGTGGGCTGGCTCGTCGGACGCCCCGACCTGGTCGCCGAGGTGGCGCTGCGGCGGGAGGAGCTGAACGACCGGACCGCCGTGGTGCCCCAGGACGCGCTGAGGCTCCTCCTGGAACGCGGCGATCTGGACCGGTACATCCGCCGGATGCGCGGGGAGTACGCGCGCCGCCGCGAGGTCGTGGTGCGGGCGCTCGACGGCCTGTCCCTGCGCGGCGACACGGCAGGCCTTCACCTGGTCGTGGACGTGCCGGGGCCGGTGGCCGGGCGGGCCGCGGACGAGGCGGCCGAGCGCGGCGTCCTGGTCGAGACGCTCGACCGCCACCACATGGGTCCGGTGCGCGCGTCGGGCCTGGTGATCGGGTACGGCGCCGCCGCTTCCCTCACCGAGCTGCGCAAGGGGTGCGAGGTCGTCCGGGACCTCGTCGGGTAGCGCGAAAGGGCCGACGCGCCCTGGGGCCCATCGGCTGCGAGCCGGTCAGTTGGCGGACGGTCCCACGGGCACCGGCTCGGAGGCCGGGCGCAGCGGTGCGGGGCGTCCCGGGGGCGGGGGGTCGTTCTGCGGGGGGCGGACGGTGTCGGGCGTGCGCGGACGGGGCGGCAGCAGGCGGGGTCCGGCCGCGGTGCCCGGGACGCGGGGCTTCGGGATGGCGGCGAGCGGCGTGTCGGGCCCGGTGATGCGCCGGATGTCGATGCCGCCGGGATCAGGGCGGTCGAGCACCGGGACCTGGGACGCGCCGTAGTGCCCGCCGCGCGCCCAGTCCCTGCGGTTCCGGTGCGCGTGGTACGACTGGGGCGAGGGGAGCGGCGGGCCGGCCGGCCAGCGGCGCGCGACGCCCCACGCGTCCAGCCAGGCGACGATCGCGTCGATGCCGGTGAGCAGCGATCCGGTGAACGGCGACCGGGACTGGCCGATCACCATGAGCTGCGCGCAGACGCGCCCTTCCCGGCCGATCCGCCCGCCGAGCAGCCGGGCCGCGCGGGTTATCGGGAGGAGCTGGACGATCTCGCCGGTGCCGGGATGCCACACCAGGTGCGCCGCCCGGTCCTCCTTGAGGAGGTCGGCGGCCACCGAGCGCGCGGAGACGGTGTGCGGGTCGTACTCGCCGGCGCACCATACGGCGCGGGGAGCACCCCCTCTCAACGCTCCACCGTCATGTCGTGCCGGCATGCGGCCGGCTCCCGGCAGCCATGCGTCTGCCACGGTGCGTCCCCCCCAATCGGGCGGTCTGACCCCGAGTGGTCTAGTCCTCTTCTCTTAGCCCAGCGGGACTCTTAAGTCCAGCCTGCCGTCTCATGGGCCGGATGACGGCTAAGGACATCCGTGCCGGGTAGAGCCCAGTTTGCTCGGGTGTCGGTGCAAATGGGTACCCCGCGTGTCCGAGCATTCCACCTTGTGTCACCTTTTTCCTCCGGGTGTCCCCGGGAATCCGACTCCGGTGTCCGCCGGTCGGCGGTGTCCGCGCAGGTCAGCCGCCATGCTGAAGGTCCGGTGAAGCCCGGCTGCAAGTCGGCCGGAAGTGGCCGGGGTGGCGTCGCTCACGGCGCGGGTACCCCGGTGGGGTTCACAGCCCAGACCGAGCCGCGTTCTAATAGGACGTCATGACCGTTGACGCAGAACTTCCGGCCGGGGTGCCCGGTATCGACGTCCCCCGGCTGGCGGCCTGGCTGGCCCGCGAGCTGCCCGGATCGGGACGGATCACCGCGATCGACCTGATCGCGGGCGGGCGTTCGAACCTCACCTACGGCATCACGCTGGACGGCGGCCGCCGTGTCGTGCTGCGCAGGCCGCCGCTCGGGCACGTCCAGCCGACGGCCCATGACATGGGACGCGAGTACCGGGTGCTCAGCGCCCTCGGCCACGGGACGGCGGTGCCGGTGCCGAAGACGCTGGCGTTCTGCGACGACGAGGACGTCATCGGCGCCCGCTTCTACCTCATGGACTTCGTCGAGGGACGCGTCCTGCGCGCCCGCGAGGACGCCGGGGACATGACCCCCGAGCAGGCGCGCGGCCTCAGCGAGGCGCTGGCCGGAGCGCTCGCCGCGATCCACACGGTCGACGTGGAGGCGGTCGGGCTGGAGGACTTCGGCCGTCCGAGCGGCTACATGGAGCGCCAGCTCAGGCGCTGGGGCAAGCAGTGGGACGGCTCGCAGGAGGCCATCGGGGCGACCGGCACGAGCCGCGACCTGCCCGAGTACGACCGGCTCGTCGCGCGGCTCGCCGAGCGGATGCCGGCCGACTCCCCGGCGCGGCTCGTCCACGGCGACTTCCGGCTCGACAACGCCCTGGCCCGGCTGGAGCCGCGCCCGGAGATCGCCGCCGTCGTCGACTGGGAGATGTCGACGCTGGGCGACCCGCTGTCCGACCTCGGGCTGACGCTCGTCTACTGGGCCGAGGCCGCCGACGAGCGGGAGCTCCCGGTCGGCGCCACGATCACCTCAGCGCCCGGCTTCTTCACGCGCCGCGAGTTCGCCGGCCGGTACGCCGCGCTGACCGGCTTCGACCTCGCGGACATCGACTTCTACGTCGCGTTCGCGTGCTTCAAGCTCGCGGTGATCCTGGAGGGCATCCACGCCCGCTACCTGCAGAACGCCACCGTCGGGGAGGGGTTCGACCAGATCGGCGCCGGGGTCCCGCTCCTGCTGGAGCGCGCACACGCGACCCTCGACGCCGGTTTCCTCCGGTAGGCGGCCCGGACCTGCCCCGCGGGCGCGCGCAGATCACGCGGCGCGCACCCGCTCAGCACGTATAGGTGACCGACACGGAGCGGCCCGAGACCGACACGGTGCCGGTCTGCTGGCCCAGGCAGAAGCCGGACGTGCGTGACACGCGCACACCGCTGCTCTCTCCCGCGTCGAGATGCCCGGAGCCGCCGGCCCGCACGGGGCCGGACGTCCCGGTCACGCGCCAGTTCACCGGACCGCCGACCGCGGTGACCCGGACGGTGCAGGAGTTCCCCCGCCCCATGTCGCAGCCGCTCACCGACAGGTCTCCCGGCGTCGGCGGCTTCGGCGCCTCGGTCGAGGGCGGGGCCGGCGGCTTGCTGGACGGCGTCTTCGACGGGCTCTTGGACGGCGACGGCGACTTCGACGGCGACTCCGACTCGCTCGGGGACGGCGACGACACCGTGGGGGACGGGTCTCCCGGCGTCGGCTCGGGCGCGCCCGAGTCACCGGGCGAGCCGCCGCCGGGGGACGCCGGGCCGGTCGCGGAGGCGTTCGTCCCGCCGTTCCCGCCGCCCAGCCAGGCCATCGCGCCGCCGAACAGCACCAGGACGCCGACGCCCACGGCGACGGCGGCGAGCACGGGGCCGCGGCGGCGGGGCGCCCGGTCGCGGGCGCGGGGCGCGGTCTGCTGGTAGGGCAGGGGCCAGCCGTACTCGTCGAACGGCTCGGTCCACGCGGCGATGGCGCGGCGGTTCCCGGCGCGGTCCTCGGCGGTCGCGGCGGTCAGCACGTCCAGCCGCAGCTCGGCGGGGATCGCCGCGATCGGCAGCACCGACAGCAGCCGGTCCGGCGGCAGCGGCGGCGTCTCGCGGGCGCCGCAGACCGGGCAGCTCGCCACGTGCCGGACGAGCGAGGCCGACGTCTGCGGGGACAGCGGCCACGACTCGGTCAGCGCGGAGACGCTGGGGCAGTCCTTCCAGTGGTTCTGCGCGATGAGGGACGCGTGCAGCGCGGCGGCGAGGTCCTCGCGGGCCTTCTCCACCAGCGCGAGGGTCTCCTCCAGCGGCATGCCGAAGACGCCGGACAGGTCCACCTCGTCCAGCTCGTGGCGGACCGAGAGGTCGATCGCCTCGCGCTGCCGCCCGTTGAGCGCGGCGAGCGCGCTGTGCGCGAGCAGCCGGCGCTCCTCGCGGCGGGCGAGCTGCTCGGGGGTGAGCTCGTCGTCGGCCTCCGGGGCCTCCTGCCCGGTGTGCCGGTTGGGGCTGTCGCGGCGCCGCATGCACTCCTTGCGGGCGATGGCGTACAGCCAGCCGCGCAGCCGGTCCGGCTCGGTGAGCCGGTCCACGTGCTCGCGGGCGGCGATCACGACGTTCCGCAGCGCGCCGGCCGCCTCGACGCGGTCGCGCAGCAGGCCGTGGCAGTAGTCGTACAGGAACGGCGCGTAGGTGTCGTACACCTCGGTCAGTGCGATGACGTCCCCGGCTCGCAGCGAGTCCGCCAGCCTGACGTCATCGTTCTGCCGGGGCCCTGGCTCACCGGCCAAGGGAACCCTCCCAGTCGATGGTCTTCGATGTGCTAGATCGTGCCCCCGGTGAGCCCCGACACCTGGCCGGCCGACTCTGGTTGCCTGATCTTGCCACCAAGTCGCTGGAATTTCTCCCCTTTGGGCCGATTTTAGTGACCGGGGCGGTACTCGCTGTGGCCGAATCGCCTTGTGGAACGGTACTTGCGAGTAGGAATGTGATCTATATCACGTTTGCGTCAGTCGCCGCCCGGACCGTCGCCCGGGGGCTCCTCGTCGCACGACAGCGTGACCGAGCCCGTGCCGCCGGGGGAGAAGCTGACCGTCCCCGATCCACCGGGCGGCGTGCACGTGCCGGAGACACGGACGGAGGTGCTCTGCCCGCTGCGGAGCGTGCCGCCGCCGCCGGCGCTGAGGCCGCCGGATGTGCCCGTGACGGACCAGGTGACCGTCCCGCCCACGGCGCGCACCGGGAGATTGCAGCTGCCCCGTCCGGGACCGCTGATCGTGCAGCCGCCCACCGACAGCCTGCCGGTCCTCGGCGCGCTGCTGGTCGCGGACGGCCTGGACGTGCGCGTCGGCGTGCGCGTCCGGGTCGGCGTCGGGGTCGGGCTGGTCGTGGTGGGCGTGGGCGTCGGCGTCTCCGACTCGGTCGGCGACGGGCTGTCCGACGGGCTCTCGGAGTCGCCCGGGGAGGACGGGGAGGCCGCCGAGCCCGGCGCCCCGCCCGAGGGTCCCTTGGCGGCCGTCGGCTCGCCCGACGAGCCGGACATCACGTAGAAGGCCCCGGCCACGATCACGATGACGGCCACGGCGGCGGCCAGCGCCGCCAGGAGCCCGCGCGGAGGGCGCCGCCCGGAGGGGTCCCGCGCGTCCGCGCGGTCGAGGCCGTGCGGCCAGCCCCAGGCGTCGAACGGTTCGGCCCCGTGCGCGATCGCGGCGAGGTCGGCCGCCAGCGCGGGGTCGGTGGCGGTCGCCATGACGAGCCCGCGCAGGTCGGTCGGCATCATCGCGACCGGCAGCACCTGCAGGAGCCGCGCCGCGGACACGGTCCGGTCGCGCCGCGGACCGCAGATGCCGCACGTCTGGATGTGGTGGACGAGCCGCCGCAGCACGGGCGGCGGCAGCGGCCCGGTGCCGTCGCCGGCGATCGCGGCGATCTCCGGGCAGTCGTCGCGCCCCGCGCGGGCGAGGTAGCCGGCGGCGAGCGCGTCGTCCAGGCGGGCGTGCGCCTGGCCGGTCAGGTCGGTGGCCTCCTGGGCGTCCATGCCGAGGACGCCGCCGACCTCGCCCGCGTCCAGGCCGTGCCGCAGCATGAGGTCCAGCGCCTCGCGCTCGCGCCCGCGCAGCCCGGCCAGGGCGCCGTGGACGAGCCGCCGGGCCTCCTGCCGCCGGGCCTGCTCCGCCTCGTCCAGGAAGCCGTCCTCGACCTCGGGCGCCTCGTGGCGCTCGGCGGGACGGTCCGGGTCGCGCAGCCGCCGCATGCACTCGTTGCGGACGAGCGCGTAGAGCCAGCCGCGGAACCGGTCGGGCTCGCGCAAGACTGACACGTGCGCGTAGGCGGCGATGAGCGCGTCGTGGAGTGCGCCGGCCGCCAGGTCCTGGTCGCGCAGCAGCGCGTGGCAGTAGTCGTACAGGCGGGCCGCGTAGCGGTCCATGACCTGGATGAGGGCGCCTGGGTCGCCCGCCGCCAGCGACCGGGCCAGGCGCTCATCGTCGGCGCGATCGAGACTGGGCCAACCGGACACGAGGTCCTCCCGCGGGCTGTTCGGAAATCCTCGTCCGCACCATCGGGGACGGGCTGAGAAGAGCTGAGAGGGGAGCGGTGTTCTCTCCCGGCGGCCCCGGTCCTCCGGACCGGCCGCCTTCCCTGTCACGGGCCAGGGAGGAAGGTGAGTCGGAGGCCCGACGGCCCCGCTCCCCGTCGGGCCTCCACATAGAAAGACGATCGGGTCCCGCACCCGGTTGACACCGAACGCAGGGAAAATTCCAGAACTACCCGGCGCGTCCGGAAGATCACCGGCAGGTGATCACTGGATGCGGCGGGACAGCATCTTCAGGAAGATCTTGGAGATCTCCTGCGGCGTCTGCGCGACCTGGACGTTGCCGTTCGTCGCCGCGGCGATCTGCTCCAGCTCGTTCTTGTCGACCCCCTTGCCGAAACCGATCATGTTGACCTGGATCGGCTTGTTCGGGTCCTGCATCTCCTTCAGCTGCTTCAGCGTCTCCTCCAGCGTCGGGCCGCCGTCGTCGTCGTTCTTGCCGTCCGTGAGCAGCAGGATCGAGTTGCCGAACTCCGGCTTGTAGGTCTCGTTCATCTTCTTGTAGGCGGCCAGCATCGTCCGGTACAGGCCGGTGTCGCCGTTCGGCTTCGGCTTCATCTGGTTCAGCGTCGACAGGACGAGCCCGCGCCGCGTGTTCGACCCGATCCGGTCGCCGAGCGCGCCGATCGGGACCGTCTCCTTGTAGGGGATGCCGCCGTTCATGTTCGTCGAGAACAGCCACTGCCCGAGCTCGGTGTCGTTGGACATCATGCTGAGCCCGCCCTGCGACACCTGCGCGATCGCCTGGAGCCGGTTGGTGTTCGGCCCGACCTTCTCGGCCATCGACCCGGACACGTCGATCAGCGTCAGCATGCGCAGGCCGAGCGACAGCTTCGACCACGCCTGCATGACCTTCGCGACGTCGGCGCTCTTCGGCATGGGCAGCTGCCGCGGCCGGGCCGGGCTGACCCCGGCGGCCGGGGTGAACCCGGAGGGCGCCTTGCCGTCCGGCGTCCGGAACCCGGCGTCGAGGACGTCCTTGCGGGTGGCCTCGGTGCCCATCGCCTTCTCCAGCAGGCGGGCGCCCTTCTGCTTGGCGCCGTCCTTGCTGGTCACGGTGAACGGGTAGTCCATCGACAGCGTGCCCTCGATCGGGTACAGCGCCACCGCGGGCTCGGCCGGCTTGGTCCGGTTGTAGGCGTAGAGGGCCTGCTCGGACGACAGCGAGATCGGCTGCTTGCCGCTGCGGTCCTTGCGGAAGCGCTGGAACTCCGCCGACACGTTGGGGACGGTGCTCTCGCGGACGGTCCGGACGATGCCGGTGAAGATCGAGTCGCGGTTGGGGTCGTTCGCCAGCAGCATGCTCGTGACCATCAGCGAGCCCATGCCCGCGGCGTTCTTCATCGGGTCGGGCGCGAGGAGCCGCACCGAGCCCGCCGGGATCATCTGGTTCTTGGTCACCGCGCCGCCCGCGACGCCGCCGGCGGCCTTCAGCAGGTTGTCCCAGGACGGGCTGGCGGTGACGCCCTGCTTCTTCAGCTGCACCGCGAGCGACTGGGGCAGCCCGACGACGATCGGGCTCTGCGCCACGGACGTCTTGGTGGAGACGACGCCGCCCTGCCCGCCCTTCTCGTCACTGGCCTGGGCCAGGGACGTCCACAGGGACGAGTCCGGGATCCACACGTCCGGCCGGTCGTTCGCCACGGCCTGCCCGGACAGCAGCGTCGTCACCGACGCCGGCTCGACCTTCTTCACCGTCGCCTTGACGCACTTGCCGTCGACCTTCTCCTTGGAGTCGTTGAAGCGCCCGGCGGCCTTCTCCACGACCGGCGCGATGTCGGGCGCCGCCGCGACCGACAGGTTCAGCGCGTCGTCGCCGGAGCAGCCGCCCCCGCTCTCGGCGAACGCGTAGACGCCGACGCCGAGCAGCACCGCGAGGCCGACGGCCCCGGCCATCGGCCCGATCAGCGCGGTCGCGTTGCGCTTGCGCTTGCGGCGCCCGTACTCGTAGCCGCCGGAGCCGCTGCCGTACCCGCCGGAGCCGCCGCCGTAGCCGCCCGAGTCACCGGACCCGCCGCCGTAGCCGCCGGATCCGCCGGAGTCGCCCGGCCCTCCGGAGCCGCCGAAGAAACCCGCCCGGCCGCCGTCCGACCTGCTGATGGCGTCGTACTCGCTGTACCCGGTCCCGGCCAGCGGCGAGGACTCGGGGGGCGGTCCCTGCGGCGAGGAGGCCCCGGGCTCCCGCCCGTAGCCGCCGGACCGCCCGGTCCCGTACCCGCCCGTCTCGGACGGGCCGGACCGCCCGCCGTACACCGGCTGCTCCGACGACTGCCGGGGCGTGAACCACTCCGGCGTCTCGCCCGAGGCCCCCGGCGCCATGCCGGGCGGCGCGCCCTGCGGACCCGCCTGCGGCTGGGCGAGCGGCTGCCCCTGCCCGTCGCGCGTCCCGAACCAGTCGGACGACCCGTCGTTGGCCGGGCCGAAGACGGGCGTGGACGGGTCGTATCCGCCGTCGCCCATCCCCTCGGGGATGTCATTGCGATGACGTCCGCTCATGGCCTGACCTCGATTCACCAGAAACCCGCCGATGTTCCACGGCACTGTAGTAGTACGAACCAGAGGTTACAAAGAACTCAAAACTGATAATGACGCAGGTCATGAGCGTATGTCTTGAAGATCCCGGCATTGCCCTCGACCGTCACAACCAGCGATCACAGCGGTACACCCCGGCGTTGACTGTGGACGGCCCGGGTGGAAAAGACCTCCGGGCGGCCAGATCCGGCCGCCGCTTCGCTGAACCATCCCCTGCCCGGCGGCACACTTGGGGGATGGCCCGCCTGATCCCCGTCCCCGACCCCGCGGACCCGCGCCTCGCGGACTACGTCCGGCTCCGCGACGTGAACCTGCGCAAGAGCCTGGAGGCCGAGCACGGGCTCTTCGTCGCCGAGGGCGAGAAGGTGATCCGCCGGGCCGTCGCCGCCGGCCACCCCGTCCGCTCCCTGCTGATGGCCCGCCGCTGGGCCGAACCGCTCGCCGACGTCCTGGACGGCCTGGACGCACCCGCCTACATCGTCGACGACGCCACCATGGAGTCCCTCACCGGCTTCCAGGTCCACCGAGGCGCCCTCGCGTCCTTGGAACGCCTCCCGCTGCCGCCCCTCGAAGCCGTTCTGGCCGGCGCCCGCCGCATCCTCGTCCTGGAGGACCTGGTGGATCACGCGAACGTCGGCTCCATATACAGGTGCGCCGCCGCACTGGGCATCGACGCCATCGTCCTGTCCCCGCGCTGCGCGGATCCCCTGTACCGGCGGTCGGTGAAGGTCTCCATGGGCGCGGTCTTCGCGATCCCCTACATGCGCTTGGCCAACTGGCGCGACGGCCTCGGCAAGGTGCGCGCCGCCGGCTTCACCCTGCTGGCTCTGACGCCCGACCAGGCGGCCACGCCCATAGACGAGGCGTCCACGGGCGACCGTGTCGCCCTCATGCTCGGCTCGGAGGGGGACGGCCTCTCCTCGCACTGGCTCGACGAGGCGGACGAGCCGGTGTGCATCCCGATGAGCCCGGACGCGATGTCCGCCGGCGTCGACTCCCTCAACGTCACCGCGGCCGCCGCCATCGCCTGCCATTCCCTCATGCACAAGAGCGCGTCCGGGAAACGGTGAGGTAACACGCCTCTTCTTATCGTGCCGGCAACGGCAGCTCACGTCGAAGTCCCGTCCTGGATTCGAGATCCGTCCGGCCGGGATATCGACTCCGATAGGCAGGGGAAGCGCAAATGGGTAAGTTCGCTTATGTGGTCAGGGCGTCCGCGGCCGCCATTTTCGCCATGGGTGTTTCGATTCCTCTCGCGGGGGTCGCGGACGCTGGACAGGACGCCCGTGCCCAGACCGCGGCGGCCGGTCGGTACCCCAAGGGCGCCGGGAGCATGGAGTTCAAGGCTCACGGAGAGCACTTCATCCTCACCGACAGTTCCCCGGACGGCGCCGGGGTCTATGTGGAGGCCGTGGCCGGTGACCAGATCCTCCCGGACATGG
Source organism: Actinomadura madurae (assembly GCF_900115095.1). Taxonomy (GTDB): domain Bacteria; phylum Actinomycetota; class Actinomycetes; order Streptosporangiales; family Streptosporangiaceae; genus Spirillospora; species Spirillospora madurae. Next base: position 265,874 of record NZ_FOVH01000012.1, read on the forward strand.
TGAACACGCGAGGCGCGGGCACCTCGAAGGATTTCAACTATTCGTTGCCGGAGGGCGCCGTCGTCACTTACAGGGTATGTCTCATCGACAACGGAAACGTCCTCGTAAATACGTGCACCGCGGGGCAGGCCGTCGCCTGAGCACAGAGCCCGCCGACCGGGAGCTCAGCCGGTCGGTTCCGCCCCGAACGTCGGGCGGCCCGGCGTCGGCTGCGGGCACGGCGCGCGGAAGCAGTAGATGGTCCCGCCGGGCTTCCTCTGCGGTGACGGCGTGGGGCTGGTCGTCGGCTGCGGGCACGGAGCCTGGACGCAGTAGATGGTGGGCGGCAGCTCCTTCGACGGCACGGGACGGGTGGCGGGCGCGTCGCCGTCCTCGCAGCCGCCGTCCTGCACGAGCCGGCAGGTCGCGGCCCCGATCGATCCGCTGATCCGCTCGCCGACCCCGCTCACCAGAGTGGCCACGACCGTGGCTCCCACGCAGAGGACGGCGACATAGGCGACGGCGCCCTCACCCCTGTCCCGGCGCTCGTTCATGACCGCTTCTCCCCGCTCGGATGCGTCCCGACCATCGAATACCAGCGGCCGGAGAAACGCATGAGCCCGGAGTCCCAAAAGGCGATGGGGCGGCGGACCCGGGCCGGGCCTACCTGCCGAACATGCCGTGGCGGGGACGGCGGTGCGTGCCCTTCGCGCGTCTGGGCGCCCCGGCCGGCTGGCGGCGGCGGCCGAGCCGCACCTGCGTCAGCAGCAGCGAGAACGCGACCAGCAGCGCCGCCAGCCACGCGATCTGCGTGCTGGCCATCCGCTCGAACGTCAGGTCCTGCGCGACGGGCGCCTTGTTGCCCTGCAGGCGGCTCTGCGGCGTCCCCGACCCGGGGGCCGGGCTCGGCGCGACGGACGGGCTGGGCGCCTGGATCGGCGGCAGCGCCACCTGCGGGTTCCGCGCGTCGAACGACGAGTTCGGCGACGGCCCCGCATAACCGCCCGACCCCGACCCACTGGACCCGCTGGAGCCACCGGATCCGCTGCCACCACCCGACGACGTCCCGGAGGACGACGAGGAACTGGCGGACGGCGACGGCGACTTCGTCGGCTTCTTGGTCGGCTTTTTCGTCGGACTCTTCGTGGGCGTCTTCGTCGGCGTGGGCGACTTCGTGGGCACGACGTAGGTGAGGCTGATGGGCTCGGCGGAAGCGGGGTCCACGTCGGCCGCGTCAACGGTGACGCTGATCGTGAACTTGATGGTGCTCTCCGGTCCCTTCTCAGGCACCGTAACCACCGACCCGACGGAGTCGGACTCACCCTCAGCGATGTCACCCAGGTTGCAACCGGCCGTCGCGGCGAACGGATCCCTGCACGTTCCCGAGATCGTCGTGCCCTCAAGGGCGGGCGCGATCCTCGTGACCTTCACGTCCGTCAGGTTGCCGTCCACGGCGCTGACGGTGGTCGTGACAGTCACCGACTGCCCAGGGGCCACGGTCGCGTCACTCGCTTTGACGCTCACCGCGAGCTTGCCCACAGCCGGGGTCCCCGGGTCGGAGGGGGTGGGCGAGTCGTCCGCGACGGCGGATGCGCCGCCGGCGGCGAGGATGGCCGCCGTGCCGAGCCCCACAAAGACCGGTTTTACCGCCGATCGGCAGATCACTGCCGCCGCACCTCCGTCGCGTCGCCGTTGAGCGCCCGTTTCACTACCCGAGGGATCGCCCCGGGAATCATGCGAACATGGATCCCCGGCGCAAATCAACCCGTGTCCGCGATCAGATGAACTCCTCCCGGATGTCCTCGATCTCGGTGCCGGGTGCCCACGTCTGCCAGATGCCCTGGTCAATGCGGTCGAGGCCGAGCGCTTCGGCGACCGGGGCGCGCCCGCCCGCGTACTCGACGCGCAGCCACGATTCATGCTCGCCGACGATGACGAAGCGCTCGCCGCGCCAGCGGCACGTCGTCCGGACGTAGCGGAGCTCCTCGACCTCGGACGCGGGGACGATGCGGCGGAAACGTCCTGGACGGAGCTCCTCGAAGCCGTCCGTCGGGCCGGGCGCGTACAGCCTGATCTCGCCGTCGGCGCCCGGCGCGGCCTCGAAGTCGCGGCCGAGCCAGCGCGCGACGTACCCGTCCCGGATCACTGGGTGGCCTCCGTCCGTCCGTCCCAGGCCTCGGCGTTGGCGTCCGGCCGCAGCCAGGCGAGCCGGTCGGGGTCGTACATGGCGATGAACCGTTCGGACCGGTCCCGGCCGAGGAAGTACATCTCCGCCCCGTACGGCAGCCGGACGCTGACCACCTTGTACTCGCGGATCGACCCGGCGCTGCCCGGCGCGAAGCCGCTGCCCAGGAACGGCGGCCGCTCGATGACCCATCCGGCCTCGCCCCAGGCCGCCATCTCCTCGGCGTCCCTCCCCCCGAAGGGGACGCGGTACAGGTCGGGGCAGTACGCGGGCCACCGGATGACGTACACGCCTTCATCGCCGGGCGAGAACGGGGAGCCGTCGTAGAGCAGCCCGAGCGCCTCGTAGAGCTGGGCGGGCGTCTGCAGCTCGGCCACGTCGCCGGTCGAGTGCACGAACCCGCCGACCCGGTCGTACCCCTGCTCCAGGTACCAGGCGACGTGCCCGTGCGGGACGACCTTCTGCATGATGGTCGGGGACGAGAGACGGTCGTCCAGGTCGGACGGCGGTTGCGGCGCCGGCTCCGGCCGCGGCGGCGGCACGGGGACCTCCGGCCGCGCCGGGACGAGCCCGACCCGGATCGCCCACTCGCTCAGCGCCCGCACCTGGTCGCCGCGCAGCGACGCGCCGATCCGCGTGCCCGGGTTGAGCAGCATCGTCCAGTCTTCGCGGGGCCACGCGCCGATCAGCTCCCGGAAGTCCGCGTACACGAACCGGGACTCCGGCATCACCTCGCGCAGCCTCACGAGCGACGTGAACACCTGCACGGCCGTCGCGCTCCGCAGCGCCGCGTCCCACCGGAACTCCGGCTGCATCGGCGTGACCTCAAGAGGCGCGTCACCGGGGATCGGCACGAGCACGTTCGCGTTCAGCAGCACCCGCAGGAAGGCGTCCGAGTCACCGCCCGCCGCCGCGTCGAAAAGCTCCTGGTCGATCCGGTTCCCCGGCTCGAACGGCGGCTCGGGCTCTTCCACGGCGCGCAACGCCCGGCCCTGCGGAACGTCCGCGCCCCCCGCGTGCCCGGGACCACCCGCATCGGGTGCACCGCCGGCGTCCGGGACGGTGGGCTCCGCCGGGTGCACAGGGCCTGGGGGAACGCCCGGCGCGCCATGCCTGGGACCTTCTCCCTGTCCACCGACCGCTCCGACGCCGTACCCACCCGGTTCTCCGGCGGGCGCGGGCGCTTCCTCCCGCCCGCCTTGCATGGCCGGGGGCGGGACGTTGGGCGCCTCCATACCACTACCGCTCGGCTCACTGGCGGGCGCGAGGTTCTGGGCGCTGGGCTGCTGCCCGGGAACGTCTCTCTGTCCACCAGGCGCGGTCTGAGGTGGGACGTCGAATGCCCCGGTGCCGCTTTCGGTTGCTTCACTGGCGGGGGTCTGTGGGCTGGGGGGCTGCCCTATGTCTCCTTGTCCGCTAGGCGCCGTCTGGGGTGGGACGTTGGGTGCGCCTGTGTCGCTTTCGGTTGGTTCGTTGGCGGGCGTGGGGTTCTGAGGTGCGCTGTGGGTGTCGGGGTCGGCGCCGGTGGGGTTTGGTTGTCCGCCGAGTGTGCTTGCGAGGTCTCCGAAGGGCTCGCTGGGCTGCGGTCCTTGCGGGGCGTGCTGGGGGCCGGGGTGCTGTTGCGCGGGGGTGTCTGCTTGCCCGCCCGGCGCGGTCTGTGGTGGGACGTTGGGCGTGCCTGTGCCGCTTTCGGTTAGTTCGTTGGCGGGCGTGGGAGTTTGGGGTGCGGGGTCGGCGCCGGGGGCGTTTGGTTGTCCGCCGAGTGTGCTTGCGAGGTCTCCGAAGGGCTCGCTGGGCTGCGGCTCTTGGGGGGCGTGCTGGGGCGGGACGTTGGGCGCGCTTGTGTCGTTCCCACCTGGTTCGCCGACGGGTGCGGCGCCTTCCTGTCCGCCTGGTGTGGCTTGGGGTGGGAGGTTGGGTGCCCCTGTGTCGCTTCCGGTCGGCGTCGGCTCGTTGGCGGGTGCGGCGTTTTGGGCTGCGCCTTGCGTGCTGGGGTCGGGCCCCGGGACTTCTACCTGTCCGGCGGGTGTGGCTGCGCCGGTCGCGAAGGGTTCGCTGGGCTGCGGTGCTGGGGGTGTGTTCTGTGGGGCGGGAGGTTGCCCGGGGGCGTCTGCTTGTCCGCTAGGCGCGGTCTGGAGTGGGACGTCCGGCGCGCTTGGGCTGCTCCCGCCCGGCTCGCTGGCGGGGGCGGCGTGGGCGCCCGCGGGTGCTTCGGGCGTCGGTGCCGCGGCCAGGTCCTGGGGGTCGCCGGACGGGCCGGAGTGGCGGCCGGTTCCGCCCGGTGCCGCGGGCACTGGTCCAGTGGCCTGGGCGGGCTCGATGGGGGCGGCTTCCGCGGGCGCCGGCGGGGCGGGGTCGGTGCTGGGGACGGCCGGGGCGACGGGGACCGCCGGCGCCTCCGGGGGCGGCGGGGCGGACGCGGACGGCGGGGTGGCCGGGCCGCGGAGCGTGCGGACCTGGTCGCCCGGCATGGACGCGTCGATGGGGGTGCCCGGGTTCAGGACGAGCGTCCAGTTCGTGTCGGGCCAGTTGGTGACCATCTCCAGGAGGCTCGGCATGATGAAGCGGGACGTGCCGAGGGCCTCGTTCATCCACTTCAGTGACGTGAACAGCTGGATGGACGTGCGGCCGTGGACGGGGACGGGCCGCCACGGGAACTCGGCGTCGCCCGGGACGATGCCCCACGGGGTGTCGGTGTCGGCGGGCACCAGGACCTGTGCGCCGAGGAGGATCTTGAAGAAGCCGTCGGTGTCGCGGCGGCGGGCGGCGTCCAGGAGGCGCTGCTCGATGTCGTTCTGCGGTTCGAAGCGGTCCGCCATGCGCTGGGCCGCGCGCTGGTCGGCCCAGGTGGCGAGGCCGGGGAGCTGCTGGGCGAGGACGGTGCCGCCGGCGGGGGAGCCGGAGTTGATGGCGAGGAGCCAGTCGTGGTTCGGCCAGTAGCGCAGCACGACGGTGAACGGCAGCGTGATGAACTCGGTGCCGGTCCCGGCGGCGCGGGCGGCCTCGGTAAGGCGCTCGGGCGAGGTGAAGACGGGGACGACGGTGGCGCCGTCGACCTCCCTGGTCTGCCAGGGGAAGCCGGGCCGGCCCGGACGCAGCGAGAAGTCGAGGTCGTCCGGGACGGGCAGCAGCACCTCGGTGCCGGCGAGCGTCTGCAGGAACAGGTCGTGGTCGTTGGTGGAGGCGGCCCGCAGCAGGTCGCGCTCGACGTCGTTCGCCGGCTGGAACTCGGTGCGGGACGTCTCGCGGGGCAGGTCGCGGTGCTGGTCGCGGAGCTCCTCCCAGGGGGCGGCCACGCGGCCGACCTGCGGGGGGCGGCCGTCGCCCTCGGCGACCTGCCGGATGAACCAGGACGGCATCCGCGCCTCGATGGGCAGGACGGTGCCGACGCCGTGGGCGGGCGCGTCGATGGCGAGCCACCAGCGGGAGTCCGGCCAGGTCTCCGCGATGTCGCCGAACCGGACCGTCATGAAGTGCTGGTAGGACGGCCCCATGCAGGCGCGCATCGCCGAGGCCGACGTGTAAACCAGGACGTGGACCCGGCCGTCCTCCTCCTGGGTGGGCCAGGACGGCTGCGCCTCGCCCGCGAGGACGCCGTCCACGGCCTCGGGCGGGACGGGTACGACGAGCTCACTGTCCGCTAGCAGGCGGAAGTAGCTCTCCTGGTCCCCGGCCCGTACGGTCTCCTGCAGTCGGTGCTCCAGTTCCGACGTGGGTCGCCACGCGTCGGCCACGGTCGCCACCCCCTGTTTCCTCCGTGCTCGTCCCCGCGCGACTGCCTACGCTACATGGGCGAACAGGACCAAAGAGCCTAATCATCTGACTGCGCGGGAGAGACCGCAGGTCAGCGCTTTGACAGCCCGGCGAGGGCGGTCAGGAGACGGTCGACGTGCTCCTCGGTCGTCCCGATGCCGAGGCTCGCGCGGATGGCGGAGCCGGGTTCCGAGCAGCCCGCCTCACCGCCCAGCAGGTGCCGGACGAACGGGTGCGCGCAGAACTTCCCGTCCCGGACTCCGATGCCGTGCTCGTCCGACAGCGTGAGCGCCACGTCGCGGGCGTCCCAGCCGTCCACGACGAACGACACGATGCCGACGCGCGGCGCGCGGGCGCCCCACAGGGACAGCTCCCGGACGGCCGGGAGCGTGGCCAGCCCGGACCGCAGGCGCGCCACCAGGGCCTCCTCGCGTGCGGCCAGCGCCTCCCACGAGGCGGACAGCGTCTCGCAGGCGGCGGCGAGCGCGATGGCCCCGAGGACGTTCGGCGACCCGGCCTCGTGGCGCTGCTCGGCGGACGGCGCCCACCGCGTCGCCGTCCCGACGGAGGCGCTCGCGCCGCCGCCCTTCAGGTACGGCTCGGCGGCGCGCAGCCAGTCGGCGCGCCCGGCGAGCACGCCCGCGCCGAACGGCGCGTACAGCTTGTGCCCGGAGAACGCGACGTAGTCGAGGCCGAGCGCGGTCATGTCCAGAGGGCGGTGCGGGACGAGCTGGGCGGCGTCGACCGCGATGCGGGCGCCGTTGCGGTGCGCGACGCGCGCCAGTTCCTCGATCGGCCACAGTTCGCCGGTGACGTTGGACGCGGCGGTGACGACGAGCAGCCGCGACCCGATCGGGCAGTCGCGCAGGGCGCGGTCGGCGGCGGAGACGGCGTCGGCGGGGGTGGCGGGCGCGGGGAGGCGCACCGCGCGCTTCCAGGGCAGCAGCGACGCGTGGTGCTCGGTCTCGAACACGACGACGCTCGTCCCGGTGGGCACGGCGCGGGCGAGCAGGTTCATCGCGTCGGTGGTGTTCCGGGTGAACACGACGGCCGAGCGCCGCCACGCCCCGAGGAACGACCGGACGGTCTCCCGCGCCTCCTCGTAGGCGCGGGTCGTGACCTGGGACGCGTAGCCCGCCCCGCGGTGGACGCTGCTGTAGTACGGCAGCGCATGGGTGACGGCCTCGTGCACCGCCTCCAGACAGGGCGCGCTCGCCGCGTAGTCGAAGTTGGCGTAGGGGACCTGTCCGCCGTCCCGCACCGGAACCGGGACGTCCGCCCCGATGACGCGGGGAACGGGGCGAACCCGGACCCCCTCGGGCGGCGTCACAGCAGGGGTGGCGATGGGGGAGCTTGCGAGCAGCGTGGGCATACCGGAACCCTTCGGGTCAGGGACCCCGGGAGAGCCGGCGGGGTCCGCGCTTGCCGGGACGCGGTGGTGCGTCCGGCCAGGTCCTCACCCGGGGCACCCCATCGCGGACGAAGGGTTGCCGGCCAGCAAGCCGGGGCTTGACGCTGGCGCTCATGACCTAATGCGGAATCATATACGCGGCCGATCTGGGCGCAAAGGGGAGGGTGCGATGCGGTACGGGGTGGTGCGGACGGTGGCCGGGGGCGTGGTGGCGCTCGGCGCGTCCGGCCTGCTGGGCGGGTGCGGGATGCTGGGCGGCGGGAACTCCGCCCAGGTGTGCACCGACACCAAGAAGGCGTTCCAGCAGTACGTCACCCAGGTCAGGAGCATCCCGGCGGCGGAGCCGGCGCGGTGGCGGCAGGCCACCGAGCAGCTCGCCGGACGGGTCGACGGCCTGGCGAAGCAGGCCGACGACGCCGCCCTGGAGAAGGCGCTGAAGACCGAGGCGGGCAGGCTCCGCGCCGCCGCGCCGGCCGTCGGCACCGGTGACGTGTCCAAGCTCGACGCCGTGATGAGGGACACGCCGGCCACCATCGGCAAGGCCTGCGACTGACGCGCGGCCCGGGTGCGGCGGCGCGCCGCACCCGGCGCTAGCCTCTGGGGAAGCCGCCGATCGGGCCGTCGCCGCCCCCGCCTCCGCCGCCGTTGCCTCCGCCGCCGCTCCCGCCGTCACCGTCGCCGTCGCCTCCGCCGTCACCGTCTCCGCCCCCGCCGGGCGGTGTCGGGATGCCGGTCGGGATGCCGGTCGGCGGCGTCGGGATCTCGGGCTCCTCGGTGGACGGCGGCGGCGCGGACGGACCGTCGTCCCCGGGCCGCTCCGTGCCGTCCGGCGGCGCCTCGCGCGTCGGGCCGCCGTAGCCGCCGCCCGGCGTCATCGACGGGGACCCGAACGACTCCGGCTCGTAGTCCTTGATGTTCACCGCGTCGCTCATGTACGTGCGCCACATCTGCGCGGGGAGCTGCCCGCCGTACGCGCCGTAGCCGGGGATGTTCAGCGGCTTGCCGTCGCTGCGGAACATCGCGACCGTCGTCGCCATCTGCGGGATGAACCCGTTGAACCAGATCGCGCGGCCCTTGTCGGTCGTGCCGGTCTTGCCGGCGACGTCGCGGCCGTCGGGGAGCTGCGCGTTCGTCCCGGTGCCGCCCTGGACGACCCGCTGCATCGCGTACGTGGCGTCCCGCGCGTTCTGCTGGCTGAACGCCCGCTTGCCCTTCTCGGTGAAGGTCCGCTTGTGGTCCTGGTTGTCGGTGACGGACTTGACGACGAACGGCGCCCGGTACAGCCCCTCGGACGCGAACGTGGAGTACACGCCCGCCTGCTGGACGGGGTGCAGCGACACGATGCCGAGCGGGAACGTGGCGGCGGACCGCTGCTCCGGCTTCATCTGCGACGCCGGGATGCCCATCTTCTCCGCCATCTCGGCGATCTTCTCGGTGCCGATGTCCTGGCCGAGGTTGACGTACGCGGTGTTGATCGAGTGCTGGGTGGCGGTGGCGAGGTTCACCATGCCGAAGTTCTCGTTGCTGTCGTTGCGGATGTCGGAGCCGGCGAAGTACTGCGGGGAGCTGCCGTCATAGGTCGTGCTGAGCGACCTGCCGTCGTCCAGCGCGGCGGCGAGCGCGATCGGCTTGAACCCGGACCCGGCCTGGGCCCAGTCGCCGAAGGCGCTGCTCAGCGCCTCGTCCAGGTAGCCGCGGCCGCCGTAGAACGCGAGGACCTGCCCGGTGGACGGGTCGACCGACACCGCCCCGGTGCGGATCTTCTTGCTCATCCCCTGCGGGGTGTTCTGGGCGACGGAGCGCTTCATCGCGTCCATCAGCCGCTTGTCGAACGTCGTGGTGATCTTCAGGCCGCTCCGGTTGATCTCGTCCTCGCTGTAGCCGCGGCGCTCGGTGAGCTCCTTCTTGGCCACGTTGACCATGTAGCCCTTCTGGCCCTTGAGGACGTCGGTGATCTTCGCCTTGTCCGGGACGGGGAACTTCAGCGACGCGGCCTCGGCGGAGGTGAGCGCGCCGTCCCGGACCATGTTGCCGACGACCGCGCGCCAGCGCTGCTCGGCGTAGGCCCGCTGGGGGCCGCTCGGGTCGGCGAAGTTGCTCGGCTGCTGGATCGCGGCGGCGAGGTAGGCGCCCTCCGCGGGCGTCAGCTGCGAGACGTCCTTGTCGTAGTAGGCGCGCGCGGCGGCCTGCACCCCGTAGGCGTCGCGCCCGAAGTAGATGGTGTTGAGGTACTGCTCCAGGATCCAGTCCTTGGACTTCTCCCGCCCCACCTTCAGGGAGACCATGACCTCCTTGAGCTTGCGGGTGACGGAGCGCTCCTTGCCGATGCCGCCGTAGTAGTTGCGGACCATCTGCTGGGTGATCGTCGAGCCGCCCTGCAGCTGCCGGCCGGTGACCGTGGACCAGACCGCCCGCGTGGTGCCCTGGACCGACACCCCCGGGTCGTCGTAGAAGCTGCGGTTCTCCGCCGCGATCACCGCGTTGCGGGTGCTCTCGGGGATCCGGTCGAGCTTGACGGCGTCCCGGTTCACGCCGGTCTTCGCGATCGGCGTCTTGCCGTCGGAGTAGTAGAACGTGGGGCCCTGCGCGATCGCCTGCTCCTGCGGCGACGGCACCGGCGTGAACAGGTAGGCGACGGCGAACGCGACGACGCAGAAGCCGATGAGGCCGAGCAGCGTGAACAGCGCCCGGCGGAGGAAGCGCGACCTGCGGCTCCGCGGCTTCCGGGGGCCCTTGCCCCCGCCCGCGCCGCCTCCGCCGCGGCCGGATCCGGCGCCGGGCGGCGGCGCTCCACGTTCGGGCGAGGCGGCCATGGTCTTGGTATCACCGGTCGTCGCCTCGCCGACACCATCCGGCACCGTCGCATCCGTGACCGCGTCCTGCTCGGAAGACGTTCCGGACCCGGCCGTCTTCGCCGCGCCCCCGGCGGCGGGAGATTCGGCCGCGGATTCGGCGGCCGTTTCGGTTCCGGCCTTATCGGCGGCGGGCGATTCGGTCTCGCCCGCCTCTTCGGCGGCCTTATCGCCGTTCCGAGATATGTCGCCCTCGCGGGTGAATTCCGCGTCCTGGGTGGATTCTCCGGTGCCCGGTTCGATGTCCTCGGTCAGCGTCGCGGTCGCGGGACCGTCGGCGCCGGCCGGCGTTCCGGCCTCGGTGTCGTGCCGCTCCACCTCGCCCGTCCCGGCGGGCCGTTCGCCCTCCGGAACCTTTTCGCTGTCGCTCACAAGCCCCCCGTGATCAATGCGTTACCGACGATACCTGAGGGGATCCGTGCGCCGGCCGCCCAATGCGCATCTCCTGGCCTCCCAATAGGAGGACGGGCAATGCGCCTCGCCGGTTGTCGTGATGGATGTCGCATCTGCCGGCCTTTCGCAAACGCCGAGCGGCGGGACCCGGCCCCGGGTGCCCGCCGCTCTCGCGTCCGCGCCTCGCGGCCTACTTGTAGACCTTGGCGAGGATGTCCACGACGAACACCAGGGTGTCGTCGCCCTTGATGGTGGGCGGGCTGCCCTTCTTGCCGTAGCCCTCCTCGGGCGGCAGGACGAGCATCACGCGGCTGCCGACCTTCGCGCCGGTGAGGCCCTTGTCGAAGCCGGGGATGGTCTGCCCGCCGCCGATCGGGAACGTCGCGGGCTGCTTGTTGTCCCAGCTGGAGTCGAACTTCTTGCCGGTCTTCCAGATCTTGCCGGTGTAGTTGACCACCGCCTCGTCGCCCTTGGCGAGCGCGGGACCGGAGCCCTCGACGAGCGTCTTGACCTGGAGCTTGTCCGGCGCGTCCTTGTCCGGGACGGTGACCTTCGGCTCCTTGCCGGCGCCCTTGTCCTCGACCTTGGGCAGCGCCTTGTCGTCCAGCTTCTTCTCGGTGCCCTGCGGCTGCTGGCTCTTCGGGACGACGGCCTGGATGTCCATGACGAACAGGATCGCGTCCTTGGCCGAGATCTGCTGCGGGCTCAGCTGGGTGAGCTCCTTCGACGGCGGCAGCTGCAGGACGAGCCGGCTGCCGGCGGTCTTGCCGACGAGGCTCTTGTCGATGTCCTTCAGCCCGCTCTTGCCGACGACGAGGTGCATGGGGCCGCCGCCCTGCGGGTTCTGCGCGCCCTCCTCGTAGGACGAGCGGACCTTCTCGCTGGAGCTCTTCACCCGCGAGTTCTCCTCGTCCTTGTCCTTCGCCCACTTGTACGTGGCGAACTGGACGTAGACGGTGTCGCCGTCCGCGATCGCGGGGCCGGAGCCCTTGATCGGGGTGCTCGTCTTCAGCGTCCTGGTCGGCGCCAGCTTGGTCGGGATCTCGACCTTGGGCTCGGCGGCGAACTTGCCGGTCACCTCGATCTCGGGATCGGGGCGGTTGACCCACCAGTAGACGCCGCCGGAGATCGCCAGCGCGGCGACCACCACCCCGGCGATCACCTTCAGCCGGCGCTTCTTGGCGTCCTTGGCGGTCAGCCCGGACGGCCGGTTCAGCCCGCTGCCGCGCCCCGCGCTGATGCCGTGCGGGGTGAACTCCGGGCTGCGGATGTTCTGGGCGCTCGGGATCTTCGCCTTGACCGCCGGCTTGCCCCGGGGCTTGTCATCCTCGGCCATGTTTCCTCACTCGCGACGGGTTCGACGACACCACGAACGTGACCACCCTTCCAGGGCCGGGCTAAGCACAGCGTGAAAACCGTGTAAAGGCGGCCGACCCGCAATCTACCGGTCACAGGCTAGGGGTGAAGCCGTCTGGCAGGGGACAGGGAAGCAGCCAGGATATCCCCGCCGGCCGACCGGCTCGCGCCCTCCGGCCACATGGCGGGTGGCACCCTGGAGGGATGCGCCTCGCCACGTGGAACGTGAACTCGGTCAAGGCACGGCTTCCGCGCCTTCTCTCCTGGCTGGACGAGACGAGGCCGGACGTCGTCTGCCTCCAGGAGACCAAGTGCCGCGCCGACCAGTTCCCCGCCGCCGAGGTGGGGGAACTCGGCTACGAGACCGCCGCGCACGGGGACGGCCGGTGGAACGGCGTGGCGATCCTCTCCCGGGTCGGCGCCGAGGACGTCTCCAACGGCTTCCCGGGGGAGCCCGCCTACGAGGGCGAGGCCGACGACCAGATGAAGCTGGACGAGCCCGTCATGCTCGTTCCGGAGGCCCGCGCGGTCGGCGCGACGTGCGGCGGTGTCCGGGTCTGGTCGCTGTACGCGCCGAACGGCCGCACCCCGGAGTCGGCCCACTACGCCTACAAGCTCGCGTGGTTCGCCGCCCTCCGGGACGCCCTGCGCGCCGAACTGGCCGATGGAACGCAGCTCGTGGCGTGCGGCGACTACAACGTCGCGCCCACGGACGAGGACGTCTGGGACCCGGCCGTCTTCGTCGGCTCCACCCACGTCACGCCCGCCGAGCGGCAGGCGCTCGCCGAACTGCGCGACCTCGGCCTCCACGACGTCGTCCCGACGCCCATGAAGGGCCCTCATCCGTACACGTACTGGGATTACCGGGCGGGGATGTTCCACAAGAACATGGGGATGCGCATCGACCTCTTCTACGCGAGCGAGGCCGTCGCCGGGCGGGTCGGGTCCGCGTACGTCGACCGGGAGGCCCGCAAGGGCAAGGGCCCGTCCGACCACGCTCCGGTCGTCGTCGACCTGGACTAGCTCCCGGCGCGGGCGAGGAAGCGGCGCTTGCCGGCGTCGTCGGCCTGTTCGAGGACGGTGAAGCCGCCCGGCAGCAGCGACGCGGGCTCCCCGGCGCCGAGGCACCACGCGGCGGGCAGGTGCGGCCGGTCGCGGCGGGCCTCCTCGGTGAATGCCTCCCAGGCCAGGAGCCCGCCCGGCAGGACGGCGCGGGCGGCCCGCTCGAAGACGGCGCGGTCCCAGAACCCGGTGCACAGGACGAGCGCGTATCCCGGGCCGTCCGGCCGCCAGGCGCCCAGATCGGCCTGCACGAGCGTGATCAGCGAGGCGAGGCCGCGCCGCCGGGCCTGCGCGCCGAGCCGCCCGAGGGCGATCTCGGAGATGTCCACGGCCGTCACGGGGCGTCCCGTCGCGGCGGCCTGCAGGGCGCTCCCGGACGGCCCGGACGCGAGGTCGAGCACCCCGCCGTCCGGCAGCTCCAGCGACAGCGCCCGCTCCGCCAGCGGATGCGCGGCCGGCGGCCGGCCGCCGCCGTCCGGCTCCGCGTCCGCGTACTTGGCGTTCCACCGGAGCCTGTCCGGGTGCTCGGCCAGCTCCGCGGGTACCCGCTCCGGTGCCACGTCGTCCATGGGGACGAGGTTAACGGCGCTCCGCGACCAGGAGCATGAACATGGCCGTGGGGAAGCCCTTGCGCCACCACGGGTCGTCGCGCAGCTGCTCTTCCGACGGGTGCGGCTCGCGCAGGTCCGCGATGACGAATCCGGAGTCCCGGAGCGTTCCAGCGTAGTACTCCAGCGGCCGGAGCCAGCTTGTGATCATCGAAGGGGACTCCAGCCCGTCCACCAGGAAGTGCTGGTCGATCCCGCGCGAGGCGAAGTAGTCCGCCGCCGGGACGCCGCTGGCGGCGCCCTGCTCGGCGTTCTCGACGTAGAAGCAGGGGTGCAGCGTCAGCAGGATCATCCGCCCGCCGCTCTTGAGGACCCGCCCGAACTCGCCGATGGCGCGCGCCGGGTCCTGCAGGTGGCTGAACAGGTGGTTGCACAGGACGAGGTCGAACGCGTCGTCATCCAGCGGCAGGTCCTCCACGCTGGCGCGCAGGAACCGGGTGTTCTCCGGGCGGGACGGGTGGGACGCGGCCGCGTCGACCAGCCCCTGCGCCGCGTCGACCCCGGTCACGTCCGCGCCCCTGGACGCGAGCGTGCGGGAGAGGTAGCCCTCGCCGCATCCCGCGTCCAGGACGCGCAGGCCCGCGCAGGGCCCGACGGCGTCGAGGACCGCCGTGTCGGTCAGTTCGGTGCGGTACCGGTCGCGGCGCTCTCTGATCACCTTGACCCAGTACTGCGCGTTCGCCTCCCAACGCTCACGCGTCAGGTTCGCGATGGCTTGCGCCGTGTCCTCCACCGGCTCCCCATTCTTCGGTACCTGGTTCAGGCGATGCTCTTGAGCCGCCGCACCAGTGATTCGCAGGTCTGTCTGGTCCTTCTGTCCCGGCAGTCGGCTCCGCGCAGGCGCAGCGCCTGGATCAGCTCGGGGATCTTCCCGCCGAACGCGGGGTCGCGTTTGAGCGCCAGCGGGATGTACGTCGACGCCAGGTAGTACAGGTAGGCGTCGCTGTACACCATGATCTCGCGCAGCACCTCGACGGCCGTGTTGCGCAGCGACAGGGAGCTCGGGAGGGTGAAGTCGCTGCTGATCCGGCCGTCCTTGCTGTAGGTGGGGAACGCCCATTCCTCAAGCGCCGCGTACACGGGCGTCGCGTCGAGTTCCCGGCGGTACCGCTCCGCCAGCTCGAAGTCGTTCGAGTTGATCAGGCATCCCATCACGACCCCGCGCATCATGAACGCGGTCTGGCGGCCCGGCATCTCGAAGCCGAGGTCGGCCTCCAGCTCCCCGGTCACCTTGCTGACCTGGTGGGTCAGGATGTTCAGCGCGAGGATCGAGTGGAACGAGTAGGTCTTGCGGTTCAGGCGCGGGGCCAGCTCGACGGTCGAGTCGAGCAGCTTCTGCGGGTCGACCAGGAGACCGTGGCCGTTCTCGGGTGAGTACAGCGCCTCCAGCGCGGTGTCCTGCTCGCGCCCCCAGAATCGGGCGATGAACGACGACGTCTTCTGCGTCGCCTGGCCGCGCATGACGTGCACGGCGGCCTCTAGGGCGTTCAGGAGGTGCTGCTTCGCGACCGCCGAGTTCTCCAGGGCGGCCAGATCGACGGCGAGCCCCGCGTTCTGCAGGTCGGCGACCAGCCCGTCCCGCCTCTTCCGGACGGCGTGCGCCATCGAGTACTCGGCGATTCCGGGGACGGACGACATGAGGCTCTGCAACGACCGGCCGCTGACCCGGTCGAGCCATTCCTCGTTGTCCCACAGCCGGAAGATGGTGCTCTCGTCGAGCCCGGAGAAGGCCGCCACGTCGGACATGTTGAGCCCCATGTCCTTGGTGATGTCCGAGAGAGACCTCGGCTCGCCGTCCGCTGTCATCGCTCGCCCTAGATGTGGCACTTGCTGACGCTCCGATCGTAGCGAAGCGCCGGGCGCGTGGAACGGGCGATCCGCAGATGTGCCCGTCCTGTCACCTTTGGCGATGAGCACCGTCATGGCCGCCCGTCACCCCGGCACGCGGCCGATGCAGCCGAAGAGCGGCAGCGGCCCGGTGGCGTTGCCGGCGGCCCGCGGCTGCGGCAGCCGGGCCGGGTAGGGCTCGATCATCTTCAGGCTCCGGCAGATGTCCGCGATCTCGTCCTCCGCGCGCGGGTGGAACGGTGTGTCGACGCCGGGCCGTGGCCCGGCGATCGGCGCGAGCTCCGCCGCCCGCTCGGCGTGGGTGACGACCACGTGGCTGCCGGGGGCCAGCCCTGCGGCCAGCGCGTCCACGATCCCGCGCGGGCCGGCCTCGTCGGGCAGGAAGTCCAGCACGCCGAGGAGGAACACCGCGGCGGGCTCGCCGAAGTCGATCAGCTTCCGCAGCCCCTCGGCGGCGAGCAGTGCCTCCGGGTCCCGGACGTCTCCGGCGAAGGCGCCGGTGTTCGCGTCGACGGCGAGCAGGGCCCGCGCGTGCGCCAGCACCATCGGGTCGTTGTCGACGTAGGCGACGCGGCAGGACGGATCGGTCCGCCGGACGATGTCGCCGAGGTTGTCGTCCGCGGGCAGCCCGCAGCCGATGTCGACGAACTGGCGCAGCCCGGCCGTCCCGGCGAGCAGCGTGGCGGCGCGGTCCAGGAAGCCCCTGTTCGCCTGGACTAGCCGCAGCACGATCGGGCACCTGCGCAGCACCCGTTCGGCGGAGTCGCGGTCGGCGGCGTAGTTGTCCTTGCCGCCGAGGAAGTAGTTGCACATGCGGGCGACGCCCGCGGTCGACGTGCTGAACCCCGTCCCCTCCCCGGGAGGGGTCTCCCCGGCCCGGCGGGCCGTGCTCAGCGTCGACCCGGGCGTCACGGCAGCCGCCAGCCCTCCCGGACGCCCACCCCGAACCAGAAGGTGGAGGCCCCGTTCTTGCCCCGGCAGGTGCCGAAGTCGGTGGCGAGCGCCTTCATCAGGACGAGCCCGCGCCCGTGCGCCGGCAGCGGGTCCTCGGCCGGCCGCGGCCGCCCCGGCGAGGCCCCGCCGTCGGTGACCTCGACGCGGACGTACCGGTCGACGTGCAGGACCGACAGGGTGATCGTCCCGTCCTTGCGCGGCCGCGCGTGCAGGACCGAGTTGGTCACGGCCTCGCTGGTCAGCAGTTCGAGGTCGCCGAGCTCGGACCGGTCGGCGCCGAAGTGCTGGCCGACGAGCTCGCGGACGTAGGACCGGGCGAGCCGGACGGCGGGCGGCGTGGCGGCGAGGTCGATCTCGCCGATCAGGCGCCCGGACGACTTGCCGTTGTTCAGGGCGGACGGGATTCCGACTTCCAGGGAAGGAGCGGGCGCGGGGACCAGCACGGGCACCCCGGACCACGCGTTCGATGCATTCATGGCGGCGTTGGCTTCACGTCTCCGTGTCGGGCTGTAAGCGAACATGTGCTCTTCGGCCTGGTCGAATTCGGACGTGGAAGTGAAACAACACACACTCTGACGCAGGCCAGGCGAACCAGTCACCAACGCTTGCGCGCATGCAAGGACCCTGCCCTGTCCTGCGAACTCTCACCTCTCGTGCAAGATCCGACACGGACCGCAGGATCACCCCTGGAACCGGTGGACGGCGAAGGTCTGCTCTGCCCCGGTCCCCACCCCTTGCACGGTCGTGTACGGCATCAGGACGGCGTATCCGTCGCCGAGGTCCGCGGGCCTGCCGGGGAGGTTCGCGGCGAGCCGCCGGCCCTCGCCGTCCAGCGCCAGGTACTGGGCCTGTTCGCCCGTGCGGGTGGGCGGCCGGACGGAGAAGAACCAGTTCCCGATCGCGCCGTGGCGGGTGAGGTTCCCGGTCTCCAGCAGGTCGCGGATCGTCGTCGTGCCGCCCGCGGTCCGGATCGTCATCGCCCGTCCGCCCGGATCGATGCCGTCGCCGTCGCCCGCCTGGCAGACGATCAGCTCGTCGGTGTCGCCGTCGCAGCGGACGAGCGGCGCCCCCGTCCTGCCCAGCTCGCGGCCGGTGGCCCGGTCGAGAACGACCCCGCCCTCGGCCGTCCCGACGACGACCGTCCGGCCGCCGCCGTCGTGGAGGAGCTCGGGGTCGGCGTAGCGCCCGGCGAGGTTCCAGCGCCGCTTCCCGTCCGTCGCCCCGTAGGCGATGACGTCGAGATGCTTGCGCGTCCAGTCCTCGCCCCGCTCGGTCTTGGCGGCCAGGACCAGGCCCGCGCCGGCGCTCTCGGCCTCCAGCCCGCGCTTGCGCCAGAGCTCGCGCCGGGATCCGGTCGCGAAGACGGCCAGCTCGTCCCGTCCGCCGGATGAGACGTGGACCGTGAACGTCTCGTCGTCGGCCTCTTCGAGCAGCACGTAGCCGTCGCCGGTCAGGACCCGCTTCGTCCAGCGGACGCGGCCGTCCTTCAGGGAGAGCGCCGCGATGCCGTACTCGTTCCCGGCCGCCTCGTACTCCACGAGCGACAGCCGGTCCCCGTCCTTGCCGACGATGTGCGGCACGCTGACGAAATCCGCCTTGAGCCCGTCGCCGAGCCGCCCGCCCTCCCTGATCGACCAGCGCACCGCGCCGGTTCGCGCGTCGGCGACGACCTGCCGCGACAGGTGGTCGTCCTCGCGGTCCCGGCCCGCGTAGACGAGCGCGTCACCGGCGAGTTCGGTGCCGGTCAGCGAGCTCAGCCCGGTGTCCTTGAACGGCGGCCCCGGCGGGGTGCGTCCGGTGGCGGCCGTCCACAGCGGCGCCGCGTCGATCCGGGGCGGGGAGAGCGCCGGCTCGGGCGGCGCGCTCGGTTCGGACGGCCGGCCGCCGGCGGCCGCGGCGCGCATCACGATGCCGGCCGGCGTGGACGAGGACGACCCGGCCCGCTCGACGCGGAACGCCGCGGCCCGCTCCGACACGGCGGCGACCTCTCCGGGCGGCGCGGCGCCCAGCGGGTTCGCGGCCCGGTCGACGACGGCGTACCGGTCGGGCGTCCCCTCCCTGCCCGAGCCCCTGACGAAGATCCTGTCCTTCCAGATCTTCACGACGTGGGCCATCGTCTCCTCGCCGAACGGCCGTTTCGCGGTGGCGACGGGCTCGCCGTCACCGTCCGTGCGGACCGTCACGAGCCGGCCGTACAGTCCCGAGCAGGCGATGAGCGTGGCGCCGTCGTCGGCGCAGCCGTACAGGTCATCGGTCGTGTCGCCGTCCTCCGTCTTGACCGAGATCTTCGTGACGCGGCCGGTGGCGACGTCGACCAGGACCGCGTGGTCGTCGGGGTAGGTCCGTCCCGGGAGCCTCTCGCTCACATGGACGGCGGCCGTCCTCCCCGCGGCGGCCTCAAGGTGGGACGTCTCGAACTTCCCTTCCAGGTCCCAGAGCTTCCGGCCGGTCCGCACGTCCAGCGCGTAGACGCCGGCGCCCTTGCGCCGTTCGTCGAAATCCATCGGCGGCTTGGAGCCGAGCGTCTCTCCGAGGACCACCGGCCCGGAGATCCGGAACGCCCAGCCGTCCGCGTTCTGCCACAGCTCGCGGCCGGTGGCCGGGTCGAGCGCGATCGTCTTCGGGTCGACGCCGTCTCGTTCCTCGACACTCGCGAGCACGACCCGCGTGTCCGCGGAGAGGAGCCGCACCTTCTTGTCGCGGTCGTCCTCTCCCTTCTCGCCCGCACGCGGCCGGATCAGCGCGTGCTTCCAGCGGACCGAGCCGTCCTTCCCGGAGAGCGCGGCGACCCCGACCTCGGTCTCGCGCCTCTCAAGGCCCTTCGTGTACTGGACGAGGGCCGTCCAGTCGTTCCCCTGGCCGTACACGACGGGCTTCCCTGTCACGCCCCGCAGAAGTTCCGCCTTGTAGCCGGGTCCCGAATGGGCGACGGCGCCTTCACCGCCCCGGAGCGGGTAGCCGCCGTCGACCGTCCAGCGCGGGTCACCGCTCCGCGGATCGACGGCGGCGAGCCGGGCACCGCCGGACGGCACGTCCCCGGCGACGAGGGCGATATCGCCGAGCAGCCCGACCCCGGCGACGCGTTCCATGCCGAGCTTCCGCTCGTCCCACAGCGGCCTCTCGCTGAACGCGACCGGCGACGGTCGCCTCTCCCCGTCCGGCAGCGCGTCGGCGCCGGACCCACCGCAGGCCTTCACCCCGATGAGGACGAGAACCAGCACGGCCGCGAGCAGACCGCCGCCCCACCGCAGCGCGGTCTTCCTGTCGACGTCCATCGGCCCCATCCCGTCCTCGGCGTCACGCGGGGGGCCGCGTGATCGCGCATTCTTCCGGGTGAGATGGCCGGGACCGCCCGGGAGGTTCCCTCAGAACATCCAGTGACCGCCCGCGGACCACCCGAGGAACCGGCGACCGTGCGGCGACGGCCCGGCGTCGAGGGCGCCGCCGGTCAGGACGTGCCGGAGACCCGCCAGCACGGGGTCGAGGCGCCGGACGCCATGGGACGGCTGCCGGTCGAGTTCGCCCTGCATCCAGGCGATGGCGGCGATCTGCTCCTTCAGCCCGCACAGCGCGAGGAAGAAGACGGCCTGCCGCCACGCGTAGGCGGCGTCCTTGACGGTCCTCAGCGGATACGGGTTCCCCTGCACCCGCCGCACCAGGCGGCACACGACGCCGAACGCGCGGCGCGCGAGATCGTCCCATCCGCCCGCCGGCTGGATCCCGACCGGGTGGACGAGCGCCGCCAGGTTGTGCGTGGTGAGGATCTGCGCCTGCTCGATCACCATCCCGTTGGCCACGACCCACGACGACGCCGGAAGGTCCCCGGCGCGCTCCGCGCAGAGGTCGCCGAAGCCGTCCCGGAGCCGCCGGACGGACGCGTAGTCGATCCCGTAGTAGCGCGCGTAGAGGGTCCCCTCCATGATCTCGCCCGCGAGCTGTGCCGCCTGGAGGAACTTCGGCGAGAACCTGCCCATGAAGATGTCGGCGGCCAGTTCCTCCACGAACGGCACGCGCACACCGGCGCGGTCGGCCAGCGTGCCCAGCTCCCCGATCATCGGATTCGGGACGATGGTCCCCGGGAAGGACCGCAGCGCCAGCTCGCCGAGCTGGACCAGCACGGCGTGCGCGTTCGCCTGCGCGGCGCCGGTCGTGCGCCGGTACCCGGCCACGGCCGCGACCCACGGAAGCTCGTCCTGCCGCACCTGGTGCGCCAGGTCGAGCAGCAGCAGTGAACGGCGGTTGCGGAACGCCTTGTGGACGGCCGCCATCAGCCCTCTCAGCGCGTCATCGGGGTAGGACCGCGCCGACGCCGCCGCGACCAGCTGCGGGACTAGGCGCGCGAGCACCTCCGCCGACGGGACGATCCCGCGCTCGACGAGCGTGCTGACCGGCGCCTCCAGCGCGTTCTCGGCCACGCGGCGGAGCCGCTCGGGCACTTCGGCGGTCCGTCCGCCGGAGGTGACGGGCGCGACGAACGGGTCGATCGACGGCACCCCGCCGTCCTGCGGCACTGCTTCGAGCCGTCCCGCCACGGCCTGGGCCAGCGCGTGATGCGTCGGACGCGCGGCCTCGGCAGCCTGCTGCTCCCGCAGCGCGGCATGCTCCGCCTCATCCGGCACGCCGCGCTTCGCGACCATCGAGTCCACGGCGTGCTGCAGCAGTCCGGAGGGAGGCTGCCCTTCCAGCACCTGCTTGAGTGACACGCGAAGGATGGCCAGGTTCGCCCTGGGGTCTCGGTGCTTCCCGCACAGCGTGTGCCGTGCCGCCAGCTCCGCGTACCGGTCGAGCAGCGCGACGCCCCGCGCCCGCCACCCGTCGGGCTCGGCGGCGAGGACCCGCCCGTCCCGGACGGTCTCCAGCCAGTGCGCCAGCAGCTCGTCCGCGAACGGATTCCACACCGACAGCGCCTCGTTCATCGTGGCCACCGCCCGGTTCGGCCGCCGGTCCGCGAGCCGCTCGCGCACCCGCCCGGCCGTCTCCCGCCGGACCAGCGACGGATCGCCGGGGTTCCGCGCGGGCCTCGGGAGGAACCGCAGCCGGCCGGCGAACGGCCCGATGGCGTCCAGGACGTCCAGCGCCGCCGCCCGGTCGCCGGCCCGCAGCAGCCACGCCACCACGAGCAGCGCGGCCTCCTCCGGCAAGGCCACCTCGTACCGCCCGGTGTCGAGCAGCTCGCACAGCTCGTCCAGCCCGGCGTCGGTCAGGTGGTACGCGAAGAGGGCCTGCCGTGCGGCGGGCACCCCGGCGCGCCGCGCCGCCTCCAGCTCGTGGTCGAGCAGCGGCCCGCCGGCGGCGGCGTCCCCGGTCGCGAACCCGCCCCGGACGACCTCGGGCGTCACCCACGCCGGATGCCCGGCGACCGGCGTTCTGGACCCGATGTCCAGCGAGCCGTCCTTCGTTCCCGAGACGACGCGCTCCCAGCGGCCGAGGCGCTCCTCGGCGCGCCGCCGCGTCGCGTCGTCCTCGTGGGCCAGCGCCGTCACGAGCGCCTTGGCCATCTGCCCGGCGGCGTAGCCGGGGTTCACCCGCGCGTCCTCGTTCACGCCAGCGTGGCGGGTTCCGCCCCCGCGCCCTCCGGGATGAAAGCCCGGCGCTCTCCTGCTGAGCTACACGCTGTCGAGGGCCCACGGTAAAGATCGCGTCGTCCTGCCGCAACGCATTACCCGGGCTTGCGACCCGTGGGCCGCCGTGGCGTGCGCCGACGCCGATCAGGCCCGCGCGCCGTCAGGGGACGAGCTGGGGGAGGAGGGCGTCGCGGAGGCTCGCCAGCGCCGTCGTCTCGGCCGCGGCCGCCTCCACCCGGCGCGCCAGCGTGGCCGCGAGCTCGCCGAACCTCCGGGCCCGGTCGTCTCCGGGCCAGGGGACCTTGTAGGCGGCGAGGTCGGGCCAGCCGGTGCGCGGCATCCTCGTCCCGTCGCCGACGGCGGACGCGTGCGCCACGACCTCGTCGCTCGCCAGGGCCGCGAGCAGCCAGCCCCGGTGGGCGGGGTCCTCCGGGCGGACGACGAGGATGTCGGTCGACGCGACGCCGTCCACGAAGGCGAGCCCGACCTTGTGGAAGTACGGGCGGAGCTTGCCGAAGAGGATGTCCCCGGCCGCGAACCGCCGTTTCGCGCTGGCTATCCCGGACGCGTCGGCCCATGTCGAAAGCCACATATGTCGTTTCGGCATGTGCTCCAGGCCGATGTAGTTCTCGTCCCCGCCGATCAGATCGAGCGGCGCGTTCGCGCGGACCAGCCGCCCGAGCCCGCCGATCGGGACGAGGGAGGTCGCCGCCGTCTCCTCGTACCGGGCGCGCAGGAGCGCGTCGGCGCAGGCGGCGATGCGTCCGTTCACGGCGATCTTGTCGTCCAGGGCTCCGAGGACCGACGCCGCCCTGTCCTGCTCCGCCCGGGTCGGGCGCCGGGTCGTGAGCCGGTTCAGGATGCCGTGGGTGAGGAGCGGCTGCCCGGATCCGATGCGGTACCTGTTCAGGCCGAGCCGCTTGAGCAGGTAGTAGACGTACCGGGGATTCACCCCGTCCCTGGCCGTGGCGATGATGGCGTTGTCGGTGACCCAGCAGCGGCCGGGGCTGTAATGGACGGCTCCGCAGTACGACCCGACGCGTCCGACGATCGTGGAGCCGGGTTCCGCGTTGTGGCCGCCGGACGAGCCGATGACGCCGTTGGCGCCGTACGTCCGGTAGGCGGAGCCCTCCGCCGGGTGCGAGCGGCCGTTGGAGAACGTGACGAGGTCGCTCAGCGGAACCTGCCCGTCAGCCATCCAGGCGCCCGAGTTCCGCCCGGACGATCTGGTCGAGCCGCGCCGACTCCTCGAAATGGGTGAGGAGCTCCTTGGTGAGGCGCTCGACCCTGTCGGCCGCGGGCTCGTCGCCGGGGTCGGGTTCGGCGGTGCCCACGTAGCGGCCGGGTGTGAGGACATGGTCATGGGATCTGATCTCGTCCACGTCCGCCGAACGGCAGAATCCCGGGACGTCCGAATGGTCGTGGGCGCGCCAGGACCGGTAGGCGCCGGCGATCCGGGCGATGTCGTCGCCGGTGAGAACCCTCTCCGTGCGGTCGACCATCGTGCCCATGTCGCGGGCGGCGATGAAGAGCACCCGGCCCGGCGTGTCCTTGTTCCGGTCGAGGAACCATAGGCACGCGGGGATCTGGGTGCTGCGGAAGAGGCGGTCGGGGAGCGCGACGACGCACGACACGAGGTCCGCCTCCACGATCGCCGCGCGGATCTCGCCCTCGCCGGACTGCCGGGACGACATCGAGCCGTTCGCCATCACGACGCCGGCGCGGCCGTGCGGGCCGAGCTTGGCGAGGATGTGCTGCAACCAGGCGAAATTGGCGTTCCCGGCCGGCGGGACGCCGTACCGCCAGCGCGGATCGCCCGCGTCGCGGTACCAGTCCGACATGTTGAACGGCGGGTTGGCCAGCACGTGGTCGGCCTCAATCCCGGGGTGCGCGTCCTCGACGAACGTGTCGGCGAGGCGGATGTCGCCCCCGAGCTCGTGCACGGCGAGGTTCATCCTGGCCAGCCGCCACGTCCGCTCGTTCGCCTCCTGCCCGTAGACGGCGATGTCGTCCAGCCGCCCCCGATGGCTGAGGACGAACCTCTCCGCCTGCACGAACATCCCGCCGGAACCGCAGCAGGGGTCGTACACCCGTCCCTTGAACGGCTCCAGGATCTCCACCAGCAGCTTGACCACGCTTGAGGGCGTGTAGAACTCGCCGCCGCGTTTCCCTTCGGCCCGCGCGAACCGCTCCAGGAAGTACTCGTAGACCTCGCCGAGCACGTCCCGCGCGGACCGCCCGCCGAACTCCACCTGCCCGATCAGCTCGACCAGGTCACCGAGGCGCCGCTGGTCGACCCCGGCGAAGATCTTCGGCAGCACGCCGTCCAGGGACGGATCGGCCCGCATGATCGTGTCCATCGCGGCGTCGATCCGCTCGCCGAGCGTGCCGGGCCCGGACGCCGCGGCGAGGTCCGCCCACCGCGCCCCGGCCGGCACCGGCAGGGCCCTGTCCGATGAGTGCTTGTCGGACATGTGCTTGTCGGAGGCGTACTTGAGGAAGACGAGCCCGAGGACGAAGTCCTTGTACCGTGCCGCGTCGACGGATCCGCGCAGCTTGGCGGCGGCCTTCCAGAGGACCTCGTCCACCCGCGCGACTTTAGCGCGCCCCCGCCCCGCCGGCCGGTTCATGGTGTTGGACGGCCGCGCCGGTGCGATGCGAGGCTGCGGGACGTGGTGGTCGTGGGTGTTCTGGCCGTGGCGGCGCTGGCGGGCTGGCTGTATCTGGCGTTCGGCCACGGCGGCTTCTGGAGGACCGGCCCCGGCCTCCCGGACGCGGCGGACCCGGACGCCTGGCCCGACGTCGTGGCCGTGGTCCCGGCCCGCGACGAGGCGGCCGTCCTGCCGGTGACTCTGCCGACCCTGCTGGCCCAGGAGTATCCGGGACGCTTCCGCGTGGTTCTGGTCGACGACGGCAGCAGCGACGGCACCGCGGAGACGGCCGTCCGGGTGGCGGAAGGGAATCCCCGGCTGCGGGTGGTGGCCGCCGGCGAACGCCCGCCGGGATGGGCGGGCAAGGTGTGGGCGATGTCGGAGGGCGTCGGCGCGGCGGGGGAGCCCGGCTACCTCCTCTTCACCGACGCGGACATCGCCTACCGGCCCGGCACGGTGATGAAGCTCGTCCGCGCGGCCGTGGCAGAGCGGCGCGATCTCGTCTCCCTGATGGCGACGCTGAACACCCGCACCCGCTGGGAACGCGTGATCGTCCCCGCGTTCGTGTACTTCTTCGCCCAGCTCTACCCGTTCCGCCGCGTGACCCGGGACGGGACGCGCACGGCCGCGGCGGCGGGCGGCTGCATGCTCGTCCGCCGCGCCGCCCTCGCCGCCGCCGGCGGGCTCGCGGCGATCCACGACGCGCTGATCGACGACGTGGCGATGGGGCGCCTGGTCAAGCGCGCCGGCGGGCGCTGCCGCCTCGACCTCGCCCGCGACGTGGTCAGCCGCCGCCCCTACCCCCGCCTCGGCGACCTCTGGGCGATGATCGCCCGCAGCGCCTACCACCAGCTCCGCTACTCGCCGCCGCTGCTCGCCGGGACCGTCCTCGGCCTGGTCCTGCTGTACGCGGTCCCGCCCGCCGCGGCGATCGCCGGCCTGGCCGCCGGGAACGGTGCGGTCCTCGCGGCCGGGGCGCTCGGCTGGTCGCTCATGGCGCTCACCTACGAGCCCATGCTCCGCTTCTACGGCCTGTCGCCGCTGCGGGCCCCGGCGCTGCCGCTTGTGGCCCTGATGTACGCCGCCATGACCCTTGACTCCGCCCGCAGGCACCGGGCCGGTCAGGGCGGCGCCTGGAAAGGACGTACTGCGGCGACGCCGCTGAACAGGTGAGTCAGGGCGTCTTTGTCAGGACGGTGACAATCCGGGCCCGGCGATGCACGCTCATACTCATTGGAGTAAGTGTCTAATTACGTTACGGTCGGGTGGCCGTCACGCCGACGGCAGGGGCGACGACGAAGGGTTACCCGCCATGTCCATCACCGTCCGCCGGCTCGCGCGCGCCGCGGTGGCGTCCTGCATCGGGATCGCCATGACGGCCGCCGCGCTCCAGGGCCCGGCCACCGCGGCGCCGCCGGATCCCCCGACCCCCGCAGAGGACCCGTTCTACACGCCGCCGTCCCCGCTCCCGGACGGCGCCCCCGGAGACGTCATCCGCTCGCGCCCCGCGGTGTTCACCGTGGACCCGTTCGGCCACGCGCCGTACGAGGGCGTGAAGTCCTGGCAGGTGCTGTACCGGTCGGAGACCGCCGACGGCCGCCCGACCGCCGTGTCCGGCATGGTCCTCGTCCCGGCCAGGGCCTGGACGGGCCAGGGCAGGCGCCCGCTCCTCTCCTACGCCGTCGGGACCCGCGGGCTCGGCGACGCGTGCGCCCCGTCCTACACGCTCACGCGGGGTCTGGACTACGAGGAGCTGTTCATCGCCGACGCGCTCAGCCGGGGCTGGGCCGTCGCCGTCACCGACATGGAGGGCCTGGGGACGCCCGGCCGGCACACCTACGAGGTCGGCCGATCCCAGGGCAAGGCGCTGCTGAACGTGGCGCGGGCCGCGCAGCGCCTCCCGGAAGCGGGCCTCGGCGGCAGTCCGGTCGGGCTCTGGGGCTACTCGCAGGGCGGGACGTCCTCGGGCTGGGCGGCGGAACTGGCCGCGACCTACGCGCCGGAGCTCGCGATCAAGGGCACGTTCGCCGGCGGTGTCCCGGCGGACCTGGGAGCCGTGGCCAGAAGCCTGGACGGCTCCCCGTTCATCGCGCTCATGTTCATGGCGGCGGTCGGCTACGACGCCGCCTACTCCGAACTCGACCTGGAGAAGTACCTGAACGGCAACGGCCGCGAGCTGCTGGAGAAGGCCAAGGACATGTGCCTGGTCAGCGTCGACGGGCCCCTCACGGTCGTGGAGACCGCGTTCAAGCACATCAGCGACTACACGACCAGCGATCCCCTGACCAGGCCCGAGTGGCAGGCGCGCCTCGACGCCAACAAGCTCGGCAGCACCGCGCCGAGCGCGCCCGTCCTCCAGACGCAGGCCGTCTACGACGAGATCATCCCGTTCGCGCAGGCCGACACCCTCCACAAGACGTGGTGCGCCAAGGGCGCCAACGTCACGTGGAAGACCTACACGCTCGCCGAGCACGCCACCGGCATGCTCTGGAGCGAGCCGGACGCGATGGCGTTCCTCGCCGACCGTTTCGCGGGCAAGCCGGTCACCGGCAACTGTGCCGCCTGATGGATCTCCCAGGGCCATCCCGCCCGTGACCCGGGCAGGATGGCCCTATGGATCTGGTGGAGTTCCTCCGCGCCCGGCTGGACAGGGACGAGCAGACGGCCCGCGCCTGCTCCGGCGCCCCCTGGCTGGCGACACCCTCCGGAACGGTCAGCACCGACCCCGGAACCGGCGACGCCGGAACCGGCGACGCCGACACCGGCGAGCCCGCCTACGTCGCGACGGCGGAGAACGGGGCGTACGCCGAGCACATCGCCCGGCACGACCCGTTCCGCACGCTCGCCGAGGTCGCGGCGAGGCGCCAGATCCTCGACGAGTACGAGAAGCAGTCCTGGATTCTCGGGCAGGGGCATCGGACGCCCGAGCTGGAGGCCGCCCAGTCCGTCCGCGAGAAGGTCCTGCGCCTTCTCGCCCTTCCCTACGCGACCCATCCCGCCTACCAGGAGGAATGGCGCCCCTAAGCGTCGGTGACCAGCGCCGGGTGCGCGGGGTCGTCCATCTTGAGCACGACGTCGGCGCTCCGGACCGGGTCGGCCTCGGCCTCGTAGCGCGCGTAGGCGGGGAGCGTCCAGGAGCCGGCGTCCGGAGTGCCGCGGGCCAGCGCGCCGCGCGACAAGGTCAGGTGGACGGTCAGCTCGAAGGGGAGCCCCCGCCCGAGCAGCAGCGAGCCGTCCAGCAGGAGGACCCCGCCGGGCTGGACGGTGATGTGGCGGGCCCGCGTCGCGCGGTCGAGGTCGGCGTCCCACAGGCTCGGCAGGACCTTCCCGCTGCCGGACGGCTCCAGCGGCCCGAGCACCTCCCGGACGAGCCCGCCCGTGTCGAGCCACTCGTCGTAGAACGCGTCCGGGTCGTCCCGCCCGAACTCGTAGCGCAGCGAGGCCGGACGCAGGAATCCGCCCGCCGAGACCCGCACGACGTCCCGTCCCAGGGCGCGCAGGGGGGAGACGAGCGCGTCCGCGAGGTCGGCGGGCGCCGCGGGCGGGGCACCGTCGATCGCGACCCGCGACCAGGAATCCCGCGGGAGGGCGGCGATCCGCTCCGACAGTTCCGTGACCACGAGCGACGGCGAGATCGGTCGTGCGCGCATCACCTCATCCTGCCCGCATCCTGGGGCGCGCCTGACACATCGGGCCATCGGACGGTAACCTCGACATGTGGCCGAGAGGCGCTGCAACGGGCGAGAGCCCGCCACGCTCGGCCCCCAGTGATCCGATTCCGCAAGGGCGCCTCCCATATGACCTGGGAGGTGCTCGGAAACAATGAACGACCGGCAGAACGACCTGCGTGAGCTTCTTGAGCAGCGGATCGCGGTGCTGGACGGCGCCTGGGGCACGATGCTCCAGGGCGCGGGCCTGACCCCGGAGGACTACCGCGGTGACCGCATCGCCGGTGACCATCCGAAGGACGTCACCGGCGACCCCGACCTGCTCAACCTGACCCGCCCGGACGTGATCCTGGACGTCCACCGGCAGTACCTCGACGCCGGCGCCGACATCACCACCACCAACACGTTCACCGCGACGAGCATCGGCCAGGCCGACTACGGCCTGGAGGGCCTCGTCCGCGAGATGAACGTGCGCGGCGCCGAGATCGCCCGGCAGGCCGCCGACGAGTACGGCGACCGGTTCGTCGCGGGATCGGTCGGCCCGCTGAACGTCACGCTGTCGCTGTCCCCGCGGGTCGAGGACCCGGCCTACCGCGCCGTCACGTTCGACCGGGTCAAGGACACCTACGCCGAGCAGATCGCCGGCCTCGCCGAGGGCGGCGTCGACCTGCTGCTGATCGAGACGATCTTCGACACGCTGAACGCGAAGGCCGCGATCGCCGCCGCCCGCGAGGTCGCCCCGCACCTGCCGCTGTGGATCTCGGTGACGATCGTCGACCTGTCCGGCCGGACGCTGTCCGGCCAGACCGTCGAGGCGTTCTGGCGGTCGATCGAGCACGCCGAGCCGCTCGTCGCCGGCGTGAACTGCTCGCTGGGCGCCGACCAGATCCGCCCCCACGTGGAGGAGCTCGCGCGGATCGCCGGCACCTACACCGCCTCCCACCCGAACGCCGGGCTGCCGAACGCGTTCGGCGGCTACGACGAGACGCCGGACGAGACGGGCGCCAAGCTCGGCGAGTTCGCGGCGTCCGGCATGGTCAACGCGGTCGGCGGCTGCTGTGGGACCGGCCCCGCGCACATCGCCAAGATCGCCGAGGCGGTCCGCGGGGCGGCGCCCCGCGAGGTCGCTCGGCCCGCGAAGGCCAGCCGGTTCAGCGGCCTGGAGCCGTTCGAGATCGGCGCCGACACCGGCTTCATCATGATCGGCGAGCGGACGAACGTCACCGGCTCCAAGCGGTTCCGCAAGCTGATCGAGGCGGGCGACCACCAGGCCGCGGTGGACGTGGCGCTGGAGCAGGTCCGCGGCGGCGCGAACCTCCTCGACGTCAACATGGACGCCGACCTGCTCGACAGCGAGCGGGAGATGACGACGTTCCTCAACCTGATCGCGACCGAGCCCGAGGTGGCCCGCATCCCGATCATGGTCGACAGCTCGCGGTGGAGCGTCCTGGAGGCGGGGCTGAAGACCGTCCAGGGCAAGGGCGTCGTCAACTCGATCAGCCTCAAGGAGGGCGAGGGCCCCTTCCTGGAGCAGGCCCGCCGCATCCGCGACTTCGGCGCCGGCGTCGTCGTCATGGCCTTCGACGAGACCGGCCAGGCCGACACCACCGAGCGCAAGGTGGAGATCTGCGGCCGCGCCTACGACCTGCTCACGCGGAAGGCCGGGTTCCCCGCCGAGGACATCGTGTTCGACCCGAACGTCCTCGCCGTCGCGACCGGCATCTCCGAGCACAACGGGTACGCGAAGGCGTTCATCGACGCGCTGCCCCTGATCAAGGAGCGCTGCCCGGGCGCCCGGACCAGCGGCGGCATCTCCAACCTCTCCTTCTCGTTCCGGGGCAACGAGGTCGTCCGCGAGGCGATGCACTCGGCGTTCCTGTTCCACGCCGTCCGCGCCGGGCTCGACATGGGCATCGTCAACGCCGGGCAGCTCGCCGTCTACGAGGACATCCCGGCCGACCTGCTCGAACTGGTCGAGGACGTGCTGTTCGACCGCCGCCCCGACGCGACCGACCGGCTCGTGTCGTTCGCGGAGAACGTCAAGGGCGAGGCCACCAAGCGCGAGGTCGACCTGTCCTGGCGGGACGCGCCGGTCGAGCAGCGGCTGTCGCACGCCCTCGTCCACGGCATCGTCGACTTCATCGAGGAGGACACCGAGGAGGCCCGGCGGAAGGCCGCCCGCCCCCTCGACGTGATCGAGGGCCCGCTGATGGACGGCATGAAGGTCGTCGGCGACCTGTTCGGCTCCGGCAAGATGTTCCTCCCGCAGGTGGTGAAGAGCGCCCGCGCGATGAAGCGGTCGGTCGCCTACCTGGAGCCCTTCATGGAGAAGGAGAAGGAGGAGGCGCTGCGGGCCGGCCGCGTCCACACCGAGCGCGGCCAGGGCAAGGTCGTCCTCGCGACGGTCAAGGGCGACGTGCACGACATCGGCAAGAACATCGTCGGCGTCGTCCTCGGCTGCAACAACTACGACGTGATCGACCTCGGCGTGATGGTGCCCGCCGCGAAGATCCTCGACACCGCGATCGCCGAGAACGCCGACGCGATCGGGCTGTCCGGGCTGATCACCCCGTCGCTGGACGAGATGGTCTCGGTCGCCGCCGAGATGGAGCGGCGCGGGATGCGGCTGCCGCTGCTGATCGGCGGCGCCACCACGTCCCGCCAGCACACCGCCGTGAAGATCGCGCCCGCCTACGACGCGACTACCGTGCACGTCCTGGACGCCTCCCGCGTCGTCGGCGTCGTCTCCGACCTGCTCGACGAGGACCGCGCCTCCGCGCTGGACGCCGCGAACCGCGAGGAGCAGGCGCGGCTCCGCGTGCAGCACGAGAACAAGCAGCGGCGCCCCCTCCTCACCATCGAGCGGGCGCGGGCGAACAAGGAGCGGGTCGACTTCGGCGACGTCCCGGTCCCGGACTTCACCGGCGTCCGGATCGTCCGGCCCGAGCTGACCGCGATCCGCGAGATGATCGACTGGCAGTTCTTCTTCCTGGCCTGGGAGCTGAAGGGCAAGTACCCGGCGATCCTCGACCAGCCCGTCGCCCGCGAGCTGTTCGACGACGGCAACGCGCTGCTCGACCAGATCATCGCGGACGGCTCGTTCGAGGCCAGCGGCGCCTACGGCTTCTGGCCCGCCCACTCCGAGGGCGACGACATCCTTCTGGACGACGGGCCGCGGTTCCCGATGCTGCGCCAGCAGACGTCCAAGCCGGAGGGCCGCCCGAACCGCTGCCTCGCCGACTACGTCGCCCCGTCCGGCGACCACCTCGGCGGCTTCGCCGTGACGATCCTCGGCGCCGAGGACCTCGCCGCGAAGTACGAGGAGGAGAACGACGACTACAAGTCGATCATGGTGAAGGCGCTCGCGGACCGGCTCGCCGAGGCGTTCGCCGAGTACGTCCACCTGGAGGCCCGCCGCGCCTGGTTCGAGCCGGACGCCGACCCCCTCCTGGAGGACCTGCACGCCGAGCGCTTCCGCGGCATCCGCCCGGCGCTCGGCTACCCGGCGAGCCCCGACCACAGCCTGAAGCGGACGCTGTTCGACCTGCTCGACGCCGGCCGCATCGGCGTGAAGCTCACCGAGTCGTACGCGATGTCCCCGGCCGCCAGCGTCAGCGGTCTGATCTTCGCCCACCCGGAGTCCCGGTACTTCACGGTCGGTCGCGTGGGCAAGGACCAGATCGAGGACTACGCCCGCCGCTGCGACCTCCCCGTGGCCGAGGTCGAGCGCTGGCTGGCCCCCAACCTCGCCTACGACCCGTCGTAGGGTTTCCGCAAACCGGATTGTGAAAAACACCTGGCGGTCGCCCGCGCCGCGACCGCCAGGTGCGTTCCGGTCCCGTCAGGGGCGGCCGACGCGGACGCGCCAGACCTCCGGGCCGGACTCCTCGTAGTCCCAGGTGAACCCGCCCGGGTGCTCGGCGGCGAACTGGTAGTAGAGCGGCTTCGGGTCGTGGTCGTTGACCAGGACGAACGCCGTCCCCGGCGCGAGCGCCCCGAACGCGGCGAAGATCTGCTGATGGCGCTGTGCCGGGACGAGCGTCCGGACGTCCAGTTCGCCGTCCTCGGTGACCTCGGCCGTGGCGCCCGGCGTGCCGGGGTCGTCATGGCCCCCGCAGGTGCAGTGATGGCCGCCGGCGGGCTCCTGGCCGCCGCCGAGGATCTCGTGCATTCCGGCGAGGAGCGCGCCGAGATCGACGCCCGCGTCCACCAGGGCGGGCAGGAGCAGATCGTTCTCCTTCTCCAGGTGGGACTGGAACAGGGCGTTCACCGCGGCCGCCACGCTGACCGCCTCTCCGGGCGTCCGCGCCGCCCCCAGTTCGGCGACCCTCTCGCGCAGGACGGTGTGCTCGCGGAGCATCGAACGAAGCAGTAGCCGGGCGCCGGGCAGATCCTCCGCCGCCTCGTAGAGGGTCCCCTCCTCGGCCTCGGCATGGGGGAGGACCTCCTCCAGGCAGAACGCGACGAGCTGGTCACGCCGCTCGTAGGGGGCGGCGAGCTGGTCGACGGCGCGGGAGACGGTGAGCGCGTGGTCGGCCATCGTCCGGCCGAGGCGCTCGTGGTGGTCGAGGATCGCCCGCACGGTCTCCTGCTGCGGGCTCGCGGTCGATGTGGTCATTAGCACTCCTCGGTGCCGGGCATTTTTTACAACAGTACTTGTATTTATAATCGATGGCATGGAGGATCGGATCGTCGGGGTAGCCGGCCGCCCCCGGGCCGCACCCCGCCCGGCGGCGCGCCGGTTCCCGCTGCTCGCCGGCGCGCTGCTCTCCCTCATCGCCGGGCTGTGGGGGGCGCTGGGCCTGCTGGACGCCGGCGTCCCGATCCCGCGCACGTCCTTCGCGCAGCAGCACGGCCCGCTGATGGCGCTCGGCTTCCTCGGCACGCTGATCTCGCTCGAACGGGCCGTCGCCCTCGGACGTCCGTGGGCCTACATCTCCCCGGCGCTCGCGGGCGTCGGGGCCCTGACCACCGCCGCCGGTCTCACCGTCCCCGGGCGGCTGCTCCTCACCGCAGCGGGCGGCTGGCTCGTCGCGGTCTACATCGCCGTCCTCGGCCGCCGGACAGGACGCGACCTGGCGGTCCAGGCGTCCGGCGCCGTCGCCTGGTACACCGGCGGTCTGCTGTGGATCGGCGGCCGGACGGTCGCGGAGATCGTCCCGTGGCTCGCCGCCTTCCTCGTCCTCACGATCGCGGGGGAGCGCCTCGAACTCGCCCGCGTCGCCTTCCTCGGGCGCCGCGCGTCCGACGGCCTTCTCGGAGCCGCCGCGCTCATCGGCGCGGGCGCCGCCGCCTCCGCCCTGTGGCCGGACGCGGGCTGGCGGCTCACCGGCCTGGGGATGGCCGTGCTGGCGGGCTGGCTCGCCGTGCACGACATCGCGCGCCGGACCGTCCGCTCGACGGGCCTGCCCCGCTACGCCGCCGCCTGCCTGCTCGCCGGATACCTGTGGCTCGCCGTCGCCGGGACGATCTGGCTCGCCGCCGGACGGCCGTCGGGCGGCCTGTACGACGCCGCCCTGCACGCCGTCTTCCTCGGCTTCGTGATGTCGATGGTCTTCGGGCACGCGCCCGTGATCCTGCCCGCGGTCCTGCGGGTGCGGCTGCCGTACCACCCCGTCCTGTACGCGCCTCTCGTGCTGCTGCACGCGTCCCTGCTGGTCCGCGTCGCCGGAGACGTCTCCGCCGTCACCGGCCTGCGGACCCTCGGCGGCGTCCTGGGAGAGGTGTCGCTCCTGCTCTTCGGCGGCTGCGCCGTGGCCGCGTCCCACCTGCCGCGAGGGGAACCGTCATGACGTCCATCGGAGTGCGCCCGGCAGTGGGCCCGCCCCCGGCCCCGCGCCGTTCGCGGTCGGTGTGGCACGCCGTGGCCAACGGGGTGGTGCTGGCCTGGCTGGCGCTGACCGTGGCCGCCGCCCTCGTCCATCGCGAACTGCCCGCGCCGCAGTGGCTGCTCCTTCACCTGTTCCTGCTGGGCGCGGTCACCAACGCCATCGTGACCTGGACGGAACACTTCGCCGCCGCGCTCCTGCGCCTACCGCCGCCCCCGGACTGGTGGCCCATGACGCGGCTGGCGGTGCTGAACGCGGGCATCATCGCGGTTCTCTGCGGCGTCTCCGAAGGGTTCCCGTGGGTGGCTGTCGGCGGCGCTGGGGCGGTCGTGGCCGTGATCGCCGCACACACCGTCGTGGTGGCGCTGCGCGGCCGGAACGCCCTCGGCGGACGGTTCGCGCACGTCGTCACCTGGTACCTGTGGGCCGGCGCCGCGCTGGTCACCGGCGGGACGCTGGGCGGGCTGATGGCGTCCGGCCGCGCCCCGTCCGGATGGCATGAGCCGATGCGCGCCGCGCACGCGCAGGTCAACATCCTCGGCTGGGTCGGGCTGGCGGTCCTCGGCACGCTGTTCACGCTGTGGCCGACCGTCCTGCGAACCCGCGTGGCGGACGGGACGGGCCGGATCGCACGCTGGTCCCTGCGCCTCGCCGTACCCGGACTCGGATGCGCCGCCGGCGGCCTGCTCGCCGAACTCCGATGGCTCGCCGCCGCCGGGCTCTTCCTCTACGCGGGCGCCGCCGCGCTGGCGCTCGTCCCCTTCGTCCAGACGGTTCGCCGGCGCCATCCCCACACCCCCGCCTCGTGGGTGCTCGCCGCCGGGACCGCTTGGTTCGCGGTCACGCTGGTCGTGGACGCGTCCCGGCAGAGCCTGTCCGACCTGCTCCCGCTCGTTCTCGTCGGCTTCATCGGGCAGACGCTCCTGGGCGCCCTGACCTTCCTGCTCCCGGTCGTCCTGGGCGGCGGCCCGGCGGCGCTGAAGGCCAACGCATCCCTGATCGAACGCGCTTGGAAGCTCCGAACGGCAGCGATCAATCTCGCCGTGCCGCTGCTGGCGGCCCCCGTGCCCTGGTGGCTGAACCGCGCGGCTTGGACGATCGTCCTCGCCGCGCTGGCCGCCTTCGTCCTACTGGCAGCCGCGACGATCCTGCGCTCTCACCGTCCCTCACCGACCGTCGCGGCCATCACCGCCGGAATCCTCCTTACCGCGCTGGCGGTGGGGGTCACGGCCGGCGGCGAACGCCCCGCCCAGACCGTCACGGCATCGGGCACACGAGTCGTGGACGTCACACTCGCCGACATGCGCATCCGCCCCGGGACGATCGAGGCCGCCCCAGGCACCCGTCTCGTCCTGCGCGTCACCAACAAGGACACGATGCAGCACGACCTGCGGCTAGCGTCCGGCCAGGCGACCCCGATGCTCGATCAAGGACGGTCAGCGACGCTGACGGTCCCTTCGGTGAAGGGGACGATCGACGGCTGGTGCACAGTGGCCGGCCACCGTGCCGCAGGCATGACCATGCAGATCCGGACGACGCATGCAAACCACCAGATGTCGTCGGGCCCCTTGGACCTGACGACCCCGATGTCCCCGACCTGGCGCCCCCACGACGCCACGCTCAAGCCCGCCCCAGGCGCCAAGGAACACCGCCTCGACCTGCACGCCACAGAACAGGAACTGGAGGTCGCCCCAGGCGTGCGCCAGCGCATGTGGACGTTCGGCGGAACCGTCCCAGGCCCGGTACTGCACGGCAAGGTAGGCGACGTTTTCACCATCACGTTCGTCAACGACGGGACCATGGGACACGGCATCGACTTCCACGCCGGATCCCTCGCCCCGGACGTCCCTATGCGGACCATCCAGCCAGGAGAGCGCCTCACCTACCGCTTCCGCGCCGAACACGCGGGCGCCTGGCTCTACCACTGCTCGACGATGCCGATGCTCCAGCACATGGGCAACGGCATGTACGGCGCGGTCATCATCGACCCACCCGACCTGCCCCGCGCCGACCGCGAGTACGTCCTCGTCCAGGGCGAGCTCTACCTGGGCGCTCCCGGCTCTTCCGCCCAAGTCGCCAAGATGCGCGACGGCCGCCCCGATGCCTGGATGTTCAACGGCACCGCCGCCGGCTACGACCACGCCCCCCTCACCGCCCGAGCAGGCGACCGCGTCCGCGTCTGGGTAGTGGACGCGGGCCCGTCCTCGAACACGGCATTCCACATCGTCGGAGCCCAGTTCGACACCGTCTACAAGGAAGGCGCCTACCTTCTGCGCAAGGGAGACCCGGGCGGTGCCCAAATCCTCGACCTGGCCCCCGGCCAAGGCGGCTTCGCAGAAGCCGTCATCCCCGCCCCCGGCCACTACCCCTTCGTAGACCACGACATGCGCCACGCCGAAACCGGCGCCCACGGCACCCTACATGTCAGCAAATAGTCGCATCTCGCTTCGAACATTGTCGGTTCTGTCTTCGAAACCGCATGACATCTCATTCCGAAACGCTCATAATGGCGGGCGCGCTTCCTGAACTGGCGGTCCTGAGCTCACCGGGCCATGCCAACGGACCGGACGTCGAAGCGGTCGTGTGCGGTGCGCTCGCCGCACTCGACAAAGTCGGCAGCAAAACCGGAGGAAAGAGGGAGAACGCCGACTGGGGCAAGTCCCACCGTGCCGAGGGCCGTGCCGAGGGCCGTGCCGAGGGCGTGGCACAGGGTGAAGCGAAGGGCGAGGCCAAGGCGCTCCTGCTCATGCTGGAAGCGCGGGGCCTGGTGGTTTCGGACGATCTCCGCGAGCGTGTCACCGGCTGCACCGACACTGACCAGCTCGAACGCTGGGTGAAGCGCGCCGCCGTCATCGACAAGGCCGAAGACCTCCTCGACTGACGACTCATAGGCCCCGGCCCCCGCGGGTGGGCGGGGCTGTTCAGCGGGCCGCATCGGTAGCGGGCGGCTACCGGTTCGATGCCCTGCCCGAGCATCGGTCGTCAGGCCGGCGGCCAGTTCCGCAGAGCGGCGTCGGCCACGCGCTGGAGATCCTCGCATGCCGCGCCACCCGCCGCCTGTACGGCTATGCCGTTCGCGATCGTCATGACGTAGCGAGCGATCTGTTCCGGGTCGGCGTCGGCGGGCAGGTCGCCCTCCGCGACGGCCCGCTGGAATCGGTCGCGCAGGTGCACCTGGCCCTGGGCGCGCCACTCGGTCAGGATGTCGCGCGCGACCTGCCCGGTCTCGCCGACGGCCAGCGCGCCCTGCACACCCAGGCACCCAGTGGGGCATCCGGGCCGGGTGTTGGCCCGGACCGAGCCGGCGAGGAACACCGCGGCCACCTCGCGGGCGGTGGGTGCTCGCAACGCCTGGACGACGTAGGCGCCGGGACCTTCCGTGTAGCGCTGCAACACCTTTCGGAAGAGCTGCTCCTTGTTGCCGAAGGCCGCGTACATGCTCTTGCGGGAGATACCCATGGCCTCGGTCAGGTCGGCGAGGCTGGCACCCTCGTAGCCCTGCCCCCAGAAGACCACCATCGCCTTCTCGAGCGCCGCCTCGGCATCGAACGCTCGCGGACGCCCCAGCTGTGCCTTCTGCATCGCACCACCCTACCTTCTGCACCGATCGGTGCAGAAGTGCTACAGTCCCATTCGGCACTGATCGGTGCCGAAATCTGCGGAGGTCGGAGACGCTCCGTGACAGAGCGGTACAGAAGAAGGGGCGATCCGATGACCGAGAAGGATCTGCGCAGCTGGTACATGCGCTATGCGGCGGCGCTCAACGCCCATGAGTTCGACGGCATGGACGAGTTCATCGATGACCAGGTCATGCTGAATGGCGAGCCTGGCACCCGGGACGACGTCGTCGCGGTCCTGAAGGGGATCGTCGAAGCCGTTCCGGACATTCACTGGGAGATCAAGGAGCTGCTGTTCGACCGTGACGGGATCGCCGTACGCGCGATCAACACCGGCACTCCAGCGAAGGAGTGGCTCGGTGTTCCTCCTTCCGGCGCCTCGTTCGAGATCGTCGAGTACGCCATTTACAAGGTCGGTAACGGTCGATTCGTGCAGATGACGAACCTGCACGATTCGGCCGAGATGCTTCGACAGTTGACCGCCTGACAGCAGGGGTCTTTGGTCGGCTTCCAGGAAACAGTCGACCAGAGACCCCGACTGGTACGGCGGCGGGCCTCATCGGTAGCGGGCGGTGTGTCGGCGGGGTGTGCAATCCTCTTGGGCGTGAAGATTGCGGAGCTGGTTGAGCAGTTGGCCGGAGGCGAGAAGAAGCCCGCGGGGGATGCTCTCGTTGCCCTCGGTGAGGTGGCTGTGCGGCCTGTGTTGGACGTTCTGTGCGACGAGGGGTCGCCGGTCGACTGGGTGACCAGTGCGGTGGTACTGCGCCGCATCGGTCTTCCCGCGCTCGATCCGCTGATCGAGGCCATGGCCACGGCCTCCTCCGCCGAGGTGGCGCGGCGTTGTGGGTGGGCGCATTCCGGGCTTGAGATCGACGATCTTTCTGTGTTCGTCCCGGGTTTGGGGCATCCGAGCCCGAAAGTGCGGGATAACACGGCCTATGTGCTCCAGCTCAAGGGGGCGGCCGCCCTGCCGTACGTGCCTGACCTGATCGCTCTTCTGGACGACCCCGATGAGGATGTGCGGCGGCGGGTCGTTTGGGCGCTTCAGGAGATCGGGCCTGGGGCGCTTTCGTCCTTGCGTGACGCGCGGCGCTCGTCTGGGCGGCTTCGGCGGCGTGCGTTGGAGGCCCTTGTCGCGGTCGGTGGTCCTGCCGCCCTGGGCGACCGCGACCGGGCGCTCATCCGGCGTCTGATCCGGGTGAAGCTCGCGACCGAGACGCCTGAGCCGATGCATTTGTGCGGCACCTGGTACGCCGTCCCCACCGTTGATCAGCCTGCCGTCCTGGACGCGTTCGGCCTCTCCGATCCCGAGCCCGTCACGATGCGGCTGGGCGCTTCCGCGTGGAACCACGACCACCACGCCTTCTCCGGTGAGCACCGCTCGTGCCGCCGGGTGTACGTGACCCCGCGGGTGGATGGCTGGACGCTTTTGTTCGGGGACCCCTTCGACTATCACGACGAGGAAGTCGATGCCGCCGCCGTTCAGAGCCACTGCCGTGAGCTGAGCCTCCGTTTCGGTACGGCTCACTGGTACGGCGCGAGCTGCGGAGACAGCTGGACCGCCTGGTGTGTCGCAGAGAAGGGCGAGATCGTCCGCTACTACGACATCGAGGAGCCGGAAGACCAGATCGGTTCCCACCCCGCCGAGGACGGTTATGTCCTCCCGCACATCGACGCCTTCCCCGACGATGCCTTCGACGGCGTCGACATCAACGACAGTGACGCCTTCCTGGCCCGCTATCTCCAGGTCAAGAAGGACCTTGGCATTCCCGACGACGCTCACGCGACGACCGTCGCCGCCCGCGCCTCGGTCGACCCGTCCGCACTGGGGCCGGAGACGGACGTCCAGGGACATGGCGTCGTGGCCCTGACCCCGTGCGGCCGGGAGCGCGGACACCCCCGGGGCGCCCTCGAGATCTGAACGGGCCGGGTATACGGCCGGTAGATCTTTCGTTTTTGCTGGTCAGTGACGTTTCCGTCGTTTTGTTGCAGTCTGTCGGGCTATGTCCCGGGAGTCGGGGACAACGGCCTAGAGAGCGAAGTGCTGATCATGACGGAAACGGGCAACGGAGGCAACGGCGGCAAGGCGGCCCAGGACCTTCCGGTCGAGGAGCTCAAGAAGGTCGGCCGGGAGTTCGTCCAGGCGCTCATGGTGCGGACGCTGGAGCAGGCCGGCGGCAGGATCGCGGGTCTGACCGAGCGGTTGAACGACGCCGCGGAAGGCGGGGGAGCCGGGAAGAAGGCGGCGGCCGCCGGTGTGAAGAAACTCGCCGAAGGCGAGTCACCGGTCAAGGCGGGCCTCAGCGCGGGCGCGGCCGGCGCGAAGGAGAAGGTGAAGGAGGCCGTGAGTGGCAAGGGCGGCGGAGGCAAGGGCGGTGGCGGCGGCAAGCTGAAGGTCACCAACATCATCGAGCAGTTCGATGTGGGGCTGCCGCGGCGCGTCGCCTACGACCAGTGGACGCAGTTCGCCGACTATCCGAGCTTCACCAAGAAGGTGGAGAGCGTCGAGCAGGAGTCCGACGAGAAGCTCAACTGGCGGGCGCAGATCTTCCTGTCCCACCGCACCTGGGAATCGACGATCATGGAACAGGTGCCCGACGAGCGGATCGTCTGGAGGTCCAAGGGCCCCAAGGGCTATGTCGACGGTGCCGTGACGTTCCACGAGCTCGCGCCCACCATGACGCGGATCCTGCTGGTGGCCGAGTACCACCCGGACGGCTTCTTCGAGAAGACCGCGAACCTCTGGCGCGCCCAGGGCCGCCGGCTCCGCCTCGATTTCAAGCACATCAAGCGCCACATGATGACGCAGACGCTGCTGAAGCAGGAGGAGGTCGAGGGCTGGCGCGGCGAGATCCGCGACGGCGAGGTGGTCAAGACCCACGAGGATGCCCTCAAGGAGGAAGAGGAGGCCAAGGCGCGCGAGGAAGGCCAGGAGCGCGAGGAAGGCCAGGAGCCCGAGGAGGGCGAGCGCGGTCAGGCCGGCGAGGACCAGGAAGAAGACAAGGGCGGCGAGGCTCGCGAGGACGGCGAGGACCGCTCCGCGAAGGCCGAGGAGGCGGAGAAGGAGAAGGCCGAGAGCGCCAAGGTCTGACGTCTCCGCTGGTGGCGCCGCATGTTCACCCGCGGATCCGGGAAGTCATGGGGCGGGGCAGACGGAGCATCGGGGGGAACGATGGGCGACGACCGCACGTCCGACAGGCCGGAGCGTGACCGCGACCGGAACGGATCCGGCGCCGAGTCGAACGGCCTGACCGGCAGGACCTTGACGCCGGGCAAACGGCCGCATCCGAGTGAAGGGCCGGACGTCTACCTGGACGTACCGCTCGTCAAGGTGGACGAGATCTCCCTCGAAGTCGAGAACCTGGACGCGCACGTCTCGCTCGTCGCCGAAGTGCTCGATCTGCTCAAGCTGAACGTGGGTGCGGACGTGTTCCTCGGCAGGGTCAAGCTGGAGATCAAGGGCGTCGAGGCGCAGGCCCAGCTCGAAGTGCGGCTCGACAACGTGGCCCTCATCGTCGACCGCGTCCTGACCACCCTCGACCGAAACCCGGAGATCCTCCAGCACATCGGACGCGGCGTGGAGTCGGCCGCCCGCAACATCGGCGCCGGCACCGGGACCGCGGTGGGCGAGGTCGGCAAGGGTGCCAAGGGAGCGGTCGAGGACGTCGGTCGCGGCGCCGGCGAAGCCGTCGAGAGCGTCGGCGAAGGCGCTGGGGGTGCGGTGGAGAGCGTCGGTGAGGGTGCCGGAGGTGCGGTCCGGGACGTCGGCAAGGGTGCGGGCGGCGCGGTCGAGAGCGTCGGCGAGGGCGCCGGTGGCGCCGTCCAGGACGTCGGCAAGGGCACCGGGCGCGCGGCCGAGGAGGTGGGCAAGGGCGCTGGTGAGGGCGTCGGCGAGGTCGGCAAGGGTGCGGGCGGCGCGGTCGAGGACGTCGGCAAAGGCACCGGACGTGCCGCTGAGGGAGTAGGGGAGGGCGTCAGCGACGTCGGCCAAGGCGCCGGGCGTGCGGCCGAGGAGGTTGGCAAGGGCGCGGGCGAGGGTGTCAGCGACGTCGGCAAGGGTGCGGGTGAGGCCGCCGAGGGAGCGGGCCGGGCGGCGGAGGCCACCGGCAAGGACGTCACCGACAAGGCAGGCGAGGCGGCTGAGGACGTCAGCGGCAAGGCGGGCGAGGCGGTCGAGAACGTCAGCGGCAAGGCGGGCGAGGCGGTCGAGGACGTCACCGGTGACGGCCCTGACCAGGAGGACGAATCAGAAGGCAAGAGGGACACAGAGGCGAACCCAGTCAGCGAGCAGGAGGAAACGGCTGTTCGCAACGCCTTCCACGAGACCGAGGATTCCGTGCGCGACCTGGGACGGGCATTGCTCCGAGTGATCTCCGAGCGGTCCCGTTCGAGCAAGGGGTGATCATGGCCCGTGACGAGTTCCCCGACGACGAGCTCCGCCGCACGGCGGACATCCTCTTCACAGCCAAGGTGAAAGCCGACGAACTCCGCTTCGAGACCGCCCCCGAGAACTCGGTCGAGTTCACCGAAGAGGCCGACGCCGCGTCCGGAAGCCGCCGCACCAACCTCCCCGACAGGGTGGAGAAGAACGTCACGTATCGCAACGTCGAAGTCGACTACGCCATCGCCGCGAAGCTAGGCATCAACCGATCTCTTTGATGACGGCATTGCCATCGGCGGCCGCGCGGGCGTAGAAATCGCGGACGGTGGAGAAGACCGTCGCGAGGACGCCATGTTCCACCATGTCCTCGCTCGGCGGCCATCCCCAGCCCTCGAATGAATAGGGCCGCACTTCTTTCAGGAACGCGTAACGCTCACGAATCAAGGCGTCGCGATCGAGTTCGCGCAGGAAGCCGTCAACGGCGCGCACCTGGTCGGGGCGCAGGAGGCGCGGCACCCTATAGATCGTCCCTTCACCCATGACGAGCCCGCCCAGTACTACGTCGGCGGCGGGAGGGTCTCCAAGGTCGTGCTCCAGGCGCTCGTCAGAGAGGCCGGTAAGCAGGACGTGGAGGGCCTCCCACGTCCGGTGCGTGTCCACCTCCTCAATCTTGCACAGGGAACCGGACGGGTCGTATCCGGCATCGTTCGGCAGGTCTTCCCAGACGTCCCGCAGCCGCTTCAGCCCCGCGTCCAAACCATGCGGATGGTCGAGCACGGCCGCGACCTCGGCACCGTCGTACCTGCTCAGCCACATCCAGTAGCCCATGTCTAGCCGTGCCGGGTCAGCCGGACGTAGCCGTAGGGGTTGTAGAAGAAGTCGTCCTCGTCATAGCGGTCGCACGCGCCGGTGCGGAGGACCCAGCGCGGAGAGTCCTCGGTCAGCCGGAAACCGGCGCCGTCCTCGATCTCCTCCGCGCGCGGGTCGGTGAGCAGGTAGATCGCCAGCGTGTCCAGATGCACGACCAGATCGGCCAGCTCATCCCTGGTCAGCTGCGACGCCTCGGCCTCGATCTCCACGTCCGGCGCGCCCAGAAGGTGCATGCCACAGCTGTAGAGCACCTTCCCATCGGAGATCGGCCGCTTCACCCAGGCGGTGATGAGCGCGTCGGCCAGATCCTCCGCCTCGGCGCCGGACGCTCGTTCGGCCAGCGCGAGCCAGCGCTCCCGGCCGTGCGCGATGCCGCTGCTCTCGTTCTTCACGGCGGTGGCACCCGACTCCAGCAGCGCGGCCGTTGCCGCCAGCAGCCGCCGCGAGGTGTCGGCCGCCATTTCTCGCATCATCGGCATGGACAGCAAGTACGCGACGGTGTCGTGGGACTCCACGGCCGCCCAGTCCGCGTCGTCGAACGAGGCCGCGGCCATGCACGCCTCGAACGCCTCCGGCATCCGAGGATCGGGTTCGGACTCGGAGTACTCGCGGTCGAGCACGAACCCGCCGAACCCGGACGCGACCCGCTCGACCTCCGAAAGGTCCAGCCCGGACCCGAGCACGCACAGCACATGTCGAGGACTCACTTCAACCATCCCGGCACGTTACCGATCTTGACCCGATCATGCGATGTCGGAGGCCATCGCTACGCTCCGTCAGCGTGGACACCACTCGATCGGGGGATCCGTTGATCGTCGAGAGGACGGGAGACCTCCTGCGGGACGACGCGCAGGCGCTCGTCAACCCCGTCAACACGGCGGGCGTCATGGGAAAGGGCCTCGCGCTCCAGTTCAAACGCGCCTACCCCGACAACTTCACCGCCTACGCCAAAGCGTGCGCCGAAGGCCGCCTGCACCCGGGAGAGATCCTCTGCGTCCCAGTGGACGACCGCTGGATCCTCAACTTCCCCACCAAACGACACTGGCGAAGCAAATCGC
Organism: Actinomadura madurae; assembly: GCF_900115095.1. Taxonomy (GTDB): domain Bacteria; phylum Actinomycetota; class Actinomycetes; order Streptosporangiales; family Streptosporangiaceae; genus Spirillospora; species Spirillospora madurae. Next base: position 309,912 of record NZ_FOVH01000012.1, read on the forward strand.
GCCTCGAAGACATAGGAACCGGCCTGGAGGCCCTGGCCTGCCTCCTGGACGAGCGACACATCACCAGCGTGGCCATCCCACCCCTGGGCTGCGGCCACGGCGGCCTCGCCTGGACGACCGTCCGCCCCCTAATCACAACGACACTCGCCCCCCTGCACGTGACCGTCCACCTCTACCCACCAAACACGAAGACCCCACCACCTCCCTCAACCCGCTGAACACCGCATCCCGCCCCGCCCGGGAGACAGCGCCGCCAGGACATTGACTGGACTGTCGGTGATGTGCCTGCAGTCCCTGTCGTGGTGGATCGCGTCCCCACCGTGCGCCGAGCAGAACATCTCTCCGGTGGAGGGCCGCAGATCGAAGGACTGCCCGTCGTAGTGGACGTGACTCTGACCGACTCCGGTCAATCGTGTATGAAGTACACGGACAACCTATCCGTTGATGGGATATCGAGGGATATCGTAGGGTCGGTTGACCCTCCCGGCCGGATCGGGTCGCCGGGCGGCGTTCCCCGCGAACTCTGTGCTACGAAGTGTGCGCAGCTCAAACCGGCGGACAATCTCGATGAGGAGAACTGTTGGCGGCGACAGTGACCGATGAGCGTCCCGTTCCCGGTGCCCTTGTGCAGGTGCGTGGCCAGCGCTGGGTCGTGAGCACCGTGGACGAGCAGCAGGAGAGCACGCTCGTCACCCTGCAGTCCGTCGAAGACGGCCGCTACGGCGACACGCTCTCCGTCATCTGGGAGGTCGAGCCGGGCCGCCGCACCCTCCCGTCCGGTTCCCTTCCCGAGGTGGGCCAGGGCAAGTTCGACTCACCCGACCGTCTCGCGGCCTTCCTCGACGCGGTCCGATGGGGCGCCGTCGCGTCCGCCGACGTCAAGACGCTCCAGGCGCCGTTCCGCTCCGGCGTCGCCATCGAGGACTACCAGCTCGAACCCGTCGCCCGCGCCCTCGACGCCCCCCGCGTCAACCTTCTCCTCGCCGACGACGTCGGCCTCGGCAAGACGATCGAGGCGGGCCTGGTCGCGCAGGAACTCCTCCTCCGCCAGCGCGGACGCAAGATCCTCATTGTCTGCCCGGCCGGCCTGACGGTGAAGTGGCGGGACGAGATGGCCGAGAAGTTCGGCCTCGACTTCACCGTCATCGACTCCGAGGAATGTGCCAGGGTCCGCCGGACGCACGGCAGCGCCGCGAACCCGTTCGAGGTGTACCCGCATGCGATCGTGTCGCTCCCGTGGCTGCGCGGCGCCAAGGCGCAGCGCCTCCTCGACGAGGTCCTCCCCGCCGACGGCCCGACCTACCCGCGCACGTTCGACCTCCTCATCCTGGACGAGGCGCACCACGTCGCCCCGGCCGCGCCCAAACAGATCTACGCGGTCGACTCCCAACAGACGAAGCTCATCCGGAGGCTGGCGCAGCACTTCACCCACCGCCTGTTCCTGTCCGCGACCCCGCACAACGGCTACCAGGCGAGCTTCACCGCGCTCCTGGAGATCCTGGACGACCAGCGCTTCGCCCGCGGCGTCCCGGCCGAGGACTCCGCCGTCAAGGACACGGTCGTCCGCCGCCTCAAGCGCCAGATCATCGACAACGGCAACCCGCGGTTCAAGGCGCGCGACGCCCGCGAGATCCCCGTCGTCTACCCGGACGACGAGCGCGAGATCCACAAGCTGCTGCGGGAGTTCGCGCAGATCCGCCGCCGGCGCCTCAACAAGACCCGCGGGCGCCGCGCCGCCGACCTGGTGACCCTGCTGCTGAAGAAGCGCCTGTTCTCCAGCCCCGCCGCGTTCGCGCACACCGTCGCCGCCTACATGGAGACGCTGAAGTCGAAGGGACGCCACATCCTCCCGCCCGAGGACGAATGGCTGGAGGGCTTCTTCGACGACGTCGCCACACTCGACGACGAGTCCCTGGACGAGGCCGAGTCCGACGCCCTGACCCTCACCACACCGCTCGTGGAGTCCCGCGACGAGGAGCTGGCCCTCCTCCAGCGCATGTACGACTGGGCGGCGGCGCATGAGGCGCAGCCTGACGCGAAGGCCCTCAAACTCATCGACTACCTGACGTCCGTCTGCCGCCCCGACCGCGACTGGACGAACGAGCGCGTCATCGTCTTCACCGAGTACCGCGACACCAAGGACTGGCTCCGCGACCTGCTCCGCGCCCAGGGCTTCGGCGGTGACCGCGTGGCCGAACTCGACGGCTCCATGAACGCCCACGAGCGGGAGAGGCTACGGCTCGCCTTCCAGAAGGCGCCGGACGAGCATCCCGTCCGCATCCTGCTCGCCACCGACGCCGCCAGCGAGGGCATCGACCTGCAGAACCACTGCCACCGGCTCGTCAACTACGACATCCCGTTCAATCCGAACAAGCTGGAACAGCGCATCGGCCGCATCGACCGGTACGGCCAGACCGAGGTACCCGAGATCCGCCATTTCGTCGGCACCGGATGGGACAAGGCCGTCGACTCCTACGAGGCCGACCTGGAGTTCCTGTCCCGCGTCGCCGTGAAGGTCGCGCAGATGCAGGAGGACCTCGGCTCCGTCAACGCCGTCCTCGCCGACGCCGTCCAGCGCCGCCTCCTCGGAGAGCGAGTCGACGTGGACGCCGAGACGGCGAGGGCCACGAAGAAGGACAACGTCCCGTCCGAGTCCGACGTCGGCGGCCAGGTCCGCAAGCTCCGCGAGAACCTGGACGAGACGGTCCGCGAGCTGCGCATCACCCCGCCCGGCATCAAGCGCGTCGTCGACACCGCCCTCGAACTCGCCCGGCAGCAGCCGCTCCAGAAGGCCGTCGACCCCGACGACGGCGTCTACGACGTTCCCGTTCTCACCGGCTCGTGGGAGCGCGCGTCCGCCGGCCTGCTGGAGAAGCTGCCGAAGGACGGCCAGCCGCCCCGCCAGCTCCCCGTCACGTTCGACCAGCGGATCGCGAAGGACCGCGACGACGTCGTCCTCGCCCACCTCGGGCACCCGCTCGTCGCGATGTCGACCCGGCTGCTGCGCGCCGCCGTGTCCAACGACCGCATCGACCTGAACCGGGTCACCGCCGTCACCAGCGACGACCCGGAGCTGGAGGCGACGCTCGTCGCCGCGTTCTCCCGCTTCGTCCTCGTCGGCGCGGACGGCGTCCGCCTGCACGAAGAGGTCCTGTACGCGGGCGGCTGGGCCCCCGATGGGGGGCGGTTCCGCCGCCTGGAGAACCTGACCCGCCTCGGCGGCGTCCTCGACCGCGCCCTCACCGCCGGCACGGCCGCGACCCCGCGCATCCAGAACCGGCTCGCCGAACGGTTCGAGTCGCTGCGGCCCGGCCTCGAATCCGCCATCGAGTGGCGGAAGAACACCCGCCAGGAGTCCTTGAAACGGCGCCTCGACCAGCGCCGCGAGGCCGAGTCTCGCCGCATCACCGCGAACATCGACCAGTTCGCCGCCACGCTCCGCGGCCAGCTCGCCAAGGGCGACGAGGAGGACACCCTGTTCTCGGTGATCGAGACGCGCAGCCGCGACGAGATCCGCCAGTACCAGAACGACCGCAAATCCTGGGAGGACCGCCTGCAACGCCTAGAGGACGAGAAGGCCCTCGAACTCCAGCAGATCGAGGCCCGCTACGCGAGTCCCGAACCGCACTCCTTCCCCGTCGCGGTGGTGTTCGTCGTCCCGAAGCGAGAGGCGATCTGACAATGGCACGGTTCCCCAAGCACAGGGACGACTTCAACCACGCCGACTGGCTCAGCCTGATCGACGTGTCCGGGCCGTTCCTCAGCGTCCCCGTCCTCCGCCGCGTCTGGCCCACCCTCGACGCGCTCGACAAGGGCACCCGCGAACGCCTCCGCCAGGAGCACGCCGCCCTCCCCGGCCGCCCGTGGATCGACTACGTCCTGACCGGACTCCTCGGCTGGGACGACGCGGTGCACTTCACCGGCCTGGACGCCCTGTCCATGGACGTCCCCGAGCACGACACCGAGGTCACCCCGTCGTTCGCCCTCCTCGAACCGGGCACGACCCCCGGGACGGACGCGAAGAACGTCCGGCTCCTCGGCCTCATCAGCGACGACCGCCCCACCCAGCGGATCAAGGACTCGGACTGGGCCGCGACCCCCGTCGACCGCCTCGCCCAGCTCTGCCGCCACCACGACGTCCAGCTCGGGCTCGCCACCGACGGACGCTGGTGGGCCCTCGTCTGGGCCCCGCGCGGCGGCGTCACCACCACCGCCGTCTTCGACGCGGTCAACTGGCACGAGGCCGCCGAACGCGACGTCGTCCGCGCCTTCCTGTCGATCCTGAACCGGGCCCGCTTCTTCTCCGTCCCGGACGACGAGACGCTCGTCCACCTCCTCGACGTCAGCAAGGACAACCAGGAGGACATCACCGAGGCCCTCGGCGTCCAGGTCCGCCAGGCCGTGGAACTGCTGGTCGCCGCCATCGGACGCGCCCACACCGCCGACGTCGCCCAGGGCGGACGCGGCATCGGGGACGTCACCGCCCACGAGGTCTATCGGGGCGCCGTCGCCGTCATGATGCGCGTCGTGTTCCTCCTCTTCGCCGAAGAAAGAGGGCTCCTCCCCGCCGACAAGGAGCTGTACCTGACGGCCTACTCCGCCGGCCGCCTCTGCTCGGAACTTGAACAACGTGCCCTGGACGGCAGCGAAGAGGACCTCGAACACACCTACACCGGCTGGCACCGCCTCCTCGCCCTGTTCAACGCGGTGTACTACGGCGTCGACCACCCCGAGATGAAGATGCACGCCCACGACGGCTCCATCTTCAACCCGGAGACGTACGCGTGGCTGCCCCACACCATCGACGACCGGACCGTCCTGCACATGCTCCGAGCGGTGCAGTACGTCCAGATCGGCACCGGGAAGAGCCGTGAACGCCGGAGGCTTTCCTTCGCCGCCCTGGACGTGGAGCAGATCGGATACGTCTACGAGGGCCTGCTGTCCTTCGAGGGCTTCTACGCGGACGAAACCTACGTTGGTCTCATCGGAAAGGCCGGGCTCGAAGAAGAGGTCGCCCTCCGCACCCTGGAGGATTTCGCCGCCGACAGCCCGGACGTCCCGTCGCTTGCCGCCAAGCTCGCCACCGAGTACAAGGACTCCCGGATCGGCTCCGCCAAGGCCCTGGAAAAGCGATTCGCGCCCCTCTCGGACGCCGAGAAGCAGGACGCCCAGCGCAAGCTGCTGGCCGTCACGGGAGGCGACTACCCGCTGACCGAACGCCTTCTGCCGTTCTACAACCTCATCCGCACAGACCTCCGCGACCTGCCCGTGGTCATCCTGACGGACGCCCTGTACGTCACGGAGTCAGCGCTACGGAAGAACACCGGCACCCACTACACGCCCAGCTTCCTCGCGAGGCAGGTAGTGGAAGGTGCTTTGGAGCCGCTCGTCTACTCGCCCGGCCCCCTTCAGACGGCGGACAAGAACGAGTGGAAGCTCAAGACCTCGGACGAGATCCTGTCGCTCAAGGTCGCCGACATTGCCATGGGCTCGGCCGCGTTCCTGGTGGCCGCCTGCCGTTACCTCGCTGACAAGCTCGTGGAGGCATGGGTCCGCGAGGGCGATGAGCGCGTCCGCGACTACAAGGGCAAGTCGACCACCACGGCCGCCGACGCCGAAGCGGACCCCGTCATCATCGACGCCAGCCGTCAGATCATCGAGCACTGCCTTTACGGCGCGGACATCAACGAGATGGCCGTCGAAATGGCCAAGCTCTCCCTGTGGCTCGTCTCCATGGACCCGCACAAGCCCTTCACGTTCCTGGACGACCGCCTCATCGTCGGCGACTCGCTGCTCGGGATCACGTCACTCGACCAGCTCGAAGTCATGCACATGGACGCCAAGGCCGGCCGGAAGCTACACGAGGACGACGGCGCCCTCTTCAACCTGACCACGGGCATCCGAGAACTGGTCGGCCGCGTCGCCGACAAGCGCCGTCAACTGGTCGAGATCGAAGGCACCGACCTGGACAAGCTCGCCACCAAGCGCGCCATGCTCGCCGAGGTCGAGAAGGACACCGAACGCGCCCGCCTCCTCGCCGACCTCACCACCGGCGCGGCGTTGGCGAACGCCAGCAGGGGAGCGGCTGGCCTGGACACCGCCTCCAAGCTGGCTGTCACCCAGGCGCTCAAGGTCATGTCCGGCGACGAGGCAGCAGAGCTTGCCTCCCGTGACCAGCTAAACATGTGGCTGCGCACGGACCAACCGGCCGGAGGCTTCGACCGCGAGCCCATCCACTGGCCCCTGGTGATCCCGGAGGTCTTTGAGAAGGGCGGCTTCGACGCCATCATCGGCAATCCTCCATTCCTAGGCGGAAAGAAGGTCAGTGGTTCGCTAGGCTCAGCCTATCGGGAGAACCTCGTCAATATTATCGGCCATGGAGTTCGAGGCAGTGCCGATCTGGTGGCCTACTTTGTTCTGCGTTCTCACGAGTTGTTGACTTCAAGTGGCCAGACTGGCCTTATCGCGACGAACACCCTCGCGCAGGGGGACACAAGAGAAGTTTCGCTCGATCACTTGCTGAGAATTGGCGTGACAATACGACAGGCGGTCCGGTCGAGTCCTTGGCCCTCCAAGAGTGCCGTTCTTGAGTATTGTGCAATCTGGACGAGTAAAGCATTTCTTGCATCCGAAGTCGATCGACTCTCGGATGGTGTCAGAGTCTCGGGTATTACATCCTCCCTTGAGCCGCAATCCCGTGTCAGTGGTCCTGCCCATCGACTAGTTGGCAGTCGGAGCATCGCGTTCATCGGATCTTATGTGCTGGGTACGGGATTTATGTTGAGTCCAGAAGAGGCGCAGGAGTTGATTGTTAGAGATCCGAGGAATAAGGAAGTTCTATTTCCGTACCTCAACGGAGAGAATCTGAATAGTAGGCCCGATCTTTCTGCGTCCCGGTGGGTGATTAATTTTCGCGACTGGCCGGAAGAGCAGGCCAAAAGGTATCCTGCCCCATTTGCAATCGTGGACAGTTTGGTTCGACCGGGGCGTCAGCGCCTTGGAGAGGATGGAAGGTACGCCCTTCGGAAGCCTCTGCCGCAGCGTTATTGGCAATATGCCGACAAGCGCCCTGCCATGGTTAATGCTCTCAGAATGTTGCGGCACACCATCGTAATTACGCTGGTTAGCAAGACCGTCATGCCAGTTATGGTGCCAACTGGCCAAGTCTTTGCTCATAAACTCGGAGTATTTGCGACGGACGATACTGCAATGTTGGCTTTGCTGAGCAGCTCCCCGCACTATTGGTGGACAGTGAGTCGCAGTTCGACGATGAAGACGGACATCAATTACTCTCCCTCCGATGTGTTCGAGACGCTGCCCCTGCCAGAGATGACGCAGGAGATGCGGAGGTTGGGGGACCGGCTTGATAGGTTCCGGCGGGATGTCATGTTGGCGCGGCAGGCCGGGCTGACGCAGACGTACAACGTCGTCCATGACCCGGAGTGCAGCGACGGGGACATCCTTGAGCTGCGGGAGATCCACAAGGCGATCGATGAGGCGGTGTGCCGGGCGTATGGGTGGGATGACCTGGTCCCGCAACTCGATCATGGGCATCACCCGGTCGGACGGGAGACCCGGTACACCGTGGGGCCGGCCGTGCAGCGGGAGTTGATGGATCGGCTGCTTGAGCTGAACCACGAGCGGTATGCGGCCGAGGTGGCCGCCGGCCTGCATGACAAGAAGGGGAAGAAGCGCCCAAAAGCCGGTGAGCAGGACGGCCTCTTCTGATTCGTTGACTTGCGGCGTGTTGCCCTTATGTGCGTCCCCATAAGGGCAACACGCCGCAAGTCAACGGGGTCAGGCGGGGGAGCGGTCGGCGATGGCCTTTCGGATGCGATTGAGGACGGTCCTCGGATTACCGAACAGGCCGTCCTTGTTGACGCGGATGACGATCCAGCCATGCTCGATCAGACGGCCGTCACGTTCGATGTCGTAGCTGTACTGCTTGTAGTCCTGCTGGTGGTGAGCGCCCTCGTACTGAATGGCTATCTGTAGAGCCGGGTACGAGAGGTCCGGCCGGGCGAGCCAAACGCCGCGCTCGGTGACGACGTCCCGGTTGGCGATGGGACGAGGGAGGCCCGCGTCCACTATGAGCATCCGCAGCCTCGTCTCTGGTGGCGAGTCGCTCTTCTCGTCAAGGTGCGGCATTGCGGACTTGGCCCGTCTGACCCCGCGACGCCTGTAGCAGTCCTTGTTGAGGAAGCTGTTGAGCCGTGTTCGCGTGGTAAGCCCGTGCCGCAGCATATGGTCGCCGGCGACGATCAAATCCATCCGCGGCATTGTCGCCGCGAGTTCGAGGAAGAGCCGTTCCGGACCGACCACCTGCCAGCCGTCCCACAGGCGAAGATGCTTTGGCAGAATGGTGTAGCTGTGCACCCGCAGGTCCTTGATTCGAGGGACAGTTGGGCTGGCGGACGGTACGGCGGCGTGGATGCGCGTGTCTCGGTCAGGCACAGGGACGCCGTAGAGCCGTGCGGCCGTCACACCGCAGAACACCGCAGCGGACGGAAGAAGTAACCTCGCCGCTTCACAGCGGAGCCCGGGGCTGTCCGGAAGATCAGACTCTACGTACACATCGTAGAATATGCGCCGATATTGCGAGGAACGAAGTTCTTTGGCGGTCACTCCGATACTCTGAGCTTCCGCGGTCCGGAACGGCCGTTTCTTCAGGTTTTCGGGCACCTCTCGGGGGGATCTCACGCTGAGTTCCTACGCCCCTCGGAGATCCACAACTCCCTCCATACGCAAACGGCGTCCAACTCGTATCCAAATCGTTGATCGCGAACCGTTCAGTTGCGGCGTGTTGCCCTTTTGAGGGCGCGCGTAAGGGCAACACGCCGCAAGTCAACGCGGGGGCCGGGTGGCTGGGGTGTCCAGCCAGATTGTTTGCTTGTCGGGTGTGACGGTTATGCCGAAGCGGGTGATGTCCGGGCGGCCCCACTTGAGCCATTGCAGGTAGGCGGCTTCGGTCTCGTCCCAAAGGGAGCGGTCGCCTGCCTGTTGGACCTCGTAGTCGGGTAGGCCTGGTTCGTAGTCGACCGAGGCCCAGGCGCCCTCGTAAGTTTCTCGGTCCAGGATCCAGAGCGTTGCGCCGTTGGCATCGGTGTAGAACTTCGAGATCACGCCCGGGACCAGGGCCGCGATGGTGAGGTCGATGCTCACCGGGCCGTAGGGGAGCGAGCGGGGGTCCAGTTGGGTACGGCTCACCCGGACGTCCCTTTGGACGGCTTGCGTCCATGTTCGGGCCGATCCGTAGGCAGGGCGTTGGGCGCGCATCATCATGTAATCGGCTGATCCGCTGAATCTGCCCACGGCCGTGCCGTCGCCGAGCACATCGAGGCGTAGGACGGCGCCGCAGCCGTACCCCGCTGAGAACGGGGTCACGATCACGCCGCCGGGGCGCGTCTGCTTCACCCAGACATGGGGCACACATGGCACCGCGCATGTCGCGTGGATTCGGTCGTAGGGGGCGCCTTCGGGCCATCCGTCCGCGCCGTCGCCGACGATGATGCGAGGTTCGTAGCCTGCCGCCTTGAGCCGTTCGGCGGCCTTGGCCGAGAGCCCCGGGTCGACCTCCACTGTGGTGACGTTGTGCGTACCGACGCGAGCGGACAGGAGGGCGGCCGTCCACCCCGCGCCCGTGCCGATGTCCAGGACGCGATGGTCGTCGAAGGGGTCGAGCTGGTCCAGGAACTCGACCACCATCGTCGGCATGGACAGCGACGAGCTGGCCAGCCCTTCACCCTCGGTCCGGCCGTCCTCGAATTGGGTCACAAGGGGCTGGTCGAGCGCTACGACCTCGTCCCACTTGGCGGGCTCGGTCGTGCGGTCGATGCGCACCCAGGGGCCGGGCTCCAGGTCCGCCCACACCACGTCGGGTGAGAACGAACGCCGGGGCACCGAGCCGATGATCTCGTGCCAGTCGGTCACTGACGCTTCCCGTCGCTGGGGTTGCCGTTGGTCTTGTCTCCGTTCCCACGGGATCCGCCCTGCGGCTTGCTCCCGTCGGTGGTGGTCTTCTCGTCGCTGTTTCCCTTGTCGCGGTCGCCCATCATCTTCTCCTTCGTTGTGACGTTGCGGCTGGTGAACCGCAGTGGAACCTCTGGACGGACGGCCATGTGCCACGCTTGGAACGCCGTCCGCCCGGAGGGGTCTAGGTGCCGGGGTCGCCGTAGGTGTGGACCTCGGCGGTCGTGGTCACGGATGAGCTCCGACCGCTCGGGCGATCGTGTCGGCCGCGGTGGTCGGGGTCTCGGCCGTGCTGATCGTGGCGCCGGTGTCGGCCCAGGTGAACACCCAGGCGCCGCTGATGTAGTCGGCGCCGACCTCCGTGAATCTGCTGGGCGACTCGGTGTTGATCACGTACAGGACGGGCGTGCCGCTGCGCTGGACGATGCCGCACGACATCCCGCCGCGCCTGCGCACTGCCTCATCGAGAGCGGCCAGGAACGGACGCCGCCCCGCCGTGGCCCTTTGATCGTCAATGGTCATGCTCGTACTACCTCCCGGCGAGGGGCACCGCTACGGGTGCATGCGCGACCACACCCACTTGCCGCCGGCCGGGTCGGAGGTGACACCGCATTCGGCGGACAGGGCCTGGACGATGTGCAGGCCCCAGCCGCCGTTCTCGTCGAACGCCTCTTCGGACAGGTCGAGGTCTTCGAGGGTGAGTTCGGTCATCGGCTTGGCTTTGGGCAACTCGTGGTCGGCGTCCCAGACGGCGATGATGACCCCGTGGGCGTCCCGGCTGAGCTGGAGACGGATCTCCTTGTCCGGCGTCTGGCGGGCCGCGTTGGTGACGAGTTCCGAGACGATGAGAAGCGCGCCGTCGAGAATGTGCGAGTAGTCCCATTTGCGGATTTGTGTGTCCGCGAAACTGCGCGCTAGCCCCACTGCGGAAGGTGTGCCCATAAGGGGCATGATCGGCTCTGCGGTCGCCGTCATCGCCATCGTCCCGTCCCTGCCCAAGATTCCGAATTCCTGTGACAAGGATCACCGAACTGTTCTACGTTTCGCCTGTAGCCATCGAAGATGAATACAGGGAGGACGCAATGCCGATCGTTCGCGAACCCCTCGATCCGAAGGTTTCGATGTGGTACTTCCTGGCCTTCTACCTGCGGTTTTGGCGAGAGAAGACGGGACTATCGCTGACCCAGTGCGGGGAGATCATGGGAGTAACGCGGGGCACTGTATCCAACTTCGAGGCGGGGCGGCGGCGCCTGCAAGACGACCACGTTCGAGCGCTGGACCGACACTTCGGGACAGGATTGCTATTTCAGCTTCTGCTCTGGTTTGCCCGAATGGCCCACGATCCTAACTGGGGAAAGCAGCTCGTCAAATATGAGCAGGAGGCGACCCTGATCAAGGCCTACCACGGCCAGGTCATCCCGCTTGCCCTCCAGACCGACGAATACACCTGGGCCTACGTCCAGTCCGGTACACCGAAGGACTTCGAGGCCGCGATGGAGAGGCGCGTTGCTCGAAAGAGGTCCTTCTTCGAGCGGGGGACTGAGGTCGAGTTGTGGGCGACGATCGATGAGAGCGTGTTGGCGCGTGAGGTCGGAAGCCCGGAGGTGCACAAGGCGCAGTTGAACCACTTGCTAGCCATGGCTGCCCTTCCGCAGGTCAGCCTACGTATCGTCCCGTTCAAGTCGGGTGCTCACCTTGGTGTTGACGGCTCGCTCCAGATTCTCAGCCTGGAGAGCCGCGACATCGCCTATTCGGGCGCCCAGAACGGTGGCCGCTTGATCGAAACGCCTGGCGAGGTTCGCGAATTGTCGGTTAAGTTCGATCGCATCGGCGCGAAGGCGGCCTCCCTGGAGGACTCGCACGAGATCATCAAGCGGTACTTGGAGAGCTACGAATGATCATGCAGTGGCGCAAGAGCACCCACAGTGGCGGAGCGGACGATGAGCACTGCGTTGAGCTGGGACGACTTGCGCCAGGGGTCGGGATCGGGGTGCGGGACAGCAAGGATCCGGATGGGGGACACCTCACCTTGTCGGTTGCGCAGTTCGCCGGCCTGATCGAGCAGGTCAAGAGGCTCTCGGAGCGCTGACCGGCTCGTTCCAGTCACGCTCGGTGCGGTGGGCGCTTCCGGGCAGTTCCGTGCGTCCCGCAAGAGTGAGCGCCGCTATGAGCGCGCGGCACCGGGCAAGGTGATCGTCAAGTGGCTCAGCTGGCTCCCCGGCGGTGGTGGCTGGCCGGCGCACGGCTGCATCAAGGTCGTCCGTAGCGGCGCCACACCACTCACCTCATCGCCGTCCATCAGGCGCCGATGGGTGAAAGTAGCCGGCGACACAGACGGATCTTTCGGGGCGATGATCCTGGATCATTCTATGTGTGTACTTTGTCGAATAAGTATGTCTTAGTGGCTTTTCTGGCACCAGGAAATTGCGTTGGGGTCTGCCGTTATCCGGATTCTCGGTCAAGACTCGGAAGGTTTAGTAGCCTGGCAATGTCGCCCTGTGGAGAGGGCCCTATTGAGGAAGGCGGACCATGAAACTGGTCATGCTTTACAAGGATCAAGGCTCCGGCGGAAACGGATGTCCGTCGGTCTACCTGGCGGAGAACGGGGAGCACGTCGTCCAGGGGCACGCAGTGGACGACGGCACCTTCGCCGAGCTGGCCAACGTCCTGCCAGGTGAGAGCGCTGTCCGGATCTCGCCGGACGTCATTGAGGGTGCCATCGAGCGGCTGCACGCGGCGAGGGAGGAGCGGTAGGTGGGACGAGTCTTCCACTCACTCGCCGACAAGGAATTCAACAGCCTCTTCAGTGACTTCGAGTACACGGCTTATCGGCTGGAGTCCCTGCAGAGTTATGACGTCTCCTATGAGAAGGAGGAGTTCGGTCTCTTTCTCGCAGGGCAGGAGCGTGGGGAATTCCCGGGTATCGCCGACTGGATCGAGGGCAGCGTACGACCGGCGGACAAAGCCGGGAAACGCATGCACCGGGTCCACGTCGTCGAGGAACCGCTTTCCGACTACGTCCGGTTCGAGTGCGCCTGGTCGTACGAGCACACCGTCCCGGCCGGGGAGGATGTGCGGATCATTCCGGTCCGCCAGGGCGAGTGGCCGGAAGGGCTGCCCCACTACGACTACTGGCTCTTCGACTCCTGCCGCCTCGTCACCATGCACTATGAGGAGGACGGGGCGTTCGCGGCGGCGGAGATCGTCGATGATCCCGCGAAGATCGTCCAGGCGAACTACTGGCGGGACCTCGCGGTGAGCAGAGCCGTTCCGTACCGGGAGTTCGCCGCCCGATACGACGGACGGTTCCTGCCGTTGTCCGGCTGATGCCCGAAGGGAACCGGTCCCCGTCGAACGAGTTCGACGGGGACGCCGGCACCGTCATCCAGGCGCACTCGGTGCAGGGTGACATCCGTGTCGGCGGAGGCCGCGATCTGCCCCCGCCACGACAGCTGCCCCTCGACGTGTCCGGTTTCATCAACAGGGAGCCGAGCCTCCAGGCATTGGACGGCCTGGTCGCGGGCACCACGGCGGGCGATGGCGCACCCGCCGCCGTGGTGTCGGCCGTGTCCGGCGCACCGGGCGTCGGAAAGACCGCGCTCGCCCTGCACTGGGCCCACCGGTCCAGGTCACGGTTCCCTGACGGCGATCTCTACGTCGACATGCGCGGGTACGGTCCCGGCCGTCCGCTGTCGGCGGGCGAGGCCCTCGACGGGTTCCTGCGGGCGCTCGGCGCGCCGCCGGAGGCGATCCCTGACGGGACCGATCAGCGGGCGTCCGTCTACAGGACACTCCTTGACGGCAGGCGCGTGCTCGTGGTCGTCGACAATGCCGCCTCGTCCTCCGACATCAGGCCGCTGCTTCCCGCGTCGCGCGGATGCTTCGCGTTGATCACCAGTCGAAGTACACTCGCGGGGCTGGTGGCCAGGGAGGGAGCCGCGCGCGTGACCTTGGACGTCCTGTCGCCCGAGGAGTCCGTCGCCCTGCTCGCGACCGTGATCGGGGCTGACCGCGTCGCGGCCGACCCGCAGGCGGCGCTGCGCGTCGCCGAGCTCAGCGGGTACCTTCCCCTGGCGCTGCGCGTGGTCGCCGAGCACGCGGCCGGGCGGCCGGAGCTGTCCATGGCCGGGCTGGTCGGCGAGTTGGAGGACGAACGCCTCCGCCTCGACGCTCTGGCGGCCGCCGAGGATGAACTGAGCGACGTCCGCGCGGCGTTCTCCTGGTCTTACAACGCCCTGGACGAGCCCCAGCGCCGGGCGTTCCGGCACCTCGGCCTGCACACCGGACCCGACATCGGCATGGGCGCCGCGGCGGCCCTCATGGGCGGCGAGCGAGCCGTGACCGGCCGCCTGCTGCGTGGCCTCACCGCCGCCCACCTGCTGCGGGAGACGTCCAACGACCGCTTCCATCTCCATGACCTGCTGCGCGCCTACGCCCGTGAACGAGCCGCCGCCGAAGATTCTCAGCGGGACCGGACGCGGGCGGTCCGGCGGATGCTCTCCTGGTATCTGCTGGCGGCCGATGCCGGACGGGTGCTCATCCTGCCCTACTCCCACTCGGTGCCACTCGTCCCCGCCGAGGGCATCGAAGTTCCCGACTTCGGCGAAGCGCAAAAGGCAGCGCAATGGTTCGAGCAGGAGCGGCCTAATGTGCTCGCCGCCCTGCGCCTCGCCGTCGACCTCGGGCAGTACGACATCGCCTGGAAACTGCCCGTCGTCACCGACGGTTTCTTCGAGCTCGGCTCGTACTGGTCCGACTGGGAGGACGTCCACAGGCTGGGGTTGCGGGCGGCCCAGGAATTGGGCGACGCTCTCGGCGAGGCCAGCAATCTCTTCTGCCTGGGGGACGCGGGCTGGCGAGGCGGCCGGTATGACGATGCGCTGGCCGACTACCGGCGAACCGTCGAGCTGAGCCGCGAACTCGGCGACGCCTGGCTCGAAGGCTTCGCATCCCGAGGCGTCGGCCTGATCCACGAGGAACGCCAGGAGGTCGAGGCGGCGGTCGACCACTTCCGACAGGCGTTGCGCGTGTTCCAGGAGAACGGAGTGCGGCGCGGCGAAGGAATGGCGCTGCTCAGCCTCGGCCGCCGCGCCGCCGAGACCGGTGACCGGCACGAGGCCGTCGCACTCTGCGAGCACGCCCTGTCCGTCTTCGCCGAGCTGGGCGACGAGTGGAGCGAGGCGTGGGGGACGTTATCGCTGGTCTCGGCCATGCTCCCACTGGGACGCGCGCTGGACGCGGAACCGCGCGTGCGGCGAGCGGTCGAGACTTTCGAGCGGTTCGGCGACCGGCGCAGTATGGCGATGGCAGCGGTCTCGCATGGGGAGGCGCTGCTCGCGCTGGACGACACCACCGGCGCCGCCGCCCGCTGGCGCACGGCGGCGGTGATCTACGAGCAACTCGGCGACGACCAGGCGGCGGAACTGCGCTTACGGGCCGCGGAACTTGAGACGAGGCAGGCCGATGACCGCTGACGTGGACATCCGCGGCGGCGCCGCGAAGCTCGCGGAGAAGTACTTCTCCTCGATCTGCGAAATCCACGATGCGGTCTTCTCGCAGCCTCCCTTCGCCTGGGTGCCGCGGATGTCCGACGAGAATGCCGACTATCTGCGGCGGCTGATGGCCGATCCGACCTTTGGCCTTGTCCTGGCCGAGCATGGTGGCGGCCTGGTCGGCTACGCCTTCGGTCACCGGCTGCCCATTGACCACGGCTGGTGGACTGACTTCACCGAGCCACTACCCGAAGATCTCACCGCCGAATGGCAAGGACGCACCTTCGCACTCATCAGCCTTGCGCTGCTACCTCGCTGGCGCGGCCGAGGGCTCGGTGAACGCGTCGTCCGGCATCTGCTGGCGGGTCGGGAAGAGGAGCGGGCCATCCTGTCGGTGCAGCCGACAGCCCTCGCCACACAGGGCTTCTACCGCCATCTCGGCTGGCGCGACGTGGGACGCAAAGGGCCCTTGCAGGGCGTAGTCCCGCCCTATTGGGACATCTTCGTGCTTCCCAGGCTGTATTCCCTCTGACGCTAAGAATTCCCCTTACCCCGCACACTAAAAGGCGAACCTGCCCCTGTCGGCCGCCTATTGTGCTTCGGGAGGCGTTCTGGACGTGCGTCGGGGGAGGACGATCGAGAACAGGACGGTGCCGAGCCCGACTGCGCCCGCCGTCCAGCCCGTCCATTCGGGGACCCTGCCCAGCGTCACGGAACTGGCGGGTCGCACATGCAGCCCGGCGGTGCTGGCGCGGTTCCCCAGGACGCGCGCGTCGAAGTGGTGCGCGTTGTCCGGGGCCGTCCCCGACGACTGGCGGAGGGAGCGG
Organism: Actinomadura madurae; assembly: GCF_900115095.1. GTDB lineage: Bacteria > Actinomycetota > Actinomycetes > Streptosporangiales > Streptosporangiaceae > Spirillospora > Spirillospora madurae. The sequence continues at coordinate 326,200 of NZ_FOVH01000012.1, forward strand.
TACTCGGCACGGGACATGGTGACCCCGCCGTGAACCGTCTTTCCGTTCGACGTCCAATGGCCCCCACATGTATAGCCGGACAGCGTGCAGGTCCTCTCGTAGGGGATGGCGACGCTGGTCGGCTCGCCGTACTTCCAGACGTATCCGGGCTTGGCGCGCTCGATCGAGCCGATGATCGCCAGAACTCCCACCGACAGGCACGCCCCGACCAGGACCACCGCCGCCGTGATGCCCCACCGGTCGGCCACGGCGCCGGCCGCGAGGGTGACCGGCGCCAGCGCGAACACGCCGATGAACCCCAGCAGTATGGAGAGCAAGACCAGCCCGACGAGCCGTCCTCCAGGGTTGGCCAGCAGAGCCCACTCTGCGAGCGCGAACAGCAGAACCCCCAAGGGCGCAGCCCACAGCAGGGTGTGTTTCATGGCCCTTCTTCCTGCGGTCCGCATGCTCTGGCGAGGCTGGTGATCACCCGAAGCCAGGCGCTCACGGTAGACCATCAGCACCGGCCACCGCCTCCCTGGACCACGGTCCCGGCAGACGCCGCCCGCTCACCTGTCACGCCCGACGGGACCGGTGCCAGGTCACGCGGCCTCGGCGCCGAGGGGGTGCGGGCGCGCCGTCCTCACTCGGCCAGGGCGCGGCGCAGGACGGCGCCGAGTTCGGCGATCTGCCGCTGCGACACGTCGGCGGACAGGATCGCGTGCGAGCCGTGGAACGTCCCGGGCCACTGGTGCAGTTCGACCGTGACGCCCGCCTGGAGCAGGCGCAGCGCGTAGCCGATGTCCTCGTCGCGGAGCGGGTCGAACTCCGCGGCGGACACGTACGCCGGTGGCAGGCCTGACAGGTCGCCGGCGCGGGCGGGGGCGGCGTACGGGGGCGCGGGAGCGTCGCCCAGGTAGTGCCGCCACACCGTGGTGAGGCTGTCGCGGTCCTGCCAGGGGGTGTCCGTGAAGTTGCGCTGCGACCACGTCTCCTGCCGGTCGTCCAGCGCGGGCTGGTTGAGCAGTTGGAAGCGGATCGACGGCCCCTGCTCGTCGCGCGCCCTCAACGCCGCTCCGGCCGCGAGGCCCGCGCCGGCGCTGTGCCCGCCGACCGCGATGCGGTCCGGGGCGGTGCCGAGGCCGGACGCGTTCTCGGCGGTCCACTCCAGCACCGCGTAGGCGTCGTCCAGCGCGGCCGGGAACCGGTGTTCGGGGGCCTGGCGGTAGTCCACCGAGATCACCATCGCCCCGGACGCTCCGGCGAGCCGGGCGGCGGTCGGGTGCTCGGTGTCCAGGTCGCCGACGATCCAGCCGCCGCCGCGCAGCCAGACGATGGCGCCGTGAGCGCGGCTCGGGCGGTAGATGCGCACAGGGACGTCCGGGTCGGCGGGCACCGTGAGGTCCTCGACCTCCATGCCCTCGGTGCCCGGGGCCGCCGCCGCGGTGACCTCGCTCGGCGCCGCGGCGGCAAGTTCGGCGAGCCGCTTGCGCGCGGCGACCGGATCGGTCAGGTCGGCCTTCGGGATGAACGGAAGGAACGCGTCGAGTTCGGGATCCATGACGTCCATCCTCATGACGGCGGGCGTCGTGAGCATCCGCCGTCCGTCGCGCGTTCGGCCCGGATCGCGCGACGACCGTGGCCTTATCCTTCGGGCATGGAGGCTCTGGCCGTCCGGCTGTCGGGACTGGACTCGCACGCCGAGGGCGCGATCCGCGTCGTCGCCTTCTACGACACCTTGATGCGGCGGCGGGTGGATCTCCCGGCGCTCGCGCGGGCCTCGGCGGGCCTGGCCGAGTGCGCGGCCGGCATCCGGATCCACGGGACGGGACAGGTCGTCCGTGCCGCGTCCGACGGCACGCCGGTGCCCGGCCCGCCGCCGCACGCGTCCAGCTCGGCGCCCATCGTCCTCGATGAGGAGGAGATCGGCACGGTGTGGCTGGAGCGTCCCGGCCCGCCCGTCCCGCTGGACGAGGTCCTGCTGGACCGGCTCGCCATCGCCGCCGCGGCCGTCCTCGAACGGTACGGGCCCGCCCACACCACCATGGCCGACCCCGCACTCGTCGAACTGGCGATCAGCGGCGGCGACCAGGCGGCCAGGGCTCGCGCGCTGCGCCTGCTGGGATTCGCCGCCCCCTCGCCGCTCCATGTCGCCGCCGTGCGGTCGGCGCTGCCCCTCGACCAGGTCGCCGGCCTGGTGTGCCCGTCCTGTCCGGTCAAGTCGGCGCCGCTCGACGGCGTGGGCGTCATCATGGCCGCCACCATCGACCCGTCCCGGTTCCCGCCGGACGTGCGAGCGGGCATCGGCGCCGGCGAGAGCCCCGACCGCTCCTGGCAACAGGCCCGTACCGCGCTCCGCTTCACGGCGCCCCTGCGCCCCGTCGTCCACCACGATGAGCTGGGCGCGATGGCGCTGCTCGCCGAGATCCCTCCGGACGCCTTGCGCGACAACTGCGACGTCGCCGCCATCGCCCGCCTGTCCGCCGAAGACTTGGAGACCCTGGACGCCTACTGCACCACCGGTTCGCTGCGCCGCGCCGCCGACGTCCTGCACCGGCACCACAGCAGCGTCGCCCGCCGCCTCGACCAGATCGGCAGAACCCTGGCCGCCGACCTGACCGCCCCGACCGGCCTGACACGCGCCCGTCTCGCCCTGACCGCCTGGCACCTCCTGAACAACTGACAAGCACCCTCCCGGTCGCCCCGCGACTGCGTCCGCCGGATGCTTCCTACTGAGGCCACTTCTCACAGACGCGGACGTTCCCGAGTTGCTCACGGCCAGGAGGACACGGCGGCGCGATCGACCTGCCCTAAGACATCATCTCATTTGGTTTGGTGGCGGTAGCCTGCGGTCGTGGAAATGGTCGAGCGGCTGGTGCCAGAGGAGTTGTGGGAGCTGTTCCAGCGGGTGGTGCCGCCCGCTCCGACGCGGCCGCAGGGCGGTGGCCGGCGCCGGTACGGGGATCGTGAGGTGCTGGCGGCGATCATCTTCGTGGCCACCACAGGTTGTACGTGGCAGCAGTTGCCGCCGGTGTTCGGGCCGTCGGGTCCTACCGCGCACCGGCGCTTCACCGAGTGGACGGCGGCACGGGTGTGGGCCAAGCTGCACCGGTTGGTGCTGGACGAGCTGGGTGCGCGCGGTGAGCTGGACTGGTCGCG
>NZ_FOVH01000051.1 GCF_900115095.1 Actinomadura madurae
CCCGCCGCATGGCCCGCGGCGGGCAGCCCGCCGTCCGTCAACGCCGGCGCCCCCTCGAATACCTATAACAAGATCCTTCTCAAACACGCACTAAGGTGGTGACCGTCCGCAGCCGACATGTGGGTTGTTGTCGTCAAGACGCCCAGGGCCGCTTGGCTCCGGGGCGTCTCTGCTGGTCAGATGTGGTGGGAAGGGGCGGGGCGAATCGCCGACCTTCCGCTATCAGAAGTTGGAACCACCCTGTCGCCGCCCCATTCGCCAAGGTCGGACGGTGCCCAACGTCCGCCAGTGGTGCCGTCGTTGCCGTCAGGGTTGTCGATCTGGGAGACCCGGGACTGGGAGACCCCCAGGATCTGAGCGACCTCGGCTTGTGTCTTGGCGATGGCCTTGCGAAGCTCCTTGAGGTGGTGGCCGGCGACGTAGGCGTCTAGTTCGGCGCGAGCCTGGGCTTGGCGCTCGGGGTCGGCCAGTTCGGGGTTGCGGCCGGTGTGCTTCGGCCTTGATCTCCTGCGCTTACAGTGAACGACGCCCGCCACCGGTGCCCCTGCCTGTGACCTGGTCAAGCGCGCCCGGTCGATAGCCGTGAACCGACGACTTGGGTGTGTATTCGGAACGATCATGGCTCAGAGCCGCTCTGTCGCCGCCTGTCCGGCGCCCTTCTCACTACTGCACCGAGTGGCGTCCGGCGCTCTCACAGAGGGCCTACTTGGCAACAACTAACGATCTAGAACCACTCCGGCTAGGGTTGCGTTCTACGTGAAACGGTGGGCTGGGGTAAGTGGGGGTGTGGCATGGGTTCGTTCCTAGGGATAGGGGATCAAGTTGCCTCCATTGTGGGAGCAACTGCTGGTGTTGCATCTCTGGTCATGGGAATCTTTACATTCCAGGCTTAGCGGGCCGACCCTGATGCCGATCTCTCGACCTTGCCGATCGTTAAGGTGTTCAAACACCGAGCTACCTATTGGACTATCACCTCAGTGGCGGCCTGGATGTGCTTTCTTAGCGCCTATGGCCGAGCTGGCAGGCCTTACTTCACAAAAACAGATTATGTTCTAGTGGCAGGAGGAGGCTTACTTTTCTTGCTTACAGCGCTCCTGGCGATGTTCCCCAGGAGAGATCAGGGCTTTGGAGTAAAGGTCGTCTTCTGGGTCATGTTTGCGTCCCACGGCGCCATGGGTCTCTGGCTGAGCAGCCTCGCGAGCACAATGAGCGAGAAGATGGGTGGGTAGGAAGCAAAGATTCCCTCATTTTTTGGAGACGGGCGATCAAGCTGCCTCCATCGTCGGCGCCACGGTGGGAGTCATTTCCTTGATCGTGGCTATAAATCGCTCTCGTTCAACGATGCCGATCCAACAGGGAAACTATTGCCGCAGAGTCAATATGGGTGGCCATCAGCCTTCGTATTCTGCATCTGCTCCGTATCTGTCGTGACAGAACGGTCGGCGGACCTCGGTACTTATTCGGTATGGCTAACCGCTCTGAGCCGGTGACGGCCAGACGCAGCCGGACATGACGAGAGAAGCGCCCGACCGTGTTTCCGCTGGTCGGGCGCTTCTTCCTGCTGCTTGGTGAGGTGGGCAGGGGCGGGGTCGAACCGCCGACCTTCCGCTTTTCAGAAGTAGCGACGGCTAGGCTCTCGGCCGGTCTGCCGAGGCGAGAAGGTGTTCCATGTGTGCGACTGGTGCCCGACGTGTGGGGCTGTTGTCGTCAGCACTGTCGTCAACGCTGTGTCTCAAGTTGGGGGGCAGGGGGCGGTGCTGGCCGCCCCCACTGAGTGCGTGTTTGAGAAGTTGATCTCGGTCGGTGTGTCTGCGTGATGCGGTGTGCCGGTTCGTGCAGGGTGTGGCGATGGCTCGGACGTCGTGTTA
>NZ_FOVH01000011.1:0-111398 GCF_900115095.1 Actinomadura madurae
TGTCCTGTCCCGGGACATGCTTGACATCTCTGTCCCATCACATGCTTGACGGGTGCCTGTTCGGCTTGGCTGTCGCGTGTTCGTTTGCGGGCGTCGCGTGTCAGGGAGGCCGGGATTGGGCCTGGTCGAGTTGTCGGTGGTGGAGCAGCGGTATCGGGCGGTGCTGCAGGTGCTGGCGGGGGTGCCGGTGATCGAGGTGGCGGCCCGGTTCGGGGTGTCGCGTCAGAGCGTGCATGCCTGGGTGAAGCGTTATCGGGCTGAGGGGCTGGCGGGGCTGGCTGATCGGTCCCGGCGTCCGGTGTCTTCGCCGGGTCAGATGAGTGCGCAGGTGGAGGCCGTGGTGTGTGAGCTGCGGCGGGAGCATCCGCGGTGGGGTCCGGTGCGGATCGTGCATGAGATCGGTCGGCTGGGTGTGGTGCCGGTGCCGTCGCGGATGGGCGTGCATCGGGCGCTGGTGCGGCATGGGTTGATCGAGCCGGGCCGGCGGCGCCGCAAGCGGGAGGAGTTTCGCCGCTGGGAGCGCGAGGAGCCGATGGCGTTGTGGCAGATGGACATCGTCGGCGGGGTGTTGTTGGCCAATGGGTCGGAGTGCAAGGTGGTCACCGGGGTGGATGACCATTCGCGGTTCTGTGTGATCGCTGAGGTGGTGCCGCGGGCGACGGGCCGGGCGGTGTGCCTGGCGTTCGCGGCGGCGTTGCGTGAGTTCGGGGTGCCGGGTGAGGTGCTGACCGATAACGGCAAGCAGTTCACCGACCGGTTCGGGCATGGCGGTGAGGTGCTGTTCGACCGGATCTGCCGGGACAACGGCATCGTGCACCGGCTGACGCAGCCTCGCTCACCGACCACGACGGGCAAGGTCGAGCGGTTCCACCAGAGTCTGCGGCGAGAGCTGCTGGATGACGCGGTGCCGTTCGATGACCTGCCTGCGGCCCGGGCTGCAGTGGCGGGCTGGGTGGTCGAATACAACACCCGCCGCCCGCATCAATCGTTGGGCATGGCGTTCCCGGCCGACCGGTTCGACACCCGCACCGCCCAGGGCGAGCAGGAGCTGCTGCCGTTGCGGCTGCCCGCCGCGGTCCGCCTGGCCGCCGTCCCACCGGCCGCCCAAGAAGCCGAACCCGCCGACCCTGCCGGCACCGATGTGCAGGCGCAAGCCGCCCAGATAAGGGTGTGGGACGGCGGGGCAGTGGAGTTCGAACGAACCGTTCCGGCCAGCGGGAACATGTTCGTGGCCGGTCGCCAGTTCTGGCTCGGCCCCGCCCAGGCCGGTGTCACGGTGACGTTCTGGGCCGACACCGATGTCATCCACCTGCTCAACGCCGGGTCCCGGATCAAATCCGTGCGCTCACACCTGTCGACCGCCGACCTGACCGCACTGGCCGCCCGCGGAGCCCGCAAAGCCGGGCCACCCCCGTTGCCGCCACCCGAAGACGGCGAGGCGGGAGAGGTCGACCGGACCGTCAACAAGGACGGCAACGTCGGCCTGGGCGGCCGCATGGTGCTGGCCGCAGAGATCCTGCGCGGCCGCCGCGTCGGCATCCGCATCGAACCCGCCACCCTGATGTTCTTCGACCCCCAAACCCGCGAACTGCTGCGCACCCGCCCCAACCCGTTCACACCCGACCAGGTCCAGGCGCTGCGCGGACTACGGCGGGCCGGTCCACCGCCCCGGCCCCGCACCGAACCGGTCACCGTTCAGCGGCGGGCCAGCAACAGCGGCGTGGTCATGGTCACCGGGCAAAAGATCGCACTGGGCCGCCTGCACGCCGGCCGGGTGGTGACCATCCACGTCGCCGACACCACCCTGGCCATCGAACTGGGCGACGACGACGTGCGGACGGTCCGCCGGACCACCACCCAGCCCGTCCGAAGCATCAAGGCTCACCGGCCCCGCAAGGCCGCCCCATGATTCCTAGAACATCCGTCAAGCATGTCCTGGGACCAAAACGTCAAGCATCTCCTGGGACTAGACAACCGGCGCGCTGGTCGTCAGGTGGCTGACTGGCCTCGCACGTTGAGCAGGGCTCGCATGGTCTCGGCTGGGGTCACACAGCGAAAGCCGGTGTCGTCGTCGAGCATGTCTGCTGAGGCGTCGTTGAACGTGGCGGGTGCGCAGCGGAGGAAGGGGCTTGTGAACGCGCTCCCCTTCAGCTCGTAGCGGCCGGGCTCGGTCTCGGTCGAGCACCAGTCCCAGGTGTTGCCGCACATGTCGTAGACGCCGTACGGGCTCACGCCGCTTGCGTAGCAGTCAACGGGGGTCGTGCTGCGCTTCCCACCCTCTCGGCAGTTGACCTTCGCTGGGGTCCGCTGGTTGCCCCAGGGGTAGATCTCGCCTCGGGTACCTCGGGCTGCCTTCTCCCACTGCTGGGCGCTGGGGAGGGCCTTGGCGGACCACTGGGCGTAGGCGTGGGCGTCGTGCCATGTGACGAACACGACCGGGTGGTTGTCGAGTCCATCGGGGATGTCGCCGGTCTCCCAGTGCTGTGGCGGCTTGTAGTCGGTCGCTGCGACGAACCGGGCGTAGTCGGCGTTTGTGGTGGGGAACACATCGATGTAGAACGCCGGGAGGTACACGGGTTCGCTGTTCTCGCCTGCGAAGTAGACGCCGGCCGGGACCAGCGTCATCAACTTCCCGTCGATCGGGTGCCTGACCTGGTCTTCGTCACCGATGGGCACGTCCGGCTCTGACTGGGGGCCTGCTGGCTGTTCTGAGGACACGCCCGGATACTGTGCGGGCGTGGTCGCGGCCGTCAAGCCGATCATCTCGGCGAAGCGGGCCTGCACGTCGGGGCTACAGGCCGCCAGGATGGTGTCTAGGCCCTGCTGGTTGATGGGGCGGGGAGTGACGTTCCCCTTCTCCCATCGGACGATCATTCGTTCGCTGACGCCGAGTTCCGCGGCGAACTCCACCTGACTGACGCGCTTGGCTTCCCGTAGGGCGCGGGCTTCCTTGCCGGTCCAGCGTGAGACTGTGGGGGGCATGTGGTGCTCTCCGTAGCGGGGCGGTGCTCAGACGGCTTCGGCGGGGATCTCTTCGTATTCCTTGCGGAGGGTCTCGAAGATCGGGTGCGCGTCCGGGAACTCCACTTCGTTGATGGCCGTGATCGCTCGTACGCCAAAGGCTGTGTTGGTGGCGAACGCGGCTTCCATGCGTGGCAGGTCGGAGAGGTTGACGGGGCCAAGGGATGTCGCGTCGTGCACCTGGTGGAGTAGGCGCATCGTCACGCCGGGGAGAACTTCGGCGTTAGGCCAGATGACTTGCTGTCCGTCGAAAAAGCCGATGTTCCACGTTGCCCCCTCTGAGAGGTACAGCTCCGGGTCAGTGAAAACGCAATCGTCGAATCCGTCGAGTTGGGCGTTACGGCGGTGCCACAGGGCGCCAAACAGGCCGACGTGCTTCTGTTCGGGCAGGTCGCGAACGTAGGGGACCGATTGCACCCGAAGCGGGGACATGGGCCATGTTCCGGCTGGCCGGGTCGTGACGAGTACCTTGGGCTCGGCTTGGGCTCCGGGGTGGCCTAGTTCGAGGTTGGGGTCGTAGATCGTCACACGGACGACGAACGCGCCGTCTCGTCCGGCGGTGGCCTGTCTGACGTACTCCCGGACCTGTTGACGGTCCAGCTCGTGCCCGAACAGAACTCGACAGTCTCGGACAAGTCGCTCTAGATGGTGCGAAAAGCCTCTGATGCGCTGATTTTCCATACGCATCGACGTGAAGTGGCCGTAGTTCACGAGAGCTAGCGCTTTGAGCTCATCCGGGGTGACAGGTACGCCGTTGAGTTCAGCCATGGATCTCAGTGTGTCAGTAGGTATGGGCTGCTCACAGGGGCGGGTGCAGGACAAGTTCAGTGCTACGTCGGTGCCTGGACATGGGAACGGCTTGCTCAACACGACACCGTGGTTGGCATGAGCGGTCGTGTGCGTTCGGAAGACAAGGTGGTGCGGCTCTCCACGCCGCGTCTGCGCAGCAATGCCACGGGGCGGCCCGGCGGGCTGAGCGAGGAAGAGCGTCAGCTCCTGCTCGCAGAACTCGCCGAGATCACTGCCGAACTCGATGAACTCCGCGCTCGGACACAGCAGATCACGGCCCGGGTTCACCGGGCCGGGACGGCCATCCCGGCTCGTGAGACCGGGGCAGCCTGAGACGAGTCACTTCACTGAGGAACCGTGCAATGGAAACGCGTGCGCACAACGATGACCCGGCGCTTCGTCGGCTTCGGGAGGAGTTCACCGGGCATCGGATCTGGCGGGCTCGGCGCTGGGACGGGCGTCCTGGCGACTGGGTCGCGACGCTGCATGACTCGGCCGCCGGCGTCGACCTCACGGTCATCCGGTCGGACTCTGCGGCGCTGCGTGAGGCGCTCGTGCAGGAGCGGGACCGCGCGGACCGTCCGGTGATGAAAAGGGCCTGGTGATGGTGGCGTGGACCCCGCCGCCGTCCCCGATCGGGGCCGTCCCTGCGCCGGGTGGGGCGGCCCGGGGGGAGGCTGAGGCGGCGCGGCGGGTGCTTATCCCCCCGGATGCACTGGCCGCGCCGCCTCGGCCGTTCACCGCGCGGCGGCTGCTGAACCGGCTCGCCCGTGCCCTGCGGCGGCGAGGCTGGACGGTGGAGCGCCGTTACACCGAGACCTTGCCCATGCTGCGAATGCGCTTCGCCGAGGTTGCGAGCCTGGGCGAGAGCGTCACCGTCGTCGGCGGGGATGGCGGCTGGTGGTACCGGTCCAGTACCGGGGAACTGCTCGCGCCCTGCTCGGATGTGGACCGGGCAGCGCTGCGGGTGACGACGTCGCTAGATCGGTGGATCGCGGCGGCGGACTCGGCCTGGAGGACGGACGGGGCCTGATGGACGCCGCGGCGGCCCTCGCCGAGATCTCGGACCGCTTCGGGGTCACGTGCTGGCGAGGCCATTACACCCGCTCGTTATGGGCGCTGGTGCGCTGTGACCGCGGGTGGCGCCTGGTGGAAGCGGCATCAGTTCGCGAGCTGGTCATGGCCATCACGCATCCTGACGGGTGGCCATGGCCGTGACGGCCGTGACGGCCGTGCGGCACGGGGGACGGTGGGGCACCGTGAGTTCCTGTGCTGCGCGGTCGTCGCTGTCCGGGGCGGGCGCGACGACTGGCGGCGGGGCTTGTCCTAGAGGTCCCTCGTTCGCTCGTCCAGGTCATGGACCTTCTCACTGAGACGGCGGACATGCTCCCGGATCTCCTGGAGTTGGCCGAAGAGGAGAGTGAACTCTTCGCTTGGGCCTTCGTCTGTCTCTCCAGAGGGTTCGGCTGCTGTCTCTTGCTCCGGCCGCCTCGTGACGACGCTCGGCGTGCCCTGCCGACTCATGATGATGTTCTCTTCCCGCAGGACTGCGAGGGCACGCTCTACCGTGGCCCCGGCCGCGCCGAACCGCTCCCCCAGCTTCGCTATGGACGGTAGGGCTTCGCCTACTGGGTAGCGCCCTGCGGCGATGTCCTTCCGCAGTTCGTCAGCGATGCGGACGTAGACCTTCCGTCGGTCCGCTGCACCAGGTTTTCCCATGTCAGCAGCATAACCGCCTGACTTAGGTTCGTGGGTTCCTAGGAAAGTTTCTGTCTATTGCTTGACCTACCTACTTTCCTATGTAACCTAGGAACGTAGGAAGCAATCGATGGCCTGGAGGCTGACGTGCGAAACATCCCGGTGGACCTGTCGGCGCTGACGTTCGTGTGCGTGTCGCCGCCGCGTCCCAAGCTGGTGAACCAGGAGACCGGGGAGGTGAAGACCGACCGCAACGGGCAGACCGTGTTCACGGTGGGTCTGTCGGCGGCCGACGCGATGGGGCGGGTGGACCTGCTCAACGTGGCGGTCGTCGGGGACCAGTCGGTGACGATCGGGGAGGTGGTGACGCCGGTCGGGCTGGTGGCGTTCCCGTGGGAGGCGGTCTTGGGCGGTGAGAAGCGCTGGGGCGTCGCCTACCGCGCCGACCGCATCGCGCCCGTCTCCGCGGTCGCTCCGCCCCCGGCCTCCGCGTCGTCGGGGTCGTCGGACTCGTCCGCTGCGGCGGGCGTGGCCTGATCGGCGGCCGTGATGACTGATCTGCTTGTGGTGCTCGGGGTCCTGGCCGCTGCGGCGGCCGGGCTCTGGGCCTGGCGCCGGTACCACCCGGCCTCGTTCTGGTACGGCGTCGGCTTCCAGCTCCGGGCGGTGCTCGTGTACCTGACGTGGCATCACATCGCCTCGGGCTGCAAGCTCACCCGCAACCGGCGCCGGTTCCGGCTCACCCTCTACGCCATCCCCGTGGTCGGGCCTGCCTCCCGGTCCGCTGCGACGGTGGTCGAGCACAAGCGGCGGGTGCGCCGCGTCGACGTCGAACGCGCTCCCCGCCTCGGCATCCTGCGTCCCACCCGGCTGGGGTGGCGGATGCGGCTGCGACTGCATGACGGCCAAGTCCCGGCCGACTACGAACGCGCGGCGGAGGGCATCGCGCACGCCTGGCGGGTGCACTCGGTGCGGGTGGTCGACGTCCGGCCCGGCTACGTCACCCTGTGGGCCACCATGCGTGACCCCCTGGTCGACGTGGTCACCGAACCCGAAACCGGTGAGCTTCTCACGGTCCGTCCCGGCAAGCTGGAGAACGGCCGTGACTGGCTGATCGACTTTCGCACCGTGCCGCACTGGCTCAACGCCGGGGCGACACAGTCCGGCAAGTCCAACCTCGCCAACGCCCTCATCAAGGGCCTGGCGCCGCAACCGGTCGCCCTCGTCGGCTTCGACCTCAAGGGCGGCGTCGAGTTCACCCCCTACGCGCCGCGGTTGTCGGCGCTGGCCACCACCCGCAAAGAGTCGGTCGACCTGCTGTCCGACCTGGTCGGCGAGGTCGAGAACCGCATGGCCACCTGCCGCGCGCACGGCGCCCGCAACGTCTGGACGCTCCCGGAAGACCTGCGGCCGGTGCCGGTCGTGGTCCTGGTGGACGAGGTCGCCGAACTGTTCCTGATGGCCGACAAGTCCGAGAAGGAGGAAGTGTCGCGGACCGCTACCGCGCTGCTGCGCGTCGCGCAGCTCGGCCGCGCGTTCGCCGTCTACCTGATCGTGTGCGGGCAGCGCATCGGGTCTGACCTCGGCCCCGGTGTCACCGCGCTCCGCGCGCAACTGTCCGGGCGGGTGTGCCATCGGGTCAACGACCCGGAGACGGCGAACATGACGCTCGGCGACCTGGACCCGGCCGCCCTGGACGCCGCCCGCGCCATCCCCGCCGAGACCCCGGGCGTGTGCATCGTCGCCGGGCAAGACGGCGCCTGGCACCGCGCCCGGTCGGTGTACGTCCCCGAAAGCCAGGCCGAGGAAGCCGCCCACACCTACGCGTACCTGACCCCGGACTGGGGCGACCTCATCGGCTCCGTCCCGATCACTCCTGCCGCATAGGCGGTTCTCTCCTTCTCCTCTTCTCCGGCTCGGCGTGAGCCCTGATCACACCACGTCCCTACCCGACCTATGCCCGAAACCATCCCGGGAGGCTGCCCAATGGTTGCCCGTATCCGTGTCCTTAGTCCCCGTCCTCGCCCTCGGTTCGTCGCCGTCCCGTCCCCGTCCCCGGACTCGTCCTCGCCGTCCTCGTCCTGGTCGCCGTCCTCGGGCTCGTCCCGGCCGTCGCCAGTGTCGTCCTGGGACGTGTGGCCGGTCGGCGTCGAGTGGGACGAGTTCCGGTCCCTGCACATCGCCCGGTGCCAGCAGTGCGCCGAGTCGTTCGCCTCCTCGTCCTCGGCTGAGGCCGACCAGTGGGCCGACACCCACCACTGCGACCCCGAAATGGTCGCGCTGCTGGCCCTCGTCGACACCCGGCGGGCGGCATGACCCGGCGCGTCTTCGGCGCGGTGGCCGACTCCGGGCCGGTCGTGGTCCTGGCGGGGATCGCGGCGGCGGGGTCGTTCACCCACATCCGCGACACCGCCACCGAACACGGTCAACACGGCTGGATGGCCTGGGCCATCGCGGTGTGCATCGACCTGACCTGCGTCATGGCAGCCGGAGAGCGCCAGCGAGACAAGCGCACCGGACGAGACACCGGGCGCCTGTCATGGCCGACCCTCGTCCTGATCGGCGGCATCCTGCTCTCCCTCGCCGCCAACCTCGCGCAAGCCGACCCCTCGGTCTGGGGCTGGATCACCGCAGGGACCCCGGCGGGCGCGTTCCTGGTCGCCGTCTCGATGCTGGAACGCCGCAAAGCCGGCACCCGCCCGGCGGCTCGTCCGCTGCCCGTCCCGGACTCCTTCGGCCGTCCCGAACCGTCCCCGTCTCCGTCGCGGTCCTCGTCCGGGGCGCTGTCCGTCCCGTCCCCGCCGGACCCGGCCTCGTCCCCGTGGGTGGTCTGGGAGCACCCCACGGCCGCCGCTGCTACCGCGCCCGTCCCCCGCGACCAGGACGACCAGGACCAGGGCGAGGACGAGCAGGACGGACAGACCTCCATCCCCGTCCCGACCGAACGCCCCACCTCGACGGCGCCCGCGTCCGCCTCGTCCGACTCGTCCTCGTCGGCTCCGGCGGGGCCGCTGGTCGACTTCGCCCGCCGGGTCGCCACCGAACACGAAACCGAGCACGGGCGGCCCATCACCCGGGATGCGTTGCGCGCCCGGCTCGGGGTCTCCAACCAGCTCGCCTCTGACCTGCTCCGCCAGATCCGCAACCAAGCAACCGTGCCCGTCTCCTGACTTGCTGGAGGAACCTGCCATGACCACGCCTTCGAACTCGACCCGTCCGGCCGCTCCGGTGGTGCCCGGTGACCTGTTCGCCCGGCACCAGATCATTCTCGGCCTGCGCGCCCTGGCCGTCTTCCTGGAAGCCAACCCGGACGTGCCGGTCAACGAGTTCGGCCACGACCTCATCGTCAGCGTCCGGGCCGATGACGCCTCGGCGGTCGCGCTGGTCGACGCCACGGCGGCGCTGCTGGGCGTCGACGTCGCCGACGACACCGGCCGGGGCGGGCACTACACCGCAACCCGCACCTTCGGCCGCGTCTCCTACCGCATCGTCCACATCCCCCAGCGGCGCCACGAGGAGTACCACGCCCGCGACAGCTACTGGGACAACATCACCCTGGACACCGGCCAGCGCAGCGACCAGGGCCACAGCGAGATCAGTGGGCGGGTGGCCTGATGACCGACCAGAACCCGACGACGTGGCGGCTTCGCTGCCGGGCCTGCAACCTCACCGCTGGCGGTCTGCACTGGGTGACCCTGCTCAGCCTGCGGGGCGGCCCCTCGTGCTCGGCCTGCGGCTCGACCGAGGTGACCGCGCAGGACTCGGCGACCGGATCGGCCATCGCCTTCCCGCGCCCGCTCCCCTCGGTCGGCCAGTGGTGGCAGTGCTGCAACTGCGGCGGGACCGGCCTGGACTCCTACGGCGACACCTGCCCGCACTGCCAGGGCCTCGGCAACTGCCAATAGCCCTGAGCGCCCCCGGCGTGACCGCTCAACCGCCAAGTCACGCCGTCACGTCGGGGGCCATCCCCTTCACCCGCACGAAACCGGTAAGGAGACCCCTTCATCGTGCCCCACCCTGCCCTCACACCGCAGGACGCCCGACTGATGGCCAAGATCATCGACCGGCCCGACTTCGAGCGCTGGGCCGCTCGTGCCCGCGCTACCGGCGGCTGCGCGCAACCGGTGTTCCTGACCGGCACCGTCAGCCACGTCCACACCGGTACCGGGGAACTGCTGCACCACTACACCACCGACCGTGAGCCGGACGGCGCGCTTCCAGTGGCGTGCAAGACCCGGCGGGCCTCCCGCTGCCCGGCCTGCGCCGAGATCTACCGGGCCGACACCTACCAACTCATCCGCGCGGGCCTGGCAGGCGGCAAAGGCATCCCCGAAACCGTCTCCGGTCACCCGGCCGCCTTCGTCACCCTGACCGCGCCCTCCTTCGGCCCCGTCCACACACGCCGGGAACGCAACGGCGGACGGGTCGAGCGCTGCCACCCCCGGCGGGACGCCACACCGTGCCCGCACGGCGTGACGGCCTCCTGCACCGCCCGGCACTCCGCCGACGACCCCCGGCTCGGCGAACCGCTGTGCCCCGACTGCTACGACTACGCCGGGTCGGTCATGTTTAACGCCATGGCCCCGGAACTGTGGCGCCGCTTCACGCTCGCACTGCGCCGCTACCTGGCCAAAGCGGCCGGGCTCACACAAAAGGAGTTCCGCGAGACGCTGGCGGTCTCCTTCGCCAAGGTCGCCGAATACCAACGGCGCGGCGTCGTCCACTTCCACGCCGTCATCCGCTTCGACGGCCCCGACGGCCCCACCACACCCCCGCCCGGTTGGGCCACCGTCCAACTCCTGGAAGACGCCGTCAAGCACGCCGCCGGCGCCGTCTCGGTCACCACTCCGGCCGCCCCCGGCATCCGGGCACGGTCGCTGACCTGGGGCGCGCAAGTCGACATCCGGGCCATCACCTCCTCGGGTGCGCTCACCCAACAGGCCGTAGCGGGCTACATCGCCAAGTACGCCACCAAAGCCGCCGAATGCGTCGGCACCCTCGACCGGCGGCTTCATCCCGCTGACGACCTGGACGAGCTACCGATCACGCCGCACGCCCGGCGGCTCATGAGCGCATGCCTGATCTTGGGTGCCCTGGAGGAGTTCGCAGACCTCCGGCTCGTCCAGTGGGCTCACATGCTCGGGTTCCGCGGCCACTTCTCCACCAAGTCACGCCGCTACTCCACCACCCTCGGCGCCCTGCGGGCCGCACGCATCGCCTACGTCCGCGAACAGCACCCCGGCTGGCAACCGCCCGACGACCAAGACCCTGACCTGATCCTCGCCATCGGCGAATGGCGCTTCCACAGCCAGGGCCTCACACGCGGCGAAGCGCTCGTCACGGCCGCGCTCACCGGAAGACCCCTACCGCCTCCCGCATCGACAGACAGGAAAGCCGCATGAGCAAGGCAAAGGCTGAGGTGTCCCCGATCAACCTGGGTGAACGACTGCTGACCGTCGCTGAGGCGGCCGAGGTCCTGTCGACCTCCGAACGGTTCCCGCGGCGGCTCATCGCTGAGCGGCGAATCCGCTTCGTCCGCCTCGGCGAACCTGGCAGGCGCGGACACGTCCGCATCCCCGAATCGGCGCTCCGCGAGTACATCGCGGGCGGCCTGGTCGAGCCCATGACCGCCTCCGACGTCTGGAGGGCTGCCTAATGGCGAACAGAGACGGGCACCGCCGGTTCGGCAACGTCCGCAAGCTCCCCTCGGGCCGGTTCCAAGCGCGGTACCCCGGCCCTGACGGGCGCGTCCGCACCGCTCCGAACACGTTCGCCACCAAACGCGATGCCGAACGCGCGCTCACGCTGATCGAGGGGCAGATACTCGGCGGGGAGTGGACTGATCCAGACCGGGGCAAGGTCAAGCTCGGCGACTATGCCGCCAAGTGGATAGAGCAGCGTCAGAACCTCCGGCCCCGTACACGGGAACTGTATGCCTGGCTGCTGCGCAAGCACATCACGCCGCACCTCGGGGCGGTCGCGCTCGGCCAGCTCAGTACGCCGATGATCCGGGACTGGCTGTCGACGCTGGCTGATGCCGGGGTCTCGGCGACCTCGCGCGCAAAGGCGTATCGGCTGCTGCGGGGCGTCCTCATGACGGCCGTCGACGAGGACAAGATCCTCACTCGGAACCCTTGCCGCGTGCGTGGGGCCGGTACCGAGGATGCGCCCGAACGCCCGACCCTCACGGTTGCTCAGGTCTTCGAGTTGGCCGAACGGGTCGGCGTGCGGCCGGTGGGCAACATCCGGAAGCTGGACTCGGGCGAGTACCGGCTGCGCTATCAGGTCAAAGACGGCGTCATGCGCCGTTTCCCGGGCTCCTTCGGGACGCGCCTGGAGGCTGAGCGGGCGCTGTGGAAGCTCGCCGAGGAGGGGCGCGCCGACGTGGTCCAGGACGACCGGCTTCGGGCGCTGATCCTGCTTGCCGGGTTCGCCAGTCTTCGATGGGGCGAGGTCACGGCGCTACGACGCTGCGACATCGACACCGTGAACCGCACCGTCCGGGTACGGGGCGCTTACGTCGAGCGGGCAACCGGGGAGATGATCCTCGGGCCGACCAAGTCACGAGCAGGGATGCGCACCGTCTCTATTCCGGCTGCGATCGTTCCTCACCTGGTCGCCCACTTGGACAAGTACGTTCGGCCGGGTGCTGATGCCCTCGTCTTCACGGGGATCAAGGGCGGGCCGCTGCGGCGTAGCGGCTTCAACAAGCTGACCCGGTGGAGCCACGTCGTCAGCTCGTTGGGGGTGCCGAATCTGCACTTCCACGACCTTCGGCATACCGGCAACACGTTGGCGGCAGACATGGGCGTCTCGCTGCGCAACCTCATGGCGCGCATGGGGCACGACAACGAGCGGGCCGCGCTCCGGTACCAGCACCGATCGGCCAAGGCGGATCGGGCCATCGCGGACGGGTTTGACGCGCTGGTCCAGGCCGAGCGGACGCAGGACGGCGACGAGGAGGACGACGGGTCGGGCGGCGCCCTGGTGCCGGTGGGCTAATGGCACGCTAATGGCACGAGGGCCCGTGAAGGGCTTTGAAACGATCAAGGCCCAGGCGGGGACTTACTCCCTGGCCTGGGCCTTCTTGGTGGAGCGGGTGACGGGAATCGAACCCGCGCTGTCAGCTTGGGAAGCTGAAGTTCTACCATTGAACTACACCCGCGTGGGGGCCCTGGTGGGGCTCCATGCTGTGGTTACTGTACCGGATCGCCGGGTGGGGTGGGGTGTGGGATAGCGTTTCGGGGTGCTGCTCTCCGATCGCGATATCAGGGCCGAGCTCGGGTCCGGGCGGGTGAAGATCGACCCGTATGAGCCGGGGATGGTTCAGCCGTCCAGTGTGGACGTGAGGCTGGACCGGTACTTCCGGGTGTTCGAGAACCACAGGTATCCGCACATCGATCCGGCCGTGGAGCAGCCGGATCTGACGCGGCTGGTGGAGGTCGATCCCGAGGAGGCGTTCGTCCTGCATCCCGGGGAGTTCGTGCTGGCGTCGACGTACGAGGTGTTCGCGCTGCCCGACGATCTGGCGGCCAGGTTGGAGGGGAAGTCCAGCCTGGGGCGGTTGGGGCTGCTCACGCACTCGACGGCCGGGTGGATCGATCCGGGGTTCAGCGGGCACGTGACGCTGGAGCTGTCGAACGTGGCGACGCTGCCGATCAAGTTGTGGCCCGGGATGAAGATCGGGCAGATGTGCCTGTTCCGGACGAGCTCGCCGGCGGAGTACCCCTACGGGTCGGCGAAGTACGGGTCGCGGTACCAGGACCAGCGGGGGCCGACGCCCTCGCGGTCCTACCTGAACTTCCATCGGACGAAGGTGTAGTCGGTTCGTGACCTGAACGTGACGGAGATCACCAAAAGATGAAACATGTTCTCTGGACGGGTAGTTTCGGGCGACGCACAACGTTGGCGTCTGGTTGACAGTCTCTTTGCATGAGACTCCGGACGCCCGGACGGACAGGGCGACCCGTTTCCGCGCTTTGACGTGGGAACCCGGAAGGAGATCGTGTCAGTACTCCGCGCGGAAAGCGTCACCAAGCTCTTCGGCCGTAAGGCGGGCGAGGCACAGCGGAAACTCAGGGCGGGCGCCGACCTGCAGGCGGTTCGCGACCTAGGGGTCACCCCCGCGGTGGTGGACGCCACGTTCGAGGTCCGGCAGGGCGAGATCTTCGTGGTCATGGGCCTGTCGGGGTCGGGGAAGTCGACCCTCATCCGGATGCTGAACGGGCTTCTCGGGGTCACGTCCGGGAGTGTCGAGATCGACGGCCAGGACATCGCGAAGATGTCGCCGAAGGCGCTGCGGGCGCTCCGGCAGAACAAGGTCAGCATGGTCTTCCAGCACTTCGCGCTGTTCCCCCATCGGACGGTCCTGGCGAACGCCGCGTACGGGCTGGAGGTCCGCGGCGTCCCGAAGGAGGAACGAGAGAAGAAGGCCCGGGAGTTCCTGGCCCTGGTCGGCCTGGAGGGTTGGGAGAGCAAGGTCCCCCGGGAGCTGTCGGGCGGGATGCAGCAGCGGGTGGGGCTGGCGCGGGCGCTGACGGCCGGCACCGACATCATCCTGATGGACGAGGCGTTCAGCGCGCTCGACCCGCTGATCCGGCGGGAGGTCCAGGACCTGCTGCTCGACCTGCAGGGGCGGTTCGGCAAGACGATCGTGTTCATCACGCACGACCTGAACGAGGCCATGCGCATCGGCGACCGGATCGCGGTCATGCGGGAGGGCCGGATCGTGCAGATCGGCACGGCCGAGGAGATCCTGACCGACCCCGCGAACGACTACGTCGCCCAGTTCGTCGCGGATGTGGACCGTACCAGGGTGCTGACGGCGTCCTCGGTGATGGAGAAGCCGCTCGTGACGGTGCTGGCGTCGACGGGTCCGCGGACGGCGCTGCGGACGATGCGCGAGCACCAGACGTCGGCCGCGTTCGTGATCGAGCGGGACCGGAAGCTGGTCGGCCGGGTGCGGGCGACGGTGATCGCCGACGCGGTGCAGGAGAACGTGCAGACGCTGGACGGGCTGGTCGACCCGGAGGACCCGGCGCCGGTGTCGCCGGACACGCCGGTCGCGGACCTGTTCGTGCGGTGCGCCGAGAGCGACCTGCCGGTCCCCGTGGCCGACGAGGACGGGACGCTGCTCGGCGTGATCCCGCGGGTGACGCTGCTGGCGGCACTGGGTGCGATCAACTCCCATGTGGAGGAGGTCGTGGCCGAGCCGGAACTCGCGCTGACGAAGGAGGGCAGTGGCGTTGACGGTGAGTAGAGCGGTCGAGCTGCCCCGGGTTCCGGTCGGTGAGTGGTTCGACAGCCTGGTGAACTGGTGTACGGACAACCTGTCGTGGTTGTTCGACGGGATCGGCTCCGCGATCGACTCGTCGGTCGAGGTGCTGACGGACGTCCTGACGGTCCTGCCGCCGCTGGCGCTGACGCTGGTGCTGGCTCTGCTCGCGCTCGTGGTCAGCGGCTGGAAGCTGGGCGTCTTCACGGTCCTCGGGTTCGCGCTGATCGACAGCATGGAGCTGTGGGAGTCCGCGATGGACTCGCTGGCGCTGGTTCTGGTGTCGGCGGTGGTGGCGACCGTCCTGTCGATACCGATCGGCATCGCGGCGGCGCGCAGCGACATGGTGAGCCGGGTCGTGCGGCCGATCCTCGACTTCATGCAGACGATGCCGGCGTTCGTGTACCTGATCCCGGCGATCTTCTTCTTCAGCATCGGCGCGGTGCCCGGCGTGGTGGCGACGGTGATCTTCGCGATGCCGCCGGGGGTGCGGCTGACCGAGCTCGGCATCCGCGGCGTCGACCCGGAGATGGTCGAGGCGGGCGAGGCGTTCGGGACGCCGCCGAACCGGATCCTGACCCGGATCCAGATCCCGCTCGCGATGCCGTCGATCATGGCGGGCGTCAACCAGCTGATCATGCTGTCGCTGTCCATGGTGGTCATCGCGGGCATGGTCGGCGCGGGCGGCCTCGGCGGCGAGGTGCTGGAGGGCATCAACCGGGTCGACGTCGCCAAGGGCTTCGAGGGCGGCATCGCCGTCGTCGTGCTGGCCATCTACCTGGACCGGCTGACCGGTTCGCTCGGCGGCGGCGCCGGCGCCGGCCTGCTGCGCGCACTGTTCTCCCGCGGTACCCCGGCCGTCGTGGGCACCGCAGGCGCCGACTAGCCGCGGCCCCGGCCGGTTCGACGCCTTCCCCCGTTCCCCCCACACCATGCAAGCCGACGAAAGGATGGGCATGCGCTTCAAGTTCAAGGGCCTCACGGTCGCGGCGCTGACGCTCACGCTGGGCCTGAGCGCCGCCGCGTGCGGCGACTCCGACTCCGGTGGGGGTGAGAGCGACAAGAACATCACCATCGGCATGGTCTCGGGCTGGGCCGAGGGTGAGGCCGCGACGGCGCTGTGGAAGCGGCTCCTGACCGACAAGGGCTACAAGGTCGAGGTCAAGACCCTCGACACCGGGCCGCTGTACGCGGGCATGTCGAAGGGCGACGTCGACCTGTTCGTGGACTCCTGGCTCCCCGGCACCCACGAGGACTACTGGAAGCAGTACGGCGACAAGCTGGAGAAGATCGGCGCCTGGTACGACTCGGCCCCGCTGACGATCGCGGTGCCGAACTACTCGCCGCTCCAGTCGCTGGAGGACCTCAAGGGCAAGGGCGGCCAGTACGACGGCAAGATCGTCGGCATCGAGAAGAGCTCGGGCCTGTACCGGGTGTCGCAGGAGGAGATGCTCCCCGCGTACGGCCTGAAGGACGAGTACACGGTGACGACGTCCTCGACGGCGGCGATGCTGACCGAGCTGAAGAAGGCGATCGACGGCAAGAAGGACATCGTCGTCACGCTGTGGCGCCCGCACTGGGCGTACACGAAGTACCCGATCCGCGACCTGAAGGACCCGAAGGGCGCGATGGGCAAGCCGGACGGCATCTACACGGTCGCCCGCGAGGACTTCGGCAAGGACCAGCCGGAGGTCACCGCCTGGCTGAAGAAGTTCCGGATGGACGACAAGCAGCTGGGCTCGCTTGAGGACCTGATGGAGAACAAGTTCAAGGGCAAGCCCGACCAGGCCGTCGACGAGTGGCTGAAGACGAACCAGAGCTACGCCACGTCGCTGACGGGCTGACCGCCCGCGCTCGGAAGAGGGCCGTCCGGCATCGCCGGGCGGCCCTCCGCGCTTTTATCCCGCGAGGCCGACCGTGCTCATCCGGCGAGGCCCACCGTGCACAGGACGGCGAGCAGCCCGAGCCCGGTGGCGCACAGCGTCATGATCCGCGGGTGGACGCTGTGCGCCTCGGGCAGGATCTCGGCCGCCGCCAGGTACAGCAGGACGCCCGCGAAGAGCCCGAGGTAGGGGCCGAGGACCGCGTCCGGTACGGACGCGAGCGTGCCGAGCGCGGCCCCGGCCACGGGGGCGGCGGCGTCGGCGAGGAGCAGCAGGACGGCGGGCCGCCGGTCGGTGCGGTGCAGCGAGGCGGCGGTGAAGGTGTTGAAGCCGTCCGTGAAGTCGTGGGTGACGACGGCGAGCGCCACGAAGACGCCGACGTCGGTCCCGGACTGGAAGCCGAGGCCGATGCTGAGGCCGTCCACCAGGCTGTGGGCGACGAGCGCGGACGCGGCGACGAGCCCGCCGGAGCCGGCGCCGTGCGCGTGGACGTGCGGGGCGTACTCGTCCTCGTGAGCGCGGTGGATGGCGACGGCCTGCTCGACCACGTGCAGCAGGACGAACCCGGCCGCGAAGCCGATCATGGGGGCGGGGACGCCGAGCGGGCGGTGCCGGGTCAGCTCCAGCGACTCGGGGATCAGGTCGAACGCGACGACGCCGAGCATGAGGCCGCCCGCGAGGCCGAGGACGAGGTGCCGGTGGTCGCGGATCCGCATCGCCGCCAGCCCTCCGGCGAGCGTCATCACGAACGCGAGGAGGGACGCGAGCACGGCCATTTCCAGGTCTTACCAGTTCATCGGCCACCGCAACCCACGAAAACGGCCCCGCCCCCCAGAGGAAAGCGGGAGCGGGGCCGTCCGGGACGCGCCTACTCGGCGGCGACGGGCTCCTTCTCGGGAGCGGTGCCCTCGCCCTTGATGGAGCGGATCAGGAGCTGGGAGACGTCGACGACCTCCAGCGACTCCTTGGCGTCGCCCGAGTTCTTCTTCTCGTTGATGGCGTCGCCCAGCATCACCAGGCAGAACGGGCAGGCGGTGGAGACGGTGTCGGGGTCGGTCTCCAGGGCCTCGTCCACGCGCTCGGTGTTGATGCGCTTGCCGATGCGCTCCTCCATCCACATCCGGGCGCCGCCGGCGCCGCAGCAGAAACCGCGGTCCTTGTGCCGGTGCATCTCCTGGGTCTTGACGCCGGGGACGGTCGCCATGATGTCGCGCGGCTGCTTGTAGACCTTGTTGTGGCGTCCGAGGAAGCAGGGGTCGTGGTAGGTGATGTTCTCCTCGATCGGCGTGACCGGGGTGAGCCTGCCCTCCTCGACCAGGTGCGCGAGCAGCTGGGTGTGGTGGACGACCTCGTAGTTCCCGCCGATCTGCGGGTACTCGTTGGCCAGGGTGTTGAAGCAGTGCGGGCAGGTCGCGACGATCTTCTTGACGCCCGCGTCGTTGAGGGTCTCGACGTTCTGCTGGCCGAGCATCTGGAAGACGAACTCCATGCCGAGCCGCCGGGCCGGGTCGCCGGTGCAGGCCTCCATCGGGCCGAGGACGGCGAACTTGACGCCCGCGATGTGCAGCAGCTCGGCGACGGCCTTGGTGGTCTTCTTGGCGCGGTCCTCCAGGGCGCCGGCGCAGCCGACCCAGAACAGGTACTCGGTGTCCTCGGCGACCTTGTCGTCGACGACGTCGACCTCGAAGTCCAGCTCCTCGACCCATTCGAGGCGCTTCATCTCGGACATCCCCCACGGGTTGCCCTTGTTCTCCAGGTTCTTCAGCATGACGCCGGCCTCGGACGGGAACGAGGACTCGATCATGACCTGGAAGCGGCGCATGTCCAGGATGTGGTCGATGTGCTCGATGTCGACCGGGCACTGCTCGACGCAGGCGCCGCAGTTGGTGCAGGACCACAGGACGTCCGGGTGGATGACGCCGTCGTCGGCGACGAGCTCCTTGTCGACCTGCATGGCGAGCTTCTGCTCGTCGGTGAACTTCTCCCGCTGGTCCTCCGACGCGGTGAAGTACGGCGCCTTGGCGAGGGCGTGGTCGCGCAGTTCGAGCACGAGCATCTTCGGCGACAGCGGCTTGCCGGTGTTCCAGGCGGGGCACTGCGACTGGCAGCGGCCGCACTCGGTGCAGGTCGCCATGTCGAGGAGGCCCTTCCAGGTGAAGTCCTCGATCTTGCCGCGGCCGAAGACGTCCTCGTCGGGGTCGGCCTCCTCGAAGTCGAGCGGCTTGCCGTCCGACATCATCGGCTGCGCCGGGCCGAGGCCGTCCGGGCTGCGCTTGAACATGACGTTCAGCGGGGCCAGGAAGATGTGCAGGTGCTTGGAGTGGACGACGAAGACCAGGAAGATCAGCGCGACCGCGATGTGCAGCAGCAGGCCGATGGACTCCAGGACCTCCAGCGTGTCGTGGCTCATGCCCTCGAAGAGCCGCCCGACGAGGTAGGAGAAGTAGGCGCCCTTGCCGTAGGGGAGGTTGCCGCTGGCCCACTCGACGCCGCGGAAGAAGAACAGCGTCCAGATCACGTTGAAGATCATGAAGAGCGTGATCCACGCGCCGGACAGGTGGGAGCCCTTGAACCGCGACCTGCGGTCGAGCCGCTTCGGCGAGTTCTTGATCCGGATGGCGGTGAACACCGCGAGCCCCGCGGTGCAGGCGAGCGCGATCGTGTCCTGGACGAAGCCGATCGGCGGCCAGGTCTGCAGGCCCGGGATCTTGGCGTCCAGCCCGAACAGCAGCGCGACGCCCGCCTCCAGGTAGACGGTGATCAGCAGGATGAACGCCCACATGACCGCGAAGTGCGCGCTGCCGGCGAGCGTCCATTTCAGCAGCTTGCGCTGGCCCAGCACCTCGACCGCCTGTCCCTCGACGGCCTTGGCGGGCTCACGCCTGACCTGCAGCGTCCGTTCCGGGTCGGGCTGACCGCTCTTGGCGATGGCGTAGAGGAACAGCACCCGCCGGCCGGCGAGCGCCAAAGCGACCGCCGTTCCGGCGAGCCCAATGACCAACGTGATCCAGAACACTGTTCCGTCCTCCTGGGGTACGGGCGATGGCTGTCAGCGTAGGGCTCGCCACGAACCGCTCGTCATCCGGGGCCCGAATACTACTCGGTAGTAGCTTAGGCGTCACATCCGCTGGTCAGACTACCGATGAGTTTTCGGCCCTTCACGTGTCATATCACCGGATGGGACGCGGCAGCCTCGTCCCGTCCAGCGGTATGCCGAAACGGAGGACTCCCATGACCCCGATGCCCGATCTCGCGCCCGCCACGCGCCGGATGGCCGCCCTGCTCGCGGGCGTCCGCGACTTCCAGCTAGACCAGCCGACCCCCTGCGCGGACACCTCGCTCGGCGCCCTCATCGACCATGTGAACGGGCTGACGCTCGCCTTCACCTGGGCGGCGAAGAAGGACTACCCGGAAGGGGGTACGCAGCCGCCGTCCACGGACCGGCCCGGGATCGACGATGAGGCGCCGCTGCTGCCGCCGGACTGGCGCACCCGCATGCCCGAGCAGCTCGACGCGCTCGCCGACGCCTGGCGCGACCCGGCCGCGTGGGAGGGCATGACCCATGCGGGCGGCATCGACCTGCCGGGGGCGGACGCCGGCAACGTCGCCATGAACGAGCTGGTCGTCCACGGCTGGGACATCGCCCGCGCCAGCGGCCAGCCCTACGAGGTGAGCGCGGAGGAGATCGAGTCCTGCCTGGCCTTCGTCGCCCCGTCCGTCGAGCAGAGCGGGGGCAAGGGCGTCCCCGGCCTGTTCGGTCCCGCCGTCGACGTCCCCGAGGACGCGCCCGCCCTCGACCGCCTCATCGCCATGACCGGCCGCGACCCCTCCTGGACGGCCGAGCGGAACTGACCGGGCGGCGGTTCCGGCACGGCAGGTTTTACCCGCGCCCGCTGGCTCCTGATCTGCTGTTCTGTGACGATTGTCGGAGTGGTTGCCGTGTGCCGGCATCTCCAGACGCGGCGGGGAGCGCGATCGGGGGAAGCCATGACCGAGACCGGCGCGACACCTCGCTGGCATGCCGCCGGCGACTGGTTCGACGTCTGCAAGTGCGCCGTCCCGTGCCCGTGCACCTATGCGCAGCCTCCTACCTACGGTGACTGCGACGGTGTGCTGGCATGGCACATCCGCGAAGGGAGGTACGGAGACGTCTCTCTCGACGGCCTCAACGTCCTGATGCTCGGCTCGTTCGTGGGGAACGTGTGGGGCGAGCACTCCGACGCCTACGCGGCCGTCTTCCTGGACGAGCGCGCCGACGATTCCCAGCGCGAGGCGCTCGGGAAGATCTTCGGCGGTGAGGCCGGAGGGTGGCCCGCCCAGCTGGTGGGGATGCTCGCTCCCGAGGTGCGGGGGATCGAGTTCTCGCCCGTCACGATCTCGGTCGACGACGACCTCGCCACCTGGAGCGCGGAGGTCCCCGGCCGGGTCGTGGCGAGGGCCGAGGCGCTGACGGGCCCCACGACGCCCGAGGGGGCACGGGTGCAGACCCTCAACCCGCCCGGTTCCGAGACGGGGCCCGGACAGGTCGCCACCTGGGGCAGGGCGCTCGCCGACCAGGCCGACGCCTACGGCTTCAGCTGGGACTGGGCGGGCCGCTCCAGCAAGCACATCCCGTTCGACTGGAGCGGACCGGAGTGAGGGCTCCGCCGGTCCCGGTGCCCCGGCGGCGGACCGGCGCCCGGCCCGCGACGCACGAGCTCGTGTTCGTCGGGGTCCTCGTCGCCCTCGCCGCGGTCGCGTGGCTGGCGGTCCACCGCCTGGCCACGCCGGACATGCGCGCCGGGCTGCTGACCGGCGCCGCCCGTCCCGGAGGCTCCGGCGGGATGGACGCCATGCCGATGGACCATTCCATGAGCGCGGGGCTGTTCCTCGGCATCTGGCTCGTGATGATGGCGGCGATGATGCTCCCGGCGGTGACACCGGTGATCGTGCGGATCGACCGGCTCGTGCGGCGCCGGGACGGGCGGGGCATGACGGCGTACATGCTGGCGGCCGGGTACCTGCTCGTGTGGGCGGCCGCCGGAGCGGCCGCGTACGGCCTGTACCTGGCCTTCCAGTCGGCCGCCACGGCGGGCGATGCCGTGACCGCCGTGCGCGCGGGCGCCGTCGTGCTGGTGTTCGCGGGCGTCTACCAGCTCTCGCCCCTGAAGCGGGCGTGCCTGCGGCTGTGCCGCTCGCCGCTCGCCGTCGTCGTCCGGCACGGGGAGCGGATCACGGCGGGCCCGTCGGGCGCGCTGCTCGTCGGCGTCCACCACGGGGCCTTCTGCCTGGGATGCTGCTGGGCGCTGATGGCCGTCCTGCTCGCCGCGGGGATGATGAGCCTGGTCTGGATGGGGGTCGTCGCCGCGGTCATCCTCGTGGAGAAGGTCTGGCGGTACGGGGAACGGGTCAGCGGACCGCTGGGCGCCGTGATGATCGCCTTCGGACTCGTCCTGCTGGTCTCCCCCGGCCTCTCGCCCACGCTGACCTAGTACCGCGGCGGATCCGGGAGGGCGGGTCCGCCCTCCCGGGCGGTGGAGGGTTGAATGCGGGGGAGGCGGACGAGCGAGGAGGCGACGGTGGAGCAGTGGGCGCGGCGGGCGACGACGGTCCGGGTGATCGGCACCGGGGCGATGGGGCGCGGGATCGCGCAGCTCGCCGCGGCGGGCGGGCTGACGGTGGAACTGGCCGACCTCCGGATGGACGCCGTGGTCGCCGCGGCCGAGTACATCGGCGGCATGTTCGACAAGCTCGTCTCCAAGGGGCGGATGACGGCGGCTGAGGCGGAGGCGGCCAAGGCGAGGCTCCGGCCGGTCGGTGAGCCGCTCACCCCGTTCCAGGACTGCGATCTGGTCGTGGAGGCGGTGCGGGAGGACATCGACACCAAGCGGGAACTGTTCTCGTCCTTGGAGAAGGTCTGCCCGGCGCGGACGATCCTCGTCACCAACACCAGTTCGCTGCCGGTGACGGCCATCGCCGCCGCGCTGGAGGATCCGTCCAGGGTGGCAGGGCTGCACTTCTTCAACCCGGTGCCGCTGATGCGCCTCGTGGAGGTGGTTCCCGGGGCGCGCACGGCGGAGTGGATCCCGGGCGCTCTCGCCGACCTCGTCCGGCGTCTCGGGCACGAGCCGGTGCTCGCGCCGGACGCGCCCGGCTTCCTGGTCAACCACGCCGGGCGCGGCCTGGTGACGGAGGCCCTGCAGATCCTCTCCGAGGGCGCCGCCGAGCCCGCGGACGTCGACCGGGTCGCGCGGGACGTCCTCGGTCTGAAGATGGGGCCCTGCGAACTGCTCGACCTCACGGGGATGGACGTGTCGCACCCCGTGATGGAGTCCATCTGGACGGGGTTCTACACGGAGCCGCGGTTCCGTCCGTCCAGGCTCGGACGTGCGCGGCTTGAAGCGGGCCTCTACGGACGCAAGACGGGCGAGGGCTTCTACAAGTACGTGGACGGTGCCAAGCAGGAGCCGCCGGAGGTCACGGTGCCGGCGGTGGACCCGCGCCCCGTGTGGGTCCACGGCGATGTGCGTGAGGAACTTGGTGCGCTGCTGTCCACAGCGGATATAGAGGTCGAGACGGGGGACGAGCCCTCCGACCGCGCCGTCGTGCTGGTCGCCCCGTTCGGGCAGAGCACGGTGGCCGCCGCCGAAGGCCTCCCTCTTGAGCGCACCCTGGGCGTTGACCCGTTCGGGGGTTTCTTCACCCGCCTGACCGCGATGGTGCATCCGGGTCTCGACCGGGACGCGGGCCGTGCGGGTCTCGCCGCCCTCTCGGCCACCGGACGGGACGTCACCGTCGTGCGGGACGCCCCCGCCCCCGTGGCGCAGCGGCTCCTCGCGTCGATCGTGAACGTGGCGTGCGGCATCGCCGAGCAGCGGCTCGCCCGCCCGCAGGACATCGACACCGGGGTCCGGCTCGGCCTCGGCTACCCGCGCGGCCCGCTGGAGTGGGCCGACGACGCGGGCGCGGACCGCGTCCTCGCGATCCTGCGCGGCCTGCACGCCTCCACCGGCGACCCGCGCTACCGGCCGAGCGCCTGGCTGACCGAACGGGTGGCGCTCGGCCTCCCCCTCACCGAGGCCGGCACCGCCCCGTCCGACCTCACGTCCTGACGGGCTCCGGCACGTCCGCGGCGGCCGGGCGGGCGACGCCGCGCATGACGAACGCCGCGAAGACGGCGGCGGCCAGCATCACCCCGGCCGCCGCCAGCGAGCCCGCGGCGACCGCGTCGGCGAAGGCGTCCTGCGCGGCCCGCGCGAGGCCGGGGTCGCCGGTCGCCAGCGCGGCGCCGAGCGAGTCGCGGGCGGGGCCGGACACGCCGTCCGGCAGGCCCGCGGCGTAGCCGGCGGAGACGACGCTGCCGAGGACGGCGACGCCGAGGGCGCTGCCGAGTTCCTGCCCGGCGTCGTTCACGGCGGAGCTCACCCCGGCCTCCTCGGGCGGCACGGCCGCCATCAGCGTGCTGTAGGCGGCCGGGGTGCCGATCCCGGCGCCGAGACCGAGGACGACCAGCCCGGCGGCGAGCACGGCGTACCCGTCGTGCGGGTCGGTCAGGCCGAGCGCCGCGAGCCCGGCCGCGAGGACGGCGAACCCGGTGACCAGGGCGGGACGGGCGCCGTACCGCGACTCCAGCGAGGCGCCGAGGCCGTTGCCGGCGCTCGCCGAGACGGCGACGGGCAGCAGCGCCAGCCCGGCCTTCAGCGGCCCGTAGCCGAGCACGAGCTGGAGCAGCTGGGTCAGCGCGAACATCACCCCGGCCAGGGCGAACCCGAACATCGCGATCATGGTGGCGGCGCCGGAGAACGCGCGGCGGCGCAGCAGGCCGAGGTCGAGCATCGGCTCGGGGTTGCGGTGCTGCCAGAGGACGAACAGGGCGAGGGCGGCGGCGCCGGCCGCGGCCACGCCGAGCGTGCGGAGGCCCGTCCAGCCGTGCTGGGGACTGGAGATGATCGCCCAGACCAGCGCCGACATCCCGGCCGTGGACAGGACGGCGCCGAGCACGTCCGGGCGGCGGCGCGGCCCGCGGGACTCGGGGACGAGCACCAGCAGGCCGATGACGGCGGCGGCGGTGATCGGCACGTTGACCAGGAAGGCCGAGCCCCACCAGAAGTGCTCCAGCAGGAACCCGCCGAGCGTCGGCCCGGCGGCGAGTCCGACCATGGACGTCGCGCCCCAGATGGCGAACGCCTTCGCGCGCTCGTCGGGGCCGAACACCTGGGCCATGATCGACAGCGTCCCGGGCATGAGGAGCGCGCCGCCGAGACCCATCAGCGCGCGCATCGCGACGAGCCGCGCGGGATCCGCGGCGAAGGCGGCGAGCAGCGAGCCGGCGCCGAACAGGGCGAAGCCGATCAGCATCGCGCGGCGGCGGCCGTAGCGGTCGCCGAGGCCGCCGGCCGTGATCAGCAGCCCGGCGAAGACCAGCGAGTAGGCGTCGATCACCCACTGGACGTCGGACGTGGTGGCGTCCAGGTCCTTCAGCAGGGACGGGATCGCCACGTTCAGGATCGTGTTGTCGACCATGACGACGAAGAGGCTGAGGCACAGCACGCCGAGGATCCGCCAGCGGCGGGGATCGGGGGCATGGCTCATCGGAGCATCCTTTCTCGTACAGCGTTCGAGATGGCTCGCACACTGTACGACTCCACTTGTACACTGTTCAAGTGCCGGTACTCTGTACGAGACGAGGGCGAGGGACGACGGCGAGGGAGCACGCGATGGCGGAGAAGGCACCGGCGTCGGTCTGGACGCGGCCCGCGCGGGCCCGGCGCGAGCAGCCGGCGCTGAGCCGCGACCAGATCGTCGACGCCGCCCTCGGCCTGCTCGACGCCGAAGGGCTGGACGGGCTCAGCATGCGCCGCCTCGGCACCCGGCTGAACTCCGGCGCCACCTCGGTGTACTGGCACGTCGCGAACAAGGACGAGCTGCTCGAACTCGCGCTCGACCGCGTCATGGCCGAGGTGGAGGTGCCCGCCGGGGACGGCTGGCGCGCCGCCGCGGCCGGGTACGCCCGCAGCCTCCGCGCGATGATCCACCGGCATCCGTGGACGGTCACCCTCTTCGGCAGCCGCCCGATGATCGGCCCGAACGCCACCCGCGTCCTGGACGAGGTGCTGGCCGTGTTCGGCGCCGCCGGGTTCGCCGGCTTCGACCTGGAGTACGCCTGGTCCGCCGTGGTCGACTACGTCATCGGCGCCGCCGGCAGCGAGGTGAGCTGGCAGCGCGACCAGCCCGGCACGTCCGCCGCGGAGTGGGTCGAGAGCCTCGGCCCCTACCTGGGCGGGCTGGACGCCGAACGTCCCGGGCTCGCCGCCCATATCCGCGAGATCTGGATGAAGGAGACCGGCGACGTCCTGGAAGGCCGGTTCGCGTTCGGGCTCGCGTGCGTCCTGGACGGCCTGGAGGCACGGCGCCCCTGACGCCGTGCACGGGCGATGCCCCCCGCCCGGACGGTGGGCGGAGGGCATCGTGTGGGGGCGGCAGTCGCCGTGGCTTTCGCCAAGGGATAACGGCAGCGCTCACCACCCCCGGTTCGGGAGAGTTCGGAGGCGTCAGAAGGGCAGTTCCGCGGGAGGCTTCGGCTTGGTGTCGGTCCAGCCCTCCGAGCGGGTCGCCACGTAGTTGATGATGAAGCCGGGCTTCATCTCCGAGTACCGGCCGCCGGGCTGGGTCAGCGTGTCCTGGACGGCCAGCAGCCCCCCGGTCCGCGGATCGAACACGATCACCTGGCGGTGGCGGTAGGTTCCCCGCTCGGCCTTCGGCCCGCCCCACTCGCCGTCGATGGTCGCGGTGCGCTCGCCCGAGGCCAGCGCGACGCCGCGGCGGCCCAGCGGGTCGGCGACGGTGCCGATCGCCTGGACGCCCGGCCGCGCGGCCAGCGCCCGCATCAGCGCCGCCCGCACCTTCGGCGTCACCGGGGTGTTGCTGAGGATCGACGCGGTCCGCCAGATGTCGGACGCCTGCGCGGCCTCGGCCTTCAGCCTCGGGTTGCGCTTCCCGCCCGAGGGGTCCGCCCCGAAGCGCGCCTCCCCGTTGCCCAGCAGGATGTCGGTGAGCCTGGCCGGATCGGCCGGCAGGTTCTGCCACTCCTCGATCGACTTGCCGAGGAACTCGCCGCCGCCCTCGGGGAAGACGCCGACCTCCGGGCCGTTCGACCGCCACGGCGTCGCCTTGGCCTTGTAGGTGTAGTAGTGGTCGTTCGACCAGACCCGGAAGCTCGACGGCGACCCGGCGCGCTTCCACGCGGCCTCGTCCTGCGGGGTGAGCGGCCGGGCGGGCAGGTCGCGGTCGTAGTACGCCTCGCCGGTCCCCTTCTTCACGCCCGCCCAGTGGAACGACTCGCTCGCCGCGCCGACGATCGCGTACGTGCCGGTCTTCGCCCGGACGATGTACGACTGCCCGTCGATGCTGTCGGTGTGCCAGTACTTGCCGGTCGGCGCCAGCTCCGCCTTGGCCGCCGCCGCGAGCACCGCCTTCCGGTTCAGGTCGACGGTCCCCGGCGTCCCCGGCGAACCGGGCGAACCGGGCGAACCCTGGCCCGTGAGGGCGATGGCGACGGCCGCCGCCGCGCCCACCGCGACCAGCCCGGCGCCCAGCTTCACCGGCCACCCGAACCGCCGCCGCGGCCGGGACGTCCGAACGTGCCCGCCGCCCGGCGCCATCGCGTCCTCCAGCATGGCCAGCGCCTTCGCCGTGACCTCCTGCGACGGGGGCGGAGGCTCCTGCAGCAGGGCCCGGACCTGGTCCATCACGTTCTTCTCTTTCTCGTTCACGCGGGCGACTCCTCAACCATCAGCGCGCGGTGCGTCCCGCCGAGCGACTCCCTCAACCGGCGCCGGGCCCGGTGCAGCCGGGAGGCGACCGTGCCCGTCTTCAGGCCGAGCGCTTGCCCGACCTCCTCGTACGACAGGTCGGCGAGCGCGACCAGCAGCAGCACGTCCCGGTCCCCGCGCGGGAGCCCGGCCAGCGCGTCCGCGAGCTCGGCCCCGGCGCCGCCGGCGGTGACGCGCGCCGTGACGAGCTCCTCGTGGCCGTCCTCGAAGTGATCGGCGGGAGTGCGGGCGAGCGCCCGGAAGCGGCGGCCCTCCGCGCGGCGGTGCAGCCCGATCAGCCGGGTCGCGATGCCGTACAGCCAGGGCCGGACGCTCCCGCGCGCCGGGTCGAAGCGCCCGCGCTTGCGGAACGCGGCGAGGAACGTCTCGGCCGCGATGTCGTCGGCCGCGTCCACGCCGAGCCGCCGGGCCGCGTACCCGTGGATCGCGGCGAAGTGGCGGTGGAAGATCTCCGTGAACGCGGCGGGGTCGCGCCGCGACCGCACGATCGCCTCCGCGTCCGCCGCGTCCGCGCTCACATCAGGCGGTGGGTGAGGGGCCATAGGGATGATCCTCGCTGTGGGGAAGTGCTCGGTCATACCGTTCTCAACCGAAGCCCGGTATCGCCTTCACGGGCGCACGCCCTCCGCCCGGCGGAGGGCGGGAGGCGTGCGCGGCCCCAGGTCAGAAGGGCGGCAGGGTCAGAAGGGCGGCCGGTCAGAAGGGCGGCCGGTCAGAAGGGCGGCTTGGCCGGAGGCTTCGGCTTGGCGTCCGTCCAGCCCGTGTCCCGGACGAGCCAGTAGTTGATCACGAATCCGGGCTCGCGGTCCCTGTACGCCCCACCGGGCTCGGTCAGCACCAGCTGCTCGGCGAGCAGCTCACCGGTGGCCGGGTCGAAGACGAGCTCCGACCGCGCCTTGTAGGTGCCCTGCTCCTCGGGCGGCGCTCCGTACTCGCCGTCCACCGTCGACGGCCGATCCTCGGCGGCCAGCGCGACGCCCTTCCGCCCGAGCGGGTCGGTCGCCTTGCCCAGCGACCGGATTCCGGGCTGCGCGGCGAGCGCCCGCATCAGCCCCGCGCGCACCTTCGGCGGCAACGGCGTGTTCTCCAGCAGTGCCGCGGTCACGCCGAGCTTCGCGCTCGGAGTGCTCATCCGGTCGAGCGGGCGGACCGCCTTGCGGTCGAGCGGCCGGCCGGCCTTGCGCTCGAACGGGCGGACGCCCTTGCTGTCGCGCGGGGGTTTCGGCGCGTAGAACATCGTGGCCAGCGCCTCGGGATCGGTCGGAAGCCGCTGAATCTCCGCGACGGTCAGCGATCGGCCGGTGCCCTGCACGAAGTACTTGCCGCCGCCCGCCGGGTCGGGATCGTCCACCTCCCATCCGGTCGTCTTCTGGCCGTAGGTGTAGTAGTGGTCGTTCGACCACACCTTGAACTTCGTGGGCGAGCCCGCGCGCCGCCACGCCGCCTCATCCTTCGCCGTCAGCGGTCTGGAGGGCAGGTCTCGGCCGTAGAACGCCTCGCCCCCGCCCTGCTTCGCGGCGGCCCACTGGAACGTCTCGCTGTGCGCGCCGACGATCGCGTAGCTCCCGGTCTTCGGCCGCACCATGTACGACTGGCCCTGGATCTGGTCGGTGTACCAGTACTTGCCGGTCGGCATCAGCTCCGCTTTCGCCGCCGCCGCCAGCACCGCCTGCCTGCCCAGGTCGACCCTGGACGGCGGTGCCCCCGGCGAACCCTGGGCGGTGACCGCGACGGCGACGGCGGCCGCGGCGCCCGCGGCGACGATCCCCAGGCCCAGTCTGGCCGGCCATCCGAAGAGGGTCCGCCGTGCGGGCTTCCCGTCCCACACGGCGCGCGCGTCGGCGATCTCCCGTGCGGTCGGCGGGGCGGGCTCCCCGTACGCCTCGCGGATCGTCCGCAGCTCATCCATGGTCGTCCTCCCCTTCGCGCATCGGGTTCGTGCCGCCGAGTGCCTCGCGCACCTTCTTCCTGGCCCGGCTGAGCCGGGAGCCGACCGTCCCGTACGGGACGTCCAGCGCCGCCGCGACCTCCTCGTGGGTGAGGTCGGCGAGCGCGACGAGCAGGAGCACGTCCCGCTCGCCGGCGGGCAGCGCGGCGATGGCGCCGGCCAGCCGTCCCCGCAGGCCCTCGGCGCTGACCCGGGCGTCCACCCGGTCCGCGTGGCCGCCCTCGTCCGGGACGGGGCCGAGCCGCGCGCGGGCCCGCAGGCCGCGCACCTCGCCGCGCCGGTGCTTGCCGATCAGGTTGGTCGCGATGCCGTACAGCCAGGTCCGCACGTTCGCCCGGGCCGGGTCGTAGCGGTGGCGGCGGCGGAACGCCTCCAGGAACGTCTGGGAGGCGATGTCGGACGCGGCGTCGGGGCCGAGCCGCTTGGCGGCGTACCCGTGGATCTCGGCGAAGTGGGCGTCGAAGACCTCGCCGAACCGTTCGGGGTCGTCCAGGGACGGCCGCGCCGCGGCCGGACCGGTGCCGAGCCGGTCCGGCCGCGCCGCGGCGAGGGGTTTCCCTGTCATGTGGTGCCTTTCCGTCGGGCGGATGGCGGTCACACACGTATCACCCGGAACCCCTCGCCGCTTTCACTTTCAGGCCGTACCGCGGCCTACCGGACGCGGTAGGCGCGGACGATGCGCTGGTCGATGCCGCTGCCGTCCTCGCCCTGCGCGCCGACCCGCAGCGACACGGCCTGGCCCTTGACGGGCGCCGGGAGCGGTGCGCTGAACCGCCCGCCGCCGAGATCCTTCACCTGGACGGCCTGCCAGGTCGTGCCGTCGTCCACGGACGTCCAGAACTTCAGGCCGGTGACCTTCGCCTCGCCGGAGCCCGCCATCCGCGCGACGGTGAAAACGGCGGGTTCACCGACGGGCTGGTTGTGCAGGTCGAGGTTCAGGTCGTAGTCGACGAGGAGGAGCGGGAGGCTCTTGCTCTTGTGACCGCGCGGCTCGCGCGAACGGAACGTCCAGGAAGTGGACGTCCGCGTCGACACAGGCAGGATGGCCGACGCGTCGTTCTCGTACGTCAACCGGTACTCGGCCGGTCCGGACGGGACGGTGAAGTCGCCGAACGGGCCGTTCTTCTCGCCGACCTTCTCGTCCCCGGCGAACAGCGCCATGTGGCCCTTCACCTCGTGCAGGCCGCAGTCGAAGCCGTCCGGCCGGGTCTGGAGGTCGACCAGCGCGATGCGCATGTTGTCGCCCGTCCGGGCCGTGGGGTACCGGGCGCATTCACTCGGCGTGATGCCGGTACCGGAGTACGGGCCGGGACGCATCGGCTGGCGGCCCCACCGATGCGCGATCCGCTCGCCCGGCTCCAGTTCGGCGAAGCGCCCCTGGTCGACCCACATGTCTTCACCGATCTGGACGAACCCCTCGCTCATCCAGAGCTGTCCGGCGCCGGTCGAGACGTAGTCGGTCCGGGACGTTCCCGGCTCGACGTCGCCGCTCCCTTCGAATGACAGCAGGCCCTCCGCGCTGAGTCCGTAGCGCTTCTCGCTCATCGACCGGCCCGTGTCGCCGTCGAAAGCGGCGAACGTCTGGTCGACTCGGGCCATCCGCTTGAGTTCGGCGGCGGTGACGACGTGCGTCGGGTCGGCGGGGATCCCGTCGCCCAGCGGGTGGACGATGTCGTACACGGCGCCGGGCGCGGTCAGCCGGTACTGGGTGGACGCCTTGATCGTCCCCTTCGCCACGCCCTCCATGGGTTGGACGTAGACGGGCGCCGCGACGGGATCGAACGCGTACACGGAGTAGTACCAGAGCCCGTCGCCGGCGTCCTGGACAATGTCCGCGGACGACATCGCCGCCTTCGTCCGGACGCCCTCGACGCTCGCTCCGATCTTGACGGCGGCGGTGCCGTCGAGCGTCACTGTCACGTCCCGGTCGACGACCACATCCGGGTCGCCGGCGAGGGCCGAGCGCCAGTCACCGGTGTCGTCCACGGTGCCGAGAACGGAGTAGCGGCCCTCGGGTACGCGGAGTTCCGTCCCGCCGTCGGGTCCGACCTCGGCCCAGCCGGCGAACAGCGAGTGATCGTCGAGGTTGACCACCGTGGCGGCGCCGGAGAAGTTCGCCGGTTCGGTGCCCGGCAGCGGCGTGCCCTCGACCTTGAGGGTGTGCGTCGGGGGTTCGACATAGAACGTCACAGGCGTCTCCAGGGTG
Organism: Actinomadura madurae; assembly: GCF_900115095.1. GTDB lineage: Bacteria > Actinomycetota > Actinomycetes > Streptosporangiales > Streptosporangiaceae > Spirillospora > Spirillospora madurae. The sequence goes on from NZ_FOVH01000011.1 coordinate 31,631, forward strand.
ACGCCGCCGCCCTTGGCCGTGACCACGGCCGTGTACAGGCCGGGCCGTCCCGCGAGGCGGGAGGCGTCCACGGTCAACGCCGCCGTCGCGGCACCGCCTGCGGGCACGCTGACGCTGGACGGGAGGGTCGCGACGCCGCCGGCGGCACGGCCGTCCCGGTCGGTCACCTCAACGCTGAGCCCGAGCCGGACGGGACGGTCCGTGCCCGACGTCCAGCCGAGTTCCGTGGACAGATCACCGTGGTCCGGATACTTCGACGTCCCGAGGTCGACGACGCTCTGGTCGGTGAGGACGGGTGCGTGTGCGGCCTCGCCCACGTCGAGCCGTCCGGCGCCGAGTTCGTACGCGTCACCGCCGGTGGCGGGGTCGGCGGTACCGACGAGGCCCGCCTTGAGCCGGGCGGGCTTCCAGTCGGGATGCTTCGCGGCGAGCAGCGCGGCGGCGCCCGCGACGTGCGGTGCCGCCATCGACGTGCCCGACATCTTCGTGTAGTACGCCCCCATCGGGGTGCCCGCCGCGGTGCCCCCGGCACGGGCCGCCGGGATGTCGACGCCAGGCGCCACGATCTCCGGTTTGGCCTTGTTTCCGACCGGGCCGCGGCTGGAGAACTCCGCGAGCCCGTCGCGGGCGTCGACCGCGCCGACCGTGAGCGCGGCCTCGGCCGTCCCCGGTGAGCCGACCGACTCGAACGTCCCCTCGTTGCCTGCGGCCACCACGAACAGCGTCCCGTACTTGGCGGTGAGGTCGGTCAGCGCCATGGACAGGGGGTCGCCGCCGTCGGTGGGATCACCGCCGAGGCTCATGTTGACGACGTCGGCGCGCGGCGCGGCCCACTCCATCCCGGCGATCACGCTGGAGTCGGTGCCGTATCCGTCGTCGCCGAGGACCTTGCCGATGAGCAGGTCCGCGTCCGGGGCGACGCCCTTGCGCTCCCCGCGCGACGCGGCGCCCGTTCCGGCGACGGTCGAGGCGACGTGCGTGCCGTGCCCGAACCGGTCGACGGTGTCGGCCGACTCGGAGAAGTTCGCCGACGCGGAGATGCGCCCCCGGAGGTCCGGGTGCCCGGCGTCGACACCGGTGTCAAGAACGGCGACCTTCGCACCCTTCCCGGTGTAACCGGACCGCCATGCCTCCGGTGCCCCGATCTGGCTCAGGTTCCGGTCGAGCCGCGCGGTCGCGGGCGCGGCCGGGGCGAAGCTCGCCTTGACCTTGCCGTCCAGCCAGATGTGCCGGATGCCACCGGTCGCCTTCGCCGACGGTCCCCGCATCCCGGCCAGCGTCTTGCCGAGGTCGCCCGCGTCGCCCTTGGACTGCCGCACGGCCACGGCGCCGATACTGGGCAGGTCCTTCGTTCTGCCGAGCGTCGGCAGGGCGCGGGCACCCTTGTCGCGCTTGACGATCAGCGGCAGGTCCTTGCTGCGGGCGTCGTCGTAGCCCTGCGCGATCAGCGCGGTGACGTCGAACAACTCAGGGTCGATCACGTGCCCGACCAGGTCTGCGACGTCGACCGGGATGACGACGACATGCCCGTCCGGCCGGATCTCCTTGCGGAACGAACGCTTCTCCCGGCCGGGCGCCGGAGTCACCGAGACGAGCGGGGGCTTCCCCTTGACCGTCCGGACGCTGACGACGTCCCCGGTCAGCAGCGTCACCTTCCAGGCCTTACCTGGGTCCAGGCCACCCGTCTTCGGCGCCGCGTGCGCGGACGGCGGAATGGCGGCCAGCGCCCCAGCCGCCAGCAGGATGCCGAGCAGGGCCCGGCTCCGGCGTCTGTACGTCATCGAGTCTCCTCTGCGCGATGCCCGTCCCGTACTGGACGGTCACCCTTGATCACCCGCAGAGGCCGATCGTCTTCGCGCCAGAGCCCCGACGACTCCCGGTCCCCTACCGGCCTCCGCGAACGCCCGCCGAGTGGCCCGCCTCGTGACCTGAGCCACCGTGCGACCTTGTTCGGCCATGTGGGTTTGGCGGTGGAGCGTGCGGAAAGAGTCCTGGGAGTCTTTGCAATCTCCTGCAATCGCTCAACCCCGGAGGCGATCATGGCCTTGGAGCTGATCGGTCGAGACCCGGACAGCGGACACGGCAATTCACCCACGGTGTTCGTGGACACCGACCTGGCGGAGCTTGTGGTTCAGGGGTGGACGGCCGACACCGACACGATCGCTGAGATCGGGCGGATCGCTGCCCCGGTCCCCGGGCACGAGACCGCCATGCGCCTGCCGGCGCGGATGGAGCCGATCCTCCGCAGGGCGCTGGAAAGGTTGGAGGAACTGCGTGGAGAAACTGCCCGTACCGACCGATGATGATTTCGCGGAACTGTTCGCCTCGGCGGCCGGCGGCCTCGCCCATCTCGAACTACGCGACCTCTACGCGGTGAACTACGAAGACGAGCGGTGGCGCTGGTGGGTGGACAACGGGCGTCCGGACCGGATGCCGCGCGAGATCCATCCTTGGTGGGATCTGACGGCGACGACGGCCCGGCGGGTGACCATGCGCAGGGCACGGGTCTATTCGGTGCCCGCAAGCGACTACATAAGGTTCGAAGCGGCAGGCGCCTGGCAGAACGTCGATGCGGGAGAGGCGGTCCGCTGGGTGTCGCGGGATCTCGTCTCTGACCTGTGTCTTCCTGGAAATGACTGCTGGCTGGTGGACGAGACGCGCGTCATGTTCAACCTGTTCGACGGCCAGGGCAGGCCCACCGGCGTTCAGGTCACCGAAGATCCTGCTGTCGTGCGGCGCTGCGTCGAAGCGTTCGAGGCTGTGTGGGAGCGCGGTATCGACCACGATGACATGCGTTTCGCCTGACGTATCATCTCCCGTCCATGCCGTCCGCATCGCGCCCTTCGCCCTCGTCGAACGTTCAACAGGCTCGGCAAGCTCTCGCCGACCGTCTTCGCGGACTGCGCGAGTCCGCCGGGTTGTCCGGCAAGGCGCTTGCGGAACTGGTCGGATGGCACCCGACGAAGATCTCAAAGCTCGAACACCTGGTCACCTCCCCGTCTTTCGACGACATCCGCGCTTGGTGCAGGGCTTGCGACGCTCCGGGAGAGATCGACGATCTGATCGCATCGGCACGCACGATCGCATCGGCCTATGTGGAGTGGCGGCGAGTCGAACGCATGGGGCTCGCCAAGGTGCAGCAGGCAGCGATTCCCCTGTATGAACGGACACGACGATTCCGGATCTTTGAGCCTGGGCTGGTGCCCGGCCTGTTCCAGACGCCCGAGTACGCTGCCGCACTCATCACGACCATCATCTCGTTCAGCCGGATACCGGACGACCTGGCCGAGGCCGTTGCGGCCCGCATGGAGCGTCAGCATGTGCTGCGCGATGGCCGCCGGACCTTCGCAGTGGTCATCGAGGAGCAGGTTCTGCGAAGCAGATTCGGCGATGCCGATGTCATGGCGGGGCAACTCGGGCGATTGTTGACCGAGATGTCATCACCGAACATCTCTGTCGGCATCATCCCTACGAGCGTCCCTCGGGCCGCCATGTGGCCCGTGAACGGTTTCTGGATCTTCGACCAGAAGCGCGTGGTCTGCGAGATTCCCTCAGCGGAGATCACCGTCACACAGCCCCGGGAGATCGAGGTGTACACCCGGACGTTCGAAGCACTGGCCTCCATGGCGGTGTACGGAGAGCACGCGAGGGCCCTCATACTCGCCGCCTTGTCGGAACTCACCTGACGCCTCCTGCAATCTGCTGCAATCTCGTGGACCCTGCTGTGCGTGCGGAGCCACGGTCGAGGAGACCCCGTTTCGCTACCTCACGGAGGGCCCATGTCCGTGCCAGAGACCCCCGCATCGGCAGGAGCGTCGCTACTGGCGGAGCTCGAGATCACCCGGCGGTGCGCGGCGACCTGCCCGAAACTCTGCTACGTGCAGGCGGGTCCCACCCAGGAACACAGCCCTCTGGCGACCTCTGAATGGTTGGCCGTGATCGACGCCATCGCCACCCGCGCTGCGGACGGCAGAGGCAGGGTGCAATTCATAGGCGGTGACCCGCTGCTTCACCCTGACATCGTCGTCATGATCGAACACGCCCTGTGTCGCGGCCTGGCCGTCGAGGTCGCCTCCACCCTCGTGCGCGTGCCGACGCGGCTTTGGACAGTGCTGGGAAAGCCGGGAGTGACCGTCGCTGTCTCCTACCATTCGTCCATCCCCCAAGAACATGACGCGGTCACCGGCTTGCCCGGAAGCCACGTCAAGACGCGCTCGAACATCATCGAGGCGATCCGCCGGGGCATCCCCGTGCGGGGGCAAGTGGTCGAGGTCGAGGACGGCCAGCACGCCGCCGAGGCCGAGGCGGAAATGATCGCTCTCGGGGTCGCGAGAGTCTCGCGGGATCGATCGCGTCCGATCGGGAATGCGGGCCTGCTGATCGGCAGACCGCCGAGGCCGTCCGACCTTTGCGGCCGCTGCGCCGAGAACCGGCTCGCGGTGCTGGCCGACGGGACGATCGCGCCGTGCGTACTCGGCCGATTCCTGGCGGCTGGAAACGTCGCGCACAGCGATCTGAACACGGTGCTGGACGGCGAACGGTGGCGGGACATCCGGCGTGTGGTGAAGGCTGGCCAGAGACGCGCGTGCGCTCCGGCGGATTCCAATGACTGCAACCCGGCAATCGTGCTCGGCAAGGCGTGCCCACCCGCTGACGGGAACGACTGCGGCCCCAACGATTCGGACGACATCTAATGGTCGACTGGCAACACCACGCCCGAACACTCGCCGTCGCCGTCGCCCACCCCATTTCGCGGTGGTGGCCGGTGGTCGCCGAGGTTCCCCGGCACGTCTTCATCCCGCGCTGGTTCGAGCGAGCGGGCGACGGAGACTGGACGGCCTGCGACGGCCGGGCCGACCCGCAGGAGTGGGCGCAGGTCGCTTACCGCGATCGAACGGTCGTCACCAGGGTCGGAGCCGACCACGCCGACGCGGCCGAGCCCGGCGCGACCGTGCACGGGCATCCGACGTCCTCGGCCACCCTGCCCAGCCTCCTCCTCCAGATGTACCGGCACTCGATGCTCGGCGACGATCTCGACATCCTCGATGCGGGAACCGGCTCCGGGTACGGCGCGGCCCTGCTCACGGCCCGGTTCGGGGATCGGGTGCTGTCGGGTGACGTCGACCCCTACCTGGTCGAGGTGGCGGCGGCACGATCCCGAGAGGCGGGAGTGCCGATCCGCGCCAGGGCCTTCGACGTGACCGGGGAACTGCCGGGCGAGTTCGACAGGATCGTCGGCACGTTCTCGGTGTCTCATGTCCCAGCATCATGGGTGAGAGCACTGCGGCCAGGCGGCCGGGTCGTCGTCACCCTTACCGACACCGGGATCATTCTCGTCCTGGACAAGCAGGACGACGGCACGCTGCGCGGGGTCACCGCTTGGGACAGGGCCGGGTTCATGACCGCCCGACAAGATGATGGGGCACACCATGCGGACGAGGGCCGCGCACGAGCGCTGACCGGCACGGGCGACGTCCACACGGCGTCGTTTCCGGTGGTGGACGTGGCACAAGGCTGGCCGCTGTGGTCCACCTACAACCTTGAGAATCCTGGCGTCCGGCACGACTTCACCGACGATGGTGACGGCACCCGGCGGGCGCTCATGTGGTCGGACGACGGGTCATGGGCACGCGCGGAATCCCGTGACGGCGAACTCACGACGATCACCCAGGGCGGCCCCCGGCGCCTGTGGGATGCCCTGGATGTGATCCGTGCACGCTGGCTCCGCGAGGGCGACCTGCCGTGCTACGGAGCACGGGCGAAAGTCGAACCGGACGGCACAACCATCCTGTGGCGAGGCCGAGGAGCGTGGGCCTGGAAGGTCGTCCGCAGCCCCTGACCGGCTGCGCTACACCTCGCCGTTCTTGATCCGGGACGTCAACGCACGCCACGCGGACGGCGAGACCACCAGCACCGGCCCGTCCCTATCTAGGGAGTCACGAACCCCCACAACACCAGGAACGTTCAGCGCCACCTCAACACACGAACTGTTGCCTCCGCCCGAGTGGCTGCTGATCCGCCACTGCGCCTCGGCCGAAAATTCAGGCATGCGCATGAACTCGGAACTCCTCCCGGATAGCGCTCATAAGCGCCACCGTCTCGTCATCAGACAACGCCACGCCGGCGATGCGGTCCAACATCGAACTACAGCGCCGCACCTGAGCAATGTCCTCGATGTACATACTTCCCCCCATAGTCTCCACATGTGCGGTATCGAGCTCCAGAGGCGCCGAGAACTCAAAAATCTCCACCGAGCCCTCGCCGAGACCGGGACGGTATCCGAGCGGCATCGGCACGACGCGAATAGCTACCGACGCGTTCTCCATCGCCTCAAGGAGTTCCGTGAGCTGGCCCGCCATCACAGCCGGCCCGCCGACTGGGCGGCGGAAGATCTCCTCTGCCAGGAGGATGTCCAGTTCGGGGGCGTCAGTGCGTGCGAAGCGTGCACGTCTTGCCATCCGCGCCTGCAACCTTCGGTCGATCTCGTCCCGGTCATCAGGAAACGTCCCCGCGATCAGAGCGCGAGCGTAGTCAGGGGTCTGGAGTAGCCCTGGAACGACTTCCGTTTGCCAGATCCGAATGCGGTCGGCCGCGTCCTCCAACTCGGCGTAGCCACCGGCCAGGACATCACCGAACGCCGCCCACCAGCCTCGGGTGCGGATGTCACGTGTGAGCTGGAGTAGCGCCGCCCGCGTCGCGTAGTCGGTGCCGTAGACGTCCAGGATGCGCTCGACGTCGCCGACGGAAGGCATGCTCTTGGCCGTTTCGATCCGCACGAGCTTGGTTCGGCTCCAGCCGAGGATGCCGGCGGTCACCTCCGGCGTCAGGTCTGCCGCCTCGCGAAGGCGTCGCAGCTCGGCCGCGAGTCGGCGGTGCCGGGCGGTCGGTCCGTGCTCAACAGGCATGGCTGCACCTTCCCATCAGAGCGATCACCGTATGTGGCCAATTCGTAACAGAACTTTCGTGCCAGCACTGGCGCTTTGCACAAGTGCGGGTCATGATAGGCGAGTGCCTTCAACCACTCAGCGCGATTGGGAGAACGCACTGCGTGTTCTTTGTCCCATTTCCCCCAGTGCGGACGGTGATCACGTGGATCGTCGGTGCAGTGTCTGCGAACTCGGACCGACGGGGTGTCGCGCGGCCGGGACGCTCACCCCCGGGCTTCCGGCCGCGTGGTGTACAAGAGCGAGTCGCGCGCCTGCGCGCTCGTTGACATAGGGCGGCCCCGGACAGGTGCTGCAACACCATGACGTCCGGGGCCTCAATCGGAGTGAGGTCCGATCTATGGGCAACCTAGCTGATTGCTCCGCGACGAGTTGGGTCTACCTCGACCCCGACCAGATCCGGCGGGAGTTGGAGGCCTCGTTCCCCGGCGTTCGAGCATGGCTCGGTGAGTACACCGGGCACTGGTGGGCCCTGGCGAACGATCGCCTGGTGGAGGCGGACACCCCTCGCCAGCTCGCCGACAGGATTCGGGAAGTTCCCGGCGTCCGGCGAGCGATCTCGCCGCAGCGCCCGGTCTTCGGGAGGACGCAGCGGCCCGGCATGGTCGTCGGCTCCCGGTCGCGGGGAACGTCACGTCCGCCCCAGGCGCGGCCGAAGCGGCGGCGGCGTGCACTGTTCGGGGGCTGGCGGTGAGGGCGCGGGCGGCTTACGAGCCGCCGCAGATGTACGCCTGGGACGTCGGGAACGGTCAGTCCGGGGTGACCGATGACATGGACGCCGCGATCGCCAACGTCGAGCTGGCTCTTCGCGGGGCGAGCACGGGTGTGCGCGGTGCGGTCCGGCTCGTCACCGTGTCCATGTGCGGCAGGAGCGAGTACATCGACCTCGGAATCGTCGGCGAGGCGCGGCGTGGCGACGGCGGGGTCTTGTGGACGAGGCGCTCCTCCTGGTGGGGGACGGCGTACTCCTCCGTGCAGCCGAACTCCGAGCGGGCGGGGCCGAGTCGGGAACCGGAATAGGTGAGTCAATCGTCCTGTTGTAGAGGACGTCAGCAAAGTTGAGTCGGGTCGGCTCAAGTCATTTGACAAGGCCGCGACCGGACGGCACTCTTGCGGACAGAAGACTCAACCGGCCGCGCCTCGGGGGCGACCGGGGCTGCGAGGACACCGGCAACGGGGTTGCAACCGGAAACGACGGAGGACGAGAAACATGGCACGTGCGGTCGGCATCGACCTCGGGACGACCAACTCGGTCGTCGCGATTCTGGAGGGCGGCGAGCCCACCGTCATCGCGAACGCGGAGGGGTCGCGGACCACGCCGTCCGTCGTCGCGTTCGCCAAGAACGGGGAGGTCCTGGTCGGCGAGGTCGCCAAGCGCCAGGCGGTGACCAACGTGGACCGGACGATCCGGTCGGTCAAGCGCGAGATGGGCACCGACTGGAAGACCAAGATCGACGACAAGGACTTCAACCCGCAGCAGATCAGCGCGTTCGTGCTGCAGAAGCTGAAGAGGGACGCCGAGTCCTACCTCGGCGAGACCGTCACCGACGCGGTGATCACGGTCCCCGCCTACTTCTCCGACCACCAGCGGCAGGCCACCAAGGAGGCCGGCCAGATCGCGGGCCTGAACGTCCTGCGCATCATCAACGAGCCGACCTCGGCGGCGCTGGCCTACCACCTGGAGAAGGAGAACGAGGCCACCATCCTGGTCTTCGACCTCGGCGGCGGCACGTTCGACGTGTCCCTGCTGGAGGTCGGCGACGGCGTGGTCGAGGTCAAGGCCACCAGCGGTGACAACCACCTGGGCGGCGACGACTGGGACAACAAGGTCGTCGACTGGCTGGTCGAGAAGTTCAAGAACGCCAACGGCGTCGACCTCGGCAAGGACAAGATGGCCCTCCAGCGGCTCCGCGAGGCCGCCGAGAAGGCGAAGATCGAGCTGTCCGGCTCGTCCGAGACGCAGATCAACCTGCCGTACATCACCGCGTCCGCCGAGGGCCCGCTGCACCTGGACGAGAAGCTCACCCGGGCCGAGTTCCAGCGGATGACCTCCGACCTGCTCGACCGGACCAAGGCGCCGTTCCACTCGGTGCTGAAGGACGCCGGCATCACGGTCGACGGCATCGACCAGGTCGTCCTGGTCGGCGGTTCTACCCGGATGCCCGCGGTGTCCGACCTGGTGAAGGAGCTGACCGGCGGCAAGGAGCCCAACAAGGGCGTCAACCCGGACGAGGTCGTCGCGATCGGCGCCAGCCTCCAGGCCGGCGTGCTGAAGGGCGAGGTCAAGGACGTCCTGCTGCTGGACGTGACCCCGCTGAGCCTCGGCATCGAGACCAAGGGCGGCATCTTCACCAAGATCATCGAGCGGAACACCACGATCCCGACCAAGCGGTCGGAGACGTTCACCACCGCCGACGACAACCAGCCGTCCGTGGAGATCCAGGTCTACCAGGGCGAGCGCGAGATCGCCGCGTACAACAAGAAGCTCGGCACCTTCCAGCTCACCGGTCTGCCGCCGGCGCCGCGCGGCGTCCCGCAGATCGAGGTCACCTTCGACATCGACGCGAACGGCATCGTGAACGTCAGCGCGAAGGACCAGGGCACCGGTCGCGAGCAGTCGATGGTCATCACGGGCGGCAGCGCGCTGCCCAAGGAGGACATCGAGAAGATGATGCGCGACGCCGAGGACTACGCCGAGGAGGACCGCAGGCGCAAGGAGGAGGCCGAGGTCCGCAACCAGGCCGACACCCTCGCGTACTCGACCGAGAAGTTCCTGCGGGAGAACGACGAGAAGGTCCCCGAGGAGCTCAAGACCGAGGTCAACGACGCGGTCGCCGAGGTGAAGAAGGCCCTGGAGGGCACCGACGTCGACGCCATCAAGGGCAGCGCCGAGAAGCTGGCGCAGGTCAGCCAGAAGATGGGCGCGGCCATGTACGCGCAGAACCCGGAGGGTGCCCAGGCGGGCGCCGACGACCCCGGGCCCACGGCCGGCGCGCAGAGCGGCGAGCCGCAGGACGACGAAGTGGTCGACGCCGAGATCGTGGACGACGACAAGCCGAAGGGTGATGCATCGTGACGTCCTCCCCCAACGAGGGCGAGGAGAAGGAGGGCCCGGTGATCCGCGACAAGCGGCGCATCGATCCCGAAACGGGGGAAGTCCGGGCGCAGGCGGCGGAGTCGTCGCCGGCCCCGGAGGCCCCGGCGAACGGGGGCGCCACGGTCACCGACGAGGAGACCTCCTCGCTCAAGACCCAGCTGACGGAACGGCTCGCCGACCTCCAGCGGCTGAAGGCCGAGTACGACAACTACCGCAAGCGCGTCGAGCGCGACCGGGTCGCCGTCCGCGAGCAGGCCCTCGGGCAGGTGCTGTCCGAGTTGCTCCCGGTGCTGGACGACATCGGCCGCGCCCGTGACCACGAGGAGCTCACCGGCGGGTTCAAGTCCGTCGCGGAGAGCCTGGAGGCGGTCACCGGCAAGCTCGGCCTGGAGCGGTACGGCGAGAAGGGCGAGCCCTTCGACCCGGTCGTGCACGAGGCGCTGATGCACTCGCTCTCGGCGGACGTGACCGAGACGAGCGTCATCGACGTCCTCCAGCCCGGCTACCGCATCGGCGAGCGGATCCTGCGGCCCGCCCGCGTGGCGGTGGCCGACCCGGACCCGGACGCCGCGCCGGACGCGTCCGGCGCCGAGCCGGGCGACAGCGACGACGGACCGGGCGAGTGAACCCCGCGGGGCCCGTCCCGTCCGGGGCGGGCCCCGCCCGGGGCTTGAAGACATGTGGCAAGTGGCGATAGCAGAAGGCGGGGCGCCGTGAGCACCAAGGACTATCTGGAGAAGGACTACTACAAGGTCCTCGGTGTCGCGAAGACGGCCTCGCAGGAGGAGATCAAGAAGTCCTACCGGAAGCTGGCGCGCAAGTACCACCCGGACGCCAACAAGGGCGACACCGAAGCCGAGGACCGCTTCAAGGAGGTCTCCGAGGCCTACGACGTGCTCTCCGACGAGAAGCGCCGCAAGGAGTACGACGCGGTGCGGTCGATGCCGGGCGGCTTCCGCGGCCAGCAGGGCGGCGGCTTCCCGTTCGACCTCGGCGACCTGTTCGGCCAGCAGGGCGGCGGGACGCAGCCCGGCGGCGCCGGCGAGCGCATCGGCGACCTGTTCGGCGGGCTGTTCGGCCGCGGCGGCGGGGGCGGCACCCGCACGACGGGGACGCGGCGCGCCCGGCGCGGCGCGGACGTCGAGACCGAGGTGACGCTGTCGTTCGGCCGCGCGATGAACGGCGTGACCGTCCCGATCAAGCTGACCAGCGAGGCGGCCTGCAACGGCTGCCGGGGCACCGGCGCTAAGGCCGGCACCGTGCCGCGGGTGTGCCCGAACTGCGAGGGCACCGGGCACGAGACCCGCAACCTCGGCAACTTCGGCTTCCAGGAGCCGTGCAAGGAGTGCCGCGGCCGGGGCCTCGTCGTGGACGACCCGTGCCCGATCTGCCACGGCAGCGGCCGCGCGACCGGCACCCGGACGATCCAGGCCCGCATCCCGGCGGGCGTCGCGGACGGGCAGAAGATCAGGCTGAAGGGCAAGGGCGCGCCGGGCGAGAACGGCGGCCCGGCCGGCGACCTGTACGTGAACATCAAGGTGCACCCGCACAAGGTGTTCGGGCGCAGCGGCGACAACCTGACCCTGACCGTCCCGGTGACGTTCCCCGAGGCGGCCCTCGGCGCCGAGATCAGGGTGCCGACGTTCCAGGGGCAGCCCGTCACGCTGAAGCTGCCGGAGGGCACCCCGAACGGCCGCAAGTTCCGTGTCAAGGGCCGCGGGGCGCCCCGCCGCGACGGCACGAAGGGCGACCTGCTCGTCTCCGTGGACGTGCACGTCCCGCAGAAGCTCGACGAGCAGTCCCGCGAGGCGCTCGTCCGGCTCCGCGACGCCGGCGACGGCGACGACCTGCGCGCCGGGCTCCTCCAGCAGGCCAGACAGGAGTGAAGTCATGAGCGGCGGCGAACGGAGTGAGCCATGAACACTGATCCCTTCGGCGACGACACTCCGGTCTACGTGATCTCCGTGGCGGCCCAGCTGTCCGGGCTGCACCCGCAGACCCTGCGGACGTACGACCGGATGGGCCTGGTGTGCCCCGGCCGGACGGCGGGACGGGGCCGCCGCTACTCGATGCGCGACATCGTGATGCTCCGCGAGATCCAGCGGCTCTCCCAGGAGGAGGGCGTCAACCTGTCCGGCATCAAGCACATCCTGGAGCTGCAGCGCGACAACGCGCGGCTCCGCGAGGAGCTCGCCAGGGCGCACGCCGCGCTGGAGGAGCTCGCCAACGAACTCGAATCGACCCGTTCCGTCGCGGCGCGGCTGGCGCAGCAGCGGCGGCACGGGGAACCGGGCGGCGCACCCGGCGGCGACCTCGTGCCGATCAGGCACACCAGCGTCGTCGTCTGGCACGAGCGCGACTCGGACTGACCTTCCTACGGGGGCGGGACATGGACTACAAGCTGACGCAGAAGAGTCAGGAGGCGGTGTCGGTCGCGGTCCGCAGGGCCGCGGCCGAGGGACACCCCGAGGTCGATCCCCAGCACCTGCTGGTGGCCCTGATCGGGCTGCCGGACGGCACGGCCGTGCCGCTGCTGGAGGCGATCGGCGCCGACTGGCAGGTCATCCGGCGGCGGGCGGAGGAGCGGCTCGCCGCGATGCCGAAGGCGCAGGGGTCGACGGTGGCGACGCCGCGGCTGTCCGGCCAGCTCCAGCGGTCGATCAACACCGCGGCGAACCGGGCGCAGCAGCTGGAGGACGAGTACGTCTCGACCGAGCACCTGCTGGTCGGGCTGGCCGCGGACGGCGGCCCGGCGGCGGGCCTGCTGAAGGAGTTCGGCGCCACGCCGCAGGCGCTGCTGGACGCGTTCGAGAAGGTGCGCGGCCACGCCCGCGTCACGACCGAGAACCCGGAGGGCACCTACCAGTCGCTGGAGAAGTACGGCGTCGACCTGACGGGGGCGGCCCGCGACGGGCGGCTCGACCCGGTCATCGGGCGCGACTCGGAGATCCGCCGGGTCGTCCAGGTGCTGTCGCGGCGCACGAAGAACAACCCGGTGCTGATCGGCGAGCCCGGCGTCGGCAAGACCGCCGTGGTGGAGGGGCTGGCGCAGCGGATCGTCGCGGGCGACGTCCCGGAGTCGCTGCGCGGCAAGCGGCTCGTCTCCCTGGACCTGAGCGCGATGGTCGCGGGCGCCAAGTACCGCGGCGAGTTCGAGGAGCGGCTCAAGGCCGTCCTCAACGAGATCAAGGAGAGCGACGGGCGGATCGTCACGTTCATCGACGAGCTGCACACCGTCGTCGGGGCCGGCGCGGCCGAGGGCGCGATGGACGCCGGCAACATGCTGAAGCCGATGCTGGCCCGCGGCGAGCTGCGGATGATCGGCGCGACGACGCTGGACGAGTACCGCGAGCGCATCGAGAAGGACCCGGCCCTGGAGCGCCGCTTCCAGCAGGTCTTCGTCGGCGAGCCCTCGGTGGAGGACTCGATCGCGATCCTGCGCGGGCTGAAGGGCCGCTACGAGGCGCACCACAAGGTGCAGATCAACGACTCGGCGCTGGTCGCGGCGGCGACGCTGTCCGACCGCTACATCACGTCCCGGTTCCTTCCGGACAAGGCCATCGACCTGGTGGACGAGGCCGCGTCCCGGCTGCGCATGGAGATCGACTCCCGCCCGGTGGAGATCGACGAGCTGCAGCGCGCCGTGGACCGGCTGAAGATGGAGGAGCTGAACCTCGCGAAGGAGACCGACGAGGCGTCCCGGCAGCGCCTCGACCGGCTCCGCAAGGACCTGGCCGACAAGCAGGAGCAGCTCACCGGCCTCGTCGCCCGCTGGGACAAGGAGAAGGCGAGCCTGAACCGCGTCGGCGGGATCAAGGAGCGGATCGACCAGCTCCGCGGCGAGGCCGAGCGCGCCCAGCGCGACGGCGACCTGGAGACGTCCGCGCGGCTCACCTACGGCGAGATCCCCGCGCTGGAGAAGCAGCTGGAGGAGGCGTCGGAGGACGCCGAGAACCGCGACGCGATGGTCAAGGAGGAGGTCGGCCCGGACGACGTCGCCGACGTGGTCGCGTCCTGGACGGGCATCCCGGCGGGACGGCTCCTCGAAGGCGAGACGGCCAAGCTGCTCCGCATGGAGGACGAGCTGGGCCGGCGGCTCATCGGCCAGGAGACCGCCGTCCGCACCGTGTCGGACGCGGTGCGCCGCGCCCGCGCGGGCATCTCCGACCCGGACCGCCCGACCGGCTCGTTCCTGTTCCTCGGCCCGACCGGCGTCGGCAAGACCGAGCTGGCGAAGGCGCTCGCGGAGTTCCTGTTCGACGACGAGCGGGCGATGACCCGCATCGACATGAGCGAGTACTCCGAGAAGCACTCCGTCGCCCGGCTCGTCGGCGCCCCGCCCGGGTACATCGGCTACGAGGAGGGCGGGCAGCTCACCGAGGCCGTCCGGCGCCGCCCGTACTCGGCGGTGCTGCTGGACGAGGTGGAGAAGGCGCACCCCGAGGTGTTCGACATCCTCCTGCAGGTCCTGGACGACGGCCGCCTGACCGACGGGCAGGGCCGCACGGTCGACTTCCGCAACACGATCCTGATCCTCACGTCCAACATCGGGTCGCAGTTCCTCGTCGACCCGACGCTGGAGAACGGGGCGAAGCGCGAGGCGGTCTGGAACGCCGTCCGGAACTCGTTCAAGCCGGAGTTCCTCAACCGCCTCGACGACGTGATCCTCTTCGACGCGCTCTCCACGGACGAGCTGACCCGCATCGTCGACCTCCAGGTCGACACGCTGGCCGCACGCCTCGCGGACCGGCGGCTCACCCTCCAGGTGACGCCCGCGGCCCGCGAGTGGCTGGCCATGACCGGCTACGACCCGCTGTACGGGGCGCGTCCCCTGCGGCGCCTCGTCCAGACCGCGATCGGGGACCAGCTCGCCCGCGAGCTCCTCTCCGGCGGGATCCGCGACGGCGACGAGGTGATCGTCGACCTGGACGAGGCCGCCGACGCCCTGACCGTCCACGCGGCCAAGGGGCTGACGGTCTGACCCGGTGCCCCAGGGGTCGCCCCCTGGGGCACGCGCGTCACACCTCCAGGTTCTCCTCGATCTCGCGGAGGCGGTGGCGGGCAAGGGCGAGGTTGGCCCGGCCGCGATCGAGCGCGGCGTAGAGGAAGAGGCCCTTGCCCTTGCGGCCGGTCACCGGGCGGATGACGTGGTACTGCGTGGAGATGCTGATGAGGACGTCCTCGATCTCCTCCTTGATGCCGAGCTGCTCCATCGTGCGGAGCTTGGCGCGCACCACCTCGGTGTTGCCGGCGGCGGCGATCTGCAGGTCGAGGGCCTTGGAGCCGCCGAGCTGCCCGAGGGCCATGCCGCTGTTGTAGTCGACGACGGCGACCCCCACGGCGCCGTCGATCGCCATCATGTCCTTCAGGGCGAGGTCCAGGTTGGACATGCGTGTTCCCCTTTCGATTTCGGTGACGCGTGATTGCGGTTACAGGCGGCGCGTGCCGGTGAGGTGCGCGGCGATGGCACGGGCCGCGGGGCGCGACTCCAGGTGGAGCCGGCCCACGTTGACGGACGGGCCCGCGAGAACCGTGAGCGACGCGGTCGGACCGGCCGCGTAGATGACGACGTAGCCGTCCACGCCGCGGATCACCACCTCGTGGAAGGCGCCGCCGTGCGCGGTCTGCGCGATCCGGTGCGCGAGGGACAGGCCGGTCGCCGTCACGGCCGCCATCCCGGACGGCTCGACGGACTCGGGCAGGTCCTGCGCGACGAGCAGCCCGTCCGCCGACGCGACCAGGCTGCCGGTGAGCTGCGGCACGCGTGCCCGTAACGTGCGCAGCTCCGCCGCCACCTCCGTCTCGGGGCGCGGTACCGCCGCTCGTCTCGCCACCTTCGTCAGCCTTTCGATCGAACGTCTCACCGGTCGGCCGGCCCACTCGGCCCGTCGCACGGTCAGCCGAGCTCCACCAGCGCCGCCCGGAGCCGCCCGAGCAGGTCGTGGTCGGCCGGTGCCCATTCGGCCGGGATCTCGGCCCGCGGCGGTGGCGGGGGGCCGGGGACGGCGGGCGGCTCCGTCCGGATCAGGGACGCGGCGGCGAGGCCGCGGACCGCGAGCAGGCAGCCGAACGCCGTCCGGCCGAGGTCGCGGGCCAGCCGGCCGGGGGTGCGCCGGCCGTCGGCGTTGAGCAGGATCTCCGCCTGGACGCCGGTGAGGATGACGCGCTGCCGCCGGACGCGGCGGACCGGCACGACGGGAGCGGCGTCCACGCCGGCGTCCGGCCAGGCGGCGTCGAGGAGGGCGCGGCGCCGGCGCCGCTCGTGCACGAGCGTCGCCACGGTGACCCGGAAGGGACGCCCGCGCGGCGCCCCCTCGGTGAACACCGGCTCGGCCGTGGAGCCGAGGAGGAAGTAGGCGGCGTCGAACAGCGCGAGCAGCGCCGGCAGTTCAGGGTCGGCTCCACCCGGCCGGGGCCCCGGCGCGTGCGGGCTCTCGGCATGGACGACGGCGCCGCGGTCGACATGGACCGTGCCGTCGCCGCCGACGCGGAGCAGGCCGGTGCGCCTTTCCCGTTCGAGCGAGCCGAGGACGTCCGAAATGGTGTTCCGCACCATCTCAGCCGCCCGTCATTTCGCCGACGAGAGAGCGCATCCGGATCCGGGCGAGCGCGAGGTTTCCGTTCTGCCGGTCGAGCAGCAAATGGACGAACAGGTGGCCGTCGAGATCGGCGTCGGTGAGGGCCAGCAGGTGATATCCGTGCGTGCCGCAAACGATGATCTCCTCGACGTCGTCCCCCGCGGCGGTCGCGCTCAGCGCCGGCGCCGTCAGCACGGCGCGCACCACGTCGGTCGCCCCCGCCGCGTCCTCGTGCTGGTCGACGAGGTCCTCCCGGCCGGCCGCGGCCACGGCCAGCCCGCTGGCGCAGTCGACCAGGGTCACCCGCTGCGCCCCCGGTATGGCCATCATCCGCGCAAGGCAGTCGTCAATGCGCAAGCCCATTCCCCCACCGAATGAGAGTTGCAGGAACTCGACCATAGCCAGAATTTCCCCGCTCGCACCACAAACTCGGTAAAGCGAGCGACCGGGATATAAGTACCACCTAGTATGCGAACCGGTCAGCGCGGATATGCCCGCCTTACCAGCAAAATCGGCCCGCCACCCACCCCTTTCCGACACACCCCCAAAGCCCTGAAGCCGCGACGTTTGATCGGATTCGCCCCCGATTGCGTACCTCTCCCAGACGGGTCCCGCCGACCCGGCGCGCCGACCGGGCCCCGCGAAGGAGAGGTGACCACATACGGCCCAGCCCGACACCAAGGCCGTGCGCGACGGCGGCCTCACCGTCACCGAGGCGTTCACCGTCCACGGGACGGGCCAACGCATCACCATCGCCATCACCGACCTCGGCCCCCTCGCCACCTGCCAACCCAGCAGGTAATGCGACCGAAGCCCGAGTCGCCCCGAAACGTACGGCGCCGCGGACGCCCCAGCCTCCCCGCGGCGCCGTACCCATCACTACTCCGGCGGCCGAACTCGCGACCATCGGCTTGCAGAGCTCCAAGCCATCGGCGACCCGCACGGGCGGCGGGCCCGAGGGATCAGACGCCGGAGCCGAGAGGTCAGACACCGGAGCCGAGAGGTCAGGCGCCGGAGCCGAGGGAACAGGCGGCAGGGGCGAGTGGTCAGAGGGTGTTCAGGCGGTGGGCGAGGTAGCGGCGGTCGGGGGTCGCGCGGGCCAGGGCGAGGGCCTCGCGGTAGGCCTCCGCCGCCTCGTCCCTGCGGCCCAGGCGGCGGAGCAGGTCGGCGCGGGTGGCGTGGAGCAGGTGGTAGCCGTCGAGGCCCTCGATCCGGTCGACGAGAGAGAGGCCCGCCTGCGGGCCGTCGGCCATGGCCACGGCGACCGCCCGGTTCAGCTGGACGACCGGGCCCGGGTTCATGGTCTCAAGGCGCCCGTACAGGGCGGCGATCTGCGGCCAGTCGGTGTCCTCGGCGGTGCGGGCGGTGGCGTGGCAGGCCGCTATGGCCGCCTGCACCTGGTAGGGGCCGGGGGCGCCCTGGTGCAGGGCCTCGTCCAGGAGCGCGGTCCCCTCGGCGATCGCGGCGCGGTCCCAGCGGTCGCGGTCCTGGTCCTCCAGGGCGATCAGGTCGCCCGCCGCGTCCTGCCGGGCGGCGCGCCGGGAGTGCTGGAGCAGCAGGAGCGCGAGGAGGCCGGTGACCTCCGGGTCGGCGGGCATCAGGCCGTGCAGGACGCGGGCGAGCCGGATCGCCTCGGCGCACAGGTCGACCCGCACGGGGTCGTCGCCCTCGGTCGCCGCGTACCCCTCGTTGAACAGCAGGTACACCACGCCGAGGACGGACGCGGTGCGCTCCGGCAGCAGGTGCGCGGGAGGGACCCGGTAGGGGATGCCCGCGTCCCGGATCTTGCGTTTGGCCCGGACGATCCGCTGCCCCATCGCCGGCTCCGCGACCAGGAACGCCCGCGCGATCTCGCCGGTCGTCAGGCCGAGGAGCGTGCGCAGCGTCAGCGCCACGCGCGCCTCGATCGGCAGCGCCGGATGGCAGCAGGTGAAGATCAGCCGGAGCCGGTCGTCGGGGACGCCGCCGGTGTCGGGCGGTTCCTGCGGCCCGGTCATCGTGCCCAGCTCCTTCAGCTTGGCGGTCTCGGTCGCGCCGCGCCGGATCCGGTTCAGCGCGTGGTTGCGGGCCGTCGTGGTCAGCCAGGCGCCCGGCCGGCGCGGCACGCCGTCGTCCGGCCACCGTTCGAGGGCTCGGGCGAACGCCTCCTGGGCGCACTCCTCGGCGAGGTCCCAGTCGCCCGTCATGCGGATGAGGGTCGCGACGACCCGTCCCCACTCGTCGTGGAAGGCCGCCGCGACCGCCCGCTCGACGCCGCCCGTCATCCCTCCCCGAGCGGCCAGAACGGCCGCAGCTCGATCGACCCGTACCGCGCCGACGGGTGCCTGGACGCGATCTCCAGCGCCTCCTCCAGGTCGGCGCAGTCGAGGAGGTCGAAGCCGAGGATCTGCTCCTTGGTCTCGGCGAACGGGCCGTCGGAGATCAGGGTCTCGCCGTCCCGCACCCGGACCGTCGTGGCGGCGTCGGCGTGCCGCAGCCGGTCCCCGAACCGGCGGACGCCGCGGTCGTCCATCTCCTTGACCCACGCCACCGTGTCGGCCATCATCGCCGCCTGTTCGTCCGGGGACATCTCGCGCCCCGGCACGCCGCAGATGAGCATCATGTACTGCATGGTTCCTCCTATCGGACTCTGACCTTCTCCGGCCGCGAAACTCGTCGGACCGGTGCCGTGAGCAGGACGCCCACGACGAGCACGCCGGCCAGGGCGATCCCGGCCGACGCGTCGAACGCCGCGCGGAACCCGGCGGCGGGGCCCGGCCAGGACAGGACGGCGGTGGACGAGACCGCCACCCCGAACGCGCCGCCGAGCTGGAACGCGGCCGTGTTGATCCCGGACGCCAGGCCCGCGTCCCCGGCGGCGGCCCCGGCGAGCGCGGCGACCGCCCCGGCCACCCCGCACGCCCCCAGCCCGAACCCGAGCAGGGCAAGGCCCGGCAGCAGTCCCGCCGCGTACCCGCTGGTCTCCGTCACGCGGCCCAGCAGCAGGCAGCCCGCCGCCATGACCGCGAGCCCCGCCATCGCCACCTGCCGGACGGCGACGCGCCGCAGCGCCGCCTGCGCCGTGTACGACCCGGCGACCGCCATCACCGGCAACACCGCCGTCGCGAACCCGAGCTCCAGCGGCGAGTACGCGAGGACGCCCTGCGCGAACCGCGACAGGGCGAACGACGTCCCGAACACCGCCATCGCAGCCACCAGGGTCACGGTGTTCCCGCCGACCAGCCGGCGCGACCGGAACGTCCGCAGCGGGACGAGCGGTGCCGCCGACCGCGCCTCCACCCGCACGAACAGCGCCCCGGCGACGACCGCCACCGCGAACGCGGCGGCCGTCCAGCCGCTCGTCCAGCCGACCTCGGGAACCCGGACGACCCCGTACACCGCCGCCGACACCGCGAGCGTCACCGTCAGGGCCCCCACCGGGTCATAGGCACGTCCCCCGCCCCGGCTCTCGGCCAGCAGCACCGGGCCCAGACCGAGCAGCAGCACCGCGACCGGGACGTTCAGGAAGAAGATCGACCGCCAGCCCAGCACGCCCGTCAACGGCCCGCCGACCAGCAGCGCCGCCGTCGCACCGAAGCCGCCGACGCTGCCCCACACCGCGATCGCCCGGTTCCGCTCCGGCCCCTCCGCGAACGTCGCGGTCACGATCGACAGCGCGCTCGGCGCCATCAGCGCCGCCGAAATCCCCTGCAGAACCCGCGCACCGATCAGCACCCCGCCCGTCCACGCGGACCCGCACAACAGCGACGCCACGAGGAACAGGGCCGTCCCGCCAAGGAACGTCCGCCGCCTGCCCGCGAGATCGGCCGTGCGCCCGCCGAGCAGCAGGAGCCCGCCGAACCCGAGCAGGTAGGCACTCAGCACCCACTGCGCCCCACCTCCCGCGAACCCCAGATCGCGCTCCACTGACGGCAACGCCAGCAGCACGATCTGCGAATCGAGGATCACCATGAAGTTCGCCGCACACAGCAGCCCCAACACTCCCCAAAGCCGCGCCCCCATGTCTCTCCCCTTCCGCCGGAGTCAGCTCTCCCCCTCCCGACAATCGACCGACCCCGTTTTCGACACCCACCCCCGAGAAACTCACCCGCCGCGGAGGGGGTGGAAGAAGGTGCGGATGTCCTTGGTCAGGAGGTCGGGGGCTTCGGCGGCGGCGAAGTGGCCGCCGCGGGGGTGTTCCGTCCAGTGGACTAGGTTGTGCTGCTGTTCGGCTATGCGGCGGATGGCGGGGTCGCTGGGGAAGATTGCGATTCCTGTTGGGACGCTGTGGGGTCCGGGTGGTGCTACCGGGGCGGCGCGTACCTCGTAGTAGAGCTGGGCGGATGAGCCGGCGGTGTTGGTGAGCCAGTACAGCGTCACGTTGGTGAGGAGCAGGTCGCGGTTCACGGCGTCCTCGGGGAGCGGTTTGGTCGGGTCCGTCCACTCCCAGAACTTCTCCACGATCCACGCGAGTTGCCCGGTCGGTGAGTCGCTGAGTGCGTAGGCGAGCGTTTGGGGTCGGGTGCTCTGTAGGTCGGCGTAGCCGGTGCCGACCTCGCGGAGGCGTTCCGCTGCGGCGATGCGTGCCCTCTCATCGGGTGTGAGGTTCTGCAGGTCGCCTTCCGGGAAGGCCAGTCCGCCGTTGATATGGACGCCCACTACTTGGTGTGGCGCGATTCGTCCCAGTTCTGGTGACACGATCGAGCCCGTGTCGCCGCCCTGCGCCCCGTAGCGGTCATAGCCGAGGCGGGCCATGAGCGCGGCCCAGGTTCTCGCGATGCGCGCGTGGTTCCAGCCGGGTTCCTTCAGCGGGGTGGAGAATCCGAAGCCCGGGACGCTCGGCGCCACGATGTGGAACGCGTCGGCCGGGTCGGCGCCGTGGGCGCGCGGGTCGGTGAGCGGTCCGATGATGTCGGTGTACTCGACGATCGAGCTCGGCCACCCGTGCGTGAGGATCAGCGGTAGGGCGTCCGGTTCCGGCGACCGCACGTGGAGGAAGTGGACGGGCTGGCCGTCGATTTCCGTGATGAACTGCGGGAAGCGGTTGAGCCTGGCTTCGTGGTCTCTCCAGCGGTAGGTCAGCCAGTACTCCGCGAGGCCTGCGAGGTAGTCGACCGGGACGCCGCGTTCCCAGCCGGTCCTTGGCACCTGGGACGGCCAGCGTGTGCGCTCCAGGCGGCGGTGCAGAT
This sequence comes from Actinomadura madurae, assembly GCF_900115095.1. GTDB lineage: Bacteria > Actinomycetota > Actinomycetes > Streptosporangiales > Streptosporangiaceae > Spirillospora > Spirillospora madurae. Next base: position 53,418 of record NZ_FOVH01000011.1, read on the forward strand.
CGTCCAGCTGACGCTGTGGCACGTCGATGACGAAGTCGTGGACTTCCACGCGTTCAGAATATCCTCGTTGGGCGAGGATATTCGTCAGCCGTTGAGCCAGTCGGCGGGGAAGTCGTCTCGGAAGCGGTCGAGGGTCTCTTCGTCCTGGGCGCGGACGGAGAGCCAGCCGCCGGTGTCCCAGACGAGCACTCCCGGGCCGGTGTAGAAGGCGGACTCGCCGTCCGGGTATGCCGGGAAGGGCAGGCGGGTGAAGCGGCGGGCCAGTTCGTCGCCGTCCTCGTAGTCGCCGGAGTCGCAGACGGGTTCCTCCGCCAGGAGCGACTCCGTCAGGACGATCTCGATGCAGGAGATGGAGAAGGCGTCCAGCCAGCCCTCCCAGCGCTCGGCCTCCTTGTCGGCGAGGTCGGGACGCGTGCGGACGGGCGGGTCCGCCTGGTCGAGGTCGGCGAGGAGGACGCCCCACGACGCGGCGCCCTGGTTCTCCTCGCGGAAGACCAGGGCCTCCTTGCGGTCGTCCACGTAGAACTCGCCGGGGCTCAGGAGGTGGTGCATGTTGCTGTGCAGGTCGAAGCGGCGGCCGAAGAGGGTGTACGCCTCGCGCAGGGCGGCGGGCAGGCGTATGCCGAGGGCCTCCTCGGCCGCGGTCAGTTCGGTCTCCGGCGTGCCGTCGCCGGCCGTCAGCGGGGTGGACCAGGCTTCGGCGAAGCCACGGATGTACTCCCAGGCCGCCGCCCGGTCGGCCAGCGCGCCCGGGAGGTCGCGGACGAGCTCGAATGAGGTCACGCAGGCGAAGCTACTCCGTTCGTCCGACACCGTCAGGCGGTCTTGATGGCGCCTCCGTCGATGACGTGGTCGGCGCCGACCGTGCTGGCCGCGAGCGGCGACGCCAGGTAGGCGATGAGGGCGCCGACCTCGGCCGGTTCCACCATGCGTCCGGTGAGCATGCCCGCGGCGTCCGGCAGGCCGGCCAGGAACTGATCGTGCCGCAGCCCCATCGACGAGGCCAGTTCCGCGCCGTAGCCCTCGGGGGCCTCCCACAACGCGGTCCGGACCGGGCCGGGCGACACCGTGTTGACGCGGACGCCCTGCGGCCCGAACTCCTCGGCGAGGGCCTTGCCGAGCGCCGTCAGCGCGGCCTTGGCGGTCGTGTACGGGACGGGCCCGGAATGCGGGAGGCGCGCTCCGTTGGACGAGACGTTCACGATGACCCCCGAACGCTCCAGCAGGCTCGGCATGGCGGCGCGCGTCGTGCGGACGGCGGCGAAGAGGTTCAGCTCCATGACCTCCTGCCAGCGGGCGTCGTCGAACGCCAGGAAACCGCCCACGGCGCCGCCGTCGCCACCGCCGACGTTGTTGACCAGGACGTCGACGCCGCCCAGCTCGGCGAGCGCGGTCTCGATCAGGCGGGCGGGCCCGCCCGGGTCGGCCAGGTCGACGGCGACGTTGATCGCTCCGGTCTCCGCCGGCTCGGGCGGCGCGGTCCGGGACGCGGCCACGACGCGCATCCCCTCGGCGGTGAGGGCCCTGACGGTGGCCAGGCCGATCCCCCTGCCGGCACCGGTCACCACCGCGGTCTTGCCGTTCAGTCGCAGATCCATTGAAGACTCCATAATGCATCGACGTTGATGCGTTCAGCCTAATAACTGCAACACTGATGATGCAAGTAGCGGTTGAGTCGGGACGCGTCTGTACTGTATAGGGGTGACGAGAGCACTGCGCGCCGATGCCGAACGGACCGTCCGGGCGATCCTGGAAGGGGCCGAGCGGGTCCTGTCGCAGGATCCGGCCGCCTCGATGGAGCGGATCGCGGAGGCCGCCGGGGTCGCCAGGACGACCGTCCACCGGCGCTTCGCCACGCGCGAGGCGCTGATCGACGCGCTGACCCGGTGGGCGGCCGAGCGGTTCGCGGCGGCCGTCGCCGCCGCGCGTGCCGACACCGCGCCGCCGCTCGTCGCGCTCTACCAGGTCACCGCGAACGTGCTCGAAGTGAAGACCGGCTGGGGTTTCGCCATGGGACGGGCGGCATCGTCGTCCGATCCGGAGGTCGCCCGGGTGCACGCGGACGTCCTGCGGGAATGCGACGGCCTGTTCCGCCGTGCCCAGGAGGCGGGCGTGATCCGGCCCGACGTCGACCTGACCTGGGCCCGGCGGGTGTACTACGCCCTCATCCACGAGGTCAGCACGGGCGGTGGGGTGGACGGCGGCGACGACGTCGGCGCCCTCACCAGCCTTGTGGTGGACACGCTGTTGCGGGGAATCGCCACCGAGACCCCGGTTCCGCTGTAAGCGTGCAGACGTTCCGTACAGAACGTACAGAAGGCAGAGTCTTCCCCATGAAACTTCTGATGCTGGGCGGTACGGAGTTCGTCGGACGCGCCATCACCGAGGACGCGCTCGCACGCGGCTGGGACGTGACCGTCTTCCACAGAGGACGCCACGAGCCGCCCCAAGGCGTGGCGTCCCTGCATGGCGACCGGACCACCGAAGACGGTCTGAAGGCTCTCGCCGACGGAAAGTGGGACGCGGTCGTCGACACCTGGTCGGGCGCGCCGTCCGCAGTCCGTGACGCTGCTCGCCTCCTGGAAGGACGCGCAGAACGCTACGTCTACATCTCCAGCCGTTCGGTCTACCGGTTCCCCACGCCGCTCGGTCTGGGCGAGGAGGCGGACGTGGTGGACGGCTCCCCGAACGACGGGGACGTCGACTACGCGACGGCCAAGCGCGGCGGTGAACTGGCGGCACTTGAGACGTTCGGCCAGAAGGCGCTGCTGGTGAGGGCGGGGCTCATTCTCGGCCCGTACGAGAACATCGGCCGGCTCCCCTGGTGGCTGACCCGGATCGCCAAGGGCGGCCCTGTACTGGCACCCGGCCCGCGCGACGCCGGCATGCAGTACATCGACGTCCGGGACCTGGCCGCCTGGACACTCGACGCCGTCGAGCAAGGCCTTGACGGGCCGTACAACCTGGTCAGCCCAGCCGACCACACGACGATGGCCGAGTTGCTGGAAGCGTGCATCGAGGCGACGGGGTCCGACGCCGAGTTGGTCTGGACGGCCCCGGAGACCATCCTCGAAGCGGGTATCCGGCCGTGGGTGCAGCTTCCGGTGTGGCTCCCGCCTGGCGACGACTACGACACGCTGCACCAGGCGAACGTGCAGAAGGCCCTAAACACGGGGCTGCATTGCAGGCCGGTCCAGGAAACGGTGACGGATACCTGGGAGTGGCTCCAGTCCATGGGCGGACGCGCCCCGCAGCGCCCCGACCGTCCGGTGGTGGGGCTGGACCCGGTGACCGAGGCGGCGGTGCTGGGCCGCTGAGACGAGACGAGTGGACGCGGCGCCCCCCGGTCCGCTAGAGAGACGGGGTATGACCGCTTTGGTACTCGGCCCCCACCTCCGCCACGTGAGTCACCGCACCGCGACGATATGGGTGGAGACCGACCGGCCCTGCGAAGTCAGGGTCGTCAGCCGGCAGTACGACCTGGACGCGGGCTCCCGCACGTTCACCGCGCATGGCCACCACTACGCAGTCGTCGAGATCGACGGGCTCGCGCCCGGGGCGCGGATCCCGTACGAGGTGTCGATCGACGGCGAGACCGTCTGGCCGGAGGCCGACACCGGGTTTCCGCCGTCCGAAATCAGGACGCTGACCGAGGACGGCAGGCTCCGCATCTCGTTCGGGTCCTGCCGCCGTTCGCCCGGCACCGTGGAGGAGTTCGGGCACGACGCGCTGACCTCGTTCGCGCACCGGCTGCGGACGGGCGGCGACGCGGTCACCTGGCCGGACCTCCTGCTCATGGTCGGCGACCAGGTCTATGCCGACGAGCTGAGCGACGAGATGCGCGCGTTCATCCGGGGCCGCCGCGCCCAGGGCGAGCCGCCGGACGACGAGGCCGCCGACTTCGAGGACTACACGCACCTGTACAAGCTGGCGTGGCATGACGACCCGGAGGTGCGGTGGCTGCTGTCCACCGTCCCCACGTTCACGATCTTCGATGACCACGACATCCGGGACGACTGGAACACCTCGTACGCGTGGCGCCGGGAGATGTGGTCGCAGCCCTGGTGGAGGGACCGCATCACCGGCGGGATCGGGTCGTACTGGATCTATCAGCATCTCGGGAACCTGTCGCCGCAGGAACGCGCGTCCGACCCGGTCTACAAGGCGGTGCGGACGGCGTCCGACACCACGGGCGACGCGGGCACCGTCCTGGACGAGTTCGCCGAGAAGGCCGACAAGCAGCCGGACAGCACGCGCTGGAGCTACGCCCACGACTGGGGCGGCACGCGCCTCATCGTCGTCGACAGCCGATGCTCCCGGCTGCTCACCGCCGACCGCCGCGGAATGCTCGATGACGACGAGTTCGACTGGCTGGACGGTCAGTGCCAAGGCGGCGTGGACCACCTGCTCATCGCCAGCTCCCTGCCCTACCTGCTCCCCATGGCGATCCACCATGCCGAGTCGTGGAACGAGGCGGTCGCCGGCGGCGCGTGGGGCAAGCGTGGGGCACGGCTGGCCGAGAAGGTCCGCCAGGCGGCCGACCTGGAGCACTGGGCCGCGTTCGAGAAGTCGTTCCGCGATGTGGCCGCCGACGTCGTCGCCGTGGGACGGGGTGAGCGCGGCCCCGCGCCCGCGAGCATCTCGTTCCTGTCGGGCGACATCCACTACTCGTATCTGGCGCGGGTCACGTCACCCGACACCCGGTCGAAGGTCTCCCAGATCGTCTGCTCCCCCCTGCGGAACCCGCTGGTCGGGAAGTTCCGGTGGGCGAACCGCATCGCCTACTCGCGGGCGACGGGCAGCCCCTTCCGGCTCCTGGCGAAGCTGGCCAAGGTGCCCGCCGTGCCGATCCGGTGGCGCATGACCGACGGCCCATGGTTCGACAACGCCATCGCCACCGTCGAGCTGTCCGGACGTGACTGCACGGTGCGCTGGGAAACCCCGAAGGACGGCGGCAAGCTCACCCAGATGGGGCACGCCGACATCACCTGACACGTGGGGTGCGTTCGTTCCACCCCCTCGACGGAACGAACGCACCCGCTTCACGCACTTCTCCAACGGCGTCGCGTCCGGTCCATGACGCCACTTCGCCCGGCTTTCTGTGACCAAAACGCGCGACAAGCAGTGGTCAACCCGTCACAATGAGCAAGTATGGAGCGAGGAGAGGACGCGCCTGAAACGAGCGGCGCCGGGGTCAGTGATGCCGGGGTCAGTGACGCCGCCCTCATCCGCCGTGCTCGCGACGGCGACGCCTCGGCCTACGGAGCCCTCTACGAACGGCACCTGCCCGCCGCGCGAGGCCTCGCTCGCCATCTGGCCGGACGCGACGCCGCCGACGACGCCGTCCAGGACGCCTTCGCCAGGATCCTTGCCGTCCTGAAGCGCGGCGGCGGGCCCGGATCGGACTTCCGCCCCTACCTGCTCACGGTGGTGCGGCGCACCGTCTACGACCGGCGGCGCACCGACCGGCGCGTCCACCACACCGGCGACATCGAGGCGTTCGATCCCGGGACGCCGTTCGAGGACACCGCCGTCGAGGAACTGGAGCGCTCGCTGGTGGCGCGCGCGTTCCTGTCCCTCCCGGACCGCTGGCAGACGGTCCTCTGGCACACCGAGGTCGAGGGCGCGAAACCGGCCGAGGTGGCCCCGATCCTCGGTGTCACGGCGAACAGCGCCGCCGCGCTCGCGTACCGGGCGCGTGAAGGACTGCGCCAGGCGTACCTGCGCATGCACCTGGACGGCGTCGAGGCGGACGACGCGTGCCGTCCCGTCCAGGAGAAGCTCGGCTCGTACGTGCGGGGCGCGCTCGCCGCCCGCGAAACGCGCCGGGTGAAACGTCACCTGGACGGCTGCAAACGCTGCAAGGCCTTCCACGCCGAGCTGGCCTGCGTGAACTCGGCACTGCGCGACGTCCTCGGCCCTCTCGTCCTGGGCTCGGCCAGTACCGCCTACCTGGCGTCCAAAAGCGGCACCTTGCTGTGGTTCCGGCGTATGCCGAGACGCGCCCAGGCGCTCGGCGCGGGCATCGTCGCCGTCGCGGCGGCACTCGCGATGGTGCTGGTGGCCAACGACGAGCCCGCTCCCGCTCCGCGCACGCCACCGGCCGTGGCGATACCGACCGTCCCGGCGGCCGCGCAGCCTCCTCCCCGTCCAGCGACGGGGAACCCGGACCCGAAGTCCGCCCCCGAGCCGACGGCCACACCCAAGCCGGCGACCGCACCCAACCCGAGGACACCACAGCCCAGACCACGCCTTACACCCGACTCACCGCCGCAGCACGTCCCGCCCGAACCAGAAGAACCCGGTGCCCCGCACCAGCCGGCACCCGAAAAGCCCGCCGAAAGACCTGGAGGCTCACCCGTCCAGATCCACCTGCGCGTGAGACCGCGCTCCGTGAAGGTGCACGTCCATCTCAGGGGCGACACCGCACTGCATAGGACCCGCCATGACCGGTTGAAGTAAGGGTCGCGGGTACACCGCGACTGAACCGGCGACCTGATTCTTCCCGTAAAGATCCTGCGGAAGCTCAGGGCGGGGCCGGATCGGCTGGTAGCGTCCGCCGCGGCTCCCATCTCACGGTTACTGGGGAGTCGCCAACCGGCGGGTCGCCATGAAAGAGTGGCGAATCGCCGTATTGGCCTACCGGGCAGACGGGCTTCACTACGCTATAAGCGCCCGGGACCGCTACGCCGATGTGGGCATGCTGTGAGCTCCCGTGTTGAGGAAGGACGGTGTCGCATGGATCGCTGCGCGCTGTTCGTAGACGCCGGCTACCTGCTGGCCGACGGCGCCATGGCGGTGCACGGCACCCGCCATCGCGAGACCGTCTCGTGGGACTTCGGCGGCCTCCTGCAACTCCTGGGCAACCTCGCCAGAGAACGCACCGGCATGCCTCTCCTGCGCTGCTACTGGTACGAGGCGACGGTCGAGGGACGCCGCAACCCCGAGCACGACGCGCTCGCCGACCTCCCCGGCCTCAAGCTGCGGCTCGGCCGGATCCGCCCCGGCCGCCGCGAAGGCGTCGACACCGAGATCCACCGGGATCTGATGACGCTGGCCCGCAACTCCGCGCTCACCGACGCCGTCCTGGTGAGCGGCGACGAGGACCTCGCGCAGGTCATCGCGGACGCCCAGGACTTCGGCGTCCGCGTCACCGTCGTGCACGTCGCCGTCGACGGCAACTGGACGATCTCCCGGGTGCTCCGGCAGGAGTGCGACGACCTCATCGAGATCGGCTCCGGCCACCTGCGCCCCTACGTCAACATGCTCACCGGGATGGACGGGGCGTCCTCGCACGGGACGAGCCCGCTGTCCAACGGGCACGGCTCCGTCAACGGGCACGGCAGCTCGATCGGCCCGCTCCAGACGACCTCGCACAACGGAGGTCCGCCGCCCTCGTCCCCGCTCAGCGGGCAGCCGCCCGCCACCCCGTCCGTCCGCGACCTCGGCCCGGCCATGACCGGCGGGCTGAGCGGCGGGCTGAGCGGCGGGCCCGGGACGACCGGCGGCGTCGGCCCCGGACCGAGCGCGGGCACCGGCCCGATGCCGCTGCCGAACGGCGGCGGGGGCGGCTACTCCGGGTCGTCCTACGGCACCGGCGGGCAGCAGGTCCCGTTGCAACCGGCCCCGGCCGGGCCGTCCTCGACGCAGGCCCCGCAGGCTCCGGCCCCGTCGCCCCCACCGGCGCCGTCCCAGCCACCGCCGAGCCCGCAGTACAGCTCCTCGCCCGTCCCGTCGCCCTCCCCGCCGCCGCCCCCGCAGACCGTGCAGCCCACGGGGCAGCACGGCCCTTACACGGGCCCGCAGCAGGTCTCGCCCGTCCCCGTGCAGCAGACGCCCACGCTCGCGGACGCCGTCAAGGCCGCCCACCAGGAAGGCCAGGACTTCGGCGAGTCCGTCGCCCGCGACGCGCCCGCGCTGTGGCTGGAGGCCGTCCTCGCCCGCAAGCCGCGCATGCCGTCCGACCTCGAAGCGAGGCTGCTGCAGGGCTCCTCGCTGCCCATCGACTTCCTCCTGCACGACGAAGTGCGGCACGCGCTGCGCCGCGGTTTCTGGGACGCGCTAGAACGTTCCCGCAGGTGACCTGACACCTACGCACCGGTATTCCACGATCATCATCGATTCGCCCGCTTCGGTCGCGCGACGGCGGGTAGCGTTGAACCGTGACGCATGTGACGGAAGACGATCTCGACGACCTGGAGTTCGACACCCTGCGCACCGGCGATCACATCTCGGCGGCCCGGCGGCTGTCCGAGCTGGCCGAGTCGGTGTCCGGCGGAGTGTCACGCGCCAACGTCCTGCTGCGGGCCGGCGAGCAGTGGCAGCACGCCGGCGACCACGGCAAGGCGGCCGAGCTGTACCGCAGGGCCATGGAGGACGGCGGCGAGACCTACGGCGACCCGCGCGCCTACCTCGCCGACGCGCTCTTCGAACTGGGCGAGGCCGACGAGGCCCGCAAGCTCGTCGAGCGGATCCGTGCCGACAAGCCGCGCGACCCCGAGGTGTACCGCACCGTGGCCGAGGTGCTCTACGCCCAGGGCGACGCGACCGGCGCCCACGAATGGGCCACCAGCGGCGCCGACGTCGTCCTCGAACTGCGCGACCGCGCGGTCGGCACCGGCATGGGCGGCGGCCCCGACGAGGCCCCCGCTCCCGACGCCGACTCCCTCACCCCGGGCCCCGACGACGTCGCCCTGGCCGAGGACAGCCTGGAAGCCCTCCTCCGCCTGCGCTACCGCGCCCGCATCGACCTGGGCCGCAGCGAGGACGACTACGACGCCCTCCTGGACGACCTCCTCAAGAACGCGTGATCACCCGGGGCCTGCGGGGCTAGGACAGCCCCAGTACCAGTTCGCTCAGCGACTGCGCGACCGCGGCCGGGGGCTCGTGTTCGGTGACGCGCCAGTCGCGCAGGCGCGCCTCTCTGACGGCCTGGGCGTGGCCGGAGGAGGCGGTGCGGTCCGCATGGGTCCAGAGGTAGCCGCAGGGCGCCTCCGGCCAATCTGGGGGCATGGGGACGTCGTTCTGCGGCTCCGCGTGGTCGTGCGCGAGGCGGCGCGGGAGGTCGGCGTCGATGAACACGTACCCGCGGATGGGGCGGTGGGCGGCGCGCTGCGCGAGGGCGATGCCCGGCACCAGCGGCCCGGCGGCGCCGTGCGCCGCGAGGGTGAGCGGCGGTGCCGGGGCGGTCGCGGCGATGATCAGCGAGACGCGGGCGATGTAGCGGGGGCCGGTGTCGTCCGGGACGTCCGGCGCGACCACGTCCAGCCCGTACGACCGGAGCATCTCGGGCAGATCGCCCCAGGAGGCGGCGGTGGCGTTCGGGGCGTGCAGCAGGACGACGGTTCCGGTGGTCACCCGGCGAACCGTACACGGCGGCACCGGGGGCCCGGCGGGAGGTCATTAGGGTTCTGCACGTGAGCGATCGTGATGAGCTGCTGCAGAAGATCAAGGACAGGGCCGTGGTGCACGGGGACTTCGTGCTGTCCTCGGGCAAGCGGGCGTCCTGGTACGTGGACCTGCGCCGGGTGACGCTGGACGGGGCCGCGGCGCCGCTGGTGGGGCGGGTCATGCTCGACGAGACGGCGGACCTGGACTACGACGCCGTCGGCGGGCTCACGCTCGGCGCGGATCCGGTGGCCGCCGCGATGCTGCACGCCGCGGCGGCGCGCGGGCGCGTGCTCGACGCGTTCGTCGTCCGCAAGGCGGGCAAGGCGCACGGGCTGCAGCGCCGCATCGAGGGCCCGGACGTCGGGGGGCGCCGCGTCCTCGCCGTGGAGGACACCTCCACCACGGGCGGGTCGGTCCTGACCGCGGTGGAGGCGCTGCGGGAGGCGGGCGCGGAGGTGGTGGCGGTGGCGACGATCCTGGAGCGCGGCGCCGCCGGCCGGATCGCCGAGGCCGGGCTGGACTACCGGCACCCGTACGACGTCACCGACCTCGGCCTGGACTAGGCGCGGCTCAGGAGCCGCTGCGGGTCTTGACGAACCACTGGGCGCGCTGGCCGTTCGGCTGGCGCGGTTGCAGCTTGCCGTAGATGACCACCTGCAGGGAGCCGCCGTTGGTGGCGACGACCTGCAGGGGGGCCTCGTCGTACTTGAGCGTGTCCCCGGTGTTGAGGGTGCCGTTGGTGAGCACCTTCCCGCCGGTGTCGGCGACGCGGACGACGACGTTCGTGGGCTGGCCGGTCACGCGGATCACCAGCGGGACCGTCGCCGTCGGCGATGTCGAGGCTGCGTTGCTGCTCGCGGGCGTCCTGGCACCGCTCTCGGAGGGCGAGGCGGCCGTCGACGGCCCCGAGTTCTCGGGCTCGCCTGAGATCGCGTTGACCAGAGCCATGCCGCCGACCACGAGAAGGGCCAAGGCGGCCACCACGGCCAAGGCCGCGATCAGTATGCGCGCGAGACCCCTAGGGTCCGACCGATGACGTCCCACATGGGGAGGTTAGCGATAACTGTCACCGCTGAGCGACGGACGTGACTCTTCGGGGCCATTCTTATTCGGACCCTGGTCCGCTTTGCGCCCCTTGAGGACCTCGCGAATGATCGGAATGACCGACAGGATCAGGATGACCGCGACGCCCGGCAGGATGTACTTCTCGATGTCAGGCACCTCGGAGCCGAGGAAGTGGCCGAGCAGGAACAGGCTGTCGGTCCACACGATGGCGCCGATGGCGTTCCAGATGAAGAATTTTCGCGTGTCCATGCCGAGCATCCCGGCGAGCGGGTTCAGGAACGTCCGCACAATCGGGATGAACCGGGCGAGAACCACCGCCTTCGCGGGCCCGAACCGGTTGAAGTAGTACTCGGCCTTCTCCACCCACTCGTGCTTGAAGATCCGCGAGTCGGGTCTGTCGAAGAGCTTGCGGCCGTAGCGCGCCCCGAGGAAGTGGCCGAGCTGGGCGCCGGCGATCGCCGCGACCGGCCCCCCGATGAGCAGCCAGGGCAGCGACAGGGGCTGGAACTCCTGCCCGTTGACGGTCGAGACCGCCGTGAGGATCCCCGCCGTGAAGAGCAGCGAGTCACCCGGAAGGATGCAGCCGAACAGCAGTCCGGTCTCCGCGAAGATGATGGCGAGCACGCCGATCGTCGCGAACGTGCCGAAAAGCTGCAGCCACGCGGTGGGATGCAGCCACTCGGTGATATTGAGGGGAAGGGTCGTGAGATCCACACCGTGAGCGTACCTTTCCCCACGCTCCGATTAGGCGGGATACTGAGCGCGGACGGCATGCCCGACCCGGAAACCGTGTGACCTGGGCACTCACCTGGGTACTCGGACGACCGGGTGCAACCGCCCGGCCGGATGCCCGGCGGCACCCTGCGTATGAAAGGACGCTGACAATGCCCATCGCAACGCCCGAGGTCTACGCGGAGATGCTCGACCGTGCGAAGCAGGACGGCTTCGCCTTCCCCGCGATCAACGTGACGTCCAGCCAGACGCTGAACGCCGCGCTGCGCGGGTTCGCGGAGGCCGAGAGCGACGGCATCGTGCAGGTGTCCACCGGCGGAGCCGAGTACCTGTCCGGTTCCACGGTGAAGGACATGGTCGTCGGCGCGTCCGCGCTCGCCGAGTACGCCCGCGTCGTGGCCGCCAAGTACCCGGTGAACATCGCCCTGCACACCGACCACTGCCCGAAGGACAAGCTGGACGGCTTCATGCGTCCGCTGATCAAGATCTCGCAGGAGCGGGTGGCGCGCGGCGAGGAGCCGCTGTTCCAGTCGCACATGTGGGACGGGTCGGCGGTCGAGCTGCACGAGAACCTCGACATCGCCTCCGAGCTGCTCGACCAGTGCGCCAAGGCGCGGATCATCATGGAGATGGAGATCGGCGTCGTCGGCGGCGAGGAGGACGGCGTCGCCAACGAGATCAACGAGAAGCTCTACACGACGCCGGGCGACGCGCTCGCCACCGCCGAGGCCGTCGGCGTGGGCGAGCGGGGCCGCTACATCCTGGCGGCGACGTTCGGCAACGTGCACGGCGTGTACAAGCCGGGCTCGGTGAAGCTGCGTCCCGAGGTGCTCAAGGAGATCCAGGACGCGGTCGGCGCCAAGTACGGCAAGGACAAGCCGTTCGACCTGGTCTTCCACGGCGGCTCCGGCTCGACGCTGGAGGAGATCCGCGAGGCGGTGTCGTACGGCGTCGTCAAGATGAACATCGACACCGACACGCAGTACGCGTTCACCCGCCCGGTGGCCGAGCACATGTTCCGCAACTACGACGGCGTGCTGAAGGTCGACGGCGAGGTCGGCAACAAGAAGCAGTACGACCCGCGCTCCTGGGGCAAGGCCGCGGAGGCCGCGATGGCCGCCCGCATCGTCCAGGCCGCCGAGAACCTCCAGTCCGCCGGCCAGAAGCTGAAGTAGGACGGCCGGACCCGGGCCGGGCGGGCGACCGCCCGGCCCGGCCGGGTTCCAGGGGACGCATTCCCTGAGCACGACATCGTTGTTTGATGAAACTCAGGTAGGGTCGGGGTGTGGCACTACCCCGCACCTACGAGTCGCAGAACTGCTCGATCGCCCGCTCACTGGAGGTCGTGGGCGACCGGTGGACGCTGCTGGTGATCCGGAGCGCCTTCGAGGGCGTCCGGCGCTTCGACGACTTCCAGGACGTCCTGAGCGTGGCCCGCAACGTCCTCACCGACCGCCTCAACCGGCTGTGTGACGAGGGCATCATGCGCCGCGTCCCCTACCAGGTGCGGCCGGAGCGGTACGAGTACAGGCTCACCCGCAAGGGCGTCGAGCTGTGGCCGGCGATGATGACCCTGCTGATGTGGGGCGACCGCCACTACGCGCCCGAGGGCGCGCCGGTCATCATCGGTCACCGGGGCTGTGACGGCACGCTGACCAGGCAGTTCACCTGCTCGTCCTGCGGCTCCCACCTGGGCCCGGGCGACGTGGAGCCGCGCCCGGGCCCCGGCGCCTGACCCCCTGTTCACGGAAAGCGCACGCACTTTTTGCCGGCCAATGAGTTGCGTCAAGCAACCCAACTACGCTCCAATGGGTTTTATGAAGCAACTCGATGTGCGCAGCGCCGCCCACATCGCCGCGACGCTCGACGACGTCCGGATCCGCCCGTACGGCCGGACCGACCGCGACCGCGTGCGGCGGATGTCGGACCGGCTGTCCTCCGCCAGCCTCTACACGCGCTTCTTCTCGGGCACGCCGCGGATCCCCGAGCACTACGTCCGGCTGCTGGACGCCCTCGACCACTGGGACCGCGAGGCCCTCGTCGCCCTGGCCGACGGCGAGATCGCGGGCATCGCCGAGTACGCCCGCAACGCCGCGCAGCCCGGCCGGGCCGACCTCGCCGTGCTGGTGACCGACCCCTGGCAGCGCCGGGGGCTGGGCAGCGCCCTCGTCTCCTGCCTGTCCCGGCTCGCCGAGCGGCGGGGCATCCGCGAGTTCGACGCGGACGTCGTCCTCACCAACCGGGACGCGCTGCTGTTCGTCCGGCGCGGCTGGCCCGGCGTCCGCTCGACCAGGGACGGCGGAGCCGCGCATTTCCGGCTGCCGCTCCCCATCCCCGCGTGATCGCGCGAAACGACCGGCCACGCCCCGGGTTGATCCGGGGCGGGCGAGCCCACTTACGATGACCCGCATGACCCAGAACCTGCTCGGCGGCCCTCCTCCGACCGAACTGCCGGACAACACCGAGGCCCGCACGGCCCTGGAGAACGGCGTCGACCCGTTCGAAGTCGCCGCGCGGCACCCGGACTACCCGGCCGCGTGGGCCGAGCTGGCCGACCGCGCCTTCGCCAAGGCGAGCGTCATCGACTCCTACGCGTTCGCCCGCACCGGCTACCACCGCGGCCTCGACCAGCTGCGCCGCGCCGGCTGGAAGGGCCACGGCCCCATCCCGTGGGAGCACGCGCCCAACCGCGGCTTCCTGCGCGCCCTGCACGCCCTCGGCCGCGCCGCCGCCGCCATCGGCGAGGACGACGAGGCCGAGCGCTGCAAGTCCTTCCTGCGCGACAGCAGCGCCACCGCGGCCGACGAGCTCAGCTCCTCCTGACCGGCACGGTCCTCGCGGCGTGCCGCGCCGCGAGGACCGATCGGGCCGCCCGGTGCGCCTGGACGGCGACGCCGGCGATGCCCGACACGATGAAGGGCCCGCCGGCGAGGTCGCCCGCCACGTGGATCCGCGGGTCGGGACGGCCGCCGACGACGAGCCGCCCGGTCTCCGGGTCCGCCACGAGGCCGCCGTCCGGATGCCGCGTCGCCCCCTGGCCGAGCAGGGACGAGACGAGCGGTCCGGCCGGTTCGGGGACCGCGTGCGGCGGCGGGTTCACCGCGTTGATCACGACGTCGGCGGTGCGCACCCCGGCCGCGTGGACGATGCGGAACCCGCCCCCGGCCTCGATCTTCTCGACCCCGGATACCGCGTCCAGCGTTCCGGCCTCGAACAGCTCCAGGAGCACGGCGGCGTTGAGGGGCACCATCGGCGACGCGAGGCTGGTGATCGTCCGGCCGAGGTCCACGCGGAGCCGCTCCCGGTCGCGCGCGCCGAGCAGCCGCCAGGCCACCGGGCCGGCGGTGTGCGCGGCCTCCTGCAGGATCCGGCGGCCGAGCTGGGGCGCGTCCACCATGGCGAGCTGCTCGCGCAGGTTCGCGACCGGGTCCCGCCGCATCGCCGCGGCGATCCAGGCGGACAGCCCGTCCCAGCTCTCGCCGTGATCGGCCAGTTCCGCGCGGATCAGGCCGGCCAGCCGGTCCAGCGTGACCGGCCCGTCCGGCGACGGCAGGCGATCGGGTTTCAGGTGCCGGATGCCGGTGTCGGCCAAGCGCTGCCAGACCAGGGGGAGGGCTCCGCTGCGCGACACCAGGCTGATCCTGCCCGTGTGCCCCCGCGCGGCCAGCGACACCGCGACGTCGACCGCGGTCAGGCCCCCGCCGATCACGGCGACGTCACGGCCGGGCGGGATCCCATCCAGTGTCGACTCCAGCGGGTACGGGTCCGCGACAAAACCGGGCGCGCCCGCCAGCCCGTAGAGGTCCGGGGGCGTACCACCGCCGACGCAGAGCAGGACATGATCGACGATGTGCCGGCGGCCGTCCGAGGTTCGCACGACCGGGCGGGCCTCCAGCGACACCCCGGTCACAGCGGCCTGAACGACCTCCGTCCGGGCGAACCGGGCGAGCGCGGCCTCCGCCGTGTCCACCAGGTACCGCCCGTAAACGGCGCGCGGCGGGACCGGTGCACCGAGCCGCTCATCGAGGTAGGTCCCGGCGGGAGCCCTTTCACCGAGCCAGCGCGCGTGGTGGTCCCGGTCGCCGAACCGGATCGACATGATCTCCGGAGGGGCGTTGACGAGCACGGAATCGAGGTCGGGTCGATAGGGACGGCCGCGCCATGGCAGCGGCGCGGGGTCGAAGACGGTCACCGATCGCACGTCCGAGGGGTCGAGGGCGTCCAGCAGGCCGACGGCCGCCGCACCCGCCCCGATGATGGCCAGATCCATGCCGACGAGCCTCGCCGCCGGGCCGCGCCCGCCCCATCCCCCCGGTCCGGGAACCGGCCCGGACCGGAATCCCCCAAGTGAGGGGTTCGCGCGGCGCGTCCCGGAGGCAGACTTGATCCCGTGTTCGATCAACGGGAGCGGCGGGCCGTCCTCGACCGGGCGGCGGGCGCGCGGGACGCGTCCGGCCTGTTCGGCGGGGTGTCGGCGCGGCTCCGCCGGCTGGTGGGCTTCCAGGCGGCGGCGTGGTCGGCGACCGACCCGGAGACCGGGCTGATCACCGCGCCGATGCGGGTGGAGAACCTCGGGAGCGGCGACCAGTGCTTCACCTACTGGGAGTGCGCGATCCTGGAGGAGACCGTCATACCGTTCCGCGAGCTCGCCCGTGCGGCGGTCCCGGCCGCAGGGCTCGCGGCGAGCACCGGCGGCCTCCCCGCGCGCAGCGCCCAGTACCGCAAGCTCCTCGGCCGCCAAGGGGTGGGCGACGAACTCCGTGCCGTCCTGCGCGCGGGCGGGCGCCCCTGGGGAGTCGTGAGCCTCTTCCGCGACAAGGGCCGACCTCCGTTCAATCCAGCCGAGATCTCCCTGGTCGCCGACCTTTCCGCACCGCTGGGCGACCGCCTGCGCGAACTCGCCCGGCCCGTCCGGACGCCGGCCCCCGGCAGGGAGCAGGATCCCGGGCTGATCCTGTTCGACCCGTCCGGGACGCCCATCTCGATCAACGACGAGGCGCGCCACCATCTGGAGCGCCTGCCCGACGGCCCGTCCACCCCGTCGCCGCTCGGCCCGGCCCTGCCGGTCTGGCTCGTCGGGACGGCCGCGCAGGCACGCGCCGTCGCCGCCGGGCACGACCGCGGGGCGGCGCGCATCCGGATCCGCACCCGCGACGGCCAGTGGCTCGTCTGCCACGCCTCCTGCACCGACGGCCCCGGCGGCGCGCCCGGCCCCACGGCGGTGGTCGTCCAGCCCGCCGCCGGCTCCGACATGGCGCCCGTCATCGCGCAGGCGTACGGGCTGTCCGCCCGCGAGCTGGAGATCACCCAGCTCGTCGCGCGAGGGGTGACGACGGGCGGCATCGCCGCCGAGCTGGTGATCTCCCCGCACACCGTCCGCGACCACGTCAAGGCGGTCTTCGCCAAGACCGGCGTCTCCAGCCGCGGCGAGCTCGTCGCCCGGCTGTTCGCGGAGAACTACTGGCCGCGGCGCGCGGGGGCCTGAGCCGGGCCGGACCCGGCTCCGGTTTCCTTGCCGCCCGGGGCCGGGTACGCTTTGATCGCAAGAGGCCCCTTCGCGCGCTTGCGGCGACCGGGGCCTTCGTCGTGGGAAGGAAATGTGGCATGCCTGCCATCGTTCTTGTCGGTGCCCAGTGGGGAGATGAGGGCAAGGGCAAGGCCACAGACCTGCTCGGCGGCGACGTCGACTACGTCGTCCGCTACCAGGGTGGCAACAACGCCGGTCACACGGTGGTCATCGGTGACAAGAGCTACGCGCTCCACCTGCTGCCGTCCGGGGTGCTGTCGCCCGACGTCGTCCCGGTGATCGGCAACGGCGTGGTGATCGACCCGGCCGTCCTGCTGCAGGAGATCGACGGGCTGCGGGACCGCGGCATCACCTGCGAGCGGCTGCTGATCTCGGCGAACGCGCACCTGATCATGCCCCACCACCGGGCCCTCGACAAGGTCACCGAGCGGTACCTCGGCAAGGCCCGGATCGGCACCACCGGGCGCGGCATCGGCCCCACCTATGCCGACAAGATCAACCGGATGGGCATCCGCGTCCAGGACCTGTTCGACCCGAACATCCTCACCCAGAAGCTCGACCTCGCCCTGCGCGAGAAGAACCAGGTCCTCACCAAGGTCTACAACCGGCGCCGCATCGACACCGGGCCGATCGTGCAGGAGTACCTGGCCTACGGCGAGCGCCTCAAGCCGTTCGTCGCCGACACCACGCTCGTGCTGAACAAGGCCCTGGACGACGGCAAGATCGTCCTGCTGGAGGGCGCCCAGGGCACGCTCCTGGACATCGACCACGGCACCTACCCGTTCGTGACGTCGTCCAGCCCGACGGCGGGCGGCGCCTGCGCGGGCTCCGGTGTCGGCCCCACCAAGATCACCCGGGTGATCGGCATCCTGAAGGCCTACACGACCCGGGTGGGCTCCGGCCCGTTCCCCACCGAGCTGCTGGACGAGCAGGGCGAGTACCTGCGCAAGACCGGCGGCGAGTACGGCGTGACCACCGGACGCGACCGGCGGTGCGGCTGGTTCGACGCCGTCATCGCCCGCTACGCCACCCGCGTCAACGGCATCACCGACTACTTCCTGACGAAGCTGGACGTCCTGTCCGGCCTGGAGCGCGTCCCGGTGTGCGTCGCCTACGAGGTCGACGGCGTCCGGGTGGACGAGCTGCCCACGACGCAGACCGAGTTCCACCACGCCAAGCCGATCCTCGAATACCTGGACGGCTGGCGGGAGGACATCTCCGGCGCCAAGAAGTTCGAGGACCTCCCGGCGAACGCGCAGGCGTACGTCCGGTCATTGGAGGAGATGTCCGGCGCGCAGATCTCCGCGATCGGCGTCGGCCCGGGCCGCGACCAGACGCTTTCCCGCCGCTCCCTCATCTGACTTCCGTTTCCTTTGACCTCACCCGTTCTCCACCGCCCGTTCGGTCGCGGACTGTAGCGTGCGTGCGGTGATCACTACCGTCGAGGTGCACGGGCATCGCGGGGCGCGCGGCCTCCGTCCGGAGAACACGCTGCCGGGCTTCGTCCACGCCCTCGACCTGGGCGTCGACGCCATCGAGCTGGACGTGGGCCTCACCGCCGACGGCGTGGTCGTCCTGAACCACGACCAGTCCCTCTCCCCGGCGAACCTGGCCGACACCGCCCCCGCCTGGCCGGACGACCCCGCCCACCCCTACGTGGGCAAGCCGATCCGCGAGCTGACCCTCGCCCAGCTCCGAACCGTGGACGCGGGCACCCTCTTCCGCCCCGCACCGATGCCGGGCACACGCATCCCCACCCTCGCCGAGGCATGCGCCCTGCTGGCCCCCACAACGGTCAAGCTCTCCGTAGAACTCAAAACAGACCCCACCTGGACCAACGAGGAAGTCGAGCTCTTCACAGCCGCCGTAGTGGCCGTCCTCGACCACCACGCCCTGACCCCCAGAGCCAGCCTCCTGGCGTTCGACTGGCGCGTCCTGACAGAGGCCCGCCGCCACTACCCCACCCTGGGCCGCGTCGCCCTCCTGGAACGCAAGACCCTCACCCCAAACACCACCTGGCTAGCAGGCCAGAACCCCCACGACCCCATAGCCACAGCCCAGGCCATAGGCGCGACGGCAATCTCCCCCGAACACGCCATAACCACCCCCGGCCTGATAGACGACGCCCACGACGCCGCCCTCCCCGTCATCGTCTGGACGGTCAACACCCCCGAAGACATGACCCGCTTCATCAAGTACGGCGCAGACGCCATAGTCACCGACTACCCAGACCTTCTCCAATCCGTACTGGCGAGTTCCTGAGCCTCCCTCGACAAAGGAGGGCGCCCCAGCGCCCGACGGCAGCGGCCGGACCCCCGGGCGCTTCCACCTCAGCCACCGCCGCAACCACGCAACGACATGAGGGCCGCGATCGCGTCCGAAGGCAGGTTCGAGCTTGCGAGAACCTGATCGCGAAGTGAGCCGCTAGGCGAGTCGGAGCGATGCCAGCGATCGCCCGCTTTGATCGACGATGGAGGGCCGCCAGGCCCGAAGGAGGAGATTAAAGCCAACCATTACGCCGGAAGCCCCGGTATAGGGAGAGGCAGGCGAAGCCGATGACGCCGAGGATCATGGGGTAGCCGAACCGCCACTGGGTTTCGGGCATGAAGTCGAAGTTCATGCCGTAGACGCCCGCGATGGCGGTGGGGACCATGAAGATGGCGCCCCAGGCGGAGATCTTGCGCATGTCCTGGTTGTCGGCGACGGTGACCTGGGTCATGTGGGCCTGGAGGATCGGGTTGAGGAGTTCGTCGTAGGACTCGACCTGCTCGCGGACGCGGGTGAGGTGGTCTTCGACGTCGCGGAGGTATTCCTTGATCTCGGCGGGGACGAAGCGGCGGCCGGAGAGGTTGCGCAGGGGGCCGGCGAGGGGGCCGACGGCGCGCTTGAGCTGGATGACCTCGCGCTTGAGCCGGTAGATGCGGCGGGACTCGTCGGTGCGCTCGGGGGAGAAGACGGCCTCTTCGACCTCGTCGATGTCCTCCATGACGGCGTCGGCGACGCCGACGTAGCCGTCGACGACGCGGTCGGCGACGGCGTGCAGGACGGCGGCCGGGCCGAGGGCGAGCCGGGCGGGGTCCTGCTCCAGGTCGCGGCGGACGGGGCCGAGGGCGCCGTGGGCGCCGTGCCGGACGGTGACGACGAAGTCGGGCCCGCAGAAGATCATGATCTCGCCGGTCTCGACGACCTCGGCGCCGCCGGGGCCGGTGGAGACGTAGCCGACGGTCTTCATGACGACGAAGTGGACGTCGTCGTAGCGTTCCAGCTTGGGGCGCTGGTGGGCGTGGATGGCGTCCTCGACGGCGAGGGGGTGCAGGCCGAAGACCTCGGCGAGGTCGGCCAGTTCGGTGGCGGACGGTTCGTGCAGGCCGACCCAGACGAAGCCGGCGCTGTCGCCCTCGGGGGTGAGCCGGCCGTCGCGGATGAGGCGGACGGCGTCGGCGACGGTGTCGGTGGAGACGCGGTGCCCGTCGATGTAGGCGGCCCAGTCGATGACGGCGGAATCGCGGTTCGGAGCCTGGACGCCGGTGGGGCGGCCGCGCGTCTTGAACAGCACGCGGCTCGGGCGAACTCGTGTCATGGCCATGAGGTGCTCCTAACCCGCCGGCCACGCGCGCAGCGCGCGCTCAACCCAGGCCGTCAGCGAAGGGAGCGCGCGAGGGGGGTGGCCGGACGCCAGATGGAGGCGGACGGTGAGACAGTCCTGCCCGGACTGTGAGGGTTTTCCGGCGAACTGCAAGGATCACCAGGACTCATCCCGACCACCTCCTTTCACGCACCTCGACATGCGGCGGTCAAGCCCGTCGCAGCTTATCAGCCGACAATTGGGACGCCGCCCGTAACGGCGAGGTTCACCCGGCTCGGGTGTGACGGTCGCCTCATCCGGAGCGACGCCGGTCTCCGAGGGGTCATGCCCGCCCTCGGCGGAGGCGGGACCAGTAAGCTCGCGTGACGTGCGAGTACTCGTCCTTGGATCGGGTGGCCGCGAGCATGCGCTCGCCCGCGCCCTGCATCGCGACCCTGCCGTCACCGCCGTCCACTGCGCCCCCGGCAATCCGGGCACGGCGGAGATCGCGGACAACCACCAGCTGGACCCGACGGATCCGGTGGCGGTGACGGAGCTGGCCGGGCGGCTGCGGGTCGACCTGGTGGTCGTGGGCCCGGAGGCGCCGCTGGTGGCGGGGGTGGGCGACGCCCTGCGCCGGGCGGGGTTCCCGTGCTTCGGCCCGGACCGGGCGGCGGCCAGGATCGAGGCGTCCAAGGCGTTCGCGAAGGAGGTCATGGCGGAGGCCGGGGTGCCGACGGCCGCGTCGCGGGTGTGCGACACGAGCGCGCAGGTGGCCGAGGCGCTCGACGCGTTCGGCCCGCCCTACGTCGTGAAGGACGACGGTCTGGCGGCGGGGAAGGGCGTCGTCGTCACCGGGGACCGGGCCGCCGCGGAGCGGCACGCGGCCGGGTGCGAGCGCGTGGTGATCGAGGAGTTCCTGGACGGCCCCGAGGTCTCCCTGTTCGCGCTGTGCGACGGGCAGCACGCGGTTCCGCTGCTGCCGGCGCAGGACTTCAAGCGCGCCTACGACAAGGACGAGGGCCCGAACACGGGCGGGATGGGCGCCTACACGCCGCTCCCCTGGGCGCCCCCGGAACTGGTGGACGAGGTCATGTCCACGGTCGTCCAGCCCGCGGTGGACGAGCTGCGCCGCCGCGAGACGCCGTACGTCGGCGTCCTGTACGCGGGTCTGGCGCTGACGTCCAGGGGCGTGCGGGTGGTGGAGTTCAACGCCCGCTTCGGCGACCCGGAGACGCAGGTCGTCCTGGACCGGCTCGCGACCCCGATCGGCAGGCTGCTGCAGGCCTGCGCGATCGGCGGGCTCGACCCGGAGTTCCGTCCCGAATGGCACCCGGGGGCGGCCGTCACTGTGGTCGTGGCCGCCGAGGGGTATCCGGCCGCGCCGGTGAAGGGCGACGAGATCACCGGCCTGGACGGGGCCGCCGGGGTCGACGGCGCGTACGTCCTGCACGCGGGCACCAAGCTCGGCGGCGAGGAACGGCTGATCGCCAACGGCGGGCGCGTCCTCAACATCGTCGGCACCGGGCCCGACCTCGCGGCGGCCCGCGCCACCGCCTACGAGGCCGTCTCGAAGATCGCCCTGCGCGGCGCCCACCACCGCACCGACATCGCCCTGCGCGCCACAGCCGGCGCGCCCTGACAACCGCCCCACCCAACCGTCTCCGCAACCCCGCAACAACCTCAATGGTTGCGATCGCGTCCGAAGGCAGGGGCGAGCGAAGCGAGACCCTGATCGCGCAGCGAGCCGCAAGGCGAGCCGGAGCGATGCCAGCGATCGCCCGCGTTTCTCGACGATGGAGGGCCGCCAAGGCCCGAAGGAGGAGAGGGACGCATAATAAGCAGGTGATCGAGCGGTACACCCTTCCGGAGATGGGGCGTGTCTGGAGCGACGCGCACAAATACGAGCTGTGGTGCCAGGTGGAGGTCCTCGTCGTCGAGGCCCACGCCGAGGCCGGCACGATCCCGCCGGAGGTGGTGGAGCCGGTGCGCGCGGCGCCGCCGCCGACGCCGGAGGCGGTGCACGCGATCGAGGCGGTCACACAGCACGACGTGATCGCCTTTCTGTCGGCGTGGGCGGACAACACCGAGCCGCGGGAGGCCGCCCGGTACGTCCACTTCGGCATGACGTCGTCGGACCTGCTCGACACGGCGCTCGCGCTGCAGCTCGTCGAGGCGACCGACATCCTGCTGGACAAGGCGGACGCGCTCGTGGCGACGCTGCGCGACCACGCCCTCGCGCACCGGGCGACGCTGCGGGTCGGGCGGACGCACGGGATCCACGGCGAGCCGGACGTGTGGGGGCACCGCGTCGCCGACTTCGCGTTCGCGCTGGCCCGCTCGCGCGACCGGCTGCGGCGCGCCCGCGAGGCGGTCGGCGTGATGGCGATCTCCGGCGCGGTCGGGACGTACTCCAACATCGACCCGGCGGTCGAGCTGCACGTCGCGCGGAAGCTCGGGCTGCGGCCGGCGGACGTGTCGACGCAGGTCGTGATGCGGGACGGGATCAGCGAGTGGGTGTCGTCCCTCTCGATCATGGCGACGGTGTGCGAGGCGATCGCGCTGGAGGTGCGGCACGGGCAGCGCACCGAGGTCCGGGAGCTGTGGGAGCCGTTCGGCAAGGGCCAGAAGGGCTCGTCGGCGATGCCGCACAAGAAGAACCCGATCATCTCCGAACGGCTGGCGGGGATGGCGCGGATCGTCCGCGCCCAGGTCGTCCCGGTGCTGGAGGGCATCCCGCTGTGGCACGAGCGCGACATCTCCCACTCGTCCACCGAGCGGATCGCGCTGCCGGACGCGTCCATCGCGCTCGACTACATGCTGAACCTGACGAACCGCCTCATGTCCGGTCTGGTCGTGGACGAGGCGCGGATGCGGGCCAACCTGGACTCGACCGGCGGCCTCATCTACACCTCGACCGTGCTGCTGGAGCTGGTCGAGGCGGGCATGTCGCGCGACGACGAGGCGTATCCGCTGGTCCAGAAGGCCGCCATGGAGACGTGGGAGAGCGGGACGCCGTTCCGCGAGACGCTCCGCAAGCACGCCGCGGAGGCGGGCCTGACCCTGGACGAGCGGCGCCTGGACGAGGTGTGCCGTCCCGAGCGTTTCGTCGAGCGTCTCGGGGCGATGTTCGACCGACTGGCCGATCTGAGGTAGGAGGGGCCTTGCAGGGGACCCTGACCGAGCTGAACGTCTATCCGCTCAAGAGCGGCGCCGTGACCGCGCTGCGCACTGCCGAGTTGACCGCGCGCGGTCTGCCGTTCGACCGCGAGTTCATGCTCGTCACACCCGAGGGCCGCTTCCTCTCTCAGCGGGATCTCGCGCGGATGGCGTTGCTGCGCCCGTCCTACGACGGCGAGATCCTCACGGTGGACGCGCCCGGAGTCTCACCGCTGGTGCACAAGGCCTCGGACGTGGGCGAGGTCAGGGACGTCACCGTCCAGCGCAAGGAATGCCAGGGCGTCGACCAGGGCGACGAGGCCGCGGCGTGGTTCTCCGAACTGTTCGACATCGACTGCCGCCTGGTGCGTTTCACCGGTCACCGGCCCACGTCCCGGGGTGGCGGTGAGGTCATGTTCGCCGACGGATACCCGCTGCTGGTCATCTCCGCGGAGTCGCTGGACGACCTCAACGCGCACCTGGACGAACCGCTGCCGATGAACCGGTTCCGTCCGAGCCTCGTCGTCGAGGGCCTCGGCCCCTTCGGCGAGGACGACGTCCGACTCCTGCGCGTCGGCGAGACCGTCATCGAAATGGTGAAGCCGTGCAACCGCTGCGTCATCACCACCACCGACCAGAAAACGGCCGAACGGGGCCGTGAGCCGCTGCGGACGCTCGCCTCCTACCGCAACCGTGACCGCGGCATCCTCTTCGGTCAGAATTGCGTTCCGCGCGTCCTGGGCACGCTCACGGTCGGCGACCCCATCGAGGTCCTGGAACCCCGCTGACCCGCGGAGGGTCAGCCGACCACTTCGCCGGTCTCGTTGCCGTAGCGGTCGCGCATGGCGGTCGGCACGATCTCCACGGTGAGGCCGGGGAGGGCGGGGACCGCGGCGCTGCCCGCGGTGGGCCGCAGGACGGCCGTGAGGTCGTCCAGGGCGGCCGGCGGGACGTGGACCTCCAGCTGTCCCTCGTCCGGCTCCTCGACGGCGAACGCGTCGCCGGGACGGAACGCCAGGACGGTGTCCTCGGTCTGCAGGATCAGTTCCCGGCCGAAGGGGAGGCGGCCCCGCAGCGCGTCCGCGATCGCGGGGGCCTGGAGCGCGCCGAGCCGCAGCGTGGTGGACCCGGCGTCGCGCAGCCAGCCGGCCGTGGTCACGAACAGCAGCCCGCTGCTGGAGCCGTCCCGCGCGATGCCCGCCTCGACGGCGCGGGCGACGCCGGGGTCGGCGAGCAGCGACCGGCGGTCGACGTCGGTGACGAGCAGCGGGAGGTGCGGGGCGAGCACGGCCATGAGGCCGTCGGCGTTCCAGCGGCGCAGCGCCTCGTACTCCTCCGCCGCGAGCCCGACGACCTGGAGGAAGAGGACGCTGCCGTGCGGGGTCGCGATCTCTCCGAGTTCCGGGTCCGCGGCGAAGGTCACCGCGCGGATCTCCGAGTCGTCGCGGTCGGCGGCGATCGGCCCGTTGACGTCCATGTGGTGGCCGGGCTCGAACCAGTTGCCGCTGGTGAAGACGTAGCGGCCCAGGTTCTGCAGGAAGTTCGCGGCCCACGCGGGCGGCGTCTCCTCGGCCGGGTCGCGGGCGAGGCGGAAGGTGAACTCGAAGCCCCAGCCCGACTCGTCCGGATTCTCCGATTCCTTGGTGTACAGCTCGCTCATCCCGTACGACACGAAATGCCAGTGCGGGATGGGTTCGGTGCGGGCGTAGACACTGATCCCGTCCAGCGGATCGGGACCGCCCAGCGCCCACTTGAGGAGCGTGCCCAGGTGATAGGGCTTCGCGTCCCCGTAGATGCCGCGGAGGGCGTCGTCGATGGCGTCCCAGCCGGGCGTCTCATCATCCATAAATGATCACGATAGCCCGTATTCGCCCGCCCCGCGGCCCTAGGCTGACCTTGGGAATTTTCCTGGGGAACGCGAACCTTTGGCGTGTCGCGGAAGTCTCAACGAGCAGACTGACGCCGACGAGGCGCGGGCCGGGCTTCACACCCTCGGCCCGGTGGTTTACTGGGGTCGCGTTGACGCAGAGGGGGGACTCGGCGCGCTCGGCCCTCGTGCTCCCACTGGATTGCAGGCACTGAAACCGCATCTGAGAGGAAGTAAGGCGGCATGAGCATGGGCCACGAGGTTCGCTACCGCGTGCGCGGCGGCCGGCAGTTGCACGGCACCGTTTTCATCCAGGGCGCGAAGAACGCCGTCCTGCCGATGATCGGCGCCTCGCTGATGGCGGCCAAGGGACGGACCGTCCTGCGCAACGTCCCGATCATCGAGGACGTCCGGCGGGCGGTGGAGCTCGCCCGCGCGGTGGGCGCCAAGGCCGAGCTGCACGAGACCGAGCGCACCCTGGTGATCGACGCGTCATCGCTGAGCAGCCCCGTGCTGCCCGCCGACATCGCCTCCCGGTTCCGCGGCTCGTTCCTGTTCGTCCCGGCGCTGCTGCACCGGCTCGGCGAAGCGGTGATCGAGGGCGTCGGGGGCTGCAACCTCGGCAGCCGCAACCTGGACTTCCACTACAACGGCTTCAAGCGGATGGGCGCCACGGTCACCGAGCACGTGGCCGACAACGGCGACGGCATCATCCACATCAAGGCCGGCGACCTGCGCGGCGGCACGCTGTACTGCGACACCCCGTCGCACACCGGCACCGAGAACCTGATCATGGCGGCCGCGCTGGCGCACGGCACCACGCTGATCAAGAACGCGGCGCTGGAGCCCGAGGTGCTGGACAACATCGCGATCCTGCAGGCGATGGGCGCCCGGATCAGCGGCGGCGGTACCGGGTTCATCACCGTCGAGGGCGTGGACGAGCTGACCGCCGTCGAGCACACCGTGATGCCCGACCGGATCGACGCCGGCGTGTTCGTGATGGCCGCCGCGATCACCGGCGGCGACCTCAGCCTCGTCGGCGCCTCGCTGGAGCACCTCGGCGTCGCCGCCGACAAGCTGGAGCAGATGGGCGTCGAGTTCCACCAGCAGGGCGCCGTCCTGCAGGTGCGCCGCGACCGGACGCTCCGCCCGATCAACGTCATCACCGACGAGTACCCGGGCTTCGCCACCGACCTGCAGTCGCCGATCATGGCGCTGTCCTGCCTGGCCGAGGGCCCGTCCTACGTCTACGAGCGGATCTTCGACGGCCGGTTCAAGCTGGCCGGCGAGCTGGCGAAGATGGGCGCCGACATCGAGGTGGACGGCAACCGCGCGAAGGTGAACGGCCCGCGCGGCCTGCGCGGCGCCGAGGTCGAGGCGCACGACCTGCGCTGCGGCAGCGCCCTCGTCCTCGCGGCCCTGGCCGCCGAGGGCGAGACGACGATCACCTCCGCGTACTACCTCGACCGCGGGCACGCGCACACCGCCGAGCGGCTCTCCCAGCTCGGCGCGGAGATCGTCCGCGAGGCCGACTAAGGCGCCGCGGCGCCCGCCCCGGGGCCTTAATCGGCCGAATGTGGCCTCCCTCTGACCAACTCGGGCGTGATCCCTGACGGGGCATGTAACGCCCGGCGGCCAAATCGCCCGAGCGGTGCGTCACCGGCCGGTGACGCACCGCTCGGACAGCCGTCCTGACCGCCTGTAGGGCGTCCCGCCGACCTGGGAAGTGCCCCCTGGACCGCTCCCAATGGGGCGGACCGTAACGCGGTAAAAAATCACCGGCGCCGATCCGCGGCCCTGCCTGCACGGATCGCTCGTCTTTCCGGCCCGGTCGGCACGGGCTCGCACGGATTTCGGCCCGCGCGTAAACCAAACGGACACCCTAGGGGTCCCCCCTGTACGTGACAGCGTCAGGAAGGACCCCCCGCCATGTTTTCGGGTCTTGTTTTTCAACTTCGGACGTCCGAAGATGCAGGATCATGCCTGGCCGATTGGTGACAAATTACTGACCAAGGGGTCGCGTAGGTTACTTTTTCGCCGCACTCTTGATTCGATTTCGCCTCTGGGCGTCACACATCGTCGTCCTGACCCGATCTGCGGACTGTGGGAAGGCGAATCGCACGGGAACTGCGGTGCTGGGGCAGAAGGCAGGGACGACGAGCCATGAGTCAACCGTTGGGCGGAACGTGCGCGAGCAGGTGGCCGGGGCGGCGACCCCGCCGAGAGGACGGACCGGAAGCGAGCGATCATCGATGACGGCGGCACGCACGGGGTCGGTCACCCCCGACCTCACGATCGGGGTCGTGGGCCCGCATGACCTGGTGGAACGGGTCATGCTGATGGGCCATGGCCCCACACCCGTCCCGAGCCGGCTGGTGGCCGCCGCGTACCGGGACGAGCAGGAGGCCGCCGACAAGGTGGTGCGGCTGGGCTCGGGCGTCGACGTGTGCCTGTTCGCCAGCCCCGTCCCCTACGACTTCGCGCGCAAGGCGGGCGTCCTCAGCATGCCCGCCACCTACGTGCCGCTGAACGGCGCCGCGCTCCAGGGCGCGCTGCTGCGGGCGTCCCTCGACGAGCGCTTCGACCCGTCCCGGGTCAGCATCGACGTGCTCGGCCGCGCCGAGGTCGAGGAGGCCTACTCCGAGATCAGCCTCGGCACCGAGCAGGTGCACCTGCGCGAGGAGGCCGCCGGCCCCGGCACGCTCGCCGCGTTCCACGAGCGGCTGTGGCGGCGCGGCGCCACCACCGTCGCGATGACCTGCGTGCACGCCACCGCCGAGCGCATGGAGATGGCGGGCGTGCCCACCATCCGCGTCCGCCCGACCGGCGCCGCGATCCGCAGCTCCCTCCAGACCGCGGCGCTGCTCGGCGCCCACCACCGCCTGGAGGAGTCGCAGCTCGTCGTCGTCCTGGTGGACGTGCCCACCCTCCGCGAGACGCCGCGCCGCGTCACCCCCCGCTACTGGCGGGACGAGCTGAAGCTCGCCCTGCACCGCGTCCTCCTCCAGGAGGCGCACCGCATGAACGCCTCCGTGTGGCCCCTGGACGACCACAGCTACCTGGTCATCGCGACGCGCGGCTCGGTGACCGCGTCCACCGAGGGGTTCCGCACCCCGCCGTTCGTCGAGCGCGTCCGCGAGGAGCTGGGCCTCGCCATCGAGGTCGGCATCGGCATGGGCCGCACGGCGCACGAGGCGGAGAACCACGCCCGCGCCGCCCTGGCCCGCTCGCAGAGCTCCCAGCGCGCCCAGCCGCAGGCCAAGCCGAAGGGCCTGGAGATCCTCGCCCGGCTGGCCGACAAGCTCGGCGACCAGGAGCAGCCGCTCATCGTGGACGCGGAGAACGCCGGCAAGATGCTGGGCGTCACGCCCCGCACCGCCCGCCG
Organism: Actinomadura madurae; assembly: GCF_900115095.1. GTDB lineage: Bacteria > Actinomycetota > Actinomycetes > Streptosporangiales > Streptosporangiaceae > Spirillospora > Spirillospora madurae. Next base: position 82,108 of record NZ_FOVH01000011.1, read on the forward strand.
CCTCCTGCGCACCCTCGTCGAGGAGGGCCTGGCCTGGCCGCTGCCCCCGAACCGCACCCCGCAGCCCGGCCGCCCCCGCCAGCTCTACCGGCTGATCGTGGAGAAGCTCGGCCCCGCCAAGGCCGGCTGACCCCGAGACGGCTCCGGACGTCCGCGAGGGGCGGCGCCGGCTTCGCGGACGTCGTCCTGGCGAGAGACGTTGGCGAGGGACTGCAGGGCGGCTGCTGAGGCGGGGTCGTTCGGTGTGTAGATCTCAAGCCGGTGGTCGGGGCTGTCGGGCTGGAGCCAGACCTGGTAGGCGATGCTGACCGCGCCGGCGGCGGGGTGGCTCAGGTGCATGTCGCCGGTGGTGCAGTCGGCGACCTCGCCGGTCGCCCACATGGCCGCGAACTCGTCGCTTCGCATGACGAGTTCCCCGATCAGCTCCGCCAGCCGCGCGTCGGTGGGGAACCGGCCGGCGGTGAGCCGGAGGTAGGCGACGTGGATGCGCGCGAGCTCCTCCCAGTTGCGGTGCAGGTCGCGGGTGCGCGGGTCGAGGAAGAACATGCGCGGGATGGACGGCCGGTGCCCTGGTTCCTTCGGCGCGTCGAAGGCGAGGTGCCGGGCGAACAGGGCGTGACCGGTGCGGTTCCAGGCCAGGACGTCTCCCCGGCGGCCCAGCACGAGCGCCGGTATCGCCTCACCGAGGGAGTTCAAGAGCGCGAGGACCCGCGCGTGGGGCGCCTCACGAGGTGGTTCGGACAGACCGGGAACAGGAGACTGCCGCGCGAGATTGAGCAGGTGCGTGCGCTCGACCGCGTCGAGCCGCAGCACCCTGGCGAGGGCGCTCAGAACCTGCTCGGAAGCGGTGTCCGCCAGGCCTTGCTCCAGGCGCGTGTAGTAGCCCGCGCTCACTCCGGCGAGCTGGGCGAGTTCCTCGCGTCGCAGTCCCGGCACCCGCCGCGCGGTGCCGTAGGTACGCAGCCCGACCTGGGCCGGCGTGACCCGGTCACGACGGCTCCGCAGGAACGTTCCGAGGCTCTCCACGATTTCGAGCGTAAGCGGTCCGGCGTCTGACCGGGTGCACCTGCGAGGTGTACCCACGGCAGGTGGATGGCTGCCGTCCGGGCGGTGCCGGAGCGTGGACGGCATGTCTCAGCGGCACGCGACGAACCCCGCCGGTCTCCGTTCCTGGCTCGGGCTCCTGGTGATCCTCGGTCCCGTACTCCTGGTGTCCATGGACGGCTCGATCCTGTTCCTGGCGATGCCACGGATCGGTCAGGCCCTCACGCCCACGGCGGACCAGGCCCTGTGGATCCTGGACGTCTACGGATTCGCGGTCGGATCCCTGCTCATCGCGTTCGGCGCCATCGGCGACCGGTACGGCCGGCTGCGGCTGCTCATGATCGGCGCGGCGGTCTTCGGTCTCGGGTCCGCGGCGGCCGCGTTCGCGCCCACCCCGGAGCTGCTCATCGCCGCCCGCGCGCTGATGGGCGCCGCCGGCGCGACGCTGCTGCCGTCGGCCCTGGCGGTGCTGAGCGAGCTGTTCGCCGACCCCCGCCGCCGGGCGCAGGCGATCGGCATCTTCGCCGCGGCGTTCTCGGCCGGGTTCGCGATCGGCCCCGTCGTCGGCGGGATGCTGCTGGAACGGTTCTGGTGGGGATCGGTCTTCCTGGTGAACCTGCCCGTCACCGTGCTCTTCCTGGTGTTCGCCCCCCTCCTGCTCGGCGAGGTGCGCGCGGCCCGTCCCGGGCGCGTGGACGTCCTCAGCGTGGCGACCTCGGCGGCGGGCCTCCTGCTCGTCGTCCACGGGCTCAAGCACGGGGCCGCCGAGGGCCTCTCGCCCGCCGCCGTCCTGGCGGGCGCGGCGGGGGTGGCGCTGCTCGCGTGGTTCGCCCGCCGGCAGCGGGTCCTCGCGCACCCGCTGATGGACTTCTCGCTCTTCCGCGACCGCGTCTTCACCGTCGCGATCATCACCGGTCTCCTGCCGCTGGCCGCGTGGTCGGCCACCGCCTTCCTGGCCGGCGTCCACCTCCAGTCGGTCCTCGGCCTGCCCATCCTGGACGCCGCGCTGCTGGCCCTGCCCGGGGCCGCGGTCCTGACCACCGCCTGCGTCGTGACACCGCCGGTCGCCGACCGCGTCGGCAGGCGGGCCGCGCTGATCACGTGCCACTTCTCCATCGCGGCCGGGCTGCTCCTCTTCCTGCCGGTCACGACCGGCGGCGGGGCCGGATGGTACGTCGCCGCCACGGTCACCGCGGGCGTCGGCTACGGCATCTCCTTCGCCGTGGTCGCCGACACGGCGGTCGGCGCGGTCCCGGTCGAGCGGGCGGGCTCGGCGGGAGCGATCGCGGAGACCAGCAACGAGATCGGCAACGCCCTCGGGATCGCGCTGCTCGGCTCGCTCGCCGCGCTGATCTTCCGGCTCCAGGGGCCCGGCCTGGCGCCCACCCTCGATGAGACGCTCCGGCTCCCCGGGGTGACGCCCGCGGCCATCGGGGACGCGAAGGCGGCCTTCGTCACCGGCCTCCGCGTCGCCGCCGCCGTGGCGAGCCTCCTGCACGTCGTCCTCGGCGTCATCGCGCTTCGCTGGCTCTCACGGTCCGGGCCGGAACAGCCCGAACCGGCTGCCGAGCCGACGAGGACGGATCAGGCGGTCCACTGACGGCAGCGCACGCGAAGGCCGTCGTGCGCTGCCGTCCGAGGGCCGTCAGTTGCGGTGGGGGAAGGCTTTGGCCACCGCGAGGAAGGCGTCGTTCTCCTCTGGGGAGCCGATCGAGACGCGGGCGCCCTCGCCCGCGAAGGGGCGGACGCTCACGCCCTGGGCGTCGCAGGCTGCGGAGAAGTCCATCGTGCGGTCGCCCAGGCGGAGCCAGACGAAGTTGGCCTCCGTCGGCGGGACGGTCCAGCCGTCCGCGAGGAGCGCGTCCCGGACGCGGTCGCGCTCCTTCACCGTGCCCTCGACGCGCTCCAGGAGTTCACCGGTGGCCCGCAGCGACGCGATCCCGGCGGCCTGCGCGACCGAGTTCACGCTGAACGGGAGGAAGGTCTTGCGGATCGCGCCCGCCACCTCCGGGTGCGCCACGAGGAACCCGATGCGCAGGCCGGCGAGGCCGTAGGCCTTGGAGAACGTGCGGAGGATCGCCAGGTTCGGCCGGTCGCCGTAGAGGGCGAGGCCGTCCGGCACCTCGTCGTCGCGGACGTACTCGCGGTACGCCTCGTCCAGGACGACCAGGCAGTCGGCGGGGACGCGGTCCAGGAACGCCTCGATCTCCGCGCGCCGGACGATCGTGCCCGTCGGGTTGTTCGGGTTGCAGAGGAAGATCAGGCGGGTCCGGTCGGTGATCGCGCCGGCCATCGCGGGCAGGTCGTGGGTCTCGTCCCGCAGCGCGACCTGGACGCCCGTGGCGCCCGACAGCGACACCAGCAGCGGGTACGCCTCGAAGGAGCGCCACGCGTAGACGACCTCGGCGCCCGGCTCGGCGACGGCCTCCAGCAGCATCTGGGTCATCCCGACCGACCCGCAGCCGACCGCGACATGGTCGGCGGGGACGCCGCAGAACTCCGCGATCGCCTCGGTCAGCGCGGTCGCGTTGTTGTCCGGGTAGCGGTTGACGTTCCGGGCCGCCTCGCCGATCGCGTCCACGACCGACGGGAGCGGACCGTGCGGCGACTCGTTGGACGACAGCTTGAACGAGCGGCCCTCGGGCGACATCACGACCTTGCCGGGCTTGTAAGCCACGAACCGGTCGAGAACGGAGCGGAAGCGCGGAGTGGTTGCCTCGGACACCGTTGTCCTCCAGATCGCACAGGGGGTGATGAGCCCCAGCCTATGCAGCGTCCATCATCATCCAGCAAACGGCCACGATCCGGACGAACTCCCAGTCGCGGGTGTCGTCCGGCCACCAGCCCCGGTTGAACGCGTCCTCTGCGAAACCGTGCAGGTATCCCATCAGCTCGGCCGATCCGGGCGGCGCGCCGGGCTCGCCCAGTTCGTCGCGGAGGCTGGCCACATGCTGGTCGACGGCCGCCGCCAGGCCCGGGGAGCCGGCCATCTCCGCGACGCCGGCCTCCCCGATGTCCCGGACGAGCAGGCCGAGAGCGTCGGAAGGGTCACCGTTCATAGGGGGTGAAACTAGCAACCGCCCGGCGCTGCTTGCGACATCGCCCCAGGTAAAACCTCATGCGCGGGGTCTCAGCATGGGCGGCCTGAGCTGTTCGGCGTCGCCGCGCCGGTAGAGCCTCGCGGGGCGTCCGCCGTCCCGCGTGGTGGTCCGGTCGGTCGGGATGAGGAACCGGTCGGCGCCGGTCACCTTCCGGTGGAAGTTCCGCGGGTCGAGGCTGGTGCCCCACACGATCTCGTAGACGCGGCGCAGCTCCGCGACCGTGAACTCGGGCGGGCAGAAGGCGGCGGCCAGCGAGGTGTACTCCAGCTTCGCCCGTGCCCGCTCCATCCCGTCGCACAGGATGCGCCGGTGGTCGAACGCGGCCCGGTCCCGGTGGACGAGGTCGTCCACGGCCGTCCACAGCACCTGCGCCCGGCTGGAGGCGGGCAGGTCCGGCGCGAGCCCGAGGTAGGCGACGCTCACCACCCGCTGCCGGGGGTCGCGGTCGGGATACCCGTAGGTCGCGAGCTGCTCCAGGTGGATGCGCACGTCCGCGAGCCCGGCCCGCTCCGCCATGAGGCGGGACGCGGCGGCGGGCAGGTCCTCGTCGAGCTGGATGAACCCGCCCGGCAGCGACCACGCCCCCTGGTACGGCGCCCGGTCGCGCCGCCACCGGAGGGCGCACAGCCGGTGCTCCCGCACGGTGAGGACGACGAGGTCGACGGATACGGCAAGCCGCGGCACGGACATGCAACGAACTTAGCGGGAGCGACGGGCCGTTAACGCCAAGAAGGCCCGGCCCGGGACCGGGCCGGGCCTTCGGCGGTCAGTCCTCCTTCGGCGTCTCCGCGGGGACCTCCACGGGAACCGTGGCGGCCGGGACGCCGTTGTGGCCGTTCGCGGCGTTCTGCCCGTTCATCCCGGCGAGGAGCTGCCGGGCGACGCCGAGGCCGGTGCCGCCGAGCGTGAGCGCCTTGGCGAGCATGTCCTCCATGCCCTGGGCGCCGTTGAGCAGGACCATGTTGTCGACGTTGCCGAACACGCCCGCGCCGGCCTCGACGATCTCCGGCCACTTCTCGGCGAGCTGCTGGGCGATGACGGCGTCGGTGTTCTCCGCCAGGGCGACGGCGCGGGCCTTGATCGCCTCCGCCTCGGCGAGGCCCTTCTGCCGGGTCGCGTCCGCCTCGGCCTCACCGAGCAGCCGGATCGCCTCGGACTCGCGCTGGGCCTTGAGCTGGACCTCGGTCGCGGCGGCCTGGGCGTAGGAGATGCGCTCCTCGCGCTCCGCCTCGGCCAGCTTGACCTGCTCGTACGCGCGGGCGTCCGCGGGCTTGCGGACCTCGCTCTCCAGCCGCTTCTCGGTGCGCTCGGCCTCCAGCTCGGCGTTGCGGGTCTCCTTGAGGATGACCTCCTGCCGGGCCTGCTGCGCGGCCTGCTGCACCTGGCCCTCGTACTCGGCCTTCTTGATCTCGGTGTCCCGGATGACCGCGGCGTTCTCCCGCAGGGCCTCCTGCTCGCGCTGGGTGGCCTCCTGGTTCCGCTCGGCCTCGGCGATGCGGGCGGCGGCGGCGACCTTGGCGGCGTGCGGGCGGCCCAGGTTGGTGATGTAGCCGGCGTCGTCGTGGATCTCCTGGATCTGCAGGGAGTCCACGATCAGGCCGAGCTTGCTCATCTCGTCGGCGGCCGAGCCGCGGGTCTCGGACGTCAGGCGCTCGCGGTTGAGGATCAGGTCCTCGACGGTGAGGTTGCCGATGATCGAGCGCAGGTGGCCGGTGAACAGCTCGTGGATGGCCCCGTCCATCGACTTCTGCTGCTCCAGGAAGCGCCGCGCCGCGTTGGCGATCGACACGAAGTCGTCGCCGACCTTGTAGATGACCACGCCGCGGACCTTGACCGGGATGCCCTGCTGCGTCACGCAGCTGACCTCGAGGTTGGCCGCGCGGCTGTCGAGCCGCAGCCGGCGGGACGTCTGGAAGCCGGGCAGCACCGCCGTGCCCTTACCGGTAATGATCTTGAAACCGAGGCTGTCCACGCCGTCGATCGGCTTGGACCTGGCGCCCAGCCCGGAAATGATCAGAGCCTCGTTCGGCTCGGCGACCCGCCAGACCATCTTGAACAAGATGATCAAGACGATGACTGCGACGACGGCACCGACCGCCACGGCGATCACGGGCATGGGGCCTCCTCTTCAGATGTCAGGGGCGCGGCCGGCCCGGGGGCGGCCCGTCCGCGTTTCCCAATAGACGCGATCCGCGCGCGGACGGTTCGGTCACCGCCGCACGTATTCGCGTCCTGATGAGGCCAATTTCATCGTCGTGGCGTCACGAGGGCAGCGCGGGTGCCACGTACACCGTCCGGGGCGGGTGGTACTCGACCACGACGACGATCGCCCCGACGTCGATCTCGTCACGGGGATTGACCGGGTGCGCGTAGAACGCCTCCACACCCCCGCGGATGCCCACCATGACCTCGCCGACGAGTCCAGGCCCGATCCGGCCGGTCACCCGTCCCTCCCTACCGACCACGACCACCCCTGCGAACGCCATGCCTCACCGCACCCTGCGGCTCGTGTAAGCCGAACCGTATCTGCTGAAACCCCCCTCCCGCACCGCCGCACCCCACCCCCGCGGGCGACACGGCCGCACCCTCTCGGGGTTTGAAGCTCAGCCGGGGTCACGGGCAGGCGCGCGGAGCGAGCGCAGCGAGCGCAGCGCGCATGCCCGTCGACGCAGGCGACCGCAGCGACGCCGCGCACGCCAGAACAGGCACGACAGACCGCAACCGCGGCGTGAGGATCGCCTGCGTCGTGACGGGGGGTTCCAGGGGGGTCGCTACCCCTGGGAGTTAGGGCAGGACGCGCTGAGCCTGGGCCAGGGCTTCGTGGGCCAGGCGTTCGGCGTCGGTGCGGGTCGCGTTGGGGCCGAAGACGGTGATGGTGGACAGGTAGTGGCGGCCCCGGAACACGACGTACCAGGTGCGGGTGCGGGCGCCGCCGCTGATCGTGGTGACGCCGACGGTGCGGGAGCCCTCGCCGATGTCGCCCTTGGGCGCCTCGACGACCCGGTGCTCGGACCATGTGGTGCCGACCTTGGTGCGGAAGGTCAGGCAGCCGGTGGGGACGCGGGCGTTGACCTGCTTCTCGGCGTCGGCGGCGGACATGCCCATCAGCGTCTCGGTGGCGGTCTGGCCGCTGCCGTTGGTGAACGAGACGAGGGCGGCGGGGACGTCGCCGGCGACGTCCCCGGCGAGGCGTCCCGTCCCGCAGCGGGGCTTGTCCAGCGCCGCCTCCCGCTGCAGCCTGGCCGCGTTCTGGATGGCCTTCAGCGACCCGTACTCGCCCGAGTCGGGCTCGCCCGCGCGCCGGTAGCCGGTCGGCGCGGTGAGCAGCGCCTGCGCGAGCTGGTCGGAGGTGTAGCCGATGCCCGCCACCTCGGCGCGGGCCGTGCCGCCCACCTGGGAGGCGCGTCCGGCGTCGCCGCCGCCGCACGCGGTCGCGGCGGCGGCCGTCGACAGCAGCATGATCGGGAGGAGCCTGTGCGCCATGGCGCGACCCTACGGGGCACAGGGGGCGAGTCGCCCCGGACGACACACCCCCGGACGAACCCGTCAGCTTTTCTCGGCGCGCTCGTTGTACTCGCCGGCGTACTCCTGGCCGGACATCTTCTGGATGGTCTCGACGATCTCGTCGGCGATGGCGCGGCGGGCCTTGGCGGGCGGCAGGTCGCGGTAGTGGGAGAAGTCCATCGGCGGGCCGATCCGCACGGTGGGGCGGGGGCCGAACACGCGGGGGAGGCTCGCGCCGATCGGCTGGATCTTCTCGGTGCCTTCGAGTGCCACCGGCAGGACGCGCGCCCCGGACTGCAGGACGAGCCAGCCGATGCCCGTCCGGGCGCGGTAGAGGCGCCCGTCCGGGGAGCGGGTGCCCTCCGGGTAGATAGCGAACGCGCCGCTGTTGCCGAGGACCTCGGCGGCCTGCTCCAGCGCGCCCATGGCGGCCCGCCGGGCACCGCGCCGCACCGGGACGTGCCCGAGGTTGGTGAGGAACCAGCGGACGAAGCCGTTCTTCAGCCCGCCGCCCTCGAAGTAGTCCGCCTTGGCGATGTAGGTGACCGGACGCGGGACCGCCAGGGGGATGATGAAGCTGTCGATGAACGACAGGTGGTTGCTCGCCACGATGAGCGGCCCGTAGCTCGGCACGTTCTCGCCGCCCACCACCCGCGGGCGGAAAAGAAGCCAGAGGATCGGACGCACCACGCGCGTCATGAACGTGTAGAACACCCAGCCTCCCGAATTCGCCAACGCCACTGTAACCTCTGCGCCGATCCGGGCCCCGGTCAGCGCCCTCCTTTCCCGGCCGAGAGCCGGTCAGGAATGGTTCAAGTCCAGGTCAAAGGCCACCCAGGCGGTATTGGACGCCATTCCCTACCCTCAAGTAAGTTTCTCTTGAGTAAGTTATTACGCCTGTTTCCCGGACGCCCCGGGAGGCATCCGGACGCCCCGGGCGCATCGTCAGGTAGAGTCGTCACGGAGCACCGGGCGGACGTCCTGGCGGGCGTTACGGTCCCGGGTGAGGGGCGGGCGACCTGGTCCTTTTCCCGGGAAGTGCTTGGAATGCGGGCACGGGTGCGCAATCCTGAGGAGTCACCTGAGATGGCCGGGAACCGCCGGAGTGGGGCGTGAGGTGACGATGGACTTCGACATCAGTCTGATGCGCGACGACCGCTGCACGCTCGTCCGCGTCAAGGGCGACATCGACGTGGTGTCGCGCACGCGCTTCGAGGAGACGCTGTTCGAGGTCGTCGAATCGGGCGAGCCGATGGTGGTCGACATGCGCGAGGTCACGTTCTGCGACTCGACGGGCCTGAACGCGATCGTCGCCGCCAACCGCCGCGCGGGCGAGCGCGGCACGCACATCGCGCTGGTGGCGCTGCCGCCGCGCGTCCAGCGGGTCTTCCGCATCACCGGGCTCGACAAGTTCATCCCGATCCACGACACGCTGCGGGAGGCGATCGTCGCCTTCCCGTCCACGACCAGATAGGTCCGGGCCCTCCGCGGCTCAGGTACAGCCCTCGAACTGGGGGACGCTCGTCGTCAGCTTCAGCCCCGACTGGCCGAACCACTTGTTCAGCAGCCGCTGCGCCGTCCCGTCCTGGTACATGGCGGTGATGGCCCGGTTGACCTCCTCGCACCCCTTCAGGTCGCCCTTCTTCAGCCCGACGCCGTACTTCTCGTCGGTGAACGGCGCGTTGATCATCCGTCCGGGGCGGCCGGTGGCGAACCCGGCGAGGATGAGGTCGTCGGTCGAGACGGCGTCGAGCCGGCCGGCGGCGAGGGCGTCCATGCAGGCGCCGTAGGTGTTCACGGTGACGGGCTTCGCCGCGACCTTGCGCTCCTCGATGACGCGCCGCCAGGAGTTGGACCCGGTCACCTCGCAGATCCGCTTGCCCTTCAGGTCCCGGACGTCCTTGACCGCGGTCGCGTCGGCGCGGACGAAGGTGTCCTGGTGCGCGACGTAGTACGGGCCGCCGAAGGTCACCTTCATCTTGCGCTTGGCCGTGATCGAGTACGTCGCGACGATCATGTCGACGGTGCCCTTGGCGAGCGCGTCCTCGCGGACGGACGAGTTCGTCGTCCGGAACGTCAGATTGCTCTCCGGGACGCCGAGCCGCCCCGCGATGTACTTGGCGACGTCGACGTCGAAGCCCTCGTACTTGCCGTCCGGGCGCTTCACGCCCAGGGCCGGCTGGTCCTCCTTCACACCGATGACGAGGGCGTCCTTGTCGGCGATGGACTGCTCCTCCTGGGCCCCGAGGCCGCAGGCGGGCAGCAGCGCCACCGCCGCCAGGACGGCCGCCGGGGCGGCGATCGCACGGGTCGCGCGCATGGCTTGCTCTCCCTCGCTCAGCGGAACTCGGCCAGCCGGGGACGGGCCCCCGCGATGATCAGGGCGGCGATGACGGCGGCGGCGATCGGCGGGACCGCGTTCCAGCCGCGCAGCCCGCCGTCCGCGTCCTCGATCGCCTCGTCGAAGACGTCCTGGTGGACGGCCGTCAGCGCGCTCAGCGCCGAGTCGTAGTCGTCGAAGTCACGGATCGTGCTGCTGTTGCGGCCCATCCGCAGGTCGACCGCCGCCGTCCGGTTCCCGGCCGACGCGAGCCGGCGCATCTCCGCGTCGTTGCGCTGGACTGCCCGGTACGCCGCGAGCGTCTTGGCCAGCGCGTCGCCCTCGCGGCCCGTGCCGGCGGTGCGGGCCTCGTCCCCGAAGAACCCGAGGAACCCGACGGTGCGCTGGCCGGACTTGTACGCGCCCGCCTTCTGCTCCAGGCCCGCGTAGTAGTTCTCCAGGTTCACCGGCTTGTCGCCGAGGTCGGGGTAGATCACCGACAGCGACTTGTCCAGGTACGTCTGCTCGTAGGTGTCGGCACGGCCGGGGTCGAGGAGGTAGCGGCTCTCGTCCCCGAACGCGCTGTGGCTGATCGCGCGGGCCCGCGACAGCTGCAGGATGGAGTCGAACCCGTCCTCCTTGGCCTTGCGGATGTGCCCGGCGTGGGCCGTCAGCAGGCCCGCCCCGACGGCGGTGAGGACGAGCGTGCCGAGCGTCGCCAGCACCAGCGCCGGGTTGAGCACGCGGCGGAACGTCCGCATCAGGTACAGCTGCGTGGCGATCAGGAACAGCAGCACGATCAGGCCGGTGAGCGCGACCCAGGCGCGTCCCGTCAGCACCGCGGACCGCTTCGTCTCGTAGGACTCCCGCACGTGCGCGCCCGTGTCGAGCGTGATGTTGTACGCCTTCGGCAGCAGTTGCAGCTTCATCAGGTCGGTCGCCTGCCGGTAGGCGTTCACGACCTGCGGCGGGGTCTCGCCGGGCGCGTGGTTCGACTGCGCGTCGAGCTGCATCGCCTGACCGACCAGCCGCTCGTACTTGCCGAGGCCGTCCAGCACCTCCTGGACGGTCCGCTTCAGCGCCAGGTCGCTTCCGGCGAGCTGCGCGGCCTGCACGGCCGCCGCGTCCGCCTCCGCGCGGCGCCGCTCGTACACCCGCAGCGTCTCGTCGTAGCCGATGCCGAGATCGTGCTCGCGCCCGATCAGCAGGATGTTGGAGACCTGCGCGTCCATGTCGCTCAGCGCGAAGTACAGCGTGCCGGTCGCGACGACCTGCGGGCCCGCGTCGTGCCCGATCGTCTCGACGGAGTCGCGGGCGTTCCCGATCGCCACGGTGAGGACGGCAAGCAGCGCCAGGAGCGCGGCCAGGCACAGCACCACGTGGGAGCGGATCCGGCCCGGGATGGTCTTCAGCCACCGTCCGCGGACGAACGTCCGCAGGCGGCCGGTGGGCCGCACCTCCGCGGCGTCCTCCGTAACGGGCGGCCGCGACGGCTGCGGGGCGGGGGCCGCCGGCGGTGCGGGACTCATCGTCATGGCGTGCCCTCCTGAAGGGACAGCGTGATGGTCGTCCAGGCGCCCACGTGGATGCGGTCGCCGTCACCGACCGGCATCGGCACGTTCACCGGGATCGGCTCCGTCCCGCCGTTGACGGTCGTGCCGTTCGTCGACCCGGGATCGATCAGGTTCCAGGTGCCGTCCGGCTGGGCGAGCAGGACGGCGTGCAGATGCGAGACGCCGGGGTCCTCCGGCGGCGTGCTCAGGTCGATCTCCGGCAGCAGCGCGCGGGACGTGCTGCGCCGCCCGATGCGGATCTGGTCGCCGAGCAGCGGGACGCGGCGCTCCGGGCAGTACGGCGGGAACGTCAGGCCCCCGGCGTCCGGCCCCATCTCCGCGACCACCGTGTCGAAGTAGGCGCGGTCGGCCGCGATGACCGCGCACGGGCCGGCGGGCGCGGACGGCGCCGGGGTCGGGGCGGAAGGCGGGCCGGGCGTACGCTGCCGCGGCACCAGCGGCACCGCGTGCGCGGTGCCCGCCGCGGACAGCTGGACGGTGTAGACGGTGCCGGTCTCGAAGTCGTACCCGTCGACCTCGCAGAACCGGCCGGAGCGGGGCGTCCCGCAGTGCGGGCAGTCCGCCGGCTCCGGCTTCGACGACGCCGACGGCTGGGACGGCGCGGACGGCTCCGGCGGCTTCGGGACGGGCTCGGGCTCGGCGAACTCGGCGCGCTGGGCACCCTCCATCAGGTCACCGCACACGTCGCAGTAGTCGGTGGCCTGGGAGGAATGCCCGCTCGGGCAGACCGGCATGGGCCTCAGCCCCCTGCCTCGTCGCCGTGCCGGGTCCGCACGGTCCGGACGGAACGGGTGTCGAGCGACATCTCATCCGCCTTCGCCACGTCCCGCTTGAGCCGCACCGTGCCGCGCACCGGGTCGACCACGTCGACGACCTTGTCGAGCAGATCGGAGATCTGCTCGTTGCCGACCTCGCGGGCCAGCACCACGGCCCGGCCGAGCCGCGCGGTCGCGGTGTCCTCGTCGCCCTCCCGGCGCGCCTCCAGACCCTCCTGGATGGCGTCGGCGAGCTCCGACTGGCCGGTGTGGATCGCGACGCGGCCGTTGATGCGCGTCGACCGCGCCTCGTCGTCGGTCCATTCGGCGAGGACGTTCCCGGACGCCAGCACCTCGTCGCCCGCGACCAGCTTGACCCACCCGGCGCGCATCTGCCGCCCGATGTCCCCGGGCTGTACCTCCACGCACACGTGGTACTCGCGGTTCTCGTTCCCCCACGCGCCGAGCGGGTAGTCGCCCGTCTGCGTGCCCGACTCGACCCGGCGGCCGGTCAGGTCCTCCACGACCGGGACCATCTGCTTGACGAACCGGAGCTTCGCCTGCTGCGGCGTCCACACCCGCAGCGTCACGTCCGCGATCTCCTTGCTCATCGCGGCGCGGGTCATCGCCAGGAAGTCGGCTTCCAGGTCGGCCGGGTCGGGGACGTCCAGGAACCCGCCCAGCAGCGCCGAACTGATCTTGCGCAGCTCGGCGACGTCCCAGTCGGTGCCGACGCCGCGCGCGTCGCACAGGAAGCGGCCGGTGCACTGCCGCAGCGCCGCGTCCAGCTCCTCGTCCGACTCGTGCTGGTTCTTGCCGTCGGTGAGGAGGATCGCGTGCTTGACGGCGCTCTCCCCGACGGCCGCGTCGTGCCCGGCGAACAGCCGCTCGGCGAGCCGCAGCCACGACCCGATCGCGGTGCCGCCGGCCGCCTCCAGCCGCCCGATCGCGGTCGCCGCGTTGCGCCGGGACGTCTCGTCCGCCACGACGAGCCGCTCCCCCTGCGGGTAGATCATCCGCGGCCGGTTCGCGCCGGCGACCACCGCGAAGTGCACTCCGTCGCGCAGCACGTTCACCGCCGCCCGCGCCGCCCGCTTCGCCGCGGCCATCTTGCCCCGGTACGACATCGACCCGGACGTGTCGATCATGATGATCTCCGCGGCCGGCGCCCGCCCGGCCGCGGCCGGCGCGGCGCCCGACGACCGCGCCTCCACGGACACGATCGCGTGCATCTCCCGTCCGCCCGCCGGAAGGTAGGGGTTCTGGTCCACCCGGACGGTGAACTCCGGAAAATCGCTCATCTGCCCCGCTCCCTGATCGGTTCCGGCGGTGGACAGGGGATCACCGCCACCGTGACGTTGTCGTGCCCGCCCGCGTCGAGCGCCGCCCGCAGCAGCCTGCGCGCCGCGCCGAGCGGGCCGTCCCGCCCGTCCAGCGCCACGCGCGCGAGGTCGGACGGCTCCGGCAGGTCGTTCCACAGCCCGTCGCTGCAGAGCACAACCATCCCCGGCCGCGTCGGGCGGAACGCCGTCACGTGCGGCTCGACCGGCCCCGCGTCCGCGCCCAGCCACGCGGTCAGCAGGTGCGCCCGCTTGTCGGCCCACGCGTCGGCGGCGGTCATCGTGCCCTGCTCGATCATGTTCGCGGCCCACGAGTCGTCCGTGCTCAGCCGGCACGAGCCTGTGGCGGACAGCCAGTACGCGCGGCTGTCGCCGACCCACCCGACGGTCACGCCGGACGCGTCCACCACGGCCGACACGAACGTGCAGGCGGGCGAGGACTCCGGATCGCCCGGCAGCCCGGCCACGGCCTCGGCCGCCCGCGCCACCGCCGCGCGCATCGCGCCGCGCGGATCCATGCCGACCGAGACCCGTCCGGTCAGCACCGACACGGCCGTCTCGGCGGCCACCCGCGACGCCTCCTCCGACCCGGGGGCCGTCGCGACGCCGTCGCACACCACCGCGCACGCGCCCGCGGGCAGCGCCGCCAGCGCGAACGCGTCCTCGTTGCGGCTGCGCCGGAGACCGAGGTCGCTGACCGCCGCCCCCAGCCGGCCGAGGTCGGCCTCCACATGCTCCCGCCCGCTCGGCTGCCGCAGCCCGCACTGCTCGCAGTACCCGTCCGCCCCGACGGCCCCGCTCCCGCAGTCCACGCAGACCGCACCTCCACCGGGCGGTGCGGGCGTCTCGGGAGCGGGGGAGGGGTTGGGGACGAAGAGGACGTCGCGGCCGGCGGGCGGAGGGGCGGCGTTCGGGAGGGAGTTGCCGAGGGGCGGGGTCCGCCGGATGGTCGGATCGGGCCGGCCGCACTCCTCGCAGAAGCGGTCGCGGGGCTGGACGGGCTCGCCGCAGGTACGGCAGAGCGCCACGGGGGTGTGCTGGTCCGCGTTCATGGTCAGAAGAGCGTCCTCGGGCGGACGGCGTTGGCGCGCTTGACCATCGCGTGGCGGTGCTCGGAGCCGTCGGCGAGCTTGGCGAGGACGCGGTAGGTGTCCTCCAGCCTCTTGCGGAGGGCCTGCTCGTCCAGGTCGGTGCCGAGGACCTGCTGCCGGACGCCGGGCGGGGCGGAGCCGCGGCCCGCGCGGAGCCAGCCGAGCGCCGCCTCCAGGACCTCGGCGGTGAACGCGGCGGAGCGCTCGGTGTCGAGCCGCAGCGACGCCAGCCGGCGGCCCGCCTCGATGAGCGCGGGCGCGGTCAGCTCGGCGGGGCGCCGTCCCCGGACGGTGGTGGCGACGGCGGCGAGCTGCGCGGACAGGTAGTGGCTGGAGATGTTCGGCACCGAGTCCAGGACGCGTTCGGCGGACGCCCGGTCACCGGCGGCGAGGCGGGTGCGGGCCAGCCCGAACGCGGCGCTGACGTGCGTCGGGTCGGTGCGCCAGACCGTCTCGTAGAAGTGGCCGGCGCTCTGCATGTCGCCGAGGGTCTCGTGGCAGAACGCCAGCGCCAGCTTCGGCGCCTGCTCGCCGGGCGCGAGGTCGTACAGGTCGTTGAAGACGGCGACCGCCTCGGTGCCGCGGCCGCCGGCGAGGGCGCGGGCGCCGCGGTACCAGTCGACGCGCCAGTCGTCCGGGGCCTCGGCGGCGATGTCCTCCAGGAGCCGGGCGGCGCCGTCGAGGTCGCCGAGCTCGATGCGGACGCGGACCAGCGCCAGCCGCACCTCGCGGGACGCCACCGGGGCCGAGCCGAGGGCGGCGGCGAGGTCGGCGGGGTCGCGGGCGGTGAGCCCGGCGAGGAACGCGGCGGCCGGGTCGGAGGCGTACACCAGCGGGACGGGCAGCGCCGCCGCGGCGGCCGCGGGCTCCAGCCGCGCCAGGATCGGCGGGGCCGCCCCGTTCGCGGCGGTGTGCTCCAGCCCCTCGACGATCTCGGTGCCGGCTGTCTGCTGCTCGGGCCCGAAGAGCGGCGACGGGGCGGGGCGCGGGCGGCCGTCCTCGGCGGACAGGACCTCGCGCAGGACGCCGGTGAGCTGCTCGGCCATCTCGGCGGCGCTCTGGAACCGGCGGGCCGGGTCAGGGTGCGTGGCGCGGCGCAGCAGCCGGTGGTAGGACTCGTACCGCTGGAAGAGCGGCACCTCCTCGCGGGGCGGCAGGCTGCGCAGGTGCCGTCCGGTGTAGCCGCGGAACGGGAAGCTCAGCACGGCCAGCGTCCGTCCCACCGTGTACAGGTCGGACGTGATCGACGGGCCCTGCGAGCCGATCTCCGGGGCCTGGTAGCCGGGCGTGCCGAAGATGGGGCTGTCGACGTCGAAGGCGCGGCGGACGCCGCCGAGGTCGATCAGCTTCAGCTGCTCCTCGGACTGGATGGCGTTGTCCGGCTTGAAGTCGCAGTACAGCAGCCCGACGCCGTGCAGGTAGCCGAGGGCGCTCAGCACCTCCAGCCCGTAGGCGATCACCTGGCCGAGCGGGAGCGCCGCCTGCTCGCCCTGCTGCTTGCGGGTGCTGAGCAGGATGTCCTTCAGCGACCGCCCGCCGACGTACTCCATCACGATGTAGCCGGACTCGCCGTGCCGGACGAAGTTGTAGATCTTGACGATGTTGGGGTGCTCGACCTCGGCGAGGAAGGCGCGCTCGGCGGTCGCGGCGGCCAGCGAGTCGGCGTCCCCGGTGTCGAGCAGGCCCTTCAGGACGACCCACCGCTCGCTCACGTTGTGGTCGCGGGCGAGGTACACCCAGCCGAGCCCGCCGTGCGCGAGGCAGCCGAGCACCTCGTACTGCCCGCCGATCATCTCGCCCGGGTGCAGCTTCGGGGTGAACGAGAACGGGTGCCCGCAGTTGCGGCAGAACCCCTCGGTGCGTCCGGGGCGCCCGCCGCGGCTCCGCCCGACCTTCTCGTCGCACTTGCTGCAGAAGCGCCGGTTCTCCGGCACCTCCGGCTTGTCCATGATCGCCGAGGCGGGGTCGCGGGCCGGGACGGGCGGCACCTCCACCAGCCCGGCGCCGAGCATGCCGCGCCGGGCGGAGCCGCTGGAGCCCGTGCCGCGGGTGCCGCCGCGCGACGCCGTCCGCCCGGACCCGACGCTCCGCGACCCGCTGGCCGGCGACCCGCTGCTCGACGAGCCGCCGGACGACGAGCCGGGCCCGCTCGGGCCGGAGGAGCCGGGCGGCGCCCCGACCGGAGGCCCGGGCGGCGCGCCGACGGGGGCCGCGGGAGTCGCCGGAGTCGTGACCGGGGCGGGGTTCGGAGGCCGCCCGTACGCGCCGGGGTAGCCGGGGGCCACGGGCGCGGCGGGACGCGCGGGCGCCGCCGCCCGCGCGGGCGGCATCTGCGGCGCCGGTGCGGCGGGCGCGGGCCGGGACACCGAGTTCGCGGGGCTTTCCGCGACCGGTCCGGCGGCGGACTCCGCGGGCGGCGGAGCGGCGGCCGGAGCGGCGGCCGGGGCCATGCCGCACACGTCGCAGAAGCCGTCGGCCTCCACCTCGCCCGTGCAGCCGGGCTGGGTGCATCGGTTCATCGCCGGGTCCCCGTCTCGCTTTCGCACGCCCTGATCGCTCGCTGGTACTCCGCCAGTACCGTGGTCGCCCTGCGCAGGTCGCAGGGTGCCGTCCACAGCACCTCGCGGGCCTCCCCGTACAGGACGGTGAGCCGCTCGTCCTCGGCCAGGCCGAGCCGCGCCGCCTTGGCCCGGTACGCCTCCAGCCGCCCGCGCAACTCGCCCCGCCGGTCGAGCAGCCCGGCACTGAGACGCAGGTCACCCCTCGCCCGTTCCAGCGCCTCGTCGGCGGCGCGTTCGAGTTCGGCGAAGCGGCCCGCCATCTCCACCCAGCGGCCCGCCTCGCGGAGCCGTTCGAGCGCGGCGAGCCGGTCCCGCAGCGCGGTGCCGAGGCCCCGCGACGGTGCGGGCAGGTTGGGCGAGTAGATCTTGGCGAGGGCGGTCGCGTGGGCTTCGTGGGCGCGCCGCTCCGTCTCCTCGATCTCCTCGACCGTGGCGGTGACCCGGAGCACGAGTTCCTCGTAGTCCTCGCGCATCCGGGCGACGCCGGCGAGTTCGTCGCCGAGCGAGGTCAGTATGGCGCAGACGCGGTCGAGCCGGGCGGTGTCGGCATTGCCGTCCTTGACCAGCGACAGCGGATCGGTGCGGACGATCCGGCCGAGCGCGGTCAGCTCGCGCCCGACGCGGTCGAGCTCCGGGTGCCGGGTGCCGTCCAGCGAGTGCGCCAGCCGGGCCGTGTCGCGCCAGCCCTCCTCGGCCTTCTCCAGCGGCTGGAGCAGCGCAGACCAGGCGGCGTCCGCGGCGGCGATCTCGCCGGCGACGAACGCGTAGGCGTCCGACATCATCGTGACGGCCTCGTCCAGCGTGATCCGGCGCTCCTGCGGGCCGAGCAGCGTGCGGTGCTCCAGCGGGATCTCCCCGTCGGGCAGCTCCACCGACGGGCCCGACAGCAGCTCCGACAGCTCCACCAGCGTCGCCGCGTCCGGACGGGACGACCGGTCGCGCAGCTCCCCCGCCGCGTCCAGGACGCGCTGGTAGGCGTCGAACAGCCGCCACAGCGTCGCCAGCCGGGCCTGCGCGTCCTCCCAGCGGCGCCACGTCTCGCCGGTGAGGCGGGCGCCCTTCAGCAGGCGGCCGCCCTGGTGGCGGTCCAGTTCGAGCAGGGACGCGGCGATGCGGTCGCGCTCCGCCCTGAGCTCCCTGAGGGCATGGTCAACGCCTTCACGGCTCATGGGCGCGGCGGCCCCTGCCCCGCTCTGGTCCAACGTTCGCCCCACGCTCGTGTTCTCGGGTCCCCCTGAGCATGCCCTCAATGCCGGTCTGGGAGCACGGACCGGTCCACTATCGGACGTACGCTCTCATACAAGTGTGATCCGTGACACCAACCGAGACAAGGTCCTTTCTCTCACGGAAGCCCGACACCGCCCGAGGGCCACCGCCGCCCGGCCGTACCCTGTCCGCGGGGAACCTCGTTGTCCCTGGTGACGTTACGTCAGGTAGCCCGTCTACGAGAGGAGTGGTGAGTCCGCGGTGTCGGACCCCAGTCATAGACCCGGTGCCCCGTGGTGACCGCGGCACTGGGTGTGCTGGCGGTGATCCTCCTCACCGCCGCCACCGGATACTTCGTCGCCCAGGAATTCGCGTACGTCGCCGCCGACCGCGCGACCCTGGAACAGGCCGCCGAGCGCGGCGACACCTCCGCCCGCAGAGCCGTCAAGGTCATCGGCAGGCTCTCCTTCATGCTCTCGGGCGCGCAGCTCGGCATCACGATGACGACGCTGGTCGTCGGATTCATCGCCAAACCCGCCCTCGCGGAGCTGATCGAGCCGCTGCTGACCCTCGCGGGCATCCCGGAGGGCGCCACCGGCGCGATCGCGCTCGCCACCGGTTTCGTCCTGGCGACCCTCGTCCAGATGCTGCTCGGCGAGCTGTTCCCCAAGAACCTCGCCCTCGCGCGCGCCGAGTCGCTGGCGCGGGCGCTGGCCTCGTCCACCCTCGTGTACCTGACGGTCGCGGGGCCGCTGATCCGGCTGTTCGACCGCGCCGCCGAGCGGCTGCTCCGCGCCGTCGGCGTCGAACCCGTCGAGGAGCTGCACAGCGGCGCGACGCTGGAGGAGCTCGGCGACATCATCGGCAAGTCGCACAGCGCCGGGCACCTGCCCGCCGACCTGTCCGGGCTCCTCGACCGCGCGCTGTCGTTCGGCGACCTCACCGCGGACGAGGTCATGGTGCCCCGCCCGCAGGTCCGGACGCTGCCCGCCGCCGCCCCCGTCGCCGACCTGGTCGCGCTGATCCGCGAGACCGGGCACAGCGCCTACCCCGTCTACGGGCAGGAGGTCGACGACGTCGTCGGCGTCGCGGGCGTCCGCGAGGTCGCCGACGACGCGCTCGACCCGTCCACCCCGGTCGGCTCCGTCGCCCGTCCCGCGCTGCTGGTGCCCGGCAGCCAGCCGCTGTACGGGGTGATCGAGCACATGCGCGACTCGGGCGAGGAGTTCGCCTGCGTCGTCGACGAGTACGGCGGGCTCGCCGGCATCCTCACCTTCGAGGACGTCGCCGAGGAGCTCGTCGGGGAGATCTCCGACGAGACCGACGGGCCGCAGGACGCGCCGACGTCCCGCCCGGACGGGTCCTGGCTGGTCGACGCCGGCATGCGCATCGACGAGGTCGGCCGGCTCACCGGGCTCGACCTGCCCGAAGGCGACGCCTACGACACCCTCGGCGGCCTCGTCATGGCGGAGCTGCGCCGGCTGCCGTCCGCCGGCGACCGGCTCACCGTCGGGCTGGACGCCGGCTCCGTCGAGCTGGAGGTCGTGAGCGTGGCCCGCCGGGTCGCCGAGAAGATCCTGATCCGCACCGCGGACGTCCCGGCCGGGGAGGCCGCGTGGACCCCCTGACCTCGCTGCTCATCACCGTCCTGCTGCTGCTCGGCAACGGGTTCTTCGTCGCGGCCGAGTTCGCCCTGGTCGCGGCGAACCGGCCCCAGCTGGAGCGCGCCGCCGCGAAGGGCAGCCGTCCCGCCGTCGCCGCCGTCGCGGGCGTCCGCGAGCTGTCGCTGATGCTCGCCGGCGCGCAGTTCGGCATCACGATGTGCTCGCTCGGCCTCGCGATCGTCACCGAGCCCGCGTTCGAGCACTTCCTCGAACCGCCGCTGCACGCGGCCGGCGTCCCCGAGGCGGGCGTGAAGGCCATCGCGCTCGGCACCGCGCTCGCCGTCGTGACGTTCCTGCACATGGTCATCGGCGAGATGGCGCCGAAGTCGTGGGCGATCACGCATCCGGAGCGGTCGGCGCTGCTGCTGGCCCTGCCGTTCCGCGCGTTCGCGAAGGTGTCCCGGCCGATCCTGTCGGCGCTGAACGCCACCACCAACGCGCTGCTGCGGCTGGTCCGCGTCACGCCGAAGGACGAGCTGGACAACCACACCGACCCGGCGCGGCTCAACCACCTGGTCGGCGAGTCCCGCCGCCTCGGCCTCATCGGGCGGCACGACCACGAGCTGCTCCGCCGCGCGATCTCGGCGCGGGAGGCGACCGTCGGGACCCTCGTCGTGCCCGCCACGTCCGTCAGCACGATCGGCGCGGACGCCACCGCCGCGCAGATCCGCCGGACCGCCACCGCCAGCGGCCACAGCCGACTGCTGGTCCGCGATCAGGACGGCGCGATGACGGGCATCGTCCACGTCCGGGCGGCCATCACCGACCCCGGCGACCGCAGCGCCGGCGAGCTGGCGCACCCGGCGCCCGTCCTCACGGCGGAGACGACCGTCCTGGACGCGGTCAGCCGCATGCGCCGGGGCCGCGCCCAGCTCGCCGTGGTGAACGACGGCCGGGGCGAGTTCGCCGGCATCGTCACCCTGGACGACCTCCTCGCGGAGCTGCTGGCGACCAACCCGCACTGACACAGGCCGTGCACCTGCGACGACCCCGCAGGTGTCGAGATGCTGCAACGGACTTTCCGGTCCATCGTGGACGCATGAGCGGACACGGACACCGGCACTCCTCGCGGGCACGGCTCCTCCACCGGATCCGCCCGCACTCCCACGAGGCGGCCGACAAGGTCGACTCGGCGATGGAGGCGGACGCCCAGGGGATGCGCGCCCTGTGGATCTCCCTGGCCGGCCTCGGCGCGACCACGGCGCTGCAGGCCGTCGCGGTCGCCTTCACCGGCTCGGTGGCGCTGCTGGGCGACACCCTCCACAACGCCGCCGACGCGCTGACGGCCGTCCCGCTGGCCATCGCGTTCGTCCTCGGCCGGCGGCCGCCGTCCCGCCGCTACACCTACGGGTACGGCCGCGCGGAGGACCTCGCCGGCGTCGTCATCGTCCTGGCCATCGCCGCGTCATGCGTCGCCGCCGGGTACGCCGCCGTCCAGCGCCTGGCCCATCCACAACCTGTGGACCACGTCGCCGCCGTGGCCGTCGCCGCCCTGGTCGGCTTCGTCGGCAACGAGCTGGTGGCGCGCTACCGCATCCGCGTGGGCCGCCGCATCGGCTCCGCCGCGCTGGTCGCCGACGGCCTGCACGCCCGCACGGACGGGTTCGCGTCCCTCGCCGTCCTGCTGGGCGCCGCGGGCGTCGCCCTCGGCGCCCCGTGGGCCGACCCGGTCGTCGGCCTGCTGATCACCGCGGCGATCCTGACCGTCCTCGGGCAGACGGCCCGGGACGTCTGGTGCCGCCTGATGGACGCCGTGGACCCCTCGCTCGTCGACCGCGCCGAGCAGGCCCTCTCTTCGACCCCGGGCGTCCTCGCCGTGGGCGAGGTCCGGCTCCGCTGGATCGGCCACAGCCTCCGCGCCGAATGCGACGTCGTCGTCGACCCCGCGTCCACCCCCGCGTCCACCGTCGTCCGCGCCCACCGGATCGCCGCCGACGCCGAACACAGCCTCCTGCACGCGCTCCCCCGCCTCACCGGCGCCGCCGTCCACCCCGACCCCGAGCCACGCCCCGGTGAGGACCATCACGCCGTCCTCGCGGGCCACCGCTGATCGCTTACCTGTGAGACGTTAGTCCCGAGCAGAAGGGGAACATACTGGCCCCGGGCGGTAGATGTGGGACGGACAGCACCGTGAAGCAACCTTCGGAAACCAACGGGCCGGACGAGGAAGACGCCGAGCCCAGGTACATCCCGGACTCCGAACTCCCCACCGTCACCGTCCCCCTCCCCACCAAGGACGAGCCTTCCGCGGACCACGCCTCGCCGTCCCCCGAAACCGACGACGAGGATCCCGCGACCAACGCCGCCACACCAGACGCACCCACTCCGAGCGAGCCCGCCGCGTCCAGCGAGGCCGACGACGAGCAACCTGCGGCCGAGGTACCCGTAGTCGGCACCCCCGCACCCACGGCAACCGACACCGAATTCCCGGCAAGCACCACCACAGAGCCCGGTGCCGTCGCACCGGACGAGGCCTCGGCAGACGTCACCCTCCCTGCGACCGAAGCGACGGCAGGGGATGAGGAGCCCCCGGCTGGCGCCACCACGCCAGAGCCCGCCAACGCTGGCGACACCAACCCGCTCCCCGAAGCCAGCAGTGCGGAGCCCACGACTGGCGCCGACATGACGGGCGTGCCCACGCCGGGCAGCGTCACCGCGCCCTTCGAAGCGATCGCGGGCGATGCAGAGCCCTCGGTCAGTGACACCACGCCAGAGGCGGCCGCTGCGGACGACCCCGGCCCGTCCACCGAAGGCGACGATGGCGAACCTGCGCCTGGTGAGGATATGGCGGGCGAGGTCGCTGGGGGCGGCAGCTTCTCGTCCACCACAGCGACGCCGGGCGATGCGGAGTCCCCGGCTGGCGTCGGCGTGACGGACGCGCTCACGGGCGACAGCGCTGCGTCCTCCGAACCCGCGGGTGTCGAGGGGCGTGCCGGGGCCGCGGAGGTCGGGGACGGCCGTGGCGGGGCCGGGGAGCAGGGTGGGGAGGCGGTTCCTGCCGGGGAGAGCGTCGGCGGGTCCGGTGGCGCGGCGGCCGTGGAAGGCGAGGTGCTTGATGTTCGGGCGGGGTTGGAGACCGTACCCGTGGAGGTCGGAGAGCCTACGCCGCCCATGGGGACGGAGTCCGCGGATGAGGGGTGGCGGGAGCTCGTCGAGAGTGTTTACGGGCCGCTGAGCGAGTTCTACGAGCGGATCGATGCGCGGCTTCGGGAGGTGCCCGAGGACGTCCCGCCGGTGGGGTGGGGGCCGTATGTGGCGGCGCTGCGGGCGTTGCGGGACGGGCAGGTCGCGGGGAACTGGGAGGTTCTGGCCCGGTTCCTGGTCTCGCCCGGGTCAGTGGAGGGCGCGGAGGAGCTGCGGCTCGTCGAGGTGGACGCGGGGGACGAGGTGGAGGCCGTCCGGGAGGCGGTCAAGGAACTCGCGGGCAGGGACGAGCGGGCGCTGCTGGTCGCTCCCACCCCGGAGAAGGCCGCTGAGCTGCTGCGGAGCATGGAGGACGATCCCGAGGTCTTCTCGCTGCTGATCGAGACGCAGCCGCAGACGGCGGAGGTCCGGTCGGTGCGGACGCAGGCCATGCCGCCCGTGGAGGAGCCGCCGCCGCTGCGGGAGCCCGGGTCCAACGGGACGATCGAGTTCAGGCCCGTGGCGCCTGGCGAGGCCGCTGTGACCAGGGCCGAGCCGCTGCCGGTGCCCGTGGAGGCCGCGCCGCCCGTGGAGCCGGAGGAGGGGCCGTCGGCGCCGGAGACGCGGGTGCGGTCGGCGGCGCTGCGGCCGGTCGGGGAGGCGTGGCGGCTGTCGTGGCAGACGGAGGCGCGGCTGCTGCAGCGCGGGCTGATGTGGCTGGAGCAGTGGCCCCGGGACGCGGCGGCGCTGAAGGCCGTCCAGGCGGAGAACCTGCGGCGGACCGAGCAGCTGGAGGTCGAGCGGGCGGGCCTGGCGGAGGCGATCGAGGAGTCGCGGACCGCGGCGGGCGCGGCGGAGCAGGCCGCGGACGAGGCGGAGGCCGAGGCGCGCCGGCTCGCCGGCGTCGAGGAGGAGGCCGAGGCGGAGCTGGTGGGTCCGCGGGAGGAGGCGGAGCGGCTGCAGCGGGCCGCGGACGAGGCGGGCGCCGAGGCGAACGCGCTCACCCGGACGGCCGACGCCTCCTACGCGCGGTGCGTGCAGATGGACGAGCGGGCCAAGACGGCGCAGGCGGAGCTGCAGGCGGCGCGGCAGGCGGAGGCGTCCCTCACCGACGAGCTGGCGCGGGCGCGGGAGGCGCTGCCGGGCGCGGCGGAGGAGGCCCACCGGCTGACGGCGGCGGACGCGGACGCCGCGGCGGAGGGGCACGCCGCCTACTACCGGCTGGTGTCGGCGGAGTCGGCGCTGGCGGCGCTGCGCCGGAAGATGTCGCTCGGGCAGCGCCTGCACGTGGCGTCACCGCCGTCGGAGCTGAAGAGCCTGCGCGCCGAGGTCAAGGCCCGGACGCGGGAGGCGGACGAGGCGGCGAAGCGGGCGCGGGAGGCCAAGGAGGCGGCGGAGCACGCGGAGCGGGTGCGGCGCGGGCTGGCGTCGTTCGTGTCGGAGGGCGGGGCGCGGCTGAAGGCGGCGCAGGAGGCGCAGGAGAGGCTCGGGACGGAGCTGACGTGGCTCGCGGCCGAGCGGGAGAAGGCCGGGGCCGAGCACCGGGAGCAGGCGCGGCTGGCGTCGGAGTCGGTGGAGCGCGCGACCGAGGCGGGCCTGCGGGCGCGGGCGGCGCACCAGGCGGCGCAGGTGATCCAGGACCGGGTGAATGCGGCGCGGGCTTCCCGCGCGGAGGCGCTGGCGGCGGCGGAGCGGGCCCGGTCGGCCGCGGCGGCCGCCGCGGCGCGGGAGGCGGAGCTGGCGGCGACGCTGGAGCGCCACACCGAGGAGGCCGCGCGGGAGATGGCCGCCCGGGAGAAGGATTTGGAGACGGTCACGGCGACGGAGGCGCGGACGCGGGAGAACGTCGTCGAGATCTGCGGCGCCGATCCCGCCGACGACCCGGAGGTCGTCCCCACGCATCAGCGGCGCGCGATGGCCCGGATCGAGGAGCTGACCGGCTACCTGCAGGGCGGCCGGGCGGTGGGCGGCGACGTCCTGCTCCGCACCGCCGACCTGGTCGTCGGGACGCCGGCGGGCGCCGCCCTGACCGCCCCCGGCCAGGAGTTCGACGCGTTGATCGTCGCGGACGCGGGGGCGCTGACGGACGGCGAGTTCCTGGTCGGCGCCGTCCGGACGCGCCGCTGGATCCTCGTGGGGGCGGCCGGTTCGCGCCCGCCGGGCTACCGGGAGTACGCGGACGAGCCGTCCGGGCGCCTGGAGCAGAGCCCGTTCGAGCGGGCCGCGAGCGCCGCCCCGGACCTGCTCGGCTAGTCGTCGTCCTTGTCCTTGCCGTCCGGGACGAGGACGTGCAGCAGCCAGCCGACGACGCCGACGACGATCGCGCCCCAGAAGGCGGGCCAGAAGCCGGTGACGTGGAACGGCAGGTCCAGTTCCTGGGCCAGCTCGCTCGTCAGCCAGAGCAGCAGCGCGTTCACGACGAGCCCGATCAGGCCGAGCGTGAGGACGTAGAAGGCGCAGCCGAGCGTCTTGATGACGGGTTTGAGGATGGCGTTGACCAGGCCGAAGATGACCGCGACCGCGAGCAGGGTGACGATCCGCCGGCCGGTCGACTGGTCGCCGAGGGTGATGCCCTCGATCAGGACGGTGGAGACCCAGAGGGCGACCGCGGTGATCGCGACCTTGAGAAGAATACGCACACCACGATCATGCTGGCCGGGGTCCGCCCGCGTCATCCCTCCCCTTGACGATTCGCCCGGACGGCGGCGTCATCTTCGCGGACTACTCGGCGCGGTCGAAGAACGGGGAGGTCGCGGGGATCTGCGAGCGGTTCCCGGCGGGCCGTCCCGCGACGCGCACGCCCTGCACGGCCGGCTCGCGGGGCGGGGCCTGCCGCGGGCCCGACTGCTTGACGCGGGCGAGTTCGCGCTGGAGGCGGCGCTTCTCCATCTCCAGGGTGGTCAGCGACTCCTCGTGCTCCTCGCGGAGGTCGCGCAGGTCGCGGCGGTCGCGGACGCGCCGGGCCGCACCCATGAAGGTGAGCGTCAGGCCGCAGACGAGGACGAGGGCGACGCCCGCGCCGGCGAGGAACACCTGCCACTCGTTCTCCAGTGCGGGCACCGTCTGGCCGAAGAGGACGAGGTTCGCCGGGTCGGTGTTGTCCAGGACGATGCCGACTCCGACGGTGATGGCGGCGGCGACCAGGAGAAAACCGAGGAACACCATGAGCAGATCTCCTCTGCAGTGACTCCGGAGGGGGTGCGGAGGGTCTCCACGATGCCAGACTGCAACTGGATCTTGTCGCATTCGTCGGATAAATACGTTTCGTCCCCACCGCGTCACCGCAGGTGGTGCCGGAGGTTCCGGCCCGATCGCACCGGGTAGTGACGGGACGTCGCACCCGAGAACCGTGGAGGGCCCATGTCCGTGCAGGCGATCGTCTTCGACCTGGACGGCGTCCTGATCGACTCCGAGCCGGTGTGGGAGGAGGTGCGGCGCGCCTACGTCGCCGGGCGCGGCGGGCGCTGGCTGCCCGACACCCAGGAGCGGCTCATGGGCATGAGCACCGAGGAGTGGGCGGACTACATCGCCACCGACCTCGTCGACGGCGTGACGGCCGAGGAGGTCGCCTACGAGGTCATCGACCACATGACGCAGCGGTACGAGGCCGGGCCGCCGATGCTGCCGGGGGCCGAGGCCGCCGTCCGCCGGATGGCCGAGCACCGTCCGCTGGGGCTCGCCAGCTCGTCCCCGCGCGCATTGATCGACCTGGTCCTCGGCAAGGTCGGCGTGGAGAGCCTGTTCCGCGCGACCGTGTCGACCGCGGAGGTCGACCGCGGCAAGCCCGCACCGGACGGGTACCTCGCCGTGGCCGCCCAGCTCGACGTGCCCGCCGGTGACTGCGTCGCGGTCGAGGACTCCAGCAACGGCATCCGGTCGGCGCACGCGGCGGGCATGACGGTGATCGCGATCCCGCGTCCGGCGCATCCGCCCGCGCCCGACGCGCTCGCGCTGGCCGCGCACGTGGCCGAGGACCTCGACGAGCTGACGCCGGAACTCGCGGACGTTGTCCACAGGTGAGGTTTCGGCGGACGGGTGTCGCGAGCGGTTCATAGTATGGCCCGGTGACTTCCCCTGAGACCCCGGAGACCCTCGACGCCCTGCGGCGCGTGTTCGGCTACGACACGTTCCGGGACGGCCAGCGGGAGATCATCGAACACGTCGTCGTCGGCGGGGACGCGCTCGTCCTGATGCCGACCGGCGGCGGGAAGTCGCTGTGCTACCAGATCCCGGCGCTCGTCCGGAAGGGCACCGGCATCGTCATCTCCCCGCTCATCGCCCTCATGCAGGACCAGGTGGACGCGCTGCGCACCGCCGGCGTCCAGGCGGGCTTCCTCAACTCCACGCAGGACCTCGACGAGCGGCGGGTCGTCGAGGCGCAGTTCGTCGCGGGCGAGCTCGACCTGCTGTACCTGGCGCCCGAGCGGCTGAAGCTCGCCTCGACCGTCGAGCTGCTCGACCGGGGCGACGTCTCGCTCTTCGCGATCGACGAGGCGCACTGCGTGTCCCAGTGGGGGCACGACTTCCGTCCCGACTACCTGATGCTGTCCGGCCTGCACGAACGCTGGCCGGACGTCCCGCGCATCGCCCTCACCGCGACCGCCACCGAGGCGACCCGCCGCGAGATCGCGTCCCGGCTCCAGCTGGAGCAGGCCCGGCACTTCGTCGCGAGCTTCGACCGTCCGAACATCCAGTACCGGATCGAGCCGAAGACCGACCCCAAACGCCAGCTGCTCCGCCTGCTCCAGAACGAGCACAAGGGCGACGCGGGGATCGTCTACTGCCTGTCCCGCAACTCGGTGGAGAAGCACGCCGCCTTCCTCACCGAGAACGGCATCGAGGCCCTCCCGTACCACGCGGGCCTGGACTCCGAGACGCGCGCCGCGAACCAGGCGCGCTTCCTCCGGGAGGACGGCCTCGTCATCGTCGCGACCATCGCGTTCGGCATGGGGATCGACAAACCCGACGTCCGGTTCGTCGCGCACCTCGACCTGCCGAAGTCCGTCGAGGGCTACTACCAGGAGACGGGCCGCGCCGGGCGCGACGGCCTCCCGTCCACCGCCTGGCTCGCCTACGGCCTCCAGGACGTCGTCAACCTGCGCAAGATGATCGACGGCGGCGAGGGCGACGCCGCCCACCGCCGCCGCCAGAGCCAGCACCTCGACTCCATGCTCGCCCTCTGCGAGACGGTCGAGTGCCGCCGCGTCCAGCTGCTGAACTACTTCGGCCAGTCCGGCGAGCCCTGCGGCAACTGCGACACGTGCCTGAAGCCGCCCGAGACGTGGGACGCGACCATCTCCGCCCAGAAGGTGCTGTCGGTGATCGTCCGGCTCGACCGGGAACGGCGCCAGAAGTTCGGCGCCGGCCACATCGTCGACATCCTCCTCGGCAAGAAGAACGCCAAGGTCATCCAGTTCGACCACGACGCGCTGAAGTCCTTCGGCATCGGCACCGAACTGCGCGACGTCGAGTGGCGCGGCGTCATCCGCCAGCTCCTCGCGCAGGGGCTCGTCGCCGTGGAGAGCAACCACGGGACCCTCGTCCTGACCGACGCCAGCGCCGACGTCCTGCGCGGGCGGCGCACGGTGATGATGCGCCGCGAACCGGAACGTCCCACCGCGAAGGCGGCGAAGACCGCCAAGACGGCCAAGGCCCCGGTCGAGCTCCCCGCCGAGGCGGCCCCGGTCTTCGAACGCCTCCGCTCCTGGCGCGCCGCCACCGCGAAGGAGCAGGGCGTCCCCGCCTACGTCATCTTCCACGACGCCACCCTGCGCGAGATAGCCACCGCCCTCCCCACCACCCTCACTGAACTGGGCCGAGTCAACGGCGTAGGCGAGAACAAACTGGCCAAGTACGGCGAACAGGTCCTGGAAACCCTCGCCACCCCCGCCTGACCCACCAGCGCCGCGGGGCGGGTTCACAAGGCGATCTCTTCGGCGGCGCGGTGGCCCGCCTCGCCGGCGCGCCGCCCAGTGACCCCGCACGCACACCCTCGGGCGAGCCGCCCG
>NZ_FOVH01000011.1:111523-370192 GCF_900115095.1 Actinomadura madurae
AACGGCGGCCCGCAGCAACACACCCGCCGACGCTGGGAGACGGTTCACAGAGTGATCTCGTTGGCGGCGCGGTGGCCTGATTCGGCGGCGCCGTCTATGTAGCCGGCCCAGCGGGTCGCGGTTTCGGTGCCCGCCCAGTGGAGTGGGCCCACGGGACGGCGGAGTGCGGGGCCGAAGCGGGTCAGGGTTCCGGGTGTGGCGAAGGCGCCGTAGCAGCCGCGCGAGTACTCCTCCTCGGCCCAGTCCTGCTCGATGTAGGCGGCCGGCTCCTTCGCCCGCGGGCCGAAGTAGCCGGTCAGGTCGGCGATGACCTGGGCGCGGCGTTCGCTGGCGGTCAGGCGGGCGGCGATGTCGGCGTGCCGTCCCTCCAGGAAGCCGACGATCACGCCCGGCGACCCGCTCTCGGGCGTGTTGTCGAAGGTGATGCCGAACGGGCGCCGGTCGCTGGTGACCTGGCCGCTGAGGCCGTCCGCGCGCCAGAACGGCTCGTCGTAGACGACGTTGATCTTGATGACGCGGCCCATCGGCATGCGCTGGACGAGCTGGTCGCGGTCGCCGGGCAGGCCCGGGGTGTAGCGGATCCGGGCGGCGAGCGGCGGCGGGACGGCGATGATCGCGCGGCGCGCCCGGACCTCCCGCGAGGGCGTGCGGAGCGTGACGGCGTCGTCCGTCCACTCGATGCCGGTGACCGGCGAGTCCAGCACGACCCGGTCGCCCAGCTCTTCGGCGAGGGCCAGGGCGATCCGCTGCGAGCCGCCGGAGACGCGGTCCTGCTGCGCGCCCCCGGCCGTCTCGATCAGCGGGTCCAGGCCGCCGGCGGACGCCATGTAGAAGCCCGCCCACAGCGCCGACATGTCCGCCGCCTCGGCGGAGAAGACCGCCTGGGTGATCAGCCGCATGAATCCGCGGCCGTTGCTCGTGTGCAGGTTGCGGCGGAGCCACGTCTCGAACGTCTCGTCGTCCAGCCGGGCGGCGTGCCGGGCGGTCCACGGCGCGTCCGGCGGGATGCCGCGCACCATGCGGGCGATGCGCAGCTGGCCCTGCGCGATGTCGGCGAGCGCCGCGGGCGACAGGCGCGGGATGCGGCCCGCGTACTCGCGCCGGACGCGCCCGAGCTCGGCGATGTGCCGCCCGTCGTCGTAGGTCGGGTACGTCGACAGGCCGAGCTCGTCGATCAGCGCGAGCACCCGGTCCTGGCCTGGGCCGACCCACTGGCCGCCGATCTCGATGGGTTCGCCGCCGGGCAGCTCGGCGTTCAGGATCCGCCCGCCGACCCGGTCGCGGGCCTCCAGGACGACCACGTCGTGGCCGGCCCGCCGGAGGTCACGGGCGGCGACCAGCCCGGCGACCCCGGCTCCGACGATCGCGATGTCCGCCATGATCCCTCCCATACGCGGCGCATCTGACATACGCCATGTATGTGTTATACATGGCGCATGGAGGAGCGGGTCAAGAGCCGGCGGGAGCAGTACGCCGAGAGCACCCGCACGGCGCTCCTCGACACCGGGCGCCGATTCTTCGCCGAACGGGGCTTCAGCGGCGTGTCGGCGGAGGAGCTGGTCCGTGCCGCCGGCCTGACCCGCGGGGCCCTCTACCACCACTTCGCCGGCAAGCAGGGGCTGTTCGAGGCCGTCTTCGAGGATCTGGAGGCCGAGGCGGCGGACCGCGTCACCGCCGCCATGGCCCGCGAGGACGCCCCGCGTGCGCGGGCGACCGCCGGCACCCGCGCCTTCCTGGAGATCTGCTCCGACCCCGCCTACCGGGAGATCGTCCTGCTCCAGGGCCCCATCGCGCTCGGCTGGGAGCGATGGCGCGAGCTCGACCAGCGGTACCTCGGGACGATCCTCACCGGCGTCCTGGCCGCGCTCCTCGGAGACTCCGGCCCGCATCCCCTCGGCCTGACCGCCGCCGCGTTCTACGGCGCGCTGACCGAACTGGCCCTCGCCGTGGCGAGCGCGCAGGACCAGGCGCCGGCCCGGGAGCAGGCCCTGCGCCTCGTCGGCGCCATGCTGGACGGCGTTCGGTGAACTCTCAGGGTTCTCCCAGGAACGGGCGGGGACTTCTGCCAGACGCCGCCGCTTCCATGGTCAACATGAGAACCAACCGGAAGACGATCGCCGCCACGGCCGGTGCCGCCGGGCTCCTCGGGCTCGGCCTCTACCTCGCCGTCCCGGCCGCCGCCGACGACCCCTCTCCCTCGCCGAAGGCGACCACGGAATGGGGCCACCGGGGCGAGGGACGCCCCGGCTGGGGGCACCCGGGTATGGGAGGACACCCGTTCTGGCGGGCCGGGGGCATGCGCGGCGTCCACGGCGAGGCCACCGTGAAGCGCGACGGCGGCTTCCATCTGGCGACCTGGCAGCGCGGTGACATCACGTCCGTGTCCGCCACCGCGGTGACCGTCCGCAGCGAGGACGGCGTCTCGTGGACGTGGAAGGCCGACGACGAGACCCGCGTCCGGAAGGACGGCGACAAGTCCGCCATGACGGACCTGAAGAACGGCGACCAGGTCCTCGTCGCGGGCGAGCGCTCCGGCGACACCCGGACCGCCCGCTTCATCCGCGTCCCCAAACCCCGCTAGGCCCTGCCCCCGGGCGGTACCTTCGGGCAGAAGGGACGGGACGAGATGACCTGCGGGAGCCGATGAGCGAGAGCCGGCGCGTGCTCGTCGTGGACGACGAGGCCAACATCCGCGACCTCATCGAGGTCGCGCTGCGTTTCCACGGCTTCGCCACCGTCACGGCGGGCACGGGCGAGGAGGCGTTCGCGGCGGCCCGCAGGGATCGGCCCGACCTCGTCCTGCTGGACGTGATGCTGCCCGACCTGGACGGTTTCGAAGTGTGCCGGCGCCTCCGCGCGGACGGCGACCAGGTGCCGGTGATCTTCCTGACCGCGCGGGACACCCCGTCCGACACCGTCACGGGCCTCACGCTCGGCGGCGACGACTACGTCACCAAGCCGTTCTCGATCGAGGCGCTCATCGCCCGGGTGCGGGCGGTGCTGCGCCGGGCGGCCCAGCCCGCGGCGTCCCCCGAGGACGCCGTCCTGCGCGTCGGCGACCTCGAACTGGACGAGGCGCACTGGACGGTGCGCCGCGGCGGCGTCGCCGTTGACCTGTCGCCGACCGAGTTCCGGCTGCTGGCCTTCCTGATGCGGAACGCGGGCATGGTGCTCTCGCGGTCCCAGCTCCTGGAGGGCGTGTGGGGGTGGGACCACGGCAACCCGCAGGTCGTCGAGACCTACGTCAGCTACCTGCGCCGCAAGCTGGACCCGCTCGGCACCCCGCTCATCCACACCCAGCGCGGGGTGGGCTACGCGCTGCGGCCATGACGCTCAACGCCCGGCTGCTCACCGGCCTGCTCGCGGTCACCACGGCCGGGCTGGCCATCATGGGCCTGGTCAGCGCGCTGGTGCTGAACGGGTACCTGATGCACCGCGTGGACGGGGAGCTCCTGGCCTCTCGCGAGTACGCCGTGGCACGGTTGCTTCGGCCCGGCTTTCACCAGCAGGGAGTGGCCCCGGCCCAGTTCGTGGTGCTGGCCGTGGGGACGCAGGGGTCCGTCCGCGTGCTCAGCGGCGACGAGCCGTCCCCCGAAAGGGCCGTCGCGGAGGTGCAGCGGCTCGGGACGGGCGGCCTCGCCGCCCGCGCGGAGAGCGGGAAGCCGTTCTCGCTGCCCGGGCTGCGGGCGGTGGCGCGCCCGTGGCGGGGCGGCTTCGTCGTCGTGGCGTCCCCCCTCGACGACATCCACGCGGCCGTGCGCAACCTCGTCCTGTCCGAGATCGCCACGGCCGCCCTCCTGCTCGCGGCCCTGGTCGTGCTCGGCCGGTGGCTGATCCGCCGCGGCCTGCTGCCGCTGAGCCGGATGGCCGCCACCGCGAACGCGATCACCGCCGGCGGCGACCTGCGCGCCCGCATGCCGGACCCGGGGCAGCGCACCGAGACCGCCCGGCTCGCCGCCGCCATCAACGTCATGCTGGAGCGGATCGAGCAGGCGTTCTGGGCGCGCAGCCGGTCCGAGGCGCGCGTCCGCGAGTTCGCCGCCGACGCGTCCCACGAGCTGCGCACCCCGCTGACCGCCATCCAGGGTTACGCGGAGCTGTACCGGCACGGCGCCCTCGGGCCCGACGAGCTGCCCGACGCGATGCGCCGCATCGAGGAGGAGGCGAGCCGCATGAGCAGCCTGGTCACCGACCTCCTCGAACTCGCCCGGCTCGACCGCGGCGCGTCGCTGAACCCGGTCCCGACGGACCTGGTCGCCCTTGCCCGGGACGCCATGGCCGACGCGACCGCCGCGGACCCCGACCGTCCCATCGTGCTGGACGCCCCCGACACTCTCGTCGCGACCGTCGACGAGGCCCGCATCCGCCAGGTCTTCGCGAACCTGCTGGCCAACGTGCGTGCCCACACACCCCCTGGAACGTCCGCGACCATCCGCCTCGCGCCGAACCTGATCGAGGTCTCGGACGAGGGACCGGGCATGACCCCCGAGGACACCGCCCGCGCCTTCGAGCGCTTCCACCGCGCCGAGAAGGGCGGCTCCGGGCTCGGCGGGACCGGGCTCGGGCTGCCCATCGTCGCCGCCATCGCCGCCGCCCACGGGGGACACGCCGAACTGCTGTCCGCGCGATCCAAGGGGACGATCGTCCGCGTCACCCTCGGCTCCCGCTGAGCGGGACGGGACGGTGCCGGGACCCGCGGCGTCCTGCACAGTCCGAGGGGTCGGCACCCCGAACCTCACCCCGAACCGAAGGATCCGCATGGCGGGCTGGAGTCACCGGTACGCGCGCATCAACGGCCTGGACGTCCACTACGTGGAGCAGGGGGAAGGGCCGCTCGTCGTCCTCCTCCACGGGTTCCCGCACCTGTGGTTCAGCTGGCGCCACCAGATCGGGCCGATCGCCGGCGCCGGGTACCGCGTCGTGGTGCCCGACATGCGCGGAATGGGAGGCACCGGCGGCCCGGAGGACCACCGCGAGTACGACGTGGACCGGATCGTCGGCGACCTCACCGGGCTCCTCGACCACCTCGGCGAGACAAAGGCGGTGTTCAGCGGCCTGGACTTCGGGCTGTTCGCCGCCTACGACCTCGCCCACCACCACCCGGAGCGCGTCGCCGCGATCATCGGCCTGGAGAACCCGTTCTTCACTCCGAGCAAGGAGTCACCGCTGACGCTGGCGGCGCGGCAGGCCACAAGGCATTTCAACCACATCCATTACTTCAACGCTCCCGGAGTCGCCGACCGGGAGCTGGCCGCCGCACCCCGCGAGTTCCTGCGGAAGCTGTTCTACGCGCTCTCCAGCGACTACCACTATCTCGACGTCTGGCGGCAGCCGCCGGGGACGTCCTATATCGACGCGCTGCCAGAAACACCGCCGCTCCCATGGACGTGGCTGACCGAAACGGAACTGGAGTTCTACGTCGACGCTTACAGCCGCAGTGGCTTCACCGGTGGGCTCAACTGGTACCGGGCCATGGATCTGTCCTGGGAATACCGCAAGTCGTACGGGGACCGGAAGAATCCCGTCCCGTTCTACTTCATCGGCAGCGAACAGGACACCGACCTTGAGGGCTGGCACGGCCCCGATCCGCTGAGCCGGCTGGAGGACCACCATGCCGACGTCCGCGGTGTCCGGATGATCAAAGAGGCCGGCCACATGATGCAGATGGAGAAGCACGCCGAGACGACGGCGGCCATGCTCGAATTCCTCACGGGAGGCGGCCGGTGAGCCGCGTCGTCGTTGTCACCGGCGCCAGCCGCGGCGCCGGAAAGGGAATCGCGCTGGCGCTCGGCGAGACCGGCGCGACCGTCTACGTCACCGGGCGGACCCGCGCCGAGGGCGACGCCGGCCTCCCCGGCACGGTGTTCGCCACCGCCGAGGAGATCGGCCGCCGCGGCGGCACGGGCGTCCCGGTGATCTGCGACCACTCCGACGACGCGCAGGTGGAGGCGCTGTTCGCGCAGGTCGGACGCGACCACGGCCGGATCGATATCCTCGTCAACAACGCGTTCACGATCCCGGACGGCCTCGCCCGGAGGGGCCCGTTCTGGGAGAAGCCGCTGGCGCTCCAGGACATGTTCGACGTGGGCATGCGCTCGGCCTACGTGGCGAGCTACTACGCCGCCCCGCTCCTGATCCGCGGCGACGGGGGCCTCGTCGTCAACACGTCGTCCTTCGGAGGCCGCTGCTATATGCACGGCCCCGCCTATGGCGCGGGGAAGGCCGCCGTCGACAAGATGGCCCACGACATGGCCGTCGATTTCCAGCCCTACGGCGTCGCCGCCATCTCCCTCTGGATGGGGCTTCTGAAGACGGAACGGAACAGGGCCCTCTTCGAAGGCGTCCCCGACCAGTACAAGGCGTTCGCCGCGGGCGCCGAGTCCCCCGAATTCAGCGGCCGGGTCATCGACGCCCTCGCGCGCGACCCCCGGCTGATGGAGCGGACCGGGCAGGTCCTCATCGGCGCCGAGATCGGCGCGGAACTCGGGGTGGTGGACGTCGACGGCGGCACCCCCTCGTCCCACCGCGAAAACCTGGGCGACCCGCCCACCTTCAACCCGGCCGTGGTGAAGTAACGGCAACGTCTCCTGCTCGGCGGCGTCGATACCTCCACGACGCCGTCAGTGCCGGACAAAGCATCGGGCAATGGGCTTCCGCATATCCCCATTCCCTTGCCAAGCCGCCGCGTTCGATCCCCCGCGCGCCGGTTAGGGACGGCGGTTCGGGAATACCCGTGGGACGTCCGGACGCCGTCGTCCGCATTCCTTCGTCCATCCCGGCTGCCCTGGACCGAGCGAGACAAGACGACGGGACTCCAGCAAAGGAGGGACCATGACCCGCGTCGAGCAAGAGTCCACCCCCCGGACACAGCCCGCAGTGGCCGACCCCGCCCCGCTGGGGCTGGCGGCCCTCGCCCTGACCCTGTTCCTCCTGTCCGCCAAGAACGCCGGCTGGACCGACGGCACCGACGCCTGGCTCGGCTACGCCTTCGCCTACGGCGGCATCGTCCAGCTCCTGGCCGGCATGTGGGGGTTCCGCGACCGCAGCGTGTTCTGGGCCACGGCCTTCTCGTCCTACGGCGCCTTCTGGATCGGCCTCGGCCTGTACGTCGTGCTCCTCGCCGGGCAGACCAACGCCGCGCAGGAGACCAACGACCTCGCCTGGATCCTGCTCGCGTTCGCGATCTTCAACACCTACATGACGATCTGGGCGACCCAGGTCAACCAGGCCGTCCTCGCCGTGTTCGTCACCCTGGAGGCCACGCTGATCATCCTGTTCATCGGGTACTTCGCCGGCAGCGACGCCACGATCAAGATCGGCGGCTACATCGGGATCCTGACCGCCCTCTGCGCCTGGTACGCGTCCGCCGCCGGCGTCATCAACGGCATGACCGGCCGCACGTACCTCAGCGTCGGCAAGCCCCTGCTCAAAGAGATCATGCCCACCACCGGCTCCCGCCCCCGCTGACCCAAAGGAGGGAAGAGATGGGCTTCATCACCACTGACGACGGGACGAGAATCTTCTACAAGGACTGGGGCACCGGACGTCCCGTCGTCTTCAGCCACGGCTGGCCGCTCAACGCCGACGCCTGGGACGACCAGCTGAGGCTGGTCGCCGAGAACGGCTTCCGAGCGATCGCCCACGACCGGCGGGGCCACGGCCGCTCCGACCAGCCGTGGAACGGCAACGACATGGACACCTACGCCGACGACCTCGCCCGGCTCCTGGACGAGCTCGACGTACGGGACGCCGTCCTCGTCGGCCACTCCACCGGCGGCGGCGAGGTCACCCGCTACATCGGCCGGCACGGCACCGGACGGGTCGCCAAGGCCGTCCTGCTGGG
This sequence comes from Actinomadura madurae, assembly GCF_900115095.1. Classification (GTDB taxonomy): domain Bacteria; phylum Actinomycetota; class Actinomycetes; order Streptosporangiales; family Streptosporangiaceae; genus Spirillospora; species Spirillospora madurae. The sequence goes on from NZ_FOVH01000011.1 coordinate 119,367, forward strand.
TGCCGTCCCGCCGGTCATGCTGAAGAGCGACTCCAACCCGGAGGGCACGCCGATCGAGGTGTTCGACCAGATCCGGGCAGGGGTGGCCGCCGACCGATCCCAGTTCTACAAGGACCTGGCGGAGAGCTTCTACGGCTTCAACCGTCCCGGCGCGTCCCGCTCGCAGGGAGTCGTGGACGCGTTCTGGCTGATGAGCATGCAGGTGGGTCTCAAGGGCGCCTACGACTGCGTCAAGCAGTTCTCCGAAACCGACTTCACCGCCGACCTCCAGCGCATCGACGTCCCCACCTTCGTCGCCCACGGCGAGGACGACCAGATCGTCCCCATCGCCGCCGCGGGCCTGAAGACCGCGCAGATCGTCAGGGACGCCACCCTGAAGGTCTATCCCGGCGCCCCGCACGGCCTCACCGGCACCTACAAGGACGACTTCACCACCGACCTGCTCGGCTTCATCAAGTCCTAGCGAACTTGCTCGCACCGCTGCCGCCTCACCTGCCGGCGGGAGGTCCCGGACCGGCGTGTCGTGCTCGCCGGGGTGACGTCCGGGCTCGTCCCGCCGCCGGGGAGCTGGCCCCTCGGGCACAGCGGCCCAGGCCCCACGACACCGGCGGCCGCACCAGGCTTGCCGCGCTGCGCGGATTTCTGGGGCGGGTAGAGCCGGGACGGCGGCGGAGTGTGACGCCGCATGGACTGCGGCATACGACGGCGCGGCAGATCGGTCCGTCCACCACGGTGAGCCGGGGCCGGTGGATCCGTCCGGGTGCGTTGAGTTCCGTGGTGGACGCGGTCACCCGGCATAGCGTGCCCAGCTCGCTGGGTCGGGGCGGGTTGGTTCCCGGGCGGAGGGCGGACCGTTGGGACCATTGCCATGGACGGGCGCGCCCGGCCGGATCCCGCACGTCTCGGCGGCCTGCGGGCTCTGCTCGGGAACGGGCGTCGGCAGCACCCGGGGAGCACCGAGGGGTTCAGGACGATGTCGACGGAGGGCCGCTGTCCTCGTCCACCGGCGTCCAGGTGACTACGAGTGCCCCTCCCGGACATCGACTGCAATGCCCGTGGTGCAGCGTCACCGAATCGGTGGTCGAGACGCCTGCTCGCCAGACGTACGCACGCCCGGACGCTTGGGCCGCGTCAGCGGCGGGCGGTGGCGAGGAAGTGCGATCAGGGCGAAGGTTTTGGCGAGGGCCTGCGCGATGAGGAACACGGCGGCTGCGGACAGCGGGGCGTCCAGCGCCAGTAGTGCGGGCGCGCAGCCGAACAGAGCGACGTCTGGCAAGAGCCCACAGGAACGGGCCGGTCGGCAACGAATCGGTGGGGGATCACCGGCATCGAGTGATCGACCGGACGCCGCCGCGCCATCCGCAGCCCCCGGCGGCCACCGCCGCGACCGGTACCGTCCCATGCCCGCCGCCGCGGCGAGGGCGGGCAGCACGGTGGAGACCTGCAGGACGCCGATCCGGCGCGGGCGGCGTACCAACCTGCGCCAGTCGGCCCAAACCACCCCTGCCGGAGCCGTCCGCCACGCGGGCCAGGAACGGGAACGCAGCAGGCGCCCCCGCCAATGGTGATCCTCGGCGAGGCGCCGGGGACCAGGACGGCCCACGCGGCGGCGACGTGACCGGTTCGGGTGGAGGCGTCTAGCAGGGAACGGGCGGCATCCGTCCGAGCGCACCCCAGACGAGCCGAAGCAGCACCGCAGTGACGGCCGCGCACGTCGCCGCCAGGGCCGCGCCCAGGGACACCGGCGCACCGCGCGATCCCTCACCGAGATCGTCGTATCCGCAGGCGCCCGCCGGGGCTTCGGCTTCGCCCAGGTCCGCTGGGATGGCGGAGGTTTCCGCCTGTGGCAGGTCATGACCTACCTCCCCAATCCGCGCCATCGGCTCCGCAAGGGCCGCACTTCCGCAAGCGTCTCGGACGACTTCCGAGCCCGATGCCGGGACGCTCGACGTCCTTAAGGCTCACCACAAGCGCCAGATCCCCGACAATCTCAGCTCGTCCTGAAAAGGTGGCTCCCGGCGGGCGCCCGCGCATGTGGTGGCCGCGCGGCTCGGGCATGCAACGGGCACGGGCCAGCGCCGTGGGAACATTGGGATGACCGCTGACCGGGACGCTCGTGAGCACGTCAAGCTCTGGGCTTGCGCCAAGTCCAATGGGGAACCGGTCTATGAATTGGTGGCTGCAGAGCGACTGCCGGACGGGCGATACAAGATCCTCGTTACACCAGCCCTCGTGCTCGGGTGCGCCGCAGGCGACATCGTGACCTTCAACGAGGTGATGCGCGCTCAATTGCTACACCGTGGCGGCACCTGGCAGTTCAAGCGGCTCCGGTTAAGAATTCGTCCCCACGGATGTTGATCGGCTGCGCGAGGCGATGACTCCGCCGAGTGGGCTGGCAGAAGCTCCTGCCGATCTACAGTTCGTCGTTGTGACCGTTCCTGCGGCTACGGGCTTCTCGCGCATCGAGTCGATCATGAACGAATGGGCCGCCACAGCCAACGCCGAGTGGTGGTACAGGAACGACAATGGTGCGCTGTTGAACTGGTGGTAGCCGCCGCGTGGCACCCGGTCCAGCAACGGACGGATTCTGCCAAGGGTGGCGAAGCCACGACGTAGTAACGCCCGAAGGCCACCCTGGACAGGAACCGTCCGCCGCCACCCTCAACACATCGGATCGGGGAGCCCCGCACCCTTCCAGACCGGGTCGCAATGTCCCTGAGCCAGGGTACTTCCGCCGGGGACGCCCGCATGCAACTCTGCCTGAATGACTGACGAATGCCCCTTTTGCGCAATGGGCTCGGGTGAGATGGATCGCGATTTGATCGCACTGCGAACTGAGCAAGTCTTCGTCTCACTAGCCAGAAAGCAGCGACGCACCAACCCTGGACATGTTCTGGTCTGCCCAGTCGAGCACGTGACCGCTCTGTACACGGTTGAGCCGTCCCTACTTGCGGCAGTGTTCAGCGCGGTCGCCCGGATCACACGTGCGGCACCGTTGGCCTTCGGCGCCGTAGGCACCACCGTGCTCAACAACAACGACGCCCCAGACCAGGTGATCTCCCACCTACACGTGCACGTGATCCCGCGCTTCGACGGCGACAACCTGGTGATCCCTAACCCGGACAAGGCTCCAGCATCCCGAGAGCTGAGGGTCCAGCTCGCGTCACGCCTACGGCAGGCGCTGACCTGAGGCGCGACGGGGACGACAAAGGACGTCATCGGCTGCGTCGTGGTGGACCGCCGCAAGGGCGAGATCTCCTCATGGCGGCTGGACAACCTGCACGGGGTCACGGAAACTGGACGGCGCGGCGGACGCCCGCCGCCCTCCGCACCACGTTCATGGCCGAGTCGGCGCCCCCGACCAGCCGAGTGCTCGGCCATGAGGTCGTGGACCGCAACTGCCCCTGATGACGTAACAGCAGCCGTCATCACGCTGCAACGCCGGTTCGCTGGGGGCCTCGGTCTGGTTCGGGCAACACACCTTCCGGTGGTGGGCCATGGGTGCCGGGTTCTACGTGGTGGATGCTCGTTGAGGCAACGACGCCCATGCAGCTCACGGACAGGATGGCCGAGGTCTCCAGGTCAGCTGTGCCTGCCGACGTAGTCGGGTCACGTGGCATCCAGTAGTCGTAACAGCCGGGGCAGGCTGGACGTACGTCAGCGCGCGGCGGCTGAGGCCATGAGCAGCGCCCGCTTCGGAGCTTGACCTGTCCCTATGGCTCCCAAGGCGCACGCAAAAGCCCCCTCGCGGAGATCGCAAGGGGGCTTTGAGCTGGGCGCACCCGAAGGGATTCGAACCCCTAACCTTCTGATCCGTAGCAACTGGCAGGCATAATCCGACCATCGGCGTTGGCAGGTCACGTGTCCGCTGACGTCCGCCGACGTCCCCCTGCCTCCGTGGCCGTTGCTGTACTTCTCGGCTGTACTACTCCACAAACGCGCCTGCGAGTGTCGCCCCCTACCCGAGCCGCTACGGGTAGCGGACGGCCCGCTACGGGTAGCGGCTCCGCTACCCGAGCCGCTACCCGATCTACCTGGGCAGATAAGCCCATGTAGCGGGTAGCGGCAATCTTCCGTCTCCGCCCGGAACGCACTGAGTACGCCATCGGATGCCCCCTGGGCCGCTACCGCTACGCCTGGAGCCGTGAGGCGCGTCCCAGCCTCTAGGTCTAGACGTGGTGGCCTCTAGACCTAGAGGCGCCACTAGAGGCTTGCTCAGGGACTGACCGGCGCTCTAGCGGCTAGAGGCTGGTAGCCGCGCCCACGTCCGGCCGTCCGTACGTTGCCGTGTGGCGCCGTGCTCTAACCGCTCTAGAGCCCCCGCTCGGCGACTCTGGCGACGCTGTGGACGTGCGGGACACCAAACGGGCCTGCATAGGATCCGGAGGGGTAGCCGTACCAGCCGTACCAGCCTCGTTTTCCGTGGTCAACCATGGTACGGCTTGGGCGGCTGGTACGGGTCAAGCCGTACCACCCGGCACCCCTCTGGTACGGCTTGAGCCGTACCAGCGTTCAAGCCGTACCGCTATCTACCTGCATAAATGAGGCTGGTACGGCTGGTACGGCTACCCCTCCCGGGGGACGACGACCGGGCGGTCCCGCACGCTCCCCTCTTGAGTGCCGTACTTAGGCCAGTGGCGGCACGGTTGGTGACGGCTAGGGACAGGCAGCACCCAAGAGGGGGAGGGGGAGCCGTCCCAGCCGTCCCCGGTCACGTCCAGCGGAGTGGTGTATGAGTTGGCCTCCGCGTGATCCTGTTTCTGCAGGTTAAGCGGTGAGTTCCTGGTTGTCGATCTTGGGGTCGGGTGTGGTTCCGTCGATGACGCGCAGGCGGGCTTTGGCGAGGAATTCCAGGCCCATGTAGCGGCGGGCCTCGGTCCATTCGTCGGTTTGCTCCATCAGGACGGCGCCGACCAGGCGGACGATCGCGGCCCGGTCGGGGAAGATCCCGACCACGTCGGTGCGCCGGCGGATCTCCTTGTTCAGCCGTTCCTGGGGATTGTTCGACCAGATCTGCCGCCAGATCTGTCGAGGGAACGCGGTGAAGGCCAGCAGATCGGGTTCGGCCTGGTCCAGGTGCTCGGCGGCATCGGGATGCTTGGCCTCCAGCGATGCGACGACGCGGGCGTGCTGGGCGTGGACTTCTTCGGCGGCGGGCTGGTCGAAGATGGTGCGTACCAGCGTCGCCACCCACGGCTGCGCCGACTTGGGTACCCTGGTCAGCAAGTTGCGCAGGTAATGCGTCCGGCACCGCTGCCAGCCCGCCCCGGGCAAAGTGGATCCGATCGCCTCGACCAGGCCGGCGTGGGCGTCGGAGGTCACCAGCTGGACGCCGGTCAGGCCGCGGGCGACCAGGCCGCGCAGGAACGCCAGCCACCCGGCGCCGTCCTCGGCCGAGGTGACCTCGACCCCGAGGATCTCGCGGTGCCCGTCGGCGTTGACGCCGGTGGCCACCAGCACGTGCACGTTCACGATCCGGCCGCCCTCACGCACCTTCTGGGTCAGGGCATCGACCCACACGAACGCATACGGTCCGCCCTCCAACGGCCGGTTGCGGAACGCGGCCACCTGGGCGTCCAGCACCTTCGACATCTGCGACACCTGGCTCTTGGAGATGCCCTTGATCCCCATCTGCTCCACCAGCTTGTCCACCCGCCGCGTCGACACACCCAGCAGATAGGACGTGGCCACCACGCTGACCAGGGCCTGCTCGGCCCGGCGCCGCCGCTCCAGCAGCCACTCAGGGAAGTAGGACCCGCTGCGCAGTTTCGGGATCGCCAACTCCACGGTGCCGGCGCGGGTGTCCCAGTCCCGGGACCGGTAGCCGTTGCGGCGGTTGACCCGCCCGTCCGAGCGAGCCCCGTAGTCGGCGCCGCAGACCGCGTCGGCCTCCGCGCTCATGAGCGCCTCGGCCATCGTCTTGACCATCGACCGCAGCAGATCCGGCTCACACGCCCCGATCTGCTCGGCAATCCACTCGGCAGGGTCCACACTGTTGTCCGCGGCCATCGCGTTGTCTCCTTCTTCTTGATCATCCATCTCGAAGGATCTACGCGGTGGCCGTCTCACGTCACGACGCCACGCTCTTCACCTGCGGAAACTCGTACACCACCTCCGTGGACGCAACCCCGTCCCCGTGCAGGTCATCCCCGGGACGGCTTGAACCACTGGGACGGCTTGAGCCGTCCCAACTGCCTGGCTGGGACGGCTCAAGCCGTCCCGCATCTTCAAGCCGTCCCGCGCTGACCTGCGACAATGATGCTGGGACGGCTGGGACGGCTACCCCTCGCCCCACCCGGTCCACGCCACAGAGAGTCACACTCGCCTTTGCGGGCGGTCGACACGTACCGTGACCGGTTCCCCTGCCAATCCGGCCGCTGGGGACAGAGGACACGGTGACAGAAGCCGACACAAGTCTTTCTGTCGGCTTCTGTCCCCCTGTCCCTGTGTCCCTGCCCTGGAATTCGAGGGCATTGCGGTCACTGCCTGCAACCCTCAAAGCTGTCACTGTGTGTGACGCACAGCCGCCCCGCGCCACCGAGTTGGAGGCCGACCGACGCGCGGACCGGCCGCTAGGTCTAGCGCCCCGCTCCGCTAGACCTAGCGGCCCGGCTAGCGCCCTATGTCGGACATCACCAGCGGACTAGCGCCTAGCAGGCTCTACCTGCACACACGCTGATACCGCCCGGAACGGGGCTCTCCGGCCCCCCGTCGCCGACCGCTAGACAGCGTGAGGCCGGACGTCCCCGCAGAGACGTCCGGCCTCACACAGCGTCGCGGAGTGCGGGTCAGTCGATGTGTTCCCACCCGCTATCCATGGTCGGCGCCTTCCCTTCTGATTTCTCCCCCGTTGACGGTGCGTCCGGCTGCTCCGGAATGTCCATCAGGTAATGGAGTTCGTAGCGGTCACCAGGGAATACGATGTCCGCCGTTTCCACGGGAATGTCTCCCGCCCAGAACGTTTGCTTGATGCGCACGACCGGCACGCCTTGCGGAACTTGAAGCGTGGCCGCTTCCTGCGGCTCCGGCATGCGGATGTTGAGAATCTCATCTACACGGGTGACTGTGAAGCCGATTGCATCGAATCGTGGAACGATTCCACGATTCGCGTAAGGCCCCTTGTGGGGAAGTTCGATAGGGGTACCGCCCGTGATGCGGATCGGTTCCCATGCGAACGAGCTGGAAACAGGCTGTCCGCCCATTTTGATGAGGTAGGCGGTTTCGGTGACCAGGTCCCCCTCATCGATGCTGAGACGCTCGGCGACTTCCACAGAAGCGGGTACCTTGCGCGTTTTGTGCTGCACATCGAGGTCACGCCCGGCACGTTCCGCCTCGATGACGTAAGTGGGACGGTCGTGAGGCCGGAAGTACCGATGTGGGGCGATTCGAACCAGAGGCTTGACCTCCCGGACGAACGTCCCCTTGCCCTTGACCCCGTAGACCAGACCCTCATTCCGGAGGGCGGTCAGCGCGGCCCGTGCCGTGATGGTGGAGACCCCCCACCGCTCACAGATCACGCGCTCACTGGGGAGCTTGTCGCCGGCGGCGAGATCCCCCGCCTTGATCTGCTGCCGGTAGTGGTCGGCGATGGCGACGTACGCCGGTTCGTACGGCGATGAGTCACTCCGCATAGCTAGCTCACCTTCCCTGAGCTGGGCGGACGCGGTCACTTGTCAGTGTAACAACCTCGCATGTTGACATACGAAGTCTCAACCTCGTATGTTCACATACAAGGTTGCTGGCGAACGTCACCGGACGTCAGCGAACACAAGAAAAAGCCCTGACAGGCTGCCACCTGCCAGGGCCGGAGCATCGAGTGCTTGGAGGCTCAACGATGCAGCTCAACGGTACCCCGAGCCTGGTAAAGCCGTCCCGGGCCGCTTACCTCGAATCCGCCCGCGCCGCGGTCGCCGCTGGCGACTGGGCCGCCCTGCCGGTACTGCCGGAGGTCCTGACCACCCCCGAGCCGTGCAAGGGCTGTGGGGGGAAGGGTTTCGAGCCGATCGGCGGCCAGCTGGTGCTGTGCCGGTCGTGCATGTACCTCGCCGACACCCACCCGGGGTTCGACCTGCCCCGCCGCAGTCGGCCGAACGTCGGCGCGATGCTGGCCACGTTCGCCCCCGGCGGGCGGCCGGTGGAGGTCTGGCGACTGTGCGACGCGTGCACCATCGACCAGTTCGCCCCGCCGCCGTGGCTGCCGCATCGCGAACTGCCCGCGCTGCGTGCGGCCCTGCCGTGGCAGCCGGACTGCACCGTATGTGGTGACCTCGGCTGGACCCCGGCCACCACCCAGGGCACGGAGGTCACCCGATGACCGCGCTCGGCACGTCGCTTATGGAGCCTGCGAACGCGCTGTCCAGCCTTCCCGCTGTCGCCGGGCCGGTCTGGTTCGAGACGACCGGCCGCCCGTTCGTGCTGCCGATGCAGGTTCCCGTCTCGTCCGCGCTGATGGTCGCCGCCCTGTACCGGGAAGGCGGCTGCGTCAGTCCAGACGACCTGGCCACCGCCGAGGACGTGTGCGGCCAGATCGCAGTCACGCTGACCAACGACGGGATGGTCACGATCGAACGGGTCGCCGAAGACATCGAGTGCGGCCGGATCGAAAACCCGGACTGGTTGGCGTTCTGCCGCCGCCGCGTCGCCGAGGTCACCTCGGACGGGAGTGTCCGATGAGCACCCCGAACCGGCCGAACTCCACCAAGCGTCGCACGCTCAAGCGCAGGCTTGCCAAGCGGGACGGCGCGCAGTGCTTCTACTGCGCGCACCCGTTCGGCGACCTCGCCGAAGCCACCCTTGACCACCTGATCCCGTTCTCGATTCTGCCGACGTGGAACGCCGCCGCGCTCGTGCTGGCCTGCGAGCCCTGCAACCACGCCAAGGGGTGCCGTCTGCCGCAGACCCTCATGCGCCCGTCCGGCTACGGTCCCGGACTCGTCCCCGCCGCCACGAAGTGGACCGTCCGCCGCGCGGTCCGCTGGACCGTCCGGACCGTGGCCGACACCGCGTCATGGTCCGTCTCGTGGACCGTGTCGTCCGTGCTGGCGCTGTCGCTGTCGGACGGTCCGGCGACTCTGCCCGAGGGCTACCGCCGGACCGTCCCCGCCGCCCCGCACGTCGCCCCCGCCGTGCCCGAGGTTATCGAGTGCGGACGGTGCCGCCGGACCTGCCGCCGTGACCGGCTCGCACACCAGCCCGCCCGATGGCTGATCGCCCGCCCGCCGGTCCGCGCCGCCTACTGCTGGCGATGCGCAGCGGCCATCGCCGATGAACTGCTGTTGGAGGTATCGCCGTGAGCACGCTCGCACGCGTGGCGCTGCTGTGCCTACTGGCGCTGCTGGCCGCGTTCCCCGTCCCGATGCTGACCGTGTCTGGCACCTGTGCCGCGCTGGTCATGCTGGCCGCTGGACGCCGCGCCGTCCGGGAGTTGCGCGGCCGGTGGTGGCTAGTGACGGTCCAACGTCCCCCGCTGGCCACCGCGGTAGGGACGGTGGCGCCATGACGCACCCGGACGCCACCACGCTCGCCGACGCGCCGCCGGCAATGCGGCTCTACCGCGTCCATGAGGCCATGGCGCTCCTGTCGGTATCGCGCACCACGCTCTACGCACTCATGGACTCCGGCGCCCTGCGATCGGTGACCGTGGGCCGCGCCCGCCGCATCCCCGGAACCGCCATCGCCGACTACATCGCCCACCTGGAGACGGAAGCGAGCAACCTCGCATGACCGCCGACAACCCGACCGAATCGCAGGAGTTCCCGCGCGAATGGTGGCTCACCCTCGCCGACCTCTGCGAACTGCTGAGCGTCGCACCCGCCCTGTGGGAGAGCTGGCAGACCGCCGGAACCGCGCCCGCCCACACCGCTGGCCCAGACGGGGTCACCCGTGTACACCGCGCCGACCTGGCCGCATGGCTCGACCGCAAGCGGACGCTCAGCGGCTCGCAGTGGCTCACCATCGAGGAGGCCCGCGAACTGATCCGCACCCGCACCCGACCGAACATCGCGCCCGCCAACCCTGACGAGTGGCTCACCGTCCCGGACATCTGCGCCGAGATCGACGCCACCCCGGAGGAGTGGCAGGCATGGCGGATTCTGGGGAACACCCCTCCTCACGCCGTACTCGACGGCACCGCGCGGGTTCGCCGTGGTGACCTCGACGCGTGGCTAGACGCTCTCCCTACGGCCAGTCTCTTCGACGTCATCGACCCGGACGAAGGGGAGGGGAGTTAATGGCCAGACGCGCGAACGGGGAAGGGTCGATATTCCCCTACCGGAACGGCTACGCCGCTTACGCATGGGTCACCACGCCCAGCGGGGAACGCCGTAAGAAATGGGTCTACGGGAAGACCCGCGAAATCGTGCATGAGAAGTACATCAAGCTTCTCAACGAAGCCAAGCAGCGACCTATCGCTACCAGCATGCCGACCGTTGAGCAGTACCTCACATACTGGCTCAAAGACGTGATTGAACCGAATCGGGAACCGAACACCTATTCACACTATGAGCTGATGTCCCGGCTCCACATCATCCCCGGACTGGGGAGAAAGCGGCTCGACCGGCTTACCGTCCGGGACGTTCAGAAGTGGCTGAACGGCGTTCCGAGCGCCTGCCAGTGCTGCGCACAGGGCAAGGACGCGCGGCGGCCGAGCAAGCGGCAACGGTGCTGCGCGGTCGGGCAGTGCTGCCAGGACTACCCGAGTCGCCGAACCATCACCGCAGCGCGTAACACGCTCCGGGCCGCGCTCAACCACGCGCGCACAGAGGAGATTCTCTCCCGCAACGTCGCAGCGCTGGCCAAGGTCCCAACCGCGCGGAAGCGGACACGCAAGGCGTCCACCTGGACCGTAGAGGAGGCGCGCCGGTTCCTCGAATACGCCAGGGAAACCGATGACCCGCTGTATGCCGCGTGGGTTCTCATCCTCGTCATGGGGATGCGCAAGGGCGAGGTGTTCGGCCTGCGCTGGGCAGACATCGACTTCACCGCGGAAGAGCTGTCCATCGGGTGGCAGCTACAGCGCGTCGGCGCCCGTCTGATCCACAAGGAGCGCACCAAGACGGACGGCTCTACCGACGTGCTTCCCCTCCCGTCCCCGTGCACGTCGGCACTCCGCATCCGGGAACGCCAGCTGGCAGAGGCGCGCAAGGCCGCTGGCGACGACTGGCAGGCAAGCGGACTCGTCTTTACCACCCGGACCGGCCGTCCGATCGAACCCCGCAACGTCAACCGCGCGTTTGAGTCCCGCTGCGCCGCTGCCGGCGTCCGAGCGATCCGGGTACACGACACGCGGCACACGTGCGGCAAGCTGCTGGCCGCGCTCGACGTCCACCCGCGCGTGGCAATGCAGATCCTCCGGCACAGCCGGATCAGCATCACCATGGAGATCTACACGGAGGTTCCCTCAGAGGACACCAGAGCCGCGCTCAAGAGGCTCGGAGACCACCTCCGGCGCCCGGATGACCAGGGCGGGGAAGGGACATCACCGGCCGCGTAGCTGTACTTCGCTGCTGTACCCGTTAGCAACGAGGCACCTTGCATGATCGCAAAGTGCCTCTGAGCTGGGCGCACCCGAAGGGATTCGAACCCCTAACCTTCTGATCCGTAGTCAGATGCTCTATCCGTTGAGCTACGGGTGCCTGCCGGAGCTAACTGTACCGGCTCCCTGGACCTGTGGGCGAATCGGTTGTCGGACGCGAGGGCCCGGCACAGGTGTGACTTGAGTCACGGAACCCTTTGTGGCGAAGGTACGCCAAAGGTGTGATTGAGACGGGTGTGACCTGGGAGTCTTGATCCCGTTCAAGCCCAACCCCCTGAAGGAGAAACCCCATGCGCATTTCCGCCACCAAGCTGGTCGGCGTCCTCGCCGTCGGCGGCCTGATGCTCGGTTCGACGGGCTGTGGCGCGATCGACACCATCGCCGGCGGGAAGAAGAAGACCGCCTGCAAGAACATCGAGACGGAGCTGCGCAGCTTCTCGACCAGCGGCATGTCGATGTCGTCCCCCAGCGGCGCTTCGGCGACCGCGCAGAAGTTCTCTGACACGGCCTCCAAGGTGCGGTCTGAGGGGCAGAGCGCGGGCGGGGACGTCGAGACGGCCGCGACCGCGTTCGCCGGCGACCTCGACGAGACCGCGTCGCTTCTGCGGAGCCTGCAGTCCGGCTCGACGAGCCCGCGCCAGCCCGACCTCTCGAGCATGCGGCAGCACGGGAACGACCTGGCCGAGGCCTGCGGGTTCACCGGCTTCCGCCTGGGCTGACGTTCGGCGCACCGCTCCCGCGGCCCCGGGAGCGCACGCGCTCGAAGGCGTTTCCGACTATCCTGACGAGCACGCAGGTCACGCTTTGCCGGTTGGCTCGCCGAACCGGTAGCCTGTCCTGAGCCTGATGGCTGCTGGAGGATTCGCCTAGTCCGGTCTATGGCGCCGCACTGCTAATGCGGTTTGGGTGCAAGCCCATCCGGGGTTCAAATCCCCGATCCTCCGCCACTCTGAGCAGGGACTTCGTCCAAGATCTCAATCTGGACGAGGTCCCTGTTGCTTTTGTTGGCTTTGGATGGCACCTGGTGAGCACGAGATGTCGTGGAGGCGCTACCGAGCCAGGTCAGAGCCCCGAAGTGGATCATCGGAATGCCTACGCCGCGTGTTCGGTTCGGCTCTTGCGCCGGTCCGCCGGGCGGCCGACTCGGCTGGCACGTCGTCGGCCGACGTGCGTGGGACGACCGCGACGCCTCAGCAGCGGCCCTCGACACTGGGCACGTCCAGGGCGGATGTGCGGATGTCGGTCTGTTGATCACTCGACCGGCAGGGCAGGAGGGAGTCGGGCGTCAGGTGTAGGCGGCGACAAGATCGGGGAGTAGCCGCTGGGCGCGGGTGGGGCCCCCTTTGATTCGACCGTCGAGTGTGAGGGTGACCAGGCCGTGGAGTTGGGCCCAGAACAGGTCGGTGACCGTGTCCTGATCCCTGCCCGGTGCGCGGGTGCCGGCGGCAGCGGCGAGCAGGTGGAAGCAGTCGAGCGCGCTCTTGGGCGTGTTCGGTTCTCCGAAGGGGACGCCGCCCAGTCCGTGCATCAGCCGGTACAGATACGGCTCGGCCATCGCGAACGCCCAATACTCCTCGGCGGTCGCCAGCAGCATGTCCGTCTTGTTCCGACACTGGGCCCGGCCGAGTCGTTCGGCCAGTTCGGCGAAACCGGTGTCCACAACGGCGACCAGCAGGTCGTGCTTGTTCGAGAAGTACTGGTAGACCACCGGAGCGGCGTAGCCGACCCGGCTCGCGACCGCCCGCACCGTGACGGCGTCATAGCCGCCGTGTTCGGTTGCCAGCGCCCGGGCGGCGTCCAGCAAGCGGCGCCGGAGGCGCTCGCGTGCCTGTGCGCGCTCGTCGCTGGGCCCCTTGATTCGTCCATCCGACCCTGGCACTGAGCATCCCTCGGTTTTCTAACAACGGTAGACAAGCCTAGCCGAGCACGGCTACGGTCGATTTCTAACAACGTTAGAAATCAAGGGGGCTTCATGCTGGTCTTAGTCACGGGAGCCACGGGCACCATCGGCAGTGCGGTCGTGCGGGCACTGCGGCGGCGCGGGCACGATGTCATCGGCGTCGTCCGAGCGAACACGGGACTGCCGGACGGGGTCGCCTCCATCACGGCCGATCTGTTCGAGCCCGAAGCGCTGGCCGATGTGCTGCCACGGGTGGACGCGTTCGTGCACGCCGCCTCGAGCAACGATGAACGTGCCGGTGGTCTCGACCACGGCGTGGTCGAGACCACCCTGCGGGCCTTCGCCGGCACCGACAAACCTCTGCTGTACACCAGCGGGCTGTGGCTGCACGGCAACACCGGGACCGAGCCCGCCACCGAGGACTCACCGTTCAACCCGCCAATGGTCGTGTCGTGGCGCCCCGACGTAGAACGGATACTCGCCGAGGCCGCACCGCGAGTGCGCACGGTCCGCATTCGGCCGGCTCTGGTCTACGGCGACGCGCGCGGCTATGTCCCGGTCCTGCTCACCCCGCAGCAGCAGGACGGCACCAGCGTCGTTCGCCATCTCGGTGACGGCGGTAACCGATGGGCCACCGTGCACGCCGACGATCTCGGCGACCTGTACGCGCTAGCGGTCGAGTCCGCGCCGCCTGGGTCCGTCTACCTTGGCACCGCTGGGGATTCCGTCACTGTCGCCGATGCCGCCAGGGCCGTCGCCGAGCGCGTCGGCGCCACGGTCGCCCCATGGGACCCGGACGACGCCCGGCGGCATTGGGGCGTCATGGTCGACGCCTTCATGCTCGACCAGGCCGCCAGCAACGCCAAAGCCAGCGGCGAGCTCGGCTGGAAACCGCACCGGGCCGGCCTCATCGACGAACTCGGCGCCTGATGCCGACGCCCAAGATCTGGTTCCTCACCGGGGCTTCCCGTGGCCTGGGCCGCGCGTTCGCTGAGGCGGCGCTCAGCCGCGGGGATCGGGTCGCCGCAACCGCACGCCGAACCGACAGCCTGTCCGACCTGGCGGCGCGGTTCGGCGATGCGGTCCTGCCGATTCGGCTGGACGTGACCGACCGCGCGGACTGCTTCGCCGCGGTACGGCACGCGCACGAAATATTCGGGCGCCTCGACGTCGTGGTCAACAACGCCGGCTACGGCCTGTCCGGCGCTGTCGAGGAGGTCACCGAAACCGAGGCCCGCGCCCAACTGGATACCAACCTCTTCGGTGCTCTGTGGGTCACCCAGGCGGCGGTCCCGATCCTGCGTTCGCAGCGCACCGGTCACCTCGTGCAGATCTCCAGCCTCGGCGGGGTGGCCGCACTGCCTCTGCTCGGGCTCTACCACGCCTCCAAATGGGGACTGGAAGGCTTCACCGAATCGCTCGCCCAGGAAGTCGCTCCGTTCGGGGTCAAAGTGACCATCGTCGAGCCTTCAGCGTTCCGAACCGACTGGTGGGGCGACTCGATGAACAAGGCCACTTCAAACCCCGCCTACGACCGCGCCCGAGATGACCTGCACGCGATCACCGGCGAACCGGCCGGCGACCCCCAACGGGCAGCGACCGCACTACTTTCCATCGTGGACTCACCGGAACCGCCGCTGCGAGTGCTGTTCGGCGTCCAAGCCTACGACGTCGCCACGGCGACGTACCGCCGCCGCTTGACTACTTGGGCCGAATGGGAGACGACCTCCCGCAGAGCCGACTCCGCAAACTGACACATCCGCTCATGCCGCCGACCGCGGGCTCAATCCGACCGCGATGATCCGGAGCAGTTGCCCGACTGCCCGGTCGGCATCTTGGATGTTGGGAGACAACGAGGCCGTATGACCGAGAATTGGCGGCTCATCCTCCAGGCGGCCCGATCTGCGCGACCTACAGATCGCCGCACGCCATGCAGACCCGAGCACCACCATGCGCTACGACCGGGCCCGCAACAACCTCGACCGCCACCCAACTACATCCTCGCCGCCTACATGGCGTCCGGCACTTGAAACGAGGGCAGCAGACCGGAACGCGCTGGTCTGCCGATGAGCGGATGGGCGGCTGTAGGGCGGTTCGGGCACGTTTGCACCGCGGCAACAGGAAAGGTTCAGGCCTGCGCCGCCAGGATGGTCCGCATGCAATGATGTTCGAGTCTGGCATTCGTTGCACACATTTACCCGTCCCGGGCCGACGCAAAGCGCTGAACCGGGGGTGCGCAGGCCTTGAGATCGGAGATGGACGCAGTGGACGAACTGCCGCGGACTGCTCCTGAGACCGCGCGTGCGATGGCCGAAGCCGCAGCCGCCTTCCTTGCGGCGCTGACCGAGGTGCAGCGGGACAGGGTCGGATTCGACTTCGCCGATGAGGCTCAGCGGCGTGATTGGTCGTTTCTGCCCGCCAGGCAACGCGACGGCTTGCCGATCGGCGCGCTCGACGAGGCGCAACGCAAGCTGGCGCACGAGTTGATCGTGTCCGGTACCAGCATGCCGGGCTACGCCAAGGTCGTCTCTGTGATCGCCATGGAGCATGTGCTCCGTGCGCTGACCGCTGTGAAACGTCCGGCCAGCGCAGACCTGTTCGACCCGGGGCGGTACTGCTTCAAGGTGTTCGGCCGCCCCGGTGACACCGGCGCGTGGGGCTGGCAACTCGCCGGGCACCATGTTTCGCTCAACTTCACTGTGGTGGACGGACGTTATGTGTCTCCCACCCCCTGCTTGCTCGGCTCGCAGCCGGCCGCCTTCGGCACACTCGCTCCGCTCGCCGATGACGAAGAAGCCGGCTACCGCTTCGTCAATTCCCTCGACCCCGCGCAACGTGCCTCCGCGATCATCCACCATCGACCGCCGCCGGATCTGGCGACCCGCATCACACCCAAGATCGGCCACCTCGAGCGGCCGGACCCGATGTTCGCGCCCGAACCCGACTACGTGCTCAGCGAGGCCGAGCGCGACATCCTCAGCTACGTGCGCGACGACCCCAGGGGACTACCCGGGAGCGCGCTGCGCGAGCACCAACTCAGCGCCCTGTTCGCCGTCGTCGAAGCGTTCGCCGGGCGGCTGCCATCGGACGTCGCGGCAGCGCAACTCCGCAACATCGAGCACGCCGGCCTGCAGAACCTGGTGTTCGCCTGGGCCGGCGGCACATCACCCGGAGACCGGCACTACTTCCGTATCCAGGGACCGGTCCTGCTGATCGAACACGACAACTCTCAAGACAACGGTGCCCATATCCACTCGGTCTGGCGCAACCCCGCCGACGACTTCGGCGACGACATCTTGGCCGAGCACTACCGTCAGCACCACATGACCCCTAAGAACCGGTAATACCGTTCAGACGCCGACCGTCCCAGGCAAGTCCCTCTCCGTGGGGGTGTGGGCATCGCTGTCATGCAGGTCAGCGTGCCGGTGGGAGCGCTGAGGACGGAAGAGCCGGATCGCGACCACGTGGCCAACGATCCGGCTGAGTCCCGTCAGAGTCGAAGCGTCAACGCACTCTTCTGCCGCTGAGAGGATGCTCGACAGCGGTCTTGAAGCCCATTTGGTGGGCGAGCTCCACCCCGTGCCGATGTGCGGATGTCGCAGACCCTCGATTGAAAACGCCGTGGCGCCTGGCATCCTGCTGCCCCAGCCCATGCCTGTGGGGCGACGCGTCGCACACCAAACCGGGGGCGCTGGAGCAGCGGGCTCCAGCGCCCCCGGCTGTGCTAGGCGCCGAGAAGATGGTCGACGATGGCCCTTACCCCACCCGCGATAGCGCCGCTGATAGCGGCGCGTATCAGGATCCAGCGCTTGGTCTTGGGGTGCTCTTCGGTAGTCATGTGGCTCCTTGCCCGTTGCAGGTGATCGGAGCGTCGGCCGACGTAAGCACCACTCTCGGCGCTTCGGGAAGTGGACGTTTCAGTCGCGATCAGTTCTGGCAAGGACCGGCTTCAGTGCTGTTCAGACATGCTGAGGACGGATCTGCGAGATGATGCGTGCGATGAGTGGCGATGGGAAGAGCCGCCCCGTACGTCGGCCCCGGCGGATTGCGCAACCTCGGCTACCGCCGGGACCGCTGCAGGATCTCAAAAATCTGCTGTATCGCCTGTATGTCGAGGCCGGCGCACCGTCCTTGGACGACATCCACCACCAAGCCGAGTTGGCGGGCACCGAGGCGGTGGCTGGATGGCCGGGTCGGGACACCATTCATCGGATCATCGGTGACGCAGGTTTGCCGCCCTCACAGGGCGACACGATGGCGGTCGCAAAGGTACTGGCCCGTCTTGCGCGTTGGGACGTCTCGGACGCCGTCGGCCGTGTGAGGGAGTTGTGGGTCCAGGCGCAGATGACCGTGCCGGTCGGCATGCCAATCGGCACTCTGGATCCGTTCGCGCTAGAAGTGCGCCGCGCGATCAGCGCCGCAGCCGATTCCGGGCCCCTGCCCGTTCTGCCGCGGTACATCACACGCGCCCATGATGCGCGACTGACACAAGTCGTAGCGGAGGCCAGTGAGGGACGAAGCGCGATCGCGGTCCTGGTCGGCTCTTCCTCGACCGGCAAGACCCGCGCATGCTGGGAAGGGATACAGGCTCTGCCCCGCAGTTGGCGATTGTGGCATCCAATCGATCCGACTCGGGCGGAGGCGGTACTGGCGGGGATGGACCGTGTCGGTCAGCAGACCGTGGTGTGGCTGAACGAGGCGCAGGAGTACCTGGCTCATCCCACGCTCGGGGAACGTGTCGCGTCCGGTCTGCGAGAGTTGCTGCGCGCACGTGACCGTGCACCGATTCTGTTGTTGGCCACGCTTCCGCGCGAGCAGTGGGCCCGTATCAGCGCCCGTCCTGAAGAAGGCATCGATAGATTCGCCCAAGCCCGGGAGTTGCTGGTCGGCCATCAGATCCACATTCCGGATTCGTTCACCGCCGCGGATCTGACCGTGCTTCAGAACGTTGGCGAGGAAGACCCCCGGTTGGCGGAGGCAGCCGCTCACTCGGTCGACGGTCTCGTCACGCAGTATCTGGCCGGCGTTCCGGTTCTGCTCGACCGCTATCAATCAGCCACTCCAGCAGATCGCGCCCTCATCCATGCCGCCTACGACGCCCGGCGGTTGGACTGCGGGTCAGACGTGCCGTTGCCGGTACTCGCGGATGCCGCGTTCGGCTACCTCACCGATCTGGAGCTCAACGAGCTCTCCGACGATTGGCTTGAGAAAGCTCTCGCGCGACTCACTCTCCGCAGTCACGGTGTTCCGGGTCCGCTCAGCCGTGTACGTCCTCGCCGGGGCATCCCTTCCGGTGGGCCGTTCTACCGGCTGGCCGATCCACTCTGGGAGCATTTGGATCGTGGCGGTCAACCTATTCCCGGTGAATTCTGGGACGCCGTCCTTGCGCATCAGCTTCCAGCGGCAACGCTGCGCCTTCTGGCTGAACAAGCCACTGTCCGATGCCAATTCGAACAGGCCGCGCTCTTGTTGGGTTCCGCAGCTCAGCAAGCACCCAGGGAGGATCGCGCTGAAATATATGCACTCCTGGGGGAGTTCCTCGCATATCGAGGTCTGCACGTCTTGGCCAGTCAGTATTCTGAGGCCAGTGCCCGCATAGGCAGCCTGAACGGCATGGTGACGCTGTCGCTGGCCGCCGAAGATCGCGGCGACATCGACGGGGCACTTCACTGGGCAAAGCGAGCCAGCGCCGCGGGCAACGATCGAGCGTTCTTCCATGTGTATTGGCTACTGGCGAATCACGAGCGGTTCGACGAGGCCGAAGCCTGGATTCGTCCGCTCGCCGACCAGGGCGACATCACGGCAATTCGTTTCCTCGCTGCTCAACTCGCTGAGACCGGGCGGATCACCGAGGCCGAAGAGCTCTTGTGGCCCGCCGCCCGCGACAACCTCCGCCGGTGCCGCCGTGACTTGATCGATCTTCTCTACAAGGCAGGCCGACGCGATCGGATCTCGGCTTTGTTCGGGCAGCTGGCGGACAACGGCGATGACGACGCCCAAGAATGGTTGAGCACCGTAGCCGGATGGGACGAGAACCAAACCGAGTGCGAAACAGACCGGCCTGGAAACCGTCCGGACCCACAAGAGATGGCCGGCCATGGTTCCACGTACGTATTCGGACAGCGATTTCCGGCCTTGGACCGTGCTGCCGAACTTGAGGCGGCCGGGGACCTCGACGCGGCCATCGATATACTTTCAGCCGCACTACCGGTACAGCACTGGCCACTACTCCAGAAACTCAGCGCATTGTTAGAAGGACGAGGAAGATCCGAGGAGGCCGTGGCCGTCTGGCGGCTCATGGCGGAGACCGGAAATCCTGCGGCGCTGAGGGAGGTCGATCACATTCTCAGGCGCTGCGGACGTGCCATCCAGGCCGAAGATCTGCTACGTTCCAGCATCATCAGTGGCCGCACTTACGCTTCCACACCTTCATTGTCCGATCCGAATATTCTGGACATACTGACCGCCCACCTTGAGGCCGAAGGGCGCGCCGACGAAGCCGCATCCGTTCGTATGTGGGGCCTCGATCCATCCGGTGCCACGGCGCGTGCGTGGACGTATCCTGCCCCGACAACACACGACGGTTGATTCAGCCCCGGGTCGATCACCCGAACTGGCACCGGTTGGGGGTCAGGTGCGGCGGTGGCCGGGGTCGAGTCGGTCCGCGAGTTCTGTCAGTATCGAAGACCGGCGCTGCTCACGCTCGGCAAGCGTTGCGTCGGATCGGGTCGATAGCCGGTCACCGGCGAGCGCGGCCTGGGCGGCCAGCATCCGAAGCCGCGGCCCGAGCCGGGCGAGCTCCTCGTCCGGCCGCACGGCGCGGGACAGCAGGTGCACGACCTCCGGGTCCTCGTTCTCCAACGCCCGCGTCACCGTGCTCGCGTCGACCGGCGCGCCACGGTCAAGGAGAGTCCGGGCAAGGTCCACATCGACAGCGTGCGCGCCGACCCGCAAGGAGTTCTCGACCGGGACACCTTGTTCGAGCAGCCACGCGATGGCCTCGAAGGCCCGATGGCGAAGGGCCACCTCGAGCGGACTCAGCCCGCTGTCAATCTCCTCCGCCGGATCACAGCCCATCGCCACGAGGCGCGCGAGCAGCGCCACATCGTCATCGGCCGCCGCCCGTTCCAGGGCCAGCCGCCGGAGCCGACGCTGCCCGGCGAGCGTGCCCTCGTCCAGCGCGCCCCGCCAGTCGAGCACGGTCGCCCGGACGAGCCGGCGCAGCTTCGCTGCGGCCGACCGGGCGTCCGGGTCGCCACGGGTTCCCAGTTCCTCGATGGCGTCACGTATCTCTGCGCCCGTGTCGCCTTGGCTCTCCCAGGGATCCCGATCCAGGACGAGTCGGCCGAACAGCGCATGCAGGTCGTCCGCGAGCCGCCCGGTGCGGTCGCCGGTGGACAGCTCCCATCCGGGTGGCAGTCCCTGCCGCCAGCAGACGATGGCGCCGTGGTCCGGGCCGGCGGCGGTGTGCACGTAGACGCGCTCGAGATACTCGAAACCACCGATCGGCAAGTGGACGAGGCCGCCAGACCAGTCCGGCTGGTACTCCTCGGCCAGTCCGCATTCGTGATCGATCCAGCCCCACAGGTCGTGGTAGCCGTCGCTGTCGGGATAGAACAGCTCCACCAACGACAGCGGGACGTCCTGGCCGTCGAGATCAGCGCGCAGGTCGTAGTCGAGCCGTCCGCCAAAGGCGGTGCGCCACAGCGCGATGAGCGGATCGGGCAGCGGCCCGGCGCAGCGCTCGGCCACCGCATCGAGGACCGCGTCATCGATCGGCGGCTGCGCGTCCAGGATCAGGCGTCCGGCGAACAGCGCCAGGCCGGCTTCGCTGAGAACGCGATGTTCCCGGTCAGAGAGCGGGTCCGGCAGCGCGTCGTCCGATAGGGCCATCACCCCGCGAAGCCTAGAGGCCGGGCATGCCCCCAATCCACGATTCGGTGGTGGCGGGCGATCCTGTCGATCGGCCAGCCCTCGCTGGAGTGCTTGTCCTGGACGAGTCCCTATCTGGGGGACGCTGGCGTGGTCCGTCCTCGTGGGTGGAGACCCGTCCGGGGGTCCGTCTACACCTACGGGTCTTTCTCGTTTCTGGGCGGTCCGCCGCTGTTGAATGCGGTAGCGAGCGGCTTGGGCGGCGACGTGTAGTGGCCACTCGCTCCGGCAAGCTTTCCGTTTGTTACCAGACCGTTCTCTAGATAATTGCTATGAGTGAATGAGCTTATCTGTTTCGAATCGTGTCCTGGAATCGCGGGTGAGTGCATGGGGAGGCGAGGCTTGCCATGGCTGGCCAGAGCGATCACCGGCACACCTGCCGCACGGGTCTGCGATTAGATGGACAATGACGTCTCTGATCGCATCCGACCGCTTTGAGGGGCTCCCCGGGGATGGACGAGCGAACGGCTGATGCGGGCCGTGTACGCGCGGCCCGTTTCACTCCGGGACTCGTTCGTGTGCTGAGTGCGGAGGGCGACGGGGTCGGCCTAGGGCTGCTCGTCGGTGAGCGCGAGATCGTCACCTGCGCGCATGTGGTGAATTATTCGCTGGACCGCGACACCATGGCCGATGGAGTACCGGCTGTTCCCATACATCTCGACTTTCCTTTCGCCACGTCGGGACGCAGGTTCACGGCCGAGGTGGTCGCTTGGGCACCGCTCGCCGAGGACGGCCGCGGGGACGTCGCGGGGCTCAGATTGCACGGCCCTCCGCCGGAGGCGGCCATTCCCTCGTCAATGACGGCCGTCGACGACCTTTTCGGTCATCCGTTCCAGGTCTTCGGCTTTCTGGACGGCCATGAGACGGGTGTGTGGGTGACCGGAGAGCTGCGCGGTTCCGACATCGTCGGGAGCCTGCACCTGGTCGGTGAGGCGCAGAGCGGCCTGCGGGTCAGCCCGGGATTCAGCGGGTCCCCGGTATGGGACGGCCGGCTGGAGGCGGTCGTCGGCATCACCAGCCGGGCGGCGATCGGAGCGGGAACCGCGCCCAGCGCGTACTGCCTGCCCGCAGCGACCATCGTGATCGCGCCGCCTATCCGATCGCGCCTGGTCACGTCTGCAGGGGCGGGCGGTCTAGGACGGTGAGTACGGCCCGCCGTACCTCCTCGCGTCCGGGCAGGTAGGCGTCCTCCAGGGGTGGGCTTACCGGAATCGGCTGGAACGGCGCGGCGACCCGCTCGATGGGCGCGTCGAGGTGGTCGAACGCCGCGCGGCCCACCGCAGCCGCGATCTCGGCGCCGAATCCCGAGGCGCCGACCGCCTCGTGCGCCACCACCAGCCGGTTCGTCCGGCGCACTGAGGCGACGATGGTGGCGAGGTCGAGCGGCACCAGTGTCCGTGGATCGATCACCTCGACCTCTGTGCCGTCCGCGGCCAGGTCCTCGGCCGCGGCCAGCGCCTCGTGCACCATGCGTGACAGCGCCACGACGGTGACGTCACGGCCCGGGCGCAACACCGCCGCTTCACCGATCGGCACGGGCTCGATGGGCTCCTGGACCTCTTCGGCACGGAAGTACAGCGTCTTGTTCTCCACGACCACCACCGGGTCGGGGTCCTCGATCGCTGAGGCGAGCAACCCCGCCGCGTCGGCGGCGCGGCTGGGCATGATGACCTTCAGTCCCGGCACATGGCACAGCCAGCTCTCCAGGCTCTGCGAGTGCTGCGCGCCCGCTCGCTGGCCGGCCCCGCCCTGGGTGCGCAGCACCATCGGCACCGAGAGCTGCCCACCGGACATGAACCGCGCCTTGGCCGCGGTGTTCGCGAGCTGGTCGAGGGCGAGCGTCAGGAAGTCGATGTACATGATCTCCAGAACCGGGCGGAGCCCGGACTGCGCCGCGCCGATGGCGATACCGCAGATCGCGGCTTCGCTGATGGGGGTGTCCCGCACACGCTCAGGGCCGAACTCGTCCACAAGCCCTCGTGTGATCGTGAACGGGCCGCCCGCGGAGACGTCCTCTCCGATGACGAACACCCGCGGGTCCGCGCGCATCGCATCGGCGAGAGCGCCGCCGACGGCCTTGGCGTAGGTCGTGCGGGTCATGACGCGTACACCGAGGCCGCGGCGAGTGCCTGCGTCGGATACGGGCTCTGCCCGGCCCACTCGACGGCGTCGTCCACGGCGGCGACGGCGTCCTCCCGCGCCGACTTCGCCTCTCCGGCGTCGAACCAGCCACGCTCGACGCCCGTCTCCTCCAGCCGCACGATGGGATCGAGCCGCCTCCACTCCTCGCTTGAGACCGCGTCGCGATAGCGGTCGGGGTCGCCTTCGTAGTGTCCGCGAAGGCGGTGCGTCAGGGCTTCGAGCAGTGCCGGGCCTCGTCCCGCCCTGGCCCCGTCCAGCAGCTCGCCGAACGCGTCCCACACGGCGGTGGCCTCACTGCCGTCGACCGTCGCGGAGGTCACGCCCCACGTGGCGACGAGGTCGCTCACCCGCTCGACCGGGGTGTGCGCGGAACGCGGGGTGAACTCGGCGAACCCGTTGTTCTCGCATACCAGCACCACCGGAAGCCGCCACAGCGCGGCGAGGTTCACCGACTCGGCGAACACCCCCGACTGGACCGCCCCGTCCCCGAAGAACACGACCGCGACAGCGTCCTTGCCGAGCATCCGGGCGGCGAGGGCGCTGCCGAGCGCCAGGGGGACGCTGCCTCCCACCACTCCTGTGGCCCCGAGCATCCCGTGCGCGGCGTCCACCAGGTGCATCGAGCCGCCCATCCCCCGGCACAGACCGCGAGCCCGTCCCATCAACTCGGCCATCGTCTCGCGAAGCGGGGCGCCTTTGGCGATCACATGGCCGTGGGCCCGGTGGCCGCTGTAGACGACGTCGTCGTCGCTCAACTGCCCGCACACGGCGGCGGCGACGCCCTCACCGCCGATGCTGAGGTGAATCAGCCCGGGCACCTGGTCGGCGCGCTTGAGCCTGCCGACCCTCTCCTCGAACACGCGGATGCGCCACATCGTCCGCAGCGCCGCGCGTGCCTGGTCGCCGTTCACGCCCTGCCAGCCGGCGCGCCGACGACCTTCCGTGCGGCTTCGACGATGCGTTCCTCGTTCGGCAGTACGTACTCCTCCATCGGCCGGGCATAGGCGATCGGCGCGTCGAGTGCGGTGACCTGCATGATCGGCGCTCGCAGATACGACCAGCCGTGCTCGGCGACCTCCCCCGCGATCACCGTGGCGACCGACCCGTGCCGGGGCGCCTGGTCCACCAGCACCAGCCGCCCGGTGCGCGCCACGGACGCCAGCACGGTCTCGGTGTCCAGGGGGGCGATGGTCCTCGGATCGATCACCTCGGCCTCGGTGCCCTCCGCGGCCAGGCGCTCGGCGGCGGCCAGGGCGAGGGACACGGTCCAGCCGGTGGCCACCACCGTCACATCGGTCCCGGGCCGCTTGACGTCGGCGACGCCGAAGGGGACGACGTGCTCGCCCTCGGGCACCGGCCCTGTCTCCAGCAACTGGAGGAAGCTGTGCAGGTACAGGACGGGGTTGTCGTCGCGGATGGCGCTCGTCATGAGGCCCTTGGCGTCGGCGGGCGTCGAGGGCAGCGCCACCTTCAGGCCCGGTACGCCCAGGAACATGCCGTAGATGGAATTGCTGTGCTGGGCGCCCCACCCGGCGGCGAATCCGTAACCGGCCTTCAGCACCATCGGCGCCGTCACACGGCCACCGCTCATGTAGTGGAAACGGTTCGCCTCGTTGACGACCTGGTCCATGGCGACGAGGAGGAACTCCGCCATCGTGCAGTCGACGACGGGACGCTTCCCCGCCAGGGCGGCCCCGGCGGCCATACCGATCTCGGCTGTCTCGGAGATGGGGGTCACCCTGACGCGTTCGCCCGGGAACGCCTTCCGGAAGCTCTCGTAGTGGTCCTCACCTATGGTCTGCCCGAACAACACGACGTCTTCGTCGCGCGACATCTCCCCATGTACGGCTTCGGCGATCGCGGCGACGAACGGAATCTCGTGGCTCATGCTCTGCTCTCCTGGCTCTCCTGTTTGCTCCTGCCGGAGACGGGGGGTCGACGCTCACGCATAGACATGGGAGAGCGCCGCTTCGGGCATTGGCAGCGGGCTGTTCAGCGCGAAGTCGACCGCCGCCTGCATCTCGGCCCGTGCCTCTTCCGCGATCGATTCGGCCTCGGCCGCGGTGAGTAGTCCGTCGGCTCCGAGCCGGGCCCGGAAGCGCGGTACCGGGTCGCCCCGCTTGGCGGCCTCGTACTCCTCGACGGCGCCATAGACCGCGATCGCCTCGTGCTCCGGGTAGTGCAGCGGTACCCCGGGTGGCGCGATCGAGTTCCCGTGCGCCGACAGACGGTAGACGAGCGACTCGATCAGCGTCGGGCCCTCACCGGCACGGGCACGCTCGACGGCCTGGGACACCGTCTCGTACACCGCGAGGGGGTCACCACCGTCGATGGTGAGGCCGGGGATGCTGTAGGCCTTGGCCTTGACGGCCAGCGGCTCGCCCGCGGCGGCGTTCGCGTCCTCCTCCTCCGTGCGCACGGAGACGCTGAAACTGTTGTTCTCCATGATGAAGACGACCGGCAGCTTCCACAGCGCCGCGACGTTGAGCGACTCGTGGAAGGCGCCCTGCTTGGTCGCGCCGTCACCGAAGAACGTCAGGACGACGTCACCGCGCCCGCGTAGCTGAGCCGCATACGCGGCCCCCACGCCCTGCGGGATGTTCTGCCCGACGATGGCGGAGGTGCCGAGAAAGCCACGGGGGACGTCCGTGAGATGCATGGAGCCGCCGTAACCCCCGCACAGGCCCGTGGCGCGGCCGTAGATCTCGGCCATCATCGCCCCGGTGTCGCTGCCGAGCGCGATCGGATAGCCATGGCAGCGGTACGTCGCCATGGCCTGGTCGCCGGGACGCATCGCGGCGACCGACCCGACGACGGACGCCTCGGCGCCGTCGGCCAGATGGGTGTGCCCGCGGATCACGCCCGGATGCTCGGCGAACGTTCCTTTCACACGTTCCTCGAACTCTCGGATGCGGACCATCTGGCGGTACAGTCCGATCTGCCGGCTCTTGTCCAGCCTCACGTTCGTTCTCCTCTCGCAGGGCGGTGTCGGGTCAGGGGGCTGGAGTCAGGCGGTCGCTTCGGGGACCGTCAGCGCCAGCGGGCGGTGCAGCAGGGCGACCACGCGGGTGAGGAAGCGGGCGGCGTCCGCGCCATCGACGACGCGGTGGTCGCAGGTGAGGGTCAGCTCCATCACGGGAACGGCGACGACACCGTCCTTCTCGCTCGTGCCCGGGAGGGCGTCACGCCAGCGCGGAAGCGTCCTGACCGCACCCACGGCCAGGATCGCGGCCTGCGGCGGAACGATGGCGGCCTCGAAGGAGACGATGCCGAACATCCCGAGGTTGGAGACCGTGAACGTGGCGCCGTCCAGGTCCGCCGGGGTGGCCGCACCGTCCCGGACCCGAGCGATGAGCGGCTTCGTCACAGCGGCCAGTGCCGGCGCGGGCAGCCGGTCGGCGTCCTTCACCACGGGGAGGATGAGACCGTCCCGGGTCTCCGTGGCGATCCCCACGTTCACCCGCGGGTGCAGCAGGACGGCGCCGTCGTCCGCGGACGCGTTCAGCCGGGGGAACTCGCGGAGCGCCCGGGCCACGGCCCCGACGACGAGGTCGGTGACGGTCGGCGCCGGATCACTGACCTCGGCAAGGGCGGAGCGGAGCGCCATCGCGGCGTTCATGTCCACCTCGGCGGTCAGCGCGAACACCGGGACGGACGCGCCGTCGGCGAGCCTGCGCACCGTCGCCTGCTGGATCCTGGTCAGCGGCGCCCGTGTGGAGTCACCGCCGGCCGACACCGCCTGGACCTTGCCGCCGGGCCGCGTTGCCGACGACCGGCCCTGGGCACGCCCGGAGGCCGCCTCCCCGTCCGCCGCGGCGCGCCCGGCGGCCTGCCCGTCCGCCGCGGCGCGCCCGGCGGCCTGCCCGTCCGCCGCGGCGCGCCCGGCGGCCTGCCCGTCCGTCGCGGCGCGCCCGGCGGCGCCTGCGTCCCTTGCGGCCTGCCCGGCGGCCTCCACGTCGGCGCGGATGATCCTTCCGCCCAGGCCGGTCCCGGTCACCGCGGACAGGTCGACCCCCAGTTCGCGGGCACGACGCCGGGCGAGCGGAGAGGCGATCGGCCGGTCCCTGTCGCGCGCGGGGGACGGCGGCCGGACGGGATCGGGCGGAGCCGCCGACGAGTCGGCCGTGGCGGCAGCGGTCGAGCGGTCGTCGCCTGGGGCCGCGTCCGGGCTCTCAGCGGCGGCGGTCGAGCTCGTCCCCAGCCGAGCGATGACGGCCCCCACAGGGGCGGACTCGCCTTCGGGCAGAACGATCTCCAGCACCCCGGAGGCCTCCGCCTCCACGCCGACAACGGCCTTGTCGGTGTCGATCTCGGCCAGTTCTTCACCGGCGTCGACCTCGGCGCCGTTCTCGTGCAGCCAACGTTCGATGGTGCCCTCGGTCATCGACTCCGACAGCCGCGGCATCCGTATCTCGACAGCAAGGCCCATGCGCCCTCCCAGGTCTTCCCGCATCGACGCTAGGAGCGTCCGGCCTGCTCAGACCATCGGTTCAGCGCGGGGTTGCCTGGTGCTCAGCGCACGCGCCTCCCGGGGCGGCATGCCGTACTCGCGCTTGAACGCTTGGGAGAAATGGGTGGCGTCGGTGAAGCCCCAACGAAAAGCGATCTCGGTTATCGAGCCGCTCTCCGGGTCGGCCAAGTCCTCACGGCAGCGCGCCAGCCTGCCCCTGCGCACCAGCGACGCGACGGTCTCACCGCTCCCTTCGAACGCGGAGTGGAGGGTGCGCAGCGAGACCGACAATGCCCGCGCGACGGCGTCGGGACCGAGCCGCGGATCGGCCAGGTGGATCCGGATGTAGCGCCGGGCGCGTGCACGGAGGGCCTCCCTGCGCGCGGCCCTGGTGTCGGGAAGCGCGGGTTCCACCAGGGAGCGCAGCAGCTCCAGCGCGACGTCGCAAGCCGTCGCCCGCATACGCGCGTCCATGCCGGGCAGCTCGGTCACCACCGCGTCCGCGTAACGGGCCAGCAGGCGCGCGCCGGGGAGGCGGCCCAGATCCGGCACCGCGGCGACGTCCGCGAGACGAGGGCAGGCGCCGAGCACGACGCGCCGGGAGAAGATGAGCGTCCGTTTGGCGAACGGCTCCACGACCTCCAGCCTGGCCGGGCGCGTCCCGTCCCACAGGTCGAGGCCGCCCTCCGTCAGCACGTGGTTCCCGGCATGCGGCCCCGTGATCCGCTCGACTCCACGCAGCAGCATCTGAACACCGATGCGTTGCTCGCCCGGTTCGTCCGCCGGGTCCGCGGCGCGGAAGCCGGCGAACGGAGTGCTGCGGCACTCGACCACGTCCATCGTGCCGAGCCGGTGGCGTACCACCGAGCCGGTGAAGGCGTCGTCATCGGGCAGCCTGACCTCGAAGGCGCCATGGGTTTCGGTGAGGGCGTCGCCCCATGCCCGCGCCGTGCGCGCGCCGCGCCCCGGTCGCACGTCCCAGCGCTCCGGTCCGCTCACAGGGCCCGGGTTCATCGTCATCGTTCCGCTCTCCTCTCTATGTGGCGGGACGGCCGTGGAGGTCCGCCCGGGAATGCCGGGGCGGCTCAGTTGGATCCGCGCGCCCGGTTCCTTGGGTATCCGTGCGCCCGGCGGAACGGGCCCGGGCTCGGCGCTTAACGTGGCCGACGGCATCGGGCACCGGCGAAGGCGGGATTTGGATGCGGATCGTTGGCCTTGACACGTGGATCGTCTCCATCCCGCATCCGCGGCCGGTCACCTGGGCGGGCGTCGTCGAGACGCACTGGGAGTCCGTCCTGCTCAGGGTGAGCACCGACTCGGACGTCGCCGGTCTCGCGCAGGCGAGGCTGCACCCGGCATGGTCCGGCACCTCGCCGCGGCTGACGGCGCAGGCCCTCGGCCGGCTGTACGGACCGCTGCTGCGCGGCGTCGATCCCCTCTCCGCCGAGCGGACGAAGGCCGCCGTGGACCGGGTCCGCGGATGGTCCCCCGCCAAGGCGCTGCTGGACATCGCGCTCGCCGACGTCCGGGCCCGGCACGCGGGCCTGCCGCTGCGGACCTATCTGGGCGGCTGGACGGACGAGGTGACCGTTTCGGCCCTGCTGACCCGAGGGCCGCGCGAGGGATGTGTCGACGAGCTGGCGAAGGCCGTGGACCGGCACGGCTTCACCGCCGTGAAGGTCAAGGTCGGTGGCGACGCGCGCGAGGACATCGCCAGGATCCAGGACATCAGGAACGCGTTCGGCGACTCCCTGTCCGTTCGGGTCGACGCCAACTCCGCATACTCGCGGCGCGAGGCCCTGCTGGTCGGGGACGCCCTGGCCGAGCTCGGCGTGGCGCATTTCGAGGATCCCTGCCCGCTGGAGCCGCCCGCCCACCGCCGGGAGCTGTTCCGCAGGTCCCGCGTCGACGTCCTGGTCGACCGTGTGGTGGATTCCCCCGCCGCCGCGCGCCAGGTCATCGACGAAGGTGCGCGGGCGGTCTCGGTGAAGGCCAATCGCCTCGGCTACGCCAACGCGCGCCGGATCGTCGAGATCTGCGAGGACGCCTGCGTACCGTGCGTGGCCGGGCTCAGCGGGGAGTCGGCCGTGGGCGCGCTGGCGTCCCTGCAGATGTGCGCCGC
Organism: Actinomadura madurae; assembly: GCF_900115095.1. Classification (GTDB taxonomy): domain Bacteria; phylum Actinomycetota; class Actinomycetes; order Streptosporangiales; family Streptosporangiaceae; genus Spirillospora; species Spirillospora madurae. The sequence goes on from NZ_FOVH01000011.1 coordinate 149,446, forward strand.
CTACCGGCAATGCGCGGACATCCCGGCGGAGGAGAGCTTCTTCACCATGCTTCCGCACGACGTGGTCACCACGGCGCTCGAGATCCGCGGCGGGAAGGCCCTCCTGCCGGACAGTCCTGGTCTGGGCGCCGAACTGGACCTCCGCGCGCTGGAGAGGTTCGGCGTGCGCCACCCCGCCTAGCGGCCGGGCGCCTCGTGGTCGCCAAGGACGGCTCATCCCGGCTCACAGGACCGCTACGGCGTTTCCCGGCGACCCCACGCCCCCCGGAAGGTTCAGGGGCACGGACACGAACAGGAACTCGTGGCGGCCCAGGTCAGCGCAGACCCGGGCCAGCTCTTCGAAGGTGAACAGCTCACCCATGGGCATGCCGAGCAGCGGGAGCAACCGCCTGTGCAGGGATCCGTCCCCGGGCCGGCCGGGCGCGGCCTCCACGGCGGGGTTGTCGGCGGTGACGGCACTGACCCGCCAGTCCCACAGCAGTTCGGCCATTGAGGCGGACCCGGCGAGTCCCGGCCAGCGCCGGCTGCGGGCGAGGCAGTCCCGGCCGGCGGTGTCGCTCTCCCAGTAGCACCGCATCCAGCCGGTGCGCACGCACAGCACGTCGCCCGGAAGCACCTCGGCACCGGCGTCGTCCACGGCACGCGCCAGGGCATCGGCGTCGATCACATGGCCCCCGGCGGCCCATTCGCCGGGTGTGGCGGGGCACCGCGCGGACACATCGACGAGGAGACCACGGCCGATGATGCCGGTCTCGGCCCAGTGGTTGACGCCGAGACGGTCGTCATCCGCCTCGAAGCCTCCCGGATGGCCGGTGAAGAATCCGAACTCGCGCGCTCTGACGTGCCGGAAGCCGTCCCACTGGGTCGATGCCTGGGTGAAGAAGCGATCCAGACGGTCGTCCATGACATTGCGCGAAGGCGAGAACACCGTGTGCTGAAGCGGCTGCCTGCCGAAGAGCGGCGGGTCGGGGTGGTTCATGGGGAGCGAGATGTTCACCACCGTGTTCTCACGGACCGTCGCGAAGCCGCGCCGCCGGGCCCGCGAGGTCAGATTGCGCAGGCATCCCAGGTTCTCGCCCGGCGGGTACACGTCCCAGGCATGCCGGTAGTCCCCGTCCGTGTGCAGCAGGGGCAACTCGCGGTATCCGGGCAGATCGTCGCGCATGATCAGAGGTTCTCTCCGGCTCGTCTCGGACTACCGCCCCGGCTGCCGGACCCTCCCGATTCCCCGGCGAGCGCGTGGATCATCCCGACGCAGTCGGCGGTGGGAACCTGCCCGGGCAGGCGCAGGACCGGCCGATCGATGCCCGCCCGCCGGAACTCCGCGGCCTGCCGCAGAACCGCGGCGGGTGTCCCGCGCAGCGTCGTATCGGCGAGCATCTCGTCGGAGACGGCGGCGCGCGCCAAGTCCCGTTTCCCGGCGGCCCACAGCTCACGGATGCGCGCCACCTCGTCGGCGAAGCCATACCGCTCGAACAGGCGCCGGTAGGCGGTGCCGTTGGCCGCCACGTACCAGGCGAGGGTCGCCCGCAGATGACGGCTGAGTTCGCGCTCCGCTCCGACGACCCCGTAGATGTAGCCGGCCACGGCGGGCATCGGCCTCCCCGCGGTGACGGCCGCTTTCCCCAGGTCCGCCAGCTGCCCGCCGCGACCCGTCCTCGACGGCCAGATCGGCAGCCATCCGTCGGCGTGCGCCGCGGTCACCTCGATGGTCTTCGGCGTGAGCCCGGCGACGTAGAGGCGCAGGCGCGCCCGATCGGTCGTGATGCCGAGCGACAGGCCGGTGTGGGAGAAGATCTCCCCCCGCTCGGGCAGGGCTCCGGTCGTGAACCCGCCGTCCAGTGCCCGGACCGCCTCTCGAAGCCGGCTGACCGGACGGTCGAAGGGAACCCCGTGGTACTGCTCCACCAGGGCCCGCCCGCTGGTGCCGAGGCCGAGGTTCAGCGGCCGGCCGCCCATGACCTCCATCAGTCCGGAGGCGGCCTGGGCGAGCGCGGTGGGGGTGCGGCTGAAGACGTTCACGATGCCGGTGCCCAGACCGATCCGCCGGGTCCGCAGCGCCAGCTCGGTCAGCACGGAGAAGGCGTCCCGGCCGATGCCCTCGGTGACCCAGACCGCGCCCGCTCCGGCGTCGTCGGCCGCACGTGCGATGGCGACGATGTCATCCCGCGGACGTTCGCGTCCTCCGATGGCGATGTCGATGCCGCCGATGGTCATCGCCGGGGCGGCCGGGGTCCGCGTGTCGTTCATGGCGCTGCCTTTCGCTGGCCTGACGGGTGGACGGTGGGGCCGCGGCGGTTGGCGCGCAACCCGGACGGAGGCCGGTCACAGCAGAAGGGCGTCGACGATGTGCGCGCCACCGTCCGGGCTGACGATCACCGGGTTCAGTTCGACCGTGCCGAACCGCGCCAGGCCGCCGTGCACGGCCTCGTCCGCGATCTCCTCGCAGATCCGGCGCACGGTCGCACCACCGCCGGCGGGCAGGGCGTCCAGGACCCGGCGCAGTCCGGAGCGTTCCGTCAGGGAGTCCCAGGACTTCGGGTGCCAGGGGAGCGGCACACTCGCGCCGGTGCGCAGCGCCTCCACGAGCGTGCCGCCGAGGGCGAGGGTCAGGAACGGCAGCCCCTTGGCCCAGCGGGTGGAGACCATGACCTCGAAGCCGTTCACCATCTCCTCGACCAGCAGGCCCTCGAAGCGTTCGGCGAGTGCGTGCTCGTCGACGCTGCGCTCGATGGCCTCGGCCGCCGAGCGCACCTCGTCCCGGTCCCGGGCACCGAGCCGGACCAGCCCCAGGCGGGCCTTGTGGCCGACATCCCGTACCACGGCCTTCACCGCGTAGGGTCCCGGTCCGGGCAGCCGGGCGGTGCCGATGCCGTCGACACCGCCCAGCCGCAGACCGCGGACCACCGGCAGCCCTCGGGCGGCCAGCAGTTCCTTGGCCTGCGGTTCGCTCACCCACGACGACGCACTCGCCGGCGCGGCGGGCATGCGCGGCTCCCACGGCGCCGGACGGCGGTGCCGGGTGCGCCGCTGCAGGACGCCGAGCGCGGCGGTGGCACGTCGCAGGCTGCGGACCAGCCCGAGTCCCGGAGTGTCCCGGACGAGGCGGCCGACCCAGTCCGTGACCTGCTGGTCGGCGACGCCCGCGACGACGACGTGCCGTCCCGTCGTCGTGGTGGACGTGGCGAGCGCCCCGAGCATCTCCCGGTGCATGGCACGGAAATCCTCGTCCCCGGGAAAGTTGACCCCCAGGACGTACATACCGCCTGTCGTCCCTTCGTCGCTCAGCAGCGACTCGTACAGCCGGAGCCGAGCCGGACCGTCCAGGCCGCCCGACGCGGTGAGGTCCATGGGGTTGCCGACGTAGCCGGAGGCGGAGACCAGCCCGCCCAGCAGGGAGCGGGACGCCTCGCCGAGTTCGGGCAGCCGGAGCCCGCCGTCCCCGGCGAGGTCCGCGGTGAGGGTCGCCGCACCTCCGGACGAGGTGATCACGACGGGACCGCTGCCGTCGGCCAGGTCCCCTGCCAGGCGCCGTTCGTGGAGGTGGCAGACGGTCACCATGGTCTCGACGTCCGGTACAAGCACGACTCCAGTGTCCGCGCACACGGCTTCCAGCAGGTCGTGGTCGCCGGCGATGGAGGCGGTGTGCGAGAGCGCTATGTCGCGGGCGAGCGCGCTCCGGCCCACCGCCAGCAGCACGATCAGCGTGCCGGTCGAGGCGGCGCGTCCGGCGATGTCGCGGAAGCGGCCCAGATCGTCGATGTTCTCGGCGTAGCAGGCCACGGTGCCGGTGCCGGGGTCGTCGACCATCCAGTCGATCCAGTCCAGGAGACCGGTGACGGTCCCGTTGCCGACGGATACGACGGCGTTGACGCCCACGTCCTCGGTGACGAAGCCGTCGAGGATCCCGGAGATCAGCGCTCCGCTGTGGCTCACGACCGATACGCGCCCGGCCCTGATGCCCGCGGGCACGGGCTCGCAGATCGGGACCAGGCCGTCGGTGAAGCAGGCGACGCCGATGCCGTTGGGCCCCACGAGTTCGATGCCCAGCCGCTCGCACGCGGCCCGCAGCTCGGCCGTCCGGGCGGCGCCGAGTTCGTCCGCCCGCTCGATGTAGCCGTCGGCGATCAGGACCACCCGGCGGCAGCCGCGCTCGGCGAGCTGCCCGATGGCTTCGGGGGCCCGCGCAGCGGAGACGCCCAGGACCGCCAGGTCGGGGTCGACGGGAAGACCGGCCACGTCCGGATGGACCTTGTGCCCGAGCAGCGTTCCGCCCTCGCGGTGCACCGGCAGGATCTCTCCGTCGAACCCGTAGGCGTCGAGGTTCCTGATGGCCATCGTCGCGTAGAAGTTCCGCTCGGAGGCGCCGACCACGGCGACGGCGCGCGTGGCGCTGAAATAGTCGGAGGAGGGTTTCATCGGACCGCTTTCACTGGTCCGCCGCCGGCTCACCGGTGGCGGGCGGGAAGGGGCTGGACGGCGGCGACGACCTCCATGCGCTGATCGTCGCCTTCAGGCCGTCCCGTTCACGCTGGTCGTGTATCTCGGTGACGGCCCGGGTGCTGTGCGCCAGCGCGTCCCACGCCGCGCCGGCCCGGACGGCGTCCTCGAAGCCGAGTCGACCGTGCACCTGGTTGAGGGCGTGCTTCTTGAGCGTCAGCAGGTCCCGGCCGACCCGGGCGATGTCGGCGGCCATCGCCCGGGCCGTCGCGTGAAGCTCCGTCCCGGGGACGGCGTGGTTGGCGAACCCGCAGGCCGCGGCCTCTGCTCCGGTCATCCTGGAACCGACGCGGTAGCTCATCTCCTTGGCCTTGTGCAAGCCCACATGCCATACCCAGGTGGGGCTGATCAGGCCCCCGCCCAAGGGAAGCGCCGGCCATGAGATGGTGGCGGCCTCGTCGCACAGGACGATGTCGCAGCAGTTGGCGAGGATCGTGGCCAGTCCGACGCAGTGCCCGTGGATCGCGGCGATCACGGGGACCGGCAGGCGCCAGACGTCCAGGAACAGTTCGATGGAGCCGTCGAGGATGCGGCGGCGCTCGTCCTCGGGGGTCAGGGACCCGTACTCCGACGAGGCAGCGACGTCGGCGCCGCTGCAGAAGGCGCGGCCCGCCCCGGAGAGCACCACGACCCGCACGTCCTCGTCGTCCCGCACATCGCGCAGGGCATCGCGCAGTCGCGCGCGCAGTGCGACGTTGAGCGCGTTGAGCTTCTCCGGCCGGTTCAACCGGATCTCCAGCACATACGGCAGCGGCCGGTTCAGCAGCACGAGTGGCGACGCGCTTACAGCGCCGCCCCGGTCGGCGGATTCGGCGGCCATGTTCACGCCTTCCTCAAGCCGGCCTCGACCAGTAGCGGCCGGATCGACTCGTCGTACCGGGCGACGCCCTCGTCGTAGTCCGGGAAGGACAGGGCCGTGCCCTCCAGCCCGCCCTTCGCCATGGCCATGAGGTCCTCGGCGACCTGTTCTGCGGTGCCGATCAGCGGGAAACCCCAGTTGCCTCCGGCGGTTCTCCGCATCATGGCCGTCTGGGCGACCACGTCGATGCTCTGCATCTTGCCGGTGGACATGGTCATCAGGGCCTCGGTCGACGCCCGGTCGAGCTCGTCGTCCAGCAGGTACTCGTAGCGCCGCCTCGCCTCCTTCTCCGTGTCCGCGCACACGACGTAGGCGTGGCCGCAGAACTTGAGCCCGGGATTGCCCGCCTCGGCCGCGATCTGGCGATTCCTCCGCACCGCCTCCGGGAAGTCGTCGAGGTTGGGATAGATACCGAAGTTGACGTCGGCGTACCTGGCCGCGAAGGCCAGCCCGACCGGGCTGGAGCCGGCGCTCATGATCACTGGACTCGGACGCTGGAGCGGTTTCGGCTGGGAGGCGATGTCGCGACCGCGCAGGTAGCGGCCCTCGAAGTCGAACCACGCGTCCTCGCGGAAGATCCGCTGCAGCAGATCCATCCACTCCGCGGCGTACTCGTAGCGCTCGTCGTGCTCCACCGGGTCGAGCCCGAACATGCCGAACTCGGCCTGGTTCCAGCCCGCGACCACGTTCAGCGCCAGGCGCCCCGAAGCGATGTGGTCGACCGTGGCCGCCATCTTGGCGACCATCACAGGATGGAAGAGCGGTATGTGCACCGTCGAGAAGAACTGGATCCGCTCGGTCACGGCGGCGAGCCCCGCCGCGAAGGTGAGGGCGTCCCAGTTGCGGTCATACTGCGGCCGCGACCGCGTCCAGTTCTTCCAGTGCGCGATGGGCAGGATCGCGTCGATGCCGGCCCTCTCCGCGGCCTGGGCGATGCGCACGGTCTCGTCCCAGGTGATCCGCAGCGTGCCCGCACCATGGGAGAGGGTCGTGCCGCGCCCGGTGTTGAGGGACAGCAGCACCAGCTTGAACTTGTTGTCGTCGTTGAGGATCGGGGTGTCCTTCGGCGACACGACAGGGTCGACGACATCGCCGACGGCGGCGTCTTGCTGCCCGGCTGTGCTGGTCATGGGGCATCGTCTCCTTGGACTCATGCGCGATTGCGCGGATCGGTGGCGAACGGGCTGGAGCGGGCCGGCGGAGGTTGCGAAGGTCGGCGCGGTGCCCGGGCCGGGTCGCCGCACCACGCGTCGAGAACGGTGGGGGCCCGGAAGGCGGCGGACCCGCTCAGCTGTGGACGGGGAGCCGGGCAGTGGCGAAGTCCATGACCTGCCCGGCTATCGTTTCGAGTTGCCGGCGCGAGGACTCGTCGATGCGGGAGTCCGTCGCGCCGATCGCCGGCTGCGCCGTGTTGAGCGCGGCTCCGAGCGGCGTCGGCCAGCCGCGCAACGCGTGGACGGCGACCCTCAGGTTGTGCAGGGTCGACACCGCGGCCTGCCAGCCGTGCGCGACCGCTATGCACCCGACGGGAAGGCCGTCGAGATAGACCCGCTCCTCGTCGTGCAGATCCGCGATGTAGTCCAGGGCGTTCTTGATCATTCCGGACACGGTCCCGTGGTAGCCGGGCGAGGCGATCAGCAGCCCGTCGGCGCGGCGCACGGCGGCGGTGAGGGCCCTGGCCTCGTCACAGCGGACGGGCGACTCGGGCTGGTAGATCGGCAGGACCAGCGCCGGCCCGGCGAGCACCTCGACCACCGCGCCGCTCTTCTCAGCGCAGGACGCGGCCACGCGCAGGGCCTCCTCGGAGCTGGATCCCGCCCTGGTCGATCCGCCGAGAGCGAGCAGTCGTACCGCAGCGCGGTCGCCTCTATTTCGTTGCGTCATCTCGCGGAACTCCTGTCCTGGTGTGGGCGGCGACGTGCGCGCCGCTCGGTATGCGCGCAAGGCACAGCGCGCCGGGGTGCATGACGCACCCGTGCGCGGCGTGACCGGGAAGCACGAGAAGCAGAGGTGGTCCGAGACACCGACCAGGACTGGCCGGGGTGCGGGTGTCGGTCGTCAGAGATATGTGTTCGGGCGGCGCGGTCGCGCTACGAACCAGGAGACCGGGCATGGCGATCGTCCACGCGAGCGGCCTTTTTCCTATAAGCAATAGGGAAGATAGCCGCGGCTGAAACCGCCGTCAACCCCTCGAATGCCCGAGCGCCCTTCCGGCACGCTGGGAGATCGCCTGATAACGGGGACAGACACCCCGTCCGGATCAGTCGGTGACGAGCCGGCTCACACCATCGATGAAGAATCGGAGGAAGAGCTCGAAGCTGGCGTCCACATCCGAGACGTCGGGGATGGCGTCATTGATCTCCTGGTCGACGAATCCGTGAATCGACGTACGGAAGACCAGGTGCACATGCGATATGAGCTCCTCGGACAGCCCCTGAGCCCGCAACACGTCACGGACGGCGCTCGCCGCCTCGTTCGCCGCCTCCCAGAACTCGGGCGTCGACGGCGCACGCTGCTGCAGCATGTACAGCGCGGGGTGATCGCGCACGAACCCGCGGTACGCGTAGGCCATCGCGCGCAGCGCCTCGTCACCCTCCAGGCCGCGCACCGCGCCGCGCACCCTCCCGCTGAGCTCGATCATTCCGCGGATCGCGGTCCGGGAGCGGATCTCGTTGAGGTTGCTGACGTGGCTGTACAGCGTGGGCTGGGAGACCTTCAGGCGGCGAGCGATCTCAGCCGTCGTCAGGCCGTCCACGCCACGGTCGGCCAGCACGTCCACGGCGACGTCGACGATGCGCTCGACCGAAACTCCGCCCTTGCGCCCGGGCCTGCCGACCGGCTTGGAAGCGTCAGCGCCCGGCGTCGCCGCCCCCGAAGCCATGGATCGCCCCTTTCCCACCGACGGGCGGCGCCCGTCATCCGGGTACCGCGTCACCGAGCCCAACCCTACCGATCCCACCCTGCCCGCACCGGGGAGGGCGGGAGAAATCCATACAAGATCACAGGCGTTCGACTTCCCCTTCCCCGAACGGGCTCTCGCCGCCCTCTCCCCCCGCGACCGGAACCCGCGAGCCGCCCCGGCCTTCGAAGACTCCGCTCCAGGTGGTTGACGGCTTCGCGGTTCCGGTAGTAACTTCCCTATTGCCTATAGGAACCGCGTCACCTGCATACTCGATCATCGCGCTCGGTTTCCGGATCGTGGCGCTACAGCGCACTCCGGAAACGCGGCCATCGCGGGGCCACAAGGCCAGGATGGCCTGGACTGTTCCGCATCCATGAAGCCGTCATGGTTTCCACCACCACCCCATATCCGATTAACAGGACCGCACGTTTCCCTCGGTGATTCGTCACCCGGTTTCGTGTCACCTGCGGCGGCGGGATTCCGATCGCCAACCCCTGTCCTCGTACGGCAGAGGCTCGATTCGGTATTTCCGCGCGGTGTCGCTTCGTCCCGACGAAGCCACACCGAATCGACCCGTGCTCCGGGAAGCGTCCCGCAGCACTCAGCCACGTCCTTCGCTTCGCCGTCCGGCCGAAGCATGGAGTCGGGAAAGGACAGTTCCATGGTCATTCGAGCCCTTGGCACTACGCCCCAGGCCGGCGGATCCCCCCGGGTACCCGGCGCCGGCGATCGGACCTCCGACTTCACCGGCGCCCCTCTTTCGTTGTGCGCCGACCCGGCCGCGGCCAAGAGAAGGGCGAGCCGGTGACCACCGGTGCCGGCGCCGCGCCGCTCAGCTCCGCGCAGATCAACCGCAAGGTCTCGCTGCGCATCATCCCGTTCCTCTGCCTGCTGATGTTCGTCGCGTACATCGACCGGATCAGCCTGGCCTACGCGGGGCCCGCCGGGATGAACGAGGACCTGGGGCTGTCCGCGACGGCGTTCGGATTCGCCGCCGGGATCTTCTTCATCGGCTACATCGCCATCGAGGTGCCCAGCAATGTCGCCCTGCACCGGTTCGGTGCGCGTCTCTGGCTGGGGCGCATCATCATCACCTGGGGCGTCGTCCAGATGCTCACCGCGTTCGTGCCCAACGCGGAGACGCTGTACGTCATGCGCTTCCTGCTCGGCCTCGCGGAAGCGGGCTTCACCCCGGGCGTCCTGCTCTACCTCACCTACTGGTTCTCCAGCGAGTACCGCGGACGGGCCATCACCAGGTTCCTGTTCTCCGTCATGGTCACCACCGTGATCGGGGCTCCGCTGTCGATGTGGCTGATCGGTGTCGGCGACTCCGCGCAGCCACTGGGCCTGACCGGCTGGCGCTTCCTCATCCTGACGACCGGCGTTCCCGCCGTGGTGATGGGCATGATCGCGCTGTTCTACCTCGACGACCGTCCACAGACCGCATCCTGGCTGTCGTCGGCGGAGAAGGCCGACATCCAGGCCAGGCTGAACGCCGATGCGGAGCAGTACGCGACCAGGGCCGGGCGAGTCCGCGACGTCCTGCGCAACGGCCGGGCCTGGCTGCTCGGATTCTGCTTCTTCGTCTTCAACTACGGATCGTACGCACTCACCTTCTTCCTGCCCACGCTCGTCCTGGGGTTCCAGGAGCGCTTCAACACCCATTACTCACCCGTCCAGGCGGCGCTGCTCACCTCGGTACCGTTCGCCTGCGGCGGTCTGGCCCAACTCCTGTACGGCCGGCACTGCGACCGCAAGGGCAAGCCGGGTGCGCACATCGCCGTCTCGTCCGTGATCGGTGTGACCGGCGGCATCGGCGCGACCCTGGCCGAAAGCCCCCTGGCCCTCATCGCCTGGCTGTGCGTGATGGCCGTCGGCATCGTCGGCGCGGCGCCGCTGGTCTCCGTGATGACGTCCAACCTCTACCGGGGGGTCGGCGCCGCCGCCGCGCTCGGCCTGGTCAACACCGTCGGCGTCTCGTCCGGCTTCTTCGGCCCCTACATCACCGGCTGGCTGCGCGACCTCACCGGAAACCAGGACGCGGGAATCATCCTGATCTCGGTCCTGCTCGTCGCCGCCGGCGTGACCGGCCTGCTCGTGGAGCGCGGTCAGCGCAGGCAGGCGCACGCCCTCTCCGCCGGAGGAGCGCAGGTGGTCGGTGGGGACGATCCCGACCCTGCCGTCGCCAGGGAGTAACCCCCCTCTACGACCGCCACGCACGCTCACGACGACTCACGACTTGGGAGACGACCCATGCCCTTGGTAGTCAGGACCATCAGCCTTCCCGTACCCGCGGCGCGCGCATGGGATCTGATCGGCGACTTCGCCGCGGTCGACCGCTGGATGCCGGGGATCGACCGGCTGGAACTACGCGGAGGCCCACCCGGCACTCCCGAGGTCGAGCGCGTCGTGCACAGCGGCGGAATGGAGTTCGTCGAACGGCTCGTGGCCGTGGACGACGCGGCGATGCGCATGGTCTACAGCATGCCGGACCCGCCGTTTCCCATCGCGGGCCACCAGGCGACCCTGGCGGTCACGGCCGATCCGGGAGGCGGCTGCACCGTCTCCTGGTCGGCGCGGTTCGAGGCGGACGACGGTGTGGTCGAGGCCGTGGACGAGCAGATGGGCACCGGGGCGTTCCAGGTGGGCCTTGACGCGCTGGCGAAGTGGTTCGACCGCGCGGGACGCACATCGTGACCGGGGCGCAGCGGTCCGAGCGGGGTCGGCGACGGCAGGAGCCCGTGCCGGTCTGGGAACGCTACCCGGACGCCGCCCTGGACGACGACTCCCGCCACCTCTACGAGGGCTGGCTGGAGCGGGAGTTGCGCCTTCCGCGGTGCGCCGACTGCGGGGCCTGGCACGCCCCGCCCCGGGCCATCTGCCCGTGGTGCTGGTCCTTCGACGTCGTGCCCACCAAGGTCAGCGGGCGGGGGGTCGTCCATCTGTCGATGCTCCTGCATCAGGGGCCGCAGGCAGAGGGCGTCAGCTATCCCCACCCGGTGGTGACGGTGGAACTGGCCGAACAGGCGGGTCTGCGGTTCACCAGCACCATCATCGGCAGCCCGGCGCTGCCCGCCCCGATCGGGACCGCGGTGGAGCTCGCCTGGACCGAACGGGCCGGAGCGCCGTACCCGGTCTTCCGCACCGTCACCACCCAGGACGGAGCCCGGCGATGACCCACAACGGCATCCAGGACCGGATCGCCATCGTCGGCGTCGGTTCGACCGGCTACACCCGGCGGACCGGCCGCAGCGCGCGCACACTCGCCGCCGAGGCCGCGGTCGCCGCGATCAGGGACGCGGGCCTGACCCGCGATGACATCGACGGGGTCGTCTCCTCGGCCGGCATGGGCAGTTGGACGATCGTCCCCCCGGGCGCCACCGAGATGGTGGCGATGCTCCGGCTGCCGGAGGTCACCTACTTCGGGGACGGCAACCCGGTCATCGTCGGCCCGCTGCTGGACGCGATGAACGCGATCTACGCGGGTGTGTGCGACACCGTGCTGGTGTACCACTACAACTTCCGCTCCCCGTACAACTCGCGGAAGGCCGCGGAGGACCCGTTCCGGCGATGGGTGCGCGGCTACGACAACCCGCCTCCGGAGAACGCCCGCAACGCCGCCGCGTACGCCGCCTGGGCGAGCAGGTACCTCCACGAGAACCAGGTCACCAGGCGGCATCTCGGCCGCATCGCCGTGAACAGCCGGACCAACGCGGCCGACAATCCGCTGGCGGCCATGCGCACCAGGCTGACCCTCGACGACTACCTCGCGGCGCCCATGATCCGCGAGCCCCTGGGAATGCTCGACATGGACCTCCCGGTCGACGGCGCCGAGGCGTTCGTGCTGACCAGCGCCGAGCGGGCCCGCGACCTGCCGCACGCCCCCGTGCTGATCCACACGGCGAGCGAGGGTCTGGTCGAGACCGCGAGCGACGAGGAGCAACTGGCCTCCCTGCATCGCCACGGCCAGGACGTCGTGGTCGGCCAGCTCCGGGCCCGCAGCGAACGCACTCTCGCGGACGTCGACGTCGCCTACATCTACGACGGCTTCACCTTCATCACCCTTTCCTGGTTCGAGAAGCTGGGCTGGTGCGATCCCGGCGAGGCCGGGAAGTTCGTCGAGGAGCATTGGGACACCGAACGCGACCGGCTCCTCATCGACGGCCGTGTCCGGGTCAACCCCCAGGGCGGCATGTTGTCGGAGGGCGGATCCCAGGGAACCGGGTACGTCCGCGACGCGGTGCACCAGCTGCGCGCCACGGCCGGCGACCGCCAGATCCCCGGTGCCCGCACCGCCCTGCTGGCCATTGGCGGGTTCTTCTACAACTCCCAGGCCGCGGTCCTCGTCGCCGACGAAGACGCCATGCCCGACAAGAACGCCATGCCCGACGCGGGCCGGCATGCCCCGGCGACAGTCCGCACCATTTCCTGACCGAAAGGACACCGGTCTGATGAGCACCACCAACCAGGTCGCCGCCCGGCCGTTCCTGGACGGGATCCGCGTCCTGGAACTGGCGAACGAACTCGGCGAATACTGCGGGAAGCTGCTCGCGGGGCTGGGCGCCGACGTGGTCAAGGTCGAGCCGCCAGAGGGTGAGGAGACCCGCCGGTACGGCCCGTTCCACCACGACGTGCCGGACCCCGACCGCAGCCTCTGCTTCTGGCACTTCAACCTCGGCAAGCGGTCGATCGTGCTCGACCTCGACAGCGCGCAGGGAAGGGCGGAGTTCGCCGGGTTGGCGGAGACCGCGGATGTGATCATCGACAGCCGTCCCCGCGGCTACCTGGACGAGCGGGGCATCGGATACGAGCGGCTGCGCGAGTCCAATCCGGCGCTGATCCACGTCCGTATCAGCCCCTTCGGGGACACCGGGCCCTGGGCCGGCCATGTGGGCAGCGATCTGGTCCACCTCGCCCTTGGCGGGGTCATGATGAACTGCGGATACGATCCCGATCCGTCCGGTTGCTACGACACACCGCCGGTCGCACCCCAGATGTGGCAGTCGTACCAGATAGCCGGTGAGATGGCCGTCATGTCGGTGCTCGGGGCGCTCACTTACCGGCTGCGCACCGGCAGGGGCCAGACCCTCGACACCAGTGTCCACCAGGCCGTGAGCGCCAACACCGAACTGGACACACCGGACTGGGTGCTGTTGCGCATGGAGCACCACCGCCTGACCGGCCGCCACTCGATGCCCGACTCGACCGTGCCCTCCCTGGCGATCACCAAGGACGGCCGCTATGTGATGCCGTACCGGACCTATCTCAAGAGCTTCGGTACCGACTGGGACGCCAACCTCCGGGTCCTGCGCAAGTACGGCATGCAGGCCGACCTCGACGACCCCGAGTACCGCGACGAGGACTTCCGTCTGCAGCCGATGACGGCGATGCACATCAACGACGTCACCGACACGCTGGTCGGGCGCCTGAGATACGACCGGGAGATCTGGCGCGACGCCCAGGCGGAGGGCCTGCCGTGGGCGCCGATCCGCCGCCCGGAGGAGAACGTCGACGACGACCACTGGCAGGCCAGGGACACCTTCTTCGCCGTCCACCACCCGGAGCTCGGCGAAACCTTCACCTACGTCGGGGCCAAATGGTTCTGTCCCGAGGTGCCCTGGCACCGCGGCCCGCGACCTCCGCTGCTCGGCGAGCACACCGCGACAGTGCCGGCCGAGTGGCGCGCCGCGCGGCCCGAGCGCCGGCGAGCCGTGCGGCCACCGCGCGAAAGCCGATCCCGGGACGCCGCACCATCCTCGGTGAGCAGGCACGGCAAACCGTTCGCGCTGTCCGGTGTCCGGGTCATCGACCTGAGCTGGATGCTCGCGAGCGCCGGCGCCGGCCGGTTCCTCGCCGCGATGGGCGCCGACGTCATCAAGGTCGAGCACGCGTCGCGCTGGGACAGCATGCGATTCGGGTACGGCATGTGCCCGCCGGGAGGCCGCGCCGAGCGCGACGCGGCGACCGGCCCCATCACCGCCCCCGAGGTCACCGACCCCGATCGCTGCGGGCACTTCATGGACGTCAACGCCGGCAAGCGCGGCATCTCCCTCAACCTCAAGCATCCGCGGGGCAAGGAGGTGCTCGAAGAGCTCATCCGCGAAGCGGACATGATCGTCGAGGGCTTCTCGCCGGGCACGATGGAGCGGATGGGCCTCGGCTACGAACGGCTCAAGGAGCTCAACCCCTCGATCGTCTACGTCCAGCAGTCCGGTTTCGGGCAGCACGGCACCTACGGCGCGGCGCGCGCGTTCGGCCCCACCGCCCAGGGCTACTCGGGCCTCACCGAGATGTCCGGGCTGCCGTCTCCGTTCCCCCCGGCCGGGATCGGCTACTCCTACCTCGACTGGTTCGGCGCCTACAACATGGCCAACGCGATGCTCGCCGCCCTGTACCGCCGCACGGCCACCGGTCAGGGGTGCTACATCGACGCATCGCAGACGGAGGCGGGGATTTACCTGACCGGCACCGCCGTCCTCGACCACTCGGTGAACGGACGGGCCTGGTCCAGGTACGGCAACCGCTCCCCGTACAAGCCGGCCGCCCCGCACGGTGCGTACCGCACGCGAGGCGACGACCGGTGGATCGCCGTCGCGGCCTTCACCGAGGAGCACTGGACGCAGCTCATCGCCGAGCTGGGCAGCCCCGGCTGGGCGCGGGAGCCGAGGTTCGCCACGCTCCAGGACCGGCTTCGCCACCAGGATGACCTGGACAGGCTGCTCGAATCGGCGACCAGCGGCAGGGACGGGTTCGAACTGATGGCCGCGCTCCAGGCGCGGTCGGTGCCCGCCGGGGTGTGCCAGACGGCCCAGGACCGCTACGAGAGCGACCCTCAGCTACGCCATCGGAAATGGATGGTGGAGCTGGACCAGCGCGACATCGGCACCTGGCCGGTCAAGGAGAATCCCGTTTCGATGAGCGAGACGCCTTCCTATATAGGCGGTCCTTTCGACCACTCGGGGCCGAGCTACGGGCAGGACACCTACCAGGTGCTGACCACGATTCTCGGCATGGACGACGATCGCGTGCGGGAACTCCGTGAAAGCGGTGCCCTGTGACGCGGCCGGAGAACGCCCCGGCGCCCCGCCGGGTCCGGTTCGGGATGGCGGCCACCGACGTCGCGACCCTGCCGGAGACCGCCCGGTCCATCGAGGATCTCGGCTACGACTATCTGGCCGTCGGCGAGCACCTGTTCTTCCACGTGCCCACACCCAACGCACTGACCGCCCTGTCAGCGGCCGCGGTCCTCACAAGCCGGATCGAACTGCTCTCCGGCGTCCTCCAGTTGCCGCTCTATCCGGCGCCACTCCTGGCGAAGATGGGCGCTGTCATCGACGTGCTGTCCAACGGCAGGTTCAACCTGGGGGTCGGTGTCGCCGGCGAGGAACCGCGCGAGTTCGAGGCGTGCGGCATACCGGTGAACTCCCGTGGTGCGCGCTCGGACGATGCCCTGGACGTCGTGACCCGGCTGTGGACTCAGAAGTCGGTTTCCCGCGAAGGGCCGTACGGAACGCTGCGGGATGTCACGCTCGACCCCGCCCCCGTACGACGGCCGCATCCGCCGATCTGGGTGTCCGGGCGAAAGACACCGGCCATCCGGCGCGCGGCACGGTTCGCGCAGTGGTGGATGCCCTACATGTACACGCCCGAGAGGTTCGCGGCGAGCCTCACAGACCTGCGCTCGCTGAGCACGGCCGCCGGGCGCGGACCCGATGCCGTGCGCCCCGCGCTCTTCGCCTTCGTCTCCTGCCACGCCGACCGGGACCGCGCCGTCGACCAGGCGGTCCGGCGACTGAGCGCGCAGTACGACCAGGACTTCTCCCGGCTGACTGAGAAGTACGTGCTGGCCGGGAACCCCGACGACTGCGCGGCGAAGATCTCCCGGTTCGTCGAGGCGGGTGCGGAAACGGTCATCCTCGTGCCCGTCGGTGAGGAGCGCGACTTCGCGGACATGCGGGCGCTGCTGAGCGCCGAGGTGCTCCCCGCGTTCGCCTGACCCGGGCCCCGCATCCACCTCAGCGAGCAGAGGAGCCTCGTGGACACCGAGCACTTCATCGACGCCGACCCGCCCTACCTTCACCCCGAGTACAAGAACACCGTGCTGCGCGCACCGGACAGACGCCTGGTGCGGCTGCCGCGCGAATGGTTCCACCACTCGCCAGGCCCGGTCTTCGGCCGCGTTCCAGTGGCGCCGGGCGACAACGACCTGACGGCGCAGCACTCGGGCACGCCCATCGGCCACGTCATCGTCCTGTCCGGGCGTCTGCTGGACAGCGACGGCCGCGGTGTGCCCGGCGCACTGATCGAGATATGGCAGGCCAACGGCGCCGGGCGGTACGTGGACCACGCCGACCCGGGGCTGATGCCACTCGATCCGAACTTCACCGGCGCGGGACGCACGATCACCGACTCCACGGGGCGGTACGGCTTCCGGACGATCAAGCCCGCGCCCTATCCGGCCAGGTATCGGGGCATGTACCGGCCCGCGCACATCCACTTCTCGGTCTGCGGTCCGGACCTGAGCAGCCGCCTCGTCACGCAGTGCTACTTCGAGGGCGATCCGTTGCTTCGCAACGACCCGGTCGTCCGGGCGATCCCGGACCCGCGCGGCATCGACCGGCTCACCGCCAAGCTGAACTGGGACGCGACCGAACCGGGCGGGGTCGGCTCCGCCCTCGCCTACGACTGGGACATCGTCCTGCGCGGTCGCATGATGACCCCTTGGGAGCACTGACATGAGTTCCGGCCCGTCCCAGCACGCCGCCCCGGCAACCCCCACGGCACTCACCCCCTCGCAGACGATCGGCCCCCTCTACGGCTTCGCCCTGATGTTCCAGGACAGCCACATCAGCGCCGGCCCGGAAGACGCGGAGATGATCCACGTGGAGGGCTCCGTCCTCGACGGCGAAGGACGGGCCCTCACCTACCCGGACGCCATGATCGAGGCATGGCAGGGCCGACAGTGGGTGCGCGCGCGGACCGACCAGGACGGCATGTTCCGCTTCACCGTCCGCAAGCCGCAACCGCTGCGAACGGGCGACGGCCGTCTTCACGCCCCCCACCTGAACGTCGCCGTCTTCGCGGCCGGCCTGCTCAAACAGGCGATGACGCGGCTGTACTTCCCCGATGAACGACAGGCGAACGAGCAGGACCCGGTGTTGAAACGCCTGCCACCCCAGGACCGCCACCGCCTCGTGGCACAGCGCGAGAACGACGTCCTGCGATTCGACATCCACCTACAAGGAGACGACGCAGTCCCCTTCTTCGAATTCTGATCCCCGGGAGACAGGAACCATGGTCGTTCTCGGTCACGTCGTGTAAGAGCGGGCCTGCGATCATCAAAGCATGAGCGACTGGGAGCAGTTCCTCCAGGAGGTTTCTTGGTTCCTCCAACCCGGCCAGAGCGTCGTAGTGGGCGAGGCGCAGGCGTGGACGCGCGGATCGGTCGAAGACCTGCCCGAACTGTCCACACTGCTTGACTCGACGACTCTCACCCCGATCTTCGTCGGAGACACTGCGTACGAGTTGCTGGCGTGGGGACCACCGGACGGTCGACGGGGGTGGCTCTGCCATCCGCCCAAGGTTGCGGACAGCGCGTCTTTTCCGAAGGCGCACCAGAGCTTCTGGAACCTGTGCGGTGGAATCGTCGAGAGGTTCGGTGAACCCGACACCTGGTGGTGCGATCAGGACGAGGTGCTCACGGTCCAGGCGACACAGGTGCGAATCTCAGATGTCCTGGCCGACTACCTGTGGCTATGGGAAGGCGACGGCCTGACGATTCCCATCAACCCGGACGAGTACTACGCCGTGGCCGTAGAGGCGAACGGGAATCTCACGCTGGCGCATCGCGAAAACGGTCGACTCCTTCTCTTCGCACCAGACCACGCGCTCGAAGATGTCACTCCCCTAGACGGTTGCCCGCCATACTCGCTGCTCACGCTCGACAATGTGCCCGACCTCGCGACCTGGATAGAGGTATGCGCTGAGGCCTGGCGACATCGGCGACCCACGTCGCCGTGCGGATCTGCCGACGAGTAGGCGCAGTCGCGTCGAGGGGCCCAAGCCCCCACGTCCGGCGCAGGCGTAGGTCCGGCTTGCAGGTAGCGGAGGGGCGGACGGGAGGGAGCGCCCCTCCGCTGGTCTTCATGTGGGGTTGAGGACGGCGAAGACGACCTTGCCTAGGTTTCCGGCGAGCGGACGGACGCCCCAGCAGCGGGTGAACTGGTCGACGATGAACAGGCCCCGGCCCACCTCGCTGATCGTGTCGCTCTCCTGCATGTGCGGCAGGTCGCAGGTGGCGTCCTGGACCTCCATCCAGAGCGCGCCGTCCTCGGTGCGTCCGATCCGGAACGTCACGTCGTCGTCCGACGCGGACGCGTAGCGCAGGGCGTTGGTGACCAGCTCGCTGGCCACCAGGCACGGGACGAAGTCGTCCATGCCCCACCGCCCGATCACCAGCCGCACGAACCGCCGCACCTCCGCGACCACTCGAAGGTCCTGCTTCACCACCATCTCGTCCTCACACCCCGCCGCCTCGCCCACGATCCATCTCCTCACTGTGTGTGTTCTTTGACACACAGTGAGCCACCATCGCGGCTACGATGTGCCTACCGCTGTGAGGTGGCAGACACCGGTAATCCCCTCGCCGAGCTCGGCAATTTTCACCGAAAGGCAGATGCCATGCCCCCGCGACGCCAACGCCCCCGAGAGTCGCCCGCCCTCGTCGCCTTCGGACGTCAGATGCGTCGGATGAGGGAGGCCAAGGACGTCAAGCAGGAGACCATCGCTCATCTCACGAAGGTGAGCGGCCCCCAGGTCAGCCGCATCGAGAACGGGAAGAAGCGAGCCACGCGCTCATTCGTGATCGCCGTAGACGACTACCTGGAAGCGGGCGGCTCGCTCATCAGCCTGTGGGAGGACCTCAACAAGGACGGTCACCCCGTCCCGATCTGGTTCGACTGGCCTCAAGTCGAGTCGGATGCGGTGATGCTGGTGGACTGGGAGAACTCGGTGGTCCCCGGGCTGGCCCAAACACCTGCCTATGCCTTGGCAATGCTGCGCGGCAATCAGGAAGCCGTTGACGCTCGTATCGGCCGTCAGGCCGTTCTCACCAGGGACGATGGCTTAACCTCACCAACCGTCTTGTTTCTGCTCGACGAGCACGTGCTCTACAACCTCGTCGGGACGGCGCAAACGATGGAGGAGCAGCTCGAACATCTTCTCGAAGTGGGTTTGTTGCCGAACATCACGATTCAAGTAGTGTTGGGGAGTGGTGAACACGAGGGTGTCCTGGGCTCGTTCGTGGTCGCGACGATGGAAGATCGAAGCGAGGTCGCATACATCGAGGCAGCGGTTCGAGGCATCACCACGGACAACCCGACAGATCTGTCCATCCTGGCGCGAACCCTGGTCGAACTCCGTTCACGGGCGCTCACACAAGCGATGTCTCGTGAACTGATCCGAAAGGTCATCCAGGAGAAATGGACCTGAAGAACGCCAAGTGGCGCAAAAGCAGCCACAGTGGCCCCAACGGCGGCAACTGCGTCGAACTGGCGGACGCGACCGGGACGGCGGCGGACGCGGTGGCAGTGAGGGACAGCAAGGACCCCGACGGTCCCGTCCTCCTGCTGACCCGCGCGGCCCTGCGCACGGCCGTCCAGTCCGCCACCGACACGCACTGACCGTCTAGGACCAGTCAGCCCGCCTCCCTCGAGCGGGCGGCGAGTCGTTCCGTCCTCCCCCAAGCCCTGACGACCGCCGCCTCACCCTCCCCAAGCAAGAGGCCAAGCCCGTCTACCTGTCCCAGAGGGCAACCTCGGCCAAGTGGGCGCGCCCGCTGGCAAGACCAACCGCCCCGAAACCGGTCTCATGCTCTAGAAACCGCACCCCGTCGCCGTAGCGCCCACAGCCCCCACAGCGGCGGTAAGTGCGTCGGACTGGCCGCCGACTTCCATACCGATCCAGGCGAGTCAGCGGTAGGTCCAGGCTTGACCGGTACCTCGGTAGTCCTCGACGGGGATCGGGTGGACGCCCTCACGCATCCGGTCAATGTAGAGCTGTCCGTACAGGTGGTCGATCTCGTGCCCGGCCAGACGCGCGAGTGCGGCATTCAGGACGGCAACCACCTGCCGTCCGTCCAGCCGAATGTGGGCGACTTCCAACCTGAGCGGACGGGGCACCAGGCCGCGGACGTCGAAGAAGCTCAGGCAGCCTTCATACTGCTCGTCGGTTTCGGCTGATGCGCTGATTACGCGGGGGTTGAGCAGCACAAGCGGTTCGGCGTCCGGGTCGGGCGGGGCGATGACGGCGGCGGCGCGGTCGATGCCGATCTGGGGGGCGGCCAAGCCCATGCCCTTGCCGAACACGTGGTGTTCGCGGACCCGCTGCATCGCGGCGAACAACTGGTCGATGACGTCGTTGGCCTCACCGGACTCGGCGGGCAGATCGAACGGGCGCGCGGTGGTGGCCAGGATCGGTTCGCCGCGCTGGACGATGCCGGCGGCCCTCATCCGGTCGCTGGCCGTGCGCAATTGGGGACGGTGTTGCTCGATGTCGTCGTCGCGAGTCCGGAACCGCCATTCCAGCCGGTAGCGGGCGCCCATCGGCGGATCCTGGGTGGCCCAGGAGAACACCAGCCGGTCCCCACCCTCGGTGCGGGTGATGGGAGTGCGCAGCGGGACGGCCTCTGCGGTGGTGGAGGTCTCAGTTCCCCACACCACCGGATCCAGCCCGGCAGGGAACACCAGCTCGACCGACAGGCGCCGAGTCGGCAGGCGGACCGCGCGCTGGAACCACGGGCCCCACCGCCCGTCTTCGACCTGGTAGCCGTACTCGATGGTCGAGTGCTGACCCGGGTAGAGGGGGAAGCGTCCGCGGTCGTTCTCCAGGCACAGCCATGCCTCTTTGAAGGAGTCGCGGTCTTGCTTGGAACGCCAGCGCATGGGTTCGCCGTCGCAGGACGCGGTCAGCGCGAGTTCGTCCCAGGTGAGCGGCCTGGCCCGGTACAGCGCGTTGGACCGGTCAGGGCGGCCGGGGTAGCGGTCGACGCTGATGCGGATCAAGTAGCGAGTGACCGGTTCGGTGCCGCCGTTGAACAGACGGCGCCGCTGCACCGGCCGGTACACCGTCCCGTCGTACTCCAGACGGGCATGGTCCTCCTCCACCACGAGGCCGTCGGCATCGCTCGCACCGGCGCCGGCGGCTCGGAGCGGCCCGTCTGTCCGCCACGCCTGCCACAGTGCACCGCCGGCACTGAGCACGCTGTCGGCCTTCCGGGCGAAGTCCTCGCTGGCCGGGTGACGTCCCGCCTCCACGTGGCTGACGTAAGAGGGGTCGAAGCCCATCTCGGCGGCCAGCCTCTTCTTCGACATCGTCCGCTGTTCGCGCCACCGGGTCAGGGCCGCGCCGAACGAAATTCCTTTGGCGGACGAGGACTCCGGCCTGTCGGCGGGCTGCTGGGAGGCCATGTCCCGATCCTCTCTCGATTCCGGGATGAGGGTGTGAATGAACCGTGAATGAGGTCCCGTCAGCGCGGCCTCACCGACTGTATCGGGGTCTCCTCATCTGTGAGAACAACTTCGAGGAGATGCAGCACCATGGGTAAGCACGAGGACCCCGCCGAGAAAAACGGCCATAAACCGGACAAGCCCATTCCGCCGCCGAACAAGGACGACAAGGGCGACGGCAAGCGGGGGAAGTGATCGACTGATGGGAGGCGTCATGCAGCACGTCGAGGCGCTGATCGAGCGGCTGACCGCCGCCGGGTGGCTGACGCAGAACCGCGTCAGGACAGCGCTGCATGACGTCCCTCGGCACGTGTTCGCGCCACCGGTCGCCTGGACCGGCGACGGCGACCGGGTGAGCGAGGAGGCCGACCCCGAAGGTTGGCTTGAACTGGTCTACGGCGACGACGCGATCATCACCCAACTCGACGACGGCACGACCGATCTCACGACCGGCGCGGGCCGCTTCACCTCGTCACTGTCCGCGTCGAGCACCGTCGTGTCCCTTCTGGAGTCGCTGGACGTCGAGCCGGGGCACCGCGTGCTGGACGTGGGCACCGGTACCGGCTGGACGGCGGCGCTTCTGTCGCGTCTGGTCGGCTCGGCGAACGTCACCAGCGTGGAGGTCGATCCCGCGGTGTCGGCGCAGGCGTCCGCCAATCTCAAGAGCACGGGCCATGCGCCTCGGCTCGTCGTGGGGGACGGCGCTCACGGTTGGGCGGAGGGAGCACCCTACGACCGAGTGCACGTCACGTGCGCGGTCGCCCGCGTGCCGTATGCGTGGGTGGAGCAGACCCGCCCCGGCGGGGTGATCGTGACGCCCTACGCCCCAGGGTTCGGGTCCAGCCACGAACTACGGCTCGTGGTGATGCCGGACGGTACTGCCGTGGGCCGGTTCACCGGCTACGCCTCCTACATGATGCTCCGGGCGCAGCGTCACCCCGAATGGGACGCCTCCGACCGGCATGGAGACCGGTCCACGACCGATATCGACCCCCGGACCATCGGCTATGCCCCGGCGGGCGCCGACCTGGCGATGGGAGCCGCGCTACCGGGTGTATGCGTCAGGGGCGCACACGACGGCGCCGCCTACACGCTGCGCCTGTGGAGCGCGGACGCGTGGGCCGAAGCTCACTACGAACCGGGCCGCGACTCTTTCGATGTCGAACAGGGCGGTGACCGGCCCCTGTGGGATCTGGCGGTGTCGGCCTACTTCGACTGGATCGTCCATCGCAGCCCCGGCCGCGACCGCTTCGGCCTGACCGTGTCACCCGCTGGCGACCGCGTCTGGCTGGACCATCCGGTGAGCGTGGAACGTCAACCTGGTCGTTGAAGACGTCGCGGTCGGCGACGGGGGGAGGAAACCGTTGAGCCGCTCCCGCGTGCTGTGCTGCCGCCTCAGCATGTGGTCGCCCGCGACGATGAGGTCGATGCGGGGCAGCGACGCCGCCAGTTCAAGGAAGAGCCGCTCGGGGCTGATCAAGCGGCGGCCCCGCAGGTTGCTCCACTACACCGGTGACGGCATCCCGCGGGCCCTTGTTGTTCGGGTGGGTCTCGCGGGTGGTGGCTGTCGGCGGTAGGCCGCTACTTCGGCGTGGTCGGATGGTGGTCGGGTCTGGCGGAGCTTGGAGTCTTCTGTTGGTGGACGGTTGGAGCGGTGAGGCGGGTTGTGGCCGCGGTGGTTATTGCGGCTGCTACTGCTACTAGTGCGCCTAGGCGTAGGCCGTTTGCGTAGCTTGAGGCCAGTGCTTGCGGCAGGGTTGAAGTGACGGCGGTGGCGCTGACTAGCGTGGCGACGCCTACGGCGATTCCGAGTTGTTGAGAGGCGTTCAGCAGGCCGGACGCGCGGCCCTCTTCCGCGGGGGCGAGGCCGGTGGTGCCGGCGATCGTGGCGCCGACGAACGCGGTGCCGAGCCCGAGTCCGAACAGCAGCAGGGCCGGAAGCACGTCCCGGACGTAGGAGCCGTTGACCGGCAGGTTTCCGAGGAGCGCCTGGGCTGCGGCGACCAGGAGTAGGCCGGTCACGACGAGGGCTCGGGCTGGGATCCGGGCCGCGAGCCGGGCCGCGAGCACGGTTCCGGCGAGGGCGAGGAATGCGCTCGGTGCGATCGCGAGGCCGGTCGCCGTCGGTCCGAGGCCCATGATCCGCTGCAGGTACAGGACGAGGAAGAAGCCCTGGCTGCCGACGACCGCCATGAGCGAGGCGATCGCGATGGCGGCGACCGGCAAGGGGCCGCGGGTGAGCGTCGGCAGCGGGACGAGCGGGTCAGGTGAGCGTGCCTCGACGACGCAGAACGTCAGGAGGAGCACTGCGGCGCACGTGAGCAGGGCCATCGTGCCGGGCTCGGTCCAGCCGCCGGTCTGGCCTCGGGTCAGGGCGAACAGCAGCGTCGATGTTCCCAAGGTCGCGGTGGCCGCGCCGGGGACGTCCAGACGGCCGGCAGGCCTGGACGGCGTGGTCGGCAGTAGACGGAGGGCGAGCGCGGCCGCGGCGGTTCCCGGTGGGACGTTGATCGCGAATATGAGGTGCCAGCCGGCGAGATCGGTGAGCAGCCCGCCGAGGATCAGGCCCGCCGCCGCACCGGAGGCGCCGAGGGCGGCCCAGACGCCCAGGACCCGGTTGCGCCCGGGTCCCTCCGGATAGAGGTCCAGCAGCAGGGCGAACGCCGCGGCGGAAGCGAACGCCGCTCCGGCTCCCTGCACGGACCGGCCGGCGAGCAGCACCGGCATCGTGCCGGCCACCGCGCACAGCAGCGAGGCGGCGGTGAACGTCGTCGCGCCCGCGACGAAGATCCGGCGTCCCCCGGCGAGGTCGGTGGCTCGGCCGGCGAACAGCAGCAGACCGCCGAAGGCCGCCGCGTACAGGGAGAGCACGTACTGCAAGGTGTGTTCGTCGGTGGCCAGGTCGACACGGATGGCGTCCAACGCCACTGTCGTGATTGTGCTGTCGAGCACGACCATGAACTGGACGACGCACAGCACCGCGACCGCGGCCCGGCGCCCGGCGGCGGTGGCGGTCACGCCGTCAAGCCGCCGTCGAGGGGGACGATTACTCCGTTCAGGTAGTCGGCGGCGGGGCCGGCCAGGAAGGTCACTACGGCGGCGACGTCCGCTGCGGTGGCCAGCCGGTTGGCCGGGATCGTCGGCAGGACGTCGCGCTCGATGTCGAGGGCTGCCTGCGCCGGTGCGGACATCGGGCCGTCGACGACGATGCCGGGGTTGACCGCGTTGACCCGTACGCCGTCCGAGCCGTGCTCCAGCGCCCAGGTGCGGGTCAGGTTGTCCAGTGCGGCTTTCGAGCTGTTGTAGATCGCCGCGCCCCAGTAGGTCTTGATCGTGCCGATCGTGCTGACGTTGACGACTCGCCCGGCTCCAGAGGCGATGAGCCCTGGTAGCGCGGCCTGGGTCAGGAAGAACGCGGCCTTGTAGTTGAGGGCGACGATGCGGTCGAAAGCCTCCTCGGTGCCCTGGATCGCCGGGCCGTTGGCGTACGTGGCGGCGTTGTTGACCAGGATGTCGAGGCGCCCGAAGCGTTCCATGGTGGCGTCGACGATGCGGTGGTGCGTGCCGTGGTCGGTCAGGTCCGCGGCAAGGGACATTGCGCGAGGCAGGTCCTTGGCGACGGCCTCGCCGGCTTCGGCTCGGCGGCCGACGACGGTGACCGCTGCCCCGGCTGCGGCGAGGGTACGGGCGATGACGGCGCCGATACCTCCGGTCGCGCCGGTGACGATCGCGACCTTGCCGTCCAGGTGAGGTGTGGAGTCCATGCGATCGACCGTAGGAAGGAGAGTTCATAAGATCAAAGACGAGTTCGGGATGACTTGATAATGTGAATGCATGAAGTTCGACCTGCGGCACCTGGAGTCGTTCGTCGCGGTCGCCGAAGAGTTGCACTTCGGTCGTGCTGCGGCCCGTCTGCACCTGGCCCAGCCGGCGCTCTCTCAGCAGATTCTGCGCCTTGAGGCGGCCCTCGGGGTCGATCTGCTGGTGCGCGAGCGACGGCGCACGGCGCTCAGCGACGTCGGCCGGCTCTTCTTGGTGGAGGCGCGGCGCACGCTGGAACAGGCGAGAGTGGCGGAATCGGTGGCTGAGCGCGCGCGGCGCGGGGAGGTGGGCCGGCTTCGCGTCGGGTATCACCCGACCGCCTCGTCCCAGCTGTTCCTCACCGCGCTGTCCGCCTTCGAGCGGGCCGTCCCGGACGTGGAGCTGAGCCTGCGGGAGCTGCCCATGGGCG
The DNA here is from genome assembly GCF_900115095.1 of Actinomadura madurae. Taxonomy (GTDB): domain Bacteria; phylum Actinomycetota; class Actinomycetes; order Streptosporangiales; family Streptosporangiaceae; genus Spirillospora; species Spirillospora madurae. Next base: position 175,443 of record NZ_FOVH01000011.1, read on the forward strand.
TCTTGGGCGAGCCGCTCCACGACGACACGGTCGACGTCGCGTTTCTCAGCACCTTCGGCGCGATCGATTGCGAACGGGGAGAGCTGCGGATGCGGATCCTGGCGAGAGAGTGTTTCCTCCTCGCCGCGCCAACGGGGCACGCGTTGGCGACGCAGGACGACGTCGCGCTGCGCGACGTCGTAGGCGAGACGCTCGTCATGCTGGGCCGTGACGTCTGCGCCTTCTGGCACGACGACCTGCTGGCGATGTGCGGAAGGGGCGGCTACACCCCTGAGTCGGTCCGGTATGCCGGCGAGCTCGGCACGCAGCTCACGCTGGTGGCGGCCGGACTCGGAGTGGCCCTGGTGCAGGAGACCAGCAGGATGGTGCGCACCGACGGCATCGACTACGTCCCCGTCCGAGACGCGAACCAACCGGTGATCTCCGCGGCGATATGGCGGGCCAACGATACGTCGCCTGCGCTTGCCCGCTTCCTGGACCTGCTCCCTGAAGTCACTCCAGGACAGCCCGACCACACTCGTTGAGACAATCTGCCGCATACGGGGGCATAGGCACCTGTAGAGGCTCCGTCGGAGGGGCTACGGTCCTGGGATGACCTGGTTGTCGGATACCCAGAAGTCCTACGACGCCCTGGCGGCCGGCTATGCCGACGAGACCCGCGACCTGCTCGACAGGCTGCTGCACGTGCGGGCGGGGGTGGTGCTGTTCTCCGACCTGGTCCGCGCGATCGGTGGCGGGCCCGTCGCCGACGTGGGCTGCGGGCCGGGGCACACCACCGCCCTGCTGCGGGAGATGGACGCGGACGCGTTCGGCATCGACCTGTCACCCGCGATGATCGAGATCGCCCGCCGCGAGCACCCCGGCGCGCGGTTCGAGGTCGGGTCGATGACCGACCTCGACGTCGCCGACGGCTCTCTGGCGGGTGTGATCGCGTGGTGGTCGCTGATCTACATCCCGGACGATGCGGTGCCGGGCGTCCTCGGACAGTTCCACCGGGTCCTCCGGCCGGACGGGGTGCTTGCCCTGGGATTCCACGTCGGTAACGAGTCGAAGCTTGAGACGACCGGAGACGGCGACCAGTCCGTACAGACGTACGTCCACCATCGCCGACCGTCCCGCGTGGCCGACTGGGTCCGCGAGGCGGGCTTCACCGTGGAGGCCCAGCACCTACTCAGCCCGGACAATCCGAAGCCGGGCGCGATCCTCTTCGCACGCAGGCCTTCGGCGGCCCCGCACTGACCGAGCTTGACTTTGTCGCATGCTATGACTCATCTTATTAAGACAAAGCTTGCGACATTGAGAGGTGCGGCATGCGCCAGGCGGATGACACGGAGGCCGTGCAGTGGCTGGCCCGGCACGGCCTGGCCGACGCCGAACCCTCCCCACTCCTCGTGACGCGGCTGGCGGTGCGGCGGCGCGCCAGGGCCATCGACAGCATCCTGCTGGCCGCGTTCCTGCTCGGCGCGGCGCTCACGCACGTGTTGGCGCTGCCCGGACGTCCTGCCCTCCTGGCTGCCGCTGCTGGCGCTGACGGCGCTGGTGGCCGCTCTGCTCATGGCGCAGTGGCAGCTCGGACGCTGGGTGCGGCGCGCCGACCGGCGGGACGGCGCGCGGCTGTCCCGGCGGGTGGCCCACCCGGTCGCGCTCAGCTGGCCGGAGGTGCTGGGCCGGCCGTATGCCGTCTTCACGGCCGCCACCTTCGCGGGCGCGCTGCTGCTCGCGGTCAGCGTGCTGCCGGTCTCGGACCCCACCTTGCGGTACGGTGCGATCATCGTGCTGATCAGCCTCGCCGGCGTCGGCGCCGGCCTCCTCGCGCAGCTGCGCCATGTGCTGGCGAGCCCGGCCGTGGCGGAGGACGAGGCGTCGCTCACGGCCGATGTCATCATGCGGGTCGAGGACGCCCGCGCCCTCGTCACACCCAGCCTGGTGTGGTCGCTGCCGGCCATATTCCTGTACGGGGAATCGCTGGGCTGGTGGAACGCGGTCGCGGTGGGGCTCGTGGTGGTGGGCGTCGTCGCGCTCGCCCTGATCCATCACCGGACCACCGGTGTCGCGGCGGCGGCACGGCGCGCCATGGACACTCGATGATCGTCATCGACGGGGCCTCGCCGGTGCCGCCGTACGAGCAGCTCCGGGCCCAGCTCGCGGGGCAGATCCAGGATCGCACCCTCGCCGTCGGGGCGAGGCTGCCGACGATCCGCCGGCTGGCGGCCGATCTCGGCCTCGCCGTGAACACCGTCGGCCGGGCCTACCGGGAGCTGGAGGAGGCCGGGCTGATCGAGACCCGCGGGCGGGCCGGCTCGTTCGTCTCCGCCGCCGGGGAGCAGGCCCGCGAACAGGCTCAGCGCGCCGCCCGGGACTACGCGGCGATCATCGCCAGGGTCGGCATCGACCCCGCCGAGGCGATCCGGATCGTCGAGGCGGCGCTGGGCCAGGCCGCACGTCCATGACGGCCGCTCCCGCACCGCGCCATCGTCAGCGCCAGCCGAGTTCGGGGGCCACGTGGGTGAGGATGTCTTCCAGGACGTGCGCGTTGTAGTCGACGCCCAGCTGGTTGGGGACGGTGAGCAGTAGCGTGTCCGCGGCCTGGATGGCCTCGTCGCCTGCCAGCTGCTTCACCAGGACGTCCGGCTCTGCCGCGTATGAGCGGCCGAAGATCGCCCTGGTGTTCTCGTCGATCATTCCGATCTGGTCGTCCGAGTCGGCGTTCCGGCCGAAGTAGGCGCGGTCCAGGTCGGTGGTCAGGGCGAAGACGCTGCGGCTGACCGACACGCGCGGCTCGCGCTGGTGTCCGGCGTCCTTCCAGGCCTGCCGGTAGGCCTCGATCTGCTTGCGCTGCTGAACGTGCAGCGGCTCGCCGGTCTCGTCGTTCTTGAGCGTGGAGCTTTGCAGGTTCATGCCGAGCTCGGCCGCCCACACGCCGGTGGCGTTGGAGCCGGAGCCCCACCAGATGCGGTCGCGCAGGCCCTCGGAATGCGGCTCGGGGCGCAGCAGCCCCGGGGGATTGGGGAACATCGGCCGCGGATTCGGCTGGGCGAAGCCTTTGCCCCGCAGCACCGTGAGCAGCACCTCGGTGTGCTTGCGCGCCATGTCGGCATCGGTGTCGCCCTCGGACGGCTCGTACCCGAAGTACCGCCACCCGTCGATGACCTGTTCCGGTGATCCCCGGCTGATGCCCAGTTGCAGCCGTCCGCCGGAGATCAGGTCGGCGGCCCCGGCGGTCTCGGCGAAGTACATCGGGTTCTCGTAACGCATGTCGATGACGCCGGTGCCGATCTCGATGCGCGAGGTCTTCGCGCCGATCGCGGAGAGCAGCGGGAAGGGAGAGGCCAGCTGCCTGGCGAAATGGTGGACGCGGAAGTAGGCGCCGTCGGCGCCCAGTTCCTCCGCGGCCACGGCGAGATCGATCGACTGGAGCAGCGCGTCCGCCGCCGACCGGGTTCGGGAGCCGGCGCCGTCACTCCAGTGGCCGAACGAGAGAAAGCCGATCTTCTTCACACCGACACCAACCATCTCGGCGTCCATGAGATTCCAGCCTGGACGGTCCTGAGCCCGGTTCAGACACCTGGGTCCGTGTTTCCTACCAGGACGCCCTTTCGGGGTTGGGGGGCGTCGACCGGGTCGTCGTTCTTGGGACGGAACAGCGACGCCAGGCCGCCCGGGAGGAAGAGGATCACCAGGACGAAGACGGTGCCGAGGATGAAGTCCGGCTGGCTCATGGGTGCCTGGATGACCTTCGGGAGCGCGCTCACCGCATCCGAGTCGGCGACCGCGGTGAGTCTCTCGTTCAGGTAGGTGTAGACGAGGCCGCCCACCACGGCGCCCCAGATCACTCCGCGGCCCCCCAGCACGACCATCAGGACGAGCGACAGGGAGTACCCCAGGACCACGATGCTCGGATTGGCGCCGCCCATGACGATGGAGTAGACGGCCCCACAGACGCCCGCGAGGGTGCAGGCGATGGTGCCCGAGGCCAGCTGGCAGGCGTAGACGTTGTAGCCGAGTACGCCGGTCCGCAGGGGGTTCTCGCGTATCGCCTGCCAGATGTGGCCCGCCTCGGTGCGGACGGCGAACGCCACCACCGCGTACACCGCGACGAGCAGGGCCAGCGCGAGCCAGTAGGCGTTGCGCGTGTTCGCGATGCCGACGAAGGGGGCGGGCAGGACGTCCAGGCCGTAGGTGACGCCGACCTCCCCGCCGCTGCGGAGGAAGCCGCGCTCGACCGCGATCGCGAGCGCCTGGGCCAGGGCGAGCGTCGCCATGCTGAAACCGATGCCGGTGAGCCGCAGGGATGCGGCGTTGCCGACGAGGGCGACCATGAAGGTGAGCAGCATGGCCAGCGGCAGGCCCAGCGTGAACCCGAGGCCGCTGATGTTGCTGAGGATCACCGTGGAGTAGCAGCCGAACCCGAAGTACAGCGCGTGCCCGAAGGACAGCAGGCCGGTGTAGCCGAACATCAGGTCGAGCGTGATCGCGGTCGCGGCGGCCACGAACATCAGCGCGAGAAGTTGCAGGCTGCCGGTGCTGTTGACCGCGCCCGGCAGGAGCCCGCCGAAGCTCAGGGCGGAGTACGGCGCGAGGGCCAGCAGTACGACGACCGCCACCAGTACGAGTGCACGAACCATCGTCACACCAGCCGATCCTTCTGGCCCAGGAGTCCCTGGGGCCGCACCAACAGGGTCAGTACCAGCAGCGCCACGACGAGGATGTCGCCCACACCGTTCTGGACGTAGTAGTTGGCCAGCGACTGGGCGAGGCCGAGGACCACCGCCGCGATCAGCGCGCCCTGGACGGAGCCGAGCCCGCCGATGATCAGCACGATGAAGGCGAAGATGAGCATCTGGTCGCCGAGGAACGGCGAGACGCCGCCGTAGTAGGAGCCGGCCAGCGCCCCGCCGAGTCCGGCGAGCATCCCGCCGGCGGTGAAGACCGCCGTGAACGACCGCTTGACGTCGATGCCGAGCGCCGACACCATCTCCGCGTTCTCGACACCGGCCCGGATGATGAGGCCGTAGCGGGTGCGCGACAGGCACGCCTGGATGACGACCATGGTGACGGCGGCGGCCCCGATGAGCAGGAACCGGGTGTTGGGGATCGGCGCGCCCGCGACGTTCGTCGTCGAGGCGACCCAGCCCGGCTGCGGGATCATGTGCTCGTCCGGGCCCCAGATCGCGGCGAGCAGGGCGACCAGGGCGAGCCCGAGGCCGGCGGTCGCCAGGAGCTGTTCGAGCACCTTGCCCTTCAGCGGGCGGATGATGGTGAGCTCGGTGACCAGGGCGAGGACGCCGGCGGCCACGCTGGACACCAGGACCGCGACGAGCAGGCGCCAGAGGGACGGGGTCTCCGCGTTCCGGAGCACCGTCCAGGAGGCGAAGGCCGCGACGGTGAGGAAGGCGCCGTGCGCGAAGCTCAGGACCCGCATGAGTCCGAAGATGAGGGAGAGGCCGCTGGCCAGCAGGAAGTACAGGGCGCCCAGCCCGAGGCCGGAGAGCGCGATGAGGGTGAAGGTGTCCACGGTCCGGATCCCTTCAGGACTCGCCGACGCCGAGGTAGCGGCGCATGGATGCTTCGTCCGCCAGGATCTCGGCGGCGGGTCCCTGGGTGGCGACCCTGCCCTCGGACAGCACGACGACCGTGTCCGAGAGGCGGCGGGCCGCGGCGAGGCTCTGCTCGACCAGGAGGATGCTCGCGGAGGACGCCACGCGCGCCAGGGTGTCCACGACCTCGCGGACCAGGCGCGGCGCCAGCCCCTTCGTCGGTTCGTCGATGAGGAGGAGCAGGCTGTCGTTCAGCAGGGCGCGCCCGAGGGAGAGCATCTGCTGCTGGCCTCCGGACAGGGTGCCGGCCCGCTGTCCCGCCCGCTTCCTCAGCTCCGGGAAGAGCTCGAAGACGCGGTCGTAGTCCGGCGTCGTGCCGCGCCGCTCGGCGAGGCGCAGGTTCTCCGCGATGGTGAGCCCGTGGAAGACGTCGCGGTCCTCGGGGACGTAGCTCACCCCGAGCCGGGCGATCTCATGGGTCTCCAGGCCGCCGAGGTCGCGGCCGTCCAGCCGGATGGTGCCGGTGCGCCGCATCAGGCCGAGGATCGAGCGGAGTGTGGAGGTCTTCCCGACGCCGTTGCGGCCCAGGATGGTCGTGACCTGCCCCGCGGGGACGTCGAAGCTGACGCCGTTCAGGATGTGCGAACGGCCGATGTAGGCGTGGACGTCGGTGAGCGTCATCAGGGCACGGCTGTCCGCGGACGTGCCCTCGGCTTCGGACAGCACTCGGGACGCGTTCACAGCGGCTCCCCCATGTAGACGGTCTGCACGATCTCGCTGGCGATGATCTCCTCCGGAGAGCCGCACGCGACCAGCGCTCCGTGGTGCATCACCGCGATCCGGTCGGCGAGGTCGAGCACCACGTTCATGTGGTGCTCGATCATCACGATCGTCTTGGCCTGCGTCCGGTGGACCCGCTGGACCAGGTCCACCAGGCCGCGCACGTCGTCGATGTTGACGCCGGCCATGGGCTCGTCCAGGAGGATGACCTCGCTTCCCTGGGCGAGGACCGTCGCCAGCTCCAGCTTCCTGCGGTCGCCGTGGGAGAGGGTCGAGGCCGGACGCCCGGCGAGCCGGTCCAGGCCCACGAGCGCGAGGGCCTCGTCCGCGCGGTCCCAGGCCTCGCCGCCCCCCGAGACGAGGGCGGCGTTGCCGAGGAAGCCGGACCTGCGCGCCCGGGCCGCGAGCCTGGCGTTCTCCCGGACGCTCCGCCCGAGGAGCAGGTTCGACGTCTGGAACGTGCGGCCGAGGCCGGCGCGCGCCCGGCGGTGCGGCGGCCGGCCGGTCACGTCCCTGCCCAGCAGGTGCACGGTTCCGGACGTGGCCCGGGTCGCCCCGCTGAGGACGTTGATCAGGCTCGTCTTGCCGGCGCCGTTGGGTCCGATCACGGCCATGAACTCGCCGCGGCCGACCTCGATGCCGACCGAGTCGAGGATGTGGTGGCCGTCGATCACGAGGTGGATGTCGCGGCCCGCGATCGCCGCCGTCCCGGCCGGGGGTGCCGTGTCGCCGCGGAGCCGCATCACGAGATCTTTTTGGCGACCGGGGACTCGACGTCCTTCGCCGAGTACGTCTTGTTCAGGTCGAGCCGCCAGGTGGCGCCGTCCTTCACCATCGTGTAGCCGAAGATGGGCTGGAGCGGGACGTGATCCTCGGCCCGGATGGTGACCGTCCCCACCGGGGTCTCGAACGTCGCGCCCGAGAGCGCCTTGTTCACGGCGCCGACCTCCAGGCCCGCCCCGGCCTTCTCGACGGCCTTCACGGTCATCTGCGCCGCGAGGTAGCCGCCCACCTGGTGGATGTCGATCGGGGTCTTGGAGCCCTTGAGCGCGTCGAGCATCGCGGTCTCGGCCTTGGTGCGGGTGGTGCCCTCGCCGTAGTAGGTGATCAGTTCGAGCTTCGGGAGGTTCGGTCCGAGGGCGGCGGCGAACTGGGCGAACTGGGGCCGCGGCGGGCCGATGGCGATGACGTGGGTGCCGTTGAACGCGCCCTGGTCGGCGAGCGCCTTGAACAGCTGGGACAGCCCTTCGCCGGCCCAGCCCACGAAGATCGCGTCGGGCTTCTGGGCCAGCGCCTTCGCCACGCCCGCCGTGAAGTCCTGCGTGTCGACGGGCAGCAGCACCGATCCGATGCTCACGCCCTTGGCCGGGGCGAGCTTCTTCAGCGAGGTCACCGCACCCTGGCCGTAGGCGTAGTCCTGGCCGAGGTACAGCAGCGACTTGTCGCCGGCCTTCGCGGCGGACTCCAGGACGGCGGTGTTGAGCTGCGGCGTCGTCGGGGAGCTGCGGAAGACGCCCGGGCCCATGCCGTCGATGTCGGCGGTGCCGGTCTGGCCGGCGATGAAGACGGCCTTGTTCTGCATCGCCAGCTGGGCGACCGGCACGACGACGGCGGAGCTCGCCGGGCCGACGATCACCTTGGCGCCGTCGCCGAGGAGCTGCTTGGCGGCGCTGAGGCCGGTGGCCGGGTTGCTGTTGTCGTTCTTCTTCTCAATCTCGATCTTGACGCCGCCGACCGTCATCGTGCCGCTGGTCGAGACCTTGAGCCCGGCGCGGTACCCCTCCTCCCAGGCGGGGCCGAAGCTGGCCAGGGCCCCGGTGTAGGAGTTGACGAGGCCCACCTTCACCGTCGTGGAGTCTCCGCCGGCGCCGGTTCCGGAGGAACACGCGCCCACCGCGGTCAGGAGGGCGGCGGCGAGCCCGGCCGCCGTGAGTGTCTTGGTTGCCATGTCTCTGTCCCTGGGTAGAAGACTCCACCGAGTCGCTTCGCCGGTCGGCCCTGACCTCTGGCTTCGTGCACAACCATCCGTTTTCCGGACTATGACATCCGTAATTCGGCACTCAACCACCCGGGCGAGCGTGACGTCAAGCACACTCGGCCAAAATCCCCCGCTCCTCGCCTTCGGTGACGGAGTGGACACGAAGGGCAACTTTTCCTCGTGGTCTCCACCTCCAATATTCCGGAGGTTATGCTCCGATAATCGGTATGAGAAGAGGGGTGGCGAGATGTCGGGCATGGCAGGCAAGGTGGTGCTGGTCACCGGCGGGGCGCGCGGCCAGGGCGCGGAGGAGGTCCGGCGGCTCGCCGCCCGCGGGGCCCACGCGATCGTCGGCGACCTGCGCGCCGAGGAGGCCGCCGCGCTGGCCGGCTCGGTCCCGGGGCCCGGCACGGCCGCCGCGATCACGCTCGACGTCGCCGCCGAGGACTCCTGGCGGCAGGCCGCCGGGGAGATCCAGGCCCGGTTCGGACGGCTGGACGGCCTGGTCAACAACGCCGGGGTGGCCGCCCCCGGCACGGTGTCCGGCACCTCCTACGAGACGTGGCGCGACGTCATGCGGGTCAACCTCGACGGGGTGTTCCTCGGCCTGAAGCACTGCTGCCCGCTCATCGCCGACAGCGGTGGCGGCGCGGTCGTCAACATCGGCAGCGGCGTCGCGCTCGTCGGCTACCACACCGCCGCCTACGCCGCCAGCAAGTGGGGCGTCCGGAGCCTCACCCACTCGGCCGCCCTGGAGTTCGCCCACCGCGGCGTGCGGGTGAACGCGGTGCATCCGGGGCTCGTCGAGACGCCCATGACCGCGTCCGACACCGCGCGGTTCGACGCCATGGTCCAGGCCACCCCCTGGGGACGCGCGGCGGACGCCGGCGAGATCGCGGAGGTCGTGCTGTTCCTGCTCAGCGACGCGGCGGGGTTCGTCACCGGCGCCGACATCCCGGTCGACGGCGGCTTCGCGTCGGGCGGGCTGGCGAAACGGATCGCCGAGAGCACCGGCGTCCTGCCCACCCCGCCCGCCTGACCGGGCGGGAAGGGTGCCCCCGTCAGGAATCCCGGTCCGGGTCGCAGAGCTCCCGGATGGCCGCCGGATCCCAGTGGAAGATCTCCATGCTCGCGATGAGCCCGTCCCGCAACTCGATGCGGTGCAGCACCGAGTTCATCATGGTCCGCCCCGTCGCGCGGGAACGGATGCGGCTGCGCATCGCCATGAACACCGTGTCGCCGCACTCGAAGGTCCGGCGGTCGCTGAAGTCCGCCTCGTCGAACACCTCGCGCAGGCGGTGCATCAGCCGCTCCACGCCCTCGCGCCCGTGCCACTCGCCGCCGTACGGCAGCGACTCGGGCTCGCGCACGACGACGTCGGGGGTGAAGCAGTTCCGGAACGCCTCGCGCGCCGCCGCGTCGTCCATCCCGCCCGCCAGGTACGCCGCCTCGGCCGCGTAGAACGCGTCCAGCCGCGAGCCCTGTCCGTCGTCCGGCATGACCATGCACCCCCTTGTCACCAAAGATTTCGGAGCATAGTATCCGAATATCGGTTTCTGATCGAGGGTCCGACGCGAGGGGCGGGGGCGGTTTGTACACCTGGGAAGAGATCAGCGCACGCCTGGAGATCCAGGACGTCCTGTACCGCTACTGCCGCGGCATCGACCGCCGTGACAAGGAGCTCCTGCGCAGCGCGTACTGGCCCGACGCGGTGGACCGGCGCTCCTACGGCCCCCCGGACGCCTCGCCCGCCGAGTTCGCCGACCGGGTGATCGACGGCTTCGGCGAGCTGCCCGCCTACAGCCAGCACCACGTCACCAACGTGTTCATCGACCTCGACCTGGCCGACGACGCCGCCCGCGTCGAGTCCTACAACCTCGTGATGCACCCGGTCGGCCCGGAGACCTCGCTCGTCCTGGCCACCGAGGACGGCGGGGCGCACCTGCGCGTCATGGGCGGCCGGGCCCTCGACCGGTTCGAGCGCCGCGACGGCGAATGGCGCATCGCCCGGCGGGTCATGCTGGTGGACTGGTCGCGGGACGACCTTCCCGGCAGCCCGCTGTTCGCCGAGATGCGGCACGGCCTCGACACGGGCGGTGCCGGGACCGACCCCTCCTACACGGTGCTGCCCAAGCTCTGAGCAGCGTCCTCACGCGGTCGCGAGCTCGATCCTCAGATGCCGCACGGACGGGAGCGAGGCCTGCACGGCGTACGCGCGCCGGAGGTAGAACTGCGCGTCGCACTCGTAGGCGAACCCGAGCGCGCCGTGGAGCAGGACGGCCGACTCCGCCACCCGCACCTGCGCGTCGACGGCATGCGACACCGCGACGAGCACGTCGGCGAGCGCGTCCTCGTCGCCGCGCGCCCAGGCGGCACCCGCCCCGGCGACGGCGGCACGCGTCATCTCCACGTCCACGTAGAGGTCGACACAGCGATGCCGGACGGCCTGGAAGGCCCCGATCGGCCGCCCGAACGCCTCGCGTGCGCGCACGTGGGCCGTCGCGAGCTCCAGGTTGCCCTGCATCGAGCCGAGGCAGTCGGCCGCGCCCACGAGCAGCCAGAACGCCCGCAACCGGCGCGCCTCCCCGGGTGGCAGGGTGCCCAACTCACGCACTGGCGCTTCGGACAACGCGAGGACGGCCGCCGGACGGGTCGGGTCGATGCCCGTCACGTCGAGGCGCTCGGTTCCGTCGAGCTCGACCAGGCCGACACGCACCCCGCCGTCCTCGCCGGAGGCCACCAGCAGCAGCCGAGGTGCGGGCATCAGCGTGCTGAGCCGGCCCGAGACCCGGCCGGACCGCCAGTGAGCCTCCGCCCCTCTGCCCACGCCGTCCGGCCAGCACACCGCCGGGACGTCCCCGTCGAGCACGCGCGCCAGCTCGGTGCGCGCGGCCTCGGAACCCCCGGCCAGCGCCGCCAGCGTCCGGACGGCCCACAGCCCGCTCAGCTGTGAGCCCGGCGTGAGCAGGTCGCGGGCGCACTCCTCCGCCACGACGAAGGCGAGCGCCGGATCGCCGCCGGCGCCTCCCAGGGGCTCCGGCAGCCCCGCGTGCAGCAGCCCGAGCCGCCGCCACCGGTCTTCGAGGCGCGGGCCGCCCGCCATCGCGACGCGGGACGCGATCGTCCCCTCGGCGCGGGCCCTGCGCACCCCCCGCCTCAGTTCGGCCTCAACTGCGCTGTCGTGCACGGTGGTCCTCCTCGCGCCGATCCCTTTCGCGCGGCAGGCCGAGCACCCGGTCGGCCACGATGGACTTCTGGATCTCATCGGTGCCGCCGGCGTTCTTGATGCCGGGCCAGGACAGCGCGAACCGGCTCAGCGGGCTCTCGGTCGCCAGGTCCTCACCGAGGATCGCGCGCGCCGCCTCGGCCGCCGCGCGGACGCCGTCGGCCAGGCAGAGCTTGGCGACCGAACCCTCGGGGCCGGGGTCGGCGCCCTCGCTCACCGCTCGCAGCATCCCGTGGCGGAGCTGCTCGACGATGCGCCGCCGGGCCCGGACGGCCCCGAGCGCCGCGGCGACGTCCGGGTCCGCCAGGCTCCCCCGGGCGCTCGCCTCGTCGCGCAGCGCGGCGAACGGGATCTGGTCGGGTCCGACCGCGAGCCGCTCGTTCATCAGCGTCGTCAGCGCGACGCTCCAGCCGGCGCCCGGCGGCCCGATGGCGGCCTCCGGCGGCAGCACGACACCGTCGAGGAAGACCTCGTTGAAGGTCACCGCCCCCGTCGCCTGGACGATCGGACGCACCTCGACGCCCGGCGCGGACATGTCGATCGCGAACGCCGTCAGGCCCGCGTGCCCGCCGCCGTCACCGGTCCGGGCCAGCAGGTAGCCCCGATCGGCGAGATGCGCCCACGACGTCCACACCTTCTGTCCGTCGACGACCCAGCTCCCGTCGTCGCGCCGGACGGCCCGCGTCCGGATCGCGGCGAGGTCCGAGCCGCAGCCGGGCTCGGAGAACAGCTGGCACCAGAGGTCCTCGCCGCGCACCAGCCGGGTGATGTCCTCGACCTTCTCGGGTGCCCAGTGCACCAGTGTCGGGAGCACCATCCGGGTGGTGACCTCGAACAGGTGCGTGGGGAGGTGGTAGCGGGACTCGGCGTCCCAGAACGCCACGTCGGCGGCCCTGCCCCCGCCCCGCCCGCCGTATTTCGCGGGCAGCGACGGCGCCCCCCACCCGTGGGCGGCCTTGTGGGCCTGCCAGTGCCTCCCCCTCTCCACGAGCTCCCGCTCCGCCTCCGCGCTCATCGGTTCGAACGGCGTGAGCGGCGGCGGACCTGGCGGTTCGTGTGCCGGGGCGTGCCGCGCGAGCCACTCCGCCGCCGCCGAGGCGACCTCTTCCATAGTGCTCATCCGGCGGCCTCGGCGCGCTGGTAGACCTGGGTGATCGCGACCGATCCCGCCCCCAGCATGTGGCACAGGGCCAGCCGCCTTCCGGCGCGGAGCTGCCGCACGGTCTCGTGCACCTGCGCCACTCCGGTGGGACCGCCGGGATGCCCTCCGGCGATCAGGCCGCCATGGGTGGAGAACTCCGGGAGGCCGAAGCGCTCGCGCGAGCCGGGCCCGAAGGCGCCGCGCTCGACCAGGCCCTCCGCCTCCCCGTCGGCGCAGAAGCCGAGCAGCTCGTAGTAGAAGAGCTCCTCGACGGCGAAGGCGTCGTGGACCTGGACGACCTCGATGTCGCGCGGGTCGGCGCCCGCCTTGCCGTAGGCCGCCTCGGCCGCCGCCCGGGTCATCGCGGGCGGTCCGACGATGGCCCCCTCGAAGACGTGCCCGGGGGCGTAGGTCTCGCTTTCCACATGCGATGCCGCCAGGCGCACGGCGGGCGCGTCGGAGCCGAGGCGCCCGAGGAACTCCCGCGAGCAGACGACCGCCGCCGCGGCTCCCTCGCCCCACGGGGTGCACATCATGCTCGTCAGGGGCGGTGCGACCATCCGGCTGCCGAGCACCTTCTCGGGCGTCACCTCCTCGGCGGCCCGGCGGGCCGCGAAGGGGTTCGCGCGGGCGTAGTTCCAGTTCTTGGCGGCGACCGCTGCCAGGTGCCGGGACGTCGTGCCGCGGTCGTGCATGCGGCGGGCCGCCCACATGGCGAACAGGGCGGGCGCCGGGAGGTTGCCCTCCGCCTCGATGATCGACAGGGCGGACACCTCGCGCTCCGGGCAGTCGATGCCGAGGACGAGCACCGCCTCGTTCTCACCCGAGCCGACGAGGGTCCAGGCGAGGTGCACGGCCGCCAGCCCGGAGGCCGACGCGTGCTCGGCGTGCAGCACCGGCAGCCCCGTCACGCCCAGCTCCTTCGCGAGGTACACGCCGCGCGGGGTGAGCGGGTGCGCCGAGCCCGCCACGAAGCCGTCCAGGTCGGCGAACACGCAGCCCGCGTCGGCCAGCGCCGCCAGGCTCGCGCCGCGCGCGAGGGCCCGTGCGCTGCCCGCGGGATGCCGGCCGAAGGGCATCATGCCGGTTCCGGCGACGTACACCTCACGCACGGGCGAACCACCAGTCCCCGTCCACATCACCCTCCAGTCGATAGGCGGCCCCGATCTCGTGGGGACCGGGTCCGAGGCGCGCCTGCACGCGCACGCCGTTGGCGAGGTCGACCTGCCCGTAGTCCCGGCCCCCGAAGGACGTCCAGGAGTAGAGGGACCCTTCGCGAGGGAGGTCGACGGGTTCCAGCTCGCGCTGGCCGCCGTCCACGGAGAGCGCGCGCTCCGGGAAGTAGAACTCGCCGGTGAGGGGATCCAGGCTGCCGCGCAGCCTGCCCTCGCCAGACGCGGCGGGAGCGGGGTCGGGGGCCAGGATGAAGGTGTTGCGATACCTGGCCCTGAGCCCGGAGGCGTCGGACATCTCGGCGATCAGGTCGACGAAGCGCAGCTCTCCGGCCGAGCCGGTCCGGACGCGCTCGTTCGCGATGTACTCGCGCACGCCGAAGACCTCGCCGACGCGGAGCGGGCCGTCGACGAACTCGATCGACGTCTCGCCCATCAGCGTCCGTGCCCTCGCGAAGCCGACCCGGGCGATCGGATCCGGTTCGGGCAGCCAGAAGCTCAGCACCGTGGGGTACGTCGGCGGGACCGGGGACCCGGTCTCCACCGGCCGCGGCCAGCGCACGCTCGCCGCGAACTCCCGCGCGGCACCCAGCTCGACGGGGAATTCGATGCGCTGCTCATCGACCCCTTCGCCGGTGGTCGCGGGTTCGCACGGCACCTCGATCCGGACGGTGGCGGAGAGCTTCCCCTCGACGGCCAACTCCGCCTCGTACCCGGTGTCCGTCTTCCGGACGTCGGCCGTGAGCGGCACGCCCAGCGGGACGATGCGCTGGAACCGCAGCCGCACCGCGAACGGGCCCGACTCCGGCAGGACGGAGCCCTGCGCCACCGCGTGCGAGATCAGCCAGCCGCCGTGCAGCGCCCCCATGGCGAACAGCCCGTCGTACCCCGACGCGCGGTTGAACTCGGGGTCGTAGTGGATGGGGTTGCGATCACCGCTCGCGCCCGAATAGCGGACGATGTCGGGCAGGCCGATCGTCCCGAGCGAGGCGGTCACGCCGGGGCGCCCAGCGGGAAGAGGCCGCCCGCCGCCTCGTCCAGGAGCTCCGGCGTCCACCTGCGGTCGCCCGCCTTGATCTTCGACGTGGCCGTCCACGGCTGAACCAGGGTGATCTCGTCCCCCTCGACCGTGTAGACGGTCCCGGACGGAAGGGGGCACGACGGGTCGGCGAGCCACGCGACGAACGGGGCCACGTTGCCGGGGTCGAAGAAGTCGAATCCCGTCTCCGGCTTGGCGACGGCGTCGACGGCCGCGGGCGAGCTCTCGGTCAACCGGGTGCGGGCGCTCGGCCCGATCGCGTACGAGCGCACCTTCAGGCGCTCGTGGAGTTCGAGGTGGCACTCGTAGGCGAAGGTCGCGATGCCCGACTTCGCCGCCGCGTAGTTCGCCTGCCCCACGCTGCCGAACAGGCCGGAGATGCTGGTGGTGTGGATCAGCACGGAGTCGCGGTCCACGGCCGACGGATCGGCCTTGGCGCGTGCGCGCCAGTGTCCCGCCACGGCGCGGGTCGGGCAGAAGTGGCCGCGCAGGTGCACCCGGATCACGTCGTCCCATTCCTCGGCCGACATGTTCACCAGCATCCGGTCGCGCAGGATTCCCGCGTTGTTGACCAGGATGTCCACCCCACCGAAGGTGCTCAGCGCGGTCTCCAAGAGCTGGTGGGCGCCGTCCCAGTCGGCCACGTCCGACGCGTCGGCGACCGCCTCCCCGCCGGAGGCCAGGATCTCCCGCACCACCTCTTCGGCGGGCGTCTCGTTCCCGGCCTCGCCCCGCCCTCCTTCTCCATGGAGGCCGCCGCCGAGGTCGTTGACGACGACCCTGGCCCCTTCCCGCGCGAGTTCGAGGGCGTACTCGCGGCCGAGGCCGCGACCCGCCCCCGTCACGATCGCGACCCTGCCTTGCAGCTGTTGCATCTGTGCTCCCTGTTCGCAGCGTTGTCGGTTGGGAGGCCCCGCGTCCCGGGGGTCTCGATCCGGCGGTCTCGGTCCGGCGGTCTCAGTCCGCCCGGTCGAGCCAGGAGGTGAGGTACACGCCGTCGTCCGACTCCAGCGCCCCCTCGCCGAGCAGCAGCGGGCGGAAGGTGTCGATCATGACGGCGGTCTCGTCGACCTCCTCGACCCCGATCGACGCCTCGTAGGCACCCGGCTGGGGGCCGTGGGAATGGCCCGACGTGTGGAGGGTGACCGAGCCGTTGCGCACGCCGGATCCGCCGCGCGCCTCGTACCGTCCGGCCACGTAGAACATCACTTCGTCGCTGTCCACGTTGGCGTGGTAGTAGGGCGCCGTCACGGCGCCCTCGCGGTAGCCGACCCTGCGCGGCACGAAGTTGCAGACGACGAAGGCGCGGCCCTCGAAGACCTGGTGCGCGGGCGGGGGTTCGATCACCCGGCCGTTGATCGGCTCGAAGTCCCGCAGGTTGAAGGCGTAGGGGTACAGGCCGCCGGCCCAGCCCACCGCGTCGAGCGGGTGACGCGGTGAGGTGTGGACGCTGCCGCCGATGCCGCCGGCGCCGCGGTGCTTGATGTAGATGTCGACCTCGGCGTCGGGGTCCTCGCCCACGTCTTCGGCCAGCAGGCGTGCGCGGGGGACCCGGAGGTCCCTCTCGCAGTACGGCGCGCTCTCCAGGAACTGGCCGAACTTCGACAGGTACCGGGCCGGCGGGGTGATGTGCGAGGTCGCCTCGATGCAGAAGGCGCGGACGGGTCCGGCGTCCGGTGGGACCACCCACCGGTGGGTCGTCGCCCGGGGCACGACCAGGTAGTCGCCCGGACCGGCGTCCAGGGAACCGAACACCGACTCCAGCCGGGCCGTCCCGTCCTCGATGAACACGCATTCGTCGCCGAGCGCGTTCCGGTAGAACGGGGAGGTCTCGCCGGCCACGACGTAGGAGATCCGCACGTCGTCGTTGCCGAGCACGAGCCGCCGGTGCCGGACGACGTCCCGCCCGGCGCCGCCCGGGAACAGGGCGTGCAGGTCGAAGTGCCGCGGGATCAGCGGCCGGTTCTCGCGCAGCGCGGTCCCGGTCAGGTCCCAGGTCGCCGAGCGGGCGATCGCGGACGGGATGTTCCGGCGGTAGAGCAGCGACGAGGTCGACGAGAAGCCCTCCTCGCCGATCATCTCCTCGTACAGCAGGCGCCCGTCGTCGCCCCGGTAGGCGACGTGCCGTTTGCGCGGAACATCACCGACGGACATGTAGTAGGTCATCGGGGCTCCTCCGCCTCGCCGGGGATCGTCGGGTTCGGGTTCCGCCGGGGGAGCAGCCGGTTGCCCGCATCGACGATCAGGTCGGTGCCGGTGATGTCGCGGGCGGCGTCCGAGCAGAGCCACAGGACGGCGGCCGTGACCGAGGCGGGGTCGAGGTGGCCCCGTCCGGCGAGGGCGGTCGTCGCGTAGGCGGCGCGCTGGAAGTCCTCGCGCGAGGCTCCGGGCCGCACGCGGTCGTAGACGTCCTGGAAGTGGATCATCGGCGTGTTCACCAGGCCGGGGCTCACCGAGTTGACCCGCACGCCGTACCCGCCCAGTTCCAGCGCGAAGATCTTCGCCAGCTGCACCAGGGCGGCCTTGGACGAGGCGTAGTGGGCGTAGCCGGACGTCGGCACGGTGGCCGAGGTCGAGCCGATGAGGACGACGCTGCCGCCGCGCTGCTCCATGAGGGCCGGGGCCATGGCCTTCATCAGGCGCCAGGTGCCGTGGACGTTGACGTCGTACGTCGCCGTCCACCGCTCCTCCGTGATCTCCCAGAACGGCCCGGTGCTCCAGATGCCCTGGTTGAGCACCGCGACGTCGATGGACCCGAACTCCTTCAGCACGGCGTCCACGGCGGCGCCGACCTGCTCGCCGTCCCGCACGTCGCAGTGCACGCGCAGGACGGGAGCGCCGGCGACCTCGACCAGGCGGGCCGTCTCGTCGAGGTCGCCGGCCGTACTGGGCTTGTACTGCAGGGGGGAGACGGGGGCGGCCACGTCGAGCAGGGCGACCTGCATCCCGCGTTCGGCGAAGGCCAGCGCGTGGCTGCGTCCCTGGCCGCGTGCGGCCCCGGTGACCAGCGCGGTCGGTCGGCTCATCCGGCTCCTTCCCGAGCAGTATCATCCGAAGAACGGAGATTTAGCTCCGTTAATCGGTTGCAGATCTACCATCGGCCGCAACCCGGCCGGCTGTCAACACCCGGCCCGACCGGACGGCCGGCGGGGGTTGACACCCGCGGCCGGCCCCGCCCATGCTGACCTCATATTCGGATACTACGCTCCGAAAAACGGAGTTTCAGGGGGTGGCGGTGCCGGCGGAACGGGAACTGCTGGCCGTTCCGATGTCCGGTACGGCCTCGGCCAACGAGGTGTACTCGGGCGTCGCCCGGCTGGCCGGGACGCTCTGGTGCGTCCGGCACCGCGCCGTCCCCGGCCGCCGGTCGGGCACCGCGGTCGTCGTCCTGCACCCGTCCTCGAACTTCATGGGGCACTACGCGCTCGCGGCGATCGCGGAGTCGGGGCACGACGCCGTGGGCATGTCGACCCGCTACATCGGCAACGACACCGCGCTGCTGCTGGAGAACTGCGCGGTGGACGTCGGCGCCGTCGTCCGCCGTCTCCGGGACGAGGGCTACGAGAGGATCGTGCTCTTCGGCAACTCGGGCGGCGGCGCCCTCGCCGCGATGTACCAGAACCAGGCCGAGCGGCCCACGATCACCGCGTCGCCGTGCGGGGGCGGGCCCGACCTCACCCGGGCCGACCTGCCTCCGGCCGACCTGCTCGTCCTGGCGATGGCGCACCCCGGCCGCTCGCAGCTGCTCACCGAGACGCTCGACCCGGCCGTCCACGACGAGCGCGCGCCCTTCGACCGCGACCCCGATCTCGACATGTTCGACGACCGTCACGGACCGCCGTACGACGCCGCATGGCTGGCGCGCTACCGCTTGGAGCAGCGCCGGCGCAACGATCGGATCACCGCCTGGGCGGAGGCGCGGCTGGCCGAGCTCGCCGACCGCGGAGTGCACGACCTGCCCTTCGCCGTCCACGGCGTCTGCGCCGACCCCCGCCACCTGGACCTCGCACTCGACCCCAACGACCGCGTCCCGGGCACCCTCTGGGGCGACCCCTGGAACGCGAACTTCCAGCCCGCGACGCTCGGGCACTTCACCACGGTGCGCGCCTGGCTCTCCCAGTGGTCGCGCCTGCGCAGCAACGGCCACGGCCCCGACCTGCTGGCCACCGTGCGCGCGCCCGTCCTCGTCGTCTACGGGACCGCCGACCAGAGCTGCTTCCCCTCCCATGCCCGGGAGCTGCACGACGCCGTCGCGCACGACGACAAGAAGCTCGTCCCCATCGCCGGGGGACGCCACTACCTGCACGGCCAGCCGGAGCAGATCGGCCGGCTGGTCACCGCGCTGGACGACTGGATCGACGCCCATCCCCGGACTTCGGAGGCATGACATGACCAGCCAGGCCGAGCAGTACACCACCGAGGCGCTCCAGGCCCGTGCGGAGATCACCGACCGCTTCCACCTCTACGCCCACTGCGTCGACCGGCGCCGGTGGGACCTCCTTGACCAGGTCTTCCACCCCGACGCGACCTGGTGGGTGTCGTCCATCGGCACCGACAACCACTGGCGGGACGCGATGGAGAGCAGCCGGGAGCTCTTCGCGGTCGCCCTGGACGCGACGCATCACCAGGTCGGCAACATCCTGATCTCCCTCGACGGCGCCGCGGCCGACACCGAGGCGCTGATCACGGCCTACCACCGGGTCCGGGCCGACGCGCCGCTCGGCGGCATGTTCGGCGGCACCGGAAGCCCCTACGATCTGTTCGCCGGCGGGCGCTACCTGGACCGCTGGGAGCTTCGCGACGGCGCCTGGAAGATCGCGCGGCGCCGGGTGGCCTCCGAATGGCGGCACCTCCAGCCCGCGTCCGACGGCATCCTCGCCTCGGTCCCCCTCCAAGCGCGGGGGAAGTACAACGACACCGACCTGTCCACGCCCACCATCGAGCGTTTTCGCGCCGCCCGGTCAGGGTGACGCCGGGCGCGCCCTGTCCATACCCGACTGCCCACACCCGACCGTCCGCACCCGACTGGAAGGACGACCATGTCGCGGCCCCGGCTCACCGCCAGCCTCGCCTACTGGAGCTCCCGCACGCCCGATTCCGTCGCCCTGGAATGCGAGGGGACGACGCTGACCTGGCGCGGGCTCGCCGACTCGGTCGAGGCGGTCGCGCACCAGCTGCGCGACGGCGGGCTGGCGGCCGGCGACCGGATCGGGTACCTGTGCGAGAACGGCGCGGGCGTCATCCAGACCATCCTCGCCGCGGCGGCCCTGGACGCGATCGTCGTCCCCCTCAACGTGCGGCTCACCACGCCCGAGCTGAGCTGGATCGTCGAGGACGCCGGGCTGTCGGCGCTGCTGACCGACCAGGCGTTCGCCGACCGGTCCGAGGAACTCGCCCAGCGGCACGACCTGCGGGTCTACTGGCGGGAGGAGGCGGCCCCGGACTGGGCCGCGCCGCTGACCCGGGAAGGCACGGACTCGCGTGAGCTGCTGTCCCGGGTCACCTCCACCGAAGACCTCCCGGTGTTCATCTGCTACACCTCGGGCACGACCGGCCGGCCCAAGGGAGCGGTGCTGACCCACGGCAACGCCATCGCCGCGGCGACCTCGTTCTCGATCACCGAGACCATGACCCGGTTCGACACCTGCCTGCTGGTCCTGCCGCTGGCCTTCACCGGCAGCATCATGGCGACGTGGGCGCCGACGTACTACAGCGGTGCGCGCTTCGTCATGCACCGCCGCTTCGACGCGTCCCGCACGCTGGCCGAGCTGGAGCACGGCGGCGTGACGGTCTTCCCGGCGGTGCCGGTGGTGTTCGAGCAGCTGGCGGCACTGGACCGGTTCGACGGCGCCGACCTGTCCACGGTGCGGGTGGCCAAGGCCGGCGGGGCGCCGCCGTCCGCCGCGACCCTGCGCAGGTACGAGGACCGCGGGATCCCCATCGGCCAGGGCTATGGCATGACCGAGAGCTCCGGGGTCGGCACCTCGCTTCCCCAGGAGGACTTCGAGCGCAAGGCCGGCTCGGCGGGGGTGGTGAACTTCGGGACCGACCTGTCGATCCGGGACGCCGAGGGCGCTCCGCTCCCGCCCGGCGAGGTCGGGGAGATCTGCCTGCGCGGCCCCAGCATCATGTCGGGTTACTGGGGCGACCCGGACGCGACCGCCGAGACGCTCGCCGGCGGATGGCTGCACACCGGCGACCTCGGGCTGCTCGACGGCGACGGCTACCTGACGATCATGGGCCGGGAGAAGGACATGGTCCTGTCGGGCGGTCTCAACGTGTATCCGAGCGAGATCGAGCGCGTCCTGCTGCTGGACGAGCGGGTGCGCGAGGCGGCGGTCGTCGCCGTGCCCGACGACCGGTGGGGAGAGGTCCCGGCCGCGATCGTCGTCACCGACGACGCCGGGCTCGGCCCCGATCCGCTGCTGGCCCTGTGCCGGGACGAGCTGGCCGACTACAAGATCCCGAAGTACTTCTCCTTCACGACCGATCCCCTGCCGCGCACGATGTCCGGAAAGGTGGCCAAGGCGGACCTGCGCGACCGGGCCGCGAAGCTCGCCGGGCTCCCGCCGTCCGGGCCGGAGGGAGCGGCGGACCGTGCGGCCGGGCAGGGCTGAGCCGAGGCGGCCGTCACGCCTCCGCGGAGGTCAGCTGCGTGCTGATCGCCTCGGCGGCGGCCACCACCTGGTCGGTCGCCTTGCTGACGGCCGCCATCCGGTCCTTGTCCGTGGGCGTGTAGACGGCCACGCTCGCGGCGACACCGTCGATCGAGCTGATCGGGGCCGCGAGCGCCCACAGCCCGCTCTGGTTCTCCTCGTTACCCGAGGTGTAGCCCCGCCTGCGGATCCGCGCCAGCTCAGAAGCCAGGGCCCGGTCGTCCCCGACGAGGTGATGCAGCTCGTCCTCGTCGCCGAAGGCCGCCATCACCTTCCCGGACCCGGTCGCGAGGATGTGGTGCCGCAGCCCCGGCGGGTAGCTGACCTGGACGATGTGGTCCCGGCTGACGATCCGGTGAACGGAGAGGGACTCCCAGCGGTCGCGGACCACCAGCACGACGGTCTCGCGCAGGCTGTCGACGAGCGTCGCCATGTGGGAGTGCGCGGCGTCCCGGACGGCCCACTCCACGTGCTGCGCCAGCGCGAAGAGCTTGGGCCCGAGGCGGTAGACGCCCGCGGTCCGGCGGATGAAGCCGCGCACCTCCAGGGTGCTGAGCAGCCGGTACGCCACCGTCCGCGAGAGGCCGAGGTCGCGCGCCACCTCGGCGATGGTCGTGCCGCCGCGGTCGCCGAGGTACTCCAAGATGTTCAGCGCCCCGTCCGTCGTCTTGGAGACTTCAGGCATCCGGCCGTCCTCACCCGTGCGTGTCCGACATTCGTAGGTCGCCCCGGCTCCCGGCCCACGTCGCGTCCGGCCGATGCCTCGGGGAACAGCACACTACTATTCGGATTCTACAACCCGATTAACGGACATAGGAGCAGGGTCGATGAAGGCCGTCCAGATCCACCTGGCCCGGCGTCCGCAGGGGGACCCCGTCGCCGAGGACTTCCGCGAGGTCGAGGTCCGGCTTCCCGATCCCGCGCCCGGCCAGGTGCTGGTCCGCAACGTCCTGATGTCGGTCGACCCCTACATGCGCGTGCGCATGGCGAAGCTGCCGACGTACCCGGCCTGGGAGATCGGGGACGCGCTGGACGGGAGCGCCATCGGCGTCATCGTCTCCTCGGCCGACCCCGCCCTGTCCCCCGGTACCGTCGTCTCCCACCGCTACGGGTGGCGGGACCACGCGCTGATCTCCTCGGACAAGCTCCGCGTGCTGCCCTCGTCCCCGGGCATCCCGCTCACCGCCCACCTGGACGTGCTCGGCATGACCGGGCTCACGGCCTACGTCGGCCTCCGGCACATCGCCGGGCTGCGCGCCGGTGAGTCCGTCTACATCTCGGGGGCCGCGGGCGCCGTGGGCACCGCCGCCGGCCAGATCGCGCGCATCCTCGGCGCCGCCCGCGTGACCGGATCCGCGGGGTCCGCGGAGAAGCTCGCCTACCTCACCGGCGAGCTGGGGTACGACGCGGCGTTCGACTACCACACCGAGGACCTGTCCTCGGCTCTCGACGCCGTCGCCCCCGGCGGATTCGACGTCTACTTCGACAACGTCGGCGGCGATCACCTTGAGGCGGCCCTGAACGTCATCAGCCCGCACGGCCGCATCGCCGTGTGCGGCGCGAGCAGCGCGTACGGCGCCCCCGATGACGCGAAAGGCCCCGGGAATCTGATCTACGTCCTGACCAAGCGGCTGCGGATGGAGGGCTTCACCGTGCGCGAACACCTGGCGCACTACGAAGGGTTCGTGGCCGAAGCAGTGAAATGGATGCACGAGGGCAGGCTGCTCAGCAGAGTCACGGTGATCGAGGGGCTGAGTCACGCCGTGGAGGCGTTCCAGCTGATGTTGAAGGGAGGCCACCGCGGCAAGATGCTGGTCCGCCTCTCCGATGATCCGGCCTAACCCTGGGGGTGGGCCTTGGCGCCGAGCAGGGCCTTGATCTCGCTGTGGAAGGCGGGGCCCGGGTTCACCTGGTAGGGGCTGAGGTCGAAGAGGACGCTCTTGGGGCCGTGGCGGTGCAGGTGCAGGTGAACGGGAGCCCGTCCGGGATGGGCGGTGAGGATCTGTCTGAGGTCTCGGACGAGCTGAAGGGTCAGCCGATCCTCGTGGACGTGGAGGACGACGGGCGGTTCGGTGGCCGTCCGGGAAAGGTCGAGGGTGGTGATGTCCTCGCCGTACACGCTGAGGGTCTCGTCGCGGATATTGGTGCGCCCTCGGACGGAGATCACGCGGTCTTCGGCCAGCGTCTGCCCGTAGAGCGTGTAGGTCTTGGGGAAGACGAGGCACTCGACGGCGGCGTCGTGGTCTTCCACGGTGATGATCGCCCAGGGGTTGCCCTGCTTGGTGACCTTGCGCTGCACGCTGGAGATGATCCCGGCCACCCGCACCGGTGCGTCGGCACGCGGGGAGGCCAGCAGGTCGGCGATCGTGGTGTCGCGGTGGGCTTCGAGGACGGGTTCGGCGCCGTCCAGGGGATGGGACGAGACGTACAGGCCGAGCATCTCGCGTTCGAAGGCCAGCAGGGTGCCGGTCTCCCACTCCTGCTCGGGGACCTCGACCGTGAGGATCTCCGCGGCCTCGGTGGACGCGCCGAAGAGGGAGTCCTGGCCGTGGGCGGCGTTGCGCTTGAGGTCGACGACCGCGTCGACGGCCCGCTCGTGGACCATGACCAGGCCCTTGCGGCGGTGGCCGAGGGCGTCGAACGCGCCGGCCTTGGCCAGTGACTCGATGACGCGCTTGTTGCAGACGCTCTGCGGGACCTTGGCCAGGAAGTCGTTGAAGCCGGTGTAGGCGCCGTCCCGCCGGCGGGTGCGGACGATGGCGTCGACGACGCCCGCGCCGACGTTGCGGATCGCGCCCAGGCCGAAGCGGATGTCGTGCCCGACGGCGGTGAAGTCCAGCTCGCTCTGGTTGACGTCCGGGGGCAGCACCTTGATGCCCAGGCGGCGGCAGTCGGCCAGGTAGACCGCCATCTTGTCCTTGTCGTCGCCGACCGAGGTGAGCAGCGCGGCGAGGTATTCGGCGGGGTGGTTGGCCTTGAGGTAGGCCGTCCAGTACGAGACGAGGCCGTAACCGGCGGTGTGGGACTTGTTGAAGCCGTATCCGGAGAAGGGGACGAGCACGTCCCAGACGGCTTTGATCGCCTCGTCGGAGAAGCCGCTGTCCCGCATGCCGGCGGAGAACCTGCCCCATTCGGCGTCCAGGACGTCCTTCTTCTTCTTGCCCATGGCGCGGCGCAGCATGTCGGCGCCGCCGAGCGAGTATCCGGCGAGCTGCTGGGCGATCGCCATGACCTGCTCCTGGAAGACCACCAGGTGGTAGGTGTCGCCCAGGATGGGCTCCAGCGCGTCCTTGAGCTCGGGGTGGATCGGTTCGACCTTCTGCCTGCCGGTCTTGCGGAGCGCGTAGTTGGTGTGGGCGTTCATCTCCATCGGTCCCGGCCGGTACAGAGCGGACACCGCCGCGATGTCGGTGAACTCGGTGGGACGCATCAGCCGCAGCAGGGTCCGCATCCCGTTGCCGTCGAGCTGGAAGACGCCGAGGGTGTCGCCGCGGGCGAGCAGTTCATAGGTCTTGGTGTCGTCCAGCGGGACCTTGAGGATGTCGATGTCGACGCCCTTGTTGGCCTTGACGCCCGCGATCGCGTCGTTGATGACGGTGAGGTTGCGCAGCCCGAGGAAGTCCATCTTCAGCAGGCCCATCTCCTCGGCCTGGGTGAACGGGAACCCGGTGATGACCGGACCGTCCTGCTTGGGCTTGACCAGGGGGAGCACGTCGATCAGCGGCTCGGACGACAGGATCACGCCGGCGGCGTGGACGCCGGTGCCGCGGGTCAGGCCCTCGACGCCCATGGCGGTGTCGATGACCCGTTTGACGTCGGGGTCCTCGGCGTACATCGTCCGCAGCTCGGTGGCCTCCCCGTGGCGGGGATCGCCTGGGTCGTGGACGGCCGCCAGCGGGATCTCCTTGCCGCCGGCCGCGGCCGGGAACGCCTTGGTGATCCGGTCGCCGAGCGCGTAGGGGTAGCCGAGCACTCGGCCGGCGTCCTTCACCGCAGCCTTGGCCTTGATCGTGCCGAAGGTGACGATCTGGCAGACCCGGTCGGCGCCGTACTTCGCGGTGACGTAGTCGATCATCTCGTCGCGGCGGCGGTCGTCCATGTCGAGGTCGACGTCGGGCATCGTGACCCGCTCGGGGTTGAGGAACCGCTCGAAGATCAGCCCGTGCTCGATCGGGTCCAGCTCGGTTATCCCCGTGCAGTACGCGACCATCGACCCGGTCGCCGACCCGCGTCCCGGGCCGAGGCCGATCCCGCTCGCGCGGGCATGCCGGCAGATGTCGGCGACCACGAGGAAGTACCCTGGGAAGCCCATGCCGTCGATCACCGACAGCTCGTAGTCGATGCGGTCCAGGACGTCCCGCGGCGGGTCGCCGTCGTAGCGGCGCCGGGCTCCGGCCAGGGCCTCCTTGCGCAGCCACGACGATTCGCTCTCCCCGTCGGGGACGGGGAACTTGGGCATGAGGTCGCGCGGGGCGAACACCTCCCCGTAGTCGCCGACGCGTTCGGCGATCATCAGCGTGGTGTCACACGCCCCGGGCACCTCCCGATCCCACAGGGCTCGCATCTCGTCGGCGCTCTTGACGAAGTAGCCCGACCCTGAGAACCGGAACCGGTTCTGGTCGGCGAGTTGCTTGCCGGTGCCGATGCACAGCAGGGCGTCGTGCGCGGCGGCCTGGTCCTCGGTTACATAGTGCGAGTCGTTGGTGGCGAGGGGCGGCAGGTCCAGATACCTGCCGAGTCTCAGCAGGTCGTCGCGGACGCGCCGTTCGATGGCTAGGCCGTGGTCCATCAGTTCGAGGAAGTAGTCGTCCTTGCCGAAGATGTCGCGGTAGCGCGCGGCGGCCTCGACGGCCTGGTCGTACTGGCCGAGCCGGAGCCGGGTCTGCACGGCGCCGGAGGGGCAGCCGGTCGTGGCGACGATGCCCGCGGCGTGTTCGGCGAGCAGTTCATCGTCCATCCGCGGATACTTCTGGACGTGGCCCTCCAGCCACGCCCGCGACTGGAGCCGGAACAGGTTCCGCAGCCCCTCGGCGCCGGTGGCCCACATCGTCATGTGCGTGTAGAGGCCGCGTCCCGACACGTCACCGCCCGCGCCGGTCTCGTCATCGGACCGGCGCAGCGCGAGATCCTCGCTCCAGTACACCGCCTGCCTGTGGAACCGCGACGCCGGCGCGACGTACGCCTCGATACCGATGATCGGCTTCACCCCGGCCTTGGCCGCCGCGTGGAAGAACTCGTACGCCCCGTGCACGTTGCCGTGGTCGCTCATCGCCACCGCGGGCATCTTCTGCCGCACGACCTCGTCCAGCAGCGGGCCGATCTTGGCGGCGCCGTCGAGCATGCTGTACTCGGTGTGCACGTGGAGATGCACGAACGACCCCACGACGACCACGCCCTCCGGTTGTAGGTTCATCCGCGAGCCCGTGCATTCGACCGGAGAGCGAACAGCAGTGTCCAACAATCGACACGCCACCTCATCACAATCGTCGGTTGTGCATGCAGGTGCGGCGGATCTGGATCTGGCCGCGGTCCGGGCGTTCGTCGCCATCACCGAGGACCGCTACTTCAGCGAGGCCGCGATCAGCCTGGGCATCAGCCAGCAGGCCGTCTCCAAGCGGATCGCCACCCTCGAGGCGGCCCTCGGGGTGCGACTGCTCGCCCGGCGGCGCACCGGCGCCGAGCTGACCGAGGACGGCCGGATCTTCCTCCCGCACGCGCGCGCCCTGGTCGGGACCGCCGACCAGGCGCTGGCGGTGCTCCGAGACCGGCGCCGCGCGCTCCGCGTCGACGTGCTGGACACCCGCACCGCCGCCATCGACCTCGTCCGCGGGTTCTACGACGCCTGCCCGGACGTGGACATCGAGATCATCACGTCCAACGGGCTCAGGTCGGCGCCGGGCGCACTCGCCCGCGGCACCGTGGACGCGGCGTTCTGCCGGGTCACGGGCGCTCTGGACGACGAACTGGTGTCCCTGCCGGCCTACCTGGAACCGGCGCACCTCCTGGTCGGCCGCGACCACCCGTTGGCCGGCCTGCGCCAGGTGGAAATGGCCCAGCTCTCCGGCGCCACCGTGTGGATGCCCGGCAATGCCGAAGGAAGCGAGTGGGCCGAATACCACCGCTTCCTCGGTGCCGCGTTCGGCATCCAGATCGACACCACCGGACCGGACTTCGGCTACGAACACTTCGTGGGAAACGTCGCCTCGGGCGGCCTCGCGAGCATCGTCGGAGAACGGTCGCGGATCCAATGGCACCCGGACACGGTCCGCATGCCGCTGGTCAACCCCACCCCGGTCTACCCCTGGTCCCTACTCCACCCGCGCACCTACCGGCACCCGGCCCTGGACCAGCTGACCCGCCACATCCGAGCCAACTACGAGCCTTACGACCCGCCCCACCAATGGCTCCCCGCCACCGACCACCCGCGCTTCACCGCGCCCCGCTAGGCCCCGCGAGTCAGGTCATGCGTTGGCGGGTGCGGGTGATCGCGCGAGGCGGCGTTGCCGTTCGAGGGTGGCCAGGTAGAAGGCCCAGGCGAACGCGAAGCTGGTGAACAGGCTGGAGACGAAGAACAGCCACGGGCGGCCGATGCCGCGCCGGCGGCCGTCGATGATCGTCATGAGCGGCAGCAGGATCACGTTGCCTATCGTGTAGTCCTGGCCGGCGGAGCTCGCGGCGGGGTTGGTGAACATCAGCTCGACGTACTGTGCCCAACTGCCGTCGCCCCAGATCGGATTGACGTTGCCGTCGGCGTACTCGTTCACGAACCGGATGTTGAAGTACCAGCCCACCGCGATGGACGCGATGCCTATGACGTAGTAGACGCACTCCAGTGGCGAGACCGCGGGACCTGTCGCCGGACGGCGGAAGATCTGCGGGTTGGAGGCGACGAGGAACCAGACGACCGCGACGCCCAGGACGGCGTGGACGATGAGCGACACCATTTCGCCAGCGTCACCCCGCCCCGCAGTTTTGTCAATATTGTCGAAACAGGTAGGTTCTGAATCATGGCCAGGTCGGCGCAGACGGCGCGCAGCGAACGCACCCGAGAGGCGCTCCGGCGCGCCGCTCTGGTCCGGTTCCTCGCCCAGGGCGTCGAGGACACCTCGGCCGAGCAGATCGCCGCCGATGCCGGGGTGTCGTTGCGGACCTTCTACCGCCACTTCACGTCCAAGCACGATCTGCTCTTCGCCGACTACGACGCCGGCCTGCACTGGTTCCGCGGCGCTCTGGCCGCGCGTCCGGACGGCGAGCCCATCATCGAGTCGGTGCGGGCGGCCATCTTCGCCTTCCCGTACGACGTGGACGCCGTCACGCAGATCGCCGCGCTGCGGGCCGAGGCCCTCGACCCTGGGCAGATCGTCCGGCACATCCGCCAGGTCGAGTCGGACTTCGCCGAGGCCGTCGCCGAGCGGCTGTCCCGCGGAACGGCCACCGAAGGCGATGCGCCGCTCGGCGAGCGCCTCGCCGTCACGGTGACCGCACGGTGCATCGCCGCCGCGGTCTTCGGGGCCATGGAGGTCTGGATGCTGCGCGACGAGCGGTCCTTGGCCGAGCTGGCCGAGCTGTGCCACTCCGCGCTCTCCTCGATCGAGGGCGGGATGGTCGACGGCATGTTTCGTCACTATTGACGAAACATAGGGCGCGTGCCAGCCTCCTGAGAGGAAGCCAACGGAACCCGGGAGGCGGCGCAATGCGAGACCGCGACGCGATCGTCATCGGCGCGGGGCACAACGGGCTGGCGGCGGCCGCCCTGTTGCAGCAGGCAGGCCTGAACACCGTCTGCCTGGAGTCCAAGCGGTACGCCGGCGGAATGGCCTCCACCGTGGAACTGTTCGACGGCTACAAGTTCGAGATCGCGGGCTCGCTGCAGTTCCCGACGTCCGCGACGGTCAGCCGCGCGCTCGACCTGGACGCGGTGCCCACCATCGACCTGGACGTCATGTCGGTGTCGATGCGGGGCGTCGGTGACGACCCGGTCGTCTACTACGCCGACCCGATGCGGCTGATGACCCACCTGAACGAGGTGCACGGCACCGAGGTCGTCAACGGTATGGCCGAGCTGGTGGCCTGGAGCCAGGCACCGGCCCGGGCACTGGGCCGCTTCGACGCCGGGCTGCCACCGAAGACGCTGGACGAGATGTACGCCTGCGCGACCGATGAGCTAGAGCGGTCCAGCATCACCGACCTTCTGTTCGGATCGGTCACCGACGTCCTCGACCGCTACCTCCCCGACAAGGACAAGCACGGCGCGCTGCGGGGGATGCTCGCCTTCCTCGCGGTCAACACCACGTACCGCGGCCCGGCGACGCCGGGCAGCGCCGCGGCCCTGGCGTTCGGTCTGGCCGTCCCCGACCAGAACGCGGTCTTGATGAAGAAGCCGCGGGGCGGCATCGGAGCGCTCACCGAGCATCTCCAGGACCTCTTCACCTCCGCCGGAGGAGAGCTGCGGCTCCGTACCGAGGTGACGGAGATCCGCATCGCCGATGGCCGCGTGGTGGGTGTCCGAACCCAGGACGGATCCACGCTCGACGCCCCGATCGTCGTCTCCTGCGTCGCCCCCGACTTGACGATCACCCGCCTGGTCTCGCCCGGCGCCGTGTCCGCCGACGTACGCCAGCGGTTCTCACACGTCGACCACCGCGGCAGCTACGTCCAGATGCACTTCGCGTTGGACGGCGCGCCAGAGTTCGCGGCACCCTACGAGCTGCTCAACGACCCTGCGATGCAGGCGGCCATCGGCCTGTTCAGCACGCCGGAGGAACTCCAGCGGCAGTGGGAGGACTGCCGTCGCGGGATCGTGCCGGACGACCCGGCCATCGCGTTCCAGATCCCCTCGGCGCACGACCCCGACCTGGCGCCGCCGGGCAAGCACGCGGCGTCGGCGTTCTCCCTGTGGTTCCCGATCGAGACCGACCACGCCGACTACGCCCGGCTGAAGACCGAGATGGGCCGGCGCGTGATCGACAAGATCAGCCGCCTGGCGCCCGACTTCGCCGACCGCATCACCAAGCACACCACGTTCACGCCACGCCACATGGGCACCATGTTCGCGGCGCCGGGCGGCGACTACTGCCACGGCCTGCTCCACCCCGAGCAGATCGGCCCCAACCGTCCAGGCCCGAACGGCTACGCAGACCAGCCGCTCGGCATCGACGGCCTCTACCTGGGCAGCGCAGGCTGCCACGGCGGCCCGGGGATCACCTTCATCCCCGGCTACAACGCCGCCCGAGCAGCCCTCACGAATAGCTGACCGGCGCCGCCGGAGTGAAATCGGGCCAAGCCAGTCGAACGGCGATCTTGGTGTGTCAGGGGCGTGCGGTGGCCGACGGTCCCACCAAGCCACTGACGCGCAAGCGCGCGCGGGGTGGTTCGGGAGCAGGTGCGTGTGGTAGCGATGGCGAGCATGACCGAGATGCCCGTCCCTTACGCCGGCGATCACAACGGCCCGACGCGGGTCCTGCAACTCCACACGCGCCGCGGGGTGATCGCCAAGGCGAACGTCACCGTCGGTATCGACGGTGCCCACTACCACCAGCGTTGGGGCAGGGCGGCGTTCGAGATCCCGGCGGACAAACCGGTGCACGTGGCCGTGTCACAGGGAAGCGGCCAGATCGGCGTCGCCACCACGGTCCTCACCCCTGAGCAGCCATCTGAGCTGGAGTACCGCGGCCCTGCGGCCCTGTACCTCGCAGGCACCATCGGGGCTCCCGGCACTGTGAAGCAACGAGGCTGCCTCCTCCAACTCGCCATCATCACTCTCGCTCCCCTGACAGCCCTGGCGCTCGTCATCGTGATCGCCACCCTCCTGGCCCGATAACCGCCGACCCCTTGCCGCGCTCTACGCGCATCAGGGCTTTGTCTAAGTACGTCAGGCAGGCGCGCTACGGGTGCTAGCGTGCCCTTCACGTGAAGATGCACGTGCATCTGCACGCCCACACGCACGTGTCGCTGAGCGAGAACCCGCAAGCCCGACGACGTTTCATCAAGGAGATACAGGCCGCCCGCAGCGTCGACCGGTTCTGCACCGCGCAGGTCCTGGACACCGACCTGGAGGGCGACGTCTCCTACGTCGTCACCGAATACATCGACGGCCCTTCCCTGCGAGAGACGATCAGCGAACACGGCCCGATGGCCGGAGGGCAGTTGGAACGGCTCGCGATCGGCACGGCCACCGCACTGGTCGCCATTCACCGGGCAGCGGTGGTCCATCGCGATTTCAAACCCACCAACGTCATCATGGGCCCGGACGGCCCCCGAGTGATCGACTTTGGAATCGCCCGGCTGCTGGACAACGGCCCTTCGTCCACCAGCCAGATGGTGGGCACACCCGCTTACATGGCACCCGAGCAGTTCCGCGGCCACAAAGCGAGCCGACCTGCCGACGTGTTCGGCTGGGCCTGCACCATCACCTACGCCGCCACCGGCGAAACGCCCTTCGGCAGCGACTACATCCCCGCGGTCATCAATCGGATCCTGAACGAACCACCGGACCTGGGCCGACTTGAAGGGCCGCTACGCGAACTGATCGCCTCCTGCCTGTGCAAGGACCCCGCCGCCCGGCCGACCGCGCCCCAGGTTCTCGCGCGCCTCCTTGGCGAGGAAGACCCTCCGCCACCTCCGGTCCTGGCCAGCGTCCCCGGGGCGATACCGCTCCCTCACGACATCGACACCACCAAGCCCAGCATCGCCCGCACCTACGACGTAGTGCTCAACGGCAAGGACAACTTCGAAGTCGACCGGGCCTTCGTCGCCGAGATCTCCAAGATCATCCCCGAGATCTACGACGTGGCCACCTACAACCGGCAGATCCTCGGCCGCGGCGTCCGGCACATGGTCGGGCAGGGCATCAGGCAGTTCCTCGACCTGGGCTCTGGACTGCCGACCGCGCAGAACACCCATCACGTCGCCCAGGCCGCGGCGCCAGATTCAAGGGTCGTTTACGTCGACTGCGACCCGATCGTCCTCAGCCATGGACGAGCACTGCTCGCCGAAAACGACTACACCACCGTGGTGCAAGCCGATATCCGCGAGCCGGAATCCATCTTGATGGACGCCGAGGTCCGCGGCTTCATCGACTTCGATCAACCCGTCGCGATCCTGCTGACCGGCATTCTGCACCACCTCCACGACGATGAAGGCCCCCAGAACATCACAGAGATTCTCATGAAAGCCGTCCCCGCAGGAAGCTACCTGTTCATCACCCATTTCTGCGCCTCCAGCCAAGACGCCGTAGACGCCGAGCAGAAATTCCTCTCGCTGCTGGGCACCGGCCGGTTCCGCACCCTCGAAGAGATCAACGCCTACTTCAACGGCCTTGACCTGCTGGAGCCAGGAATCGTCCCGATCCCGCTATGGCGCCCCGACCGGCCGGCCCCCGACCCCGATGCCCTCAGCATCGGCCAGAAACTCCTCTACGGTGGTATAGCCCGCAAGAATTGATCGCCGCACATGGCGACAGCTCTTCAAGTGACCGCCGCGTCCTCGATCTGTCACCTTCATCTGCCCGCAGGGACACTGCCCTCCCGCTCTTTGCGAAGGAGTAGAGCATTGCGCAGCAGTGAGCTGGCCGCCCTCGCGGGCGTCACCATCCGCACCCTGCGGCACTACCACCAGATCGGGATCCTCGACGAACCTGAGCGCTCGGCCAACGGCTATCGCGACTACGACGTCCACCACCTGGTCCGGCTCCTGCGGATCACCCGCCTGACCGAGCTCGGCCTCCCGCTCGCATCGCTCCCGGAGGTGCTCGACGACCCCCGGGCCGCCGGGGCGCTGCTCGGCGAGCTGGACCGGCGCACGGCCGCCGAGATCGAGCGGCTCACCGACCGGCGGGCGACGATCGCCGGGCTCCGCGGCCACGGCGGGATGCCCGACCTGCCGCCGGACCTGGCGGCCTTCGGGCCCGTCATCAGCGCCATCGCCGACGTCGACGCCGAGCTGGCGCACCGCGAGCGCGAGCAGATCGTCCTGCTGTCCCACCTGCTCGGCGAGGCCGACATGTCCGCACTGGCCGGTGCCCTGGCCGAGCACGACATCTTCACCCCGGCCACCGCGGACCTGGTGCGGCGCTTCGCCGAGCTCGGTCCGGACACCCCGCACGAGGCCGTCGAGCGGCTCGCCGACGACATGGCGGCGCACTACCGGCCCCTCCTGGAGAACTGGCCCGAGATCGAGTTCGGCGCCGATGTCACCTCGGCGCTCGCCGCCTATGGCGAGCACATCCTCAACGACCAGCAGCACCGCGCGAACCAGATGTTCGCAGAGCGGGTGATCGACGGACGGCGAGCGGGAACGTAGCGGGGCACTCCATGTCGCCGCGAGCCACGGCGGGCTCGGTTGACCCCGACGCGACGTCATGGTTTTGGCTGTCAACCCATGCTGTCCGCGGGTGTCGTCACCCCGACGATGGGAGAAAGCACGTGCGCTTTCGCAAGAGCTCGGCCGTCGCCATGGGGGCCGCGGCGCTGACGCTGCCGCTCGGTGCCTGCGCCGGGCAGGTCGGCGGGCAGGCAGGACTGGCCGGCGCCGGCCGGGACGCTTCGGAGCCGGCCCGCTCCGTCGCCGGCCTGGAGCACTTCTACGGGCAGAAGCCGGCGTTCGAGCCGTGCGATCCGGGACTGCCGCCGGGCGTGCCGGCCGTCACGGCCGAGTGCGCGCGACTCAAGGTGCCGCTCGACTACCGGAACCCGAACGGCGAGCGGGCGGAGATCGCGCTGCTGCGCGTGCCCGCGCGCGGCGAGAAGCCGATCGGGTCGCTCGTGCTGAACCCGGGCGGTCCCGGCTTCCCCGGTACGGGACACGCGGCCCTGACCGCCGCCGCGTGGGCGAACTCGCCGATCACCGAGCGCTTCGACCTGGTCGGGTTCGACCCGCGCGGCGTCGGCGCCTCCAAGCCGGTGCTCGACTGCTACACCGACGCCGAGCGCGACCGCGGCGCGAAGCTCTCCTCGATCCCCGCCGGGATCGATGACTGGACCCGGCAGGAGACCCGCCGGCTCGTCGAGCGGTGCGCCGCGCGCTCCGGCGGCAAGCAGGTGCTCGCGCACGTGGGCACCCGCGATGTCGCTCGGGACATGGACGTGCTGCGCCATGCCCTGGGTGATGAGAAGCTCTCGTTCGCGGGCACAAGCTACGGCACCCGGCTCGGTGCCGTATATGCGGAGATGTTCCCGAAGAAGGTCCGCGCGATGGTGCTCGACGGGGCGTTCGACCCGCTGGCGGGCACCCACGAGCGGCGCGTCCAGCAGTTCACCGGGCTGCAGGCCTCGTTCGAGCGCATGGCCGCGTCGTGCGCCACCCGGCAGGACTGCTCGCTCGGCACCGACTCCAGGCGCGCCACCCAGGAGTTCCAGAAGCTCGTCCGGCCACTGATCGACAAGCCCGCGCGGACCTCCGACGGACGCGGGCTGACGTTCGAGCAGGCGGTCGAGGGGGTAACGGCCGCGCTGTACAGCAAGACGGTCTGGCCCACGGCGATCGCGGGCATGGCGGAGCTGAAGGCCGGAAAGGGCGACACCCTGCTGAAGCTGCGCGACGGCTACCACGAGCGAACGCCCGCCGGTATCTACTCCAACTCGCTTGAGGCGACCCTGGCGATCAACTGCCTGGACGAGGAACGCCACACGCCGAAGCAAGAGACCGCACTGAACCGGGCGGCGTTCGAGGCGGCACCGTTCACCGACCACGGCCGCCCGATCAAGGAGGCGCGCGACGGCTGCGAGCACTGGCCCATCAAGCCGACGCTCGGCTATCCGTACGCGACGGGCATCGAGGGCCTGGCCGACACGCTCACGCTCTCCGTCACGGGCGACGCCATAACACCGCACAAGGGCGGCATCAACCTGGCCAAGACGCTCGGCGGCAGCCTGCTCACCGTCGAGGGCGAGCAGCACGGCGCCCTCCTGGCCGGTAGCGCCTGTGTCGACAAGGCCGTGGCCGCATACCTCATCGACCTCGAATCCCCGGCCGAAGGCGCCCGGTGCAAGCTCTGACCCGGGTACCGGCACGCCGGGCACGCCTTCAAATGACCGCGGGTGGATGCTCACGTCAGGGTGCCTTCGGACGGAAGGCACCCTGACTGCGCGCGGGGCCTTGGCGATCAAGGCGTGAGTGGGTGGGCTGGATCACTGGGGCCCGCCTCCGGGCGCCATTGGTCGTGGCTGAGCAGTGCCTCGGACAGGGCGGCGGCGTAGGTCGGGAGGGAGAGGCTTGTCGCTGGGAGCGGCCAGACGACCGAGGTTCGCCATGCCAGCTGGAGGTCGTCGATCGGCAGCCAGACGAGATCGCCGGAGAGGTCCATGCCCGGCTGCCTGATGGCGATGGAGTTCTCGGTGGTGAGCAGCGCGCTGAGCAGGCGCGTGACCGGCATCTCGGTGCTTGGACGCAGGCCGTGCGCGGCGAGGGCGGCGAGCGTTTCGTCGTGGAGTCCGGGCGCCATCGGGCGGGGGAAGAGGACGATCGGGTAGTCGGCGAGATCGGCGGCGCGCAGCGCGTCCCGCCGGGCCAGCGGATGGTCGCGGCCCATGAACGCTCCCGCCGGGGTCCGCAGCGGCGGCTCGACGTGCAGACCGGACTCGGGAAAGGGATGCCGGAGCAGTCCGATATCGAGCTTGCCCTGGTCCAACGCGTCGAGCTGTTCGCCGGTGGAGGCCTCGACGATCTCGACCCTGGCCAGGTTCGCGCGGCGCACGGCGGTGGTGAACCCCCGCACCGCGGCGGCGGTGGTGTCCGGGGTGATCGCGACTCGGAGCGGGGCGGCGGGGCGGGCTCGGAGCTTGCGGGCGACGCGCTGGGCCTCGCCGAACGCCTCCACGGCCTTGCGGGCGCTGGGCAGCAGGGCCCGGCCGGCCGGGGTGAGCGCGACGCCGCGTGGCGAGCGCGTGAACAGCGGGGTTCCGATCTCCCGTTCGAGGTCCTTGATCCGCGCTGAGAGCGGTGGCTGGCTCATGTGCAGCGCGCGGGCGGCACGACCGAAGTGAAGCTCGTCGGCAACGGCGAGGAAGTAGCGCAAGTGCCGGATCTCCACCCGCTCACGATACCAGTTTGGTATCGCCGCGTCGCGAAAACGGTGTTGGACCTGCGATAACGCGCCGGGATTCCATACAGGAACCGAACATCGGGCGAACACGGCGGAGGTCACGTGCTGACAAGTGAACCGGATCGGACCGACGCGGTCGGTGGTCGCCCGAAGGCGGGCTTCGCCTACAGCCACCGCCACGACGACGTCGAGATCGTGGTGATGAACCGGCCTGAGAAGCTCAACGCCTGGACCGAGGCGATGCGCGACGATCTCGCCGAGATCCTGGTGCGGGCACGGGACGACGACTCGGTCGGCGCCATCGTGCTGACCGGCTCCGGGCGCGGATTCTGCGCGGGACAGGATCTCGCCGAGACCCGGACCTTCGCGGCCGCCGACCCGGCGCGGGCGGAGGCATGGCTGAGGCGGATCGCGGCGTTCTACGACGTGATCCGCGAGACGGACAAACCGACCGTGGCCGCGATCAACGGCGTCGCCGCGGGGTCGGGCTTCCAGGTGACGCTCCTGATGGACGTCCGCGTGGCGCACGCGACCGCGATGCTGGGCCAGCCCGAGGTCAGCTCCGGCATCCCCAGCATCACCGGCACCTACCTGATGGCGCAGGCGCTCGGGTTGTCCCGCACGACGGAACTGGTGCTGTCCGGGCGGCTGATGAGCGCGGACGAGGCGCACGCCGCCGGCGTCGTCCACGACGTCGTGACCACGGGCGACGTCGTGGACGTGGCGATCCTGCGCGCGCAGCGGCTGGCCCGGCAGCCGGCCGGTGCCGTGGCCCGGACCAAGGCGTGGCTGCGCGCGATGACGGAGCGCTCCTACCGGGACGCCTTCACCCACGCGCTCCACGCCCACCGCGACGCCTACGCCTCCGGCGAACCGCAGAGGGAAATGAGCCGGTTCCTCGAAACACGGGCCACGGCACCGGCCGCCGACGTCACGGAGGGACGCTGATGCCGCACCCCACCACCGGGACGGCCCACTGGGACGAGGTGCCGGAGAAGTACAACATCGCCCTCGACGTCAGCACGCGGCACTCGCCCGAAGCGCTTTCGATGATCTGGCGCGACGACGCCGGCGCGACCCGCCGCGTCACGTGGCGCTGGATGCGAGCGCGCGCCGCACGGTTCGGCACCTTCTTCCGCGACCGCGGCGTGCGACCGGGAGACCGCGTCGCGCTGGTCCTGCCGGCGTCGCCGGACACCGCCGCCGCCGTGCTCGGCGCGCTGCGCATCGGCGCGGTCGTGGTGATGGCCGGCACGCTGTGGGGAGAGGAGGCACTGGCCTTCCGGCTCGACGACAGCGCGCCGGCCCTGACGCTCACCACGCCCGAGCGGCTCGCCGCGTTCGAGGCGTCCGGGACGGGCCACCTGATCGCATTGACGCCGCGGCTGCTCGACGGTGTGCCGGAGGAGTGCGAGCCGGAGGTCACCCGGGCGGACGACCCCGCCGTGATCTACTACACCTCCGGCACGTCCGGGCCGCCGAAAGGCGTCGTCCACGCGCACCGCTGGCTGCCGGGCCACAACGAGTTCACCGTCTGCCACCAGCTCAGGCCGGGCGAGCTCTTCCACGGGGCGGGAGACTGGGCCTGGTCCCTGGCGAAGCTGCTGGGTCCCTGGCGGCACGGGGCCGTGCCGTTCGTCTTCCACCAGCCGGGCCGCTTCGACCCGGTGGCGCTGTTCGAGGCCATGGCCGCCGAAGGCGTCGGCAACATGCTGCTCAACCCCACGATGCTGCGCCGCCTGCGCGCGGTTCTACCGGAGGCCGGGAAGCAGATCCCGCTGCGCCCGCGCCGGGCCTACAGCTCGTCCGAGCCGCTGCCCGCCGACCTGGCCCGCTGGTTCACCGAACAGTTCCATGTCCCGCTGTACGACTACTACGGGCTCACCGAGT
This sequence comes from Actinomadura madurae, assembly GCF_900115095.1. Classification (GTDB taxonomy): domain Bacteria; phylum Actinomycetota; class Actinomycetes; order Streptosporangiales; family Streptosporangiaceae; genus Spirillospora; species Spirillospora madurae. Next base: position 213,902 of record NZ_FOVH01000011.1, read on the forward strand.
CCTACCCGATGATCGGCGTGCTGCCCGGCACCACGGCGCCGAGCGGCTCGATGGGACGGGCCCTGCCGGGCTGGCAGGTCGCGGTGCTGGACGACCGGGACCGCCCGGTCCCGCCCGGAACCCCCGGCCAGATATGCCTTCGAGCACGGACCAACCCGCAATACCCGCTGGGCTACTGGAACCGTCCGGCGGACACCCGTGCCGTCTTCGAGGGCGAGTGGTTCCGCACCGGTGATACCGCCACCCAGGACGACCGGGGCAACTTCTACTTCCTCGGCCGCAGCGACGACGTGATCATCTCGTCGGGCTACCGGATCGGCCCCTACGACCTGGAGGCCGTCCTCGACACCCACCCCGCCGTCGCCGAGTCCGCCGTCGTGGGCGACCCCGACCCCGACCGCGGGCAGATCGTGCACGCCTTCATCGTGCTCGCCGACGGGCACCGTCCCTCGCCGCGGCTCACGGCGAGCATCCAGGAGCACGTCCGGACCGTGCATTCGCGCTTCGCCTACCCGCGCCGCGTCGACTACGTCGACGCGCTGCCGCGCTCCACCACCCACAAGATCCAGCGCGCCGCGCTTCGCGCCGGACGCTGACGGACGAAAGGCCCGGTCATGACCACGTACGTGACCCCCGCCACCCGTCGCTCGGCGGTACGCGCCGCCGGCATCGGCAACTTTGTCGAGTGGTACGACTTCGCCCTGTACGGCTACTTCGCGACCACCATCGCCACCCAGTTCTTCCCCGGCCACGACCCGACCGCCCGGCTGCTGTCCACCTTCGCGGTCTTCGCCGTCGGCTTCGCCATCCGCCCCGTCGGCGGCGTCGTGTTCGGCCACCTCGGCGACCGGCTCGGCCGCCGCACCGCGCTCACCCTCGCGGTGGTGCTGATGAGCGTCGCCACCCTGGGCATCGGCCTGCTGCCCGGCTACGCGACCGTCGGGCTCCTCGCGCCCGCCCTCCTCCTGGTCTGCCGCCTGGCCCAGGGCTTCTCCGCGGGAGGCGAGCAGGTCGGCGCCAACACCTTCATCATCGAGTACGCCCCCGACGGTCAGCGCGGCCGCTACGCCGCGACCATCCCGATCTGGGTCGCCGCCGGCACCATCACCGCGGCCGTGTTCGCCTTCGCCGCCGGGCAGGCGCTGCCCGAGGCGTGGGGCTGGCGCGTCCCCTTCCTGCTCGCCGCACCGCTCGGCCTGATCGGCCTGTATCTGCGGCTGAGAATCGAGGACAGTCCCGAGTTCCGCGCCGTCGAGGAGGCCGGCGAGATCGAACAGGCCCCCCTGCTGGAGGCGCTGCGCACCTCCAAGCTGCGCATGCTGCTGCTCTTCGGATGGGCCATCACCAACGCGGTCGGCTTCTACCTGATGGCCGGCTACACCACCAGCTACATCACCTCCGAACTCGGACGCTCCGACGCCACGGCTCTGATCTCCTCCAGCCTCGCCCTCGTCGCGTTCGCCGTATCGGCGGGCATCGGCGGCCGGCTGTCCGATCGCCACGGCCGCGTGCCCGTCGCCGCGACCGCCGCCGTCGCGCTCGCCGTCGTCGCGGTGCCGGCCTTCGACCTCGTCCGCGGAGACCATCTCGCGGGCGTCCTGCTCGGACAGGCACTGATCGGCCTGTGCCTGGGCCCCATCTCGTGCACCACGTGCCTGCTCACCGTGGAGCTGTTCGCCCCTCGCATCCGCTACAGCGCGAGCGCCCTGTCGTTCAACCTGTGCTACACCGCCTTCGGCGGCACCGCCGCCTACGTCGCGACCTGGCTCGTGTCCACCACCGGCGCACAGCTCTCCCCTGCGATCTACCTCGCGACGGTCGCCGTGATCAGCACGGTCACGGCCGTGGGCGGGCTGTCCCGTGTGCTGCCCGCTCGTTCCGTCCGGCCGCTGTCCGGCCCCGCGCCCACGACGGCGGCGCCGCAGACCCCCAGATCCTGACCGGGACCCCAGCCGATCCGTCCAGAGAAGGGCAGACCATGACACTCGAACCCCGGCCATCGGTGGTACCACGACACCGCGGCAGCCACGGCGTCGACATCGGAGTGATCTTGATGGACACCGACGCGCCCCGCGCGGTCGGCGACGTCGGCAACGCCCGCACCTTCGACTTCCCCGTCGGGTACACCACCGCCGGAGGAGCAGATACCGAGCGCGTCGTCGAACACAACGCCGCCGGCCTCCTGGACACCTTCCTCGCCGCCGGGGACGAACTCGTCTCACAAGGCGCACGGGCCATCGGCACCTCCTGCGGATTCGTCGCCATCCACCAGGCACAGATGGCAGCGCGGTCAGAGGCCTTGGTCGCCACCTCCGCCTTGCTGCAGATCCCCCTGGTGCTGCAGATGCTCGCCCCCGACGACCGCCTCGGCGTCGTCACCGCGAACGCCCGGACGCTGTCCGGAGACCATCTGAAAGCCGTCGGCATCGACGAGACCGTGTCCAAGCGGCTCACGATGATCGGCCTGGAGGACACGGAGCACTTCTATCCCGTCATGGTCGGCGGCCACGGCCCGCTCAACCTCGACATCGCCGAGCAGGAGGTACTGACCGCCGTCCGCGACGGCCTCGCCGAAGACCCCGCCATCAAGGCGATCGTCCTGGAATGCACCAACCTTCCTCCTTACGCGGAGGCCATCCGAGCAACCACTGGACTCCCGGTATGGGACGTGACGACCCTGCTGCGCTGGCTCCAACTCGGCCTCCACCCATAAGGCCGCCCCCACCGCCGCCGCGGCCGCTCGGCCCCGCGTTCGGCTGGGCCGGGCACTACATAGAGCACCCGGAGCGAGTGCCCGGTGACCTGCGGGTGCGTCCTCATCAGGCAGGGCGGCCAGGCGACCGGTCTCGAGGCTGACGCTGGGGGCGCTCGAGCAACAGGAAACGCTGAGGAAACATGCGTGGCTGCATTAATGGGGGATCGTCGGTGGTTCGCCCGCGAATCGGTCTCTACTTCAGTCTGGAGGTAATCGTGCAACTGCCAGCATCGCTCAAGGCCGTCGGTGTTTCCGCTTTTGCACTGGTCACCGTGTTCAGCACACCGGCCAGTGCCGAGACGATATATACCGAGAACGCGCACAACCCGGGCGGGAAGGTTCCCTGCATCGACTACAGCTTCGTGGCCGTCGACGCCTCGGACCTGCCCACCCAAACAGGTGACCAGGTCAGGATGCAAGCGTGTTTCGAGCGCGGTGGCGACAAGTTCTGGATACGGGACACTTCGGCGGACGGCTACCACCCGGCGCTCTACGGGTACTTCCGTGGCGGGCCGGACAGAAAGTTCTGGTGCCACAACTACAAAGGGGCGGGATCTGGCTGGAAAGTGTGCACGGGATTTCACGATAAAATCCCGGAGAACAAGAATATCACTCTGATACCACAGCTTTTCGATGGCGATAAGTGGATCACATCGGGGTGGGTGCGCGAGGTCAGCACCGGATGACCGCATCATCGTCCAGCGGAAGGATGGTCGAGACAGTGAAGCGGGTTCTTACGGTCGTCATCGCCTGTTCGCTGCTGGTCGCCGGGTCGGCCGCTACGGCATCCGCGACCACATCTGTAGCCAATGTCAGCATCTATACGACCGATGGCCGGTCCGGCGGCGGTCTCGGGTTCTCCCCTCGCGGGGACGTCATCACGGTGTGCGACGTGCAGTCGGACGGTAAGCGCGCCGTCGGCTATGTGCGCAATCCCGATGGCACCAGGCGTTACAAGCTCTTCGACCGGAACAACGACGGCAAGTGCACGACTCACCGGGCCTCCGAGGGGCAGCCGTACAACCTCAACGAGAACAAGACCTACCGGTTCGAGATCTGCCTGGACGACGACCCCGGCGCCGACCAGTTCTGCAACCACGAGTACATCGAGGCCGGCGGCTGACGAGCCGTCACCGCGAAAGAGGAGTAATGGTCATCTTGAGTCGCGTCCGCACCATCCTCACCGCCACCGCTGCCGCCGCCGTCGTCATGTCGTCGTTCTTCCCGGGTGTGGCTCAGGCGGGGCAGAACGCCGGCGCTTGCACCAGGGCGTCCGGCTCGCACGCCAAGTGCGCCGGGAGCGCGAAATTCCAGGCCAAGGGTGAGCACTTCTTCCTGACCGACAACGCGGCCGATGGCGCCGGGGTATTTCTGCAGATCACAGTCGATGGCGTGGTCCTCACCCCCAACAAGAAGAACACGAAGGGCGCGGGTACCACGATCGACTTCAACTCCTCGTGGCCGGAAGGCCTCAAGGTCGAATTCGTCGTGTGCCTCACCGACGATGGCGTCGTCCTCTCGAAGACCTGCAACGGCGGCACCGGGGTGTCGTGACCGCCAGATGGCCATGTCGTCCCTCGGGTGCTTCATCGACGGCGACGTCCGGTCCAGTTCCGGCGACGACCGTGCTGGCCGTCGTTGAGCGGTGGATCGGGGCACGCCTGCACGTCTGATCCGTGCGAGGCAGGGGCTCGCTAGCACCGGCGGGTAGCGTTTGAGCAGCTGAGATGCGGGGGATGCCCGGTTACCACCGAATTCGTCCGTAGCGGGGGATGGTTGACGTGGGCGAGCAATCGCCGGAGGAAGCCGGTGGCCGAATTCCCCGGCATGTGCTGCTCACGGCCGCGCGGCTTTTCTCTGAAGTGGGATATGACGAGACCACGACGCAGCTCATCGCCGATGCGTGCGGCATCGACGCCTCCGTGGTCCGCGACGCCTACGGGGGCAAGCGCGGCGCGTACCTGGCCGTCATGGAGCAGTTGACCCAGGAGCGGATGGAACACCTGGCCCCCGTCCGCGCCGCTTTCACCCCTGATGCTGAGGGGCTGATCCGGCTGATCGACCGGAACCTGGACTACGCCCTGGAACATGAGGAGCTTCCGTCGATATGGGTGCACCGGTGGATGGCCGACGCCACAGACTTCCCCGATCTGGAGGAGCGGTATGGCCTGCCTCCATTCCGGATGATCAACGACATGGTGGCCCAGGCCGTCGACGGTGACGTGGATCCGGAATTGTTCACATGGCATGTGGCCTGGCTCATCAGTGGATTCGTCAGGGGCGGCTTCGTCGGCGCGGACGGCGTCCGCCGGCATGCCGACGACCCGGACGCCCTGCGTCGCTTCAAACTCTTCATGCACCAGATGGCCCGGCGAGCGGCAGCCCGCTGACGGGCGTAGCGCTCGGCGTAGCGGCTCTATGACACGTCCGACCTGGGCGTCTTGAGGCCAGGGGTGCCGTTGACAGGCGTCGCGGTGTCGTGGCATTTTACAAAGCGAGCGTTCACTTTGCTACTGAGGCGCGGCGGGTCATGGGACGCCCCGACGACGGTCCTGCCGTAGAGAGGAAGCAGATGCCGGAGTTCTACATCACGGGTGTCGCCGAGAGTCCGCTCGGGCACGTCATCGACCAGTCCGAGTCGTCGATGGCCGCGCTGGCGGCGATGGAGGCGCTCGACGAGGCGGGGCTGACGCGCGCCGACGTCGATGGGCTGTTCGTCAACTACATGGGCGAGGAGGGCTCGGTCCAGGTCGGCGAGTACCTGGGCATCGAGCCCAGCCATGCGGATTCCTCGGACCTGGGCGGCGGCTCGTGGGTCGGCTTCATCGGGCATGCCATGGCGGCGATCGCGGCCGGTCAGTGCGAGGTCGCCCTGCTCGTGTACGCGTCCCGGCAGCGGGCCCTGCGGAAGCGGTCCCGGGAGTACCCCGTGGCGCCGCCGGCGCCGGAGTCGATCGCCGCGCAGTTCGACCTGCCGATCGGAATCCCGACGCCCATCGGCCATTTCGCCCTCATCACGGCGCGCCACATGCACGAGTACGGGACGACCGAGGAGCAGCTCGCCTCGGTCGCGGTCACCGGACGGGAATGGGCGCGCCTGAACCCCAAGGCATGGCGGCGGGGCCCGCTCACGATCGAGGACGTCCTCGCCTCGGACAGGATCTGCGGTCCGCTCAAGAAGCTGGACTGCTGCCCGATCACCGACGGCGGCGGCGCCGTCGTGGTGACGACGGCCGACCGGGCCCGGGCCGCGAAACGCCCGCCGGTCGCGATCCGCGGGTGGGGGGAAAGCCACACCCACTGGCATCCTCACCAGCGCCGCGACATCACGACGACCGCCGCGGCCGGCTCGGGCCGCCGTGCCTACGACATGGCCGGCATCGGTCCGGAGGACGTCGACATCTTCCAGCCCTACGACGCCTTCACCATCACCCCGATCCTGCAGCTCGAAGACCTGGGTTTCTGTGAGAAGGGGGCGGGCGGCGAGATGTTCGCGCAAGGCCATTTCAGACCCGGCGGGAAACTGCCGGCCATGACGTCGGGGGGCGGCCTGTCCTACACGCACCCCGGCGCTTTCGGCATTTTCCTCGTCATCGAGGCCGTCCGGCAGCTGCGCGGCGAGGCCGGCGACCGCCAGGTGGATCCGGGGCCCAGATGTGCGCTGGTCAACGCGATCGGCGGCCTGTGCTCCTACAGCTCGACGGTGGTGCTCACCAATGACTGATAGCGCGGAAATCCTCGATCCGCCCACGACGACGTTCTGGTCCGCGGCGGCCGAGGGGAGGCTGCTGGTGCAGCGGTGCACGGTGTGCGGGCACCACCAGCTGTATCCAAGGCCCTTCTGCATGGCCTGCGACTTGACCGACCTGACGTGGATCGAGGCATCCGGCCTCGGCACGGTGTACTCGTGCGTGACGGTCCACCTTCCGGTGCGGGACGACATCCCGCCGCCGTACACGGTCGGGCTGGTGGAGATCGATGAAGGCCCGCGGCTGCTCGCGCGGATGCCGGACACCGCCGCCATCGGGGACCGCGTCGCCGCCCGCTGGAGGCGACCGGACGCCGGGACACGTCCGGTCCTGTTCTTCGACGAGGTCGGGGAGGTGGCGCTGTGAGCCCGCTCGCCGGGATGGCCGCGATCGTGACGGGCGCGGGCGGCGGCCTGGGCCGAAGCCACGCCCTGCATCTGGCGAGCCTCGGCGCGGCCGTGCTGGTCAACGACGTCGCCCGAGGCCCCGGGTCACGCCGGCCGGCCGACGGCGTCGCCGAGGAGATCACCGCGAACGGCTCCCGCGCGGTGAGCGACCACGGCGATGTCTCGGACTGGACGGACGCCCGCGAGATGATCGACGCCTGCGTCGAAGCGTTCGGGCGGTTCGACATCCTGGTGAACAACGCCGGGATCCTGCGGGACCGGACGCTGGCGCGCATGACCGAGGCCGAGTGGGACGACGTCGTCCGTGTCGACCTGAAGGGTCACGCGGCCCCGTCCATCCACGCCATGGCTCACTGGAGGAAGCTGGCGAAGGCGCACGGATCCCCTGTTCAGGGCGCGATCGTGCATACCAGTTCCATCGCCGGCCTCATGCCCAACTTCGGGCAAGGCAACTACGCCTCCGCCAAGCTGGGCATCGTCGCACTCTCCTCGGTGCTGGCTCTGGAGGGCGAGACGGTGGGCGTCCGGTCGAACGTGGTCGTTCCCTCGGCGCGCACACAGACGGTCCTGGACAGCATGGCGTCGGCCGGGGAGCTCATCGAACCGGCGGACGAAACCGGCTTCGACTACTGGGACCCGGGGAACGTCTCCCCCGTGGTGGGCTGGCTGGCGTCCCCGACCTGCCGGGCCACCGGCCAGGTCCTGCACGCCGTCGGCAACGAGGTGCGGCTCTTCGCGCCGCCCCCCATCGTCGACCGGTTCACCACGAGCGGGCGCTGGACCCTGGAAGAGCTGGAACGGCAGGTCGGTCCGGAACTCAGCACGTGGCCGGACGTGACGGAATTCCTGGCCGCGCTCGGCGAGAAGGAGCCCGCCGATGGATGACCCGACAACGCCGATATGCCGGCCCTTCGACGCCGGCGACGAGCGGTTCGTGGCGCGACTGCGGAACCAGTGCTTCTCCGCGCCGCTGGACGTGGATACGTGGCTGGAGAACGGCCACGTCCTCGAACGCGACGGGGCACCTGTGGCCGCCCTCCTGGCCCGGCGTTGCGGGCAGTGGTTCGGCGGCAGGCCCGTTCCGTGCGTGACGGTCTCGTCGGTCATGGTCGACCTCACCCGCCGCGGGGGCGGGGTCATGGCGGACCTGCTCGGCCCCGTCCTCGATCGGTACGCCGAGGCGGGGGCGGCCATCGCCACCCTCACCCCGTCCAGCGTGGCGCCCTACCGCCGGGCCGGGTTCGAGATCGCCGGGTTCCGGTACCGGCATCACGTGTCGCCGCAGGCTCTGCGGCGCGGCCAGGAGAAGGACGGCGTCCGCTGGTTCGAGGCGGCCGACGCCGACCGGCTCGCCGAGGTGTACGACACGGTCGCCCGGCGCGGCAACGGGCCGATCGACCGCGACCGGAGCTGGTGGCACGGTCACATCCTGCCGCGGGTCCGGTCAGGCGAGACGTTCGCCGTCGTCGCCGAACGCGACGGCACCGCGACCGGGTACGCGCTGTGGGACCAGGTCCCCGCGCCGCGCGGCGAGTTCGCGTTCTGGCACCGCGTCCGAGCCCGCGAGATCGTGTGGACGAGCGCCCCGGCGGCCCGCGCGCTGCTGCACGCCTTGGCGCAGGCCGGCTCGCCCGGGGAGGAGATCTCGTGGTTCGGCGGCCCGTCCGACGGGCTGGCCGGCTTCTTCGACGCCCCCGTTCTCATGGACTGGGTCCACCCCTGGATGACCAAGATCCTGGACTGTCCGGCCGCGCTCACCTCGCGGGGCTACAACGCCGGCCTGGACCTGACGCTGGTGCTGGGGATCCAGAGCGCACCGGACACCGAGGCGAGCACGCTGAGGCTCGCGGTGCGGGACGGCCGCTGCCAGGTCGAGGAAACCGACGCGGAGCCGGACGTGACAGTGGAGGCGACGGCATTCGCGTCCCTCTTCACCGGACGGTCGAGCGCCCGAGAGGCGCTGGCACTGGGGCATCTCAAGGCACATACCAGCGCGGCGGTCGACCGGATGGACGCCATGTTCGCCGCCACCAGCCCATGGTTCTTCGAGCACTTCTGAAACCGCCGGATCAATGAAGTTCAGCGCGCGAGGAATCCCCGCAGCATCTCGTCGGCCGCCCTTCCGAAGACCTCATCGACCGTCTGCTCACCCTTGGGGTTGAACCACATGCCAGCCCAGTTTCCGACCGACAGAGTGATGAGGCGCACCATGTGCGGGTCCACGTCCTTGCGGAAGACGCCGGCCTCGATCGCCTCCACGATGATGTCGTCCCAGAGCTGCTCGTACGCCCGGCGCTGGCCGAGCACCTCGTCGAACTCCCGGCCGGTGAGGTGCCGCCACTCGGTCAGCAGAATGCGCGACATCGCCGCCGCTTCGACCTCGATGTTCGCCCTCACGTGCGCGAGCAGCGCGGCACGGAACTTCGCCTCCGGATCGAGTGAACCGTCGCGGATCGCTTCCACGGCGACCTGGGTGTGCTGGTTCGCCTCGCTGACGATGTGGTGCAGCAGAGCCTCTTTGGAGGGGAAATGCGAGTAGAGGCCCCCCGAGTGCATTCCGGCGCCTTCGGCGATCGCGCGCACCGACGTCCCCTGGAATCCCCGCTCGTTGAAGAGCTTCGTGGCCGCGGCGACTATCTCCTGGACGCGGGTGGGACGGGGCACGTGGCAATCGTATCAGCGAGTTCAGCAAGCGTTCGCTAACTTACGAGGAGGAAAGGCGTTGCCCCAGCAGCGACTCGCGTTCGACCACTACGTCGGGTACGGCGAACGCATCCGCCATCTTGGCACGACACGTCCCGACGAAGTGGCCCTGACCTTCGTCACCCACCCGGACGCCACCACGACCCGTCTCACATGGTCGGAGCTGGACGCGCGCAGCGACACCTTCGCCTCCGGGCTCGCCGCGCGCGGCGTCGGCCCCGACAGCGTCGTCGTGGTGAAGCTGCGCAACTCGGTCGAGCACCTGCTGTCCACCCTGGCCGTATGGAAGCTGGGAGCATGCGTGGTGCCGCTCAGGTCGGACATGCCGGCCCGGGAACGCGACCCGATCCTCGCCCTTGCCCGTCCTGCCCTGGTCATCTCGCTCGATCCTGTGCCCGGCCACCAGTGCGTCACCCCCGCGCAGATCGAGACGATGCAGGACCCAGGCTGGCGCCTCGCCGACGCACAGCCGGGCAAAGCCGTGTGCTCCGGAGGCTCGACCGGGGTGCCCAAGCTCATCGTCGACCCGTTGCCCTGGGGAAACCCTGGAGCCGTGGTCGGAACCGCCGAGGGCCACGCGCTGGAGCCGCTCGCGCAGGCCCTCGGGTTCAGGCACGACCAGACCCAGCTGGTCTCCGGCCCGCTCTACCACAACGCGCCGTTCGGGTGGGGGTACTGGGGCTTGTTCTTCGGCCATCACCTCGTGGTCCTGGAAAGGTTCACGGCAGAAGTGGCGGTCGACTGCGTCGAACGGTACGGCGTGAACTTCATGTTCGCCGTCCCGACGATGATGATGCGGATGATGCGGTTGGACGGTGTCACCGATCGTGACTGGTCCAGCGTCGAGTCACTCTTCCACGGCGCCGCGTCCTGCCCCCGGTGGCTGAAGAAGCAGTGGATCGACCTGCTCGGACCGACCCGGGTCAACGAGCTGTACGGCGCCACCGAGGCCATCGGAGCCAGCGCGATCAGGGGCGACGAATGGCTCCGGCGGGAGGGCAGCGTAGGCAGACCTCTCGGGTGTGACCTGCGCATCCTCGATGACGACCAGCGCGAGGTGCCGACCGGAGAGGTGGGCATGATCTACATGCGCCCCCACCACCGGGGCCCGACCTACGAGTACCGCGGCAGCGAACCGGCCCCCTCCACCGCCGACGGCTTCATCACCGTGGGCGACTTCGGATACGTCGACGACGACGGCTACCTCTACATCGCAGACCGGAGGGTCGACCTCATCATCTCCGGCGGCGCGAACATCTTCCCCGCCGAGGTGGAGGGGGCGGTGCTGGAGCACCCCGAGGTCTCGGACGCCGCCGTCATCGGCCTGCCGCACCCCGAGTGGGGCCAGACCGTCCACGCCGTGGTGCAGCTCGTCGACGGCTCGTCCCTCACCGTCGAGGCACTGAGCGACTTCATGCGAGGCCAGCTGGCGGCGTACAAGCTCCCGAAGACCTACGAGCTGGTCGCCCGCATCCCACGCGACGAAGCCGGCAAACTACGCCGATCCTCCCTCGTAGCAGAACGCACCCCCTCCCCCTGACCCTCCCACCGACGCCCCGGGCAGGTAGGAAGTCACCTACCAGGTCGGTCGTGCACCGCCCGAGGACGAACGACCTCCTGCCCCTCGCCAAGAGGACGACGAGGGGCAGGAGGTCTCTATGAGCGCGCAGGCGTGCTCACCTCACGTCGTAGCGGTTCTCCTTCACCCGAGCGAGAAACTCGCCCCACGCGATCGAGCCGAACGTGAGGAACGGCGCCTCTGCCGGGTTCTTGGCGTCACGCACACCGGCCCGCCCCGGCGAGAGCCTGGCCACCTCGACGCAGTACGAGTCGGAGGCGCAGTAACTGCTCTTGCCCCACCGCGGGGCCGGACGCCGGGTCGCATGCGCACGACCCTCCCGGCCTCCGTCCGCCTTCTCGATCCCGCTCATCTGCTCGAAGTCCCTTCTTCCGGCGTGCCGCCGTTTGATGGAGTAAGGATGATGTTCACCGGCCGACCGACGAACCGGCGCCTGGAGCCGTCCCGCTTCCGGCCGCCCCTGGGCCTCAGTTCCCGTGACAGGCTCTGGAGGGCCTTGTCCTGGTTGCCGAGGCGAGCGTCGCGCCGCCGGCGTTCCTTCTTGGACCGTGTCTTCCTTCCCAACGCATCGGGCTCCTTTGATCGATGCCGTCTATGGACGGAGGGCCGCGCTCCGGCCTGGTGGCTCGGTTGCACGTATGCCTTCTAATGACGGGCGCGGCCCGAGATCCCTATGGAGGTGGCTGTGTCCTGTGTCACACCCGGGGTGGCGGTGAGCGCCTGGGCCGGGCATCGGTCTGGCCGGATGAGGCCGCGCGACGACCTGCGAGGCCGACGGTTCACATGCCCTGATCGGTGAAGGATGCGCTTTCCGGGTTCACCTGGATGTACTACGATCCGTGGCACTTCGACAGGCGCCCGCACGCCGCCGAACCCGCGACAGGGCGCCCGCCGGCATGTCGACCGATGCGGAGCCGCCGAGATGACGCTTCTGTGACGACAAATGAGGCGCTACTCGACAGGGTCTCCATAGAACTGTGACCGGCGGCACAGCTGCCGCCTCTGGTCCGCTGTCTAATGCGAAGGCGGGAGGAGAGCCTCCCGCCACGTCGACCGGTGGATATTCATCCATTTGCGCTGATTTCGTCAGATGCTTTCATGTTTCGCCGAGGGCCGAACGCATATGAAGACTCGTCAAGGGATGGCCGTGAGTTACTCATTTGTCGTACCATCCCTACCGACCGGTCAGTTTGAGAGGGTGGGGTCTTCGATGCCGGAGCGGGGCAGGGAATCCCGGGAGCCGGAAGAGGTCACCGGGGCGGACGCCTTGGACGAGGCGGACGCCACCCGCGATCTCCTGGCTTCGGCCGTACTCCGCCGACGTCACCGCGACGAACTCGAACGCCTCATGGGAACGCCGGAGTTCAGGACGAGATTCGCCTCTTCCCGAACTCTGACCCAGGCTGCCGCGGGCCCGGCGGGTACGGTGACGTTCTTCCGGGAGACCGGCGAGTTGGTGGAGTTCCTCGACTGGTCGGTGCGTCCGCGACTGGAAGAGTTCGCCTGCGCCCAGGGGGTCGCGGACGTGCGAGCGGCGGAGATCGCCCAGGCGGCCCTCGCCTGGATCGTCCGGGAGCACCCGGACCCGGCCGATCCCGCCGCCATCGAGGGCGACCTCGATCTGGCCCATGACCTGATCGGAGCCCTGGCCGGCCAGGGCGCGAAGTCCCGCTCCGCTCCGGGCGGTCAGCCACCGGGACGGTTCCGCCGCCGCGAAGAGTCCGCGCCGGGCTTCGTCTCCGGAGCCTCCCACCTGCCGAGCGGGTGGGCGGTCCACGGCAGCCGACCGGAGAACCCGCGCGGCGACATCCAGGATGGCCGGCGGGCCGGCGGCCTGCCCTGACGGGAGATCACTGGTCCTTTCCCGGCCAGTCACCCAGATCGCGGTAGTGCTTAAGGGCGTCGAGCAGCTTCTTCTTCGCCCGCGCGAAGAGGTTGTCGACCGTCTTCGGAGAGATGCCCATCTTCTTGGCGACCGCCGTCCGGTCGAGACCGTCCAGTTGCCGAAGGCAGAAAGCCTCGTATTGCCGTTGGCCTCGCCCGTTTCTCGAGACCAGTATCTCCTCAAGTACCTGGCGTACTTCCTCATCGGACATCTCGCATTGGGCGTCCATACTCTCCCTGACTTCCAGTCTCGCTTGCAGCCTCCGTTGCCTTTCGTGCTGCCGGAATGCCTCTCGCACCACGTTCTTAAGCGTCCCGGACGCCCATTGAGGAAACACCGTCGTGCAGTCGAAGGGGCGAGTGCAGCGTGGCTCATGGTCGCAGCCGGTCAACTCCCCCACCTCTTTGAGTCCACGGTAGAACGTCTCTTGGACGGCGTCCTCCGCCTCCTGTGAGCCGAGCCGGCGCATCATCGCCCGCGCGTGGCGGAAGAGGTCCCTGCGGAGCTTGTCGTGGTCCGAAGGTTCCATTCGAGTTTCCTCCTCGCACCACCTGCGGCGGCTCCATGTGCCCTCGAGAGGGGACGGGCTGGTCACATGGCTCGGGGTGTCGAGTGTCGGGATCGAGGTCGGGGATGGGCCTGATGGTGCTACGAACTCGTGCCCTCCATGCCCGCCCGACGATCGGCGAGCCGGAGGGGGTCAGCGGTGTCCCGCAGGCAATGGGCGACCCGCGTTGTGACGCTTGGCATCGGTGTCTTCCTTCCACGGGGCGGGTGCGCCGCGAGTGCTGCCGGGATCCTGGTCTGCTGCCACCTCGCCCGGTCAGTGACCGGATATGCGGGATCTGCGTGAAGGCCCGTTGGTACCGGGCGGTTCACCTCGTGAGTCGAACGTTCCCGAGCGGCCTCACGCCGGTCCGGCGTGGCGGGCCCATGCCCGGCCCGCGCGCCCGGAAGGTGGTCCAGCCGCCCTGCGTGAGTCCCCAGCGCCGGCGAAGCCGCGCAAGCGCGCGTCGCAGGAGTGGACTCTGGACAGCAGGACTGAAGTCAGTCATGTGTTTCGCTCGCTCAATCGTTGGTGCGGCCATGGATGCCCGGGGGTCCGGTGAAACCCCACCCCCGGTCCCGCAGGCTCCGCGTCGGATGTCAGTATGCCATGTGACACCATGTCGGGTAACACCAAGCCGTATACCATAGATCACACTAAGTAGGAGTTTCCGCACACTGTGCAGGCACGCGTGAGCGGTACGAGTCGACCGCCCGGCGCCGACGCACGCCACACACGTGACCGCCGCCGAAACCGCTGCTCCGAGCTACCGATAACGCGAGGTCTCACTATGAACAATGAAGTAAGCCCCGTCGTCCAGAGCCTTCTTCTCCGTAACGAACTCGTGCGCCACCGCAAGAAAAAGGGACTCACCCAGGAGCAGGTCGCCCGCGAACTCGAATGGTCGTCGGCGAAGCTCATAAGAATTGAGGGAGGGCGGAGTCCGCTGAGTAAGACGGATTTGCAGGTTCTGCTCGCGCAGTATGGCGTGGTGGAAGACTCGGAGGTGGAGCGGCTGCAGAATCTCGCCCGGGATGCGCGGCGGTCCGCCTGGTGGCAGGCGTATCGGCATGAGATATCCGACAACTACCTCGCATATATCGGCTACGAAGCCGGAGCCTCATTCATTCGACAGGTCCAGGACTCAGCGATACCAGGACTGCTGCAAACCGAAGATTATGCGCGAATGTATTCCAGCGAGGTCTTCGAGGGCGTTAATTCAGAAATGGTGGTCAAATTCCGGCTGCGGCGCCAGGATGAGCTCAACCACCGCACCCGGCCGCCGCGGCAGTCGTTCCTTCTCGACGAGGCGGTCATCCGGCGCCACGTCGGGATCAAGGTCGACCGGGAGATCATGCCGACGCAGTTGCGAAGGCTGGTGGAGGAGGGGCGTGACGGGCATGTCGAGATCGCGGTGATCCCCTTCGGGGCAGGGGCGCACCCGGGCATGAAGGGGCCTTTCACACTCCTGGAGTTCGATGGAGACCTCGGGGACATCCTCTACCTGGAAGGCTCCGGAACGAGCGAGACGATCACCGGTGAGGACCCGCGCATAGCCGCCTATCGGGCCGCCTTCGAGCAACTGCGGGCCGAGGCCCTTCCTTCGGAGGAGTCACTCACGCTCATCGAGCAGATCGCGGACGAGATGTCAGGTTGAGCGCGGACGGGGAGATACTGCGTCATGCGGCATAGGCTCAGGACGGCAGATCAGCCTACACTCTGACTGAGGAAGTCATCCCAAGGAATTGAGGGCTGTCGGATGGTCGCGCTACCGAAACCGTCCTCCACGCTCGTATGGATTAAGAGCAGCGCCAGCAGACAGGAAGAGTGTGTCGAGGTTGCTTTTTCGGGCCGGTCTGTTCTGATCCGTGACTCCCGCCACCCCTCAGGGGGTGCCGTGGTACTCGAAGTTGGGCAATGGGTGGCGATGCTCGAGTCCGCGAGAACCGGCGGCCTCGATATGTCCGGCTACTAACGCCCCGTACTTGCGAAACACTCGCGGAGGCCATGCACCCGATCAGACCGCGTTGCGGATCACTGAGCGTCGATGTGCGGAGGGAGTCCATGGCTCGTGATTGGATGAGCGTGGAGCACGCAGCACGAGCCGTGCGATCCGGGGTCGTCCGGGGTCTCCGTCGGTTCGTAGACGTCTACGTCGACGACGTCGACCAGCCTGCGCAAGGAGGCGGCGGCGACCTGCGCCTGGCGTTCTGTGGCTACGAATGTCGCGGCGAACGTGCGGCGGTCTGACGTCGGCCGGGTCAGTGCTGCTTCGGTCACGGGGACGCCTCGGCGGTGCAGGGTTGCGACGACCCTCAGGAAGGCGGAGGTGTCGTTGCCCGTCAGGGCGACCGCCACCGAGTACGGCCGGGCGGCACTCGACACGGACTCCCGCATCGGATCGTCATGTTGGTGGGAGCCGCTTTGGGGGCGGCCGGGTGCATCGATCGTCATGGAGACACCTCTAGGTCGCCACCATCGGCTCCGCCCCATGGCGCACCCGGCGGCGGCTGCCGGCGGGTGCCGTTCCACGGAGGCGGGCGGATGGATGATTCCTTGTCACAGGACGCCTCGGCCCTGATGGGGCTCGCCGTGAGCCCCCGTGCTCATCGGATCGCGACGGCGTTCGCGGGAGAGCCCGACCCTCCGGTCAGGTTGAGCGGGCTGGACACGACCAGGCAGTCCCACTTCCCGTCACGGGCGCAACGCTCCGCGAGACCGTCCAGGTCCCAGAGCTCGCCGAGCACGAATCCCAGCAGGCCGATGAGGACGCCGTGCATGACGCCCGAGTACACGGTGCGCGGCACGTCGCCGCGGCGTTCGGCCTCCGTGAGGAAAGGGGAGTCCGCCGGTGCGGGGAACTCCTCCACCCCGAAGTTGTCGGCAGCGAGCAACGAGAACCGGTGGTCCCAGAGCCAGGCGACGGTGTCGTGGCTCGCGAGCAGGCCCGACGCCCGCAGCGGGTTCTTGGCTGCGTGGCGCTGCTCGGGTGTCAGCTCGTAAAGGTGGTGGTGCACCCAGCCCGTCCGGACGAGAAGCAGGTCGCCGGGACGGAACTCGACGCCCTGCTCCGCCGCCGCGTCCGCGACATCGGTGATCGGGATCGCCTCGGCCGCGGCGTGGTCGATGGGTCGCCCCTGCGCCCGGCGGAAGCGGTCCACGTCGACCAGTACCCCGCGACCGACGATGCCGTGCTCGACGAAGCGGTTGATCCCGAGGAAAGGGTCGCGCGGCTGGAAGCGGTCGGGGTCGGCCCCGTTGTAGAAGCCGAACTCGGGGTGGCCGATATGGCGGAACCCGTCCAGCTGGGTGCTCGCCTGCGGATAGAAGCTGTCGAGGTACTCGTCCCGATGGGACGGGTTGTTCGCATAGATGTTGTGCTGAAGGCTCTTGCGGAAGGGGCTCACCGGCGGGTCGAACGTCTCCAAAGGCAGGTTCAGGTTGACGACCTCGCCGGTGCGGACGACGCCGACCGCCTCGCGCACCCGCTCGGGGGTGAGGTGGTTCAGGGTGCCGAGCTCGTCGTCGGGGCCGAAGAGACCCCAGGCCGATCCTGCTGGGGCATCAGTGCGAGCGAGCAGCTCTGCGTAGGTCGGAAAGTGCTTCTCGGCGGACATATCGCCTCCAAAGTGCCGGCCGGGTCGTGGCCGTCGATCGCGAAGGGAGTGGTGCGGGCGCGAGCCCGGCGGGTCCTAGCGCAGGCGGTGCGCGGGCAGGGCGTTCTCGTCCTTGACGAGCCGGCGGTGACGTCGGTGGCTCCGGTGGCCGTATCCGTCGCCTGACCCCATCTCCGCGTCCTTCGTTTCGCCCAGCGCGACGGTGCAGCCCAGGCCGATCAGGCAGAGCACCGCCAGGAACGCTCCAAAGGCGAGGGAGCCGTAGGTGTCGATCGTCGCGGCCGCCACGACCCCGGGGACCGCCCCGCCGAGCACGCCGGCGATGTTGTAGGAGAATCCGGTCGCGCTGTAGCGGTAGCGGGTGTGGAACAGCTCGGGCATGAAGGCGCCCACCGGCCCGTACGTGACCCCGGCGATGATCATCGTGACGCACGCTCCGACGGCGAAGGTCGCGGCGGACGCCGAGCCGAGGACGGGGAACAGCGCCAGCGCCCAGAAGACCGCGACGGCGTTCCCGCCGATGATCACGGTCCGCCGTCCGATGCGGTCGGACAGGGCGCCGCCGAGCACGATGGCCGGCGCGATGACGACGCTGGCGAGGATGGTGATCGCGAGGACGGTGGTCTCGCTGAGCCCGAGCTCCGCCGTCCCGTAGCTGATCATGTAGCCGAGCACCATGTAGATGAAGGCGAACACCGTCAGAAGGACGCCCGAGCCGAACAGGACCTCGCGCGGCTGGTGCTTGATGGCCTCCAGGAGCGGTGCCGACGCGGCGCCGCGGCGCGCGATCTCTTCTTTGAACACCGGCGTCTCCTCGATCGAGCCCCGGATATAGAGGCCCACCAGGAGCAGGAGGACGCTGGCGAGGAACGGGATCCGCCAGCCGTAGGACAGGAACGCCGCGTCGCTCATGGTCATGCGCGTGACCAGGAGGGTCGCGAGGGCGAGAGCCGACCCGATGGCGCCGCCCAGTGAGGCGAACATCGACCAGAATCCGCGCCGCGGCTTCGGCGCGTATTCCGCCGCCATCAGCGTCGCCCCCGTCCACTCGCCGCCGACCGCGATGCCCTGCAGGATCCGCATGGCGACGACGAGGAGCGGCGCGGCCACGCCGATCTGGTCCGCTGTCGGCATCGCGCCGACGAGGACGGTCGCGATGCCCATGAGCAGCAACGTGGACACGAGCGTCCGCTTGCGTCCGAGCCGGTCGCCGAAGTGACCGAAGAGGATGGAGCCGACAGGGCGGGCCACGAAGGCCACGCCGAGCGTCGCGAACGAGGCGACCGTGCCGGCTGCCGAGCCCAGCGCGGGGAAGAAGATCTTCGGGAAGACGAGCGCCGCGACGGACGCGAAGATCACGAAGTCGTACAACTCGATCACGGTGCCGATGCTGCTCGCACTCGCGATCAGCCGCATCTTTCTGGGGCCGGTCTCGGACGCCGCCATGGAGCCGATCCTCTCTCTCGAGTCAGGAAAAGTGATCGCTCGCTTTGTTTCACCGATTGTGAACTGTGACGTGGGTCATGTCAACACTCAGGTACCTCGGCGACCTGGACTTTGCCCTCGTCCCGGCGCCGGCGCCGGTCGGGTGGAGGGCCTTCGGGCACCTTGACTTTTCGCGCCGGCCGCGGCGCGACCCGCGGGGGCCGGCGGCCTCCGCCCCCGCCGCATGCGGGCCGGCCGAACCCCGCGCGGCACAGCGCCATACCCGGCCGAGGTCGCCGGAAAACCGGCGGCCGGCCCGTGGCACGACCTGCTCCGACAGCCCGTCGCTGAATGGGGCTTGGCTAGCAGGGCGGCTGGTACCGCGCGCCCGGGATGTACAGCCGCCATTCCGTCTCGCTGATGTCCCGGCCCACCATCGC
The DNA here is from genome assembly GCF_900115095.1 of Actinomadura madurae. GTDB lineage: Bacteria > Actinomycetota > Actinomycetes > Streptosporangiales > Streptosporangiaceae > Spirillospora > Spirillospora madurae. The sequence goes on from NZ_FOVH01000011.1 coordinate 233,009, forward strand.
GCACACTCGTGCGGCGACGCGTGCGAGGTCGATGTCCCAGAGCCGGACCGTTCGGTCGAGACCGCCGGCGGCCACCCCGGTGCCGTCCGGCGCGAACACCGCCGGGAGGATCGCGTCGTCCGGACCGGTGAGGGTCGCGAGCGGGCGTGGGTTCCGCCGGTCGGCGACGTCCCACAGCCGGACGGTGCGGTCCGTCCCGGCGGCGAGGAGCCGGCGGCCGGAGCGGTCGAAGGCGACGGAGTAGACGTACCCGTTCGGCCCCGTGAACGCGGGCCCGTACGGGACGGCGCGTCCCGGCCGGGACGCGTCCCACAGCCGCACGGTCTTCCCCGTGCTGCCGACGGCGAGCGTGCGCGAATCCGGGCTGAACGCCACCGAGTAGACCGACCCCTCCGGAACGGGCAAGGTCTGCAGCAGGCGGGGCCGGTCGCCCGTGCTCCACAGGTGCACGGCACGGTCGGTGCTCGCCCCGGCGAGCAGCGTGCCGTCGGGGCTGTAGGCCAGCATGAACAGCCCGCCGGTCGCGTCCGTGAGGCGGCCGGTCTGGCGCGGGTGGCGCCGGTCGGTGACATCCCAGAGCCGGACGATCCGGTCGTCTCCGGCCGCGGCGAGCGTCCGGCCGTCCGGGCTGAACAGCACGGACTCGATCCAATCAGCGGCGCCGGTCAGCGGGCGGCCGAGCCGGACCGGCCGCGCCGGGTCGGCCAGGTCCCAGAGCCAGACGGAGCGGTCCCCGCCGCCCGCCGCGAGCGTCCGCCCGTCCGGGGCGAACGCCACCGAGATCACGAAGGCGGCGGACGAGACGACCGGCTCGGTGAGCGGCGTGCGCGTCACCGGGTCCCACAGCCGGATCCGGCCGTCCTCTCCGCCGCCGGCGAGGACGCGGCCGTCGGGCCGGTACGCCAGCGAGTAGACGTGCCCTTCCGGCTGGCGGAGGACCGGGCCCGGCAGCCGCCACAGCCGGGCGGTCCCGTCGGTGGACGCCGACGCGAGCGTCCCGTCGGCGCGGAAGGCCACCGACGTCACCGGCTCCGGATGGGGGAGCACCGCGGTGATCCGCCGCGTCGCCGTGTCCCACACCCGGACCTTGTCGTCGGCGCAGGCCACGGCGAGCGTGCGCCCGTCCGGGCCGAACGCGGTCCCGTACACGTAGCTGGTCGGGCCGGTGAGCGGTCCGCCGAGCGCCTTCGGGCGTCCGGGGTCGCGCAGGTCCCACAGCCGGACGGCCCGGTCGCGGCCTCCGACGGCCAGCGTCCGCCCGTCGCCGTCGAAGGACAGCGTGGTGATGTCGCTTTCCGCGCCTTCCAGCAGAGGTCCCGGCCGGCCGGCGGCGTCCCACAGCCGGACGGCCTTGCCTGCGCCGCCCGCGGCGAGGGTCCGCCCGTCCGGGCTGAACGCCACCGCCTGGGCGGCGCCGCGTAGGCCCGGGTAGCGCCGCGGCTCTCCCGGTCGGCGCAGATCCCACGCCCAGACGTCCCGCTTGGAGCTGGCGGCGGCGAGCCGGTGCCCGTCCGGGCTGAAGGCGACCGCGTGCATGCCGTCGACCGGCCCGCGCAACGGCGGCAGTGACCGCGGGTTCGCCGGGTCTCCGGTGTCCCACAGCGCCACGGACGGCCCGGCCCCGCCCGCCGCGAGCAGGCGCCCGTCCGGGCTGAAGGCCACCGACGAAAGGCTCAGCTCGGTGGAGGTGAGCGTCGCCGCGGGCGCTCCGCGTTCGACGGGCGCCTTCGTCGCGGACGCGGTGTCCCACAGCCTGACCCGCTGGTCGGCGCCGATCCCGGCGAGGGTGCGCCCGTCAGGGCTGAAGGCCACCGCGTGCAGCTCCCGCGTTCCGCTGTCGAGCCGCGTCGCGAGAGGCGATGCGGAGGTGTTGAGCAGCGCGCTGCGCGCCTCCGCCGTCGGCGCCAGCCGGAACGCGGCCAGCGCCAGCTGCGCGGCCAGCGCCGTGTCGGCGCCGCGCAGCCGGTCGGCCTGGCCCGCGGCGAGCCGGGACAGCGCCAGCGCCCGCGCCCCCTCGGCGGCGTTGCGCTGCTGGAACGCGTAGAGGGTCAGCGCCGCCGCCAGCACCGTCAGCGCGACCAGCGCGGTGATGACCTGGTAGAGCCGGCGGATCCTGCGCCGGTTCCAGCGCAGGCTCGCGGCCACGTAGTCCCGGACGACCGGCGCCCGGTTCGCCCGTTCCCGCGCGGCCGCCAGCCTGGCCCCGTGCAGCAGCGCCGCCGGCGCGCGTCCCTGCCGGTCCCAGAGCTCGGCGGCCTGGGACAGCTCCTGCTCGAACATGAGCCCGGCGCGGTCGGCGTCGATCCAGCCGCGCAGCCTCGGCCACGCGCGCGGGAGCGCCTCGTGGCTGATCTGGACGGTGTCCATCTGGGCGGTGATCAGCCGTTCCCGGATGAACCGCTGGAGCAGTTCCCCGACGTCGCCGAACTCCTCGTAGAGTTCCGCGGCCACCCGCCGCCGGGACGTCTCGGTGCCCTCGCTCAGGTGGACCATGCTGAGGAACAGCCGCCGGGTCATCTCGCGGCCCGTTTCGTCCAGGCTGAGGTACACCTCCTCGGCCGTCGCCGCCACGGAACCGTGGACGCCGCCGCTCTCCCGGTAGTCCCGCAGCGTCAGCCGCCGCCGCCCGCCCCTCTCCCACATGGCCGCCAGCGTGTGCGACAGCAGCGGCAGGTCCCCCTCGCCGAGGTCGCGCAGCAGCAGGTCGACGAGCCCGTCGTCGACCTCCAGCCCGGCCTTGGCCGCCGGCCCGAGGACCGCCTCGCGGATCTCCTCCGCGAGCATCGGCCGCAGGATCACCTGCTGCCCGCGCAGCGCGTCGGCGAGCCGGGGGTCGGCGAGCGCCGCGGCGTAGAAGTCGGCGCGCAGGCCCAGCACCGCGACGCCGCCCGCCGCGCACAGCTCGTCCACGACGCGTCCGCCCTCGCCGAGCGCGAACACCTCCTCGAACTGGTCGACGACCAGGACCCGCCCGTCCCCCGGCGCCGGCTCGCCCGGGGTGCACACCTTCGCCGGCGTCCCCCGCGCTTCCAGCGCCGGGACCAGTCCGGCCCGCAGCAGCGAGGACTTCCCGGATCCGGACGCTCCGACGAGCGGGAGCATCCCGCCGCCCTCCTCGGCCAGCTTCAGGACCGCGTTCAGCAGCTCGGCCGTCGCCCCGTCCCGGCCGAAGAACCATTCCGCGTCCTCGACCTGGAACGCCTCCAGTCCGCGGTAGGGCACCGGGCCCCCGGCGGGCGCCCGCCCAGGTGCGTGCCGCACGCGGACCAGCGCACGCCGCCACCCCTCGACGTCGGCCGCGCCGATCCCGCAACACCGCAGGACGCTCTCCAGCAGCTCGGGCCTGCCCACCGGCGGTACGTGCCGGCCGCTGAAGTACCCGCCGAGCGTGCTGTGCGGAATGCCCGTCCGGTGCGCCAAGTCCCGGACGGTGAGCCCCGCGAGTTCGCGCGCCCGCGTCAGCTCGGCAGAGAACTCCGCACGGCTCGTGATCTTATCCGGCGAGATATTCGACATCGGCCCCCCTTTTCCATCCAGAAAAACGAAGCCCTTCGGCCCTGTCGAGGGCAAATACTGGCCACGGCGTGATCGGAATATCCAGGCAGGTCATGCCTGTACTGCGGTTCTGAGATATTCCTCCGCCTGGCCGATGGCGGCCGTCTCAGGACCTAACAGGCTGGGCGCCCGCCTCGCTGATCGTGTCGCTCTCCTGCATGCGCGGCAGGCGCCCTTCGTTCACGGGCACTCACCGAGGAGATGTCACGCGAGCTGATCAGAAAAGTGGTCCAAGAAAGATGGACCTGAAAAACGCCAAGTGGCGGAAGAGCAGTTACACCGGATCCAACGGCGGCAACTGACCCGCGCCGCCCTGCGCGCCGCCGTCCAGTCCGCCGCCGTTCCACGCACTGACCACCCACCACCAGCCATCCGGCAACCCCCGACCCGCCGGATAGCGGCGAGTCGCAATGTCGTGCTGCCGGCCGTTCGGTCAGACTGGTAATGCAGCGCGCCGGAGACGTCGGGGCGGCCCTGCTCAGACTGGGATCCAGTTGCCGTGGAAGCCCGCGGGAATGCGCACCGGGACGTGCACCTCGGCGATCGGGGGCGCGGCGAGGTCGGCGGCGTCCAGAATGGCCAGGTAACTCGTACCGGCGCCGCGGTCGTGGGCGAACGTCATCAGATAGCCCTCGTTCTCGCCGGTCCCCGCCCGGGGCACGAAGACGGCCTCGCCGCAGGTGTGGCCCGCGGGCAGGCGGTGCGTCGCCCGTACGCCGCCGCTGGTGAGGTCGTAGGCGTAGATCTCCGACCGATCGGGCTCGGCGTCCAGGCAGAAGCTCGTCGTGTAGCCGTAGCGGTGCGGGAGCCCGAGCATCGAGTCGGCCACCCGGGGGTATTCGCTGGGCGCGTCGTCGAGCGGTTCCTCGGTGACCACGCCCGCCCTCAGATCCAGCGTCCAGCGGTACACGACCGGGAGCCCGCCCTCCAGGTCGTCGGCGCCGCTGCGCCACAGCGTGGGGACGCGGGTGCCGGTGACGGTGATCGTGTCGCCTTCGGGGTCCTCGAAGGCGTTCATGGTGTGCCACACGTAGCAGGGGGCGACGTCGAACCAGCGTACGGGCGCGTCGTCGCCGGCCGTACGCGCCAGGACGCCGAAGCGGGCGCGGTGCGCGTCGTCCCAGCGCCACGGCGGCCCGCCCGCCGCAGCCCGGGCGGCGTCGAAGACGACCGGCAGGTCCATGAAGACCACGTGATCGCGGGTGATGGCGAAGTCGTGCATCATCGTCGCCCGCGGCACGTCCACGACCCGCGTCTGCACCAGTTCGCCGCCGGCCGAGGCGCGATAGTAGGTCAGGTACGGCGGGCGCAACCGGTAGCCGAAGAACAGCAGTTCTCCCGTGATCGGGCAGGTCTTCGGGTGCGCGGTCATCGGGGTCCGAAGGGCCCCGTCGAAGGTGTGCGCCCCGATCGTGGCGAGGTCGGGCGTCACCTCGTACGGGAAACCGCCCTCCTCCAGGGCGAACAGTCGGCCCGCGTGCGTGATCAGGTGGGTGTTGGCGGTGGTGACGCGGTAGTCGATCCGGCCCGTCTCCTGGTCGAGGGCGAGGGCGAACCGCGACTCGCCGGGGTGCTCGTACAGCGGCGTGCGCACGTACCGGTTGCGGTACCAGCGCGCCCTGCCGCCGTCGAGCGCGATGGTGTGGATCATGCCGTCACCCGCGAAGGAGTGCGGTGACCAGCCGGTACGCGGGTTGGGCCCGTTGCGGAAGAACTGCCCGCTCAGCTCGGCCGGGATCTCGCCGACGACGTCGGACGGCTCCAGGGTCACCTCTTCGGGGACCGGCGCGTTATTGCCCGCCAGGTGCAGCGGCACGGTTTCGGACACGTGGGAACTCCTGTCGGCAAGTGGGGGACGCCGACAACCGTGCACGCAAAAGACGACGGACAACAGTCTTGTTCTTTCCGTCCGCCTCAGCCGACGGAAGAGAGCCCAGGTGAGGGCGGCACAGGAAACCTGGGCATGGCCCCGCGGTTCGGGCGAGACGATCTTGGTGCGCTTCGACATCGGCGAGCCTGCCTGGGCCGGGGGCCGGTGCACTGCCGGAGCGGCGCCGTACCAGTTGTCACTCGTAGCCGACATCTTCTTCGGAGTGCAGGCGCCAACCGTCGTACCGCTTGACCAGGACGAAGGCGGTGCGCTCAAGAACGTCGTAATACCCGGACTCCGGTTCGTGGCCATACGTGAACCAGAGCGCCTCGACTCGCGCCGTATCCGGGGTCTCGCTGACGACGGTCACCTCTTCGAGTGTGGAAACGGCGCCGAATAGATCGCTTCTTGTGCGGCTGTGCGCTTTGGCGTACTCGACGCAGAAGTCAGCAGGGCTCTGGTAGAGCATCTGAACCTCTTGGGTGCGAGCTGCGGCCGGTTTGTATGAGCATGATGGCATTGTCGTCGCCCGCCTCCGGCGCGCAGGACGGTGTCGACCCGCGAGGTCACAGAGCGAAGGCGAGCTGAGCGGCGATGATGACGTCGACCACGGCGCACCATTGGGCGTAGGAGCGGAGGACGACCTTGTCGAGCTTCAGGTGGACGAGGTCCCAGATACCGTGCGCGAACCAGCCGGCCGCCACGATGTAGCGGCCCGTGTCGGGAGCGACGACGAGCCCGGTCAGCGCGACGGCACCGAACCCGATCATGGCCATTGCCTGGGCCTGCAGTACACCCGACCGGGACAGCCGCCCCTTGACCGCGCCCCGGACGAGGGCGGCCAGCGCCACACCGGCCACGACCGCGGCCGGTTCGACGACGTCCACGGCCTTGAGGGCGGTGAAGGCGACGATCAGGGCGGCGAGCACTCCCCATGTCGCCCGGCGCCACTGGAACGTCTCGACCAGCAGGTACAGGAGCGGCAGGAGCAGCAGTGCCGAGGCCAGGGACGCGACGCCCTCGCCGGTCTCGCTTCCGCCCCAGCTTGCGGCGCTCATCGCGACGGCGAGGGCCGCGGGCCAGAGACGGCGTGCAGCGGCGGGCCGGGAGGCCGCTGCGATGGTCTCAGACATGGGCCGCGCCTCCGTACTCGGCGCGGCGGCGGAGCATCACCGCGAACATCGCCGGCAGCATGACGAGGTGCTCCAGAAGCATCAGGGACCCGGCCGGGAGCACGCCGAGCCACAGCAGCGGGAACAGCGCGGCCAGCGGTGCGAACATGGCGCCCGTCATCTCCAGGGAGGCCGCCCAGCCGTGGCCGCGGTAGCGCATCCAGATGACCATGCCGGCGGACATCTCGGCGGCCATCTCCAGGGAGGCCCACTCCTCGGCGGCGGGCGCGTCCAGTGCCGTCAGGGCCAGGACGCCCTGGACGGCGAGGCCGAAGACCGCCATCCCGACGAGCATCGCGGCGATCATCTCCAGGTAGTGGCGCAGGAAGTGCCGCCAGTCGGTCGTTCGAGGGCGACCGATCCTCGCTGTCATGACCATGTCCCTTCAGTACGGGGGTGGGGTATGTTCGGCTTCCATGGTGCTGGCCGCCGGTGGCCGCCGGCAGTGCCGGAACCGCACGGGAGGACGGGGAGTCGTCATGGGATCGGATGACATTCGTCATGCGCCTCCCGGCGACCCTGGGCGGGAGCGGAGCCTGGAGCGCTTCCGGCGGCACGTCCAGTGGTCCCTCGCCGGAACGTTCGCGCTGTTCGTGGTGCTGTTCGCCGAGGACTGGATCATGCACCCCGAGGTGGCCGTCTGGGGCCGCGCCCTGGCCGCGGCGGCGCTCCTGGTCCTGTGCGCGGCGTTGGTGGTGCTGCTCGGCCGGCGGCTGCCGCCCGCCGGCACGGCGGTCCGGTCGCCGGTGGCGTGGCTGGCCGCCGGAGGCGCGGCGGCGGCGGTGCTCGGGGTGATCCCGCTGACGCTGCCCGGCCAGCGGCTGTGGTCGCTCGCGCCCGCGGTGATGGTGTCGCTGACCGCGATGTTCCTGCCGCCGGAGCGGCGCCGCGTCCTCATCGCCGCCGCGATCGTGGCCGCCGCGGTGATCGGCGGGACCGCGGGCGGGCTCACCGGCGACGGCTTGCGGTTCGCGACGGCGTTCCCCGCCGGGATGGTCGCCTTCACCGCGTGGACGATGCTCGGGACGCTGTGGGCGTGGGACATCGCCGACCGGCTGAACCGGGCCCGGGGGATGGCCGCCGAGCTGGCGGTCAAGGACGAGCGGCTGCGCTTCGCCGCCGACCTGCACGACATCCAGGGCCACCATCTGCAGGTCATCGCGCTCAAGAGCGAGCTGGCCGCACGGCTGGCCGGGACCGATTCCCAGCGGGCGGCGGCGGAGATGACCGAGGTGCACGAGCTGGCGGTCGGTGCGCTGCGCGACACGCGGGCGGTGGTCCAGGGGTACCGGCGCACGACGCTGGAGGAGGAGCTGGCCAATGCCGCCAAGGTGCTGACCGCCGCCGGCATCGACACCCGCGTGGAGTCGGACGAGGGAACCGACGCGCTTCCCGACGCCCTCCGGCACCTGCTCGGCCTGGTGATGCGGGAGGCGACCACCAACATCCTGCGGCACGGCCAGGCCGGCCGCGCCACCATCGACTACCGGGTCGCGGACGGCTCGGCCCGGCTCCGCGTGCGCAACGACGGTGCCGTGGACGCCCCCGGCTCGGGGACGGGCACCGGCCTGCGCGCCCTCACCGAGCGGCTGGAGCAGGCCGGAGGGACATTGACCTGGGAACACGACGACGAGTGGTTCGAGCTGACCGGCTCCCTGCCACTCCCCGCGGAGGCGGGCGCCCGATGATCAAGCTGCTGATCGCCGACGACGAGGACCTGCTCCGCGGCGCTCTGGCCGCGCTGCTGGACCTGGAGGACGACCTGACCGTGGCGGCGCAGGCGTCCACCGGCACCGAGGCCGTCCGGCTGGCGCGCGAGCACCGTCCCGACATCGCGGTCCTCGACCTGGAGATGCCGCCCGCGGACGGGCTGCACGCCGCCGAGCAGATCCGCGCCGAGCTGCCCACCCGGATCATCCTGGTCACCCGGCACGCCCGGCCCGGGGTGCTGCGCCGCGCGCTGGCCGCCGGGGTGAGCGGGTTCGTGCCGAAGACCACGCCGTCGACGCGGCTCGCCGAGATCGTCCGGGACGTCGCCGCGGGCCGCCGCTACGTCGACCCCGACATCGCCGCGTCCGCGCTCACCGAGGACGACTGCCCGCTCACCGCCCGGGAACTGGAGGTCCTGCGCGCGTCCCGGACGGGGGCCTCGGTCAACGAGATCGCCGCCGAGGTGCACCTCGCTCCCGGAACCGTCCGCAACTACCTGTCGTCCGCCATGGCGAAACTAGGCGCGAACTCCCGGCACGCCGCCGCACACCACGCCTGGGAAGAAGGCTGGATCTGACCCGTCCGTGGGCGGCACGCGCCCCTCGGGTCAGGACAGCACGCGATAGGTCACGTGCGTGACCGAGCTCGCCGGCCGCGACTCCACCTGTTCGAGGTTCAGGGGCGGGACACCGTCGAACAGCCGAGCGCCGGCCCCGAGCGTGAACGGCACGATGTGCAGCCGCAGCTCGTCGACCAGCCCGGCGGCGAGATACTGGTTGATGGTGGCCGCGCCGCCATGGATCGAGACATCGCCGTCCCCGGCCGCCTCGCGCGCCTGGGTCAGTGCCGACTCGATCCCGTCGGTGACGAAGTGATACGTGGTGCCGCCGTCCATCGGCTGCGGGTCGCGCGGGTGGTGGGTGAGTACGAAGACAGGGGCGTGGAACGGCGGATTGTCACCCCACCAGCCCTTCCACGGCCGGTCCCAGTCGCCGCGCACCGGGCCGAACATGTTCCGGCCCATGATGACCGCTCCGGCGGCGTTGATCTTCTCGACCTCGGCCCGGTTCTCCTCGGGGTCGTCGAACATCCAGGCGTGCAGCCTGTTGCCCCAGCCGTCGCCGCCGTCGTCGCCGAACGGTCGCTTCTCGGTCTGGCCGGCCCCGGCCGAGTAGCCGTCGGCCGTGATGGTCTGGTCGCAGACGACCCTGCTCATATGTGTCTCCTGTCAGGTCGAAAAGGTGGCTCTGGTGGCCCCGACCGCGTAGTGATCGTCAGCTTGGCGGACAGCGGTGGCAGAGTTGTGTCAGTCGGGTGAAACAGGTCGCCGAGCGGGGAGGGGCGAGCACGTGCTGGTCGTCGAGGTGCTCGGGCCGCTGCGCGTTTCGGTGGACGGGCTGGCGGTCGAGCTGCCGCGCGGGCGGCTGCGCGCGTTGCTGGCGGTGCTGGCGATGTCGGCAGGCCGTACCGTCCCGACGGACCGGCTGGCGACCGCGATGTGGGGCACGGACACGAACGGCGACCCGCGGGTCAACGTCCGTACGAACGTCAAGCGGCTGCGCCGCGCTCTGGGACCCGCCGCAGGGCAGCTGATCGCCGCCAGGGCGGGCGGCTACCTGCTGGCGGCCGAGCCGGATCAGGTGGACGCGCTGCGCTTCGGCCGCCTGCTCGATGAGGCCGGGGCGGTGCCGGACCCGGCGCGCGAGCGGTCCCGGCTGGCCGCCGCGCTGGCGCTGTGGCGCGGCACGCCCTTCGAGGGGATCCGGTCGGACTGGCTGGAGCAGTCCGTGACCCCGGGGCTGCAGGAGCGGTACCTGGCCGCGCTGGAGCGGCGGGTCGACCTGGATCTCGTGAACCGATCGCCTTCCGACCCGGCCGAGCTGACCGAGCTCGCCGAGCGGCATCCGCTGCGGGAGTCCCTCTGGGTGCGGCTGCTGCGGGTCCTGGAGTCGGCGGGCCGCCCCGCCGAGGCGCTGGAGCGGTACGAGACGATTCGGCGTCGGCTTGCCGAGGAACTCGGTGCCGATCCCAGCCCCGAGCTGCGGCTGCTCCACGCCGAAATGCTCGCCGGAGGCGTTGCCACCGCTGACGGGCCCGGCGCCGGCGCGGTGCCCAGGCAGCTGCCCGCCGCCGTCGACGGCTTCATCGGGCGGGAGGCCGAACTGGCGGCGCTGGACGCGCTGCTCGGCCCGCCGGGCGAGACAAGGTTCCGGTCGCCGCTGATCACGGTGATCGCCGGCACGGCCGGAGTCGGGAAGACCACGCTCGCCGTGCGCTGGGCACACGGGGTCGCCGATCGTTTTCCGGACGGTCAGCTCTACGTCAACCTGCGCGGATACGACCCGTCGGCCGAGGCCGTGCGACCGGAGGCGGCCGTCCTGGAGCTCCTCGGCGCGTTGCAGGTGCCGCCGCACCGGATCCCGGACGGCGAGGCCGCGCGGGCCGGACTCTACCGCAGCCTGCTGGCCGGACGGCGCATGCTGGTGCTGCTGGACAACGCCCGCGACGCCGACCAGGTCGCCCCGCTGCTGCCCGGAACGCCCGGCTGCCTGGTGGTGGTCACCAGCCGGGACCATCTCGCGGGGCTGGTGCTGACGTACGGCGCGCATCCGCTCACCCTCGGCCTGCTGCCGCCGGAGGAGGCGAAGCGCTTGCTGGCGGCCAGGATCGGCCGCGATCGACTCGGCGCCGAGCCCGTCGCCGCCGAAGAGATCGTCCGCTGCTGCGCCGGGCTGCCGCTGGCGCTGGCGATCGTCGCCGCGCGCGCCGCGATCCATCCCGAGCATCCGCTCGGTGCGATGGCCGGCGAGCTCCGGGACACCCTCGGCGCACTGGAGCCCGCCGCCGATGTACGGGCGATCTTCTCATGGTCGTACGACACGCTCGACGAGGCGGCGGCGCGGCTGTTCCGGCTGGTGGCCGGGCTGCATCCCGGGCCCGAGAGCACGATCGGCGCCGCCGCCAGCCTCGCGGGCGTCCCGGCCTCGCGGGTGCGGGTTCCGCTGGCCGACCTGACCCGTGCCAACCTGCTGACCGAGCACGCCCCGGGCCGCTACTCCTGCCACGACCTGCTGCGCGCCTACGCGGCCGAACTCTGCGAGGCCGTCGACGCCGACCGGGAGGCCGCGCGGCACCGCGTCGTCGACCACTACGTGCACACCGCGTACGCCGCCGCGCTGCACCTCCACGGGCACATCGAGACCGTGCCGCCCGGCGCGCCCGGCCCGGGTGTGTCCATCACCGGATTCGCCGCACCCGACCAGGCGCTGGCCTGGTCCACGGCCGAGCGCGCCGCGCTCCTCGCCGCCCTGAAGCTCGCCGCCGAACTCATGCTCGACCGGCACGTCTGCCATTTGGCGCGGGCGTTGTTCGTCTTCCTGCACCGGCAGGGCCGCTGGCACGACCAGGCCGAGACCGGGCGGGCCGCGCTGGCCGCGGCCCGCCGGTCGGGCGACCCCGCGGAACAGGCCCGCGCGCACCGCAACCTGGCCTGGACGCTGGCCGACCTCGGGCACTTCGACGACGCCCACCACCACCTCGATGCCGCCGTGGAACGGTCACGCGACGACCCCGCCGGCCGGGCGTGGACGCATCACCACCGGGACATCGTCTTCACCATCCAGGGCCGGGAGTCCGACGCGCTCGACGCCGCCCGTCGCGCCCACGATCTGTTCGAGCGGCTGGGCGACCAGGTCGGCCAGGCTTCCGCGCTCACCAACGTCGGTTGGCATCACGGCCGCCTGGGAAACCACGGCCAGGCTCTCGACCTGTGCGAGCGGGCACTCGTCCTGCATCAGAAGGTCGGCAACCGTTCCGAAGAGACCCATACGCTGTCATGCCTCGCCGACACCCACCTCAGCATGGGCGACCCCGCCGGGGCGATTCCCCGCTACCGCGAGGCCCTCGACCTGTTCCGGGAGTTGGGCGACCTGTACGGCGAGGCCAGCACCCTTGCCCACCTCGGCGCGTGCCATCACCTCGCAGGCGGTCACGCGGCGGCGCACGAGCACTGGCACCGGGCCCACACCCTCCTCAGCGGCCTCGCCCCTGCCACCACCGACCACATCCACACCCAGCTGACGATCGTCGACCCGTCCGCCGCCGATGCCTTCCGCCGACGCCGGTGACTCGGCGTGCCGGGCTCGGCGGGTATACGCGGTGGCGGCGCGGCGGGTGGCCAGAGTGGCGCGGATGGCCTGTTGGGCGCGCCCACCTGGGCGATCCTCCACACGATGTGTCAGCTACCAGATTGTGTGTGAGGTACTGCCTATTGGCGGCCGTTGTTCCTGAGTGGAGCAGAGATCGTGTGGAGCAGCGCCCTTGCGGGGGTGGTGGGTTGTCAGGGCGGCCAGGCCGAAGGCGACTGGGATCCACGTCACCACCGACAGCCGATCGAGCTCGTAGACGAGCGGGTGCATGGAGGCCACCAACGCCCCGGTCAGACCCGCGAGGGCCAGTGGCCACGCCGCGTCCCAGCGGAGGCGGGCGAACAGGCCGACCGCCGCGAACAGGAAGGCCGCCGGGATGAGCGGGGCTTCCAGCATTCGCTGAGCTATCGCGTCCGTCCACAGGGACTGTGACGCGTCGGCGAGGCGCTGCCACGGATCGGTCACATCGGGAAGGCGGAAATGGCGGGTGAAAGTGTCCTGGAGAGTCTCGTGAACTCCGGGTAGGTGAAGGGCGGAACTGATCCAGAGATTGCCCGCCAGGACGAGCGTCGCGATACCGGTGACCGCCAGGGACGTCCGGCGCGACGACACGAAGGGGAGCAAAAGCACGGCGCCCATGGCCAGCGCGGCGGCCAGGGCAACGCCGTTGGCCGGCTTGACGGCGCACAATAGGGCAAGCCCGCATGCCAGCAGCCCGACCGCCGTCTTTGCGTTGCGTCCGCGCAGCAGCAGGACCGTTCCGATCAGAGCGACCAGCAGGCAGAGCATCATGGGCGCCTCGGCCAGCAGGCGGCTGCCCCACAAACCTGTCGGGAGCAGGTAGAACAGCGTCTCCGCGATCAGCGCCTGGACGGGACGCAACCCGATGGCCAGCGCCAGCAGGACGACCGCGATGCCGCACGCCACCCCCAGCGCGGCCGTCGCCGCGGCGAAACCGGTCGTGCCCATCACACGGACGAACGGGACCGCGAGCAGCGGGTAGCCCGGCCGCGAGGTGAAGATGCGCTGGAAGCGGACCGGCGCCTTTGCAGGTAGCCGCGTGCGGTACCGCAGGCATTCTGTGTAGGTCAGGCGCCAGCGCGCCCGGTCTCGTTTCATGGCTCCGCACGTGATCTCCGCGGCGGTGCGGTCCGCCTCGGCCGGCGAGTGGCCCGCGTACCGCAGGGCGTCCCGCGCGTACCAGAAGGTGTCCGGCGTGGCGGTCGAGCCGCCGCCCGACCATCTCAGCATCCACAGACCGGAACCGAGGAGACCCGCGATGACGACGAGTGCCGCCGCCCGCGCCCAGCGTCGGTCCCGTAGGCCGGACGTCGACGCCTCGGCGAACCGCACCAGCCGGCGGGCCTTGGAGGGACGACGCTCCGGCTTGAACATCCGGTGCCGCCCGGCTTGCGGCGAGGACGTATCTATTCCGGCGTCCTCGTGCTCGTCCGCGCCGCGCCGCGGTGGTCGGCTACCGGCGTCCGCAGGGTGTGGAGATCTCTGGGTCACGGCATTCGCCTGCCCTGCTCTCGCGGGAGGCAAGCCGATCCTGTAGATCGATCAAGAACAATTGGGACGCGCTATAGGTCGAGGTCCGGGTGTCGGCCGTGGACGGCGACCGAGTGTCGGGTTGCGTCCACGGAGGTGGTGTATGAGTTTGACCTGGTCAGAGGGCGTGGCGTCGTGACGTGAGACGGCCATCGCGTGATCCTTCGAATCGACCAAGATCAGAAGGAGAGGAACGCGATGGCCGTGGACAACAGTGTGGACCCTGCGGGCTGGTTGGCCGAGCAGATCGGGGCGTGTGAGCCCGATGTGTTGCGGTCGATGGTCAAGACGATGGCCGAGGCGCTCATGAGCGCGGAGGCCGACGCGGTCTGCGGCGCCGACTACGGGACCCGCTCGGACGAGCGGGTCAACCGCCGCAACGGCTACCGGTCCCGGGACTGGGACACCCGCGCCGGCACGGTCGAGCTGGCCATCCCCAAGCTGCGGTCGGGGTCCTATTTCCCCGAGTGGCTGCTGGAGCGGCGCCGCCGGGCGGAGCAGGCCCTGGTCAGCGTGGTGGCCACCTCCTATCTGCTGGGCGTCAGCACCCGCCGGGTGGACAAGCTGGTCGAGCAGATGGGGATCAAGGGCATCTCCAAGAGCCAGGTCTCGGAGATGTCCAAGGTGCTGGACGCCCAGGTCGCCGCGTTCCGCAACCGGCCTTTGGAGGGCGGTCCGTATGCGTTCGTGTGGGTCGATGCCCTGACCCAGAAGGTGCGTGAGGGCGGGCGGATCGTCAACGTGCACGTGCTGGTGGCCACCGGCGTCAACGCCGACGGGCACCGCGAGATCCTCGGCATCGAGGTCACCTCGGCCGAGGACGGCGCCGGGTGGCTGGCATTCCTGCGCGGGCTGGTCGCCCGCGGCCTGACCGGGGTGCAGCTGGTGATCTCCGACGCCCACGCCGGGCTGGTCGAGGCGATCGGGGCGACGCTGCCCGGGGCGGCCTGGCAGCGGTGCCGGACGCACTACCTGCGCAACCTGCTCACCAAGGTGCCCAAGAGTGCGCAGCCGTGGGTGGCGACGCTGGTTCGCACCATCTTCGACCAGCCCGCCGCCCAAGAGGTCCACGCCCAGCACACCCGCGTCGTCGCATCGCTGGAGGCCAAGCATCCTGAGGCGGCCGAGCACCTGGACGCCGCCCGCGAGGACCTGCTGGCCTTCACCGGCTTCCCACGCCAGCTCTGGCGGCAGATCTGGTCCAACAATCCCCAGGAACGTCTCAACAAGGAGATCCGCCGGCGCACCGACGTGGTCGGGATCTTCCCCGACCGGGACGCGATCGTCCGCCTCGTCGGCGCCGTCCTGATGGAGCAGACCGACGAATGGACCGAGGCCCGCCGCTACATGGGCCTGGAGTTCCTGGCCAAAGCCCGCCTTCGAGTAGTCGAGGGCACCACACCCGACCCCGAAATCGACCAGCGAGAACTCACCGCATAACCTGCAGAAACAGGATCACGCGAAGATCAACTCTTACACCACTCCAGTGGACGTGACCGAGTGTCGTGCTGATCACCTGTGGTGACGATGGTCGGGGTACTTGATCGGCGGCATCGTTCACGCACTCGACCCTCCGGTCCTGGCATGTGATCCTTGAGTTCGCGCAGGTGCCGTCCGGTTCGGGTTCGGCGGCGGTCTGGACGGGGCGGGCGGGATGGGCAGGAGACGCGAGGTCGACTGGGCCTCGACGAAGTACGGCGCCAAGGACCGCGGGCATTTCGCCATCTGCCAGGTCCTGATTGGCGCCGGGATGCTGATGATCTGGCCCTTCGTGTTGGGCGCCATGGTCGGGGAGGCCTCGGCCGCGGGGCGCGCCGCGAGAGGCGAAGGGGTTCCGGGAACGTTCATCGCGCAATCGGAGGTGTGCGGTCGAGGCGGATGTTCCTGGTACGGCGTCTTCACGACAGGCAACCTCTCCGACCCGACCCACGAGAGAGTCGAGTTGAGGGGGGACTCCGGCCATTCCGTTCACGCTTTCCAGAAGGTTCCCGCTCGCGATGTCGGTTCACGAGACTTCGTCCACATGGAGGGCGGGCGGCCGGAGTGGTTGCCGTCGTTCGGCGCCGCGATCTTTGCCGCCTACACCGGAGGCGTCGGGCTCTTGGTGAACGCCTTGGCGCTGCGGGGCGTTCACCGGGCACGGAGTTCTCCAGCTTCGCGCAGACGGGTGGCGAGGGAACGTAAGGGCTCCGTGCTGCGCAGCCTCTCCGACCGAGCCCGCTGGGGCTGGTCAGCGCGGCCCGGCTATTCCACGATCAAGGTGAAGGTGGCCAGGTCCAAGGGGTGGACCCTGGCCGGGGTGGGCGTCCTGCTCTTACTGGTGGTGATGCTGCTCTCGTTCGGTCTGATCTGGGTCGAGTTCAACGAGGAGACCACCCTGACCGAGGTGGCCGCGGCCTCGTGGGCACCGATCTTCGCGGTCGTCCTCGTGGGCGTCGCGATCCAGACGCTCAGGCTCGTGCTGGTGCGGCCCCGGATGTGGGTGACCGACGATGAGATCGTCATCTGGGACGGGCTACTGCTCTGGAAGGTGCTCCGGATCCCGCGCACCGCGCTCACGGCGATCCATTACGGCGAGCCGTTGATGTGCCAGGTCGAGGAGGACGTGGCCCAATTGACGCCGTTCCGGGAAGAACTCAACCTCGTCCTGCGGATGCGGGACGACATCACTCTTCCCGCGCGCCGGCTGCGGTGTGGAAATTGGTTCTGGGTCGTACTGGCTCTCAAAGACCGAATCCCGCAGACGAGCATGCCTCAGCGGGGGCGCCTGGTCCGCGAATTGTGCCTTCGGGTGAAAGAGCCGCGCAGAGTGGCCACCGACCTCGACCGCTGGCTGGGGGAAAGCGAGGCGCTCCCGCCGCAGTTCACGCCGGTCGATCACGCCCATTACGGCACGGTCCGCACGCACCGCGGCGTCGGCGGGAAGCGCGTCAAGATCAAGGGACGGCTCCCCCAGCCGGTGCTGGCCGAGATCGTGAACGAGGGCGACGGGACGCTGCGGGCCTGGCTTCGACGCACCGAGTTCGGCGGGGGGACCCCGGTCGCGGTGTGCGGCCCCGGAGCCCCGCCCGCCACGACCGTCCTGCACGACCGACTGCTGTCCGACAAGGCGCTCACGAAGAGGTTCCTGTACGTCGAGTCCGAGGGGCGGTGGAGAGTCACGATCAGCGGACCGGAGCGCGCACGCGAGTTCACCGGCTCCACCACGGGCCGCGGACCAGAAGTGCTCGCCTACCAGGGACCGGCTGGAATCGCCGTCGTGACATGCCCGGATGGACAACCCCACCAGGTCCGCCTGTACGGGCCGAACCTGGACCCGCTGCCCGGCTGCGATCCGGTCGCGTCAACCCTCATGCTCAGCCGGCCGCCTGGGGGCGAGCCCTCACCGACCCGGAGCACGTTCGCCGTCCCGGCGCAGGCGGTACTCCAGGTGAGAACCGCCGGGGCGGACTGGCGGATCGACGTGACGCCCCTGGAACAGGCCGACGCGGGCGCCCCTGCCCGAGCCGGAGAGCGGGACGCCGTGACCGTGCCGCCCGCCGGCCACGTCCGTCCGTTCGAGCACTCCATAGCGGGCCACCGGCCCGCGGTGGTGCGCTACCTGGGCCCGCCGGGACGCGCACTGTTCCGTGGCGGAGACACCTTCGGCCTCCTGCACCTCGACGCCACTCTGACCCCTACCCGGACACTCGCTCTCCCGGACGGCGACACGGAGATCCGACTCCGTTCCCATGCACTCCTCCAGGTCACCGGAGGCCGCGGCACCTGGTCCCTGGAAGAGCTGAAGCAGAATCGGGACACTCCCGCCTGAGCTTCGATTCACGGTGGCGATCAGGTCCGCCGACCCGCGGGCCAGGTGCCGGGCTCGGCGAGCTCGATGATGGTGCCGAGGTTGTCGGTGATGAACACGATGCGCTGACCGATGTCCGCCACGTCCATGGGCCCGCCGATGAGGTCCACCCCTCTTCCAGCCAGCTCGGAGACGGCGGCGTCGAGATCTTCGACGGCCAGGCAGAAATGGTGCAGGCGCGAGGGGTCCATGCTCGTCAGCACGTTCCCGGTCGGGGCCTGGCGGCTCGACGCGCCCGCCATCAGCTCGATCTTGACGTCACCGCGGACCATGAAGACGAACGTCGTGCCGTGAATGTCGAATCGCCGGTCGACGGTGAAGCCGAGCTTGGTCGCGTACCACTGGACGGTGGCGTCGAGATCCTCAGCGGTCACGCTGAGGCCGACATGGTCGTGAGAGAAGGAAATGCTCATGCGCCCCACGTTCGCCAACCGGCGAGGCCTCGGCCAGAGATGGGCCGGCCGTAGGAAAACCGGTACCACCCAACATCGCTGGTGACGAGCGAGAATCGACCGTATGGCCACTGATGGGACGACGTTGGGCGCGACGCTGCGTGCGTGGCGCGAGCGCATCGCTCCGGAGGCGGCGGGGCTGCCCACCAGGCGTGGCCGCCGGGCGAAGGGGCTGCGCCGGGAGGACCTCGCCGAGCTGGCGGGGATCTCCGTCGACTACGTGGTCCGGCTGGAGCAGGGCCGATCCACCACACCCTCGGCGCAGGTGGCCGCCGCACTCGCCCGCGCGCTGCGGCTCACCGACCCCGAGCGGGACCATCTCTACCGGCTCGCCGGCCTCGTTCCCCCGTCGGGCGGGGAGATCTCCGACCACATCCCTCCCGGCCTGCACCGCCTCCTCGACCGGCTGGGCGACACCGCGGCCGCCGCCGTCTTCGCGGCGGACTGGCAGCTGATCTGGTGGAACCGGGTCTGGGCCGCGCTGCTGGGCGATCCGTCGGCCAAGCCGCCGAGGCTCCGCAACTTCGCCCGCGACACCTTCCCGACCGATGGTGGGGGCCCTCACCTGTCGCACTGGCCCGTGACGTCGCTCGCCCAGGACGCCGTCGACTCCGCCATCGTGTCCGACCTCCGCCGCGCCACCGGACGCTTCCCGCACAGCGACCGGCTGACCGCCCTGATCCGGGACCTCACCGCGGGCAGCGAACGCTTCGCCGGGCTGTGGGCCTCCGCGGTGGTCGGCGCGCACCAGGAGGACCGCAAGATCGTCGACCATCCCTCGGTCGGCCCGATCACGGTCGACTGCGACGTCCTGACCGATGGCGAAGCGGACCGGAAGGTCGTCATGCTGACGGCCGAACCGGGCAGCGAGGACGAGACGAAGCTCCGCCTCGCCCTCCTCTCGGGCGCGCCCGGCTCCACCCGCGGCTGACCTGTCAGGAGGTCTCGGAGCGGGTGTTCTGGAACGCCGCGATCAACCAGCCTCGGTCGCCCTTGGTGGCCACGAAGGTCTGGATCGAGTCCGCGCCGGTGGGAACGATCTTTCCCTCGGTGTGGAAGATCGCCACCTGGGGCGACAGGAAACGGAACCCGATGATGCGCGCCTGGACCCGGGTGTTCTCGAGGACGCCGTCGAAGGCCGGCTGGAGCAGGCCGATGATCTCCTGCCGGCCCCGGGCATGGGTGCCGCGGAAATCGATGAGGTCGGCGTCGGGCGTGTGGAACGAGGCGTAGGCCGCGGCGTCGCCCCGCGCCCACGCATGGTTGATCTTGTCCAGCAGGCCGCGGACCTCGGCCTCGTCCGCCGCGGTGCCCGTCCCGCCCGGGGACGGCGAAGAGGCCGAGGCGGCCGGGCTCGTCTCGTCCCCGCTCCCCGAACCGCAGCCGACCAGGACGAGGACGAGCGAGGCCACCCCCAGGGCCGCCTGAGTGAGACGCGCGTTCTTCATGGTCATCCACACCTTTCATGCCGGACGTCAAGATCTCGGTGCGGCGACTCTAAATTAATTTGCTTCAAGCAGATAGTGCTTGAAGCAAATACTCGGGTTGGCCCCAGGACGGCCCCTGAAGCCACCCCCACGGCCTACTGAGACTTGCGGCGCCGGGTGCCGTGCGGCCGTCCAGCGGTGCGGAGCCGGGCGGTCTCGGCCTGGGTCTGCTCGCGCTCGCGCCGCAGGAACCCCAGCAGGAAACGCAGGTTGTCGTCGGAGATCTGGTCGACGTGGCCCCGCCACTCGACGCCCATGGGCTCGTAGAAGCGCGCGATCTCGGCCACCCGCTCCGGGACGACGCTCACCACCACGCGCCGCCGATCTTCAGGATCCGGCCCGCGGCGCACGAATCCGCCGCGTTCGAGCCGGTCGACCATGCGGGTGACGGCCCCGGACGTCATCCCCATCAGCTCGGCGAGGCGACCGGCCCCCACCGGCCCGGTCTCCAGCAGGGCGGCCAGGGCATGGAGATCGGTCACCGGGATGCCGATCTGGTGGGCGACCGCGACCTGGAAGCGAACCAGCGTCGAGATGTACCACGGCATCTCCTCGACCAATGCCTCGATCAGCTCCTCGCGCTCGCTCACCGTTCGCCACACCCCTCGCCCGAGCCACACCGTCCGCCCCGACGGTAACGACCCCCGCCCCGCCCCGCAGCAGTGCGCTCCCCAGGCTCTCCCGGCCGACGAGACGGAATTCCGCAGAGCAAGAACCCTTGCATTTCGAAACTCAAGAGTCGTAACGTGTTCTAGTGGGCGGATACGGCATTTGCGACGCAATCGACCGTCAGGATCTACCGTGGCCCCGCTGACGCCTGTGACCATTCACCTTCGCACGGCCATGTCAGCCGCTACCATCTGCGAAGTCACAATCGTGCGCACCTCGCCACACCATTGATCACCGGTTTCCGCATGCCCCCTACATCCAGGGCAATAAGGAGAATTCAGGTAAAATGCTCATCGGGCATACGTCGCCAGAAGGACCCGGTCGGGGACTTCGACTCCTGATCGATCTACTCCTGGGGCGCCGTCGACATGAGGAGGGCGACTCCGAGTCCCGATCCCTCTCAACCGACTGCATCTTCTGCCAAGCGGACGACCCGTCCCTCAACAGGATCCTCTGCGAGAACGAGTTATTCTATGCGCGCTTTGATAATTACCCCGCCAACCCCGGGCATATTGAGATAGTTCCCAGAAGGCATGTCGTCTCGTTCTTCGACCTGAAGGATCACGAGGTCCTCAGCGCCTACACCTTGATGCGCAGGGCACGGGCTCTCATCAACGAGAAGTACTTCCCCGAGGCGTACACGATCGGTATCAACGACGGCAAGGCGGCCGGGCGAAGCATCGATCATCTGCACATCCATCTGATCCCCCGGCACCAGGGCGATGTCGATGACCCCCGCGGGGGCATTCGCCGGGCCGCTCCCAACTCCGACCCGGACGCCTGGCAATGACGTCGGCTATCGCCTGCCGATCGCGACGAACCAGCCCGCACGGCCGGCGAAGCGAATCCGGACGTCGGCGAAACCGGCCGCCTCCAGGCAGCCCGTGAACGCTCCCGGATCGACGAACGTGAACCAGCGCCGCCCGTCCAGCGACCCGCCGTTCTTCCAGCCCTCACCGTCCCCGATCCGCATGCTGATCGCCGCGATGCCCGCCGGGGCCAGAACGCGATGCACCTCCGCCAGCGCACGTTCCATCCCGGCCGAAGGGATGTGGAGCAGGCTCCCCGAAGCCCACACCCCGGCCACCGCCGCGTCCCGGAGCGGGAGCGTCAGGGCGTCCAGCCGCAGGAAACCGAGCGTGCGTCCCTCCTCCCGGGTCCGGCCACGGGCCCATTCGAGCATGGCGGGCGCGTAGTCACCCGCGATCACCGTGCGACCGAGCGACGCCAGCAGCCGGGCGTCCCGGCCACCGCCGCATCCAAGGTCCAGGACGGGCAGCGGGCGAGGAGCGAGCCGCGCGAACTCGACGACCTCCGCACGCAATCCTGGAAACCTGCCGTAATCCTCGGAGGCTTCGCCATAGGAGTGCGCATTGGCGTCGTAGCAAGCACAGGTCTCGCGGGTGATCCCGCCCACCTCAGACATTCTCGAACCCGTCCTCCCCGACCACGATGGTCAATGAATTGAGGATATGCCAGATGCGCTGCACGTTGAGCGCATCGTGGCCGTACGAGACATCGAAGCTGACGCAGCCGACGAACTTGGAACGACCATTTCTGATCGGTGTGGCGAAGACCGCGCCGCGATGACGGTAGCGCTGGAACTCCTCCCAGGAGAAGCCCATCACGGCATCCGCGCCTTCCTGTGCCCGGTATGAGCTGAATGCGTCTTCGTCGACCAGCACCCGGGCCAGGCTCGCCACATCGACGCTCACTTCCTGATCCACAACGGGGTTCAGGCCGCGCTCGTCGCGGGCGCCGACGCCCAGGACGACTGCGCGGTATTCGGGATCGACGGACCCATGGAAATCGTCGTGGGATCCGACTACGTCCGCGGGCCGAAATTCCAGCTCTACGAACTCGGCTACCTGTCGAATTACGACATCGGCTACTACCTGGCGATGGCCAATCTCAGCGATATCGCCGCCATGGGCGCGCTCCCGATCGCGCTCCTCACGGTCGTCCGCTATCCGCGGTCACTCCCGGATGACGACTTCACGTCCCTCATGGAAGGGATCCGCGACGCCTGCCGGCAGGTGGGCGCGCCGAACGTCGGAGGCGATATCGGCAGCGCGGAGAGGATCATCCTGTCCGCGTCGGCCGTGGGCATCGTCGAGCTGCCAGGACACCTCCGACGGCCTGAAGGCCGGCGTCCAGTCGCTGGCGGGCGCCAGCGGTGTCGGCTTCGTGGTCGAGGAGAGCGCGCTCCCCGTCGCCGGCATCGTCGCCGAGGTCGCACGGCTCACCGATGGCGATCTGACCTCGGTCATCCTGGGCGACTCGGTGGACTTCCAACTGGTCTTCACCGTCGCGGCCGACGATGTACCGCGGCTCTCCAAAGTCTTCGCGGACGCGGGCCTTCAGTTCTCCGACATCGGCCACGCCACCGAGGAGCGGCAGGTTCGGCTCAGGGGCGCGGACGGCCGAGAGCAAGAGCTGCCCGGGGTTCCCTGGCGCCACGCCACCTGAGCCGATCAAGGTCCGTGCCGCGTCCACGAGCATGACCGGTGGGGCTTCCGCCCCAGGTTCCGAACGGCGGGCCGGTTCCGCGCGGCGGCTGCCTAGTGTCCTGCCAGTCGGGCTACGACGGGGGCGAGGGTTTCGGCGGCGTTGGCTCCGAAGACGAAGTAGGAGAAGCCGAGCTCTTCGCGTCGGCGCTGGATCTCCTCGGCGGCCGCCGCGGGGTCTTCCGGGAGCACCGCCAGCGAGTCCGCCGCGTGAAGCGCGGCGGGGTCGGTGTCGGGGGACGCCATGAACGGTGAGACGGAGTCGCCGATCACCGCCACGTGCTGGGCGAGTTCGAGGTCTCGCGTGGGGCGGAAGTCGCGGACCACCCGGGTGATCTCGTCCCGCTCGTCTCCCGGCATCAGCGCGATGGCGACCGTGTCCGCGATGTCGGCCGCCACCGCCAGCGCCTTAGGCCCGCGCACGGCCATCACCACCGGCGTGTGCACGTCGGGACCGTCGAGGTTTCGCAGCTCCGTCACGGTGTCACGCACCTGGGACAGCCGCTCGCTCGGTGGCGCGGCGGGCAGTCCCCGTTCGCGGAGTTCCTCTTCGATGCCGGGCCTGCCGGTGCCGATGCCCAGCTCGAAGCGGCCGTCGGTGAGCACCGACAGCGAGTGCGCCTCCCATGCGGTGCTCCAGGCCGGACGCAGGGGCGAGGCGTACACCCATGTGCCCACCCGCAGGTCGGTGATGGAGGCCGCGAGGGCCAGCGTGGGGGCCGGCGCCGGCTGCCAACGGGGGACGTCGGGCATCAGGAGCGTGGAGTAGCCGCTGCCGGCGATGCGGCGCACCCGGTCTCGCCACGTCGGCAGGTCGGTTGTGAGCGGGGCAACGACCCCGAATCGGAAGGGCCTGGTTCCGCTGGTCGCCGTCGAGTCGGTCATCGTCCTGTCCTGATCGTTCGTAGGGTCGGGGCTCGTCGAGCACCCTGGTCGGTGTCTCACCCTCGCTACGAACGCCGACGCCCCGATTCGACACCGCTTCCGGAATCTCCGGCGAGATTTTGCGGGTTCGTCAGCCTGAGCCGGACGGTGCCCGGCTCAGATCCACGACGCAGAAGACGTTTCCGTCGGGGTCGGCGAGGACGACGAAGTCCGGATCCGGCGGGTACAGGTCCCAGTCGGCCCTGGTGGCTCCGAGGTCGATCAGGCGTGCGACCTCGGACGTCTGCTCGTCCGTGGTGTCCACGAACAGGTCGAGGTGTAGACGGGGATGAGGTTCGATCGGCGACTCGCTGCGCATCAGGCCCAATGCCCGGCCGGATCCGTCCGCGTGATGCAGCGTCCTCCAGTTCGGGCTCTCCCACTCCGGCACGGCGACCAGATCCAGCGCGGACGTCCAGAAGGCCACGGCGCGGGGCATGTCGGTCACGCCGATCACCGGGAATCCGAGTCTGAGCACGAGAACGAGTCTAGGGAGCGCCTGGTCGGTCCTTACGGTCCCTGTCCATCGAACGCGGTTGAACGGAAGCCCTTGGTGATGAGCCAGATGCCCAGGGACGCTTCCCAGACGATTTCCGGTGCCGTGAACAGGAAATTCACGGGGGACTGCTGCTCGTAGGCGCCGAACAGGACGGCGGTCGCGGTGGCGCAGGCGATCGGGCCTCCGATGAGCCCGATGAGTGCCATCGGACGTGGCACCAGGCCCGACCGGTACATCAGGAAGCCCAGCAACAGGCCGTTGCCGAAGCCCGCGCAGAAGGCGGGACCGAGCAGGAACGTCTGGTCCTTCACCGCCACCAGTGACTGGCCGATCAGCGCGGCATCGGCCCCGCCGCCCGCCACGTCCTGCCGCAGCGCCACGACGGCGAGGACGCTGACGACGCCCACCAGGATGAGAGTCGACTCGACGACGCGCAGGGTGACGTAGCCGAGGGCGATGCTCTCGCTCTGCCGCTTCAGGACCGGGAACAGCACGACCGCGGTGGCGATGTTCGCGACGGCGGTCAGAACCTCAAGGAAGGCTCCGAACCGCACCTGGGTGTCCGCGCCCGCTCCCAGGATGTAGTTCGCGTCGTTGATCACCGGGTCGTACAGGAACACCGCCGGGATCGAGAAGGCGAAGGTGAGGACGAACCAGACGCCGGCGATCCTGGCGGTCCGCTGAACGGCGTCCGCCGAGGCTTCCGGCATCCGAGCTTCGATCGTGTCCACGCGACGCTCCCAGGCTTCGATCCACCCCGCCCGACTGCCGGGATAGTCGTAGGGAACCACGCTGAACGGGCGCTGTCCGCACCCTCCGGTGGCCGGATCAAGCCGCGGTCCGGGTGCGGAGGCTTCGCGTCAGGGTGGGGATCATCACCGCCGCGGCGACGAGGTGCAGCGCGAGGAGGGCGGTGATGGTGGCGGCGTTCGCCCCGGAAAGGAAGGGCGGGACCAACGAGATCGCGGTCAGCGACACCGCCGTCCACACGAACCGTGCGGCGGGGCGCGCGCTCCAGCGAAGGAGCGCGGCGGCGATGACGATGCCGACGAGCGAGAAGAACCCGGTCACCACGGCGATCCCGGACAACGGGATCGGCTCTTCGCCGTCGGGGACCTCGAAGTCGACGCCTGCGGCCTGGGCGAGCGCGGCGGCGAGGGTGGTGGCCGCCGTCGCCGCGAGCGCGCCCGCCAGGCCGGTGCCGACCAGCCCGCGGAGTCGGCGGGGGTAGGTGAACGAAGCGTCCGTGCCGTTCATATCGTCCTCCACGGGGGGTGTGGTGACCGGCGTGTGAGGGTTCCGGGGGTGACGATGTGCACCGTCGCCGTGCAGCGGCCGGGGTTCTGCAGGGCGCGGACGCCGGTGCCGCGCAGCCAGAACCCGGCGCCGCGGCCGAGGACCGGTCCGGGTTCGCCGTCGCGCAGCTCCAGCTGCACCCGCCCGCGGGCGACGACGCCGAACGCGTCCGACCATTCGGCCGCGACGACCGCGACACGCGCGCCACCTCGCAGCGCGAGCGTCCGCACGGGACTACTCCGTGCCGTCCGCCGGCAGCTCCTCCGGCAGCCCGAGCCGCGGGAACTGGTCGTCGTGGAACGTGGTGATCTCGGTGATCGCCCCGCCGGTGACGCGCAGGACGTCGATCGTCAGCGGCAGGTACGGGCCCCCGCTCTCCCGCTTCTCGTAGAAGGCGACGGCGGGCTGCCGGTTCACGGAGGTGGGGACGGCGCGCAGGCCCGTCATGTCCCCGAAGCCGCTCTCGACCCAGTCGTTCACCACGGCGTCGCGGCCGATGTACAGGCCCGGGGTGGGCGGCATCGAGCACCGGACGTCGTCGCGGAGCAGCGCCGCGAGCGCGTCGATGTCGGTTGCCACGCTGGCGTCGGTGTAGCGGCGGACCACCTCGCGCGTCCCGGCGTCCTCCTCGCCGCCGGTCCAGTCCTGCCGCTCGGGGGGCAGGTGCTCGCGCATCCCGGCGCGGGCCCGCTGCAGCGCGCTGTTCACGGAGTTGACGGAGTCGCCGAGGAGCTCCGCGACGTCCTTGGCCGGCCAGCCGAGCACGTCCCGCAGGATCAGCACGGCCCGCGGGCGCGGCGCGAGGTGCTGGACCGCTACCAGGTACGCGAGCTCGATCGTCTCCCGCGCGACGGCGACCGCCTCCGGCTCGTCCGCGTCGCCCGCGGGAAGCTCGTCGAGCAGCCGGTCCGGGTAGGGCTGGAGCCACAGCACCTCGCCGCCGGTCGCGGGCTCGGGACGGCGCTTGGCGAGCAGGTCCAGGCAGGCGTTGGTGGCGATCCGGTACAGCCAGGCGCGGAACGTCGACCGCCCCTCGAAGGTCTCCCGCCGCCGCCAGGCGCGCAGGAACGTCTCCTGGACGGCGTCCTCGGCGTCCTCGAACGACCCGAGCATCCGGTAGCAGTGCACGTGCAGCTCTCGCCGGTGCCGCTCCGCCAGCCCGGTGAACGCCGGCTCGTCGACGTCGGCCAGACCGCTCACGCCCAGCTCCTCCAACTGCCTGTCCGCACCCATCACGTCATCCTTCCCACTTGTCGTGTCCGTCGTATGTGTGACGGGTGCGGGCGCGAGAACTCATCACCGGGTCGGTCGTGATGTGCCGCGTCGCGGTTACGGAAGGGTGACTTCGGTCTTGAGCCGCAGGTATTCGCCGTACCGTCCGGCGGCCTGGTCGAGGGCTTCGAGCTGTGGACGCGTCAGGGCCCGGTAGGGCCGCAGGTCGAACCGCACGCGGTCGCGGCCGATGGTGCGCCGCATGGAGGCGGCGAGCTGCGCGTCGACCAGGGCCATCCCGGTCGCGGCCTCCCTGGTGCGCGGGACGTCGCCGGCGGCGTCCAGCACCCAGCGGGAGTCCTGGTAGCCGCGGTAGGTCTCGTCGAGGATCTGCAGGAGATGGCCCGCCGGGTCCTGCGGCTCGCCGGGAGGTTCTCCGGGGGCGTGCCAGAACGTGCGCCCGTCGTGCTCGAACGAGTCCAACCGATCACGCACCTCGTGCAGGCCGGCGCGCACGTCGGTGAGGGTGAGCGTCGCCCAGTAGGCCAGGTCCCGTTCGGTCGCCGGGCCGTGCCCGGTGTAGTAGCGCAGCGCGAGTTCGGCCAGGGCCTCGGTCCGGGAGAGCCGCCGCGGTGCCGGCACGCGCTCGGCCATGAGCGCGTAGGTGTGTTCGCCGTCGGCGACTCGTCCGCTGCAGATCAGCCCGTCCAGCTCGGCGTGGGCCAGCAGGATCATCAGCATCTGCCCGCCGCCCAGGACACCGCGCTCGCTCAGTTCCTCGGCCAGTTGCGCGCGGGTGAGGTGCCCCCGGCTCTCCAAGGCCCCCAGGACGGCGGCGACCGCCTGGTCGATGGAGCTTTCGTCGAGGCCGTGCGCATTGCGCAGCTGCCGGCCGGTGAGGCGGCGTACGCGCGGGCCGGTCAGATCGAGCAGCCAGCCGACGTCCTCGGCTTGCACGTAGTGCCACGTCGGGCGCAGCACGTGCGTACGCACGACGGAGCCGTCGTCGAGGAGGGTCGCCAGATCGGCCTGGTCGGGGTTCCGCGTGCGCGCGGCCACCGCCCACGCCGCCTGACCGGGATTCTCCGCCTGGACGGCCAGCAGCGACCCCACCACCTCACCGGCCGACCCGGCATGGGGCCGAACCAGGTGCTGGCTGCGCAGCCGCCAGCGGGCAACGTCGACGTCCCGCATCACGCCACCGCCCTCCGGACGCGAACCGGGGACCAGCCTAGCCAAGCACGCTCGGGCCGCCCGGATTGGCACTCCGTGCCAGGCCTGTTGACGCACCGCGCAAAGGGCTTCCCAAGTCGCGCCCGCTCCGTAGCGTTGGACGCACGGCTCCGCCGCGAACCAGCGAGCGAACACCCGTCCCTACGCGAACACCGTCCCAGCGCGAACACCGTCCCTGCGAGTGATCGATATGCCAGCCAACGAGCACGCCGCCCTCTTCATCGAGCTTCCGTCATGCGGGGCCGTGGAGACGGCCCACGAGATCGGCCCGAAAGAGCACCGGAGCGTTCGGGACGCCGCGACGCCCGGCCGCCGTGAGACGGCCGCGATCTGCCGCGAGCTGTCCGGGGTGGCCACCTTCCCCGGTGTCAGCCGCTCGGCGGGGCGTGCACGCGCGTTCGTGCGCGAGGTCCTCGGAACGAGCGCGGCGGCCGACACGGTGGAGTTGTGCGTCAGCGAGCTGGTCGCCAACGCCGTGTGCCACTCGTCCAGCGGGGACGGCGGCCAGGTCACCGTCGCCATCGGCGTGAACGGCGACCGCGTCCGGGTCGAGGTGACCGATGACGGCGATGGGCGCAGCGCGCCGCATGTGATGGACGACCCGTCCGCCGAACACGGGCGCGGGCTGATGGTCGTCGACGCCCTCGCCGCCCGCTGGGGCGTCATCCCCGGCCCGGCGGGCTCGACGGTGTGGTTCGAGTACGCGGGATGACCTAGGTGGACGAAAGGTCGACGGCCGCCGCGCGGCGGTGTTCGCGGGGGCTGACGCCGTATCGGGCGCGGAACGAGCGGCTGAGGGAGGACGCGTCCGGGAAGCCCCACCGCGCGCCGATCTCGGCGATGGGCAGCCCGGCGAGCCGCGGGTCGCCGAGCTCCTCGCGGCACCGGTTCAGCCGCTCCTCCCGCACCCACCGGCCGAAGGTGGTGCCCGCGCGCGCGAACAGCCGGTGCAGCTGGCGCAGCGAGATGTTGTGGGCCGCGGCGACCTTCGGCGGCGCGAGCTGCGGGTCGGACAGATGCAGGCCGATGTAGAGCCGGACGCGGCGCAGCAGTTCCTCCCCCGGTGAGGCGGGCGGCCGCTCGACGCCGGAAACGGAGGCGAGGGCGGTCGCGATGAGGTCCAGCGACATTCCGGCGAGCCGTTCCCCGGTCTCCGGATCGACGGTGTCCGCGGCCTGCACGACGTTGAGCAGGAAGGGCGTGACCAGCCGGCCGAGCGCGGAGTCCAACGCGATCCGCCGGACGGTGACCGCGCCCGTGTCGATGCCCCGTTCTTCGAGGGCCGTGCGCGGGAACCGCAGCACCAGGTGATCGAAATGGCGCCCCTGGAAGTCCACCCGGTAGGGGCGGGTGCCGTCGAACAGGGTCAGGTCGCCGGGCAGCAGAATGGCCTGGCGGCCGTCCTGTTGCGCGATGGTCCTGCCGTGCAGCTGCACGGCGAGCAGGCATAGGGGCTCTTCCAGGGACCGCGGGTGCCGGCTCCCGCGTTCGGCGGTCATCGGGTCGGTGAGGATGCGGGTCGCCTGGAGGGGTCCGATGTCACGGTCGCGCACCTGGCCACGGAAGGCTCCGCCGCCGGCCTGTTCGTCATCGAGCTGGATGAAGGTTCTGCAGATGACCTCGTGCCAATAGGCGAGTCGCTCCTGCGGCGGGACCTGGTCGGTGGAGAACACCCGTCCCATGTCTTGACTTTATGCTGGTCAGAACGAGATTTACAAGACGTGTTCGTCGCTGTGAGCTGACCGAATTCAACGATCCGCGCGCAGACTTTTGCCAAATGCAAGCATTATGGCAAAGCGGGTCCGGCGGGCTCCCGCACGCCGGATCGGGTGCGGAAAGTGCGGCGGTAAGTGTCGGGAGGCACGCCGAGCGTGCGGTTGAAGTGGCGGCGCAGTGTCGTGGCGGTGCCCATGCCGGTGGACGCCGCGATGGCGTCGATGCCGTCGTCGGTCTTCTCCAGCAGTTCTTGGGCGTGGCGGATCCGCTGGGTCAGCAGCCATCGCAGCGGGGTGGTTCCGGTCACCGCCTTGAAGTGGCGTCCCAGATGGCGGGAGCTCATCCGCGCCTGGCGGGCGAGGTCCTCCACTGTCAGCGGCTGGTCCAGCCGCTCGATCACCCAGGGGAGCAGGGCGGCGAGCGGGTGGTCGTCCTGCGCGGGCACCGGGGCGGGGACGAACTGGGCCTGGCCGCCGGCCCGGTGCGGCGGGACGACCAGGCGGCGGGCGACGGCGTTGGCGACCGACGAGCCGTGGTCGAGGCGGACGAGGTGCAGGCAGAGGTCCAGGGCGGCGGCCTTGCCGGCGGAGGTGAGCACGCTTCCGTTGTCCACGTAGAGGACGTCCGGGTCGACCTCCACACGGGGATGGCGGACGGCCAGGGCCTCGGTGTGCGCCCAGTGGGTGGTCGCGCGTCTCCCGTCCAGCAGGCCGGCCGCGGCCAGCACGAACGCGCCCGTGCAGAGGGAGACGACGCGGGCGCCCGCCTCGTGGGCCGCGCGGACCGCGTCGACCAGTTCGGCCGGCGGCTCCTCGTCGGCGTCGCCCCAGGCCGGGACGATCACCGTCCCGGCGTGCCGGAGGTGGTCGAGCCCGAAGTCCGGTTCGAGCCGGAACAGGCCCACGCGCAGGGCGACCGGCCCGCAGACGGCGACGTCGTACCAGGGGACCGTCACGCCGTCCGGGGCGGAGGCGAAGACCTCGTACGCCAGGGACAGCTCGAAGTGCAGCATCCCGTCGGTGACGGCCAAGGCGACTGAAGTCATGTCCGGAATTGTATGAGTCATGGCGTTCCAGACACTCGCCGGTGCGACCGGGCCCCGGCATGATCGCCGCATCGGTTCGTTCGAGCGGGGGGGGTGCCCATGGGATCGGAACAGAGGGTGGCGGTGTTCGGCGCGTACGGCCACACCGGGCGGTTCGTGGTTGCGGAGTTGCGGGAGCGCGGATACGTCCCCGTCCTGTCCGGCCGCGACGCCGGGAAGCTGCGGGCTCTGGCGGCGTCCCATCCCGGGCTGGAGGCTCGCCAGGCCTCGGTGGACGACCCGGGCTCGCTCGACCGCGCGCTGGCCGGTGCGGCGGCGGTGGTCAACTGCGCCGGGCCCTTCGCCACGACGGCCGCCCCGGTGATCGAGGCGGCCCTGCGGGCCGGGATCCCGTACGTGGACGTGGCGGCGGAGATCGAGGCCAACGCCGACACGTTCGCGCACTTCGCGGGCCGCGCCCGGGACGCCGGCGCCGTGATCGTCCCCGCGATGGCCTTCTTCGGCGGGCTCGGCGACCTGCTGGCCACCGCGGCGATGGGCGACTGGACGGCGGCCGACGAGGCGCACATCGCGTACGGGCTGAGCGGCTGGAACCCGACGGACGGGACGCGCGCGGCGGGCGAGGTGTCCCGCGAGCGGCGCGACGGCGGGCGCGTCCGCTACGTGAACGGGCATCTGGAGTACCGCGACGACAGCCCGCCCACCCTGGAGTGGCCCTTCCCCGCCCCGATGGGCAGGCGGGCGGTCATCGGGGAGTTCTCGATGGCCGACGTCGTCACCGTTCCCGGCCACCTGGCCATCCCCGAGGTGTGCACCTACATGGCGATCGAGGCGGCCAGGGACCTGTCGGCCCCGGACACGCCGGGGCCGGCCGCGGTCGACGAGCGGGGGCGGTCCGCGCAGACCTTCCTCGTCGACGTCGTCCTGCGCTCGGGGGGCCGTGAACGGCGCGCCGTGGCGAGCGGCCAGGACATCTACGCCGTCACCGCCCCGCTCGTCGTGGAAGCGGTCGACCGCATCCTCACCGGGCGGACCCGCGCCGCCGGGGTCGCCTCCGCGGGCGAGATCTTCGACGCCCCGGACTTCCTCCGGGCGCTGTCCCCGCACATTTCCGTGGACCTGTAGCCGCACAGGGACGACGCACGCTACGGCGTGCGGGTTCTGGTCTCGGCGGCCTCCGGCGCGGTGACCGGCTCGGCAGGACGGCGCTCGGGCCCGCGGACGAGAACGTAGACGAACAGGACCGCCATGACGGTGAAGCCCGCCCACATCGCCTCCTGCCACCCGTCCACGAAGGACTGCTGGGCGGCGCGGACGAGCGTGTCGGCCTCGGGCCCGGCGTTCTCGGCGGCCTCCAGGGCGTTGGCGACACCGCTGCGGGCCGGGTCGGCGGCCCCTTCGGGTACCCCGTGGAGCCGGGAGTCGATGGCGTCGCGGTAACCGGCCGACAGGACCGCGCCGAGCAGGGCCACGCCGAGCGCGGTGCCGAACTCCCTGGTCACGTCGTTCAGCGCGGACGCGACGCCCTGCCGCTCGCGCGGCAGCGCCGTGGTGATGGCCTCGGTGGACGGGGTCATCGACAGGCCCATGCCGAGCCCCATGGCCAGCATGCCGGGCAGCACCGAAAGGTAGCCGCCCTCGACGGAGACGAACGCGGCCATCAGGGCCAGGCCGGCACCGCCGAGGAGGATGCCGGACGCCATCGTCCACCGGCCGCCGATGCGCGCCGCCACCCGCGGCGCGAGGCCGGAGGCGGCCATCATCAGCAGCGCCGTCGGCATCAGCGCCAGCGTGGAGCGCAGCCCGGACCAGCCCAGCACGGCCTGGAAGTACGGGAAGAGCACGACGAAGATGCCGGCCTGCACGCCGAACACGCCCAGGAGCGACACCGAGCCGCCGGCCAGGTCGCGGCGGCGGAACAGCCGGACGTCGAGGAGGGGCGCCTCCCGGCGCAGTTCCCACGCAACGAAGCCGATCGCGGCGGCGGCTCCGGCGAGGAGGCTCAGCAGCGTCCCGGGCGCGGTCCAGCCCCGCTCGGGGCCTTCGTGGAGGACGAAGATGAGCCCGAGCACGGCCACGGCCGAGGTCAGCGAGCCGATGGCGTCGAACCCGTGCTCCGCCGGCTCGCGCGAGTTCGGCACCGACCGGAGCGTCAGGGCGGCGGCGGCCAGGACGAGCGCGACCGGCAGGACGAACAGCCACCGCCAGTTCGCCAGGTCGACCAGGAGGGCCGACAGGTACATGCCCAGGATGCCGCCACCGCCGGCGACGCCCGTCCAGACGCCGATCGCCCTGGAGCGCTCCTCGTCGGGGAAGGTCGAGGTGATGACGGCGAGGGTGACCGGCATGATCATCGCCGCGCCCGCCCCGGCGAGGAGGCGCGCGGCGAGCATGACCTCCGTGGACGGGGCCAGGCCCGCGGCGGCGCTCGCCACCCCGAACACCGCGAGGCCGGCGAGGAGCACCGGCTTGCGGCCCCACCGGTCGCCGACCGCGCCGAGCGGGAGCAGTAGCGCGGCGAGGCCGAGCGTGTAGATGTTGATCATCCACAGGACGGTGTCCTGCGCGGCGTCGAACTCGACGGCCAGCTGCGGCTGGGCGACGTTCAGGCCGGTCACCGAGGCGATGACGGCCATGAGGGCGACGCAGACCGCGATCAGGATCGTGCGGCGCCGGCGCGGGTCCCGGATGGTCGGGTCGGCGCCGTGCGCGGGCGGGGGTGACTTCATGGAAGCTCCTTCAGTGCTAGGGGCGGCGGACGGCGCGCACGACGACGTCGTGGAGGACGGTCTCCCCGCCCCCGTGGCCGGTCAGCGTCCGATCGGTCTCCTCGGCGGTGACGACGTCCCAGGCGGTCCGGTCCAGCCGTGCCGTGATGGCCGCGGCGGTGGCCGACGCTTCGGCGGGCGGAAAGTGCCCGGACCCCTCGTCGTGGCCGTGGCGGTGGAGGTGGCCGACGATCAGCAGCGTGCCGCCGGGGGCCACCCATCCGGCGATGCGGGCGTAGAAGTCGAGCTGCGGCATCGCCGGGTGGGCGTAGTGGGTCGTGACCAGGTCGAAGCGGGTGTCCGGGGTCC
The DNA here is from genome assembly GCF_900115095.1 of Actinomadura madurae. Classification (GTDB taxonomy): domain Bacteria; phylum Actinomycetota; class Actinomycetes; order Streptosporangiales; family Streptosporangiaceae; genus Spirillospora; species Spirillospora madurae. The sequence goes on from NZ_FOVH01000011.1 coordinate 266,982, forward strand.
AGACGCCCAGGTCCGCCTCGACCCACCGCAGCCGCTCGGACGCCCCGCTCGCCGCCCCGCTCGCCGCCGCGCGCTCGGCGGCGCGGGCGAGGGCCGCGGACGAGATGTCGGCCGCGGTCACCCGCCACCCTCGGGAGGCGAGCCAGATCGCCTCGGCACCGGCACCGCACCCGGCGTCGAGCGCCGTGCCCGGCACCAGATCACCGGCCTCACGGACCAGGTAGGGGTTCGGCGAGTGCCCGGCCATGGACGCGGGGCCGCTTTCGTCCTGCCAGTGCCGCTCCCAGTAGTCCTTGTCGAACTCGTGCTCCATCGTTCGTCCTCCCCGTTCGTCTCAGCAGGTCCAGCGATGGTGACCGGCGCGAGGGCGAAGCGGCAAAGCCTGTTGCCGAATGGCAAACTGGCGGCATGGGCAATGCAGAGGACCGGACGCTCGACGCCTTCGGGCCGAGGCTGAAGCAGCTACGGCGGCGCCGCGACATCACCCTGGCCGACCTCGCCGGCGAGACGGGCATCTCCGCCAGCACGCTCTCCCGGCTCGAAGCCGGCCTGCGGCGCCCCACGCTGGAGCAGCTCCTGCCGCTCGCCCGCGCCTACGGGGTCACCCTCGACGAGCTAGTCGACCCGCCGCCCACCGGTGACCCGCGCATCAACCTGCGTCCGATCTCCTACCGCGACGGATCGGTCATCCTGCCGCTGACCCGGAGGCCGGGCGGCATCCAGGCCTACAAGTTCGTCCTCCCGGCCGGGGACGACGACGCCGTGCCCGACCTGCGCACCCATGAGGGCTACGACTGGGCCTACGTCCTCAACGGCACGCTGCGCCTGGTCCTCGGCGAGCACGACCTCCTGCTCGAACCCGGGGAGGCCGCGGAGTTCGACACGCGCATCCCGCACTGGTTCGGGGCCACGAGCGCCGGCCCGGTGGAGTTCCTCAGCCTCGTCGGGCGGCAGGGGGAACGCGCCCACGTCCGCGCGGCGCCGAAGGCCCGTCCCGCCGAATAGGCCCGCGGCCGGCCCGGGACGTGCCGGAGCTCAGGGTTTGCGGGCGATGCCGGCGAACTCGTCGACCTCGTCCGGGGCGCCCCAGGTGGCGATGTCCATGGGGTCGGGGCGCCAGTGGGCGCAGCTCACGAGGCCCGGTTCGACGAGGTCCAGGCCGTCGAAGTAGCGGAGGATCTCCTCGGGGGACCGCAGGGTGACCGGGGGCCTGCCGCCGGCGTCGTTGTACTGCCGGGCGGCGTTCTCGGAGGCCTCGCCGAAGACGGCGTAGGTGGCGTGGTTGATCACCAGGAAGCCGCCGCTCGGCAGCGCGTCCGCCAGCCGCCGGACGATGCGGTGGGACTCCTCGGTGTCCCCGACGTGGTGGAGGATGCCGACCAGCATGATCGCGACCGGCCGGGTGAAGTCCAGCATCCGGCGGGCCGCGGCGAGGATGGCGTCCGTGTCGTGCACGTCGGCGTCGAGGTACTCGCAGCGGCCCGCCTTGGTGCTCGTCAGCAGGGCGCGGGCGTGCGTCAGCACCAGGGGGTCGTTGTCGACGTACATGATCCGCGACTCGGGCGCGACGCGCTGCGCGACCTCGTGCGTGTTGTCGACGGTGGGCAGGCCGGTGCCGATGTCGAGGAAGTCCCGGACGCCTTCGTCCTGCGCGAGGTACCGGACGGCGCGGCCGATGAACGCGCGGTCGGCGACCGCCTGCTTCTTGATCTGCGGGTAGCTCTCCGCGATCCGGTCGCCCATCTCCCGGTCGATCGGATAGTTGTCCTTGCCGCCGATCCAGTGGTTCCAGATGCGGGCGGAATGCGGAACCGAATCGTCGATGCCGGCGACCATGGTGAGAGCCTAACGAGCCGCCGGGCGGCTCTGTAGATCCTTGTCCAAGATCGGCCGCGCTCCGTCCGGCCCGGTTTCGGTTGCGGGCAACTCGATCGGCGCAAACGTAGACTGGGGGCATGACCGGGACGCTCGACGATCACCTGAAGCTGGACATGCAGGTCTGCTTCGCCCTGCACGCGACGTCACGGGCGTTCGACGCGCTCTACCGCGCGGTCCTGCGCGACCTGGGCCTCACCTATCCGCAGTACCTGGCGATGCTCGTCCTCTGGGAGACCGACGGGCTCACCGTCAAGCGGCTGGGCGAGCGCCTCCGCCTCGACTCCGGCACCCTGTCGCCGCTGCTCAAGCGGCTGGAGGCCGCCGGGCTCGTGGAACGCCGCCGGAACCGGGAGGACGAGCGCTCGGTGTCGGTGCACCTCACCGCCGAGGGCGCGGCCCTGCGGTCGCGGGCGCTGGACGTGCCGCGGCGGATGCTCGGCTCGACCGGCCTCGGCCCGGCCGAGCTGGCCGACCTCCGCGGGACCCTGCGGCGCATGACCGAGCACCTCGACGCGGCCGCCGCGTCCGCCGCCTGACGGCGTCCCTTGACGGCGGGCCCATGACGGTGGGCGCCGCCTAACGGCGCCCTTCCCGGAAGGCGCGCTCCGCGGCGGCGTGCCACCAGCCGGGCGGGGACGGGCCGATCCGGCGCGACAGCGGCTGGTCGGGATGCAGCCCGAGCCGCCGCAGGGCGTCCGCCCGCACCCGGACGCCGAACCAGCCGCGCCAGTGGCCGTCGTCGCCCGGCCCGCAAACGAGGTCGATCAGGATGTCATCGTCCTGGAACGGCATCCAGTCGATGCCGCGGTCGCGCAGTCAACCCAGCAGCGCGGCCACCGGCCGCGGGCAGCGCGGAAGGTTCTCGTACGTCACGACCGTGATCCAGTCGCCGTTCGGCGGGTTCATGCCACTCATGATGCCCGACCATCCGGCTTCAGCGCTCGCCCCGGCGGGACGGCGTTCGCCGTCAGAGCACCTCCGGCGAGGACGGGGACGCCGTTGACGATCACGTGGTCGATGCCCTCCGCGGGCGTTCTCGGGGCCTCGTAGGTGGCGCGATCGGTGACGGCGGCGGGATCCACGACGACGAGGTCGGCGGCGCGGCCCGCCTCGACCCGGCCGCGGTCCGCGAGGCGGAACCGGTCGGCGGCCCGTCCGGCCAGGTGCACGGCGGCCTCCTCCCACGTCCAGTCGCCGAGGTCGCGGACGTGCCGGGCGAGCAGCCGGGCGAACGCGCCCCACCCCCGCGGATGCGGGTGCCCGCCCTGGTAGACGGCGTCGGACCCGGCCATGTGGACGGGATGCCGCAGCAGCGCCCGCATCGATTCGTCGCTGTTGGTGTTCGGCTGCCCGAACACGCAGCCCGCCTCCAGCCGCGTCGCGACGAGCAGGTCGCAGCAGAACTCGCCGGGGCTCGACCCCGCCCGCTGCGCCGCGTCCGGCAGGCTCATCCCCTCGGCCCACCGGTACTCGCCGGACGGGACGTGCGACAGCACGATGCGCGGCCACACCTCGGCACGGTGGGCGAACCAGTCGCGGTGCAGCCACTCCCGGACGGACGGGTCGGCGAGCGCGTCGAGCGTGGCGTCCAGGTCGGCGATCGGGAGCCGGTCCGGGAGCGTGACGAGCGTCAGCGTGCTGCATCCCCGCAGGTAGGGGTAGCTGTCGAAGGTCAGGTCGATGCCCTCGGCGCGGGCGCCGTCCACGAGCGCGATCAGCTCGTCCCGCGGCCCGTGGTAGTGCGAGACGTGCGGGGCGACGCGTCCGGTCCGGGCGATCTCCAGGACCTCGGCCATCGCCGTCACGGCCGCCGACTCGTACCCGCGCATGTGCGTGACGTAGGGCAGCCCGGCCGCGCCGACCGGCGCGCACAGCGCCCCGATCTCGGCGGCGTCGGCGTACGAGCCGGGCACGTACTCAAGGCCCGTGGACAGCCCGGCCGCGCCGTCCGCCAGGCCGCGCTCGACCTGATCCCGCATGGCGGCCAGCTCGCCGGGCTCCGGGGCGCGCCGCGCCGTGCCGAGGACGCCGTGCCGGATCGTCCCGTGCGGCATGAGATAGACGGTGTTCAGCGGGACCGCCCGGTCGTAGCCGGCGAGAAGCTCTGCGACCGAGACCGGGCCGCCGTCCAGTCCCGGATGGGTGCCGTTCACCGGCGCGAAGTAGCGGCTGACGTACCGGAGCGTGGCGGTGCCTGCCGGGGCGTAGGAGATGCCGTCCTGCCCCAGGACGAAGGTGGTGACGCCCTGGCGGAGGGCGGCGAGCTGCACGTCCGGGTCGAACACGGCCGCCTCGCCGTGCACGTGGGCGTCGATGAAGCCCGGCATGACGTGCCGGCCGGTCGCGTCGATCTCCGTGGCCGCCCGGACGCCGTCCAGGACGTCCACGGCGGCGATGCGTCCTCCGGCGACGGCCACGTCGGCGCGCCGCGCGGCGGCCCCCGTCCCGTCCAGGACGGTTCCGCCGCGAACCACCAGTTCGTACATGCGACCTCATCCACCGTTGTGCCGCAGAAGGTACGGCTTGACCCGGCCCAGACCCTGCAGAGGACGAGGGCGCAGCCCGGAGACGTCATACCCGCCGGACGGCAGGGCCGAGACCAGGCCGGCGTCGGCCAGGACCGTTCCCGGGTAGGCGGTGGAGGTCAGGCGGGCGGCCAGGTTGACCGGGGTCCCGAAGACGTCGCCCAGCCGCTGGATGACCTCGCCGTACGCGAGCCCCACCCGCACCTTCGGGCTGTCGGGCTCACCGAACCGCTCGGCGATGCGCAGCCCGATCTCGGCGGCGGCGGACGGGTCGGACGCGACGAACAGCACCTCGTCCCCGAGCGTCTTCACCACCCGGCCGCCGTGGTCGGCGACGATCTCCGCGGCGGACGACTCGAAGCGCTCGACGAACGCGGCCAGCGCGTCCCCGTCCAGGCGGCGGCTCAGCCGGGTGAACGACACCACGTCGGCGAACCCGACGGCGAGCTGCGCGATGCCCGCCGCGGGGTCGGACCGCGCGGACGCCGTCGTCGCCGCGGCGCGCATCCCGGCGGCGGTGAGCTGGCGGCGCCAGCCGTGCAGCAGCAGCCGCTCGAACGCCGGCCGCAGCTCCTCGGTCGCGGCGAGCGCGGCGGTGACCACCTCGGGCGTGATGGGCTCGCCGGACGGCTGCTCCCCGAGCCGCCGCAACCAGACGTCGCCGAGCCAGCTCGCCAGCCGCCCCATCGTCTGCCCGACGGCGCGGGCGAGCTGCAGGACCATCTCCTCGTCCACCATCGCGTGGCCGAGCAGGTCCCGGATCTCGCGGAGCGCGGCCACGTCGCCGTCGGTGAAGGCGACCTCGTCGTCGGGGGGCGCCGGGAACCCCAACGCCTGCCAGATGCGGCGCGCGTACTCGTCCGGGACGCCCGAGAGGTTCTCGACCTCCTTGCGCGTGTAGCGCAGGGGCCCGCCGAGGAGGGTCTCCTCGATGTCGTCCGCGTCGTCCGTCATGCGCCGACCCTATGTGCCATCGATCAATGTCACAATGGCGCGGGAGTAAGATCGCGCCTGTCATGACCGAGTACCGAATCGACGAGCTGGCGCGGCTGGCCGGCAGCACGGTGCGCAACATCCGCGCGTACCAGGACCGCGGGCTGCTGCCGCCGCCCCGCCTCGCCGGCCGGGTCGGCCTCTACGACGACTCCCACCTGGCGCGGCTCCGGCTGATCGGCAAGCTGCTCGGCCGCGGCTACACCTTCGCGATCATCAAGGACCTGCTGTCCGCGTGGGAGACCGGCAAGGACGTCGGCGAGGTCCTCGGGCTGGAGAAGGTCCTCACCGACCCGTGGTCGGACGAGATCCCCGGCACCGCCACCTACGAGGAGCTCGTCGGGAAGTTCGGCGCCGGGCTGGACGAGGACGAGGTCGCCCGGATGCTCGAGCGCACCGTCGAGCTCGGCCTGATCGAACCGGAGGGCGAGGCGTTCCGGGTGCCGAGCCCGCGGCTGCTGCACGTCGGCGCGGAGCTCGTCGCCGCGGGCATCCCGCTCGGCGCCGTCCTCGACATCGCCGGGCAGATCCGCGACGACTGCGACGTGATCGCCGGCCGGTTCGTCGGCCTCGTCGAGGAGCACGTGTTCGACCGGCTGAAGGAGCAGCCCGTCCCGGACGGCGACGAGACCCGCGAGATCGCCGCCGTGGTGCGCCGGATGCGGCCCCTCGTGAAGATGGTCGTCGAGCCGTTCATCGCGCGGGCCATGGAGTCCCGCGTCCAGGCCTCGCTCGGCGAGCACCTCGAAACGATCAGGGATCACCTGGGGGAGCGGCCCGCCGCGGACGGCTGAACCGTCACAGGATCGTCGCGCCCCAGACCACCTTCACCTCGTGCGACGCGCCCTCGGAGTCGGTGAACGTGATCGTCCCCTGGCCGGGCAGGCCGATCAGCGCCGTCCGCAGGGTGAGCGTCAGCCGCGTCGTGCCGTCCTCCGGCATCCCGCCCTGCATCTCGGACAGGATCAGCTGGTTGGACGACGTCATCGCCGTCCACGTCACCGGCCCCTGCTCCGCCGCCAGGTCGACCTTCGCCGTCTTCGTCCCGTACAGCTCCACCTTCGCCGGGTTCACCACGAGGACCCCGCGCTTCTCGGGCGGCCGCGTCGGCTGCGTCGGGGACGGCGACGGCCCCCGCGACTGCCCCGGCTCCCCATCGGTCTGCGGGTTCGGCGGCACCTGGCCGGGGCGCCCCTGCGCGGCGCCGCCCGAGCCCTCCGGCCCGTCCTTGCCGCGGGACGGGCCGTCGTGCGGCTTCTCCTGCGTGATCGACGGCTGCGGATGCGTGCGGAACGGCGGCCACGACAGCGTGTTCCCGCTGATGCCGGGCCCCATCACGAACACCGCCACCAGGGCGGCGGCCAGCGCGCCCGCCATCCCTCCCCCGGTGAACATCCACCGGCGGGTGAACGGCGACGGCACGTCCGGCTGGCTCGGCAGGCCGGACGGGGTGAGCGTCCCGCCGCGCGCCGCGATGTCGGCGCGGTAGCCGGCCAGCTCGGGGTCCGTCGCGGTGTGCATGACGCGGTGCCGCAGCGCCGCCGGCAGGATCGGCGCGGGCGCCCGGCGCAGCAGCGCGGCGGCGGTCACCCGGGCCCGGCGCCGGCAGGCGGCGCACCCGGCGGCGTGCAGGTCGGCGGACGGGTCGGCGGGGGAGTCCTCCCCGCGCCGCCGGAACCCGCGCCTGCGCCCCCTGCCCGCCGCCTTCGCCGGGACGGGCGGCTCCTCCTCCCGCACCACCGCCCCGCGGGCGGCGAGGACCGGGATCGCCGTGGCCGGGACCTCCTCCTCCGGACGGCCCTCGGCGCACGCCCGCCCGGCACGATCGAGCTCTCGCTGGAGCGCGGCCTCCAGCTCCGCCCGGCCCCGGCGCACCCGCATCGCGGCCCGCCGCGACGACAGGCCGAGCGTCGCGCCGAGACGGGCGGGACGCAGCCCGTGCCGGAACGCCAGGAGCACGACCTCCTGGTCGACGGGCGCGAGCCGGGCCAGGGACCCGCGAAGCAGCTCGTGCAGCTCCTCCGCCGGCGGCCACTCCGGCACCGGGCCGTCCGGTTCGGCACGGTCCAGAAACGGGATCTCGGAGAACTCGGCGTCCCGATCCCAGAACAGCACCTTCGCGCGGCCCCGCCGGACGCACCGCCGCCGCGCCGCACCGTAAAGCCAGGAACTCAGGTACAGGTGGTCGCGCATCCGGGGGGCGCGGCGGCACGCGTCGATGAACGTGTCATGCACGATGTCGGCGGCGGTTTTCCCGTCTCCCGACATCGACAGCGCGTAATCGTAAAGGCGCTCACCGTACTCGTCATAGAGTGCGGCCAGCGCAGCCTCGTCGCCGTCACTCAGCCCTTTGACCAGCGTGCGGTCGGCTGAGTGCGCAGAGGTCGACAACCTGGGCATTCACGCTCCCGGCAGCGGCGTGCGGGGCCGGCCCCACTGAGGGCCATCCGGACATTCAGCCCACCTTGGATACACCCACGAACCCCATCCGCACCACTCATCCGCCGAAATCCCCTTTAAGGTAACACCTTGGAGAGAGTCGGCATCTCTGCGTGACCACGTGCGGAATGACTGCGCGTCAGAATCCGGTCAGGGCCGCGCCGGGATCAGTCGGCCCGCCGGACCTCCAGCTCACCCTCCGCGTACCTGCGGCGCAGCACCTTCTTGTCGAACTTGCCGACACTCGTCTTCGGCACCTCCGCGATGAACGCCCAGCGCTCCGGGAGCTGCCATTTCGCGATCCGCCCAGCGAGAAATTCCTTGAGCTGCTCCGCCGTGACCTGCGCCCCCTCCCGGACGACGACGGACGCGAGCGGCCGCTCCTGCCATCGGTCGTCCGGAACCCCGACCACGGCCGCCTCGACCACGTCCGGGTGCGCCATCAGATGGTTCTCCAGCTCCACCGACGAGATCCACTCCCCGCCGGACTTGATCACGTCCTTCGCCCGGTCGGTGAGGAGCAGGTGGCCGTCCGGCGACAGCGTCCCCACATCGCCCGTGCGCAGCCAGCCGTCGTGGAACTTCGCGGGATCCTCGTCCAGGTGGTAGGCGCCGGTGATCCACGGCCCGCGGATCTCCACCTCCCCGACCGACTCCCCGTCGTTCGGCAGCACGACGTCGCCGTCCCCGACGACCCGCATCTCCAGCCCCGCGAGGACGCGGCCCTGGCTGAGCCGCACCCGCCAGACGTCCTCGTCCGCAGCCTTCACCGGCGGATGCGCGACCGTGGCGACCGGCGACGTCTCCGTCATCCCCCACGCCTGCACGATCCGGACGCCGATCTCGTCGAACCCCCGCATCAGCGACTCGGGCACCGCCGACCCGCCGCACGGCACCAGCCGCAGCGAGCTCAGGTCCGACTCGTGCTCCCTCGTGTGGCGCAGCACGTCCGACCAGATCGTCGGCACCGCGCCCGCCACCGTCGGACGCTCCGCCTCGATCATCCGGACGAGCGGGTCCGCCTGCAGGAACCGGTCGGGCATGACCAGCGACGCCCCCGCCATCAGCGCCGCGTACGGCAGGCCCCACGCGTTCGCGTGGAACATCGGCACCACCGGCATCACGACGTCGGACGCGCTCAGCCCGATCGCGTTCCCCGTGCACGTCGCCATCGAGTGCAGGTACGCCGACCGGTGCGAGTACACGACGCCCTTCGGGTTCCCGGTCGTCCCGCTCGTGTAGCACATCGCCGCGGCCCACTGCTCGTCGACGTCCGGCCACGCGAACTCCGCGGGCGCCGCGGCGAGCAGCTCCTCGTAGTCGTGCAGCTCCTTGCCGGCCTCCTCCAGCGGCCCGGTGTCGCCCCCGCCGACCACGACCACGTGCTGGACCGTCTTGAACTGCGGCAGCACCGGCGCCAGCAGCGGGATGAGCGACCCGTCCACGAGGACCACCCGGTCCTCGGCGTGATTCGCGATGTAGACCAGCTGATCGGGGAACAGCCGCAGGTTCAGCGTGTGCAGCACGGCACCCATCGACGGGACCGCGAGATACGCCTCCAGATGCTCGGCGTTGTTCCACATGAACGTGGCGACCCGCTGGTCACCGTCCACCCCGAGCCCGCGCAGCGCCCCCGCCAGCCGGGCCGCACGCTCCCCGACCTCGGCGTACGTCCGCCGCCGCGCCCCGTCCCCCGTCCACGTCGCGACCTCGGCCGCCCCGAAGACCTCGGCCCCGAACTTCATGATCGTCGTAATGGTCAGCGGAAAATCCTGCATGGTGCTGTACACGACACGCCTCCAACCAAAACAGCCGCCTAAGCCGGATTCTCGCAGCGCCGCCCCACCCTGACGACCCCCTCCACCCCACTAAGAACCCCCACAAAGTGGGCCCCAGCACTGTGCACCACCAAGAGCGCTCTTGGGTCTGAGGCTCAGCCGGAGGCACGGGCAGGCGCGTGGAGCGAGCGGTGCGCGCATGCCCGCCGAGCCGGGCGACCGCAGCGACACGTCGCCGACCCGCACGGTCACAGCCCAGCAGCACCGTGGCGTGAGAATCGACCGGCTCGTAACGGGGGTTCCCGGGGGCTCGCCCCGGGGGCAGACACGGTTAGTACAGCTCTCTTAGGCGGGCCATGGCTCTTGAGACTGTGGATTTGACGGTGCCTACGCTGACGCCCAGGACTTCGGCGATCTCTCGTTCGGACATGTCTTCGTAGTAGCGGAGCATCACGGCCAGGCGCTGGCGTTCGGGGAGGCGGCGGAGGGCGCGGGTCAGGGCGTCGCGGGTCTCGCTGCGGGCGGTGTGGTCCTCGACGGGGCGGTCGGGGAGCTGGTCGGTCGGGTAGACGTCCAGCTTGCGGCGGCGCCACCAGGAGATCTGGGTGTTGACCATGGCCCGGCGGACGTAGCCGTCCACGGCGGAGCGGTCCTCGATGCGGTCCCAGGCCAGGTAGGTCTTGGCGAGGGCCGCCTGGAGGAGGTCTTCGGCTTCGGCGCGGTCGCTCGTCAGCTGGGTCGCGGCGCGCAGCAGCACGGGTCCGCGCTCCGCGACGTACGTACGGAACTCCTCGTGCCGCGTCCCGTTCACCACCACCACCGGACCAGGGGTTGTGGAGCGCGCGCTCCCGGCCGTGCGCGACTCCCGGTATTCACGACGATCGCAGGGCGATCGTAATTCCGGGTCTACAGAAAAGATATTTCCGGGTCAACCAGTGCATAATCTTCAACCGAGGTAGATCAGACGTCCTCCGCGGGCTGACTTATGGCGACAAATCCGTCGACAGCCCAGTCATGACCCGGCGACTCTTGACTCACTGTCCTAACACCGGTCGCCCAGCGTGACGATGATCGATTCCGGAGAGTCGCGATGTCGCCTTCCCAGCGTCACCGCCGCCGCGAGGCGGTGTTCGGCGCGGCCCCGCGTCCGGACGCGGGGCGGCCGGAGCGGGGGCTGAGCGGGATCGTCCTGGACGCGAGCCCGCACCTGCTGGTGCTGCACGCGGACGGGGCGGAGGTGCGGCTCGCGATGAGCGAGAGCACGGCGGTCTGGCACGGCGGGCGCGGGGGCCTCGCCGCGCTGCGGCCGGGCCGTCCGGTGGTCGTCCGCCGGAGCTCGTCCGTCGCCGAGAAGGTGTGGGTCGGCATCGGGCGGGTCGGGGGCACGATCCTGGCGTGCGGGCGGGACACCGTGGAGGTGGACATGGGCCCCCACCGGGGGCGCGCCCATGTGGTGATCCCCCCGCACGCCCGCGAGCGGGTGCTCGTCCGGCATCCGCGGCTGGAGCCCGGATACCTGATCGACGTGATCTGCGTCCGGTCGCCGGGCGGGCCGCTGGCGGTGCGGCCGGGCACGTCGCAGCCGGGGTACCGGGTGGACGACCTCGCCGCGCCCGAGGCGGGGAGGCCCGTGCCGGACGTCCTGCACGGGACGGCGACGTGGTTCGGCACCACGGAGGGGGAGGTGCGGGACGGGGCGTCCTACCCGGCGGTCGACTCCGAGGGGGACGCCGGGGGATGCGCGGACGCCCCGTCCGGCTGCGTGCCGTTCCCGTACCTGTCGCTCGGCGGGGAGGTGACCGTCCGCAACGAGTGCGGCGGGCGGTCCGCGACCCTGCCGGTGATCGAGTGCGGGTGCGCGGCGGCGCGGTTCTGCGACCGGTGCGTGGAGTGCGCCGCGTCGCCGCGCGGCCGGATCGTCGAGCTGACGCCGGCCGCGTTCGCCGGGCTCGGCGGCGAGCTGGAGGCCGGCTGTTTCAACGCGGCCGTCCGGCCGCACGTGCCACGGGGGAGTTGAGGCGCCATGGTGACGGCGTTCCAGAACACGCAGGTGCTGCTGCTGGCGGCGGTGCTGATCGCCGCGTGCCTGGCGAAGCTGACGGTCCGGGAGCGGGCCGCGGACGCGCCGGACCACGTGCACGGCGTGCCGGTGCCCGCCGGGGCCGCCCGGCTGACGGCGCTGCGGCGCAGCCGGGGGATGACGGTCGGGCTCGGTGTCGGCGAGGGGCTGCTCGGGCTGGCGCTGCTGGCGACGTCGCACCTGTCGGTCCGGCTCGCGACGACGGTGGCCTTCGCCGCGGCGACCTGGGTCGTCGGGGAGCTGCGGGTGGGGCGGCCGGACGCCGGGTGCGGCTGCTTCGGCGCGCTGAGCGGCAAGAGGGTCGACCGCCGCAGCGTGCTGCGGGCCGTGCTGTTCACGTGCGCGGCGATCGCGTCGCTCGGCGCGCCGCTGGCCGGCGTGGACGTGCTCCGGAACGTCGAGGTGCAGGTCGGGCTGGTGTTCGCGGTGGAACTGGCCCTGTTCGCGGCGCTGTCCCCCGAGCTGGCGGAGCTGGCCGGGCTCGGGCAGCGCGCGGCCGTCCCGTGCGAGCGGCGCCGGAGCCCGATGAGGGAGACGTACGCGACGCTCCACGCGAGCCCCGCGTGGGCCGAGCACGAGAACGTGATCGCGAGCGCCGTGCCGCTGGAGGTGTGGCGGGAGGGCTGCTGGCGGTTCGTGGTCTTCCCGGCCCGGGTGGACGAGCGGGACGCGGAGATCGTGTTCGCGGTGTCGACCGCCGGGCGCGACCGGGTCGTCCGGTCGGGGGTCGCGCGGCCCGAGGTCTCTGCGGCCGTCTAGCGGTTTCTTGGACACGTCCAATAGCCGGTTAGACATCCCTCATTGCCAGTCGCCGCCGAACTCCTCGTCCTCGGGCAGGAAGTCGGTCTCCGGTCGCTCGGCTTGGCCGCCCTGCTCGTCCTGCATCGGCGGTTCGTCGTGCTCGTCCCAGACGGTGTTCTCGTCTTCGCTGGTGAACTCGCGGTTCAGGTCCTGGCCGCGGAATCGGTCTGTCATGGTTCCCCCCCGACATCCGTGCCCGCTCATGGGGCACACGACCGGGTCCTACCCCTCCTCGTCCAGCGACACCTAGGGCACGAGCTCGACTCTCTGGAATTTTCTAGCGCTCTCTAGGAAATAGTCTAGAAAGACTTAGAGATAGGCAGACGGCAGGCGAGCGGAATCTACGGCTTTCTAGGGCGGTCGCTAGAGAGCCGGATATTCACCGGACGACCGGGGTCGATGCGACTTTCTACCGCTCTCTAGCATTTCCGCTAGAGAGACTCGATAGGGCGGTAGGACGGTAGGTCAGGCGGGCTGGGAGCGGAGGAACTTGCCGAAGTGCGGGACGGTGAACGCCACCAGGCCGCGCTCGGCGCTGTAGATGAGGCCCTTCTTGATGAGCCCGTCGCGGGCGGGCGACAGGCTGGACGGTTTGCGGCCCAGCTCGTCCGCGACGGACGCGGTGGGCACCGGGTCGTCGCCGAGCATGGCCATGGCGCGCATGTAGTCGCGCTCGGCGGGGGTGGCGCGCTCGTACCGGCTGCCGAAGAAGCCGACGGCGAGCTCGCTCTCCGCCTCGGGCGCGGCGACCTTGATGTCGTCGGCGGTGATCGGGGTGTCGGGCGCGACGTCCCAGACGACCTTGGCGTACGCCTGGACGAAGTACGGGTACCCGTCGGCCGCGCCGTACAGCGCGTCGAGGGCGTCCTTGGTGAAGGTGACGTCCTCGCGCTCGGCCGGGGCGAGCAGCGCGACGTCGGCCGACTCGCGGTCGAGCCGGTCGATGCGGGCGTACCGGAAGAGCCGCTCGGAGTAGGACTTGCTGGCGGACAGGACGGCCGGCAGGTGCGGCAGCCCCGCCCCCACCACGATCAGCGGGCCGCCGACCTGCGACAGCTCGTGGCACGCGGCGCACAGGGCGGACACGTCGTCGGCGGGTATGTCCTGCATCTCGTCCACGAACAGGGCGATGCCGACGCCGACGTCGGTGGCGACGGACGCGGCGTCCACGAACAGCTCGGTGAGGTCGATCTCCAGGTCGCCGGAGTCGGCGCGGCCCCGCGTGGCGGGCACGTCGATGCCGGGCTGCCAGCGGTGCACCCGCGCCTTGCCCTTGCCGGACGGCTCCGGCTCGGCCTGCGCGAACGCCTTGAGCACGCCGAGGAACTCCTCGATGCGGTCGGGCGCGCGGTGCCGCGGCGCCAGCTCCCGGACGGCGCGGTGCAGCGCCGAGGCGACCGGCCGCCGGATCGACTGGTCGGGCCGGGCCTCGATCTTGCCCGTCCCCCACAGCCGCTGGATGGCCATCGACCGGAACGCGTTGAGCAGCACGGTCTTGCCCACCCCGCGCAGCCCGGTGACGATCATGCTGCGCTCGGGACGGCCCCGGGCCACGCGTTCGAGCACCACCTCGAACTGCCGGAGCTCGCGGTCGCGGCCGGCCAGCTCGGGAGGGCGCTGCCCGGCGCCAGGGGCATAGGGATTGCGCACGGGGTCCACGCTCTCGGACTCTATGAGGCGATATAGCTGCGGCCGTAGATTTGCGTAGAAAACACTGCGGCGTGTCGCGGGCTCCCGGCGACGCCCGCAGCGCGCGGGAGCCTCGGCTCCCCTCATGGCCGTCGCCACCATGCCGCCTCCCGGGCGAGCGCGTCCGAACATCGTCATCGAATCTCTGTTCGACTATTCGAACACACTAGCGCATGCCTTCTCCCCCGTCACGCGAACCCGGGAAGCGGGACCCGGTCGCGGGCACCACCACCGCGACCGGGAGCGCGGAGCCGCTCAGGCGAGCGGCTCGTCCTCCGACGACCGGTGGGGCACCTTGTCGGCGGGGACCGTGCCCATGCGTCCGGCCTGGAAGTCCTCGAAGGCCTGGACGATCTCGTCGCGCGTGTTCATCACGAACGGGCCGTACCGGGCGATCGGCTCCCGGATCGGGAGGCCGCCGAGGACGAGGATCTCCCACCCGTTCGCGCCGGCGAGCGGCTGGCCGTCGGCGGCGCGGACGACGATGCCGTCACCGTCGCCCTTGTGGTGCGAACCGGCGAAGACGGCCAGCTGCCCTTCGTCAAGGCCCGCCTCCTCGACGCCGGCCGTCCCGCGCCCGGAGAGGACGTAGACCAGCGCGTTGAAGTCGCGCGGCCACGGCAGCGCCAGACGCGCGCCGGGCGCCACGGTCGCGTGCAGGTAGTTGATCGGCGTGTAGGTCACGCCGGGGCCGTCGTATCCGGCGAGGGACCCCGCGATGACGCGGATCAGGGACGACCCGTCGTCGGAGGCCAGCAGCTTGACGTCGCGGGCCTCGATGTCCTGGTAGCGCGGCGGGACCCACTTCTGGGCGCGCGGCAGGTTCACCCAGAGCTGGATGCCGTGGAACAGGCCGCCCTTGGCGACGAGTTCGGGCGGCGGCTGCTCGATGTGCTGGATGCCGGACGCGGCCGTCATCCACTGGGTGGCGCCGTCGGCGATGAGGCCGCCGCCGCCGGTGGTGTCCTGGTGCTGGAACGCCCCGTCGATGATGTAGGTGACGGTCTCGAACCCGCGGTGCGGATGCCACGGGGTGCCCTTCGCCTCGCCCGGCGCGTACTCGACGGCGCCCATGTGGTCGAGGAGCAGGAACGGGTCGGCCAGGGACAGGTCGATGCCCGGGAACGGGCGCCTGACCTCGAAACCCTCGCCTTCGAGATGGCGTTTGGCGGTCACGACCCTCGCCACGCGGCGCCAGCCGGTGCCGCCCTCGGGCAGCAGCGGGAGGCGGGGCAGGGTCAGCGGGTCGGCGATCACGGCGGGCATTGGGGTCCTCCCTCGTAGGGTCTGCCCCCGGGCAACGTAGTTGATGCTTCAACTATTTCCGCGGACGGGTGCGCGGCGTCCTGATACCGTAAAAATAGCCTGGCTTAGTTGAAAGTTCAACATGTGTTCTATACTTCCGACATGAGCGAACCTCGCTGGCTCGATGCCGCCCAGCAGCGCGACTGGCGGGCGTACGTGGACGGCAGCGTCCGGCTCACCGAGATCATGGACCGCGACCTGAAGGCCAAGCACGGGCTGTCGGTCTCGGAGTACGAGATCCTCGTCCGGCTGTCGGAGGCGCCCCGCCGCCGGCTGCGGATGGCCGAGCTCGCCGAGAACGCCAGCCAGTCGCGCAGCCGCCTGTCGCACACCTGCTCCCGCCTGGAGAACAAGGGCCTGGTCAAGCGGGACAGCTGCCCCAACGACAAGCGCGGCGTCTTCGCCCAGCTGACCGACGAGGGCTTCGCCGCGCTCGAACGCGCCGCCCGCGACCACGTCGAGACCGTCCGGACGTTCTTCATCGACGTCATCGAACCCGAGGACCTTGAGGCCATCGGGCGTGCGTTCAGCGTCGTGCTCAAGCGGCTCGGCCCCTCTTAGAGCGGCCCCTAAAGCGGCCACCTCCTAGAGCGGCACGGTCACCCCGGTCAGGAAGCCGACGGACACCAGGGTCAGGAACGTCCAGGCGAGCATCATGCCGATGCCGAACGTCCGCCACCGCCCGCCGACCTTCCACACGAGCAGGCCGCCCAGCCCGAAGGCCAGCACCAGCAGCGTGATGAACTGCGGCAGCAGGCTCGGCCGACGGCTCATCATCAGCGGCGCGTACATCATCACGGCGTCGACGAACACGAACATGCCGAAGCCCGCCGCGAGCGCCTTGACGTCCCTGCCGAGGTACGCCCGCGCCCGCTCGGCGAGGTCCTGCGCCTTGTCCGTCCGCAGCCGCGGCTGCGCGTGCGCCGCCGGCTCGACCTCCACGCTGTGCGCCACCGCGAAGATCTCGTCTTCGAGGCTTGGGAGGTCCCTCTCCTGAGGTTCCGCCATCCCGGCTCCCTTGGGACCGGACGCCGCCGGACGCCATGCCCGGCGGCAGGTTGTGGATCACGGCCCGTCCGTCCCGGCCCCTTTCCGGCGGGCGCGCCTTCAAACGCACGGTAGCGAAATCCTCGCCCCTCCGCCGACTGCGTATGCTGCAAAGATGCCAGGTAGAGGCCCCGTTCGAACCGCGACCTTCCTGACCGCGCTGCTGGCCGTGCCCATCGTCGCGGCCGGATGTGGCCGCGGCTCCGACGACGGCGGCGACGACACGGCACCGCCCGCGACGCCGCCGACCGCGTCCGCCACCTCCGCGGCCCCGCCCTCCCCGTCCCCGACGAAGCAGGGCTTCCAGGCCACCGTCAAGAAGGTGACCGCCGGGGACCTGAAGCACTCCTGGCGCAAGGGCTGCCCGGTGGCGCCGTCCGGCCTCCGCATGATCGAGATGACCTACTGGGGGATGGACGACAGGCCGCACACCGGCGGGCGCCTCGTCGTCAACGCCAGGGCGGCCGACGACCTCGTCAAGGTGTTCAAGAAGCTCTACACGATGCGCTACCCGATCAAGCGCATGGAGCCGGTCGACAAGTACAAGGGCAGCGACTTCGACTCCATCGAGGCCGACAACACCTCGGCGTTCAACTGCCGCCAGGCGACCGGGTCGAGCTCGTTCTCCCAGCACGCGTACGGCCTCGCGGTGGACATCAACCCGTGCGAGAACCCCTACGTCTACGCGGACGGGCGCACCGCCCACAAGGACTGCGCCAAGTACAAGAACCGAAAGAACGACGACCCGGGCGTGATCCACGCCGACGACAAGGTCGTCAAGGCGTTCGCCTCGATCGGCTGGGGGTGGGGCGGCGAGTGGAGCGGCGCCAAGGACTACCAGCACTTCTCCGACTCGGGACGCTGAGCGTCACATCATCATGAGCGCGACCGCGAGGATCGCGACGACGGCGACCACGGCGACGATGCCGACGATCATGCCGATGTTGGGGCCGGACTTCTCCGGCTGCGCCTGATTGGCGAAGTTCTGGAACTGGTGCGTCGTACCTGCCGGATCCTGCGGTGTCTGCGACATGCCGAAGAGGGTAACGGATGCCTTCCATCCCAGACGGGCGCTATATGGCGGAGAGTGTGGGATTCGAACCCACGAGGACTGTCCCCAGCCCTGGGCGCTTTCAAGGCGCCTGCACTAGTCCACTATGCGAACTCTCCTGGTGACCACCGCCAACGATAGCGGGCGCGCCCTGCTGCCTTCGACCGCATATCCCGACTTCATGCCGCGGGCGATTCCTAGGGGGCGCGGTATCCGGGGATCGACGGCCAGCGGACGGTCATCACGATCGACTCCTCCTCGGCCTCCCAGGAGTGGTCGACGCCGCGTCCCCATACGACGTAGTCGCCCTGTTCCTTGAGGACGACGTCGCGTTCGGGGAACTCCAGGCGGAAGCGACCGCTGATGAGGACCAGGAGGGCGGTGCGCTTCTCGCCGTTCGTCCATTCGGCGCGGCGCTCACCTTGAGGATGCACGCCCCACTTGATCTCGACCTCCTCGCTGTGCCGGAGGTCGCCGGACGGCTTGAAGTGACCGAGCAGCCATCCGCGGTCGCCGGCCGCGTCCGGCCCCGCCTTCCCCACGTACACACCGTCCACGGACCGCAACGTTAGCGCGGACCGGATTTGTCGCGGACAGGACTCATCGCGGACGGGGTTCATCGCGGACGGGGTTGCGCGTGTGCGGCCCGGGACGCGCGTGACCACGATCCGGTTGCACTTGATCACGTTCCGTGACCCGATGTGGCCATCTGTGCCGTATGACGCTAAGCGCGTGGGGCCGCGGTGCGATGCTCGGGCGTCCTGCCAGGTCGCAGCGATTCGGAACGGGGGCCCCATGATCTTCGCCGTCTCTCCCGCAGAGCCCGCATAGGGGCGCCGTGCGCGAACTCGACCCGGGCGACCCCGTCCAACTCGGCAAGTTCCGGCTGCTCAAGGTGCTCGGCGCCGGGGGCATGGGGAAGGTCTTCCTGGGCCGGCACGTCAGCAGCGGGACGCCGGCCGCCGTGAAGATCCTGACCAATCCGCGGCTGCGGAACGACGAGGCCCGCCACCGGCTCCACCAGGAGATCCAGTCGTGCATGCGGGTCGGCCCCGAGCACACCGCGGCCGTCCAGGCGTGCGACGTGACCGACGATCCGCCCTGGCTGGCGATCGACTACCTGAAGGCGCCGACGCTGCAGGAGCTCGTCGCGCGGGAGGGGGCGCTGCCCGTCCGCACGGTGCGCTGGATGGCGGTGCGGCTGGCGACGACGCTGCTGGCCCTGCGCGACCTGTCGATCGTCCACCGGGACATCAAGCCGAGCAACATCATCATGGACGCGTCCGGGCCGAAGCTCATCGACTTCGGCATCGCGAAGGAGCTGGGCAGGTCGCCGGCGTTCACCAGCGGCCGCAAGGGGACGCCCGGCTACATGTCGCCGGAGCAGGCGATCGGCGGGGCGGCCCTCACGCACGCCACCGACATCTACTCGCTCGGGGTGACGATCGCGTTCACCGCCACCGGTCGCCATCCGCAGCTCGGGGCCAACGACATGATCGCCCGGGACGCGGCCGGGCGGGCCGTCTTCACCGGGCTGCCCGCCGAGCTGGCCGGCCTGGTCGCGCACTGCACGCACCAGCGGGCGAGCGAGCGGATCACCGCGGAGGGGATCATCGCGGCCGCGACGGAGGACGGCCCGCACACGCCCGCCGGCGAGGCGGGCGACACCGAGCGGCGCCGCGGCGCGCTGACCGCGCTGCCGAGCCGGGCGGGCAAGGTGCTGGGCGAGTACGCCGAACAGGCCACCGAGGCCCGGCCGCAGGCGCTGCAGCTGCCGGACGTGACGGTGCCGCACCGGGTGCCGTCGCCGCCGGCGGGCGCGGTGGAGCCGCGGTGGCGGGTCCGGCTCGGCGGCAACGGCTACTACGCCTCGCCGGTGCTCGCGGCGGGCGGCGCGGTGCTCGCGGGCGGCCAGGACGGGCTGGTCCGGGCGCTCGACCCGGCGGACGGGCGCGAGCTGTGGCGGTCCGGTCCCCACGGCCGTGTCGACCGGACGCCCGCGGTCCATCAGGCGAGCGTGTACTTCTCGACCGCGTCCGGGGACGTGTGGGCCCTGAACACGCGCGACGGCAGCGTCCGGTGGCGGGTCGTGCTCGCGCCGGCGGCCGGGTCCGCTCCCGCGGTCGCCGTGGAAGGGGGCGTCCTGGTCGTCGGCGACCACAACGGCGCCGTGCGCGCCCTGGACCTGGCCTCCGGCGCCGAGCGGTGGCGGTTCCGGGCCGAGGACGCCGTGGAGGGGCCGCCCGCCGTCCTCGGAGGGCTGGTGTACGTCGCTTCCTGGGACCATCACGTCTACGCCCTGCGCGCCGACAGCGGCGAGGAGGTCTGGCGGTACGACGCCGAAGCCGCGATCAGCTCTCCGCCCGCCGCGTCCGGCGGCCTGGTGCTGTGCGGGACGCTCGACGGAGCGGTGCACGCCGCCGACACCGTCCGGGGCCGCCGCCGCTGGACGTTCCAGACGGAGAAGGCGGTGCACTCCGCCCCGGCGGTGTCCGGGGACGTCGTCTACGTCGGCTCCGACGATCAGCACCTCTACGCGATCGACGTCGCGGACGGGCTCGGCATCTGGACGTTCGGCACGGGCGGCGCGGTCCGCTCGTCGCCCCTCGTGCACGGCGGCGCGGTGTACTTCGGCAGCCGCGACCACACCCTGTACGCGGTGGACGCGCGGTCGGGCCTGGAGCGGGGACGGTTCACCGCCGCCGGCTGGCTCGACTCCTCGCCCGTGACGGACGGCGCCGCCCTCTTCACCGGCGACTGGGAGCGCCACATCACCGCGATCGAGATGCGGTCGCTCGGCGCCGGGCGGACGGCATGAGCGCGGGCCGCCCGGATGAGGACTACCGGTTCGACCTGCTGGAGCCGCTGGGGTCCGGGACGCTCGGGGAGCGCTTCCGCGCCGTGGAGATGGCGACCGGCGACGAGGTCGTGTTCACCCGGCTGCACCGGCACTGGACGCGAGGCTGGCCGTCGGAGGAGCCGTTCCTGCGGACGGTGGAGCGGCTGTGCGCCGTCCGGAGCCTGTCCGTCGCCACGACCTTCGCCGGCGGGGTGGACGGCGAGGGCTGGTGGCTGACCACCGAGGACGTCCGCGGGACCCGGCTGGACCGGCTGATCCCCGACGGCGGGCCGATGCCGGAGCGGCAGGTGCTCCGGCTCGCGCACCAGATGGCGGCCGGGCTGGCGGTGCTGCACCGGCACTCCCTGCCGCACGGCGCCCTGGAGCCGGGCGCCGTCCTGCTGACCGAGGAGGGCCGCGTGGCGCTCACCGAGCACGGGCTGCTGCCGCTGCTGGCACGTGGGGCCGCACGGTTCGGGAACCTTCCGGCCGGGCACACGCTGCGCGGCGACCCCGCGTACATGTCGCCGGAGGTCGTGTCCGACGGGGGGCGCGGGCGTCCCTGGGACGACGTCTACTCGCTCGGCCTCGTGCTGCTGTACGCGTCGACGGGCGACCGCCCTTACGGAGACCTCGACATGCTGGCCACCGCGGCGCGGGTGCTGCGCGACGTGTCGCCCGTCGAGGCGCGGCTGCCCGCCCGGTCCCGCAAGCTGATCAACCGGTGCCTCCGCCCGCCGTTCTACCGGCCGGACGCGGCGCGCGTCGCGGCCAGGGCGGGGCGGTCCCGGGGGCGGTCCCGGCTCCGGTCCCGGCGGGCCGGCTCCGATCGGACGGGACGG
Organism: Actinomadura madurae; assembly: GCF_900115095.1. Classification (GTDB taxonomy): domain Bacteria; phylum Actinomycetota; class Actinomycetes; order Streptosporangiales; family Streptosporangiaceae; genus Spirillospora; species Spirillospora madurae. Next base: position 288,249 of record NZ_FOVH01000011.1, read on the forward strand.
CCCGCGCCTCCGGGACCGCACGCCGGCGCCGCGCCGGCCTCGCCGCCCGCGGAGCCGGCGCACACCGCGCAACCGGCACGGGCGTCCGCGCCCGGTCGCCCGGCGGCGTCCCTGCCCGCCCTCGGGCCCGGTCCGGGCCCGGCGTCGCGCGACCCGGATCCGCGGCCGTCCCGGCCGGGCGGCGCGGACTCCCCCGAGCCGCCGGTCGTCTACCGTCCGGCGATCGGTCCCGCCCTCACCGTGTCCGACGACGGTGAGGCGGTGCCCGGCCGCCGGTCCTGGATCTTCATGACCGGCGGCATGATCGACGCGTCGCCCGTCCTCATGCGGGGCCTGGTCCTGGTCACGAGCCTCGACGGGGTCCTCTACGCGCTCGACGCGGCGACCGGGCGGCTCCGCTGGCGGTACGAGACCGACGACATGATCGAGTCGGGGCCCGCCCCGCACGGGGACGTCGTCTACCTCGGCGGGCGCGACGGGGTGCTGCGCGCCCTCGATCCCGCGGACGGCACCCTCCTGCGCAGCCGCCGCGTCGGCGACATGCTCGGCTCCACCCCGGCCGTGGACGGCGACTCGCTCTGCGTCGGCACCGGGGACGGCGACCTCGTCGTCCTGGAGCACGATCTGCGGGTCCGGCATCGGGCCGCCGCGCACGACATCGTCGACTCGTCCCCCGCGCTGGCCGGGGGGCGGGCGTACGCGGGCACGTCCGGGGGCGTGCTCGCGGTGGACCGGGCCACCGGCAAGGCGCGCGTGTGGGCGGTGGGCGACACCGGCGGCTGCGATCCCGCCGCGGCGGACGGGACCGTCCACATCGGCACGGCGGCCGGCGAGGTGCTCGCCCTGGACGCCGGGACGGGACGGGTCCGCTGGTCGCTCGGCACCGGGGGCCCGCCGGTGGGCCGCCCCGCCGTGTCCGGCGGCGTCGTGTACGCGGGCAGCCGCGACCGCTGCCTGTACGCGATCAAGGCGGCGTCGGGCCGGGTGCTGTGGCGGCTGCCCACCGGCGGGCCGGTGACGGGCGGGGCGACCGTGCGGGGCGACTCGGTGTACCTCGGCAGCCGGGACGGGCGCCTGTACCGCGTCGCGCGGGCCACCGGGAGCGTCGGCTGGCGGTTCGACGCGGGCGGCTGGATCAACCGGTGCGCGCCCGCCGCCGGCGACGGCCTGGTCTACGCCGGAACCGCCGGCGGCCACCTGCACGCGGTCGACCTGCGCACCGGGCAGGGGATCGCCGCGCCGCCGCCGGAACTCGACGTCCGGCTGGAACTGTGACATCGAATCGGGAGCGACATGTACGAAGCCGAGATCAACCGGGCGACACCGACCTGCATGGTGTTCCTGCTCGATCAGTCCGCCTCGATGAAGGCGCGGATCGGCGGGGGCTCCGAGGCGAAGCAGCAGGTCGTCGCGGACTCGCTCAACCATCTGCTCGGCGAGCTGATCAACCGCTGCGTCCGGCAGGGCGACATCTACGACTTCTTCCACATCGGGGTGATCTCCTACGGGCGGACGGTCGGGCCCGCGCTCGGCGGCGCGCTCGGCGGCGGCCGGCTCGTCACCTCCAGCGAGCTGGCCCACCATCCGCTGCGGGTGGAGAACCGGCGGATCCGCAGGCCGGGCAACGGGGGCGGCTTCTACGAGTACGACGAGGAGGTGCCCATCTGGGTGGACGCGGCGGCGGAGGGCCTGACGCCGATGACGCGGGCGCTGGAGCAGACCCACGACCTGCTGAAGGCGTGGGTGGACGAGAATCCGCGCAGCTACCCGCCGATCGTCCTCAACATGACCGACGGGGAGGCGACGGACGGGGACCCGGCCCGGGCGGGCGAGCGGATCCGCTCCCTCACCACCCACGACGGCGGCGCGCTGCTGTTCAACCTGCACATCTCGTCGAAGGAGCTCGACCCGGTGCGGTTCCCCGCCGCCGACGGCGGCCTCCCGAAGAGCGGGCGCCGCCTGTTCGGGATGTCGAGCAGGCTGCCGGAGCGGATGCGGCTGTACGCCGACGCCGAGCTCGGCCTGGAGGTCAGCCAGGGCAGCCGCGGGTTCGTCTACAACGCCGACATCGCGTCCATCATCCATTTCCTGGACGTCGGGACGCGGCCCGTCTACCACCGGAACGGCGCGGCGTGACCGGCACGGTCACCGCCGTCGAGGGACGGGTGTCCGTCCTCGGCGTCGCGAAGGGCGCCCGGGACGCGGAGGGCATCGAGGACGCGTGCTGGCCGCCGGAGCCGGTGTCCGCGGCGGGCCCGGTCGTGCGGCTCGCCCTCGCCGACGGGGTGTCCGACAGCTACCGGCCGGGGCCGTGGGCGCGCGACCTCGTCCGGGCGTTCGGGACGCGCGCCCCGCTGCGCGCCACCACCGATCCCGCCGAGTTCGCCGAGGTGCTGCGGCGGCAGTGCGCGGCGTGGGCGCCGCGGCTGCGCGGCTACGTGCGGGACGAGCGGGAGGGGCGCCGCCTGCCGTGGTGGGAGAAGCGGAAGCTGCGGGCCGGTTCGGCGGCCACCGTCCTCGTCGTCTGCGTCTGCGGCGACGGAGTGTGGACCGCGGCGGCGCTGGGCGACACGTGCGTCTTCCACGTGAGCCGCGACGGCCGCGCCGCCCGTGCGTTCCCGCTGGACGACGCCGACGGCTTCGACTCGGCTCCCCCGACGGTCGCGAGCGCCGACACCGACTGGGCGACCGTGCGGCGGAACATCCGGCTGCACCAAGGGTCGTGGAGGTCCGGCGACCGGTTCTTCCTGGCCTCCGACGCGCTCGCCGAGTGGGCGCTCCAGCGGCACGCCCGCCACGGCGACCCGTGGCGGGAACTCGACGAGGCGGTCGACGCGGGGGACGCCGACGCGGGCGAGTTCGCGCGGTGGGTGGCGGAGCGGCGCACGGCGGGCGCCATGCGCGACGACGACGTCAGCGTGATCCGGCTGGTCCTGAAGTAGACCGATGAACGGCGACTCATTCTTCAGCGCGACGTCGTACATCGCGTCGTTCCAGAAGCCGGAGCGGTACCTGCGCGACCCGGAGCTGCGGGCGGGACGGGTGGAGCGCCCGCACGGCGGCCCGCTGCGGCCGATGGACGGCGGCGGGTTCGCCAGCGTCTTCCGGGTCGTCTCTGCGGACGGCCGCAAGAGCTGGGCGGTCAAGTGCTTCCTGCGCCCGACGGCGGAGCTGTCCGACCGGTACCGGGCGATCGAGGCGCGGCTCGCGGACGTCGGCGACTACTGGAAGGTCGGGTTCGGCTACGACCCGGAGGGGCTGTTCCACCTGCCGGAGAACCGGTGGGTGCCGGTGCTGAAGATGACCTGGGTCAACGGGACCCGGCTGATCCCCTGGCTGGAGGACAGGCTCGGGGACGCCGCGGCGCTGCGGCGGATGGCGTTGGAGTTCACGAACGTGATCGGGTCGCTGGAGCGGGCGGGGATCGCGCACGGCGACCTCCAGCACGGCAACATCATCGTCGTCGCGGGCGACCGGATCCGGCTCGTCGACTACGACGGCATGTACGTCCCGGCGCTGAAGGGGTTCCGGATGCCGGAGTGCGGCGTGCCGCACTACCAGCCGCCGGACCGGGGAGAGCGCGGCTACTTCGGCCCGGCCGCCGACCGGTTCTCCGCCCGGGTCATCCGGCTCGGGATCCGCGCGGTCGCCGCCGACCCGGGGCTGTGGGACCGCCTGCACGAGACCGACGGCGAGTACCTGATCCTGCGGAACACCGACTTCGCCGAGCCGGAACGGTCCGAGGCGCTCCGCCTGCTGCGCGGCAGCGGCGACCCGTGGGTCCGCGCGGAGACCGCGCAGCTGCTGCGGGACCTCACGACCGACCCCGAGCTCATCCCGTCCCTCAGCCCGCTGGACCTCGCCGGTCCGGTGCCGAGGGTGGCCGGGCTCCCGGTGTGGATGCGGACCGCCGGGCAGCAGGTGCCGTGGACGCCGGCCTCTCCGGACGTCACCGCGGCGGACGGGACACCGGTGTTCCAGGACGTTCCCGGCACCGCCGCCCCGGGCGGGCCCGCCACAGAGCACGGCGTTGAGCACGGCATTGAGCACGGCGCGGGACGTCCGGCCGCGGAGAGCCCGGTCCAGGAGCCGGAGGCGACCCCCCTGCCGGTCGATCCGCTCGCGGACGACACCGGGGAACATCTGCGGCACGGATACACGGTGGGCGGGACACCGGCGAAGTCGAGCGGAGGGGGAGGCGTCGCCGTGGCCGTGTGCCTCATCGCGGCCGTGGTGATCCTCGTGCTCTTCCTCATCTTCTGACCGGCCGGGCGGCCGAGTCAGGCGTCGCGGACCTGGTCGCGGTTGATGTTCTGCGTCATCCCGCCGGTGACGACCTGCCCGGCGACATCGGCGAAGCCGATGGTGATCCCGCTGCTCTCGCCCCGCATCGGGTTCCCGGTCGGCGACTCGGAGAAGATCCCCCGGTCGAGGATGCGTGTCAGCACCGGTTCCAGCTCGGGCTTCTCGCCGAGCAGCCCGCGCACCCGGGCGGTCACGGCCTCCAGGTACTCGGTCTCGACGTGCGGCGCGCCATAGTCGGGGTCTTCCCTCAGCCGCCTCTGCGTCGCACGCAGGTCGGCCTTCAGCGCCGCGGCGGCCTCGGGATCGTCCTCGGCCAGGGACTCGGCGAAGACGCGGAGCACCTGGTGCCAGACGTCCATGGTCATGGCGTCGAGCAGGGCCCTGCCCAGCGTCGCGGCCAGTGCGTCCATGATCAGCTCCCGCCCTCCTCGGCGCTTCCACCGTACGCGCCGTCCAGCCGGTCCAGCATCTCCTCCGCGGCGGCGCGCAGGTCCGCCATCGGCCCGGTCCGGTGGACGCGTGCGAGCCCGGCGGCCTCGGTCGCGGCCTCCCTCGCCTCCGGCGCCCGGCCGCTCAGCTCCAGGAAACGGGCGAGGTCCACCAGGCAACTCGCCAGCGGCACCGCGTACTCGCGCGGCGGCCCTTCTTCGAGCCCGCGGTACAGGGCCACCGCCGCACGAGCGCGCTCGGCCGCCTCGTCCAGCCGGCCGCGGTCGCCGAGGCGGCGGGCGAGATCCTCCAGCGCCGCCGCCGGACCGGCGGGGGCGGACAGGCGGCGTCCGCTGAGCCCGCTATAGATCTGCACAGCCTCTTGGACGGCTGCGAGCCCCTCGTCGCTCCCGGAAAGCAAGGCCCCGAGGAAGTGCAGGCCCTGCGCGAGGTTCTCCTCGTGGTTCTCCAGCCCCCCGGAGACCAGCTCACGGAAACCGAGCACGGCGTCGCGTGCGCTCACCGCCGCTTCGGTTCGCCTCCCGGTGACGGCTTGATGCCTGGCGAGGTTGAGAAGGCTCCGGGCCAGGGGACCGCTGAACACGCCGGGACGGCCCTGGACCAGACTCCGGTAGATGCTCGCCGCCTCGTGCGCGGCCACCAAGCCCTCCTCGAACCGGCTCTGGTTGCCCAGGAACGTCGAGTGGTTGTGCAGGCTCCGCGCGAGCAGCGCCAGGAAGGCGGTCGGCTGTTTCCGGCAGAGCCACCGGTAGATCGAGACGGCCTCGGCGGAGACGGCGATCGCCCCCGGCATCTCGCCCGTCAGCCCGCGCGTGATCGCGGACTTGCCCAGGCTGCCCGCGAGCGCGGACAGGAACGCGTCCGGACGGTCCTCCGCCAGTCCCCGGTAGATCGCCACGGCCTCCTCGACGACCCGCACCGACTCGCTGAACCGGCCCAGCTGGTTGAGCCGGTCTCCCAGGTTCGCGAGCGACATCGCGAGGTCCGCCGCGAACGCCGCCGGGTCGTCCGCCGCGAGCCGGCGGCGGATCCCGACGGCCTCCCTGATCACGTCCAGTCCGCCCTCGTGGTCGCCCAGCTCGGCCAGCCGCACGGACAGGTTGTTCAGCGCCGCCGCGAGGTCGGGGCGGTAGGCGTCCGGACGCTGATCGGCCAGCAACCGGTAGGCGGCCACCGCCTCCTGTACCGCAGCCAGCGACTCGCGCGAACGACCCAGCTCGCCCAGCTCGACCGAGTAGTTGTTCAGGGCCGCGGCGAGGTCGGCCCGGTAGGTCTCGGGGCGCTGCTCCGCCAGCGTCCGGTAGGAGGCGACGGCCTCCTCGATGGCGGCCGCCGCCTCGTCCCACCGGCCGAGCTCGCCGAGCCGCGTGGACAGGTTGTCCAGCGCCCCCGCGAGGCTGGCCTCGTACGCGCCGGGCACGGTCGCGGTCAGCCGCCGCTGCATCCGCACGGCCTCCATGGCGGACTCGGCGGCCTGCTCAGCCAGGCCCAGCTCCGCCTGCCGGAGCGACAGGTTGTGCAGCCCGGCGGCCAACGCCGGCAGGTGCGCGTCCGGCTCCTCGGCGTCCAACTCCCGGTGGATCGCCACCGCCTCCGCCACCGCGGCGAGGCCCTCCTCCAGCCGGCCGAGCGCGGCGAGCCGCGCGGACAGGTTGTTCAGCGCGGACGCGAGCTCGGCGCGGTAGGCGCCCGGACGCTCCCGGTAGAGCGCCACCGCCTCCTCGACGGCGGCCAGGCTCTCCTGGCGTCGGCCGAGCTCCGCCAGCGCGAGCGCCTGCGCGTTCAGCCCGGACGCGAGCTGGGCCCCGAACGCCTCCGGATGGTCGGCGGCGCGCCCGCGCAGCACCTCGACGCTCTCGACGAGCTGCCGCAGGCCCTCCTCGTGCCGGCCCATCCGCCCGAGATGGCCGGAGGAGATGGTCAGCGACTCCGCCAGCGCGTCCGCCGTGCCGGCGTCGCCGCGCTCGGCCGACAGCGTCCGGCGCAGCGCCACCGCCGACGCCGACGCCCGCTGCGCCTCCTCGTACATGCCGACGTTGGCGCGCCGCTCGCTGAGCCGCTCGTACAGGGCCGCCTGCCGCGCCGCGTCGCCGGCCGCCGCGGCGAGCCGGTCCGCGAACAGCCGCTCGGCGAGCACGGCGCCCGCGATGTCGAGGTCGATGCGGCGCTCGCGCGGCAGCCGCTCCTCGATCGCCGCGAGGACGGCCGGGTCGGTGTCCGGCGCCTCGGCGAGCCGGAGCAGCACCGCGCCGCCCGCCTCGACCGCCGGGTCGGGCCTCTCCCGCAGGTGGACGTTGAGGACGCGGGCCATCAACGGCCAGCGCCGCGCGGTCTCCACCAGCACGCCGACCGCGGCGGCGCCCCAGCGGCCGTGCAGCAGCGTGCGCAGCGCGCCGGTCATCCAAACGTCGTCCTGGATCATGAGGGCGAGGTAGTCCTCGGCGAGGCGGTCGGGGGAGACGGGCTGCAGGACGGTGTGCGGCCGGGCGGGCGGGTAGCAGTGCCGGTGGTCCCGCAGGGCGGTACTGGGCTCGCGAACCCCCAGCTCCCGGAGCAGGCGCTCGGCCTCGTCCTCCGGCACCGGGCCGATCAGCGAGGCGACGCACATGACCCGCTCCATCACGTTCGCCGTGGTGCCGATGGTGCCGTCGGCCAGCTCCCGTTCCCAGTAGTCGCGCTCCTCCGCCCGCAGCAGCGTGGCCGGGACCGCGGAGCGGCGATTCCGCCCTCCCCAGGACACGCGGGGATTCAGCACGGCGCTCAGGGCGGCCATCTGGACGGCGAGGACCTGCTCGAACGCCGGATCGTCGGCGAGCGGATGCGTGAAGGCGCCCACCGCGACGTCCGGACGGCCGAAGAGGTCCGCGAACCAGGCGACCGCCGTCAGGAACCCCTCGCGCCGCATCCGCCCGTCCCCCAGCAGGGACTCCAGCTCCATCGTGGCGGTCTCGACGCCGCCGTGCCCGAGCCGGCTCGCCAGCGCCACCCACCAGGCGCCCGCGGGACGGGCGATGAGGAGGACGCGCACCGTCCCCCACCTGCCCGACGCGCTCTCGCCGAGCATGTCCAGCAGGTCCTCGATCGGCCACGTCTCCGCGTAGTCCACGACGAGCAGCAGGCCCGCGGCATCGGGCTCGCCGGGCGGCGCGGCGTGCGGAGCGCCGCCCGGCGCGGACCGCTCGCCGTGCCGGGCCGCGAGCACCTGCCAGCCGTCCTGCCGTGACCGCCGGGCGAACTCGGCGGCCAGCCTCGTCTTGCCCTGCCCGCCCGGCCCGTGCAGCAGCAGCACGGTTCCCGCGTCCCCGTCGCGCCACGACCGGAGCCTGAGCAGCTCGTCCTCGCGTCCGGTGAAGGGGATGGACCGGCTGGCCGCCGCGAGCACCCTGCTCAGCGGCAGGCTCCACGGGTCCGCGATCTCCTCGGGCTCCGGCGGGTACGGGACGAGCGAGTAGGGAGGCGCGGGCTCGGCGGCCCCGGACCCGCCCCCGGTGTCCATGAGGACGGAGCGGTCGACGTTCAGCGGGATGGTGCGGAAGGGGACCCCGCCCTGGGTGACGAGGGTGAGGCACAGCTCGTCGCCCTGCGCGTCCAGCGCGTGCGCGACGAACGTCACCGGACCGTACGTGCCGCCGAAGCGGTGCACCACGAGGGTGGTGTCGCCGGCCGATTCCACCGCGAACCCCGTGCCGCCGTCGAGCATGCACCCGACGGCGTACTCCTCCTCGGGGTACGGCCACTCGTCCGGCGGCCCCTCGGTCTCCAGGTCGACGCTCACGCGGTAGCTGCCGCCCGGCTCGACGCGCGCGGGCCAGCTCACCACGGGCCGGAGCCTGACCGCGGGGGCGTCCGTCATGGCGAAGCCGCCCGAATCAGCCGGAGGGTGGTGTCCGGATGCCCGTAGTAGACGTACATGAAGCTCCAGAAGAACATCCTGTAGTCGTCCGGAGTACGGGTGTCCGGCCGGCCGGGCTCCGGCCGCATGCGCCGCGCGACGTCCGCCCGGTAATCGCGGAGGTAGCGGGCCAGGTTCTGGTCCCTCGCCGCCGCGTCCGCGACGAACTCCACCGCGAACTCGTGCGAGTGGTCGAGGTCGACATCTCCGAGCGTCGCGATGACGGCGCTCGCGCCCTCCCGGAGGAACTTCTGCGCGAAGCCGCGGGTGGGCGCCCGCAGATGCTCCCGGTCGTCGGTGATCGGACGGCCGGAGATGCACGCGTTGAGCAGGACGACCGCCCCGTTGCGCCGCAGCACGGGCAGCCGCCTCTCGATGAGCTCCTCCAGCACGACGCCGTTCAAAGTGAGGCGCTCGCCCGGCGCCCACTCCCCGTGGCAGCGGATCATGAGCAGGGAGAAGGCGAGCAGCTCCTCCTCCACCTCCAGCCGCCGGACCAGGTCCTTGATCGCCTGCTCCCGGCCGGCGACCTCGAAGTCGGCGTACACGTCGACGTCCGTGCGCATCGCCGCGTCCTCCATCATCAGGAGGCCGCCGTTCATCTCCCGCGGCGCCGCGCCGAGATGCCACTCCTGCGTGTCGTGCGGCAGGCTCGTCCAGCGGCTGACGGGGACGAGCGCGCCGAGCCAGCCGTCCGGCCCCGCCGCGCCGGGCGGCGGCTCGTACCGGAACAGCTCCCACGGGATCTCGTAACCCGTCACATCAAACACGATGAGCTGCGCCCCGGCGTTCATCAACAGGTCGCGCAGCCAGCAGTTCAGGGCGAACTGGTAGCCCGACCATTCCCCGATCCAGTGGAAGAGCCGCTTCCACTCCTCGTCGGGGACGTCGGCCTTCAGCCTGCTCAGCGCGAGCTCCGGGTGGGCCTGCTGCTTGTCCAGCGCGTCGCGGCCGTTGGCGCTCCGCACCTCGCCCCCGTGGTGGAAGTGCAACTCGAAGCTGCGCGGGCCGTAGGCGTTCGCCTTGACGCACAGCAGCGCGACGTCGGGCGAGAGTTCGTGGTCGAGCGGCACCCGCCGGGCGCCGAACGCCCCGGTCCGCTCGCCCAGCACGTTCGCGGCGGGCACGTCCGCGGCGCCGGACGCGTCCGGACGGGGGCTCGGCTCGGGCGGGCGGCCGCCGTCGGCGCCCAGGAACTCCCGCATCGTCACGTGCCCCCGTCCCGCGGCGGAGCGATGATCACCGACCCGCCCAGGGCGTCCGCGAGCTCGAACGGCAGGCTGCCGTAGCGGCCTTCGTCCGGGGCGAGGACGGCGGTGCGGACACCGGGCAGCGACCGCACCGGCGCCGCCGCCCGCAGCGCGTCCCGCACGCCGCGATCCCCGACGGGGCCGCGGACCTCGCCGAGCAGGCTGCCGTCCAGCGGGACGTTGCCCCGGCCGTCCGTCGCCACCACCAGCGACACCGGCACCGGGCCGCGGCGCAGCAGCCGGCGCAGCTCGGCGACCGCGAGGTCCAGCCCGTGCGCGAGCGGGGTGGCGCGGCCGGGGCGCCGCCGCAGCGACACGGGCAGCCGCGGGTCCAGCAGCGTCCGCGCCCGGTAGCGGACGGCGGCCAGTTCCCCGGGCGTGTCCCGGTGGCCGAACTCGATCACGGTGACGGCGGCGTCGTCGCGGTGGGCCGCGCGCAGGAACGCGGCGAGGCCGGGCCCGCGGTCGAAGTGCCGCCAGCAGGAGTGGTCGAGGACGAGGACGAGCGCCGCCCCCGGCTCGGCGGCGCGCCGCGGGCGCCGCAGGTCGGCCGGGCTGATCAGCAGCCCCGGCGGCGCGTCCGGCCGGTGCGCCCGCCGGACCGCCTGGAACTTCGCCGCCTCCACCACGGTCGCGACGATCGCGAGGTCGCGGGGCCCGGACGCCGGGCGCACGCCGACCGGACGGCCGCGCAGCCGGCCCGCCCGGGTACGGCGGCCGGGCGGCGGCCGGAGCGCGCCGAGCCGGGGCAGGGCGCCGGGATCGTCCTCCGGATACGGCCACGGGCCGGCCGCCGCGGCGTCCGGCAGCGTGACGGGCTCCCCGGTCCGCGTCGCCACCCGCCGGCCGGCCCCGGGCGCGACCGTCTCCGAGCGGGCCCGCGCCCCCGTCGGTTCCCGTTCCGGGCGGCGGGGCGCGAGGGGTCCCGGCCCGTCCGGCGGCGGCTCCGGGACCGGAGGGGTGCCGGACCCGCCGCCCGGCACGGCGATGCCGAGCAGCGCCGCCGCCTCGTCGACGTGCGCCGCTCCGGTCCGCGCCGCTCCCGCGAAGCCCGCGACCGTCCGCGCGATCCGGGCGAGCGCCAGGTCGCGCCGCCTGCCGGGGCCGGGCGGCAGCAGGACGGGGACCCGCCGCAGCGCGTCCTCCGCGAGCGGCGGACCGTCCGGGGCGGCCTCCAGCGGCGGGACCGCGTGCAACAGCGCCGACTCCTCGTCCGCCCGGGTCGTCCGGCGCACCGCGTCCGCCGCCCGCGTCCACTCCGCGAGCAGCCGTCCCGCCTCCACCCGGATAGGGAACCGGTCCAGCAGGTGCGGCGACACGGTCGCGACCTCGGCGCGGGACGCGGCGGCGAGCCACCACGTCCGGGGCCGCCACCGGCGGCTGTACCCGCGCATCTCCACCGCGGCGGCGTCGGCCCCGGCCAGCGTCACCGCGATCCGCGCCACCGCCGGGTCGGCCTGCCCGAGGTCGGGAACGAGCACCACCGCGCCGTCGGCGGCTGCGAGCGGCCCCGGCGCGAGGCGCAGCGCGTCCCCGTCCGGCCGCATCCGGACCCACAGGCCCTCGTCCGCGGACCCCGGGCCGAGCACCACCGTCGCCGGGGACCCCGGCAGGACTCCGGTGAGCAGCCGCGCGAGCGGGGCCAGCAGGAAGGGGTCGAGGTCGTAGAACAGCACACCGCCCAGCCGGGGGTCCGCCGCCAGACAGCTCAGCAGCGTGCGCACCCGGTCGAGCGCGGCCACCCTCACGCCCCCCGGAGCCGTGCCACGACCCGGCCGGCCTCCTCCGGGCCCCAGTCCGGCAGCCGCCCGGAATGGTCGCTCGACCTGCGGTGCACCAGCGCGGGCCGGGCGACCTCCGCGACATGCCCGGCGGTGACCTCCGGCGCGCCGTCGAGGGCCGCGCGGGCGCGCGCCGCGCGGGCCAGCACCAGCTCGCCGCGGTGCCCGGCGAGCCCGAACTCCTTCGCGACCCGCGCGCAGCCCGCGAGCACCCCAGCGGCGAAGCGGACCTTCCCGACCCGCCGCTTCGCCGCGTCCAGCGCGGCCCGCGTCTCCAGGTCACGCTGCCTCGCCTCCGCCACTCGCGCGGAATCCGGGTCGTCCTGGAAGGTCAGCACCGCGTCCATGATCTCGGCGCGGCGGTCCGCGTCGTTCTCCGGCCGCACCTCGGCGACCAGCCCGAACCGGTCGAGCAGCTGGGGGCGCAGGCTGCCCTCGTCCGGGTTCATCGTGCCGACCAGCGTGAACCGCGCGGGAACGGCCTTCGCCGCGAGGTTGTCGCGCTCGACGTTGAGCACGCCCGTGGAGACGACGTCCAGGATGATGTTCACCAGGTAGTCGTCGAGCAGGTTGACCTCGTCGATGTAGAGGATGCCGGCCTCGGACCTGGACGCCTCCAGAAGCAGCCCGTCCTGCGGCTCCGGGTCCCCCTTCATCAGCTTGTCGATCTTCCAGCCGCCGAGCACCCGGTCGTCGGTGGCGCCGATCGGCAGCGTGACCGGGAGCTCGCCGGTCAGCATCAGCGTGAACGCGCGGACCGTGGTGGTCTTGGCGGTGCCGCGCTGCCCGGTCGCCAGCACGCCGCCGACGGCGTCCGCGACGTAGGCGATCTCCAGGGCCGAGCGCAGCTCCTCCTGGCCGACGATCATCGAGTACGGCAGGACTGTGGACGCGGGATCCGGATCGGTCACTTCTGTTCCTTGTGGACGATGTAGCTCTCGTTCGGGTTGCCGGCGAACTCCATGGCCTCGTCGAGCGGGACGCCCTGCCGCCAGTGGTCGCACCAGTCCTCGTTCAGGGCGCGCTCCTCCTTCAGGTCCTTCGGGAGTTTCACGCGCAACGCGCCGAACAGTTCCGCACGGTGCAGGTCGAACGCCACCGAGACGGTCTCGGCGTAGGCGAGGGCGGCGTGCACGGCGCCCCGGTAGGACAGCCAGGCCAGCGCCGCCGGGACGAGCGCCAGCGGCCACCACCAGCCCGAGCCCAGTAGCAGGACGCCCGTCGCGACCGCCGTGACCGCCAGGGTCACCGCCATCCGGGCGGCGAGGTCGAGGCCGTCGCGGCGGTCGTCGACCAGCTCGCGGACCCGCTCCCCGAGCAGCGGGTACAGCCGCGGCCACGCCACGACCGCGTCGACGCCGTAGTGGCGTCCGGCGCCGTCCTCCATGGCGGTGAGCGCGTTGCCGAGCGCGGTCGGCCGCAGGAGGTGGTCCGGTGCCGGGAAGCGGCGGCGCAGCTCGTGGCCCTTCTCCCCGGCCCGCTGGATCTCCTCCTGCGCCGGCGCCGGGCCGGACGGCGCCGCGTCCTCGCGAAGGCGGTTCCGCCGCCTCTTCTGGCCTCGCAGCAGCAGCGACGAGAAGGGAAGCCACGGTCCCGTGCCTTCGAGCATCCTCATCATCGCGAGCTGGAACGGCTGGAGGACGACGGCCACGATCGTCAGGGCGAGGACCAGCAGGACCACCTCGCCGAGGCCCAGCCCGGCCGCCGTCCGCCACGCCGCGCCGAACTCCAGCGGCCCCCACGCGCCCGCCCACACCAGCGTCAGCAGCCAGAGCGCCGCCGCGTACACCGGGAAGTAGCCGATCAGGACGAACCGCCGGCCGAACCCGGAGTCCGACGGCGCCTTGAGAACCGCGTCGAGCTTCACCGGACCGCCCCGGTGAACGCCATCGGGCCGTGGCCGCTCGCGCACTCCGGCGGGAAGCGCTCGTCGTGGAAGGACCGGTGGGCGCGCTCCCCGCATCCGGGCCGCGTGCAGCCGTAGACCAGGAGCCGGTACCGGGTGGAGCGTCCCGGAAGCCCCGCCCGGTCGGACTCGCCGAGGCCGGCGGCGGGCGTCCCGGCGGTCGCGGGCGCGGCGAGCACCTTCTCGCGGGGGGCGACCGCGACCCGCCGGCCGTCCCGGACGAGGATGATCCGGGTCAGGTCGGGCGCCTCCTCGAACCGGGCGCGCAGGCGGCGGCGCACCTCGACGGCCTTGAGGCCCTCGGCGTACTCCATCTCGGCGCCGTCCGGCTCCCGGTCGAGGGACACGCGGTCGCGGACCGCCGGATCCGTGAACGTCGCGACCCTCGACTGGGCCGCCTTCAACTCCTGATCGTCCAATCCGCCACCCCTCGACCACGCAGCGTCTGCGGCCGACCACTTTTCCACCCATCCGGCACGCGGACGTGGGAAAAGGACGCAGAACCGGAGACCGGTACCGGTCGTGGCGGGACGGTCAGGTCTGCGGGCGCTGGTAGGCGAAGCCGTCGCCGACCACGGCGGCGAGGGTCAGGTAGGCCTCGCGGGTCCCGGGGGCGAGCTGCTCCAGCTCGACCTCGGCGCCCTCTTCCAGGTGGTCGTCGTAGGGGATGCGGACGACGGCGCGGCAGCGGCTCTCGAAGTGGGACTGGAGCTTGTCCAGGTCGACCTGGCTGCGGGTGCGGTTGCGGACCATCGACAGCACGACGACGCCGTTGCGGACGAGGTGGCCGTGGTCGTGCGCCTCCAGCCAGTCGAGGGTCGCGCTCGCGGAGCGGGCACCGTCCACCGACGGGGAGCTGACCAGGACGAGCTGGTCGGCCAGGCTCAGCACGCCCGCCATCGCCGAGTGCAGCAGGCCGGTGCCGCAGTCGGTGATGCAGACCGAGTAGTACTGCTCCAGGACGACGGCGACGGCGGCGTAGTCGTCGGCGCTGAACGCCTCGCTGACCGCCGGGTCGCGGTCGGACGCGAGGATCTCCAGGCGCGCCTCGTTCTGCGAGGTGAACGCGCGGACGTCGGCGTACCGGTGGATCTGCTCGCGGTTGTTCAGCAGGTCGCGGACGGTCGCGGCGGTCTCCAGCCGGACCTTGTCCGACAGGGTCCCGCGGTCGGGGTTGGCGTCCACCGCGATGACCCGGTCGCCGCGCAGCGACCCCAGCATCGAGCCGAGGCCGGTCGTCGTGGTCGTCTTGCCGACGCCGCCCTTCAGCGACATCACCGCCACCCGGTGGTGCCCGCCCGTCACGGGGGTGCGCGCCCGCGCGACGAGGTCCTTGCGGCGCAGGTCGTTCTGCGACTCGCCGGGGTGGATGTTGCCGGCGGTCGCCTTGTAGACCGCGCGCCGCCAGCCGGAGGACGGCGCGATCTTGCGCTCGCCGAGCAGGTTCTCGGAGCTGAGGTTCTCGGTGCTCTGCGGTCCGGACTGGTGCTGCTGGACGGACTGGTCCGGCTGCATCATCTGGTTGAGCGTGTGCGGGTACTGCGACTGGTCCTGCGGAGACCCGCCGGGGTACCCGTAGCCCGGCTGCGGGTACGGCTGCCCGGTGTTGGGGTCAACGGGCGGGTACGGCTGGCCCGTGTTCGGATCCACCGGCGGGTACGGCTGGCCGGTGTTGGGATCGACGGGCGGATAGGGCTGGCCGGTGTTCGGGTCGACCGGCGGGTACGGCTGGCCGGTGTTCGGGTCAACGGGCGGGTACGGCTGGCCCGTGTTGGGATCGACGGGCGGGTACGGCTGGCCGGTGTTCGGATCGACCGGCGGATAGGGCTGGCCGGTGTTGGGGTCGACCGGCGGGTACGGCTGGCCCGTGTTGGGGTCGACCGGTGGGTAGGGCTGGGCGCCGGGGGGCGGCGGGGGCGGGTACGGGCGGCCCATGTTCGGGTCCATCGGCGGGTACGGCTGAGGGACCGCGCCGGGGTCCTGCTGGTACATCTGGCCCGTCGAGGGGTCGGCGGGCGGGTACGGCTGGGCGCCGGCGTTGGGGTCGGGCTGCCACGGCTGACCCGTCACGGGGTCCACGGACGGGAACGGCTGCTGCTCCATGGGCGTGAACCGCCGGCCGGCCGCCGCCGGGTCGGCGGGCGGGAAGGGCTGCGCGTTCGGGTCCGGTGGCATGGGACGGCCCGTGTTCGGGTCGATCGGCACGTACGGCTGGCCCGAGGCGTCCGTGTCCTGGGGAAACGGCTGGCCCGTGGCGGGGTCGACGGGCGGCTGGTAGGGCTGGCCGGCGGCGTCCTGCGGCGGGGCCTGCTCGGACGGGTACGGCGGAAGCTGGTCGAGGGGCGGGGTCGCGTTGCCGTTGACCTCGTACGGCGACGGCTGCTGCCCCTGCTCGCCCGGCTGGCCCTGCCCGTAGCCCTGGTAGCCGCCCATGCCCGCGTACGGCGGCGGGAGCATCCCGCCGTCGAACGGCTGCGGCATCGGGCCGCCGTCGTACGGCGGAGGCATCGGGGGCCCGAACGCGTCATCACCCGGCTGACCCTGGAACGTGGGGGGCGCGGCGAGCCAGGGGCTGCTGTTCGGATCGGTCTGCTCGGCCTGCTCGGCCGGCGGCTCGGCGGGGGGCGGGGCGTTCTCCTGCTCGCCGGTGTTCTCCTCCGAGGCCTTCTCCGCCTCGGGGACGGGGGACGGCCCGGTCGTCTCTCCGCTCATCGCGTCCAGTGAGGCCAGCCGCTCCTCCAGGGACCGCCCGTCGTGCTCGTTCCTCGCCACCGTTCTTCCCCCTAGGGCACGCCTCTGTTGATTACACGGAGCAGGTGGGCAAATTGGCCCCCACGCAGGATACCTGTGCGCCAATACCACGCATCCCACGAGTAGATCGCCATTGCCGCGAAGAAGTTCGAGGTTCCGGGCGCCTTGGACGCGCCCGGTAGCGTGATCGGTATGCATGCCATCGTGATCCGGGAGCCGGGAGACGCGGACGTCCTCGCATGGACGCCGGTACCGGACCCGGCGCCGAAGCCGGGCGAGGTACTGATCGAGGTGGCGGCGAGCGCCGTCAACCGCGCGGACGTCATGCAGCGGATGGGCTTCTATCCGCCGCCGCCGGGCGCTCCCCCGTATCCGGGCCTGGAGGTGTCCGGCCGTATCGCCGAGTTGGGCGCGGACGTGACCGGCCTGGCCGTCGGCGACGAGGTGTGCGCGCTGCTCAGCGGCGGCGGCTACGCCGAACGGGTCACGGTGCCCGCCGGCCAGGTCCTCCCGGTGCCGCGCGGCGTGGACGTCGTCGACGCGGCCGGGCTTCCGGAGGTCGCGTGCACGGTGTTCTCGAACGTGATCATGCTCGGCGGCCTCCGCGAGGGCGAGACGTTCCTCGCGCACGGCGGCGGCAGCGGCATCGGGACGTTCGCCATCCAGCTCGCGAAGGCCCGCGGCGCCCGGGTGGTGACGACGGTGGGCAGCGCGGAGAAGGCGGAGAGGTGCCGGGAGCTCGGCGCCGACGTCGCCGTCAACTACCGCGAGGAGGACTTCGTCGAGAGCGGCCCCTACGACGTCATCCTCGATCTGGTCGGCGCCAAGTACCTGGAGCGGAACGTGGAGGCGCTCGCCACCGGCGGGCGGCTCATGGTGATCGGCCTCCAAGGCGGCGCGAAGGGCGAGCTTGACCTCGGCAAGCTGCTGCGCAAGCGGGCGCTGGTGCACGCGACGACGCTGCGGGCCCGTCCGCCGGAGGAGAAGGCGGAGATCGTCGCGGGCGTCCGGGAGCACGTGTGGCCGCTGCTGGAGTCCGGGACGATCCGCCCGGTCGTCGACCGGCGGATCCCGATCGCGGACGCGGCCCGCGCGCACCGGCTGCTCGAAGAGAGCGGTCACGTCGGCAAGATCCTGCTGACCGTGTGAGTATGGGGGGATTATGAGCGAGCCTTCGAAGAACAAGTCTGGACAGGAACCGCAGGTGCTCGTGCTCGGCCCGAACGGCATCGCCGTCGAGGGCGGCGGTGAGGGCGAGTCCGAGGGCAAGTCGGTGACCGACATGGTCGAGCAGCCGGCGAAGGTCATGCGGATCGGCGGGATGATCCGCCAGCTCCTGGAGGAGGTCAAGGCCGCCCCGCTGGACGAGGCGAGCCGGGCCCGGCTGCGGGAGATCCACAAGTCGTCCATCAAGGAGCTGGAGGACGGCCTCGCGCCCGAGCTGGTCGAGGAGCTGGAACGGCTGTCGCTGCCGTTCACCGAGGGCACGGTGCCGAGCGAGTCGGAGCTGCGGATCGCGCAGGCGCAGCTCGTCGGCTGGCTGGAAGGCCTCTTCCACGGCATCCAGACGACGCTGTTCGCCCAGCAGATGGCGGCCCGCGCGCAGCTGGAGCAGATGCGCCGCGCCCTGCCCGCCGGGATGATGCCCGGCGGCGAGGAGGAGCAGCAGAAGCCCGGCCCTCGGTCGTCCGGCCCCTACCTGTGACACGTCCCCCGGCCGCACCCCGCGAACGGGGGTGCGGCCGTCGTCATGGGAAGAGGCGTTCCAGGACCTCGGCCACGCCGTCGTCGTCGTTGCGGGACGTCCGGTGCGTCACCGCCGCCAGCACGAGCGGATGCGCGTTCGCGACGGCGTAGGAGGTGCCCGCCCAGCTCAGCATCGGCAGGTCGTTGACCATGTCGCCGAACGCGGTGACGTCCGACGCCGCGATGCCCTGCTCGGTGCACAGGGCCGCGAGGGCGCTGGCCTTGGTGACGCCCATCGCGCTCATCTCCAGCAGCCCGCGCCCCGACGAGTGCGTGACGGTCACGAGGTCGCCGACCGCCTGGGTCGCCTTCTCCGACAGCGTGTCCGGGTCGGCGTCCGGGTGGAACGCGAGCAGCTTGGTGCCGGCGCGGCTCACCAGCTCCCCGTCGTCGACGGGCCGGCCGCCGAACTTCCGGGCGTCCCAGCGCCCCATCTCGTAGCGCGCCTCGTACACGAACTCGTCCGGGTACTCCACCGAGAACCGCAGCTCCGGCGAGATGCCGCGCAGCCGCCCGATCGTCTCCGCCAGCACGTCCGGCGGGATCTCGTCGGCCCGCAGGACGGCCTCGGTGTGCAGGTCGTACAGGACGGCCCCGTTCGCGCAGATCGCGACACCGCGATGGCCGACGGCCGCGGCGATGTCGGTCATCCAGCGCGGCGGCCGGCCGGTGACCATGACCAGCATCGAGCCGGCGCGCTCGACGCGGGAGAGGGCGGAGACGGTCCGTGCGGAGATCGTCCCGTCGGAGCGGACGATCGTCCCGTCGAGGTCGGTGGCGATCACGCGCGGTGCGGACTTGGTCATGTCACCTTCCTGGGCAGATGGGACACACCCTAGGCGACACCGCGCGGACCGCCCGCCCGCGGGTCAGCGCTTGACCGGCTCCAGCACGTCCTGCCCGAGGAACTTGCGCAGCGCCTCCGGCACCCGCACCGACCCGTCGGCCCGCTGGTGGTTCTCCAGGATCGCGACCATCCACCGGGTCGTCGCGAGCGTCCCGTTCAGCGTCGCGACCGGCTGGTTCCGGCCGTCCGCGTCGCGGTGCCGGACCGCCAGGCGGCGCGCCTGGAACTCGGTGCAGTTGGACGTCGAGGTGACCTCGCGGTAGGTGTTCTGCGTCGGCACCCACGCCTCGCAGTCGTACTTGCGGGCCGCGCTGGAGCCGAGGTCGCCGGCCGCCACGTCGATCACCCGGTACGGGATCTCGACCTTGGCGAGCATCTCCTTCTCCCACTCCAGCAGCCGCAGGTGCTCGGCGTGCGCGTCGGCCGGGTCGCAGTAGGAGAACATCTCCACCTTGTCGAACTGGTGGACGCGGATGATGCCGCGCGTGTCCTTGCCGTAGGAGCCGGCCTCCCGGCGGAAGCACGACGACCAGGCGACGTACCGCCGCGGCAGCTCGTCGATGATCTCGTTCATGTGGTACGCGGCGAGCGGGACCTCCGACGTGCCCACCAGGTACAGCTCGTCCTGCGGCAGGTGGTACACCTCCGCCGCGTGCGCGCCGAGGAACCCGGTGCCCTCCATCGCCTCCGGCTTCACCAGCACCGGCGGGTACATCGGCACGAACCCGCTCGCGACGGCCTGCTCCATGGCGAGGTTCAGCAGCGCGTACTGGAGCCGCGCGCCCACGCCCGTCAGGTAGTAGAACCGCGCGCCCGACACCTTCGCGCCGCGCTCCATGTCGATCGCGCCGAGGCTCTCGCCCAGCTCCAGGTGGTCTTTGGGCTCGAAGTCGAACGTGGTCGGCTCGCCGACGTGCTCCAGGACGACGAAGTCCTGCTCGCCGCCGGGCGGGGCGCCGTCCTCGATCAGGTTGGGGACGCTCTTCAGCAGCGCGTCCAGCTCCTCGCCGAGCCGGTCGGCCTCCGCCTCGCGCTCCTTCACCTGCTGCGCGAGCTCCTTCGCGCGGGTCAGCAGCGCCTGCCGCTCGTCGCCCTGCGCCTTGGACACGGACTTGCCGAAACTCTTCTGCTCCGCGCGCAGCCGCTCGAACGACGTCAGCGCCGAACGGCGCCTCCCGTCCAGGTCGATCAGCTTGCCGACGACGGCGTCATCCTCACCGCGGGCGCGCTGCGAGGCGCGCAGCCGCTCGGGATCCTCTCGAAGAGCTCGCAGGTCAATCACAGACCCGAGGCTACCGGGCCGGAACCTCGTCCGCGCGCGTATATCCGCTGTCTCAGCGGACCCCGCTGGCCAGCAGCGCGTGCGCGGGCAGCGCGACCTCGCCGTCCCGCACCGCGTAGGCGGAGACGATCCGGTCGTACTCGGTCTTGATGCGGGCGACGGTCGCCGCGTCCTGCCGCCCGACGATGACGCCGTTGGTGCCGACCCGGGACAGCGCGCCCGTCTCCCACCACTCCTCGGGGTCGACGACGTGCTCCCAGGTCACCTCCTCGACGGCGACCTCGGCGAACCCCGCCTCGGTGACCAGCCGCCGGAACGCCGCCGGCTCCCCGTACCGCAGGAACGGCGGCTCCGGAATGTCGTCCGGCCACGGCACCCCGGCCGCCTCGATCGCCTCCCGGACGATCGCGAGCGCGCCCCTGCCCGGCATCACCCAGCAGGTCAGCGCCAGCCGCCCGCCCTCGCGCAGGACCCGCCGCAGCGCACCGAGCGCCGCACCGGGATCCCCCACATGGTTGATCACGAAGTTGCCGGCGACCGCGTCGAACGTCCCGTCGCCGAACGGCACCTCCGGCAGGACGGCGACCCGCACGTCCAGCCCGGGCACGTTCCTGGCCGCCGTCTCCGCCATGCCCGGCTCGGCGTCCAGCGCCGACACCTCGGCGCCGCGCCGGACCGCCTCCCGCGACACGAACCCCGGGCCCGTCCCCACGTCGAGGAACCGCGTGCCGCCCGCCACCCCGGCCGCGTCCAGCAGCGGCTCGACCATGTACCGCGTGACGTGCGCGAACCCCCGCTCATACGCGGGCGCCCGCCCGGCCCACAACTCCCGCTCGTAGAGATCGAAGTCCATCGGCGCAGCGTAACCCAGGGGCTTACCGGTTGGGCGGGGGGACCGCGCAGGTGTCGTCGGTGCAGGTTTCGGCCTGGTCGCCGACCATGATCGGGGTCGGGTTCGCTTCCGCCCAGGCCTGGTCCAGGACCTGCGTGAAGGTCTCGGTGGGCTGGGCGCCCGAGACGCCGTAGCGGCGGTCGACGACGAAGAAGGGCACACCCGTCGCTCCGATATCGCGCGCAGCGCGGTACTCGGCGTCCACCTCCTCGGCGAACTTCCCGGACGTCAGCACCTCGCGCGCCTCCGCGGCGTCCAGGCCCGCCTCGGTCACGATCTCCACCAGCGAGTCGTGGTCGAACACCGAGCGCCGGTCGGTGAAGTGGGCCTTGAAGAGGGCCTCCACGACCGCGTCCTGCACGCCGCGCTCGCCCGCGAGGTGGATCAGCCGGTGTGCGTCGGCGGTGTTGCCCGCGCGGCCGCCCTCCAGGTTGTACTCCAGGCCGGCCGCCGCGGCGCGCTCCTCCATCTGCCGGTTCATCTCGACCGCGCGGTCGCGGGTCATGCCGTACTTGTCCGCCAGCATGTCGGCCACGTCCACGGTCTCGCCGTGCGGGAACGACGGGTCGAGCTGGAAGGACCGGTGGATCACCTCGACCCGGTCGCGGTGCTCGAAACCCTCCAGCGCCCGCTCGAAGTGGCGCTTGCCGAGGTAGCACCAGGGGCACACGACGTCGGACCAGATCTCAACGCGCACGGGAACACCTTTCTCGGGACGTGCTCCGTGCAACAAGCGTCCGTGCCGTCTGATTTCCGGCGGCTGTTTCCGGCGGCTCAGGCGTGGCCGGTGCGGATGGCGTCGACCCAGGCGGCGGCCTCGGTGAAGTCGGTGTCGTGGGTGCCGCGGCGGATCTCCGGGCGGACCTGGTCGGCGCGGGCGTAGGAGCCGACGAAGCGGACGTCGGAGCAGACGCGGCGCAGGCCCATCAGGGCCTCCCCGACGCGGGCGTCGGCGACGTGGCCCTCGAAGTCCATCCAGAACAGGTACGAGCCGAGGCCCGCGCCGGTGGGGCGGGACTGGATCAGCGTCAGGTTGATGCCGCGGACGGAGAACTCGGTGAGGATCTCCAGCAGCGCGCCCGGGTGGTCCTCGCCGATGAACGCGACGACGGTCGTCTTGTCCATGCCGGTGGGCCGCGGCGGGGTGCAGGGGCGGTGCAGGACGACGAACCGGGTGACCGCGTCGGCGACGTCGTGGATGTCCTCGGCGAGGATCGACAGCCCGTAGCGGGGGGCCGCGAACGCGCCGGCGAGGGCGGCGTCGTAGTGGCCGTCGGCGACGTGCTGGGCGGCCTCGGCGTTGGACGTCGCGGCGCGCCACTCGGCGTCCGGGACGTTCTCCAGCAGCCAGCGGCGGCACTGCGGCTGCGCGATCGGGTGGGACGCGACGGTCTTGATGTCGTCCAGCGCGGTGCCCGGACGGACGAGCAGCGCGAACGAGACCGGCAGGTGGATCTCGCCGACGATCTGCAGGGGCTCGCCGGTGGCGAGCTCGTCGAGGGTCGTCGGGACCGAGCCCTCGACGGAGTTCTCCAGCGCGACGACCGCGGTGTCGGCCTCCCCGTTGCGGAGGGCTTCGAGGACGGCCGGAACGGTCGCGCACGGGACGTGCTCGGCGTCCGCGGCGCCCGGGAGGGTGTGGAGCGCGGCCTCGGTAAAGGTGCCCCGCGGACCCAGGTAGGCGTAGCGCGCTGTCCTGCCGTCTGCGGTCACGGAGTCCCCCGGGTGGTGTGTTTCGCGAGATGGCCGAGTTTACTTCCCGGTCCGTAAAGCCCAGTACTCGGCCGCGGGTCAGGCGCGGGCCGTGGGGGTGCGGTCGCCGTTGCCGAAGTCGGGCAGCGGGTCGTCCATCGAGACGACCGGGCCCTTTCCGAGCCGGGCCGCGCGCAGGACCTGGTTCTCCTCGGGGGAGAGGGTCTCGACGGCGTGCCCCGCCTGGACGGCCTTGGCGTAGGTGCGCGTCTCGGTCCGCCCGTTGATGGAGCTGACGATGACCCCGTCCCCGACCGCGTTGATCAGGGCGAGCGAGAACGAGCGGTGTCCCGACATCTCCTTGAGGGCGTCGTAGTGGACGATGGCGAGATCGCGCAGCGCGCGCTCGTCGACCGACCCGCTCGCCACCTGGAGCTGGCGCCTCAGCATTTCCCCGCACTCGTCGACGACCTGGTTGACCCGGTTGTGCGCGACAACTGCGATGGACAGCCCCGCGACCCCGGCGACCAGGCCCGCGACGGCCACCGCGACAAGCATCACGAGCTGAGCGTACCCATCCCGACCTGCTGTTGCGAAGGATCCTCGGGCTTGGTGACCGGATCGAGCCGTTTCACGAGCCAGGTGCCGAGCGCCAGGATGGACACGAGCGCGGCGATGCCGAACGTGTCGCGCAGGACCGAGCCCGCGAAGACCGAGACCATGGAGTGGTCCGGGCCGATCAGCGCGCGCGCCCACCAAGGGATCGGGAACAGGAAGAGGAGCCAGAGCCCGCACGCGAACAGACATCTTCGCGTGTCCCGCCCATCACCGGCCAGAGCGCCGACCACCGCGATCATCCAGACAAGGTGGTGAATCCACCCCACAGGGGACAGGACAACGGACAGCAGCCCGACGATCGCGACCCCGGCGAGCAGCAGGCTGGCGGAGTCCGTCCCGGTCGCGGCATCGGCGGCGAGGGTCGCGCGGCGGGCCCACGCGAACCCGAAGCAGGCGACGACCAGGGCGAACGACAGCCACACGAACGTCCGGGCCGGCCCCTCGTCCAGGATCCGGGCGACGATCCCGTGGATCGCCTGGTTGGTGGTGCCGTCGACCGCGCCCGTCCGGTCACCGCCCTGCAACAGCGCGCCGAACCAGAAGCCGGACGAGTCGGACGGCAGCAGTGCGAACCCGGCGAGCGTGGCCGCGGCCGCCGTGAGCACCGCGTTGGCCAGCGCCTCCCGCCGGCCGGTGATCAGGAAGTAGACGAGGAAGACGCCCGGCACCAGCTTGATCGCCAGCGCCAGCCCGACCAGCGCCCCGCGCGGCCAGCGGGCCGTGCGGGCGCAGCAGTCGGCCAGGCACATGGCGAGCAGGAACAGCCCGACCTGCCCGAACCGGACCTGGTCGCGGACGGGGTCGAGCCACGCCATCGCCGCGAAGAGCACGCCGGCGGTGAGCGGCGCCCAGCGTCCCGTCCGGCGGATGAGGTCGCGGAAGGCGTACCAGACGACGATCGCGAGGGCCACGTAGATCAGCCCCGTCCACGCCCACTGCGCGGCACGCCAGGGCAGCAGGGTGAACGGGACGGCGAGGACGGCTGCGATCGGCGGGTAGGTGAACGGCAGCAGCTGCGGGGGCTGCGTCAGGAAGTCGTACAGCGGCGCGCCGCGCAGGACCGCCCGGCCGCCCTCCCGGTAGACCTCCAGGTCGACGAGCCGCTGGTCGGGCGGATTGCCGAGCCAGCGCACCACGATCGGCGTGACGGCGGCCACGGCCACCACGACGCCGGCCAGGACAATGATCAGATCGAGCGGGCCCCGCCGGGGGGCGGCGGGGGCGGCCTCGCCGCGGGTTTCGCCGGCATCGCGCGCCATGAGACCGTCCACAGCACGCAGGATATGACCCCTACCCGATGGTGGGGCTCTTGTAACCTGAACGCCATGACACCCCGGGGAACGAAGATCGCAATGTTCCTCGCGACCCTCGTCACCGTCCTGACCGGCGCGATCTGGCCTGCCGCGGCCCACGCGGAGGCCGGCTCCGCGCCCACCGGGCGCGTGGTGATCATCGGGGTGCCGGGGCTGATGTGGAGCGACGTCACCCGGGAGAACACCCCGGCGCTGTGGGGCCTGACGGCGCAGGGGGCGGGTGCGGGCCTCAGCGTCCGCACGACGCGGGTGAACACGTGCCCGACGGACGGCTGGCTGACGCTGTCGGCCGGGCAGCGGTCCCGGCTGCCGCACGGCGACTGCGCGCTGCCGTCCGCGCCGATCCTGCCGGGCCAGGACTCCCCCACCGGCGCCCCGCCGCCGGGCGGCGCCATCGCCGCCGGCTGGCCGGCGATCAAGAGCGACAACGCGGGCACGAACTACCACGCCCAGATCGGGCTGCTCGGCGACGAGGTGCACGAGGCGGGCGGCTGCACGACGGCGGTCGGGCCCGGCGCGGTGTTCGGCGCCGGCAACGGCGGCGGGCGCGTGGACCGCTACGTCGAGTCCCCGGGCAAGGTCACCGCGGCCGACTGGGCGCGGTGCCCGCTCGCCGCCGTCGACGTCGACGACCTGTTCCGCGCCTACATCAACGCCGGCGTCGACCCCAAGGGCGACCAGGTCCCGCTGTCGGACCGCAAGCGCGCCGCCGCGGCGGCCGCCGCGGACCGCCGCGTCGCCCAGGTCGTGACCGGGCTCCCCGAAGGCACGAACGTCCTCGTCGCGGGCCTGTCCGACATCGGCGTGGACCCGCACCTGCGCGTCGCGATCGCCACGGGGCCCGGCTTCGAGCCCGGCTACATGACCTCTGGCGCCACCCGCCAGGACGGCCTGGTCACGCTGACCGACCTCACCGCGACGACGCTGAAGCTGCTCGGGGTGAAGCAGCCGAAGCAGGCCGTCGGGTCGGCGTGGCGGTCGCAGCCGTCGGAGGCGTCCACGCACGAGCGGGTCGACGCGCTCATGGACGAGGACGTCGCGGCGCAGGCGATCCGGACCGTCCAGACGTCGTTCTACTGGGTGCTGTTCGCGACGCAGCTCGTCCTGTACGGGGTCGCGGTGATCGCGCTGCGCCGCCTCGGCGGCGACCGCCGCTCGCGGGCGCGGATACTGGGCGGTACCCGGGTGATAGCGCTGCTGGGCGGGGCGGCGCCGGGCGCGTCGTTCCTCGCCGGGCTGCTGCCGTGGTGGCGGGCCGAGGCGCCGACGCCCGTGCTGATCTGCACCGTCCTCGGCTTCGCCGGGCTGCTGACCGGCGTGGCGCTCGCGGGCCCGTGGCGCCGTTCCGCGGTCGTCCCCGGGCTGGTGATCACCGGGGTGACGGCGCTGGTCCTCGCGCTGGACGTGATGACGGGCTCGTCCCTCCAGCTCAACACGCTGATGGGCTACACCGCCCTCGTCGCCGGACGGTTCTACGGCTTCGGCAACCAGGCGTTCTCGCTGTTCGCCGTCGCCTCGATCCTGACGGCGGCGTGGCTGACGGAGTACCCGCTGCGCAAGGAGCGCAAGGCCGTCGCGGTCGGGATCGTCGCCGTGATCGGCGCGTTCGCCGTCGCGGTGGACGGGCTCCCGGCGTTCGGCAGCGACTTCGGCGGCGTGCTGGCCATGGTCCCCGCGTTCGCGATGCTCGGCCTGATGGTCGCCGGCAAGCGCGTCTCGGCGCCCCGGCTCGGCGTCTTCTTCGTGGCCGGCGCGGTCCTGGTGCTGTTCATCTCCTACCTGAACGCGCGCAGCGACAACCCGACGCACCTCGGCCGGTTCTGGCAGGACCTCATGGACGGGGACGCCTGGGGCGTCGTCACCCGCAAGTTCGACGCGATGCTGAACAGCCTCGGGTACTGGCCGTACACGCTGGCGCTCGCCGCCGCGGTGGTGTTCCTGTTCTTCGTCCTGGCGCGGCCGACGCGGTGGCGGGTGTCGCTGCTGCAGGGCGCCTACGAGCACAGCCTGACGATGCGCCCGGCGCTGATCTGCGCGCTCACCGTCGGGGTCATCGGCACGCTGGTGAACGACTCCGGCGTGGTGATCCTGTCGGTGTCGTTCAGCCTGGCGACCCCGCTGATGCTCGCGGCCGGGCTCCGGTCGCTGGAGATCGACCTGAGGAACGCAGACACGCCGCCACCAGGGCCGTCAGGATCGCCAGCAGCGTCCACGGAACGACGGTCGGCCGAACGACGGTGAACAGCCACTCCAGGTCGTCCGGCAGCCGGATCCGGGCGGGCGCGCGGGCGGGCAGGTAGGCGAGGCTGAGCGCGGCGGTGTGCGCGAGCAGGATCCAGTCGATCCGCGTCCACGGCAGCAGCGCCAGCAGCGCCCAGCCGAACCCGTCGTACCAGGGCAGC
Organism: Actinomadura madurae; assembly: GCF_900115095.1. Taxonomy (GTDB): domain Bacteria; phylum Actinomycetota; class Actinomycetes; order Streptosporangiales; family Streptosporangiaceae; genus Spirillospora; species Spirillospora madurae. The sequence continues at coordinate 315,376 of NZ_FOVH01000011.1, forward strand.
GCGTAGGGGGCGGCGAGGAGCCACGCGAGGACGATCGCGACGGCGACGCGGCGGTTCTCGGCGTCCTGCGCCGTCGCCCCCGCGTCCGGCGACAGGTCGTCCTTCGGCAGGGCGCGGAACAGCAGCAGGAACAGCGCCAGGCCGAGGAGCATCGCGCCTAGCTTGATGACGTCGCGCTGCGAGCCGCGGCCGAGCGACTCGTCCACCAAATGCCAGGGCGTCGCGAACGACACCATGTTGCTCGCCTCGCGGACCTGGTCGAGGGCGTGCGGTCCGGCGAGCACGTACGACAGCGCCGTGACGGCCACGCCGCCCGCCACGAGCGCGACCAGCGCCCCGATCGGGCGCCACCGGCGCTCGGTCCAGGTCTCGCGGAGCAGCGCCCAGGCGGGGCCGCCCGCGACGAGCGCGGCGGGCAGCTTGATCGCCGTGCCGATGCCGGCCAGCGCGCCGGCCGCGAGACCGCGCGCCCAGCTCGTCCGGCCGCCGGCGACGGCGAGCGCGGCCACCATCGGCGCGATGGCGAGGACGTCGTTGTGCGCGCCCGCGATCAGGTGGAACAGCACGAGCGGGTTGCACGTCCACAGCAGCGCCGTGCGGAGCCGCCGCTCCTCGCTCCTGGACGTCCGGTAGAGGATCAGCGAGGTCGCCGCGAACGCGACCGTGTTCAGCACCGACAGGACGAACACGGTCAGCCGCACCGAGCCGCTGCCGAGCCACGCGGCGAACGCCTGCCCGCCCGTGGCGATGGGCCCGTACACCGACGGCGTCGTCCGCCACTCCTCGGGCGCCCCGGCGACCGGGTCCTTCGGCAGGTCGTCGGCGCTCGTCCGGTAGGGGTCGTGGCCGGTCGCCGCCATCCGCCCGTACGAGGCGTAGTTCAGATGGTCGGTGGACCCGACCGGCGGCATGACCATGAACGCGACCGCCGCCGCGATCCCGGCCAGCACCAGCGGCAGCGGCCGCACGCGCCAGCCCCGGCGGACGGCGGCGAAGCACAGGCCGAGCCCCACCGTGCTCGCCACGATGCCCGCGACGACGAGGCCGATCACCAGGTACGGGGACGGGTGGACGTCCAGCGCGTACGGCGGCTCGCGGCGGGGGCCCTCGAGCTCGGGCTGGAACACCGACGGGCCGAGCAGGGCGGTGACGGCGAAGCACGCGACGCCGGTTCCGAGCCCGCACAGCCCGCCCGTTCCGAGACGGGTCACCGGCGGCTGCCGCGCAGGCGGTCCAGCCTCCTGGCCACCGCCGGTTCGCGCACGGCGAGCGCTCTGGCCACGTCCCGGAACTGCCGGGCGCGGTGCAGCTGGGAGCGCCAGTCGGTGCCGGTGGCGCGGTGCGCGAGCGGGACCTCCACCTCCGCCACCCTGAAGCCCTTGCGCAGCAGGTCGACGGTCAGCGCGGTCTCCACGCCGAAGCCGGCGGCGAGCGGGAGCGCGGCGTCGAACGCGGCCCGGGTCAGGCAGCGCTGCCCGTTCAGCGGGGCGGTGGCCTCCCAGCCGGTGGCGCGGCGGATCCCGTCGCGGGACAGCCGGACGACGAACCCGTGCCCGCCGAGCTTCACCGTCGTGGTGAACACCGCGATCGTCATGTCGGCCTCACCGGCCCGGACGGGTTCGACGAGCGGCGCCGCCCCGCCGGCGGTCTCGGCGAGGTCGGCGTCCAGGAACAGCAGGTGGCGGGGCTGGTCGCGGCCCTCGTCCAGGAGCCGGACGGCCTCGGCGCCGGTCTCCATCGCGGCGCCCTTGCCGCGGTTGCGGCTGTGCCGCACGACCCGGGCGCCAGCCTCGCGCGCCACCCGCCCGGTGCCGTCGGACGAGCCGTCGTCGATCACCACGACGAGGTCGGCTCCGGGCAGTTCCTGGGCGGCCTTGACCGTGGCCGCGATGCGGTCGGCTTCGTCCTTGGCCGGGATGCATACCGCTACGTCCTGCATATCCGCGATCGTAGTCGGGGACGGGCGCGCGATGCCGCACGGCACCCGGAACGATCCGGGCCGTTTCCCCGCGGGATCGCGCGGCGAACCCCGGCGTTCACCCGCCGGGGCGGCCGCGGGTCAGCCGGCGTCCAGGACGGGCGCGGCGTCGGTCACGGTGAAGACGGTGTCGAGCCCGGTGACCTGCAGGATGCGCTTCACGGCCGGGCGCGGCGCGGCGAGCTCCAGCGAGCCGCCCTGCTCCTTGAGCCGCTTCATGGCGGCGAGCAGCACGTTCATGCCGGTCGAGTCGCAGAACTCGACGCCGCTCATGTCGACCACGATGCGGTCGATCTCCTCGCGCAGCAGGGCCGCGAGGGCCGCCTGCAGTTTGGGCGCGGTGTACAGGTCGAGTTCACCGGTCGCCGTGACGACGGCGTGACCTCCCTGAGATGCGGTCGAAACGTTTAGCTCCACGTCCGGCACACTATCTCGCTCACGGCCACGGGGCCAGACGGTTCGCCAAGTCCCCTGCCCCGTGGGCGATTCCGGGGCGTGTCGCCGCCTTGCCAGCCCCGTACGCTTTGAGAACTACCCACCGTGATGCCGTGATCCCCGGTTCGGCCGAACTCGCGGGTTCGCCTCGCGCGGACGTCCGGAGTAGGAGAGGCTGAGCGGGTGCAACAGCGGCATGTCCAACTCCGCGAACGCCTGGAGACGATCCGGGCGCGCTCGGCGAAGTCCAGCACGTGGCGGACGTCCACGCAGGTCCTCTCGCGCCTGGTGAACAAGAACGGCTTCGTCCCGGTCCGCACGCGCCTGTCGCGCGAGGACCTCGCCTTCCTCTCCGGGGCCCGCGAGGAGGTCATCGCGTTCGCCGACCTCGGCCTGCGCCTCATCGACCTGCACCGCCCGCAGGAGGCCGGCGGCATCACCAGCGACCCCGACCGCCCCATCCGCCGCTGCCGCGCCTGCATGTCCCGCTGGCCCTGCCCCACCTACCGAGCCATCTCCGAAGCCCTCGACCACTGATCCGGCGCCGCCTCGCTCCGCCGTTCCTCAGACGGTCAGGGGGAGGCGGACTTCGAAGCGGCAGCCGGGGCCCTCGTTGGCGACGCCGATCTCGCCCGCGTGGGCCTCGACGATGCCGCGGGCGATGGCGAGGCCGAGGCCGGCGCCGCCGCCGGGAGTGCGGGCCGCCTCGCCGCGGAAGGCGACGTCGAACACGCGCGGCAGGTCGTCCTCCGGGATGCCGCCGCAGGCGTCGGCCACCGTCACCCGGGCCTCGCCGCCGCGGACCTCGCCGAGGATCTCGACCGCGCCGTCGCTCGGGGTGTGCCGGATCGCGTTGACGACGAGGTTGCGCAGGGCGCGGCCCAGCTCGCCCGCGTCGACCTGGACGGGCAGGCCCGCGCGGACGTCGCCGTGCAGCCGGACGCCCTTCGCGCGGGCCAGCGCCTCGGCGCCGGCGACCGCCTCGGCGACCAGGTCGGCGAGGCCGACGCGGCGGCGGGACAGGCGCAGCGCCCCCGCGTGGATGCGGGACAGCTCGAACAGGTCGTCCACCATCTCGGTCAGCCGCTCCACCTCGACGCGGATGCGGCCGTGGTAGCGGTTGATGGTCCGCTGGTCGGCGACGACCTCGTCCTCCAGGGCCTCGGCCATCGCGCGCAGCCCGGCCAGCGGGGTGCGCAAGTCGTGGCTCACCCACGCGACCAGCTCGCGGCGGCTCGCTTCGAGGGCCTGCTCGCGTTCGTGCGCGGCGGCCAGCCGGTCGTAGGCGGCCTCCAGCTCGCGGGACAGCTCGGCCAGCTCGGCCGGGAGGTGGGCGGCCGGCCGCCGGAACCGGCCGGCGCGGACGGCCTCGACCAGCACGCGGTTCGCGGCGACCAGGCGGCGTCCGAGCAGCACCGACACCGCCATCGCGACCAGCCCGGCGGACGTCACGACGGCGAGCACCACCGACCGGTCGTGATCGTTCAGCAGCATCATGAAGGAGATCACGAGGATGCCGGAGATGGTCGCCAGCACGGTCGCGGCGCCGACCACGATCAGCTGCGTGGCGACCGAGTGTCCGCGCAGCGCGTACAGCACGCCGAGCGCCAGCCCCGCGACGACGAGGGCGGCCACCGCCGCGTAGAAGATCACCCAGAGGAGGTCCTCGAACGGGATCATCGGTCGCCTCCGGGCTCCGCGGGCTCGTACCGGTAGCCGACGCCCCAGACGGTGACGATGCGGCGCGGCGTGGTCGGGTCGTCCTCGATCTTCTCGCGGAGCCGGCGGACGTGGACGGTGACCGTGGACGAGTCGCCGAACGTCCAGTCCCACACGCGTTCGAGCAGCTCGTCGCGGGTGAACGCCTGCCGCGGGTGGCGCATCAGGAACGCCAGCAGGTCGAACTCGCGGGACGTGAGCGCGAGCCGGTCGCCGCGCAGCAGCGCCTCGTGGGCGCTGACGTCCACGAGGAGGTCGCCGTCGTGCAGCGGCCCGGACGGGCCGGTCGGGACGAGCGCCCCGCGCGCCCGGCGCAGCACCGACCGGACCCGCAGCGCCAGCTCGCGCGGGCTGAACGGCTTGGTCACGTAGTCGTCGGCGCCGGTCTCCAGCCCGACGAGCCGGTCGGTCTCCGTGCCGAGGGCGGTGAGCATCACGATCGGGACGGTCGAGGTCTCGCGGAGCCGCCGGCACACCTCCAGGCCGTCCATCCCCGGCAGCATCAGGTCGAGGACGACGAGGTCCGGCTGCTGGTCGACGGCCTTGCGCAGGGCGGTCCGGCCGTCGGCGACGCAGACGACCTCGTGCCCGTCGCGGGCCAGGTACCGGGCGACGACCTCGGCCACCGTCGGGTCGTCGTCGACCACCAGGACGCGGCCGGCATGGGACACGGAGTTCACCCCTTCACGCTAAGGCGCCGCCCCCCGCCCCGCCCATTCCGTCACCACCCTGTAAGGAATGCCCCGTGGGCCGCTCTGACCTGCTGACCTGCGTGAGCACCCGATCACCGGTTTAATGGCCCGATGTCTCAGACGCGTCCCGCGACCCCCGTCGCCGGAACCATCGCCCTTGTCCTCGTGGGCGGCGCGGTCGCCACGGGCATCGGCGTGATCCTGACGTTCGCCGGCATCTACCAGTCTCCGTTCCTGGCGGAGTTCCGAACGTCTACCGCCTACTACGCGCTGCACTGCGTCGTCGTCGGGGTCCTCACGGCCGCCGGGCTCGTCCTCACCCGCCCCCGCGGCCCGGCCGCCCCGATCGTCGCGGCCGTCTCCGCGCTCGTCGCGCTCTACGTCGGCACCCGGCTCGGCGTCTTTCTCTATGGGGCGACCCACAACGCCTCCTTCAGCGGCGGCTACATCACCGCGGTGCTGAAACCGCGCTTCCACGCGTGGGACCTGCTGGCGCCGCTGGTGGCCGGTGCCGTCGCCGGGCTGCGGGTCGCGATGGTCGCCGGCGGCACCGGGCCCGCCCGCGCGCCCTTCCCGCAGCCGGGCCCCGGTCATCGGCCCTTCCCGGGACAGCCTCCAGCGCCGCCGTACCAGCCGGGGCCGGGTCAGGGTTCCGCCCCTGGTGCGCCTCCGGGATGGACTCCGCCGCACGGTGGGGCCTAGGTCGTTCCCGAGGGTGATGACCGCCGCGCGAGGAACGCTTACGGTGGAGTCATGGGTAAGACGATTCTGACCATCGTGGGCGTCATTCTCGCGGTCTGGCTGCTTTTCACCGTCGTCGGCGCGATCCTCTCGATGCTGAAGTTCTTCTTCTTCATCGGACTCATCGCCGTCGTGGTGGTACTCGCCGTGACCGCCGTGTCCAAGATGTCCAAAAGCCACTAGGTAAGCGGCCCGATCCCCTTGCCGCGGTGTCGCCGGTCACCGCATGATGCCGGAACAACCAGGCGGTCATCCAGCAAAGGGGCCCACCGTGCCAGGTCTTGACGGAGTGCTGCGCGAACGCGCGCTCGCCCATCCCGATCGCGTCGCCTACATCGCGGGCGACACCGAGATCACCTACGGCGACTTCGACCGGCGCGTCGACCGGGTCGCCGCCGCGCTGGCCGCCGCGGGTGTCGGCACCGGCGACCGGGTCGCCATTCTGGACAAGAACTCCCTGGAATACGCCGAGCAGCTCTTCGGCGCCGCCCGGATCGGCGCCGTGCAGGTCCCGGTGAACTACCGGCTCGCGCCCGACGAGGTCGCCTACATCGTCAACAACGCGCAGGCGAAGGTCTTCATCGTCGGGCCCGAGTTCGTCCCAGTCCTGGACGCGATCGCCGGCAAGCTGGAGCACACCGCCCACACCGTCGTCATCGGCGGATCCGACGCCCACAAGGACTACGCCGCCTGGATCGACACGGCCCCCGAGACCGTGCCCGAGCACGAGCCCGACACCGCGGACGTGTTCGTCCAGCTCTACTCGTCCGGCACCACGGGCCTGCCCAAGGGCGTCATGCTCACGCACGACAACTTCCTGGCGGCGCTCGCGGTGACCACCGACGTGTGGGACATCGACGAGTCGTCCGTGCTCATGGTCGCGATGCCGATGTACCACGTGGCCGGCAACGTGCTCACCGTCTCCACCGTCTACAACGGCCTCACGGGCGTCATCGCCCGCGAACCCGACCCGACCCTGATCGCGCAGGGCATCGAGCGGCACGGCGTGACGCACATCTTCCTGGTTCCGGTGCTGCTGCAGTTCATGCAGCTGATCCCGGAGGTGGCCGCCTGCGACCTGTCCAGCCTGAAGCTCATGCTGTACGGCGCGTCCCCGATCAGCGAGGACGTCCTGCGCGGCTCCATGGCGATGCTGCCGGGGACCCGGTTCATGCAGGTGTACGGGCTGACGGAGGTCACCGGGGCGATCACGATGCTGCCGCCCGAGGACCACGACCCGGGCGGCCCGGACGCGCACCGGCTGCGCAGCGCCGGCCTCCCCAACGCCACCACCACCCTCAAGATCGTCGACCCGGCCACGCAGGAGGAGCTGCCCCCGGGGCAGGTCGGCGAGATCCTCTGCCGGACGCCGCAGAACATGAAGGGCTACTGGGGCATGCCGGACGCCACCGCGACCGCCCTCTCCGAGGACAACTGGTTCCGGACGGGCGACGCCGGCTACCTCGACGAGGACGGCTACCTCTACATCCACGACCGCGTCAAGGACATGATCATCTCCGGTGGGGAGAACATCTACCCCGCCGAGGTCGAGAACGTCCTGATGGGCCACCCCGACATCACCGACTGCGCCGTCATCGGCGTCCCCGACGACAAGTGGGGCGAGACCCCGAAGGCGATCGTCGTGGTGTCCGGCGACCTCTCCGACCAGGAGATCATCGACTACTGCCGCGAGCGGCTGGCCCACTTCAAGTGCCCGGCGTCTGTCGAACGCCGCGACACTATCCCGCGCAACCCCACCGGCAAGATCCTTAAGCGCCAGCTCCGCGAGCCCTACTGGAAGGACCAGAACCGCAGCGTCCACTAGCCAACGCCTACGTCACGGGACCGGACCACCACTGACAGGACGTGGTGGTCCGACGCCTCGGCGCCTGCGGCGGGGACGCCATTGCGAACCTCGATTCCGGCGCGTCATCCGCGCATCGGGGCTGGGCTCCCGCCACGCCAGGTTCGGATGCCCTCATGCAGGGTAATGCTATAGTCACGGATTGTGAAGTTGGTCGTACAGGTGAAGTTGCTGCCGTCGCCCGTGCAGGCGACTGCGCTGGCAGCGACCCTGCACATCTGCAACGCGGCCGCGAATCGGGTATCGGCCCAGGCGTACCAGCAGAAGGTCTTCTCCCGCGCCGGGCTGCAAAAGCTCGTCTACGCCGAACTGAAGGCGTCGGGCTTGTCGGCGCAGCCGGCCTTGCATGTGATCCGGAAAACCGCCGACGCCTACACCACGCTGCACGCCCTGATCGACGCCGGGTTACTCGGCCCGGAACGCTCCAGGCGGCGGCGCAGGGCCACCTCCAAGCCGATCGGGTTCCGCCCGGACGCCGCCCACCCATTCGACGATCGCTGTCTCAGTTGGCAGTACGACGCCCGGACGGTATCGATCTGGACCGCGGCGGGCCGGTTGAAGGGCATCTGCTTCACTGGCAAGCCGTCCCACCTGAAGACCCTGGCCGAGCACCGCAAGGGCGAATCGGATCTGGTCCACCGGGACGGCACATGGTTCCTTTATGCCACCTGCGAGATCAAAGAGACCGAGCAGTACGAACCGGCCGATTGGATCGGCGTGGACCGGGGCATCGAGAACCTGGCCACCACTAGTGATGGGAACAACCATCAGGGGCAGGCGCTGAAGCGGTACCGGCGGGCCCAGGCGCGCCGGCGGGCCGAACTCCAGAAGAAGAAGGCGGCCGGATCCAGGTCGGCCGCGCGGCGGCTGGCCAAACGCAGACAGCGGGAGGCCCGGCACGCCACCGGCGAGAACCACAAGATCAGCAAAAGTATCGTGGCCGATGCCCAACGCACCGGACGCGGCATCGCCGTCGAGCAACTCGACGGCATCCGCGACCGGGTCCGGCTCAAGCGGCACCAGCGGGCCACGCTGTCGTCCTGGCCGTTCCACCAGCTCGGCACCTTCCTGGAGTACAAGGCCCGCCGGGCCGGAGTGCCGTACCTGCAGGTGGACGCGCACTACACCTCGCAGATGTGCCCTAACCCGTGGTGCGGGCACGTCTCCCGCAAGAACCGCCCCACCCGGGGCCGATTCCTGTGCGTCGCGTGCGGGCTCGCTGGCCCGGCCGACGACATCGCCGCCGTGAACGTCCGCCAGCGGGCGCGCACGGCGTGGGCATTTGTCACCATGCCCGACCCCGATCCCGAGCCCTCCGGCCGGGACCGGGGTGATGCGCCCCCGGCATCACACCCAGCGGCGACGGGGAGCGCGACGAGGCGTGATCACCGAGCCTCCAAGCTCGGTCGTTCACGGCCGAGAAGGTGACGTGCCCCACCTCGGTCGAGCGCCGCACCGAGATCCCCCGCAACCCCACCGGCAAGATCCTCAAGCGCGACCTCCGCGCCCCCTACTGGCAGGGCCGGGACCGGGCTGTTTAGTTTCGTTTTTGTGGGGTCGCGGCGCCCGGGGGCGCCGCGACCCCCACAAACGTGCGATCGCCGGCATCGCTCCGGCTCGCCTTGCGGCTCGCTGCGCGATCAGATTCTCGCTTCGCTCGAATCTGCCTTCGGACGCGATCGCGACACTTGGGGTCGTTCACGGCTGAGGCGATGGCTGGGGTCAGTGCGCCCCCGCCTGCCCAATTTCTGGTGGGTGCGTCAGGGGTAGCGGATTACTGCTGAGAGGGGGCGGTGGTCGGAGGACTTGGTGTCGGCGGTGGGGACGGTGCAGGAGACCGAGGCCGACTTGCCGATGAAGAGGTAGTCGGTCTTCTCGACCGCGGTGCCCTGCCAGTTCTGCCGGGTCTTGGCGCCCGTCCGGGAAGAGCCGGTCTGGTCGCATTCGGCGTAGGCGGCGTACAGGGGGTCGAGGGCGGGGCTGTCGGGGGCGTCGGCGAAGTCGCCGCCGATCAGGACGCGGCCCTTGCCCGCGAGCGTGGCCAGGGTTCCGGCCTCCTTGCGGCGCCACTGGGCGTCCTCGGACGTGCCGAGCTGGGTGACGCAGACGCGGGTCTTCCAGGACGGGACCTCGCCGCAGAGCGCGATGCGGGAGTGGCCGGCGGGCGCGGGGAGCTTGGTCTGCCCGTGCTCGGTGAGCTCCGCGTCGGTGCCGATGGCGAGGCCCACGTCGCCCTGCCCGTCCGCGCACGTCCCGCCGCCGGGCGACGGGGCGAACGCCCAGCTCCAGCCGGACACGGCCTTCTTGACGGTGCGGAGCTGCCCTTCGCAGACCTCCTGGAGGAGGACGGCGTTCGTCCTGACCTTCCGTCCGCCGACCTCGGTCGCCCGCATCCGCTGGACGATGTCCTTCGCGGCCCCGGCGGGCGCGGCGCCGGACGGGCAGCCGGGCCCGCCGCAGACGTTCCAGCTCATCGCGGTGATCGTCACGGCGGCGGGGCGGGGGGCGGCCCCGTCGGCGTGGGCGGGACCTCCACCGCCGCCCGGAAGGCCCTCGATGCTGGCGCCGGTGGCGGCGGCGGTCACGACCGCGGCGGCCGCACAGACCGAGAGCAGGGGAATCAGGGCGCGGGGAGATCGCACACGTTCTCCAGAAATGGGGGATCTGCGGGGGTGATGCCGGAATCCCACCACATCAAGATCGCTTCCGCCAGCCGTTCGCGACCGCTCGGTCACCGCGGCCGGAAGAATTTACCCGGGACCGGCGGAAGGGCCCGGCGGGTGATCCCGCCGGGCCCTCCTCGCTAGTCGAGCAGCGCCGTGACCGTGCCGGCGCCGACCGTCCGGCCGCCCTCGCGGATGGCGAAGCCGAGCCCCTCGGTCATCGCGACCGGCTTGCCCAGCTCGACCGCCATCTCGACGGAGTCGCCGGGCAGCGCCATGCCGCCGTCGCCGAGGTCGATGCCGCCGACCACGTCCGTGGTGCGGAAGTGGAACTGCGGCCGGTACCCGTGGAAGAACGGCCTGGACCGCCCGCCCTCGGCGGCGGTCAGCACCCGGACCCGCGCCCGGAACCGCAGGTGCGGCCGGATCGCGCCCGGCGCGCTGATCACCTGGCCGCGCCGGACCTGGTCCCGCTTGACGCCGCGCAGCAGCATGGCGGTGTTGTCGCCGGCCTCCGCGTGGTCCATCGTGCGGCCGAACGTCTCCAGCCCGGTCGCGACGGTGCCGAAGGTCTCGCCGAGCCCGACGACCTCGACGGCCTCCCCGAGCCGGATCGAGCCCTGCGCGACGACCCCGGTCACGACGGTGCCGCGCCCGGTGATCGTCAGGACGCTCTCGACCGGCATCAGGAAGGGCCGGTCGAGCACCCGCGCCGGAACGGGCACGTAGGCGTCGATCGCGTCGAGCAGGTCGACGATGCGGGCCGTCCAGTACGGGTCGCCCTCCAGCGCCCGGAGCCCGGACACGCGGACGATCGGGATCTCGTCGCCGGGGAACCCGTACTCCGAGAGCAGGTCCCGCACCTCCAGCTCGACGAGGTCGAGGAGTTCGGTGTCCTCGACCATGTCGGCCTTGTTCAGCGCCACCACGACGTGCCCGACGCCGACCTGCCGCGCGAGGACGATGTGCTCCCGCGTCTGCGGCATCGCCCCGTCCTGCGCGGACACCACGAGGACGGCCCCGTCCACCTGCGCGGCACCGGAGATCATGTTCTTCACGTAGTCGGCATGGCCGGGCATGTCGACGTGCGCGTAGTGCCGGGTCGCGGTCGCGTACTGGACGTGCGCGACGTTGATCGTGATGCCTCGGTCGCGCTCCTCCGGGGCGCGGTCGATCCGCTCGAACGGCACCGCGGACGCCAGCCCGCGCTCCGCGAGCACCTTCGTGATCGCGGCGGTCAGCGTCGTCTTGCCGTGGTCGACGTGCCCCATCGTGCCGATGTTGAGGTGGGGCTTGTCGCGCTCGTACAGCTGCTTGGCCATGGTCTTGTCCTCACTGGTGGATCCGGTGAGAACCGCTGGACCACCCCCCTCCGCTGGTTCTCCGGAGGGTGGGACGGAGAGGGGTCAGCTTCGCAGGCCGTCGAAGGCCGCGTTCGCTGCCGCCGCCGAGAGGGCAGCCGGCACCGCGCTCAGCAGGCCGTGGCCTGCGAGCGTCCGGGTGCCGGCTGCGAGGAACATGCCTCGGACATTACGGTCGCCCCCGGTGGAAGTCGACCGATTTTCCGTCCGGTCAGCAGCTGGACGGGGTCGCCTCCGGGCCGTGCCGGAGCGCCCGGTCGACGATCGCGGTGCGCAGCAGGGCGCTGGACTGGGTCGTGGTCAACGGCGGGCCCGGCGGGTGGCCGTGCCGGCGATGACGGTGCGGGTGCCCAGGAAGCGGTCGATCAGGTCGGACGCCGCCTCCCACAGCCGGTCGCCCTCGCCCTGGCCCGCGAGAAGGTCGAGCAGAGCGCCGAGGTAGAGCCGGTCGATCGGAGCCAACGCCGAGCACGGGCCGACCGCGCTACGGCCTGGGCCCTCTCGTGTGTCTGGGGCCCGTAGTGCGGGGCTACTTGCCTTCGTCCGCGTCCGCCACGAACGTCCCGCGTCCGGGTACCGCGACCACTGCACCGCGCGCCGTGAGTTCCTGGACGGCACGCGCCGCAGTGGCGTGCGCTACGCCGTAGGTCTGGGCGATGCGCGGACACCGGGCAAGCGCCGCCCGGCCTCGCCCACCGCGATGCGCGAGCCCCGTCAGGCTTGCGAGGCGGCGGGGCTCTTCGCGTGGCCGGGCGAGGAGCGGTTGGGGGCGGCATGGGGTGGCCTCTCGGTTGTGGGCGTGTCACCTCCTCCTGTCCGGCCGGGCGCTCGTGGGTCCGTCGGCTTTACGGGTCCTCGGCGGGCTTCTCGCCTGCGGGGACGCGGAGGAGGAGCAGGCCGGCGAGGGCGCCTGCGAACTGGAAGGCGGCTATGCCGAGCACCAGGCCGATGGGGCCGACCGCGTCGGCGAACGCGGCGGTGAGGGCGGCGCCGAGGGCGGACGCGCCGATCTTGAGGCTGCCGCCCGTCGTGTTGACCTGGCCGAGCCGGTCGGGCGGGGACTCGCGCTGGCGGAGCATGAGCGTGGCCGCGAACACCGGTCCCTCGGAGACGCCCGCCGCGACGAACGCCGCGGTCGCCCAGGGCAGGGACGGCGTCACGGCGAGGGCGGCCAGGGACGCGCCGAACGCGACGAGCCCGGCGATCATGACCGGTTCGGCGTGCTTCGGGGTGAGCCAGCGGCTGGACGCGAGCGACCCGATCAGCGAGCCGACCGCCATCGCCACCAGCAGCCGGCCGCCCGCGCTGGGCGGGCCGCCGATGTGCTCGGCCAGCAGCACCGCCGTGACCGCGACCCCGCCGAAGCCCATCCACGCGAGCGTCGTCGCCACCGTCAGCGCCCGCAGCACCCGGCCCCCGGCCAGCACCACCAGCCCGCCCGTGATCACCGAGAGCGTCCCCGCCGCGCGCGGCCCGGCCTTGGCGCCGACGGCCGCGGCGCCCGTGGCGGCGGTGGCCTCGGCCGGGAGGGCGCCGGCCGCGCCCGCGGAGGGGCCCGGGAACGGGAGCAGCGGGAGGGTCAGGAGGCCGAGGAGGCCGACGGCCACGACCGCGGTGCCGGCGTACTCGCCTCCGGCCAGCGCGGCCACCCCGGCGGCCAGCCCCGGACCCGCGATCCCGGCGAGGTTGTAGCTGGACGCCTCCAGGCCGTAGGCGCGCGAGAGCCGTCCGGCCGGGACGAACCGGGGCAGCAGGCTGGTGAGCGCGACGACGATCGGCTCGGTGCAGCCGATCACGGCGGCGATCAGCAGCGCCAGGGCGAGCGGCGACCGGCCCGCCGTCAGCAGCAAGGCGGCGGTCGCGACGGCGTAGCAGGCGGCGAGGGCGACGGCGGCGCGGCGGGGCCGCCCCACCCGGTCCAGCGCGTCGCCGATGACCGGGCCGCTGAGGACGTACGGCAGCGTCATCGCGGTCTGCAGGTAGCCGGCGGTGGCGGCGTTCCCGGTCCGCGCCTCGACGGTCAGGACCAGCGCGGTCGCGACGCCCTCCGCGGACACGCGCAGCATCGTGGCCGACGTGAGGTGGAGCGGCAGGGCCGCGGATCTGCCGATCACCTAGGCATGGTGGCACAGCGGGTGCGGGCGCTCGCCGCCTAGACTTCGGAAGGTGACGGCAGCGAAGACGCACGAGCACCGGGTCACCAGCGAGGTCGGACGGTTGCGGACCGTCCTGCTGCATCGTCCGGGCGCGGAGCTGAAGCGGCTCACTCCGCGCAACAGCGACAAGCTGCTGTTCGACGCGATCCCGTGGGCGGGCCGCGCGCAGGAGGAGCACGACGCGTTCGCCGAGGCGCTGCGGTCGCGCGGCGTCGAGGTCCTGTACGTGACGGAGCTGCTGCAGGACGCGCTGGAGTACGGGGCCGCCCGGGAGCAGGCGATCGCGGACGCCGTCGTCGACCTGCGCCTCGGCGACCAGCTCCGCCGCGTCGTCGCGGACCACCTGCGCGGCCTCGACCCGGAGGACCTCGCGCACACGCTGATCGCCGGGCTCGCGCACGAGGAGCTGAAGGCCGGGCACGGCCTGGTCTACCGGCTGATGGACACGCAGGACTTCATCATCGACCCGCTGCCGGGCCTGCTGTTCACGCGCGACAACAGCACCTGGATCGGCGACCGCGTGGCGGTGACGAGCCTCGCGATGGAGGCCCGCCGGCGCGAGTCGGCCCTGACCGGCCTCGTCTACGCGCACCATCCGCGGTTCGCGGGGGTGGAGCCGGTGTACACGCCGTCCCTCGAACATCTGGAGGGCGGGGACGTCCTGCTCCTCTGTCCGGGGGTGATCGCCGTGGGCACCGGGGAGCGCACGACGCCGGCGGGCGTGGAGCGGCTGGCCCGCCAGGTGATCGGCGCCGGTCTCGCCCACACCGTCCTGGCGGTGCCGATCGCGCAGGAGCGCGCCACCATGCACCTCGACACCGTCTGCACGATGGTCGACGTGGACACGGTCGTCATGTACCCGCCGGTGGCGCACTCCCTGACGGCCCACACGGTCACCCTGATGGACGGCGACCTGCGCGTGACCGAGCCGCGTCCCTTCCTGGACGCCGCGGCGGAGGCGATGGGCCTGGACCGCCTGAAGGTCATCGACACGGGCCTGGACCCCGTGACCGCCGAGCGCGAGCAATGGGACGACGGCAACAACACCCTCGCCGTCGCTCCCCGCCTGTGCGTCGCCTACGAACGCAACATCGAGACGAACGCCCAACTGGAGGCGTCCGGTATCGAGGTCATCAGGATCAGCGGCAGCGAGCTGGGTACCGGGAGGGGCGGTCCGCGCTGCATGTCGTGCCCGATCCTCCGCGACACACCGGCCTGACCGGGGGCGAAGGGGGCTTTGCGTTCTTCCCGGTGTGCGAGCCGCAGGGCATCGCACACCGGAAAGAACCACTCAACGCCGGGGCGGTGTCGACGGGGGCACGACAGCGCCGCGAGCGTTGGTGAGGACCATACAAGGTCGGGCGGGGTTCCTTCCAGGCAGGGTCGCTCTATGCCGGATATGCCCTACTTGGAGCTACTTCATTCCTCGAATCGGTGCCGAGGTCGTCGTTCGGGTCGTCCAGGAGATCCGGGAAAGCGGAGAGATCGGGCATGGCGGAGTGGCTGCCCGCGGGGGCGGCGGACACACCGTGCGCGTCCGGCGACCTCGGGGCCCGCAGCACGGCCCAGACCGTGGTGGAGCCGTCCTCGTGACGCACCCCCCACCCTTCGGACAGGGCCTCGACAATGCCGAGACCGCGCCCGCCGAGCGAGGACAGGGTGCCCGGACCCCGGCGCGGCTCGGTCATCGCGCCGCCGTCGCTGACCTCCAGTTCGAGCAGGTCACCGCGGCGCAGCCAGCAGACCCTGACCTGGCCGGACGGCAGCGGGCGGGCGTGCCGGAGGGCATTGCTGATCAGCTCGCTGACGATGACGCTGGCGTCGTCGACGATGGACTCGTAGACCCCCGAGTCGGCCAGCTCCGAGCTGAGGCGCTTACGGGCGACCGCGACGCTGGACGGCGCGTGCGGCAGCAGTACGACGCTCGATGCCCTCACCTCCCCGTGGTTCCGTTCACTCGGACGCGGCCCGTCGTCGCTCTCCCGATACGACCGAAATGCCCTGTTGGCCCTGTCCGGAAACCCGGGCGCCTCGGCTCACCACCTGCACAACGAGTCACCGGCCATCCGGTCACGGTGATCACCCCCGGATCGGACCTTCGTCACCAACGGCAACCATCCATGGATCTATCCAGCCAACGGCGGACTTACTCCTCACGCACACGTTTCGTCCGTCACACCCCGAAGACACCGCACTTTCCCGCACCAGGCCAGCCTGCCATCCGCCGAGACCGCCGAAAGCCCTGGTCACGCCGGTCTCACCGGGCCGCCCGGGACGGAGTGTCCTTACGGTAAGTAACCGCCGCTCACCCCGCGGCGCGCAGGACGAGGCGCATGCACGTGCCCTCGCCCGCACGCGCGCCACCTGCGGGTCCACGCCGCTCCGTGACCGGGAGCAGCCGGGTGGCGCGGTCCAATTCGGGCGGCTCGGCGCCGCCCGTCCCGTTGATCGCGCCGTGCCCGGATTCAGTGTGAGATGCCTCACGTCCGGCCGGATGGGCGGAGATCGTGCCGCCCTGCGCCTCCGTCAGCCGCCGGACGATGTACAGCCCGAGCCCGATCCCGCCGAACCGGCGGCGGTCCCCCGCGTCCCCCTGGACGAACCGCTCGAAGATCCGCTCGTGGTCGCCGTCCGGGATGCCGATCCCCTCGTCGGTCACGGTGACGACGATGCGGGAGCCCTCGCGGCGGGCGCGGACGCTGACCGTCCCGCCGTCCGGGGAGTACTTGAACGCGTTCTCCAGCAGCTGCCCGAGGACGATGTCGGTCGCCATCGCGTCCCCCCGGCAGGGCGGCAGGCCCGGCTCGACGTCCAGCTCGACCCGGTGCAGCGGCGACAGGGACCGGAACCCGGCCACCACGCCCTCCAGCACCCGGGTCAGGTCGAACGCCTCGATCGTCACGGCCAGCTCGTCGGCGCCCGCGCGGGAGCCGAGCAGGAGATGCTCGACCAGGCGCCCGAGGGACTGGGCGCGCTCGGCGATGGTGGCGACGGCGGCGCGGCGGTCGCCGTCGGCCATCTCGTCCCACCGGTTGACCAGCGTGGACGCGAACCCCTGCACGACCGTGATCGGGGTGCGCAGCTCGTGGCTGGTGGTGGCGAGGAACAGGTCCTTCGCCTCCTCCAGCGCCTTGGCCTCGGACACGTCACGGAAGTCGACGACCAGCTCGCCGGTCTCCTCGATCTCGGCGGCCAGCACGTTCAGCCAGGTGCCCGACTCCAGCCGGAACGTCAGCATCTCGCCGAGGGCCGGCATGTCGAACGGCAGCGGGCGCCCGATCGCCTCCTCCGGCGGGATGCCGGTCAGGGTGTGCGCGGCGGGGTTCCAGTGCCGGACGACGAGGTCGTGGTCGAGCACGGCGATGCCGTCCGCGCTGGAGTCGATCACCGCGCGCTCGTGCGCCCGCTGCCGGACGACCTCCGCGTAGGCGACGGCGTTGCCGACCGCGACCCCGGCGTGCCCGGCGAGCAGTTCCAGCAGCTCCAGCTCGGTGTGCCCGACCTTGCGCCCGGAGAACAGCGCGTACAGCGCGCCGTAGGGCCGGTTCTGCAGGTAGGAGAGCCCGAGCGCGATCGTGTGCAGGCCGGGCAGCTCCGACCAGATCAGGTCGCCGAGGCGCCGCTCGCCCGTCGCCAGCTTGACGGTCTTGCCCGACCGCAGCAGCTCCCCGACGAGGCTCGGCCGCAGCTCGGCGGACCGCCCGCGCATCCGCTCCGGCAGCCCGGACATGCTGACCAGCCGCAGCCGGTCGCCCTCGATCCGGACGAACCCGCCCGCGTCGGCCCCGGTCAGCTCGATCAGCGCGGCGGTGATCCGGTCGAGCACGATGCCGAGGTCGAGCTCGGCGTTGAGGTCGGCGACGATGTCGTTGAGCCGCCGGACCAGCCGCGCCCGCTCGGTCATGCGGTGCTGGACGATCTCGTCGTCCTCGACCGGGTGGTACACCCCGACCCAGCCGAGCAGCGTCCCGTCCGGGTCTTTCAGCAGGCTGGTGTCGATGCGCACGTCGATGAGGCGCCCGTCGCGGTGGAACCGGCGGGTCGCGATCGAGATCTGCCCGCCGTCGCCGGCCCGGCGGGTGAGGAGCCGTTCCTGGACGGCGTTGTGCTCGGCCTTCAGCTCGTCCGGGACGATCGGCGGGACGCGCCCGACCATGTCCGCGGCGCTCCAGCCGAACATGCGCTCGGCGGCCGGGTTCCACACCGTGACGCGGTGCCGCCGGTCCACGGCTACGATCGCGTCGGCGGCGCTCTCGATGACCGCGCGCGCGATGGGATCGTGGACGTGCTCGTACACGTCTGTCATCGTGCCACCGGACTCCGGCCCGACGCCGGGCAACTTGCGCCGAAAGTTTCTTCGGCGCCCCTCCACACACGCAAACCTTACCGTTTGGTAAGCCTGCCGATGAGAAGGGCCGCGAGCCCGGCGACCAGGAACGACAGCAGGGAAGCGCTCATCCAGCTCTGCGGCGTGAAGTGCAGCGCCTCCTGGACGTCCCGCCAGAGGCCGGCCCAGCGCTCGACCGTGCCGGGGTTGATGAGCTGGTAGACGACGAACCCGGCCGCCCAAGCGGCGATCATGCCCCAGCGGGACGGCGCCGTGCGCGAGACGTCCCAGCCGCCCCGCGCCCGGCGGCCGAGGAAGAAGTCGGCGGCGAGGACGCCGAGCATCGGCACGAACACCGACCCGATCAGCGACAGGAAGCCCGCGTAGTCGCCGATGTCCAGGGCGAGCGCGAGGACGGTGATCCCGGCGCCGAGCCCGACGCTCAGCACCCGGCGGTCCGCGCGCGGGAACAGGTTCTGGATCGACACGGCCGTGGAGTAGGTGTCGGCGAACGACTGGTCCGCCTCGCGCAGCACGAACACCGCGAAGAACACCACCCCGAGCGTGGCGCCCAGGAACGGGTCGAACACCTTGCTGGAGTCGCCCGCGACCAGGGCCAGCGCGAGCAGGCCCAGGACATAGGCGACGATCTGCGTGACGGAGTAGCCGACGGCCGCGGCGCCGAACGCCCCGCGCTCGGTCTTGGCGTGCCGGGTGTAGTCGGCGGCGACCGGCACCCAGGAGATCGACACCGCCAGCGCGGCGTCCGCGCCGATCCAGAAGCCGCCCCACGACCCCTGCGTCAGGTCGGGGATCGGCTCGCGGAGGAGCTGGACGTAGAAGTAGACGAGCGCGACCGCCACGGCGACCGTCACGTACCGGCGCAGCAGCCGCACCGAGCCGAGCGGCCACACCGTCAGCACCGTCGTGATCGCGCCGGCGGCGACGACGTAGCCCCAGCGGGGCACCCCGTCCCACAGCTCGCGGGCCGCGTCCGCGATGACGATCAGCTCGAACGTCCCCCAGCCGACCAGCTGGGCGATGTTGAGGACGGTCGGCGCGTACGACAGCTTCGCGCCGAACAGGCCGCGCAGCAGCACCATCGCGGGCTGGCCGGTGCGGGTGCCCGGGACGGCGGCGAGGCCGAGCATCAGCCCGCCGAGGATCGTGCCGGCGGCCATCGCGACGATGCCCGCCATGATCGAGATGGTGGGACGGCCGCCGGCGTCCGGCGCGAGGACGGTGTAGGCGCCGGAGAAGGCCAGGAGGCTGACGCCGAGGTTGGCCCAGAAGGCACTCTGGTCCCAGAATCCGAGGACCTTCGGTGCGGGTTCGTCGAGGGTGTAGGGGACCTCGTTCTGCGGACGCGCGCCATCGGAGCGCTTCTCGACGTCGGACGTCACGGCACACACTCCCTACGCCGGCATTACCCGGACAGGTTCATGCGGTCGGCGACGCCTGGAAGGCCGCCCTCTCAGCCCGGCTGTGGCCCGAGCTCCCGCGGGTTTCGGTCGGCCCCGATCGTACAACCCCCAACAACCGCCCAAAAGAGTGCATAGGGCTTTAATCGCGCGACCCGGCTCGGGCGCCGCGGATCAGGCGACGTACGGCTGGCCGTTCCCGGAGCCCTCCATCGGGCGGCCCGCCTCGGCCCAGCCCTTCATGCCCCCGTCGACGTTCCTGGCCAGCCAGCCCGCCTGATTCAGCGCGACCGTGACCTGCGCGGACCGCGCGCCGGAGCGGCAGATCACGTAGACCTCCCGGTCGCGCGGGATCTCCCCGGCGCGATCGCCGAGCTGCCCCATGGGGATGTGGACCGCCTCGGGCGCGTGACCAGCGTCCCATTCGTCCTGTTCACGCACGTCCACGAGGTAACCGTCCTGCGGGACGTCGGCGGCGACCACGGCCGGCACGTCTTCCCCGAAATTCATCACACCCCCATGGAACCGCGCGAAGCCCCCCTGCGTCGAATCACGCATGCGGTATCGGACGCTCCTTTTCGCGGCGCCCGGGCTGGCCACGCTCCTGTCTCTGGCCGCCTGCGGCGACGAACAGGCCAACGGAAACCCCGCCGACAAGCCTTCGGGCACGACGTCCGTGCAGCCGTCCGGCACGCCGGCGGACACACTCACCGTGGAGGTCAAGGCCTCGAAGGAGGCACCCGCCAAGACCTGGAAGCTGACCTGCGACCCACCGGGTGGCACCCATCCCAAGGCCGCCGACGCCTGCGCGGCCCTCACCAAGGTCAAGGAACCCTTCAAGCCCGTCCCCGAGAACCAGATGTGCACCAAGATCTACGGCGGTCCGGAGATCGCCACGGTCAAGGGCACCTGGCAGGGGAAGGAGATCGACACCCAGTTCACCCGCGCCGACGGCTGCCAGCTGCACCGCTGGACCGAGGTCGGCCCGCTCTTCGGCAGCGTGCCGAAGGTGCGCTGACACCACACATCCGCCGAACGAGCCATCCCCGTTCCGGTCTCGTTCACGAACGATCAGGGTCCGGCCGTCCGGCCGGGCCCTGATCCGTTCTCGAACCGGTCGTTCTAGAACAGGCCGCCGATGCTGCGGTTCTGGGAGACGGCCGTGTCGAACGCGAGCGGGCACGCCAGCACGAGCGTCCGCATCGGCTCCTGGAGCTGGACGTGCATGCGCAGGACGTACCGGTCCGCTCCCGTGAACACCTGCGACAGGTACTCGCCCATGCCCGCGAAACCGCGCTGGATGCGGGCCAGCTCCCGCTGCTGCCAGTCGGTGATCCGGCCGCTGAGCAGCTCGTAGTACCCGATCTGCCGCTCGTGCGGGTCGAGGATCTCCCACCCGCGCATCGCCCGCTTGCGCAGGTGCCCGAAGAGGCCGCCGTGCGGCGTGAGCACCTGCATCATGGGCGTCCCCATGAACCCGTACGGCTTGTAGAAGGCGAAGTACGGCATGCCGTCCGCACGGAAGACCGACAGCTTCCGCTCGGCCTTGTTCTGGTTGCCCTGGCTCATCACGCGCAGCGCCTTCTTGGCGCCGCTCACGCCCTCTTCGCGGACGTAGGCGGCGGGCTGCCCCTGCGGGCTCCAGATCGTGTAGTTCGCCTCGGTCGAGAAGAACTGCGCCGGCTGGTCGTAGACGAGGATGGGCGAGCCGTACAGGTCGGCGGGCTGCTGCGGGGGCATCGGCGGCCCGGGATGCGCGGGCGGCGCCTGCGGTGCCGGGTAGCCGCCCTGGTGGGGGTATCCGCCCTGCTGGGGGTGGCCGCCGGGCGGATACCCGTACGCGGGCGGCGGCGCGCTGGGCGCGTAGGGGTGCGCGGGGGCGGCGGGAGGGGACGGGTGGCCAGGGGCGTACGGCCCACCCGGGCCCGGCTGCGCGGGGTGGGGCGGGTAGCCCATGGGCGGCTCCTGGGACGGCGAGAGGCGTGATCGTCTCGCGCCACGATACGCCGCCGTTCTCTCCCGGCATGGGGCCTTCGCGCGGAATGCCGGGGCGGGCCGGCGGGCGGGCTACTTGAGCAGGCGGGACATGCGGCGGTCGGCGAGCGGCTTGCCGCCCGTCTGGCAGGTGGGGCAGTACTGGAGCGCCGAGTCGGCGAACGACACCTCGCGGATCGTGTCGCCGCAGACCGGGCATTTCTGGCCGGCCTTCCCGTGCACCCGCAGGCCGGTCTTCTTCTCGCCCTTGAGGTCCTGCGCCTCCAGGCCGCGCGAGCGCTCGACCGCGTCCCGCAGCGTGGTGACGATCGCCTCGTGCAGGACGGCGACGTCCTCCCCGGTGAGCGACGACGCCATCTTGAACGGCGACATCTTCGCCACGTGCAGGACCTCGTCGGAGTAGGCGTTGCCGATGCCGGCGATCACCTTCTGGTCGCGCAGCAGGCCCTTGATCTGGTTGCGCTTCCCTCCGACGATCCCGGCGAGCGCCTCGACGGTGAACGCGTCGTCCAGCGGGTCGGGGCCGAGCGAGGCCACGCCGGGCACGTCGTCGGGGTCGCGGACGACGTAGACGGCGAGCCCCTTCTTCGTCCCGGCCTCGGTCAGGTCGAAGCCCGAGCCGTCGTCCAGGTGGACGCGCAGCGCGAGCGGGTTCTTGCCGCCGGGCCGGACGGGCCTGGCCGGTATCTCGTCCCGCCAGCGCAGCCAGCCCGCGCGGGCGAGGTGGATCACCAGGTGCAGCCCGTCGACGTCCAGGTCGAGGAACTTGCCGTGCCGGGACGCGCCGGTGACGGCCAGCCCGCCGAGCGCGGTCACCGGCGGGTCGTAGGTCTTCAGCGCGGAGATGGCGAGAACATCGACGCGGGCGACGACATGGCCGACCACGCGCTCCCGCAGGAACCCCGCCAGCGCCTCCACCTCAGGTAGCTCAGGCATGGCTTCAGTATCCGCGACGGGCCGGGGTGCCGGAACGTCGTCCACAGCCCTGTGGACGTCTGTGGATAACTCTGGGGGCGGCTGTGACCGGGATCTCGGAACAGATGGATACCCCCCAGGGGTTGTCAGGGGCGTTCGGTTATGGCAGTCTGAGGCGCAGGAGATACCCCCCAGGGGTAATTGAGAAGGAGACGCGATGAGCACCACCACCTACACCGTCAGCGGGATGACCTGCGGCCACTGCGTGAGCTCGGTGACCGAGGAGGTCGAGCAGATCACCGGCGTGACCGGTGTGGACGTCGACCTGCCGAGCGGCAAGGTCACCGTCACCAGCCAGACGCCCCTCGACGACGCCCGCGTCCAGGCCGCCGTCGAGGAGGCCGGATACCAGCTGACCTCGTGAGCGAAGCGCGCCCCGCCTCCGGGCGGGGTGCCTCGCCCGACCGACGAGCGGAGTGAATCGGCATGAACAGCGCGACCAGGATCGGGGCCTACGCCGTAGGACTGGCGGTCGTCTTCGGCGGCGCCGCGGGCATCGGTAAGATCACCGGCCCCGTCGGCGAGCCCGCCGAGAAGATGGCCTCCCACGAGAACGGCGGCGGCCACGCCGGCGGCGAGGGCGGGCACAGCGGCGGGCACACCGCCGCGGCGGCCCACGCCCCCGGCGGCCTCCAGGTGTCGGAGGACGGCTACACGCTGACCCCCCAGCGGACGACCGTCACCCCGGGCGAGAAGACCGACTTCCGGTTCACCATCACCGGCCCGGACGGAAAGCCCGTCACCGCGTTCAAGCCCCTGCACGGCAAGCTGCTGCACCTGATCGTCGCGCGGCGCGACCTGGCGGGCTTCCAGCACCTGCACCCGACCCAGCTCGGCGGCGGCGTCTGGTCCGTCCAGATCAAGCTGCCGAAGGCGGGCGTGTACCGGTTCTTCACCGACATCCAGCCGACCGGCGCGACCCGGCAGCTCACGCTGGGGACCGACGTCTTCGCCCCGGGCGACCAGAAGCCCGCCCCGCTGCCCAAGCCCGAGCAGGTGGCGACGGTGGACGGCTACGAGGTGAAGCTCACCGGCGGTCTCACCCCGGGCAAGTCCACCGAGCTGACCCTCACCGTGAGCAAGGACGGCAGGCCGGTCACCGACCTGCAGCCGTACCTGGAGGCGTACGGGCACCTCGTCGCCCTGCGGCAGGGCGACCTCGCCTACCTGCACGTCCACCCGGACGGCGAGCCCGGCGACGGTGTCACCGAGCCCGGCCCCGGCATCACGTTCTCCGCCGAGGCGCCCAGTTCCGGCGCCTACCGGCTCTACCTGGACTTCAAGCACGGCGGCAAGGTCCGCACCGCCGAGTTCACGGTGCACGCCGGGGACGCCCAGGTCCCCGCGCAGGAGGCCGAACCCGGCCACGACGACCGCCCCCACACCCACTGACGCGTACCGCACGATCGATGCGAAGGAGGACACGATGAGCACGGAAGCGAAGTCCGCGCCTATCGAGCTGACGATCGGCGGTATGACGTGCGCCTCGTGCGCCAACCGCATCGAGCGGAAGCTCAACAAGATGGACGGCGTCACCGCGACCGTCAACTACGCCACCGAGAAGGCCCGCGTCGAGTTCCCCCCGGAGGTATCTCCGGAGGACCTGATCACGACGGTCGAGAAGGCGGGCTACACGGCCGCGCTGCCGGCCCCGCCGGTGGAGGAGGGCGCGCAGGACGCCGCGCCCGAGCCGGACGACGCCCTGCGCCCGGTCCGGCAGCGGCTCATCACCGCGGTCGTCCTGTCGGTCCCCGTCATCGCGATGGCGATGATCCCGGCCATCCAGTTCGAGGGGTGGCAGTGGCTCTCGCTGACGCTGGCCTCCCCGGTCGTGGTGTACGCGGGCTGGCCGTTCCACAAGGCCGCGGCGGTCAACCTGCGGCACGGCGCGACCACCATGGACACCCTGATCTCGCTGGGCACGCTCGCCGCGTTCGCCTGGTCGCTGTGGGCGCTGTTCCTCGGCACCGCCGGCGAGCTGGGCATCAAGCACGGGTTCGAGTTCTCGATGACCCGCTCGGACGGGTCGATGAACATCTACCTGGAGGCCGCGTCCGGTGTGATCATGTTCATCCTGGCCGGCCGGTACTTCGAGACGCGGTCCAAGCGCCGCGCCGGCGCCGCGCTGCGGGCCCTGCTGGAGCTCGGCGCCAAGGAGGTCTCGGTCATCCGGGACGGGCGCGAGGAGCGCGTCCCCATCGGCCGGCTCGCGGAGGGCGACCTGTTCGTCGTCCGTCCCGGCGAGAAGATCGCCACGGACGGGACGGTCGAGGAGGGCTCGTCCGCGGTGGACGCGTCCATGCTGACCGGCGAGTCGGTCCCGGTCGAGGTCGGGCCCGGCGACACGGTGGCCGGCGCGACCGTGAACGCCGGCGGGCGGCTGCTGGTGCGCGCCACCCGGATCGGCGCCGACACCCAGCTCGCGCAGATGGCGCGGCTGGTGGAGGAGGCGCAGAACGGCAAGGCGCAGGCGCAGCGGCTCGCCGACCGGATCTCCGGCGTCTTCGTCCCGATCGTGATCGCGCTGGCGATCGGCACGCTCGGCTTCTGGATCGGCACCGGCGAGCCGCTGGCCGGCGCGTTCACCGCCGCGGTCGCGGTGCTGATCATCGCCTGCCCGTGCGCCCTCGGCCTGGCCACCCCGACCGCGCTCATGGTCGGGACGGGACGCGGCGCGCAGCTCGGCATCCTGATCAAGGGCCCCGAGGTACTGGAGTCCACCCGCCGCGTCGACACGATCGTGCTGGACAAGACCGGCACCGTCACCACCGGCCGGATGGCCCTGGTCGACGTCGTCACCGCCGACGGCGTGTCGGAGGACGAGGTCCTGCGGCTGGCGGGGGCGCTGGAGAACGCGTCCGAGCACCCGATCGCCCAGGCGATCGCCAAGGGTGCCCTGGAGCGGGTCGGGGAACTCGGCACGGTCGAGGACTTCGCCAACGTGGAGGGCCTCGGCGTCCAGGGCGTGGTGGACGGGCACGGCGTCCTCGCGGGACGCCCGCAGCTGCTCGCCGAGTGGTCGCAGCACCTCACCGCCGACCTCGAACGCGCCATGGAGAAGGCCCAGGCGCTCGGCCACACCGCCGTCGCGGTGGGCTGGGACGGCGAGGCCCGCGCGGTCGTCACCGTCGCGGACCAGGTCAAGCCGACCTCGCGGGAGGCGGTCGAGCGGCTGACGGCGCTAGGGCTGCGTCCGGTCCTGCTGACCGGCGACAACGAGACGGTGGCCCGCACGGTCGCGGACGCGGTCGGCATCGAGGAGGTCATCGCCGAGGTCCTGCCGCAGGACAAGGTGGACGTGGTCAAGCGCCTCCAGTCCGAGGGGCGGACCGTGGCGATGGTCGGGGACGGGGTCAACGACGCCGCCGCGCTCGCCCAGGCCGACCTCGGCCTCGCGATGGGCACCGGGACGGACGTGGCGATCGAGGCGTCCGACCTGACCCTGGTGCGCGGCGACCTGCGCGCCGCGGCCGACGCGATCCGGCTGTCCCGCCGCACGCTCGGCACGATCAAGGGCAACCTGTTCTGGGCGTTCGCCTACAACGTGGCGGCCATCCCGCTGGCGGCGTCCGGGTTGCTGGTCCCGATGATCGCGGGTGGCGCCATGGCGTTCTCCTC
This sequence comes from Actinomadura madurae, assembly GCF_900115095.1. GTDB lineage: Bacteria > Actinomycetota > Actinomycetes > Streptosporangiales > Streptosporangiaceae > Spirillospora > Spirillospora madurae. The sequence goes on from NZ_FOVH01000011.1 coordinate 341,321, forward strand.
GGTCTTCGTCGTCACCAACAGCCTCCGCCTCCGGAGCTTCAAGCCGCTCTGAGTCCGATCGCAGTGCCTGTGACGCCGGGCCTTGACGGCCCGGCGTCACAGGCACTGCGTGCGATGGCCGCCTCCCTCCGGGGTCCCCAGAGGCTCACTACGCGAGCAGCCCCTATAGCGCGGCCGACGTGCGGACTAAGGTCCGCGGGCCAGGAGAGCTCAGCGACGCAAGCTCGCGATAGGGGGCACAGGGTGGCGATCAGAGGCACAGGGTGGCGATCAGGAGCGCAAGGCCGCGATCAAGAGCGCAAGGCCGCGATCAAGAGCGCAAGGCCGCGATCAAGAGCGCAAGGCCGCGATCAAGGGGGCAGGGTGGCGATCAGGGGCGGAGGGTGGCGATCAGGGGGGCGAGGGTGGGGTCTTTGGCTGCCGTGTCCAAGGCCTCGGTGAGGGTCTCGACGTAGGTGGGGCTGGCCTTGTCCAGGACGGCCAGGCCCTCGTCGGTGATGACGCTGTAGACGCCGCGGCGGTCCTTGGGGCACATGGCGCGGCGGGTGAGGCCCGCGGCCTCCAGGCGGGCGACGAGCCGGCTGACCGAGCTCTGGTTGAGGCCGATGAGGTCGGCGAGCTCCTGCATCCGCAGCTCGTGGTCCTCGGCGCGGGAGAGGCGGCAGAGCGCCCGGTACTCCGACAGGCCGATCCCGTGGCGGCGCTGCAGCGCCTTGGCGAGGCGGGCCTCGACGCGCCCGTGCAGGGTGACGATGCCGTCCCAGAGGGGGCCGTCGGCGGTGCCCGTGGTCCCGGCGGTCTTCTCGGCAAGGCTCATCTCGCACCCGCTTCCTGTTGACGCCAGCATACATGCAATGCCAATATCTGCATGTACATACAACTCATGCAGGTACATGCACATGACCCGCCCGGCGAGAGGGGACCCCGATGACCGGCCCGCTGCTCACCCCGTACGAGGGCCCGCATCTCAGGCTGCGCAACCGGATCGCGATGGCGCCGATGACGCGGGGGAGGGCGGACGACGTGACCGCCGTCCCGCACCCGCTGACCGGGGAGTACTACGCGCAGCGGGCGGCGGCGGGCCTGATCGTCACCGAGGGGATCTGGCCGCACGAGCTCGGCAAGGGCGGCCCCGGCATCCCCGGGCTGGTGACGGACGAGCAGGTCGCCGGATGGCGCGAGGTCACCGGCGCCGTGCACGCGGCGGGCGGGACGATCTTCGCTCAGCTCTGGCACGTGGGCCGGATGACGCACCCGCTGAACCTGCCGGGCGGCGCGACGCCGGTCGCCCCCTCGGCCGTCCGGATCGAGTCGCAGCGGATCCACACGAACGCGGGCTCCGTCGAGCACGTCACGCCCCGCGCGATGACGACCGCCGAGGTCGAGGCGGCCGTCGGCCACTTCGCCGCCGAGGCGCGCAACGCGATCCGGGCCGGGTTCGACGGGGTCGAGGTGCACGGCGCGAACGGCTACCTCGTCCAGCAGTTCCTCGCCGAGAACACCAACCGGCGCACCGACCGGTTCGGCGGCTCCCGCGACGGCCGGATCCGCTTCGCGCTCGACGTCGTGCGGGCCGTGGCGGACGCGGTCGGCCCGGAGCGCGTCGGCCTGCGCATCTCCCCCGACAACCCGGAGAACGAGATCGCCGAAGAGGACCCGAAGGGCACCTACCGGGCGCTCGTCGACGCCGTGGACCCGCTCGGCCTGGCCTACCTGCACATCATCGAGCGCGGCGCGTACGGCGCCCTCGCCGACCTGCGCCCGCGCTGGTCGGGCACGCTGATCGGCAACTTCAACGGCGACGAGCCGACGACGCGGGCGGCCGGCGAGTCGGTGGTCGAGGCGGGGCTGGCCGACGTGTTCTCCTTCGGCCGCCTGTTCATCTCCAACCCCGACCTGCCCGCGCGGTTCGCGTCGGGCGCCCCGCTCGACCCGCACGTGCCCGAGCTCGTCTACGGCGGCGGCGCGGAGGGGTACGTGGACTACCCGGCGCTCACGTGAGGGGCACGTCCCAGAAAGCGATCTCGTGGCGCATGCCTTCCAGGAACAGGCGCTCCGCCACCGCCTGCTCGGCGCCGGACTCGTCGATCATCTGGGCGATGCGGGACGTCAGCTCCGCGAACCCCGGGTCGGCGTAGGTGTCGACCCAGCGGCGGTAGCGCGGCTCGGACGGCGGGTTATCCGCGAGCAGCCGTCCGAGGGTCGAGTAACCCCACATGCAGGGGTACAGGGCCGCGAGGCCATCGGCGTACACGGCGGCGCTGTCCAGGAGGAAGGACGTGTAGGCCGCGCAGGCCGGGCCCTTCTTGGCGCCGTCCAGGTCCGCGGCGAAGCTCGCGGAGAGGGACCGGTGCAGCTCAAGCTCGTCGTGGAACGTCGCATGGGCGAGATCGACGAGATCACCGAGATGGGGGTCGGGTGCCTGCCACGCAAGGCGCGAGAACACGCGCACGTAGTCGTGCAGGAAGAGGTAGTCCTGCTCCAGCCAGGAGCGGAATACGGCTTCGTCCAGATTTCCTTGGGCGATGCCCTGGACAGTGGGGTGCTCGAGCTGTTCGTCGACCAGAGGGCGGCCGAGGTGCTCCAGGCGTGCGGCGAGACTCATGCCGCCAAGTCTGCCCGCGAACGATCGGGCCCCGCCGGGTCGGACGACCCGGCGGGGCCTGATCTGCCCTAACGGACAGGGCTTGCACCGGTGTGTGGGTCGCCTCTCGGCGAAAGGCACAACACGGCTCCAGCCGGACGGTATTCCGTGAAGGCGAAAGGTGAGGCCCGGGGACACCAGGCACACCGGCTGTCATGTGTAACCGATGGGCCCCGGGGATTGTTCCCGGCCTCTGAAATCGGTGAAGGTCCCCGTCCGCCTGATGGTGTGCCAGCCCAGCCCCGCCCCCAGCAGGGCCGTGACCAGGGACTGGACGACGACCAGGTACATCAGCTGCCGGTAGACGAACTGCTGGAGCGGCAGCGCCCACAGCGGGCGGACGGGCTCGCCGTCCAGCCAGAGCGCGTAGGCGCCCGCGGCGGCCTGCGCGGCCACGAACACCGCCCAGGTGACGACGGGCGCGGCCGGGTCCAGGAAGACCAGCCCGAACAGCGCGAACAGATCGACGGCCGGCGCGAACAGCGGCAGCAGGACCTGGAACACCGTTAGGTAGGGCAGGCAGCGGCGCCCGAAACGCCCGGACCCGCCGCGCTCGACGACGGAGCGGCGGTGCTTCCACATCGCCTGCATCGTCCCGTAGCACCAGCGGTACCGCTGCCTCCACAGCTGCCGCAGGGAGGACGGCGTCTCCGTCCAGGCGATGGCCTTCTCCTCGTAGACGACGCGCATCCCGGTGCGGCAGATCGCCATGGTGAGGTCGGTGTCCTCGGCGAGGGTGTCGCCCGGGACGCCTCCCACCCGCGCCATCACCGACCGCCGGAACGCGCCGATCGCGCCCGGCACGGTCGGCATGCACCGCAGGACGTCGAACATCCGCCGGTCGAGGTTGAAGCCGATGACGTACTCGATGTGCTGCCAGCGTCCGAGGATGCCGCCGCGGTTCGCGACCTTGGTGTTCCCGCTGACCGCCGCCACGTCCGGGTCCGCGAACGGCGCGACGAGGTGCCGGATCGTGTCGCGCTGGAAGACGGTGTCGCCGTCCACCAGCACGAAGATCTCCGACCGGGCCACCTCCATGCCCGCGTTGAGCGCGCTCGGCTTGCCGCCGTTCGGCTTGCGGATCAGGTACACGCCGGGCAGGCCGAGGGAGTCGACGATCGCGGCCGTGCCGTCGGTGGACCCGTCGTCCACCACGATCACCTCGACGGTGCCCGGGTAGTCGGTGTCGAGGAGCGAGGCGACGGTCGCCGCGATCCCCGCCTCCTCGTTGTAGGCGGGGACGACCACGGACACGGGCGGGAACGGGTCGGGCGGCAGCTCCCCCGGCGGCGCCCGCCCCGGCCCGGCGGCCCGCCGCGGGCGGTACCGCGGCATCCGGACCCGCCGCATGTGGACGTGCGCGAACACCAGCAGCGTCAGGAGCCTGAGCACGTACAGGATCCCGGCCACCGCGAACAGCACGCCCATCGTCCCGGTGAGGGCGGACGCGGCGCGCTGGGCCGCGACGAGCGTCCAGCCGACGGCCCTCTCGTGCGCGGGCACCGGCACCTCGGCCGCGGGGATGCCGAGCGCCCGCGTGAGCGTGGTGAACCGGTAGCCCAGCGGCTGGAGCAAGTCGAGGATCCGCTCCACGGCCGCGACGGTCTCGGACCGGTCGCCGCCGGAGTCGTGCAGCATCACGACCGCGCCCTCGCCCTGCCGCTCCGCCGCCAGCGCCCGCCGGACGATCGTCGCGGTGCCCGGCTCGGCCCAGTCCTCGGTGTCGCGGTCGGCGAGGACCACGACGTACCCGTCCCGGCCGGCCCGCTCGGCCGCGCGCCACTCGGGCGCGGTCAGGCCGTCCGGACGGGACGAGTACGGCATCCGCATCAGCCGCGTGTGGACGCCCGCCGCGCCCGCCAGCGCCCGCTGCGTGAGGTCCATCTCCAGGCGCCCGCGCCACGCGGGCGCGGCGGCGAGGTCGACGTGCGTGTAGGTGTGCGACCCGATCTCGTGGCCCTCGCGGAGGATGCGCCTGGTCAGCGACGGGTTCTCGGCCACGCGGGCGCCGACGGTGAAGAACGTGGCGCGGGCGCCGCGGCGGCGCAGGACGTCCAGGAGCCGCGGCGTCCACTTCGGGTCGGGGCCGTCGTCGAACGTCAGCGCGATCGTCTTCGCGGGCATCCGGCGGCTCTGCGGGGTTCCTCCCGCGAGGTTGACGACCGGGCCGCCCGAGGCGATCTGGGACGGCGCCGGCACGGGCCGCCGCGGCACGTCCCGCGGCGCCTCGCCGACGGCGCCGTGCGCGAAGCCGTCCAGCAGGAGGAGCACGGTCAGCGCCAGCCCGCCGAGCAGGAGCAGAGCCCAGTGCCCCCGTGGCTCACGCCGCCGCACGGTCAGCGGTTCTTCTTCTGGCGGCCCCACGCGGGCGGGCTGGCCTGCGACTTCCCGGGACGGTCCGTGGTGGCGGCGGCCGTCGGGCCCGGGGTGGAGGACGGCTCCGGCGCCGCGGACAGAGCGGGCCTCCCGGCCTGCGCGGTGGGCCGGGGCCGCGCCGCCGCGGGCGCCTTGCTCGTCGTGTGCTTCGGCGGGACGCTCGGGCGGCTCAGCTTCACGCGCGGCTCGGGGGACGCGCGGCTCCACGGCGTCAGCGGCACATCGGCGCCCGTGGTCATGCCGAGGCCGAGCGAGCCCAGGAACACGATGAGGAGGGCGCCGGCGAGCAGCCCGATCCTGCGCCCGAACCGCGCCCGCCATCCGGACGCGTCGGCGAAGACGGGCGCCGTCTCCGCGTCCGGCTCCCGGTCCGGCGTCGCCGCGGGCATCGGTGTCGTCGAAGGCATCGGCGTCGCCGCCGGCAGGGGCGTCGTCGGCGTCGTCGGCGGCCCGGTCACCGGCGAAATGCCGGTGACAAGTAGCTTGTCCCGATCTTGCGGCACGTTGCCGATCATCCTTCGTCCATCAATCGGGTGCGGGGGGGGAACGCCCGGCGGCAAGGGCGTTCACTGCTTCAGCGCGTACCCCCGAGTACGTGTCACACCACCGGGGAAATGCCTGCACAATGGCGCGGTGGACGAGGACGAGCTGAGCCGGGCGCTGCGTGCGGCGCAGGACGGCGACGAGGCGTCCTTCCGCATGCTCTACCGCGACGTCCAGCCCCGCCTGATCCGGTTCGCCGGCGCGCTCGTCGGCGCGGACGCCGAGGACGTGACGTCGGAGGCCTGGCTGCAGATCGCCCGGGACCTCCGCTCGTTCCGCGGCGACCTCGACGGCTTCCGGGGCTGGACCGCGACGATCACCCGGCACCGCGCCCTGGACCATCTGCGCCGCCGGTCGCGGCGCCCCGACTCCGACCTGCCGGCCGAGGAGCTGGTGACGATGGCCGCCAGCGCCGACACCGAGCTGGACGCGCTGGACGGCATCGCCACCGAGCGGGCCCTGGCGCTGATCGCCGAACTCCCCCGCGACCAGGCCGAGGCGGTGCTGCTGCGCGTCGTCGTGGGCCTGGACGCCAAGTCGGCGGGCTCGGTCCTCGGCAAGCGTCCGGGCGCCGTCCGCACCGCCGCCTACCGCGGCCTGCGGCGCCTCGCCGAACGGCTGTCGTCCCCCCGTCCCCAGGCCGCCGACGACCCGGCACAGGCCCGGCCGCTCGTCCGAGGTGACAAAAGCGGCGGTACCGGCGCTGAAGGGGTGACATGAGCGACCACACCGAGCCCGGAAGGCCGGACGACCGCACCGCCGAGCGCCTGCTCGACGGCGGCGACGGCCCTGCCGCGCTGCGTGCGCTGCTCTCCGCCGCCGCGGCGCCCGGCCGCCCGGAGGAGCTCGGCGGCGAGGACGCCGCCGTCGCCGCGTTCCTGGCCGCCCCGCGTCCCGCCCGCCGGCACCGGGCGGCGGACCTGCGCCGCTTTCTGACCGCCAAGATCATCGCGGCGGTGGGCGGCCTGATCCTGCTGCTGTCGGGCGGCGTGGCGTACGCGACGGGCAACTTCCCCGGCCAGGAACCGGCGCCCTCCCCGTCCCCGACCCGCAGCGAGCACAAGGGCCGCGGCGGCGACAGCACCCCCGCGACGCACGGCTCGCGGCCTCCCGGGACGTCGCCGGCGCCCGGGGAGCCCGGAGCGGGGGGCACGCCCGGCGCCAGGAAGTCGCACGGCAGGGCGAACGCGCCGGGCCAGCAGAAGAAGACCGCGAAGCCGAGGACGCCGGTCACTCCTCCGAAGGGTCCGGGGAACAACAACGGCTCGTCGCCCGGCGCCAACTCGGGGAACGGCAGCGGCAACGGGAACGGCGCCGGCGGCGGCAACGGGCTGAGTCCGCAGAAGACCCAGAGCGGCTCCGGGAACGGCACCGTGGACCTCGATGGCGCCGACGACGGCGGCTCCTCCGGGGCAGGCAACGGCCAGGACTAGCCCCGGGCCTCGCGGACGGTCCGGCGGGCCTTGTGGGACCAGCGGGCCGGGTCGACCTCCAGGGCGGAGCGGTCCCAGTGGCCGAGGTCGGCCGCCGCCTCGTAGGTGTCCTGGAGGAACTCCAGCAGGGCGCGATCGGGATCGGGAGCCTTCCGCACCGCCTCGTACGGCAGCAGGAACTGGCCGTTCTCCCGGCTGTAGAAGGCGCCGGACGGCCCAACCGGACGGTCGGCGAATCCCGGCGGCTCGGGGTAGGCGTAGGCGTAGAAGGCGCCCTCCTCGCCTCCGCCGGGCCAGAAGCCGCAGCTGCTGAGCTCCCGTGAATAGCCTTCGACCATCACCCAGTCGCCGCAGTTCGGGGCCCCGCCCGGATGCTCGGGGGCGTCCCGTCCGGAGAAGCGCGTGCAGGCGAGGTCCATCGCGCCCCAGAAGAAGTGCACCGGGCTGACCTTGCCGGCGAAGCGGGAGCGGAACTCGCCCATCACCCGCGCGGGCTGGAGCAGCTGGCGCCAGAACAGGTGCGCCGCCGCGGCGTCGTAGGAGGCGTGCCGGTCGTCCTCCGCGAACGGGATCGCGGGGTCGACCTCGTTGGGGCGCGCCTGGATGCGCGTCGGGACCCCGAGGTCGTCGAGGGCCCGCATCGTCCGCGCGTAGAACTCCGAGACCGGCATGGGCTCCAGCCCGATCTCCCGTGCCCCGCCTTCGGTCGTGCGGACGAGCAGCAGGTGGTCGACGAAGTCGAACTCGATGTCGAACGCCCCCGTGCCGTGGGGGATCGCGGACGTGGTCAGGCCGCGCGCGCTGACGTACAGCGTCACCTGCCACCAGTGGTTCACCAGCGGCGCGTGCGCCAGCCGGATCTTCCCGACGATCTGCGTCCACATGTGCAGCGTGTCGCGGGTCTCCTGCCAGTCATCGACCCGCAGCCGCGGCCAGCCCTGTCCCTCCACCGTCGCCCCCCTCACCCGGACGTGTGCGGTCATGCCCGGCATCCCGGCGGCCCAACCTGATCCGCCCGGGGCGGTGTGGGGGTCAGAGGCAGCCTTCGAACTGCGGGACCTCGACGTCCGACAGGTCGAGGCCGGACGCGCCGAACCACTTGTGCATGAACTTCGCCATCATCCCGTCCTGGTACATCTCGGTGATGGCCCGGTTGAGCGCCTCGCAGCCGTCCGGGTCGCCCTGCCGGATCGCGATGCCCGTCCGCCGCTCGCCGAACCGGGAGTTCAGCAGGCGGAACCCGGCGCCCTGGCGCGTCTTCAGCCCGGCCAGGATCGTGTCGTTCGTGGTGACCGCGTCGATCCGGCCGTCCCCCAGCATGACCATGCACTCGTCGTAGGAGCGCGCCGTGACCGGGACCGCCGGCACCTCCCGCTCCACGGTCACGGCCTCGGCCGCGCCCGACCCGGTGACCGCGCAGATCCTGCGCCCCTTCAGGTCGCGGACCCCGCGCACCTTCTTCTCGCCGTCCCGGACGAGGATGTCCTGGTACGACAGGAGGTAGGGGCCCGCGAACGCGAGGCGCTGCTTCCACTCGGGCTCGATCCAGAACGTCAGCACCATGTCGACGTCGCCGTCCCGGAGGAGCCGCTCCCGGTCCCGCGCCAGCGCGGGGACGAACCGGACCTCCTTCCCCATCCGCTCCGCGAGGTAGCGGGAGACGTCCACGTCCAGGCCCTCGAACGTCCCGTCCGGACGCCGGAACCCGATGCCCGGCAGATCCGGCCGCACCCCGGCCACCAGCGCCTCCGCGCCGAGGATGGACGCCGTCTCGTCCCGCCCGCATCCGCTCAGCAGCAGGCAGCCGGCGAGCAGCGCGGTCGCGGCGGCGATGGGCCGCCGCGTCCTCGGACCCCCGAACCATGTCGCAGCCAACGATCAGGCCCCCCGTGTCGTGGCCGCCCCCGGCCCTCCGGCCGGGTCGGCGCGGTGCCGGTTCCAGGTCAGCGCCAGCTGGGTGCGGTTGGCGGATCCGGTCAGTTCCATCGCCCTCGCCAGGTGCTTCTTCACGGTGTCGGTGCTGATGAACAGGGCCTCGGCTATCTCCCTGTTCGTCAGCCCGCTCGCCACCAGATCGGCCACCTCCGCCTGGCGGGCGGTGAGGCGAGGCTCGACCGGCGTGCGCGCCGACTGCCGGACGTAAAGGCGGAAAAGGTTCTCCAGATGGCCTCTCAACAAGGAGACGCGGGCCAGGTCGACCGCCCGGAATTCTCCGGACTCTTTGGAGAGGATGCCGATTCCGGCGGCCGCTCCCGGCGCTTGGAGAAGCATGACCATCTTCGCGTGGATGCCATTCCGAAAAAGGAAGGAATCAAGGTATTCGCGCCCGCCGGGAAGGCCGAGGGGATCGAGCTGGTCCAGGGACACGACACGGCGGCCGCGGTAGCCGGGCGCGGCGGCGCGCTGGGCGAACGGGTCGAAGCGGTGCGCGTCCTCGACGTAGCGGCGGACGATGTGCCCAGGCAGGCCGTTCGCCACGGGCTCCCGGTCGGCGAAGAGGGCGGGGACCGTCCGGCCCGCGAAGAAGGTGGCGTGCCGGTAGCCGAGGTGGCGGGCGAGCGCGTCCACCGCGGTCTCCCGGAAGGCGGCGAGATCGGGCTGCCGCCCGCACTCCTCGACCACCGTGAGCAGGCGCGTCAGGTCACGGGTGCCGAGCGGGCCGTCCTGCATCGCCGTCACCTCGGGGCGCCGTCGTTCCACCTTCGGGCCATATCGAACGATCAGCCATGGAGTTAATCTGACGCCGCCTATTGTAAGGAGGGCGGATGCTCCCGAGCAATCCCAATGATCGCCCCTCGGCGGGAAATCAGGTCAATGTGGGCGCCTGGGGAAACGTTCGGTCGACGCAGATCGCGGGCGGCGACATCAACGTCAGGAAGCGCAATATCCGCGTCGGGCTGGCCGGGCTGGCGGCTCTCACGGTGTTCGGCGGCGGGTCCGTCGTCATCCTCAACGTCCAGGGTGGGGAGGCGCCGCACACCTACGAAGAGGGAATGACGCCGGACGAGGTGAAAGGCATCGGCTCGCCGGGCGGCGAGAAAGGCGCCAGGCAGACCGCCGTCATCTATCTCCAGGCCGCCGTCGCGGGCGACGCGGCGACCGCGTGCGAACTCGTGTCGGCCGACGCGCGGGCCAAGCGCTTCGCTCTGCGCGGCTGCGACAGCGTGGTCCTGGAGTACGCGGAGCGCATCGCGGACTCCAACCGCCCCGGCACTCCCGGGCGTTGGAGGGAAGCACTGGGGAAGGCGAGCACGACGGTGCGGATGCGGGGCACCGGAACGGCGGAGGTCATCGTCCGCCCGTCCGGCATCCAGCCGGTCTCCGTCACGGTGGCCAGGCAGGACGACAGGTGGCGCGTCATCGGCACATCGATCACCGGGTTGGGGCTGGACTGAGCGGACGGGGGCCGGGCGGGCGCCGGGACGGCAGTGGCGCCGTAAACATTCCGTAAACGCGGTCCGCGAGGCTGTGGGCACTGGGAAGGACAGCGGCAGGACGGTCCCGCCGCCCGCCCGAGAGGACGCTCACAATGCGCACGTTCAAGCTTCAGGTCCAGGTCAGCGCGGACGGCTACATGGCCGGCCCGAACGGCGAGATGGACTGGATGACGATGCCGTGGACCGACGACGTCGACGCCTATGTCGACGCGCTCCACGCGTCGGTCGACTGCATGGTCCTCGGCCGCAAGCTCGCGGAGGGCTTCATCCCGGCATGGGAGTCAGGGCCCGAGGGCGAGACACAGGAGTCCATCGACCAGATGAACAACACCCCGAAGGTGGTCATCTCCGACACGCTCACCGAGTCGCCGTGGAAGAACGCCGTGGTCGCGGGCGGCGACCTCACCGAGACCGTGAACCGGCTCAAGGCCGAGCCGGGCGGCGACCTCATCACCTACGGCGGCGGCACGCTCGTCCGGGACCTGATCGGACGGGGGCTGATCGACGATCTGCACCTGTTCGTCAACCCGACCGCGGTCGGGTCCGGCATGCCGGTCTTCCCGGCGGGCGGCTACCAGCGGCTCGACCTCGCCGGCTCGCGCTCGTTCGACTGCGGGATCACCGTCCTGCACTTCAAGCCGAAGCGCTGATGACCGGCGCGCCGGACCGGCGCGGTGCCGGCGGCGGCCAGGCCGGCGTCCTGGCCGCCTCGACGGCCTACTGCAACAGGTGGCGGAGCGTCGTCTCGTCGGTGACCGAGCGGTAGTAGCAGGTCGGCCGGGCCTCCCCGGACGGGAGGTTCGTGTGGCAGGCGCCGCCCGTGGTGCGGTCGACCAGGTAGAGCAGCGAGTTCTGCTCGCAGTTGACGCGCACGTCGACCAGGGCGAGGACGTCCCCCGAGGTCGCGCCCTTCCGCCACAGCTCGTTGCGGGACGTCGACCACAGGACGGCGATCCTCTCCTCCAGCGTGGCCTTGAGGGCCTGGTCGTTCGCGTATCCGATGAACAGGACCTCGCCGCTGCCGGCGTCCTGCAGGACCACCGGGACGACCCGCGCCCCGGTGGCCGCGACGCCGGCCAGCTTGTCGAAGTCCAGGGTGAGCCGGGTGCCTTCTTCGAGTTCGTTCACCCTGCCATCCTGCCCGGCCGCGCGGTGGGCGTCGTACCCGACACGGGCCGGCGGGCCCGCCGGGCCCTCTCTCAGGCCGTCCGGCCGTCCGCGCGCAGGGCCAGCGCGCCGAGGGCGGCGTAGCCGCCGGTGATCGCCGCCAGCCCGGCCGCGGGCCCGCGCGGCACGTCCCCGCGGATCAGATGCGCGACCCCGGCGGCGGTGTCGCAGGCGTCCACCATCAGGCAGAGCCTTCGCCAGCGGCGCCGCGCCGCCGGGTCGCTGATCAGGTAGCCGAGGCCGAGCGCGACCGCCCGGCTCCCGAAGATCCGGATCATGTACCTGAGCTCGGGCGTGTCCCGGTCGCCGGCGCCGGCCAGCTTCACGTTGAGGCCGGGCGCGGCCAGCGCCAGCGCTCCCCACACGACGCGGCCTCCCGCCGCCATCTCCAATGCGCGTTCCATGCCTGCGACACTCGCACCCGGCGCGGACGCGACTCGATTACCCCGCGGGTAAAGCCGCTTCGCCGGGCGGGGACGCGGGTCAGGCGGCCAGGATCGACTGGACGGTCGCCGTGATGAGGGGGGCGGTCTCCTCGGTCTTCAGGCGCTCGGCGCGGTTCTCCTCCGCGGCACCGTGCAGGACGTACTGGACGACGTTGACCAGCCACGTGATCGGCATGTCGGTGCGGAACACGCCCTCGTCCTGACCTCGGCGGATGAGCTGTTCGAGGCGGTCGGCGGGACGGCCGTGCAGTTCGCGGATGCGTCCGGCGGAAAGGGTGCCCTGGGCCGCCGTCAGCAGCGCGGCCGACTCGGCCACGAGGGACCAGCTCGACTCCAGCAGCCGGTCCAGCGCCTCCCGCGCGTTCCCGGTGAGGTCGACGCCCGCCAGCACCTCCTCGCCGGAGCGCAGCGCGTCGGCCAGGGCGGCGTCGACCAGCTCGGCCCGGTTGCGGAAGTGGCCGTAGAGCGTCATCCGCCCGACCCCGGCGGCCTTGGCGATGTCGTCGATGCTCGCGCTCGGGTCCCTGCTGAGGCTCTCGCGGGCCGCGGAGACGATGCGGGCGATGCTGCGCTCGGCGTCTGCGCGCCGGCGCCGGCCGGGTGATGCGGAAGACATGGCCCAATCCTAACTCGTACACAGAAGTACGTGTTACTCTCATCTAAGTCGTACAGTCGAGTACGAGTTAAGGAGAGAGATTCGATGACGGACAAGATCCCCGGCCCGGAGGGCGCGGGCGGCACGGGCGGGACGGCCCACCCGCTCCGCTGGCGCATCCTCGGCTTCCTCGGCATCGCCCAGCTGATGCTGATCCTCGACGTCACCGTCGTGGCCATCGCGCTGCCGCACATCGAGACCGACCTGGAGCTGAGCCGCCAGGCCGTGACCTGGACGGTCAGCGCCTACACCCTCACGTTCGGCGGGCTGATGCTGCTCGGCGGGCGGACCGCCGACCTGATCGGGGCGCGGCGGGTCGTGCTCGCCGGGCTGCTGATCTTCACGGCGGCGTCCCTGGTGACCGGGCTCGCCGGGTCCGGCGGCGTCCTGCTCGGCGGCCGGATCGCGCAGGGGGTCGGGGCGGCGATGCTGTCCCCGGCCGCGCTGTCCCTGGTGGTGAGCCTGTTCGACGGCGACGAGCGGAACAAGGCGCTCGGCGTCTGGTCCGCGCTCGGCGGCGGCGGCGCCGCGCTCGGCGTCCTGCTGGGCGGCGCCCTGACGGCCGGCCCCGGCTGGCCCTGGGTCTTCTACGTGAACGTCCCGATCGGCGTGGTGATCATCGCGGCGCTCGCCCGGATGCTGCCGCGGCAGAGCGTGCCGGGCCCCCGGGCACGGCCGGACGTCCTCGGCGCACTGCTGGTCACGGCGTCGTCCGGCGCCCTGATCTACGCGTTCATCCGCGCCGGCGACGACGGCTGGCTCAGCCCCGCGATCGGCTGGCTGGTGCTGCTGGCCGCGGTCGGCTACGTGGCGTTCGTCGCCCGGCAGAAGACCGCCCGGTCACCCATGATGGACGTCTCGCTGCTGGTGCGGCGCCCGGTGGCCACCGGCACGTTCCTGATCCTGATGGCGACCGCCCTCATGATCGCGGTGTTCTTCCTGGGCACGTTCTACTTCCAGCACGCGGAGGGGTTCGGTGCGCTGCGGACCGGCCTGCTGTTCCTCCCCGTCGCCGTCGCGACGATGTTCGGCGCCAACCTCACCGGCCGGGCCATCGCCACGGCGGGACCGCGCCGGCTCGCCGTGACCGGGCTGGTCACCGCCGCGGTCGGGATGGCCGTCCCGGCGGTGTCGATGAGCCCGCTGAGCGTGGTGATCGGCACGGCGATCGCGGGCGCCGGGACCGGGGCGATGTTCGTCGTCGCGTCGGCCACGGCGCTCGGCCAGGTGGCCCCGCACGAGGCCGGCATCGCGTCCGGGATCGTCAGCACGTTCCACGAGTTCGGGGCGTCCATCGGGGCGGCGGTCATCTCCAGCGTGGCCGCGGCGAGCCTGGCGGGACAGACCCTCGACGGGTTCACCGACGGGTTCGTCCTGGCCGCGGTCGTCGCCGCCGTGGGAGCGGCCGCGGCGGCGGTCCTGACCCCCGGCCGTCCGGCGGCGGCGTAACGGCAGGGAAACAGGCGACGCCGTTGTATCGGCGCATGACTCCCACATCACGGCGAACCGCACTCAAGGTGCTCGGCGGCGCCGCCGCTTCCGGCGGCGCCGCCCTGACGTCCCTCGGAGCGGCGCCCGCTGCCGCCGCGTCCGGCCGGATTCCTCCCGGCCTGAAACCTGGAGGCGAGCTGGACCAGCTCATCGCCGACCTCGCGGCCGGGGACCGGTTCTCGGGCTCCGTCCTCCTGACCTACCGGAAGCGGCCCGTGCTGAGCCGCTCGCACGGGATGGCCGACAGGAAGAAGGGAGTGCGAAACGGGCCGCGGACCCGGTTCGCGCTCGCGTCGATCACCAAGATGTTCACCGCCGTCGCCGTCCACCAGCTCGTCCGGAAGGGGAAGCTGAACTACACCGACAAGCTCGGCGCCCACCTGGACGGCTTCCCGGCGCACATCGCGGACAAGGTGACCGTCCACCACATGCTCACCCACTCCTCCGGCCTCGGCGACTTCCACGGCATGCCCGGGTACAGCGAGGCGTCCGAGAAATGGAACAGCCCGGACGAGGTACTCAACGGCACGGTGGACTTCATCCGGAAAGTCGATCTGGCTTTCCCTCCCGGGGCCGGAAACCAGTACAGCAACTCCGCGTACTGCCTGCTCGGGGCGATCGTGGCCGCCCTTTCGAAACAGTCCTACTACACGTACATGAAGCATCTCTTCCGGGACGCCGGCATGGGCGACAGCGGCTTCTTCACCAAACCTCAATGGCGGGCCGACCCCACGCTCGCCCACCCGTACTACAAGAAGCCCGGGTCGTCGGAATGGACCGACGGCCTCGAAGAGCACGCCTACATCGCGCTGCCGCCCGGCGGTTCCTTCGCCACGTGCGCGGACATGGACCGGTTCGCGCAGATCCTCATGAACGACGACCTGCTGGGTCCCGTCTACAC
This sequence comes from Actinomadura madurae, assembly GCF_900115095.1. Taxonomy (GTDB): domain Bacteria; phylum Actinomycetota; class Actinomycetes; order Streptosporangiales; family Streptosporangiaceae; genus Spirillospora; species Spirillospora madurae. The sequence goes on from NZ_FOVH01000011.1 coordinate 356,414, forward strand.
CAGCCTCATGCTGGGGGCGAAGATCCCCAGACCCGACGACGAGCCATCGGAAGAACGACTCGGCACGGCGTTCGCCGGATACGGTTCGCTCACGGAACTGGCAGGCGACCAGTGGGTGCACGGGCACGGCGGTGGCAGCACCCTCGGGACGTCCGCCAACCTCGACTTCTTCCCCGCGAGCGGATGGGTCGTCGTCGTCCTCGGCAACTCCGGGGACCGGTCCAGCCAACCCATCGCCGAACTGGCCAGGGACCTTATCCTCCAACAGTGACTCCCCGCACTGGACCGCCCCTCGCCGACTCCCTCAAATGGGCGCTGCTCGTCCCGCCGCTGCTCGCTTTCGGGGGTTGGGTGGCCCAATACCCGTACGGCCTCATCGTGGTGGGCGTCATCATCGCCGTGGTGACGGCATTCGTCGCGATCGCCGTCGTCGGCTCGTCGTGGCAGCGGCCCGGTGCGGCGGTCCTGGTCGCTGTCACCGGGTTCGCCCTGCCGATCTTCGCCGGGCCGGCGCTCTACATCGTCTACATGGAGACGCTGGGCGAGTCGGCCCCCGCCGTCGTCACCAAGGTCGAGAACCGGGACGCCCGGCGCGGGGCCGACTGGTTCTGCACCGTCGTGGAGACCACGGGCGATCACACCGTCCACAAGATCTCCCAGCAGGAGAACTGCTTCGGCCAGATCAAGCCGCTCCAGAAGATCACCCTGCGAAAGGACCCGCTCGGCCTGCTCGACCCGCGCCTCCCCGACCGCCCCGGCGAGAGCGACACCCTCCTGAGCGTCCTGCTGTCAGCGGCGCTCTTCGCGGCGAACGCGGCGACCTTCCTCTACGCGGGCCTGCGCCGCAGAGGCAAGGCCCCCTCCCCAGCCGCACCCGACCTCACCTCACAGGTCAAGAGCTAACGCTCGATGGTGGAGGTCAGGGGTTAGCGTCGCGACGCCCTTCCCGACTTGACGTCTCAGGAGCGTCCCATGCCGTCGACCTCGCGCATCGTCAAGCTCGCCGCCCTGCCGGACGGGCTGCCGAGGCCAGAGCACTTCGCCGTCGTGGAGGTGCCCGTACCGGTGCCGGACGAGGGCGACGTGCTGGTGCGCAACCGCTTCTTCCAGGTCTTCCCGGCGGTGCGCACCCTGATCGGCGGCGGCGTCGAGGGCACCCCGTTCCCGCCGCTGCGGCCCGGCGATCCGCTGTTCGGGGCCGCGATCGGCGAGGTCGTGTCGGCGCCGCCGGACGCCGGGCCGCGGCCCGGCGACCTCGTCCGGCACTGGCTCGGCTGGCGCGAGCACGCCGTCATGCCGGCCGATCAGTGCTCGCCGCTGGACGACACGCTGCCCGATCCGGCCGCCCATCTCGGCCAGGCGGCCATCGCCTACGCGGCCCTGACGCGGGACGCGCCGGTCCGTCCGGGCGACACCGTGTTCGTGTCCGGCGGTGCGGGCGGGGTCGGTTCCCTGGCGGGCCAGATCGCCCGCCTGCTGGGCGCGGGCCGGGTGATCGGCAGCACCGGTTCCCGGGAGAAGGCAGGACGCCTCGTCTCGGAGCTGGGTTACGACGCGGCCCTGATCCGAGGCACGGAACCCTTCGCCGAGCAGCTCGCGAAGGCCGCCCCCGACGGCATCGACGTGGTGGTGGACAACGTCGGCGGCGAGCAGCTCCGCGCCGCGATCGCCGCCGCTCGCCACGACGCGCGCTTCGTCCTGGTCGGGACGCTCGCCGGGCAGCTGGCGCCGGACCGCTCCGGCACCACGGCCCCCGTCGAGATCGACACCTTCCAGCTGGTCGCCAAACGCATCGCGATGCGCGGCTTCGGCGGTCCGGACGGCACCGGGGAGTGGGCCGAACGGTTCGGCGCCTGGCTGCGCGCAGGGGGCATCACTTTCCCGCACGTACGCATCCGGGGCATCGGTCAGGCACCGCGGGCGTTGCACGATTTGATCGGCGGCCGGTACCTCGGGGCGGTCATCATCGAGCTCTAGACCTCCGAGAGGAGACCCGATGCGGATCAGCGACGCCGCGGCGGCGGCCGGGACGACCCCGCGGGCCCTGCGCCTCTACGAGCAGCGCGGCCTGCTGCCGCCGCCGTCCCGGACGCCGAGCGGCCAGCGCCGCTACGCCGCCGCGGACGTGGCCCGCGTGCTGACGATCCGCCGGATGCTGTCCCTGGGCCTGACGATCGAGGACCTCCGCGCCTGCGCCGACCGGCTCCACCTCCTCGACGGCGACGCGCTGCCGCCCTACGACAGCCCCGCATGCGCCCCGAGCGGCATCGCCCGCCGCCGCCTCGCCGTCCTCGACGCCGAGATCGCCCGCCTGACCGATCTTCGCGACCGGCTGGCCGCCCAAACCGGCGCCCCGGCCGACCGATGACCGGCATCGGCTTGCGGCCGGCCACGCCCGCCGACGACGAGTTCTGCTTCGAGCTGCACAAGGCCGCCATGGGCGCCTACGTCACCGCGGTCTGGGGCTGGGACGAGGAGGTCCAGCGCGGCTTTCACTCGCGCTCGTTCGACCCCGGCCACTGGCAGATCATCACCGCGGACGGCGCCGACGTCGGGATGCTCGCCGTCGACCACCGTCCCACCGAGATCTACCTCGGCCGGATCGAGCTCCTCCCCGGCCACCAGGGCCGCGGGATCGGCACCGAGCTCATCACCGCCCTGCTCGACCAGGCCGGCCGGCAGGGCAAGGCCCTGGTCCTGGACGTCCTGACCGTCAATCACCGCGCCCTCGCCCTCTACCGGCGCCTCGGCCTGCGCGAGGTGGCCCGGCACGGCGACGGCGACATCAAGATCAGGATGCGCTCCACCCCGCACAGGCCCGGCGGCGGCTGACGCTCCGCCGGTCAGGTGCTGACCGCCTTCTTGTAGAGGCGGGTGGCCAGGGGGACGAACACGACGAGGATGACGGCGATCCAGAGCAGTGACACCGGGACGGCGTGCTGGACGGGCCAGGCGTCCGAGGTCTTCAGCGCGGGGCTGGTGTTGCCGAAGAGTTCGCGTGCCGCCTGGGTGAAGGCGGAGACGGGGTTCCATTCGGCGAAGACGCGGAGCGGCGCGGGCAGTTCGGAGCTGTCGAGGAAGGCGTTGGAGATGAACACCAGCGGAAACGAGACCATGGTCGCGATGTTGTTGAAGCTCTCGGGAGTGCGCAGTGCCAGCGCGACGGCCGCGGTGACCCACGAGAACGCGTAGGCGAACAGCAGCAGCAACCCGAATCCGAGGACCGCCTTGTAGGGCGAGGTGTGCACCCGCCAGCCGACGATCAGCCCCATCGTCCCCATGACGACCAGGCCGGCGAGATTCATCAGCAGGTCGCTGATGGTCTGGCCGATCAGCACCGCGGACGGCGCCATGGGCAGCGAGCGGAACCGGTCGAAGATGCCCTTCTGCAGGTCCAGGGTGAGCGTGTAGCCGGTGACCTGCGCGCCCGTGATCACGGCCTGGACGAAGATGCCGGGAAGCAGGAACTCCTTGTACGACATCCCGGGGACGTCGATGACGCTCCCGAAGACGTAGGCGAACAGCAGCACGAGCACGATCGGGAGCATGACGACGGCGCCGAGCATGTCCGGCGACCGCCTGATCTTCAGGGTGTTGCGCCTGGCGATCGTCCAGCCGTCGGCCATGGGCATGGTGAGCGCGTTCATCGGGCGGCCTCCTCGGCCTGCGGTTCGGTGCCGGACGCCCGGCGCCCGGTCAGGGTGAGGTAGACGTCGTCGAGGGTGGGGCGCCGCAGCCCGGCGTCCCGCACCCGGACGCCCTCGCGGGCGAGCCGGCCGAGGACCTCGCGGAGCGCCTCCGGCCCGCCGGTGACCGGCACCGTGATCCGCAGCGACTCCGGGACGGTCCGCATGGCGCCGACGGCGACCCAGGCGAGGGCCTGCCGGGCGGTCTCCAGCTCGTCGGGGTCGCTCACGGCCAGCTCGATGCGGTTGCCGCCGACCTGGTCCTTGAGCTCGTCGGCGGTGCCGCGGGCGATGGCGCGGCCGTGGTCGACCACCAGGATCCGGTCGGCGAGCCGGTCGGCCTCTTCCATGTACTGGGTGGTCAGCAGCACCGTGCCGCCACGGGCGACGAAGTCGGAGATGGTGTCCCACAGCGCGGCGCGGGCGCGGGGGTCGAGGCCCGTGCTGGGTTCGTCCAGGAACAGCACCGGCGGGTCGGCGACCAGCGCGCCGGCCAGATCGATCCGGCGGCGCATGCCACCGGAGTAGCCCTTGACCGGACGGTCCGCGGCGTCGACGAGGTCGAAGCGCTCCAGCAGCTCGCGGGCGCGCGCGCGGCTGCGCTTCGCGCCCAGGTGGTACAGGCGTCCGATCATCTCCAGGTTCTCGGCGCCGGTGAGGTGCTCGTCGACGGCGGCGTACTGGCCGGACAGGCCGATGTGCGCGCGCAGCCGGGCGGCGTCCCGGACGACGTCGTGTCCGGCGACCGTGGCCCGGCCGCCATCGGGGCGCAGCAGCGTGGTCAGGACTCGCACCGTGGTCGTCTTGCCCGCGCCGTTCGGGCCCAGCAGGGCGAGCACCGTGCCCTCGGGGACGGAGAAGGTCAACTCGTCCAGGGCCGTCACCTCGCCGTATCTCTTGACCAGCCCTTCGGCGGTGATCGCGTCGCTCATGAGGGGGCTCCTTGCCGGTGTCGTCGAAAAGGTCAGGACCGGTGGACGTCGATGTCGCCCCAGTTGGTGTGCGCGTGCAGCTCCAAAACCTTGCCGGCGTCCTCGGGGCCTTCAGAGGGCGTCAGGCTGTTGCGCACCACGCCGTTCTTGGAGTGCAGGTCCAGCCAGGCGGCCGTGCCCTCGGCGATGCCGACGGCGACCTTGCCGTAGCCGTTCTCCAGGTGAACGGTGCCGCTCACCGCCGCGCCGATCCGGATCCGGCCGTGCGCGGACTTCGCGGTGACGACGGCCGGCACGCGGTCGATGTCGATGTGACCGGTGCCGGTCTTCAGGTCCAGGTCACCGGTCGCCTCGCCGATGCCGATGGAGCCGGTGGAGGTCTTCACCGTGCCGGGACCGTCGATGGTCCCGATCCGGATCGTCCCGGTGGAGGTGCTCGCCTCCGCCGGGCCGGTCACCCGGTCGACGGAGATGTCGCCGTTGGACGCCCTGGCCTCCAGGGGACCGGTCTCCTCCAGGCGCAGGTCGCCGTTCGCGCTGTGCAGGACGGTCTCGCCGAGCGGACCGGTCGCGATCAGATCCGCGGCGACCTCGGCCTCGACACGGGACCCGGCCGGCAGGGCGACGGTCACCTCGATGGAGCCGCGCCAGGAGCGCAGGTAGGCCAGCCCTTTGGGCTTCGGGCCCTTGACCAGCAGCCGTCCGCCGGAGAACTCGACGACCGTCCGCTCGGCGGCCTGCACGCTCGCCTGGTCGTCCGGGTCGCTCGGGCGCACCTCCACCTCGGTTTCGGAACGGTCGCCGGCATGGATGCGGACCTGGCCGGTGTAGACCTGGATGTCGGCGGTGATCGGTTCGGGGGTGTCGAAAGCAGGCATGGCGGAGCCCTCCTCATGGGTCCGGTGGTGAATCCCGGCCTCGGGCCGGGCGATGAGCGGTGGGGCCGGGCCGGGCTAGCGCACCCAGCCGGTGTAGCTGCGCCCGCTGTGGGACTGCTGCGGCCGGTCGGCGGGACGGCTCCCGGCGCCGGACTCGAACGCGGCCGAGATCGCGCGGACGAGCCAGGCGTTGACGGAGATCCCGTCCCTGCCTGCCGCCTCCTCCACGCGCACCTTGAGGTGCTCGGGCAGCCGCAGGGTCATCCGCGCGGTGCCGCCCTCTTCCACGGACGGCGGCACGGGCTCCCGGACGGGTTCCCGCGCGGGTTCCGCCCCGCCGGGCGAGGGCGGCGCCGGCTGCGGCGGCGTCACGACGAACGCCGGGTCACCGCCGCGCAGCCGCACCTCGACCGAGCCCGGAGCGAGATCACCGGTGATCTCGTCCGCCGCGGCCGACAGCGCCTCCAGCAGCGCCAGCCTGGCGGCCGACGCGAGAGCACCGCTGAGGCGTTCGGCCAGCTCGCGAGCGTCCGGCCCGCCCGCCTCCGCGGCGACGGCCAGCTCACGGCGGAGGTTCTCCACGTAGGGCATCAGATCCATGCCCTCACTATGACGCCATCATGACGTCAAGTCAAGTCAAAGTGACGTCACTCCGCTTTAAGGTGGCGTCACCGGCTGGCCGGGACGTGATTCCAGGTCGAGCATCATGTCGAGCGACCGGAGTCCGTCCGGGCCGGTGAACGGGCCGATGTGCCGGAAGCCGTTCTTCTCGTAGAAGCGGATGGCACGGGCGTTGTCGGCGAGGACGCCGCCCCACAGGATGATCCTCGTCCGGCCGAGCTTCCGGACGACGTCCGTGAGGAAGGGGAAGGCCAGCGTCCCCAACTGGCGGCCCTGGAACGCGTCGGCCAAGGTGGGCCCGAAGCGGCAGTCGGACGTCTCGGTGAGCTGGACGCCTGCGGCACGGTAACGCGCCACGTCCTCGTCAACGAGGGCGAGGCTGAGCTCGAAGAGGCCGACGATCGTCCTGGAAGCCGCGTCTTCGAGCACCAGCCGGAGCTTGTCGTAGCGCGCGATCGCGTCGCACAGCTCCCGGGCCGCCGCAAGGTCGTACCCGTCGAACGTGCTGAACCGCCGCGACTCGCCCGAAAGCCCCCGGAGGAATCCGGCGAGTTCCTCCGCGTCGGCGTGGACGAGCGGCCGAAGCACGACCTCGGGACCGTCACGCAGGCTCAGCCGATACGTCAGAACCTCCGGAGCCTCAGCGATCTCCCCAAGCGTGAGCACTCCGACACCTTCTCAGTCGCTGCGACGGCTGTGCGCGGGCTTCGCGGTGACGCCGTGCTCTACTGCCAGGTGGCGGTGTCAGGGTCGATGCCGTGGGCGCGGGCGCCGGCGTCGATGATCCGGCGGAACCATGGGGCGAGGCCGGCGCGGATGCCGTCGTAGTGCGCGGCGAATCCCGGGTCGGCCTCGAACATGCGCCCCAGGCAGACCTGCATCTGCCTGGTGAGCGGAAAGTACGAGGAGAAGACCTCGCGGTGCCGCTCGACGAGTTCGTTCGCTTCCGGGCTGCCGGGTGCGACGCCGGCGTCCATCGCGTCACCGAGGGCGCGGTCGAGGTCGGCAACGGCGTCGGCGACGGCCTGCCACTCCTCCGGACCGCGGGACGCCGCGCGTTCGGCGAACTGCTGCCACTGCGGCGTGTGTCCGTAGCGTCGGCGGGCCTCGGCGACCCCGTCCGGGTTCCACTCGGGGCCGAAGATCGCGGCCTACTGCTCGGCGGTCAGCAGCAGGCCGCGCTCGTGGGCGTCGATCATCCGGTCCAGCCCGGCGCCGAGCCGCCGGAGGCGGTCGATCCGTTCGGCTATCTGGGCGCGCTGCGCCCGCAACGCGCCGGGCACGTCCGCGGTCGCGTCGTCCAGGAGCTCCCGGATCCTGTCCAGGCCCAGACCGAGCTCACGGTAGACGACGATGCGGTGCAGGCGTTCCAGATCACCGGCGGTGTAGAGCCGGTAGCCGGCGGCCGTGCGCAGCGTCGGGCGCGCCAGGCCGACCTCGTCCCAGTGGTGCAGCGCACGGACCGTCACACCCAGACGCGTCGACACCTGACCGACGGTCAGGCCATCGGCGTCGGTGGCATCAGGCATGCTCCTCATTGTCGTCCCGGCCGAAACCCGGTGGGGTGATCCCAACGGCTTCAAGGTCCCGCGCCTCCTGACTTTCCGGATCGAAGGGCTTGGCCGCGGTGAGGACGACCCGCGCGTTCTCCGGGGTGATCACCTCCACGTCCCGAGTGTTCCAGGGGGTGTCGCGGGGTCCTTCGACCGAGTCCGGGCGCATCGCACGGCAGTCCTCGGCGAGGGAATCGACCTGGCTGAGCACGCACGCGAAACTGACGCTCATCGCCGGTGGCTCGTCCAGGACGCTCTCCGCCTGGACGAGGAGTACGTCCTGGAACGCCCACCGGCGCAGATGCACGAGCCTGCCGGGGATGCCGAACAGTTCGAAGAACCCGAGCCCGCGGATCCAGAAGTCCACCGACGCCGCCAGGTCGTTCGTCGGGATCGTCACGAACGCGGGCATTCCATAGATGCCGCGGTACGGCTCCGGCGGGACCGCGTCCGGGCCGGGAGCGGGTACGGGGCTGATCTCGAACGCGCTGTAGTGGTCGCTCATGCACCCCACCTTCGAGCCTCACGCAACGTGAGGGTCAAGCCGTGCGCGCTCGAGCAGTTCGGCGGTCGCCTCCCACAGGCGCCGCTCCCGGGCGCGGTCGTGGGCGACCGGCTGCACGTCGGTCACCTTGGTCTTCACCACGAACGCGCCGTCGCGCACGTGTGCCCACTTCTCATCGAGGGCCATCGCCGCCAGCAGCGGCCCCGAGCGTCGCGGCGTCGACACACCGGGCACGCGGCCCAGAGCACGGCCCATCGCCTGGACCCCCTTGGGGGCACCACGGCTCAGCGCGGTGCCGGGCATCCAGCCCGGTTCGAACACCGACACGTTGATCCCGTCGCCTACATGGCGCTGCAACTCATGGGCGTAGTACAGGATCGCGAGCTTGGCGTTGGAGTACGCGACGCCGGAGGCGGTCATGCCCGGCACCTGCTCTCCCTTGGCCGGACGGGCGAGCTCGACCGGATCGGCCCACTCGGCCTCGGCCACGTGCAGCAGCTTGCGCCAGAAGTTGGCGTGATAGGTGTTCGAGCCGAGCAGCACGACCCGCGCCGGGGCGGTGAACGATCCGAGCAGGTCGCCGATGAGCTGGGCGTGGGCGAGGTGGTTGACGGCGAAGGTCATCTCGTAGCCGTCGGGCGAGGCCTGCCTGGTGTCGGCCGACATGATGCCCGCGTTGGCGACCAGCGCTCGCAGCGGCCGGACGGCGCCGGTGGAGAGCAGGTCGCGCACCGTGGCCGCGGCGGCTCGCACGTCGGCCACGCGCGACAGGTCGCAGCCGATCTCGCGGACGCGGGCACCTCGCGCGCGGGCCTCGTCGGCGACCGCGGTCAGCTCCCGCCCGGCGCGGCCGAGCAGGAGCAGGTCGGGACGCCGCCCGTGCGGGCGTCCGGCCATGGCCAGCGCCGCGTGACGGCCCAGGTTGCGGGTCGGGCCGGTGATCAGAACGGTTCCGGGTTCGGTCATGGCCCCAGCCTGCGCGCCCGGCCGAGCCGCAGGCAGTCGTCCGGTTTTCGTAGGACTGCCAGGGCCAGGACAATTCCATGCGGATCGCGCAGACTGGATCGCGTGGAAGCGTGGGAGTTCGGCCGGACGGTGCGCCGCCGGCGCGACCGGCTGGCACCCGAGGCGGTCGGCGTGCCGGTGGGCCGCCGGCGGCGGGCCAGCGGGCTGCGACGCGAGGAACTGGCCGCGCTCGCCGGCATCTCGACCGACTACCTGACCCGCCTGGAACAGGGGCGCGCGACCGCGCCGTCGGCGCAGGTGGTGGAGTCGCTCGCCCGAGCGCTGCGCCTGCCCGACACCGAACGCGACCTGCTGTACCGGCTGGCCGGGCACGCCGCGCCCGGCCCGGACGTCGTGCCGTCGCGGGTCACGCCCAGCGTGCAACGCCTGCTCGACCGGCTGTCGCACACCCCGGTGGCCGTGTACGACGCCGGCTGGACGCTCGTGCTGGCCAACGCGCCCTACGACGCGCTCATGGGCGACACGACGGCGTGGCGGGGCCTGGAGCGCAACGCCGTCTGGCGCAACGTCGCCCGCCTGCCCTCAAGAGTCGTCCACACCCCGCAGGAGCAGGCCGAGCACGAGGCCCGGCTCGTCGCCGACCTGCGCATGACGGCCTCCCGCTACCCCGCCGACCGCGCCCTGCGCCGCCTGATCAGCGACCTGACCTCCGGCAGCCCCCGCTTCGCCGAACTCTGGGACGCCGAGGCCCCGCCGCCCCTGCCCGACCCGTCCCGGCACAAGACCATCGACCACCCGTCGGTCGGCCCGATCACCCTCGACTGCGACACGCTCTTCGTCGCCCTCGACGACCTGCGCATCACCGTCTACACCGCCGAACCCGGCACCGAAGACGCCGACCGCCTCTCCCTGGCCACCGTCCTGGGCCTCCAATCCACGGTCTCCTGACCTGACACAACGACCGGGTTCTTTAACCGAGCAGGAAACGGATCACCTTGTTGGTGTGGCCGATCAGGCGGCAGACAGCGAAATAGGCGAACGTGAGGGCGAACGTGGCGAGCGTGACCGGCACCCAGAATCGATCGACGATGTTCCGGTCGGCTTTCGCGGCATTGTTGTGGTCGCCGCGCACGTACCGGACCTTGACCCTGTCTCCGGGGTCCGGCAGCTTTCCCCAATCGCTCTGCTCGATCTTGACCCGGACGCTCTGGCCGTCAACGGTGGTGAACGCCACCACCAGGTGGCCGCTCTTGTAGCCCTCCTCTGCCTCGATGACCCGCGCGAACGTCTCTTCGCCCGCACGCATGCGGTCGATCTCGGCGATGAAGAACCCCAGCGAGATGAGACCGAAGAAGGCGGCACCGAGCATGCAGCCGACGGCCTGCCCCCGTGACTTGTTCATGCATCTTGGACGCGCGGTGGCCGCGCACGACCGCATGTTTCAATGGCCGTCCTCGGTCACACGGCCCCGTTGCCACCGGCCGTCAGCGGCTACGTGGCAGGTAATCGCCGCACGGCCGGTGGCGCTGTCACGGTCGGCTCGTGCGCCCCGGTTGTCGATCTGAGGAGGCCGACCATGTCCGCTATTGCCACGCCTACGAGCACGCGAGCAGTGGTGGAGGAGTTGCTGCGCCGGATCGGTGAAGGCGACCCGGAACGGATCGCTGCGATGTACGCCGAGCACAGCGACTGGAAGCTGGACTGGCCTGAAACCGAGCACGGCCGCGCCGCTACCCCCTGGATCCGGCACCGGTCCAGCCGTGCCGATGCCGCCGCCCACTTCAGGGAAATCGCCGAGCACCACGTCCCGGAGAAGGCAGACACCCGGGCTGAGCGCATTCTCGTGGACGGCAATGACGCGGTGGTGCTGGGGGAAATCCGGCAGACGGCCCGCTCCACCGGACGCGCTTACCGAGCCCGGTTCGCCCTGCACCTCACGGTCGAGAACGGCCTGGTCACCCGACACCACGTCTACGAAGACAGCCTCGCCGTCGCCCAGGCCTTCACCCCCTGATCAGCAACGGCGACCGGTTGGTGGCCGGGGCTTGTGCTGCCAGACGGACAGCGAAGGTGCCGGTTCAGAGTGTCCGCCGCGCGTTTCATCAGGCCGCATGCGCCACACACCCCCCGTCAGGTCACTTCTCATGTGGTGAGTGGGATGTAGTCATCGTCGTGTGGCGAGAAGATCAGGAAGCGGGCGGCGGGGCGTGAGCGAGCCCAGGCCAGAACTTCTTTCTCGGTTCCCTCGTAATCCTCGACGCCGGCCACCGCGCCGTCCCGGCGGGGAGCGGGATAGTGCTCCTGCCAGGAAGCAACCCATGTCCCGTCGGAGTACCTCTGCACGAATACGGTGCCGTACCCCGGGGTGGGCTTCCCGGTCGGGACGGCGCGCGGGGCTGCATCCCGCGCGCCGTTCCGGTCGGAATGGTAGTCGCGGTAGAGCGGGGACGATTGGCTCATCTCCGCAGGATCGCGACCAGACTCGATGACCGTCAAGGGATCAGGCGGGCCTGTAGGCGGCATCGGACGGTTGGGTGCCCAGGTCGTCGGCGCTTCCGAAGCGGTAGCTGCTGGCGGTCAGGTGGAAGCGGACACTCTTGCCGAAGATGTACCAACGGCCCGGATAGCCGCTGACGGTCCAGGTGGCCTGGTGCACCACGCTGCCGGTCTGCACGGTGTCCTCGAAGGCCTTGTAGCCGTTGGGCGTCCAAAAGACGGTCGGACCGGCGGGCAAGGGGCCTTTGTCGGTGAAGTTGTAGGTGTCGCCGTTCCGGACGGGGTTGCCTTCGGGATGGGCGGGGCTGTAGTAGAGCCGTTCGCCTTCGAACCCTAGCGATGCCAGGTTCCTCGAGGCACTGAACCCCACCGGCTGTCACGAACAGGCCAATGGCCCCGGCCGCCGCAACAGGTCGGGGGATAAAGCTGATCGGACGCATGATCCTCCAAGCTTTGGAGCTGTCGCCCTATGGGAGCGGGGAGCCGTCAGGCGGAGGTACCAGAGTGATCATGCGGAGCCCGGACGACGCTCGACAAGGCGTTCGATGTGACCTTTGTGGACAATCACCGTTAAATCTGATCAAGAATCCTGTTAACCCGGCAGTTTGGGGCACTTCGCTCGGGTTGGTGTCACCAGAGCACAGAGTCACTGTGTGTGACGACGGTCACGGTGTCCGGCGCTGCGTTGATGTCTCGTTGCCTGGTGCTGACCTGGGCTGATGGGTCGGCGAATACGGTGTTTGCCGAGGCGCCGATGAATCGGGTGCAGCCTGCTGCTACGGCCCGGTTGACCTGGTTGAGGAGCGCATGGTCGGCGGTGTCTTCCCTGCCGGCTTGCCCTGGCCGGCCGCGACGATCGCGGTGCGGGGCCCGCCGAGTTGGGCGAGGGGCGTCCATGCGGGTGGTGACCGTGGCCGGTCTGGCCTTGGAGCCGATGAAGTTCTCGACGTCGAGGCCAGGAGGCCGTCCGGTGCGGCGGCGGATGCCATGGGCTGGTTGTCGGCTCTCGACCAGCGGGGTGACGCCGTCGCCGTTCTTGGCCTCAATGAGGCGGAACGACTCTCCGGCCAGCGCTGGCCATGCGATCGCGACGGTGAGGTTGTCCGAGCCGCCGTGGTCGAGCCCCAGTACGACCGCCCTGGTTCTTGCCGTGGTCATCGAGCCTAGGATCTGGCGGATGAGTCTCATTCAGCGCATCAAAGACGATCCTGAGATAGTCGATCTGCTTGTTCACCCGTTCGACTTCGACCTCGAACGGCCGTACTGGGTCGGCGAGGACGAGACGCTGCGATCCGGGCAGCGGAAGGAAGCCATCGCAGGCGCCGCGAGCGGGGACGGCTACTTCTTCTGCGGTGAGGGCGGCGAAGAACGGCCCGTGCTCTATCTGTCGAGCGACGGAATGACGAGCCTGGTCGCGGAGAACCTGGCTGACCTGTTGACCCTTGTCGTCGTCGCCCCCTGGTGGCTGAGCTGCCTTTCAGGCTGGCAGGACGGTGTGGACGGTATGCAGGCGATCTCCGAGAAATGCCGGGCAGAGTTCATTGAGGACATCCCTGAACTCGTGGAAAGTCAAAGACAAGTCGCTTCCAGGCTCGGTCTTGACCTGACGTCCGACGTCATGACCCGGTTGCTGTCCGCGGCCCGACGCACCGATCCTGACTTCATACTCGTCCATGCGGAAGGACACGAACTAGAACCACTGGTTCCAGCCGCAGCATCCGACTGATCGGCCTTGCCGCGGACCGGGACCGGTCGAGCGCGCGGGCCCAACTGGACCGCCCCGCCGCGATGGCGCCTTAGACATCATCTCATTTGGTTTGGTGGCGGTAGCCTGCGGTCGTGGAAATGGTCGAGCGGCTGGTGCCAGAGGAGTTGTGGGAGCTGTTCCAGCGGGTGGTGCCGCCCGCTCCGACGCGGCCGCAGGGCGGTGGCCGGCGCCGGTACGGGGATCGTGAGGTGCTGGCGGCGATCATCTTCGTGGCCACCACAGGTTGTACGTGGCAGCAGTTGCCGCCGGTGTTCGGGCCGTCGGGTCCTACCGCGCACCGGCGCTTCACCGAGTGGACGGCGGCACGGGTGTGGGCCAAGCTGCACCGGTTGGTGCTGGACGAGCTGGGTGCGCGCGGTGAGCTGGACTGGTCG
>NZ_FOVH01000020.1 GCF_900115095.1 Actinomadura madurae
CGCCGCCCACGGCATCACCCGCATCCAGCGGGTCCTGACCGACAACGCCCGCAACTACCGAGTCTCGGCCGCCTTCCAGCAGGCCTGCACCGAACTGGGCGCCCGGCAGAAGTTCACCCGCCCCCGCTGCCCATGGACCAACGGCAAGGCCGAACGCCTCAACCGCACCCTGGCCACCGAATGGGCCTACCGACGCCCCTACACCAGCAACGACCAGCGCACACAAGCACTCGGACCCTGGCTGGAGCACTACAACACCGCACGCCCCCACTCAGCCCTGGGCGGCAAGCCGCCCATCACCCGACTGTCACCAAGATCATGACCGAGTACACCTAGCGCGCCGCCGCTAGGGGTGGTGGGTCCGTTCGGGCCAGACGATCGCCACCAGGGACACGCCGACGGCGGCGAGGGCGATCTGCAGGAAGGCCTCCCAAAGGCTCCAGCCTCCCTCGGTCAGGCCGGTCAGGTTCGCCAGGCCCGTCCCGGCGAACGCCGCGACCACGCCCGCGGCCATCAGCAGCCAGGCCGGCATGCCGGGCCGTCCCGGCACGACCAGCCGCCCGAGCGCGCCGATCGCCGCGCCCACGACGACGGCGGCGGCGAGCCCCCCGATGGTCATCAGCGCTCCCTTTACTTCCCCCGTAGCGTCCCTTCACGGGTCCCTACCCCGGACCTGGTGTCCGGAACACCCGGCCGCGGGTCAGCGGATGACGAGGGCGTGCCGCCCCCGGCCGACCAGCTCGCCGACGACCGGCGCGCCCGGGACCTCCCCGGCGACCAGCAGCCCTCCGGAGGTCTGGGCGTCGGCGAGGAGCAGCCGCTCCTCCTCGGCGATGCGGCGGAAGTCGGTGTGCGGGGACACCCAGGCCAGGTTGCGGCGGGTGCCGCCGGGGACGAACCCGTCCCGCACCGCTGCCCGCGCGCCGTCCAGGTACGGGACGGCGGAGGCGTCGACCACGGCCGTCACGCCGCTCGCCCGCGCCAGCTTGTACAGGTGGCCGAGCAGCCCGAAACCGGAGACGTCGGTGGCGCAGGTGGCGCCGCGTTCGAGGGCGGCCAGCCCGGACTCGGCGTTCAGCTCCGTCATCGCGTCGACCGCGTGGGGGAACACCTCGCCGGTCGCCTTGTGCCGGGCGTTGAGGACGCCGACGCCGAGCGGCTTGGTCAGCGTCAGGGGGACGCCGGGACGGCCCGCGTCCAGCCGCAGCAGCCGGTCCGGGTCGGCGATGCCGGTCACCGCCAGCCCGTACTTCGGCTCGGGGTCGTCGATGCTGTGCCCGCCGGCGATCGCGCACCCGGCGAGGGCCGCCATGTCCCGCCCGCCGCGCAGCACCTCGCGGGCCAGCTCGGCGGGCAGCGCGTCGGACGGCCAGCCCAGCAGGTTGAGGGCCATCAGCGGCTCGCCGCCGACCGCGTAGACGTCGGAGAGCGCGTTGGCCGCGGCGATGCGGCCCCAGTCGTAGGCGTCGTCGACGACCGGGGTGAAGAAGTCGGCGGTCGACACCACGGCCCGGCCGCCCTCGATCCGCAGCACGGCCGCGTCGTCGCCGTCCGGGCCGCCGACGAGCAGGGCGTCGTCCCCGCCGGTCAGTCCGGCCACGACCCGCTCCAGCTCCCCCGGCGGGATCTTGCACGCGCCGCCGCCGCCGTGCGCGTACTGCGTCAGGCGGGCGACGGGGGCGAGTCGGGTCACCGCAAGATTTAACCCACAACTACCGCAAATGATCAACAAACGGACAGTACGGGGGCGGTCACGGTGGGCCGAACACACCGCCCGACCAGCACGGAAATCGGCGAAACGGCTTGTCCGAACATCGTTCGGCATGATGCGATTCCCCTCTGCAAGTTATCACTTACTTTCAAGGGGCGACATGGGGATCCAGGAACAGGCCGCACTCGACCCGGCCCTCGCGGGGAGCACCGTCTGCACGGTCCTGGCCGAGACCGCCGAGCGGCACGCCGGCAGGCCCGCCTACTCCGACCGCGCCGACGGCGGATGGACGACCCTCACCTGGGCGGACACCCGGCGCCGCGCGCTGGAGACGGCCGCCGGACTCGCCGCGCTCGGGCTGGAGCCGGGCGAGGTCGTCGCGCTGATGATGCCGAACCGGTCCGAGCACGTCCTGGCCGACCTCGGCGCCGTCCACGCCGGCGGCGTCCCGACCACGGTCTACGCGACCCTCGCGCCCGACCAGGTCGCCTTCGTCGCCGGCCACTGCGCGGCCCGGTACGCCGTCCTGGACGGCAAGGACCAGCTGGACCGCTGGCAGCCCGTCCTCGACCGCCTGCCCGACCTGCGCAAGGTCATCGTGGTGGACGCCGGCGCCTGCCCGGACGGCGACCGCTACCTGTCCTGGGACGCCCTCACCGAGCTCGGCCGCGAGCGGCTCGCCGCCGACCCCGACGAGATCGACCGGCGCTGGCGGGCCGTCAAGCCCGCCGACACCGTCACGCTCCTCTACACCTCCGGCACCACCGGCGACCCCAAGGGCGTCCTGATCACCCACTCGATGGTGCTGCACGAGGCGGAGATGGTGCGGCGCACCTCCGTCCTGCCCGAGCACCCGGCCGGCGTCTCCTACCTGCCGTTCGCGCACATCGCCGACCGCGTCCTCAGCTACTACCTGCCGATCCGGCTGGCCTCCCACGTCCACTTCTGCCCCGACCCCGCCCAGCTGACCGGCGTGCTGGGCGAGGTGCGGCCGCACTCCTTCTTCGGCGTCCCGCGCGTCTGGGAGAAGATCATGGCCGGCATCCAGGCCGTGCTGTCCGCCGAGCAGGACGAGGAGAGGAAGCGCGCCGTCGCCCAGGCCCTCGACGCGGGCCGCGCCCACGTCACCGCCCAGGAGTACGGCAACACCCTCACCCCGGAGACCGCCGCCGCGTTCGAGGCCGCCGACCGGGCCGTCCTCACCCCGATGCGCGCCCTGCTCGGCCTGGACCGCGTCCGGCAGGCCTCCAGCGCCGCCGCGCCGCTGCCGGTCGAGGTGGCCCGCTTCTTCGCCGGCCTCGGCCTGAAGATCTTCGACGCCTACGGGATGACCGAGACCACCGGCGCCGTCACCGCCAACCTCGCCGACTCCTTCAAGCTCGGCACCGTCGGCCGCCCCTTCCCAGGCGTGGAGCTGAAACTGGCCGCCGACGGCGAGATCCTCGTCCGCGGCGCCACCTGCACCCCCGGCTACCTGCACCGCCCGGACGCGACCGCCGACCTGATCGACGCGGACGGCTGGGTGCACACCGGCGACGTGGGCCGCCTGGACGACGACGGCTTCCTCACCGTCGTCGACCGCAAGAAGGAGCTGATCATCACCGCCGGCGGCGAGAACATCGCCCCGTCCCTGATCGAGAACCACCTCAAGGAGCACCCCCTCGTCGGCCAGGCCCTCGCCTTCGGCGACCGCCGCCCCTACGTCGTCGCCCTCATCACCCTCGACGGCGAGGTCGCCCCCGTCTGGGCCGCCGCCCGCGGCGTCGACGCCACCGACCTGGCCGCCCTCGCCGCGCACCCCCTCGTCCTGGAGGAGGTCGCGAGGGCCGTCGACGACGCCAACACCCGCCTCGCCCGCGTCCAGCAGGTCAAGAAATGGCGGCTGCTCCCCGCCGAGTGGACCGCCGAGAGCGAGGAGCTGACCCCCACCCTCAAGCTGAAGCGCCGCGTCGTGCACACCAAGTACTCCGCCGACATCGACGGGCTCTACACCGGCTAAGATCGCCGACGGAGGCGTGTGAGCGCCTGGTGGCCTCCCCGGCCTTCAAAGCCGACGGTCCCGAGGATCTCGGGACGGCGGGTTCGATTCCCGTACGCCTCCGCCACCTCCGTTCCCTGCGCCTCTCCCCGGCGCGGGCGCCGCGTACGGTGAGGGCATGAGGCATCGCAAGGCCGCGTACGGGGTGATGATGGGGACGTGCCTCACCCTGTTCGTGCTGGCCTGGGCGGTGGTGCGGTTCTACTCGCACGCCGCGGCGATCGCGATGTCGGTGGCGGCGCTGGTGATCCCGCCGTTCGCGGCGGTGGTGGCGAACTGGAACATCGACCGGACGGACCGCCGGGAGTGACGGGGCCGGGCGTCGCGGCCCTGCTGGACCTCGCCGGGATCTTCGTGTTCGCGGTGTCCGGCGCGCTGGCGGCCGTCCGGCAGCAGCTGGACGTCGTCGGGATGGTGGTGCTGGCCGAGATCACCGCGCTCGGCGGCGGGATCATCCGGGACCTGGTGATCGGGGCGGTGCCCCCGGCCGCGTTCACCGACCTCGGGTACGTGCTGGTGCCGCTCGCGGCGTCGGCGCTGGTGTTCTTCTGGCATCCGCAGGTGACCCGGCTGCTTCCGGCGGTGCTGCTGTTCGACGCGGCCGGGCTCGGGCTGTTCTGCACGACCGGCACGGTCAAGGCGCTCGACCACGGGCTGTCTCCGATCCACGCGGTGTTCCTCGGGGTCGTCACGGCGGTGGGCGGCGGCATCCTGCGCGACGCGCTCAGCGGGCAGATCCCGGCGGTGCTGTACGACCGGCAGCTGTACGCGCTGCCCGCGCTGCTCGGCGCCGCCGTCACGGCCGCCGCGGACGAGGCCGGGCTGCACGGCGCGGCCTTCGTCGCGGGCGGCGCCGTCCTGGCGTTCGGGCTCCGGGTGACCGCCATGCGGTACGGCTGGCGGGCGCCCCGGCCGCGCGGCATGCCCGACTGACCGCGGCGCCCGTTCATTACCGGCGCGTATCCGGGTACCGTCCACATCATGGGGCGGATCACCGTGCGACGGCCCGTGCTGCGGGTGAGCACCTCCGGCACGCGCGGCCGCAGGCCCGACACCCTCGCGGTCGAGGAACCGCTGGAGATCCGCGTCGCCGGCAAGCCGCTCACCATCACGATGCGCACGCCCGGCCACGACTTCGACCTCGTCGCCGGCTTCCTGGCGGCCGAGGGCGTGATCGCGGGCGCCGGCGACCTGGCGACCATGCGGTACTGCGCCGACACCGCCGAGCAGAACACGCTGGACGTCGCGCTGGCCCCGGGCGTCCCGCCGCCGGACGACTCCATGACCCGGGCGTTCACCACGACGAGCGCGTGCGGGGTCTGCGGCAAGTCCAGCATCGAGGCGCTGCGCTCCGACCGGCCCTACGAGGTGGCCGGCGATCCGGTCCTGCTCACCCCGGACGTCCTCGCCGCGCTGCCCGGGCGGCTGCGCGAGGCGCAGCGGGTGTTCGACCGGACGGGCGGCCTGCACGCGGCCGGCCTGTTCGACGCGGGCGGCGAGCTGCTGGCGCTGCGGGAGGACGTCGGCCGGCACAACGCCGTCGACAAGGTCGTCGGGTGGGCGCTGCGGCAGGGCCGGCTGCCGCTGGCCGGGACGGTGCTCATGGTGAGCGGGCGCGCGTCGTTCGAGCTGACGCAGAAGGCGATGACCGCGGGCGTGCCGGTGCTGGCGGCGGTGTCGGCGCCGTCGTCGCTGGCCGTCGACCTCGCCGAGGACGCCGGGATGACGCTGGTCGGCTTCCTGCGCGGCGAGACCATGAACGTCTACGCGGGTGCGGAGCGTATCGCCCTGTAGCGCGGCGCCACTTGTCATCACGGGCCGAAAACCAACCGGTAACTTGTTGGATCGGCCTCAAGAAACCCATCGCTTCACTGCAGTTGACTGCTTTCCCGATGCATACGCGTGCGGGCGCCCCGCGCCGCGCGGCTCCATGCGTGTGGAAGGCGAGGACGGTATGACGAGGCCCCTGGCGGACGGCGCGGCGGCGTCCATCGACGAGCGCCATCCTCCGATCAAGCCGCGGCGCGTCACCTTCGACTGGTCGAAGACCCCGCTGCACTGGGTGCCGGGCGACCCGGTGGCCACGCACATCATCAACTCCTTCCACATCGTCCTGCCCGAGGGCGAGAAGTGGTTCATCCAGTGCGTCAAGGACGCGCGCCCCCACATCAAGGACGAGCGGCTGCTGGAGGAGATCAAGGGGTTCATCGGGCAGGAGATGGTGCACGCCCGCTCGCACCAGGGCGTCCTCGACCAGATCCTGGAGCGCGCCGGGATCGACGTCTCGAAGATCACCGACGCGGCGGCGCGCGGCAACGCCGAGCGGCCCGCGCAGATGGCGGCGCTGAAGGAGCGCAACCCGCGGGCGTGGCGGCGCCGGCTGCGGTTCGAGCTGGCCGCGGTCGCCTCGATCGAGCACTACACCGCCGTGCTCGGCCAGTGGATCATGGACAACGAGCGGTTCGAGAAGTCCGGCGTGGACCCGACGATGCTGGACCTGCTGCGCTGGCACGGCGCCGAGGAGGTCGAGCACCGGTCGGTGGTGTTCGACGTCTACAAGGCGATGGGCGGCGGGTACGCCACCCGCGTCGCGGCGTGGACGGTGTCGCTGTTCTTCCTGTACTGGGCACTGATCGGCGGCTCCCTGTACCTGCTCAAGCACGACCCGACGATCAAGCGGAGGGTGACGCCGCTGCGCGTCTACCGCTCCTACCGCAGGTCCGTCCGGCTCGGGCACGTGCCGGGCATCTTCAAGCTGCTGCTCGGCGAGGCTCCGGTCTACCTCAAGCCGAACCACCACCCGTCGAAGGTGTGCTCGACGCCGCGGGCGCTGGAGTACCTGAAGCGGTCCCCGGCCGCGAAGGCCGCGGGTTACGACCCGTACTAGCCCCGCCCGCGGCGGGCGTCACGGCGCGCGGAACCGGTGTACGGTTCCTCCAGACCACACAGGAGACCGCCATGACACCCCCCGCACCACCCGCCAGCACGAGGCGCGTCCGGGGCGACGGTGTCGACCTCGCCGTGTACGAGCAGGGCGACAGATCGCGCCCGACCGTCCTCCTGGTCCACGGCTACCCCGACACCCACGCGGTCTGGGACGAGGTGGCCGGACGCCTCGCCGAGCGGTTCCACGTCGTCCGGTACGACGTGCGGGGCGCGGGCGCGTCGTCCCGGCCGTTCGGGCGCAGGCGCTACACGTTCGCCTACCTGATGTCGGACATGCAGGCCGTGCTGGACGCCACCGCACCGGAGCGCAAGGTGCACCTCGTCGGCCACGACTGGGGGTCGATCCAGGCGTGGGAGGCGGCCTGCACGATGCCGGACCGCTTCGCCTCCTTCACCTCGATCTCCGGGCCGTGCCTCGACCACGTCGCGCACTGGACGCGGCGCAACCTGGCCCGCCCGACGCCGTCCAACCTGCGGCGGGCCGCGGGGCAGGCCGCCCGGTCCTGGTACATCCACCTCTTCCGGACGCCGCTGCTGCCGGAGCTGCTGTGGCTGGCCGGGCTGTCCAAGCCGTTCACCAAGGCACTGGAGCTGGGCGAGGGCGTCACCCCGCGCGACGGCCACCCGGCGAGGACGATGGCCCGCGACGCCGCGGCGGGTGTCGGGCTCTACCGGGCGAATGTGCTCCAGCGCCTCCGCAGGCCCCGCGACCGCCGCACCGACGTGCCGACGCAGGTCATCGTCCCGACGAAGGACCTGTTCGTCTCGCCGCACCTGGTCGGGCGGCTCGCCGAGCGGGTCCCGAACCTCTCGCTGCGCCCGATCGCGGCCGGGCACTGGGTGCCGCGCAGCCACCCGGACGTCGTCGCCCGCTGGATCACCGAGCACGTCACCGGCGTCCAGGGCCACCCGCTCGGCGCCGCGGAGTCCCGCGCCCTCCGGCGCGCCCGGGTCGGCCAGGACCGGCGCTCCTTCGAGGGCTCCCTCGTCGTCGTCACCGGCGCGGGCGGCGGCATCGGCCGCGCGACCGCGCTCGCCTTCGCCGAACGCGGCGCCGAGGTGATCGCCGCCGACCTCGACCCGGCCGCCGCGGAGCGCACCGCCGAGCTCGCCGGACGCGCGGGGCCGCCCGGCCACGCGTTCCAGGTGGACGTCTCCGACCCCGCCGCAATGGAGGACTTCGCCAAGTCCGTCCTGCACGCGCACGGGGTGCCCGACGTCGTCGTCAACAACGCCGGGATCGGCATGGCCGGGTCCTTCCTGGACCACACCGCCGGCGACTGGCGCGAGGTCCTGGACGTCAACCTGTGGGGCGTCATCCACGGCTCGCGGCTGTTCGCCCGGCAGATGGTGGAGCGCGGGCAGGGCGGCCACATCGTCAACACGTCGTCGGCGGCGGCGTTCACGCCGTCCCGCGCGCTGCCCGCCTACTCGACGAGCAAGGCGGCCGTGCTCATGCTGTCGCAGTGCCTGCGCGCCGAGCTGAAGGGCGAGGGCATCGCCGTCAGCGCCGTCTGCCCGGGGATCGTCGACACCGGCATCACCCGGACGGCCCGGTTCGTCGGCAAGGGCGGCGCCGACGAGGCGCGCAGCCGGGAGCGGGTGGCGCGGGCCTACGCGCGCCGCGGCTTCGGGCCCGAGCGCGTCGCGGAGCGGATCGTCGCCACCGTGCGCCGCGACCGCGCGGTCGTCCCGGTCACGCCGGAGGCGCGCCTCGCCTCCCTGACGTCCCGGGTGGCGCCGGGCGTGCTGCGGCTCCTCGCCCGCCTCGACGTGGGCTGAACGCCGCCCGCCCGGGTACCCGTAGGGTGATCACCGGGAGGCGGTGCTTCATGGCGGACGCCGTGGTCGTCGGCGCGGGCCACAACGGGCTCGTGGCGGCCAACATGCTGGCCGACGCGGGCTGGGACGTGGAGGTCCTGGAGGCGCAGCCCGAGCCCGGCGGCGCCGTGCGCAGCGACCGGGGCGTCCACCCGGACTTCGTCAGCGACCTGTGCAGCGCGTTCTACCCGCTCGGCGTGGCGTCGCCGGTGATGCGGGCGATGGAGCTCGAACGGCACGGGCTGCGCTGGCGGCACGCCCCGGCCGTCCTCGCCCACCCGCTGCCGGACGGGCGCAGCGCGGTCCTCGAACGCGACCGGGACGCCACGGCCGGCGGCCTCGACGCGCTCGGCGGCGGCGACGGGGAGGCCTGGCTCCGGCTCTGCCGCATCTGGGATGAGATGGGGGAGGACGTGCTGCGCGCCCTGTTCACCCCGTTCCCCCCGGTCCGGGCGGCGCTGCCGCTGGCGGTGTCGGCGCGGCGCGCGGGCGGGCTCCGCGTCCTGCGCTCCCTGCTGGCGCCCGTCCGCACGCTCGGGGAGCAGGAGTTCACCGGACCGGGCGGCCCGCTGCTGCTCGCCGGATCGGCGCTGCACACCGACATGTTCCCCGAGACGACGGCCGGGTCGGTCTTCGGCTGGCTCCTGGCGATGATCGGCCAGCGGGACGGGTGGCCCGTCCCCGAGGGCGGCGCGGGCGAGCTGACGGCCGCGCTCGTACGGCGGCTGGAGTCGCGGGGCGGGCGGGTGCGCTGCGGCACCCCCGTCGCGTCGGTCGTCGTCCGGAACGGGCGCGCGCTGGGCGTCCGCACCGCGTCCGGCGAGCCGGTGCGGGCCACCAGAGCCGTGCTCGCGGACGTGTCGGCGCCGGCCCTGTACGGCGGCCTCGTCGGCTGGGAGGACCTGCCCGGCTCGCTCCGGGCGGACATGCGCCGCTTCGACTGGGACCACGCCACCTTCAAGGTCGACTGGGCGCTGTCGCGGCCGATCCCCTGGGCCTCCCCCGGCGCCGGACGCGCCGGGACGGTCCACCTCTCCCCCGGCGTCGACGCGCTGACCGACTACAGCGCGCACCTCGCCACGGGGCGCGTCCCGTCCGAGCCGTTCGCGCTCCTCGGCCAGATGACGACCGCCGACCCCGCCCGCTCCCCCGCCGGAACCGAGTCGGTGTGGGCCTACACCCACGTCCCGCACCGGGTGAGGGCCGACGCCGGCCCCGACGGCATCACCGGCGCCTGGGACGAGCGCGAGCGGGCGGCCATGGCGGACCGGCTGGAGGACGCCGTGGAGCGCCTCGCGCCCGGCTTCCGCGCAACGATCCTGGACCGCCGCGTCACCGCCCCGCCCGGGTTCGAGGAGCACGACGCCAACCTGCGCGGCGGCGCGCTGAACGGCGGGACGGCGATGATCCACCAGCAGTTCGTGTTCCGCCCGGTCCCCGGCCTCGGCCGCGCCGAGACACCGGTCGCGGGACTCTACCTGGCCTCCGCGTCCGCGCATCCCGGCGGCGGCGTGCACGGCGCGTGCGGCGCCAACGCGGCCCGCGCGGCGCTCGCCCACGCGGGCCCGGGGGGACGCCTCCTCACCCCCGCCCTCAACGCCCTGTCCCGCCTCCTCGCCCCCTAGCGACCGCGGGCCGGGGCGAAAACCGGACGACGGCCCGCCTTCCCGGCGCGGGAGCCGGAGGTTTACCGGCTCGGGGTTTCCCCGGACGCCGGAACATGCGACCTTTGCAGGAACAAGCCCGGCGACCGGCCCCCGCCCCCGGCGGCCGTCGTCCCAGGTCCGAACCGGCACCGGAGCGTGAGGCATGCGGATTCGCGACATCCTGCGGAGGAAGGGAGACGCGGTGGCCACGGTACGGCCCGAGGCCACCGTGCGGCAGCTGCTCGCCGTCCTGGCGGAGCACAACATCGGGGCGGTGGTGGTCTCGCCCGACGGCGCGTCGATCGCCGGCATCGCCTCCGAGCGGGACGTGGTGCGGCGGCTGCACGAGCACGGCGCGGCGCTGCTCGACCGTCCCGTCTCCGAGATCATGACCTCCGAGGTCCGCAGCTGCGGGCCCGCCGACAAGGTGGACGACCTGCGGCAGGCCATGACCGAGCACCGGTTCCGGCACGTGCCCGTCGTCGACGGCGGCCGGCTCGCCGGGATCGTCAGCATCGGCGACGTCGTCAAGAGCGCCATCGACGAGCTGGAGAGCGAGCGCGAGCACCTCGTGGACTACATCCAGCGCGCCCCCTAGCCCCGGTCGGACGCAGGCGGGCGGTCAGACGTAGGCGGGCAGGGGCCGGGCCGCCGGCGCCGCCTCGACCTCCCGGAAGGCGAGCGCGATGCGCTCGGCGGCCTGCCGGAGCGTGTCCGGCGGCAGGACGTACGGGAGCCGCACGTAGTCCTCCAGGACGCCGTCCGCGCCGAAGACCGGCCCGGCGACCACGCGGACGCCGAGCCGCTCGGACGCCTCCGCGAGCCGCGACGAGACGGGCGCGCCGATCCGCGCCCACAGCGACATGCCCCCGGCGGGGAGCCGGAAGTCCCAGCCGGGCAGCAGCTCGCGCAGCGCCCCGGCGAGCGCGTCCCGGCTCCGCAGCAGGGTCTCGGCGCGCTCGGCGCGCACCTCCTCCACCCGCAGCAGCAGCTCCCGGACGATCAGCTGGTCCAGGACCGGGCTCGCCATGTCGAACGGCTCGCGGGCGAGCACCAGGCGGCGGGCCAGCGGCGCGGTGGCGCGGATCCAGCCGATCCGCAGCCCGCCCCACAGCAGCTTGGACGCCGACCCGATCGTGACGACCCGCCCGCCGGCGTCGAAGGAGGCGAGCGGCGGCTCGCGCGGCGCCCGCGGATCGTGGGCGAGGTCGGCGAAGGTCTCGTCGGCGACGAGGAACGCGTCGGCCCGGCGCGCGGCGTCGACGAGCGCGGCCCGCTCGTCCGCGGACATCAGGTACCCGGTCGGGTTCTGGAAGTCGGGGATCAGGTACGCCATCCGGACGGCGGCCTGCCGCATGGCGCCCGCGACGAGCTCGACGTCCCAGCCCTCGTTGACGCCGACGGGGACGAGGCGGGCGCCGCGCCGGCGGAGGGCGCCGAGCGCGTGCGGGTACGTGGGCCGCTCCACCATGACGGCGTCGCCCGCCTCCACCAGGAGCTGGGTCAGCAGCGTGAACGCGTGCTGCGCGCCGGTGGTCACGACGATCTGGTCGGCCCGGGTAGGGACGCCGCGCGCCGTGTAGCCGTCCGCGATGACCTGCCGCAGGCCCGCCAGCCCGGCGGGCTCGTAGCCGGGCCCCGCGCTGTGGCGGGGCAGCTCCGCCACGGCCGCGGCGACGGCGTCGCCGAAGACGGCCGGGGCGCCGGGGGCGGCGCAGCCGAGGTCGATGAAGGACGGGTCGTCGGGCGTCGGGTGGGCCATGCCGTACCGCCGCCCGGCCGGGACGGCACCGCCGGGCGGGCCCGGCTCACCGGCGGACGACATGCGCACGGGCGGCAGCGCCGTCCAGCTCCCCGCCCCCTGCCGGCTCTCGATGTAGCCCTCGTCGCGGAGCCGGTCGTAGGCGGTGGTCACGGTGGTGCGGCTGACGCCGAGCGCGGCGGCCAGGTCGCGCTCGGCGGGCAGCCTGGTCCGCAGCGCGAGCCGGCCGTCCAGGACGAGCCCGCGCACGGCCCGCGCCAGGGCCGCGTAGACGGGGCGTTCGCCCGACAGGTCGCCCAGCAGCCGGGCCAGGTTCGGACCGCTCACGTAACGCGTGCTCATACAGGCCACTTTCGCATATTGGTCCTACATCTTCCAGTCCACTTCCCCGCAGAGTAGGACGAAATAATGGCCACTAGTGGGGGAGAAACGATAATGGCCTTGATGGCGCGCCGTCTGGTGCAGCTCTTCATCGGATTGGCCTTGTACGGGCTGGGGATCGCCCTCCAGGTGTCCTCCGGCCTCGGCAACGATCCGTGGGACGTCTTCCACCAGGGCCTCTCGCGGCGTTTCGGGCTGTCGATCGGGGCCTGGATCATCATCGTGGGCGCGGCCGTGATGCTCGCGTGGATCCCGCTGCGGCAGCGCCCCGGCATCGGGACGATCAGCAACGTCGTCCTCATCGGCCTGTTCGCCGACCTGTTCCTGTGGCTGCTGCCCGACCCGGGTCCGCTCGCCGCGCGCTGGGCGTACCTGGTCACGGCCGTCCTGGTGGGCGGCTTCGCGACCGCCTGCTACATCGGCGCCGGGCTCGGCCCGGGGCCGCGCGACGGCCTGATGACCGGGTTCGCCGCGCGGGGCCGCTCGATCCGCGCGGTCCGGACGGCGATCGAGCTGACCGTGCTGGGAGCCGGCTGGCTGCTCGGCGGCACCGTCGGCGTCGGGACGCTGCTGTACGCCGTCGCGATCGGGCCGCTGACCCACGTCCTGCTGCCCGTTCTGACGATCAAGCCTCGCACCGCCGAGCCCGTGCGGGAACCGGAGCCGGAGCCGGCGGGCGTCCCCTAGCGGAGGTAGAGGCGGACGGCCTGCTCGGCGAGCGCGGCCAGCAGCGGCGCGGCGTCCGCCTTCAGCTCGGCGAGCGTCCGCGGGCCGTCGGCCAGGCTGAACGCGGCGGTCAGGCCGAGCGCGTGCAGGTCGTCCAGCGGCCCCGCCACCCCGCCGGCCAGGGCGACGCACGGCGCGCCCCGGTCGCGGGCGAGCGCCGCGACGGCCGAGACGACCTTGCCCGCGGCGCTCTGCCCGTCCACCCGGCCCTCCCCGGTGAACACCAGGTCCGCGCCCGCGAGCGCGGCCGGGAGGCCGACGGCCTCGGCGACGAGGGCGGCGCCGCCCGACGGCTCGGCGCCGAGCACGGCGACCAGGCCGCCGCAGGTGCCGCCGGCCGCGCCCGCGCCCGGCAGGTCGTGGACGCGGACCCCGCCGTGCTCGGCCAGCACGTCGGCGAAGACGGTGAGGGCGGCGTCGAGCTCGGCCACCTGCCCCGGGGACGCGCCCTTCTGCGGGCCGAACACGGCGGCGGCGCCGTCCGGCCCGACGAGGGGGTTGGTCACGTCGCAGGCGACCCGGAACCGGGCGTCGCGCACCTCCCGCGGCAGCCCGGAGTCGTCGACCGACGCGAGCCGGGCGAGCGCGGCACCGCCCGGCGGCAGCTCCTCGCCGGCGGCGTCCAGGAAGCGGACGCCGAGGGCGCGCAGCAGCCCGGCGCCCCCGTCGGTGCTGGCGCTGCCGCCGATGCAGACCAGGACGTCCCGGGCACCGCGCCGGACCGCGTCCGCGATCAGCTCGCCGGTGCCGGTGGTGGCGGCGCTCATCGGGTCGGGCGGGACGTCCTCGACCAGCGGCAGCCCGGACGCCGCCGCGAGCTCCACGACCGCGGACGTCCCGTCGCCGGAGAGGGCGTAGCGGGCCTTGACCGGGCGTCCGAGCGGGTCGGTCGCGGCGACCTCGACCGCCGCGCCCGCGCGGGCGCGGAGGAAGCAGTCCAGGGTGCCCTCGCCGCCGTCGGCCATCGGGACCGCGACGACCTCGGCGGCGGGCGCGGCCCGGCGGACGCCCTCCTCCACGGCGGCGCACACCGCCGCGGCGGACAGGCTGCCCTTGAACGAGTCGGGCGCGACGACGACCCGCATCACCGCTCGGCCGCGAGCGTGGCCAGCACGGAGGCGAACTCCTCCGGCAGGACCATCGTGTCGCCCTCGTAGCGGGTCGCCAGGTACGTCAGCTCCCCGGCGCGCCACCAGTACAGGTGCGGGCTGAGCGACCCCGGCCCCTCCTCGTAGGCGCGGTGGGCCTGCGCCTGCAGCTCCGTCGCCGCGGCGACGGCCTCGCGGTAGCGGGCCCTCGGATGGCCCGCGGAGATCTGGAGCGGGTGGGCGACGATGAGGCTGCGGTTGGGGGCGATGACCAGCGCGCCGTACGGGCCGATCGGCAGGTACTCCTCCAGCCACGCCAGGTGGGTGACGGCGTAGAAGGTCCAGCCGTGCAGGACCGAGACGCGGACGCCGCCGAGGTCCTGCTCGTCCAGCTGGAGCGGTCCGTCGGCGCGGACGTTGGCGCGGCCCAGCATGAACAGCGCGTCGCCCGACACCGGCCAGCCGTTCATCTCCTCGGTGGTGACCGTGCGGACGGTGGTGGGCGTGTCGACCACCACGACCTCGATCAGGCCGGGCGCGAACGGCCGCGCCGCGAGGACGCCGTTGTCGGCCTCCGCCGGGTAGATGCGGGTGCGCAGCAGGTGCTGGGCGAGGTCGAAGTCGCTGAGGTCCAGCGGCTCCTCGACCGCGGTGACGATCGTGGTGACGTGGTCGGAGACCAGCGCCGGCCAGTCGTCGCGCGGCACGAGCCGGGCGAGCTGCCGCAGGTCGCGCAGGCTGACGTGCAGCCGGTTCGCGCCCTCCAGCAGCATGACCTCGCCGGGCGCGCGGCTGCAGGCGTAGCCGAGGCTCTCGGCGACCAGGACGAGCAGTGAGTCGAGGGTCCCGTCGTCCCAGGACTCGGGACGGGCGTGGCGGCCGCTCATCGCGCACCTCCCGAGGGCGCTTCGAGGGTGAGCGCGCCGGGGTCCGGCACGGCGGGGTGCGGATCTTTCGCTGCGGGGTCTGCTGGGTCGGGTGCGTGCAGGACGGCGGGGGCGCCGATCTCCAGGCTGTGCTGGCGCGGCCCGTGCCCGGCGGGGAGGCCCGCCAGGACCGGGACGCCGAGCGGGCCGAGCCGGGCGGCGAAGACCGAGTCGAGCTCGGCCGGGTCGCCGCAGTCGGTCCAGGTGCCGAGCGCCACGCCGGCCGCCCCGTCGAGCCATCCCGCCTGGAGCAGCTGGACGAGCATCCGGTCGACCCGGTAGGGCGCCTCGGTGACGTCCTCCAGGAAGACGATGCGGCCCGCGGCGGGCGGCGGGGCGTACGGGGTGCCGAGCAGGGCCGCCAGGAGCGAGAGCGTGCCGCCGGTGAGCGGGCCCTCCGCGCGTCCGGGCCGCAGCGCGCGGGTGCCGGGCAGGGTCACGGGGCCGCCGAACAGGGCGGCGCGCAGGGCGTCCAGCGATTCCCGCGGCGCGACCGGGTCGGCGATCAGGCCGGCCGGCATCGGGCCGAAGGACGTGGTGACGCCGAGGCGCGCGCCGAAGGCGGTGTGCAGCGCGGTGACGTCGCTGGAGCCGTGCAGGATCTTCGGGCCGGCGCCGGACGCGAGGGACTCCTCGGTCGCGGCGCGCAGAGCGTTCCAGTCGAGCAGGTCCAGAAGGCGGGTGGCGCCGTATCCGCCGCGTGCGCAGATCACCGCGCCGACCCGGGGGTCGCACCAGGCGTCCTGCAGGTCGGCGGCCCGGTCGGCGTCGCTTCCGGCCAGCCGGTGCCAGTCGTCTCGGACGGGCCCGGGCACGCCCAGGTTGACACGGTCGAGGGCGTGCTTTCCGACCACCGCGTCAAGGCCGAGGTCGCGCAGGACCGCGCAGCCCGCCTCCAGGCGGGCGGGCTCGGCGGGGCCGCTCGGAGCGACCACCACGACCCGGTCGCCCGGCCGCAACCGCCGGTACCTGTGGGCTTCTCGCGCATGCGGCAGGCCGCCGGGCATGCCGACGGCGGGCGCGTCGGACGGCCCGCCGGCCACCTCCGCGCGGGCGCCCCCGCTGTTCAACCCGATCCCTCCTCGCACCGCGACGGATAGAGCTTGTCAGGATCCGGACGCCAGCGGAAGGGGCGACCGGTCACGACCCGCCAACAGATCATCGCCCCGTGCCGAGCGCGAGGCCGGCGAGGCGCGGCAGCGTCTCGCCGATCGGCCGCCGCAGCACCGCGTCGGCCACGCCATCGTACGGGGTCTCCTCGGCGTTGATGATCACCAGGCGGGCGCCGTGGTCGACCGCCTCCAGGCAGAGCCCGGCGGCGGGCTGGACCGTCAGCGAGGTGCCGACGGCGAGGAACAGGTCGCAGGAGCGGGCGGCGGCGATCGCCGCGTCCAGCACGTCCTGGTCGAGGGCCTGGCCGAAGGAGATCGTCGCGGACTTCTGGATGCCCCCGCACTCCAGGCAGGGCGGGTCGTCCTCCCCCGCGTCGACGCGGGCGAGGATGTCGGGCATCGGGGTGCGCAGGCCGCAGGACAGGCAGACGGCGTCCCGCATGGTGCCGTGGATCTCGATGACCTTCTCGCCGGACGACCCGGCGCGCTGGTGCAGCCCGTCGATGTTCTGGGTGATCAGCGCGCGCAGCCGCCCCGCCCGCTCCAGCTCGGCCAGGGCGGTGTGGGCGGCGTTGGGCTCGGCCTCCCAGACGGGGTTGTCGCGGCGGGCCCGCCAGGCGCGGCGCCGCACCTCGGGGTCGGCGAGGTAGGCGCCGATCGTGGACATCGCCTCGGCCGCCGGGTCCTTCGTCCAGACGCCCTGCGGGCCGCGGAAGTCGGGGATCCCGCTGTCGGTGGAGATGCCGGCGCCGGTGAGCACCGTGATCGAACCGGCCTTCGGCAAAAGCTCGGCGAGCGTCAGGGGAGCGTCCACCCTCCACATGGTAAGCGCCAGGAACGCTCCCCGTGGTTCGCGCAACGAACCGGTCCGCGGCGGCTAACGGATGGGTATCGGGCCGCCCCTTACGGAGGGTCACGGCCTGACCGGGCCTCAAAAGGTGACAAACTTGGCCCGGTATGAGATCGACGCCGCACATCTTGGTGATCAACGGCACCAAGGTCCGCCGCCCGGTGTTCATCCTGGGCGCTCCGCACTCGGGTGCGGAGCTCCTGGCGCGCGCGGTCAAGCGCTCCCCCGGCTTCCACCTGACCACCGGCCGGCCCGGGGTCCTGCGCGTGACCTACGCGTTCGCCCGGCAGCCGTCGATCGCCTCCGAGCGCGGGAAGGGCGCCGCGCGGGTGCTGCGGGACGCCTACGCACAGGCGTGGCAGGTCTCGGCGCGCGCCTGCGCGGAGTGCCCGGACGAGTGCCGGGAGCTGGCCGGGCTGCCGCCGCGCCCGCCGGCGCCCCCCGGCCGCCCGGTGCCCGACGCCGACCTGCCGGGGCCCTGCGTGGAGCCGCACGGGCTCGCCCGGTTCGCCGACGCCTCCCCCGACCTGATCTACAGCGCCGACGTGATCCTGGACGCGTTCCCCGACGCCCAGCTCGTCCAGCTGATCCGGGACGGCCGGGACGCGGTCGCCGACATGCTCGCCGACGAGCGCTGCCTGGCCTGGTTCAAGCCCGGCCTCGCCAACCTCGACACGGTGTTCCCGAACCCGTTCTTCGGCGTCGAGGACCACACCGAGCGCGACCGGTGGCCCCGCGCGGCCGCCGCCGTCAAGTGCGCGCTGCGGTGGCGCGGCTCGGTGCGGCTCAGCGCCAGGCTGCGGCTCCAGGTGCCCGAGGACCAGCTGTTCACCGTCCGCTACGAGGAGCTCGTCGCCAAGCCGCGCCACGTCGCCGCCGACCTGGCGGAGTACCTGGACGCGCCGCTGTCCAAGACCGCTCTGACGGGCCTGGTGCGTGCCGGGGCGCGCGACGCCGCCGACCCGGGCGTCGGGTCCTGGCGCGAGCGCCTCACCCCGCGGCAGGCCGCCCAGGTCGAGAAGGTCGCCGGCACCGAGCTGCGCCGGCTCGGCTACCGGCTCGGCTCCGACGCCTGAGCGCCGTCATTCGGCGCCGAGCGGCTCGGTCTCCCGCTCCTCCTCCTCGCGGCGGCGGGAGAACTGCGTGCGGTACAGCTCGGCGTACAGGCCGCCCTCCAGCAGCAGCTCCTCGTGCCGGCCGCGCTCGGCCACCCGGCCCTCCTCGATCACCAGGATCTGGTCGGCCTCCCGGATCGTGGACAGCCGGTGCGCGATCACCAGGGACGTCCGGCCCGCGAGCGCGGTGCGCAGCGCCCGCTGGACGGCCGCCTCGGACTCGGAGTCCAGGTGCGCGGTCGCCTCGTCGAGGACGACCACCGAAGGCGCCTTGAGCAGCAGCCGGGCGATCGAGAGGCGCTGCTTCTCCCCGCCCGACAGCCGGTAGCCGCGATCGCCGACCACGGTGTCCAGGCCCTCGGGCATCGCGCCGACGAGATCGCCGATCTGCGCGGCGTCCAGCGCGGCGAGGATCTCCTCGTCGGTGGCGTCCGGGCGCGCGTAGCGCATGTTCTCGCGGATCGAGTCGTGGAACAGGTGCGCGTCCTGGCTGACGACGCCGACCTCGGCCCGCAGCGATTCCAGGGTGACGTCGCGGACGTCGGCGCCCCCGATCCGCACCGCGCCGCCGGACACGTCGTAGAGCCGCGACACCAGGTGCGTGATCGTCGACTTGCCGGCGCCGGACGGCCCGACCAGCGCCACGAGCTGCCCCGGCGCGGCGCTGAAGGACACGTCGTGCAGCACCTCCCGGCCGGGCGCGGTGTCGGTGCGCGCGATCGACTCCAGCGAGGCCAGCGACACCTCCTCCGCCGACGGGTAGGCGAACCGGACGCGGTCGAACTCGATCGCCGGCGCCTTGGTCAGGGCGGGCCCGCCGCCGTTCCCCGAGGAGCGCGCCTCGGCGAGCGCGCGGGCGCCGTCGCGGTCGCGGATGAGCGGCTTGAGGTCGAGCACCTCGAAGACCCGGTCGAAGCTCACCAGCGCGGTCATCACGTCGACGTGGACGTTCGACAGGGCGGTGAGCGGCCCGTACATGCGGGTCAGCAGGGTGGCGAGCGCGACGAGCGTGCCCAGCTGGAAGGTGCCGTCCACGACCAGGTAGCCGCCGACGCCGTAGACCATGGCGGTGGCGAGCGCGGCGACCAGCGTCAGCGCGGTGAAGAAGACCCGCCCGTACATGGCGGCCACGATCCCGACGTCGCGGACGCGGGCGGCGCGCCCGGAGAAGTTCTCCTCCTCCTCGGCGGGGCGGCCGTAGAGCTTGGCGAGCATGGCGCCGGCGACGTTGAACCGCTCGGTCATCAGCGAGCCCATCTCGGCGTCCAGCACCATCTGCTCGCGGCTGACGCGCTGGAGCCGCTTGCCGACCCACTTGGCCGGCAGGATGAAGATCGGC
The DNA here is from genome assembly GCF_900115095.1 of Actinomadura madurae. GTDB lineage: Bacteria > Actinomycetota > Actinomycetes > Streptosporangiales > Streptosporangiaceae > Spirillospora > Spirillospora madurae. The sequence continues at coordinate 19,462 of NZ_FOVH01000020.1, forward strand.
AGGAGCAGCAGCGCGATCAGCGTGACCTGCCACGACAGGATCAGCATCGTCACCAGCACCAGGACCAGGCTGATCACGTTGGACACCACCGACGACAGGGTGGTGGTGAGGGCGCGCTGCGCGCCGATGACGTCGTTGTTGAGGCGGCTGACGAGCGAGCCCGTCTGCGCCCGCATGAAGAACGCGACGGGCTGCCGCTGGACGTGCGCGAACACCTGGCTGCGCAGGTCGTAGATCAGTCCCTCGCCGACGCGCGCCGAGTACCAGCGCTGCACGAGGCCCAGCACCGCCTCGACCACGGCGAGCCCGGCGACGGCGGCGGCGAGCCAGATGACGATGCCCTGCCGTCCGGGCACGATGCCCTGGTCGATGATCCCCTTGAGCAGCAGCGGGTTGGCGACGACGATCAGCGCGGAGATCGTGTTCAGCCCGAGGAACAGCACCAGCTCGCGGACGTAGGGCCGGGCGTAGCCCGCGATCCGCCGCACGGTGCCGGGCTTGAGCTTCTGCCGGGTGACGGAGCTGTCCTTGCGGAACGAGGCCATCACCTGCCAGCCGTTGCCCGGCATTCCCGGCATTCCCACGAGCGCCTCCGGATGTCGACGTAATCAAGTAAGCATCTCAAGTGTCCGGCCGGGTCAACGCGCGCCCGGCCTCGTGCCTTCCCGGCTCCGCTCACGGCGTAACCGCCTCTGGACAAGGCGTCCCGCCGGTGCGAGCGTGATCGTCACCGCCAGGCTCACACCCCCCAGGAGCCCCCATGAGAAGACGCCTCGCCGGCGGCGCCGGCGTGATCACCCTCACCGCCGCCCTCGCCGCGACCGCGGCGCCCGCGGCGGCGGCCGGACCCACGAGGCCGGCCCCCGGCGCGCACCAGGTGACCGTGCGGGGCGGCGAGACCCAGCCGGTGTTCTCCCGCGCCGACGCCGTCACCCAGACCGTCATGATCGAGACGACCGCCGACAGCGACCGCGACGGCGTGCGGGACCGCGTGCAGATGCGGATCATGCGGCCGAAGGAGACCGCCACCGCCGGTCTCAAGGTACCCACGATCCTGGAGCCCAGCCCGTACTGGGCCGGCATCAACGACGTCCCGAACCACCCCGTCGACATCGGCGACGCGCGGGCGCGCTCGCTGACCACGACGCACCGGAACCTCGCGGAGATCTTCCCCGGTTACTACGACAACTACTTCCTGCCGCGCGGGTACGCCGTCGCGAACCTCGACAGCATCGGGACGGGCGGCTCGACCGGCTGCCCGACGTCCGGCGACCGCAGCGAGCAGGCGGGCGCCAAGGCCGCCGTCGACTGGCTCAACGGCCGCGCCCGGGGCTGGTCGCCCGACGGGAAGCCGGTGAAGGCGGCCTGGTCCACCGGCGACGTCGGCATGATCGGCCAGTCCTACAACGGGACCCTGCCGAACATGGCCGCCGCCACCGGCGTGCGGGGGCTGAAGGCGATCGTCCCGATCGCCGGGATCTCCAGCTGGTACGACTACTACCGCGCGAACGGCGGCGTCGTCGCGCCCGGCGGCTTCCAGGGCGAGGACCTGGACGTCCTGGCCAAGGCGGTGCTCACCCGGCAGAACCCCGAGGTCTGCGCGAAGGTCATCGACGACATCGAGGCGACCCAGGACCGGGAGACCGGCGACTACTCCAAGGTGTGGGCCGAACGCGACTACGTCGGTCAGGCGCGCGACGTCCGCGCCGCGGTCATGGTCGTGCACGGGCTGAACGACTGGAACGTCAAGGTCAAGAACTCCGTGCAGTGGTGGAACGCCCTCAAGAAAGCCGGTGTGCCGCGCAAGCTGTGGCTGCACCAGGGCAACCACGCCACGCCGTTCCGGTGGCGCGTCGAGGAGTGGCTGCGGCAGACGCACCACTGGTTCGACCGGTACCTCTACGGCATCCGCAACGGGATCGAGAAGGAACCGCGCGTCGACGTCGAGCGCGCCGACGGGACGTGGGAGACGGCGAGGGACTGGCCCGTCCCGGGCACCCGCACCGTCCCGGTGAGCCTGAACGCCGGGCCGGCCGGACAGCCCGGCACCCTCGGCCCGCGCCCGGTGCCCGGCGGGCCGCAGTCGTTCACCGACGCCGGCAAGACCCGCACCGCCGAGCAGCTCCTGGTCAACGAGAATCAGGCCGACCCGAACCGGCTCGCCTACCTGACCGGGCCGCTGCCCCGGCCCGTCCGGGTGGACGGCATCCCTTCCGTGTCGCTGCGGGCATCGCTCGACGGGCGGTCGCCGTACCTGACGGCGCTGCTGGTCGACTACGGCACCGACGCCCGTCCCACGGGCGCCCGCGACGGCACCGGCCAGGAGGTCTGCTTCGGGCAGAGCGTGCCGGGCGACTCCGGCTGCACGACCCGGCAGGTGCTGCGGACCGAGACGGCCCCCTACAAGATCGTCACGCGGGGGTGGCTGGACGCGCGGAACCGGCACGGCCTCGGCCGCACCGACCCGGTCGAGCCGGGCCGCACCTACACGTTCCGGTGGGACCTCGAACCCACCGACTACGTCGTGAAGGCCGGGCACCGGCTCGGCGTCGTCCTGCTGTCGACCGACTACGACTACACGCTCCGCTACCCGGCGGGGACCGAGGTCACCGTGCGGCCGGGCGTCAGCAGGGTGCTGCTGCCGCTGGCGCGCGGCGGAGCGGAGTCCCTCAAGTAGATCTCGGACGGGCCGGGGGCGTGCGCGTCTCCGGCCCACCGGTCATTTGCCGAAGAGCTCGCGGAGCCGGCCGATCTGCTCGCGGCGCTCGGCGGCGCACTGCTCGTCGAGGGAGTTCTCGGCCGCCTCCCACAGCAGCCGCTTGGTCGCCACGGCCGCCCCGGGGTTGACGGCGAGCAGCGCGCCGACCAGGTCGCGGACGGCGGCGTCCAGGCCGTCGCGCGGCACCAGGGTCTCGGCGAGGCCGATCCGCGCCGCTTCCTCGGCGGGGACGGTCCGGGCGGTCAGGCACAGCTCCAGGGCGCGTCCGATGCCGACGATCTCGACGAGCGGCTTGGTGCCGGTCAGGTCGGGGACGAGCCCGAGCGCGGGCTCCTTCATGCAGAACTTGGCGTCGTCGGCCACGACGCGGATGTCACAGGCCAGCGCGAGCTGGAAGCCGGCGCCGATGGCGTGGCCGTGCACCGCCGCCACGCTGACGATGCCGGGGCGCCGCAGCCAGGTGTAGCCCTCCTGCAACTCGGCGATGAAGCGGTCGGTGCCCTCGGCGTCGGCGCCGTCGGCGAAGCCCTCGCCGCCGCCCGAGAACATGCCGAGGTCGATGCCCGCCGAGAACGACGGGCCCTCGCCCCGCAGGACCACGACGCGCACGTCCGGGGGCAGGGAGCGCCCGATCGCGGCGAGCCCGCGCCACGTGGTGAAGGTCATGGCGTTGCGCCGCTCGGGCCGGTTCAGGGTGACGGTCGCGACCGCGCCGTCCACGTCCAGGCGGAGCCCCGCCTCTTCGAGGTCCGCCGGTGCGGGGCCCTCCTGGGAAGGGCCGGTGGCCGTTTCCGGCCGCACGCCGGTCGTCGCGTCCCCCATGGGCCGTCCTTTCGATGAGCCAAGCCGGGCCCGCCCCGCCGTCCACGGGGCGGGACCCGGAACCTGTCCGCCGCCGCGACCGAACCTTACTCGGCCGGTCGCGGCGCCGGGTCAGGCGGTGCGCTCATCCGGGGGCCGGTGTCCGTTCAGGACTTCTTGCCCCGGGTCGCGCCACCGCGACCGCGCAGGTTGACGCCGGACTCGGTCAGAATCCGGTGGATGAAACCGTACGAGCGGCCGGTGGCGGCTGCCAGGGCGCGGATGCTCTCGCCGGAGTCGTACCTCTTCTTCAGGTCCGCCGCCAGCTTGTCGCGCTCGGCACCGGTCACGCGGGTGCCCTTCTTGAGGGTCTCGGCCACGAGTACCTCCCGTAGTGATGTGGTGACCGCTGCGTTATCCCCCGCCATGATCAGTCATTCCCGCCGGTTCGGCTACCCACTCGGCCAGAAAAGATCTGCGGAAGTCACCCCGCAGGTCACGCGAGCGCCACCAGATCGGCAAACTCGTCACTCCAGATATCTTCCACACCATCCGGGAGCAAAATCACTCTTTCCGGCGCGAGCGCCTCGACCGCGCCCTCGTCGTGGGTGACCAGGACGATGGCTCCGGCGAACGTCCGCAGCGCCCCGAGGATCTCCGCGCGGCTGGCCGGGTCGAGGTTGTTGGTGGGCTCGTCCAGCAGCAGCACGTTGGCGCTGGACACCACGAGCATGGCCAGCGCCAGCCGGGTCTTCTCGCCGCCGGACAGCACGCCTGCGGGCTTGTCGACGTCGTCGCCGGAGAACAGGAACGAGCCGAGGATCTTGCGGACCTCGACCGGCATCATGCCGGGCGCGGCCGACTGCATGTTCTCCAGCACGGACCGCTCGACGTCCAGGGTCTCGTGCTCCTGGGCGTAGTAGCCGATTCGCAGGCCGTGGCCGGGGACCACCGCGCCTGTGTCGGGCTTGTCGACGCCCGCCAGCAGGCGCAGCAGCGTCGTCTTCCCGGCGCCGTTAAGGCCGAGGACGACGACGCGGCTGCCCCGGTCGACGGCCAGGTCCACGTCGGTGAAAATCTCCAAAGATCCGTACGATTTCGACAAACCCTCCGCGGTGAGGGGGGTCTTGCCGCACGGAGCCGGGTCCGGGAAGCGGATCTTGGCGACCTTGTCGGCCTGCCGCTCCCCCTCGACGCCCGCCAGGAGCTGCCGGGCGCGCCGGTCCATCTGCTGGGCGGCCTTCGCCTTGGTGGCCTTCGCGCGCATCTTGTCGGCCTGCGACAGCAGCGCCGAGGCCTGCCGATGCGCGTTGGCGGACTCGCGCTTGCGGCGCCGCTCGTCGGTCTCGCGCTGGTCGAGGTACTTCTTCCAGCCGACGTTGTAGATGTCGACGACGCACCGGTTGGCGTCCAGGTGGAACACCCGGTTGACCACCGCGTCCAGCAGCTCCACGTCGTGGCTGATCACCACGAGGCCGCCCTGGTGGCCCTTGAGGAAGTCGCGGAGCCACACGACCGAGTCGGCGTCCAGGTGGTTCGTCGGCTCGTCCAGCAGCAGCGTGTCGGCGCCGGAGAACAGGATGCGGGCCAGCTCGACCCGGCGCCGCTGGCCGCCCGACAGCGTCCCGAGCGGCTGGGTCATCACCCGGTCGGGGAGGCCGAGGCTGGAGGCGATCGACGCGGCCTCCGCCTCCGCGCCGTAGCCGCCGAGCACGTGCAGCCGCTCCTCCAGGCGCCCGTACCGGCGGACGGCCTTGTCGCGGTCGGCGCCCGTCGCGGTCGCCATGGCGTCCTCCGCGGCGCGCAGCTCGCGGATCACCTCGTCCAGCCCGCGGGCGGACAGGATCCGGTCGCGGGCCAGCTCGGCCAGGTCGACGCCGCGCGGGTCCTGCGGCAGGTAGCCGATCGTGCCGGAGGACGTCACGGCGCCCTGCGCGGGCAGCGCCTCCCCCGCCAGGACCTTGGTGAGGGTCGTCTTGCCGGCGCCGTTGCGGCCGACGAAGCCGACCCGGTCGCCGGGGTTGACCCGGAACGTGGCGGCCTCGATCAGCAGCCGGGAACCGGCGCGCAGCTCGACGTCTTTCGCGATGATCACAGTGACTGGGCTCCCCTGGAGGGACGGCTCGATGGACGGACGCACGAAACAGCGCGCCGCGCGGTCGCGTGACCGGGGCGCGCTGTGCGGCCTGTCAGTTCGGGAGCGGAACCATCCGTCCAGTGTACGTGACGGCCGGGCCGGGCTCGTCCGCCCGGCCGCGGCGGGTGGGGGCCGGAGAACGGCGGCCGGACCCGGCCATGCCGGTCCCGGCCATGCCCATGGTGCCCGGCGGATGTGTGAACGGGGCTCGCGGGGCGAGGATGGACGGTGGGGGACGTGCGACGGGACGACATCGGGGCCAACGGTCCCAGCACGAAGGAGTGTGAGTCGGATGACCCATGTCACGGGCAACGTGCCCGACGGGACGCCCAACTGGCTCGACATCGGCGTGCCCGACCTCGACCGGGCCAAGACGTTCTACGGGGAGCTCTTCGGCTGGCGGTTCGAGGACACGGGGCCGGAGGGCGGCCACTACAACCTGTGCACCCTGCGCGGCGAGCCCGTCGCCGGGATGATGACGAACCCCGAGGACGAGCCGGACGTGTACTGGTGGGACGTCTACTTCGCCGCCGACGACTGCGACGGGACCGTCAAGCGCGTCACGGACGCGGGCGGCGAGGTCGTCGTCCCGGCCATGGACGTGATGGACCTGGGGCGCATGGCGATCGTCAGGGACCCGCAGGGCGGGCAGTTCGGCCTGTGGCAGGGCCGCAACCACCCGGGCTCGCGGATCGTCAACGACCCCGGGTCGTTCGTCTGGAACGAGCTGGTCACGCAGGACTCGGCGGCCGCCGGCGAGTTCTACACGGCGGTGTTCGGCTACGAGCCGGAGGCGGTGCCCGGCATGGACTACACCGCCCTGAAGCGCCCCGGCGACGGCCGCTACATCGGCGGCATCCTCGGCGGCTCGACCATCGTCCTCGGCGGCGGCGGGCCCGTCTCGTCCTGGACGACGTACTTCGCCGTCGACGACGCCGACGAGGCGGTCCGCAAGGTCCGCGCGGGAGGCGGCACGGTCGACGCCGAGCCGCAGGACAGCCCGTACGGGCGGTCGGCGGCCGTCCGCGACCCGTTCGGGGTGCCGTTCCACGTGATGAAGCCCGCGCCCGACCCCGAGGCGTGACGCCTGCCCGGGGGCCCGGCGTCCGGGCCCCCGGGGGGCTCAGCCCTGGCGCTCGGCCGACAGCCGCCGGGTGATCGTCTGCTGGAGCCGCTGGAGGCCGGACGTGCCCACCAGCCCGATCTGGCCCTCCAGGTCGCGCAGCAGGACGTCCTCGTTCATCACGACCTCGGACGACTGCATCAGCACGGTCCCCTGGCCGGTGAAGTCGAACTGGTGCTCCTCGCCCGACGAGCCGCCGATCCCGAAGACCATCCGGGCGGCGCCGAACGCCCCGCGCATGTAGGAGTGGTCGTAGTGGTGGCACGGGGAGGGGCAGTCGGCCCAGCCGAGCAGCGCCTGCGGGTCGACCCGGATCGGCGGCTCCACGAAGTGGACGGGCCCGTTGGAGGCGGCCACGAACCGCCCCGTGCCGATCAGCGTCAGGAACCCGGGGATGATCGACTGCTTGAGCTCCAGGCCGGGCTCGAACGCCAGCAGGTTCCCGGCCCGGACGGTCAGGTTGCCGTTCTCCAGGTCGAAGGAGTTGACGTCGAACCCGCGGTCGGCGAGGACGAGCTTGCCCTGCCCCTGCGCGACGATCCAGTCCTGCGCGTACAGCGGCGAGTTGAAGGCGTGCGCGACGAGGGAGTCCAGCGGGCCCGCCGACAGCGCCTCGAACCTGATCTGCCCGTAGTAGGCGATCATCTTGCCCTTCTGCGCGAACCACTGCCCGTTGAGGTCGACGCTGAAGGCGTAGGGGTTGACGTTGTCGTTGGCCGGGAGGGTGTGCGGGTTCCAGGTCTGCGTGCCGAACGTGCTCACGGTCAGATCTTCCTCTCGCTGGCCTGGACGTAGACGACGCCGGAACCGCTCAGCTGCAGCTGGAACGCCTCGCCGGAGCCGCGACCGACCAGGTCGCGCAGGCCTGCCGCGGCGGTGAGCTTGTTCTCCACCTGGCCGCGGTGGGCCACGTAGGCCTGCGGGTCGACGTGCACGGGACGCTGCGGGCCGATCGGCAGCTCCATCACGCCGCCGTGCGACAGCAGCGCGCACGAGCCGTGCCCCGTGAGCGTCGTGGTGAACAGGCCCTGCCCGGTGACCGCGCCGCGGACGATCCCGCGGACGCCGCCCTGCTCGCCCATGAACATCGTCCCGACCTGCAGGGTCGCGTCGTGCACCAGGAGCCGGTCGGCCTCGGCGTACAGGGTGTCGGCGCCGTTCAGGTCGATGACCGTGACGTGCAGGCCGCCGTGGCCGAACATGACGGTGCCCTGCCCGGTCACGTGCATCATCGCGCTGCGCTCGCCGGCGACGGCGCGCCCGATGGCGCCGCCCATGCTCTGCCCGGCCGTGGTGGACGGGGCGAACGACACCGGCCCGGTGTAGGCGAGCATCGCGCCGCGCTTGCTGTAGACCTCCTGCCCCGGCCCGATCGGCACCTGGAGCATCTTGGAGTTGATCGACTGGTAGCCCGGCATCAGATCTCCAAGATTCCACCGCGTTCAGCGGGCTGGACGTAGACCAGCCCGTGCCCCTGATACCGGAACTGCACGCTCTCCCCCGATCCTTGGCCTATCACCGTCCGCCAGTTGACGTCGGTGACCACGTCCTGCTGGAGCTGCCCGTGATGGCAGACGTAGGCGTGCGGGTCGACGCACAGCGGCGTCTGCGGTGTCACCTCCAGCGCGATCGCGGGCCCCTGGGAGAGGATCGCGACCGTCCCGTGGCCGTCCACCTTGGTGGTGGCGAGCCCCTGGCCGGTGCCCATGCCCCGCAGGCCGACGAACTGCACGCCGGTCTGCAGGTTCCCGTCGAGGGCGAGGAGGCTCTCCGACTCCACGAAGAGCGTGTCGCCGGTGAGCTGGACGAGCGTGACCTCCGTCGCCTCGCTCGCCAGGTAGACCGTCCCCTGCCCGGTGATCTCCATGAGGGTCATGCCCTCGCCGGCGATCCTGCGCTTGAGGGCGCCGCGCAGGCCCTCGCCGCCCGTCATGCCCTGCCGTTTGAACGCCATCTGCCCCTCGTAGGCGACCATGGAGCCGTTCAGCGCCCTGATGGTCTCCCCGCCGAGGTCGACGGCGAGCATCTTCGAGCCGTTCAACCGAAATTGCGCCACGATGCGAGAAGATACCGCCCGGCGCGTTGACGGTCCGCCGCACGCGCGGATCAGGGAGGATGAGCGCCATGTGGATCGCTCCCGAACGCCGCAGTCTCAGCCGCTGGGCCGTGCCAGGGCTCGTCCTCGGCGCCGGTGTGGTGGTCGGGGCCGTGCTGGCCGCCGACGGGCGGTCGGGAACGGCCCTGGTCGCGCTCGCCGCGCTCGCCGGGTACGCCGCCTACCTCGCGTACCGGCGCAACGAGCCGGCGCTGCCGTTCAGCGAGTCGTTCGGGTCCGGCACCCGGGCCCGCGCGCACCTGCGCGCCGCCGCCATGACGGGCGACATGCTGACCGTCGCGGTCGTCGCCGCGCTCGTCGTCCAGGCGCTGCGCGGCGCCGACGTCGCCCCCTACGCGTGGCTGGCGGCCGTCGCCGGGGTGACGTACCTGCTGTCGGCGGCGGCCGCCGGCCGCGGGCTGTGACGCTCCGCCTCCCGTCCGTCGTCCATCCCTCCGTCGTCCATGGCCGCGACCTGGAAGAACTGTCGGTTAACTTCTCCTGACAGGTGTGGTTTCGTCGTCGTATGGGGGTCATGATGCGCGTGTGTCCGCCACCGACACCCTCGATGCGCTCCTCCCGGCCAGGGCGGTCTTCCATCCCGTCGTCGACCTCGGCACGGGCGCCGTCGTCGCCGTGGAGGCGCACGCCGCGCCGTCCCGGGCGCCGGTGCGATCCGACCCCGCCTCCGAGGACGTGCGCCGCGCGGTCGAGGCGGCCCGCGCCGCCGCCGGCCTCGGCACGCCGCTGCCGCTGCAGATCGGGCTGCGCGCCGAGACCCTCGCGGCGGGCGAGGACCTGCTGGGCGAGCTGCACCGCGGGCTCGGCCGCACCGGCCGGCGCCCGCAGGAGATCATCCTCTGCGTCACCGGCGGGTTCCCACCCGCCCGGCGCCCGCCCCTGAACGCCGCGCTCTCGGCGCTGCGCCGCACCGGCTACCTCGTCGGGCTCGCCGGGCTCGGCTCCGCGCACGCCCCGCTGGACCTGATGGCGGACGGCGCGTCCTATCTGCTCAAGCTCGACCCCGAGCTGGCCCGCGCCGCGCTCACCGAGCCCCGCCGGTCGGAGCTCGTGGCGGGCCTGGTGGAGCTGGCGCACCGGCTGGAGACGCACGTCCTCGCGCCCGGCATGGCGACGCCCGACCAGGTGATGCACCTGCGCGCGGCGGGCGTCCGGCTCGTCCAGGGGCCGGCCCTCGCGCCGCCGGAGTGGCGCCCCGGCATGCCGGTCAGCATCCCGGTGACGGCCGGGCACGCGGCGCCCCCGCGGCCCGGCGCCGACCTCGGCCCGCGGGTGTCGGAGTTCACGCTGCCCGCGGTGTCGCTGCCGCACACGGCGACCGCGGGCGAGGTCCTCGACGTGCTGACCGCCGAGACCGGCGCGACCTGCGTCGTCCTCGTGGACGACCGGCAGCGTCCCCTGCACACCGTCCACCGGACCCGGTTCCTGCTCCAGCTGTCGGGCGCCTACGGGCACGCCCTGCACGCGCGGAGGCCGGCCGCGCGGCTCGCCGACCCGCCGCGGCCGGTGCCGCGCACCGTCCCGGCGGTCGCCGCGCTGCGCGCCGCGGGGGCGGACGACGACCGCGTCTACGACGACCTGGTCGTGGTGGACGAGGTGGGGCGCTGCCTCGGCATCGTCCGCGTCGCCGACCTGATCCGGGCGATGTCGCGCTGAGATCGCCGCTGCGGGCTCAGGACGCCCCGGATGATCCTTTATGTGGATCAAGGGGGAAAAGGCCGCGAGCGGCCGTCTCCTGGGCGAGGATGGCCGCCTGGACGCGGCTGGCGAGCCCGAGCTTGCCGAGGATGCGGCTGACGTGCGTCTTGGTGGTCGTCTCGGCCATGGCGAGGCGGGCCGCGATCTGCCCGTTGGACAGCCCCTCGCCGAGGCACCGGAACACCTCCCGCTCGCGCGGCGTCAGCTCGTCCAGGCCCGGCGTCTCCGCGGGCGCGGCGGGCCGGGACGCGAAGGCGCCGATGAGCCGCCGGGTGACCTTCGGGGCGATGATCCCCTCCCCCGCCGCCACGGTCCGCACGGCGTCCACCAGCCTGTCGGCGTCGACGTCCTTGAGCAGGAACCCGGCGGCCCCCGCCCGCAGGGCGCCGAACACGTACTCGTCCATGTCGAACGTCGTCAGCACCAGGACGTCGGTGAAGCCCGCGATCTCCCGGGTGGCGGCGATGCCGTCCAGGCGGGGCATGCGCACGTCCATGAGCACCACGTCCGGGCGCAGCTCCCGGGCCAGCTCCACCGCCCGCGCCCCGTCGGCGGCCTCCCCGACCACCCGGACGTCGGGGGCGGACCCGAGGATCAGCACCAGGCCCGCCCGCACCGCCGCCTGGTCGTCGGCGACCAGCACCTCGATCATGACGCCCTCCCACCCTGCAGATGGTCGACGGGCAGCTCGGCGTGCACGCGCCAGTGCGCGCCGTCCGGGCCCGCGTCGAACTCCCCGGCGAGCATGACGGCCCGCTCGCGCATCCCGACCAGGCCGCTTCCGGTGCCGGGCAGCCGCGAGCCGTCCCGGCCCAGCGGGCTGAGCACGTCGATCACCACGCGCCTGCCGCCGTAGGCGACCCGCACGTCGGCGTGGCCGGGCCCGGCGTGCTTCAGCGCGTTGGTCAGCGCCTCCTGGACGATCCGGTAGGCGGCCAGCTCGACCGCCGCCGGCAGCTCGGGCGGGTCGCCGGTGACCTCCAGCCGCGCCGACAGGTCCGACCGCGCGCTGCCCCGGACGAGCCGCCCGAGCTCGGCCAGCCGCGGCTGGGCGGCCGGGTCCTCCGCGCCGCCCTCCCGCAGCAGCCCGATCATCCGGCGCATCTCGGCCAGGCCCTGGACGCTGTTCTCCCGGATGACCTCCATGGCCCGGTTCACCCCGTCCCGGTCGAGGTCGGGCACCTTCAGGACGGCCGAGGAGTGCAGCGCGACCGCGCTCAGATGGTTGGCGATCACGTCGTGCAGCTCGCGGGCCATCCGGGCGCGCTCGGCGGTCACCGCGGCCCGCCGGTCCATCTCGGCCAGCCGCGCGACCTGCTCGGCCCGCTGCCGCTCCGCCTCCGCCCGCTCCCGGTGCTCCCGGACGGCCATCGCGGTCAGCACCGGCGCCACCCACACGACCCCGGCGACCGAACCGCCCACCACCCCGACGGCGACGCCGTGCAGCGCGATCGCGACCCCGGCCGCCACCGCGAGGCTGCCCGCGAGCGTCACGCCGAGCAGCCACTCCGCGGTGCGGCGGCGCCCGTACAGGCTCGCCGCGTACAGCGCGTCCCCGTAGATCATCGCGGTGGCCAGGCTCGGCCCGAAGACCACGTCGGCGACGTTGAACGGCGTCGCCACCAGCAGCCCGGTGATCGGGGCCGTCCGCCGGAGCAGCATCGCGAGGCAGAGCCCGGACAGTGGCACGAGCCGCACCCACAGCGACACGTCCCAGTCCTTGGACCACAGCGTGTACCCGTGCGCCGCCAGCACCGCCAGCCCGCCGGCGAGCGCGGCCGCGGCGATCAGGGCGTCCTGCCGGGTGGTGAGACGTCGGAGCCTGTGCACGCCTCCATCACAGCATCCCCGCCGGGGTCCGCCGTCCACCCGCGTGAGGAGCCCCCGTACATCCTTCGGAGGACCCGCGGAACCTCACCCCAGAGGACGATTCCGCGCGCTGACCGGACAGACGATGGAATCCGGTGTCCAGCAGGGAGGTCACGTGCTGATAGGGATCATCGCGGCGTGCGAGATCGGGTTCTGGGTCGTGCTGGCGGCCGGTCTCGCCGCCCGCTACCCGCTGCGCCTCCGCCGCACCGGCGCGGCGCTCCTGCTGTGCGTCCCGCTGATCGACCTGGTCCTGCTGGCCGCCACGGTGATCGACCTGCGCGGCGGCGCGACCGCGGGCACCGGCCACGGCCTGGCCGCCGCCTACCTCGGATACTCCGTCGCCTTCGGCCACAGCATGGTCCGCTGGGCCGACGAGCGGTTCGCGCACCGCTTCGCCGGCGGTCCCCCGCCGCGCGGCAGGCCCAAGTACGGGGCGGCCCGCGTCCGCTACGAGTGGCGCGAGTTCGGGAAGGCCGCCCTGGCGACCGCGATCGCCTGCGGGCTCCTCCTCGGCATGATCGCCCTCGTCGACGACGGCGACCGCACGGAGGCCCTCGGCGGCTGGCTGGGGCGCCTCGGCACGGTCCTGGCGATCTGGTCCCTGTGGCCGATCACCACCACCCTCTGGCCGCCCAGACCCAAGGACGCCGCGGAGCACGCCGAGCACGCGCGGCCCCGATGACGCGTGAGGCCGCGCCCCGGGCGGGGCGCGGCCTCACGGTGCGGTGCGGTCAGACGTTGAAGCCGAGGGCGCGGAGCTGGTCGCGGCCGTCGTCGGTGATCTTGTCGGGGCCCCACGGCGGGAGCCAGACCCAGTTGATCTTGACGTCCTTGACCAGGCCGTCCAGGGCGGAGTGCGCCTGGTCCTCGATCACGTCGGTGAGCGGGCAGGCGGCGCTGGTCAGCGTCATGTCCAGGGTGGCGACCTCGTCGGACAGGTCGACGCCGTAGACGAGGCCGAGGTCGACGACGTTGATGCCGAGTTCGGGGTCGACGACGTCCTTCAGCGCCTCCAGGACCTCCTCCTGCTCGGGGGACAGCGCCTCCTCGAGGGGCGCGTCGGTCGCCGGGGTGTCGGTCGCGGGCGTGTCGGTCATGATGCCTCTCCGAGAGCGCGGGCGGTCGCGTCCTTCCACGCCATCCAGGCGAGCAGGGCGCACTTGATCCTGGCGGGGTACTTGGAGACCCCGGCGAAGGCGATGGCGTCCTCCAGGACGTCCTCGTCGGGCTCGACGTCCTGGCCGCGGGACTGCATCAGCGACAGGAACTCCTCGCCGACCGCCATCGCCTCCTTCACGGACTTGCCGATGACCAGGTCGGACATCACCGAGGCGCTCGCCTGGCTGATCGAGCAGCCCATGGCGTCGTAGGAGACGTCGGCGACCGTGGCGGCCTGGCCCTCGCCGTCCAGGTGGACGCGCAGCGTCACCTCGTCGCCGCACGTGGGGTTGACGTGGTGCGCCTCGCCCTCGAACGGCTCCCGCAACCCCTTGTGGAGGGGGTTGCGGTAATGGTCCAGGATGACCTCCTGGTACATCGCCTCCAGCTGCATGTCGTCCTTTCCAAGCCTTTCCTCGCTACAACCAGGGCCCGGCCCGGCCTGTTCCTGTCAGGCGGTCCCGAAGAACTTCTGGGCCTGCCGGACCGCGTCGGCGAGCGCGTCCACGTCGCCGAGGGTGTTGTAGAGGTAGAACGTCGCGCGGGTGGTCGCCGGGATGCCGAAGCGGCGGCAGATCGGCCACGCGCAGTGGTGGCCGACGCGCACCTCGACGCCCAGGTCGTCCAGGACCTGGCCGACGTCGTGCGGGTGGATGTCCTCGACGGTGAACGACACCGCGCCGCCGCGGGCCTCGGTGGTGCCGGGCCCGATGATGCGGACGCCGGGGATCTCGCCGAGCCGCTCCAGCGAGTAGGCGACGAGGGCCTCCTCGTGGGCGTGCACGCGGTCCATGCCGATCTCGGCGAGGTAGTCGCAGGCCACGCCGAGCCCGACCGCCTGCGCCGTCATCGGCACGCCGGCCTCGAACCGCTGCGGCGGCGGCATGAACGTGGTCTCCTCCATCCGGACGACCTCGATCATGGAACCGCCGGTGATGAACGGCGGCATGGCCTCCAGCAGTTCGCTCCGCCCCCACAGGACGCCGATGCCGGTCGGGCCCAGCATCTTGTGCCCGGAGAACGCGAGGAAGTCGGCGCCCAGCCGGGTGACGTCCACCGGCTGGTGCGGAACCGACTGCGCGGCGTCCAGCAGCACGAGCGCGCCGACGGCGTGGGCACGCTCCACGATCCGCTCGACCGGCGGGACGGTCCCCAGCACGTTCGACTGGTGCGTCAGCGCCACGATCTTCGTGCGCTCGTTGACCAGCTCGTCGAGGTTCGCGAGGTCGAGCCGGCCCTCGTCGGTGATGCCGAACCAGCGCAGCGTCGCCCCGGTCCGCAGGCACAGCTGCTGCCACGGGACGAGGTTGGCGTGGTGCTCCATCTCCGACACCACGACCTCGTCGCCGGGGCCGACGGCGAACCGCCCGGCCTCCGGGCCCGCGGTGGCCGCGTTGCTCATCGCGTACGCGACCAGGTTGATGCCCTCGGTCGCGTTCTTGGTGAACACGATCTCGCCGGGCGTCGCGCCGATGAACCGGGCGATCGAGGCGCGGGCGTTCTCGTAGGCCTCCGTCGCCTCCTCGGCGAGCAGGTGCGCACCGCGGTGCGGTGCCGCGTTGTGCTGCTCGTAGAACGCACGCTCGGCGTCCAGCACCCGGACGGGCTTCTGCGAGGTCGCGCCCGAGTCGAGGTACACCAGAGGACGCCCGCCGCGCACCGTGCGCCCCAGCAGCGGGAAGTCCTTCTTGATCTCCTCGGGCAGCAGATCGCTCATCGGGAAGCGCCCGCCTTCGAGTACTTCTCGTAGCCCTCGTTCTCCAGCTCGTCGGCCAGCTCGGGCCCGCCCTCGGCGACGACGCGGCCGGCCGCGAACACGTGCACGAAGTCGGGCTTCACGTACCGCAGGATGCGGGTGTAGTGCGTGATGAGCAGGACGCCGGTGTCACCGGAGGCGAACCGGTTGACGCCCTCGGAGACGACCTTGAGGGCGTCGACGTCGAGGCCGGAGTCGGTCTCGTCCAGGATCGCGACCTTCGGCTTCAGCATCTCCAGCTGCAGGATCTCGTGCCGCTTCTTCTCGCCGCCGGAGAAGCCCTCGTTCAGGCTCCGCTGCGCGAACGCCGGGTCGATGGACAGGCCGTCCATCGCCTGCTTCATCTCCTTGGAGAACTGGCGGAGCTTCGGGGCCTCGCCGCGGACGGCGGTCACGGCCGAGCGCAGGAAGTTGGAGACCGAGACGCCCGGCACCTCGACCGGGTACTGCATCGCGAGGAACAGCCCGGCGCGGGCGCGCTCGTCGACCGACATGGCGAGGACGTCCTCGCCGTCCAGCGTGACCGTGCCGGAGGTCACCTCGTACTTCGGGTGGCCGGCGATCGCGTAGGCGAGGGTGGACTTGCCGGAGCCGTTCGGCCCCATGATCGCGTGGGTCTCGCCGGCCTTCACGGTCAGGTCGACCCCGCGCAGGATCTCCTTCGCCCCGTCGGAGCCGTCGCCGACGGAGACGTGGAGGTCGCGGATCTCTAGCGTGGCCATAGTGCGTGTAGTCCTTCGTCGTGCGGTCAGTCGCCGGTGAGCGAGACGTAGACGTCCCCGCCCTCGACCTTGACCTTGTAGGTGGCGACCGGCTGCGTGGCCGGCGGGTTGGTGGGCTTTCCGGTGCGCAGGTCGAAGCAGGACCCGTGCAGCCAGCACTCGATCGTGCCGTTGTAGATCTCGCCCTCGGACAGCGAGACCTCGGCGTGCGAGCAGATGTCGCTCAGGGCGAACACGTCGTCGCCGCTGCGCGCGATGGCGACCGGCGTGTCGTCCACCTCCACGGCGAGCGCCCCGTCCGGCGGGACCTCGTCCAGCGCGCACACCTTGACGTACGTCATGCGCCCGCTCCCCGGTCGAGCTCGGCCTCGATCGCCTCGCTCACCTTGTCGCGGACCTCGGCGACCTCGATGCGCTCGACCAGCTGGCCGAGGAAGCCCCGGACCACCATGCGGCGCGCCTGGTCGAAGGTGATGCCGCGCGCCTGCAGGTAGAACAGGTGCTCGTCGTCCAGCCGGCCGGACGCCGAGGCGTGCCCCGCGCCGGTGACCTCGCCGGTGAGGATCTCCAGGTTGGGGACGGAGTCGACCCGCGTCCCGTCGGTGAGGACGAGGTTGCGGTTCAGCTCGTAGGTGTCGGTGCCCTCGGCCTCCGCGCGGATGATCACGTCGCCGATCCAGACGGCGTGCGCGTCCTGGTCCTGGAGCGCGCCGCGGTAGTCGACGCGGCTGCGGCAGTGCGGGACGGCGTGGTCGACGAGGAGCCGGTGCTCCAGGTGCTGGCCGCCGTCGACGAAGTACACCCCGTACAGCTCGGCGTCGCCGCCGGGCCCGTCGTAGGCGACCGACGGCGAGATCCGCACGACGTCGCCGCCGAGCGAGATGTTGTGCGAGACGAACCGGGCGTCGCGGCCGAGGCGGGCGTGCTGGTGGGAGACGTGGACGCTGTCGTCCGACCAGTCCTGCAGGCTGATCACCGACAGCCGGGCGCCGTCGCCGACGACGAACTCGACGTTGTCGGCGTAGGTCGCCGAGCCGCGGTGCGCGAGCACGACGGTGGCCTCGGCGAACGGCTCCAGGACGACGGTCGTGTGCCCGTAGGCGGCGGCCGAGGCGTCCTCGCCGCGGAGCCGCAGCACGGTCGGCACCGAGGCCACGGTCTCCTTCGGCACCGTGACGACGGTGGCGTGGGTGAAGGAGTCCCACGCCTGGGCGCTCACCCGGTCGGCGGGGACGTAGGCCCTGCCGAGGCGCTCGTCGTCGCGGCCGACGGTCTCGACCGTCACCTCCGGCGCCGCCTCGGCCTCCAGCAGCACCTTGCCGCCGTCCTCGGCGGTGCCGTTGTGCAGGCCGCGCAGCCGGCGCAGCGGGGTGAACCGCCACTCCTCTTCGCGGCCCGTCGGCACGTCGAAGTCGCCCACCTCGAAGGACGCCTTCTCGTGCAGCGTCGAGAGAGGCTTCTGCTCCAGCCCCATCAGCCGACGGCTCCTTCCATCTGCAGTTCGATGAGCCGGTTCAGCTCGAGCGCGTACTCCATCGGCAGCTCGCGCGCGATCGGCTCGACGAACCCGCGCACGATCATCGCCATCGCCTCGTCCTCGGTGAGGCCGCGGCTCATCAGGTAGAACAGCTGCTGCTCCGACACCTTGGAGACGGTCGCCTCGTGGCCCATCTCGACGTCGTCCTCGCGGACGTCGACGTAGGGGTAGGTGTCGGACCGGCTGATCTGGTCGATGAGCAGCGCGTCGCACTTGACCGTGGACTTGCTGTGCTCGGCGCCCTCCTGGATCTGCACCAGCCCCCGGTAGGACGTGCGGCCACCGCCGCGCGCCACCGACTTGGAGATGATGCTGGAGGAGGTGTTGGGCGCGGCGTGCACCATCTTGGCGCCGGCGTCCTGGTGCTGGTCCTCGCCCGCGAACGCGATCGACAGGGTCTCGCCCTTGGCGTGCTCGCCGAGCAGGTACACCGCCGGGTACTTCATGGTGACCTTGGAGCCGATGTTGCCGTCGACCCACTCCATGGTGGCGCCCTCGTAGGCGACGGCGCGCTTGGTCACCAGGTTGTAGACGTTGTTGGACCAGTTCTGGATGGTCGTGTAGCGGACGCGGGCGTCCTTCTTCACGACGATCTCCACGACGGCGGAGTGCAGCGAGTCCGACTTGTAGATCGGGGCGGTACAGCCCTCGACGTAGTGGACGTAGGAGCCCTCGTCGGCGATGATCAGCGTCCGCTCGAACTGGCCCATGTTCTCGGTGTTGATCCGGAAGTAGGCCTGCAGCGGGATCTCGACGTGCACGCCCGGCGGGACGTAGATGAACGAGCCGCCCGACCACACGGCGGTGTTGAGCGCGGCGAACTTGTTGTCGCCGACGGGGATCACCGAGCCGAAGTACTCCTGGAAGATCTCCGGGTGCTCGCGCAGGCCGGTGTCGGTGTCGACGAAGATGACGCCCTTCTCCTCAAGGTCCTCGCGGATCTTGTGGTAGACGACCTCCGACTCGTACTGCGCGGCGACGCCGGCGATGAGGCGCTGCTTCTCGGCCTCGGGGATGCCGAGCTTGTCGTAGGTGTTCTTGATGTCCTCCGGGAGCTCCTCCCAGGAGGCGGCCTGCTGCTCGGTGGACCGCACGAAGTACTTGATGTTGTCGAAGTCGATGTCCGACAGGTCGGAGCCCCAGGTGGGCATCGGCTTCTTGCTGAACAGCCGCAGCCCCTTGAGGCGCAGGTCGAGCATCCACTGGGGTTCGTTCTTCTTGCCCGAGATGTCGCGGACGACGTCCTCGTTCAGCCCGCGCTTCGCCGAGGCGCCGGCCTCGTCGGGGTCGGCCCAGCCGAACTTGTACCTGTCGAGCCCTTCCAGCTCTGGGTGGGCTGCCGTAGTCATAGAACAACTCCAGAGAGTGATATGTTAGTCACGTCGCGATAACCAAGCGGCCGGCGGCAGGGCATGCCGTCGCAGGACGTGGAGACTTCGCCGTTAGGCGGTCTGTGAAGCGTCAACCTCGCCCCCCGGGTCGGATCCCTCGGCCTCGGCCGGTGGGTGGATGTCAAAGGGAGGTCCCTCCGGACCGTCACCTCGGGCCCGGTCGGCACACAAGTCGACCGGGCTGACGTGGGTGGTGCAGATGCCGTCGCCGTGGGCGATCGTCGCCAGCCGCTGCACGGGAGTGCCGAGCAGCCGGCTGAACGCCTCGGTCTCGGCCTCGCACAGCTGCGGGAACTCCGCGGCGACGTGCGCGACCGGGCAGTGGTGCTGGCACAGCTGCTCGCCGCCGCCCGGCTGGGGCGCCTTCGCCGCGGCGGCCGCGTAGCCGTCGCCCGAGAGCGCCTCGGCGAGGATGCGCACCCGCTGGTGGGGCGGCGCGCCCTGCACGACCGGCCGGTACCGCCGCTCCAGGTCGGCGATCTGCCGCCGGGCGAACTCGGCGACCGCGTGGTCGCCGGCCGCCTCGGCGAGGAACCGCAGCGCGCTGGTCGCCAGGTCGTCGTAGGCGTGCACGAAGGCGCTGCGCCCGGCGTCGGTGATGGCGAACCACTTGGCGGGACGCCCCCGGCCGCGCCGGGTCTGCGGAACCCGCGCCTTGCGGACCTCGATCATGCCCTCGGCCAGCAGGGCGTCCAGGTGCCGGCGGACCGCGGCCGGCGTGAGCCCGACGCGCTCCCCCAGCGTGGACGCCGTGACCGGCCCGTGCTCGAGGATCAGCCGGGCCACCCGCGCGCGCGTGTCGCGCTCGGTGCGGCCAGGCGCCGACGGCACGCCGAACGGCCGCGCAGTGGCGGCCGGCGCGCTCGTCTGATCCTCGCTCACGTTTTTCACAACATCAGTGTGCCGTAATTACTTCCCGCGAAACACCGGAATCCCGATGTCGTAGCTCACGCAGGTAAGCCTTACCTAACCTGGGCTTTCGTCCTCCGGCGGCACGGAGCGCCGCCGCCCTGTATACCGCGTCCTCAGAGGTGTACCGCGTCGTCAGAGCGTGCTCGCGAGCGGCCAGGTGGCGTTCGGCGTGACGATCGTGCCGGCGGTCCCCTCGAGGATCCGCTCGCACTGGTCGAGCAGCCCGATCGCGGCCATGTCGCCCGTCCGCTCGACGAAGCTCGCCGCCGCCTCGGCCTTCGGGCCCATCGACCCGGCCGGGAAGTCCTCGGCGCGCAACTCGTGCGGCGTGGTGTGCGCGATCTCCTCCTCGTCCGGCGTGCCGAAGCCGCGCAGCACGCGCGGCACGTCGGTGAGGATGAGCAGTGCGTCGGCGTCCATGCTCTCGGCCAGGACGGACGCGGTGAGGTCCTTGTCGATCACGGCCTCGACGCCCTCCAGCCGCCCGACGTCGTTGCGGACCACCGGGATGCCGCCGCCGCCCGCGCAGACCACGACCGTCCCGAGCCGGACCAGCTCCCTGATCAGCCGGGTCTCGATCACCCGCTGGGGGCGCGGCGACGGCACCACGCGGCGCCAGCGGTCGCCGTCGGGGCGGACCGTCCAGCCGTACTCGGCGGCGAGCTTCTCCGCCTCGTCCCGGTCGTAGACCTGGCCGACGAACTTCGACGGGTTCCCGAACGCCGGGTCCACCGCCGACACCAGCGTCTGGTTGATCATCGCCATCACCTGGCGGCCCGGCAGCGCGTTCTGCAGCGCCTGCAGCAGCCAGTAGCCGATCATGCCCTGGGTCTCGGCGCCGATCGTGTCCAGCGGGTACGGCCGGGACAGGTTCGAGTCGTGCACGCTCTCCAGCGACAGCACCCCGACCTGTGGCCCGTTCCCGTGCGTGATGATCAGCTCGTGCCGCTCGGCGAGCGGCGCCAGCGACCGCACGGCCCGGTCGACCCCGGCGCGCTGCAGCGCGTCGTCGGGCGTCTCGCCCCGCTTGACCAGCGCGTTCCCACCGAGCGCGACGACCACGCGCATCGTGCCCTCCCGTCCCCCGGCGGTCCGGCCGGGCGTCCGGGGCCGCTCCGCGACACGTCGGCGATTCCCCCGGGCGCGGCCGGCGAAACCGGATCGCCCTCCACCCGGCGCTCCGACCGCGCCCGGCTCCGGCCCGGCGGCGGGACCGGGCGCGGAGTCCCGCTCCCCCGGACCTAAACTCGTCTCCATGACAACCCCCGGAGACGGCGCCGT
The DNA here is from genome assembly GCF_900115095.1 of Actinomadura madurae. Taxonomy (GTDB): domain Bacteria; phylum Actinomycetota; class Actinomycetes; order Streptosporangiales; family Streptosporangiaceae; genus Spirillospora; species Spirillospora madurae. Next base: position 40,685 of record NZ_FOVH01000020.1, read on the forward strand.
CGAGCTGGACTCGCTCGTCAAGCGCTACGGCGCGGCGGGCGCCGCACGGCCGGCCGTGGACGGCCTGACGCTCACCGCCGCCCGGGGCGCCGTCACCGCGCTGCTCGGCCCGAACGGCGCCGGCAAGACCACCACGATCGAGATCTGCGAGGGGTTCCGCCGCCCCGACTCCGGCACCGTCCGCGTGCTCGGCCTCGACCCGCTCGCGGACGGGCGGGCGCTGAAACCGCGGGTCGGCGTGATGCCGCAGTCCGGCGGCGTCCCGGGGACGGCCCGCGCCGGCGAGTTCCTGAACCTCGTCGCGTCGTTCCACGCGAGGCCGCTCGACACGTCCGTCCTGCTGGAGCGGCTCGGCCTCACCGAGCACGCCCGCACCCCGTTCCGCCGCATGTCGGGCGGGCAGCAGCAGCGGCTGTCGCTGGCGGTCGCCGTGGTCGGGCGGCCCGAGCTCGTCTTCCTGGACGAGCCCACGACCGGGCTCGACCCGCAGGCCAGGCACGCCACCTGGGACCTGATCGGGGAGCTGCGCGCGGCGGGGGTCTCGGTCGTGCTCACCACCCACAACATGGAAGAGGCCGAGCGGCTCTCCGACCATGTCGTCATCGTCGACCACGGCAGGGTGGTCGCCGAGGGCGCCCCCGAGGAGCTGACCGGCGCCGAGCGGCAGCTGCGGTTCCGCGCCCGTCCCGGCCTCGGCCTGGAGGAGCTGCTGTCGGCGCTGCCCGCGGGGAGCGCGGCCAAGGAGTCGCCCGCCGGGCACTACCTGATCGAGGCGGACGTGCGGCCCGAGCTGCTGGCCACCGTCACCGCCTGGTGCGCCTCGCACGGCGTCATGACCGAGGACCTGCGGATCGAGCGCCGCACCTTGGAGGACGTCTTCCTGGAACTGACCGGACGGGAGCTGCGCTCGTGACCGCCGCGGAGAACGCCGCCTCGCCCGAGCCCCCCGCCCTGGACCTCGCCCCCGCGCCCGGCTCGGTCCCGCTGCCGCGGATGATCGCGTCGCAGGCGGGCTACGAGTTCCGGGCCGTGCTGCGCAACGGCGAGCAGCTGCTGCTCACCCTGATCATCCCGGTCGTGCTGCTCGCCCTGTTCAGCGGCACCTCGCTGCTCGACCTCGGCGCCGGCCGCCGGGTCGACTTCCTCGCGCCGGGCATCCTCGCGCTCGCGGTCATGTCCACCGCGTTCACCGGCCAGGCCATCGGCACCGGCTTCGAGCGGCGCTACGGCGTCCTCAAGCGGCTCGGCGCCACCCCGCTGCCGCGCGGCGGGCTCATCGCCGCCAAGACGCTCAGCGTGGTCGCCGTCGAGGCGGTCCAGGCCGCGGTGATCTGCGCGGTCGCGCTGGCGCTCGGCTGGCACCCGCGCGGCGACCCCGCCTCCGTGGTCGTCCTGCTGCTGCTCGGCACCGCCGCGTTCAGCGGGTTCGGGCTGCTCATGGCCGGGACGCTGCGCGCCGAGGCCACGCTCGCCGCGGCGAACCTCGTCTACGTCCTGCTGCTGGCCGTCGGCGGCGTCGTGTTCCCGCTGGACAGGTTCCCCGGCCCGGTGCAGGGCGCCCTGGAGCTGCTGCCCATCTCGGCGCTCGCCGACGGGCTGCGGCAGGTCCTGCAGGACGGCGCCACGCTTCCCGGCGGCCCGCTGCTCGTCCTCGCGGTCTGGGCCGTCGCCGGCCTGGCCCTCGCCGCCCGGTTCTTCAGGTGGGAGTGACGCATGGCATTGGCTGAGGCGGCCAACCCGAGCGAAGCGAACCGGGGGGTGTGGGGGGTCGTCCCCTCACAGGGCACAGGCTCATTGGGTGGCGTTTCGCGGGCGTCCGGCCGGCTGCGGGCGCTGTCGCTGGGGTCGGTGCCGCCGCCGGCGCTGATCCTGCTCGGCATCATCTCCCTCCAGGTCGGGGCGGGGCTCGCCAAGCACCTGTTCGACCGGCTCCCGCCGAGCGCCGTCGTGACGATGCGGCTGCTGACGTCGGCGATCGTGCTGGGGTTCCTCGCCCGCAAGGCGCTGCGGACCGTCCTGCGCGACCACTCCCGCTCCAGCATCGCCATCGCCGCGGGCTTCGGGCTGGCGCTGGCGCTGATGAACTTCTCGATCTACCAGTCGTTCTCGCGGATCCCGCTGGGGGTGGCGGTCACGATCGAGTTCCTCGGGCCGCTGACGGTGTCGATCGTCGCGTCCAGGCGTCCCCGCGACGCGCTGTGGGTCGTCCTCGCGGGGGCGGGCGTCGTCCTGCTGGCCCGGGGCGGGACGGGCGCCGTGGACCCGGTCGGCGTCGCGTTCGCGCTGCTGGCCGGGGCGTGCTGGGCGGGGTACATCGTGCTCACCGCCGCCACCGGCCGGCGGTTCTCCGGCTCCACCGGCCTCGCGCTCGCCAGCGTCGTCGGGACGATCGCGATCCTGCCGCTCGGGGTGGCGTCCGCGGGCACCGCGCTGCTCGACCCGCAGCTGCTGCTGATCGGCCTCGGGGTGGGGCTCCTGTCGTCGGTGATCCCGTACTCGCTGGAGCTGGAGGCGCTGCGGCGGATGCCCGCCCGCGTCTTCGGGATCCTGATGAGCCTGGAGCCCGCCGTGGCCGCGCTCGTCGGGGTGGCGCTGCTCGGCGAGATCCTCACCTTCCGCCAGTGGGTCGCGATCTGCTGCGTCATCGTGGCCTGCGCGGGCGCCACCCGGAGCCAGCAGAACCCGCCGGAGGCGCCCGAAGCTTGAGCGAAGCGATCCGGGGGTGTGGGGGGTCGTCCCCCAAAGGGCATGGGCGCGGGCGGCGTCGTGTCGCGGGATCCTGTGGCAGGGTGAAAGGATCAGGCGTCGGATCAGCCAGCCGGAGAGGAGCCGCCCGTGATCGGCCGGACCGAGGACCAAGGGATTCCGCCCGAGTTCTTCGAGGCGGGGTCGGCGTCGTTCGTCGACTTCCTGCGCGTCCACTCCCCCGAACTGCTTCCCGTCAACCGGGTGCCGGAGGGGGACGCCCCGGAGCTGCCGCACGGGACGACCGTGCTGGCGCTGACGTTCCCGGGCGGGGTCATGATGGCCGGCGACCGGCGCGCAACGCAGGGCAACCGCATCGCCTACCGGGAGCTGGACAAGGTCCAGCGGGCGGATGAGTACTCCGCCGTCGCGTTCGCGGGGACGGTCGGGCTGGCGCTGGAGATGGTGCGCCTGTTCCAGGTGGAGCTGGAGCACTACGAGAAGATGGAGACGGTTCCGCTGTCGCTGCCGGGCAAGGCCCGCCGGCTCGGCGCCGTCATCCAGGCCAACCTCGCCCAGGCGCTGCAGGGCCTCGCGGTCGTCCCGCTGTTCACCGGCTACGACCCGGAGTCGGGCGGGGGGCGGATCTACACCTACGACATCACCGGCGCCCCGCAGGAGGCCCGCGACTTCCACGCGGACGGCTCGGGCTCTCCCTACGCGCTGGGCGCCCTGAAGAAGCTCTACCGGAACGACCTGTCGCTGGAGGACGCGGCCACGGTCTGCGTCCAGGCGCTCTACGACGCGGCCGACGACGACGCCGCCACGGGCGGCCCCGATCCGACGCGGCGCATCTACCCGACGGTCGCGGTGGTCACCGACGACGGCTACCGGCGCCTCCCCGAGGAGCAGGTCTCGGCCATCGCCGACGAGGTCGTGCGGGGCCGGATGGACCGTCCCGGAGGGCCGGCCGCGCCGCTGCGCTGATCTCCGGGAACGTCGGACCCGGCTTCTAGACTCGGCCGTATGGCACGGGCGAACGACGAGGCTGCGGCCCTCATCCAGGAACTGGCCGACCTGCTCTCGATCACGGGCGGGGACGCCTTCAAGATCAGGGCGTACGAGAAGGCCGCGCGGGCGATCGCCGGCCATCCCGACGACATCTCCGAGCTCGACCTCGCCGGGCTGCGCAAGATCCCGACCGTGGGCGAGGCGATCGCCAAGAAGGTCCTCGACTACACCGCCACCGGCACGATCCGGCAGGTCGAGGAGCTGCGCACGCAGATCCCGGCCGGGGTGCGGGCGCTCACCGCCATCCCCACGCTCGGTCCGAAGAAGGCCCTCGCCGTCTACGAGGAGCTCGGCATCTCCTCGGTGGACGAGCTGGGCACCGCGATCAAGGAGGGCCGGCTCCGGGGCCTCAAGGGCTTCGGCGCCAAGACCGAGGAGAACATCCTGCGCGGCATCGAGCTGATGGAGAGCTCCGGCACGCGCGTCCTCGTCGACGCCGCCGCGAGCGTCGCCGACGAGGTCGTCGCCACGCTCTCCCGGCTCCCCCAGGTCGAGCGCTGCGCCCATGCCGGGTCGCTGCGCCGCATGCGCGAGACGATCGGCGACGTGGACGTCCTCGCCGCGTCCCGCGACCCGCGTCCGATCATGGAGGCGTTCACCGCGCTCCCGTTCGTCGCCGAGGTCATCGCGGGCGGCGACAAGAAGACGTCGGTCCGGACGGCCAAGGGCCTGCAGGTCGACCTGCGGGTCGTCCCGCCCGAGTCGTGGGGCGCGGCGCTCCAGTACTTCACCGGCTCGCAGGCCCACAACATCCGCACCCGGGAGATCGCCGTGAAGGCGGGCCTCAAGCTCTCCGAGTACGGCCTCTTCGACGCCGAGACCGGCGAGCTGATCGTGTCGGAGACCGAGGAGGAGGTCTACGAGCGCCTCGGCCTGCCCTGGGTGCATCCGGCGCTCCGCGAGGACACCGGCGAGATCGAGGCCGCTCTGGAGGATGAGCTGCCGCGCCTCGTCACCGTCGAGGACCTCCGCGGCGACCTGCACAGCCACACCGACCTGACCGACGGCGTCGCCTCCCTGGAGGACATGGTCGCCGCCGCGCACGCCCGCGGCCTGGAGTACTACGCCATCACCGACCACGCGCCGAACCTGGTCATGCAGCGGATGACGGACGAGAAGATGCTCGCCCAGCGCGTGAAGGTCGCCGAACTCCAGAAGGAGTACCCCGGGCTGAGGCTGCTGCACGGCACCGAGCTGAACATCGACCCGGACGGCGGCGTCGACTGGGACGCCGGCTTCCTCTCCGGCTTCGACGTGTGCGTCGCCTCGGTCCACTCCCACTTCACCCAGGACCAGGACGCCATGACGCGCCGCCTCGTCCGGGCCTGCGAGAACCCGCACGTGCACGTCATCGGGCACCCCACCGCCCGCAGCATCGGCCGCCGCCCGCCCGTCGACGCCGACTGGGACGAGGTCTTCCGCGCGGCGGCGCGCACCGGCACCGCCATGGAGATCGACTCCTTCCCGGACCGCCTCGACCTGCCCGCCGACCTGATCCGGCGCGCGAAGCGGCTCGGCGTGAAGTTCTCCATCGACACCGACGCGCACTCCCTCGGCCACCACCGCAACATCCGCTACGGAGTGGGCACCGCCCAGCGCGGGTGGCTGACCCCCGACGACGTCATCAACACCTGGCCGCTGGAGCGGCTGCGCGAATTCCTGCGGAAGCGCTGACGTCCCCGGGTACCGGGACCCGGGTCAGACCGGCTGCGGCGCCTCGGCCCGGCAGGTGACGGGAGGCGCCTCCTCGGCGGGGACGGGCCCGCGGTCGCGGAGCGCGAAGAAGAGGCGGAACGCCGCGATCCACATCAGGACCGCGCCGAGCATGTGCAGGAGCACGAGCCACTCGGGAACCCCGAGCGCGTACTGGACGTAGCCGACGGCGCCCTGGGCGAGGATGATCCCGGCCAGCTCGAAGGCGCGGCGGCGGGCGGGGCCCAGGTCGCGGCCGGCCGCGGCGCCCGACCGGTACAGGGCGATGATGACGGCGGCGGTGAGCGCGATGGTGGCCCAGGCCAGCTCGCCGTGGATGCGGGCGACGTCGGTGATGTCGAAGCCGTAGCGGCGGGCCTCGGCGTCGCCCGCGTGCGGGCCGGTGCCGGTGACGACCGTGCCGGCGACGAGCACGGCGGCGCACGAGACCAGGAGCGCGGCGGCCAGCGCGCGCGTCCGGGGGCCGGCGAGCCGCCGGGGCGGCGCGTCCCCCTCCCCCGCGCGGACCCACAGCGCCACGCAGAACACCAGCAGGGCGGGCGAGACGAGGAAGTGCAGGGAGACGGCGGCCGGGTGCAGCTCGGTCAGCACGACGATGCCGCCGATGACCGCCTGCGCGACCACGCTCATCGGCTGGGCGAGCGCCCACCGGACCAGGTCGCGGCGGCGCGGGCGCAGCCGCAGCGCGGCGACGAACACCAGCACGCCGATGCCGAGCACCACGAACGTGATCAGCCGGTTGCCGAACTCGATCGACATGTTGAGCACGTGGTGCTCGGGATTGTGCGTGGGAACGAGGCTGTCGCCGGTGCAGCGCGGCCAGTCGGGGCAGCCGAGGCCGGACTTGGTGACCCGGACGGCGCCGCCGCTGACGACGATCACCACGTTGCCGATGACGCCGAGGAGGGCGAGCAGCCGCAGCGACCCGGGAGTCGGACGCCACACGGCGTTCCAGGTCCGGATCAGGGGGTTCACCGACGGTCGCTCAGCCACGGTGACCATCGTATGGGCGGGTCGCGGCGACCGTGACCCGCCCCCCGGTTACGCCGGCCCGGTCAGCCGTACGGGCCGGGCGGCTGCGGCGGCAGGAACCCGGACGGGCCCTGCGCCGCCCACGGCGGGCCGCCCGCCCGGCTCGTGCCCGGGCGCTGCGGGGTGCGCAGGAACGCCTGCTTGGCCAGCGACATCAGCTCCAGCAGCGAGTCGCGGCGGGTGCCGAACCAGTGCGGGTCGGCGACGCCGCGCTCGGCGCGCTGGTGCAGCAGCGCCAGCTCGGTCGCGGCGAGCTGGTAGTCGGTCATGGCGCGGGCGGCGGGCGCGCCGCCGACCGAGCGGGCCCAGCGGCGGGCGGCGCGGCGCGACGGGATGGAGCGCAGCATCCGCACGTCCTGCGGCGTGACCAGGCCCGTCCCCGCGTAGGTCGGCAGGTAGGCCTCGATGCGGCGGACGGTGTGGCGGCGCTCGGCGAAGACCACCACGATCAGCGTGACCAGGACGCCGAAGTCCAGCAGATAGACGATGCCGAGGCCACCGAGCCCGAACGCGGCCGACCCGTTCCACAGGCCGTGCAGGATCATCGCGCCGAGCAGCCCGGCGAGCGGCGCGAGGAGCTGGCCGCGCCGGTGGGTGGCGGCGTAGGCGACGCCGAGGCCGGTCATCGAGGTGAACAGCGGGTGGCTCAGCGGCGCGATCAGGCCGCGCAGGATGAACACCGCCTGGAGCTGCTGCGCGCCGCCGTCCTCGAACGCCCGCATGTAGTAGGTGACGTTCTCCATCATGGCGAAGCCGAGGCCGACCATGGCGGCGTAGATGATGCCGTCGGCGAAGCCGTCGATCTCGTTGCGGCGGAACCAGAGCAGGCCGAACAGGACGGCGCCCTTCAGCGTCTCCTCGATGACGGGCGCGCCGAACGTGGCGCTGACGAAGTGCCCGTCGGTCTCCCCGAAGATCGGCACGGTCACGTACAGCAGGCCGGCGGTGTTGAGGACGAGGGCGCCCAGCACGGCGACGCCCGCGCCCCACATGAACGCGAAGGCGAGCGCGCGGGGCGGCTCGGGCTCCAGCCGGTCGAGGGTGAGCGCGAGCGCGATCAGCACGGGGATCGGCAGGATGGCGAGCAGGACGCCCACCCAGAAGCCGGCTCCGCCGAGCGCGGCGTCCGCGCCGAGCGCGACCACGGCGCACAGCCCGGAGACGGTCATGCCGAGGATCAGGCCGACCGGGGGGCGGCCGGGGATCCGGCCTTCGAGCACGGCCTTGGGGTCGATGGGCGCCATACCGCGAAGGGTAACGGCAGGTGGGACCGGGCCGTACGGGCATGCGTGACGGACGGTGTCCGCCCGGCGGCGGCCCGCCCCCGTCAGTGCAGGAGCGGGTCGACCGCCACGGCCGTGAACAGCAGCGCGAGGTAGACGTTGGAGAGGTGGAAGAACCGCATCGGCCGCAGGTGGACGCCGGTCACCCCGGCGCGGACCGCCTTCAGCAGCCGGTGGCCCTCCGCGAGGAAGACCGCCCCGAGGACGACCGCGACGGCCCCGTACACCGGGCCCATCCCGGCGACGGGCCACAGCAGCAGCGAGCAGGCGACGGTGGCGTAGGTGTAGGCCAGGCTCTCGGTCACGACGCGGCGCTCGGACGCGACGACGGGCAGCATCGGGACCTTGGCGATCGCGTAGTCCTCGCGGTACCGCATCGCGAGGGTCCACGTGTGCGGCGGCGTCCAGAGGAACACGACGCCGAACAGGACGAGCGGCGTCCAGGCGACGCCGCCCGTGATGGCGGCCCAGCCGATGAGGACGGGCATGCATCCGGCGATGCCGCCCCACACCACGTTCTGCGCGGTGCGCCGCTTGAGCAGCAGCGAGTAGACGAAGACGTAGAACAGGATCGCGAACAGCGACCCGGCCGCGGCGACCGGGTTGACGGTGAGCAGGAACCCGGCCGTGGACAGCACGGCGAGCGTCACCCCGAAGATGAGGGCACGGGCCGGGGTGACCTGGTGGCGGGCCAGCGGGCGGCGCCGGGTGCGGCGCATCTTGGCGTCGATGTCGCGGTCGATGTAGCAGTTGATCGCGTTCGCGGCGCCCGCGGACATGGTGCCGAACGCCAGCGTCAGCAGGACGGCGGGCAGCGGCGGCACGCCCCGCTCGGCGAGGAACATCACCGGGATCGTGGTGATCAGGAGCAGCTCGATGACGCGCGGCTTGGTCAGCGCCACGTAGGCGCGGACGCTCGCCGCGGGCGTCCACCGGGCGGCCCGCTCGGCGGGCGAGGGCACGAGCGTGCCCACCGGCACGTCCGGCACGTCCGGGACGTGCTCGTCGAGCTCGATCCCGCGCTTGTTACTCAGCACCGTCACAATCGGGTCCACGTCTGACTAGGGATGAGAAAGCCGCCGCCACCCTCGGCGATGCCCCCGCGATCCGGGCCGGCCTCGGCATGGTGCGACTTCGGCTTGGTCGTGTTGCCGCGGCCACTGCCGTCAGCCGCGCAATCACTGTAGTCCGCCCCCTCCGGGGGGCGCGCACCGGGTCGCCGGACGCGCCGTTGGGCCCGCCCGCGCGCCCGCCGAGGGTGGGGGGCGGGGTGCGGCGGAGGGACGCGGATCACCCGCGGGATCACCCGTGCGGGGGGTTAGCCCGCGGGGCGTTCGGGCAAGGGTGCATGAGCGGTGCGGCCGGGTGTCCGGTCCCACCGCCGCGCGCCCCGCTCTCCGCCTGCGGCGGCCCTCCCGCGCGATAGGCTCGCGACGAGCGCACATGATCGTCGCTGGGCCGCGGACGGGCGGCCGCGCGGGGCGGGGGAAGAGGCGCCGCGCCGCCGGACGTTGTCCTCTGCGGGCCCCGCGGGCCGTGCACGGCGCTCAGCGCCGGGCGGGGCGCGGCGCACGAGTACGGCGAACAACGTACAGAGTGGATTCTGACACCGGTTCGAGAGGAGCCTGGCGTTCCGTGAGCAGGAACAACAGCACGTTTGAATGGTCCGACCAGGACCGGCGGGCGGTGGACGTCATCCGCGCCCTCGCCATGGACGCCGTCGAGGAGGCCGGATCGGGTCACCCCGGGACCGCGATGAGCCTCGCCCCCGCCGCCTACCTTCTCTTCCAGCGGTTCCTGAAGCACGACCCGACCGACCCGCACTGGCCCGGGCGGGACAGGTTCGTGCTCTCCTGCGGGCACTCCAGCCTCACCCTCTACATCCAGCTGTACCTGTCGGGCTACCCGATGACGCTGGACGACCTGAAGTCGTTGCGCAAGTGGGGCAGCCTCACCCCGGGGCACCCCGAGTTCGGGCACACGGCCGGCGTGGAGACGACCACCGGGCCGCTCGGGCAGGGCATCGCGAACGCGGTGGGCATGGCGATGGCGGCCCGCCGCGAGCGCGGCCTCTTCGACCCCGACGCGCCGCAGGGCGAGTCCCCCTTCGACCACACCGTCTGGGCGTTCGCGTCCGACGGCGACATCGAGGAGGGCATCAGCCACGAGGCGAGCGCGCTCGCGGCCCACCAGCGGCTCGGCAACCTGGTCCTGCTCTACGACGACAACCACATCTCGATCGAGGACGACACGGCGATCGCGCTGTCGGAGGACGTGCGGGCCCGCTACGCGGCGTACGGCTGGGACGTCCACCACGTCGACTGGACCGAGAACGGCGACTACGAGGAGAACGTCGCCGCGCTCGCGGCCGCCTTCGCCGCGGCGAAGGCGGAGACGGCGCGCCCGTCCTTCATCGCGCTGCGCACGATCATCGGCTGGCCGGCGCCGAACAAGAAGAACACCGGGAAGATCCACGGCTCGGCGCTCGGCGCCGACGAGGTCGCCGCGACCAAGCGGCTCCTCGGCATGGACCCGGCGGAGAGCTTCCACGTCCCCGAGGACGTGCTGGCGCACGCCCGCGCCGTGAGCGACCGGGGCCGCGCGAGCCACGCCGAGTGGACCAAGACGTTCGAGGCGTGGCGCGCCGCGAACCCCGAGCGGGCCGCCGAATACGACCGGATCTCCTCCCGCACCCTCCCCGACGGCTGGGACGCGGCGCTGCCGACGTTCGCGCCCGGCAAGGACCTCGCGACCCGCGCGGCGTCCGGCGAGGTGCTGGCGGCGCTGGCGCCGGTGCTGCCGGAGCTGTGGGGCGGCTCGGCCGACCTCGCGGAGAGCAACAACACGACGATGAAGGGCGAGCCGTCCTTCGTCCCGGAGGAGTTCCAGACCAAGGAGTTCCCCGGCCACCGCTACGGCCGGACGCTGCACTTCGGCGTCCGGGAGCACGCGATGGCCGCGATCTGCAACGGCATCGCGCTGCACGGCGGCACCCGCCCGTACGGCGGCACGTTCCTGATCTTCAGCGACTACATGCGCCCGGCGGTCCGGCTCGCGGCGCTGATGAAGCTGCCGGTCGCCTTCGTCTGGACGCACGACTCGATCGGCCTCGGCGAGGACGGCCCGACGCACCAGCCCGTCGAGCACCTGTGGGCGCTGCGGGCGATCCCCGGGCTGGACGTCGTCCGGCCGGCGGACGCCGGCGAGACGGCGGTCGCGTGGCGGACCGTCCTGCGGCACACCGACCGCCCGGCGGGCATCGCGCTGACCCGGCAGAAGCTGCCGACGCTGGACCGCGCGGGCGACCTCGCGTCCGCGGAGGGGGTCGCCCGGGGCGGGTACGTGCTGGCGGACGCCGAGGGCGGGCACCCCGACGTGATCATCATCGCGACGGGCAGCGAGGTCCAGCTGGCGCTGGAGGCCCGCGAGACGCTGGAGGCCGAGGGCACCCCGACCCGTGTCGTGTCGATGCCGTGCGTGGAGTGGTTCGAGGAGCAGACCGACGCCTACCGGCAGGAGGTCCTGCCGCCGGGGGTGCGCGCCCGCGTGTCCGTGGAGGCCGGGGTCGCGCTCGGCTGGCGCGGCTACGTCGGCGACGCCGGCGAGTCGGTGAGCCTGGAGCACTTCGGCGCCTCCGCCGACTACAAGACGCTGTTCCTGCAGTTCGGGCTCACGTCCGAGCGGGTCGTGGCGGCCGCCAAGGCCAGCCTGATCAAGGCGAACGTGAAGCACGCCGGGCGCGGCGAGACCACCGGCAACTGAGAACGGGCCGCGAGGCGGGCGGGGCTCCGCGCGCCGGGGCCCCGCGTCCCGCCCGGCGCACTGACGAAGACGAGGAGAAAGCGATGAGCGACAATCTGAAGAGGCTCTCGGACGAGGGCGTGTCGATCTGGCTGGACGACATCAGCCGCGAGCGCCTGAGCACCGGCAACCTGGAGAAGCTGGTCCGGGAGCGGAACGTCGTCGGCGTCACGTCCAACCCGACGATCTTCGCCAAGGCGCTGAGCAAGGGCAGCGCCTACGACGACCAGGTCCGCGACCTCGCGGCGCGCGGCGTGGACGTCGAGGAGGCGTCCCGCGCGATCACCACCTACGACATCCGCTGGGGCTGCGACGTGCTCCGCCCGGTGTACGACCGGACGGAGGGCCTGGACGGCCGCGTCTCGATCGAGGTCGACCCGCGGCTGGCCCGCGACACCCGCCGGACGCTCGCGGAGGCGCGCGCGCTGTGGTGGCTGGTGGACCGGCCCAACCTGTACATCAAGATCCCGGCGACGGAGGAGGGCCTGCCGGCCATCACCGCGGCGCTCGCGGAGGGCATCAGCGTGAACGTGACGCTGATCTTCTCGCTGGAGCGCTACGGCCGGGTCATCGACGCGTTCTTCGCCGGCCTGGAGCAGGCCCGGGAGAACGGCCACGACCTGTCGAAGATCGCCTCGGTGGCGTCCTTCTTCGTCAGCCGGGTCGACACCGAGATCGACAAGCGCCTGGACAAGATCGGCTCGGACGGGGCCGGGGCGCTGCGCTCCAAGGCGGGCGTCGCCAACGCCCGGCTCGCGTACGCGCTGTACGAGGACAGGTTCGGCACGGACCGGTGGAAGGCGCTGAAGGACGCCGGGGCCCGTCCCCAGCGCCCGCTGTGGGCGTCGACCGGTGTGAAGGACCCGGACCTCCCCGACACCCTGTACGTCGTCGAGCTTGTCGCGCCGGGGACGGTCAACACGATGCCGGAGGCGACCCTGGACGCGGTCGCCGACCACGGCCAGGTGCGCGGCGACGCCGTCCGGGACGCCTACGACGACGCCCGCGCGCACATGGCCGCGCTGAAGGAGGCCGGCGTCGACTACGACGACGTCGTGAGGGTCCTGGAGGAGGAGGGTGTGGACAAGTTCGCGGCCTCCTGGAAGGAACTGCTCGACACCATCACCGGCGAGCTGGAGGACAAGAAGGACGACGCATGACCTCGGTGGTGACCGCCGGGGGGATCTCGGTCACCATCCGCGGCGCGGTCGTCGACGAGAGCGAGACGGTCCTGGACCGCCTCGTCTCCGACGGCGTGCCGGGGTCGCTGACGTCCCGGAACGCCAAGCTGTGGGGGCCCGACGCGGCCCCCCTCGCCGCCCGCCGGCTCGGCTGGCTGGGCCTGCCGGAGACCTCGCGGTCCCTGCGGGACCGGCTGGCCGGCCTGGCGGCCGACGCCCGCGGCGCCGGCCTCGACCGGATCGTGCTGGCCGCGTCCGGGGGGACCGCGCTGGCCGCCGACGCGATCTGCCGCACGGCGGGCGCCGGGCTGACCGTCCTCGACACCACCGATCCGCACGAGGTGTCGGGCGTCCTCGCCGGGGACCTGGACCGGACGCTGGTGGTGGTCGCGGACGACAGCGCCGAGGCCGGGGCGCTGCGGCGCGTCTTCGGGCGCGCGTTCTCCGCGGCCGGGCTGCGCGGCGCGGATCTGGCGCGCCGGTTCGTCGTCGTCGCCGAGGAGGGGTCCGCGCTCGAACGCGCCGCCCGCGAGACCGGCCACCATCTCGTCCTGGCCGAACCCGACGTGGACGGGCGCTTCGGCGCTCTCGGCGCCCGGACGCTGGTGCCGGCGATGCTCGCGGGCGTGGACGCCGACGTCCCGCTGGACGAGGCGTCCCGGTTCGCGGCGGCGCTGCGGCAGCCCTACGACAACCCGGCACTGGCGCTCGGCGCGGCACTGGGATCGTCGGCGCTGGGGGCCCGCGACAAGCTGGTGATCGCCGACCTCGGTTCCGGCCTGGCCGGGTTCGCCGCGTGGGCGGAGCAGCTGGTCGCCGGAGCGATGGGCAAGGACGGCAAGGGCCTGCTCCCGGTGGCGGTGGAGAGCGTCGACTCCCCCGGGTTCGAGCTGACCGACGACCTGCGGCGGATCGTCCTCGGCCGGCGGCCGGACGACCCGGGCCCGGGCCGGGAGGCGGGGGTGACCGTCGCCGGGCCGCTCGGCGCGCAGTTCCTGCTGTGGGAGTACGCGGTCGCGGTGGCGTGCCGGGTGATCGGCGTCGACCCGTTCGCCGAGCCGGACGTCGGCGAGTCGCGGGAGAGTACGGCGGCGCTGCTGCGGTCGGAGGAGGGCACGGCGCCGACGGTCCTGCGCAGGCCGCCGGAACTGGTCGAGGGCGCGGTCGAGGTCCACGCCCCGGAGGGCGGGCTGCGCGGCGCGCGGACGCTGGCGGAGGCGCTGGAGACGCTCCTGGAGGACGTCCGGGACGGCGGCTACCTCGCCGTCCTCGCGTACCTGAGCCGTCAGGGCGATGCCGCGGCCGCCGGGCTGCGGCCGCTGCTGGCCGCACGCGGCTCCGAGGTCCGCAAGCGCGCGGTCCCGGTGACGTTCGGCTGGGGGCCCCGCTACCTGCACACCGCCGGCCAGTACCACAAGGGCGGGCCGCCCGGCGGAACGTTCCTGCAGATCACGGGCGCGGTCGCCGAGGACGTCCCGGTGCCGGGCCGGCCGTACACCCTGGGCGAACTGCAACTGGCTCAGGCGTTCGGCGACCTGCGCGTGCTGCGCTCGCTGGGGCGCCCCGCCGTCCGGCTCCACCTTCGCGACCGGACCGAGGGCATCGCGCAGCTCACCCGGGCGCTCGGCTGAGCCCGCTTCTCCCGCCGGCCCGGACGCAGGGCGACCGGTCCCGTCCGGGATGCGACCAAGAAGATCGAGGGAGATGGTCGCGGATGCCCTTTCTCTCCTGAAACGATGGGGGCCGGGAGGGAACGGTGTCCGGATTCGACGTACTGACGCGCGGCGAGGTGCTGGACTCGGCGCTGCAGGCGAGGGACTACCTCGTGAGCTGCGGCGTCCCCGGCGCGCTGGCCGCCAAGGACCCCCGGCTGTGGGGGCGGCGGGCGGTGGACCACAGCCGGCTGGGCTGGCTCGACCTGCCCTTCGCCTCCCGCGGCCTGCTGAACCAGGTGAACGGCCTGGTCTCGGAGGCGCGCTACTCGGGCCTCGACCACATCGTGCTGATCGGTGTCGGCGCGGAGAGCCTCGCCGCCCAGGCGATCATGGAGGCGCACGCGCCCGCGCTCGCCGGCGCCGGGGCGGGCGCGGCCGGCCCCGGCGAGGGCGACCGCCCGGCGGGCGAGCTGACCGTCCTGGACGGCGGCGACACCGCCGCGCTGGCGTTCGCCATGGAGCGGCTCGACCGGACGCTGGTCGTGCTGGCGAGCAAGGCGGGCGTGTCGCTGGAGGGCGACGCCTACCGCAGGATCTTCTCGGCCGCGTTCCGCGAGCGGGGCCTGTCCGAGCGGGAGATCGCGGGGCGGTTCCTGGTCATCACCGACCACGGCAGCCCGCTGCACGACTTCGCCCGGCAGTGCGGGTACCGGATCGGGCTGACCGACCCGTACCTGCCCGGGCACTACGGCGCCCTGTCGGCGTACGGGCTCGTCCCGGCGGTGCTGGCGGGCGCGGACGCCGACCGGCTGCTGGAGGAGGCGGCGTCCCTGGTGCCGTCGCTGGCCAAGGACGAGGACAACCCGGGCCTGCTGCTCGGCGCGGTCCTCGGCGGCAGCGCGCAGCAGGGGCCCGACGGCATCGCCCGCGACAAGGTGCTGCTGCGCGAGCCCGGCGGCTCGGGCGCGCTGACCTCGTGGATCACCCAGCTCCTCGCGGTCGGCACCGGCAAGCGGGGCCGCGGCGTGCTGGCGTTCGAGCCGCCCGGCGGCAAGGGCGACTTCCCCGACGTGCACGGCGTGTCGGTCAACCCGCGGTCGGCGGCGCAGGACGAGTCCGACACGTCGGTGTGGGCGCCGCTCGGCGCGCAGTTCCTGCTGTGGGAGTACGCGACGGCGGTCGCCGGGTGGCTGCTCGGGGTGAACCCGTTCGAGGCGGGCAGCACGGTCGTCCAGGAGGCCGAGGACGACGCGGCGACGCTGCTGCGCACGGCCGGCGGCGGGCCGCTCACCTCCGAGCGGCCCGTGTACGTCGAGGACGACATCGAGGTGCACGCCGACTTCCCGTGGCCGCCCGGGGCCGAGCTGCGGACCGTCCTCGGCGGGCTGGTCGCGGCCGTCCCGTCCGACGGCTACCTGGCGGTGATGACGTACCTGTCGGGCGACTTCTCCGGCCGCTACCTCGCGCCGTCGCTGGCCCGCGCGTCCGGCCGCCCGGTCGCCTACGGGCCGGGCCCGGGATACCCGCACGCGACCGGGCCCGTCCACAAGGACGGCCCCGGCAACGGCGCGTTCCTGATCATCACCGGCGACCCGGCGCCGGGCGACGAGCTCGCCGCGCATCCCGTGCCGGGCCGCCCCTACAGCCTGGCGCAGCTGCAGATCGCGCGGGCGCTCGGCGAGCTGCGGGCGCTGCGCGAGCGCAGGCTGCCGGTGATCCGGCTGCACCTGCGCAACCCGGTGGAGGGCACGGAGCGGCTTCTCGAGGCGGTGCGGGCGGTCGCGGGGGCGCGCCGGCCGTGAGCTTCACCGCCGTCGTCTCGGGGGAGACGGCCATCACCGCCCGCGGGCCGCTCAAGGAGGACGCCGAGCGGGTGCTCGGCCGGCTCTGGATCGACCAGGTCCCGGTGCGCCTGGCGTCGGAGGACGCGTCGCTGTGGCCGTCCGCGGCCACCGCCGGGGTGGACGGCCGTCCGCTGTGCTGGCCGGGCCAGCCGGGGCCCGGCCGCGCCGTCCTGGACCGTGCCGAGGAGCTGCGCGCACACGCGCGCGAAGCCGGGCTGACCGAGGTCGTGCTGCTCGGCGGCGGCGCCCCGGCCCGCGCCGCCGAGCTGATCGTCAACGCCCACCGGGGCGCCACAGGCCGGGGCCCGTCGCCGCTCACCGTGCTGGACGGGCCCGAACCCGGGCCGCTGCTGCGCATCCGGGAGGACGGGGAGCGGCTCGACCGGACGATGGTCGTCGTCACCGGCGACGACGCCGGCACCGAGACGCTCCGGCAGGTGTTCGCGGAGGCGCTGGCGGACCACGGCCTGTCCCCCGCCGAGGCGGAGCGCCGGTTCGTCACGGTCGCCGAGCCGGGCGCCGCCGCCGCCAAGCACGCGATGGAGGCGGGGCACCCGCTGGTGGAGGCGCCCGCCGCCACCGCGTTCGGCGCCCTGTCCCCCTACGCGCTGGTGCCGGCCGCGCTGGCCGGGGTCGGCGTCCGGACGCTGCTGGAGGAGGCCACCGCCGTCCTGCCGTCGCTGACCCGGCCGGAGAACAACCCGGGCCTCGTCCTCGGCGCGATCCTCGGCGGCGCGGTCCGCGCCGGGCGGCGGGCGGCCGTGCTCGGCGGCCGGCCGGAGGCGCTGCCCGGCATCGCCGGGTGGGTCGCCGCGCTGCTGGAGGAGACGACCGGCGGCCTGCTGACCCCGGTCGTCCAGACCGGCGGCATGCCGATCGTCCCCGCCGACGACCTGTTCCTGGTGGCGTTCGGCGGCCGCCCCCACCAGGACGACGCCACCGTCGCCGGGCCGCTCGCCGCGCTGCTCGTCGTCTGGGAGTACGCCGCCGCCGTCGCCTGCTACCTGCTGGACGCCGACCCGCTCGTGCCGGCGAGCCGCCCGGCCCCGATGACGCTGGACGACGGGACCGGCGAGCCGCTGTTCGCCGACGGCGACCCGGGCCGGGCCGTGGAGGTGCACACGACCGTCCCCGCGCTCGCCGGCGCGTCCGGGCTGGAGGAACTGCTGGACGCGCTGGCCCGCGGGGTCGGCGCGGGCGGGCACCTCGCGCTCGTCGCCTACCTGGATCCCGGCGAGGCGGGCGGCGGCCAGGGCGCGCAGGTGCGCCGGCTGGCCGCGCTCCTCGCGGCCCGCTGCGGCCGCCCGGTCACGGTGGGCTGGGGCGCCCGGCCGCCCGCGCCCGGGAATGATCGACCCGACCCGGGCGTATACCTCCTCGTGACCGGGAACGTCGTCCGCGACGTACCGGTCCCCGGCCGGCACCACCGGCTCGGCATGCTGCAGCTCGCGCGGGCGCTCGGGGACGCCCGCGACGCGCGCGCGGCGGGCAGCCCGGTGGTACGGCTCCATCTGCAGAACCGCTGGGCGGGGCTCACCCGGCTGCTCGACGCGGCCCGGGGCGACGGGTGAGCGCGCGCCGCGGGCGGCGGGCGGGGCCCCGGACGGGGAGTCGACGATTGCGGCCCGCCGGACGAGTTGGGGCAGGATGCTTGCAGCAGTACTAGGAGCAGAAGCAGAAGAAGGCGCAGTGCTAACTGAGGGGGCCACGTGACCAACACAGCCAATCCGCTCCGCGACCCGCGGGACAAGCGCCTGCCGCGGGTGGCGGGGCCGTGCGTGCTCGTGCTGTTCGGGGTCACCGGGGACCTGTCGCGCAAGAAGCTGCTCCCCGCCATCTACGACCTGGCGAACCGCGGGCTGCTGCCGCCGGGCTTCTCCCTGGTGGGCTTCGCGCGCCGCGACTGGGAGCACGAGGACTTCCGCCAGATCGCCTACGAGTCGGTGAAGGCGCACGCCCGGACGCCGTTCCGCGAGGACGTGTGGACGCACCTGTCGGAGGGCATGCACTTCGTCCCCGGCACGTTCGACGACGCGGGGGCGTTCGACGCCCTGTCGATGGCGGTCAAGGAGCTGGACGAGAGCCGCGGCACGGGCGGCAACTACGCCTTCTACCTGTCGATACCGCCGAGGGCGTTCCCGCAGGTCGTCGAGCAGCTGCAGCGCAGCGGGCTCGCCGACCGCGAGGAGGGCGCCTGGCGCCGGGTCGTCATCGAGAAGCCGTTCGGCCGCGACCTGAAGACCGCGCAGGAGCTGAACGACACCGTGCACCGCGTCTTCCCCGAGGAGTCGATCTTCCGGATCGACCACTACCTCGGCAAGGAGACGGTGCAGAACATCCTGGCGCTGCGGTTCGCCAACACGATGTTCGAGCCGATCTGGAACCGCTCGTTCGTCGACCACGTGCAGATCACGATGGCCGAGGACATCGGGATCGGCGGCCGGGCCGGCTACTACGACGGCATCGGCGCCGCCCGCGACGTCATCCAGAACCACCTGCTGCAACTGCTGGCGCTGACCGCGATGGAGGAGCCCACCTCCTTCCAGGCGGAGGCGGTCCGCGCGGAGAAGGCCAAGATCCTGTCGGCGGTGCGGGTGGCCGGCGACCTCGCCGACTCGACCGCGCGCGGGCAGTACGCGGCGGGCTGGCAGGGCGGCGTGAAGGTCAACGGGTACCTGGACGAGGACGGCATCCCCGCCGACTCCCGCACCGAGACCTACGCCGCGGTGAAGCTGGAGATCGACAACCGCCGCTGGGCGGGCGTCCCGTTCTACCTGCGCACCGGCAAGCGGCTCAGCCGCCGGGTGACGGAGGTGGCGATGGTGTTCCAGCAGGCGCCGCACCTTCCGTTCTCGCACACCGACACCGAGGAGCTCGGGCAGAACGCCCTGGTGATGCGGGTGCAGCCGGACGAGGGCATCACGGTCCGGTTCGGCTCGAAGGTGCCCGGCACCTCGATGGAGATCCGGGACGTCAACATGGACTTCGCCTACGGGGAGTCGTTCACCGAGGCGTCCCCGGAGGCCTACGAGCGGCTGCTGCTGGACGTGCTGATCGGCGACCCGCCGCTGTTCCCCCGGCAGGAGGAGGTCGAGCTGTCCTGGCGGATCCTCGACCCGATCGAGGAGTACTGGGCGAGCCGGGGCGGCCTCGACCAGTACAAGTCCGGCGGCTACGGACCCGACAGCGCCGACGAGCTGATGGCGCGCGACGGGCGCACTTGGAGGCGGCTCTAGATGAACATCGATCTCACCGGCACCACCACCCGGAAGATCCAGGACGCGCTGACCCAGTCCCGGCATCTGATGGGCGGCCCGGCCGTCGGGATGGTGCTCACCCTGATCATCGTGACGGACGAGTCGGCGCAGTACGACGCGGTGCGGGCCGCGACGGAGGCGGCGCGGGAGCACCCGTACCGGGTGCTGACCGTCATCTCGCGGGACCCGCGGGGCAACTCCTCCCGGCTGGACGCCGAGATCCGCATGGGCGAGACCGGCCCCGGCGAGACGGTGCTGCTGCGCATGTACGGGCCGCTCGCCGAGCACGCCGACTCGGTCGTCGTGCCGCTGCTGATGCCCGACACGCCGGTGGTGACGTGGTGGCCGGGCGGCAAGGTGCCGAAGGTCCCGGCGAAGGACCCGCTCGGCGTGCTCGCGCAGCGCCGGGTGACCGACTCCTACGCGGCGCGCGACCGGCTCGGCACCCTCGCCCAGCTCGCCGAGGGGTACCGGCCGGGCGACACCGACTTCACCTGGACGCGGCTGACGTCGTGGCGGTCGCTGCTGGCCGCGGCGCTCGACCAGGACCACGACGAGATCACCGGCGGCGAGGTGCTGGCCGAGCCGGACTCGCCGAGCGCGGAGCTGCTCGCGGCGTGGCTGTCGATCCGGCTCGGCGTCCCGGTGGACCGGACGGTCTCCGAGGGGCCCGGCATCACCGGGGTCCGGCTGGCGACGTCCGGCGGCGACATCGTGATCCACCGCCCGGACGGGCGGGTGGCGACGCTGTGCCGTCCCGGCCAGCCCGACCGGCAGGTGTCGCTGATGCGGCGCCCGATGGCCGAGCTGCTGGCCGAGGAGCTGCGGCGCCTGGACCCCGACGAGGTCTACCAGGAGGCCGCCGCGCGGTTCGCCAAGGACCTCGCGGGCGGGACGGAGGAGCCGGGCGTGGCGAGCGAGCCGGTGTCGGCGACCGCCGAGGCCGCCGGGAAGGAGGCGGCCAAGCCGCCGCGCTCCAGGTCGGCGGCGAAGAAGCCGCGCGGCGGGTCGGGGGCCGGATGACCCCCCCGGCGGTCCTGGTCCACCGGGACCAGGACGTCCTCGCCGAGGCCGCCGCGGCGAGGCTGGTGACGCGGATCGCCGACGCCCAGGCGGCGCGCGGCTCGGCGTCGGTCGTGCTGACCGGCGGCGGCGTCGGCACGGCGGTGCTCGCCGCGCTGGCCGCCGCCGGCGCCCGGGACGCGGTCGACTGGGGCCGGCTCGACCTGTGGTGGGGCGACGAGCGGTTCGTGCCCCGCGGCGACCCCGAGCGCAACGAGACCGGGGCCCGCGCGGCGCTGCTCGACCGCGTGCCGGTCGACCCGGCGCGGGTGCACGCCATGCCGGCGCCGGACGACCCCGGCGGCGACGACCCGGAGGCGGCGGCCGAGCGGTACGCCGCCGAGCTTCGGGCCGCCGCGGGCGCCGGGGGCTCCGTGCCGCCGTTCGACGTGCTGATGCTGGGCGTCGGCCCCGACGCGCATGTGGCGTCGCTGTTCCCCGAGATGGCGGGACCGCGGGAGGAGAAGCTCTCGGTGGTGGCGGTGCGGGGCGCGCCGAAGCCGCCCCCGACCCGGATCTCGCTGACGTTCCCCGCCCTGCGGGCCGCGCGGGAGGTGTGGATCCTGGCGGCGGGCGAGTCGAAGGCGGAGGCCGTCCGGCTGGGGCTCTCCCCGGAGGCGGAACCCGAGCGGGTCCCGTGCGCCGGCGCGCGCGGCCGGGAACGCACCCTGTTCCTGCTGGACAACGCCGCCGCATCCGGCCTCCCACCAGGCAGGGAAAGCGCGGCGCCCGCTTGACCCTGCGCTGGGGAACGCCCGCGCTTCCTGAGAGAACGGTGAACAGTCCTCGCGGTTTCGCATGCCTCGCGTAAAACCGTGCATACCCTGACCAAGGGATAGCCCGCGTCGAGCGTGAGGAGTTCTCAGGTGCTCAAGGGTCGGACCGGGACGGCAGGTGCGGCGATCATCGGCGCGGTGGTGATCGCCGCGGCGGGCTGCTCGTCCGGCGGAGACGGCGGCAAGGGCGGGGACGGCGGCGGCAAGGGCGGAGACGCCGTGAAGCTGGCCATCGCGCCGGCGACCGGCACCAAGCAGGCCGCGCCCGACAAGCCCGTCACGGTCACCGCCGCCAACGGGAAGCTGACGAGCGTGACCCTCACCTACGGCAAGAAGAAGACCAAGGCCGAGGGCGCGCTCGCGCAGGACCGCACCTCGTGGAAGTCGGCGTGGACGCTGCGGCCCTCGACCACCTACACGGTCACCGCGCAGGGCACGGGCGACGACGGCAAGCAGGTCACCGCCACGTCCACGTTCACGACCCTGACGCCGCAGAAGAAGCTGGAGAGCGGCATGTCGCCGCTGGACGGCGAGACCGTCGGCGTCGGCATGCCGGTGCAGTTGCTGCTGTCCAGGCCCGTGAGCACCAAGGCCGGCAAGGTGGCGGTCGAGAAGGCGCTCGAGGTCCGCATGTCCAAGCCGGTCGAGGGCGCCTGGTACTGGGTCAGCGACAAGGAGGTCGACTTCCGGCCCCGCGAGTACTGGCCGTCCGGCCAGAAGGTGGAGGTCGTCGCGCACCTGGCGGGCCTGAAGGCCGGCGAGGGCATGTACGGGATGAAGGACCGCAGCGTCGGCTTCACGGTGGGCCCGCGGCACGTCACCACGATCGACGCCAAGAAGCACCGCGCGACGGTGACCGACGGCGGCAAGACCGTGCGGACGATGAGGGTCAGCCTGGGCAAGCCGGGCCACGACAGCTACAGCGGCACGATGATCGCCCAGGAGAAGGCGGCGAAGATCATCATGGACTCGGCCACCACCGGGAACCCGGGCGAGTACCGGATCCCGACCAAGTGGAACGTCCGCCTCACCTACAGCGGGACGTTCGTCCACTCGGCGCCGTGGTCCACCGACTCGCAGGGCAACGACAACGTCAGCCACGGGTGCGTGAACGCCTCGCCCTCGGACGCCAAGTGGTTCTACGACTTCACCAACCGCGGCGACATCGTGAAGGTGACCGGAACGTCGCGGCAGCTGCGGTTCGGGAACGGCCCGACCCCGTGGGCGAAGGACTGGGACGGCTGGCTCGCCGGCAGCGCGACCGGCAAGCCGGTCACGGGCGCTCCGTTGAAGTGAGGTGGGCCAGGCAGGCGCCGGGTTCGGCGAACGGCTCCAGCCGGTCGGCCGCGACGGGGGCGTCCAGCTCCGCCAGCGCCCCCTGCATGATCCCCAGGTGGACGTCGCAGACCAGCGGCCCGTACTCCTCGGCCAGCTCGAGGAACGGGCAGTGCCGGAGCC
The DNA here is from genome assembly GCF_900115095.1 of Actinomadura madurae. Taxonomy (GTDB): domain Bacteria; phylum Actinomycetota; class Actinomycetes; order Streptosporangiales; family Streptosporangiaceae; genus Spirillospora; species Spirillospora madurae. Next base: position 63,503 of record NZ_FOVH01000020.1, read on the forward strand.
GGATGACGTCGCCGTCGTGGCGCGGGGCGAAGTCGAGGTCGTCCAGAAGCGCGGTGAGGCGGCCGGTGGCCTCCTCACCCGTCATCGGCCGGAACGGCGGAGGACGCTCCACGAGGTAGCGGCCCCACTCCCGTCCGGCCCGAGCGGCGTCGCCGCGGGCGGCGGCGCCCTCGGAGGCCAGCCGGCTGAGCAGGATCTGGGCGAGCAGGCGGTAGCCGCGGGCGCCGCCGCGGTCCATGCCGGGCCGCGGGGCGTAGACGGTCCGCGGGCGGCCCGGACCGGAGGCCTGCTCGACGGTGCGCTCGACCGCGCCCTCGGCGGCGAGGGCGTCCAGGTGGAAGCGCGCGGTGTTGACGTGGACGCCGAGGCGTTCGGCGACCTCGGTGACGCCGAGCGGGGCGCCCTCGTCGCGCAGGACGTCCAGGACCTCTCGGCGGCGCGAGGACTGCTCGGGGCGGGGGCGTTCGGACGGCATGCCGCTCATCCTCCCCCCGCCGGCGGCAGCGCCGCGATCAGGGGGTGGTCGCGGTCGAGCGCGCCCAGCTTGCCCGCGCCTCCGGGCGAGCCCAGGTCGTCGAAGAACTCGGCGTTGGCGGCGGTGTAGGCCTTCCACTTCTCCGGGAGGTCGTCCTCGTAGTAGATCGCCTCGACCGGGCACACCGGCTCGCACGCGCCGCAGTCGACGCACTCGTCCGGGTGGATGTAGAGCATGCGCTCGCCCTCGTAGATGCAGTCGACCGGGCATTCGTCGACGCAGGCGCGGTCCTTGACGTCCACGCACGGCTCGGCGATCACATAGGTCACGGCGCCCTCCTCGCGAATTAATACAATACTACATGTATTAATTGTGCGAGCGAGGGCGCCGCCCGTCAGCCACCCGCGGGGCAGGCCAGGTCGCCGGCGGGCAGCCGGCCGGTGGCCAGGTAGCCGTTGACCGTGTCACGAACGCAGGTGTTCGGGTATCCGCGCTGGTAGGGCGCGTGCACGTCGGCGTCCAGCGTGATCATCCGGGAGCCCGGCAGCAGCCGGTGGAGGGCCCGGCTGCTCGCGTAGGTCGTCCGGGTGTCGCCGGTCGCCGCGACCATCAACGCCGGCAGGCGCCCGCCGACCGAGGTCGGCGGCTCGGCGGGGCGCACCGGCCAGAACGCGCACGGGCCGACGTTGCGGGTGAGCGGCGCGAACACCGGGCTGGCCCCCCGGTTCCGCTGGATGTCGCGCCAGTAGGCCGCGGGGTCGCGCGGCGCGGCCGCGTCCCCGCAGATGATCGCGCTCTGCCCGCTCCCGTAGCGGGACTCGGCGCCGGTCAGCAGGAACGCCAGTTCCTCGTCCAGTTCCTCGGTCGGCTCGGCGGGCTCGCCGCCCGCGGCCTTCGCGAAGACGCGCACCGACTCCGCCAGGACGGCCCTGGCCCGGTCCTCGTCGGTGCCGAGGTTGTCGAACAGGACGACCGGCAGCGTCGTGTCGTCCACCCGGTACCGGCCGACGGCGAGGGGCTCGCGGGCGGACGCCTCGACGAGCCCGCGCACCGTCCCGAGGACCTCCGCGCGGGAGGCGCCGAGGCCGTACTCGCCGTCGCGCTCCGCCGCCCACGCCGCCCAGGAGCCGAGCGCGTGGTCGTTGGCCCGCTCGGTCCCGGCCAGGAGCCGCGGGCTCCACGCGGCCGGATCGACCGAGCTGTCCAGGACGACGCGGTCGAGCCTGCCCGGGAACATCGTCGCGTACACGGACCCGAGATAGGTGCCGTAGGAAGCGCCGTTGTACGACACCTTCCGCTCCCCGAGGACGCCCCGGACGACGTCCATGTCCCGGGCGATGTCGCGCGTGCTGATGTGCGGGAGGAGGCCCGCGTTCGTCCGCGCGCACCGCCGGGCGAGGTCCCTGGCGAACGCGGTGGACCGGGCGAAGGAGCGGCGGCTCTCCCCCGCCGACCTGATCCAGGTGGCGGCGGGCCAGCCGCAGTCGACCGCGGCGCTGCGGCCGAGGGAGCGCGGGTCCATGCCGACCAGGTCGTACCGGGGCCCGGCCGCGCCCATGAGGTCGCGCATGTAGGGCGGCATGTCGATGGCCGGGCCCGGCCCGCCGCCGTTGAGGATCATCGTCCCGATCCGGTGTGCCCGGTCGGACGCCGCGAGCCGGGAGATCGCGATCTCGATCGTGCGCCCGCCGGGGTCGGTGTAGTCGAGCGGCACGGTCACGTCCGCGCACTTCGCCCCGGCCTTGTCGAGCTCCTCGCCCACCTGGTCGCCGGGCCCGAGCGTGCACGCCGTCCAGGCCAGGCGCTGGTGGTAGAAGCGGTCGAGGCCGCCCTCCCCCGGTCTCGCCGCCGGTTCCGCCGCCGCCGATCCGGCGGGCACCGCCAGTGCCGCCGCCACGGCCAGTCCCGCCGCGGCGGCCAGTCTCCTCGTCATCGTCGCTCCGTTCATCGCGGGTCGCAGAAGGCCGTCTCGCCGAGCCTCATCTGGTCGTCGAACGTCTCCTTGGTGGTCACGTTCTCGTTGAGGACGACGGAGGCGCGGCGCCCCGACGGCGCGACGCCGGAGACCGTGATGTAGCCGCCGATGCCGCCGGCGTGCCCCCACCAGGAGCCGCCGCAGCGCAGCGGCGTCCCGATGAAGCCGAGGCCGTAGGACGCGCCCTCCCACAGGCGGTCCGGATCGGCGGGCACGGTGCGCTTCATCTCCGCGAGCATCGCCGGCGGCAGCAGCCGGCCGCCCAGCAGGGCCGCGAAGAAGGCGTTCATGTCCTGGGCGCTGGAGATCAGCGCGCCGCCCGCCCACCCGACGCTCAGGTTCATCGCGGTGTAGTCGGACCGCCGGACGGTCCCGCCGCGCTCCTCGCGGACGTAGCCGCGCGCGTGCGGCCCCCTGATGCGCGTCTCGTCGCCCGGCCAGTAGGTGTCGCGGAGCCGCAGCGGCCCGATGATCCGGTGCCGCACCTCGTCCTCCAGGGTGCGCCCGGTCACCTTCTCGACCAGGAGCCCCGCGATGGGGTAGTTGGTGGTCGAGTAGTGCCAGCGGGTCTCGGGACGCGGCAGCGCCAGCGCGCGCTCCACCAGTACGGCGGGTTCGAAATGCCGGAAGCGGAACTCCTCGATGGTCTCGAAGGTGTCCATGTGGTCGGGCAGGCCGCTGGTGTGCCGCAGCAGGCTCCGCACGGTGATCGTCCGGCCGTCGTAGCCGTTGCGGTCGATCAGGCCGGGCAGGTAGCAGTGCACCGGGGCGTCCAGCGAGATCCGGCCCTCCCCGGCCAGCGCGGGGCTGTCGGCGCAGCCGGACGTCCCGCCCGGCGCCGCGACGGCGGCACCGGTCACCGCGGCCCCGGCCGCGAGTACCGCGACCGGCCGGCCCGCCGTGCGGTGCCACCGCCTGGTCTCCGTCGTCGTCATGTGCGCTGACGCTAGGCGGGCGCGTCCGGCGAAACACTCCGGTGATCACCCGGAACCGGGCTCCGGGCAGCGGTCCGCCGCACGGTGGGGGCTACCCCATGGAGAAACCCGCGGCGGGGGTTGACGTGTATTGATTGGTATATCAATAATGAACCCATGGCGACGACACGAGGCAGCCGCAGACCCACCGCCGAAGAACGCCGCGACCAGGTGCTCGAAGTCGGGATCAGCGTGTTCGCCGAGTTCGGGTACCACGCCACGAAGACCGCCGACATCGCCAAGCGGGCCGGCATCTCCCAGCCCTACATCTACGCCCTGTTCGACGACAAGAAGGCCCTGTTCCTCGCCTGCCTGCAACGCTCGCGCGAGCAGATCAGGGACGCGTTCGCGGCGGCCTGGACGCCCCGCGACACCCCGGAGGAGACGCTCGCCGTGCTCGGCCGGACCTACCGCGGCCTCCTCGGCGACACCGACGCGCGGCGCCTCCAGATGCAGGGGTACGCCGCCTCCGCCGATCCGGAGATCCGCGAGTTCATGAGGCGCGGTTTCATGGAGGTCTCCGACATGCTCAGGGAGCGGACGGGGGCCGACCACGCGACGGTGGCGCGCTTCATGGCCGCCGGCAACCTGCTCAACCTCGGCGCGGTGCTCGACCTCCCGTCCGAGTACATCGACATGGTCTTCTGACCCCCCGTCCCGCCACGGCAGGACTCCTTTTCGGCACCGTATTTATAGGTCTATCAATCAATAGGAGCCCGCAGTGTCCTCCCCCACCACATCGCTCACCGCGCCGAAGAGCGCATCGCCCATCGGGCAGGCGCCCGCCGCCTACCCGCGCCGCTGGTACACGCTGGCCGTGCTGTGCCTGTCACTGCTGGTGATCGTCGTCGACACGACGATCGTCAACGTAGCGATCCCCACCCTGGCCTCCTCGCTCGGTGTCGGCGCCGGGGCGCTGGCCTGGATCGTCGACTCCTACACCCTGGTCTTCGCCGCCCTGCTGCTGCCCGCCGGAACCCTCGGCGACCGGTTCGGCCGGCACCGCGCGCTCACCGCCGGGATGCTCGTGTTCGGCGCCGGATCGCTCGGCGCCGCGGTGTCGTCCACCGCCGCGCAACTGATCGCCGCCCGCGCGGTCATGGGCGTCGGCGCCGCACTGATCATGCCCGCGACGCTGGCGCTGCTGACCGCCGTGTTCACCGACCCGCGCGAGCGGGCCAGGGCGATCGGCCTGTGGTCGGCGGTGAGCGGCCTCGGCGTCGCGATCGGCCCGACGGCGGGCGGCTGGCTGCTCCAGCACTACTCGTGGGGCGCGATCTTCGCGGTGAACCTGCCGGTCGTCCTCGTCGCGCTGGTCGCGGGCCGGTTCCTCGTGCCGGCCTCGTCGGCGCCGCACCGGCCGCGGATCGACGCGACCGGCGCGGTCCTCGCCGCGGCCGGGCTGGGTTCGCTCACCTACGCGGTCATCCAGGCGGGCGAGAGCGGCTGGGCCACGTCCGGGACGCTGCTGCGCTTCGCGGCCGCGCTCGTCTTGCTGGCGGCCTTCGGCGTCTCGCAGGTGCGCGGCGCCCACCCGATGCTGGATCTGAGCCTGTTCCGGGACGGCCGGTTCACCGCCGCCGCGGTCTCGGTGATGGTGCTGTTCTTCGGGCTCGCCGGAGTCACCTTCGTGCTCACCCAGATCTACCAGTTCGTCCTGGGCTACTCGCCGCTGGAGGCCGGGGTCCGGTCGCTGCCCGGCGCGCTCGCGCTGACCGTCGCGTCCCCCGCCGGGACCCGGCTCGCCGCCCGGTTCGGGATCCGCGCCGCGATGACGTCCGGGCTGCTGGCCGCCGCCGCGGGGCTGGGGTTCTTCGCCACCGCGTCCGGCGGGACCGGCTACGTCCACTACATGACCGCGTCGGTGGTGCTGTGCGCCGGGATCGGGCTGACCATGGCCCCGGCCACCCAGTCGGTCATGTCCTCGCTGCCGCCCGCCAAGACCGGCGTCGGCTCGGCGGTCAGCAACACCACCCGCAACCTCGGCACCGTCCTCGGCGTCGCGGTCGTCGGCAGCATCGCCGCCACCGCCTACTCCGGCTCCATGCCGGACGGCGCCGCGGGCGAGTCGGTCGGCTCCGCCGCCGGGATCGCGCGGCACCTGCCCGCGCCCGCCGCGGCCTCGCTGCGGGAGACCGCCGCGCAGGCGTTCGTCCACGGCGCCGGCCTCGGCGTGCTGGTCACGGCGGCCGTCATCCTGGTCACCGCGGCGCTCGCCGTCCGGTACCTGCCCGGCCGCGGCTGAGCCGACCGCCCGGAGGGGCCGCGCGGGCATCCCGTGCGGCCCCTCCGGCACGCCCGCATACCAAAGTCGATGGCGCCGCGACCTGCGGCCACTGCCGGAAACGGGCCGCCTGGCTACCGTTGGGCCCGTGACCCCAAGGCGATCGTGGCGCGAATGGCTGGACGACGCGGCGCTGGCCGTCATCGCGGCGCTGCTCGGCGCGCTGCTCCTCCTCGGCACGGTGGAGGACCCGCCCTCGGGCGAGACGATCTCCGTTCCGCGCGACCTGGCGTTCGGCGGGCTGCACTGCGTGGCCCTCCTGCTGTTCCGCCGCCGCTACCCGGTCGCCGTCGCGGTGACGATGACCTTCACGCAGTGGTCCGCGACCTCGGCCCTCGGCGCCACCGCCATCGCGATGTACTCCCTGGCGATGCTGCGCCCCTGGCGGACGCTCCTGCCGATCGCCGCGGCGAACCTCGCGCTGATCCTGGCGCTGTTCCGGATCACCTCGCCCGACCACCAGTTCCGCCAGGGCGCCGTCACGTTCGCGCTCCTGTACGCGGTGCTGATCACCGCGGGGATGCTCGTCCGCTCCCGCCGCCAGCTGATCGCGTCGCTGGAGGAGCGGGCCCGCGCCGCCGAGACCGAGCAGCGGCTGCGGGTCGAGGAGGCCCGGCTGCTGGAGCGCGAGCGCATCGCCCGCGAGATGCACGACGTCCTGGCGCACCGGATCTCGCTGCTGGCGGTGCACGCGGGGGCGCTGGAGTTCCGCCCGGACGCGCCCGCCGACCAGCGCGAGGCGGCCGGGATCATCCGGCAGAGCGCCTACGAGGCGATGGAGGACCTGCGCGAGGTGATCGGCGTGCTGCGGGACGACGCGGCCGGCGCGGAGCCCGAGCGGCCCCAGCCGACGCTCGGCGACGTGGCCGCGCTCGTCCAGGAGTCGCGGCGCGCCGGGGGCCGCGTCACGCTGGAGGAGGACGTCCCGAAGCCGGACCGGATCCCGTCCCGGGTCGGGCGGCACGCCTACCGGATCGTCCAGGAGGGGCTGACCAACGCGCGCAAGCACGCGCCGGGCGCCCGGGTCAGGGTGACCCTCGCCGCCGGGAGCGACCTGGACATCGAGATCGTCAACGCCCTGCCGCCGGGCCCGCCGGCGCTCCCGCTGCCCGGTTCCGGCGCGGGGCTCGTCGGGCTCGCCGAACGCGTGGCCCTGCTGGGCGGGACGCTGGAGCACGGCCGCACCGGGGACGGCCGGTTCCGGCTGCGCGCCCGCCTCCCGCTGGAGACCGCGCATGGCGCCGGGGCCGCTGGGAAGGGTGATACGCATGGCAGCGAACTCCTCTGAGCGGCCGGTGCTGGAAGAACTCGACCGCGCCGAGTGCCTGCGGCTCATCTCCGGGGGCGCCATCGGCCGCGTCGCGTTCGACGACGGCGAGGGGCCGACGGTCATCCCGGTGAACTACGCCGTCGCCGGCGACGCGGTGGTCTTCCGGACGTCGGTGTCCGGGCGGCTGAGCCACAGCCTGCTGACGTCCGTGGTCGGCGGCGAGGTACGGGCGGCGTTCCAGGTCGACCGGTTCGACGAGGCGAGCCACGAGGGCTGGAGCGTGCTCCTGCGCGGCGGCGCCCATCCCCTGACGGAGGAGGAGAAGGCCGAGGTCCCGCGGCTCGAGTCCTGGCCCGGCGGCGACCGGGAGGCGTGGTTCCGGCTCGCGGCGACGGAGGTCAGCGGACGCCGCCTGCGCCGGCCCTGACCCGGCCCGCGGGCCGTAGGGTGACCGGATGGACTCCCCTCACGTCCGGGTGCTGATCGTGGACGACGACGCGCTCGTCCGCGCCGGCCTGTCGATGATGCTGTCGAGCGCCGAGGACCTCGAGGTCGTCGCCGACGTCTCCGACGGCGCCGAGGTCGTCGCCGCGGTCAACCAGCACCGTCCCGACGTCGTGCTGATGGACATCCGGATGCCGCGGGTGGACGGTCTCGCCGCGACCGGGCTGCTGCGCTCCCGCCGCGACCCGCCCGAGATCATCATCCTGACGACGTTCGACACCGACGACCACATCCTGCGGGCGATGCGGGCGGGCGCCAGCGGGTTCCTGCTGAAGCACACCCCGCCGCCGGAGATCGTCCGCGCGATCCGGCAGGTCGCGGCGGGCGAGCCGATGATGTCGCCGGCGGTGCTGCGCAAGATGATGTCGTACGTGGCCGAGAGCGGCGCCGACCCGCGCCGGGCCCGCGCCCGCGAGCTGCTCGGCAGGCTGAGCGACGGCGAGCGGGCGGTGGCCGCTCTCGTCGGCCGCGGCCGGACCAACAGCGAGATCGGCCGGGAGCTGTCACTGAGCGTCGCCACCGTGAAGGCGTACGTGTCGCGGCTGCTCACGAAGCTGGAGCTGAACAACCGCGTCCAGATCGCGCTGCTCGTCCACGACGCCGCGCTCGACGACTAGTCCGGCGGGGGCTTCGCGGGTCCGCGCGGGGCCAGGGGGACGTGCCTGAGCAGCAGCGCCGCGGCGAGGCCGGCGGCGAGGACGGGCAGCGCCGCGACGAACAGGGTGGAGAAGGCGTCCGCGAACGCCTCGGCGACACCGTCCCGGACCGGGGCGGGGAGCGAGCCGAGCACCTCGGGGCGGACGGCGTCGGCGTACGCGGGCGCCCGCCCGTCCGGGACGTGCCGGACGACCTCCTCGGCGAACCGGTGGGACACGATGGCGCCGAAGACCGCCATCCCGGCGGCCGTCCCGAGCATGCGGGTCGCGAACACCCCGGAGCCGGCCGCGCCGAGATCCCCGGGCGGCGCCGCGTTCTGCGCGATGAGCAGGACGACCTGCTGGGACAGCCCGGCCCCGAACCCGAGGACGGCCATGAAGCAGCCGGCGGTGAACGGGCCGGTGCCGGTGTCCATGGTCGCCAGCAGCGCGACGCCCGCCGCGCTGATCGCCATGCCGGCGGCGGGCAGCCGGTGGTAGCGGCCGGTCCGGTGGATGCGGCGCCCGGCGGCCGTCGAGGCGATGAGGAGCGCGGCCATCATCGGCAAGAGCAGCAGGCCCGATCGGGTGGCGTCCACTCCCTTGACGACCTGGAAGAACATCGGGAGGTAGGTGGCGAGGCCGAACCCGGTGGCGCCGCCGGCGGCGGCGACGGCGCAGGCCACGCTGAACGACCGGTCGCGGAAGAGGCGGGGCGGGATGACCGGCTCGGCCGCCGTCCGCTCGGCGAGGACCCACACCGTGAAGAGCACCGCCGCCGCCGCGGCCAGCCCGAGCACGACCGGCGACGTCCACGCGTGGCGCGTCCCGGCCCAGCTGGTGAACAGGGTGAAGCAGGTGACCGCCGAGCCGAGCAGGACGATGCCGGTGACGTCGATCCGCGGGCGGCGGCGGGGTTTCGGCAGGCGCAGGAACAGCACGGTCGTGGCGGTGGCGGCGAGGCCTAGCGGCAGGTTGACGTAGAACACCCACCGCCAGGAGGCGTGGTCGGTGAGGAACCCGCCGGCGAGCGGGCCCGCGATGCTGGAGACGGCGAAGATCGCCGCCGAGTATCCCTGGTACCTGGCCCGCTCCCGCGGCTCGAACAGCTCGCCGGTGAGCGCGAACATCGAGCTCATCAGGCACCCGGCGGCGGCGCCCTGGACGGCGCGGAACACGATCAGCCAGGTCATGTCCGGCGCGGCCCCGCAGGCCGCCGACCCGGCGAGGAAGCCCAGCAGGCCGGTCAGCAGGACGGGACGGCGCCCGAACAGGTCCCCGAGCCGCCCCGACAGCGGGACGGTCACGCTGGTGGCCAGCACGTACGCGGTGGACACCCAGGCGATGCGGCCGAGCCCGCCGAGGTCGCCGACGATCGCCGGCAGCGCGGTGCCGAGCACCGTCGCGTCCAGCGAGGACATGAGCCCGGCGAGCATCAGCCCGCCGAAGACCAGCAGCCGCCGGCGGTGGGTCATCGGCGCCGTCGTCACCATGAATGCACCTCGCAGTCATATGCTTTGAGCAAGTGAATGCTATACGCATACAGATGAGCGAGGCAACCTAGCTAGACTGGCCGCCATGGGCGACGAGGCACTGGACGCGGTCGAGCGGAGCATGGTCAGGCTGCGCCGGGGCATGTCGCGGCAGCGGCTCGGCAAGGCGGCGATCCGCGACCACAACCTCCCCGTGGACGTGCAGGTCCTGCATGTCGTGGACGTCGTGGACGAGGGCCCCGACCGGCCCGGGGAGGAGATGAGCGTCGGGCTGGTCGCGTCCCGGCTCGGCGTCGACGCCTCGCGCGGCAGCCGGATCGTCGCCGAGGCGGTCAAGTCCGGCTACGTCCGCCGCGTCGCGTCCCAGGAGGACGGCCGCCGCATCCACCTGGAGCTGACCGGTGCCGGGCGGGCCGTCGTGGAGGCCACCCGCCGCACCCGGCAGGAGCATTTCGCCAAGGCCATGAGCGGCTGGACGGGCGAGGAGCGCGCCGAGTTCGCCCGCCTCCTCGCCCGCTTCGTCCACACCTACGAGGGCTGAGCGTCCCGGGTGCCGAGCCGCCGCAGGGCGAGCAGGCCGCCGATCCCGGGGACGACGGCGCGCAGCCGGGCGCCCGGCACGGGCGGCTCCAGCAGGGTGAGCGCGATCACGGCGAGATAGGCCGTGCCGTGCAGCGGGCCGATGAGGGAGGAGACCGCCGGCGCGTGCACGGTGGCCAGGTTGACCAGCAGGACGACCAGGGAGACGGCCTCGGCGGCCGCCGCGATCCGCAGGGCGCGCACCGGCCTCACGCTCCCGTGGTGGAGCCGGGGCGGACGATCATGAGCACGACGACGATCGCCCACAGCAGGTTGAACGTTCCGGTGAGCCCGGCCAGCCGCGCCACCGCCGAGGCCGGGACGTCCCCGCCGGGCGCGAGGGCGAGCAGCCTGCGCTGCCCGGGCAGGATCGCCAGCGCGAGCAGCGCGGCGGCGATGGCGGTCAGGATGATCGACGCGATCAGCCACGCGTCGGTGAGCACCCCCATCTTCGCGCCCGTCGCGAGCCCGAAGGCCGGGACGGCGGCGCCGAGGACCGTGTAACCGCGGCAGATGCGGTGCAGGAACGCGGCCGTCCCGTCGCCCGGTTCCGCCTGGCGCACGCAGCGGGGGAACACCGAGGCGGCGACGGCGATCGGGCCGATCGCCAGGATCGCCGCGAGGACGTGCACGGACAGCAGCACCTTGGTCATGACTGGCCCCTCCATAGGTCGGCTCTCAATATGTTTGCTGCCAATAGGTACCACGCCTACGCGGGCCATGTGTAGGCTGCCTACTCATGAGGGGCGGATCATGAGAGCACGGACATGAGGGCGGACGCGGTGCGCGGGCATCTGGACGGCCTGCTGCTGGCCGTGCTGGAGCACGGGCCCCTGCACGGCTACGCGATCATCACCGCGGTGCAGCGCCGCAGCGGCGGCGCGCTGGAGCTGCGCACCGGCACGATCTACCCGACACTGCAGCGGCTGGAGCGGCTCGGGTACCTGCGCAGCAGCTGGGACGCGGTCGGCGAGCGGCGGCGCCGCCGCTACGAGCTGACCGACGCGGGGCGGGGCGCCCTCGCCGACGAGCGGGCGGCGTGGCGCGAGTTCACCGCCGCGATCGGCTCCGTCCTGAACCCGGCCACATGACCGCGCCCGGAGCCGACCCCGTCGAGGCGTGCGCCGAGGAGTACGCCGCCGCCCTGGCGGGCGCCCTGCGCGGCCCGGCACGCGCCAAGGCGCGCATGGTCGAGGAGATCCGCGACGGGTTCGCCGACACCGTCGCCGCCCACGCCGGTGCGGGACTCCCCCACGAGCACGCCGTCCGCCGGGCGGTGCACGAGTTCGGCACCGCCGAGGAGCTGGCCCCCTGCTGCCAGCGGGAGCTGACCATCGCCCAGACCCGCCGCACGGCCCGCGCCGCCGCGCTGGCCGTCCCGTTCCTGACCCTGTGCTGGCTGCTGATCTGGGCGTCCGGGCCCGGCCACGGCTGGCCGCTGCGGCTGCTCGCCGTCCATGTCGCCTGCGTCGCCGTCACCGCCGGGCTGCTCGCCGCCGCCACCCTGGCCGCCACCGGCCCGGTCGCCCGCCGCGTGCCGGTGCCGGCCCGGCTGCCCCTGGCGGTCGCGTGGACCGGCACCGCGTCCGCCGTGGCCATGGGCCTCGCCGCGCTCGCCCTGGTCGTCTCCTCGGCGCTCGCCGGGGACTGGCCGCTGATGGTGCTCTCCGGCGGGTTCACCGCCGCGTCCCATGCGGTGGTCGCGGGCTCGTCCCGCGCCTGCCGGGAGTGCGCCCGGCTTCCGGGGTCCGGCGCCGCCCACGCCTGACGCCCCGCCGCATCATCCTCTGGTCGCGGCCGTGGAGCGTCCGCCTACACCAGCGGTTGCAGGTGCGGGCCGGGGCGTTAGCCCGGGCGGAGGACGGTGCCGGACGTGCGGCGCGCCTACGCTGGTCGCATGGGTGGTGGCGGTCCCCTGCAGCGCGGCCGTGTCCGGGACGCGGCCCTGGCCGGCGGTGTCCTGCTGGTGGTGTCGGTCAGCAGCCTGAACTCGGTCATCGGCGCCGGCGACGAACCGTGGCCGCGCACGGCGCTCGGCTGGGCGCTGATCCTCCTCACCTGCGGGGCGCTGTACTTCGCGCGCCGGTACCCGGTGACCGTCGCCGCCCTGTCCCTCGTCACGACCGGGCTGTACTACGTCGCGAGCGTCCACGACGGCGGCCTGATGATCGCGCTCATCGTCGCCCTCTACATGGTCGCGGCGGGCGGCCGGCTCCAGCCGGCCGTCGTCCTCGCCGCCCTCACCGTGATCTGCACCGGGACGGGGACGCTGCTCGGGAACGAGGACGTCAACGGCGTCGCGCTGTTCATGCTGACCGGATGGGTGGTGGCGATGGTCGCGCTCGGCTGGGTCCGGCACAGCCGCCTCGCCTATCTGAGGGAGGCCGAGCGGCGCGCCGCGGGCGAGGAGCGGCTCCGCATCGCCCGCGAGCTGCACGACGTGGTCGGGCACCACCTCTCGCTCATCAACGTCCAGGCCGGGACGTCGCTGCACCGCTTCCACCGCGACCCGGCGCAGGGTGAGGCCGCGCTGGCCGCCATCAAGGAGTCCAGCCGGGACGCCCTGCGCGACCTGCGCGCGACGCTCGGGGTGCTCCGGCAGGCCGACGAGGAGGCGCCGACGGCTCCCGCCCCGGGCCTGGACGCGCTCGGCGACCTGATCGGGTCCGCGCGGTCGGCGGGGCTCACCGTGCACAGCCGCGTCACCGGTGCCGCGGCCCCGCCCACCGAGGTCGGCCTGGCCGCCTACCGGATCGTCCAGGAGTCCCTCACCAACGTGTCACGGCACGCCGCCGCCGCGGAGGTCACCGTGACCGTCGAGCACGGCCCCGGTGAGCACGGGCGGGGCGAGCTGCTGATCGAGGTCGCCGACGACGGCCCCGGCCAGGCCGCCGCCCCGGGCGCGGGCAGCGGGGTGGACGGCATGCGGGAGCGGGCCCGCGCCCTCGGCGGCGAGCTGACCGCGGGACCCGGGCCGCACGGCGGCTTCCTCGTCCGGGCCCGGCTGCCCTACCGGAACGAGGTGTCCGCACGGTGATCGAGGTACTGCTGGCCGACGACCAGGGCCTGGTGCGGGCCGGGTTCCGCTCCATCCTCGACGACGAGGACGACATCACGGTGACCGGGGAGGCCGCCGACGGCGAGCGGGCCGTGGCGGCCTGCCGCGAGCTGCGCCCCGACGTGGCGCTGCTGGACGTCCGGATGCCCCGGATGGACGGCCTGGAGGCCGCCCGGCGGATCACCGCCGACCCGCGACTGGACGGCGTCCGCGTCGTCATCCTCACCACGTTCGACCTGGACGAGTACGTGTACGGCGCGCTGCGCGCGGGTGCCACCGGCTTCCTGCTGAAGGACACCGAGCCGGCCGAGCTGATCCACGCCGTGCGGGTCGCGGCGCGCGGCGACGCGCTGATCACCCCGTCCGTCACGCGGCGGCTCATCGGCGAGTTCGCCGGGCGGGTCGAGGTGCCCGAGCCCGGTCCCCGCCTGAGGTCCCTCACCGACCGCGAGCGCGAGGTCATGCTGCTCGTCGCCGCCGGGCAGAGCAACGACGAGATCGCCGACCGGCTCGTCCTCAGCCCCGCCACCGTCAAGTCGCACGTCAGCCGCATCATGGCGAAGGTGGACGCGCGCGACCGCGCCCAGCTGGTCGTGCTGGCCTACGAGTCGGGCATGGTCAACCCCCGCTGGATGCGACCCGGGAGGTAACCGGCCCGCCCGCCCCGCAACCGGTGGGGTGGCCCGGATGCCGACCGCGGGCCGATGCGCGGCGGCCTCCCGCGCCCGGACGCTGAGGCCATGAACGTCACCGGCGCCTTCATCGGGTTCTTCGTCGGCGGGGCCGCGGGCTTCCTGCTGACCGAGACCGTGGGCGCGTTCTTCACCTTCGTCCTGGACCGCACGCTCGACGTCGACGGCACGCCCGTGCTGCTCGCCGCCTTCGTCGCCGTGCCGGTCCTGTCCGCCCTGATCGGCGCCGCCGCCGGCGCCCGCATCACGAAGCGAGGTTGACATGACCACCCCCGGCACTCCCCCGGCCGGCCGTTTCGGACGCCTGGCCGCCTGGTCGCAGCGCCACCGCTGGGCCGCGCTCGCGCTGTGGGCCGTCGTGGTCGCGGTGATCACCGTCGGCTCGCAGGCCGCCGGCACCGCCTACCACAACGACTTCGCGCTGCCCGGGACCGATTCGCAGGCCGCCGCCGACCTGATGACCGAGCACGGCTCCCGGGAGGCGGGCGCCACCGTCCAGATCGTCGCCGAGAACCCGCGGGGCCTCGCCGGCGACCGCCCGGACGTCGACGCGATGCTGGCCGGCGTGCGCGGGCTCCCGTCGGTCGCCGCCGTCGGCCCGCTGACGATCTCGGAGTCCGGCACGATCGGCTACGCCACCGTCACGCTGGACGGGACGGCGCAGGACGTTCCCGCGGACCGCGTCACCAAGATCATCGATACCGCGCGGGCCGCGTCCGGCGACGGCCTGCGGATCGAGCTCGGCGGCGACCCGGTCCGCGGCGCCGAGGAGGGCGGGGGCGGCGGGGCCGAGGGCGCGGGGATGCTGGCCGCGCTGGTCATCCTCGTGCTGCTGTTCGGCTCCCTCGTCGCCGCCGCGCTCCCGCTGGTCACCGCCCTGTTCGCGGTGGGCGGCGCGATCGGGCTGATCGCGCTGGCCTCGCACGCCTTCACGGTCGCCGACTTCACCCCGCCGATCATGATGCTGATCGGGCTCGGCGTCGGCGTCGACTACGCGCTGCTCATCTTCTACCGGTACCGGCAGGAGCTGCGCGAGGGCGCCGATCCCGCCGCCGCGACCCGCCGGTCCCTGGACGCGGCCGGGCGGACGGTGTTCTTCGCCGGCTGCACCGTGATCATCGCGCTGCTCGGCCTGATCGCGCTCGGCCTCGGGTCGCTCCAGGGCGTCGCGCTGGCCGTGGCCCTGACCGTGCTGGTCACCATGGCGGCGTCGCTGACGCTGCTGCCCGCGCTGCTGGGCGTCTTCGGCGAGCGGATCCGGCGCCACGTCCTCAAGCGGGCCGCGAAGGAGCGTCCGCGGGAGGGCGGCTGGCGGCGGCTGGCCTCGGCCGTCCAGCGCCGCCCGCTGCCCGCGCTGCTCGTCGCCGTCGCCGCGCTGCTCGCCCTCTCGGCGCCCGCGCTGGACATGCGCCTCGGCTTCGCCGACGCCGGCAACGACGCCCCGTCCACGACCAGCAGGCAGGCCTACGACCTGCTGGCCGAGGGGTTCGGCCCCGGCTTCAACGGCCCGCTCATCGTGGTCGCCCAGGGCGACCCCGGGCCGCTCAGGCAGACCCTGACCGGGACCGCGGGCATCGCCGCCGCGACACCGCCGCTGCCGTCCGGGGACGGGGCCGTGTCCGCCGTCATCGCCTACCCCACCACGGCGCCGCAGGACGAGGCCACCACCGCCCTCGTCCACGAGCTGCGCGAGGAGGTACTCCCGTCGCTGTCGGCCCGCACCGGCACCGGCTACCTGGTCGGCGGCCCGACCGCCGCCGCGCAGGACTTCTCGGACTCGGTGTCGGCGCGGATGCCGCTGTTCGTCGCCGTCGTCGTCGGCCTGTCCGCCCTGCTGCTGATGGTGGTGTTCCGCTCGCTGCTGATCCCGGTCAAGGCCGCGCTGCTCAACCTGCTGTCCATCTCGGCCGCCCTCGGCGCGATCACCCTGGTGTTCCAGGACGGCCGGTTCGGCGCGCAGAGCGGCCCCATCGAGGCGTTCATCCCAGTGATGATCTTCGCGATCGTGTTCGGGCTGTCCATGGACTACGAGGTGTTCCTGGTGTCGCGCGTCCACGAGGAGTGGGAGCGCACGCGGGACCCGTCGCACGCCGTCCGGGAGGGGCTGGCCGCGACCGGCAAGGTCATCACGGCCGCCGCCGCCATCATGATCGTCGTGTTCGCGGCGTTCGTGCTCAGCCCCGACCGCATGCTCCAGCAGTTCGGGCTGGGCCTCGCCGTGGCCGTCCTGCTGGACGCCGTGGTCATCCGCTGCCTGATCGTCCCGGCCGTCATGGGCCTGCTCGGCCGGCACGCCTGGTGGCTGCCCGCGCCGCTCGCCCGGCGCCTGCCGAAGGTCGCGCTGGAGCGCCCCGCCGAGGGCCGCGCATAGGGGCGCCGCTTCGGGAAGGATCGTCGCATGGACATCGATCTCACCGGACGGACCGCCTTCGTGAGCGGCTCCACCCAGGGCATCGGCCGGGCCATCGCCGCGGGGCTGGCCCGGTCCGGCGCCACCACAGTGATCAACGGACGGTCCGAGAAGAGCGTCACCGAGGCCCTCGGGGCGCTCCGGGACGAGCTGCCCGGCGCCGGCCTGCGCGGCGTGGCCGCCGACGTCGCCACCGCGGAGGGAGCGCGGGCGCTTCTCGCCGAGCTGCCGTCCGCCGACATCCTGGTCAACAACCTCGGCATCTTCGAGCCGCGTCCCGTGCTGGAGCTCGACGACGCCGAATGGCGGCGGTACTTCGAGGTCAACGTCCTGTCCGGCGTGCGCCTCACCCGGCTCTACCTGCCCGGCATGATGGAGCGCGGCTGGGGCCGGGTGCAGTTCATCGCCAGCGACTCGGCGGTCGTGATCCCCGAGGAGATGGTGCACTACGGCATGTCGAAGACCGCGCTGCTCGCCGTCTCCCGCGGCTACGCGAAGGCCGCCGCCGGAACGGGCGTCACCGTCAACACGGTCATGGCCGGCCCGACCCACACCGGCGGCGTCGAGGACTTCGTCGCCGGCCTCGTCGGCGACGACCTTCCCTGGGACGCCGCGCAGCGCCGCTTCATGGCCGAGCACCGCCCGAACTCCCTCCTCCAGCGCCTCATCGAACCGGACGAGATAGCGAACATGGTCGTCTATCTGAGCTCCTCCCACGCCTCGGCCACGACCGGCGGCGCCGTCCGGGTGGACGGGGGCTACATCGACGCGATCCTCCCCTGACCCCGCTCTCTCCCCGGGCGCCTCATCTTCCTTTACGACCAGGGCTTTCAACCGCACGGTTTACAGGCACGCGGCCTGCGGGGTAGCGTTGTTTCAACCGTTGAGTTGAAAGTGGGGGCGATGGCCACGGACACGCTGTCCCAAGTCTTCGCGGCCCTCGCGGATCCGACCCGGCGCGACATGGTGGCCCGGCTCTCGGAGGGCGACGCGACCGTGAGCCGGCTGGCCGAGCCGTACCGGATCTCGCTGCAGGCCGTCTACAAGCACCTGCGGGTCCTTGAGGACGCGGGGCTCGTCAGCCGGCCGCGCGGCCCGCAGCCCCGGCCGGTGCGCCTGGAGGCCGGCGCCCTCGACCTGATGGACGCCTGGATCGAACGCCACCGGCGCCGCATGGAGCGGCGCCACCGCCGCCTTGACACCGTCCTGGCGGAAATGGAGGGAGACGAAAGTGAGCGATCTCAGAGAGACGGTCATCGAGGCCGACCCGAAACTGCCGATCATCCGGATGACCCGTGACTTCGCGGCGGCGCCCGACCGGGTGCTCCGCGCCCACACCGACGCCGCGCTGTTCGCCAGGTGGATCGGGCCCGACGGCATGAGCACGCGGATCGAGCATTGGGACGCCACCACCGGCGGCAGCTGGCGGTTCGTCTCGACGCGGGACGGCGAGGAGTACGGCTTCCACGGCTGCTTCCACGAAGTGGGGCCGGGCCGCATCGTGCAGACCTTCACGTACGAGGGCGAGCCCGATGGAGTCGCGCTGGAGACGCTGTGGTTCGACGACCTCGGGGGCGGCCGGACACGGCTGCGGACGCAGTCGCTGGTCGACAGCTTCGAGGGCCGCGACGCGTGGCTGCGCAGCGGCATGGAGGTCGGTGTCGACCAGGGTTACGCGAAGCTGGAGAGGATGTTCGCCGATGGCACTGTCTGATGACCCGCCCGAGCGGCACCGGCAGGTCGCCGGGCTGTTCACCGACCGCGTCCTCGGCACCCGGTCCTGGGACGCGCCGTCCCCGGTCGCGGACTGGACCGCGCGCGACGTCGTCCGCCACCTGACCGACTGGTTCCCCGGGTTCCTCGCCTCCGGCGCCGGGATCGACCTCCCCCGCGGACCGTCCGTGGACGAGGACCCGGCGGCGGCGTGGCGAGTTCACCGCGACGGCGTGCAAGCGCTGCTGGACGATCCGGAGACGCCGGACCGGAAGCTCACCAACCCCCACATCGGCAGCCTTCCGCTGGACACCGCGATCGACCGGTTCTACACGGCCGACGTGTTCATGCACACCTGGGACCTCTCCAGGGCCACCGGCCAGGACGACCGCCTGGACCCCGGCTTCTGCGCGCAACTTCTCGAGGGGATGCGGCCGATCGAGGACGTTCTCCGGTCTTCCGGTCAGTACGGACCTCGCGTCGAAGTCCCCGCAGATGCGGATGTCCAGACCCAGATGCTCGGATTCATCGGACGCGACCCGTTCTGGCGGAAACCCGGTCCGAACGGCCCGTGACCCACCTCCAACGCGTGCTTCTGGGTCGCCCCTATACCCGCTCTCTGTAGTCACTTGATCACAGTGCGGGTAGAGCTGGTGAGGACACACGGGCCCGGTGCCCTTACCACTGGAGGAAGCATGAAGATTCGGACTCCGCTGCGCTCGGCGGCGCTCACCGCCGCCGGCCTGCTCATGGCCTCTGGCCTGGCCGCGTTCGGGCCCGCCGCGACGGCGAGCGCCACGCAGACGACCGCGGCCCAGGCCGCGGTGTCCCACACGTGCCCCTACGGGACGCACTGGAGTTTCCTTCTTCACAGGTGCGTGCGTCACCACGGACACCACCACGGTGGTCACCACCACGGCCACCACCAGCACGGCCACCACCACGGCTGGCACCACGGACACCACCACGGTCACCACCACGGTGGTCACCACCACGGCCACCACTACCACGGCCGCTAAGAGGTAGAGCCTCGCGCGGAATCCGCCGTCTCGCCCACATGGAGCGGGACGGCGGATTCATGCCGTCGGTGAGACGCTCCGGCCGCTCAGGCGAGCGCCGTGCACAGCGCGTCAAGGGCCGGCGGATAGGCGGCGGCGAGTGGGGTGCTGTAGCCGATGATGAATCCCCGCGGCCGTCCCTCGGAGTTCTGCCAGTGGCCGCGGAGGGGCATCAAGGCCAGCCCGAGGGACGCGGCGCGGCGCATGGTCTCGGCTTCGTCCGGACCGCCGGCCGGGAGCAGGATCAGGGCGTGCAGACCCGCCGCGACGCCCTCGACGCGGACGCGCGGGACGCGCGCACGGAGCGTCTCCACCAGGAGGTCGCGCCGCCGCCGGTAGCGGAGGCGGGAGGCCCGGATGTGGCGGTCGTAGGCGTTCGTGTCGATGAGGTCGGCGAGGACGAGCTGGGCGAGCGACTGGGTGTGGGCGTCGGCGAGGCGCTTGGCCTCCACGAAGGGCTCGACCAGGCGCGGCGGCAGCACCGTCCAGGCCAGGCGCAGCGCGGGGGCCAGGGTCTTGGACGCGGTTCCCCCGTAGACGACGTGATCCGGAGCGTTCCCCTGCAAGGCGCCGACGGGCTGGCGGTCGTAGCGGAACTCGCCGTCGTAGTCGTCCTCCACGAGAAGGCCACCGGTGTCGCGCGCCCAGGTGACGAAGGCGCGGCGGCGCTCCGGGCGGAGGGTGGCGCCGGACGGGTACTGGTGCGCCGGCGTGAGCACGGCCGCGCCGGCCCGTTCGAGCGCCCCGGGTCGTGCGCCCTGGTCGTCCACCGGGAGCGGCACGACGTCCATCCCTGCCCGCCGGACGATCGCACGGTGGAACGGGTGCCCCGGCTCCTCCATCGCGAACGCGGCCGCGCCCGCGTCCCGCAGGACGGAGGCAAGAAGGCCGAGGGACTGGGCATAGCCGGAGGTGATCACGATCCGCGCCGGGTCGGCGTGGACGCCCCGGGCCCGTCCGAGGTAGCCGGCCAGCGCCTCGCGCAGCTCGGGACGGCCGCGCGGATCCGTGAGCGCGTGCGCCTCGGGCGGCGCCGTCGACAGGACACGGCGGGTCGATCGCAGCCACGCCGCGGACGGGAACGTGCTCAGGTCGGGCCGTCCGGGCAGCAGATCGTGTGCCGGCGGCTCCGTGCGCGGCCGGTCCGCCGAGGCGGGAAGGCCGGCCTCGGCGGAAGCGAGTCCGGCCCAGACCGGCGGGGCCGGAGAGCCCCCGGGGCGCACGTGGTCCGCCACGCGGGTGCCGGAGCCGGGGACGGCGACGATGTGGCCTTCGGCGGTGAGCTGGTCGTAGGCGGCGCTCACGGTGCCGCGCGAGAAGCCGAGTTCCGCGGCGAGGGCGCGGGTCGAGGGGAGCGGTGCGCCGGGGGCGAGGCGTCCGGTGCCGATCGCGGCGCGGAGGGCGCGTTCCAGACCGGCCCGGCGGCCGCCGGACGCATCGATGTCTAGATGCAGGTCGACGGAACCGGACCAGGATTTCGGCATGTGACCGGATCTTAGTTCTGGTCCGGTGGCGGCCTAGATTCGCGGGCATGATTGTTATCGCCCAGCTCAGCGACACGCATCTGGACGGCGGCCACCGGAGCTTCGAGCGCACCGCGCGGGTCATGGACCACGTGAACGCCATGCCGGTCGACGCCGTCCTCGTCACCGGAGACATCGCCGACCACGGCGAGCCCGCCGAGTACGTGCGGGCCCGGAAGGTTCTGGCGTCCCCGCATCCGGTGCTCATGTGCCCCGGCAACCACGACGTGCGCGGCCCGTACCGGGAGGTCCTCCTGGACGAGCCGCCCACCGGCGGCCCGGTCAACCGGGTCTACAAGATCGCGGGTGCCACGTTCGCGATGTGCGACTCGTCCGTCCCCGGAGAGGATCACGGGCTCCTGGACGACGAGACGATCGGCTGGCTCGACCGGCGGCTCGCGGAGGCGCCCGGAGAACCGGCGTTCGTCTGCTTCCACCATCCGCCGGTGAAGCTGGGGATCCCGTACGTGGACGAGATCCGCCAGTTCCAGGAGGAGCGCCTGGCCGAGGTCATCGCCCGCCATCCGCAGGTGGTGGCGGTGCTGTGCGGGCATGCCCACACGGCGGCGGCCACGGCCTTCGCGGGACGGCCGCTGCTCGTCGCGCCGGGTGTCGTGTCCACCCTCACCCTGCCCTGGCAGGGCGGGGACATCGCCGACCACGGCGCTCCCCCAGGCCTGGCGTTCCACGTCCTGGACGACGAGGGCCGCCTGACCACGCACTACCGCACCGTGTAGCGGTGCGTCGTCCAGGTCCGGGTGATCTGCTCGGCGGCGTCGCGGACGAGCGTCCGGTAGCGGTCGACGGCCTCCGGGGTGAAGCGGTGCCGCGGGCCGCACACGCTGATCGAGCCGTGCACCTCGCCGTCCGGGCCGAAGAGCGGCGCGGCGACGGATCCGGCGTCGGCCTGGCGTTCCCCGAGGGAGACGGCGACTCCCTCCCGGGACGTCGCGGCGAGCTGGTCCCGCAGGGCCGCCTCATCGGTGACGGTCCGCTCGGTCAGCGCCGCCAGCGGACGGGCCAGGATCGCCTCGCGCCGCTCCTCGGGCAGGAAGGCGAGGATCACCCGGCCCGAGGAGCCGGCGTGCAGCGGGAAGCGCCGGCCCACCTCGACGGTCATCTTGACCTCGCGGGGGCTCTCGAACTGGTCGAGGTAGACCCGCTCGTCCCCGACGAGCCCGGACAGCGTGGTCGTCTCGCCGGTGTCGTCCCGCAGGCGGCGCAGGACGGGCGCGGCGGCCTGCCGGACGTTGAAGGCGCGCAGCGCGCTGACGCCGAGGGCGACGGCGGCGGGCCCGAGCCGGTAGCCGGACGAGCCCGCCTCCAGCATCTCCCGCGACACCAGCGACTGCAGGATGCGGTAGACGACGGCCTTGGAGATGCCGAGCTCGCGGCTGATCGCGGTGACGCCGAGGTGCTCGGGGCCTCCGGCGAACAGCAGCAGCACGTCCGCGACGCGCCCGGCGACCTCGGTTCCCCCCGAGGGTGGAGCGGCGGTCTGATCGGTCACTGGACGATCCTAGGGAACGGGCTCACCGGCCGCGGCGCAGGTAGCGCCCGACCGGGTCGCCGGCGACGCGGCCGCCCGCGTACACGTGGTGGCCGCGGACGAAGGTGTCGGTGACCCGGGCGGTCATGGCGAACCCCTCGAACGGCGTGTACTCCTGCGCGGACTCGGAGTCGGCGGCGCGGACCGTCCAGGAGGCGTCCGGGTCGACCAGCGCGATGTCGGCGTCGTAGCCCTCGGCGATGGCGCCCTTGCGGAGCAGGCCGTAGCGGCGGGCCGGGTTCCAGGACGTCAGCCGTGCGACGCGCTGGAGCGGCAGGCCGCGCTTGAGCCCCTCCCCGACGAGCCCCGGCAGCAGGTACTCGGCGCCGCCGAAGCCGGACTTGGCGAGGAAGACGTCGTCGCGGTCGGCGCCGAATTTCATCTCGTCGCGGCAGCAGGCGTGGTCGCTGACGACCCAGTCGACCTCGCCGGCGAGCACGTGCCGCCAGAGCGCCTCGACGTCGGCGCGGTCGCGCAGCGGCGGGTTGACCTTGCCGCCGAGTCCGTGCGCGGTGTCGACGTCGGCGAGCAGGTGCCCGATGGTGACCTCGCGGCGGAAGTCGACGTGCGGGAACGCGGCCGCCATGGTGAGCGCGGCCGACAGCGCCTTCTCCGACGACAGGTGCAGGAGGTTGATGTTGGGCAGGCCCGTCTCGTGCGCGAGGTAGGACGCGATCGTGACGGCGAGCCCCTCCGAGTGCGGCGGGCGGGACGCGCTGTAGGCGCGCAGCCCGCTGAGGGACCCGTCGTCCTCGACCATCCTGGTGTAGGCGGTCATGATCTCGGCGGTCTCGCAGTGCAGCGACAGCGAGATGTGCGGCGCGTACTCCGCGAGCCGCTCCCGGGCCTTCTGGACGCCGCGCATGACGAACTCGAAGTGCGCGAGGTCGTAGCGCTCGTCCGGCGGCGTCATGAGGAAGTCGCTCTGGCTGGACGAGCGTCCGTGCAGGCCGTGGCTCCCGTAGAACATGAAGATCTTGAACGAGGTGACGCCGTGCTCCTCGACGAGGTACGGGATCTCGCCGATGTGCTCGGCCATCATCGGCGCGAGGTGGAAGGCGTAGTCGACGTGGGCGTTGCCCTGCGCGGCGCCCAGCACCTCGGGGAAGAACTCGCGGTACGGCCCGCCCTTGTTCAGGTAGTACTGCCCGGTGCGCATGTAGGTCAGGGACGTGGTGACGCCGCCCTGGGCGCCGGCGCGGCTCTCGCTGCGGGTGTCGGTGGCGAGGTCGTTGTAGATGCCCCAGTGCTGGTGGGCGTCCACGACGCCGGGGAAGGCGAGCCGTCCGCCCCCGTCGACCACGGTGGCGGCGTCGTCGTCCGGCAGGCCGGGCGCGACGCGGACGATGGTGCCGTCGTTCGCCGCGATGTCCGCGAGCTCGGGCTCGGTGCCCTCGGGCGCGTCGGGGCGGACCACCCGCACGTTCTTCAGCAGCAGCTCGGTAGTCGCCATGAGATCTCTCCTCAGTTCTCGCGGGTGGTCATGTGGGCGGCTCGCTCACGGGCGACGGCGCCGGCCGCAAGGTAAGCGAGCCCGAAGGCGGGCAGCAGGCCGTTGCCGGGCAGGTACCCGCCGGCTCCGTGGCCGGAGATCCCGGCGGCGGCGCCGCCCGCCGCGTACAGGCCGGGGATGGGGCGGTCGTCCGGGTCGACGACGGCCGCGTCCTCGTCGACGAGCAGCCCGCCCTGCGTGTGGAACAGGGCGGGGACCACGCGGACCGCGGCGTACGGAGGGGCGAGCGGCCGTTCCCAGTGGGTGCGGCCGTGCTCGTCGGGACGTTCGCCGCGCGCGGCGGAGGCGCTCGCCGCGAGCTCGGCGGCGAGGGCTCCGGCGGGCAGGCCGGTGGCCTCGGCGAGTCCCTCGGCGTCGTCCGCCCGGACGAGCACCCCCGACTCGACGGTGTCGCGGAAGTCCTTGAACCGCTCGCACTGCCCGGCGACCGTCTCGTCCAGGACGATCCAGCCGGTGCCGCCGGGCCGGGCGGCCAGCTCGGCGGCGTACTCGGAGTAGCCGCGGGTCTCGTTCCCGAACCGGCGCCCGCCGAGGTCGACCATGATCGCGCCGTGGATGACGGTGGCCCAGCCGACCAGGGTGCCCGCGCCGGCGGCGACGGCGCCGTGGCCCTGGTAGGCGTCCAGGTAGCCGGTGGCGGCGCCGAGGCCGCGGCCGATGCGCAGCGCGTCGCCCAGGGACTGGTCACCG
Source organism: Actinomadura madurae (assembly GCF_900115095.1). GTDB lineage: Bacteria > Actinomycetota > Actinomycetes > Streptosporangiales > Streptosporangiaceae > Spirillospora > Spirillospora madurae. The sequence goes on from NZ_FOVH01000020.1 coordinate 87,898, forward strand.
CCCTGGTAGAGGGCACCGGCGATCTCCGGCAGGTGGCGTTCCACGAGCGCGCGGTCGGCGCCGAAGCCGTTGGTCGCGAGCAGCACGGCGCCGGTCGGGATGTCCTCGCGCGTCCCGTCCGGGTACTGGACGACGGCGGCGCGCACCGCGCCGTCCGGGCCGGTGCGCACGTCCACGAGCCTGGCCGGGACGAGCAGGTCGATGTCCGGATGGTCGCGGACGCGGCGGGCGAGGTGGTCGATCACGGTGGAGCCGTGCCGTCCGGGCACGGAGTGGCAGCGCGGTACGGAATGCCCGGGGTAGTTGAAGTCGGTCACCAGGGACAGCGGCAGCCCGGCCGAGTCGGCGAGCCATTCCACGAGGGGGCCGCTGACGCCGGCGAGCGTCCGGGCGAGGCGGGCGTCCGCGTGTCCCCCGGTCTTGGCCATGATGTCGGCCACGAAGCGCTCCGGCGAGTCGCCCACACCTTCGGACGCCTGCCAGCGGGAGCCCGCGCCGGGGAACATCGCGGTGGACATCGAGGTGTTGTTGCCGCGCCGGAAGTGCTCGCTCGCCTCGACGACGAGCACGGTGAGGCCGAGTTCGGCGGCGCGCAGCGCCCCGGCGAGGCCGCCGCCCGCGCCGGCGACGACGAGGTCGGGACCGCCCGTCACGCGCTCCTCCCCATCGTCGTCAGGGTCATCAGCTTCAGTGCGAGGGCCGTGGGATCGACGACGCGGGCCGCGAACCGGTCCTCCTCGACGTCGACGGCCGAGCAGCCGTTGATCACGGCGGCGGCGCCGGCGGCGGCGAGCGCGTCCACGGCCTCGGCGAGGGCGGCGTTCCAGGCGTCGGCGTCGGCGATGGCGTCGAACGGCAGGTCCAGGACCGCGATCCCGGCGACATAGGCCTCCAGGCCGTAGTCCTTGAGACGGCGCCCGAGCTCCGCGCCGATCGCCTCGTTCCGCACCACCGTCCCGAACCGGACGTTCGCCGCGGCAAGGTGCATACCGCTCAGCTTAAGCAGCCCGTTGACCGGAACGCCCTGGTCAGAAGCCGGGCCGTCCGGGACGGCCGGGTCGAGCACGCAGTCGGGGAACGCGACGTCGAAACCCTGCCCCACCCCCGCCAGCGCGGCGGCGACCTCCCGTTCGGACGCCCGGACCGACGCCTCGTCGTCCAGGGATCCGGGCGCGGCCGGGCCGACGTCGCGCAGCTCGACCGCGAGGCCGGGCGGGGCGAGCCGGTCGTAGCGGGCCTGCCTGCGCCGGATCTCCTCCGGCGGCAGATGGATCGGCGTCACCGCCAGTGCGCGCATCAGTGCGGCTCCTTCGTCTCGTCGCCGGCGAGCCCGCGCAGGGGCTCGCCGACGTGGGCCAGGGCGGGCAGGGCGCGGGCGAGGGCCGCCGCGCGGTCCACCAGGCCGGCGCGTCCGGGCAGCCAGCCCTTGAGCAGCGCCAGGACGTCCTGTTCGCCCAGCGGGTCGTGGTCGGCGTCGCCGACGGGGTTCGGCACCTCGCGGGTGCGGGTCGTCCCGTCGTCCAGCGAGACCGTGACGCGGGCGGCGCGCTCGTCCGGGAGGCGCGCGGTCAGGTCGGCCGCCTCCGCCAGCCGGACGCGCCGCGCCAGCGCCCGCAGGGCCGGGTCGCCGGTGTCGGTGCGCGGCCCGACCTCGCCGTGGAGCAGGGCCGCGGCGACGGCGAACGGCGTGGAGAACATCGCCGACAGCCGGTTGTCCCACTCCGCCGAGGCCAGGCCGGCGCCGAGCGCGTGCGTCTCGACCAGGATCCCGGTGATCCGGGACGGATCGAGGCCGCCGCGCAGGCCGAGCACCGCGTCGGCGGCCGGGTGGGTGAACGAGCAGGAGGCGTGCCGCTTGAAGTAGCCGCGCGTGATGTCCCAGCGCTCGCCGAGGCCGCCGGTCAGCTCGGACGGCTCGAACCCGCCCAGCAGGCTCCCGAGGGAGAGCGCCGCCGTGCCGGTGTTGCGGGCGATCCCGGCGGCCGCCATCCGCGCCGCCACCAGGCCGGACATGTTGGCGGCGCCCATCCACGCGTCCCGCACCGGGTTGCCGTCCGTCGCGGACGCGAAATGGCCGGCGACCGGCAGCCCGGCCCCCGTGTCGATCGCGGCGGCGACCGCGTCCGGGCCGAGGCCGAGCAGCCGCGCGCACCCGGCGGCGGCGCCCGCGACGCCCCAGCTGCCGTGCGGATGCGCGCCGGGCCGCAGCCGCGTCGCCCGCCCGAACCGGGACGCGACCTCGTAGGCGGCGAGCAGCGCGGCGGCGGTGTCGGGCCCCGAGGCGTCCAGCTCGCACGCCAGCGCCAGGACGGCCGGGAAGCCGTGCGCCGCGGGATGCCCCTTGGCGTACTTGTTGCCCTCGTCCAGTTCGAGGCGGACGAGGGCCATCGCGTTCAGCCAGGCGGCGGCGTCCACCGGCACGCACCGGCCGCCGCCGATGAGCGGGGCGGGCCCGCCGGGAGCGTTCCAGGACGAGCGCACCGCGCGCATGCCGTCCTGCCCGGCGCCGAGGGCGGTCACGCCCGCGACGTCGAGCAGGACGAGCGACAGCCGGTCGAGCACCGGCGCCGGAACGCCGGCCGCGTCCAAGCGGGCCGCCCACTCCCCCAGCCGGGCCGTGGCCGTCCGCGCGTCCGTCGAAGCCGCGTTCCTCACAGGCCCAGGTACGCCTTCCTGACCTCGGCGGACCCGGCCAGCTCGCCGCCCGTGCCATGCAGGACGGTCGACCCGCTCTCCATGACGTAGGCGCGGTCGGCGATGCCGAGGGCCTGCTTGGCGTTCTGCTCGACAAGCAGCACCGCCACGCCGGAGTCGCGGATCCGCTTGACCGCGTCCAGCACCGCCCACGTCAGCTTCGGCGACAGGCCGGTGGACGGCTCGTCGAGCATCAGCAGCTTCGGCCGGGCCATCAGCGCGCGGCCGATCGCGAGCATCTGCTGCTGCCCGCCGCTGAACGTCTGCGCGACCTGCGTGCGGCGCTCGGCGAGGACGGGGAACAGCTCGAACACCTCGCGCAGGCCGGCGGCGGTCTCGGCGGGGCACGTCCAGGCGCCCATCCGCAGGTTCTCCTCGACGGTGAGCGTGCCGAACAGGGCCCGCCCCTCGGGGACGTGCACGAGCCCGTCCCGGACGAGCTGGTCGGGGCGCCGCCCGGCCGTCGCCGTCCCGCCGAACGTGATCGTGCCGGACTCCGGGCGCAGCTGGCCGCAGATCGCGCGCAGCGTCGTGGTCTTGCCCGCGCCGTTCGCGCCGACGAGCGCGACGATCTCGCCCTCGTCGAGCCGCAGGTCGACCTCGTGCAGAATCCGCATCCGCCCGTAGCCGGCGCAGAGCTTGTCAAGCCTCAACATCGCCGGGCTCCTCTCCGAGGTACGCCTCGATCACCCGGGGATCGGAGGTGACCTCCTCGGCCGTTCCGGTGGCCAGCACCCGGCCCTGGTCCAGGACGAGGACCCGGTCGGACAGCCGCATCACCGCGGCCATGATGTGCTCGATGAACAGCAGCGTCGTGCCGTCCTCCGAGCGGAGCGCCGCGAGCAGGTCCAGGACGGGTTCGCGCTCGGCCGGGACGAGCCCGGCGAGCACCTCGTCCAGCAGCAGGACCTTCGGCCGCATCGCCAGTGCCCGCGCGAGTTCGAGGCGCTTCAGCCCGGCGGTGGGCAGCTCGGTGGCGTTGCAGTGCGCCCACGGCCCGAGGCCGACGCGCTCCACGACGTCCAGCGACCGCCGGCGCAGCCGGTGCGGCGACTGGCGCCGGTGCTGGGCGGCGAGGCCGACGTTCTCCAGGACGGTCATGCTCCCGAACGGCCGCATCAGCTGGAACGTCCGGACCATGCCGGCGCGGGCGATGCGGTCGGGCGAGGACCCCGTGACGTCCCGGCCGCCGAACACCACCCGTCCCGCGTCGGGGGCGAGGGCGCCGGAGACGACGTCGAACAGCGTCGTCTTCCCGGCTCCGTTGGGGCCGATGATGCCGAGGATCTCGCCCTCCCCGACCTGGAAGTCGATCTCCGACAGCGCCCGCAGGCCCCGGAAGCCCTTGCCGACGCCGGTCACGGTGAGGATGCTCATCTGCGCCACCTCTCGGCGATCGTGCCGACGATGCCCTTGGGCAGCAGCCGGACGATCAGGATCAGCAGGACCGCGTAGACGGCGACGTCCAGCCCGCTCCGTCCCTGCAGGAAGCTCAGGGAGTCGGGCGGCGTCCGCAGCAGGGTGGCGGTGACGTCCGACAGCGCGCCGAGGATGACCGCACCGACGACCGGGCCCCAGATCGTGCCGATGCCGCCGATGACGACGGTCGCGATCGCCTGGATGGACACCGCCGACCCGAACGCCAGGTCCGGGTTCACGAACAGGTAGTACTGCGTGTAGAAGGCGCCGGCGACCGCGGTGATCGCGGCCGACAGGGCGACCGTGACCAGCTTGTACCGCATCACGGGCGTGCCGAGGGACGCCGCGGCGAGCTCGTCGTCGCGGATGGCGGTGACGTAGCGGCCGGTCCGCGAGTGCAGGAACAGGATGCTGACGAGGGCGGCCAGGCCGGCCAGGCCGAGCGCGATCCAGAAGTAGGCGGGCGAGTCCGCCGCGAACTGGATCTTCCAGAACGACGCGCCCTGGATCAGCGGGACGGTGAACCCGACCGCCTTGTTGGTGAACTCCGTCGTCGTGACGACCAGCCGGAGCATCTCGGCGAACGCGAACGTCGCCAGCGCGAAGTAGGCGCCCTGGAGCTTGTAGCGGAACGCGAAGAAGCCGATGACGACGGCGACCGCGGCGGCGACCGCCATCCCGGCGAGCATCCCGATCCACGGCGACACGTTGTGCTCGACCAGCAGGTAGGCGCTGGTGTAGGCGCCGAGGCCGAAGAACGCGGCGTGCCCGAAGCTGAACATCCCGCCGAACCCGCTCATCACGTTCCAGCCGATGGCCATCAGCGCGAAGATCAGGATGCGGACGGCGACGGCGCCCTGCGCGGGCGGCAGCACCAGCGGCAGCGGGATCGCGGCCACCAGCAGCACCGCGAGGACGGCGACCTGCCGGTTCTGCGGCCGCAGCGGCGGCGCCTTGGCCGGGCGGGCGGCGCCCGCGCCGGAGCGGCCGGTCAGGGTGATGCCCGTCATGACCGCCTCCCGAAGAGCCCCTGCGGCCGGAGGAACAGCACGACCAGGAAGACGGCGAACACGCCGAGCAGCGAGCTCTGGCCGTCCATGTAGATCGTGGTGAGCTGCTCGACCAGCCCGATCAGCAGCCCGCCGGCGAGCGCGCCGGCGACGTTGCCCATGCCGCCGAGCACCACGACGACGAACGCGGTGATGTTGAACTGCTCGCCGAGCGTCGGCGTGACCGTGACCAGCGGCGCGGCCAGCACCGCGGCGGCCCCGGCGCAGGCCGTCCCGATCGCGAACGTGAGGGTGTGGACGCGCCGGACGTTCACGCCGACCAGTTCGGCGCCCTGCCCGTTCGCGGCGACCGCGCGGATCGCCGTTCCGAGCCGGGTGCGGCGCAGCAGCCAGAACAGCGCCGCGCCGATCAGGATCGCGCCGAGGAAGGCGTACAGCCGGGCGCCGGGGACGACCGCGCCGAACAGCGAGAACTGGAAGTCGCCGGGCAGCGCGACGTTCTTGGGCTCGGCACCGAAGAACATCAGCAGCCCGTTCTCCAGCAGCAGCGACAGGCCGAGCGTGATGAGCAGCTGGTTCTCCAGGGACGCGCCGCCCGTCCCGCTGAGCAGCCCGCGGTGCGCGACCGCGCCGATGAGGAACAGCGCCGGCACGGCGACCAGCAGGGTCAGGTAGGGGTGCAGGCCGGTGCCCTGCACGACGCCGAACGCGATGAACATCGCGATGGCGAGCAGCGCGCCGTGCGCGAAGTTGACGATGTCCAGCACGCCGAAGATCAGCGTGAGGCCCATCGCGATCAGGCCGTACAGCCCGCCCATCAGCAGGCCGGTGACCACCGACTGCCAGACGACCAGGCCGCTGCCGGACTTGACCAGGGCGACCGCGATCGCGGCGGCCACCAGGCCGCCGGTGACGGCGGCGCGCTTGAGGAGGGCCCCGGTCCCGTCGCCGCCGAGGAGGGGGCGGCGGGGGGCAGCGGGGGCGGGAGGGGACTGGGCCTTCGTTCCTGTGTCGCTCATGACCGCCACGTCACCGAGTAGTTGGGCTGGGATTCGGCCTTCTCCTGCGGATAGACCTGCTTGACCTGGCCGCCCTGCACCTGCATGAGGACGGGCAGGGCGTTGCCGTTGTCCCCGTTGGGGGCGAAGGTGATCGGGCCGGTGCCGACCGTGAGGGGCTCGACCTTCGAGGACGCGATGGCGTCGCGCACCTTCTCCGCGTCGGTGGTGCCCGCGCGCTCCACGCCCTGCGCGATCACCTGGACCGCGTCGTAGGCGAGGACCGCGCCCGTGCGCATGGGGGCGCCGTAGCGCCGCTGGTAGTCCGCCCGCAGCCGGGCCGTCTTCGGGTTCCTGGCGTCGAAGTGGTAGTTGGTGCTGAAGATCCGCTCGGCGGTGGCGCCACCGTCGGTGACGAACTTCGGCTGGTCGTAGGCGCCGTTCGAGACGCCCCAGACCGCGTTCAGGTCCGGTTTCACCGCGGCGACCGCCTTGGCGGCGAGCAGGCTGTCGCGGTAGTAGCCGGCGACGGCCAGCACGTCCGCGCCGGACGCCTTGACCTGGGTGACCTGCGCGGTGAGGTCGGACACGGTGAGCGCGTCGTAGCTGATGTCGGGGCCGACCTCGATGCCGAGCCTTCCCGCCGCCTTGGCGAACGCCTCGGCGGCGCCGCTGCCGAAGTCGGTCTGTTCGTGCAGGAACGCGACCTTCCGCACGGGCCTGCCCGCCCGGTCCGACACCTCCTTGAGGTAGCGGGCGGCGGCGCCCGCGATGGCCGCGCTGCCGGGCTGGACCCGGAACGAGTACCGGTAGCCGTTCGCGAAGATCGCGTCCGAGGCGGTGACGTCCATGACGAACGGCACCCGGTTGCGTTCGGCGACGACCGCGACGTTGGTGCTGACGGCGCTCTGGTAGGTGCCGACGAGCCCGACCGCCCCTTCGGAGATGAGCCGCTGGGCCTCGCTCTGGCCGACCTCCGCCTTGCCCTGGGTGTCGCCCGTCTCCAGCTCGACCTCGCGTCCGCCGAGGGACCTGATGCCGCCCGCGGCGTTGATCGCCTCCACCGCCATCTGCGCGCCGCGCCGCATCTGCTGGCCGTCGACCGCGTTGGCGCCGCTGACCGGATGCAGCGCACCGATCTTCACCGGGCCCTCGTCGCGTCCGGCCGCCACTCCGGCCGCGCCGGACGGCGCCGAGCCGCCGCAGCCGGCCGCGGCCAGCAGGACCGCGCACGTCGCCAGCCCGGCGGCGAGCTTTCGAGCCGACATTCATCTCTCCTGCCGCTCTGCCCGATGCTCCACCCTCGTGTGTTCCGCTAGGAGGAACAGCAGGTCACTGATGCGCCATCGTGGCACCCGTCACGCCGCCCGGTCAATATCTGGGGCTAACTTGACGTAACTCAACAGGCAGTGCCAATTTGGAAAGTCCGGGGCGCGTCCGCGAACCGGCCGAATCACCGACAACCGTTTCTCCCAGCGGAACGATCTTCCTGTGAAGGCGGTACCGTCCATGACCGACGCCCTGTCCGGAGTCCGGGTCCTCGACGCGGCCACGCTGTTCGCCGGCCCGCTCGCCGCGACGCTGCTCGGCGACTTCGGGGCCGAGGTCATCAAGATCGAGCACCCGAGGGGCGACCCGGTGCGCAGTCATGGCGCGCGGCGCGACGGCGTCGGGCTCTGGTGGAAGATGCTCGGCCGGAACAAGAAGGCGATGACCCTCTACCTCGGCTCGCCCGAGGGCCAGGACCTGTTCCGCCGCATGGCCGCCGACGCCGACGTGGTGATCGAGAACTTCCGGCCGGGGACGCTGGAGCGCTGGGGCCTCGGCTACGACGAGCTGCGCAGGACCAACCCGCGGCTCGTCCTCGCGCGGGTGACCGGGTTCGGGCAGACCGGACCGTACGCCGGGCGGCCCGGGTTCGGGACGCTCGCCGAGGCGATGAGCGGGTTCGCCGCGATCACCGGGGAGCCGGACGGCCCGCCGACCCTGCCGCCGTTCGGCCTCGCCGACGGGATCGCCGCGCTGACCACCGCTTTCGCGGTGATGACGGCGCTGCGGGCGCGGGAGGCGACCGGCGAGGGGCAGGTGGTCGACCTGGCGATCATCGAGCCGATCCTCACCCTGCTCGGCCCGCAGATCATCACCTACGACCAGCTCGGCGAGCTGCAGGCCCGCACCGGGAACCGCTCCCACAACAACGCGCCGCGCAACACCTACCGGACCCGCGACGGCGGCTGGGTCGCGATCTCCACCAGCGCCCAGTCGATCGCCGAGCGCGTGATGCGGCTGGTCGGCCGGCCCGAGCTGATCGACGAGCCGTGGTTCGGCACCGGGGCCGAGCGCGCCGCGCACGCCGACGTGCTGGACGAGGCCGTCGGCTCCTGGATCGCCGCGCGCGACCGGGACGAGGTCGTCACGGCCTTCGAGGAGGCGCAGGCCGCGGTCGCGCCCGTCTACACCGCCGCCGACGTCATGGCCGACCCGCAGTTCGAGGCGCTCGGCACCATCGCGACCGTCCCCGACGACGAGCTCGGGCCGGTGCGGATGCAGAACATCCTGTTCCGGCTGTCGCGGACCCCGGGGCGGATCGCGTCGGCCGGGCCTCCGCTCGGCGCGCACACCGCCGAGATCCTCGCCCGGTACGGGGTGGACGAGGCCGGCCTGGACGACCTGCGCGGCAAGGGGGTGATCAGGTGACGCCCCGCTCCTGGCTGTACGTCCCGGGCGACCGGCCGGACCGCATCGGCAAGGCGCTCGCGTCGGGCGCGGACGCGGTGGTCCTCGACCTGGAGGACGCGGTCGCCCCGTCCGCCAAGTCGGGGGCGCGGCGCACCGTCCTCGACACGCTCACCGCCGGGCACGCCGCCCACGTGCGGATCAACGCGCCCGCCACGCCGGACGGCGCCGACGACATCGCCCTGCTCGCGAGCGCGCCGGGCGGGCTCGCCGGGGTCCGGATCCCCAAATGCGAGGACCCGGGCGAGCTGCGCCGCGTCGCCGGCGCGCTCGGCGTCCCGGTGTTCCCCCTCCTGGAGTCGGCCCTCGGCGTCGAGAACGCCCTGGCCCTCGCGACCGCGCACCCGCTGGTCGCCGGGATCTCGCTCGGCGAGGCCGACCTGGCCGCCGACCTGCGGGTGTCCGGCGGCGACGCGCTGGCGTGGCCGCGGTCCCGGGTGGTGGTGGCGGCGCGGGCCGCCGGGCTCCCGTCCCCGCCGCAGAGCGTGTGGACCGCCGTCCGCGACCTGGACGGGCTCCGCGCCGACACCCTCGCCGGGCGCCGCGCCGGGTTCTTCGGCCGCTCGGTGATCCACCCCGCGCAGATCCCCGTCGTGCACGAGGCCTGCGCGCCCGACCCCGGCGACGTCGCCTGGGCGCGCGAGCTGATGAGCCGGCTGACCGAACGCGGCGACGCCGCGTGGATCGACTCCACCGGCCGGTTCGTGGACAGGGCCGTCGTCGAGCGCGCCGCCTGGGTCCTCGACGCCGCCGCCTCCGCCGAGTCCGCCGCCCGCCCCCTCAAGGAAGGCCGCACCCCATGACCGACCCGCTCCTCGCCGCCGTGGCCGGAGGAGTCCGGCTCATCGAGCTGGGCCAGCCGTTCTTCACCGGCATGCCCTGCTCCCCCAACCATCCGGGGTTCCGGATGACGCTGATCCGGCGGCACGGCGACATGGAGCGCCCCGACGGCGGCTCCGCCGCCAACGAGATCATCGTGACGGGCGGGCACGTCGGCACGCACATCGACGCGCTCTCGCACGTCAGCCACGACGGGGAGCTGCACGGCGGGGTCTCCGCGGCCGACGCGCAGCGCGGGGGCGTCTTCACCCGGCACGGGGCCGAGAACCTTCCCGGCCTGCTCCGCCGGGGCGTCCTGCTGGACGTGGCGGCCGTCCACGAGGTGGCGACGCTGCCGCCCGGCCACGGCGTCACGGCCGAGGACCTCGACCTCGCCGCCAAGCGCGCGGGGGCCGAGCCCGGGCCGGGCGACGTGGCGCTGATCCGCACCGGATGGGCCCGCACCTTCGGCGACGCGACCGCCTACCTCGGCAAGGAGACCGGCGTGCCGGGCGCGACGCCGTCCGCCGCGCGGTGGCTGGCCGAGCGGGGGGTCGTCGCGACGGGCGCCGACACGACCGCCTACGAGCAGATCCCCGAGGGCGCGGGCCACGCGGTGCTGCCCGTGCACCGGATCCTGCTGGTCGAGTCGGGGATCTTCATCCTGGAGCACCTGAACCTGGAGGCGCTCGCCGAGGCCCGGCTGCACGAGTTCGTGTTCGTGCTGGCCCCGCTGCGGATCAAGGGCGGGACCGGCTCTCCCGTCCGCCCCCTCGCCGCGGTGTCGGCATGACGCCCGTCCAGCGGCTCGCGGACCTGGCGGCGTCCGCCGCCTCCCGCGGCCTGCCCGCGGAGCTGCGCGCCGACGCCGCCCGCCGCGTCCTGGACGCGCTCGGCAACAGCCTGGCGGCCACCGGGGAGCGCCCGGCCAGGGCCGTCGGGGAGCTGGTCGCCGAATGGGGCGGGGCCGGCCGCGCCACCGCGATCGGCACCGGCGCGCGGCTCCCCGAGCCGAGCGCCGCCCTGCTCAACGGGACGCTCGCCCACTCGCTGGACTTCGACGACACGCACCTGCCGTCCGTCCTGCACCCGTCGGCGTCCGTGGTGCCCGCGGCGCTGGCCGTCGCGGAGGCGCGGGGGGCGGGCGGGGCCCGGCTGCTGGACGCGGTCGGGGCCGGCGTCGAGATCACCGTGCGGCTCGGCATGGCCGGGTACGACCGCGAGCTCGGCAACTCGGTGTTCTTCGAGCGCGGCCAGCACGCCACGGCGATCTGCGGGGCGGTCGGCGCCGCCGCGTCCGCCGCCGTGCTGTCCGGCCTGGACGCCGCTGGGATAGCCGACGCCATGGGCATCGCGGCGAGCATGGGCGCGGGGATCCTGGAGGCCAACCGCACCGGCGGCACGGTGAAGCGGATCCACTGCGGGTGGGCCGCGCACGCCGCCGTGACCGCCGCCGGGCTCGCCCGCACGGGGATCACGGGGCCGCCGACCGTCCTCGAAGGCCGGTTCGGCCTGCTCCAGGCGTTCTGCGGCGACCGGGTCGACCTGGACGCGCTCACCTCCGGCCTGGGCGAGCACTGGGAGCTTCCCGGCATCTTCTTCAAGCCGTATCCGTGCAACCACTTCACGCACGCCGGCATCGACGCCGCGCTGCGGCTGCGCGCCCGCGGCCTGGACCCAGGCGACGTCGAGTCGATCGAGCTGGGCGCGCCGGGCCCCGTCCTGCGGACGATCGGCGAGCCGCACGAGGACAAGGTCCGTCCCGAGTCCGGGTACCACGCCGCGTTCTCCGGCCCGTACACCGTCGCGGCGGCCCTCCTCGGCGGCGGCGGGCTCGGGGTCTTCCACGAGGACTTCACCGACGAGGCCGCCGCGGACCCCCGCCGCCTGGCGCTGGCCGCCAAGGTCCGCTGCGTGCCGGACGCCCGCTGCGACGAGATCTTCCCGCACCAGTTCCCGGCCGTCCTGCGCGTCCGCACCCGGGAGGGGGCGCTCCTGGAGGAGCGGGTGGACGCCAACCGGGGCGGGCCGGACGACCCGCTCTCGGCGGACGAGCTGGCGACGAAGTTCCGGCTGAACGCCGTGCGGCGTGTCACGGAGTCCCAGGCCGAGCGGATCACCGACATCGCCTACGGTCTCGCCGGCGTGGAGGACCTGCGCTCGCTGACGTCCCTGCTGGCCTGACCTCGGATCCCGGCCTGACCTCAGATGTGCTCCATCAGGTAGATCGCCGAGGTGCCGGGGGCCAGGGCCTCGAAGACGTGCGGGGCGTCGCCGGGGTAGGTGATGTAGTCGCCGGGGGCCAGTTCGACCGGCTCGGCCGAGGGCCCGGCGAGGGCACGGCCCGCGCTCAGGACTACGTGCTCGGTCGTGCCCGGTGGATGGGGATCGGAGAGGCGCGGCGTCCCGGGCTCCGCGGTGACGCGGTAGAGGTCGCGGCGGGCGTTCGGCGGGCAGGACGCGAGCAGCGCGGCCGTGTAGTCGGACGTGTCCGAGTGCGCGGCGGGCCCCTCCCCCGCGCGGATCACCCGGACGGCCGGGCGCGGCGGATCGACCAGGCGGCTGAACGGGACGTTCAGGGCCGTGCCGAGGGCCCAGAGGGTCTCGACGCTCGGGTTGCCGGTGCCCGACTCCAGCTGGGAGAGCGTCGACTTCGCCAGCCCGGCGCGCCTGGCCAGCTCGGTCTGGGAGAGCCCGGCGCGCTTGCGCTCGCGGCGGATCGACGCGGCGATCCGCGCGATGAGGTCCATGCGTTCGCTCCAGACGTCCACATATTCGGTTCGGCGAACATTCTCGGGTATGTTCAGGCTACTGGACGATTGTTCGCCATATCGAACTGGAGCGGGCCCATGAGGCATCTCGGCATCCTCGCCCACAGCGCCGAAGGCGCCGCGCTGTGCTTCCGGACCTTCTGCCAGGAGGGCTTCCGGGAGCTCGGCCCCGACGACCATCCGGACGTGACGCTCGACCTCATCGCGCTGGCGCGCAGCATGCCCGCGTGGGACGCCGGGGACCACGACTCGATCCGGGAGACCCTGGCCGAGAGCGTCCGGCGGCTCGCCGCGGCGGGCGCGGACTTCTTCGCGTGCCCGGACAACACCGCGCACATGGCCCTGGAACGCCCCGGCGGCGACCTGGCGCTGCCCGGACTGCACATCGCGCGGGTCGTCGCCGACCGGGCCGCCCGCGACGGCCGCACGCGCGTCGGCGTGCTCGGCACCCGCTACACCATGGACGGCCCCGTCTACCCGCGCGAGCTGGCCGCGCGCGGCATCGCCGCCGAGGTCCCCGAGGCCGCCGACCGGGAGACCGTCAACCGGATCATCTTCGAGGAGCTGGTGAACGGGGTCGTCACCGAGGACTCCCGGCGCGAGTACGTCCGGATCATCGGCCGGCTCGCCGAGCGCGGCTGCGACGCCGTCGCGCTGGTGTGCACCGAGATCCCGCTCCTGGTCGCGCCGGAGGTCTCGCCGCTGCCGACGCTCGACTCCACGCGCCTGCTGGCCCGCGCCGCGTTCGACGCGGCGGTGGGCCGCCGCGCCATCCCTACCTGGCGCGGCGGCCCGGCTCTCACCGCCTGAGCCGCCTCGCCAGGGTCGGCAGGAGGCGCAGCGCGTTCTCCCGGACGACGGCGGCGCGCGCCCGCCGGCTCAGCGACGGGTCGCGGTCGAGCAGCGCCGTCGTCCTGTCCACTTCGGGACGCTCGACCTGCGGCCAGTCGGTGCCGAAGAGCAGGCGCCCCGCTCCCGCTGCTGCCAGCAGGCTGGGCGTCGCGTACGGCGAGGCGGGCATGGCGGTGTCGTAGTAGAAGCGCCGCACGGCGCGCCGGAACGCCCCGGGGCTCGGCCCCTCGCCCTGGCGGCCGGCGTGCTCGACCCGTCCGCCAAGGTAGGGCAGGAAGCCCCCCGCGTGGGAGAGGATCACCGACAGGCGCCGGTGCCGGTCGAGGGTGCCCGCGTTGATCAGGCTGAGGGCGGTGCGGGTGGTGTCGAGCATGAAGTCGGCGATCCACTCGTCGATCCCCGGGACGGGCCGCGCGTCGGCGAGGCCCACCGGGTGGGTGAACACGACCGCGCGGCGCCGGTCCAGCTCGGCGAACAGCGGCTCGAACACGGGGTCCCCCAGATAGCGGCCGCCGGCGTGGGTCATCAGCAGGACGCCGTCGGCGCCCAGCTCGTCCAGGGCGTAGGCGGCCTCCTTGATCGCCACATCGACGTGGAACAGCGGCAGGTAGGCGAAGAAGCCGAACCGGGTGGGATGGTCGCGGACGAGGCCCGCCAGCGACTCGTTGAACACGCGCGTCCCCGAGACGGCGGTCTTCCGGTCGCGCAGCGCCTCGGGCGGCGCGGGCGCCGAGGCCACCCCGGCGGCGATGCCGAGGGCGTCCATGGTGTCCAGGGTCCGGTTCAGGTCCCACCGGCCCCAGTTCGGCCCGCCTTCGGGCGGCAGCAGGCCGTGCTCGATCGCCCACTCCCTGAGCGCGGGCGGCAGCGCGTGGTGGTGGGTGTCGATCCGTCCCCTCCGCTGGCCGCTCCCCGGCGCCGCGGCGGCACCGGCCGAGCCCAGCCCGGTCACGGCCACGGCGGCGCCGGCCGCGGCCGCCGACGTCAGCACCCGCCGGCGGCTCGGCCCGCCACTCGAACGGTCGTCGTCCTCGGCGCGCATACGTGCCTCCAACCTCTCGTCGAAGCCGCCCACTAGGAGCATACGAGAACATCTTATGTGAGACTATATGATCGGCCCCTAATATCTGGAGGGTGGACACCCAATCTCCGGAGCCGACCGCGCTCGGCGACCCGCGGACCGACGACGCCGCGCTGGGCTTCCTGCTCGCCTCCGCCCACCAGGCCGCGCGCGGCGCGCTGGGCGACGAGCTGCGGCCGCTGGGGATCGAGACGAGGCATTTCGCCGTGCTGTCCGCGCTCGACCGGCTCGGGCCCACCAGCCAGCGGCGCCTCGGCGCGCTCCTCGGCCTGGACAAGTCCGCGGTCGTCCGGATCATGGACGAGCTGGAGCGGCTCGGGCTCGCGGTGCGCAACAGAAGCGCCCACGACCGGCGCGCCTACGCGATCGAGCTGACCGCCGAGGGCCGGCGGCGCGCGCGCTCGTCCGCGGAGACGGCGGGCGCCGTCGGGGGGCGGCTGTTCGGACGGCTCTCCCCCGCCGACCGCGAACGGCTCGTCGCGCTGCTCGCCGGCATCGTGGAACGCGCGGCGGCGCCGGCGTCCGGCGAGGAATCCGGGCGCTCCTGACCTTGGGCGGGCGCCTCGTCAGTGGCCGGTGATCCGGTCGGCGAGGAGGGCCAGGGACGACGTCCGCGCCGACCCGGCGGACGACTCGCGGGCGTCGGCCGCGCGGTAGAGGGCGTACATCGCGTGGACGCCGAGCCAGCGCAGCGGTTCCGGCTCCCAGCGGCGGACGCGCCGATCCACCCAGGGCAGCGCGGTCAGCTCGGTGTCCTCCCCCAGGACGAGGTCGCGGAAGGTGCGGCCCGCGAGGTTCGCGCCGGCGACGCCGTGCCCGGTGTAGCCGCCGGCGTGGCCGAGGCCGGTCGCGGGGTCGAGCACGACCGTCGCGCACCAGTCGCGGGGGACGCCGAGAACACCCGACCAGGCGTGGTCGACCCGCCCTTCGTCGGCGACGGCGGGGAACATCGCGGTCAGCGTCGTCCAGAGCGCGTCGATCGTGGACGGCTCGGTGCGGCCCCCGTCGTCGATGCGGGACCCGTAGCGGTACGGGCGGCCCCGGCCGCCGAACGCGATCCGGTCGCCGGCGGTGCGCTGGGCGTATATGTAGTAGTGCGCCATGTCGCCGAGCAGCTCGCGGCGCTCCCAGCCGATCGCCTTCCAGGTCCGGGCGGGCAGCGGGGTGGTGACGATCATGGAGCTGTTCATCGGCAGCCAGTCGCGGCGGTGCCCGGGGAGCCCGGCGGTGAACCCCTCGGTGGCGCGCAGGACGTACCCGGCGGTGACGGTCCCGTACGGCGTGACCGCGGCGGCGGGCCCGCCGGTGCGGCGGGGGTTGATGCGGACGACGGGCGTCCCCTCGTAGATCCGCACGCCGAGGTCCCGGACCACCCGGGCGAGGCCGCGGACGAGCGCGGCGGGCTGCGCGCGGGCGCAGTGCGGGCTCCAGGCGGCGCCGGTGGCGCCCTCGACGCGCAGCCGGTCGTCGCGCTCGCCGGCGGGCAGCGGGACGAAGTCGTCGTCGGTCCAGCCCCAGCAGCGGGCCTCGGCGACCATGGCGGCGAGCCGGGCCCGCTGGGCGGCGTTGCGGGCGACGTGCAGGACGCCGCCCTTGACGAGCCCGGCGTCGATGCCCTCCTCGGCGGCGACCCGGACGACCTCGTCCACCGCCCCGAACATGGCGCGCTGCAGCGCGATCGCGGCCGGCCGGCCGTGCCGGGCGGCATAGCGCTCCCGGGACCCGGCGATCTCGCCCAGCACCCAGCCGCCGTTGCGGCCGGACGCGCCGAACCCGGCGAACTCGCGCTCCAGCACGACGATCCGCAGGTCGGGGCGGGCTCGCTTGAGGTAGTAGGCCGTCCAGAGCCCGGTGTACCCGGCGCCGACGACGCACACGTCGGCGGTGCGCGGGCCCGGCAGGCGGGGCCCGGGGACCGGGCGCCCGGCCTCCCGGTACCAGAAGGACACGCCGCCGTTGACGAAGCCGGGGGCGAGCGGCACCCGGCCCGCAGAGGAACTCATGGGCTCATACTGCTGTATTCGGCACCAAAATCAACCGTTGACAACGGAATCTATGGGACCGCGTCGACAATTCGACGGGATCCGATCCAGCGCGACCGGTCGGCCGCGTAATAGGCGGCGCCGTCCGGACCGGCCGGCCCGTCCCGCCACCGGCGCATCCCGAGCTGCAGGGCGATCTCCGCCGACGCGGCGTTGGCCGTGTCGATCTCGGCGGTGATCCGGTGCACCCCGACCACCCCGAACGCGTAGTCGAGCACCGCGCGGGACGCCTCGGCGGCCAGGCCCTGCCCCCAGTGGTCCGGCTCCAGGCTGTAGAGGATCTCCACGTCCACGCCGTGGCCGAGCGGCCCCTCGTGGTGGCTCAGCCCCGCCACGCCGACCAGCGGGTCGCCCGGCACCGGGTCGTCGACGCCCGCGGACCAGCGGGCGGGGCGCAGCGCCCACAGCCCGTACCCCTCGGTCGCGAAGTCCCGCTCGCTGGCCTCGATGATCTCGCTGACCTGGACGGGCGTGACCATCCGGTCGTCGAACAGGTGGCGCCGGACGAGCGGCCCCGTCCAGTGCGTCAGCAGGGCGCGGTGGTCGCGCATCGACACCGGGTGCAGGACGAGCCGCACCGTGCGCAGCACCTCAGTCATCAGTCATCGCCGTCCCCCGCGGCGGGTTCCGCGGGCCATTCGGGCGCGGGCTCGCCCTCCGGGACGCCGACCCGGAAGACGCGCAGCTGCAGC
Source organism: Actinomadura madurae (assembly GCF_900115095.1). Lineage (GTDB taxonomy): Bacteria > Actinomycetota > Actinomycetes > Streptosporangiales > Streptosporangiaceae > Spirillospora > Spirillospora madurae. The sequence continues at coordinate 105,012 of NZ_FOVH01000020.1, forward strand.
GCGAGCGCCTGGTAGTAGCCGACGAGCGCGACCAGCTCGACGACGGCCGCGCGGCCGAGCGTCGCGGCGGCCTCGGTGAACACCGCGTCGGCGAGGTCGCCCTCGGCGGCGAGCTGCCGCGCCGCCTCGTACACCACGCGCTCTCGGACGTCGGCGAACATCGGCGCGCGACCCTGGCGCAGCGCGTCCATCTCGTCGTCGCCGAGCCCGTGCCGGCGCCCGATCCGCTCGTGCGCGTACCACTCGTAGTCGGACCGGGCGTGCGCCGCGACGACCAGCGTCGCGATCTCCCGCTCGCGCTTGGTGAACCCGGTCCGGAAGCGCAGCGCGGCGCCGAGGTCCTGCAGCGGGAGCCCGACGGCCGGGCTGTACAGCATCGCGTTGAACGGGCCCTGGAGCCGGCCGATGTCGTCGGCGAGCCCGAACGGCGGGGTGCGGCCGGCGGCGCGGGGACCGCCCGTCACCGCCTCGTACACGGCTCGCTGCTCGTCGCTGAGCGAGCCGGGGAGCAGCAGCGGCAGCCGCGTCGTGGACGGGCCGGGCCGCGGTCGATCGTTGACGTGCTCACCGCTCACGGGGTCGATCACTTACCGCACGCTAGGCGGTCGGCGCGGGCGGCTCAACCCCCCGTCCGGAATGTGAAACCCCTGGCACACGATGACGTAGCGGTCGCGTAACACGGGTCGGCGAGCCTGGTCGGCGACCGCACCGGGCACGAACGGGGCTCCCGGACCCCGGAGGGAACGTTCCCATGCCGCTGTTCCGCATCCGCACCGAGATCGAGGACCGGCCCGGCCGGCTGGCCCTGCTCACCGCCGCGCTGGGCCGGCGCGGCGCCAACATCCTCGGGCTGTCCGTCCAGCTCGACGCCGACGGGGTGGTGGACGAGTTCATCGTGGACGTGCCGCGCGGCGGCGCGGACGCGCGGACCCTCGCCGAGACGCTGGGCGCGGCGGGCGGGGCGCGCACCGCGGTGCTCCCGGCCCGGCCGCACGAGCTGGTGGACGAGCCGACCCGCGCCCTCGCCCTGGCCGCCCGCCTGCGCGCCGAACCGCACGCGGTGCCCGAGGTCCTGGGCGAGCTGCTGCGCGCCGACGAGGCGCGGTGGGCCGCGCCCGCGGGTGCGGCCCCGGAGGGGCGCGACCCGGACCGGTGCGTCCTGGACGTGCCGGTCCGCGGCCGTTCCGTGCGGCTGCGCAGGTTCGGGCTGCCGTTCACCGCGACCGAGGCGGCGCGGGCGGACGCGCTGGTGCGGGCCGCGCTGCCCGCCGCGCCCCGCCGCCCCGCGTCCCGCCGGATCGTGCTGCGCGACGGCACGCAGGTGGTCGTCCGGCCGATCGAGCGGCGCGACGCCGAGGCCGTCCGGGCGCTGCACGAGCGCTGCTCGCAGGACAGCCGGAGGATGCGGTACTTCAGCCCCGAGCCGTACCCGCCGCGGCGGGTCATCGAGCGGTTCTGCGACCGGTCGCGCGGCCTGACGCTGGTCGCGGAGGGACCGGACGGGTCGCTGCTCGCACTCGCCCACCTCATCCACGTCGTCGATCCGGGCGTCGCGGAGCTCGCGTTCCTGGTCGAGGACGCCTGGCAGGGGCGGGGGCTCGGCCGCGGGCTCGCGGGGCTGCTGCTGGCGCTGGCCCGCGACCGCGGCCTGGTCGAGGTGCGCGCGACGGCGCTCAGCGAGAACGCGCGGATGCGGCGGCTGCTGACCTCGCTCGGCGGGCGGACGCGCCGCACCGGGGACACCGCGGTCGTGGAGATCAGGCTGCGGCTCGACGGCCGCCCCGCCGGGACCGACGGCGCGCTGGCAGGATGGGCGGGTGAGCGGCATCTATGACGACCCGTGGGCGTACGAGCTGGCGTGCTCGTTCCGCGACGTGCCGGCCGAGGTGGAGGTGCTCCTCGCCTGGTGCGCCGAACGGGGCGCGGCGCCCGCGACGGTGCTGGAGCTGGCCGCCGGGCCCGCCGAGCACGCCCGCGAGTTCGCCCGCCGCGGGGTGGCCGCGACCGCGCTCGACCTCAACCCGCGGATGTGCGCCCACGCCGCCCGCCGGGCCGAGCGCGGGGGCGTCGGGCTGGAGGTCGTCCAGGACGACATGACGCGGTTCGACCTCGGCCGCCGGTTCGACCTCGTCGTGACCATGCTGGACTCCACGTCCCACCTGATGACGCTGGACGCGTTCGTCGCGCACCTGCGCCGCGTGGTCGCGCACCTGGCGCCCGGCGGCCTCTACATCGTGGAGATGTCGCACCCGCGGGACCGGCTGGGCGACGAACCGAGCGTCAGCACGGGGTGGACGGTCGAGCGGGACGGCGTCCAGGCGAGCGTGCGGTGGGGCGAGCCGTCCGACCGGCTGGACCCGGTCACCCAGATCGCCGACGACCACGTCACCATGACCATCACCGGGGACGGCGCGACGCGCGTGATCCGCGACGTGGTGCCCTACCGGTTCTGGAGCGCCACCGAGCTGGACGCCGCGGTCCGCCTCGCCGGCGGCCTGGAGGCGGTGGCGCGGTACGGCGACTTCGGGGCCGGCGAGGACGCGGTCGCCCTCACCGACCCCGAGGCCTGGCGCATGATCACGCTGCTGCGCCCGAGCTGAGGCCCTCCCCCGCCGGGGTCAGGGCGCGGGCTTCCAGCCGGGCATCGGGTAGGCCGCGAGCATCTCGCGGACCTGCCCGGCGACCCGATCCACGACCGTCTCGTCCTGCTTGGCGGCGGCCTGGACGACCTCGTCGATCCACGCCGCGATCCGCGGCATCCGGTCCTCCCCGACACCGCGGGTGGTGATCGCGGCGGTGCCGAGCCGCAGCCCGGACGGGTCGAACGGCTTGCGCGGGTCGAACGGGACGGCGTTGTAGTTCAGCTCGATCCCGGCGCGGTCGAGGGCCTGCGCGGCGGGCTTGCCGGCGACGCCCTTGTTCGTCAGGTCGATCAGGATCAGGTGGTTGTCGGTGCCGCCGGAGATCAGGTCGTAGCCGCGGTCCAGCAGCGCGGCGGCGAGGACCTTGGCGTTCGCGACGACCTGCCGGGCGTAGCCGGTGAAGTCCGGCCGCGCCGCCTCCTTCAGCGCGACGGCGATCGCGGCGGTGGTGTGGTTGTGCGGGCCGCCCTGCAGGCCGGGGAAGACGGCCTTGTCGACCGCCTTCGCGTGCTCGGCGGTCGACAGCACCATCGCGCCGCGCGGACCGCGCAGCGTCTTGTGCGTGGTCGTGGTGATCACGTCGGCGTGGCCCACCGGGGACGGGTGCGCGCCGCCGGCGACGAGGCCCGCGATGTGCGCGATGTCGGCGGCGAGCACCGCGCCAGCCTCGCGGGCGATCTCGGCGAACGCGGGGAAGTCGATCGTCCGCGGGATGGCGGTGCCACCGCACCAGATCAGCTTCGGGCGCTCCTTGAGGGCGAGGTCGCGCACCTGGTCCATGTCGACCCGGCCGGTGTCGGCGCGCACGTCGTACCGGACGGGGCGGAACCACTTCCCGGTCGCCGACACCGACCAGCCGTGCGTGAGGTGGCCGCCCATCGGCAGCGACAGGCCCATCACCGGGTCGCCGGGCTCCAGGAACGCCATGTAGACGGCGAGGTTGGCGGGCGAGCCGGAGTAGGGCTGGACGTTGGCGTGCTCGACGCCGAACAGCTCCCTCGCCCGCTCGATGGCGAGCAGCTCGATCGGGTCGACGTTCTGCTGGCCCTCGTAGTACCGCTTGCCCGCGTAGCCCTCGGAGTACTTGTTGGTCAGGACCGTGCCGGCGGCCTCCAGGACCGCGGCCGACACGTAGTTCTCCGAGGCGATCAGCCGGATCTTCTCGTACTGGCGGCGGGCCTCGGCCTCCACCAGGCCGGCGATCTCGGGGTCCTGGCCCTGCAGATGGGGTACGGCCGGTTCGTGCATCGCAAGCCTCCGCGCTGTTGGCGCCGGGACTTCGGGCGCCCCGGCGACGGGGACCCGTACACCCAGGCGCGCGGTGTGCGGACTACTTTCGCTCCCCGGTGGTCGTCTCCACCTTGACTGCGCCAGTCGCGTGCCAGCCATCATACCGAGCCGGCTCCTCCCGGCGCCGGGCCTTCGCCGGGACCGAGACGACGAACAGGCCGCCGAGCAGGAGCAGCGATCCGGCCGCGACCGGCGCCGACAGCCGTTCCCCGAGGACGACGATCGCGAGCGCGGTGGCCACGAGCGGCTCGGCGAGGCTGAGCGTCCCCGCGGTCGCGGCCGTCACGCGGCCGAGGCCGGCGACGAAGGACATGTACGCGACGGCGGTCGCGGCGACGCCGAGCCAGGCCACCAGCGCCGCCGACCGCGGCTCGGCCAGGGCCGGCAGCTCGGCGAGCGTCCAGGGCAGCAGGGCCGCTCCCCCGGCCAGCAGCGTGACCGACACCGCGGCGGCCATGCCGACGTCCCGGCCGGTCAGGACCTTGGCGGAGACCGTGTAGACGCCGAAGCACGTGCCGCCGACGAGGCTGAGCGCGATCCCGGCCGGGTCGGCGTGGACGGCCGACGCCGGGACCATCAGCAGCGCGACGCCGCCGATCGCGCAGGCCGTGCCCGCCCACCAGCGGCGGCCGAGCCGGGTGCCGAGGACGAGCCGCTCGCAGAGGCCGGTGGAGACGGGGGCGAGCCCGAACACGACGGCGGTCGCGACGGCGGCGCCGGTCCGGTCGACCGCGCTGAAGAACGACGCCTGGAAGATCCCGGTCGCGGCCGAGGCCGCCAGCACCGGCGGCCAGGCCCGCCGGGTCAGCGCGCGGTAGGCGCGCCGGTCCGTCGCCAGCACCAGGACGGCGAGGATCAGCCCGCCGGAGAAGATCCGGGCGCCGCCGACCGCGACGGCGCCGGCGGAGGAGTCGGCCAGCACCTGCGCCGGCCCGACCGTCCCCCACAGAACGCCCGCTGCCAGGACTGACCACGCGCCAAGGGAGGTGTTTCGTCGGTGCATGCGAACGACGCTAGGAAAACGTGCGGCCCATCGTCCGACGGGACGTCGTTCGTTCGACTCTCCTACTAGGTGCCGGTCGATCGTTCGGCCTGAGACGCGGTTATCGTCGATCAGCTGTACGGCGTTCGGCTCTCGGGCGGCCCTGCCGACGGAAGTTCGGACTGCTCCACCGGCTGGACGTAGTCGTACACGACGATGGTCCGGACGTCCACGTACTCCTTGCGGCGGGCCAGCCGGTCGAGGACGAAGTCGCGCAGGTAGGCGGTGCTCGACACGGCCACGTGGACGAGCAGGTCCTCGTTCCCCGTGACGACGAAGACGCCGATCGTCTCGGGCATCGACGCCATGCTGTCGCGGGCGGACTCGATGGCCTCGCGCGACTGCGGCCGGATCCTGATCGAGATCAGCGCCTGGACTCCGCGCCCCAGCCGCTCCAGGTCGACGGCCGCGTGGACGCCGGTGATGACGCCCCGGGCGCGCAGCGCCCTCGTGCGCTCAAGGGCGGTGGACGGCGCGATCCCCACCGCCTCGGCCAGTTCCCGGTTGGTCTGCCGCCCGTCCCGCTGCAGGCGCCGCAGGATCGCCTGGTCGATCGCGTCCACGTCCCCGCCTTCCGAACTCGCCGCCGGACGCCGAACTCCCGCGCGGAAAACGCGCCCGGACGTCCCGTACACCGAAGATTATTCGACGCCGCGGGTCACGGGCCACGGGTGCCGATCGCGGCGGCGAGCGCGAAGGCGCCGACCCCGAGCAGCGCCCCGGCCGCGCCCGCCGGGCCGAGGTCGAACAGCCGTCCGATCACCAGGTCCCCCGCGAACGCGAACATTCCGGCGCAGAACGCCAGGACGCCGTAGTACGAGCCGAAGCGCCCGGACGGCGCGTGCCGGGCGGCGCGCCGGAAGATCGCCGGCTGGATGAGGCCGTTCGCCACGCCGTTCAGGACGGCCGCGAGCATCAGCGGGCCGGTCTGCGTCCCGTCCAGCGGCGCGAGGACGCAGAACGCCGCCGCCGCGCAGAGCAGCCCGAGGCGCAGCACCCACGGCCGCTCGCCCCGGCGCCCGGCGGCCACCAGCGGCTGGAGGGCCGCCGCGACCGCGGCCAGCACGCAGAAGCAGAGGGTCGCCGCCCCGGAGGTGAACCCGAGGAGCGGCACGGCGGTCATGATGTGGTTGGCGAGCAGCGTCGTGGGGGCGGTCATCAGCGCGAACAGCAGGAACGAGCGGTCGCCGAGCGCCGCCCGCGCTCCCGCGGCGATGGCGCCGAACCGCGCGGGCTCCGGCCTCCCACCGGACCGGGGCAGGAGGAGGAACAGGCCGCCGGCGATCGCCCACAGGGAGGCGGCCGTGCCCGCCAGGGCCCCGAACCCCGGCCCGATGGTGACCAGGGCGAGCCCCAGGGGCGGGCCCGCGACCGTCGCGATGTGCTGGGTCGCGACGTAGGCGGCGAAGCCGCCGGACCTGCGGGCGGGGTCCACCCCGGCCAGCAGGCTCTGGGCGGCCGGGTTGTAGAGCGCCCCGCCCACGGCGAGGACCACGGCCGCGCACAGCAGCGCGCCGACCCCGTCGGCGGCGCCGAGCAGCGCGAAGCCCGCCGCGCGGACGGCGCAGGCGATCGCCCCGGTGCGCCGCGCGCCGATCGCGTCGGTGACCGCCCCGACGGGCAGCAGGAGCGCGAACTGCAGGCCGACCCGCACCCCGAGGACGAGCCCGACCGTTCCGGCCAGCAGCCCGAGGTCGTGCCGGAGATGCGCGACCAGGTGCGCCATCACCGAGAAGAACCCCAGGCAGGCGGCGAGCTGGATCGCGACGACGGTCACGACCACCCGGCGGCCGGAGGGGGCCCCGGCGGGCGCCGCGGCGGCGGGAGCGGGAGCGGCGACGGTCATGGCCTTCTCACTTCGCGGCACGCCCTAGGCGAGGTCGGCGACGATCCGCCTGGTGGCCGCGGCGATCAGCGCGTCGTCGGGCCGCGCGTCACGGCCCGGCCGGTCGGACAGGACGGCCACGACGAGCGGGGCCGCACCGGGCGGCCACACGACCGCGATGTCGCGTTGGCCCTGCCGTAGTCGCCGGTTCCGGTCTTCTCCGCCGCCTTCCACCCTCCGGGCAGCCCGGCCCGGATGCGTTTGGCGCCGACTGCCGTGGTGCTGCGTTCGAGCCAGTCCTTGATCAGAGCGCGCTTGTCCGGGGGCAGCGCGGTCCCCAGCACGAGCCTGCGGTAATCCTCGGCGATCGCCCGCGGCGTGGTCGTGTCCCGCGGATCCCCTGGGCGGACCCTGTTCAGCTCGGGCTCGTAGTCGTCCATGCGGCTGACGCCGTCTCCCAGTTCGCGCAGGTAGGCGGTCAGCCCCGCCGGGCCGCCGATGTCGCGCATCAGCAGGTTGCCGGCCGTGCCGTCGCTGAAGCGGATGGCGGCGTCGCACAGCTGCCTGATGGTCATTCCGGTCGCGACGTGGTCCTCGGTGATCGGTGAGATGGAGTCGATGTCGGCCCGCGTGTAGGTGACGCGGTCCTCCAGGTGGGCGAGCGGATGGCGGTGCAGCACCGCCGCCGCGGCGAGCGTCTTGAAGGTGGAGCAGAACGCGAAGCGCTCGCCCGCCCTGTAGGCGACCGTGGCGCCGGTACCGGTCGCCACGGCGAACACGCCCAGGCGGGCGCCGTGCTCGCGTTCGAGCGCCGCGTAGCGGGAGACGTCCGCCGTCCGGGGCGCGGTGCTCTCCGGCGCCGTGGGCGTCGCGGAGGCCGGCCGGTCGTCCCCGCCGCATCCCGCCAGCGGCAGGAGCGCGGAGGCCACCAAAAGGGCGCGGCGCGACGGGCCGGGCTGCTCGAACGGCATGCGGTGGCACCTGCTTCCCCCGGGAGGTGGTTCCGACGCCGCCCAGCAGACCAGAGTCGATCATGCGGTGTCCAATATGGATATCCACCCGGAACCGATAGGGAAGCCGATATCGAACCAGGTCGCACACCCTGGTCGGCCGGGCGCCACGCCCCTGGAACGGCAAGTGGCCCGCACCCCTCAGCGGGGCCGGGCCACAGGGTGCGGGCGCGTCGTCAGCGGGCCGCGGCCTGCATGGCCTGCTTGACGGCGGCGCGCTTCTCGCGCAGCTTGGCCAGCGCCTCCTCGAGGATGGCCTCGCCGTCCTCGTCGCTGCGGCGCTCCTTCACGTACGCGAGGTGCGTCTTGTACGGCTCGGTCTTCGGCGGGGCCGGAGGGTTGTCCGCGTCCTGCCCGGCGGGGAACCCGCAGCGCGGGCAGTCCCAGGTCTCGGGAACCGCGACGTCCGTCGCGAAGCTGGGGCGGGTCTCGTGCCGGTTGGCGCAGTAGAAGGTCACCCAGACGCGGGGGGCGGCGTCGCCGCGCTCCGCCTCTCCCATCGGACCGGCCCCGACACGGCTGCCCCGGATCGCGTTGCCACTACCCACGGATTACTCCTCGCTTGGTGTTCCGCCGCCGCCCGTGACCTCCGAGGACGGCGCGGCGCTCGCATGTGTTGGACGGGCGGCTCAGACGCCCTTGTGCGTGAACAGCAGCCCGAGCACGATGATCGAGGCGAACCAGACCACCCCGACCCCTACGGTCAGCCGGTCGAGGTTGCGCTCGACCACCGACGACCCGCCCAGGGACGACGAGACCCCGCCGCCGAACATGTCCGACAGCCCGCCGCCCTTGCCCTTGTGCATCAGGACGAGGACCACCATCAGCAGGCTCGTGACGATGAGCACGATGGAAGATGCGATGATCACGTTTCTTCAGCGCCTTGTCTGTAGTTCAGGACCTGGGGGCCGGGCCGGGCGGTTTACCCGTCAGCTACGAAGGGTACGACGAAGTGCCCGCTGGTTCGGCAAGAACCCCCAGTTCACGCAGAATTGATCAGTTTTGATCAGGCGGGCAGATCCCGGTACCGGCAGATTTTGACGAACTCTCCCGGGTCCAGGCTGGCACCACCGACCAGGGCGCCGTCCACATCGTCCTGCGCCATGATCCCGGCGACGTTGCCGCCCTTGACCGAACCGCCGTACAGGATACGCACTTCGTCGGCCACTCCGCCGTCGTAGAGCTCGGCGAGCCGCGTCCTGACGGCCGCGCAGACCTCCTGCGCGTCCTGCGGGGTGGCGACCTCGCCGGTGCCGATCGCCCAGACCGGCTCGTAGGCGATCACGGTGCGCCGGACCTGCTCGGCGGTGATCTTCTCCAGCCCGCCGTCGAGCTGCTCGACGCAGTGCGGGACGTGGCCGCCGGCCTTGCGGACGTCCAGGCCCTCCCCGATGCACAGGATCGGGGAGATGTCGGCGGCGAGCGCGGCCCTGGCCTTGGCGTTGACGGTCGCGTCGTCCTCGGCGTGGTACTGGCGGCGCTCGGAGTGCCCGACGGTGACGTGGGAGCAGCCGAGCTTGGCCAGCATCTCGGCGGAGATCTCGCCGGTGTAGGCGCCGGAGGCGTGCTGGGAGACGTCCTGCGCGCCGTACTGGATCCCGAGCTTGTCCGCCTCGATCAGCGTCTGCGCCGAGCGGAGCGCGGTGAACGGCGGGAGCACGACGACGTCCACGGCGTCGTAGTCGGCGTCCTTGAGCGCGAACGCCATCTTCTGGATGAGCGCGATCGCCTCGAGGTGCGTCTTGTTCATCTTCCAGTTGCCGGCCATCAGCGGCTTGCGGCCGCTCTGCCTGCCGGACGGTGTCGCGGGGGCCATCGGTCAGTCCTCCAGAGCCTGCAGGCCCGGCAGCGTCTTGCCCTCGAGGTATTCGAGGCTCGCGCCGCCGCCGGTCGAGATGTGGGAGAAGGCGGCCTCGTCGAAGCCGAGCCGCCGGACGGCCGCGGCGGAGTCGCCGCCGCCGACCACGGTGAACGCGCCCGAGTCGATGAGGCCCTGCGCGACGGCACGCGTGCCGTGCGAGTACGGCTCCATCTCGAACACGCCCATGGGGCCGTTCCAGAAGATCGTCCTGGCGTCGGCGAGACGCGAGGCGAACAGCTTGCCCGACTCCGGGCCGATGTCGAGGCCGAGCCGGTCGGACGGGATCGCGTCCGCAGCCACCACGTCGTGGTCGGCGTCGGCGGCGAACGCCGCGGCCGCGACGACGTCGACGGGCAGCACGAACTCCACGCCCGACTCCCCGGCGCGCCGCAGGTACTCGCGGACGGTGCCGAGCTGGTCCTCTTCCAGGAGGCTCTTGCCGACCTCGTGGCCCTGCGCCTTGAGGAAGGTGAACACCATGCCGCCGCCGATCAGGATGCGGTCGGCCTTGCCGAGCAGGTTGTCGATCACCCCGAGCTTGTCGGACACCTTGGAGCCGCCGAGGGCCACCGCGTAGGGGCGCTCGACGTCCTCGGTGAGCCTCCTCAGCACCTCGACCTCGGCGGCGATCAGCCCGCCGGCGGCGTGCGGGAGCCGCGCCGGAACGTCGTAGACCGAGGCGTGCCTGCGGTGCACGGCGCCGAACCCGTCGCCGACGTAGAGGTCGGCGAGGGCGGCCAGCCGGTCGGCCAGGGCGCCGCGCTCGGCGTCGTCCTTGCTCGTCTCGCCCGGTTCGAAGCGCAAATTCTCCAGCAGCGCGACCCCGCCGCCGGAGAGGCCCTCGGCCGCGGCGCGGGCGGAGTCGCCGACGACGTCCGCGGCGAACGCCACGTCCGTGCCCAGCAGCTCGCCGAGCCGCGCGGCCACCGGGGCCAGCGAGAACTCGGGCTTGACCTGGCCCTTGGGGCGGCCCAGGTGGGCGCAGACGATGACCTTGGCGCCCCGGGTCCGCAGCGTCTCGATCGTCGGCAGGCTGGCCCGGATCCGGCCGTCGTCGGTGATCCGGCCGTCCTCCAGGGGGACGTTCAGATCCGCGCGGACGAGGACGCGCCGGCCGGCGACGTCGAGATCGTCAATGGTGCGCATCGGGTTGCGATGTCCTTCCGTGCACGGCCGCGCCGTGGCCGCGGGTTCGTGCGCGGCCACGGCGCGGGTGGCGGTCGATTACAGCGACGCGCCGACGAGCTTGACGAGGTCGACGAGGCGGTTGGAGTAGCCCCACTCGTTGTCGTACCAGCCGACGACCTTCACCTGGTCGCCGATGACCTTGGTCAGCCCGGAGTCGAAGATGCAGGACGCCGGGTCGGTGACGATGTCGCTGGAGACGATCGGGTCCTCGGTGTAGGTGAGGTAGCCCTTCAGCGGGCCCTCGGCGGCGGCCTTGAACGCCTCGTTGACCTCCTCCGCCGTCACCTCGCGGGACAGCGTGGCGGTGAGGTCGGTGGCGGAGCCGGTCGGCACCGGGACGCGCAGCGCGTAGCCGTCCAGCTTGCCGTTCAGCTCGGGCAGCACCAAGCCGATCGCCTTGGCGGCGCCGGTGGAGGTCGGCACGACGTTCAGCGCGGCGGCGCGGGCGCGGCGCAGGTCCTTGTGCGGCGCGTCCTGCAGGTTCTGGTCCTGCGTGTAGGCGTGGATCGTCGTCATCAGGCCCTTCTCGATGACGAAGCTGTCGTGCAGGACCTTCGCCAGCGGGGCCAGGCAGTTGGTGGTGCAGGACGCGTTGGAGATCACCGTGTGGTTCGCCGGGTCGTACTTGTCCTCGTTCACGCCGAGGACGACGGTGAGGTCCTCGTTCTTGGCCGGCGCGGAGATGATCACCTTCTGGGCGCCGTTGTCGGCGTGCACCTTGGCCTTGGTGGCGTCGGTGAAGAAGCCGGTGGACTCCACGACGACGTCGGCGCCGACGTCGCTCCACTTGAGGTTCGCTGGGTCGCGCTCCTCGAACGCCTTGATCGCCTTGCCGCCGACGACGATCTCGTCGGAGGTGGCGCGCACGTCCTCGGGGAAACGGCCGAGAATGCTGTCGTACTTGAGCAGCTGGGCCAGCGTGGCGTTGTCCGTCAGGTCGTTGACCGCCACGACCTCGATGTCGGCCCCGGACGCCTTCACCGCGCGGTAGAAGTTACGGCCGATCCGGCCGAACCCGTTGATGCCTACTCGGATGGTCACGGAACGGCTCTCCTCGTACATCGTCAGCTACTGTCGATCCGGGGTTCTCCCCCACCTCAGACCCTATCCAATGACCCACGGGTAGCCCGACACCGGTCGCGTGGGATTCCAGGGTGATCCACCGCTCCCCCGATGGGGGGATCGGGCACGATCATCACTACACTCCCCGACCATGTGGCGCGGGTGCTTCGTCCTGTTCGTGGGACTTGTGGGGGCGATGTTGGCTCCTGCCGCTTCGGCGGCGCCGAAGCCCGCCAAGCCGGTGAGCAGGGCGGACCACATCGCCGCCGCGCTCCGCCGCGATCCCGTCTACGTGACCGACCACGCCCCGCGCGGCCTGCCCGCCGACGCGGCCGCACGGATCAAGGCGTCCGTCGCGCGGCTCGGCGTCCCCGCGTACGTGGCGGTGACGCCCACCTCCGGGCTGGGGGAGGACGACCCCACCGACTCCCTGGTGTCCCTGCTCCGGGACCGGCTGCGCAAGGACGGCGTGTACATCGTGGTCTCTCCGTCCAGCGGCTACGGCGAGGCGCGGCAGTTCGGCGGGGGACGGCGGCTCGCGGTCGACGACGCCTGGTGGGCCGCGAAGTTCGAGCTCCCCTATGACGCGAGCGCGGCCGAGATGATCGAGCGGTTCGTGGAGATCGCCCTGTCGGGCCGGGCCAGAGAACGCCGCGACCATCCGCGTCCGAGGCCCGAGTCCGAAGTCAGGAAGGCGCTGGACGCCGACGACGCGGCCGACCGGCGCGCGGCCTACATCGAATGGGGCGTGTTCAGTGCCGGGACGGCCCTCAGCGGAGGGACCATCCTCGCCCTGCTCATCGGCCACCGCGTCCGCCGCGCGAAACCGAAGAAGAAGAAGACACCGGCGAAGGGGCGCCGATGAGACGGATCTGCCTTCTGCTCGCCGCCATCGTCCTCGCCGCGTGGCCCGCCGCGCGGCCGTCCGCCGCCTTCGCGGAGGAGCCGCCGCACGCCTACCACCGGCTGGACCGGGTCGGTGCGGCGCTCGCCAAGGACCCGCTGTTCGTCGACCCGGACGTCTCCGCGGCGCTCGGCGGGCCCGACCGCGCACGGCTCCACGCGGCCATCGGCAGGACCGCGAAGCTGATCGGCACGCCGGTGTACGTCGTGGTGATCCCGAACCCGAGCGAATCGGAGTCGCAGGGCCGCGACAGGGCGTTCCTGCACATGCTCCACGACCGTTCGGGCCGCGACGGGCTCTACCTGATGGTCAACGGGCGCGGATACCTGGAGTCGGTGGCCTTCCGCGTCCCCCGCCGGCTCCCCTACTCCTCCCTGGACGAGGACGATCCGGGCGGCTACGAGCCGGCCGACCCCGAACGCCCGTTCACCGGGCTCGCGGACCGGATCTCCCAGCGCCTGGACGGTTACGCCACGGCGCCCACGGCGTCGCCGGAAACGCCGGAGCTGTACTCCACCCCCGACCCGTTCGGGAAGGAGAACGAGCTGACGCCGGCCGACCCCGAGATCCAGGCTCCGCTCCTGACCGGCCTCCTCCTCGCCGGCCCGGCCGGCGCCGCGGTCCTGTACTGGCTCGGCATCGGCGTCCTCGCCCTCCTCGGCCGCCGCCGCGAGGGGACCGAGGTCCGGCGCCGTTCCTGGGCGAGCCGCACCCCGAGCATGCGCCGCCTCCGGCGCGAGGCGGCCAAGGAGGTGGCGCGGCTGAACCGCCTGCTCGCCGCCACGGACGAGGGGCGCGGGCGCCGCTACGCCGTCTCCGCCTACGACGCCGCACAGATCCTCTACGACGACGCCAAGGACGACCAGGACAAGGCGATCGACCTGGTCGGCGCCATCGTCCTCGCCCGGCAGGGTCGCCTCGCGCTCGACCGGGACCTCGCGTCCCCGCCCTCGCCGTGCCTGGTCAACCCCCTCCACGGGGAATCCGCCCTCCGCAAGCGCGTCCGGAAGCTGGAGGAGCACGGCCTGCCCCGGGAATGCCCGCTCTGCAGGAACTGCCACGAGTTCGACAAGCGGTACGGCCTCGGCGAGCAGCACCTCCTCAAGATCCCCGGCCCGGACGGCCGCCGCCCCCACACCCTCGTCCCCGGAGTGTGGCAGGACACGGCGTGGGGCAGCCGCGGCAAGAACTTCCTCCCCCGTGTGATGAGGTACCTCGGTGTTGACTGAACCGTCCCCTGGCGAGCGGCTGGCCGCGTCCCTCCGCCGCTCCCCGATCCACGTCGACCCGTCCCTCGCCTCCGCGCTCCCCGCGGCGGAGCGCCGCAGGCTCCTCTCCAAGCTGAGGAAGGCGCCGACCCGGGTCTTCATCGTGCTGGTCCCCATGGTCAAGGGCGGCACGTGGACGGACGCCGACCAGCTCGCGACCGTCGTCCACGACCGCCTCGGCCGCGACGGCGTCTTCATCACCTTCGACGACGACACCGAGAACCTGACGGCCCGGGAGTGGGGCGGCGACCACAGCGCCCGGGACGCCACCGGCGCCGTCACCATCGACCGCGCCATGGACGACGCGCCGCTCGCGGCGAAGCTCGGCCGCGCCCTCGACCTGCTCATCTCCGGCACCGCCGCACGGGAGTACGACCGCCTCTCCGACGAGCTCGACAAGCGCGTCAACGCACGCCGCAGCACGCGACCCGAGGCAGCCGAGGAGGAGGGCGACGGCTCACTCGTCCCGCTCGGCGCGGGGGTGGCCGGCTTGGCCGTCCTCGGCGTCGGCGGCTTCCTCCTGTGGCGCCGCCGCCGCATGCCGTCCGTCCGCCGCGAGGCCGAAGGCCTTCTCATGCCGCGCACGGTGTTCGCCACGGCGAACCGCGCCACGGAGGACCAGCTCCGCGAGCAGGCCTCCCGCGAGGTCATCGCGTTCGGCGAGCTTCTGGACGAGACCACCGTCCCCACCACCGACGAGCGGACCCGCACCCTGATGGCCACGGCCCTGGACGCCTACCAGGCCGCCGGGAAGACCCTCGACGCCGCGGAAGGCGTCCCCGACCTGGCCGGCGTCCTCGTCCTGCTCGACCAGGGCCGGGACGCGCTCGCCTCCGCCCGGTCCCTGGCGAACGGCAAGCCGGAGATCCCGCCGGTCCCCCTGTGCTTCTTCAACCCCCTCCACGGCGACGCCACGAACAAGCTCGACTGGCGCCCCGTCGGCTCCCGCGAGCGCCTCCGCGTCCAGACCTGCCGCCCGTGCGCCCGCGCCACCCGCGAAAAGCAGACCCCCGACGTCCTCACCGACCGCCGCGACGGCCGCAAGGTCCCCTACTACGAGGCCGACCCCGCCCAGAGCGTCTGGGCCGAGACCGGCTACGGCCAGCTCCGCGAAGACCTGATCCCCCGGATCCTCAGAGGCGACTGACCCGGACCTACGGCGCCAGCATGTCCGCGGTGAGGTTGGCCTCGGTGCCGGGGATGCCCTGGTCGCCGGCGCGCTTGTCGGCCATGGCGAGGAGGCGGCGGATGCGGCCGGCGATGGCGTCCTTGGTGAGGGGCGGGTCGGCGAGCTGGCCGAGTTCCTCCAGGGACGCCTGCTTGTGCTCCAGGCGGAGGCGGCCGGCGTTGACGAGGTGCTCGGGGGCGTCGTCGCCGAGGATCTCCAGGGCGCGGGCGACGCGGGCGCCGGCGGCGACGGCGGCGCGGGCGGAGCGGCGGAGGTTGGCGTCGTCGAAGTTCGCGAGGCGGTTGGCGGTGGCGCGGACCTCGCGGCGCATGCGGCGCTCCTCCCAGGCGAGGACGCTGTCGTGCGCGCCGAGCCGGGTGAGCAGGGCGCTGATGGCGTCGCCGTCGCGGACGACGACGCGGTCGACGCCGCGGACCTCGCGGGCCTTGGCGTGGATCTTCAGGCGGCGGGCGGCGCCCACGAGGGCGAGCGCGGCCTCCGGGCCCGGGCAGGTCACTTCGAGGGACATGGACCGGCCCGGTTCGGTGAGGGAGCCGTGCGCGAGGAAGGCGCCGCGCCAGGCCGACTCGGCGTCGCAGGCGGCACCCGCGACCACGTGCCGGGGCAGGCCCCGGACGGGGCGGCCGTTGTTGTCGATGAGGCCGGTCTGGCGGGCCAGCGACTCGCCGTCCCGGAAGACGCGGACCACGTAGCGGTTGCCCTTGCGCAGGCCGCTCGGCGCGAGGACGACGACCTCGGAGGTGTGCCCGAACACCTCCGCGATGTCCTTGATCAGGCGCCGGGCCGCGACCCCGGTGTCGATCTCGGCCTCGATCACGATGCGGCCGCTGACCAGGTGCAGGCCGCCCGCGAACCGCAGCAGCGTCGAGACCTCGGCCTTGCGGCAGCACGGCTTCAGCACCGTGAGCCTGCTCAGCTCGTCCTTGACCACACCGGTCATCGCCATCTGATGAACCCTCCCCCTATCGGACTTCCAGCAGTCTGGCCGATGACGGCCGCGCCGGTCGTCACTCGGCGAATATCTGTACGAAGGCTTGGGCCAGGCGGGCGGGTTCATGACGCGGCGAGCCGTCGTCGGCGGCGACGTCGGCGAGGACGAGGCGCCCGCCGAGGTCCTGGACGGCCTTGTCGAGCGCCGCGGTGTCGTCCACCACGCCGCGGTCGGCGAGGACGACGTCCACACGAAGGTCCGGCGCGTGCGCCTGCAAGACCTCCAGGTGGGTCTGCGGCGAGAAGTCGTCGGTCTCGCCGGGCTGCGGCGCGAGGTTCAGCGCGACGGCGCGGCGGGCGCGGGAGGTGGTGAGGGCGCGGGCCAGCGCGGGCACCTTGAGGTGCGGCAGGACGCTGGTGAACCAGGAGCCGGGGCCGAACACGATCCAGTCGGCGTCGTCGACGGCGGCGAGTGCCTCCGGGCAGGCGGGCGGGTCGGCGGGCACGAGCGACACCCCGAGCACGCTGCCGGGCGTCTTCGCGCAGGCCACCTGCCCCTTGACGTGGGTGATCTCGTCGGGGCGGGACGGGTCGGCGCCGCGCACGTCGGCGACGATGTCCATCGGCACGGCGGCCATCGGCAGGACGCGGCCGTGCGCGCCGAGCAGGCGGCCGACCCAGTCGAGGCCGGCGACGGTGGAGCCGGGCGCGGCGTCGCCGCCGAGCAGTTCCCACAGCGCGACGATGAGGAGGTTGCCGACGGCGTGGTCCTGCAGGTCGCCCTGGCTGCGGAAGCGGTGCTGGACCACGTCCCGCCAGGTCTGCCCCCATTCGTCGTCGCCGCACAGGGCGGCGAGCGCCATCCGCAGGTCGCCGGGCGGCAGCACGCCGAGTTCGCGGCGGAGCCGTCCGCTGGAGCCGCCGTCGTCGGCGACGGTGACGATCGCCGTCAGCCGGTCGGTGACGCGGCGCAGCGCCGACAGCGAGGCGTAGAGGCCGTGGCCCCCGCCGAGCGCGACGACCTTCGGGCCTGGCGGCTTCACCGTGCCGTTTCTCTCCTCGTCCGGGAGCCCCGCCGGGGCCCGGCGCGGGCTGTCACTCGCGGCCGAGGTCACGATGGGCGACCTGCACCTCGAGGCCCTCGTCCCGCAGCCGGGCGGCGATCTGTTCCGCCATGGCCACACTACGGTGTTTTCCGCCCGTGCATCCCACGGCGAGGGTCACGTAGTGCTTGCCCTCGCGCTCGTAGCCGTCGGCGAGGAGCCGCAGCACCTCGGAGTAGGCGTCCAGGAACTCCTTGGCGCCGCGCTGCCCGAGGACGTAGTCGCGGACGGCGGCGTCGCGGCCCGTCTTCGGCCGCAGCTCCGGCACCCAGTGCGGGTTCGGCAGGAACCGGCAGTCGACCACCAGGTCGGCGTCGACGGGCAGGCCGTACTTGTAGCCGAACGACACGACGGTCGCGCGCAGGCTGGACTCGCCGGTGTCGTTGCCGAAGAACCCGATGATCTTGTTGCGCAGCTCGTGCACGTTCAGGCCGCTGGTGTCGATGACCAGGTCGGCCTCGGCGCGGACCTCGCGGACGAGCTCGCGCTCGCGGGCGATGCCGTCCACCAGGCGCCCGTCGCCCTGCAAGGGGTGCGGGCGGCGGACGCTCTCGAAACGGCGCACGAGGTCGGCGTCGCCGGCCTCCAGGAACACCACCCGCGGGTGGACGCCGCGCGCCTCCAGCTCGGCGATCGAGGAGTGCAGGTCCTCGGTGAACGCGCGGCTGCGGACGTCGACGACCACGGCGATGCGCGGCACCGCGTCCTTCACCCGGCCGCCGAGGTCGGCCATCGTGGCGAGCAGTCCCGGCGGCAGGTTGTCGACCACGAACCAGTCGAGGTCCTCCAGGGACTTGGCCGCGGTGCTGCGGCCCGCCCCGGACATGCCGGTGACTATCACGATGTCCGGGATCTTCGTCTCGCTCGTCATGACCGTCTCCCCCTGTGCTCCCCGTCGCCCGCGCCGCCCGCCGGGACGGCGCCGCCGTGCAGCGCCGCGACGATGCTCTCGGCGCTGCGCATGCCGATGCCCGGGACCTCGGCGACCTGCTCGGGCGTCGCGTCCTTCAGCCGCTTGAGCGAGCCGAAGTGCTTCAGCAGCGCCGCGCGCCGCGCCGGGCCCAGACCAGGAACGTTATCGAGTTCGCTGACCGTCATGGACTTCGACCGCCGCTGCCGGTGGAAGGTGATGGCGAACCGGTGCGCCTCGTCGCGTACCCGCTGGACGAGGAACATGCCCTCGCTGTTGCGCGGCAGGACGACGGGGTCGGCCTCGCCGGGCAGCCAGATCTCTTCGAGCCGCTTGGCGATCCCGCAGACCGCGATGTCGTCGACGCCCAGCTCGTCGAGGGCGCGCTGCGCGGCGGCGACCTGCGGCGGGCCGCCGTCGACGATCACCAGGTTGGGCGGGTAGGCGAACTTGCGCGGCCGCCCCGTCTCCGGGTCGATCGGCTGGTGCGCGCCCTCGTCCGCCTCGCTCTCCGGGGAGCCGCCCTCGGCCGCCTCGGCGGCCGCCTCCGAGGGATCGCCGAGCGTGTCCAGCTCGCCCGTCTTCTCGCTCTCGGCGAGGTAGCGGCGGAACCGGCGGGTGATGACCTCGTGGATGGACCGGACGTCGTCCTGCCCCTCCACGGCCTTGATCGTGAAGCGGCGGT
This sequence comes from Actinomadura madurae, assembly GCF_900115095.1. Classification (GTDB taxonomy): domain Bacteria; phylum Actinomycetota; class Actinomycetes; order Streptosporangiales; family Streptosporangiaceae; genus Spirillospora; species Spirillospora madurae. The sequence continues at coordinate 123,921 of NZ_FOVH01000020.1, forward strand.
ACTCGCTCTTGCGGGCCAGGCCGTCCTCGAACACGACCATGGACGCGACCACGTTGGTGCCCTGGAGGTTGGAGACGTCGTAGCACTCGATGCGCAGGGGCGCGTCGTCCAGCTCCAGGGCGTCCTGGATCTCCTGGAGGGCGCGGCTGCGGGTGGTGAGGTCGGACGCGCGGCGCGTCTTGTGCTGCTTGAGCGCCTCGTGGGCGTTGCGGGCGACCGTCTCCAGCAACGTCTTCTTGTCGCCCCGCTGCGGGACGCGCAGCCGGACGGGCCCGCCGCGCTGCTCGGACAGCAGCTCGGTCATGGCGTCCTCCTCCGGCGGCAGGGCCGGCACGAAGACCTCGCGGGGCACCGACTCGCTCTCGCCGTAGACCTGGATGAGGAAGTGCTCGACGAGGTCGGAGGTGGTGACGTCCTCGACCTTGTCGACGACCCACCCGCGCTGCCCGCGGATGCGGCCGCCGCGCACGTAGAAGACCTGGACGGCCGCCTCCAGCTCGTCCTCGGCGAAGGCGATCATGTCGCAGTCGGTGCGGTCGGGCAGGACGACCGTCTGCTTCTCCAGGGCGCGCTCCAGGGCGCGGATGTCGTCGCGCAGGCGGGCGGCGCGCTCGTACTCCTGGGCCGCGGCGGCCTCGCGCATGTCGCGTTCGAGGCGCTTGATGAAGCGGGAGGTGGTGCCCGCCATGAAGTCGCAGAAGTCCTCGGCGAGCAGGCGGTGCTCCTCCGGGGAGACGCGGCCCACGCACGGCGCGGAGCACTTGCCGATGTAGCCGAGCAGGCAGGGGCGGTCGAGCTGGTGCTGGCGCTTGAACACCCCGGCGCTGCACGTCCGGACGGGGAACACGCGCAGCAGCTGGTCGACCGTCTCCCGGATCGCCCACGCGTGGGAGTACGGCCCGAAGTAGCGCACGCCCTTCCGCTTGGCGCCCCGCATCACCATCACCCTCGGGAACTCCTCGTTCAGGGTGACGGCGAGATACGGGTACGACTTGTCGTCGCGGTAGCGGACGTTGAACCGGGGGTCGAACTCCTTGATCCAGGAGTACTCCAGCTGGAGGGCCTCGACCTCGGTGCCGACGACCGTCCAGTCGACCCTCGCGGCCGTCTGCACCATCGTCTGGGTTCGGGGGTGCAGCGCGGAGAAGTCGGCGAAGTAGGAGTTCAGGCGCGAGCGCAGGTTCTTCGCCTTGCCCACGTAGATGACCCGGCCGTGCTCATCCCGGAATCGGTACACCCCGGGGGATTCAGGGATGGAGCCCGGTGCGGGTCGGTAGGTCGCCGGATCTGCCACGTTCAGAAGCCTAATGGGCCGTACCGACAGGCGTGCGCCGGTGCGCGCCCGTTCTGTCGCCGTACGTCGGGGAGTGATGTAGATCTCCCGTTTAATGCCGGATGACCGCAAAGTACGCGGAAAGGGAAGGTCAGACGCAGGTTGAGCATCGTTCCCCGGCAGCACGGGAAGGGGGTCGTTCCGCAGATGTCCGCCCTCTGGGCATGGATCGTCCTGGCGGCCGTCGTCGCCACGTCCGTGATCATCGTGGAAGGAGGCCGGCGGCTGCTCGCGGGCCGGCTGTCGGCGCGCTGGCCCGGCGCCGGACGCGTCGCCCGCCGCTGCGCCGCGCCGGCGTTCGCCTTCGCGGCGGTGGTGAGCTCCAGCGCCGCGATGCCGTACCAGCTCGTCGACGGCCAGGCCGAGGGCGCCGTCCGGCACGCGCTGCGGATCGCGGCCATCGGCGCGACCACCTGGCTGGTGCTGCGCATCGCCTACGCGCTGAGCGACCCGCCGCTGGCGCGGCTGATGCGCATCGAGGGAGAGCGCAACCGGCGGGCCAGGCGGGCCCGCACGCAGATGCTGCTGCTGCGCCGCATCACCGCGATGATCATCGTGGTCCTCGCGGTCGGCGCGGCCCTGTTCACCTTCCCGGCCGTGCGGGCGGTCGGCGCCGGGGTGCTGGCGTCGGCGGGCGTCGCCGGGCTGGTCGTCGGCATCGCGGCGCGGCCGACGCTCGGCAACCTGCTCGCCGGGCTGCAGCTGGCGTTCAGCGACGCGCTGCGGCTGGACGACGTCGTCGTCACGCAGGACATCTGGGGGCGGGTCGAGGAGCTGACGCTGTCGTACGTGGTGCTCCAGCTCTGGGACGACCGGCGGATGATCTTCCCGGTGTCGCACTTCACCGAGCAGCCGTTCGAGAACTGGACGCGCCACTCCAGCCGGCTCCTCGGCTCGGTGGAACTTCACGTGGACTGGACGGTCCCGGTCGAGGAACTGCGCGCCGAACTGTACAAGGCGCTGCAGGAGAACCCGCTGTGGGACCGCCGGGAGTGGATGCTGCAGGTGGTGGACGTCCTGCCGAACGGCGTCGTCAGGCTCCGGGCGCTGATGAGCGCCGCCGACTCGGCCAGCACCTGGGACCTGCGCTGCGACGTGCGGGAGCACCTCGTCTCCTATGTCCGCGACCATCACCCGGAGGCCCTCCCCCGGTTCCGCGTCGGCCCCGACCCCGTCGCGGACGGCGCGGAACCCGCGCAGCCCGCCGGGCCCGCCGGGCCCGGTGCCGGGCCGCCGGCGGACGGCGCCGTCGCGGAGGGACGGCACGCCGACGGCGCGCGGGCCGTCCCGCGCGAGGACGGCCCGGCGCACGCGGAGACGCTCAGGCGAGCATGATCTGGTCCCCCTGGACGGTGATCTTCTTCTCCTCCAGGGGCTTGTCCGCGGGCGGGGCCACCACCGACCCGTCGTCGATCTTGAACTTGCTGCCGTGGCACGGGCAGTTGATCGTGCCGCCGGACACCGACCCGACGCTGCACCCGCGGTGGGTGCAGGCGGCGGAGAACGCCTTGAACTCGCCCTGCCGGGGCTGGCACACGACGACCTTGGCGTCCTCGAAGACCTTGCCGCCGCCGACCGGGATCTCGCTCGCCGCCGCCAGCGCGCCACCGCCGGACCCGCCCGAGCCGCCGCCCGAGCCGCCCGAGTCGCCGCCGGAGCCGCCCGCGTCATCGTCGCCGCCGGACCCGCCGCACGCCGCCGCCAGCCCGGCCACGCCCGCGAGCCCGGCACCGATGAGCAGGCCTCTGCGGGTCCCGCCCGCGGCCGGCGCCTCCCCCGGCTGCTGCTCCGATTCGTCCGCCTGCGTCTCGGACCTCTGTGGCATTCTCGCCCTCCGGTGACATGTTCGTCGGTATCTGTCCGTCACCAGGAAGCACGGATGCGCGACCAAGGTGGTTCAAAGCGAAACCAAATTCTCATGTACGCGGGCGGTCAGGTGACGACGACGGCACCGCCCTTGACCTGCACCGGATACTCCTTGAGCGGCTCCTTTGCCGGGCCGCGCCGCACCGATCCGTCCGCGATGGCGAACTCGCTGCCGTGGCACGGGCAGTTGATCAACCCGTCGGCGACGCCGCCCACGGTGCACCCCTGGTGCGTGCACACCGCCGTGAACGCCTTGAAGGCGCCCTGGGTCGGCTGCGTCACGACGACCTTGCGGTCCCCGTAGACCTTCCCGCCGCCGACCGGGATGTCGGCGGCCTTCGCGATCTCCTCGCCCTTCAGGTCGGCGGCGGGCGGCGCCCCGCCTCCCCCGGCGCAGCCGGCGAGCACGGCCGCACCGGCCGCACCGGCCCCGCCGCACAGCACGGCCCGCCGTCCGATCCCCCGCTCGCCGGAGGCGTGCTCGACCCCGGGCGTCACATCGTCTCCCATGGTCCCATCTTGGTGGACGGCCCACGGGCGCCCCGCGCGGGGCGGGGTCAGAGGATCTTCTTGAGGAACTGGCCGGTGTGGCTCGCCTCCACCGCGGCCACGTCCTCGGGCGTGCCGGTGGCGACGACGGTGCCGCCGCGCGAGCCGCCTTCGGGACCCATGTCGATGATCCAGTCGGCGGTCTTGATGACGTCCAGGTTGTGCTCGATGACGATCACCGTGTTGCCCTTGTCGACCAGCCCGTTCAGGACGCCGAGGAGCTTGCGGATGTCCTCGAAGTGCAGGCCGGTGGTCGGCTCGTCCAGGACGTAGATGGTGCGCCCCGTGGAGCGCTTCTGCAGCTCCGAGGCCAGCTTGACGCGCTGCGCCTCGCCGCCGGACAGGGTGGGGGCGGGCTGGCCGAGCCGGACGTAGCCGAGGCCGACGTCGTTGAGGGTCTTCAGGTGCCGGTGGATCGCCTTGATCGGCTCGAAGAACCCGGTGGCCTGCTCGATCGGCATGTCGAGCACCTCGGAGATCGTCTTGCCCTTGTAGTGGACCTCCAGGGTCTCCCGGTTGTACCGGGCGCCGTGGCAGACCTCGCACGGGACGTAGACGTCCGGCAGGAAGTTCATCTCGATCTTGATGGTGCCGTCGCCGGAGCAGTTCTCGCAGCGGCCGCCCTTGACGTTGAAGGAGAACCGGCCCGGCTGGTAGCCGCGCACCTTCGCCTCGGTGGTCTGCGCGAACAGCTTTCGGATGTGGTCGAAGACGCCGGTGTAGGTCGCCGGATTGGACCGCGGGGTGCGGCCGATCGGCGACTGGTCGACGTGCACGACCTTGTCGAGCTGGTCGACGCCGTTGACGCGCTTGTGCTTGCCGGGGACGGTCTTCGCCCCGTTCAGCTTCTTCGCCAGCGCGCTGTAGAGGATGTCGTTGACCAGCGTCGACTTGCCGGACCCCGACACTCCGGTCACGGCGGTGAGCACGCCGAGCGGGAACGAGACGTCCACGTCGCGGAGGTTGTTCTGCTGGGCGCCCTTGACGGTGACCTCCCGGCCCCTGGTCCGGGGCCGGCGGATCTGCGGGACGGCGATCTCGCGGCGCCCGTCCAGGTAGGCGCCGGTCAGGGAGCGCTCGGACTTCTTCAGGTCCTCGACCGTGCCGGACACGACGATCTCGCCGCCGTGCTCGCCCGCGCGGGGGCCGATGTCGACGATCCAGTCGGCGGAGGCGATGGTGTCCTCGTCGTGCTCGACGACGATCAGGGTGTTGCCCATGTCGCGGAGCCGGAGCAGCGTCTCCAGCAGCCGGTGGTTGTCGCGCTGGTGCAGGCCGATGGACGGCTCGTCCAGCACGTAGAGGACGCCGACCAGGCCGGACCCGATCTGCGTCGCCAGCCGGATGCGCTGCGCCTCGCCGCCGGCGAGCGTCGCCGACGCCCGGTCGAGGGTGAGGTAGTCGAGGCCGACGTCCAGCAGGAAGCCGAGCCTGGCGTTGATCTCCTTGAGCACGCGCTCGGCGATGTGCCGCTCGCGCTCGCCCAGCTCCATCGCGAGCAGGAACTTCGCGGCCTCGCCGATCGGCATCGCGGCGACCTCGGCGATCGACCGCCCGCCCATGGTGACGGCGAGCACGACCGGCTTGAGCCGGGCGCCCTCGCACGTCGGGCAGGGGATCTCCCGCATGTAGCCCTCGTACCGCTCCCGGCTGGAGTCGCTCTCGGACTCGGCGTGCCGCCTCTGGATGTAGGGGATCACGCCCTCGTACGCGGTGTAGTACGACCTCGTCCGCCCGTACCGGTTCTTGTAGCGGACGTGGACCTGCGTCTCGTGCCCGTTCAGGATGGCCTTGCGCGCCTTGGCGGGCAGCTTGTCCCACGGCGTGTTCAGGTCGAAGCCCATCGCGTCGCCGAGGGCGGACAGCAGGCGCAGGAAGTAGTCGCTCACGTGCCCGTTGGACCACGGCTGGATCGCGCCCTCGCCGAGGGTCAGCTCGCCGTCCGGGATGACGAGCTCGGGGTCGACCTCCATCCGCGTCCCGAGGCCGGTGCAGTCGGGGCAGGCGCCGTAGGGCGAGTTGAACGAGAACGACCGGGGCTCCAGCTCCTCGAACGACAGGTCGTCGTAGGGGCAGTAGAGGTGCTCGGAGTACATCCGGGTGCGGTGCTCGTCGTCCTCGGGCAGGTCGACGAAGTCGAGAACGATGGTGCCGCCCGCGAGCCCCAGCGCCGTCTCGACCGAGTCGGCGAGGCGCTGCCGGGCGGAGTCCTTCACCGAGAGCCGGTCGACCACGACGGAGATGTCGTGCTTCTCCTGCTTCTTGAGCTTGGGCGGCTCGTCCAGGCGGACCATCTGCCCGTCGACAAGCGCCCGCGAGTAGCCCTTGGACTGCAGCTCGCGGAACAGCTCCAGGTACTCCCCCTTGCGCCCGCGGATCACCGGCGCGAGGACCTGGAAGCGGGTGCCGGGCTCCAGCTCCAGCACCCGGTCGACGATCTGCTGCGGCGCCTGCCGGCTGATCGGCCGGCCGCACTCGGGGCAGTGCGGGTGCCCGATCCGGGCGTAGAGCAGCCGCAGGTAGTCGTACACCTCGGTGATCGTCCCGACCGTCGACCGCGGGTTCTTGCTGGTCGACTTCTGGTCGATCGACACCGCCGGGGACAGCCCCTCGATGAAGTCGACGTCGGGCTTGTCCATCTGGCCGAGGAACTGCCGGGCGTAGGCCGACAGCGACTCCACGTACCGGCGCTGGCCCTCCGCGAAGATCGTGTCGAAGGCCAGGCTGGACTTCCCGGAACCCGACAGACCGGTGAACACGATCATGGAGTCCCGCGGGAGGTCGAGCGAGACGTCCTTCAGGTTGTGCTCGCGTGCTCCACGCACGATGAGTCGGTCATGCACGGTGTACTTCCGGTTCCTCTTCTGGGGCGCGGCTGTGGGGAGAGACAGGTCGGTCTCAAGGCTAGCCACGGGGTACGACAGAATCCCCCGAGTCCTCAACAGCGGCGCTCGCCGCTGCATTTCATGAAGCTACCCGTCCGTCCCGAGAGGTCCGGACGGCACTCCGACCGTACACGTGTTCGAACACCCCCCGCCACCGGAACACCCCGAGCATCATCAGCGGGCACCTTCAACGGGCACGGAGGGCGTCCAGGACGAGGGCCAGGACCGGGCCGCGATCGCAGAGGCGCTCTGCCGAGTCACTCGTCGTCGAGCGCGAAGTCCAGGTAGCGGTCGGCGGAGCGGCGGACGGCGCTCTTGCCGTCGGTGTGGACGATCTTCCGCCACCAGGCGCCGTAGACGCGGTCGAAGTCGTACGGCTCCAGCAGGCGCAGGGCACGCCGGATGGTGCGGGGACGCTCCGGGATGAAGTTCGGATAGCTGTACATGAAGCTCACCCAGTCGCGGTCGTTGACGACCGTGAGGATGTCGCCGGAGAAGAGCGCGCGGGCGTCCCGCCAGTGCAGGACCTGGCCGCCGTCGAAGTGGACGCCCGCGTTGATCAGCGTGAGGCCGTCGGCCAGCTCGTGGGTGTCGCCCGTCCAGTAGACGACCGAGTCGTCCGGGCGGGCCGCCCATTGGCGGTCGGCCTCGTGGATGTAGACGGGGGCGTCGAACGCGTGCGCCCACTCGATCATGCTGCCGTAGAAGTGCGGGTGGCTGACCGCGACGGCCGAGACGCCGCCGAGCTCGGTCACCTGGCGGACCAGGTCGTCGTCGATGTAAGTGATCATGTCCCACAGGACGTTGCCGGACGGGGTGCGCGCCAGCAGGGCGCGCTGGCCGATGGCGGTGGACGGCTCCGCGCCGATCCCGATGACGTCCGGCCCCTCCTCGGCGACCCGGCCCCGGTGGCCGGCGCGCAGTTCCTCCAGCGTCGTCCATTTCTGGCCGTCCCAGCCGACGTACTGCCGCTCGTCCTCGCAGATCGGGCAGTCAGCGCGAGGTCCCCCGTACTGGACGCCGCAGGTCACGCAGATCGGTAGCTCCATGATCACCATTCTCTGGCACGGGCCGGGCCCGTGCGAAAGGATGGAGGGCCGTCTCGCTGAGGAGGGGTCATGGACTGGCGCGATGCGCTCGACGAACTGGACCGGGGCGTGCTGGCCGTCGTCGGGACGCTGGAGAGGCTCTCCGACGAGGAGATGCGCGCCCCCTCGGCCCTGCCCGGGTGGAGCCGCGGGCATGTGGCCACGCACGTCGCACGGAACGCCGAGTCCCTGTGGAACCTGCTCGAATGGGCGCGGACGGGCGTGGAGATCCCGCAGTACCCGAGCATCGACACGCGCAACGCCGATCTCGACGCGGGCGCGGGACGCGGCCGCGCCGAGCTGGTCGAGGACGTCATGGCCACGGCGGCCCGCTTCTCCGAACAGGCGCGCACGCTCCCGGAGGACGCCTGGAACGCTCCCGTGCGGTCGATGATGGGGTGGTGGCACCCCGCCTGGTACTCGGTGTACCGCCGCTGGAACGAGGTGGAGGCGCACCATGTCGACCTCGCCGCCGGGTACGGGCCGGCCGACTGGCCGGAGCCCTACGTCCGGTGGTCCGCGGCGGCCACGCTGACGGACATGGCGGCGCTGCCGGAGGAGCTGCTCGGCGGGCTGGCCGGGTACCGGATCACCGCGACCGACTCCGGGGAGTCCGCCGACCTCGGCTGGGCGCCCGGCGGGCCGGAGGCGTCCGGGTCGGGGCGGGCCCTGCTGGGCTGGCTGAGCGGCCGGTCGGACGGCGCGGGCGTGAGCGTCCGGCCGGAGGGGCCGCCGCCGGTGCCGCCGCCTTGGCCGCACGCGCCGGCGGGCCTCTAGTCGAAGTCCCTCTGGTCGGAGTCGTGCCCGGCGAGGCGGTGCAGGGCGTCCACCGAGCGGACGACGATCGCGCTCCGGGTGAGGGTCAGCCCGCCGCGGACCGGCTCGGCGGCCAGCAGCTGCGCGACCTTGCGGCGGCCCATGCCGGCCCACCGGCCGAGGTCCTGCTGGGAGACGGGGACCCGGACGTGCACGGCCTCCTCGGTCACGCCGTCCGGACCGTCCTGCTTGGCCGGGGAGCCGAACCGGGCGACCAGCCGCAGGAGCCGGCCGGCGAGGCGGCGCCCCGGGTCGTCGGGGAAGTGGGCGACGCGCAGCTCGTTGGAGTCGCGGAGCCGTTCGGCGAGGACGGCGGCGACGGCCCACGCCGCGCCGGGGTGGGCGTCCAGGACGCGCCGGAACCGGGCGGCGGGCAGCACGAGCGCCTCGACGCGGGTCAGCGCCTCGACGTTGGCGTGCCGGACGCCGCCGTCCGCCGCCTCCAGCTCCCCGACCAGGTCGCCGGGGCCGAGGACGTCGAGGATGGCGATCTCGCCGTGCCGGTCCACCCAGACCCTGACCGCCCCGGAGCGCAGCACGAAGACCTGGGAGGCGCGGGTGTGCTCGCGCATGAGGAACGCGCCCGGCCTGATCACCACGGGCGCGCCCGTCCGCCGCAGCTCCTCCCGGACGGGCGGGGCCAGCGCGTCCCAGAAGCTGGTGATCTCCATCTCGCCTCCTCACCGGGACCGGATCCGGGCAGGGGTCACCCATGACCGGGGCCGCAGGGTCCAGTGAACGCGGCGCTGCGCCGATGGACCAGGTCGTTCGTCACATGTCGAGCGATCTTTCCGATTCCAGCAGGTTGTCGAGGGCGCGAACGCGCCGGACGCAGTCCGCCGCCGCGGCCTGGTCGCCGAGCGCGAGGTGCGAGTCGCGCAGCAGTTCCAGCGCCTGCCGCAGGCCCCGCTGGTCGTCCATGTCGCGGCGGATGACGATCTCGGCGTTCACGTGCTCGACCGCGCGGGCGTGCTTGCCGATCAGCTGGGATGCGCGGGCCATGGCGTGCAGCGCGTACGCCTGCTCGCGGGCGGCGCCGAGCTCGGCGGCGAGGTCGAGGCCGCGCCGGCCCGTCTCCAGCGCCTCGTCGGCGTGCCCGAGGTCGAGGTGGATGGCGGCGAGGTGGACCAGGCCGGTGGCCTCGCTGTGCCGGTCGCCGACCTCGCCGAGCAGGCGCAGCGCCTCCAGCTCCCGTTCCAGCGCCTCCTCGTGCCGCCCGGCGCGGCGCAGGACGGCGGCGAGGGTGTCCATGCCGACGCCGAGGCCGTACCAGTCGCCGCCGGACTCGCGGATGCCGAGCGCCTGCCGCGCGGCGCGCTCGGCCTCGGCGGGCAGGCCGAGCCGCGAGTACGTGCGGGCCAGGCTGCCGAGGGTCCCGGCCATCCGGCCCTGCGCGCCGAGCTGGTGCCACAGGTCGAGGGCCTCCAGGCCGAGCACGAGCGCCTCCTGGTGGCGGCCGAGGCGGCGCATCACGACCGACAGGTGCTCCAGGTCGTTGGCCTCGCCGTGCTGGTCGCCGATCTCGCGGCGGATCTCCAGCGCCCGGAGCAGGTGCTCGCGCGCGTCCCGGTACCGGCCGAGGCGCCAGTGGACGATCCCGATCTGCGCGAGCGCCTCGGCCTCGCCGTGCCGGTCGCTGATGTCGCGGTGCAGCCGGAGCGCCTGCCCGCAGTAGGTGAAGGCCTCCGCGAACTTCGTCGCCTCGCACATCAGCATGCCCAGCGTGGTCAGCGCGCGCGCCTCCCCGTGGCGTGCGCCCAGTGCCCGGTACGTGCGGAGTGCCTGTTCGGCGTCCTGCTGCGCCATTCCGCGCAGGCCGAGCGAGGCGTTCATGCGGGCCAGTTCCGTCAGGGCCTGCGCCGCGCCGTGCATGTCGGCGAGCTCCTGCCGGATGTACAGGGCTTCCAGTGCGTGCGACACCGCCTCGTGGACGTTCCCCTGGCGGCGATGGACCCCCGCCACGGTGAGCAGCGTCTCGGCCACGCCCGCCTGGTCGTTCAGCCGGCGGCGGACGTCGAGCGCCAGCGCGGCGTGTTCCAGTGCCGTCTCGTAGTCGCCGAGGCCCAGATGGGCGCGCGCGAGGGTGCTGCGGCTCTTGGCCACGCCCGCGTCGTCCCGCAGGTCCTCGTGGATCTCCAGGGACCGCCGCGCATGGTCGATCGACGTGAGGTAGCGGCCCAGCACCACGTGGACGTCGGCGAGGGTGGCCAGCGTGACGGCCTCCCCGTACCGGTCGGGCGGGTCGACCGCGCGGAACCCCCGCCGCGCGTCCTCCCCGTACCCGATGGCCTGGACGGAGCTGCCCATCTCGAAGTGCGCAACCGCCAGGTTGTGCAGCATGACGGCCGCCGCCGCCCAGTCCTCCTCGGTCCGGGCGGCGTGCAGGCCCGCCTGGTGGACGGCGATGTTGTCCTCGCTGTAGCGCCGGAAGTCCTGGAAGTCGAACAGCGCGTCGGCGAGTTCCCAGCAGGTCCGGTGCAGGCCGAGCCGCGCGGCCTGGTGCACCGCCGCGACCAGGTTGCGGCGCTCGGCCTCGAACCAGGCGAGGCCCGCCGCGCGCTCGGCCGCGTCCGGCGGCCGGCCGCGGGCCTCGGCTCGGTGCACGGCCGGGCGCGGCCGTCCGGGCAGGGCCGCGCCCGCCCGCCGCGCCTCGGCGAGGTACCCGGCCAGCAGCCGCCGCTGCGCCGCCTGCAGCTCGCCGTCGGAGTCCTCCCCGAGTCCGCGCTCGCGGGCGAACTCGCGCAGCAGGTCGTGCATGCGGTACCGGCCGGGGCCGACGTCCTGGACGAGGTACGCCTGCCGCAGCCCCTCCAGGCATTCGCGCGCCTCGTCCACCGTCAGGTCCTGCAGCGCGGCGAGCGCGGCGGGCGTGAAGTCGGGGCCGGCGACGAGGCCGAGCCTGCGGAACGCCTCCCGCTGGTGGCGGCGCAGGCTCCGGTAGGCGACGTCGAAGGTCGGGTTGACGACGGCGCTCAGGCCCGGTCCGGACGCGCCGTGCGCCGCGCCCTCGCCCAGGCCCGCCCCCGCGAGGCCCGGCCCGTACGGCGCGGCGCCCTGCGCGTCCCGGGCGGCCAGCTCCCGGACGGTCCCGGCGATCGACTCGCCGGGGTTCTCGGCGAGCCGCCCGGCCATGACGCCGAGCGCCAGCGGCAGGTGTCCGCACTCGCGGGCGAGCCGCACGACCGCCTTGTGCTCGTCGCGGACCCGGGCGTCGCCCGGCCCGAGGACGTTGGAGATCAGGTCGACCGCCTCCTGCGTCGCCATCTCCCCCAGTTCCAGGGTCCGGATGTCGGCGCCTTCGAGCAGGGCGGGCAGCCGCCACCGGCTGGTGACGAGCACCAGCCCGGACGACACCGCGGCGAGCAGCGGCCTGATCTGCTCGGGCCGGACGGCGTTGTCGAGGATGAGCAGCATCCTGCGGTCGCCCAGCAGCGACCGGCACTGCGCGGCCAGCTCCGACTCGGTGCGCGGGAGCTGGTCGCCGGGCACCCCCGCCGCGCGCAGCACCTGGCCCATCGCCTCCGCGGGCGTGACCGGGCCGCCGCTCGTGCCGCGCAGGTCGGCGAACAGGACGCCATCGGGGAAGCGGTCCACGACGCGGTGCGCCCAGTGCAGCGCGAGCGTCGTCTTCCCGACCCCCGCCATGCCCTGGACGACCACCGCGCGCGGCCACACCGACTGGCCGACGAGCAGGTCGAGCTTGCCGAGGCTCACCGTCCGCCCGGCGAAGTACGGGTTGTCGGCGGGCAGCCGCACGGCGGGCCGGCCGCCCGGGGCGTCGAGGCGCACCGGCTCGTGCGCCGCGATGCCGGCCCCCTCCGGCCCGCCCTCGGCGGCGGCTGCGCGCTCGGGCTCGGTGACGGGCCACTCGTCGCCCCAGGGGCTCGCGGCGCGGCGGAGCCGCTCGACGTCGAGGATGGTCAGCGGGCGGGCCCGCCGGTCGAGGATCCCCCGCGCCCGCCACAGCCGGAACCAGCGGACCAGCGTCTCGCGGGAGATCCCCGCCCAGTTCGCCAGCTCCGCCTGGCTGAGCTTCAGCGGGATCCGCGTCCCCTGCCCGGGACGGTGCTCGCCGAACCGGTGCGCCAGCTCCAGCAGGTGGTAGGCGAGCCGCTGCGGATGGTCGGCCGCCCGCACCGCGTGCCGCCGGCCGCCGAACGTGACGCTCTCGGAGATCGCGTGCATCATCGCCTCGGCGACCTGCGGGCTCGCCGCCAGCAGGCTGCGGAACTTGCGGCGGTCCACGCGCAGCGCCGTGACGTGGTCGAGCGCGGCGACCGTGCCGCGCTGCGGGTGCCCCCAGGGGCCGAGGACGCCGACCAGGTCGCCCGCCCCGAACAGATCGATGATCGACTCGTCGCCGTCGCTGGAGTCGACGAACTCCTTGGCGACCGCGTTGCTCGCCGCGCGCGGCGACGCCTTGAACACCACGTACACGGCCGGCGCGACCGAGCCCTGGTGGCACAGCATGCCGCCGGGCGGGATGTCGGTGCGCCGGCCCATGGCGCGCAGGGCCTGCCGGTCGGTGGGCGCCAGCCGCTCCCAGAAGCTGCCCGGCCGGACGTCCAGGGCGGCGCCCTGGCCCGTCCCCCCGCCGGCGATGTCGCCGATCACCCGGTCATCCTCCCGCCATCGCCGCCGCCAGCGTCCAGAACAGGAACAGCACGCCGGTGGCCGCCGACCAGGCGACGGCCTGCCAGGACAACTCGCCGCAGCGGTGGGCCGCCGACAGCAGCCGGCGCAGCTCCGCGTCGCGGACCCGGTCGTCCAGCGCTACCGCGGAGGCGAACGGCGTCCACGGCACGGCCGGGTCGAGGGGTGAGCCGGTGCGGCCGCGCACCTCGCCGAGCACCGCCACCAGCGTCCGGCGGGCCCGGACGGCGTGGCCGACGGAGACGGCGAACGCGCCGGCCAGCACCGGCAGCAGCGCCAGCGCGGGGAGGCCGGGCACGCCGGCCGCGAGCCGGGTGGCGGTCCCGGCCAGCACGAGTGCGAGGAACACCGCGGCGATGGCGGAGTCCCGGCCGCACAGCCGGACCAGCGTGCAGGCGTGCCCGAGGAGGTCCTCCGGCGTCTCCCTGTCCGGTCCGGGACGGAAAGCGGTCACCAAGGCGTCACCGTCCTCACGGAGTCGATCCTGATCTTCCATTCACCATGGTGCGGTGGCAAGGAGAGAATTTCCGTCCGCGAGCACACGTTCCGGCTGCGTCTGGTGACTCATTTCCGTTTCCAGGGTCCCCGCGCGGCGGGATCACCCCCGCCGATGATGGAAGATGGTCTCCGAACCACCGACGGGAGGACCCCATGACCTACACCGGGAACGTGGAGACCGGCGGGCGTCCCGACGTCCGGGAGCTGCCCGGGCTGACGGTCACGAAGGTGGCGGTCGGCCCGTACGACAACAACGCCTACATCCTGCGCTGCACCGCCACCGGGGAGCGGCTGCTCATCGACGCGGCGAACGAGGCGCCCCGGCTGCTTGAGCTGATCGGCGACGGGCCGCTGGCGCGGATCGTCACCACGCACCGGCACGAGGACCACTGGATGGCGCTGAGCGAGGTGGTGCGCGCCACCGGCGCGCCCGTCGCCGCCAACCCGCGCGACGCCGGCGCCCTGCCCGAGCCGGTCGCCGAGCCCGTCGAGCACGGCGACACCGTCACCGTCGGGCGCGCGTCCCTCGACGTCATCCACCTGCGCGGCCACACGCCCGGCTCGATCGCGCTGCTGTACGACGCCGGCGGCGAGCTGGCCGACGGCCCGCACCTGTTCACCGGCGACAGCCTGTTCCCCGGCGGCGTCGGCAACACGTGGGGCGACCCCACCCGGTTCAAGCAGCTGCTGTCGGACGTGGAGGAGCGCGTCTTCGACCGCCTCCCCGACGCGACCTGGTTCTACCCGGGCCACGGCAAGGACTCGACGCTCGGCCGGGAGCGCCCGTCGATCCCGGAGTGGCGCGCCCGCGGCTGGTGACTCCCCGGCGCGGGACGGAACAAGCGGTGTGGGGTGTTCGTTGGCCCCAACACACTTCCGCCCGAGCCCAGGAGTCGACATCCGCGAACCCCACGAGGTGGATCCGGGACCCGCCCTGCGCTACCCCGCGGGTTCCCTGGTACTGGTCGCCGGCCTCCCAGGGGCCGGCAAGAGCACGCTGCTCAACCGCCTGTACGGGCTGCACGGCGACGAGACGGCACCGGTGTGCGCCGACGACGTCCTCGTGATCGACTCGCGGCAGGCCCGGAACTGGTGGGCGCGGTTCCTGCGCCCGCTGCCCGTGCGGATGCGGACCCCGCTCGTGCACGCCACGCACGTGTGGCGCATCGGCCGCGCGATCGTCGCCGGGCACGCCGTCGTCGCGCACACCCGCGGCACCTGGCCGCACATCCTCTACTGCTTCGCCTGGCTGGCGCGCCGCCGGGGCCGCACGCTGCACCTGATCCTCATCGACGTCGCCCCCGAGACGGCCCGCGCCGGCCAGTTCGCCCGCGGCCGCGTCGTCACGGCCACCACGTTCGCCCGGCACTGCCGCCGCTGGCGGCCGCTGATCGATCGCGCCCGCAGCGGCGACCCCCTCCCGCCCGCCGCCGGCGTCACGGTCCTCGACCGCGACGCCGCCGACAAGCTCCAGGCCATCCGCTTCAGCTGAGCGCGCCGAACCAGCGGACGATCATCGCGGTGCCGGCCAGGTTCGCGCCGAGATGGCGGGAGCCCTCGTAGACCGTGTCGCCCACGTCGACGACCGGGACGTCCGCGCCGCGTGCGCGGAAGCCCGCGACGCAGGCGGGGGTGTTGGCGTCGACGGCCTGCTCGTCATCGCTGATCTTGTAGAGGCGCACGGGGACCCGCGGGGTCCATGCCGTGCACACCTGCGCGTCCACGCGCAGCGCCTCGGCGAACGTCCCGGACGGGTGGCGCAGGAGCCGGAATCCCCGAGGGGTGAGGAGCTGGCCGAGCTCGTCGGGAAGGCCCTCCAGCATGACCTGCCCGGGAGTCGTGCCGTCGAAGAGCTTCTCGACCCGGCTCGCGTACGGCTCCTGGAACACATCGGACGGTTGCCTGTAGATACCGCCGTGGATGCGGTTCCACGCCGTGAGCAGGTAGGAGGTGTAGGCGACGGCCAGTTTCGGGGCCACCTCGCCGTTCAGCAAGGCCGGAAGCTCGGCGCCGCGGAAGTCGTAGGCGCCGCTGATCGGGGCGGCGGCACGAAGCCGGAAGTGCGGGTCGGCGCCCTCCTGCAGGGCCCGGGCCAGGCCGAGCGCGGACGAGGCGCCCTGCGAGAACCCGGTGACCAGCACCCGGCCGTCGAGGACCCGGCCCTCCCGCGGCACGAACTGGCGGGCCGCGCGCAACATGTCGAGGGACGCGGACGTCTCGGACGGCACGTCCTTCCACGGGTGCGCGCCCGGCCCCTTCCCGAGCCCGAGGTAGTCGGGGGCGACGGCGGCGAAGCCCGCGGCTCCGAAGGTCACGGCCGGCCCCGGCCCCCAGACGTCGCCGGCCGTCGACGGGGCGTCCGGCTTGTAGTTCATGGTCCCGTGCGCGTAGGAGACGGTGCGCAGGCGGCGGTCGTCGTTGCGGGGCAGCACGAGCAGGCCGCTGGCCGTCGTCGCCCGGCCGCGGGTGTCGATCGTCCGGTACACGAGCCGGTAGGTGTCCACGCCGTACCGGACGGACGCGGCGTCGAACCCCTCGGTCGCCAGCCAGGCGCGCACCTGGCCGGCCGGCATGGTGCGCAGATGGACGGCGGAGACGAGGTGCCCGCGAGCGGTGTGCTCGTGGCCGACGGCGGGCCGCTCGGGGACACTGGCGGACGCGGTGGCGGGCATGGTGGCGGTCACGGTGGCGGTGACGGCGGCGACCGCCAGGCCGGCCGTCAGGGCGGAGATGGTGCGTTTCATGGGGTCCAGCGTTCGTTCCGCCCGCCCGAACCCGCATCGCGCACGCAGGTGATCTCCCACCCCCTACCTGAGAGGGCCTTCCAGGCAACAGAAGGGCACGGACGGGCCGGAGGCGGGATGGATAGGGTCGGGAAAGATCGAGGCTATGAGAGGCGGGAGCATGGCGCAGCAGGTACGCGGGGTCGTCGCACCGGGCAAGGGACGGCCGGTGCGGATCGAGACGATCATCGTTCCGGACCCCGGGCCCGGGGAGGCGGTCGTCAGGGTCCAGGCGTGCGGGGTCTGCCACACCGACCTGCACTACCGCGAGGGCGGGATCAACGACGAGTTCCCGTTCCTGCTGGGCCACGAGGCGGCCGGGGTCGTCGAGTCGGTCGGCGACGGGGTGACCGAGGTGGAGCCCGGCGACTTCGTGATCCTGAACTGGCGGGCGGTGTGCGGCCAGTGCCGGGCCTGCCTGCGGGGACGTCCCTGGTACTGCTTCAACACGCACAACGCGAAGCAGAAGATGACGCTCGAGGACGGCACCGAGCTGTCGCCCGCGCTCGGGATCGGCGCGTTCGCCGACAAGACGCTCGTCGCGGCCGGGCAGTGCACGAAGGTCGACCCGGCGGCCCGGCCGGAGGTCGCGGGCCTGCTCGGGTGCGGCGTGATGGCGGGGCTCGGCGCGGCGATCAACACCGGCGGGGTCGGGCGCGGCGACTCGGTCGCGGTCATCGGCTGCGGCGGCGTCGGCGCGGCGGCGGTGCTCGGCGCCCGGCTGGCCGGGGCCGCGACGATCATCGCGGTGGACCTGGACGAGCGCAAGCTCGCCACCGCCTCGTCGCTCGGCGCGACGCACACCGTCAACGGCAAGGACAAGAACGTCGTCGAGACGGTGCGGGAGCTGACCGGCGGGTTCGGCGCCGACGTCGTCGTCGAGGCGGTCGGCCGCCCGGAGACCTACGAGCAGGCGTTCTACGCCCGCGACCTGGCCGGGACCGTGGTGCTGGTCGGGGTGCCGACGCCGGAGATGAAGCTGGAGCTGCCGCTGCTGGAGGTCTTCGGGCGCGGCGGGTCGCTCAAGTCGTCCTGGTACGGCGACTGCCTGCCCTCGCGCGACTTCCCGATGCTGATCGACCTCTACCTGCAGGGCCGCCTGGACCTCGACACGTTCGTGTCGGAGACGATCGAGCTGGACGGTGTCGAGGCCGCCTTCGAGAAGATGCACCACGGCGACGTGCTGCGGTCGGTGGTGGTCCTCTGATGGCGGCCCGCGTCGACCACGTCGTCACGTCCGGGACGTTCTCCCTGGACGGCGGGACGTGGGACGTCGACAACAACGTCTGGATCGTCGGCGACGACAGCGAGGCGATCGTCATCGACGCCGCGCACGACGCCGGGGCGATCGCGGAGGCGCTCGGCGGCCGGAGGCTGGTGGCGATCGTGTCCACGCACGGGCACGACGACCACATCGACGCCGCGCCCGCGCTGAAGGCCCGCACCGGCGCGCCCGTCCTGCTGCATCCGGACGACCTGATGCTGTGGAAGCAGAAGCACCCGGACTCCTCCCCCGACGGCGACCTGTCCGACGGCCAGGTCATCAGCGTCGCGGGCACGGACCTCACCGTCCTGCACACGCCGGGCCACAGCCCCGGGGCCGTGTGCCTGCACGCGCCCGCGCTGGGGACGGTCTTCTCCGGCGACACCCTGTTCAACGGCGGTCCGGGCGCGACCGGGCGCTCGTTCTCCGACTTCCCGACGATCATCACCTCGATCCGGGAGCGCCTGCTGACGCTCCCGGCGGACACGGTCGTCCGCACCGGGCACGGCGACTCGACCACCATCGGGGCCGAGGCACCGCACCTGGAGGAGTGGATGGCGCGCGGCCACTGACCGCCGCGGCGAGGTGGCGATAGGGTCCGCGGTGGCGGGCGAGCCGTCCCGGATTCCACCGCGGCCCTAGGGGGTGCGATGCGGCGCAGGGCACCCCTGGCGCTCCTGCTGTGCGCGGCCGTCGCGGGCTGCGGCCAGAGCGCTCGCGGCGCGGGCGCCGAGCCGCCGGCCGTGCCCCCGCCGACCGTCCCCGCATCGAGGGTCCCCACATCGACCGTGCCCGCGCCCACCTCGGCCGTCCCGGCGTCGCCGCCCTCCTCGTCGTCGTCGGCTCCGGCTCTGCTCGGGCGGCAGGGCGGGTGGCGCATCACCACGTACTACACGGCGCTGGAAAGCCTCTACCGCGGCAAACGGAAGGCGGTGCGCGGCTGCACCCGGTTCCATTGCTCGCATGGGAAGACACCGCTCGGCAGCTATCCGGCGGACTTCCTGAAGGTCGTCCAGACCGAGGGCAGCGGACGCATCACCGCGGGCCCGCAGCGGGGCCGGTACCTCAACTGGTCGCACAGCGTGGGCTTCTGGCTGGACGACACCACGCGCGACTCGCGAGGGCGTCCCCTCAAGCCGTGGGTGTCGGCGGCGGCCGACAAGTCGGTCCTCGCGCGCGGGCAGCGGTTCGCGATCGCCGGCTGCGGCGGGGACGGGAACGGGCGGCCGATTCCCGCCGAGGTGTGCGAGAGGTTCCGGAAGGCTCGCTGGACGGTCACCGATCTCTTCCGTCCGGGATACGGCGGCGAGAACCACGCCGACGTCTACCTCGGCGAGGAGAAGGGATCCCTCATGTCCGGCTCGCCCTTCTACACCACGCTGAAGGGCGCCACCCTCGTCCCGTCCTAGGACGGGACGCGGTCGCCCGGACGGGGTGAGGCGAGCCGGGTGGCCCGGGTCCGGCCCCGCAGGGTGACCTCGTCGCCGAGCGACCAGCGGGCCGCCTCCCCCGGGGAGGCCTGCGAGAGGAGGGAGCCGGCCGCCAGGACCCGCGCCTCGGTGGTCTTGGCCATGTCGGTCAGGCGGGCGGCCTCGTTCACCGGGTCGCCGATCACGGTGTACTCGAAGC
Organism: Actinomadura madurae; assembly: GCF_900115095.1. Classification (GTDB taxonomy): domain Bacteria; phylum Actinomycetota; class Actinomycetes; order Streptosporangiales; family Streptosporangiaceae; genus Spirillospora; species Spirillospora madurae. The sequence goes on from NZ_FOVH01000020.1 coordinate 143,285, forward strand.
GCTCCTCGGCGCCGATGTGCCCGGCGACGGCCTCGCCCGCCGAGACGCCGATGGCCGCCTCCAGCTCGGGGACGTCCGCGCGCAGCCGCCGGTCGAGCTCCCGGGAGGCGGCGAGCGCGCGGCCGGGGGCGCCCTCCAGCGCGAGCGGCGCCCCGAACACCGCCAGCGCGGCGTCGCCCTCGAACTTGTTGATCCACCCGCCGTGCGCGCCGATGACCTCGACGACCACGGCGAAGAAGGCGTTCAGCAGCCGGACGACCTCGCCGGGCGGCCGGTCGGCGGCCAGCCGGGTGGAGCCGAGCAGGTCCACGAAGATCACCGCGACCTCGCGCAGCTCGCCGCCGAGGTCGATGCCGCGCTCCAGGGCGACGCGGGCGACGTCCGCGCCGACCTGGCGGCCGAACAGGTCCTGGAGCCGCTCGTGCTCGCGCAGCCCGGCGGCCATGTGGTTGAACCCGGCCTGCAGCAGCCCGACCTCGCTGGCGTCGTAGACGGGCACCTCGACGTCCAGGTCGCCGCGCTCGACGCGGGCGAGGCCGAGCCGGACCGACTCGACCGGGTCGGCGATGGCGCGGGCGGCGCCGTAGGTGACGCCGAGGCCGACGATCAGCGCGATACCGCCGAGGGCGAGCACGGCGACCGCGAAGTCCCGTACGGTGATCTTCGCGATGAGGAACGAGCCGATCGCCAGGGTGATCAGCCCGAGGATCGGGACGGCGGTGCCGAGCCCCCAGGCCAGCACGGAGCGGGCGACGACGCCGGGCAGCCCGGTGCGGCGCGGCATCTCGCTGCGCAGCGTCGCGGTCACCGTGCGCCGCAGCAGCCGCTCGGTCAGCAGGTAGACGACCGTGCAGGTGGTGAGGCCGCCGAGCAGGCTCGTCAGGCCGAGCTTGACGGCCAGCAGCGCGGAGAACGGGGCGTTGATGACGACCCAGCCGACCGTCCCGATCCCCCAGAGCGTCAGGTGCAGCGCCATCAGCCGCAGCGGCCCGTACAGCAGCAGGAGGCGCTCGTGCCGGTCGGGCTCGTCGTGCGCCTCGGCCATGCGCCGGACGCGGCGGAAGAACCGCTCGCCGAGCAGGAGCCCGACGGGCACCGCGGCGGCGACGTAGGCGGCGAAGACGATCAGGTTGACGAGCCGGAGCCGCTCGGAGACCTCGCCGACCGGGTCGGGGACGACGACCGCGAACGCCAGCACGACCAGGGCGCCGCCGAGGTTGGCGAGGCCGGTGGCGACGGTCACCAGGATGCGGGCCCGGCGGGCGATGCGGGCGCGCGAGTCGCCGGGCGCCCCGTCGACGAAGCGCCACAGGGGGCCGAGCCAGGGCCCCCGGCGGGGCGCCTGGGAGGAGGCCGGGGCCGGGCCGCCCGGCCGGCCGCCGCCGGTGGCGAGACCGATCGGGGTCCGCCCCGGTCGCGGCGCGGGCTCCGCCTGTTCGGTCTCCATGAGCGTGCAGGTTATCCGGTCGGATCGGCCGTATCGCCACGCCCGCGGAGCGACCTCGGGGAGGGATTGCTCACTCAGGTGCGGATCGGGTCGAAGAGCCGGTGCGGGGAGCGCAGGATCATGCTGACCGGGTCGGTGCGGCGGCGGACGCCGGGGCCCGCGTGGATCTCCAGATCCTCCGGCTTCACATGGCGCCCGCACGCGGCGCAGGTCCCGTCCGGGCCCACCTGGGTTCCGCAGGCCACGTGCACGAACAGGCGGCACGGTTCGGCGGACAGGTGGTCCTCCGCCCAGCGGGCGAGGGAATGGACGACGGGCCACAGATCCTTGCCCTTGTCCGTCAGCACGTAGTCGTGGCCGTCCTTGACGAGGACGCCGGTGTCGACGAGCGCCTGGAGGCGTGCGGACAGCACAGCCCGGGGGATGTCCAGGTGGACGAGGAAGTCGCTGAACCGGCGGACGCCGTAGAAGGCGTCCCGGACGATGAGCAGCGTCCAGCGCTCCCCCACGACCTCCAGCGCGCGGGCCAGCGAGCAGTCCTGCGCCGCGTAGTCCTTGCCGAGTGCCATGCGCACCACACTACCCACTCCGAGGTTCGTTCACTGAACTCCGCGTGCTACCGTCGCCCCATCAGTTCGTTCACTGAACCTGGAGACCGGATGACGACCCTGGCGACCCCCCGGACCGCACGGCGCGCGCCCGGCTCCGCCGCCGCGCTGACGCTGACGGCCGCCGCCACCCTGCTGGCGCTGATGAACTACTGCGCCCCGGCGGCGACTCTGGCCGAGACCGCCCGCGGGCTGCACGCCGGGCCGACCGCGCAGATCTGGCTGATGAGCTCGATCAGCCTGGGCCTCTCGGCGGCGCTGCTCGCCGCCGGCAGCCTGGCCGACGACCACGGCCGCAAGCGGACGTTCGTGATCGGCGCGGCGGCGCTCGCCGTCTCCAGCGTCGCCTGCGCCCTCGCGCCCAACGCCCCGGTGTTCATCGCGGGCCGGATCGCGCAGGGCGCGGCGAGCGCCGCGCTGCTGGTGACCGGCCTCGGCATCCTCGGCGCCTCGTTCGAGTCCGGCCCCCGCCGGGCGCGCGCCACCGGCATGTGGGGCGCGATGGTCGGCCTCGGCATCGCGCTCGGCCCGATCGCGGCCGCCGGGCTGACCGTCGCCGCCGGCTGGCGGTCGTGGTACTGGGCGACGGTCGCCGCGGCGGTGCTGCTCGGCGCGGCGGCGGCCCGCGGGCTCGGCGAGTCCCGGGCCGAACGCCCGCGCGGGCTCGACGTGCCGGGTCTGGTCACCATGAGCCTGGGCGTGGCGGCACTGCTGGCGGCCATCACCTGGGGGCGCACCGGCTGGACCGCCCCGGGCGTGCTCGCGCTGTTCGCGGCGGCGGCCGTCCTGCTCGCCGCGTTCACCCTGGTCGAGGCGCGGCGGCGGGAACCGATGGTCGACCTGGCGCTGTTCCGGCGGCCCGCGTTCCTGCTGTCGGTGTCGGGGGCGCTCGTCACCGGGCTCTCCGTGATCGGGATCATGACCTACCTCGCGACGATGATGATCCTGGTGATGGGCCTGTCCCCGGTCGGGGCGGCGCTGGTGCTCGCGATCTGGTCGGCGCTGTCGTTCGTCGTCGCGCTGCAGGCGCACCGCCTTCCCGCGCGGCTGCCGGTCCGGCGGCTGCTGGCCGGCGGGTTCGCGCTCGCCGCCGGCAGCGAGCTCGCGATGGCGGGCCTGGCGCCCGGCGCGCACTGGTGGCGGCTGGCCCCCGGCCTGGCCGCCGCCGGCGTCGCCAGCGGCGTGACCAACGCGATGCTCGCCCGGCTGGCCGTGGAGAGCGTCCCCGCCGGCCGCGCGAGCATGGGCGCGGGCGCCAACAACACCGCCCGCTACATCGGCGCGTCGCTGGGCGTGGCGATCGTCGGGGCCATCGCGACCGGGTCGGGGCACGACCCGTCCGCGCTGGCGCACGGCACGAACGTCGCGCTGGTCGTCTCGGCCGCCGCCGCCCTCGCCTACGCGGGACTGGCCCTGGTGATCCGCGAGCGGGCCTGAGCGGGCCGGCCGGCTAGGCGAGTTCCTCGACGAACGCGGCGAGCTGCGTCAGGTTGCGGCACTCGTACATGGGGACGAGCTCGCCGTAACGGGACGCGGCCGAGTCGCCGGTGTCCCACTGCCTGCGCGGCTCGGGGTTGAGCCAGTAGGCGTGGCGGGCGCGGTCCACCAGCGACCGCAGGATCGGCAGCGACAGCTCGCCGTAATTGGAGCGGGCGTCGCCGAGGATCAGCAGGGACGTCTTCGGCGTGATCGCGTCGCGGTACCGGTCGTCGAACACCTTGATCGCGTGCCCGTAGTTGGACCGCCCGGTGATCCAGACCAGGTCGGCCTCGGCGGCGAGGCGGGTCATCGCGTCCGCGACGTCCACGCCCGGGGCGAAGTACTTGGTGATCTCGTCGGTGGCGTCGATGAACGCGAACGCGCGGACCTTGCTGAACTGCTCCCGCAGCGCGAACGTCAGCAGCAGCGTGAAGTGCGCGAACGCCGACACCGAGTCGCTGGCGTCGCACAGCACGACCAGTTCGGGCTTGTGCGGGCGCCGCGGCCGGTGGTGGGTGGTGAGCGGCACTCCCCCGCTGGCCAGGGACGCGCGGACCGTCCGGCGGAAGTCGAGCCGCCCGCGCCTGCCGTGCCGCTGCCTCTGCACGAGCCGGGAGGCGAGCTTGCGCGCCAGCGGGTACACCTCGCGGCGCAGCGCCTCCATCTCGGCGCGGGTGGCGCCGGCGAAGTCGAGCCGCTCCAGCGGCGGCCGGACGGCGATCCGGGCGGTCCGCTCCACGCCGGTGTCCTCGGCGATGCGGCGCCGCACCTCGCCCGCGACGAGGTCCTGGAACCGGGCGATGCGGTCGCGGAACGTGCGGCGCGCGACCCGCTCGGCCATGCCGCCGCGCTCCTGGCCGCCGAGGACGGCGCCGAGCAGCCGCGCCATCAGCGTCTCCGGCGACAGCGCGTTCAGGACGCCGGACGAGAACCACGATTCCTGCCCGGGCGTCCGGCCGAACTCGGCGACGGCCAGGCGGGCGAACTGGCGCAGCCCGGCGTCGTCCCCGGCGAGCAGGAGGTCCGCCAGCTCGCCGCGGCGAGCCTGCACCCGGGGGTCCAGCGCCGGCGGGACGGGACGGCCGTCTTCGTCCAGCGTGCGGGCGTCCCGTCCCGGAGCGGGCCCGGCGCCCGCGCCGTCGCCGACCGCCGCGGGGAACCACAGGTCGAAGAGCGTGTCGAACGTCGGGCGGTGCTGGGGCCGCTTGACGACCGTCGCCGCGTAGGCGGCGCGCAGCGACTCGCGGTCGAGCAGGTCGACCGCCTGCATGGCCCGCACCGCGTCCAGCCCTTCGGCGACCGACACCGGCAGCCCGGCCCGCCGCAGCTCCGCGACGAACCCGGTGTGCCGGTCGACCAGGGACGCCATGTCAGCCCTTCAGCCCGAGTTCCCTGGCCGCGCGTTCCTGGTCGGAGACGTGCTTGAGGACGACGCCGAGGGTCCGGCCGACGGCGGCCTCGTCCAGGTCGTCCAGCCCGAGGGCGAGCAGGGTGCGGGCCCAGTCGACGGTCTCGGCGATCGACGGCGCCTTCTTGATCTCCAGGTCGCGCAGCGTGCCCACGGTCCGGACGAGCTGCTCGGCCAGCTCCGCCTCGATCCCCGGGACCTGGGCGAGGACGATGTCGCGTTCCCGGTCCGGCGCCGGGTAGTCCAGGTGCAGGTAGAGGCAGCGGCGCTTGAGGGCCTCCGACAGCTCCCGCGCCGCGTTCGAAGTGATCACCACGAACGGGCGGCGGACGGCGGCGACCGTGCCCAGCTCGGGGATCGTGACCTGGAAGTCCGACAGGACCTCCAGCAGCATGCCCTCCACCTCGACATCGGCCTTGTCCGCCTCGTCGATCAGCAGGACGGTCGGGTCCGCCCGCCGGATCGCCGCCAGCAGCGGCCGTTCGAGCAGGAACTCCTCGGAGAAGATGTCGTCGTGGGTCTCCTGCCACGCCCGGTCCGCCGGAGCGGCCTGGATGGCGAGGAGCTGCTTCTTGTAGTTGAACTCGTAGAGCGCGCGGGCCTCGTCCAGGCCCTCGTAGCACTGGAGGCGGATCAGCTCCGCGCCGGTCGCGGTCGCGACGGCCTTGGCCAGCTCCGTCTTGCCGACCCCGGCGGGGCCCTCCACGAGCAGCGGCTTGCCGAGCGCCTGCGCGAGGTAGACGGTCGTCGCGATCGCCTCGTCCGCGAGGTAGCGGACGCCGGCCAGCCTGCGCTCCACATCGGCGGGCGAGGCGAACATCCCGTCGGTCATCCGTTGCCCCTCTTCGTGGCGCGCGTCTTCACCGCGGCCTTCTTGTAGGTCTGGTTGGTGCCGGCGAACACGAAGGACGTCTTGTTCTCGCTCAGGGCGACCCCCCAATAGGACGCGGTCTGTGGGTCACCGCCCTTCCAGGAGAAGCGGTACTTCCCGCCGCCTTCGGGGATGACCGAGCCGCTCCACAGTTTCTGGCCCGCCCGCACCCACACGCCCCTCCCGTCGGCCGTGAACTGGAAGTAGTCCTTGGCCGCGCCGACCCAGCGTCCGACCAGCGGCTTCATGTCCGCGGGCCGGACCGCGGGCAGCGGCGCCAGGGTGGTGGGCGGCGCGGACGAACCGGCGGCGTCCTTCTTCTCGCCGCCGCCGCACCCCGCGAGGAGCAGCCCCGCCACGGCGGCGCAGACGGCGAGGGCGGTCGAACGGGCCCGCACTGTCACGGATACCTCCGGATGTTCTGGGGCGAAAGCGGAAGTTTACCGACGAGTCCGCTCACACCTGAGGGTGAGCCGAGAGCTCGCCCGGCAGGGTGACGCGGCGTCCGAGCGAACCCGCCTATAACGGAACCATGACGCCCCCGAAACTGCCGCGCGAGGACATCACGGCGGCCATGGCGGCCCGGCGCGAGCTCGGGCCCGACTACGACGACGCCTTCATCGAGACGGTCGTGGACCGCATCGAGGAGGCGCTGGACGCGCGTGCCACCGCCGCGCCGCGGCCGCGGTCCCGGGCCTGGCCTGAGCCGGAGCCGCGGCGCGAGGGCGGCGACCGCGATCACAGTCTCGCCATGGCCGTGCTGTCGCTGCTCGCCGCGATCCCGCTGAGCGCGATCGGGGTGGTCAACGCCGGCCTGCCGGGGCTGCTGCTCGCTCTCGCCGCCATCGTGCTGGTGAACTTCACCTACACCTTCCGGCCGCGCCGCTAGCGCTCGGTCACCTACCGGGCTCGGGGTCGCGGGGAAGGCCCAGGATGCGCTCGCCAATGATGTTGAGCTGCACCTCCGTGGTCCCGCCGTAGATCGTCATCGCGCGGCTGAACAGCATGGCGCGGCCCACGATGCCGCTCTCGGCCATCGGCACCTCCGTCGCCGCGGCGGTGCCCTGGGCCGCCCAGCAGTAGTCGGCGACGTCCTGGTTGAACTGGACGCCGAGGAGCTTGCGGACGCTGGCCTCCGCGCCCGGCTCCACGCCGTTCAGCTGCTTGAGCGTCGTCCGCAGGCCGAGCAGGTCGATCGACTGGCCCTGCGCGACGAGCCGTCCGACCTCGGCGGCCGCGATCGCGTCCGGCTCCCGCCGGGCGAAGAACGCCAGCAGCTCGGGGACGCCCATGCCGAGGCCGCCGCCCGTGGACAGCGACACCCGCTCGTTGGACAGCGTGTTGCGCGCGACCTGCCAGCCCCGGTTCACCTCGCCGACCACGTGCTCGTCCGGGACGAAGACGCCGTCGAGGAACACCTCGTTGAACAGCGCGTCACCGGTCAGCTCGCGCAGCGGGCGAACGTCCACCCCCGCCGACTTCATGTCGATCAGGAAGTAGGTGATGCCGTCGTGCTTCGGCGCGTCGGGGTCGGTGCGGGCGATGCAGAAGCCCCACTCGGCCTGGTGGGCGAGCGACGTCCAGATCTTCTGGCCGGTGAGCTTCCAGCCGCCCTCGACCCGCTCCGCCTTCATCGACAGGGACGCCAGGTCGGAGCCCGCGCCCGGCTCGGAGAACAGCTGGCACCAGACGATCTTCCCGCGCAGCGTCGGGCGCAGGAACCGCTCCTTCTGCTCGTCCGACCCGTACCGAACGAGGGAGGGCACCAGCCAGGCGCCGATCCCGAGGTTAGGGGTCTTGACCTTCGCGGCACGCAACTCCTGCTGGATGAGGATCTGCTCGACCGGCCCGGCCTCCCGCCCCCACGGCTCGGGGAAGTGCGGGACGGTCCAGCCCTCGTCCCCCAGCCGGGCGTGCAGTTCGGCCTTGTCCTCGATCGCGGCCAGCTCGGCGACCTCGGCGCGGATGCGCTCGCGCAGCGGCGCGGCGTCCTCGTCCAACTCCAGCACGACCTCGCGGCGCCCACCGTCCAGCGCGAGCCCGGCGACCTTGGCGGCCCACTCCTTGGACGGGCCGAGCAGCGCCCGCAGGGTGAGGGCGCGGCGCAGGTAGACGTGCGCGTCGTGCTCCCAGGTGAAGCCGATGCCGCCGAGGATCTGGATGGCGTCGCGCGCGGTCTGCACGCCCGCGTCGAGCGCGATCACGGCTGAGACCGCGGCGGCGAACCCGGCGTCCCCGGTGCCCTCGTCGAGCGCGCGGGCGGCGTCCCACGCGGCGGCGCGGGCCTGCTCCAGCGCGATGAGGCTGCGGGCGGCCTTGTGCTTGACGCCCTGGAACTGCCCGATCGGGCGGCCGAACTGCTCGCGGACCTTGGCGTACTCGGCCGCGGTCGACACCAGCCAGCCGGACAGGCCCGCGGCCTCCGCGCCGAAGAGGGCGGCGGCGATGTCCCTGACCCGGCCGGTGGTGAGGCCGTCCAGGACGCGGTCGGCGGCGACGGCGACGGCGGAGGCCTCGACGGAGGCGACGCGGCGGACCCGGTCCAGGCTCACGACCGGCGTGACGGTGAGGTCGGCCGCGTCGACCGCGACCCAATGCTCGCCGTCACCGTCCGACACCGGCAGGACGAGCACGTCGGCGAGCGCGGCGCCGAGCACCGTCGCCGACGTCCCGGAGACCACCAGGGAGTCGCCGTCGCGGCGGCCGGTCAGCTCGCCGTCCAGCGCCACCGCGGCCGTCCTCGACCCGTCGGCCAGCCCCGGCAGGAGCTCCGCGCGCAGCTTGGCGTTGCTGGAGGCGTCGATGACCGCGCTCGCGAGCACGGTCGGCAGGAACGGGCCCGGCGCCGCGGCGCGGCCGAGCTCCTCCAGGACGACCGCCAGCTCCAGCAGGCCGAAGCCCTGCCCGCCGTGCTCCTCGTCAAGGTGCAGGCCGAGCAGGCCCTGCTCGGCGAGGGCCGGCCAGAACGCGGGCCTGGTCTCCTCGTCGGCGTCCAGCGCGGCCCGGACGGCCGTCGCGGGGATGTTGCGGTCGGCGAAGCCGCGCACCGATTCGGCGAGCGCCTCGTGCTCCTCGGTCAGCCCGATGGCCATGCGTGAACCCTCTCTCAGACCTTTTGACCGCGATTCTAGAACAGCATTCGGATGTCTGGGGGAGGTGATCCCGCTCTCATCCGTCGCGTGTCGTCTCCGCGGCGGGCTCGGCCGCGGGCCCGGTCACGGCCGGCTTGCCGCCGGACCGCTTCGGCCCGGCGGCGAGGCTCGCGACGGTGGTGGCGGCCAGCGTCCCGGCGATCACCGCCAGGGACAGCCAGATCGGCACCTCCGGCGCCCACGCGACGCCGTACTCGTGCAGCGCGTGGAAGATCAGCTTGACCCCGATGAACCCGAGGATGAACGCCAGCCCGTGCCCGAGGTAGACCAGCCGGTCGGTGAGCCCGCCGAGCAGGAAGTACAGCTGGACGAGGCCCATCAGGGCGAACGCGTTGGCGGTGAAGACCAGGTACGGCTCGGTCGTCAGCCCGAAGATCGCGGGGATCGAGTCCAGCGCGAACAGCACGTCGGTGGAGCCGATCGCGATCATGACGATGGCCATCGGGGTGACCAGCCGGCGCCCCGACCTCCGGGTGACGAACCGGCTGCCGTCGTACTCGTCGGACGTGGGGATGACGCGCTTCGCCCAGCGCAGCAGCGCGTTCTCCTTGAACTCGTCCTCGTCGCCGCCGCGGACCAGGCCGATCGCCGTCCAGATGAGGAACGCGCCGAAGATGAAGAAGACCCACGTGAAGGTCGCGATGGCCGCGGCGCCGACCGCGATGAAGATGCCGCGCAGCACCAGCGCGATCACGATGCCCGCCATCAGCACGGTGTGCTGCGCGTGCTTCGGCACGGCGAACCGGGTCAGGATCACCATGAACACGAACAGGTTGTCGACGCTGAGGCTCTTCTCGGTGACGAACCCGCCGAAGTACTCCGCGGCGTGCTCACCGCCGGAGAACGCCCACACGCCGAGGCCGAACAGCGCGGCGAGGCCGATGTAGACGGTGGACCAGAACGCGGCCCTGCGGGTGGTGAACTCCCGCGTGTCGTTGCGGTGGATCAGGAACAGGTCGGCCGCGATGATCGCGAGAATGCCCGCGATGGTGAGGGCCCAGACCAAGGGTGGAACAGACAACGTGAACCCCTCCGGCGGACACGAAACGAGCGCCGGAGGTCTCTCCCGCCCAGAGTGCGCGAGGGCCGCGGAACCCGGGCAGGTATGGACCGGCCGTATTGACGGGAACCGCGCGCAGGGATACTCCCCTCCGATTACCTCCTTGAACGCGGCCCGGGGCGGTGTGGTTCCCGGGCCGGCGAAAATTCTTGATCCCGTTCCGAACCGGAGCGCCGGACGCGGCGTCTAAGGTCCGGTCACCTCCCACCCCCGCGGGGGTCAGCGGCGGGTTCCCACCACTTCCAGGTAGAGGGCCGCGAGCTGATCGGCGGCGTCGTCCTCGTCCGGCAGCAGCGCCGACCGCTGGGCGGCGGCCGAGGCGAGCCGCGCCGCGAGCGACGGGTCGTCCAGGACGCGGTCCACCGCGCGGCCGAGCGCCTCCGCGTCGTTCGGCGGCACCAGCAGGGCCGCCTCGCTCTCCGGCCCCTGGAGCAGCGGCTCCTCCCCGCCACGCTCCGCCGCGCCGAGCATCCCGGGGATGCCGCCGACCCGGGTCGCCACCAGCGGCCGCCCGGCCCGCAGGATCTCCTGGACGATCAGCGGCTGCCCCTCCCACACGCTCGGCACGACCGCCACGTCGCAGGCGGCCAGCAGCGCGGCGACGTCGGAGCGGCGGCCGAGCAGCCGGACGGGCAGGTCCTCGGCCTCGACGCGGGCGCGCAGCTCGTCCTCCAGCGGCCCGTCGCCGGCGATCGCGACCAGCGGCGGCGGGGTGCGCCCCGTCCAGCCGCGCGCCGCGTCCAGCAGGGTCGGCAGGCCCTTCTGCCGGGCCAGCCGCCCGACCGTGACGATCAGCGGCCGCTCCCCCACGCCCAGCTCCGCCCGCAGGTCGGCGCGCACGGCGGGGCCCGGCTGGGCCCGCGGCGCGGGGGCGGGGACGATCGCATGCCCGACCGAGCGGGCGCCGAGGCCGCGCATCCGGTCCTCCAGATCGGGTGAGACGCCGAGGACCCGGGCGGCGCCGCGCGCCACGACGCGCTCCAGCAGCCCGTAGACGGCGGCGGTCCGCCCGCCCGCGATGACGGCGTTGTGCAGGGTGACGACCAGCGGCGGCCCGCCCCGCGCGAAGCGCAGCGGCCCCGGCGCGACGCGCGCGCACGCCGCGACCGCGAGGGCTCCCGCGCGCAGCCCGTGGGCGTGGACGACGTCCGCGTCGCGCAGCAGCCCACGCAGCCGGGCGGCGGCCCTGGCGTCGCTCACCGGACGTGCCCGGTCGGCGAGGTCGACCTCGGCGAAGCGGGCGCCGCCCTCGGCGAACCCGAACAGCTCCTCGGTCGACGCCGGGCCGCAGACCAGGACGCGGGCGCCGCGCCCGGCCAGGCGCTCGGCGACCGACCGGACGTGCCGGCCGACGCCGCCGGCGCTGGTGCCGAGGACCAGCGCCACGCGCAGGCCGTCCAGATGCTCATCGGACATTGCGGGTGACCTTCCGGCTGAGGACGGCCCGCAGATCCCGGCCGTCGATCACGAATGCGATGATCAGGAACACCGCGGCGGCGACGAGCGCGGCGAGCGCCCCCGTCCCGGCGTTGCGCAGCTCCCCCGCCGGGCCGGTCCCGCCGAGGCCGAGCAGCGCGGCCGTCGCGTATCCGGCGGCCCCGCCCGCGGCGGCGCCGAGCAGCCCGGCGGCCAGCGCGCGCGGGAGCCCGCGCACGGACGCCGCGCCCCGCGCGCGGGCGAGCGTCCCGAGGAGCAGCACCCCGGCGACCGTCATGCCGGCCGCGTTGCCGATGCCGAGCGCGGCGACCACCCATTGCCGGTCGACCGACAGCACCAGCGCGACGTCGGCGACCATCACGACGAGCCAGCCCACGACGATCGCCGAGGCGCCCATCCGGCCCTTGTGGCACGCGAACAGCACCCGCTGGAGATGCGCGACGAGACCGTATCCGAGCAGGCCGGGCGCGAACGCGAGCACCGCCTTGGACAGCACGTCCTGCTGGCCGGGGTGGCCAGGGTTGAACACGGCCCCGACCGGCAGCGCGACGGCCGCGAGCACGGCGGCCCCCGCGCACGACACCAGGACCACCGCGCGGGTGGTGGACGCGGTGACCTGGTCGAACCGCTCCCGCTCCCCGGCGCTCATCCGCGCCGACAGCATCGGGAACGCGCTGGTCGCGATCGGCACCGCCAGGATCGCCCACGGCAGCAGGTAGATCGCCCACGCGTACTGGTAGTTCGCGAGCGCGCCGCCCGTCCCCTCGTAGCTGAGCCGGACCACGAGCAGCGCCGACAGCTGCTGCGCCGCGACCGTCGCCAGGCCGGCGACCGCGAGCCGCCGCACCCGCGGCGCCACCCCGTCCGGGAAGCGCAGCGTCGGGCGCAGCCGGAGCCGCAGCCGCCAGGCCGCGATCCCCGCGGTGGCGGCCATCGCGACACCGCCGAGCGCCGTCCCGACCGACAGCGTCAGCATCGCGCCCGTCGGGAGCCCTGCGAGGTCGTTCTCGAACCCGCGGCCGAGGGGCGCGTACGCGACGTAGGCGCCGATCACCACCAGGCTCGACATCAGCGGCGCCAGCGCCGGCGCGACGAACCGGCGGTGCGACTGCAGCAGCCCGTACAGCACGACCGCCATCCCGTACATCACCATCTGGACGGACTGGATCGCGAGCATGGTCGAGCCGACGTCGACGATCTGGCCGCGCGAGCATCCCTGCAGGTCGCCGCCCGCCAGCAGCTCCATCACCGGGCGGGACGCGAGCGCCATCAGCGCCGACAGCGGCACCATCAGCACGACGATCCAGGTGAGCAGCGCCGACCCGATCCGGCGGACCTCGTCCCGGTCGCCGCGCTCGGCGGGGCCCGCCAGCACCGGCACGACCATGCTGGCGAGCGCGCCGCCCGCGACGATCTCGTACACGATGCTGGGGAACTGCGTGGAGGTGAAGTACGCCTGGCTGAGGCAGGACGTGGTGACCGTCTGCGAGAACGCGTAGGTGCGCCCGAACCCGGCGAGCCTGGACAGCACCGTGATGACCGCGATGACCAGGGCGGCACCGGCGAGCCCGCCGGTCAGCCTGCGCATGGCGGACGCCGGCCTGGTCGGCGGGGACGCTTCGGACGAGGGCACGGTGGAGGAAGGCACGCTGCGAGAGGGGCGGGGGGCCGTCCGCGCGCTAGGCCGGGTCGGCGGCCACGCCGTTGCCCGCCGGGCCCGCTTGCGGCGGCACGGACGCGTGGAACGCGTCGTCCGTCACCGGCTTGTCCGCCTCCGCCGGGGCGGGGACGGGCACGGCGGCCGGGCGGCGGCCGAGCATGTCGATGCGGTTCAGCACCGGGTTGCCGGCGATGACCTTGGTGAAGCTGACGAACTCGCTGGCCGCGTTCAGCCCGGCGATCCCGGTGAGGACGGCGAGCCGCGGCCCCCGCCCGAGGCGGGTCGCGGCGAGGCCGAGCAGCGCGCCGAGCGCGTTGGCGCCGGTGTCGCCGAGCATCGCGCGCTCGCCGAGGTCCTCGGGGAGCAGCGCGGCGGCGGCGCCGAGCGGCGCGGCGACGACCGCGGAGCCGGACCGGGTCAGCGCCAGCGGCGTGCCGGCGATGAGCCCGACCTTGACGGCGCGGCCGGGACGCAGGTCGAACAGGTTCATCAGGTTCGCCGACCCGGCGATGATCGCGCCGTTGAGCAGGGTGTCGAACGCGCGTCCCGTCCGGGACGGGGCGGGCGACCCGGCGACGGCCGCGGCGGCCAGCCCGGTCGCGCCGATGCCGAGGATCTTCACCGCGCCGCTGGTCACCTCGCCGCGGGCGAGGGCGGCCAGGTGGCCCTTGAAGCCGCGGGACGAGCCGGAGCCGGCGAGGTCGTCATAGCCGCCGAGGACGCCGGAGCCGGCGCCCGCGAGCAGGGCCGCCGCGCGCATCCGGCCGGGGACCCCGGGCGCGACCAGCCCGGCCGCGGCGGCGCCCGCGACGACGGCGGGCCCCTCCAGCAGCGTCACCGGTTCGCCGCGGTGGTTGGTGCGGCCCCAGACCTCCTCGCCGGGCAGGCCGTTCAGGCCCGGAGGGCGGCGCGTCAGCGCGGCGTAGGCGGCGCGTGCGGCCGCGGCGCCCAGGCCGAGCCCGGCCGCGAACCGCGCACCGGTGGCGATGCCTCGTCTCATCAGGTCACCCGTTCTTCCCCGCCGTGGGCGCGGGCGAGGGCAGGTAGCCGCTCACGCCGGCGCCCGTGCCGTACTGCCCGGACTTGCCGCCGATCTCCTTCTGCAGCGCCAGGATCGCCACGACCTGGCCGGACGCGGTGTCCACCACGTCGACGGCGGAGACCGAGTCGGCGGCGTCGGAGTCGCGCAGCGCCGCGATCAGCCCGCCCTCCTGCGCGGAGGTCGGCGGGCCACCGACGACGGTACCGCGCCCGGCGCCGTCGAGTGCGGAGGCCAGCGAGATCAGTGCCTTGTTGTCGTCGCCGCCGCCGTCGTAGGCGTAGGGCGCGGAGGGGGCGACCATCACCGCGAGCGTCGCGTGCTGGCCGGGCTTGCCGCTGGTGGTGACGTATCCGGCCTCCTTGAAGCCGTTGAGGACGGCGCCGCCGGCGGCGTCCTCGCGGCCGGACTTGGCGGGGTCCTTGGTGACGAGCGCGTTGGCGAGGACCGCGCCGGCCTTGGTGTAGGCGTTCGCGTCGTCGGGGAACGTGACGTCGTCGGCCTTGAGCTGCGTGGCGAGCTCGTCGACGGTGGTCTGCTGGTCGTCGTCCAGGAACTTGGTCTGGATCGTGACACGCCCGGTGACGGCGGCACCGGCGTTCTTGGCGAGCTCGCTGACCTGCTCGATGCTGTCGTCGCCGGCGCCCGGCGTCTCGACCAGGACCACGGACTGGCCCTTGAGCCGGTTCTCGACGAGCTGCGGCGAGAGCACCTCGGTGAACTGCTCCTGCCCGTTCACCTGGTGCTGCAGGTCGCGCTGCGCCAGCCGGGCCTGCTGGGCGGTCTTGGCCGCGGAGTTCGCCTGCTGGCGCAGGGTGTCGCTCACCGAGTTCGACAGCGTGGTCGAGCCGAGCACGATGCCGAGCGCCAGCGCGAGGAAGATCGCGACGATGGAGACGAGGTGGTAACGGAAATCGATCACGTGAAGAGTCCGGTCAGCCAGAAGACGAAGGCGTGCCAGCGGTCGGCGAGCAGGGGACTGATGACGTCCCCCGCCGGGGACATGGCGACGGCGGTGACGATGGCGATGAACGCGCCGAGGACGAGGAACAGCAGCGACCAGGTGGAGATGCGGCTGCGGTAGAGCCGGCTCACGCCCTTGGCGTCGACGAGCTTGCTGCCGACGCGCAGGCGGGTGAGGAACGTGCTGGCCATGCCGGCGCGCCCCTTGTCGAAGAACTCCTCCATGTTGGCGTGCGTGCCGACCGCGACGATCAGCGAGGCGCCCTTGTCGTCGGCGAGCAGCATGGCGATGTCCTCGCTGGTGGCGGCGGCCGGGAAGACCACGGCCTCCTGCCCCAGCTCGTGGACGCGCTTGAGGCCGGGCGCCCGCCCGTCCCGGTAGGCGTGCACGACGAGCTCGGCGCCGCTGGTGAGGGCGTCGTCGGAGACCGAGTCCATGTCGCCGACGATCATGTCGGGGCGGTAGCCGGCCTCCATCAGCGCGTCGGCGCCGCCGTCCACCCCGATCAGCACGGGCCGGTACTCGCGCAGGTAGGGCCGCAGGGTCGCGATGTCCTCGCGGTAGTGGTAGCCGCGGACGACGATCAGCGCGTGCCGCCCGCTGATCTTCGTGGCCACCTCGGGGACGCCGACGCCGTCGATGAGCAGGTCGCGCTCGCGCTTGACGTACTCCATCGTGTTGGCGACGAACGCCTCCAGCTGGGCCGACAGCCCCGCCTTGGCCTCGGTCAGCGCCTCCTCGACGGACTCGGCGGTCTGCTCGGTGCCCTTGGCGACGACGTCCTCGCCGCGGTGCACGGCGCACCCCTCGACGCGGACCTGGTCGCCCTCGTGCAGCTTGCCGAAGATCTCCGGGCCGACGTCGTCCACCAGCGGGATGCCGGCCTCGATCAGGATCTGCGGGCCGAGGTTGGGGTACCGGCCGGAGATGCTGGGCGCGACGTTGACGACCGCGCCGACCTCGCGCGACACCAGCGCCTCGGCGCTGACCCGGTCCAGGTCGACATGGTCGATCACCGCGACCTCGCCGGGCTGCAGCCGCTTGGTCAGGTCCTTGGTGCGGCGGTCGAGCCGGACGGTGGCGCAGACCCCCGGCCGGCCGTCGTCGCGGCCTCGGCCCAGCGTGAGCACGCGCCGCGGCAGTTTTCCGGTCAGCCGGACGCGGCGCTCAGTGGCGGGTGACGACTCGTTCATCACCAACCATCCTGCCAGAGCACGGCGGTGGCCGCCGGAAAGATCGACTGTCCTGGCGTGTCCGTTCGCGCACTCTCTGTAGTCTTTGCCGGGACGGCCGGTGCTGGCTCCGCCGCGGCGCCCGGGTGGAGCGGTCAGTCCTCCTCGGCCGCCATGGCGAGGAGCTCCTCGGCGTGGGCGCGGCCGAGTTCGGAGTCCTCCAGCCCGGCGAGCATCCGGGACAGCTCCCGCACGCGGCCCTCCCGGTCCAGCGCGGTCACGCCGCTCCTGGTGACCGTCCCGTCGTCGGACTTCTCCACCAGCAGGTGCTGGTCGGCGAACGCGGCGACCTGCGGCAGGTGCGTGACGACGATCACCTGCGCGTTGCGGGCCAGCCGGGCCAGCCGCCGCCCGATCTCCACCGCGGCCTTGCCGCCGACGCCGGCGTCCACCTCGTCGAACACGAACGTCGGCACCGGGTCGGCGCCGGCGAACACGACCTCGATCGCCAGCATCACCCGGGACAGCTCGCCGCCCGAGGCGCCCTTGTGCAGCGGCAGCGGCGGCGACCCCGGATGCGGCGCGAGCCGCACCTCGACCTCGTCGACGCCGTGCGGGCCGTAGTCCCCGGTCGGGGTCACGGTGACGACGACGCGGGCGTGCGGCATCGCCAGCGCGGTCAGCTCCTCGGTGACGGCGCCGGAGAACCGCTCGGCGGCACGGGTGCGGACGGCGGTCAGCTCCGCCGCCTCGGCGGTGAGCCGCTCGGTCAGCTCGGCGTGCTCGGCGCGCAGCTCGTCGATGCGGTCGTCGTCGCCCTCCAGCTCCCCGAGCCGGGACGCGGACGTGCGGGCCCATTCGAGGACCTCGGCGACGCTCCCGTCCGTCCCGCCGTACTTGCGGGTCAGCGCGGTCAGCTCGGCGCGCCGCTCCTGGACGGCGGCGAGCCGCGCCGGGTCGGCGTCCACCGACTCGGCGTAGGAGGCGAGGTCGGTGCCGACGTCGGAGACGAGGTAGCCGGCCTCGGTGAGCCGGTCGGCGAGCGCCGCCAGCTCCGGGTCGTGGTCGCGGACGGCCTCCAGCGCGTTGCGGGCGGTGCCGAGCAGGCTCGTCACGTTCGCGGCCTCGAACGCGGCGGCCGGGTCGCCGAGCAGCGCCTCGTGCGCGGTGTCGGCGGCGCCGCGCAGCGCGTCGGCGTGACCGAGCCGCTCCTCCTCGGCTGCGAGGTCGGTGTCCTCGCCCTCCTTGGGGTCGACCTTCTCGATCTCCTCCAGGCCGAAGCGCAGCAGGTCCGCCTCCTGGGCGCGCTCGCGGGCCCGCGTGGTCAGCTCCTCCAGCAGCGCGCTGACCTGGCGGTGCCGCTGGTACGCCTTGGTGTAGGCCCGCATCGGCTTGGTCAGCGCGCCGCCCGCGTACCGGTCGAGCGCGCCGCGCTGCCGGGACGACTGGAGCAGCCGCTGCTGGTCGGACTGGCCGTGCACGGCGACCAGGTCGTCGGCCAGGTTGATCAGCACGTTCACCGGGACGGACCGGCCGCCGAGGAACGCGCGGGAGCGGCCCTCCGCCGACACCGACCGGGTGACGATCAGCGCGCCGTCGTCCAGCTCGCCGCCGGACTCCTCGACCCGCTCGACCACCCGGCCGCCGGGATCGACGACGATCCGGCCCTCGACCGTGGCGCGGTCCGCGCCCGGCCTGACCCGCTGCGGGTCGGCGCGGCCGCCGAACAGCAGGCCGAGGCTGGTGACCACCATGGTCTTGCCCGCCCCGGTCTCCCCGGTCACCACGTTGAAGCCCGGCGACAGATCGAGCACGGCCTCGTCGATCACACCGAGGCCCTGGATCCGCACCTCATCGACCATCGGACGCACCAGCGTCACAACCCTCCGCAAACAGATCCCCGATCAGCGCCTGTGGAGATTATCCCCTCTGCCCGCCGGACGCCTCCCCGTCCCGCTCCGGGGGCACGCCCTCCGGGGCGAATCCGGGGCCCGGGTACTCGGCGATGCCGCCGGCCGCCGGGGCGTCCCCGACCTGCGAGTCCCCGAGCGGCGGGGACGGCCGGGAGGGCTGCCTGACCCGCCCGCGCCACCCCGTCACGGGCAGCCCGAACTTGGTGACCAGCCGGTCGGTGAACGGGGTGAGGTGCAGCCGCGCGAGCCGCACCGGCTCGGCGCCGCGGCGGACCTCCACCCGCGCCCCCGGCGGCAGGTCGAGGGTGCGGCGCCCGTCGCACCACAGGACGGCGCGGGGCGTGCCCGGCAGCACCTCGACCGCGACCGACGACCGCGGCGACACCACCAGCGGCCGCGCGAACAGCGAGTGCGCGCTGATCGGGACGACCAGCATCGCCTCCACCTCGGGCCACACGACCGGGCCGCCGGCGGAGAACGCGTACGCGGTGGAGCCGGTCGGTGTGGCGCACACCACGCCGTCGCAGCCCCAGTTCGACAGCGGCCGGCCGTCGATCTCGGCGACGACCTCCAGCATCCGCTCCCGCTCGGCCTTCTCGATGCTCGCCTCGTTCAGCGCCCAGGTCGTGCCGAGGACGGTGCCGTTGCGGCGCGCGATGACGTCGATGGTCATCCGCTCCTCGACGTCGTAGCGGCGGGTGCACACGCGGTCGACGGTGGCGGCGAGGTCGTCCCGCTCGGCCTCGGCGAGGAACCCGACGTGGCCGAGGTTGACGCCGAGCAGCGGGGTGCCGGACGAGCGGGTCAGGTCGGCGGCGCGCAGCAGCGTCCCGTCGCCGCCGAGGACCATGACGACCTCGGCGCCGTCGGCCGCCGCGGCGGTGCCGGGCATCACGTCCACGCCCGTGCAGCCGATCTCCCCGGCCTCCTCGTCCAGGACCCGGACGCAGATCCCGGCCTGGCTGAGCCGCTCGATGACCAGCTGCGCGCTGCGGACCGCCTCGGGCCGCCCGGTGTGCGCCACGACCAGCACCGACCTCTTGCTCATGCTCTCGCCCCACTCCCCGACGCGCTACGGCGTACAGACGTCTGGACGAACGTCCCTCGCTGGGACGTTCCCGGTTCGGACGTCCTCTGTACGTTCCGGGGACCGCCGCCGCTCATTGCGGACCCGCCTCGATGGCCTTCCGCAGCGCCTCGTCGTCGAGCGGCGGGGCGCCCGCGCGCAGCCACAGGAAGTACTCCACGTTGCCGGACGGGCCGGGCAGCGGGCTCGCCGTCACCCCGAGGACGCCGAGGCCGAGCGTGGCCGCGTGCCCGGCCACGCCGCGCACGGCGCCGGCGCGCAGCTCCGGGTCGCGTACGACGCCGCCCGCGCCCACCCGGTCCTTGCCGACCTCGAACTGCGGCTTCACCATGACGGCGTAGTCGGCCTCGGGGGCCGCGCACCTCTGGAGCGGCGCGAGCACGAGCTTCAGCGAGATGAACGACAGGTCGCCGACGACCAGGCCCGCGGGCGGGCCGCCGAGCATGCCGGGTTCCAGGTCGCGGACGTTGACCCGTTCAAGGACGGTGACCCGGTCGTCGGTGCGCAGCGACCAGGCGATCTGCCCGTAGCCGACGTCGACCGCGTACACGCGCGCCGCGCCCGCGCGCAGCAGGACATCGGTGAACCCGCCGGTCGAGGCGCCCGCGTCCAGGCATACGCGGCCCTTCACGCGCAGGTCACCGAACGCCTCCAGCGCGCCGGCGAGCTTGTGCCCGCCGCGGGAGACGTACTCGGGGCCGCCGCCGGCCTCGTCCACGACGATCGCGGCCCCGGCCTCGACCTGCGTCGCCGCCTTCGCCGCGGTCTGCCCGCCGACGCGGACCCGGCCGTCGCCGATCAGCTGCCCGGCGTGCTCGCGCGACCGGGCAAGGCCGCGCCGCACCAGCTCCGCGTCCAGCCTGCGCCTGCTCATCGCCGGGCCTCCGCCCGGCCGCCCGGCGGGCGCGCCGGGCCCCTCGCACGGCTCACGGGCGCGGGCGCAGGGCGCCGGGGAAGGCGGGACGGGGCGGCTCGGGCCGCTCGGGCCGCTCGGCTAGGCCGGGCCCCTCGTCCTGGCCGGCGGACGCGAGGAGCTCCTGGAGCCGCTGGTGGACGTCCTCGAAGATCTCCACGTGCTCGGGGACGGGCCGCCCGCCGAGCTCGCCGAGGCGCGCCACGGCGGCGTCCACGCGGGGGTCGCCGGTGGGGTCGGGCGGCGGCACGGCCGGGAAGCCCGGCTCCTCCGCGGCCTCGTCGGACATCACGTTTTACCTCCCAGTGCTCCCGGAGCGCCCGTGACGAGTCGCCTCCGGCTCACCATGAACGCTACCGTCCCTGAACGACATCGTTGCCGGACGAACGGGGAACGGCCTGACCATGGCGAACGAGGAGGACTGCCGCGCGGCGCTGGAGCGCGTCGCGGCGCGCCTGGCGGAGGTGGACGCCGACCGGCTCGCCGAGCACGTCGTCGAGCGGACGATCAGCTGCCGGGTGCCGGACCTCGGGCTGGCCTACCGCACCCGCCTGCACGCGGGCGGCCTCGACCCGTTCGAGCCCGACGGCGACCCGGGGGCCGCGCAGGTGCGGCTGACCATGGACAGCGACGACCTCGTCGCGATGGCCAACGACGAGCTGAACCCGGCCAAGGCGTGGGCGGCCGGGCGCCTCAAGATCGAGGCGAGCATCTTCGACCTCCTCCGCCTGCGCAAGTTCCTCTGACCCGCGGTCCCTGCGATCCGCGGGGGCGCGCGGCGGCGGGCTCAGAGCGCGAGGGTCTCCAGCGCCTCGCTCAGGGCTTCGGCCGACGGGGGCGCTGCGGTCTCCCAGGCGGCGGACGCGAGGGCGCGGAGGCCGTCGTAGGGGTCGCCGGATCCGCTGACCGCGAACGCGCCGCCGTCGCGGCGGGCCGTCCAGCCGCCGCACCGGTGGCCGCCGTCCTCCCGGACGGGCTCCGGGTGCGGGACGAGCAGCCCGGTCAGGTCGGCGGCCAAGTAGGTGGGCCGCCGCTCGGGCGGGGCGGTCAGGGCCTGGAGGGGGTCGGTGACCCCGGTGAAGACGAGGAGGCTGTCGGCGCCCCCGTTGTGCGCGCCCTCGATGTCGGTGTCGAGGCGGTCGCCGACCACCAGCGGGCGCTCGGCGCCGGTCCGCAGGATCGACTCGTGGTGCAGGGGCCGCTCGGGCTTGCCGGTGACGATCGGCTCGACCCCGGTCGCACCGCTGATCACGCGGAGGAGGGACCCGTTGCCGGGATGGGGCGGCCCGTCGCCGCCCGGGATGGTCAGGTCGCCGTTGGACCCGACGAACAGGGCGCCCATGCTGACCGCCTGCGCGCCCTCGGAGAGGAGCCCGTAGCCGAGGTCGGGGTGGTAGCCCTGCACGACCGCGGCGGGACGTCCGGCCGCCGTCGACACCGGGCGCAGGCCCTGCTGGTACAGGGCGTGGCGCAGCCCCATGCCGCCGACCACGAGCACCTCCGCCCCGGCGGGCAGCCGTTCGGCGAGCAGGCGCGCGGCGGCCTGCGCGGAGGTCACCACGTCCCGCGGGTCGGCCGGGACGCCGACGTCGGTGAGCAGGGCCGCGACCGCCGACGGCGTCCGGGAGGCGTTGTTGGTCACGAACGCGAGCCGCTGCCCCGCCGCGCGGGCCTTGGCGAGCGACTCGGCCGCCGCCGGGACGGGCCTGCGGCCGATGTAGACGACCCCGTCGAGGTCGAGCAGGGCGACGTCGTACGCCTCGCTCAGCGGACGCTCGCTGCCTTTCATGGGGCTCCTCATGCCTGCGATCGTAAGGGGGCGGTACCGGCTGGTAACGGCCGGGTCAGCGCCGTGACGCGAGCGTGGCCCTGGCGTGCCGCAGCGCCTTCGCGTAGTCCTGGTTCTCCGGCCGCATGGCCGCCGCCAGCGCCAGATGCTCGACGGCGCCCTGGAAGTCGCCCATGCGGCTGAGCGCCAGCCCGAGCCCGAACCGCGCGTAGTCCTCCGCGGGCTCCTCCTCCACGATCCCGCGGAAACTCTCCGCCGCCGCGCCGAACTGCCGCGCGCCGAACTGCGCGCGGGCGAGCGCCTCCCGGATGCTGTGCGACCGCGGCTCGGCCTCGGCGGCCCGCGCCAGCAGCTGCAGCGCCGCCGCGGCGCTGCCCGACCTCAGCAGCTCCAGGCCCCGGGTGTACCACTCGTAGACCCCGCCTCCCGGCGAGGCCGCATGCTCGCCGGGATCGTCGCCCGGGGAATCCTCGGGCCGTCCGGTCCCTTGATCACTCACGTGGACCTCCCCTCGGACACCGACCACTATGAACGTACCCGGCACGCCGCCGGACGCCACGGGGTGCATACGATGCCCCCCGTGGACGACGACCTCCCCTCCGGGCTCGGGCCGGAGGAGTTCAGCGCCAGGATCTTCGGGACGGCGGGGCCGCGGACGGGTGGGGGCCTGGAGCTGGCCCCGTTCCGCGGCGTCCGCTTCGTCCCCGAGGTCGCGGGCGATCTGGCGTCGGTGACCATGCCGCCCTACGACCTCATCGACGAGGCGGCGGCGATGCGGCTGCTGGCGGGCGGCGGCCACAACATCGTCCGGCTCAACCTGCCGCGCGCGGCCGGGGAGGGCTACGACGCGGCGGGCGACCGCCTGCGCCGCTGGCTGGCCGAGGGCGCGCTCACCGTCGACCCCGTCCCGGCCCTGTACGTCTACGAGGCGGCCCGCGGCGGGACGGTCCTGCAGCGCGGCCTGATCGGCGGGCTGGGCCTGCGCGCGGAGGCCGAGCGCGTCGTCCTGCCGCACGAGAACGTCTTCCCCGGCCCGGTCCGCGATCGGCTGGCGCTGATGGCGGCGGCGAACGCGAACCTGGAGCCGATCTTCCTGGTGTACGAGGGCGGCGGGGACGCGGCCCGCATCGTCGACGGCGCCGCGGCCGAGCCGCCGCTGCTGGAGTTCGGCGCCGACGACGGGCTGACGCACCGGCTGTGGCGCGTCACCGACCCCGCGCTGCACGCCCGGGTGGCCGCCGATCTGCGCGGCAGGCAGGCGCTCATCGCGGACGGGCACCACCGCTACGCCACCTACCGCGCCCTCCAGGCCCGCCATCACGCCGCGGGCGACGGCCCCGGCCCCTGGGACGCGGGCCTCGCCCTGCTCGTCGACTCCACGCGGTACCCGCCGCACCTGGGCGCGATCCACCGCGTCCTGCCGGGCCTGCGTCCGGACGAGGCGCTGAGCAGGGCCCGCAAGGTGTTCCGCGTGACCGGCTTCGGGGACGAGGGCGCGGCGCTCGACGCGCTCGCGGCGGCGGACGGCCCCGCCTTCCTGCTCGGCGGCGGCCCGCTCCACCTGCTGGCCGACCCCGACCCGGACGCGCTGAACCGGTCGATGCCGTCCGAGCACTCACCGCGCTGGCGGCGGCTCGACACGGCGGTCCTCGACCATCTGCTCATCGGGAACGTGTGGAACGTCCCGGAGAACGAGAACGCCATCGAGGTGGTGCACGACGACCCGTCCGCCGCGATCGTCCGGGCCAGGCGCGTGGGCGGCACGGCGGTGATCCTCAACCCGCTCAAGACGGAGGACGTGCTGGCCATCGCCGGACAGGGCGAGCGCGTACCGCGCAAATCCACCTCGTTCGGCCCGAAGCCCCGCACAGGCCTCGTCCTGCGCCTTCTCGACCCAGCCCTGGACGAGAGGCCATGATCGGGGGATGGACACCACGACCACGGTCACGCCGCTCGGCGGGGACGTCTACGAGATCGACACCCGGATGGCCGGATACAGCGGCATCACCGCCGGATACCTGATTCTGTCCGACCGGCCATGCCTGGTGGAGCCCGGCACGTCCACCTCCGCTCCCACCATGCAGTGGGCGCTGCGGGAGCTGGGCGTCGGGCCGGACGATCTCGCGAGCGTGGTCGTGACCCACATCCACCTCGACCACGCGGGCGGCGTCGGCGACATCGCCCGGCTCTACCCGCGCGCCGAGGTCGTCGTCCACGAGAAGGGCGCGCGGCACCTGGCGGACCCGTCCCGGCTCCTGCGCAGCGCCCGGATGGTGTACGGCGACGCCCTCGACACGCTGTTCGGGGAGCTGAAGCCGACGGAGGCGGCGCGGATCCGGGCCGTCGAGGACACCGGCGTGATCGACCTCGGCGGCGGGCGCCGGCTGGAGTCGCACTACTCCCCCGGGCACGCCAAGCACCATGTCGGGCTGATGGACTCGCAGACCGGCGACCTGTACGTCGGCGACGCGGCCGGCGTCTACATCCCCGAGACGGCGGACGTGAAGCCCTCGACGCCGCCGCCGGACTTCGACCTCGACACGGCGCTGAAGTCGCTCGGGATGTTCCGGTCGCTGGGCCCGCAGCGGCTGCTGTTCGCCCACTACGGGCCCGTGGCGGAGGTCGACGACACGCTGGAGCGGTCCGCGGAGGAGCTCCGGGTCTGGGTGGACGCCGTCCGCGACGCCAAGGACGAGGGCCTCGACCTCGACCACGCCGTCGCGATGGTCGTCGAGCGCACCAAGGACCGCTACGCCATCCTTGGCGACGACATCGACCCCGAGCTGGCCGCCAGGTACGAGGTGCTGAACAGCGCCGAGAGCAACGTCGCCGGCATCCTGCACGCCCTCAGCAGGCCCGCCTAGCGGCGGAGCGGGCCGGGCAAGCCCGCCTAGCGGAGGAACGGGCCGGGAGGGCCTCAGCGGCGGAACGGGCCGGTGACCTCGAAGGTGTAGCCGTCCGTGCCGCCGATGAACCCGCTCTTACCGCGCTGGGACGAGAAGTAGAGGCGCGATCCGTCCGGGCTGAACGCCGGCCCGGTGATCTCCGACTCGTCGTGGCCGATGATGCGCAGGACCGGCGCCACCACCCCGTCCGTCGTCACGATGTTGATCTCCATGTTGTCGCCGTCCTCGGCGACGTAGAGGTCGCCGGACGCCGTCGCGGTCAGATTGTCGACGCCGTGCAGCGGGGCCTCGCCGGTGGTGACGAGGTCGTCGTCGTACGCGATGTCGAGGCGCTGGGCTGCCGCGTCATACGCCCAGACGCGGTTGTCCCCCTTGGTGGTGAAGTAGCAGACGCCGTGCGTGTAGTAGCAGCCTTCACCACCGTCGAAATGCATGGCGCCCTCCACCTGCTCACGGGTAGGCGTGAGCCAGAACTCGGGATTGGGCACCTTCGCCCACTGGACGGGACCTGTCCCTGAGCCGACCAGCACTTCGAGCCTGCCCGACGACAGATCACCCCACGTGTTCGGCCGGAACCGGTAGAAGCAGCCGTCCGACTGGTCCTCGGTCAGGTAGATGACCTTCCGATCGGGGTCGGACGCCGCAGCCTCGTGCTTGAACCGGCCCATCGCCGGGCGGGCCGTGGCCCCCTGCTGCCCTGTCGGGTCCGTCTCGTGGACGAGCCCGATGTCATGTTCCTCGCAGGACAGCCACGTGTTCCACGGCGTCGCCCCGCCCGCGCAGTTCAGCGAGGTGCCGTTCAGGATCCGGTAGGCGGACGTGACCTTCCCCGACGCGTCGAACCGCACCGCGGACACACCGCCGACGATCGGGACCTCCGAGTTGCTCACGTAGATCCAGCCATCCCCGGCGGGGAAGCACGCGCCGCCGTCGGGCGCCGGATGCCACGTGTGCCTCGTCCCCTCGACGCGTTGCAGGGAACGCGCCACGATCCTGCTGGTGAACCCGTCCGGCAGTTGCAGCCCGTTGCCGTCGGCGGCCCGCAGCGGACCGTACGGGCTGGGTCCGGGCTGTGCCGGGCCGGACGCGAACGCCCGCCCCCACAGGGCGCCTGAGAGGGCGGTCGTGCCTCCGGCGACGGCGGTGACGCGCAGGAACGAGCGGCGGTTCAGGGGCATGGCACTCCTCGGGGGTCGATCACCGCCGGGCTGTTCCGGCGGCCCCCCGAATGGCGCGGTCCCGTGGAATATCCGGGAAAGCTACCCGCCAGTCAAGTACCGGGCGTCACTCCGCGGGAGGAGGCTGCTCCTCACCGGCGGGCTTCGGCTCCAGGAAGACCGCCGCGGCCTCGGGCGCGTCCTCGTCTAGGGCGTCCTGCACCTCGGGTTCGGCTGGCTTGAACGCGATGTCGGTCGCCGAGACCTCGCCGGGCTCCGCCCCGTGGTCGCCGCCGGCCTGCTCTGCGCCGGTCTGCGCTTCGCCGGTCTGCGCTTCGCCGGTCTGCGCTTCGCCGGTCTGCGCTTCGCCGGTCTGCGCTTCGCCGTCTTCCTCGGTGTCGAGGATGTGGAGGCCCTCGATCTCGGCGTAGCGTTCGGCGGCGTCGGTGTCGCCGTCCCGGTCGGCCGCCGCGGCCCGCGCGAACCAGTCGGCCGCCTCCCCCTCGCGTCCCGCCTCGACGAGCGCGTCCGCGTAGGCGTAGAACAGCCGCATCGACCACGGCCTGAGCCGGCGGTCGCGCAGCTCGGGGATCTGCAGCGTGACGACGGCCGCGTCGTACTGCCCGAGGTCGCGGCGCACGCCCGACTCCACGATGCGCAGCTCGACGCGTCCCATCGGGTCGAGTTTCTCGGCCTCCGGTGACTTGACGAGGTCGAGGGCCCGCTCGGGACGGTCGAGGCCGCGCTCGCAGTCGGCCATCAACGGCAGGTAGGCGTCGTCACCGGCGCCCAGCCGCCGCGCGGCCCGCAGCTCGGCGAGCGCCTCCGCCCACTCCCCGGCGTGGTAGGCGGCGATCCCGGCGGCCTCCCGGACGATGCCGACACGGGACGCCAGCCGCCTTGCGGCCTTGGCGTGCCGGTAGGACAGCTCCGGCTCCTCCTCGGCGAGCCGCCCGGCCATCACGAGGTGGCGGGCCACCTTGGCGGCCAGTTCCTTCGGCAGGGTGCGCAACTCGACGCGCGCGTCCGCGTCCAGCTCGTCACCGGTGACCTCGTCCGGCAGCAGCGGATCATCGTGCTTCGGCGCCGGCCGCTCACGTTCCTCGAACCGGGCCTTCCGGCCGTCTCGCTCGCGAGGAGGCCCGTAGGAGCGGTTGCCCGCGCCCTGCGGGCGCCCGTCCTGCCGACGCCGGTCCTGCGGACGCTTCGGTCCGCCACGGCCCTTGAACGGCTTCTCGCGCTCTCCCGGACGTCCTTCGCGCTTGCCCTCGAACCGCCGCCCGCCGGAGCGGCCATCGCGCTTCCCCTCGAACGGACGCGCGCCGGGGCGGTCTTCGCGCTTCCCCTCGAACGGACGCGCGCCCGGACGTCTTTCGTCACGCTCATCACGGCGTCCCCTGGCGGGGCGGTCCTGCGGACGTCCCTCAAAGCGCCGCTCACCCTGGCCGCCGCGGGCCTGGGGACCACCCGGACGCCCGTCGCGACGCGGCCCACCGCCTTGACCCGCACGCGGACCACGGGGTCCGGCCGGACGGCCCTCTCGACGCTCGCCGCCCTGGCCTCCGGAAGGCCGTCGCTCTCCCGGCCTTCCCTGACCGGCACGGGGACCATCGAAACGACGCTCGCCGCGCTGACCGCGGTCATCACGCTTGCCGCGCGCGTCCCACTCCTTGCCACCACCGGGACGACCGCGCCCGCCCTGCGGGCCACCGGCGCGAGGAGCACCACCGCGAGGAGCACCGCCACGGGGGCCGCCGCCCTTGCGGGGTCCGGAAGGCGACGCTCCCTGACCGCCGCGGGGGTATCCCCCGCGCCGCGCCGGCGCGTTCCGCCGCCCGTTGTCGCCCCGCCGCTCGCGGCTGTCGTCGCCGCGGCCGTCCTCTTCCGCGCTCATCACGTCCGTCACTGTTCTCGATGGAAGTTCGGTGGACTCTTCACCCTACTTTGAGAAGACCACCACATGCGTCGAGGGCCGCCCCGGGAAATCGGGGCGACCCTCGACCAATATGAGTCCGGCGGTGTCCTACTCTCCCACACAGTCTCCCATGCAGTACCATCGGCGCTGAGAGGCTTAACTTCCGGGTTCGGAATGGGACCGGGTGTTTCCCCCTCGCCAAAACCACCGAACGCCTCAACGCACCACCCCCAGCAGGGGTGTGCAAGCCTCAACGTCCGAGCCAGGCTCGGTATTCACTTGATTAATGCGGGTTCCCGGTTGTTTTCCAGGAACCACACAGGGACGCGAACAACTCACAACAGCGATTCGGTTTGAACGTCATGTGTGTTCAAG
>NZ_FOVH01000050.1 GCF_900115095.1 Actinomadura madurae
AGGTCGCTGGTGCTGGGTGGTGAGGCGGCAGCGCCGGAGCTGGTGGCTGATGTGCTGGCGGCCGCGGGTGACCGGGGCGTGTTCAACCACTACGGCCCGACCGAGACCACGATCGGCGTGGCCACCACCCGCCTGACCCCCGGGCCGGTGGCGATCGGCACGCCGGTGGCCAACACCCGGCTGTACGTCCTGGACCGCAGGCTGGAGCCGGTCCCGGTGGGCGTGGCCGGGGAGCTCTACATCGCCGGCGCCCAGCTCGCGCGCGGGTACGTGGGCCGTGGCGCGCTGACCGCGGAGCGCTTCGTCGCGGACCCCTTCGCCGGCGGGGAGCGGATGTACCGGACGGGTGACCTGGCCCGGTGGACCGACGACGGTGAGCTGGTGTTCGTCGGCCGGGCCGACGAGCAGGTCAAGATCCGCGGGTTCCGCGTCGAGCCGGGCGAGGTCCGCGCCGTTCTCCTGGCGCACCCCCAGGTGGTGCAGGCCGCGGTGGTGGCCCGGGAGGATGTGCCGGGCGACCGGCGCCTGGTCGCCTACGTCGTGCCCGCCGACGCCGGCGTCGCCGAGGTCCGGGACTTCGCGGCCGGGCGGCTGCCCGGCCACATGGTGCCCTCGGCGGTCGTCGCCCTGGACGCCCTGCCGCTGACCGCCAACGGCAAGCTCGACCGCAAGGCCCTGCCCGCGCCGGACCACGCGGCTCGCCCCGACGCCGGACGCGGTCCGGCGAGCCTGGAGGAGGAGATCCTCTGCCAGGCGTTCGCCGAGGTGCTCGGCCTGGACCGTGTCGGCGTCCACGACGACTTCTTCGAGCTGGGCGGCCACTCGCTGCTGGCGACGCGCCTGGTGAGCCGGGTGCGCACGGTGCTCATGGTGGAACTGCAGATCCGGACGCTGTTCGAGGCGCCGACACCGGCGGGCCTGGCCGCCCGCCTGGGGGAGGCGGGCCGGGCGCGTGCGGCGCTCGTGGCCGGAGAGCGCCCCGAGCGCGTGCCGCTGTCGTACGCCCAGCGCCGGCTGTGGTTCCTCGGCCAGCTGGAGGGGCCGAGCAAGACCTACAACAGCCCGGTGGTACTGCGGCTGGCGGGCGAGCTGGACGAGCGGGCACTGGCCCAGGCGCTGCGCGACGTGATCAGCCGTCACGAGGTACTGCGCACGGTCTTCCCGGTCGCCGGCGGCGAGCCGTACCAGCGTGTCGTGGACCCGGCCGGCCTGGCGTGGGACCTGACCGTCGCCGAGACCACGCCGGAGCGGCTGCCCGCCGCCGTGGCCGAGGCGAGTGGACACGCCTTCCACCTGGCCACCGAGGTCCCGGTCAAGGCATGGCTGTTCCGCACGCGACCGGACGAGCACGTGCTCGCCCTGGTGGTGCACCACATCACGGCCGACGGCTGGTCGATGGCACCCCTGCTCCGGGATCTGTCCGAGGCGTACGCGGCGAGACGCGAGGGCCGGCCGCCCGCCGTGGAGCCGCTGCCCGTTCAGTACGCGGACTACGCGCTGTGGCAGCGGGACCTGCTCGGCGACCAGGACGATCCGGACAGCACGCTGGCCCGTCAGATCGCGTACTGGCGCGGCGCGCTGGCGGATCTTCCGGAGGAGCTGGCGCTGCCCTACGACCGGCCTCGTCCGGCCGTGGCCTCGCACCGGGGGCACCAGGTGCCGCTCGACGTGCCCGCGGCGGTGCACGCCCGGCTGCGGGAGGTCGCGCGGACCGAGGGTGTGACGGTGTTCATGGTGTTGCACGCGGCGTTGGCGGTGACGTTGTCGCGGCTGGGGGCGGGCACGGATGTGCCGGTGGGGTCGGCGGTGGCGGGCCGGTCCGATGAGGCGCTGGATGATCTGGTCGGGTGTTTCGTCAA
>NZ_FOVH01000002.1 GCF_900115095.1 Actinomadura madurae
TTCGGGCGCGTTCTGGTGTCCATCCGCGACAACCCCGCCCGCGCCCGCGCCCTGGGCTATCCGGTGGACCGGTACCGGCTGCTGGCCTTCGTGCTGTCGGCCGGGCTGTCGGGCCTGGCCGGGGGCGTGTTCGCGGTCGGGCACGGCTTCGCCTCCCTGGAAGGGGTGTACTGGACCACCTCCGGGCAGGCGGTGATGATGGTCATCCTG
The DNA here is from genome assembly GCF_900115095.1 of Actinomadura madurae. Lineage (GTDB taxonomy): Bacteria > Actinomycetota > Actinomycetes > Streptosporangiales > Streptosporangiaceae > Spirillospora > Spirillospora madurae. The sequence continues at coordinate 211 of NZ_FOVH01000002.1, forward strand.
GGCGGCATCGGCACCCTGTGGGGCGGCGCCATCGGCGCGGCCCTGGTCGTCCAACTCCAGGACTTTTTGGCCACCGCCGGATTCCAGGAAACCGGAATCGTCACCGGATCCATCTTCATCGTCATCGTCCTGCTGTTCCGCCGCGGCATCTGGGGCACCGCCCGCCACCTCCTGACCACCCGCCACCCACCCACACCCGACCAACCCGCACCCGAAACCAAAGAACCCGTCGACACCCCAGCCTGACCCGCGAACGCGGCGTGCCGTCCACGAGGCGGCACGCCGCGTTTCAGCGGGAGAGGCGGTGCAGCCGCAGGGCGAGCTGGAGTTCCAGAGCGCGCTCGGGGGTCTGCCAGTCGTCGCCGAGAAGCCGGGCGATGCGCTCCAGGCGCTGGCTGACGGTGTTGACGTGGATGTGCAGGCGCTCCGCCGTCCGCGACAGGCTGCCGCCGGTGCCGAAGTACGCCTCCAGGGTCTGCACCAGGGAGGTGCCCCGGCGCTCGTCGTACTCCAGGACGGCCCCGAGCGCGCCGTGCAGGAACCCCGCCACGTCCCGGTCGTCCCCGACGAGCAGGCCGACGAACCCGAGCTCGGACGCGCCGGCGCCATCACCGCGGCGGCCGAGCGCCAGCAGGGCGTCGGCGCAGCGCTGCGCCTCCCGGTGCGCGGACGCGACGCCGCCCGGCTCGGTCACCGGGCCGGCCGCGCCGACCGTGGCGGGCCCGCCGAGGGAGGCGCCCAGCTCCTTGGCGATCCGGCGCGCGGTGTCGCCCGGACGGTCGCCCGGCAGCAGCAGGACGATCTCCTCCGGCCGGGAGGCGGCCAGCCCGTGCTCCACGGCGGCGAAGGACGACGCCCAGAACGCGGCGCGCTGCCGGTGCTCGCGGTGCTCGTACTTGGCGCACAGCACGACGTGCGGCGCGTTCAGGTCGACGCCGACGCGCCGGGCCCGCGCGGTCAGGGCGTCGGTGCCCGTCCGGCGTCCGGAGAGCAGGTCGTCCAGCAGTTCGCCGCGCACCCGTCCCTCCGCCTCGGTGACGCTGCGCTGGAACAGCAGCAGCAGCGCCGTGACGAGCGCCGCGCGCTCCAGGATCCGCTGGTCGGCGTCGTCCACCTCGTCGGAGGTGCGCAGCACCAGCGTGCCGAGCATCTCGTCGCCGGTGGACACCGACGCGATCCACAGGTCGCCGCGCCTGACCGTCCGGCCCTGGGCGCGCGCGGAGTGCGCGGAGGCCGACACGCCGACCAGTTCCTCGTCGCTGAGCGGCGCCGACACGGTGCCCGTGGTCGCCAGGTGGCGGCCGTCGGCGTCCAGGACGTGCAGCGTGCCGCCCAGCAGCTCGGTCACGATGGCGCCGACGTCCTCCACGCCACCGCCGCGGACGACGACGGCGGTCATCCGGTCGTGCGCGCGCGCCGCCCGCTCCACCGCCGCGCTGCGCGCCTTGACCTCCTCGTTGGCGGCGCTCAGCTCGTCCAGGGCGGTCCGGGTCTCCTCCAGGAGGCGGGCGTTGTCGATGGCGATCGCGGCGTGCGCGGCCAGCGAGCCGAGCAGGGCGACCTCTTCCTGGTCGAACGGGCGCTCGCTGCGGTTCGCGGCCGTCAGGACGCCGATGACCCGGCTCCCAAGCTTCATCGGAACGCCCAGGATGGCGACGAGGCCCTCCTCGGCGACCGCGTCGTCGATGAAGCCGCGGTGCTGGAACTGCTCGTCCCCGAGGTAGTGGGCGCTGTTGTAGGGCATCGCGGTCTGCGCGACCAGCCCGACGAGGCCGGTGCCCATCGGCAGCCGCAGCCGCCGGAACGCCGCCGACACCGACCCGTCCGTCACCCGCATGAAGGTGTCGCCGCGCTCGTCGTCGTTCAGCGTCAGGTAGGCGATGTCGGCGTTCAGCAGCCGCCGGGCGCGCCGGGTGATCGCCTCCAGCACCGCGTCGAGGTCGCGCAGCCCGGCGAGGTCGCCCGCGGTGTCGAACAGCGCCGCCAGCTCCGCCTCCCGGCGCGCGTGCCGCCGCATGATCGTGCGGACCCGCAGCGCCGCCAGCTTGGCCGCCTCCAGCTCCTCCAGGACGGCCGGCGGCGCGCCCTCCGCCCGCGCCTGGACGAGGGGACCCTCGAACTCGACGGGGGAGGCCTCCCGGGCCAGGAGTTCGAGGAAGACGCCGCAGGTCATACGGCCCATTCTCAGTGCGCCGTCCAGCCGCCGTCGAGGGTGAGCGAGGCGCCGGTCACCATCGACGCGGCGGGCGAGCAGAGATATGCGACGAGTTCGGCGACCTCGTCCGGTTCGATCAGCCTCTTCAGGGCGGCGTGGTCGAGCATGACGCGCTCGACGACCTCGTCCTCGGGCATGCCGTGGGCGCGCGCCTGGTCGGCGATCTGCTTCTCCACCAGCGGTGTCCGGACGTAGGCGGGGTTGACGCAGTTGGACGTCACACCGTGCGCGGCCCCCTCAAGGGCGACCACCTTGGACAGGCCCTCAAGGCCGTGCTTCGCGGTCACGTAGGCCGACTTGAAGGGCGACGCCCGCAGCCCGTGGACGGACGAGATGTTGACGACGCGTCCCCAGCCCCGCTCGTACATGCCGGGCAGCGCGTCGCGGACGAGCCGGAACGGCGCCTCCACCATCAGCCGCAGGATCCGCGCGAACGTCTCGGGCGGGAACTCGTGGACGGGCGCCACATGCTGGATCCCGGCGTTGTTGACCAGGATGTCGACCCCGGACGCGAGCCCGTCCAGGGCACCCGTGTCGGCCAGGTCGGCCCGCATCGCGGCACCGCCGATCTCGGCCGCCGCCCGGTCCGCCGCGTCCCCGTCTATGTCGGCCACGACCACCTCGGCGCCGGCCGCCGCCAGCCGCCGGGCGCAGGCGCGGCCGATGCCGCTCGCGCCGCCGGTGACCAGGGCGCGCCGGCCCGACAGATCCAGCGTCCCCGAAGTCCCCGCGGCCGCCCGCGGCGTCACGCTCGTCATGGGCAGAACCTACGGAGTGCGCCCGTTTCCTCCCATGTGGCCCGCGCACACAATCCGGTCCGGGACGGTATGGACGGGCGGCATTCGCGGCGAACTCCCATCTCGCGTGCCGCCCGGAAACCCGGGGGGCTTACCGTTAGGGCCGCACGGGAGGGGTGCCGATGACCGAGATCACGCATCGCCGCGTCCAGTCCCAGAGCGGGCTGCGCATGCACGTCGCCGAGGCGGGCGAGGGGCCGCTCGTGCTGCTCCTGCACGGCTTCCCCGAATGCTGGTACTCCTGGCGGCACCAGCTCACCGCGCTCGCCGAGGCCGGCTACCACGCCGTCGCGCCCGACCAGCGCGGCTACGCCCGCACCGGCGGCCCCGCCGAGGCCGACCAGTACACGATCCTGCACCTGGCCGGGGACGCGGTCGGGCTCATCGACGCCCTCGGCGAGGACCGGGCGGTCGTGGTGGGCCACGACTGGGGCGCCCCCGTCGCGTGGGCCGTCGCGCAGATGCGTCCGGACAAGGTCCGCGGGGTGGTCGGGATGTCGGTCCCGCACCGGCCGCGCGGCAGCGGACCGCCGGTCGCGTCGATGCGCCGCATGTTCGGCGACGGCTTCTACATGGTGCGCTTCCAGGAACCGGACGCCCCGGAGGCCGAACTCGACCGCGACCGGGCGGCCACCTTCCGCCGGATGCTGTACGGGATGTCCGGTGACGGCCCAGGCCCGATGCTGGTCGCCCCGGAGAACGGCGGGTTCCTCGACGTCCTCCCCGACCCGGAGAAGCTGCCGGGCTGGCTCACCCAGGACGACATCGCCGCCTACGTCCAGGAGTACGCCGAGAGCGGCTTCACCGGCCCGGTCAACTGGTATCGCAACCTCGACCGCAACTGGGAGCTCACCGCCGCCTGGCACCGCGCCCCGATCGGCCCGCCCGCCCTCTACATCGGCGGCGACCGGGACGGCGTCGCGCTCGGCGCCCGCCACGTGATCGACTCCCTGTCCGACTTCGTGCCGAACCTCCGCGGCACCGTATGGCTGTCCGGATGCGGCCACTGGACGCAGCAGGAGCGTCCCGCCGAGGTCAACGACGCGCTGCTCGCCTTCCTTCGCGATCTTTAGGCGCTCGGGCGGCGTCACATCCCGCGAGGAGAGTGCGGGAGTCGCTGGATGGACGGGAGAGTCGCCCAGATGGAGGCGCTGCAGGACGGTGACCCCGGCCGGATCGGCCCGTACCGGTTGGAGGGTCGGCTCGGCGCCGGGGGCATGGGGGAGGTGTTCCTGGGGGTCTCGTCCGGTGGTCGTCGGGTCGCGGTGAAGGTCATCCGTGCCGAGCATCTGGACCGTCCGGAGTTCCGGGTGCGGTTCGCGCGGGAGGTCGAGGCGGCCCGCAAGGTGGGCGGTTTCTACACGGCGCAGGTGGTGGACGCCGATCCGGAGGCCGACGAGCCGTGGATGGCGACCGCCTACATCCCCGGCCCGTCCCTGCGCGAGGCCGCGCCACTGGACGTCCCCGATGTTCGCGCGCTCGGCGCGGCGCTGGCCGAGGGGTTGGAGGCGATCCACGCGAGCGGGCTGGTGCACCGCGATCTCAAGCCGGGCAACGTGATCATGTCGGAGGACGGGCCGCGCATCATCGACTTCGGCATCGCCCGCGCCGCCGACGCCACCGCGCTGACGTCCACCGGCGCGGTCGTCGGCACGTACGCGTTCATGTCGCCCGAGCAGGTCCGCGCGGACACGGCGGGCCCGGCGTCGGACGTGTTCTCCCTCGGCTGCGTCCTGGCGTTCGCCGCCACCGGACGCGGGCCGTTCGACGCGGCCAACGTGCCGGGGATCGTCCACCGGATCGTCAGCGCCCCGCCCGACCTGACCGGGGTGCCCGCCGAGCTGCGGCCCGCGATCGAGGCGTGCCTGGCCAAGGACCCGGATGAGCGGCCCTCGCCCGCCGAGGCCGCCCGGCTGCTGGCGGCCCCGCCCGCACGGCCGCGACGCCGTGCCGTCCTGATCGGCGGTGCGGCGGGCGCCGCCGCTGTACTGGGCGTCCCTTCGCTGGTGTGGTGGTGGCCCGGCGATGCCTCGGGAGAGGGCACCACACCGCTGAAGAAGCCCCAGCCGTTGGTCCTCGCCGGCGGACCGGCGACGACGCTCCAGCTCGCGTTCACCCCCGACTCCGCGACGCTGGTCTGCTCGGGCGCGGGGCAGATCTGGCGGTGGCCCGTCGCGACCGGCCGCGGAGCCGCGCACGAGCTGGGCGAGGAGGGCACCGACCAGCTCACGGCGCTCAGCGGGGACGGTCGGCTGCTGGCGACCCTGCGCGGGAAGGGCCCGGTCCAACTGTGGGACACGGCCACCGGTACCCGGCTCCGGACGATCAGGCCCGAGGTCAGGTCGTACATCAAGACGCTCAGCCCGGACGGCCGGACCCTCGCCACCGTCGGAATCGGCATCGAGCTCTGGGACACCGCGACCGGCCGGCGCACCGGCGCGTTCGCTCCGAGGAATGGTGCGCCCCTGCACCTGATCTTCGACGCGGCCGGTGAGCGGCTCGGCGTTGTCGGCGCCCGCGGCGACATCCAGATCCATGACCTGCGGACGCACCGGGCCAACGCCGTGCCCAGGCCCGCCAACGTGCTGTTCACGTTCGCGCCGGACGGGCGGACCGCCGCGTCCGACGTCCGGGACGAGCCGGGCTGGACGGTCCGGCTCCTGGACCTGCAATCCAGGAAGATGCGGGAGCTGAACGGACACGAGGGCCGCGTGCAAGGTCTGGCGTTCAGCCCCGACAGCCGGGTCCTGGCCAGCGCGGCTCTGGACCGGACGATCCGGCTGTGGGACATGCGCACCGGCGAGAGCTTCGCGACCCTGGACTGGGTGAGGTCGGACGGGGTGACCCTGGCGTTCAGCCCGGACGGCCGCCTGCTCGCCGCCGGCGCGGGCAGCGGCAACGGAACGGTGCGCCTCTGGCGCTTCCCTTAGCGTCCCGAAAATGTCGGAGCCGTCGCGTACGGTCGCCGCGTGAACCGGACGGACCGCTTGTACGCCTTGGTGGAGGAACTGCGCGCCTGTGCGCCTCGCCGGCTCGCCGCGCGCGAACTGGCGGCGCGGTACGAGGTGAGCGTCCGCACGATCGAGCGCGACATCAGCGCGCTCCAGCAGGCCGGGGTGCCGATCTTCGCGGACGTCGGCCGCGCCGGGGGCTACACCCTCGACAAGAGCCGGACGCTGCCGCCGCTGAACTTCACCCCCGCCGAGGCCGTCGCCGTCGCGATCACCCTGTCCCGGGCGAACGGCTCGCCGTACTCGCGCTCCGCCCGCACCGCACTCCACAAGATCGTCGCCGCCATGTCCGCGGACGACGGAGCCTCGGCCCGCGAGCTGGCCGCCCGCATCCGCTTCCTGGACCCGGCCGGGAACGATGACGCGGCGTCCGTGCCCGCCGTGCTGGAGGAGGCCGTCCTGACCCGCCGGGTGGTCCGCCTGACCTATGTCGACCGCTGGGGCGCCGAGACCGAGCGCGACGTCGAACCCGTCACGTTCACCGCGTCCGACAAGGGCTGGTACCTGACCGCCTGGTGCCGGATGCGCGGCGGCTGCCGCGTCTTCCGCACCGACCGCGTCCGCCGCGCCGTCCTCCTGGAGGAGACCGCCCCCGACCGCGCCGCCGATGCCATGCCCGACGACCTCCCGTCCGACTACATCGTCCGACCCCTGGAATTCGTCTGAGGCCGCGCGCAGTCCGGAAGCAGCCCGCGGGGCCGGCGGGTGCGGGTGTTCGCGATCACCGGCCTGGACGGCGCCACCGGCGCCGCGGTGTACGTCCCCGCGGGCACGGCCGTCGAGGAACGCCGGGTGGAATACCACTACGACCCGGACGACCACTTGGCGAGTCTGGACTTCGACACCGAGCTGCAAGGCGACCTGCGCCTGAAGCCCAACGTGTCCCTGCCCAACCACGAGATCGCCGATGACGAGGTGACCGTCGACACCGCCGAGCATCCTCGCGCCGAGGAACTACGCGAGGTGTGGGAAGAGATCTGGGGCGAAGAGCGAAGGATCTACAAGTGGTCTCACCTGCAGATCGGCGGCTACGCCTCGGACGCCGAGGGATGGGGCGACCCCGTCGTCAACTGCGCACGAGAGACCGCCGACCCCGGGGATCTTCAGGACTGGGCGCTTCTCGCCGAATGGCGCCCCGCGATGGCCGGCTTGGAGATGGCCACCATGTACTGGGCGATCAGACGCCAAGACCTGGCGTCACGCCACTTCGACCGCGTGGCCACCACCATGTACGCCAACCCCTGACCGCGACGGGCTCGGTCAGCCGATCGGTGGTGCGAGGTATTCCAGCGCATAACCGTCGCCGGAGGGGGTCACGCGGGCGATGCCGGGTGAGTCGAGGTGGGCGCCGGCGACGAAGTGGTGCGGTCGGGTCAGTTGTTCGAGAAGGGCGGCTCGCGCGGCGCGGGCCTGGGTCTGGTCGCCGTCGAGCTCCCAGGACACCTTCGGCTGATCGAATTGGAGCGTGGGAACGTGCACGGTGTCGCCCCAGGCGAGAAGGCGGCCGGTGCCGCTCCTGAACTCGTAGACGGTGTGACCGGGTGTGTGGCCCGGTGTCGGGATCGCGGTGGTCCAGTCGTTGATCGCGACTTTCTCCGACACGGGCACGACCCGGTCGCGGATCGGCTTGAGCCTCCCCGTGATCACCGAGGCGTCGCCCGCGCCGATCCACACGCGCTCAAGGTCGGTGAACGCCTCTGAACCGTCCGGCGCGATTAGGCCGCTCACGTGGTCCACGTGCTTGTGGGTGATGGCCACATCGGTGACCCGCGCGCGGTCGATTCCCGCTTCGTCGAGCGCGTCGTAGATCAATCCCATGGTGGGGTCGTGCCAGGCGTTGGACGCGCCGGTGTCGATGAGAACCGACCGCGTGCCGTCGGTGACGAAGAAGGCGTTCACCGACAGCCGCAGGTTGTCGCCGACCAGCGGGACGGTGGCCGGTAGCTCATCGAGCGCGTGCCCGTCCTCGGCGCGAAGTCGTGTCGGCGCCATGTCGATGTACCCGTCCCGCAACGAGATCACCTGCAGGTCGCCGAATTCGAACGTGGCATGGTGCCGGCCACTTGAGGTCAGACGCATGGAACCTCCGTCGCGTTGGGCGCACATCGAATGTCTCTTATAGAAGACACGCTATCTACTTTAGAAGAAACCCTACACTGTGGGCGGCGCGGTACCCATCGATCGAGGAGCACGGTGGTCGAGCAGGACGGAAACGCGGCCGAACCGCAGCACGGTGACGACCTGGCCGGCGCGTTCGGCGGCAACGTGCGGAGACGCCGCGAGGAGGCGGGCCTGACACTGGAGCGGCTGTCCACACAGGCGTCGGTCAGCCGGGCGATGCTGTCCAAGGTCGAACGCGGTGAGAAGAGCCCGACGATCGGCGTCGCGTCCAGGATCGCCCACGCGCTCAGCACGTCGCTCTCGGACCTGATCGGTGCACCGGCCGCCGCGTCCGGTGCGGCCATTGTCATGCGCAAGAACGATCGCCCCGTTTTCCGTGACCCGGAAACCGGCTTCGAGCGGCACATCGTGTCAGCGGCCCCCGGCGCGGGAGGAGCCGAGATGGTCGTCCACTACCTCCCCGCGCAGGTCTCCACCGGGCTGCTGCCCGCGTATCCGCCGGGTACGGAGAAACAGCTCGTGGTGCTCGAAGGCACCCTCACCGTCGCGATCGGCGGGATCAGCGAGACCCTGGGCACAGGCGACTCCCTGTTCTTCCAGGCCGACGCGGACCACGGCTTCGCCAACCGAACGAACGCTCCCTGCGAATACATCATGGTCATCTCGCGCAGAACCTGATCGGCCGCGCGGTTCGCTGCCGTCAGGCGTATCGCGGGCGTATCGAAAAACGCATACGCCACCGCAACAGCGCCCCGTCTTCCATGGAGGCGCGGACCACGGCGGTCCGTGCCGGGGGCATGGCGCCCCGGCTTCGGAGAAGGAGGAGGCCGTGGCGGGTGACGGAGGCTGGGACCGGCGTTCGCTGTTGGAGGTGGCGGCCGTGGTGGTCGGCGCCGCCGCGACCGCGCCGCTGCTGGGCGAGGCGGGCACGGCGCACGCCGACGGCGGTGACGCGGACGCGTTGTTCAAGGCCGGGAAGTTCGAGTGGGCGGGCCGCGCGTACGAGGAGATCCTCAGAAAGGACCCGACGAACCTGCGCGCGGCGCGCCGGCGCGGCTATATCGGGCTGCTGTCCAACAAGTTCGCTGACGCGGAGAAATACCTCACGATGGCCCTCGAACTGGCGCCTGACGACAAGGAGACCAACGGGCTGCTGGGCGACTGCTACATCCGGCAGGACAAGCTCTCGCTGTCCGTGCCGCGCTGGCGAGCGGCAGGCGAGCAAGGGTACGCCGAATGGTTCGCGGCGGTCCGCGGCGAGCCCTATCGGATCCACGGCGACACAGGCCGTGTGCCATGGGTGCAGATGGACCCGGTGCCGCTGGTGGAGGCATCGGTCAACGGCGGACCGCCGAAGCGCTTCACGTTCTACACCGGCGCCCCGAATCTGCAGGTGACCGCGACGGTGGCCAAGGAAGCCGGGCTGAGCCCCGTGTACAAGGAGAAGACCGACTTCGAAGGCACCACCATCTGGGTGTACTACGGGGTGCTGGACTCCTTCGAACTGGGCGGTATCGAGCTGCGGAACGTCCCCGTGGGCTGGTCGTCGACGGAGTCGGGCGCAGATGTCGGAACGGACAGCGACGGCATGATCGGCACGTGGGTCTTCTACCACCTGCTGACCACCTTCGACTACGCGGGGCGGTCGCTGATCCTGCGCCGTCCGACCCCCGAAGCGGTGTACCGGGCCCGCGCGGACGCCGCACGTGCGGGCGCCGAGCGCCTGCCGCTGTGGCTGTCCCGCGACCACGACCTCAGCAGCATCGGCGGCATCGCCGGCTCCGGCCCGCAGGTGATGGGCGTGAACTTCGGCGGAGACAGCGGTGCGATGGCCGCGGGCATGCCCGGGGAGGTGGCCGAGCGGTTGGGTGTTCGCACCGACCGCGACCGTCCGGTCGAGACCTTCGCCCACAGCCACGCGACCACCACCTATCCCTGCTACCCGAAGGAGATCCGCCTCGGCGGCGCCGTCGCCAAGGACGTCTACTGCGAGACGGACACGAACATGCCGGTCAACGTGCCCTGGCCGTACGGGCCGGGGTTCGACTCGTTCGGCCACTTCGCCCACTGCTTCTTCAAGCCCTTCACCATCACGCTCGACTTCACCCGCATGAACCTCTACATCGCCCGCGGCGAGGTCGCATGATCACCGCAGGTAGGGAGCCAGGACGGTCGATGACACAGGTGGACGCGGCGGAGGCCGAACCCCACACCGCCGACCCGCAAGCCGCGGACACCGGGACGTGGCGCTCGCGCACCCGCCAGGCCATCCGCGCCCTCTCCCGGCCGGGTCCCTGGAAGCGCGGCCCGGTCCTCGCGACGCTGGCGGTGCTGCTGGGCCTGCTCATACTGCTGCACGCGCAGATCCCGAACCGCATCGGGAACGTCGGCAGCCTGGTCGAGACGTTCCTCCCATGGTTCGGCCTGTTCGTCCCGGTGCTGCTGGTCGGGGCCCTGTGGCGCCGCTCGGCCTCCGCGCTGGCCGCACTGCTGCTGCCGCTCGTCGCATGGCTGAGCCTCTTCGGTGGGCTTTTCGTCGGCACGTCACACTCCGGCGGCGACCTCACCGTGGCCAGCCACAACGTCGGCGCGGACAACCCCGACCCGGCCGGCACTGCCCACGCTCTGGCCGCGTCCGGTGCGGACGTGCTGGCCCTGGAGGAGCTGACCGACGAGGCCAAACCCATCTATGAGCGGGAGTTGGCGGAGGCGTACCCGCACCGTGTGGTTCAGGGCACGGTCGGGCTGTGGAGCAAGCTGCCGCTGTCCGACACCGGGCCGGTCGACATCCAGACCGACTACGGGCCGCTGGCAGCGACCAGACCGCCCGAGGTCACGAAGGAATACCTTCGGGCGCTGCGCATCACGGTCACGACTGACCACGGGCCGCTGGCGGTGTACGTGGCCCACCTGGGGTCGGCGCGAGTGAATCCCCGGGCGGGCTTCTGGACGGTCCACCGCGACAGGAACGCGCGGGCCCTTGGGGAGGCCATCGCCGCCGAGCACAACGAGCGCGTGGTGCTGCTCGGCGACCTGAACGGCACCATGGACGACCGCGCGTTCGCCGGCATCACCTCCCAGATGCGCTCAACCCAGGTAGCGGCCGGGGCCGGCTTCGGCTTCACCTGGCCGGCGAAGTTCCCGGTGGCACGCATCGACCAGATCATGGTCAAGGGCATGAGCCCGGTGAGCTCACGGGTGCTCCCAGCCACCGGCAGCGACCACCTACCAGTAGCAGCCGCGCTCACCTGGTGAACGTTGGTGGTCGTCAACCCGTTCGCCGCCAGGTACGGCTTCCAGACCGTGGTCCCCACCGACCTGGCGCTAGCCGGTGCGGGGCTGCTCGCACTGGTTCTAGTGCATGGGCGTAGCGGCGCTCGGCGCGATCGTCCGCACCAGCGAATCCAGCGGCGCATCCTTTCCTTGATCTTCTTGCGGCTGGAGTCGTTGACCCGGATCTCGGTGGTCTTGCGTCCGGTGGCGATCAGGTCGAAGTAGCGCTTGTAGATGCCCATTTCGTAGGCGCGGATCATGAAGCGGCCGAGTTCCTTGACGGTGAACAAGCGGAAACAAATCACCCTCAGCGTGCGGTGTGGTAGGCCGCCCATTCAAGCGCGGCCAACTCCATGGCCTTGGTCCACGACGATTGATCGTGCCCGGCGATCTCGGTCCACAGGTTCGCACTCGCCGCCGCGAAGGCGGCCAGAGCATCAGGTGGGGCGACCGACCATGCTGGGAGCCGACTCACGACCCCTTCGGCCTGTGCGGCGCTGTGTCCGTCGGCCATGAGCCGCAGACTACGTCATCCGCTCCCTGGAGTTCGTCTGAGGCCGCGGCCAAACGCCGGCCCCCCACCGGTCGGAGATGGTTTAAGCGTAAAAGTCGCGACCGCATTGATCGGTGGCCTTGATTACTACTTCAGGGGCACTCGGGCCGAGGCATGTTTGGATCAGATAGGACTCAGAAGGCGACCGTACAGCGAGATCATAGTTTTCGTCCCTGCCCCGGGCGTGAACCCTCAGCCGGTAACTTCCTGGACCTGCTGAAGAAACAACCGGCATGTGTGCCGGTGCTTCCACCTCGGGCCCGGTAAGCGACACGTTGGCCTCACGGGCATACAATGAAACCTCGACGATCTCATCCCAATCCCCGAAGTCAACGGATGGAAGTTCATCCCAGAGTTCAAGGGTGACCTCAACCGGGCCCATCGCCACCCCGGTGAGGATCATGGCCAGCCCGGACTGAACCGCCACCAGACCATTGAAGAATTCAATGGCGGATGACGGGTACTCTCCAGGTTCCGCCAACAGGAACGAGTGATTATCCGCGTAAATCTCACCCTTGACGGAAAAGTGTAGCATCGTCATATCCTACCTGAGGAAATGGTAATCGGGCAAGTGACTGCCCAAAAATTATCGAAGCCGGGATAAAGGTCAACGGAAATCGACGACATATGCCGGTTGACGAGACCGATCGGTCCCGTCAACCGGCACTTGCCATGCTCTTGAGGCTACGGCTCGACCTTCACATAGAACGGGTCGTCTTCAAGGACCCGTTCCGAGTTGTAGAAGTTTCGGATGTGGATACCGCCTTGTCGGTTATGGCTGGTGGTGATCATGCAACTGCTCCAGCCGGCCGCATTCGAGACCCCGGTTGGCAACTGCGTGATCGAGCACCAGTCATGGGTCCGTCCCGTCCCGGGAGGCTGGGTCGCTTCGCCGACCGCTTCGGCTGCAAGCGGGTGTTCCTGTCCGGCGTCGCGGTGTTCACCGCCGCCTACACAGGCATCTGCCTGGCAAAGCCCAAACCCGCGGAAGCCCTCACACCGAAGGAACCACCCGCCGCTACTACCGGGGTTGAGACCGAACGGACGAGTTCGCCGACCACCTGACCACCCAGGTTGGCGTTTGCCCTTCATCCTGGTGGACGGCGGCAGATCAGCCCAATGCATCCGTTCGACTGCCATCAAGCTCCTCGTCCTCCGCAGCAGCCAGGACCGCCCCCAGGGCCCGCTAGAGATCCCAGCTCGCGCCTCGCTTACCTCACCGATGTCAGGTAGTTGAGGAGGGGGGCGAAGTCTTGGCGGGTGACGGTGAGGTGTCCGCCGGTGGGGTTCTTGCTGTCGCGGATGCCGATGTGGTCGTTGAGGTCGGCGTTTTCGACGCATTCGTTTTCGACGCCGCCGCTGTGGCTGCTCTTGCGCCAGGTAGGCGCAGCGATCATGTCTGTCCTCCCAGGTGGCTGAGGAGGGCGGCGAAGCTCTCGCGGGTCAGGGCGAGGTGACCGGTCTCCGGTGCTTTGCTGTCGCGGATGGCGACTTGGTCGTTGAGGTCGGCCACCTCGACGCAATTTCCTTCATTGGCGCCGCTGTAGGAGCTCTTGCGCCACTGGGTGCGGTCCGGCGTCGGGGTGCTCATGATTGGGACGCTACCCGCTCAATGAGCTCCAGCGAAGCGGTTCTACTCACTGTCGCTGACAGTAGTAGCTCGAAGATCTCCTCATGGGTTGCAACCTCCACCTCGTCTTCCACAAAGATGCTGCCTGTCAGGTGGTCGCCCACCGACACAGTGAGCCGTCCGGGTGGACGTAGGGAGAGGAGAAGATATGGGGTGATGAGCCCGAGGTACTCGCTGGCCGTGCTGGGAAGGACGCGGAGTTCCACGTGGTCGAGGCGGGCGGCCTCTGCCAGCCGCCCAACCTGCTTTTGCAAGATTGTGGGATCGCGCCCGACCTGATTGTGGAGGACGGCCTCTGCGATGATCGCCACTAAACGGGGAGGGCTTGGCTGACCCAAGACCCGCTGGCGCGACATTCGGAAGTCGACCAGTGTCTTTATTTCGTGCTGTTGCTTGGCGTTGCCGATGGCGATGATCTTTCTTGCGTACTCGGGGGTCTGTAGTAGTCCCGGGACGATGCTGGGTTCGAAGCTGCGGATCTGGGCGGAGTCTTCTTCGAGGCTGGCCAGGTCTAAGGCGGCGGCGGAGATCCGGTACTCGTAAGCCCGAGCCCAGGTCCCCGGGGTGTGGGTGGCGAGGTGGAGGAGGGACTCGCGGAGGGGGCCGTTCTCGATGGCGTAGAAGTCGAGGAGGTCGTTGAGTTCGTCGGGGGAGATGACCTGGAGGCCGTTCTCGATCATGCTCATCCAGCCCTGCGAGCGGCCGAAGCGGCGGGCGACGGTGGCGACGGTCAGGTTGTGGTGGTCGCGGGCTTTGCGGAGCGCCGAGCCGATCCGGCGCTGGCGAACGGTGGGGGCGTTCCCGGAAGGCATTCCTTCAGGATGTCACTCTGTGTTGTTGGTTGTTCACGGAATCGGTGCGCATTGAACGTTCAGTCGGGAAACGTTCAGGGTGGGGGACACGAGCGGTTCGGGCGGCGAGTGTGGCGGGCGATTCCGAATCGAAGGGAGGCGCCGGAATGGGAGCGCCTGAGACGGGAACGGCCCGGTGCGGTGTGTCGTGGACGGCGCGGTGATGAGCGGCGGGGTGGTCGTGCTCGGCACGCTTACTCTTCCCGGCGTCCGGCGGTCGGTGGGGTTCGCGCGGCGGTTCCTGCGCGACCTGCTGCCTCCGGGGCATCCCGCGCTGGACGACCTGGTGACGGTCGGGAGCGAGACCGTCTGCAACGCCATCACCCATACGGCTTCGGGCAAAGGTGGACGGGTGACGGTCAGCCTGCTCGGCGGCGGCGACTTCTACCTGCTGGAGGTCGCCGATGACGGTGCGGGCGGCGGGCGGCCGCAGGTCAAGGGGGAGACCGGGGCCGAGGGCGGGCGTGGGCTCAAGATCGTGGAGGCCCTGGCGGAGGCATGGGGATTCCGGACGGACGGCGACCGCACCATCGTGTGGGCGCGTTTCGCCTCGCCGTGCGGAATCTGGCTGGGAAACACCGACAGGGGGTTGTCGGAGTGCTCCCGGAGGCTGGTGCCCGCAGCGTTCGAAGGAGGAGATCCATGAGTGTTCCCGCGTTCAACACCGTCGCGTGGTTCCAGGTCGGTACCGACGCGCCCGAGGCAGCCCGCCGCTTCTACGGCGACATGTTCGGCTGGCAGTTCACGCTCGACCCGGACGACGACGGCTACGACCTGATCCGCTACCCGGGGGCCGACATCCCCAGCGGCGGCATCGCGCACATGCCCGACGCGTCCGGCAACCACGCGATCTTCTATGTTCTCGTCCAGGACGTGGACGCCGCCTGCGCCGAGGCCGAGAAGCACGGCGGCAAGGTCGCCGCGCCCGCCACCACGACGGGCAACGGCCTGAGGTTCGCCCACCTGGCGGACCCGTCGGGCAACGAGTTCGCCGTCTTCACGCCCCCGGCGCGCTGATCTAAAACGCGAGAAGGGCCCCGGAAACCATTCCGGGGCCCTTCTCCGGTGATTGCGGCCTACACCTCCGCAATCACCCCTTAGATCAAGCGTCGCCGCCCGTGTTGCTCTCGGCGCTGCCTACACCGCCTGCGAAGACGTCGCTGACGCCGGCGTCGAGGCGGTAGCGCTTGATGGCCTGCGGCAGGGTCTCCGGCTTGACCTCGCCGTGCCGGGCGAGCCGGGTGAGCACCGCGAGGACGACGGACGCGGCGTCCACGTGGAAGAACCGGCGGGCGGCGGCGCGGGTGTCGGAGAAGCCGTACCCGTCGGTGCCGAGCGAGGAGAAGTCCCCGTGCACCCAGGGCGCGATCTGGTCGGGTACGGCGCGGGTGAAGTCCGATACCGCCACGATCGGCCCGGCGACGCTGTCGAGCGTCCGGGAGACGTAGGGGACGCGCTGCTCGGCGTCGGGGTTGAGCAGGTTCCACTCGTCGCAGTCGCGGGCCTCGCGGGCCAGCTCGTTCCACGACGTGGCCGACCAGACGTCCGCGGCGACGCCCCAGTCCTCGGCGAGGAGGCGCTGGGCTTCCAGGGCCCACCGGCCGCCGACGCCGGACGCGAGGATCTGGGCCCGCGGGGTCTCGCCGTTCCCGGAGGCGACCTCCGGGGCTTCCCGGTACCGGTACAGGCCCTTGAGGAGCCCGTCGACGTCGAGGTTCTCGGGCTCGGCGGGCTGCTGGTACGGCTCGTTGTAGACGGTGAGGTAGTAGAAGACGTCCTCGCCGTTCGGGTGCTCCTCGGACGTCCCGTACATGCGGCGCAGCGCGTCCTTGACGATGTGCGCCAGCTCGAACGCCCACGTCGGGTCGTAGTGGACGCACGCCGGGTTCGTCGCCGCGAGGAGCGGGGAGTGGCCGTCGGCGTGCTGCAGGCCCTCGCCGGTGAGGGTGGTGCGTCCGGCGGTGGCGCCGAGCAGGAAGCCGCGGCCCATCTGGTCGCCGAGCGCCCACATCTGGTCGCCGGTCCGCTGAAACCCGAACATCGAGTAGAAGATGTAGACCGGGATCATGTGCTCGCCGTGCGTGGCGTACGCGGTGCCCGCGGCGATGGTGGACGCCATCGAGCCGGCCTCGCTGATGCCCTCGTGCAGCATCTGGCCGCTCTCGGACTCCTTGTACGACAGCAGCAGCTTGCGGTCCACCGCGTCGTAGGTCTGCCCCTGCGGCGAGTAGATCTTGGACGTGGGGAAGAGCGAGTCCATGCCGAACGTGCGGTACTCGTCCGGGGCGATCGGCACGAACCGGGCGCCGATGTTCTCGTCCTTGATCAGGTCCTTGAGCAGCCGGACGAACGCCATGGTCGTCGCGACGTTCTGCTTGCCGGAGCCCTTCTTCATCTCGCTGTAGACGGGGTCGCCCGGCAGCTTGAGCGGTTTGGCCCGCACGACCCGCTTCGGCAGGAACCCGCCGAGGGCGGCGCGCCGCTCGCGCATGTACTGGATCTCGTCGGAGTCCTCGCCCGGGTGGTAGTAGGGAGGCAGCGGGGCCTCCAGCGCCGAGTCGGGGATGTCCAGGTAGAGCCGGTCCCGGAACTCCTTCAGCTCGGCCTTGGTGAGCTTCTTCATCTGGTGGGTGGCGTTGCGGGCCTCGAAGTCGGAGCCGAGCGTCCAGCCCTTGATGGTGTGCGCCAGGATGACCGTCGGCTGGCCGACGTGCTCGCGGGCCGACTTGAACGCCGCGTACACCTTGCGGTAGTCGTGCCCGCCGCGGGACAGCTTGCGCAGGTCGTCGTCCGACAGATGCTGGACGATCCTGCGCAGCCGCGGGTCGGCGCCGAAGAACTTCTCCCGGATGTACTCGCCGGATTCGACGCTGAACGTCTGGAACTGCCCGTCCGGGGTGGTGTTCATCTGGTTGACCAGCACGCCGTCGACGTCCTGCGCGAGCAGCGGGTCCCAGTCGCGGCCCCAGATGACCTTGATGACGTTCCAGCCGGCGCCGCGGAAGAACGACTCCAGCTCCTGGATGATCTTGCCGTTGCCGCGCACCGGGCCGTCGAGCTGCTGCAGGTTGCAGTTGACGACGAAGGTGAGGTTGTCTAGCTCCTCGCGGGCGGCGAGGCCGATCGCGCCGAGCGACTCCGGCTCGCCCATCTCGCCGTCGCCGAGGAACGCCCACACGTGCGACCGGGACGTGTCCTTGATCTTGCGGCTGTACATGTAGCGGTTGAACCGCGCCTGGTACACCGAGTCGATCGCGGTGAGGCCCATGGACACCGTGGGGAACTCCCAGAAGTCCGGCATGAGCCGCGGGTGCGGGTAGGACGACAGGCCGCCGCCCGGGTGCGAGTGCTCCTGCCGGAACCCGTCGAGCTTGTCCTCGGGCAGCCGGCCCTCCAGGAACGCGCGGGCGTAGATGCCGGGGGCGGCGTGGCCCTGGATGAAGACCTGGTCGCCGGACTCGCCGTGGTCCTTGCCGCGGAAGAAGTGGTTGAAGCCCACCTCGTACAGGGAGGCGGCGGAGGCGTAGGTGGCGATGTGGCCGCCGACGCCGAGCTCGGGCCGGTTGGCCCGGGACACCATGATCGCCGCGTTCCAGCGGATGTAGGCGCGGATGCGCCGCTCGACGTGCTCGTCGCCGGGGAACCAGGGTTCGGACTCCGGCGGGATGGTGTTGATGAAGTCGGTGCTGCGCAGGCCGGGCACGCCGACCTGCTGCTCGCGCGCCCGCTCCAGGAGCCGCAGCATCACGTAGCGCGCCCTGCCGCGGCCTTCTGTCTTGATGACCGTGTCCAGCGACTCCAGCCATTCCCGGGTTTCGTCCGGGTTGATGTCGGGCAGCTGGCTCGGCAGGCCGTCGCTGATGATCGAAAAGCGTTGACGTCCGGAAGCCACGGGGTCCCCTCTGTCCTTACCGTCCTTGCTGGTGAGACCTGCGCGCCACCGAGCGGGAGGCGGCCGGTCCCCGGCAGACTGTTGTCGCCTCGGTTCGTGATCCATCGTCGCCGTTTATGACGGCTAACGCATCTCTACCAACCGGTAACCATTCTCCCCGGTCAACCGGGGTACCCACCCTGTGGAGAGCCGTTTTTCCGGCGACATGGGGAGTAGTGATGAACGGACGGATCGGAGACCGGCTGCACGTGCACGGCAACGTCGTCGGGCAGCCGGACCGTACGGGCGAGATCATCGAGGTGCGCGGAGAGGCCGGCGGCCCGCCGTACCTGGTCCGCTTCGACGACGGCCACGAGACCCTGGTCTACCCGGGTCCGGACGCCGTCATCGAGCCCCGTAAGCAGGTTTCGCGCTGAGCAGACGGGCGGCCGGAGATCGCGCCGCCGCGGACGCGTTCCGCGGCGCCGATCGGGTACACCGGGGATCATGGAGAGCACCGTGGTCCGGGTGGCCACCGGTACGAGCGAGGCCGTGCACGACATCACGGCCGAATGCGAGCGGTTCGCCGCGTCGGCGGGCGGCGACGGGTTGCTGCACGTCTTCGTCCCGCACGCCACCGCCGGCGTGGCGATCATCGAGCTGGGGTCGGGCAGCGACGACGACCTGCTGGCGGCCCTGGGTGACCTGCTGCCCTCGGACGACCGGTGGCGCCACGCGCACGGGTCGCGCGGGCACGGGCGGTCGCACGTGATGCCCGCGATCGTCCCGCCGTTCGCGACGCTGCCGGTCGTCGGCGGGCGCCTCGCGCTCGGCACCTGGCAGTCGGTGGCCCTGGTCGACCTCAACGTGGACAATGCGGAGCGCCAGGTTCGGTTGTCCTTCATTAAAGGATGAGCGGGGGCCGAACCGGAGCGGCGGGATACGCGGGGCGGCGCATCACCCTCCGTGGACGTGCGGTGACGGCGATCTCCGTATTCGGGTCGATGAGGCCACCAAATGCCGGGAAGACACTTGCGCAACGGGGCCTCACTTGTGTGGACTGTCCCGCAAACACCGCGCAGGTGCGGACGGGCCACCCGTCTCGGGGGGTCGGAAGGACACGAGCACGGCACCGTGCGGACTGACGACAATGGGAGGACTTTCGTGAGCGCGACCGCGGGTCAGGCGCAGTCTGAGCGCAGCCTGGCCGAACGGCTCGGCCTGAAGGCGGGCCAGGTGGTGCAGGAGATCGGCTACGACGACGACGTAGACGAGGAGCTTCGTCGCTCCGTCGAGGAGCTCACGGGGAACGAGCTGGTCGACGAGGACTACGAGGACGTGGTCGACATCGTGCTGCTGTGGTGGCGCGAGGAGGACGGCGACCTGTTCGAGGGTCTGACCGACGCGATGATCCCGCTCACCGGGGGCGGCAACATCTGGCTGCTGACGCCGAAGGCGGGCCGGGACGGGCATGTGGAGCCGAGCGACATCGGCGAAGCGGCGCAGACCGCCGGCCTGTCGCAGACCAGCAGCGTCAGTGCCGCCAAGGAATGGTCCGGCACGCGGCTGGTCGCGCCCAAGGTCCGCAAGTAGGGCGGGGCTGGAGCCACTCTTGGCCGTCGACGTAGGCGATGCCGCGCCGGACTTCGAGCTGAGGGACCAGCACGGCGCCCCGGTGAGGCTGTCGGGCTTCCGTGGAGACAAGAACGTCGTCCTGGTGTTCTACCCGCTGGCGTTCAGCGGCGTGTGCACGGGCGAGCTGTGCACGATCCGGGACGAGCTGCCCAGCCTGGGCGATCCGGACGACGTGCAGGTGCTCGCGGTCTCGGTCGACTCGATGTTCGCCCTGCGGGCCTGGTCCGACCAGAAAGGATTCGACTTCCCGCTGCTGTCGGACTTCTGGCCGCACGGCGGGACGGCACGAGACTACGGCGTGTTCGACGAGGCGAAGGGGCTGGCGTTGCGGGGCACCTTCGTCATCGACACCGAGGGCGTGGTCCGCTGGAAGGTCGTGAACGCCATTCCGGACGCACGCGACATCGGGGAGTACCGCAAGGCGCTCGCCGAACTCTGAGCGAAACGGACCGGTTCCGGTGCCGTCCGCGACCATCCGTAACGGATGGCCGGAACCGGTCCCCCGCACCCTTGGAGGTGTGATGCCCTGCTTCCGCTGCGGGGCGCGGCAGACCGACCCCGTGCGCGGCGCGAGCCCGTGGAAGCGCGGGGTGCGGGCCGACCACCAGGTACTGATCTGCCCGGCCTGCCAGGCCGCCCATGACTGGGCGGACACCCTGGACCGCTGCGCGGCGTGCGGCTCGGCCGCCCTGGTCTGCCGGCTCGGAGAGGTGGAGTGCCGCGACTGCGGGCACACCCGCGACGCCGTCCGGGACGATCTCGGCGGCGCCGACCTGGTGCACTCGGGCGCGCAGCCGCCCGCCGACGGGGGCCTGTCAGAGGAGGTCGCGGCGGCGCTGTCGCGCGTCCTGAAACGGGGCCCGGCCGGCTGATCCGGGGCGCCGCGGGGGACGGCCGGCACCCGTCCGATTCGTACGCCTCGTCCGGTCTTGACGCGGTGTTTTGCCTGCTGCGACGCTTCGCGGATGCCGATCGTCCTGCTACGCCTGGTCAGCCGGATCACCGGGCGGTCCTGGCGCGTGCCCGCGCTCGTCCTCGCGGGCGCGTTCCTGCTGGGCTGGGTGCTGATCGCGGTGTTCGAGGAGCCCGGCGCGGACCTCAAGAACCCGTCCCAGTACGTCTGGTACTTCCTGGTCAGCGGCACCACCACCGGGTACGGCGATCTCGCGCCGGAGACGGTCGGCGGCCGGATCGGCGGCGTGCTGATCATCGTGGCCGGTCTCACCGCGGGGCTCGTGCTGTTCGCCGAGCTGACGCTCTGGATGGCGAAGGGCAGGACCATGAAGGCGAACGGGCAGGCGCGGCTGCACAGGCGGCGGCACGTCGTGATCGTCGGATACGAGCGGGAGGCCCTGCGCGCCATCATCGGCCAGCTGCGCGCCGACCCCGCGTACGCGCGGACGCCCGTCGTCACGATCTTCTGGCCGGGGCAGCTGACGGGCGAGAATCCCGACCCCGACCTGTACGACGTCGTCGCGTTCGACGACACCGCCTACGAGAGGGCGTGCCTGGAGCACGCACGCACGGCCGTGGTCGTGGGGCACTCCGACGACGAGACCGTCCGGGTGATGCTCGGCGTCGTGGCCTACCTGCGGCGCAGAGGCGCCCCGCCGGTCCACCTGCTGGCGGGGCTGCGCGACGGCGGCCGCCGCGCGGAGATCACCGAGGCGTTGGACCTGATCAGCGCCGACATCGAGCCGGTGGACGTCGACGACCCCGCCGTGGTCGCCGTCGCCATCCGCAACCCGGGCGTCGCGGCGATCTACCACAACCTCGCGAGCACGCTCGACAGCGACGGGACGCTCTACCGCGTGGACGTCCCCGAGGACGCCGGCGAGTGGTCCCGCCTCGACGTCGCGGTCTTCCTCCTGCACCGGGGGAGCACGCTGCTGGCGGTCGGCGAGTCGCACGGCCCGAACGCCCGGTTCCGGCTCACCGCCCTCCCGGACGAGCGCATCCGCGGCGGCCAGTCCCTCGCGGTGGTCGCCCCCGAGCGCCCGGAGATCCCCTGGCACGAGCTGTGAGGGACCGGGAGAGCGCCCCGCACGCCCGCTGGGGCGCTCTCCCGGCGGCCGCGAGCGCGCGGCCCGGGGCACAGGTCCGAAGCCCCGGGGCCTCCCCGCGCACACGCGGAGCCGTTGACCCCCACACCTCCCGGTTCGCTCGCGCTCAAGCGTGTTGCTTGTGGGGGGGCGACCCCCCACACCCCCCGGTTCGCTTCGCTCAAGCGGCTTGGCGGTGGTCGGCGTCCAGCAGGTGGTACAGCAGGAGCAACTGGGTGATGGCGAGGGGGTCGCTGGTTCCGGAGTCGCCGAGGCGGCCGAGCGCGCCGGGGTCGGGGAGACCGGTGCCGGCGCGGGGGCCGAGACGCTCCCAGATGGCCTTCTTGACCACCCGCGACTCCTCCGGCGAGACGTACCCGTGCACGTGCAGGGCGTCCACGGGACGGCCGTCGGTGTCGCGGTGCAGCCGCAGGTGCATGGCGGTCCCGGTGTCGCCTGCGCCGCCGTCCAGGACGTCCGCCAGCTCGGGATGGTCGATGGTCGGACGCAGCAGCAGCTCCGCCGACAGCGGCGTCCCCGGCGGGTCGAGGCGGCCGGCGACCGGCGCGAACCGGACGACGATGTCGGCGTGCCTGCGCTGCGGCCGGATGTAGGCGGCGCTCTCCGGTTCGCGCCGGGCCAGCTCCGCCATGACCTGCTCGGGGCTGTAGCCGCGCTTCTCGCAGTCGCGGCGGACCTTCCAGGAGTGCCGCAGCGGCTCGGGCGGGTCGAGGTAGACGGTGATGTCGAAGCAGGCCCGCGCGAGCCGGGTGTGCAGCGGCAGCAGCCCCTCGACGATCACGAAGTCGCGTGGCTCGACCAGTTCCGGCCGGACGAGCTTCCCGGTCGTGTGGTCGTACACGGGTTTGAGGATCGGCTCGCCCATGGACAGCAACTGCAGGTGCTGCTCCATGACGTCGATGTGGTTGCAGTCGGGGTGCAGCGCCGTGAACGGCTTGCCGGCCCGTTCGGCGCGGTCGTAGCGGTGATAGTCGTCCACGCACACCGCGGTCATCCGGTCGGCCCCCAGACACCGCACAAGCCCCCTGGTCAGCGTGGTCTTGCCCGCCGCGCTGTCCCCCGCGATGGCGAGCATGACGGGGCGGCGGCCCGACCCGCGCGCCCGGAGCATATGCACGATCCGATGGGGCACCTGGCTCCTCCGTCCTGCGGAATTCAGTTTTCGTGATGCAGCGTAGGCAGGTGCGCCGGGCCGTTCTTCCCCCAAACAGGGGAGAGCGGGGGTGAACCCGCGGGACGCCTTCCCGGGCGCGGCTACTGGTGAGTAGCTTTCGGTTGTTATCGTGCCGGGATGAGCGCCCCCGTACGCGTCGTCCTGGTGGACGACCACGAGATGATCCTCGCCGGGCTGACCGCGATGCTGGCCGGGTTCCCCGGCCGGGTGCGCGTCGTCGGGCAGGCGGGGACGGGGGAGGAGGCGGCCCGGCTGGTCACCGCCCTGCGCCCGGACGTCGTCCTGCTGGACGTGCGGCTCGGCCCGGAGAGCGGCCTGGACCTGTGCCGGCTGATCACGGGGCGGGTGCCGGAGTCGCGAGTGGTGTTCCTGTCGGTGTACGACGACGAGCAGTACGTCTTCGAGGCGCTGCGGGCCGGGGCGGGCGGCTACCTGCTCAAGCGGGTTGACGGCCCGGAGCTCGTCCGGCGGCTGGAGGAGGTCGCGCAGGGCGAGACGGTCGTCGACCCGACGCTCGCGGGCCGGATGGCGGTGACCGCGGCGCGGCTCACCCGCGGCGAGTTCTGGCCCGGCGCGAACCGGGGGCTCACCCAGCGCGAGAGCGAGGTGCTGTCCCTGCTCGTCGGAGGTTTGTCGAACAAGGCGATCGCGGCGCGGCTGGTGCTGAGCGAGGAGACCGTGAAGAGCCACCTGCGCGCCCTGTACCGCAAGCTGGAGGTGACCGACCGGTCGGCGGCGATCGCGGTCGCGCTGCGGGAGGGGCTGTTCCGGTGACGGCTCCGCTGGAGCTGCTCGCCGGGCGCGGCGGCGACCTCCTCGTCCGCATCGCGGGGGTGGCCTGTTCCGGCCGCGACCTGCCGGGGATGGCCGAGCGGCTGGCCGAGCTCGTCGTCCGGTCCGCGGGGGCGCTGACGTTCTGCGACGTGTACGTGCTGGACGACGACGAGCGCGTCCTCGAATGGCCGGGCCCGCCCGTCCCGCTGGGGGAGGGGGACGTCGGCCGGGCCGCCGCGCACGGCCGGGTCCGTGCCCATCCGGACGGGCGCGGCGCCGCGATCCCCGTGCACGACGAGGGCGCGGTGATCGCGGTCGTGGACGTCCGGTCCGCGGGCCCGTGCCCGCCCGACGACCTCGCGCTCGCCACCGCGCTCGCGGGGCTGTTCGCGCCGGTGCTGTCCTCGTGCCGGCGGCTGCGCACCGCGCGTGAGCGCGAGCACGCCGCCGAGCGGTTCGCCGAACGGGCCGTCGAGGCGCAGGAGGCCGAGTGGTCGCGGCTGAGCCGGGAGATCCACGACGGCGTCGCGCAGCGGCTCGCCAGCCTCGGCTTCCACCTGTCGGCGGCCGAGCGCGCGATCCCCGAGCACCATCCCGAGGGGCTCGCGCAGATCATGATGGCGCGCCGGCTCTGCGAGCTGGCCGCGGCCGAGACCCGCGCGGCGATCGGGGGCCTGCGCCCGCCCGTCCTGGACGATCTCGGCCTGTCGGCCGCGCTCGCCACGCTCGCCCGGGAGGCCGGGGACGGTCCGGGCGCCCCGTCCGGTCCGCTCGACGTGACGGTGACCGTCGAGGGCGAGCTGGAGGACGAGCTGCCCGACCACGTCCAGACCGCCCTGTACCGGATCGCGCAGGAGGCGGTGGGCAACAGCCTGCGGCACGCGGACGCGACCTGCGTCGACCTGCTGCTGGAGCACTCCCGCGACCGGGTCCGGCTGAAGGTCACCGACGACGGGGCCGGCTTCTCCATCCGGGACGTGCTCGCGCAGGGCGGCCGGGGCCGCCGCCCCGACTCCTACGGGCTGCGCGGCATGCGGGAGCGCGCCGAGCTGCTCGGCGGGCGGTTCACGGTGACGAGCCGTCCGGGCGTCGGCACGACCGTGGAGGCCGTCGTTCCGATCCCCGGCCGCCGCCGGGTCACGCCGGGTCCAGCACCCGGAAGGTGATCCCGGCCTTCACCAGCCGGTCGATCAGCGCGTCGCCCATCGCGGCCGCGGTGGTGACCTGGCCGGACGTCGCGGGCAGGTCGTCGTGGGCGAGGCACAGCGCCGACTCGGCGAGCATCTTCGCCGTCTCGCCGTAGCCCGGATCGCCGCCCGCGACCTCGGTGACGACGCGCTCGCCGCCGCCCTCGCCGACGAACGTCACGCGGAACCAGTTGCGCGCGCGTTGCTCCTCGGACGGCCCGTCCCCCGGCGCGCGGAGCCGCAGCAGCAGGTTGCGGGTGGGCGGGAGCGAGGCGAGCGCGAGGAGGGCGCCGGAGCCCGCCGCCATCCCGGCGGCCGTGGCGAGGCGCCGGACGGCGGCGTAGTGGCCGTAGGAGAAGTCGGGCCCGTACCGGTCGAGCGAGGCCGCCGACCGGACGACGATCTGCGGGTCGATGGTCGGGAGCGGCAGCGTCCAGCCGCCGCCGATGCGGGCCTTCGGCGACGGGCGCCGCGAGATGCGCACCCTGCGGCCCGCGGGCGGCTCCTCCACCTTGCGGCGCTCGCGCTCGGCGCGCACCATGCCCGCGGCGTCCCCGAAGATGCCGACGGCCGAGTGCAGGGTGCCGCCGGACGCGTCCCCGCGCGCACGCAGGAACCCCTCCACATGCAGCGGGACGCCCTCCGGGAGCCGCTTGACCGTGAAGTAGGCGCCGAGGTCGTGCGGGATCGAGTCGAACCCGCAGGCGTGCACGATCCGGGCGCCGCTGCGCACGGCCTCCCGGTGGTACTTGACGTACATCCGGTCGACGAACGTCGGCTCGCCGGTGAGGTCGACGTAGTCCGTGCCCGCGCGCGCACA
Source organism: Actinomadura madurae (assembly GCF_900115095.1). Lineage (GTDB taxonomy): Bacteria > Actinomycetota > Actinomycetes > Streptosporangiales > Streptosporangiaceae > Spirillospora > Spirillospora madurae. The sequence goes on from NZ_FOVH01000002.1 coordinate 26,186, forward strand.
CGCCGCCACCAGCGGCTCCCCGTACCGGACGTAGGGGCCGACCGTCGTGATGACGACGCGCGCCGACTTCGCGACGTCCTCGATGGAGGCGGCGTCGGTGGTGTCGGCGTGCAGCAGCGGAAGGTCGGCGCACGCGGCGTCCAGCTTCGCCAGCCGGTCGCGGACGGCGATCAGCTTCGCCCGGTTGCGGCCGGCGAGCGCCCAGCGCGTGCCCGGACCGGCGTGCGCGGCCAGGTACTCGGCGGTGAGGGCGCCGGTGAAGCCGGTGGCGCCGAACAGGACGATGTCGTACGGGCGGGCGGCGGTCATGTGGGCCCCTTTCACGGTTCCGAATCCGATTCTGTCGTTTTCGTGCCCCGGCGTGTACGCGGGCACGGCGATGTGAGGGACCGCACTCCTCTAGGGTTGCTCCGGTGATGCGGATGGTGGCGTGGTGACCGGGCTCGCCGTGGCGATGGACGTCGTCGCCGCGGGGTTCTTCGCGTGGTTCCTGGTGCTGGTGACCCGCAAGAGGGGCGTGCCCGCCGGCGAGGGCGGCCGGTCCGTCGCGATGGTCCTCATCGCGGTCAGCCTGGGGCTGCTGTCGGTGTCGCTGTGGAGCCTGCCCTAGCGGCGGTCCAGCCCGGCGCGTCCAGCAGGTGCCGGACGAACAGCAGCGTCGTCGGGGTCGGCGCGGCCCCGGCGACCGCGTGCCACGGCCGGTCGAGCGGCATGCCCGGCGCGCCGACCACCACGAGCCGTCCCGCCTCCAGTTCGGCGCCGACCGCGTCCCGGGACACCAGGGCCACCCCCAGCCCCGCCGCGGCGCCCGCGACCACCGCGCCGTTCGAGCCGAGCACGAGCCGCGGCGGCGCGGTCTCCCGCTCGGCCAGGTAGGCGTCCGCGCTGGCCCGCGTCCCCGAGCCGGGCTCGCGCATCACCCACGGCGTGCGCGCGAGGTCGAAACCGGCCGCGACCGCGGGCGCACCGACCACGACCAGCTCGTTCGGGCGCCTTGCCAGCACGGTCGCCGCGGCCTCCGCGGGGGCCCGGCCGGCGAGCACGAGGTCGGCCTCGTGCGCGGCGAGGCTGCTCCACACCTGGCGGCGCGGCCCCACCTCCAGCGTCAGCTCGACCTCGGGCCACCGCTCGCGGAACGACGCGAGCAGGTCGGGAAGGAGCTGGTCGGCGGCCGTCGTGACCGCCGCCAGCCGCAGCGTCCCGCGGCCGGGATCGGCCGCGCCGCGCGCCGCGGCCCGCCCCTCCTCCAGCAGCCCGAGCACCTGCCGCGCGTACCCGGCGTAGGCGGTGCCCGCCTCGGTCAGGCCGATCCCGCGCCCCTGCTTGCGGACGAGCGCGACGCCGAGATCGCGGGTCAGCGCCGCCACCGCCGCCGACACCGCGGACTCGGTCACGTACAGCCGCCGCGCCGCCGCCCGCACCGACCCGGTGTCGGCGAGGGCCACGAACGTCCGCAGCCGTGCTTCAGTCACGCGTCCGGCCTCCTCATTCAAGTGAATGCTTGATGGTCACCGTAGAACACTTGATGGACATCGCAAGTGTCGGGCGGCGAAGCTCGACCCGTCACGGTTCCACGAATGCTCCAGGCTGAAGGAGAGCGGCGATGAGCTCGGGCAGATGGTCGGCGGGCGTGATCCCCTACGCGGAGATGGGCTACTGGCGTCCGGACTACGAGCCGAAGGACAGCGACATCCTCGCCGCCTTCCGGATCACCCCGCAGCAGGGCGTGCCGCCGGAGGAGGCCGGCGCGGCCGTCGCGGGCGAGTCGTCCACCGCGACCTGGACGGTCGTGTGGACGGACCGGCTCACGTCCTATGAGAACTACCAGGGCAAGTGCTACAAGGTGGAGCCCGTCCCAGGGCAGGGCGACCAGTTCATCGCCCACATCGCCTACGACCTCGACCTGTTCGAGGAGGGATCGATCGCGAACCTGACGTCGTCCATCATCGGCAACGTCTTCGGGTTCAAGGCGCTGAAGGCGCTGCGCCTGGAGGACATGCGGATCCCGCCCCACTACGTGAAGACGTTCCAGGGACCGGCCCACGGCATCGTCATGGAACGCGAGTACCTCGGCAAGTTCGGCCGCCCCCTGCTGGGCGCGACCGTCAAGCCCAAACTCGGCCTGTCGGCCCGCAACTACGGACGTGTCGTCTACGAGGCGCTCCGCGGCGGCCTGGACTTCACCAAGGACGACGAGAACATCAACTCCCAGCCGTTCATGCGGTGGCGGGACCGCTTCCTCTACTGCATGGAAGGCGTCAACCGGGCCCAGGCCGCGACCGGCGAGGTCAAGGGCCACTACCTCAACGTCACCGCCGCGACGATGGAGGACATGTACGAGCGCGCCGAGTTCGCGAAAGAGCTCGGCAGCGTCGTCGTGATGATCGACCTCACGATCGGTTACACGGCCATCCAGTCGATGGCCGGATGGGCGCGTCGCAACGGCGTCCTGCTGCACCTGCATCGCGCTGGGCACTCCACGTACACGCGGCAGAAATCCCACGGCGTGAACTTCCGCGTCATCGCCAAGTGGATGCGCCTCGCAGGCGTCGACCACATCCACGCCGGGACGGTCGTCGGCAAGCTGGAGGGCGACCCGAACAGCGTCCGCGGCTACTACGACACGCTGCGCCTGGACAAGGTCGGGGCCGACCCGGTGAAGGGCCTGTACTTCGACCAGGAATGGGCGTCGATGCCCGGGACGATGCCCGTCGCCTCCGGCGGGATCCACGCCGGGCAGATGCACCAGCTCCTGCACTACCTGGGCGAGGACTCGATCCTCCAGTTCGGCGGCGGGACGATCGGCCACCCCATGGGCATCGCCGCCGGCGCGACCGCCAACCGCGTCGCGCTCGAAGCGATGATCAAGGCCCGGAACGAGGGCCGCGACTACCTCGCCGAGGGACCCGACATTCTGCGCGCCGCCGCCAAGCACAGCCGCGAACTCGACATCGCCCTGTCCACCTGGGGCGACATCACCTTCACCTACGAGTCCACCGACACCCCCGACGTCGTCGAAACCCCGGTGAGCATCTGATGCGGATCACCCAAGGCACCTTCTCCTACCTGCCCGACCTCACCGACGAGGACATCGCCGCGCAGATCGCCTACGCGCTCGGCCAGGGCTGGCCCTGCTCGGTCGAGTTCACCGACGACCCGCACCCGCGCAACCCCTACTGGGAGATGTGGGGGCTCCCGATGTTCGACCTCGCCGACCCGGCCGGCGTCCTCTACGAGATCAACGAGTGCCGCAAGGCCTACCCGCACCACTACATCCGGCTGAACGCCTACGACGCCCGCTACGGACGGCAGACGACGGCGCTGCAGTTCATCGTCCAGCGCCCGGCCGAGGAGCCCGGCTTCCGGCTCGACCGGACGGAGACGTCCGACCGGCGCGTCCGGTACACGCTGCACCCGTACGCGCTCGACCGTCCCGAAGGCGACCGCTACGGGGCGGGACGTTGACCGAGCGGCCCGGCTTCGGGATTCGCCGGAACGGCTCCCCGGTGGATCCCACCCCGTCCACCGGGGAGCCGCTTCCGCCCGGCGCCCGCGTCGACCTCGCCCGGGAACGCGCCGACTCGCAGGCCGGATCCGTCCTGGACGCCCTCGACGCCGACCTCGTCGGGCTCGCCCCGGTCAAGACCCGCATCCGCGAGATCGCCGCGCTGCTGCTCGTCGACCGCGTCCGGGCCCGGTTCGGCATCGACTCGGGACGCCCCAGCCTGCACATGTGCTTCACCGGCAGCTCCGGGACGGGCAAGACCACCGTCGCCGTCCGGCTCGCCGAGCTGCTGCACCGCCTCGGCTACGTCCGCCGCGGCCACCTCGTCTCCGTCACCCGCGACGACCTCGTCGGCCAGTACGTCGGACACACCGCCCCCAAGACCAAGGAGGTCCTGAAACGGGCCATGGGCGGCGTGCTGTTCATCGACGAGGCCTACTACCTCTACCGGGCCGAGAACGAGCGCGACTACGGGCAGGAGGCCATCGAGATCCTCCTCCAGGTCATGGAGAACCAGCGGGACGACCTCGTCGTCGTCCTCGCCGGCTACAAGGACCGCATGGACTCCTTCTTCGCGTCCAACCCCGGCATGAGCTCCCGCATCGCCCACCACATCGACTTCCCCGACTACGAACCAGAGGAGCTGGAGGCCATCGGCCGGCTGATGATGGCCCGCGAGGGCTACGCCCTCGCGCCCGAGGCCGAACCGATTTTCCGCGACTACCTCGCCCGCCGCCGCGACCAGCCCCGCTTCGCCAACGCCCGCTCCGTCCGCAATGCCATAGAACGCGCCCGCCTGCGGCACGCCAGCCGCCTCCTCACCGCCGGTGAGGTGGGCCGCGAAGACCTCACCACCCTCCACCCAGACGACTTCCTCCCCAGCCGCGTCTTCCAAGGGCCATGAGCTCGGATGGAGCCGGGGCCGCCCGGCGTGGAGAGTGACGGGCGTCACGACCGAACCGGGGATGAGCCTCCGGATGTCCTAGTGTTGTGCGCAGGACATGTAGAGGTGGGGGAGAAGTTGCTTAACCCTGAGGATCTGTACGAGCTTGACGGCGACCTGCCGGAGATGACGGGTCCGGTGCTGCTGCACAGCCTCGACGGTTTCGTGGACGCCGGGTCCACCGGCCAGCTCGTGCGGGAGCACCTCCTGGAAGCGCTGGAGCACCGCGTCATCGCCCGCTTCGACGTCGACTCGCTGATCGACTACCGCGCCCGCCGGCCGCCGATGACCTTCGACCGCGACCACTGGGCCTCCTACGAGGCGCCCGAGCTCGTCGTGCGGCTGCTCCACGACGACGTCGGCAGCCCGTTCCTGATGCTGTCCGGGCCCGAACCCGACCGGCTGTGGGAGGGTTTCACCGCGTCCGTCCTGCACCTGGTGAAACGGCTCGGCGTCGGGCTGGTCGTCGGCTTCCACGGCATTCCGATGGGCGTCCCGCACACCCGTCCCGTCGGCACCACCGCGCACGCCACCCGCCCCGAGCTGATCACCCGCAACTCCTGGTTCGACAAGGTCCAGGTCCCCGGCAGCGCCGCCGGGCTGCTGGAGCTGCGGCTCGGCGAGGCCGGCCACGACGCCGTCGGGTTCGCCGTCCACGTCCCGCACTACCTGGCCCAGTCCGCCTACCCGGCCGCCGCCGTCTCCGCCCTCGACGCGATCGTCTCCGTCACCGGGCTCGTGCTGCCCGTCGAGCGGCTCCGGGAGGCGGCCGCCGCCACCGACGCCGACATCGCCGAGCAGGTGGACGGCAACGACGAGGTCGAGAAGGTCGTCCGGGCCCTGGAGCAGCAGTACGACGCGTTCGCCGGCGCCGCCGAGCGCGACAACCTGCTCGCCGAGTCGCAGGACATGCCCACCGCCGAGGAGCTCGGCGCCCAGTTCGAGCGCTTCCTCGCCGAGCAGGACGGTCCGGACGCGGCCGGGTAGACATATCCCGTCCGCCGCTGGGTAGGCGACGCCCCGAGAGGGGAGGTCCGCATGGCCCAGAGGGTGAACGAAGTGATGACGCCGGTGCCCGTGGCGGTGTCACCGGACACCAGCCTGGTGGAGGTCGGCGACCTGATGCGCCGGCACGGCATCGGCGACGTCCTGGTCGTCCATGAGGGCCGGCTCCGGGGCCTCGTCACCGACCGCGACATCGTCGTCCGCGCCGTCGCCGCCCAGCGCGACATGGCCGGCACCACCGTCGCCGAGATCTGCTCCACCAACATGATCACGATCGCGCCGGGCGAGGACGCCGACGCCGCCGTCCGCCTCATGCGGCGGCACGCCGTCCGCCGCCTCCCGGTCGTCGACGGCGACCGCCCGATCGGCATGGTCTCCATCGGCGACCTCGCCGTCCAGCGCGACGAGCGCTCGGCCCTCGCCGACATCAGCGCCGAACCGCCCAACACATGATCACGCTGAGGCTGCCGGACGCCGAGCTCGGCGGCGACCTCGCCCTCCCGGACGCCGCCACGGGCGTCGTCCTCTTCGCGCACGGCAGCGGCAGCTCCCGGCACAGCCCCCGCAACCGCGCCGTGGCCCACGGCCTCAACGCCGCGGGCATCGGCACCCTCCTCATCGACCTCCTCACCGAGCACGAGGACGAGATCGACCGCGTCACCGCCGCCCTCCGCTTCGACATCGAACTGCTCACCCTCCGCCTCATCGGCGCGATCGACGCGCTCGCGGACGGCCTCGAATCCGCCCCCCACACCGCCGGGCTCCGCATCGGCCTGTTCGGCGCGAGCACCGGCGCCGCCGCCGCCCTCGCCGCCGCCGCGGCCCGCCCGCAGATCGGCGCGGTCGTCTCCCGCGGCGGCCGCCCCGACCTGGCCGGCCCGTCCCTCGCCCGCGTCCGGGCCCCCGTCCTGCTGATCGTCGGCGGCCGCGACACCGAGGTCCTGGAACTGAACCGGAAAGCATCCAAGAGCCTGGAGGACTCCGAGGTGCACGTGATCTCCGGCGCGGGCCACCTCTTCGAGGAGCAGGGCGCGCTCGAAGAGGTCACCACCCAGGCCGCCGACTGGTTCAACCGGCACCTGTGATGCACGACGTCATCGTGGTCGGCGCGGGCCCCGCCGGATCTGCCGCCGCGACCCACCTCGCCCGCTCGGGCCTGGACGTCCTCGTCCTGGAGAAGACGTCCTTCCCCCGCGAGAAGATCTGCGGCGACGGCCTGACACCCCACGCCGTCCGGGAACTCCACTCCCTGGGCGTCGACATCACCACCCCCGGCTGGTTCCGCAACGACGGCATCCGCCTCATCGGCGCCGGCCGCCGCCTGGAGATCCCCTGGCCCTCCGGCTCCGGCCTCACCCGCACCCGCGCCGACCTCGACGAACTCCTGGCCCGCGATGCGATCTCCGCGGGCGCGACCCTGCTGAACACCAAGGCCACCGCCCCCATCTCCACCCACGGCCGGGTCACCGGCGTCCGCACGGCCTCCGGAACCCACCGCGCCCGCCTGGTGATCGCCGCGGACGGCGCCTCGTCCCGCCTCGGCGTCGCCCTCGGCCTGCGCCCCCGCCGCGCGCGCCCCATCGGCATCGCGGGCCGCCGCTACTTCCGCAGCCCCCCGCCACGACGACCCCTACCTCGAGATCTGGCTGGACCTGGCCCCCGCCGGCTACGGCTGGATCTTCGGCATGGGCGACGGCACCGTCAACGCCGGCGTGGCCCTCCTCCGCACGGACCACCCCGACTACCACGGCCTCTGCTCCCGCTGGCTGGCCTCCCTCCCCGCGTCCTGGAACCTCACCGAAGACCACGCCACCGGGCCCCTCCGCGGCGCGGCCCTCCCGATGGGCTACAGCCGCCGCCCCCACTACCTACCCGGCCTCCTCCTCGCCGGCGACTCCGGCGGCATGATCAACCCTTCCAGCGGCGAGGGCATCGCCTACGCCCTGGAGGCCGGCCGCATCGCCGCCGAAGTGATCACCACCGCGTACCGCTCCCCGTTCCCCGAACACGTCCTCCGCCGCTACCCCGACGCCGTCCGCCGCGCCAACGCCACCCCCTTCACCCTCGGCCGCGCCTTCACCCGAGCCATCGACGACCCCCGCATCATGCGCCTGGCCACCCGCCACGGCCTCGCCCACCCGCCCCTGATGCGCCGCGCCCTGAAGACCCTGGGCGCCCTCCCCTGACCGTTTCGCGCACCCCCTCCAGAACCAGGTACGCTTTCCCGGCACCCGGGCGCGTAGCTCAGGGGAAGAGCACTCGCCTTACAAGCGAGGAGTCGGCGGTTCGAACCCGTCCGCGCCCACCAAGGTCAGGGCCATGATCCGCTGTCGCGGATCATGGCCCTTCCTCATCCGAGTGACAAAGTGAGTGACTAAGCTAAGAGATCCCGCGGATAGGGGCGCCGTCGCGAGCGCCGCGATACCGCCGCCCGGGCCAGCGGAATTAGTGATCGAGCGATGATCGGTCGTGGCGACGGACCCGCGAGGGCGGGTTGCCGTCGGGGCTGAGCAGTGCCCCACGCGCTCGGGAACCTGACAGGGCGCGTATGCCCCCGCCTCCGATTTTGCGTTGGAGCGCACTCCAGCTCCTAGGTTCCGAAGCGTGCGATACATCAAACTCGGAACGACCGGACTGGAAGTCTCCGCCATCACCCTCGGCTGCATGAGCTTCGGCGAGCCGGGCCGGGGCGGCGAGCCCTGGTCGCTGGGCGCGGACGCCAGCCGGGACATCATCAAGCAGGCTTTCGAGGCCGGCGTCAACTTCCTCGACACAGCCAATGGGTACAGCGCCGGAAGCAGCGAGGAGATCGTCGGCCAGGCGGTCAAGGCCTTCACCCGGCGAGAGGAGGTCGTTCTCGCCACCAAGGTCTGGATGCGGATGCGCCCCGGCCCGAACGGCGCCGGGCTGTCCCGCAAGGCGATCTTCGCCGAGCTCGACGCCTCGCTGAAGCGACTGGGGACCGACTACATCGACCTGTACCAGATCCACCGCTGGGACTACGACACCCCGATCGAGGAAACCCTCGAGGCGCTGCACGATGCGGTCAAGTCCGGGAAGGTCCGCTACATCGGAGCCTCTTCCATGTACGCCTGGCAGTTCGCCAAGGCCTTGTACCTGGCTGACCTGAACGGCTGGACCCGGTTCGTGTCGATGCAGGACCACTACAACCTCATCCACCGAGAAGCAGAGCAGGAGATGCTCCCGCTCTGCGCCGACCAGGGCATCGGCGTGATCCCGTGGAGCCCGCTGGCGCGGGGCAGGCTGACGCGGGTCCGTGACACCGCCACGGCGCGTGCCGAGACCGACGAGGGGGGCAAGATCCTCTACCGCGACGAGGACCAGGCAGTGGCCGAGCGCGTCCACGAGATCGCGGGCAAGCGGGGTCTGTCCCCAGCCCAGGTCGCCCTGGCCTGGGTCATGCGCAACCCGGTGGTGACCTCGCCCATCGTCGGGGTCACCAAGCCGGCCCAACTGGCCGACGCGATCGCCGCGGTGGACGTCGGACTCGACGACGACGAGGCCGCGTACTTGGAGGAGCCGTACCAGCCGCACGAGGCCGCCTACCTGCAGGAGTCCTTCTACAAGCAGCGGTCTGTGGCGGGCTCCCGGTAATCCGGGCTACCGCCGGGCCTTCGGCGAGTCCTTGGGCTCGGCCTTCACAACCTGTGGTCGGCCCGGTGGTGCTTGCGGGCGGTCGCGCGCAACTGCATGATCTGCGCGCTGCCCGCCAGCGCGGTGAGCAGGATGCCTGCCACCGCGGCCAGCAGCAGGGCCAGCCAACGCTGGGACACACGGCCAGCCCGCCGACCATGACGCCTCGTCCTCTACCCGCGGAATCTCTTTGGACCCGCGTCACCGCCACCAGTTCGTACTCGACCAACCCGGTCTCCCGGGTTGAGTCTCCTATGTCGTCGCCGACGCCCCATGAGGTCGCGGAGCGTTGCGCCGGACTCGGGCGCGAACTTGTTCCCGAGGTGGATGCCGCTGCGCCTGCCAGTGAAGATCAGCAAGCTATGCCGCTCTGCTCGTAGTAGGCGGCTTACGGGCTGGGCCGAGCGTGGCACGATGGGCGATCCCGGGAGGCCCTTGCGGTGAGGGGTGATCATTGGTAGAGCAACCGGCGCTCATCGATCCACGGTTCGCGGCCGACTTTGCGCGGCTGATTCATCATCAGTTGCTCGATGATTTCGACTCGTTTCTCAAGCGGGTCGATGATTTTGATGAGCCGCCGCTTTACACTCAGTACGCCCAACTGGCATTCCTTGGGGGTCTGACCACTGAGCAGAAGAACCGTCTGCTCATCCGCGCCACCGTCGCGCACCTGCCTCGGATCGTCGAACATGGTCATGGGCACGACTTCTACTGCATGGTCTCTATCCTCGGCTGGGACGAGTTCGAGAACGGCGGCCTCATCCGTCCGGCTTTCTGGTACACCAATCCCAGCACGAGGCCCGATCTAGGCGACCCGCGCGGCATCCTTGACTACGTTCAGTTCAGCCCACCTGCCAGCCGTTACAGCATGTTCGTGGCGGGCGCGCTCGACCACGATCCGGGGTATCTGATCCACGATGATTCGGGGACGGGTGATCCCTGGATGAGACGGGTCTACGTCAGGCTCGGCCTGTACTCGTCCGACGTCTACCAAACGCTGCGGTGAGGCAACGTCGCTGGCCACCGTGCGCCCGGTCCGGTGCGGATCATGGCCTGGCCCGGTCTGCGGTCGTTGAGTGTCGTAGGCGGTCCTTACGCTGCCAGTGCGCGGTCGATCTCTCGGGGCATCCAGCACTGTAGAGCGCCCAGTCTCCCTGGTTCTGTACGAGGGCGGCCTTGCCTGTGAGCAAGGACCTAATCTGCGGCCAGGCTCAGTTGAGGGGCCATGTGTAGCCCGGCAGGATCGGCCGCGTGCGGCCGATCCTGACATCAGGCCGTGTTCGGTGGGTTAGGTGTGCGGGCCGTAGTGGGTGGCTATTTGTTCGGAGCTGGGCCAGCGGCTGTAGGTGGGGGACTGGGGCCAGCCCTTGGGGGAGTCCTGCCATTCCTCCTGGCGGCCGTAAGGCAGGAGGTCGATCAGGGCGAAGGTGTGGGTGAGTTGCTCGGTGCCGCGGCCGTTGGTGTGCCAGGTGCGGTAGACGGTGTCGCCGTCGCGTAGGAAGACGTTCACCGCGAAGCCGCCGCCAGGGGGTGCGCCCACGTCGGTGCCGAAGGTGCTGTCGGCGGTGGAGTACCAGGTCATCTTGTTGCCCACGCGGCGCTTGTAGGCGAGGGCCTCGTCGATCGGGCCCTGGGTGACGATGACGAACCTGGCGTCGTAGGCGTCCAGGAACTCCAGCCGCGTGAACTGCGACGTGAGGCCTGTGCAGCCTGAGCACTGCCAGGTCTCGCCCGGGGACCACATGTGGTTGTAGACGATCAGTTGCGACTTGCCGTCGAAGACGTCGGCCAAGGAGACCGGGCCGTCCTCGCCCTCCAGGGTGTAGTCGGGCATCTCGACCATGGGCAGGTGGCGGCGCTGGGCGGCGATCGCGTCGAGTTCGCGGGTCGCGGCCTTCTCGCGGGCGCGGAGCTCGTCGAGGTGGCTTTGCCACGTCTCGGCGTCCACGACGGGCGGTAGTGCCTTGGTCATTGGTTCCTCCGAAGGTTGTGGTCTGGATGTAGACCACGTCCGTTCGTGGAACTCATCGGTCGGTGGCCGGCTGGGCCTCGTCGCCGAGGTTTAGGAGGAGGGTGCGGAGGGTTGCTGCCAGGTCGTTCTGCTGGTTGTCGTCCAGGGCGGCTAGGAGGCGGCGTTCGTTCTCGACGTGGGCGGCCACGGCCTGGTCGATGAGGTCGCGGCCGGTGGGGGTGAGGGCGACGATGACGGTGCGGCGGTTGGCGGGGTCTACGTCGCGGGTGACGTAGCCCTTGGCGACGAGCCGGTCGAGGCGGTTGGTGACGGCGCCCGAGGTGACCATCGAGGAGCGGGCCAGCGCGCCCGCGGTCATGCCGTCGGACGAGCCGGCGCGCCGGAGGGTGGCGAGGACGTCGAATTCGCCCCGTTCCAGGCCGAACTCCTCGAAGAGGGCCTTGAGTTCGCGTTCGACGATGCGGGTCAGCCGCGAGAGGCGGCCGAGGACGCCCATGGGGGACGCGTCGAGGTCCGGGCGGGCACGTGCCCACTGCTCCAGGACGACGTCGACGGCGTCACGGGTCACCTGAACTCCTTAGCGTTGAACTGTTTGACGTCAAGGTATCAGCTTGTTAACGTCTCAGCGTTGAAGATTTCAACGTTGAGACGTTGGAGGGTGTAGTGGTCACCAGTTCGCGCCCGGTTTTGCGGGCCTGGGGAGGGGTCGCTGCTATCACGGCGAGCCTGTTCGTCTTCCTCACTACTGAGTTGATGCCTGTCGGGCTCCTTACTCCGTTGAGCGGGAGCCTGGGCATCTCGGTGGGGGTCGCCGCGCTCATGGTCACGCTGTACGGCGTCTCGGCCGGGTTGGGCGTGACGTTCATCGTGGCGTGGACGAGGCGCGTCAACCGGCGGGTGCTGCTCGCCGTACTGCTGGCCATCCTGGCCTTGGGGAACCTGGTCACGGCTGTGTCGCCGAACTATCCGCTGGTCTTGGCGACGCGGCTCGTCATGGGGTTCGCCAGTGGGGTGTTCTGGGCCCTCGGGGTGAGCATGGCGATGCGGCTCGTCCCGGAGCGTCAGGCGAGCAGGGCGTCCGCGGTCGTGATGTCCGGCATCTCGATCGCCACGGTGGTGGGCATACCGCTCGGGACGGTCCTGGAGGACCTCACCGGCTGGCGGAACACGTTCCTGATCTGGGCAGGCCTCAGCCTGGTGGTCTTCTTCGCGGTCGCAGTGGTGGTGCCGTCGCTTCCTTCGGCGAACGCGGTTTCGGTGCGCGAGGTCTTCGGGCTGCCCCTGAAGAACGTGCCGCTGCGGTCGGTGCTGTTGACTGTGGTGCTGTTCGTGCTCGGCCATTTCGGGGCGTATACGTTCGTGCGGCCCTTCCTGGAGGAGAAGGCGTCCGCCGGGCCTCTCTTCATCACCGTGGTGCTGATCGTCTTCGGTGTGGGGGGTGCGGTCGGGAACTTCGCCGCCGGGTACACGGTGAACAGGAGCCTCAAGGGCAGCTTCGTTGTGGGGTGCGTGGGGCTTGTCGTGTCGCTCTTGTCGCTGCTCACGGTCGGGAGCGGGAAGGTCGGTGCGGTCGTCGCGCTGGTGCTGTGGGGGCTGTCCTTCGGCGTCGTGCAGTTGTCCCAGGTGAACATGACGCTGGCCGCCGCGCCCGAGACCTTCGAAGCCGCGATGTCGCTCAACACCATGGCGTACAACACGTCCATCGCACTCGGGGCGCTGTTCGGCGGACTGTTCGCCGACCATCTGGGCGTCACCAGCGTCGTCTGGTTCGGTGTGGTTCTGACGGCGGGTTCGCTGCTCGTCACCTCGGCTCGGAGGCCCTCACGCCCCGCTTTCGAGGCCGGCGATGTTCCCAGCCTGATCAAGGAGTGAGCGCGGTGGAACCCCCTGTTCCGGTGGGAACAGGGGGTTCGCGCCGTCAGTGGTGGCACAGGCCGTTCGGCTTGGAGGTGCCGCAGGAGTTGTGGCGGAAGCGGTTGGTGTCGCTGCCGCTGTTGTCGACCAGGTCGAACGGCGCGTTGCCGCGGACGAGGTTGAACTTGATCAGGTTGTGGTGCGCGGGACGCTGCGCCGGGCTCGGGAACAGGACGATCCCGCCGGAGTAGGGCAGCTTGCCGCGGTTCCCCTTCACGGTGTTCTTCTCGATCGAGTTGTGGTCGCCGCCGAAGAGCAGGATGCCGGTGCCGCCGAGCGGCGGGACCGGGCCCTGGCCGGGGCAGAACCGGTTGTTCTTCTCGACCAGGTTCTTCCAGACCTTGGTGTGGCCCTGCCCGCCCTTCTGGCCGTCGTCGGCCAGGACGACGCCGGTGCAGTTGCCGACGAGCTTGTTGCCAAGCACCTTGACGTGCCGGGCGTGCCGGACGAGCACGCCGATCGCGTTGCCCGAGGCGTGGTTGTGGGCGACGACGGTGCCGCGCGCGTTCTTGATGTCGCCGACGTAGAGGCCGGCGTCGAGGCGGTTGCCGATCGCGCGGTTGTGGACGAACGCGCCGCGGGTCGAGTTGAACTCGGCGATGCCGTACTCGCCGTTCCTCGCGGCGAGGACGTGCTTGACGGTCAGCCGGTCGGTGTAGGTGCCGAAGACCCCGGTGTCCTTGAACCTCTCGACCTTCAGGCTCTTGATCGTGACGCCCCTGACCAGGTGCTTCGCGCGGCCGACCACGCAGAAGCCCATGCCCGGCACCCCGGCCTTCTTGCAGTGGTCCTTGCGGCCCGGCCGGATCACGGTCCTGTCGCCCGCGCCGCGGATCGTCAGGCGCTTGCGGATGAGGACGCCCCCGCCGTAGCGGCCGGCCTTGAGCTTGATGACGTCGCCCGGCCTCGCGCGGTCGACGGCCTTCTGGATCGAGTGGCCCGGCCGCACGACATGGGTCCGCCCGCCCTTCTCGCCGGCGGTCGCCGCCTGGCCGGCCGGTGCGAAGGAGGCCAGCCCGCCCAGCACGACGACCGTGCCGAGCGAGGCGCCGAGAATTCGCTTCATCCCATTCCCCCGAATCTGTTCCTTGTGATGGGAAGCCGAAAGCGCGCCTTGGCGCCGACGGTTCCCTGATCATCTTGGAGCGGCCGGCCCATTGCGTCGATGCCATGGACGTAAACGTTCGGAGGCTTTAAGGGAAGCCAATAAGTATTTGCCGACGCTTTCGGCGGTCCGGGGTTTCCTTGACCATCGTCGTGGCGGACGCGGACGCGGACGCGGGGGCGGGAGCGGCCCCGTCCGCGGGGCGGACGGGGCCGCGGGCCGTCATCGTCCGAGGCCGAGGAGCCCGTTGAGCTGGGCGACGAGGGCGGGGAGCGCGGCGGCGTCGCCGGTGCCGTCGAGGATGCCGGCGATCGCGCACAGCAGGTTGCCGAGCAGGTTCCCGGGACCCGAGATCGCCGTGATGTCCAGGACCACCCGGTCCAGGTGCACCGTCAGGCCGAGGAGGTCGAGGTCCAGCGGGCCGAGGGTCAGGTGCAGGATCGGGCAGGTGGCGGAGGGCAGGGAGACCGGGAGCGAGACCGGAGCGTCGGCGACGGTTCCGGTGGTGGCGCCCGAGGCGTCGCGCATGGTTCCGCTCAGCGCGCCGTCCAGGAGCAGTCGCCGGTCCTGTGACGTGAACGCGGTCGGCACGACGGTTCCGGTGAACGTGGAGCCGTCCGCCGCGGTGCCCGTCACCGGGACGCTGTCGAGCGGGGGCGGGGCCGCGGCCTCGCGGGCCGAGGCGGGTGCGACGCTGAACGCGAGCGCGGTCAGCAGTGCGATCACGAGTGCGGACAGGTGAAAGAGGGACCTTCTCATAGACGCATTCCTCCTTTTTGGTCTTGCGTCTCTGTTGGGAAGGTTTCGCCTTACCCAGGGCGATTTTCAGTACACGCCGCGAAGGTCGAGGTGTATGATCGTTTTTGGTCGTTCCAGGTCACGGCGGGAAACGTCGGAGAAAATGGCCGATTCGCGCCAATCTTGGTGATCGGGTAAACCATTTCTCCGGTCATGCGTCGTCCGCGCGGCGGGTCCCTGACCGTCCAAGCCGGTGTGAGCAGAGTCTCAGCAGGTCAGCTCGTGTGTTACATGGCGTTCACACGAGGGCAACAGATGCGAAATGCCTGGTTGGCACGTTCTGTGGGGCCGAACCCACCCACGGCCGGCGGACACGAAGGGGATCGACGTTGAGCTATAAGGCCGAGTACATCTGGATCGACGGCACCGAGCCGACCGCGCGGCTGCGGTCGAAGACGCGGATCCTCGCGGACGGTGCCGACCTGCCGGACTGGGGTTTCGACGGGTCCAGCACGAACCAGGCGCCCGGCGACCGCTCCGACTGCGTGCTGAAGCCGGTCTTCTCCTGTCCCGACCCGATCCGCGGCGGCGACAACAAGCTGGTCCTGTGCGAGGTGTACCTCGTGGACGGGACGCCGCACGAGACCAACACGCGCGCCCTGCTCCGCCCGATCGCCGCGCAGTACGAGGCGCAGGACTCCTGGTACGGGATCGAGCAGGAGTACACGTTCTTCAAGGACGGGCGTCCCCTCGGCTTCCCCGAGCGCGGCTTCCCGGCCCCGCAGGGCTTCTACTACTGCGGCGTGGGCGCGGACGAGGTGTTCGGGCGCGAGATCGTCGAGCGGCACCTGGACGCCTGCCTGGAGGCGGGCCTGAAGATCTCCGGGATCAACGCCGAGGTCATGCCGGGGCAGTGGGAGTTCCAGATCGGCCCGGCCGGCCCGCTCGAGGTCGGCGACCACATGTGGGTCGCCCGGTGGCTGCTGTACCGCATCGCCGAGGACCACGACGTCGCCGCCACGCTCGACCCGAAGCCGGTCGAGGGCGACTGGAACGGCGCCGGCGCGCACACCAACTTCTCGACCCGGGCGATGCGCGAGGGCTACGACGCGATCATCACGGCGTGCGAGGCGCTCGCCGAGAAGGCGCAGGAGCACGTCGCCGGGTACGGCGCCGACATCGAGCGGCGGCTGACCGGCATGCACGAGACGGCCCCGTGGAGCGAGTTCAGCTACGGCGTGTCGAACCGGGGCGCCTCGGTGCGGATCCCGTGGCAGGTCGAGGTGGAGAAGAAGGGCTACATCGAGGACCGCCGCCCGAACGCCAACGTGGACCCGTACGTGGTGGCCCGCCTGATCACGGGCACCTGCTGCGCCGCGCTGGAGAAGGCCGGCCAGGTCTGACGGACGACCGGACGATCCCCGGGGAACACCGCGTTCCCCGGGGATCGTCGCGTTCCGGGGGCCCGTCCGGAGTAGGGAACGCGGCCAAACATCTGCAAAATGGTGGGCATGGGTGAGTTCCGCCCATCGGTGCCGGGTAGCACCTCTACGTTCGCACCGGGGGAGGGAACATGCCCGATTCACCGTTCGGGCGGTACTCCGGCGACCTGCCCGGCAGGCACGCCGGCCGTCCTGTGCCACGGCCGTTGGAACGTTCGTTCCGGTGCCCCTCCACGGTGCGGCGACGCCCGCCGGAGGCGCCGGCGCGGCGGTACGAGGACTTCGTCGCCCTGCACGAGGAGATGTCGGCCGACGCGCGCCGGCCGTTCCGGGCGCTGTGGTGGGCGGGGATCTCCGCCGCCCTGGCCGGGGCGGGCCTGGCGTTCGTCGCGGTGGTCGCGCTGCGGGCGATGTTCGGCGTCGAGGTGCCGGTGTTCGCGGGCGACAGCGCCGGCACGGCGCCCGCCGCGACCAGCTACGCGCTGTGCGCGATGGCGGCGACGGTGCAGGCGACCGCGCTGATGCACCTGCTGCTGTCGTCGGCGGCGCGTCCCGTCCGCGCGTTCGCGTGGATCGGCGGCTTCGCGGTCGTGCTGCTGACCGTCCTGCCGCTGGTGCTGCGCGGCCCCTTCGACGCGGCGCTCGCGACGTCGGCCGTCAACCTCGCGGGCGGGACGGCGGTGGTCGTGCTGCTGTCCGCGGTGGTGGCGTGTTCGCGGCGGTCCCCATGGGAGGGCCCGCCCGGACGCTTCAGACGCTGACCGGCCGGCCCGGTCAGGGCACCACCGTCACCGGCCAGCGTCCCGTCCGGACGAGCCGGACCGCGACGGACCCGACGAGCCGGTGCCCCGCCTGCGCCGACGCGCCGACGATCACGGCGTCCGCGCGGACCTCGTCGGCGACGCGGGCGAGGACGCCGTACGGGTCGCCCTGCTCGGCGACGAACTCGTAGGGCACGCGCATGCGCTCGCCGGCCGCCTCCAGCTCGCGGCGGATCTCCGCGGCGATCTCGTCGGCGGTCTCGCGCAGGGCGGACGCGCCGCCCGGGGTGAGGGTGCTCAGCGAGGCGACCGGCGCCACGTGCACGACGACGAGCCGGGCGCCGCCGCGGCGCGCGAGCCCCCACGCGTAGGCGCCGGCGCGCAGCGACGTCTCGGACCCGTCCACCCCGGCCACGATCACCTTCGGGCCGTCGACGCCGTACTCGAACGGTGCCATGCGATCACCTCGCGGCCAGCGTAACCGGCGGCTCAGGGGCGGGCGAACCGGGCCAGCAGGTCGTCGAGGCCGAGCGCGCCGGTGCTCAGCGCCGCGTACATCTGGTCGATCTCGGGGAAGCCGAGATCGCGGGCGACGGCGAGGGAGTCGCCGCGCGCCTCCGCCGCGAGCAGGTCGACCTCCCGCCCGGCGAGGGCCCGGGCGAGGCGGTGCCGTCCGGCGGCGGCGGCCTCCTCGGCGCGCCGCAGCGCGAGCCGCTGCTGGATGCGGACGCGGGCGGGCACCGACACCGCGAAGCCCAGCCAGTCCTCCGACGGCGCGCCCGCCGGGTCGGTGAGGATCTCCACGACGTTGCCGCTGCGGATCTGCACCGACATCGGCGCGAGCCGCCCGTTGACGACGGCGCCGATGCAGCGGTCGCCGGTGCCGGGGCCGAGCGCGTAGGCGAAGTCGAGCGCGGTCGCGCCGGCGGGCAGCGCGACGATGTCGCCGCGGGTGGTGAACGCGGCGACGTGGCCGGCGGCGAGGTCGGCGCGCAGCCGGTCCAGGAACTCCGCGGACGGCGCGTCGGACTGCCAGGCCAGCAGCCGGCTCAGCCAGACCAGGTCGCGGCGGCCCGCGACGGTGGTGGCGGTGTCGCCGCCCGCGTCCCTGATGTGCGCGACGATGCCGTACTCGGCGACCGGATGCATCGCGCCGGTGCGGATGATCACTTCGAACGGGTCGCCGTCCGGGCCGATCACCCGGGTGTGCAGCGACCGGTACATGTTGTCCTTCGGCATCGCGATGAAGTCGCGGACCTGCCCGGCGACGGGGTGCAGCGCGGCGTGCACGGCGCCGAGCGCGATGTAGCAGTCGGCCTCGGCGCCGTCCACCAGCAGCAGTACCCGCGCCGCCTCGCCCGGCCGCAGCCCGGCCAGGTCGCCGCCGCACGACTGATGGACCGCGTACAGGTGGGACGGCCTGACCAGCACGCGGGCCGGGACGCCGTGCTCGGCGAGCGAGGCGCGCAGCCGGGCCGCCGCGGGCCCGAACGTCCGGCCGGCCCGGCCCAGCGCGTCCCGGACGGCGGCGCGCGTCGCGGCGTGCGCCCGCGGGTCGCGGGCCTCGAAGGCGAGGTCGTCCATCTCCCGCTTGAGGACGTGGACGCCGAGCCGGTCGGCGAACGGGACCAGCAGCTCGTGGGACGCCTGGGCGTAGCGGGCCCGCTTGTGCTCCGGCTGGTACCGCAGGGTCCGCAGGTTGTGCAGCCGGTCCGCGAGCTTGATCACCAGGACGCGCAGGTCGGCCGCCGCGGACAGCACGATCTTGCGGAACGTCTCGGCCTCGGCGCGGTCGCCCCAGCGCCTGCCGTCCAGCTTGGTGACGCCGTCGACGAGCACGGCGATCTCGTCGCCGAAGTCGGCGCGGACCTCGCCGAGCGTGTACGGCGTGTCCTCGACGGTGTCGTGCAGGAGCGCCGCGACGAGCGTCGTGGTGTCCAGGCCCATCCCGGCGAGGATCATCGCGACGGCCAGCGGATGGGTGATGTACGGGGCGCCGGACTTGCGGAGCTGGCCCCGGTGCAGCCGCTCGGCGACCGTGTAGCCGCGCAGCAGCTCGGCCTCGGCGCTGCCTGGGAGGGCGGCGCCCGGCTGGGCGGCGCGGTGCGCGGCGAGCAGGGGCGCGACGGCGGCGCGCACGGGGTCCGGCCGGGTGCCCGTGGCGGAGCCCCAACGGAGCGGGGGGATCCGGAACCGCCCCGTCGCCGGATTGAGCGTCGCCATCACGCACCGCCTGGACGCCTGCCCGCGGCACGGCCGCCACGGACTGTGATCGTCATTATGCGCGAAGTGGCCGTGCGTGCGCGAGACCCGCCCCGGGCCACCTCCGGCCCGCGCTGTCAATCCGATTTAACGAAGGCTTCACAGGCGGTCGATTTCGACCGTACTGAGACCAGGGTAGTAATACGGGAGTGCGCGGGGGCCGGCTTAGGTCATTGCGCGCCCGGTGCGGTCGTCTAATGCGGATGGATAATGGCGAAATGATCCTCACCCCGCGAGGCCTGCGAGCCGCCACGTCCAATCTTCTCCAGCTCGCGCTGTACGGCCACATCGCCGACCTGCGGCCGATGCCGGCGGAGACGGTCGGCGACGGCCCCGGGGGGACGGTGTACCGCTACCGGCCGCCGGACGGGCTGGTGCCGGCCGGGCCGCCGGTGCTGTTCGTCCCGCCGCCGGCGGCCCCGGCGCGCTGCTACGACCTGCGCCGGGGGTGCAGCCTCGCCGAGCACGTCGTCCGGGCCGGGCGGCGCAGCTACCTCCTCGACCCGGAGCCGGCCCGGGAGGGCGGCCCTGACCTGGGCATCGGGGAGTGGGTCCAGGATGTGCTGCCGGGCGCGGTCCGGGCGGTCAGCGCGGACGCGGGCGGGCAGCCGGTCCAGCTCGTCGGCTGGTGCCTCGGCGGGATCTTCGCGCTGCTGACCGCCGCGGCCGACCCGGGGCTGCCGATCGCGTCCGTCGCCGCGATCGCCGCGCCGGCCGACGCCCGCGGGGTGCCTCCCGCGCCGCCGCCGCCGCGGGAGCGGGCCTTCGGGCTCGCCGGCATCGACACCTACCTGGTGCGCCCCTACCGGACGATAATCAACCTCGACAATGCCGACTTTCTCGCACAGATTGAGGCACTCGATCATTTCGCCGGCGCGTTGATGTCCTATCCGGGACGCGCCGCCCGGCAGATTTATCACGCCCTTTCCCGGGACGGCGCGCTGCTGGCGGGCGGCATCGAGATCAATGGGCGGACGGTCGATCTCGGTGCGGTGGGCGTGCCGGTTCTGGCCATCGCCGGGCGCGGCGACCCGCTCGCGCCGGTCCGGGCCGTCCGGCCGCTCGTCCGGCTGCTGCGCGGGGCGCCGCAGGTGCGGTTCGAGGTCGCGAGCGGCGGCCACCTGGACGTGCTGACCGGACGCTCCGCCAAGGCGACCACCTGGCGGCACCTGGACCGGTGGCTCGACGAGGGCATCGTCCGGCACGGCATCCGCGCGCAGCGCGCCGCCGCCACCCTCTGACCCCGGCCGAACCCTCCCGCGCGTCAAAAGACGTTCCAGACTCCTTCGCCGGGCCGCCATCAACGCGCCCCCGGGTGTGTCGTCCCGGTGATCGGGATGTCGCCGACCGTAGTGTGGCGCACCGTTGTTGCGGAGCCGCGCCGGCCACGGCCGGGCCGCGCGGGACGTCGGGGGGCAGGCATGGCGGCGCACGAGGGCAGGACGGCGGGCGGGACATGACGGGGGGCGGTACCGCGCACGGCGGCCGGTCCCTGGCCGAGATCATCGGGGTCACCCCGTTCGGACGTCCCGCGCCTCATCTCGCGGTGGCCGTCGCGCGCGCGGGCGGGACCGGCGTCCTCGACCTCGGCACCGACCGCGCGACCGGGCGCGCCGCGCTCGCCGACGCCCGCCGCTGGTGGACGGGCCCGTTCGGGGTCCGCGTGCCGGCCGGGTGCCAGGTCAGGCCCGGCGACCTGCCGCCCGCGGTCGGCACCGTCCTGCTCGACGCGCCTTGCCTGGACGCGGACGATTCCCTGGACGTCGCCGGGTTCGCCCGCGGGCGCCGCCTCCTGGTCGAGGCGGTCGGCCTGGACGAGGCGCGCGCCGCGATCAGCGTGGCCCGCGGCCTCACCGGCGACGTGGGGATCATCGCGCGGGGCGCCGAGACCGGCGGGCGGGTCGGCGAGCCGACCACGTTCGTGCTGCTCCAGCAGCTGCTGGCCGAGCTGGACGTCCCGGTGTTCGCGGCGGGCGGGATCGGCCCGCACACCGCCGCGGCGGCGGTGGCCGGGGGCGCCTCGGGCGTCGTCCTCGACGTGCAGCTCGCGCTCGTCCGCGAGACGGACCTGCCCGCCGGGATCGTGGCAGCGCTGAAGGCGATGGGCGGCACCGAGACCACGGTGGTCGACGGCCACCGCGTCCACCCCGGCACCGAGCCGGAGGAGCAGGGCCGCGCGGCCGGGCAGGAGCCGTTGCCCGTGGGCCAGGACGCGCCGCTCGCCGCCGCGCTCGCGGGACGGTACCGGACGGCCGGGGGAGTGGTGCGGGCCGTCCGGGAACAGATCGAGGCGCACCTTCGCGCGGCCGTCGCCGCCGAACCGCTCGCGGCGCGCGGGGAACCGGTCGCCGCGCAGAAGCCGATGATCCACATCAGCGACGGCTCCGCGTTCGCGGGCGCGGTCGCGCAGGACGGCGGCCTGCCGTTCCTCGCGCTCGGCCTGATGGACGGCGACCGGGCGCGCGAGCTGCTGCGCGACACCGCCGACCGGCTCGGCGGACGGCCCTGGGGCGCCGGGATCCTCGGGTTCGCGCCGCCGGAGCTGCTGGAGGCCCAGATCGCCGCCGTCCGGGAGGCCGGGCCGGCGCATGCGATCATCGCCGGCGGGAGCCCGGCGCAGGCCGCGCCGCTGGAGGCCGCCGGGATCGCCGCGTACCTGCACGTCCCGTCCCCGGAACTGCTCGACCTGTTCCTCGCCGAGGGCGCCCGCAGGTTCGTGTTCGAGGGCGCCGAGTGCGGCGGCCACGCCGGGCCGCGTGCGAGCTTCCCGCTCTGGGAGGCCCAGGTCGAGCGGCTGATGGCGTTCGACGGCGACGCGGCGGAGCTGTCGGTGATGTTCGCCGGCGGCGTCCACGACGAGCGGTCCGCCGCGATGGTCGCGGCGCTCGCCGGGCCGCTCGCCGAGCGCGGCGCCGGCGTCCGCGTCCTGATGGGCACCGCCTACCTGTTCACCACGGAGGCGGTCGCGGCGGGAGCGATCCCGCCGGGCTTCCAGGACGTCGCGCTCGGCTGCCGCGCGACGGTTCTGCTGGAGACGTTCCCCGGGCACGCGACCCGCTGCGCCCGCACCCCCTACGTCCGGACGTTCGAGGAGACCCGCCGCGAGCTGGAGCAGGTCGGGACGCCCACGCCGGAGGTGTGGCGCCGCCTGGAGAAGCTGAACCTCGGCCGCCTGCGCGTCGCGAGCAAGGGCATGCGCCGCAGCACGCCGGTGGACACCGATGTCCAGCGGGAGGAGGGCATGTTCCCGCTCGGGCAGGCCGCCGCCCTCCGCTCGGCCACGACCACCATCGTCGCCCTGCACGACCAGGTCACCTCGGGCGCGACCGCCTTCCTCGCCGGCCGCGCCGCCGAGCTGGGCATCGCCGGACCGGAGGCGGCACCGGCCGCCCGGCCCCCGGCCGACATCGCGATCATCGGCATGGGCTGCGTCTTCCCGGGCGCCCGCGACGCCGACGAGTACTGGGCGAACATCCTCGGCCGCGTCGACGCGGTCACCGAGGTCACCCGCTGGGACCCCGAGGTCCACTACTCCCCGGACGAGGAGGGCAGGACGCCGTCGAAATGGGGCGGGTTCATCCCGGAGATCCCGTTCGACGCCTCCGCGTACGGGATCCCGCGGCACGTCCTCGGCGGCATCGACCCGGTCCAGCTGCTCTCGCTGGAGGTCGCGTCCCGAGCCCTCGCCGACGCGGGCTACGGCGACCGCCCGTTCGACCGGTCCCGGACGTCGGTGGTCTTCGGCGCTGAGGGCGGCGGCGACCTCGGCATCGCGTACGGGGTGCGGGCGACGCTCCCGTCCTACTACGGCGAGGTCCCGCAGGGACTGGACGAGCAGCTGCCGCGCCCGTCCGGCGACTCCCTCCCCGGGGTGCTCACCAGCGCGATCGCCGGGCGGATCGCGGATCGGCTCGACCTCGGCGGGCCCGGTTGCACGGTGGACGCCGCCGGCGCGTCCTCGCTCGCCGCGCTCGACGCCGCCTGCAAGGACCTCGCCGCCGGCACCAGCGACATGGTGCTGTGCGGCGGCGCCGACCTGCGCACCGGCGTCCAGGACTACCTGCTGCTCGCCTCGGCGGGGGCCCTGTCGCCGTCCGGACGCTGCGCCGCGTTCGACGCCGCGGCCGACGGTGTCGCGCCGGGCGAGGGCGTCGCGTGCGTCGTGCTCAAGCGGCTCGCCGACGCCGAACGCGACGGCGACCGGATCTACGCGGTCGTCAAGGCGGTCGCCGGAGCGAGCGGGGGCCTCACCGCGCCCGGCTCGCAAGGGCGGCGGCGCGCCCTCGAACGCGCTTACGAGCGCGCGCGTGTCGCACCTGACGCCGTCGGGCTCGTCGAGGCGGACGGCGCCGGAACCGAGGCAGGGGACAGGGCGGAGCTGGCGGCGCTGACCTCGGTGTTCTCGCCGGCCGCGCAGGGCGCCGTCACCCTCGGCTCGGTGAAGTCGCAGATCGGCCACACCCGGAGCGCCGCGGGGCTCGCCGGGCTCATCAAGACCGCGCAGGCCCTGCACGCCGGAGTGCTCCCGGGGACGCTGCACCTGACCCGGCCCGCTCCGGACTGGACGCCGGACGGCCCGTTCGCCTTCGCCGCGTCCGCCCGGCCCTGGGCCGTCCGTCCGGGCGGACGGTACGCGGGGGTGAGCGCCTCCGGCCTCGGCGGCGCGGACTTCCACGCCGTCCTCGCCGGATACGAGGGGGCGCCAGAGCCGGTGTCCGGGCTGGCGGAATGGCCGGCCGAGCTGTTCCTGATCCGCGGGGCCGACCGGTCCGCCGCCCGCGCCGAGATCGACCGGCTCACCGAGCTGCTCGCGGGGCGGCCCCGGCTGCGCGACCTCGCCCGGACCGCCGCCTCGTCCGAGGGGCCGGTGCAGGTCGCGCTGGTCGCCTCCGGACCGGACGACCTGCGCGAGAAGCTCGCCCTCGCAACGGAGTTCCGCGCGGCGCCCGGCGTCTTCGCCGCGTCCGGCCGGGACCCGGGGCAGGTCGCGTTCCTCTTCCCCGGCGAGGGCGGCGGGCGGCCCGGCATGCTCGCCGGCCTGTTCGTCGCGTTCCCCCGGCTCCAGCGCCTCCTGCGCCTGGCGGGCGGGCGGTACGCGGCGGCGATGTACCCGCCCGCGGCGTTCACGCGCGCGGAGTCCCGGCGGCACCGGGCCGGGCTCACCGACCCGCGGGTCGGCCGGCCCGCCGCCGGCATCGCCGGGCTGGCCGTCCACCGGCTGCTCACGGCCGTCGGCGTCCACCCGGACCTCGCCGCCGGGCACGGCCCCGGCGAGCTGACCGCGCTCTGCGCCGCCGGCGTCGTCGACGACGCCGGACTGGTCGAGCTGAGCGCCGCCGCGGCGGCGCCGCCCACCGAGGGGGTCCCGCTCGCCGCCGGCGCGTCCGACGCCCTGCGCGCCGAGCTGCTCGGCCGCGACCTGAGATCGCCGGCGTTCCCCGTGTGGTCGAACCTGACCGCCGCCCCGTACGGCACCGACGCGGGCGAGCTCGCCGCCACCCTCGCCGGGCACCTCGCCGCGCCCGTCCGGTTCGCGGAGCAGATCGAGGCGATGTACGACGCGGGCGCCCGAACCTTCGTCGAGGCCGGTCCGGGACGGGCCCTCACCGGCCTCGTCGGCGGGATCCTCGGCGACCGCCCGCACACCGCCGTGAGCTGCGACGCCCCCGGCGAGAACGACCTGGCCGGACTGCTGGCCGCGCTCGCCGCGCTGGCCGCCGCCGGCGTCCCGGTCGACCCGCTGCCGCTGTTCGCCGGCCGCGGCGCCCGCGCGCTCGCCGGGCCGCCCGCGGCCGCGCCCGGCTGGCTGGTCGGCGGCCACCTCGTCCGCAACGCGGACGGCGGCCCCCCGCCGGGCGGGCTGCGGCCCGCCGAGCGGATCGACCCGCCCGGCGCGGACGCCGCCGAGGCCGCCGTCCTGGAGTACCTGCGCGCGGGCCGCGAGATGATCGCCGCTCAGCGGGAGGTGGTCATGCGGCATCTGGCGGACCGGCACTCGGCCACGCCCGCGCCGGGCCCGGCCGATCCGGCCCCGGCCGATCCAGCGCCGTCCGTCCCGGCGCCGCGTCCCGTCGTGACCGAGGAGGCACTGTCGGGTGAGGCCATGTCGGGTGAGGCCATGTCGGGTGAGGCCATGCCGGGTGAGGCGCTGTCGGGTGAGGCCTCGGCCGGGGAGGAGCCCGGGGCCGCGCTCGACGTCCGCGCCACCGTGCTCGCCGTGCTCAGCGCCCGGACGGGCCGTCCCGAATCCCTGCTGGACGACGGCCTGGACCTGGAGGCCGACCTGTCCATCGACTCCGCCGGACGCACGGTGATCGCCGGGGAGCTGGCCCACCGCACGGGCGTCGCCCTCCCCGAACCCGGTCACCTCGCCGGCGTGACCACCGTCGGGGAGATCGTCTCCTGGCTGGAGGGCCGCCTCGGCGCGGCGCCGGCCGGACCGGCGCTTCCGGCCGTCCCGCCGCAGGCCCGGTCCGCCGCCCACGTGACGAGCGCCGCCCTGTCCGGAGGCCCGCCCCCGGCTCCGTCCCTGGCACCGGAGACCACGGCGGGCGGCGTGACCGGCGTCATGGAGGAAGAACCCGTCCCGCTCGGCCTCGCCCGGCACGTCATGCGCATCGTCGACCTGGACCCGCTCCCGGCGCCGCCCGACTCGGGGACGGCCTTCGCCGGGAGGCGCTTCCTCGTCGTGGACGACGGATGCGGCGTCGCGCTGGAACTGGCGACCATGCTGGAGAGGCACGGCGCGCAGGTGCGGACCCCGACGGACGTGGACGAGCCCTGCGACGGCCTCGTCCATCTGGCGGCGCTGCGGCCCGGGGCGGCGGGCGTCCTGCCGCAGGCGTTCGAGGACGTCCGGCGGGCGCTGGACGGCGGGCTGCGCTGGCTCGTCTTCGCCGGCGGGGCGGGCGGCACGTTCGGCCGCCGGTTCGAAGGCCGCGGTGCCGGGGACCCCGCGCCGGGAGCCGGGCTGCGCGGGCTGGCGACGGCGATCGCGCACGAGTACCCCGAGGTGCTCGTCCGCGCGCTGGACACCGACACCAAGAACACCCCGCGCGCGATCGCCCGGCAGATCCTCGCCGAGTTGCTGACCGTGGACGGACCGGTCGCCGTCGGCCACGAGGGCGACCTCCGGCACGGGCTGGACCTGGTGCCCGCCGACCTGCCCGCGGAGAGCGGCCTGGACCTCGGGCCGGACGGCGTCGTCCTGCTGACCGGGGGAGCGCGCGGCATGACCGCCCGCGTCGCGCTGGAGCTGGCGCGGACCAGCGGCTGCCACATCGAGATCATGGGACGCGCCCCGGAACCCGCCGGGGAGCCGGAGTTCCCCGAGGCCGAGGACGAGGCCGCCCTGCGCCGGGCGCTGGTGGCGCGCGGCGAGGCCGGCCCGGCGGAGATCGAGGCGACGATCCGCAGGGTGCTGGCGGGACGCGAGACGCGCCGGAACCTCGCGGCGCTGCGGGAGCACGCGGCCTCCGTCCGGTACCACGCCGGCGACGTGCGGGACCCGTACGCCGTGCGGAACGTCGTCGGCGCCGTCTACCAGCGCCACGAGCGGCTGGACGGCGTGATCCACGGAGCCGGCCGCGCCGCGGGCCGGCTCGTCCGCGACATGGCGCCCGAGTCGTTCGAGCAGGCCTACCGGACCAGGGTGGACGGGGCCGCCGCGCTCGTCCAGGCGGTCCGGTCCGACCTGGAGTTCTTCGTCGTCCTCGGCGGCGTCGCCGGAGCGCGGGGCGGGCGGGGGCAGGCCGGTCCCGCCGCCGCGGCCGAGGCGTGCGGCACGCTCGCGCACGTGTGGCGGACCCGGCTGCGCGGCCGGGTGCTCGCCGCCGACTGCGGCCCGTGGCCGGGGTCCGCGACGCCGGAGCCCGGGGTCGGGCCGGTCGATCCGGACGCCGCGGCCGCCGCGCTGCTCAGGGAGATCGCGCACGGCGGCGAGACGCACGTCGTGTTCACGGGGACCGTCCGGTGAGCGACGCCCGGGAGCCGATCGCGATCGTCGGCGCGGGGGCCGTGTTCCCCGGCGCGGGATCGGCGGCCGAGCTGTGGCGCAACGTCCTCGCCGGATTCGACGCGATCACCGACGTGCCGCCCGGCCGGTGGGACCCCGCGCTCTACTATGACCCCGGGGCGTACGGCCGGGAGCCGGAGAGCGACCGGTTCTACTGCCGGCGCGGCGGGTTCGTGGACGAGCAGGCGACCTTCGACCCGGCCCGGTTCGGGATCACGCCCGCGGCGGTCACCGGGATGGAGCCCGACCAGCTCCTCGCGCTGCGCGCCGCCGGCGACGCGATCGCCGCCGCGGGCGGTGACGAGCGGCTGCCCGACCGGACCCGGATCGGCGTGGTCATCGGGCGCGGCGGCTACATCACGCCGGGCGTGGCGCGGTTCGACCAGCGGGTCAGGACGTCCCACCAGGTCGCCGGGATCCTCGCCGAGCTGGTGCCCGAGCTCGGGGAGCGGCGGCTGGCGGAGATCCGCCGGGCGTTCTGCGCCCGGCTGGGCCCGGACGACCCGGAGGCGTCGGCCGGGCTCGTGCCGAGCTTCACCGCGTCCCGCATCGCGCACGGCTTCGACCTGCGCGGTCCCGCGTACACGCTGGACGCGGCCTGCGCCTCGTCGCTGCTCGCGGTCGAGCACGCCGTGCGGGCGCTGCGGAGCGGGCAGGCCGACGCGATGCTGGCCGGGGCCGTCCACCACGCCCAGCACGCGACCGTCTGGAGCGTCTTCAGCCGGCTGCGCGCGCTGAGCCCGAGCGAGACGATCCGGCCGTTCGACCGGGCCGCGGACGGGACGCTCCTCGCGGAGGGGACGGGCGTCGTCCTGCTGAAGCGGCTGCGGGACGCCCAGCGGGCCGGCGACCCGGTCATCGCGGTCATCGCCGGGGTCGGGTCGTCCAGCGACGGCCGGGCCGCCAGCCTGCTGAGCCCGCTGGTGGACGGGCAGGTCCTCGCGGTCGAGCGGGCGTGGCGGGACGCGGGCCTCGACCCGGCCGCGCCCGGCGCGGTGGGGCTGATCGAGGCGCACGGCACCGGCACCCCCGCGGGCGACGAGGCGGAGCTCGCGACGCTGCGCCGCGTCTTCGGCACGGCCGGCCCGCCGATCGGGCTCGGCACGGTCAAGTCGATGATCGGGCACGCGATGCCGGCCGCCGGGATGGCCGGGCTGATCAAGGCGGCGTTCGCGCTGCGCGACGGCGTGCTGCCGCCGACGCTGCACGTGGACGAGCCGCATCCGGCGCTGCAGGACGGCCGCCTGCGGCTCGTCCGGGAGGCCGCGGAGTGGCCCCGGGACGGCGGACCCCGGCGGGCCGCGGTCAACGCGTTCGGGTTCGGCGGCGCGAACGCCCACGTGATCCTGCGGGAGCCGCCCGCCGCCCGCCGGGCCCGGCGGCGCAGGCTCGACGCGCCGCCCTCGGAGGAGGGCGTGCTGAGGCTGGCGGCGCGCACGACCGACGACCTGGCCGAAGCGTTGGCCGTCCCGGACGAGGAACTTCTCGCCCAGGTCGCCGGGGACGTCCCGGACCTGCCGTGCCGTGTCGCCATCGTCGGCCCCACGCCGCGCAGGCTGGACCTGGCGCGGGCGGTCGTCCAGCGCGGAAGCGCCTGGCGCGGCCGGAGCGACGTGTGGTTCTCGCCCCGCCCGCTGCTGGCGGACGGCGGGCGGCTCGCGTTCCTGTTCCCCGGTTTCGAGCCCGCCTTCGACCCGCGCGTGGACGACGTCGCCGAGCATTTCGGGCTGCCGAAGGCCCGGCTCACCGGCCGCACCGACCTGATCGGGCACGCCGCCGACGCGATCCGGGCCGGGCGCCTGCTCGCCGCGGCGCTCGCCGAGCTGGGCGTCGAGCCGGACGCCGTGGCGGGCCACGGTCTCGGCGAGTGGACGGCGGCGACCGTCGCGGGGCTGTACGCCACCGATGAGGTCGCCGCGCTCGTCGAGGCGCTCGACGGCGAGATCCCGGACGTCCCCGGCATCGCGTACGCGGCGCTCGGCTGCGGCGCGGCGCGGGCGCGGGAGGCGGCCGGCGGGCGCCCCGGCGTCTTCGTCAGCCACGACAACTGCCCGCACCAGTCGGTGATCTGCGGCGGGCGCGGCGAGATCCGCGAGATCCTCGCCCGGCTGGCGTCGGAGGGGGTGCTCGGGCAGGAGCTCCCGTTCGCGACGGGCTTCCACACGCCGCTCGCCGAAGCCTGCGAGAAGCAGGTGAGGCACGCCTTCGAGGCACTGGCGGTCCAGGAGCCCCGGGTCCCGCTGTGGTCGGCGACGGCGGTCGCGCCGTTCCCGCGGTCCGCGCCCGACGTGCGGGACCTGGCCGTCCGCCACCTGCTCGAACCGGTCCGGTTCGGCGAGCTGATCGAGGAGCTGTACGGCGCGGCGCACGTACGGGCGTTCGTGCAGGTGGGGCCGGGGAGCCTGACCGGGTTCGTCGCCGACCGGCTCGGCGACCGCGAGCACCTCGCGATGGCCGTCAACGTGCCGAAACGGGACGGGATGGCCCAGCTCCGCCGCGTCGTCGCCGCGCTCTGGGCGGAGGGCTACGGCGCGGCCCCGCCGTCCCCGCCGCCGGTCGCGGGGATGCGCCTCGACCTCGGCACGCCGCTGGTCACGCTGGACGGGGCGGTGCCGCCGATCCGGCTCGCGTCCGGGAAGCCGCCGCTGCCGGCCGGTGATCCCGTCATGGCGGAGCTGGAGGCGCTGCTCGACGACGCCGCGAGCGGCGCGCAGTCCGTGGTGGAGGCGTTCGGCGGCCGGACGGCGCCTGCGGCCGCATCCGAGCCGGACCTGCCGGAGACGGAACTGTCTGAAGCGGGCCTTCCCGAGACGGGCGGGTCCCCGGTGGCGGCGGAACTGGACGCCTCCCGCGTCTTCTCGCTCGACGCGATGCCCTACCTGGCCGACCAGTGCGTCGTTCCCCAGCCGCCGAACTGGCCTGACATGGCGGACCGGTTCCCCATCGTCCCGCTGGCCACGCTGCTGGAGACCATGGCGGCCGCCGCACGCGAACTCGTCCCGGACCTGGTGGTCGCCGGGTTCGAGGACGTCCGCGCGGTCCGCTGGATCGTCGCGGCCCCGGCGACCGCGGCGCGCGTCCGCGCCCATGTCGTCGGCGAGGGCGACCGGCCGCGCAAGGTGAAGGTCGTCGTGGAGGGCCACGCCGACGGGACGGTCCTGCTCGCCGGGCACTACCCGATGCCGCCGGCCCCCGACCACACTTCGCTCAGCATCGAAGGGCCGCCCATAGTCACAGCCGAACGGCTCTACGAGGAACGCTGGATGTTCCAGGGGCCGCTCTTCCGCGGTATCAGCGAGATCACCGCGCTCGCGGAGGACGGTGTGCGCGCCGTCCTGACCTCCTTGCCCACGCCGGGAGCGCTCATAGACAGCGCAGGGCAACTGTGCGCCCACTGGCTCCAGGTCTACGGCGACACCAACCAGACCGTGTTCCCGGTGGGGATCGAACGGCTCTCCCTCTACGGGCCGCTGCCGCCCGCGGGCGAACACCTGGAGACGACGGTCTGGAACCAGTCCCTGACCGACACGACCATGCGCTGCTCTGCGGAGTTGATCCGGGACAACGGCACGGTGTGGGCACGCATCGACGGATGGACGACGCACCGCTTCTACACCGACGAGTCCCTCTGGCGGATGAAGTTCACCCCCGAGGTGTCGGGAACGGGGGAACCGCAACCAGGCGGCTGGTGCCTGGCCCGCCGGCGCTGGGACGGCAGCGCGTCCCGTGATCTGCTGATGCGCCAGTACCTGTGCGCCGCTGAACGAGCCGAGTACGAGGCGCTCCCGTCCTACGCGCAGGGGCCGTGGCTCCTCGGACGGATGGCGGCCAAGGACGCCGTCAGGCACCACCTGTGGAGCGACGGGCACGGGCCCCTGTTCCCAGCGGAACTCACCGTCCAAGACGGCCCCCTCGGTCCCCTCGTGACGGGACCGTTCGATGAGCCGCTCACGGTCGCCGTCGCCTCGGACGACGAGCTGGGCGTCGCCCTGGTGCGGCCGGGCCGGGTGCCGGCCGGCATCGCCCTGGTGGAGGACGAGAGGAACGCGCGGGTCCGCGCGGCCAAGCAGGCGGTGCTGCGGTCGATGGGCGCCGGAGCGGACCGCCCCGAACTGGTCGTGACCGTCGCCGACGCCGAACGGCTCCTGATCGCGGCCGGCGGCACGGTCACCACCGTGGAGACACGCGAAGTCGACGGACACGTCGTGGCCTGGACGGCGGCGTCCGGCGGCCCGGACATGGAGGAGAGCCGAACATGAACGCCGAGCCGGACCGCGCCACCGCGCCCGCGGGGGCCGTCCGATGAGCGCCCGCCGCGTCCGGGTCCCGTCCCTGCTCGGCGACCCCGGCATCGGGCGGGCGCGCGCACCGGAGCGCCGCTTCCTGTTCGCCGTCCCGCCGCTCGCCGGGCACGTGGCCCCGGTCGCCGCGGTCGCGGCCGAGCTCGCCCGCCGGGGCCACAAGGTCGCCTGGACGGGACACCGGCCGTCCCTGGAGCCCCAGCTGCGTCCGGGCTCCCGCGTCTTCAGCGCCGCCGACGACTTCGGCGGCCGGGTGGAAGCCGTGCTGGAGCGCTGGGAAGGGCTCCGCGACGTCGCCGCCCTGCGCTTCTTCTGGGACGAGTTCCTCGTCCCGCTCGGCCACGCGATGATGCCCGGCGTGGAGCGGGCGATCGAGCGGTTCCGCCCGGACGTGGTCGTCTGCGACCAGCTCGTCCTCGCCGCCCCGGTCGCGGCGCGGCTGCGGGAGATCCCCTGGGCGACCGCCGCGGTGTCGCCGGCCGAGTTCACCCGGCCGCTCGCCGGCCTGCCCGAGGTGGAGCAGTGGGTGCGCGACCGCATCGGCGACTTCCAGCTCGACCACGACATCGACGACCTGCTCGACCTCCGCTTCTCCGACCACCTGGTGCTGTGCTTCTCGACCGGTGCGCTGGTCGGCGACACCTCGGTCTTCCCCGACCACTTCGCGTTCGTCGGGCCGATCCTGGGACGTTCCGCGCCCGCCGCGTTCCCGTGGGAGTGGCTGGACGGCCGTCCCGCGGTCCTCGTCGCGCCGGGCGTGGACGGCGGTCCGCCCGGCGAGGGGTTCCTCCGGGCCGCCGCAGGCGCCGTCCGGGACATGGACATCCAGGCGATCTTCGTGGCACCTCCCGGCGCGGTGGGGGAGACGCCGCCGAACGTTCTCGTCCGCGAGACCGTCCCGGGGCACAAGCTGCTCGATCGCGTCGCAGCGGTCGTGTGCCACGGGGACCACGGCACGGTCTGCGAGTCCCTCGCCCACGGCCGTCCGCTGGTGGTCGCCCCCGTCCGGGGCGACCAGCCGGCCATCGCCGGGCGGGTGGAGGCCGCCGGCGCCGGTGTCCGCGTCCCGTGCGCCGAGGCCGGTCCGGACGAGCTGCGCGGCGCCCTCGCGACCGTCCTGGAGGACGGCCCGCACCGGGCCGCAGCGGAGCGCGTGCGGGGCGCGATCGGCTCGGCCGGCGGCGCCGCGGAGGCCGCCGACCGGCTGGAGAAACTGGAATGACGGCCGACATACCGAATTAGATTCGGTATGGTGCCGGAATGGCGGACATATTCGACGATCTGGCCGCGGAGTACCGCCGGCTGGCGGCGCTGCTGGAGTCCCTCGCCCCGGAGCAGTGGTCCCACCCGTCCGACGCCGAGGGCTGGACCGTCTCCGACGTCGTCCTGCACCTGGTGCAGACCGAGGAAGTGATCAGCGGTCCTGCCATCGCGGACGGGACGCCCTTCCTGCCCTCCACCGAGACCACCGTGGACGGCCTGGCCGCCGACATGGTCGCCGCCGAGCAGGGCATCGCCCCCGCCGACCTCCTCTCGCGCTGGCGCAAGGCCGCCTTCGCCACCCCCGGCGCCCTGCGCGCCCAC
The DNA here is from genome assembly GCF_900115095.1 of Actinomadura madurae. Lineage (GTDB taxonomy): Bacteria > Actinomycetota > Actinomycetes > Streptosporangiales > Streptosporangiaceae > Spirillospora > Spirillospora madurae. The sequence continues at coordinate 59,386 of NZ_FOVH01000002.1, forward strand.
CCGCCGGGCACGCGCCTCTCCTGGGTGCGGACGTCCCTGTCCCCGCGCACGCTCGCGACGACGCGGCTCGCCGAGCACTGGGCCCACGCCCTGGACATCACCGTCCCGCTCGGCATCCCGTACCCGGACACGGACCGGATCCGCCACATCGCCTGGCTCGCCCACCGCACGCTGCCCTACGCCTTCTCCGTCGAAGGCCTCCCGGCCGCCCCCGTGTTCTGCGACCTCACCGGCCCGGACGGGACGCGCTGGACGTTCGGCGACCCCGCCGCCCCGTCCCGCATCACGGGCCCGGCCTCGGACTTCTGCCGGGTCGGCGCCCGCCGCCTCCCGCCGGGACGGACCGCTCTCACCGCCGAGGGCCCGCACGCCGCCGACGCGCTCCGCCTCCTGCGCAACTACGCCGCCTGACCGCCGCGGACGACCGCCAGCAGGTTCGCGACCAGCGGGCTCGGATCGCCCGGCCGCCACGCCACGGCGACGCGCGTCCGGACGGCCCCGGGCTCGATCCGGCGGAACGCGACCCCCGCGAGCCGGATGCGCCGGATGCTCGCCGGAGCCAGCGAGACGCCCAGCCCCGCTTCCACCAGCGCGCAGACCGTCTGCCACTCCACCGCGTCCTGGACCACCCGCGGCGCGAAGCCCGCCGCGGTGCACAGGCCGGTGATCCGGTCGTACAGCCCCGGGCCGGCCGTGCGGGGCAGGAGCACGAAAGGCGACTCGGCGAGGTCAGATACCCGCACGGTCCGTTGCGTGGCCAAGGGATGCCCGGTCGGCAGCACGGCCAGGAAGGGCTCGGTCACGACGGTCTCGAAGACCAGCCCCGCCTCGTCCGGTGGTTCGCGCAGCAGCCCGATATCGATCGTCTTGTCGCGCAGTGCCGTGAGCTGGGGTGCCGTGGTCATCTCCCGGATGTCCAGGTCGACGCCGGGGAACCGCTGCCGGAAGGTGTGCAGCAGGCCGGGCAGGACGGTCAGGGCGAGGGACGCGGCGAAGCCGATCCGCAGGCGTCCCGCCCGGCCGTCACCGGCGGCGCGGGCCGCCGCCAGCCCCGCCGCCAGGTCGCCGAGCGCCCGCCGGGCGGCGGGCAGCAGCTCCCGCCCGGCCGGGGTGAGGTCGACGCGCCCGGGTCCGCGGGTGAACAGCGCGTGCCCGACCTTGTCCTCCAGACGCCGGATCTGCTGGCTCAGCGGCGGCTGCGCGATGCCGAGCCGATCGGCGGCATGGCCGAAGTGCAGCTCCTCCGCGAGAACGACGAACGCGTGCAGCTGCGCCAGCGGAAGCTCGGGACGCTCCATACGCCCACAGATATCACCTGATCCTCACCGGAGTATTAGACGTATCACGCTGGCCCATCTAGCTTTCCTGGCATGACGGAGCGACGCGCGATCCTCAGCGGCTCGACGTTCGAGGAGCGGATCGGCTACGCCCGCGCCGTGGTCGACGGCGACCGGGTGCACGTGTCGGGCACGACCGGGTTCGACTACACCACCATGACGATCTCGGACGACGTGGTGGAGCAGGCCGAGCAGTGCCTGCGCAACATCGAGGCGGCGCTCGCGGAGGCGAAGTGCGCCTTCGCCGACGTCGTCCGCGTCCGGTACCTGCTGCCCGACCGGGCGGACTTCGAGCCGTGCTGGCCTACTCTGCGCGCCCGGTTCGGCGACGTCCGCCCCGCCGCCACCATGCTCGTCTGCGGTCTCGCCGACCCCCGGATGAGAATCGAAATAGAGGTCGACGCCCGCAAACCCTGACCGGTGCCTCGTCGCGAACCGCGAAATCCCTGGTCAGGAGGGAAGAATCGGGCGGAAGTGGCGGGCGCTTCTCAGCGTGGCCGCATAGGAGGCCTCGGCTATGGCCTTCGTCATGAAATGGCCTGCCCAGGTGACCAGGAATGTGACCACGATGAGGACGGGAGCCCACGCCCAGGTCAGGTGGACGACGATCCGTTCGATCGTCGCGTGCGGGTCGACGACGGGTTCCCAGCTGTTCAGGCGCGCCCAGCGTCCGAGGAAGACGCCGATGGCGCAGAGAGCGTGCGCGGCGATGGTGACGCGCCCTTGCCAGGCGCCCAGGCCGAGGCGGGCCAGGTGACGGAGGGCCGCCGAGAGGGCGAGGTAGTACGCCAGGAACCCCGAGCCGATGAGCAGCGCGTAGACGGGAAGGACGGCGGTCACGACCGGGCCGCCGCGGTCGGACATGATGATGTCGCCGCGCAGGTGCACCAAGTCGGTGACGACGTACGGGGCGTTCGGCAGGAACAGGACAAAAAGGACTAGACCCGACCACCAGAACGGTGACCGGGAGAGCCGGTGGCCGCGGAAGAGCACAAAGGCGAGGCCCACCGGGATCCACGCGAGAAATGTGTTCCAGCCCATCCACCAGGCGTCGCGACGCAGAACATCGACCAGATTCGGTGCCACCTGCTCCAGTACCCCCATGGACCTATAGTGCACGGTCATTCGGTGACATACGAGCCGAGCAGCCCGCCGAAATTGCGGAGCGCGGACGTGGCCTCACGGAAGCGGTCGGGCCATTCGGGGTCGGTGCGCAGAGCCCCGACGGCGGTTTCGAGGGTCTTGCCGGAACCCCAGAGGGCGAGGTTGCGGGCGTCCTGGTCGCGCTGGTCGCGCTCCCACCACGCGTTCACGGTGCGGAGCTGTTCGGCGAGGGTGTCGCCGGGGATTGCGCGTTCGTAGAGGTCCTCCCATTCGCCACTCGATGGGTGGCGCCCCCCGCCGGGCGTCTCCTGGCTCGCCCGCTCCAGCTCCTCCACGACGAGGCACCAGCGGTAGGGGGCCGCGAAGTAGGACGTCTCGTCGGTCGAGCACGCGTTGCCGTGCAGGACGTCCACCAGGTGGTTCGCCAACCCGGTGGGGGCGGCGCGGGACGCGACGGCCGCGTCGACGGCGTGGGACACGGTGCAGTCGCGCAGCCGCGCCGGCAGGCCGTCCAGAAGAGACGGGTCCGGCCGCGGCGTGCCCCAGCCGGTGAGGTGGGCGGCCGCCGCCAGCTCGGCCCAGACCACCAGCTCGGGACGGTCCGCCACGGCGCGCTGGGCGGCGCGCATGTCGCGGAGCGTGCAGGGGGAGTCGCGGCAGTCCGCCCCGCAGGTGCCGCTGCGCGGGGTCACCAGCACGCTCGGGGACGCCGTCGGCACGGCCTTCTCCAGGTGGGAGCCGTCCGGCATGCGGACCAGGTGCGGGAAGTCCATGCCGTCGGTGAACACCGCGCCCTCGCCCGGCGTGAGCGTGACCAGGAACTGCGACTGCGCCTCGGTGATGTTCATGGTCGCGCCGACCGCGTCCCGGTCGTCCTTCGCCGGCAGCCGGTGGACGATCTTGACGGCGGTGTTCTTGATGACGTCCGGGACGAGCTTGGACGGGATCTGCTCCGCCACGATCAGCCCCTCCCCGTACGCGCGGATCTCCGCGAGGAGGCTCGCGAACGTCTCCACCGCGTGGGCCGCCGCGCCCGCCTGCTCGGTGCGGCGCAGCAGCCGGTGCGCCTCCTCGAACACGCTCAGGTGGCGCAGCCCGGTCGAGGCGTCCCGCCGCTGCCGCAGCCGCAGGTGCTCCACCAGGCGGACCAGGACGGTGCCCATCAGGAACGCCTTGTCGCGGTCGTCCCCGACGTCCTCGATCTCCAGGACCACGTTGCGCGACAGCAGCGCGTCGAAGTCGATCGGGTGGCCGCCCTCGAAGAACCGCCCGGTGGTGCCGAGCCGGAGGCTGGACAGCCGGACCCGGATGAAGCCGCGGACGTTGTCGGTGATCTCCTGGCTGTAGCCGATGTCGTCCACGACCTGCTCGGCGGTGGCCTGCAGGTCGGCGAGCGTCGGGTAGCGCGGGGACGTCCCCGGTAGGGACGGCTCGCCGAGCGCGAGGTCCCAGCCGAGCCGCTCGTAGCAGCGGGTCAGCGCCGCCGCGAGCACCTGCGGGAACGGTTCCTCGGCCTCGAAGGCGGCGAGGAACAGGGCGCGGACGAGGTCGGCGTGGGTCTGCAGCGAGAACGGCCGCCTGTCTGGCCCCAGGGCCGGTTCGAGGGGGTTGATCCCGGCCGCGACCGCCTCTGCGTCTCCCGGCCGGATCGTGACGACCTCCGCGTCCGGGAGCCGCGCGGCCATCAGCCGGTACTCGGCCTTGGCCGGCTCGACGACCATCCACGGGAGCCCCGCCTCCGACGCCGCCGTCAGCAGCGACCGGACGGTCTGCGACTTCCCCGCGCCGGTCGCGCCGCACACGAACGTGTGCCGGTTCAGGCTGGACAGCGGCAGCGACATCTCGCCCACGTCGCGGCGGTTGCGGTCCAGGACCCGGCCGAGCCGCACGCCGGTGGCCGCCGACTCGGGCGTCACGTCGAACTCCGGCCGCATCACGAACCGGACCCCCGCGACCTCCCGGACGGGCGGGCGGGCCAGCGCCGCCACCAGCTGCGTGCTCGCCTCGAACGGCCCCGCCGCGCCCGGGACCAGCGCGTACGGCAGCCGGCTCAGATCCGCCGACGCGGACACGAGCGCGGCGACCCGGGCGGCGGCCCGCGGCGTCGCGGCGCCGGCCGTCAGATGCACCCGCCACAGACCGGTCGTCGCGGCCTGGCGCAGCTCGCGGTGCCGCTTGTCCATCCGGAGGGCCGTCACCGACTCCTCGGGCGACATCTCCGCCATCGACTGGGCGCGCTGCTGCCGGTCCGCCAGGTCGTCGGCGAGGCGCCGCGCCTCCTCGGGTTCGACGGGCTCGGCGACCAGCATCCACGCGAACGGCTGCATCCACACCGACAGCAGGCCGTCCTCCAGCGACGGCCGCGCGGGCTCCTCCGGCGCCGGATCGTCGACGAGCAGGCCGTCGGCGATGCCGCCGATGCTCACCCAGTGCGCCATCGCGTTCTCGGCGAGGCCCTCGGGGAGCATCACCCCGCGCCCGCCGGCGGGCAGGCTCAGCGTCGCGTCCTGCCCGTCGCGGTCGGCGAGGAGCCCGCTCCCGCCGACGAACACCTCCGTCGGGCCGAACGCCTCGGCGCGCCGCCACCCGAGCAGCACCGGGTCCCCGCCCGCGTGGTACGCCGACACGAGCGCCGCGAGCCGCTGGTCGCGCCACTCGTCCCGCCCGTCGTGCTCGTCCGGGCGGGGGACCTCCAGCAGCCGGCACACCGGCAGGCCGCGCACCACGTCCCACATGCTCAGCCGTCCCAGCGCACGAGGTTCTGGAACAGTTCGGCCTGCTCCACGGCGTCGTCCAGCGCGTTGTGGGTGTGCGGGCGGTCCGGCAGCAGCGCGGCGGGCATCTGCCGCTTCGTCGACCGGACGACCATCGCGTTCGCCTTGGCCGCGTAGAGGCTCTTCATGTCGAGATGGCGCGAATGGCCGAACGGCGACGAGGACGTGAACCGGATCCAGTACCAGTACAGCCACATCCAGTCGAAGGCCAGCGGATAGGCGACCAGGACCGCCGCGGCATCGCCCGCGGTCCGTTTGATCCAGGCGGACGCCGCGTGCATCGCCTCCGCCGGGTGGCGCCCTTCGGCGGCGAGCTGATCGCGGTCGAGCCCGCTCACCGCCAGGGCCTCGGGTACGAAATCCTCGCTGATCGGCTTCAGCTCTGCGTAGAAGGTGCGCTCCGCCGGGTCGGACGGCTTGAAGGTCGCGCCGTCGAACGTCCCGCAGGCGGCGATGCCGAAACTGAGCATCGAGTACGGGCCGGGGATCGGGCCGTCCGCCTCGACGTCCACCGAGAAGTACGCCTCAGTTCTCGCCATCTTCGCTCTCCGCGCCGTCCTCGGGATCGATCACCGTCCAGCCATCTTCGCGCAGTTCCGGTTCCCGGACGCCCGTCTCGGTCAGGGTCACCCCGCGGCCGAGTTCGTCCTCCCAGCGCTCGGCCCAGGCGCGCAACGCCTCGGACCCGGCGATGCCGTCGCCGTCGAACTGGAAGTCGTAGCCGTCCGGGGCATCGGCGATGCCGAGCCGGTACTGGCTGTCGAAGAACGGCGCGAACGGTCTGGGTCTTTCGCGGGAGAAACCGGCGGCACGGTATTTCGCGGCGGCTTTCTCGGCTCGCTGGGCGCGGTCTTCCTCGGACGTGTTCCGGTGGCGTTCGGCCACCTTGATCCGGACGTCGTTCTCGCTCTGGGGGAACCATTTCCCTGGGCCGTCCGAGCAGAACCGCACACTGGAGCCTCCCAGTCGGACGGCCACGTCAGTGAGGCCATCGGAGGCCAAGGCCTCACGCAGTTCGGCGACGCATTCGTCCCATTGCTCAGGACTTATTCCAAGGGGAGCGCGCCGGTCCTTCATGTTCCAGACCTCGTCCGGAGAAACGCCGGCGAAAGCGTATTCGCGGTCGGCGAAGACGTACCCGGACTGATCCGTCACGTGCGGGTACGCCGCCTTCGACCGGTCGGCCGCGGGCTTCTCCGCAATGGCCGCCGCACCGTTCTCGTCGGCGGGACGCGGCGGCTCGGGCTCACGGCCCCGGCCGTCGTCGCCCGCGGCCTCCCGCCCCGCGCCGGCCGCCGGCTCCTCGGGCCTCTCACGGTCAGGGACGTCTTCGTCCGGGACGGACACGGCGTCGTCCTCGTCCGGGACGGACACGGCGTCGTCCTCGTCCGGGACGGATACCGAGTCCGGGTCGTCGCCGGGAGGGTCGTCCGCTTCCGTGCCCGGATCGTCGTCCCGGCTTGGACCCTCGTCCGGCTCGTCGACGTCGGAAGGACCCGGGCGGTCGGGGACCTGAGCGGCCGCGCGGCTGGCCGCCCGCGAGGGAGCCCCGGGCGCGCCCGGACGGTCCGGCGGAGGAGGCGGCGGCTCGGCGACCTGTGGCGGACGGTCGGTCTTCTCCCTGAATCCGTCCCTGTCCAGCGCCATGGACAGTCAGGTTATTGAGCAAGGGCCCCATTGGGAAGGCCGATTCCCGGCGGAGGGCCTGACAAGTCACGTGTCAATCTGCTTGGGTTGTTTGCGGCATCGCCGCGCATGACCCGACAGGCGTGACGATCGAGTCGGCACCCGGACGGAACGGGGGTTCAACATCGTGAGGGGCAGACCGGTCGATCATGGGGGATTGCTGGCACGCCGCGAGCGGCTGTTCAGCCCCGACCCCCGCCTCGGCTGGGTGTTCCGCGACCGGTGGTGGTTTCTCAGGCCGTTCCCGGAGCCCCCGCCGCAGCAGCAGGCGCTGCCGGAATACCTGGCGCGCCGCGTCACCGAGACCGAACAGCTCGCGCAGCGCAGGCTGAGCCGGACGCTCCCCGTCAGCGCCGCCATCGCGGCGCTCCTCGTGCTGTTCGCCGCCTGCTCGGCCAGCGACTCCCAGATGGTGAAGACGCCCGTCCCCACCGGCATGCTCCTGCTCGCGGTCATCGCCGTGGCGCCGGGCGCGGCGCTGACGTGGTGGGCCGTCCGGCAGCGGCAGGCCGCCCGGCAGGCCTACGAGCTGGCGCAGCAGCAGATCACGGGCGGCTACCACGAACAGGCCCGGCAGTGGCAGGCGCGCAAGCAGGCCCACGACGTCGGCGAGCGCGCACGGCTGGACGGCCTGCCCGAGTGGGGCTCGGCCCCGCGCCCCGGCCGCCGGCTCGACGTGTTCGGCGGGACGCTGTGGGCCTGGGAGGCGCTGCTCACCACCTACGGCACGTCCACCCTCGCCGTCCAGCCGCTACTGGTGCTCGACCTGTCCCGGGAGGTCGTCAGCCGGGAGCTGGTCGAGCTGTCCCAGGCCGCCTGGATGGGCGTGGACGTGCAGCTGCTGCCCAGCCGCCTGGCCTCGTCCAAGCTGCTGGCCGACATGCCGCCGCAGGACCTCGTGGACGCGATCGTCGAGTCCATGCACGGCGGCACCCCCGACGCCGCCCGCGCCGACCGCAGCATGGACGACCGGATCCTGACCAAGGTCTGCCGCGCGCTCGGCGACGACATCACGCTCGGCCGGATCGCGGCCGCCCTCCGCGCCCTGATGGGCGAACCCGACGACGGTGACGTCCTGACCCGCGACGAGCGCCGGCACATCGCGAACGAGCTGTTCACCGTGGAGTACCGGCGGCAGGCCCACGCGAACCTGTCCCGCATCGAGTCCTACATCCACCCGCTGGAAGAACTCGGCACGGAACCCCCCAAGGAGCAGGGCGCCGGCTACCTGACGTGCATGGCGCTGGACAGCCAGGCCCGCAACGTCCGGTCCGAGCTGCTCACCGACCTGGTCGTCCAGTGGGTCACGCACCGGATCACCGCTTCGCAGGACTCCACCCCCGCGCTCATCGTCGCCGGCGCGGACGAGCTGGCCCGCCGCCACCTGGAGCGCCTGTCGGACGCCTGCGAGCGGCGCGGCGTCCCGCTGACCCTGCTGTTCCGGCGGCTGCGGGAGACGTCCGCGGAGATGATCGGCGGCGGCGCCGTCGCGTTCATGCGGCTCGGCAACCACGAGGACGCCACCCGCGCCGCCGACTTCATCGGCCGGGACCACCGGTTCGTCCTGTCGCAGATCACCAAGAACGTCGGCGGGAACGAGTCCCACACGTCCACCGACACCGAGGGCGCGGGCGACTCGGAGTCCACCAGCACGAGCCGCACGACGGGGACGTCCCGCAGCTGGGGGACGAGCCGCTCGTCCGGCACCACCTACTCGGGCGGCGAGATGTTCGGCCTGTTCCCCGACCGGTCGACCAACTACCAGCGCGGCAGCAACCGGGGCGGCTCCACCAACACCAGCGACACCGTCGGGACCTCCACGTCCACGTCCCGGAACTGGTCGGCCGCCTACTCCTACGCCGAGGGGACGAACTGGAGCGACGCCGACACGACGCAGCGCGTGTACGAGTACGCCGTCGAGCCCGTCACCCTCCAGCACCTGCCGGACCACGCGCTCCTGCTCGTCGAGTCGGCGCCCGGCGGGGGCCGCGCGATCACGCCCGTCGAATGCGACCCGGCCATCATCACCCTGGAGCGCGTCACCACCGGGCCCCTCCCGGACCCGCCCGCCCCGCAGCAGGCGATCCCGGCGCCCGTCACCGCCCCGCAGCAGTGGGCGACACCGGCCGCTCCCCAGTGGGCCGCGCCGCCGGCGCCGCCCCCGCCCAGGGCGCCGCTCGCGGTCGACCCGGGCCCGCCGCCCGGCGGGCAGACCGGCCCGCGGCCGCCCGACACCCCGCGCCAGGGGCCGCCACCGCTGTTCGGCGGGAAGGGCTGATCAGCCGAGCCGGCGGCGCAGCGCCTGCGCCCGCCGGACGAGGGGGAGCGGCAGCCCGTGGGGCTGGTGCTCGATGCGTTCCTCCACGGCCGCGACCAGCTCGGCGCCGAACCCCAGCCGCACCGCAGCCGCGTCCGCCCGCGCCTCACCGCGGGCGCTCAGCAGCCGCGCGCCCAGCGCGGCCCCATGGGCGACCGCCGCGGGCAACGCCACCACGACCGTGACCGCCGCCGCGAGGACGGCCAGCAGGAACACCGGCAGGAAGCCGATCGGCCGGTGCCATTCCACCGCCCGCTTCCACATCGGCACGACCGGGGCCCACGGCCTCCGCAGCGCCCACACCAGCGCGCGTCCCGGCAGCGTCACCTGCGCGTGGACGAACGCGGGGAGCGCCCGCCACCCCAGCAGATGCCCGAGCTCATGGGCGAGGACGGCCTCCAGCCGTCCAGGCGGCAGCGAACGCGCCGACCGGGACGTGACCGCGACCGTCCGCCCGAACGGCCTGCACGCGTTCAGCTCGTCCGACTCGACGACCACAAGCCGGTAGGCGCCCGCCCCAGCACGCCGCTGCACGTCCTGCCACGGCTGCCCCAGCCTGACGCGCTCGGTGACGTCCGGCTCCCGATAGCCATAGGCGAGCCGCGCGGTGAACGGCGCCAGCAACAGCACCGCCCACACCACAACCACAACAACCGGACCCCACACGGGCCACAGAACCTGCAACCCGACCGCCACGGCCGCGACCGCCACCCCCTCGGCAGCCACGGTCGCCACAACCGCGCCCCCGGCACGCCCAGCAGGCTCCAGCGCCCGCCCCGGAGGCAGATACCGCCCACCACGCGGAACCACGTCCGCCCCCACAGGCGAACGCGACGCTTCCATCGGAGGCGCGCCCGGCCGCGCTGACGGAACGGACGCGCCCGACTGAGGCGGCGCCACCCCCCGAACACCCAACGGCGGCGCCTGACCACCCACCATCCGCTGCGGCTGCGGCCCCGCCCCCCTACTCGTCCGCCCCCCAACATGAGGCGGCGCCGACGTCTCGAACCGAACCGCCTCCTCCCCAGACGGCACGAACGGCGCCGAAGCACCAGCCCCCCCAACACGCCCCGCACCCCCAGGCACCTGCCTCGAACCACCAAAAGGCCCCTGACGCACCGCTGCATCCCCCCGCGGCACGACTGATCCCTGTGCAGACGTCCCAGGCTCCTGTGCCGCCCCATCGGGAGGTCCTTGTTGCCCTGCCACGTCCCCGCGCGGCTCCGCAGGCGGCGCAACTGATCTCTGCGTATGCGCCCCGAGCGCTTGCGCCAAACCGCCAGGTGGCTCTCGACGCCCCGCAGCACCTCCAGGCCTCGCCGCCCCGGACGGCGCGCCCGACCCTTGCGCGGGCGCCCCGTGCGCCGGGCCGTCAGGAGGCTCCTGGCGCACTGCCGTGTCCCTGCGGGGCTCCGCAGGTGGTGCGGCCGATCTCTGCGTGGGCGTGCTGGGTGCTTGCGTTGGGCCGCCAGGGGGCGTTTGACGCCCTGCGGCATTTCCAGGTCTTGCCTCCGCAGGGGGCGTGACCGGTCGTTGGGCCGGGGCCCCGTGCGCCGGGCCGTCAGGAGGCTCCTGGCGCACTGCCGTGTCCCTGCGGGGCTCCGCAGGGGGCGTGACTGATCCCTGTGCGGGCGGCCCCGGCGACTGTGTCGAACGGCCATGAGGCTTCTGGTGCATCGCCGCGCTATCGCGCGGCTCTGCGGGCGCCGCGACTGATTTCTGTGCAGGTGTCCCGGGTGGCTGTGTCGAGCCGCTAGGCGGCTTCTGGTGCGCTGCGGCGTCCTTACGCGGCTTCGCAGGAGGCGCGGCCGGTTTCTCTGCGGGCGGCCCGGGCGGTTTTGCTGGGCCGTCGGGAGGTCGCTGGTGCGCTGCTGCGCCTGCGGGCGGCTCCGTGCGCGGTGCGGTCGGTGGTGGTTGTGGAGGTTGCTGGGGGGCTGGCGGCGATACGGCTTTCGGTGGGGAGGCTTTGGGCGTCGCTTCCGCCGGTGGGGGCGGGTCAGTGCGTGCAGGGGGCGGGGGCTGGGTTGGGTGAGCCTGTGGGTGGGGTGGTGGGGTGGCGAAGCGTGGTGGGGGAGCCGTTGGTGGGGTGGGTGGTGGGTGGTGTTCGGTTTGTGGGGGCTGAGGCGGTTTCGGTGGTTGCTGTGACGCGCGGCGGCGGGAGCGGGAGGCGTAGGGGCGTGACTGGTCGGTCCAGGTTTGTCCGTCCCAGTAGCGTTCGCGGCCCATCCACTCTGGATCTGGGTACCACCCAGGTGGTGCGCTCACCGGAACCCCGCCTCCCGTCAGGAACAGATCAAGGCTTGCGCACGCCACGACACAGCGTCAACACGGTGGTCACAGCTTGGGGGTGAAGGGACGGCGATGGGCGGGATCGTCCGGGTCGGCGAGGCCGCGCAGGGCCGTCTCGACGAGCTCGATGGCCTGGAGGAGAGCGACGAGGCGGGCGCCCTCCCGGCGGTAGGTGTCCAGGACGGACTCGATGCCGTGCGGCGGGACGGTGTCGCCGAGGTCGACGCGGGCCGTCCGGAAGCCCTCCCGGGCCGCCTCGACGGACGCGCTGACGTGGTGGCGGGCCATCCGGGCGAGGGCGATGGGGTAGCGGCGCAGGACGCCGTAGCGCCGGTACTCGGGCGGGACGAGCTCGAGCAGCCAGGCGAGGGCGGTGTCCTCGAAACGGTCGGTGCCCGGTGGGTGCACCTGCGAGGGCCAGCCGGGCGGAACGTAGGTGCTCACGAGGGCAGGATAACCCCGGTTCGAACTTATGTTCGATAGGGATCGTGAACTGTCACTCGGCCGGTGGGGTACGGCGGATGCGGATCGTGCCGGAGTCCAGGTCGTCGCGGGCCTTGCCGTCGCCGGCCTGCTCGTGGTCGTCCTGCCGCAGGATCTTCTGCCGCTCCTGCTCCTCCTGCTTGATCTTCTTGGAGCCTTCGAACGCGGACGCGAGATCCTCGAACATGCCGCCGCCGAAACCGGCACCGGTCTCGCCGGTGCCGCGGATGGCCCCCATCAGGGACGACCTGCCCGTCCCCTCGCGGGGCCACTCGACGGTCTCCGGCTCGGCCGCCTCGGGGCGGTTGCCCATCGGGCGGCCCTTGACGCGCTTGCGCCGGCGAAAGGGTGACTTCACACAGACTCCAACGTGATGAGTCTCCAGATTGATCCCAGCGGGCGTTCAGGTGGCGAACGACCACCGGGTGGGAGAACCGGTGAAGTCTCCCTGGCGGAGCCCGAACACCGACTGCGGACGCACCGCGACGGTCGCGTTCACCTCGGGGTCCAGGAAATCCACACGATAGCGCGTGGCGTACTTCGAGTTGACCAGGTCGATGAACCGCTGCAAGTCCCGCTGTTCGGTGAGGACGTGGGCGCGCCCCTCGATGACCACCGGGTTCTCGGCCTCCTCGGTGGTGACCACGACCTGCGGGTTCAGCCGCAGGTTCACCATCTTGCGGGACGGGACGGAGCTGCTGAACAGCAGCGCCTCTCCCGACCAGGCGCCCCACACGGGCATGGCGTGCGGGCGGCCGTCCGGCCGGACCGTGCACACCCAGAAGTTGCGGGCCGCCTGCAACCGTTCCACGGCCCAGGACCACGGCAGCAGGCCGCTTCCCTCGTCAGGTCCCTGGATGCCGTAGCCGGGCATGTACGGGCGTTCCGCTACAGGCTCGGCAGGCGTGATGGGCTCCGGTTCCGCGGCGGCTCCGGAAGCCGACATGGCGTTCCTCCCTCGGTCGTGCACTGTCCCGTCCATATCGTTACAGACGCCGGCGTCTCTTGGTGACGCTCGGTGGCTCGTTGGGAGCGGCTCGGCGCGGTAGCCTGCGGGACGTGCGCCTATCCCATGTCATCACGGCTCTGGAGGAGCTCTACCCGCCCGCGTGGGCGGAGTCCTGGGACGCCGTCGGCCTCGTCTGCGGCGACCCGGACCAGGACGTGGACCGGGTGCTGTTCGCGGTCGACCCGGTGGCCGCGGTGATCGACGAGGCGCTGGAGTGGGGGGCCGGCCTCGTGGTGACGCACCATCCGCTGCTGCTGCGCGGGGTGCACTCGGTCGCCGCGACCACGCCGAAGGGACGGCTCGTCCACCGCATGATCAGGAACGGGATCGCGCTGCACACCGCGCACACCAATGCCGACCGCGCCGACCCGGGCGTGTCGGACGCGCTGGCGCGGGCCGTCGGCCTCACCGGCGGGCTGCGTCCGATGGTCCCCGCCGACGACGATCCCCGGCGCGGCCTCGGCCGGATCGGGGAGCTGGACGAGCCGGTCACCCTGCGGGAGTTCACCCGCCGGGTCGCGGCCGGGCTGCCGGCGACCGCGTGGGGCGTCCGCGCGGCGGGCGATCCGGACCGTCCCGTCCGCACGGTCGCCGTGTGCGGCGGCGCGGGCGACTCCCTGCTCGGCACCGCGCGGGCCGCCGGTGTCGACGCCTACCTCACCGCCGACCTGCGGCACCATCCCGCGTCGGAGTTCGCCGAGGACGGCGGGCCGGCGCTGGTGGACGCCGCGCACTGGGCGACCGAGTGGCCGTGGCTCGCCGACGCCGAACGGCGCCTGGCCGGGTCCTCCCCCGAAGCGGGCAAGTTGGAGACACGGGTGTCCACGCTCGTCACCGACGCGTGGCGCCTTCACGAAGAAGGAGCACAGTGAAAGCCGCACCGCAAGCCCAGCTTCGCCTGATCGACCTGCAGGACCTCGACAGCTCGCTGGACCGGCTGGCGCACCGCCGCCGGACGCTGCCCGAGCTGGCGGAGATCGAGCGGCTGGAGGCACGCTTCACCGAGCTGCGCGACGCGATCGTGGCGGCCGAGACCGAGGTCGGCGACCTGCAGCGGGAGCAGAAGAAGGCCGAGCAGGACGTCGACCAGGTCCGCACCCGCGCCGACCGCGACCGGCAACGGCTCGACTCGGGGCAGGTGACCTCGGCGAAGGACCTCGGCAGCCTCCAGGCGGAGATCGAGTCGCTGCAGCGCCGCCAGTCCGACCTGGAGGAGGTCGTGCTGGAGATCATGGAGCGGGCCGAGGAGGCGGAGGGCAGGGTCGCCGCGCTGCGGGCCGAGCGGTCCGGGGCGCAGGAGGAGCTGGAGACCCTCACCGGGCGGCGCGACGAGGCCCAGCGCGGGATCGACGAGGAGGCGGGGACGACCAGCACCGCGCGCACCGCGGTCGCCAAGGACGTCCCGGACGAGCTGCTCGCGCTCTACGAGAAGCTGCGCGGCCAGTTCGGCGGCGTCGGGGCCGCCAAGCTGTTCCGCGGCGCCTGCCAGGGCTGCCACCTGGCCCTGAACACCGTCGACCTCAACCGGATCCGCAGCGCCGCCGAGGACGAGGTCATCCGCTGCGAGGAGTGCCGCCGCATCCTCGTCCGCACGCCCGAGTCGGGCCTGTGAGCTCCCGCAAGCTGGTCGTCGAGGCGGACGGGGGGTCGCGCGGCAACCCCGGCCCGGCCGGGTACGGGGCGCTGGTCCGGGACGCGCTGACCGGCGAGGTGCTGGCCGAGGTCGCCGAGTCGATCGGGCACGCCACCAACAACGTCGCCGAGTACCGGGGCCTGATCGCGGGGCTGCGGGCCGCCGCCGGGATCGACCCGTCCGCCCGGGTCGAGGTCCGGATGGACAGCAAGCTCGTCGTGGAGCAGATGTCCGGCCGCTGGAAGATCAAGCATCCGGACATGGTGCCGCTGGCGCTGGAGGCCCGGGAGGTCGCCGCCGCGCTCGGCTCGGTGTCCTACGGCTGGATCCCGCGCAACCGGAACGCGCACGCCGACCGGCTCGCCAACGAGGCCATGGACGCCGCGGCCCGCGGCGAGCACTGGACCCGCAAGGTCGAGGAGACGCCCGGGGAGCCCGAGCCGCCGCCGCGTCCCGTCTCGGGCACGCCGATGACCACCCTGCTGCTGCGGCACGGCGAGACGCCGCTGTCGACCGAGAAGCGCTTCGCCGGGATCGGTGACATCCCGCTCACCGCCAACGGCGTCGCCCAGGCCCGCAGTGCCGCCCTCGCCCTCAAGGATCGCGGCCTGGACGCGATCGTCACCTCCCCTCTGGCCCGCTGCCGCGACACGGCCGCCGAGGTCGCCGCCGTCACCGGCCTGGACGTCCGCGTCGAGGACGGATTTCGGGAGACCGACTTCGGCGACTGGGAGGGCCTCACGTTCGCCGAGGCGGGCCGGGGATGGCCGGCCGAGCTGAAGGCGTGGCTGGCCGACCCGGAGGCCGCGCCGCCCGGCGGGGAGAGCTTCGCCCGGGTGTCGCGCCGCGTCCGCACGTCGCTGGACAAGCTGAAGGTCCGCTACCGCGAGCAGACGGTGCTGGTCGTCTCCCACGTCACGCCCATCAAGCTCCTGGTGAAGGACGCCCTGGGCGCGCCCATGTCGGCCCTGTACCGGATGCACCTGGACGTGGCGTCGCTCTCGTCCATCGACTGGTACGCCGACGGCCCCGCCACCCTGCGCACCTACAACGACACCCACCACCTTCCGGCCTGACCGCAACCGGCCTTCCCACCTGGCCCCTGGCCGCCTACCCTCCGCACTAGGCATCGTGCGCGGGGAGGCGGCGTGACCACGAAGATCCTGCTGGACGAGTCGAGGCTTCCGGCCCGCTGGTACAACGTCGTCCCCGACCTGCCGGCGCCGCCGCCCCCGCCCCTGCACCCGGGGACGCGCGAGCCGGTCGGCTCAGACGATCTGGCGCCGCTGTTCCCGGCGGACCTCATCGCCCAGGAGGTCAGCGGCGACCGCTTCGTCGACATCCCCGAGGAGGTCCGCGAGGTCTACCGGCTCTGGCGCCCCACGCCCCTGATCCGCGCCCACCGCCTCGAGCGGGCCCTCGGCACGCCCGCCCGGATCTACGTCAAGTACGAGGGCGTGTCGCCCGTCGGCTCCCACAAGCCGAACACGGCCGTTCCGCAGGCCTACTACAACGCGTGCCAGGGCGTCCGCCGCCTCACCACCGAGACCGGCGCCGGCCAGTGGGGCAGCGCCCTCGCCTTCGCCTGCGCGCAGTTCGCCCTGGACTGCGAGGTCTGGATGGTGCGCGCCTCCTACGACCAGAAGCCCTACCGCCGCTCGATGATGGAGCTGTTCGGGGCGCAGGTGCACGCGAGCCCGTCGCCGCTCACCTCGTCCGGCGCGAAGATCCTGGCGGACGACCCGGACTCGCCCGGCTCCCTCGGCATCGCGATCAGCGAGGCCGTCGAGTCCGCCGCCCCCGAGGACACCCGCTACGCCCTGGGCAGCGTCCTCAACCACGTCCTGATGCACCAGACCGTCATCGGCGAGGAGGCCCTCGAACAGCTCGCCCTCGCCGGCGACACCCCCGACCTGATCGTCGGCTGCACGGGCGGCGGCTCCAACTTCGCCGGGCTGTTCTTCCCGTTCCTCCGCGAGAAACTGCGGGGCCGCATGGACCCGGTCGTCCGCGCCGTGGAACCGGCCGCGTGCCCGTCCTTCACCCGCGGCCACTACGCCTACGACTTCGGTGACACCGCCGGGTTCACGCCGCTGCTCAAGATGCACACGCTGGGGCACGACTTCGTCCCCGACCCCATCCACGCGGGCGGCCTGCGCTACCACGGCATGGCCCCGCTGCTCTCCCACATGTACGACCTGGGCCTTTTCGAGGCGACGGCCAAACCGCAGCGCGAATGCTTCGAGGCCGGCGTCCTGTTCGCCCGGACGGAGGGCATCGTTCCTGCCCCGGAGCCCACCCACGCGCTGGCCGCCGCGGTGGAGGAGGCCCGCCGCTGCGCGGAGTCCGGCGAACCCAAGGTCATCCTCACCGCCCTCTGCGGCCACGGCCACCTCGACATGGCCGCCTACGACCGCTTCCTGTCCGGCCGAATGGAAGACCACGCCATCCCACAGTCCCGCCTGGACCAGGCCCTGACCACGCTCCCCTAGAGGTGTGCGAGCCGACTTGCACACCGTTGAAGAGCGGTGCGTGAGTGCCTCACGCACCCGCTAACCTTGACGTACGGCGGACGAGCCGGCCGGACGGCCGCGTCGGGGAGCGATCCCCGTCGAGGAAAGTCCGGGCTCCACAGGGCAGGGTGGTCGGTAACGCCGACCCGGGGTGACCCGCGGGACAGTGCCACAGAAAGCAGACCGCCACCGGTCCGCCGGTGGTAAGGGTGAAACGGTGAGGTAAGAGCTCACCAGCGCCCACGGTGACGTGGGCGGCTCGGTAAACCCCACCCGGAGCAAGGTCAAGAAGGGGCCCCGCAAGAGGCCCCGCGCAGGTGCCTGAGGGCGGCCCGCCCGAGCCTGCGGGTAGACCGCTGGAGGCCGCCGGCAACGGCGGTCCGAGATGGATGGCCGTCACCCGCCGCCCCGCAAGGGCCGGCGGGCACAGAACCCGGCTTACAGGCCGGCTCGTCCGCCCCACCCACCCCATCAGGGCCACGAAACCGGGCCCAAGAGGCCAACGGCCGTCGTGACGGACTTGCGCCCCAGACCACCGCGACACTTCGGAAACAGGCACGCCTAAACGGGCGGCAGCGCAGCAGCCGGTGGCCGGGTGGCAGCAGGCGGCGTCGATGGGGAGATGTTGAAAAAATGGCTGCCGGTGCGCGGACTCATGCGCATGAACCCATTCCGGATGACATCGCCCGTATTGCCGTAGATGGGTCCGACCGTGGGAAGCATGAGGACCTGAGAACCGGGCCGCACGCGCAGCTGATTCGACGCATGGCTCGCCGCCTTTCAACGGCGGTCAGCAGTGGGCTAAGGCCCTAAGCCGGTCGGTCGACGCGAAATCCAAAGGAGTCCGGACCGTTTGACGAGCGGCAACACGCCACCACATGCCGACTGATACGGGTAGGTGGCAGCGGCGATCCGTCCGCCGGTCCCGGCTATGAGGCCCCGCCCCCACGCAAGTGCGGAATCGTCCAGTTCTATTCGAGTTGGAGGCTGGTGCTACTGACCCCGACGTACCGTGGCACACCTGAGTGCAGTCGGTCAGTCCCAATACCCATCACAAGAGATGTGCCATTCTCCGGAGGCTAGGTCGATGGGCTCGTCAACCCACGGCTGCAGGATAGGCGCGATCTCTTCCGTCACTACCCACCCCATCATGATGTTGCCGTCGTCGCTCATCATGACGTGCGGCCGCAACGGCTCGTCGACGGCTCGCGGAAGTACCCAGGTACGCTCCAAATTCCCGTCCGAGCCGAACTTCTGAATGATGTTCTGGTGGTGGTAGGGCACGGCCGTACCCTAGTCGCTCGGTCGTTGGCGAGGCCGTTTGCCGGAGGGCGCATCATGGGCACATGACCGCCCTCCGGCGGTGGGGGTTGCGCCGTGTGACTCGGGAGAAACGGGTCATACGACACAGAGGGCCGGAAACAAGGCGCTTACCGTCCTGGTAAGAGCTGATCACCCTGATCGGTGGCGGCGGCGGGGCCGGGTGCTGGGTCCCGTCGAGAGGAGCGCTGATGTTCGTCATCGTGTTCATGGCCCTCGTCCTCGCCGGGATGATGGGGGGCCTGGTGTACCTGTGGGACTTCTCGCGCGCCAGCCGGCGCGACGCGCTGTTCCTTCCGGCGTCCGACCGGCGCGCGCGGCGGGCGCGCCGGGTGACGGGAATGTACATACGCGACTACGCGCGCCGCGACGACGAGCTCGTCGGACGCTGGTGAGCGCGGTCGAAGGCGGGCCGCCCGCGGCGGGGGGCGGCCCGCGCCTCATGTGAGCGGCCGGGAATCGGGGATCTCGTCGGGGACGCGGACGAAGGTTCCGGTGGGCCGGTCCAGGATCTCCACAGTGGCGGACTGGAGGTCCAGGTAGAGGCCGACCAGCTCGATCTCGCCGGACTCGACCCGCTCCCGGAGCCAGGGGTAGGTCAGCAGGTTGTCGAGCTGCTGCATCACGTTGATCTTGCAGAGCCGGGTCAGGGGCGGCTCGTCGCCGGACGGCTTCTCGGCGAGGAAGCGGGCCAGGCTGTGGTTGCCGTGCTTCAGCCAGCGGGAGAGGCCCTCCAGATGCTCGACCTCGGTGCCGCCGGCCAGCAGCGCGGCCATCGCGCCGCAGTTGGAGTGGCCGCAGACCGTGATCGTCCGGATGTCCAGGACGTTGGTCGCGTACTCGACGGTGGCGGCGACGGAGTCGTCCGGGGTCCGGGTGCCGTGCCGGGGGACGAGGGCGCCGACGTTGCGGTTGATGAACAGGTCGCCGGGGCCGCTCGCGGTGATGATGTTGGGCACGACGCGCGAGTCCACGCAGGTGATGAACAGGTGCTCGGGCTTCTGCTCCATCGCCAGCTCGGCCATGATCGGCCGGACGAGCCGGGCCGTGCGGCCGTGGTACTCGCGGACGCCGTTCAGCAGCACGTCCGCGGGGGACATGTCGGGCGCGTCCAGCTCGGCCTCGGAACGCCGCCGCCGGTTCTCCCAGGGCGCCCACCAGCGGGTGTGCGGGGGAGTCTTCCGCGGCTGGGACATTTCGCCTGTCACGGCTCTTTCATACCAAGCCTCGTGAATCTCGTCGATATCGACCCTCCCTCCTTGGCGCTCGTGGGCGAGCCGCCACTGGTGGATCGCGTCGAAGGCGGCGTGGTCCATGAAGTCGACGTTGAGGTCGAGGTCGACGCTGGAACCGGCCGGGACGTCCTGGAGCACCCGGGTCGCCTTCGGAACGCCGAGGAAGGTCAGGGTGCCCTCCACCACCACGTGGACCCGGGGCGGGCCGGGGGCGTCGCCCGGC
Source organism: Actinomadura madurae (assembly GCF_900115095.1). GTDB lineage: Bacteria > Actinomycetota > Actinomycetes > Streptosporangiales > Streptosporangiaceae > Spirillospora > Spirillospora madurae. The sequence goes on from NZ_FOVH01000002.1 coordinate 79,309, forward strand.
TCCGGGATCAGGTGCTCGGCACGGACCGTCAGGCGGGTGAGCCGCCGCAGCGCCAGCACCGCCATCACGGCGATGCCGAGCAGCACGCCCTCGCCGAGGCCGAGGAGGACCACGCCGGCGAAGGTGACGTAGTAGGCGGGCGCCTCGCGGTGGTGGCGAAGGTCACGGACACGGGCGGTGTCCATCAGCTTGACGCCCAGCACGATCAGCAGGGCCGCGAGGGCCGGGAGCGGAACCTGCTCGATCAGCGGGCCGCACGACAGCGCGAGGACGAGCACCCACACACCGTGCAGCACCGACGACGCCCGGGAGCGCGCGCCCGCCTCCAGGTTGGCCGTGCTGCGGACGATCACGCCCGCGATCGGCAGGCCGCCGAGCAGGCCCGACACCGTGTTGCCGGCGCCCTGGCCGATGAGCTCCCGGTCGAGGTCGGCGTGCCGGACGCCGGCGGGACGGGCGCGGTCGATCGCCACGCCGCACAGGAGCGACTCGACGGCGGCCACGAGCGCGACGGAGAGGACGGCTCCCACGATCCCGGGCAGATCGCCCTGCGGCAGGACGGGGGCGTGCCAGTCGCCGAAGAGGGTGTCCGGGAGGTCCACCCGCCGTGCGTTCCAGCCGAGCGCCCAGACGGCGGCGGTCGCGAGGGCGATCGCGGGCAGCGGGCCGGGGACGAGGCGCAGCCATCCGCCGCGGGGCAGCCGCGACCAGATCAGCAGGACGAGGATCGTCAGCCCGCCGAGCAGCGCCGGATGCGTGTGCGGGTGCGCGAGCTGGCCGGGCAGCTCCCGCAGGTTGGTGACGGCCGACCGCTCCGGGCTGCCGCCGAGCACCACGTGCACCTGGGCGAGGACGAGGACGGCGCCGACGCCGGCGAGCATCCCGTGCACGACGGCGGGGGAGACGGCGAACGCGGCCCGGGCGACCCGGACGGCGCCGAGGGCGAGCTGTAGCAGCCCGCCCAGCATGGTGATCATGCAGGTGGCGCGCCAGCCGTAGGTCTGGATGAGCTCGGCGACGATCACGGTCAGGCCGGCCGCGGGGCCGCTGACCTGGAGGGGCGAGCCGCCGATCAGCCCGGCGACGATGCCGCCGGCGACCGCGGCGATCAGCCCGGCGGCGACCGGCGCCCCGGACGCCACCGCGATTCCCAGCGACAGCGGGATCGCGACCAGGAAGACGACGAACGATGCGAGCAGGTCCTGTCGGAAGCTGGAGACGTTGAGTGGCTTCGTAGTCACTCTATGTATATAACCAGGATTCCCGGTGCTTCACCCCGGACACGGCCGGGCCCGGACACGCCGAGGGCCGCCGGACGGATCCGGCGGCCCTCGGCCCTGCGCGCGTGCCTCAGCGGCGGTAGTTCTCCCAGTCGTCCGCGGCGGGCTGGCGGGAACCGTACTGGCCGGCCTCGTTCTGCTGCCCGCCCTGCGGGTACCCGCCGCCCTGCTGCTGCTGCGAGCCGCCGTAGTAGCCGGAGCCGTACGCCTGGGTGGCGTTCGGGTCCTGCTGGTACCCGCCGGAGGCGCCCGGGTCGTGCGGCGCGGCCAGCGGGTCGCCGCCGTTGTAGCTGCTGCCGCTGAAGTCGCCGTAGTTGCCGGCTCCGCCGGGACCGGGGGCACCGCCCTCCGTACCGCCGAAGGCGCCGAAGGGCTCCCGGCCGCCGCTCAGGGGGTCGTCGTAGCGCGGCGACTCGCCGTAGGCGGGGGCCGTCGGGTAGCCGTCGCTCTGCTGGCCCTGCCCGTACCCGGACGGCGCGCCGAGCCCGGAGTCGTAGCCGGAGCCGCCCCCGAGCCCGGGGTCGTAGCCGCCGCTCTGGCCGCCGGCCTGCGACGGCCACGGGCCGGTGTTCCCGGTGCCGGGCGGGCTCGGCGGGGCGGAGGAGGTCGTCCCGAAGGACCCGGTGCTGAGCGGGTCGCCCAGGGGGTCGTTCAGGGAGCCGCCTCCGTAGGAGCCGCCCGACTCGGCGGGAGCGCCGCCCGCCGACCGCTGCCGGTCGGACTGGATGCGCTGGAGCAGCTCGTCCACGGTCGGGAGCTTGTGCCCGTCGGTGTCGGACCCGCCGCCGGTGCCGCCGAGCGCCGCCGCCGGGGCGGCGGGGACCGGAGGGGCGGGAGGGGCGGGAGGGGCGGGAGGCGCCGGGGGAGCGGGCGGGGCGGCCGGCTCCTCGGGGCGTCCGAGGGGCAGCCCGAGCGGGTCGGACACCCGCGGGTCGCCGCCGAGCGGGCCGCCGGGGGCGGGCGGGGCGCCCGGCCGGTCGAAGTCGGTGCGGCCGCCGGGAGGCGGGCCGGCGGCGGGGCGGTTCCCCAGCGGGTCGGCGTTGTAGTCGCCGTAGGACGGCTCGGGGGAGCCGTACTCGGGCGAGCCGTACTGGTCCTGGCCGCCGTAGGACGGGTCGCCGGGACCGTAGTCGGCCGCGCCGTAGGCGGGCTGCGGTTCCTGCCCGCCGTACGCCGGCTGGTCGGGGACGCCGTAGGGGGCCTGCGGGCCGCCCGGCACCCCCGGTCCGGCGAGGTCGGCCGGGATCGGGTCGAGCGACGTAGCGCCCGGGTCGTTGTTCGGGAAGGCGGGGCCGCCCTGGAACCCGCCGGGGCCCGCGGGCATCTGCTGCGGGCCCGTCCCGCCGCCGAGGCCGTTGAGGACGGTGCCGTCGGCGCCCATCGAGACGGGCTGGGTGAGGTTGGGCGGCTCGGCGGGCGGCTGGTCGGGCGGGGGAGCCTGCGCGTTCAGCGGGTCCGCGGCGGGGTCGGACTCGGGGCGGTCGCCGTCGTGGTCGTGCTGCCACGGGAACTTGGGCTTGTCGAAGGTGATCGTCGCCCAGTAGTCGTCGTCCTCCATCTCGTCGGACGCGGGGCCCGGCGGCGGGGGCGGCGGGGCCGGGGCGGAGGTGGGGGCGGCGAGCGGACCGCCGCCGCCGCCGGCGACGCGGCGGTCGGGGACGGGCTCGGGCGCGCGGTCGTAGCCACCGTCGTAGCCCTCGTCATAGCCGCCGTCGTAGCCGCCGTCGTTGTAGCCGTCGTTGTAGCCGGGGCCGTACTCGTCGGGGCCGCCCATCGGCTCCTGCGGCGGGGCTCCGCGGCGGCCGCGCGGCTGCTTCTGCGGCTCGTCGTCCATCCAGTCGTCGTCGTCGCGTCCCGCCCTGCTGGCCCGCAGGCCGAGGGCCACGAGGACGACCACGAGGACCACGACCACAATGAGGCCGAAGACCACGATGTAAGAAGTCATGCCACCACCCAATGCCTAGGCCCGGCGAGAGTTGCCGGCGCGGACCGCGGGTCCGTCCCGATTGTCGCCAGCGTCCGGAATGTCACGGGTATCCGCCGTCCCGGCGTGCCCCGATTCTCTCCGACCGCTATGACCGTTGTCACACCCTTCGCGCACATTTACCCTCACACGGCGCGTACCGATCGGCCAACTTCGCCGACCCGCACACCCCTGTCAGCTTCAGCCCCCCGAGGGGTCCGCCCTGACCCTGTGCTCACAGGCTCCACGGTCAACGCGCCTGCTCGCCGCCGAAGTTCCCGGTGATCCGTCCGCGTCCCACCGTGTGCTCGGCGATGGCGGGGAGCGAGTCCTTCAGTTCGGCGCCGTTCCGGAACGGTGCCGGCTCGTCCAGCGCGTAGATGGTGAACCGGTACCGATGCCGTTCTCCCTTGGGCGGGCACGGCGGCACGTAGCCCGCCTTCTCGTTGCCAGTGGTCAACCCTTCGACGGTCTTGTCAAGCCTGGCACCCTCGACGATCTCGTTCACCGTTCCGTCGATGCCCGCGATCACCCAGTGGACGCGCGCGCCGCTCGAGGCGTCCGGGTCGTCCATGACGATCGCGATCGACTTGGTCCCGGCCGGTGCCGACCAACGGAGCGGTGGGGTCTTGCCATCCTGTCCGCCAGAGTACGTCCTGCAGCCGTATCGCGGGGGCAAGTCGCCGCCATCGCGGAAGACCGGGCTGGTCACGGTGAACCATTCCGACAGTTCGGCGCTCTTGTTCTCGGGCTGGCCGATCAGCCCGCAGCCGCCCACGGTCCCGGCGAGCGCGAGGGCGCCCGCCGCGGCCAGGATCGGACGCCGGTCTCTGCTCATCATCGATACGCTCCCGGGCGAGATCGTACGCCGCGCGCCGCCGGACCGCCGCCATCCCGGCCGCTGCCCCGGCCGCGCGCGTCCCGCCGCCGGCGCCCCCTTCCTCGTCCGCCCCAACGATAGGCCTTCCGCGGGAGTGGAACGGGCCGTTCACCCGGCTCCGGGCGACGCCCGCGCGCGCCGGGCCCTGTGACCTTCGTCATGCGTGGTTTGTCCCGATCCATCCGAAAATTTGGGAAGTAGTGGCGGGTTTCACATCCGATCGTGGCCCTTGCTTTGCCAGAACGGGAAGTTTCGAGGTTCTTTCATGGTTATCGATTGGTGCCGGGCACGTTCCATCAGGTAGCTTGTGAATGTCTTCACAAGCCGACCGTGACATTGGAGGGCCGCAATGGCCAGGACCGCCGAGGGGACCCCTGGCGCTCCCCACATCCTCATCGTGGGTGGCGGCTATGTGGGCATGTACACCGCCCTGCGCCTGCAGAAGAAGCTGAAGCGCGAGCTCAGGCGTGGCGAGGTCAAGGTCACCGTCGTGGACCCGAACTCGTACATGACGTACCAGCCGTTCCTTCCCGAGGCCGCCGCCGGGAACATCTCCCCGCGGCACGTCGTCGTCCCGCTCCGCCGGGTGCTGCCGAAGTGCACCGTCCGCAAGGCGCGCGTCACCGAGCTGAACCACGACGAGCGATGGGCCATCGTCCAGCCGCTGGCCGGCCCCCCGGAGCGGATCTCCTACGACTACCTGGTCATGGCGGCCGGCGCGGTGCCGCGGCTGCTGCCCATCCCCGGGCTCGCCGAGAACGGCATCAGCCTGAAGACCGTCGGCGAGGCCATCCACCTGCGCAACCACGTCCTGGAGCAGCTGGAGATCGCCGAGTCGACCGACGACGTGGAACTGCGCCGCAAGGCGCTGACCTTCGTGTTCGTCGGCGGCGGGTTCGCCGGCGTGGAGGCGGTCGCCGAGCTGGAGGACATGACCCGCGACGCGACGAAGTACATGCGCAAGGTCACCCCGCAGGACCTGCGGTTCGTCCTGGTCGAGGCCACGGACCGGATCCTGCCGGAGGTCGGTCCCGACATGGGCAGGTGGACCGCGGAGCAGCTGCGCGGCCGCGGCATCGCCGTGAAGATGAAGACCTATCTCGAATCGGCCGTGGACGGGCAGATCGAGCTGTCGGACGGCAGCAGCTTCCCGGCCGGGACGCTGGTCTGGAACGCCGGCGTCAAGCCGTCCCCGGTCGTCCGGCACGGCGACCTGCCGCTGGACGAGCGCGGCCGGGTGAAGGGCACCGAGTACCTCACCGTCGAGGGCCTCGTCCGGGCGTTCACCGCCGGTGACAACGCCGCGATCCCGGACCTCACCCAGGACGGGATGTACTGCCCGCCGAACGCGCAGCACGCCGTCCGCCAGGCCAAGCTCCTCGGCGACAACATCGTCCGGTCGCTGCGCGGCAAGACGCTCAAGCCGTACGTGCACGGCAACCTCGGCACCGTCGCCGGCCTCGGCCTGCACAAGGGCGTGGCGAACCCCCTCGGCATCAAGCTCAAGGGCTGGCCCGCGTGGTTCTTCCACCGCAGCTACCACGGCGCGATGGTCCCGACGTTCAACCGGAAGATCCGCGTCATCGCGGACTGGACGCTCGCGCTGTTCCTCAAGCGCGAGACCATCTCGCTCGCCACCATCGAGCAGCCCCGGGCCGACTTCGAGCTCGCGGCCCTCGACGAGAGCAAGGCCAAGGCCAAGACCACCGAGTCCGCGGCCTGACCTTCCGGCCCGGCGCCCCGGCGGTCCCCGACCGCCGGGGCGCCGTCCGTTCTGGGGGAGAATCGGTCCGTGTGGATCGGCATCCTGGGCCCTCTCGACGTGCGCGCCGACGACGGCGCGCCCGTCGCGGTCGGTGGCGCCCGGCTGCGGGTGCTGCTGACGCTGCTCGCCCTCGACCCGGGCACGGCGATTCCGGCGGACCGGATCATCGACGCCCTCTGGGAGGACGCGGTCCCGCGGGGCGCGCCGAACGCGCTGCAGTCCCTCGTGTCGCGGCTGCGGGCCGCCATCGGGCGGGACGTCATCGAGTCGGTGCCCGGCGCGTACCGGCTCGTCCTGCCGCCGGGGTCCGTCGACGCGCACGACTTCGAGGCGCGGGTCCGGGCCGCGCGGGCCGCCGCCGAGCCGGGCGGGCGGTCGGCCGGCCTCCGCGACGCGCTCGCCCTCTGGCGCGGCCCCGCGCTCGCCGACGCCGCCGGGCTGCGGTTCGCGGACGCCCCCGCCGCCCGGCTGGACGCGCTGCGCCGCACCGCGCTCGAAGACCGGCTGGACGCCGACCTGGCGCTCGGCCGCCACGCCGAGCTGATCCCCGAGCTGCAGGCGCTCGCCGCCGCCGACCCGCTCCGCGAACCCGTGGCCGCCCTGCTGATGCGGGCCCTGTACGCGTCCGGGCAGCAGGCCGAGGCGCTGGCCCGGTACCAGGACGCCAGGCGGGCGCTCGGCGAGGAACTCGGCGTCGACCCGTCGCCCGAGCTGGAGGCCGTCCACCTCTCGGTCCTGCGCCAGGACCCGTCCCTCCTGCCGGACGCCGCACCGCCCCCGAGCACGTCCAGGGGCAACCTCAAGGCCCGGCTGACCAGCTTCATCGGCCGCGACGCCGACCTCGGGCGGGTGGGCGACCTGCTGGCGCGCAGCCGGCTCGTCACGCTGACCGGGCCCGGCGGCGCGGGCAAGAGCCGGCTGTCGGTCGAGTCGGCGGAACGGCTCGCCGGGCGGATGCCCGACGGCGCCTGGCTGGTCGAGCTGGCACCGGTCAGCGACCCGGCCGAGGTCCCCGCCGCCGTCCTCACCGCGCTCGGGCTCCGCGAGCCGGCGCCGATCACCGCCGTCCCGCCGGCCCCGGCGCCCGACCCGGCGGACCGGCTCGTGACGGCGCTGTCGGGCAGGCGGCTGCTGCTGCTCCTGGACAACTGCGAGCACCTGCTGGACGCGGCGGCCCGGCTCGCCGAGGCGGTCCTGGAGAACTGCCCCGGCATCCGGATCCTCGCGACGAGCCGGGAACCGCTCGGCATCACCGGGGAGACGCTCCGCCCCGTCGAGCCGCTGGAGCCGCCGCCCGCGGACGCGGGCCCGGAGGAGGCGCTGTCCTCCCCGGCCGTCCGGCTGTTCGCCGACCGAGCGGCGGCCGTTTCGCCCGGGTTCGCGGTCACCGCCGCCAACGCCGGGTGGATCGTCCGGATCTGCCGCGCCCTCGACGGGATGCCGCTCGCCATCGAGCTGGCCGCCGCCCGGCTCCGCGCGATGACGCCGGCGCAGCTCGCCGTCCGGCTGGACGACAGGTTCCGGCTCCTCAACGCGGGCAGCCGCACCGCCCTGCCCCGGCACAAGACGCTCCGGGCCGTCGTGGAGTGGAGCTGGGACCTCCTGGACGGGCCCGAGCGGACGCTCTGGCGCCGTCTCGCCGTGTTCCCCGGCGGCGCCACCGTGCAGAGCGCCGAAGCGGTGTGCGCGGGCCCGGGGCTGGACGGCGCCGACGTCCTCGACCTCCTCGCCGCCCTCGTGGACAAGTCGCTCCTGACGGTCGGCGACACCGACGGCGAACCCCGCTACCGGATGCTGGAGACGATCCGCGCCTACGGGCTCGAACGCCTCGCCGGCTCGGGGGAGGAGACCGCGACCCGGCGGGCGCACGCCGGGTACTTCGTCCGGCTGGCGGAGGAGGCGGAACCGCACCTGTACCGGGGCGACCAGCTGGCCTGGCTGCGGCGCCTCACCGCGGAAGGGGACAACATCTCCGCCGCGCTGCGCTGGGCGATCTCCGCCGGGGACGCGCCGCTGGCGATGCGGTTCTGCGCCGCGCTCGGCTGGTACTGGTTCCTGCGCGGGCGGCTCGTCGAGGGGGCCGACAGCCTCCAGGACGTCATGGCCCTGCCCGGCGTCCCCGACGACCAGATCACCGCCCGCGCCCTCGCGCTCGGCGCGCTCACCGCGCTGGACAACCGGCACAGCGGCGACCACGTCGCCTCATGGCTCGCCCGCGCGGAGGCGATCTGCGCTGGGCAGGACCGTGCGACGCTGCATCCCGTGCTCCGGCTCATGGCGGAGACCATCCAGATGTACGCCGTCGGCTGGGAGGAGCCCCCGGCATCGGGCATCGCGGCTCTGCTGGACGACCCCGATCCGTGGGTGCGCGGCCTCGCGTACTTCATCCACGGCCAGATCGCCCACAACTTCGGCAGGATCGACGAGATCGAGCACGCCTTCGACCGGGCGCTCGCCGCGTTCCGGGAGTCCGGCGACCGCTGGGGCCTGTCGTTCACGCTGACCTCGCAGGCCGAGATCCTCGGCCGGCGCGGCGACCATCGCGGCTCCGTCGCCCTGTACGAGGAGGCGCTGCGGCTGAATGCCGAGCTGGGCGGCGGCACCGCCGGGCTCCTGCACGTCCGCATGAAGCTGGCGAACGGGCTGGACCTCCTGGGCGAACGCGACCGGGCCGAGGCGCTGCTGCGCGACGCCATGCGCGAGCCGCCCGGTTCCGGCGGGCCGGAGGAGAAGGCCGCCCTGCACTACCAGCTGGGCGAGTTCGCCCGCCGCTCCGGCGACACGGCCGAGGCCCTGCGGCGCTTCTCGCAGGCGGACGACCTCACCCGGGGCCTTCCCGGCCCGCCACAGTTCCGTGCCATGGTCCTGTGCGGGCGGGCTCAGGCCGACCTGGCGCTCGGCGCGATGGACGAAGCCGCCGCGCGCCTGGACGAGGCCCTGCGCGGCGCGGTCGAGGCGCGGGACTACCCGATCATCTCCCACGTCCTGGCCGGCCACGCCGAGCAGGCCCGCGTCCAGGGCGACCCCGAACGCGCCGCCGAGCTCCTCGGCACCGCCGACGCCCTGCGCGGCACCCGCGACCTCTCCCTGGCCGACGCCCTGGCCATCGAGCAGGCCACCAGAGCCGACCTGGGCGAGGCGGCCTTCGAAACCGCCTACACCCGAGGCCGAACCCGCACCTTCGACGACATCCTCGAAGACTTCGCCCTAACCCCGAGAACCTCCGGGCAAAAGCCGCCCGAGAAGGACCCTGTTGATAGGGAGCGGACCGAAACCGGCTCGTGACGAGGGTTCCAGGGGGTCGCCCCCTGGGAGGTCACGCTCGCTTCTTGAATGCCGCTAGGGAGAGGGGGGCGAAGACCAGGGAGATGCCGACGCCCCAGGCGAGGGCGACCCAGGCGTGTTCGAGGACGGGGCCGCCGACGAGAAGGCCGCGCATGGCCTCGACCAGCTTCGTCACCGGGCTGTTGTCCATGACGAACGCGACGGGGCCGGGGATGCCGTCGGTGTTCGGGATGAACGCGGTGCTGAGGAAGCTCAGCGGGAAGATCACCACGAATCCGAAGATCTGCACCTTCTCCGGCTCGTTCACCTTCATCGCGATGTAGACCGACGTCCAGGAGAACAGGATGGCGAAGGTCAGCAGGAGCACGAACGCGGTGAGCAGGGCCAGCACGTTCGTGCCGAGGCGGAACCCGATCGCGAACCCGACCAGCAGCAGGATCGCCATCGACCACGCCTGCTTGGCGGTGTCGGCGATGATCCGCCCGGCGAGCGGGGCGCTGCGGGCGATGGGGAGGCTGCGGAACCGGTCGAACACGCCCTTGGTGATGTCGGTGTTCAGCCCGAATCCGGTGCTCATCCCGGCGAACAGGGCGTTCTGCGCGATGATGCCGGGGATGACGACCGGCAGGTACGCCTCGACGCTGCCCGCCATCGCCGGGCCGAACACGTAGGCGAACAGCAGCACGAACATGATGGGCTGGATGGACAGGTCCAGCAGCTCCATCGGGTTGTGCTTGATCTGCACGAGGTTGCGCCACGCCAGGGTGGCCGTGTTGCGCGCGGCCGTGCCCGGCGCGATCCGCTTTGTCAGGTCCTGCGGCGCGAATGTCGCGGTGGTCATGCGGACGCCCCTTCCTTGCGCGCGGCCTGCTTCTCCAGCTCGCCGGCCTCGGCGTCGATGTCGTCGGTGTGGTGGCCGGTGAGGGCGAAGAACACCTCGTCCAGGCTGGACTTGCGCAGCGACAGCTCGCCGACGGTGACGCCGGCGTCGTCGAGCCGGCGCACCACGGCCGGCATCAGCTGCGGGTCGGTGATCGGCACGCTGACCAGCTCGTCGCGGATCTCGGGGTCGGCGTCCGCCAGCTCGCCGACGATCTTCGCGACGGTCTGGACGTCCGCCGCGGCGACCGGCCGGACCTCCAGCACCTGCCCGCCGACCTGCGCCTTCAGCACGTCGGACGTGCCGTGCGCGATGGCCTGGCCGCGGTCGATGACGATGATGTCGTCGGCCAGCTGGTCGGCCTCCTCCAGGTACTGGGTGGTGAGCAGCACGGTCACGCCGTCGTCGGTCAGGCCGCGGACGATGTCCCACAGGCCGTTGCGGCTGCGGGGGTCGAGGCCGGTGGTCGGCTCGTCCAGGAACAGGATCTGCGGCTGCCCGACCAGGCTCGCGGCCAGGTCGAGACGGCGGCGCATCCCGCCCGAGTACGTCTTGGCCGCGCGTTCGGCGGCCTCGGTGAGCTCGAACCGCTCCAGGAGCTCGGCGGCCCGCGCCCTGGACGCCCTGCGCGAGATGCCGAGCAGCCGCCCGATCAGGACGAGGTTCTCGGTGCCGGTGAGCATCTCGTCGACGCCGGCGTACTGGCCGGTCAGCCCGATGAGCTGCCGCACCTTGTGCGCGTCCTTCACGACGTCGAACCCGCCGACCCGGGCGGAGCCGGCGGTCGGCTCGATCAGCGTGGCGAGGATCCGGGTCATGGTCGTCTTGCCCGCCCCGTTCGGGCCGAGCACGCCGAGGACCGTTCCGGGTTCGGCGGTGAGGGAGACGCCGGCCAGGGCCTGGGTCTCACCGAACCGCTTCTCCAGACCCTCGGCCTGGATCGCGTAGGTCATGTGATCTCCTAGGGTGTCGTCGCCGGACGTCTGCGTCCCGTTCGTAGGGGACCTGCCAAAATATGCGGTGTCCGGGTGGTGCGCATCCAGTTTTTCCGCCGCCTCTGGCAAAGCGCTGTCAGCGGCGTGAGACGCGCTCCCAACTTCGCATGTGCCACTGACAAAACGGCGCCGGGACCGCGATCGTGCCGCTCGTTCCGGGATTTCCGCCCAGCCGGGGCAACGGGAGAGGGCCCCCGGCGTTCTAAACTCGCGGTGTGACGTCGGTGCGGCACGGTCGCCAGGCGGACGGCGGGGCCCCGCACCCGCCGCGTCTACGGCCGCCCGAGCACCGCGTCTCGCCGCGCGCCGTCGCCCACTGGGCGATCGAGTACCTCCTCCTGTGGGGCCTGGCGTTCGGCCTCGCCCTGGGAGTGGCCGCCTGGGCGGGCGACTCCGACTGGGACGCGCTGCCGGGGTGGCTGACGGGCCGGGTCGGCTGGCTGCCCTACGCCATCGGCGTCGCCGGGCTGCTCATGGTGACCGTCGCGCCCGTGTGGCGCTACCGCGTCCACCGCTGGGAGGTCAGCGCCGACGTGGTCTACACCCGGACGGGCTGGTTCAGCCGCGAATGGCTGCTGGTGCCCGTCGGGCGGATCCAGACCGTCGACAGCAAGCAGGGCTGGATCGAGCGGATGCTGGGTCTCGCCACCATCGAGGTCAACACGGCCTCCCACACCGGCTCCTCGGAGGTCTCCGGCCTGCCCGTGGACGTGGCGACGCGCCTCGCCGAAGACCTCGCGCACCGCGCGCACGACCTCCGCGACGACGCCACGTGAGCGCACGCCTGCATCCGCTCACGTTCGTCGTCGGGGCGGTCCGCGAACTCATCGCCCTCCTGGCCGCGGGTGCCACGGGCCTCCTGGTCGGCGGGATGTCCACGGCGTTCTACTTCACGCTGGCGGGCCTCGCCTTCGGGCTCCTCTTCCATGTCGCCAACTGGGTGACGTTCACCTACGTCCTGTACGACGACCGGATCGAGCTCCGGCGGGCCCTCATCGGGCGGTCGGTGAAGAGCATCCCGCGCGACCGGATCAGGGGCGTGGACATCAGCACGTCCCTGCCGCACCGCCTGCTCGGCCTGGCGGTCGTCCACATCGACGCGGGGGCGGACGGCGGGGAGGGGGAGCTGAACGCCGTCTCGCGCCAGGAGGCCGAACGGCTCCGCGGCGTGCTGCTCACCCGCGACGCCCCGGCCCCGCCCCAGCGTGTCCTGGCCCGCATGCGGCGCCGCTGGTACGTGTACGCCCCGCTGAGCGGCGCCTACCTGTTCACGCCGTTCGCGCTGGCGGGCAGCCTCCTCGGCACCGTCTACAACCTCGGCGACGACCTCGGCCTCATCACGCGGGAGCGCGTGGAGCGCGTCGGCCATGACGTGGTCGGCCTGCCCACGGCACTCGTCCTCGCGCTGGCCATCCTGACGCTGATCGCCATGCCGGTCATGTCGGTGATCGCCTTCACCCTGTTCAACTGGGACTTCACCGTCCGCGAGCGGGACGGCTCGGTCGTCGCCGAACGCGGCCTCGCCACCCGCCGCAGCGTCTCCCTCGAACGCCGGCGGCTGCGCGGCGTCGAGTTCGCCGACAACCCGTTCGAGCGCGTGGCGGGCGTGACCCGCCTCGGTGCGCTCATCACGGGTCTCGGGGACGTGGCGCACCGGGGGCGCCTCCTGCCCGCCGCTCCCCGGAGGGTCGCCGAGTCGCTTGCCGCCCGTGTCGTCGGCGCCGTCCCCGGGCCGCTGGTCGCGCATCCCCGCGCGGCTCGCGGCCGCCGGGTCCTGCGCGCCGTGGCTCCGCCTGGGGGCGTCGCGGTGCTGGCCCTCCTGGCCGGGCAGCCGTGGGTGGCCTACCTGTGCGCCGCCGTGGCGGTGCTGGCCGTCCCCCTCGGGCTGGACCGCTACCGCCAGCTCGGCCACGCCACCGACGGCGAGCGCCTCACGGTCCGCTCGGGGTCGCTGCGCCGACGCCAGGTGGTCGTCGAGCACTCCGCCGTCATCGGCTGGCGGATCCGCCGCACCCTCTTCCAGCGCAGGCTGGGCCTGGCCACCCTCTTCGCCGCCGTGGGCGCCGGCGACGGCGGCTACTCCGCGACGGACATGTCCGAGGAGGACGCCGTCGCCCTGGCCGCCGCCATCACCCCCGACTGGCTGACCCCGTTCCTCGACGAGCCCCCCGCGTCCAAGGGCGGGCCCGTCCCCGACCGCGGCTCCGCCGGGAACGGCAGCGCCCCGCCCGCCGGGCCGGCCGAGGACGGCCTCACCGGGCACGGCGCCCCCGGCCGGGGACGCCGCACCCCCCGGGTCACTCGGGGCGGCGGGCCCCGAACATGATCTCGTCCCAGGAGGGGACGGAGGCGCGCTTGCCCTTGGACTTGCGCCGCCGCGCCGGGCGCTGAGGCGCCGCCGGCTCGCCGCCGGCCGCGGCGGCGGGGGACCCGGTCGCCGGCTTGTCCTGCGCCGCGGGCATCGCGGGACGGCCCGCCGGCTTCTTCTTCGCGGGCGGGCGCGGCGACTGCCGGCGCTGCGGCGCCGGCTGGGGGCTCTCCGCGGGCCGCGGGGCATCCCGGCCGGGCTCCCGGGGCTCGGCGCGGGACTCGTCCGGAGCGGGCGCGGTCTCCGGCTCGCCGCCGGACTCGGCCGGTGCCTCGGGCTCCGCCGCCGGTGCCGCGGGCTCTTCGCGGACGGCCGCGGGCTCGGCGATCACGTCCTCCGCACGCGGCCGCTCGGCGTCGCCGGACGCCGCCGGCTCGTCGTGGACGGCCTCGTCCGGCTCGTCGGACTCGTGCGCGGCGCTCGCCTCCGCGGGCTCCTCGTCCGGTTCGGTGGACGGGGCGACGGTCTCTCGGACGGGGCGCGTCTCGGCGGCCGGCGCCTCCTCCGCGGGCTCTTCCGGCACCTCGGATGCCGTGCTCGCGTGGTCGCCGTCGTCCGCCCGCGGTGCTTCTTCAGGGGCGGCCGGCTCGGTGGCCTGGGAAGGCGTCGCGGCCTCGGTGGCGGCGGCGTCCGCGTCGCCGGTGTCTTCGGCGGTTTCCGCCAGGTGTGGGGCCGCGGAGCCGGGAGAGGCTTCGCGGGGCTCCTCGGCGAAGTCCTCGGGCGGTTCCGCTGCCGCACTGGGCCGGGACGATTCAGCGGGACCAGGCGCCTCGACGGGCCGGGGGGCCTCGCTGGGCCGGGGCCGTTCGAGAGGAGCGGCGGCCTCGCGCAGGGGGGCGCTCTCGGACGCCTCGCGGAAGGCGGCGCCGGGGTCGGCCGCCCGGCCGTGGTCGAGGAGATACTCGGGGGGCTCGGCGGCCCGCAGGGGTCCGGGGGCGGCGGGCTGCTCCGGTTCGGCGGGCAGGCCGCGAGCGGTCAGGTCACGGTCGCTGGAGACGACCTTCATCGCGGGACGGCGCGGGACGAGCGGGGTGACGGTGTCGGAGAGCGTCTCGTCGTCCCACTCGACGGAGGTGAGGCGGGCGGCGATCTCGTCCAGCGGGGTGACGTGCCGGCGGCGCGGGTCGAACGTCCACTCGGCGGCGTGCGGTCGGCCGCTCTCGAAGAACGACAGCCGGACGCGCCAGGTGCTGTCCTCGCACTTCCAGGAGTCCCATTCGGCCTCCTCCAGGTCGACGCCGCCGCGGCCGAGGCGCTCCTCGACGGTCTCGCCGAGCGGCGGGCCCGGGGCGGTCTCGCCGGGGCGGCGGACGGTGACGCGCTGCGCCTGCTGGGCCATGTACTCGCGTTCCTGCAGGACCGGACCCTCGAACCAGCGGACGCGTTCGACCGGGATGCCCGCCGACTCGGCGATCTCCTCCGCGGTCTCCCCGGACCGGATGCGTGCCTGGATCTCCTTGGGGCGCAAGGGACTCTCCACTTCGATCTCGAACTGGCCGAGGCGGGAGAAGTGCCCACGGACGGCTGCGCGGAGCCGGTCGTCGACGGGCAGGGTGAACCGGGTGCCTCGGCCCGCGGTGGCCAGGACGAGGTACGTACCGTCCTCGCTGACCGCGACGAGGCGCAGCTCCTGCATGCGTGTCCTTCCTGCCCTGTTCTGATGGCACGGAGGACGCCGGACCGCGCGACCGTGCTCTCAACGGTCGGCCGTCCGATGCCCACCGAGGGCGCATGCGTGCCCTTCCCCCGGGTTCCCGAGTCTCTCTTTCGGACACACCTGCTGCCAGCACCGTACCCGGCATGTCCGAACATCGCCGCTCTCGAAGCCCTCTTCACGAGGTCGAAGAGGGCACTGCCCAAGCTTGCCGGTGTCGCGACCGGCGGGGGGTCGCCCTGCCGGATTCTTGTGCATCCTTTTCCACACCGTGCCCGGCGGGCCGGGACGATGCCGCCCGTCTTGACGTTGCGAGTGTCACGTCTTGGGCAGGAACACCCGGGTCCTCCTGATCAGTTCCTGGTCGTGGGGAATCGTGGCGTTGGATAGGGGTGATACGGGTCATGCCGCGCAAGCTGCCGGATCTGAGCACGACGCAGCTGATCGCGAGTGCGGTGGCGACGTCGGTCGCCGCCCTGGGAGCGTCCTACCTGGGGGTGTACGGCACGATCATCGGCGCGGCGCTGATGAGCGTGATCTCGACGGCCGGGTCGGCGGTCGGCAAGCACTACCTCGATCAGGGCCGGGAGCAGATCCGGGAGCTGACGCACCTGCAGTCGGCGGTGCGGCGGCGGGACGCGGCCGAGAACGCGGCGGCGCGGGCGACCAGCGCGGACCCGACCCGGACGCGGGTGTGGTCGGGCGATCCGAACGCGACGCGCTTCGACCCGCCGTTCGACGGCGACCCGAACGCCACGCGCCTGGACCCCGGCGGCGACCCGAACGCCACCCGGGTGGACCCGGGCGAGGCGGTCGCCGCCGCGTTCGCCCGGGAGGCCGGCGAGGACGCCGTGCGCGAGGTCGTGCGCCGGTCCGCGCTGCTGAGCACGGTCGAGTGGGCGAAGGCGCACTGGGTGAAGCTGGTCGTGGCGTCGGCGGCGGTGTTCGCCGTCGTGATCGGCGGCATCACGATCTATGAGGCGACCACCGGGCAGCCCGTCGGGGCCGGCGGCGGCAAGGGGCTGACCGTGACGAAGGTGCTCGGCGGCGGCGGGAGCGGGCAGACGGACGACACCCCGTCGCAGAGCCCGTCCGGCGGTACGCCGGAGCCCGGTGCCACGCCGAGCGGCGAGCCGACCGGCGGGACGCCGTCGACGGGGGCGAGCACTCCCGCCCCGCAGCCGGCGGAGCCGTCCGAGCGGCCCACCCAGCAGCCGACGACCGCGCCGACGACGCCGGCGCCGACCGCTCCGGAGACGCCGGCGCCGACCGGCGGCGAGCAGGAGGGCGGTCCGGGCGCCACGAACCCGCAGGGGCAGACGGCCCCGGCGGGGTGACCCGCCCGGTCAGTCGCCGAAGACCTGCCTTGCGTAGGGGTTGGCGAAGCGGCGGTCGGGATCCAGTTCGTCCCGCAGGGCGCGGAAGTCGCCGAACTTCGGGTACGCCTTCTCCAGGTAGGCGGCGTCGCGGGTGTGGAGCTTGCCCCAGTGGGGACGGCCGCCGAACGCGGTGAGGAGTTCCTCGACGCCGCCGAAGTAGTCCTCGTGCGGGTCGCGGTGGTAGACGTGCACGGCGATGAAGGCGCTCCGCCGTCCGTGGGCCATCGAGAGCCAGGCGTCCTCGGCGGGGAGCAGGCGGACCTCGATGGGGAAGCTGATCCGCCAGTCCCGCTTGGCGAACAGGGAGCGGAGCTCGCGCAGCGCGGGCACGAGTTCCTCGCGCGGGATCGCGTACTCCTGCTCCTTGAAGCGGACCGCCCGGGGGCTCGTGAAGACCTTGTAGGACGTGTCGCTGTAGGTGCGTGCCCCGAGCGCCTTGGCGGAGATGCCGTTCACGAAGGGCGTCGCGGCGGGCGCCAGGTGCGTGACCTGGTTGATGGCTCCGAACACCGTGTTCGACAGGAATCGGTCGTCCAGCCAGTACTTGGCCTTGGACAGCGGCTCGGCGGGGCCGTCGACGCGGTTGTTGCGCTTGGTCAGGCAGCCCTCGGTGTGCGGGAACCAGTAGAACTCGAAGTGCTCGTTGGCCGCGTCGAACTCGTCGACGCGGGAGAGGACCTCGTCCCACTTCATCGGCGCCTCCTGCGCGCGCAGGAGGAAGGCCGGGACGGTCCGCCAGGTGATGGCGGTGACGATGCCGAGGGCGCCGAGCCCGGCGCGGGCCGCGTCGAACAGGTCGGGGCGCTCCTCCCGCGAGCAGGTGACGGTCGTGCCGTCGGCGAGGACGAGTTCCAGCGCGCCGACCTGGGAGACGAGGCCCGCCGCGTCGCGGCCGGTGCCGTGCGTGGCGGTCTGCAGCGCGCCCGCGACGGTCTGTTCCTGGATGTCGCCCATGTTGGCCAGCGCGAGGCCGTGCTCGTCCAGGACGCGGTTGAGCGCGTGGAGGGGGAGCCCCGCCTCGACGGTGACGAGGCCGCTCGCCGTGTCGACCGAGCGGACGGCCGTGAGGGCGGTGGGCCGGAGCAGGACGCCTTCGGCGACGGCCGCGCCGGTGAAGGAGTGTCCTGTGCCGGTCATGCGGACCGTGAGGCCGTCGCCGGCGGCCGACCGGACCTCCGCGGCGACCTCGCCGGCGGTGCGCGGCGTGGCGACGCGCCGCGGCGTGGCCTGCTGGTTTCCGGCCCAGTTCCGCCACTTCTCATGGGTCACGGGGGACATGCGGCGACTCTACTCAGATATCGATCGTGAGGAAAGTTCATGTTTATCCCGGGCGCCCCTCGGGGGCAGATCGGGCGATAACGTACGATCCGGTAACTGCCCGCAGGGTAACCGTCCGTGGCGACACGCGTTGGGATCAGTTGTGGCTCCTCCTTCAGCACCGCGCACCGGCGCGGTCGGCGGTGGTGAGGCGACCGCCGCCCCTCCGGCGGGACCGCGGCCCGGGAAGAAGAAACCGCGTCCCGAGAAGAAGAAGCGCGCTCCGCGGGAGGCCGCCGCGCGGCCGGCCCAACGGCCGGCTCGGCGGCGGGGCGGGCGGGGCCTGCCGTTCCTCATCGGCACCATCGCGGTCCTCGCCGTCGCCAGCACGTCCGGCGGCGTCTATGCGGCGCTGACCACGGAGACGACGGCGGAGGCGTCCGGCCCCGCGCAGCGGACCGCGCCGGGCGTGCCGCCGGGCGACCCGGTCAACGTGGCCACCGGCGGGCAGGTCGCGCCGCTGCGCCGCGTCGTGCCGCCCGACGTGCTCGCCGTCGGCACCGGCTCGATCCCCGCCGCCAAGATCAAGCGGATCGCCAGGCTGGGGCGCGTCAAGGACGTGATGGCGGTCGCGGGCGGAGCCGTCCAGCTCCAGGGACGCCAGGTCAACGCGTTCGCCGTGGACCCGTCGGCGTACCGGTCCTGGACGCCGCCCGGGACGGCGAAGAAGACAGAGCTGTGGGGGGCGCTGGCCGGGAACCGGTTCGTGGTGTCGCCGGCCGCCGCCGAGCAGCTCCAGCTCACCCGGGGCTACGACTACCCGGTCGTGGGCCGGACGATGCCGAGGCTGACGATGGGCGGTTCCGGCCCCCTCGGCCTGCCCGGCATCGACATGCTCGTCAGCGAGAAGACCGGCCGGGAGATGGGGCTCGTCCCGAACGTGGCGGTCCTCGTCAACGCGCCCGGCGTGAGCCCGGCCAAGGTCGTCCAGGCCGTCACCAAGGTCCTCGGCACCGGGACGAGCGTGCTGAACCTCCACGAGAGCAAGTACCGGTCGCCGTCGGACGGCGGTGGCGCGAGCGGCTACCTCGACCTGTACAAGCAGGCCGCCACCAGCTGCCCGGGCCTGTCCTGGACGGTCCTCGCCGCGATCGGCCAGGTCGAGAGCGACCACGGCCGCAACGCCGGACGCTCCAGCGCCGGCGCGCTCGGCCCGATGCAGTTCATGCCCGCGACGTGGAAGGCGTACGGGGTGGACGGCGACAGGGACGGCAAGGCCGACATCATGAACCCCTACGACGCCATCCCAGGGGCCGCCAAGTACCTGTGCGCGAACGGCGCGGGAAGGGGCGGCAAGCAGCTCTACAACGCCGTGTGGCACTACAACCACGCCGACTGGTACGTCCAGAAGGTGCTCAACCTCGCCAAGGCGTACGCGGCGCGCTACGAGTGAGGCGCGCTACGAGTGAGGCGCGCCACGAGTGACCGGCCCCTGGCGGGGGCATCGGACCCTGGCTGGTTGGATGGACGCATGACGTCCTACGACGCGTTGCTTCTGCTGTCCTTCGGGGGGCCGGAGGGGCCCGAGGACGTGATCCCGTTCCTGGAGAACGTCACCCGCGGCCGCGACATCCCCAGGGAGCGCCTGGAAGAGGTGGGCGAGCACTACCACCTGTTCGGCGGGGTCAGCCCGATCAACCGCCTGTGCCGCGACCTGAAGGCCGCGGTCGAGGCCGACTTCGCGGCCCACGGCGTGGATCTGCCGGTGTACTGGGGCAACCGGAACTGGACCCCGTACCTCGCCGACACCGTCCGGCAGATGAAGGAGGACGGGATCCGGCGGGCGGCGGCGTTCGTCACGTCCGCCTACAGCGGCTTCTCCACGAACGACCAGTACCTCAACGACATCGCGCGGGCACGCGACGAGGTCCCGGACGCTCCGGAGATCGACAAGCTGCCCGTCTACTGCGACCGGCCCGGCTTCGTCGACCCCTTCGTGGACGCGGCGAAGGACGCCCTCGGCCGCCTCCCGCAGGATGCCCGGCTGGTCTTCACCGCGCACAGCGTCCCCCTGGCCCAGCCCAACCGGGAACTCTACGAGGCCGAACTGCACACGGTCGCGCGGACGGTCGCCGAGGCGGTTGCCCCCGGCAGGCCGTGGGACCTCGTCTACCAGAGCCGGAGCGGGCCGCCGAGCCAGCCGTGGCTGGAGCCGCAGATCACCGACCATCTGGAGAAGCTGCACGGCGAGGGCGTCCCCGCCGTCGCGGTCGTGCCGATCGGCTTCGTCTCCGACCACATGGAGGTCAAGTACGACCTCGACGTCGAGGCCGCGGGACGGGCGGCCGAGCTCGGGCTCGCGTTCGCCCGCGCCGCGACGCCCGGGACCGATCCGCGCTTCGCCCGGCTGCCCCGCCTGCTGCTGGAGGAGCGCGGATGAGCCTCGCCGGTGAGCTGCTGGAGCTGGCCGCCGCCACGGCCCGCGAGGCCGGCCGGATGCTGGTCGACAAGCGCCCGGCGGACGGCCCGGACGTCGTGCAGACCAAGTCGTCCCCGACCGACGTCGTCACCCAGATGGACCGCGCCGCCGAGCAGCTGATCATCGAGCGGATCCGGGCCGTCCGCCCCGACGACGCGTTCCTCGGCGAGGAGGGCGGCACCCGCACCGGGGGCAGCGGCGTCCGCTGGGTCGTCGACCCGATCGACGGAACCGTCAACTACCTCTACGACCTGCCCGACTGGGCGGTCAGCATCGCCGCCGAGGTGGACGGCGCCGTCGTCGCCGGCGCCGTCGAGATCCCGCGCCGCGGCGAGTCGTACACGGCCGTGCGCGGCGGCGGCGCCCTCCAGCACACCGCGTCCGGCACCCGCGAGCTCCGCGTGAACGCGCACGTGCCGCTGGACAGGGCGCTGGTGTCCACGGGCTTCGGCTACGAAGCCGGACGGCGCGCCCGGCAGGCGGAGGTGCTCACCGGGGTGCTGCCGAACATCCGCGACATCCGCCGGGGCGGCTCCTGCTGCGTGGACCTGTGCTCGCTCGCGGCGGGACGGGCCGACGCCTACTACGAGCGCGGTGTCCACGCGTGGGACATCGCGGCGGGCGGGCTGATCGTCCAGGAGGCCGGCGGACGCGTCGAGGGGCTGCACGGAGCGGCTCCGGGGCCGGAGCTGACCATCGCCGCCGGGCCCGGCACGTTCGAGGCCCTGCACGCCCTCCTGGCCCCGCTCGACCCGGCCCGGGACTAGCGGGCCCCGGCCCGGACGGGACGCAGACGGACGGCATGGAGACGCGCGCATGGAGACGGGCGGCATGGAGACGGGCGAGCGCGGAAACGGGGAGCCCGGGCCGGATGGTCCCGGGCTCCCCGTTCACGGGTCGCGCCTCGCGGTTCGGCGGGTCAGTCGCAGCGGGGTGGTTCGACGCCGATGTCGTTGTTCGCTGCGATCCGGCGCAGGTCGTCGATCTCCTCCTGGCGAATGCCCGCCAGGTAGGTGTCGCCGTCTGCGTGGGCGCTCCGCAGCGACGCGTACGCGTCGTCGAGCCGCTGCTGGATCATGCGTGACAACTCGCCCATGGGCCTCCTCCCGGATCGTGCCCATGCTTACCCAGGCCTAGGCTGAAGGTAAACCTGCGCACCGATGCAATTTTCGCGGATTCTTGCGTCCGCTACGGCACGGTGTGGCGTACAAGAAGCGGAACAGCTGCTTACGGGCGTCTTACGACCCCCATGGCATATGTGAAGCAGGCATGTTCGGAAGACCCGGGGCCCGCCGAGCCCCGGCCAGGAGGGGGACCCCGTGCGTGTTCTAGTCGTCGAGGACGAGCGCGTGCTCGCCGACGCCATCGCCACCGGCCTGCGCAGGGAGACGCTGGCCGTGGACGTGGCCTACGACGGCGCGGGCGCGCTGGAGCGGGCCGGCGTCAACGAGTACGACGTGATCGTGCTCGACCGCGACCTGCCCAAGGTCCACGGCGACGACGTCTGCAAGCAGCTCGTCGCTCAGCGCTACCCGGCGCGGATCATCATGCTGACGGCGGCGGGCGAGCTGGACGACCGCGTCGAGGGACTGTCCATCGGCGCCGACGACTACCTGGCCAAGCCGTTCGCGTTCGCCGAGCTGATCGCCCGCGTGCGCGCCCTCGGCCGGCGCGCCGCGGCGCCGCTGCCGCCCGTCCTGGAGCGCGCCGGGATCACGCTCGACCCGGCCCGCCGGGAGGTCGCGCGGGACGGCCGCCCGGTGGAGCTGACCCGCAAGGAGTTCGCGGTCCTGGAGGTGCTGCTCAGCGCGGACGGCGCCGTCGTCAGCTCCGAGCACCTCCTGGAGAAGGCCTGGGACGAGCACATCGACCCGTTCACCAACGTCGTCCGGGTCACGATGATGACGCTGCGCAAGAAGCTCGGCGACCCCCCGGTGATCGAGACCGTGCCCGGAGTGGGATACCGACTGTGACCGACGAACCAGCACCCCGGAACCGGCCGGACGAGACCGGCGGCGCGGCCCAGGAGCAGGGCCCCGCCACCCGCACCGACGCCGGATGGGAGAACGGCGCGCAGGCGACCGGGCCGACCGCCGTCCCCGGCGCGGACGGCACGAACGGCGACGCCGGCGGCGCGCGGCGCGGCGGCCGGTGGCGCCGCCCCGGCCCGCAGCAGGTCCCGCAGCCCTACCCGGCGGGCGTGTGGCGCGGCGAGGGCAGCGGGCCGTTCCCGCAGCTGGACGTGGTGCCCGCCAGAATGAGCGTGCGGCTGCGCCTCACCCTCCTGTACGGGCTGCTGTTCTTCATGGCCGGGGCGCTGCTGCTCTTCGTGATGTCGGTCCTGATGGCCAACATCCTCGGCAACGTCAAGGTGATCGGCTTCGGGATCTCCGACGCGGAGGCGGCCGAACTGCAGCGCCAGTTCGTCGAGCAGACGATGAAGCAGCTCGTCGGGCGGTCGCTGCTCGCCCTCGGCGGGGTGGGGGTCATCACGCTGGTGCTCGGCTGGTTCGTCGCCGACCGTGCCCTCAGCCCCCTGCAGCGGGTCACCACCACCGCGCGCCGATTGTCGGAGAGCACCCTGCACGAGCGGATCGCGCTGGAGGGCCCCGAGGACGAGATCAAGGAGCTGGCCGACACCTTCGACGCGATGCTGGAGCGGCTCGGGCAGGCGTTCGACTCGCAGCGCCGGTTCGTCGCCAACGCCTCGCACGAGCTGCGCACCCCCCTCGCGATCAACCGGACCCTGCTGGAGGTGGCGCTCGGCGACCCCGAGGTGTCGGACGACCTGCGCGCCGTCGGCCGGACGCTGCTGGCGACCAACGCCCGGCACGAGCGGCTCATCGAGGGACTGCTGCTGCTGGCCCGCAGCGAGCGGGAGCTGACCGCCCGCACGCCCGTCGACCTGGCGGAGGTGGCGGCGACCGTGCTGGAGCAGTCCGCCCGCCGCGAGCACGACAACGACGTCACGGTGCACCCGGAGCTGACGTCGGGGGCGGCGCTCGGCGACCCGGTGCTCCTGGAGCATCTGGTGTCCAACCTCGTCGAGAACGCCGTCAAGCACAACCGGGAGGACGGCGGCGAGCTGTGGATCCGCACCGGCATGCTGGAGGGGTACGCCACCGTCCAGGTCGAGAACACCGGGCCCGTCGTGCCCGCCTACGAGGTGGAGCGGCTGTTCGAGCCGTTCCGGCGGCTGAACGCCGACCGCGTCGAGTCGGCCAAGGGCGCGGGCCTCGGGCTGTCGATCGTCCGCTCGGTGGTGCTGGCGCACCGCGGCGCGGTGTACGCGGCGCCCCGCCCCGGCGGCGGGCTGATCGTCACCGTCCGGCTGCCGCCGGCGGGCCCCGTCACATGAGCGGCGTCACATGAGCGGCGTCACATGAGCGGCGTCACGTGAGCGGCGTCACGTGAGCGGCGTCACGTGAGCGGCGTCACGTGAGCGGCGTCACGTGAGCGGCGTCACGTGAGCGGCGTCACGTGAGCGGCTACTTGAGCGCGGCCGTCGCCACGGTCGGGTCGCCGTCGTAGTCCATCGCCAGCTTCACGTACTCGCCCTGCCGGAGGACGGCGACACGGCCGTCGTTGACCAGCGGAATCAGCGCCATGTCGTCCAGCGCCACCTTCTCGGCCTGCTTGAACAGCTCGGTGCGGTTCTGGGCCGGACCGGTCCTGAGCGCGGTGGAGACCAGGTTGTCGAAGCGGTCGTTCTTGTACTTGCCGAGGTTGTAGTAGGCGTTGCCGCTGGTCGCGACCAGGTCGCCGCCCAGCAGCGGCCAGAGCATCGTGTAGGCGCCCGGGTAGTCGGGGCCGTAGGGCAGGAAGGCCAGCCCGGACGCGTCCCCGGCGATGACCGCCTCGCGGTACTTCGTGAACTCGGCGACCGGATACGACTTCATCTCCACCCGCAGGCCGAGCACCGACCTCAGCTGCTGGCCGACGACCTCGGCCAGGCGCTTGTCGACGGGCGACTCCCGGAAGTAGATCGGGACGGTGTCGCCTGTCTTGAGCCCGGCCTGGGAGGCGAGCGTCTTCGCCCGCTCCGGGTCGTACTTGTCGCAGGACGGGCAGGCGCCGGGCTTGCCGAACCCCGGGACCGATGCCGGGACGATGCCGTGGGCGGGCTTGGAGAAGCCGCCGAGCGTCAGGCTGAGCTTGCCGCGGTCGATGGCGTAGGAGACGGCTTCCCGCGCCTCCTTCGACTTCATCGGGCCCTTGGCCGTGAGCGGGACGAGCATCCTGGTGAACGGCAGGGGACGGGAGGTGACCCCGGTGTCCGGAACCGTGGCCAGCTCCTCGGTGCCGATCGTGTACCAGTCGACCTCGCCCGCCGCGTACGCCGCGCGTCCCTTGGCGGGGTCGCTGCCGAGCATGACGGTGACGCGGTCCAGCTTGGTCTTGCCGAACGCCCAGGCGGTGTTGCGGACGAGCGAGACGCTCGCCTCCTTCCGGTACTCCTCCAGCCGGAACGGCCCGTTGCCGATCGGGCGCTCGTTGTACACGGTGTTGTCTGGCTTCCCCGCCGCCTGCGGAGCGGGCATGAAGGGCGGTTCGGACAGCCGCGCCCCGAAGTCGCAGTTGGGATCGCTCAGCCTGACGACCAGGGTGGTGGGCGACGCCACCTTGACCCCGGACAGCTCCCCGCTCCCCGCGGACGATACGGAGGAGAACCCCTCGATGTCGTTCATCAGGTACGAGCCGGGTCCGGTCTTCTCCGCCGCGCTGCGCGCCCAGCCGCGGGCGAACGCCTGCGCGTCGACGGGCTCGCCGTTGCTGAACGTCGTCCCATCCTTGATCGTGATCGTCCACTGCCGGCATTCGGCGTCCGGCTGGATCGACGTGGCGAGGCGGTGGCGGGCGACGCCGTCGGCGCCGAGCTCGGTGAGGCCGGTGAACAGCTGCTTGGTGAGGAACTTCTCGGTGCCGGCGTAGGCGTGCGACGGGTCGATCTCGCCCTTGATCGTCGTCGGTGACGACATCGAGACCGGCAGCGTCCCGCCGGTCCGCCCGGTCGCCGGCGGAGTCTCCTCGGAGTCTCCGCGAAGCTGGATGTAGGCCAGGCCCGCGGCGAGCACCAGCACGGCGAGCGCGGCGCCGCCCGCACTGGCGAGGACGGTGATGCCGCGCCGCCCGCCCGTCCCGGACGGCGTGGTGAAGCCGCCGGGATGCCCGAGCTGCCCGGGATGCCCGGCCCTTGGCCATGTGCCCGGCGTGCCCCCGTTGGGCGGCGGGGCGGGGGAGGGCCACGCCGGGCCCGGCATGGGCGGCGGCGTCTGCGGTCCGGGGATCGGCGGCTGCGGGAAGGGCGGCGGTGTCTGGACGCGCAACTGCACGGACTCGGTGGCGGCCGTCTGAGCGCCCTGCGTGAGCATCACGGCGTCCGCGCCGCCCTGCGGTGCGCTCGGCTGCGGCAGGCTCCCGGCCAGTTCCAGCAGGTGCGCGAGGACCTGCTGGGACGCCGGACGCAGCGCCGGGTCCTTGCTGAGGCAGTCCGTGACGACCCGGCGCAGCGGCTCCTGGAGATCGCCGAGGTCGGGCGGCAGGTTGAGGATGCGATGCATGACCGCGGGGATCGAGTCCTGCCCGAACGCCGGGCGCGCCGTGGCCGCGTACACCATCGTCGCGGCCCACGCGAACACGTCGGCGGCCGGGCCGACCCGCGCGCCGGAGATCTGCTCGGGCGCCATGTAGGCGGGCGTGCCGATGGCCGTGCTCGACATCGTCCCGGTGGCGTCCAGCGCCCGCGCGATGCCGAAGTCGATCACCCGCGGGCCGTCCGGCGCGAGCAGCACGTTGGCGGGCTTGAAGTCGCGGTGCACGACCCCCGCCTGGTGGATGGCGGCGAGCGCGGTCATCGTCCCGATCGCCAGCCGGTCCAGGTCGGCGCCGCGCCGCGGCCCCTCGGCCGTGAGCACGTCCGACAGCGCCGGCCCGTCGATGTACTCGCTGACGATGTAGGGGCGGTCGCCCTCGACGTCGGAGTCCAGGACGCGGGCCGTGCAGAACGCCGACACCCGCTTGGCGACCGCGACCTCGGCCGCGAACCGGGACCGCGCCTTCGGGTCGCCGCTGAAGCGCGCGTGCAGCAGCTTCACGGCGACCCGGTGGCCCGGCTCGTCCTCTCCGAGGTAGACGGCGCCCTGACCGCCCTCGCCGAGGAGGCCGGTCAGCCGGTAGGAACCGAGCTGCGAGGGGTCACCCGGGCGGAGCGGGGCGACCTCCGCGGTCACTTGCTCACGGTCCCGTAGGCGTCGGGGCTCGGGGACGACTGGGTCTGCCGCCACTCCCACCGCATCGAGGTGGAGCTGGACGGGATGAACGTGATGTAGCCGGAGGCGCACTCCTTCGGGTCCATCCCCGCCATCGGGGTCTCGCGGTACTCGACCTTTCCGCCGTCGCCGTCGTCGGAGATGAGGGACAGCCTGGTGTAGCAGTTGTCCTGCGCGCCCGACGGGTAGGTGTACCGGGCCGTGCCGCTGGTGTAGAGCAGGGCGAAGCGCACCTGGAAGCTCGTGTGCCCGGACGAGGCGCTCGGCTGGTTGCCGTTGCCGTCCCACACGCCGAGCAGCCCGCCGGTCGTGCTGGTCGTCGGCCTGTCACTCGGGGTGTAGGTGTTCGTCGGCGGCGTGTACGTCGTCACGGGCGGGTCGTCGTCGCTGTTGGCGCCGATGATGACCAGCACCACGACGACCAGGATCACGATGAGCGCCAGCGCGCCGCAGCCGATCGCGATGATCGGGCCGGCGGAGCTGGACTGCTTCGGCGGCCCGTACCCCGGCCCCGGCGGGACGGGCTGCTGCATCTGCATCGGGGGCGGCGACGGCGGCATCGGCGCGCCCTGGTACATGGGCATGGGCGGCGGCGTGATCGGCTGCGGCGGCGGGGTGTTCGGCCCGCCCATGTTGCCGCCCATGCCGCCCTGGTGCAGCGGCATCGGCGGCGGGGTGATCGGCTGCTGCTGCGGCTGGGGCCGCGGCGCGGGCGGCACCGGGGGCGGCGGCGGAAGCTGCGAGGCGATCCGGGTGCCCTGGTTGAGCAGGTCCTCCTGGCCGGCGCCCTGCCCGGCCGGGGCGGCGCCGACGTGGCCGAGGAGGTTCAGCAGCAGCTGCGGCGCGGGCGGGCGCAGCCCCGCGTCCTTGGACAGGCAGCGCCCGATCAGGTCGCGCAGCGGGCCCGGCGGCAGCGCCGACAGGTCGGGGTCCTCGTTCAGGATCCGGTTGATGATGACCGGCAGCGTGTCGGCCTCGAACGGCGACTGCCCGGTGGCGGCGAACACCATCGTCGCGGCCCAGGCGAAGATGTCGACGGCCGGGGTGAGCGGCGCGCCGGTGAGCTGCTCGGGCGCCAGGTAGCCGGGCGTGCCCACCACCATGCCGGTCGCGGTGACGGCGCTCTCCTGCGAGTTCACCGTCCGCGCGATGCCGAAGTCGACGACGCGCGGGCCGTCGGACGCCAGCATGACGTTGTTCGGCTTGAAGTCGCGGTGCACGATCCCGGCCTCGTGGATGGCCGCGAGCGCGGTCACCGTGCCGATCGCCAGCCGCTCCAGCTCGGCGGCGCTGCGCGGCCCGTCGTGCGCGACGACGTCGTGCAGGGACGGGCCGTCGATGAACTCGCTGACGACGTACGGCTGGTCACCGTGGACGTCGGCCTCCAGCACGCGCGCTGTGCAGAAGGGCTCGACCTTCTGCGCCGCCGACACCTCACGGGTGAAGCGGGCCCGCGCGGCGGGATCGTTGGCCATCTGCGCGTGCAGCAGCTTGACCGCGACGTATTGCCCTCCGGGCGCCTTGCCCAGGAAGACGGCGCCCTGGCCCCCGGCGCCCAGGCGTCCGACGACCTCGTACTGTCCGAGTGCCCTAGGATCGCCCGGCTCCAGCGGAGCGGCATCCGGCATCTGACCCTCCAGTGACCCGCAGTGATGTCCGCGACATTGTGCGCCGGACCCGTCTCCGGAGTTCCGTAGCCGGCGATCGCCGGGCCGGGCCCCCGCAGGGGGTCCGCCCCCAATCTCAGGCGGGCACGATATCGCGTTAGTTCAGACGTTTCACCGAAGCGTCTGGTTCGAAGTTCCGCCAGCCGGATCGGGCCATCTCGCTGTGCCGGGCCGGTCGGCGCGCGCAACGCCCCCCGGACCGATATGATCCCCGCCGCCGCGGGAACCCCGGCAGGTGTCCCGGCCCTCCGGACCGGGCCGTGGCATTCGCCGGGTATGTGACGGAAGACACAGTACGAGGAAAGATCCGGGTGATGGGTGTCACTCGTGGGAACGGTCGCGCCTCGTGTGTCGCAGGTCACCAACCGTGACAGAATTTCCGGCCCGGATCGGGCACAAGAACGGTCCCCCGAGCGTTAGATCCGCGCGACGGGGCGCATAAAGACCTGAGGGGGATGGAGATAGAAGATGGCGACCGACTACGACAGCCCACGCAAGACAGATGACGACCTGAGCGAGGACAGCCTCCAGGAGCTCCAGGCCCGGCGGGCCGACAAGGCCGCCAGCATCATCGACGAGGACCTGGACGCCGGTGAGGTCGCCGAGCTCCCGGGCGCCGACCTGTCGAACGAGGAGCTCACCTTCCGGGTGGTCCCGCGGCAGGCCGACGAGTTCACCTGCACCCGCTGCTTCCTCGTGCACCACCGCAGTCAGCTGGCCACGGAGAAGAACGGCCGGCCGATCTGCCGCGAGTGCGCCGCCTGACCGGGAGTGGCCGCGGGGTGGCGGGAGAGATAGAACGACGCCGTGACGAGGTGGAGCCGGCGCCCGGCGACGGCTCCACGGAACTGGGTGAGCTGATCGGACGGCTCACCGCCGACGAGGACATGGACCGCGAGACCCGCGGCCGCCTGCTCGGACGACTGGCCAGGCTGCTCGGCCAGAGCGCCCGCAAGGTGGGCGCCGCGGGGATCGGGCGCGGCCGCTGGCTCGCCGACCTGCTCGTCGAGGTCGCGCCGCACATCACGATCCGCGACCTGGAGACGCTGCAGGCGCACCACCACGGGCTGATGGGCGAGGAGCTCGCCGACCGGATCGTCAAGGTGGCGGGCAACACCACGACCACGATCGGCGCCGCCGGGGGCGCGCTGGCCGCCGTGGAGTTCGCCGCCCCGCCGCTGCTGCTGACGGCGCCCGCCCAGCTCGCCGCCGAGACGCTCGTCGTCGCGGCGGTCGAGGTCAAGATGATCGCCGAGCTGCACGAGGTGTACGGGGTCCGCGTGCAGGGCACCGGCACCGCCCGCGGCGCCGCCTTCGTCACGTCCTGGGCGCGGCAGCGCGGCATCAACCCGCTGGAGACCGGCTCCCTCACCAGCGCGCTCGGAACGGCCGCCAAGTCGGCCCTGCGCAAGCGCATGCTCCGCACCTTCGGCCGCAGCCTCGGCACGATGGGCCCCTTCCTCACCGGCGCCGCCGCGGGAGCCGCGCTCAACCGCTCGGCGACCCGGGCCCTCGCGACGAAGCTCCGCAACGACCTGCGCGAGACCGCCGGCATCCCGCCGAGGCTTCCCGGCGACGACACCCGCGGCCTCACGCCCTAGCCGGCCCGCGTCGCCGCGGGCAGGGTCAGACCTCGGCCTTGAGATGTGACGGGAGCTCCCCGGTGCCCTTGGCCCACTGGCGGGCGGCGGCACGGGTGGCGAGCAGGCGGGCGATCTCCATGCCCACCCCCATCACCACGGCCCACCCGAGCGCCTCGGTCAGCGCGACGTCGGGGGATTCGGGATT
The DNA here is from genome assembly GCF_900115095.1 of Actinomadura madurae. Lineage (GTDB taxonomy): Bacteria > Actinomycetota > Actinomycetes > Streptosporangiales > Streptosporangiaceae > Spirillospora > Spirillospora madurae. The sequence continues at coordinate 109,218 of NZ_FOVH01000002.1, forward strand.
GGTCGGCGGCTCCTTGCCGGTGCTCTTCTTCCAGGCCAGCGTGATCACTTTCTTCGCGACGAAGCCGCCCGCGAATGCGGCCGCGCCGGCCATCACCCGCCAGCCGATGTCGCCCTTGTCCGCCATATTCGTCCTCCACTCGTCTGTCGTCTCCGACGCTACCGGAACGGTCCGCCCCCGGCGGTGGAGGTGATCGCCGCGTCCGCGCGGGTAATCAGCGTGCGACCCGGGCCGTTGTCAATACCATTGAGCGCATGACAGAGCAGCCGCGTACTCCGCACGTTCCTCCGAAGCCCTCCCTGGACGGCCTGGAGGACAAGTGGGTACGCGTCTGGCAGGAGGAGGGCGTCTACCGCTTCGACCGCACCCGGCCGCGTGCCGAGGTCTACTCGATCGACACCCCGCCGCCCACCGTGAGCGGTTCCCTCCACGTCGGCCACGTCTTCTCCTACACCCACACCGATACCGTCGCGCGGTTCCACCGCATGCGCGGTCGGGCGGTCTTCTACCCGATGGGATGGGACGATAACGGGCTTCCCACCGAACGCCGCGTGCAGAACCATTTCGGTGTCAGGTGCGATCCATCGCTTCCCTACGACCCCGACTTCGAGCCGCCCGCCAAGCCGGATCCGAAACGGCAGCGGCCGATCTCCCGGCGCAACTTCATCGAGCTGTGCGAACGGCTGACCGAGGTCGACGAGAAGGCGTTCGAGGAGATGTGGCGCCGCGTCGGCCTCTCGGTCGACTGGAACCACCTCTACACCACCATCGGCGACACCGCCCGGACGGCGTCCCAGCGCGCGTTCCTGCGCAACCTCGCCCGGGGCGAGGCGTACGTCTCCGAGGCGCCGACGCTGTGGGACGTCACGTTCCGCACCGCCGTCGCGCAGGCCGAGCTGGAGGACCGCGAGCAGCCCGGCGCCTTCTACCGCATCCGGTTCCACGGCGAGCGGCGCCCGGTCTACATCGAGACCACGCGGCCGGAACTGCTCCCCGCGTGCGTCGCCCTGGTCGCGCATCCCGACGACGAGCGGTACCAGGAGCTGTTCGGGACGACCGTCCGCACGCCGCTGTTCGGCGTCGACGTCCCGGTCGTCGCGCACCGGCTCGCCGAGCCCGACAAGGGCTCCGGCATCGCGATGATCTGCACGTTCGGCGACGTCACCGACGTCACCTGGTGGCGCGAGCTGAACCTGCCCACCCGCGCGGTCGTCGACTGGGACGGGCGCCTCGCCGCCGACCCGCCGGAGGGCGTCCCCGCCCGGCCGTACGACGAGCTGGCGGGCAGGACGGTGTTCTCCGCCAAGGAGCGCGTCGTCGAGCTGCTGCGCGAGTCCGGCGACCTCGACGGCGAACCCCGAAAGATCAGCCGGCCGGTGAAGTTCTACGAGAAGGGGAACAAGCCGCTGGAGATCGTCACGACCCGGCAGTGGTACATCCGCAACGGGGGCCGCGACGAGGGCGTCCGCGCGGAGCTGCTCGCGCGCGGGCGGGAGCTGGAGTGGCACCCCGGCTACATGCGGGCCCGCTACGAGAACTGGGTCGAGGGCCTGAACGGCGACTGGCTCATCTCGCGGCAGCGCTTCTTCGGCGTGCCGATCCCCGTCTGGTACCGGCTGGACGACTCCGGCGACCCGGTCTACGGCGAGCCGATCGTCCCGTCCGAGGACGCGCTGCCGGTCGACCCGTCGTCGGACGTCCCGCCGGGCTTCACCGAGGACCGGCGCGGCACGCCGGGCGGCTTCGTCGGCGACCCCGACGTGATGGACACCTGGGCGACGTCGTCGCTGACCCCGCAGATCGCGGGCGGCTGGGAGCGCGACGCCGACCTGTTCGGCCGCGTCTTCCCCTACGACCTGCGGCCGCAGGCGCACGACATCATCCGGACGTGGCTGTTCTCCACGGTCGTCCGCTCGCATCTGGAGCACGGCTCGCTGCCGTGGGGGGCCGCCGCGCTGTCGGGATGGATCCTCGACCCGGACCGCAAGAAGATGTCGAAGTCGAAGGGGAACGTCGTCACGCCGATCGACCTGCTGGTCCAGTACGGCTCCGACGCCGTCCGCTACTGGGCCGCCGGCGGGCGCCCCGGCATCGACACGGCGTTCGACACCGGCCAGATCAAGGTCGGCCGCCGGCTGGCCATCAAGATCCTCAACGCGTCGAAGTTCGTGCTCGGGCTCGGCGAGGTCACCGCGGACGCCCCGGTGACCGAGCCGCTGGACCGGGCGATGCTGGCGGCGCTGTCCGGTGTCGTCCAGGACGCGACGGACGCGTTCGAGGGCTACGACTACGCGCGTGCGCTGGAGCGGACGGAGCGGTTCTTCTGGGAGTTCTGCGACGACTACCTGGAACTGGTCAAGGCGCGCGCCTACGGGGACGGCCCCGAGGCGCGGTCGGCGCGGGCCGCGCTGCGCACGGCGCTCGCGGTGCTGCTGCGCCTGTTCGCGCCCGTCCTGCCGTTCGTGACCGAGGAGGTCTGGTCGTGGTGGCGGCGCGGGTCGGTGCACACGGCGTCCTGGCCCACGGTCGCCGAACTGCCCCGCGGCGGCGACCCGGCGGTGCTCGCCGCGACGGGGGAGGCGCTCCGGCAGGTCCGCAAGGCCAAGTCGGAGGCGAAGGCGTCGATGCGCGCCGACGTGTCCCGCGCGGTCGTCCGCGGCGCCGAGGTCATGCGGATCGCGCGGCCGGATCTGGCCGCGGCCGGGCGGATCGCCGACCTGACGCTGGAGGACGCGCCCGCCGACCTGACCGTCGACGTCGTCCTCGCTCCCGCGACGTAGGGCGCCGGGCCCGCCGAGTCGCGGGGGCCGTTCAGAACGTGCAGGGCAGGTGCTTGATGCCGTTGATGAAGTTGGAGTAGAGCATCTGCGGCTCACCGGCGGCCCGGATCTCCGGGACGCGGGTGAACAGCTCCCGGAACATCACCGTGATCTCCTGCCGGGCCAGGTTGGCGCCGAGGCAGAAGTGCGGGCCCGGCCCGCCGAACCCCACGTGCGGGTTGGGGGAGCGGGTGATGTCGAAGACGTCCGGGTTCTCGAAGACCTCGGCGTCGCGGTTGGCGGAGTTGTAGAACAGCAGGACCTTGTCGCCCGCCCTGTACTGGTGGCCGTTCATCTCGTGGTCGCGGGTGACCGTCCGGCGGAACTGGATGACCGGCGTCGCCATCCGGACGATCTCCTCCACCGCGCCCGGGATGTGCGCCTCGAAGTCCTCCGTCAGCAGCGCCCGCTGCTCGGGGTTGTCGGTGAGCAACTTCAGCCCGTGCGTCATGGCGTTGCGGGTCGTCTCGTTCCCGGCGACGACGAGCAGGATGAAGAACGAACCGATCTCCTGGTCGGTCAGCGACTCCCCGTCCACGTTGGCGGACACCAGCCGCGACACCAGGTCGTCGCCGGGGTACCGGCGGCGCCGGCGGGCCAGCTTCATCGCCAGGTGGTTCAGCTCGTATCCGGCCGTCATCGCCTTGAGCAGCCCGTACAGGACGCCGATCCGGGTGATGCCGTCGCGGTTGAAGTCCTTGCCGCCGGTGTACTCGGGGTCGCCCAGGCCGAGGATGATGTTCGTCCGGTCGTACACCATCGGCCGGACCCGCTCGGGGATGCCCATCATGTCGCAGATGACCTGCACGGGGAGCCGGGCCGCGATGTCGGTCACGAAGTCGGCGGAGCCCTTGCGCCGCAGGTCGTCGACGATCCGCGTCGCCGTCGTCTGCAGGTCGGCGTCCAGCTTGGCGAGGACGCGGGGGGTGAACGCCCGCGACACGATCCGGCGGATCTTGGCGTGCCGCGGGTCGTCCATGTTGATCATCGAGCCGAAGTAGCGGGCCATGTACCGGGGCAGGTCGGCGATGCTGTTGGAGCACGGCTCGCTGCTGAAGACCTCCGGCGTCCGGCTGGCCTCCACCACGTCCGCGTGCCGGGCGAGCGCGTAGTAGCCCGGTCCGGTCTTGATGAACGGCAGCTTGAGCTCGGGGAAGAACGCCGGGGACTCGCGCTCCCGCAGCCGCGCGAAGGCCTCCAGCCGCCGGGCCGGCGGCAGGGACCAGAAGGCGAGGTCCGACAGGTCGTCCTCGGTCGCCCTTAGCGTCGCGGTCACCGCACACCGTCCTCAGAAGTCAGAACGCCATTCGGTTTCCATCGAACCGACCCCGCCGGACATCCGTCAAGACCGATCAGCCGGCCGCCACGATCCTGCGGTGCAGAACGGCCCGCTCCACCGCCGTCCACGCCCCGGACGTCAGCAGGTACAACCCCGCCGCGAGCGGGACGAACGCCGCGACCGCGATCGTCCCGAACGGCATGAGCCGCGCCGCGACGCCCATCGGCCCCTCGGCGGTGACCCGCCGCGACGTCCAGACGGCGACGCAGGCGAGCAGCGCGAACAGTCCCAGGAAGACCAGCGACGGCGGCGAGAGCAGCCCGCCGCCGAGGACGCCGATCCAGTTCTGGCCCAGCGGCGCCGCGAGCAGCGTGTGCGTGAGCAGCAGGTTCTGGTGCCCGGCGACCGTCGCGGACACGAACAGCCGGTACATCACCATGAAGAACGGCACCTGCGCGAACATCGGCAGGCATCCGCTGAGCGGCGTCGCGCCCTCCTTCTCGTAGAGCGCGGCCATCTCCCGCTGGAGCCGCTGCGGATTCTTCGCGTGCCTCTTCTGCAACGCCTGGACCTGGGGGAGCAGCCGGGCCCGCGTCCGCTCGCCCTTCGCCGCCGAGATCGCGAGCGGGACGAGCAGCAGCCGTACCGCCGCGGTGAACAGGACGATCGCCAGCGCGGTGGCCGGCCCGCCGGCGACCGGGTCCAGGGCGTCCGCCAGCCCGCCCACCAGGGCAGCGGCGATCGAGACAGGAATGTCGAACATGAGAGAGCCTTCCGGAACGTGGGGATCGATGGCGTATCGGCCGCGCTCAGGCGGCCGCGATCCCCGTTCCGGGTGCCCTCGGACGGGGCCGTCCCGCCGCGTCCGGGTCGCGCTGCGGCAGGAACGCCGTGCGCAGTGTCCGCTCGCGCAGGGCCGTCCGCACCCGCGCCAGTGAGGCCCGCCGTCCCCGGCACGCCGCGCGGACGCGCACGGCCGCCAGCACCAGCAGCCCCGCCACGGTCAACGAGCCCATGACCACCAGCACGGACTGCCCAGGAGCGGCGGAGCCGAGCCATTCGGCCACGGCGAACCACCGCACGATCGCGGCGACCACCAGCGACCAGGACACGGGCCCACCTCCACGGCGACTCTGCCATACCCGACGCCCGACGCCCATGTCCGGTTCCAGCCTCGTCACCCCGTGAGCAGAAGCGTGAGTGCGATCAGCGACACGACCGCCGTCGTGGTCTTCATCCGGGGGAGCCGGGCGGCCACCGTGGCGTCCCGGTGGTCGTCCCGGGCCAGGTAGGTGAGGAGGGCGCTCAGGGCCCGGCCCAGGCCGAAGGCGGTGCCGGTCAGGACGGTGACCGGCAGGCTCTCGTGGACGAGGAGCAGCGCCAGGGCCAGGACGTAGGGCGCGGTGGCGGAGACGTAGGTGCGCACGCCGGTGCCCAGCTCGAAGCCGAACTGGAGGGTGCCGCGGCGCAGGTGGGTCTGCAGGACCTCCTGCGGGATCTGCCGCGCGTTCTGGGGGAGCGGTATGCGGATCAGGCCGAGCTCGCGGGCGACGCCCACCGCGGCCACGGCCAGGATCGCGGCCGTCCGGGCGGACGGCGGCAGCGGCGCGGAGAGGCCCGACAGCAGCCAGATCACCGTCGCGCTCAGCGTGCCCCCGAGCAGGAGCCCGAGGGTGAAGACGGCCAGGATCCCGCCCTGCCGTATCGGGGCCCGCCAACCTGGCGAGAACAGCACGGATTCGCTGTTGCGCGTTCAAACGCTGCCGGACAGGGAGAACCCGGCGAGCGCGCCGACCGAGGCCCAGCACAGGACGGTGGCGTCCAGGGCGGCGGCGGAGACCGCGAGAAGTGCGAGGGCCGCGACGGGGATCAGGGGATCGGTCGCACCCCGCCGCAGCCGTCCCGCGGTCAGTTCTTGCACGCGGTCGCTTTGCGGCAGATGGTCTTGTACCAGTTGCCCTTCTTGGACTTCTTCCAGCCGTCGTGGCAGCGCCAGGTGACGCCCTTCTTGCACTTGCCGCAGCTCTTGGAGTAGGCCCAGAGCCATCCGTCGTAGCCGCCGCTGTAGCACTGGCCGGGCCGCAGCTTGTACCAGCCCGGGTGCGACACCCCGGACTTGTGGAAGCCCTTGTACTTGCCGCTCGTCCGGCAGCACCAGCTGCACGCGTAGCTCGGCCCGCAGCCGGGGGAGCAGTTGTGGTTGGCGGCGTACGACGGGCAGCGCGGATAGATGTCGTAGTAGCCGACCAGCTGGAACCCGGACGAGAGGGCCTCGCGGGCGGGCGGGAAGACGCCGAGGGCCTTCAGCCCGGCGGTCGCGCCGGCGGCGGCGAGGCCGGTGAGGACGCTGCGCCGCACCGGCCGGAACCTCGGCTCGTCCGCGGGGACGGGACGGCGCCGGACGCGCTCTGCCCCCTCGGGGCGCGGGCCGCGCAGCGGGGGGATGTCCTCCAGTTCGATCATCGTGCCCCCTCCAGGGCGAGGTCGCGGAGGGCCTCGGCGGAGCCCACCGGCTCGGCGGACCGCACCCGCCCGTCGGCGCCGACGAGCACGGCGAACGGCGTGGCGGGGACGGCGTAGTCGGCGAACAGGCCGTCCTGCTCGCCGGTCAGCACGGTCACGCCGGGCCGGGACGCGCCGTCCGGCGGCGGGCCGGCGAAGATGGCGTGCAGCGGGCGGTCCAGGGCGCCGGCGGCGGCCAGCACGTCGGTGCAGACGCCGCAGTCGCGGTCCAGGAACAGCAGCAGGCCCGGCCCGAGCCGCTCGAAGGCCGGTGCCCGCGTCCCGGGCGCGGGGCCGAGCCCCGGCCGCGGGGACGCGCCCTGGCCGAGCGCGTGCACCTGCCGGACCAGACCGGCGACGACCAGGGCGAGCAGCAGGATCGCCACCCACGACAGCAGCAGCGCGCTGGTCTGGAAGGTCATCCGGCCGTCCTCCTCTCCTCGATCATTGCGTGCGGGAGCGTCCAGAGGATCACCGCGAACCCGAGGCCCGCCGTGCCGGCGACGAACAGCTCGGAGGCGGTGGAACCGGCGGGGAGGCCGTGCAGGGCGCCGGCCGCCGCCAGCGCGGAGAGCGCGGCGGCCCGTCCGGCGACCCAGCCGGTCATCGGTGTGCGGGCGCCCGCGCAGCCGCACGGGACGCCGTGCCGCGTGCGGGAGACATGGGCCGCGTAGATCGCGTACAGGGCGAGCAGGGCGGCCGCGGCCGCGCACGTCACGCGCATGGGCCCGTCCCGCCAGAGCAGCAGCGCCGCCGCGCCGGCGAGGCCCGTGGCCGCCTCCACGGCGATCACGGCCGCCGCGACGGCGCCGGCGAGGGCGGGCGGGAACACGCCGTGCGCGCGCAGCGCCGACGGCAGTGCCGCCGTGCTCCGGAGCTGCCCGGCGAGCGAGGCCAGCAGGACGAGCGGCACCGTGACGGCCGCGATGCCGGCGAGCAGCGCGGTCACCGGATCGCCTCGACCGCCAGCCCCGCGAGCCGGCGCGGCGTCTCCCGTACCTGGTCCTCCTCGGGCAGCACGGTCACCAGCAGCGACCGGAGCGCGAGCAGGAAGTACGGCCCCTGGCCCTCCACCGTGTCCTGGAAGAGCTCGCCGCCCGCCACCGAGGCGCCGCGCCACGGCGGCAGCCTCCTGCGGGTCTGCGTGGTGAGCGGGGTGATCTCCAGGAGGCCGAGCCCGGGGACCTCCTTGACCATCTCGGCGGGGTCGGGGCGGCGCGCCCGCCCGCGCGGGACGGCGGTCACGCCGTCGGCGTGCTCGGTGAGCCGCAGCGTGCCGAAGAAGGCCACCGCGTCCGCGGGGCGCCCGTGGTAGAGGTGCGTGAACACCGCGTGCCGGCGGCCCTCCCACACGGCCGCGAGGACCGGGTCGCGCAGCCCGGTGTCGGGGTCGCGGGTCGCCGTCCGGCCGACCCGCAGCCGCCCGCCCTGGAGGTGGAACTCCTCCTCGAAGCGGTCGAGCCCGATGTCCTCCGCCCAGCCGAGCGCGTCCTCGCGGGTGCCGGAGGAGATCTCGTGGAGCCGGCCGCCGTCGGCGATCCGCGCCACCGACGTGCACGGATGCCGGAAGTCGTGCTTGCCGGAGAGCCGGACGCGCACACCGTCCAGCGACCGATGGGTGACCTCGCGTCCAGGTTTGCCCATGTCGTCCCCTTCCTGTGGGACGCATGTCCCACAGAAGCACCGCGGGTAACAGATGTGACGCTACGCGTGATCTGGAGCTTCGGGGCCAAACCTTCCGGAAGTGGTCACGTCCGGGACCGGGTAGGGTCAACTGCCGGACTCTCGCGCGGCGGCGGCGTTTCAGCGGCGGCCGGGCTCGGTGCCCTGGGTAGGGTCGTGGGGTTTTCCGGCAGGTTGAGCGCGTGAGGTGGAACCCGTGAGCAAGGTCGATGTGCTGATCCAACGGCTCGATCCGCGGTTGCCGCTGCCGCAGTACGCCCATCCCGGCGACGCGGGCGCCGATCTGGTCACCGCCGTGGACGTCGAGCTGCCGCCGGGGGAGCGCGCGGTCGTGCCCACCGGGATGGCGATCGCCCTGCCGGACGGCTACGCCGCTTTCATTCACCCGAGGTCCGGATTGGGCGCTAGGTTGGGAGTGACCATAGTCAACGCACCCGGAACGGTCGACGCCGGCTATCGGGGTGAGATCAAGGTGACCCTGCTGAACACCGACCCCCGCGCCACGGTGACGCTGCGGCGCGGAGACCGCATCGCGCAGATGGTCGTGCAGCGGGTCGAGCGGGCGGTGTTCCACGAGGTCGCCGACCTTCCCGGATCGGCGCGCGGAGCGGACGGCCTCGGGTCGACCGGCGGATTCGGCCCGGCGCCCGGGTCCGGGAACAATGAGCACAGTCGAGAAGGAGCGTGAGTCGTGGCTTTTGGACGTCGCCGGCAGGCCGAGGAGCCCGAGAAGGGTGCCGAGGTGGCCGAGGAGCCGGCGGAGACCGCCGAGGAGGCTCCCGCCGAGGCGGAGTCGGCCACGGGCGGGCCGTGGGACTCGGGGGACTCCTTCCCCGAGTTGCAGCGGCTCGATTTCGGGGCGCTCAAGGTGCCGGTCGCCCCGGGACTGGGTTTCCAGGTGAACTTCGAGGCCACCCAGGTGGACGAGGAGGGCAACCCGCTGGACGGGCGGCCCGTCGCCGTGCTGGTGCAGTACGAGGAGAGCGCCATGCAGCTCCAGGTGTTCGCCGCGCCGAAGCGCAGCGGCATCTGGGAGGACGTGCGCCGTGAGACCGCCAAGGACATCCAGGAGGAGGCCCAGGGCCAGATCCAGGAGGGCGAGGGCCCGTTCGGCCCCGAACTGCTGGCGATGGTGCCCGCCGCGCTGACCGAGGAGGTCCTCGCGGAGATGCCGCAGGAGGTCCGCGAGCAGATCCCGGCCGAGTTCATCGAGCAGGGCTGGGCGCCGCAGATCATCCGTTTCCTCGGGGTGGACGGCCCCCGCTGGTTCCTCCAGGCCACGGTGCACGGCGCCGCGATCGAGGACGAGGAGCAGTGGCAGGTCCTCGAGGACGTGCTGAGCGGCATCGTCGTGCACCGCGGCGACGCCCCGATGCCTCCCCGCGACCTGCTGGAGCTGCAGATCCCCAAGGAGTTCAGCGAGGGCGCCGAGGAGCAGGAGGGCGAGGCCGAGGAGACCTTCAACCCCTTCGAGCGCGGTCCCGAGATCACCGAGGTCCGCTGAGGCCGAGCCTCGCCGGCCGCCCGCCGGGGCCTCCGGGGTCCCGCGCCGGACGAGCCTGCGCCGGATCACCGCCCGCCGGGGCACACGCCTTTTCGGACGTGCGCCCCGGCGGGTTCCTGCCGTCTGCGCCGGGCGGATTCCTTGCCTTGGACGGCCCGCGGGTGGTCAATCAGGGCATGTCGAAGAAGACGCGCAAACGCCGTGCCCGCAAGAGAAGCAAGCACAACAAGGGCAAGCGGCCCAACGCCCGACGCTAGGACCCGATCATCTCGAACGTCATCGCGTGCTCGACGCCGGCGGCGCGCCCGCCCTCCTCGGCCATGCCGGTGAGGAACGCGGCCGCGTCGAACCCGGCGCCGAGGTTCGAGAAGTACACCCGGTGCGCGAGCAGGGAGTCGATGCCCGCCTGCAGGTGGCCGCCGACGTCGACGTAGTGGGTGGCCGACGGCGACCCGCCGAAGAGCGCGAACCGGACGCCCTGCCACGGTTCGAGGTCGAGGTCGCGGAACACCCACCGGTTCGCCGCGTCCCTGATCGCGTCCGCGACGGCGAGGCCGAGCGCCCGGTGGTCGGCCATGTTGAAGCCGCCGCCGGGGAAGGTCTCCCGGAAGTTGACCGACAGGACGACCTCGGGCCGGTGCCACCGGATCGCGGCGGCGATGGAGCGCCGCAGCGGCAGCCCGTACTCCAGCATGCCGTCCGGCAGGTCGAGGAACTCGACGGTCTCGACCCCGACGATCCGCGCCGCCTCGATCTGCTCCGCGCTGCGGATCCGGCGGACCTCGTCGGGGTCCATCGAGTCGATCCCGGCCTCGCCGCGGGTGGCGAGCACCTCGGTCACGGTCTTGCCCTGGCCCGTCCACCTGGCGACCGCCGCCGACGTCCCGTACTCCAGGTCGTCGGGGTGCGCCACGACCGCGAGGGCCCGGTCCCAGTCCTCAGGTACTTCGTCCATCCCCTCATCCTGACCGATCCCGTCCGGGATATGGCTCACAGGTAGCGCAGCCAGAGGTAGGGGGTCGACAGGGCGACCATGGCGAGGGTGACGACGAGCCCGTAGCGGGTGAAGCGCCAGAAGCTGATCGGGGTGCCGTTGCGGGCGGCGATGCCGAGCACGACGACGTTGGCGCTCGCGCCGATCGCGGTGGCGTTGCCGCCGAGGTCGGCGCCGAGGGCGAGCGCCCACCACAGGACGTGCCCCTCCGTGCCCGGGTACTGCCCGGCCAGGTCGGCGACGATCGGGCTCATCGTGGCGACATAGGGGATGTTGTCCACGATCGCCGACAGGCCGGCGGACGCCCACAGCAGCAGCATCGCGGCGACCCCGAGCCGTCCGCCGGTGGCGTCGGCGGCGGCCTCGGAGATCTGGCCGATGACGCCCGTCCGGACGAGCCCGCCGACCATCACGAACAGGCCGGCGAAGAACACCAGCGTGGGCCACTCGACCTCGGCGAGCGCCTCCTCGGTGGTGACCCGGGTCGCGGCGACGAGCAGCCCGGCGCCGAGCAGCGCGACCACGGACGGCTCGTAGTGCAGGACGGGATGCAGCACGAACGCCGCCACGACGACGCCGAGGACGGCGAGTCCCTGCGCGAGCAGCCGCCGGTTGGTGATGGCCTCCCGCTCCTCCAGCTCCATGATCTCGGCGGCGAGGCCGGGGTCGTAGCGGAACGCCGAGCGGAACAGCCACCGGCACAGCCCGCAGAAGACGATCACCAGCAGCACGACGAGGGGCGCGAGGTGGACGAGGAAGTCGTTGAACGACAGTCCGCCGCGACTGGCGATGATGATGTTGGGCGGGTCGCCGACGAGCGTCGCGGTGCCGCCGATGTTGGACGCCATGACCTCGGCGATCAGGTACGGCTCGGGTGCCAGGCGGAGCCGCTCGCAGACGAGGAAGGTCACGGGCGCGATCAGCAGGACGGTGGTGACGTTGTCCAGCAGCGCGGACGCCCCGGCCGTCAGGGCGACCAGCATCACCATCAGCCGGTAGGGGCGTCCCCGCGCGCGCTTGGCGGCCCAGATCGCCACGTACTCGAACAGGCCGGTGCGCCGCAGCACCGAGACGATCACCATCATGCCGAGGAGCAGGAAGACGACGTTCCAGTCGATCCCGGACTCGGGGGAGAAGAACGCGTCCTCGGCGTCGGTCACGTGCAGCAGGAGCATCAGGCCGGCGCCGCCGAGCGCCACCGCCGTCCGGTGCACCTTCTCCGAGGCGATCATCACGTACGCGCAGACGAAGATGATGATCGCGGCGGTGGCCTGCACGGAGCCTCCCGGTCGGCGTGCTGGTGGCGGGAGGTGCCGGCCGGGCCGGGCCTCCCGCCGCACCGGGGGCGACTCTACTGGGCACCCCCGCGCCGGCACGACGGCGGGGCCCGGCGATGGTGGGGTTTTGCCTACCCCGATCGGCGTGCTGGACCCATCCTCGGCGGCCTTCGCCGTCCGTAGCTTCGTTCCCGAGGCGCCCCGCGAGGGGGCGCCGGGCGGGAGGTAAGACGATGTTCGGACGCAGCAGGGAGCCGCGGCGGGCGCCCGGGGGGCCCGGCGAGGCGCTCCGGCTGGAGAACGTGCGCCGGGTGTACGGCACGGAGGGCAACCAGGTGGCCGCGCTGGACGGCGTGTCGCTGTCGTTGCCGGCCGGGTCGTTCACCGCGGTGATGGGCCCGTCGGGGTCGGGCAAGAGCACGCTGCTGCAGTGCGCGGCGGGCCTGGACCGTCCGACCGAGGGCCGGGTCTTCGTGGACGGCGCCGAGCTGACCGGCGACGGGGAGGCGGCGCTGACGAGGTTCCGGCGGCAGCGGATCGGCTTCGTCTTCCAGCAGTTCAACCTGCTGCCGACGCTGACCGTCATGGAGAACACGGTGCTTCCGCTGAAGCTGGCGGGCCGCCGGCCCGATCGGGCGCGGGCGCGGGAGATCCTGGAGCGGGTGGGGCTCGGGCAGCGGCTCGGCCACCTGCCGGCGCAGCTGTCCGGCGGCCAGCAGCAGCGGGTGGCGATCGCGCGGGCGCTGGTCACCGAGCCGCGCGTGGTGTTCGCGGACGAGCCGACCGGCGCGCTCGACACGCGCAGCGCCCGTGACGTGCTGAGCCTGCTGAGGGAGTCGGTGCGGACGTTCGGGCAGACGGTGGTGATGGTCACCCATGACCCGGTCGCCGCGTCCTATGCGAACGCCGTCCTGTACCTGGCGGACGGACGGATCGTCGGCCACCAGACCGCGCCCACGGCCGAGGCCGTGGCGGAGCGGATGACGCACCTGGCCGACGAGGTCGAGCGGCAGCGCACGATGGCGGGAGCGTGACATGTTCGGTCTGGCGATCCGTTCACTGCGCCGGCGCGCGAGCGCGTTCACGGCGAGCTTCCTCGCGATGTTCCTCGGTTCGGCGATCATCATGGCGTTCGCCTCGATGCTCGACACGGCGCGGGCGAGCGGCGTGACCGGGCCGCCCCGGGACACGCTCGTCATCATGGCGAACGTCGTCGGCGGCTGGGGCCTGCTGCTGGTGGTCTTCGCCGTCACCTCGACGCTGACCCTGTCGGTCCGGCAGCGGGCCGCGGAGATGGCGCTGCTGAAGAGCGTCGGCGCGACCCCGGGCCAGGTCGGCCGCATGATCGTCGGTGAGGCGGCGGGCCTCGCGGTGGTGGCGGCGCTGCTCGGCATCGTCCCGGCGATGCTGATCGGGCGCGGCCTGGTCTGGATGCTGCACGACACCGGCCAGGTGCCCGCGGGCGTCGCCCACTCCTTCGGTCCGATCGCGCTGTCGATGGGCATCGGGATCACGCTGGTGTCCGCGGCCGGCGCCGCGCTGATCACCGCGCGCCGCGCCGTCCGGGTCCGGGCGGCCGAGTCGATGGCGGACGCGGCCGTCGACACCGGCCGGCTGAGCAGGAAGCGCATCGTGTTCGCGGTGCTGTTCCTGCTGGTCGCCGTGAGCGAGGCGGTCGTCACGGTGACGCTGATGGACGGCAAGGGCACCGACGCGATGGCGACGTCCGGACAGGCCGACATCTTCGCCTCGATCGCGCTGGCGCTGCTGGCTCCGGCGATCATGCGCGGGGTCACGGCGCTGCTGGCGCGCCCGGTCCGGCTGCTCGGCGGGGCGGCCGGCGACCTGGCGATCACCACCATGCGGCGCCGCCTCGGGGCGCTGGCGTCGGCGGTCACGCCGGTCATCCTGTTCGTCGGCATCGCGGTCGGCACGCTGTTCCTGCAGGCCGCCGAGAACGCGGCCATGGACGCGGCCGGGCTGGCCAAGGACGCCGAGCAGAAGAGCATCGAGATGCTCAACCTCGTCGTCATCGGCATGGTGGTGCTGTTCGCCGCGATCATGCTCGTCAACACGCTCATCGCGGCGACGGCGCACCGCGGCCGCGAGTTCGGCCAGACCCGGCTCGCCGGCGCGACCCCGCGCCAGGTGCTCGGCGCGGTCGCGGTGGAATCGGCGGTGCTGACCGTCACCGGCGTGGTCTGCGGGACGGTCGCCGCGGTCTTCACGGTCGTGCCGTTCGGCCTCGCCCGGCGGGACACGCTGGCCCCGGACGGGAGCGTGTGGACCTACCTCGGGGTCGTCGCGCTCGCCGCGGTGCTGACCGGCGCGACCGCCTACGGCGCGGCCCGCCGCACGATCCGCGTGCCGGCCGTGGAGGCGGCGCTGCGCTGACCGGTTGTGCTCCGCGTGAGTGCTCATCCATACTGGGTGAGCACTCACTCATTTCGGAGGCGGACATGGCCGGATCGGTCGAGGTCGCGGGCGGCGGGTTCCCCGTCATGGACGCGATCCGGGGGCTGCGCTCCTTCTGGTCGAACGGGCGCCGCGTCGAGCGCGCCGCCTACACGATCGGGGCCCTGCTGCTCCTCTCGGGCCTGCTGCACCTGGTGGTGTTCGCCATTGACGGCGGGCCGTGGACGGGACCGGTGTCCTGGCGCAAACCCGTCACCTTCGGGCTGTCGTTCGGCCTGACGCTCGTCACGATCGCCTGGGTGGCCTCGTTCGTGCGGCTCGGCGACCGCGCCCGGAACGTGATCATCGGTGTGTTCGCGGCCGACTGCGTCGCCGAGGTCTCCCTCATCACCCTCCAGGCGTGGCGGAAGGTGCCGTCCCACTTCAACGAGGAGACCGCCTTCGACACGGCCGTCACCCGGATGCTGGCCGCGGGCGGCGGCATCCTCGTCGTCACGCTGGTCGCGCTCGCGGTGGCCGCGTTCCGCCGGAATCCCGACGTCGCGCCCAGCATGCGCCTCGCCGTGCGCTCCGGGTTCGTCGCGCTGATGCTCGCGCTGGCCTCGGGCGCCGTGATGATCGCCCGGGGCGTGACGACGGTGCGGACCGGCGACCAGCAGGCCGCCTACCACATCGTCGCCGCCCTGAAGCCGGCGCACGCCGTGACGATGCACGCGATCCTCGTCCTGCCGCTGCTGGCCTGGGCGCTCACCTTCACCGGCCGCCCGGAGACCCGTCGCGTGCGGGACGTCGCGCTCGCCTCCGCGGCCTACTGGGTGCTGGCGGCGGCCGTCGTCATCGTCTCCGCCGTCCGGTTCGCGACCGCCTGACGCGACCGCCCGAACGTCCGTCCGGACGAAGACGGGCGGCGCGTCCGCGGGCATACTGGCCCGTCCGGGGGTGGTGCGGAATGAGCGAGCGCGACGGGCGCCGGATCCTCATGCCGGGGGTCCTGGACGAGGCGGAGCGCGCGGAGCCGCCCGGCGAGCCCGAACCGGGCCTCGTCCCCGTCCGCGACCCCGGCGACGTCGCCGACCCGGGGACCGCCGACCGCCCCGGCTCGGAGGGCGACGAGATCGGCGGCGCCGCGCAGGCCGCGCCGCCCGGCGTCGCGCACTCCAGCGCCGTCATGGCGATCGGCACCGTGTTCTCCCGGCTGACCGGCTTCCTGCGCACCGTCGTGATCGGCGCCGCGCTCGGCACCGCCCTGCTCGGCGACGCCTACCAGGCCGCCGAGATGATCCCCTACACCGTGTACGAGCTGCTGCTCGGCGGGATGCTGGCGAGCGTCTTCGTCCCCTTCCTGGTCAAGCGCCGGATCCGGGACGCCGACGGGGGAGCGGCCACCGAGAACCGGCTGCTCACCGCCGTCATCGTGGCCCTCGCCGTGCTCACCGCGGCCGCCGTGCTCGCCGCCGGATGGCTCGTGTCGCTGTACGCGGGCGGGTACACCGGACGGCAGCGCGAGGTCACCGTCCTGCTCACCCGCCTGCTGCTCGCGCAGATCTTCTTCATCGGCGTCAGCGGCCTCGCGAGCACGCTGCTGAACGTCCGGCACCGGTTCGGGGCGCCGATGTGGGCGCCCGTCGTCAACAACCTGGTCACGATGGGGGCGGGCCTGCTGTTCCTGTGGGTCGCGGGACGCGGGCGGACCACCGCGAACGTGACCGACGCCCAGCTGACCCTCCTCGGCCTCGGCTCCGCCCTCGGCACGGTCGCGCAGAGCGCGGTGCTCGCGTGGACGCTGCGGTCCGCGGGGTTCCGCTGGCGCCCGCGCCTCGACCTGCGCGGCTCGGGATTCGGCGAGGCCGCCCGCACGGCGACGTGGATGCTGCTCTACATCGTCGTCGCGCAGGCCGGGGTGCTGGTGACCGCGAACGTGGCGACCCGGGCCGGCGACCGCGCCGCCGGCCCGGGCAGCGGCCTGGCCACGTACAAGTTCGCCCTCGTCGTCTTCCAGCTCCCGTACGCGATCATCGCGGTCTCGGTCATCACCGCCCTGCTGCCGCGGATGAGCGCGCACGTCGCCGACGGCCGCCGCGACCTCGTCCGCGCCGACCTCTCCCGCGGCCTCCGGCTGGCCTGCGCGCTGCTCGTCCCGCTCTGGCTCGGGATGCTGGTGTTCGCGATCCCCGGCTCGGTCACGTTCTTCGCCTACGGGAGCCTCACGCCGGACGGGGCGCGCCGGATCGGCCTCGTCCTCATGGTGTTCGCCGTGATGGTGCTGCCGTTCACCGTCCACCAGCTGCTCATGCGCGTCTTCTACGCCCTCGGCGACACCCGCACGCCCGGCCTCATCGCCGTCCCCGCCGGGATCGCGCAGGCGGCCGCCGCGTTCGCGCTGCTGTGGTCCGTCCCGGCGCGGCAGGTGGTGGTCGGGCTGCCGGTCGCGTACGGGCTGTTCTACGCGCTCGGCGCGGCGGGCGCGGCGCTCGTCCTGCGCAGGCGGCTCGGCGGGCTGGACGGGCGCCGCATCCTCCGGGCGCTGGTCCGGCTGCACCTGGCCGCCCTGCCCGCCGTCGCGTTCGCCGCGCTGATCGTGTGGGCCTTCGGCCACCTGTCCGGCGACCGCGTCCCCGCCCTGCTCGCCGTCCTCGTCGGAGGCGCGGGCGGCGGCGCGATCTACTACGCCACCGCCAGCCTGATGAGGATTCCGGAGATCGGCTACTTCACCGCGATGGCCGCCGCCCGCCTGCGCAGATCATGAGCGGTTCGTTGTGGAGACGGGACCGGCGGGGGAAACTCATCGTTCCCCCGAAACGCCGGACTCGCCGTCCGGGCGGACGGCGAGCCGGGCGGAGGGTGCTCAGTGGGCGCGGGCCCGGCTGGGGAGGAGGAAGGCGACCAGGAACGCGGCGGCGGTGAGGCCGGCGGTCAGGACGGTCACCTGCTTCGCGGCGTCCAGCGCGGCCGCCGCGGCGAAGTGCCCGGCCACCGGGGCGCCGATCGCCCCGAAGAACACCGTGCCGAGCGCCGCGATGCCGAGGGACGCGCCGAGCTGCTGCACCGACTCCAGCGCGGCCGAGCCGGACCCGACCTCGTGGTCGGCGATGCCCGCCACGATGATGTCGAACAGCGGGACGAAGATCATGCCCATCCCGGCGCCGAACAGCAGCAGCGGCGCCGCCAGGTGCCAGCCGCCGAGCCCCGTCCCGGCCGCCTCGAACACCGCGTACAGCGCGGCCAGGCCGGCGGTCATCAGCGCCAGGCCGAGGTGCAGGATCCGGCGGCCCAGGCTGGTCATCGTCATGCCGCTGAACGCCGACCCGGCGAACGCGCCGATCGCCCAGGACGACATCGCCAGGCTCGCGGCGAGCGGGGTGTAGCCGAGGCCGAGCTGCAGGAACAGGCCGGTGGCGAGGGAGAAGCCGGTGATCGTGCCGAAGAAGACGATGACGAACAGGACGCCCGAGGTGTACGACCGGTTCGCGAACACGCTCAGCCGGACCAGCGGTGTCCGGCCGCGACGGGTGCGGCGGAGCTGGTGCGCGGCGAACAGGGCCAGGGCGGGGACCGAGCCGGCGAGCAGCGCGAGCGACCAGGCGGGCCAGCCGAGCTCGCGTCCCTGGACGAGCGGGTAGACCAGCATGCTCATGCCGAGGCCGCCCAGCAGCATGCCGGTGACGTCCAGGCCGCCGGAGCGGTCCGCGGTGACCGGCGCGGGCAGCACCCGGGCGCCCATGACCAGCGCGTACGCGCCCACCGGGATGTTCACCAGGAAGATCGCGCGCCAGCCGGTGCCGAACAGGTCGGCGTCGATGAGCAGCCCGGCGACCACCGGTCCGAGGATCGTGGCGAGCCCGATCACCGGACCGAACAGCGCGAACGCCTTGCCGGTGTCCGCGCCGAACAGGTCGCGGATCAGGCCGAAGCCCTGCGGGATCATCACCGCGGCGAACAGGCCCTGCGCGACGCGGGCGGCGATCAGGCTCTCCGGCGACCAGGCGAGCGCGCAGGCCGTCGAGGTGACGAGGAACCCGGCGGCGCCGGCGAGCAGGGCCGGCCGCCGCCCGAACATGTCGCCGAGCCGTCCGCCGGTGAGCAGCGCCACGGCGAGGGCCAGGGTGTAGCCGGCGGCCATCCACTGGAGCGCGGAGTAGGACCCGCCGAGGTCGGCGCGGATCGCGGGCGCGGCCACGTTCACGACGGTGGAGTCGAGGAGGTTCAGCAGGGTGGCGGCCAGGATCGCCGAGAGGCCGAGCCAGCGGCGCGGGTGCGGCGCGACGGCGCCGTCCCGGCTCGTTTCCGTGGTGCGTGTCCCCGCGGCGGGGGCCGCGGTGTCGAGCGTGGCGGTCACGGCTTGTCCTTCCTGTTGGAGCGGAATGCTCTGTTCCAAGAGTATCAGAACGGAATGCTTCATTCCACTGTGAGACGGGTCGAGTTTCCGGTGAGGGTGAAGGATCCGGTTCGTCCGGGGATGCCATACGCTTCGAGGTATGGACGAGGTTTCGGCCGGCACGCCGCAGGCGGCGGAGCCCGCCGGGCGCGAGCGAGGGAAGGGCGGCCTCCGGCGCTTCCTGCGGCGCATGGCGGCCGGCAAGGCCGAGCTCGAGGCCGAGGAGCTGCAGAAGAGCGCCGATGACGAGGGCGCGACGCCGATCAGCGACTGCGCCGCGCGCAAGCGGCACTGCGTGGCCGGTACGCTACGTACCGTGACCCTCCGGCCGCGGGGCGGAGCCCCCGCCCTGGAGGCCGAGCTCTACGACGGCACCGACGTGGTCAACCTGGTCTGGCTCGGCCGGCGCAAGATCGCCGGCATCGACCCGGGCCGCCGGCTGCGCGCCGAGGGGCTGGTCAGCGAGCAGGACGGGCGCAAGGTCATGTTCAATCCGCGCTACGAGCTGCGCGGCGGCTGATGAGGCCGCGGCGGGCAGCCGGGAGACCCACGTGAGCGAAGTGAAGACGGGCGCCGAGCGGGAGACCGCCGCCCACGACACCGTGGAGGCCGCCGTCCGCGCCCAGCTGAGCAAGGCGCTCGGCGGCGTCCGCGGCATGGTCGAGGCGGCCGTGCCGACGATCGCCTTCACCGGCACCTACGTGGCGGTCGAGGACATCAAGCTCGCCGTCACCGCCGGCGTCGGCGCCGCGGTGCTGCTGCTCGCCGTCCGGCTCGCGCAGCGCTCCAGCCCCCAGTTCGTCCTGAACAGCCTCATCGGGATCGCGATCGCCGCGTTCTTCGCGCTGCGCTCCGGCAAGGCCGAGGACGCGTTCCTGCCCGGCATCATGCTCAACGCCGGCTACGCCGCCGCGATGATCTTCTCGATCGCGGTGCGCTGGCCGATCGTCGGCTTCATCATCGGGTCGGTCACCGGCGACCCGACCGCCTGGCGGTCCGACCCCGGCATCGTGAAGCTGTGCTCCCGGCTCACCTGGCTGCTCGTCCTGCCCTGCGCCGCCCGGGTCGCCGTCCAGTACCCGATCTACCTCGCGGACGGCGACCAGAGCGGCCTGCTCGGCACGGCCAAGATCGTGATGGGCTGGCCGCTGCAGGTGGCGGCGCTGGCCGCCATGGTGGGGCTGCTCGCCCGCGGCCGCACCCCGATCGACCGCGAGGAAACCGCCTGACCCTCGCGGTCACCTGCCGCCGAGCAGCTCCGCGAGCTCGTCCTCCACGTCCTGGCTGGCGACGAACATCAGCTCGTCGCCCGGCTCCAGCGTGTCGTCGGACGAGGGCACCAGCACCCGCCCCTCCCGCAGGATCGCCACCAGCGCGGTGTCGCGCGGCCAGGCCACCGACCCGACCCGCTGCCCGCCGAGCGGCGCGTCCTCCGGCAGCGTCAGCTCCACCAGGTTCGCCTCGCCCTGCCGGAACGTCATCAGCCGGACGAGGTCGCCGACGCTGACGGCCTCCTCGACCAGCGCCGACAGCAGCCGCGGCGTGGACACGGCCACGTCCACGCCCCACGACTCGTTGAACAGCCACTCGTTGTTCGGGTGGTTGATCCGCGCCACCACCCGCGGCACCCCGTACTCGGTCTTGGCCAGCAGCGACACCACCAGGTTGACCTTGTCGTCGCCGGACGAGGCGACCACCACCTGGCAGCGCTCCAGCGCGGCGTCGTCCAGTGCGGAGATCTCGCACGCGTCGGCCAGCAGCCACTCCGCGCGCGGCACCATCTCGACCTTGATGGCCTTGGGGCTCTTGTCGATCAGCAGCACCTCGTGCCCGTTCTCCAGCAGCTCCTGGGCGATGGAGCGGCCCACCGCGCCCGCCCCGGCGATCGCGACCCGCATCAGGCGTCCTCCCCGTTCCGCGCCGCGACGGCGGCGTTCACGCGCTCCAGATCGTCGGCGCCCGCCATGATGTGCACGATGTCGCCGTCCTGGATGACCGTGTCCCGCTCGGGGACGAGCGCCTCGCCCATCCGCGACAGGAACGCCACGCGGGTCCGGGCGTGCTCCTCCAGCGCCCCGACCTTCTCGCCCACCCACAGGTGACCGGAGTCCAGCTCGGCGAGGACGACCGCGCCGGTCGGGTCGCGCCACAGCGGCTCGGCGCCCTCGGGGAGCAGCCGGCGCAGGATCTGGTCGGCCGTCCACCGGACGGTCGCGACCGTGGGGATGCCGAGCCGCTGGTACACCTCCGCCCGGCGCGGGTCGTAGATCCGGGCCACCACGTTGTCCACGCCGAACGTCTCCCGCGCCACCCGCGCGGAGATGATGTTGGAGTTGTCGCCGCTGCTCACGGCCACGAACGCGGACGCGCGCTCGATGCCCGCCTCGGCGATCACATCGCGGTCGAACCCGAACCCGGTGATGCGGCGGCCCCGGAACCCGCTGCGGAGCCGGCGGAACGCCTCCGGGCTCTGGTCGATGATGGCCACCGAATGGCCCTTGTCCTCCAGGATGTGGGCGAGCGTCGACCCGACCCGCCCGCATCCCATGATCACGATATGCACGGCCGTTCCTTCTTCCGTCCAGGGGACGTTCCCCCCTGTACCCCCCGCGCCGTGCACGGCATTCGCCGCCGAGACCGTGCCGCGCCCGAGGACCGTTTCCTGTGAATGATCCCTGCCGGGCTGCAAACCTACACATCCCCCCAGCCGAGTACTACCCGACCGGCCCGCCGAGGGGCCTGCGACACCCGAACGCGCTGCTCAGAACACTGAAGGCGGGCGGCGGCGGGGGCGTCACCGGCACGGGCTAGAGTCTCGTTGCGTGTCAAAGGTTCCGGACCTCACGAAGAGGCTCCTCCTCGGCCGCGCGCTGAGCAGCTCCCAGCAGCACGAGCAGCTGCTGAAGAAGCGGATCGCGTTGCCGGTCTTCGCGAGCGACGCCCTCTCCTCGGTGGCCTACGCGCCGCAGGAGATCCTGCTCGCCCTCGGCGCCGGCGGGCTGGTGATGTACCACTACACGCCGTGGGTCGCGGCGGCCGTCGTGGTCATCCTGCTCACCGTGGTCGCGTCCTACCGGCAGAACGTCCGGGCCTACCAGAGCGGCGGCGGCGACTTCGAGGTCGCCACCACCAACCTCGGCGGCAACTGGGGCGTCATCGTGGCGAGCGCGCTGCTCGTCGACTACGTCCTCACCGTCGCGGTGTCGGTGTCGTCCGGGGTGGAGAACCTCGGCGCGCTGCTGGAGTTCATGCAGCCGCACGAGGTCGGGGTCGCCATCGGCATCGTGGTGCTGCTCACCCTCGGCAACCTGCGGGGCCTCAAGGAGGCCGGGGTCGCGTTCGCGATCCCCACCTACCTGTTCATGTTCGCGGTCGTCGGCATGCTGGCGTGGGGCCTGGTCCGGCTGGTCT
Source organism: Actinomadura madurae (assembly GCF_900115095.1). Taxonomy (GTDB): domain Bacteria; phylum Actinomycetota; class Actinomycetes; order Streptosporangiales; family Streptosporangiaceae; genus Spirillospora; species Spirillospora madurae. The sequence continues at coordinate 131,477 of NZ_FOVH01000002.1, forward strand.
CGGGCGCCGAGCTGGAGGCCGAGACCGCGCACTACGAGATCCGCGGCGACGAGACCGACCTCGCCGGGTTCGCGCTGGTCTTCCTGCTGCTGCGGGCGTTCTCCTCCGGCTGCGCCGCGCTGACCGGCGTCGAGGCGATCAGCAACGGCGTGCCCGCCTTCCGCAAGCCCAAGGGGGAGAACGCCGCCACCACCCTGCTGATGCTGGGCCTCGTCGCGATGACGATGTTCGGCGGCGTCACCGCGTTCGCCTACATCACCGACGCCAGGTTCGCCGAACCCGACCAGGGCAGCCACCTCGTCGACCCGGCCACCGGCCGCGAGCTGCACGACGCCGACCCGGTGATCGCGCAGGTCGCGCACACCGTCTTCAGCAACTTCACCCCGGGGTTCGCGCTCGTCACCGCGATGACCGCGCTGATCCTGTTCCTCGCGGCCAACACCGCGTTCAACGGCTTTCCGGTGCTCGGGTCGGTCCTCGCCCAGAACCGCTACCTCCCGCGCCAGCTGCACACCCGCGGCGACCGGCTGGCCTTCAGCAACGGCATCATCATCCTCGCCACCATGGCCGGGCTGCTGATCTACGCCTACGACGCGTCGGTCAGCCGGCTGATCCCGCTGTACACCGTCGGCGTGTTCGTGTCGTTCACGGTCAGCCAGATCGGCATGGTCCGGCACTGGAACCGGCTGCTCACCACCGAGAACGATCCGGCGCAGCGGCGCCGGATGAAGACCTCCCGCGCGATCAACGCGTTCGGCGCCACCCTCACCGGCATCGTCCTGGTCGTCGTGCTGATCACCAAGTTCGCGCTCGGCGCCTACATCGTGTGCATCGCGATGCCGCTGCTGTTCCTGCTGATGAAGGCGATCAGGCGGCACTACGACCGGGTCGCCGCGGAGCTGGTGCCCTCCGGCGAGGACGTCGCGCTGCCCGCCCGCAACCACGGCATCGTGCTCGTCTCCAAGATCCACAAGCCGACGCTGCGGGCGCTCGCCTACGCCCGCGCTACCCGGCCCTCCACGCTGGAGGCGGTGACGGTCGCGGTGGACGCCGAGGAGTCGCAGCGCCTCCAGGAGGAGTGGGACGCCCTCGACATCCCCGTGCCGCTGAAGATCCTCGACTCGCCGTACCGGGAGATCACGCGGCCCGTCCTGTCGTACGTCAAGAGCGTCCGGCGCAAGAGCCCCCGCGACGTCGTCACCGTGTTCATCCCCGAGTACATCGTCGGCCACTGGTGGGAGCAGCTGCTGCACAACCAGAGCGCGCTGCGGCTGAAGGGCCGGCTGCTGTTCCAGCCGGGCGTCATGGTCACGAGCGTCGCCTGGCAGCTCCAGTCCTCCGACCGGCTGAAGGCCCGGCCCGAGCCGCCGGGGCCGGGCGCCTCCCGGCGTCCGCCGCGGACCGGAACGCGTCCCGGTGCCGGTAGTGTTTCGGACCGTGACTGAACTCGAACCCGACGTCCTCGACCTGGAGGTCGGCAACGTCGCCAACGGCGGTTTCTGCGTCGCCCGGCACGAGGGCCGCGTGGTCTTCGTCCGGCACGCCCTGCCCGGCGAACGGGTGCGAGCCCGCGTCACCGACCGCACGAAGAACTTCCTGCGCGCCGACGCCGTGGAGATCATCGAGGCGTCCCCGGACCGGGTCGAGCCGCCGTGCCCGTTCGCCGGCCCCGGCCGCTGCGGCGGCTGCGACTGGCAGCACGCCTCCCTGCCCGCCCAGCGGGCGCTCAAGGCCGCGGTCGTCGAGGAGCAGCTGCGGCGCCTCGCCGGGATCACCCGCACGGTGGTCGTCGAGGAGGTGCCCTACCCGGTCGAGGGCGACGTGGCCCCGCCCCCGGGGCTCGGCTGGCGCACCCGCGTGCAGTTCGCCGTCTCCTCCGGAGCCGTCGGCCTCCGCCGGCACCGGTCCCACGACATCGAGCCGATCGACGAGTGCCTGATCGCCCACCCCGGCGTGGAGCTGATGGGCATCGAGCGCAAGCGGTGGCCCGGCGCGAGCGGCGTCGAGGGCGTCGTCTCCGCCACCACCGGCGACCGGCTGGTCGTGCTGCGCGGGCGGGACCGCCGCAAGATCCGGGTGCCGCGGCTGGACGTGCCGGTCCGGCTCGTCCGGGGCAGGCCCGAGCCGGGCGCCGCGCTCCCGTACGTCCGCGAGGAGGTCTCCGGGCGGCTGTACCAGGTCAGCGGCAGCGGCTTCTGGCAGGTCCACCCGGGCGCCGCGCGGCTCCTGGCCGACGCCGTGCTCGACGCCCTCGAACCGAAGCCCGGCGACATCGCCGTCGACCTGTACTGCGGCGTCGGGCTGTTCGCCGGCGTCCTCGCCGACCGGGTCGGCCCCGACGGGCTCGTCGTCGGCGTCGAGTCCGACGGGCAGGCCGTCCGCGACGCCCGCCACAACCTGCGCGACCTGCCGAACGTCTCGATCGAGCGCGGGGCGGTGGAGGAGGTCGTCGCCGACCTGGAGTTCGGGATCGCGTCCGCCGGGTCCCGCACGCAGAACAAGCGCGGCACCGGCCACCACCGAGGTTCCCGCGTCCGGCGCGCCGACGTCGTCGTCCTCGACCCGCCGCGCGCCGGTGCGGGCCGCGACGTCGTCGAGCACATCACCCGCCTCGCCGACCGCAAGATCGCCTACGTGTCCTGCGACCCGGCCACTCTGGCCCGCGACCTGGCCTACTTCGGCGAGCGCGGCTGGACGCTGGAGACCCTCCGCGCCTTCGACGCGTTCCCGATGACGCAGCACGTGGAGTGCCTCGCGACCCTGGTCAGGGGCTAGCACCCCGGTCGCCGCACCAGGGGCAGGAAGATCGTGTCGACGATCTCCTCGATGACCTCGTCGGGCACGGGGGCGAAGGTCAGCAGAATCTCGTGGCGCAGCAGGTCGAACGGCAGGCTCCTGATGCGGTCGGTCAGGCGGTCCGCGTCGATCTCGCCGCGCCGGACGGCACGGCCGTACATCGTGTCGAGGGCCTCGGCCCGGCCCGTCACGGCGGGGTCGCGCAGCTCGCCGAGGCTCTCGCCCACGTCCCGGTGGTAGCCCGCCAAGGCCCCGTACACGAGGGTGATGAGCCGCACGCGGGCCCTGCTGATCTCCCGCATGAGGGTCACCAGGTCGTCCCGCAGGCTGCCCGTGTCAGGGAGCTCCAGCAATGATTCCTTGAGCACGTGGGAGATTGCCGCGCGGACCAGCTCGTCGCGGTCGGACCAGCGGCGGTAGAGCACCGGGGGACTGGTGCCGGCCCGTCTGACCACGGCGTCGACCGTGAACCTGGCGTAGCCGTGCTCGGCGAGCTCGTCCCAGGCCGCATCGAGGAGCGCCTTCTCCAGTGCCGCTCCCCGGCGCCGCTCCGCCATCCGCCCGCCTCTCGCTTGAGAAAGAGTTGTCTATCTCATCGTAGCGGCCTACGCTGGCCGCGTAAGATAGAGAGTCCTATCTAAAGGGCGGTCACCCGTGAGCGTTCCCCGAGACACGACGGCCGCGTCCCCGGCACCGGAGTCCGAGCGTGTCGACCCCGCCGTGTGGCGCATGGCGGTCACCCTCATCGTCGGCGCCCTGGCCGTCGTGTTCGACACCACCATCGTCAGCGTCGGCCTCGACGACCTGGCGACCGATCTGCACACGTCCCTGTCCACGGTCCAGTGGGTGAGCACCGCGTACCTGCTGGCGGTGTTCGCCGCCATCCCGCTCGCCGGCTGGGCCCAGTCGCGCCTCGGCGGGCGGCGCCTGTGGATCTCGGCCCTGGGCGGGTTCCTGCTCGGATCGGTCCTGAGCGCCCTGGCGTGGGACGCGGCCAGCCTGATCGCCTTCCGCGTGGTCCAGGGCGTCGCGGGCGGCCTGATGATGCCCCTCATGGTCACCCTGCTCATGCAGGCGGCCGGGGGCCGACACATCGGCAGGGTCATGGCCATGATCACCGTGCCCACCGCGCTCGGCCCCATCCTGGGGCCGGTCCTGGGCGGCCTCATCCTGGACCGGGCCGACTGGCGCTGGATGTTCTACGTCAACATCCCCTTCTGCGCCGCCGGTGCCTGGCTCGCCTGGCGCAACCTGCCCGACGACCGGCCCGCGCCCGGGAAGCCCCCCGCCCGCCTGGACCTGGTCGGTCTGCTACTCCTGTGCCCCGGCACCGCCGCTCTCATCTACGGGCTCTCCCGGGTCCAGAGCAGCGCGGACGTCACCGCCGCCCATGTCCTCGTCCCGCTGCTCGGCGGACTCGCCCTGGTCGCCGCCTTCACCGCCCGGACGCTGGCCCGGCCCGCGGGCGCGCTGATCGACCTGCGGCTGTTCCGCCACCGTGCGGTCGCCTCCTCCTCGGCCCTGCTCTTCCTGGGCGGCCTCTCCCTGTACAGCGCGATGATGCTGCTGCCGCTGTACTTCCAGCAGGTCCGCGGGCACGACGCGCTGGGCGCCGGTCTCCTGCTCATCCCGCAGGGCGCCGGCGCGCTCCTCGCGCGAGGCCTGGCGGGGACCTGCGTCGACCGCTTCGGGCCCCGCCGGGTCGCCGCCGTCTCCTTCGCCTTCGTCGCCGCGGCGACCGTGCCGTTCGCGTTCGTCACCGCCGGCACCGGCGAGATCCTGCTCATGGCCGCGCTGTTCGTCCGCGGCGCCGGCCTGGGCGCCGCCATGATCGCGCCGGCCGGCGCCGCGTACGTCGGCCTCGGACACCACGAGATCCCCGATGCCAGCATCATCAGCCGCGTCGCCCAGCAGATCGGCGGGTCCGTGGGCATCGCCGTCCTCGCCGTCGTCCTCCAGGATGGCGCCGGAGGCGCCCGCGGGCCGGAGGCCCTGGCCGTCGGCTACGACCACGCCTTCTGGTGGTCCGTGGCCTTCACCCTTGCCGCCCTCCCGCTGTGCCTGGTCCTGCCGGGTCGTGCCGAGCCCCCGTCCATCGTGCGGTGACCAGCGGAAAAACGGTTGCGGTGGGGCATAGCGTGGAACTGTGATCGAGATCAGGGACATCCCGGAGGCCGACGCCGTCCGCATGCGCGACTTCGCGGGGGTGGTGTTCCACCTCTCCATGGACGACGGGGACCAGGAGCGGGACGGCTGGCCTCTCCTGCGCGCCGAGCGCATCGGCGCCTACGACGGCGGCACGCTCGTCGGCCAGCTCGGGACCCTGCCCATGCGGCTCGCGGTCCCGGGCGCGCTGCTCGACTGCTCGGCGGTCACGTTCGTCGGAGTCCTGCCGACGCACCGCCGCCGCGGGATCCTGACGTCCATGATGGACCGGATGGACGCCGACGCCATCGCGGCGGGACGTCCGGTGGCCGCGCTCTGGGCGTCCGAGGGCGTCATCTACGGCAGGTACGGCTTCGGCCTGGCCACGCGCGCGATCGGCCTGGAGGTCGACTCCTCGCGGCCGCTCGATCTGCGCACGGTGCCCGACGACCGCCCGCTGCGACTGGTCGACACCGCCTCCGCCCCCGACCTGCTCGGCCCGATCCACGATCGGTCGCTGGCGGTGCGTCCGGGCGGCCTGGTCCGCGACGCCGACTGGTGGACGCGGGGGGTCCTGCGGGCGACCGACCGGGACGCCGAGGGGTACACCGCGCCGCGCATCGTCCACCACCCCGCCGGCTACGCGGTCTACCGGGCCCGCGGGGGGACGATCCGGGTCGTCGACCTCGTCGCCGACACTCCGCAGGCCGAGGCGGCGCTCTGGCGGTTCCTGGCCTCGATCGACCTGTCGTCCCGCGTGGTCGCCCCGAACCGCCCGGTGGACGACCTGCTCCCGCACATGGCCGCCGACTCCGAGCAGGTCACCGTCACGCACGGCTTCGGCGCCCTCTGGCTCCGGCTGATCGATGTGCCGGCCGCCCTGCGCGCCCGCTCCTGGGCCACCGACGACACCTTCGTCCTGGAGGTCGGCGACCCACGCATCCCGGGCAACGACGGACGCTGGCGCCTTGGTGCCTCCACCACCGGCGCCGCCGCCTGCGAGGCGACCACGGAGCGGCCGGACCTGACGCTCACCGCGGCCGACCTCGCGGCCGTCTACCTGGGCGGGCAGGACCCGGTCACGCTGACCAGGGTCGGCGCCGTGACCGAGCACACGCCCGGCGCCGCCGCCCGCCTGGCGACCTCCCTGGCCGTTCCGCTGGCGCCCTACATCAACGACGACTTCTAGCCGGCCGCCTCCGGGCGGCTAGCGCCAGAAGAAGACCTTGGCGCTGCCCTGGGTGAGGGTGGCGGCCGCGGAACCGCGGTGCAGCAGCTGGAACCGCACCCGCTTGCCCGCCTCGACGGTGTCGGCGGCGAGGTTGTAGACCAGGTTGGTGCTGTCGCCGGCGGAGACGAAGTCCTGGACGGGGCCGGCCTGGAACTTGCCGGTGTCCTCGATCTCCACCTCGACCACCCGGGCCTGGATGAGCGTGCCCGCGGGGACGCCGCGGACGGTGGTGCCCACGGACAGGCTGTACCGGGCCGACCCGGTCAGCAGGCTCGGCCCGCCCGGGTCGTTGTGCTGGTGGTGGCTGTCGGAGTACTCCTTGCTCCAGGTGACGTTCGTCCACGTCCCGGGAGCGAGCTGTTGCTCCTTGCCGCCGGTTCCGACGGACACGTAGTCGGGCATGTCGTCTCCCTCGGGCGAGACGCCGACGCGCCACTGCCCGTAGTCGCTCTTCACGGCGCGGTCGTAGTCGACGCCGACGCCGTTGATGGTGTGGTCGTTGGAGTACTGCTGCAGCTGGGCCCGCGCGTCCCACCTGCCGCCGGACCAGGCGTACGTCTGCCAGCCGAAGGTGATCTTCTTCGCGTCGAAGGCGCGGTCGACCGGGCCGTAGCCGCCGTAGAGCCCGACCCGGTCGCGGCCGATCACGCTCGCCGCGCCGTCGAGGTAGGCGTTGATCTCGTCCTGCTGCCCGGCGGAGGCGTCCCAGTCGGCGGCGAAGTAGATGGGCCGGTCGTCCGGCATGCCGCACGCCTCGGCCTGCGCGGCGGCGTCCCGGGCGTCGGCGACGCCGGCGGATCGTCCGGCCAGGGGGCGCTGCGCGGTCGTCTCCCAGACGACGACCAGCCAGATGCCCGCCGCGGACAGCTCGTCGGCCTCCGCGCGCGTCAGGTTCTTGCCGGTCGTGTCGTGGGACAGGTAGCGGCACGCGAACTTCGCCCCGGCGCGTTTCAGCGCGGCCGCGCCGGGGCGGCCCCACGCGTAGTCGACGCCGAAGACAGCCATGTCAGCTCCAGAGTCAGGGGTAGGGGTCAACGCCGATTCAACAACCCGGGACGCCTGTGGCGCAGGAGATTGGGGAGGTTCAGGCGGGATGAGGACCATCGGTGACAGTTATGTTACCGTGCGTGACGGCACGTCAATGCGGTGCCGGGTGGACGGCCCGGTGCTCGCCGGATGGACGTATCCGTCGAATTCTCGCAGGTCACGGGGGGCAAAGTGATCCGGACACTGAAGGGGCGCGGCCTGGTCCTGCTGGCCGCCGCTCCGCTGCTGGGAGGTGTGGCGGCGGCGCCGGGAGCGCATGCCGACGTTCCCGTCCCGGCGGTGCACGAGGGGGGCCAGGACGCCGCTTCGAAGCCGCCTCCGCGGCAGAAGGCGCACGGCAAGCACAAGTCGAAGAAGCACAAGTCGAAGAAGCACTCGTCCAATAAGCACTGCCACGAACACGGCAAGAAGCACGGCGGGAAGCACGCCGGCAAGCACGGCGGGAAGCACAAGGGCCACGGCAAGAAGCACAAGAAGCACTCGCATCACGGTGGCCAGGCGGCCAAGCACAAGGCCAATGCGTCGAAGCACCAGGCTCACGGCAGGGTGGTGCTCCACACTGACGGCCCTGAGAGGGCGGTGGTTCCCGGGCGCACCTACGAGTGGTCGTTCGAGGTGCTCGCCAAGGGGTCGCAGAAGTCGGCCAGAGCGGTGTTCCTGGTGACGCTGCCGCGGTCGCTGGTGTTCGTGTCCGGGGGGCGCTGCAAGGCCACCGGGCGGACGGTCGTCTGCAACCTGGGCACCCTGAAGCAGGGCCGGTGGGCCGACGGCGAGTTCAAGGCGAAGGTCTCCGAGCGCGCGAGGTCCGGGCAGAGGATCGCCCTGCGCGGGACGGTGATGTGGGGCTCGGCCGTCGACGCCGGGGGCTTCCCGGCGGTGCGGGTCGCGAAGGCCGCCGGGCACGGGCACGCGAAGCCCGCCAAGAACAAGCCGTCCGGGCAGGGGCATGCGAGGCCGTCCGGGCAGGGGCATGCGAAGACGCCTCCGGACAGGGCGCGGATCGCCGGGACGCCCTGACCCGCCGCGCGGGCGGCGCCGGGTCCGTACGAGGATGGGGTCATGCGACTTCGGATCTTCACTGAGCCCCAGCAGGGGGCGAGCTACGAGACTCAGCTGGCCGTGGCCAAGGCGACGGAGGACCTCGGCTTCGACGCGTTCTTCCGCTCCGACCACTTCGTCAAGATGGGCGACGTGACGGGCGAGCCGGGCCCGACCGACTCCTGGATCACGCTGGGCGCGCTGGCCCGGGAGACCAGCCGGATCAGGCTCGGCACGCTGGTGACGGCCGGGACGTTCCGCTACCCGGGGCCGCTGGCGATCTCGGTCGCGCAGGTCGACCAGATGAGCGGCGGGCGCGTCGACCTCGGGCTCGGCACGGGCTGGTTCGAGGACGAGCACACCGCGTACGGCATCCCGTTCCCGAGCCTGGCGGAGCGGTTCGAGCGGCTGGAGGAGCAGGTCGAGATCGTCACCGGGCTGTGGGGGACGCCGTCCGGGGAGACGTACTCGTTCAGCGGGAGGCACTACGCGCTGTCCGACTCGCCCGCGCTGCCGAAGCCGGCGCAGGCGGGCGGTCCGCCGATCATCATCGGCGGGTTCGGCGCGAAGCGGACGCCGCGGCTGGCGGCCCGCTACGCGGACGAGTACAACGTCCCGTTCCACCAGGTGAAGGACACCGCCGGGGCGTTCGACCGGGTCCGCGCGGCGTGCGCCGAGGCGGGCCGGACGAGGCCGCTGGTCTACTCGGCCGCCCAGGTCGTCTGCTGCGGACGGGACGAGGCCGAGCTGAAGCGCCGCGCCGACGCCATCGGCCGGGAGGTGTCGGAGCTGCGCGGCAACGGCCTGGCGGGCACGCCGGGGGAGCTGGTCGACAAGATCGGCCAGTTCGGCGAGCTGGGCGCCGAGCGCGTCTACCTGCAGGTTCTCGACATGCACGATCTTGACCACCTGGAGCTGCTGGCGGCGGAGGTGCTGAGCAAGGTCTGAACAGGGCGCGGGCCCGCGGTGGGGGAGTCCCTCCGCCGCGGGCCTCGTCTTGTGTCGGACGGTCTCCTTCAGACCGGCTCTTCTTCCGGGCGGGGGTGCATCGGCAGCAGGAACGTCGCCAGGAAGGTGAGGCCGAGGAGCCCGACCTCGACCCACAGCGTGATCTTCATGGCGTCGCCGAACCCGGTCTTGGCCGAGTGCCCGGCGGCGTCCGCGACCGCCTTCTGCACGGCCGGAGCCGACTGCGGCGCGGCGCCGACGGCGGCCCGGACGTCGTCCTGGAGCCGGTGGCAGGACGCGGGGACGGCGGCGGCGTCCTTGGCGGTGGCGCGGTCGTGGCCGCAGTCGCGCAGGCCGTCCACGATCCGGTCCCGCTGCGCCGCGGGGACGGACGCGGCGGCGAGCCGCCCGCGCAGCCCGGCGGCGCCGTCGTCGGCCGCGGCGGCGACGTGCCCGCCCAGCAGGCCGAAGAAGATCGTGCCGAGGACGGCGGCGCCGAGCGCGGCCCCGAGCTGCTGGACGGCGGTGAGCGTGCCGCCCGCCGAGCCGGTCTCCTCGGGCTCGACGCCCGCGAGGACGGTGTCGAAGAACGGCGCCATCAGCAGGCCCATGCCGAGCCCGGTCACGGTCAGCGCGGGGACGAGCTGCCACGCGGTGACGTCGATCCCGGCGTACTGGAGGGTGGTGGAGAACCCGGCGATGCCGGCGGCCATGGTGAGCGCCCCGGCGTGGATCACCGTGCGGCCGAACCGCCGCACGGCCTGGGCGACGCCGAACCCGATGACGATGCCGGCCGACCAGGGGATCTGCGCGAGCCCCGTCTTCAGCGGGGAGAACCCGAGGCCCATCTGGAAGAACAGCGACAGCACCAGGCCGAGGCCCGCGACGCCGGAGAAGAACACCATGCCGACGACGAGCCCGCCGGTGAAGCCGCGCTTGCGGAACAGGCTCGGGACGATGAGCGGGTCTCCTCCGGCGCGCTGCTTGCGGGACTCGTACCGGGCGAACACGCCCCAGACGAGCAGGGACGCGGCCATCATGGCGAACGTCCAGGCGGGCCAGTCGTGCTCGCGGCCCTGGACGAGCGGGTAGATCAGCAGGCCGGCGCCGAGGGACGCCAGGGCCGCGCCGGTGAGGTCGAGGCGGGAGGCGTGCTCGGCGCGCCCGGCGGGCAGGAACCGCAGCCCGGCCAGCACGGCGGCGGCGCCGAGCGGCAGGTTGATCAGGAAGATCATCCGCCAGCCGGTGCCGAACAGGTCGGCGTCGATCAGCCAGCCGGCCAGCACCGGGCCGCCGACCGACGACAGGCCCATCACCGGTCCGAACAGGCCGAACGCGGCGCCCATTTCCTTCGCCGAGAACATCTGCTTGATCATCCCGATGCCCTGCGGGAGCATCAGCGCGCCGAACAGGCCCTGCAGGGCGCGGGCGCCGATCAGCATCCCCGGGGAGACGGCGATGCCGCACAGCAGCGATCCGAGGGTGAAGCCGGCGGCGCCGATGAGGAACATCCGCCTGCGCCCGTAGAGGTCGCCGAGGCGTCCGCCGGTGATGAGGCCGACCGCCATGGCGAGGGTGTAGCCGGCGGCGAGCCACTGGATCGTGGCGGCCGATCCGCCCAGCTCGGCGCGGATCGTGGGGGCCGCGATGTTGGTGATCAGCGCGTCCAGCATGTCCATGATCTCGCCGGCGAGGATCACGAACAGGGCGACCCAGCGCCAGCGGTAGCCGGCCTCCCCGGTGCCGTGTTTGAGGGGCGTCATCGTCTCGGTCATCGTCATCTCCGGAGGGAACGTCATTCGTTCAACGAACACTGTTTCTAGATAGGAACAGTGTTCGTGTCAAGTACGATGTTCGGGTTCGACTCGAACTTCTCTCTCAAGTAGAGAAGATATATCGCGATTCGCCAGAGTCAAGATGTATCGCGAGATTGGGAGGTCCCGCCGTGAGCACCGCGCACCCGGACATGCCGACGCCGCCCGGACGCAAGGCCCGCAAGGCCGCGCCGCCGAAGCAGCCCCTGACGCAGGAGGCCGTCGTCGAGACGGCGATCCGCGTCCTGGACGCCGAAGGGCTGGAGGCGGTGACCATGCGCCGCGTCGCGCAGGAGCTCGGGACCGGCCCGGCGTCCCTGTACGCGCACGTGTCGGGCAAGGAGGAACTGCGCGAGCTGATGCTCGACCGGATCGCCGCCGAGGTCCCGCTCCCCGTCCCCGATCCGGCGCGCTGGCAGGAGCAGCTGAAGGACCTGGCCCGCGACATCCGCCGCGTCTACATCTCGCACCGCGACATCGCGATGGTCTCGATGGGGCTGATCCCCACCGGCCCTCACCTGCTGGACGTCGCCGAGGCGCAGCTCGCCCTCATGCGGGCCGGCGGCGTCCCGAAGCGGGTCGCCGGCATCGCCGTCGACACCCTCGGCAGGTTTCTCGACGCCGAGGCCATCGAGGAGACCGCCTACGTCGCGAAGACGCCCGCCGGGCAGGACGCGTGGGAGCACTTCCAGGAGTACTTCCGGCAGATCCGCGACTACTTCTCCGCGCTGCCGCCGGACCGCTACCCCACGATCGGCGGCATGGTGGACGAGCTGCTGGACGAGAACGGCGACGGGCGGTTCGAGTTCGGCCTCGACCTGCTCGTCCGGGGGATCGCGTCCTACGTCGAGGAGCCGCGCCCGTCCTGACCGAAGACGCGCTGGAAGGCGGTGTGCCTGGGGGAGCCCGCGGCGGTGTCCCAGACGGCGAAGACGACGTGCTCGAACCGTCCGGCGAACTCGCCGCCGGGACGCAGCGCCTCGGCGAACACCTCGGCGACCTCCGCCGGGTCGTTGCGGAAGACGCCGCAGCCCCAGGCGCCGAGGACGATGCGGCCGTGCCCGTTGGCGAGCGCCACGGCGAGGACCTTCCGGGCGCGCAGCCGCAGAACCGCCGGGATCCGCTCGGCCTGGGCGGCGTCCCGGATCGCTCCGCGGTTCGGAGCCGCGGACGTCAGGAACGCGATCTCGTACGGCTCCTCCAGCAGGCGCCCGGCATCGTCCCTGAACACCGGCACGCCCGGTGAGTAGATCATGTGGTCGCTGTAGAGCAGATCACCCTGGGCGCGGTGGAAGTCGTAGTACTCCCTGGCCGAGCGCAGCGACTCGTACAGGCCGGACGAGCGCGCCAGCCCCTCCTCCTGGGCGTGCGCCCCGTTGAGGAACCCGCCGCCGGGGTTCTTCGCGGAGGCGAAGTTCAGGGCGAACGGAACCGCCCCCTCCCCGCGCAGCCGGCGTGCGGCGGCGAGCGTGGTCTCGTCGGTCACCTCGATGAGGGTCCCGGTGCCGCCTCCGCCCGCGGGGAGGTTCTTCAGGAGGGTGTCCAGCTCGTCCGGCCGGTACAGGACGGTGTCGTGGACGGCGCGGGCGAGGCCTCCGGCGATCGAGACGGTGCGGCCGGAGGGGGCCGTGTAGTCGCCGCGTTCGAGGATGGCCACGGTCTCCTGCGCGGTCCTGCGGCGGGGATGTCTGCTCATGTCGCCTAGGATTCTGCTGGCTCGGAAAACCCGGTCGCAAACCCTTTTGTGATCATTTCTGGCATCCTGGCTCGCGATGCACCCCACACGAACGCGTACCAGACGGTCCGGCAGGGGGACGCCCGGAGACCTGGACGCGGAGTTCGAGCGGGCGCGACGGGGACGGGTTCGCGGCACGATCGCCGGCATGCTGGCGCTCGTGCTGGTGATCACGGCCGGCGGCGCGCTCGCCTGGTACCTGCGGCCGGGCTCGGACGTGCCCGGTGTCACCTCCGCCGGGAGCGGCGGCGGCACGGGCGGCGAGGAGAACCATGCCAGGGTGGAGACGGAGCCGTCCGACCCGCCCCTCGTCAAGCCCGCGCGTCCCCCGTACGTCCCCGCCAAGGGGTCCGGGAAGTTCGCCCGCCCGACCTCGACCGGCAAGGTGCACGGGCGCGGCAAGCTCATGCGCTACATGGTCGAGGTCGAGGGCGGCCTCCGGCAGGACCCCGCCGCGTTCGCGCGGAGCGTCGACGACATCCTGGCCGACCCCCGGGGATGGACCGCCGGCGGCCGGTGGTCGTTCAAGCGCGTCAGCTCCGGACCGTACGACTTCGTGGTCAAGCTGGCCTCGCCCGGCACCGTCGACCGGATCTGCGGCGCCTACGGGATGACGACCGAGGGCAAGGTGAACTGCAGCGCGGGCAAGCAGGTCGTCGTCAACCTGAAGCGCTGGCTGCTGCTCACCACCTACTACCGCGGGCAGCCCGAGCACTACCACGCGCTGACCATCAACCACGAGGTCGGCCACCGGCTCGGGTACGGGCACATGACCTGCGCCGGGCGGGGCCGCCCCGCGCCCGTCATGCAGCAGCAGATCTTCGGGCTGAAGGGCTGCCGGATCAACGGCTGGCCGTACGACCGCAAGGGCCGGTTCGTGAAGGGGCCCTCCGTTCCCTGAGCGCGGCTCCCGAGCCCGGCGCGGCGAAAAAGAATGTGGGCGTCCGGGACGGTCCGCCACACTTGGGGCGTGCTTTTGACGATCACGACGACGATGGACCAGGCGACCGACCTGGGTTTCCTCCTGCATAAGCATCCGGACCGCGTGCAGCGGTTCGAGCAGTCCTTCGGGACGGCGCACGTCTTCTACCCGGACGCCGACGAGCGGCTCTGCACCGCGGCGCTCCTGCTCGATGTCGACCCGGTCAAGCTCGTGCGCACGCGCGGCAGGAACACCCCCGACTTCTCTCTCGGTCAGTACGTGAACGACCGTCCATATGCGGCGTCGTCCCTGCTGGCGTCCGCCATGGCGAACGTCTTCCGCACCGCCATGCGCGGACGATGCGACCTGCGCCCCGAACTCGCGGAAACGGCGATCCCGCTCGAAGTCGTCCTTCCAGCGCTCCCATGCAGAGGCGGTCCGGGGCAGGCGGAGCGCTTCTTCGCACCACTCGGCTGGGACGTGTCCGCCGTGCCCGTCCCGCTCGACCCGGAGTTCTCCGAGTGGGGCGACTCCCGGTACGTGACCCTCACGCTGTCCGGGACGCTGCGGCTGGCCGACGCCCTCAACCAGCTGTACGTGCTGCTGCCCGTCCTGGACGACTCCAAGCACTACTGGATGGCGCCGGACGAGGTCGACAAGCTCATCCGGGCGGGGGAGGGCTGGCTGGCCACGCACCCCGACCGCGGAGCCATCACCCGCAGGTACCTGGCCAACCGGCGCGGCCTCGTCCGGTCCGCGCTGGGACGCCTCGCCGATGCGGAGGACGCGCCGGACGAGGCGCTCGACCCCGCGGAGGTCGAGGAGGAGGCGCCCGCCACCGAGGAGGACCAGGAGCGGGCACCGTCAGAGGAGAAGTCCGTCCCGCTGGCCGAACAGCGTCTCGAGTCGGTCGTGCGGGCGCTGCGCGAGGAGGACGCGCGGCGCGTCATCGACCTCGGCTGCGGCTCTGGGAAGCTGCTCGCGCGGCTGGCCAAGGACGACTTCTTCAGCGAGGTCTCCGGTACGGACGTCTCTCACCGTGCGCTGAGCCACGCGTGGCGGCGGCTCCGCTGGGACCAGGAGCCGCGCCGGGAGAGCGGCCGCGTCCACGACGTCTTCCAGGGCGCCCTGACCTACGCCGACGAGCGGTTCCGCGGCTACGAGGGCGCCGTGCTGATGGAGGTCGTCGAGCACGTCGACCCGCCCCGCCTGGGCGCGGTCGAGCGTGTCGTGTTCGGCCACGCCGCGCCCCGCGTGGTGGTCGTGACGACGCCGAACGCCGAGCACAACGTCCGCTACGAGGGGCTGGCGCCGGGGGCGATGCGCCACCCCGACCACCGCTTCGAATGGACGCGGGCCGAGTTCCGCGCGTGGGCCGACCGGGTCGCCGCCGACCACGGCTACCGCGTCCGCCACGTGCCGGTCGGCGCCGAGGACCCCGAGGTGGGCGCGCCGACCCAGATGGGGGTGTTCACCCGATGACCGAGATCCGGATTCCGGAGATGGGCCTCGTCCTGCTGGTCGGCGTGTCCGGGTCGGGCAAGTCGCACTTCGCGCGCACGCACTTCCGGCCCACGCAGGTGGTGTCGTCGGACTTCTGCCGCGGGGTCGTGTCCGACGACGAGAACGACCAGTCGGCCACCGGCGACGCGTTCGACCTGCTGCACTACATCGTGGCCAAGCGGCTGCGGCGCGGCCTGCTGACCGTGGTGGACGCGACCAACGTGCAGAGCAAGGCGCGGGAGTCGCTGCTGCGGATCGCCAAGGAGCACGACGTGCTGTCGGTCGCGATCGTGCTGGACGTCCCCGAGAGCCTCGCGGCCGAGCGGAACGCGGCCCGGCCGGAACGCGACCTGGCACCGCACGTGCTGCCGCGCCAGCGGCGGGAGCTGCGGCGCGGCCTGCGGTCGCTGGGGCGCGACTTCCGCCGCTCCTACGTCCTGACCGGCGCCGAGGAGATCGACGCGGCGACCATCATCTACGAGAAGGCGTGGACCGACAAGCGGGAGCTGACCGGCCCGTTCGACATCGTCGGCGACGTGCACGGCTGCCGCGCGGAGCTCGAGGACCTTCTGCGCGACCTCGGCTACGAGCTCCGGCACGACGCGGGGGGACGCGCCGTGGGGGCGAGCCACCCCGGCGGGCGGACCGCCGTCTTCGTCGGCGACCTCGTCGACCGCGGGCCCGACACGCCGGGCGTCCTGCGCCTGGTGATGGGCATGGTGGCCGCCGGCGACGCACTGTGCGTCTCGGGCAACCACGAGGCGAAACTGATCCGGGCCCTCCGCGGCCGGAAGGTGCGCCTGTCGCACGGGCTCGCCGAATCCATGGAGCAGCTCGGCGCGGAGGACGACGACTTCCGCGATGGCGCACTGCGTTTCATGGACGGCCTCATCAGCCACTACGTTCTGGACGAGGGCCGCCTGGTCGTGGCCCACGCCGGGCTGAAAGAGGACTACCACGGCCGCGCGTCCGGCCGGGTCCGCTCGTTCGCGCTCTACGGGGACACCACGGGGGAGACCGACGAATACGGCCTGCCGGTGCGCTACCCGTGGGCGCGCGACTACCGGGGCAAGGCCATGGTGGTCTACGGGCACACCCCCGTCCCCGAGGCGGAATGGGTCAACAACACCATCTGCCTGGACACCGGTGCCGTCTTCGGCGGAAAGCTGACCGCGCTGCGCTATCCGGAGCGCGAGCTGGTGTCGATTCCCGCCCACCAGGTCTGGTACGAGCCCGCACGGCCGCTGGAGGCCTCGCGGGCGGCGGGGACGAGCGCGGGCGGGCACCGGGAGAACGACGTCCTCAACATCGGGGACGTCCTCGGGAACAACGGCGTCGAGACCCGCCTGATGGGCCGGGTCACCGTCCGGGAGGAGAACGCGCTGGCCGCGCTGGAGGTGATGAGCCGGTTCGCCGTGGACCCGCGCTGGCTCGTCTACCTGCCGCCCACGATGGCCCCGGCCGAGACGTCGTCCCTTCCGGGCTGCCTGGAGCACCCGGCGGAGGCCCTCGCCGCCTACCGGGGGAAGGGCCTCCAGCGGGTGGTGTGCGAGGAGAAGCACATGGGCTCGCGCGCCGTGGCGGTGGTCTGCCGTGACGCCTCGGTCGCCGCGGAGCGCTTCGGCGTGACCGACGGGACGACCGGTGCCCTCTACACCCGGACCGGGCGCTCCTTCTTCCGCGACCCGTCCCGGACGGACGAGGTCCTCGACCGGCTCCGCGCCGCGATCGGCGCCGCCGGGCTGTGGGACGAGCTGGACACCGGATGGCTCGTCATCGACGGCGAGCTGCTGCCCTGGTCGGCGAAGGCCATGGACCTCATCCGCACGCAGTACGCCGCGACCGGCGCGGCGGCCCGCGCCGCGCTGCCGGTCGCGTCCGGCGTCCTCGCGCGGGCGGGGGCGCGCGGTCTCGACCTCGGCGGGCTTGAGGAGCGCATCGGCCGGCGCGCCGCCAACGCGTCCCTGTTCCGGGACGCCTACGCGCGGTACTGCTGGACGGTGGACGGGCTGGCCGGCATCCAGTTCGCGCCGTTCCAGATCCTCGCCGGAGAAGGGCGCTCCTGGGCGGACTCGCGCGACCACGACTGGCACATGGCCGCCGCCGGCCGGCTGGCGGAGGGCGACCCGAGCGGGTTCGTCCGGCGGACGCGGTCGCTGGAGGTCGACCTGACCGCGCCGGAGGCGGAGGCCGCCGCGGTCGAATGGTGGGAGAAGCTCACCGCCGCGGGCGGCGAGGGGATGGTCGTCAAGCCGCTGGGCCCGGTTCCGGAGGGCACGAGGATCCAGCCGGGCGTCAAGTGCCGCGGGCCGGAGTACCTGCGGATCATCTACGGCCCCGACTACCTGGAGCCGGAGAACCTCGACCGGCTGCGGCGCCGCTCGCTCGGCCGCAAGCGGTCCCTGGCGATGCGCGAGCACGCGCTCGGCATCGAGGCCCTCGCGCGCCTCGCCGGCGCGGAGCCGCTGTGGCGCGTGCACCAGGCCGTCTTCGCCGTCCTGGCGCTGGAGTCGGAGCCGGTCGACCCGCGCCTGTGACCGGCTCTCCGCCGCGGCCCGCCTCCCGTCGGGGGGCGGGCCCGCGACGGCCGGTCAGGTCGTGAAGAGCATGTGGAACACGCCGCCGTGATGAGGGCGGTGGTGTCCGCCGTGGTGATGGTGGTGGACCGAGGCCGCGGGGGCACCCCATCCCGGCGCCGCGGCGGGCGGAGGCGCCGCCCTGTACTGCGACTCCATCTGGCTCAGGGCCTCAAGCTCACCGTAGTCGAGGAAGATGCCCCGGCAGCTGTCACATTGCTCGATGTGGACGCCGCTGCGGGTGTAGGTCCGCATCACGCCACGACACTTAGGGCAGTGCATCGCCTTGTCGTCCTTCCGGTATGGATCCCCAGGTAGAGGCTAAAGGTAGGGCAGGTTCCGCGCCACGTCATGCCGCGTCCCCGGCCGCGGATATTCTCGCGCAGGCGTCGACCATCGCCTGCTCGGGCCCGTCAAGTGGTCGATCTTCCCTCCTCGCGGATATGACGCACGTGGCGGCGATCTGGATCGCAAGACTTCGGGCGGGGACGTCCAGGACGTTCCACGGGTCGCCCTGCGCCGGGACGGCCGGGCCGCCGGCGTTCCTGTACGCGCCGAGAAAGCGGTCCCAGTCGTCTGGAGGCAGGACGCCGGCGGAGTAGAGCGCCGCAGGTCGGGCGAGGTCCCAGGCCGGGTCGCCCATGCCGAGGTCTTCGACGTCGATGAGCCGCCATTGGCCGCCGGGTATGCGGACCATCTGACCGAGATGCCAATCCCCGTGGATAAGGCAATGGGTCCTGGTCGTGGGTTCGTGGCTGTCACCGCGTATCCAGGTGGGAAGCGTGGCGAACGCGCGCCGCACTTCGTCCTCGGGGGAGCCGTCGTCAAGGCCCGAGACCAGTCGCGCTACACGGGTCGGGCGTCCCCAGGGAGGCGCGTCCGCCGGAACGGGCATCGCGTGGAGGGCCGCCAGGAGGCGTGCACCCTCCTCCCAGGGGAGAACCTGGGACGGGTCCACGGGGTCACCGAACGTCGAGAGCGTCACCATCCGGCCGTCCACGGTGAGCGGCGGGCCGAGGGGGCCGACCAGCAGGTCCGGCAGCGTCCCGGCCAGCCGGAGCCGGGCCAGGAACGGGTCCCCGTACTCCCGGTCGGCCTGGTGCGCCTTCACGACGACGTCCCCGACACGCACCACGAGGACGCCGTGCCGGTCGTACAGGGTCTGCGGGGGACCGGCTTCGCCGGCCTTCTCGCGGCCGATGCCGGCGAGCCGTGCGAACAGCTCGGACTGGACGGTCTCGGTGTGCACCCGCTCAGTCAACCACTCTGCGCCGAGCGCATCCGCCGCGTCGGCGAGGCGACGAACTCGTCCCGCAGCCGCTGGCGGACGACCTTGCCCAGCATGTTCCTCGGCAGGTCCGTCCGCGGGAGGAACTCGGAGGGCACCTTGTAGTGCGAGAGGTAGCGCTTGCAGTGCCGCCGCAGCTCGTCCGCCGAGAAGGGGTAGGCGGGATGCTCGACCACGTGGGCGATGACGCGCTCGCCCCGCCGGGCGTCCGGGACGCCGACCACCGCGCAGTCGTGGACCGCGGGGTGGCGGCGCAGCACCTTCTCCACCTCGGACGGGAACACGGTGAACCCGCTGACCTTGATCATGTCCCGCTGGCGTTCCAGGATGGTGATGAAGCCCTTCTCGTCCATCACGCCGATGTCACCGGTGCGGAGCCAGCCCTTCGACAGCGCCTGCGCGGTGGCGAGGGGCGCGTTCCAGTACCCGGCGAACACCTGCGGCCCGCGCACGACGACCTCTCCGGTCTCGCCCGGCGGCAGCACCTTCGTCGGCTCGTCCTGGTCGACGATCACGGCGTCGGTCATGGGCAGCGGCAGCCCGACCGTCAGGTTCCGGGCGCCGCCCCCGAGCGGGTTGGCCGTGACGGCGGGGGACGCCTCCGTGAGCCCGTAGCAGTTGATCAGGCCCCGGGCGCCGACCTTGTCGAGCCGGTCGATCGTCCCCTGCGTGAGGGCCATCGCACCGGAGATGTAGATGCGCAGCGACCGCAGGTCGTCCGGGCGGAAGCGCGGGCTGTCGAGGACCTGCTCGTACAGCGTCGGCACCCCGGGGAAGATGGTCGGCCGGTACCTGCGGATCGCCCGCACCACGCGGTCGCCGTCGTAGCGCGGGAGCAGCACCACCGCCCCGGCCGTCATCACCGGGGCCACCAGGCAGCTCGTCAGGCCGAACGAGTGGAACAGCGGCAGGACCGCCAGCGTCACGTCCTCGCCGGGACGCCCGTCGAGGTCCCACGCGTGCTGCTGGCAGGCGTTCGCCACCAGGTTCCGGTGCGTCAGCATCGCGCCCTTGGGACGCCCCTCGGTCCCGCCGGTGTATTGAATGGCGGCCAGATGCCGCGCCGGGTCGAGCGGGAACTGCCGCACAGGCTGCCGGGGCGCCCGCTGCAGATCCTTGAACGGGACGACGCCGGGATCGCGGGGCACGTCCGCGGTGATGGCGGCCCGGCGCTTCTGCGCCTGCACCAGCGGCAGCCGCAGGGCCATCCGCCTGGACAGCGGAAGGTGGTCGACCAGCGACGTCACCACGATGTGGTCGAGGCGGAGCCGCGAACGGACCGCGCGCACCGTCGCGTAGGAACGATCCAGGACGACCGCGACGCGCGCGCCGCAGTCCGCGAGCTGCCGGAGCATCTCCTCCTCGGTGTACAGCGGGTTGTGCTGGACGGCGACCGCGCCCCGCCGCAGCACGCCCCAGAACGCGATGACCTGCTGCGGGCAGTTCGGCAGGATCAGCGCCACCCGGTCGCCGGGCTGCACGCCGAGCCGGTGCAGGCCGGCGGCGAACCGGTCGGCGGCATCGCGCAGGTCGCGGTAGGTCATCCGCCGCCCGAAGAAGATCAGCGCGGGCCGGCGCGGGTACCGCTCCGCGGCGTCGTCGAGCAGCCGGGTGACCGGGACGTCCGGAATGTCGATCTTTCCGGGCACCCCGGGCTGATACCACTGCCGCCACGGTGTGGAACGTAGTGACGAGTGCCACATAGCGCCCGATTCAATCACCTCCCGCAGGTCCGCGCTCCCTCGCCGGCCGGGCCGGCGCTGCCCGGCGCGTCCAGCCCTCGGAGGCGGTGACCGTCCGGGCCCCGGGGGACGGCGGCTCCACGGGCCGTCCCTCGTAGGCGGTCGAGAGCACGATATGCGAGTTCATCTCGCCGTGCTCGCCGAGCCGCTCCAGCAGCCCTTCCAGGTGCGGCATCGAGGCGACCCGCACCTTCAGCATGGAGCACCAGTTCCCGCTCAGCTTGTGCACCTCGGTGACCTCGGGCAGGTCCTCGGCGGCGGAGGTCTTCAGCAGGCAGCGGCCGTGGGCGCAGCGCATCTGGACGAACGCCGTCAGCGGCTGCCCGACCCGCGCCGGGTCGACCCGCGCCTGGTAGCCGGTGATCACACCGGCCTCCTCCAGGCGGCGCACCCGCTCGGCGACCGCCGGCGCCGACAGGTTGACCAGGCCCGCCAGCCTGTTGAAGGACAGCCGCCCGTCCCGCTGCAACTCGGCGAGGATGCGCCAGTCCGTCTGATCAGGCTCTCTGTCCATGCCGAAAGTCCTCTCGCCGAAATGCCTTTCAACCTAAAGGTCGTGGCGGATGAATACCAGGAAGCTCCCATTCCTCGGGCTGATCAGTCTTTCTAGCGTTAAAGCATGAACACTCGATCTCGTCCCATGGCGGCGCTGTGTTCCGGCACCGCCCTCATGAACGCGTCCATGGCGGTGGCGAGCGCGACCGGCACCCTGGTCGCCGCGGACCGGCTCGGCGCCGGCTGGGGCGGCGTCCCGGCCACCGCCGGCATCGTCGGGACCGGTCTCGGCGCGCTGGCGCTGACCCGGCTGGCACGCCGCACGGGCCGCCGCCGCTCCTTCGTCCTCGGCTACGCGGCCGCCGCGGCGGGCGCCTGCCTGGCCGCCGCCGCGGTCGCGTCCGGCGACGTCATCGGCCTCTGCCTCGGGATGCTCCTGCTGGGCCTCGGCAACGCGGGCGCGCAGCTGTCGCGGTACGCCGCGGCCGACCTGCACCCGGCCGGGCGCCGCGGCTTCGCCATCGGGCTCGTCGTCTGGTGCGCGGCGGCCGGCGCGGTCGGCGGGCCGCTGCTGCTCGACCCGTCCGGCACGGCCGCCGCCGGAGCGGGCCTCCCGGCGTTCACCGGCCCGTACCTACTGGCCCTCCTCACCTGCGCGGGCGCCGCGTTCGCCGCGACGGCCGGCCCGCGCGGCGCGGCGACCACGCGGGCCACGCCGTCGGTGCGGGAACTCGCCCGCACGCCGGCCGCGCGCTCCGCGCTCGTGGTGATGGTGACGGCGCAGGTCGTGATGGTCGCCGTCATGACCGCCGCGCCGCTGGAGATGCACATGCACGGCGACGGCCTCGGCACGGTCGGCATGACGCTGTCCGCGCACACCCTGGGCATGTTCGCCCTGTCACCCGTGACCGGCCGCCTGTTCGACCGCCACGGCGCCCGCCCGGTCATCCTCGGAGGGCTCCTCACGCTGGCGCTGTCGACGGCGGCCGCCGCCGTCCTGACCGGCCCGTCCGGACGCGCCCTCGCGCTCTTCGCGCTCGGCTACGGGTGGAACCTCTGCTTCGTCGGCGGCAGCGGCCTTCTCGCCCGCGACCTGCCCGAAGAGCAGCGCCCGCACGCCGAGGGAGCCGTCGACGCCGCCGTCTGGATGATCGCCGCCGCCGCGAGCCTGCTGTCCACCGTCGTGCTGTCGGCGGGCGGCTACGCCGTCCTGGCCTGGGCGTCCTGCGCCGCCGCGCTCCTGGTCGCGCTCGGCCGGTCGCGCCGCGGCGGGCCGGTGCCCGCGGAGGCGGCCCGGCAGCCCGCGCGGCACCCCTGACGTCAGATCCGGCCGGTCCCGCGGCAGACGTTGCACCGTTCGCGGGTGGCGGTGCTGGTGCCGGTCCCGTTGCAGCCGGGGCACGACCGCGTCGCCGGTTTGTTGTGCTTCCCCACGTCACACCCCCTGGGCGTCCATTCTAAGGGCTCGGCCGATCCGGTACCGGGCCCCGATCATGAGTTCGCCGACGAGGCCTCCCAGGTTCACCAAGAGCGTTGCCGAACCCGAACCGTGACGGTCACCGTGCAAGAAGTAGGGGAACCGCGAGGGGAGATCGGCATGTTCGACGCGGCCGCGACGGCGGACGAGCGGGTCCGGGAGGCCGCCGGCGCCACCGGGCGGCTCCGGCTCGCCGCCGAGTTCTACGCCGGCGACCGGGCCCGCTACGGCCGCGCCGAACTGAGCTTCCTGCGCTGGGCGATCGCCCGGGGCGTGCTGAACCCGCCCGGCGGCGCCCCACCAGGAAGCCCCTGGTGGCGCGCCGTCAACGACCGGCTGCTGCGCGACAAGGCCGAGGCCGCGCTGCTCGACGCGGGCCGCCCCGGCGAGCCGTCGTCGCGGAGCGTGCTCCTCTGGGGCGAGTTCCTCCGCGTCCCGTCCCCGGCGGCCTGGTACCGCGCCCACAACGCCAGCGTCGTCACCGGATACCTGGACGGCGAACCGCTCGCCCTCGCCGAACTGCCCGCCGAGCGCTTCATGATGAACGTGGCGCTCGTCCGCGTCCTGTACGCGCACGCGCTGGTGGCGCGGCCCCGGCTGGCCCTCGGCGCGTTCGCGCCGCTCGGCACGCTGCTCGGCGACCCGCGCGGCGGCTCCGTCGGGTTCTTCCTCGACCTGCGCCGCGCGTTCCCCGAGCGGTACCCGCTGGACGGGCTGTCGGCCCGGGACCTGGTCGCCGCCGAGGGACCGCTGCCGCGCGCCCTCGACCACGGCGTGATCGTGCCGCGGCTCGTCCCGCTGTACGAGTTCGCGGGCGCGTCCCTCGGCCTCCCGGGCATCGAGGGCATGATCGGCGACGGCGTCCCCTGCTACGCCGGGCGGGCCCGCCGCGCGGACTGGCACGCCGCGGGGCCCCTGCCCCTCACGGCCCGCCTGACCGCCTACGCGGTCCGGGTACGCGCCTGAGACTTGTACGCTATCCCTCACGAGCGCCGGCTTCCCGTAATGGCGCCCAAGGTAAGGAGATCGCGCAGGTTGGTGCCCTTGCCGCTGACCACCGCGATCCGGCCCTATGACTGGGGATCGCGGACCGCGCTGCCCGCCCTGCTCGGCGTCGAGCCGACCGGGCGCCCGCAGGCCGAACTCTGGGCCGGAGCGCACCCCGCCGCCCCGTCGTCCGCCGGCGGGACGCCCCTCGACACGCTCATCGAACGCGACCCGCCAGGCATGCTCGGCGCCGCCTGCGTGGACCGCTTCGGGCCCACCCTCCCGTACCTGCTCAAGGTGCTGGCCATCGAGAAACCGCTCTCACTCCAGGTGCACCCGACCATGGCCCAGGCCGAGGCCGGGTTCGCCCGCGAAGAGGCACGCGGCATCCCCGTCGACGATCCGGCCCGCACCTACAAGGACCGCTTCCACAAGCCGGAGATGGTCTGCGCCCTCACCGACTTCCACGGCCTCTGCGGCTTCCGCGACCCCGCCGAGACCGCCGACCTCCTCGACGGCCTGGCCGTCCCCGAGCTGCGCCCGTGGATCACGATCCTGCGCACCGAGCCGCCCGCGACGGCGCTGCGGACCGTCCTCGGCCAGATGCTGGACGAGTCCGCCCGCCCCGCCCTCGCCGCCACCGAACCGGCCCTGACCGGCGTCCACGCCGCCATCGCCCGCGCCTACCCGGGCGACCGCGGCGTCCTCGCCGCGCTCCTGCTCAACCACGTCGAGCTGAAGCCGGGCGAGGCCCTCTTCCTGGACGCCGGAGTGCCCCACGCCTACCTCGGCGGCCTCGCCGTCGAGATCATGGCGAACTCCGACAACGTCCTGCGCTGCGGTCTCACCGGGAAGCACATCGACGTCCCCGAGCTGATGCGCGTGGTCGAGTTCGCCCCCTCGGCCCCCGACCGCGTCGAACCCGCCGCCGGCCGCTACCGCGCGTCCGCGGAGGAGTTCACCCTCGTCCGCCACGACCTCACCCCCGTCCCCGACCTCCTCCCGACCGGCCTTCCGCAGACGCTGCTCTGCCTCGAAGGCGAAGCCCGGCTCACGACGGACCAGACCTTGACCCTCACCCGGGGCGACGCCGCCTTCATCCCCGCGAACGCCCCCGCGACCCGCCTCACCGGCGAGGGCACGCTCTACCGCGCGCTCCCGGGAATCGGTTCATGACCGTCCTCGCCCTCGACATCGGCGGCACGAAGTTCGCCATCGCCCGCGTCGACGCCGCCGGAACCCTCCTCGACCGCGCCGAGCACCCGGTCGGGCAGTCGCCGACCGCGACCCTGCGCGGCCTCGTCGCCGACTTCGCCGGCCCCGGCCTGACCGCCGTCGGGATCGGCTCGGCCGGCCCGATCGACACGGCGGCCGGCACCGTCAGCCCGATCAACATCCCCCGCTGGCGCGGGTACCCGCTCGTCGCCGCCGTCCAGCGCCTCGTCCCCGGCGTCCCGGTCTCCCTCGCGGGCGACGCCCAGTGCATGGCGCTCGGCGAATGGTGGCGCGGCGGCCACGGCGGCTCGTCCCTCCTCGGCATCGTGGTGTCGACCGGCGTCGGCGGCGGCCTCATCATCGACGGCCGCCCCTGGACCGGCCGCACCGGCAACGCCGGCCACATCGGCCACGTCGTCGTCGACCACGACGGCGAGCGCTGCGTCTGCGGCGCCCGCGGCTGCCTGGAGACGATCGCGGGCGGCCCGAGCATGGTCCGCTGGGCCCTGGCCCAGGGCTGGACGCACGCACCCGGCCGCCCGGACGCCAAGGCCCTGGCCGCCGCCGCCCGCGCCGGCGCCTCCATCCCGCTGGCCGCCTTCCACCGCGCCGCCGGCGCCCTCGCCACCGCCATCCTCAACACCGCCGCCGTCCTCGACGTCCGCGACGTCGTCATCGGCGGCGGCGTGGCCGCCGCCGGCGACCTTCTCCTCGCCCCCCTCCACAAGGCGATCGCGGACCGCGCGGGCATGCCCCACCTCCGCGACCTGCGCGTCTCCACCACCACCCTGGACCGCGACGCCGGCCTCTACGGCGCCGCCGCCCTGGCCCTCCTCACCGCCAAAACCCCCCTCCACCAAACCCCCTGAAACCGGAAGGCCGGCGCAGCGGCCTCCAGGCCATCGGTGGACAGGGGGTGATCCGGAAGCCGCTGCTCGGACGCCGGCACGCGGAACGGCCGCTGCCCGCGGGTGCCGACCCGCTCGTGCGGGACTTCCTGTGCCCGACCTCGACAAATCCTCTGCATCGGGTATGAGGCATGGAGCACAGACTCACGTGGAGGGCTTCCCTAGGTTCCACACGTGATCGAAAACGATGCAGGTGAAGGCACGGGTTCCCGTAGCGGCCGCGAAGTGAGGCAGGGACAGTTCCCGTTCGCAGTCCTCACCGACAAGAGCGTCGTCATGGCCGAGTTCCGCACGAGCCTCGAATCACAGGGGCCCGGTTGGGGCTACGCCGAAGTGACGGAGTGGACGCTCACCCACCACGGGCACCCGTTTCGGGTCACCGCCGAGAACGAGAAGGCCGCCTATCTTCCCATCAGCGAGCGCAGGACCCACGGCAGTCGCAAACCGCTGAAGGCGCGACCGTCAGGGCCGTGTGAAGTGGTGACCTACTATTATTACAAGGCCCATCATTACGGATCGATCTCAGGTGATGTGACGCTCGCCTTCGACCCCGTCAACATGACCGTCGACGTCCGAGCAGACTTTGATATCGATCTCGATTGACCACTCACGCATCCTCTGTGCCTGGCGGACGCCGTCGTGTAGCGGCGGCAGCTGTGCAGGATGTTCCACCGGTTCATGTGCTCGACGCGGGCGCGCAGCGCTTGCGGACAGAGGGCGAGGGGCATGCGGTGACGTGCCATCCGCAGTCAGCGGGGGCAGCGGTGGCGATGACCTGGCCATTTATCGCCGTGGTCATCGTGGTCACGCGTTTTCCATGGCCATGGGAATCCCTCCTCCCTGCTGAGCGGGAGAGCGGCCGGACTTGGGAGCCGATGCAGGTCGGGTTAAGGCGGCCGTGATCGACGGTGCCGGAGTGATGCTCTGGCTTCTCTTGCTTGTTCTTGCAGGTGAGCGGCCTTACCGGTGAGTCGGCGGGGCCGGGGTGGGGGAGGCGCGGATAAGTCCTCCTCATTCCTTCCTTAACGCGGGCGCGAGGATGGATCTTGTCGCCCCGCAGGTGGGGGACTGGGCCTCGTCTGCTTCGAGTCTTGGGGAGCCATCTCGGGAGCCTGTCTCGCCTACGCGGACTTGGTCTTGCGGGTGAAGATGTCGTTCATGTGCTCGGCGCCGTCGCGGATCTCGGGCTTGAGCTGGTGACGGTAGACGGTTTCGGTGATCTTGGTGCTGGAGTGGCCGACCAGGATGCTGATCTTCTCTATGGGCACATCGTGGTCACTCATGATGGACACGAACGTGTGTCGTAGTTCGCGGGGGCACCACTCGGCGGGGTTCAGGTCGGCCGCCTTGAGCAGCTTGCCGAACCGGTGGCGGACGTGTTGACGGGTGTAGGGGCGGCCGTCCTCGTGGCAGAAGACGAGGTCGTTGTCCTGGTACGCCTCGCCCGCCTTGAGCTTCTCGGCCGCCTGTCGCTTCTTGAGGGCGCGAAGAGCGTCCGCGCCCATATCGGCGATGCCGAGGCCACGTCGGCTCAGCGTCGTCTTGGTCTCGCCCTTGTGCCGGTCGGCGCGCAGGACGTAGACGGTCGCCTTGTCGAGATCGACGTCACTCCATTTGAGGGTGCGGAGTTCCTCCGTGCGGAGCCCTGAGACGACCGCCAGGACGACGTACGCGCCGAGTCGGTGTCTGGGCTTGCTCGCCTCTTCGAGTAACGCGTTCGCCTGTTCCAGGCTGAGCGAGCGCGACTTGCGGGCGGGCTTGCCGTCCGGGGTGTCGACCAGCTCGGCGACGTTCCGACCGATGCGGTCATGGCGTGCAGCCCTGCGGATCGACCTCTTGAGGACGTTGTGAACGATCCCGAGAGAGGACGACGTGAGGTGTGCGGCCCTGCCGTTGAGCCACTTCTCGACGTCGTCCGCTGTGAGTTCGTTGAGGCGCGTCCGTCCGATGAACGGGATGAGCTGATGATCTGCCAGGGACCGGTAGACGTCGAAGGTTGAGGGTGCCTTGCCGGACATGGCGAACGCTGTGAGCCAGTCCTCTACTGCGTCGCGGACGTAGTAGTTGCGGTCCGTCTTGACGCCCTTGTCCAGCTCTTCGACGGCTTCCTTGAGCTTGTTCTTGACCTCTGTCTTGGTGCGTCCCTTCCTCTTGAGTCGCTTGCGTTTGCCGTCCGGGCCGAACCCGAGCGAGAGTGCACCGGTGTACCCGTCGCCCTCCTCGTAGATTGACCCCTCGTACTTGCCGACCAGGATCTTTGCCAACGGATCCCTCCTCGTATCGATCGAGGTCACCACCGACCATAACTCAAGACGTCCCTAGACGTCCCTGGGTTGGGAGGTCCGTTTGCAGCCGAGGTGTCCGGACGGACCTCCCGCACACGTCAGTGCTTGGCCTCTTCAAGGGAGGGCTCTTCCAGGGAGGTGACGAACTCGGCGAGGTGCCGGTCTGTGATGCGGCGCAGCTTGCCGATTTTGATGCTGCGGAGTTGGCCGGTGCGGATCAGGAAGTAGACCTTGTCCCGTCCGATGTTGAGGATCTCGGCCACTTGTTCGACGGTGTACGCCTGCATGGGACACCACCTCCTCTCACCCGGGGATCGTCCCGGGGTAGTGCGTGGGATGTGGGTTGGTGATCATCTCCTTGGCTACGGTGAGTGCTCGTCTCTGTCTCGTCTCGTGGACGTCTCCACGGCCCTTACGTGCAGACGCGTACGCGAGACGAGACGCTGAGACGACTACCGGGTGTGATCGGGCGCCTTGTAGCGGCCTCGTCCGACCTGGACGGCGCGGCCGGTCTTCACCAGCTCGGCGAGGCGCCGGTAGAGGGTGGGACGGCTCAGTTGCGTGATCATCAGAAGGTGTGCGATCGGAAGCCCTTCGTCCGGCGCGCCGTCCAGAGCTTCCCTCAGTGCCGTCTCGGCGCGGTCTTCACGGGACGGCGCTACCGGCACGGACGGCTCTGAGACGGGCGCCACGCGCGCCTCGTCCAGGGCACGCCGAGAGACCTCGTCCAGGGCCGGACGAGTGGCAGCGTGCCGCTCTGCTGCCTCTGCCACGGTGGCATCTGTGAGCAGGTAGGCGCGGCCACGTCGTGGTGTGTCGTGTTCGGGTGCAGAGAGCAGGAACTTGCCGGGCGCGTTGAGGGTGTGAGCGTGCCATCCGGCGTTGAGCATCCCTTGCCCAAGGATGAGATCGACGTCTTTGCGTTCCCGGACGCGGAAGCTCACGCGAGCGTCCATCTGAGAGCGGACGGCGCCCTTGCCCATGGCCTTCTGCGTGGGCCGTTGAGTGGCCGCGATCAGGGTCACGGCGACGGCACGCCCCCGCCGCGCGATCGAGTCCGTGTCGCCGGCTGCGTCGGGAGCGTCATCGGCGAGTTCGGCGTACTCGTCCACGACGATGACGAGTGCAGGGAACTCCGGTGTCGGATCCCATACGCGGCGTCCGTTGGCCGTGAGCCATTCGGCACGCGCCTCAAGAACGGTGACGGCATCGCGCAGCATGGCGCGGGCTTGCTCGGGGGTGGTGGCGAGGCGATCGATGCAGGACGCCCACGGCTGGAGTTCCATCCCGCGCTTGAGGTCGATAGCCCAGATGACCACGTCTCGGCACGCGCTGAGGTTCCCCATGAGGACGTTGATTCCGCCGCTCTTGCCCGAACCGGCCACGCCCCCGAAGAGGCCGTGACGACGCAGCAGCAGAACACGCGCACTGGTCGCGTCCTCGAACGGGCCCAGGTCGATCGGTTCGGTAATGGACGAGACAGACGGCCCCGGCCACGGGATCGCATCGGCATGCGGGTCGGAGTCCAGTACCCGCAATTCGAACCGGTTGGCTTTGTCGTCGCGCGTCGAAGCAACGCGCACAGCGCCCCGGAACGTCCCAAGTGCGGACTCGATCGCTGGAATCCTCGCCGTGACGTCCTGGATCGTCTGGCCGCGTGCCAGGGCGAATCGTGCGCGCCATCCCCACACGTCCACCACCGCGGATTGCGCGCGTGATCCGGCGAGGCCGACGTTTTTCGCGATGTCCGGCCACGCGGCTATCTGCCGATCGACACGCACCTTGGCGCGCCGTCTCCGATGCGCCCACCACGGCAAGGCGAGCACAAACCCGCCGCCGGTGAGCAGCACAGGCAGCGGCCGGAAGGTGACGCCCAGCGCGGTAGCGGCCGAGAGCCACCCACCGCCACCCATGGCGACGACGGCGGCATACGCGCGCTCGATCCGCAGAGCAAGCCCGACGTGCCCTCCGAACACGGCGAGAGCCCACGCGGCTACCGTGGCGAGCGCCAACAGCCACGGCCACCATTCGGGATTCGTGATGTGCGTGACCGCGCCCCCAAGGGCGAGCGTGGCCACCAGGTAGACCGGTGCCAACTCGGACCGGTATCGCCACATGGCCCGCGCCAGGAGCACGCCGGCGACGTCCGGGAACGGCCCCTCACTGTCGATGATCACCATGGGCTGAAGCCCGTTGCGGCGCATCTTGTGGGCGTGGCGCCGCATCTGACGCGTCCGGCTCATGAGCGCCCCCACAAGTCCGGAGGAAGGTGCCCTTGCGCGCGAAGCTCGTCGCGCAGGTAGTACAGGGGATCGGGTTCGGCGTCACGGTCGGCCTTGAGGGTGGCGCGTCCAGCGGCCACCAGGTTCGCGCGGTCACGCCGCAGTCTCGACAGTGCGGCGGCAAGCCGACCGATTTCGGAGACGAGGGCGGGAACGTCGGCGAGCGCGGCGTACAGGCGAAGCCACAGGTCCTCTATGGACGGCATCGCAGCGGACAGATTCGAGACGATTTCACGCGCGGCGAGGTTGCGCGTACGGACCTCCTGAACGTTGACCTTGGCATGGGGCGGCGTATCGGGCACGAGGGCATCCCTCCCTTCGGTCGGGGCCATCACTCCTGAGAAAGGGACTGGACGAGAACCGACACCAGTCGACGGATCTCCGGCGCGGCACTGGTAGCGGCGAGGAAGAACCCGAACAGCAGACACACCGCGATGTGCCAGCCACGCAGCCCCATGTACCGCCACGCGACCCACACCACCGCGCCGAGGATCACGACCAGGGGAACCGAGACGTTCACAGCCTCACCCCCCTTCACAGCCACAGGTCGGGGTAGCGCGAACCGCGCCCGCGCCGGAGCCACCGGGCGCGGGCGCGGCACTTGCGGCACCGCCGGTTACCGGGCTCCACACGCGCGCCGCACACGCACGCGTGGCCGGTGATGACGCGAGGCATGTGCCGCATCCTCACCGCCCCGCCGGAACGCGCTCGGGGAGGTCGTCACCCGTCCGCGTGCTGAGCAGCCGACGGGAGGCCGCACCAGTGCGGGACGCCTCGGCACGCCCCCGCATCACCCGGCGCTCTTCGGCGTGGATGCCGATGACGAGCATGGCGAAGATGCCGCAGGTGGAACCGGCGAGGAAGACGGCGATGATCGATGCCAGGACGAGGATCATGTGCGATCACTCCTCTCGTAAACCCGTATCCGGCGGGGGGCGGTTTCGGGCGGTCGGTGGCTTACGAGAAAGAGAATGCGCTTGACCTGGGGGACGAGATCACTACATGACTGGACGTGTTCATGACGTCCTCATAGGGTTGACCGCGTCCCAGGACGTCCCGGATCTCGGACGGGTGCATGCCGAACGAACGTCTACGCGCAGCCCTGCTAGAGCAGGGGCTGACTATCGCCACGCTCGCCGAAGCGATCGACGTGGACCCCAAAACGGTAGAACGGTGGATCACCAAAGACCGCACGCCCTACCGGCGGCACCGCTACGCAGTGGCTTCACGCCTGGGAGTAGATGAGACGTTCCTTTGGCCGGACGCCCTCTCCAATGAGCAAGTCACGGCAGCGTCCAGCAGCGAACTGGTGACGATCTACCCGCACCGCACGTCCGTTCCAAGGGACGCATGGGGACGTCTCTTCGCTACAGCCAAGGAAGAGATCGGCGTACTGGTCTACTCCGGCCTGTTCCTCTCCGAAGACGCAAGCATTCACCGCACGTTCGCCGAGAAAGCGAGGGCCGGTGTGCGCGTCCGCATTCTCCTAGGCGACCCTGATAGCCCACAAGTAGCCGAACGTGGCACAGACGAGGGCGTAGACGACGCCATGGCCGCAAAGATCCGCAACGCCCTCGTTCTCTACAAGAACCTACGCAAACGAGACGGCATAGAGTTCCGCCTTCACCGCACGGTCCTCTACAACTCCATCTACCGCGCCGATGACCAGCTGCTCGTCAACACCCACGTCTACGGCATCACAGCCGCACACGCCCCCGTCTGGCACCTGCGCCGCATAGCCGGCGGAGATTTGGTCAACACCTACCTAGAGAGCTTCGAACGCGTCTGGGAAGCCGCCACACCCATACCGGGGGACTGACCATGGGCCGCAGAATCGACTACTACGACGACCCCAACGCACCAAAGGCCAACAGTCTCGTCCCGTCCGTCAACGTCGTCGTCGAGAACGACAAGGGCGAGATTCTAATGATCCGCCGCACCGACAACGACAACTGGGCTCTCCCAGGTGGCGCGATCGACCTAGGCGAGTCCGTAACCCAAGCCGCCATACGTGAAACCAAAGAAGAAACCGGCATAGACGTAGAGATAACCGGTTTGCTAGGCATCTACAGTGACCCCAAACACGTAATCCACTACACCAGCAACAACGAAGTCCGCCAAGAGTTCTCAATACTCCTAACAGCGAGCCCTAAGAGCAAAGAATTGCGCAGTAGTGACGAGTCGCGAGAAGTTCTGTGGATATCCCCTGGTGAAGGCATGGAGAGGGCGATGGACCGTTCAATGCGCTTGCGCATTGAACATTACTTGCGGCGGCCAGGATCACCTATACTCGCAGGCGAGTAGGGGACGTTAGGTCCACGATACTGGAAAACGGACAGCGCGCACGAGTTCATCGCCAAAGAAGGCGCGTGCGTTCATGTCAGTAAACTCTCGCGCTGGTAGGTGATCCAGACCGAGTGGGGCGGTGGAGTGAACTACCTCATCGAAAGCTGCTGATACTGCGGAACCAATGAGTAAGATAGTAGCTTCGCTATCGTTTACTCTTTCCGCTGGCCATTGATATCCGCCCTGTATCACTCGTAGAGGCGGAAACATCCACCAAGCATCCTGATCAGGGTCGACGTAGCGAAGTGCATCGGAACCTATAAAGTTCACGCCAAAGTGCGAAAGTCTGTGCGGTTCGACTTCTCGGTCCATAAATAGTTTTGACGAATAGAGGAGCGTTAGACTTGGAATGCGCTCCGAGTAATGTAGGGGAGTGTTGGCGCATTCGCGAATTGAATTGAGCTTCGAAATATCGGACATTATGCGTCCCATTCGAAGGCTTGTGCGCGCCTCCAACTCCCTGTGCAGCAGATGCAATAGGGCGGGCGAGGGCCATGAAACTATTTCTTCTACTCCCCACGCCGAAAGTGCTCGGGCAGCCTCTGCGAATCGAAGTGGAGGGTACATTTCTTGCCAAGAAGTAATCGACTCCCTCGAATGCAGTCCTGGAATTGCTGGATTGATGGCGAAATCAATCAGAGACAGGATGGTAATCGGATCTAGTTCGCGCCCCGCGATTCGTTCTGCGAACCTATAAGGGAGACCATAATCGCCGTCAAAGACATGACCCAGCATTTTTCTTAGGCTTGAGTCGGCCGCTTTATTGAGCGTTCCAACCTCCTGGAAAAGTTCATCAAGAACTGCTGCACACTCGAATAGAAGGCGCGTGCTAAGGATGCCTTCTCCGCTTTCGACCAACCCTACTTTGTCGCTAAACGTGACCTCGCCCTGGCTGCCCTGTGGTTTGGTAAGCATCTCAAGGCCGCTGCTTTGGTGCCAGGTGATGTTTAGTGCCGCTTCCACCGCCTCTGTTGCAGGCCACAATTTAACCGCTGAGGATATATACTCCTGGTCAAGGAAAAGGTGATAGGCGTAGTGCAGATCAAGCCAATCTTGCCGCCTGCGACTTAGCGTATCACCCAAGCGATTGTTAGGCGTATTCTCCCGATAATCAAACAATGGTTGGCTGTTTGCTCTGTCGCGACTAAATTTAGCTATATCACTGACCGTCATGTCGTTAATGGTGTACGACGCAAGCTGGTCACGAGTGCGTCGCAGAAGCATGAGGAGAACGCCGAACGTAGAACCATGAAAGCGGACCCAATGGCTGCTTTCGTGAAGGTAACGCATGTTCCAGGCTGCAGCAGTGGTTACCAGATCATTTGCATTAGAATTTGCGTTTTCCAAGAAGAGCATCTGGCTTCGGAGGTTGAGTTCAGCACCTGCTGAACTGCAAAGGCAAGGATTGCTCGCGTGCATGGCTCCTGCCTATTCCTCACTTGCCTCGGATGAATTTGAGTCGTCTGAGGTTTCCTCGACCTCAATGACTTCGCCACGGTCACGGGCGCGGGCCACGCGATGACGCAGAGCGTCGTACAAGCCATTTGTCGCTAGGCCAGTCACTATCGAGATGGTTATCTCTGCCCAATGGCCGTACCGAAAGGAGCCGGTGCTGCCACCGCGGATCTCGTTAATCTCGGCTGTGCAGTACTCTGCGAGCGCGGGATCCGCTGCAATCTCTTCAGCAAGGACCTGAAGGTTGGCTTTTTCTCCGCGGAGCAGCAGGATGTCCATGCGGTTAAGACTACCCAACCCGTCCGCAGGTTCCCCAGAGGTCTAGCGACTCGTGAGGGGAGCGTTAACGTTAGAGAGTAACCCCGACAGAACGGACACTGTGTTGGACGCTCTGTACAGCAGCCCTGAGCTGCGGCTCCGCTAGCCAGATGCAACGAGTGACCAGATGGTTTGGGCCATAACGTTCGCGGATCTCATTCAGCCGCTCAAGGACAGGCACTGGTTCCCCCTGTGGTGTGGTGGTCATGTCACAGTAGGTCAGCGGCTGGTTCAGCTCCGGCGGCTCGGCTCCAAACTCACTCGTCAACTCGGTTGCAAGCTCGCGTTCTCTGGCTTCTATGAGCGCACAGGAATGGTGAGCTACCAGGCGACATAGGTGGTCATCGGCGTGGTGGGCGTCGCGGAGGTAGCGGGCGCCATCTAGGGGGTGGAAGCCGGTGTCTACGAGGTCCGGGGCGTAGCCGACGTCGTGGAGCCAGGCGGCGGCTTCGAGGAGATTGGCCTCGTTACCGAGGAACGGGGCGAGGGTGCGGGCTTGGCGGGCTACGCCTTGGGTGTGTGCCCAGCGGCGGGGGAGTGGGGTCTCTAGGTGCTTGCGTGCGAGGTCGCGTGCCCATGCTGCCGTGTTCTGCTTCATGGGGTCGACGCTATGAGGACTGGGCTGGACGTCCACGGGCGTGCAGACTTCATCTGGGGACGTCTTGGCGGACGTAGCGTCCCTTGCCATGAACGCAGGTGACGAGGCCGGCGGCTTCGAGGGCAATGAGGGCCGCGCGGGCTGTGAAGCGGGATACGCCGTAGCGGCGGGAGAGCTGAGCTTCGCTCGGTAGGGCGTCGCCCGGTCGGAAGTGTCCAGCCTTGATCTGGTGGCATAGGTTCGCGGCTATGTCCTCAGTGTGTGTGCGCGGCTTCGTGGCGTTGTCCTGGACGAACCGGCCTACGCCGGTGCGGACGGTGATGAGTCCCTCGCCCTGGAGGGTGGACAGGGCCCGCCGCACGGTGTTGCGGGCAACGCCGAACTCGGCGCAGAGAGCGGTCTCGCCCGGTAGGCGGGTTCCGGGGGCGTAGGTGCCGTCTGCGATGCGTTGGCGTAGCGCGTCTGTGATGCGTGCGTAGGTGCCCCATGCCGTGCGGCGGGTCATGTCAGAGCTGCTCGTCCCTGAGCAGGTCGAATGCCGCTGATACCCAGGGTGTGAGCAGGATGGCGAGTTTGTCAGCGGCGAGGTCGACGTTCCTGCACGGCGTGAGCCACAGGCCGGTGCTGGACTGGTACCACCAGGTGCCGTTACCCCAGGCCACGGACACGCTCTCGCCGATGGTCGGGGTGCACTTGGAGTACACGCGGAGGAGCCGGCGCGGCCCGGTCATCCGGAGTTGGGTCCTCCAGCCGTCTCGGCGCAACACCAAGGAGAGAAGCGTGAGGTGCCAGCGTGCGCGCCATGGGCCGCCGTAGGTGGGCAGAGGGGACGCGGACGGTGCATCCGGGGGAACACGCACCGACCACGCCACCTCCGCCCCACCCCATGAGGCCGCGCTCCCCTTCGCGGCCCCCTCTGGCGACGGCTGCGGGGAATGGTCCCGCGCCATCACCAGGTCTCCACGCGTCGCACTTCGGCGCGAGCGACCTCGTTGACGAGTGCCTCGCGCAGTGCGGCGGGGCTCGATCGGATCACCGTGGGGTCCACGCCGGCGTGCGGGTCGTGCAGGCTCGCCACCCAGTCTCCGAGTCGTCCGTCCCACTTCACGGCGCGCCAGATCCGGTGACCGGTGAAGTCCCGGCGCAACTCGGCGAGCGCCTCGTCCGCTGCACGCGCTTCGGCCTTGTGGGGGTTCGGGTTGGCCTTCTGGGGCCATTCGGTGGGCATGGGGGCTCCTTGGCTTCGGCGTAGATCTCCGGGGCGAAGTGGTGGCTTCGCCGTGTGCCTTGAGCCTTCCGTCCGGGTTGGGACCTCTCCATCGGCTTCTAGGGACGTCTAGGGACGTCTTCTGTTAGCGTCGCTTGTGCGTCGTTGTCACTTGCATCCGCGGGAGGCCCGGTGAACGACTTGTTGAGGCGTGCCCTCGCCGACGCGAACCTGACCGAAGCCGGCGTTGCCGCGCGGCTGGGCGTGGACCCCAAGACCGTCCACCGATGGGTGGCCGGACGCGTCCCCTACCCACGCCACCGGACGAGGGTCGCCGCACTGGTCGGACGTGAAGAGGTCGACCTGTGGCCGCACGTCGCCGTGACGAGCATCCGGGTAGAGGAGCCGGTGATTGAGATCCTCGCGACTTACCCGCACCGCTGGGCCGTACCTCGTCCGGTCTGGCAACAGCTCTTCCAAGCTGCGCGGGACGAGATCGGCATCCTGGCCTACGCGGGGCTCTTCCTCGCCGAAGACACGGGCATCATGCGCACGCTCGCCCAGAGAGCACATGAGGGCGTTCGCGTGCGAGTCCTGCTCGGCGACCCGGACGGAACGTGCATCGCTGAGCGCGGCAGCGACGAGGGCGTAGGTGAATCCATGGCCGCGAAGATCCGCAATGCCCTCGTCCACTACCGGGCCCTACAGGACACGGACGGTGTTGACATCCGGCTACATGACACGGTGCTCTACAACTCGATCTGCCGCGCCGATGGCGAGCTACTGATCAACCCGCATGCCTACGGCCTCGCCGCATCCCATGCCCCGGTCCTGCATCTGCGCAGGGTCGAAGACGGCGACATGGCGAGCATGTACCTGGAGAGCTTTGAGCGTGTGTGGTCCGGTGCCTCGCGTGTCGCGTAAGGCTTCTTCTCACACGGCCGGATAGTGGCCCATAGAGTGAAGGCAGCCGGTCGCGTGTCGTCTGTAGCTTCGGCGTAGCCGAAGATGGCCGAGTGGAGTGAGGGTGTCCGATCTGTTGGGTTGCGTGGCTGCGTGCAAGACGTGAAGGGGGGAAATTAATGGGCGGGCAAGAGGGCTTTAGCCATGGCTAATGCGAAGAAGCATCACTTCGTCCCGCAATTTTTACTTAGGCGATTTGCGGATACAAACGAAAAGTTGATTGTTCATCGTCTAGGGGCAAGGGAAAGTTTTATCTCCACAGTCCGCAATGTGGGGCACCGCAATCTTGGTCACACAGTTGTTCGCCCAGGACAAGAGCCAGATCACACCTCAATGGAAACGGCTATGAGTCTAGTGGAGGGTGAGGCGGCGAGCGCTATAGCTAAACTCGATTCTATTAGGCTTCGCAGAGTTCCAGATGAATTCCGCTCGCCGATAGCTTGGTTTTTGGCGCTTCAGTGGTACCGAAATCGCTTTCTTTTTCACATTATGAGTGAGCGCATGGATCCACAGAAGGATCAGCTTGATGCAGATCTTCTTAAGTATTTAGTGCTATCGAACCTCAGCATGAGCGTGCTGAGTCCATGGGCCATTCGAGATGACCCTCAGGCTCGGCCGAAGGATACTTGGAATCCTCTGGTTTCCGAACTGCTCAGTTCAGAAATGAACTGGTCCTGTTACAGGCCCCGTGGTATGCCGTTGATTGTTTCAGACACGAGCGTCTGCTTCTCCGGGGCTCGGGATGGGTTCACCGCTGACGTTCCTGCTGCCTATCTGGATCACGGAGTGGGGGCTGGATTCCATGATGCCAGACGTATCACGGTTCCCCTTGGTTCTAACCTGGGATTACTGATATCGCGAGACGAACGCGACGCTGATCGGATCCGCGCCGCCGAATTTAATCGATATACTATCTTCAATAGTCGGGAATTTATTGCGTATGCCCCTGACTGGCCGACCAGACATCCGAGCTTGAATAGCGAATTGCATAGTAATCTATTCACTCAAAGGATTGTCGCCCCCACTTTTATGTGGGGATATAAAGGCAATGTCTAATGGATGGCCAGACGGGGCAGGCGGCAGTGCCAGCCCGCCTACCGGTCCAGGCTACGATGCCCCGCCCTTGCGCAAGTCCGTAACCGTCCACCCCTGTTAGCCACGCCTATCTTGAATTAAACCTAAATACGCCAGACCGTCAATGACCAGATTCTGGCAGAATAGTTTTTTGGTAATTAGCTGTCTGCAGCATGTGGGCAGTAGAGTCGCAAGCAGCGATGAAATTTCCCAAAGCAGCAAATGTGACCACGTTAACCATGACATCAGGAGAGCTAGAACTGATCCGAGTTACGATGCTGGAACGCTCTACCTGTGCAATCTTAAGATCTGCAGATGAGTCCAGCCATACTTCGTAGAGCGGAGCAGTGGTCACCACAGTGGGAAATACAACCTTAGGAGGCAGTGAAGTCTGATTCTCGTCACGCATGAATGTTGGGATAACGTCTGCCAGGGACGCCGATACCACCTGCTGTGTAGACGCGTAAGCGTAATCAATCTTAGACTTCTCAGTATTTCTCTTTTCGCAGATCTCATATCCCGGATTCACAGACAAAAGCAACGTACCGTCGTCATAATAGTCCATTACCTCCTCGGGAAAGATTTCTCCGACTACTTTTTCTGGAACCGTATTCGGAAGTAGCGAAGACAGTACAATGTGAGGCTCATATTCAAGGTCATATATATTTTGTTCGTCTTTTAGGACGATCCAAGGTGCAGTTCGATCCTTGCATTCCATCACTATCATAATATCTATCTCGCGAATGTGTCTATAGTTGTGAACGCCTGTTGCTGCAACCACGTCGGTACTCCGCACTTGCCTTGTAACTGGATCTACATAATTCCAGCCCTGGCCTACAAACGGAAAGTGTCTACTCTCGCGTCTAAACTGCTGAGCAACTTTCATCTCCAGTGGATAGCCTCGCACTCGAAGCCAATTGAGAACATCGTCTTCCATTGATTGTGACTGATCCATATAGCGCCCACCACCTTCATGATGTTTCTTGCTCACGATGAGGACAGGTAGCCCTGTAGGTATCAGCATAGACGTCGAAGGCTAAGAAACACGATCGTTGCGCATGGTCGGGGGACTCCTCTCGGTGGCGCTCTTGGGGTCAGGTAAGGGCCATACGCTATGCACCTGAGCAAGCAGGCTGTGGAAGCTGTACTTCGAACACATATTCGCCTATCGCTCTGAGCTGCAAAGACTTCTTCCGTGCCGTTCTGGGGGCCAAGTGGGTACTGGCGGCACGCAGAAGCCCCAGTCACGGCCCGAGGTGGAGGTGACTGGGGCTCCCTGGTTCACGCTGGGGCAGGCTGCTCCGCGTTAGTGATGATCTGCTTCACCTTGCGGCGGTCGATGCCGTGCTTCTCGGCGAGGTAGCGCTGAGAGACTGGGCGGCCAGGGCCCTGCAAGCTTGCCCTGTACTCGTCCAGCACTGCCTGTTCCGGTGTCTGCTCCACTTTGGTGCGAGGCTGTTCCGAGTCGGTGCGTTCCCCGGCCTCGACGACGTCGCCACGCGTGGCGCTGCGCGTGAGTGTCATGAGGAGTTCGAAGCTGCCCACGAGTGCGAGTGCCGGCCATGCGCTGACTATCGCG
The DNA here is from genome assembly GCF_900115095.1 of Actinomadura madurae. Taxonomy (GTDB): domain Bacteria; phylum Actinomycetota; class Actinomycetes; order Streptosporangiales; family Streptosporangiaceae; genus Spirillospora; species Spirillospora madurae. Next base: position 171,451 of record NZ_FOVH01000002.1, read on the forward strand.
CCTATGACGCCGTGGGACGCGCCGTGCGCCACGTTGGCGCCAACGGTGGCCACGATGCCCACGGCGAGGCTCCACTTGGCCAACGGTGGTGCGGGGTGCTTCCGGCGGCTGGCGTCCAGGATCACCATGGACGCTGCCCAGATGAGGCCGTCCACCGTGAACGGGACGAGGCGGGCCGTGGGGCCGGACTCGCCGTGTGCGTGGACGAGTTCGTAGGCGTGGCGGTATGAGATGACGGCTGCCACGGCGGCTACCGCGACCACGGCGAGCGCGGTTGTGATGCGGATGAGGCGGTCAGTCACGGCCAAGCTCCCTCCGCCACTCGATCACGCATGGGTCGTCCTCGCCGTGGGTGATGCGGCGTTCGGCGAGCATCAGGGTTGTGATGGCCGTGTTGCGGTCTAGGGGGCGTGGGCTTGTGGTGGTGTGCCAGCCGCAGTCTGTGCGAGTGGCGGTGGCTATGACCTTGCCGTTTGCTGTGGCGGTCATCGTCGTCTCGGTGATTTCTAGGGCCATGAAGACCCCCTCCTCCCTGCTGAGAGGGAGGGGAGCCAAGGGAGCCAATCTCGGGAGCCAACGTAGGTCGGGTTAAGCCGACCATGATCGACGGTGCCGGACGGTTCCTCTGGCATCCATCCCTTGTTTTCGCAGGTGAGCGGCTCCTTAGACGACTTCCCGAGACTCAGCCGGACGAGGGGCGGATAAGTCCTCCTCATTCCTTCCTTAACGCGGGCATAAGGAGGGCGGCTTGAGGGGGTGGGGATGGGAGGTTCTTGGCGTGGCACTGCGAATGGGCAAAGACACCGGTTCGTTCGCCCCCGGTTCGCCGGGGGAGCGGATGCGCCCCGCGGTGGTGGCCCGGGCCTTCCAGGCGCTGCCGTCGGCGCACCGCGAGATCCTCACCGAGACGGTCTTCAGGGACCGGTCGGTCAATGAGGCCGCCGCCTCGCTGGGGGTGCCGGTGGACGTGGTGAAGGTCCGCGTCTACCAGGCGCTGCGGGCGCTGAGCGCGGCCGTGGAGGCGCCGCGTCAGACCGTCTGAGAGAGTTCTCGGACGATCGTGGCGAACGCCTGGACGAGCGGGCCGTCGTCGTCCCAGGCGAGCGCGACGCGTAGCGGCTCCACGTCCGTGAGGGGCACCCAGGTGAGGCCGGGGCGCGTGTAGTACAGCCCCATGCTGGACGGCGCGAAGCAGATGGCCGTGCCCTCGGCGACCTGTTCGAGCATTTCCTCGACGTTGTCGTTGGTGGGTCCCCAGCGTGGTTCGGATCCGTCGGGGCGGGGGTTGACCGCCCACCAGTCCACCCAGGCGCGGGGGGCGCGCCTGGTCCACATGAGGGGCTCGTCGTTGACGTCCATGATGGAGACGCTCGCCGCGGAGGCGAGCGGGTGGGTCGTGGGGAGGCCCACGACGCGGGGCTCGGTGTGGACGAGCTCCGAATGCAGGCCCGTCAGGTCGGCGGGCAGCCACACGAAGGCGACGTCCACGTCGCCGGCGCGGAGGGCGGCGGTCTCGCCGCCCCAGTCGAAGCGCTTGGGCTCGACGCGGACGTCGGGGTGGGCGCGGGCGAACTCGGCGCGGGACCGGGTGGTGAGCTCCCCGGCGCCGCTGGCCTCGAAGCCGACGCGCAGGACGCCGGTCCGCCCGCGCCGGTGCCGGTCGGCGACGGCGGTGACGCGGGCGGCCTGCCGGACGGTGCGGCGGGCCTCGGCGATCACGTCGCGTCCGGCGGGGGTGGGGGTGACGCCGCCGGGGTGCCGGTCGAAGAGGCGCAGGCCGAGTTCGGTCTCCAGCCTTCGCAATGCGTAGGACAGCGCCGGCTGGCTCACGTAGAGGGTGGCGGCGGCACGGCCGAGGTTGCCCTCGTCCGCGATCGCGATCAAGTAACGCAGCTGGCGCAGCTCCATGCTGCGATCATAAAGGTTCTTTATCGGGTGAGTTGATCTTTGTCTTGGACGGGGAGCTTCGTGGTCTGCGATAACCGTCGCATGACGAACACGAATGAGAACGGACGGGTCTGGCTGATCACCGGGGCGAACTCGGGCTTCGGGCGGGCGATCGCGGAGGCGGCGCTGGCCGCGGGCGGCACGGTCGTCGCGGCGGCGCGGCGGCCCGAGACGCTGGACGACCTGGTGGCGCGCCACCCCGGGCGGGTCAACGCGGTCGCCCTGGACGTCACCGACCCGGCGCGGGCCGCGGACGTCGTCGCGGACGCCGTGCTGTGGCACGGGCGCGTCGACGTGCTGGTCAACAACGCGGGGCGAGGGCTCGTCGGCGCCGTGGAGGAGACCACGGACCGGGAACTGCGCGACCTGATGGAGCTGCACTTCTTCGGCCCGGCGGCGCTGACCCGCGCGGTGCTGCCCCACATGCGCAGGCAGGGGGGCGGGGCGATCGTGCAGATGTCGAGCATGGGCGGCCGGTTCTCGTTCCCCGGCGTCGGCGCCTACTCGGCGACCAAGTTCGCCCTGGAGGGGCTGTCGGAGGCGCTGGCCCAGGAGGTCGCGCCGTTCGGCATCAAGGTGCTGGTGGTCGAGCCGGGTTCGTTCCGGACGTCGTTCGCCGGCGGCGGTCTCTACCAGACGGCCGCGATGCCGGAGTACGCCGAGAGCGTCGGCGCGGTCCGCGCCGGGCTGCCGGGCAGTGACGGCAAGCAGCCGGGCGACCCGGCGAAGGCGGCGGCGGCCATCGTGACGGCCTTGGACGCGGAGGACACGCCGCTCCGGCTGCCGCTGGGCAACGACGCCGCGGACGCCGTCGTGTCCGCGCTCGCCGGGGCGCAGAAGGAGTTCGAGGCCTGGGAGGGCACGGCGCGCGGAACCGATTTCGACGAATGAGCCGATAAAATGGGTTGCCGGGGCGGGAACCGTCCCGGCACCATGGACGTCGAAGGCAGCGAGACCGGAAGGAGAGGGAAAGATGCGCGGTCATCGAGTGCACAGCAGCCCTTCCGGTCGCGGGAGCCGCCGAAGGACGTGACACGTCCTGACGCCTGACCGCCCGGAGCATGACGGGCGGTCTTTTTGTTTTCCGGAGGGTTGGCCGAGCGGGAAGGCAGCGGCTTGCTAAGCCGTCGTCAGGGTCATCCCTGCGCGAGTTCGAATCTCGCACCCTCCGCGCTGAGCAGGGACGCTGGTGCGTCCGGCGGTCTCATAAGCCGCATCAGGTACGTTCGATTCCTGCGCTCAGCACGCTTGAAAACACGTCTTCGTGGCGCAGTGGAGAGCGCGCCGGGTTGCGGACCCGGAGGTCGCAGGTTCGATTCCTGCCGGAGACACGGCCTTCGTGGTGTAGTGGTTCGCACGCCGGTTTGTGGTGCCGGAGGTGTCGGTTCGATTCCGGTCGGAGGCCCTGCCAGATATTGCCCAGGCGCTGGCGTCCGGTTGCCGTGCGTTTGATCAATTCCGGAAATGCCCTTCCGCATGGACATCTCGTCGTCAAGGGTGCGCCTGGCCGCCTTCGGCGTGCTCGGCGTGCTCGCGCTCGTCGCCCAGGGCGGTCCCGTCCGGGCGGAGCCGGGGCCCGCGCTGTACCTCGATCCGCGGCTGTCGGTCGAGGACCGGGTCGAGGACCTGCTGGATCGGATGAGCCTGGACGACAAGCTCGGCCAGATGACGCAGCCCGAGCGCCGGTACATCACCACCGGGGAGATCACCCGCCACCGGATCGGGTCGGTGCTGTCCAGCGGCGGTTCCGCGCCCGACCCGAACACGCCGCGGAACTGGGCGGACATGTACGACGGCCTGCAGAGGGCCGCGCTCGCCGGGCCGCTGCGCATCCCGCTCATGTACGGGGTGGACGCGGTGCACGGCCACAACACGGTGGTCGGCGCGACGATCTTCCCGCACGCCATCGGGCTGGGCGCGTCCCGTGACCCTGCCCTCGTCCGCCGGATCGGGGCGGCGACCGCCGAGGAGATGGCGGGGACGGGCGTCGACTGGAGCTTCGCACCGTGCGTGTGCGTCGCCCGCGACGACCGCTGGGGACGGACGTACGAGTCGTTCGGCGAGGTGCCCGAGTTGCCCGCCGCCATGACGACGCTCATCGACGGGCTGCAGGGCGACGAGCCGGGCCCCGCGTCCGTCCTGGCCACCGCGAAGCACTACGTGGCGGACGGCGGCACCGAGGGCGGAGACGACCGGGGCGACGCGCGGATCTCGGAGAAGGAGCTGCGCGCGGTCCATCTTCCGCCGTTCCGCGCCGCCGTGCGGAGAGGCGTCGGCGCGGTGATGGTCTCCTACAGCTCCTGGAACGGGCTGAAGATGCACCGCAACCGGTACCTGATCACGGACGTCCTCAAGCGCGAGCTGGGTTTCGACGGGTTCGTCGTCTCTGACTACAACGGCATCGACACGATCGACGGGCGACCGGGGTTCACCAGGGAAGAGGTCGCCATCGCGGTCAACGCCGGCATCGACATGGTCATGGTGCCCGTGGATTGGCGCAGGTTCATCGACTACCTGCGGGACGCGGTGAAGCACGGCGACGTCCCGATGGCCCGCGTCGACGACGCGAATCGCCGCATCCTGACCAGGAAGTTCCAGCTCGGCCTGTTCGAGCGCCCGATGGCCGACCGGGCGTACCTCGCCTCGGTCGGGAGCGCCGCGCACCGCGGGCTGGCCCGGCGCGCGGTCGCCGCCTCGCAGGTGCTGCTGAAGAACGACGACGCCCTCCCGCTGTACGAAGACGACAAGGTGTTCGTCGCCGGGCGCGCGGCCGACGACATCGGCATGCAGTCCGGCGGCTGGACGATCACCTGGCAGGGCGGGACGGGCCCGGTGACGCCCGGCACCACGATCCTGGACGGCATCCGCGAGGTCGCGGATCCGTCCGCGACCGTCACCTACAGCCGGGACGGCACGGGCATCGACGGGTCCTACGACGCGGCGATCGCGGTCGTGGGGGAGCGGCCGTACGCCGAGCACCACGGCGACCGGACGGATGCCATGGGCCTCGACGACACGGATTCGAGAACGATCGGCCGGCTCCGCGCGTCCGGCGTCCCGGTGATCGTGGTGCTGGTGTCGGGCCGCCCCCTCGACATCGCCGCGCAACTGCCCGGGTGGGACGCGCTCGTCGCGTCCTGGCTGCCGGGGACCGAGGGGGCGGGCGTCGCCGACGTCCTGTACGGCGAGACCGCCCCGACCGGCCGGCTCCCGGTGACCTGGATGCGCGGCGCGTCCCAGCAGCCGATCAACAGGGGGGACGGCAAGAAGCCCCTCTTCCCCTTCGGCCACGGCCTCACCTACGAGTGAGCATGATCGTCGGCGCCTGCCATGCCCGGCCCCAGCCGCATGCCCCCAGACAGACGCCGGTCAGTCGGCCAGCGCCGCCAACGCCTTCTGGAGATCCTCCGCCGCCTGGGCGACCGGCTTCTTCCCGGTGACGGCCGCGGTGACGTGCTCCTGGATGGCCGTGCTGACCTCGTTGTACCGGACGACCACCGGCCGCGGCTTCGCCTTGTCCATGCCCTCCTTCAGCACCGGCAGGTACGGGTACTTCTCGATCATCTCGGGCTGGGTGTAGAGGGCGGCCAGGGAGAGCGGGAACGACTGCGCGCGGCCGTATTCGTTCTGGACCTCCGGGCTGACGATGTGGGCGATGAAGTCGCGCGCGGTCGCCTGGTGCTCGGAGAACGCCGACACGGCCAGGTTGTTGCCGCCGAGGGTGCCTGAGCCAAGCCCGTCCTTGCCCGGGATGGGGGCGACGCCGAACTTGCCGGCGACCTTCGAGCCGTCCTTCTCGGACGCGAGCGCGTACACGTAGGCCCAGTTGCGGTGGAAGAGGAGGTCGCCTTCCTGGAAGGCGCGGCGGCCCTCTTCCTCCTTGTAGGTGATGGCCTTCTCGGGGATTGTGCCGTTCTCGAAGCCGTCCACGAGGAACTGGAGACCCGCCTTGGCCTGCGGGGTGTTCACCCGCGGCTCGCCCGACGCGTCGAAGACCTCGCCGCCCGCCGATTGGACGGCCTCGGAGTAGTTGACGGTCAGCCCCTCGTACTTGCCGAACTGGCCCGCGTAGCAGCCGATGCCCTTGCCCTCCGGGGTCTTCTGCACCTTGGCGCAGTCATCGGTCAGGTCGGCCCATGTCTTCGGCGGGTTCTCGATGCCGGCCTTGGAGAGGAGGTCTTCCCGGTAGTAGAGGACGCCGGTGCCGGTCAGCCACGGCGCCGCGTACAGCTTCCCCCGGTACTTGCCGGTCTCCAGTGCCGCCGGGACAAAGGAGGAGGTGTCGAGCAGGCCGTCCGGCAGCGGGAGGACCCAGCGGCGCGCGGCGAACTCCGCCGTCCACACCGCGTCCAGCCGGACGACGTCGTAGGCGTCCGACTTGATCTGCATGTTCTGGACGAGCTGCTGGCGCGCCTGGTCGCCGTCCTCGGGCAGCTCCACGAGCCGGACCCGCTCCTTGGGGTGCCGGTCGTTCCACGCGGCGACGAGCCTCTGGACGGTCTGGGTGAGGTCCTTGCCGGTGGCGACGGTGATCGGGCCGCGGCCGTCGTTGCTCGCGGGCGCGCCCGAGCCGCCGGAGTCGCCGCAGGCGCCCAGGGCGAGGGTCAGGGACAGCGCCGCCGCGGCTCCGCACCACAGGGGTCTGGTCGTCATGGGCGCACCGTGCCTTTCGCGGGGGTGGGGTCGCGGGCGAGGTCGACGACCGTGCCGGCCAGCCGCGCCCGCTCGGCGGCCCAGACGACGCGGTGCGAGGCGAGGCTCTCCCGGGGGCCGGAGCTGAGCGGGGCCGGGTCGCCGCCGGCCAGCGCGGCGGCGAAGGCGTCGGCGAGGGCGTCGTCGGCGTGGTCGTGCCGGCCGTCCGGGGACGCCTCGCCGGGCTCGACGGTCTCCAGCTCCCCGGTGACGAAGTCGCGGACCGAGATGCGCACGCCGTCCCCCTCCAGGCAGCCGGACGTGCCGAAGACGCGCGTCTGGCGCTGGGCGGCCGGGGAGAACGCGGTCATGGTGAACACGCCCGTCGCCCCGGACGGGAACTCCATGTTCACCACCTGGTGGTCGACCACGTCGTTGTCGCAGGCGTAGACGCAGCGCCCGTACGGCCCCTCGCGCAGCGCCCGCAGGACGCCCTCCTCGGTGCGGTCGTCGGTGACCGCACCGAGCGGCCAGGCCTCGCGGCCGGGGTCGCCCAGGCACGACAGGTACAGGCGCGTCGCGGAGTAGGGGCAGCGCGGCTCGACCGCGCAGTCGACGCAGCGGGCGGCGGCGCCGGGCGGCCGGTTCTCCGGACGGAAATGCGACAGCCGCCCGAACGAGGACACTCGCGCCGGGATCTCGCCCATCACGTGGATCAGCCAGTCGACGTCGTGGACCGACTTGGTCATCAGCATCGGCCCGGACTCGTCCGCGCGCCGCCAGTTCCCGCGTACGTAGGAGTGGGCGTGGTGCCACCAGCCGACCGGTTCGAGGTGCTGGACGCTGATCGGGGCGCCGATCCGGCCGCCCTCGATCAGGCCGGCGAGGGCGCGCGTGTACGCGGTGTACCGCAGCACGTGGCAGACGGCGAGCATCACCCCGGCGCGCTCGACGGCCTCCACGATGCGCAGCGCGTCGGCCTCGGACGTCGCCATCGGCTTCTCCAGCAGGATGTGGCAGCCGAGGCCGGCGAACCGGATCGCGGGCTCGGCGTGCTCGGCGTCCTGCGTCGCGATGATCACGCCGTCGGCGACGCGGCCGGCGGCGGCCATCTCCCGCCAGCCGGCGAACGCGCGCTCCGGCGCGATGCCGTGCTCCTCCGCGAACCGGGCGCGCCGCGCGGGGGCGGGCTCGGCGACCGCGACGATCCGGCCGGCGCCGGTGGCGCGGATCCGCGCGGCGTAGCCGCGGCCGCGCAGTCCGGCTCCGGCCACGGCGATCGCGGGGCCCGTCTCGTGCATCGAGTGACCTCTCCTGACCTGGGTATTCTGGGCGCCACCGGGCCCGGCACCGGTATTACGCAAGTACCTTTCATAAGTAGGTTGGCAATAATGTCGTCCGTCCGCCGATCGCTGTCAAGGGGTGCCGTGCCGCAACACTCTCTCCACGGGGGCGACCCCTCGGTGCTCCGCCGCCTCAACTCGGCCGCGACCCTGCGCGCGCTGCGCGACGGCGGCGAGGCCACCCTGTCGGAGCTGGCCCGCCGGGTCGAGCTGTCCCGGCCGACGACCGAGGGCGTCCTCGGCGGGCTGATCGCCCGCGGCCTCGTCACCGAGGACGCGCCGCGGCCCGGCGCCGGGCTCGGCCGCCCCGCCCGCCGCTACCGGTTCCGCGCCGAGGCCGGCCACGCCCTCGGCATCGACATCGACGCGCACCGGGTGCGGCTGCTCGTCGCCGACCTCTCCGGCGACGTCGCCGGCGGCCACAGCGCCGTCCTGGACGCGCAGGCCCCGCCCGGCGAGCGGATCGCGGCGGTGCGCGCCGCGGTCCGGACGTGCCTGGCCGCCGCGCGGATCGACCGGCGGTCGCTGTGGGCGGTCGCCGCGGGAACCCCCGGCGTCGTCGCCCCCGACGGGACGGTCACGTCCTGCACGGTCGTGCCCGGCTGGGAGGGCGTCCACCTGGCGCGCGAGCTCGGCCGCTCGTTCTCCTGCCCGGTCCTCGCCGAGAACGACGCGAACCTCGCCGCGATGGCCGAGCGGTGGCGCGGCGCCGCCCGCGACGCCGACGACGTCGTCTGCGTCCACGCGGCCCTGCACACCGGCATGGGGGCGCTCATCGGAGGGCGGCTGCACCGCGGTCGCTGGGGCGCCGCCGGTGAGATCGGCGTCCTGGACGAGCTGGGCCTGCAGGGCACCACCGAGACGCTGGTGCGGGGCACCCCGCCCGGCCCGGCCTTCCAGCGGGCGGAGGAGGTCCTGGACGCGGCGCTGGGCGGTTCCCCCGAGGCGATGGCCGTGGTGGAGGGGCTCGCCGGACGCATGTCGCGCGGCATCGCGGCGATGGCCCTCGCCCTCGACCCCGAGATGGTCGTCGTCGGCGGCCCGCTGATCGGGCCCGGCTCCCCGCTCGTGGCGGAGCTGCGCCGGCGGGTCCGGCCGCTGTGCCTGAGCCCCGTCCGCATCGAGGCGTCCGAGCTCGGGGACGAGTCGGTCGCCCTCGGCGCCGTCCGGCTCGCCCTGGACCGGATCGACGAGGACCTCTTCCGCCTCGACCGGCGCCCCGACCCGGACGGCGAGGCGGTCTTCGGCGAGGACCGCCAAGCACGGCCGTCCCCGCTGTCATGAAACGCCACACCTGACGCGATGCGTTGACCGCGGCCTGACACGCACCTAGCGTCCCAGACGTAGGTGATCGAGATACGGGTGTCGTCAGGGGGCCTGCCCGCGAGGAGGCGCCGCGCCGATGACCGCGTTCCCCCGACTCCGTGCCCGCGGCCGACATGATCGTCACGTGTACCGCATGCTCGTGGTGTGCCTCGCGGTGCCGGCGCTCGTGGTGTCGGCGCTCCAGGGCCTCGCCGCCGCCCAGCCCGGATCCGCGCCGCCGTCCGACGTCTACACCTACCTGGACGATCCCGAGATGGTGGGGGAGGGGCAGGAGGCCCCGCACGCCGTCCTGCGGCCCTACGAGGACGCCCGACAGGCGGCCGGCGGGAAGGCTTCGCGCTGGACGAGATCGCTGGACGGCGACTGGCGCTTCGCTCTCGCCGACCGTCCCGCCGAGGTGCCGTCGGGTTTCTACGAGCAGGGCTACGACACGTCCGACTGGCGCAGGGTGAAGGTACCGCACACGTGGCAGAGCGACCGGCTCGACCACCCCATGTTCCGCAACATCCCGACCGAGGTGTGGCCGGACGACCCGCCGAAGACGCCCCGCGACATCAACCCGACCGGCGCGTACGTCAAGACGCTGAACGTGCCGGGGAACTGGGACGGACGCCGGACGTTCCTCCGCTTCGAAGGCGTCGTCAGCGCGTACTTCGTGTGGGTGAACGGCAGGTACGCCGGCTACGACCAGGGCGGCTACACGCCCGCCGAGTTCGACGTCACCGACCTCGTGCACAAGGGCGCCAACACGGTCGCCGTCCAGGTGCACCGCTGGAGCTCCGGCTCCTACATGGAGGACGTCGACCAGTGGCGGTACAGCGGCATTTTCCGTTCCGTGTGGGCGTACTCCACGCCGAAGACGTACCTGCGTGACGCCACCATCACCACCGACCTGGACGGCGCCTACCGCAACGCCACGCTGAACGTCGGCCTCGTCGTGGGCAGCCGGGGCGGTCCCCAGGGCGAGCACACCGTCCGCGCCACCCTGGTCGATCCCGAAGGCCGGACGGTGCAGCGCTTCTCCGGCAGGACGTCCGTCACGGGCGACGGGACGTCCGTGCGGCTGACCGCACCGGTGACGAACCCGTCGAAATGGACGGACGAGACGCCGAACGTGTACACGCTCGTCCTCGAACTCGCCGACGCGCGGGGCCGCGTCGTCCACACAACGGCCGAGACCCTCGGCTTCCGCGAGATCGAGGTGAAGGACCGGCAGGTCCTCGTCAACGGGAAGCGCATCCTCATCAAGGGCGTGAACCGGCCCGAGACCGATCCCGACACCGGACGGCACCAGACCCGCGCCCGCATGGAGTCGGACGTGGCGTTGATGAAGCGGTTCAACCTCAACGCCGTCCGGACCGCGCACTACCCGTCCGACCCCTACCTGTACGAGCTGGCCGACCGGCGCGGCCTGTGGGTCGACGACGAGGTCGACATCGAGACCCACAACTGGGAGGACTGCGGCCGGACCGGGGACCAGGACTGCCTCGCCGACCGCCCCGAGTGGCAGAAGCCGTTCCTCGACCGGTTCAAGGCTATGCTTGCGCGCGACAAGAACCACCCGAGCGTCCTCATGTGGGACACCGGGAACGAGGCGGGGCTCGGCGCCGCCCACTACAAGATGGCGGACCACGCGCGCGCCACCGACCCGCCCCGCCCGCTGTACCACCAGTCGAACAGCCCGGACGGCGACGCGCCGTTCGCGGACGTGTGGGGGCCGCGCTACCCGACGCCCGCGCGCCTGGAGGCGCAGTCCGCCGCCACCACGAAGCCGATCATCATGGGCGAGTACGCCCACGCGATGGGCAACAGCCTCGGCAACTTCCGCGAGTTCTGGGAGGTGATCCGCCGGCATCCGCAGACGCAGGGCGGGTTCATCTGGGACTGGGCCGAGGGCAATCCGCGGCACCCGCTCATCACCACGCCCGACGGTTCCGGCAACGGCATCCGGGCCTGGCTGCAGGGCCTGCCGAAGACCGTGGACGGCCACCGCGGCAAGGCCCTCTACTTCTCGGGCCTGGACGACTTCGTCGAGGTCTACCGCGACCGCCGCTTCGACCTCACCGGCACGTCCGTCACGCTGGACTCGTGGGTGAAGCCCGCCCGGCCGTGGACGGGCGACTTCACCATCATGGGGAAGGGCGACCACTCGTACGCGCTGAAGATGTCGAACGAGAACACGCTGGAGTTCTTCGTCCACAGCGGCACGTGGCGGACGGTCCGGGCGCCCGTCCCGGCGAACTGGTACGACACGTGGCACCGGGTCACCGGGACCTACGACGGGACGGCGATCCGGCTGTACGTCGACGGCCGCGAGGCAGCGTCCGTGCCGTTCACAGGGAAGATCGACCGGTCGTCCGGGGACGTCAACATCGCCCGCAACTCCGAGACCATGCAGGACGGCTACCGGGGGCGGATGGCGCACGGCACGATCGACGAGGTCCGCATCTACGGCCGCGCGCTCACGGCGGACGAGCTGGGGTCGGGCGCCGACCCGAAGAAGGACGCCATCCTCGCCCTGGACTTCGACCGCTTCGACACCAGGGGCTCGTTCCTGTCGAGCGGCGAGAGCCTGTCCGGGGATGACGGGCTCGTCGGCTCCGACCGGTACGTCCAGCCGGAGACGGCCCAGCTGACGTGGGTGCAGTCGCCGTTCCGCGTGACCCGGGCCGGTGACGGGACGGTGTCCGTCTCCAGCGAGCGGGTCTTCGCCACGAGCCCCGTCCAGATGCGCTGGCGGTACACCGAGGGCGCCCGGACGCTCTCCTCGGGCAGGTCGTCGGTGAAACTGCCGCCTGGTGGCTCAAGCGAAGTGGAAATCCCCGCGCCTCCCACCAATCCGTCGAATGCCGAACGGTGGCTGACGGTGGAGCCCGTGGAGAATGGCCGCGCGACAGGATTCGGCCAATTCTCGGTGGGCGGCACGGAGGTCCCCGGAATAAAGAAGAAAGCCACCGGCGAAGTGAAGAGCGAAGACAACGGAAAGGAAATCATCGTCACCGGCAAGGGTTTCCGGTACGTCTTCGACAAGGCCAAGGGCACGATGACGTCCATGCGCGCCGGCGGGCGGGAACTGCTCCGCACCGGACCGGAACTCGACGTGTGGCGTCCCCCGATCAGCAACGAGACCTACACCTGGGGGCGCGCCGAGGGCGAGGACTGGCGCGGGCTCGGCCTCGACCGGCTCGCCACCACACCGACCGGCGTCACCGTCACCGGCGGCGAGCGCGTGACGGTCGAGATCGCCGCGAGGACGGCCGCGCCCGACCATCCCGACGCCTGGTTCGACCAGACCGCCACCTATGCCGTCGACGGCGCCGGACGGATCGAACTGACGCATCAGGTCGTCCCGCAAGGCCAGGTCAGAAGCCTGCCCTACCTGGCCCGCGTCGGCTACACGCTCAAGGTGCCCGACCGGTACAAGCGGTTCGCCTGGTACGGGCGCGGCCCCGTCGGCAACTACAACGACCGCAAGGACGGCACGCCCATGGGGGTGTGGTCGTCCACGGTCGACGAGCAGTACGTCTCGTACTACCGGCCCCAGGACTACGGCAACCACGACGACGTCCGCTGGACGATGCTGACCGACGGCCGCTCCGGTCTGCTGGCCGCCGGGCTGGACGGAACCATCGAGGCGAGCGTCACGCCGTACGACGACCTCGACCGCGCGCTCTACCCCTTCGCCCGCGTACGGAACCCAGGCTGGAACACCCTCCATATCGACCACTCGGTCACCGGAGTGGGCGACACGCCCAACCCGGTCCGGCCCGAATACCAGACCCGTCCGGATCGCACTTATACCTACAAGACGCTTTTGTCTCCTCTGACGCGGGCAGAGATCAATACGCTGCGTTCCGCGAAATGACGCTCCGTCCTGTCGGTGGGGCGCTGTAGGGTCCCGGTGTACGGGTGAGCGGGGACCGAACAAGACGGACGGGAGAGACATGAGCGCAGAACCACTCGAACCGCCCCTGCCGCCTCCGGGCCGGGTCCACCGGGTCCCGAGGACGATCGGGGGGATCAGCGACTGGCTGCCCGAGGAGAAGCGGGAGCGTTTCCTCGAAGAGGTCATGGCCGCCAAGGAGGAGGAGGACTACAAGGAGGTTCTCGACAGCTGGTGGGCCGAGGCCCATCTGGCTCAGGACCCTTACCGCGAGGAGCGTCGGCGCCGGGCGATGTGCGCTGACAGGAGCGAATTGGTTTCCCTGGAGGACCTCAGGCGCCGGTGGTTTCCGGAGGCCAACGCCACGTGACCGCGGGCAGAAGTGGTTGGACGGTCTTCTGCGTTCCAGAGGCGTCCGATGCCATCGAGTGCATGCCGACTTCGCTGAAGAACTGCATGATCAAGTTTTTCTGCGACTTCGCGTTCGCAGCCGGAACGGCGATCAGCTCGGGAGATCGTCCGCCGGGTGAGCCGCAGGACGACGCTGGTGTCGCGTACAGCATGGTGGTCGATGGCGCCTCAGTGTTCTTCGACTACCTGGTGCTCGCCGATATCCAGGAGTTCCGCATCACGCGGCTGGTGTGGCTCGGGTGACCGAGCGGCCAGGGGCCGGGCTTACAGAGGAGTGTTGAAAGCCCATCCCCTGGCCAGCAGGGCGTCGGTCGCCTCCACCGCGGTGGCCAGGCGGTGGTCGTGGGGGCCGGTCACGGTGAGGTGCGGCAGGCCCCGCCTCTTGAGCTCGTCGGTGAAGCGTCCCGACATCCACAGTCTGATCGACTCGCCGTCCCGCCAGCCGTCCTGCTCGAACGGGACGCCCTCCGGATCGGTCAGGATCCACAGGTCGTGCCGGACGCGCGAGTGAACGGCCTCGACCTCGGGGGCCGGAGCGCCGAGATACCGCTCGTGCCAGAGGGCCGTGGCGAACGCGTCCGTGTCGCAGACCAGCAGCGGTGAACCCGACCGGGCCGCCGCGTCCTCCAGGGCCGCGTGGCGCTCGGCGATCCGGGTGAACTCGGCCGACTCCCACAGGAGGTCGTCCAGCCACAGCGACGGATCGCCCGACTCCCGGCGCGCGGCGGCCAGCTTCTCCTCGGTGTACGTCCGGCCGTACTCCGGCGCCCACCGGGTCGCGGCCCAGACGCCGCCCCGCTCCGCGTAGTGGGCCGCGAGGGCGCGGGCCAGCGTCGTCGTCCCCGTCGACTCGGCGCCCACCACCACGACCCGGCGCGCCAGGTACGCCCGGACGGGCGGCGCGAGGAACTCCCAGTTCCCCACGGGATCGTCCCGGACGGCCGTGCCGCTGACCGGGAAGCGGCCGCGCGGCGGGTCGACCGCGACATGGACGGCGGAGAACCGCTCCGCCAGCTCCGGCCCGTACTCCTCCGAGCTGAACACCGCGTCCACCGGCGGGACGGACACGCCGAGACCCGACCGCATCGCGAGTCCCGCCCGGAACGCCATGACGTGCGTCGACCAGAGCTCGTCCGAGCCGTAGTCGATCTCGGCGTCGTCCACCACCGGGAAGACCTCCACGTGCGGCTGCGGGTGGGCCTCCCGCAGCCAGGCCGTCCGCAGCGCGAGCGGGATGCTCTCCACGGTCGACGCCGCGACCACCACGCTCACCCGCGCGCAGGCCGCCGCGGCCGTGTCGACCAGGTGCCGATGGCCGGCGTGCGGCGGATAGAACTTGCCGATGACGAGGCCGTGCGCGTACCTCATGCGGGCCGCGTCCTTCATGCGGGTACTGCCGCCGGGCTCGCGGCCTGGGAGCGCAGGTCGCGCCGCCAGGCGAGCAGCCCGAACACGCACAGGGTCAGGAAGATGACGTAGAGGGCGCTCGTGAGCTTGAGGTCCTTGTAGAAGTACAGCGGGATGTAGACGAGGTCGGCGGTGATCCAGAGCCACCACGACTCCAGCAGCTTCCGCGACTGCCCGTAGACGGCCATGAGGGAGATGGCCGTGGTCAGGGCGTCCCAGAACGGCACGGTCGAGTCCGTCCACGCCGACAGCGCCCAGGTCAGGAACGCGGTGCCCGCCGCGCCCGCCGCGACGAGGGCCGCCCACTCGCCCCGCCGCGTGCGCCGCACCTGGAGCCGGTCGCGGCCGTCCCCGCCGTACAGCCACACCCACCACCCGTACAGCTGCAGCGCGACGTAGACGACCTGCAGCCCGGAGTCGGCGTAGAGGCCGCCGTCCAGGAACACCAGCCCGAGCAGGATCACGTTGGCGATGCCGATCGGCCAGTTCAGGATGTTCTGCCGGACGACGAGCCACACGTTGACCGCGCCGGTCGCGAAGCCGAGCAGCTCCGCCCACGTGGTGGGGACATCCCCGAGATGGAAGGCGGGATCGAGCAGCGGACCCAGCGGGACGTTCACCGACATGCCCGCAATGATCACATATCGTCAGAAGGACGACAAGTGGTCAGGTGGCGCTGAGCAGGACGAGCGGTGTCGTGGTCGGCTGCGCGGAGCCGCCGGCCGGTTCGACGGTGACGCCCAGCTTGTCCGACGGGCGCCACGTCCCGGCGACGACCGGACGGCTCCGGTCGCCCGGGAGCAGGCCCGCCGAGCGGGGACCGGCCGCGTCGATCAGCCACAGCTGGTACGCCTGCGAGGACGGCAGCGTCCGCAGCCCCGAGGACGCCACGACCACCCGGCCGCGCGACGCGGACGCCACGATCGTCACCGTCCCGCCGCCCGCGGCCCGGCCCGTAGCCGACCGCGCGTCGGGCGCCGACAGCACGGACGCCACGTCCCGGTAGGCGGCCTCCGACCGCTCCACCTTCTGCCGCTCGTTGATCGCCACCCCGACCGACGCCGCCGTCACCAGGCACGCCGCGGCGGCGAGCCCGGCGGCGGCCGCGCGGCGCCATCGCCGCGGCCGGAGCGGCCGCACGGCGGCCTCCCGGCGCGCCGGGGCGGGCGGCAGCTGCCGGACGTTGCGGATGTCGGCCATGACCTGGGCGCGCAGCCGCGGCGGGGGCGCCTCGGCGACCGCC
Source organism: Actinomadura madurae (assembly GCF_900115095.1). Lineage (GTDB taxonomy): Bacteria > Actinomycetota > Actinomycetes > Streptosporangiales > Streptosporangiaceae > Spirillospora > Spirillospora madurae. Next base: position 187,643 of record NZ_FOVH01000002.1, read on the forward strand.
ATTCCCAGCCGGGCCGTCGTCGCCCGGAACTCGCGCAGCTCGGTCTCGCAGGTCTCGCACCCGGCGAGATGCGACTCGAACAGCCGCCGCTCCTCCGCGTCGTCGATCGCGTCTAGCGCGTACGCGCCGGCGAGGGCGTGCAGGTCGTACGCCGTCATCGTTCCACCCCCAGGCAGTCGCGCAGGCGGATGATGCCGTCGCGCATCCGGGTCCGCACCGTGTTCGGCGGGGCCCCGACCAGCTCGGCGACCTCGCGGTAGGAGTGCCCGCCGTAGTAGGCGAGCGTCACCGACTCGCGCTGCAGGTGCGTCAGCGTGCCGAGGCAGCGCCGCACCCGCTCGTGCTCCAGCCGCGCCTCGACCCGCTCGCCCACCGGGTCGTGCGCGGTGCCCGCCCCGTGGTGGGCGGCGGGGTGTTCGGCGGGGTGGCCGGCCCGCGCCTCGCGGTCGCCCGCGGCCTGCTCGCGCCGCACCCGGTCCACGGCCCGGCGGTGCGCGATCGTCATGATCCACGCCATGGCGCCGCCGCGGCCGGGGTCGTACCGGGTCGCGGACCGCCACACCTCGATCATCACTTCCTGCGTCACCTCCTCCGCCATCGCCGGATCGCGGATCACCCGCCGCACCAGGCCGTACACGGGAGCCGCCACCACGTCGTACAGCAGCTCGAACGCGCGCTCGTCGCCGCGGGCCGTCCGGCCCAGCAGCGCGTCCACGTCGTGCCCGGCCACCGTCCCGTCGTCCGGCGGTCTCGTCTCAGGCGGCATGCGGCGCTCCCCTCGGTAGGCCGTCCGTCCGGCACTACGCATCCGGGGCCGCCTCGGATCGAACATCACGGCACCAGGCTGCGCAACGTCAGCCCCAGCCCGAGGACGACGACCGTCGCGGACGTTCCTATCGGCATCATTCCGGTTGGGAGCCGCGGCCGCATGGCCGGAATGCGCCGCGCCAGGGCGCGCCCGGAGCCGAGGACGAGCAGCCCGACCGACACCAGGGCGGCGGCCAGGCCGAGCCCGTACGCCAGGACGAGGACGACCCCGAACCAGGCCCGGCCGATCGCCGCCCCGCCGACCAGCACCACCACGGCGGACGGGCTCGGGACCATGCCGCCCGCCAGTCCCATCAGCACGACCCCGCCCCGCCGCGAAGACGCGTGCCCGTGGCCGTGCCCATGCCCATGCCCATGCCCGTGGCCATGTCCGTGGCCGTGCCCATGCCCGTGGGCGTGGCGGCGGTTGCGCAGCGCGCGGCGCAGCAGCAGCGCCCCGGCGGCCGTCACGAGGACCCCGCCGGCCGCGCCGAGCCAGGGGAACAGGGTCTCGGGCGCGAGGAGCGTCCCGGTCGTCACGAGCAGGCCGAGCGCGAGCACCCCGGCCGTGTGGGTGAGCGTGACCGTCAGACCGAGGGTGAGGACGTCCCGGGTCCGCCGCCGCCCCGTCCCGATGGCGTGCGCCGCCATGATCGTCTTGCCGTGGCCGGGGGCGAGCGCGTGCAGGGCGCCGAGCACCAGCGCGATGAGGAACGCGAGCGCGGCGAAGCCGGGCGTGAGGTCGTGCCGGGCGACCAGGGACGTGAACCGCTGGGTGAGCCCGTCCGTGCCGCGGGGCAGCAGCCGCTCGGCGCCGCCGCCGGACGCCGGGGCGGCGAGCGGCGGCCCGCCCGCCCGCACGTCCAGGGTCGCCGACCGCTGGTCGAGCGGCGAGCTGAGCATGCCGTCCGGGTAGGCGGTGAGGCGCCGGCTGCGGGACGCCTCCGGCACGTCGGACGCCGCCGGCGTCATCCGGTCGCCGCGCGCGGTGATCTCCCGCCAGCCGATCCGGCCGTCCGCGCCGCCGCCGCGGAAGGTGATCTTCCCCGGCCCGGCGGGCGCGGTGAGCCGGCATTCGAGCCGCAGCGTCGGCAGTCCCGCCTGGCCGCGCGGCGCGGAGGCGGTCGCGGACGCGACGGACGCGGTGACCGCGCGCCCGTCCACCGCGATGCGCAGCGACGACGCCGCCCGCCCGCAGGCGCCGCGCGCCCAGGCCGACAGCTCGCCGCCCGACGGGCGCCCGTCATGGTCGGTGTCGATCGCCGGCATCGCCTGCGCGGCGGGGATCTCGGCGTGGTCCTCCACGTGGTCGATCCGCAGCTCGTGCGGGGCGGCGACCAGCCCGTCGTAGTGGTTGACGGTGAAGTTCCCCAGCGGATGCGCGGCGATCAGCCCGGCCGCCAGCAGTGAACCGATCACGGGGTCCCTCCCAGGTCTTCCAGAGCGGCCTTGGCGCGGGGCGCCCACAGCGGCGAGAACCGCGGGTTGCCGCGCAGCGCATCGGCCAGGTCGCGGCGGGCGTCGGCGCGCTTCCCGAGCGCCTTCTCGATGGCGCCGAGGTGGTAGCGGAACTGCGCGCGGCGGTACCCGGTCGCCGTCGCCTGCCGGGCGTAGCGGAGGGCCTCCTCGTCCCGCCCGTTGACGTGCAGGGCCCAGGCCAGCGCGTCCGCCGCGTGCACGCTGCACTGCCGGACGCCGGGGTCCGGGCAGCGGCGCTCGTACTCGGCCCTCGCCGCCCGCAGCGCCGCCTTCGGGTCGCCGTGGTCGCTCTCGGACAGCGCGGTCTCCAGGTCGGCGTCGACCCCGTTGGCCTCGGCGATCCGCGCCCACGCCGTGGCGACGGCGTACTGCCGCTTCGCCTCGTCCGGGCGGCCGGAGGCCTCCAGCAGCTCCCCGTACTCGGTCAGGTACTGCGGCAGCGGCAGCCGGCGGACGATCTCGGCCCGCTCGGCGAGCGCGCCGGCCGTGTCGCCCCGCGCGGCCTTGACACGGGCCTGGCCGTCCAGGGCGGGCAGGTAGCCGGGGGAGAGGCGGAGGGCCTCGGCGTATTCGCGTCCCGCCCGGCCGAGGTCGCCGTCGTTCCAGGCCAGCTCGCCGAGCTGTGTCGCGATGTAGGCGAGGTCGCCGGGGTCGGTCGCCGACGAGCGCGCCAGCCCGAGGACGCGCCGCGCCTCCCGCACCTCCCCGCGCAGCTCCCGCACGTACGCGAGCCGCGTGAAGATCGGCACGCCGGGCCGGACGGTGTCCGCGCGGCGGGCCGCGGCCAGCGCGCCGTCGTAGCGGCCGAGCTCGACCAGCGCGTCCACCCGGACGGCCGCGGACTTCTGCCCGTGCGGGTTCGCCTTGAGCGCCTGGTCCGCGTACCGCAGCGCCCCGTGGAAGTCGTGCCGCGCCGCCGCGAGGGCGCCGAGCCCGGCCAGCGCGCCGTCGTTGCCGGGCGCCTCCCGCAGCGAGCGGCGCAGCACCTCGTCCGCCTTCGGGTAGTAGGCCGGGTCGGCGGTGAGCCGGGCCTGCTCCACGTACGCGATCCCGAGCGCCGCCCATGCCGCGGCGTCATGCGGCTGCTCGCGCACGCGTTCCTGCAGGCCGGCGATTCCGGAGGCCGGGGCCCCGGCGGGGGCCGCCGCGGCGGGCCGCTCGGACGGGCGGCCGAACGCGACCGCCGATCCGAGCGTGAGCGCCGCGACGAGCCCGGCCACCGAGGCCCCGGTGAGAAGGGGACGCATCGGCTCGCTTACCGTCCCATCCCGGGAAGCCGGCGCCGCCACCACAGCAGCCCGCCGGTCAGCAGGAACGCGCCCGCGCCCGCCAGCGCCGCGGTGGGCAGCAGCGGGATCATCCCGCCGTCGTCGTCCGACCCGGCGGTGCTGTCGGTCGCGCCCGCGTTGAGCAGGGTCACGGTCTCGCCGTCCTTCTTCACCGTGCCGGACGCCTTCGCCCCGGTCTTCTTCGGGCCGCGCACGTCCGACCCCGAGTGGGGCTGCGCCACGTACGGGAACGACTTGCCGAACGCGGCGTCGTTGGTGTTGACCGCGTCGCCGAGGTCGTTCTTCTTGCCGAGCAGCTCGCCCTCGACGGCCTGCAGCGAGATGTCGAGGACGTCGTCGGTGAGCCGCCGCCCGTTCGGGAAGCCCGCCTTGTCGCCGCCGAGCACCCCGAGCCGGTCCGGCGTCGCGGTCGGCTTGATCGAGGTGTTCAGCCGCAGCAGCTCGGCCGGCCGGACGTTCGCCGGCTGGTTCAGCCCCGGCACGCCGGTCAGGAACGCCTGGACGAGGTCCTTGCGCGGGCCGGCCGGCGCCGGGATCTTGTAGATCTGCTCGATCAGCTTCGGCAGCTCCGGGTCGGTGACGAACTTGGCGAACTGCGCGTCGTACCACGGCACGGACGCGTTGAACGTGTCCTTCTTGCCGCGCGGGATGACCACCTCGTTCACCAGCGGGCTCCCGAGCCGCGACACCTGCGTGTGCTCGCCGGACGCGCCCAGCCGCGACACCGTCGAGTGCACCCCGATCACCGGGTCCTTGCCCTTGACGAGGTGCCGCGTCGGGATCTGCAGCGCCACCGTGTTGACGTTGTAGCCGCTCAGGGTGTCGTTGCCGACCTCCTTCAGGTTGGCCCCGTACAGCAGGTCGAACACCCGCAGGTCGAGGAAGAACGAGTCGTCGGCCTGCCCGGCGAACGACGTCACGCCGTCGCCGAGCTGCCGGGTGGCCTGGGCGCGCAGCTTCGCGTAGTCCGGCATCGACGCCTTGCCCACGTTGGACGGTGCGACCGGCGCTCCCGAGACGAGCGTGCGGGTGCTGTGCACCTGGCCGCCCACCCGCCGGATCACGGTCAGGTCGTAGGTCTGCGTGAAGTTGAGGTCGGGGTCGTCCAGGCTCGTCACCGGCCCGGTGTTGTAGAGGAAGGTGTTCGCGTTCTTCAGCCGGTCGTGGAAGCGGAACCGGTAGGTGAGGTCGGGCAGGGAGTCGCCGTCGTTGTCGACGTTCAGCTCGTAGCGGGCGTCCCGCGCGAACTTGTAGAAGTTGGGCCCGCCCGCCGGGTCCTCGAACGGGATGAAGTTCGCGATCAGCGTGGTGGTGTCCGGCTTGTCCGGACTGACGAACGCGTAGACGTCGGTGTTGTCGTACTGCGGCTGCCCGGAGATGAGCGGCGCCTCGCGGTGGCTGGACGCGGTGCCCTGCTTCGGCGCGAGCCCGGCGAACCCGCCCGCGACCAGCAGGCCCCCGGCGGCGACCAACGCGGCGACCCGCGTTCTGGACCGTGCCCCGGCTGGATGGAGTGTCGGCATCGTGGAACCCTCGCCGGTCTCCGGGTGCCCGCCGCGGCGGCGCCGTTCCGTGGCGCTGGGCTTCGGTGCCGCGACGCCGGATCGACCGGTTTCTTCGCCTTGCCCGCGGATACTTCGCGCGCCCGCCCGAAAGTGATTGGTCGCTTCCGCCCTTTGGCCGGATACGGACATCGGCGAACCCGGGACCGGCGATCTGCGTCCCCGCCGGCCGACCACCGGCGGGGACGGGTGATGCTCTGGTCGTCAGGCCACGATGAGCAGCGGGTTCTGGAGCAGCTCGGCGAGGCGGGCGAGGAACTTCGCGGCGGTCGCGCCGTCCGTGGCGCGGTGGTCGACCGACAGGGTCACCGCCATGCGCTTGCCCGGCACGACCTGGCCGTCGCGGACCACCGGCTCGTCCCGGACCGCGCCGACGGCGAGGATCGCCGCCTCCGGCGGGTTGATCACCGCGGAGAACGAGTCGACGCCGAACATGCCGAGGTTGCTGACGCTGAACGTCCCGCCGCTCATCTCCTGCGCGGACAGCTTGCCCTCGCGGGCCTTCCCGGCCAGCTCGCGGGCCTCCCGGCCGATCTCCGAGACGCTCTTGCGGTCGGCGTCCCTGACGACCGGGACGACCAGGCCGTCCTCGACCGCCACCGCCACGCCCACGTGGATCCGCTTGTGGAAGAGCAGGTTCTCCTCGGTGTAGGAGACGTTCACCGCCGGGTGCTCGCGCAGCGCGGTCGCCGCCGCCTTCACGACCAGGTCGTTCACGCTGACCTTCGCCGGGGCGAGCGCCTCGTTCAGGGTGGCGCGGAACGCCAGCAGGGCTTCGGCGTCCACCTCGCGGTTCAGGTAGAAGTGCGGCGCCTCGCGCTTGCTCTGGCCGAGCCGCTTGGCCGCCACCTTCCGGAACCGGTTCAGCGGGACGGCCTCGACGTCCGGGTCGTCGGCCCTGCCCTGGACCGGCGGGGCCTGTACAGCCGGCGCCGGAGCGGCGGGAGCCGGAGCCGGGGCTCCGGTGCGGATCGCGGCCTCGATGTCGGCGCGGACGATGCGCCCGCCCGGTCCGGATCCGGTCAGCGTCGCCAGGTCGATGCCGTGGTCGCGGGCCAGCCGGCGCGCCAGCGGCGACGACGGCGGACGCGACGCGCCCGGAGGCCGCGGCGCCGGCGCGGGTGCCGCGGGAGCCGCGGCGGGCTCGGGTTCGGCGGCGGGCGCGGGCTCCGGTTCCGCCTCGGCGGCCGGTTCGGCGGCCGGTGCAGAAGCGGCGGCGGGCTTGGCGCCGCCGACGGGGGCGATCACCGCGATGGGGGCGCCGATCGCGGCCGAGTCGCCCTCCTTCACCAGGATCTTCTCGAGCACGCCGGCCTCGTACGCCTCGTACTCCATGACGGCCTTGTCGGTCTCGATGTCGACTATGACGTCGCCGACCGCGACCTCGTCCCCCGGCTGCTTCTGCCAGGAACTGATGACGCCCTCCTCCATCGTGTCGGAGAGGCGGGGCATGAGGATCTCGGTCATGAGGTCGGCTCCAGGATCTGACGGCCGGTCGCGCGGAGCGTGGCGCGGACGGCGGTGAGCAGGGAGTCGGCGGACGGCAGCGCCGCCGTCTCCAGGGACTTGGCGTAGGGGAGCGGCACCTCGGCCATCGCGACCCGGCGGACCGGGGCGTCCAGCCAGTCGAACGCGCCCTCCTGGATGGTCGCGGCGATCTCGGCGCCGATGCCGTAGGTGAGCCAGTCGTCCTCGGCCACCACGGCGGAGCCGGTCCTGCGGACCGAGTCCACGATGGTCCGCCGGTCGAGCGGGCGCAGGCTGCGCAGGTCGACGACCTCGGCGGAGATCCCCTCCGCGGCGAGGGTCTCGGCGACGTCCGCGGCGACCCGTGCCATCCGCGAGTAGCCGATGATCGTGATGTCGGTGCCGGGACGGGTGACGGCGGCGCGGCCGATCTCGGCGGGCTCGATGTCCTCGACCGCGGCGGGCAGCTCGCCCTTGGTGTTGTAGAGCGCGAGGTTCTCCAGGAACAGCACCGGGTCGTCGTCCCGGATCGCGGCCTTCAACATCGCGGACGCCTCGGCGGGCGTGCTCGGCGCGACGACCTTCAGCCCCGGGATGAACGAGTAGAACAGCTCCACGTTCTGCGAGTGGGTGGCGCCGAGCTGCTGCCCGCCGCCGCCCGGCGTGCGGATCACCATCGGCACGCTGGCCTGCCCGCCGAACATCCCGTAGATCTTCGCGGCGTGGTTGACGATCTGGTCCAGCGCCAGCAGCGAGAAGTTGATCGTCATGATCTCCACGACGGGGCGCAGGCCGAGCATGGCGGCGCCGATCGCGGCGCCGACGAAGCCCTCCTCGGCGATCGGGGTGTCCTTGACGCGGCGGGGGCCGAACTCCTTCAGCAGCCCCTCGGTGATCTTGTACGAGCCCTCGAAGAGCCCGATCTCCTCGCCCATCAGGAAGACGTTCTCGTCGCGGAGCATCTCGGCGCGGAGCGTGTCCCGGAGGGCCTGGCGGTAGGTCGCGGTTGCCATGGGGGTGCCTCTCAGGAACCGAAGACGGGGTCGGCGGGGAGCCGGCGCAGCTCGCCCGGGACCGGGGTGGCGTAGGTGTAGTCGAACAGCGTGGAGACCTCGGGGGCCGGGCTGTCGTCGGCGAACGCGGCGGCGGCGTCGACCTCGGCCGTCACCTCGGCGTCCAGCGTGTCGCGGTCGTCGTGGGAGAGGATCCCGGCCTCCTCCAGCTCCAGCGCCATCCGGGCCAGCGGGTCGGCGGCCTTCAGCGCCTCCTTCTCCTCCTTGGACCGGTAGCGGGCCGGGTCGACGACCGAGTGGCCCTTCAGCCGGGGGCTGACGGTCTCCAGCAGGTACGGCTTGCTCTGCGACCGGGCGCGCTCGACGGCGGTGCGCGCGGCGTCCCGCACCGCGACGACGTCGGTGCCGTCCACCCGGGCGCTCTCCATCCGGTACGCGGCGCCGCGCCGGTACAGCTCGGGCTCGGCGGAGCTGTTCTCCACGGTGGTGCCCATGCCGAGGCCGTTGTTGATCACGACGAAGACGACCGGGAGGTCCCAGAGGCCGGCGATGTTCAGCGACTCGTGGAACGCGCCGATGGCGGTCGTCCCGTCGCCCATGTGGCACATGACGACCTCGTCGCCGCCCTTGTAGGACACGGCGAGCGCGGCGCCGGCCGCGAGCGGCACCTGGCCGCCGACGATCCCGTACCCGCCGAGCAGCCGCGCCTCGGCGTCGAACAGGTGCATCGACCCGCCCCAGCCCTTGGAGACGCCGGTCGAGCGCCCGTACAGCTCGGCCATGACGCGGTCCGCGCCGATGCCCTTCGCGAGGGCGTAACCATGCTCGCGATAGTTGGTGAACAGATAGTCGGTGGGCCGCAGCGCGGCCATCAGCCCGACGACCGTCGCCTCCTCGCCGAGGTTCAGGTGGCAGTAGCCGCCGATCTTGGCCTCGGTGTAGGCACGGGCCGCCCGCTCCTCGAACCGCCTGATCAGCAGCATCTGCCGGTAGTAGCCGACGAGGGTGCCGGCGTCGGGCGCCTTCGGCGATGCCGCGGCGCTCTTCGGGCGGGGAGCCTTGGTGCCGCGCGCGCTCCGGCTCCGCGCCGGAGCGGCCTGGACGGTCTCAGCCATCGGCGATCTTCCCTCTGTCCGGGGCAGCGCCGTAGGATCGCCACGACGCTCCCGATCATCATTGATCTATGATCGATCATATCCGATTCTACCTCGCCGTCTGTCAAGGGTCACTTACCTCCTCCCGCGGCGGTGGACGTGGCAAAGGGCGCCGTGCCGGGGGGCCCGCAACGGCGCACTTAACGACGCGCCGTCTACCATGTCATCTCGTGAACGCGCCGATCCCCGCCCAGCTCCTCCGCACCGGACTCGCCGACCAGATCCGCGAGTTCATCGTCGAGGGCATCAGCTCGGGGCGGTGGGAGCCGGGCGAGCGCATCGTCGAGCGGCGCATCGCGAGCGAGCTGGGTGTGAGCCAGGGGCCCGTCCGGGAGGCGCTGCGCCAGCTGGAGGCGCAGCGGCTGATCGAGACGCTGCCGAACCGGGGCGCCCGCGTCCGCGACTTCACCGAGCGGGACCTCGCGGAGATCTTCCCGGTCCGCGCCGGGCTGGAGCGGACCGCGGTGGAGCTGGCGCTGCCCCGCCTCGCCGGCTGCCTGGACGCGCTGGAGGAGCACAACCGCCGGCTCGGTGAGGCCGCCGGGGGCGGTGACCTGCACGAGCAGATGCGGCTCAGCATCGCCTTCCACCGCGAGATCGTCGAGTCGGCCGGGAACCGGCTGCTGGTGTCGGTCTGGGAGGGCCTCGGCATCGAGCTGTGGACGACCCTGTCCCTCCGCCTGCACCACACGGAGATCTACTCCAAGTCGGCCGAGCACGCCGAGCTGATCGAGGCGTTCCGCCGCGAGGACCCGCGGGCCCCGCAGCTCCTCCACGACCACGTCATGAACTACGCCCCGTGACCCCCACCGGACGTGGGCGCGGTCACGCCTTCTCGCGGTACGCCTTCGTGAGCTGTTCCTCCGCGTCGTCCAGGTAGGAGCGCAACTCCCGCTCCGCCTCCGCGAAGTCGCCCCGGGCCATCAGGTCGTACAGGCGCCGGTTGCGGGCGAGGTACGGCTCGTGGAACTCGCGCGGCGAGCCCATCTCGTGGAAGACGAGGCGCATCTCGGCCAGCAGGTGCTCGATCACCTCGTAGGCCCGGGGGCTGTCCATCAGCGCGACGATCGCCTTGTGGAACAGGATGTCGGCCGTCCCGACGTCCTTCCAGTTCCCGGCCGCGGAGGCACGCTCGCCCTCCAGCACGGCGGCCTCCACCCGGCCGAGCGCGGCCGGGGCGCCGTCCGCCGCGTCGCGCACGGCCTCGCACTCCAGGAGGCGCCGGACGCGGTAGAGGTCGGCGAGGTCGTCGGCGGGGACGCGACGCACGAACGTGCCGCGGTTGAACTCGTGCACGAGCAGCCGCTCTTTGACGAGCATCTGGAACGCCTCGCGCATCGTGTTGCGCGAGACGTCCATGGCCTTCGCCAGTTCCTTGTCGGGCAGCCGCGTCCCGGGGACGAGCCGGCCGTCGGTGATCTGGGCGCGGAGCAGGTCGGCGACGCGGGCGGCGGTGCTCGACCGGTCCAGGCCGTGCCGCGCGGCCGCGATCTCGTCGAGCCACGGCTCCCGCACCGTCATCGGCGTCCTTCCGGAGAGCGCGGCGGAGCGCCGCCGCGGACGGGTGTGCCCCGCCAGCGTATCCCATCGGGACGTAAATACCTCAACAAGGGGATTGCCGGATTGTTGAACAATCTCTACGCTGTCGGAAAGCTCACCCCCTGGAAGGGGCCCAGCCCATGACGGACCGGACCACCCTGGACAAGACCCCCGCCCCGGCCACCCCCTCGCGCCGCGCCGCCCTCCTCGGCGCGATGTTCCTGATGGCCACCAGCGCCATCGGCCCCGGCTTCATCACCCAGACCACCGTGTTCACCGCGCAGCTCGGCGCGGCCTTCGCGTTCGCGATCGTCGTGTCCGTGCTGGTGGACATCGCGATCCAGCTGAACGTGTGGCGCGTCGTCGGCGTCTCCGGCATGCGCGCGCAGGAACTCGGCAACCGGGTGCTGCCCGGCGCCGGCTACGGCCTCGCCGCGCTGGACGTGTTCGGCGGCCTGGTCTTCAACATCGGCAACATCGCCGGCACCGCGCTCGGGCTGAACGCGCTGCTCGGCCTGGACGTCAAGATCGGCGGCGCGATCTCCGCGATCACCGCCATCGCGATCTTCCTGATCCGGCGGGCCGGCGTCGCGATGGACCGCATCGTGGTCGTGCTCGGCGCCCTGATGATCCTGCTCACCCTGTACGTGGCGTTCGTGTCCGATCCGCCCCTCGGCGACGCGCTGAGGCAGAGCGTCGCGCCGGAGACGGTCGACTTCCTCGTCATCACCACCCTGATCGGCGGGACGGTCGGCGGCTACATCACCTACGCGGGCGCGCACCGCATGATCGAGTCGGGGCTCACCGGCAGGGAGAACGTCCGGGAGATCAACCGCAGCGCCGTCACCGGCATCCTCGTGACCGGCCTGATGCGGGTGCTGCTCTTCCTCGCCGTCCTCGGCGTCGTCGCCGGCGGCGTCACGCTGGCCAAGGAGAACGCGCCCGCGTCCGCCTTCGAGCACGCGGCGGGGGAGGCCGGGCTGCGCCTCTTCGGCCTGATCATGTGGTCGGCGGCGATCACCTCGGTGATCGGCGCGTCCTACACCTCGGTGTCGTTCCTCGTGTCCTTCTCGTCGTTCGTCGAGAAGCACCGCAACCACCTGGTCGTGGCGTTCATCCTCGTCTCGGCCTCCATCTACCTCGCGATCGGCACGACCCCGGCCAAGCTGCTCATCCTCGCGGGCGCGCTGAACGGCCTGATCCTGCCGTTCGGGCTGGCCGTGCTGCTGTGGGCGGCGGGCCGCCGCCGCGACCTGCTCGGCGGCTACCGGTACCCGGTCTGGCTGCTCGTCCTCGGCGCCGCCGCCTGGCTGCTCTCCCTCTACCTGGGCTGGAACAGCCTGTCCGGGCTCGACGACCTGTGGAGGTGAGGGACGGGTGCGGATCCTCCCGAGCGGCGACGCGGCGATCCTGGTCGAACTGCCGGACCTGCCGGCGATGCTCGGCCTGTACGCGGCGCTGTCGGCGGCCCCGCCCCAAGGCGTCGCCGACATGGTCCCGGCGGCCCGCACCCTGACCCTGCTTCTCGACCCGTCCGCCGACCCGGCCGCGGTCGCCGCCACGGTGCGCGCGACCCGGCCCGGGACGGCGGACGGCGCCGCCGGTACCGCCGAGATCCCCGTCGTCTACGACGGCGAGGACCTCGGCGAGGTCGCCCGCCTCACCGGCCTCACCCCGGCCGGGGTCGTCGCCGCGCACACCGGGACGCCGTGGCGGGTGGCCTTCACCGGCTTCGCGCCCGGCTTCGGCTACCTGGAGGGCGGGGACCCGCGGCTGGACGTCCCGCGCCGCGCCACCCCGCGCGTCCGCGTCCCGGCCGGCGCGGTCGGGCTGGCCGGGCGCTTCAGCGGCGTCTACCCCGTCGAGTCCCCGGGCGGGTGGCGGCTCATAGGACGCACGGAGGCCGTCCTCTGGGACCTCGACCGCGAGCCGCCCGCCCTCCTGCGCCCGGGGGTCCGGGTCCGCTTCGTCCAGCGGGAACCATGAAGCGAGGGCTGGACGTTGTCGCGACAGGGCCGCTGGCTACAGTCCAGGACCTGGGCCGCCCGGGTCGCGCGGCGCTCGGCGTGGGGGTGTCGGGCGCCGCGGACCCGGGCTCGCTCCGCCTCGCCAACCGGCTGCTCGGCAACCCCGAGGGCGACGCCGCGATCGAGGTCACGTTCGGCGGCCTGCGCGTCCGCTGCCGCGGCGGGGTGTTCGCCGCCGTCACCGGCGCACCCGCCCCGCTCCTGGTGGACGGCCGCCCCGAGGCGCCCTACGCGATCCTCCACGTCCCGGACGGCGCCGAACTGCGGATGGGCGCACCGCCCGCCGGGCTGCGCAGCTACCTCGCCGTCCGCGGCGGGATCGCCGTCCCGCCCGTCCTCGGGTCCCGCTCCGCCGACACGCTCGCCGGGCTCGGCCCCGCGCCCCTCAAACCCGGCGACCTCCTCCCGGTCGGCCCGCCGCCCGCCGCCGCGCCGCTCCTGGACGTCCTGCCCGTCCGCCCGCCGCCCACCGGGGACCTCGAACTGCGCGCGATGCCCGGACCGCGCGCCGACTGGTTCGCCCCCGGCGCGCTGGACGTCCTCTTCACCGCCCCGTTCACGGTGACCAGCGAGATCGACCGGGTAGGGATGCGGCTGGACGGACCCGGCCTTGCCCACGCCGGCCGCGGCGAACTGCCCAGCGAGGGGACGGTCACCGGAGCGCTGCAGGTCCCGCCGTCCGGCCTGCCGGTGCTGTTCCTCGCCGACCATCCGCTGACCGGCGGGTACCCCGTGATCGCGGTGGTCGCCCGCGCCGACGTCGGGCGCGCCGCCCAGGCCCGCCCCGGGCAGCGGCTCCGCTTCCTCCCGCAGCCCGCGCCGCCTCTCGGAAAGGAGAGACCATGACCGCCCCCCTCGACCCGGCCGCGCTGTCGCCCGACCAGGCCAGGGCGCTGTTCCGGGAGGGCCTGCGCGTGCCCACCTCGGGATGGTGCGCGGGCTGGACGCAGGCGAACCTCATCGCCGTCCCCCGGGAACAGGCCTACGACCTGCTGCTGTTCGCGCAGCGCAACCCGAAGCCGTGCCCCGTCCTGGACGTCACCGAGCCCGGCGAGGTCTCCGCCTCGCTGTTCGCCGGCGACCTGCGCACCGACCTGCCCGGCTACGTCGTCTACGAGCACGGCGAACCCGTCGCCGAGGTGGCCGACGTGACCGGCTTCTGGCGCGGCGACCTGGTCGCGTTCCTGATCGGGTGCAGCTTCACCTTCGAGGACGCCCTCCAGGAGGCCGGCGTCCCCGTCCGGCACATCGAGCAGAACCGCAACGTCCCGATGTACCGGACGAACCGAATGTGCCGCCGCGCCGGCGACTTCGGCGGCCCGCTGGTCGTCTCGATGCGCCCGGTCCCGGCCGCGCAGGTGGCCGACGCCGTGCGGGTGACGGCCCGGTACCCGTCGGTCCACGGCGCGCCCGTGCACGTCGGCGACCCCGTCGAGCTCGGCATCGACGACCTGTCGGCCCCCGACTTCGGCGACCCGGTCGACGTGCGGGTGGACGAGATCCCGGTGTTCTGGGCGTGCGGCGTCACCCCGCAGGCGGCCGTGATGGCGTCCCGCCCGAAGCTCGCCATCGGGCACGCCCCCGGCCACATGGCGATCACCGACGTTCGAGACACCCGGTACCTCGTGCCCTGAACCGGCATAGGCTTCGCCCCATGCCGGACATCGTCGCCCCGGGCGACCGCCTCGGGGAGCGCTACCGACTGGAACGGCCCCTCGGCGCCGGAGGCATGGCGACCGTCTGGCGCGCGGTCGACCTCGTCCTCGACCGCGCCGTCGCGGTCAAGGTGCCGATGGAGGGCCGGCCCGCGGAGTTCACCCGGCGGCTGCGCCAGGAGGCGCAGGCCGCCGCGGCGCTCACCCACCCGAACATCACCGGCGTCTACGACTACGGCGAGCACGACGCCGGGCCGGTGGGCTGGCAGGGCCACATCCCCTACGTGGTCATGGAGCTGCTGGACGGGGAGACCCTGGCGACGCGGCTGTCCCGCGGCCCGCTTCCCTGGCGCGAGGCGGCCGGGACCTGCGCCCGCGTCGCCGACGCCCTGGCCGCCGCCCACGCCGCCGGCATCGTCCACCGCGACATCAAGCCCGCGAACGTCTTCCTCACCCCCGTCGGCGTGAAGGTCCTGGACTTCGGCATCGCCTTCACGGGCTCGCCCGACGGCCAGATCATGGGCACGCCCGCCTACGTCGCCCCCGAACTGCTGACCGGTACGGCGCCGACGGCGGCGGCCGACATCTACTCGCTGGGCGTCGTCCTGCACGAGTGCCTGACCGGTGCCCCGCCCACCCCCGCGTCCACCTTCAGGAAGGACACCCCGGACGAGGTCGCCGACCTCTGCCGGGAGTGCCTGTCGCCGGACGCCGGCGCCCGTCCCACCGCGGCGGAGGCCGCCCGGCGGCTGGCCGGCAGTGCCGGGGTCCAGCTCGCGCACCTGCCGCCCGGCGGCGCGGACGAGTCCGCGGAGCAGGCGGCGGCGCCCCCGTCCGAGGCCCCGACCCGCGTCCTGGACGACCCCGCTCCACCGGAAGAGCCGCTGGACGGGGAGGACGAGCCCGGTGGCGCGGACCCTGCCGGCGAAGAGGCGGAGCCGCCCGCGCCCCCGCCTCCGGCCCGGCGCGAAGGCGGAGGCGCGGCCGACGAGCACGGCGCGGCCGGGACCTCGACGCGCAAGCCGCTGGTCATCGCCGGCGGCGCGGTGGGGGCGGCCGCGGTGGTCGCGCTCCTGCTCGCCGCCCTGGCGCCCGGATCGTCCGACGACGGAGGGGCGGCGGCGCCGCCCCCGGACACCGCCTCGCCCACGGAGACGGCGGCGGCGGTCGCGTGCTCGGTGGCGTACCGGGTCGACGGGTCGTGGCCGGACGGCTTCAAGGCGACCGTGCGGATCACGAACGTCGGCGACACCGCGATCGACGGCTGGAAGCTCGGCTTCACGTTCCCGGACGGGCAGGCCATCACCCAGATCTGGAACGGCTCCCAGGAGCAGGACGACGCGTCCGTCACCGTGACGGCGGCGGACTGGAACCGGTCGATCCCGCCGGACGGGACCGCGGAGTTCGGGTTCCTCGGCAGCCAGGACGGAGACAACGGGTCCCCGTCGCGGTTCACGCTGAACGGCGCGGAGTGCCGCGGCTGACCTCCCGCAATGGGAGCGCTCCCAGCTCGTCGTCGCAGGTCAAAAGGGTCACGCTCGAATTGATGCGGCCGGACCTATTGTCTCGCGGCCGATCCGGGGCTTACGATCCCGGCAATCGAAGCGCTTCGACAGGCACTCGGTCCCACCCCGGAGGAAGACCCATGATCAAGGCAGGCAGGAGCGCGGCGGTGCTCGCCGCCCTTGCCGCGGCGGCGCTGTCGCTCACGGCGTGCGGCGGCGACGGCGGCGGCGACGGCTCCGGCGGCAAGGAGCTGAAGCTCTGGCACTACGAGGCCCCGGAAAGCGCCATGGGCAAGGCCTGGAACGAGGCCATCAAGGAGTTCGAGGCCACCCACCCGGGCGTGAAGGTGACGTTCGAGGAGAAGGGCTTCGAGCAGATCCAGAAGACCGCCCCGATGGTCCTGAACTCCAAGGACGCCCCCGACGTCATGGAGTACAACAAGGGCAACGCCACCGCCGGCATGCTGTCCAAGCAGGGCCTGCTCACCGATCTCACCTCCGAGGTGACCAAGCGCGGCTGGGACAAGCTGATCAGTCCGAACGTCCAGGTCACCGCCAAGTACGATGCCAAGGGCACGATGGGCGGCGACAAGTGGTTCGGCGTACCGAACTACGCCGAGTACGTGCAGGTCTACTACAACAAGGACCTGTTCAAGAAGCACGGCGTCGAGATCCCGACGACGTTCGCCGAACTCACGGCCGCGATGGACGAGTTCGTCGCGAAGGGCGTCACACCGCTGACCAACGCGGGCGCCGAGTACATGGCGCACCAGTTCGTCTACCAGCTCGCCCTCGACAAGGCCGACCAGACCTGGGTGGACGCCTTCCAGCGCTACACCGGCAAGACGAACTTCAACGACGCCGCCTGGACGTACGGGGCGACCACCTTCGCCGACTGGGTGAAGAAGGGGTACATCGCCAAGAAGTCCGTCAGCCTCAAGGCCGAGGACGCGGGCGTCGCGTTCATGAGCGGCAAGTTCCCGATGATGTTCTCGGGCAGCTGGTGGTTCGGCCGGGTCGCCTCCGAGGCGAAGTTCGACTGGGAGACCGCCGTGTGGCCCGGCGCGAAGATGACGCTCGGCTCCGGCGGCAACCTCTGGGTCGTCCCCAAGGGCTCGGAGAACAAGGAGCTCGCCTATGACTTCATCGACATCACGATGAAGAAGAAGGCGCAGAACACCCTGGCGAACGCGGGCGGCGTCCCGGTCGCGGCGGACGCGTCCGCGGTCACCGACGCGAAGGCCAAGAAGCTCATCGCCGACTTCGACGCGCTCACGAAGTCCGGCGGCCTCGCGTACTACCCGGACTGGCCGGTGGCGGGCTTCTACGACGCCTGGGTGTCGCAGACGCAGAAGCTCATGAACGGCACCCCGCCCGGCGAGGTGCTGGGCAGCATCCAGAAGACCTACGACGGCGGCCTGCCGAAGTGACTCGGCCGGGCCGCGGCCGGCCGCGGGAGCAGCTGGCGTACCTGCCGTACCTGCTCCCCGGCCTGCTGCTCTTCACCGCCGTCATCGGCGTGCCGTTCCTGATGAACCTCGGCACCAGCTTCACCGAGTGGACGGGCGTCGGCCGCCCGACGTGGATCGGGCTCGGCAACTACCGGGAGCTGGTCCAGGACGGGCAGTTCTGGGCGTCGTTCCGGCACAACGCGATCATCATCATCGGGATGGCGATCGTCCCGACGGCGATCGGGCTGGTGCTGGCCTCGGCGCTGACGGACCTGGTCGGCCGGCACTTCGGGCCGCGCACCGCGAGCGTCCTGCGCGCCTGCCTCTACCTGCCGCAGGTGCTGCCGGTCGTCATCGCGGGCGTGGTGTGGAGCTGGCTGCTGGCACCGGAGAACGGCGCGGTCAACGAGCTGCTGGACGCGATCGGCCTCGGCTCTCTCGCGCACGACTGGCTCGGCGACCCGGCCACGGCCCTGTGGACCGTCGTCGGCGTCATGGTCTGGATGCAGATCGGCTTCCCGCTGGTGATCTTCATGTCGGGTCTCCAGCGGGTCGACCCCTCCCTCTACGAGGCCGCCGAGATCGACGGCGCCACCTGGGCCCGCCGCTTCTGGCACATCACGGTCCCGCAGATTCGCCCGGAGATCTTCGTCGTCCTGCTGTGGACGACGATCGCCGCGCTCAAGGCCTTCCCGCAGATCTTCGTCCTCACCAAGGGCGGGCCGGGCGGGGCGACGAACGTGCCGTCCTACTACTCCTGGGTCAACTTCTTCGAGAAGTCCGACGTCGGCTACGGCTCGGCGATCGCGACCGTGCTGACGCTCGTGATCGTCGCGCTGACCATCGTCTTCCTGCGCATGCAGGCACGTGAGCTGGAGACCTCATGACGGCGACGGTGACCCCCGAGGCGGGCGCGCCGCCCCGTGAGAACCGGGGCCCGGCCGGCCGCAAGCGCCGCCGCGGGCCGTCCGCCTACGCGGTGCTGGTGGCGCTGGCCGCACTCGCCGGAGTGATGCTCATCCCGTTCGTCGTCGTCGTCTTCAACGCGCTGAAGACGCCGGACGAGTACTCCTCGCAGGGGCCGCTGTCGCCGCCGGACGGCTTCGACCTGGACGCCGTCCGGCAGTTCTGGGAGCGGGTCGACTTCGGGAACGTCCTGCTGAACAGCGTGTTCATCAGCGGTTCCGTGGCCGTCCTCGCCGTCCTGCTGTCGGTGCTGAACGCGTACGCGCTCGGCATCGGCCGGATCAAGGGCCGGATGTGGGTGCTGGTCCTGCTGCTGATGGCGAACACGCTGCCGCAGGAGGCGCTCGTCTACCCGCTGTACTACCTGTCCAAGCAGGTCGGCCTGTACGACACCAGGATCAGCGTGATCATCGTGTTCACGGTGATCCAGTCGGCCTTCGGCACCTACCTGCTGTCGTCGGTGCTGTCGGCGTTCCCGCGCCCGCTGCTGGAGGCGGCGCGGATCGACGGCGCGGGCCGCTGGCAGGTGCTGTGGCGGGTGGTCGTCCCGGTCGTCCGGCCGACGCTGTCGGTGCTGCTCGTCTTCTTCTTCGTGTGGACCTGGAACGAGTTCCTGATCCCCATGGTCTTCCTCATCTCCAACGAGAACCAGACGGTCTCGGTCGCGCTCGGCGTGCTGCAGGGGCAGCGCCTCATGGACGCCACCATGTCCAGCGCCGCGTCGCTGCTCGGCCTCCTTCCGACCGTCGTCTTCTTCCTCATCTTCCAGCGCACACTCGCGCGCGGACTGACCGCAGGAGCCATCAAGTAATGAAGTTCAGTGACGGCTACTGGATGATGCGCGAGGGTGTGCGGGCGTTTCATCCGGTGGAGGTCCTCGACGTCGACGCCGGGCCCGGTTCGTTCCGGGTGTACGCGCCCGTGCAGCGGATCCGGCATCGCGGCGACCTGCTCAGGGGGCCGGTGGTGACGGTGACGTGCGAGTCGCCGATGCCGGACGTCATCGGCGTCACCCTCACCCACTTCGCGGGGGAGCGGCGGCGCGGGCCCCATTTCGAGTTGGCCACCGACCCGGCCGGGGACGTGTCCGTGGACGACGACGCGGCGACGCTGACGTCCGGCGCGTTGTCGGTGCGGGTGGGGCGCGGTGAGGAGTGGGGTGTCGACTTCCTTGTGGACGGACGCCGCCTGACCGGCAGTGCTCCCAAGGCGCAGGCCGTCATCGACACCGACGACGGGCGCCATTATGTGCGGGAGCAGCTCGATCTGGGCGTCGACCATTTCGTCTACGGGCTCGGTGAACGGTTCGGGCCGCTGGTGAAGAACGGCCAGTCCGTGGACGTGTGGAATGCCGACGGCGGGACGGCCAGTGAGCAGGCGTACAAGAACGTGCCGTTCTTCCTGACGAACGCGGGTTACGGGGTGTTCGTCGACCATCCGGGGCGCGTGTCGTTCGAGGTGGCGTCGGAGGCCGTGGCCCGGACGCAGTTCAGCGTCGAGGGCCAGTCGATGCGGTACTTCGTCATCTACGGGCCTTCCCCCAAGGAGATCCTGCGCAAGTACACGGCGCTCACCGGGCGCCCCGCGCGGCTGCCGGATTGGTCGTTCGGGCTGTGGCTCTCCACGTCGTTCACCACCGACTACGACGAGGAGACCATCACCTCGTTCATCGAGGGGATGGCGTCACGCGACCTGCCGCTCAGCGTCTTCCATTTCGACTGCTTCTGGATGCGCGAGTTCCAGTGGTGCGACTTCGAATGGGACCCGCGCGTGTTCTCCGACCCGGAGGGGATGCTGCGCCGGCTTCGCGACCGTGGCCTGCGGACCTGCGTCTGGATCAACCCGTACATCGGGCAGCGGTCCCCGCTGTTCGAGGAGGGCCGCGCGCACGGGTACCTGCTCAAGCGACCGAACGGGGACGTGTGGCAGTGGGACAAGTGGCAGCCCGGCCTGGCGGTCGTCGACTTCACGAACCCCGAGGCGCGGGAGTGGTACGCGGCCAAGCTGGAAGCGCTCCTCGACATGGGCGTCGACTGCTTCAAGACCGACTTTGGCGAGCGCATTCCGACCGATGTCGTCTACCACGACGGCTCCGACCCGGAGCGTGCTCACAACTACTACACCTATCTCTATAACCAGACGGTCTTCGACCTGCTCCGCAAGAAGCGCGGTGAGAGCGACGCGGTCGTGTTCGCCCGGTCCGCGACGACCGGCGGGCAGCGCTTCCCGGTTCACTGGGGCGGTGACGCCGAATCGACATTCGAGGCCATGGGGGAGAGCCTTCGCGGCGGCCTCTCCCTGGGGATGTCGGGGTTCGGCTATTGGAGCCATGACATCGGCGGTTTCGAGGGGACGCCCGACCCGGCGCTGTTCAAGCGGTGGATAGCGTTCGGGCTGCTGTCCTCGCACAGCCGGCTGCACGGCAGCCATTCCTACCGGGTGCCGTGGCTCTTCGACGAAGAGTCCGTGGACGTTCTGCGGGAGTTCACCCGCCTGAAGATGCGGCTCATGCCCTACCTGGCGGGCGCCGCCCGCCAGGCGTACGGCGAAGGGCTGCCGATGATGCGGGCGATGGTCGTCGAGTTCCCGGACGACCCTGGCTGCACGCATCTGGAACGCCAGTACATGCTCGGTGAGGATCTGCTCGTCGCGCCCGTGTTCTCGTCCGATGGTGACGTCTCGTACTACGTGCCGGGGGGTGTGTGGACGCACTACCTCACGGGTGAGCGTATTGAGGGCGGCCGTTGGGTTCGGGAGCGGCACGGGTTCGACAGTGTGCCGCTGCTCGTCCGTCCAGGAGCGGTCATCCCGGTGGGCGCGGTGGAGGACCGCCCGGACTACGACCATGCGGATGACGTCACGTTGCGCGTGTACGAGCCCTCCGACGGGAGCGCCGTGGTCACCCAGATCGGCGACACCTCGTTCACCACAACGAGAAACGGTGAAAACGTGCGCGTGACAGGAGAGGGGGCCTGGAACGTTCTTCTCGTCAACGCACGGGTGGCCGGGGTAGAGGGCGGCGAGGTCGCAGACCATCCGCTCGGTGTTCTCATCAAGGCGACCGGTGGCGAACTGCTCATCACGCTGGAAGAGGAGAACTGATGGGGTTCCCAAAGGGGTTCCTATGGGGAGCGGCCACCGCCGCCTATCAGATCGAGGGCGCGGCCCGGGAGGACGGCCGTGCGCCGTCCATCTGGGACACGTTCAGCCACACGCCGGGCAAGGTCCTGGGCGGCGACACCGGCGACGTCGCCACCGACCACTACCACCGCCGGCAGGACGACGTCGCGACGATGGCCGAGCTGGGCATCGGCGCCTACCGGTTCTCCATCTCCTGGTCGCGCGTCCTCCCGGACGGGACTCCCAACCAGAAGGGCATGGACTTCTACTCGCGCCTGGTCGACGAGCTGCTCGACCACGGCATCGCCCCGGTCGCCACCCTCTACCACTGGGACCTGCCGCAGGTCCTGGAGGACGCGGGCGGCTGGCCCGAACGCAACACGGCCCACCGGTTCGCCGACTACGCCGAGCGCATCGGCCGCGTCCTCGGTGACCGCGTCCACACGTGGACGACGCTGAACGAGCCGTGGTGCTCGGCGTTCCTCGGCTATGCGTCCGGTGTGCACGCGCCCGGCCGCACCGACCCGGCCGCCGCGCTCGCGGCCGCCCACCACCTCAACCTCGCGCACGGCCTGGGCGTCCGGGCGCTGCGCGGCGTGGTCCCGGCGTCCGCCAGGCATTCGGTCACCCTCAACTTGCACCATCTGCGCGGCGACACGGAGGCCGTCCGGCGGGTGGACGCCGTCTCCAACCGCGTGTTCCTCGATCCGATGCTGGGCAACGGCTATCCCGCCGACCTTCTGGAGGACACGGCGTCCCTGACCGACTGGGGCTTCCTGCGCGACGGCGACGAGGAGATCATCGCCGCGCCGCTCGATGTGCTGGGCGTCAACTACTACTCGCCCACGCTCGTGCGGGACTGGGACGGTGTCTCCCCGCGCGCACACGCGGACGGCCACCGGCAGGGCGCGGCGACCCCGTTCGTCGGCTGCGACAAGGTGGAGTTCGCCGAACAGCCCGGCCCCTACACGGCGATGGGCTGGCCCATAGACGCGACCGGCATGGAAGAACTGCTTCTACGGCTGCATCGCGAGTACCCGCACACTCCACTGATGGTCACCGAGAACGGTGCCGCGTTCGACGACGTCCTGGAAGACGGTGGCCGCGTCCACGATGACCGGCGCATCGCCTATCTGCGCGACCACATCGCGGCCGTCGAAAGGGCGTGCGAGGCCGGCGCCGACGTCCGCGGCTATTTCGCCTGGTCGCTGCTGGACAACTTCGAATGGGCCTACGGCTACTCCAAGCGCTTCGGCCTCGTCCACGTCGACTACGCCACCGGTGACCGCACCTGGAAGGACAGTGCCTCCTGGTACCGCGACACGATCGCCCGCGGACCGTCATGACGATCGGACGCGGGGGCATGGCGGTGGCGGCGCTGGCCCTGGCCGCGTTCTGCTTCGGCACGACCGAGACGCTGCCGATCGGGCTGCGGTGCTCATCGCGTCGCTCTCCTCCTTCGGGCCTGGGGGCCCTCCATCGTCGAGCAACGCGGCGATCGCTGGCATCGCTCCGGCTCGCCTCGCGGCTCGCTGCGCGATCAGGTTCTCGCAAGCTCGAACCTGGCTTCGCACGCGATCGCAACGGTTACGGTCGCTGGTGGCATGAGATCTGCGCAGGTGGGCGAGATCGCCTCGCCACGCCCCATCCGGGCACGCGACGCCTCCTCCCGCAGCCGCCAAGGTCGCGGGGTAGGACCGCCGCCTGCGAGCCCACGGGCGGGGCGCTGGCCATCGTCCGAGGTGTTTCGTTCGTTGCCCGGCTCGGTCCAGCCGCTGGCCGGCGCGCTTTCGTCGCTGCCCTCGGCGTCATGGCCCTCATCTGCTTCGCAGCAATCACCGCCATTCTGCCCGGCGACAGCACGGGCGGCCTGTACCACATCACCGCGGCCTCGCCGCACGCGCCAGGCTTCAGAACACCGGTGGTCACGATCACGGCGGTAGTCGGCGGAGTCTGCACAGCCCATATCTATGTCGCCGATGTTCTCACCCGTGTGAAAGACATCCCTGGCTCTACCCTCAGCTCGCTCCTGCTGATGAGCGGCAAGGCTGAACCGGCCATGGCCGACCTCGTTGCGGACCGCGGCCTACTCGCTCAGCACGCGGTGCCGACCGTCGTTCCGGCGCTTGCCTTGCCCGCCCCGTGTCCAGCCGCTGCACGCTCATACGTGATGTTCAGGCGCGTCGCCGTGGTTGCGCCAGTGAACCTCGTCACCGTCACAGATCGCAGGCGTCGCGATCGCGTGCGAAGCCAGGTTCGAGCTTGCGAGAACCTGATCGCGCAGCGAGCCGCAAGGCGAGCCGGAGCGATGCCAGCGATCGCCGCGTTGCTCGACGATGGAGGGCCCCCAGGCCCGAAGGAGGAGAGCGATGCAATGAGCACGCGCGGCACCGCCCTCGCCGGTGCGATGGCCGCCGGTGCCGCCGTCGCCGTGATCGGGCTGGAACGGCCGTCGCGCGCCCGCGCTCCGACCGGGGCCGGCACGGCTAGCATCGTTCGCACTCTGCACCCCTTCGAGGACGACGGGACGGTCCGTGGTCAAGATCACTGATGTGGCGCGGCACGCGGGAGTGTCGCCGAGCACGGTCTCCTACGTGCTGAGCGGGAAGCGCTCGATCTCCGAGGAGACCCGGCGGCGCGTCCGGGAGAGCATCCGCGAACTCGGGTACCGGCCGCACGCGGGCGCCCGCGCGCTCGCCAGCAGCCGCTCCAACGTGCTCGCGCTGATGATCCCGCTGCGCTCGGGCATCGCGGTGCCCGTCGTCATGCAGTTCGCCGTGTCGGTCGTCACCGCCGCCCGGAGCCACGACCACGACGTCCTGCTGCTCACCCAGGACGAGGGCGAGGACGGCCTGCGCCGCGTCGCCGACAGCGCCCTCGTCGACGCGCTGATCGTCATGGACGTGCAGATGAAGGACCCGCGGCTGCCGCTGCTGCGCTCCCTCGACCGGCCGAGCGTGCTCATCGGCTTCCCCGCCGACGCCGACGACCTGACCTGCATCGACCTCGACTTCCACGCCGCCGGCGCCGTCTGCGTCGAGCACCTGGCCGGCCTCGGCCACCGGGAGATCGCGCTGATCGGCTCGCCGCCCGAGGTGTACGCGCGGCAGACCGGCTACGCCCAGCGCGTCGCGGACGGGTTCGCCGAGGCGGTCCGCGAGCACGGCCTGACCGGGGACGTCCACCCCTGCGAGGCCACCGCGGACGCCGCCCGCGAGCTGGTCGCGCGGCTCCTCGCCGACCGTCCCGGGCTCACCGGCGTCCTCGTCCACAACGAGCCGGTCGTCGGCCCGGTCGTGCGGGCGCTGCGCGCCGCCGGCCGCCGCGTCCCCGAGGACGTGTCCGTCGTCGCGCTGTGCCCGGACGAGATGGCCGAGCACGCCGAGCCGCCGCTGTCGTCCGTCGCGATCCCCGCCGAGGAGGTCGGCGGGCGCGCCGTGGAGCTGCTGATGGACAAGCTCGACGGCGTCCCCGTCCCGGCCGCGACCCTGCTTCCGCCCACCCTGACCAGGCGCGCCAGCAGCGCGCCCGCCGCACGCTGACCGGCACGACAAGGAGGTGAGGGGCCGTTCCGGCCCGTTATCGAAGCGCTTCGACAGTCATGCTCGGGGGGCTAGTCCAAGAGGAGAATCGGTGTACGGAATCCATCGAAGTCCCCGTTCCCCCGGCCGGCGCAGCCGGTCGCTGACCCTGGTCCTGGCCGCCGCGCTGGTGGCCCCGGTCGCGTGGACGGCGCCCGCCGCCGCCCGCGAGACCCTGCCCTTCCGGAACCCGCGGCTGTCCGTCGACGCCCGCGTGGACGACCTGGTCGGGCGGCTGACGCTCGACGAGAAGGTCTCGCTGCTCCACCAGTACCAGCCCGCGATCCCGCGCCTCGGCATCGGCCGGTTCAAGACCGGCACCGAGGCGCTGCACGGGGTCGCGTGGTCCACCGACGTCCACAACAACGGTGCGGTCGTGACCGCCAAGGGCACCGTGTTCCCGCAGTCGGTCGGGCTCGGCGCGACCTGGGACCCGGCGCTGCTGAAGCGGATCGGCTCGGCCGTCGGCGACGAGGCCCGCGGCTACCACAGCGAGAACCCCGACGTCTGGGGCCTTCAGCTGTGGGCGCCGGTCGTCAACCTGCTCCGCGACCCGCGCTGGGGCCGCAACGAGGAGGGCTACTCCGAGGACCCGCTGCTCACCGGCCTGCTCGCCACCGCCTACGGCCGCGGCATCGAGGGCGACGACCCGGACCGCCTCCGGGCCGCGCCCGTCCTCAAGCACTACATGGCCAACAACAACGAGATCCGCCGCGACCAGACGTCCTCCAGCCTGCGGCCCCGGGTGAAGAAGGAGTACGACGAGGTCCCGTTCAAGATGCCGCTGACCCGGGACGCCGCGACCGGGATCATGACGTCCTACAACCTCGTCAACGGGCGTCCCGCGACGGTCACGCCCGACGCGGGCGGCCTGGTCCGCTCGTGGAGCGACCGGACGCTGTTCAACGTCACCGACGCGGGCGCGCCGAACGGCCTGATCAACTCCCAGCGGTACCACCCCGACCTCGCCACCGGCGACGCGGCGATCATCAAGGCGGGCGTGGACAGCTTCACCAGCGACGACGCCAACTCCTCGATCACGATCAACGCGGTGAAGGAGGCGCTGTCGCGCGGGCTGCTCGCCGAGTCCGACATCGACCGGGCCGTGGGGCACATCCTGAGCATCCGGGTCCGGCTCGGCGAGTTCGACCCGGGCGGCGGTCCCTACGGGAAGATCACCAAGGACGTGGTGGACAGTCCCGCCCACCGCGCCCTCGCCCGCAAGGCCGCGGCCGAGCAGATGGTGCTGCTGAAGAACCAGGGCAGGGCGCTGCCCCTCTCGTCCGGGAAGGTCGCAGTCGTGGGGCCGCTCTCGAACACGCTCTACACCGACTGGTACTCGGGTTCGCTGCCGTACCGGGTCACGCCGCTGGACGGCATCAAGAAGCGGGCCGGCTCGGTGGCGTCCAGCGAGGGCGTCGACCGGATCGCGCTGAAGGACGTCGAGACCGGCGAGTACATCGCGGGCGGTACGGGCCCCGGTTCCATTCTGAAGACCGGGCCTGCCTCGTCGGCCGACGTGACCACCCAGTTCGACGTGTTCGACTGGGGCCAGGGGATCGTCACCCTGCGCAGCGCCGCCAACGGCAAGACCGTCGGGCGCTACAACTGGGGCGACAATTTCGCCAACGACCAGGACCAGCCGAACAACTGGTTCGTCCAGCAGATGTTCAAGCTGGAGAAGCAGGACGACGGCGAATACCTGCTCCGCTACGCCGGCTACGAGAAGGCGTACGACTGGGCCGACCCGGCGAAGACCTACGTGAAGACGCAGGACGACGGCACGCTGGCCCTGACCACCAAGGACGACGCCTCCCGGTTCGCCAAGGACGTCGTCAGCAGTGGCGTCGACTCGGCGGTCAAGGCCGTCACCGGCGCGGACAGCGCCGTCGTCGTGGTCGGCAGCATGCCGTTCATCAACGGCCGCGAGGACCACGACCGCACCACGATGGCGCTCGCCGAAGGGCAGTCGGAACTCGTCAAGGCCGTCCGGAAGGCGAACCCGAACACGGTCGTCGTGGTGGAGAACAGCTATCCGACGACCCTCACCTGGGAGCAGCAGAACGTTCCGGCGATCCTGTGGACGAGCCACGCCGGCGCCGAGACGGGCAACGCCCTCGCGTCCATCCTGTTCGGCGACGAAAGCCCGTCGGGCAAGCTTCCGCAGACCTGGTACCGCTCCGAGAGCGACCTGCCCGACATTCTCGAGTACGACATCATCAAGTCGGACCGGACGTACCAGTACTTCAAGGGACAGCCGCTCTACCCGTTCGGTCACGGCCTCTCCTACACGAGCTTCCGGTACGGCAAGCCGAGGCTCAACGGCCATTCCGTGGGACGCGACGGAACGGTGACGGTCACCGTGCCGGTGACCAACACGGGCAAGGAGGCCGGAGACGAGGTCGTCCAGCTTTACACGCACCAGCGCGACTCGCGCGTGAAGCAGCCGGTGAAGAGGCTGCGCGCCTTCGACAAGGTCCATGTCGAACCCGGGAAGACGGTGACGGCGAAACTGCGGCTGACCGCGTCCGACCTCGCGATCTGGGACGTCACGCGCAACACGTGGACGGTGGAGAAGTCGAAGCACGACCTGCTGATCGGCTCCTCGTCCACCGACATCCGGCAGCGCACCACGCTCGACGTGCGCGGCCAGACGATCCCCGATCGCGACCTGTCGAAGCCGACCCGCGCCGCCGACTTCGACGACCAGAACGGCATCGAGCTGGTCGACGAGTCGAAGGCGAAGGGCGACGCGGTGGCCGGCACGGCCGGCTCCTGGCTGAAGTTCGCGGACGCCGATCTCGGCGGGTCCGCCGGCACGATCACCGCACGCGTCGCGGGCACGTCGGCGACCACGATCCAGGTCCGCCTGGACGGCCCCGACGGCCCCCTGGCCGGAACGCTGACCGTGCCGTCCACCGGCGACAGGTACGCCTACAAGGAGATCACCGCACGGCTCGGCGACGCCCGCGGAAACCGTGACGTCTACCTGGTCTTCAACGGTGAAACGCGCCTGAGCACCTTCTCCCTCACTCGATGAATCCCTCGGCCCGCCCCGGTTCGCCCGGGGCGGGCCGGTCCGCTGCAAAGGACGCCACCCATGCGTGCCAACAGCAAACTCGCCGCCCCCCTCGCCGCCGCGGCCGCCCTGTTCACCGCCGCCGCGCTCCTCTTCGCCCCGGCTCCCGCTCCGCCGGCCGGGGCCGCGGCACATCACGTCGCCTACGACCGCCATTCGCTCACCGTGGACGGGCGGCGCGTCCTGCTGTGGTCGGGCGAATTCCACTACTTCCGGCTCCCCAGCCCGGTCCTCTGGCGGGACGTCCTGGAAAAGATCAAGGCCGCCGGATTCAACGGAGTGTCGCTCTATTTCGACTGGGCCTACCACTCACCGGCCCCTGGGAAATACGACTTCACCGGCGTCAGGGACGTCGACCGGCTCCTCCGCCTGACCGAGAAGATCGGCCTCTACGTCGTCGCGCGTCCCGGCCCGTACATCAACGCCGAGACCACCGGCGGCGGCTTTCCCGCGTGGCTGAAGACCGTCCCGGGACGCGCCCGTTCCAGCGACCCGAACTACACCCGCGCCTACCGGGAATGGCTCGCCCGAATCGACCCGATCATCGCCCGTCACCAGGTCACGCGTGGCGGATCGGTCATCGTCTACAACGCCGAGAACGAGTACGCCGCCAACACCGACCCGGCCTATATGGAGGACCTCCAGCGTCAGGCCCGCGCCCATGGAATCGACGTTCCCATCAGCCATAACCAATGCTGCGACGCGTCCTGGACGCCCACCTGGGCGACCGGCCGGGGAGCCGTGCAGATACCCGGCGTGGACGACTATCCGCAGGCCTTCGAATGCCGCGACCCCGACACCTGGGGAACGTGGGGAGAGGGCGTCACCGAACGCCTGAGCCCGGACGCCCCCGCCTACGCCGCCGAATACCAGGCCGGCGCCATCGACCTGAACCGCGCCGGCTACGAGAAATGCCGCGAACTCACCGGCCCGAACTACATGAAGGTCTACTACAAGTCGAACCTCATCACCTCGGGCGCCACGATGTTCGGCTACTACATGGCCTTCGGCGGGACGAACTGGGGACGGCTCGCCCAGCCGAACGACGTCTACACGTCTTACGACTACGGCGCGCCCATCACCGAGAACCGGCGGCTCACCGCCAAGTACGACGAGTTCAAACGCCAGGGCCTCTTCGTCACCACCGTCGCACCGCTCGCGAAGACCGATCCGGCGGCGGCCCCCGCGTCCGGCAATTCCTCCGTCCACACCGAGGCGCGGGCCAACCCCGACACCGGAACGCAATTCGTCCTCGTCCGGCACGCCGACCGGAAGACCGACGACGACCAATCCGCGAACCTCGCCTGGAACACACCGGACGGCACCTACGACGTTCCGGTCACCCTGAAGGGCCGCGACGCCAAGATCCTCGTCGCCGGCTATGACATGGGCGGCCAGCGCCTCGCGGCATCGACGTCCGAACTCCTCACCCACACGACCGCCAACGGGCGAGACATGGCAGTCCTCTACGGCACCGAAGGGGTCGAAGGAACAACCGTCCTCCGCTACAACACCCGGCCCGACGTCAAGGTCCTCAGCGGCTCGGTGAAGCCCACCTACTCCAACGGCAACCTCAGGCTCGACTACACCCATCAGGGATTGGCCCGCGTCCAGATAACGGGAGGTGGCCGTAGGCCCCTACTGCTCCTTCTCGGCACGGAGGCGGAAGCGGCCAAGTTCTGGCGTTCGGGGAACACGCTTGTCCGGGGCACCGATCTGGTCCGTTCGGCGGAAACGAAGAACGACACGGCGGTGATTAGAGCCGACGTCGCCGAGACAGGCGACATCGAGGTCTTCGCATCGGCCCGCCGCATCACCCTCAACGGCGAACGGCTCCACACCAGGACGACCCCTAGCGGGACGCTCCTGGCCCGGACCAAGGGTCCCCGCCCCATCACGCTGCCCGCCCTGAAGCACTGGCGTGGCGAGGAAGGAGCCCCCGAGTCGTCCCCGGGCTTCGACGACTCGTCCTGGAAACCCGCCGACCACACCACCACGGCCGGCCCGATCAAACCGAAGAAGCCACCCGTCCTCTACGCCGACGACTACGGATTCCACTACGGCCACGTCTGGTACCGCGGCCACTTCACCGCGACCGGCGACGAGACAACGGTCAACCTCAACGCCATCACCGGAAAGGGAGGCATCTACCAGGTCTGGCTCAACGGCCGCTACCTGGGCTCGGCCGCCGGCGGCGAACAGAAGGACGCCGACGCCCCCATCAACGACGATCCCGGCCCGGGGACCTTTGAAATCCCCGCCGGCGCCCTTCCCAAGGGCGAGAAGGCCGTCCTTTCCGTCCTGGTCGAGAACATGGGCCACAACGACGACTGGACCGCCGACGACTACCGCCAGAAACAGCCGCGCGGCCTGGTCAACGCCGAAGTGACGACCAATCCGATCACCTGGCGCATCCAGGGCACCCGCATCAGCGATCCGCTGCGCGGCCCGCTGAACACGGGCGGCCTGTACGGCGAACGAGAAGGCTGGCACCTGCCGTCCGCCCCCGCAAAGACCTGGTCCGCCACATCACCGGCCGACCTCATAGGACCAGGCGTCCACTGGTACAGCACCAGAACCCACCTGGCCCTTCCGAAGGACCAGGACGTCCCCGTAACCCTCCATTTCGAACCTGGCACCGGCCGCTACCGAACCCTCATCTTCATCAACGGCTGGAACATGGGCGAATACGTGAACGGCGGGGTCCAGCACGACTTCACCCTTCCGGAGGGAGTTCTCCGCCCGCGCGGCCACAACACCGTGACCCTCGCCGTCATCGCAGAAGAAGACTCAAAGCCGGGCCGCGTCTCCTTGAAGGCGGCCGCCAACGTGAGAGGAGGCGCCCCGGCCCCCTGACCCGCGCATGACCCCGGCTCTCCGGCGCCGGGGTCACCCGCTCGCGGCCAGCCCTCTCAGCGACCGGAGCGCCTCGGACGCGGCGGAACCGGGGGCCGCCGTGTAGAAGACGGTCCACTGGTCAGAGGCCGGGTCGTGCAACGCCTCGCATTCGAGATCGAGCCGGCCGACCACCGGATGGTGGATCCGCTTGCGGGTCGAGTGCCTGACCTGGACGTCCCCTTCGTGCCACAGCGCCCGGAACTCGGCGCTCGCGGCGAGCAGCCGCTCGACCAGATCGCGGACGCCGGGATCCCGCGGGTAGCGGGCGGCCACCGCGCGCAGGTCGGCCACCGCCCCCCGGGCGAAGCGGCGGGCGTCGGCGGCATCGATGCGGTCATCGCTCTCCGGCCGGGTGAACGCCCGCCACACGACGTTGCGCTCGCGCTCGGGCACCGCGGAGAAGTCGCCGAGCAGGGCGGCGGCCATCGGGTTCCACGCGAGGATGTCGTACTTGGCGTCGCAGACGAGCGCCGGCGTGTCGTCCAGCCGGTCCAGCAGGTGCAGCAGGCCGGGCCGCACCTCCCGCACCGGCGTGGACGGCGGCCCGGGCATCTCACCCGCCAGGTAGTGCAGGTGGGACCGCTCGTCGTCGGTCAGCCGCAGCGCCCGCCCGAGCGCGGC
This sequence comes from Actinomadura madurae, assembly GCF_900115095.1. Taxonomy (GTDB): domain Bacteria; phylum Actinomycetota; class Actinomycetes; order Streptosporangiales; family Streptosporangiaceae; genus Spirillospora; species Spirillospora madurae. The sequence goes on from NZ_FOVH01000002.1 coordinate 218,856, forward strand.
GAGCATCTGCCTCGACGGCCGCGGTCCCCGGCCCTGTTCGAGCCGGACGTAGTAGTCCACCGACATCCCGGCGAGGTTCGCCACCTCCTGCCGCCGCAGGCCGGGCGTGCGGCGGCGTCCCCGCTCCAGCCCGACCTCGGACGGCTGCACCCGCGCCCGCCACCGCCGCAGGAAGGCGGCCAGCTCCGCCCGGTCTCTGTGCTCCACCCCTCCAGTGTGGCCGCGGACCCGCGAGGTCACCATGGGACCGCCGATACCAGCCTCGACGGTGCTCTCCCGGTACCGCCCGCCGGCGGCGAGGGTGGGCCCCATGACCACGACCAACAAGATCGTCCTCATCACCGGTGCCAACAAGGGCATCGGCCTCGGGACGGCCGGCGCCCTGGCGCGGGCCGGGCACACGGTTCTGCTCGGGGCCCGCGATCCGGAGCGCGGGACCGCTGCCGCCGCCGGGCTGTCCGAGCAGGGGCTGGACGCCCGGTTCGTCCGGCTGGACGTGACCGATCCCGCGACCATCGCGGCCGCCGCCGAGCTGATCGACGCCGGCTACGGCCGCCTGGACGTCCTCGTCAACAACGCCGCCATCGCCCAGGGCGGCCACTGCCCACCGGACGAGCTGCCCGTCACCGCCCTGCGGGAGGTCTACGAGACCAACGTGCTCGGCGTCATCGCCGTCACCAACGCGATGCTCCCGCTCCTCCGCCGGTCGCCGTCCGCCTGCATCGGCAACGTCTCCAGCGGCCTCGGCACGTTCGCGTTCCTGAGCGAGCCGGAGGAGGAGTTCGGCGAGTACGCGAACCTGCTCGGCTACAACTCGTCCAAGGCGGCCCTCAACGCGGTCACGCTGATCTACGCCAACGCCCTCCGCGATTCCGGCATCAGGGTCAACGCGCTCTCACCGGGCTTCTGCGCCACCGACCTCAACGGCCACACCGGAGTCCTCACCGCGGACGAGGGCGGCGCCTGCATCGCCGAGCAGCTCTCCCGCCCCGAGAGCGGGGCCTTCCTCAACGAGAACGGCGGAATCTATCCCTGGTAAGCGACGCGCCCGTTCGCCCGAATATCACATTGTCGGGGTAATGTGCGGGCAATCGGCATTGCACAGGTGGGCAGACTTGATTTAAGAGTGAACCGGTGGCCAGGTTGGGCCGGAGTTCGGCCTTGTTTGGGGGAGTTTGCGGCACCTAATGTCTGGATGCGGCGGGGCGCCCACCACAATTCGGCGTCCGGCCGGCCGATACCGCAGATCGCGGTGGCGAATCCAGGGAGGAAGAGATGCACATGTCGCGTGCCCGTTTCCGGTGGGCGGCCGTGCTGGCCGGGATGGCGGCCGTCACCTCGGCCACACCGGCGCAGGCGGCCGAACCGGTCGGCGTCTACCTGCTCACCATGGCGCCGCAGCACGGTCCGACCAGCACGTGGAGCCTGTCCTGCGACCCGGACGGCGGGACGCACGGCGCGGCGTCCGCGGCCTGTGACCAGCTGGAGGCCGTGGACGGCGACGTGGGGCGCGTTCCCGCGAGGCCCGGGGCCTGCACGCTGGAGTACGCGCCCGTCAGGGTGACCGCGGACGGCTCGTGGCGCGGCGCCGCCCGCCATTTCGCGCGGACGTATCCCAACCGGTGCGCCGCGGTGCGCGACACCGGCGGAATCCTTTTCGACGGATAACCACCCACAGACCGCGGGCCGCCGGAATGGGGAGCGGGGTGCTGTCCGGCGGCCCGCATGAAAAGGAGCGTCCATGCTGGCATTCACCGGGCCGGATGTGCTGGTCGCCTACGAGCGCTCCGGCGGTTTCGCCGGAATTCGCGAAAAGGTGACCGTCGACGCCGCGGGCACGGCTCTGGTCAACGACAGAAAGGTCAAGCTGAAGGACGAGGAAATGCGCGGCCTGCGGGAGGCGCTGGGGCAGGTGACGACGACGCGGTCCTCGACGCGGGGCTGCGAGGTCGCCGACCACTTCACCTACACGCTCACCTACCGCGGGCACCGCACGACGCGGTGCCGGCTGCCCCTCGACTGGCGGGCGGCCGTCACAAGGCTGGAGGCACTGGCCGGGCGCTAGGCGCTCGCCGCCCTAGGAGCAGGCGCGGGTGTGCAGTTCGCGCATCGCCGCTTCGAGGGCGGCGACCGGCCCGTCCACCCGGATCCCCGGCACGACCTCCTGGATCGGGATCGCGTTGACCGGCCCGGGCGGCACGCCGAGCTCGGAGCGCCACGCGGAGACCTGCGCGGACGAGTGGATGTAGACGATCCGGCCGAGCCCGACCCAGCCGTGCGCCGCCGAGCACATCGGGCAGTGCTCGCCGGAGGTGAACACCACGGCGTCCGCCCGGTCCTCGGGCGCCATGTTCCGCGCCGCCCAGCGGGCCACCTCGAACTCGGGGTGGCGGGTCTGGTCGCCGTCCGCGGTCCGGTTGCGGTCCTCGAACAGGACCTCGCCGGACGCCGACACCAGCACGGTCCCGAACGGCTCGTCCGCGGCCTCCAGGGCCTCGGCGGCCAGTTCGACGCAGCGGTTCAGGTGGACGAGCTCGGCGGCGGTCGGTTCGTAGGTCATGGACGTCAGCTCCTCGGCGTGGCGGACCGCCAATGATCATAGGCCGGGGACGCGGAGGGCGCGGACCGCGTCTCCCCGAGGGCGCCGGTGAGGGGGCCCGCTGAGGGGCGCCGACGGGCGGCGCCGCCCCCTCACCGGCACGTTCTCAGGCGGACTCGCGCAGGACCAGGTGGGGCCGCAGGATGATCACCGGCTCCTCGACGGTCTCGCCGCGGATCCGCGAGACCAGCAGCCGGGCCATCTCCAGGCCCATCTCCTCCGGCGACTGGTGGACGGTGCTGAGCGGCGGGTCGGCCAGCGGGGCGGCGGCCGAGTCGTCGAAGCCGATCACCGCGACGTCGCCCGGGATGGCGCGGCCGTGCCGGTGCAGGACGCGCATCGCGCCGAGCGCCATCGGGTCGTCCGCGGCGAACACCGCGTCCAGGGCCGGCTCGGCGGCCAGCAGCCGCTCCGCGGCGGCGATGCCGCTGGCCTCGCCGAAGTCGCCGTACTCGACGTACTCGGGCAGGCCCGCCTCGCCGAGCGCCTCCCGGTAGCCGGCCAGCCGGTCGATGCCCACCCCCATGTCCTGCGGGCCGGCGATGGTCGCGATGCGCCGCCGGCCGCCCGCGATGAGGTGGGAGACGGCCTCGCGGGCGCCGCTGCGGTTGTCGACGTCGACGTAGCTGACCGGGTGCAGGCCGGGCGGCCGGCCGCCGAGGACGGTCGGCACGCCGTTGGCCTCCAGCTTGGCGGGCAGCGGGTCCTCGGCGTGCAGGGAGGTGAGGAGCACCCCGTCCACGTGCTGGGTGGTGAGGTACTCCTCCAGCCGGCCGTACTCGGCGGGGGAGCGGGCGAGGGCGAGCAGGAGCTGCAGCCCGGTGTCGCCGAGGCCGTTGCTGATCCCGCGGATGATCCCGGCGAAGTACGGCTCGCCGAACAGCCGCTGGTCCGACTCGGCGACGACCAGCGCCACGGTGTCGGTGCGGCGGGTGACGAGCGTGCGCGCCGCGCGGTTCGGGACGTACCCGAGCTCCTCGATCGCCTTCAGCACCGCCTCGCGGGCCTGCGGGCTGACCCGCGGCGAGCCGTTGACCACCCGGGACACCGTCCCGCGGCCCACGCCGGCCCGCGACGCGACCTCCTCCAGGGTCGGGCGCGTGCTCCTGCCCGTCATCTGGCCCCCTCCGTCCGTACCTCGCCCGCCCGCGGTCAGCCGCGTTCGGGCAGCCCGCCCCGCCGGATCACCCCGGCGTACCACCGTGCGCTGTCCTTGGGCACCCGGCGCTGCGTGGCGTAATCGACGTGGACCAGCCCGAAACGCTTGGAGTAGCCCCAAGCCCACTCGAAATTATCCAGCAGGGACCAGGTGAAGTAGCCGTGAAGCGGCACTCCCTCGGAGATGGCGTCGTGGCACGCGCGCAGGTGCGCGTCGAGGTAGGCGATGCGCCCCGCGTCTTGGACCGTGCCATCGCCGTCCGGCGTCTCGTCGTAGCCCGCCCCGTTCTCGGTGATGTACAGCGGGACGGACGGGTACTCGCGGTGCAGCCGGGTCAGCACCTCGTACAGGCCGCGCTCGTCGATCTCCCAGCCCATCCCGGTGACCGGGCGGCCGGCCGGGACGAACCGGACGTGGTCGCTGCCGACCCAGGGGGAGTGCGTCGAGAACGGCGACGACGCGGTCTGCGCCGCCTCGCCGGGCGTGCCGGCGACGGTGTGCCGCGAGTAGTAGTTGATGCCGAGCTGGTCGATCGGCTGGTTGATCTTCGCGGTGTCCGCGTCCGGCGGCGCGAACCCGTACCGGGCCGTGTCGGTGAGGACGTCCTCGGGGTAGCGGCCGAGCAGCAGCGGGTCGAGGAACAGCCGGTTCTGCAGCCCGTCGATGCGGCGCGCCGCGTCCACGTCCGCGGGGTCGTCGGTCGCGGGGGACACCGCGTACAGGTTGACGGCCGCGCCGAACCGGTTGTCCGGGTGCCGGGCCCGCATCGCCTCGACGGCCAGCCCGTGGCCGAGCATCAGGTGGTGCGCGGCCAGCAGCGACGCCGGCGGGTCGAGGCGCCCGGGCGCGTGCTCCCCGGACGCGTAGCCGAGGAACGCCGCGCACCACGGCTCGTTGACCGTCATCCACTGCCGGACGCGGTCGCCGAGCACCGCGTGCACGTGGGACGCGTACTCGGCGAACCGGTGCGCGGTCTCCCGCTCGGGCCAGCCGCCCTTGTCCTCCAGGGGCTGCGGGAGGTCCCAGTGGTAGAGCGTCGGCCAGGGCTCGATGCCGGCCTCCAGCAGCGCGTCCACCAGCCGCCGGTAGAAGTCCAGGCCTTCCTGGTTGAAAGCGCCGGTACCCGTCGGCTGAACCCGCGACCAGGAGATCGAGAACCGGTACGCGGTCAGCCCGAGGCCGGACATGAGCGCCACGTCCTCGGGGAAGCGGTGGTAGTGGTCGACCGCGACGTCGCCGCTGTCGCCGCCGAGGACCTTGCCCGGGGTGCGGCAGAACGTGTCCCAGATGGACGGTCCGCGTCCGCCCTCGCCCGCGGCGCCCTCGATCTGGTAGGCGGCGGTGGCGGCCCCCCAGCGGAACCCGGTCGGGAAGGGTGCGGCGGGAGCCGCGCTGGTGTCGTCCTGTAGGGAGGTCACGCTTTCACTGCACCTTCCATGATTCCGCCGATGATCTGGCGGCCGAACACGATGAACACGATGAGGAGCGGCAGGATCGCCACGCTGGTCCCGGCGAACATGAGCGTGTAGTCCTTGAAGTACGCGTTCGCCAGGTTGTTGATGGACAGCTGCACCGTCGGGTTGTCGGGGTTCAGCACCGCGAGCGGCCACATGAACTCGTTCCAGGTCTGCATGAACGTGAACAGCCCGAGGACGCCCGCGGCGGGCCGCAGCGCGGGGAGCACGACGCGCCAGTAGATGCCGAACGTGGTGCAGCCGTCGACGCGGGCCGCCTCGATCAGCTCGTCCGGGACGGCCTGGTCGGCGTACTGCCGCATCATGAACACGCCGAACCCGGTGACGAGGAACGGGACGATGACGGCCTGGAGCTGGTTCTGCCAGCCCAGCTCCACCATGATCATGTAGAGCGGGATGATGCCCATCTGCACCGGGATCATCATCGTCGCGATGATCGTCAGCATCAGCCCGTTCTTGCCGCGGAAGCGCAGCTTGGCGAAGGCGAACCCGGCCAGCGAGGCGAAGAACACCGTGGAGACCGTCACCGCGGCGGAGGCGATCGCGGAGTTCAGCAGGCCCTTGGCGAAGTAGGCCTCCGGGTTGTCGAACAGCCGTCCGACGTTGTCGGCGCCCTGCCCGCCGGGGAGCAGCGGCGGCGGGACGTCGGCGACCACGCTGTTGGTGCGGGTCGCCACGATGATCATCCAGTAGATCGGGAAGATCGACAGCACCAGCGCGACGATCAGCGTGATGTAGGTCAGCGGGCTGGCGTTCCACATGCCGCGGAAGCGGCCGGGACGCGCGGCGGCGTGCTTGGCGTCGGTGCGCCGGCCTCCCGGGCCGGCCAGGAGCGTGGTCACTTGGTGCCTCCGGTGCGCCGCACGGCCAGGAAGTTGATCAGGGAGAACACGATGATCATCACGAACAGCGCCCAGGCGACGGTGGCGCCGTAGCCGTACCGGTCATGGCCGAACGCGTTGTCGTACATGTACATCGTGATCGTCTGGAACTGGTGCGACGCGCCGCCGTCCATCTTGTTCGGCGTGCCGACGCTGAACAGCACGGGCTCGGTGAACAGCTGGAGCCCGCCGATGGTCGAGATGATCACCGTAAAGATGATCGTGGGCCGCAGCATCGGCACGGTGATCTGCCAGAACTGCCGGATGCGCGACGCGCCGTCGATCGCGGCGGCCTCGTACAGGTCCTTCGGGATCGCCTGCATCGCGGCCAGGTAGATCAGCGCGTTGTAGCCGGTCCAGCGCCAGTCGACCATCATCGCGATGGCGATCCAGGACCAGCCGCGGCTGCTCGTCCAGTTGATCGGGTCGATGCCGACCAGCCCGATCACCCAGTTGATCATGCCCCAGTCGGTGTCGAACATCTGGGTGAACACGATCGCGACGGCGGCGGTCGAGGTGACCAGCGGCGCGACCATCCCGATCCGGAACAGGGTCGGCAGCCGCATCCGCCGGTTCAGCGCGTTGGCGATCATCAGCGCGATCAGCAGCTGCGGGACGGTCGAGACCGCGAAGATCCCGATGGTGTTGACCGTGGCGTGCCAGAAGTCGGCGTCGGTCAGCAGGTAGTCGTAGTTGTCGAGGCCGATGAACTCCCGCGTGCCGGACGCCAGCTCCCACTCGTGGAGGGAGACCCACAGCGTGTAGACGAGCGGGAACGCGCCGAAGAGCAGGAAGACGATGTAGAACGGCGAGATGAAGGCATAGGGGGCGCCCTTCACATCGAGCCGCGCCAGGCGGGCCCGCCAGGTGCGGCGGGGTGCCGGGCGGGCCTGCGCCGGCGTGGGCGGCGGGCCGTTCCGGCTGGGGCGCAGATCGGTGGTCATCGTCGTGCGCCTCCTTTCCGAGGACGGTCTGAGCAGAGGATGGGAACGGCGGCGGCGCCGGCGGGGAGGTGACGGCGCGGCGCCGCCGCCGTGGTCAGCGTGCCCGGGGGGTCACCGGGCGGCCTTCTCGGCCTCCTCGACGGACTTCGACCACGCGTCCTCCGGCTTCTGCTTGCCCTGGCCCACGGAGATCAGGACGTTCTCCACCGCGGACCGCACGTCCTCGTTCTTCGGCCCGAGGTGGACCGGCTTCACCGAGGCCACGAGCTGCCCGAAGATCTGGCCGATCGGGGCGTCGTTGAAGTACGCGCTCTTCGCGCCCGCGACCGCCGGGTCCTGCGCGGCCTGCGGCGAGGACGGGAAGACGTTGGCGGCCTTGAACGCGCCCACCTGGCCCTCGGGGGAGGTCAGGAACTTGGCCAGCTCGGCGGCGGCCTTCGCGTGCTTGGTCTGCTTCGGCACGGCCAGCCACGACCCGCCCCAGTAACCGGAGCCGCCGGGCGTGGTCGCCACGTCCCACTTGCCCTTGCCCGCGTCACCCGAGAACTCCTCGATGCCCCCGAGCATCCAGGACGGACACGGCAGCGTCGCGAACGTGTCGCGCTTCAGCGCCGTCTGCCACGGCGGCGTGAAGATCGACATGTCGGCGGTGAGCTTGTTCTGCGCGAACTTCAGCGACGTGTCGAACGCCTGCCGCACCGCGGGGTTGCTCTCGAACACGAGGTTGTCGCTCTTGTCGAAGAAGCTGTAGCCGGGGCCGGCGCCGGCGTTCTGCAGGACGGTGGCGCGGAAGACGGCGGTCGGGCCGTCCAGCCACTTGCTGCCGGGCACCTGCTGCTGGAACTTCTGCCCGGTGGCGAGGAACGCGTCCCAGGTCGGCCACAGCTTGCCGACCTCCCCGCGCTCGGTCGGCAGGTCCGCCTTCTCGAACAGGTCCTTGCGGTAGCACATGGCGAGCGGGCCCACGTCGGTGCCGAGGCCGATGAGCTGCTTGCCGTCCGGGGTGACGCCCATCTGCCACTTCCACGGCAGGAAGTTCTTCTCCAGATCCTTGCCGCCGTGGTCGAAGAGGTTGACGAACTTCGCCTTCTGCTGCATGTAGAGCGGCAGGATGCCCTCCTCCAGCATGACGACGTCGCCCGCCCCGCTGCCGGTGGCCATCCACTGCTGGATGCGCGGCTTGTACTCGTCCAGCGTCGAGACCTTGCGCTGCTTGATCTTCACGTTGGGGTGGGACTGCTCGTACTGCTTGTAGAGCGCGTCGTATCCCGGCTCGCCGAAGACGTCGACGGTGAGCTCGACCGGCCCGCTTTCGGAGCCGCCGTCGTCGTTGTCGTCCCCGCCGCAGGCGACGGCGAGGCCGCCGACGAGCACGGCCGCCATCGCCGTACTCAGTCCGCGCCGCATGATGGCCCTCATCGCGGACCCCTCTCAGGTTGTGTTGTGCAGGTGTGTGGGAGCGCTCCCACGAAGGAAAGACCGTGACCCGGCTCACTGTCAATGCGCCGCAACACAACCGTTACAAGAACCTGGCTCCGGCGGGAGCCCGGCCGGCGCGCGCCCGGCGGCCGGCCGGCCCCTCGCCGGCCCCCGGTCAGCCCTCCGTGACGGGGGTCAGCCGGGCCGCCGCCGGGGCCGGCGCCGTGGACCGCCGGACGACGAGTTCCGGCCGGTAGAGCAGCTCCGTGCGGGGTGCGCGGGCCCCGCGGATCTCGTCCAGGACGGTGCTCACCGCGGCCATCGACATCTCCCGCACCGACTGCCGGATGGTGGTCAGCGGCGGGTCGAGGTAGGCGGTGAGGAGCGAGTCGTCCATCCCGGTCACCGACACGTCCGCGGGCACCCGGAGGCCGCGCGCCCGCGCGGCCCGGATCGCGCCGAGCGCCATGATGTCGTTGCCGCCGCAGATCGCCGTGCAGCCCGCGTCGAGCAGCTTCGCCGCCGCGGCCTGCCCGCCCTCGACCGTGTACATGGTGTTGACGATCAGCTCGTCGACCTCCTCCGGCGCCAGGTCGGTGTGCGCCGCCATCCCGCGCCGGAAGCCCTCGGTCTTGCGCCGCGTCGGGACGTAGACGTCCTGCCCGATCGCGAGCCCGATCCGCCGGTGGCCCATTGCGGCCAGATGCGCGACGATCGCCTCCAGCGACGCGACGTCGTCGTTGGAGATGTACGGCGCGTCGATGTCGGGCCGGTACCCGTTCACCAGGACGATCGGCAGCGCCTGCTCCAGCAGCCGCGCGTAGCGGGCGCGGTCGGAGTTGGCGTTGGCGTGCAGGCCGTTGACGAAGATGATCCCGGCGACGCCGCGCTCCAGCAGCATCTCGATGTAGTCGTCCTCGGCGACGCCGCCCGGCGCCTGCGAGCACAGCACCGCCATGTACCCGTGCCGGGCGAGCGCGCTCTCGATGACCTCGGCGAACGCCGGGAAGATCGGGTTGGTCAGCTCGGGGATGATCAGCCCGATCAGCCCGGCCCGCTGCTGGCGCAGCCGGGCCGGGCGCTCGTAGCCGAGCACGTCCAGGGCGGTCAGCACCGCCTGGCGGGTGCCCGGGGACACGCCCGGCTTGCCGTTGAGCACGCGGCTCACGGTCGCCTCGCTCACCCCGGCGTGCGCCGCGATGTCCGCCAGGCGTGTCGTCATGGGTTTCAAATTATCGCTCCTCGACGTCCCACCACAGTGCGGTGTCCGGGGGCAGTTCGGCCTGTTCGCCGTCCATGTGGACCGGTCCGCTCGCGAGGAGCGGCGTCCCGGGCACGGGGACGGGCGCGGCGCGGTCGCCCATGTTGACCGCGCAGGCGAGCCGCCGTTCCCCGCCGCCGGCCTCCCGGACGAAGACCAGTGTGCCCGGTGGGCCCGCCAGCCAGCGCAGCCCGCCGTCGCCGAGCGCCGGGTGCTCGCGCCGGACGCGCAGCGCCTCGTGGTAGAGGGCGAGCACGGAGCCGGGGTCGTCGCGCTGCGCGGTGACGGTCAGGTCGCGCCACGCGGTGGGGATCGGGAGCCAGGACGCGCCCGCGCCGAAGCCGAACGGCGGCTCCTCGCCCTCCCACGGCAGCGGGACGCGGCAGCCGTCGCGGCCCGCGCCCTCCCCGCGCAGCCGCTGCGGGTCCCGCTGGTACTCCTCCGGCAGGTCGAGCACCTCCGGCAGGCCCAGTTCCTCGCCCTGGTAGACGTAGGCCGAGCCGGGCAGCGCGAGGGTCAGCAGCGCCGCCGCGCGGGCGCGCCGCAGCCCCCGCTCGCCGCCGCCGTACCGGGTGACGTGCCGTTTCACGTCGTGGTTGGACAGCACCCAGGTCGCGGGCGCGCCGACCGCCCCGGCGGCGCGGAGCGACTCGTCGATCACCTCCCGCATCCCGGACGCCTCCCAGGGCGCGGTCAGGTAGTGGAAGTTGAAGGCCTGGTGCAGCTCGTCCGGGCGGGTGTAGTCGGCGAGCCGCTCGGGGGTGGGCGCCCACGCCTCCGCCACGGCGATCCGCTCGCCGTCGTAGGAGTCGAGCAGCCGGCGCCATTCGCGGTGGATGTCGTGGACGGAGTCCTGGTCGAAGTACGGCAGGACGGCCGTGCCGAGCATCTCCACCTGGTCGGCGTGGCCGACGTCCGGCAGGCCGGGGGCCTTGGCCATGCCGTGCGCGACGTCGACGCGGAACCCGTCCACGCCGAGGTCGAGCCAGAACTTCAGGATGTCCGCGAACTCGGCGTGGACCTCGGGGTTCTCCCAGTTCAGGTCGGGCTGCCGGGACGCGAACAGGTGCAGGTACCACTGGCCGTCCGGCAGCCGCGTCCAGGCCGGGCCGCCGAACACCGACTCCCAGTCGTTCGGCGGTTCGGCGCCGTCCGGGCCCCGGCCGTCGCGGAAGACGTAGCGGGCGCGTTCGGCGGATCCCGGGGCCGCGGCGAGCGCGGCCTGGAACCAGGCGTGCCGGTCGGAGGTGTGGTTCGGCACCACGTCCACGATGATCCGCAGTCCGTGGGCGTGCGCGTCGGCGATCAGGCCCCGGGCGTCGGCGAGCGTGCCGAACAGCGGGTCGACGTCGCGGTAGTCGGCCACGTCGTAGCCGAAGTCGGCCATCGGGGAGACGTAGAACGGGGTCAGCCACAGCGCGTCCACGCCGAGGTCCGCAAGGTACGGCAGCCGCGACCGGACGCCGGGCAGGTCGCCGACGCCGTCGCCGCCGGAGTCGGCGAAGCTGCGCACGTACACCTGGTAGATGACGGCGTCGCGCCACCAGCGGGTCCCGCCGGCGGTGCCGCCGCCGGCGGGGACGAGCAGGGTGTCCTGGGTCATGAACATCCTTCGAATCGGGAGCCGTCAGGAGCTACTTGACGCCGCCGGCGGTGAGGCCGGCGACGATCCGGCGCTGGAACACCAGCACCACGACGATGAGCGGGACGGTCACGACCACCCCGGCGGCCATCTGGGTGCCGAACGGCTGGTCGAACCCGGAGACGCCGGTGAACTTGGAGATCGCGACCGTGGCGGTCTGCATCTCCTTCTTGTTGACCATGGACAGCGCGATGAGGAACTCGTTCCACGCGGCGATGAACGTCAGGATCGCCGTGGTGAACACCCCGGGCGCCGCCAGCGGGATGATGATCTTGCGGAACGCCTGGCCGCGGGTGCAGCCGTCCACCATGGCCGCCTGCTCCAGCTCGAACGGCAGCTGCCGGAAGAACGCCGTGAGCAGCCAGACCGACAGCGGCAGCGCGAATCCGAGGCTGGGCAGCACCATCGCCTGGTAGGTGTTGATCCACTTGATGTCGGTGAAGAGCTTCAGCAGGGGAACGAGCTGGGAGATTCCCGGGAACATCGTCGTGGCGACGATGAGCCCGAGCACCGCGTTCTTGAACCGGAAGTGCAGCCGGGCGAGGGCGTACGCGGTGAACGTGCCGATCAGCAGCGTCAGCACGGTGGTGGTGCCGGCGACGATCACGCTGTTCAGCAGCGCGCGCCCGAACCCGTTGTCGCCGGAGAACACCGCGGAGAAGTTCTCCCCGGACCACCGCGCCGGGACGATCGAGTTGTCGAACTGGTCCTGCGGGCGGCGGAACGCCGAGACCGCCATCCAGTAGAACGGCGCCAGGCAGTACACCGCCACCGCCGCGAATCCGAAGTAGGACAGGAACCGCTTCGCCCGCGTCATGCGGCCCTCCTCGTGCCCTTCACCGGCCTGCTCCTGCGTTCGCGCCTGGTGTGCTGGCGGGCCTCGCCGATGATGTCGGCGCCGAGCAGCTTCACGAACAGGTACGCGATCAGCGCGATGTACAGGAACAGGACGGTCGCGTACGCCGCCGCCGACCCGTACCGCAGGTTGGACGCCTCGAACCAGGCGATCATCGTCAGCGTCTCGACCGACCTCTGGTTGACGCCGATCAGCACGGCGGGCAGGTCGAACATGCGCAGCACGTCCAGCATCCGGAACAGCACGGCGACCAGCAGCGCGGGCTTGACCAGCGGCAGCGTGATCCGCCAGAACTGCTGGACCGGGCCGGCGCCGTCCACCCGCGCCGCCTCGTAGACGTCCCGGGGGATCATCTGCAGGCCGGCGAGGACGAGCAGCCCGATGAACGGCGAGGTCTTCCACACCTCGGCGATGACGACGGCCGTCTTGGCGGGGAACCCGTCGGCGGTCCACAGGATCTCCTGGCGCAGCACCGCGTTGGCGGCGCCGTCCGCCTGGAAGATCCACCGCCACAGCAGGCCGGAGATCGCGGTCGGGACCGCCCACGGGACGAGGATGCTCGCCCGCACGATCGCCCGCCCCCGGAACGCCCGGTGCATGATCAGCGCCATCGCGACGCCGATCACCGTCTCCAGCACGACCGTGGTCAGCGTGAAGAACGTCGTGTTGCCGAAGGCGTTCCAGAACGCGCCGGCGCGGTCGCCCTGGAAGATGGCGGTGTAGTTGTCGAGGCCGACGAACCGGTCGCCCTCCACGACGAACCCTTCGGCGTCCAGCCCCTCGCCGCGCGCGTACAGCGACTCGCGGAACCCGGCGAGGACGGGGTAGCCGATGACCAGCGCGAGCACGAGCAGCGTGGGGGACAGCAGCAGCGCCGCGAGCCGTTTCGTCCCCTGCACGTCGCGCCGGCGCCCGCGCGGCGCGCCCGCCGCGGGGGTGCCCGCGGCGGACGGCCTCTGGTTTCGCGTGGTGGTCATGCCGCTCACTGCGCGGTCAGCGGCCGGAGCTTGGACTGCAGATCGGCCAGGGCCTGTTCCACGGACTTCTTGCCGGTCACCGCGTCGTACATCTCGCCCTGGACGGCGGCTGTCACGTCGCCGTACTTCACCGCGACCGGACGCGGCTTGGCGTTCGCGATGGCCTCCTTGAGGACGGGCAGATAGGGGAACTTCTTCACCATCTCCGGGTCGTCGTACAGCGCGGCGATGGTCGGCGCCTTCGACGTCGCGATCAGGTTGGCGCGCTGCGACTGCTCACCGGCCAGGTACCGGATGAAGTCGAGCGAGGTGGCCTTGTTCTCGGCGAACGCGGAGATCGCGAGGTTGTGGCCGCCGAGGTTGGCGACGCCGGGGCCGGACGGGCCCGGCAGCGGCGCGACCGCGAACTTGCCCGCGACCTTGGACGAGCCGTCGTCGGAGTTCGCGAGGGCGTACTGGTAGGGCCACTGCCGCTGGAAGAGCAGCCTCCCGGACTGGAAGTAGCGGCGCCCGCCCTCGGTGTCGAGGGTGACGGCCTCCTTCGGCATGTGCTCCTTCTTGGCCTTCACGAGGAACTCGACGCCCTGCTTGGCCTGCGGTGTGGTCAGCGAAGGCTTGCCGTCGGCGCCGATGATCGAGCCGCCGGCGCTCGCGATCGCCTCGACCGCGCTGATCGTCATGCTCTCGGTCTTGTTGACCTCGGTGAAGAAGCAGTCGACGTCCTCGCCCTCGGGCAGCTTCCGGACCTTGTCGCAGGCGGCCCACATCTCGTCGTAGGTCTTCGGGGGCTCGGCGATCCCGGCCTTCTTGAGCAGGTCCTCGCGGTAGTAGAGCATCCCCGCGTCGGACGTGGACGGCACGGCGTAAAGCTTGCCGCGGTACTGCCCGGTGGTGACGGTCGCGGGCAGCATCTTCGACAAGTCGATCTGATGCTTGGGGAGCTGCGTCAGCCACCGGTTCGCGGCGAACTCCGCCGTCCACACCACGTCGAGGTTGAGCACCGAGTAGGCGTCCGACTTGGTGGTCGCGTTCTGGATCATCTGCTGCCGCTGCTCGTTCGGCTCGTCCGGCAGCTCGATGAGGCGGACCTGCTCCTTCGGGTGCTCGGCGTTCCAGCCGTCCAGCTGCTTCTGGAGGTAGCCCGAGCGGTCCTTGCCGGTGACGAAGGTGATCGGACCGCGGCCCTGCAGGCTCGCCGCGCCCGTGCCGCCCGCGGAGCCGCCGTCATCGCCGCCGCAGGCGGAGAGCGAGAGCGCGAGGGCGGCGCAGATGAGGCCTCCAGCCAGAGGGGCGCCGCCGATCGGGGGGATGCGCCGCATGGTGTCCTCCTTCGCGGGGCGCGCCGTCCGGCCGGCGCCCCGCAGGTCACGAGATGGGGTGGCTGGACGGGGACGTTAGCAACGCGTTTCAGCCCCGTAAACCTCTTGCAGAAACTTTCAGCAAGTCCGTGGCCGATCTGTAACCCTTTGCGGGCCGTCGGCAATCCGGTCGACACGCCCGGAGGCGCTGCGCGAGGCTTCCTCCGTGACCGAACCCGACCGCGCCGCGGCCCTCGGCCTCGTCCGCGACCACACGATCCTGTCGGTGGTGTCCGGCTCGCGAGCCTACGGGCTGGCGACCGATGCCAGCGACGTCGACCGGCGCGGCGTCTACGCCGCGCCGGCCCCTCTGTTCTGGCGTTTCACCAAACCGCCCACCCACGTGGACGGCCCGCTGCCCGAGCAGTTCTCCTGGGAGCTGGAGCGCTTCTGCGAGCTGGCGCTGGCCGCGAACCCGACCGTCCTGGAGTGCCTGTGGTCGCCGCTGGTCGAGCGGGTGACGCCGGTGGGGGAGGAGCTGCTGGCCGTCCGGTCCGCCTTCCTGTCGCGGCACGCGCACCGCACATTCCTCCGCTACGCCCAGGCGCAGTTCCGCAAACTGGAAGGCGACTTGCGCAACGGCGGCGTCCCGCGCTGGAAGCACGTCATGCACATGCTGCGCCTGCTGGAGAGCGGCGTGCACCTCGTCCGGCACGGCGAGCCGCGCGTGGACGTCGGCGGCCTGCGCGACCGCCTCCTCGCCGTCCGCCGGGGCGAGGTCGGCTGGGACGAGATCGAGGCGTGGCGCGCCTCCCTCACCGCCGACCTGGAGGAGGCCACGGCCCGCGGCCCCCTGCCGCCCGAACCCGACCGCGCCACGGTCGAGGAACTGCTGATCTCCGTCCGACGCAGGAGCGTGACGTGGTGAACCTCCCCGAAGGCATGATCGACCGCTTCGCCGCCGACCACCCGTACCCCCGCGCGTTCCTCACGGTGAGCGGCGCGCACCTGTACGGCTTCCCCTCCCGGGATTCCGACGTCGACCTGCGCGGCGTCCACCTGCTGCCCCTGGAGGAGATCGTCGGGCTGGAACCGGGCCAGGACACCGTCTCGCTGATGTGGGACCACGCCGGCGTCGAGGCCGACGCCGTCACCCACGACCTGGCGAAGTTCTGCACGCTGCTCCTGCGGCGCAACGGATACGTTCTGGAGCAGGTCATGTCGCCGCTCGTCGTGGCCACCTCCCCGGTGCACGAGGAGCTGCGGGCCCTGGTCCCCGGGCTGGTCACCTTCCACCACGCGCACCACTACCTGGGGTTCGCGCGGAACCAGTGGAGGCTGTTCGAGAAGTCCGGCGAGCTGAAGCCG
This sequence comes from Actinomadura madurae, assembly GCF_900115095.1. GTDB lineage: Bacteria > Actinomycetota > Actinomycetes > Streptosporangiales > Streptosporangiaceae > Spirillospora > Spirillospora madurae. The sequence goes on from NZ_FOVH01000002.1 coordinate 234,735, forward strand.
CTGCTCTACACCTTCCGGGTGCTGCTGACGGGCGTCCACCTGATGCGGACGGGCGAGGTCGAGGCCGACCTGACGCGGCTCGCCGGCGGACCGCCCTACCTTCCCGACCTCGTCGAGGCCAAGCGGGCCGCCGAGCACGGCGCGCCGCCGCGGGACGCGCCCGGCCCGCCCCGCCTGCGGGACGACGTCGCCGCGCTCACGGCCCTGCTGGAGGACGAGCGCGACCGAAGTTCCCTTCCCGAAGCGCCCGCGAACCACCGCGCCCTTCACGACTTGGTGGTCCGCACGCGCCTAGGCTGAACCCTCAAGAGCCTCCCCTGCGTGCCACCGGTTATACGGACCGTTTTTGGACGCAACCACCCGGTGCGGTCGCCACGTACCAGGAGTGATTGCGGAGCCGAGGAAGGGGAGCGATGCGGGACCAGGGCATCGATGAGAAGGACATCGCGGAGGCGGACCTCCGGACCAGGAGGGGCGTGTTCCGCGCCGTCGCGTTCCGGGACCCGGTCGACGGGCAGGAGCACATGGCGCTCGTGCGCGGCGACGTGCGGGGACGCGAGAACGTGCTCGTCCGGATGCACTCCGAGTGCATGACCGGGGACATCTTCGGCGCGACGCGCTGCGAGTGCGGCGACCAGCTCGGCGCCGGCCTGGACGCGATCGTCCGGGAGGGCGCGGGCGTCCTGGTCTACCTGCGCGGGCACGAGGGACGCGGCATCGGGCTGGTGGCGAAGGTCCGGACCCACATCCTGCAGGACGACCAGGGCCTCGACACCGTCGACTCCGCCACGGCGATCGGGCTGCCGGTGGACGTCCGCGACTACGGTCCGGCCGCGCGCATCCTGCACCACCTCGGCGTCGGGTCGGTGCGGCTCATGTCGAACAACCCGGTCAAGCTCAGCGCGCTGGAGTCGTACGGCGTGCCCGTCGCGGCCCGCGTGCCGCTGCTCGTCCCGGTCAGCGACGACAACGTCCGCTACCTCACCGCCAAGCGGGACCGGCTCGGGCACGACCTGCCGCAGATCGACGTCCCCGCCGCCGCGCTCGGCGACGCGCCGGTCAGCGAGGTGCGCGGATGACGCGGCCGGCCACGTTGACCCGGCCGGTCGCGGTGCGGCCGCCCGCTGCTCCGCCGCCGCGCCGGCCCCGGCTCACCCGGGGGCCCGAGCTGGCCGCCGCGGTGGCCGTCCAGCTCGCGCTGCTGGCGCTGCTTCGTCCCGGCTACGCGGGCCTGGCCGTGGGCGTCCTGTACGCGCTGGCGTCATGGGGGATCCTCGGCATGGCGTTCCGGCGGCGCCGGACGCTCGGACCGGCCGATCATGTGACGCTCGCCCGGGTCGTGCTGACCGGGGGTGTCGCGGCGCTGGTCGCGGGGCATCTCACCGGTGGGGGGAACACCTGGGCGCTGGTCGCCGTCGCGTCGCTGGCCCTCGTCCTGGACGGCGTGGACGGGCAGGTCGCCCGGCGCACCGGGACGGCGTCCAAGCTCGGCGCGCGGTTCGACATGGAGACCGACGCCTTCCTGGTGCTGGTGCTCAGCGTCGAGGTCGCGTGGTCCGCGGGGGCGTGGGTGCTGGCGATCGGGGCGATGCGGTACCTGTTCGGCGCGGCGGCGTGGGCGGCGCCCTGGCTGCGCGCCGACCTGCCGCCGAGCGTCGCGCGCAAGGCCGTCGCGGTGGTGCAGGGCGTGGCGCTGGTCGTCGCGGCGGCCGGGGTCGTCCCGCTGTCCGGCGCGCTGGTGGCGGCGGCGCTGGGGCTGCTGGTGTGGTCGTTCGGACGGGACGTGCTGTGGCTGGTCAGGCGGCACCGTGCGGCCCGTCCGGACGGGCACGGCATTCGGGGGACTCGGGGGAGGAGCACGGATGGAGCGCGAGGCGCGCGCCTTCTGGATCCGGTCGCCCGGTAAGGGGGAGATCCGTGATCTCGTCCTGCCGGAGCCGGGTCCCGGCGAGGTGCTCGTCCGGACCGTGTTCTCCGGCGTCAGCCGCGGCACCGAGGCGATCGTGTTCCGCGGCGGCGTCCCGCCGAACCAGCACGCGATCATGCGGGCGCCGTTCCAGGACGGGGCGTTCCCGGGACCGGTCAAGTACGGGTACCTGAACGTCGGCACCGTCGAGGACGGGCCGCGCGAGCTGCTCGGGCGGACGGTGTTCTGCCTCTACCCGCACCAGACCAGGTACGTCGTCCCGGCGAGCGCGGTCAGCGTCGTCCCGGACGGGGTGCCGCCGGGGCGCGCGATCCTCGCCGGGACGGTGGAGACCGCGGTGAACGCGCTGTGGGACGCGGCCCCGCTGGTCGGCGACCGCGTCGCGGTGGTCGGCGCCGGGATGGTCGGCTGCTCGGTCGCCGGGGTCCTCGCGGGGTTCCCCGGCAGCCGCGTCCAGCTCGTCGACACCGACCCGTCCCGGGCCGGCGTCGCCCGCGCGCTCGGCGTCGAGTTCGTCCCGCCCGAGGAGGCCGCCGGCGGCTGCGACCTGGTCGTGCACGCGAGCGCCACCGAGGCGGGCCTCGCCCGGTCGCTGGAGCTGGTCGCGCCGGAGGGCGAGGTCGTCGAGCTGAGCTGGTACGGCGACCGGCGGGTCAGCGTCCCGCTCGGCGAGTTCTTCCACTCGCGGCGGCTGACCGTCCGGGCCAGCCAGGTCGGCGCGATCCCGCCGTCGCGCCGGTCCCGCCGGACCTTCGCCGACCGGCTCGCGCTGGCGCTGCGGATCCTCGCCGACCCGGCGTTCGACGCGCTGATCACGGGGGAGAGCCCGTTCGGGGAGCTGCCGCAGGTCATGCCGCGTCTCGCGACCGGTGAACTTTCCGCCCTGTGCCACCGAATCACCTACTGAGACACACCCTGACTGGAGGCCGTTGTTGTTCGCACTCACCGTCCGCGACCACGTCATGATCGCGCACAGCTTCCGCGGCGAGGTCTTCGGACCCGCGCAGCGGCTGCACGGCGCCACGTACGTGGTGGACGCGACGTTCCGCCGGGCGGAGCTGGACCCGGACGGCCTCGTCGTCGACATCGGGCTCGCCACCCGCGAGCTGGGCGGGGTCCTGGGCGGGCTGAACTACCGCAACCTCGACGACGAGCCGGACTTCGCCGGCGTCAACACCTCGACGGAGTTCCTCGCCAAGGCCATCGCCGACCGGCTGGCCGACCGGATCCACGCCGGCGAGCTCGGCGAGAACGCGCGCGGCCTGTCCGGCCTCCAGGTGACGCTGCACGAGTCGCACGTCGCCTGGGCCAGTTACGAGCGTGACCTGTGACCGTGAACGAGGCGGCGGCCAAGCCCGCCGGGAGGGCCGGGGCGCGCGAGATCTGCGTGGTCGTCCCCGGCGACATCGACGAGGCCGGGAACCCGAGCGGCGGCAACCGGTACGACCGGCGGGTGTGCGACGAACTCGTGAAGTCGGGCCGCCCCGTCCGGGAGCTGGCCGTCGCCGGGACGTGGCCGCGCCCCGGCGAGACCGCCCGGACCGAGCTCGCGGAGGCGCTCGCGGCGCTCCCCGACGACTCCGTCGTCCTGCTGGACGGGCTGGTGGCGTGCGGGGTGCCCGGGATCGTCGTCCCGGAGGCGAGGCGGCTGCGGCTGGCCGTCCTCGTCCACCTGCCGCTGGCGGACGAGCCCGGCCAGGCCGACCTCAACGCCGGCGAGCGCTCGGTGCTGGAGGCGGCCGGGGCCGTCATCGCGACCAGCCCGTGGGCGAAGGACCACCTCATCGCCCACCACGGCCTCGAACCGTCCCGCGTCCACGCCGTCCCGCCGGGCACCGACCCGGCGCCCCTCGCCGCGGGCACCGACGGGGCCGGCCGCCTGCTGTGCGTGGCGTCGGTGACCCCGCGCAAGGGGCACGACGTCCTCGTCGAGGCGCTCGCCGACGTGGCGCACCTGCCCTGGCACTGCCAGTGCGCCGGGCCGCTCGGCCGCGACTCCGGCCACGTCGCGACCGTGCGCCGCCTCATCGGCGGGCACCGCCTCGACGACCGCGTCGAGCTGGCCGGGCCGCTGACCGGCGCGCCGCTGGACGACGCCTACGCCGCCGCCGACCTGCTCGTCCTCGCCTCCCGCGCCGAGACGTTCGGGATGGTGGTGACCGAGGCCCTCGCCCGCGGCATCCCCGTCGTCGCCACGGCGGTGGACGGCGTCCCGGACACGGTCGGCTGGGACCCGGTCGGCGCCGTCCCCGGCATGCTCGTCCCGCCCGACGACCCCGCCGCGCTGGCCACGGCGCTGCGCCGCTGGCTCGTCGAACCCGAGCTGCGCGGCCGGCTGCGCGCCGCCGCCCGGCTGCGCCGCGGCATGCTGCCCGGCTGGGACGACACCGCCCGCCGCCTGGCCACCGTCCTGACCCGCCTGCGCAGGGAGGCACGATGACGGAGCGAAGCGAGGGCATCGGTGCGGCTTTTGCCGGGGGGCGTGGGGGGTCGTCCCCCCACAATGAGGCGCTGACGGAGATCGAGAACTTCTCCGGCGAGGAGCGGGCGGACGCCTACGCGCCCTCGTGGCTGGCGCTGCGGGAGACCGCCGACGCCGCCGCGCGGGCCTCGGAGCTGCTCGACCCGCTCCGGGCCGCGCTCCCGCCGGACGGGCCGCTGACCATCTGGGACCTCGGCTGCGGCACCGGCTCCCTCGGCCGCTGGCTGTCCGGACGGCTGCGCGGCCCGCAGCACTGGATCCTGCACGACCGCGACCCGGGCCTGCTCGACCTGGCCCGCGCCAACGCCTACGTCACCGCGGACGGGACGCCCGCCACGATCGAGACCCGCGCCGGAGAGCTCGGCGCGCTCCGCGCGTCCGACCTGGTGGGCGTGTCGCTGGTCACCGCGTCCGCGCTGCTCGACGTGCTCACCGCCGCCGAGATCGAGGCGATCGCCGCGGCGGTGGCCTGCCCGGCCCTGCTGACCCTGTCGGTCGTCGGGCGCGTCCGGCTCTCCCCGTCCGAGCCGCTCGACGCCGAACTCGCCGCCGCCTTCGACGCCCACCAGCGCCGCGCCGGGCTCCTCGGCCCGGACGCCGTCACCGCCGCGACCGCGGCGTTCGGGCGCCGCGGCGCCACCGTCCTGACGCGGCCGAGCCCGTGGCGGCTCGGCCCCGGGCAGGCCGCGCTGACCGCCGAGTGGCTGCGCGGCTGGGTCGCCGCAGCCGTCGAGCAGCGGCCGGACCTCGCCCCGCCCGCGGACGGCTACCTCGCCCGCCGCCTCGACGCGTGCGCCGCCGGGCGGCTCACCGCCGAGGTGCACCACCTCGACCTGCTCGCCCTCCCCGGGAGTCCCCAGTGATGTCCGCCCCAGTGATGTTCAACGCCGTGAAGAAGTCCTGGCCCTGGCTGCGCCTGCTCATCGGGCTGGGCATCCTCACCGCGCTCCTGTGGTGGCACAGCACGGACGCGTTCGTGGACGCGCTCCACGCGATCGACACCGGCGCCGTGGTGATCGCCCTCGCCGTCGGCCTGGCGACCACGGTGCTGAGCGCGGCCCGCTGGTGGCTGGTCGCCCAGCGCCTCGGCCTGCACCTGCCCCTGTCCGCCGCGGTCGCCGACTACTACAAGGCCCAGTTCCTCAACGCGGTCCTGCCGGCGGGGGTGCTCGGCGACGTGCACCGCGCCGTGAGCCACGGCCACCGCTCGGGCGACGTGGCGCGCGGCGTGCGGGCCGTGTTCCTCGAACGGATCGCCGGGCAGGGCGTCGCCGTGGTCGCGGGCGTCCTGGCCCTGTTCGCCCACCCCGCGCTGCTGTCGGCGATGGCTCCCGCGCTGCTCCCGGCGGGGGTGGTCCTCGGCGTCGTGCTCGTCCTGGCCCGGTGGCGTCACCGCGCCCTGACCTCGACGTTCGCCGACCTGCGCGCCGTCCTCGGGGCCTGGCCGAGCGTCGTGGCCCTGTCCGTCGCCGCCCTCGCCGGGCATCTGGCCCTGTTCGTCGTCGCCGCCCGCCTGGTCGGCTCGACGGCCCCGCTCCTCACCCTCCTGCCGCTGCTGCTGCTGGCGCTGCTGGTGATGGTGCTGCCGGTGAACGTCGGCGGCTGGGGGCCGCGCGAGGCCGTCCTCGCCCTGGCGTTCGGCGCCGCGGGGCTCGGCTCAGCGCAGGGCCTGACCGTGTCCGTCGTGTACGGGGTGCTCAGCTTCATCGCGTGCCTGCCCGGCGCCGGCACCCTGCTGCTGAAGCACCGCGAGCACGTCCCCGAACGCCTCGACAAGGCTCCGCAGCGCGTCCCGGCCCTTGCCGGCGCGGGCCAGTGACGGCCGCCCGATGACGCCCGACCCGGTGTAGGCCGCCATCCCGGCGGTCAGCAGGTGCCGCCGGTCATCGGCCAGGTGGTCGGCGGTGTCGTACCCGTCCCGGACGAGCTCCGGGTGGGCGTGGAGCAGGATCGACGTCTCCAGCTCCCCGGCGTGCATGTCGCCGACGCCCGTCGTCTCGATGCCGGCCGCCCTCCGCGCCTCCTCCCACTCGTCCATCCCGGGGAAGAGGGCCATGGCGCCGTGCGCCTCCTGGACGACGTTGCCGAGCACGTAGTTGCCGCCGTGCCCGTTGACCAGGACCAGCTTCGGGACGCCCGACCGGCGCAGCGACTCGGCGACGTCCCCGACCACCGCGTGCAGGGTCGCCGCCGAGATGCTCACCGTCCCGGGCCAGCCGGCGTGCTCATGCGAGCACGAGATCGTCACGGGCGGGAGCGTCCGCACCGGGTACGCCTTCGCGATCTCCTCGGTGATCGTGCAGGCGATCACGGTGTCGGTCGAGAGGGGCAGGTACGGGCCGTGCTGCTCGTGGCTCCCCACCGGCAGGACCGCCACCGGGACGTCCGGGACCTCGGTGCTCGTGTGCGTCGGCAACATGGCCCCCACCCTGCCGTACTCGCCCGGCCGCCGAAACCAGCGCCATCGCCCCGGCCAGCAGGACGGCGGCGACGATCCCGTCCGTCCAGTAGTGGTTGGCCGTCACGACCACCACGAACACCGTGACCGGCGCGTGCAGGGCCACGACCCACCGCCACCGGCTCCGCGACACCCGCAGCACCGCGACCGCGACCAGGATCGCCCACCCGATGTGCAGGGAGGGCATCGCGGCGTACTGGTTCGCGATCCCGTCGGCGGCGGCCGGATAGGCCGACGGGCCCACGGTCAGCATCGTGTCCACGGCCCCGATCCCCGCGAGCCGCGGCGGGGCCAGCGGGAACACCATGTGCACCAGGAGCCCGGCCGCCGTCAGCACCACCAGCTCGTTCCGCACCCTCCCGTAGGCTCCGCGATGCCGCACGTAGAGCCAGACCAGCAGCAGCGCCGTCCCCGGGAAATGGACGCTCACGTAGTAGACATTGGCCAGGAACGCCGTGTGGTCCCATCCGAGGGCCCAGTTCTGGACGTCGACCTCGTTCGGCAGCCACGTCCGCTCGAAACCCCACAGCCGGCGCGCGTTCGACATCGCCTGGCCCGGCCCGTGCTCGACCAGCGTCCGGCCCCACTTGTAGAAGGCGAACAGGACCGCCAGCAGCCCCACCTCGGTGACCAGGGGCCGCGTTCGGCCCCGCATCACCCGTCCCGCCACCGCAGTGCTCGCCATCCCGGTCCTCCCCGTACCCGTCGTCCGCGTCCAATCACAACCCTCGCGTCCGACACTTCTCGGGGCATTGGGTCCAGCCACCCGGTCCGCGGAGGGAAAGCCCCTCACCGGGGGTGGAGGTAGCCCCACCCCTCCCGTAGATTCCGGTGTGTGATCACCGGCGACTGGCTCAACCCGCCCCCGTCCGTCCGGGACGACGGCTCCGCGCTCCTCGTCACCGCCGCCGCGGGCAGCGACTTCTGGCGGACGACCTCCTACGGCTACGACCGCGACAGCGGCCACGCCCTGCTGTCCCCGTTCGGCCCCGAGGCGGCCGTCGAGGTGTCCTTCCTCGCCGACTACGACCACCAGTTCGACCAGGCGGGCCTCCTCGTCCGGCTGGACGAGACGACCTGGATCAAGGCGGGCGCCGAGTACTGCGACGGCGCCCTCCAGCTGGGCGCGGTGGTGACGCGCGGCGTCTCCGACTGGTCCTCGTTCCCCGTCCCGTGGACGGGCCGTGAGGTGACGATCCGGGCCAGCCGCAGCGGCGACGCGGTGACGATCCGCGCCCGCGCCGGCGACGACCCCTGGCAGATGATCCGCCTGGCCCCGTTCCCGCCCGCCGTCGAGGCCGCGGCCGGCCCCTACTGCTGCGCCCCCGAACGCGAGGGCCTCACGGTCCGCTTCACCCGCGCGGCCCCGGCTCCCCCCGACGAGGCCCTCCACCCGTAGATACCCAAGCACTTACTTGCTAGGCTCCTCCGGGCACGGCGGGAGGGGACGGGGCATGGCGGTCGCGGCGGTGATCGAGGAGCGCCCGGGATGCGGCCGGGGCGCGCGGCTGGCCGCCCGCCTGATGCGCCGCTTCATGCGCCCGCTCGTCACCCGGCTCCCATGGACCCCGTTCACGTTGCGCTTCGCCCCGCTGCTCGACCTGGCCGCGGCCCTCCTCGTGCCGCCGCGCGGCACCAGGGTCACCAAGGTCGACGGGCCGGGCTGCGCGGCCGAATGGGTCCGGGGGCGCGGCGTGCCCGCGGACTCCCGCCGGGTGATCCTCTACTTCCACGGCGGCGGCTTCGTCGCCTGCGGCCTGCGCACCCACCGCCGCATGATCGCCCGCATCTCCCAGGCCGCCGGCATGCCCGTCCTCTCCGTCGCCTACCGCATGCAGCCCCGCGTCACCATCCAGACGTCCATCGACGACTGCGTCGGCGCCTACCGGTGGCTCCTCGACAGCCGCGCGCCGGACGACATCGTGATCGCCGGCGACTCCGCGGGCGGCTACCTCGCCTTCATGGCGCCGATCCACGCGCTGCGCACCGGCCTGCCCCGCCCGGCAGGGATCGCCGCGCTCTCCCCGTTCACCGACCTGGACATCGACGTCAAGATCGCGCACGCGAACGCCGCCCTCGACCCGTTCATCCCGGCGCCGCGCTTGCGGGACATGGTCCGCACCTGCTTCCCGGACGCCGACCTGACCGACCCGTGGCTCTCCCCGGTGCACGCCGACCTGTCCGGCCTGCCCCCGACGCTCATCCACGTCGGCTCCATCGAGGTCCTCCTCGCCGACGCCGAGCTGATGGCCGAACGCCTCGGCGCCGCGGGCGTCCCCTGCACCCTCCAGATCTGGGAAGGCCAGGCGCACGTCTTCCAGATCTTCGCCGACCTCTCCCGCGAGGGCCTGACCGCCATCAAGGAGATCGGCTTCTTCGCCCGCCGCACCACCTCGTCCCACACCCGGGCCGCGTAATTCAGATAGAACGCCGGAAATGCTCGACCAGCCGCGAGTAGCTGTCGTCGCCGTACCCCCGCCCGACGGCCTTGGTGACGAGACCAAGCGTGTACTCGGGCAACTCGGTATCGATCCCCCGCGCCCTGCTCTCCCGGACGAGATCCTCGATCGACGGCAGATGATGCCGGAGCGCCCCGTACGGTGTCGCGTGCTCGCCCCGGTCGACCTCCCCGGCGATCACCGGCAGGAACCCCGAGAGCGCCGAAAGCGCGGGATCGGCCCGCTCAAGGAAGTCCTCCAACCGGACACCCTCGTCGGCCAACGCCGCCGCCCCATGCAGGAACCCGTTGAGCAGACCCCACATCGTCCCGTGGACGGCCATGCCGTAGAGGACGGCCACCCCGGGATCGCCGGACACCAGGGGCGCGTGCCCGCTCAGCAGCCCCAGCGCGGCCCGGTGGCGCTCGTAGACCGCCTCCGCGCCCGCGTAGAAGATCGTCGCGTCCGGATGCCCGATGCCGGGCGCAATGGTCATGATCTGCCCGTGCAGATACCCGGCGCCGGCTGCCCGCTCGGCCACCCTCCTCACCTCGGCGGACGTCCCGTCGGTGAGATTGACGACCGCACGCCCGGCCAGCGCGTCACCCGCCTGCCCGAGAACGTCTTCCGCGACCGAGGCCCCCTTCACGTTGACCACGACGACGTCCGCCTCGCCGACGGCCTCGCGGACCGTCGAGCCGAGCTTCGCCCCCTTGGCGACCAACCCCTCGCCCTTGCCAGGCGTGCGGTTCCACACCGTGGTCGGATGCCCGCCGTCCAGAAAGGCACCGGCCAGCGCCGAACCCATCTCCCCGAGCCCGAGCACGGCCACACGCACGTTGCCGAAAGTCATGAAGATGCTCCTCCCTACGATCGGACGCTCACGCTAGAACCTCAACGCAACTTGAGGTCAACCGACCCGATTGCCGTTTTTGGCCCGTTCTCGTCCCACCTTTTACGGGGGTTCATGCGACGCTCGACGGGCCGCACCGACCGCCTGGGGGGCTGATGAAGGCGCTGCTGAACTCGCTGAACGAGCCCGAGAAGGCTCTCGTCCGGGAGACCGGGAGCGCCGAGCTCTCCTACCTCACGGAGGACGGCCTCGTGGACCTTCACACCCGGATCCGCCGCGCCCGCAACAAGTACAGCAAGCTGTACCGGCGCACCGCGAGCGACCGCGTCGCCGAACACGGCGGCCGTGGTAAGGCCCGCCCGAAGAACACCCGCGACGCCCAGAAAGCCGAGGTCTTCGAGGACGCCCTGGCCCGGGTGAGCTGGTACCTGGCACGAGCCGCACGGCGCAGCGCCTCCGAACTGAAGGCCGAACGCATCGCCGCCGCCAACCCGTCCCGCACACCCCCACCCGCCCCCGGCACCCCAGAACCCGAGCCCATGACCCCCCAGACCACACCCCGCCGCAGACCAACAACAGCCGACCCGGCCCTCAACCGCCGCCACGCCGCCACCCGAGCCAAGGGCGCCCGCCGCCAGTCCCACCGCGACACCCGCTAACGACTGGGCCATAGTCAGCCGCACGGTCCAAGATCAGCGTTCCACCACTACGGGACCGTCAACGAGGCCACGAGGCAGTACACAGAACACATATGGCTACATCTCGGGATCATGCAGAGCGCCGGGACCCTGGTCGGGATGAATTGAGTTGGTCGTCCTCCAAGGAGCCGTGGCCACCGGCGGCCCGGCGCGAGACCTGCGAGTTGGCCCAGTGCCGATACGTCTTGCCGGGCGCGGTGCCCCTCTGAGCATGGGGCACGGTGTCCATCACTTGCTCGACCTGCGGGTCCCGGCCGAACCGAGGCGGCGCAGGACGTCCTTGACCCCGGCGGGCAAGCCGGCAGCGTCACGAATGCAGCCCACGCGGCACAGGCGGGCTCCCGGCGATGACCCGACTGCTTTGCGACAGCCTTCTAGAAGATCTCTGTAAGGCCGTCGAACCCATGGGCCATCGCCGTTTGGCGCCGTTGCTCCAGCGAACCGGTGATGACCATGGAGGGCGTTGCAGCGGCTTGTGCTGGCTTATGGCGGACGGTTAGCGGAGCTCGCCGGAACGCATGGCGGGGCGGTTGCTGGTTCGCGAGTGGAGTCGGCGGGCCAGGCGCTGGACGCGGTCGCCGCGAGTCTGACCGGGCTGTTGGATGACGTGTGTGAGGCGTGGGCGCGTCAGCGCTGAGCGGGGTAGCGGCGGTGCCGTGGTGATAGCCGAGCGCGGCGGCGCGGGTCTGGGTGACCTGGACGCCGAGGCGCGTAGTGCTGGCGGAGGGCGCCGGGGATGAGCGGCCGCCGGGAAACAACCAGTCGGCGTCAGGGTTGGTCGCGGTGTTCATTGGTGGCGCGGTCGGCGTAACAGCCGAGGATATGTTCGATCAGCGGCTCGGGGCATCGGATCCGCCCGAGTCGCGCCAGCCATGTAGCGACCTCGCTTGTGCAGATCGTTGGTTGGTCTGTTCCGGTCTGTGGTGATCCTGTAGCTTTGCGCAGTGATCATTACTAGGAGCGAGCGGATGACCACGTTGGTCCGGTGGCCGCTTGTAGCGGCCACCGTCGTGCTGTTGTCGGGCGCATGCTCGTCCAATGACGAGCCGCACACGCTCACCTTCGAAGTCGAGGGCGAGGGGACTGTCACCATGACTTACGTCATCAACGGCCGTTCAACGACCGAGCCGCAGGTGACGCTCCCCTGGCAGAAGGACATCAAGCTCACCAAGCAAGGCGAGGACACCTGGAGCCTCGTCATGAAGCGCGAGGGCGAAGGCTCGCTGAGTGCGGTCGCATATGTCGACGGCCAGCCCCTTACCCGCACCGCGGGCTCGGGCTCAGGCGGTGGCACCAGCCGGCTCAGCGGCTCCGTCCGCTGAGCCAACCGCCCATAGTTGCCGCCCTGCTCGGTTCCACCCCCACACGCACGCCGCCGACACGGCGATCTCCTTGAGGAGAACGGGATGCGGATTGAGTCGTCCGCTGCGGAGCCTGTTGATGGTGGACATCGCCCGTTTAGTCCGCCGTCCCATTTCTTCAAACGAGATTCCGCGCAGATCCATCAGCCTGGTGAAAACTCTTCCGAATGGATGCGGCTCTGGCTAGCCGGCAGGCGCGTTCGCCGGGCGGAGGACCACGTCACCCATCTTGGCATGGGATCCGAGCAGTTGATCGTGAATGAAGTAGGACGGTGAGATGCACCGGGTCCGGAGGATTCTTTTGACCCCGATAATGATGGCGGGCCAGTACGCCAGTGTCGCGATCACGTCTGCCGTAAGCGTGCGGTTGGCAGTCTCCATGACCTCACCTTCCCACCAGCCGTACACGTGTGGGAGCGGGCGCGGGCCGCCCTGGATTCGTTCCCCCGGTCCTACAGCTCGGTCTGACGGGGGACGGCTCTCGGCGTACGCTGAGGCTCGTGTGTGGTGGGCGGGAGGTTGCTGTGGCCGAGATGACAATGGCCGAGGTGATGGCCGAGCTGGCCGCGCTTGAGGATCCGAAGGCGCGCGAGGTGAATGAGAGGCACGGTGACGATCACGGTGTGAACCTCGGCAAGTTGCGCGCGCTCGCGAAGCGGTTGAAGACGCAGCAGGAACTCGCGTGCCGGCTGTGGGAGACGGGGGACAGTGCGGCGAGGCTGCTGGCGATTCTGATCTGCCGGCCGAAGGCGTTCGAACGTGACGATCTGGACGTCATGGTGCGCGATGCGCGCACGCCCAAGGTGCACGACTGGCTCGTGAATTACGTGGTGAAGAAGAGCCCGCACTCCGAAGATCTTCGGCTGGCCTGGTTCGCCGATCCGGATCCGGCGGTCGCCAGTGCCGGTTGGGCGCTGACCACCGAACGCGTGGCGAAGAATTCCGAGGGCCTTGACCTCGCGGGACTACTCGACGTGATCGAGGCGCAGATGAAGGACGCCCCGGAACGCCTCCAGTGGGCGATGAATCACTGCTTGGCTCAGATCGGGATCGAGCACGCTGAGCACCGCTCCCGCGCGATCGACATCGGTGAGCGGCTGGAGGTGCTCAAGGACTACCCGACATCCCCGGGGTGTACGTCTCCGTTCGCGCCCATCTGGATCAACGAGATAGTGCGCCGTCACCACGATCAGTGAGAACGTCCAGCAGGGCATCGGGCTACTGTCGGGTGGGAAGGGTGATGTGCCAGCTTCCCGATGGGGTTGTCCAGATCAGGAGGCCTGGCCAGGGCTGGATCAGGGTCCAGCCGGGGGACTGTTTTGTCCGGTGATGTCGCCTGCAGAGTGGGGCGAGGTTGCACTGGCAGGTGAGTCCCTGGCCCCAGGGGACGGTGTGGTCGAGGTCGCAGCGGTTCGACCGTCGGTTGCAGGTCGGGAAGACGCAGGTTGCGTGGCGGGCCTCGATGAGGCGCCGCATGGCCGCCGGTGGGCGGTAGCCGCTGTGGCCGTGCCGGTCGGGCGTCAGGCCGGTGGCGCGGCACCAGCTCTCGCGAAGGCCGCGTAGCTGGTCATGCATGTCCTGGACGGCCCGGTTGATCAGGAAGGGCAGGGCGTTGGTCCGTCCCGTGGCGCGGGCGTGTGTGAGGATCTTGCTGAACCGCTCATCGGCCATCTTGGCGAGGGTCTCGACGATCGTCGCGTCTGGAAGGGCGACCGCTGCGGGAGCGACGGCCGTAGCTCGCGGCGGCTCGACCTGCCGGGCGTCGGACGCACACGTGGCCTCGGGGAACGACGTTCCCTTCAGGAGTTCCTTGGCGAGGTCGGCGCGGATGGCGTGGAGAGGGCGCACATCGCCGTCCGCCTTCAGGCCCCGCGCGACGGCGACGATCTTGTTGAAGATGGCGTGGGCCTCGGTCGTCTCCAGACCGGTGAGAGTCAGGTCGGTGGTGCCTTCGAGGGTGTCCCAGAGGTGCAGGTCGCGGCGGCGGACGGCCTCGCGCTTACGCTCTTCGAGGCGTTCAGGGGCGAACTTCTGCACGATGCGCCGTATGCGGCGGCGAAGCTGGCCGGTGGTCTGGTCGGGCGCCTTGTCCAGGACGGCGGTCTCGACCCGCTCGGGGAGGCCGTCCAGAAGCCCGTCGGTGAGGTCGCTGATGACGCGGGTCTTCGGCAGGTCGATCCGGCCGGTCTCCAGAGCCTCGCGCGTGGCCGGCAGGTCGTTGGCGAGCCGGTCGGCGAGGTGGACCAGTGTGGCGGCCGCGTCGCCGGTCACCGCGAGTGCGGCGGCGACTTCTTCGACGACCGATTCGTGGGCGGACAGGATCCGGTAGTCGGGGCCGCCCTCGGCCTCGTCGGCGAGGCGGCGGCGGGACAACTCCGCGATGGCGGCGAGTTCGCGAGCCTGCGCCCATGAGGTCTGACGTCGCGCGGCGGCGGCCACTTCCATGAGTTCGGTGTCCGAGAGTCCGTCCAATCCGCTGGAAAGGCAGATGGCCAACTGCGGGCCTGGCGGAAACCATCCGCGCCCTTCCCACTCACCCACTTCGATGCGCACGTCTTCGGCGATCGTCAGAGCCGTCATCATTGGATCACCCCCTCCCGCTTCACCAAATTCATCTTACCATCTTTGTGGCTCTACGCAGTCATGCTGTAGCTCTGAGTTAAACTTTCTCGCCCCTTCTCTTGATCGTCAAAGCTGAGGCAGTCTTTTTGTCGGAATAGCGTGGTTGAGGCAGGTGGACGGCTGAGCGGGCTCCCGCGGATAGTGCCTACATGTAGGTCACCGTCGGCTGAAGTCACGTTGGTTGCTGTAGTGGGCTGGTATTTGAGCTCAAGGGTTGCGGTCCCACCGGGGTTGCGCCCAGAAAGCGCGCCTTCGGCGCGTCGCCGACAACAGCGCGGCCGCAAGGCCGCGCCAGGAAGGCAGGAGAGTCGCAAAGCCGCAGATAAAACGAACAACAACCCGCTACCTCAACCAACGTGACAGCAATATGTGGTGAGCGGGACGGGCGTGCAGACGTACAGGAGCGGGCCCAGCCGTCCACTCGCATCAGCCAGGATTCTCGATAAAACTCCCACCCGCAGAAGCGGCAAGGCTAAGGCGGGCGCAGACCTCAAGCCCGGAGCCCGATCAACAGACAGCAAGGTGCAACAACCCAAACAGTCGCGCCGACCGTAACTGTCGCGCTGGCGCAAACGTTAAGTCGGCTTCAGGTTCGGGCCTCAACAGCCGCACCAGCAGTTAACGTTGCGCTGAACCCCTTGTCGCTGTGGCAATCCGCAACAAGCCCCACCCGAGATGAGTCCTAGGAGTCAGGATCGCGGAAGGCTCAGGCGGGCGTGGCGCCGTCGGGCGATCAGGTGCGGCGGGCGTGGCCCAGGTAGGTGACGACAGGCGGGCCGTTCGGGTCGAGCTTGAAGTCCACCATCGAGGAGAGTTGGTCGTCGGCGACACGGCCGGCGCGGCGGGCGCGAGTCGCTGAGATCAGCGCGCCGACGCTGCGGGGCTTGAAGGAACAGGTGTCGAGGTTGGTGAGGCCATGGGCGGTCATCCGGTCGGCCAGTTCGGCAGGCGGACGCAGCCGGGCGGCGCTATAGCGGCCGGGAGGCATGATGCGTGTGCCGGGAACGCGCTGGAACATCCCCAGATAGACCAGGCGGGAGATCGGCGTCCGGTTCACGGTGTCGTAGATCAACGTGCTGCCGGGGCGCAGCAATCGGACGACCGCGGCCAGCACTGCGTCCAGGTCTTCGGTGATCTCGAACGTGTCGGCGCAGTAGACGAGGTCGAACGTCCCCTCTGGCAGGCCGGGGCGCTCGAAAGGCGCGGTGCTGTAGACGACCGCCCCGGAGTCGTCGGACACCCGGGCCAGTGCGGTGGCCTCGGGTGAAGGGTCCACGGACATGACCTCCATCCCCAGGCGGGCCAGCCCCTGGGCAAGGAGCCCCCGTCCACCGCCGATCACGGCGGCGCGCTTGCCGGAAGTCTCGTCCAGAACCTTCGTGACGTACTGCAGGCGCACGTCCTGGAAGACGGCGGCTCGAAGATGGCGTCCGTCAACGCTGCCGGGTGCGGACGAGTCCAGGACCAGGATCGGTGAAGCCACCAGCGCATCCCTCCATAAGTTTCTTAAGGGAACTTGACATGCCAAGTTTCCTCGGGGAACTCGGGTAGGATCCAGCGCCGTGACACGTACACCACTGGGCCAGGTCGCCTGCTCCATCGCCCGTGCCACCGACCTGTTCGGGGACGCGTGGACGGCGCTGATCATGCGGGACGTCATCACCGGCGTCACGCGGTTCGACGATCTGGCCCGGGACCTCGGTATCTCCCGTAAGGTCCTGGCCGCGCGCCTGGCGCGTCTGGTCGAGGAGGGAGTGCTGACACGCGAGCGCTACCAGGACCATCCGCCCCGCGAGCACTACCGCGCGACCGCGAAGGGGGAGGAGCTGTACCCGGTCCTGCTGGCCCTCATGGCGTGGGGCGACCGGTGGTATGCCGGTCCCGAAGGCCCGCCGGCGCGCATCCGGCACTTGGACTGCGGGAACGACACCACGTCCGTCCCGTCCTGCGCACATTGCGGCGGGACGCTCACGCCGTCCAACACCACCCAGCTCCCCGGCCCCGGCGGACGCGTCGGCCCAGGCACCCAAGTACTAGGCCCCCTCCTGGCCGAACGCGCCTGAACGCCGGACGTGCTTGATCACCGGACGCGCCTGGCCACTGGACGCGCCTGGCCACCGAGCGCGCTTGAACACAAACGCGTCTGGTCTCGCTGAGCGCCTGACCACTCGACACCCGCACACTCGGAG
Organism: Actinomadura madurae; assembly: GCF_900115095.1. Taxonomy (GTDB): domain Bacteria; phylum Actinomycetota; class Actinomycetes; order Streptosporangiales; family Streptosporangiaceae; genus Spirillospora; species Spirillospora madurae. The sequence continues at coordinate 251,763 of NZ_FOVH01000002.1, forward strand.
GCCCCGAACGCTAGGACGCTCTGAACACTTCGGAGGCTCCGAATGCTTGGGCGCTCAGAATGCTCGATCGCTCTGAACACTAGGACGCCTGGACGTGCCTGGACGCCCGGAAGCCATGGGGCTTGAGTGTCAGGGTCTCTTCGGCGGGGCGTCCGTGTGGGTGACCGTGGCGTGATAGCAGGTCAGTGACCAGTGGGCGGTGCCGCCGGGTGTGACGGCCATGGTGCCCGTGGCGACGGTGACCTCTCGCGGCCCCGCAAGGTAGAACATGAACTCGTCGAGGCGCTCCAGGGTCCCTTTGTACAGCCAGCAGTTACTCAGAACCTCCTGGCCGTCCAGGAAGGGCAGTTGGAGAAGTCGCTGTGCCCGGGCCGGGAGGTTGCCGAGGATGTCGTAGTCCTCTTGGTTGATGCCGAGGTCAGGCGGGTCGACCGGCATGCTGTCCTCGGGTGGTTCGGTGTCCGAGGGGTAGCCGCCGTCGACCGGCACCCGGTTGAGGGAGCCGGGGGTGAAATCGAACGAGAAGACGTCGAAGTTGGTCCGGTATGCGGCGAGGCCGCGCTTACCGAAGGTCACCGCCCACGGGAGGCCGTCAGGGCCGAGGTTGGCAATCCAGTCAATGGGTTTGCCTGACCGCCGCTTGAGCTTTTTGCGGGTGCGCTTGGGAATGGTCTGCCAGGTCTCCTCCCGCGTCATTGGCGCGTTGAAGAGCATGTCGCCTGGTTGGTGAAGAGGAACCGACGCGTCCATGGCGCCCCTTTCGGCCTGCCGCCGATTCTAAGCCGTAGCGCCCACGCCACGCCCGCCGTCTACGCCGCCCCCGCCCGTCTATTCCTTGCGTGTTTCTACGCCGTGCGTCGCCGGCTATGCGGCGCCTGTCGGCTATGCCGCGCTGGCTGCGCGGCGCCTGTCGGGCCCGCGCATGCCGATGCACCTCGAAACACGAGGGACGCTCGGTGATCTTCTCGTCTACCTCAAGCCACCGGACCCATCCGGGCAGCATCCGCTGCGGCGGATACACGTACACCCCGGCCACCACCATGCTGATGGCCCCCGCCACGGCCAGTGCGGCGTCCAGGACGTCCGGGAGGTCCGAGACGATCAAGGAAAGGGCCGTCCACGCCGCGAATATCAGACCGAACCGGCGAACCATGTGGCGGCGAGCAAGCGAGTACGCCCACTTAAAGATGGGATTGCCGTGCCAGGACCGGCACCGCGGCGCCTGTCGGCTATGCCGTGCGTGTCGGCTATATCGGGGCTCGCCGTCTCTGCGGCGTCGGCTGGGCGGTGCGTGTCGGCTATGTCGTGCCTGCCGGCTACGCCGTCCTGCCGTCTTTGCGGTGCCGTCTTTGCGGTGCCGTCTATGCGGTGCCGTCTATGTCGTGCCTGCCGGCTACGTCGCGCCCGCTGTCTATCCGCGCTGTCTACGTACGCCGTGCGTGTTGGCTGGGCGGTGCGTGTTGGCTGGGCGGTGCGTGTTGGCTAAGTGGTGGCGTCGATGGCGGTGGGGGAGAGGATGTGGTCGAGGACCATGGCGGCGCAGCCGGCGAGGCCGGCCTGTTCACCGAGGCGGCTGGGCTCGATGCGGAGGTTGCGGGTGGCCAGTGCGGTGGAGCGCTGGTAGACGACCTCGCGCAGTCCCGCGATCAGGGGCTCGTCGGCGCCGACGAGGTCGCCGCCGAGGACGACGACGGCGGGGTTGAGCAGGTTGACGGCGGTGGCGACGACCTCGCCGATGCGGCGGCCGGCGTCGCGCAGGAGGGCGACGGTGGCGGGGTCGCCCGAGCGGGCGAGGGCGGCTAGGCCGGGCAGGTCGTCCGCGGGGGAGCGGGCGAGGAGCGCGGTGCCGCCCGCGATGGCCTCGACGCAGTTCACGTTGCCGCAGCGGCACGGCGCCTCGTCGGGCGAGGGGACGGGAACGTGGCCGATTTCCCCGGCCGCGCCCAGGGCGCCCCGCTGGATGCGGCCGCCGGCGATGACGCCCGCGCCGATGCCGGTCGAGACCTTGACGAACAGCAGGTCGTCGACGCCGGGGTGGGCCTGGTGCTCGCCGAGGGCGGCGGCGTTGACCTCGTTGTCCAGGTAGGCGGGGACGCCGAAGCGGGCGGAGATGGGCGCGCCGATCTCGACGGCGTCCCAGCGTCCGGCGACGTGCTCGACCGCGTCGGGGACGCCGAGGCCGACCCCGCGCACGGAGGACGCGTCGATGCGGGAGGCGGACAGCAGCGACGTCCACTGGTCGAGGAGCCGGGGGAGCGTCTTGCCGGGGGACACCTCGGCGGGCGGCCCGTCGGCGCGGGCCAGGATCGTCCCCGCGAGGTCGCAGACGGCGAGCTGGCCGCGCGACTGGCCCAGGTTCGCGACCAGGACGGTGCCGCCGGCGGCGTTGAACGCGAGCCGCACGGGGGGACGTCCGCCGGTGGACGGCCCGTCCGGGTGCTCGGCGACGAGGCCGCGCGCGAGGAGGGAGGCGACGCGGGACGCCACCGCGGGACGGGACAGCCCGGTGATGCGGCCGAGGTCGGCGCGGGTGGCGACGCCGTCCTCGCGGATCAGGCGGAGGATGTCGCCGACCGTGGAGGGGCGGGTGACGGGGCGCGGCATCCGGCCAGTCAAGCACGCGCCCCTTCGGCCAGTCCACTTGGCGCAATCGACCGACTTATGTCATTCAAAGTTCATAAGTACGGTTGATCGGATGACCGATGTCTCGATAGCTTGGCGAGGACGATGACGATCTAGAGATCCCCGGTCGTGGAAGTTTGGAGCAGGAGCGTTTGATGGCTGTGCATCCCGTGCTGGCGGCAGTGACCCGGCGCGTCGTCGAGCGGAGCGCCGGGCCGCGCGGCGCGTACCTGGAGCGGATCCGCGACGCCCGGACGGAAGGCCCGGTGCGCTCTGGGATGGGCTGCGCGAACCTGGCGCACGGCTTCGCCGCCTGCGGCGTCCAGGACAAACTGTGGCTCCGCGGCGACGCCACGCCGAACATCGCCATCGTGTCGTCGTACAACGACATGCTCTCCGCGCACCAGCCGCTGAAGGACTACCCGGACCTGCTGAAGGCCGCGATCCGCGCCGCGGGCGGCACGGCCCAGTTCGCCGGCGGGGTGCCCGCGATGTGCGACGGCATCACGCAGGGCCGCGCCGGCATGGAGCTGTCGCTGTTCAGCCGGGACGTGGTGGCGATGGCGACGGCCGTGGCGCTGTCCCACGACATGTTCGACGGCGCCCTGCTCCTCGGCGTGTGCGACAAGATCGTCCCGGGGCTGGTGATCGGGGCGCTGTCGTTCGGGCACCTGCCGGCGATCCTGGTGCCGGCCGGGCCGATGGCGTCCGGGCTGCCGAACGGGGAGAAGGCGAAGGTCCGCAAGCGGTTCGCGGCCGGGGAGATCGGGCGCGAGCAACTGCTGGCCGCCGAGGCGGCGTCGTACCACTCGCCCGGCACCTGCACCTTCTACGGGACCGCCAACTCCAACCAGCTCCTCATGGAGGTCATGGGCCTGCACCTGCCGGGGGCGAGCTTCGTCCCGCCGGGGACGAAGCTGCGCGACGCCCTGACCGAGGCGGCCGGCAAGCGCGTCCTGCAGCTCACGGACCTGGCCGGCGGCTACACGCCCATCGGCGAGTTGCTGGACGAGCGCGCGTTCGTGAACGGCGTCGTCGCCCTCCTCGCGACGGGCGGCTCGACCAACCACACGCTGCACCTGGTCGCGATGGCCGCGGCGGCGGGCATCGAGCTGACCTGGGACGACTTCGACGAGCTGTCCAAGGTCACGCCGCTGCTCACCCGCCTCTACCCGAACGGCACCGCCGACGTGAACCACTTCCACGCTGCGGGCGGCACCGCGTTCCTCATCGGCGAGCTGATCGATGCCGGGCTCCTGCACGAGGACGCGCGGACGGTCGGCGGCGACACCCTCGCCGCGTACCGGAACGCGCCGGAGTTCGCCGATGGCGGGGTCGAGTGGCGGCCGATCGGCGGAGGATCGGGCGACACCGACGTGCTGCGCCCGGTCGCCGAGCCGTTCGACTCGCACGGCGGCCTGCACACCGTGCGCGGCAACCTGGGAAGGGCGGTGATCAAGGTGTCGGCGGTGCGGCCGGAGCACCGGACGATCGAGGCCGCCGCCCGCGTGTTCGACTCGCAGGAGCAGCTCCAGGAGGCGTTCGCCGCAGGGGAGCTGGACCGGGACGTCGTGGCGGTCGTCCGCAACCAGGGGCCGCGCGCCAACGGGATGCCGGAACTGCATCGGCTGACCCCGCCGCTGTCGGTCCTCCAGGACCGAGGGCACCGCGTCGCGCTGGTGACGGACGGTCGGATGTCGGGCGCCTCTGGGGCGGTGCCCGCCGCGATCCACGTGTCACCGGAGGCGGCGGCGGGCGGGCCGCTCGCCCGCGTCCGCGACGGCGACATCGTCCGGCTCGACGCGGACGGGGGGCTCCTGGAGGTCCTCGTCCCGGAGGACGAACTCTCCGCCCGCGAGCCCGCCGCCGGGCCGCCCGACCAGACGTGGGGCACGGGACGCGAGCTGTTCGGGTCGTTCCGCCACGCGGTCGGCCCGGCCGAGCGCGGCGCGGGGGTCTTCTCATGAGCCAGTGGCTGGTCGCGGACGTCGGCGGGACGAATGCCCGGTTCGCGCTGGTGGACGGCCCGGAGGGCCTCCCCGCCCACGTGGAGTCGCTCCCCACGCGCGACTATCCGGGCCTGGCGGAGGCCGCGGCCGACTACCTCGCACGGCACGCGCCCAGCGCGAAACCGTCCGCCGCATGCCTGGCGGTGGCGGGGCCGGTGGGGAACGGCACCTTCCGCCTGACCAACGCCGGCTGGCCGGAGGGCACGCCAGAGGCGGTGCGCGCCCACCTCGGCCTGCCGTACCTCGACATCATCAACGACTTCGAGGCCCTCGCCCTCGCACTCCCGCGCCTGGGCCCGGACGACCTGATCCCCGTCGGCGGGGCCCAGCCGAAAGCGGGCGCGCCGATCTCGGGTGCTCGGATCTCGGGTGCTCGGATCCCGGGCGCTCCGCTTGCGGGTGCGCCGAGAGCGGTCGCGTCGATCCCGAGTGCTCCGATCTCGGGCGCTCCGGTCCCGAGTGCTCCGGTCCCGAGTGCTCCGATCTCGGGTGTGCCGATCCCGGTTGCGCCGCTCGCGGGTGCTCCCACCCCGGGTGCGCCGCTTGCGGTCGTCGGGCCCGGTACGGGGCTCGGGGTGGCGGGTCTGGTGCCGACCCCGTCCGGCTGGGTGCCGGTTCCCGGCGAGGGCGGGCAGGTCGACATCCCGGCCGCCACCGAGCGGGAGATCGCCGTGGCGCGGCTGCTGCGCGCCGAGAAGGGCGCGGTCACCGCCGAGTACCTGCTGTCCGGCGCGGGGCTCGTCCGCGTCCACCGCTATCTGGCGACGCTCGACGGCGAGCCGCAGGAGGAACTCACCCCGCGGCAGATCTGCGAGAGGCAGGACGACCCCCGCTGCCGCGAGACGCTGGAGATGTTCTGCGCGCTGCTCGGCTCGCTCGCCGGCAACGCCGCCCTGACCCTCGGCGCGCGGGGCGGCGTCTACCTCGGCGGCGGGATCCTGCCGCGCATCGTGGACGTGCTGCGCGGCAGCGCGTTCCGGGCCCGCTTCGAGGGGAAGCCTCCCGTCGAGGACTACATGCGCGCCATCCCGACCGCCCTCATCGTCCACCCCGGCCCGGCCCTGGTCGGCGCCACCGTCCGGCTCGCCCAGAGCCTGCCCGACCTGGAGCCTGCATGATCGCCGAAGAGCTGTTCGACCTCGTGCCCGTCATCCCCGTCGTCGTGCTGGACGACGCGGACGCCGCCGTCCCGCTGGCCCGCGCCCTGGTCGAGGGCGGGCTGCCGGTGATCGAGGTGACGCTCCGCACGCCGGCGGCGATCGCGGCGATCACGCGGATCGCCGCGGAGGTCCCTGACGCGGTCGTCGGCGCCGGGACGGTCGTCCGTCCCGAGGACGCCGAGCGCTCGGCCGCCGCCGGGGCGAGGTTCCTGGTCAGCCCCGGCTGCACGGCGCGGCTCCAGGCGGCGATGGTCGCGACGGGCCTGCCGTTCCTGCCGGGCGTGGCGACCGCGTCGGAGGCGATCGCGCTGCTGGAGGGCGGGGTCACGGCGATGAAGTTCTTCCCCGCGGAGGCCGCGGGCGGGGCCGCCTACCTGAAGTCGCTCGCCGGGCCGCTTCCGCAGATCCGGTTCTGCCCGACCGGCGGTGTGAGCCCGCGCAACGCCGCGGACTATCTCGCGCTGAAGAACGTCGGCTGTGTCGGCGGGTCCTGGCTGACCCCGGCGGACGTCGTCCGCGACGGCGACTGGGACCGGATCCGCAAGCTCGCCGCCGAGGCCGCCGCCCTCCGGGCGCGGTGATGTCACATCCGGAGGCGGCGCCCCCGTCTCCTGGATATGAACACCACATCGACGCTTGAGAACCTGAAGGCGCAGCGCACCGTCCGGCTGACGACCTACCGCAAGGACGGCACGCCGGTCGGGACGCCCGTGAACATCGTCGTCCTCGGCGACCACGCGTACTTCCGCACCTACGACCAGGCCTTCAAGACCAAGCGGCTGGCCCGCAATCCCGAGGTGGAGATCGCGCCGAGCACCTTCAAGGGCGAGGCCACCGGCCCGGAGACGCACGGCCGCGTCCGGCTGCTCAGCGAGGAGGAGTCGAAGCCGGTCCGCAGGCTGCTGGCCCGCAAGCACCCGCTCCTGCAGGGGTTCGCGGTGCCGCTCTTCCACAAGATGAAGCGTTACCGGACGCTGCACTACGAGGTCACGATCGACGAGGGCTGACCGCGCAGTGCGGGCACGGGCCCGCGACGAGGCCGCGCCCGCCGTCGTTCGGGACGAGGTCCATGCGCAGCCTGCCGCAGGCGCAGCGGGTCCAGACCACGACTCCGTCGCTGGTGAGATGCCGGGACACGAGGGTGTTCTGCTGTGTCATGGCACCAGTCTGCGGTCCGCCGAACGTTGCCGTCCATTTCAGATTTACGCACTGGATCGTGCAATATGGTTGCATGATTGATCTGCGGCGGCTGCACATGCTCCGGCTCGTCCACCAGTACGGGACGGTCACGTCCGCGGCGGACGCGCTGCACCTGACCCCGTCGGCGGTCTCGCACCAGCTGCGCGAGCTGGCGCGGGAGCTGAAGGTGCCGCTGCTGGAGCCGCAGGGCCGCAAGGTGCGGCTGACCCCGGCCGCGCACCTGCTGGTCGAGCACGCCGACGGGCTCCTCGCCAAGTGGGAGGAGACCCTCGCCGACCTGGAGTCGCACCGCGCCGGCGCCGCCGGGCCGCTGCGGATGTGCGGGTTCACGACCGCGGTCGGCGGGCTGGTCGCCCCGGCCGCCGGCGCCCTGCTGCGGGACGACCCGGACCTCGCGGTCGAGATCCGCGAGTGCGACACCGACGTGGCGATGGGGCTGCTCGCCGCGGGCGAGACCGACATCGCGGTCATCGAGCCCACCCCCGAGGCGCCGCCGCCCGGCGACCCGCGCTTCGACCGGCAGCCGCTGCTGGAGGAGGCGCTCGACCTCATCGTCCCGGCCGGGCATCCGTTCGCGTCCCGCGGCGGCGTCCGGCTGGAGGACGCCGCGGACGAGCCCTGGATCAGCGTCCAGCCCGAGGGGTGTGCCCACCACCAGCAGGTCGTGGCCTACTGCGCCGCCGCCGGGTTCACGCCCCGCATCGCCCACAACGCCACCACCTGGTCGGTGATTTGGGCGCTGGTCGCCAACGGCCTCGGCGTGTCCCTCGTACCGAGGCTGGCGGGCGGGCCGTCCGACCAGCCGGTCGTGCGCGTTCCGCTGGGCGGCGACGGCGTCCCGCGGCGGCGGGTGCTGACCTGCGTGCGGCGCGGCAGCCGCGGCAACCCGCTGATCGCCCGCGGCCTCCGGGCGCTGCGCGACGCCGTCCCCGACCGCTGCGTCCTCGCCGCCGCGTGAGCCACTCAGTGTGAGCCACTCAGTGTGAGCCACTCAGTGTGAGCCGGCTACTCCGTGGCGATCGCCTGCAGCACGTCCATCCGGGCGGCGCGGCGGGCGGGCCACACGGCGGCGACGACGCCGATCAGCGCCGCCGCCGCGACGCACACGGCGAGCCGCCCGGCGGGGATCGCGAGGACCTCCATGCCGCCGTCGCCCTCGGCCATCGCGTGCTGCAGGACGATCCCGAGCAGCACGCCGGTGCCGACGCCGAGCAGCGCGCCGAACAGGGAGACCGCGACCGCCTCGTAGCGGATCATGCGGCGGATCTCGCGGCGCTGCATGCCGAGGGCGCGGAGCATGCCGATCTCGCGGGTCCGCTCCGTCACCGCGAGGGCGAGCGTGTTGACGATGCCGAGCGCGGCGACCACCACCGACAGGACCAGCAGGCCGAGGACGAGGTCGAGGAACTGCCCGATGGCGCCGGCCGCGTCGTCCTTGACCTGGGCGCGGTCCTTGAGCTCCACGTTGGGCCAGGGCGCGAGCGCCTTCTCCAGGGCGCCCCGGGTCGCGGTCGTGACGTCGACCTCGATGCGGTCGATGGTGGCGCCGGGGTCGTGCGCCCGGTAGCCGTCCCAGCCGATGATCATCGTGGGGGCGGACGGGGTGATCGACGGGCGGTCACGGTAGATCCCGGCGATGCGGAACGTCCGCTTCGCCCCGTCCTGGTACTCGCCCCGGAAGGTGCTCCCGACTCGCCAGCCCTGGGCCTCGGCGACGCTGCTCCCGACGAGCAGCTCGTCCGCGCCCGGCGAGGGCGAACCGGCCTGGAGCGGAAGCCGGAAATGCGCCAGCAGCTCGCCCGGCGAACCGGCCGCGGCGGTCCGGACGGAGCCGTCCACCCGGAACCGGGCCGCGCGGATCGGGATCGCCGCCCGCACGCCGTCCACACCGGCGACCGCGCGGGCAGCGTCCGCCGCCACGGGCGTGATCTCGCTGCGCGCGGTGACCCGGTAGTCGGCGGTGAGGCCCGCGTCGAGCTGCCGTTCCACCGACGACGCCATCGACTGGACGATCACCGACACCGCGGCGATCAGCGCGAGGCCGATCGTCAGCGCGGACGCCGTCGCCGCCGTCTGCCGGGGCTCTCGCAGCGCGTTTCGCCCGCCGATCCGGCCCGCGCCGCCGCCCCACCGCGCGAACGGCCAGGCCAGGACGTGGATCGCGGGGCGGGTCAGCACCGGCGACAGCGTGACGACTCCGGCGAACACCGCCAGGCACCCCGCCCCGGTCAGCGTCAGCGCGGTCCTGCCGTCCGCCGCGGAACCGGCCGCGACGAGCCCGGCGCCCGCCGCGGCCGCGACCGCGCCGCCCAGCGCGCGCGCCCGCAGCGGGCGGGCGGGCGCCGTCCCCTCGCGCAGCGCCGCGACGGGCGGGATCCGCGACGCGCGGCGGGCCGGGACGAACGCGGCCGCCAGCGTCACCAGCGTCCCCACCGCGAAGGACGCGATCACCGCGGAGACCGGCGGTACCGGCGTCCCGAACGGCAGCTCCTCACCGCCCAGGAAGACCGCGAGGATCCGGGCGAGCCCGGCCGCGACGCCGACGCCCGCCGCCAGACCCAGTGCGGAGCCCGCGAGCCCGACCCCGGCCGCCTCCCCGAGCACCGACCGCGTCACCTGCCCGCGCGACGCCCCCACCGCGCGCAGTAGCGCCAGCTCCCGGACGCGCCCGCCGACCAGCATCGTGAACGTGTTGAAGATGATGAACGAGCCGACGAACACCGCGATCACGGCGAAGACCAGCAGGAACGTCCGGATCACGGCGAGGATTTCCTTGAAGGATCCGGCCTGCTCGTCGATGGCCTCCCGTCCGGTGACCGCCTCCAACCCGGGCGGCAGCGTCGCCGCCACCGCGTCCCGGAGCCGCTCTTGGGAGACGCCGTCGTCCGCGTGCACGACGACCCGCGCATAGGCCCCGGGGTGCTCCGACAGGAGCCGGGGCGCCGCCTCCGGCGCGAACGCGGTCATCGAGAGGGAGTCGCCGAACGCCGAGTCCCCGACCTTGAACAGGCCGGTGAGGCGGAAGGTCCGCGTGCCCGAGGCCAGCGCGACCGTGATCCGGTCCCCGATCCGGTAGCCGGCGTCGCGCGCAGTCCCGGTGTCGGCCGCGACCTCGTCGGGCGCGGCGGGGGGTCGTCCGGACGTCAGGCGCGGCAGGGACAGGTCCCGGTCGCCGTCCCAGGCCACACCCGTCTGCGGTTCCGCCCCGACGATCGTGCCGTGCCGGTCGACGACGGCGGCGAACCCGGTGACGACCCCGCGGGCCTTCGCGACGCCGTCCACGCCCTGGACGGTCCCCAGCACCGAAGCCGGGACGGGACGTTCCGGCGCCGGCTCGCCCAGCCCCGGCTCGAAGGCCCGCTGCGACCGGACGATCACGTCCGTGCCGCGGCCGAGGTCGTCGAAGGCGCGGTCGACCGACCGCTCCAGCGTCGCGGAGAAGATCAGCGTGCCGGCGACGAACGCGACGCCGGCGACCACCGCGACCATCGACATCAGCAGCCGGGCGCGGTGCGCGACCAGGCCCCGCAGGACGAGCCCGCCCATGCGGGGGAGGCGCGGAGCGGGCGGGCGGCGGAGAAGGCGCTTGACCGTCATGGCGCCGATTCCAGTCGGCCGGGCCCCACGGCGGGAGCGCGGAACGTCGTGTCCCACCGCGACGAACGGCCCTGCGGGCACGACTTTCGTAGGGGTCGCGGGCCGGGGGCGGGTGCGTACGGTATGGGCATGAGCGGAGCGAACCCGTGGGGGGCCACCCTCTTGCGGCGGGCCCGGGTGCGCCCGCCCTCGCCGCGTCTCGCCCTCGCGCGGCTCCTCCCGGTCGGGCGGCGCCGCGACCGCGCCGCGGACGCCGCCGTCGTGCTGTCCGGAGTGGCGCTCAGCGTCCAGGCGGTCATCGACCCGGGCGCCATCGTCCACCGGCACGGCGGCGCGTCGGTCGCGCTGTTCCTCGTGCCCGCCGCCGCGCTGGCGCTCCGGCGCCGGGCCCCGATGGCGGTCGCGTGGCTCACCGCCGGATTCGCCGTCCTGGTGTGGCTCCTCGAACTGGCCGCGCCGGGCGCGCTGCTGCGGGTGGACGCCGACCACGCCCTCAGCCCGGTGGTGTGGTGGCCGCCGACGGCGCCGCTCGCGGCCTACGCGGTGGCGGCGTTCCCGCGCGACGGCGGGCGGCCGGCCTGGATCCGCCTGCTGCCGGTCGCCGTGCTGCTCGTCCCGATCGGCGTGCTGGAGGACGTCCTCCCCGACTCGGCCATGCGGCACTTCAACGCCGAGGAGACCGACAGCGTCGACGCGGTGGTGTTCCGCAGCGTCGCCGTCGTGATCGTCGCCGCGCTGCTCGGGCTGTACGCCGCCGCGCGCCGCCGCGTCGTGCAGGCGCTCACCGACCGGGCGGAGCGCGCCGAACGGGAGCGGCACCTGCTGGCCGAGCGGGCCCGCGCGGAGGAACGGGCCCGGCTCGCCGCCGAGATGCACGACGTCGTCGCGCACCGGGTGACGCTGATGGTGCTGCAGGCGGGGGCGCTGCGGATCCGGGCGCCGGACGAGCCGACCCGCGCCGCCGCCGAGGAGCTGCGCGGCACCGGCTGCCAGGCCCTCGAAGAGCTCCGCGACGTGATCGGCCTGCTCCGCCGCGACCCCGAGGGGCCGCCCGCCGCGGTGTCCGAGCCGCTGCCCGACCTGTCCGCGCTCGTCGCCGACTCGGCGGCGGTCGGCGTCCCGGTCGAGCTGGCCGAGCACGGCGACCCGCCGTCCGCCTCGCCCGCCGTCGGGCGCACCGCCTTCCGGGTCGTCCAGGAGGCGCTGACCAACGCCCGCAAGCACGCGCCGGGCGCCGCCGTCCGGGTGGACGTCCGCTACCGCACGGACGGCGTGACGCTGACCGTCCGCAACGCCGCCCCGTCCCGGGAGCCGGACGCCGACCTCGCCGCCAGCGGGTCCGGGATGGGCCTCGAAGGGCTCCGCGAGCGCGTCGAGCTGATCGGCGGGACGTTCACGGCCGGCCCGGACGGCGGCGGCTTCCGCGTCGAGGCGTCCCTGCCCGCCTTCGTGCCCGTCGCGGCGCCCGACCCGGCCGGGCTGCCGTGATCACCGTCCTGCTGGTCGACGACGAGCCGATGGTGTGCGCGCACCTGCGCGTCATCCTCGGCGCGGCCGACGACGTCCGGGTGGTCGGGGAGGCGCACGACGGGGCGGCGGGCGTCGAGGCCGTCGTCCGGTACCGGCCGCACGTGGTGCTCATGGACCTGCGGATGCCGGGCGTGGACGGCCTCGCCGCCATCGAGCGGATCGCCGCGTTCCGGTCGCCGCCCGCCGTCGTCGCGCTGACCACGTTCGACGGCGACGAGCACGTCATCCGGGCGCTGCGGGCGGGCGCGAGCGGGTTCCTGCTGAAGTCGACGCCGCCGGAGGATCTGGTGAAGCTCGTCCGGGTCGCCGCCGACGGGCACACGGTGATGTCGGCCGCCGCGACCATGCGGCTGCTCGGCACCGCGGCGGACCGCGCGTCGGGCCGCGACCGGACGCGCGCGCTCGTCGGCGGCCTCACCGGGCGGGAGACCGAGGTGCTGGCCTGCCTCGGCGAGGGCTTGTCCAACGCGCAGATCGCGGGACGCCTCCACCTCAGCGAGGCCACCGTGAAGGGCCACGTCTCCCGCCTGCTCGACAAGCTCGGCTGCGCCAACCGCACGCAGGCCGGCCTCCTCGCCCGCGACGCCGGGCTGGGCTGAGCCGGCGGTCGCGCGCCGGGGGGCACGGGTCACGCGCCGGGGGACAGGGGCGGGCCGGGTCGCCGGGACCGCCGCACCCCCAACGCCAGCAGCACCGCGCGCACGACCCAGAAGGCCAGCGCGATCTGCAGGACCACGAGGAACCCCGTGCCCGGCCCGGCCGTGAAGGCCAGCACCAGGAACACCCCGGGCAGGAGCTGGAGCACCGGGAAGGGCGGCCCGTGCCGGTGCCGCCGGGCGGCCATGTGCCGGTGGTGGCGGTGCCACGCGGGGTGCCCCGGGCCGCCGAACATGACCGCCATTCCCTGCTCCAGGGACGGGGCCTTCGGCGGGTCGGGCAGCCCGGTGGGGGCCGGCAGGTCCCGGACGAGGGTCCGCAGGTCGCCGCGCGTCTTGGCGGACAGGACGGCGTCCAGCCGCCCGTCCAGCTCACCGCGGTCCAGCCGCCCCTCGGCGAAGTGGTCGTGCAGGGCGACCATGACCGCGTCCCGCTCGGCGTCGCCGACGCGGATCTCGTCGTGCCGTGCCATCTCTACTCCTCGTCGCGGGCCGTCGGGCCCGCGTCGTCGTCGGTGCCGGGGGTGTCGTCGGGGTCGTGGGCGAGGTCGTCGGCCAGGATCCGGTACAGGCTCCGGCGGGCGTCCGACAGGACGTCCCTGGCCTGGGCGACCTGCTCGGGGGAGCCGGAGTGGACGATCTGCATCACCGCGGCTCCCGTCTGCGCGGCCTGCTTGAACAGCTCCGGGACGCCCTCGCCGTACTCCGGGGTCATCTCCGCCCACGGCTCGGCGAGCCGGTCGGCGTTCTCCTCGGCGTAGGCGCGGCCCTCGTCGGTCAGGTGGAAGGTGCGCCGCCCGCCGGACTCGTCGCCGGCGATCAGGCCCTCGTCCGCGAGTTGCTGGAGCGCCGGGTAGACCGCGCCGGGGCTCGGCTTCCACGCCCCGCCGCTGCGCTCGTGGATCTCCTGGATGATCTGGTAGCCGTTGCGCGGCTCCTCGGCCAGCAGGACCAGGATCGCCGCGCGGACGTTGCCCTTGCGCGCCTTCGGGCCCCTGCCCCAGGGCCCGCCGCGTCCCCGCGCCCAGGGCGGCCGGGGGCCGGGACCGGGCCCGAAGCCGCCGGGCGGGCCCCAGGGGCCGGGGCCGCCGCCGAACAGCGCGCCGAGGTTCGGGAAGTCGCCGCCGCGCCCCCAGGGGCCGCCGCGTCCATGCATGTGACCCATGTTCTCCACCACCTTCTGAGATCTCTCTAAGACCTCTCGCGATACGACAACGATATATCGAAGACGCCGGGACGGGCCAGATGGTTCCCGGAGATTTCCAGCGGATCGGACGGGTCTCTCGCGGCGGGCCGGGCATGATCCCCGAATACCGGCATCGCCGTCTGATTTGGCGAATCTGTGGGTACCACCCGGGGCGAGGGGGACTATGGGCACACACGAGGCGGTGACCGCGCCGGACGCGGTTCTGGCACCGGACGCCGCGGGCACCGTTCCGCGCGCGAGGCCGCGCGTGCGGAACGAGCTCGCGCTCGGCCTGGCGCTGTTCGCGCTGTACTCGCTGGTGACGATGCTGCCCGAGCAGGCGAGGGAGAAGGCCGCCCGCGACCACGGGGAGTCGCTCTACGCCCTGGAGCGGGCGCTCCACCTCGACGTCGAACCGGCTCTCAACCACTGGCTGGCGGACCAGCCGGTCTGGCGGGTGCTGGCCAACTACGAGTACGCGATCACCTACATCGCGAGCGCTCTCGCCCTGCTGACCTGGTTATTCCTCCGGCACCCCGAGCGGTACCGGACGGCCCGCAACGCCTTCGTCATGCTCAACCTCGGCGGGCTGGCCTGCTTCGCGCTGTACCCCGTCATGCCGCCGCGGCTGATGCCCGACCTCGGTTTCATCGACACCGTCACCGAGGGCCGCACCTGGGGGTCCTGGGGCTCGCCGATGGTCGAGCACGCCGACCGGTTCGCCGCCGTCCCGTCCCTGCACATGGCCTGGACGCTGTGGGTCGGCGTCGAGCTCGCCCGCGTCAACGCGAAACGCTGGGTCCAGGGCCTGAACGCCCTGCACATCATCGTGACCCTCTACGTGATCCTGGCGACCGCGAACCACTACCTGCTGGACGCGGTCGCCGCGATCCCGTTCGTCGTCGTCCCGGTGTACCTCGCCGAACGCATCGCCCGCCCGCCGGCGCCGCGCGTCCAGGGGCCCGACGCGTTCTTCCTGGCCGTGGAGACGCCCGAGGCCCCGCAGCAGGCCGGCGGCGTCATCATGCTCGACACCCCGCGGGCCGACGTCGGCCGCGCCGACCTCGTCCGGGTGATCAGGAGCCGGCTGGACGGGCTGCCCCGGTTCCGGCAGCGGCTCGTCCGGCGGGGCCGCTGGCGCCGCCCCGTCTGGCGCGACCACGACCCCGTCGACTGGGCCTGGCACGTCGCCGAGCGGCGCGTCGACGGCATGGCCGGGCTGCGCGCCGAGGTCGCCCGCATCCAGGCCGAGCCGCTGCCGCCGGACCGGCCGCCGTGGCGGATGGTCGTCCTGAAGGGCGCCGAACCCGGCCGCACCGCCGTCGTGTACCTGATGCACCACGTCGTCGCCGACGGCGTCGGCATCGTCGCGCAGGCGATGTACCTGATGGAGCCGCCGCCCGAACCCGTCCCCGGGCCTCCGCGCGCGCCGTTCCGCAAGGCGGTCGCGACCGTGGTCGGGCTCGGCCAGCTCGCGACCGCCGTGACGCGACCCGAGCGGCTGCCCTCCGCCGGGACGTCCGAACGCCGGTACGGCACGATGGCCCTGCCGCTGCGCGCGGTGCGGGACGTCGGCCGCCGCCACGGCGCCCGCGTCACCGACGTGGTGCTGTGCGCGGTCGCGGGCGCGCTGAACCGGGTCGTCAGCGAGGACGACGGGCGGCCCGGGTCCTGCCGCGTCGCGGTCCCGCTGATGATGCGCCCGCCGGGCAGCGCGATGGTCGGCAACCACACCACCGCCGTGATGGTCGACCTGCCCATCGGGAAGATGGCCGAGACCGACCGGCTCGCCATGATCGCCGAGCGCGGCCGGGTGCTGCGGTCGGGGACGCGGGCGCAGGCCGCCTGGTTCGTGATGTGGCAGGCGGGACGGCTGATGCCGGCCCCGCTGCACGCCCGTTTCGCCCGGATGTCCTACAGCGGACGTTTCCTGCAGGGCACCGTGTCGAGCCTTCCCGGACCCGACCGGCAACTGTGGCTGGCCGGGGCACCGCTCACCGCCGTGTACCCGATCGTCCCGCTCGCGCCCGGCACGCCCCTGGCGATCGCCGGCCTCGGCGTCGACCGCGACCTGTGCTTCGGGCTCTCGGTCGACCCCGGCCTCACCGACGACGCCGACGCCCTCATGGACGCCGTCCGCGACGTGATCGACGAGCTCCGCGACGCCTGACCCGGTGCCGGCGGACCGCTGGCCGCTTGCGGCCACCTGCCGTCCGGCCGGGACTCGATCATCGGGCCGTCCGGTACGTGATCCTTGCGGTAGGCGGGCGGCGACGAGGACGGTGCGGTCATGGTGCGCGCGGCGGAGCAGGCGCTGGGGAAGTTCGTGCGGCGTTTCGAGACCGACGACGCCCGGCGCGGCAAGGTGGCGGTGGTCTCGACGCTGATCGGCCTGGCCGGGGTGGGCCTGTCGGCACCGGTGCTGGTCGCGGTCTTCACCCGGGGCGAGACGGCCTACACGATCGCCGGGCTCTTGCTGGGGTTCTCGCTGGTCGGGCTGTGGTGGGGGTTCTCGTGCGGCCGCCGGTACCTCATGACGCCCGGCGAGGTGTTCCGGGTCCGCGTCGGAGGGCTGGCGTACGAGCACGCCGGCCGGTTCCGGGTGATCCCGTGGGACCGGATCAGGAGCGTCTCCGAGCGCGGCCAACGCCACTGGGTGGGCGAGATGCTCGGGTGGGACGTCTACAGCGTTGTCAAGATCAAGGGCGGTGACGGCCACAAGGGCGGCCGCCTCCTCATCACCGGCTTCACCTCCGACGCCGATGTCCTGGTCGCCCTCATCCGGCACGCGCTGGAACACGGCACGGCGCCGCTGCCGCCCGGCTCGGACGCTCCGCACGGCGCGCGGTGACGCGTGCCGCCGAACCCGGCACGTCGTTGACGATCACACGCTCCGCATGGCGCGTATCGACTCCTTGAGCGAACCCATCGTCGCGAACACGGCGGTGGGCTCGTAGCCGCAGTGGGCCATGCAGTTCGCGCAGCGGGCGTCGCGCCCCCGCCCGTAGGCGTCCCAGTCGGTCGTGTCCAGAAGCTCCTGGTAGGTGTCGACATAGCCGTCGTCCATCAGGTAGCAGGGCCGCTGCCAGCCCTTCAGCGAGTACGACGGGATCGCCCACGCCGTGCACGGGAAGTCGACCTTCCCTTCGAGGAAGTCCAGGAACAGCGGCGAGTGGTTGAACCGCCAGCGCTCGCGCCGGCCGTCCGCGAACGCCGTGCGGAACAGGTTCCGGGTCTCCTGGACGCCGAGGAAGTGGTCCTGGTCCGGTGCCTTCTCGTACGCGTACGCGGGCGAGATCATCATCTGGTCGACGCGCAGCTCGTCGTTCAGGTAGTCGAGCACGTCGATGACGGTCCGCGGGGTGTCGGTGTTGAACACGGTCGTGTTCGTCGTGACGCGGAACCCGCGCTCCCGGCATATCCGGATCGCCTCGACGGCCTGGTCGAACACGCCCTCCTTGCAGACGGACGCGTCGTGCCGCTCCCGCAGCCCGTCGATGTGCACGGCCCACGCGAAGTACCGCGACGGCCGGAACGCGTCGATCTTCTTCGGGATCAGCGCCGCGTTCGTGCACAGGAACACGTACCGCTTCATCCTCACCAGCTCGGCGACCATCTCGCCGATCTGCGGATGCATCAGCGGCTCGCCGCCCGCGATCGACACCATCGGCGCCCCGCACTCGCGGATCGCCGCGACCGCCTGCTCGACCGGCATCCGCCGCTTCAGCACGTCCGCCGGATGCTGGATCTTCCCGCAGCCCGCGCAGGCCAGGTTGCACGCGTACAGCGGCTCCAGCTCGACGATCAGCGGGTACCTGCGCCGTCCCGCCAGCCGGTTGCGCAGGACGTACCCGCCGACGCGCAGGCTCTGGCGCACTGGCATCGCCATGTTCTAGATCCCTTCCGGGTCGCTGTGCCCGCCGTCCGCGGCGGCGCCGGGCCGTGCGGGGGACGAGCCGGCTCCGCTCAGGTAGCGGCCCAGGGCCGACAGCGGGAAGACCAGGCGGTACAGGTGGTAGTTGATGTAGAAGTCGCCGGGGAAGCCGGTGCCGGTGAAGTGGTCCTCGTCCCACGTCCCGTCCGGCCGCTGGCGGTCGACGAGCCAGCGGATCCCGCGCTCGACCGACGGTCCGCGCTCGCCGGCCGCGAGCAGCGCCATCAGCGCCCACGCGGTCTGGGACGGGGTGGACGCGCCGTGCCCGACCCATGACCGGTCCCGGTAGGAGCGCAGGTCCTCGCCCCAGCCGCCGTCGTCGCGCTGGTGGCGCTCCAGCCAGCCGACCGCGTCCCGGATCACCGGCTTCTCCGGCCGGACGCCCGCCGCGATCAGCGCGGGCACGACGGCGCCCGTCCCGTACACGTGGTTGGCGCCCCACCGGCCGAACCACGAACCGTCCGGCTCCTGCGCCCTCAGCAGCCAGACGACGGCCCGCTTCACCAGCAGCGAGTCCGCCATGCCGCGTCGCGCCATCGCCTCCACGACGTGCGCGGTGACGTCGGCGGACGGCGGGTCGATCACCTCGCCGAAGTCGCAGAACGGCAGCCTGCGGCATAGCGCGCGGGTGTTGTCGGCGTCGAACGCGCCGAACCCGCCGTCCTTCGACACCATCCCGGCCATCCAGCGCACACCGCGCTCGATCGCCGGCTCCGCCCGCGGGTGGCGGACGCGGTCCAGCGCGATGACCACCTCGGCGGTGTCGTCGGTGTCGGGGTAGCAGTCGTTGTCGAACTCGAACGCCCAGCCGCCCGGGGGCAGGCCGGGCCGCCCGACCGACCAGTCGCCGGGCCCCCTCACCTCCTCGCCGATCACCCACTCGGCGGCCCGCTCCAGGGCCGGGTGCCCGGCGGGCAGGCCCGCGTCGGCCAGCGCGTTCATGGCGAGCGCGGTGTCCCAGACGGGGGACTGGCAGGCCTCCAGCCGCCGCCCCGACTCGTCCCGGATCGTGAAGCGTTCGAGGCCGTCCAGCCCTCGCCGGACCACCGGGTGGTCGAGCCCGTAGCCGAGCAGGTGCAGCGCGAGCAGCGAGTACACCCACGGCGGCTGGATCCCGCCCCACGAGCCGTCCCGCTCCTGCCGCGCGATGATCCACTCGGCGGCGCGGCGGAGCGCGGCCCTGCGCACGCGCCTGAGCGGGCGCCGCTCGTACACGTGCAGGGCCCTGTCGAGCGCCTCGAACGCCTCGCCCCATCCGGGCAGGCGCCGCCCGCGGGGGCGCGGGACGTCGTGGTCCGGGTACAGCTCGTCCAGCGTGAACGGCAGCGGCCGGACGGGACGCAGCGCGCCCACCACGGTCAGCGGGACGATCGTCTGCCGCGCCCAGCACGCCCAGTCGTAGACGTTCAGCGGGAACCAGCGCGGCAGGAACATCATCTCCGGCGGCAGCACCGGCAGCTCGTCCCAGGGCCAGCGGCCGAACATCGCCAGCCAGAACCGGGTGAAGACGCGGGTGGCCGGGACGCCGCCCTCGCCGCGGATGTAGGCGGCGGCGCGGACCATGTGGCCCGCGTCGGGGAGGTCCCCGGCGAGCCGCAGCGCGACGTACGCCTCGGTGGTGGTGGACAGGTCCGGCGGGCCGTCGTGGAAGTTCGCCCAGGTGCCGTCGGCGGCCTGCTGGGACCTGATCCAGCGGGCCGCCTCGAAGGTGTCCTCGCCGGTGCGGATGCCGAGGAACTCGCGCAGCAGCAGGTCCTCGGCGTCCATGGTCACGTTGGTCTGGAGCTCGCCCTTCCACCATCCCTCGGGGGACTGGAGGAGGAGCAGGTGCTCGCGCGCGGCGTCCAGGGCCTCCGCGGCCGTTCTGGTCGTGGTGGGCGCCGTGGTGGGCGCTGCGGCGGTCTCCGTGGTCGGCTCTGTGGTCGTCATCAGTGGTCCCGGCAGGTGACGAAGTCGGCGATGTGCAGGAACTCGGCGCGGACGGGGTCGGGCAACCGGGCGTCGAGGAGGTGCTCGGCGGCCCGCTGGATGCGGCTCTCGGCCTCGATCTCGGCCCAGGCGCGCCCGCCCGCGGCCTCCACGAGCGCGGCCGTCTCGGCCAGGTCGTCCTCCGACGGGTCCGGCCGCGCGTACAAATCGGAGAGCCGTGCCGCCTCCGGGGTGCCGGAGTTCAGCGCGGCGACGACCGGCAGCGACATCTTGCGGGACCGCAGGTCCGACAGCGCGGGCTTGCCGGTGATCTCCGGGTCGCCCCAGATGCCGAGGAGGTCGTCCACGAGCTGGAACGCGATGCCGAGGTCCTCGCCGAACCCCTGCAGCGCGGCGCACAGCTTCTCGGAGGCGCCGTCCAGGACGGCCCCGATCGCGCAGGAGCACGCCAGCAGCGCGGCCGTCTTGCCGGACGCCATCGCGACGCACTCGTCCACGCCGATCTGCCGGCGCGTCTCGAAGTCCATGTCGAGGGACTGGCCGGCGATGAGGCGGCGGGTCGCGGTGGACAGCGCGTGCGCCGCCCGCGCCGAGCCCTGGCCGGGCGCCTCCAGCAGCACCTCGGCCGCGAGGGCGAGCAGCGCGTCGCCGGCCAGGATCGCGGACGCCTCGCCGAACACCGTCCACGCCGCCGGCCGGTGCCGGCGCGTCCGGTCGCGGTCCATGATGTCGTCGTGCAGGAGCGAGAACGCATGGGTCAGCTCGACGGCGACCGCTCCCGGCAGGGCGCTCTCCGGCGGCGCCACGGCGGCGCGCGCGGACAGCAGGGCGAGCGCCGGGCGCAGCGCCTTTCCCGCCGGCTCCTTGCGCGGACGGCCCTCCTCGTCGGTCCAGCCGAGGTGGTAGGCGGCGACCCGGTACGTGCGCGGGTCGAGGCGGCCGACCGCGGCGCGCAGCGCCCCGTCGACGAGCTCGCGGACGTCGGTGAGCGAGACCGGCACGGTGGTCATCGGACGCTCACCCTCTCCTCGGCCCGGCGCGTGCTCCTGAGATGGCGGCGGACCAGGTGGGCGGCGGTGAGACCGCTGCGCACCGCGCCCTCCATCGTG
The DNA here is from genome assembly GCF_900115095.1 of Actinomadura madurae. Lineage (GTDB taxonomy): Bacteria > Actinomycetota > Actinomycetes > Streptosporangiales > Streptosporangiaceae > Spirillospora > Spirillospora madurae. The sequence goes on from NZ_FOVH01000002.1 coordinate 272,695, forward strand.
TCCGGCCAGCCCGTGTCGGTCCACGCGCCGGCCAGGAACAGGCCCGGCGCGCGCGTCACCGGCCCCGGCCGGGCGGCGGCGGAACCGGGACGCTGCCGGAACGTGGCGCGCCGCTCCCGCGTCACGAACAGCTCCCGGACCTCGGCGTCCCACGCGGCGGGCAGCAGCCGCCGCAGCTCCGGCACGAACCGCGACCGGATCCGGGCGGTCGGCATGTCGATCCAGCGGTCGGCCGCCGACAGCGAGACCGCGAGGTACTGGCCGCGGCGCAGCCCGCTCACCGCCGTCCGGTCGAAGACCCACTGGACGGGGGAGCCGACCGCGGCGGCGAAAAGGTCGTTCCGGGGGGTGTGGGGGGTCGTCCCTCCACGCGAGAAAAGGTTGTTCCGGGGCGTGTGGGGGGTCGTCCCCCCACGCGAGAGCGGGAAGTCCGTGACCTTGCGGTCGTAGACGACGTGCACGTTCACGATCGGGCTCGCGTCCAGCTCGGCCCAGCGCAGCGGCTCCGGCAGCGCCTGCGCGGGCAGCAGCCGCGCCGCCGCCTCGTGCGGCACCGCCAGGATCACCGCGTCGGCGGCGATCGGCGTCCCGTCCACCACCACCTTCGGGTCGGTGGTGACGGCCTCGACCTTGGCCTTCAGCCGGACGGTCCCGCCCATCTCGGCGATCCGCCGCAGCGCCGGGCCGCCGTGCAGCTCCTCCAGCGGGACGAGCGGCAGCCCGATGTCGGCGGCGTCGGCGCGGCCGAACAGCGCCCGCCGGCACACCATCGCCGACAGCCCGAGCGCCGCCTCGTCCACCTCGGCGTTCAGCGCGGACGTGATGAACAGCCCCCACAGCGCGTCCCGCACCCAGGGCCGCTGCCCCCGCTGCGCCAGCCATGCCCCGGCCGACAGCGTGTCGAGCGCGGGGTCGGCGGGATCGAGGCGCCGCAGCGCCGCCGCGGCGCGCACCGCCCGGAGCCGGTCGGCGGGCGACAGCGGTGCGTACCCGGCCAGCGCCGGCAGCAGGTGCAGCGGGCTCGGCAGCGGCGACCGCCGCAGCCGCGCCGGCTCCGCCCCCGCCCGCAGGACGGGGACGTCGAACCTGTCCTGGACGTCGACGAGGTGATCGGCGCGCAGCCTGCGCAGCAGCCCCTGGTACGCCGAGCAGCACCGCAGGAACACGTGCTGGCCGTTGTCGACGCTCAGGTCGCCCCGCGTGAACGAGTGCGTGGCGCCGCCCAGCCATGGCCGGGACTCCACGAGCGTCACCGGCACGCCCGACTCCTGGAGCGCGATCGCGGCGCTGATGCCGGCGAGCCCTCCTCCGACGATGACGACGCTCACCGGCCCACCCCCAGGGCTCCGGCGGCGCTCACCGCTCCACCCCCGACAGCGCGCGGGCCGCCACGACGGCCTTCTGCCAGGTGGGCAGCGACGCCCGCGCGTTCAGCGCGAGCTGGGGGCGCTCGGCGATGTTCTCCAGGAGCCGCCGGTAGATGCCGGCCATCGCCGCCGTGCACGCCGCGCTGCGCCGGTCCAGCAGCGGCAGGAGGCGCAGCCCCTCCGCGTACCAGGCCCGCGCCCGCTCCGCCTGGAAGCCGATCAGCTCGTTCAGCCGCCACGGCGGGTCGACGAACGCGCCCGACTCGTCCAGCTCCAGCGTGCAGCCGAACCGGGCCAGGTCCTCCGCCGGGATGTAGGTCCGCCCGGCCATCCGGTCCTCGCGCAGGTCGCGCAGGATGTTCGTGAGCTGGAGCGCGACGCCGAGCGAGTCCGCGAGCCCCTCGGCCCGCTGCCGGCCGTCCGGCCCGAACACGCCGAGCGACAGCCGCCCGACCGTCCCGGCGACCCGCTGGCAGTACCGCAGCAGGTCGTCGAACGTCCGGTAGTCGGCGCCGCGGACGTCGTTCTCGCAGCCGTCGATCAGCTCCTCGAACGCCTCCAGCGGGATCGGGTAGCGGCCCGCCGCGTCCGCCAGCGCCGTCAGCACCGGGTGGCCCTCCAGCGCCCGGACGTCCAGCCGCCGCCGCAGCACCTCCTGCACGGTCGCGAGCCGCTGCCGCGACCGGTCCAGCAGGTCGAGCCGCACGCACGCCGGCTCCGGCCCGTCCCCGATGTCGTCGATGCCCCGCGCGAACGCGTAGATCGCGCTCATCGCCCGCCGCTTCGGGGCCGGCATCAGCCGGATCCCGTAGGCGAAGTTGCGGGCCTCGTCGCGCACCACCCGCTCGCAGTGCCGGTACGCCTCGGCAACCCGCTCGGAACGCTCGCAAGCCTCCGAAACCGTCATCGCCCTCTCCCTCCAAGAGCGCGCGCCCAGCGGGCCGGCAGGGCGGCCCGCCGCGGACGCGGCGGATGCGCGAGCACGTCGAAACGCCCGCGTTCCAGAGCCGACAGCGCCGAGCGTCCCCCGGCCACGTAGCCGGCGACGGCGAAGCGCGCCCACCCGGTCAGGCCCGCCATCAGCGGCCCGGCGCCCCCGTCCAGCAGGTCGCGGGCACGCCCGGCCTGCAGTGCCAGGACGCCGCGCAGCCGCGTCGGCGTCACCCGGCGGGCCAGGTCGTCCTCGGCGCAGCCGAACCGCCGCAGGTCCTCGCCGGGCAGGTAGATCCGCCCGCTCCGGTAGTCCTGTCCGGCGTCCTGGCAGTGCTCGATGATCTGCAGCGCCGTGCAGACGTCGTCGGACGCCGCCTCCAGCCGCGCCGTGTGTGCGCGGAACACGCGCAGCACGATCCGTCCCACTGGCGCGGCCGACAGGGCGCAGTACCCCTTCAGCTCCTCGAACGTGTCGTACCGGTGGACGGTCTGGTCCTGCCGGTTTGCCTGGACGAGGTCGCGGAACGGCTCCTCCGGGATCCGGTGCGCGTGCACCGTCCGCGCCAGCCGCCTTAACTGCGGCAGGTTCGGCGTCCGTCCGGCGAACACGCGGTCCAGGTCGTCGTCCACGAGGCCGAGCAGCTTCGGCCGCTGCTCCGCCGGCGCCTCGTCGCCGATGTCGTCGACGAGCCGCGCGAAGCCGTACACGGCCCGCAGGTCGGCGCGGTGCCGGGCCGGGAGCAGCCGCGCCGCCACCGGGAAGTTCTCCCGCGCCGCGAGCCGGTCCAGCGCGCGGTCGTGCTCCTCGGCGCTCCAGGACGGTTCAATGATCACCTAGAGGAGATCGGCAGGTCCGGCACGAGAGAAACTCTGGCCGAGGTATGGACTTATTTAAACGATGCGTGTCCCGGGCCTGAACCGGTCCAGGATTCCGCGCCGCGACAACCCGGGAAAGGCCGCCCGGAACCGGCACGCGACCGGACGATCAGTGGGGTTGCGGGTCGAGGCCGAGTTCCGTCCGTTCCACGAGCGGGTCGCGCGGACGGAACTCGGCATCGTCGGCACGGTCGGCATCGAGACCCCAGCAGTGCTTCGGCCACTTCAGCGGGCGCGCCCGCACCGACGGCGGCACCTGGATCGACTTCGACGACCTCACCGGGTGGGCGGAGGAGTCCCGCCAGCGGTGGTGAATCCCCGCCTGTATCGGGGCTTGCATCTATCTTAGAATCAAGTTCTAATTTGAGTCCGGGGCGCGGGGTTCGGTGCCGTGCCCGGCTCGGGGGGCTGCCAGAAGCGCCGTGCTGAAAGGGGGCCCTGTGAGGCTCACCGGCATCTCCCTGCTCGCGTCCGCTCTCCTTCTCGCCGGGGCCGCGCCGGCCGTGGCCCAGCAGCGTCCAACGGATCCGTCCGCCGTCGTCCGCACCGACCGCGGACTGGTGCGCGGCCAACCGCAACCGGGCTATCGGCTGTTCCAAGGCATCCCCTATGCGGCGCCTCCGACGGGGAGCCTGCGCTGGAGACCGCCGCAACCGGTGCGGCCGTGGCAGGGCACCTACGACGCGACGTCCCCGCGCAGCCAATGCGCACAGCTCGCCCCGCCCTACGGCGGCGACACCACCTACGGCGAAGACTGCCTGTACCTCAACGTCACCACCCCTGACCGCGCACACCGGCGGCACGGGCTGCCGGTCATGGTGTGGGTCCACGGCGGCGGCAACACGACCGGTAGCGGCAGCGTCTACAACGCGGCCAAGCTCGCGGTGGACGGCGACGTCGTGGTCGTCACCGTCAACTACCGCCTCGGGCCCCTCGGCTGGCTCGCGCACCCCGGCCTGGAGAACGGCGCCGATCGGCGCTACCAGGCAGGCAACTACGGACTGCTCGACCAGCAGGCCGCGTTGCGTTGGGCGCAGCGCAACGCCAGGGCCTTCGGCGGGGATCCTCGGAACGTGACGTTGTTCGGTGAATCCGCCGGTGCCGCCGACTCCTGCGCCAACCTCGCCTCGCCGTCTGCGGCCGGACTGTTCCACAAGGTGATACCGGAAAGCTTCAGCTGCGCCACCCCCGTCCGGACCGAAGCCTCGGCAGAGGCCGACGCGGCATCGCTCGCCAAGGCCGTGGGGTGCGACCAGGGCTCGCCGGTGGACAACGCCGCATGCCTGCGGGACGTGCCCGTCAAGACGCTGCTGGAGACCTTCGACGCGGCGGGGATGAGCGCCGGGCCCGTCGCCGGCGGCGACCGCGTGCTGCCACTGCAACCCGAGAAGGCCATCGAGCAGGGGCGCTTCAACCGGGTGCCGGTGATGCACGGCAACACGCTGGACGAGATGCGGCTGTACGTCTCGTTGCTCCACCCGAACCCCATGACGGAGGCGCAGTACGAGAGCATCGTCCGCTCGACGTACGGCGACGCCGCCGGCGCGGTGCTCGCTCGGTATCCGGCACGGAACTACTCCGATCCACGGATCGCGCTGGCCACCATCCAGACCGACGCCGGCGGCGCGCTCTCCACCTGCCTGCACCAAGACGCGTTCCAGCTGCTCGAACGCGCGGGCGTCCCGGTCTACGCGTACCAGTTCGCCGACCGCACCGCACCGCCGCTCATCGACGTCCCCGGATTCGACGAGGGCGCCGAGCACGCCACCGAGCTGACCTTCCTGTTCCCGGGACTGCTCGGCGAACTCGACCCGCGGCAGCAGCGGCTCTCCGATGCGATGGTCGGCTACTGGACGTCCTTCGCCTGGAACGGCAGGCCGAAGGCGCGGCACGCACCGCACTGGCCGCGCTTCCGGTCACCGGGCGACGTCCTGTCGCTGGCCCCGGGAGCGCGCGGCATCCACCGCACCGACACCTCCCGGACCAGCAACTGCGCGTTCTGGGACTCCCTCTGACCACGCCCCGCCCGGCTAGCCGAGGCGTTCGGTGAGGTGGACGGTGACCTTGTCGCCTTCCTCCTTGCCGAGCGCCTCACGGAGCTCCGCCTTCACGGCCAGTTTGTGGTTGCCGTCGCCCAGGGCCATGAAGGAGCCCTGGAACGGGTGCCCGTCGATGGTCCCCGTCACCTTCACCAGGCCGCGGGTACCGAAGAACTCGGCCGACTCCGGCCAGATGACGTAGGTCCAGCCGCCCTTGGCGGGGCTCTTCCGCAGGATCTCGGTGAACTCCTTGTCGAGCGGCGTGCTCTTCGCGCTCTTGGACTGTGCTGTCACGGTGTGTCCTCCCCGCGTGTCGGCCCCGGCCTCTGTCAGGGCCTTCCATGGACGAGACCACGCCGGGCGGCAGAACTCATCGATGTGGGCGAGATGGAGACGGTTCACGAGGCTCACCATTCCCGGACGGCTCGCGGGGAGGGTCTCACCGCTCCCGGACGGCGTAGGTCAGGTGCGTCACCCTGGGGGAGTGCTCCGTGCGGACCGGTTCCAGGGCCACGCGGCCGGCGTCCACCCCCTCGAACAGGCGGACTCCGGAGCCGAACAGCACGGGTGAGAGCGCGATCGAGAACTCGTCGACCAGGCCGGCGTTGAGGTACTGCAGGATCGTCGCGCCGCCGCCCGCGATGCGGACGTCCCGGTCGCCGGCGGCCTGGCGGGCCTGGTCGAGCGCCGCCTCGATGCCGTCGTTGACGAAGTGGAAGGTGGTCCCGCCCGGCCGGTGCCAGGGATCGCGCTTCTCGTGCGTCACGACGAAGACCGGCGTGTGGAACGGCGCCTCCTCCGGCCACGCCCGCTCGCCGGCGTCGAACATGCGCTTGCCCATCACGCTGGCGCCGGTGCGCTCGAAGGTCTCCCGCGCGATGTCGTTGTCGCGCCCCTCCTCGCCGCCCTCGCCGAGCTTCAGGTTCTCCCGCATGAAACGCAGCGGGAACACCCACGCCTGGAGTTCCATCCATTGCCGCCCCATCAGTTCCTCGGGGGACTCGGGCGCGATGAACCCGTCCAGCGACATCGAGACGCTGAAGAACACCTTTCCGGCCATCAGCTGTCATCTCCCTTCAGGAGGAGTTCGGTGATGTAGGCGGCGAGGTTGTTCAGGGTCTGCCGGCCGCCCTCGATCGCGTGGTACTTCTCGACCGCCTCGTCGCGCAGTTCCTTGGTGGGGAACACGGTGCGCATCTGGATCCGGGTCGCCGCGCCGTCGGGGCGGCCCGGCGCGGGCGCGAACGTCAGGACGGATTCGAAGGCGTTCGGGTCGTCGCCGGACTCGCCGTGCAGCAGCGCGATCCGCTCGGGCGGGGTGATCTCGGTCCAGGAGATCCACTCCTGGTAGTCGGTCCCGTCCGGCCCGTGCATCACGAAGTCCCACGCCCCGCCGACGCGGAACTCGAACGCCCGCGTGGTGGTGGTGAATCCCTCCGGCCCCCACCATCGCGACAGGTGCCGGACTTCGGTGAACGCCTCGAACACCAGCTCCCGCGGGGCATCGATGACCCGGGAGATCACGACCTCGCGGTCGGCCGTCGCCGACCGCGCCGGCGTGCCGGGTTCCGTGGCTGCCATAGGTCACTCCTCTTGTTTCGCCTGTTTGAGGTCCTGCACGTAGGCGTCCAGCCGGTCGAAGCTCTCGTTCCAGAACCGCTCGAACCCGCCGGTCCACTCGTGGACCGGTCGCAGCCCGCGGGCGTCCAGGCCGTACAGGCGCTGCTTGCCCGCCCTGCGGTCCCGTACCAGCCCGACCTCCCGGAGCACCCGCAGGTGCTTGGACGCCCCCGGCTGGGTCATTCCCAGCTCCCGGGCCAGCTCCGTCACCGGCAGCTCGCCCGCCCGCAGCAGCACCAGGATCTCCCGGCGCTGCGGCTCGGCGATCGCGTTGAACACGTCCGACGTCGTCGCTGCTCGTGCCATGGCCGTCATCATATGCCCATATGGGTATGCGTCAAGCGGGCGGCCGGATCGGCTGGGCTTCCGGCGCCTGCGCCGGCCCGATCCAGCGCTCCGTCCTTCTGTCATAGTGGGCGCATGTTCCCCGGCTCCCAGAATCGAAAGCTCAACAGGCTTAAACGGAAAGTCGACAGGCTTGAGCAGAAACGCGATGTGGCGAGGTTGGCGGATTTTCTCGGGCACGGCGACGTTCTTGTTTACAGTCGGGCCCGCGAGGCTCTAGAAAGGATCGTCGGAGACACGGCGATCGATTCGGTGTTCCCTTTTCTCGGCCATCCGGTCGGGGCCGTTCGTGCCGAGGTCAGCAGAATGCTGGGCAAGATCGGTGATCCTCGCGCCGTGCCGGTACTCGTGCCGCTGCTCGTCGAAACAGGCCGGATCCGTGACAAGAACGGCCGCGCCACCAGATTTTCCAGCTACGAGACGATCAGTTCCATCACGGCCGGGGCACTGGGACGGATCGGGGATCCCTCCGCCAAGGACGCGCTGATCGGTGTGCTGGCCGACGGTGAGTTCTCTGGGTTGCGCGAACCGCTGTTGAGCCCGCTGGTGGCAGTGGCCGGGTCGGAAGCGGCCGGAGCACTGCTTGCTCTGCTTCGTGACAGGGATGCCGCGACCCCCGCATTGGGTCGCCTCAGCGGTCCGGTCGCGAGGCAGGTGCTGATCGACACTCTTGACGGCCAGAACGACATCAGGGCTCGCCACCCGGTGCTCCAGGCAATGGTGAAAGTGAGCGCATCGGGCACCGTCAACGCGTTGGCAGAGTTGGCGCGCAGAGGCGGGGACCAGGAACGCCGCGCGGCCATCGCGGCGCTCGACCTCGGCCACTTCGTGGAAATGGACGACGCGGAGGCCGACGCGGCGCTGCGCGACGTCCTGGATCCGGACGGCGCGCTCCGAGCGGAGTTGGAAGCGGACGGTCGCGCCGCCCCCGGCGCCCTCGGCGCCGGAGGCGATGACGAAGAAGCCGTCGCGAACCTCCGGTTGATCATTCGGGACCCCGGTTACGCCGTGATCCCGAACGGTGCGACCTATCGTGACCGGGCGGCTCGGAGGGCCCTCGATGCCCTTGAGGACATCGTCGCCCAGCGGGGCGACGGCGTTCCCCGCTGGGTTCTCTACGCGGGTGCCACGCTCGATGACTTCGTGGTCTGGACCGAGATCGACGGGGAGCCGATGGGGCTCAGGATCACCGCGGCCGGACTGCGCCGCCTCTGCTTGTCAGCCCTCCTCCGCCAGGACAGTGAGGCGCGATAGGGATCCCGCCGCCGCCTCTGTGTCGGAACTCTTCGCTCGGGCTCACCAATCGAGGAGGACGCCGTATCCCTCCTCGGCCGACGCTTCCAGCCACACAAGCGTGTCGTCCGGCGAGGGGTCGTCGAGGAACTCCTCATAGCTCGGCGGCTTGGGGACGTGCACCTTCTGGTTGGCCGGCACGCGCCTGTTCCACTCGCGCGCCAGCTCAACGAACGGTGTTGCGTCGATGGGGTGTGGGTCATGTGAGCGTCTCCAGCGGGGTGGCGGGCTGACGGTCGGTTCCGCCATCACGGTGATGCGTTCGCGCACTTCGACCAACGCGGGGCGGACGGCCCAGGCGTTCGTGCGTGTCCTGGCGTTAGTTGCTAGTTGCCGAAGGGTGGTCCATTCCTCGGCAAGCCGCTGGGAAATCGTGTAGGCGTACCAGGCTTGCAGGTACGCGCGGTGACCGCCTGCCCGCACTTCATCGATATGGGCGCGCCATCGGCTGATGTGTCGCGCCAAATCTTCCGGCAGGAAGCTGCGGTACATGGCGAAGCGCCATTCGGCGGGCAGTAACGGTGTCAGGACCAGCGCGTTCACTCGATGCGTGTTGCCAGGACGATCGTTGACGTGGACCATCTCGGTGATCCGTGGTCCTGGCGTTGCTGGTGCGGGACGCGCGATGTGGCCGAACTCATCGGAGAACCAGCAGCCGGACGCCACGAACTGCGCGGTCTGCGCGCGGATCGCCTCGTCGAACGATGCTGCGGAGATTCCCGGGCGTTGCCGCATCTGCACCCAATCGACACCCATGTCCCGCCCCTTGTTGCTCTATCCACGGCCAACTTCGACATTTTCTCCACGCTGGACTACTTCGCCAACCGCGCCCCCTGCGCGGCGGGTAGCTCACGCGCATCGGCTCTCCGATCGCGGTGCTTCCCGGCGAGCGGCCCAGCCCGTCGAGGTGGTCGCGCGGCTGGGGCCTCTCTTATCGGTTTCGTGTGATGCCGGTCTGTGGACGGCTGAAGTGCCTTCCGTAGGTGGGTGCGCTCGCTTGTCTTGTTGCCGGTTGCTGTCACGTTGGTTGAGGTCGCTGGGTTGAGGTCGGGATTTAGCGTGTCGGGTTGGTGCGTGATCCTGTCTTTGCCGCGCTTCGCGCGGCCAGACATCAGTAAGTCGTGAGCCTTAGCGTTGCTGAGTGGATTGTTTGGTCAGGTCGGGGTGAAGGGGTTGGCGGTCGGGACGTCTCCGAAGAGTTCTGCGACCAGGGCGCGAGGGCTCAGGCCCAAAGGGGGTGGTTTCGTGGCGCCGTTGGCCCATTCGCCGTCGCTGTCGATGTAGAACGCCTCGGGAGCAAGCATGTGGCAGCGCAGCAGCACTGCGCATACCGCCAGGTCATAGGGGTGACGGTTAGTCTTGCAGAAGGTCCGGATGCTCCTCGGCGGGTCATACTGGAAGGGCTGCGGGTGATCGGCCGTGGGGCGTATTTCGAGCGGTTCGCCATCGAGTTCGTCTGCGACGCTGCCGGTGAACAGGATGCGCTCATCGGTCACGGGCGGAAGGTCATCGGGGATGTCGTTGACGACGATACCGCCGGCCCCTACGCGTTCCACGATGCGGCGGGCGTCGGCGACAATGCGCGGCCACGCGCTACGGAGCGCCGGGTCGGAAGGCGCGTACCTGTAGTAATGGGTGTATCCCATTTCCTGGAACTCCAGTAATAGCGTGATCTTGCCAGGTGCCGAAGTATACAGGCGGCCACCGCCCTACTTGCCATTGGAGGGCCAGTGTGCGCTACGAAAGTGCTTTCTCTTGACTTGGTCGCGAGTCATCGATTAAAGAAAGTCAAAGAAAGATGTGATGTTGGCGTGGCATGTCCTTTATTGTCAAGCCCTGTTGATGGAATCGTGGCGTAGAATTGAAAGAGTTCAGGGTGGGGGTGAAAATGTTGTCGATGCCCGTTGTAATTGCCGATCAGAGGCGTGGAGGTGGAGTGCGGGCGTCGGCCCTGCCTGCCGCCCGGCTTCCTGAGCGAAGAGAGCGTCTTGGTGACCTCAGTGAAGATGAACTTCTTGAGGTCGCTCAAGCGGCTCGCCGCCATGCCTCGTGGGCGCAGGCCTCGGAATTGGCCGCCATCGCCGAGCTTCACCGACGTCGCACCGCAGCGGAGGATGTCGGGGATCTCGACTATCGAATTCTGTCCGCGCAAGAGTCGGTCACCGAAGAGGTCGCTGCGGCTCTAACGATCACCAGCCACTCCGCCGCCACTTTGGTGCACTTGGCCGAACGTCTCACCGGGCCGCTGGCCGCGACCGGCGCGGCACTCGAAGCCGGGCGGATCGACCTGGCCCGAGCCCGCGTTATCTGCGACGTTACCGACGACCTTCCCGATCACGCCACCGAACTGGTCGAGGCCGCTGCACTGGAGAGGGCGTCCGACCAAACCACGGGGCAATTGCGCCGTCGCATCAAGCGCATCGCGCAACGGCTGGCACCCGAGTCGATCGAAGAACGCAAGCGGGAGGCGGTGCGTAGGCGACGGATGGAGTTGTGGGAGAACCCGTCCGGAACGGCCGACCTGGCGCTGTGCGATCTGGCCGTCGAAGATGCTCACGCGATCTACAACAAGATCACTGCTGTCGCTCACGGTCTCAAGACCGACGGTGATACGCGTACTCTCAACGCCATTCGTGTAGACCTGGCCACCCGACTCCTACAAGGCGTCCAGCTTCCCGACGCCACCCGCGACCTCCTCACCAAGGCGTACGCAGTCGGCACGCAGGCTGCCGGAGCGGGGGAGGCCCTTGCCGGTCACAGGAGTGGCCACGAGTGTTGCGAAGGCGGTGGCGATACCGACCGCGCCAGGGTCGATGCGGAGTTGGCGTCACTCGCGAACATCGCCGATGAGCTTCTTGTCGAAGCACGCGGAAGGGTTCGTCCCCAAGGCAGGCAACTGGCCGTCGGACGGGCCGCGCAGCGCATTCACCACCGACTTGCCGCTGCTCGTGACCTGGCCTGCCAAGGCGAGGAGCTGACTCACGGACGCCCCGGGTATCGCCCGCCCGCCCGGATGCGCCGGGAGGTCGAGGCGCGGCACGCGACCTGCGTTTTCCCTACCTGCAACCAGCCTTCGCACCGCTGCGACCTCGACCACACCGTGCCCTGGCAGCCCGGCATCACCTGCCGCTGCAACCTGGCTCCCCTGTGCAGACGCCACCACAGGCTCAAGCAGCGTCCCGACTGGAAGCTCTTCCAAATCTGGCCCGGCCTGCTCATCTGGGTCACGCCCTCCGGCGCCTGGCACATCGTCCGCCCCGACCGCCAGTGATTCACGCAGCGCATGCGGAGCCACTTCAGGTGTGGAAGACCTTGCAGGTAGACGGTGAAGTCGGCTTTACCTGATGCGTCCTGGATAGGCCTCGGCGAGTTCGTTGAGTGCTTCGCGCCATCCGGCGGCGCGTTGTCCCTCGACGAGGCGTGCGGGTGCGAAGGCGTGCTCGTCGCCGTTGTGGCGTTTGACGGCGCGTTCGCGGGCGCGTTTGTCCTCGATGTTGATGATGGCCAGCCAGAGTAGCTTGACCACGGCGTCGTCGGTGGGGAAGTGCCCGCGGGCCTGAGGTGGTGCAGGATGTCGCGCACGCTCATGCCGTGCGCATACAGGCTGATGATCATGTCGTCCAGGCCGCCGGCGATGCGCGCGGCCCGCTTGGGCACCAGCACCGGCTCGAACGTCCCGGCCCGGTCCCGCGGCACCGACAACCGGACGGGGCCGACCCCGGTCTGCACCGTTTTGCCCTTGCCACGCCCGTTGCGGGAATTGCCGGAATTGTCGTGCTTGTCATAGCCCCAGGTGCGCGGTCAACTCGCCCTCCAACGCCCGCTCCAGGACGGCCTTGACCAGCTCGCCGAGCATCGACCCCTCGCCGGTCACACGCAGCTGCCCGCCTCGTCGCGGGAACGCTCGGCCAGCAGGTCCAGCACCTCATCGCTCAGCAGTTCCCGGATCGGCACATCCCGGCTCCCGGCCGGCATCGGCACCATCCCACCGGCACCGGCCCCAGACCGGGCGACACTCCCATCTCCCTCGATCACGGTCATGGCTTCGAATCCCCCGAATTCGATGGATGATCTCCCTGTCGATCATCTACCCACCAAGATCATTTCCACGCTAGAAGAGATACCCCCGGGCTCAGTGGTCTCGAAGAACGCCGACTTGGGGGAGACCGCGGTGGCGGTGGTGGGCTCCGGCGATTGCGGCGAGGTTGGGGCGGCCGAGGGTGTTGTAGGCGGAGACGAGAAGTTCGTTGGCGTGGCGTTCAAGCTTCGCATCGCCTCCGCTTATCCAGTGCAGGTCACGGCCGAGAGTGAGAGCGTCGGCGGGGTTCCCGGCGGCGCAGCGCCTGCGGGCCTCTGCAATGTGTGTTTCGAGGGCGGCAGGGTCTTCGGTCAGCTCCCTTCTTAGGTTCGTGCAGAATTCGTAGTCGTCGTAGGGTTTCTGTCTCTTGCGGTCGATGGCGGTCTCGCCGTGGACGAGCGCGCCACCGCCGTCCAGGGTCTGGATCCGGTTCGGGTGTCCGTGGTCCAGGATCGCCTGGGAGACCTTGGTGGCATCGTCGTACTCTTCGCCTTCCTCGGGATGGTCGCCGGTTTCGAAGGTCATCAGGAATTCGCGGAGCAGCCGGATTCGGTGTCGTCTTTCGGCCAGCTCCGTTTCGTAGGGCCTGGTGTCGTCGTCTTCGCCGATGTACGCCGGGTCGTTCACGTGGTGCCAGTGCACTTCGAGGGTCGCTCGTACGGCTTCGAGTGGGGTGCCGCTGGGGAGGCCCACGCCGCCGCCGTCATTGTTGTAATAGGCGGTGACTCCATCGCAGGTGCGGCCGTCGTCGAACCACAGGCCGAAGTGCAGCCCGTCGGTGCCGCCGTGCATGAACGTGAGGAACTCCGGCGGATCACGGTAGTAGCGGCCGTGCACGCGCACGTCGATGCCGTCACGAGGTCGGTGCGCGGGTGCGTCGAACAGGTCCATGATCCCGAAGGGGCACAGCTCCAGATCGTCCAGAGCTTGCCGCTCGATCGGCCCGCAGGCTTGGAGGAACGCCCAGAACCGGAAGATCGAATCCGGTAGCTCCACGCCCCAGTCCCGGGCGAACCGCTCCTCGATCGCTGCCCGTTCCCGTTCTACCTGGGCCAAAGCGTCTGACCGGGCTTGCGCGTGCTGTCCTGGAGGCCGGACGGAGGTCCTCCATACCGTGTAATCCCGCATATCCGCAGCCGACCGCGCACGGATTCGCCGCTCCATGGCCTGCTCCATCGGCGACGGTGGAGGAGGAGCTTCTCCGGAGATCACCGCCAGCAGCCGCGACTCCGGGTCGGAGCCTTCGGGATCTGGATACTGCGAGCGCTGCCGTTGCCTGACGGCGTCCGCGGGAAGCCAGTTTTCAGGGTCGCCCTCGACGCGCGCGGCCGCCTCGTCGGCCGGCAAGAACGCCACTTCCTCATCGAACCGCTTCAGCGCGGTCACCTTCAGCCCCTCGGCACGGATCTCCGCTTCGGCGCGGCACGTGACGTAGGCATCCCATTCCGCGACCAGGTCATCTTCCGGTTTATCAACTCGTTTGAGGAAGAAATCGAAACTTTGCACCTTGGCCAAGTCGTCGTGCTGTTCAGTGATCCGGCTCCGCAGCAGCGCGACGATGTCTTCGTCTCGCTCTCCCAGCCGCCGCAGTGCTTCGATCCCCATCGGGGTCTCCAACTGGTCACGGCGGATATCCACCGTTGTTTCCCGGCCGAATATCGTCAACCGCACCAGCACCTTGTCCCTGTCGCCGGAGACGACCTCACCCTCGAAGTCGGCGAACGGGCCATCAATGATCTTGACGAGAGCGCGGTCCATGAACAGGTCCCCATGTCGACGATTTCTTGAAGGCGGACCCATGTTAGAGATCATCACCGACAAGATCGGAGCGTAAGCAAGATTCACGAGCTGTCGATCACGATCTCTCAAGCTGCCGACGGCGGCGCTTGCTCACCAAGTGAGGTGGTCCTTGTCCTTGGCGTTCGAGATCTCGGCCCGTGCCTTCTTCGCGCCCGGCCACCTCGCACTGCGTGCCCTAGAACCCGGACCGCCATCATCGGTGCGCGCATCCTGCGGTAGGTGCATGAGGTCCCGGGCGGCGAACGCGCCTTCCTGCTGCTCGGTCAGCGGGGGCAGCGTTAGGCGAGAAGTGATGCGTCTGCCACGGCCGCCCGCAGCTCGTTGGGCGCAGTGAGCAAGCCATCCACGATCGCAGGCTGGTCGGGCCACCGCCATGCCATGAGGCTAGCGATCTCATGAAGGTGACGCGCAACCATCCCGGCTGCACCAACTGGTCCCTTAGAAAGAACCGCTCCCGCCGAGTTCCAAGCCACGGTGGGTGGCCAGAGACGCTGGTTAGGCGCCATCTCATTTCGATCAGTGTGGCGGCGGTGGCGACCGAGGAAGGGATGGTTGCGTGGGCGAGGCTTCGTCGCTGAGTCCGGCGCTAGCGTGGCCGCATGGGTGAGAAGGATGGGGATTTCGGGTTCGTGCATCGCGTTCGGGTTCGGTACGCCGACTGCGACATGCAGGGGGTGGTGTTCAACGCCAACTACTTCGCCTACATCGACGACGCCATGGACATGTGGCTCCAGCACGCGCTCGGCGAGGAGTACCTCGACGGGTTCGACTACGCGGTGAAGAAGGCCGGTATGGAGTGGGACTCTCCGGCTCGTGTGCGCGAGGTCGTCGACCTGCGGCCGGCGGTCACGCGGTGGGGGCGCACCTCGTTCGATGTCCGCATCGGGCTCAGTGTCGGTGACCGTGCCCTTGGGGTGGGGGAGTTGGTGCTGGTCAGCGTCACGCCGGGTGGGTACGAGCCGTCGCCCGTGCCCGAGCGGGTCCGCCGGGCGCTCAAGTAGCTCGATGTCGAGATAAAGTGGAGATAGCTTGACGTCGAGAGAAAAGCGGCGGAAGTTAGGCGGGCCTGATTCCCGGTGAGAAGGCCGACTAGGGCAGGATCAAGGAGGACGAGCACCCGCCCCGCCGCGCGCCGACCGCCGCGGCCCCCGGGGTGGAGGGCCCATCGAGGAAACAAGACGAGCGCCGCGCGCTCATGTCCCGGACCGGACGCGCGGTGGCGACTGAGGAGGAGTCCGTGTCCGCGAACAGCTTCGGCAGCCGTGACAAGCTGCAGGTTGGCGACAGGTCGTACGACATCTACCGGCTGGACGCCGTCGAGGGCGCGGCCCGTCTCCCGTACAGCCTGAAGGTGCTGCTGGAGAACCTGCTGCGCACCGAGGACGGCGCGAACGTCACCGCCGAGCACATCCAGGCGCTGGCCCAGTGGGACCCCACGGCGCAGCCGAGCAAGGAGATCCAGTTCACCCCCGCCCGGGTGATCATGCAGGACTTCACCGGCGTGCCGTGCGTGGTGGACCTGGCGACGATGCGCGAGGCGGTGCGGGACCTGGGCGGCGACCCGTCCAAGATCAACCCGCTGGCGCCGGCCGAGATGGTGATCGACCACTCGGTGATCGTCGACTACTTCGGTTC
Organism: Actinomadura madurae; assembly: GCF_900115095.1. Taxonomy (GTDB): domain Bacteria; phylum Actinomycetota; class Actinomycetes; order Streptosporangiales; family Streptosporangiaceae; genus Spirillospora; species Spirillospora madurae. Next base: position 288,681 of record NZ_FOVH01000002.1, read on the forward strand.
GCCGGACGCGTTCGAGCGCAACGTCCAGCGGGAGTACGAGCGCAACAGGGAGCGGTACCAGTTCCTGCGGTGGGGCCAGACGGCGTTCGACGAGTTCAAGGTCGTCCCGCCCGGCACCGGCATCGTGCACCAGGTGAACATCGAGCACCTCGCGCGCGTGGTGTTCGACCGGAACGGCGTGGCCTACCCCGACACGTGCGTGGGCACCGACTCCCACACGACGATGGAGAACGGCATCGGCGTGCTCGGGTGGGGCGTCGGCGGCATCGAGGCGGAGGCCGCGATGCTCGGCCAGCCGATCTCGATGCTCATCCCGCGCGTGGTCGGCTTCAAGCTGACCGGTGAGCTGCCCGCCGGGACGACGGCGACGGACCTGGTGCTCACCATCACCGAGATGCTCCGCGAGCACGGGGTGGTCGGCAAGTTCGTCGAGTTCTACGGCGAGGGCGTGCACGCGCTGCCGCTGGCCAACCGCGCCACGATCGGCAACATGAGCCCCGAGTTCGGCTCCACCTGCGCGATCTTCCCCATCGACGACGAGACCCTGTCGTACCTGCGGCTCACCGGACGGGACGAGGAGCAGATCGCGCTCGTCGAGGCGTACGCCAAGGCGCAGGGCCTGTGGCTCGACCCCTCGGTGGAGCCCGAGTTCTCCGAGTACATGGAACTGGACCTCGCGACGGTCGTCCCCTCGCTGGCTGGCCCGAAGCGCCCGCAGGACCGCATCGCGCTGTCGGAGGCCAAGGAGACCTGGCGCCGGGACGTGCAGAACTACGCGAGCAGCGTGCAGGGACCGGCGGACGAGGCGTCCAACGAGTCGTTCCCCGCGTCGGACTCCCCGGCGATCGGCCACGGCGGCGAGGGCGACAAGCCGCGCGAGCACCGGACGAACGGTGCGAGCCGCCCGCACAACCGCGTCCCGGTCACGCTGGAGGACGGGACGACGTTCGAGATCGACCACGGGCACGTCGCCGTCGCCGCGATCACGTCCTGCACCAACACGTCCAACCCGTACGTGATGGTCGGGGCCGCGCTGCTGGCCAAGAACGCGGTCGAGAAGGGCCTGACCCGCAAGCCGTGGGTCAAGACGTCGCTCGCGCCCGGATCCCAGGTCGTCACCGACTACCTGGAGCGCGCCGGCCTCACCCCGTACCTCGACAAGATCGGCTTCAACCTGGTCGGGTACGGCTGCACCACCTGCATCGGCAACACCGGCCCGCTGCAGCCGGAGATCTCCCAGGCCGTCAACGACAACGACCTGGCGGTCACCGCGGTGCTGTCCGGCAACCGCAACTTCGAGGGCCGCATCAGCCCCGACGTGAAGATGAACTACCTGGCGTCGCCGCCGCTGGTCATCGCCTACGCGCTCGCCGGGACGATGGACGTCGACATCCTCAACGACCCGATCGCCGAGGGCGCGGACGGGCCCGTGCACCTGCGCGACATCTGGCCCGCGCCGGACGAGGTCGCCACGATCGTCGAGTCGTCCATCGGGCAGGAGATGTTCGCCGAGAGCTACGCCGACGTCTTCAAGGGCGACGAGCGCTGGACCGGCCTCGACATCCCGACCGGCGACCTGTTCGAGTGGGACGCCGCGTCCACCTACGTCCGCAAGGCCCCGTACTTCGACGGCATGGGCGCCGAGCCGGAGCCGGTCGCCGACATCCACGGCGCCCGCGTCCTGGCGAAGCTGGGCGACTCGGTCACCACCGACCACATCTCCCCGGCCGGGTCCATCAAGGTGGGCACCCCCGCCGCGCAGTACCTCCAGGACAACGGCGTCGCGGTCAAGGACTTCAACTCCTACGGCTCGCGCCGCGGCAACCACGAGGTCATGATCCGCGGGACGTTCGCCAACATCCGGCTCCGCAACCAGCTCCTGGACGATGTCGAGGGCGGCTACACCCGCGACTTCACCCAGGACGGTGCCCCGCAGGCGTTCATCTACGACGCCGCGCAGAACTACGCCGCGCAGGGCACCCCGCTCGTGGTCATCGCCGGCAAGGAGTACGGCTCCGGCTCGTCCCGCGACTGGGCGGCGAAGGGCACCGCGCTGCTCGGCGTCCGCGCCGTCATCGCCCAGTCCTACGAGCGCATCCACCGCTCCAACCTGATCGGCCTCGGCGTCCTGCCGCTGCAGTTCAAGGACGGCGAGTCCGCCGAGTCCCTCGGCCTCACCGGCACCGAGACGTTCGACATCACCGGCGTCACCGCGCTGAACGAGGGCGGCGTCCCGGACGAGGTCACGGTCAAGGCCGACGGCAGGGAGTTCACCGCCACCGTCCGCATCGACACCCCAGGTGAGGCGGACTACTACCGCAACGGCGGCATTCTCCAGTACGTCCTCCGCAACCTGCTCCGCAAGTAGGCCGCGGCGACGGCGACGGGCCGGCTCCCCCGGACGGGGGCCGGCCCGTCGCCGTTTCCTCACCCCACGCGACCTCGCCGAACGGTTCGGGCTGGCCGCCGTCCCCTACTACGGCCTCGCGTCGGGCTTCCTGACCGGCAAGTACCGTCCCGGGACGACGGTGCGCAGCGCGCGCGCCGGTCGCGCCGGCAAGCACCTGGACACCGAGCGCGGGCGCAGGGTCCTGGCCGCGCTCGACCTCGTCGCCGAGGAGCAGGGCACCGCCGTCGCGACCGTGGCGCTCGCGTGGCTCGCCGCCCAGCCGACCGTCGCCGCGCCCATTTCGAGCGCGCGGACCCTCGACCAACTCCCGCCGCTCATCGAGGCAGCCCGGACGACCCTGACCCGCGACCAGCTCGACCGCCTCACCGCGGCGTCCGCATAGCCTGACCCGCGCGACTCAGCGTTCGACGGCCAGGCGGAGGCCGAAGCCGATGAACGCCAGGCCGGTGACCTGCTGGACGCGGCGCTTGACGGCCGGGCGGGCCAGGGTGCGGCGGGCCGCGCCGGCGGCGCCCACCACCAGCGCGAACCACAGGACACCCTGGAGGGCGTGGATCGCGGCGAAGAGCATGCTCGTCCAGAACATCGACGCCCCCTCCGGGACGAACTGGGGGAGCAGGCTCATGTAGAAGACGCCGATCTTCGGGTTGAGCAGGTTGGTGGTGAAACCCGTGCGCAGCGCGGCGCGACCGGACAGCTCGGCGTCCGGCGCCTCGATCGCGGACGTCGCCTCGCGGCGGGCCCTCCAGAGCGCCCGCGCGCCGAGCCACAGCAGGTAGCAGGCGCCGGCGGCGCGCAGTACGTCGAACGCGACCCGGGACGCGGCGAGCAGCGCGGTGAGCCCGGCCGCGCTCGCCAGCGCCCAGCAGAGGCAGCCGGACGCGACGCCCGCCGCGGCGAGGCCGCCCGCCCGGCGCCCGCCCGTCACGGTGGCGCGCAGGACGAGCATCGTGTCGAGGCCGGGAGTGATCGTGACGAGGGCGGCCGCGGCGGCGAAGGCGAGGCAGGCGGTGAGCACGCGTGCATTCTGCCAGGCACCTTCGGCGGGGCGGTGCGCGCCCGCCCGATGGTGGGCATTCAGACCGGATAGGTGGGGATGTAGCGTCGCGCGGCGTGCCCCATCTCGACTTCCTCCTGGTCGGCGGGCTGGCCGCGCTGGCCGGCGCGATCGTGCAGAGCAGCGTCGGCCTCGGCGTCGGGCTGGTCGCGACGCCGATCGTGGCGATGCTGTTCCCCTCGCTGATGCCCGGGGCGATCCTCACGGTCGCGCTCGTCCTGCCCGTCGCCACCCTTCTCCAGGAGGGCGGGCACGCCGACCTGCGCGGCTTCGGCTGGGCGTTCGGCGGCCGGCTCGCCGGGACGCCGCTCGGCGTGTGGCTGGTGGCGGCCGCCCCGGAGCGCGTCCTCGGCATCGTGATCGGCGTCGTCGTCCTCGCCGCGCTCGCCCTGACCGCGTGGACCCGCGAGGTGCCGCGCAACCGCCGGACGCTCGCCACCGCCGGGGTCGTGTCCGGCGCGACCGGCACCGCGTCCGGCATCGGCGGCCCGCCGGTCGCGCTGCTCTACCAGCACGAGAGCGGCCCCCGCGTCCGCGCCACGCTGGCGGTCTTCTTCATCGCGGGCGCGCTGCTCTCCCTCGGCACGCTCGCCCTCGCGGGACGTCTCCCGGGGCGGCAGGTCGTCGCGGGGCTGGAGCTCCTCCCGTTCGTCCTCGCCGGGTTCGCGGCCGCCGGACCGCTGCGCCGCCACCTCGACGCCGGACGCCTCCGCGTGGCGCTCCTCCTCGTCGTCGGCGCGTCCGCGGTGACGCTGATCGTCCGTAATCTGGTCTGATGCGCCCCACGAAGGCCGACCTGGAGGCCGCCCGCGACCGCGTCATCCCCGACGTCCTGCCTCCGGACGGCGGGACGCTCCGCGTCCTGTTCAGCGGCATCAACCCCGGCCTCTACTCGGGGGCGACGGGCCACCACTTCGCCCGTCCGGGGAACCGCTTCTGGCCCGCGCTGCACCGGTCCGGCTTCACCGACCGCCTGCTCGACCCGTCCGAGCAGGATCTCCTGCCCGGCTACGGCCTGGGAATCACCAACCTGGCGCACCGCACCACGGCCCGTGCCGACGAGCTGACGGCCGCCGAACTGCGCGAGGGCGGGCGCCGCCTCGAAGCGCTCGTCGAACGGCACCGCCCGTCCTACCTGGCTGTCGCCGGCGTCACCGCCTACCGCACCGCCTTCGGCCGCCCCCGGACGCGGATCGGACCCCAGGACGAGACCTTCGGCCCGGCCAGGCTGTGGGTGCTGCCCAACCCGAGCGGCCTGAACGCATCGTGGACGCTTGGGCAGATTGCTGAGGAGTTCGCTCGTCTGCGGGTTGCCGCGGGCTGAGCTGTGGTGCTGCACCCAGTTCGCTAAGCGGCCTGAACGCATCGTGGACGCTCGACGGGATGGCCGCCGAGTTCCGCCGCCTCCGCGAAGCGGCGGAGGCGCTCAGAGCCGGTTGAGGGCGGCGGCGAACATCGCGTTCACCTCGGCGACCAGGTTGGGGTGCGGCTGCCAGAGCTCCTGGCGGCCCACGGCCACGATGGGGCGCGGCAGGGCCCGGACGCCCGACAGGTGCCAGTGGTGCGCGCCGGGCGCCGCCCAGGGCCCGCAGTCGCAGGACGCGTTCTGCACGGCCGCCGAGCAGACGTGGCCGAGGTCGGCGACGGCGATGACGGCGCCGATCGTGGCGAGCGGGTCGCGCGGATCCCAGCCGGCGGCCTGGATCAGCGGGGAGTCGCACGCCTTCAGGTCGACGCGCATCGAGGCGTGGATGAGGAGCGGCCCGCGGTAGGCGGTCGGCAGCGCCTGGTTGGAGACGGTCTTGCCCCCACGCGCGATCGCGAAGGCCCAGGGCTGCTGAACACTCATCGCCTGCACGCGCTCACCTCCGGTGTTCGCCCCGCCTCCGTCGCCGGGGGATCGCCGAACCCGCCGGCGGGGATGCCGGCGGGCTGGACGACGATGCCCGAGAGGCTAGGCGCATCCTGCCGGAATTGCCAACGGGCGGGGCGAAACGTGTCGTTGTCCGTCATGGGGGTACCGGCCCCCACGCGGAACTCGTCTGATCATCCATGTGACGTCTGAGATCGATGTGCGGTTGACGGTCCGGTGTGATTTTCACCCCTTCAGAGCGCCGGCCATCAGGCCGCGCATGAAGAACCTCCCGAGCAGCAGGTAGACCAGCAGCGTCGGCAGGGACGCCAGCAGCGCGGACGCCATCTGCTGGTTGTACTGGACGGCCACCGCGCCCGAACCGGCCGTGTTGTTCAGCATCACCGTGACGGGCCAGCTGTCGGGCGCGCCGAGGAACACCGCGAACAGGAAGTCGTTCCACATCGAGGTGAACTGCCAGATCAGCGTCACCGCGAACGCCGGCGCCGACACGGGCAGCACGACCGACCAGTACGTGCGGAGCATCCCGGCGCCGTCGACGCGGGCCGCCTCGATCAGCTCGTCCGGGATCGTCACGTAGTAGTTCCGGAAGATCAGCGTGCAGATCGGGATGCCGTACACGACGTGGGCGAGCACGAGGCCGCGGATCGTCCCCACCAGCTCCATGTCGGTCAGCAGCCCGGCCAGCGGGATCATGACCGCCTGGTACGGGATGAACATGCCGAACAGGAACAGCGTGAACACGACGTCCGCGCCCGGGAACCGCCACTTCGACAGCACGTAGCCGTTCAGCGAGCCGAGCACGGCCGAGATCAGCGACCCGGAGACGGCGATCTTGACGCTGTTCTCCAGGCCCGGTCTCAGCGTGTCCCACGCGGCGCTCCAGCCGGACACGCTCCAGCTTCCCGGCAGGCTCCACGCGCTGCTCGGGTCCGCCTCGCTCAGCGGCTTGAAGCTCGTGACCACCAGCACGTACACCGGGATCAGGAACAGCAGGACGAACGCCAGCAGGATGACCAGCTTCACGGCCCGCCAGGCGGGGGAGGACCCGCCCGGCGGCTTCGCCCCGCCGCCGTCCCTCCGGCCGCGCAGGCCGCTCGTCACCCGGCGCCACAGCGGCGCCGGGGGTGCCTCCACGTGCGTCATCGCGTCCGCTCCGTACGTACCGACCAGACCAGGTAGGGGATCACCAGGACGGCCACCGCGACCAGCATGTACGTCGCGATGGTGGCGCCGTTGGCGGGGTCGTGCCGGTCGAAGATCTCGACATAGGTGGCGACGGCCGGGACGTAGGTGATGATCTGCTTGCCCGCGATCGCCATGATCAGGTCGAACACCTTCAGCGAGATGTGCCCGAGGATGATCAGCGCGGACAGCGTCACCGGGCGGAGCTGCGGGAACACCACGTACCGGTACACCTTCCACTCCGACGCGCCGTCCACCCGGGCCGCCTCACGCAGGTCCTCGGGGACGCTGCGGAACCCGGCCAGGTACAGGGCCATGACGTATCCGGACATCTGCCAGATCGCCGGCAGCGCCATCGCCGCCATGCCCCAGTCCGGGTCCTGCCACCAGCTGTTCGACAGCCCGCCCAGGCCCAGCTTGTCGAACAGCTGGTTGAAGCCGACCGCGCGCTGCGGCGGCGCCGGGTTCATCAGCCAGCGCCACACGACGCCGCTGGCGATGAACGACACCGCCATCGGGAACAGGTAGATGACGCGGAAGGACGCCTCACCCCTGATGCCCTTGTCCATCAGGAAGGCCAGGAAGGCGCCGAGCACCAGGGCGCCGATCACGAACACCGCCGTGAACAGCAGGGCGTGCCTGACCGCGCCGGGCCAGCTGGGCTGGTCCCACAGGTCGACGAAGTTCTTGCCCTTGTCGAACCCGTACTCGGAGACCTCGTCGTGCTTGCCGCTCAGTGCGACGCGCGTATTCCAGAAGATGAGCCCGTAGACGAACAAGCCGATCGCGACGATGGACGGCGAGACCAGCAGCAGCCCTGGGAGCCACTTGCGCCTACGGACCCATCCAGAACCGGGAAACCTCACTGTCCGCTGTTCTTGGCCGCGTTGACCAGTCCCTGCTGCAGCTTGCCGACGTCCTTGTTCTGAAGGAAGAGGCCCACCGCCGTGTCGATGTCGGTGTGCTGCTTCTTACTGGCGTTGACGCCGTGCCAGAACGAGCCCGCCAGCTTGATGTCCGGCTTGTTCCACTGCTCGAACGCGTACTGGAGGTAGCCCTTGTAGAGGGACTTGTCGGCGTCCTTGCGCGCGGGGACCGAGCCCTTCTTCGGGTTGAAGAGGTCCTGCCCTTCCTTGCTGGACACCTCCTTCAGCCACGCGATGGCACCGCCGCGGTGGGGTGCGTTCTTGGGCAGCGTGAAGCTGTCCGACAGCCACATGTAGGTGCCGTCCGTGCCGGGCGACGGCGCGTACTTGAAGTCGGTGTCGAGCTTCTTGCCGAGCCCGTTGGGCGCGCTGCCGGTGAAGTACCCGTACGCCCAGTCGCCCATGATGTTGAACGCGGCCTTGTCGTCCACGACGGCCTTCGCGGCGCCCTGCCAGTCGGTGGACGCGGCCTCCAGCGTCGTGTACTTCATGATCTCGGCGAAGTCGTTCAGCGCCTTGGTGACCTGCGGGCTGCTCCAGTCGGCGCCCGGCTTCCACAGCGCGTTGTAGCCGTCGGTGCCGAGGTCGCCCAGCAGGACGTTCTCCAGCAGGTGGTCGGCCGTCCACTGCGCGCCGAGCGACAGCGGGACCTTCTTCGTCTTGTCCTTGACGGCCTTCAGCGCGGTGATGAACTCGGCGATCGTCTTCGGCGGCCCGTCGACCCCGGCGTCCTTCAGGATGTCCGGGTTGTACCAGAGCACGTTCGACCGGTGGATGTTCACCGGCACCGAGTAGATCTTCCCCTTGTAGCTGATCTGGTCGAGGAGCTGCTGGGGGTACACCGACTTGAGGTTGTTCTCCTCGTAGAAGGAGTCCAGCGGCTCGATCTGCCCGGCCTTGATGTAGTCGAGCAGCTCGGCGCCCGCGTGGCCCTGGAAGGAGTCCGGCGGCTTGCGGTTCTGCAGGCGGCTCGCGAGGACGGCCTGGGCCTGCGTGCCCGATCCGCCGGCGATGGCCGCGTTGACGAACTTGGTGCCGGGGTTCTTCTTCTCGAAGTCGGCCTGCATCGCGGCGAGCCCGTCGGCCTCGCCGGGCCCGGTCCACCAGGAGAAGACCTCGACCTGGGATTTGTCGTCCGACCCCTCGCCGCCGTCGCCGCCGCAGCCCGACATGGCCAGCGCGCCGGTCATGGCAACGGCCGCGAAGACCGTCCAGCGGCGCCGGGGAACACGTATACGCATCGTTCGTCCCTTCGGATACCCCGCGGACCAAGCGTCCGCTCGGACGTGCGCGGCGGTCAACACCGGGCGGCGCAATGTGATCTTTCGGTGATGCGGGGTTCCGATCGTCCGGCGGCCGGGCGGCTGCGGCCGAGCGGGGTTCGGCCCGGCCGGCTACCAGCCGAGCGCGGGCGGCAGCCCGGCCCGCCCGGCGTCCGGCCAGTCCCGCGGCGCGCCCAGCGGTGCCAGCTCGGCGAGCTGGAGCCGGTACCACGGCGACGACTCGGGCCGCCCGGCGAGCTCCAGGCAGCGCTCCCACGTCCACCACTCGGCGTGCTCGACCTCCTCGGGGTCCGGGACGAGGGCCCCGTTCGCGGGGACGGTGGCGCGCACCACGGGGCAGCGCTCGTGCTCGACGGTCCCGTCGGCGGCGACGGCCCGGTACTTGAACCCGGGCAGGACGGACGTGAGGGACGCCTCGGGGATGCCCAGCTCGTCGCGGAGCCGGCGCAGCACGGCGTCGCGGAGCTTCTCGCCGGGGCCGGGATGGCCGCAGCAGCTGCCCGTCCAGACGCCCGGGAACGTCCGCTTGCGCAGGGCGCGCTGCGTGATCAGGACGCGACCCTCCGTATCCGTGACATAGCAGGAGAAAGCCAGGTGGTACGGCGTGTCTTTATGGTGACTATCACTCTTCGGCGCGGTCCCGATCGCCTCATCGTCCGCGTTGAGCAGCACAATCTCTTCGACGCCCATGCTCATTTCCTACCCCATCACGCACGGTGAGGATGTCGTTTCCCGCACGCTGCGCGGACGGCCTTCGGCGCGTCGCGGGCGAACCGGGATTAAACTCGGAACGGCCCGAGCCGGGGGAGCCCGGTCTCCAACGGAGGAGTTGAAAACGAGTGAGCCTGCTGGAGTCGATCACAGGTCCCGATGACCTCAAACGACTGGACGCCGCTCAACTGTCTCGGCTCGCGGAGGAGATCCGCGAGTTCCTCGTCCAGGCGGTCTCCAAGACCGGCGGGCACCTGGGGCCCAACCTGGGCGCGGTCGAACTGACGATCGCGCTGCACCGGGTCTTCGACTCGCCGCACGACAAGATCCTCTTCGACACCGGCCACCAGGCCTACGTGCACAAGATGCTCACCGGCCGCCACGACTTCGACCTGCTGCGCAAGCGCGGCGGCCTGTCGGGGTACCCGAGCCGGGCCGAGTCCGAGCACGACATCATCGAGAACTCGCACGCCTCCACCGCGCTGTCGTACGCCGACGGGTTCGCCAAGGCTTTCCAGCTGCGCGGCGAGGACGACCGGGCCGTCGTCGCGGTCGTCGGTGACGGCGCGCTGACCGGCGGCATGTGCTGGGAGGCGCTGAACAACATCGCGGCCGGCGTCGACCGTCCCGTCATCATCGTCGTGAACGACAACGGCCGGTCGTACTCGCCGACCATCGGCGGCCTGGCCTCCCACCTGGCCGACCTGCGCGTCACCCAGGGCTACGAGAACGCGCTCGACCTCATCAAGAAGACGGTGCCGCGCGCCCCGGTGGTGGGGAATCTCACCTACGAGGCGCTGCACGGCATCAAGAAGGGCCTCAAGGACGTCCTCCAGCCGCAGGCCATGTTCGAGGACCTCGGCATGAAGTACGTCGGTCCGATCGACGGCCACGACGCGGACGCCGTCGAGCGCGCCCTGCGCCGGGCCCGCGGGTTCGGCCGTCCGGTCATCGTGCACTGCATCACCACCAAGGGGCGCGGCTACGCCCCGGCCGAGAACGACACCGAGGACTGCATGCACGGCGGCGGCGCGTTCGACCCCGCCACCGGCAAGTTCGTCACCAAGAAGGGCGGCCCCGCCTGGACGAAGGTGTTCGGCGAGGAGATGGTCGCGATCGGGCGGGAGCGCCGCGACGTCGTCGGCATCACCGCGGCGATGCTCTACCCGACCGGGCTCGCGCCGTTCGCCGAGGCGTTCCCGGACCGCATCTTCGACGTCGGCATCGCCGAGCAGCACGCCGTCACGTCCGCGACGGGCCTCGCGATGGCCGGCATGCACCCGGTCGTGGCCGTGTACGCGACGTTCCTCAACCGCGCGTTCGACCAGGTCCTCATGGACACCGCGCTGCACCGGCAGCCGGTCACGTTCGCCTTGGACCGCTCCGGCGTGACCGGCGACGACGGCGCCAGCCACAACGGCATGTGGGACATGTCGATCCTGCAGCTCGTCCCGGGCATGCGGATCGCCGTCCCGCGCGACGGCGCCCGGCTGCGCGAGCTGCTGCGCGAGTGCGTCGCGGTCTCCGACGGCCCCACCGCGATCCGCTACCCGAAGGGCCCCGCCGCCGAGGACATCGAGGCGATCGGCAAGGCCGGCGAGATGGACGTGCTGGCCCGTCACGACGGCTCCAACGGCACCCGCGTCCTGCTGGTCGCGGCGGGCTCGATGGCGACCCCCGCGGTCGAGGCGGCCGAGCTGGTCGCCGCGCAGGGCATCGGCGTCACGGTCGTCGACCCGCGCTGGGTGAAGCCGCTCGACCCGGCGCTGCTCGACCTCGCCCGCGAGCATGCGATGGTCGCCGTCGCCGAGGACAACGGCCGCACCGGCGCCGTCGGCGACGCCGTGGCCCGGCTGCTGCGCGACGCCGGGGTGGACGCCCCGCTCCGCACGTTCGGCATCCCGCAGGAGTTCCTCGACCACGCGTCCCGGGGCGAGATCCTCTCCGACATCGGCCTCACCCCGCAGGCCCTCGCCCGCGACCTCACCGAGTACGTTTCCCGCATCACCGCGACGGAGACGCACGCGCCCGCGACGTCCGACTGAGCCGGGCGCCCGCGGGTCAGGCGTCCACGGGTCAGGCGCCCTCGGCCGAGAGCAGCTGCCAGAAGTGGGTGATGGACGCGGCGGACGTGCCGAGCTCGCGTCCCGAGTACGTCCATCGCCCGCGCAGGCACCAGGGGCGCCCGGCGCCGTCCTGGACGTAGACCTGGAGCGGGAAGCAGGCGTCGTGCGCGCGGATGACGCCCGTGGGGTCGACCGAGGGGTCGAGCCTGGGCTCGCCCTCGCACCGCACGCCCATGACGGACGTGCGCGGATCCTGGCGCAGGAGTCCCTGGGTCAGGTCGTACACGAGTACGGACACGTAGTCGGGGCCCAGCCACCTGAGGTCGGGGACCGTCTCGGGTGGAGGGAACCCGTACAGTTCTGGACCGCCGGTCACACGCCGCACCGTAGCGCCCGCGTCACATGTCCGTCACTAGTTTCTCGGCGGGATCTTTACAGAGGACCAATCACTCGCCGCGGCAGGCGGACGTCATCGCCTCCCAGCGCGCCAGCTTGACCCGCTCGCCGCGGTCGAGGCTCTCGCCGAGCGCGATCTCGGCGGCGTCCAGCTTGAGCCAGTCGTCGTAGGTGACGACGCGCAGGCCCCGCGACTCCAGCAGCTCCTCGATCGTGTGCTTCGGCGCGGTCTCGGTTCCGGCGAGATCGTCCAGGAGGTTGCGGACGGTCTCGGCGGCGTCGGACTTGTTGGTCCCGACGACGCCCGTCGGCCCGCGCTTGATCCAGCCCGCGACGTACTCGCGGGGGACGGGCGCGCCGTCCGGGCCGGTGATCCGCCCGCCCTCGTTCGGGACGACGAAGGAGCGCTCGTCGAACGGGACGCCCTCCAGCGGAACGCTCTGGTAGCCGACCGACCGCAGCACCATGCCGACGGGGAGCGTCTCGAACTCGCCGGTGCCGGTGACGCGGCCCGACTCGTCCAGCCGGGTCCGCTCCAGCCGCAGGCCCTCGACCCGGTCGGTGCCGAGGATCTCGGCGGGGGCGCGCCAGAACCGCACGTCGATGTGGCGGGGGCGGCCGGCGGCCGGCTCGCCCGTCCAGCCGTTCAGGACCTTGATGTTGCCGCGGACGTGCCGGTCGTTCTCGGCCAGCTCGGCGCTCGCCGGGTCGAGGTCCATGTCGGCGGGGTCGACGTGGATGGTCGCGTTCGGCAGCTCGCCGAGCTCGCGGGCCTCCTTGGTGGTGAACTTCGCCTGCGCCGGGCCGCGCCGCCCGATCATGTGCACGCGCCTGACCCGGCTCCGCGACAGCGCCTCGATGACCTGCTCGGGGACGTCGGTCTCGCGCAGCTCGCCGGCCGTCTTGGCGAGGATCCGGACCACGTCCACGGCGACGTTCCCGACGCCGATCACCGCGACCTCCTCCACGGACAGGTCGAACTCGTGGTCGGCGGCGTCGGGGTGCCCGCAGTACCAGTTGACGAAGTCGGTGGCGGCGATGCTGCCGGGCAGGTCCTCGCCCGGGATGCGCATGTGCCGGTCGACCATCGCGCCGGTGGAGTAGACGACGGCGTCGTAGCAGTCCAGCAGGTCGGCGCGGGTGAGGTCGCGGCCGAGCTCGACGCAGCCGAAGAACCGGACGCCCGGGTTCTCCAGCACCCGCTGCAGGTACCGGGCGATCGACTTGATCGACTTGTGGTCGGGCGCGACGCCGTAGCGGACCAGTCCGTAGGGGGTCGGCAGCCGGTCGAACACGTCCACCCGGACGTCCCCGCCGGTCTGCTTGACGAGTGCTTCGGCGGCGTAGATCCCCGCCGGGCCGGACCCGATCACCGCGACGCGCGCTGGAGAAGCCATGCGGGTCATTGTGCCCACCCGCCGGTCAAAAGGACACCGTGACCCCCCTCACGGGTGGGTCGGGCGGCGTCAGGACTTGTAGGCGACGGGCCCTTCGCGGCCCAGCCGGCTCCGCCGGTAGCCGTAGGCGGCGTAGATGACGATGCCGATGCCCATCCAGGCCAGGAACCGCAGCCACGTCTCCACCGGGAGGTTGATCATCACGAACAGGCAGGCGAGCACCGACAGGATCGGGATGACCGGGACCCAGGGCGTGCGGAAGGCGCGCGGCAGGTCGGGGCGGGTCTTGCGCAGGATCATGACGCCGATGGAGACGACGAGGAACGCGAACAGGGTGCCGATGTTGACCAGCTCGGCGAGCTCGGCCAGCGGGATGAACCCGGCGAGCACCGCGACGACCACGCCCATGATGACCGTCGAGCGGTACGGGGTGCCGAACCGCGGGTGGACGACCGACAGCCAGCGCGGCAGCAGGCCGTCCCGTCCCATGGCGAAGAAGATGCGGCTCTGCCCGAGCAGCAGGATCAGCACGACGGTGGTGAGGCCGATGACGGCGCCTACGCTGATGAACGTCGAGAAGACGGGGTGGCCGACCGCCTTGAACGCGTCGGCCAGCGGCGCCTCGTCGCTCAGCTCCTTGTAGTTCTGCATTCCCGCGACGACGGTGGCCACCGCCGCGTACAGGACGGCCGTGATGATGAGGGAGCCGATGAGCCCGATCGGCAGGTCCCGCTGCGGGCGGCGCGCCTCCTCGGCGGCGGTCGCCACGACGTCGAACCCGATGTAGGCGAAGAACACGATGGCGACGGCGGCGAAGATGCCGGGCCAGCCGAAGCTGACCGGAGCGCTCCCGAAGATCACCTGGACCAGCGGCGCCTTGAGGCCCTCCACGTCCGGGGTCGGCTCGGACGGCGGGATGAACGGGTCGTAGTTGGCGCCGGTGATGAAGAACAGCCCGGCGAAGATCACCAGCAGCACCACGGCGACCTTGATCGCGACGACCACCGCGTTGACCCGCGAGGAGATCTTGACGCCGAGCACGAGCAGCCCGGTGACCAGCAGCACGAGGACGATGGCGGGGACGTTGACCGTCCCGCCCTCGCCGGGCGGCGCGGCGATGGCGTCGGGCACCGTGATGCCGATGTCGTCCAGCAGCGCGGCGAAGTACCCCGACCAGCCGACCGACACGACCGCCGCGCCGAGCGCCATCTCCAGGATGAGGTCCCAGCCGATGATCCAGGCGGGGAACTCGCCGAGCGTGGCGTAGGAGAACGTGTAGGCCGAGCCGGCGACCGGGACGGTCGAGGCGAACTCGGCGTAGCAGAGCGCCGCGAGCCCGCAGACCACGGCGGCGAGGATGAACGACAGGGCGACCGCCGGACCGGCCTTGTCCTTGGCGACCTGCCCGGTGAGGACGAAGATGCCGGTGCCGATGATGACGCCGACGCCGAAGACGGTGAGGTCGAGCGCGGACAGTGCCCGCCGGAGCCGGTGCGCGGGCTCCTCGGTGTCCTGGATCGACTGCTCGACCGACTTCGTGCGCAGCAGGTTCATCCTCGGCGCCCCCTCGCGTCGCGGTGGCATTCGTCCCGTCGCCGTATGCCCATATGTGCGCGTCTTATGATCAGCCGAAACGCCGTCCCGTCCATGACCTGGGGAAATGCCGGGAAAGAGGCGTTCCGGCGGTGCGCGGAACGCCTCTTTCGCGGGGGAGCGGGCGGGGTCAGGCGGGAAGGGAGGCGACCCCCGGCTCCAGGAAGCGGCGGCCGGTCACCTTCTCCGCGACGCCCGACCTGTCCAGGTACGGGGTGATGCCGCCGAGGTGGAACGGCCAGCCGGCGCCGAGGATCATGCACAGGTCGATGTCCTCGGGGGCCGCGACGACGCCCTCGTCCAGCATGATGCGGATCTCGTCGGCGAGCGCGGCGAGCGCCCGGTCCAGGACCTGCTCCTCGCTGGACGGGCTCGTCCCGCCCGCGAAGATCTCCACGACCTCGGGGTCGAGGGTGAAGTCGGGCAGGTACACGCCGCCCTTGCCGGCCGCGACCATCTTCGCGAGGTCGTCCGACAGCGGGAACCGGTCCGGGAACGCGGCGTGCAGGGTCTCGTTGACGTGCAGCGCGATCGCCGGGCCGACGAGCCCCATCAGCACGAACGGCGGCATCGGCAGGCCCAGCGGGGCGGCGGCGCGCTCGGCCACCTCGATCGGCGTGCCCTCGTCCACCGTCCTGACGATCTCGGCGAGCAGGCGCAGCAGGACGCGGTTGACGACGAACGCCGGGGCGTCCTTGACCAGCACGCACGACTTCTTCAGCGCCTTGCCGGTCGCGAACGCGGTGGCGAGCGCCGCGTCATCGGTCCGCTCGCCCCGGACGATCTCCAGCAGCGGCAGGACGGCGACCGGGTTGAAGAAGTGGAACCCGACGACGCGCTCGGGGTGCCTCAGCTGCGACGCCATCTCGCCGACCGACAGCGACGAGGTGTTGGTCGCGAGGACGCAGTCGGCCGAGACGTACTCCTCGACCTCGGCGAACACCTTCTGCTTGACCGACATCTCCTCGAACACGGCCTCGATGACGAAGTCGGCGTCGGCGAACGCGTCCTTGGTCAGCGAACCGGAGATGAGCGCCTTGAGGCGGTTGGCCTTGTCGGGGGAGACGCGGCCCTTGCCCAGCAGCTTGTCGATCTCGCCGTGCGCGTAGCCGACGCCCCTGTCCAGGCGTTCCTGGTCGAGGTCGGTCAGCACGACCGGCACCTCCAGGCGGCGCGCGAACAGCAGCGCGAGCTGCGAGGCCATCAGGCCCGCGCCCACCACGCCGACCTTGGTGACCGGCCGGGCGAGGGCCTTGTCCGGCGCCCCGGCGGGCTTCTTCGCGCGCTTCTGGGTCAGGTCGAACGCGTACAGGCCGGCCCGCAGCTCGTCGCTCATGATGAGGTCGGCCAGGGCCTCGTCCTCGGCGGCGAAGCCCTCGTCGCGGGTGCGGTCCTTGGCGGCGCCGATCAAGTCCAGGGCGCGCGTGTAGGACGGCGCGGCGCCGTGCAGCTTGCCGTCGACGTTCCAGCGCGCCATCGCGACGGCGTCGTCCCACGCCTTGCCCCGGTCGACCTCGGGCCGGCGGACGGTGATCTCGCCGTTCAACACGCGGGCCGTCCAGGCGAGCGACTCCTCCAGGAAGTCGGCCGAGTCGAAGATCGCGTCGGCGATGCCCAGCTCGAACGCCTGCCCGCCCTTCAGCATCCGGTTCTGCGCGAGCGGGTTGTCGATGACGACCGTGAGCGCCTTCTCCGCGCCGATCAGGTTCGGCAGCAGGTACGTCCCGCCCCAGCCGGGCACCAGCCCGAGGAACGTCTCGGGCAGCGCGAACGCCGGGACGCCGGCCGAGATCGTCCGGTAGGTGCAGTGCAGCCCGATCTCGACGCCGCCGCCCATCGCCGCGCCGTTGTAGTAGGCGAACGACGGGACGACCAGCTCGCCGAGCCGCCGGAACACGTCGTGGCCCAGCCTGCCGATCGCGGCGGCGTCCTCGCGCCTCCGGACCAGCGGGACGCCCTTGAGGTCGGCGCCGACGGCGAAGATGAACGGCTTCCCGGTGACGCCCACCGCGGCGATGTCGTCGCGTCCGGCGACCGTGTCGATCGCGGCGTCCAGCTCGGCGAGCCCGTTCGGGCCGAACGTGTTCGGCCTGGTGTGGTCGTGCCCGTTGTCGAGCGTGATGAGCGCGAGCGTCCCCGCGCCGTAGGGAAGCGTGACGTCACGGACGTACGCGTGCGTGACGACCTCGTCCGCGAACAGTTCTCCCAGCCCACTCATTTGCTTTCCGGGGGCGGTCCCCCGGACCCCCCGAACGACTCCGTCGCTCATTTGGTGCCCTCCCAGTTCACGTTCTCCCAGAGGACGGTCCCGCCCATGCCCATGCCCACGCACATCGTGGTCAGCCCGTACCGGACGTCCGGGCGCTCCTCGAACAGGCGGGCGAGCTGGTTCATGAGCCGGACGCCGGAGGAGGCCAGCGGATGCCCGAGCGCGATCGCGCCGCCCCACGGGTTCACCCGCGCGTCGTCGTCGGCGATCTTGAAGTGCTCCAGGAACGCGAGCACCTGCACGGCGAACGCCTCGTTGATCTCGATCAGGCCGATGTCGTCCATGGTCAGCGCGTTGCGGGCGAGCAACCGCTCGGTGGCCGGGACGGGCCCGACGCCCATGACCTCGGGCTCCACCCCGGCGAACGAGAAGTCGACCAGGCGCATCCTCGGCGTGAGGCCGAGGTCGCGGGCGACGTCCTCGGCGGCCAGCAGGCAGGCGGTGGCGCCGTCGTTCAGGCCCGCGGCGTTCCCGGCCGTGACGTTCCCGTGCACGCGGAACGGCGTCTTCAGCTTCGCGAGGTCGTCCAGCGTGGTGCCGGGCCGCGGCGGCTCGTCCTCGGTGGCGAGCCCCCAGCCCAGTGCTTCGCCCCCTTGGCTGCGCCCCGCCGCCCCCCGGTCGGCGGAGCGGATCGCGGTCGGCACGAGGTCGGGCTGGATCTTCCCGGCGGCGTAGGCGGCGGCGACCTTCCGCTGGCTGCGGACGGCGTAGGCGTCCGCGCGGTCCTTGGTGATGCCGGGGAACCGGTCGTGCAGGTTCTCCGCCGTCGAGCCCATGACCAACGCGGACGGATCGACCAGCTTGTCGGCGAGGAACCGCGGGTTCGGGTCGACGCCCTCGCCCATCGGGTGCCGTCCCATGTGCTCCACGCCGCCCGCGATGACGACGTCGTAGGAGCCGAACGAGATGCCGGCGCCGGACGTGGTCACGGCGGTCATCGCGCCCGCGCACATCCGGTCGATCGCGTAGCCCGGGACGCTCTTCGGCAGCCCGGCCAGCACGGCGGCGGACCGCCCGATGGTCAGGCCCTGGTCGCCGGTCTGGGTGGTGGCGGCGATGGCCACCTCGTCCACCCGCTCGGGCGGGAGGGACGGGTTGCGGCGCATCAGCTCGCGGATGGCGCGGACGACCATGTCGTCGGCGCGGGTCTGCGCGTACAGGCCCTTGGGGCCCGCCTTGCCGAACGGCGTGCGGACGCCGTCGACGAACACGACGTCGCGTGCGGTGCGAGGCACGGGATCGTCCTCCCTGCGATGGGCTCGATGACGGTCCAGCGATGCTACTCGCTGGTAACTCCACATACTACTCGTCAGTAGCCACTGACGGGAGTCCGGCGCCCGCAGGCGCCCTTGTTCGGTCCATGACTGATGGGTAACGTGGCTCGAAATCACCGGAGGAGGGGTACGGTGACGCACGCGAGGCCCGCCTACCGGCCGGGGATACGCCGGCGGATCGGGCATATCCGCGATCTCACCGCCCTCCTGCTGCGCACCGGCCTGCTGTTCGGCGGCGGCCCCCGCCGGCTGGTCCGCCAGCTGAGCACGCTGCGGCGCTGGGGCACCACGCTCGCCGGGCTGGTCGCCTCGTCCGCCGCCCGCTCCCCGTCCCGCCCCGCGCTGATCGACGACGAGGGCGTCCTCACCTTCGCCGAACTGGACGAGCGCGGCGCCCGCCTCGCCGCCGGGCTCCCCCTGCACGGCCCGCGCCCGCGGGTCGGCGTCCTGTGCCGCAACCACCGCGGCATGGCCCTGACGCTCGTCGCGTGCTCCCGGCGCGGCGCCGAGGTCGTGCTGCTCAACACCGGTTTCGGAGCGGGCCAGATCCGCGCCGTCCTCGGCGAGCTGCGTCCCGCCCTCATCGTCGCCGACGCCGAGTTCGCGCCCCTGCTGGCGAACGTCCCGATCGCGCTGCGCCGGACCGTGCTGTGGGCCGACCACCGTCCGGGCCCGCGGCCCGCGATGCCGCTCGCCGCGCCCGTCGCCACCGAGACGCTGCCGCCCGCCCCCCGGCCCCCGCTCGACCCCGGCCCGGCCGACCCAGGGCCGAGCATCGAGGAGGTCATCCGCTCGGTGCCGCCGGACGGCGCGGTCGCCGAGCCCCCGCAGATCCAGAGCCGGACGATCATGCTCAGCTCGGGCACCACCGGCCGGCCCAAGGGCGCCCGCCGCCCGCCCCGCCCCGGCCTGTGGCCGCTGGCCTCGATGACGTCCCGGATCCCGCTGCGCTCCCGCCAGACGATGATCGTCGAGGCGCCGCTGTTCCACACCTGGGGGTACGCCGCGATGCAGATGGCGTGGGCGCTGCGAGCCCCCGTCGTCCTGCACCGCCGGTTCGACCCCGAGCAGACGCTGCGGGCCGTCTCCTCCCACCGCGACGTCACCGTGTTCGCCGTGCCGGTCATGCTGCAGCGCGTCCTCGAACTGGCCCCCGAGGTCCGCGGCATGTACGACACGTCGTCGCTGCGGATCGCGGCGCTCAGCGGCGCCGCGCTGCCCGGCGACCTCGCCACCCGGTTCATGGACGCCTTCGGCGACCGGCTCTACAACGTCTACGGCTCCACCGAGGCGTCCTGGGTGTCCATCGCCACCCCGCGCGACCTGCGGCTCGACCCGCGCACCGCCGGCCGCCCGCCGCGCAACACCAAGCTGTCGATCCTGGACGACCAGGGCCGCCCGCTCGGCCGCTCCATCCGCGGCCACATCTTCGCCGCCAACGAGCTGCTGTTCGAGGGCTACACCGGCGGCGAGCCGATGGAGGTCCGCGACGGCCTGCTGTCCACCGGCGACCTCGGGCACATCGACCACCGCGGCCTGCTGTTCGTGGACGGGCGGAGCGACGGCATGGTCGTGTCCGGCGGCGAGAACATCGTCCCCCGCGACGTCGAGGACGCGCTGCTGCGGCTCCCGGAGATCCACGAGGTCGCGGTCACCGGGGTCGCCGACGACGAGTGGGGGCAGCGGCTCGCCGCCTACGTCGTCCTGCGGCCCGGCACGCGGCTGGACGCCGACGCCGTCCGCGCGTACGTGCACGCGCAGGTCGCCCGGTACGCGGTGCCGCGCGACGTGTACTTCATCCCCGAGCTGCCCCGCAACGCGACCGGCAAGGTCGTGCACCGCTGGCTGTCCGCGCGCCCCGGCCGGCCCGAGCCCGAGGGCCGCGTCCAGTGGCCGCAGCCGCCGCCCTGGCCCCTCGGCGCCGGCCGGGCCGGCTAGGCGGCGAGGGCGGGCCGCGCGGCCGCGGGCAGCCGCACGGTGATCGACAGGCCGCCGCGCGGCCGCGGGACGGTCTCGATCGTGCCGCCGTGCGCCCCGACCACCGCCCGCACGATCGACAGGCCGAGGCCCGCGCCGTCCTTGGACCCCGTCCGGTCGGCGCGCAGCCGCCGGAACGGCTCGAAGATCGACGCGACCTCGTAGGACGGGACGGGCCGTCCGGTGTTGACCACCTGCAGGAACGCCGCGCCGTCCCGGACGCCCGTGCGGACCCAGACCCGCCCGTCCCGCACGTTGTACTTCACGGCGTTCTCCAGCAGGTTCACCGCGCAGCGCTCCAGCAGCACGGGATCGCCCACCACCTCGGCCGGGCCCAGCCTCGCCTCGACGTCCACCGACGCCTCCTCCGCCCGCCCTTCGAGATGGTCGAGCGCGCTGCGGACCACGTCCGGCAGCGGGGTCCCGACCCGGGTGCCGAGCTCCCGCTCCGACCGCGCGAGCAGCAGCAGCCCCTCGATCAGCCGCTCGTGCCGGGCGGTGTTGCCGAGCAGGACGTCCGCGAGCGCCTTGGTCTCCGGCGGGCTCTTGCGGCTCGCGAGCGCCACCTCCAGCACCGTCCGGTTGATGGTCAGCGGCGTGCGCAGCTCGTGCGTGGCGTTCGCGACGAACCGGCGCTGGGCGTCGAACGCGCGGTTCAGCCGGTCCAGCATCCCGTCGAACGTGTCGGCCAGGTCCTTGATCTCGTCCTGCGGGCCCTCCAGCGCGATCCGCTCGTGCAGGTTGCTCTCCGACAGCTGCCGCGCCGTCGCGGTCACCTTGTGCAGGGGACGCAGCATCCGCCCCGCGACCACGTACCCGATCACGATGGCGAGCACCCCGAGGACCAGCATGGTCACCAGCGAGCTCTGCAGGAGCTGTTCGAGAACATCGCGCTTCTGCTGGGCGACCCGCTCGTCGGCGTCGGCCTTCAGCCTCATCAGCTCGCTGACGTCGCCCCCGAGCGCCATCTCCCGCAGCCGCGCGATCGTCGCCGCGTCCACGCTCTGGCTCGCCGGGAACCGGTCGTCCATCGTCCGGACGGTCAGCAGGTACGTCACCGCGACCAGCGCCGCCGACGTGACCAGGAACAGCCCCCCGTACACCAGGGTCAGCCGCGTCCTGACGCTCAGCCTGTTCATCGTGCCTCCAACCGGTACCCGGACCCCGTCACCGTCTCGATCACCGGCGGCTGGCCGAGCTTGCGGCGCAGCGTCGCCATCGTGACCCGGACGATGTTGCTGAACGGGTCGATGTGCTCGTCCCACGCCCGCTCCAGCAGCCGCTCGGCGCTCACCACGCCGCCCTCCGCCCGCAGCAGCTCCTCCAGCACGGCGAACTCCTTGTTCGTCAGCCGCACCTCCCGGCCGTCCCGCGCGACCCGCCGCCGGTGCGGGTCGAGCCTTATGCCCCGCCGCTCCAGGACGGGCGGCACCGGCGGCCCCGACCGGCGCGCCAGCGCCCGCACCCGCGCCACCAGCTCGCTGAACACGAACGGCTTCGGCAGATAGTCGTCGGCGCCGAGCGACAGCCCGTCCACCCGGTCGTCGACGTCCCCGGCCGCGGTCAGCATCAGGATCCGCGCACCGCCGCGCCGCCCCACCAGCTCCCGGCACACGTCGTCGCCGTGGACGGTCGGCAGGTCCCGGTCCAAAACCACCACGTCGTACTCGTTGTACGACGCCCGCTCCAGCGCATCGTCGCCGTCGTACACCACGTCCACGGCCATGGCCTCCTCGCGGAGCCCCTCGGCGATCGTGTCCGCGAGCACCCGCTCGTCCTCGACGATCAGTACACGCATGCCGCCGAGCATGCACCCCCAGGGGTTAAACCCCGATAAGCCGCCAGATCCTGTTCAGGAAGCGGTCCAGTGCCAGCAGCAGGAGCGCGTAGTAGGAGAAACTTGGCACGGTCCACGCCAGGGCGAACGCCACGGCGACGACGAGCGTCGCGGAGAGCCCCGAACGGACCGCCTCGATCGTCGGCGGATCGGTCTCCGACGCCACCTCGGGATCGCGATAGGGGATCACCGTGAGCGCCGTCTGGCACACCGTGGCGGCGAGGATGGTGCCGAGGTACAGCACGGCCGTGAAGCGGTCGTCCGAGGAGTAGGCGCCGACCATCTCCGTCGGGAACGGGAGGATCACGACGGAGAGCAGCCAGGCCGCGTTCCACCCCATCAGCGGCTTGGAGTAGGCGGAGATGCGCTCGAAGATCCGGTGGTGGTCGAACCAGAGCCGGAGGATCACGACGAAGCTGAGCAGGAAGCCGTACACCTGCGCGTCGTGCTCGGTGATCACCTCGCTCGACGGGCGGCGCGCCTCCGCCGTCTGGGTCACCACGTCGACGAGCGGCAGCACGAGCACCGTCACGGCGATGGCCACGACGGCGTCGGTGAACAGGACCAGCCGATCCGGGTCCCGGGAGATCACTCGCGACGTCATCGATCGTGATCGTACTAGCGCCACCAGCAGGTATACGTGACCGCCGCGGTGCCTCCGGGGGAGAACGAGACCGTCCCGCTCCCGCGTCCGCCGATGTAGCACAGCACCGTCGGGCGGACGGTCACCGCCACCGACGCCGAACGCCCCGACTCGAGCGTCCCGCCGCCGCCCGCGCTGATGCGCCCGGCCCGGTCCCGCACCGACGACACCGACCACCTCACCCGCCCGCCGACGGCGGTGAGCCGGACGACGCACCGCGCCGGCAGCCCGGCCGCGCGCACGCCGCGGCAGGCCGCGTCGTCCACCGACAGGCGCCCAGGCGTTTTGCGCTTCTTCGTCGGATTGACGGCCTTCTTCGGCTTCTTCTTCTGCTCCTTCTCCGCCGCGGGCTTCGTCGGAGCGGCAGTGGGGGAGGCGGGCGTCGTCATCGCGGCCGGCGGCGCCGCCGAGGGCCGGGGCGCCCGCTGCGTCGACTCGAACAGGACGAGCAGGCTCCCGGTCAGCGCGACGGACGCCGCCGCACCGCCGATCACTACCAGCCACCCGCGCCGCGGTTCGGCGCGGCACCGGTCGCGGACCAGCTCGTACAGCCGGTCGCGGAACGTCCCGGCATCGGGCACGCCGGCGTCCGGGAGGGCGAGAAGCGCCTCCCGGACGGCCTCGACGGCCCGCGCGCGGTCACCGAGCAAGTCCTCCGCATACTCGACGAGCTCGGGCCCGTACACGTTGTAGACCTGGCCGACCGCCCCGGGACGCTGTTTCCGGAGCGCTTCGACCAGCCGGAAGTCCTCGTTCAGCGGCGGCGTGCTTGGGCTGGGCACGACGGGAGTATGACCGCTCGTGCACGGTGTGTAATCCGCAACGACCCCACACTTCGCGAGGCCGTTTTGTCACCCGGCCACGAAGACTAGGGCCGGATCGCGATGACGTCGTACGGCGTCTCCGGAGTGGGCGGCGTGCTGAACCGCGCGTTCGGAAGGTAGAGCCGCGAACCGGAACGCGCGATCGTCGTCGGGATGTCGAAACGGGGATCGGCAATGCGCTTGACGACCCGTCCTTCCGTGGCGCGCCTGTTCAGCCGCACCACTGCCACGCTGTTCAGCCGGTTCTGCACGGCATAGAGGGTGCTTCCCTCCAGCAGCAGCCCGTCGCCGTTCACCAGCGACTCCCCGTGCAGATCGACCTCCTTGGCGACACCGGTACGGGAATCGACCCGGAACAGCTTTCCGGTGTTGGACTGGACGATCAGCAGCGTCCGCCCGTCCCGGCCGGCGACGATCCCGTTGGCGTTGATGCCCTCGCCGTAGACGATGTCCCCGCTCAGCGGCAGTGTCTTCACCCCGCCTCGCCCTCTCGCAGGAATCCGGTAGAGAACGGGATTGGTCGAATCGGTGAACCACGCACCATCACGGCTGAGGGCGACATCATTGACGAAGGACGGCTGGGTCGTGAGCGTGTACGACTTCAGCACCGCCCCGCTCCGCGTATCGACGACGCGCGCGTCCCCACCTGACCCGCCCGCGACGAACAGCCTGCTCCCGAGGGTCTTCATGCCGAGCGACGGGGTGCCCGGCCCGGCGCTGATGACCTTGCCCTTTCCGGTGCGCAGGTCGGCGCGGTAAATCGCTCCCGTGGCCCGCGACCCGAAGAACGCCACGGGCCCGGGCCCGGTCGCGATCCCCTCGGGCTGGAACCCGGCCGGAAGCGCGATCCGATCGGGCGCCCGCCTGGGCGCGGCGTCCGCCGACGCCCCCACGGGCGCGAGCAGTCCAACGGTCAGCGCGGTGATGAGAATCCGAGACCACATGCCCCTCAACCTCTCCCGCCGGTCGCCCTCGTGCCAGACCCAGCTGTCAACGCGGGCGAACCGGGATCAGGCCGACACCAGTCGGCAAACGCTTTCCGGATGGAACGTCGCTGGGGCCCTTCTGGTTCAAGTTTGGACGAGTTGCTCCACGTTGGTAATGATCTGCTGCGCCTTGCGGCGGTCGATGCCGCACTTCTCGGCGAGGTGGCGCCGAGAGACCGGACGGCGGCTGCACACCAGGGCGAGCGCCGTAGTGATCCCAAACGAGGTGGTCGGCCACGGCCATTGGAATCCAAGCCGGCCCATCCGCGCGGTGAGATAGGCCACGTTTCGCAGGCGGGCGGAAGCTGCTATGGCGGCCAGAAACCAGAACCGCGCTCGGCCGGATAGATGTGGATTCGATGGCGCCTGTTACTTGACGAAGCACGGTCGCCGCGAACGATACGTACTGGCACGCGGGAGCGACCGCTCCGCGTCGGTGGACAGTCGGACTGCCCAGAAAGCGCGTACGACAGAACCGGCAGATATCGCTGGCCGGGCTGATCCACATTGACAACGCGTCGAAGGTCAGAAGGCATTCAGCAGCACTGATAGCAGAGTTATCTCTCGATCATGCGCCGAGAGTCACACCTTCTGGAGGTTGGCCTCATTGCTCCGCGTCGACGTTCTCTTGCTTGATCTCGTCATCGTGCTGGCACTGGCCCGGCTGTTGGGAGCCGGAGCGCGGCTGATCGGCCAGCCGCCCGTCATCGGCGAAATCCTCGCCGGGATCCTTCTCGGGCCCACCGTATTCGGCCATCTGATCGGTGACGGCTTGTTCCCCACCGACGTCCGCCCGGCACTGGAGGCGCTCGCCGACGTGGGCCTGGTGCTCTTCATGCTCGTGGTCGGAATGGAACTCGACCAGAAACTGGTACGTGGCCAGGGGCGCGCCGCGGCGAGCGTGGCGCTCGGCTCGATGACGCTACCGCTCGGCCTGGGATGCCTGCTGGCGCTGGGGCTGGCCGACGACCACGCACGGGGGGAGACCCTCTCCTTCGTGCTCTTCTTCGGCACCGCCATATCGGCGACCGCCTTTCCCGTGCTGGCCAGGATCATCACCGACCGTGGCATGCAACGTACCCGGCTCGGTGCCCTGGCGCTGGCCTCGGCGGCGATCGCCGACGTCATGATTTGGACCGCGCTGACCATCATCATCGGCGCCAGCGGCTCCAGCGCCTGGCAGTCCGTGATGGTGGTTCCATTCGGCATTTTCATGTTCGTGGTCGTCCGGCCGCAGCTACGGCGGCTGATTCCCGTCTACGAACGTGCCGGACGCCTCACTCCCGGCATACTGACCCTGGTTCTTCTCGGGCTGTTCTGCTCCGCCTTGGCCACCGAATCAATGCATGTACATTTCATTTTCGGAGCGTTCTTGTTCGGCGCCGTGATGCCGCGCGAAGGCGCCGAACGACTCAACCAGGAGATTCTTGCGCGGCTCGAACAAATCACCGTGCTCATGCTGCTGCCGATGTTCTTCGTCGTCTCGGGGCTGGCGGTGGATCTGTCCGCGCTGGAGGTCTCGAGCGCCGGCACGCTGGCGGCCATCCTCACCGTCGCGGTCCTCGGCAAGCTCGGCGGTGCTTACGCCGGGGCACGGCTGCGGCGGGTGCCCCAACGTCAGTCCGCGGCGCTGGCCACGCTTATGAACACTCATGGGCTCACCGAGATCGTGATCCTCAGCGTGGGATTGGAGAAGGGAATACTCGACAAGGAGTTGTACTCCTTGATGGTGGTGGTGGCCCTGCTCACCACCGCCATGACCGGCCCGCTACTGCGCCGTGTCTATCCGGATCGCGCGGTCGCCCGTGACCGGGCCGAGGCCGAAGGAGCCGCCCTCGGCGAGCACACCGCCTACCGGGTGCTGGCGGTGGTGGAGGACCCCGCGAACGGCGCCGCGCTGGCGAAACTGGCCCGTGACGTGGCCCTGAGCGCGGCCCGCGTCCCCGCCTCCGGGCGGTCCGAGGTGATCTTGGCCCACATACGGGACTATCCGACCGAACGTCTGGAATCGAGCTTCGGTCTACAGGGTGAGCTGGCGGACATCATCGCGGCGCTCAGCGAGATGGAGTCGCTGGCCGCCGAGATCCGCGGCGACGACCTGCCGGTCCGGGTGGTCAGCCGGTTCTCCGGCGACATGGCCGCCGAACTGCCGCTGCTGGCCGCCAAGGCTGAGGCCGACGTGGTGGTGGTCTCGCCCACCCAGCCCGGATACTCGATCTTCAAGGAGAAGATGCCCGCCCTCCTGATCACCACGATGCGGCCGGACATCGCCACCAGCGTGGCGGGCGAGATCGCGGTCCTGTACGAGCGGGGCGGCGAGGTCGCCGTCGAGATGGCCCTTCGGCTGGCGGCGGGCCGGGCACTGACGGTGGTCGGCGGCCGGCGCGCCAGTGCGCTGGCCGACCGACTGGCCAGACTCGGGATCGGCGTCCATACCAGTGCGGCGCGTCCCGACGGTACGCCGCTGGTGGCCATGGACGGACCGGACACCGCCGACGCCCACCTGCTGGTGCATCCCGGGCCTCGCACCGAGCCGATCGAATGGTCGTCTCTCGTGACGGCGTCCGCCGGGTCCGAAAGTGGGGGGCGGTGATGCGGGGAATCGCCGCGTACGACTTCGTCCGGCCGCTGGGGAAGGGCTCACACGGAGAGTTCTTCATGGCCCGGCGACCCACATGGCTTCCGGTAGACGCCCGGTACGTGACCGTCAAGGTGGTCGGCGCCGGTGAGGATGCCTACCGCCAAGCCACCGGCGAGCTAAACGCCTTCGCCACCGTGCGATCCCGCTACCTGGTCACGCTCTACGACGCAGGCCACGAATCCGGAAACTTCTACTACTCCATGGAGTTCCTGCCCGCAGCTCGATCGCTTCGGGCGCCCCAAGGACTCCAGCGGCGACGTCGGCTTCTCATGGCCCTGGCCCACGCCGCCCGAGCCGTGCAGGACCTGCACGATGCCGGGCTGGTGCATTGCGACATCAAGCCCGAGAACATCCTGCTCACCGGCGAGGGCGGGAAACTGGCGGATCTCGGACTGGTGCGACCCCTGTCTCCCAGAACCGAGCTGACCAGAATGGGCACGCTGCCCTCAATGGAGTTCGTCGACCCGTCCGTGCTGGGCGGAGAGGAACCCTCACCCGCCGCCGACGTCTGGTCGCTGGGCGCCACGGCGCACTGGCTGCTGTCAGGCAAAGGGCTGTACAGCAGGCTGCCGATCCACGATCCGCTACTCGCTCTGCGTATGGTGCTCAGCTCTCAACCCCTCCTCGCGGAAGGCATCGATCCGGAAATCGCCGGGCTGCTCCGTACCTGCTTCGATGAGCCGGACAAGCGATCGAGCGCCGCCGAGATGGCCGCCCGTCTCGAAGCGCTCGCGCATGCTTCGTCAGGTGAGAATTCGGCGGCCGGAAATCAGAAAAGATCCTGAGCAGGCCCGCAAACCGGTCATCCAACACGACGGCGACGTAATGGGCACGGCGACGATCCACTCAACCCCACCGAAGGCATAACGATTCGGCAGCGCCGCGCCCTCGCCGTAAGAGCGCACGACCTCGGACCTGCCCCGATGGCACAGCAGAACGTGCGGCTAATGCGGGTTTAACCCTCTTGGGGGTCTTATGGCTTTTCGCTGGGGCAGGGGCTCTGGCGGAGAGGATGAGATGGGGATTCGGGTGTGGGCCGCCGGGCTGGTGGTGCCGCTGGTGTTGGGGCTTGCGGCGTGTGGTGGTGACGACGCGGGCGGGGTCGCGAGTGTCGGGGGGACGGCGGGCAAGGCGTCTGCTTCGGCTTCGCCCAGCGGGTCGCTCGCGCCGGAGGACGCGGAGCTGAAGTTCGCGCAGTGCATGCGGGAGAACGGGGTCGACGTGCCCGATCCCGGCGGCGACGAGCCGATGCGGCTGGGGAAGGGCGGCGACCGGAAGAAGCTGGAGGCGGCGCTGGACAAGTGCCGGCAGTGGCTGCAGGCGGGCGGGAAGATGCCCGACCTCAAGGATCCGAAGGTGCGCGACCAGTACGTCAAGTTCGCGCAGTGCATGCGCGAGAACGGGGTGGACGTCCCGGACCCCGGGCCGGACGGGCAGATCAAGCTCCCCACGGGGAAGGTCGACCGGAGCAAGATCGACAAGGCGCGGGAGGCGTGCGGGGAGCTCCTGCCGGGGGCCGGGAGGTGAGGCGGGTCGTGGTCGCGGGCGGTGTCGCCGTCGTGGTCGTGGGCGGGGGTGGTGCCCTGGCCTGGACGCTGGACGGGGGTGAGGCGGCGGCCGGGCACGCGCCCCCGCTGGCCACCGCCGCGGTGAGTCGGGGTGATCTCGTTGATACCGAGAAGGTCGACGGGACGCTCACTTATGGCGACTCCCGTGAGGTGTGGGCGGGTGGGTCCGGGGTCGTGACGTGGGCGCCGGAGCCGGGGCGGACGGTCAAGCGGGGCGGGACGCTGCTCAAGGTGGCGGGGCGGCCGGTCACGTTGATGTACGGCGGTAGCCCCATGTACCGCGTGCTCGGGAACGGAGACTCGGGGCGCGACGTCCGGCAGCTCGAAGAGAACCTGAAGGCGCTCGGCTACGGCGGCATGACCGTGGACGACGAGTTCACCGGGGCGACCGAGACGGCGGTCAGGGAGTGGCAGGACGACCGGGGCCTCGATGAGACGGGACGGGTCGACGGGAGCCAGGTGGCTTTCCTGGGTGGAGCCGTGCGGGTTCGGGAGGTCAAGGCGCCGGAGGGGAAGCGGATCGCCCAAGGGCAGCCAGTCTTGACGGTCGCCGGGACGAAGCGGGTCGTCCACGTCGATCTCGACGCCGACAAGCAGGACCTCGCGAAGAAGGGCGCGGCGGTGTCGGTGGAGCTGCCCGGCGGCAAGACCGTCAAGGGGAAGATCACCGACGTGGGCGGCGTCGCCGAGTCCACCGGGTCGGGCCAGGAGAAGAAGACCACGGTCGATGTCGACATCTCGATCGGCGGCGGGACGGGGCGCCTGGACGAGGCGCCCGTCACCGTGGAGCTGGAGAGCGAGCGGAGGAAGGAGGTCCTGTCGGTGCCGGTGGAGGCGCTGCTGGCGCTGCGCGAGGGCGGGTTCGGGGTCGAGGTCGTCGACGCCGCCGGGCGGCGCCTGGTGCCCGTGGAGGCCGGGGCGTTCGGCGGGGGGCGCGTCGAGATCAGCGGGGCCGGCATCCGCGAGGGCGTGAAGGTCGGGGTGCCGGCCGGATGAGCGCGCACGGAATCGTCGAGCTGGCCGGGGTGACCAAGGAGTACGCGGGAGGTGTCGCGGCGTTGCGGGGCGTCGACCTGGTGATCGCGCCGGGGGAGCTGGCCGCGATCGTCGGGCCGTCCGGGTCCGGCAAGTCGACGATGCTGCACATGATCGGGACGCTGGACCGGCCCTCCGGGGGCGTGGTGCGGGTCGCCGGGCACGAGGTCGCCGGCCTCGGCGACCGGGAGCTGTCGGCGCTGCGGGCACGGCACATCGGGTTCGTGTTCCAGCAGTTCCACCTGGCCGCCGGGGTCAGCGCGCTCGACAACGTCGCCGACGGCCTGCTCTACAGCGGGGTTCCGCTGAAGGAGCGCAGGGAGCGGGCGCGGGCGGCCCTGGAGCGCGTCGGGCTGGGGGAGCGGACCGCGCACCGGCCGCACCAGCTGTCGGGCGGCGAGCAGCAGCGGGTCGCGGTCGCGCGGGCCGTCGTGGGGGAGCCGGACCTGCTCCTCGCGGACGAGCCGACCGGCAACCTCGACACCGCCGCGGGCGCCGAGGTGCTGGCGCTGCTGGACGAGCTGAACCGCGCCGGCACCACCGTCGCGATCATCACCCACGACCTGGAGGTCGCCTCCCGCGCGCCGCGCCGGATCAGGCTTCGGGACGGCCTCGTCGTCGCCGACGAGCGAGCGGGGGTGGGCAGCCGATGAGGGCCGGGCTCGCACCGGCGCGGCTCGGTGCCGGCGACATCGTGCGCGTCGGGCTCGGCGGGCTCCGGGCCCGGCCGGCGCGGGTGGTGCTGTCGGCGCTCGGCATCGCGATCGGGATCGCCACGATGGTCGCCGTCATCGGGATCTCGTCGTCCAGCAAGGAGGACCTGCTGCGCAGGCTGGACCGGCTCGGCACGAACCTGCTGACGGCCAAGCCGGGCGACACGCTGTTCGGCGAGACGGCGGAGCTGCCCGAGACGGCGCCGGAGATGGTGCGCCGCATCGGGCCGGTCACCGCGGTCGGCGCTACCGGCGCGACCGTCCGCCGCACCGACCGGATTCCGGACGAGGTCACGCAGGGCATCTCCGTGCAGGCCGCCACCACCGACCTGCTCGGCACGCTCGGTGTGGAGACCGCGAGCGGCCGCGGCATCGACGCGGGCACGGGACGCTATCCCGGCGTCGTCCTCGGCTCGGAGGCGGCGCGGCGGCT
Organism: Actinomadura madurae; assembly: GCF_900115095.1. Lineage (GTDB taxonomy): Bacteria > Actinomycetota > Actinomycetes > Streptosporangiales > Streptosporangiaceae > Spirillospora > Spirillospora madurae. Next base: position 319,778 of record NZ_FOVH01000002.1, read on the forward strand.
CGGGCTGGACCGGGCGGGCGGCCAGGTGTGGATCGGCGGCCGGTGGTTCGTCGTCCTCGGCGTCCTGCGTCCCGCCGAGCTGGCTCCGGAGATCGACCGCTCCGCCCTCGTCGGGTGGGACGCGGCGGAGCGCTACCTCGGCTTCGGCGGGCACCCGACGACGATCTACGAGCGGTCCACGGACGCGTCGGTCAACGACGTCCGGGACGTCCTCGCCCGGACGGTCAACCCCGAGCATCCCGAGGAGGTCGAGGTCAGCCGCCCCTCGGACGCGCTGGAGGCCAAGGCCGCCGCGGCCGGGGCGTTCACCGGGCTGCTGCTCGGGCTCGGCGCCGTCGCGCTGCTGGTCGGCGGGGTCGGGGTCGCCAACACCATGGTGATCTCGGTGCTGGAGCGGCGCCGCGAGATCGGGCTGCGCCGGTCCCTCGGCGCGACCCGCGGCCAGGTGCGGGTGCAGTTCCTCGCCGAGTCGCTGCTGCTGTCGGCGTTCGGCGGCGCGGCCGGGGTCGTCCTGGGGGCGGCGGTGACCACCGGGTTCGCGCTGTGGAAGGGCTGGCCGCCGGTCGTGCCCGCATGGGCGCTCGGCGGCGCCCTCGCCGCGACCCTGGCGATCGGGACGGTCGCGGGCCTGTATCCGGCGATGCGCGCGGCGCGGCTCCCGCCGACCGCGGCGCTGGCGGCGGCCTGAGTCTGGTCACGCTCCGGCGTCCCGGGGCATGATTGTCACACCGACGACGATCGCCCCCCGGGGAGGTGCCCGATCCGCCATGCCGGTGCCACGTCCGCTCCGTGAGCGCTGCCGGGAGTTCCTCGGGATCGACGGGGAGATCCGCTACATCTTCCCCGCGATGGCCTACGGCGGAGGGGCGGGCTTCATCTTCGTCGTCACCGACGAGCAGGTCGCGGTGATCTCCACCGGCTCGCTGAGCCGCAGCACCCCGAAGACCATCTGGGGCAGCTACCCGCGCGGCACCCGCATCGGGCCGGTGGAGACCGGGGCCGGCGCGTCGTTCGAGTTCGCCGGCGCCGTGTTCGAGGTGGACGACGAGTACGTCCCGGTCGTCAACGCGGCGGACACCGAGATCTTCGCCCGCGACAGCCTTCCCCGCGACCCCCTGCCCGACCTGTGACTCCGGAGGGTCACGTCGCGGCGGGCTCGGCGGTCGTGGCGGCGGGCCTGGACGCCGACGGGCCGCGCAGGAACAAGAACATCACCGGCACCAGGTAGGCCGCCCACATGACCAGCTGGAGCCACGTGATCTGCGGGGTGACGTTCAGGACGCCCTGGAAGACCGTCTGCATCCAGTCGCCGGCGTCGCCGAACTCGGCGAAGAACAGGTGCGGCTCCAGCGCGACGGCGTGCAAGCCCGGGAACACCTCGGCCTCCTGCAGGTCGTGGAAGCCGTACCCGAACACGCCCGCGGCGACGACGATGAGCGCGGCGCCCGTCCAGGTGAAGAACCGCCTGAGATTGATCTTGAGGCCGCCCCGGTAGAGCAGGTAGCCGAGCACGACGGCGACGGCGAGGCCGAGGAGCGCGCCGGTGATCGGCTGGGCGGACCCGCCGGACGAGTTGGAGATGTTCGTCCACAGGAACAGCGCGGTCTCCAGGCCCTCGCGCCCGACGGCGAGGAACGCGACGGCGGTGAGGGCGAGCGGCCCGACGTTCAGCGCGCCCTCCAGCCTGCCCTCCAGTTCCGCCTTCATGAACCGGGCGGTGCGCCGCATCCAGAAGACCATCCAGGTCACCAGGCCCACGGCGATGATCGACAGGATGCCGCCGAACAGCTCCTGCGTCTTGAACTGCATCTCCGACGACGCGGCGCTCAGCGCGATGCCGAACGCGAACGAGAGGGCGACGGCGATCGCGATGCCCGTCCAGACGGGGACGAGGGCCCGGCGGTTGCCGGTCTTCACCAGATACGCGATCAGGATGCTCACGACCAGGGCGGCCTCGAGCCCTTCGCGCAGGCCGATGAGGAAGTTGCCCAGTAGCATCGCCGCACTCCTCGAAGGTCACAGACGTTTAGGCAAACCTAACCTAACCCCGTCCGAACTCCGCGCCCACCCCTCGCGAACCGGCCACTCGACCGCCATCACGGCCGGGCGCTCCAGAAATCAGAGTTCGCCCTTGGTCTCGAGGCGGAGGAAGGCCTTGGCCAGGGGCTGGGCGGTGAGCCCGACCTGCCAGCCGCGGGCGCCGAGCTCGCGCAGCGCGGCACCGATCGCGGACGCCGACGACTCGGCGGGCGGCGTCCACGCCAGCCGGCGGACGTAGTCGGGCTGCACCAGGTTCTCCGACGGCATCGAATGCTCGTCGGCGAGCGCGGCGACGACGGCGCGGGCGGCGGTGAGCCGCTTGGCGGCCTCCGGGTCGCGGTCGGCCCAGCGGTGCGCGGGCGGCGGACCGTCGCCGGGCAGGTTGGACTCGGGCAGCGCCCGGTCGGAGAGGTCGCGGGCGCGGGCGACGGCGCGCAGCCAGGCCGACTGGTGCCGGCGGGCGCCGCGGCCCCGCATCGTCGGCAGGGACTGCAGCTCGGCGGGGGTCTTCGGGGCCTTCTGCGCCAGCTCGATGATCGCGGCGTCCTGCAGCACCCGGCCGGGGGACAGGTCCCGCTCGCGGGCGATCTTGTCGCGCGCCTCCCACACCTCCCGGACGGTGGCGAGCGCCCGCCGGTTGCGCACCCGGTGGATGCCCGACGTGCGGCGCCACGGGTCGGGACGCGGCGGCTTCGGCGGCGTGGTCAGGATCGCGGCGAACTCCTCCAGCGCCCACTCCAGCTTGCCCGCGGCCTCCAGCTCCTCCCGCAGCGCGTCGCGCAGCTCGACCAGCAGCTCGACGTCGAGCGCGGCGTAGCGCAGCCAGTCCTCCGGGAGCGGGCGCGTCGACCAGTCGGCCGCGGAGTGCCCCTTCTCCAGCAGGTAGCCCAGCACGTTCTCGACCATCGAGCCGAGCCCGACCCGCGGGTAGCCGAGCAGCCGCCCGGCCAGCTCGGTGTCGAACAGCCGCCGCGGCACGAGACCGACCTCGGCCAGGCAGGGAAGGTCCTGGTTGGCGGCGTGCAGCACCATCTCGGCGTCGGCGAGCGCCGCGTCCAGCCCGGACAGGTCGGGCAGCGCGATCGGGTCGATCAGCACGCTGCCGGCGCCCGCGCGGCGCAGCTGGATCAGGTAGGCGCGCTGCCCGTACCGGTAGCCGGACGCCCGCTCGGCGTCGACCGCGACCGGGCCGGTGCCCGCGGCGAACGCCGCGATGACACGTTCCAGATCGGCCGCCGACGTGAGCACCGGGGGGACGCCCTCGCGCGGCTCCAGCAACGGGACGGCGGGGGGACCGGTGCCGGCCTCCGCGCCCACCGGGCCCGGTTCCGTCCGGGCCGGGCCTGGAACGCTCCCGGCTTCCGCCGCCTCCGCCGTCTTCTCCGCACCGGCGCCCGTCTCGGGGCCGGTCGCGCGCGTATCGGACACTCCCACTGCTTCCGTGTTCTCCCCCGCCGCCTCGGTCTCGGACGCTGTGCTCACGCCCCCTACCGTACGTCGCTCAGCCGCCCCCGCCGCCCGGGCGGTCCGGCAGGGCCGCGACACCGGTCGGCGGCAGCCCCGCCGTGGTGCACATCACCTCGCACCAGGCCAGTACGTGACCGGTGAGATCGTCGCCGGCCGGCGACCAGGAGGCGCGCAGCTCCAGCTCCGTCGTGGACGGCTCGCCGCGCTTGTCGCCGAAGCTCTCCGACACCGCGCGGGTGACCGTGCCGGAGACGCCGGCGTAGCCGGCGGGCTCCAGCGCCTCCAGCAGCCAGTCCCACGCGACGGAGCCGATCAGCTCGTCGGCGGCGATGTCGGGCTCCAGGTCGGCGCGGATGTAGGCGACGACGCGGAACCCGTTCGTCCAGCCGGACCGGCCCTCCGGGTCGTACAGCACGATCAGCCGCCCGGTGGCGACCTCGGTGTCGTCGTCGCGGTAGACGCTGCCGGACATCGCCGCCGCGTACGGCGCGAGGCGCTGCGGGGCGGGCATGTCCTCCAGGTCGAGCTCCGGCCGGAGGGCGGGGCCGTCGAGGATCTCGCGCAGCGTGTCGGCGGCCCGCTGGAAGGCAGGTGGGTTCATGGGTGGACCGGCCTGATCGCGGGGGAGTGACGGGTTGCGTGGGACCGGCTCGGGCCGGTGGGGCCGGGACGGGGTGCCGCCGCAGGCGGCGACGGGGGGACGCGGAGGGGAGAAAGGCACGGCACAGGTGGTTTCGTCTCGGGGGCGGGGCCGGTCAGGCCACGGCCCGCACGGTGGTGGCGCGGTCCCGCGCCCGTCCGGCGCCGGCCACCCGGACGGGGGCCGGGGCGATCACCGGCGGCAGGCCGACCAGGATGGCCGTGCCGCAGTCGGCGCAGGCCCGTTCGGGGCACTCCTCGCCATGACCGTCCGGACACGGCGGCTGCTCGAACACACGTTCATCACCGCAGGTGGAGCAGTACAAGGGGGAACCTCCCTCGGCTATGACACGCATCACGTTCGCACGCGCCGGTGACAGAATGCGGGACTTCGCTCGGCGTGTCCGGAAGTTCATGCCGTCGCAGGCGTCACTCCTGTGCCTTGGCAACGTGTTTCGTGGGACCATCACCCCGTGACCGCTGACGCCACCCGCCCGAACGACGACTCCGCGAACCCGCCCGGCAGCGGCGGCCTCGCGGACAGCCCCTTCCTGCTGGCCTGCCGGCGGCGGCCCGTGCCGCACACACCGGTGTGGTTCATGCGCCAGGCGGGCCGCTCCCTGCCGGAGTACCTGCGGGTGCGCGAGGGCGTCCCGATGCTGGAGTCGTGCACCCGGCCGGACATGATCGTGGAGATCACCATGCAGCCGGTGCGCCGGTACGCGGTGGACGCGGCGATCTTCTACAGCGACATCATGGTCCCGCTCAAGGCGATCGGGGTCGACCTCGACATCAAGCCGGGCGTCGGGCCGGTCATCGCCGACCCGGTCCGCACCCCGGCCGATCTGGACGCGCTGCGCCGGCTCGACCCCGGCGACGTCCCGTACGTGACGGAGGCCGTCGAGGGTCTGGTCGGCGAGCTCGGGGACACCCCGCTGATCGGGTTCGCCGGCGGCCCGTTCACGCTCGCCTCGTACCTGATCGAGGGCGGCCCGTCCAAGAACCAAGAGCGCACCAAGGCCATGATGTACGGCGAGCCGGAGCTGTGGTCCGGCCTCCTGGGCCGCCTCGCCGACCTCACGATCGACTTCCTCAAGCTGCAGATCGCGGCCGGCGCGAGCGCGGTGCAGGTCTTCGACTCGTGGGCGGGCGCCGTCGCCGCGCAGGACTACCGCGAGTCCGTCCTGCCGCACACCCGCCGCATCTTCGCCGAGATCGAGCCGCTCGGCGTCCCGCGCATCCACTTCGGCGTCGGGACGGGCGAGCTGCTCGGCCCGATGGGCGAGGCCGGGGCGGACGTCGTCGGCGTCGACTGGCGGGTCCCGCTGGACGAGGCCGTGAGCCGCGTCGAGCCGGGCAAGGCCCTGCAGGGCAACCTCGACCCGGCGATCCTGTTCGCCCCGTGGGAGACCGTCGAGCACCGGGCCCGCGACGTGCTGGCCCGCGGCCGCACCGCCGAAGGGCACATCTTCAACCTGGGCCACGGCGTCCTGCCGTCCACGGACCCGGACGTGCTGGCCCGCCTCGCGGACCTCGTCCACGAGGCGAGCGCCGAGGCCGCGCGGCAGGACTGAGGCCGCGCGGCCGGGTCCGCGCGTCAGGCGGGCGGCGGCGGTCCGGCAGGCCCCGCCGGGCGCTCCGGCGGCGCCCCTTCGCCGGCGCCGACGGCGGCCTTCTCGGGTTCCGGTGCCGGGGAGGGCGCGCCGGCCGAGCCCCAGCCGGAGAAGCGGTCGCGCAGCCGGTGCCGGAACGCCAGCACGGGGATGCCGAGGACGGCGGCCGTGACGAGGAACGGCAGCAGCCAGCCCAGCACGGTGGCCAGGCCGCCCACGAAGGCGGTGAACGCGCCCCAGCCGTTCTCCAGGCCGCCGATGAAGCCGCCGCGGGGCTCCTCCTTCTTCTCGGGCGGCGCGGGCTTGGTCACGAGCGTCACGGTCACGGTCGCGAACGCCGTGCGGTGCGTGAGCGACTTGTGGCGCGCCTGCAGCGACTCCAGATCGGACTCGCGCTCGGCGATCTCCTCCTCGATGTTGATGATCTCGCTGACCGAGTTCGCGCGGTCGAGCAGCTTGCGGAACGACTCCAGCGCGGCCTTCGCCGACCGCACCCGGGCCTCCACGTCGGCGACCTCGCCGGTGACGTCCTCGGCCTGCTGGCTGAGCGAGAGCTTGGTGCCGAGCTGCGTGCTCAGCTGGTTCAGGACGTCGGTGTACCGGTCGGTCGGGATCTTCAGCGCGATCTCCGAGCGGGCGGGGTCGCTGGACGTCGACTCCTGCTCGACGTAGCCGCCCGCCGTCGTGACCATCTGCTTGGCCTTGGTGGCGGCGCTCTCCACGTCGCCCGCCCGGACCCGCAGCTGCGCCGAGTGGACGACCTCGCGCCCGGAGGGCAGGGGCGGCGCCGCCCGGCTCCCGCTCCCAGACCCGCCCCCGGCCTCGCCGGACTGCTGCCTGCCCGCCCCGCTCGTCGCGGCCGGCGCGCGGGCGCCGCCGCGGTCGACCGCCTCGGAGGACGCCCCCGATGAGTCGTCTCCGCCGCCCGAGCACCCCGCCAGGACCCCGGCGAGCAGCAGGACGACCAGTGCACAGGTGATGTTCCTGACGATCCGCATGGGGCTTGGACGGGGGTGACGCACATCACCGTTCCGGCAGGCGGATCGCGATGCGGGAACGATGAGGGCACGCGCGGATCACGGCCCGGCTCCCGGCGCTCGCGCCGGCGTCGGTCCAGGTCCGGGCCCCGGATGCGACGCCCGCCGCTCCGGGCGCCCCGGTGCGCGGTTCCGGGGGGCGTCTGGAAGGCTGGAGGCATGTCCACGTCCCATGCCGTCGTCGTCGGGGGCGGCATCGCGGGCCTCGCCGCCGCGCGCATGCTCGCCCGGGGCGGTGTGCGGGTGACCGTGCTGGAGGGCTCCCCCCGGATCGGCGGCAAGCTGCGGGTCAGCGAGATCGCCGGGATCCCGGTGGACGAGGGCGCCGAGTCGATGCTCGCCCGCCGTCCCGAGGGCCTCGACCTGGTGCGCGACCTCGGCCGCTCCGGCGACCTGGTGAACCCCGGCACCACGTCCTCGGCGATCGTCAGCCGCGGGTCGCTGCGGCCGATCCCGGCCGGGCAGGTGATGGGCGTCCCGTCCGACCTGAAGGCCCTCGCCGCCTCCCAGGTGCTGTCGCCGGCCGGGCTGGCGCGCGTCCCGCTCGACCTGGTCCTGCCCGAGACGCCGCGCGGCGCGGACGTGTCCGTCGCGGACTACATCGGCGCCCGCCTCGGCCGCGAGGTCGTCGACCGCCTCGTCGAGCCGCTGCTCGGCGGCGTCTACGCGGGACGCACCGAGCTGCTGTCGTTCGACTCCACCCTGCCCGCGGTCGCCGCCGCCGCGCGCAGCCACCGCTCGCTGGTGCACGCCGTCCAGGGCATCCGGGACGCCGCGCCGAAGGACTCCGGCCCCGTCTTCGCGACCCTGCCGGGCGGGCTCGGCACGCTCCCGCACCTGGTGGCCGGCGACGTCGAGGAGGCCGGCGGGACGGTCCGGACCGGCGCGATGGTCCGCGAGCTCCGCCGCCGCGAGCACGGCTGGCGGCTCACCGTCGGCCCGACCCGCGCCCCCGAGCACCTCGACGCCGACGCCGTGGTGATCGCGGTCCCGGCGGCCCCCGCGGCCCGGCTGCTGGAGCACGACGTGCCCGCCGCCGCGCGGGAGCTGGCCGGCATCGAGTACGCGAGCATGGCGATCGTCACGCTCGTCTACCGGGCCACCGCGTTCCCGCGGCTCCCGAAGGGGAGCGGCTACCTCGTCCCGGGCGTGGAGAGCGACCCGGAGAGCGGCGGCCGGGGGGTCAAGGCCGTCACGTTCAGCTCGGTGAAATGGCCTCACCTGCGCGAGCGCGACCCCGGCGTCGTCGCGGTCCGCTGCTCCGTCGGGCGGTTCGGTGAGGAGCGCACCCTCCAGCGCTCCGACGAGGAGCTGGTCGCCTCGGCCATGGCCGAGCTCGCCGCGACCTGCGGCGTCACCGAGCTGCCCGTGGAGAGCCGGGTGACCCGGTGGGGCGGCGGCCTCCCGCAGTACAACGTGGGCCACGCCGACCGCGTGGCCAAGGTCCGGGTCGCGGTCGCCGCGGCGCCGGGGCTGGCCGTCGCGGGCGCCGCCTACGACGGCCTCGGCATCCCCGCGTGCATCGCCTCGGCGCGGGCGGCGGCGACCCGGGTGCTGGACGACCTGCGCAGTCGAGAAGGAGAAGATCATGACCGAGCCGGCGGGCAAGCCGAAGGCACGCGAACTCAATAACGTCATCCGCTACACCATGTGGTCGGTCTTCCGGGTCGCCCAGCCCGGCACGGTCGGTGACAGGGACGCGGCCGAGGTGCAGGACCTGCTCGACCAGGCGGCCCAAAAGGACGTGACCACCCGCGGCGCCTACGACGTCGCCGGGTTGCGCGCGGACGCCGACTACATGTTCTGGTGGCACGCGCCCACGTCCGAGGACCTCCAGGAGGTCTACACCCGGTTCCGCCGGACGGCCCTCGGCCGCGCGAGCGAGCCGGTGTGGTCGCAGATGGCGCTGCACCGCCCCGCGGAGTTCAACAAGAGCCACATCCCCGCGTTCCTCGCCGACGAGGAGCCGCGCGGCTACGTCTGCGTGTACCCGTTCGTCCGCTCCTACGAGTGGTACCTGCTGCCGGACGAGGAGCGGCGCGCCATGCTCGCCGAGCACGGCAAGATGGCGCGCGACTACCCCGACGTCCGGGCCAACACGGTGTCGGCGTTCGCGCTCGGCGACTACGAGTGGATGCTGGCGTTCGAGGCCGACGAGCTGCACCGCATCGTCGACCTGATGCGGCACCTGCGCGGCGCGAAGGCGCGCCTGCACACCCGCGAGGAGGTGCCGTTCTACACCGGGCGCCGCAAGCCGGTCGCCGAGCTGGTCGCCGGCCTCGCCTGACGCCGATCACCCCAACCCGGCGGATGATGGGGCGAATCCGCAGTAAAGTGCCGTCCGTGACCGAGTCTCCCGCCAAGCACTCCCGCGGACGGCACGCCAAGCCGCCGTCCAAGCTCGCGATCCACTGGAACCGGCTGGTCAGGGCGCTGCGGAAGTCGCGGTGGCGACGGCTCGCCGCCGGTGGGGCGACCGCGGTCGTCGCGGTGGCCGCGGTCGCCGGCTTCCTGTTGCTGCCCGGCGGTTCGGAGCCGGGCTCCCGCGCCACCGTCGCCGCCCGCACCGGATCCACGCCGTCCCCGCACGAGAGCGCCGAGGCCGTCGGGGACCCCGACGAGATCACCGACGCGGTGCCGTACTTCGAGACCAAGGACCCGGACAAGAAGGTCGTCAAGCACGTCACCGACGTCAGGCGCAGCGGCACCTTCGTCCGCGTCTACACCGACCTGGGCGAGGAGGACGAGAACTCCAGGCCCGCTCTCGACCTCTGCGAGTGGACGACCCAGTTCCTGGAGGACGGCGGCGACGACGAGCCCCGCGTCTTCGTCCACGGCAAGAGCGACGACAACGGCAGCGTCGTCCTCGCCAACAAGCAGAGCGACAAGGACGACTGCGAGGTCGGCGAGACCCGCTAGTCGCCTCCGCCCCCGGTTTCGCCCCCGGAACCCCAGCCGTCGTGCTCTGAGTCGGACCCACCACCGCCGCCCAGGCCCAGTCCCCGGCCGCGCGTCCGGCCGCCGGGGACCCCTCCGGGGAGGCTGATCGGCTCCGGGTCGTCGCTCTGCAGGATCTCCCGCATCCTGGCCTCCTCGATCCCGGCCGGGCCCATCATGGCGACTCGGAGGACGGGGGACGGCTCGCCCGCTCCGTGCCTGGTGAACCAGTGGCGGAGCATCACGCCCCGGCGGGTCCGCCGGCGCAGGCCGCGGCGCAGCAGGCCGTCCTCGAGCAGCCTCACCGCGATCGGCCGGATCTCGGGCGACTCCGCGGCCGCCGCGATCACCTGTCCGAGCAGCCGTCCCACGTCCGGGATCTCCCGGAGCACCGCCTCCTGCACGGGGTCGTCCGCTTCGCGCGCCACCACGTCGATCCGGTGCGTTCCTCGGGAGACCCGGACGCGGCGCTGCCGGTACAGGACGAAGATCGCGGTCTCGACGACCCGTCTCGGCCCTCCGCACAGGTACGCCATCTCGTAGGGGTCGATCTCTTCCATGGGCGCCCTCCGGACGGCGTGCCGTCGCCCATGAGGACGCCCGCGCGCCCGCTCCGGTTGGCCTATTCGGCGGGTTCGAGGGTGAGCGAGATCGAGTTGATGCAGTAGCGGTCGTCGGTGGGGGTGTCGTAGCCCTCGCCGTGGAAGACGTGGCCCAGATGCGAGTCGCACACGGCGCACCGCACCTCCGTGCGGACCATGCCGAGCGAGCGGTCCTCGATGAGCGTGACCGCGTCGGAGCCGGACGGGGCGTAGAACGAGGGCCAGCCGCAGTGGCTCTCGAACTTGGTCTCCGACCGGAACAGCTCGGTTCCGCAGGCGCGGCACCGGTACACGCCGACCGTCTTGGTGTCGGTGTACTCGCCGGTGAAGGGCTTCTCGGTGCCCGCTTCGCGCAGCACGTGGAACTCCTCGGGGCTCAGTCGCGCCCGCCACTCGTCCTCGCTCTTGCGGATCTTCTCCATACCCCGACCGTACCCGGCACCGTGTCCGACCGGTGGGTTAGCGTGCAGGCATGGCCTCGCCCTTCATCGAGATCCCGGTCGGGGATCGGCTCGTCAAGGTGACCAATCCCGACAAGGTCTACTTCCCCGAGCACGGGTACACCAAGCGGCAGCTCGTGGAGTATTACGTGGCCGTCGGGGACGGCATCCTGCGCGCCACGCGCGACCGCCCGACGACGCTGGAACGCTGGCCCGCCGGAGTCTTCGAGGGCGCCAGGATGGCCACCCGGGAGGACTACGCCCGCGGCCAGGCCGGCATGGGCGCCGGCAAGTCCGACGCGTTCTACCAGAAGCGCATCCCGAAGGGCGCGCCCGACTGGGTGCGGACGGCCCGGATCGCGTTCCCGAGCGGGCGCTCCGCCGACGAGGTCTGCCCGACCGAGGTCGCCGTGATCGCCTGGGCGGCGAACCTCGGCACGCTGACGTTCCACCCGTGGCCCGTCCGCAAGGGCGATGTCGACCACCCGGACGAGCTGCGCATCGACCTCGACCCGCAGCCCGGCACCGGCTTCTCCGACGCCGTCCGGGTGGCGCTCGGCCCGGCCCGCGACCTGCTGGCGGAGCTGGGCTACACCGGCTACGTCAAGACGTCCGGCAAGGGCGGCGTGCACATCTACGTCCGCATCGAGCCCCGCTGGACGTTCACCGAGGTCCGCCGCGCCGCCCTCGCCTTCGGCCGCGAGGTGGAGCGCCGCGCGCCCGCCGAGGTCACCACCAGGTGGTGGAAGGAGGAGCGGGGCGAGCAGATTTTCATAGATTTCAACCAGAACGCCCGCGACAGGACGATCGCGTCGGCCTACAGCGTCCGCCCGGCCCCGCACGCCCCGGTCTCCGCGCCCGTGACCTGGGACGAGCTGGCCGACGCCGACCCGCACGACTTCACGATCGCCACGATGCCGGCCCGGTTCGCCGAGATCGGCGACCTCCACGCGTCCATCGACGAGGAGTCCTTCTCCCTGGAGGGCCTCCTGGAGCTGGCCGACCGCGACGAGAAGGACCACGGCCTCGGCGACATGCCGTACCCGCCGAACTACCCGAAGATGCCCGGCGAGCCCAAGCGCGTCCAGCCCAGCAAGGACACCGACAACCAGTAGGGAATATCCGCCGCCGCGCCTCGCTTGAACCGTCGTGCGGAAGGTCGAGTCGAAGGCGGGAGCATGTCCTCGTTGAACGTCCGGTATCTCGGTGGCCCGAGCGCGATCCTGGAGATCGGAGGCGTGCGGCTCGTCGTCGACCCGACGTTCGACGCGCCCGGCGACTACCCGATCGGGTCCCGGAAGCTGACCAAGACCATCGGCGCGGTCGTGGGCCCGGACGAGATCGGCGCGGTCGACGCGGTGCTGCTCTCGCACGACCAGCACCCGGACAACCTGGACACGGCCGGCCGGGCGTACCTGGCGGACGTCCCGCTGACGCTGACGACGGAGACCGCCGCCGGACGCCTCGGCGGCACCGCCCGCGCCCTGCCGAACTGGGAGCACGCCGACCTGCCGCGACCTGACGGCGGAACCCTCCGCGTCACCGGCGTCCCGGCCCGGCACGGCCCGGACGGCACCGAGCACCTCACCGGCCCGGTCACCGGGTTCGTGCTGTCCGGCGAAGGCGTGCCGACCACCTACGTCAGCGGCGACAACGCGTCGCTCGACGTCGTCCGGGCCATCGCCGAGCGGTTCGCCCCGATCGACGTCGCCGTGCTCTTCGCCGGCGGAGCGCGGACACCGCTCGTCGGCGACGCCCACCTGACGCTGACCAGTGAGGGCGCGGCCGAGGCCGCCGCGATCCTGGGCGCCGCCCGGGTCGTCCCGCTGCACTTCGAAGGCTGGACGCACTTCTCCGAGGGCCGCGACACGATCCCGCCCGCCTTCGACAAGGCGGGGCTCACCGACCGCCTCCACCTCCTCGACCCGGGCGAGGGCATCGCCCTCTAGGACGTGCTTGAGGCCCGCCGGCTCGGGGGCGGCGGGCCTCAAGGACGGTCGGCGGAGATGGTCGGGTCAGTAGAGCTTGCGCTCCTGGACGGGCAGGTCGACCTTGGACGGCCCGCGCCACGTCGTGCTCGTCCGCGGCGGGGCGACCAGGGTGTTCACGTCCTCCTCGGCGGCGACGACCGGGATGCTGACGGAGCTTCCGCGCAGATCCACCGTCACCCGGGCGCCCGTGGGCGTCTCGGTGTTGTAGTCGGCGTCCGTCCCGGCGAGGACGAGGGCCAGGCGGTGGCCCTTCTTCAGCACGTACTCCTGGCTGAGAGTCTCCCAGTCGACGGTGTAGTAGCGGCCCGGCTGCAGCGGCCGGGGCCGGCTCAGCGACCGGTCGTTCTGGGCGTCCAGCCAGCCGCGGGCGATGACGTTGGCGGGGGAGGCGACCGTCGTGACCTCCGTCTGCTTGTAGCAGGCGTCGTCGGACGGGGTGCTCTCACCGTGGCAGTCCTCGGTGTCGAGCGTCCGGATGCCGGAGCCGGCGCCGAGGTAGTTCACGCGGGTGTCCTCGCCGTAGTCGACGAGCAGCGCGGTGACGTTCGTCGTCGGCTTGTCCAGCTTGATCCGCAGCCGCGCCGCCGGGGTGCCCGACAGGCGCCCGGTCTTCGGCAGCGGGGAGGAGACGAACGCGGCCCGGTACGGCTGCGCGGTCGTCGGGTCGGCGACCATCGCGCTCTCCGGGAAGCCGCCGCCCTGCGGGCCGGCCGCGTCGGTGAACGCGGCGGTCGCGCCCCCGGCCGCGGGCTTCAGGCCGAGCGAGCCGTCCGCGCCCGGCCGCAGGACGATGTTCCGCGCGTCCCGGGACGGCCAGTCGCGCTGGGTGATCCACTGGTCGGGCCCGACCTCGATGTCGGCGCGCGGCTCCCGCATGACGCCGTTGGGGATCTTCTGCAGCTCGTGGTCGAACCACCGGTGCAGGGTGCGCACCCACGCGTCCCGCCGGATGTCGAACGGGTCGACGTGGCCGCGCTGCGACAGCCACACCTTGCGCTGGACGCCCCGCTTCGCGAGGGCCTCCCACCAGAGCGCGAAGTGGTCGTCCTTCACGTTCAGGTCGTTGACGCCGTGGTAGGCGAAGATGCTGGCGCGGACCTTGCGGGCGTCGGCGATCGTCCCGTTCCGGTAGTCGGCGGTCTTCCAGTAGGCGTTGTAGTTGCCGGTCGCGTCGTCCTCGCCCTCGTCGAGGCCGGCGTTCGCGGCGGCGCACTTGGCGGGCGGGTCGGTGTCGACGTAGTCGGCGAGCCACGGCTGCTCGTCCGTCCAGTACTTCACGCCGTTCATGCGGCTGTACTGGTACCAGCTGCTGATCGCCGCGATCGGGACGATCGTCTCCAGCCCCTCCACGCCGGTCGCCGCGACGCCGTTGGCGAGCGTCCCGTCGTAGGACTTGCCGATCATGCCGGTGCGGCCGGTCGTCCACGTCGCCTTCACCGGGCTGCCGTCCGGCCGGTAGGCCTTCGCGCGCCCGTTGAGCCAGTCGACCACGGCCTTGCCGCCGAGGACGTCGCTCGGGCCGCCGCTGACGGGGCAGCCGTCGGAGCGGGTCGTCCCCACCATGTCCACGGCGAGGAACGCGTACCCGCGCGGCACGAAGTAGTTGTCGTAGTAGAGCGGGAACTTCACCGGGTTCCCGTTCGCGTCGTAGGTCTTGAGCTCGCTCTCGTTGCCGCGCCCGGCGTTGTCGTAGTACGGGCTCTCGTCCATGATCACCGGGACCTTGAGGCCGTTCTCGGTCTCCTTGGGCCGGATGATGTCGACGTTGACGCGGTCCTTCCTGCCGTCCCCGTCGCTGTCCACGCCGGACTCGACGTAGACGTGCTCGCGGATCGCGTCCTTGTAGGAGAAGACCGGCTGGGTCACGCCGTCCTTCACCACGATCTTGGGGGACGTCCGGGCCAGCGCCGTCGCGCCGCCGCCGGTGCCGGCGAGCGCGACGCCCGTCAGCACGGCCACCGTCATCGTCCGCCGGGTTCGTCTCAGGGATCGCCTGGCCAACCCGCACCTCCGGTCATGAAAATGATCTCCGTCGGGCCACAGGTTCCTCGCCCGGCGGCGCGGGGTAAAGGGCGGCGCACGACGAACTCGGACCGGATTTGGTCACGTCCTGCCGTTGCGCCTCACGGTCCGTCCGTAACCCTGATCTCGGTCCGTCCGTGACGGCGGGGAGGGATGCCCGGCGTGCCTGCCGGGCACCCCCGCCTTTATGGGTTGGAGCTATCGAAAATCACTCCGCAAGGGACCGTTCCGGATCAACCTGTCCAAGAAGGGGGTCGGGCACAGCGTCGGGACGCGCGGCGCCCGCTACACCCGCTCCGCGGACGGGCGCCGGCACATGACGTTCCGCATCCCCGGGACGGGCCTGTCCTGGCGCCGCCCCCTCGGCCGGCGCCGCTAGCCGCGCTTCGCGCGGTTCACCGCCGACAGGACGGCCTCCACCGACGCGGTGAGCACCGACGTGTCTAGGCCCGCGCCCCACGCCGTCACACCGTCCACCCGGCACTCGGCGTAGGCGGCGGCCTTGGCGTCGGGACCGGCCTCGGTCGAGTGCTCGGCGTGGTGCAGCACGTCCACCTTGATCCCGGCCGCGGCCAGCGCGCCGGTGAGGGCGTCCAGGGGGCCGTTGCCGGAGCCGGTGCACTCGCGCTCGTCCCCGTCGACGGCGATGACACCGGTGAAGTCGTGCCGCGCCGGGCCTGTCCCCTGTGAAGGGCGTCCCTCCGCACGAGGATCGGCGTGGGACGTCCGCCATCCCGCCACCGAGACCGGCCCGGACCGGTCGAGGTACTCGGCGCGGAACAGGTCCCACAGATCGGCCGCGGTGATCTCCTCGCCGCTGCCGTCCGTCGCCCGCTGGACGACCTGGGAGAACTCGATCCGCAGGCGGCGCGGCAGGTCCAGCCCGTACCCGGTCCGCAGCAGGTAGGAGATCCCGCCCTTCCCCGACTGGCTGTTGACCCGGATGACCGCCTCGTACCCGCGCCCGACGTCGGCGGGGTCGATCGGCAGGTACGGGACGTCCCACGGCAGCCGCTCCGGCGGCATGCCCTGTTCCTCCGCGCGCCGGACGTGGCGGGCCATGCCCTTGCCGATCGCGTCCTGGTGCGTCCCCGAGAAGGCCGTGTAGACCAGGTCGCCGCCGTACGGGTGCCGCTCGTGGACGGGCAGCCGGTTGCAGTACTCGACCGTCCGGCGGATCTCGTCGATGTCGGAGAAGTCGATCCGCGGGTCGACGCCCTGCGCGTGCAGGTTCAGCGCGAGCGTGACCAGGTCGACGTTCCCGGTCCGCTCGCCGTTGCCGAACAGGCAGCCCTCGATCCGCTGCGCGCCCGCGAGCAGCGCCAGCTCCGCGCAGGCGACGCCCGTCCCGCGGTCGTTGTGCGGGTGGACCGAAAGGATCACCGCGTTCCGCCGGGCGAGGTTGCGGTGCATGTACTCGATCTGGTCGGCGTACACGTTCGGCGTGGCGATCTCCACCGTCGCCGGCAGGTTCAGGATCACCGGGCGGTCGGGCGAGGCGTCCCACAGCCCGGTGACCGCGTCGCAGACCTCCAACGCGTAGTCCGGCTCGGTGACGTTGAACGTCTCGGGCGAGAACTCGAAACGCACGCCTGGCCGGGCGAGGCGCGCCACATCCGCCGCCCCGTCCAGGATCAGCCGCCGCACGCCCTCCCTGCCGGAGCCGAGCACGACGTCCCGCCACACCGGGCCCGTCGCCGTGTACAGGTGGACGACCGCCCGGGGCAGCCCCTCGATGGAGGCGAACGTCCGCTCGATCAGCTCGCGCCGCGCGGGCGTGAAGACGACCGGGGTCACATCGTCCGGAACGCCCGCCTCCGCCAGGTGGCGGACGAAGTCGAAGTCGGTCTGGCTGGCCGACGGGTAGCCGACCTCGATCTCCTTGAAGCCCATCGCCACGAAGAGGTCGAACATGCGGCGCTTGCGGGGCGTGTCCATCGGCTCGGCCAGCGCCTGGTTGCCGTCCCGCAGATCGACCGGCACCCACAGCGGCGCGCTCTCGATGCGCCGCGACGGCCAGGTGCGCTCGATGTTCGGCACGGGCGACGGCACGCGCTCGTGCACCGACCGGTACCGGTGGAACGGCATCGAGCTGCCGCGCTGCGGGTTCCAGAAGGGCGCGCCGTCCGCCACCGGGCCGGACGGGGTGCGCAAAGTGGAGAAGTTCATGGGGCTCTGTCCTTTACATCGCCGGACGACCGGCAGCACCGGACCCCGCGGCGGGGTGCCGGTCCGGATCAGGCCCCGCCGCGGCGACCGAGAAGAAGAACCCGCCACGACATGGCGGCCACCCAACCACACCTCAGCTCCTCAGACAAGCTGAGGTGAAGCTAGGCTGGGACCGTCACCGTCCCGGAGGAACCCGCATGCCGCTCGGCCCGCTCCGCCCCAGCCCGCTCGTCGAGCAGGCCGCCCAGCGCCTCCGCGACCAGATCACCGGCGGTTCGTGGCCGGTCGGGACGCGGCTCCCCGGCGAGACGACGCTCGCCAGGGAACTCGGCGTGGGCCGCTCCACCGTCCGCGAGGCGCTGCGCGCCCTCGCCGGCGCCGGGCTCGTCCAGGCCCGCCAGGGCGCCGGCGTCTTCGTCGTCGCGACCGAGCCGGACGAGGACTGGCCCGCCCGGCTCCGCCGCGCCTCCGTCGCCGACATCTACGAGATCCGCACGATGCTGGAGGTCCGGGCCGCCGAGCTCGCCGCCGCCCGCCGCACGGACGCCGACCTGACCGCCCTCGACACGGCCCTGGCCGCCCGCGACGAGGCCTTCGCGGGCCCGTCCCTCGAACCCTTCATCGACGCCGACATCGCCCTGCACACCGCGGTGATCGCCGCCGCGCACAACCCCGTGCTCGCCGACCTGTTCGCCGAGTTCGTCCCCGTCCTGCGCGACGGCCTCCTCGACCTGGTCGCCCTCGTCGACGTCCCCACCTCCGACACCGCCCACGGCCGGGCCGCCCACGCCGCCCTGGTAGAGGCCATCCGCACCCGCGACCCCGCCGCCGCCGGCCAGATCATCACAACCGAACTCCACCGCACCCTCGCAGCCATCCAGCGCGGTTAGGCCAGGGCTGACAGGAGGGGTGGGAGGTCGTGGTCGTGGACGATGGTCAGTCGGCGGGTGGCGCGGGTCATGGCGACGTAGAGGTCCTGGCCGCCCTTCGGTGACTCGGTGAGGATGCCGGACGGGTCGACGACGATCACCGAGTCGAACTCCAGGCCCTTGGCCTCCTCGGTGGTCAGCACGACGGCGGGAGAGTCGAGGGCCTCCGGGGTGGCGCCGGCGGCGGCGTCCGGGAGGGCGTCCAGCGCGGCGGCGTGCCGGGCCGCCGAGGTGATGACGGCGAGGCGGCCCTCCTTGAAGGCTCCGCCGATGTCCTCGCCGCCCGTGACCAAAGACAGTTCCGAGCGGACGAGGGACGGTAGCTCGGCGACCGGCAGCGCGAGCGCGGCGGGCGGCGGGCCGTCGTCGCGCACGGGTTCGGGCGGGGTCTGGTCGGGGGCGACGGCGGCGAGGACGTCGGCGGCGACCCGCATGATGGCGGCCGGGGTGCGGTAGTTGACCAGGAGGCGCTGCTCGCGCCAGCGGCCCGGCACGTAGCGGTCGAGCATCTGGCCCCAGGACGAGGCGCCCGCGGCGCTGCCGGTCTGGGCGATGTCGCCGACGACGGTGAGGGAGCGGGTCGGGACGCGGCGCATCACCGTGCGCCAGGCCATCTCGGAGAGTTCCTGGGCCTCGTCGACGATGACGTGGCCGTAGGCCCACTCGCGGTCGGCCATGGCGCGCTGGGCGGTGGTGAGGAAGGGGCCGCCGTCGTGGTGGCGCTCGGCGAGCTCGCCCGCGGAGATCACGTCGCGTGCGGACAGGAGGTTCGTCGTCCCGGCGGTCTCGATGACCTCCCGGGCGTAGCGCTCCTCCTCGGCCTGGGCGGCCCGCGCGGCCCGCTCCCGGGCCCGGTCGGCGGAGTCGTCCTTGCCGAGATGCTCGGCGGCCTCGTCCAGGAGGGGGACGTCCGAGACCGTCCACGGTGAGCCCGACGGGCGGTGCAGGAGCGCACATTCGGTGGGGGAGAGGCCGGCCTGCGCCCCGACGCGGGTGAGCGCCTCGGGATCGGCGAAGAGGTCGTCGAGGAGTCGCTGGGGCGTCAGCTCGGGCCACAGCCCGTCCAGTGCGGACCGGACGGCCGGGTCCTGCCACAGGGCCTCCTTGGCCAGGCGGAGGTCCGTCTCGTCGAGGAGGGGTTCGTCCTCGGCCTCGTCGATGAGCTCCTGGAGCCAGTCGGGGAGCCCGCCGGACTTCGCGATCTCCTCCAGCGGCTCGTCCATGATGCGGTCGTACTGCTCCGCCCGGTTGAAGGCGAGCGCCTCCAGCATGTCGTGGACGAAGCGGCGCCGCTGCATGTTGTGCGGGAGGCGCAGGGCGCGGGCGCGGTCGCGGATCTGCTCGCACCTTTCGGCGTCCACGACCAGGGTGAGGCCGTCGGTCTCGATGCGCAGGCCGCCGGCGGGCGCGATCTGCCGGTCGTGGACGGCGGCCTCGACGAGGTCGGCCATGCGCAGGCCGCCCTTGACGACGGCGGCCGCCGGGGTGTCGGCGGCCGCCGCCTTGAGGCCCGGATACAGCTCGCCGACCGTGGCCAGCGCGACGTCGGTCTCACCCAGGCCCGGCAGCACCTGCTCGATGTAGCGGAGGAACGTGGCGTTGGGGCCGACGACGAGCACTCCGCGGCGTTCGAGGACGTCGCGGTGCGTGTAGAGGAGGTACGCGGCCCGGTGCAGGGCGGCGACCGTCTTGCCGGTGCCGGGGCCGCCCTGGACGACCAGCACGCCCTGCAGGCCGGACCGGATGACCTGGTCCTGCTCCTCCTGGATGGTCGCGACGACGTCGCTCATCCGGCCGGTCCGGCGGCGGCGGAGCGTGGCGAGGAGGGCGGCCTCGCCCACGATGCCGCCGCGTTCGGACTCCTCCAGGCCCTCCAGGTCGAACACCTCGTCGTCCAGCCGGACGACCTCGCGGTGCCGCAGGTGCAGGTGACGGCGGCGCGCGAGCGTGCCGGGCGCGCCCGGGGTCGCGGTGTAGAACGGGCGGGCCGCCTCGGCGCGCCAGTCGATCAGGATGGGCTCGCGGTCCTCGTCGCGGAGCCCGACGCGGCCGATGTAGAACGTGTCGCCGGGGCCGCCGGCGCCGGCGCGGTGGTCGATGCGGCCGAAGCACAGGCCGTGCTCCACCCCGCCGAGCCGGGCGAGGCGGCGGGCGGCCTCCTCGGAGGCGACGGCGCTCTCCAGGCGCGCCTGGAACACGCCGCCGCCTCCGGCCGGCCCCTGCCGCAGCGCGGCCTCGGCGCTCGCCCGCTCGACGTCGAGCCGCGCGTACACGCGGGACACGTACTCCTGCTCGGCCCGCAGGGCGGCCTGCCGTGCCTTTTCTTCGCGCTCGGGGTTGACAGCGTCGGCTTGACGGAGTCCCATGCCTTGGGTACACTCCTATTCATAGGATTGGCTATCTGTGTGCGTAACTTGTAGCGCGCTAGCCTAGCATCCTTTTCCTCGCGCTGCGTGATCTTCCCGGCGCCGCCCAAAAGATCGTTTCTGTTGTGGCGGACGTCATCCGCGCGGTGCCCCGAGGTCACCGGCCTTCGTGAGGCTGTCCGGCGATCACTGCCGGATTCCTCCGAAAGGTCGCTCCTCCATGGCAGCCTCCGCACACCCCCTGAACCGGCGCACCTTCCTGGTCACCAGCGGGCTCGCCACCGCCGTCGCCGTGACCGGCGCCCCCGGAACCGCCCAGGCCGCCCGCCGTTCCCGCACCCTGCCCGGCGACCCGTTCACGCTCGGCGTCGCCTCCGGCGATCCCGAACCGGACGGGTTCGTCCTCTGGACCCGGCTGGCGGTGAACCCGCACGCCGAGGACGGCCTCGGCGGCATGCCGCCCCGCACGGTCCCCGTCCGCTGGGAGGTCTCGTCCGACGAGCGGTTCCGCCGCGTCGAGCGGCGCGGCGTCGCCGCCGCCCGGCCGCAATCCGCCCATTCCGTCCACATCGAGCTGAACGGCCTGCGCCCCGGCCGCGACTACTGGTACCGCTTCCGCGCCGGCGACCACGTCTCGCCGGTCGGGCGGACGCGCACCGCCCCCCACCCCGCCACCTACGGTCCCGCCCTCGCCATGGCGTTCGCGTCCTGCTCCCAGTTCGAGCACGGCTACTTCACCGCGTACCGGCGGCTCGCCGAGGAACACCCCGACCTGGTCCTGCACCTGGGCGACTACCAGTACGAGTACAAGAAGGGCGTCTACACCATCCCGGGCGGCAACGTCCGTGACCACGAGGGACCCGAGACCGTCACGCTGGCGGACTACCGGCTGCGGCACGCCCAGTACAAGTCCGACCACGACCTGCAGGCCGCGCACCAGGCCGCACCCTGGCTCGTCGTGTTCGACGACCACGAGATCGAGAACAACTGGGCCGACGACGTCCCCGAGGCCGGCTCCGACACCCCGTCCCCCGAGGCGTTCCGCGCACGCCGGGCCGCCGCGTTCCAGGCCTACTACGAGAACATGCCGCTGCGCCGCCGCTCCGTGCCGAGGGGCCCGGACATGCAGCTCTACCGGCGGGTCCGGTGGGGGCGGCTGGCCACCTTCCACATGCTCGACACGCGCCAGTTCCGGGACGACCAGAGCTGCGGCGACGGCTACCGGGACTGCCCCGAGGCGGCCGACCCGAAGCGCTCCATCACCGGCGGCGCGCAGGAGAGGTGGCTGCTGGACGGCTTCCGCCGCTCCACCGCCCACTGGGACGTCCTCGGCCAGCAGGTGTTCTTCGCCCAGCGCGACAACACCGACGGCCCCGTCAAGAAGACCTCGATGGACGCCTGGGACGGCTACGTCGCCTCCCGCGACCGGATCACCAGGGGCTGGCTGGACGCGGGGGTCCGCAACCCGGTCGTGCTCACCGGCGACGTCCACGCCCACTGGGCGAGCGACCTGAAGGCCGACTACGACGACCCCGGCTCCCGGACGGTCGGCGCCGAGCTGGTCTGCACGTCCATCACCAGCACCGGCGACGGCGCGGACTCCGACCCCGCCGCCCACCCCTTCCTCAAGATCAACCCGCACCTGCGCTTCTACAACAACCAGCGCGGCTACGTGATCACGAGGATGAGCAGGGAGGAGATGAAGGCCGACTTCAAGACGCTCCCGACCGTCCGGACGCCGGGCGCCGAGATCTCCACCAAGGCGACGTTCGTCATCGAGGACCGCGTCCCCGGCGTCGAGCAGACCTACCTGCGCCCGTTCACCTCGGCGAAGAGGTCCGCGCCGCCGGACGAGGAGCTGATTAGGCAGACCATCGAGAACGAGACCCAGCCCTGACGGCCGGCGGCCGGGGCGCGGCGCGCCCCGGCCGCGCGGGTCCGGCGCCGGACGCGGCGCGGCGCCGGACCCTGTTCAGCGGTCGACGCGCGGGCTCGTCGCCTGGCCGCCGAAGATGTCGGCGAGGTCGTAGGCCACGGGGATCTCCAGCTGCTCGTAGGTGCAGGACTCCGGGGTCCGGTCGGGCCGCCAGTTGCGGAAGCGGGCGGTGTGCCGGAACCGGTTGCCCTCCATCGCCTCGTAGGCCACCTCGACCACCAGGTCGGGACGCAGCGGCACCCAGCTGAGGTCCTTCTTGCCCGTCCAGCGGGAGATGGCGCCCGGCATGCGGTCGACGGTGGCCTCGGTCTGGTTCGCCCACTCCGACCAGGGATGCTGTGAGAGATCCTCCAGCCGGTAGGGCTTCAGCTCCTCGACCAGCTCCGCCCGGCGCTTCATCGAGAACGACGCGGCCACCCCGACGTGCTGGAGGTTCCCCTCGGCGTTGTAGAGGCCGAGCAGCAGCGACCCGACGATGGGCCCGGACTTGTGCCAGCGGAAGCCGGCCACGACGCAGTCGGCGGTCCGCTCGTGCTTGACCTTGAACAGCACGCGCTTGTCGGGCTGGTACGGGATGTCCCGCGGCTTGGCGATGACGCCGTCCAGCCCCGCGCCCTCGAACTCCTCGAACCAGCGCAGCGCCAGGTCGTAGGAGTCGGAGGCGGGCGTGACATGGATCGGCGCCTTCGCCGCGGTCAGCGCCTCGGTCAGCCGCCGCCGGCGCTCGCCGAGCGGCACCTCCATCAGCGACTCGTCCCCGAGCGCGAGCAGGTCGAACGCGACGAACGACGCCGGGGCGTTCTCCGACAGGAGCTTGATCCGCGACGCGGCGGGATGGATGCGCTGCTGGAGGGCGTCGAAGTCGAGGCGCGTCCCCATCGGCAGCACGATCTCGCCGTCCACCACGCACCGCGGCGGCAGCTCGCGCCTCGCCGCCTCGACCAGCTCGGGGAAGTAGCGGGTGAGCGGCTTCTCGCCCCGGCTGGACAGCTCCACCTCGTCGCCGTCCCGGAAGACGATGCAGCGGAATCCGTCCCATTTGGGCTCGTACAGCAGGTCGCCCTTGGGCATGGTCTTGACCGCCTTGGCCAGCATCGGCGGCAGCGGCGGGCTGATCGGCAGGTCCATCCCCCCATCTTGCGCCCCCGGACCGACAAAAGGACACGCCGGGGGCGCGATACGGCGTTCGATAACGTGCAGGTCATGCGCCGTCTGCTGCCCGAGCCTCCCGCCGGCGCCGCCGCCCCGCACGTCGACCCGTACGAGGCCTACGCCGACCTGCCGGGCCTCCGGCTGGGCATGGTCATGAGCGTGGACGGCTCCGTCACCGACGCCGAGGGGTGGACGGACGGTCTCGGCGGCGCCGCCGACTTCCGTGTGTTCCGGACTCTGCGGGCGCTGGCCGACGCGATCCTCGTCGGGGCCGGAACGGCCCGCACGGGACGCCTCGGCCCGGCCCGCCTCCGCTCCGATCTGCGCGCGCGCCGCGGTCGGCCGCCCGCGCCGATCATCGTCGTGAGCCGCTCCGTCGATCTCGACTGGACGCTCCCGCTGTTCACCGAGGCCGAGACGGCCACGCTCGTCGTGACGCCACGCGGCGTCCGGCACAGGGTTCCGGACCACGTCCAGGTGGTCGCCGCCGGGGAGGACGACGTCGACCTGCCCGCGGCCGTCACGATCCTCCGCGAGGAGCTCGGATACGAGCATCTGCTCTGCGAGGGCGGTCCTTCCCTGGCCACCGCGCTCATCCGCGCGTTCCTCGTCGACGAGCTGTGCCTCAACATCGCCCCGACCCTGCTCGGAGCCCGGCGCCACACCCGCCTCCTGGACGGGCTGGACGCCGAAATACCGCTCACCCCCACGGCCCTCCACCTGGACGAGGGCGTGCTGTTCGCCCGCTACCGGCTGCGGGTGTAACGCAGGAAGAGGAAGCCGTCGTCGTCCTGGAGGGCGTGGGCGAGCTTCAGCTCGGACGGGACGGACATGGGCGGCCCGTCCAGGATCCGTGTCGGGTGCCCGGCGAGCAGCAGGGGGCTCAGCGTGAGGCACAGCTCGTCCAGCAGCCCGTGCGCCACCACCTGTGCGAGGACCCCCGGACCGCCCTCGCACAGGAGGCGCCTGTGGCCGCGGGCGGCGAGCTCCCGGACCGCGGCGGGGAAGTCGAGCGTGTTCTTCCCGGCGACGATGACGTCGGCGCGTTCCCGGGCGGCCGCCAGCCGGTCCGGGCCGGCGGACGCGGCCGCCAGCACGATCGTGCGGCTCTCCGCCTCGGTGAAGACCGGCGCGTCGAAGTCGAGGTCGAGCGTCCGGGACACGATCGCCAGCGGCGGGACGGCCGGCCTGCCGTCGCGCAGGCCGTCCCAGCCCGCGCTCGGCCGGACCGGCCCGTAGCCCTCGGCGCGCACGGTGCCGGCGCCGACGATCACGACGTCGGCGAGCCCGCGCAGCAGCAGGAACAGGTGCCGGTCGGAGGCGTTGCCGAGGCCCCCGCTGCGCGCGTCGCGCTGCGCGGCCCCGTCCAGGCTGGCCACCATGTTGGCACGCATCCAGGTGGTGTCCGCCGGATAGGCGTAGCGCTCGGCGAGGTCGACCTCGCCGGGCTCCGGAGAAAGCGTCCGCATAGAGGTCTCAAGCTACTCGACGCCGGACGCGCGGAGTGACCGGCCGTACACCAAGTTTCGCGAATCCGTCATACGCGGGGCCTCCGGCCGCGACACTGGCCGCGGGGTCGGAGATGAGAATCTCACGAAGGGAGCGGGGGGTTGGGTTACGCGGCACTCGGCGCGTGGATCCTCGCCGCCGTCGGCGGCGGCCGATTATTGGTCATCTGGATGGCTCACGGGGGTCCGTCGACGAAGGTGACACGGTTTCCGGTGCTGGTCGTGGCGGGGCATCCGCTCGCGGCCGTCGCCGGACTGGCCGTCTGGATCGCCTACCTGGCCACCGAGAGCGCGGCCTGCGCCTGGGTGGCCTTCGGGACGCTGCTCGTCGTCATCTTCCAGGGGTTCCTGATGTTCACCCGCTGGCTCGTCGGGCGCGGCGGCCGGCACGCCCGCGGCACGGAGCAGGCGTTCCCCGCGACGGCGGTGATCACGCACGGCGCGGTAGCGGCCGCCACGTTCGTGCTGGTGTTCCTGACCGCGCTGGAGGCGACCCGCGCGTGAGCGGCGGGCTCACGCCCCCCGCTTCAGGACGAGCAGCGCCCGGTCCCCGACCGGAACGGCGTCGCGGGCCTTCAGCCGGGGGCGCTCGCCGACGGTGCCGGGCTCGGCGGTGTCGAGGACGAACTCCCAGCGCTCGCCGTACTCGGCACCGGGGAGGGTGAACTCGACCGGCTCCGACCCGGCGTTGACCAGCAGGAGGAACGAGTCGTCGCGGACGCGCCGGCCCCGCGGGTCGGGCTCGGTGATGGCGTCGCCGTTGAGGAACACGCCGAGCGACTTGGCGAACCCGACGTTCCAGTCCTGGTCGGTCATGCTCTCGCCGGCGGGGGTGAGCCAGGCGATGTCGGCCGCGGCGCCGGTGCCCCTGCCGGTGAAGAAGCGGCGGCGCCGGAACACCGGGTGGTCGTGCCGCAGCCGCGACAGGATCCGGACGAACTCCATGTCGTCGGAGTCCTCCCAGCGCACCCACGCGATCTCGTTGTCCTGGCAGTAGGCGTTGTTGTTGCCCTTCTGCGTGCGGCCCAGCTCGTCCCCGTGCGAGAGCATCGGCACGCCCTGCGAGAGGAACAGCGTGGCGAGGAAGTTGCGGCGCTGCCGGGCGCGCAGGTCGAGGACGGCGGGGTCGCGGGCGGGGCCCTCGACCCCGCAGTTCCAGGAGCGGTTGTCGTCGGTGCCGTCCCGGTTGTGCTCGCCGTTGGCCTCGTTGTGCTTGTCGTTGTAGGAGACCAGGTCGGTCAGCGTGAACCCGTCGTGGCACGTGACGAAGTTGATGGACGCGAACGGGCGCCGCGCGCTGTGCTCGTACAGGTCGGAGGAGCCGGTGAGGCGGGACGCGAACTCCGGCATGGTCGCGTACGAGCCGCGCCAGAAGTCGCGGACGGTGTCGCGGTACTTGCCGTTCCACTCCGTCCACAGCGGCGGGAAGTTGCCGACCTGGTAGCCGCCCTCCCCGACGTCCCACGGCTCGGCGATCAGCTTCACCTGGGACACGACCGGGTCCTGCTGGACGAGGTCGAAGAACGCGGCGAGCCGGTCGACGTCGTGCAGCTCGCGGGCGAGCGCGGAGGCGAGGTCGAAGCGGAACCCGTCGACGTGCATGTCCAGGATCCAGTAGCGCAGCGAGTCCATGATGAGCTGCAGCGCGTGCGGGTTGCGGACGTTCAGCGAGTTGCCGCAGCCGGTGTAGTCGAGGTGGTAGCGCTTGTCGTCGTCCCGCAGCCGGTAGTACGAGGCGTTGTCGATGCCGCGGAACGACAGCGTCGGCCCGAGGTGGTCGCCTTCGGCGGTGTGGTTGTAGACGACGTCCAGGATGACCTCGATGCCCGCCTCGTGCAGGGCGCGGACCATCGCCTTGAACTCCAGCACCTGCTCCCCGTACTGCCCGGACGAGCTGTAGGAGTTGTGCGGCGCGAAGAACCCGATCGTGTTGTAGCCCCAGTAGTTGTCGAGCCCGCGCGCCACCAGCGCGTGCTCGGGGACCGACTGGTGCACCGGCATCAGCTCGACCGCCGTCACGCCGAGGTCGAGCAGGTGGTCGACCATCACCGGGTGGGCGAGGCCCGCGTACGTCCCGCGCTGCTCCTCCGGGATCCCGGGATGCAGCTTCGTCAGCCCCTTGACGTGCGCCTCGTAGATGACGCTCTCGTGGTAGGGGACGCGGGGCGCGCGGTCGTCCGCCCAGTCGAAGAACGGGTTCACCACCACGTTCTTCGGCATGTAGGGGGCGCTGTCGTCCTCGTTCAGCGCGTCGGGGTCGGCGAACCGGTAGGAGAACAGCGACTCGTGCCAGCGGACGTCGCCCTCGACCGCCTTGCCGTACGGGTCGAGCAGCAGCTTGGACGGGTTGCAGCGGTGCCCTTCGCGCGGGGCGAACGGCCCGTGCACCCGGTACCCGTACCGCTGCCCGGGGCCGACGCCGGGCAGGTAGGCGTGCCAGACGAACCCGTCCACCTCGGGCAGGTCGCGCCGCGTCTCCCGTCCGGCGTCGTCGAACAGGCACAGCTCGACCCGCCGGGCCACCTCCGAGAACAGCGCGAAGTTCGTCCCCGTGCCGTCCCAGGTGGCGCCCAGCGGATAGGGGTCCCCGGGCCACACCTCCCGCATAGCGTGCTCTCCCCCTCGGGGCCGGTTGGTCCTGGCCCGTCGATTGTTGCGTACCCACCGTCCTCCAGCCCCCACCCACCACCATTCAACCGACGGACTCCGTCCGCCCACCGTCCTCCACCCCCCACCAACCCGCCAACCCACCTATCACGGGACGGCCCGGCGGCGGAGGCGCCAGACGCTCTCCTCCTCGCTGGTCTCGCCGGTGGCGCGCATGCCGATCTTGGACGCGACGGCCTCCGACGCCCGGTTCTCGGGGTGGATGGTGGCGACGACGTCCCGGATCCCGTGCGCCGCCAGCCAGTCCAGCAGCGCGCGGGCGGCCTCGGTCGCGAAGCCGAACCCCTGGTAGGGCATGCCGATCACCCAGGCGACCGAGGCGCGGTGCCGCGGCGGACCGGGCGTGACCGTCGAGCCGGCGTCCGCGGGCGTCACCGTGAACCCCGGCGGCGCGGGGGCGACCGTCGCCTGGACGTAGCCGACGGCCTGCCCGTCCCGGACGCGCCGCACGATCCAGTTCAGCCAGTACTCCTGGTGGAACGGCGCCGGGCCCGCGACCAGGTGCGCGTAGCGGGCGCGCAGCTCGTCCCGCGTGAGCGGCTCGCCGCCGATGTAGGCGTGCAGCCGCCGGTCGTCCAGGACCGGGGCCAGCTCGTCCGCGTGGTGGACCGCCAGCGGCTCCAGGACGAGGCGCTGGGTCCGGATGGTCGCGGCGATCGGCCCGTACACCCGCCGATCGTATGCCCGCCGCGGGGCGCCGGCCCGGTGGCGCCGCCGGTCAGAGCCACCCGTCGGCGCGCCGCCCGGCGAGCCGCCGCGTCCAGGCGCCGGCCGGATGCTGCTTCGGGTCGAGCCACAGCCAGGGCTGCGCGTGCCGGAAGGGCAGGTCGGTGCCGGGCTGCCACGGGAACAGGCCCTCCCGGTTGGGCCACACGACCTGCAGGATCGGCAGCGGGGGGCGCCGGTAGAACGTCACGGCGCCGGAGAACAGCCCGCCGTACCAGTGCGGGTCGGCGTCCCGGAAGGCGGCCTGCTGCCCCCGCACGACGCCGTCGCGGCGCTCGCCGTCCGCCGGGACCCGGCCCTCGGCGGCCTGCCGGCCGAGGGCGTTGAGGATCTCCTCGGTCTCGTACACGTCGCCGCCGAACATCGCCAGCTCCGGCGCCCGGTGGCTGTGCCACAGCCCCACCGTGTACGCCCATCCGGGGCCGTCGTCGTCGGCGTGGACGAGGACGACGCTCCACCCGTACTGCGTGATGTGCACGATCGTGCGGAGCTGGAAGTTGTCCAAGCGGTCGCGGTCACCGTAGTCACGGCAGATGACGCACGTGCACGTGGGACCCTCGCCGGACATGACCCTCAGTTTACGATCAATCGACCCTGGGCGAGCGCGCGTGTCCTCTTCCATGGGACCGTCCGGCGGATCCGGGCGCCCGGCGGGCGCGGATCGTTCGGTGGGGGCGCGGATCTGGCATCATCGGGACCACCGACCTGTCATCACGGAACCGTTCCGGGAAGGGCACGCATGCCACGTCGTCCGGGGTTCGCCGCCGAGCGCCGCCAGCGGCTGCTGGAGATCGTCCGCGCGAACGGCGCGGTCTCCATGCGCGACCTGGCGGCGTCGCTGGAGGCGTCCGAGGCGACCGTGCGCCGCGACATCCGCGCCCTGGAGGCCGAGGGGCTGCTCGACCGCCGGCACGGCGGGGCGATGGCGCCGGGCGGGCTGTCCCGCGAGCCGACCTACCAGCAGAAGGCCAAGGTGGCGGCCGAGGAGAAGGCGGCGATCGCGCGGCTCGCGTCCGACCTCATCGAGGAGGGCGACGCGGTGGTGATCGGCGCGGGGACGACCACTCGGGAGCTGGCCCGCGAGCTGGTCGGCTTCGACTCGCTGACGGTCGTCACCAACTCGCTGCTCGTGGCCCAGGTGCTCGCCGAGGCGCGCGGCGTCGAGGTGGTGATGACGGGCGGGTCCCTGCGGGGCGCCATCCACGCGCTCGTGGGCGGGGCGGCCGAGCAGACGCTGGCCAGCCTGCGGGTCCGCCGGGCGTTCATCTCGGGGAACGGGCTGACCACCGAGCGGGGCCTGTCCACGCCGAACATGCTGGTCGCGGGCGTCGACCGCGCGCTGGCGCACGCCGCCCAGGAGGTGGTCGCCCTGGTCGACCACACGAAGGTGGGCGTCGACACGATGTTCCAGACGGTGCCCACCGACGAGATCGCGTTCCTGGTGACCGACGGCAGGGCGCCCCAGTCGGAGCTGAGCGAGTTCGAGAACGCGGGGGTCGACGTCTGGGTCGCCCCGGTCCGCTCCGACGCCGCCGAGGCGTAGGACGGGCCGGCCCGCTCAGGCGGCCCGTGCGGCGCCGGCGGACGGGGTCACCCGGTGGATCCGGGGTGACGGCCGCTCCTGCGCGGCGTAGGCGGCCTCGATCCCGGCGCTCACGCCGGCGACCTTCCCGGCGGGGCAGAGCAGCAGCACGGAGCCGCCGAAGCCGCCGCCGATCATTCGCCCGCCGTGCGCACCGGCGTGCACGCCCGCGGACACGGTGAGATCGGCCTCCGGCCAGGAGACCTCGTAGTCGTCCCGCAGGGACGCGTGGGACGCGGTGAGCAGGGCCCCGAGTCCCGCGCCGGGCTCGCGTCCCGGCGTCCGGGCGGCGGCCCCCAGCAGCCGGGCGGCCGACGCCACCCGCGCGTTCTCCGTCACGATGTGGCGGACCCGCCGGCGGAGGACCGGGTCGCGCAGCGTCCGGAGGGCCGGATCCAGGTCCGCGACGTCCCGGAGCGCGGCGACGCCGAGGAGTTCGGCGGCCCGCTCGCACTGCCCGCGCCTGGCGGCGTACTCGCCGCCGGCGAGGGCGTGTTCGGCGCGGGTGTCCACGACCAGCGCGGCAAGGCCCTCGAATGCGAGCGGCACCTGCTCGGTCTCGCCGCTGCGGCAGTCCAGCAGCAGGGCGTGCCCCGCGACGGCCAGCAGCGACGCCGACTGGTCCATGAGCCCGCAGGGGACCCCGGCGAAGAGGTTCTCGGCCCGCTGGGCGAGCCGCGCGAGTTCCGTCCGCGAGACGGCGACCCCGTAGAGGTCGCACAGGGTCAGCGCGGTCGCGCATTCGAGCGCGGCCGACGAGGAGAGCCCCGCACCGCGCGGCAGGTCGGCGTCCACCAGCAGGGACGCGCCGCCCACGCCGTGCTCGCGGAGCGCCCACGCGACGCCGGCGGGGTAGGCGGCCCACCCGGGGACGCCGCGCGGCGCCAGGTCCTTCACCGGCACGGTCACCTCGCCGCCGGGCGCCTGGCGCGACCGGAGTTCGAGCATGCCGTCGTCCCGGCGGGCGCCCGCGACCGTGACCCCGAGCCCGATGGCGAAGGGGAGCACCAGGCCGTCGTTGTAGTCGGTGTGCTCGCCGATCAGGTTCACCCGGCCGGGCGCGCGCCAGGTCGCGGTGGGCGTCCGGCCGTAGGCGGCGGCGAACTCGTCCTCGATCGACACGGCGGCTCCTCGCTGACAGGCTGCTGGCGCAATCCTGGCAGAATCAATCAAGAACTGTCACTTACGAACATCGAGGATCGGGTGAGCGGACCGGGCTTCGCCGCGGCGCGCAGGCGGCACATCCTTGAGCTCGTCCAGCGCAACGGCTGGATGGCGCTGCGCGACCTCGCCACCGCGGTCGGCGGCTCGGACGTGACCGTGCGCCGGGATCTGCGCGTGCTGGCCGAGCAGGGGCTGCTCGTCCGGGCCCGCGGCGGCGCGTTCCCGCCCGGGACGCTGGCGTACGAGCCCTCCTACGGCGAGAAGGCGCGGGTGGCGGGGGCCGAGAAGGAAGCCATCGCCGTGGCCGCGGCGGGCATGGTCGAGGACGGTGACACGGTGGTGCTCGGCGCCGGCACCACCACGGAGCGGCTCGCCGCCCACCTGGTGGCCCGGCGCGGGCTGACCGTGGTGACCAACTCCCTGGCGGTCGCGCACACGCTGGCCAGGGCGCCCGACGTGGAGGTCCTGCTGACCGGGGGAGTGCTGCGCGGGTCCATCCGCGCGCTGGTGGGCGGGGCGGCCGAGCAGTCGCTGGCGGGCCTGCGGGCGCGGGTCGCGTTCCTGTCGGGGAACGGGCTGACGGCCGAGCGCGGGCTGTCCACGCCGAACATGGAGGTCGCGATGGTGGACCGCGCGCTCGCCCGCGCCGCCACGGAGGTGGTGGTGCTCGCGGACGCGACGAAGGTCGGGGTCGAGGCGGTGTACCAGACCGTGCCGCCGGGCCTGATGAGCGCCCTCGTCAGCGACGCCCCCGTGGCCGGTGCCGAGCTGGCGGCCCTCGCCACGGGCGGGGTCCGGGTGACCGCCGTCTGCGGGTGACCGTTCTCGGTTGCCCGGATGTCGTTACCTGAGCGATATTGACAGAATCTGATCGGCAGTGGCTGAATGACGGCACCACCCCGGTTCGCGAAAGGACCACGATCATGGTCAAGCCCCCCAGGCCCGGCGCCTCGCTGAGGTCCGCCATCGCGATCTGTGCCGCCGTGACACTCGCCGTGTCGGGCTGCGCCAAGTCCGAGGACGACGCGGGGTCCGCCGGCGGCCAGGACGCCGAGGGCCAGCAGCAGGTCGTCCAGTCCTCCGCGGCCGCCGGGCCGACCTGCACGCTCGGCAAGTTCGGGGGCGAGAAGTTCGACCCCAAGAGCGCGGTGATCGGCTTCTCCCAGTCGGAGAAGGAGGCCAACCCCTTCCGCATCGCCGAGACCGGCTCGATCAAGGCCGAGGCCAAGAAGATCGGCGTGTCCAAGCTGCGCAGCACCAACGCCCAGTCGCAGTTCGGCAAGCAGATCAGCGACGTCCAGCAGCTCATCGCCCAGGGCGCCAAGGCGCTGGTCATCGCCCCGCTCAACTCCGACGGCTGGGAGCCGGTGCTGCAGCAGGCCACGGCCAAGAAGATCCCCATCATCACCGTCGACCGGCAGATCAACGCGACCGCCTGCAAGGACTACGTGACCTTCATCGGCTCGGACTTCGTCGAGCAGGGCAAGCGGGCCGCCGACCAGATGATCAAGGCGCTGGACGGCAAGGGCAAGGTGGCGATCCTGCTCGGCGCGGCCGGCAACAACGTCACCACCGAGCGCACCAAGGGGTTCAAGGACCAGATCAAGGCCAAGGCGCCCGGGATCCAGGTCACCTTCGAGCAGACCGGCGAGTTCGCCCGGGAGAAGGGCCAGCAGGTCACCGAGCAGCTCGTGCAGAGCCACCCCGACATCGACGCCATCTACGCCGAGAACGACGAGATGGCGCTCGGCGCCGTCACCGCGCTGAAGGGCGCCGGCAAGAAGCCCGGCGACGTCAAGATTGTCTCGGTGGACGGCACGCGCGCCGCGGTGCAGGGCATCGTGGACGGCTGGATCCACGCGGTCGTCGAGTCCAACCCGAGGTTCGGCCCGCTGGCCTTCCAGACGCTCCAGAAGTTCCTCGACGGCGGCGAGATCCCGCAGAAGGTCGTGATCGAGGACCGCGAGTACGACTCCTCCAACGCCAAGGAGGCCCTGTCGTACGCCTACTGATCCGGACCCGGCGTTCCGGACGCCGCATGACCCTGTTTCCCCGCCTCTGACCGGGCGGCGGGCGCGCCTGACTACCCCGTGGCCGCCCGCCGCCCTCCGGAGATCTCCGCCGGGAGTGGCCCGTGCCCCCATCCAAGTCCGCCCCCCACGACGTGCCGCTCATCGAGGCGGCCGGGATCGTCAAGCGCTTTCCCGGAGTGCTCGCGCTCGACGACGTCTCCTTCGGCCTGCGCCCCGGGGAGGCGCACGCGCTGGTCGGGGAGAACGGCGCCGGCAAGTCCACGCTGCTGAAGGTGCTGACCGGCGTGCACCGCCCCGACGCCGGCGGGCTCCGCATCAACGGCGAGCCGGTCTCCTTCGCGGGGCCCCTCGACGCCCAGCGCGCCGGCATCCAGGCCATCCACCAGGAGATAGGCCTCGTCCCGCTGATGAGCGTGGCGCGCAACCTGCTGCTCGGCCGCGAGCCCCGCAACCGCCTCCGCCTCATCGACACCCGCGCGCTGCACGAGCGCGCCGAGGAGATCCTCGCCCCCTACGGCGTCCGGATCGACGTCCGCCGCCCGCTGCGGTCCTACGGCGTCGGGACGCAGCAGATGGTCGCGCTCGCCAGGGCGGTGTCGGTGGACGCCCGCGTCGTGGTCATGGACGAGCCGACCAGCTCCCTCGAACCCCGCGAGGTGGAGACGCTCTTCGGCGTCATCCGGGGCCTGCAGGACCGGGGCATCGCGGTCGTCTACGTCAGCCACAGGCTGGACGAGCTGTTCCGCGTGTGCGACCGCGTCACCGTCCTGCGCGACGGCCGGATGGTGCACACCGGCGTGCTCGCCGACCTGGACCGGCTCCGGCTGGTCTCGCTGATGCTCGGCCGGGACATGGCCGAGGTGCGCGCCGAGGGCCTCACGAAGTTCTCCGGAGACCACGAGCGGACCGGCGACGTCCCGGTCCTGGAGGCGCGCGGGCTGACGCGCCGCCATCAGCTGCACGACGTGTCGGTGACCGTCCGTCCCGGCGAGGTCGTCGGTCTCGGCGGCCTGCTCGGGTCGGGACGCAGCGAGACGGCCAAGGCGATCGCCGGAGCGCTGCCCCTGGACGAGGGGACGGTCGTCGTCGCGGGACGGTCCCTGCGGCGGCCCACCACGGCGAGCGCGAACAAGGCGGGCATCGCGATGCTGCCCGAGGACCGCAAGGCCGAGGGGGTCGTGCCGGGCCTGTCCATCCGCGAGAACATCGCGCTGGCCGCGCTGCCCGGCCTGTCGCGGGCGGGCATCGTCTCCGACGCCCGCATCGACCGCGTCGTCGACACGTTCATGAAGCGGCTGCGCATCAAGGCGTCCTCGGTGCACCAGCGGGTCGGCGAGCTGTCCGGCGGCAACCAGCAGAAGGTGCTGCTGGCCCGGTGGCTCGCCACCGAGCCGAAGGTCCTCCTGCTGGACGAGCCGACGCGCGGCATCGACGTCGGCGCCAAGGCGGAGGTGCAGACCCTGATCGACGAGCTGGCCCGCGAGGGCCTCGGCGTCCTGCTGATCTCCTCCGACCTGGAGGAGCTCGTCGAGGGAGCCGACCGGGTGGTCGTCCTGCGCGACGGCGCGGTCGCCGGGGAGCTCACCGGCGACCAGGTGAGCGAGCAGGGCGTCATGGCGGCCATCGCCGCCGAGCCGGACCCCCGGACCCCCGCGGACGCGGCGCCGGAGGAGGACGGGCCGGCGGCGACCGGAAAGGACAAGGACTGACATGGCCCAGGTGACGGCCTCCCCCTTCCAGGGGCTCGACCGCGCCCGCGCGCTGACGTGGCTGCAGAACTACGGCGTCTACCTCGCCGTCGCGGTGCTGCTGCTGTTCAACGCGTTCTTCACCCCGCACTTCCTGGAGGTGGACAACTTCCGGAACCAGCTCGTCCAGGTGACGCCGGTCCTGATCGTATCGCTCGGGATGGCGCTGGTGATCGGCACCGAGGGCATCGACCTGTCGGTGGGCTCGGTGATGTCGCTGGCCGCGGCCATGATCGCGCTGTACCTCGGGTACGGCCTGGTCCCCGCGGTGCTGATGGCGCTGCTGGCCGGCGCGCTCAGCGGGCTGGCGGGCGGCTCCCTGGTCGCGTTCGTCGGGGTGCAGCCGATCGTGGCGACGCTGGCGCTGCTGGTCGGGCTGCGCGGGCTCGCCAACGTCTTCGTCCCGCAGTTGGAGGACTTCCGCGACCCCGCACTGCTGTCGCTCGGCGGCGACGCCGTGCTCGGCGTCCCCTACGTCGTGCTGGTCGCGGCGGCCGTCGTCGCGCTGGTCGCGTTCCTCGTCGGCCGCACCACGTTCGGGCGGCGGCTGGTGGCGATCGGCGGGAACCGGCGGGCCAGCGAGCTGTCCGGGCTGCCCGTCAAGCGGGTCCTGCTGCTCGTCTACATGCTGTCGGGCGTCCTCGCCGCGATCGCGGGGGTGCTGTCCACCGCGCGGATCCAGGCGGCCGACCCGACCTCGCTCGGGCTGCTGATGGAGCTGTCGGCGATCACCGCGGTCGTCGTCGGCGGCACCCCGCTCACCGGCGGGCGGGTGCGCGTGGCGGGCACCGTGATGGGCGCGCTGCTCATGCAGCTGCTCACCTCGACGCTGACCAAGCACGACCTGCCCTCGTCCGGGACGCAGATGGTGCAGGCCGCCATCATCCTCGTCGCCGTCTACGCGGCCAGGGAACGGATGACCCGATGACACCGCTCACCACCGTCGGCCGGCCCGCCGCCGAGCCGGAGCCGGGCGCCGCCGCGGCACGCGGCGAGCAGGCCGGGCGCCTGCTGCAGCAGTACGGCGCGCCGATCGTGCTGCTCCTCGTCGCGGCCGTGGGCGCCGTCGTCTTCGACGGCTTCGCGTCGGGGGCGAACCTCGCCAACCTCGCCGCCGGCTCGTCCTTCCTGGCGATCATCGCCGTCGGCATGACGTTCGTCATCATCAGCGGCGGCATCGACCTGTCCGTCGGCTCGCAGTTCGCGCTGGGCGGGGTGCTCGCCGCGTGGGCGTCCCAGTACGGATGGGCCGCGGCCCTCGCGGTCCCGCTCGCGGTGTGCGGCGCCATCGGCCTCGCGCAGGGCGTGATCATCGCGCGCACCGGGATGGCGCCGTTCATCGTCACGCTCGCGGGCCTGCTCGGCGCGCGGGGCCTGATGCTCGCCATCTCGAACGAGGGCGCCGAGACCTACCTGGTGAAGAGCGATGCCTTCGCGCGGCTCGGGCAGGGCACGTTCCTCGGGCTGTCCTACCCGGTCTACATCACGCTGGGGCTGTTCGTCCTCGGCGGCCTCGCGCTCCAGCGCGGGCGCTTCGGGCAGCGCGTGTACGCCGTCGGCGGCAGCGAGGACGCGGCCCGGCTCATGGGCGTGCCCGTCGCCCGCACCAAGATCCAGGTCTATCTCCTGACCGGCCTGCTCGCCGGGCTGGCGGGCGCGCTGAACGCCGCCCGGCTGTCCTCCGGCGTCACGATCCTCGGCGCCGGCATGGAGCTGGACGTGATCGCCGGCGTGGTCATCGGCGGCACCCTGCTCACCGGCGGCGCGGGAGCGCTGTCCGGAACCCTGGCCGGGGTGCTCCTGCTCGGCGTCATCCAGAACATCATCAACCAGATCGGAAGCCTCACCTCGGCTTACCAGCAGGTGGTCAGCGGCACGTTCCTCGCCGTGGTCGTGGTCGTGCAGCGCTACCTGAGCCGCGTGCAAAGGCTCACATGACGGTCTCCGAGACCGGGGGCGGCACCCTGGACCACCGGAACTCGCTCCGCACGTCGGTCCGGCTGGCCGACGACCGGGAGCTCATCTACTTCGACGACGAACCCGGCCACGACCGCACGGCGCCCGACCTGCGCTCGCTGCCCCCGCTGCGGCCCCGCTCCGAGCTGCGGCTCGACCCCGTGATGGGCGAGTGGGTGGTCATGGCGGCGCACCGGCAGGACCGCACGCACCTGCCCGCGCAGAGCGAATGCCCGCTCTGCCCGTCCACCGGCGGCCGGCGGAGCGAGATACCGGCCGCCGACTACCACGTGGTCACCTTCGAGAACCGCTTCCCCTCCCTCGGCGGCCCGCCCGCCGGCGGCCGGTGCGAGGTCGTCTGCTTCACCGGCGACCACGACTCCTCGTTCGCCCTGCTGCCGGACCGCCGCCTGGACACCGTGGCGCGCGCCTGGACGGACCGGACGGCCGAGCTGAACCGGCTCCCCGGCACCGAGTACGTCTTCGTCTTCGAGAACCGCGGCGTGGAGATCGGGACGACCCTGCACCATCCGCACGGGCAGATCTACGCCTACCCCTTCGTCCCGGCGGCGCCGGCGCGCGCTCTGGAGATGGCGCGCCGGTACCGGGCGGAACAGGGCTCCTGCCTCTTCTGCTCCATCGTGGCCGCGGAACGGGCCGGGGAGCGGGTCGTCGCCAGGTCGGACCGCTTCGTCGCGTTCGTCCCCGAGGCGGCCCGCTGGCCCTACGAGGTCCACATCTACCCGTACGGGCACGTCGGCGGGCTCCCCGACCTCGACCCCGGCGAGCGGTCCGAGCTGATGGTGCTCTACCGGGACGTCCTGCGCCGCTTCGACCGGCTCTTCGACGCGCCCGCGCCGTACATCGCGCACCTGCAGCAGGCCCCGGCCCGCGTGGACGCCGGACTGGCGCACCTGTCGGTCCGCGTCTTCACGCCCCGCCGCGCCGAGGGCAAGCTCAAGTACCTCGCGGCGAGCGAGTCGGGCGCGGGCGCGTTCATCAACGACGTCCTCCCGGAGGAGGCCGCCCGCCGCCTGCGCGCGGCCGGCTGAGACACCGCGCACAACGAGAAGGAGGCGAGGAGCGGACTCCTCGCCTCCTTCGTTCAGGCGTTCGTGCTACTCGCCGGGGGTGCTACTCGCCGGCCCCGGCGAGCTTCGCCACCTCCTCGGCCGACAGCGCCCGGTCGAACAGGCGCACCGAGTCGACCGCGCCGGGCCAGAAGTCGACGGGGTTGCCGCCGAACTTGGCCCGTCCGATCACTGTGTGGCCGGTGGAGGCGGTCCCGAGGCACGCCTCGGCGGCGCCGGCCTTCTGGCCGTTGACGTACAGCGTCAGCGCCCCGGACGCCGCGTCGCGGACGCCCGTCAGGTGGTACCACTGCCCGGTCTGCGGTGCCGCGGGAGCCAGCGCCCGGACGCCGGCGAAGCTGAACGCGAACCGGTTGTCGGCTCCCGAGTACTGCAGGAAGAAGGCGCTGTTGCTCGGGCCGTCCTGGCTGACCGCGGTCGCGAACGAGCCGAGGCGGTCCAGCTTCACCCAGGCGGAGACGCTGTAGCCGCCCGCGGTGTCGAGGATCGCGGCACCGGTGTCGGCGAACTGGTCCGAGCCGTTGAACTGCAGGCCGGGACCGTCGTGGCCGGTCGTCCACTGCGGCCCGCCGACCAGCGTGGCGTCGTGGTCCCCGACCTCGTCGGCGGTCGTGGTGCCGGAGCCCTCGCTGAACGGGTAGAAGCTCACGCCGGCGAGCCCGGGAGTGCCCGGCGGCTCGTCGCCGCCGCCGGACGACGGCTTCGCCGCGATGACCGCCCGGTTGGCCGCGCGGACCTTGGCGGCGTCCATCTTCGGCACCTGCCGGTCGTAGGTGAAGAGGCCGTTGACCTCCTTCTCCACGTCGGTGATCTGCGTGTAGACCGACCCGGACAGGCCGCACTTGACGACGAGCTTGCGCACCCCGTCCTGCACCTCGGTGTAGCGGCGGGTCAGCGTCGCCGAGTCGGGCGCCATCTCGTAGGCGAAGCTGCCCGCGGGGTCGAACTCGTGGCCGTCGACCTTGAGGCCGAGGCCGCCGTACTCGCCGGCGACGGTGGCCCGGTGGCCGCGCGGGATCGGCGGAGAGCCGGGCCCCACGTAGGTGTGGTCGTCATAGATGTCGCCCTCGCCGTTGTCCGGCAGCGAGTCGCAGCAGTTGACGCCGCTGTCGGCGTTGACGAGCCGGCTCGGGTCCCAGCCCTTGACCGTGTCGGCGACCCGCTTGGGCTCGTACTCGCCCCAGCCCTCGTTGAACGGCACCCACATGACCACCGACGGGTGGGCGTCGTGCTGCCGCACCATGTCCTGCATCTCGGTCTCGAACTGCTGCTTGTCCGCCGCGGGCGGGTTGTGGCCGCCGAACATGGCGGGCATGTCCTGCCAGACGAGCAGCCCGAGCCGGTCGGCCCAGTAGAACCAGCGGTCCGGCTCGACCTTCATGTGCTTGCGGACCATGTTGAAGCCGAGCTTCTTGTGCTCGACCAGGTCGAACTTGAGCGCCTCGTCGGTCGGGGCCGTGTAGACGCCGTCCGGCCAGTAGCCCTGGTCGAGGGTGCCGACCTGCGGGACGAACTTGCCGTTGAGCAGCATGCGGGTCTTGCCGTCGTCGCCCTTGCCGAGGCTGATCGAGCGCATGCCGAAGTAGGAGCCGACCTCGTCCACGACCCGGCGGCCGTCCCGGAGCCGGATCTTCAGCGTGTAGAGGTACGGGTCGTCGGGCGTCCACAGGTGCGGGCGGGGGATCCGGAGTGAGAGCTCGTCCCCGGCCTTGCCCGTCACCTTGCCCACCGGCTTGCGCCCCGCGTACGCGACCGCCTCCACCGTCGCGCCGGACGCTCCGGGCGCGTGCGCGGTGAGGCGGAGCCTCTTGCCGGCCAGGTCCGGGGTCATCGTGAGGTCCTCGACGTGGCCCGCGGAGACCGGCTCCATCCACACGGTCTGCCAGATGCCGGACGCCGGGGTGTAGAAGATCCCGTCGCCGGGCTTGCGCTGCTTGCCGACGGCCTGGCGGCCGATGTCGGTGGGGTCCTCCACGCCGACGATCAGCTCCTGCGCGCCGCCGGGCTTGAGGGCGTCGGTGACGTCCGCGGAGAACGCGGTGAAGCCGCCGGTGTGCGCGGCCACCTGGCGGCCGTTCACGTACACCGTGGCCTTGTAGTCCACGGCGCCGAACCGCAGGACCAGCCGCTGGCCGCGCGTCCGCCAGTCGCGGGGGACGGTGAACGTGCGCCGGTACCACATGTTGTGGACGTCGCGGGCGATGCCGGAGAGCGCGGACTCCACCGGGTAGGGGACGAGGATCCGCTCGTCGAGGGTCTTGCCCACGGGGGGCTGCTCACCCGCGGTGGCGCCGGCGAACTGCCAG
This sequence comes from Actinomadura madurae, assembly GCF_900115095.1. Classification (GTDB taxonomy): domain Bacteria; phylum Actinomycetota; class Actinomycetes; order Streptosporangiales; family Streptosporangiaceae; genus Spirillospora; species Spirillospora madurae. The sequence goes on from NZ_FOVH01000002.1 coordinate 359,899, forward strand.
ACGCCGTTGAGGTTCTGCCACCGCGTCCGGGTGAGCTGGGGACGCGGGTAGTCGGGCAGGGCGTTGCGGGGACCGACCTCGTGGGTCCAGGGGGTGGTGAGCGGTGGCGTCTTCGGCTGCCAGCCGTCGGCGGATGCCGGTGGCAGCGCGACCGCGCTCACGATGGCCGTGAGAAGCGCGATCAGCAGGGTGGGATGGCGACGCACATGCAACGGACAACTCCAATCCGTTCGAAGCCGTCGGGGGGTCTTCGCCGACCAAGCATGAGCGGTTTAGAGCGAAGTTGCAATAATATGATCGAATCTTTTCGAACCTGCGGAGACGTCGCTCACCAGCCCGCGCGCGGGGTCACCACCGGGCGATGAGCGGCGTGTCCGCTTCGTGCCGCCGCCAGGCTTCGGTGAGCCGGGCCAGGCGGGTGGGGGCGGCGATGCCGAGCACGGTTGCGATCTTGCCGTTGGCGAGGTCGAACGCCACCATGCCGCTGACCCGGTCGCCGAACACGACGAGGAGAGCGGGCGTGCGGTTGACAAGCGCGTAGTGGATGGCGGGCGCGCCGCCGAGCCGCCGTTGCGCGGATGCGGGCTGGAAGCCGGCCCGTGCGATGGCGGCGATGCCCTGCGGGGTGTCGTAGCGCAGCAGCGTCCTGGTCAGGCCGGCGCCGTCGGAGACCGCGGTCGCGTCGTCGGTGAGCAGCGCCATCAGCCGTTCGGTGCGGCCCGAGGAGGCGGCGGCGAGGAACTCCTCGACGATCCTGCGGGCGGACGCGGCATCGGCTTCGCCGCCGCGGCGGCGCGCGGTGGTGATGCGGCGCCGGGCCCGGTGCAGGTGCTGCTGGCTCGTGGATTCGGTGATGTCGAGGATCTCGGCGATCTCGGCATGGCTGTAGGAGAACGCTTCGCGCAGGAGGTAGACGGCCCGCTCGGGCGGTGACAGTCGCTCCATGAGGGTCAGCACGGCCAAAGAGACCGCTTCGCGCTGCTCGGCGGTGTCGGCCGGGCCGAGCATCGGGTCGCCCTCCAGAAGAGGTTCGGGCAGCCAGGCGCCGACGGTGCGTTCGCGGCGGGCCCGTGCCGAGCGGAGCCGGTCGAGGCACAGGTTGGTGACGACCTTGGTCAGCCATGCCTCCGGCACCTCGATCCGCCGCCGGTCGGCCGCCTGCCAGTGCAGGAACGCGTCCTGCACGGCGTCCTCGGCGTCGGCGGCCGAGCCCAGCAGCCGGTAGGCCAGCGAGGCCAGCCGGTTCCGGCTGGCCTCGAACCGGCCGGCGTCGAAGCGATCGGCGGCGGTCTCGTCCACGGGGACCAACCTAGGCGGCTACGTGGCCGACTTCGCGGCGGACACCATCGCCTGCTCGGCGGGCGCGGCGGTCAGGCGGCGCCTGCGCAGGGGCATGCCGAACGTCGGATGCGAGGTGCCCCACAGCGCGCCCCTTTGAAGGCTCTCCTTGATCCCCACGGCCATGCGGCCGCCCATGTACTTCGTCCTCGCCTGCCCGGCACCGTCGATCAGCTGAAGTATCCCGTCCCTCCGTCCGAGGCTTATGGCGTTGTACCGGTAGACCAGCTTGGTGTTCGCGATATCGCGGCCGGTCAGCCTTCCCACGATCGCCTCGATGGCCTGCCGGGCGGTGTAGCCGACCGAACCGCAGTTCATCGGCAGTTGAAGGCCGTTGTCACCGAGGGTGTAGACGCTGTCGCCGACGGCGTAGACGTCCGGGTGCGAGACCGACCGCATGGTGCGATCGACGACGACCTGACCGTCCTCGGTGACCTCAAGACCGCCCGCGGCCGCGACGGGACTGACCGCGAACCCGGCCGTCCACACGGTCGCGTCGGACGCCAGGACGGTGCCGTCGGCGCACCGCACCCGCGTGGCCTCGACGGCCTCGACGCCGGCGTGCTCGACAACGGCGACTCCCAGCCGGTCGCAGGCCCGGCGCAGGTGGCCGCGGGCCCCGGGGGAGAGCCGGGCCCCCAGCTCGCCGCGGGCGACAAGCGCCACCGACAGGCCGTGCCGGGACTCGGCGATCTCGGTGGCGGTCTCGATGCCCGTCAACCCGTCGCCGACGACCAGCACCCGCCCGCCTCCGCCCCGCCTTTCCAGGTGATCCAGGCGCTCGCGCAGGCGCAGCGCCGAGGGCCGTCCGGCGACGTCGAAGGCGTGCTCTGCCACGCCGGGGACGCGTTGGTCGGCGACGTGGCTGCCGAGCGCGTATAGCAGCGTGTCGTAGCCGACCTCGCCGCCTCCGTCGGCGTCGGCCACGGCGACGACCTTGCGTTCAGGGTCGATGGCCGTGACACGGGCCACGCGCAGCCGAATATCCGTGCCCGCGAAGACGTCGGTGAGCTTCGGAGCCTCGATCTCCCGGCCGGCCGCCAGCTGGTTCAGCCGCTGCCGCTGGACGAAGTCCTCCACGGCGTTGATCACGGTGATCTCGATGTCCGCCGGGGAGAGCCGGCGGGCCAGGTTCCCGGCCACGTAGGCCCCGGCATAGCCGGCGCCGAGGACGACGATGCGGTGCTTCATGCGCTGCTCCTGTCGGTTCGTTCTGCTCTCGCTGACTTGAGCGAGACAGCACCCCGATACCTGACAGGCACCGCATGTGGCATGAGTCACACACGGCACCGAGGGCGGCCCCAGTCGCCCGCGAGGCGGTCATTACCCGCGGCCAGTCCCCCGCGCGCCCGCCTGAGACGGTCAGCACTTGTCGCCGTTCTGGCCTACTCGGCGGGTAGCGGCTCGGCAGGGCGCTTGTCCTCGGTGAACTCCAGCTCCGGGGGTGGGAGCCGGAAGAATCTCGTCAGGTACGCCAGGTAGGCGACGCCGAGCGCGAGCCAGACCATGCCGAGGATCTGGGCTCGTCCATCGAGGTGGAACAGCAGCCACAGGTCCACCAGCGCGCCGACCGTGGGGACCAGGACGCCGGTCAGGACGCGGCCGCCCGCGCCGGAGCGGCGGTTGCGGACGAACATCGCGATGACGCTCAGGTTCACGCACGTGAATGCCACGAAGGCACCGAAGTTGATGAACGACGTCGAGGTGGCGACGCTCAGCCGGAGCGCGATGAGGCCGACCGCGCCGGTGAGCAGGATGTTGAAGGCCGGGGTTCGGAAACGCGGGTGGATATAGCCGAACAGCCGGCGCGGCAGGACCGAGTCCCGGCCCATCGCGAACAGCAGGCGTGACCCGCTGGCCTGCGCCGCGATCCCGGAGGCGCACTGCGCCACGACCAGACCCGCGAGGAAGATCGAGGAGAACAGGTCACCGCCGATCGTCATGGCGATCTCGAACGCCGCCGAACTGGAGTCCTCGAACGCGCTGCCCGGATGGGCCAGCTGCGTGGTGTACGCGACCGTGACGAAGATGGCCCCGCCTATCAGCGCGATCAGAAGGATCGCGCGCGGCATCGTGCGTTTGGGATCGACGGTCTCCTCGGTGAGGGTGGTGACCGCGTCGAAGCCGAGGAAGGAGTACGCCGCGACGGCCGCCCCGCCCGAGATGCCGGAGAAGGTCGCCCCGTCGTGGAAGAACGGTGTCCCCGAGGCGAGCGCCGAGGCGCCGTCCACATCGACGGCGTGCCGCAGTGACAGCAGCACGAAGATCGCGATGACCAGGATCTGGAAGACCATGAGCAGGTTGTTGGTGCGCTCCGCGGTCTTGATCCCCAGCAGGTTCAGCACCGTGGTCACGGCGATGTAGGCGAGGATCCACGTCCAGCCCGGCACGCCGGGGAACTTGGCCTGCAGGTACGCCCCGCCGATCAGCCAGATGACCATCGGCAGGAAGAAGTAGTCCAGTAGCGTGGCCCAGCCCACGAGGAAGCCGAGGCGAGGCTCGATCGCGCGCCGTACGTACGTGTACGCCGAGCCGGCCACCGGGTACGCCGCCGCCATGCGTCCGTAGCTGTAGGCGGTGAAGAGCATCGCGACGAGCGCGAGCAGGTAGGCCGTCGGCACGACGCCGTTCGTCGTGGTCGCCACGACCCCGAACGTGCCGAGGACGATCAGCGGCGTCATGTACGCCAGGCCGAACAGGACGACCGATCTCAGGGTCAGGCTGCGCTTGAGCGGACGGGGGTGGGTGTCCATGGACGGCTCCGTGGGGTGATGCGAGGGACGGGCTCAGTTGGTCGCGGGCGGGTGATGGCCCGCCGGGTGCCACCGCCGAGGGTCGATGCGGCCTTCGTACAGCGGCAGTTCGATGGGGGAGTCCGCGTCGGTGAACTGGTCCCACATGCGGTTCACTCCGGCCGTGCCGTGCGTGCGGACGCGGGTGACCTCGTCCAGGTCCAGCACGTCGGTGAGGACGGCGGGGGCGTCGCCGGGGGCCTCGGCGCGTACGGCGCCCTCCGGGTCGACCACCAGCGAGTGCCCGGTGCCGGCCGGTCCGGCGGTGTTCACGCTCGCGACGAAGACCTGGTTGGCGATGGCGGCGGCACGTACGAGCACCAGTTCCTGCGCCCGGTCCTCGGTCGTGGTCATCACCGGGTTGACGATCAGCTCGGCGCCCATCCAGGCCAGGTGGCGGGCGACCTCGGGGAACCAGATGTCGTAGCAGATCGCGAAGCCGACCCGGCCGCCGCCGTCGAGGTCGAAGACGACGAACCGGTCACCGGGGTCGTACGGCTCGTACGGCCGCCAGGGGAAGATCTTCCGGTACGACGCGGCGAGGCGGCCCTCGGGAGAGAAGGCGAGCGCGGTGTTGAACAGCTCGCCGTTCGTGCCGCGTTCGACGACGCTGCCCGGCAGCAGCCAGATCCCGAGCTCGCGCGCCAACTCGGCGAGCTCCGCCCTTCGCGGCCCGTCCAGCGGCTCGGCGGCGTCCCGCACCTGCTGCCGCACGTGCCCGCGCGTGGTGTCCACGCCGCACAGGTGCAGCTCCGGGTACACCAGGACGCGCGTTCGCCGGAACCGGCCGAGCAGGTCCCGGGCCTCGGCGGCGAAATCGGCGAAAGGCGCCGTGAGCAGGCGCGGCGGCACCTGCGCGAGCGTGATGGGCAGTGGTCGGGCCACGGTCGTCCGCCTCTCTCTGGGCCTGGAAGGAAAATAGAGCAAAATGAGCAGTTATCCAAGAGGCCGGAGCCGGGACCTCCCCCGGCATGGCTAGAGTGGGCGCATGCCCGTCCCTCCCGACGCACCCGAGCCGGGCGACCGCGCGACCACCGAAAGGCTTCGCGCGCCGGCGCTCAGCGGCATCCGGCGGCTCTCGGCGCTGGAGACGGTGCGGGCCCGGATCGCCCTCGCGGTCGACCTCGGGCTGCTGGCGCCGGGGGAGCGCCTTCCCGGCAATGACCAGATCGCCCGGGCCCTCGACGTCGCGGAGATCACCGTGCGGCGGGCGCTCGTCTCGCTCTGCGAGGACGGGCTACTCGAACGGCGGCGCGGCCGGAACGGCGGGACACTCGTCGCCGCGCACCCCAGGCGGCAGGCCGTCAAGGCCATGAACGCCTACCGGTCCGCCGCCGCCGACGTGCACCGGCTGATCGACCACCGCCTGGCCCTAGAATGCGGCATCGCCTACCTCGCCTCCCGCGACGCCGGCGATGCGGCCGTCGCGGCCCTCGACGACCTCGTCGCGGAGATGGACCGGGCGGCGAACTGGGCGGAGTTCCACGGCTGCGACGAGCGGTTCCACCTCGCCGTCGCCGCCGCGACCGGCGCCCCGGCGGCCGTCGAGCCGTACGGCGCGGTGCTGCGCGAGCTGTACCACTACTACCTGCCGTACCCGCTCGAGACGCTGCGACGGTCCAACGACGAGCACCGGGCCCTGGTCGAGGCGATCCGCCGGCACGACCCGGCGGCGGCCGGCATAGCCCACGATCACGTCGTCCAACTCCACCGGACGATGTTCGTCGGCCTGACGCGCGATGCTTGAACGACCGGGTCCCCGATCTCGCGCCGCCTGCCCCGTCGGGCGATGCCTTCACGTCGAGCCGGGGAGGTCATTCACCTGCCGTGATGAAAAGGCACATGTCGGTGTAGTCGAAGGTGATGGCGTAGGGCTTGAAGAATTCGTGTGTGAAGTTGGCGATCAGATCGAAGCCGAACTGTGCCGACTGGCCCGGGCCGGGGAATCCGGGAAAGACGTTCTCGGCCGCGTGGCCGGGCATATCGCGCCTGACCCGGGTGCCCAGGCTGATCCGCTCGGGCCTGATCGGAAAGAGCCTGCCCCCTGGCTGTTGGATCGGATGGTCGTAGTCCACCTCGATACCCGCCCGTTCGGCGATCTCCACCGTGGTGTCGAGGCCGATGCCGATGCCGCCGGTGTCGACGGTGACCATCCGGGGCCCATAGTCGCCCAGACTGCCCAGCGTGCAAGGGTAATGGTCCCCGGCCAGCCACAGCGGCAGCCGGTCGGCCGGCCGCATGCGCGGGGCGGCCCCGGTCTTGCGCCGCAGAACCAGGGTGCGGCCGGCGTAGTTCATCGTGGTCAGGAAGTGGTAGAAGACCGTCGTTCCGAACGCGCCCGCCGTACGCCTTGTCACGCGAACTGCCCGTGCTTTGGAGGAGCGGTATCGCCCGGGCGAACCGATCTTGCCGGACGTAGCACTCGGCCAGTCGCTGTGCCGAGGTGCCGCCGGGCTCTAGGGCGACAGCCTTGGACAGGTGCTTCTCCGCGTCGCCGAAGCGGTTGGACAACAGGGCGGTGTATCCGATCTGGGCGTAGGCGTGCGCGTCCTCCGGATCCTCGCGCAGAAGACGTCGATAGCCGCGCTCGGCCGCGGCGAACCTGCCCTCCCTGAACAACTGGTCAGGGTCGTCCGCGGAGGCGAACACCGATCTCGGGGCGGACTCCAGCAGGGGAAGCTCGCACCCGCGGCAACGGCCAGCCCCGCGCGCCTCAGAAACGCGCGTCGGGAATCGGCTGCAGTGGGCATCTCCAGGCTCCTCATGCCGTACTCGGAAAGTCACAAGATCAAGGTGGGTAAGCCGGCGTGATGCCGCCCAATAGGGACGCAAGTTTCCCCTGTGTTTCCCGCTACCGTTCGGCAGTGCCTGCAATCCCCGCTGATAGCGGCCTGCACCAGCGCGAGGCGTTCGAACTGCACCGGTTCGGCACGCCCGAAGAGATCCAGATCCGCCGCGTAGCAGGCCGCCTGTAGACCACGCGGCCGGTGTCGCCCCGCGCATGAGCGGGGCGAGTGCTGCGGTGGCCCGCGCGGAGCGCCGCCCAGGCAGTGCTGTCCGGGGCAGCGGACACCGTCCTCACGGATTCCTCGGCCGCTCTTGATGGCCTCGAACTCGGCTGTATAGTGAACGCTACATACAGAGGAAGGTCGTGGACGATGAGCACGTTGGATGTCGGGGACGCGCAGTTGGCCTACACCGATGTCGGTGCAGGCAGCCCGGTCGTGTGGCTGCACGGCTCGGGACCGGGTGCGACGGGGATGAGCAACTTCGGCGGAAACCTGGCGGCCTTCCAGGACTACCGGAACATCGTGGTCGACCTGCCGGGTTGGGGCGGCTCGCCCCGTCCCGCCACGGACGAGCCGTTGATCTTTCAAGCCGCTGAGACGGTGTGCCGTGCGATGACCGCTCTAGGGATCGAACGGGCCCACATGGTCGGCAACTCCTACGGCGGCAGCGTGGCGATGCGGATCGCGATGCGGTACCCGGAGCGCGTCGACCGCCTCGTTCTCATGGCGCCGGGCGGGGTCCTGCCGGCGGACGCGCCGCCCTGGCCGGTCGGCCTCGAACGCCTCTTCGCCTATATGGCCGCGGAGAAGCCCTCACGCGAGGCAATGGCCGAGTTCACCCGCCTCATGGTGTTCGACGAGACCCTGGCGACGGAGGCCCTGATCGACGAGCGGTACGAAGCCAGCCGTAAGCGCCATCCGGAATTGCCGACCCCCCCGAACTACGGCGACCTGACTCCGGACCTGGCCCTCATCAGCGCCCCCACGCTGCTCATATGGGGACGGGAGGACCAGACCGTTCCGCTTGCCTGGGCGTCCAGGATCCTCGTCGGCATTCCCGACGCGGAACTGCGCGTGTTGCCGCACTGCCGGCACTGGGTCCAGTACGAGCGTGCGCCCGAGTTCAACCACATCGTCCGTGAGTTTCTGCGCGGTGGCGCATCCGCGGCATCGGAAAGGTGACCGGCGTGGGCATCAGGAAGCTGGGATACGTCGGGCTGAACGTCACCGACGTCGACGCGTGGACCGACCTGCTCGGCCGCACACTGGGAATCGGCGTCGCCCACGCCGAGTTCGGCGGGGACGAAGTCGTCCTGGCCGAACTCGACGAGTACAAGTACCGCATGGCGCTCTACCCCTCCACGGTGGACTCGCCACGAGAGCTGGGCTGGATCGTCGATTCGCCGCGCGAGCTCGACCGGCTCACCGAACGGCTGACGGACGCCGGCTTCCCCGTCGAAGAGGGGACCGCGGACGAAAAGGAGCTGCGCGGAGCCACGCATCTTCGCTGGTTCACCGACCCCGTCGGCTACCGCGTGGAACTGGCGATCGGCGAAACCAAGGCCCGCACCGCTGCCTCCAAACCGGCCGGTGGGTGGTCCGGCGCCACGGGCCTGGGCCACTTCGTCCTGGCCAGCCCCAAGCTCACCGAACTCCGCGAGCTCTACGCATCGGTGCTCGAGTTCAGGCTGACCGACTACCGCGCCCCCGGCCTGTTCTTCTACCGCTGCAACTCGACCCACCACAACATCGCGCTCGCGGCCGCGGAAACGCCGTCCATTCACCACCTCGAACTCGAGCACGGCTCGATCGACGACGTCGGCCGGGCCTACGACCGGGCCAAGGCCAACGGCGTCCCGATCTCGATCAGCCTCGGACGGCACAACAACGACAAGACCATCTCGTTCTACGTGCGAAATCCCAGCGGGTTCCACCTCGAAATCGGATGGGGCGGGATCCAGGTGGGAGAGGACTGGCTCCCGCATGATTTCGGGGTCCCGGACGTGTGGGGGCACCACCACGCCGACGCCAATCCCTTCGCGTCTCCGAGGTCGTGATGGGTACCCCTCCGGGGCCGGATCTTTCCGGTCGGCGTGCTCTGGTCACGGGAGCGGCGAGCGGCATCGGCGCGGCCGTCGCGACCCGGCTGGCGGGCCTCGGCGCCCATGTCGTGGTGTGCGACATCGACGAGGACGGCGCGGCACGGACGGCCGGGCGGATCGGCGGTGAGTTCCTGGCCATCGACTTGAGCCGGACCGCCGACCTGGCCGAGCGGGGATTCGAGGCGGACATCCTGGTGAACAACGCCGGTGTCCAGCACGTCGCGCCGGTCGAGCAGTTCGCCCCTGAGCGCTTCGCCTTCATGCTGCGGCTGATGCTGGAGGCGCCGTTCCTGCTGAGTCGCGCCGTCATTCCGCACATGTACGAGCGCGGCTGGGGACGGATCGTCCACATCTCCAGCATCCACGGCCTCCGGGCCAGCGCGTACAAGTCCGCCTACGTGAGTGCCAAGCACGGTCTCCTTGGGCTTTCGAAGGTGATCGCATTGGAGGGGGCGGCCAGCGGGGTCACGAGCAACTGTGTGTGCCCCGGGTACGTACGCACCCCACTGGTCGAGAACCAGCTGGCGGACCAGGCCGCAGTGCACGGCATGAGCACCGACCGGGTCGTCTCGGAGGTGCTGCTGGCGCGATCGGCGGTGAAACGCCTGATCGAGCCCGACGAGGTCGCGGCCGCGGTGGGGTACCTGTGCTCGCCGGAGGCGGCGTCCGTCAGCGGCACCCAGTTGACGCTCGACGGAGGCTGGAGTGCTTCCTGACATCTCGCAACGGCGTTCTTGCGGCTCGGCCCGGCAAGGCCAGAGGACACGGCGGCGTCACACGGACTTGGAAGTCATTTTGCAGGGACTTGGCGTGGGGACGGTGTTCCTCACCGGGTTGACGACCGAATGCTGTGTTCTCGGTACAGCCTGCGGTTCCTTGGAACGCGGATCCCGTTCCCCGGTCGTCGCGGACGCCGTGAACCGCGACCGCAATGCGCCCTGTTCATTGAGGAGGCTGTAGGTGACGGCCACATCGCAGGATGCCGTCCGGGCCGGCGCCGGACCCGTTCTCGTGCTGCTGCACGGAGGCGGGCCGGGGGTCGATGCCGCGAGCAACTGGGCGTCCGTGCGCTCCCGGATCTCGTCCGAGTTCCGCTGTCTCGTCCCCGACCTCCTCGGATTCGGCACGCAGATCACCGGCGCCGCAGCCCGCGGGCTGCGTGGGCCGGGGGCCTGGGCGCGGGCTCGCTCGCGGCAGATCCTGGATCTGCTCGATCGCCACGGCCTGGAACGCGTGCACCTCGTGGGCAACTCGGCCGCGGGCGGTGCCGCGGCGCTGGCCCTCATGACCGCGGCGCCCGGCCGGATCGGGCGCGCGGTCGTGATGGGAGGCGCGGGTACCGGGCCGCCGCCTCGCGCCGTTCCCTTCTACGACGAGCCGACAAGGGAGTCCATGCGCGCCACCTTGGGCCGTCTGGTCGCCGATGAGGGTCCCCACCGCGCGCTGCTCGACGAGCTCACCGACCTCCGGCTGGAGCAGGCCCTGCGCCCCGGCTCCGAGGCGGCGTTCCGGTCGATGTTCGCCGCCGGAGGCCCGCCCCCCGTCGATCCGGCCGGCATCGTCAACCCGGTCCTCGTCCTGCACGGAGAACGCGACCGGGTCTCAGCGGTCGAGGTTTCCGAGCGGCTCGCCGGCGCTCTGCCCAACGGCCGCCTGAAGGTGGTGGCCGGGGCCGGGCACTGGATCCACGTCGACCGGCCGGACGAGTTCTGCGGCCTGGTAGGGGAGTTCCTCGACCCATGACACAGGAGACGAACGGCCGAGCGGACCGGATCGACGTCCTGGTGGTCGGGGCGGGTCCCACCGGCCTCACCCTTGCCATCGACCTCGCACGGCGCGGCGTCGCGTGCCACGTCGTGGAGGCGGCCGAAGAGCGGGGCGTCAACCCCCGGTGCAACACCACCTCCGCCCGGTCGATGGAGATCTTCCGGCGGCTCGGGCTCGCCGACGACATCCGGCGGGCCGGGCTCCCCGCGGACTATCCCACGACGATCCAGTACCGGACGGCCCTGCGCGGCGAGGAGATCTTCCGCATCGACCTGCCCTCGGCCCGCGACGTGCTGGCCGGGGCCGGCAAGGAGGGCTGGCCGACGCCGGAGCCGCAGCACCGGATCTCGCAACTGTTCCTGGAGCCCATCCTGGAGAGGCACGCGCGGAGCCTCCCCGGGCTGACGCTCGAACGCGGCACCCGGCTGGTCGGCCTGCGGCAGCGGGAGGACCACGTCGAGGCGGTCGTGGAGACCGGCGGCACCACCCGGGTCCTGCGCTGCTCCTACCTGGTCGGCTGCGACGGCTCGCACAGCATGGTCCGCCGCGGGTTGGGGTTCCGCTACCAGGGCGTCGACGCGATACGGAAGTTCGTCTCGACCTTCGTCCGGTCGCCCGAACTGGGCCGGCTCGCCGCGCGGGACCGGGCCTGGACGTACTGGACCTACGGACGCGGGCAGTCCTCCCTGATCGCCATCGACGGGGACGAGCTGTGGCTCAACCACGTCGCCTTCGCGCCCGACCACGACACCGAGGGCGAGGACCCCGAACGGCTCCTGCGGGAGGCCGTGGGCGGGGAGGTCGAGCACGAGGTCCTCGGTGTGGTGCGCTGGACCGGACGCCGGCTCGTCGCCGAGCGGTACAACGAGGGAAGGGTGTTCCTGGCCGGGGACGCCGCCCACCTCTGGATCCCGGTCGGCGGGTTCGGCATGAACGCCGGGATCCAGGACGCGGCGACGCTGAGCTGGATGCTCGCGGCGGTCCGCCACGGGTGGGCCCCGCCGGACCTGCTGGCCGCGTACGAGAAGGAGCGCAAGCCGGTGGGGGAGCAGTTCGCCGCCGCGGTGGGCTCGGCCGCGCAGGCGTCCCTGGCGGACGTCTCTCCGGACGTCCACCTGCCGGGCCCGGACGGTGCGCGGGCCCGCGCCGCGCTCGCCGGCCGGCTGGCGGTGACGGAGCCGCACCGGTACTCGCCGGACGGGTTCAGCTTCGGCTACCACTACGCGAACTCGCCGCTGGTCGTCGGGGGCGCGGACCAGGCGGCCGTCAGCATGGGCGGGTACCGGGACCGGGCGCAGGCGGGTTTCCGGCTGCCGCACGTCTGGCTCGACGACGGCAGGCCGGTGCTCGACGTCCTCGGGCCCGACTTCACCCTGCTGCGGACCGACCGCACCGCCGGCGTGCGGCAGTGGGCCGACGCGGCAGGCGAGCTGGGGATCCCCCTCACCACGGTCGACCTCCCGGGGGACTGCGCCGGGCGCTATCCCACCCCGCTCCTGCTCGTGCGCCCGGACCAGCACGTCGCCTGGATGGGCGGGGCGGACGCCCGTCCTGAAGAGCTCTTGCGGACAGTCACCGGGCGGGTCGCCGCCCGCCAAGGGTAGAACGATCACCAGGAGAAGCACATGGCATACGCACTGGGCGTCGACGTCGGGGGCACCTTCACCGACGCCGTCGCCTCGGACGGGGCCGGCCGGATCGTGTCGGCCAAGACTCCGACGACCCCGCCGAACCGCGAGGCCGGTGTCATGAACGCGATCGAGGGCCTCGCCGGCGAGCTCGGCATCACCGTCGCCGAACTGCTCTCGCAGACGGACTACATCGCCCACGGCACGACGGCGTCGATCAACGCCCTCGTCCAGGGGACGGTGGCAGACGTCGGGCTCATCGCCACGAAGGGCCATCGGGACGCGATCTACATCATGAACGCCGAGGGCCGCACGCTCGGCCGGTCGGCCCACGAGATCCAGGACACGCTCCGGCAGCGCAAGCCCGCGCCGCTGATCCCGAAGTACCGGGCCCTGGAGGTCACCGAGCGGATCGACCACGCCGGCAAGGTGCTGGTCCCGCTCGACGAGGACGAGGTCCGCCGGGTCGCGCGGTCCCTCGTGGAGCAGGGGGTCGAGGCGATCGCCGTCTGCCTGCTGTGGTCGTTCAAGAACGGAGCCCACGAGCAGCGCGTCCGCGAGCTGATCCACGAGATCGCGCCGGACCTGTACGTCACGCTCTCCTCGGAGGTCAGCCCGCGCATCCGCGAGTTCGCGCGGACCTCGACGACGGTCATGAACGCACAGGTGGGGCCGCGGCTCCGCACCTACCTGACCCCGCTGCAGAGGCATTTGGAGGAGGGCGGGCTCAAGGGGCCACTGCTGGTCATGCAGAGCGAGGGCGGCACCATCACCGCCGACCGGGCTCCGGAGCACGCCATCACCACGGTCGGTTCCGTGCTGTCCGGCGGGGTGATCGGCGGGATGCGCCTGGCCGGGCAGCTCGGGCACCGCAACATCATCACCACCGACGTCGGCGGCACGACCTTCCTCGCGGGACTGATCGTCGACGGGGAGCCGGTGATGGCGCCGGGGTCCATCGTGAACCAGTTCCCGATCAACGCGGCGACCATCCGCGTGCACACCATCGGATCGGGCGGCGGGGCACTCGCCTCCGTGGACGCCGGCGGTAACCTGCGCCTCGGCCCGCAGAGCGCCGAGGCCGTCCCCGGCCCCGCCTGCTACGGCAACGGCGGCACGCGGCCCACGAACACCGACGCCAACCTGGTCCTCGGCATCCTGAGCGAGCGCGGCCTGCTCGGCGGACGCCAACCGCTCCGGTCCGACCTGGCGCGGGAGGCCATCCGCGAGCATGTGGCCGAGCCGCTCGGCCTGACGGTCGAAGAGGCGGCCATCGCCATCCACGAGGTCCAGAACGCGCAGGCGGGGGACCTCCTGCGCCGGGCCGTCGTGCAGGCCGGCCACGACCCCCGGGACTTCGTCGCCTACGCCTTCGGCGGCGCCGGACCCGCCCACTGCGCCGGCTACTGCCGGGACCTCGGGGTGAGCGAGGTCGTCGTGCCGCTCGGTCCCGTCGCGTCCGCCTTCTCGGCGTTCGGGCTCGCGGCGTCGGACGTCGCGCTGAGCGCGGAGCTCTCCGATCCCTCCCCCTTCCCCGTCGACCGGACGGTGCTCGGGGCGCACTACTCCCGGCTGGAGGCCGAACTGCGGGGCGCGCTCGACCGGCAGGAGGTGAAGTTCCACGACGTGACGCTGCAGCGCGAGGTCGACCTGCGCTACTCGATGCAGGTCACCGAGCTCGCGACGCCCGTCCCGGACGCGGAGTTCTCCGAGCGCACCGGCGAGGAGATCCTCCAGCGCTTCGAGGAGCAGTACGAGCGCATCAACGGCAGCGGTGCCGGCTACCGCGAGGCGGGCGTGCAAGCGATCACCTACCGCGTGCGGGCCAAGGCGGGCCTCGGCTTCCCGGTCGTGCTGCCCGAGGTTCCGGAGTCCGACGGACCGGACCCCGCGGCGGCCCTGCTCGGGGAGCGCTCCGTCTGCCTCGACTCGCAGATCGGCTTCGAGACGACCCCCGTCTACGACTACGCCCGGCTGCGCGCGGGCCATGAGCTCGTCGGACCGGCGATCGTCGAGGTGCCGACCACGGTGGTCGTGGTCCCCGCCGGGGTCACCGGCCGCGTCGACCGCCTCGGCAACCTCGTGCTGAGCTACCAGTGAGGACGGCTTCCATGACATCCACGATCCCCGGGGCGGACGAGTTCACCAGCAGGCCCCTTCCCCGTGCGGAACTGCTGCGCCAGATCTCCCCCGCGCTGCCGCTGCACGACGTCGACGACGACCGGGCGGACCGGGTCGACGCCCTGACCTACGAGGTCGTCCGGCACCGGCTCTGGGCGATCACCCAGGAGATGGGGGAGACGCTGCGGCGGATGTCGGGCTCGCACGTCGTCACCGAGTCCAACGACTTCAACTTCTCCATCTGCGACGAGCTCGGCGAGCAGGTCCAGGTCGGCACCTACAACATCGGCCTGATCGGCTCCATGGACCTGGCCATCACGTGGACGTTGCGCAACCGCGGCGACAACCCCGGGATCGGCGAGGGCGACATGTTCCTGTGCAACGACCCGTGGATCGGCGGCGGACTGCACCAGAACGACGCCGCGATCCTGGCGCCGATCTTCCATGACGGCAGGCTGTTCGGCTGGACGACGGCCATCGCGCACCAGGTCGACCTGGGCGGACCGCGCCCGGGCTCCTTCAGCCCGTCGGCTCGGGACGTGTTCGGCGAGGCGCTCCCGACGCCGCCGATGAAGGTCGTCCGGGACGGGGTGCTGCAGCGGGACGTCGCCGACGCCTGGGTCCGGCGCTCGCGGCTCCCGCACCTGGTGGGGCTCGACCTGCGGGCCAAGATCGCAGCGAACAAGAACGCGGCCGAGCAGATCCTCCGGCTCATCGCCAAGTACGGCGCGGACACCGTCAAGATCGTGATGCGCCGGATGATGGACGACGCCGAGCGCCGGCTGCGGGCCAAGCTCGCCACCCTGCCGGACGGGACCTGGACCGCGGTCGGCTACCAGGAGCAGTCGCGGACCGGCGACCGCGACCTGCACCCGATCAAGGTCGCGATGACCAAGGAGGACGACCGGCTCGTCTTCGACTTCCGCGGAACCGCCGGGCAGACCGGCGTCATCAACTGCCCCTACCCGGGACTGCGCGCCGGGATCGTCTTCACGATGCTGCCCCTGCTGGCCGGGGACATCCCGTGGGCCGCCGGCGGGCTGATGCGCTGCTTCGAGATCGTCACCGACGAGGACACCATCACCAACGCGTCCTTCCCGGCCGCGGTCGGGAAGGGGCCCTTCGGCCCCGCGTGGGGATCGGGCAACCTCGTCGCCGAGGTACTCGCCAAGATGCTCGACGCCGAACCCGGCCACCGCGGTGACGTGCAGTCGATCTGCAACGGCACCACCGACCTGTGCGTGGTGTCCGGGGTGGACGTCCGAGGCGGTGGGAGCAAGGGCTTCGTGTCGCCCGTCTTCGACGTCATGGCCGGCGGATACGGTGCGCAGGTGTACCACGACGGTGTCGACACCGGCGGCCGGCTCATCATCCCCTCGGCGCGGGCACCTGACGTCGAGATGACCGAGTACCTCTACCCTCTCGTGGCCCTGTGGCGCCGCGAGCAGACCGACTCCGGCGGGCCGGGCCGGCAGCGGGGCGGGATGAGCGGCTCGGTCTGCTACGTGCAGCACCCGGACCAGAAGGGGACGATGCACCTGGTGGTCTCCGGAACCGGCAAGGTCGCCAACCAGAACGTCGGCCTGGCCGGCGGCTATCCGGGCAACTCCCAGCTCGACCTGGTGGTGCGCGGCATCGACGTGCCGCAGCTCGCCGGTGCGTCCGCCATCCCCGCCGATCTGGACGAACTCGGCGGCGAGAGCGAGGTGCTCCCCTGCGAGGGGGAGTCGGCCTTCGACCCCGGCGACGCGCTCTACCTGCACTGGCAGGCGGGCGGCGGGTACGGAGACCCCCTGCTCCGCCCGGCCGGGAACGTGCGCGACGACGTCCGGCAGGCCCGGGTCTCGGCAGCGGCCGCGCGGGACGTCTACGGCGTCGTCTTCAGGGAGGACGGTGAGGTGGACGTGACCGCGACCGACGAGGCGCGCCGGAAGATCCGGCACCGGCGCGCGTCCGGTGCCGGACTGCCGGGCGCGGAGCCCGAGCCGATCGGCACCCTGGATCTGGCGGGGATGCGCCGGCTCGACGACAACCTCGCCGTCCTGGAGACGGCGGAGGGCGGGGTGGTCGTGTGCGTCCACTGCGGCACCCGCATCGGGCCGCTGGCCCGCGGCGCGTTCGTCGCGGCCCTGGCGCGCCGCGACGCGCACCCGACCGAAGCGGGTCCGCACATCTGGCACGACCCGTCGGAGTACGTCGACGCGGAGGTGGTCTTCCGGCAGCTCTTCTGCCCGGGCTGCCTGACCGCGGTCAACTCCCGCGTCGTCCCCGCCGACCATCCGCTCCCCCAAGACGAGTACCGGAACTGGGCCTGACCCAGGACCGCGGCGCGCCGCCCTGCCGAATGATCTTTCAAGAACGGAGGTTCTCGCTGATCGACCGGCGATGTCGCCGCCTCCGCTCGGCGGCGCGCCCGGATGCGGATGGTCGGGGCCGGAGTATTCGGAGGCGGCGTTCAGGAACGCGCATCCCCGGAACCCGGGGGACCGGATGTCCTGCGCGATGGACTCGCTGAGGGCCCGGACGGTGCCGGCCGCCGGCAGCCCGCGGGAGACGGCGTCGTCCGCCTGAGCGCGCGTGGCCCGGTCGACCTCGCTCAGATAGGCGAGGACGAGGTCCTCCTTGCCGGGAAGTAGCGGCCCGCGTCACCTGCGCCTCGGCGACGATCCGGTCGATCCCGACCGAGTGGATCCCTCCGTACCGACGCTGCCGTGCAATAGACAGAACGTTCGTTTTACCTCCTAGGTCGAAAGGGACCACTGTGACCACCATCGCTTCGAACAGCATCGCCGGGACTGCTTTCAGCCTGCGGCGGCTGTACTTCGCCCGCTTCGGATTCGCCGTTGTCTGGGCCCTCGTGATGTTCACGACCGCCTCGGATCTGGGTCCGCTCGCGGTCACCCTGCTCGTGCTGTATCCGCTGTTCGACACGGCCGCCGCAATCGTCGACGCCCGCGCGTCGCGCCGCACCGGCTCGCCCGTGCTGCTGTACGTGAACATCGCGGTCAGCCTGCTCACCGCGGTCGGCGTGGCCGCCGCCTGCGCGTCCGGCATCCCGGCGGTCCTGCGCGTGTGGGGCGCCTGGGCGGTCGTGGCCGGGCTGGTCCAGCTGATCGTGGGCGTCACCCGCCGCACGATGGGCGGCCAGTGGCCGATGATCATCAGCGGTGCCGTCTCCGTGCTCGCCGGCGGCTCGTTCATCGTCGGTGCCTCCGCGGATGACCCGACGCTGACCAACGCGGCCGGTTACGCCATTCCCGGCGGCATCTTCTTCCTGATCTCGGCGATCCGTCTCGGCCGGGCCGCGAACGGGGGCCGGCACAGCGTCAACCCCTGAACGGCCGAGGATCCGGAACCGCTGCCGGGCGGGCAGGCCATGACCCCGTACGTGAACGGGCCGTCCAGGCCGTCCTCGGCGGGATCGGTGACGGACGCCTGGTGCCTGGCTCACGGTCGATGACACCCTGCGGGTCGTCGGGGAGGACGGGCACCGATCGGCGACGGGTGGCTGTACGCCGCCGGTGAGGACCGGAAGGTCATCGTCGGTTTCACGCTCGCCGGTCCCGAGGTCGCCGAACTGCTACAGGCGGCGACGATCGCGGTCGTCGGCGGGATCCCGCTGGACCGGCTGTGGCGCGCTGTTGCGGCCTACCCCACCGTCAGCGAGGTGTGGCTCCGGCTGCTTGAGGCCTACGGCCGCTGACCGGCTCCGGCGGAGCCGCGCTGCTCCGCAAGACCGCGGACCAGGGCGATGAACGGTGCGACCTGCGAACTGTAGGTCAGACCGTCGAGGCTGTTGGTCGCAGACAGGCCGTCCGTCAGGGCCCGACCGAGCACGGCCAGTTGTTCGACGAGGGCCTCGTCGTCCTTGCCGCCATCCGGCGCGAAGATGGGCGTGAGCGCTTCCACCCAGGAAAGGTGAGCGTAGTCGCGGATGCGGCGCACGGTCTCCTGCACCGCCGCGGCGTCCTTGTGCGGGCCCACGCTGATGACAAGCAGGAGGCGAAGGTAGTCGGGCCTCTCGTCGAGGGACCTGCACGCCGCCGTGAACCATGCTTCGAGCCGTTCGAGCGGCGCGAGGTGGTCGAACGACGACGGGCTGGGGAACAGGGCGTGCAACTCCTCGAATGTGCGTTCGAGGAGAGACGCCAGAACGCCGAGCTTGTTTCCGAAGTGGTAGTAGATCGAGCTGGGCGGGAGCCCGGTCTGCGCGCACAGATCCGAAATGGCCATGCCGTCGTACCCTTTTTCGGCGATGAGGGCCCGCGCCGCGTTCAGGACGGCCGCGCGGCTGTTCTCACCGACGGTGGCCGTCGCAGAGCGGGATCCCCTCACCATGCGGCCATGATAGGGCCGCCCCGTCACCACTGCCTACCGAGCTGATCGAGTGGTGCGCGCACTCCAGAGGCCGCTGGCACGGGAAGGGCGGCCTCCGCAGCGGGACCTTGCCGGGTGGCCGGGCCGACCGTGGAAGGCCGTCCTCCGGTCGGGGTCACCCTATTTGCCCCACAGTGCCGTGAATCGACGTGCGGTGTCCGGATACGCGGCGAAGCCGCGCGCAGGATCGAAGGTGACGTCCTCCGGGCGGAGGAATTGCTGCCCCAGCGCCTCGCCATTGAGCACGTTCTGCTGGAGCTTCTGCTTGATGATGAGGCGGGCGGCGGTGTCGATGGCCGTCCAGGCCAGGGTGTTGAGGTCCGCTCCCAACTCCACGGTCGTCTGCTTGTCCTTCAGATATTGCAGGTTGGTCGGCAGCGGGTTGGCGCCGACGATCTGAGTGTTCTGCAGATTCGCGACCTTGAGGCGGGCGGGCAGGCCGGTGGCGGCCGCCGACGACTGGAAGACGATCGCGTCGGTGTCCGGATTCGCCCGCAGGTCACTCACGATGCGTTCGGGGGCCTTGTTGCCGACCTCGGCGATCGGGATTTGCACGACCCGGGCGGTGCAGGCTGGACACAGCTCTTTGAGCTCGGTCTCGAAGCCGCGCCGGACGGCGGTTCCATAGGCGAGCTCGTTGTGCACGTACAGCACCGCGTGGACCGCCTTGTCGTTGTTGGCGACCAGATAGGCGGCCTGAAGCCGGCCCTGCTTTTCGAACGCCGCTGCACCGTTCGGCTGGATCAGCCCGGAATCGGGTCCGGCGACCGTGCCCAGGGAGACCACCGGGATACCGGCGGCCACGAGCTGCTTGCGCTGGTTGTCCCAGAGCGCCGGGTCGATGGCGGTGTTGATGACCGCGGCGGGACGTTGCTGGACGACCGTGCTGAAGGCGCTCTGCACACCGCTGGCCGACGTGCCCGCACGGACGGCGTACAGCGTGACGCCGAGTTCCTTGGCCGCGGGCTGCATCAACTTGTACATCAGCGACACCAGGGCATTGCCGTTGTCGACGTACGCGATGCGAGTGCCGGCCGGGACCGGCGCGGCGAGCTTTTCGGTGATGGGGAACTCGCTCGGCTTACCGATGAGCGGCGTGACGATGGCCTGTGCCTTCTGCCGCGCACTGTCTGGAATGGCGGCGGACGCGTTGGTGCCGCTGCCGCCGCAGCCGGTCAGGAATGTGAAAGCCGCCAGCATGGCCGTGCTGCCGCCGAATGCGAGCATACGTGGTCTCATGGTTGTTCCTTCGTTTCGGAGGAGGGGTGGAAGAGGGATGTCAGCCGGCTGCGGGCGTGCGGGATTTCCGCGTACGGTCGGCGGATTTCCGCAGCCTGGTGACCGCGACCGCGAGAAGCAGCGCGACGCCGTTGAAGAGTTCGGGGATCCAGACCGGCGCGCCGGCCAGCTGGAGCCCTTTGACGCCGGTCGCGAGGACGTACACCGCGACCACTGTGCCGAGCACGTTGAAGCGGCCGTTGCGGAACTGCGTGGAACCGAGGAAAGCGGCCGCGAACGCCGGCAGCATGTAGCCGGGGCCGACCGTGGGGTCGCCGGTCGCCAGTGACGAGCTGAGCAGGACACCGGCGACGGCGGCGAGCAACGAGCCGGCGACCATGCTGAGGATGACCACCATGTCGGTGCGCACGCCGGCCAGCCGCGCCGCGTTGGCGTTGCCCCCGGTCGCGTGGACGGCGCGGCCGAGGTGTGTGTTGTCGAGGACGTACCAGACGGCGACGGCGAGCACGACCATCAGGTAGACCGCCGTCGAGATCCCGAAGACCTCATGAGTGGCGACCTTCTGGAAGTCACTGCCGAGGTCGGTGATCTGGGCGTCGTGCGAGATCCAGGAGATCGCCGCCAGGATGACCGAGCTCATGCCGAGCGTGGTGATGAACGAGCTGATCTTCGCCTTGACGATGAGCAGGCCGTTGATCAGGCCCACGCCCGCGCCGACCAGCAGGGTGCCGCCGACGGACGCCCAGAGCCCGAGGTCCTGGAACGCCAGCAGCCACGCGACGATGATGGCGCCGAGGCCCAGCTGCGACCCGATCGAGAGATCGAAGGCCCCCGCCGCGAGCGGGATGACGAGCCCGATCGCCAGGATCGCGGTCAGCGCCTGGTCGGTGAGGATGACCCGGACGGTCTCCAGCGTCGGGAAGGTGTCCGGCGTCAGGATCGAGAACAGCACCACCATCGCGGCGAAGATGTAGATCGCGCTGATGTTGCGGAACGCGAGGGTGCGCCGCAGATCACGCCATACGCGGTGGGGTGCCGGGGGACTGGTGACGGACATGCGCTCGCGCTCTCCTGTGCTCGTTCCGGTCGGTTCCGGGGTGATGCGTACGCCGCTCATGCGCGCACGCTCGCGGTGAGGATCCGGGCCTCCGTGAGCTCGTCCCCGGCGAGCTCCTCGCCGACCACTCCGTCGTCCAGGACCAGGACGCGGTCGCACAACTCCGCGAGCTCCTTGGCCTCTGAGGAGGCGACGAGCACGCCCGTGCCCGCAGCGGCCGTCTCGGCGATCAGCTGGTGGATGACCGATTTGGCGCCGACGTCCACGCCCTGGGTCGGCTCCTCCAGGAGCAGCAGCCGCGGTCGCGTCCGCAGCCACTTGGCCAGGACGACCTTCTGCTGGTTGCCGCCGCTGAACCGGGACAGCTCCATCGTGGGCACCGCCGGGACCACACCACAGGTGGAGAACCACGTCGCCGCCTCGCGGGCTTCGTGTCCCTTCCGCAGGCGACTCCACCGGCTCTCCGCCCCGGGTACCCGCACGGTCATCAGGTTCTCCGTGGCGGTCATGGTCATCACGGCGCCGTCCTGGTGCCGATCTCCCGGCACGAAGGCCGCGCCGCGGCGGACGGCCTCCCGCAGGTCGCCGGGGTCCAGGGGGTGATCGGCCAGCTCGACCGTGCCGGCGCTGCGCCGCCGGCCGCCGAAGATCGTGGCGCAGACCTCGTCCCGCCCGGACCCGAGGATGCCCGCCACGCCGACGATCTCGCCGGCGTGCACGGTGACGTCGAGGTCGACGATCGATCGGCCCGCAAGGCCGCGTACACGCAGCACCGGCTTCCCGTGTCCGGTGTCCCGGCGCCCCAGGGCGTCGAGGGATCCGCCCGCGACCAGCTCCACCAGTCCCGCATAGTCGACCTCTGCGCGGGGCAGGTTGCCGACGATCCGCCCGTTCCGCAGTGCCAGGACGGTGTCCGCGACACCCAGCACCTCGTCCAGCCGATGCGAGATGAAGAGCACACCGGCCCCGCGCTCGGCCACCCGGCGGACGACCGCCATCAGCCGGTCGACCTCCGCGCCGTGCAGGGCGGCCGTGGGCTCGTCGAGCACCAGCAGCATGTTCTGGTCCTGGTGCCAGCCGCGCAGGGCGCGGGCGATGGCGACGATCGTCCGTTCCGCCGGTGAAAGCTCCCGGACTTCGGCGTCGACGTCGATGTCGATGCCGAACCGTGCGGTGAGTTCGCGGGCCACCCGTCGCTCGGCCGCCCTGCGCAACGGCAGCCACGGTGCCCGGTCGCGTCCGCCGCCGAGCCCCAGGTTCTCCAGGGTCGACATCGTCTCGACCAGGCCGAGGTCCTGGTGGATGAACCGCAGCTCGGTGGGCGGCCCCGGCTCGCCGTGGGGGTCGATCGTGCCGCTGTCCGCGGTGTGGAAGCCGGCCATGATCTTGACCAGCGTGGACTTGCCGGACCCGTTGTGCCCGACCACCGCCAGCACCTCGCCGGCGTGGATCGTCAGGCCCACGCCGTCCAGCGCGCGGGTGGCACCGAAGGACTTGGTCAGCCCCTCGATTCGCAGGAGCACCCGGCTCTGCCCGGCCGTCATGCGAACGACCGGACGACTCGGGCGACCACCGGGTGATCGACCGGCGCGACGCGGGAGTGGGCGGCGGTCAGGCAGGCCGGGCAGAACAGGCGGAAGAAGACGGTCTCGGCGTCGGTGCCGGCCGGCGGATCTATCCATACCGGAGTGCCCGCCTTCTCGACGGGCGCATCCCGGCGGGACTGCGACCAGGTTCCGTCCGCGAACGGCCCGACCATCGCGCCGCAGTGACCGCCGCCGACCGAGGCGCCGGTTGCTGTGCCACTTACATCGGTCACTGGTGTATATGCCATTGGTTCTTCTCCTGTTGCCCTCAGAGCGCCGCTCGCTTTCGGGAGGCGGGAAGCGAGGCGCCGGCCGATCAGGGCGCCTGGGGGCGGGGCCGAGGACGGCACCGGGCGGGTGCCGCCGGCTCCCGGCCAGGCGATGTGCTGGTCGAGACGGACGAGAGTGAGGTCGGCCGGAAGCGTTCCGGCCACTGTCACGGCAGGTCGAGCACGGCGAGGGGTGCGCCGAGCCCGGTCACGGCCCGCCATGGGTTCTTCTGTATGTAGCGTTCGCTACATTACCCGGCGGAGTGACCGCTGTCACTAGTGGATCCGTCGCAGATTTGGCCACGATGAAGCTCACAGGCCTGACCGTCGGCTTTGGGCTCAGCCGGGGAAGATGAGCGGACCGCCGCTTGAGGCCGGGTCCCGGCACCTGCGGAACGCTGCGGAGCGCCGCCG
The DNA here is from genome assembly GCF_900115095.1 of Actinomadura madurae. GTDB lineage: Bacteria > Actinomycetota > Actinomycetes > Streptosporangiales > Streptosporangiaceae > Spirillospora > Spirillospora madurae. The sequence goes on from NZ_FOVH01000002.1 coordinate 383,378, forward strand.
CGCTTGCCCTGCCGTCACCACCATGACAACGGCATCCGCCCCCGCTCGCAGGCCGGATGGACCTTGGCCGACAACCCGCCGCGGGAGCCTGCCGGCGCGGGAGCGTCCCGCCGGGCGGTTCGCGCCGCTGGCCGCCATGCTTGCGTGCTCCAGCGGCGTGCTGGTGGGGCCCGCATGATCGTGGAGTCGCTTCAGCCGAGTTTTGGGGTGGTGCGGGCGATGATCGGGGCGAGGTCCAGGCCTGGGGGGAGGGTGCCGAAGGCGGTGCCCCAGTCGCCTGCGAGGCGGGTGGCGCAGAAGGCGTCCGCGACGGCCGGGTGGCCGTGTCGCACCAGCAGGGACCCCTGCAGTGTCAGTGCCAGGCGTTCGACGACGCGGCGGGCGCGGAGTTCGATGGTCGCCAGGTCGCCGAGGGAGGTCTTGACCTCGCGGACGGCGGCGTCCAGCCGTCGGTCGGCGCCTGCGGCGCGCTCGATCTCGTCGAAGAGCGCCTCAACGGTCTGCGGCTCCTTGGCCATCGCCCGCAACATGTCCAGCGCCGCGACGTTGCCGGAGCCCTCCCAGATAGAGTTGAGAGGGCTCTCGCGGAACAGGCGCGGCATGCCGGACTCCTCGACATAGCCGTTGCCGCCCAGACACTCCAGGGCCTCCGCGGCGTGGGCGGGCCAGCGCTTGGTGATCCAGTACTTGCTGATGGCCAGGCCGAGGCGCTTGAGGGCGGTCTCGGCCGCGTCCCCGCGCACCGAGCGGTCAGTGGCGCCCGCGAGGCGCAGCATCGTGATGGTGGCGGCCTCGGACTCGATCGCGAGGTCGGCGAGGACGTTGCGCATCAGCGGCTGGTCGATCAGGTAGCCGCCGAACGCCTTGCGGTGCGCGGCGTGGTGCGCCGCGGACGTGACGCCGTGCCGCATTCCGGACGCCGCGCCGATCACGCAGTCGAGCCGGGTCATGTTGACCATCTCGATGATGGTGCGGACCCCGCGGCCCTCGTCGCCGACCCGCCAGGCGACCGCGTTCTCGTACTCCACCTCCGAGGACGCGTTCGACCTGTTGCCGAGCTTGTCCTTCAGGCGCATCAGCCGGAGGGGGTTCAGCGTGCCGTCCGGCAGGACGCGGGGGACGAGGAAGCACGTCAGGCCGCCGGGCGCCTGCGCGAGCGTGAGGAACACGTCGCACATCGGGGCGCTGGTGAACCATTTGTGGCCGACGAGCCGATAGGTTCCGTCCGGCTGCGGGGCGGCATGCGTGGTGTTGGCGCGGACGTCGGAGCCGCCCTGCTTCTCGGTCATGGACATGCCGGCCAGCAGCGCGTTCTTGGTGAGCGGGGCGCGGAGCCCGAAGTCGTACTCCGGCTTGACCAGGAGCGGTTCGTACTGCGCGGCGAGCTCGGGGGACTGCCGCAGGGCGGGGACGGCCGCGTACGTCATCGAGATGGGGCAGCCGTGCCCCGCGTCCACCCGCCAGGTGTAGAACTTCGCGGCGCGGGCGACGTGCGCGCCCTCGCGTGAGTCGGACCAGGCGGAGCCGTGCAGGCCGTGCGTCACCGCCACGGTCATCAGCTCGTGCCACGCCGGGTGGAACTCGACCTCGTCGATCCGGTGCCCGTAGCGGTCATGGGTGCGCAGGACGGGCGGGTGCTCGTTCGCGAGCCGCCCCCGTTCCTGCGCCCGCTCGGTGCCCGCCAGCCGGCCGAGCGCCCGCACCTCGGCCTCGGCCCAGCCGCCGCCCTCGCGCGCCAGGCCGTCCAGCAGGACCGCGTCGTCGGCCACGTCGTGCCCGGCGAGCGGCGGAACCTGGTTGAAGACCTCGTGCGTCACCCTGCCGCTCCCTGTCACCCGACGTTCAACCGCAGGATACAGAACCGTGTTCGGGCAAGAAACGATCATGCCTCCGGGGAGGTCGGGAGGTCCATCCTCCTCAAGGGGTGGGGCGATCTCGTTCCCGCGGCGGATTGTCCGGCGGCGCCAGGGGCATACCTTCGGAACCATGAGTCAGTCCAGTCCGCACCCCGAGCGGCCCTGCCCGAGCCGCCCGCTGGACCGGCGGCAGGACGCTCCCGAGCCCTCCGAGCACCTGGACGCCACCGGCGCGCCCGGTGCCGCGCCCGACGCGATCCGCGCGTCCGACGCCGAGCGGGAGGCCGTCGTGGAGCGGCTGCGGATCGCCTCCGTCGAGGGACGGCTCACCTTCGAGGAACTGACCGAGCGCAGCGAGGCCGCCTACGCGGCCGTCACCCGCGGCGAGCTGGAGCACATCACCGCCGACCTGCCCGGCCTGGGGGCGCCCGGTGCCTGCCCCGCGCCCGTCCAGGTCAAGCGCCGCTTCAGCGCCGTCATGGGCGACTGCAAGGAGCGCATCGTCGGCCGCATCGACGGCCCGCTGGAGGCGGTGTCGGTGATGGGCGACGTCGAGCTCGACCTGCGCGGCGCCCAGGTCCCGAGCGGCGAGGTGCACATCTCCGCGACCGCCGTGATGGGCGACGTGAAGATCATCGTCCCGGACGGCGTCAGCGTCGAGCTCAGCGGCCACAACTTCCTGGGCGACCGCAAGGTGGCCGTCCGGGAGCCGCACCCCGGCGCCCGCGTCCCGGTCGTCAAGGTCACCGCGCACGCCGTGATGGGCGATGTCAAGATCGTCGACGACGAGCACCACGCCCCGCTGCGGCGCGCCATCACCACCTGGTGGAAGGACCGCCACTAGCCCGGCGATCGGCGGGAGTCGTCGTGTCGCTCGGCCTTGCGCACGCCCTCCTCGTCCGGCGGGAGGGTGTCGGGGTGCTCGGTCTCCACGCCCGGCGTACCGGTGCCGCTGGTCTCCTCCCCGTCCGGGACGGTGCGGCCGCGGGCGTCGGAGCGCCGGTTCACGGGGGCGAACTCGCGGTCGTGCGTCTCGCCGGGCTCGTGGCCGGGATCATCGCGTTCCATGGCACCCCGCATACCCGGGCATGCGGGGCCCGAACGTCTCAGACGGCCGTGGCGGCGCGGACGGCCCGCAATGCCTCGGCGTAGCGGTGCACGACGAGATCGGCGACCTCGGGGGCCGCGCCGAGCACGGGGGAGACCACGTCCGCGCCGGCGGTCAGGGTCTCCTCGCGGACCTTGTCGGCGAAGAAGCCCGGCGCCAGGAAGTAGGACGCCACGGCCACCCGCGGCGCGCCCGCGTCGCGCAGCGCCGCGACCGCCTCGCCCGGCTTCGGGCCGGCCGCCGACGCGTACGCGGGCACCACGTCGCGCCACCCGCGCGCCCGCCAGCCGCGGGCCAGGCCCGCGATCGTGGCGTTGGCGGACGCGTCGCTGGAGCCCGCCGAGACGAGCACGACGGCCGTGTCCGGATCGCCGGGCTCGACGCCGGCGTCGCGCAGGCGGCGCTCCAGGGCGTCCATCAGCAGCGGGTGGGGGCCGAGGGTGCCGGCCGTCCGCAGGCGCAGCCTCGGATGCAGGCCGCGCACCCGGTTCAGCACGCCCGGGATGTCGGTCTTGCTGTGGTAGGCGGCGGTGAGGAGCAGCGGCAGCACGACCGCGCCGGGCGCACCGTCCTCCAGCCCCCGCCCGCCACCATTCAATGGACGAGCTCCGCTCGGCCGACTCTGCCGGGCCAGGCCGTCCAGCACCCGGTCGGGCGCGGGCGGCGCGTGGTCCAGGAACGAGGCGTGCACGGGCACGTCCGGGCGGCGGGCCCGGACGGCGCCGAGCAGCTCGGTGACGGTGGCGGCGGCGCGGGGATCCCTGCTCCCGTGCGCCACCGCGACCATGGGGACGCTCACAGGTGGATGCCGCACTCGGTCTTGCCCAGCCCGGCCCAGCGGCCGCTGCGCGGGTCCTCGCCGGGCGCCACCGGCAGGGTGCACGGCTCGCAGCCGATCGAGGGGTACCCGTCGTAGTGCAGCGGGTTGATGATGACCCCGTTGTCCTCGATGTAGTTGTCCATGTCCTCCTGGGACCAGTCCAGGATCGGGTTCACCTTCACCATGCCGCGCTTGCGGTCCCACTCGACCACCCTGCGGTCGCGGCGGCTCGCGGTCTCGTCCCGGCGGATGCCGCTGAACCAGGCCATGTAGCCCTCCAGCGCGCGGCCGAGCGGCTCCACCTTCCGCAGGTGGCAGCACAGGTCCGGGTTGCGGCCGAACAGCCGGGGGCCGAGCGCGGCCTCCTGCTCCTCGACCGTGCGGGACGGGGCGACGTTGATGACGTTCACCGGGTACACGGCCTCGACCGCGTCCCGGGTCCCGATCGTCTCGGCGAAGTGGTAGCCGGTGTCGACGAACAGCACGTCGATGCCGGGCTTGACCTTCGACACCAGGTGGATCAGCGCCGCGTCCGACATGGACGAGGTGAGGCAGATACGGTCGCCGAACGTGGCGGCGGCCCAGCGGATGACCTCCAGCGTGGGCGCGCCCTCCAGCGCGGCGGCGGCCGACTCGACGATGTCTTCGAGGTCAAGGGTAGGTCTGTCGGTCTCCAGCAGGGTCACCGAGGGATCTCCTTGCTCGCGGTGCGGGGAGCCCCGACACCGAGGAATTTCAGCGTGAAAGAGCGGAGGCAGTCGGGGCAGAACCAGGAGCCGTGCTCCTCGCGGGGCTCCAGGTTCTCCTCGCCGCAGTAAGGGCAGTAGAACGGCGCCATGCGCTCGCTCATCGGTCTCCGCCCGCCCTTACTTGAGGTCGGCGTCGTCGGCGCGGTGCACCCATTCGGCGAACGTCTCGCCGTCGGTGCGCTGCGCGTCGAACTTGCGGACGACCCGTTCGACGTAGTCGGTGAGCCCGGCCGAGGTGGTCTTCAGCCCGCGGACCTTCTTGCCGAACGACGCGCCGAGCTGCCCGCCGAGATGGATCTGGAAGCCCTCGACCTGGTCGCCGTTCTCGTCCACGACCAGCTGGCCCTTCAGCCCGATGTCGGCGACCTGGATGCGGGCGCAGGCGTTCGGGCAGCCGTTGACGTTGATCGTCAGCGGCTGGTCGAAGTCGGGGAGCCGCTTCTCCAGCTCGTCGATCAGGTCCATCGCGCGCTGCTTGGTGTCGACGATCGCGAGCTTGCAGTACTCGATGCCCGTGCACGCCATCGTCTGGCGGCGGAACGTGGACGGCCGCACCTGCAGGTCGTGCTTCGCCAGCTCGTCGGCGAGCGCCTCGGTGTTCTCCTCCGGGACGTCCAGGATGACCATCTTCTGCTCGATGGTCGTCCGGACCCGGCCCGAGCCGTAGCGCTCGGCGAGGTCGCCGATGACGCCGAGCAGCTCGCCGTTCACCCGGCCCACGCGCGGGGCGAACCCGACGTAGAAGTTCCCGTCCTTCTGCGGGCGGATGCCGACGTGGTCGCGGCGGGCGAGCGGCGCGGCCGGCTCGGGGCCGTCCGGCAGCGCGAACCCGAGGTACTCCTTCTCCAGCACCTCGCGGAACTTCTCCGCGCCCCAGTCCTTCATCAGGAACTTCAGCCGCGCGCGACTGCGCAGCCGCCGGTAGCCGTAGTCGCGGAAGATCGACGTGACGCCGTGCCACACCACGCTGGTCTGCTCCGGCTTCACGAACACGCCGAGGCTCTGCGCGAACATCGGGTTGGTCGACAGCCCCCCGCCGACGTACAGCGCGTAGCCGGTCTCGCCCGCCTCGTTCACCACGCCCACGAACGCGATGTCGTTGATCTCGTGGACGGTGCAGTGCGCGGTGCATCCCGACAGCGCCGTCTTGTACTTGCGCGGCAGGTTGGAGAACTCGGGCGAGCCGATGTACTTGTCGTGGATCTCGCGCAGGTCGGTGGTCGCGTCGATCACCTCGTCGGCGGCGATCCCCGCGAGCGGGCAGCCGATGATGGTGCGCGGGACGTCGCCGCACGCCTCCATCGTGTGCAGCCCGACCGTCTCCAGGGCCTCCCAGATCGCCGGGACGTCCTCGATCCGCACCCAGTGCAGCTGGACGTTCTGCCGGTCGGTGATGTCGGCGCTGCCGCGGGCGTACCGCGTGGAGATGTCGGCGATCGTGCGAAGCTGCGGGCCGCTCAGCTGGCCGCCGTCGATCCGCACCCGCATCATGAAGTAGCGGTCCTCGAGGTCCTCGTCCTCCAGCGCGCCGGTCTTGCCGCCGTCGATGCCGGGCTTGCGCTGGGTGTACAGGCCCATCCAGCGGAAACGGCCGCGCAGGTCGGCCGGGTCGATCGAGTCGAAGCCGGTCTTGGAGTAGATGTCGATGATGCGGCGGCGGACGTTCAGGCCGTCGTCGTTCTTCTTGTTCTCTTCGTTCTTGTTGAGCGGTTCCCGGTAACCGAGGGCCCACTGGCCCTCGGCCTTCTTGCGCTTGATCGCGGGTGGCACGGCGCGCGTCCTCGTCTGTGATCGTGAGGGACGCGTAGCGCACCGGCGCTCTGAGGCAGCCGGCTCGACGCTGAGCAGGATGAAGTCAAAGGTGACGCCGATGCGCCACGCGCCCGGCTGAGCTGGGGCGTGGTCGGGGCGTCAGCGACAGATCGCGCTGCGGACGCGGAGGAAGTCGACGTGCCGGCGCTTGGCCAGCAGCGGGTCCGCGGCAGTCATACTCGAACTCTGACATGACGTCTCGCGGGCTGTCCAGCCGCGTCCGGCATGCGGACGGGTGAGATTCGTCATCCCTGCCGCCTCCAGTTCACCGGAGGCTCGCCGTCCCGGCCGGTCGCGGGCCCGTCGTCGCGGCGCTCGTCGCCGGGCGTCGCGGGCTCCGGGCGATGCTGGCAGTCGCACCAGGACCCGCCACGGCACTCCTCGTGGCGGTGCTCTCGGCACGACGGGCAGATCATGTCTCCCATTGTCACCCATAGAGGCAAATGCCCGGATCATCCGGTGGCCGGACGAGGACGATCATGATCCGGATGACGTTCCGCGGCGTCAAAGCGGGTATGGGCAGGGAGACGTGCGGAGGCCGGGCGGCGGGACTGCGGATCGGCGGGACGGGGGAGGCGATCGGCGCGCCACGCGCGAAGCGGACCAGTGAAATGGGCGAGGCGGCATGTTCCGGGCGCGTAACGCTCTACGGTGGGGTGGTGTGACCACCGTCTCCGACGCCGCCGGCGTCCCACCCGCCGGGGACTCGGGCGCCGAGGAGGGCCGCGACGGCCCCGATCCGGGCGTGCGCGCGGAGCCCGGCGTGCGCGAAGAGCCGGACGTGCGCGAAGAGCCGGACGTGGACGCACGTGAAAAGCCGGACACGCGGGAAGAGCCGGACGCACCCGAAGAGCCGAGCCTGGGCGAACGGGCGCTCGCGCGTTCCCGCGCGGCCGCGCGGGCGGCACCCGGGGTCGCGTGGACCCTGACCAAGGGCACCGCCGTCGGCGCGTTCCGCTACCGGGTGACCGGCCTGGCCGCCGAGGCGGCGTTCTTCGCGCTGCTGTCCCTGCCGCCCCTCGTCATCGGGCTTATCGGCACGATGGGCCACCTGCGCGGCCTGTTCGACAGGGAGACCGTGGCGGACATCCGCAACTGGGTGATCGAGCAGGCGCAGACCGTACTGACCGGGCCGGCCGTCGACTCGGTCGTCGAACCGCTGATCGACGACGTGATCAAGGGCGGGAGTCCCGACATCGTGTCGGTCAGCTTCCTGATCTCGCTGTGGGCGGGGTCGCGGGCGACGAACGTCTACGTCGACACGATCACGATCGCCTACGGGCTGTCCGGCGTGCGCGGGGTGATCCGCACCCGGCTGCGCGCGTTCTTCCTCTACCTGGTCGGCCTGCTCGTTATGCTGATCGTCATCCCGCTGCTGGTGGCCGGCCCCACGCTGGTGCGGCAGGTGCTCCCGGAGAGCGCCGCCGCGGTCCAGTTGCTGTACTGGCCGGTGGTGGTGAGCCTGTCGATCATCTTCCTCTCGCTGCTGTACCACGTGAGCATCCCGGTGCGGACGTCCTGGTGGCGCCAGGTGCCCGGCGGCGTGCTGGCGCTGCTGATCTGGATCGTCGGCAGCTTCAGCCTGCGGCTCTACCTGGCCGGGTCGCTGAGCGGGGTGTCGGTGTACGGCCCGCTGGCCGCCTCGATCGCGGTCCTCGCCTGGCTGTACGTCGCCGCGCTCGCGGTGCTGATCGGGGCCGCGCTGAACGCCGAGATCGACCGGCTGTGGCCGAGCGGCGACACCGCCCGGGTGCGCGCCCTCCGTGACGCGGAGGACGCGCCGGAATCCCCTGACCAGGGGCCCGCGGGTAAAAACAGCCTCGATTGAGGTCCTGAAAAGGGCAAACATGTCGTACCCTCGCGTGGCATGACCCCCCGTGAGGACACCGGCCGGCTCCGGACCGTGACCGGCACGATCGCGACGTCCGACATCACCGGGCCGGTGCTCTCGCACGAGCACCTGCAGATGGACCTGCGCTGGCCGGCGCGCCCGCAACTCGCGGCGTCCGACCCGGGCCGGTGGCTGGACGAGGAGAAGGCCGTCCAGCGGGAGCTGTCCGGGCTGCGCAAGGAGCACGGCCTCGGCCTCGTCGTCGACCTGACGTGCTCGGGCATGGGACGCAACGCCGCCGCGCTCGCCCGGATCAGCGCGGGCGCCAGGGTCGCCGTGGTCGCCGGGACGGGCGTGTTCACCGAGCCGTTCCACCCCGCGTTCGTCCGCGAGACCCTCGCCGCCGCCACGGCGGTTCATTCTGGGGGGACGACCCCCCAGAATGAGCATTGGGGCCCTTCCGCCGTCGACCGCCTCGCCGAGCGGCTGCTCGCCGAGGTCGGCTTCGGCATGGACGGCACCAACTCGCTGCCGGGCGTCATCGGCGAGATCGGCACCTGGGGCGAGGCGCCCACCGAGACCGAGGAGCTGTGCCTGCGCGCCGCCGCGCAGGCCGCCCGCTACTCGGGCCTGTCCGTCGCGACGTACGGGCGGGCGGGCCTCGCCCAGCTGGAGATCCTCACCGGCGCCGGGCTCGCCCCGGAGCGCGTCGCGGTCGGCCAGCAGGACCGGGTGGACGACCCCGGCCAGCACCGCAAGATCGCCGAGACGGGCGGCTACGTCTCGTTCGGGACGCTCGGCCTCGCCGGCGACGGCAGCGCCTCCGTAGGCGCCCGCGTCCGCTGCGTGCTGGACCTGCTGGAGGCGGGGCACGCCGACCGGGTGCTGCTCAGTACCGGCGTCTCGCGCATGGCGCAGGTCACCCGCTACGGCGGCTCCGGGTACGGGTACCTCTTCGACACGTTCCTGCCCGCCCTGCGGGCGGCCGGCGCCGACGACGCCACGCTTCGCACGATCCTGCGAGACAACCCGCTGCGGTGGCTCACCGGTTCCTGAGTGGGTAGGGATCACCCCGGAAGGGGGTGAGCCGATGTCCTGGGACAAGACAGCACCCGGAGACTTCCAGCAGGCGCAGACCGTCCGGCTCCCCTACGCCGACCGCGCCGAGGCGGGCCGCGTGCTCGCCGAGCGCCTCGCCCCGATGGGGCTGGACGGCGCCGCGGTCCTCGCGCTGCCGCGCGGGGGCGTGCCCGTCGGTTACGAGATCGCCCGGCGCCTCGGGTCCCCGCTGGAGGTGCTGGTGACCCGCAAGATCGGGTATCCGCCGCAGCCGGAGCTCGGGGTCGGCGCGATCGCCGAGGGCGGCGCCCCGGTGTTCGACGCCGAGCTGCTGGCCCGGCTCGGGCTCCGCGAGGAGGACCTGGCCCGCACGGTGGAGGCCGAGCGCGCCGAGCTGGCGCGCCGCGTGGCCGCCTACCGGCACGGCCGCCCGCTGCCGGAGACCGCCGGACGCCCGGTGGTCGTCGTGGACGACGGGCTGGCCACCGGCGGCACCGCCCGCGCTGCCGTGCGGGCGATGCGCGAGCGCGGCCCGTCGCGGCTGGTCCTCGCGGTGCCGGTGGGGGCCGCCGAGACGGTCCGGAGCCTGCAGCCGGAGGTGGACGACCTGGTGGTGCCCGCGGCGCCGTGGGAGTTCCGGGCGGTGGGTCAGTGGTACCGCGACTTCGACCAGCTCACCGACGACGACGTGATCGCGTGGCTGGACCGCGGCCGGCGGCCGGCCGGAGGGGCGCCGGGGACGGCCTGAACCGCGGGCGCGAGAGGGCGTCCCGAGGCCGTCCCGAGGGCCTGCCGGGGGGTCCCGAGGGCGGGCCGTCCCGGCGGCGGACGCCGGGTCCGGGCCGAATGGCGTCCGCGCGAATTCCCGAAAATTGGCCACGGCGCGATGCCCGATGCGGTAAAAGGCGGCCGCGCGGTATGTCGTGGCACGATGTGTCAAGCCGTAACGCACATGTGACGAACGGGCCGGGCCCGGCCGGGAGGGACCGGGCCCGGGCAACGCAAACGGCCCCGCGGGGCGGGGCCGTGACGTTTCAGGTGGCGTGCCGGGGATCGCGATGGGAGCGTTCTGGCGGCCTGCGTTCTCGGTTAGGCGGCGTTGGCGCGGCGCATCCGGCGACGGCGCTCGGACGCGCGCTCGTCCTCGTTCAGGCCGCCCCAGGTGCCGTACTTCTCGGGCCTGGACACCGCGTAGTCCAGGCACTCCGTGCGAACGGGGCAGCCCATGCAGATCTGCTTGGCCTTGCGCTCGCGGATCTCGCGCTCGGGCTGGCGTTCGCCGTCGGGACCGAAGAAGAGGACGAGGTCTTCCCCCCGGCACGCCGCGGCGTCCTGCCAGCCCCAGCTGGGACGAGGGAGGTTTGCCTGCCGACGTACCTGAGCCATGGAACACCCACCTTGATTGGTTTCGAACAAATTCGGGACATGGACGCTCGACGTACTTCAGATGACATGAGTCAGAAGCGCCGAAAGTTCCAACGTCTGGAGTTGCCGCTCTGTTCCCCGCCCGGTTACTCCGGAAACGTGGGGACGTGCGACAGGGAGACCCTCGAATGGGGCCTCCAGGAGATTACACGAGGGCGGCCTCGTTGAGAAGGGTGAGTTCCCTAACAACGTAGGTTCTCTGGTTCTCCCCGCAGCCCGTGCCGCACGGGTCCGGCTGCTGGACGGCCTCCATGATCACCCGGTAACGGCTCTGCCGGGCGACAACGACCGCTTCGTACGGAGATGTCCCAATGACGGATTCCACCGCCACCTCGTCCAGGCCGAGGCACCCGGTGTGCTCCCGGACGAAGTGCTCGGCCGCCTGCGCCGGCTCGGGCGTCCCGGCCCGTCCGCGCAGCCTGTCGAGGACCACCTCGCCCCGCAGGTAGGCGTCCACCGCCGTGGTCGCCTCCGCTTCGCCGAGGTCGCCGTACGAGAGTCCGTGGGGAAGACATACCAAATTCGCCGCAAATCGGTCACCGCCGACGTGGGTGGTTTCCCAGATGAGGCGATCGAAACGTGTGGCCAGCGCGCGGGCCAGCGGCGCCCCGGTGCGGGCGCAGCACGCGTTGTGGCGCCCGTGCGTGCAGACCAGCAGGACCGGCTCCGCCACCCGGTCGCCGAGGCCCGGTGACCGGCCCGCGGCGAGCGCGCGCAGGTCGAGCAGCGCGAGTTCGCCCGGGTCGGCGAGCTCGCGTCCCTCGATCCAGGCCTCGCCCCCGCGCGCGCTCCCCGCGTAGACCTGCAGTGGCGGGGTGGGGCGGCGGCGGCCGGGCCGGCGGATCAGCTGCGGCCGGACGCCCGCCTTCTTCGCGGCCCGGACGACCTCGGCGACCGGGGCCGGGCCGGAGAGGTCCTCGACGTGCTCGGGCCAGGGGCCGGGGTGCTCGACGAGCAGCCAGGCGCCGGCCTTCACGGTGGCGGTCGCCAGGCACGGCCGCTCGCCCGTGTGGCTCCCCGGGCAGTGCCCGCAGCCCTTGGTGCCCGTCACCCCTGGTCCCCCCCGTTGATCTTGGATGCGATTAGGTAAGGGTAACCTAATAAACCGCGTCCAAACCATGAAAGGTGAGACCCGAGGGGTGACGGAGGTCTCAGTGATGTGCCGCCCGGGACACGAGCGCCTCCGCCGCCGGCAGCGCGGCCTCCCGGTCGGAGGCGACGAGACCGATCCTCGTGCGCCGGTCAAGCAGGTCGTCCGCGTCGAGGGCGCCCTCGTGCAGGACGGCCCACGCGAGCTCCGCCCCCGTCACCGGCAGTCCCGGCACGACCGGCTCCGGGAGCGCCGGGTCCTCCGCGGCGAGCGCGGTCAGCAGCGGCGCCTCGGTCCCGTACCGCTGGACCAGGCGGGCCGGCGCGTCCAGCGCGTCCAGCCGGGCGCGGGGGGCGGCGCCGACGAGGGGGAGGCGCGCGGTCCGGCTCGGCCCGGCGGGCAGCCCGCGGGCGCGCACGACCGCGTCGACGGCGTCCTGCGCCATGCGCCGGTAGGTGGTCAGCTTGCCCCCGACGATCGTGACGACGCCGTCCGGTGAGGTCAGGACCGCGTGCCGGCGGGAGATGTCGGCGGTGTCGCCGCCGTCCCCCTTGTCCAGGAGGGGGCGCAGGCCGGCGAACGCGCCGATCACGTCGGAGCGGCGCACCGGGACGTCCACCGCCGAGTCCAGGACGTCCAGCAGGAAGCCGATCTCGGCCTCCGTCGGCTCCGGGACGTCCGGGATGGGCCCGTCCGCGGGCTCGTCGGTGAGGCCCACGTAGACGCGGCCGTCGCCCTGCGGGATCACCAGCAGGTACCGGCTGCTCGCGCCGGGGACCGGGACGTGCATCGCGGCGGTGAGCCCGCGCAGCGTCTCGGCCCGGATCACCAGGTGGGTGCCGCGCGACGGGCGCAGCCGCACCCCGTCCACCAGGCCGCCCGCCCACACGCCCGCCGCGTTCACCACCGAGCGGGCCCGCACCGCGAACTCCCGGCCGGTCAGCTCGTCCCGGACGAGCGCGCCGTCGCCGGCCAGCCCGATCGCGCGGCACCGGGTCAGCACCCGGGCGCCGTGCCCGGCGGCGGTCCGCGCGATCGCCGTGACGAGCCGGGCGTCGTCGGCGAGCTGCCCGTCCCACGACAGCAGCCCGCCGCGCAGCCCGTGGGGGCGCAGCGCGGGCGCGAGCCGGAGCGTCTCGACCGCCGACAGCCGGCGCGGGCCCGGCAGCACCGAGCGCGGGGTGCGGGCGGCGAACCGCAGCAGGTCCCCGGCCCGCATCCCGCCGCCCGCGAGCAGCGCCTGGGAGCGCGGCACGAGCGGGGTCAGCGGCAGCACGAACGGCAGCGCGCGCACCAGGTGCGGGGCTGTGTGCCGCATCAGCGCGCCGCGCTCGACGGCGCTCTCGTGCGCGACGTCCACCTGCCCCTGCGCGAGGTACCGCAGGCCGCCGTGGATCAGCTTGGAGCTCCACCGGGACGTGCCGAACGCCAGGTCGCGGGCGTCGATCGCGGCGACCGACAGCCCCCGCGAGGCGGCGTCCAGCGCGGCGCCCGCCCCCGTCGCGCCGAGGCCGACGACCAGCACGTCCACCACCTCGCCGGGGAGGGCGGCGAGGTCGCGCTCCCGGCGCGCCGCGTTGAGCGAGGTCCGCGGGTCGGGTCCGGTGGTGTTCATGGCGCGAGCGTCCTCTCCAGGATGTGGCGCAGTTCGGCGTCGAGCGCGTCGGCGTCCAGGGCGGGGTCGTCCGCGTCGATCATGATCGGCGCGGACAGCGCGAAGGACTGGACGACGAGCAGCAGCGCGCGGGCCTGCCGGCCGGGGTGGCCGGGACGGATCGTCCCGTCCCGGTGGCCGGCGGCGATGGCCTCCTCGAACCACGCCAGGAAGGCCTGCTGGCTGGCGCCGCGGCGGTCCAGCAGGTAGGGCAGCAGCAGCTCCGGGTCCACCTCGATGATCTTGCGGAGCAGCGGGTGCTCCCGGAGCGTCCGGACGCCGGTGACCAGGCCGTCCACCATCCTCGGCCGGACCGGGCGGCCGTCGTCGGGCGGCTGCAGTGCCGCGCCGATGCCGGTCCACTCGCGGGTCATGAGGTCGGCGACGATCGTGCGGACGTCCGGCCACCGGCGGTACAGGGTCATCCGGGACACCCCGGCCCGGCGCGCGATGTCGGTCAGCGTCGTGCGGCGCATCCCGACGGCCAGCACGCAGTCGCGCGCCGCGTCGAGCACGGCGTCGTCGTCGGTCCGCCCGCCGTTCCTGTTGTGACGATTCGACGTCATGTGTCACAGTGTAAGCACACGGACGGGAGGCCCGGTGACCGGAGACAGGGTGCAGGCGCGGGACATGCTGTGGAGCGGCTGGGGCGACCCCTCCAGGGCGGCGCCGCTGCCCGAGCCGATGGTCGGGCTGCTGCGCGACCTGCTCGGCGTGCGGCCCGCCGAGGCGCCGCCGGTCGCGCTGGCGGACGTCGCGGTCGCCGAGCCCCGGCTGTCCGGGGACGACCTGACCGCGCTCGCCGGCATCGTCGGGGACGGCGGCGTCCGGGCCGACGCCGAGACGCGCGTCCGGCACACGCGCGGCAAGTCGACGCCCGACCTGCTGCGCATCCGCGCCGGGGACACCTCCGACACCCCGGACGCGATCGTGCTGCCGGGCTCCCACGAGGAGGTCCTCGCCGTGCTGAAGGCGTGCGCCGAGCGCCGTGTCGCGGTCGTCCCCTTCGGCGGCGGCACCTCGGTCGTCGGCGGCCTCGCGCCCCGGCTCACCGGACGCGGCGCGCGCGCCTTCATCGCCCTCGACCTGCGGCGCATGGACCGGCTGGTCTCGCTCGACGAGGTCTCGCGCACGGCCGTGCTCCAGCCGGGGCTGCGCGGCCCGGCCGCGGAGGCGCTGCTCAACGAGCGCGGCTACACCCTCGGCCACTTCCCGCAGTCGTACGAGTGGGCGACGGTCGGCGGCTTCGCGGCGGCCCGGTCGAGCGGGCAGGCGTCCGCCGGATACGGCCGGTTCGACGACATGGTGGCCGGCCTCACCGTCGCCACCCCCGAGGGGTCCCTGGACCTCGGCCGGGCGCCCAGGTCGGCCGCCGGGCCGGATCTGCGGCAGCTCGTCCTCGGCTCCGAGGGCGCCCTCGGAGTGATCACCTCCGTGCGGGTCAGGGTCCATCCGGTCCCGGAGGCCCGGGAGTACGAGGGCTGGCGGTTCGCCTCGTTCGCCGAGGGCGCCGCCGCGCTCCGGCGGCTCGCGCAGGACGGCCCGGTGCCCGCCGTGCTCCGGCTGTCCGACGAGGCCGAGACGATGGTCGGGCTGGCCGACCCGGCGGCGATCGGCGGCGGGTCGTCGGCCGCCGGGTGCCTGGCCGTGCTCGGGTTCGAGGGCACCCCGGCGCAGGTCGCCGCGCGCGGGTCGGCGGCCGCCGACGCCCTCCGCGACGCGGGCGGCGAACCCCTCGGCACCGGGCCGGGGGAGAAGTGGCGGCACGGCCGCTTCGACGCCCCCTACCTGCGCGACTCCCTCCTCGACGTGGGCGCGTTCGTCGAGACGCTGGAGACCGCGGCGTTCTGGTCGGACGTCCCCGCGCTGTACGAGGCGGTCCGCAACGCCCTGATCGGGACGCTGTCCGGGGCGGGTACGCCACCGCTCGTGATGTGCCATATCTCGCACGTGTACCCGTCCGGGGCGTCCCTCTACTTCACCGTCGTGTCCGCGCAGGGCAAGGATCCCGTCGAGCACTGGGACCGGGCCAAGCGCGCGGCCAACGACGCGATCGCCGGGGCGGGCGGGACGATCAGCCACCACCACGGGGTGGGCACCGACCACCGCGACTGGTACGCCCGGGAGATCGGGCCGCTGGGCGCCGCGGTGCTCCGCGCCGTCAAGGACCGGGTCGATCCGGCCGGGATCCTCAACCCGGGCGTCCTCGTCCCGCCGGCCCCGGAGGAGTAGCCGCCATGCGCGCCTTCACGGCGATCGTCAACCCGGCGGCGGGCGGCTCCGCGGCCGCCTCCCGCGTGATCCCGCTGGGCCGGCTGCTGCGCGCCGCGGGCGCCGAGGTCGACGTCGAGTACAGCCGCGGCATGGAGCACGCCGCGTCCGCCGCGCGGGCCGCGGCGGAGGCCGGGCGGGTGGTCCTCGGCGTCGGCGGGGACGGCATGGTCGGCTGCGTCGGCGGGGCCCTGGCCGAGATGGACGCGGGCGCGGACGCCCTGTTCGGCATCGTGCCCGCCGGCCGGGGCAACGACTTCGCCCGTCAGCTCGGCGTCCCGTCCGGCCCGGACGAGCTCGCGCGGCTGCTGCTGGAGGGCGAGCCGCGGGCCGTGGACGCCATCGACGCCAACGGGACGGCCGTCCTCGGCAGCGTCTACGCGGGCGTGGACGCCGTGGCCAACGACAACGCCAACCGGACGCGCCTGCTGCGCGGGTCCGCCGCCTACTACGTGGGGGCGCTGCGCGCGATCGTCTCGTGGCGGCACGCCGACTACCTGATCACCGTGGACGGCGAGGAGCACCGCCGCGAGGGCTACACCGTCGTCGCCGCCAACTCCGGCTACTACGGCTTCGGCCGGCACATCGCCCCCGACGCCCGCGTCGACGACGGGCTGCTCGACGTGGTGCTCATCCGGAAGGCGCCGAAGACCCTGTTCTTCTCCGTCATGCGCGAGCTGGAGAGCGGCGCGCACGTCCGGCGGCCCGAGGTGGAGGTCATGCGCGGCCGGGAGGTCCGGATCGAGCTGGCCGGCCCCGCCGGCCGGACGCTCCCGTACGGCGCGGACGGGGAGCTGCCGGGCGTGCTGCCGGTCACGGCGCGGGTCCTCCCGGGGGCCCTGCGGGTCCTGGCCCCCTGATCCCCGGATCCCGCCGAGGTTTTGGTCCCGCGTTTGGGCCGGTTTACGCCCCCATTACGGCCACCCGGATAGCGTCGTTTACGTCCCGCTTTCGGGACCAAGGGGCCGTCTGTGGAGTCATCATGGGAAGGCGACCACGAGCTCGCCGTTCTGGGGGGACTCATGATGACCGCGGGCGCCCGGATCGTGGTGGCGCCGGCGTCTCTGGGGGTGGCGCCGGTGGCCACCACGTGTAGCTGAATCCCGCTCCATCACCCGGTATCGGGCCGTGCGCCGCGCGGCCCGATCGTCCTGTCCGCCGGCCTTCCGCCCGCTTTCCGCCCGCCGCCGTGTTCGCTTGACGTCGCGGGCGCCTCCGTACAGGCTGTGCGCATCCCCTCACCCCCTGGCCGGAGGCGTTCTGTGTGTGCCGAGGTTTCCCCCGAACCCGACAACTCGCGGACCTCGGAGGCGGGCGCCGGATGGGTCTGCCAGAAGCCCGGCACCTTCAACGACCTGCTGCCCGAGCGCGTCCCCGACTTCTCCTGGCGCCGGCCGTCGGTGCTGTGGCGGTCCCGCAACGACGTGGTCGCGCGCCTGTTCGGCGACCCGTCGAACACGATCCGCCGCCGCTGCGTGGCCGCGCTGCGCGAGCGGGGCACGCCGGCCGCCTTCACCGTCCACCGCTCGGCGCCGGAGTTCTCGTTCGCGCTGCTCGGCGACACCGGCGAGGGCGACCGGTCGCAGTACGCGGTGGTGCCGCCGCTGCTGCACGCCGCCGCCGGCACCGACTTCATGATCATCGCCAGTGATGTGATCTACCCCGCCGGGGACGCGGGGGAGTACCCGGAGAAGCTCTTCCGCCCCTACAAGGACTACCCGGCCCCCATCTTCGCCGTGCCCGGCAACCACGACTGGTACGACGGCCTGCGCGGCTTCCTGCACGTCTTCTGCGACCTGGACGCGGACTGCTCGCCCCCGCCCTGGCGCGGTCCCCTCTCGTTCATCCCGCGCCTGCTGTGGCGGCACTCCGGGGCGGTCGACCCCGACGCGCTGGCCGAGGCCCGCCGGACGTACCGGGGCGCGCCGGGCCAGCAGGGCGTCCAGCCGGGACCGTACTGGGCGATCGACACGCCCTCGCTGCGCGTCGTCGGCATCGACACCGGGATCACCGGCGCCCTGGACCGCGAGCAGGCCCGCTGGCTGCGGGAGGTGTCCGGTGGGCCGAAACCCAAGCTGCTCGTGACCGGAAAACCGCTGTACGTGGACGACGAACGCCGTCCGGGGCGGATCGAGGGCGGCGGGACGGTCGACGAGATCGTCCGGGACCCGGCGCACAACTACGTGGCCGCGATCGGCGGGGACATCCACAACTACCAGCGCTACCCGGTGCGGACCGCCGACGGCCGGACGATCCAGTACATCGTCGCGGGCGGCGGCGGCGCCTTCATGCACGCGACCCACACGATCCCGCGCACGCGCGTGGTGGAGGAGAACGAGTTCCGCTGCTACCCGCTGCGCGGCGACTCCCTCTCGCGCTACAGCAAGCTGTACGGCCGGTGGCTGCGGCTCCCGAAGCTCTTCGATCTCACCCCCGAGGAGGCCACGGCCGCCGTCCGGCACCGGCTCGGCATCCGGCCCGGCCGCGGGTACAAGGGGCCCGACCCGTCCCGCCGCGCGCGCTTCGTCGCGGCCGTGCTCGGCGTTCCGCGCGACGGCCGCCGCCGTCCCCGGTTCCTGCGGCTGCCCATGCACAAGCTGCCGCAGCGGTTCCGCTCGGAACTGGCCGACTGGGACGCGCCGCCCTTCTTCAAGAGCTTCCTGCGCCTGGACGTCACCGAGTCGCATCTCCGCATCCGCTGCTACGCGGCGACCGGTTGCGGCGACCAGGAGACGGCGCCGCCGTGCGAGGACGAGGTGACGATCGCGCTGCGATAGCGGGTGGTTTGGAGGATCGGCCAGGAATGCCGGGAAAGTCGGTGATCTTGGCTCGCGACGTGCTCGAATACCGTTACAGTCGTGGCTCACCACACGGGTGAACGGTAACGGACGGTCGGCCGGAAAACGACCGCGTCCTTCAGGAGCTTCTCAATGAGTTACCCCCAGCAGGGTCAGGGCCAGCAGCACCCTCAGCAGCAACAGCAGGCCTACCAGGGCGGCTACGCGCCCGCCCCCGCGCAGCAGCAGGCGCCCACCGCCCGCGGCGCCGGCCAGAACATGAAGCGCCGCAACCCGATCGGCGCCTGGCTCGGCCTGCCGATCATCACCTTCGGCATCTACGGCCTCGTCTGGTTCTTCAAGGTCCACAACGAGCTGCACGAGTACGACCGTCGCATCGACAACGCCGCCGTCAACGCGCTGCTGTCCCTGTTGTTCGGCAGCATCACCCTCGGCATCTGGCCCCTGATCATGTGGGTCAAGCTCGCCGGGCGCATCGCCCAGGCCCAGCGCGCCGCCGGCCTCCAGCCCAGCTGCAGCGGCGGCATGGGCTTCCTGCTCGGCATCCTCGGCTTCGGCGTCCTGTACTACCAGCTCCAGCTCAACAAGGTCACCGACCGCTACGGCGACACCCCCGCGGGCCAGCAGGTCTCCCTGGTCGCGTAGTTTGTTTGCGTTCCTCTCCTCCTTCGGCCCTGGCGGGCCTCCATCGTCGAGAAACGCGCGCGATCGCTGGCATCGCTCCGGCTCGCCTTGCGGCTCGCTGCGCGATCAGGTTCTCGCTTCGCTTGAACCTGCCTTCGGACGCGATCGCAGCGGCTGAGGTCGTCGGTGGTCGAGGTTCAGACGCTCTGAGCAGCGGGCCGCGGCCCTGGCCTGCTGAACCGGTTCGTGGAAGGCCCCTTCGGTTACCCCCGGAGGGGCCTTCTGCGTGCCCGGTTCTGTCGGTGGTCGGCGGGACAATGGGTTCGTGAGGATGGCGGTTGCCGCTGGAACAGGGGATGGGGGATCACTGCGGCCTTTGACCGAGGACGGAAGTCCGGCAGGGCCGGTCGAAGTCGTACCCGACCTGGTGTCGGCGATCGCGGAGCGGGAGCGGGGGGAGTCGCCGCGGTGGGTGTGGGGGGCCACGGCGCGGCTCTACCCGCGGCTGCTGGACGCCGGGGTGCGGGTGGGGCGCTGCCACGACCTCGAACTGGTCGAGAGCCTGCTGCTCGGGCACGCCGGGCGGTACGGGGAGCCGCGCTCCGTCCGGGCGGCCTGGGCGCGGCTGCGCGGCGAGCCGGTGCCGGCCGACCGCCCGCCGCGCGAGGAGCCCGCGCAGGCGTCGCTGTTCGACGACGCCGCACGCGACGAGCCCGCCGACGACCTGGAGCAGATCGTCGCGGTGCACGCCGAGCAGCAGCGCGCCATCGCCGGGCTCGGCGGGTTCGCGCTGCTCGCGGCGGCGGAGTCGGCCGGGTCGCTGGTCGCGGCGGAGATGGCGCGCGATGGGCTGCCCTGGTCGGCCGACGAGCACGACGCGCTGCTCACCGAACTGCTCGGGCCGCGCCCCTCGGGCGGCCTGCGCCCCCGCAGGCTGCAGGACCTCGCCGACCGGATCAACGCCGCGTTCGGCCCTCGGGCGCACGTCAACCCCGACTCTCCGGCACAGATCCTCAAGGCGTTCGCGTCGGCGGGCCTGCCGATCCCGTCCACCCGCGCGCACGTCCTCAAGCGGCTCGACCATCCGGCCGTCCCGCTGCTGCTGGAGTACAAGGAGCTCTCCCGCCTGCACACCGCGCACGGGTGGGCGTGGCTCGACACGTGGGTGAGCGGTGGCCGGTTCCGGCCCGAGTACGTGGTCGGCGGCGTGGTGTCCGGGCGCTGGGCGACGAGCGGCGGCGGCGCCCTGCAGATCCCGCGCGTCCTGCGCAGGGCCGTCGTCGCCGATCCCGGCTGGTCGCTGGTCGTGGCGGACGCCGCGCAGCTCGAACCGCGGGTGCTGGCGGCGCTGGCCGGCGACCGGGCCTTCGCCGACGCCGCCGCGCACGGCGACCTCTACACGGCGCTCTCCGACGCCTTCCACGACGACGGCGACGGCGGCCTGAGCGCCCGCGCCAAGGCCAAGCTCGCCCTGCTGTCCGCCATGTACGGGGGCGGGACGGGGGAGGCGGTGCAGCTCCTCGCCGTCCTGAAGAACAGGTTCCCCGACGCCTTCGAGTACGTGGAGGCCGCCGCGCGGGCGGGGGAGCGGGGCCGGCTCGTCCGGTCCCGGCTCGGCCGCACGTGCCCGCCGCCGTCCGCCGGATGGCGCGAGCTGACCGCGGCGGGCGACGACGACGCGGCCGGCCCCCGCCAGGGGCAGGCGGCGCAGGCGCTGCGCGGCCGGGGCCGCTTCACCCGCAACTTCGTCGTGCAGGCGACGGCCGCCGACTGGGCGCTGGCCCTGCTCGGCTCGCTGCGCCGCCGCCTCACCGCGCTCGGCCGCCCTCGGCTGGTGTTCTTCCAGCACGACGAGGTCATCGTGCACACCCCCGCCGAGCTGGCCGCCGACGTCACCGCCGCGGTGCGCGCCTCGGCGGACGAGGCCCGCCGCCTCCTGTTCGGCGACACCCCGGTCGTGTTCCCCATGGACATCGCCGTGGTGGACCGCTACGGCGACGCCAAGTGAGCCGCCAGGGCGCGGATCGTGTTGGCGGCGGCGAACGCGTGCCCGCGGGCGTTGAGATGCAGCTGGTCGCCGCTGTAGATGCCCGGGTCGGCCGCGACGGGATGCCCGTGCGGGTTGTCGACGTGGCAGACGCCGTGCTCCGCGGCGACCTCGGCGGTCAGGGCGGCCAGCCGCTTCGTCCGCGCCGACATCACCTCCCGGTAACGGGACATGCCGAGGCCGGCGGCCGTGATGTCCAGCAGGCCGATCGTGACCACGTCGGCCCCGGCCGCGCGGAACGCCGCGACCATCGAGGACAGCTCCCGCCGCACCCCGGCGGCGTCGAAGCGCGGGCGGAGCATGTCGTTGCCGCCGGCCACCACGAACGCCAGGTCGGGGCCGAACTCCAGCGCCGGCCGGAGCTGCCCGGCCGCCACCTCGGCGGCGACGAGGTCGCGGCGGCCGAGGTTCAGCGCCGTGAACCCGGGCGCCACCGCGCCGAGCGCCTCTTCGACGCGGTCGGTCCACGACAGGTCGCGGTACCCCGGGACCGGCTCCCGGATCCCCTCGGCGACGCTGTCGCCGATCGTCACCATCCTCGTCCAGGGCGCGTCGGCGAGCAGTGCCGCGGCCTCCGCGGCGGGGAGCACGGACGGGTCCGTCCACTCCGACAGGGTCGTCTCGATCATCGTCTCTCCTCTCAGGACCTCGCGGGACGGACGGCGAGGAGCATCCCCGCGGCGGCCGTGCCCGCGGCGGCGAGCGTGCAGAACAGATAGACGGCGGTGTAGTCGCCGTGCGCCGCGCGGCCCGGCAGGAGCGCGGCGAGGACGGCGATGCCGAGGGCGCCGCCGAGCTGGCGGGCCGTCGTGTTGAGCCCGGTCGCGCCGGCGAACCGCAGCGGGCCGGCCGACAGCGCGGCGGCCGAGGCGGTGCCCGTGGTCACCATCCCCATCCCCGTCCCGACCAGCAGGCCCACCGGCAGCCAGAACGTGAGGAAGTGCGGCTCCGCGGGCAGCGAGACGACCGCCCACACCCCCGACACGATCATGATCAGCGCGCCGCCCGCCACCGCGGGACGGACGCCGGTGCGGGCGGTGAGGCGGCCCATCACGATCGCCGCCGCGGTGGCGGTGAACGCCCCGGGCGTCGAGGCGAGGCCCGCCTTGAGGATCGAGTAGTGCCACTCCCCGGTCAGGTAGAGCACGCCGAGCAGCAGCCACGCGTACAGGGCCGTCCCGTAGAGGAACGACGCGGCGTTGGCGACGGCGAACTGCCGGTCGCGCCAGAGCGAGATCTCCAGCGCGGGCACCGGATGCCGCACCGACCGCCACAGCGCCAGGGCGACCAGGACGATGCCGCCGAGCAGGAGCGCCAGTGTCCGGGCGTCCGTCCACGCCCAGTCCTGGGACCGGGTCACGCCCAGCGCGACGCCGCCGACGCCGGCGCCGAGCAGGACGGTCCCGGCGAGGTCGGGCAGCCGCCCCGCGGCGCCCTCGGCGCGCGGCAGGCGCAGCCCGCCGAGCAGCATCGCCAGGCCGAACGGCAGGTTGATGACGAACAGCGACCGCCAGCCCAGCTGGTCCACCAGCACCCCGCCCAGGCCGGGGCCGATCGCGGCGGCGAACGCGCCCGCCGCGCTCCACAGCCCGATGCTGCGGGCGCGCCTCTCGGGCGGCGTGTCCTTCAGCAGTAGCGCGAGGGACGCGGGGATCAGCGCGGCCGCGGCGGCGCCCTGCACGCCGCGCGTCACCAGCAGGACCGGCACGTTCGGCGCGACCGCGCAGGCCAGCGAGGCCAGCGTGAACAGCCCGGTGCCCCACAGGTAGAGCGAGCGCCGCCCGACGAGGTCGGCGAGCCGGCCGGCGGGGGCGAGCAGGGCCGCGAACAGCACCGCGTACAGCGTGATCACCCAGGTGAGCCCGGACAGCGAGGTGCCCGGGAAGTCGGCGTGCAGGTCGGCGACGGCCAGGTTGGCGACGGTGGCGTCGAGCATGGCCAGGAACGTCGCCCCGGCCGCCAGCCAGGGCACGTCCCGCCGTGCTCCGGCCGCGCGGGGCGGCGCCGCGGTGGTCTCGGCGGTCATGGGTCTGGGCCTCCAGAAAAATAAACGAACGGTCGTACAATCTTCTATCCGGAGGCCCCGCGTCAAGGGGAGGGGAGGATTGACTTAGAACGAACGGTCGTGCAGATTAAGACCCGTGAGCACTGACGGACGTCTCCTCAAGGGAGCGCAGACGCGCAGGGTGATCCTCTGCCGGGCCGCCGACATCGCCTCTGCGGAGGGCCTGGAGGGGCTCTCGATCGGCCGGCTCGCCACCGAGCTGGGGATCAGCAAGAGCGGCGTGTTCACGCACTTCGGCTCCAAGGAGGAGCTGCAGCTCGCCACCGTCGGCAAGGCGGTCGAGGTGTTCCGCGAGCACGTGGTCGAACCCGCCCTCGCCGCCCCGGCGGGGCTCGGGCGCGTCCGCGCGCTGCTGGACGCCTGGCAGCGCTACCAGCGCGAGCCCGTCTTCCCCGGCGGCTGCTTCTTCCACTCCACGATGGCCGAGTTCGACGCCCGTCCCGGCCGCGTCCGTGACGCGATCGCCGCGTCCCAGCGCGACTGGGGCGCCTTCCTGGAGCGCTGCCTGCGCGAGGCGCGGGACCTCGGGGAGATCGACGCGTCCACCGACGTCCCGCAGCTCGCCTTCGAGCTGGAGGCGGCCTGCCGCACGGGCGCCGCGCACGCGCTCCTGTACGACGACCCGTCCCTGTTCGACCGGGCCACGCGGGCGATGACCACCCGGCTGGAAGCGGTCGTCACCGGCTAGGCCCAGCGCGGCTGGAAGATGGCCGGGGCGGACGGGCGTGGTGCCCCGTCCGCCTCGGTCTCTGTCCGCTGCTCTACTTGTCGCGCGAGGATCCCGACGCGGCGGGCGCCGCGCCCGCCACCGTGGCGCCGCCCCGGACGAGCCGCCCCACCTCGGCCCTGAGCTGGACGAACTCCGGCAGCCCCCGGGTCTCGATCTGGTCGCGAGTGGCCGGCAGCCCGACCGGCAGGTCGGCGTGCACCCGGGCGGGCGAGCGGTTCAGCACGACCACCCGGTCACCGACGTAGACGCTCTCGTCGATGTCGTGGGTGACCAGCAGGATCGTAATCTTCTGGGTCCGGTGCACCTGCAGGACGAGGTCCTCCAGGTCCTCCCGGGTCTGCGCGTCGACGGACCCGAATGGCTCGTCCATCAGCATCAGCGAGGGCCGGTACGCCAGCGCCCGCGCGATCGACACGCGCTGCTGCATGCCGCCCGACAGCTGCCACGGGTACTTGCGGCCCGCGTCCGGCAGGCCCACGGACTCCAGCGCCTCCTGCGCCGCGGCGCGCCGCTCCTGGCGGGACTTGCCGCGCCGGCGCAGCGGCAGCGCCACGTTGTCGCGGACGGTCAGCCAGGGGAACAGCGAGCGGCTGTAGTCCTGGAAGACCACCGCGAGGTCGTCCGGCACGCCGTTGATCGCCGTCCCGTCGAGGGAGAGCTTCCCGCCGGTGGGGGTGATCAGCCCGGCGATGCAGCGCAGCAGCGTGGACTTGCCGCAGCCGGACGGCCCCACGATGCTGACCAGCTGACCGTCCGGGACGGTGAGGTCGAGGCCGTCGAGGGCCAGGTGGCCGTCCGCGTAGGAATGCGTGAGGCCGGATATCTGAAGCATGTCGGCCGCCTTATCTGTGTGTGTGCGTACAAAATCGTTGGTAAGGGGGGTTTCGGTCAACCGGCGAGCCTCCGCGCGCCGGCGTGCCAGGCGAGCAGCCGCCGCTCCAAGAGCAGGAACGCGGCGTTGAACAGGAATCCGAGGATCCCGAGCATCACGATCCCCGCCCACATCCGCGGCAGCTCGAAGGAGCGCTGCGCGCCGATCAGCTCGGAGCCGATGCCCGCGGTGCTGCCGAACAGCTCCGACAGCACCATCAGGATCAGCGCGAACGACAGCGCCACCCGCAGCCCCGCGAAGATCTTGGGCGCCGCCGCCGGGAGCACGATCGTCAGCAGCCGGCGCGCCGGGCCGATGCCGAACACGCGCGCCGTGTCGAGCTGGAGCGGCTCCACCGTGCGGACGCCGTCGGCGGTGTTCAGCAGGACCGGCCACACCACGCCGAACGCGATCGTGACGACCTGCATGGTCGCGCCGAGCTGGAAGACCATGATGAAGAACGGCAGCAGCGTCGGCGGCGGCACCGCCCGCAGGAACTCCAGCACCGGGCTGAACAAATCGTCCAGCACCCGGGACCGGCCGATCGCCGCGCCGATCGCGATGCCGGCGGCGCCCGCCGCGGCCCACCCGATGAACAGGTGGGTCAGGCTCGTGGAGAAGTCGTCCACCGCCTTGTCCGAGAGGAACAGCTGGGACGCGGGGCCGGAGAACCACAGCTCGTGCAGGGCCTTGAGGATCGTCGTGGGCGGCGGGAAGTAGGTCTCGTCCAGCGCCCGGGTGAGCAGCTCCCACAGGACGGCGGCGAGCGCCACGAGCCAGCCGCGCTCGGCGATCGCCCGGGTCGCTCTGAGGCCCCTCATGAGGCCCCCTCCACCTGGGCGCCGTGCCAGCGGAACGCGATCCGCTCCAGCCCGAGCAGGCCCATGTTGGCCAGCAGGCCGAGGACACCGGCCCAGCACGCTCCGGCCAGCAGCAGGTCGGGGCGCCCGCCGCCGGACTGGGTGTCGCTGAGATAGATCCCGACCCCGTCGACGCCGCCGGCGAACAGCTCCGTGCTGATCACGACGATGAGCGCGACGGAGGCGGCGATCCGGACGCCGGTGGCGATGAACGGCGCGGCGCTCGGCAGCGAGACGCGCCACAGCACCGACAGCGTCCCGAACCCGAAGGCGCGCAGGCTGTCCTTGGCCAGCGGGTCGACGTCGCGGAGCGCGTAGAGGGTGTTGATGAGGATCGGCCACAGGCACGCGTAGAAGATCAGCGACATCTTCATCCGCGTCGGGTCCGCGAACAGGATGATGGCGAGCGGGATGAGCGCGACCGACGGGATGGGGCGCAGCAGCTCGACGAGGGCGCGCGCGGCGGTCCCGAGCAGCGGCACCGAGCCGAGCAGGACGCCGAGCGGGACCGCCACGAGCACCGCGAGCGCGAGCCCGCCGAACCAGGCCCGCAGGGTGGCCCCGACGTCGACGAGGAACTCCTGGTCGGCGGCCAGCCTCCCGGCCTCCCGCAGGATCGTCGACGCCGGGGGAAGCGCGGTCTCGTCGACGAGGCCCGTGCGGCTCAGGACCTCGATGACGGCGGCCACGCCGATCACCCCGGCGGCGCCGAGACCGATGCGGCGAGGGCTCATGAAGTCGACGCGAGGAACGTCTTGACGTCGATCGCCTTGTCCACGTAGCCGAACTCCTTCATGAGGTCGGCGACGCGCTGCAGCTTGGCGGCGTCGATCGAGGTCGGGTACGTCCCGTAGCTCATCGAGCCCGCGACCTTCGCGTCGATCCCCTTGGCGTAGCTGGGCAGGATGGTCTGGACGGCCTTCTGGTCGGCGGCGGCCATCCCCTGCGCCTTCTGGAGCGCGCGCTGGAACGCGGCGACCGTCTTCGGGTTCTCCTCGGCGAACTTCTCGGTGACGGCGTAGCCGGCGATCGGCAGGTCGGCCGCCTGGCCGGTGGACAGGTCGGCGACCATGCGGGCGCCCATCGACGTGCCCATCTGGGTGCCGAACGGCTCGATCGCCTGGACGGCGTCGACGCTCTTGGACTTCAGCGCCTGCTCCATGGCGGGCGGGGCGACCTCCACGAAGTTCTTGTCCTCGTCGAAGGTGACGCCCTGCGGCTGGGCGGCGGCGCGGACCAGCATCGTGCTGACGTTGCGCTTGGTGTTGACGGCGATCTTCTTGCCCGCCAGGTCCTTGATCGTCCGGTACGGGGAGTCGCCCCGCACCATCAGGGTGTGCGTCTTGGACGCGGCCCGGAATCCCTCCGCGACGATCTTCGGCTTGAAGCCGGGGTCCTTGGTCCCGGCGGTGAGCAGCGAGACGTAATTGCCGAAGCTGAAATCGAGCCGGCCGCTCTTGAGCAGCGGGATTCCGGCGGCACCGCCCTGGATGACCTGAGTTCTCACGGTCAGGCCCTCGGCTTTGAACAGCCCCTTGGACAATGCGATCTGGACGGGTGCGGTGTCGGCGACCGTCATGGTGCCGAGCGTGATCTGCGATTCTTCCAGGCCGTTGGCCGACGTCTTCTCGTCGGAACCGCCGCAGGCCGTGGAGAGCGCAACCGTGAGCGCGAGCACGCCGGCGAAGGCGGCTCGGGAGTGGGAAGCAAACATGAGCGACGCTCCATGGACGGGGGAAATCGCTGGGGGTCAACCCTGAACGCGCGGGGAGCGTAGCGCACGAAGGCCACGCTCCGGGAGAGGCGGGAGCTCAGTGCTCACTTACGTGAAGAGGTGTGAACAAATTGTGATATTTCCTCACCGTTTCGAGGGCGGCCGCTTTCGCCGCCAGAAACGGCCCTCGCCTCTCCCCGCGTCCGGTCGGTGCGGTCAGTCCGCCTCCGGCTGGTAGGCGGCGGCGTCGTCCGGAGTGACGCGGACGTCGATGATGAACGGCCCGTCGTGGCCGAGGCCCTCGGCCATCGCGGCGTCCAGCTCCGCGGCCGTCGTGACGGTGCGGCCGGGGCAGCCGAGCCCTCCGGCGACCGCCACGAAGTCGATGCCCGGAAGGTCGGTGCCCGGAACGGTCTCCAGGTCGATCCGGCGGCCGAGGGCCTTGACCGCCCCGTAGCCCTGGTTGTTCAGGACGATCACGGTCATCGGGACCCGGTGCTGCGCGGCGGTCCACAGCCCCTGCACCGAGTACATGATCGAGCCGTCGCCGATGACGCAGACGACGCGCTCGCCCGATCCGGTGAGCGCCCGCCCGACCGCGACCGGCAGCCCCCAGCCGAGCGCCCCGCTCCCGGTGGTCAGGAACCCCCCGGACCGCGTGATCGGCAGCCGCGCGTGGAGCATCTCCCGGTAGCTCGGGACCTCCTCCACGATGACGGCGTCCTCCGGCAGCCGCTCCTTCAGCGTCTCGACGACGAAGGCCGGGTCGATCGGGTCGGCGGCCTGCGGCCTGGCGAGCGCGGCCCGCGGCTCGGGGAGCGGGCGGTCGGCCTTCTCCACGAGGTCGAGCAGCCCGGACACGCCGGCGTCGATCGTGGTGAGGACGCTGGTGCCGACCGGCGCCCACGCGGCCTGCGCGGGGTCGCAGTCCAGGTGGAACAGCCGCGAGCCGTCCGGGATGAAGCGGCCCTCGGAGTGCACGTGGTAGGTGAAGATCGGCGTGCCCAGGGCGAGGATGACGTCGTGGCCCTCCAGCCGCCGCCAGAGCTGCTCCCGGACGGGCGGCAGGAACCCGCGGAACAGCGCGTGGTCCTCGGGGAAGCCGGAGCGCCCCGACAGCGGGCTGATCCACACCGGCGCGCCGATCCGCTCGGCCAGGCTGACCACGCCGGGCAGCGCCCCCTCGTCGTCCACGCCCGCGCCCACGATGACGACCGGGTTCGCGGCCTCGTTGAGCGCGTCGGCCACCTCCCGGAGCACGGCCGGGGACGCGGCGAACGAGGTCCGCAGCTCGCGGTGCGGGACGGGCTCGGCCGGCCGGTCCCAGTCGTCCTCGGGAACGGACAGGAAGACCGGCCCGCGCGGCGGCGTCATCGCCACCCGGTACGCCTCGGCGAGCGCGGCGGGCACGTCCTCGGCGCGCTCTGGCTGCCGGCTCCACTTGACGTACGGGCGGGGGAACTGCGCCGGCTCGTCGGCGCCGAGGAACGGGTGGTGCGGCAGCATGGCGCGGGACTGCTGGCCCGCGATCACGACGACCGGCACCCGGTCGCGGTAGGCGTTGAAGACCGCGCCGAGGGAGTGCCCGACGCCGCCGGCGGAGTGCAGGCTGACCAGGGTCGCGTTGCCGGTGCCGAGCGAGTGGCCCGCGGCCGCCGCGACCGCGACCGTCTCCTGCAGTGCCAGGACGTACTCGAAGTCCGCGGGGAAGTCGCGGAACATCCGCAGCTCGGTCGAGCCCGGGTTGCCGAAGAGGGTGGTCATCCCCACGCTCCGGCAGAAGTCGAAGAAGGCTTCCCGGACGGTGAGCTCGGAGGTCATGCATCCGCCTTTCGTGCACCGCGGTGGCGGGCGAGGACCCGGCGCTCCACGGCGAGGAGAATCGAGTTGAACAGGTAGCCGAGGATCCCGAGCAGCACGATGACCGCCCAGATGGTCGGCAGGTCGGACTGGCTCTGCGCGTTGGTCAGCTCGAAGCCGAGGCCGTCGGAGGTGCCGGGGAGCAGCTCGGAGAAGACCATCAGGATGAGCGACAGGGACAGCGCCAGCCGCACCCCCGCGAAGATCTTCGGCAGCGCGGACGGGAAGATGACGAACCGCATCCGGTCGAACGCGGAGAACCGGAACGACTCGGCCGTCTCCATCTGCATCCGGTCGACGCTGCGCGCCCCGTCCGCGGTGTTCAGCAGGACGGGCCAGATGGCGCTGAAGATGATCGAGGCCACCTGCATCTGGGTGCCGAGCTCGAACAGGACGATGAACACCGGCACCAGGGTGGGCGGCGGGATCACCCGGGCGAACTGGAGCAGCGGCTGCAGGTAGGCCAGCGCCTTCTGCGAGCGGCCGAGCGCCATGCCGACGACCACGCCGACCACGACCGACAGCGCCAGCGCCAGGAACATCCGGCTGAGGCTGGGCACGATGGAGTAGCCCGCCTTCGCGCTGAAGTACAGGTGGTCGGCCGGGCCGGACAGCCACATGTCCCGCATCCGCTGGACGATCTCCGAGGGCGGGGGGAAGAACGGGCTCTGCGAGATCCGCGTCGCCGCCTCCCAGCCGGCGATGAGGAGCGCCAGCGGGAGCAGCTGGTGCAGCGCGCCCCCGGCCAGCCGGCCGGCCAGGCCGGCGCGCCGCCGGGCGGAGCCCGCGGTCAAGGTCGCCGCCGTCACGAGACACCACTTCCTTGGGCCCGGTGCCAGCGGAACAGGCGGTTCTCGCCCTGTCCGAGCACCGTGTCGATGATCAGGCCGAGGCACCCGGCCCACACCGTACCGGCGAGGACGTCGATGTTGCCGTCGGGCACGTTGCCGGCCTGCGCGATGAACATGCCGAGCCCGTCGCCGAAGCCGGACAGGATCTCGGTGCCGACGGCCAGGATCAGCGCGATCGAGGCGGCCAGCCGCACGCCGGTCGCGATGAACGGGGCGGCGCTCGGCAGCGAGACGCGCAGCAGCACCTGCAGCCGGCCGAAGCCGAAGCTGCGCAGCGTCTCCTTCGCCGTCGGGTCGACGTCGTCCAGCCCGTAGATGGTGTTGAACAGGATGGGCCAGCTGGAGGCGTAGACGATGAGCGGCACCTCCATCTTGAGCCCGGAGCCGAGCAGCAGGGCGGCCAGCGGGATCAGCGCGACCGAGGGGATCGGGCGCAGGAACTCCACGATCGCCCGGACCGCGGTGTTGACCGCGGGGACGCTGCCGAACAGCAGCCCGAGCGGGACCGCGATCGCGACGGCGATCAGCAGCCCGAGGGCCCAGGCGGTGATGGTGACGCGGACGTTGAACAGGAAGTCCGGATCTCCGGCGAGTTCGAAGGCGCGCGCGGTGATGGTGGACGCGGGGGGCAGATAGGAACGGTCCACGATCCCGGACCTGCCGAGAAGCTCGCTCGCCAGGAAAAGGACCGCCACCCCGGCGGCCCCCCGCACCCAGATGCCTGGGCGCGAGAGGCCGCGGGGCGGCGTCGACTCGTGTGCCATGAGGTGATCAGTGTCCCGCCGTCACGACGTCGGCTGGAAGAGGATGGCGTTCAGGTCCGGCTTCTCCTTGAGCAGGCCGGAGGTCGACATCAGCTCCGAGACCCGCTGCATGCGGGTCTTGCTCAGCGAGGTGGGGAAGCCCGGCAGCGTGATGACCGAGGCGACCTGCGGGTCGATCTTGGCGTAGCTCGGCAGGACCTCCTCGACCTTCTTGCGGTCCTGGGTGGCCATCTTCTGCGCCTTGATGATGGCGCGCTGGAACGCGGCGGCCGTCTTCGGGTTCTTCTTGGACCACTCCTGCGTGGTGACGAAACCGCTGATCGGCAGGTCGGTCACCGGCTCGCTGCCGCCGTCGACGGCGACGCGGGCGCCGAGCTTCTTCTCGGTGTCGGAGAGGAACGGCTCGACCGTGTGGATGGAGTCGACCTGCCCCTTCTGCAACGCGGTGGCCATCTGCGGGAAGGGCACCTGGACGTACTTGACCTTCTTGGGGTCGACGTTGTTCGCCTTGAGGATCGCGTC
The DNA here is from genome assembly GCF_900115095.1 of Actinomadura madurae. Lineage (GTDB taxonomy): Bacteria > Actinomycetota > Actinomycetes > Streptosporangiales > Streptosporangiaceae > Spirillospora > Spirillospora madurae. Next base: position 414,759 of record NZ_FOVH01000002.1, read on the forward strand.
CAGCGTGAGCGACTGGATGTTGTTCAGGATGTTGACCGCGACCTTCTTGCCCTCCAGGTCCTTGGCCGTCTTGATCTTGGAATCCGGCATGACCAGGACGTTCATCATGTTGGAGGTGAGCGTCGCCGCCTCGGCCAGGATGCTGAGCTTCAGCGTCCCCTTCTCGTTCGCCTGCAGGAACGAGACGTAGTTGGCGCCGGCGATGACGTTCACGTCGCCCTTGGTGAGGGCGGGCAGCGCCTGGATGCTCTGCTGGACCGGCACGATCTTGACGTCCAGGCCCTCGGCCTCGAAGAGCTTGGCCTTCTGGGCCACGTAGAGGGCCGCGCCGTCCACCAGGGGAAGCGACGCCACCTTGATCGTGTCGGTTTCGAGACCCTTGCCGCCGCCGGAGGAATCGGAGTCTCCACAGCCCGCGATGACTGAGGCGACCAGGGCGAACGCGCTGACCAGCGCGGATAGACGTAGGGATTGCCGCATTCGGCACTCCTTAACTCGATGGGGAAGCTGCTTCGGCAGGGCTTGGGGGGCCCAAGGCATCCGAGCCAGGGGGTACGACTGTAGCCACGACACCCGCCGCGCCTGAAGATCAGTTGCGTCGGGAGCGTATCGCGGGCTGCCTGGCTTGGACGGTTTCCAACCGAATTGTGTGACTCTCTTGTGTCCTATGCGTCCCGTGCGGCGGATGGCACGCATGGTGACGACGGGGCGTTCTCCCCGGTGGCGGGCCCGCCGCGGGCGCCGCCGGCCCTGCGGGATAAGCGATATCGCGCCGTACAAGACCTTCCGTCCAATGGGATTTCGCCGTTGTTGCAATGGTGTTAAGCCCATTGGTGACGGTCGATCGCCGGACCAATTCGCAGCGTGAGGGTCCGCGGGCCGCCGGGCGCCGCCGCGGGGCGGCGTGTTCGTCGGGCGGCGAGGGCAAGCTGGATCTGTTACCCGACGTGTTCGGATGATGACGTTATGCATCGGCACGGAGTGTGACCGTCCGTACTCGTTGAATCGGACATATGGGCATAAAGTCGTGATCCCGGCATTGGCTGATATCGACTCGCCTATGGTCCTTTGCGGCCTATCCGTGGATGTGCTGCAATGTCGTGCGCCGGAGGTGGAGACGATGTTGTATTGACCCTTCGCGGCAGCGAGGTCACGGAGAGTGCGGCATCGTGAGGGAGAGGGTGTAAACGGCGGATGCAACCAAGCGACGAAGGTCGCGACCATCCTCGGCCTGGTGACGTCGAGGTGGGGTCGGACCATTCGACACGGTCGGGCGGCAGACTGAGCCTGCGGAACTGGCGTGTGCCTCAGCGGCTCATCGTGTTGATCCTGGTTCCGACGGTCGCCGCGGTCGTGCTCTCAGGACTGCGCATCTCCGGCTCCGTCAGCGAGGCGGAGTCGTACGGGCGCGTCGAGCGGATGGCGGAGCTCGGGCAGGGGATCACCGGGTTCGTCCAGGAGTTCACCGCCGAACGGGACCGGGCCGTGGAGTACATCGCGGCCGGCCGGCCCGAGGCCCTGCGCCCCGAGCTCGAGGCGCAGCAGCGGCAGACCGACTCCGTGGTCAGGCAGGTGCAGGCGGCGGCCTCCCGCATCAACGGTTCCTACGGGACCGAGGCCGTCCGCGACGCCGCGACGGTCACGAGCCGCATCAGCGGGCTCAGGGCGCTGCGCTCCCTGGTGGTCGGCACCAAGGTCCCGGCCTTCATCGTCCTCGAGAAGTACACCGAGCCGGCCCAGGAGCTCGTCGCCGTCCTCGACGGAATCTCGCAGAACGTGGCCGACGACACTCTGGCGGAGTCCAGCCGTGCGCTCGGCGCGCTCGCCCGCGCCAAGGAGGCGGTCTCCAGGCAGCGGGCCGTGCTCCTCATCGGCGCGCGGGTGCGGCAGCTGACCCCGCAGGAGCTGAACGAGCTGAGCGCCGCCCGCGCCCAGGAGGACGGCGAGCTCGCGGCCTTCCGCGGCTCGGCGTCCCTGGACCAGGCGCAGCGGTTCGAGGACACCGTCGTCGGCACCAAGGTCGACCAGGGCAAGGACCTGCGGCAGCGGGTGCTCCAGGCGGCGAGCACGAGCGGCGGCCTGCTGCCCCGCTCGCTCGGCACCGCCCGGTCGGCCAACGGGATCCGCGCGGCGATGACCGACATGATCGACAAGATGCGCGCGGTCGAGAAGCAGCTGGCCGACGCGATCAAGGAGCAGAGCGACGACAACGTCTCCGCGGCGCGCACCGACGCGATGATCGACGGCGCCATCGTGACGGCGCTGCTGCTGATCGTCCTGCTGATCACGATCGTGATGGCCCGCTCGCTGGTGCGGCCGCTGCGCCGGCTGCAGTCCGGCGCGCTGGACGTGGCGAGCACCCGGCTGCCGGGCCTGGTGGACCGGCTGCGCGATCCCGAGGCCGCCGCGGGCGGCATCGAGGTCAAGCCGATCGAGATCGACTCCACCGACGAGATCGGCCAGGTCGCGCGCGCCTTCGACGAGGTCCACCGCGAGGCGGTCCGGCTCGCGGCCGACGAGGCGGTCCTGCGCGGCAACATCAACGCGATGTTCGTCAACCTCTCCCGCCGCAGCCAGTCGCTGATCGAGCGCCAGCTCCGCCTGATCGAGGAGCTGGAGCAGAGCGAGCGCGACGAGGAGCAGCTCGGAAACCTCTTCCGGCTGGACCACCTCGCCACCCGCATGCGTCGCAACTGCGAGAACCTCCTCGTCCTCGGCGGCCAGGAGCAGGTGCGCAGGTGGAACCAGGCGGTCCCCCTGATCGACGTCGTCCGCGCCTCGCTGTCCGAGGTTGAGCAGTACGAGCGGGTGGCCCTGCGGGTTCAAGGCGAGATGACCGTCGCCGGCCCCGTCGTCAACGACCTCGTCCACCTGCTCGCCGAGCTGGTGGAGAACGCGACGGTGTTCTCCTCCGAGCACACCAAGGTGACGGTCTCGGGGCAGATGCTCAGCGGCGGCGGCGCCATGCTGCAGATCACCGACAACGGCGTGGGCATGTCGGCCGAGGATCTGGAGCAGGCCAACTGGCGGCTCGCGAACCCGCCCGTCATCGACTTCTCCGCGGCCCGCCGCATGGGCCTGTTCGTGGTCGGCCGCCTGGCGGTCCGGCACGGCATCCGCGTCGAGCTGCGGGCCGCCCAGGGCGGCGGGCTCACCGCGTTCGTGGTGCTGCCCGACGCGGTCATCACGCCGGGCGAGTCCGGCGGCATCGGCACCCGTCCCGGTCTCGCCCCGCGCGAGGCGGGGTCGCACGGCCAGCTCGCCGCGCTGACCACCGCCGCCGAGCCCCCCGCGGGCGGGTTCCGGCAGGACGACTACGGCCCTGCCGCCCCCCTGCCGGGCGGCAGCGGCGGCCACCCGATGGTCGGCGGCACCGGCCCGCTCCGGCCGGTCCGCGGCGGCACCGGGCCGCAGCCCGGCCTCGGCGAGACCGGGCCGATCCCGGCCGGCGCCCCGGGCGGGCACGACCCCTACGGCACCGGTTCCCACCCGGTGGCGCCGCCGCCCATCGAGCGGCGCCCGCCCCGGGACCGGCGGCAGCCGGTGGACGACCCGTACGAGACGGGGGAGCGGCAGCAGCCGCGCCGGCCGGGCGAGCTGCCCGTGCGCGAGCCGGGCACGCACCTGCAGGGCCGCCCGTCCGACGGCGGCTCCTCCAACGGCCTCTTCCAGCCGCGCAACGAGCGCCGGCAGGACACCGAGGGCGGCAACGGCACCTACCGGCCCGGCGGGCGGACCGGGCCGCAGCCGGTCGTCCCCGAGGCGCAGCCGATGGTGCCCGACCCCGGCGCCCGGCAGATCCCCTGGGAGACGGGGCCGCTGGAGCAGGTCGGTGACCCGTCGCCGCCCGCCATGTCCGCTCCCCACCCGCCGGAGGGCCTCATTCAGGAACCACCACCCGTCCCCGAACCGGCCGTGCGGGCCGCGGCGCCGGCCGCGCAGGCGGAGCCGGCGGCGCCGCCGAGGCTGCCCGAGCGCTCGCCCATCTTCGACGCGATGCAGTCGGAGTGGTTCCAGCGCAGATCAGGAGGCTCCTCCGGGGAGGACCCGGTGAAGGGCTGGGAGTCCCCGGCGGACGCGGGCTTCCGCGCCGCGGAGGCCGCCCGCGAGCCGGTGGCGACGTCGCGCACCAGCGTCGGGCTGCCGAAGCGGGTGCCCGGCAAGAACCGCATCCCCGGTGCGGTCGGCCGGGCGGCGCAGGACGCGCCGCAGGCCCCGGCGGGACCGCCGCCGGGACCGCCGCCGGGCGGGGGCGCCCCGGGGCAGGCCGCGCCGCCGCGGCCGCCGCAGGACCAGCAGGTGCAGGGCCAGCAGGGTCAGGGTTTCGGCCAGTCGGCCGACGTCGTACGCAACCGCTTCGCGAGCCTGCAGCGCGGTGTCCACCGTGGACGCAACGAGGCACGCGGCGCAGGCACGTCAGGTGAGGCGCCGTCACAGGGTGACGGCGAGACAGGAGGCACCCGGTGAGCGGGCAGGATCTCAACTGGTTGGTGACGAACTTCGCGGACCGTGTCGCGAAGGTCGCACACGCCGTCGTGGTCTCCTCGGACGGACTGCCGATGGCGTACTCGTCGGGCTTCCCGCCCGAGCGGGCGGACCAGCTCTCGGCGATCGCCTCGGGACTGATGAGCCTCACCCAGGGGGCGGCGAAGATCTTCGACGCCGGCGGGGTGAACCAGACCGTCGTGGAGATGGACCGCGGGCTGCTGTTCGTCATGTCGATCACGAACGGATCGGTGTTCGCGGTGCTGGCGGCGCCCGACTGCGACCTCGGGCTGGTCGCCTACGAGATGACGCTGCTGGTGGAGCGGGTGGGTCGGGTGCTGACCCCCGCGCTGCGCGCCCAGGAGCAGCAGCAGCCCCCGTACTCGGGGCCTCCCGTGACCGAGATGGGCGCCGGGCCCGCCCGTTATTGACCGTGACTGACTCTGACGGAGGTCGGCGACATGGATCGAGGCAGTCCCTTCGGAGGCGGTCCCGGAGGACCCGGCGTCCCGGGGGGGCCCGGGCGCTGGCCGGGTGACCAGGGCCGGGTCCCCCCGCCGGGACGCCCCGCACGCGAGGAGAGCGACACCAGCTCGCTGGTGCGCCCCTACGCGGTGACCGGCGGGCGGACCAAGCCGCGCTACGACCTGGCCATCGAGGCCCTGGTCACCGCGGCGCCGTATCCGCCGCGGGACGTCGCCGTGCTGACGCCGGAGTATCGGGCGATCATGGACCTGTGCCGGTCCGCCCGCTCGGTGGCCGAGGTCTCCGCGCTGCTGCGCCTGCCGCTCGGGGTGGCGCGCGTGCTGGTCGCCGACATGGCCGTCGAGGGCCTGCTGCGGCTCCACCAGTCGCAGCCCGCAACCACCGCCGGCGGACAGCCGGACCTCCGCTTGCTAGAAAGGGTGCTCAGTGGCCTTCGGAAGCTCTGACCAGGTCCCGGGGCCGCACGGCGGGGAGGCCGAGCTGACCTCGGTCAAGATCGTCGTCGGCGGTGGCTTCGGTGTCGGCAAGACCACGTTCGTCGGCTCGGTCTCGGAGATCATGCCGCTCACCACCGAGGCGGTGATGACCGCGGCCAGCGCCGACGTGGACGACCTGTCGGCCGTGCCGGACAAGACGACCACCACGGTCGCGATGGACTTCGGGCGCGTGTCGCTCGACAGCGAGCTGATCCTTTACCTGTTCGGCACGCCCGGGCAGCACCGCTTCTGGTTCATGTGGGACGACCTGGTCCGCGGCGCGATCGGCGCCGTCGTGCTGGTCGACACCCGCCGGCTGGAGGACTGCTTCGCCGCGGTGGACTACTTCGAGGAGCTCGGCCTGCCGTTCGTGGTGGGCGTCAACGGGTTCCACGGCGAGTTCCAGTACGCCGTCGAGGACATCCGCGACGCGCTGTCGATCAGCTCGCACGTGCCGATCGTGCAGTGCGACGCGCGCAGCCGCGAGTCGACCAAGCAGGTGCTGATCATGCTCGTCAAGCACGCGATGACGGTGCACTCGGGCGGGCAGCACGCCGCCGCGCCCGCGCAGCCGCCCGGTGCCCCCGGCGGCCAGCTCGGCACCACGTCGCCGAGCTGGACGTAGCCGGGGCGGAGGCCGCCCCGCCCGCGGCCCGCCGGGCTACGGTCGCGTAGCTTGTGTGCACGATGCATGATTGATTCGCTTTTCGACCATGAATCGTGCAAGGGGTAGCGATGCGGGAAATGGAGCAGATCCGGACGTACGTGGCCATTGGCGACAGCTTCACCGAGGGCCTCAACGATCCCTACCCCGGTGAGGACGACGTCTTCCGCGGCTGGGCGGACCGGCTCGCCGAGCACATCGCCGAGGTGAACCCGGGCCTGCGCTACGCCAACCTCGCCGTCCGGGGCAAGCTCGTCCGGCAGATCGTGGACGACCAGGTGCCGCCGGCCCTGGAACTCGACCCCGACCTGGTCACGCTCTGCGCGGGCGGCAACGACATGATCCGTCCGGGCGCCGACCCCGACGCCGCCGCGGTGGTGTTCGACGACGCGGTCCGCCGGCTGCGCGGCACCGGCGCCCGCGTCGTGGTCTTCACCGGGTTCGATCCGCGCGGGCTGCGCAGCGGCGCCCGCATCCGGGGCCGGGCCGCGACCTACAACATGCACCTGCGCGCGATCGCCGACCGGCGCGACTGCACCGTGGTGGACCTGTGGTCGCTGCGGATCTTCGACGACCCGCGCGCCTGGTTCGAGGACCGCCTGCACCTGTCGCCCGAGGGGCACCGGCGCATGGCGCTGTTCGTGGCCGAGGCCCTCGGCGTCCCCGCCGAGGGCGACTGGCGCGAGCCCTGGCCGCCGACGGACCGCACCGACTGGATCACCCTGCGGCGCGAGGACGTCCACTGGGCGAGGACGTACCTGCTCCCGTGGATCGGCCGCCGGGCCACCGGCCGCTCGTCGGGCGACGGCCGGGGCCCCAAGCGGCCCACCGCGCTGCCGCTCTAGGCGGGGTCCGGCTGGGCCAGGGCGTCCTCCAGGGTCTCGGTGACGGGGATGCGGCGGTGCAGGCCGGTGATCTCCAGGGCGCGGCGGACGATGGGCCGCGGCGCCGCGAGGACGAGGCTGCCGCCCGCCGCGGTCACCGCCTTGTAGCAGGCCACGATCACCGAGAGCCCGCCGGAGTCCATGAACTCCAGGGCGGCCAGGTCCAGGACGAGGTGCTCGCCGTGCTCGCGGCGGGCCTCGTTCAGGTACCCGCGCAGGTCGTCCGCGCAGGCGATATCGAGTTCTCCGCACACCCGGACGACGGCGCGCCCGCCGTCCGGCCGCGTGGTGACTTCCAAAGGCGACACGGGGGGGGGGTTCCCCTCTTGTGGGTGAAGGCACCGGCGGACGGCCGTCCGCCGGACACTTTCCGTCCGACAACTATCGCTGACGGCGGGCCGCCTGCCAACCCGAGGCGCAACAAGGGTGTGCCTGATCGTGCCGGGTCGTAGGGTGCTTGTCGGATGTGATTGCCTCGATCCGCTGTGTAGGAGACGACCCCAGGTGAGTTCCCCCCGGCTGCCGGACCATCTCGAAGTGCTGCTCACCGAGGAGCCCGTGCTCGACGTGTACGCGTACGGCCCCTGGCGCGTGCCCGACGGTCTGTACGAGGAGATGCGCGAACGGGCGGTGGCCTACAACACCGACCAGCGCGCCGTCGTGCTGACGAGGCAGCTCAGCGACTTCTACGGGAGCGACACAAGCGCCGCCGGGGCGGAGCAGTGGTCGCTGCTGACCTTCCTGCTGGGCGCCTCCGCGGTCCGGGGCGGCTCGCGGGGCGATGTGGACTACGAACTGCTGTCGGACTTCCTGGCGACGCCCGAGTCCGCGGTCCGGGACCCGGCGGCGTGGTTCACCCAGGGCGGGCGGTGGCGCCCGCCGGGCCTGTGGCTCCCCGAGCCCGCCGGAGACGACCGCGAGCGGCGCGCCGTGATGTTCGAGCTGGCACGGGACGGCCTGGACGTCTTCGAGGGGCTGGAGCCGATCGAGCGCCGCCGCCGCGCGCTGATGGACCTGTTCGACCGGCGCGCCGCCGACCCGGAGCTGCGCGAGATCGACATGACCGTCCCCAACCGCCGGCTGGAGGACGCCTGGGTCTCCGGCCTGACCGACGAGGAGCTGGCCGTCCTGCCCGAGCTCTCCGGCCCGGTGGGCTACCTGGGGTGGGCGGTCGGCGGCCTGGACACCGCGCACGAGCGCCTGGCCGGGACGGTCGCCGACGGCGACGAGCCGGACACGGCGCTCGCCCGGCTGCTGCTCGCCGCCGAGGCGCCGGTCGTCCCGGCCGAGCTCGCGGTGGTGCTCGGGACGGCGCGCTACGAGAACGTGGAGGAGCGGTTCCGCGCGGCGCGCGAGGGCTACTCGGCCGAGGCGTGGCAGTACGAGGTGCGCGCCTGGCTCGCCCGGGGCCTGGTCGCGGGGGAGGCGGACGCCGCCCGCGCCTGGCTGGACATGGCGGTGCGCGTCACCGGCGCGGTGCAGGGCCTGCCGGACGCGCCGGTCAGCCCGCGCTGCCGCGTTCCGGTGCGCCCGTTCCAGGCCGACCTGCGGCGCCTGTTCACGGTCCGCCGGGTCTTCAACACGCTGGCGTTCGGGTCCGGCGGGGCCGCCGGCGGTGACGCGAAGGAGAGCCCGGCGCGGCCCGAGGCGGACGGGAGGCCGCTCGTCGGGCAGCCGGAGCTGTCCCGCCTGCTGCTGGACGCGGTGTCCGCCCGGCTCGACGGTGTCCGGGCCGTCCGGCTGCTGGTCGCCGGCCCGGAGGGCACCGGGAAGGGCACCGCCGCCGAGATCGCCGAGAGCCTGCTGGCCAAGGGCGGCGCCGTCCGCGAGTCGCTGTGGATCTCCGACCAGGTCTTCGCGTCGCTGGGCGTGAGCGACGCCGTGCTCTGGCTGCAGGCCCGCGTCCGCGACTGCCTGGAGGGGCGGATGCTCCTGGTCGTGGACGACCTGGAGAAGCTCGCCGCCCACGAGCGCTGCGGCGCCGCCGCCGCCGAGGAGCTGCGGCGGCTCATGGCGCGGTCGCCGTCCCTGAACGTCATCGCGCTGTGCCGTCCCGGCGGCGACCGGCGGCTGTTCGAGGCCAACCCGGCGCTCGTCCGGGCGTTCGACGTCGCCCGCACCCGCGACTTCGCCGAGGACGACCTCGCCGAGCTGTTCACGCTGGCCGTCGACCGGCGCGGCGGGAAGGCCGCGCCCGAGGTCGCGGCGACCGCCGCGGGCATCCTGCGCCGCACTCCGCCGCTGCTGAACCTGCGCGGGGCGAGGCTCGTGGAGCAGATGGCGGGCCAGGCCCTCGCCGCGGCCGAACGCCGGGCGGCGGCCCCGGGGGACGAGGGCCCCGAATCCGGCGAGGTCCTCGAATCCGGCGAGGCCCCCGGCGAGGAGACCGAGGCGCAGCGACCCCGCGGCCCGGTGGAGGTCACCGCCGCCGACCTCCCGCAGCGGCTCATCGCGGGCCGGCCCGCCGAGGCCGACCCGCTCGCCGAGCTGGCCGCCTGCGTCGGCATCGAGCCCGTCAAGCGCGAGGTCGAGGCGCTGGTCGCCGAGGCCAAGGCGGTGCGGCTGCGCCGCGAGGCGGGCATGCCGGCCACCTGGCGGCCCCGCCACCTGGTGTTCGCCGGCAACCCCGGGACGGGCAAGAGCACCGTCGCCGGCATCATCGGGCGGATCTACGCCGACCTCGGCGTGCTGGCGACCGGGCACCTGGTCGAGGTGGAGCGCGCGGACCTGCTCGGCGACTACGCCGGCGAGAGCGTCCAGCGGGTCCGCCGGACGGTGGAGCAGGCGCACGGCGGGGTCCTCGTCGTCCGGGACGCGCACACGCTGGTCTCGGCGGCGCCCGACCTGGTGCGCGGGCGCGAGGCGCTCGACGTGCTGCTCAGCACCGTCCAGGCGCACCCCGAGGACCTCGTGGTGGTGCTGACCGGCCCGGAGGCGGAGCTCAACGGGCTGCTGAAGTCGCATCCCGACCTGGCCGCGTACTTCCCGCGCACCGTACGGTTCCCCGACCTCACGCCCGACGAGATGGCGGAGGTGTTCGCGGGCAAGGCCGAGGACGCCGGGTTCGCGCTCGCCCCGGGCGTGCTGGACAAGGTCCGCTCGCTCGCCCAGTCGGCGCCGCGCGAGCACGGCGCCGGCAACGCCCGCGCGATGGTCGCCCTGCTCGACCGCGCGGTGGCGCTGCAGGGCCGCCGCGTCCTCGCCGACGGGATCGTCGACGAGACCGAGTCGCTGGACGAGATCCTGCTGGCGGACGTCCCGGACACGCTCACCCGCGGCGCCGGCGACGTGCCGGGCGACCCGCTCGCCGAGATCGAGCGGCTGGTCGGCCTCGCGGAGATCAAGCAGGAGGTGGCGCGGCTGGCCGCCGAGGCCCGCGCCGACCGGCTGCGCCGCGACGCCGACATCGTGCCCGCCGCCCCGGCGCGGCACATGGTGTTCATGGGCAACCCCGGCACGGCCAAGACGACGATCGCCCGGCTGATCGCCGCCGTGTACGCGCGGCTGGGGCTGCTGTCGTCCGGGCATCTGGTCGAGGTCACCCGCGCCGACCTCGTGGCCGAGTTCGTCGGCCAGACCGCGCCCCGGGTCAGGGCGGTGGTGGAGCGGGCGCTCGGCGGCGTGCTGTTCCTGGACGAGGCGTACGCGCTGACGACAGCGGGCGGGGATCGCCGCGACTTCGGCCACGAGGCGATCTCCGAACTCCTGCGGCTGATGGAGGAGCACCGCGGCGACCTGGTCGTCATCGTCGCCGGCTACGACGCCGAGATGGAGGACTTCCTCAAGGCGAACCCGGGCCTGCGGGGCCGCTTCCCGAAGGTGCTGCGCTTCCCGGACTACTCCGACGACGAGCTCGTCACCATCTTCGAGGTGATGGCCGCGGACGCCGGGTTCACCCTGGCCGAGGGCGTCGTGGAGGCGCTCCGCGGGCTGGTCGCCTCGCACCGGCGGGACGCCTCGTTCGGCAACGCCCGGCTCGTCCGCAACCTGCTGGAGGCGGCGATCTCCCGGCAGGCGCTGCGCATCACCTCCGGAGGGGAGGTCGACGTCGCCGAGGTGCGGCTGCTGCGCTCCGCCGACCTGCCGGACGCCCCGCCCCGCGAGCCCTCGATCGGCTTCGGCGCCTACATCTAGCCGGCGTCTAGCCGGAGGTGCCCGCCCCGTACGCCGCCGCCTGGAGCGAGTACAGGTCGGCGTAGAGGCCGCCGCGCGCCATCAGCGAGGCGTGGTCGCCCTCCTCGGTCACCTCGCCGTGCTCCAGCACGTAGATCCGGTCGGCATGGCGGACGCTGGCGAGCCGGTGCGTGATCAGCAGGACGGTCCGGCCGTCGGCGTGCGTGCGGATCCGCTCGAACAGCTGGTGCTCGGCGCGCGCGTCGAGCGCGGCGGTGGGCTCGTCGCAGATGAGCAGCGGCGCGTCCCGGTAGAAGCCGCGGGCGACGGCGAGCCGCTGCCACTGCCCGCCCGACAGCTCGGCGCCGCCCTTGAAGCGGCGGTCCAGCAGCGTGCCGTACCGGTGGGCGAGCTCCCCGACGACCTCGTCGGCCCCGGCGGCGCGGGCGGCGGCGAGCATTTCGGGGTCCTCGGCGTCGCCGTCGACGTGCTCGCGCCCGCGGCCCATGGTGATGTTCTGCCGCGCGGTCATCGGCCAGTGCGTGTACTCCTGCGCGATGACGGCGATGTTCTCCCACACCTCCTGCGGCGGCACCGCCGACAGCGGCACCGCGTCCCACCGGACCTCGCCGCGGTCCGGGTCGTAGAGGCCCGCCATGATCTTGGCGAGGGTCGTCTTGCCGGACCCGTTCTCGCCGACGAGCGCGACCACCTCGCCCTTGCGCAGGTCCAGGGAGACGCCTCTGAGGGACGGCGCGTCCGAGCCGGGGTAGGTGAAGGTCACGTCCCGGACGCGGATGCACGCGAAGTCGTCCGGGAGCCGCTCGCGCTTCTCCAGGGGCGCGGGCGGCAGGGCACGGCGCGGGACCCGCTTCTCGGCCGCGGCGCAGAACTCGATGTAGTCGTTGAAGTAGAGGCCCTCCTCGTAGCACCGGTTGACGGCGTAGACGAGGTTGACGAGGGAGGTCTGCCCCGACCGGATCGCCAGCACCGCCGTGCCCGCGACCGCCAGAGGCACGGTGCCCTTCCACAGCATGAACCCGAGCGCGATGTAGACGAGCGCGGTCGCGACGCCCTTCATCGCGTCACCGGTGATCTTCACGAGGGTCTGCCGGCGGGCCACGTCCAGCTCGACCCTCCGCTGGTAGGAGGCGGACCGGTCGTACTGGTCCAGCAGGAACCGCCGCATGGTGAACGACCGCACCTCGGCGGCGTGCCGCCGGTCGACCATCAGGTCGGAGAGGATCCACTTGCGCCGGGTCACCCCGACCAGTGACAGCACCATGCGGTACCGCATCCGCGCGGCGCGGACGGACGCCCACCCCTCGGGCACGGCGGTGAGGAGGAGCAGCGGCAGCAGGATCGGGTGCAGCACGCCGAGGGTCCCGGCGGCGGCGATCATGCCGATGGCGCCGGTGAGGACGTCCACGGCGTGCTGGACGACCATGGGCGCCGCCATCATGCCGCGTCCCTGGGCGCGCTTCAGGTCGTCCAGGAAGTCGGAGTCGTCGAGCGCGGTCAGGTCCACCGCGGTCGTCGTCTCGTAGAGCCGCAGCTCGACCAGCCGCTCGACCTGCGGGTCCAGCCGCGCCTGCGCCCAGCCCGCGGCCGCCTGCAGCCCGGCCCGCAGGGTGACCGCCGCCGCGACGAGCGCCAGCGCCGGCAGCGCCTCGCGGACCCGGGCGGGCGTCGGCGCGGAGCTGAACAGCGCGGTCAGCACGCCGGTCGTCGCCAGCAGCCAGAACGCGGTGAAGAACCCGGCGGCGAGGTTGAGGGAGATGGTCGCGACCGTGTCGGCCCGGCTCGCCCGCCAGGCCAGCCCCGCCGCCTGTGCGATCGTGGCCGGCAGCCGCCGCGCCATGGTGACCATGCCCGTCTCGGTCAGCTCCTCGTTCCTGGCGTGCCAGGAGAGAATCACCTCGGGCAACCCGGGGTCGGGCGGTGCCTGCTCCCTGCCGCCGCGGCGGCGGTCCGTCCTGCGTTGTGCGAGTCGCCTGGCGAAACGCCGTCCTGCTCCCATGCGCCGCCCTCCGCGCGTCCTGTCCGGCCAGGGGCAGTGTGCGCCTTGAGAGGGAGAGTGTCCGCTTCATGTGTCACATAGCGCGGTGATTTGTGGCTGTGGACAATCATGCGCCGGTCGGACGCGGCGGACCCCGTGACTTGTCTAAGGTCTACGCATGACCGACGGCTGGCCGGAGGGCTGGACACGCAAGGAGGGCGACCGCGTGGGGCGCAGCAGGGACCACTCCGTACGGGCGGAGCACCACCAGGCCGCCTACGGGCGGGACACGCACGGGGATCCCTACGACCCCTACGACGATCCGTACGCCGGCGACCAGCTCGCCGGGGGCGGGATGGACCGGGGCGGCCCCGGCGACCGGGTCCCCTACCGGAGGCGCCGCCGGCGGCGCTGGCCGCGGGTGCTCGCCGTCGTCGTGGTCGTGCTCCTGATCGTCCCGATCGCGGGCTACTTCTACCTCGACTCGCGGCTGAAGCGGGAGTCGGTCCTGGTGGACTACCCCGGCCGGGTCGCCGACACCCCGGGGACGAACTGGCTGATCGTCGGGTCCGACAGCCGCGAGGGCCTGTCGAAGTCCGACCAGAAGCGGCTCGCCACCGGGTTCGCCGGGGGCCGCCGGACCGACTCGATGATGCTGCTGCACTACGGCTCGGGCGGGACGTCCCTGATCAGCCTGCCGCGCGACTCCTACCTCCCGATCCCCGGGAAGGGGTCGAACAAGCTGAACGCGGCGTTCGCCTTCGGCGGGCCCAAGCTGCTCGTCCAGACCGTGGAGAAGGCCACCGGCCTGCGCATCGACCACTACGCCGAGATCGGGTTCGGCGGCTTCGTGGGCGTGGTGGACGCGGTCGGCGGCGTCGACATCTGCGTCAAGGACGACATCAAGGACCCCAAGGCGGGCCTCGACCTGAAGGCGGGCTGCCAGACGCTCACCGGCGGCGAGGCGCTCGGCTACGTCCGGACCCGCAAGTTCGCCCGCGCCGACCTCGAACGCGTCGAGCACCAGCGGCAGTTCTTCGGCGCGCTGATGAAGAAGGCGACGAGCCCGGGGACGATGTTCAACCCGTTCCGCAGCGTTCCGCTGGCGATGAACGCGACCAGCAACTTCCTCGTGGACGACGACGACCACCTGTACGACCTCGTCCGCATGATGTGGGCGATGAAGGGCGTGAGCGGCGGCAGCGGCGTGACGACCACCGTCCCGATCGGCGGCAGCGGGAGCTCGGCGTCCGCGGGCGCGTACATCACGTGGGACAGGTCGAAGTCGGCCAAGCTCTTCGGCGCGCTGAAGAGCGACCAGCCGATCCCGCAGGACGTCGTCACGAAGTGACCAACGGCTGCGTCACGAAGTGACCAACGGCTTCGACATGAAGTGACCGGTGAATCCGTCGCGAAGTGACCGGTCACGTCGTCAGGATGTGACCGGCCGGGGGCTCGATTACAGTCGGACCATGTCCGATGTGACGCCCGAGGGCGCGGAGCTGGACGAGCTGTCGTCCAAGGAACTGCACGACCGCGCGATGAGCCTCGCCAGGGAGCGGCGTGACGTCGGCTTCCTGTGGGACCTGCTGCGCGCGATCCCGGCCGCCGCCGCTGCCAGGGGGGAGGTCGACCGCGCGCAGTTCGATCTCCTCCACGGTCTGTCGCTGCTGGAGGAGTTCACGCACGCGGGGGAGGGCGACCTCGCCGACGCTCTGCGGCCCTTCTACATCGAGTACCTCTCCGAGAACGCCAAGGGGACCTGACCCGCTCTTTGCCTCCCCTTGCTCTCCCTTCCACCGCCCAGGGGAACTACACTGCGTAGGCAACTGACTTCAGAGGGTGGTGGAAGTGAACAAGAAGCATATGAAGATCGCAGGCATCGCCTTCGTGGCGTGGTACGTCATCAGCAGGCCCCAGGGGGCGGCGACCCTCGTCAACAACGCGCTGAGCGGGCTCGGCAACGCCGCCGAGTCGTTGTCGCAGTTCATGAGCGCGATCCCGAACTGACGGTCGGCTCCCTGGCCCCGTACCCCCGCCGGTACGGGGCTTCCTGGCGTCCGCGGCGTGATCGGGGCCACCAAGCGGTTGCCGCCGCGTCACAGTAAAATCGCGCTTTGCGGACAGACGCGGCTGGGCACAATTGGATCGGGTCATTTGTGTCGCGCGCTACAACCGAGGGACGGGCGCAGGATGAACAAGAAGAACCTCCGCTATGTGGCGATCGCCTTCGTCATCTTCTACTTGCTGAGCTCTCCGACGGCCGCGGCGGGCGTGGTCAACAACGCCATCAGCGAGCTGGGCAACGCCGGCAACCAGCTCGCCGCCTTCGTGGACGCCCTGGGCACGTGAACCGCCGCCGGCGGCGGGGCCTCCCGTCCGGCGCCGGCCGAGCAGGAGCGAGGGCAGGGACGAGGACCCGGCCGGTCATCGGGAGTGATCTCCTAGGATCGGCCTCATGTCTGTCTTCGACGTAGAGATCGACGGTCTGCGGGGCGGATCCGCGGACCTCGGGCAGTATCAGGGCAAGGCCGTGCTCATCGTCAACGTCGCCTCCAAGTGCGGCCTCACCCCCCAGTACTCCGGCCTGGAGCGGCTGCAGGAGAGGTACGGCGGGCGCGGCTTCACCGTCCTCGGCGTCCCGTGCAACCAGTTCATGGGCCAGGAGCCCGGCACCGCGGACGAGATCGCCGAGTTCTGCTCGGCGACGTACGGCGTCACGTTCCCGATGACCGAGAAGATCGAGGTCAACGGGGACGGCCGGCACCCGCTGTACCGGGGGCTCGTCGGCACCCCGGACGCCGAGGGCCACACCGGCGACATCCGGTGGAACTTCGAGAAGTTCCTGGTCGCGCGGGACGGCACGGTCGCGGCCCGGTTCGCGCCGCAGACCGAGCCGGAGGCGGCCGAGGTCGTCGCCGCCATCGAGAAGCACCTCCCCGCCTGAGCGGAGCGGCGCGCCCGCTCCGCCGAGGTGGGCGCGCCCCCGCTGTGAATCGCGCCACATCGCGGATCCGTTGCCGCTATTCGAGCACCCGTCTAACTTGTGAGACTCGCGATATGACGTGGAGGTGCCCCATGGGCGGATGGACGGCCGGCGACATCCCCGATCTGCGCGGCCGGCGGGCGATCGTCACCGGCGCCAACAGCGGCATCGGCTACCACACGGCCCTCCAGCTGGCGAAGCACGGCGCCTCCGTGGTGCTGGCGTGCCGGAGCGCCGAGCGCGGCCAGGCCGCCTTCGACCGGGTGAAGGTCGCCGTCCCGGGCGCCGACGTCGCCCTCGGCTCCCTGGACCTCGCCGACCTGTCGTCGGTCCGGACGTTCGCGGCCCGGCACGGCGACGCGCCCCTGGACATCCTGGTCAACAACGCGGGCGTGATGGCCATCCCGCGCCGCTCCACCGCCGACGGGTTCGAGATGCAGTTCGGCACCAACCACCTCGGCCACTTCGCGCTCACCGGCCTGCTGCTGTCCGCGCTGCGCGCCGCGCCGTCCGCCCGCGTCGTCACGGTGACCTCGGCGTTCGCCTGGTCGGGGCGGCTCCGCTTCGACGACCTGCAGGGCGAGCGCGGCTACCGCAAATGGTCCGCCTACAGCCAGGCCAAGCTCGCCAACCTCGTCTTCGCCAAGGAGCTGGACCGCCGGGTCCCGGAGGTGACCAGCGTCGCGGCCCACCCCGGCTACGCCGCGACCAACCTGCAGCAGACCGGGCCGAGGATGCAGGGCAACTCCCTGATGGAGAAGGTCACCGGCGTGGGCAACGCGCTGATGGCGCAGTCCGCGGCCGCCGGCGCCCTCCCGTCGCTGTACGCCGCGACGGCGCCGGACGCCAAGGGCGGCGGCTGCTACGGCCCGCGCCTGCTCCAGTACCGCGGCTCCCCGACCGAGGTGGTCACGCCCCCGCAGGCGGACCGGCCGGGCCTGGGCGACCGCCTCTGGGAGGTCTCCGAGACCCTCACCGGCGTCACCTACGCGCAGGAGCCCGCCTGACCCAGGCCCCCGGTCGCCTGGGCGAGCGCCGCGGCGACGACGGTCCCGGCGGCGGCCGGGTCGCGCTGCGCGACGCGGGCGGCGGCGTCGACGAGCCCCTGGATCAGCTCGGCGCGCAGGGCCGGCTCGGGCACGCCGCCGGCGTCCAGGGCGGCGGCGAGCGGGCGCAGTAGCTGCGCGTGCCCGACCCGGATGCGTTCGAGCGCCGGCTCGGCGAGGGCGTGCTCGACGAGCGCGACGGCGGCGGCGTGCCGCCCGTCGGTCATGACCTCCAGCTGTGCCCTGATGTAGGCCTCGACCTTGCCGTCCAGGGTCTGCGCCCCGGCCAGCGCCCGCTCGACGTGCTCCGCCCAGCGCGGCAGCTCCTGCTCCAGGACGGCCGCGACCAGGTCGTCCTTCGACCGGAAGTACTCGTACAGGCTCGGCCGTGACAGCCCCACCCGGCGGGCCAGCGCCGCGAGCGAGAGCGCCTCGATGCCCTCCTCGGCCACCAGCGCCCGCGCGGCGTCCAGCAGGGTGCGCAGCTGCCGCGCCCGATGCTCGGCGACGGTCGCCTCACTGATCTTCGGCACCCGCCCATTCTAGGTTTTCCGACTTCCCGTCGGTAAACGTCACGGTGCGCGGGTGATGTCCCAGTCGAGGGTGGCGGGGAGGGCGCCCTCCAGGGTGAGGAGCCAGCGCTTGACCTCGACGCCGGAGCCGCCGCTGTAGCCGCCGAGGCCGTTCGAGGCGACGACCCGGTGGCAGGGGACGATCAGCGGGATCGGGTTGCTCCCCATCACCTGGCCGATGACCTGCGCGTGCACGCCGGTGCCGCTGCGGTCGCCCAGCTCCCCGTAGGTGACGACCTTCCCGTACGGGACGGACGCGTAGAGCGTCGAGAGCACCTGCCGCTGGACGTCCGACGTGAGCCGCCAGTCGACCGGGGTCTCGAAGTGCTTCAGATCGCCGGCGAAGTAGTCGCGCAGTGCGGACAGGACGGGTTCCGTCCGGCCGGGGGCCTCCACCACCGGCAGCCCGGCGGCCTTGGCGACGCGGGCGCGGGGGGCGGGGGTGTCGCGGAAGTGCAGCGAGATCACCCCCGTCTCCGTCTCGCCGACGAGCAGGCGGCCGAGCACGGTGTCGACCGTGCCGAACGCGAGTGTCTCGGTCATCGTCCAGCGCTCCTTCCGGCGGATCTCAGCGTCCCATACGGGACCGACACTCCTGGCAACACCGGGACGCCCGCTCAGGTTGCGAGGGCCCGGTCGAGCCGCTCGGCCTCCTTGACGAGCCGGCTGGACCCGCCGCGGTCCGCCACCGCCCGGACCTCGGGGATCGGGCCCCTCGCCCCGGTGCTCTCGGCCATGCGGGTGCCGAGGGCGATGAGGTCGGGCACCCCGGTGGCGGCGCGCTCGCCCGGGGCCGGGAGCGCGTCCGGGAGGGCGGCCCTGATGATCGTCCAGACGTCGGCGTGGGCGCCCGCGTCGGCGGCGGCCGTGAGCGCCTTCACGGCGCGCGAGGGGGTGACGCGCTTCAGCGCGGCCAGCCTCCCGAGGGCCGCGCCGGTCTCGGCCGCCGGGAGGGCGCCCTGCGCGCTGAAGGCGAGGACCGCCTCGACGACGCTCGTCCGCTCGTCCGGGCGCGGGTTGCCGAGCGCGAAGGCCAGCAGCGTCCCGGTGGCCGCGCCGGTGGGCCCGTCCGCCTCGGCCAGGTCGAGCAGGAGGGCGCCCTGGCCCCATCCCTCGTCGCCCAGGTAGGGGACGAGATGCGCGGCGGCCACCTCGCGGTGGGACGGCAGGACGGACGGCCAGAAGGCCGTGGACAGGCCGTAGGCGTCCGTCCCGACGCCCGTCCAGCCCTCCTCGGGGAAGGCGCACAGGTGGGCGATGTCGGAGTCGCCGGGCACGTCCACCGTGGACAGGACCCGGGACGGCAGGCGCCGCACCCGGCCGCCGACCGTCGCGACCGGCTCGTCGAGCAGCTCGCACGTGACGGCGGGGTCGGCGAGGCCGCCCTGGGCGAGCCAGGCCGCGACGGCCTGCCCGGCCTCGGACGCCAGCCCCTTCGCGCGCGCCGCGGCGGCCGGGTCGATCTCGCGGGGGACGCGGAGCATCGCCTGCGCGAGCTCGGCACGGCCGGGCTCGATGCCCGCCTCCTCCAGCCGTTCGAGCCGTCCGACCAGGACGTCGGGGTCGACGTGGCCGCCGCCCTCCGTCGGCGTCGCGAGCAGGACGGGCACCGTCCCGACCGCCGACGCGATCTCGTGCCTCCGCAGGGTGAGGAAACGCTCCAGTTGCGGGGCGGAGTCCGCCGCACGGGACCGGCCCTTGATGAGGGCGGCGAGGGTGCGGTACATGCGGGGCGGCGTCGCCGGGCGGAGCAGGGTCTGCACGGGGAACTGGGCCCACCTCTCCCGGGCGGCCCCGTGCATGTACGTGTAGGCGTCGGGGTTGGTGATCCATGGCGCGTTCTCGTCGGCCGGCGTCCTCAGCGCCTCGCGCGTCCCCTCCGGGTCGCGGTGGGCGAAGCCGATGAGGGCGGCCAGGAACCGTTCGGCCGCGCGCCAGTCCTCCTCCATGCCGCGCAGAAGGCCGGCGAACTCCTCCGCCAGTTCCGTGAGGGACCCGATCGGCGCGGGCGCCTCGCGCGGGACGAACGGCGGCGGCGCCATGGGCGGCTCGGGCTCGGCCCCCGCGTCGACCTCGCCGAACGCCTGCGCGATCTGGTCGCGCGGGACGGGCGGGAGGTCGGCCGCGGCGCCGCGGACCTCCTCGCGGACGGCCTCGCCCGCGTGGCCGGCGTGCCGGACCGCGATCTTGACGGCGCGCTCCCGGAGGTCGAG
This sequence comes from Actinomadura madurae, assembly GCF_900115095.1. GTDB lineage: Bacteria > Actinomycetota > Actinomycetes > Streptosporangiales > Streptosporangiaceae > Spirillospora > Spirillospora madurae. The sequence continues at coordinate 434,683 of NZ_FOVH01000002.1, forward strand.
CGCGTCGGAGGTGAAGACGGCGGCGACGGCCCGGAGCGTCACATCGACCCGGCCGCGCTTGCGCGCCGACCTGTCGAGCCAGCCCAGCGTGTTCCGGACGAGCTTCTTCTCCGTCCGGAACAGCGCGGCGTCCGCCGCCTCCTCGAACAGGGCGCCGTCGAGGCGTCCGAGCTCGTCGGCCCGCCGCACCTGGCGCAGGGCGAGGTCGGCGACGGTCGAGGGTGCGGCGGGCAGCAGCCGGACGTAGTCGCGCACGCGCTCGACCACTTCGTCCTCGGTGGGTTCCAGGGCGTCGTGCAGCCGGACGAACCAGCGCAGGTTATGGGGAGTGCCGCCGCGCAGGAAACGCCTCACGCAGCCGTCGAGGAGGAGCGCGCGGTCGAGCCGCCCGGTGTGCGCGAGAGCGGCGATGGCCGCGGCCCAGGTGCTCATCCGGGTCTTGTCCCACTTCAGTCTGGCCTCGTCGTCGGCGAGAGCGGCTCCCACGCCCTCCGCCTCGAACAGCCTCGGGACGAGCGCGTCCAGGAACGGGTCGTCGGCGAGCCGCTGCGGGACGGTCTCGGTCACCCACCCGACGACGAACCCGTCCGACTCCGGGGGAGCGGCACCCGCCGACCGGGTGAACGCCGCCGCGATGTACCAGAACGCCCACTCGCCGTCCGAGGCGCGGATGCGGTCGGCGACGCGCCGGGCGACCTCCGCGCGCCACTCGGCGGGACGGTGCGACGTGACGGCGTCGAGGGCCGCGCAGAGCCGCGCGTAGCGGTCCGCGCTCCACCACAGCCGCATCTCCCTGCGGCACAGCCACGTGGCCACGCCCGCCGGGCCGCCGATCGTTCCCGCGCCCGCGACCATCAGCGGCTCCAGGACCCCGCGGTCGAGGAACCCGTACTCCGACGCCGCGCGCATCGCCTTCAGCCGTCCGGGCAGATCCTTGGCGATCTCGCGGCGCCCGTCCTCGCCGAGCCCGGCGACCAGGCGCGCGGTCCGGTCGACATCATGGTCGTCGATGGCCTTCTGGACGTCGTCCCAGGTGCTCATCGCGCCGCCTCCACGGCCGTCTCGCGGCGGACCGTCCGGGCGGCGAGGACGTGCTTGCACGGTCCGCGCTCGCCCCGATGGTCGAACCACCACGGACAGGTGCACGTGACGCGGTCGCCCTCGAAACGGACCTGACGCTCTCCGCCGTTGCTCACCACGACGGCGGCGTCCTCGCCCGTGAACCGGACCGCACCGTCCTGAACGAGCTTGCGCGCGGACCGCAGCCGGGGGTTGAGGTCGGCCACCCGCGCCGGGTCGTAGGGCAGCTCCCGGTGGAAGAACGCGGCCTCGGCCGCGTCGAACCCGACGCGTCCGGACGTCCCGAGCTGGACCAGCGCCGCCTTCGTCCGCTCCAGCGTGAGGCCAGATCGCTCCGCCAGAAGGTCCGGCTCCACCCGCGGCTCGAACGACAGCAGGGCGCCCACCAGATCGGCGTCCCCTGCTGCCTCGTCGGTCGAGAGGGCGTCCAGCACCGCCCCCTCGCCGGAGAAGCCGCGCGAATGCTGAGGGGACAGCGTCAGCACGTACCGCATGCCGGGCATCTCCAGCTCCCACACGCTCGACACGGGCCCGCCGCCATCGGCGGCGGACGGTCCGTAAACGCGCAGGGCCCGCGCGAAGCGGAGCAGCGGCAGCATCGTCCGCAGCCGGTCCGGCCCGGCCAGGCACACCGCCCCGGCGGCCGGACGGGACGCGACCCGGAGCGTCCGCCCGGCGGGCACCGCCCACAGCGGCCCGCGCGAGCCGCGCGGCAGGGACCGCAGGAAGCGCACCGCGTCGGGCCCTTTCAGCTCGCCCCGCAGATCGAACCCCGCCGTGATGACCTGGACCTCGGCGAACCCCCGGAGCCACCGGTCGGGCAGCGGCACCTTCTTCTCCACCACGGCGCCGTCCATCGTGGTCACCGCCAGCTCGTCGGCGCCGACCGCCAGATGCAGCGGGTCCGACCCGCCCACGCGGGCGAGCGCCTCCCGCAGGGGCCCGTTGACGTCCACGTTCGTCGTGCCGCGCTCGTGCACCTCGCCGTCCAGGGCGGGCTCCAGGACGTCCAGCCGCGCGTAGACGCCGCCGCACGCCGAGAACGACTCCATCCGGATCCGGTCGCCGTTGCACGTGACGACCGGATCCCGGAACGACGTCGGCCGCGGCTGGAAGTACCGCGTCTGGGCGACGTCGGCCAGGGCCAGCAGGGACGCCGCGGCCGGCGCCGCCTGCGTCAGCACGCCGCTGAAGAAGTACGGGTGCGCCTGCGGCCCGCTGCCGGTCGTCCCACCGGACGTGGAAAGGCCCAGCAGGCCCTCGCCCAGCCCGGACGGCCGTGTGTACGTGTACGCCTGTGCGGTCCCTGCCGCCACGCTGCTCGCCATGCCCGGCAACGTAAGGGCAACCCGTGACAGTTTCGGGTGATCTAGTGGAGTTGGTCTGGGAAGAGGAGGGTGCGCGGCCGCCGCGACGGGCGGGGTCGCGGTCGCGGTCCGGTGGACCGCGGGTAGGCTCGGGGACGTGCGACGGTTCCTCACCCCAGGCTGGCTCGGGCTGCACGCGCTCGCGATCGTGCTGTGCGGCGCGTTCCTCGGTTTCGGCTGGTGGCAGTTCGACCGCGCCCAGTCCGGCAACGACCGCAGCTGGGCGTACACGTTCGAGTGGCCGATCTTCGCGATCTTCGTCGTGGTGATGTGGGTCAAGATGATCCGCGACGAGCGGGCCGGCGTGCAGCCGGCCCCGAAGGTGATCGAGGAGCCCGCGGAGGCCGAGGTGAAGAAGGAGATCATCCGGCAGCAGGAGGAAGAGGACCCCGCACTCGCGGCCTACAACCGCTACCTCGCGCGGCTCAACGCGCAGAGCCGCGGGCGCGGCTGACCCCGCCCTCGCCGCTACGTCCGGACGAAAGGTGTGACTCCTGTGGAAGGCGCGGTGACCAGGTACCGCATCCTGGCGCTCGTGGTCGGCACGCTGCTGGTGCTGCTGACGATCGGCATGGTCCTCAAGTACGGCCCCACCGACATGCCGGCGCTCGCGGGCATCGTCGCGCCCGTCCACGGGTTCCTCTACATGGTGTACCTGGTGGCCGCCTACGACCTGTGGCGGCGGACGGGCTGGCCGCTCGGCCGGATGGTGATGATCGTGCTCGGCGGCATCGTCCCGCTGATGACCTTCTTCGTCGAGCGCAGGATCGTGCACGACGCGCGGGCGCTGCCGCCCGCCAAAGCGGAGGCGAAGGCCTGATCCCTCCCGGGACTGGTGTCCCGCCGTGTTGATCCCCTAATGTTTGACCGAGTCAAACGTTGGGAGGCGGTCATGGCGGTGACCCCGGAGGACGTCGGCACGGTCCGCGCGTTCAACCGCTTCTACACCGGCGTCATCGGCGTGCTCGGCGAGGGCCTCGTCCGGTCGCCGTACTCGCTCACCGAGGCGCGGGTGATCTTCGAGCTGGCGCAGCGGGAGGACTCCGAGGTCCTCGCCCTGCGCCGCGCGCTCGGCCTCGACGCGGGCTACCTCAGCCGGATGCTGGCCCGCTTCGAGGCCGACGGCCTGGTCGTTCGCGAGCGCGCGGCGGGTGACGCGCGCCGCCAGGTCGTCCGGCTGACCCCGCGGGGCCGCGAGGTCTTCGCCATGCTGGACGAGCGCTCCGTCGCCGAGATCCGCGATTTACTGGACGGGCTGGACCCCGCCGGCCGCCGCCGTCTCGTCTCGGCGATGCGCTCCATCCAGGAGATCCTCGGGGACCGCACGCGCGGCGACGGGTTCACGTTGCGCGCGCTGCGTCCCGGCGACCTCGGCTGGGTGGTGGAGCGCAACGGCGCCCTCTACGACGAGGAATGCGGCTGGGACCGCACCTACGAGGCCCTCGTCGCCTCCGTCGTCGCCGACTACGTGCGCGGCCACGACCCGGAGCGGGAGGATGCGTGGATCGCCGAATCCGGCGGCGTCCGGGTGGGCGCGGTGTTCTGCGTGCGGCGCGAGGACGACGTGGCGCAGCTCCGGCTGCTGCACGTGGAGCCCGACGCCCGCGGGACGGGGGTCGGGGCCGCGCTGGTCGCCGAGTGCGTCCGGTTCGCGACCGAGGCGGGCTACGCCGAGATGATGCTGTGGACCACGGCGCTCCAGCGTCCCGCGCACCGCCTCTACGAGCGGGCCGGGTTCGTCCTCACCGAGGAGGAGCCGCCGGTGGAGCGGTTCGGGGACGTCGTGCACGGGCAGGTCTGGCGCCTGAAGCTGTGAACCGGGGCCCGTGGAGGGTGTCGCTCCTCCACGGGCCGGTTCCGCAGCGATCCCTTACTGCGTCGGCGGCCGGGACGGGGGTCGGACGAAGTGCCGGCCGCCTGTGTTCACCGGCGCGGCGCCGGTTCTTCTCGGGGCTGGCTCCCACCTCCCTCCCGTCGTGTGCCGGGCGCGGGCGATCGCCCGGCGATCTGGAGAGGGCGCCACGACGGCGCCCGGATGCCCGGGGCCGGACCGGCGGCAGGGTCCGGTGCCGCCGGCCGCCGGTCCGGCCGTGGGGACGCCGGTGCCGCGGGGGCGGGCGGCACCGGGCCCTGGGGAGGACGTCGGCGCGGCACCGGTCCGGTACGGCCGAGGACCCGAGGTGTGTCGCCGCGCGCCGGGCCCGCGGCACCCGCTGGGGGGCGGGTCCGGCCGCGGTGCGGCGCGCGGTGAACGCCCTCGGCCGTACGGACCGGCCCGCGCGGGGGAGGGGACGGGGAGGCGGACCGCATCTCACTCTCCGTGCGGATCATCCGCCGCCTCCCGTCTCTCGACCTGGGGCTTTTGCCACCCCGAGGATCATTCGTTCACTGTGTGTCACTATCTCGTTGCGTTAAGTACCCGCACGTCATGCGCGTGTAAACCGGCCCCGGCGCAAAGAATCAAGATCGCGAAGCGTCCTTTACCCCGGCATTGCCGGAACGGAGGGCCGGGGCCTCCCGGGGCCGTCCGGGCAGCGCGGCGGTGCCGGCCAGGATCACCGCCGCGGCGGCGGCGCCGAACCAGGCCACGCCGTGGTATCCGGCCGCGGGCGGGCCGCCGGCGGCGTGCTGGACGATCAGCGCGACGACCGCGATGCCGGCCGAGGCGCCGAGCTGGTTCAGCATGTAGAGCACCGAGCTGCCCTGCGGGACGAGCGCGGGCGGCAGCGTCCGGTACAGCGCGCCCATCGTCGGCGCCCCGACGCAGCCGAGCCCGAGGCCGACGGCGAACGCGGCGAGGGATGTCCAGACCTCGCCGGCGTCGGCCGTCACCCGCGTGAAGGCCAGCATGCCGAGCAGTGCCAGCGCCGCGCCGCCCTGGGCGAGGGCCCGGGACCCGGCGCGGTCGGACAGCCGTCCCGCCACCGGCATGGCGAGGGCGCCGCCGAGCCCGACGGGCGTGACCAGCAGGCCGGCCGCGAGCGCGCCGTGCCCGTGGGCCTGCTGGTAGTACAGCGGCAGCATGAAGAGGGCGGCGAAGGTGCCGAGCCCGGTCAGCGTCATGACGGCGACGGAGGCGGTGAAGGACGCGCGGGCGAACAGCCGGACGTCGATGAGCGGCGGCGTCCGGCGGACCCGCAGCGCGTGCACGGCGTAGGCGGCGAGGAGGACGGCGGTGGCCGCCAAAGGGACGAGCGGCTGCCAGGCGGGCTGCCCCACCGCCCTGGACAGGGCGAGGACACCGGCGGCGAACCCGGGCCCCAGAAGCGCGAGCCCGGTGACGTCGAGCGGGGTGCGCGGCGCGTCCGGATCCCGGGGGCCGGCCGCCAGGACGCGCCGCGCCAGCAGCAGGGCCGCCGCGCCGACCGGCAGGTTGATGAGGAACATCCACCGCCAGCCGAGCGCGTCGAGCACGATTCCGCCCACGATGGGACCGGCGACCGGGCCGAGGGACAGGATGAGGCCCATCAGCCCCATGACGCGTCCCGCGCGGGCGGGTCCGGCGGCGCGGGCGAGCAGGACCAGCACCAGCGGGTCGATGATCCCGGCGCCGAGCCCCTGCAGGACGCGGAAGGCGATCAGGCTTCCCACGTCCCACGCCAGCGCCGAGGCGAGCGAGCCGGCGAGGAAGACCGTCAGCCCGCCGAGCCACAGCCGCCGCGCGCCGACCCGGTCCACCGCCCAGGAGGTGACCGGGATCGCGATGGTCAGGGCCAGCAGGTAGGCGGTGGAGACCCAGCCGACCGCGCCCAGCGAGGTGCCGAACCCGGCGACGAGGGTGTCCGCCGCGACGGCGACCATCGTCCCGTCCAGGATGCCCATGATCCCGCCGAGCAGGACCGCCGCGATCAGCCACCGCAGCGCGGGGTCGAACCGGCCGGTGTCGGTTCCATTCATGCTTCGCCTCCAAAATTAGACTCATCAGTCTGGAAAAGAAGACTAGACATACTTGTCTTTGTCGGTCCACTGGACCAGACTCATGAGTCCAATCCGGGCTAGACTCGTGAGCATGAGCGCAGCGGGAGCAGCGGATCTCACCGGGTCGCGGGGGCGCATCGACAAGAGGCAGGCCATCCTCGACGCGGCGTTCGCCGTCTTCGCCCGGGAGGGGTACGTCCAGGCCGGGGTGGACGCGATCGCCGCCGAGGCGGGCGTCGCCAAGGCCACCGTGTACAACCACTTCGGCGACAAGGAGACCGTGCTCCGCCAGACGGTCGCGCTCCTGGCCGAGCAGGCGCTCGCGCAGAACCTGGCCGCCGTCGAGCGCCTGACCGACACCGGCGGCGACCTGCGCGAGCTCCTGGAGGACGTCGGCCTCAGCCTCGCCCACTGCTACTGCGACGAGCGCTCCTGGACGCTGCGCCGCCTGCTGCTCGCCGAGTTCGGCCGCTTCCCCGACCTGATCGGCGTCGTCTACGGGCAGGTGAACGACCGGGTGATCGAGGCCCTGGCCGACCGCCTGGCGCGGCTGGCCCTCGCCGGCCGCCTGCGCGTCACCGACCCGGTCGCCGCCGCCGAGCAGTTCGCGGCCCTGCTGGGGGCGCCGCTCGACAAGCGCACCCAGCTGGGCACCAGGGACATCGCCGACGAGGAGGTCCGCGCCGTCGCCCTGGGGGCCGTCGACACGTTCCTCAAGGCCTTCGCGGCGCCCTGAGCGGCCGGTCGCGGGCCGGGCCGGCCTGCCCGCCGGCCCGCACCGCCACGGCGGTGCGGCGGTGGAGGACGTGGCGGGCCAGGGCCAGGCCGGCCAGGACGGCGACCAGCGCGCAGAGGCCCGTCCACCCGGACCGGGTGTAGGCGGTGGCGCCGAGCCACGAGCCGGTGCTGCCGCCCAGGAACGCGCAGGTCATGTAGGCGGTGTTGACGCGGCTGCGGGCGTCCGGGCGCAGCGCGAGGATCCGGGCCTGGTTGGCGACCATGCCGGACTGCATCGCCACGTCCAGCAGCAGCGTCCCGGCGCCGAGCGCGACGAGCCCGGCCGCGCCGCCCAGCGCGCCGAGCGCGAGCACCGCGGCGGCGGCGATGGTCCCGAGGATCGCGGCGAGGTTCACCGGGTCGGACCCCGCGCGGTCGACCAGCCGTCCCGCGACGGGCATCGCGACCATGGTGCCCGCGCTGACCAGCGCGAGGACGCCGACCGCCTGCGCGCCGAGGCCGTACGCCGGGCCGGTGAGGAACAGCGCGACGCCCGTCCACACGGCCTGGAAGCCGCCGAAGATCGTCGCCTGGTAGAAGCACGAGCGGCGCAGTTCCGGCTCCCGGCGCAGCAGCCGGAGCGGCGCGGCCAGCAGCGCCGGGTACCGCTGCCGCGACGGCGGGGCGGTCGCCGGCAGGGCGAACGCCAGGGCCGCGGCGATCGCCAGCGCGACGACGGCGGCGATCAGGTACGGCGCCCGCCAGCCGAGCCACTCGCCGGCCAGGCCGCCGAACGTCCGGGCGAGCAGGATGCCGCCGATCGACCCGGCCAGCAGGGTCCCCATCACCGCGCCGCGCCGGTCGTCCGGCACCAGCCCGGCCGCCATCGGCGCGATCACCTGCGCGACCACGGTCGTGACCCCGACGAGCGCGCTCGCCCCGACGAGCCCCGGCAGCCCGGGCGCGCCGGCGGCCCCGAGCAGGCCCGCGCCGGTCACGCCGAGCATGACGACGATCAGCGTGCGATGGGGGAAGCGGTCCCCGAGCGGCACGAGCAGGAAGTTCCCGGCCGCGTACCCGAACTGCGCGGCGGTCACCACCAGCGCGGCCGAGTCCGGCGAGACGCCCAGGCCGTCCGCCACCAGCGGGCTGACCGCCTGAGGAAAGTAGATGTTCCCCACGGCGACGCCGCAGGTCAACGCCAGAATGAAGATCACCCAGCGGCCGGGGAAGGCCGCCGGCTGTACAGAAGACGACACGGATGCTCCATGTGGTTCGACACCGGCGCACGCCTCGCGCAGGCAGGTCTGGCGGGACGATCCCCGCGTGGGACTCGCCTCGGCGTCGTGGAGCGTGGTGCCGGCTAGGCCGCCGCGCGCTCCACCGCCGAGCAGCCGGTTGTCGTGGCGGTGACGGTGTACACGGGCAGCCTCCTGAACCGCATCCGGAACATCGCGCCGACTCTCACACAGGGCCCCGCCCCGCGCAAGGGGATTCCCGGCCACCGCCAAGTCAAGAAAACTAGACATCATGTCTGCCCTGTTTTACATTGCGAGATGTCAGGTTTGCTTTACCAGGAGGTGCGATGGCGCTGGAGGAGAAGCGCGCGTGGATCATGCTGACGGTCTCGGTCTGCGCGTACGCCGCCTATCTGATCGCCGTCCTCGGGCGGACCGGGTTCGGCTCGCTCGCCGACGAGCCGTACGCGGCGACGCTGCTCTGGAGCGTCGGCGCGGCGGTCGCGGTGTCGATCGCGCTGAACATCGCCGTCGCGATCCCCGCCGCCGACCGGGCGAAGGACCAGCGCGACCGGGAGATCAACCGGGTCGGCGAGCACATCGGCCAGTCGTTCCTCGTGATCGGCGCGCTCGCCGCGCTCGTCCTGGCCCTCGCCGAGGCGGACCACTTCTGGATCGCCAACGTGATCTACCTGGCGTTCGCGCTCTCCGCGGTGCTCGGCTCGGTGGCCAAGATCTTCGCCTACCGCCGGGGCTTCCAGTCATGGTGAAGCCCACCCGGGTCACCAACACGATCCGCGCCCTGCGGTTCGCGAACGGCCAGATGACGCAGGCGGAACTGGCCGAACGCATCGGCATGACCAGGCAGACGGTCATCGCCATCGAGCAGGGCCGCTACTCGCCCTCCCTGGAGACCGCGTTCCAGATAGCGCAGGTGTTCGGCGTGCGGCTGGACGAGGTCTTCCAATACCCCGGCGACCCCTCGGACAGCTGAAGCACAAGGAGACCCGATGCGAGTCATCGTCCACGACAAGTACGGCCCACCCGACACCCTGGAACTCAGAGACATCGGCAAGGCGGCGCCCTTAGACGGCGAGGTCCTCGTCCGGGTCCACGCTGCAGGCCTGCACGTGGGCGACAGCTTCGCCCTCCGAGGTAGGCCGCTTCCGATCCGGCTGACGACCGGCCTGCTCAAGCCGAAGCACGGTGTCCCGGGCTTCGATGTGGCCGGCCGCGTCGAAGCGGTCGGCCGCGCCGTGACGCGCTTCCGGCCGGGAGACGAGGTCTTCGGCACCTGCAAGGGCGCCTGCGCCGAATACGTCGCCACCGCGGCGGACCACCTCGTTCCCAAGCCCGCCCGGCTCACCTTCGACGAGGCCGCGGCCGTGCCGACCTCCGCCCTCGCCGCCCTCCACGCCCTCCGCGACACCGCGCGGCTGGAGCCGGGACGGCGAGTACTGATCAACGGCGCCTCGGGCGGCCTCGGCACCTTCGCCGTCCAGCTCGCCGTCTCCTTCGGAGCCGAGGTGACCGGCGTGTGCGGCACCGCGAACGTGGACACCGTCCGGTCGATCGGCGCCCACCACGTGATCGACTACACCCGGCAGGACTTCGCCTCCGGGGACCACCGTTACGACGTCATCCTCGACAACATCGAGAACCGTTCGCCCGCCGAGTGCAGGCGCGCCCTGACCCCCGACGGCACGCTCATCCTCAACAGCGGCACCAGAGCAGGCGGGCTCGGCGGAATGGTCCGGCTCGTCCGGCCGCTCCTCCTGTCACCGTTCATCCGCCAGAACCTGCGCCGCTATGTCTCCACGCCCAAGAGCCGAGACCTCGCCTACCTGGCCGACCTCCTCGAATCCGGCGAGCTGTCCCCGGTGGTCGGCAAGACCTACCCACTCTCCGAAACCGCGTCCGCACTCCACCACATAGAAACAGGTCACGCCCGAGGCAAGACCGTCATCACCCTCGACGTCCCCGACCCCGGTGGGGCGGAGGAGTGATCGCTGAGAGCGAACGTTGCTGCGGAAACAAAATGTTGCTCCGTTTTCTTGAGTGTGTATGACTCAACTTGAGGTTGGGTCGACCTACGGACTTGGAGCTGAGCATGAGCGAGACCCTGACGCTGCCGGTGCTGCCCCTGGAGGACGGGGTCGTTCTGCCCGGCATGGTGGTGCCGCTGGACCTGTCCGAGAGCGGTGAGGTCCGGGCCGCCATCGAGGCCGCGCGGGCGGTGGCGCAGTCCAAGGGGCCGGGCATCCGGTCGGCGGCCAAGCCGCGGGTGCTGCTGGTGCCCCGGCTGAACGGCCAGTACGCGGCCGTCGGCACGCTCGGCGTGATCGAGCAGGAGGGGCGGCTGCCCGGCGGTGAGCCGGGCGCGGTCGTCCGCGGCGTGCAGCGGGTGCGGATCGGCACCGGGACGACCGGGCCGGGCGCGGCGCTGTGGGTCGAGGGGACCCTGATCGAGACGCAGCCGGCGTCCGGGCGCGCCCAGGAGCTGGCGAAGGAGTACAAGGGCCTGGTCAGCGCGATCCTGCAGAAGCGGGGCGCCTGGCAGGTCGTGGACGTGGTCCAGCAGATCGACGACCCGTCGACGCTGGCCGACAACGCCGGGTACGCGCCGTACCTGAGCGACGAGCAGAAGATCGAGGTCCTGGAGACCGTCGATCTGGTGGAGCGGCTCACCCTGGTCATCGGGTGGACCCGCGACCACCTCGCCGAGCTGGACGTGGCGGAGACGATCCGCAAGGACGTCCAGGAGGGCATGGAGAAGACGCAGCGGGAGTTCCTGCTCCGGCAGCAGCAGGAGGCCATCCGCAAGGAGCTGGCCGAGCTGAACGGCGACCCCGCCGACGAGGAGGACGACTACCGGGCCCGGATCGAGGCCGCGAACCTCCCGGAGAAGGTGCGCGAGGCGGCGCTGAAGGAGGTCGACAAGCTGGAGCGGTCGTCCGACGCCTCGCCGGAGGGCGGCTGGATCCGCACCTGGCTGGACACCGTCCTCGACATCCCGTGGAACGAGCGGACCGAGGACGCCTACGACATCGCGGGCGCCCGGGAGATCCTGGACGCCGACCACGCCGGCCTCGACGACGTCAAGGAGCGCATCGTCGAGTACCTCGCCGTGCGCAAGCGGCGTGAGGAACGCGGCCTTGGAGTCGTGGGCGGACGCAGGAGCGGTGCCGTCCTGGCGCTGACCGGTCCTCCCGGTGTCGGCAAGACCTCGCTCGGCGAGTCGGTGGCGCGGGCCATGGGGCGCAAGTTCGTGCGTGTCGCCTTGGGGGGCGTCCGGGACGAGGCCGAGATCCGCGGCCACCGCCGTACGTACGTGGGCGCCCTTCCCGGACGGATCGTCCGGGCGATCCGCGAGGCCGGCTCGATGAACCCGGTCGTCCTGCTGGACGAGGTCGACAAGGTCGGCGCCGACTACCGGGGCGACCCGACGGCGGCGCTGCTGGAGGTCCTCGACCCCGAGCAGAACCACACCTTCCGGGACCACTACCTGGAGGTGGAGCTCGACCTGAGCGACGTGCTGTTCCTCGCCACCGCGAACGTGGTCGAGGCCATCCCCGGGCCGCTGCTCGACCGGATGGAGCTGGTGGAGCTGGACGGCTACACCGAGCACGAGAAGGTCACGATCGCCCGCGACCACCTGCTGCCGCGCCAGCTCGACAAGGCGGGGCTGGAGGCGTCCGAGGTGGAGTTCGGCGACGACGCGCTGCGGCTGCTCGCCGCCGAGTACACCCGCGAGGCCGGAGTCCGCTCCCTGGACCGCTCGATCGCGCGGGTGCTGCGGAAGGTCGCCGCGAACGTCGCGCTGGAGAAGGCGACGCTGCCGACCCGGATCGGCGCGGACGACCTGAAGGCCTACCTGGGCCGGCCGAGGTTCACCCCCGAGGTGGAGCTGAGCAGGAACGAGCGCCGCACCGGCGTGCCGGGCGTGGCGACGGGCCTGGCGGTGACCGGCGCGGGCGGCGACGTGCTCTACATCGAGGCGTCGCTGGCCGACCGGGAGACCGGCGACACCGGCGTGACGCTCACCGGGCAGCTCGGCGACGTCATGAAGGAGTCCGCCCGGATCGCGCTGAGCTACCTGCGCTCGCGCGGCGCGGAGCTGGAGCTGCCGGTCGGCGACCTGAAGGACCGCGGCGTGCACGTCCACGTGCCCGCGGGCGCGATCCCGAAGGACGGCCCGAGCGCCGGCATCACGATGACGACGGCCCTGGCGTCGCTGCTGTCGGGGCGGCCGGTCCGCGCGGACGTGGCGATGACCGGCGAGGTGTCGCTGACCGGGCGGGTGCTGCCGATCGGCGGCCTGAAGCAGAAGCTGCTGGCGGCCTCCCGGCTCGGCATCACCACCGCGATCGTGCCGAAGCGGAACGAGCCGGACCTGGAGGACGTGCCGGCCGAGGTGCTGGAGAACATGACGGTGTTCACCGTCAGCGACGTCCGCGAGGTGCTGGACCTGGCGCTGGAGCCGGCCACCACCGTGGTCGCCGCCTGACCCGCGCGAACGCCCGCACCGGATTCATTCCGGTGCGGGCGTTTCGCCGTCAACCGGGGATTCGGTCGTTCCGAATCGCGTCCTCCCGCGTGGGGCGGGCAGGGCGGGGGACACCGCGCCGGGTGTTGGTGGCAATGTGGCAGCCCGCGGCATCGGGCGAACGGGTTCCTTGGTACATCATCCTTCTGCGCGCCGTGGTCGTGGTCGTCGCGCTGGGCTTTCTGGGGGTCTTCTTCTACTTCGCCTTCAGGCTCACCCTGACGCCCGTCCACGACAACGGGCAGGCGGGCGGCAACACCGACCCCGGCCGCTCGCTCCGCTTCTACATGGACCGTCCCACGAAGGAGGCGCTCCTCCAGGTCGGCGGCAACCTGGCGCTGCTCGCCCCGCTGGGCGTCCTGCTGCCCCTCGTCTGGACGTCCCTGCGCGGTCCGGTGAGGCTGGCCCTGCTGACCGGCCTGCTCTCCCTGGCCATCGAGACGGTCCAGGGAACCGTCGTGGTGGGGCGGGCCTTCGACATCGACGACGTCATCCTCAACGTCGCCGGCGTGGTCGTCGCGTACCTGCTCCTCGGCCGCCGCCTGTCGAGAACCCTGCGCGGGACTAGCGGGGCGTGAGGCGGAAGACCCGCAGCTGGCGGTCCGTCCGCTCCACGTACCGGTCGTAGACGGGCCAGACGGCGGTGAGGCGGGGCCAGATCTCCTTGCGTTCCGCGTCGTCCAGGAGATGGGCGGTGACGGGGACGGACCGTCCCTGGAAGCCGACCACGGCGTCGGGGTTCTTGAGGAGGTTGCCCGTCCAGGCGGGGTGCTTCTCGCGTCCGAAATTCGAGCCGACCACGTACCAGCCGCCGTCGGGCGCCGGCAGGCAGGCGAGCGGGGTCTTCCGGGGGAGGCCGCTGACGGCTCCGGTGGTCGTCAGGACGAGGCTCGGGACGAGGAGCTGCCCGAGCATGAGCCGGCCTCCGCTGAGGCCGTGCAGCGTCCGGTCGACGGGCGGGACGACCTTCGGCCCCACCTTGGAGAACCACTCCGAGCCCGAGACCCGGTGGAACACCGGGCCGAGCGTGCGCTGCACGAGGGTCGGCGCCTCCCCGGCGGCGGTCCTCTCGGGGGCGAGCCGCCCGGCCCGCCGCGGGCTGAGATGGCCGGTCTCGGCCAGCCAGCGCAGGCTGTCGGCGAGCGTCTCCTCCACCGGGCGCAGGGTGAGGTCCAGCGCCTCCAGGATGGGGCGGTCGTCGGTCGGCACGAGCGTGACCATGAACTCGGCGGCGTCGCGGGTGAGCGGGTAGTCGAAGGGGTGGACGCGCTTGGCCGCGTCCAGCAGGGAGCCCAGCCCGAGCATGAGGCGGCTGGGGACGCGGACGCGGCGGCACTTCACGCCGGTCAGGCGGTCGCAGAGGTCGGCGCACTCCGGCCAGGTCAGGTAGTGGCCGCCGAGCACCCAGCGGCTCGGCCCCTGCCGCGCCTCGACCGACCGGGCCAGCGCCTCGCCCAGGTCGCGGACGTCGATCACCGAGACGCCGCCGCCCGGGAGCGGCCACACCTTGCCGAGCGCGGCGGTGAGCCCCTCCAGCAGGGCGTCCAGCGACGGCTGGTCCGGGCCGCACACCCCGCCCGGGTAGACGATCGTGACCGGCGCGCCGTCGGCCTGGAGGCTCCGCACGTAGCGCTCGGCGGCCAGCTTGGACCTGCCGTAGTCGGTGCGGGGGCTCGCGAGGGCGTCCCCGGCGGTGATGACGCGGCCGGCGGGCGGGACGAACACGCCGACCGTCGACACGTGGACCACCGGGGCGAGGCCCTGCTCGACCGCGCCGCCGACCACGTTGCGCGTGCCCCGCACGTTGACATCGACCAGGTCGCCCGCGGCGCCGGTCACCCCGATCGCGGCGGCGGCGTGGATCGCGGCGTCGCAGCCGGCGAGCGCCTCGGACACCGCGTCCGCGTCCAGCATGTCGCCGCGGACGAGCTCCACGTCCTCGGGGTCGACGCCGATCGCGCGCAGGACCTTCGCCGCCTTGCCCGGGTCGCGCACGAGCGCCCGCGGGCGGTGCCCGGCGGCGAGGAGCGCGCGGACGGTGAAGGACCCGACGAACCCCGAGGCGCCGGTGACGAAGATCCGCATGGTGACAAACTAGCGCTTGGTAAGACTCCGGTGGCGGCCGCGGCCCAGAGTAACCGCCGCGATTTCGGACACCTCCATTACCGGTAGGCGGACAGCCTGTCGTTGACGGTACTGGAACGCTCCATCACACTCGTGAGTCACCTGACCGCCGACCGGGAGGGGATCGATGAGGATCGGACTGGCCGGCGCGGGGCGCATCGGTGCGCGCCACGCCGCCGCCCTGTGTGAACTGCCCGACGTGGACGCGCTGGTCATCGCCGACGCGGACCCCGGCCGCGCGCGCGACCTCGCCGGCCGGCTGCCGCCGGGACGCGGCGCCACCGCCCTGGACGGCGTCGAGGCGCTCTTCTCCGCCGGCCTGGACGGGCTGGTCGTCGCAGCCGCCACGGACGCGCACGCCGGCCTGGTGGAGCGGGCCCTGGCCGCCGGAAATCCCGTGTTCTGCGAGAAGCCGCTCGCGTCGGATCTTGATGGAACGTTCCAAATCGTGCGAGCCGCGGCCGCCGCGGGCGTGCCGGTGCAGGTCGGCTTCCAGCGCCGGTTCGACGTCGGGAACGCGGCGGCGCGCGAGGCGCTCGCGTCCGGGCGGCTCGGCTGGCTGCACACCGTCCGGTCCTGCAGCTTCGACCCGGCGCCGCCGCCTCCGGGGTACGTCCCGTCGTCCGGCGGGCTGTTCCGGGACTGCGTCATCCACGACCTGGACCTCATCCGGTTCGTGACGGGACGCGAGGTCGTCCGCGTGATGGCGGCGGGCGCCAACCGCGGGGACGACTTCTTCCGCGAGTACGGCGACGTCGACACCGGTTCCGCCCTGCTCGTCCTGGACGACGGGACGCTCGGCCAGGTCTCGGCCACCCGCTACAACGCCGCCGGGTACGACGCCCGGCTCGAACTGTTCGGGTCCAAGGACAGCATCGTCACCGGGTTGGACGGCCGCACGCCCGTGACCGCCCTGCCCGAGCGGGGAGAGGAACCGGAGCCCGCCTACAGCGGGTTCATGGACCGGTTCTCCGACGCCTACGACGCCGAGCTGCGGGCCTTCGTGGACGTCGTGGCCGGCCGCCGCGCCAACCCGTGCCCGCCGGAGGACGCGCTGGAGGCGTTCTACCTGGCCGAGGCGTGCGAGCTGTCCATGCGCCAAGGGCGGATCGTCGGCACCGAGGAGGTGCGGCGATGAAGGTCGCGGGCGCGCCGATCTCGTGGGGCGTGTGCGAGGTGCCGGGCTGGGGCCACCAGATGAAGCCCGCACGGGTGCTCGCCGAGATGCGCGACGCCGGCCTCGCCGCGACCGAGCTGGGCCCCGAGGGGTTCCTTCCGGGTGACGCGCAGGAGCGGGACGATCTGCTGGCGTCCCACGGGCTGGGTCTCGTCGGGGCGTTCGTGCCGCTCGTCCTGCACGATCCCTCGCACGACCCCCTGCCGGCGATAGACCGGGCCCTGGCCGGCGTCGACGGCGTGCTCGTGCTGGCCGCCGCCACCGGGCTGGACGGGTACGACGAGCGTCCCGTCCTGGACACCAAGGCGTGGTCGACCCTGCTGGCCAACCTGGACGCGATCACCGCGCGGGCCGCCGCCCGCGGCCGGCTCGCCACGCTTCATCCGCACGTCGGGACGGTCGTGGAGCAGCGTGCGGAGGTGGAGCGCGTGCTCGGCGGATGCAGCGTCCCGCTGTGCCTCGACACGGGACATCTGCTGGTCGGCGGCACCGATCCGGTGTGGCTGGCGCGGTTCGCGGCGGCGCGCATAGCGCACGTCCACCTGAAGGACGTGGACGTGGCGCTCGCCCAGCGGGTGCTCGACGGCGGCGTCACGTACACGAACGCGGTCCGGGACGGTCTGTACCGGCCGCTCGGGGACGGCGACATTGACATTCCCGCCATCATCCGCACTCTGGAGGGCGCCGGTTACGGAGGCTGGTGGGTGATGGAACAGGACACCGTCCTGGCCGAGGAGCCCGCGGAGGGCGGCGGCCCGTTCGACGACGTACGCCGGAGCCTGGACTTCCTCGCCGGGGTGGCCCGATGACGTTCGACCTCATCACGATGGGACGGGTCAGCGTCGACGTCTACCCGGACCAGGTGGGCGTTCCGCTGGAGGACGTCGAGTCGTTCGGGAAGTACCTCGGAGGCAGCCCGACCAACGTCGCCGTGGCCGCGGCCAGGTACGGGCGCCGCGCCGCGGTCATCACCCGTACCGGAGACGACCCGTTCGGACGGTTCGTCCACAAGACGCTCCAGGGCTACGGCGTGGACGACCGGTTCGTCACGGCCGTGCCGGGCCTTCCGACGCCACTGGCGTTCTGCGAGATCTTCCCGCCGGACGACTTCCCGCTGTACTTCTACCGCTATCCCAAGGCGCCCGATCTGGAGATCCGTCCGGACGAGCTGGATCTGGACGCGATCCGTGCGGCGCGCATCGTCTGGGCGACGGTCACGGGTCTCTCCCAGGAGCCCAGCCGCGAGGCGACCCTGACCGCGCTGGCCGAGCATCCTGGCCGGACCGTCATCGATCTGGACTACAGGCCGATGCTCTGGCACGATCCGAGCGAGGCGCCGCACTGGGCCGGTCTCGCGCTGGAACGGGCCTCCGTGGCGGTGGGCAACCTGGACGAGTGCGAGGTCGCCGTGGGGGAGCGGGAGCCGCGTGCCGCCGCCCGCGCGATCCTCGCCCGCGGCCCGGAGCTCGCCATCGTGAAGAGGGGGCCGGAGGGGGTCCTCGCCGCGACGGCGGACGAGGTGGTCGAGGTGCCGCCGGTCAAGGTCGACGTCGTCAACGGGCTCGGTGCCGGCGACGCGTTCGGCGGCGCGCTCTGCCACGGCCTGCTCGCCGGATGGGGGCTGCGGCGGCTCGTCGACTTCGCGGGCGCCGCCGGGGCGATCGTCGCGTCCCGCATCGCCTGCTCCGACGCGATGCCCGGCGAGGACGAGGTCGACCGGCTTCTGGAGGAGGGCCGATGAAGTACCACCTGCCCGCCGGAACGGCCGCCGGGGAGCCGTACGGCCTGGTCGTCACGCCGGAGTCGGCCGGATGGACGTACTCGTCGCTGCGCGTCCTCGACCTGCCGGACGGCGGTGCGCACGAGTTCGCCACGGGCGCCTTCGAGACGATCGTCCTGCCGCTGGCCGGGTCGTGCGCGGTCGACTGCGAGGGTGAGCGGTTCGAGCTGCGGGGGCGGGACGACGTCTTCAGCCGGGTCACCGACTTCGCGTACGTGCCGCGCGACGCGCGGGTGACGCTCCAGGGCCGCGGGCGGTTCGCGCTGGCGGGCGCCCGCTGCGAGAGCCGGCGCGGACCCCGCTACGGGCCCGCCGAGGACGTTCCGGTGGAACTGCGGGGCGCGGGCGCGGCGAGCCGCCAGGTCAACAACTTCGGGACGCCGGAGGGGTTCCCGTTCGCCGAGAAGCTGATCGCGTGCGAGGTGCTGACGCCGGGCGGCTGCTGGTCGTCGTTCCCCCCGCACAAGCACGACGAGGAGACGCCGGACGAGGCCGTGCTGGAGGAGATCTACTACTTCGAGGTCGCCCGGGACGGCATGGCCTACCAGCGGGTCTACGGTTCTCCGGGACGCCCGATCGACGTGCTGGCGGAGGTTCGCGGCGGTGACGCCGTCCTGATCCCGCACGGCTGGCACGGCCCGTCGATGGCCCCGCCGGGGCACGACCTGTACTACCTGAACGTGATGGCCGGGCCCTCGCCGGAGCGGGCTTGGCGGATCTGCGACGACCCGGCGCACGCGTGGGTCCGGGACACCTGGGCGGACCAGCCGGTCGATCCCCGGCTCCCGCTGACATCGGCGGAGGGACGGTCATGAGGCTCACCGTGGGACAGGCGGTCATCCGCTTCCTGGCGGCGCAGTACAGCGAGCGGGACGGGGAGCGGCGGCGCTTCTTCGCAGGCTGTTTCGGCATCTTCGGTCATGGCAACGTCGCCGGTCTCGGGCAGGCCCTCCTGGAACAGAGCCTCTTGGAGGGCGCCGACGACCTCCCCTACTACATGGCGCGCAACGAGCAGGCGATGGTGCATACGGCGTCCGGCTACGCCCGGATGAACGACCGGCTGTCCACGTTCGCCTGCACGACGTCCATCGGGCCTGGCGCGACGAACATGGTGACCGGGGCGGCGCTCGCGACCGTCAACCGGTTGCCCGTTCTGCTGCTGCCCGGCGACATCTTCGCGTCCCGTACCGCCAACCCGGTTCTGCAGGAGCTCGAAGACGCTCGCTCCTACGACGTCTCCGTCAACGACTGCTTCAAGCCGGTGTCGAAGTACTGGGACCGCGTCAACCGTCCGGAGCAGCTTCCCAGCGCGCTGCTGGCGGCGATGCGGGTGCTCACCGATCCGGCGGAGACGGGCGCGGTCACCCTGGCGCTCCCGCAGGACGTCCAGGCCGAGGCGTACGACTGGCCGGACGAACTGTTCGACCGCCGGGTGTGGCGCATAGGCCGTCCGGTGCCGGAGCCCGCCGCGCTCGACGAGGCGTCCGCCCTCCTGAACGCCGCGGAACGCCCGCTCATCGTGGCGGGCGGCGGCGCCATCTACTCGGGCGCGACCGGCGACCTCCGCGCGTTCGCCGAACGCACCGGCATCCCCGTGGCGGAGACGCAGGCGGGCAAGGGCACGCTGCCCTGGGATCACGAATGCTCGGTCGGCGCCATCGGCGCGACGGGCACCACCGCCGCCAACGCCCTCGCGCGCCGCGCGGACGTGGTGCTCGGGATCGGCACCCGCTACAGCGACTTCACCACCGCGTCCCACAGTCTGTTCGCCAACCCGGACGTCCGCTTCGTCAACGTCAACGTGGCCCGGTCCGACGCGGTGAAGCTCGCAGGCACGGCCGTGGTTGCCGACGCCAGGGAAGCCGTCCGCGGCCTCGATGCCGCCCTCGCGGGCTACCGCGTCTCCGAGGCCTACCGTGACGAGGCCAGAACGCTGACGGCCGAATGGAACGCCACGGTCGACCGCGCGTTTGCACCGCAGAACCGTGAGCTGCTCACTCAGGCGGAGGTCATCGGCGCGGTCAACGATGCCAGTGAGCCGCAGGACGTCGTGGTCTGCGCGGCCGGTTCGATGCCAGGGGACCTGCACAAGCTCTGGCGGACGCGCGACCCGAAGGGCTACCACGTCGAGTACGGGTACTCCTGCATGGGCTACGAGATCGCGGGCGGCCTCGGCGTGAAGATGGCCGCCCCCGACCGAGAGGTGTTCGTCCTCGTCGGGGACGGCTCGTACCTGATGATGGCCCAGGAACTGACGACGGCCGTCGCCGAGGGCGTCAAGCTCGTCGTCGTCCTCGTCCAGAACCACGGGTTCGCCTCGATCGGCGGCCTGTCGGAGTCGGTCGGCGCGCAGCGGTTCGGCACCGGCCACCGCGCCCGCACCCCGACCGGCCTGGACGGCGCCACGCTTCCCGTCGACCTCGCCGCCAACGCCGCCAGCCTCGGCGCGGACGTGATCCGCGCGGCCGCCGTCGGCGATCTGCGGGACGCGCTCGCCGCCGCCCGCAAGTCCGCCCGGACCACGCTCGTCCACGTCGAGACGGACCCCTTGGCGGCCGCCCCCGGCAGCGCGGCATGGTGGGACGTCCCGGTCGCGGAGGTGTCGGCGCTGGACTCCACCCGGAAGGCTCGTGCCCGCTATGAGCAGGATCGGCGCATACGCCGCTACCATCTGTGATCCACTTCTCTGATCGGCCACTCGGGGAGAAACGGAGAGCATCCGATGAGAGGCGTTTTCGCGCGGGGATCGTCCAAGGGCCTCGCGGTGCTGGCCGCCGCGGGACTGCTGGCGCTGAGCGCCTGCAGCAGCGAGGGCGGCAAGAAGTCCGAGGAGACGCCCGAGGGCGCCGGTCCGCGGCTGAAGATCGCCATGGTCACGCACTCGGGCGCCGGCGACACCTTCTGGGACATCGTGCAGAAGGGCGCCAAGGCCGCCGCCGCCAAGGACAACGTCGAGTTCCTGTACTCGGCCGACCCGGACGGCGGCAAGCAGGCCCAGCTCGTCCAGGCCGCCATCGACCAGAAGGTCGACGGCATCATCGTCACGCTCGCCAAGCCGGAGGCGATGAAGGACGTGCTCGCCCGCGCCACCGCCGCGAAGATCCCGGTCGTGTCGATCAACTCCGGCGCGGCGGAGTCGGCGAAGCTCGGCGCGATCGCGCACTTCGGGCAGGACGAGTCGATCGCCGGTGAGGCGGCCGGCACCGAGCTGGCGGAGATCGGCGCGAAGAAGGCGCTCTGCGTCATCCACGAGCAGGGCAACGTCGGCCTGGAGGACCGCTGCGCCGGCGCGAAGAAGACGTTCGGCGGCGACCTGCAGAACCTCTTCGTGCAGGGCACCAACATGCCGGAGGTGAAGTCGTCCATCACCGCCAAGCTGCAGGCCGACAAGAGCATCGACGGGATCCTGACGCTCGGCGCGCCGTTCGCCGCGACCGCCGTCGACTCGGTGAAGGAGACCGGCAGCAAGGCCAAGATCGGCACGTTCGACCTGAACAAGGACCTGATCTCCTCGATCACCTCCGGCGCCATCCAGTTCGCCGTCGACCAGCAGCCCTACCTGCAGGGCTACGAGGCCGTCGACGAGCTGTGGCTGCTGAAGAACAACGGCAACGTGCTCGGCGGCGGGCGCCCGGTGCTGACCGGTCCCGCGATCGTCACCAAGGAGAACGCCGCGCAGCTGGAGGCGTTCGCCAACCGGGGGACGCGATGACCCAGGCCGTGGCCGGGCCGCCGGTGGCCGGCCCGGACGAGCGCCTGGCCCGGCGGTCGCCGCTGCGGCGGCTGCTGGGCCGCCCGGAGCTCGGGGCGCTGCTCGGCGCGGTCGCGCTCTTCGTCTTCTTCTCGGTCGTCGCGGACGCGTTCCTGCGGACCAGCTCGTTCTCCACCGTCCTGTACGCCAGCTCGACGTTCGGGATCATGGCGGTGGGGGTGTCGCTGCTGATGATCGGCGGCGAGTTCGACCTGTCCGCCGGGGTGATGGTGACGTCCGCGGCGCTGATCGCGGCGCTGACCGCCTACCAGCTCACGCTCAACGTGTGGGCGGGCGTGGTCATCTCGCTCGTCCTCACGCTGGCGCTCGGCATGGTGAACGGGGTCCTGTACGTCCGGACGAAGCTGCCGAGCTTCATCATCACGCTCGCCACGTTCTTCATGCTCGCGGGCCTGAACCTCGGCGTGACGAAGGCGCTCACCGGCAACGTCGCCAGCGACTCAGTCCGCGACATGGACGGGTTCGACAGCGCCCGCGCGGTCTTCGCGTCCGACATCGACGTGCCCGGCCTCGCCGCCAAAATGATCTACTGGGCGGACCTCGACCCCCCGGCCTTCCGGGTCAAGATCACGGTGTTCTGGTGGCTGCTGTTCGTTGCCATCGCGACCTGGATCCTGCTGCGCACCCGCACCGGCAACTGGATCTTCGCGGCGGGCGGCGCCGCCGGCAGCGCCCGCGCGGTCGGCGTCCCGGTCGCCCGCGTGAAGATCGGCCTGTTCATGGCCGTCGCGTTCTGCGCCTGGTTCTCCGGGATGCACCTGGTGTTCGCGTTCGCGGCCGTCCAGTCGGGGGAGGGCGTCGGCAACGAGTTCCTGTACATCATCTGCGCGGTCATCGGCGGCTGCCTGCTGACCGGCGGCTACGGGTCGGCGATCGGCGCGGCGATCGGCGCGTTCATCTTCGGCATGACGAACAAGGGCATCGTGTACGCCGAGTGGAACCCCGACTGGTTCCGGTTCTTCCTCGGCGCGATGCTGCTGATCGCGACCGTGGTCAATCTGATCGTGCGGCGCAGAGTGGAGCGGTCGTCATGACGGACGCGAAGAAGCCCGCGAAGCCCGCGGACGAGCCCGCGAAGCCCGCTGGGGAGGCGCCGCTGATCAGGCTGACCCGCGTCGGCAAGAGCTACGGCAACGTCATCGCGCTGCGGGACGTGACCCTGGAGGCGTCCGCCGGCGAGGTCACCTGCGTGCTAGGCGACAACGGGGCGGGCAAGTCCACGCTCATCAAGGTCGTCGCCGGGCTGCACCGCCACGACGCCGGCACCTACGAGGTCGAGGGCCGGGCGGTGGCGTTCGGCTCGCCCCGGGACGCCCTCGACCTCGGCATCGCGACCGTCTACCAGGACCTCGCGGTCGTCCCGCTGATGCCGGTCTGGCGCAACTTCTTCCTCGGCTCGGAGAAGCGCAAGGGCCTCGGCCGCCTGGACGTGGAGTTCATGCGGTCCACCACCCACGCCGAGATGGCCGCGATGGGCATCGACCTGCGCGACGTCAACCAGCCCATCGGCACCCTGTCGGGCGGCGAGCGGCAGTGCGTGGCGATCGCCCGCGCCGTCTACTTCGGCGCCAGGGCCCTCGTCCTGGACGAGCCCACCGCCGCCCTCGGCGTCAAGCAGGCCGGGGTGGTGCTGCGCTACATCGTCCAGGCGCGGGAGCGGGGCCTCGCCGTCGTGTTCATCACCCACAACCCGCACCACGCCTACCCGGTCGGCGACCGCTTCCTGATCCTCAACCGGGGCCGGAGCATCGGCTACCACACCAAGGACGAGATCACCCGCGAGGAGCTGACCGGCCTGATGGCGGGCGGCGGCGAGCTGGAGGAACTGGCCCACGAACTGGACGCGGCGGGCTCCCGGGCCGCCGCCGGCCGCCTCGCCGAGGAGGCCGAGCACCTGGGGCTGACCGACGGTTGATCACTCCCGGCGGCGGTGCGCGGGCCGGGGCCCATGTCCTCTTACAGGAAAGGGATCTAGGGTTGGATCCTCGCAACCAGGGAGTACGCCCATGAGCCTCGCGGGCCGCCGATGAGCACGACCGAGTCGGCGCGGGCGGGCGAGGCGGCGGCCCGCCCCCGCGTCGGCGACCTCACCGGGTACGCGGCCGGGTCGCTCGGGATGGGGGTGTGGGTCACCGTCCCGGGGCTGCTGCTCCTCTACTTCATGACGCACACGCTCGGCGTTTCCCCGGCGCTCGCCGGTCTCACCCTGCTGCTGCCGAAGATCCTCGACGCCGTCGTCCACCCGCTCTTCGGGACGCTGTCCGACCGGCGGGCGCGCCGTGCCGGGCACCGCCGCGGCATGCTGCGCTGGGGGCTGCTCCTCCCGCTCGCCTGGATCGGGCTGTTCGCCGTCCCGTCCGGCGTGTCGGGCTGGTCGGCGGCGCTGTGGATCGGCGCCTTCTACATCGCGGGGAACATGCTGTACGCGTGCTTCCAGGTGCCGTACCTGACGACGCCGTCCGACCTGCGGATCGGCTACCACGAGCGCACCCGGGTGTTCATGTACCGGATGCTGCTGCTGACGGTGGGCCTGCTCGGCGCGGGTGTCGCGGCGCCCGCGCTGGTGTCCGAGGGCGGGCGCGACGACTACGCCCGGATGGCCGTCCTGCTGGCCGGCGTGCTGGTCGCCACCGGGCTGGTCGCCCTGGTGTACGTCCGGCGGCTGACCGAGCGATGCGGATTCCGGATCCCGGACGGGCACGCCCACTCCGTCCTCGACGACCTCCGGATCGCCTGGCGGGACCGCGAATTCCGGACGCTGGTCCTGTCGTACCTGTTCACGAGCATCACCGCGCACCTGTTCCTCGCGGCGGTGCCCTTCTACACCGAGCACGTCATGGACGACGAGGGGCTGACGGCGGTGTTCATGGGCGCGTTCCTGGTGCCCGCGGCGATCGCCGGCCCGGTCTGGGCGAAGGTGTCGCGGCGGACCGGCAAGCAGCGCGCCCTCCTGCTGTGCCAGCTCACGTTCGTGGTGGGGCCGCTCGCCCTGTGGCCCGGCCAGGCGATGGGAGTGCTCCCGACCGTCGCGGTGATCGCCGTGCTGGGCACCGCCTTCGGC
The DNA here is from genome assembly GCF_900115095.1 of Actinomadura madurae. Classification (GTDB taxonomy): domain Bacteria; phylum Actinomycetota; class Actinomycetes; order Streptosporangiales; family Streptosporangiaceae; genus Spirillospora; species Spirillospora madurae. The sequence goes on from NZ_FOVH01000002.1 coordinate 459,463, forward strand.
GGCCTCCAGCTCTTCGCCTTCTCGCTGATCCCCGACGTGGTCGCCGCCGCCGAGGAGCGCGGGACGGCCCGCGCGGGCGCCTACACCGGCGTGTGGACCGCGACGGACGCGACCGGCACGGCCATCGGCCCGTACGTGTACTCCGCCGCCCTCGCCGTAGGCGGTTTCGTGTCCACCACCGAGGGCCGCAGCATCGCCCAGTCGGACTCCGCGCTGCTGGCGCTGCTCATCGGCGTCACGCTCATCCCCGCCGCCCTGATGGCCGTCGCCATCGCGTTCCAGAGCCGGTTCACCCTCGACCGGCGGGCCCTCGACGCGCGGATCCCGGCCTGACGGTCACTCGCCCGCGGTGAGCATCCCGCGGGCCGTGAACACGACGTCCTGGTCGGCGTGGGCGCGGAGGGCGCGCAGCAGGGCGCGCCACTCCTCGGGCCACCCCGCCCGCGGGGCGTGCGCGGCGGTGAGGGCGCAGGCGAACAGGCCGCCGGCGAGGTCGCCGCGCGCCGCGAGCCGGGCGGCGTGCGGGCGCACGTCCGCCGGGTCGGGGGCCGTCCACAGCGCGGCCGGGGACGGGCCGGCGGCGAGCGCCTCCGCGACGAGCCGCGCCCTCAGGACGCCGCCGCCCCGGCACCGGTCGGCCAGGGCGTCGACGGCGTCCGCCGCTCCGGGATCGTCCCAGCGGAGGGTCGCCGCCGCGAGTTCGCTCGCCAGCGGCTCGGGCAGCCGGTCCTCCACCGCCCGGACGGCGCGTTCACCGAGCGCCCGGTTGCGGGCGGTGAACTCCCGGACGGTCCCGAGCAGCGCGGTCAGCCGCTGGGACGCGGGCAGGTCGCGTTCCGGGCCGGCGTCGGGCTCGTCCGGCCCGGCGGCCAGGGCGGCGACGGCGGCGCCGAGTTCGGCGGCGCCGGTCCCCATGGTGACGCAGCGGACGAGGGCGTACAGCGCCGGCCGCCACGCGCTCGTCTCGCCGAGATCGCCGGCGAGGCGCGCCAGGAGCGCGGGCGCGTCCGGTGCCCAGCGCGCCCAGAGGGGCACGCTGGACAGCGCCGCGTCGCGGGCCTCCGGATCGGGGGAGCGCACCACGCGCATCACCAGCGCGGCGTAGTCGCCCCGGAACCGCTCCTCCACGAGCGCGGGCGGCGTGCCGAGCACCTGCCGGGCCAGGTCGCGCGGACCCTCCGCCGCCTCGGCCAGGATGCGGCGGGCGACCGGGTCGTCCAGCCGGGCGCGGACGGCCGAGGCGATCGCGGCGCGCACGTCGCGGTGCTGGCCCGGGTCGTCCCAGGCCGCCGCGATGATCGCCAGGGCGTCCGGGACCCGGTTGTCCAGCAGGATCCGCACGGCCTCCTTCCTGGCGGTGATCTTGCCGTCGCGCAGGACGGGGCCGAGCGCCGCGGCCAGTGCCGACGGCGGGACGAACCGCGCCGCGCGGGCCGCCGCGTAGACGGCGACGTGCGCGTCGTCGGAGCCCGCGTGGGCGAGCAGGTCCGGCAGGACGTCCTGCGGGGAGGCGGTCCACGGGAGCGCGGTGAGCGCCCTCCTGCGCAGGTGGGGATCGCCGGAGGCGAGATGGGGGCGGAGCCGGGCCGCGTCGATGCCGGGGACCTCCGCCATGGCGGACACGGCACCGCCCCGCTGGGTGCTCGGCGCCTCCTCGTCCGCCGCGGCCCGTTCCAGGAGGTCCAGGTAGGCGTCGCGCTGCCGGGCCGTCCAGCGGCGCATCCAGGACCGGCGCATCCGCGGCACGTACACGACGTCGGCGCGGTGGAACCGTCCGGGCGGGGTGTCGCGGGTCAGGACGAGGTGGAGCAGGTCGGTGCGCTCGCGGGCGACGGCGGCGAGGACCGCGGGGACGGCGACCGCCGACGGATCCCGGGCCACGACCCGGCCGACCCGCTCGGCGCGGGTTCCGGGCGGGGCGAGCCACAGCCTGATCGCCTCGCGGATCACGGCGTCCTCGCGGGCGTCCAGGGCCGCCTCCAGGCCGTCCTGCAGGATCGGGACGCGGTGGGCGCGGCGGCCGAGGGCCCGGACGAGCATCAGCGCGAGCCGGTGGTCGTCGCGGCGCGCCGCCGCCGCCAGGCGGGGCGCCAGCAGCTCGGCCAGCCGGTGCTCCCGCCCGCGCCGCAGCGCGCGGTCGAGCCGGCCGAGGTGGACCGTCCCGGTGCCGCCGGCCAGCCGCTCGATCAACTCCAGCCCCGACTCCAGCAGGGCGGCGTCGTCGCGGACGGCGCCCTGGCGGCAGAGGGCGGAGGCGAGCCGGGCCAGCTCGTAGCGAGTCATGGGGGAGGAGTCGCGGGCGCCGAGCGCGTCCTCGGCGAGCCGTGCGATCGCCGCGCCGTGCTCGGCGCGCAGCAGGCCCTCCGGGACGGACGCCAGCGCGTCCAGCGCGCTCAGGCGGACGGGGTCCTGCTCGTTGCGGAGCCGCCCGGACGACTCCAGCGCCGCGGCCAGCGCGGCGGGCGTGCGCTCGCGCCCGGCGCACCGGATCAGGAGCGCGTACCCGGTGGCGCGCTCGTCGGCGTCCGGCCTGCGGGTCAGCTCCTCCAGGACGGGCCGCGCCTCCTCGAAGGGCAGGAACGCCGTCACGCTCCGCACGCGTTCGGGGGAGGCGGCGACCCTGCGCAGCCCGAGCATCCGGCGGGCCTCGCGCGTCCGGACCTCGCGCGGCAGGACGTCCAGCAGCGGCTCCCCGAGCTCGGCGGTGCCCAGGTCGACGCCGCGCATCGCCGCGTCGAACACCGCCGCGCGGCGGCCCGGCGGGAACGCCTTCAGCAGCAGGCACAGCGCGTGGTCGTCCTCGCGGACGGCGCGCGCGACGGCGGTCAGGTCGCCGTCGCCGAACCTCGCCAGCCGGTCGCGGAAGGACCTGCGGTTCAGCAGGGCGCACAGGTCGGCCCGGTGCGCCTCGGCGAGCAGGAGGCGGAGCATGCGCTCAGGCTCGGCGTCCATCAGCGCCCCGGCGGCGGGGTACAGCCCGTGCGGGAGGGAGGCGGCCGCGCAGTGGCGCTCCAGCAGCCCGACGACCCGGCCGGGATCGTGGCGCACCGCCGCCGCGACACCGGGCTCGTGCCGGAACCACCAGGTGCTCCACATGCCGTCGGGCAGCGCGGCCAGGGCGCGCTCCGCGTGGTCGAGGACGGCCCGCGGGTGGGCGTGCCCGAGCGACGCCCAGTTCCCGACGGCGTGGGCGAGCGCGTCGATCCTCCCGGCGACGGTCTCCGGTGCGCAGGCGGGCAGCAGCGCCGCCGCCTCCTGGTCGCCCCACCGCTCCGCGACCCTGCCGATGAGCGCGTCGGCGAGCCCGGCGGGCCGCCACCTGCGGACGGCGTCGTACAGCGCCCTGCGGACCCCTTCGGGGGCGTCGTCCAGCCCGTCGAGGAACGGCCGCGGAGCCGCGCCGTACCGGACGGCGAGCGTGATCGCCCGGCAGGCCAGCTCGGTGTCCGGATCGCCGATGGCGCCCGCGAGGTGCGCCACCGACGCCTCGTCGCGGACGGCGGAGGCGACGAACAGCGCCACCGACCGCTCGTAGTGGCCGCGCCCGCCCAGCTCGTCCAGCAGGGCGGCCAGGGCCGGGTCGCCGGCGTGGCGCCGCAGGTCCGCCAGCCGTCGGCAGCGGTCCCGGAACGCCAGCGGCTCGATCTCGGTCAGCAGATCATCCGCGCGCATGGCGGGCATCCTGCCGGAATCAGGATCCGCTTTCATCCGGTTTGCCGGGGGCGGGCTCCGGGCGCGCGGCCGTGACCTGCTCGGCGAGCTTGCGGACGCGGGCCTCGTGCTCGTCGTAGCCGACCACGACCGGCGGCTCGTTGTACGGCATCGTGTCGGACGAGCGGCGCAGCTTCACGTACTGGCCGCACGCGTCGATCGCGTACGGCTCCATGTCGTCCTGCAGGGCGCCGATGACGGTGATGCCGTGCGTCTCGCCGATCTTGCGGAACAGCGCGACGGCCTCCTTGCGGTGCTCCTTGCCGAGGTTGCGGCCCAGCTCGTCCAGGACGAGGCAGAGCCGCCCCCCGCCGGAGCTGGCGAGCGCCGCCGCGCACACCAGCTTGACCGCCTTCTCGTCCATGAGCGCCGTGTTCGCGCGCCGGTTGTACGGGACGTAGCGCTGTCCGTCCGAGCGCCGCCACTTCGGCGTGACGCGCCAGCGCCACTCCTGCTCCGGATCGCCCGGCTGCTCCGGTGTGGGGAACTCCAGCGTCGCGCCGTAGCCGCCGTACGTCACGTCCAGCTTCTCGAACTCCTCCGACACGCGCTGCAGCCGGCTGCGGATCGCGGCCGTCAGCGCCGTCCGGTGCGCCTCCGCGGCGCCCGCCGCCTCCGTCGCGCCCTTCTGCGCCTTCTCCAGGTCCGCGCGGCGGGCCGACAGCTGCACCTCGATCTGCCGCCGCTGGTGCCTCTCGTAGTCCTCCTGCTGCCGCAGGTAGCCCTCCATCGCCTTGACCAGCCGGGGGAACGTCGCCTGCTCCCGGTCGGTGCGGCGTCCCTCGCCCTCGGCGCGCTGCCGCAGCAGAAAGCGCACCTCCTCGGGCATGTCCTCGTCGGCTGTGCCGTCCGGGAAGACGCGGCGCAGCGCCTCCGACAGGTGCTTCTCGGCGGTGTGCCACCACTCGGCGGGCGTCCACGTGGCCTCGTCGTCGTCCAGGCCGGACAGCCATTCGGCGGCGCCCTCGCGGGACCCGCCCCACTCCTGCTCCAGCTCGCCGATCCCGAGCGCGGCACGCCTGTCCGCCAGCTCCGACGAGGTGCGGCGGATCGCGTCCCGCTCGCGCTCGTGCGCCTCCCGCCTCCCGCGCAGCCGGTCGGTCTCCAGCGCCCGCGTGTCGGCCTTCGCCTGCAGGCGCCGCAGCGCCTGCTCCGCCGACCCGAGGCGCGGGCCGAGCCGGGACTCGCTGCCCGCCAGCTCCTCCAGGCCCTCGCGCAGCTCCGTCATCGCCGCGCGGACCTCGTCCAGCTCGGCGGCGGCCTGCGCGCCCGCGAGCCGCCGCGCGGCGAGCGCCACCTCGGCGGCGGTGTCGGACGTGGCCCGCCGGGCGCTCTCCAGCGCCTCCCGGGCGGCCTCCACCGCGGCCCTCGCCGCCTGGACGCGGGCCACCCGCCCGGTGACGGGCTCCCTGAAGCCGCCGACGATGACGACGCCCGCGCCGTCGCCGCCGAGGGCGCCGAAGAACCGGCCGAGCGGCCGCTCGCACCCCACGCCCTCGGGAAGGGCGCCGTCGCCGTCCGCCGGGACGATCATCGATCCGGGCAGGTCCTTGAGCGCGGCGACCGCGGCGTCGAGATCGTCCGTCCCGACGACGACGGCCTCCCGGTACGGCCAGAGCGCGGCCTCCCAGCGCTCCCGGACGTCCTCGGCGAGCTCCACGGCGTCCAGCAGGCCGACCGCGGCGATCCCCTCGGCCGCCAGGGCGCGGATCTGCGCGGGGGCGCTGCTCTCGCCCGCCTCCGCCTCGGCCAGGGACCGCTCCGCCCGCGCGACGGCGCCCCTGGCCATCCCGTACTCCTGCTGCGCCTCGTCCCGGAGGGCCTCGGCCTCGGCCAGCTCGGCGCGCGCTTTCCCGGCGTCCCGTCCGTCCGCCTCCCGCCGGCGGTCCTCCAGCGCCGACACCCGCCGGCGCAGCTCGTCCAGGCGGTCGCGGGCGACGGCCTTGTCCGCGCCGAGCTGGGCCGCCTGCCCCTTCAGCTCGGCGAGCACCGCGCCCGCCTCCTGCAGCTGCTCGTCCAGGGCACCGCCGGTCAGCTGGTCGATCTCGCGCTCGGCGGCCTTCGCGGCCGCGGCGAGCTCCTCGCCCTCCCGGTGCAGCCGCTCCTGCTCGGCGGCGTGCGCGGCGTCCGCCTCGGCCGCGTCCACCAGCAGGCGGGCCTGCCGCGTCCGCCAGTGCCGCAGGGCCGCCGCCACCTCGTCGCGGGCCCGGTCGCGCCGGTCGAACGTCTTGAGCAGCACCGCCGCCTCGCGCTCCCACTCGGCGAGCCGCTCGGCGGCCTCCGCCGCCTTGGCGCGCTCCCGGTGCTCCTCGGCGCGGGACGTGCGCTCGGCCTCCAGCTCCCGGTCCAGCCCGGTCAGCGCCGCGATCGCGCTGAAGATCCGCTCGGGGCTGATCTCGTTCAGCGGCTGGGACAGCAGGTTCGTCGCGACCTTCGACCGCACCGACGTGGACAGGAACGACACGCACCTGACCTGCCCGCCGTACAGGACGCGGGACAGATCCTTCGCGACGAGGTCGCGGCGCCCCGCACTGCGGGGGAGGCTCGCCCAGAGCCGGTCGGCGAGCGACACCCGATCGGCCTCGGACGGCGCCGACGCCAGGTAGACGCCCTGCCGCCACCGGATCTCCAGATGCGGCGCGTCCGCGTTCACCCGGAGCCAGACGGTGACGGCCGTCTCGCCGTCCTCCTCCACCGGCTCGGCGTAGTCGAAGACGCCCACGATGTAGCCGTGGTCGGCGCTCGCCCACTGGCTGTCGCCCTGCGCGGCCAGCTCCGCGTTGAACAGCAGCTCCGCCACGGCCCGCGCACCCGACGCGAACCGCCACTGCTCGTCGCCCAGCAGCGCGGTGATGGCCGCGATGAACGACGACTTGCCCGCGCCGTTGGAGTCCTTCGGACCCTGCCCGGCCACCACGATGAGCGTGCCGGGGACGGTCGGCACCGGATGCGTCGACAGCCGCGAGATGTTCACCGCCTGCACGGCCACCAGCGTCCGGTCGCCGACGACGTTCTCGGTGTCGCGCGCGGTCACCATCGGTTCGAGGACGGCCGTCACGTGTTCTCCCCCTGCTCGCGCTCCCGGCCCCTGCGCCGCGCCCGGATCGCCGCGGCGAGCGGCGAGTCCGGCCCGGCGGCCAGGATCAGCTCCTCTTGCAGCCGCCTCCGGGCGGCATCGGTCAGCCGGTGGAACTGCGGCCCGGGGACGAAGCCCCCGGCGTCGTCCGCGCCCGCCTTGACCTGCGACACGAGCCCGGCCAGCCGCAGCCGCCGCAGCGACGCCTCCAGCTCCCCGACGGGCAGCTGGGTGCGGCGGCGCAGCTCGTCCACCGGTGTCGGGTGCGGCGACAGCCACGAGTCGTCCGCGAGCAGCCCCGCCGCCCTCGGGATCGCCACCGAGTGGATCAGCACCAGCGTCAGCACGGCCCGCTCCCGCGCCGGCGGCACGCACCCGGGTTCCTTCGCCAGCTCCGCCGCGACGTCGTCCCGGTATCCGGAGATCCAGTGCTTCCGCTCCGACCGGACGAGGGTCCGCCCGTTGAGCGCGAGCATCGCCTCGACCGTCCTGCGCAGCGCCGGCTCCCGCAGGGCCGCGAACCGCACCTCCGAGACCGGCTCGGCCGCGTGCTCCACCGCCATGTAGGCCGCGACGAGTTCCGCCCGCCGCCGCTCGTCATAGGACCGCAGCAGCGGCTCGAACAGCTCACTCACCGGGCCCCTCCCGAGACGGGTCGGGTGAGTTATCCACAGGTTCGGAATCGGCGGCGGGGTCCCCGGCCGCCTCGGCAGAGTTGCTCTCGACGTCGGAGCCGGGATCTGCGGGAGGCAGCGATGACGGGACAGGTTCGCTCGGTTCGGCCGGTGCGGGGTCCGGGCGCGGGGGCTCGGGGAGGCGGTGGAGAAGGTCCCGCAGGGACGCCAGCGATCCTTCCGGCCAGAGGGCGACGCGGGGGCCGGGGCGGACCGTGCCTTCGGCCTCGTCCAGGAGCAGCCAGCCGGTGTCGGACAGGCGGCGGAGTTCCCCGGTGGCCCAGCGGCGCGCCAGGTCCGAATCGCCGCGCGACATGTTCGCGTAGACCTCCAGGACGTCCGCGACGGTGGACGCAGATCCCGGCCAGGGGGCGTCGTCCAGACGCGTCCAGCAGCAGCGCAGGGCGGCGGCGAGGACGCGGCGGGCCTGGCCCGCACGGTCCAGGGGCATGGGCGCGGTCTCGTACTCCTCCAGCAGCGCGGGCGTCGCACCGTCCGGCCATTCGGGCAGCAGCCAGACGCGGGTGCCGTCCGTGGCCGCCGCCAGGCCCGGCGGGACGGGATCGGACGCGGAGACGGACGGCCCGCCCAGCACGCGTGCGCGTGCGCGGGCCAGCACGTGCGGGTCGACGGTCACGCGCCCGTCCTCTCGAACCAGCCCGGCGACACCCACGTCGGGGTGCCCTCGGGGCGCACGGTCAGGCCGTCCGACCACGTGAGGCGATAGGGGAGCTCCGGGTGCAGATGCACAGACGACAGGTCGGCCAGCACGCGGCGGGCGGTCGTCCAGTCCTGGGCGAGAACGTCCTCGACCGCGACCCGGTCCGCGCCGCGGAGGATCTGCTCGGCGATGCCGCGGAGCCGTTCGACCGCCGCCGTGTCCGAGCCGGTGTCGCCCGACAGGCCGGGGTCGGGCACGGACGGGCGCGGCGGGGCCGGGCGGGGCGGCGTGGCGCGCGGGCCGTCCTCCACGGCGGTGACCACCGCGGACGGCTCGTGCCAGGGCGCCGCCGCGTCGAAGACGAACCCGTCCAGCACGGCGGCGAGGTCCTCGCGGGACGCGGTCCGGGTGAAGGTCCGCCAGGTCTCCGGCGGCAGGAGGGTCAGGTTCCGGGTGGTGCCCGCCGAGTCCGACAGCCGCGCCGCGGCCCGCCTGGACGCGTCGCCGTAGGCGTAGATCGCGGCGCGCAGGTCGGTGCAGGTGCGGTCGAGCTGCGGCCAGCGGCGCAGGATCGCGCCGTGCAGCCGTTCGGCGCGCAGCAGGATCTCCTCGGTGCCCCACAGCTTCGGCGCCTGCTCGCGGAGTTCCTCGATGGTCCCGTTCGTCAGCGTGACCAGCTCGACGCTCCACAGCCGGAACGCGCGGGCGAGACCGTCCGCGCCGTCCCGGGCCTGCTCGGGCGTCATGCGCGGGTCGGCCACGTTGAGCTGCTCCAGCGCGAGCAGCCGGTGCATCTCGCTCTGGCCGCCGTCCAGCATCATCCGGCGGACGAACATCAACCCGACCACGCTGGTGAACGACGCCCGGTAGCGCAGCTGGTTCGGCTTGGGGAACACCTCGCGGACGGCGCCGAGCCCCTTCAGCACCCGCAGCCGGTTCTCGAACACCTCGGCCGGGTAGCGGCGGCACACGTACCGCATCTGCTCACGGCTCAGCCCGTCCTCGCCCGCGTCGGCGAAGGCGGCGAGCAGCGTCTCGGCGACGTCCACCAGCTCCGGGTCGTCGACCACGGCACCGCTGTCGCGGGCCAGCGCGGCGAACATCTGCCGGTACACGCCCAGCACGGCCTCGCCGACCAGGACGTCGTCGAGACTGGCGGGTGCGTTCTCGGAGGTGGGGGACACGGCGCACTACGGTACGGCCCCCGCGCCCCCAACGTGGAATCGACCACGACCCCTCACCCCGCCACCGCGGCACCACACACCACCCCAAGCGAGGCCGGGTACCGCCACGCCGTCCCAGGGACCAGGGCCATCGCCGCTGGGCCGTCTCAGTGGAGGGCTCGGTGAGGATGAGGGCTGTCGCCGGTGAGTCGTTCCTGGCAAGGGCTGGGAGACGTGCCGCTGAGGGTGAGGTCGGTATTGGGCGTGCCGTCCCATCTAGGAGGTGGGACGGCACGACGACGGTACTCAGGTCGGCTGGCGCCGGGTCGCCGGAGCCGCCGACATCACCGCGCCGCGCAGCGGCGGCTAAACGGCACAACCAAGTAGCCGCGCCAGCTCACCGCCTTCTCCGACGGCATCCAGCACGCCGCGGCGACCAAGCATCCGAGTGGCCGCAGGGGAGCTGGAGGCCCGGGTGCGCGCAGCCGCCACGCCCATGGCCGCCCGCCAGATCCGCGACGTCGTGCTGGTGCCGCCGGACTGGCGCGTGGGGCGGGCGCGTGCCGCTTATGGGTAGGCCGACGGGGTCAGTTGGTGGGGGCCGGGTGGGGGATGGACTTGTGCTCCAGGTAGGCGTGGAGGCCCTCAGGGCCGAGTTCGCGGCCCAGACCGCTGTTCTTGTAGCCGCCGAACGGGGTGTTCGGGTCGAGGGTGTACATGTTGACGCCGCAGCTTCCGGTGCGGATCCGCCGGGCGACGTCGACGCCGTGGTCGACGTCGGACGTCCAGACCGAGCCGCCGAGGCCGTAGTCGCTGTCGTTGGCGATCCTGACGGCGTCGTCCTCGTCCTCGTAGGGGATGAGGACCAGCACCGGGCCGAAGATCTCCTCGCGGGCGATGCGCATGTCGTTGCCGACGCCGCCGAACACGGTCGGGGCCACGTACCAGCCGCGGTCACGCGGCCGGTCCAGGCCGCCGGTGATCAGCTTGGCGCCCTCGTCCTGGCCGATCCGGATGTAGTTCTCCACGCGTTCCTGCTGGCGCTGGGCGACCAGCGGGCCGATCTCGGTGCCGTAGTCGGCGGGGTCGCCGACGTTCAGGCCGCCGACCATGGTCGCGAGCGCGTCGGCGACCTCGTCGTAGCGGCGCCGGGAGGCGAGGATGCGGGTCTGCGCGGCGCACGCCTCGCCGTTGTTCATCAGCGACGCCAGCTTGAACCCCTCGACGGCCGAGCCCAGGTCGGCGTCGTCCAGGATGATCGCGGCCGACTTGCCGCCGAGCTCCAGCGTCACCCGCTTGAGTTGCTCGCCGCAGACCGCGCCGATCTTGCGGCCGGCCGCGGTGGAGCCGGTGAACGACACCTTGTCGACGTCGGGGTGCGCGACCAGGTAGGCGCCGACCTCCCGCCCGGCCGGGACGATGTTGACGACGCCCTCCGGGAGCCCGGCCTCGCGGATCCACTCGGCGAGCAGGTAGGAGTCGAGCGGCGTCTCCGGAGACGGCTTGGCGACCACCGTGCACCCGGCGATGAGGGCGGGCGCGAGCTTGAGCATCAGCGTGAACTGGGGCACGTTCCACGGGACGATCGCCGCGACGACGCCGACGGGCTCCTGCGTGACCGTGACCGGCCCCAGCATGCCCTGCCGCTCGTCCTCCCACGCGTAGGTGCCGGCGAGGTCGACGTAGTACTGCAGCACCATCTGCGGGATCGCGGCCTGCCCGAACACCGAGAACATGATCGGCGAGCCCATCTCGGCGGTGACGAGGTCGGCCATCTCCTGCTGCCGCTCGGCGTAGATCGCCGACAGCCGCCCGACGATCTCGGCGCGCTCCGCGGGCGACATCCGCGGCCAGGGCCCCTCGTCGAACGCGCGCCGCGCCGCCGCGACCGCGGCGTCGATGTCGCCCTCGGTCCCCTCGGGCACCCGTCCGATGACCTCCTCGGTGTGCGGGGAGATGACGTCGATGGTGCCGGTGCCGGCCGGAGCGGTCCACTCGCCGCCGATGAACAGCCGATCGTGCTCGCGCATGCTGCCGTGCCTCCCGCTGACCGAATGCTTGCTTGGGCACAGCATCGCATGCCGTCCCGGGGCGTTGGCAAGAGCAATGAGACTCGCGTCTCATCCAATTCCGATATAACCCGGAACATGTCCCAGATCGCCGATTTCTGGTTCGACCCGTCCTGCCCGTACACCTGGATCACGTCCCGATGGCTCCTGGAGGCGGCGAAGGTCCGGCCGATCGAACCGCGCTGGCACCTGCTGAGCCTGGCCGCCCTCAACGAGGACCGGGACGACGACCCGGAGGACGACCCCGGCGGCTACGTCTGGCTGCCGGCCCGCGTCTGCGCCGCCGTGGCCGCGACGGCGGGGCAGGAGGCGCTAGGGCGCTTCTACACGGCCTTCGGAACCCGCGTCCACGAGCGGGGCGAGATGGGACCGCGGACGTTCCAGGACGCGCTCGCCGAGGCCGGCCTGCCCGAGAGCCTCGCCGCGGCAGCCGACACGCCGAACCACGACGACGCGATCCGCGCGTCAACGACCGAGGGCGTCGACAAGGTGGGCCCGCACATCGGCACCCCCGTGATCGAGGTCGGCGACCGAGCATACTTCGGCCCGGTCATCTCACAAATCCCACACGGCGAAGAGGCAGGACGCCTATGGGACGGAACCCTCCTCGTCACAAAAACCCCCGGCTTCCACGAACTCAAGGGCCCACCACACACAACTCCCAACGTCACCTAACGCCAGCTCAAGGAGCTGCGCGTTCAAGCAGCTTGGTGACGGCCCACTCCTTGTCGTGAGCCACCCGGCTTCCACGAGCTCAAGGGCCGCCGCCACCGCGCCCCCCAACTGCTGCTGACGCCAGCTCAAGGAGCTGCGCGATCAAGCGGCTATGTGGCGGCCCACTCCTCGCTGCGAGCCACCCGGCTTCCACGAGCTCAAGGGCCGCCGCCACCGCCCCCCAACTGCTGCTGACGCCAGCTCAAGGAGCTGCGCGTTCAAGCGGCTATGTGGCGGCCTGCTCCTCGTTGTGAGCCACCCGGCTTCCACGAGCTCAAGGGCCACCTCCACGCGGCGCCCGCCTTCGGTCTGGTGCTCTCGCGGGTTTCGCGCGGGGAGGAGGCGGGATGGCTGTGTGGAACGGGACGCTTCCTGTTGCGGGGACGCTCGGCTTCCAGGAATTGGAGGGGCGACCGCACGCGGTGCTCGGTTTCGGTCCGGTGTTCTTGTGGATTCCGCCAGGCGAGGAGGCGGGAGGCTTCGAGACGGACTCTTCTCGTTGCGGGAGGTTCCCGGCTTTTACGAGTTAAGGGGTTGTTGCGTGCGGGGGTTAGAGGAGGTGGGTGTTTGGGTGGCGGGCGCGGTTGGCCAGGTCTGGGAGTTCGACTAGTTCGATGCCCGCCGCCGCTAGGATTTCGGCGCCGGCGCCCTCGGCGAACAGGACCGGCTCGCGCCAGGCGAAGACGACGCGGCGGGCGCCCGAGGCCACGATCAGCTCGGCGCAGGTGCGCGGGCGGGACGCGCGGTGGCCGCACGGTTCGAGTGAGCTGTAGACGGTGGCGCCTTCGAGGCGGACGGGGGCCTTGGCCAGGGCGGCCTCCTCGGCGTGGTCGTGCGGGTCCTTCTCCCGCGAGAAGCCGCGCGCGATCTCCCGCCCGTCCTCGCCGACGATGACCGCCCCGACGGAGAACGCCGTGCCGGACGGCGGGCACAGTTCCGCCAGGTCGCACGCCAGCGCCAGCCAGCCGAGGTCATCCACGCGCGGCTCCGATCAGGTAGCGGAGCAGCGCGAGGTCGCCGATGCGGGTCACCTCGTCCAGGCGCATCGGCCGCTCCGGCGACTGCGGGAACACCCCGGACCGGACGAACCGGGGCGCGGAGGGGTCGCCGATGAAGAACGGGGCCACGACGAGCTGGATCTCGTCCACCACGTCGGCCGTGAGGAACAGCGTGTGCACGCCGCCGCCGCCCTCGACCATCAGCCGACGGACGCCGCGTGCCGCAAGGTCGCCGAGCACCGTGGACAGGTCGAGCGGGTCGCCCGCGTCGATGACCTCGGCGACGCCGGTCAGCCGAGGGGCGAGCTCGACGGCCGTGGTGGACGGCGCGTACACGAGCTTCGGCGCCTCGCCGGTGGTGAAGAACCGGGCGCCCGGGTCCAGGTCGCCGCTCCAGGTCAGCGTCACCTTGGTCAGGTCGGCGGGCAGGCCCCGCGCCGCCCGCCGTTCCCGCCGCACCGCCGACCGGATCAGCAGCCGGGGGTCGTCGGCGCGCAGCGTCCCGGCGCCGGCGAGGATCGCGTCGCAGCTCGCCCGCACCGCGTCGACCCGGTCCCAGTCCGCCGCGCTGGACAGCCGGAGCCGCTCCGGGGTCGCGTCGTCGATATAGCCGTCGGCGGACATCGCGCAGCTCAGCAGCACGTAGGGACGCTCGCTCACGTCGCAACCCTACGGGAGCGCGCGAGCCGGCGATCTCCCGATCCCGGAAGATCGTCTGGGGCGCCCCGGCGTTTCTGCGCGGGATGTGTCGGAGGGGGTGCCTATGGTTGCTGCGACATGCGACTCCTGCACACCTCCGACTGGCATCTCGGCAGATCGTTCCACCGCGAGGACCTGCTGGCCGCGCAGGCGGCGTTCGTCGACCACCTGGTCGAGACGGTCGCGGCGGAGCGGGTCGAGTGCGTGCTCGTCTCCGGGGACGTCTACGACCGGGCGCTGCCCGCTGTGGACGCCGTCCGGCTGTGCGACGAGGCGCTGCGGCGGCTGGCCGAACGCACCCGGGTGGTGCTCATCGCCGGCAACCACGACTCGACGCGCCGCCTCGGGTTCGGGTCGGCGCTGATGGACGCCGCCGGCGTGCACGTCCGCACCGACTTCGCGAGTGCGGGGGAGCCCGTCGTCATCGGGGACGCCGCGTTCTACGGCATCCCGTACCTGGAGCCCGAACTCGTCCGGCACCCGTGGAACCTGGACGAGCGCAGCCACGCCGCCGCACTCACCGAGGCGATGCGGCGCGTCCGGGAGGACGCGGCCACCCGGCCGGAGCACTCGGTCGTGCTGGCACACGCGTTCGTCACGGGTGGCGAGTCGAGCGAGAGCGAACGCGACATCTCGGTCGGCGGGTCGTCGCAGGTGTCGGCATCGGTCTTCGAGGGCGTCGACTACGCCGCGCTCGGCCACCTGCACGGCGCCTGGCCCGTCACCGACCGGGTCCGCTACTCGGGCTCGCCGCTGGCGTACTCGTTCTCGGAGGAGCGGCACGTCAAGGGGTCCTGGCTCATCGACCTGCACGCGGACGGCGTGTCGGCGGAGTTCGTGGAGGCCCCCGTCCCGCGCCGCCTCGCCCGTGTCCGCGGCCGCCTCGACGACCTGCTCACCGGCGCGGCCTACGAGAAGTACGAGGACCGCTGGCTCCAGATCACGCTGACCGACGAAAGCCGCCCGTCCGCCGCGATGGAACGACTGCGCCGCCGGTTCCCGCACACGCTCGTCCTCGGCTACGACCCCGAAGGCGGCGGGACCGACAACACCCGCACCTGGACCGACCGCGTCCGCGAGCGCAGCGCCCTCGACATCGCGGGCGACTTCGTGGCCGAGGTCACCGAGGCCCCCGCCACCGACGCCGAGCGCGCCCTCCTCCACGAGGCGTTCGAGGCCTGCCGCCAGAAGGAGGCCCTGGCGTGAGGTTGCATCGGTTGGAGGTTGCGGCGTTCGGGCCGTTCTCCGGGGTGGAGGTCGTCGACTTCGACGCGTTGTCGGAGGCGGGGCTGTTCCTCATCCAGGGGCGGACGGGCGCGGGTAAGACGAGCATCCTCGATGCGGTGTGCTTCGCGCTCTACGGCCAGGTGCCCGGTGCCCGGAACGCGGTGAAGGGGCTGCGCAGTGACCATGCGCCGCCCGGGGCCGGGCCGCGTGTGGTGTTGGAGACGACGATCCGGGGCCGCCGGTTCCGCATCACGCGGTCGCCGGCCTGGGAGCGGCCGAAGCTGCGCGGGTCCGGGACGACGACCGAGCATGCGAAGGTCGTCCTGGAGGAGTGCGAGCACGGGGAGTGGGTCGGTCTCACCACGCGGCTGGACGAGGCCGGCGATCTGGTGTCGCGGATGCTCGGGATGAACGCGGTCCAGTTCTGCCAGGTGGCGATGCTGCCGCAGGGCGAGTTCGCCGGGTTCCTGCGCGCCGGGGCGGACGAGCGCCGCAAGGTGCTGGAGCGGCTCTTCGCGGCCGAGGTGTTCACGCAGGTCGAGAAGTGGCTCGCCGACCGGCGCGCGGCGACCGGGCGGGAGGCCGCCGAGCTGGGCGCCCGGACGTTCTCGATCGCGGACCGGATCGCCGAGACGACCGGTGCCGCGACGCCGCGCGAGGCGCCCTCACTGGTTCCCGCGCCGCGCCGCGGGGAGCCGGTCGTGGAGCCGTTCGGCGACGTGGCGGTGCTGCCCGCGTGGGCCGCCGAGCTGGCGGGCGGGCACGAGGACGTCCGCGCGGTCGTGGAGGAGCTGGCGGCGGATGTCGGCGAGACGCTGCGCGGGGTGCGCGCGGCGCTGGAAGAGGCGAAGGGGCTCGCCGAGCGGCAGCGCCGCCACGCCGCCGCCGTCGCCAGGCGGGACGCGCTGGCGGAGCGGGCCGAGGAGAAGTCGCGGCTCGCGTCCCGGCTCGACGCCGCCGCCCGCGCCGACCGGGTCGCCCCGCTGGTGCGGGACGTCGAGGTCAGGCACGGGGAGGCGGTGCGGGCGCGCCGCTGGGCCGAGGAGACCCGGTCCCGGGTGGCGGCGCTGCTGCCGCCGAAGGCGCCGGAGGACGTGATCGCCAAGGCCGAGCGCGACCGCCGGAACGAGGCCGCGGCGCTGGAGGGCAGGCGCGGCACCGCCGCCAGGCTCCGGCAGATCGGGCGCGACCGGGAGAGGCTGGCGGACGACCTGCGGCGGCTGGAGCCGGAGGAGGCGCGGCTCGCGGCGGCGCTCGCGGACCTGCCGGGAGTGGTGGACGCCCGCCGCGCCGAGCTGGAGGAGGCCAACCTCGCGGCGGCGGCGCGGTCGGGGGCGGAGGCCGCGGTCAACGAGGCCGGGCGCCGGCTCGACGCGGCACTGCGCCGCGACCAGGTGGTGGAGCGGCTCGCCGGCGCGGAGGCGGAGTACCGCGCGGCGGTCGATGCGGCCCAGGACGCGCGGCAGCGCGTCCTCGACCTCCGGCAGGCGCGCCTGGACGGGATGGCGGCCGTGCTCGCCGAGGAGCTGGAGGACGGCGAGCCGTGCCGGGTGTGCGGCTCCACCGAGCATCCGGCGCCGGTCACGTCGCTCGCCCTGATCCCGACCGAGGAGCAGGTGGACGGGGCGCAGCACGAGGCCGACGCGGCCCAGGACGTCCGCGAGCGGGCCGGGACGCTCGTCGGGGAGCTGCGCACCGAGCGCGACAAGCTCCTGGAGATCGCCGGGGAGACGGCCGCCGGTGTCCTCGCGGCGGAACTCGCCGACGCCGAGCGCGAGTGGGAGGCGGCGAAGGCCCGCGCCGCGGAGGCCGAACGCCTGGAGGCGGCCCTTCACCGGCACGAGCGGGAACTCGACCAGGTCCGCTCCGAGCACGAGCGGGTGTCGCGCGACCTCACCGCGAACCGCGTCCAGGACGGGGAGCTGGCCGCCGAGCAGAACCGGCTGGCCGCGGAGCTGGACGAGGCGCGCGGCGACGACCCGACGCTCGAAGCGCGCATCGCCCGGCTGGGCGGGGAGGCCGACGCGCTCGCCGAGGCCGTCGAGGCGCTGCGCGTGTACGCGCGGGCCGACGGGGAGCTGGCCGCCGCGCGGGCGAAGGCAAGGCAAGGGGGCGAGGAGCAAGGGTTCCGCACCCCCGAGGAGGTCCTCGCCGCCGTGCTCCCGGACGAGGACCAGGGCGACCTGCGCGACAGGATCCGGCGGCTCGACGACGAGGAGGCCGAGGTCCGCGCCCTGCTGGGCGACCCGGCGCTGAAGGCGGCCGCCGCCGAGCCCGCCCCCGACCTGCCGGGCCTGGAGGCGACGGTGGCGGCGGCGGAGGCCGCGCGCACCGAGGCCGCGAACGCCGCCGCCCGTGCCCGGCGCCGCTGCGACCGGCTCGCCGAGCTGCGCGCCGAGCTGGACGGGGCCGTCCGCGCGTGGCGTCCGGCCGCGCGGCGGTACGAGGTGGCGGAGCGGCTGGCCGGACTGGCGTCGGGCAAGCACGCGGCGAACCGGCGCGCGATGGCGCTGTCGGCGTACGTGCTGGCGGCCCGCCTCGAACAGGTGGTCGCCGCCGCGAACGAGCGGCTGCGCCGGATGTCGGGGGGCCGGTACGCGCTCGTCCACACGACCGAGAAGGCGGCGGGCGACCGCACCAAGGGCGCCGGCGGGCTCGGCCTGCGGGTCGCCGACGCCTGGACGGGCCTGGAACGCGACCCGGTGACGCTGTCGGGCGGCGAGTCGTTCATCACCTCGCTGTCCCTCGCCCTCGGCCTCGCCGACGTGGTCACCGCCGAGGCGGGCGGGACCGAGATCGGCACCCTGTTCGTCGACGAGGGCTTCGGCACGCTCGACGAGGAGACGCTCGACGAGGTCATGGACGTCCTGGACGGCCTGCGCGACGGCGGCCGGACGGTCGGCATCGTCAGCCACGTCGCGGAACTGCGCGCCCGCGTCCCCGCGCAGCTCCGCGTCACCAAGGACCGCGCCGGCTCCACCACCACGGTCGTCGCCTGACCCGCGGCGGGGTCAGCCCGAGATGTACTGCAGGATCACGTTGTGCACGTGGTGGCTCTTGTCGGCGCCGCGGAACTCGACCTCGTAGGTGTGCGTGCCGACGTTGATCGCGATCGACCCGGTGGAGAAGTAGGACCCGGCCCATGACTTGTTGCTGACCACGCTGACCGAGGTGATCTTGGAGTAGGGCACGCTGGTGATGGCGTACCGCTTGCCGGCGAAGCTCTTGTCCTGGACGATCACGCGGCGGTCGGTGAGGCCGATGAACCCGGTGCCGGCGCCGATGGCGTCGTAGACGGCGATGATCTGCTCGCCGGGCAGCAGCCCGCTCTCGATCTGCTTGAGCTGGCCCGACCTGTCGTGTTCGATCCGGTCGCCCATGGTTCCTCCCGATTGTCGGTTCCCCGGGGAGTGTCTCAGCCTCCGGGGGCGGACCGCGCGGCTTCCAGGAAGCCGACGCACCGGCCCAGCAGCTCGATCAGCGTCTCCCGCTCGGCGTCGGTGAACTCGGCGGCGAGCCCCCGCTCGACCCGGACCGCCCGGTCGTCGGCGGCCCGCAGCACCGCCTCGCCCTCGGCGGTGAGCCGGGTCTCCAGGATGTTGCGGTGCCACTCGTGCGGGGTGCGCTCGATCAGCCCGCGCTCCTGGAGGTTCTTGAGGACGGTGTTCATCGTCGGTGGGGTGACCGCGCACGCCCGCGCCAGGGCGGCGGCCGACATGCCCGGGTGGTCGGACAGGTGCAGCAGCGCCGCGTACTGCGGCACGGTCAGCCCGCTCGGCTTCAGTGCGGCGTGCTTGGCCCCGTTGAGCGCCTGCTCCGCGCGCTTGAGGTGGGAGCCGATCCGCTCCGGGACGGGCATCGAGGTCATTCCCGCATGATATCGAGCCGTCCAAGGGGAAGGTCGTTGACGAGCATTAGAGTTCTAACTATCGTATGGACGCGTTCTAAGAAGTTAACTCGAACGGAGACGCCCATGTCGCGCATCCAGCGCTCCTCCGCGGCGATGGCCGCCGCCCTCGCCGTCGCCGTGCTCCCCGCGTCCGTGGCCCTGGCAGCGTCCGCTGCCTCCGCACGGGAACAGCGGGTATCGATCTCAACGGCCCATGTCCTGCCCGGCGACCGCGTGTACCCCGAGGGGATCGCCGCCGATCCCCGCGGTGGCGCCATGTACGCGGGCTCCTTCGAGGACGGCACCGTCTACCGGATGCGTCCGGGCCACCGCGTGGCCGAGGTGTTCCTCCCGGCCGGCGCGGACGGCCGCCACACCGCCAACGGGATGAAGGTCGACCGTGCCGGACGGCTCTGGGTGACCGACTCCACGTCCGGCGTCGCGGCGTACGACACGCGAAGCCGCCGTCTGCTGGCGCGGTTCACCGTCCCCGGTGACGGGGCCCGGTTCGTCAACGACCTCGCCATCGCCCCGGACGGCACCGCCTACCTGACCGACACGTCCCGCGCGGTGGTCTACCAGGTCACGCCCCAGGACCTGGCGGACGCCCGGGGAGGACACGCCACGTTGACCACCCGGTTCGACCTGGACGGCGTCCTCGAACCGCACGAGCCCGGCGATTTCACGCTGAACGGCATCGTCGCCGACCCCACGGGCCGGTTCCTGCTCACCGACGACATGCGCGGCGGCGACCTCTACCGGCTGGACATCGGGACCGGGGCCGTCCGCAAGGTCGCCCTGTACGGCGGCGACATGCACAACACCGATGGGCTCGAACTCCAGCACGGGCGGCTCTGGACGGCCGACAACCTCGACAACGAGGTCACCCGCTGGCGTGTCGCCGCCGACGGGACGCGGGCCCGCCTTGAGCGCACGCTGGCGGACCCGTCCCTCCAGGTCCCGACGACGCTCGTCCGCCGCGGCGGAACCCTCTACGTGGTCCGCTCGCAGTTCGACAAGGGCGGCCCGCTCGGCGAGGGCACCCCGGAGATCCCCTTCACCATCGCCGCCGTCCGGGGGCTCTGAAAGGCGGGAGCGACCCGGGCGTCCCCCGCGGGCGGCTCTGGCCGGTCAGGACGGAGGGTGGTAGGCGGGGAGCACCGAGCGCGGTATCGGCCCCTTGTTGCGCTGCCCGCTCTGGGTCTCCTCCCAGGCGTGCGCGAGGATCCCGATGCTGCGGCTCAGCACGAAGAGGCCGCGGGCCAGGGGAGCCGGGAAGCCGAGTTCGGCGTAGATGATGGCGGTGGCGCCGTCGATGTTCATCGGCACCGGCCTCTCGCGGCCCTTCGCCAGGTGGGCTTCCACCGCCAGGCCGGCGCGCAGGTGGCCGCCCGGGACGACCCCGTCCCGGACGGCCGCCTCCACCAGCGACAGCAGCGGGTCGCGGCGGGGGTCCACCGGGTGGAACCGGTGGCCGAACCCCGGCAGGTAGCGGGGCCAGGCCGCGATGACCTCCGCCGCCGCGACGTCCAGGTCCACCCCCTCCGCCTCCCGGACGAGGATCTCCTCCAGCAGCCGGACGCACTGCTCCCCGGCCCCGCCGTGGACGTCGCCGAGGGTGTTCACCGCGCTCGCGACGGCGCCGTTGAGGCCGACGCCGCAGGTCGCCGCCATCCGGGCGATGGCGATCGACGGTGCCTGCGGGCCGTGGTCCACGGCCGCGACGAGGGCCGCTTCGAGCAGCGCGGCCTGCCGCGGGCCGGGCAGGTCGCCGCGCAGCATCAGCCAGATCATCGACGTGAGGCCGGTGGTGCCGATGAGCTCCTGGACGGGGCGCCCGCGCAGTTCGATGACGCCAGGCTCCATGCGGGTGATGCCGGTGGCCCACCACTCGCCGACGGCACCCGTCGGGTCGGTGCCGCTCATGTCGGTGCCGCTCACGGGGCCTCCCGCCGGGTGCCGTTCATGACGGTGTCGTCGTCATGGCCGTTCCAGCGGGCCATGAGGCTCGCGCGTTCGTCGTTCTGCTGGCCGAGCGTCGGGGGAGGGGCGGTCGGCGTCAGCGCCTCGCCGTCGTGCAGGATCCCGCTGCCGGCGACGCGTAGGACGCGCCCGGAGCCGTCCGGGAACGGGAGGTCGGTGAAGAAGCCGCGGTGGTCGAGCTGGTCGAGCCGGACGGCCTGCGGGACGTCGGTGACCCGGGCGGCGGGCACGCCGGCGGCGCAGAGGAGCTCCTCCCATTCGGCCGCGGTCCGGTTCCGCAGCGCGAGGTTCAGCTCGTCCGTCAGCTCGTCGCGGTGCAGCTTGCGCGCCTCGCGGTCGGCGAACCGGGGGTCGTCGAGGAGGTCGGGACGGTCGAGCAGGTCGCAGAGCGTCTCGAACTGCCGCTGCCGGTTGGCGGCGATGTTCAGCGGCCCGTCGGCGGCCTCGAACGTGCCGGACGGCGCGGCGGTGGCGTTCTGGGTGCCCATCGGCTCGGGCGCGACCCCGCTGACCAGGTAGTTGGAGACCGCCCAGCCCATCGCCGAGACGGCCGCCTCCAGCATGGACACGTCCAGGAACGTCCCCCGGCCGGTGCGGGACCGGCCGGCGAGGGCCGCGGCGATGTGCAGGGCGGCGGCGAGGCCGCCGATGGTGTCGCAGACGGGGAAGCCGACCCGCAGCGGCGCGGTCTCCTTCGTCCCGGTGATGCTCATCATCCCGGACAGCCCCTGGATGATCTGGTCGTAGGCGGGCGCCTGGCTCATCGGGCCGGTCTGCCCGAACCCGGAGATGGCGCAGTAGACGAGCCGCGGGTTCAGCTCCCGCAGCCGGGGCCACCCGAAGCCGAGCCGGTCGAGCACGCCGGCCCGGAAGTTCTCCAGCAGGACGTCCGCGCCGCGGACCATGGACGCGAAGTCGGCGCGGTCGGCGGGGTCCTTCAGGTCGAGCTCGACGGACTTCTTCCCCGCGTTCTGGGCGAGGAACGAGGCGCCGAGGCCGCCGCGGTTCAGCTCGGGGTCCGGGCCGAGGTGCCGGGCGAGGTCGCCCTGGCCGGGGACCTCGATCTTGACGACCTCGGCCCCCAGCAGCATCAGCTGGTAGCTGCAGTACGGCCCGGCCAGAACGTTGGTCAGGTCGAGGACCCGGATGCCGCTGAGCGGTCGCTCCTGCATGCGCGTGCTCCTTCTGCCCCGCCGCGCGGACGGCCGGGCGCGTGGTCAGTGCGTGGGGCTGAGCGGGTGGTCGAAGCCGCGTTCGGACATCTCCCGGGCCACCTGCCGCAGGTCGTCGGCGTACTCCCGGACGGTGTCGTCGGGGAACCGGACGGTGGGGCCGCTGAGCGACAGCGCCGCGACGACCGTGCCCGACCGGCCGAGGACGGGCACGGCGACGGCGGACAGGCCGTCCTCACGTTCCCCGTGGCTGACCGCCCAGCCCTGATGGGCGGCCTCGTCGATCCACTCCTTGAGCCTCTTGACGTGGCCTTCTCCGTAGGGGGAGCTGAGGGCGACGCGCCGCAGCAGCGCGTCGGGGGCGTCCCGCAGCAGGGCCTTGGACGACGCGCCGGCCCAGAGGGGAAGCTCGTCCCCGACGTGCACGACGTGGCGGAGCGGCTGCGGGCTCTCCTGCTGGGCGACGCAGACGCGGTAGATGTCGCGGAGCATGTAGAGGTTCACCGTCTCCCGGCGCCGCGCGCCGAGGTCGCGCATGGCCTTGCGGGTCTCGGGCGGCAGCTCCCAGCTGCTGCGCGCCAGGTGCGCCCAGCGCCACAGGCCGGGGCCCGGCAGGTAGCCGTTGGGCGCGGCCCACAGCAGGCCGTTCTGCTCCAGGGTCTGGACGAGCCGGATGACGGTCGTCTTCGCCAGGCCGGTCGCCTCGACGATGTCCCGGATGGAGACGACGGGACGTTCCTCGCTCAGCAGTGACATGATCTCGATGGCGCGCTGAACACTGCGAACGCCCTGGCCGTCGCCGGACGGCGGGGTGCCGGGGGTCTCGGTCTCCGGTCGCTTCGCTGGACTCACTGGTTCTCGCTCTCGTGCTCGGGCGGCTGCGGTCCGTACGTTACACGCAGTCCACACAGTGGTCTAGTTGGACCGTCAGTCGGTCTGTCGCCCTCATCGGCCGGAAAATCGCCCGTCTGCCCTTCCCCTGGTGAGCGAGGTCACCTATAACTAACTCACTGGTTCGAACATTAGGAGCGGAGGCGGATCGGTGGAGGTGACGGGCGTCCGCGGCGGGCGCGCCGCCGGATCGATCGAAACTTTTCCGGCCGCGGCCCCTTGTCAGCGTCCCGGACCGCCCCGTACGTTGACTCGCAGTCCACATGACGGAACATAAAGACCGCTGAGTGGTCCTGGAGGAGCTTGATGCTGGACGCCTTGCTCGCATCCGCAGCCGAGGTCAGACCGGTTGATGCGGCGGCGCTCATCGGTGGCCGATGGGTTACGGATGGTCCGCAGAGTGAACGGATCGGACCATATTTGGGTCGTCCGGTGAGCCGGGCGCCGGCCGCGTCCCCGGCCGACATCGCCGCCGTCAGGGCCTATGCGCGCACGTCGGCGCGGGTGGTCGGGCGGCTGGCCCCGGCGGTCCGGGCGGACGTGCTGGAGCGCGCCTCGGCCGCCGCGTCCGAGAACCGCGAGGACCTGGCCCGCCTGCTCGCTTTGGAACTGGGCAAGCCCGTCAAGGACGGGCGCGGTGAGATCGACCGGGTCGCCGACACCTTCGCCATCTGCGCGGCCGAGGCACGGCAGATCGGCGGCGAGACGCTCCCCGTCGCCGGATGGGCCCGGGGCGCCGGTGACACCGCCTTCACCTACCGCGCCCCGGCGGGCGTCGCGCTGGCCATCACGCCCTTCAACGCGCCGGCCAACCTGCTCGCCCACAAGCTGGGCGCCTCGTTCGCGGCCGGCAACACCACGATCGTCAAGGCGCCGCCGCAGGCACCCGCCGTCTCCACCGCCGTCGTGGCACTGCTGGTCGACGCCGGGATGCCGGTCGAGGCCGTCCAGCTGCTGCACGGGGACGGCTCCGTCGGCGCGGCCCTGTGCGCGGCCGAGGAGGTCGCGGTCATCAGCTTCACCGGCGGCGCCGCCACCGGGGCCGCGGTGGCCCGCGCCGCCGGCGCGAAGCGGCTGGTCCTGGAGCTCGGCGGCAACGCCGCCACGATCGTGTGCGAGGACGCCGACATCGCCGAGGCGGCCCGCGTCTGCGCCCGCACCGGGTACAGCAACTCCGGCCAGAGCTGCATCTCCGTCCAGCGCGTCTACGTCCAGCGCTCCAGGTACTCCGAGTTCCTGGACCTGTTCGCCGGGCAGGTCGCGGCGCTCACCGTCGGCGACCCGCTCGACCCGGCGACGGACGTCGGCTCGATGGTCGACGAGGAGGCCGCCGAGCGGGTCGTGCGCTGGAGCGCGGAGGCCGCGGCGGGGGGCGGGCGCGTCCTGCTCGGCGGGAAGCGGGACGGCGCCACGGCCGCGCCGACCATCGTGGCCGACGCGCCCCGGGACGCCTCGGTCGTCATAGAGGAGATCTTCGGGGCGCTGGTCGCGGTGCTGCCGTTCGACGACCTCTCCGAGGTGATCGAGCACTGCAACGAGGGCCGGTACGGCCTGCAGGCCGGTCTGTTCACCCGCGACCTCGACCGGATCATCACCGCCTGGCGGGACCTGGACGTCGGCGGGCTCATCGTCAACGGCTCCTCCAACTACCGTCTCGACCACGTCCCGTTCGGCGGGATGAAGGACTCCGGCTTCGGCCGGGAGTCGCCGCGCTGCATGATCGACGACTTCACGGTCGTGAAGACGATGCTGCTGCGCGGCACCCCGCTCTGGGGAGCGCGCGGATGAGGGCCGTCACGCTCGTCTCGCCGGACACCGTGGCGGTCGTGGACGACTGGCCCGAGCCGTCGTGCGGGCCGGGCGACGTCATCGTCGAGGTGCACGGGGTCGGGCTGTGCGGCTCCGACCTCGCGGTGGTCTCCGGCCGCCGCAAGGTCCCGGCGCTGCCCTGGGTGCTCGGGCACGAGGCGTTCGGCATCGTCCTCGCCGTCGGCGCCGGCGTCACCGACCGCACGCCCGGCCAGCGGGTCGTCGTCGAGCCGAACTACGCGTGCCTGGCCTGCGGCCCCTGCCGCACCGGCGCCACGGCGGGCTGCCGCAACCGTCGGGTCGTCGGGATCTCCGAGCCCGGCCTGCTGACGGAGCGGGCCGCGGTGCCGGCCCGCTTCACCTGGCCCGTCCCCGAACTGTGGGAGGACGCCGACGTCGTCTGCGTCGAGCCGTTCACCGTCGCGCTCAACGCGGTCCGCATGAGCGGGCTGGCCCCCGGGGACCACTGCCTCGTCGTGGGCGCGGGCTCGCAGGGCCTCCTTGTTTCCCTGGCCGTTCTGCACGCCGGCGGGGTGCCGTTCGTGACCGAGCCGCAGGCCGGCCGCAGGACGCTCGCCCTCCGGATGGGGGCGCAGGACGCCTCGGCGCTCCCGGACGGGACCACCTTCCCGGTCGTGATCGAGACCTCGGGCGTGCCCGAGGCGTTCGAGCGCGCCGTGGAACGCACCGCCGACGGCGGCACCCTGATCGCCGTCGGCCAGAACACCCGCCCCGCCCGCCTGCCCACCTTCGCGCTCGTGCAGCGGCGGCTGACCCTGCGCGGATGCCTCATCTACGACCACCCCGCGGGCTTCGCCCACACGATCGCGACGCTCCGCGAGCACGACCTGCGGCCCGGCCAGGTGCTGCGCGAGCGCTTCGAGCTCGACCAGGCGCCGAGCGCGTTCGCCCGCGCCGCCGACATCGCCGGGAAGACCTGGATCAGCCTGCCCCGAGCAGAGGAGATGGCCTCATGACCGTGGACGCCCAGCCCCGCACCGACCAGGCGCCGGACGGGGCCGCGCCGGTGCCGGCCGCCGAGGCGCTCGTCCGCCGGCTGGAGTCCTTCGGCGTCGAGTACGTGTTCGGCACCTGCGGGCACACCAACATCGCGCTGCTGGACGCGCTCGGCCGCAGCCCCATCGAGTTCGTCATCGCCCGGCACGAGCAGGCCGCAGCGCACGCCGCCGACGGCTACGCCCGCGCGTCCGGCAGGCCCGGCGTCCTGCTGCTGCACGTCGGGCCCGGGATGATGAACGCCGTGACCGGCGTGGCCACGGCCGCGATGGACTCGGTCCCGCTCGTCGCGATCTCCGGCGACGTGCCGTCCTACTACCACGGCCGCCACCCGCACCAGGAGGTCAACCTCCACGCGGACGCGGACCAGACCGCCATCTACCGGCCGTTCGTCAAGCGCGCCTGGCACGTGCACCGCGCCGAGGACCTGTCCCGGTTCACCGAGCGGGCCTTCTGGACCGCCACGTCGGGACGTCCCGGTGCGGTCCTCCTCAACGTCCCGATGGACCTGTTCTCCCGCACGGTCGCGCCGGACGACCACCCGCTGCCGGCGAGCACGGCGCCGCCCGATCTCCCGGCGCCGGTCGCCGGACGCATCGCCCGCATGCTCGCCGAGGCCGAGCGGCCGCTGATCTACCTCGGCGGCGGGCTCCGCGAGGGGCCGGGACGCGACGCGCTGCTCTCCCTGGCCGAGCACCTGGACATCCCGATCGTGCACTCGCTGATGGGCAAGGGCGCCGTCCCCGACGATCACCCACTGCTGCTCGGGATGCCGGGTTTCTGGGGGCTGGAAGCCACCAACGACTACGCCCGCCACGCCGACGTCGTCCTCGCGCTGGCGACCCGGTTCGCCGAGACCGACGCCAGCTCGTGGGACGAGCGGTACACCTGGAACCTCGGTGGCGGCCCCTCGTCCGGCCGGCTGATCCAGATCGACATCGACGCCGCCGAGATCGGGCGCAACTACCCGGTGGAGATCGGCGCCGTCGCCGACGTGACGCTGGCCGTGCAGGCCATCGCCACGCAGGTGCGGGCCGCCCCGCCGGCCGACCGCCCGGCCCTCCGCGAGCGGATCCGCGCCGCCCGCACCGGCCTGTTCGCCGAGAGCCGCGAACGGGGCCGCGGCGACGACTTCCCGCTCCGGCCGGAGCGCATCCTCGCCGACCTGCGCGACGCCCTCCCGGCCGAAGCGGTGCTGGTCACCGACGTCGGCTGGAACAAGAACGGCGTCGCCCAGTGCTACGAGCTGCCCGCCGAGGGCCGCTTCATCACCCCCGGCGGAGCCTCGACGATGGGCTTCGGGCCGGCCGCCGCGGTCGGCGTCCAGATCGCGCAGCCGGACCGCGTCGTCGTCGCGCTCGTCGGCGACGGCGGCATGAGCGCCCAGCTCCCGGCCGTCCCGATGGCCGTCGAGCGCGGCCTGCCGGTGATCTTCGTGGTGATGAACAACCGCGCCCACGGCACGATCGCCGACCTGCAGGCGGCCAACTTCGGCGCGAGCTACGGATGCGAGTTCCGGGACCCCGCCGGACGCCCCTACAGCCCGGACTTCGCCGCCCTCGCCAGGGCGTGCGGAGCCGACGGATACGACGTCCCGGCGCCGGCGGACCTGCTGCCGGCGCTGCGGTCGGCGGCGGCCAGGCGGCGACCCGCCGTGCTGGACGTGCCCATGGTCAATGAGCCGGTGCCGACACCCGGGCACTGGAACATCAACGACATCTACCAGGGTGTCTTCCCGGAACAGGGGACGCGATGACCCGCGCGCCCCGCCCTCTCCGACACCGCCCACCCCGTTGTTCCACCCCCCGAGGTGACATCATGCGAAACCGTTCCAGACTCCGCCTGTCCGCGCTCGCCGCCGGCGCGCTCGCCGCCGGCCTCGCCGCGGGCTGCGCAGCCCCCGGCGAGTCGGAGGACTCCGGCTCCGGCGGCACCGGCCCGATCAAGATCGCCCTGGTCGACGCGCAGAGCGGCCAGCTCAGCTCGCTCGGCAAGTGGGAGTACAAGGGCGCCAAGCTCGCCGTGGACGAGTGGAACAAGGCCGGCGGGATCAGCGGCCGGACGGTCCAGCTCGACGTGTTCGACGACCAGGGCGACCCGACGGTCGGGACCAACATCGCCCGCAAGATCGACAGCCAGGACTACATCGCGATGCTGGGCACGGCGGAGAGCGCCGTCACGATCGCGATGGCGCCCACGCTGCGCACGGCCGAGATCCCCAACATCGCCTCCGGGCAGTCGCCGGGGATGGTGGCGCTGAAGAGCCCGTTCCTGTTCCTCAACGGGCCGACCAGCACCACCTACGACGAGACGCTCGCCAAGTACGTGGTGGACGACGAGAAGCTGACCAAGGTCGCGATGATCACCAACAACGGCGCGTACGGGAAGGGCGAGCACGACGCCTTCCTCAAGGCGCTGTCGGACCGGGGCGTCAAGCCGGTCGCCGACCAGGTCGTCACCACCGACCAGAAGGACTTCAGCGCCCAGCTGACCAAGATCCGGCAGAAGTCGCCGCAGGTGGTCTTCCTCGGCGCCGAGGAGGTCGAGTCCGGGCTGATCGTCAAGCAGGCCCGCGACCTCGGCATCGACGCGCCGTTCGCCGGCGCCGCGCCCCAGGGCACCCCGGTCTACCTGGACACCGCCGGGGCGCAGAACGCCGAGGGCACCATCGTCAGCTCGCCCTACCTCGGCAACGACATCAGCGAGGCGTCCAAGAAGTTCGCCGCCGCGTACAAGGCCGCCTACGGCGAGGAGGCCGAGATGCACGGCGCCAAGGCCTACGACGGCGCGCAGATCCTGCTCACCGCGCTGAAGAACAGCAATGTCGCGAAGGGGAGGAAGCTGGCCGACGCGATCCGGGCGGTGCGGTACCAGGGGCTGCTCGGGAACTTCGCCTACGACGAGACGGGGGTCGGCATCAAGACCACCTCCATCGGCATCATCAAGAACGGGAAGCTCGTCAAGGCCGGCGGCTGACCGGGGAAGCGGAACGATGCAGGTCTTCCTTCAGACGCTGATAGGCGGGCTGAGCCTCGGTGCCATCTACGCGCTGGTCGCGATGGGGTTCAGCCTGGTCTACCGCACCATGGGGCTGGTCAACTTCGCGCACGCCGACGTGCTCATGATCGGCGCCTATGCCGCGTCCACCTTCTACATGTCCACCAAGCTGCCGTTCGCCCTGGCGATGGCGCTGGCCATCGCGGTGACCGGGCTCATCGGCCTGTTCATCGAGCGGGTGCTGCGCCCGCTGGAGAACAAGGACTTCACGCTGATGCTGATCGGCACGATCGGCTTCGGGATGGTCCTGCAGGCGGTCGCCGTGCTGATCTGGGGCGCGACCGGACGCGCCGTGTCGTCCCCGGTGGGCGGCGCGCCGCTGGAGTTCGCCGGGCTGCGGGTCCGCACCTACGACCTGGTCGTGCTCCTGATCGCGGCCGTCGCGGTCGTGCTGCTGGTCGGGTTCCTGCAGCGCACCAAGATGGGCGCCGCGATGCAGGCGGTCGCGATGGACCACGAGGCGGCCACCGCCGTCGGCATCCACGTCGGCCGCAGCAACGCCATCGCGTTCGCCATCGGCGCGGGTCTCGCCGCGCTGGCGGGCGGGCTGGTCGGCCCGCTGCTGTACGTGAACCCGACGATGGGCGGGACGATCGGGATCAAGGGGTTCGCGGCCGCCATGCTCGGCGGCTGCGGCAACATCCCCGGCGCCATCGCCGGCGGCTTCGCCATCGGGGTCCTGGACTCCTTCGCCGCCGGGCACTTCCAGGGCTACTCCGAGCTGGTCGTGTTCCTGGTGTTCACGGTGGCGATCATGATCCGGCCCACCGGGCTGTTCGGCGAGATGACGGTGAGCCGCGCATGACGGACCTGCTCAAACATCCCCGTACCCCGCGGCTCGGCGGGATCGCGGTGCTCGTGGTCGCGGCCTGGATCCTGCCGTACCAGGTCGGGAGCTACGCGATCCACGTCGTCAACATCGCGCTGGTGTTCGCGCTGCTGGCGATCGGGATGGGCCTGGCCATGGGCATCGCGGGCCAGATCAACCTCGCGCAGGTCGCCTTCTTCGGGGTGAGCGCCTACGCGACCGCGATCCTCACCACGCACAACGGGCTCGGGTTCTGGCCGGCCGCCGCGCTGGCGATGCTGGCGTCCGCGGTGATCGGGCTGCTGGTCGGCATCCCGGCACTGCGGATGCAGTCGCACTACCTCGGCATCGTCACGCTCGGGCTCGCGCTCGGGTTCATCAACTGGACGACCAACGCCGAGATCGCCGGCGGCGCGGAGGGCATCTCGGCCATCCCCGTCCCGCCGATGTTCGGCATCGACCTGTCCAGCGAGTACCTGTACTACTACCTCGAAGTGGTGGTGTTCGCGCTCGCGCTGCTGTTCGGGCAGTTCGTCGTCCGGACCGGCCTCGGCCGCCGGATGATGGCGATGCGGGACGACCCGCTGGCCGCGGGCGCGGTCGGCGCGGAGATCCCGCTGCTGCGGATGACGGCGTTCATGCTGTCCAGCGTGTTCGGCGGCCTCGCCGGCGTACTGTACGTGGGGCTGATCCGCTACATCGCGCCGGACACCTTCAACATCGCCAACATGTTCCTGCTGCTGGCGATGGTCGTGATCGGCGGCCGGCAGAGCCTGACCGGCTGCGTCGTCGGCGCGGTCGGCCTCACGCTGATCCGCGAGCAGCTGGTGGACTACCCCACCTACGCGCAGCTCGGGTTCGGCGTGGTCGTGGTGCTCATGGTGGTCTTCGCGCCGACCGGCCTCGCGGGCGTCCCCGCCAGGGTGAAGGCCGTCGTCGACCGGCGCCGCGGCAGGTCCGTGGACCGCGCCGTGCTGCGGCCGTTCCAGCCGTACGAGCCCGGCGGGGACGCGGGGACGAAGGCGGACGGGCGGCCGATGCTGGAGATCGAGAGCGTCTCCAAGCAGTTCCGCGGCCTGAAGGCCCTGAAGGAGGTCTCCCTCACCGTGGAGCGCGGTGAGATCCGGGGCATCGTCGGGCCGAACGGCTCGGGCAAGACGACGCTGTTCAACGTCATCAGCGGCTTCTACAAGGCGTCCGGCGGGCGGGTGCTGATGGACGGCCGGGTCGTCTCGGGCGGACGGCCCTACCGGCTGTCCATGCTCGGCCTGGCCCGCACGTTCCAGAACCTGCGCCTGTTCGGGGAGCTGTCGGTCCGGGACAACCTGCTCGTCGCGCTCGACCGGTCGCGCACGTACGCCATCTGGCGGTACGTGCTGTGGCCGGTCGGGATCTGGCGGCAGGAGCGCCGGCTGCACGTCCGGGCGGACGAGCTGCTCGACCGGTTCGGGCTCGGCGAGTTCGCCGGGGCGCCGCCGGGCTCGCTGCCCTACGGCATCCAGCGCCGCATCGAGATCGCCCGCGCCATGGCGGGCTCGCCGCGGGTGCTGCTGCTGGACGAGCCCGCGGCGGGGCTGAACGGCGAGGAGGTCCGGCAGCTGTCGGAGATCGTCCGGTCCATCCGCGACAGCGGGGTCACCGTGGTGCTCATCGAGCACAACATGGGCCTCGTGATGTCGCTGTGCGAGCGGGTGACGGTC
This sequence comes from Actinomadura madurae, assembly GCF_900115095.1. Taxonomy (GTDB): domain Bacteria; phylum Actinomycetota; class Actinomycetes; order Streptosporangiales; family Streptosporangiaceae; genus Spirillospora; species Spirillospora madurae. The sequence continues at coordinate 490,781 of NZ_FOVH01000002.1, forward strand.
CTGGCGGGCGGCGAGGTGATCGCGGAGGGCACGCCCGCCGAGGTGGCCGGCGACCACGCGGTGATCGAGGCCTACCTCGGCGACTCGGCCATGGCGGACATGCCGCTGCCGGACACCACGGAGGTGAGCTGATGAAGGCGGAAACCCTCACGGTGGAGGACCTCTCCGTCCACTACGGGGGCGTCTGCGCGGTCCGGTCGATCGGGTTCACGGTGGCGCCGGGGCAGTCGGTGGGCATCATCGGCGCCAACGGGGCCGGCAAGACGTCCACGCTCAAGGCGCTGATGGGCCTCGTGCCCCGCAGCGGCGGCCGGGTCCGGTTCGGCGACACCGACCTCACCAGGGTCAAGGCGCGCGACGTGGTGCGGCACGGGATCGGCTACGTCCCCGAGGGGCGGCACGTCTTCCCCGGCCTCACCGTCGAGAAGAACCTGATGCTCGGCGCCTACGCCCGGTCGTGGCGCGGCGCCGAGACGGGGGAGGCGCTCGCCGAGGTGTACGAGCTGTTCCCGGTGCTGAAGGAGATGCGGTCCCGGCTCGCCGGGGCGCTGTCCGGCGGGCAGCAGCAGATGCTGGCCGTCGGCCGCGCGCTGATGTCGCGGCCCCGCCTGATCCTGCTGGACGAGCCGTCCATGGGGCTCTCGCCCAAGCTCGTCGAGGACATCCTCGCGGTGCTGGTGCGGCTGCGCGAGGAGGGGCTGAGCCTGCTCCTCGTGGAGCAGAACGCCAAGCTGACGTTCGAGGCCACGAGCGACTGCGTGGTCATGGAGAACGGCGAGGTCGCGATGACCGGCACCTCCCGGGCGCTGCGCGAGGACGTCCAGGTCCGGCGCATCTACCTGGGGCTGTAGCGGGCGGCGCCGCCCGCCGGCGGCCGGGGGAGGCCCCGGCCGCCGGCGGGCGTGGCCCGCGATCGGAACCACCGTCACCGGCAGAAGGGCTTCTTGCCCATGGCCGACTCGATGCCGTTCAGCAGCAGGCTCCGGAACCGCGGGGCGCCGGCGAAGTTCGTCCCGTCGTCGGTGAAGGCCTTGGCGTCATGACCGAGCGTGGTGAGCCAGGCCCGTCCCCCGTCGTAGTACTGGCACCAGGCGACGGGATGGAAGGACCCGTGGCCCGGGTGCCCCTGCCCGCCCTCGGCGCCCTCCGCCAGGGACTTCTCGTCCACGGTCGCGAGGAAGCGCACCTTGGACGGGAACGGGACGAGGTTGTACCACTCGTCGCTGAACGTCCAGCGGTTCGGCAGGCCGGCGGTGGAGACGTCCTTGTGGTCCACGGTCTGGACGGTCCCGGTCTGCGCGTGCCCGTGGTCGTAGTAGTTCGCGCCGCCGAGGAGCCCCTCGTACCACGGCCAGTTGTACTCGGTGCCGAACGCGTTGTGCACGCCCACGAACCCGCCGCCGCCCCGGACGTACTGGCGCAGCGACGTCTGGGCCGCGTCGTCCAGGGTGTCGCGCGTGCTGCTCATGAAGATCACGGCGTTGTACCGGAACAGCTTCCCGGGGCTGGACAACTGGGTGACGTCCTCGGTCCAGTCGACCCCGAACCCGTTGTCCTCGCCCATCTTGACCAGGGCCTTCTGGGCGACGTTCGCGTCGGCGAGCGGCGGGTTCAGCCCGGCGGCGAGGGCGGGACCGAGGTTGGCGTGCCGCGGCCCCGCGGTCCGGCTGTAGACCAGCACCCGGTAGCCCTGGGCGGGGTCGAAGTTGCCCCAGTCGTGGTAGCAGCGCGGGTCGGTACCCCGGCAGACGCCGTACTCCGGGTCGCCGAGCTGCTGCGCGCCGCGGTTCGCCGGCTTGGCGTGGGTGCCGCCGGCCGAGGCGGGCAGGCCGGTGAGCAGCGTGGCCGCGACCAGCGCGGCGGCGGTCCCGGTCGCCGCCGTCACCGCGGTCACCAGGTGGGACGAGGGTCTTCTCATGGGGGTTCCTCCCTGACATGCTAGCGCTCTGGTCCATCTAGCGGTCCAGATGTACCGCGCAGAGGTTGTAGGACGATCTCACGAGGACGACGAAGCGGCAATACCCTTGTCAATTCCGCTGCCGCGGCTTACCGTGTCGTCCGTTACTCGGACCAACGCGTCCATCTAGCGGACCGTGAGTTGGGAGCAGCATGAAACGTCGGAACTTCCTGACCGGTGCCGCCGTCATCAGCGGAACGGCCGCCTTCACCCCGCTCCGCGCGCCGGAGGCCGAGGCGGCGGCCCGCCCCCGGCTCGCCCTCCCGGTGCCCGAGCAGCCGCGCCGCCTCGGCCGGGCCGCCCGGAACTTCCCCAAGGTCGGCGGAGACTACGGCAACCAGAACCACTCGGAGCTGCACGAGATCACGCGCGGCAACGTCCGGCACCTCGGCGGCGCGTGGCACGTCAACCTGGAGGGCGGCAGCACCCAGGGGCGTTCCCAGCAGAGCACGATCGTCGCCCAGGACGGCGTGCTGTACGTCCAGACGGTCCAGCAGAACGTCTTCGCCGTGGACGGGCGCACCGGCGAGGTCAAGTGGAAGACCAACGTCGGCTCCGAGCAGACCAACATGCGCGGCGTCGGGCTCGGGGAGGGGCTTGTCTTCACCACGTCCGGCGCGAACATCGTCTACGCGCTCGACCAGCGGACGGGCGCCGTCGTCTGGCAGCGGGAACTGCTCATCGCGGGTGAGGGCGACCCCGACTGCGACCCGCAGACCGGGCAGTGCGGCGGCAACCGCGGCGGGCTCGCCGGCGCCATCGTCTACTGGGACGGCCTGATCTACGTCGGCACCGAGGGCAGCACCGCGGGGGCGCGCGGCCGGGGGTACGCGCTCAACGCGCGGACCGGCGAGGTCGCCTGGACCTTTTGGGGCCCGCCCGGCCCCGGCGAGTTCGGCAACGACACCTGGGAGGGCGACACCTGGAAGACGGGCGGCGCCGTCTGCTGGATCCACCCCGCGATCGACCCCGAGCTCGGCCTCGTCTACTGGACGTTCGGCAACCCCTACCCGCGCACCAACGGCTCCACCCGCGGCGGGACCAACCTGTTCTCCAACTGCCTGGTCGCCATCGACGCCAAGACCGGGAAGCGGCGCTGGCACTTCCAGTCGGTGCACCACGACATCTGGGACTTCGACAACGTGATGGCGCCCGTGCTGTGCGACCTGCGGATCGGGCACCGCAGGCGCAAGGTCGTCGTGTACGGCAGCAAGACCGGGATGTACTACATCCTCGACCGGGAGAACGGGAAGCCCGTCCACGGCATGACCGAGCGGCCCGTCCCGCAGGAGCCGCGGCAGAAGACGTGGCCCACCCAGCCGTTCCCGGGCGGCGAGCCGTTCGTCCACCAGTCGCCGAGCTACCGCGACACCACCAGGCCCGTCCCGTACTACCCGACCGGCGAGATCTACACGCCGTTCTGGGACGACGCGACGATTCTCTTCCCCGGCGCGGGCGGCGGCGCGGACTGGTCGTACCTGTCCTTCAGCCCGCACACCGGGTTCGTCTACGTCGGGTACGGGCTCGTCAACTCGGCCTACTCCAACACCAACGGCGGACGGGTCAACACCGCGCGCCCCCTCGGCGAGTACTTCTCCGGCGGCATCGTCGCCGTGGACCCGCGCACCAACAAGCCCGCGTGGCGCAGGGAGGGCGAATGGTCCCTGGCGCACGGCAACGGGATCCTGACCACGGCCGGGCGGGTCATGTTCCAGGGACGGCCGGACGGCGTGCTCGTCGCGATGGACGACACCGACGGCAGCGAGCTGTGGACGTGGCAGTGCGGCGCCGGCGTGCACACCAGCCCGATCACCTACGAGATCGACGGCGAGCAGTACGTCGCGGTCCTCGCCGGCGGCAGCTGGCTGCCCTACCCCGACATCCCCAAAGGCGACCACCTGTGGGCGTTCAAGCTGCACGGCAAGGTCGGGCCCGCGCCCGCGCCCAAGCCGCCGTCCAAGCGCAACCAGATCCGCGCGGCGGCGGTCACGGGCGCCACCGCGGACAACACCGTCACCCTCGGCCGGATCTGGGACGCCTCGAAGGGCGCCCCGGGAGAGGAGGAGAACTTCGTCTCCCAGAACGCCATGTCGCCGCAGAACATGACGATTCCGGCCGGCACCGAGGTGACGTTCGTCAACCCGTCTGGAAACGAGCACTCGCACGGCGCCGCGTCGTTCTTCGAGCACGAGTTCAACACCGGGCGGCTGAAGCCCGGCGAGTCGTTCCGGCACACCTTCACCAAGAAGGGCGAGTTCTTCTACAACGACCCGGTCTTCCCGCAGAGCACCGGAAAGATCGTCGTTCAGTGAGTTTCCGGTGAGCAAGCGGCACCGGATCGTTCCGCAACGAGGGAAAGGAGCACGCATGGCCGCGTCGCAGGAGCAGGCGACCCACTGGGTGAAGCCCGACTACGAGATCATCGAGACCTCCCTGGAGGTCACCGCCTATTACCGCGCCGAGGACTGAGAAGGGCGCGCATGCGGTTGCGGATTCTCGGCACCGCGGCGGGCGGCGGCGTTCCCCAGTGGAACTGCGATTGCACCGGGTGCGCCGCCGCCCGTGCCCGCCCGGGGCTGCGCCGCCGGCACGCCTCGATCGCCGTCGAGGCCGGTGGCCGGTGGCTCGTCGTGAACGCGACACCGGACATCGCCGAGCAGATCGAGGCGAGCCCGGAGCCGCGCGCGGGGCCGGGCGCGCGGCGGAGCCCGCCCGCCGGCGTGGTCCTCACCGACGCGGAACTCGACCACGTCCTCGGGCTGCCGCGGCTGCGGGAGGCGCCGAGCCTGCACGTCCTCGCGACCGCCACGGTGCGGCGGGCGCTCGCCGACGGCCTGCGCCTCGACGCCGTCCTCGCCCCCTACGCGGCCCTGACCTGGACGGAACTGCCGGAGAAGGAGCCCGCGGTGTTCGGTGAGCTGGAGGTCCGCACCGTCCGGGTCTCGGGGAAGCGCCCCCGCTACGCCGCCGGCCTCGACGGCCACGGTGACGCCTGGTCCGTGGCGCTGCGCGTCACCGACCGCCGCGACGGCAGGACCGCCGTCTACGCTCCCTGCCTGGCCGGATGGCCCGCCGAGCTGGACGACGCGCTCGGCGGCGCCGCCTGCGTGTTCCTCGACGGCACCTTCTGGGACGACGAGGAACCCCGCCGCTCCGGCTGCTCCGAGCGGACGGCGACGCAGATGGGCCACCTGCCGATCACCGGCGCGAACGGCACGTCCGAGAGGTTCGCCGCGCTGCCCGCCACGCGGCGCCTGTACACCCACCTGAACAACACCAACCCCCTGGTCGACCCGGACGCGGACGGGCACCGCGCGCTGGCCGCCCTGGGGATCGAGGTCGCCCCGGAGGGCGCGGTGATCGAACTGTGAACCTGGAAGACCGGCTCCGCGTGCTCGCGGCCGACCGCTACCACCACCGCCACCCGTTCAACGCGCGCATGCACGAGGGGCTGCTGTCCCCGGAGGAGCTGCGCCGCTGGGTGCTCAACCGGTTCCACTACCAGCGGCACATCCCGGTCAAGGACGCCTACATCCTCGCCAAGCTCGGCAGCCGCGAACTGCGGCAGAGCTGGATCCGGCGCATCCACGACCATGACGGCCGGCCCGGAGAGGACGGCGGCATCGAGCGGTGGCTCCGCCTGGGCGAGGCCGTCGGCCTGGACCGGACGCTTCTCCTGTCCGGTGAGGGCGTCCTCCCCGGGGTGCGGTTCGCCGTGGACGGCTACGTGAACTTCTGCCGGGACGGCTCGCGCCTTGAGGCCGTGGCGTCCTCGCTCACCGAACTGTTCGCCCCCGACCTGATGGTCACCCGGATCGGCTCCTGGGAGCGTCACTACCCGTGGATAGAGCCGGAAGGGCTGCGCTACTTCCAGGTCCGGGTGTCGCAGGGACGCCGGGACGCCGCCGAGGCGCTGGCCCTCGTCCGTGAATGGGCGCGCACCCCGGAGGACGAGGACCGGGCGCTGGCCGCCTTCACCTTCAAGTGCGACGTCCTCTGGTCGCTGCTGGACGCGGTCGAGCACGCGTCCCGTACCGAGGAGGCCGTCCATGCCCGCTGACCGGCCGGAAGGGGAGTGGCGCCCGGCCCTCGCGCGCTCCATCGTGCTGCGGCACGACACGGTACGCGGCGCCGACCTGCTGCTCATGCCCGAGCGTGCGGTGCGGCTCAGCGAGACCGGAGGCGCCATCCTGCGCCTCTGCGACGGCAGCCGGACGGTCGGCGACATCATCGCCGAGCTGGGCGCGGCCTACCCGGGCGCGCCGCTGGCCGACGACGTGCCAGGGTTCCTCGACCGGATCCGGGCGGAAGGATGGCTGCGATGACGGACGTGCCCGCGCCGTGGGCCCTGCTAGCGGAGGTCACCCACGCCTGCCCGCTGCACTGCCCCTACTGCTCCAACCCGCTCGAACTCATCCGGCGGGACGCCGAGCTGGACACCGCCGCGTGGGCACGCGTGTTCGCCGAGGCGGCCGGTCTCGGGGTCGTCCAGGCGCACGTGTCCGGCGGCGAGCCGCTGCTGCGCCGAGACATCGTACGGATCGTCGAGTCCGCGCACGAGGCCGGCGTCTACACCCAGCTCGTCACGAGCGGGCTCGGGCTGACCGCGCGCCGCCTGGACGATCTGGTCGAGGCGGGGCTGCAGAGCGTGCAGCTCTCGGTTCAGGACGCCCGCCCGGAGTCCTCGGACCTCATCGCCGGCCGGACGTCCTTCCGGGCGAAGGAACGCGCCGCCGGGGTCATCACCGCGGCCGGGCTCCCGTTCGGGCTGAACGTCGTGCTGCACCGGCACAACCTCGGCCACCTGGACGAGATCCTCGACCTCGGCGCCCGCTGGGGCGCCGACCGGATCGAGCTGGCGAACACCCAGTTCCACGGGTGGGCACTGCGCAACCGCGCCGCCCTGCTGCCCGCGCGGGAGCACCTCGACCGAGCGAGGGAGACCGTCGCCGCGTGGCGGGAGCGGCCGGGACCGAAGCCCGAGATCGTGTGGGTGATGCCCGACTACCACGAGGGCGTGCCGAAGCCCTGCATGGGTGGATGGGGAGCCCGCTCCATCACGGTCGGCCCGGACGGCACCGCGCTTCCGTGCCCCGCCGCGTACGCGATGCCGGACCTGTCGCCCCCGAACGTCCGCGACCACTCCCTCGCCTGGATCTGGGCGGAGTCGCCCGCCTTCAACGCCTACCGGGGAACCGGCTGGATGACCGGCCCGTGCCGGGAGTGCCCCCGGCGGGAGACGGACTTCGGCGGCTGCCGCTGCCAGGCGTACGCCCTCACCGGGGACGCCGCGCGCACCGATCCCGCCTGCGGCCTCTCACCCGACCACCACCTGGTGCGTGAGCCCGCGATCGCCGCCGGCCGCGAGGCCGGGGCCGCGTTCGACTACCGGCGCCCGCCGCCGGTCAGGTAGGCGACGACCATCTCGCCGATCATCTCGCGGTGCCTGGCCCGGTGCTCGGGCGCGATCATGTTCCGGCCGAACAGCGCGCCGAACGTGTGCTGGTTGGCGATGCGGAAGAAGCAGAACGCGCTGATCATCATGTGCATGTCGATGGCGTCGACGTCCACGACGAAGTCGCCGTTGGCGCGGCCGGCGGCGAGGATCTGGGAGATCAGGTCCGACACCGGCCCGCCGAGGTTCACCAGCAGCTCCGACTTGCGCAGGTGCTCGGCCTGGTGGATGTTCTCGATGCTGACGAGCTTGATGAAGTCCTGGTGCGCCTCGTGGTGGTCGAAGGTCAGCTCGGCCAGCGTCCGGATGGCCTCGACCGGTGCCAGATGGTGCACGTCGATGGTCGACTCCAGCGCCCTGACCTCGCCGTAGGCCTTTTCCAGAACGGCGATGTACAGCTTTTCCTTGCCGCCGAAGTAGTAATAGATCATTCGTTTGGTGGTGCGCATGAGCGCGGCCATCTCGTCCACCCTGGCGCCGGCGAATCCGTGCCGCGCGAACTCGCGCTGCGCGACGTCCAGGATCTCCGCCCGGGTCCTGTCGGCGTCACGCTGACGTTCTCCGGCGGCGGGTGTGGCGGGCTGCGACGACATGTGACTCCACGGAGGCGATCAGCGAAGGGGAACTCATCTTATGGCGACGGCGCGCGATGGGCGCGCGCGTGCTGGGCGGCGAGCCGGACCGGCGCGTTGACGGCGCCGTATCCGCGGTAATCGCCGATCCGCTGCACGATTTCGATGAACATCCGCCCGGTGGTGGCGGTATAGAAATGGAGGAATTCGCCGTTCTCGTCCCGGTCGTAGAGGAGGTCGAGCTCGCGCAGCAGCCGGTGCCGTTCCGCGCCCAGGTCGTGCCAGGCCTCCAGATCGTCGTAGTAGTTCGCCGGAATGGCCAGCGGGGTGAGCCCGGCGGCGCGCAGCCGGCGGGCGCTGGCCACGATGTCGCGGCTCGCGAGCGCCACGTGCTGCCACGCCACGCCGGGGGCGCCGTCGTGCGCTCCGACGTAGGCGACGTTCAGGGCGACCCGGACGGCGCCGTCCTCCGTGGACACGGCCCGGCTGCGCATCAGGCCGTACGGGTCGGGCAGCTCAAGGCTCTCGTGCGGGCGCAGCCCGAGGACGCTGCGGTAGAACAGGGACGCCTCGTCGAAGTGATGCCACGGCTGGGTGAGCGCCACGTGGTCGATGTGGGTGATCTCGCCGGTGCCCGCGGGCGCCCGCCGCCCGATGGAGAAGTCGTCCGTCCAGCTCGTGTGGTCGGGATGTCCCGTCCGGCAGAAGAACAGCTCGGTCCCGTCGGGGGCGGCCACGGCGTCCAGCGGCGCGTCGTGCGGGGCCCGCAGTCGCGGCAGGACGGGGGACCGCAGCGCCTCGGCCCGCTTCACGGACGCGGAGGGGTCCGGGGACTCCAGCCCGATCGCGCCGAGGGCGGGGCCGTCCTGGCTCTCCGCGCTCCCGCGGTTCAGCAGGATCCGCGCCCGCCCCTGCTCCCAGAGTTCGACCGGCTTGCCGGAATGCGTCCCGGTGCGGGTGAAGCCGAGGCCCTCCAGCAGCCGGCCCAGCGGGCCGGTGTCGGCGGTGGCGAGCTCGGCGAAGGCGAACCCGCTCGGCACCACCGGCCGCGGCGGGAGGGTGAGCGCCGCCGCCCGGTCAGAGCCGCCGAGGCGCGCGCCGGCCTGCTCCTCCAGGGCGATGAGGGAGCGCATGGCGTCCTGCGCGGTGCGCATGGCCGCGGCCTGCCGGAAGATGTCGTTGAACACCTCCAGCGAGAGCGGCCCGTCGTAACCGGTCCGCAGGACGCTCGCGACCAGCCCCGCCACGTCGAGGTCGCCCTGCCCCGGGAAGCACCGGTAGTGCCGGCTCCAGTACAGGACGTCCATCGGCAGCGCCGGGGCGTCGGCGAGCTGCAGGAAGAATATCTTCTCGCCGGGGATGGTCTCGATGGCGTAGGGGTCGGTGTCCCGCGCGAGGATGTGGAAGCTGTCCAGGCACAGCCCGAGGTTCGGGTGGCCGGCCTCACGCACGATGCGCCACGCGTGGTGGTAGTCGCTGACGTGCGTGCCCCACGCGAGCGCCTCGTAGGCGATCCGGATCCCGTGCTCGGCCGCGCGCTCGGCCAGGAGACGGAGCTGCTCGGCGGCGAGGGCGTCGTCGTCGACGGCGGCCGGGGAGACGTTCGAGCAGACGAGCAGCAGCGTGACGCCGAGCCGTTCCATGAGGGCGAACTTGTGCTCCGCGCGGCGCAGGCTCCCGGCCAGGACGGCGGGCGGCACCGCCTCGAAGTCGCGGAACGGCTGGTAGAGGTCGATCGCGAGGCCGAGGTCGGCGGCGCGGCGGCGCACGTCCTCGGGGCCGAGGTCGGCGGCGACCAGATCGTTCTCGAAGATCTCGACCCCGTCGAACCCGGCGCCGCCGGCGGCGGTCAGCTTGTCGCCCAGCGAGCCGCTGAGCGACACCGTGGCGATCGATCTGCGCATGGCGCGGCACGCCCCTCCTCGGTATGGACGAACTAGTACGTTAGCCTAGCGGCCGCGTCGGGGCCTCGTCCACGGTGAGGGGGTCGGCGGCCGGCGGGGCCGCGGGTCCGGCACCGCCGGGGGCGACCGGGAACCACAGGACGAAGGTGGCGCCGGCGTCCGGTGCGGAGAACAGCCGGACGTGCCCGTTGTGCGCCTCCACGATGCTCCGCACGATCGCCAGCCCGAGGCCCGTGCGGCGGTCCCGGGAGCGGCGCGACTCCGTCCCGCGCCAGAACCGGTCGAACACGCGGTCCTGCTCCTCGGCGCGGATGCCGGGGCCGGCGTCCCGGACGGCGATCCACTGCCACCCGCCGGACCGGTCGGCGGCGACCGTGATCGCGGTGCCGGCGGGCGCCAGCCGCACCGCGTTGGACAGCAGGTTGCCCACCGCGCGGCGCAGCGCGTCGTGGTCGCCGATCATCGGCAGCCCGTCCCGCAGCCGACGCTCGATCGTCAGCCCGCGCGCCGCGGCGAGCGGGTCGAACTCCTCGGCCGCCTCGCGCGCCGCGAGCCCGAGGTCGACGTCGGCGTCGTCGAGGGCGGGCGCCGAGCGGCGCGCGGTGGCCAGCAGGTCCTCCACCAGCCGCGTCATCCGGGTGGTGGCGCGGTCGACCACCTGCACGGCGCGGCGGCGGTCCTCGGCGCCGGCGTCGGGCTCGCTGAGCACGGTGTCCACGTTCGCCCGGATGATCGCCAGCGGGCTCCGCAGCTCGTGCGAGGCGTCGTCGATCAGCCGGCGCTGGGCGCGGAACGCCGAGTCGAGCCGGTCCAGCATGGAGTCGATGGTGTCGGCGAGGTAGCGCAGCTCGTCCCGCGGGCCCGCCAGCCGGATCCGGCGGGACAGGTCGGTCGCCTGGATCTCCTCGGCGGCGCGGGCGATCGCGCCGACCGGTTTCAGCGCCCGCCCCGACAGCACCCAGCCGATGCCGAGGCTCGCCACGAACAGCCCGCCCAGCATGATGAGCGAGTAGTGCTTGATGGTCTGCCGCGTCTCGTAGTTGACGGCCTGCTCGACGTGCTGCACCTTGACGACCTCGACCTGGCCGAGGCTCTGCTGGGTGCCGTCCGGCATCTGGACGATCTTCTCGGCGTTGAACGTCTTGGTGATCGGCTGGGCGCCGGTGCTGCGCGCCACGGCCAGGTAGACGCCGCCCAGCATGACGGCCGCGAGGACGAACAGCAGCGTCGAGTACATGACCGTCAGCCGGAACCGGATCGAGTGGACGCTCACGCCGGCCCCCGCTCCCCGGCCGCCGCCGCGACCGCGCCGTTCTCGCGGAGGCGGTAGCCGTGGCGGACGACCGTCTCGATGACCTGCTCCTCGTCCGGCGCGGCGAGCTTGCGGCGCAGCGTCCCCACGGTGACCCGGACGGTGTTGGTGAACGGATCGGCGTTCTCGTCCCAGACGTGCTCCAGCAGCTCCTCCGCGGACACGACCTGGCCGGGGCGGCTCATCAGGTAGCGCAGCACGGCGTACTCCTTGGGCGTGAGCCGCAGCAGCCGGTCCCCGCGGAAGGCCTCCCGCCGCCCGGTGTCGAGCCGCAGGTCGCCGACCGTCCACACCGCCGAGCCGCCGCCGCTGTCGCGCCGCAGCAGCGCCCGGACGCGGGCCAGCAGCTCGGGGAACGCGAACGGCTTGACCAGGTAGTCGTCGGCGCCCTCGTCCAGGCCGCGGACCCGGTCGGCGAGGCGGTCCCGCGCGGTCAGCATCAGGATGCGCAGGTCCGGGCCGCTCTCGCCGGCCAGGCGACCGCGGCGGACGGCGCGGCACAGGTCGAAGCCGTCGCCGTCGGGGAGGCTGAGGTCGAGGATCATCAGGTCGTAGGCGGAGGCGTAGAGCTTCTGCGTGGCCTCCTCCAGGTCGCCCGCGGAGTCGACCGCGTAGTCGGCGCGGGCGAGCCCGTACCGCAGCGCCTCGACCAGGTCCTCCTCGTCCTCGACCACCAGCACCCGCATCCGGACCGCCCCCTTTCCTGGCAGTGCGGGCCCGAAGGCCCTCGCTACGACCGTACGCGGGCCGGCGGCCTCAGCGGGCGAGCCGCTGGGCCCCCTGCCGCGCCCTGTCCGCGGGGATCGCGAACCCGATGCCGATGGAGCCGCCGCCCCCGCCGCGCATCAGCGTCGCGATCGCCGTGTTCACGCCGACGACCTCGCCGCGCGCGTTGACCAGCGGCCCGCCGGAGTTGCCGGGGTTGATCGACGCGTCGGTCTGCAGCGCCGTGCTCGCCCCGCCGTCGCCGATGCGCACCTCGCGGTTCAGCGCGCTGACGATGCCGCCGGTGACCGTCCCCTGCAGGCCGAGCGGGGAGCCGAGCGCGAGGACCGGGTCGCCGACCCGGACGTCGGAGAACCGGCCGAACGTCAGCGGCGCCGGGCTCTGCCCGGCCGGGATCGACAGCACCGCCAGGTCGAGGGCGGGGTCGGAGCCCGTCACCTGCGCCGGGATGCGGCGCCGGTCCGCCAGCGTCACGGTGACCTGGCCGCCGTCCTCGACGACGTGCGCGTTGGTCAGCACGTGCCCCTGCCGGTCGATGACGAACCCCGAGCCGGTGCCGCGCCCGTTCCCCGACCGCACCTCGATCGACACCACGCTCGCCTGGACCCGCGCCGCCACCTCGCTGAGGTCGCCGGTCCCGCCGTTCACCGGGCCGGCGCCGGACTGCGAGAGCGCGGTGGACGCCGGGTCGCCGGCGGTCACGCGTCCGGCGACGCCGCCGGCCAGGCCCCCGGCCAGCAGCGCGGCGATCACGGCCGCGACCACCGCGCGGCCGGAGCGGCCGCCGCGGTCGCGGCGGTTCTCGCCGTAGTCGGGGGTCGCCCACGGGTCGCGCGGCGCCGGGCGTGTGAACGCCTCGTCCGGCGGCCACGTACGAGGGGGCGGGGGAGACCGGAAGTCGGGGCCGCGCGGCTCGCCCAGCCCGAACCGGGCGTCGTCGGCGAGGTCGTACCGAAGGGTGTCGTGCCTGCCGCCGTACCGGGGGTCGGCTTGCGGTGGATAACTCATGGGGCTCTCCTCCACGCTCTCTCTCACCGTTCAGTACTCCGCCGCCCTGTGGTTCGTTCACGGGAGCCGCGAAAACCACAGCAGCGATCCCGCGGCGACCGCGCACGAGAGGAGCAGCCCCGCGGCGACGAACCAGGTCCAGATCTCCCGCTGCTCGACGCGGTAGCCGATACTGCTGCCGATGTCCTCGTAGACGCCGCGCAGCTCGTCGCCGGACGCGGCCTGGTAGTGGCGCCCGCCGGCGTCCCGCGCCAGCCGCTCCAGCGCCGGTCCGTCGACCGGCACCGGGATCGCCTGCCCGTTCTGGTGCATGACGCCCTCCGGGGTGCCGTAGGCGATCGTCGACACCGGCACGCGGGCCTGCGTGGCGCGCTGGACGGCCTCTTCGGGACTCCGCCCGGCGGTGTTCGTCCCGTCCGAGAGCAGGACGACGTGCGCCGGCGGCGCCTCCTCGCCGAACTGCGCCCCGAACCCGGCGATCGAGTCCAGGGAGGCGAGCACGCCCTCGCCGATCGCGGTGCGCGGCCCGAGGCGCAGCCCGTCGATGCCGGTGCGCATGGCCTGGCGGTCGGTGGTCGGCGCGACGATGACCGACGCCGACCCCGAGAACGACACGAGGCCGACGTTGAAGCGGTCCGGCACCTGGTCCAGGAACGTGCGGGCGGCCTGCTTGGCCCCCTCCAGCCTGGTCGGCTCGACGTCCGTGGCCTGCATGGAGTGGGAGACGTCGAGGGCCAGCACGATCGTCGCCTGCTCGCGCGGCACCCGCACGTCCGCGGTGGGACGCGCGAAGCCGGTGACGAACAGGCCCAGCATCAGCAGGAACGCCGCCGCCGGGACGTGGCGGCGCCACCCGGGCCGGGTGGGCGCGACCTTGTCGAGCAGCGCCAGGTTGGTGAACCGCACCGCGTACCTGCCGCGCCGCACCTGCATCACCACGTACGCGGCGATGAGGACGGGCAGCGCCAGCAGCAGCAACAGGCGGACCGGATCGAGGAAGCTCATGCCGCGCCTCCGGCGGGGGGAGGCGGGGGAGCGGGCGCGGCCAGGGCGACCCGCCGCTGCGCCAGGACGTGCCGCACCAGGTCGCGCACCCAGTCGCCGTCGGTCCGCAGCCGCAGGTGCGCCGCGCCCGCCCGGCGCAGCCCGGCCGCGATCTCCTCGCGCTGCCGCGCCGCGGCGCCGGCGTAGCGCTCGCGCAGGCGGCGGCTCGCCGTCGGCACCTCGCGCCGGCGCCCGGTCTCGGGGTCGACGAGGGTGAGCATGCCGACGTCCGGGAGCGTCAGTTCCCGCGGGTCGACGACCTCGACGGCGAGGAGCTGGTGGCGCGCGCCGAGCAACCGCAGCGGGCGCTCCCACTCGCGCACCCCCTCCAGGAAGTCGGAGACGACGACGATCAGCCCGCGCCGCCGGGGCCCGGTGCGCCGCAGCAGGTCGGCGCCCGCGCCGAGGGACGGCGCGGCGCGGCCGGTCGCGCCGCGCGGCTCCGCCAGCAGCGTGCCGAGCAGGGCGAGCAGGTGCGCCCGCCCGGTCCGCGCCGGGACGTGGCGGGTGCCGCCGTCGCGGACGATCCGGGCGCCCAGGCGGTTGCCCGTCCGCTCGGTCAGGAACCCGGCGGCGGCGACGGCGAACACCGCGAGGTCGCGCTTCTCCAGCTGCCCGGTCCCGAAGTCCATGCTCGCCGTGGCGTCCACCAGCACCCAGGTCTCCAGCTCCCGGTCGGCGACCCGGTCGCGGACGTGCGGCGTGGTCATGCGGGCGGTGAGGTTCCAGTCCATGGCGCGCACGTCGTCGCCGGCGACGTACTCGCGCCCTTCCGCGGGCTCCCAGCCCGGCCCGGGGAGCAGGCCCAGGTGGTCGCCCTGCAGCAGGCCGTCCAGGCGCCTCGTGACGGTCAGTTCCAGGCGGCGCAGCGCCTGTTCCGGCGCCAGGTCGCGCAGGCCGGGGCCGTTCACGCGGCCCTGCCCTCGCCGCCGTCGGGGCGCGCCGGGACGTCCCCGCCGTCGAGGTCCCCGCCGCCGTCCCCGTCGAGGGCCTCGGCGGGCGCGATCCGCGGCGCGGGCACCGCGGCGACGATCGCGTCGACCATCGGCCGCACGCCGACGCCGTCGGCGAGCGCGTCGAACGACGGCACCAGGCGATGGGCGATCACGTCACCGGCCAGGTCCCGCACGTCGCCCGGCAGCACGTACTCCCGCCCGCGCAGCAGCGCCAGCGCGCGCCCGGCCGCGACCAGCCCGAGCGTCGCGCGCGGCCCCGCGCCGTAGGCCAGCATGCCGGCGAGCTTCGGAACGCCGTGGCCGGCGGGGTCGCGGGTGGTCGCCACGAGGCGGACCGCGTACCGCGCCACCTCGTCGTGCACGAACACGTCCGCCGCCGCCTCCCGCAGCGCCTCCACCTCGGCGGTGCCGAGGATCGGGCTCGCGGTCGGCGGGCGCGTCCCCATGCGGTAGACGATCGCCAGCTCCTGCGCCTCGGTCGGGTACCCCACGTCGATCTTCAGCAGGAACCGGTCGCGCTGCGCCTCGGGCAGCTGGTACACCCCCTCCGACTCGATCGGGTTCTGGGTGGCCAGCACCAGGAACGGCGAGGGCACCGGGAACGTCCGCCCGGCGATGCTGACCTGCCGCTCGCCCATCACCTCCAGCAGCGCCGACTGGACCTTGGCCGGCGCGCGGTTGATCTCGTCCACCAGCACCACGTTGGCCATCACCGGGCCGGGCTCGATGTCGAAGCTCTCGGTGGACGGGCGGTAGATGCGGGTGCCGACGATGTCGGCGGGCACCAGGTCCGGGGTGAACTGGAGCCGGGCGAACGAGCCGCCCGCGACCGTGGCGAGCGTCTGCGCGGCGAGCGTCTTGGCGACGCCCGGCACCCCTTCCAGCAGGCAGTGGCCCCCGGCCAGGACCGCCACGAGCATCCGCTCCAGCATGTGGTCCTGGCCGACGATGACCCGCTTGACCTCGAAGAGGGCCCGCTCGGCCAGGGTGCTCGCCGCGGGCCGGACGTGGGCGGCGTCGAGGCCGCCGCTCACCGCGTCCCCTCGGCCGCGCTCCGGGCCGTCTTGTCCGGGCAGTCGGTGCCGGGGGCGCCGGCGGTCCCGTGCGCCTGGTGCTCGACGATCTGGAACTGGGTGCGGACCGGCTCCGGCCCGGGATCGGCCATCGCGGCGCCGCCGGCGGCCACCGTGCCGGCCCCGGCGAGTCCCACCGCCATGATGAGCAGCTTCGTGCGTCGGCGGAGCGCCATGCTCCCTCCCCCTTCGTCGTCCGGCCGCCCGCCGTGGGGACGGCACGCGACGATCACAACAGGCGAGGGCGAAAGCGGACTTAAAGGTGACCCGCGAGGGTCTCCGCCAGGCCCGGGAACTCCCCGGGCATCAGCCGGCCAGGCGCGTGCCGCCGGCCGTGAGGGCGACGGGGGCGCCGGATTCCGCGGACAGGCCGGCGGAGATGCCGATCATCACGCTCGCGACGCCCGCGCGGTGACCCGCCTGGCGGGCGAGCGGGTCGTCCGCCGGGCCGCGGAACACGTCGTCGAGCAGCAGGGCGTCGCCGCCGCCGTGCGCGCCCGCGCCGCCCTCGATGGGGATCTCCTCCGGCTCCCGCCAGTGCCGGTGCAGGACCAGCCGCTCGGACGCGCCGGCGGCGTGCTCCTTGCCGGCCGCGGTCGGGTCGATCGCGGCGTGCGGCGGCGTCCACGCCCGCTCGACGACCTCCAGCTCCAGCCGCCCGGCGGTGCCGTTGAAGACCGCGTGGTAGCCCTCCGCGGGCGCGTGGGCGTTGAGGGAGTAGGTGAGCAGCGCGCCCCGCTCGTAGCGGACGAGGACCGCCATGTTGTCGTCGATGGTCACGCCCTCGCCGAACACGTCCTGGTCGCGGAAATAGCCGTCCTCGTGCTCGGCGTCGAGGTAGAGGCGCTTCAGCCGGGGGTCGGCGGACAGGTCCAGCAGGAACGGGTCCGTGCCGAGGTCCGGCGCGTGCCGCGCGCGGGCGGGACGGTCGGTGAGCCCGCGGGCGCGGGCGTTGGCGGCGCCGTAGAAGCGCAGGGAGGTTTGGGCGTAGACCGAGGCGGCGGCGTCGTCGATCCACCAGTTGACCAGGTCAAAGTGGTGGGCGGCCTTGTGCACCAGCAGCCCGCCCGAGTTCGCCCTGTCCCGGTGCCAGCGGCGGAAGTAGTCGGCGCCGTGGATGGTGTCGAGCGCCCACGAGAAGTGCACCGAGGTGACGTCGCCGATCGCGCCGTCCGCGATCAGCCGGCGGACGGCGCTGTTGCGCGGCGAGTAGCGGTAGTTGAACGTGACGACGAGCCGGCCGGCGCCGCGCTCCGCCGCCGCGAGGATCGCCGCGCAGTCCTCGGCCGTGGTGCACAGCGGCTTCTCCACGACGACGTCCTTGCCCGCGTCGAGGGCGGCGAGGACGTAGCCGGCGTGGGCGGCGTCGACGGTGGTGACGACGACGGCGTCGGCGAGGTCGAGCGCCTTGCCGAACTCCTCGGGCGCGAAGCAGGGCACGGCGCGGCCGATCCGGTCGAGGTGGTAGCCGAGGCGCGTCCGGTTGGGGTCGCAGAGCGCGACGATCTCACCGGTGTCGCGCCACGCTCCGAGCAGCGCGTCGACGTACATCTGCGCCCGGTGGCCGAGCCCGACGAAGGCGTATCGCATGGTGCGGGACTCCAGGGTGGTGGGGGTGCCGTGCGGCCCGGCCGCCTAGGGGGCCGCACGGCACGTCACGAACTCACTGGGACAGGGTGTTGTTGGCCTCGGTGATGAAGGCCTTGGCCGCCGCGTCGGGCGTGGCCTTCTTGAACAGCACCGAGTCGGTGGCGCGCTTGAGGATGTCCTCCATCTCCGTCGCGCCCTTCGGCGGGACGACCACCGGGCTGAGATCGTTCTTGATCGATTCCATGAAGGCCAGCACCTTCTGGTCGGCCGGGGTCAGCTTGTCCTTGATCGCGGCGATGACCGTGCCGTTGGTCGGCAGGCCGCGGTCGCTGAGCAGGATGGCGCCCGCGTCCGGGTCGTTGACCAGGAAGTCGACGAACTTCTGGGCGGCGGCGGTCTTCTCGGTCCGGGCCGAGATCGTGTAGTACATCGCCGGCTGCAGGAACATGCCGGAGGTGGCGGCGCCCGGGATCCTCGGCATGCGCAGCAGGTCGAGCTCCTCGCCGGAGCCCTTGGTCAGCGCGTCGAGCTGGTTGCTCCACCAGCTCCCGAAAGCGCTTTCCTTGGTGACGAGCAGCGCCTGGTCGGGCTTGGTGCCGGTCTCCAGCATCTTGGCGGCGCCCGGGCCCGCCTTGGTGTCGATGATCTTCTGCAGCAGCGCCCACCAGTCCTTGACGGTCTGCTCCGAGACGCCGAGCTTGCCGTCCTTGTAGAACGGCTCGCCCCGCTGGGCGGCGTAGATCTGGAGGAAGGCCGGGTTCTCGTTGTACTCGGTGCCCCAGGGCTTGCCGCCGTTCCTCTCGGTGATCTTCTGGGAGAGGGCGATGTAGTCGTCCCAGGTCCAGGTCTTGTCGTCGGGGACCTTCTGGCCGGCCTTCGCGACGGCCTTCCTGTTGACGATCATCGGGAAGGCGTTGACACCGGTGGGGATCGCGTACTGCTTGCCGTCGACCTGGCCCGCCTTGAGGACGCTCTGGTCGAGGTCGGTGGTGTTGATCTTGCCGGTCAGGTCGGTGATGGTGCCCCGGCCGGAGTACTCCGCCAGCGCGCGGATCTCGATGGAGATGACGTCCGGCGCGTCCCCGGCCGCGGTCTTGGTGGCGAGCTTCTCGTAGTAGCTGTCGAAGTCGGAGAAGTCGCCCTCGACCTTGATCGACGGGTTCTTCTCCTCGAACTTGGCGATGGCGGCCTCGGTCAGCTTCTGACGGGAGTCGCTGCCCCAGTAGGAGAAGACGATCTGGTTCTCGTCGCCGGAATCGCCGTCGCCGCTTCCGCAGGCGGTGGCCGACACCGCGAGCAGGGTGACGGCGGCGGCCGCCAGGATGCGTTTCATGTGCTGTACCTCCGGGGGACGGGGGTGGAGAGGCGCTATTTGAGGCCGGTCGTCGACATGCCTCGGACGAGGTATTTCTGGCCGGCCAGGAAGAAACCGAAGATCGGCCCCAGCGAGACGATCGACATCGCGAACATCGGCCCCCAGGACGACTCGCCGCTCGAATCGAGGAAATGGCGCAGCGCGACCGGGGCCGTGAGCCGGTCGGAATTGGTCAGGTAGAGGTTCTGGGTGAAGAAGTCGTTCCACGTCCAGATGAATGTGAAGATCGCCGTGGTGGCCAGCGCGGGGACGCACAGCGGCATCACGACCTGCAGGAACGTGCGCCAGTGGCCCGCGCCGTCGATCGCCGCCGCCTCGTCCAGCTCGCGGGGGAGGGTGCGGATGAACTGCACCATCAGGAAGATGAAGAACGCGTCGGTGGCCAGGAACTTCGGCACCACGATCGGCCAGATCGTGTTGATCCAGTCGACCTTGTTGAACATGATGTACTGCGGCACGACCGTCACATGGTGCGGCAGCATGATCGAGCCCAGCATGATGGCGAACCAGAGCTTCTTGAACGGGAACTCCAGCCGCGCGAACGCGTACGCCGCCAGCGAGCAGGCGACCAGGTTGCCGACCACCGCCAGGCCGGTGATGACCGCGGAGTTCCACAGGTAGTAGCCGAAGGAGTGCTTGAGCGCGTCCCAGCCGCCGGTGTAGTTCTCGCCGGTCACCTCCGAGGGGACCAGGCCGGGCTCCCGGAAGATCAGTTCCTCGGGCTTGACCGAGCTGGAGACCATCCACAGCAGCGGGTAGAGCATGAACAGCCCGAACGCGATCAGCAGGACGTGCCTGGTCAGCCGCGAGGCGGGCCGGAACAGGACCGGCACGCGCTTACTTGTCGTCGCCATAGAAGACCCAGAATCGAGACATGAGGAAGTTGACGGCGGTCAGAGCCCCGATGATGAGCAGGAGCACCCACGCCATGGCGGCCGCGTATCCCATCTCGTAGTTCTTGAAGCCCTTGATGTAGAGGTAGAGCGTGTAGAAGAGGGTCGAGTCGACCGGTCCGCCGTTGCCGCCGCTGACGACGAACGCCTGCGTGAACGACTGGAAGGACTTGATCACCTCCAGCACGGCGTTGAAGAAGATGATCGGCGTGAGCAGCGGCAGCGTGATCGAGCGGAACTGCCGGATCCGTCCGGCCCCGTCGACCCGGGCCGCCTCGTACAGGGTCTGCGGGATCTGCCGGAGCCCCGCCAGGAAGATGACCATCGGGGCGCCGAACGTCCAGACGTGCAGAATGATCAGCGTCCACAGCGCGGTGTCGGGGCTGGTGACCCACCCCTGCCCCTCGTAGCCGAACCAGCCGAGGAACGTGTTGACGATCCCGTCGACCCCGAAGATCTTCCGCCACAGGATCGAGATCGCCACGCTGCCGCCGAGCAGTGAGGGCAGGTAGAAGACCGACCGGTAGAACGACAGCCCGCGCAGCCCCTTGTCCAGCGCGATGGCCAGCCCGAGGGCGAAGGCGAGCTGCAGCGGGACCGAGACGACGACGTAGGTGGTCGTCACCGTGAGCGAGTTCATGTACCGGTCGTCGGCCGTGAACATCTCGTCGTAGTTGTCCAGGCCCACCCAGTGGGCCTCGGACAGCAGGCTGTAGTCGGTGAAGGACAGGTACAGCGAGGCGATCATCGGGCCGAGCGTGACGGCGAACAGGCCGATGAACCAGGGGGCCAGGAACAGGTAGGCGGCCCACGCCTGCGAGCGGGCGCGGGAGCTCTTGCGGCGGCGGGGGCGGCGCCCGCCCCTCCGCCCGGACGACGTGACCGGGGTCCCGGCCGCCTCCGTCTCCGGGACGGCCGCCGCGGGCCTCAGCGTCATCACTGGCCCTTCGGTGAGTGGGGTGAGTGAGATAGCGCTTTCTTATAGCGGCCGCGGCGATGACGTCAACCCTTTGCAGTGAGATTCCTCACGATCACCCTCGCAGTGCCATCATATAAGCCCAGCTAGATACCGATCCTGCCCTGCGGCTCCGTGGTCAGACGCGTCCGGCCGTACGTCCATTACTACAACCGATTGCATTATTCGGCATGCGGAGGCGGTCGGTGGCGACCGACGGCCCGTGCGCTCTCATGGGGATCCTGCCGGGGGAGCGGTGGACTCGCGGACCACCAGGTGGGTCTCCAGGACGGTGGCCGCGCTCATCGGCTTGATGAGCAGGTCGACGGCCAGCCGCCCGGCGTCGGCCGTGGGCATCGCGACCGTGGTGAGCTTGGGCCGGTGCATGCGCCCGGTGATGCTGTCGTCGATGCCGATCACGCTGACGTCGCCGGGCACCGCGACGCCCCGCTCCTCCAGGCCGGCGACGAGGCCGATCGCGACGAGGTCGTTGTAGGCCAGGACGCCGGTCACCCCCGCCTCGGCCACCTGCGCCGCGACGGCGAGCCCGCCCTCCTCGGTCGGCGCGTTCGGGCCGATGACGAGCGTCTCCAGGCCGGGCGCGCCGGTGACGGCCCGGCGCAGCTCGCCGCTGGTCCAGGAGCCGGCGGGCCCGGCCGCGAGTGCCACCCGGCGGTGGCCGAGCCCGGCGAGGTGCCCCATCGCGGCGCGGGCGCCGCTGGCGACGTCCATGACGACCGTCGGCACCCCGCGCATCCGCCGGTTGACCAGGACGAACGGGATCGTCTCGGCGAGCTTGCCGAGCGCCTTGTTCGACAGCCGGGGGCTGCACAGCACGATGCCGTCGACCTGCTTGGAGAAGGCCATGACGAGGTCCTGCTCCTCGGCCGGGTCCTCGTCGGTGTCGGCGACGAACAGGTGGTAGTCCTGGCCGCGGGCGGTGGCCTGGGCGGCCTTGATCAGCGGGGGGAAGAACGGGTTCGCGAGGTCGGCCACGATCAGCCCGAGGTTGCCGGTCCGGCCCGTGGTGAGCGACCGGGCCGCCCGGTTGGGCCGGTAGCCGAGCCGCTCCGCCACGCCGAGGACCCGCGTCCGCGTCTCGGCGTTCACCATGTGCGGCGCGGAGAAGGTCCGCGAGACCGTCGAGACGTGGACGCCGGACGCGGACGCGACGTCCCGGATAGTCACTGCCATGGCAGGCATCCTAACGCAACCGTTTGCAAGACATAGAGCACTGCAACTGGTGTTTTAGCTGGTCGAGCAAGTTTGCTTGACGAACACCACCGGCAGGCCGATTGTTTTACTGCAACTGATTGCAGCAAGCTGAGGAGTTCGCGCGTGAGCAGAGTGCTCGTCACCGGAA
The DNA here is from genome assembly GCF_900115095.1 of Actinomadura madurae. GTDB lineage: Bacteria > Actinomycetota > Actinomycetes > Streptosporangiales > Streptosporangiaceae > Spirillospora > Spirillospora madurae. The sequence goes on from NZ_FOVH01000002.1 coordinate 512,964, forward strand.
GCGCGGGGCGGCTCGGCCGCAGCGTCGTCGCCATGCTGGCCGCCGCCGGGCACGAGGTGATCGGCGTCGACCCCGCTCCCGGCACCCCCCGGGACGCCGCCGACACCCTACCGGCCGACCTCACCGATCCCGGCGAGGCCTACTCGGTGGTCGCCCGCTTCCGGCCCGGCGCGGTCGTGCACCTCGCCGCCATCGCCGTCCCGTTCGGCCGGACGGACGCCACGACGTTCCGGGTGAACACCCAGCTCGCCTTCAACGTCTGCGCGGCGGCGGTGGCGTTCGACGTGCCGAAGCTGGTCGTCGCCAGCAGCCCGACCGTGCTGGGCTACGGCGCGCCCGGCTGGACCCCGTCCTACCTGCCGCTGGACGAGGAGCACCCGACCCTGCCCTGGAACGCCTACGGCCTCTCGAAGGTCGTCGCCGAGGAGACCGTGCGGACGTTCGCCCGCGCGGGCGGCGGCACGAGGACGGCCGCGTTCCGGCCGTGCTTCGTCGTCGCACCCGAGGAGTGGGAGGGCGCGCCGACCCAGTCGGGGCACACGCTCCGCGAGCGGCTCGACCGGCCCGAGATCGGCGCCACCTCGCTGTTCAACTACATCGACGCCCGGGACGCCGGCGAGTTCGTCGGCGCGCTCCTCGCCCGGCTGCCGGAGCTGGAGCGCGACGGCGAGGTGTTCCTCGCCGGGGCCGGTGACGCGCTGGCGCGCGAACCGCTGGCGGAGCTGCTGCCCCGCTTCGTCCCGCAGGCCCGGGAACTCGCCGCCTCGCTCACCGGCACCGCCCCCGCCTTCTCCTCCGCCAAGGCCGGGCGGCTGCTCGGCTGGACCGCCAAGCGCAGCTGGCGCACCGAACTCGCCTGAAGGGCCTCCCCATGATCAAAGACGTGTCGGTCGAGGCGCGGTCGGTGCCCCTGGCCCGGCCGTGGGGGCCGGACGTGCCCTGCAACCACGTCCTGTTCGTCGCGCTCACGCTGGACGACGGGCGGACGGGAACCGGGATCTGCTGGACGCCCCAGATCGGGGCGCACGCGGTCAGGGCGCTGCTGGAGCACGACGTCCGCGACGCCGTGATCGGGCTTCCGGCGCACCCCGGCGTCGTGTGGGACAGGCTGTCGGCCCATCTCGCGGAGGCGGGCCGGTCCGGCATCGTCCCGATCGCGATGGCCGGGGTGGATCTCGCGCTGTGGGACCTGGAGTGCGGCGGGCGCTCCCTGGTGGAGGTCCTCGGGGCGAGGCGCGAGAGCGTCCCGGTGTACGGCAGCGGCGTGAACCTCCACTACACGCTCGACGAGCTGACCGCCCAGGCCGCGCGGTGGGCGGACGCCGGGCACCCCGCCGTCAAGATCAAGGTCGGCCGGCCCGCGCTCGCCGAGGACGTCGAGCGCGTCGCCGCCGTCCGCGAGGTCATCGGCCCTGAGGTGGCGCTGATGGTCGACGCGAACCAGCGGTGGGACCTGCACCGGGCCCGGACCGCGCTGCGGGCGCTGGAGCCGTTCGACCTGTTCTGGATCGAGGAGCCGCTGCCGGCCGACGACCTCGCCGCCCACGCGGAGCTGCGCCGGAGCGTCGGCACGCCGGTCGCGGTCGGCGAGAACGTCGCCACCGCGCACGGCTTCCGCGACCTGCTGGCGTCCGGTGCCTGCGACGTGGTCCAGCCGAACCTCGTGCGGGTCGGCGGCGTCACCCCGTTCCTGCGCATCGCCGAGATCGCCCGCGTCTTCGACGTGCCGGTCTACCCGCACCTGCTCACCGAGCTGTCGGGGCAGCTGGCCCTCGCCCTGCACCATCCGGCGATGGTGGAGCTGGTGGAGGACGCCTCGCTCACCGGCCTCGGGCTGCTCGCCGAGCCGTCCCCGGTGGAGATCGCCGGCGCCGAGCTGCGGGCGACGGGCGCGCCGACGCGATGGGCGCGGGGGCCGCGGTGAGGCCGGTGCGGGTGGTCGTCGCCGGGGTCAACGGCTACGGGCGCCACCATCTGGAGAACGTCCGGCGCCTGGCCGCGGTGGGCCGGGCCGAGCCGGCGGGGGTGTGCGACCTCCGGCCGCCGGCGGGGCTCGGCGTGCCGGTCTCGGCGGACCTCCCCGCGCTGATCCGGGAGACCGGCGCCGAGATCGCGGTGATCGCCACGCCGATCCACACCCATGCCCCGCTGGCGGTGGCCGCGCTCCGGGCCGGCGCGCACGTGCTGCTGGAGAAGCCGCCCGCGCCGTCGGCCGCGGAGTTCGAGGAGATCTCCGCCGCGGTGGCCGAGACGGGGCTCGCCTGCCAGGTCGGCTTCCAGTCGCTCGGCTCGGAGGCGGTCCGGGCCGCCCGGGACGTGCTCGGCGAGCCGGTCCGCGGCATCGGGGTGGCCGGGGCGTGGACGCGGCCGTTCGGCTACTACACCCGCTCGGCCTGGGCGGGCCGCCGGAGGCTGGACGGCGTCGACGTCATGGACGGCGCCCTCACGAACCCCTTCGCCCACGCGGTCGCCTCCGCGCTGGCCGTCGCCGGGGCGGACACGATGGACTCGGTCGCCGGCATCGAGCTGGAGCTCCACCGCGCCAACGCGATCGAGTCCGACGACACCTCCAGCGCCCGGATCCGGCTGGCCGGCGGCGTGGTCGTCGCCGTCACCGTCTCGCTGTGCGCGGACCGGCGCACCGAGCCCTACCTCCACCTCCACGGCGCGACCCGGTCGGCCCGGCTGTTCTACACAGTCGACGAGATCGAGATGGACGGCGTCAGGACCGGCTTCGGCCGGGCCGACCTGCTCGAAAACCTCGTCACGCACGTCCGGGAGGGCACCGGCCTCCTGGTGCCGCTCGCGCGCACGGGCGGCTTCACCCGGCTGCTCGACGCGATCCGGCTCGCCCCCGACCCGCGGCCGGTCGAGGGGCGGTTCGTCCGGACCGAGCCCGCGCGGCTGGTCCTGCCCGGCATCGAGGACCTGGCGGTCCGCGCGGCGCGGGAGCTGGCGACCCTCGGCGAACTGGGCTTCCCCGGCAGCCTCGGGTCGCTGTCCGAGCCGTGGCCCGAGACGGTGCTGAGGGTCGGCGGGCAGGAGGTCGCCACGTACGTCCAGCGCGGGGACCTGCAGGCCACCGACGCGCCGCGGCCCCACCTGCACCCGGTCCGCACCCTCGGCGGGACGGTCGTCACCGAGGTCCAGCCGGACGACCACGTGCACCACTTCGGCGCCGGCATCGCGATCGCCGACGTCGACGGGGTGAACTTCTGGGGCGGCTCCACCTACGTCCGCGGCGAGGGGCCGGCGATGCTCCGCGACCACGGGCGGCAGCGGCGGCGCACGCTCCGGCCGGCCGGCGGCGGCTACGAGGAGACCCTCGACTGGGTCGGCCCTGACGGCACCGTTCTCGCCGCCGAGCAGCGGACCCTCTCCGCGCGGCCCGTGACCGGCGCGTGGGCGCTCGACGTCGCGTTCACGCTGACCGGCCGGACAGGGCGGCCGCTCGTCCTGCAGAGCTCGGCGTGCAAGGGCCGGACCGGGGCGGGCTACGGCGGCTTCTTCTGGCGGGCGCCCAAGGACTCGGCCGGCCTGGAGGCCTTCACCGGCGAGGCGTCCGGCGAAGAGGCCGTGCACGGCAGCGTCACCCCGTGGCTGGCGCTGGCCTCGGACGCCTGGACCCTGGTGTTCGTCCAGACCGCCGGGCTCGACCCGTGGTTCGTGCGGGTCGCGCAGTACCCCGGCGTCGGCCCCGCCCTGGCGTGGGAGGAGCCGCTGACCGTCCCCGGGCGCCTGGACCGGGCGATCACCGTCGTCGTCGCCGACGGGCGGCTCACCCCGGACCGGGCCCGCGGCCTCGCCGGAGAGGCCGCCCTGTGACGTGCCGCGCCGGTCAGCCCCTCTCGTCCGGGCCGACGGCCGGGCCGTGGTCGCCGCGGCGGCGGGGACCCGGCAGGCCGCTGCGGACGAACGGGGCCGGGCTCTCGGTGGTGAGCACCGCGCCGAGCGCGGCGCCGACCTCGTTGCGCAGCCGGGGCAGCTCGGCGTAGAGGGCGTCGCCGGGGCACTGGGTGGCGACGTAGTCGCGGTGCCCCACGATGGCGGCATGGGGGTCGAGGCCGTAGACGTCGCACAGCCAGGCGAGCGTCTGGACGAGCGACGTCCACAGGGCCGCCGTGGGAAGCGCCGTGATGTAGGTGCCCTCGTTCTCGATGCCGAGGGTGTGGCCGTTGTGGTTCGCGGTCTGCGCGCCCATCACGTTGGCGCCCTGGCCGACGGCTTCGAGCGAGCGGTTGCGGCCTTCCATGACGTGGCCGCCGCGGCTGATGGTGAGCTGCTGGCCCGTGTCGGCCCACCCGTTGGTGTCCATGTGGAGGTCCTGGCAGTCGCGGGACAGCTGGAAGGCGTGGGCGAGGGAGTAGTCGGTGGAGTTCGGGAAGGCCATGTGGTGGACGACGAGGTGGTCGGGCGCGGCGATGATCTGCGCGGTGGACGACGGCGGCCTGGCGCTCCACTCCGCCCGCGTGTAGACGCGCGGCGCGGCGAGGCCGCGGGCGGCGCGCGGGCGGGCGAGATCGGCCGTCCCGAGCAGGACGGCGCCGCCCGCGACGGCGCCCGCTCTGGTCAGGAAGGCGCGGCGGGCGAGGGGCGAGAGCTCGGACATGGCGGGGGGCTCCTCGGGTCGAACCGTGTTCTGCCGACCATGCCTAGTTGAGGAGCACCCGGGGGAACAGGTGAAAAGTGAGCAACCCGGGCGGCGTCCCGTTGGCACCTCGCAGGATCCGCGCTGCTCATCCGGGGGGCGCCGGGGCCGGAGCCCCGGCCGCGGTCAGAGGTACAGGCCGGTGCCGTGCTCGGGACGTTCGCTGGCGATCGCGTGCAGGTCGCGCTCGCGCATGATGAGGTAATTCTCGCCCTGGATCTCCACCTCGTACTGGTCGCCGGGGTGGAACAGCACGCGGTCGCCGGGCTTGACGATCCGGACGTGGTGGCCGACCCCGCACACCTCGCCCCACACGAGGCGGTTCTCCTGCTCGACCGTCGCGGGGATGACGATCCCGCCCGTGCTGCGGCGCTCGCCGCTGTCCTTCTCTGTCTTGATCATGACCCGGTCGTGCGGCATCTGGACTTCGAACTTCGGCTCGGACACGCGGGCGAGTTTATCCGCCCGCGCGGACCAGGGCGTTCCACGCACCGGCGATGATCTCCGGCAGGGCGGAGCGGTCCGGCCGCCAGCCGAGGCCGGCCCGGATCGCGGTGGCGTCGCAGACCAGCACCGGCGCCTCGGGCCGGGCGGGCCGGCGGCGGGTGGGCACCGGCCGCCCGGTGACCTCCTCGACGGCGGCGACGACCTCGCGCACGGCCGCCCCGGCGCCGCTGCCGACGTTGTAGACGCGGTCCTCGCCCGGCGCGACGGCCTCCACCGCCCGCACGTAGGCGGCGGCGAGATCGTCGACGTGCAGGTACTCGCGGACCGCCAGCCCGTCGCCGTTGACATCCAGGTGCGGGGCGCGGCCGGCGGCCACCGCGAGCGCCTTCGGGATCAGCCGGGTCTCGTCGGGGTCGACGCGCCCGTCCACCGAGCCGGCGACGTTGAAGGTGCGCAGCACGACCGCGCCGATCGCGCCGGTCCGGGCGTGGAACCGGACGGCCTGCTCGGCGGCCAGCTTCGAGGCCCCGTACGGGCTGGCCGGAGCCGCGGGCTCGCTCTCGGGGATCGGCTGCCGCTCCGGGGTCCCGTACACGGCGGCGGTCGAGCCGAGCACGACCCGGTCCGTGTCCACGGCCTCCAGCAGGTTCACGGTCCCCTGGACGTTAGCGGTGAAATACCGCAGGGGCGCGTCGAACGACTCGCGGACGCGGGTGAGCGCCGCGAGGTGGCAGATCCCGTCATAGGGGCCGCGCGGCAGCCCGTCCGGGACGAGGAGGTCGCCGTGGACGGGCCGGACCCCGTCCGGCACGCCGGCGGCCCGGCGCACCAGTCCGTCCACGTCGTGCCCGGCCGCGACCAGCCGCCGCCCCACCGCGTACCCGATGTATCCCGCCGCCCCCGTCACCAGCACCCGCATGGGGCCAGCATCCGGCCCCGGGCGCGGCGGGGCAAGGGCCGGTCAGGGCAGGGAGCCGAGCCGCGCGTAGACGCCGGGGTAGCCGGGCTCGCCGCAGCCGTAGCCCCAGGAGACCAGCCCGACGACGCGTCCGCGCGCGACCAGCGGGCCGCCGCTGTCGAACTGGCAGGAGTCGGCGGTGTCCGATCCGGCGCACAGCATGTCGGACGGGTCGAACGCGTCGCCGTAGGCGCGCTCGCACGCCCGGTCGCCGGGGAGCGGCACGCGGGCCTCGCGCAGACGGGTGTTGAACAGGTCGTTCTCGGAGGTGAAGCCCCAGCCGGCGATCCGTCCCGTCCGGGCGTTCCCGGGCGCGCCGAGGGCGGCGACCGGACGGTCCACGCGCCGCGCCAGCGTGAGGACGGCGAGATCGTGGTGGCCGACGGTCTCGCCCTTGAACGAGGTCTCCCGGTACTCGGGGTGCACGCGGACGGACGTCACCCCGACCGTCTCCCCGTCGGCGCCGACCAGGTCGTCCCGTCCGAAGGTGGCCGTCAGGACCCCCGGCACGGAGCGGAACATCGACACGCAGTGCCCCGCGGTGAGCAGCTTGTCGGGCTCGATCAGGACGCCGCCGCAGAACTGCCCGGACGGCCGGACGAGGAAGATCGGCGACCCGACCGCGGCCAGCCACGGGTACGCGGCGGTGCGCGCCGGGGTGCCGCCGACGACGGCGTGCGCGGGCGGCGTGGCGAGCATCGGGAGCAGCAGCGCGGCGGCGAGCAGGGCCGCGCCGAGGAGCCGGCGGGGGGTGACGGTCATTGCGGCAATCTAAACGATCAGCGGAGGGCCCGCACGCCCTTCCCCGGGGGAGGCGGCACGGCCGCCGGGTGCGGCTCCTCGTACCGGGGGAACAGCACCAGGGCGGCCAGCGCGAGCACGAAGCCGCCCGTCCGCAGTGCGAACGGCTCGGTCTCCTGCGGCCACCGCTCGCCGAACAGCACGGTGCTGCTGACGATCAGGTACGTCCGTCCGATGACGGTCAGCACCACCGCGACGATCGCGACGCGGCAGCGCTGCAGCGCGATCTGCAGCTGCCCCAGCGCGATGGCGGCGAGGCCGAGCGTCAGGTACGGGTAGGGGGACTCCAAGACCGTCCGGACGCTCCCGGTCTCCTGGTAGACGATCGAGATGCCGCGGATGCCGGCCTCGGCGAGCCCGGCGCAGGCCCCAGCGCCGATCCCGTAGGCGACGCCGGCGAGCTTGCGGGCGTGCCGGCCGCCCGCGCGGCGGTCGCCGACCAGCCACACCAGCGCCGCGACGACCACCGCGGGGGCGCAGACGGCGATCATCGTCCACGGCCGGGCCAGCGTCCCGGCGAGGGTCGCGTCCGCGTGCGGCTCGCCCTCCTCGGTGGCCGACAGCCCGATCAGCACCGTCGCGAGGACGAACAGCGCGACGCTCGCCCACTCCCGGGCGCTGAGCCGCTCGCCGAGGAAGCGCACGGCGAACGCGACGAGGAACACCAGGCTGACGGCGAAGATCGGCTGCGCGACGGCGAGGGGCACCGCGGAGAAGGCCACGACCTCGTGGCCGAGGCCGAGGAACAGCAGCAGGCCGCCGCCCAGCCAGACCGGGTTCGTCAGCATGAGGCGGGCGACGCGGAACGGGCGGCTGCCGCGCAGCGGCTCCATGCGGCGCGCGGAGATCCGGAAGACGAGGAAGGCGATGTAGTAGACGGTGGTGGCGAGCAGGGCGAGGGCGGCGTGACCCAGGTCGTGACCCATCGGGAAAGACCTCTCGGCGGACGGGGGCTGGGGTGGAGGCCGTTCGGCGCGCCATCGAACCGGCCCTGCCACCCTGCCCTGTCATCCCGCCCGTGACAAGACCGTGACCCTTGACTGAGTGATCAGTCGTATTTACGGCCGGTAGTGGACGACAGCCGCGTCACCAGGCCGCGGGGCAGGAGGCGGCCGACGCCGACGATGGCCTTGTACTGCGGGCTCGGGACGCTGACCTGGACGCCGCGGCGCAGGTCGCGCAGCGCGGCGTTCACGACGTCGTCCTTGTCCAGCCACATGAACTTCGGGACGTCCGACATGTCCATCTGGGCGCGGTCGTGGAACTCGGTGCGCACGAAACCGGGGCACAGCGCCATCACCCGGACCCCGCCCCGCGACCGCGCGCCGATGTCGGCCGCGACGCCCTGGCTGAAGCTCACCACCCAGGCCTTGGACGCCCCATAGGTGCCCCGCGTCGCGAACGCCGCGGCGGAGGAGACGTTGATGACGCCGCCGCGGCCCCGCTCCAGCATCCCCGGCAGGACGGCGTGCGTGAGCCGCAGCACGGCCTCGCAGTGCACCTTGAGCATGGTCAGCTCGTCCGACACGGGGACGTCGAGGAACACGCCCTTGTTGCCGAAGCCGGCGTTGTTGACGAGGAGGTCGACGCCGTCGCGGACGCGTTTCTCCGCCGCCGCGAGGCCGTCCTCGGCGGACAGGTCGGCGGGCAATGCCTCGGTGCGGACGGCGTACTTCTCGCGCAGGTCCGCGGCGGTGCGCTCCAGGCGCTCCGCGTCGCGGGCCAGCAGGACCAGGTCGAACCCGTCGGAGGCGAGGCGGCGGGCGAAGGCGGCACCGATCCCCGCGGTCGCGCCGGTGATGAAGGCGGTCGGCATGGCACAGAGCCTAGGCCGCCGCTCTACCGGGAGGAGGCCCGGCGCGCGCGGAAATGCCGCGGGTCGGGCCGCCGGGTCGCGTTGCGGTAGGCGAAGGTGTGGCCGGGCCAGTTGTTCACGATCTTGCCGTCGGCGGTCATGTACCAGCTCCGGCAGCCTTCCTGCCACACGGTCGAGCGCATCCGCTCCTGCATCTCGCGGGTGAACGCGTCCTGCACATCCGGCTTGACGTCGATCCAGTCGAGGCGGGCGCGGCGCAGCGCGTCCACGCAGCCGAGGACGTAGCGGATCTGCGACTCCAGCATGTAGATGATCGAGTTGTGGCCGAGGTTGGTGTACGGGCCGTAGAGCAGGAACAGGTTCGGGAAGCCGCTGACCGTGATGCCGAGGTGGGCCTGCGCGCCGTCCCGCCACGCCTCGTTCAGCTCCCGCCCGTCCCGCCCGACGATCTTCATGGGGGAGAGGAACTCGGTGGAGCGGAACCCGGTCGCGTACACGATGGCGTCCACCTCGTACGCGCGGTCCGCCGTCTCGATCCCGGACGGCGTGACGCGCTCGATCGGGGCCGTGACGAGGTCGACGTGCGGCAGGGACAGCGCCGGGTAGTAGTCGCCGGACAGCAGGATCCGCTTGCAGCCCATCCGGTAGCCGGGGACGAGCTCGGCGCGCAGCCCGGGGTCGCCGACCTGCTCCTCCAGGTGCCGGCGGAAGGCGCGCTCCATGAGCCCCATCAGCCGCGGGTACCGGATGAAGCCGAGGGCCCGCGCCTCCAGCAGCGCGTAGATCCGGGCGCGGCTCAGCTCGTACAGCCCCGGCACCGTCCGCAGGACGGCGCGCTCCCAGGCTCGGTACGGCTTGTCCGGCTTGTCGATCACGTACGGCGCGGAGCGCTGGAACAGCCGCAGCTCCGCCGCCTCCGCCGCGATCTCCGGGACGATCTGGATCGCGCTCGCCCCCGTCCCGACCACCGCGACCCGCTTGCCGCGCAGGTCGACGCCGTGGTCCCAGCGCGAGGAGTGGAAGGCGGGGCCGGTGAACGAGTCGCGCCCCTCGATCGGCGGCAGCTCGGGCCTGTTGAGCTGCCCGCACGCCGAGACCAGGACCCGGGCGTCCAGGGTGCCGGACGTCGTGGAGATCCGCCACAGCGCCGCGTCCTCGTCGAACCGCGCCTCGGTGACCTCGGTGCGGAACCGGATCTTGTCCAGCACGCGGTACTTGCGGGCGCAGTGCCAGAGGTACTCCAGGATCTCCGGCTGCGGCGGGAACCGGCGCGACCAGTCGGTCTTGCGCTCGAACGAGAACGAGTACAGGTGGGAGGGGACGTCGCAGGCCGCGCCCGGGTAGGTGTTGTCCCGCCAGGTGCCGCCGAGCCCGCCGGCCTTCTCCAGGATCACCACGTCGTGGACGCCGGCCTCCCGCAGCCGGATCGCCATCCCGAGGCCGCCGAAACCGCTTCCGATGATCACCACGCTGTGCGTCATGGCCCGTCCCGAATGTGATTCTGTAACGGTTCTCCCCGAGCGTAGGTGACCATGAGGTCACTGAACAGATGCCGGAATCGCAGGTTTTTGTCGGTCGCTCCTGCCAGCATCCCGGCCATGTCCTACGACACGCTCGCCCCCGAGGCACGCGAGAACGACGGCCTGGACGGCGTCCGCCTGGCCGCCCTCGGCCGCGCCCGCCCGCTGCTCGACCTCCTCGACGGCCGGCCGCGGACCGCCACGGAGATCCGCCGGTGGCTCGAAGGGCGTCCGGAGGACGACGCCAGGGCCGCGGTCCTCGCCCTCATGCTGGCCGGCGGCCCCGAGTACGTGGGCTCCTGGCCCCATCGGCCGGTGCTGCTGGACCTCATAGCGGGGACGGGCGGCTGGACGCCGGGCGAGGCGGGCGTGATGCTCCGGCGGGCCTGCCGTTTCGCGGAAGACGGCTACATGTTCGCCGATGCGCTCGGCGTCGCGCTCGCCGTTGTGGAGAGGCTCGACGCCGACGGCGTCCGCGCGCTCGCCGCCCGGCTGAAGCGCGTCAACGCCGGGTTCGCGAGGGCCGACGTGGCGATCGGGTACCGCGCTCCGATCGTCAGGCGCCTGCAGAAACTGCTGGGAACCGCGGACGAGGCGCACGTCCCGGTCGGCCTGCTGCCCGCGCGCGACGCGTGGGCCGCACCGCTGCGCGACCTCGTGACGACGGCCCCGACCGTCGCGCGGGCCCGGTTCGTCCGGCACCTGGCGAGCCTGTCCGCGCCGCGCCCGTCCCAGAAGTGGCGGCGCGCGTGCGCCGCCCTCGCGGACGAGGCGGCCGCCCGTGACGCCGTGGCCGGATGCCTGCGCGCGCTCGTCGGGGGCGAACCGCTGAACTCGGCGGAGCACGGCCCGCACGCCGACTGGGTCCCCGACACCTACCACTACCGGTACCTCGTCCACCAGGACCACGGCGACGTCGCGCGCGGCATCGTCTGGGCGGCGGCGCTGACCGGCGGTCCCGGGGCGACCCGGCCGCTCGCCGCGCTCGCCCTGCGCGCCGGAGCGCCCGGCCACGACCTCGCCGAGGACCTCAAGCTCGCGGGCGCGGCGATCAACGCCCTCGGCGCGATCGACGACCCCGGCGGGCTGGAGGCGCTGCGGGACCTGCACGCGAGGATCAGGAACCGGGCGCTGCGCAAGCAGATCGACACCGCGCTGCGGTCCGCCGCCGAGCGGCAGGGCATCACGCCGGAGCAACTGGTCGAACGCACCGTCCCGGCCCACGGCCTGCGCCCGGACGGCTCGGTCGAGCGGACGCTCGGCGAGCACACGGCCCGCGTCTCGATCGTGGACGCCGCGACCGTCCGGCTCACCTTCACCGGAGCGGACGGCCGCGCCTCCAAGACGGCCCCGGCGGCGGTCAAGGACGGCTTCCCCGACGAGCTGAAAGAGCTGAAGGCGCTCGCCAAGGAGGTCCGGGGGACGCTGTCGAGCGAGCGGGCGCGCATCGAGGGGCTGATGCCGGAAGACCGCGTCTGGCCCTATGACGAATGGTGCGAGTACTACCGCGACCATCCGGTCACCGGGGCGATCGTCCGCGGCCTAGTCTGGGAGTTCCAGGATGAGGACGGCGCGTGGCACGCGTCCATGACGGGCACCGGCGGCCCCGCGCGCGTGCGGCTCTGGCACCCCATCCGCGCGGCGGCGGACGACGTCCGGGCCTGGCGGGAGCGCGTGATGGACGAGCAGATCCGGCAGCCGTTCAAGCAGGCGTTCCGCGAGATCTACCTCCTCACGCCCGCGGAGGAGGAGACGAGCGCCTACTCCAACCGGTTCGCCGCGCACATCGTCCGCTACCGGCGGCTGTACGCGCTGTTCAAGGAGCGCGGCTGGCAGGCGAACTTCCTCGGCCGGTACGACGGCGGCTACAACGGCGAGGCGCGCCGCGAACTCGGCGGCGAGTGGCGCGCGTGCTTCTACCACGAACCGGTGGACGTCGCCGACTGGGGACCCGAGCACGCCACGACCGACCAGGTCCGGTTCGAGCGCAAGGACGGCCGGCGCTGGCGGGAGACGCCCGTCGCCGACGTCCCGCCGGTCGTGTTCAGCGAGGCCATGCGGGACGTGGACCTGTTCGTCGCCGTCACCTCCATCGCCGCCGACCCCGAGTGGGCCGACCGCGGCGAGGACCGGTACACCGCCTACTGGAGGGAGACGACGTTCGGCGCCCTGACGGCGAGCGCGGAGGTCCGCCGGGCGGCGCTGGAGCGCGTCCTGCCCCGCACGAAGATCGCGGACCGCTGCTCCCTCGACGGCCGCTACCTGGTCGTCCGCGGCCGGCTGCGCACCTACCGGATCCATCTCGGCTCGGCCAACGTCCTGATGGACAACGACGGCTCCTACCTGTGCATCGTGCAGGCCCGGGGCCGGAAGGGCCCGGGGAGGCTGTACCTCCCGTTCGAGGACGAGCGGCTCTCCCTCATCCTCAGCAAGGCGTTCCTCCTCGCCGCCGACCACACGATCACCGACGCGACGATCCTGACCCAGATCAAGCGCTGATCAGCCGAACCGTCCCGGCGCCGACGGTGCCTTCTGGAAAGATCACCTCATGTCCGACGACCTCCGGGCGCATCAGGACGCGCCCAACGCACCGTGCCGCGGCAGCACGCCGGCGCAGCCGGCCGAGGACCCGCCGGCGCAGCCGGCCGAGGGCGGCGTACCCGCGCACGGCCTCGGCCGGGACGGCACGCTCGTCCGCGACGTCGGCGGCTACCAGGCGGTCATCGCCATCACCGACCCGCTGACCGTCCGGCTCGCCTTCATCGGCGCCGACGGGCACCCGCTGCCGACCGTGCCGGGCGCGCTCAAGGTGCCGTTCGCCGCGCAGGTCAAGGAGCTGAAGACGCTGGCGCGGCAGATCCGGGCGACGCTCGCCGCCGAGCGCGGCCGGGTCGAGGCGCTGATGGCGGTCGAGCGCACCTGGCCGTACGCGCGGTGGTGCCGGCACCACCGCGACCATCCGGTCACCGGCATGGTCGCGCGCGGCCTGGTCTGGGAGTTCGAGACGCCGGACGGGCTCTGGCGGGCCGCCACCCCCGGCGAGGACGTGCTGGTGACCGTGGACGGCCGCGCGCTGCCCGTCCCGGCCGCCGGGGCGCGGGTCCGGCTGTGGCATCCGGTGCGCGCGTTCCGCGGCGCGGTCCGGGCCTGGCGCGACTTCGTGACCGGCAACCGGATGACGCAGTCGTTTCCGCAGGCCTTCCGCGAGACCTACCGGACCGGCGCCCCGGGAGCCGGCGCGGAGCCGCGCGGCGCCGGCCCCCTCGACGGCGAGATCCGCCGCGTCCTCGCCGAGGGCGGGTGGCGGGTCGGCCGCCACCCCGGGCACGGCGGCGTGCGGTTCGAGCGGCGGGCCGCCGGCCGCTGGACGGAGACGGCGCCGGCGGACGTGCCGCCGCTGGTGTTCAGCGAGGGGATGCGGGAGGCCGACCTGTTCCTGCGCGTGGCTCCGGACACCGGGCACGAGCCGTTCGGCGGGCTTCCGGCGAGCGCCGAGATCCGCGCCGACGTGCTGCGCCGGGTCCTGCCCGGCACGCGGATCGCCGGCCGCTGCGCGGTCGACGGCCGGTTCCTCGTGGTCCGCGGCGGGCTGCGCACCTACCGGATCCACCTCGCGTCCGGGAGCGTGCTGATGGAGCCCGGCAACGACCGGCTGCGCGTCGAACCGGTCCGCCGGCCGCGGCGGAACGGCCTGTTCCTGCCGGTCGACGACGAACTGCTGACGCGGATCCTCGGCACCGCGTTCCTGCTGGCCGCCGACCACAAGATCACTGACGAGGCCGTCCTGCGGCAGATCAAGAAGGGGGCCTGATGGACCTGACCGCTCGGCTCCTGCGCGCCATGACCGACCCGGCGCCGGAGGACGAGGAGTTCCGCGCCTGGTTCCCGGGCCTGGACCGGCTCTCCGACGAGGACCTCGGCACGCTGATGCCGGCCGCCTACGCGGTCGGCCGCAGGAAGCCGTTCGTGTCGACCTCGGTCCGGTTCCGGGTCGAGGACGAGGGCAAGCAGCGCCAGCCGCGCTACACGCCGGAGGCGTGCGAGCGGATGTTCACCGCCCTCGTCGCGGGACTGGAAACGCGCAAGTGGGCCGACCTGACCCTGGGCGCGGGCTCCCTGCTGCGCTGCACCGGCCCGTGGCCGGACGTCTCGGCCCCGGCCCGCACGCTGGTCGGGTTCCGCCTGGACACCGACCGCACCGACCAGCCGTTCGCGCTCCTGGCGATCGCCGGGCTCGCGGGCGAGGACGTCCTGCGCACGACGGCCGGACGGCTCCGCGACCGCAGATCGGGCCCGATCGCCCTGGACGAACTCGACGTCGTCGTCGGCCTCGGCGCGCGGGAGCGGGTGCTCCTCACCGAACTCGACCGCGCCAACTCCTACACCTCCCCGCCGCCGCTCCCGGACGTGTGGGAGCGCGTCGCGCCGATCTCCGCCTACGACGCGTTCGCCCGCCGCGCCCTGGAGGCCGCCGCGGACCGGGCCCGCGCGATCCAGGCCGGCGAGGTGCCCTTCCGCGCGGACAAGGCGTTCACGCCCGACGAGGTGGCGACCCTCGGCCGGGCCGCGCGCCTGATGCTGCTGCGGGACGAGCCGTGGCTGCCCGCCTTCTTCGACCGTCTCCTTCCCGGCGTCTCCGTCGCGCCGACCGAGGCGAAGTCGCTGCCGTCGCAGGGCCTGCTGTACGAGATCGCGCGGGCGGCGCAGGACTTCCCGACGCCGGAGCTGGTCACCGCGTTCCGGACCGTCCGCGGGTCCGTGCGGCACAAGGGCGTGCCCAAGCAGCTCGACAAGATGCTGAAGAGGATCGAGGCGGCGCTCGCGGAGCGCACCGAGGTCGCGCTGCGGCTCCCCGGCCTCGGCTTCGACGCCGACGGCGTGCTGCGCCGCGAGCTGTCCGGCTACACGGCCGTCGTCACCGCGGCCGGCAAGGCGGGGCTGAGCTTCGAGAAGGACGGCAGGACGCTGAAGAGCGTCCCCGCGGCCGTCCGCCGCGACCACAAGGACGAGGTCAAGGAGCTCCGCGACCTGGTCAAACGGGTCGACGCCCAGCTCGCCACGCTCGCGCGGGCGCTGGAGGGCGGCTTCACCGTCGACGCGGCCCACCCGTTCGGCGAGTGGCGCGACACGCTGGTCCGGCACCCGATCGCCGGACCCGTGGTGCGCGCCCTGATCTGGCGGATCGAGGTCGCCCCCGGCGACCTGCGGGACGTCCTCCCGGCCGCCGGCGACCTGCCGGACGCCGCCGACGACGCCCCCGTCCGGCTGTGGCACCCGATCGGGGCCTCGCCGGACGAGGTGCGGGCCTGGCGCGACCTCCTCGTCGAGCGGCGGATCCGGCAGCCGTTCAAGCAGGCGTTCCGCGAGATCTACCTGCTCACCCCGGCGGAGGAGGAGACCCGGACCTACTCCAACCGCTTCGCCGCGCACCTCGTCCACTACCGGCGGATGTTCGCGCTGTTCCGGGCCCGCGGCTGGACCAGCCGCCTGCTCGGCCCGTGGGACGGCGGCGGCTCGGACGAGGCGACGCGGACGCTCGCGGCGGGGGAGTGGCGGGTGCGCTTCTCGCACGTCCTCGCCGACTGGGCCGGCGAGCAGGAGATCGCCGGGACGAACCGGGTCATGTTCGACCGCCGCGCCGGCGGCGCCTGGCGGGAGGCGCCGCTCGCGGACGTCCCCCCGCGGGTCCTGAGCGAGGCGATGCGCGACGTCGACCTGTTCGTCGGCGTCACCTCGATCGCGGCCGACCCCATGTGGGAGGACGGCGAGGCGCACGACTACTGGGTGCGCGAGTGGCACGCGGACCTCACCGAGTCCACGCGGACGCGCAGGGACGCCCTGGAGCGCATCCTGCCCAAGACCAAGATCGCCGACCGCTGCGTCATCGACGGGCGCCACCTGGTCGTCAAGGGCGAGCTGCGCACCTACAAGATCCACCTCGGCTCGGCGAACATCGTGATGGAGCCGGACGACGCGTTCCTGTGCATCGTCCCCGAGCGCCGCACGCCCGCCGCCAAGGTGTTCCTGCCGTTCGAGGACGAGCGGCTCTCCCTGATCCTGAGCAAGGCGTTCCTGCTCGCCGCCGACGACAGGATCGGCGACGAGTCCATCCTGTCGCAGATCAAGCGAGGTGCGTGATGGCCGAGGTGACGTTCCGGGACGAGACGGCGACCGGCGCGCCCGTCGCCGAGTTCCAGGTGGCGGGGCTGCCGGCGCGGATGACGGCCCGGGAGCTGATCCGGCTCCGGGTCCGCGAGGAGGTCGCCCGGCACAACGCGCGGCCGTCCGACCGGTTCCACGGCCTCGTCCGCCCCGACGACGCCGAGGCGGAGCTGAACGGCTACCGGCTGCGCGAGCCCCGCCGCATCGACTGGGAGCGGCAGGCCGACATCGCCGAGCGCGCGTTCCTGCGCAACGGGTTCTTCATGCTCGCCGGCGACCGCCAGGTGGAGGACCTCGACGAGGAGATCGACCTCGGCGCGGACCCCGACCTGGTCTTCGTCAAGCTGGTCCCGCTGGCCGGCGGCTGACTCCCGGCTGTTCGGGCCGCCAGCGGATCGGGCCGTCAGCCGATCAGGCCGTACTCCTTGGCGCGCAGGCCCGCCTGGAAGCGGGAGCCGGCGTCCAGCAGGGTGAGGATCTCCGCGACGCGGCGCCGGTAGGTGCGCAGTGACATGCCGAGCCGCCGCGCCGCGGCCTCGTCCTTCAGCCCGCCGCCGAGCAGCCGCAGGATCGCCCGGCTCTCCTCGCTCAGCGCGGGCGGCCGGTCGCGCCGGTGGTCGGCGAGGTCGGCCGCCTTCTCCCACGTCGCCCAGAACAGCGACACGACGCCCCTCACGACGCTCGGCGACCGGACGACCGTGTACTCGCGGACGCCGCCCTCGGGCGGTCCCGCGAGGATCGCCACCCGCCGGTCCACGATGATCGTCTCGTGCGGGAGCGGCGCCGTGCAGATCCGCACCCGGACCCCGCCGCGCGCCAGCTCCAGCAGGTGCCGCTCGGACTCCTCGTCCGCGAGCGCCGCCGGGTTGTAGAGCTTGTAGGCGTCCGGTCCGGGCCGGAGCCTGCGCCGCTCGGCGACGATCCGCTCCCGGAACCCCGGCAGGGCCCAGGTGTTCAGGTCCGTCGCGGCGCAGGCGAACTCCTCGCTCGCGGAGAACAGCCGACCGGCGCGCTCGGCCAGCTCCGCCTCGCCGCGCAGCACGACATTCCGGTCCAGATCGACGCTCATCACCCTTCAGTCTGCCACGCGCCCGCAGGGGCGCCGCGCTGGCATCAACCTGCCAGCCGCTCGTCCCGAACCGGGCGCCGCAGCACAGTGGGGCACATGACACAGCATTTCGATCTCGGCGGCGACCTGCGGATCAACCGGATGGGCTTCGGCGCGATGCGGCTGCCCGTGAGCGGTCTGGACGTGCCGCCGAACGACCGCGAGACGGGCCTGAAGATCCTGCACAGGGCGGTCGAGCTGGGCGTGGACCACATCGACACCGCCGCGTTCTACTACCACCCGGACGGCCCGGCGGCGAACGAGATGATCCGCGCGGCGCTCGCCCCCTACCCGCGCGGCCTCGTCATCGCCACGAAGGTGGGCCCGTACCGGGGGCCGGGCGACCCGTACCCGTCGGGGCAGCTCGAGAAGTCCCGGCTGCGCTCGGAGGTGGAGCGGAACCTGACCGAGCTGGGACTCGACCGGCTCGACCTCGTCTACCTGCGTCCGGGCGGCCTGGAGCCGCCGGCGGACGAGCCGATCGGCGAGCGCTTCGAGGTCCTCGCCGGGCTGCGGGAGGAGGGGCTCATCCGGCACCTCGGGCTGAGCCACGTGACCGGGACGCAACTCGACGAGGCCCGGAGGATCGCCCCCGTCGCCGCCGTCCAGAACCGGTTCGACGTGACGCAGCCGCAGGACACCGCGCTCCTCGCGGTGTGCGAGCGCGAGCACATCGCCTACGCGCCCTACTTCCCGCTCGGCGGCTTCGGCATTCCCGACGACGCGCGCGTCCGCGCGATCGCCGAGCGGCACGGCGCGAGCGTCCCGCAGGTCCTCCTCGCGGGCCTGCTCGCCCTCTCGCCGGTGATGCTGGCGATCCCCGGCACCGGCTCCCCGGACCACCTGGAGGAGAACACCGCCGCCGCGGGACTGGCCCTCACCTCCGAGGATCTCGCGAGCCTGAAACGCTGAGGACCGCGCCGCGCGCGGGCCGGACCCTCTACCCTGAACAGGTTTGCGATCAGGGGGCGAGGATGTCGACGACGCGGCTGCTGGTGCTCGGCGGAGTGCGGCGGTTCGGGCGGGCCCACGGGTACGAGGTCCGCAGGGAGCTCATCTCGTGGGGCTCGGACGAGTGGGCCCACGTGAACCCGGGCTCGATCTACCACGCGCTCAGGCAGCTGGCCAAGGAGGGCCTGCTGCGGGCGCACGACGTGGAGGAGAGCGAGGCCGGGCCGCCGCACACCGACTACGAGATCACCGACGCCGGCCGGGCCGAGTTCTTCCGGCTGCTGCGCTGCGCGATCTCCGCGGTCGACGTCCGGCACCCGGAGATGCTCACGGCCGGGCTCGGGTTCCTCACCGAGCTGCCGCGCGCCGAGGCGGTCGCGCTGCTGCGCGAGCGGCTGGACGGCCTCGCCCGCTGGCGCGCGTCCATCGCCCCGCTCCAGGACGAGCAGGACCCGGCGGACCACCTGCGCGAGCTGCTCGGCTGGTGGGTGCACTCCGCCGACTCCGCCGCGGTCTGGACGCGCGGCCTGATCGAGCGGCTGGAGGCGGGCGCCTACGTGATGGCGGACGAGGCCCCGCCGCGGCCCTGAGCCCCGTCAGGTGTCGGTGAACGTGCGCGGGACGATCACCCGCAGCGCGTTGCCGCGCAGCTTGATCGAGACCGGGGTGCGGCCGCGGATCTCGCCGTCCACGTCCACCCGCAGCGGCGGGTCGGTCTCGATCTCGACCTCCCCGGTGGTGAGGAACGCGTCCTCGGCGAGGCTCCGCCACTGCCCGGTGAGGACGTGCCGGGCCGTCGCCGACGCCAGCCGCAGCCGCCGCTCGTCGCCCAGCCGGTAGACGGCCAGCAGCCGGTCGTCGGGGCTGGCGTCGCGGGCGATCCGCTGCCCGCTGTGGTGCGCGCCGTTGGCGATGTTCAGCTGGTGCGTGGCGAGCTCGCGGACCTCGCCGCCGATCCGGATGCGGGCGGTGAACGCCTCGTGCCGGGGCAGCAGCCGCGCCGCCGTCAGCGCGTACGCCGGCCGGCCGAGGAACCGCTTGAGCGTGTGCGGGACGTGCCCGGCGACCTCGACCGACAGGCCGAGGCTCACCATGTTCGCGAAGATGTGCTCGCGCTCGGCGCCGGGCCCCTCGCCCTGCGGGTCGCCGGTGGACTCGAACCAGCCGACGTCCACGTCCGCGACCTTACCGCCGTCCGCGCGGCCGAGAGCGAGCGTCGCGACCGCGCCGGGCAGGTCCAGCGGCAGCTCCAGGCTGCGGGCGAAGTTGTTGGTGGTGCCGAGCGGCAGCACGCCGAGCGCGATGTCGCGATGCGCCAGGTGCCCGACCGCCTCGGCGATCGTGCCGTCCCCGCCGCCGACCACGACCAGGTCGGGCTCCAGCGCCAGGATGTCGGCGAACAGCTCGCGCAGCCGGCTCGGGTCGGTCACCGGGAAGACGTGCGGGAACTCCAGCCCCGCCTCGCGCAGCAGGCGGCGGGCCGTGCCGTAGCGCCGGCGGCCCCGGCGCGAGCGGGAGTTGATCACCAGGACGGCGCGGCCGCCGCCCGCGATCGCGGACTCCAGCTCCGCCTTGCTCCGCATCCCGACGCTCCGCATCCGACTGGTCGCCTCCTCCACGGCATGACGGTCCATGGTGGACCGGAAACCCCGGCCCGGCACTTTATAAACCGATTACACAGCGTTGAAACATGGCCGCCGGCGGGAACCCTTACACCAGGAGAACATCTGAACGACCGGGGCGTGGACATGCGGCTGCGGGGCTGGGCGGGAGCGGGACTCATCGTGGCGGTCGCCGGGCTGACGGCGTCCATCGCCGCGGGCGGGACGGCCCCGCCCGGTGCCCCCGCCGACGACGGCGCGGCCGTGGTCGGCGAGCGCCGCCCCCGCCGCCGCGTGCTCGACCTGGCGATCCGCTCGCCCGTCCTGGAGGGCGTCGTGCACGTCCGCCTCCTGCTGCCCCCCGGCTGGTCGCGGGACGCCTCCCGCACCTGGCCGGTGCTCTGGCTCCTGCACGGCGCCGGCGCCGGGCGGGACGGCCACACCGTGTGGACCGACCACAGCGACATCGAGGAGCTCACCGAGGACGCCGACGTGATCGTCGTCATGCCGGAGGGCGGCCCGTGCGGCAACTACACCGACTGGTGGAACCGCGGCGACGGCGGCGCGCCCAAGTGGGAGACCTTCCACCTCGCCGAGCTCCGGCAGATCCTCGAACGGGGATACCGCGCCGGGCCGGACCGCGCCGTCGCCGGGAACGCGATGGGCGGCCTCGGCGCCCTGGCGTACGCGGCGCGGCACCGCGGCTTCTTCCGGGCGGCGGCGTCGTTCAGCGGGCCCGTCCACACGCTGCACCGCGACCCGTCCGGGCTCGACGTCGCCGACCTCGTCGAGCTGGGCGTCGCGATCGGCGCGCCGTCCCTCGACTGGACCGACGTCTGGGGCGACCCCGACCGGCAGCGCGTCGTGTGGCGGCAGCACAACCCGTTCGACCTCGCGGGCCGGCTCGCCGGCGTCCGGGTGCACGTGAGCGCCGGCGACGGCACGCCCGGCCCCTACGACCCGCGCCCCGCGACGGGCACCGACATCCTGGAGGTGCTCGCCCACACCGTCTCCCTGGAGTTCGCCGGCAAGCTGAAGAAGCTCGGCATCCCGGTCACCACGCACTTCTACCGCGGCACGCACAGCTGGCCCTACTGGCGGCGCGAGCTGCGCGCGACTCTGCCCGCCCTGCTCGCCGAGATCACCTGAGCCCCGGCTAGGGTCGAGGCGTGACCGAACCCCGTTCTGATTCCGGCGTCCCCGCGTTCTGGCGGGCGCTCGGGCTGCCCGGCATCATCGACGTCCACGTCCACTTCATGCCGCCGCGGCTGATGAGCGCCGTCTGGGGGTACTTCGACGAGGCGGGCCCGCTGATCGGCACCGAGTGGCCGATCCGCTACCGGGACTCGGAGGAGGAGCGGCTGGCGTTCCTGCGCGGCCTCGGCGTCCGCGCCTTCACCTCGCTGACCTACCCGCACCGGCCGGGGATGGCCGAGTCGCTGAACGACTGGACCGCCCAGTTCGCCGCCCGCGTCCCCGAATGCATCCAGACCGCGACCTTCTACCCCGAGCCGGGCGTCGAGGACTACGTGCGCCGCGCCCTGGAGTCGGGTGCCCGCGTCGTCAAGGTCCACCTCCAGGTCGGCGGGTTCGACCCGCGCCTCAAGGAGCTGGACGCGGTGTGGGGGATGCTCGCCGAGGCCGGCGTACCGGCCCTGGTCCACGCCGGATCGGGCCCGGTCGCCAACGGCTACACCGGCCCCGGCCCGTTCGGCGAGGTGCTGGCCCGCCACCCGCGGCTGACCGCGATCGTCGCCCACCTGGGCGCGCCGGAGTTCGAGGGCTTCCTCGCCCTCGCCGACGGGTACGAGGGCGTCCACCTCGACACGACGATGGTCTTCACCCGGTTCGCGGCGCTCGCCGAGTTCCCGGCCGCGCTCCTTCCCCGGCTGCGCGAGCTGGGGCTGGACGGGCGCGTCCTGCTCGGCACCGACTTCCCCAACATCCCCTACGAGTACGCGCACCAGCTGGAGTCGCTGGCGGCCCTGGACCTCGGCGACGACTGGCTGCGCTCGGTCTGCTGGCACGGCCCCGCCCGGCTCTTCGGCCTGTCGTAGGGACAGGGCGGGCCGTTTCACGGGTTTTCACGCGGGTTGCCTGGTCGCCGCGGGGCCGGGGCCGCCCTCCTTGACACACGGCGTCGGCGCCGCGACTTTGGGAGCGCTCCCACCAGAGAAGAGGACCCCGCATGAGAACCGTCACGGTCCGTCCCGGAAGAGGAGAGCGCGCATGACCGCGACACTGCGGCGCGGCCGCATCCTTCTGATCGTCCTGGCCGCCCTGCTGGCGCTGGTGTCCGTCCCGGCGGCGCCGGAGACGGCGCGCGCCGCCGCGGGCACCGGATACTGGCACACCAGCGGCCGGCAGCTGCTCGACGCGGAGGGCCGGCCGGTGCGGATGACGGGCATCAACTGGTTCGGCGCCGAGACGTCCAACTACACCCCGCACGGCCTCTGGTCGCGCGGCTACACGGACATGCTCGACCAGATCAAGGGCCTGGGCTACAACACGCTCCGGCTGCCGTACAGCAGCCAGCTGTTCGATCCGGGCAGCACGCCGAACAGCATCGACTACACCAAGAACCCGGACCTGCGAGGGCTGGACGGGCTGGCGATCCTCGACAAGATCGTCGACTACGCGGGGCGGATCGGGCTGAAGGTCGTCCTCGACCGGCACCGCCCGGACTCCGGCGGGCAGTCCGCGCTCTGGTACACCGCCGCCTACCCCGAGTCGCGCTGGATCTCCGACTGGACGATGCTCGCCCGGCACTACGCGGGCGACACCACGGTCATCGGCGCCGACCTGCACAACGAGCCGCACTCCCCGGCCTGCTGGGGCTGCGGCGACCAGGCCCGGGACTGGCGGCTCGCCGCCGAGCGGGCCGGCAACGCCATCCTGGCCGCCAACCCGAACTGGCTGATTATCGTCGAGGGCGTCAACGACCACGAGGGCGACAACTACTGGTGGGGCGGCAACCTCCAGGGCGCCGCCCGGGACCCGGTGCGGCTGGACGTCCCGAACCGGCTCGTCTACTCCGCGCACGACTACGCCACGTCGGTCTATCCGCAGCCGTGGTTCGACGACCCGTCCTTCCCGTCCAACATGGCCGGTATCTGGGACAAGAACTGGGGCCACCTCTACAAGAACGACGTCGCGCCCGTCCTGCTGGGCGAGTTCGGGACGACGCTGAGGGACCCGCGCGACCAGACCTGGCTGCGCACCCTGATGGCCTATCTCGGCGAGGGAACGGGCGGGATCTCGTTCACCTACTGGTCGTGGAACCCGAACTCCGGTGACACCGGCGGCATCCTCAACGACGACTGGACGACGGTCAACACGGCGAAACAGGCCTACCTCGCCCCGTACCTGCTCGGCGCCGGCGACCCCGAGGGCGTCCCGGCCGCGGCCGGGAACCGCCTCGCCGGCCGCGCCGCGGCGGCGTGACGGCGCCCCCTAGTGATCGCAGGGCGCGCTGCCCGCGTGCTCGTGCGGCTCCCCGCCCTCCGCCACGTGGCGGGGGCCGTGCGGGTCGTCGCAGTGCCCGTGCGGGCCGCCGTCGGGCACGTCCACGTGGTCGACCTCCAGCGTCGTGTGCGTGATCCCGTACGAGGCGCGCAGCAGCTCCTGCAGGTCGCGGCGGACGGCGTGGCAGTCGCCCTGGACGTCGACCAGCACGTGCGCGGACAGCGCCGGGTAGCCGGAGCTGACCTCCCACACGTGCAGGTCGTGGACCTCCTCGACGCACGGGCGCTCCGCGAGCCGGGCCCCCACCTCGGACGGGTCCATCCCGGCGGGCGCGGCCTCCATGAGCACCCGGCCCGCGTCCCGCAGCAGCCGGTATCCGGCCTTCAGCATCAGCGCCGCCACCACCAGCGAGGCGACCGCGTCGGCGCGGGCGAGGCCGGTCGTCCACACGACCAGGCCGGCGACCGCGGTCGCGATGAACGCGAACAGGTCGTTCAGGATGTGCTGGAACGCGCCCTCGACGTTCAGGCTCCGCCGGTCGGCCCTGCTGATCAGCACGGTCGCCGCGACGTTGACGGCGATGCCCGCGAGGGCCGTCCAGAAGACGAACTGGCCCTCCACCGCGGGCGGTTCGACCAGCCGCCGGACGCCCTCGTAGACGAAGAAGACCGCGAGCAGGATCAGCGTCAGCCCGTTCAGCTGCGCGGACAGGATCTCCGCGCGGCGCAGGCCGAAGGTGTAGCCGCCCTTCGGCGGGCGCGCGGCGATCCGCATCGCGACCAGCGCCAGCGCGATCGCGAACGCGTCCGTCATCATGTGCGCCGCGTCGGTGATCAGCGCCAGCGAGGAGGCGACGAAGCCGATGACGACCTCGCCGGACATGTAGGCGAGGATCAGCACCAGCGCGGCGGTCAGCAGCCGCCGGTCGGCGCTCGCCGAGACGGCGTGCCCGTGGCCGTGGCCGTGGCCGTGCCCGTCCGGCGCGGGGTCCCGGTCGGCGGTCATGGGGCCTCCTCCCCGTGGCCGACGTGCGTGAGGGCGAGGTCGAGCAGCATCCGGACGTGCGAGTCGTCCAGCCGGTAGTAGGCCATCCGGCCGGCCCGGCGGACCCGGACGACGCGGTTGGCGCGCAGCAGGCGGAGCGCGTGCGAGACCGCCGACTCCGAGTGCCCGCAGGCCGCCGCGATGTCGCACACGCACATCTCGCCCCCTTCGAGGAGCGCGGTGATCACCCGCAGCCGCCCGGGGTCGGACAGCAGCCCGAACACCTGCGCCACCTCGGTGATCGTCTCCGCGGCCGGCAGGGACGCGGAGACGACGGCGACCTTCTCGGCGTCGACCACGCGGACGGCGCAGGCGTCGGCCGGCGCCGCCGCGGACGTCCCGGCGGGTGTCCGCGCGGGCGCCTGGGCGGGCACCGCGGCGGCCGCAACATCTGAAGCACTGCTCATATGAGCAATCTATCGCACGGCCCGCTCAGGTGACGGTGGGGGTGGGCTCTTCCTCCGCCGGCGGCAGCGAGATCGGAGCCTGCGGCACGTCCACGGGCGATTCCAGCCCACCGGTCTGCGTACCCGGGTCGTCCGTCGGCACTCCCGGCTCCCCGGTCGCGGGCTCGGTGCCGGGAGTCCCGGGATCCGAGGTCTCCGGGCCGGGCGTCCCGGTGCCGGGCGACTCGAGCCCCGGGGGCTCGGTGCCCGGCGACGGCGTCCCGGACGACTCCAGGCCGGAGTCCTCCGGCGCGGGCGAGTCACCGGTCGGCACCTCGGTCTCGGTGGGCGGCAGCTCGGCCGGCGGCCCGTCCGCCGGTCCGGCGGTGGCGCGGGGCCGCTCGAACCCCATCGTCCCCTCCGGGTCGACGAGGACGTAGGTCTCGATCGTCCCCTTCTGGGCGTCCCGCGGGCGGATCCGGGTCACATTCCGCTTCTCGAATCCCGGCCAGGATCGGCCACTGTAGGACGCGTTCCGCGGGGAGATCTTTTTCTCCGGCCGGGTCAGCGGATTCCCGCAATTGCACTTCACCGCGGGCACCCCGTAACCATTGACCAGAACGCCCATTCCGGCCTGCAGGACGGCGGGGCCGCTCGTCGCCTTCCCGTTGTCGTAGCCGTGGTTGGTGACGAGGGTGTCGGTGCGCAGCAGCACCGGGGTCAGCCGCGACACGTACCGCGGGATGTCGCTCACCGGGATGCCCTGCACCTTCGCCCACGCCCGCGCCTTGTCCGGGTTGGCCTGCAGGAACGCGATCAGCTTCTGCTGGTCGCAGGTCGCCGCCCGGCGCGTCCCGCCGTACAGGCCGGGGGAGTCGCCGTCCTGCGTTCCGCCCGCCCGCGGCCGCTTCTTCACCTTCATCTCGTCGGTGTTGGACGCCAGCGTGTACGGATCGGGGCCCGGCGACCCCACCGTCAGCCGCGTGATGGTCGCACCCGCGTCCCCGCATCCCGACAGCGTCCCGGCCGCCAGCGCGAGGGCCGCGAGGGCGCCCGCGATCGGCCGCGCCGCGCCCCCGCGCCGGGCAATTAGCGAATGGATCTCCAGCATGCGTCTCTCCCGCTCCGGGTTCGCCGAACCTATACTCTTTGATGCCGGGCGGGGCGGATTTGTGCCCGGCGGAATGCTCGAATTTTTCGCGGGGGTACGAATGGCGGGCACGGTTCCCCTGACGGCCGCCGATCCCACCCGGCTCGGCGGCTGGGAGCTGCTCGGCCGGATCGGGACCGGTGGCCAGGGCGTGGTGTATCTCGGTCGCCCGCTGCGGGAGGGGGCCGGGCCGTCGCGCGTGGCGGTCAAGCTGCTGCACGCCCAGCTCCTCGGCGACGCGAACGCGCGGGAGCGGTTCGTCCGTGAGCTGGCGCTGCTGGAGCGGGTCGCCGGGTTCTGCACCGCGCAGATGCTCGCCGCCGACATGGCGGGCGACCGGCCGTACATCGTCAGCGAGTACGTCCCCGGCCCGTCGCTGCGCACGCTCGTCCTGGAGGAGGGCCCGCGCACCGGCGCCGGCCTGGAGCGGCTGGCGATCAGCTCGGTGACCGCGCTGTCGGCGATCCACCGGGCGAACATCGTGCACCGCGACTTCAAGCCGCAGAACGTCCTGATGGGCCCGGACGGGCCGCGCGTGATCGACTTCGGCATCGCCCGCGCCTTCGACGCGGGCGCCACGCTGACCAGCCAGGTCGTCGGCACCCCCGCCTACATGGCGCCCGAGCAGTTCTCCGGGCGGGTCGGCCCGGCCACCGACCTGTTCGCCTGGGCGGGCACCCTGCTGTTCGCCGCCACCGGGCGCGACCCGTTCGCGGGCGGCCCGCTGCCCACCGTGATGTACCGGATCATGCACGAGACGCCCGACCTGAGCGCCCTGCCGGGTCCGCTCGCCGAGGTCGCCGCCGCCTGCCTCGCCAAGGACCCGAAGGCCCGGCCCGCCTCCGAGGACGTCCTGCTCTGGCTCCTCGGCGAGCGCGAGAAGCACGCCCGGCTGGAGATCCCGACCGAGCGCCTCGCCGCCCCGACCGCCCCCGCCCCGACCGCCTTCACCCCGGAGGCCCCGGCCCCGACCGCCCCGTCCCCGCCCCCCGCGCCGCGGCCCACGGTCGACATCCCCGGCGACGGCGGTCCGCACACCGTGCCGGAGACGAGGCAGGCGCCGCCCGGCCCCGCCGCCGGACCCGCGGGTCCGCCCTGGCCGGAGCCCGTCCCGGCCGCGCCCCGTCGGACGCTGCGGCGCGGCCCCGCGGTGGCGACCGGCCTGCTGCTCGCCGGGTTCCTCGCCGCGCTGGACGTCGCCGCCCTCGCCATCCTGATCGCCCGGCCGTCCCTGACCGAGGGGCACCGCGGCGGCCTGCTGCCCGTCGTCGCCTCCTCGTTCGCCGTCGTCGCGATCGTCACGCTCGTCGCGGTGATCCTCGCGTGGCGCGGCAGCCGTCCCGCCGCCTGGACCGTCATGGCCGCGCGGGTCGTCCGCGTCGCGATGTGGGGCGCGTGGGGCGCCCTGGTCGAGGTCCAGGCGTCCGCGCTCGCCGGGCACGCCGCGCTGACCGCGCTCGTGGTCGTCCTGCTCGCCCGCGGCCTGTCCAGGCCGCCCGGCTGACGCGCCGTCAGCCGGACGCCGCGTCGCGCTCGGCCCACTCCCGCAGGTCGCGGCGCTCGATCGCGGCGGCCATCAGCCCCGGGAACGCGTCCGGCGTGCACGCGAACGCCGGGACGCCCATCGCCGCCAGCGCCGCGGCGTTGTCGTGGTCGTAGGCGGGCGCGCCCTCGTCCGACAGCGCGAGCAGCACCACGACCTGCACGCCCGCCGCCGTCAGCGCCGCGACCCGCTGCAGCATCTCGTCCCGGATCCCGCCCTCGTACAGGTCGCTGACCAGCACGAGGATCGTGTCGGCCGGCCGCGCCACGAGCCCCTGGCAGTACGCGATCGCCCGGTTGATGTCGGTGCCGCCGCCGAGCTGCGTGCCGAACAGCACCTCGACCGGGTCGTGCAGCTGGTCGGTCAGGTCCACCACGTTCGTGTCGAACACGACCAGGGACGTCCGCAGCGACCGCAGCGACGCCAGCACCGCCCCGAACACGCTCGCGTACACCACCGACGCCGCCATCGAGCCGCTCTGGTCGATCGCGAGGACGACGTCCCGCTTGACGGCCTGCTGCCGCCGCCCGTACCCGATCAGCCGCTCCGGCACGAGCGTCCCCTGCTCGGGCAGGTAGTGCCGCAGGTTCGCGCGGATCGTCCGGTCCCAGTCGACGTCCGCGAGCCGCCTCGGCCGCAGCACCCGCGCGGACCGGTCGAGGGCGCCGCCGACGGCCGACCGCGTCTTCTGCGCGAGCCGCCGCTCCAGCTCCAGGACGACCTTCCGCACGACCGCCCGCGCCGACTCCCTGGCCCTGTCGGGCATCACCCGGTTCAGCGACAGCAGCGTCCCGACCAGGTGCACGTCCGGCTCGACGGCGTCCAGCATCTCCGGTTCCAGCAGCAGCCGGGTCAGGTCGAGCCGCTCGATCGCGTCCTTCTGCATCACCTGCACCACGCTGGACGGGAAGTACGCGCGGATGTCGCCGAGCCACCGCGCCACCGACGGCGCGGAGTCGCCGAGCCCGGCACCGCGCCGCCCGGGCCGGGACCGGCCCTCGTCCCCGCCGGCCCCGTAGAGCTTCTCCAGCGCCCCGTCCATGCGCGCGTCGTCGCCGGCCAGCGTGACCCCGGTCCCGTCGGCCTGCTCGCCGCCGAGCACCAGCCGCCACCGCCGCAGCCGGTCGCCGCCGTCCTCGGTGCTCTCACCGTTCACCGTCGCGCCTCCGTCTCATGCGTGCGTCCAGCCGAGGATTCGCAGTGCGGTCTCCGCGGCCGGGGCCGCGCGGGTCTCGTCGATGTCGTCCTCCCCGTGCGGGGAGGCACCGGCGGCGGGCTCGCCGCGGCGGCGGAGCCGCTCGCCTATCGCCCGCCGCTCGGCCGCGGGATAGGCGCCGAAGGTGCGGCGCAGGAGGGGGAGGACGTCGGTGAACGAGTCGCCGGGCAGGCCGGCGATCCACTCGTCGACGAGGTCCAGCAGGGCCGCGTCGTGCATCAGGATGAGGCCGCCACCGGACAGGAAGCCCTCGACCCAGGCGGCGGCGCGGTCCGGCGCGGCTCCGACGGACACGGCCCGCGCCATCCGGGCGGGGACGTCGGGCAGGCGCCCGGCGTCGAGGAGAAGGCGGGTGAGGCGGCCCTCGATCAGGCCGTGCAGCGTGTCCGGGCGGGTGAGGACGCCTTCGAGGGTGCGGCGCCACCGCTCGATGTGCCCCTCGTCGGCGAGCAGGGCGAGGGCGCCGTGGACGGCGTCGACATGGGCGAGGAACTCGCGGGCGGCGTCGTCGTCCAGGCCGGTGACGGCCGGCGGGAGGCCCACGCACACGCGGACGACGAGGCCGTCGACGACCGTCCGGAGCGGGCCGGTGGACGTGCCGCGGACGTCGCCGTACCGCAGCGCCCGCACGATCGCCGGCATCGCGGACATCAGGTGCGCGACGTCGGTGTCGACGGCGGCGCGGTCGGCGAGGGCCCGCATGACGGCGGGGAGCGCGTCGCCGAGGTCGGCCAGCAGGCACCGCTCGGCCACCGACGTCAGGTCGGCGAGGGTGCCGGCGCCCGCGGCCAGCGCCCGCGCGCGGGCGGCGCTCGCGCCGCGGACGGTGGTGCCCCACGCCCCGGCCTCGATCAGCTCGACGTCGAACTCGGGGCGCCAGGCCAGCGTCCAGGTCTCGCGGAACGTCCCCTTGGAGCGGCTCTCGGACGGGACGCCCCAGTCGACGTCCAGCAGGCGGAGGCGGTGCAGCAGGCGGCTGCGCTCCAGGTCGGTGGCCTTGCGCAGGTCGAGGTCCTGCTCCTTGCCGAGCGCGGACGGCTTCAGCCGCAGCCGCCGCTGCTCGGCCTGCAGGTCGCGCTGGAGCGGCACCATCGGGGTCCGCTCCGGGACCTCGCCGAGCCGCTCGCCGACCACCATGCGCTTCTGGATCAGCTCCACGGGGAGGTCGGCGCCCTCGCACAGGACGGCCCGGGTCGCCTCGGTGACCTCGTCCAGCCCGGCGAGGGGGCGCCCGCGCAGCGCGGCCAGGGCCTCGGCGAGCCGGACGGCCTCGATCACGTGCGCGGAGGAGACGTGCAGGTCCTCCTCGCGCAGGACGCGGGCGGCGCCCGTGAGCCAGCGCTCGATCGGCCGGTCGCGCGCCGTGAACAGGTGGTGGTACCAGCCGGGGGAGCGGACCCCCGCGCCGTAGCCGGAGCGCCCGGCGAGCCGCCCGTGCGTCCACGGCACCCAGGTCATCGCGACCTTCGTCTTCGGCAGCCCGCGCAGCGTCCGGTCGTCGCGGGTCGCCGGGACCTTCGCCCGCAGTGCCGGGACGTGCCAGGCCCCGCACACCACGGCGACCCGCTCGTGGCCCTCCTTGAGCGTGCGGCGCAGCGTCCGGCGCATGTGCGCCTCCCGCTGCTCCTCGCGCCGCAGGTGGCCGGCCGGCAGCCCGGCGGACCCGGCCTCCTCCGGCAGCGCGGCCAGCTGGGCGCGCAGCTCCGCCATCGCCTCCGCGATGGCGGGGAACGGGGAGGGGCCGTCGCCGCGGTGCTCGACGACGTCGTCCCACCACCGCTCGGCGTCGTCGTAGCCGGCCGCCTTCGCCAGCCAGCCCAGCGGGTCGAGCCGGATGCCCTCCACGGGCGCGGGCCCCCCGGACTCCGCGGGCGCCCCGGCGTCGGCGGGCGGCGGTTCGGCCTCCCCGGCCGGTTCGGGCCCGGCGGCCGCTTCGCCGTCCGCTTCGTCGCCCGGTTCCCCGTCCGGTTCGCCGTCCGCCGGGACGAGCTGGTTCGCCGCCGGCAGGTCGCAGAACCGGATCTGCGCCCCCGTCGACAGCGCGTACCGGATCGCCTGCCATTCGGGGCTGAACTCGGCGAACGGCCAGAACGCGGCCCGGCGGTCGCCGTCCTCCGGAGCGGGGGAGTAGGCGAGCAGCGCCACCGGCGGCACCATCCCGGGGTCGCCGGCCAGCGCCACGATGGGGTCGGCCTCGGGCGGCCCCTCGATCAGCACCGCGTCGGGCTTGAAGTCCTCCAGCGCGCCGCGCAGCGCACGCGCCGACCCCGGCCCGTGGTGCCGGACGCCGAAGACCTCTACCTGGCTCAAGAGACCTCCCGGCAGGCGCGGTAGAAGTCCCGCCACTCGGGACGGTCGCGGACGACCGCCTCCAGGTACTCCTGCCACACGACGCGGTCGGAGACCGGGTCCTGGACGACCGCGCCGACGATCCCGCCCGCGACGTCGGCGGCGCGCAGCACCCCGTCGCCGAAGTGCGCGGCCAGCGCCAGCCCGTTGGTGATCACGGAGATGGCCTCGGCGGTGCTGAGCGTCGCGCTCGGCGACTTGAGCTTGGTGCGGCCGTCCGCCGTGACCCCGGACCGCAGCTCCCGGAACACCGTGACCACGCGGCGGATCTCCTCCAGCCCCGCCGGCGTCTCGGGCAGCTCCAGCCCGGCGCCGATCTGGTCGACGCGGCGGGCGACGATGCCGATCTCGTCCTCGACGCTCTCCGGGAGCGGCAGCACGACCGTGTTGAAGCGGCGGCGCAGCGCGCTGGACAGCTCGTTCACGCCCCGGTCGCGGTCGTTGGCGGTCGCGATGACCGTGAACCCCTTGCGGGCCTGGACCTCGGTGCTCAGCTCGGGCACCGGCAGCGTCTTCTCCGACAGCACGGTGATCAGCGTGTCCTGGACATCGGACGGCATCCGGGTCAGCTCCTCGATGCGGGCGACGGCGCCGCGCCGCATCGCGCGCATCAGCGGGCTCTCCACCAGCGCCTTCTCCGACGGCCCCTCGGCGAGCAGCCGCGCGTAGTTCCACCCGTAGCGGATCGCCTCCTCCGCCGTGCCCGCCGTCCCCTGCACGAGCAGCGTGGAGTCGCCGCTGACCGCGGCGGCGAGATGCTCCGACACCCACGTCTTCGCCGTGCCGGGGACGCCGAGCAGCAGCAGCGCGCGGTCGGTGGCCAGCGTCGCGACCGCCACCTCCATCAGCCGCCGCGGCCCCACGTACTTCGGGCTGATCGCCGTCCCGTCCGGCAGCTCGCCGCCGAGCAGGTACGTGGTGACCGCCCACGGCGACAGCCGCCAGCCGGGCGGCCGGGGCCGGTCGTCGTGCTCGGCCAGCCGGGCCAGCTCACCGGCGTACTGCTGCTCGGCGTGCGGCCGCAGGACGGCGCCGTTCTCCGCGTCGGGACGGCCTCCCAGGCCCTCCGATGCAGGCTTGTCTGTCACGGGGTGAGCTCCTTCAGCATCTCGTCGCGGAACCGCAGGGTCGCGATCAGGTCGGTGACGGCGCGCGGGGCGGCCGGCTCCAGCTCCTCCAGCCGGGCCGCGGCGGCGGGGTCGAGCCGCTGGTCGGCCAGCCGGCACAGCTGGGTGACCAGATGCTCGTCGCGCCGGGTGGGGCGCTCGGCGGACAGGGAGAGCGTCGCGACCACCGCCGCCGCGAGCGGCCCCGTCCACGGCCCCGGGACCCGTTCGAGCACCCGCAGGAGGTCGGGCCGCCCCTCGACCCAGCGGATCAGGTCGGCCGCCGCCGCGTCGCGCTCGTCCGAGGGCAGGACCGAGAGCAGGTCGGCGAGCGCCTCCGGCTCGTCCACCATGACGCCGCCCTTCAGCAGCGCCCGCGCCCAGGCGGTGTCGTGCTGGCCGAGCGCGGCCCTCGCCCACCCGATGTGGACGTCCCGCCCGTCCGAGTCCGACCCGGGCTCGTGCTGAGGGGACGACCCCCCGGAGCCCCCGGCGGTTCCGCCGAAGGGCAGGCAGACGATCTCCATGGGCGGCAGCCCGAACAGGTCCGTCCAGGTGGACAGCGGGGTGCGGGCGAGGATCTCGCGGAGCCACGCCGCCCGCGTCCCGACCGGCGAGCCCCCGCCCCGCGGCGCGAACGACCCGCTGGGATGGAAGGGGACGCCGTCGCGCGCCAGGTCCTCGCCGTGGGCCTGCGGCGGTTCCACCTGGATCCACGTCTGCGTCCGGCCGCGCACGGTGCCGGTCCGCGGGATCAGGCAGGCCCGCGCACGCGCCGCCATCCGCCCCCCGTAGGCCGATCCCGGCATGCGGGCCAGCAGGTCGGACGCGAGCTGCCGGACGTCCTTGCCCCGGTCCTCCAGGGCGTCCTCGAGGAAGTCCTCGTCGTCGGGCGAGAGGCCGTGCTCGAACGTGGCGAGGAAGGCCGCGCGGTCGGGCGCGGGCTCCCCGGCCCACGTCTCGCGCAGCAGCTCCCGCGCCCGCTCCGGCTCGGTGCGGCGCAGCCTGGTCAGGTAGGCCACGCGGCGGTTGCGGGTGCCGGTCTCCCAGACCTCGGGGCCGCCGCCGGGGTCGTCCCCCGAGCCGACCAGGTAGGCCCAGTCGGTGTTCTGCAGGGCCAGCCAGACGCCGCGCCTCCCGGACGCCCGCGCGATCGGCGCCCGCAGCACCCGGTCGCCGCGGCCCCGCTCCAGCAGGTCGGGAAGCGTCTGCGCGGGCACCCGGAAGCCCCGCGCCGCCGCCGCGTCCAGCCACTCGGGCAGCACCCGGATCTGCTCCCCGCCGAGGATCCGCCGCAGCCGGGCCGCCGCGGCCCTCGGCACGACCGGCGCGTCCTCCACCGGGGCGAGCGCCACCGGCTCGGGCGCGACCGCCGCGGGCGCGCGCCCCGCCCGCCGCCGCACGGCCAGCAGCGCCGCCTGGTCGAGCAGCCGCCCCGCCCGGTCGCCGGGATCGGCGGGCGCCTCCGCCAGGACGGGCGGGTCACGGCGCTCGGTGCCGAGCAGCGCCGCGGTGACGTGCTCGTTCCACGCGCTCACAGGATCACCGTCCCCTCGTCCTCGTGCCATGCCGTCAGCGGGCGCAGGCCGCGCGGGCTCCACTCGCCGGCCATCGTCACCGGCCCGCCGCCCGACAGCGCGAGCAGCCGCCACGGATCGCCCATCCGGAGCGGCAGCGCGTCACCGGCGTCGTCGACCACGTACAGCTCCCCTCCCGCGCGGGCCAGGCGGACGTTCGCCAGCGTCGCGGGCCACCGGTCCAGCCAGGGGTCCCGCGCGAGGGCCGCCGCGTGCTCGTCCAGGAACGCCCGGACGGAGGCCCCGCGCGGCGCGGCCGCCATGGCCGTCCCCTGGCGTTCGGCGACCAGCGCCCGCAGCGGCTGCGAACCCGGATAGAAGGCCAGCTCCGCGTCGACCTCCGTACCCACGACGAGCGAGGTGTCCAGAGACGTGCCCGGCGCGGCGAAGGACAGCACGAGCGCGGGACGCCCCGCCCGCCCCTGGAGCCACACCCGCCGCGTGGTCAGCAGATCCTGCGCGGTGTCGTGCGCCCCCGTCACCGTCCACCGGTCCCGGACGCGCTCCCCGCCGGTCAGCACATCGTCCTGCGAAACGGTGAACCCCACCCGCGAGCGGACGGTCTCGTGCAGCCCGGCGGGCAGCTCGTCACGCCGCCGGTAGGCCTGGACGAGCAGCCGCAGCAGCGCGTACTCCTCCAGCAGGCGGTCCGGCCACCCGGGCCGCCGCGGGACCGCCGCGAGCCCCTTGACCTGCCCGGCGAGGGCGCTCGCCTGCGCGTCGACGAGCCGCCGCGCCACGTCGTCCCACAGCCGGTAGGGGGCCTTGTCCGCCTGGGCGAGGCCGTGCGCGACCTGGTCGCGCAGCCACTGGTCGAGCTCGGCCAGCCCGTCGTCGACGCGCCGCGCCCGCCGCTCCGCCGTCTTCGGATCCCGCGCCCTGGACGCCGACGCCGCCCGCCGCTCGGCGGCCTTCCCGGCGCGTTCGCGCCGGTCCTCCACCCATTCGGCGACCCATCCCGGCCGCGGCCCGTCCTCCACCACGGCGTCCGCCCACAGGAGCAGCAGCCCCAGGCCGTGCTTGCACGGGAACTTCCGGCTCGGGCAGGTGCACCGGAAGGCGGGTCCGGCCAGGTCGGCGCACGTCCGGTAGACGGACTTCCCGCTGCCCTGGCACTCGCCCCAGAGGGCCTCGTCGTCGCAGCCCGTACGGCCCCACTTGGCGGGCTTGGCGATGCCGCCCGCCGCTTTGGCGGACGCCGCATCAGGCGCGAGTCCGACCACCTGCTCCCGAGACCACCGTTCGCTCACACCACCGAAACTATCGGCGGCCACGGACAATTAGCGGTCCGGACGATCGGCGGCGTCCGGCGGACCGGGCCTCAGCCCGTCCCGCCGAAGCCGGGCGGGGCGGGCAGGTCGGGGACGGAGACGTCCGGGACGAGGAGGGCGCCGCCGGTCAGCAGGGCGAGCAGGGCCGTCGCGCCGAACAGCGCCACCCAGGCGAGGCCGGGGACGCCGGTGAGGTGCGCGAGCTGGTCGGCGTCGGAGCTCGGCGCCATGTGCCGGGCGCGCATCCGCTGCAGCTCGATCACCGGGCGGGTGGCGGCCAGCAGCAGGAACCAGGCGGCCAGGTAGGCGAACCCGGCCTGCACCTCGGCGCTGCCCAGCCACGACACCCCGAAGATGATCGCGCCCGTGGCGATCACCGACAGCGCGCCGTAGGCGTTGCGGATCATCACGAGCATCGCGGCGAGCAGCGCGAGCGAGAACCACAGCATGAGCGTGATCCGCCCGGCCGCCAGCAGCAGCGCGAAGAACAGCCCGAGCAGCGGGGGAGTGAGGTAGCCGGCCATCGCCGTGAAGATCATCCCGGGGCCGTGCGGCTTGCCGCGCGACACGGTCACGCCCGAGGTGTCGGAGTGCAGCTTGATGCCGTCCAGCTTGCGGCCGGTGACCAGCGCGATGAGCGCGTGCCCGCCCTCGTGCGCGATCGTGACGGTGTTGCGCGCGACCCGCCAGGTGGGGCCGTGGAGCACCGAGCCGAGCGCCACGAGGCCGACGAGCGCGACCAGCCAGAGCGGGGGGTCGGGCTGCGTTCCCGTCACGCGGTCCCACAGGTCGGCGATGCTTGTGTTGTCCACGTCCACCTCGGAGTCGTCGTCGCGATGCCCAACATTAGGACGCCGGGGACGACGTTCGCGTTCGGTTCTCCAGGGTGGATGTCCGGTGACCATGCCAGATGTGATCAATATCATGACGGGTCGCCCGTAACCCGCCGTGCCATAGGGCCTCCGCGGGGCCGAACTTCGCAATCCCGTTCCGGTCTGACCCGCATAACCGTTATCGTGCCGTTCGCGCCCGGGGCGGTGAGCTCCCGTTTCCGGCGCGACGAGAGGGTGAGCGGGGATTGAACGGGGACCGATCCTCCGCGCGTGCCGCGGGCGCGCGCGGGCTTTTACACCATTTCCGGCGTGACCGGCTGACCGGCCAGATCGCGATCGGGCTGGTCGGCGTGCTCTGCGTGAGCGCGCTCGTCTACGGGGTGGGCACCGCCAGTGCGCGGTACAAACTCTCGGACGTGGGGGCCTGGCTGAGCGCGAGCGCCAAGGGCCTCGTCGTGCACGCCAACGGGCTGGCCGGCAAGGTCGACGGCAAGGCTGCGGTGGTCCCGCAGATGCGCGGCCACCGTATCAAGATCGTCCAGGACGGCACGACCGTGCTGCTCGTAGACGAGGACACCGGCGTCGTCAGCCGCATCGACCCGTCCCAGCTCAAGATCACCACGAGCCGGCAGGTCGGCGGCCCGGGCATGCAGGTGCTCTCCGGCGCCGGGGCCGCCTACACGATCGACCTGGTCAAGGGCACCGTCCAGCAGATCGACCCGCTGCGGCTGACGCCGGTCGGGGCGCCCGCGACGCTGACCGCGCCGCTCGGGCAGGCCGGCATCGACGCCAACGGGGCCCTGTGGGTGCCCGTCCCGCAGACGGGGCAGGTCGTGCCGTTCCAGCAGGGCCGCCAGGGCGAGCCCGTCGCGGCCGGGAAGGCCGGCGACCGCCTCGCCCTGACGATCGCCGCCGGCACGCCGGTGATCGTCGACAGCACGTCCGCGACGGCGCTGATCGTCCGGCCCGAGGGGACGCAGCGGATCAACCTGCCCGCGCCGGTCACGGAGGCGAGGAACGGGGTCAAGGTCCCGGCGGTCGCCGACGGGCAGGTCGTCCCGATGCTCGGTGCGGGCGGCGCGCTGTACCTGCTGAACACCGGGGTCGGCCGCGTCGACTCGGTCGCGCTGCGCATGCCGAACCATGCCTTCGAGCCGCCGCACGTCCTCGGCCCGCGCGTCTACCTCCCGGACCGGACGTCCGGGCGGCTCCTGGTCTTCAACACCGAGCGCAACGCCTGGGAGAGGCCGATCGCGGCCACCCGGCCCGGCGGGACGATCGAGGTCATCGTCCGCGACCACATGCTGTGGGTGAACGACCCGCTCGGCCCGACGGCGCTCGCGTTCGGCCCGGACGGCCGGGTCAGGCGCATCAAGAAGTACGAGGACAAGATCCCGGGCAGCGCGCGGCGCCCGCTGCCCGTCCAGGCGAACCCGGGCAACGGGCAGGGCAACCGCAACGGCGGCGGGGGAGGCCACGGCGGGTCCAACGGGGTCCCGCCCCCGGGCCGTCCCGCGCAGCCGCCGCCGAAGAAGGACCCGACCGCGCCCGACCCGCCGACGCCCGCCGCGTCCGGAGACAACGGCAGGATCAGGGTCCGGTTCACCGCGCCCGCGCAGCCGCAGGGCGTCTACCCGGTGACCCGGTTCGTCCTCCTCGGCCAGGACGGCAGGCCGGTCGCCGGCGCGAGCCCTGCGCAGTTCGCCGGGAACAGCCAGGGCGGGACGTTCACCGTCGGCGGCCTCACCTGCGACACGACGACCCACATCTACAAGGTCGCCGCCGAGTACAAGGGCAGGAACGGCAGGAGGGCCTACAGCGAGTCCGGCGAGGTCGGCGCCACCGCCTGCACCGCTCCCGGCCCGCCGACCGCCCTGACCGCGGAGCCCGTCGACCACGGGGCGGATCTCACGTGGGGGCGTTCCTCCGGTTATGACGTCACCTACGTGGTGACCGCGCCCAGCGGGACGGCCACGACCACGGGGACGACGAAGATGATCAGCGGACTGGCGAACGCGCAGACCCACACGGTGACCGTCCGGGCCCGCAACGGCGCCGGCGACTCCACCGAGGTGTCGACGACCGTGAACCTCGCCTATCCCACCCGGCAGATCCGGAACCAGAACAACGGCCAGACCAACACGATCATCAGGCCGAACCCGAACACCTCGGGCTCGACGGCCAAGAAGATCCCCAAGGGCGAGATCATCACGATGACCGTGGTGTGCCAGGTGCGCGGCGAGAGTTACCACGAGCCGGAAAGCAACACCAGCAGCAACGTCTGGAACAGGGTTCAGACGCAGTACGGCGACGGCTACCTCAACGACACGCTGGTGGCC
The DNA here is from genome assembly GCF_900115095.1 of Actinomadura madurae. Classification (GTDB taxonomy): domain Bacteria; phylum Actinomycetota; class Actinomycetes; order Streptosporangiales; family Streptosporangiaceae; genus Spirillospora; species Spirillospora madurae. Next base: position 551,255 of record NZ_FOVH01000002.1, read on the forward strand.
ACGTCCAAGAACGGATACCCCTCGGACGGCCTCTATGAATGCCAGATGTGAGCGGCCGGAGCCGACCGCGGGCGAACGAACCATGTCGAGCACGCGGGGGTGCGGACGATGACCGAGAACGCGGGCGTGGACGCGGACGCGCTGGTGGGGCGGTTCGCGCAGATGTTCGCGGCGCTGGCCGGGAACATCGAGCGGGTCGTGCGCGGTAAGCGGGAGAAGGTCGAGCTGGCGCTGATCTGCCTGCTGTCCGAGGGGCACCTGCTGGTCGAGGACGTCCCGGGCGTCGGCAAGACGACCCTGGCGCGGGCGATGTCGGCGTCGGTCGAGGCCAAGTGGGCGCGGATCCAGTTCACGCCCGACCTGCTGCCCAGCGACATCACCGGCGTCTCCATCTTCAACCAGGGGACGAGCGCGTTCGAGTTCCACCCCGGCCCGATCTTCGCGAACCTGGTCGTCGCGGACGAGATCAACCGCGGCTCGCCCAAGACGCAGTCGGCGCTGCTGGAGGTCATGGAGGAGCGCCGGGTGACGGTCGAGGGCACCCCGCACCCGGTGCCGCGCCCGTTCATGGTGATCGCCACGCAGAACCCGGTCGACATGGACGGCACGTACCCGCTGCCGGAGGCGCAGCTCGACCGGTTCCTGATGCGGATCTCCATGGGCTACCCCGACCACCAGGCCGAGGTGGCGCTGCTCGCGGGCGCCCCGACCGGGGCGATGCTCGACCAGATGCCGCCGGTGATGACCCGCGAGGACCTCTCCCGGATGATCGACTTCGCGCAGCGGCTGCACGTGGCGGCGCCGCTGTACGACTACCTGGTCCGGGTCGTCGCGGCCACCCGCGAGCACCCCGACCTGCGGCTCGGCGCGAGCCCGCGGGCCAGCATCGCGCTGCTGCGCGCGGCGCGGGTGCGGGCGGCGGCGGCCGGCCGCTCCTACATCGTCCCCGAGGACGTGAAGGCGCTCGCGGTCCCCGTCATCGCGCACCGGCTGATCGTCACGCCGGAGGCCGAGCTGCGCGGGCGCACCGGCGCCGACGTGGTCGGCGAGGCCCTGCAGAACGTCCCGACACCGCAGGCCGCCGGGGTGTGACGTGCTGACGCCGCTCGGATGGGGGACGGCGGCCGTCTCGGCGCCGTTGTACGCGGCGGGCTGGTGGCTCGGCTATCCGGAGCCCGCGATGCTCGCCGTCGCGGGCCTGGTGGCGGTGGCGGGCGCCGCGCTGTGGACGCTCCCGCGCCCGAAGCTGGACGTCCGCCGGGAGATCGCGCCGCTGAAGGTCGAGCGCGGCGAACCGGCGGTCGGTGTCCTGCACGTGACCAATCAGGGTCGTAGCGCCCGGGGCCTGAGCGCCCAGGAACCATTCTTCACCGGCGGGCCTGGGGGGTCGTCCCCCCGGGGAAGAAGGGCCGGGGCGACGTCGGTCGCCGTCGACATCCCGCGCCTGCGGGCCGGCGGGAAGCGCTCGGTGACGTACCGGCTGCCGACGGACCGGCGCGGCGAGATCCCGGTCGGGCCGCTGCGGCTGGTGCGCGCCGACCCGCTCCGGCTGGCCCGCCGGGTCCGGGAGTACGGGGCGCCGCAGACGCTGCTCGTCCGGCCGAAGACGGTGCGGCTGGCGCTGCTGCCGTCCGGTCGCGCCCACCACCTGGAGGGCCCGACCAGCGACCGGTCCCCGGCCGGGACGGCGACGTTCCACGCGCTGCGCGAGTACGTGATCGGGGACGAGCTGCGCCACATCCACTGGAAGTCGTCCGCGCGCACCGGGACGCTGATGGTCCGCCAGCTGGTGGACGCCAGCCTGCCGACCACGACGGTCGTGCTGGAGGCACGGCCCGGATCGTGGCCGGAGCCCGACGACTTCGAGCTGGCCGTGGACGCGGCGGCGTCGGTCGCGGTCGGCGCGGCGTCGGCGAGCTTCCCCGTCCGGATCCTCACCGGCGACGGCCCGCTGGCCGACACGCGGGGCGGTCCCGGTGACGTGGAGGTCCTCCTCGACCGGCTGACCGCCGTCCAGCCGCGGGAGGGGCCGCGGTCGGCCGTGGACGCGGTGCGCCGCGTGCCCGCGGGCGGGTCCCTCGTCGTCGTGGCGAGCGGGGACGCGGAGCTGGGGCGGATCGCGTCCGTGCGGAGCCGCTTCGACCGGGTCGTGGTGCTGCGGGTCCGGCCGCCGGAGCCGGCGTCGGCGCCGCCCGGCGTCCAGGTCGTCGACGTCGCCGACCTCGACGGCCTGGCGGAGGCGTGGCGGCGGCTGGGGAGCGTCCGGTGACCCGGTACGTCTCGCTCGCCGTGACGGCCTGCCTGGTCGCGGTCTCCGGCCTCGCGTTCCAGCGGGTCTTCGGGATCGGGCCGGTCGTCCCCGTCGTGGCCGTCGCCGCGGCGGTCCCGACCCTGCTGTGCGGGCTGCTGTCGGGCCCGCGCAAGGACAAGGGGCCGTGGCCGCTGTGGATCTCGCTCGTGCTCACGGTCGTCGCCTGGGCGGGGACGGTCTCGGTCACCGTCCTGCGGCCGGCCCTCGGCGACGGGACGCTGCCGCAGACGCTCCGCGAGGGCGTGCTCGGCTCGTGGAAGTCGATCCTGACGACGCTGCTGCCCGCGCCCGCGAAGCCCGAGTTCCTCGTGCTGGTCAACGTGGTGGTGTGGCTCGCCGCGTTCGCGTCCGCGGAGCTGGCGCTGCGGACCTCGCTGCGCGCCGCCCCGGGCGTCCCGGCCCTCGCCGTGTGGGCGGTCGCGCTGCTGCTCGGCGTGGACGGCCCCGGGACGAACCTCCCGCTCGCCGCCGCGACCGTCGTGCTCATCGCCGTGCTCGTCCTGGTCCGCGCGGACGGTCCCGGCACCGGCATCGCGTGGCGGCCCCTGGCCATCGGGGTGCCGGCCGCCGGCGTCCTCGGCGGGCTGGCCTTCGCCGCCGGGCCCGTCGTACCGGTCAGCGCCGAGCCCTACAACCCGCGCGAGCAGGTCGAGGCCCCGCCGCCGCAGCAGCGCGACAGCGTCAGCCCGCTCGACCGCGTCGGCGGGTGGCTGCTGAGCCCCGACCAGGTCATGTTCACCGTCGAGGCGAAGCGGAACGAGATCGAGCGGCTCGCCGTCCTGGACAGGTTCGACGGCGTGACGTGGTCGTCCACGGCCCGCTTCGTCCCGACCGGGAGCCGCGTGCCGGAGGGGCCGGCCCCGGACAGGAAGCACGAGGTCGCGCAGCGCATCACGATCCGCGACCTGCCCGGCGTGTGGGTGCCGGCCGCCGACCGGCCCCGGCAGGTCGACGGCCTCCCGGTCGTCGTCGACCCCGGCAGCGGCGCGCTCGCCGCCGCCGAGCCGCTCCGCCCGGGCCAGAGGTACCGGGTCGACTCCGTGGTGCCCGAATGGACGGCCGACGATCTCGCGGACGCGGCCGTCGCGAACGACGCCGAGGCCAGGGCCGCGCGGGAGCTGCCGTGGGGGCCCGGCGCCAAGGAGCCGCCCGTCCAGCTCGCCGAGTTCCGCAAGTTCGCCGAGGCCGCGACCCAGGGCGCCGTGTCGCCCATCCAGAAGGCCGCGATGCTCGCCGAGTACCTCAAGCGCTACGCCAGGTACGACGTGACCGCGCCTCCCGGGCACAGCTACCGGCAGCTCGACTACTTCCTCGGCGAGGGCAGGCGCGGCACGCCCGAGCACTTCGCGACCGCCTACGCCCTGCTGGCCCGGTCGCTGGGGCTCCCCTCCCGGGTCGTCGTCGGCTTCGACGGGGGGAACCGCGCGGGCGGCGCCGTCCAGGTCCGCTCCGGGGACGTGATGGTGTGGCCCGAGATCAAGTTCGACGAGCTCGGCTGGATCCGCTTCAACCCCCTCCCCGACAGCGCCCGCAGGTCCAAGAAGAACGACGCCGTCGCGGCGGGGGAGACCGAGCAGAAACTGGAGCAGGCGCAGAAGAACGCGGCCTCCCAGCAGCGCGGCCAGGGGCCCGGGAACACGACGCAGAAGGGCCCGCGGAAGGCGCCCGCCGCCGAGGCAGCGCCCACGCCGTGGTGGGTGTTCGCCGCGATCGGGGCGGGCGTGCTCGTCCTCGGCTACCTGCTCGCCGTCCTCCTCGCGCCCGCCCTGCGGACACGGCGCCGGAGGGCCGGGACGCCCGCCGCCCGCATCGCCGGCGCCTGGCACGAGGCGCTCGACCACCTCTCGGACGTCGGCCTGTCCACGGCCCGGACGCTGACCGCGCACGAGGTCGCGCGGTTCGGCGCGTCCGCCGTCGGCGAGGAGGCGCACGGGCACCTCGGCCCGCTCGCCGACCTCGTCAACCGCAGCCGCTTCGCCGCGTCCCGCCCGGACCCGGGCGCCGCCGACCAGGCATGGCACCACACCGACCGGCTGGGGCGCCTGGTCACCACCCGGGCCGGGCGGCTGCGCCGGTTCCGCCGCCGCCTGCACCCGCGGTCGCTGCGGGACCGCCGGGCCGGCGCGGACGTCACGACGGGGGAAGGCTGACCGCGATCTCGCCGCCGAGGACGGCGCCGGCCTCCAGCTCCAGGTCGTCCCCGCTCCAGAACCGGCCAGGGTCGAACCAGTTCGGCCGGCGTCCCTTCGGCAGCAGCCCCATCGACTGGTACGTCACCGCGACGATCTCCGCGCAGAACGCGGTCTCCAAGTTCGCGTCCCGCTCCGCCGGCCGCCGGATCGGCACGCGCCCGCGCACCCACCGCGTCGCCAGCTTCGACGTGGACGGGAACGGCGTGCCGTCCAGCCGCGCCACCGCGCGCAGCGCCGCGTCCTCCATCTCCCGGGACGGCGGCGGATCGAGCTGCCGCAGCCAGGCCCGCTGCCCGTAGCGGTTCCCCCACGCCAGGACGGCGTCGCGCAGGTCGTGCAGCTGCGCGCCGCGGTGGTGCCCGCCGGTCCACATGTCCCGCAGCGAGCGGCCGAGCTCGGCGTGCCACATCAGCGGCGGCAGGTCGTCGATGACCACCGACATGCCGACGTGGTTGACGGGGCTGTTCGTCGTCATCTGGATGGCGCGGTCCGCGACCGTCCGGCCGCGGAACAGCCACACGTCCCCGGTTCGGGTCAGCTCGGCGGCCTCGTCAAGGGAGATGCTCGTACCCGGCATGATCGCTACGGTAGCCGCATGCGCGCGTTGAGAACGTCAGGTCTCTGGAAGGCACCGGGTCTCTGGAAGACACTGGGCATCGCCGGGTTCATCGGCGTCGCCGCGACCGGTGCCGTGATCGTGCGGTCCGAGCGCCGGCGGCGCGCCTACACGCCGGACGAGATCCGGCAGCGCCTCCACGAGCGGCTGGACGAGTCGTCCGGGGAGCGGGCGTGACCGTCCGCACCGTCCGTCCGCCGGACCTGGACGACCTGGAGCGCGCCTGGCGGGCCGTCTCCGCCGTGCTCGGACCCACGCCGCTGATCCCGTCCGGCCTGGCGCCCGGGGCGCTGCTGAAGCTGGAGACGTTCCAGCCGACCGGCGCGTTCAAGGTGCGCGGCGCCCTCGCGGCGGTCGCCGCCCTCCCGGAGGGGGAGCCCGTCGTCACCGCGAGCGCCGGGAACCACGGCCTCGGCATGGGGTACGCCGCCGCCCGGTCCGGCGCGGACGTCGCCGTCGTCGTGTCGACCAGGGCCTCCCAGGTCAAGGTCGACCGGATCGGCACGTTCCCGGTGCGGCTCGTCCGGCACGGGACGACCTACGACGAGGCCGAGGCGCACGCGATGACGCTCCCCGGCCACTACGTCTCGCCCTACAACGACCCGGCGGTCATCGCCGGGCAGGGCACCATCGGGCGGGAGCTGGACGAGCAGGCGGACGGGCCGCTGACGGTCATCGCGCCGGTCGGCGGGGGCGGCCTCCTCGCCGGCCTCTGCCTGTGGGCCCGCGAGCGCGGGGACGTCCGGGTGATCGGCGTGGAGTCGGCGGTGTCGCGCGGCGTGTCCGCCTCGCTGGCGGCCGGGCGGGTCGTCGGCGTCGAGGTCGGCGACACCTTCGCCGACGGCCTGCCCGGCAACCTCGAACCGGGCTGCGTCACCCCGGAGGTCATCGGGGACACCGCGGAGATGACGTCGGTCACCGATGACCAGATCCGGACGGCGCTGCGCTGGCTGTTCCACGAGCACGGCCTGGTCGCCGAGGGGGCGGGCGCCGCGGGCGTCGCCGCCGTTATCGCCGGGGAGACCGAGGTCACCGGCCGCCCCGTGGTGATCATTTCCGGGCGGAACATCACCGTCCCGACGTTCACCGACGCCGTTCACGAAAGCTGACTTCGTCCCTTTCTCCCCAGAACACGCCCCTATGACGGACGGGTTTCACTACGGTGTCCGGTGCGACGGGGTAGGTGATTCGGGACGTGACGGGCCTGGTGGGGATGCTGTTCCGGCGCGACCGGCTGACGGGCCAGGTCGCGGTCGGGCTCGTCGGCGTGCTCGTCATCGCCGCCGGCGTCTACGGGGTCGGCGTCGCGAGCGCCAGGTACCGGATCGCCGACGTCGGCGCCTGGCTGACCGCGCGCGGCAAGGGCCTCGCCGTGCACGTCAACGGCCCGGCCGGCAAGGTGGACGGCCGGGCGGCCGTGGTCCCGCAGATGCGCGGCCACAACATCAAGATCGTCCAGGACGGCTCCACGGTGCTGATCGTCGACCTGGACACCGGTGTGGTCAGCCGGCTCGACCCGGCGCAGCTGAACATCGGCACGAGCCGCCCGCTCGGCGCGGGCCTCCAGGTCCTCGCGGGCGCGGGGAAGGCGTACACGGTCGACTCCGTCAAGGGCGTCGTCCAGCAGATCGACCCGGTGTCCCTGGCCCCGGTCGGCGCGTCCGCCACGCTGCCGCCGGTCCTCGGGCAGGCGGGCATCGACGCGCGGGGCACCCTGTGGGTGCCGGTGTCGAAGGACGGGCAGGTCGCGCCGTTCGCGGACGGCCGCCTCGGGCCGCCCGTCCGGGTCGGCGGGCCCGGCGACGCCCTGGCGCTCACCATCGCGGCCGGGGAGCCGGTCGTCACGAACGCCACCGCCGCCACCGCCACCGTCGTCAAGTCGTCCGGGGGACGGCTCACGCTGAGCCTGCCGACGACCGTCCGGCAGGCGGGACGCGGCGGCGTGCTCGCCCCGCCCGCCACCGAGGGCCGGACCGTCCCGCTGCTGGTGCCCGGAACCGGGTCGCTCATCACCGTCGACACCGGCACCGGGCGCTACTCCAGCGCCCGCCTCGCCGTGCCGCGGCACCGCTACCGGGCGCCGCAGATGCTCGGCCCGAAGGTCTACATCCCGGACGAGACGGCCGGCGCCCTGCTCGTGTACGACGCCGCGGCCAACCGGTTCGAGGAGCCGGTCCGGGTCACCGGGCGGCCCGCCACGCTGGACGTCTTCGTCCGGGACGGGATGCTGTGGGCGCACGACCCGTCCGGCCCGCGCGCCGTCGTGGTCGACGAGCGGGGCGGCCGCAAGAACGTCGACAAGTACAAGGACCGGGTGGCGGGCGGGCCGAACCGGCGCGCGATCCCCCTCCCCGGCGGGGGAGACGCCCCGCCGCCGGACGCCGGCCGTCCGCCGCGGACGCCCGCCCCGCCGCGTCCCGGGCAGCCGCCGGCGCCGCCGGGCAACGTGGCCGTCACGCCGGGGGCGGGCACGATGCGGATCGACTTCCAGCCCTCCCAGGGCGAGGGGATCATCGGGTACGTGCTCAAGGACGTCCCGTCCGGGCTGGCGGCGAGCCCGGCGGCGATCCCCCAGGGCGCCGGCCCGCTCACCTTCACGGTCAGGGGCGGCGACTGCGGGCGCGAGTACCGGTTCCGCGTCGCCGTCCGCTACCGGGACTCCCGGGGCCGGACGCGGGAGCGGGTCTCGGCGGCGAGCGACCCCGTCCGGCCGTGCGTGACACCGGGCGCGCCGACCGGCCTCGGCGCGCGGGCCACCGCGTCCGGGGCCAGGGTCTCGTGGACCGCCCCGGCCGGCGCCTCCGCCTACCGGCTCAGCTGGGACGGTCCAGTGAGCGGCAGCCGGACGGTCTCCGCGACGTCCGCGACGCTCGGCGACGTCTCGACCAACGGGTCCTACACCTTCACGGTCGCGGCCGTGAACGGCGCCGGCACCGGGACGACGGCGTCCGCGAAGGCGACGCTGACCGGCCCGACCAACCGGTACCCGGTGGAACGCAACGGCCAGTCCAACGCCTACATCAGGTCCACGCCGGACGCGAACAACGGCTCCACCGTCGCCACCATGAACGACAACAACGGTGAGATGGTGACCGTGCACTGCCAGGTGAAAGGCGCCTACTACAACAGGAACGCCGACCTCGCCGGCGACATGTACGTCCGGCTCACCTGGCAGGGAAAGACCGGTTACCTGATCGGTTACCTTGTCGACACGCCGGGGGAGTGGACGAGCTTCGCCGGGCCGCCGGTGTGGAAGTGCGGTTAGCTCTTCGTCTTCGTCTTCGTCTTCGCCGGGCGGATGCAGGCCGGCTCCGACCATGACACGTCGGGCGCCTGGCCCTGGTTGAGGCGCAGCACCGCGCCGACCTTGAAGCAGTAGGCGACCCTGGGCCGCAGGCCCGGGATGGTCGCCGACCGCGAGCCGGCCTGGACGGACACGATCGGCTTCGACCCGGCCGGCTGCTGCTGGACGAGCAGCGGCAGCTCCCGCGCGGCGGGCGGCAGCGTCCACAGGAGCGCCGCCGTCCGCCCGACCGGCCGGGCGACCACCTTGCGCGGGCGGGTCGCCGCGAGCTGCGCGGGCGTGATCGGCTGCGGCGCGCCCGTGACCTGCCCCTGCGGGGCGGCCTGGGTCGCCGGCTCCGGGTCGGCGGGCTGCCCGCCCTCCCCGGAGCCGCCGTCCCCGGCGAGCGCGAGCGCCCCGATGCCGAGCGCGAGCCCGCCGGTGAGCGCGACGCCCGCCGCGACGATCAGGCCGCGACGGGGACCGTCGTGCGGCCGATCCTGGGTGATCTGGTCCGGGGCGTCGTGCGGCGTCGTGCGGGAGCCCGCGGTGCGGGCGCCGCTCGCCCGGGGGTCGCCCGCTTCCGGCGCCTGCGGCCAGGCGGGCCCGGGTGCCGGGCGCGGGCCGTCCTGCGGGAGGAGCGCGTCCGGCGTCTGCGGCGGGAGGGCGCCCGGCGCCCACGGGGACTGCGGCCGCTCCGGCGGCGCGACGGGCGCCGGGGGCGGCGCCGCGGCGGCCGGCGCGGCCGGTGGCCGGGCGGTGGGCGCCCACTCCGGCACGCGCGGCGGCCCCGAGGTGTCGGGGAAGGAGGGGCGCGGACCGGCGTCGGGCGCCGGCAGGGCGGACCCGCCGCTGTGCGGCACGTCCGTGACCGGCAGCCCCAGTTCGGCCTGCACCCGCTGGAGCGCCTGCGCGAACTCGACGGCGGTCGCGAACCGCTGCTCCGGCGTCTTCGCCATCGAGCGCGCGATGACGTCGGCGACCTGCCGGGGGACGTCCGGGCGCGGGATCGGCGGCGGCGCGTCATTGAGGATCCGCAGCATCAGCAGCGCGATGCCCTCGCTGGGCGGGCCCTTGAACGCGGGCTGCCCGGCCAGGAGCTGGTACAGGGTCGAGCCGAGCGAGTAGATGTCGGCGCCGACGCCCGGCGGGCGGCCCTCCAGCACCTCGGGCGCGGCGTGGTGCGGGGTGAACGCCTGGGTGTGGGTCGCGTCGAACGAGTCGACCAGGCGGGCGATGCCGAAGTCGGCGAGCGCGGGCTCCCCGTACCGCGACAGCAGCACGTTCTGCGGCTTGACGTCCCGGTGCAGCACGTCGGTCTCGTGGGTCGCGGCGAGCGCGCCCGCCATCTTCACCCCGATCCGCAGCACCTCGGCGAACGGCAGCGGCCCCTCCCGCGCGAGCCGGTCGGTGAGCGCGCCGTGCTCGAAGTACTCCATCGCGATGTAGGGGCGGCCGGAGCGGGTGGTGCCGGTGTCCAGCACGGTCACGATGTTGGGGTGCCCGGAGAGCCGCCCGGTGATCTTCGATTCGCGCTGGAAGCGCCGCATCGCCGCGTCGTCGACCGCGCTGACCGACAGGACCTTCAGGGCGACCATCCGGTCGAGGCGCTCCTGGTGCGCGCGGTAGACGATGCTGAAGCCGCCCTCGCCGACCTGCTCCAGCACCCGGTAGCCCGGGACGTCCTCGGTCATGGGTCGGGGGATCCCTCTCCGTTGCTCGTCTCGTCCGGGTCGCGGCGGGGGCGCGATCATTCGATGTCCTGCGGCCCGGGGAGGTTCCCCCGGAGGTCAACAGCGTAGTACGGGGACGAATCAGGCGCGGCTGGTCTCGGCGGATGGTCCCGCGCCGTCGTGCCCCGGCGGATAGCACGGAAATGAGATGACATTTCCATCGGCCTCGGTAATCATTGCGCCAATTCCGTTCCGGTGGCCGCTTTCCACGCCCTAACCTCGGGGTTCGCGACGAAGGAACGGCCCAGAGGGAGTGGCTCGCCGTGACGGACGATGTCATGACGAATCCGCGGACGGAAATGCCGCCGACGAAATCGGCATATGGCGACCTTGTCCGAATGGCTTATTTCGTTCTGCCGGGACGGGGCAAGCGCGTCTACCGGCTGGCGATCGCCCGCCGGATCGTGGACTCCACCGCCCGCGGCCCCCGCGACCGCTCCCCCTCCGGGCACGCGCGGCGCCGCACCCGCGTCCTGCGCCGGGCGATGCGCCCCTCCCGCCGGTTCCAGATCGGTCTCGGGCCGTGGCTGCGCGCGCTCCCCACCCGGCTGCCCGACCCCGCGCTGACCGCGGCCCTGTCCAAGCTCGAACCGCACGTCCGCGTCGCCTACGTCCTGCGGTACGTGGAGGGGCTGCCCCGCTACGCCGTCCACGACCAGCTCGTCGAGCTCCGGGTGCGCGAACCGTGGCCGGTGATCCGCGCCGCCGAGGCCGCCACCGTGCCCGCCCCCCGGCGCGGCGAGGAGTTCGAGCCTTCGCTGCTGCGTCCCGTCCGCAACCGCTCGCTGCTGCCCGTCGCCACGGCCGCCGTCCTCACCGTCGCGCTCGCCGGCGCGCTGGTCATGACCGAGCGCCCAGTGCCCCGGGAGACGCCGGGCGCGCCGCGCCTCGTCACGGCGGCACCCGACGCCTGGACGCGCGGCGCGCGCACCCTCGACGTCTGGCCCGCCCGCGGCGACCTCACCGGCGACGCGGCCTTCACCCGGCGCGCCGCCGCGGCGTGGGCCGCCGCCCCCGCGGACCGCCGCCCCGCCGGCGGCACCGCCCAGCTCCTCTTCGCCGGCCACCTCGGCGGCGCGTCCCTCGCCGTGCTGCGCAGTGGCGTCCGGCTGGCCCGCTACACCGCCGGCCGCGTCGACGTCGTCACCGCCGGCACCGGCGCGTCCGCCCCGATCGCCCTCGGCGGCGGCCACTACCTCCTCGCCCCCTGGGACACCGTGCCCGAGAGCCTCACCGGACGGCGCCTCGCGGTGTCCGGCGGCGTGACCGGCCCCGTCCGCCCGGACACCGGGTGCGGCCGCGGCCCCCTCTTCCACCTCGGCTCCCGGACGTTCGGCGACCTCGGCGGTCCGCGCGCCGCCGTGCTGACCTACCACTCGCCCGCCCACCGTCCCGGCGGACCCGACCGCCCGGCGCGCCTCGGCCCCGCTGCCCGCGACCTGTGGGACCGCGTGGCCTGCGCGACGCCCCGCCAGGAACGGCCCGTCTCCGAGGCCATGGCGTTCGAGTTCTGGTCGGGGAGGCTGCCGCACGGCGGGAAGTCCGCGAGCTGGGCCTGCACCCGGCTGACGTACGCGGACGAGGGCACGGCGGCCGCCGCGACGCTCCTCGCGGCCGAGGACCGGGCCACCGGTCCCTGCGACGCGGGCCGCCCGGTGAGCGGGACGTGGTGGCGCGCCCCGTCCGGCCGCTCGTACTACGTGGCCGCGGCCGGGCGGGGCCTCGTCCCGCACGCCGACGGCGTCCGCCGCTCGACGACGCGGAAGCGGCTGCTCGTCGCCAAGGGCACTCCCGGCACGCGCGTCACCCTGACGGCTCGCTAGCGGCGCCCCGGATCAGCGCCCGCTTACCCTGATCGGGCACACTGGTGGGGACCGAACGAGATTCAGGGAGTCGCAGATGGGCAAGGGGCCGCTCTCCGGAGTACGGGTGATCGAGCTGGCCGGGATCGGCCCGGGGCCGTTCGCGGCGATGCTGCTGGCCGACCTCGGCGCCGACGTGATCCGGGTGGACCGCGCCTCCACCGTCCGGGACGGTGAGACCGCCGGCGGGACCGACTTCACCAACCGCGGCAAGCGGTCGATCGCCATCGACCTCAAGAACGAGCGCGGCAGGGAGGTCGTGCTCCGCCTGGCCGAGAAGTCCGACATCCTCCTCGAAGGGTTCCGCCCGGGCGTCACCGAACGCCTCGGCATCGGCCCGGACGCCTGCCTCGCCCGCAACCCGCGCCTCGTCTACGGGCGGATGACCGGGTGGGGCCAGGAGGGCCCGCTGTCGCACACCGCCGGCCACGACGTCGGCTACATCGCGGTCACCGGCGCCCTGCACGCCATCGGCCGCGCCGGCGGCCCGCCGCAGGTCCCGATGAACCTGCTCGGCGACTTCGCGGGCGGCAGCATGTACCTGGTGGTCGGCGTCCTGTCGGCCCTGCTGGAGGCGCGGGCGAGCGGCCGCGGCCAGGTCGTCGACGCCGCCATCGTGGACGGCACCGCGCACCTGTCCACCTTCATCCACGGCTTCCTCGCGGGCGGCCTCTGGGAGGACCGCCGCGGCGTCAACATGCTCGACACCGGCGCCCCCTGGTACGACGTCTACGAGACCGCCGACGGCCTCCACATGGCCGTCGGCGCCATCGAGCCCCAGTTCTACGCCGAGTTCCTCCGCCTGATCGGCCTCGACGGCGAGGACCTGCCCGCCCAGCACGACCGGTCCGGCTGGCCCGCGCTGCGCGAGCGCTTCGCCGCCGTCTTCAAGACCAGGACCCGCGACGAGTGGACGGAGATCTTCGTCCCGAGCGACGCCTGCGTGGCCCCCGTCCTGTCCATGGCCGAGGCCGCCGCGCACCCCTACAACACGTCCCGCGACGTCTTCCCCGACCTGGCCGGCCACCGCCAGCCCGCCCCGGCCCCGCGCTTCTCCCGCACCCCCGCCGAGACCGACGGCGTCCCCGTCCTGCCCGGCGGCCAGACGAGGGCCGTCCTGGACGACCTAGGCTTCGAGGACGTCGACGCCCTCCTCAAGGAAGGCGCCGTCGCCCAGGCCTGACCCGGGCCCGGCGGTGGTGGCCTTGCGGCGGGGGAGGGTGAGGGCGGCGGCGGTCGCGAGGAGGAACAGGCCCGCGGAGACCGTGAGCGCCAGGGCGTAGCCGCCGTTCAGCGCGGACGCGGTGGCGGCGTCGCCGGTATGGCGGGCGGCGAGGGTCGCCAGGGCGGCCAGGCCGACGCAGCCGCCGAGCTGGCGGGAGCTGTTCAGCAGGCCCGAGGCCATGCCCGCCTCGCTCGCCGCGACGCCGGTGGTGGCGGCGACGGCCACCGGGGCGAGGACGAGGCCGGTGCCGACGCTGCAGACCAGCGACGGGCCGAGGACGTCGGTGAGGAAGCCGCCGTCCGGGCTGATGAGCGCGAACCAGCCGAGGCCCGCGGCGGCGAGCAGGCCGCCGGGGATCAGGGCGGCGCGGGGCGAGCGGGCCGAGGTGACGCGCACCGCCGCCAGGGAGCCGGCCACCATCCCGGCGGAGAAGGGCAGGAACGCCGCGCCCGTCTCGGCCGCGCTCATGTGGAGAACCCCCTGCATGTACAGCGAGACGAAGTAGAAGGCGGCGAACTGGCCCGCGGCGGCGAGGAACACGATGACGTTCGCGCCGGCCACCCAGCGGCTCCGCAGGAGCCCGAGGCGGACGAGCGGCGCCGGGGTCCTGGACTCGGTGACCACGAAGGCCGCCAGCAGGACGGCGGCCGCGGCGAGCGTGGCGAGGGTCGCCGGGGACGTCCAGCCGTGGACGTCGGTGCGCACGACGCCGAAGACCAGCAGGCCGATGCCCGCGGTGGCCAGCACCGCGCCGAGGGCGTCCATCCGGTCCCGCGCGGCGGCGCGGACCTGCGCGGGAACGCCCGCCGGGACGAGCGCGAGGGCGACCGCGACGATCGGCAGGTTGACGAGCATCACCCAGCGCCAGCCCGCGTACTCGGTGAGGAGGCCGCCGGCGAGGACGCCGAGCGCGCCGCCCGCCGCGTTCACCGCGCTCCAGACGCCGAGGGCGCGGACGCGGGCGCGGCCTTCGAACGTGGTGGTCAGCAGGGCGAGCGCGGCCGGGGCGACCGCGGCGGCGCCGAGGCCCTGGCCGGCGCGGGCGGCGACGAGCTGCCAGGGCGCCTGGGCGAGGCCGCCGGCGAGGGAGCACAGGCCGAAGACCGCCAGGCCGAGGACGAACAGCCGGCGCCGTCCGTACAGGTCGCAGGCCCGGCCGCCGTGCAGCAGGAACCCGCCGAAGGTGAGCGCGTAGACGTGCACGACCCAGGACAGGCCGACCGGCGCGAAGCCGAGCGACGCGCGGATCGCGGGGAGCGCGACGTTGACCACCGCCATGTCCAGGGCGACGACGAACTGGGCGACGGACGCGGCCGCCAGCACCACTCCGGGGCGTCCGGAAGAATTTTTGTACATGTATAGAAAGTATCCGGAGGGACCCCGCCGTGTCGAACCCGCGATGATGGGCGGCATGCCGCGACAGTCCGCCCAGCGGGGCCGGCCGCCCCGCTTCTCCCGCGAGGAGATCGTCGACGCCGCCCGCCGGATCGTGGCGGAGGAGGGCGTCGGCCGGCTCACCATGCGGAGGCTGGCCGGGGAGGTCGGCAGCACCCCGATGGCGCTCTACCACCACGTGCGCGACAAGGACGAGCTGCTCCTGCTGCTGGTGGACGACTACGCCGCGCGGAGGCTGCGCCGGCCCGAGCTTCCCGGTGACCCGCGCGAGCGGGTGGTCGCCGTCGCGGCGGCGATCCACGAGTCGCTCGCCGAGATCCCGTGGATCGCCGAGGTCCTCACCGCCGACGACCTGATGTCGCGGTCGGCGCTGTGGTTCGTCGAGCAGATCCTGGACGGTCTCGCCGAGTGCGGGCTCGCCCCCGAGCGGGCCGTGCACGCCTACCGGGCCATCTGGTACTACACCGCGGGGGAGATCATCGTCCGGGCGGCGGCGGCCCGCCGGCGGGCCCGGGACGACCGCCCGACCTACCGTGACCAGGTCTTCGCCGAGCTGGACGGGACGGAACTGCCGCGGCTCGCGGAGGTCGCCCCGGACTGGGCGCCGCTGACCGCGCAGGACACCTACCTGGACGGGCTCCGCGCCCTCGTCGACGGCCTCACCCGCGAATGACCGCCTCGTGAGCGGCGCGAACCGGTAGGTATGCGGCGTTCCGACGAAAACGCAGGTCGGATGACGTGCGCGCCGGGCCGGTTGTGAATCGGCTGACAATTCCCCCGAGGTAACCGGCGGCCGGTCCACAAGACCGCGCCGGAAAGCGGCCGTACGTTGTGGGCACTCCACCCCGACCGTCACGACAAGCAGAAATGGCCGGACGTCCGGCGATTTCGTCGTGCCCGCATCAAGGGAGATGCCCATGCGTTTCAGACGGCTCCGCTCATGGGCGGTCATGGCCGCCGCGATGGCCGCCGCCTTCGCCGCGCCGGCACCCGCCGCGCACGCGGAGACCAGCCCGGAGGGGGCGAACGACTGGAACTGCAAACCCTCGTTCCTGCACCCCCGCCCGGTGGTGCTGGTGCACGGCACCTTCGAGAACATGGCGTTCAACTGGCAGAAGCTCTCGCCCGCGCTGAAGAAGGCCGGATACTGCGTCTACGCCCTCAATTACGGCGGCCCGAAGGACGGCCCCATCCAGGGAATCTACGACATTCCCACCTCGGCCGGTGAACTGTCGGCGTTCGTCGACAGGGTGCTCGCGTCGACCGGGGCGCCGAAGGTCGACATCGTCGGCCATTCACAGGGCGGCATGATGCCGCGCTATTACATGAAGTTCCTCGGCGGGGCCGCGAAGGTGAACAGGCTCGTCGGGATCGTCCCGTCCAACCACGGCACCAACATGTCGGGCCTGGTCGAGCTGGGCAGCCTGCTCGGCATCACGCAGGCGGTCGTCAGGGCCGCGCCGGCGGCGGGCCAGCAGATCGTCGGATCCGACTTCCTGAAGAAGCTGAACGAGGGCGGCGACACCGAGCCCGGCCCGACGTACATCGTGCTGGCCACCAAGTACGACGAGGTCGTCACGCCCTACACGTCGGAGTTCCTGAACGGGTCGAACGCCCAGAACGTGCTGCTCCAGGACAAGTGCCCGAACGACACCAACGCGCACGTCGGCATCGCCTTCGACCCGGTGATGATCAAGTTCGTGCTCAACTCGCTCGACGTCTGGGGCCCGTACTGGCCCATCGACTGCGCGAGGCCGCTCGGCTGACGCGCCCGGATGCCGCGGCGCCCGGTGGCCTCGCCCTTTCACCACCGGGCGCCGCGCCTCCTCCCCGGAAACGCCCGTGCCCCGGGTCGCGTCAGCCGGTCGCGTCCGCCACGGCGTGCGACCAGATGCCGAGCGCGTCGTCGACCTGCTCCTCGTCGACGATCAGCGGCGGGATCATCCGGACGACGTTGCCGTACGCGCCGCAGGTGAGCAGCAGCAGCCCGCGCTCGGCGGCGGCCTTGTGCGCCCGCGTCGCGGCGGCGGCGTCGGGCTCGCCGTCCCCGGTGGTGAACTCGCTGGCCTGCATCAGCCCGAGCCCGCGCACGTCCCCGATCTCCGGGTGGTCGGCGGCGACCTTGCGGAGCCCGTCGTTCAGCCGCGCGCCCTGCCGGGCCGCGTTGCCGACGAGGTCCTCGTCGGCGATGACCTGGAGCGTGGCGAGCGCGGCGGCGCACGCGACCGCGTTGCCCCCGTACGTCCCGCCCTGGGACCCCGGACGCGCCTTCTCCATCAGCGCCGCCGGCGCCGCGATCGCCGACAGCGGGAACCCGCTGGCCAGCCCCTTCGCCGTGATCAGGACGTCCGGGCGCGCCGCGGAGTGCTCGTGCCCCCAGAACCGGCCGGTCCGCCCGAACCCGGTCTGCACCTCGTCCATGATCAGCAGGATGCCGTGCCGGTCGGCGCGCTCGCGCAGCCCCTCCAGGAACGCGGGCGGCGCCGGGATGTAGCCGCCCTCGCCGAGCACGGGCTCGACGACGAACGCGGCGGTGTCGGCCGCGGGGCTGGCGGTGACGAGCAGGTAGTCCAGCTCGCGCAGCGCGAAGCGGGTGGCCTCCTCCTCCGGCCAGCCGTACCGGTAGGCCTGCGGGAACGGCGCGATGGCGGCGCCCGGCATCAGCGGGCCGATCCCGGCGCGGAACTTGGTGCCCGCCGTGGTGAGCGCGGCGGCGCCCATCGTCCGGCCGTGGAAGGAGCCGTGGAAGACCACGATGTTCTGCCGCCCGGTGGCGTGCCGGGCCAGCCGGATGGACGCCTCGACGGCCTCGCTGCCGCTGTTGAGGAAGAACAGCGAGTCCAGGCCGTCCGGCAGGACGTCGCCGAGGGCCTCGGTCAGCCGGAGCAGCGGCTGGTGCATCACCGTCGTGTACTGCCCGTGGATCAGCGTCCCGACCTGCTTCTGCGCGGCCTCGACCACGCGCGGGTGGCAGTGGCCGGTGTTGGTGACGCCGATGCCCGCGGTGAAGTCGAGGTGCCGGCGGCCGTCGGTGTCGTACAGGTACACGCCCTCGCCGCGCTCGGCAAGAACAGGGGTGGCCTGCTTGAGCAGGGGTGAGAGCGTAGCCATGCGTCCCTCCGGTAGATTGTCGACAATCTGCAATGTAGGTGCCCCGCGGTCCGGATGTCCAGGGCCGGGGGCGGGCCGGGCGTCAGGTGACGCGGAGCCGTTCGATCGAGTCGGTCATGTGCTCCTCGATGAGGGTCAGCAGCCGCTCCTCCTCGCCGTCGCCGATCGCGTCGACGAGCCGCCGGTGCTCCTCGACCAGCTCGGTCGGCTCGGGGTAGGTGTCCTGCAGCGCGTTCAGGCACATCCGCGTCTCCACCAGCAGCGTGTGCGCCATCCGCTCCAGCCGGGGGCTGCCGGACGAGCTGACCAGCACCTCGTGGAACGCCTGGTCGGCATCGCTCATCGCGACGCGGTCGCGCTGGCTCGCGGCGTCGACCAGCGCGTCCAGGGCGTCGGTGAGCCGGGCCACCGCCTCGCCCCGGTTCCGCTCCATGATGAGCTGGCATGCCTCGCGCTCGATCGCGAGCCGGGCGAGGTAGACGTCCTCGACGTCCCCCTCGTCGAGGGTGATCACGAACAGCCCGCGGTGCGGCTCGCTGACGAGCAGGCCCTCCTGGACGAGCCGCTGCATCGCCTCGCGCAGCGGGCCGCGGCTGATGCCGAGGCGCCCGGCGAGCTCGGCCTCGCCGAGTTGCGCGCCGGGTTCCAGCGACCCGTACATGATCGCCGAGCGCAGCTCGTCGGAGACGATCTCGACGGTCGACTTGCGGGGGACAGGTTCCAGCTCACCCAACCGGCCCATGGGCGGGCCCCTTTCGTCACGGCTTCCAGGTATCTCGTCCCGCGGCGGGGACGGTGGCGGGCGCGGCGAACAGCCGGCCCAGCCCGGTGCGCGGCGGGAGGCCTTCGGGGCCGGACGCGAGCCGCAGCCCCTCCCACACGCTCACCTGGTTGGCGGTCAGCACCGGCTTGCCGACCCGCTCCTCCAGTTCGTCGAGCCAGGCCACGGTGTGCAGCGCTGTGTCGGGGACCAGCACCGCCTCGGCGTCCGGATGGTCGTTGGCCGCGACGAACGCGAGCACCTCGTCGCGGCCGAGGGTGCCGACCTCGGCGGCGGTGACGATGCCCCGGCAGGACAGCGCCACCACCTCGATGCCGGCGTGCGCGAGGAACGCCACGAACCGCTCGGCGACGTCGGCCGGGTAGGTCGCGGCCACCGCGACCCTCGTCACGCCGAGGGCCTGCGCCGCGTTCACGAACGCGAACGAGGTGCTGGACGCGGGCACGCCCGCCGCCTCCCGCACGCCCGCGACCTGCTGCGCGGCGCCGTCCCAGCCGAACACGAAACTGCCGCTGGTGCACGCCCACACCGCGGCCCGCACGCCCATGTCGCGCAGCGTCCGGGCGCCTTCGCCGAGGACGTCGGCGCCGCCGATGTCGAGCAGCGCGTCGACGCGGTGGGCGTCCTCGCGCATCAGCGTGTGCACGACCGGCAGGCTGACGCCGCCCGCTCCCGATTCCCGCAGGGCGCGCTCGATGACCGGATAGTCGTCCTCGGCGCTGTAGCCGGGGTAGAGGAATCCGGCGGTCAACCCGTTGTGCCCCATGTTGTCGACAATCCTAACCTCGCGGATCATTGGCGATCAGGCCGCCGTGGACGGGGCGAGCTGTACCAGCGACTGCCCGGGACCGGCCGCCGAGCGGCCCATCGCGCGCAGCGCCGAGCACATCGTCACCTGGTTGGCGGTCAGCACCGGCTTGCCGATCATCTGCTCCAGCGGCGCGATGATGT
Source organism: Actinomadura madurae (assembly GCF_900115095.1). GTDB lineage: Bacteria > Actinomycetota > Actinomycetes > Streptosporangiales > Streptosporangiaceae > Spirillospora > Spirillospora madurae. The sequence continues at coordinate 570,715 of NZ_FOVH01000002.1, forward strand.
CGTAGGTCGGGACGTTCGTGCAGCTGATGAAGACGGCCTCGGCCTCGGGGCCGTCCACCGTCGACACCGCGGACACGATCTCGCCGTACCCGACCTTCCAGATGTGGCTGAGCAGCCCCATCCCGACCGACGACACCACCTCGATGCCGTACTCGCCGAGGAACGACACGAGCCGCTCGGTGACGGCGTCGATGTAGGGCGTGACCACCGCGATGCGGCGGACGTTCAGCAGCCGGAGCGACTCCACCAGCGCGCCCGACGTCGTCGTCGACACCGGCGCGCCGGCCGCCGTCATCGACTGGTGCAGCTGCAGCTCACCGGCCTTGCCGCGGATGAAGCTGCCGGACGCGCAGGCGTAGGCGACCGCGAGCGGCTCGGGGGCGAGCACGTCGCGGGTCGCCTGCCGGACGATCGACTGGTCGGACAGCGCGGAGGCCATCTCGACGGTGACCGGCACCGGTACGTACGGGAGCCGGGTCATGTACAGCGAGACGTCGTCTGGGGTCCAGCGCCACAGTTCGCGGTCGAGCGCGAAGTCGAAGGGCGCGACCACGCCGATGCCGTGCTGCGCGAGCAGCTCGGGGCCGACGACCAGCGTGGGGTCGAATGTCATCTGGGTGCCCACCGCTCTAGGACTCGGCGCGGGCGTAGACGAGGCGCTCGCCGACCCCGCCGGATCGCCAGACGTCGTTGCACGCCTCCGCCATCCGGTCGAGGCCGTCGACGATCGTCGCGTACACGTTGCCGGGCACCCACCCGACGTCGCCGTTGAGCAGCAGGTTGTTGCGGCCGTAGAAGATCGCGAGGTCGATGACGCCGGGCAGCGCGTGGATGTTCTTCTCCTCCTTGAACTTCCGGTCGAGCATCCCGCCGGGGAAGGAGAAGTAGACGACGTCGCCCGGGATGGGGGTGACGGTGGGGTTCTCCAGGCCGACCTCGTCCTCGGAGAACCGCTCGACCATCGTGTACACCTCGTTGCGGGCGTACTTGGCGTGGTACGCGTCGCCTCCGAGGGGCAGGGAGCGCCACACGGCCTCGCAGGTCCGCGGCGCGTCCTTCTCCAGCAGCTCCGCGACGCACGAGACGCCACGACGCTCCAGAGTGATGGTCATGAGCTTGGGCATGCCGGACCTCCCCGTGAAGTGGGGTTGGCGAGATCGTCGCCACCCGAAAGGACTCTCCATGGTCGTGGGGGGTGACCCCCACACCCCCCGGAGGGGGCTTGAGTTAGAGCGCTCTGGGATCCGTCCTGGCCAGGCTTCGGTTGCGACGGTCTTGCAGCACAGGGGTCAGTGCGGTGACCAGGGCCGTGGTGCACCGCGCTGATTGTTGACAATCCTACGAACGCTTCCTAGCGTGTCAATGCCTCCACGAGTTGCCTTCTCGTAAACTCCGCACACCCCGGAAGTGACGCCGATGGACCCTGTTCAGCACGCCTCCGGCGGCCCGCCCGACGTGGTGGTGCTGGTCGGGGACGTCGAGCCGCGCGGCATGGCGGAGGCCGAGCGCCTCGCGCGGGTCCGTTACGTGCGCGAAACAGAGCTCGCCGAGGCGCTTCCGGGCGCCGACGTCCTCTTCATGTGGGACTTCCTTTCCGACGCCCTCGCGGGGGCCTGGCCGGCGTCCGGCGGGCCCGGGTGGGTGCACATCGCGAGCGCCGGCGTCGACCGGCTGATGTTCCCGGCCCTCATCGAGAGTGAGACTAAAGTCACCAATTCGCGAGGTGTGTTCGACGAGCCGATCGCCGAGTACGTCCTCGGGCTGGTGCTGGCCTTCGCCAAGGACCTGCCGGGCACGCTGCGCCTTCAGGGCGAGCGTCGCTGGCGGCACCGCGAGACCGAGCGCGTCACCGGGTCCCGCGCGCTCGTCGTCGGCACCGGCCCGATCGGCCGCGCCATCGGCCGCCGGCTGTCCGCGGCGGGCCTGGCCGTCACCGGCGCCGGCCGCACCGCCCGCGACGCCGATTCCGACCTCGGCCTCGTCCATCCGATGGAGCGGCTGGACGAGGCGCTCGCCGAGGCCGACTACGTGGTGCTCGCCGCCCCTCTCACCCCGCAGACCCGCGGCATGATCGACGCCGCCGCGCTGGACCGGATGCGGCCGTCCGCGCGGCTGATCAACGTGGGCCGGGGCGCGCTGGTGGCCGAGCCCGACCTCGTCAAGGCGCTGCGGGCCGGCCGGATCGCGGGCGCCGCGCTCGACGTCTTCGAGGACGAGCCGCTGCCGCCGTCCTCGCCCCTGTGGGACATGCCGAACGTCATCGTGTCCCCGCACATGTCCGGCGACGTGATCGGCTGGCGGGACGAGCTGGTCCGGCTGTTCGCCGCCAATCTCGGCCGCTACGTGTCCGGCCGCCCGCTCCGCAACGTCGTGGACAAGCGGCTCGGCTATGTGGGTTCGAACCAGAGGGGGTAGCCATGGCCGACGCGGCCGATCTGACCGCGACCGAACTGGTGGAGGCGTACGCGGCCGGGACGCTCTCCCCGGTCGAGGCCGCCGAGGCCGTCCTCGCCCGGATACGGCGGGACGACCCGGAGCTCAACGCGTTCTGCCTGGTCGACGGGGAGACCACGCTCGACATGGCCCGTGAGGCGGCCGGGCGGTGGCGGCGCGGCGCGACCCTCGGGCCGCTGGACGGCGTGCCCGTCTCCATCAAGGACGTCCTGCTCACCCGGGGCTGGCCGACGCTGCGCGGCTCGACGACGATCGACCCGGCGGGCCCCTGGGACGAGGACGCCCCGTCGGTGGCCCGCCTGCGCGAGCAGGGCGCGGTGTTCGTCGGGAAGACGACGACGCCCGAGTTCGCCTGGAAGGGCGTGACCGACAACCCGCTGACCGGCGTCACCCGCAACCCGCGGGACCCGTCCCGCACGCCGGGCGGGTCGTCCGGCGGCGCGGCGGCGGCCGTCGCGGCGGGGATGGCGCCGCTCGCGCTCGGCACCGACGGCGGCGGCTCGGTGCGCATCCCGGCCGCGTTCACCGGCACGTTCACCATCAAGCCGACGTACGGCCGCGTCCCGCACTACCCGGCGAGCCCGTTCGGGACGCTCGCGCACACCGGCCCGATGACCACCACCGTGGCCGACGCCGCCCTGCTCCTGGACGTGATCTGCGGCGCCGACGGCCGCGACTGGTCGTCGCTGCCGCCGCCGGAGGTCCCGTTCACCGAGGCGGGCCCGGACGACCTGACCGGCCTGCGGATCGCCTTCAGCCCCGACCTCGGGTTCGCGCGGGTCGACCCCGAGGTCGCGGCGTCCGTCGCCGCCGCCGCCGAGGTCTTCACCGAGCTGGGCGCGAAGGTGGAGCAGGCCGACCCCGGCTTCGGCGACCCCGTCGAGGAGTTCGAGGTCCTGTGGTTCGCGGGCGCGGCCAAGGTGGTCGAGCACCTTCCGCCGGAGGCGTTCGCACGCCTGGACCCGGGCCTGCGGGAGATCTGCGAGCAGGGCGCGCGGTACTCGGCCGTCGAGTACCTCACCGCCACCGCCCGCCGGATGGAGCTGGGCCGGCTGATGGGCCTGTTCCACGAGCGGTACGACCTGCTGCTCACCCCGACGATGCCGATCGTCGCGTTCGAGGCCGGGCGGGAGGTCCCGCCGGGCTCGCCGTCCCCGCGCTGGACGAGCTGGACCCCGTTCACCTACCCGTTCAACATGACGCAGCAGCCGGCCGCGAGCCTGCCGTGCGGCCTCACCTCCGGCGGCCTGCCGGTCGGCCTCCAGGTCGTCGGCGCCCGGCACGCCGACGCCCTGGTCATGGCCGCGTGCGCCGCCTACGAGAAGGCGCGGCCGTGGCGGGGACGGCGGCCGTAGCGGAGCGTCGGCGGAGTGGAGGTCGCCGGCTCCGCACCGCGGGGGTTCCGGGGGTCGCCCCCGGGAAGGGCACGTTCACGCGAAGGTGATGACGGCGCGGCCCCGGTGGGTGCCCTCGTCCATCGCGGCGAGGACGCGCGGGGCGTCGTCCAGGGTGACGGGCGTCACCTCGGGGACGATGCCGTGCGCCTTCGCGAAGGCGAGCGTGTCGCGCAGGTCGTGCGGTGAGCCGGACGGCACGCCCATCACCCGCAGCCGGTTCGAGACGAGCGCCGCCGGCGGCACGCTCACGTTCTCGGCGCCCATGCCGAGGTAGAGCAGGGTGCCGTCGGGGCGCAGGCCGCCGAAGGCGGCGAGGCCGGTCCCGGTGTCGGGCGCGGTGTTGGCGACCACGTCGGCGCCGCCCCATGCCCGCAGCGCCTCCGCCGGGTCCTGCTCCCGCGTCGCGACGAACACCTCGGCGCCGGCGTCCAGCGCCTCCTTCTCGGCGCGCCGCGACCGGGACACCACGGCGACGCGGGCGCCCATGGCGGCGGCGAACCGGAGCGCCATCGTCCCGACGCCGCCGGTGCCGAGCACGGCGACCTTCGACCCGGCGGCGGTGCCGGCGTGGCGGAGTCCGTTGAACGCGGTGATCCCGGCGCACATCAGCGGCGCGCCGGCGACCGGGTCGAGGCCGTCCGGGAGCGGGGTGACGAACCCGGCGCGGCCCACGAAGTACTCGGCGTAGCCGCCGTCGGTGTTCACGCCGGTGACCCGCTTCGGCGCCCCGGTGCACAGGATCTGGTCACCGCGGACGCACTGGTCGCAGGTTCCGCACGACCCGTGGATCCATCCGGTGCCGACCGGCGTACCGACCTCGGGCCACGTGACGCCGTCGCCCAGCGCGGCGACGACGCCGCTGATCTCGTGCCCGGGGACGGCGGGGAACGTCCCGAACGGGTAGTGGCCCCGCAGGTGGTTGACCTCGGAGAAGCACATCCCGCAGGCGGTGACCCTCACCAGGATCTCGCCGGGGCCCGGCTCGGGCACCTCCCGCTCGACGATCTCCAGCGGCTTGCCCGGCCCGGAAAGCACGGCGCTGCGCATGGCCGCGCCCCCTCTCGTGTCTCGTGACGGCCGTCCGACCGTCTATAGCGTTGGTACGAGAAGGACTATAGTCGCGCTACACGAGTTGTGCATAGCGATGTTCGGAAATTTTCTGTAGCATCGTTGTTGTGACTGCTCGGAAGGACCTCGCCACCCGGGACCGGATCGTCCACGCGGCGGCCCGGCTGCTCACCGAGGCGAACGGCGAGCCCGTCTCGACGCGGGCCGTGTGCACCGCCGCCGGCGTCGGGGCGCCGACGCTCTACCACCACTTCGGCGACAAGCAGGGTCTGTTCGACGCCGTCGCGGCGTACGGGTTCGACGAGTACCTGGCGAGCAAGCGCGCGCAGGGCACCACCGGTGACCCGGTCGACGACCTGCGCCGGGGCTGGGACCTGCACGTCGAGTACGGCGTCACCCACCCGGCGTTCTACACGCTGATGTACGGGACGTCCCGGACCCCCGCCGCGGCGAAGGAGGCGGACGCCATCCTGCTGGGCCTGATCGAGGCCGTCGCGCGGGCGGGCCGCCTCCGCGTCCCCGTGGAGACCGCCGCGCGCGTCATCCACGCCGCGGGGGTCGGGGTCACGCTCACGCTGATCGCGGCACCCGCCGGGGAGGAGGGCGACCGGGAGACGTCGGTCCGGACGCGCGAGGCCGTTCTCGCCGCCGTCACCGTCCCGCCCGACGCGGCCCCCCTCGCCGACGCCGTGGCCCTGAAGGCCGCCGCCCTGAAGGCGGCCCTGGCCGCCGCCCCGCCGCCCGCCCTGAGCGCCTCGGAGACGGCACTGCTCAACGAGTGGCTCGACCGCCTCGCCGGCTGACCCGCTCCGCGTCAGGCGGCGCGGCGCCTACTCGCTTCCGAGCTCCTTCTTCTGCTTCTTCTTCTGCCGGCTGGACTTGCGGCGCTTCACGCCGACGCCGCCCCAGAACGCCAGGCCCTTCACCACCACCGTGGGCGAGCCGGGGACGCCCGGGCCGCTCGCCCGCTGGTCGAAGCCGCCCATGATGCCGAGGCCCTTGACGTGCACGGTGATGTCGTCCGGCACGATGATCTCGAACCCGCCCATGATCGCCAGCGCCCGGATCGTGACCGTGCCCTCGTCGAACCGGGCCTCGCGCAGGTCGATCTTGCCGCCGCCCCAGAACGCGAACGCGCTGAACTTGCGGGGGACGTTCCACACGCCCGAGCGCTGGAACCCGCTCATGACCCCGATGCCGCTCTTCCAGGACGGCGCGCCCTCCACCGGCCGCCAGTCCGCGCCGGACACCGGCGCCGGCGGCGCGGCCGTGCCCGGCGCCGGCAGGTCGCGGGTGAGCGGCTCCAGGTCCGCGTACGTCTTCGCCGCGTACACCGCGTCCAGCCGCTCGTCCAGCTCGGCGAGCGTCAGCCGCCCGTCGCCGGCCGCGTCGCGCAGCACGTGCGCGACGCGCTCGCGGTCGGCGTCGCCGGCCCGCATCTCCGGCGCTCCGGGCGTCCCGGCATGCTCGGGGAGGTTCGTCATGCCCGCAGCCTAAACCAGCGTCCGCGGCGGGACTACATCACCGCGAGGACGCGGGCTCCAGGCGGATGACGACCGATTTGGAGGTGGGCGTGTTGCTGACCTCGGCGGTGCTGTCGAGGGGGACGAGGACGTTGGTCTCCGGGAAGTACGCCGCCGCGCACCCCGGCGCCGTCGGGTAGGCGACGGCGCGGAACGCGGGTGCGCGGCGCTCGGTGCCGTCCGACCACTCCGACACGAGGTCGACGAGCGCGCCGTCGGCGAGGCCCAGGCCGGAGAGGTCGGCGGGGTTGACGAACACGACGCGGCGCCCGGCCTTGACGCCGCGGTAGCGGTCGTCCAGCCCGTAGATCGTGGTGTTGTACTGGTCGTGGCTGCGGACGGTCTGGAGCAGCAGCCGCCCCTCCGGGATCCGGAGGACCTCCAGCTCGTTCACCGTCAGGTTGGCCTTGCCGGTCGCGGTCGGGAACCGCCGCTCGTCGCGGGGCGCGTGGGGGAGCGTGAACCCGCCCGCCTCGCGGATGCGGGCGTTGTAGTCCTCGAACCCGGGGACGACCCGGGAGACGTGGTCGCGGATCACGTCGTAGTCGCGCTCCATCGCGTCCCAGCCGATGCCGGATCCGGGGAGGACGGCCTGGGCGAGCCGGCAGACGATGGACACCTCCGACAGCAGCCGGTCCGACGCCGGGGCGAGGCGGCCGCGCGAGGCGTGCACCATGCCCATCGAGTCCTCGACCGAGACGAACTGCGGCCCCGACCCCTGCTCGTCGCGCTCGGTGCGGCCGAGCGTGGGAAGGATCAACGCCACCTCGCCGGCCACCGCGTGCGACCGGTTGAGCTTGGTGGACACCTGGGCGGTCAGCCGGCAGCTCCGCAGCGCGGCCTCGGTCACGGCGGAGTCGGGGGTGGCGCGGACGAAGTTGCCGCCCATGCCGAGGAAGACCTTCGCCCTGCCGTCCCGCATGGCGCGGATCGCGTCCACCGTGTCGACGCCGTGCTCGCGCGGCGGCTCGAACCCGAACTCGGCGGCCAGGGCGTCCAGGAAGGCGGGCTTCGGCTTCTCCCAGATGCCCATCGTCCGGTCGCCCTGCACGTTGGAGTGGCCGCGCACCGGGCAGACGCCCGCGCCGGGCCGCCCGATGTTGCCGCGCAGCAGCAGGAAGTTGACGATCTCGCGGATCGTCGGCACCGAGTTGCGGTGCTGGGTGAGGCCCATCGCCCAGCAGACGATGATCCGCTTCGCGGCGAGGACGTCGCCGAGCGTCGCGGCGATCTCCCCGCGGGTCAGGCCGGTCGCCTCCAGCACGTCGTCCCAGTCCAGGCCGAGGACGTGCTCGCGGAACGCGTCCACGCCGTGGGCGTGGGCGTCGAGGAACTCGTGGTCGACGGCGTCGGGCGCGTCCGACTCCAGCAGCATCCGGTTGAGCGCCTGGAACAGGGCCAGGTCGCCGTTCAGCCTGATCTGCAGGAACCGGTCGGCGAGCACCGTGCCCTGGCCCGTCACCCCGGACGGCCGCTGCGGGTTCTTGAACCGCATCAGCCCCGCCTCGGGCAGCGGGTTGACGGCGATGATCCGCGCGCCCTCCTTCTTGGCCCGCTCCAGCGCCGACAGCATGCGCGGATGGTTCGTGCCCGGGTTCTGCCCGACGACGAAGATGAGATCGGCCCGGTAGAGGTCGTCCAGCAGCACCGAGCCCTTGCCGATGCCGAGGGTCTCGCTCAGCGCGGACCCCGACGACTCGTGGCACATGTTGCTGCAGTCCGGAAGGTTGTTCGTGCCGAACGCGCGGGCGAAGAGCTGGTAGGCGAACGCGGCCTCGTTGCTCGTCCGGCCGGAGGTGTAGAAGACCGCCTCGTCCGGCGACTCCAGCGCGGTCAGCTCGGCCGCCAGCAGCCGGAACGCCTCGTCCCACGACACCGGCTCGTAGTGCTCGGACCCGGCCCGCTTCACCATCGGCTCGGTCAGCCGCCCCTGCTGCCCGAGCCAGTGGTCGGACCGCTCGGCCAGCTCCCCGACGGTGTGCGCGGCGAAGAACTTTCGGGTGATCCGCCGCGTCGTCGCCTCCTCGGCGACCGCCTTCGCGCCGTTCTCGCAGAACTCGGCGACGTGCCGGTGGTCGCCCTCCGGCCACGCGCAGCCGGGGCAGTCGAACCCCTGCTTCTGGTTGACGCGCAGCAGGGTCAGCGCCGTCCGGCGGACGCCCATCTGCTCGTACGACTGGCGCAGCGCGGCCGTCACCCCGGGCACGCCCGCCGCCCACGCCTTCGGTTTGGAGACCTCCAGACCCGAGTCGTCGAAGTCACCGGCGGGCGCCTTGCGCGTCATAGGGCCACATCCTCATGGTCGTCCGACCGTTCTACTGTCGCACGATAACCCGTCCTACTGCGGCGGGCCTTCCGCCAGGCGGAGGGTCGTCCCCGACCGGCCGCCGTCGCGCGTCGTCCATTCGATGCGGACGACCTCCCCCGGGTGGTGGGACAGCATCAGGGCGGTGAGCGCGGCGGGCGTGTCGACCGCGCTCTCGCCGAGGGTGACGATCGCGGCGCCGACGGGGATCCCCGCCGTCGCGGCGGGTGAGCCGGGCACCAGCTCGGTGACCAGCGCGCCCGGCGAGCCGCCGTTGGAGCGGACCTTGACGCCGAGCATGGCGGTCCTGCCGATGTGCACGGTCGAGGACGCCTCGCCGCGCTGGATCTGCCGGGCGATCTCCAGCGCCCGGTCGGACGGGATGGCGTACCCGCGGTGGTCCTTCTTCCGCTCCGCGCCCTTCACCGAGAACCCGGCGGACGCGGCGGTGTTGATCCCGATGACCTTGCCGGTGGAGTCCAGCAGCGGGCCGCCGGAGTCGCCCGGCTTGATCGGGGCGCTGGTCTCGATCAGGCCGGTCAGCCGCTCGGAGGTCCCGTTGCTGTCGTCGCGCGCGGTGACGGACTGGTCCAGGGCGGTGACCTCGCCGGTGACGACGGTCGGTGTGCCGCCCTTGCCGCCCGCGTTGCCGACGGCGGTCACCGCGTCGCCGACGTGCACCGACGACGCGGAGGCGAACCGGGCGGCCTTCAGCCGGGTCGCGCCGGTCAGGCTGATCACGGCGATGTCGCCCGTCCGGTCGTAGCCGACGACCTGCGCGGTGTAGGTGCGGCGGTTGTCGGTGTCGGTGCCCTTGATCGCGGTGGCGCCCTGGATCACGTGGTTGTTGGTGAGGACGAGGCCGGCCGGGGTGAGCACGATGCCCGTCCCGGCGGCGCGGGTGCCGTTGAGGGTCTGCTCGGTCTCGATGTTGACGACGCCGGGGCGCCGGCCGCTGGGCTTGGCGGGCTTGGTCCTGCTGGGGCCCGCGTCGACGGGCGGCGCGACGTCGTCGGTGCCCTCCTCCATCACCCGGCAGCCCGGGGCGAGGAGGGCCAGCAGCGTGACGAGGAGGATCGGCAGCAGGCCGCGGGCACCGCGCCGCACGGGTCCCTCGCTCACCATGGGCCTCCTCCCGTGCAGGTTCCTCCCATGATTCCCGATTTCGAGGGAATAGTCGCCGGGCCGATCCCCGGGACGCGCGGAGCGTCAGCGGGTGAAGTACCGCCTCGGGTTGCCGACCAGCATCTGGTCGATCTGCGCGTCGGTGACGCCCGCCTCGCGCAGCGCGGGCAGGACGTCGTCGCTGATGTGCCGGTAGTTCCAGTTCGGCTGCATCGCCGGCACCGTCGCCGGGTCCGGGCCGAACCAGTCGATGAAGCAGCTCGCGTCGTGGCTGAGGACGATCCGGTCGGCGTATCCGCGCTCGCACAGCGCCGCGATGGTGGCGACCCGGTCGGCGGTCGGGTTGATGATGTCGAGGCCGAACCGGTCCATGCCGAGGATCGCGCCGGTGTCGGCCAGCTCCATCAGGTAGTCGAGGTCGTTGCTGTCGCCCGCGTGCCCGATGACGAGCCTGGTGAGGTCGACGCCCTCCTTGCCGAGCAGGTCCACGACCGTCCGGCCCGCGTGGACCGAGCTCTCGGTGTGGACGGTGAGCGGCGCGCCCGTCTCGCGGTGCGCCCCGGCGACGGCGCGCAGGATGCGCTCGACGCCCGGCGTGAGGCCGGGGTGGTCCACGGCGCACTTGAGGAAGGCGGCCTTGACCCCGGTCCCGCCGATGCCCTCGGTGAGGTCGCGGATGAAGAGGCCGGTCATCGGGTCCGGGCCCTCGTCCAGCATCGTGCCGGGGCCCCGGTGGTGGAACTGGAAGGGGACGTCGTTGTAGGTGTAGATGCCCGTGGCCACGATGATGCCGAGTTCGGGGACCCGCTCGTTGATGCGCTGGATCCGGGGGATGTAGCGGCCGAGCCCCCACACGGTGGGGTCGGCGATGGTGCCGATGCCCCGCTCCGCCAGCTCGCGGAGCTTGCCGACGGCGTCGGCGACCTTCTCCTCCTCGTCCCACCAGTCGCCGGCGCCGTAGTTGTGGACGTGCTCGCTCCCGAGGACGAAGACGTGCTCGTGCATCAGCGTGGGTCCGAGGCCGGCGACGTCGACGGGGCCGCGGACGGTCTCAACTGCGGGCATCGGCTTTCCCTCTCCCTGCATACCGACTGGTCGGTTTCTGGCAAGCTATGCGCAGGACACATCCGAGTCAACGCCCGCGCGCACCAGGGAGGTGCCCAGGTGACGGAGACGGAACCGACGCCGGTCCCCGAGTCGGCGCCGCCCGAGTCGACCCTGTCCGAGTCCACGGTGCCCGAGTCCACGGTCCCGGTCAGGCAGAGCGCGGTCGAGCGGCGGATCCTGGACGCCGCGCTCCGGCTGTTCGCCGAGCGCGGCTTCGACGGCACGTCCGTCCAGGGCATCGTGGAGGCCGCCGAGGTCACCAAGGGCGCCCTCTACCACTACTTCGACTCCAAGGACGATCTCCTCTACGAGATCTACCACTCGCTGATCGCCCGGCAGCTCGCCGACCTCGGCGCCGTGCTGGCGGAGGGGCCGCCGCCCCGCGAGGCGCTGCACGCGGTGCTGACCGGGCTGGTCCGCAGCACCGCCGAGCACATCGACGAGGCCAAGGTGTTCTCCCGCGAGATGCACCGGCTGGACAGCGCCCGGATGCGGTCGATCCGCGCCGACCGGCGCCGCTACCACGTGACGTTCCGCGGCATCGTCGAGCAAGGCCAGCGGGACGGCGTGTTCGGCACCGCGACGCCCGCCGAGACCGTCACGATCGTCGCGCTCGGCATGGTCAACCAGATGCCCTCCTGGTATCGCGCCGACGGCCCGAAGACCGCCGACCGGCTCGCCGGCGAGGTCGCGGGCTTCGTCCTGGACGCCCTGGACCGGGGCGCCGCCCCCGGCGCGGACGCTCAGCGCCGCGTCTGAAGGGGCAGCGCGGCGTCGCGGACGTCGGCCAGCTCGGCGTCCCAGCCGGCGGGCGGCGCCAGCGGCGTCAGCACGAACTTCGACAGGCCCGCCTCGACGAGCCGCTTCAGGTGCGCCTGCACCCCGTCCAGGTCGGGGACGAGATCGCCCGCCGGCGCCGGACCGGCGACCTGCCGGACGCGCGCCAGCCGCTCCTCGGCCTCCGCCGGCAGCGGCCCGCGCCGGTAGGGGACGATCGCGCCGAAGTGCTCCTCCTCGATCTCGCGTCCCGCGCCCGCCGCCGCCTCCTGGACGATCCGCCGGCCGCGCTCGGCCTCCGCCGGGGTGGTGAACGCGGCGAGCCACCCGTCCGAGAGCCGCCCGGTGCGGCGCAGTTCCGCGTCGGACGTCCCGCCCATCCACACGTCGAAGCCGCGCGCGGCCGGTTTCGGCAGCACGCGCAGCCGCTCGTAGTGGAACCGCGGGCCGTCGTGGGTGACCTCGTCCTCGGCCCAGAACCGGCGCAGCAGCGGCAGCGCCTCCTCGAAGATCGCGGCGCGCTCCTCCCGCCGCACCCCGAACGCCTGCTGCTCGCCCGCGTGCCGCTGCCCGAGCCCGAACGCGGGCAGCAGCCGCCCGCCCGAGACCACGTCCAGCGAGGCCAGCTCCTTGGCGAGGACCGCGGGGGAGCGCCCCGGCAGCGCCATCACGGCGGTGCCGAACTTGATCCGGGACGTCAGCGCCGCCGCGTAGGTCATCGTCACCACGGGGTCCAGCACGGGCCCGGTGACCCGCTCGGTCACCCAGAGGGAGTCGAACCCCTCGCGTTCGAGGCCGCGCGCGAGGGCGGCCAGCGCGTCCGGCCCGAGCGTGGACGCGGCGGGGGCCATGCCGATGCGAATGATCACATCTCGACCGTACGCGGCGTCAGTTCTGTGACACAACCCTGTAGGTGTCTAGAACGGGAAGCGCTCCGCCGCGGCGACGACCGCGCCGGTCACCGTGGCGATGGTGAGGACCGACACCCCCGCGAGGACGGCCCACCGCCCGGCCTGGTAGCCGACGGGCACGCGGCCCGAGCCGCGGCCGCGCACCGGCCAGGGGGCGCGCAGCGGCGCCGTCCCCGGCAGCTCCTGCGGGGCGTCGGTGAGCGGCCGGTCGCCGTTGGACGCCCCGGCCGCGGGCAGCCCGGTCACCCAGCCGAGCAGGTCGGCGACGCCGGCGGGCTCGGTGCCGAGGCCGGACGCGAAGTACCGCACCTGGGCGGCGACCTGGTCGAGGGCGCGGACGGTGTTGCCGAGCCCGACGCGCCCGAGCCATTCGCGCAGGTCGGTGTCGTCCAGGCCGCGGCCGATCCCGGTGCGGGTCAGCAGGTCGGTCTTGGTGACGATCACGGCGACGCGCTTCTGCCGCCCCTGGTCGGGGCGGGAGCGGAGCTCGTTCAGCACCCGCTGCAGGGTGTCGGCGGGGTCCTCCTCCGACGACGCGGCGGCCTCGTCGACGAACGCGCGCTCGTCCCCGGTCAGCGTCCGGCGCAGCTGGGGGAGCGCGAGCGGGTCGACGATGAACAGCAGCGCCTCGCTGTGGTCCAGGTAGCGCAGCGACCTGACCTCCGTGGCGCCGGTGTAGTGCTCCCCGGCGGGGTCGAACAGGTAGAGGATCCGCCGGGCCCGCCCCGGCAGCTCCACGTCCACCATGGTCGCGAGGGGGAGCTCCGGCCCGGTCTTGGCGAGCCGCCCGCCGCGCTCGAACTCGCGGATCGCGCCCGCGTACGCCTGCGCGTGCCGCTGCTCGACGAACGCCAGGCGCCCGTGCACGGCGCGGGCCCGCGCGTGCAGGGCGCGGATGCCGAGGACCATGAACGTCGTCTTCCCCGCGGCCGGGCCGCCGACGAACGGCAGCGGCTCCACGCGGACGCGCCCGATCCGCTCGGGCAGGCGACCGCCGCAGTGCGGGCAGTACGCGGCCAGCCGGAAGCGCCCGAGCGGGACGGTCGTGGGCAGCCGCGCGCCGCAGCGGCACACGTGCCGGAAGGCGCCCCCCGCTCCGGGCGCGAGGTGCGGGTGCCGGGCCCCGCAGCCGGGGCACTCGTACTCGGGCAGGCCGATGCGCTCGTAGCAGAAGGGGTGCGGGCACGTCTGCAGGATGCGCCCGTACATCATGAAGCCGCGCTCCACCGCCGCGAGGACGAGCACGCACCCGAGCCACACGGCGAGGCCGAGCGCGGCGACCAGCCCGTACAGGACGGTCAGCGCCAGCACGAACACCGAGGCGGGCACGGCCGCCGCGGCGATGCCCGCGCACAGCGCCAGCCAGGCGGGGAAGACGAAGAAGCCCCACGGGCCGCCGAGCAGCGTCCGCGTCAGCCTCAGCACGACGCCCCTGGCCGTCCGGTACACCTGCGGGACGACGGTGCGGCTGATCGTCCACCAGTCGCGCCACACCTGGCCGAGCAGGTAGTGCCGGTAGGCGATGTCGGGGGCGGCGACCGGGGACGGGCCGTCCAGCGTGGACGGCGCGAGCGTCCGGCACGCGTGCAGGTAGTAGAGGCCGAGCGCGGCCGCCCCGGCGACGACCAGCGTCGCGGCGAACAGAATGGGGAACAGGTACATGAACCCCAGCCACATGGCGGCCAGCCACACGACGATCAGCAGCAGCACGATCACGGGGTGCACGCGCTCACGCCCCCTCTGCCCGCAGGGTGCGCAGCTCCTCGCGCAGGCCGGGCGAGCCCGCGAGATGGGAGTCGATCTGCCGGGCCGCCAGCCACCCGGCGGACGCCGCGGCGGCCCACCGCTCCAGGCCCGGCTCGCGGGCGCCGCCGCGCCGCATCCGCAGCACGACCTCGACCAGGTCGTTGCGCTCCGCGACCTCGGAGGGGCGCAGCGGGCTGCGTCCCGCGCGGGCCCGTTCGCCCAGGCCGGTGATCCAGCGTTCCCCCACGCGGGCGCGGGCGGCCTCGGGGAGGGCGGCGAGGAGGGCGGACCGGAAATGCGGCGGGCGTGCGGTCAGGCTCCGCACGGCGCCGGCGAACGCGCCGTCCGCCACCCGGGCGGTCGCCTCTCCCGGGTCGGCGAGGACGGCGAGCGCCCGCGCGGCCTGCTCGCCCCGCCCGGCCGCGAGCGCCTCCGCGTACGCCTGGACCACCGCCGCGTCCCGCGCGGCGGCGCCGTCCGGGAGCAGTTCCCGCACCCGGGCGGCGAGGCGGAGCGCGGGGAGCTCGCCGAGCTCGGTGCCGGGGTGGTGGGCGAGCTCCCCGAACGTCCGGGACGGGAGGCCGGCGAGCGCCCGGGACGAGGCGAACTCCGCCGCATGGGCTTCGAGGAGACGCAGGCATTCACCCGCCGTGGGCGGTCCTGCCCACACCTCCGCGAGCGCGGGTTCGATCCTGGAGGGCGGCGCTCCGGCGGTCAGCAGCACGCGGGTGACCGCGATCCGGCGGTCCGGACGCCGCCGCCCGACCGAGGCGAGGACGGGGATCGCGACGTCCGGTTCGGATCCGAGTCCCCCGGCGTGGTCGTACAGCAGGTCGCAGACGTCCGGGTCATGGAGGTCGCCGGGGCCGTCGGCGGCGGCCCGGCGCGCGAGGCCGGTGACCACCCCCTCCATCAGCGGGCCCCGCAGCGCCCCCGGGCAGGCGTCGATCGCGGTCTTCAGCTCGGGGCCCGCGCAGGGCACGGCGTTCGCCGCGGCGCGGGTCACCTCGGCGGGGGCGACGCGGACGCCGGTCAGCGCGGCGACCGCCGCCACGCCCGCGATCTCGGGCAGCGTGCCGGCCGCCGCGAGCGCGGACGTCACGGGCGACTCCTCGCCGGGCGTCTCGCCCGCGACCTCCACGAGGTCGTCCGGCAGCAGGTGGCGCAGCGCCGGCTCTCTCAGGGCCAGCTCCGTGAAACGCCATGCGCACCGCCGCGCGAGGAGTACGTCCCGGGTGCGCCGCGCCCGGTCGTGGAAGGCCAGCAGCAGGGACATCCGCAGGACCGGGACACTGGGGGCCAGCTCCTCCCACAGCCACTCCGGGACGTCGTCCGGGCGCCGGGACAGCAGCACCGCCGCGGCGTCCTCCTCGGCGGCCGTGAGCCCCTCGTACCGGCGGCCGAGCGCCACCAGGGCCGCGGCCCGCTCCAGCGCCGCCGGCCCGCCCTCGTCCGGGTCGAGAAGGGCCAGTTCGCCCAGGCAGTCGAGGCCCGCGAAGTCGGCGCGCCGCCAGCAGGCGGCGACGATGCGGCCGAAGAGGGACGGCTCCGTACCGAACTCGCCGAAGCCGTACTCGACGTTGACGGCGGACGTGTCCCTGGCCTGGGTGCGCGTGGCGGACCAGACCCCGGTGGTCGTGCCCACCAGGCTCTGCGCCGCGGCGTCCGGGTCGGCGGAGTAGGTGGTGAAGGTCAGCCGCGCCGCCGTGTCCACCGGCAGCGAATAGGTGATCAGCGCGATCCAGCGGGCGATCGTCTCGACATGGTCCGCGATGAGGACGAGGCGGCCGTGCCCCTGCTCCAGGACCTTCACGGCGGCGTCGATGAGAAGGGCGAGCGTGCGGTGCGGAGCGTCCGGGCCGGACGAGGCGAGCCAGCGGGCCAGCGCCTCGGGGGCCAGCGTGTCGTCCGGAGTCAGCTCCTCCAGCTCCGCGAGCCGGTCGTCCTGCGCGGGCCCGGGCGCCCACAGCGGGGCGTGCCAGAGCTCGGCGGGCCGCAGGCCCTCCAGCTCGGCGGGCTCGGCGACGACCGCGTGGGCGAAGAAGTTGCCGTAGCGGCCCGAGTAGTCGCGGCCCAGGTAGCGGCAGCGCAGCAGCAGCGGCCGGCCGTCCACCCGGTCGTACAGGAACGCGACGGGGAACCTGTCGAGCTCGGCGTCGCGGGGGGCCGGCGGCGCGTCCGGCGGCGGGCGGTACGACAGATGGGGCGTCACCCCGGCCCGCACCCCGTCCGGCAGGCCGGGCGTCTCGGCGACGAACTGGAACCCGGCCCGCCCCGTCGGTCCCCGCCGGGCGGAGGTGTAGTGCAGCTGCCACGCCACGGCTACCCGCCTCCGGGACGGACGCCGTCGAGCATCCCGAACCGGTGCAGGAGCCACAGCAGCGGATCCTCGGCCCGGTACGGGCGGACGCCGCCCGCGCCGACCCGTCCCTCCTCCGGGACGCCGCCGAGCGCCGACAGCCCGAACAGCGCGTGGTCGGCGTACTGCTGCCCGAGGTAGGTGTCCAGCTGCCCGGCCTGCCAGTCGTGCAGCAGCGCGCGGACCTGCTCGTGCACCGCGTCCCTGTCGTCCAGGTCGAGGACGCCCTGCCCGGACCGCGACCGGTGCAGCGCCGACTGCGCCAGCAGCGCCGGCCGCAGCACGTCGATCTTGGTGAGCGCGACCGCCACCGGGACGGGCAGCGGCTCGCCCGGCCGGGTGCCGCGCCGCTGCCGGAGCGTCTCGGTGACGCGGGCGATGATGTTCAGCGGCTCGCTGCCCGGGTCCTCGCCGGCCGCGGGCGGCCCGGGGACGGTGTCGCGGACCTGCGTCCGCGCGCCCGGCAGCTCCAGCGGGTCGACCAGGAAGATGATCGCGTCGGCGGCCTCCAGGTACCGCAGGTGCAGGTCGGTGGCCTCCCGGCTGCGCAGGTCCTCGCCCGCGGTGTCGAACAGCACGAGCGCCAGCGAGTCGTTGCGCGGGCGGGAGAAGCGCCCCCGCCGCGTCCTGGTGAGCAGGTACACCAGCGGCTCGCGCGGCCCGGTCGCGGCGCTCGCCGTCGTCGGCAGCAGCCGCCGCTCCTCCAGCAGCGGCCGGGCGAAGTCGCGCTTGTACCGCTCGATCGTCCGGTCGTCGCACGCGACGAGCGAGGCGTCCAGCTCCGTCCCGACCCGGTTCATCAGCTCGTGCAGCAGGACGGCGATGTAGGTGCTCTTGCCGGCGTTCTTCGCGCCGACGAGCGCGACGATCCGGCCGGGGGAGTCGCAGTACGCGGCCGGGAGCGGGTTGTGGCATTCCGGGCAGGCCCGGTTCCCCGTCGGCACCCCGCACTCCGGGCAGCCGGCCCGGCCCTTGCGCCCGGACGCGGCGAACACCGGCGGCAGCGACGCGCCCGCGGTGGACCCGGTGTACTCGGCCAGCTTCTCGTCGAGGACGGGCGCGCACCCCTGCCGCCGCCCGGCCCGCCCGCGGCACCGGAACAGGATGCGCTGCGGCGCGACCGACGCGAAGCAGTACGGGCAGGTGATGCCCTGCCTGGACGGCACGCCGGGGATCCCCGCCCGGGCCAGCGGTCCCGCCATCATCGGACCCGCAGCCGGCGGACGGGCGGATCGCTCAGCTCGACGACGTCGTCGTCGGCGAAGCAGCGCAGCCAGTAGGGCGCGCGCGCGTCCGGCGCGTCCAGCGACAGCTCGCCCGGCACGGGCACCTGCTCCCACACGCCGAGCGTCTCGCCGTCGGCGGCGCGGTGCGGCATCACCTTCCCGGTGCGCAGGACCAGCGACAGCCGCGCCACCCGCAGCGGGTGGGGCGAGGTGAGCCGGACCGTCAGGGTCTTCCGCCATGGCGGCCCCGACCGCAGCACGTCGTACCGGACGATGGTGCGCGCGGCGACCTCCGCCATCACCGGCGGGCCGGTCACCCGGGCGCCGCCCACGGTCCCGGCCGCCGCGACCGACAGCTCGACCGGCTCGTCCTCGGGCACCGCGAGCCGCACCCCGCCCTGGGTGTCGTAGGCGGCGCGGGTCACGGCCTCGCTGGAGGGCGGACCCGCGCCGTGCCGGGGCCCGCCGCCGATCCGGTAGACGACGTCGACCTCGGCGACGTCGGGCGGCCAGTCGAACCCGACGTGCACGTAGGCGCCGCGCCGCTCGGCGACCAGCCGGCGCGGCGGCGGCAGGTTCACGTGCCGGTGGTGGGCGCCGATGGCGGCGGTGCCCTCCGCCACGGTCACCGCGAGCAGCCACCCGCCCCTCCCGGGCCGGACCGCCAGTCCGCCGGATGCCGGCGTGCCCGCGAGCCGGCGCGTCTCCCGCCGCACCTCCTCCAGGGGGACGAGCGCGCTGCGCGGCCACGGCGGCGGGCCGTCCGACAGCACCAGCTCGACCGTCCCGTGGCCGGGCGGGTCGAAGCGGGCCCGCACCAGTCCGGGGTCGGAGGGATCGGTCTCGGCGCTCAGCTCGTACACGGGCTCGGGCGGCGCGCTGGGGGTGGCCGACGCCCGCACGCCGTCCGTCGTGACCTCCCGCCCGGACGGGTCGAGGTAGACGGCGCAGATCCGGTAGTGGTGGGTCCGCCCGTTCGGGACGCGCTCCCGGAACCCGTCCCGGCCGGCCGCGACGGCCTGCCCATCGCGGACGACGACGACCCGCGCCGCCTCCGCCGGGCACCGCCAGCGCCCCGTCACCTGCCCGTCCCCGGGCAGCAGCTCGACCTCGGCGGGCTCCGGCCGCACGGTCAGCGGCCCGGCCACGGCGGGAGGGGCGGCGGCGTCTCCGCGCATCGCGAACACCGCGTAGCACACGGGCGCGTTCACCGGCGGCCGCTCGTCGAGCGCCCCGCCGATCGCGTCCCCGTCCCGGACGTCGCGCGGGGCCCGCCCCGTCCGCCGCACGACGTGGTAGAGCACCTCGCCCGCGGTGGACGGCGACCGCTCCCACGACAGCCGCACCGACGCGCGGCCGTCACCGCCCGTGCCGGGGTCGATGTCGGCGTGCAGGGCGGGGACGGGACGTGGCGGGAGGCGGCGCCGGTGCGCCTCGGCACCGGGAAGGTCGCGGACGAGGCGGAGCGCGTCGGACAGGAGGCGGAACGCGCGGTCGGGGTCGGCCTCGGCGGTGGCGGCCTCGCGGAGGCGCAGCGCGGTGTCGAGGCGGTGCCGGGCCTCGGCGGCGAGGACCTCCTCCTCCGGGGGCTCGGTGCCGGGTGCCGGGTGCGGCACCTGCGCGGCGTCGGCCAGCTCGGACGCGGCGTACACGTCGCCGGCGTCCAGCAGGGCGCGGAGCCGTCCCGCGAGGCCGCCGCCCGGCCCGGTCTCGCGGACGACGGCGAACACCAGGCGGCGCGCGTCGCCCTGCTCGACGCCGAGGTCCTCGACCGCGTACTGGAGCAGGGCGCGCTCGGACGCCCGCTGCCGCAGCCGCTCGCGGAGCCGGTCGGCCACGTCGAACAGCAGCAGGTCCGCCGGCTCGGCCCCCGACCGCAGCGCCGCCAGGATCGTGTCGGCGTGCGTGGTGCTGGTGTCGCGGCTGCGGCGCGCCCACTCGGCGCCGGCCGCCGCCACCGCGTCCTTGTCCAGGCGCAGGGTCCCGCCGGGCTCGGCGAAGCCGTCCAGCAGCCGGATCGGGCCGGTCAGCCGCGTCCCGAACACGAAGTCGGCGAGGTGCCGCCTGCCGAGGACGTCGAGCGACTCCTGCACCTTGCGGAACGCCGGGTAGGGCGCGGCGGTCGGCAGCGGGTCCGGGTCGCGGATCTCGATGCGGTCGGCGGCGGCCAGCTCGGCCAGCTCGGCGCGGGTGACGCCCGCGGTGCGGGCGATGGCCTCCAGCTCGGCGGGCGCCGCCATCCGCAGCGCCCCGGCCGCGTCGGCGAGCCGGGCGCGGGCCCGGCCGCGGCGCCGCTCGCCGCGCTCCCGGCCGCCGCGCAGCCGCGCCTCCAGCGGCCGCAGGTCGCCGCGCTCGGCGGCGGAGAACAGCGGGGCCAGCTCGCGGTGCTCGGCCTCCAGCCGGTCGATCAGCTTGCGGTACTTCAGCTGCCCGCGCGCCCGCCGCCAGCACTGCCGGACCTGCTTCACCCGCGCCGCGACGTCTTCCCCGGTGAGCTCGTGGAGCGCGTAGCGGACGCGCAGGTCCTCGGGGGGCTGGTCGCCCGCGGCCCGCGCGGGCTCCAGCACCTCCCGCCGGTAGTCGTCGTCGAACGCCACGGGCGCCTCCAGGGGTCGGCGGGCCGCTAGCTGACCTGGACCCGGGACAGGGCCTTGCGGGACCGCTCGACCTCCTCCTCGGACATGCCGCCGACGTCCACCTTCAGCTCCAGCCGCTCGCCGGTCTCCTTCTCCACGGCCATGACGTTCAGCAGTCCGGAGGAGTCCAGCGCGAACGTGACCCCGATCGGCCAGCCCGCCTTCTTGCCCGGCGGGACGCGGATCTCCCCGGTCGCGATCTCGGTGTTGTCGATCAGGTCGGTGGACTCCACCACCCCCGCCTGCTCCATCACCCGGATGTCGGCGGACGTCTGGTCGTCGTAGACGGTGAAGAAGTCCTCGGTCTTCGCGGCGGGCAGCTCGTCGTTGGCGTGCACCAGGTGCGCGACGTTCTCGGCGCCGGTCTCCCGGTCGACGACGACGATCCCGAACGCGTGCGAGGCGACGGTCTTGATCTGCCGCCCGGCGATCTGCCGCTGCTGCTCGGCCGACAGCCCGGCCCGGGTCGCCATCTCCTCGGCGCGCTCGGCGGCGCCCTCCCGGACGAGCCGCCGGTAGGTCTCCTCGAACGCGTACAGCGCCGCGCCCTTCGCGACCGCGAGGTCGGGGTCCTGCAGGCGGGGCGCGAGGCCGAGCTCGGTCTCCAGCCGGGCCGCGACGACCGGCATCTTGGTCGACCCGCCGACCAGGACGAGGTCGTCGTAGTCCTCCACGCCCTTGTCCGCCGCCGTGGACAGCGTCCGGCCGGTGATCTCGACGGTGCGGTCGAGGAGGTCCTTGGTCAGCTCCTCCAGCTTCTCCCGCGTCACCTCGACGGCCGCGACCCGCCCGCCGTGCATCACCCGGACGGTGTGCGCGGTGCGGGTGGTGAGCGCCTTCTTGGCGTCCTCGGCGTCGCGGCGGAGCTGCTGCTCGGTCTGCTTGTCGTCGAGCGGGTCGCCCGCGTCCGGGTGCTCGGCGCGGAACCGCTCGGCCAGGTGCTCGACGAGCCGCGCGTCCCAGTCGGCGCCTCCGAGCTCGTGGTCGCCATCGGTGCACACGACCTCGATGTGGCCGTCGCGCAGCGCGATGACGGTGGTGTCGAACGTCCCGCCGCCGAGGTCGTAGACCAGGATCGTGCGGTCCTGCTCGGGGTTGAGGACGCCGTAGGTGATCGCGGCGGCGATCGGCTCGGACACGATGTCGATGACGTTCAGCCCGGCGATCCGCCCGGCCTTGCGGGTGGCGTCCCGCTCGGCCGCGCCGAAGTAGGCGGGGACGGTGATGACGACGTCCCGGGCGTCCTCGCCCGTGGTGGTGCGCGCGTCCGTCGCGAGCTTCAGCAGGATGAACGCCGACACCTCCTCGGGGGTGAAGTCGATCCCGTGGATGGGGCGCGTCACGTCCCGGCCCATGTCCCGCTTGATCAGGCTGACGACGTTGTCGGGCTCCAGGACCGCGGTGTCCTTGGCGGTCGCGCCGACGATGACGTTCTCGCCGCTCTCGAAGAACACGACGGACGGCGTGGTGTCGGTGCCCTCCAGGTTCCGCAGGACCGCCGGACGCCCCACGTCGTCGATGGAGGCGATGCAGGAGTACGTGGTTCCCAGGTCGATCCCGTAGACGGCCATGTCCCTCACCCGCTGTTCGTCGTCTGTCCGGTGTTCACCGTGCCGCCCGCCCCGCCGCCGGCGCGGCCCGTCGCGGCGGCGGCGCCGGACCCGTTCCCCCCGGCCGCCTTCCCGTCCTCGCCGTCCGGTCTCCCGCCGAGGCGCCCGACGCTGACCGCCGCTTTGCGCAGCACCTTCCCGCCCTGCTCGAACCCGTCCGCCCGGACGCCGGTGACCGTGCCGTCGCGCAGCGGGTCGTCGACGGGCGTGACCGCGACCGGGCGGTGCCGGGACGCGTCGTAGGGGGCGCCCGGCTCGACCGTGAAGCGGTCCACGCCGAGGCGCGCGAGCGCGTCGGCGACGTCGTCGGCGACGGCGGCCAGCAGCAGCGCCGTCTGCCGCGGGTCGGGCGGATCGGTCCGCTCGGGCGCGCGGAGCCGGTCGGACTCCCGGCGCGCCTGGTCGTGCAGCCGGTACAGCGCGGAGCGGACCGGCTCCAGCATCGCCTCCAGTTCCCCGCGGCGGAGCCGCTGGTTCTCCTCGTGCAGCCGGTCGATGACGGCCTCCCGGTGCGCCGCGCGCTCGTGCTCGCGGTCGAGCCGCGCCGCCAGCCCGGCGAGCGCCTCCCGCACCTCGGCGCGGAAGTCCGCGCCGGCACCGCCCGCGGGCGCCGGTCCAGCGCCGCCCTCGGGCGCCGGTCCCGGCTCGGCTCGGGAGTCCTCGTTGACTGGGGGTTCCCCGTCCCTCGACACGTGCAGTTACCTTAATGCTGGACGGCAGGAGGCGACAGGCCATTCGATGACCTTCACCGGACTCTAGTTTGACCTGTACCCGCCATTCCAGCACCGACCTCCCGTGCCGTTTTCTCAGGACGAGACCTCGCGGTAACACCGTGGAAACGCCCGTCGCGGAGGCTGGGGGCCTGGCACGGAGACTGGAGGTGGCGATGCTGCTGCGGATACGGGTGCGCCTGCCGGACCGTCCCGGATCGCTCGGCCAGGTCGCCCGGACGCTGGGCGCGGCGGGCGCGGACGTCGTCCAGATGGCGGTGCTGGAACGTGACAACGGCCGGGCGATGGACGACTTCACCGTCGTGTGGCCCGCCGGCGCGGCGACCGACCGGCTCGCCGAGGGGCTCGGCTCGGTGCCCGGTGTGGAGGTCGTCGGCATCTGGCCGACCGTCGAGCCGCAGGGCGCCTTCCCCGACGCGGCCGTGATCGGGCAGGTCGCGGCGGTCCCGGAGCACGGCGCGCGGATCCTCGCCGACGCCGTCCCGGCGATCCTGAGCGCGGACTGGGCGGGGCTCGCCGAGCTGGAAGGGGAGGGCGGGGCGGTGCTGGTGCACGTCAGCGCCGGCGGCGTCCCCGGCACCGGCCTGCCGGGGCTGCTGCCGCTGCGGCCGCGCGCGTTCACCGCGCCGGACGGCACGCGGTACGCGCTGTGCCCGCTCGCCAAGGGCAGCCTCGCGCTGGTCGTCGCCCGGACGGGCGCCCCGCCGTTCCACCGGACGGAGGTGTTCCGGCTGGAGCAGCTCGCCGGCGCGGCGGACGCGGTCCTCTACGCGGACCGGCCGCTCTTCTGACCTGGTGGTCACGACGGTCCCGATCTAGAGTCGCATCCTGGGCGTTGTCGCGTTCCTGGAGGTGGCCGATGGCCGTTCTGCTCGCCCCGTACGCCGAAGCCAGGCCGGACGAACCCGCGATCACCGACGAGCGCGGGGCCACGTCATGGCGGGAGCTGGACGCGAGGACCGACCGGCTGGCGGGCGCGCTGCGCGGCCTGGGCCTCGGCACCGGCGACGCGATCGCGATCCACTCCGGCAACCGGCGCGAGTACTTCGAGCTGATGTGCGCGGCGACGCACGTCGGGCTCCGGTACGTCATGGTCAACTGGCACTGGACGGCCGACGAGCTGCGCTACGTCCTGGAGGACGCGGGCGCGCGGGTGCTGTTCACCGAGGACGCGTTCGGAGACGTGGCACGGGAGGCGTCCGAGGGGCTCGGCCTCGCCGGGCGTGTCGCGTTCGGCGGCGCGGTCGAGGGCTTCACCCCGTACGAGGAGTTCCTCGGGGCGGGTGCGCGGGAAGAGATCACCGACCCGGTCATGGGCTTCCCGATGTTCTACACCTCGGGCACCACCGGCCGGCCGAAGGGCGTCAGCCGCAAGATGCTGGGCGTCGGTGCCTCGATCGAGACGGCGGCGCTGATCGGCGACGTGTTCGCCGATGTGCTGGGGATCCCGCCGGACGGCAGGTCGCTGCTCGTCGGGCCCGTGTACCACTCGGCGCAGTGGCTGTGGTCGTTCATGTTCCTGCTGCGGGGACGGTCGGTGGTGATCCGGCGGAGCTTCGACCCGGCCGAGACGCTCGCGCTCATCGACGGGCACGCCGTCACGAACGTCCATCTGGTCCCGACGCAGTTCGTCCGGCTGCTGCGCCTGGACGAGGAGACCCGCGCCGCCTTCAACGGCTCCAGCCTGGCGGTCGTCTGGCACGGCGCCGCGCCCTGCCCGCCCGAGGTCAAGCGGCAGATGATCGACTGGTTCGGCCCGATCGTCTCGGAGTACTACGGCTCCACCGAGGCGTCGGTGAACAGCGTCATCACGGCGCGGGAGTGGCTGGAGAAGCCCGGCAGCGTCGGCCGCCCGCTGCCCACGACCGAGGTGCACGTCCTGCGGGAGGACGGCGAGCCCGCCGCGCCGGGGGAGCGCGGCCAGATCTACTTCCGCTACACCAGCGGCGACGACGTCGAGTACTGGGGGGACGAGGAGAAGACCCGCTCGGTGCACCGCGAGGACGGGCTGTTCACCACCGGCGACGTCGGCTACCTGGACGAGGACGGCTACCTCTTCCTGTCCGACCGCGTCATCGACATGATCATCAGCGGCGGGGTGAACATCTACCCGGCGGAGATCGAGGGCGTGCTGATCACTCATCCGGCCGTCCGGGACGTGGCGGTGTTCGGCGTCCCGGACGAGGAGTTCGGCGAGCAGGTGAAGGCGGCCGTCGAGCTCGGCGACGGCGCCGCCCCCTCGGACGGGCTCGCCGCCGAGCTGATCGCGCACGTCCGCGCCTCGCTGGCCGGGTACAAGGCTCCGCGCTCGATCGACTTCGTCGACCGGATGCCGAGGACGCCGACCGGCAAGCTCTACAAGCGGCTCCTGCGCGATCCCTACTGGAAGGACGAGAAGCAGAAGATCTAGCTCAGCAGGGCGAGGACCGCGTCCAGGTCGGTGAGGCACGCGTCCGAGCCGAGGCCCCGGGCGACGGTCGCCGCCGCCGCGGTGCCCCAGCGCGCCGACTCCAGGACGTCCCTGCCGTGCGTGAGGCCGGTGATGAACCCGGCGCAGTACGCGTCGCCGCACCCGGTGGTGTCGACGACCTCCACGGGCAGGACGGGCAGCCGGTGCACGCCCTCGGCGGTGGCGACGAGGCTCCCGTCCGCGCCGAGCGTGACGACGACCGTGCTCGGCCCCTGCCCGAGGAGCGCGGCCGCGGCCTTCTCTGGGTCGTCCTCGCCCGTCAGCGCCGCCGCCTGCTCCTCGTTGGGCAGGACGTGGTCGACGTACGGGAGGAACGCGGCGGCGCCGGTCAGCAGGTCGGGCATGTTGGACAGCAGGTCCATCGTCACGACGGTGCCGGACTCGCGGGCGGCGGCGAGCATGTCGAAGAACGCCGGGTCGTTGAGGCCGAACGTGACGTCGGGACCGCCGAGGTGCACCACGTCCGCCGCGCCGAGCAGGCCCGGCCCGACCGCGCCGGGGGTGAGGGTCAGGTTCGCGCCGGGGACGTGGAAGCTCGGCCGCCCGCCGTCCGGCCGGATCGGCAGCACGGACGCGCTGGTCTGGTCGGCCGTCCGCCGGACGAGCCCGGACACGTCCACGCCGTCGCGCCGCATGATCGTGACCAGCAGGTCGCCGAGGTCGTCGTCGCCGATGGCGCCGACCGAGATCACCTCGTTGCCGAGCCGGGCGAGGGCGACGGCGGTCCCGGCGGCGGCGCCCGCGGCGGTCACCCGGATCTGGTCCACCACGACGGTGTCCTGCCCGTCCGGGATGCCCTGCACGGGACGGGCGAGGACGTCCAGGATGTGCGCGCCCAGAGTGACAACGGTCATGACCGGCCCCTTCGTGATCGTCAGGGCCGTAGCGTACGCGGTGGGAACCGTGAGATGTGAGAGGTATTCGCATGCTGCTGGAGGACGAGCGGGCCGAGCTGTGCGCGATCGGCCGCAGGCTGGCCGATACCGGTCTGGTGACGGGCGCGTCGGGCAACATCAGCGTCCGCTCGGGGGACCTGGTCGCCGTCACGCCGGGCGGGATGATGCTCGACCGGATGGAGCCCGCCGACTGCCCGGTGGTGACCCTGGAGTCGCGGCTCGCGGAGGGGGAGCGGGCGCCGTCGTCGGAGACCCCCATGCACCTCGCGCTCTACGCGGCGACGCCGGCCGCCGCGATCGTGCACACGCACTCGACCTACGGCGCCGTCGTGGCGACGACGATGTCCGAGCTGCCGCCGATCCACTACAACACGCTGCTGCTCGGCGGCGTGGTGAAGGTCGCCGAGTACGCCACCTACGGGACGCCCGAGCTGGCGGAGAACGTCCGGGCGGCCATGGCGGGCGGCAAGCGCGCCGCGCTGATGGCCAACCACGGCGGCGTCACGATCGGCCGCGACCTCGACGAGGCCTTCGAGAACGCGCGCCTGCTGGAGTGGCTCTGCGGCGTGTACGTCCGGGCCAGGACGATCGGCGAGCCGCGCGTCCTGACCGAGGGGGAGCTGGCGAGGGTGGTCGAGCGGGGGCTCGCGCCGCCGGACTTCCCGCGCGTGTAACCTAGCGCTTGCTAGGTGACCTTGGGAGGCCCCGCAGTGCCCTTCGTCCTGATCGACAAGCCGCGGCCGGACGTCACGCTCATCACCCTCAACCGGCCCGAGCGCATGAACGCCATGGCGTTCGACGTCATGGTCCCGTTCCGCGAGGCGCTGGAGGAGGTCGGCCGCGACAACGGGACCCGCGTCGTCGTCATCACCGGCGCGGGGCGCGGGTTCTGCTCCGGGGCGGACCTGGAGAACCCCGGTCACATCCCCGGCATCGACGGGCTGACGCTCCCGACCATCGCGCTCCGCTCCATGGAGCTGCTGGACGACGTGATCCGCGCGATGCGCCGCGTCCACCAGCCGGTGATCGCGGCGGTCAACGGCCCGGCGATCGGCGGCGGCCTGTGCCTGTCCCTGGCCGCCGACATCCGGCTCGGCTCGGACACCGCGCTGTTCCGCGCCGCCGGGATCAACAACGGGCTGACCGCGAGCGAGCTCGGCCTCAGCTACCTGCTGCCGCGCGCCATCGGCGCCTCCCGCGCGTTCGAGATGATGCTGTCCGGGCGGGACGTCGACGCCGCCGAGGCCGAGCGCGTCGGGCTGCTGTCGCGCGTCGTCCCCGGCGACAAGCTCCTCGACGCGAGCTACGAGCTGGCCGAGCGGATCGCCGGGTTCAGCCGTCCCGGCACCGAGCTGACGAAGCGGATGCTGTGGTCGAGCCTGGACGCCGCGAGCCTGGACGCCCACATGGGCCAGGAGGGCCTGGCCCAGCTGTACGTCCGGCTCACCACCCACAACTTCGAGGAGGCGATCAAGGCCCGGAAGGAGCACCGGCCGCCGGACTTCCAGGACTGACGCACCGCGGGCGGGTGCGGCGCTGGTACGACCACGCCGCGACGCCCAGCGCCGTCCCGTAGACGGCGAACGCGACGATCCCGCACGCCGCGACCGTCCAGCCGGACCAGCCGTGCAGGAGCGGGTCGTCGGGGAGGTCGCCCAGCCCGACGACGGGCGGCAGCAGGTACCCGACCGTCCCCACGACGCCGTACGGGCCGAGCGTGAGGGCGCCGAGCCAGGCCGGCGCGAGCGGCAGCCAGCGCGGCACCCCGCGTCCCGCGAACGGCGTCCACCGGGGGAAGACCTGCCCCCACCCGCGCGTGAGCCCGAACAGGAGGACTATCCCCAGCGCCGCCGAGAGCGTGGTGAAGTCCAGCCCGTACTTCTCCAGCGTCAGGACCAGCCCGGACGCGCCGTTGCGCTCGAACTCGGCGACGACCCGTTCACCCTCGATCCCGGCGAACGAGCCCCCGAACGCCCACGTCGTCTTCATCACGACGTAGGGGACGAAGGCGAGCGTCCCGGCGTAGGCCGCCCACCGCACTCCGCGCGGCGGAGCCGACACGGGCGCGGGCCTGCGTACCGTGCCCGTGTCGGCATGGACCCGGCCGCAGCGCGCGCACGCCCCCGCCGTCCGCCGCTGGTAGGCCAGGGCCGCGCCCGCCAGCAGCGCCGCGCCCGCCGCGCAGAGGATTTCGACGCCGAACTCCGGCCAGTCGTCGACCGTCCCCGTGAAGGCGAGCTGCAGCGCGTTCATGACGAACCCGAAGGTCCCGGCCCCCGCCACGGCGAACGCGCCCCAGAGCCCGGCGAGCGGCCACCAGCGCGGCATGTGCCGCCCGACGTCCCGGACGGTCGACACCGCCATGATCCCGCCGGCCCCCAGGCACGCGGCGATCGCCCACGCCGCCGGCCGCGCGCCGTCCAGCGGGTTCCCGGCCTCCCCGCCGCACGCCCAGTAGAGGGCCACCGCCACCGCGCCCGTCGACCACGCGCCCGCCGCGTAGCCGGCCCAGCGCGGCCAGTGCCTGACGATCGACTCCATGGGACGACCCTCGCCGGGACCCGCCCCGCCCGGCCTCCCGCCAGGGGGTGATCCGCGTACTCCTGCCGGGGGAGCGGGCATGGCAGGCTGAGGGTGTGCCGAAGCTTGCGCCGGACGAGGCGCGCCGCCTGCTGACGACGGTTCCCGTCGTCCGGCTGGCGACCGTGGGGGAGGACGCGCGGCCGCACCTCGTCCCCGTGACGTTCGCCGTCCACCGGGGCGCCGTCTACACGGCCGTCGACCACAAGCCCAAGAGCACGCGGGATCTGCGGCGGCTCGCGAACATCCGCGCCAACCCCCGCGTCGCGCTGCTGGCCGACCACTACGAGGACGACTGGGAGCGGCTCTGGTGGGTCCGCGTCGACGGCCACGCCCACATCGTCGAGGACGGCGCGGGAATGGCCGGGCCCGTCCGGCTCCTGGCGGACCGCTACGCCCAGTACCGCGAGCGCCCGCCCGAGGGCCCGGTCATAGCGATCACGATCGACGCCTGGACGGGCTGGTCGGCGTCCTAGAGGTTCTTCTGGAAGGCCGTGACGGCGTCGGCGACCTTCTCGGGGTACTCGACGTGCGGGTGGTGCCCGGCTCCGTCCAGCAGGACGACCTCGCCGTTCAGCCTGCGCGCGACCCAGCGGGCCTCGGCGGCCGGGTCGGGCCAGTCGATGTCGCCCGTCCCCATGATGACGAGCACGGGCGCCTGGACCCGGTCGAGCCGCGCCTCGGACTCGGCGTGCGACATGCTCAGGTAGCCGGCGATGACCTTGCCGCGGCCCGGCTCCTTGAAGTTGGCCCTCAGCTTCGCCGCGTGCTCGGCGAAGTCGGCCGGCGGCTTCGGCTCCCACTTCGGGTAGTAGGACATGTAGAGCGGCACGGCCAGCCCGGGAATCCGCGCGAGCGCGATCGTCAGCTTCTGCGTGAACCCGGCCTTGCCGTCCCGGACGAACGGGGCCGCCAGCACGAGCCCGCCGACCAGTTCCGGCGCCTCGGCCGCGACCCACACGCCTGCCGCGGCGCCGTTCGAGCACCCGTAGACCAGCGCCGGCCCGG
Source organism: Actinomadura madurae (assembly GCF_900115095.1). GTDB lineage: Bacteria > Actinomycetota > Actinomycetes > Streptosporangiales > Streptosporangiaceae > Spirillospora > Spirillospora madurae. The sequence goes on from NZ_FOVH01000002.1 coordinate 600,644, forward strand.
CGTCCAGGTGCCGCAGCAGCGCCATGAGGTCGTGGGCCAGCGGCGTGCTGCCGTACTCGGGCCACGTCGCGCTCGTCTCGCCCATCCCGCGCTGGTCGACGGTCACGACCCGGTACCCCGCCTGCAGTAGCAGCGGGCGGAGGAACCGGTACTGCGACCGGAGGTCGAGCATCGACGGCAGGCAGACGACCAGGGGGCCGTCCCCGGTGTCGTCGTAGGCGAGACGCCCACCGGGCAGGTCGAGGAACCGGGTCTCGCTCATCGCACGCTCCTATATCTTTGGTAGCCCTATGGCTAATGAGGTTAGCCATAGGGTGCGGTGCCGTCAAGAGCGGTGCTCTCGCGAGGTCAGTCCCAGGCCGCGCCGATCGCGGCGAGCCGGTCGGCGTACTCGATGCGGGCGGACCATTCGGCGGGCCAGGCGTCCATGCCGAGGTGCGCCCCCGCGAACGCGCCGGCCAGGCAGGCGATCGAGTCGGAGTCGCCGGAGCTGGCGGCGCCGCGCCAGATCGCCTCGACCGGCTCGTCCGGGAACAGCAGGAAGCACAGCAGGCCGGTGGCGAGCGCCTCCTCGGCGATCCAGCCACCGCCGGTGATCTCGCAGGGGTCGGACGTCCGGTCGCCCCGCGCCAGGGCCTCGTCGAGCCGGTCGAGGACGGCGAGGCACTCGTCCCAGCCGCGCGAGACGAAGGTCTCCGGGGCGTCCGTGCCCGGCCGCTGCCAGAGAGTGCCGAGCCAGCGCTCGTGGTAGGTCGTGCGCTGGTCGTGGCAGCGGGCGCGGAGCGCCTCCGGCAGGTCGGACGGGTCCATCCCGTCGGCCAGCCACCGGACGGCGAACGCGGTCAGCTCGCTGGCCGCGAGCCCGGTCGGGTGCCCGTGGGTGAGGGCGGCCTGCAACTGCGCCGCCCCCGCCCGCGTCTCGTCCGTCAGGCCGGGCGCGAGCCCGACCGGCGCGACGCGCATGTTGGCCCCGCAGCCCTTGGAGCCCGCCACGGTGGCCTTCACCCAGGGCAGTCCGGCTTCGAGGCCCTGGCACGCCCGGATGCAGGTGTGGCCGGGTGCCCGGGTGTTGTCCGGGTCGTTCAGCCAGTCGACGAAGCGCCGCCGCCACATCGGCGTGATCAGATCCGGGGTGAACGGAGGGTTGGCCAGGGCGTCCAGGAGGCCCAGCCCCACCGCGAGGGTCATCTGCGTGTCGTCGGTGACGAGCGCGGGATCGCCGTTGAGCTGCGTCGGCCCGTGGTCGCCGAACCGCTTGTGGATCTGCTTCATCGACAGGAACTCGGTGGGCGCCCCCAGCGAGTCCCCGTACGCCAGCCCGAACATCGCCCCGCTCGCCCGTTTCATACCGGGCATTCTCCCTCAGGCGGCACTCTGGAAGCAGCCCGGCGTCATGCCGTAGCAGCGCACGAACCAGCGCGTCAGATGGCTCTGGTCGGCGAAGCCCGTGCGGGCGGCCACGTCCCCGATGGCCTCGCCGGCGGCGAGCAGGCGGCGCGCGGCACGGAGGCGGAGCTGCCGCTGGTAGTCGCTCGGCCCCATCCCGTACGCCTGCCGGAACCCCCGGTAGAGCGCGAACCGGCTGCACCCCGCCGCCTCCGCCAGCTCGTCGGCGCCGATGTCGTCCAGGTACGACTCTTCGAGCCGCCGCCGGGCCCGCTCGACGAACCCGCCGGACACCGAAACGCGCACCCGCCGGGTGGCGGCGCGGTCGACCATCGCCCCGACGGTCGCGGCCAGCAGCTCGTCCCGCCGCAGGGCAGGCGCGGCCCCGAGCAGGGCTTGATGCAGGCCGCGCAGGTTCTTCGCCAGGACCGGATCCGGGACGACGGGCGAGTCGAACAGGGGCGGCCCGGCCGGGCCGTCCGCGATGTCGGCCAGGACGGCGGAGACCAGCTCCGGGCCGATGTGCACCATCCGGTACGTGAAGCCCAGCTCGTCGGCGGCATGACCGTCGTGCGGATCGTCCGGGTTGAACGCGATGACCATCCCCGCCGCGCTGGTGTGGGCGTCGCCCCGGCACCGGAACGCCTGATAGCCGTCCTCGGTCACGCCGAACGAGTACGTCTCGTGGCTGTGCCGGTGATAGACGTGCCGCTCGAAATGGGCGTGCATCGCCTCCAGGGGGCGGTCGGGCGACCGCCAGTACCTGCTCCAGTCCACGTGACCAGTCTGGCGCACGAGCGTTCAAGACGGCGCGCCTCTCATGAGGCACCTTGGACGGCATGCGTTTCGACACCAAGATCGGGATCGTGGTCCGGGACGACCTGGCCGCCTGGCAGCGGCTCAACGTCACCGCGTTCCTGGCCAGCGCCGTCGCGGGCGGCGTCCCCGGCGTCATCGGCGAACCGTACGAGGACGCGTCCGGCAACCGGTACCTGGCGATGTTCCGGCAGCCCGTGCTGGTCTACGAGGCCGACGCCGGGGCGATCCTGAAGGCCCACGGCCGCGCCCTCGCCCGCGAGATGGACATCGCCGTCTACATCGAGGACATGTTCAAGACCGGCCACGACGAGGCCAACCGGGAGACCGTCCGCGCGGTCACCGCCGAGGACATGCCCCTCGTCGGTTTCGCGGTCCACGGCCCGAAGAACGGCGTGGACAAGGTCCTCAAGGGGCTGCGGCTGCACCCGTGATCCCGGCGAGCGCGGCGAGCCGCTCCCGGTGGCGGTCCGGCGCCCCGAACAGCTGCCGCGACCCCTGCGCCCGCTTGAAGTACAGGTGCGCGTCGTGCTCCCAGGTGAACCCGATGCCGCCGTGGAGCTGGATCGCCTCGCCGGCGGTGTGGAAGTAGGCGTCCGAGCAGTACGCCTTGGCCAGCGCGGCGGCGGCCGGCAGCTCCCCGGGGCCCTCGTCGGCGGCGGCCGCCGCGTTCAGCACCGCCGACCGCGCCGACTCCACGAGCACGAACATGTCGGCGCACCGGTGCTTGATCGCCTGGAAGGACCCGATCGGCCGCCCGAACTGCCGCCGCACCTTCACGTACTCGACGGTCATGTCGAGCGCCTTCTGGGCCCCGCCGAGCTCCTCGGCCGCCAGCACGACGGCCGCCACGTCGAGCGCCCGCAGCAGCGCGTCCCGCCCGCCAACCTTGCGCGCCGGGACCCCGTCCATCCCGACCCGCGCCAGCTTCCGCGTCTGGTCGAGCGTGGGCAGAACCTCCCTGGTAAGGGCGGCCACGTCTTCGACGGCATAAATCCCCACGCCGCCATCGCTCTTGGCCGCCACCAGAACAAGATCAGCGATGTGGCCGTCCAAGACGAAGTTCTTCGCCCCCCACAACTTCCCGTCCTGGAACGTGGTCTCCACATCCCCGGGATCCCACGATCCGCCGTCCTCGGCCACGGCCAGCGTCGCGATGACCGACCCGTCCGCGATCCCGGGCAGCAGGTCGTGCCCGCCGTCCCCGGCCTCCAGCGCCGCCCCGGCCGTGATCGTCGCCAGGAACGGCGCGCACACCGCGGCCCGTCCCATCTCCTCGAACACCACGGCCAGCTCGCGCACCCCGAACCCGGCGCCGCCGTGCTCCTCGGCGATCGCGAGGCCCTGCAGGCCGAGTTGCTCGGCCATCTGCGCCCACACCTTGGGGTCGTAGCCTTCGGCCGTCTCCATCAGCCGCCGCACCTCGGCGGCGGGGGAGCGGTCGGCGAAGAACCGCCGCAGCGCGTCCCGCAGCTCCCGCTGCTCCTCGGTGACGACGAGCCTCATCGGGCGGCCTCCCCCACGTGTCCGGCGCTCACCGGGTCATCGTGCCGCGCGCCCGGCGCCCGCCTCACACGCGTTCCCATCCACCGGGACGATCAGGGCGCCCAGTCGTGCGGACCGAGCACGTACCCCTTGCTCGTCGAGTGGAGGTGGTTGATCGACACCAGATGCCCGAGCGCGGCCCACAGATCCTCCTCGGGCGCCTCGACGAGCGCCCCGATCGTCTCGAAGTCGGCCGCGCCCCGCTCCTTGTCGATCTCCGCCACGGTCTCGTACACGGTCAGCTCGAAGTCACTGAGCTCCTGAACGTCCCCGCGCCTGGCATCTCGCTCATCCATAGACAAACCGTGCCCACTCGCGCCCGTTCTATCTGCCCCACCCGACGCATAGGGCCGTACGCTGGGGGCGTAACGCTCGACAACTACGATCTGTATGCGAAGGGTGGCGCTCTGCTCATAGACTCGCTCGCGAGGAAAGGAGCAGAGCATGACTGTCATGGTTCATGAGCCTCTGTCGCACGGGGACGCCGACGTTCTCCTGGAAGGTTTCCTCGCCCTCGACACCCCGGAGGGCTTCCGAGCCGAACTGATCGACGGAGAGATCGTCGTGTCCCCACCCCCCATAGGCGCGCACGAGTGGTGCATCGCAGAGATCAGCCTGCAGGTGGTGCGGGACTCCCCGCACAGGTTTCACTGGTCGGGCAACAAGGGTCTGCTCGTGCCAAGCAGTGATGGTGGGCAGCCGGGCAACCGCGTGATTCCGGACGCGACGTTCGCTCTCGCCGAGACGGGTCTCTTCCGCGACGCTGAGTCTTGGATGCCCGTTGAGCCCGGTGGCGTGGCCATGGTGGTCGAGGTGACCTCCTCAAGGCCGGAAGTGGACCGAGACGCCAAGCGACGTGGATACGCGCGGGCGGAGATTCCGCTCTACCTCCTAGTAGACCGCAGGGAACAGAAGGTGAGCCTGTTCAGCGAGCCGAAGGAGGGCGACTACCACAAGGTCGAGTGGGTGCCCTTCGGCAAGACCCTCCCTCTTGCGGAACCCATCGACATCGAGCTGGACACGTCCAGATTCGCCTAAGCGGCCTACCTGGGGGTGGGGGGCGCGCCGACCCAGCGGTGGTAGGCGTCCAGGTCGACGTTGCCGCCGCACACGATGGTGACGACGTGCCGGCCGGCGAAGCGGTCGCGGTCTTCGAGGATCGCCGCGATGCCGAGCGCGGCCGACGGCTCGACGACGAGCCCCGCGTGGCCGAGGAGCATCCGCATCCCGGCGATGATCGACGCCTCCTCGACCAGGACGGCGTCGTCGGCGACCAGCAGAAGGTCGTCCAGCACGGCCTGGATGGGAAACCGGCCGGCGACGCCGTCGGCGATGGTGTCGGTCGAGTCGGTCGTGACGACGCGCCGCTGCCGCCAGGAATGCGTCATCGCCGGAGCCCCCAGCGGCTGGACGCAGACCACCTCGACATCGGGCGCGAGGGCCTTCACCACATGCCCCACACCGGTGGCCAGCGCACCGCCGCCGAGCGCGATCAGGACGGTGTCGAACGACGGAGCGGTGTCCACCAACTCCAGGCCGATGGTGGCCGCACCCTCGCAGGTCTCGATGTCGAGGCTGTCCTCGACCAGCCGGATGCCGTCGTGCCGCGCGATGGCCGCAGCCCGCTCGCGAGCCATCTCGAAATCGCCGTCCACCAGCTCCAGATGGGCGTCCAGCGCGCGGATGCGGTCGAGCTTGGCCGCGGGTGCGAAGCGGGAGGCCACGACGGCGACGTCGAGCCCCCGGCCGCGACCGGACCAGGCGAGGGCCTGGCCGAGGTTGCCCGCACTGGCGCACACCGCGGCACGCGAGCCGCCGCCTGCAAGCCGGCTCGCGACGACCTCGGTGCCGCGCCCCTTGAAACTGCGGACCGGGTTCGCCGTTTCGAGCTTGACGCTCACCGCGCACCCGAGGTCGCGCCCCAGCGCCTCGCAGTCGTACAGCGGAGTATCGAGAAAAACGGGGTCGATCACCTGGCGAGCAGCCTGAATCCGAGCTGTATCAAGGCGTGTCTCCTGCACGGCAAAGCAGCCTAGACCGCCGACGTCGGCCCCGGCGCCCCACTTTTCCGAGGGCCGGCGCCGGGGGAGCGCCTGGGCGCCCAGGGTCGGGATCGTCGTGAAGCTCGTCCCTAATATCGGCCGGGGTAGTGAAGCGCCGAGCCGAAGTTGTTTCGCTGCTCAGATTGTGATGACGGGCTCGGCTCAGGGGGCCTCGGGAAGATTCCCGTGGAGCTCAAGAAGGTGATGGCGGCCACGAGTAGAAGGGTGAACACTGACACGAGCAGTATCGCGAGCAGCGTGCTATGGCGCTTGTCCCACGGGACCAGACCGGGATACATCCTGCCGAATTTGGCCCAGCTGAGGGCATGGCCGGGGCCGCTGCAAGGCAGCCCGAGCGCGTCCACGAACCGGTCGAGGTCACCGGTTTCGAAGCCATCGCCGTCCACCTTGATGAGCGCGTTGCCGTGCGCGTCGAGTATGAACAGGACCTCGGCGGACGCCTGTGGCACGACGCCCTTTCTCCACCAGCAGGACGGCCGTCACCGCCCACACCACGAGGGAAACCAGGATGGCCGCCCGCACGGACAGGGGCGCAAGGGTCAGACCCAGGCCCGCCGCGGCCGCAGTCAAGGCGGCCAGCTTCTCCCACACCGCCCAGCGGTGCTTTCGCAGTACGAGATCACTTTGCGCATACCGCATGGCACCCGTTCCCTTCACCATCTGCATCTTCGATGGCGAAGAAGTTGTTATCCAGAATTGTCAATCCAGAGCCAGAGTCAACGAGCGTCGGCCAATGTGACACCGCGTCGCCCCTTGGCGCCGGTCGAGGAAGCGGACCGGTCAGGAATCGAGAAGCGGGTGGGAGCGGGCCGCTCCTAGCGTGGCCTCCATGGAGAACAAGGTGGAGGTAGACATGGCGCAGGAGCAGCAGGCGGGCGAGCGTAGGAGCGGGACGCCCGGAGCCTTCTCACGGTGGATGCAGCAGCGGATGAACGCCCGCGTGAACCGCAAGGTGCGGCGGGGCCGAAAGAGGTTCATGGGGATGGACGTGCTGATCCTTAACACGGTCGGGAGCCGGAGCGGGCGGCATCGCGAGACGCCCGTGGCGTGGTTCGCCGATGGGGAGGACGCGCGGCTGATCGTCGCGTCCGGCGGCGGGAGCCAGCACCCGGACTGGTACGTCAACCTGATGGCGCACCCCGACCAGGCGGCGATCGAGCTGCCTGGGCAGGACGCCGTGCCCGTGACGCCGCAGCGGCTTGAGGGCGCGGACCGCGAGCAGGCGTGGCGGCGCATCGCCGCGGCACAGCCGCGCATCGCGAAGTACCAGAGCAAGTCCGACCGGCGGTACCCGGTGATCCGGCTCGTCCCTCGGTGAGGACCCTCAGCGCCGCGCGTGGCGGATCTTCAGGCGTCCGAAGCCCATGGTGCCGGAGATCAAGATCTTCGGCCCGCCGGGGCGGGAGCGCCGCGGTGGTGTGTAGGCCGAGTCCTTCCACACGGTCTGCAGACCTTCGACGTCGACCTCCGCGTCGCGGGGCACCGTGATCTTCGCCTCGCCGGTGGTGAGCTGCAGCTCGATGTCGACCACCGGATGCTCGATGACAGCCCGGGACAGGTCCAGATGCACCCGGCCGAACGCGGACTCGACCTTCAGCACCCGCGGCACCCGCCATGCGCCGCGCCGCCGGATCCGCCCGCTGACGGCGGCGATCGTGGACGTGGTGGGCGCCTTCTCCGCGGGGAGCGAGGCCAGCGCCGTCACCAGCTCGCCGTGCGTCCCGGCGTCGAACACCCGATTGAGAAGCTCGTCCATCTCCTCATGCGAGATGTGCCCCTGGGTATAGGCCTCCTGCAAGCGCCGCACGGCCGTCTCACGATCGTCTTCGCTGATCCGCGACGACGGGTCTTCCGCCAAGGGGCCCACGACCTCACTCTAACGCCGCCCCGACGACCGTGATCAGCCACCTTTGGTGGATCCGGCGATGGGCCCATACGCTGGATGCGCCAGGCTCGGTTACTACAATCTGCATTCGAAAGGTGACGCTCTGCTTGTAGACTCGTGCGCGAGGAAGGGAGCAGAGCATGACTGTCATGGTTGATGAGCCTCTAACGCAGGGCGACAGCGGTCTCCTGGACAGATTCCTCGCCCTCGATACCCCCGAGGGTCTCCGAGCCGAGCTGATCGACGGAGAGATCGTCGTGTCACCACCCCCCGGTAGTAGGCACGAGCGGGCGATCGCCAGGATCATCCGCCAAGTCATGTTGCACAGTTCGACCGCGTTCGACTTCTCCGGCAACATGGGCCTCGTCCTGCCCAGCGACGGCGGTCTGCCGAACTACGTGATCCCGGACGGGACGTTCGCGCCTCTCGACCTTGATGTCTACGACAACGACGACTCCTGGTCGGAACCGGATGGAATCGCCATGGTCGTTGAGGTGACGTCATCGAGACCGAGAGCGGATCGCGAAGGCAAGCGGCAGGCCTACGCGCGTGCGGAGATCCCGCTCTACCTTCTCGTCGATCGCGACGAGAAGCGGGTGACGCTGTTCAGCAGGCCGGACGGCGAGGACTATGCGCGCACCGATCAGGTGACTGTCGGCAACGGCCTGGCACTCCCGGAGCCGTTCGGGTTCGAGTTGGACACGACCGACTTCGTCTGAGGCATCTCTTCGCGATCTTTGCCGAACACCTGGGGCGCGGGTGGCGTCTGAGGGGGTGTGGAGGCTGAGTGTGAGCGGTGTGGTGGGGCGTTGGTCCCGGTGGAGTACGGCATGCCCGTGGGCGACGAGCTGTATCGGCGGCATGAGCGTCGCGAGATCTACTTCACCGGGTCGTGCATGGGCGGGCCGGAGCCGTGGTGGTGCTGGTCGTGCGAGCGGTTCGCCGACCCCGAGCCGCGGCCTCCGCGGACGCTGACCAGGGAGGGCTACCAGCTGTCGCTGCTGGACGACATGCGCGACATGGCCCCGGGGGCCGTGCTGGAGCCGCCGGCGCCGTATGACGATCCGCCGGCCGGTCTGGTGGAGGAGGCCGGACGGTGGCGGGGCCTGCGCGATCAGAAGATCGCCGATCTGGCGGCGATCCTGGGTGATCCGGTCAGTGGTGGGTCCTCGCGGCACCGGTTCGCGCTTCCGCTCTGGCCCGATTTCTGGCTTGAGCACACGACCCTCGACACCGAGGTCGGCGGATACATCATCGGTCGGAAGTTCGTGCGGCGGTCGGGGACGCCGATGCGGTCGCCGGAGGAGATGCGCCCCTGGGCCGTCCTGCTGTCCGAGGCGCGGGACTTCTTCGGCTTGGGGGTGAACCGGATGCCCAATGCGATCTGCCAGGTCGTGCCCTTCGAAGTCAGGGGGCGGCGGATGGAGGCGGTGTTCGTCTTCGACCTGCTCCAGCACGTCTCGGAGGCCTGAGTGTCCGTTCGGGTCACCGGGGTGGTCATCGAGGACGGGCACGTTCTGCTGCTCGACCAGGACACCGGGGGCGGGCGGTCGTGGTCGCTGCCCGGAGGGAAGGTCGAGGCGGGGGAGACCCTGGCCGGCGCGCTGGTCCGGGAGATGAGGGAGGAGACCGGCGCCGAGGTCGAGGTCGGGCGGCTGCTCTACGTCTGCGACCACGTGCCGGCGGGCGTCGTGCACATCACCTTCGAGGCCCGGCGGGTCGGCGGGGTGCTTGGCGATGTGGCGGGCACTGACACCAGGCCGATCAGGGCCGTGGCGTTCGTCGCTCTCGCGGATCTGCCGGGGCTCGGGTTCGGCGAGCGGTTCGTGGAGCTGGCCCGCGCCGGGTTTCCCGGCGCGGGCTCCTACATGGGGGAGAAGGCCGCCATCGGCCTCTGATCACTGCGCGGTCCAGCCGCCGTCCACGGCGACGAGGGCGCCGGTGATGAAGCTCGACGCGTCCGACGCCAGGAAGGCGACGGTCTCGGCGACCTCCTCGGGGCGGCCGATGCGGCCGATCGGGTGGGCCGGGCCGAAGGAGGCGAGCATCGCGCGGCCGTTCTCGACGACGCCCTCCATGATGTCGGTGTCGATCACGCCGGGGAGGACGGCGTTGGAGCGGATCCCCTTCGGCCCGCCCTCGATGGCGAGCACGCGCGTCATCTGCGCCAGCGCGCCCTTGGACGCGGCGTAGGCCGTCTGCGTCTCGAACGCCACGACCGAGGAGACGGACGCGATCGACACGATCGCGCCGCCGCCGCCGGCCTCCATGGCGCGGAACGCCTCGCGGGCCTGGACGAAGTTGCCGCGCGCGTTGACGCGCAGGATGTCCTCGAAGTCCTCGACCGTGGTCTCGGTGATCGGCTTGTTCAGGGTGCGGCCGGCGTTGTTGACCAGGATGTCGAGGCGCCCGAACCGGTCGAGGGCGAGGCGCGCGGTCGAGCGCGCGAGGTCCTCGTCGGCGACGTCGCCGACCAGGGCCGCCACGGTGTCGGACGCGAGGTCCTCGACGGCGTCGGAGCGGTCGGTGACGACCAGGCGGGCGCCGCGGTCGCGGAGCAGCAGGGCCGTGGCGCGGCCGATGCCGCGGGCGGCGCCGGTGACGACGGCGACGCGGCCGGTGAGGTCCCAGGTGGACGGGAGCGACATGGTGGGTTCCTTCACGGTCGTTGGCGGGACGGGCGGACGACGATCTCGTTGACGTCGACGCCGTCCGGCTGGGAGAGGGCGTAGGAGACCGCCTCGGCGATGGCGTCCGGGGCGATGGCGTTCGCCCGGAAGGTGCGCATGGCCTCCGCGGCTCCGGGGTCGGTGATGGAGCCGGCGAGTTCGGACGTGACCACGCCCGGCGAGACGGTCGTGACGCGGATCGACGGGTCGCACTCCTGGCGCAGCCCCTCGGTGATCGCCCACGCGGCGTACTTGGTGCCGCAGTAGACGGCGCCGGTCGGGACGACCTCGTGCGCGCCGACGCTCGCGACCGTGACGAAGTGCCCGCCGCCCTGTGCGGCGAAGACGGGCAGGGCGGCGGCGATCCCGTGCAGGAGGCCCCGGACGTTCACATCGATCATCCGGTCCCACTCGTCGACGAGGAGGGAGTCCAGCCGCGACAGCGGCATGACCCCGGCGTTGCCGATCAGGACGTCCACCCGCCCGTGCCGGTCGCGGGCGCCTTGGACGAACGCGGCGACGTCCGCGCGGTCGGTCACGTCCAGCCGCACCGGGTCCAGGCCGGCGCCGCAGCGGTCCGCGAGCGCCTGGAGGCGGTCGGTCCGCCGCGCCCCCGCGACCACGCGGTGGCCCTCCTTGACGAGCCGGGCGGCGACGGCCTCGCCGATACCGCTGCTGGCGCCGGTGACCAGGACGACCTTCGATGAATTCGTTGCCATGGCCACCACCGTGGCCGGTCCGCGGGCTATGTGGCAGGTCGCGGGGTTCCTGGGAGTGCCGCACCCAGGAACCCCGGCGCACCGCGACCTACCATGGCGGCATGACGCGCACCGAACTCGGCGCCTACCTCTCCGCCCGGCGGGCCCAGGTGACACCGGACGAGGTGGGTCTTCCCGCCGCCGGGTTCCGCAGGGTCCCCGGGCTGCGGCGCGAGGAGGTCGCGATGCTCGCCGGGGTCAGCGTCGACTACTACGTCCGCCTCGAACAGGGCCGGGAGCGGGCCCCGTCGGCGCAGGTGATCGACGCGCTGGCCGCCGCCCTCCGGCTGGCGGAGGACGGCCGCTCGCACCTGTTCCGCCTGGCCGGGCTCAGCCCGCGCTCGCGCGCAGGCGCGGGCAGCGACCACGTGGATCCGGGCCTGCTCCAGCTCATGGACGCGTGGCCGGACAACCCCGCGATCGTCTACAACCGCGCCTACGACGTGCTCGCGTCGAACGCGATCGCCGACGCGCTGTTCCACGACTGGGCGCACTCGCGCAACCTCATGCACGTGGTCTTCACCGACCCGGCCGCCCGGACGTTCTACCAGGACTGGCACGAGGTCGCCCGCAACAGCGTGGCCGGTTTCCGGCTGGGCCACGGCGAGGCGCCCCACGACCCGCGGGTCCGCCGAGTCCTCGCCGAGATGCTCGAACGCAGCCCCGAGTTCGCCGAGCTGTGGGCGCGGCACGACGCCCGCGGCAAGGCGCTCGAACGCAAGCGGTTCCGGCACCGCGAGGTCGGGCCGCTGACGCTGACCATGCAGACGTTCGACGTCCGGTCGAGCCCCGGGAAGGAACTCGTCGTCTACCACGCGGAGCCGGGGTCGGCGAGCAGCGAGGCCCTGGCCCTCCTTGGGTCCCTCGCCGCCACCGGGCGTCAGCCGTAGCGCTTCATCTCGTGGAAGAAGCCCGGGACGGTGTTCAGCGTGCCGGACGACGACACGTGGTCGTACACATACTTCGCCACGGCCAGGTCCAGGACGCCCAGCCCGAACGGTGAGAACACCACCGGCTTTCCGGCGGGCGGCGTGGTCTTCCCGGTGAGGACGTCGTCAAGCGTCCCGTCGACGAAGTCGCGGTTGCCGACCCGCTGCTCCGCCAGGTGCGGGGACGTGTTCGCCTTCATGCAGTGCTCGACGTCGTCCACGATGTTGCAGGACGCCAGGATGATCTCGGGGGAGAGGTCGCGGAGCGACACGTGCAGGACGAGCGGGTCGTGCGCGAACCAGGCCGGGTCGTGCACGTGCGGCTCGCCGGCGACGGTCGCGAAGACGACCAGGTCGGACGAGCGGATCAGCGACTCCGCCGAATCGTGGATCGTGATCCCGCCCTTCTCCGACCGCTCCAGGTACCCCCGGAAGCCCTCGGCGTGCTCGCGGGAGAGGTCGTGGATCCCGAACTCGTCGAACGTGAAGCCGTTGCCCGCGAGGTACGTGTGGATGTAACGGGCGATCAGGCCGACCCCGACGAAGCCGACGCGGCGCGGCCGGGACCCGCGGGCATCGGCGAGGGTGGCGGCGGCGAGGGCGGCGGACGCCGCGGTGCGCGCCGCGGAGATGATCGAGCTCTCCAGGCACGCGAACGGGTAGCCGGTCTCGGCGTCGTTGAGGATCAGCACCGCCGACGCGCGCGGGATGCCGTTCGCGACGTTGCCGGGGAAGCTGGAGATCCACTTGATGCCGTGCACGCCGACGTCGCCGCGCACCGACGCCGGCAGGGCGATGATCCGGTCGGACGGCCGGTCGGGGAACCGCAGGAAGTAGGAGTCGGGGTTGACGGTCCGGCCCTCGCCGTGCAGCCGGTAGGCCGCCTCGACCATCCGGGTGACCTCGCGCTCCCGCCCGGCGACCGCGTCGTGGACCTGCGCGCCGGAGATCACGGCGAACGTGGGGGCCTGCGTCATGGAAACTCCGTGTCGTCTAGATGATCAGTCGCCGAGGATAGCGGCGAGGTCGCCGAAGTGCTCGCGCACCCAGCTCTCCTCGTAGAGGGAGTCCAGGTACCGTTCGCCGAGGTCGGGGGCGATGGCCACCGCGATCGGGTCCTCGCCGGGGTACTTCTCCGCCAGCCAGCGGGACGCGCCCGACACGACGGTGCCGGTGGAGCCGCCGAACAGGAACCCCCGCGCGGCGAGCGCGTGCACGGTCCGGATCGTGTCGGTCTCCGGGACGTGCACCACGTCGTCGATGTAGGCCTCGTCCACCAGCGCGGGCTTGCTGCTGGTGCCGAGGCCGGGCACCATCCGGCGCTCGGGGATGCCGCCGAAGGTGACCGAGCCGACCGCGTCCACCGCCACGATCGTGACCGGGCGCCGGTGCTCCCGGAAGTAGCGGGCGCAGCCCATCAGGGTGCCGGTCGTCCCGGCGCCGACGAAGAGGACCTCCAGGTCAGGGAACTCGCGGTCGATCGATGGAGCGGTCCCGCTGTAGTGCGCCAGCCAGTTGTTCCGGTTGGCGTACTGGTTCAGCCACACGTACCGCGCGTCCTCCGCGCACAGCTCCTGGACGTACCTGATGCGCCCCCCGAGGTAGCCGCCGTTGGCGTCCGTGCCGGACACGACGCGCACTTCCGCGCCGAGCGCCCGCATGACCCGCATCGACGCCGGGTTGCAGCGCGGGTCGGTGACGCAGACGAACCGCAGCCCGCGGCTCGCGGCGATCAGGCTGAGCGCGATCCCGAGGTTGCCCGACGACGACTCGACGATGATCGATTCCGGGGTGATCGCGCCCTCCCGGACGGCCGCCTCCACCATCGCCGCGGCCGCCTTCAGCTTCACCGATCCGGCGAAATTGAAGCCCTCGCATTTGAGGTAGAGCGGACGCTCGATGACATGCCGCAGATCGACGTAAAGGTCGTCGACATTGAAATCCTGCGGCGAGGTTATTATCGGCACGCTGCCACCCTGAAATGAAGAAGCAATTCCCTCATCTTCCCCCGAAGTTCGCCGCGGGCTTCACGCCAGAGCCATGGCGGCTCATCACGGTACCTTCGCGCATCTTGCCGCCGCAACCCCCCGATTACCCGCCGGTAGGGCACAATGCGAGGTGCTTCTGCCGGACGCCGGACATAAGCTATGGCCCGCTTGTATTGCTGTTACAGCGGAGAAGTTCTACATCACGGAGAGTAATGATGAGCGCTCGCGGACCCGCCGTGGACCGGCTGCTCCCCCTGGCCGGGCTGCCCGCCCTGGACGTGTCCGCGGCAGAGGCCCGGCGGGCCCGCGAGCTGGCCGCGCGGCACGGGATGCTGCGCGAGCAGGACGTCGACCTGGCCGATCCCGTCATCGCCCGCGTGGAGCGGTACGCCGCCGAGCGGGACCGTCCCGCCGTGACCGACGAGTACCGGTCGCTCTCCTATGGGGAACTGGCCGCCGAGGCCCGGCGCCTGGCCGCGCTCCTGGAACGGGAGGGCGTCGAGCCCGGCACGGTGGTCGGCGTCGGCGGCGAGCGGTGCGCGTCGGTCATCGCCGCGTTCCTCGCGATCGAGCTGGTCGGCGCCCTCTACGTCCCGGCCGACGAGACCTGGCCGGCGGGGCGCGTCCGCGACGTCCTCGACCAGGCGGGAGCGTCCGTGCTGGTCACGGTCGATGCCGGGGCGACCGCCCCCGCCCTGCTGGAGGGCGCCGCCGAGGCCGGCTGCCGCCTCGTGCGCGCCGCCGAGGCGGAGGGCCTCGCCCCCTGGACGGGCGAGCCGCGGCTGACCTCCCCCGACCAGCCCCGGTACGTGCTGTTCACCTCGGGTTCGACGGGCCGCCCCAAGGGCGCGGTCGTCGAGCACCGCGGCATGCTCAACCATCTCTGGGCGAAGAACATCGACCTGGAGCTGACCGGCGCGGACGTCCTCGCGTTCACCGCACCGCTCGGCTTCGACATCTCGATCTGGCAGATGCTCAGCCCGCTGCTGCTCGGCGGCCGGGTGGACGTCATCGGCGACGGGACGGGCCACGACCCGGAGGCGTTCGCCCGCGCGGTGGACGAGCAGGGCATCACGGTCGTCGAGCTCGTCCCCACCATGGTCAGGCACCTCCTGGACGATCTCGCCCCGGGGTCGGCTCATTCTGGGGGGACGGCCCCCCAGGCCCCCCGGCAACGGCCCTTGCCGCACCTCAGATGGATGATCGCCACCGGCGAGGAGCTGCCGGTCGAGCTGTCCCGCCGCTGGCTGGAGGCGATGCCGCACGCCCGGCTCCTCAACGCCTACGGCCCGACCGAGTGCTCCGACGACGTCACCCACCACGCCGTGACGTCCGGTGACCTGGAGCTTCTGCGCCTGCCGATCGGCACTCCGATCGTCAACGCGCGCCTGTACGTGCTCCGCGGGGAGGACGACGGCACGTGGACGGCGTGCGACGTGGGGGAGACCGGTGAGCTGTTCGTGGGCGGCCTGGTCGTCGGGCGCGGCTACATCGGCAACGACGAGCGGACCCGCGAGGCGTTCTACCGCGACCCGTTCGGCGCGTCCCCGACCGGGCGCCTCTACCGGACGGGCGACGCGGTGAAGCTGCTGCCGGCGGGCGCGGGCGGCGAGGACCGGCCCACCCTGCAGTACCTGGGGCGCGTCGACCGGCAGGTCAAGATCGCCGGGGTGCGGATGGAGCTGGGCGAGATCGAGGCGGTACTGCAGCGGCATCCGGCGGTGCGGGCCGCGGCGGTCGTGGTGCACGAGTACCCGCCCAGGTAGGGCCCCGCAATTCACGCTGCGTAATCGGACTGACCGGATTCGGTTGCCAACCTTTGTCATCGGGTGAGCGTCGGGCCCCGCCGCATACGCGCGTCCGACCGGCCGTTTTGTCACTCCTGTTAGCAATGGGACGGGCCAAGTTCTGCTTTTGAGGGGATTGCGAGCCATGTGACAGGCTGGTTGACTGTGACCCCGCTACTCCTGAGTAGAACGTGGGTCGAGGGCGGGTCCGATCGAGTACGGAAAGCGGCGGCGCTCCGTATTGGCGGGAACACAGGGCGTTGACTCCGGGATCGCGCGGGCCGATCGCGTACCCGGAAGGGACTCGGGGTGAAAGGGGACGGGGAAACCCGGTCAGTTCTGTGGTCATTCTCTTTGAATTTCTGCATCCCGGCGCCTTGCCGGTTCCGATGCCAGGCGTAATGCGAACCCCCTGCGACCCCGAAAGTGCCGCTTGATGTCCACCGAGTACGTTCCCCTTTCGGCCGCCCAGAAGAGCGTCTGGTACGCGCAGCAACTGGCGCCCGAGACGCCGATCCACATCGCGCAGTACATCGAGATCGAGGGCCCGGTCGACCATGAACTGTTCGACCGGGTGGCGCGCAGCGCCGTCCACGAGGTGCCGGCCCTCACCGCCCGGCTGGCCGAGCGGGACGGCCTGCCGCACCAGATCCTGGACCCGGACGCGACCGCGACGATCCCGCTCGTCGACCTGTCCGGCGAGCCCGACCCGGAGGCCGCCGCGCGGGCGTGGGTCAGGGAGCGGATGGCGGCGCCGCTGCCGCTGGACGCCGACCGGCTGTACGTCACGGCCCTGCTGCGCCTGTCCCCGGACCGGCACTGGTGGTTCATCCGCGCGCACCACGTGATCCAGGACGGCCACAGCGGCTCGCTGATCAGCCGCCGCGCCGCCGAGGTGTACACGTCGCTGGCGAACGGCGGCGAGTACGTCCCCGCCGAGCTGGGCGACTACCGGAAGGTCCTGGCCGACGAGGAGGCCTACCGGGCGTCGGAGAGGTTCGAGCGGGACCGCGCCTACTGGACCGAGCGGTTCGCCGACAAGCCGGTCGCGGTGTCGCTCGCGGAGGAGATGGCCGAGCCGACCGCCGACTACCTCAGCCTGGTCACCGTCGTCCCGCCGGACGAGACCGCCGGGCTCGCCGCGGGCGCCCGCCGGCTGCGCACCGCCACGCAGGGCCTCGCGATCGCCGCGACCGCCGCGTACGTGGCGCGGATGACGGGCACCGAGGACGTCATCCTCGGCCTCGCCGTCACCGGCCGCACGTCCCAGGTCGCGCTGGACACCCCGGCGATGCTGGCCACGATCCTGCCGCTGCGGGTGCGCGTCCGCCCGGACATGACGGTGGACGACCTCGTCCGCACGGTGACGCGGGCGACCGCGCGGGCCCTGCGCCACCAGCGGTACCGGCGCGAGGACCTGCTGCGCGACCTGAAGCTCCTCGGCGAGCGCCGCCGCCTCTACGGGCCCGTCATCAACGTCATGGCCTTCGACTACCGGCTGGACTTCGCGGGCCTGCCGGCGAGGATGCACGCGATCACGATCGGGCCGATCGACGACCTGTCGATCAACATCTACGACAACTTCGACGGCGCCGGCATGCGCGTCGACTTCGAGGCGCACCCCGACCTCTACACCGAGGACCAGGTCTCCACGCACCTGGACCGCTACGTCCGGTTCCTGCGCACCCTCGGCGACGCCGACCCCTCCACGCCGCTCCGCGAGGTCGAGCTGCTGGACGACGCTGAGCGCTCCCTCGTCCTGGAGAAGTGGAACGACACGGCAGTGACCGTCGCGCCGGCCGTCGTCCCCGAGCTGGTCGAGGCGCAGGCCGCCCGGACACCGGACGCCACCGCCGTCGTCGACCGCGGCACCCGGCTCACCTACGCCGAGCTGAACGCCCGCGCGAACCGGCTCGCCCGCCACCTGATCGGGCGCGGGGTCGGCGCCGAGGACTTCGTCGCCCTCGCGCTGCCGCGCGGCGCCGGCCTGGTCGTGGCGGCGCTGGCCGTGCTGAAGGCGGGCGCCGGGTACCAGCCGATCGACCTGGCGTACCCGCCCGACCGCATCGCCTACATGCTGGGGGACGCCGCCCCCGCCTGCGTCATCACCACCGGCGACGCCGCACTGCCCGGCGGGACGCCCCGCGTCGAACTCGACGCGCTCTCGCTCGACGGGCTCTCCGGCGAGGACGTCACCGACGCCGAGCGCGTCCGGCCGCTGCGTCCCGCCAACCCGGCGTACATCATCTACACGTCCGGTTCGACGGGCCGCCCCAAGGGCGTCGTCATCTCCCACGCCAACGTCGTGGACTTCTGCGCCGAGTCGATGGAGCGCTACGGGCCCGGCAGCATGCGGCGGGTCCTGTTCTCCACGTCCCTCAACTTCGACGTGTCGGTGTTCGAGTGGCTGGTGCCGCTCACCGCCGGCGGCGAGATCGAGGTCGTCCGCGACCTGCTGGAGATCGCCGAGCGCGGCGGCTGGTCCGGGTCGCTGATCAGCGGCGTCCCGTCGGTGGTCGCGGTGCTGCTGGCGCGCGTCGGCCGGCACGGCGCCGGCGCCGCGGGGGCGTCCTCCCAGGTCCGGCTGGAGGCCGACTACGTGGCGCTCGGCGGGGAGGCGCTGCCGCCGCAGCTCGTCCGGGACCTCCGGACGCTGCTGCCGGACGCACGGATCTCCAACATCTACGGCCCCACCGAGGCGACGATCTTCGTCACCGGCTGGCACGACGACGGCAACGCCGAGGGGCTCGCGCCGATCGGCCGCCCGATGGCCAACACCCGCGCCTACGTGCTGGACGACCGGCTCAAGCCCGTCCCGGTCGGCGTGCCCGGCGAACTCTACGTCGCGGGCGACGGCCTGGCGCGCGGCTACCTGAGCCGCCCCGGCCTGACCGCGGACCGGTTCGTCGCGTGCCCGTACGGCGGACCCGGCGAGCGCATGTACCGGACGGGCGACCTCGTCCGCTGGAACCGCGCCGGGCACATCGAGTACCTGGGCCGCCTCGACCACCAGGTGAAGGTCCGCGGCTTCCGCATCGAGCTGGGGGAGATCGAGGCCGCGCTGTCGGCCC
The DNA here is from genome assembly GCF_900115095.1 of Actinomadura madurae. Classification (GTDB taxonomy): domain Bacteria; phylum Actinomycetota; class Actinomycetes; order Streptosporangiales; family Streptosporangiaceae; genus Spirillospora; species Spirillospora madurae. Next base: position 619,541 of record NZ_FOVH01000002.1, read on the forward strand.
ACCCCGCCGTGGTGCAGAGCGTGGTCGTCGCCCGCCGGGACGCGGTCGGCGACACCGTCCTCGCGGGGTACGTCGTCGGCCCCGCCGGCCCCGCCGAGCTGCGCGCGTTCGTCGCGCGGACGCTGCCGGACTACATGGTGCCGTCCGCGATCGTCGTGCTGGACGCCATGCCGCTCACGCCGAACGGCAAGCTCGACCGGGCCGCGCTGCCCGAACCGGACTTCACCGGCGGCCTCACCGCCCGCGGCCCGCGCGACGCCCGCGAGGAGATCCTCTGCGGGATCTTCGCGAGCGTCCTCGGCCTGGAGCGCGTCGGCGTCGACGACGGGTTCTTCGACCACGGCGGCGACTCCCTGAAGGCGACCCGCGTCATCGCCCGCGCACGCGCCGCGCTGAACGTGGAGCTTCCGGTCCGGGCCCTGTTCGAGGCGCCGACGGTCGCGGGCCTCGCCGAGTACATCGCGTCCGCCGGCGCCGCGGAACGCCCCGCGCTGCGAACGGCGGAACGCCCCGTCCCGCTGCCGGTGTCGCACGCGCAGGAGCGGCTCTGGTTCCTGAACCGGCTCGAAGGGCCCACCGCCACCTACAACCTGCCGATCCCGCTGCGGCTCACCGGCGCGATCGACCAGGACGCGATGCGGGACGCGCTGCGCGACGTCGTCGCCCGGCACGAGTCGCTCCGCACCCTGTTCGACGAGGTCGACGGCGAACCGTGCCAGGTGATCCTTCCGCCGGACGAGGCCGGGCCGCGGCTGGAGGCCGCCGAGCCCGACGACCTCCAGAGCGCGCTGTTCGTGGACGCCACGCGCGGCTTCGACCTCGCGAACGACCTCCCGGTGCGCGCCCACCTCTACCGCCTCGGCCGGGACGAATCGGGCAGGAACGAATCGGGCGGGGACGAGCACCTGCTCCTCATCGTCCTGCACCACATCGCCGGCGACGGCTGGTCGATGGCGCCGCTCGCCCGGGACGTCATCACCGCCTACCTGGCCCGCCACGACGGCGGCGCCCCCGGGTGGGCGCCGCTCGGCGTCCAGTACGCCGACTACGCGCTCTGGCAGCGCGAGCTGCTCGGCGACGAGACCGACCCGGGCAGCCTCGCCGCGCGCCAGATCGCCTACTGGAAGGACGCCCTCGCCGGGCTGCCCGACCAGATCAGGCTGCCGCACGACCGCCCCCGCCCCGCCCGCGCGTCCTACCGGGGCGGGCAGGTCGCCTTCGAGCTCCCGGCGGAGCTGTCGGAGGGGCTGCGCACGCTCGCCCGCGACCACCAGGTCAGCGTGTTCATGGTCCTGCAGGCCGCGCTCGCCGCCCTGCTCACCCGCCTCGGCGCCGGGACGGACGTGCCGATCGGCTCGCCGATCGCCGGACGCACCGACGAGGCCCTGGACGACCTGGTCGGCGTCTTCGTCAACACGCTGGTGCTGCGGACCGACACCTCCGGCGACCCGTCGTTCGCGGAGCTGCTCGCCCGCGTCCGGGAGACCGACCTCGCCGCCTACGCGCACCAGGACGTCCCGTTCGAGCGGCTCGTCGAGGTGCTCAACCCGGTCCGGTCGCTGGCGCGGCACCCGCTCTTCCAGGTGATGCTGACCCTGCAGAACAACCCCGAGGCGACCGTCGAGCTGCCCGGCCTGAACGTCGCCGTCGAGCCGGTGGACCCCGGCGTCGCCAAGTTCGACCTGGAGTTCCTCCTGGAGGACGCCGCCGACGGCTCGGGCGGGTTCGCGGGAACCCTCGAATACGCGCTCGACCTGTTCGACCGGGGCACGGCCGAGCGTCTCACCGGCCTGTTCCGGCGGACGCTGGAGGCCGCCGTCGCGTCGGGCGGCGCGGTCACCGTCGAGGGGCTGGACCTGCCCGGCGTCGAAGCCGCCGAGGCCGCGGGGGAAGGCCCGGCGGAGAAGCGGCTCGTCGCGTACGTCGTCGCGGCGCCCGGCATGACGCCCGACCCGGAGGAGCTGCGCGCCCACATCCGCGAGAGCCTGCCGGAGTCGATGGTGCCCGCCGCGGTCGTCGTCCTGGACGAGATGCCGCTGACCCCGAACGGCAAGGTCGACGTCAAGGCGCTCCCGAAGCCCGAACTGACGATCGCCCCGGCGACCGCGTACCGCGCACCGGCCGGGGAGACGGAGAGCGCCGTCGCCGCCGTCTTCGCCGACCTGCTCGGCGTGGACCGGGTCGGCGCCGACGACGACTTCTTCGCGCTCGGCGGCAACTCGCTCGTCGCGATGCGGGTCGTCAGCCGGATCCGCCGCGCCCTCGACGTCGAGCTGCCCGTCCGCGCGCTGTTCGAGGCCCCGACCGTGGCGGGCCTCGCCGCGGTGCTCGGCGGCGGCGCCGCACCCGGGCGCCCGCCCCTGGAGCCGCGGGAACGCCCCGAGGTGATCCCGCTGTCGTACGCGCAGCAGCGGCTCTGGTTCCTCAGCCGGTTCGAGGGGCCGTCCGCGACCTACAACATGCCGGTCGCGCTGCGCATCCGCGGGCCGCTGGACGCGGACGCGCTCCGCGCCGCAGTCGGCGACCTCGTCGCCCGGCACGAGTCGCTCCGCACGATCCTGCCCGACGGCGGGGGAGTGCCCCGCCAGCTCATCCTGGACCCGGCCGCCGCCCGGCCCGAGCTGGAGGTCACCGAGACGACCGAGGCGGAGCTGCCGGCGCGGCTGGCCATGGCCGCCGGATACGCCTTCGACATCTCCGCCGAGCCGCCGCTCCGCACCCACCTGTTCCGGGTCGGGCCGCGGGAGCACGTGGCGCTGCTGCTCATGCACCACATCGGCGGCGACGGCTGGTCGATGGCGCCGCTGGCCCGCGACTTCATCACCGCCTACGCCGCGCGGGCCGGGGGCCGCGCGCCCCAGTGGGCGCCGCTACCGGTCCAGTACGCCGACTACACGCTCTGGCAGCAGGAGCTCTTCGGCTCCGAAAACGACCCGGACAGCCTGATCTCCAAGCAGATCGCCTACTGGCGGGACGCCCTGAACGGGCTGCCGGAGGAGCTGGCGCTTCCCAGCGACCGGCCGCGTCCGGCGGAGGCGTCCTACCGGGGCGGGACGGCCCGGTTCCGGCTGGGCGCGGACGTCCACGCCGGCCTGCTGAAGATCGCGCAGGAGACCGGGGCCAGCCCGTTCATGGTCGCCCAGGCCGCGTTCGCCGCCCTGCTCACCCGCCTCGGCGCCGGGACGGACGTGCCGATCGGCTCGCCGATCGCGGGCCGCACCGACGAGGCCCTGGACGACCTGGTCGGCATGTTCGTGAACATGCTCGTCTTCCGGACCGACACCTCCGGCGACCCGACGTTCCGGGAACTGGTCGGGCGGGTCCGGGAGACCGGTCTCGCGGCGTACGCGCACCAGGACGTCCCGTTCGAGCGGCTCGTCGAGGTGCTGAACCCGCCGCGCCACCTGGCCCGCCACCCGCTGTTCCAGGTCGGGCTCACCTTCCAGAACAACCCCGAGGCGCGGCTGGAGATGCCCGGGTTCAGCGCCGAGCCGGAGCCGCTCAGCGCGGGCGTGTCCCGGTTCGACCTGCTGATGATCCTCACCCAGCGGGAGGACGGGCTCGACGGCGAGCTGGAGTACGCGCTCGACCTCTACGACCCGTCCACCGCGCGGCGCCTCATCGAACGTTTCGAGCGGTACCTCGCGGCGCTTGTCGCCGACCCGGACGCGCCCATCGGATCCGCCGACGTGCTGGCGCCGGAGGAGCGGTCCCTGATTCTCGGCGAGTGGGCCGGGGGCGACGCGGCAGCCGTGGAGCGGGCGACGATCCCGGTGCTGTTCGAGGCGCAGGCGGCGGTTCGTCCGGGGGCGGTGGCGGTGTCGTTCGAGGGTGTGTCGTGGACGTATGCGGAGGTGAATGCGGGGGCGAATCGTCTTGCGCGGCGGCTGGTCGAGGAGGGTGTGGGGCCGGAGCGGTTCGTGGCGTTGGCGTTGCCGCGTTCGGTGGATCTGGTGGTGGCGATCCTTGCGGTGTTGAAGGCGGGTGCGGCGTATGTGCCGATCGATCCGGATTATCCGGAGGATCGGATCGCCTACATGGTCGAGGACGCCGAGCCGGTCCTGACCTTGCGTCCGGAGGATTTGGACGCGGTCGGCTACGACGAGACGAACCTTGGTCTCGACATTTCGCCTGACCATCCGGCGTATGTGATCTATACGTCGGGTTCGACGGGGCGTCCCAAGGGTGTGGTGGTTCCGCATCAGAATGTGGTGCGGCTGCTGCGCTCCACGGAAGGCTGGTTCGGTTTCGGGTCGGATGATGTGTGGACGTTGTTCCACTCCTGCGCCTTCGACTTCTCGGTGTGGGAGCTGTGGGGTTCGCTGCTGTACGGCGGTCGCCTCGTCGTCGTCCCCTATCTGACGTCGCGGACGCCGACGGACTTCCTCGCTCTTCTGGAGCGGGAGCGGGTCACGGTTCTGAACCAGACGCCGTCGGCGTTCTACCAGTTGATGGCCGCCGACAAGGAGCGTCCGGGCGCCAAACAAACACCCGGCATGAGGAGGACGCTCCGAGGCTGGTCAACATGTACGGGATCACCGAGACGACCGTGCACGTCTCCTACACCGCGCTCGACCGTGCCTACGCGGCGACCGCGCCCGGCAGCGTGATCGGTGTCGGCATCCCCGACCTGCGCGTCTACGTCCTGGACGACCGTCTCCAGCCGGTCGCGCCCGGTGTCACCGGTGAGCTGTACGTGTCGGGTGCGGGTCTGGCGCGCGGTTACCTCAACCGTCCTGGCCTGTCGGCCGAGCGGTTCGTCGCTGACCCGTTCGGTGAGTCCGGAACCCGTATGTATCGGACGGGTGACCTCGGGCGGTGGTTGAAGGACGGTCGCCTCGAATATCTGGGGCGCGCTGACCAGCAGGTTCAGTTGCGCGGTTTCCGGATCGAGCCGGGCGAGATTGAGTCGGTCCTGACCAGGCACGAGACCGTCCAGGGCGCTGCTGTGATCGTCCGTGACGACCGGCTCATCGCCTACGTGGTGGGCAACGGGGTCGACACCGCCGAGCTGCGTCGAATCGCCGGACGGTCGTTGCCCGGCCACATGGTTCCCGCGGCCGTCGTCGAACTGGACGCCCTGCCGCTCACCGCGAACGGGAAGCTGGACCGCAGGGCGCTGCCCGATCCCGACTTCACCGCGAAGGTGTCGTCCCGCCCCCCTCGCAGCCCGGAGGAAGAGACCCTCGCCGGGTTGTTCGCCGAGGTGCTCAACCTGGAGCGGGTGGGGGTAGACGACGGGTTCTTCGATCTGGGCGGTGATTCGATCATCGCGATCCAGCTCGTCTCCCGCGCCCGCCAGGCCGGTCTGGTGATCACCCCCCGCGATGTGTTCCAGCACCAGACCGTCGAGGAGCTGGCCGCGACCGCCACGCCGGTCGGCGAGGGCGAGCGGATCGAGACGGAACCGCCCGGCGCCGGCGTCGGGCCCGTCCCGGTCACCCCGATCGTCGCCTGGCTCCGCGACCGGGTTCGCGGCGACGCGTCGCTGATCCGGGGCTTCCACCAGTCGATGCTGCTGCGCACCCCGCCCGACCTTGGCATCGAGCGGCTCACCGCCGCCCTCCAGACCCTCCTCGACCACCACGACATGCTCCGGCTCCGCCTGGACGTGGACGGCGGGCACTGGCAGCCGGTCGTCCGCCCGCCGGGCTCGTCCGACGCGCGGGACCTGGTCACCCGCGTCGACGTCGCGGGCCTGGACGCCGACAAGCTCACCACCGTCATCACCGAGCAGGCCGCCGCCGCCCGCGACCGCCTCGACCCGTCCTCCGGAACGGTCGCGCAGCTCGTCTGGTTCGACGCGGGCCAGGAGCAGGGCCGCCTCCTCGCCGTCCTCCACCACCTCGTCGTGGACGGAGTGTCCTGGCGGATCCTCCTGCCCGACCTCGTCACCGCCTGGGCCGGGGGAGAGCTCCAGCCCGTGGGGACGTCGTTCCGCCGCTGGGCGCAGAAGCTCGCGGCCGTCGAGCGGAGCGCGGACCAGGTGGAGGACTGGCTCGACATCGTCGACGGCCCGCCCGCGAACCTCGCGCCCCGCGCGCTCGACCCGCGCAGGGACATCGCGGACCGCGCCCGCTCGCTCACCCTCGACCTGCCCGCCGACGTCACCGGGCCGCTGCTCACCGACGTCCCCGCCGCGTTCCACGGACGGGTCAACGACGTGCTGCTCACCGGCCTCGCCGTCGCCCTCGCCCAATGGCGCAGGCGGCACGGCGGGCGCGGCACCGGCGTTCTCGTCGACCTCGAAGGACACGGCCGCGACGCCGCCGTCCCCGGCGCCGACGTCTCCCGCACGGCCGGGTGGTTCACCTCGCTCCATCCCGTCCGGCTGGACGCGGGCACCGCGACCGGCGGCGCCGCCGTCAAGAAGGTCAAGGAGCAGCTCAGGGCGGTCCCGGACGCCCCCGGCTACGGGCTGCTGCGGTACCTGGACGCCGACGCGGAACTGGCCGAGATCCCGCCCGCGCAGATCGCGTTCAACTACCTCGGGCGCGTCGACGGCGGCGGGGACGGCGGCGACTGGACCCTCGCCGCCGAGGAACTGCCCGCGGGCGAGGACCCGCGCATGCCGATGGCGCACGTCCTGGAGATCAACGCCCTCACCCGCGACCTGCCCGGCGGACCCGTGCTGTCGGCGACCTGGACGTGGCCGGGCGGGCTGCTCGACCCCGGTGACGTCCGGGAGCTGGCCGAGGGCTGGTTCGCGGCGCTGCGCGCCCTGGTCGCGGACGTCACCGACGGTGCGGCCGGCGGCTTCACCCCGTCGGACCTGCTCGTCGACCTGGACCAGGGCGAGATCGACAAGCTGCAGACCGCGTGGAGGCAGAAGTGGTGAACCGGGGTGATCTTGAGGACATCCTGCCGCTGTCACCGCTGCAGCAGGGGTTCTTCTTCCACGCCCTGTTCGACTCCGGCGACGGCGACGTCTACACGGCGCAGATCGTCCTCGACCTTGAGGGGCCGCTGGACGCCGCCGCGCTGCGGACCGCCGCCGGGACGCTGCTGCGCCGGCACGCCAACCTGCGCGCCGCGTTCTGGCACGAGGACCTGTCGCGTCCCGTCCAGGTCGTCCCGCGCACGGTCGGCCTTCCGTGGGAGGAGATCACCGCGTCCGGGGCCGAGGCCGACGCCGTCGTCGCGCGGGAGCGGGCGCGCGGCTTCGACATGACCGCGCCGCCGCTGCTGCGGTTCGTGCTCGTCCGGATGGGGCCGGAGCGGTTCCGGCTCGTCCTCACCAACCACCACATCCTGCTGGACGGCTGGTCCACGCCGATCCTCGCGACCGAGCTGTTCCTGCTCTACATGCAGGGCGGCCACGACACGGGGATGCCGCGCGTCACCCCGTACAAGGACTACCTGGCGTGGCTCGCGCGGCAGGACCGGGCCGCCGCCGAGGACGCGTGGCGCCGCGCCCTCGACGGCGTGGACGGACCGAGCCTCGTCGCCCCCGAGGCCGCCGCCCGTGCCCCCCAACGCCCCGAGCGGACCGTCACCGAGCTGGACGAGCGCACCACGCGCCGCCTCACCCGCGCGGCCCGCCGCCACGGCGTCACGCTGAGCACCGTCCTGCAGGGCGCGTGGGGCCTCGTCCTCGGGCGCCTCCTCGGGACGAACGACGTCGTGTTCGGCGCGACCGTGTCCGGCCGCCCGCCCGAGCTACCCGGCATCGAGCAGATGATCGGGCTGTTCATCAACACGCTGCCCGTCCGCGTCCGGTACCGCCTGGACGAGCCGCTCGGCACGCTGATGGAACGGCTCCAGGACGAGCAGACCGAGCTCCTCGCCCACCACCATCTCGGCCTCACCGACATCCAGCGCGCGGCGGGCCACGGCGGTGCGCTGTTCGACACGATGACGGTGCTGGAGAACTACCCGTTCGACCCGTCCTCGATGGACGGGTCCCTCAACGGCGTCCGCATCACCGAGGCCGACTCCTACGACGCGACCCACTTCCCGCTGTCGTTCGTGGCCGTGCCCGGTGAGAGGCTGTCGCTCCGCCTGCACTACCGGCCCGACGTCTTCGAACACCCGGTCGTCGAGTCCCTGCTGGCCCGCGTCCGGCGCTTCCTGGAGGCGTTCGCCGAGGACGCCGGGCGCCCGATCGGCGCCGTCGGCCTCGCCGGCGACGCCGAACGCGCGGCCCTCGCCGCCTGGAACGACACCGCCGCCGACGTCCCGGAGGGGAGCCTCCCGGCCCTCTTCGAGTCCCAGGCCGCCCGTACCCCGTCCGACGTGGCTCTCGTCTGCGGCGACACGCGCCTGACCTACGCCGACCTGAGCGAGCGCGCGAACCGCCTCGCCCACGAGCTCATCGCCCGGGGCATCGGCCCCGAAGACCGCGTCGCCCTCGTCCTCCCGCGCACCCCCGAGATCGTCGTCGCGATCCTGGGCGTCCTCAAGGCGGGCGCCGCCTACGTGCCGATCGACCCGGAGTACCCGTCCGAGCGCATCGCCTTCATGCTGGACGACTGCCGCCCGGCCCTCGCCATCACGGCCGACGACTTCCCGGACACCACCGGACGGCCCGCGCACGACCCGTCCGACGCGGAGCGGGTGCGGCCCCTACGTGCGGCGAACGGCGCGTACGTCATCTACACGTCGGGGTCCACCGGGCGGCCGAAGGGCGTGACGGTTCCGCACGCGGGACTGCTCAACTACTTCGAGGCGCACCGGGACGCGTTCATCGATCCCGCGATCGAGGCCGCCGGCGGGCGCAGGATGCGGTTCGCCCATCTGGCGTCGTTCTCGTTCGACACCTCCTGGATGGGCCTGCTGTGGATGATGTACGGCCACGAGCTGCACCTCATCGACGACGAGACCCGCCGCGACGTGGACGCGTACACGGCGTACGTGGCGCGCGCGCGGATCGACCTGGTGAACACCACCCCGTCGCATTTCACCTCCCTCCGCGAAGCAGGCCTCCTGGACGACGACGGCCGGCACCTCCCGGCACAGCTGCTTCTCGGCGGCGAGGCCATCGGCGAGAGCCTGTGGGCCGAACTCCGCGCGATCCCCGGGATCACCACGCGCAACCTCTACGGGCCGACCGAGTCGACGATCGACACGATGAACCAGGTGGTCGCGCGCAGCGAGCGCCCGGCCGTCGGCGCCCCCCAGCGCAACACCCGCGCGTACGTGCTGGACCCCGCGCTCCAGCCCGTCCCGCCCGGCGTCCCCGGGGAGCTGTACCTGGCCGGGGCCCAGCTCGCCCGCGGGTACCTCGACCGGCCCGGCCTGACCGCCGAGCGGTTCGTCGCCGACCCGTTCGGCGCCCCCGGCGACCGCATGTACCGCACCGGCGACCTGGCCCGATGGCGCCCGGACGGGACGATCGAGTACCTCGGCCGCGCCGACGACCAGGTCAAGATCCGCGGCTACCGGGTGGAGCCGGGCGAGATCGAGAGCGTCCTCGCCGGATGCCCCGGGGTCGCGCAGGCCGCCGTGATCGTCCGCGAGGACCGTCCCGGGGACCGGCGCCTCGCCGCCTACCTCGCCGGGCCGGACGTCGACGTCGCCGCCGTCCGCCGGTACGCGGCCGAGCGGCTGCCCGACTTCATGGTCCCGGCCCTCACCGTCCTGGACGGCCTGCCGCTCACCGTCAACGGCAAGCTGGACCGGTCCGCGTTGCCCGCCCCCGACGCGGGCACGCCCGCCGGCCGCGCGCCGCGCTCGCCGCATGAGGAGATCCTCTGCGGGCTGTTCGCCGAGGTCCTCGGCGTTCCGCGGGTGAGCGTGGACGACGGGTTCTTCGACCTCGGCGGCGACTCGCTCACCGCGACCCGGCTCGTCAGCAGGATCCGGACCGCGCTGGGCGCCGAACTGCCCGTCCGGGCGCTGTTCGAGGCGCCGACCGTCGCCGGTCTCGCCGGACGTCTCGCGGACGCGGCCGGCGACGTCCGCCCGCCGCTGGTGCCGGCCGAGCGCCCCGACGTCGTCCCGCTGTCGTACGCCCAGCAGCGGCTCTGGTTTCTCAACCGGTTCGAGGGCGCGTCGGCGACGTTCAACATGCCCGTCGCGCTGCGCCTCAACGGAGCCCTCGACCTGGACGCGCTGCGCTCCGCGCTCGGCGACGTCGTCGCCCGGCACGAGTCGCTCCGCACGATCTTCCCGGACGGGACGGGCAGCGCCCGGCAGCTCGTCCTCGACCCGGCGGACGCCCGCCCCCGCCTCGACGTCACCGAGACCGGCGAGGACGCGCTGCCGGCCGCGCTCGCCGCCGCTGCCGGGCAGGGCTTCGACCTGTCCGTGGAGCCGCCGCTGCGGGCGCGGCTCTTCGCGCTCGGCGCCGACACGCACGTCCTCGTGCTCGTCCTGCACCACATCGCGGCGGACGGCTGGTCGATGGCGCCGCTCGCCCGCGACGTGATCCTCGCCTACGCGGCCCGCGCGGAAGGCCGGGCGCCGCAGTGGGCGCCGCTGCCCGTCCAGTACGCCGACTACACGCTGTGGCAGCGTGAACTGTTCGGGTCGGAGGACGATCCGGACAGCCTGATCTCCAAGCAGATCGCCTACTGGCGGAACGCGCTGGACGGCCTGCCCGAGGAACTGGCGCTTCCCACCGACCGGCCGCGCCCGGCCGAGGCGTCCTACCGGGGCGCGACGCACGCCTTCGAACTGGACGCCGACCTGCACGCCGGGCTGCTGGCCCTGGCCCGCGAGAGCGGCGCGAGCCTTTTCATGGTCATGCAGGCCGCCTACGCCGCCCTGCTCACCCGCCTCGGCGCCGGGACGGACGTGCCGATCGGCGCGCCCATCGCGGGCCGCACCGACGAGGCCCTGGACGACCTGGTCGGCATGTTCGTGAACATGCTCGTCCTGCGCACCGACACCTCCGGCGACCCGACGTTCCGGGAGCTGATCGCACGGGTGAAGGGGGCCGACCTCGCCGCGTACGTGCACCAGGACCTGCCGTTCGAACGGCTCGTGGAGGTCCTCAACCCGGCGCGGTCGATGGCACGGCACCCGCTGTTCCAGGTCGTGCTGTCCTTCCAGAACAACCCCGCCGCGCGGCTGGAAATGGACGGCCTCACCGGCGGCGCCGAACCCCTCACGGCGGGCGTGGCCAAGTACGACCTGTCCCTCTACCTGGAGGAACGGCACGGCGACGACGGGACGCCCGGCGGGATCGAGGCCGGTCTCGAATACGCCCTCGACCTCTTCGACCCCGCCACCGCGCAGACGATCGCGGAGCGCTTCGAGCGTCTCGTCCGCGAGCTCGTCGCCGACCCGGACGCGCCGGTCACCGCCGCCGAGATCCTCGACCGGACCGAACGCCGCACCCTCCTGCGCCGCTGGGCCGGCGGCAAGGGCGGCGCCGTGGAGCGGGCGACGATCCCGGCGCTGTTCGAGGCGCAGGCGGCGGTTCGTCCGGGGGCGGTGGCGGTGTCGTTCGAGGGTGTGTCGTGGACGTATGCGGAGGTGAATGCGGGGGCGAATCGTCTTGCGCGGCGGCTGGTCGAGGAGGGTGTGGGGCCGGAGCGGTTCGTGGCGTTGGCGTTGCCGCGTTCGGTGGATCTGGTGGTGGCGATCCTTGCGGTGTTGAAGGCGGGTGCGGCGTATGTGCCGATCGATCCGGATTATCCGGAGGATCGGATCGCCTACATGGTCGAGGACGCCGAGCCGGTCCTGACCCTCGGCCCGGAAGACCTCGATGCGGTCGGGTACGACGAGACGAACCTTGGTCTCGACATTTCGCCTGACCATCCGGCGTATGTGATCTATACGTCGGGTTCGACGGGGCGTCCCAAGGGTGTGGTGGTTCCGCATCAGAATGTGGTGCGGCTGCTGCGCTCCACGGAAGGCTGGTTCGGTTTCGGGTCGGATGATGTGTGGACGTTGTTCCACTCCTACGCCTTCGACTTCTCGGTGTGGGAGCTGTGGGGCTCGCTGCTGTACGGCGGTCGCCTCGTCGTCGTCCCCTATCTGACGTCACGGACGCCGACGGACTTCCTCGCTCTTCTGGAGCGCGAGCGGGTCACGGTTCTGAACCAGACGCCGTCGGCGTTCTACCAGTTGATGGTCGCCGACAAGGAGCGTCCAGACGTTGATCTGGCGTTGCGGTACGTGGTGTTCGGTGGTGAGGCGCTGGATCTGGGGCGTTTGGAGGAGTGGTACTCCCGGTATGAGGAGGACGCTCCGAGGCTGGTCAACATGTACGGGATCACCGAGACGACCGTGCACGTCTCGTATCTGGCGCTTGACCGGGTCCAGGCCGCGACCGCGCCTGGGAGCGTGATCGGTGTCGGGATCCCTGATCTGCGCGTGTACGTCTTGGACGGTCGCCTTCAGCCGGTTCCGCCTGGGGTGGTCGGTGAGCTGTATGTCGCTGGCGCAGGGTTGGCGCGCGGTTACCTGAACCGTCCTGGCCTGTCGGCGGAGCGGTTCGTCGCTGACCCGTTCGGTGAGTCCGGCGCCCGTATGTATCGGACGGGTGACCTCGGGCGGTGGTTGAAGGACGGTCGCCTTGAATATTTGGGGCGGGCTGACCAGCAGGTTCAGTTGCGCGGTTTCCGGATCGAGCCGGGCGAGATCGAGTCGGTCCTGACCAGGCACGAGACCGTCCAGGGCGCTGCTGTGATCGTCCGTGACGACCGGCTGGTCGCCTACGTGGTGGGCAACGGGGTCGACACCGCCGAGCTGCGCCGTTTCGCGGGCAGGCATCTGCCCGGCTACATGGTCCCGGCGGCCGTCGTCGAACTGGATGCCCTGCCGCTCACCGCGAACGGGAAGCTGGACCGCAGGGCGCTGCCCGATCCCGACTTCACCGCGAAGGTGTCGTCCCGCCCCCCTCGCACCCCGGAGGAAGAGACCCTCGCCGGGTTGTTCGCCGAGGTACTCAACCTGGAGCGGGTGGGGGTAGACGACGGGTTCTTCGATCTGGGCGGTGACTCGATCATCGCGATCCAGCTCGTCTCCCGCGCCCGCCAGGCCGGTCTGGTCATCACCCCCCGCGATGTGTTCCAGCATCAGACCGTCGAGGAGTTGGCCGCGACCGCCACGCCGGTCGGCGAGGGCGAGCGGATCGAGACGGAACCGCCCGGCGCGGGCATCGGCCGGATCCCGGCCACCCCGATCATGCGCTGGTTCCAGGACCTCCACGGCCCCGTCGCCGGCTACAGCCAGCGGGTTCTGCTCCAGGTCCCGCCGGACCTCGGCACCGGCAGGCTGGCCGCCGCGCTCCAGACCCTCCTGGACCACCACGACATGCTCCGGCTCCGCTTCGACGGCACCGATTTCGAGGTCACCGAGCCGGGCACGGTCGACGCCGCCCCGCTCGTCCGCCGGGTGGACGTCGCGGGCCTCGACGCCGAGGCACTGCGAGTCGTCCTCGCCGACGAGGCGGAGAAGGCACGCCGCCGCCTCGACCCGGCCGCCGGGACGATGGCGCAGCTCGTCTGGTTCGATGCCGGCCCGGCCGCGTCCGGGCGCCTCCTGCTGACCCTCCACCACCTGGCCGTGGACGGCGTGTCCTGGCGCATCCTCCTGCCCGACCTCGTCACCGCCTGGGCCGGGGGAGACCTCGACCCCGTGCCGACCTCGTTCCGCCGCTGGGCGCAGCGCCTCGCCGCCGAGGCGTCCGACCCCGTCCGCACCGCCGAGATGCCGCTCTGGGACGACGTCCTCGCCACCCCAGACCCCGTCCTCGGCGCCCATCCCCTGGATCCCGCGGCCGACACGTTCGGGACGGCGCGGCACCTCACGCTCGACTTGCCCGCCGACGTCACCGCGCCGCTGCTCACCGACGTCCCCGCCGCGTTCCACGGACGGGTCAACGACGTGCTGCTCACCGGCCTCGCCCTGGCCGTCGCCGAATGGCGGCGCGACCGCGGCGTCACCGACGAGACGGCCGTCCTCGTCGACCTCGAAGGGCACGGCCGTGAAGAGATCGTCCCCGGCGTCGACCTGTCCCGCACCGCGGGCTGGTTCACCTCGATCCATCCGGTCCGCCTGGACGCCGGCTGGGTCGACCCCGCCGACGTCCGCGACGGCGGCCAGGCCGTCGGCACCGCGCTCAAGCGGGTGAAGGAGCAGCTCCGCGAGATCCCCGACAACGGCATCGGCCACGGGCTCCTCCGCTACCTCGACCCGGCCGCCCGCGGCGGCCGGCCTCCGCAGATCGCGTTCAACTACCTCGGCCGCACCGCCGCGCCCGAGGCCACCGACTGGGGCCCCGCCGACCAGAACGACAGCGCCGCGCTCGGCCCCGGCCAGGACGCTGCGCTCGGCCTCGTCCACGCCATCGAGGTCAACGCGCACACCCGCGACCTGCCGGACGGCCCCGAGCTGTCCGCGACGTGGACGTGGGCGGGCCGCCTGTTCGACGACGCCGCGGTCGAGGACCTCGCCGGACGCTGGTACGCGGCGCTGCGCGGCCTGGCCGCGCACGTGACCGAGGGCGCGGCCGAAGGGCCGGTCGGCGGGTTCACCCCGTCCGACCTGTCCCTCGTGGACGTCAGCCAGGAGGAGATCGACGAGCTCGCCGCCGAGCTCGACGGCGAATGGGAGCTGGAGTGAGCACGTCGCAGCTTGAGGACATCCTCCCGCTGTCCCCGCTACAGCAGGGCCTGTTCTTCCACGCCCTCTACGACTCCGGCCACGACGTCTACACCGCCCAGATCGTGTTCGACCTGCGCGGCCCTCTCGACGGGGAGGCGCTGCGCGCCGCCGCCGGTACGCTCCTGCGCCGCCACGCCAACCTGCGGGCCGGTTTCCGGCAGCGCAAGGAGGGCTCGCCCGTCCAGGTCGTCCACCGGACGGTCCGCCTGCCGTGGCGGGAGGAGGACCTGTCCGCCCTGCCCGAGGCCGAGCGCGAGACCAGGGCCCGCGACCTGGCCGACGCCGAACGCGCCCGGCCGTTCGACATGGCGAGGCCGCCGCTGCTGCGCTTCCTGCTCCTCAAGCTGTCGGACGGCCTGCACCGCATGGTGTTCACCAACCACCACATCCTGCTGGACGGCTGGTCCACGCCCGTCCTGCAGACCGAGCTGTTCGCGCTGTACCTCGCCAAGGGCGACGACACCGGGATGCCGCGCGTCGCCCCGTACAAGAACTACCTCGCCTGGCTCGCGCGGCAGGACCGCGCCGCCGCGGAGGACGCCTGGCGCCGCGCCCTCGACGGCGTCCACGAGCCCACCCTCGTGGCCCCCGGCGCGGGCGACCCGGTCACCGGCGCCCCGGGGCGTGTCCGGACCCGCCTCACCGAAGAGCTCACCTCGGCGCTCAACGCCCGTGCCCGAGCCCAGGGCGTCACCCTCAACACCGTCCTGCAGCTCGCCTGGGGGACGCTGCTCGGCCGCCTCACCGGCTCGACCGACGTGGTGTTCGGCGCCGCCGTCTCCGGCCGGCCGCCCGAACTCCCGGGCGTCGAGCAGATGATCGGCCTGTTCATCAACACGCTGCCGATCCGGGTCCGCGTCCGTCCCGCCGACACCGTCGCGCAGGCGCTCACCCGCCTCCAGGACGAGCAGGCCGCGCTGATGCAGCACCACCATCTCGGCCTGTCCGACATCCAGCGGCTCACCGGGACCGGGACGCTGTTCGACACGATGACCGTCCTGGAGAACTACCCCTTCGACCCGGACGCCGCGGGAACCGACCTCGGCGGCCTCTCCCTCCACGACGTCGCCGGCTACGACGCGTCGCACTACCCGCTGACCTTCGCCGCCGTCCCGGGCCGGGGCCTCTCCCTGCGCGTCGACCACCGCACCGACTTCTGCGGCGAGGCCGAAGCGGCCCGCCTGATGCGCCGCCTCACCCGCATCCTCGACGCAATCGCCTACCACCCCGACCTCCCTCTCGGCCGCATGGACGTGCTGGACGAGGACGAGCGCGCCAAGGTCCTCCGCGACTGGCAGGGCCCGGCCACGGCCCGCCGCCCCGGCACCCTCACGGCCCGCTTCGCCGCCCAGGCGGCGAGGACACCCGACGCCGTCGCCGTCCGCGCCGCCGGCCGGTCGCTCGGCTACGCCGAACTGAACGCGCGCGCCAACCGGCTGGCGCACCTTCTCCTCGGGCTCGGAGTCGGCCCGGAGACGCCCGTCGCGGTCCTGCTGGAGAGATCCGCCGAAACCGTCGTGGCGACGCTGGCGATCCTCAAGGCGGGCGGCGCGTACGCGCCGATCCACCACGGCCACCCGCCCGAGCGGATGGCGTGGGCGGTCGCCGAGGTCGGCGCCCCCGTCCTCCTCGTCGACTCGGTCATGCGCGACCGCGCCGACGGCCTCGGCACGTCCGCGCGGATCGTGGTCGTGGACGACGACCCGCGGATCGCCGCGCAGCCCGGCACCGACCCGGGCGTCGAGTGCCATCCGGAGCAGCTCGCCTGCGTGTTCTTCACCTCCGGCTCGACCGGGACGCCCAAGGGCGTCATGATCTCGCACCGCGACGCGGTCGACCTCGCCACCGAGGAGCGGCTCGGGAACGGGGCGCACGACCGGGTGCTCGTCCACTCGCCGCACGCCTTCGACGCCTCGACCTACGAGATGTGGACGCCGCTGCTGCGCGGCGGGACGGCCGTCGTCGCCCCGCCCGGGCACCTGGACGGCGAGGCCCTCGAAGAGATCATCACGGCCGAGGACCTCACTGGGCTGTTCATCACAACGACGCTGTTCAACCTCGTCGCGGACGAGCGGCCGCACGCGTTCGCCGGGCTCCGCGAGGTGCTGACCGGCGGGGAGACCGGTTCACCGGCCGCGATGCGCAAGGTCCTCGCCGCGTGCCCGGACACCGAGGTCTGCAACATGTACGGGCCGACCGAGGCGACCACGTACACCACCCTCGCCCCGCAGCGGGCGCCGCTCGCCGACCCGTCCGAGACGACGCCCGCGCTCGGGCGCCCCTTCGACGACATGCGCGTGTACGTGCTCGACCCCGGGCTGCGGCCCGTCCCGCCCGGCGTGGTCGGCGAGGCGTACCTCGCCGGCGCCGGAGTCGGCCGGGGCTACCTGCGCCGGCCGTCGCTCACCGCGGAGCGGTACGTCGCCGACCCGTTCGGCCCGCCCGGCGGCCGCATGTACCGGACCGGCGACCTCGTCCGATGGCGGCCGGACGGCCGCCTCGACTACGTCGACCGCGCCGACTCCCAGGTCAAGGTCCGGGGCTTCCGGATCGAGCTGGGCGAGATCGAGGCCGCCGTCGCCGCCCACCCGGCCGTCGCGAACGTCGCCGTCATCGCCCGCGAGGACACCCCGGGCGTCAAGACCCTCGTCGCCTACGTCATCGCCCCAGACCTGGCCCCCGAGGAGGACGGTCCCCCGCAACCCCCCGCGGCACAGCCCACGGTGGAGGGTCTGCGCGAGTTCGTCGCGCGGAAGCTCCCCGAGTACATGGTGCCCGCCGCGTTCGTCCGGCTGGACACGTTCCCCGTCGGGCCGAACGGCAAGCTCGACCGGCGCGCCCTGCCCGCGCCCGACCACGGCGGGGCCGCCGCCGGACGCGCCCCCCGCACGCCCGCCGAGGAGCGGCTCTGCGCGATCGTCGCGGACGTGCTCGGCCTCGGCCGCGTCGGCGCCGACGTCAGCTTCTTCGACCTCGGCGGCGACAGCATCGCCGCGCTCAAGCTCGCCACCCGCGCCCGGAACGCCGGCATCGAGCTCACCCCGCGCGACGTGTTCACCCACCAGACGGTCGAGGCGCTGGCCAGGGCCGGCGAGCCGGAGGACCGGCTCGGCTTCGAGGTGCTGCTGCCGATCCGCGTGTCCGGGACCCGGCCGCCGATCTTCTTCGTCCATCCCGCCGGCGGGCTGGCCTGGAGCTACCTCCAGCTCCAGCGGCACCTCGGCCCCGGCCAGCCGGCCTACGGGCTCCAGAACCGCGCGTTCACGCGGGCCGAGCCGCCCGGCTCCGTGGAGGAGATGGCGCGCGACTACGTGGAGGAGATCCGGGCCGTCCAGCCGTCCGGCCCGTACCACCTCGCGGGCTGGTCCCTCGGCGGGCTCGTCGCCTACGAGATGGCGGTCCAGTTGCAGTCCGCCGGGGAGCGGGTCGGCCTGCTCGCCGTCATCGACGCCTACCACGGCCAGGACCTCGAATCCGAGCGGCGCGAGATCCTCCCCGAGCTGCTGGAGTCGATCGGCATCGACGCGACGATGGTCGCCGAGGACGGCAACCCGGACATGGCGCAGATCATGGCGGTCCTCGCCGAACGCGACGACGCCCTCGCCACCCTCGGCGAGGACGACCTGGTCAACGTCTACCGCAGCTACGAGAGCGGGCTCCGCCAGGCCGAGGAGTACCGGCCGGGACGGTTCCGCGGCGACGTCCTGTTCTTCACCGCCATGCGGGGCCGCAGCGCCGCCGCGCCCACCGGGCGGTCCAACTGGGGGCCGCTCGTGGAGGGCGAGATCGAGGACTACCCGCTCGACGCCGACCACCACCTGCTCATGGAGCCGGGCCCGGCCGCCGAGATGGGCGCCGTCCTGGCCGCCAAGCTCGACAAGCTGCACAGCACGCACTGAAAGGGACGACGCAGATGACGAACCCCTTCGAAGACCCGGACGGCACCTACGTCGTCCTCGTCAACGACGAGAACCAGCACTCGCTGTGGCCGTCCTTCGCCGAGGTCCCGGCCGGATGGACGGTGGCCAAGGACGAGGACACCCGCCAGGCGTGCCTCGACTACATCAACGAGCACTGGACCGACATGCGGCCGAAGAGCCTCATCGAGGCGATGGGTGACTGAAGGGGGCCGGGCCTCGCCTCCGGGAGGCGCCGCTCTGGAGATCCCCGCCGTCGCCGAGTGGGAGATGGAGATGCGGGACGCCGCCGACCTGCGTCCCGCGCCGCTGCCGGGCGTCGAGATGACCTTCACCCTGGCGGGCGTGCCGTCCGCCGACGTCAGCCGCGCCCTGTACGCGGCGGTCGGCGCCCGCGTCTGCTGGACGGACCGCTTCCCCTGGACGTACGCGCGCTGGCGCGCCTGGGTGGACCGCCCCGAGCTGTCCACCTGGATCGCGATGGCCGAGGGGACGATCGCCGGCTTCTTCGAGATCGAGGCGCAGCCGGGCGGCGACACCGAGATCCACCTGGTCGGGCTCACGCCCGCGTTCGTCGGCCGCGGGTACGGCGGCTACCTCGTCGAGCAGTGCACGCGCCGCGCGTGGCAGCGCGGGGAGCTGTGGGCGGTGGACTCCGGGCCCGCGTCCCGGGTGTGGCTGCGCACCAGCAGCCTCGACCATCCGAACGCGATCGCCAACTACCGGCGCCGGGGCTTTAAGGTGGCGGCGGAGAGCACCGCGCCGAAGCTCGTCCCGGACCCGCGGGTCGCGCCGTGGCCGCTCCCGCACGACCCGCGCGTGGCGTCCCGCCGCCACGAGGAGGAGGAGTTGATCACGTGACCTGGTTCCGCTGCCCCGAGACGCGGCCGTGGGCGTCGCTGCGGCTGTTCTGCCTTCCGCACGCGGGCGGGTCGGCAGTGTTCTACCGGACGTGGGCCAAGGAGGTCAGCCCGGCCGTCGAGATGCACACCGTCCAGTACCCGGGGCGCGCCGACCGGATGGCGGACGCGCTCGTCACCGACGCGCACCAGCTCGCCCGGCTCATCGCGGGGGCGATGGCCCCGCTGATGGACCGTCCCGCCGCGCTGTTCGGGCACAGCATGGGCGCCGTCCTCGCCTACGAGGTGGCGCGGCTGCTGCAGGAGCGGGGCAGCGCGCCCGCGCACGTGTTCGCCTCCGGTGCCCGGCCGCCGCACGACCGCGGCGACGACCGCGTCGCGGACCAGGACGACGACGGCGTCGTCGCCGAGATGATCAAGCTCGGCGGCACCGACGCCGACGCGCTGCGGGACCCGGAGCTGCGCGAGCTCGTCCTCCCGTACGTCCGCAACGACTTCGCGCTGATCGAGGACTACGCGCACAAGGACGGGACGCGGCTGGCGGTCCCGGTCACCGCGATCATCGGGGACTCCGACCCGCACGTCACCCCCGGCCAGGCCCGCGGCTGGGAGCAGGTCACCGACGGGCGGTTCGCGCTGAAGGTGCTCCCGGGCGGCCACTTCTACCTCGCCGAGCAGCGGCCGGCCGTGATCGGCGAGATCCACCGCGCGCTGGAGGTCCCGGCGCTGGGCTGAACACCCGGGCGGGCCGCCCCCACGGAGTCCGTGTGGGGACGGCCCGCCGCTCATGGGAGCCTCCTTGGTCAGTAGACGCTGAGCCCGTAGCGGTTCAGCACCTCGGTGACGGGCTGGAAGAACGTCGTCCCGCCCGAGGAGCAGTTGCCGCTGCCGCCCGAGGTCAGGCCGAGCGCCGTGGACCCGGCGAACAGCGAGCCGCCGCTGTCGCCCGGCTCCGCGCAGACCGTGGTGCGGATCAGGCCGCTGACGCTGCCCTCCTGGTAGTTCACGGTCTGGTTGAGCGCCGTCACCCGGCCGTTGTGCAGGCCGGTGGTGCTGCCGCTGCGGTACACGGTCTGGCCGACCGTGGCGTTCGCGGAGCCGGTGATGTTGCGGGAGCCGCTGTACAGCTGGACGGCGCCCGCGGTGTCGGTCGGGGTCGAGGTGTACTGCACGACGCCGTAGTCGTTGCCGGGGAAGCTGCTGGCGACGGTGCGGCCGAGCGTCCGCCCGGACCCGTCGGTCCAGGTGGTGCCGATGTTGGTGCAGTGCCCGGCGGTGACGAAGTAGTACGTGCTCCCGCTCCGGACGTTGAAGCCCAGCGAGCAGCGGGCGCCACCGGTGTAGATGGCCTCGCCGCCGAGGGTGAACGTCCGGAACGACCCGGCGACCCTCTCCGTGCGGACGGCCGCGCCCTGCTTGGCGGCGGCGGCCTGCACCTTCTTGAGCTTGGCGCCCTTGACGGTGCCGTCCATGGTGAGGACGACCTGGTTGCTGGCCGGGTCGACGGCCCAGGCGGTGCCCGGGACGGTCGCCTCGCGCTTGAGTGCCGACATGACCTTCTTCAGGTCGGTGCCGCTGCGCGTGACGGTCTTGGGCACGGCGCCGGCGGCGCGGACCGCCTGGGCGGCCTTCGCGTCGGTCACCGTGACCACCAGCGTGCCGCCCTTGAGGTAGGAGCCGGCGGTGCTGGAGCCGAGCTGCTGCGCGAGCTTCGTCGCCACGGTGCCGGGAGCGGGCGGGGCGGCGGGTGCGGCCGGAGCCGCGGACGCGCTGGGAGCGGTGGCGAGGGTGGCGGCCACCAGGCCTGCCGCCGCCGTGGTGACGGCCGCGGCGCCGACGCGCCTGTGACGGATCTTCACTTGTGCCTCCACGGGGGATTGGGCGCACCCGAGTGGTGCACCGGAGGTCATCGACATGGTGTAAGAACCGTCAAGGTGCGCGTAAGACGCAGAAGGTGACCAATTCGGGACGAAGGCATTGGCAGGCTCGGAACGTCCGCCGTGGTCAGTCGGGGGATACCGGCCAGTACGCGCTGGAACAGAACAAGGTTCGGCCCCGGTCCCTCGCCGGGGGCGGTCGAGGGACCGGGGCCGGGCATCGAGGCGTCCCGCCGCCTGGGAGCTCCGGCGGGCCGTCAGGTCACCCTGCGGGGTTCCGGGTCAGTAGATCTCGACCCCGAACTCCGACAGCGGCTCGGTCACGGGCTGGAAGAACGTGACGCCGCCGGACGAGCAGTTGCCGCTGCCGCCGGACGTCAGCCCGAGCGCGCTGGACCCGGCGAACAGCGGGCCACCGCTGTCGCCCGGCTCGGCGCACACCGTCGTCTGGATCAGGCCGCTGACGCTGCCCTCCTGGTAGTTCACCGTCTGGTCCAGCGCGGTGACCTGCCCGTCGTGGACGCCGGTGGTGCTGCCGCTGCGGGTCACGGTCTGCCCGACCGTGGCCTCGGCGGCACCGGTGATGTCCTGGAACTGCCCGTTGACGGTGACGCCGCCCTCGGTGTCGGCCGGGGCGGAGTCGTACTTGACGATGCCGTAGTCGTCGCCGGGGAAGCTGCTGCCGGCGTTGCTGCCGAGCGTCGCTCCCGACTCGTCGGTCCACGTCGAGCCCGCCTCGGTGCAGTGCCCGGCCGTCAGGAAGAAGAACTCGCTCCCCTTCTTGACGTTGAAGCCGAGCGAGCAGCGGGCGCTGCCGGTGTAGATGGGGTCGCCACCGGCGGCGAACATGCGGAACGCGCCCGCGACCTTCTTGGTCCGGACGGCCGCGCCCTGCTTGGCGGCGGCGGCCTGCACCTTCTTGAGCTCGGCGCCCTTGACGGTGCCGTCCATGGTGAGGACGACCTGGTTGGCGGCCGGGTCGACGGCCCAGGCGGTGCCCGGGACGGTCGCCTCGCGCTTGAGCGCCGACATGACCTTCTTCAGGTCGGCACCGCTGCGCGTGACGCTCTTGGGCACGGCGCCGGCGGCGCGGACCGCCTGGGCGGCCTTCGCGTCGGTCACCGTGACCACCAGGTTCTGGGTGGCCTGGTCCACGTAGGCGCCGGCGCTGCGGCCACCGAGCTGCCGCGCCAGCTTCGCGGCCACCCCGCCGGTGTCGGACAGGGTGGTGACGCGCCCGGTGGGCGCGTCGAGGGACGCATCGGCGGGACCGGCGACGAGTGCCGTCGCCAGCAGCCCCGACGCCGCCACGGTGACGGCCGTGGCGGCGCCGCCGATGCGGGTGGAACGGATCTTCACTGTGCCTCCAGGGGGGATTGGGCGCACCCGTGTTGGTGCGCCGGAGGTCACGGGACATGCTGGAAGAATCCTGAACGTTGGCGTAAGGCGAGAAAGTGACTAAACGTCCCGGTACGGCTTGTCACAATGGGTGCGCGATGCGTGCCCGAAACTCGGGCAGGATGACCCGTTTGGCCGGTCCATGACTGGACGGTAGGTCCAATGGGTCTCCCCGGCGCGGCCTCCCGGACGTAGGGTCGGAGGCGACGGGGGGCCGGACATATGACGCGGATCCCCCGCCCCCGGTTCCCCCGGCTCGGGAGTGCCCATGGGTGTCGAGATCCGGGTGGAAGGGCTCAGGAAGTCGTTCGGGCGGCAGGTCATCTGGGAGGACGTGTCCTTCACCATCCCGGCGGGCGAGATCTCCGCCCTGCTCGGGCCGTCCGGAACCGGGAAGTCGGTGTTCCTCAAGAACCTGGTCGGGCTGCTGCGTCCCGACCGGGGCCACGTCTACGTCGGCGGCGGCGACGTCCCGCGGCTGCGCGAGAACGACCTCTACGAGCTGCGCCGCCAGTTCGGGGTGCTGTTCCAGGACGGCGCCCTGTTCGGCTCCATGAACATCTACGACAACATCGCCTTCCCCCTGCGCGAGCACACCAAGAAGGGCGAGGCGGAGATCCGGCGCATCGTGCTGGAGAAGATGGACATGGTCGGGCTCACCGGCGCGGAGGACAAGCTGCCCGGCGAGATCTCCGGCGGGATGAAGAAGCGCGCCGGGCTCGCCCGCGCCCTCGTGCTGGACCCCGAGATCATCCTGGCGGACGAGCCGGACTCCGGGCTGGACCCCGTCCGCACCGCCTACCTCAACCAGCTGTTCGTCGACCTCAACACCGAGCTCGGCGCCACCTTCCTGATCGTCACGCACGACATCGGCACCGCGCGCGTCCTGCCGGACAACCTCGGCCTGCTGTTCCGCCGCGGCCTGGTGATGTTCGGGCCGCGGGAGATGGTGCTGTCCAGCCCGCACCCGGCGGTCGACCAGTTCTTCAACGCCCGCCGCCAGGGGCCGATCGGCATGGCCGAGGAGAAGGACGTCGCCGGCGCCGCCGCCGAGCCGCAGGGGCCGCCGCCGAAGCCGGCGCCGATCCCGCCGCAGCTGATGCCGAGCGACGGGCGGCTGCGGCCCTCGATGCGGCGCCCCGGGGGATGGCTGCGCGAGCACGGGGTCACCCCGCCGCCGGGGTCGTTCGTCGACGACGCGGGCAACGACTGGCTCACCGACTGGGACGCGCTCGTCACCGGTCGCCGGTGACCGCGGTGGTGACGCCGGGCCACCGGAACGGGAGAATGGTCCGGTGACGCTCCTTTTGACCCGTTCCGACCTTGAGGCGCTGCTCGTCCCGGAGGTGTGCCTGGACGCGCTGCGCCGCGGCTTCCGGGCGGTGGACGGCGGCCCGGCCGCCCGCCGCGTGATCGCGAAACTGCCCGGCCAGGGCACGGCGACGGCGCTGATGCCGGGACTGGTCGAGGAGATCCCCGCCTACACGGTCAAGGTGAACGCCAAGTTCCCCGGCAGCCGCCCGGCGCTGCGCGGCGTCGTCTGCCTGCACGACCTCGGCACCGGCGAGCTGCTCGCGCAGCTCGACTCGGCGACCGTCACCGCCTGGCGCACCGGCCTCGCCGCCGCGCTCGGCACGCACGCGCTGGCCCGCCCGGACGCCGGCGAGGTCGCGGTGATCGGCGCGGGGGCGCAGGCTGAGCTGGTCCTGCGCGGGCTGGGCGAGCTCCGGGAGGTGCGCGGCCTCGCCGTCTGCGACCTGGACGCCGGGCGCGCCGCGGACTTCGCCGGGCGGCACGGCGACCGGCTGGGCGTGCCCGCGGCGGTCGCGGCGGACCCGCGCGCCGCCGTCCGGGACGCCGGGATCGTCGTCATGGCGACCTGGGCGCGCCGCCCGCTCCTGCACGCCGCCGACGTGGCGCGCGGGACGCACATCACCTCCCTCGGCGCGGACGAGCCCGGCAAGGCGGAACTGGGCGCCGACCTGCTGGAGGGCGCCCGCGTCGTGGTGGACGACGTCCCGCTCGCCGTCGAGATGGGCGTGCTGGCCGACGCCGGGCTGGACGTCAAGCACGCGGCCGGGACGCTGCGCGACCTCCTGCGCGGCCAGGTGCCCGGACGGGTGAAGGGCGACGAGGTCACCGTGTACGCGCCGGTCGGGCTGCCCTGGCAGGACCTCGCGCTGAGCTGGACGGCCTACCGCGCGGCCCTCGACGCCGGGGCCGGCGTCCGGTTCGACTTCCTCGCCTGACCGGTCCGCCCAACTTATTGAAACACGTTCTACATTCTGCGTAGGCTGTGCGGGCAGTGACGCGACGGACCGGAGGTGACGCCGGTGATCTGGGACCGGTTCCGCATCGAGGGCAGGGTCGCGGTGGTGACCGGCGCCGGGCGCGGCATCGGCGCGGCCACCGCGGTGGCGCTCGCCGAGGCCGGCGCCGACGTGGTGATCTCCTCCCGGACCGAGGAGCAGCTGCGCAAGGTGGCAGGCGAGATCGAGGCGGCCGGGCGCCGGGCGCTCGTCGTGCCCGCCGACCTCAGCGATCCGGATGCCGCCGCCGGGCTGGCCGACCGCGCCGCCGGCGAGTTCGGCCGGCTCGACATCGTGGTCAACAACATGGGCGGCGCGATGCCCGTCCCCTTCCTGGACACCTCGCCGCGGAGGCTGGAGAACGCGTTCCAGTTCAACGTCAGCACGACGCACGCGCTGACCCGCGCCGCCGTCCCGCACCTGCTCGCGGCGGACGGCGGCAGCGTCGTCAACATCTCCTCGGTGATGGGCCGGATCGCGGGCCGCGGCTACCTCGCCTACGGCACCGCCAAGGCCGCCCTCGCGCACTACACCCGGCTCGCCGCGCTCGACCTGGCCCCGCGCGTCCGCGTCAACGCGATCGCCGTCGGATCCGTCGCGACGTCCGCGCTCGACATCGTCATGACCAGCGACGAGCTGCGCACCGAGATGGAGGAGCGGACGCCGCTGCGGCGCGTCGGCGTCCCCGAGGACATCGCCGCCGCCGTCCTCTACCTCGCCTCGCCCGCCTCGGCCTACGTCACCGGCGGCGTCCTGCGCGTGGACGGCGGCATCGAGACCCCGAACCTCGACCTGCGCCTGGAGGATCTGTGACGTACCGCGTCGTCCAATGGAGCACCGGCAACGTCGGCCGGCACGCGATCGCCGGCATCGACGCCCGGCCCGACCTCGAACTCGCCGGCGTCTGGGTCTCCACCCCGGCCAAGATCGGCCGCGACGCGGGCGATCTCGCCGGCCTCGGCCGCGACCTCGGCGTCACCGCCACCGGCGACGCCGAGGCGCTCCTCGCGGCGCGGCCCGACTGCGTCGTCTACACCGCGATGGCGGACGTCCGGATCATGGAGGCGCTCGACGACCTGTGCCGCATCCTGCGCGCCGGCGTGAACGTGGTCTCCAGCAGCCCGGTGTTCCTCCAGTTCCCGGACGGCGTCGTGCCGCCCGAGATGGCGGACCCCGTCCGGGAGGCGGCCGCCGCGGGCGGCGCGTCGATCTTCGTCAACGGCATCGACCCGGGCTTCGCCAACGACGTGCTCCCCCTCGCCGTCACCGGCATCAGCGAGCGCATCGAGCAGGTCCGCTGCATGGAGATCCTGAACTACGCCACCTACGACCAGGGCACCGTGCTGTTCGACATCATGGGCTTCGGCCGTCCCCTCGACGAGACGCCGATGCTGCTGCAGCCGGGCGTTCTCACCATGGCGTGGGGGAGCGTGGTCCGGCAGATCGCCGCCGGGCTCGGCGTGGACCTCGACGGGATCGACGAGGAGCACACCCGGCTGCCGGCGCCCGAGGACTTCGACGTCTCCTCCGGGACGATCGGGAAGGGCACCGCCGCCGCCCTGCGCTTCGAGGTCAAGGGGATGCGCGGCGGCGAGGCCGTCGTCGTCCTGGAGCACGTCACCCGGCTGCGCGACGACCTCGCCCCCGACTGGCCGCAGCCCGCCGGCGCCGGCTGCTACCGCGTCGAGGTGCGCGGCGAGCCGAACTACACGGTCGACCTGCGGCTGCTCGGCACCGACGGCGACCACAACACCGCCGGCCTGAAGGCCACCGCGATGCGCCTGGTCAACGCCGTCCCCGCCGTCGTCGAGGCGCCGCCCGGCCTCCTCACGGCCCTCGACCTCCCGCTGATCCCGGGCCGCGGCCTGCTCTAGAGCTCGAGCGTGTCGAGGAGCGGCACGAGCCGCTCCTCCTCGCGGTCCAGGTGCGCCTCCAGCGTTCCGGTGAGCCGCTCCACCTCGGCGAGCAGCGACGCGGGCTCGCCGGCGTCGAGGACGCGGCGCAGCTCGTCCAGCAGCTCCTTCACCGTCTCGTGCTCGCTCCTCAGCCGCGCCAGCAGCGGTGCGAGCCCCGGATGCAGCCGTTCCAGGACGGGGAACATCTGCGTGTCCTCGCCCAGATGGTGGTTGCCGAGCCCCTGGCACAGCGTCAGGCAGTTGATCCGCAGCTGCGCGCCGATCCCGGCGCCCGACGCGGCGACCTCCTTGCGGATCAGCGCGAGCTCAGCGCGGAACGCGTCGTGCACCGCCAGGAGCATCGCGCCGGGCGTCTCCGGCCCGCCGGGCGGCCCGGAGACGGTCGGGACCAGGGCGACGACGGGCAGCGTCCGCCCCGACTCGCTCTCGTAGCCGGCCCATCCGGGATCGGCCTCCACGGCACGCGCGAAGGCGCGGTCGCGTTCGTCCCCCGCGAGGACGACGGCGTCCGCCTCGTAGGCGAAGGAGCCGCTCTCCACCGTGACCCGCGGGTCGGCGACGAGATTGTGGAACCACGCCGGGTTCTTCGGCGCCCCGCCCGCGGAGGCGATGACGAGGACGCGGCCGAGGCCGTCCGGCAGGTACCCGAGCGGCGTCGTGTGCGGGGCGCCGGTCCGCGCCCCGGTCGTCGTCAGCAGGAGCAGCCGCCCGCCCTCGAACGGGCCGCCGACCCGCCCGCCGTTCGCGCGGAACTCCT
The DNA here is from genome assembly GCF_900115095.1 of Actinomadura madurae. Lineage (GTDB taxonomy): Bacteria > Actinomycetota > Actinomycetes > Streptosporangiales > Streptosporangiaceae > Spirillospora > Spirillospora madurae. The sequence continues at coordinate 647,134 of NZ_FOVH01000002.1, forward strand.
CGATGATCCGGGTATTGAAATCCATCTGTCTCCTGAATTGTTTTCGGGCATGCTGAACAGAGCCACAGGGATGCCATGCGCCTATGGCTTGGGAAAGGGTTTTTGAGGGCATGCCGGAAAAGCGGGCATGCCCGATGACGTCGCGCTCGGCGCGACAGGTGAGAGAGAGGAACGCGAGTGGAAAGGCGGGCCGCGTGCCCGCCCCGGCCTCACTCGGAGGCCGGGAACCTCACTCGCTCATGGCCCAAGGCCGACCCGGCAGTCACGCGTCGAAGAGTACTCAGCGCCCCGGGAAATTGCAAGATCACGGTAATTCAGATGCCTTCGCGGTGGGCGATGGCGGCGGCCTGGGTGCGGCTGGTCGCGTTCAGTTTCGCGAGAATGTTGGAGACGTGGACGCTGGCCGTCTTGGGGGAGATGAACAGGGTCGCCGCTATCTCCCTGTTGTTGTGCCCCTCGGCGACGAGTTTCAGGACCTCGCGCTCGCGGCCGGTCAGCGAGGCCAGGGGGCCGGACGGCTCGGGGCGCGCCGGGCGCCCGGCGGTGAGGCGGGCGCGGGCGCCGAGGTCGCGCAGGGCGGCGAGCAGCGGCCGCGCGCCGAGGCGTTCGGCGGCCTCGACGGCCGCTCGCCACTCCTCGGCGGCGGCCTCGCGGTCGCCGTTCTCGACCAGGGCCTCCGCCAGCCGCCACCGGGAGCGCGCCACCTCGTAGACGAACCCGCCGTCCGGGTCGCCGAAGGTGAACAGGTCCGCGGTCCGGCGCCACAGGCCGACGTCGTGCACCCCGTCCACGCGCCTGCGTTCGGCCTCGGCGCGGGCCAGCCAGCCCTGCCCCTCCCCGCCGATCCAGGTGCGCGGGTGCCCGTGGACGTCGACCGCGACGACGCCGCGCGCCGCCTGGAGCAGCCGGTCACCGGTCTCCGCCGCCGCCCGGACCGCGTCCTCGTCGCCGGCGGCGCGGGCGCGGGCGGCCCGGTCGGCCTCCGCCCACAGCCCCGTCGCGGCGATCCGGATGGCGCCGATCGACTCGCGGTAGACGGTGCCGAGGACGTCGCGGACATGGCCGGCCGCGGTGTCGGGGTCGCCCCGCCACAGGGCGTGCTCGGCGGCGAGCCCGCGTGCGAGGTAGTTGATGAACGGGTCCCGCGGGCACAGCGGCAGGATCCAGCGCAGCCGCTCCTCGACCGTCGGCGTGCCCTGCGCGACGTCGAGGAACAGGGCGTACGCGGACACGTGCCCCCCGGTCGACCGGTCGACCTGGATCGCGAACTCGTCGGCGAGCCGGCCCGCCTCCGTCCAGTCGCCCGAGGTGTAGTGGACGAGGAACCGCAGGGAGCGCAGCACGGTCCCGAACGTGCTCCACGCGATCCCCTTGTCGAGGGCGTACTTCACCCCCTCGTCGGCGGCCCGGACCGCGCCCGCGAGGTCGCCGCGGTCGAACTTGGTCCGCGCGTAGTGGAACGCCGCCCGCATCGCGATCATGGAGTTGTCGTCGTCCGCCGCGGCCAGCTCGTGCGCCCGCGCGAACACCTCGGCGACGCCGGTGTCGGCCTCCCGCGACTCCCGGTGCACGCCGAGCGTGACCAGCAGGCTGGCCTCGGCGCCGGTGGCCCCGGCCGCCCGCGCCGCCTCGATCGCCTTCTCGGCGTACGCGGGCATCTCCCCGTCGCGGTCCCGGTAGAGCAGCGTCCGGGCGTAGGTGGCGAGCGCGTCGGCGCGCTCGACGGTCGGCGGGTCGGCGGGCAGCATCGCGACCGCCTCCCGCGCCACCGCCTGCGACTCCTCGTCCTCGTCGATGTCGCCGAGGTAGGCGGCGAGGTGCTCGCGGATGCGGGAGCCGAGGCGCACGTCGGCGGGGTCGATCACGGTCAGCATGCGGCGCAGCCGGTGCACCGCCCGCCGCAGCTCGCCGGCCCGCGCGGACGCCTGGGCGGCGGTGAGCGACAGCCGCAGCCGGTCCGTCCCGGCGGCGGCCTCCGGCTCCGGGACCGCCTCCCACAGCTCCAGCGCCCGCTCGTAGTGCTCGAACGCCTCGGCGGGGGCACCCAGCCGGTCGGCCTCCCGCCCCGCCCGGACGGACGCGGCGAACGCCGCCGGCAGGTCGTGCGCGGCGAGGCTGTGGTGCGCCAGCTCCGCCGCCGAGCCGCGCGTCCCCTCCGGGAGGTCCGCGAGGAGGCGGGCGAAGTCGGCGTGCAGCCGGGTCCGCTCGCCCGGCAGCAGGTCGGCGTAGACGGCCTCCCGCAGCAGCGCGTGCCGGAACGTGTACCCCGCGCCGGACGGGACGAGCAGCTGGTGCGACACCACCTCGCGCAGCGCCTCGCCGACCGCCGCCTCGTCCAGGCCGGACACCCGCCGGACGAGCTCGTCGTCGACGCGGCGCCCGGCGACCGCCGCGACCCGCACCACGCGCTGGCCGCCGTCGGAGAGCCGCTCCATCCGCGACAGCAGCAGGTCGGCGAGCCCGGACGGCAGCTCCGCCGTCCCGTCGTCGCGGTCGTCCAGGCCGGAGGAGTACAGCTCGGCCGCGTAGAACGGGTTGCCCTCCGAGCGCCGGTGCACCCGCTCGACCACGTCCGCCGTCACCGGCGCGGACCCGCGCGACAGCTCGGCGAGGTACTCGGCGGTCTCGCCCGCGCCGAACGGCCGGACCTCGACGCCGGTCACGTTCGGCAGCCGCAGCAGCTCCGCCACCACCGGCCGCAGCGGATGCCGCCGGTGCAGGTCGTCCGACCGGTAGGTCCCGACGAGGCAGACGCGCTCGCGCTGCAGCACGCGGCTGAGGAACGTCAGCAGGTGCCGCGTCGACCGGTCGGCCCAGTGCAGGTCCTCCAGGACGAGCAGGACGGGCCGGTCGTTGCCCAGCTCGCCGAGCAGCCCGAGGACCGCCCCGAACAGCTGCTGCTGCGCCAGCTCGGACGCCGCGCCGGGACCGCCGTCGCCGTCCGGCAGCAGGCGCCCGAGGACGGGGCGGGCGGCGAGCGCGGCCTTGACGTCGCCCGCCTCGGCCGTGCCGGCCTGCGCGGCCGTCCACAGCGCGTCCGTCAGCGGCAGGTACGGCATGCTCTCGCCCAGCTCGGCGCACTGCCCGACGAGCACGGCGAAGCCCTTGCCGCGGGCGTCCTCGGTGAGCGTGGACACCAGGTGCGTCTTGCCGACCCCGGCGTCCCCGCTGACGAGCACCACGCCGGCGGCGCCCGCGGCGGCGCGGTCCAGCGCCGCGGACAGCTCGGCCAGCTCCGCCGTTCTGCCGATCAGCACCGAACGCCCCTTCCGGTCATCCCGTTGAGTATCCCATCGGCGGGAACGTGAACGGGCCCCGGATTCCGGTGAGGATCCGGGGCCCGCGGGGCGGGGCTCGTCAGCCGGCCAGGGCGGGGGTCCTGTCGGCGTCGTGCTCCGCCGCGTCCTCGGCCTCCGGCTCGGGCTCGGGCTCGGGGACGGGCAGGACCTTCTGGTACGCGCGCAGCGTCTCGGCGGCGACGCGCTCCAGCGAGTAGCGGGAGCGGGCCCGGTCCGCGGCGGCGATCGAGTAGCCGTGCAGGGTGGTCTCCTCCGCCAGCAGGGTGCGGATCGCGCGGCCGACCACGACCGGCCGCCCCGGCGGGACGTGCAGGCCGGTGATGTGGTCGAGGACCTCGTCGGCGTTCGCGCCGGACGGCGTCGCCACGACGGGGACGCCGCAGGCCATCGCCTCCAGCGGCATCGACGGGCACGGCTGGCGCGGGGTCAGGCAGAGCGCGAGGCTCGCTGTCCGCAGCAGCTTCGGCAGGTTCTTGCGGGGGAGCCGGCCGAGGAAGATGACCCGGTCGGCGACGTGCAGCTCCTTGGCGAGCGTCCGGAGGCGGTGCACGGTGGCGTCGCTCTCCAGGTCCTCGCGGGCGGGGCCGCCGGCGACGGCCAGCTCGGCGTCCGGCACGTGCACGAGGGCGCGCATCCCGGTCTCCACGTCCCCGGCCTCCAGGTCGTCGCAGACCATCACGAGGCGGGGCCGGCCGCCGTGCGGCATCGCGGGCCCGACCTGCGCGAACTGCTCGCCGTCCACGCCGTAGGGGACGACGGAGACCGACGGGCGGGGCACGCCCATCCGCACGACCGCGCCGGCCTCCTCCTCGTGCCCGGCGAGCACCACGTCGGCGTCCCGGCCGATGGCCTTCTCCAGCCGGTCGCGGTGCGGGTGCACCTGGCGCCCGGCGCGGCGCTCGGCGGCCGACACGCCGTGGTAGCTCTGCGCGAACGGGATGCCCAGCTCGCGGGCGACGGCGCAGGCGGCGAGGCCGCCGATCCAGCCGTGCGCGTGCACGATGTCGGGACGTCCGGCGCCGGACCAGCGGCGCCGGAGCCCGTCGGCGAAGTCGCGCAGGTGCTGGAGCAGCTCGTCGTCGGACAGGGGGCGCGGGGGGCCCGCGTCGAGGTGGACGAGCGCGGCGCCCGGTGCCAGCCGGACGCGACCGCGCACGGACCGGTCCTGCCGGCGCGTGTAGACCGTGACCTGGTTGGGCTCCCCGTCGGCGATCAGCGGACGGGTGAGCGAACGAGCGAGATCCCGGACGTGGACTGACTGCAGGTGTTCGCCGTCAAGGTCGGAGGCGGACACGAGAGCAATGTTCAAAGGGCGGTGCATGACGGATCCTCCGGGACTACACAGGGGAAGCTCGGAGGTATCTGCGTCGTAGACACCTGCTCGGCCATTGTCATATCCGCCCGCCCTCTCCGTCAAACCTGACGAATCGGATCTCGGGCGGGCCCGCACTCCGCGAAGCACCGCCCACCTGCGGGGATACTGGACCAGATGAATGACGAACCCCTCTGGTATGTGGCGTACGGCTCGAACCTCTTCCGCGAGAGGTTCGCGTGCTACCTGTCCGGCGGCCGTCCGCGCGGCGGCGCCCGCCACCACACCGGCTGCCGCGACCCCCGCCCCGCCCGCGCCGAGCAGTCGATCACGGTGCCGGGCGGCATCTACTTCGCGCACACGTCCCTGACCTGGGGCGGCGGCATGGCCTTCTACGACCCGGCCCTCCCCGGGCGCGCCGCCGCCCGCGCCTACCTGCTCACCCGGCGCCAGTTCTGCGACGTCCTCTCCCAGGAGATGCGCCGCGACACCGGCACCGACCACGACCTCTCGGAGGCCGTCGCGCACGGCCGCCAGCGGATCGGCCCGGGCCGCTACGAGACCGTCCTGAAGGTCGGCGAGCGCGCGGGCCGCCCCATGCTCACCTTCACCTCGCCGGCGCCCGCCCCGCCCAACCCGCCGTCCGCCTCCTACCTGGCGATGCTCGGCCACGGCCTGCGCGAGGCCCACGGCTGGCCCCCCGAGCGCGCCGCGTCCTACCTGGCCGCCCGCCCCGGCGCGCACGGCCACTGGACGTCCCGCGACGTCGCCGCCCTCCTCGAACCGAACCGCGTTCCGCTAGGTTCGTCCCATGAACGTCGGTGACGTCGTTGACGACTTCGAACTCCCCGATGAGACGGGCGAGCCCCGCACCCTGAGCGGCCTGCTGGAGCAGGGCCCCGTGGTCCTGTTCTTCTACCCGGCCGCCATGACCCCCGGCTGCACCGCCGAGGCCTGCCACTTCCGCGACCTGGTCGCCGAACTCGCCGAGGTCGGCGCGCACCCCGTCGGCATCAGCGCCGACCCGGTCGCCAAGCAGAAGGAGTTCGCCGACAAGCACTCCTTCGGCTACCCGCTCCTGTCCGACCCCTCCGGCGAGGTCCGCGCCGCCTTCGGCGTCAAGCGCGGCCTGGCCCTCATGCCCACCAAGCGCCAGACCTTCGTCATCGCCCCCGACCGCCGCGTCCTGGCGGTCGTCAAGAGCGAGATCCGCATGAACACCCACGCCGACAAGGCCCTGGCAGCCCTCCGCGCCCAAAAGTAGAGGGTTCAGGGGGTTATGGGGAGGGTGATGGCTGACGGGTGGGCGGGGGTGTGGAAGATCCCCTGGTCGGCGGTGAGCATTTCGGTGGCGGTGCCCATCGGGGCGCCGGTGCCGGGGTTGCGGGCGATGCGGGGGTAGGCGCCGCTGGCGACCTGGACGCGGACGCGGTGGCCGCGGCGGAAGCGGTGGCCCGCGGGCCACAGTTCGACGGCGACGCGGCGGACGCCGTCGGGGCCGGGCTCCGGGGTGCCGGGGACGAGGCGGCGCATGCCCTCGCAGAGGTTCAGCGACTCGCCGTCCGGGGTGACGTCGCAGAGCCGGACGACGAAGTCGGTGTGCTCGCGGTTGGAGCGGATGTGCAGGTCCGCGGTGACCGGGCCGATGATCTCCAGGTCGTCGTCGAGGACGTCGGAGGTGAAGGTCAGCACGTCGCGGCGGCGTTCCAGGCGTTTCTGGTCGGTGGACGGGCGGGTCTCGCCGAGCAGGGTCGGGCCGCCGAGGAACGGGGTCGGGTGGTTCGGGTCGTACCGGTAGGTGTCCGGGGCGGACTCGGGCGGCGCGGCGGGGGACAGGGCGCCCTCGGGCTGGAGGTGCCAGCGTTCCTCCCGCATCCCGGGGACGGGCCAGTCGGGGAACTCCCGCCACTCGTCCGCGCCGGTGATGAAGAGCCGGACGGGGTTGTCGCGCAGCTCGGACGGGTCGTCCAGCAGGTGCGCGCGGAACCACCTGATGGAGTCGGAGACGGAGCCGCGCATCATGCGCTGGTCGGCGTGGAACCAGGGGCCGATGGTGAGGTAGGGGCGCTGCCCGGCGGCGCGGAGCGCGGCGTAGTCCTTGATCTGCCAGGGCAGGAAGATGTCGTACCAGCCGCCCGTCATGTTCACCGGGGCGGTGACCCGGGAGACGGTGGGGCTGAAGTCGCGCTTGTCCCAGAACGGCGTGTCGGGCCCGTTGACCAGGAGGTCCTGGAAGAACCGCTGCTGTGCGCCGGTCGCGAGCCGGTCCAGCTCGGCGAGGGGACGTCCCGACAGGGTGGCGCGGCGGGCGCGGCGCGGCGACATGATGCCGGTGGTGATGCCGGAGAGGGAGTTCTTCATCCGCGCGGTCAGGTCCACCCAGATGAGCGCGGATTCGAGGGCGAAGGTGCCGCCGACGTTGACGGCGTCCCGGAACGTGGAGGCCGTGACCTGCATCGACAGGGCCTTGAGCTCGGGTCCGGCCTCGGCGGCGACGGCCCACTGGACGTAGCCGAGGTAGCTCGGGCCGTGCATGGCGAACGTGCCGCCGAACCAGGGCTGGGACGTGAGCCACTCGATGGTGGCGAGGCCGTCCTCGCGCTCGTCCAGCGCCTCGAAGACGCCGCCCGAGCCGAAGCCGCCGCGGGCGCTCTGCACCACGGCCTGGAACCCGTGCGACGCGAACGCCTGCCCGCACATCAGCCCGAACGGCCCGCGCCGCCCGTAGGGGGAGCGGACGAGCACCGTCGGAGCCCGCTCGACGTCGGCCGGGGCGTACCGGTCGGCCAGCAGCGTCACGCCGTCGGCGGCGGGGACCTCCAGGTCCCGCTCGACCGTCACACGGTGGGGGCCGTTCCGCAGTCCGAGCGCCGTGACCCCGAGCCGGCGCATCATTCCCACGCCTACCACCCGATTGATCGTAACCGGCCGGTAGCCGGGCGCTGAGGCCACATGTCCGTGATGTGCCTCGCACCGGCCCCGGGCTTCACTACGATCGAGGAGCCGTAAACACGCAAATCGGACGGTGGTGAGCCGTGCCGGCGGAGGGAGAGATGCGCGCGTCATGGGTGATCTGGGCGACCTGAGCTTGGAGCGGGTCATCGCCGCGGCCGTCGTTATGGTGGCCGCGATCGCGATCGCGGTGGTGCTGCGGCTGCTGACCGGGCGGCTGTTCCGCCGGGCCGGCGACACCCGGTGGGCGTGGGACGACCTTGCCGCCCGCCTCATCCGGGACCTGGCGATGCCGCTCGCCGTGCTGCTCGGCCTGTGGACCTCGGCGAAGGTGCTGGAGCTGCCGCGCGGCACTCTGGACGTCACCGCCAAGGTGCTGACGGCCGTGACGATCCTGGTGATCTCGCTGGCACTGGCCCGGCTGATCGCGGCGCTGGTCACCTCGATCGCGCTGGCCCGGCAGGGCGTCGCCGCGAACGTGACGATCTTCGCCAACATCACCCGGGTCCTGGTGCTCGGCGTCGGCGTCCTGGTGATGCTGCAGAGCGTCGGCGTGTCGATCACGCCGCTGCTCGGCGCCCTGGGCGTCGGCGGCCTCGCCGTCGCGCTCGCCCTCCAGGACACCCTGGCGAACCTGTTCGCGGGCGTGCACGTCCTCGCGTCCAAGACGATCGAGCCCGGCGACTACATCAAGCTGTCCAGCGGCCAGGAGGGGTACGTCGTCGACATCAACTGGCGCAACACCTCCATCCGGACGCTGTCGGACAACATCGAGGTCATCCCGAACCAGCGGTTCTCCGACACGATACTGACCAACTACCACCGCCCCGCGCAGGACATGTCGCTCCTGATCCAGGCCCGGGTCGCCTACGAGAGCGACCTGGAGCGCGTCGAGGACGTCGTGATCGAGGTCGGCCGGGAGGTCATGAGCGAGGTGGAGGGCGGGGTCGAGGACGCCGAGATCCTGGTGCGCTTCCACACGTTCGCCGAGTCGGGGATCGGGTTCACCGCGATTCTGCGGACCGGGGAGTTCGGCGACCAGTTCCGGATCAAGCACGAGTTCGTCAAGCGGCTGCACCGCCGCTTCGCGAAGGAGGGCATCCGGGTCCCCTACCCCCGCCGCGAGATCATCCTGCCCGGCGGCGGGGAGCCCTCCGACCTGGTCAGCGGATGAACCGGACGTCCGGGTGGCGGGGCGACGGCCGGTCCAGGACGGGCCGGTGCCGCCCGCGCAGCGCACGGTCGAAGAACGCGGTGACGTAGGCGCGCACTGACGCCGTCATCCGCTCCGGGTCGACCGTCCCGATGAGGTCGGCGCGGTCCTGGGCGGGGATGTCGAGGGTCTCGTCCAGCGCGGGCAGGACGGCCTGGACGTCGGTGTAGGAGTAGTGGCTCGCGGCCGGCACGTTGAGGTCGCGCTTCCAGCCGGTCGAGTTCCGCCAGAACGACCCCCAGGACGGGGTGGTCAGGTGCGTCTGGGGCGACCCGCCGGTGGCGGCGCCCATCAGCATGAACGGGCGGTCGAGCCCGGCGCGGGCGACCTCCACGTAGTCGTCCTTCGCGTACTGCATGGTGCCGTCCATGTCGATGCCCGCGTCCAGCCGCCGGTCGACGCGCATGGCCTCGGCGGCCTCGATGCCGCCGGCCGAGTGCCCGGCCATCCCGACCCGGGACAGGTCGAGCGCCCGCCCGAGGCCGGGCGGGAGGGCGCGGCCCTCCGCGTCGGGGTTGCGGCCGTCCCGCAGTGCGGCGAGCCGGTCGAGGACGAGCCGCGTGTCCTTGACCCGCGTGTCCAGCGCGGTCTTCAGCCGTTCGGGCCCCGGTCCGGGCAGCCGCTGGTTCTCGACGCGCCCGCCGGGGAACTCCACGGGCGCCGTCTCGTAGGTGTGGTCGACGGTCACGACCACGTACCCGCGGGTGGCCAGCTCCTCCGCGAGCGTGGTGCCGAGCGCGCGCGGGACGCCAAGACCGGGCGAGTAGAGGACGACGGGCCGCGCGCCGCCGCGGAGATCGGCCGGGGCGGATTCGGCGGCGTGGGTCCGGGCCGCCGCCCAGTCCACGGTCCCGGCCTTGAACACGCCGAGCGCGTCGGCCTGGGAGAGGACCTTCGCGACCCCGGGACGCAGGTAGGGCGCGGGCGGGCCGGACCGCCGGGCCGCCGGGTAGAAGACGCTGACCATCAGCTCGCGTGCCCGGCCGGGCACCCAGGGGTCGGGACGTGCCGGGTCGGCGAGGTGCAGCTCGGTCGTGCCGATGGCCCGGTGCGGGCCGGTAGGGGCGGGCAGTTCGAAGGCGGCCGGCGTGCCGGCGGCCGTCCTCGCCGCCTGGGCGGACGTGCCGCACGCGGCCAGCGCCAGGGCGAGGGGCAGGACGAGCGGAAGCCGGAGTACAGGTGATCGCATGCCCGGATCCTCGCGGTCCGGGCGGGTGATCGATCATGGCCGAACGGCCGCGGTGACCCCTGTCCTTCGTCAGGGGGCGTCGGTCAGGGGCGCAGCATCGGCATCAGGATCCCGTCGACGACCGAGACCAGGTAGTCGTCGGTGATCGCGCCGCCCTCGGTGAGGTTGTGGTAGACGATCACGGCCGGTCCGACGTTGGCGACCTGCCGGGTCGCCGCCGCCGGGCGGATCTCCCCCCGCGCGGCGGCGTCCTCCAGGGCCTGGAACAGCAGGTCGCGGACGGGCGTGGACAGCCGCTCGCGGACGACCTCGTGCACCAGCCCCTTGCCGTCGTCGCTCTCCTCCTTCAGCACCCTGAACGCGGCGCCGCGGCAGGCGAGGAGGGTGTCGCGCAGCGTTCTGAGGATCTGCAGCATGTCCTCGCGCACCCGGCCGGTCGCGGGCGCGGTCGGGGGCTCCGGCAGGACGTGCTTGAGCGCGTCGGTGATGAGCTCGTCCTTGGACCGCCAGCGCCGGTAGAGCGCGGCCTTGCCGGTGCGGGCTGCCGCCGCGACGCCCTCCATGGTCAGCCTGCGGTAGCCCACGGTCTCCAACTGGGCGAACACGGCGTCGAAGATCGCCGCTTCCAGGTCGCCGCCGCGGCGGCGGGTGGCCGGGGTCATGACGCGGTCCCGGAAATAGTGAACGATAGCGTTCTCTTTCGTCTGTATCGGTGGTACGTTCCCCGCATAGTGTACTTCGCCGTTCCTTAAGTCTCGGGAAGGTCCGACTTGACCGCATCCAACGGGCGGACGGCCTCACTCCGGAAGATCGCCGCTCCCGGGAAGGCCGCCGCGCCGTCACACCATCATCGTCCAGGAATCGTCCTCGCCGTCATCGTCGGCTGCCAGCTGATGATCGGCCTCGACACCTCCGTCGTCACCATCGCGCTGCCGGAGGTCGGGCAGGGGCTCGGGCTGTCGACCGGAGGGCTCGCCTGGATCCAGTACTCCTACATGCTCGCATTCGGCGGCCTCCTGCTCCTCGGCGGGCGCGCCGGGGACGTGTTCGGACGCCGCCGCACCTTCACCGCCGGGGTCGTGCTCTTCACCGCCGCGTCCCTGCTCGGCGGGCTCGCGACCGCGGGCTGGGCGCTGCTCGCCGCCCGCACCGCCCAGGGCTTCGCCGCGGCCGTCGCGGCCCCGAGCGCGATGGCGCTCATCGCGACCGCCTTCGAGGGCCGGGCCCGGGTCCGGGCGCTGAGCGTCCTGTCCGCCGTGACCGGCGCGGGCGCCGCCGTCGGCATGATCGTCGGCGGGGTCCTGACCGAGGCCGGCTCGTGGCGGTGGGTGTTCTTCGTCAACCTCCCCGTCGGCCTCGCGCTGGCGCTGGTCGCGCCGCGCGTCCTCGCCGAGACCGAACGCCGGCCCGGCCGGTTCGACGTCGGCGGGGCCGTCGCCTCCACGCTCGGCATGACCGTCCTCGTCTACGCGCTGATCCGCGTCGGGGAGACCGGCTGGGACGACTCCCGCGCGCTCGCGGCGTTCGGCGCCGCGGCCGTCCTGCTCGCCGGGTTCGCCGCCGTCGAGACCCGCGCCGGGCAGCCGATCATGCCGCTGTGGCTGCTGACCGGGCGCGACCGCGCCGCGTCCTATCTCGTCCAGCTGTGCCTGACGGCCGCGATGTTCGGCTCGTTCTTCTTCCTCACCCAGTACCTCCAGCAGATCCTCGGGTACGGGCCGCTGCGGGCCGGCGCGGCGTTCCTGCCGATGGTGGGCATGCAGTTCGCGGTCGTCCGGACGGCGCCGCGGTTGATGCGGCGCCTCGGCGCCCGGCCGCTCGTCATCGCCGGGACGGCCTTGGTCGCCGCCGGGCTGCTGTGGCTGTCGCGGCTGTCGCCGGGGGACGGCTACGCCGGCGCGCTGCTCGTCCCGTTCATGCTCATGGGCGCGGGCGGCGGCATGTCGATCATGCCGCTGAACGCGACGATCCTGGCCAGCGTGCGGCCGGAGCAGTCGGGCGCCGCGTCCGGCGTCGCGCAGACCATGCTCTGGTCGGGCGGATCCCTGGGCTCGGCGGTCATGGTCACCGTCCACGGGTCGGCGGCGTCCGGGCATCCCGTGGACGGGATGGGCGCGGCGTTCGCGACCGGCGCGGTCTTCGCCGCGGCGGCGCTGCTGGTGGCGGTGCTGGTCCTGCGCGTGCGCCGCTGAGTCACGCGGGCGGGGGAGCGGCCTCGCCGAACCACGCGAGGAAGTCGGTGTAGCCGAACATGCGGGCGGTGTCGGCGGCGGACGGCGACCCCGCCCGCGGGTCGGCGCCCGCGTCGAGCAGGGCCCGCACCACGTCCGCCTCCTTCCTCAGCACGGCGCCCGCGAGGGGCCGCTGGCCGCGGTCGTTGGCCCGCTCCGGGTCGGCGCCGCGGGACGCGAGGGCCCGCACGGTGCCCGGGTGGCCGTGGTGGGCGGCCAGCATCAGCAGCGTGTCGCCCTTGTCGTCGGACAGGTTCACCGGCGCCCCGGCCTCGACGAAGGCGAGCAGCCGCTCGGTGTCGCCGGCCCGCGCCAGCTCGAACAGCCCGGTGGCGAAGTCCTCGGCCTCCAGGTCGGCGCCGGTCGCCGCCGGCGTTGTCCGGCGCGCCGTGAGCGCTCCGCCGAGGCTGTCCTCGCCGTAGGTCAGCCGCTTCTCCAGCGCGACCAGCGCCCCGTCCTCGGCGAACGAGGAGAACCGGACGTCGTCGGCGAGCGCCCGCATGATCAGCAGCCCGCGGCCGTTGTCCGCCACCGGATCGGGGAGCGGGACCCGCTCGGCGTCGAACCCGCCGCCGGAGTCGATCACCTTGATCATGCAGCGCCGGTCCTGGATGACGGCCCGCACGAGGTAGCCGGCGCCGTGCTCGGCGTGCTTGATCACGTTGGTGCACGCCTCGGTGAGCATGACCTCGATGTCGTCGCGGATCTGGTCCTCCACGCCCAGCGCCGCGAGCGCCGCGTCCAGGAGCCTCCGCGTCGCCGGGACGCTCGCGGCGTCCCGCGGGAGCTGGAGGTCCAGACTGATTTCCACGCAATCTCCGTCCGTCCCCCTGAATCGTGCCCTTTCGGTCACGCTCAAACCTGGAGACGGCCGTTGCCAGGTCGCGGACGCGCCGTGGTCAGCGCGCGCCGTCCGGCCTGGGCGCGTAGTCGTCCACGTACTCCTGGCCCGACAGCCGCTGGATGGCCTCCATGATCTCGTCGGTGACCTGGCGGGCGGCCTTGCCGCGCGGGACCCCCGCGTCCCGTCCCTTGAAGTCCATCGGCGCGCCGATGCGCAGCCCGATCCGGCCGGGCCGGGGGACGGCCTGCCCGCGCGGCTGCACCTTGTCGGTGCCCGCTATCGCCACCGGGACGACGGGCGCGCCGGTCCGCATCGCGAGCCGCGCCACGCCCGTCCGGCCCCGGTAGAGCCGCCCGTCCGGGGACCGGGTGCCCTCGGGGTGGATCGCGAACACGCCGCCGCGCTCCAGCACGGCCGCCGAGGTGTCGAGCGCGTCCAGCGCGGCCCGCCCGCCGGAGCGGTCGACCGCGATGGCGCCCACGCTGTGGAAGAACGTCGCGATGGCGCGGCCCTTCATGCCCGCCCCGGTGAAGTACTCGTGCTTGCCGAGGAAGTGGACCCGTCTCGGCACCATCAGCGGTAGGACGAACGAGTCGAGGAACCCCAGGTGGTTCGCCGCGAGGATCACCGGCCCGATCCGCGGGACGTGCCCCAGGCCGCTCACCCGGGGGAGGAAGGCGACGCGCATCGCGGGTCCCATGACGACGTACTTCAGCAGCGGGTAGATGACGCGTTCGGGGTCCATGTCCGAGGAGGCTATGGCGCGCGCCCGCCCCGCCGCCGCTCGCGCCCGATACAAGTTCGGACCCCCGGAACTTGTAGGAACCCGCACTTGCCGGGTGTTAATTGTGAGCAACTAAATTGGAGGCAACTTAAAGGAGGCAGCATGGACATCCACTACACCGCCGTGGCCACCGCGAACGGGCGCGACGGCAAGGCCGTCACCTCCGACGGACGTCTCGACCTGGCCCTCGCCGTCCCCCGCGAGATGGGCGGCAGCGGCGAGGGCACCAACCCCGAGCAGCTGTTCGCCGCCGGCTACGCGGCCTGCTTCGCCAGCGCGCTCGGCGCCGTCGCCCGCGCCACCCGCCAGGACGTCCGGGACGTCTCCGTCACCGCCGAGGTCGGCATCGGCGGCGACACCGAGAGCGGGTTCGGGCTCGCCGTCGTCCTGCGGATCGAGCTCCCCGACGACCTGGAGAACGGAAAGGACCTGGTGGAACGCGCCCACCAGGTCTGCCCGTACTCCAACGCCACCCGGGGCAACGTCCCGGTGGAGCTGGTCATCGAGTAGAGGGCCCGCGGCTCAGCCGGCGGCGGCCGCCTCCTCCTCGCGGATCAGCCCGCGGACCGCGGCCGGCGCCGGCCCGGTCCGCGCCGTCAGCTCCTCGATCCGCCGCCGGTACCGCCGCCGGTCCGGCTCCGGCAGGACGGACTTCAGCTCGCCCGCCGCCGCCAGCGCCACCGCCGCAGCGTCGTAGCTGTTCACATGGGCCACCGGGCGCCCCCGCAGCGCCGACGACGCCCCGCCCCACAGCGCCTTCACCACCCGCGGATCCTTCACGGTGACCTCGTAGTACGGGAACAGCCCGAGCATCCGGCGCCTGCGCGTGCGGATCCAGCCGTCCCGCACCAGCTCTTCCCGGACCGTCGTGACGATGCCCTTGGCGTCCTTGCACACCCAGTGCCGCCAGCGGCGGGGCCGCGACTCCGCGATCTGCGTCAGCACGCCGTACGGGTCCTCGCCCGGCGTCCCCGGGACCGGCCTGCCCCGTTCCTCGACGAGCCGCCCGTCCAGGAACAGCTCGGTGAGGGCGGCGGCCCGCAGCACGTAGCCGAGCCGCGTGCCGCCGCTGGTCATCTTCCGCTTCCGCAGGTCGTAGGCCAGCAGGAACATCCGCGCCGGCAGCGTTTCCGGAACGTGGGTCATGGTCGGTCCTCGCTCCCGCCGGCCGGCGGGTCGTCCTCGTCGTCGGTGACCTTGCGCGGGCGGCCCCGCCCGCGCATCCGCCGGGCCGTCCCGGGCATCCGCCCCGCGTCGGCCAGCGCCTTCCTCAGCAGGAACTCGATCTGCGCGTTGGTGCTGCGCAGTTCGTCCCCGGCCCACCGCGCCAGCGCGTCGTGGACGGCCGGGTCGAGCCTCAGCAGGATCTTCTTGCGTTCCGTCACTGGTCGCCGGGGATCACTGGTAGAGCGTGCCGGTGTTCACCACCGGCTGGGCGTCCCGGTCGGCGCACAGCACGACCAACAGGTTGCTCACCATGGCCGCTTTGCGTTCCTCGTCCAGCTCGACCACATTCTCCTCGTCCAGCCGCTCCAGCGCGAGTTGCACCATCCCGACCGCCCCCTCCACGATCCGCTGCCGCGCCGCGACGACCGCGCCCGCCTGCTGCCGGCGCAGCATCGCCTGCGCGATCTCCGGCGCGTACGCCAGCCGCGTGATCCGCGACTCGATGATGTCGACGCCCGCCGACGCCACCCGCTGCGCCAGCTCCTCCGACAGCTGCGCGGTGATCTCGTCGGCGTTGTCGCGCAGCGACGTCCGGTCGTGCGCGTCGTAGGGGAAGCTGCCCGCGATGTGCCGGACGGCCGCCTCGGTCTGGAACGCCACGAACTCCACGAAGTCGTCGACCTCGAACACCGCCCGCGCGGTGTCGGCGACCTGCCACACCACCACGGCGGAGATCTCGATCGGGTTCCCGTCCAGGTCGTTGACCTTCGCGAGCCCCGTCTCGTGGTTGCGGATCCGCGTGGACACCCGCTGCCGCTGGGTCAGCGGGTTCACCCACCGGAGCCCGTCGGTCCGGACCGTCCCGCTGTACCGCCCGAGCAGTTGCAGCACCCGCGCCTCGCCGGGCGCCACCGGCGTGAGCCCGGCCGCGACCACCAGCCCGGCCAGGAGCAGCAGCGATCCGGCGACGACCCCCGTCCCGATGGCGACGCCCCCGCCGGTCGCCACTCCGGCGACGAGGGCCGCGACGGCCAGCAGCATCAGCAGCAGCGCGACCCCGAGCATCCCCCATCCGCCGCGATCCGCCGCCGCCCGCTCCTCGATCTTCGGCTTCGGCATCTCCACCTGCGCCGCCGCGTCCACCATCTCGTCCTCCTTCATGCGTTATCACGAGAATAGCAAAGTGATATCACTTTTTCTAGCTCGGGGGAGTATGTCCTGGTTCGCCCAGGTCAGGGAGTGGTGACGAGGTCGGGGTCTTGCTCGGTGTCGGGGATGACCTTGGGGACGTTGCGGAGGGTGACGAGGGCGAAGACGGCCACGAGTGCGGCGAAGCCGGCGCTGCAGGCGAGGGCGGCGTGCATGCCGTCCACGAACGCCTCCCGCGCGGCCGTGGCGACCTGGGCGGCGAGCGTGCCCGGCAGGTCCGCGGCGGCCTGGAGGGCGGCGCCGAGGGAGTCGCGGGCGGCGGACGCGGCGGGCGCGGGGACGCCCGCGGGCAGGTCCAGGGCGCCCCGGTAGACGGCGTTCAGCACGCTGCCGAGGACCGCCATGCCGAGGGCGCCGCCGAGCTCGGTGGCGGTCTCGGAGATCGCGGACGCGGCGCCGGAGCGGTCCTTCGGCACGGTCGCGAGGACGGTGTCGGAGGTGACCGTCATCGCCATCCCCATCCCGAGGCCGGACAGCAGCATCACCGGGAGCATCGCCCAGTAGGACGTGTGCAGGCCGATCATCAGGTAGAGGGAGAAGCCGCAGGCGGACAGCAGCATGCCGAGCGCGACCACGCGGGCGCGGCCGAGCGCGCCGATCAGCGGCGGGGCGAGCGCGGCGCCGCCGACCATGGCGCCCGCGGCGCCGGGCAGCCCGGCGAGGCCCGCCTTCAGCGGCGACCAGCCGAGCGCCAGCTGGAAGAACAGCGAGAAGATCAGCGACTGGGCGACCAGGGCGAACATCGCGAACATGTTGGTGCCGACCGACCCGGTGAACGCGGCGCGGCGGAACAGCCGGACGTCGATCAGCGGCTCGGCCAGCCGGGTCTGCCGGACCAGGAACGCGGCCAGCGCCAGCGCGCCGATCGCCGCCGACACGTAGATCCGGGGCTCGTCCGGGCCGTGCGCCGCCGCCTCCTTGATCGCGTAGACCAGGCCGAGGACGCCGGCCACCGAGAGCGGCACGCTGAGCAGGTCGAGCCGTCCGGGCACGGGGTTGCGCGACTCCGGCAGCACCAGCGCGCCGGCGAGGAGCGCCACCGCCATGATCGGGACGTTGATCATGAAGACGGAGCCCCACCAGAAGTGGTCCAGCAGCGCGCCGCCGGCGACCGGCCCCAGCCCGACCGCGAGCCCGGCGACGCCGGCGAACGCGCCGATCGCCATCGTCCGCTCCTTCGGTTCGGTGAACGCGCGCCGGATCAGCGACAGGCAGGACGGCATCAGCGTGGCCCCGGCGACGCCGAGCACCGCGCGGGCCGCGATCAGCAGCCCGGCGCTCGGCGCGTAGGCGGTCAGCGCGGACGCGGTGGCGAACACCGCCGTCCCGATCAGCAGCAGCCGCTTGTGGCCGATCCGGTCGCCGACGCCGCCCATGGTGATCAGCAGGCCGGCCAGGGCGAACCCGTAGGCGTCGGCGATCCACAGGATCTGGGTGGACGAGGGGTGCAGGTCCGCGCTCAGGTGCGGGACGGCCTGGTTCAGCGCGGTCAGGTCGATGTTCGGCACGATCGCGACGAGCAGGCAGATCGTGAAGGTGCCCCATTTGCGGGCCGAGGTGTCCATGCCCGCCACGGTCGCGGGCGGCGCTGACCGTCCGCGCACCGTCCGCTGACCGGTCCGGTTTCCTCTGGGGGGGACGACCCCCCACACCCCCCGGAAGAGCAGGCCGGTCCGGCTCCCTCCGCTCCGCTGGAGCTCCGCTCCGGGAACCGGTCCGGCGGCGTCCGGTCAGCGGCGGGCGAGCAGCGCGACGGCCCGGTCGCGGGGGAGCGCGGCCCCCTCGGCGTAGGCCTTCTCGTAGGCGGGGCCGCCGAGCAGCGCGCGGGCCGCGGACGCGACGCGCTCGACGTCGGGATCGCCGGTGACCGCGACGCCCCGCAGCACCCGTCCCGCGCCGAGCAGCCGGGCGGCGCGCTCGCCGTCCCCGTCCGCGGCGGCGGCGCCGGCGAGCCCGACGGCGGCGGCGCCCCGGTAGGCGAAGATCGGATGGTCCAGCGCCATGTCCAGCGCCTCGGCGAACAGCTCCCGGGCCCGCCGGGTGTCGCCGTCCCCGGCCGCGAGCCATCCGAGCCCGACCAGCGCCGAGCCCCGCACGCCGGCGGCGATGAACCGCTCGGACGAGTAGCCGGTGAGCGCCGCCTCGTACATCCGGCGGGCTCGCGCGGCGTCGCCGCCGAGGCGCGCGACCTCGCCGAGCCCGTGGCATCCCGCGGCGATCTTGTCGGGGGTGCCCGCCCGGCGGGCCAGCTCGATGCCCCGCTCGTACTCGGCCCGCGCCGCGTCCAGGTCGCCGGCGCGCAGGCGGACGAGGCCGCGCTGGTAGAGCAGGTCGGCGGTGTCCTCCAGGGCGCCGAGCCGTCCGGTCATCTCCAGCGCCTCGTCCAGGAGCGCGAGCGCCCGCTCCGGGTCGCCGCGCCAGGCGGCGACCTGCGCGAGCGGGTCGAGCGAGTTCGCCATGCCCCACCGGTCGCCGCAGGCCCGGAAGCCGCGCAGCGCCTCGCCGCACGCCCGCTCCACCCCGGCGGCGTCGCCGGCGAGCTGGGCGACGAACCCGTCGCTCATCCGGAGCAGCGCCCGCGACCACGGGTCGTCCCCGACCTGCCTGGCGAAGACGTCGATGTCGGTGCGGTCGGGGCCCGCGGTCAGCGCCCACAGGACGATCACCACCGGGTACCGCACCTGGCGGTCGATGCGGCGCAGCAGCTCCGCGGCCCGGTCGAGCCACTCCACCGCGCGCTCGCCCGTGGCGCCGCCCGCGACGGCGTTGGTCACGCACAGGACGTACTCCTCGTCGAGCCCGTCCGGCGGGGCGTCGCCGATCACCTCCAGCAGGTCGGACGCCAGCGGCGCGCCCTCGACGCGGCCGCGCAGCCACCAGTACCAGGACAGCGAGGCGATCAGCCGGAGCGCGAGCGCCGGATCGCGCCGGACGGACCGCCGCAGCGCCGCGTGCAGGTTCCCGTGGTCGGCGGCGAGCAGCTCCAGCCGTTCGAGCTGCCCGGGGCCGCGCAGGTGAGGGTCCGCGCGTGCGGCGACGCCGGCGAAGTACTCCGCGTGCGCCCGCTCGAAGCGCTCCGCCTCACCGGCCCCGGCGAGGCGCTCGGCGCAGAACGCGCGGACGGTGTCGAGCATCCGGTACCGGAAGCCGTCGCTCTGCAGCAGCGACTTGTCGGCCAGCTCGACGAGCAGCTCGTCGGCGTCGTCGAGGTCGCAGACGCCCGCGGCCGCCTCCAGGGTGAGGCCGCCGGAGAACACCGTGAGGCGCCGCGCGAGGGTCCGCTCCGCCTCGTCCAGCAGGTCCCAGCTCCACTCGACGACCCCGCGGAGCGTCTGGTGGCGCGGCGCCGCGGCGCGGTTCCCGCGCGACAGGAGCCGGAACCGGTCGTCCAGCCGGGTCGCGACCTCGGTGACCGGCAGCGACCGCAGCCGCGCCGCGGCCAGCTCGATCGCGAGCGGCAGCCCGTCCAGCGCCCGGCAGATCCGCAGCACGGCGCCGGCGTTCGCCTCGTCCACCGCGAAGCCGGGACGCACCGCCTCGGCCCGGTCGAGGAACAGCCGGACCGCCGGATACGCCGGCAGCTCCCCGGCCGGCGCGCCCTCCGGCGGCAGCTCCAGCGGCGGCAGCGGCCACACCGCCTCGCCGGTGATCGCGAGGGCCTCCCGGCTGGTGGCCAGCACCCGCAGGCGCGGGCACGCGCTCAGCAGCCGGTGCGCGAGGCCGGCGACGGCCTCCACGACATGCTCGCAGTTGTCCAGGACGAGCAGCGCCCGCCGCCCGTCCAGCGCCGTGACCAGCCGTTCCACCACGCCGGGCGGTCGTTCGCCGGGCGCCGGGCGCATCCCGCCCTCGCGCAGCCCGAGCGCGCCGAGCAGCGCCTTCGGCACCTCGGACGCGACGACCGGCGCCAGGTCGACGAAGTGGACCTCGCCGTCCTCCCGCCCGGCCGCCTCGATCGCCAGCCGCGTCTTCCCCGCGCCGCCGGGCCCGAGCAGCGTGACGAGCCGCCCGCTCGCCAGCATCTTGCCGATGCGCCGCAACTCCTCCTCGCGCCCGACGAAGCTGGTGAGCTGTGCCGGCAGGCCCGCCCGGACGGCCGGCGCCTCGTCGGGCGGCTCGTCCAGCGGATCCCCGCGCAGGATCGCCAGGTGGACGTCCGCCAGCTCCCTCGACGGGTCGGCGCCCAGCTCGTCGGCGAGGACGCGCCGGCCCTCCTCGAACACCGCGAGCGCCTCCGCCTGCCGCCCGCCGCCGTGCAGCGCCCGCATCAGCAGGGCCCGCGCCCGCTCCCGCAGCGGCTGCGCGTCCACCAGGTCCCGCAGCGCCGCGACCACCGCTCCGGGATCGCCCATCCGCAGCCTCGCCTCGGCGTACTGCTCGACGGCCGAGGCCCGCGCCTCCTCCAGCCGCGCGGCCTGGGACCCGGCGAAGGGCGCGCTCACATCCGCCAGCGCGGGGCCGCGCCACAGGCCGAGCGCCTCTTCGAACAGGGTCGCCGCCGTCGAGTGCCGACCGTCCGCCAGGGCCTGGCCCGCCTCCTGGACGAGCCCCTGGAAGCGGTGGACGTCGACGTCCTCCCGCGCGGCGGCGATGCGGTACCCAGCCGGCAGCCCCTCGACGAGGCCCGCGTCCCCGAGCCCGCGCCGCAGCCGGGACACCTGCGACTGGAGCGCGTTGGCCGCCCCGCTCGGCGGATCCTCCCCGTACAGCCCGTCGATGAGCCGTTCCGCCGGGACGACGCGTCCGGCGTCCAGGAGCAGCATCGCCAGCAGCGCCCGCACCGTGGGCCCGCCCACCGGGACGGCCGCCCCGCCGTTGACGACCTCGACGGGTCCCAGGATGCCGAAGCGCATGCCCCGATTGTCGCGCACTACGGTGGTCCTCCCGGCTTCTGGAGGACAGCCATGACCGAGATCCAGATCGTCACCGACTTCCTCTCCGCCCTCGAAGACCTCGACGTCGACCGGGCCCTCACCCACGCCGCCCCTGGAATGATCTACCAGAACGTCCCGCTCCCGCCCGCCCGCGGCCGCGCCGCCGTCGGGAAGACCCTGCGCGCCATGACCCGCTACGGCACCGGCTTCGAGGCCCGCGTCCACAACATCGCCGCGTCCGGCCCGGTCGTCCTCACCGAGCGGACCGACGTCCTGGAGCGCGGCGCCTGGCGCGCCGAGTTCTGGGTCTGCGGCACCTTCGAGGTCCACGACGGCAAGATCACGCTGTGGCGCGACTACTTCGACTGGACGACCTTCCTGGCCGCGTCCGCCAAGGGCCTCGCCGGCGTCGTCGCCTCGGCCCTCAACCCCCGCCCCCGCACAACGACCCGCTGACGGCGCATCGGCCGCCCGCGCGGCCGATCTACTCCTGCGGACGGGTGCGGCGGAGGGTGAACGCCGCGGCGGTCACCGCGGACACCGGCAGGGAGAGGAACGCCAGCACGATCACGGTCGACCCCGCGGTCTCGTTCCACAGGTACGCCTGATCGGGCGTCAGGCGGTAGAGGAGGGCGGCGAGCACCGGCCCCGCCGCGCCCGCGGCCACGGACGTCCACCATTCGCGGGTGCGCCGGGCGGTCACACCGGCGACGGCACCTGCCAGGACCAGCACCGCCGCCGCCACCGGGAGCATGGTCGGCAGGTGGTAGCCCATGTTGTACGGCTCGGTCCGCAGCGCGACCAGGAACTCCAGCCCCAGCGGCTGCACCATCCCCGCGTACACGACGGTCCGGGGCACCAGCGCTGTGCAGGCGAGGGCCGCGACCCACTGCAGCGCTGCGTAGGCGGCGAGCCCCGTGCCGATGACGGGGACCACGGCGACGGCCAGCGCACCCGCGGCCCCCAGGAGGACGCCCGTCAGCATCGCGGCGGTGACGTCGTCCCGGAGACCTTCGCCACTGGAGGCGGCCAGGAGCGGCCAGACCGCGAGCGTCCCGGCGGAGGCAGGGAGCACGGACACCTTCCGCATCCGGGCGTCCACCCCGGGGCGTGCGACGGCGACGGCCACCGCCAGCGGCACCGCCACGGCGCAGTACCAGGCGATCAGCGTGACCTGCACGCCCTGGACACGGTCGGCCCCGGCGGTGAAGTCCCCGCCGAGCGTCGTGATGCCGGTCAGCTCGGCGACCGCGACCTGGGCGAGGCCGAGCGCGGCGGCGGCGCCGGCGGCGACGGCCGCGGTCCGTACCTCGATCATGCGTGCTCCGGGGGGCGTCCGGCCCGGACTGCGGGCGGTGGGCGGCGGAGGGATCGTGTGGTGGGGTGGAGGTGTGACCACGGTAGACGTCCTGGAGCGGGGACGGCGATCGTTCGCCGCGGGCCGGTGGGCGGACGCGTGCGCGCACCTGGCCGACGCGGACCGGGAGGCGCCGCTCGAACCGGCCGACCTCGAACGCTTCGCCGCGGCCGCCTACCTGACCGGCCGGGAGGCCGACAGCGTCGCGCTCTGGGAGCGCGCGCACCATCTGCTCGCCGGGCGGGGCGACGCGGCGCGGGCGGCGCGGTGCGCGTTCTGGCTGGCGTTCCAGCTGCTGAACGGGGGAGACGCCGCGCGTGGCGGCGGCTGGCTCGCGCGCGCCGGGCGGCTGCTGGACGGCGCCGGCCGCGACTGCGCCGAGCACGGCTACCTGCTGGTGGCCGCCGGGCAGCGGCGGGTCGTCGGCGGGGACGCCGAAGAGGGCCGGGCGCTCGCGGCACGAGCCGCCGGGATCGGCGAGCGGTTCGACGACCTCGATCTCGTCGTCCTCGCCCGGCAGATCGAGGGGCGGGCCCTCATCCGGCTCGGCAGGACGGCCGCGGGGGTGGCGCTGCTCGACGAGGTGATGGTCGCCGTCACGGCGGGGGAGGTGTCGCCGATCGTCGCCGGGAACGTCTACTGCAGCCTGATCGAGGCCTGCGGGGAGACGCTGGACGTGCGCCGCGCCACCGAGTGGACGAGGGCGCTGACCCGCTGGTGCGAGTCCCAGCCCGGCCTGGATCCGTTCCGCGGCCAGTGCCTGGTGCACCGGGCCGAGATCATGCAGCTGCACGGCGCGTGGCCGGACGCGGCCGAGGAGCTGCGGCGCGCCCGCACGGTGTTCGAGGGCCGTCCGGGCGACCCGGCGGCGGGGGCGGCCCACTACCGGCATGCCGAGCTGCTCCGGCTCCGCGGCCGGTTCGGCGAGGCCGAGGAGCTGTACCGGACGGCGAGCCGCCTGGGCCGCGAACCGCAGCCGGGCCTCGCCCTGCTCCGGCTCGCGCAGGGCCGGACGGGCGCGGCGTCGGCGGCCGTCCGCCGCGTCGCCGGCGAGGAGTCCGACCCCGGATCGCGCGCCGGGACCCTGACCGCCTGCGTGGAGATCATGCTCGCCGCCGGCGACGTCCCGGCCGCCCGTGCCGCCGCCGACGAGCTGGCGGGCCTCGCCGCCGATCTCGGCGCGCCGCTGCTGCGCGCGGCGGCCGGCCAGGCGCGGGCCGCCGTCCTGCTCGCGGAGGGCGACGCCGGGGCCGCGCTCGCCGAGGCGCGCCGGGCGTGGGCGGGCTGGCGGGAGCTGGACGTCCCGTACGAGTCGGCGCGGGTCCGGGTCCTGATCGGGCTGGCGTGCCGGCGGCTCGGCGACGAGGACGGCGCCGCGATGGAACTGGACGCGGCCCGGTGGATCTTCCAGCAACTGGGCGCCGCGCCGGACATCGCGGCGGTCGACGCGCTGTCGGGCGCCCCCGCCGCGGGCGTGCTGACGGCCCGCGAGACCGAGGTGCTGGCGCTCGTGGCGACCGGCCGGACGAACCGCGCCATCGCAGCCGACCTGTTCCTCAGCGAGAAGACCGTGGCGCGGCACGTCAGCAACATCCTCGGCAAGCTGGGCCTGCCCTCCCGGGCCGCCGCCACGGCCTACGCCTACGAGCACGACCTACACAGATCTGCCCATCCCGGTTCCGGCTGAGTTGCCGAATCCTCCCGACGCGGCGGACGGCCGCCGGTGCCTAACGTCCTGCGTGGAAGCACGTCCACGGGGAGGCCACCATGGAGAAGATCGGCACGCTGGTCATCGGAGCCGGGCAGGCGGGCCTGGCCACCAGCCATCACCTGACCCGCGCCGGCGTCGGCCATCTCGTGGTCGACCGGCGCGACCGGCTCGGCGGCGGCTGGAACGACCGCTGGGACGGCCTCCGCCTGGTCGCCCCGAACTTCACCCTCCTGCTGCCCGGCATGCCCTACGACGGCCCCGACCCGGACGGCTTCATGGCCCGCGCCGACGTCGTCGACCACCTGACCGAGTACGCGTCCGTGATCGACGCGCCGGTGCGGCTGGGCGTGGAGGTCACCCGCCTGTCCGCGCCGGACGGCGGCTTCGTCGCGCACACCCCCTCGGGCCCGATCTCCGCGCGCAACGTCGTCCTGGCGACCGGCCCGTACCAGCGCCCGAAGATCCCGGCCGCCTCGCTGCGGCTCCCTCCCCGCGTCCGGCAACTCCACTCCGCCGACTACCGGAACCCCGGCCAGTTGCCGGACGGAGCCGTGCTCGTCGTCGGCACCGGGCAGTCCGGAGCCCAGATCGCGGAGGAACTCCACGACGCCGGACGCGACGTCCACCTGTCGGTCTCCGGCTGCTTCGCCGTCCCGCGCCGCTACCGGGGCCGCGACTCCATCTGGTGGCTGCTGCAGGCCTTCCTGCACGGCTCCGAGGTCGGCGTCCCGTTCCCGACGGTGGCCGACCTGCCGTCCCCGGCCGCCCGCTTCGGCTGCGACCCGCACCTGTCCGGCAAGGACGGCGGCCACGACATCAGCCTCCGCGACTTCGCCCGCCGCGGCATGCGCCTGTACGGCCGCCTGGAGTCCGCGGACGGCGCCGCCGTCCGCTTCACCGGCGACCTCGACAAGCGCCTGGCGTTCGCCGAGACGCATTTCGACGAGGAGTTCCGCCCCCTCTTCGACGCCTACATCGCCGCCGCCGGCATCGACGCGCCTCCCGACGACCGCCCGCCCGCCGACACCTTCACGCCGGACACCGCCACCGAACTCGACCTCGACGCCGCCGGAATCCGCACGGTCGTCTGGGCCACCGGCTTCGGCCTCGACTTCTCCTGGGTGGACGTGCCCGTCTTCGACGAGTGGGGGTATCCGCGCCACGTCCGAGGCGTCACCGAGCACCCCGGCCTCTACGCCGTCGGGCTGCGCTGGCTTTACTCCGAACCGTCGTCGGTCTTCGCCGGCGTGGGCGCGGACGCCGCCCACATCGTCGGCCACATCGCCGCCCGCGCCTGACCTCGCGTCAGAGAAGCCTCGTCATGAACACGCTGTGCGGATCGGGCCGGTAATCCGCGAAAGGCTCGCAGTACCCGAACCCGAACTTCTCGTAGAGCCGCCGCGCCGGAAGGAAGAACTCCGCCGATCCGGTCTCCAGGCTCACCCGCGCGAACCCCATGCCCCGCGCCTCGCGCAGGATGTGCTCCAGCAGCAGAGACCCGATCCCGCTCCGCTTCCGCGCCGTCGACGTGCGCATCGACTTCAGCTCGGCGTGCTCCACGTCCAGCCTCTTGATCGCACCGCAGCCGACCACCGCGCCGCCGTCCAGCACCGACCAGAACGTCACCTCGGGCTTCCGCAGCCCGTCGAGGTCGAGCGCGTGCTTGCTCTCCAGAGGCGTGATCGCCCGCATCTCCTCCACATGCTCCCGCAGGAACGCCCCGATCTCCGCCCCGCTCAGATCATCGACAACGATCTCCACGACCCCTCCTTCACGCCGCCGGGACGGTACCGGACGCGGGCGCCGGAGCCGCACCCCTTTTCACGTACCGGGGACGTACGTCAGGCCCGTGATCCCATCGTCCGGTCCCAGATGATCCAGGTGGGGACCGTACGTGGGAGTATCCGTGGGCCCTTCCGGCCCGGGACCCGGTTCGGGTGTGATGCCGAGCGATTCGAGCAGAGGCCACAGCGAGGACGTGGCGGCTTCGGGATCCCGGTAGAAGGCGCTGGCGCGGACGCGCCAGAACCGCCACCCGAGCCGTTCCAGGACGGTCTGCCGGCGCAGGTCGTCCTCCCACTGGTCGGGCCCGTGGAACCTGTCGCCGTCGCATTCGATCGCGAGCCTTTGGCCGCCGCCCCGCACGACGAGGTCGATCCGCAGGTTGCCCACGGGATGCTGGGGCGTGACCAGATAGCCGCGCCCCAGCAGCATCCGCAGGAGCCGCCGCTCGAAGTCGGAGTCGCAGCGGGCCTCCAGGTCGCGGGCGAGGTCGGTGGACCGCTGCCCGTCGGCGGCGTAGCGGATCAGCGCCGCCCGCTGGTCCTCCGGATGCAGCCGGTGCGGCCGGACGCTGTGGAACACCCACATCTGGTCGCGGGCCCGGCTGGCGGCGACGTTGATCCGCTGCTCGAAGCGCCGGGACGTGAACGGCGCGCCCTCCCCGTCCGACACCACGCTGATGAAGACCACATCGCGCTCGTCGCCCTGGAAGCCGTAGGAGTCGCCGCAGCGCAGCAGCCGCCGCTCGTACTCCTCCGGGCCGAGCTTGCCCAGCAGGCGCTCGTCGATGAGCTGCGCCTGGCGGCTCGTCCCGAGCAGGGAGATGACGCCCATCGTGCGGCCGTCGTAGGCGGGGTCGGAGCAGCACTGGACGACCTGGTCGACGACCGCGTCCGCCTCCGCCTCGTTCACGTTGCCGATCGGCAGGTCGCGCCGCACGCCGTCCGGGACGTGCACGGCGCGGACGGCGGGGCCGGGGAGCCGGTCGGCCGACTCCTCCCGCAGCGGCTGGATCTCACCGCCGTAGTAGTGCTGGGACGAGAACTCGATGATGCGGGGCAGGCACCGGAAGTGCTCCCGCAGCCGCACCACACCGGGGAAGAGCCGCGCGGACGCGTCGTACAGGCTCGACTCCATGTCCAGGAGCAGCGAGTTCGGGAACGTCGGCAGATGGGTGCGGATCAGCTCGTCCACGCGGTCGCGGCGGACCCCCACGGCGGACGGGCTGATCTGCTTGTCGTCGCCCACCACGACGACCTTGCGGCCGAGGCCGAGGAGCCCCAGGGCGAACACGTCGCACTGGCTGCTCTCGTCGATGATCACGACGTCGAACGGGTCGGCGACGGCGGGATCGAAGGACTCGGCGACCCGGTAGTACGGCATGATCCACACCGGGACGGCGCCCATCGCCTCCGGCATGAGCCGCTGCGCCTCGGCCCGCCACTTGTTCGCGTTGACGCCGGTGCCCTTGCCGATCTTCCGGAGGGTCTGCAGCCAGCCCACCAGGGCCTGCCGCTGGGTGTGCCCGAGGCCCCGCTTCATGGCGAGCCACGCGGACCGGCGCGTCAGCTCCAGCGTGAGGCGGCGCTGCTCCTCCTGGGCCTCGTCGAGCCGCCGCTGCACCTGCCCGAGGTCGTCGGCGTCGATGATCGCGCGGAGCCACGTCTCCGCCTGCCGCCACCGCCACAGCCCCTCAAGCCGCGCCGGGTCGCCGCAGGCGTCCGCGTCCCCGCCGGTCTCCAGGATCCGCCGCGCCCACCGCGGCGCGGTCGCGGCGAGCCTTCCGCGCAGGTCGTCGAGCCGTGCCACCTGCGGCCGGAGGGCGGCCAGCCGGGACGCGTCCGCGAGCACGGAGTCCCAAGCCGCGGCGTCGCCCCGCTCCAGCGCGGTCGCGAGGTCGGCCCACAGCGGGGCGGCGCCGTCCCGCCGGCGGGCCTCCGCCAGGTGGGCGGCGAGCGAGTCGAAGTCCGCGCGCACCTGCCGCTCCCGGGCGCGCGCCCGCAGCCCGCCGAGGACGGCGGCGAGCCGGTCCAGATCGTCCGGGACGGGCCGTGCCGGGACGGCCTCGGCGGCGAGCACCCGGGCCAGCCGCGCCCGCAGCCCCGGCCAGTGGGCGGTCTCCCAGGCCAGTGCGGTGTGGATCTTCTGGACCTCCGCGTCGATCCAGATCTCCACCGCACCGCCCCCGCCCGGCGGGTCGGGTGCGCCGAGCGCCGCGACCAGCTCGTCCCGCCACAGCCGGACGGCCGTCTCCCGCCGCCGGCCCAGCTCCACGAACGCGGTCATCTTGTCGATGTCGGCGGCGGTCCGCGGCGCCTCGCCGTCCAGGCTCGTGCCCTTGAGGAACTGGGCGAGCCCGCGCTGCACGAGCGGGGACACGCCCCTGCCCTGGGCGAAGCGCGCCCGCGCCTGCTCCAGGAAGCCGAGGGTCTCGCGGCGGGTGACGCCCGCCGGAAGCTCGACCGCCGACCCCGCGATGATCGACCGGAGCCGCGCGCACTCCCCGGTGTCCTCGGCGAGCCGCCGCGCGTGCCCGTCCCACAGCGCGTGCCACTGCGGGTTCTGGGCGACCTGCTCGCGCAGCCGCGCCAGCCACGGCTCCTGGAGCCCTTCGAGCGCGCGCGCCGCCTGCCCGGTGTGCTCGGCGAGCGCGGCGAGTTCCTCCTGCGGGACGCCGTCGACGCGCGTGAGGTCGGCGACGTACTCCCGGAGGCCGGCCAGGGCCTCACGGAGCCTGCGCAACTCGTCCCAGCGGGCGGTGAGGTCGGCGCCGGCGGGAAGCCGCCCGGCGGTCGGCAGATCCATGGTCGCCACAGCCGCGTCGCGCCCTTCGATGGCGCCGGCGAGCGCGTAGAACTCGGCCAGCTCGGACGCGTCCAGCGGGCAGGCGGACGCCGTGGTCAGCGGATCGGGGACGCGGGCGAGCGCCTCCTCGTTCTCGGCGAGCCAGTCGGCGACCTCCGCCGCCGTGCGCCGGAACCCGCCGACCTCCAGGCTCTCCTGCTCGCGCTCCAGCGAGTCGCGGAGCCGCTTGCGCAGCACCGCCACGTCCCCCTGCACCCGGTCGAGCCGCTCGCGGAGCGCGGCCGTCGCCCTCTCCTCGCGCTCCTCGTCGACACCGTCGGCCGCGGCCGTGATCGCCTGGACGGACCGCTGCAGCTCCGTGAGGTCCGCGGACGACGACCCCAGCACCGCCAGCGACAGGTCCCGCAGCTCGGCCGGGATCTTCTCGCGCGGGACGGCGAGTGCCTGGTCCTTGTGCGCGGTGACCAGGACCCGCTTGCCGTGCGCGACCAGATGGGAGACGAGGTTGGCGATCGTGTGGCTCTTGCCGGTACCGGGCGGGCCCTGCACGGTGACGCCGCTGTGCCGGGCGAGTTTGCGCGCGATCTGCTCCTGCTCGTCGTTGGCCGCGAGGGGGAGCAGCAGCTGCTCGGCGACCGGCGCCCAGTCGGCGTCGCCGGCCGCCAGAGCGTCCCGTGCCGCGTCCTCCCCGGCGGCGAGCGCCACCATCGGAGCGGGCAGCCGTTCCCCGTCCGCGACGGCGGCCTTGAGCCGCTCGAAGAAGCGCAGGAACATGACGCGGCGCCTGCGGACGAACAGCCGCCACGTCTCGGCCATGACCGGCGAGGGACCGGCGTCCGGGAGATCCGGGCCGTCTTCGAGCCGGTCGTCGAGACCGAGCGGCGCGAGGATCCGCCGGTACAGGGCCCGCGTCCCGTCCGGCGCCCAGGGATCGACCGCCGTGTCGCGCACCTCCTCGACGACCGCGTTCAGCCGGTCGATCCCGGGGACGCCGAGCCCCTGCAGGCAGTCCAGCTCCAGCGCCGGTATCCCGTCCGGGACGATCGAGATCTCACCGGACCGCTCGTCGAACGCGATCCGCGCCCGCGTGATCAGCAGCGGATGGCAGACGCGATGCCCGCCGTGCTTCCACCCGAGGACGCCGTGGCCCCACACCAGCTCGTGCGTGGCCTCGTCGGCGCGCATCCGCTGCCGGAGCCGGAACAGCGTCTCGTACAGGCGCCGCGCGGCCATCGCCTCCCGCGCGGCCTCGGCCCAGGGCGTCCACACCTGCTCACGCCACTCTTCGAAGGCCGCACGTACCCGTACCGCCGCGGGATCGTCCTCGGTCAGGGCCCCGACACGCCAGGCGAGATCATCGGGGGCCTCCGGCGCGACGTACGGATCGTCCCGGACCACGTCGCGGAACGGCTCGCGAAGCTCGGCGGGCAGGCCGGGCGGCAGCGGCCTCGCCACCTTGCCGACGCGCAGCCACGCCTCCCCGGCCGCCGCCCCCGCCCGCACGGCCGGATGGGACGGCAGGTCGCCCGGCGACACCGCCACGTCATGATCCCCGACATGCCGGACGGGCTTGGCGTAGACCTCCTGGGCGAGCGCGCTCAGGTAGTCGTACAGATGCCCGATCCGCTCTCGCGTCAGCGTGTCCCCGGCCATCCACACCCCCGCATCACTTTCACCCCGTTTGCCGCCAGAGTGCCAGAAGGCCCGCTCCCCAGAGAATTGCACTCGAAGCGGCCCTCAATGGGACGCGCGACACCGCCCCCCGGTTGCGAAGATGGCGCCATGAGCAGACGTCGGGACGGCCTCTGGACGACCGCCGAAATGCTGGCCGCCACGGTGAGGGCGGCGGGCCTGCTGGCGCAGATCAAGATCGTCGACAAGGCCTGCCGCGTCCCGGCCGAGCCGCCGCCCCTGGCCGGACTGCATGATCATCT
The DNA here is from genome assembly GCF_900115095.1 of Actinomadura madurae. GTDB lineage: Bacteria > Actinomycetota > Actinomycetes > Streptosporangiales > Streptosporangiaceae > Spirillospora > Spirillospora madurae. Next base: position 677,797 of record NZ_FOVH01000002.1, read on the forward strand.
CGCTGGCGACCTCAACGCGGCCCTGCAGTGGGAACCGGTCGCGGTGGCCGAGGGCTGGCAGGACGATCCACACGTCCACGCCTGGCTGCGCGATCGTGCCGTCCGCGACCTGCACGGGAACGTGCGGTTGGTGGCAACACGAGAAGTGGCCCACGGCTGGGCGGACGACCCGCGAACCCTCGGCCTCCTGCGCGATCGAGGCATCAGGGACCCGGACTTCCCGGTACGAAAGGCGGCCATCCGGGCGGTCGCCGACGGCTGGCCCGACGACCCGCGGACCCTCGAATTCCTGCGCGCCCGTGCGACTAACGACCGCGAGGAGGCCGTCCGGCGAGAGGCCCTCCGGGCGGTGGCCGAGGGCTGGCGAGACGACCCGAAGGCCTTCGCCTGGCTGCGTAGTCGCGCCGTCAACGACCGCGACGACTTCGTCCGGTGGGAGACCGTGCGGGCCGTGGCCGCCGCCCGCCCGGATGACCCGCAAACCCTCGCGTGGCTGTGCGACCGCGCGGCCGACGACGCCCACTGGCGCGTGCGGCAAGGCGCCATGAGGGCGACGACCGACGGTTGGCCGGACGACCCGCAGACGCTCGCCCTACTCCGCGACCGCGCCGTCAACGACCCCGACCTCACCATGCGCCGCGACGCACTAGAGGCCCTGGCCGCCGCCCACCCGGCCGACCCGGACACCCAGAGCCTCCTACGCGACCGCGCCGTCAACGACCCAGTCCGGAGCGTACGAGAAGCAGCATCCAAACTGTCGCCCGAGTGACCCGCGTCCCTTGCCGGATGTACCGCGAACCTGCGCCTCGGCTCAACAGACTGCCTGAACACCCGGACGCACGGACCGGGCGGCACACGGGCCGCGAAGGCTGTCTCTATGCGCTGCGTCCAGCGCGAGCTTGGTGTTTCCGCGTGACGACGGCTTCGAGCGCTGTCGGGACGCCGTCCTCGGGCAGCGCGATGATGCGCAGGCTGGAATCCAGGTTGGTGAGCAGCCGCCCAACGGTGCCGGTCCTCGCACGACTCTCCGGCGGTGGGCCGGTTGACCGGAGACCGTGTCCGAATACGGCCAGCCGTGTCAGGCTTCCGGGAAAACACCGGCTTCCGATGCGCCCTGACCAGGGAACTTCGGTTCTCTCCCCAGTCCGACCTGGGACGATGCGTAGTCAGGAGGAGCACCGGTGGGATGCATCGCGGAGGACCCGCTCCCGGGTTCGCACGGTCACCGTTCCGCAACCGTCGGAGAACGGTGTCTCCGCCTCGCGCGCAGATCTATCCTGGCTGCCCGGCCGGTCGTCAGGCAGGACGACCCTGGTCAGTGCCGTCCTGGGGAAGCTGGTGCCGATGAAGCCGCTCGAACCGTCCGATCCGCGGACGATCGGCGGCATCGAGCTGCACGGCCGGCTCGGCGAGGGCGGAATGGGCGCCGTCTACTTCGGGGTCACGCCGGACGCGGAGCAGGTCGCCGTCAAGGTGATCCGGGACGGAATGGCGAACCAGCCAACGATGCGCGAGCGGTTCGACCGCGAGGTGCTCGCGATGGGCATGGTTCAGGGGCCGCGCGTCGCGGGTCTGGTGGCCGCCTCCGAGCCGGGCGCCGACAGCCCGTGGCTGGCCATGGACTACGTGCGCGGAGAGACGCTGAGGGACTACCTGTCGGTGCGCCCGGCGCTCACCGCCGAGATGGGGGCGGCGCTGGGCGTGATGCTCGCGGAGGCGCTCGCCGACATCCACGCCGCCCGCGTCCTGCACCGCGACCTCAAGCCCGGCAACATCGTCCTCGGCCCGGACGGTCCCAAGGTCATCGACTTCGGCCTCGTCGCCCTGGAAGAGACGGACGAGAACCTCACCCGGACCGGCACGCGGCTCGGCACGCCCGTCTTCATGCCGCCCGAGCAGGTCGAGTCGGCGAAGGACCTCACGCCGGCGGCCGACGTGTACGCGACGGGCGCCACGCTGCTCTACGCGCTGACCAAGCACTACCCGTACAAACACAAGAACGAGCACGCCCTCTACTACGCGATCATGAACCCCGACCTGAGGCCGGACATGTCGGGCCTGCCCGCGTCGTTGGCGCCGGTGGTCGAGGCGATGCTGGAGTACGCCGCGGAGTCCCGGCCGACCCCGGCGGAGGCGTCCGCCGAGTTCCGCCGCATGCTGGACGCCGCCGGGATGTCGGCGCGCGACGCCCGCATCCATTTCGCGACGCTCACCTACGTCGAGCGGCCTGACGATCCGCCGTCCGACATCGAGCCGCCCCGGCGTCCCGCGCGCTCGCGGCATCGGGAGCGCTCGGTGCCCCGTCCGGTCGTGGCGTCGCTCGCGGACCGGCTGGCCCTCGCCTACGCGCCCGGCTCCAGACTCTGACCGGCGGCCCGCCCCGGCCCACCGTCCGACCCCCGCGAGAACGACCCGTTAGGAGCCAGCCGAGTGACCTCCTCCGCAGAGACAGCGACCCCGTATGCGCCGGGCGCGCGCGTCGAGGTCCGCGACGCGGAGTGGATGGTGCGCACCTGCACCCCCACCCCCCGCGACGGCTTCAAGATCACCGCTGTAGGGGTCTCGGAGTTCGTGCGGGACGAGGACGCGGTCTTCTTCACCGGGATCGACGACATCGTCCAGCTCCGTCCCGAGGACACCCGGCTCGTCGCCGACGAGTCCTCGGCGTTCGCGCGCAGCCGCCTGTACCTGGAGTCGGTGCTGCGCCGCACGCCGCTGCCGCAGTCCGAGCGCGGCCTGGCGCTGGCGGACCGGTTCCTCCTCGACCCGCTCACCTACCAGCAGCGTCCGGCGGAGCTGGCGCTGAAGGGGCTGCGGCCCCGCATCCTGCTCGCGGACGTCGTCGGCCTCGGCAAGACCCTGGAGATCGGACTGATCCTGGCGGAGCTGATCCGCCGGGGACGCGGCGAACGCATCCTCGTCGTGACGCCGCAGCAGGTCCTGGAGCAGTTCCAGCATGAGCTGTGGACGCGGTTCGCGATCCCGCTCGTCCGGCTCGACTCGGTCGGCATCGAGCGGATCCAGCGCGACATCCCCGCCGGGCGGAACCCGTTCCTGTACTACAAGCGCGTCATCATCTCCGTCGACACCCTCAAGAACCAGGGACGGTACGGGCAGCACCTGGAGAACATGCACTGGGACGCCGTCGTCATCGACGAGTCCCACAACCTCATCAACGAGGGCAACCTTCGCAACAAGCTGGCCCGCCTCCTCGCCAAGCACACCGACGCGCTGCTGCTGGCGAGCGCGACCCCGCACAACGGCGACGCCAAGTCGTTCGCCGAGCTGATCGGGTTGCTCGACCCCGCCGCCATCGCCGACCCGAAGCGGTATGCGGCGTCCGACATCGACCACCTCTACATCCGCCGGACGAAGATCAGTGACGAGGTCCGCGACCGGATCCGCGGCCGGTGGCCCGACCGAGGCCCGTCCATCTCGCTGCGCGCGCCCGCCACGCCCAAGGAGGAAGCGATCTTCGCGGAGCTGGCGGAGGTCTGGCTGCCCGGCCCCGACCGCACCGGAAGTTCGGTGCTGGACGCCGACCGGCGCCTGTTCCCCTACACGCTCGCGAAGGCGTTCCTGTCGTCACACGTCGCGCTCGGCGCGACCGTCGCCAAGCGGCTGAAGAACGCGACCGAGGCGCGCGAGATCGAGGCGCTCAACAATCTGGCCTTCCTTGTCGACCAGATGGGCGACCACGACTCCGCCAAGCTCGGGACCCTCGTGGACGAGCTGAAGAACATCGGCGTGAAGGCCAGGGGCACGATGCGCGCGGTCGTCTTCTCCGAGAGCATCCCCACGTTGGAGTGGCTCGCCCGGATCGTGCCCGCCGAACTGGGCCTTGCCGCCGACCAGGTGCGGATTATGCACGGCGGCTTCTCCGACCAGCGGCAGCAGGAGATCGTCGAGGAGTTCTCCCTCTCCGACAGCAAGGTCCGGCTGCTGTTCACCGGAGACGTGGCGTCCGAGGGCGTTAACCTGCACCGCCAGTGCCACCACCTGATTCACTACGACCTGCCGTGGAGCCTGATCCGGATCGAGCAGCGCAACGGCCGCATCGACCGGTACGGGCAGGAGCACGAGCCGCAGTTCCGTGCGATCGTCCTGACCTCGCGGACCGAGGGCGCGCTGGACGACACGACCGTCGCCGAGAAGCTCCTCAAGCGGGAGGAGGAGGCGCACCGCAGCATCGGGACGGCGGAGGCCGTCACCCGCGAATTCACGGCGAAGAAGGAGGAGGACCGGCTCATCAAGGACCTCCTCAGGGGTAAGTCGGTCGAGGAGTCCCTCGCGGAGGCGCCGCCGGTCGACTTCATGGCCGAGCTGTTCGGCGCGGTGGAGCAGGGCGAGGCACGCGCGGAGGTCAGGCGCGCCCGCGTCCCGAAGCTGTTCGGGTCGACGGAGGAGTTCGTCCGGGAGGCGCTGCGCACGGTGTGCCCGCACCTGCGCGTCGATGACGACGGCGGGCTGCTCGCGTTCGAGCCGCCCCCCGACCTCGTCCATCGGCTGTCCGCGCTGCCGGCGTCCTACCTGCGCACCCACAAGATCACCGAACGGATGAAGGTCACCTTCGACCGGGGCCTCGCGCAGCGCAAGCTGGACGAGGCCCGCCGCACCAAGACCATGTGGCCGGACATCGCGTACCTGTCCGACCTGCACCCGATGGTCGAGTGGCTGGTGGACAAGGTGCAGGTGCAGCTCGTCCGGCGGGCCGCGCCCGTCATCGCCGCGAGGGTGGACGAGCCGACGTTCCTCGTCCAGGGCATCTACTCCAACGCGCTGGGTCAGCCCACGGTGGTCGACTGGATGGCGATCAGCGGCCTGCCGGGCGCGCCGGTCGTCCGCGACATGACCGAGGTCCTCACCGAGGCCGGGGTCGGCCCCACGATGATCAACACGAGCCGGACGCCCGACATCGAAGGACTCACGCCCCTCATCGAGCCGGCGATCCACGCCGCGCGCCGCCACCTGGACGAGCAGCGCGACCGGCACGACGACGAGGTGGCGCGGCCCCTCCGGGAGTACGACGGGCAGCTCGAACTGTGGGAGCGGGAGAGCTTGAAGAGCCTGGACGGGACATCGCACGGCGCGAAGAAGCGCGGGCAGGTGACCGGCACCGTCGCCGACCAGAAGCAGTTGCTCAAGAGCCTGGAGACGACGGGTGAGCCGCTGCTGCGCATCCTCGCCGTCCTTGAGGGGGACTCGTGACGTACGACTCGATCGTCAACCGCGGCGACTACTTCTCGGCCCACTACCTGGCCGAGGTCCTCCCCAAGGACCTGAAGAAGAAGGACGGGCTGCTCGCCCGCTGGACCGAGGCCGAGAAGGACGGGCACCCCACCCCGCGCACCGGCCTGCGCGGCCTCAAGCGCAGCTACTTCAAGGACCGTCCGTTCTTCGCCGACGCCATGGAGACCGTCCGCGACGGCAAGGACCTTCCGAAGATCGAGGAGTGGAAGAAGGCACTCCACGATCTGCACGGCGACGTCCTCCGCGCCCTGGGCTTCGACGCCGAGCCGCGCGTCCTGACGGTCGAGCGGTCGGACAAGCAGTACGAGGTCGCCGTCGCGCACGCCGAGCCGGCCGACCGTTCCAGCGTCATAGCGATCGAGTGCGGATGGGCCCCGGACGTCGACGCCGCCCTCGACACCAGCAGCGCCGGACGGCTCCTCACCCCCGTCGAACTCGACCACCCGCACATGCTCCGCACCGGGGACAAGCTCGCGTCGTGGCTGTTCGCCGCCGACGAGCCGCCCCGCTACGTGCTGATCCTCGTGGGCGGCGTGGTGATCCTGGCGGACCGGATGACGTGGGGCGAGGGACGGTACCTCGCCGTCAGCCTGGACGTCGCGCTCGGCCGCAGCACCGCCGCGACCGCCGAGATCGAGACGATCGCCGCCCTGTTCAGCGCCGACTCGCTGCTCCCGCCCGAGGAGGGCGGAGCCGAACCCCTCGCCGAACTGCTCTCCGGCTCCCGCCAGCACGCCGTCGGCGTGTCCAAGGAGCTGCGCGAAGGACTCCGCGAATCCGTCGAGATCATCGCCAACGAGGTCCTCGACCGGATGAGGGAACAGGGTGTCCGCCCCGAAGAGGTCATGGAACCGGCGGCCTTTGCCAAGGAACTCGGCCGCGAAGCCCTCCGCTACCTCTACCGGATCTTGTTCCTGCTGTACGCCGAGGCCCGCCCGGAACTCGGCATCCTCCCCACCGACGACGAGGCGTACGTCAGGGGCTACAGCATGGCCCGCCTCGGCGACCTGATCGTCCGCGACCTGGTCTCGGAGGAGTCGCGCCGCAGCGTCCACCTCTACGAGTCGCTCGACCTGCTGTTCCGCATGGTCAACGACGGCCGCAACCCGCGCGGCGCCGGCCGCACCCTCGGCTCGGACGGTGAAGGTCTCCGCTTCGAACCCCTCAAGTCGGACCTCTTCAACCCCGAACGCACCCGCTTCATCGGCAAGGCCGCGATCGACCTCGACGAGGACGACCCCGACTCCAAGCCCATCGACACCCGCCTCCGCAACGAGGCTCTGTACAAGGTGCTGCGCCTCCTCATGCTCGCCAAGGGCAAGCGCAAGGAACGCGGCGGCTTCATCTCGTACGCGCAACTCGGCATCAACCAGCTCGGCGCGGTGTACGAGGGGCTGATGTCGTACACGGGGTTCATCGCGAAGGAGGAGCTGTACGAGGTCGCCAAGAACGGCGACCCCAAGGACGGCTCCTGGATGATCCCCGCCTCCAAGGCCGACGACTACGAGGACGCCGTCTTCGTCCGCCGCGTGGACGAGAACGGCATCAAGACCGACGAGCGCGTCCGCTACAAGCCCGGCGCCTTTGTCTATCGGCTCGCCGGCCGCGACCGCCAGACCAGCGCGTCCTACTACACACCCGAGTCCCTGACGCAGGTCACCGTGCAGCTCGCGCTTCGCGAACGCCTCGACCAGGACGGGACGACCACCAAGGCCCGCGAGATCCTCGACTGGACGATCTGCGAACCCGCCCTCGGCTCCGGCGCGTTCCTCAACGAGGCCATGAACCAGGTCGCCGCCGAGTACCTCAAGAGGCGACAGGCCGAGAAGAACCAGAGCCTCGAACCCGACCGCTACACGGAAGAACTCCAGAAGGTCAAGGCGTACATCGCCCTGCACAATTCGTATGGGGTGGACCTCAACGAGACGGCCGTCGAACTGGCCGAGGTCTCGCTGTGGCTGAACGTCATGCACCGAGGCCTGCAAGCTCCATGGTTCGGCCTGCACCTGCGCCGGGGCAACTCGCTCATCGGCGCGGGCCGCCGCCTGTACGAGGCGCACCACCTCAAGAAGAAGGCGTGGCTCACCACCGCGCCGAAGGACCACCCCTTCCGCGACGGGCCGATCCCCGACGGCCACATCCATCACTTTCTGCTGCCCGCCCAGGGCTGGGGTGCGGTGGCGAGCGAGAAGGAAGCCAAGAACCTCGCGCTCGACGACGCCAAGCGCCTCGGCGACTGGCGCAAGGGAATGCTCAAGGACCCGTCCACCAAGAAGAAGCAGGGACAGAAGCTCACCCAGGTCCAACGCCTCCAGGGCCTCGCCTGCCGCGCGGAGTACCTGTGGGAGCTGGTCATCAAGCGGTTGGAGCTGTCCGAGAAGGACATCAGCCGCCGTATTCAGGTCTGGGGAGCGGACGACCTCCGCGAGCCGGGGGAGGAGATCGTCTCCCGCGAGCAAATTCTCAAAGACCTGATGTATCCGGGCACGCCCTTCTGGCGCCTCAAGACGCTGATGGACACGTGGTGCGCCCTCTGGTTCTGGCCCCTCGACAAGGCCGGCCTGCTGGACGGCTCGGACGGCATCTACGAGCGGTTGAAGGAGAACGTCCTCGACAGCGTCCCGCCCGCCCCCGCCGTCATTGAGGCGCCGGACCCCGACCCGACCGGATTCCCGCAAAGCTGGGAGGCGGCGTCGCTCTTCGGGGAGACCCCTGTCCAGATCCCGATCAACCAGTCGAAGCCGCGGCCCAAGTCACCCCGCAAGCCCGCCCGCGTCGAGCGCCGCTCAGTAATCCCGCTCGCGGACCTGGACGACTGGCTCGATTTCGCCGAGGCCCTCCTCGGCACCACGGACATCCCGGAAGACTCCCTCGGTGCCCACTTCGCGTCGTTGGGAGAGTTGGGCGAGCACGAAGACCAACTCCCTGCCTGGATGGGCATGGACAACGAATTCAAGCTCAATGAGCGTTTCCCTTGGCTCAACACTGTCGAAAACATCGCCAGGCAGCAGGGCTGCTTCCACTGGGAACTCCAGTTCGCACAAATCTTCCAAAGGGGTGGCTTCGACCTTCAGGTGGGCAACCCTCCCTGGGTGCGTCCGCGCTGGGAAGAGGCAGCAATTCTTGCTGAGGTTGAGCCTTGGTTCGTGCTCGTGGATAAGCCAAGCCTATCTGACCGCCTCTCCCGTAAGAGTGCTCTCTTGCAGGAGCCGGTGACAGTGGAATACTTCCTGCATGCCATGGCCGAACACGCAGGCATGGTGGAGTTTATTGGATCAGGGAGCGTCTACTCACTGCTCTCGGGAACGCAACCTGACCTCTACCGTGCATTCATGTGTCGTGCTTGGCGGAACATTAGCCCAACTGGGGTTATTGGATTCATTCACCCAGACACGCATTTCGGTGGAGTGAAGGAAGGTTTGCTTCGCTCAAGAGCCTATAGGCACCTTCGTATTCATGCAAAATTCATCAACGCAGCAAACTGGGCATTCGAGGATCTTAGTCGTACACAAGAATTTGGTCTCCATATTTATGGCGTCGAAGGTGACGTGGACTTCCTCCATTTCAGTGACCTCTATGACAGTAACGTGATTCTTGGATCACTTAATGATGACGGAACGGGAGAAACGCCCGGAATTAAATACCAAGGCAAGTGGGATGTAAGGCCGCATAGGGCAAGAATTATTAAAGTGAATAAAAGTGTGCTGGCTGAATGGCGACGACTTCTGAGTGCAGCGAACGTGCCAGTCGAGCAGACTCCCCTCCTCTATCCGATTACAACAGGTGAAGTCGACGCAATCGGCGTTCTGGCAAATTACAAAAGGAGATTGGGTGCTAGTAATCCCGCTATCAGTCGGGGATATGATGAGGCGAACGACAAGAGCAACGGGCTGATCCGCTGGCAGGTAGGGAGACCGGAGGTATTGGAAGAAGTCATCCTCCAGGGATCTCACATCAGTGTTGCTACCCCTTTCGCTAAGGAGCCGCCTAGGTTCAAGAGTTCGGACCGTGCTCAAGACCTAAATGACCTACCGGTAGACGCAATCCCGGCGACAAACTACAGACGAGCCTCAGGGCTTGACGAATATCGCAACGCGCAAGACCGATGGTCTATCCATGGTCGAGCCGGGGTATACACTAAGTTTTATCGGCTGGCCTGGCGACGCATGATTCCTTTCAATGGAGAGCGGTCGCTTTACGCCGCGATACTGCCGCCAGGGCCGGCTCATGTAGATGCCGTTCATACGATGGCTGTCATTGACAATCGCTTCACCGCTTTGACGGCGGGCTTCTGGGCGGCACTCCCGCTCGACTACTTGCTGCGAATAAGCGGCCGCTCGGATCTTCGCAAGGCGGACGCCCGGGTTATGCCAGCACCTGATTCTGATCATCCTTTGGCGCGAAGCTTGTTGCTAAGAACCCTTCGCCTCAACTGCCTTACCAGAGACTATGCTGGTCTTTGGGGTGAATTGTATGACGACTCTTGGTTGAGTGATGAATGGGCTGCATATTGGCCGGGGATTAAGCCATTGAGTTCCCCTAAGGCCGTAGACAGAGAATGGGGTCCTGTTACACCGTTGCGATCAGAGCGAGAGCGTAGAGCGGCTTTGGTTGAGATTGACGCGCTGGTTTCATTGCTGCTCGGGATGACCGTTGAGCAGTTGATTGCGGTCTACCGCTCGCGCTACCCAGTTCTTGCTGACTATGAATCGAACATTTGGTTCGACGCTGACGGCCGAAAGATCGCGAAGAATCACAACGCTTATGGGTACGTCCAATCAAGGGTGCACTTTGATCAATTGATGGACTATCTTGCTTCGGGTGCCGACTCATCTGTTCCAGTGGGGTACCGAGCGCCGTTCTACAAGGCCGATCGGGAGGCTGAGTATCGGCAGGCGCATGCTGTGTTCTCGGAGCGGTTGGAGCGGGCGAAGGCTGAGGGGTGGACGCCCGGCGGCGAAGATTCCTCGGCGTAGATGGGTTGCGCTGGACTCGATTGCGTCCTGCTGGCCGGGCGGTTGTTATTCATCCGTTGGATGGCAGGTTGCCCGAAGGTGAGAGGGGCTGGGCTGGCTTGCGTAAGGTCTTGACGCTCATTAGTGGGCTGACCTTAGCGGCCGCTCTGATTCGTCTGTTGCGTCAGGCATCTTCGGGCCAGCGGCAACATAACCCTCAAGGGGGAGAAGGAGAGCCGCCGGGCCGTTCCCCGGCGTCTCAGGAAGTTGGAGCTCAGAACTCCAAGTTGAAAGTCGTGTTGGCTTTCGTTTTTGCAGGGCTCGGGATTGCTTTGGCTGTTGCTGCCTGGGATCGCTTCACTGTTTCGGCGCCGCCAGCGCCGTCAGAACATTTCGACGGCGTGATAACCGTCTATCTCCCCGAGAAGACTGATCTTGTTGATGTAGAAGTCAAGCATGCACTCGCTACTGGGGAACCCCCATCGGAGCAAGGTCAGGTAAATACCCAGATGTACCTGACAGTGAAGATGCAAGGGGCGCGGAAGGCGCAAGCTTGCATGCCCTGGGCGTTGGGGCTCTTCAATCAGGCGAAGTTGCGCAACATAGAAGCGTCTTCCGGGGTCTCCGCGGCTGGATCACCGGCGGAAGAGCGAGGCGTCCAGCGTGTCAAAGGTATGTCATGCGGCGATGGCAAGGGGCGTCATGAAGTCTCCGTTTCAGGCGATCTGCTGCAAAGCTTCTTCAGCGTGTCCGGTTTTCGTCTTTCGGTGACGACGCCAACCGTTTGGGTCGTCAATGTTCCCAGGGCTGTATTTGACCGCGACGTTGAGTACTTTCCGGTCCGTGATGAGTCTCTGAAGACTTCCAGCCCTAAGAGGTGGAATATTGTCGTCAGGCTTTTGTATCTGACCTCGCAGTACAGAAGAGACTCGGGAGCGGGCAGGGATGACCGGCTCGGAGTTACCTTGCAAGCCTCTGATAAAGAGCCTGAGAGGTTGGGAGTTTTCCCGCAGGAGTCGGCCACCATGCAGCAGGAGTATGCGGCGTACACATACTTGTCGGGAGAGGCCGCAGGTAACCGCGCCCTGCTCATCGCAGGTGTCCTTGCGGGGCTCGCTGGTGGTCTTCTGCCATGGGCCGGGCAACTCTTGCTGGATGCATTTCCAGGCAGGCGGCGAGGGGCTACCTCGTGATCGGATTGGTCCGGCGAGGAGCCACAGGGCAGCCTCTGCGGCGAGGCTGCGGTGAAGGCGTGCCGCCGGGGGCGGTGCGGCGTGCTGGTCGGAGGAACCTTCCGCGTGAACAGCACGCCGCTGGCTTCGCCGTCCTGTCAGGGCTTGAGACGAGCCCAGACCCACTTGCCGCCGGATGGGTCGGGGGTGTGGCCGCACTCGGTGGCGAGGGCCGTGACGATCGGGAGGCCCCGGCCGCCGTTGTCGTCCCAGTTCTCCTCGGAGACGTCCAGCGTTTCGAGCGTCAGCTCGGTCAGCGGGTGTACTCGTGGAGGGGTCGGGCTGGCGTCCCATACCGCGATGAGGACGCCGGCGGTGTCGCGGCTGCACTGGTAGCGGATCTCCTTGCCGGGCGTCGCTGCCACGGCGTTGGTGATCAATTCCGAGACGATCAGGAATGCATCGTCCGAAATGTGCGTACAGCCCCAATTGTGCAGTCGCGTTCGCGTCAGTGTGCGTGCGAGGCCAGGCGCGGCCTTCGAGGCCAGCATAGGCATCAGCAGGCAGTCGGGCGTTGTGAGCATCGCCCCGCCTTCCCTTGTGTGTTTCCGGATTTCTATCTCCAGGATCAGGCAGAGGAGATAACCTCGCGCGTATCTGGGAAATCCGGAAACAGTGGAGGGTGCATGGCCAACACCAGGGAGCCGCTCGACCCCAAGATCTCTCTGTGGCACTTTCTGGCGTACGCACTGCGCTTCGAACGAGAGAAGCATGATCACTCGTTGACCCAATGCGGGCAGATCATCAACGCTGCTCGCTCGACTGTTTCCAACATGGAGGCCGGGCGCCTCAAGCTGCACGACGACCAAGCGAGAGCGCTGGACAAAAAGTACAACACGCCTAGGCTTTTCGAAATGCTGATTTGGTTCGCCCGTACAGCGCATGAGCCCGACTGGTTCAGGCAGTACACCCAGTACGAGTCACAGGCGACTGTGATCAGGGTTTATCAGGGCCAGGTCATCCCCGTCCCGTTCCAGACTGAGGACTACGCCCGCGCGTTCGTGGAGGTCGGCGGTACTGCTGACGTCGAGGCTGCCGTCTCTGCACGCATGGCTCGTCAGAAGACGCTTCTGGGTGGCTCCTCTGGCCCGCTGCTGCTCGTGTTGCTGGACGAGGGTGTCCTTTACCGTCCAGTCGGCGGCGCAGAGGTGATGAAGGCGCAGCTTCAACGCCTGCTGGAGTTCGGCGAGCGTTCCAATGTGATCATTCGCGTCATCCCGAGGTCGGCCGGGGCGTATATAGGTCTTGACGGCCCGTTTCAGATCATGAGTCTGGAAGCTCGGGACATCGCCTACATTGGGGCGTTTCGTGGAGGCCGCCTGGTGGAGGTCCCGTCCGAGGTAAGGCAACTGAGCATCGACTTCGAGCGGATTGGAGCGAAAGCCCTCCATGAGGACGCCTCCAGGGCTCTGATCTGCAAGGTGATGGAGGAGTACGCATGACTACCGCGTGGCGCAAGAGTTCGTACAGCGGTGGCGCGACCGATGAAGCGTGCATCGAACTGGCCGTGCTGCCCGAAGGAGTCGGGGTCAGGGACTCAATGGACCCGGACGGCGGACGGCTCGTCGTGAACCGGGCGCAGCTCGGAAGCCTGATGCAAGCAATCAAGGAAGGGGCTCTCGACCGGGCCTGATGAGCACGCGGGCCGATCTTGGAATGAGTCGCTCGCTTCAAGATCGGCCAGCTCGGCGGGGGAGTGACTGATGGAGAGGGGCGCGGGATGAGGCCGACGTTGGCGGCCGATGAGGTTCGGCGGAATCTGACGCAGTACCTCACGACGACGTTCGCGCTGGCGGATGAGCAGGTCCGCGAGGGTTTGGAACGTTTCCTCAACCATCCTGAGCAGGGCATCTTCCGTGGCCCCTACCTGCGCATCCGCACCCCCTTCCGCGTCGAGGGCGACGGGTGGCGGGACCTTATGCAATGGGCGCCGGCCGGGTTCGTCCCGTACCGCCATCAGGCCGCCGCGTTCCGGCGCCTGACGACGTTCGATCACCAGGCGCAGCCGACGCTGATCACGACGGGGACCGGCTCCGGCAAGACCGAGTCGTTCCTGATCCCGGTGCTCGACCACTGCCGCAGGGCACGCGCTCAAGGAAAAACGGGCGTGAAGGCCGTCCTGCTGTACCCGATGAACGCGCTCGCCACCGACCAGGCCCAGCGGCTCGACGACTACCTCCGGCAGCCCGGCCTCGGCGACGTCACCGCGGGCCTCTACATCGGCGACACCCCGGAGACCGGCTACCCGCGCGTGTACACGCACCGGGGCGAGATCCGGCGGTCGCGGCCCGACATCCTCATCACCAACTACAAGATGCTCGACCTCCTCCTCCAGCGCGCCGACGATCTCCCGCTCTGGGAGGACGCCGACCTCGCCTACGTCGTCGTGGACGAGTTCCACACCTACGACGGCGCGCAGGGCACCGATGTGGCGATGCTCCTGCGGCGCCTCGCGGCGGCGCTCGGGCACAGCGAGCCCGGGAGGCCCCTCGGCGGGATCTGCCCGGTCGCGACGAGCGCGACGCTGGGGGAGAGCGGGGACGGAGCCGAGATCCGGCGGGTCGCCGAGGCGGTGTTCGGTACTCCCTTCGGCCCCGACTCGGTGATCGGGGAGGACCGGCAGAGCACCGACGAGTTCATCGAAGACGCCGGGATCGACTACACCCTCCCCCTTCCCGACCCGCAGGAACTCGCGTCCGTTCCCGACCCGCACGGCGATGACGGCGCCATGGCGCAGATCATGCAGGCCGTCACCGGACGGGACTCGCTCACCCCGCAGGAACTCGGCAAGGTCCTCCGGCAGCACATCCTCACCAGCGCCGTCCTGGAGGTCCTCGACGGGAAGCCGCACACGCTCGGGGAGATCCTCGAACTCCTCCCGCGCAAAGGCGCCTACAGCTGGGGCACGGCGATACGACTGTCCCCCGTGCACGCGGCGACGGCTCTCGCGCGGTTCGTCGCCCTGCTGTCCGAAGCAAGGGATCCAGAGGACGCCGGTCGCCCCTTCCTCCACATCGAAACGCACCTGTGGGTGCGGTCGGTGACGCGGCTGCTCCGCGCGGTCGGCCCCCGGCCCGGGTTCGCCTGGTACGGGGAGGCCCCTCCGCCACTCGACGCGGAGACCACCGTCACCGGCGGCGGACGGGAGATGCTGCCCGCCGTGTACTGCCGCCACTGCGGGCGGTCCGGCTGGGCGGCGATCTCCCCGGAACGCGACCCGCACGACCTCGTCGCCGAACCGGCCCGCATCTACCGGTCCGGCATCTCCGAGAAGCGTCTCGTCCGGCCGCTGATCACCGCGACGCGGCGCGAGGTGGAGGCGCGGGCGGCGGGGGAGCAGGGCGGGCCGAACGTCCTCGTGCTGGCGGCGAACGGCCGGCACGTCCGGCCGCTGGACCCGGAAAAGGACCTGGAGAACTCCGCCAAGGCCGACTTCCGGGACGTGTTCGTCCTCGCCGACCTTTCCCACGGCAAGGAGAGCAACCGGGACGCCGAGAACGACCGCTGCCCCGCCTGCGGCATGGAACAGGGCACACGGTTCCTCGGCTCCGGGCTGGCCGCGCTCGCGTCCGTCGCGGTGACGGAACTGTTCACCGGCGGCCAGCTCCAGAAGCAGGAACGCAAGACCCTCCTGTTCAACGACTCGGTGCAGGACGCCGCGCACCGCGCCGGGTTCGTCGCGAACCGGTCGTTCGGGTTCTCACTTCGATTGCTCCTCGCGTCCCAGCTGGACGACGCCGACGGGCCGAAACCGCTGCACGAGCTGATCTCCGACACCGTCAAGGAGGCCAGCGTCCCCGAATACCTCCCCTCGGTGGTGCCGCCCGACCTGCACGACCGCGACGACGTGGACGCGCTCCTCGCCGGCGAATCCGAAGGGTCCGCGCGGACCTGGACGCTGATCGGGGAACGGCTCGCGTTCGCGTCCGTCCTGGAGTTCGGGCTCCGCTCCCGGCAGGGCCGCACGCTGGAACTCACCCGCACCGTCGCCGCCGAGGTCGCCGTCCGCGACATCGACCGCATCGCCGGCCTGGCCCGCGACCTCCAGCTCGCCGGACCCGCCGCCCTCACCGGCCTCCCCGGCCACGACACCTACGTCGCGTACGTGCGCGGGCTGCTGGAACGCATGCGGATGCGCGGCGCCGTCCAGCACCACTGGCTCGACGCGTGGATCGACGGCGCCGGAACCAAGCGGTACATGACCATCTGGGGCAAGCGCCCCGACGGGATGCCCGCGTTCCCGCGCGGCCTGTCCGCGCCGCGGTTCGTGCTCGGCGCGCCGAAGAACCGCAGCGAGTTCGACGGCATCACCGGGCGCCACAGCTGGCTCCAGGACTGGACGGCCCGCTGCCTCGGCATCGAACACGGCGCGTCCGGCCACTACCTGTCCCGGCTGCTGAACGTCCTCACCGAGGAGGACGTCATCGCGCGCCGCACCGCCGGGGACGGCGCCACCCCCGTCTTCGGGCTGCGGCCCGGCCACGTCCAGGTCCGCGGACTCGACGACGACCAGGTCGAGAACGCCGGCGTCTACTGCCCCGTCTGCAACTGGCAGCAGACCGTTCACCCCGAAAGCCTGCGCGAATGGGTCGAGGCGCCCTGCCCCCGCTACCGCTGCACCGGACACCTAGACACCGACACGCGCCGCAGCGACCTGTACGAGAACGACTACTACCGCCGCCTCTACCGCAGCGCCCGCCCGTTCAGCGTCATCACCGCCGAGCACACCGGCCAGCTCACCCGGCCGCAGCGCGAGGACGTCGAGCGGAGGTTCCGCGACGGCGCCCGCTACAGCGACCCGAACGTTCTGGCGTGCACGCCGACGCTGGAACTCGGCATCGACATCGGCGACCTGTCCGCCGTCGTCCTCGCGTCGCTGCCGCGCTCACCGGCCGGCTACGTCCAGCGGGTGGGACGCGCCGGACGCAAGACCGGCAACGCCTTCCTGCTGACGCTCATCGGGCGGAACCCCCGCGACCGGTACTACCTGACCGACCCCACCGACATGATCGCGGGCGACATCGTCCCGCCCGGCTGCCACCTGTCCGCCGTCGAGATCCTCCAGCGCCAGTACGTCGCGCACCTCGCCGACCTCGCCGCCCGCGAACGCTTCGACGGGCTGCCCCCGATGCCGCGCCTCGCGTCCGCGCTGTTCGGCGAGTCCGGATGGCTGACCGCGTTCCAGGACGCCGTCCTCGCCGAAGGCGACGCCCTCGCCGGCGGGTTCCTCGCCCTGTTCGCCCAAGGCGACCCCGAGACCGGCGTCACCGAGGAGGCCGCCCGGCGGCTGCGCGACTTCGCCGTCACCGGACTGAAGGAGGGCATCGCCGCCGCGACCCGCGTCTGGGACGAGCGGCTCGCCGACCTGCGCGCCCGCCTGGACGTCATCGACGCCGCCATCGCCGCGATGATCGACTCGGATCTGCAGCAGCGGAACCGCCGCGGCGAGCTGCGCGCCGAACGCCGCGCCGTCCAGGCCCGCATCGCCGAGATCGGACGCGGCGGCGCCCACGGCACCCTCGTCGAACTCGGGCTGCTGCCCAACTACTCGCTCATCGACACCTCCACCGCACTGGAGGCCACCCTCACCTGGGAGGAGCGCGTCGGCGACGAGGCCGGCGAGGCGCCCGCGCCCGCCGACCGGCAGCGGACCGGCGGGCAGCGAACGAACAGGGCGCGCGGCGACCGCCGCTTCTCCAGCGAACTCCGCGAATACGAGCGGTCCGCGTCCACCGCCCTCACCGAACTCGCCCCCGGCAACCACTTCTACATCCGCGGCTACCGGCACGAGATCACCGGACTCGACATCGGCACCCCGCAGCGCCCCGCCTACCGGCAGTGGCGCGTCTGCCAGGAATGCGGTTACGTCCGCACCACCGCCGCCGCCGAGGACCACGGCCCCTGCCCCCGCTGCGGCAACGAGCGCATCGGCGACAGAAGCGGCCTGCACACCGTCCTCATCCCCACCCGCGTCACCGCCCACGACCTGCGCGACGACGCCCGCATCCGCGACGACCACGACGACCGGCAGCGCCGCTACTACGAGACCGCCGTCGCCGTCGACATCCCCCGCGACGAGATCGCGCCCGGCGCCTGGCGGCACGCCAGACGCGTGTTCGGCGTCGACTTCACCCGCCGCGCCGTGATCCGCCGCTTCAACCTCGGGTCGCTGCGCATGGACCGCCCCGCCGGCGACCCCTTCGCCGGGGACCTGCGGCGGCTGAACCCGTTCCACGTGTGCCGGACGTGCGGCGGCGCCACCTCCGGCGGCCCGCCCGACGGGGACGGGAGGCCCACCGGCACCACCTCCGGATACGACGCGTCCCGCAGCCACCACCGCCCCTGGTGCCCGCAGCGGCGCGGCGGCGACGTCGAGCACGAACCGCTGATCCTCGCCCATGAGCTGCGCACCGAGGCCCTGCGGATCCTCGTCCCCATCGCCACCACGATGATCCCCGAGCGGACCGTCACGTTCGAGGCCGCGCTGATGGCCGGGATCGCCCGCAGGTACGGCGGTGACCCCGCCCACCTGCGGATCGTCACCGCCACCATGCCCGACCACCTGCACCACAGCGGCCACCGGCGGCGGTTCCTCGTCCTGCACGACACGCTGCCCGGCGGCACCGGCTACCTGCACCGCATGTCCACCGAGGCGGGCTTCCGCGAAGTGCTGCACGAGGCGTACGAGGTCGTGTTCCACTGCCCGTGCGCCAACGAGGAGGGCAAGGCGGCCTGCCACCGCTGCCTGCTCCGCCACGTCCGGGGCGAGGAGTTCGACAAGGCCGACCGCGGCCTCGCCGTCGAGATGCTCGCCGAACTCCTGGAGGACTGGGAGACCGCGTCCGTCGCCAGTACCGACGACATCTCCCTCGTCAACCAGGTCGAAAGCGAACTGGAGGCCCGGTTCCTCGACGCGTTGATGCGGTGGGCGCGCAAGCCCGGAAGCGGCCGCGCCCTCAGCTCCGGCCCCCGGCTCAACGACCGGCGCACCGCCGACCTGCGCATCACCTCCGGGGACGACGTCGTCCACTGGCAGGTCATCCTGCAGAACACCATCAAGGAGACCCGGCCCGACATCTACTTCAAACGGCTGGACGGGGCGCCCCTGGAAGTCGCCGTCTACCTCGACGGCTACAACTACCACGCCGCCCCGCACGCCAACCGGCTCGCCGGCGACGCCGCCAAACGCGCCCGTCTCCGCGCCCACGGCCGCGTGGTCTTCCAGATCACCTGGGACGACGTCGAGCACTGGGAGAGAGGCCTGTTCCCAGAGTCGCCCGCGTGGGTCCCGTACCAGGGCATCGCCCAGGGACGGGCCCGCGAGGGCTACCTCCACGGCGGCGGCGACCCGGCCGAGCTGGCCGACCTGATCTGGGCCAACCCGATCCAGACGCTGCTGGCCTTCCTGTCCGACCCCGACGCCGACCGCTGGCGGCGCCGTGCCGAAGCGGCCGCGACCGGCCTCGTGATGCCCGGCGCCGAGATGCGGCGCGCCTCGCCCGGCGGGATCGGCGACCTGCTCACCGCCGCCGTCCGCGGCGACGACGCCCTGCCCGAACCGCCGCCCGGCGACCTGATGCTCGTCCGCACCGAGGACGCCTCCGGCTGCCCCGTCACCGTCGTCGCGAACGCCCGGACGCGCGCCTGGACGGCCCTCGCCGTCATCGACGACCGGACCGCCGCGATCACCGCCGACGAGGACGCCCACCGCCGCCGCTGGCACGCCTGGCTGTACTGGGGCAACCTCCTGCAGTTCCTGTCGTACGGGGAGGGCGACGGTGTCCAACTCGCCCACACCGACCTCTCCGGGTTCGACCCCGCCGCGCTCGCCGTCACGGGTGGTGCGGGCCTGCTGTCGACGCTCGGCCTGCTGCCGCTCGACCCCGACGACCTGCCGCCCGGCAGCGTCCCGGAAGGTCGGCCGGAACCCGAACCTCCCAGGCCGGACCCGCACCAGCCGATCCCGCACGCGAGCCCGCGCCAGCCGAGCCCGCCGCCGGTCCCTGCGGACGCCGAGGCGCCCCCGCCGCCCGGCGCGGCCGCGCCGGACCCCGCCTGGGCCGAGGCGCTCGACCTCCTCGACCCCGACGAACCGCAGCTCGCCGACCTCGCGCGCTGCCTGATGGCGCACGGCGCCCCCGCCCCCGAGGTCGGCTACGAGCTGGGCGAACAGGCGTGGCAGGCCGAACTGGCCTGGCCGGACGCCAAGGTCGCCGTCGTCCTCGCGGGCAACGACGACGAGGCCACCGGCCGCTACCACGCCTACGCGAAGGCCGGCTGGGAGACCCGCTCGGCGGCCTGGTGGGACTGTGACGAACTGGCGGAACGAACCAAGGCGGCGAATTCATGACCACGCAGGGCGAGGCCACGCTGCGGCTGCTCGACAAGGCCGACAAGGAGATCCAGAAGCTGCCGCGCGTCGTCAAAGGCGCGATCTACGAATTCCAGCACGACTTCCGCAAGAACCCCGACGCGCGCGGCCTGCGGCTCAAGCAGCTCCAGGGCCACGACCGGCTGTACTCCGCCCGGATCAGCGCCGACTACCGGGCGCTGCTCCTGCACGCCGGCAACCGCGACTACATCCTCGTCGCCGTCCGGCACCGCAAGGACGTCTACGACAACCTCGACCGCTACCAGTACAAGATCAACGATGTGACGGGCGGGATCGAGTTCGTCGACCTCGTCAGCGTCGAGGAGAACGTCTCCACCCCCCGCGCCGCGCCCGCGCCGCCACCGGTCACCCGCGAGCCCGCGCCCGCGGAACCGGCCGCGCCGGCGGAACCCGCCGAGGCGCCGCCGCTGTTCGGCGGGTTCACCGACGACCAGCTCCTGCAACTCGGCGTCGCCGCCGCCCTGCTCCCCCTGATCAGGAAGATCACCACCGAGGAGGAGCTGCTCGGCCTCACCGAACTCGCCCCGGCCCTCACCGAGGAAGTGCTGCTCGAACTGTACTTCGGCGGGACGTTCGACGAGGTCCTCGACAAGATCACCACGCCGGTCCAGGCCGAGGACGACGTCGACACCGAGGACTACGCCACCGCCCTCAGCCGCCCCGCCACCCGCGTCACCACGTCCGACACCGAACTGCAGGCCGTCCTCGAAGACGACTTCGGCCGCTGGAAGGTGTTCCTCCATCCGAGCCAGCGCAAGCTCGTCGAGCGCGCCTACAAGGGCTCCGCCCGCGTCAGCGGCGGCCCCGGCACCGGCAAGACCATCGTCGCGCTCCACCGCGTCAAGCACCTCGTCGACCGGCTCCCGCCCGGCGACGACAAGCCCGTCCTGCTCACCACCTACAACAAGAACCTCGCCGCCGACCTCCGCAAACGCCTCCTCGAACTCGGCGGCCCCGAAACCGCGTCCCGCGTCGAGATCGTCAACATCGACAAGCTCGCCGCCGACGTCGTCGCCCGCGCCGAACCCGGCGGCAAACGCCGCTGGATCGACGACGCCAAAGCCGTCCGGGAATGGCGCGACCTGCTCCTGGAACTCGGCGAGACCCGCTGGGACCCCGAGTTCCTGCACGCCGAATGGACCCACGTCATCCTCGGCATGTCCGGCAACTCCCGCGCCGACTACTTCCGCACCCGCCGCCCCGGACGCGGACGCAGCATCGGCCGCGCCCAGCGCGCCGAGATCTGGCGGCTCGTCGAGAAGTTCCGGCTCCGCCTCGACGAGAAGAACCTGTGGACCTACCGGCAGGTCGCCGAGCACGCCGCCCGCCTCGAACAGGAACGCGCCGAGAAGATGCGCCGGCACCGGGAAGGCGGCCTCAACATCCACCGCGAGGACGCCTCCGTCGCCCGGATGCGCCCGCGCTACTCCCACATCGTCGTCGACGAGGCCCAGGACCTCGCCGCCGCGCACTGGAAGATGCTCCGCGCCATGGTCCCCGAAGGCCCCGACGACATCTTCCTCGTCGGCGACGTCCACCAGCGGCTCTACGACAACTACGTCTCGCTGAGCGTCCTCGGCATCAACATCCGGGGGCGCCGCTCCTCCCGGCTCACCCTCAGCTACCGCACCACGCACGAGATCCTCGGCTCCGCCGTCCGGCTCCTCGGCGAGGAGTCCTGGGACGACCTCGACGGCGAGACCGACGAGCTCGGCGGCTACCGCTCCGTCCTGCGCGGCTCCCGGCCCGTCCTGCACGGCGCCCCGACCTGGGAGGACGAGCAGGACTACATCGCCGCCACGGTCAGCGAGCTGATCGACGGGCCCTCGCCGTCCATCGCGATCAGCGTCCCGGAACGCGCCATGGTCGCCGAGATGGAGGCCCGCCTCGCCCGCGCGGGCATCCCCGCCGCCTCCATCGGGCCGGACGGGCCCCGCGTCGACGACGTCGTCCACATCGGCACCATGCACCGCTTCAAGGGCCTCGAATACCAGCACGTGATCGTCGCGGGTGTCTCCGACGGTCTCGTCCCGCAGTCCTACCTGCGCAGATGGGAGCAGTCGGACCCGGCCCGCTACCGGCGGGAACTCCAGCGCGCCCGCTCCCTGCTGTTCGTCGCCGCCACCCGCGCCCGCGACACCCTCCACGTCACCTGGCACGGCGAACCGAGCCCGTTCCTGGGGCACCGGTGAAGATCGGCGGCCGTTACGCGCGCGGCAAGCCCCTCGGCGTCGGCGGCATGGGGCAGATCTGGGAGGGCACCGACGACCGCCTCAACCGCACGGTCGCCATCAAGATCATCCGTCCCGGTCTGCCCGACCGCTCCGCCGCCCGCCGCCGCTTCTACCGCGAGGCCCGCATCCTCGCCCGCCTCCGCCACCCCGGCATCCCCGCCCTGTACGATTTCGGCGCCCACGACGACGAACTGTTCATCGTCATGGAACTCGTCCCCGGCGCCGTCAGCCTCCGCGACCTCATCGCCGAACGCGGCGACGACCCGCTCCCCGTCCCCTGGGCCGCCCTGATCGGCGCGCAGTTCTGCGCCGCCCTGGCCGCCGCGCACGGCGCCGGGCTGATCCACCGGGACCTCACCCCGTCCAACATCGTCCTCGCCCCCGACGGGACCGTGCGGATCCTCGACTTCGGCGTCGCCACCGCCCTCGACCCCGCCGAGTTCTCCGCGATCACCCGCCCCGGCGAGGCCCCCGGCTCCGCCCGCTACATCGCCCCCGAACTCGACGGCTACGCCGCCGCCGACGCCCGCGCCGACCTGTACTCGGCCGGCTGCGTCCTCCACGAACTCCTCACCGGCCGTCACCCGGCCGAGCGACCCGCGGGATTCCGCGACGACCTCCCCGGACCACTGGCGCACGTCATCGACACCCTCCTCGCCGAAGACCCGTCCACCCGCCCCACCAGCGCCGCCGACGTCGTCCACGCCCTACTCCCGCACGCCCGCGACCTCCCCCCGCTCCCGGGCTACTACACCCCCGCCCCGAACGACCCGACCCACCTCTACACCAAGGCCCTCTCCACCCTCCCCACCTGACCACGCGAAAGGTCGACGATGTCCGAAGGAAGGCTGCTGAGCGACGCGTCGATCGGCGTCGGGCGCTCTCGGTCGGCGGAGATCAGGCGTCGGGTGGTGTGTTGACGCGGAGGACCTGGAGTTGCACCATCATGGCGAATCGCTGGTCGGGGTCGCCGAGATCACACTGGCCGACCTCGGCGATCCGCCGGAGCCGGTAGCGGAAGGTGTTCTGATGGACGGCGACCGATTCGGCGGCCGCGGCCACGTCGCCGAAGGCGTGCAGCCAGGCGCGGAGGGTCTGGACGAGATTGCCGCGGTGCCGGCGGTCGTAGTCGATCAGCCGCGCCAGCGCTCCCGCCGGCTTCTCGCCCCGGGCCCTGGTGAGGTCGCGCAGCTCCGAGATCAGCGCTTCGCCCTGCAGCTCGTCGAAACGGCCGATCCGCCGATGGAGGCGTCCCTCGCGGAGCACCCGCAGAACCCGGTCGACGCAGGATCGGCTGTGGGCCACACCGGACAGGTCGAGCGCCATCGGGCCCACCGCGCTGATCGGCGGCAGCCGGTCGCCCACCCGGTCCAGGAAGTCCTGGAGGATCCGCACCGCGCCGGTCTCCGCCTTGTCCGGGGGGCCGGTCAGGGGCACCAGCCCGTAGGTGACCGCGCCGATCGCCGCCGCCGTGGACCGGGGGTGGATCGCGGACAGGTGCAGGGCGAACGCGTCGTTGAGCGACTGCCGGTCGTGGACCACGGTGGCGCTGTCGGTGGAGTGCAGGCCGCGTTCGTCGAGAGTCACGCCCAGGACCAGCAGCGGCTGGCCCGACAGGCCGAGCCGTTCGAGCGCCTCACCCGCGCCGACGCCGCCTTCGAGCGCGGTGCTCAGCAGGTCGGCCCGCATCCGCCGCTGCACGTCGGCGCCGGCGCGGACCCTGAGCATGTGCAGGGCGACCAGCTTGGCCGACTCGCGCAGCGCCTCGTCGCGCTCGTCGCTGAGGGGTTCGGGTATCGCCGCCCAGACGGAACCGAGCACCTCATCGCCCGCACGCACGGAGACGGCGACGCGTGGCAGCGTGTAGCCGCCCGCCCCGTCGGCGATGGGTTCGATGAAGACGGTCTGGTCGCTGCGGAGCAGATCCCGGAAGATCCCGCGCTCGTGCAGGATGCGCGCGTACCGCTCCGGCACCTGGCGGCCGAGGATGGTCTCGACGCGGGAGGGGTCGGCCTCGTCCTGGCGGCCGGAGAAGGCGAGCACGCGGGAGTTGCGGTCCTCGATGGTGACCGGTGCGTCCAGCAGCGCCGCGATGGCGTTGGCGACCGCGAACAGGTCGCCCGCGGGCAGCCCGCCGAGTGACTCCTCCTCGGCGGGACCGGCGGCCGCGCCCTGGTTGAGCAGGGACCGGAGCATCTCGCTGAGGTGGCCCCACGGGGCGCCGCGGCGCAGGCCGAGCACGGCGACCGACGCCTCGTCGGCGGCGGCCCGTACCGCGTCGGTGAGCGGGACCGGCTCGCGGAGGACGAGCGCGGCCGCGTTCTGGCGCCCCAGCGTACGCAGAAGGGCGGCGACACGGCCGGGAGCCTCGACTCCGACACCGAGCACCAGCGCGTGGGAGGGCAGCACCGGCTGGTCGAGCGGGTCGTGGAACACGACCGCGCTGATCTCTCCCGGACGGTCGGGGTCGCCGTGCACGAGTTCGAGCAGGGTAGCGCCCAGGTCGGCGACGACCCGGCTGAGATTCGCGCGTGGGCCCGCGGTGACCGAGTGCTGCACGATCTCACGGTAGACGCGCCCCACGGCGGTCATCCAGCCTGACCGCTCAACAGGTGATCCGTTCAGTCGCGGTGGTGACCTCGGCGAGCCGGTCCGGCGCCGGCACCAGGCCGAGTCCGGGCCCGGTGGGGACGGCGAGGTGGCCCTCGTCGAGCACGAACGGCCGGGTGATATCGGACGCGTAGTACCGGCCGGAAGCCGAGGTGTCGCCCGGCAGCGTGAACCCGGGCAGCGCGGCGAGCGCGACGTTGGCGGCCCGGCCGAGGCCGGTCTCCAGCATCCCGCCGCACCACACCGGGACGCCGTGCGCCACGCAGACGTCGTGGATCCGGCGGGCCTCCAGGTATCCGCCGACCCGCCCCGGCTTGATGTTCACCACCTGGCAGGCGCCCAGCCGGATCGCGGCCGCGGCGTCGCGGGCCGAGGTGATGGACTCGTCCAGGCAGATCGGTGTCCGGATCCGCCCGGCCAGGTCCGCGTGGCCGAGCATGTCCTCCTCGTCCAGCGGCTGCTCGATCAGGAGCAGGTCGAAGGGGTCCAGCCGGGCCAGGTGCCGCGCGTCGGCCAGGGTGTACGCCGTGTTGGCGTCCACCTGGAGCAGCAGGTCGTCGCCGTACCGCTCGCGGACCGCGCGAACCGGTTCGACGTCCCAGCCGGGCTCGATCTTGAGTTTGACGCGGACGTAGCCCTCGGCGAGGTAACCGCCGACGGCGTCGAGGAGCTCGGGAACGCTGTTCATGATCCCGACCGAGACACCGCACGGGACCCGTTCGCGCACGGAGCCGAGCTCCCGGCCGAACGAGCGGCCCTCGGCGCGCAGTTCGGCGTCCAGCACCGCCATCTCGAGCGCCGCCTTGGCCATGCGGTGGCCCTTGAAAGGCGCGAGGACCTCCGCGACGGAGTGGGCCGCCGGCGACCCGGCCGCCATCACCGCGGGAACGAGGAACCGGCGCAGCACGTCCGCCGCCGCGTCGACGTACTCGGAGGAGTAGCGGGGACCGGTCATCGCCGCGCACTCGCCCCAGCCTTCGGCGTCTTCAGCGATCGCGCGCACGAGCAGGATGTCGCGGGCGCTCTCGGTGCCGAACGAGGTGCGGAACGGCGCCACTAGGGGCATGGAGATCCGTCGCAGTTCGACGTCGGTGAGTTTCACGATTCACTCCGTACGATGTACCAGCCCGTGCGGTCGAAGCCGTCGATCCGCCCACCGCGCTCGGCCAGGCCGATGAGCGCCCCGCGGACGGCGAGCCGCCAGCGCCGTGCCAGCTCCGGTTCGTTCGCGCGGAGTGCCGTGATGTCCCAGGGCACGGCGACGAGTGAGGTCGCGCCGTCGAGCCTGCCGGGCACCGGGCCGCCGTCCTCGGCGATGTCCAGCGCGACCACGGCGCCCGCCTTCAGCTCGTCCGCGGCCACCTCGCCGGCACCACCCCCGAGACAGGCGACGGCCACCGCGTCGTCGCGGAGCCGCCAGCGCACCAGGAGCCGGTCGGTCTCTCCGTCGCTGTTGATGGCGTCGACCATCGGGCCGTAGAAGTTCGGCAGGTACTCCACCGGCCGCGCGGCCAGCTTCACGAGGTTGAAGTAGGCGTTCCTGGCCACCAGCGGGTCGAACGTCCAGGCGATCTCGTCGACATCGCGCAGCAACGCCCAGGCCCGCTGGTGCTGTTTGAGCGCGAAACCGACACTGCGGCCGGTGGCGTCCGCCGAGACACCGGCGATGTGGCTGTGGAGGACGCCGCCCGCCGGAGCGAAGAAGCCCACGCAGGCGCCGATCAGCCGGTCGCCGTCGAACGCGCCCACCACGTAGTTGCCGGCTTTGGCGAAGGCGCGCAGCAGTTCGATGGTCACCGGCGGGTTGTCCGACCGGCCCCAGATGGCGGCGAACAGGCTGACCACGTCGGCGAGCTCGGTGATGTCGGTGAGTTCGCGCACGGAGACGCCGGCCGCACTGGCCGCGGTCTCCGCGGCCAGGGCCGCGGAGACCAGCACCGGCTCCGCGTTCGCGACGCTGATATCGGTCACCGGGTCTCCTTCGCCAGCCCCGTGACCACGGTGCCGGGGCTGTCGGTTCTCTCGCTCCGCTCGGTCACGGCGCTCCTGCTCCTCAGCTCGTCGGCGGTCACGGCCGTGCCGCGGTGGACGTGGCGAGTGGATCCGGTGCGGCGGCCACCAGCCGTTCGACCAGCGCGCGCACCAGCGCGGTCCGCGCGGGCATCTCCTCGACCAGGACGTGCTCGTCGGCGGCATGGGCGCCGCCGCCGACCGCGCCGAGGCCGTCCAGGGTGGGCGTGCCGACGCCGGCGGTGAGGTTCCCGTCGGATGCGCCACCGACGGCGGCCTGGGACGGCCCGGGCAGTCCCAGCTCCCCGGCGATCCGGCACAGCAACCCATAGAGCGGTGCCGAGGCCGCGGCCTCAAGGGGAGGGCGGCTCGGGCCGGGAATCGTCTCGACGCGCGCGCCGGGCACCGTGGGCCCCAGAGCGCGGAGCGCCCGGTCGACCCGTTCCTGTTCCGCCACGGTCCTGGCCCTTACGTCAACGGCGAACGCGCCGTCGGCAGGGACGGTGTTGGCGGTGGTTCCGGCGCGGGCGACGGTGGGCGTGACCGTGGTCCCGGCCTCCCGGTCGGCGAGCACGCTGACGGCCAGCACCTGGTGGGCGAGTTGCACCGTGGCGTTCACGCCCCGCTCCGGCTCGAGCCCGGCGTGGGCGGCACGCCCGGCCACGCGGATCTCGTATCGCGCGGCGCCCTTGCGCTCGGTCTTGAGGGCACCGCCGTCGGCGGACGCCTCGAACACCAGGGCGGCCGTCACCGCCCTGGCCTCTCGCTCGATCAGCGCGCGGGAGCTGGGCGAGCCGATCTCCTCGTCGCCGGTCACGAGCAGCGTCACGCCGTCGAGCCCGGCGGCCGCGCGGAACGCCATGGCCAGGCCGGCCTTCATGTCGAAGCAGCCGGGTCCGCGGAGGATCCCGTCCTCGACGGTGCACGGGTGGCCGGCCAGCGTGCCGAGCGGCCAGACCGTGTCGTGGTGGCCGAGCAGCAGCACGCGGGACGGTCCGGCCCCGAGTCGCCAGCGCAGGTGGGTACATCCGTCCAGCACGATCCGCTCGGGTGCGACGCCGAGGCGGGCGGTGCCGACCCGGGCGACGACCTCGGCCGAGCGTGCGACGGCGGCCGGATCGGTGGAGGGCGACTCGCACTCGATGAGGGCGCGCGCGTCGGCGAGCAGGTCGTGGATCACCGGTCCACCTTCGGGGTGGCGCGTACGCCGAAGTGCAGGTACTGCTCACCGGTCGGCAGCTCGTAGAAGGTGACCGGCACCCAGGTCTCCGCCTCGGGCGACTTGACGGCGAACAAGGTGGGACCGACCGGGACCAGCGGGTGCTCCTCGACCGGGTCGGGTACCAGCTCGGCGAGCGGGCCGGTGATGGTGGTGCGGAGCAGGGGTCCCTGCGGGCGGTTCTCGACGTCCGTCCGCAAGCCGGCCCGCTCGTAGACGCCGACGTAGGGTGTCACGTCCACGGTCACCGGCTCGGGCGATGGCGCGAACGGCTCCGGCATCGTGATGCCGGCGACCTCGGCGAAGATCTCCCGGTACAGGTCCTGGAAGAGGTCGCGGGGGCGGCCGCCGTTGGTGAGCAGGACGACGGCGAGGCCCTGGTCGGGGAGCACTCGCAGGAACGCCGTCTGGCCGAGAGTGTTGCCGTCGTGGCCGATCAGGCGGTGCCCGTCCCAGCCGAACCGGATCCAGCCGAGGCCCCAGGAGTCGCCGAGGACCTCTTTGTCGGGCAGGTCGGCCTGGTGCGCGGCCATGGCGGCGGCACTCTCCTCGCTGAGGATCCGCGTTCCGTCGGCCGCGAGGCCGCCGGTCAGGTGCAGGCGCGCGAACGCCAGGACGTCGGCGACGGTCGAGTCGATCAGCCCTGCCGGGCCGATCGACCGGGGCAGCATCCAGGCGGGCACCGTGTCGGGCCTGCCGTCGCGCTCTTCGTGGCCGACCGCGGTGGAGAAGAGCAGCGCCTCCTCGGGCAGGGTCACCGTGTGCGTCAGGCCCAGCGGGGTGCAGAGCCGGTCTCGCAGCGCCTGGTCCCAGGTCTGCCCGGTGACCTTCTCGATCACCCGGCCCAGCAGCACGTAGCCGGAGTTGCAGTAGGAGAAGGTGGCGCCCAGCGGGTGGTTCTGCCCGGCCTCGCCGAGCACGTCGACGTACTTCTCCAGGCAGTCGTCGCCGCGGCCGGTGTCGGTGAACACGTCACCGTCGATGCCGCTGGTGTGGGTGAGCAGATGCCGCAGCGTGACCGACTTGGTGACCTCGGAACTGGCGAGCCGCAGCTCGGGCAGGACCTCGGCGACCGGCGTGTCCAGCGCGAGCAACCCCTCGTCGACCAGGGCCATGGCCACGGTCGCGGTCCAGACCTTGGTGATCGAGCCGATCTGGAACAGCGAGTCGGTGGCGACCGGTGCGCCGGTGCGGACGTGCAGGACGCCGTGCGCGGCCTCGACCAGCTCGTCGTCGTCCTCCCCGATGCGGAGGATGCCCAGTTGCGCGCCGGGTACGTCGTGCCGCTCGGCGAGCCGGGCCAGCCGCCGCTGCCAGTGGGCGCCGTCGATGCGCGCACGCCCCGCCCGGCGGGTGTGCTGTTCGAGCCAGTCCAGTACACGGTGGTTGAAATCGAGCCGCTGCGAGGGCGGGCCGAGGAGGATGAAGACGTGCGACGCGTCCGGGTAGACGACCAGCCGGGTCGGGACGCCCCGCTCGCGCAGCGCGGTGTGCCACTGCTGCGCCTGCCCGAGCGGACAGGTCAGGTCGGCGGCGCCGTGCAGCAGCAGGGTCGGTGTGCGGACGCCGGCCACGCGGGTCAGCGGTGACATCGCGGCGTACTCCGCGGGCTTCTCCCACGGGGCGCCGTCGAGTTCGTACGTGCTGAGGAAGTGGCAGTCGTCGCTGGAGCCGCCCATGCTCACCAGGTCGCTGACCGT
The DNA here is from genome assembly GCF_900115095.1 of Actinomadura madurae. Lineage (GTDB taxonomy): Bacteria > Actinomycetota > Actinomycetes > Streptosporangiales > Streptosporangiaceae > Spirillospora > Spirillospora madurae. Next base: position 707,399 of record NZ_FOVH01000002.1, read on the forward strand.
GCCGCCGGCGACGGCCGCCGCGAACCGGTCGTCGTGGCCGGTCAGCCAGCAGGTCATGAAGCCGCCGTAGCTGTAGCCCGCCACCGCGAGCCGGTCCGGATCCGCGAATCCCTCGGCGACGAGCCGGTCGAGCGGTTCGAGGAAGTCGGCCGCGTCCTTGACGCCCCAGCCGCCGCGGACGCCGTCGTAGAACTCCTCGCCGTACCCGTCGCTGCCCCGCGGATTGACCAGCAGCACCGCCCAGCCGCGGGCGACCAGCTCTTGGTGGTAGAAGTGGATCTCGTCCGCCGCCGCGTTCCACGCGTTGTGCGGGCCGCCGTGCACGTCGAGAAGCAGCGGCCGCGGGCCCTTGCGTGTGGGATCGTGCATCAGCCATGCCTGCACCGCGGTTCCGTCGGAGATGGTGAACCAGCGCTCTTCGCGGGGGTACAGGTCGACGTCGGCGAGCGCGGCGCCATGGTCGGTCAGCACGGTCTCGGCCCCGGTCGCCAGGTCCACGACCGCGATCTCACCGAATGACGTGGGGGTGGTGAGCGCGAACGCCGCGCGGCCGCCACCGGTCGACAGCCCCGAGACGACCCGGCCCGCCCCGGCGACGACCGGGCGCGCGTCATCGCCCCCGGTCGTGACCGACCACAGGTGGGTGCAGCCGTGGTCGCGCAGGCAGAACACGACCCGGCCCTCGTGTTCCCGTGGCAGACTGCCGGGATAGGCGGGAGCGCCGGGCATCACGTTGCGGTCGAGCGCGCCCGACAGGTCGGTGGCCTCGCCGCCGGCCGCGTCGACGCGGTACAGGCGGGCGTGCCCGGCCGGGTCGCCGGACCAGCCGACCACGAGCAGTGCCGAGCCGTCGGCGACCCAGCCGACGGTGGCGGCGACCCCGTCGGCGAAGGCGAGCACGCGTGGCCGTGCGTGCGGTGCGTCCACCTCCAGCAGGTGGACCGGCGTGCGGTGGCGCAGGTCGCTGTCGGCGCCGGCCCTGCGGGTGAAGGCGAGGACGGTGCCGTCCGGCGACCAGGCCGGGGCGCCGGCGCTCTCCGGTCCGTCGGTGACCTGGCGGATCCCGCCGCCGTCCAGGTCCAGGACGTGCAGTTGCCGGCGCACCGGGCCGCGCATCCCCTCCCCGTCCGCCTGGTAGTCGAGGCCGTCGGAGACCATCGGCGCCCGCGCGCCGCCGGTCGGGTCGACCGGCGCCGTGAAGGCGAGCCGGCGGCCGTCCGGGCTCCAGTGCGGAGCCCCGGCTCCGAGCGGCAGGCGGGTCAGCCGTTCGGGCTCGCCTCCTCCGGCGTCGAGCACGGCCACCTGACCGTCGCGGAGGAACGCGATCCGGCTTCCGTCCGGCGACCAGGCCGGCGCGGTGTCGGCCGGACCGGCGGTGAGGCGCCGGGGTGCGGCGCCGTCCGTGCCGGCCAGCCACAGCCGATCGATGGCGCGGTCGGCGGCCGCGTCCAGCGTCCGGAGCACGTACGCGATCCGGCTCCCGTCCGGCGACAGCACCGGATGAGATGGGACGGCCAGGTCGGTGAGGTCCTCGACGCGCAGCCGGCGGCTCATGGGTCCTCCTTCGTCGGTGGAGTGACCAGGGGCACTGTGTTCATCGATGCGCTCGCTTCGCTCGCTCATGGCCTGTTCCTTCGTGTCGTTCGCCCGGGTACCGCGGCGAGCAGTTCGCGGGTGAAGTCGTGGTCGGGATCGGTGAGCACGCGGCTCGTCGGCCCCTGTTCGACGAGCCGGCCGTGCCGCATGACCGCGACGTGCGAGGCGACATAGCGGACGACCGCGAGGTTGTGGGAGATGAACAGCATCGCCAGGCCGAGCTCGCGCTGGAGCTCACGGACGAGATTGAGCACGGCCCCCTGGACCGAGACGTCCAGGGCGGAGGTGATCTCGTCAGCGATGATCACGCGGGGGCGTGCCGCGAGCGCCCGCGCCAGCGCGACACGCTGCCGCTGGCCGCCGGACAGCCGCGACGGGACGGCGCCGGCGCAGTCCGGGTTCAGATGGACCAGATCGAGCAGCCGCTCGACCTCGGCTCTCCGCTCGGCGCGCGAGCCGCCCGGCGGGATCGCCTCGGCCACGCCTCGGCCGACCGTCATCCGCGGGTCGAGTGACGAGTAGGGGTCCTGGAAGACCATCTGCAGCGGACGCGGCCTGCCTCGGGTGGGGACCGGGTCGCCGCCGAGAGTGATCCGGCCGCCGGTGAGCGGGGCCAGGCCGACGGCGGCCCGCGCCAGCGTGGTCTTGCCGGAGCCGGACTCGCCGACGAGCCCGACCACCTCACCCTCTGGCACGGTCAGGCTGACCCCGTCGACGGCGGTCGTCCGGCCGTAGCGGACCGTGACATCCTCGAAGCGAAGTTCGGTTCGCTCGGCTCGCTCGCTCATGGCGACTCCACCAGGTGGTCGATGGTCTGGTCGTCCGGTAGGGCCGGCGGATCCGGCAGCGGCTCACCCGCGTGCCAGCACGCCACCCGGTGGCCGGGCGAGTCGGCCCGGTCGGCCTCCAGCGGCGGGTCCTCGGCCCGGCAGCGGGCGTCGGCGAGCGGGCACCGGTCGGCGTAGGCACAGCCGGACGGCACGTCGGCCGGGTCGACCGGGCGGCCCGGGATGGTCGCGAGCGGCTCGGCCGGATCGGTGGTCATGTCGGGCACCGCGTCGACCAGCGCCCGGGTGTAGGGGTGCCGGGCGGCGGTGGCCAGGCCGCCGGCCGGCAGGTCCTCGACGATCCTGCCGGCGTACATCACCAGGATCCGGTCGCAGACCTCGCGGACCACGGTGACGTCGTGGCTGATCAGGATCAGCGCGACGCCGTCCGCCTCGCGGATCGCGGCGAGCAGGTCCAGTACCTGCTGCTGCACGGTGACGTCGAGCGCGGTCGTCGGTTCGTCCGCGACGATCAGCGCCGGGCTGCCCATCAGCCCCATGCCGATCATCGCCCGCTGGCGCATTCCGCCGGAGAACTCGTGGGGGTACTGGCGGACACGCGTGTCCGCGCCCGAGATCCGGACCGAGGTCAGCCGGTCGACGGCGCGGGCCATCGCGTCCCGGCGGCTCATGCCCTGGTGATGCGTCGCCACCTCCGCCAGCTGGGCGCCGATCCGGCGGGTGGGGTTGAACGCGGTCATCGGGTCCTGGAAGACCATGGCCAGCGTGGTGCCCAGCATCCGCCGCCGCACCGCGGTGTCCGGCGCCAGGAGGTCCTTCCCGAGGAATTCGAGCCGGGACGCGTCGACGTGTCCCTGGTCGGCGAGCAGCCGGGTGACCGCCAGGGCGGTCATGGACTTGCCGGAGCCCGACTCGCCGACGATGCCGACCGCCTCGCCGCGGCGTACGTCGAAGGACACCCCGCGGACCGGCCGTACGGGACCCGACGGCCCCGAGACGGTGACCTTGAGGTCGCGGACGTCGAGCACCATGTCGGAGGACCGGTCTCCGGCGTCGCCGCCGCGGTCCGCGGGCTCCGGCCTGCTCGCCGACCCGGCACGTGCGGGTACCTCCGCACGCAGGCCGATGCCGATGGGGATGCCGAGCCCCTTGGCGACCGACTCGCCGAAGAGATTGAACGCCAGCCCGGCCAGCAGCACCGCCGCACCGGGTGCGAGTGCCGCGGCGGCGTTCACGTAGAGGTTGCCGATGCCCTCGTAAAGCAGACGGCCCCAGTCGTAGGAGGGGGACTGGACGCCGAGGCCGAGGAACGACAGCCCGGCGAAGGACAGCAGCGCGTTACCGGCGCCGATGGCGGAGTTGACGACCAGCGGTTCGGCGATGTTGGGCAGCACATGACGGACCAGGATGCGGAACCGGCCGACCCCCATCGTGCGGGCGGCCGCGACGTAGTCCCGTGCCGCCACCCCGGCGACGAGTGTCTGGGTGAGACGCGCGAACGCGGGGGCACCCGCGAGCCCGATGGCCAGGACCGCACCGGTCGCGCCGACGCCGAACACGACCGCGAAGAACAGCGCCAGCAGCAGTCCGGGGAACGCGACGGCGATGTTCACCCCCGCCGCCACCAGCCGGCCGGACCGGCCACCGAACACGAACGGCGCCGAGCCGAGCAGCAGCCCGGCGACGACCGCGATGACGATGGCGAGCAGGGCGAGCATGATCGACAACCGGGCGGCGACGAGGACCCGCAGGAGGATGTCCCGGCCGAGGTTGTCCGTTCCCGCCCAGTGTTCGGCGGACGGCCGGGCCAGGATGGCGTCGGTGTCGACGGCGTCGGCGCCGGATCCCCACAGGACCGGCCCGAGGACGGCCAGGGCGGCCATGGCGACCACCAGCACGGTCGCCGTGAGGCCCAGCGGCGTACGGACGACCCGCCTCCAGCGTCCTTGCATCGGTCAGTCCTCCCGGATCTTCGAGCGGGGATCGAGCACGGCCAGGGCGGCGTCGACGACGAGGTTGCTGATCAGCACGCCCACGCCGTACACGAGGACGATCGCCTGCACCACCGGATAGTCCTTGGTGAGGATGGACCTGACGATCGTGCTGCCGAGGCCCGGCCAGGCGAAGACGTTCTCGACCAGCACGGTGCCGGCGACCAGCGCGCTCAGCAGGAGCCCGCCCACCGTCAGCGCGGACGTGACGGCGTTGGGCAGGGCATGGCCCATGTAGATCGTCCGGGCGGGAAGGCGCTTGGCCCGCGCGGTGCGGACGAAGTCCGCCTCCAGCACCGCGACCATCTCGACGCGGACGATGCGGGCCAGGATCGCGGCCGGCCCGATCGCCAGCGAGAACACCGGCAGGACGTACGCCGACGCGGTGTCGTCACCGGCGACCGGCAGCCACCCGAGCCGGATCCCGAAGACGTAGACCAGCGCGACGCCGATCAGGAAGTCCGGGATGGTCGCCATGATGATGCCGGTCGTGGTGAAGGCGAGCTCGGTCCGCCGCCCGTGGCCGCGCCGGGTCAGCACACCCATGGCGACGCCCAGCGGGATCGCCAGGACCACGGCCGTCAGGAAGGCGAGCACGGCCAGGGCGAGCGTGGCGGGCAGCCGCTGGGCGACCACGTCGGAGACCGGCAGCTGCGAGGCGAGCGAGGTGCCGAGGTCCCCGGTGAGCAGCCCCTTCAGGTAGTGGAGGTACTGGACGATGAGCGGATCGTCCAAGCCCAGGGCGTGCCGGCGTGCCTCCACCAGCTCCGCCGGCGCGGTGGGGCCGAGCGCCCCCCGGACCGGGTCCCCCGGGATGAGGTGGATCATCGCGAAGGACGCCGTCACCAGGACCCACAGCGAGACCAGCAGCCGCCTCAGGCGCCGGACGCCGAACCGTACCCACGGACGCTCCCGGAGCCGTGGTCGCGTGCTGCCCGGGACGGTCAACGCCACCGGCATGTCCGCTGCCATCCTTCGCTACCTGGCCAGCATGCGGATGCTGGTCGGAACGAGTTGCCCGGGTGTCTGGAATTCGGCGCCCTTGCCGAAGGTGTGCACGACCTTGCTGGCGAACGGCACGATGTCCGCCTTGGAGATCAGGCCGGACTCCGCGGAGAGCCAGGCGCGGCACCCGGCTTCGCCCGGGATCGCCATCGCCGACTTCACCGCGCTGTCGTACGCCGGGTCGGAGATCGCGGCGAAGTTGTTCCCCTCCGGCGCCGCCGGCCCCGAGAGGAAGGGCACGAGCTGGTCCGGCGTGTTGAGGTTGACCGAGACCCAGGCGACGTCCCAGTTCCCGGCACTGAAAATCGTGTTGGTCAACGTCGTCTCGTTCTGGCTGTGCGCGGTGGCCTCCACGCCGATCGCCTTCCACTGCTTCACCGCGAGCTCGGCGGCGGCGTCACCGCTGCTGCCGTTGTTGTTCTGGTAGAGGAAGGTCAGCTGCAGCGGCTTGCCGCCCTTGGTGCGCCTGCCGTCGCCGCCCCTGGTCCAGCCCGCCTGGTCGAGCAGGGTCGCCGCCGCCTGCGGGTCGAAGGCCGGCAAGGCGCGGGAGACCGAGTCGCCGCGGCAGGCGACCGGCTCGTTCGTGGCCAGCGTGGTGGCCGCGGCGCCGCGGCCGGACGTGAGCACCTTCCGCAACTGGCCGAGGTCGAGCGCCTGCGTCAGCGCCTTCCGTACCTTGGGGTCGGCGGTGGCCCGGCCGGCGTGCTGGTTGTACCACTGTTCCCCGACGAGAACCGGGGTCTTGGCCGCGTACAGGCCCGCCTTCTCCAGCCGCACGGCATCGGGCCCGTTGATCTGAGCTCCGTTCAGCCCGCCCGAGAGCAGCAGGTTCGCCGCCGTGGTCTCGTTCTCGACGCTCTTGAACACGATCGTCTTCGGCAGCCCCTTGGTCGCGGTCGTCGCACCGTTCGGGCCCCACGTGTAGCCGTCCCGGATCGCGTACGTGTAGTGGTCGCCCGGAGCGGCCTCGATCAGCTTGTAGGGCCCGGTGCCGGCCGTCCCCGTCTTCAGCGAGGACCGGTCGGCCATTCCACCGGGGCAGACGATCGGCAGCCCGGCCAGTCCGTTGAGCACGAACGGGGCCGGCCCGGCCAGCGTGAGCGTCACGACCCGGGTGGCGTCATCGCCCTTCGCCTTGGCGCCGGCGGGGAGGAAGGCCCCCAGGAAGGGACTCTTGTTCTTCGGGTCGGCCACGAAGTTGAGGTTCTCGGCCACGTGGGAGGCGGTGAGGCGAGTGCCGTCGGAACAGGTGATGCCGTCGGCCAGCGTCAGCGTGACCGTCTCGCCCCGGACCTGCCAGCTCCTGGCCAGCGCCGACTGGATCTTGCCGGTGCGGCCGTCGACGCTGACCAGCGGATCGTAGGCGAACTGAGTGACGGTGAACAGAGAGGTGCCCGCGCCCATCTGCGGGTCCAGGTTGCCCGGATCCGAGGAGAGCCCGAAGGAGAAGGTGCCGCCGTCGACGACGGCGTTCCCGCTGCTCTTCGAGTTGCCCCCGCAGCCGGCGAGCGCGGCTGCTGACAGGGCGAGGCAGAGGCCCAGAGCGGTTGGCTTCATCACGGTTCCTCGTGTTCGGTGATCAGGCGTCGGCGCGGCGGACCGCACGACCGAGGTGCAGATACAGCGCGTGGCCGCTGCCGTCGTCCCCCACGAACGCGTGCGGCATGTACATGCCCTGCTCGGCTTCGACCGGGATGAGCATGTCGTCGCGGTAGTGGACGAGTTCGGTCCGCTCGGGCCGCCCGCCCATCTCCTCGAAGACCCCCTTGGGCGTCTGCTCTAGCCAGATCCGCTGATCCTCGTCCTGGCTGACGGTGAGGTCGAAGACCTGAGCCGAGTAGGTGCCGACGTACCGCCCGGCGTCGATCCGCCGGGGCTCCGCGGGCGGTGCGGGCAGGGCGGGCAGCCGGACCTCGCTGAGCTCGGCGAGCACGTGGCCGACGATCTCCCGGTAGAGCGGGACGGCGTCGCCGCCGTTGGTCAGCAGCGCGACGGCCAGCCCGGCCTCGGGGACCATCCGCAGGAAGGCGTTCTGCCCGATGGTGCTGCCGTCGTGCCCGATGATGACGCCGTCCGGCGTGTCGAACCGTTCGAAACCGAGGCCCCATGACGTTCCCATGAGCCCCAGATCGGGCAGGCCGACCTCCCGGGCCTGCATCCATGCGGCGGTCCCCGGCGCCAGCACCCGGGTGCCGTCGGCCGCCACGCCGTCCTCCAGATGCATCCGCGCGAAGGCGACCAGATCCCGCGGCCGCATCGAGAGCATCGACCCGGCCGGGGCGTTCGACCTCGCCATGGCCCACATCGGCGCCGGCACGTACCCGGCGCCCGGTTCCGGCTCGACGTGCCCCACCGCGGCGCGGAACATGATTGCCTCATAGGGACCGGTGGCGGTGTGGGTGAGCCCCAGCGGCGCGATCAGGTGTTCACGCAGGCACTGGTCGTACGGCTTCTTCCGCAGCACCTCGACGAGCCGGCCGAGCACGCAGTAGCCGGCGTTGTTGTACGAGAACTGCTCGCCGGGCGGGAACAGTTGCGGCACCGTGTCCAGTGTCGCGACGTACTTCTCCAGGCAGTCGTCGCCCACCCCGGTGTCGGTGAAGATGTCACCCTCGAACCCGGCGGTGTGGTTGAGCAACTGCCGTACGGTGATCCGTTCGGTCGCCAAGTCGTCGGCGATGCGGAACTCCGGCAGGTAGCCGCGTACCGGCCGGTCGAGGTCGACCGTGCCCTCATCGACCAGTTGCATGACCAGAGTGCTGGTCCAGAGCTTGGTCACCGACCCGATCTGAAAGACCGAATCCGCGGTCGCCTCGACCCCGGTCGCCTTGCTGATCAACCCGGCTGCTCCGTCGGCCACCTGGTCGCCCTGGAGAACAGCCCACCCCGCGCCCGGAACACCGTGCTCCTCAAGCAGCCGGGGAAGCCGCTCATCGAGCCACGCCTGAATGTCGTCTAGGTCACCCATGGCTGGTGATGCTAGGCACAACGCCACGGGAAAAGTTCGTCGTCGCCGACGATATGCCGGGCACCAAATGGTCCGATCCGACCAGCTTTGTAGCCTCCCCGAACCGGACACCCGCGACCACGCAAGACCCGCCTCGCAGCCTGCGAAAAGCGGCGAGGCCACCGTCGGATCATGACGCAGCCGGAGCACCTCCGCGGGCTCCCAGGTTCGTCGCTGACCTGATCTCAGGCTTCATCGGAGGGCGGGACGGTGGCGACCGCCGTCATGGCTTGGTTCGGCCCAGGGCCAGGTCGAGATTGCGGCCCTCCCACCGACCCTCGGCGCGCCAGATGACGGACATGCCGAACGCCTCATTGAGGACCTCGGGTGCCCACGTCTCCGCGGGCGCCTCGGGAAGAACCAGGAACCGGTGCTCCGCTGGTTCGCCTTGGGCGTGCTGGACCTCCAGGATGCGCAGAACGGCGTCCCGCATCCGCCGGTAGGTGTTGCCTCCCTCGCCCAGAACCTCGTAGAGAATCCTGCCGCCGTTTCCATCGCAGATCACGTCCGCGGTGGGGGAGTTCACGGTGGGGACGAGCCCCCCCGTGTACAGCTCGGAGATCAGAGCGTGCCTGACGCCTTCGTGCACGGTGCTCCGGCGCTCTTCCCGGACGGTCGACTCGAGGTCCGCGATGAACGCCTCGAAGCCGGTCCCGGATCCGGTCTCCTGGAGTGCGGCCGCGGGCGTGGGTGCGTCGATCACGTAGTCGCCTTCCTCTGCGTTGACGGTGGCCGGGAGCAGAACACGTGGAACCGGAGCAGCGTGCACGATCACCAGTGACCTTGTGCACCGGGTGATCGCCACGTAGAGCCGGCCGAGACCGCCGGGTGCCCCGGCGGCGATCTCGGCCGGCTCGATCAGGACCACATGGTCGAACTCCAGGCCCTTGACCTCCGCCGCGGTCAGCACGGTCGCGCGGCCATCGTCCGGGAGTTCTGCGCGGATCGCCGCGATGTCCTCCCGCCGGGCCGCAGGGACGATCACCGCGATGGAGCGGTCGTCGTCCGGTGAGAGGAGGGACCGGGCTCGCTCGACGGCCTCGCACCGGAGGGCGGACGCGTCCGCCGGAACCACCGTGATCGCGTCCGGGCCGACCGGCCGGATCGAGCGGGGGAACGCCGCACCGGGGGAGACGGTGCGGCCGAGAACCTCCGCGAACTCCATGACCTCCCGCGGCACCCGGTAGCCGATGGTCAGCTCCTCCAGATACCAGCCGTCCCCGGTCGCGAGGGCCTCGCCGAGCACGGACCAGTCCTGGTAAGCGTGCTCTCCGGTCGCCTGCGCGAGGTCGCCGAGGACGGTCATGGACCCGCTCGGGCAGCGCCGTGCCAGCGACCGGGCCTGCATGGGGGTCAGCTCCTGCGCCTCGTCGACCATGATGTGCCGGTAGCGGGGCGGGCCCTCGCCGCTCAGCAGGACGCGCAGCTCCTCCAAACAGACGCGGTCCTCGCGCGACCAGGGCTCCTCGCCGACGCGCGCGGCCGGCGGGCGCCCGATCGCCGCCTGCTCCTCCGAGGTGAGCACACCGTCGGCCGCGGCCCGGAGCACTGCCGGGTCGCCGAGCAGCCCGCGCAGGACGCTCTCGGCGGTGACGTTGGGCCAGACGGTGTTCACCAGCCCGACGACCCGCGGATCCCGGGCGATCCTGCGGCGGACGTCCGCGTCGGTGCGGCCCGGCACCGCCTCCGCGTACGACCGCATCAGGTGATCGATCAGGTGATTCGCGAAGCCGCGCTTGCGGACCGCGAAGGGCGCGGCTTCGTTCCCTTCGGTGAACTCGCGCAGAACCGCGCCGTCCACGGCAAGCCGGACACCGTCCACCTGGACGTCGAATACGCCGTCGCGCAGTCGGCCGAGCGCGTCGGCGCGCGGGATCCCCACCACGGCACGCCGCAACACCTCGGCCATCCGGGCGTCCGACTTGACCATCCGCGCGGCGTGCGGGTCGGTGCTGCGCGGGGAGTCCCAGAGCTTGTTCAGCTCGACCGCCGTCACGTCGCGCGTCCCGAGGCGCGGCAGGACGCCGCGCACGTAACGCAGGAAGCCGGGGTGCGGCCCGACCACCAGTACCTCGCCGGTCTTGAAATGCCGGTTGTAGAGGAGCCACGAGATTCGGTGCAGCCCCACTGCCGTCTTACCGGTGCCCGGCCCGCCCTGCACGATGAGGACGCCCTTGCGCTCGTCCGCCACCAGCAGGAGCTGCTCGCGTTGGATCGTCTCGACGATGTCGCGCATGTGCCCGTCGCGGGCCCGCTCCAGGTCTTGGAGAAGGAAGTCCTTCAGCCCTTCGGCGGGTGGGACCGCGTGTTCCGGGGCGGGCGCGGTCTCCTCGCCCGGCTCGGCGGGCGAGGAGACCTGGGCCTGATCAAGGGACAGGGTCCGCGGAGGGGCCGCGGCGGTCACCCTGATCTCGTCCCGGAAGTCCTTGACCGTGTCGCGTTCGCAGCGAAGCTGGCGACGCAGCCGTATCCCGCCGGGGGCGTCCGGCCGCCGCAGCATCCACTCGGTCGCCTTTCGCGTCTGCCAGTTGACGACGAACGTGTCGCCGGTCTCGTCGCGGACGTTGCGGCGCCCGATGTACCAGGTCCCTGACTCCCCGTCCTCGCTGACGTCCACCCGAGCGATGACCAGGGCCTCACCGTGGAGGTCGCCCTCGAAGCGCACCTCGGGTGCCACGTCCGGAATGAACGCCGTACCCGCATGGGAGTCGGTGACCTCCGAAGGGCGGAACGTCTCGCGATTGGTCCGGAACCTTTGCTCGTAGCACGCGTATGCGCGATCGACGGCGCGCTACTCCTCCGCGAGGGTGGAATTGCGATCAGTCAAGCCGTGACTCCTGTCATCCCGCCCGCCGATGACGGTGAATTTGCCTGATGTGATGGGAGAAGCCTTTGTGTCTGGTGGGACGCTCAGGCCGGGTGACCGGTTGCCGTGGTGCGCCCCGTCATTTTCCGCCGAGGGGGACGGTGACGCCGCCGGAGAACATCGAGTCGTGCAGGTCGATGGCCTTGAGCCTCGTGCCGCGCGGAACGTCGTAGATGAGGATGCCCTTGACCGAGTTTCCCGGGTTGATCTGCTGAAGGAACGACTTGGAGTCCTTGTCCGTCCACAGCGACGCCTCTGGGTCGGCCTCGAATTTGCGGCTCTTCGTGTCGATGAGGGTTTGGTTGTGATGGGTGAAGGTCCGGGCCTTGTTCCCGATGTTCTTCACGGTCACGTAGATGAAGACGAACTGGCCCTGCGCGGTGTCGCCGACGTATTCGTCACCGACCTTCTTCACGCCCTTCTTGACCTTGGTGACGATGAAGGCGAACTTGCCGTCCCGGTACTCGCGGCCGATCCCGTTGGTGACCGGCTTCGTCGACGCCTTCTTCTCCCCGCCCTTCTTCTGCGCGGCCGGTGTGGAGGACGACGAGGACGTCGTGGACGGCGAGCCGGACGAGGAGGCCACGACCGCGACGCAGGATCCCATCAGGACCAGTCCTGCGATGCCGCCGAAGACCGCATAGAGGCAGCCCTTCCCGCGCTTCCTGGGCGGAGGCCCGTAGCCCGGCATGGCCGGCGGAACGGGGCGCTGTCCGTAAGTCATGTTCTTCTCCGTTGTCTTCAGGCGGCGATATCGCCGCGGTCGCTGTCGTGCCAGGCGCGGAGGAACGCCTCGACGAGGCCCTCCGCGCGGGAACGGGAATCGAAGTTCTCGGTGACGCGGCGCCGGGCGATGGACGCCAGGGAGTCCGCGGTCTCGTTGCGCGGGTGTCCGGAATGGCCGCGGACGTGTTCCAGGCGCAGGCCGGGACGGCCCGCGACCCCCTTCGCCAGCCGGACGAGGGCGGGTGGGCCGGAGCGGCGGGGACGCAGGTCGTAGCCGTCCGGCATCCGGGCGGTCTCGCCGCGCCGCCACGCCCGCAGGAGGCGCAGCGCGGACAGGCTGTCGACGAGCAGCGTCAGCTCGGGACCGTCCCCGACGCGGTCGAGCAGGAGGGCCACCGCGCGCAGCTCGCTGACCAGGACCTTCCGGGGCCCGGTCGGGTCCTGCGGCCCGAACGTCCAGCCGCGCATGCCCCAACGGCCGTCGCTGACGACATAGCCGAGCCCGCAGGTGCCGCGCTTCCAGCTCGCGTCGGTCGCGGCGACGAGGGCGCCCGGGTACCCGTCCCAGCCGGATACCCGCCCCTGTACCGGCGTCCGGACGCCGCGCGCGGCGGGTCGCGGCACCTGCGGGCAGTTCGGGTGGTGCGCCCCGGTGTCGATGTAGTGCTCGGCCTCGGTGAGGAGCATCTCCGCGATGGCGGCGTCGCCGTGCCGGACGGCGGCGAAGCACAGCCGCAGCAGCCGGCGCGCGACTCCGCAGCAGGCGCACATCCCGGCCCGGGTCGCGCACGCCCGCAAGCGCTGGATCCGCGGGCCGAGGCCGTTGGGGGGCATCGCGTCTCGGGCGTCGTCGAACTCGTGCAGCGCCATCGTCGGGACATGCATGGCCATCGACCCGCTCTCATCCGGGGGAGGTTCGATACACAGGGAACCACAGAGGATGCTGTGAACGCAATCAACCTATAAATCTCGGATCATAGTGAGTTGTGTGGTGGTCTGGGCGTGGCGTAGCGTGAATCAGATCAACCGGCACTGCAGGCGCTAGGGTGTGGTCAGCGTGCTCGTCGGCTGATGGGAGTGAAGGGTGCCGAACGATGCGACGGTGACCGCGGCGGACATCGCCCGCCTGGCCGCGGTGGGACGTGCCGCCGTGAGCAACTGGCGCCGCCGTCACGACGACTTCCCCCAGCCGGTCGGCGGGACGGCCGCCAGCCCGACGTTCTCCCTCGCCGAGGTGGAGGACTGGCTGCGCGGCCAGGGGAAACTGGCCGACTCGCCCGTCCGCGAGCGCGTCTGGCAGACCCTCCGGTCGGCGGCCGGCGAGGACGCCGACCTCGCCGACGTGCTCACCTTCGCCGGCGCCTGCCTCGTCCGGCTGCGCGACGAACCTGGACGTGACCTGAGCGACGCCGCGGACGGCGAACTGCCCGACGGCCCGAAGGGCCTACCCCGCGCCTCGATCGCGCGCGCCCTTTCCCAGCTGGTGGACGAACTGGGCGTCGCGGAGACGTTCGAGTTCCTCCGCACCCGCTACCTGGAGCACCACAGCCGCCGCGTGTACCTGACACCGGAGCCGGTCGCGCGGCTGATGCTCGAACTCGGCGGCCCTGCCCGGACCGTCCTCGACCCTGCCTGCGGGACGGGCACCTACCTGAACCTGGCCGCCGAGCTGTTCGGTGACGCCGAGCAGCTCCTCGGACAGGAGATCGACGAGACGACCGCGCGCATGTCCGGCATCCAGTTGGCGCTGCGCGGCGCCCCTGCGGAGGTCTCCGCGGGCGATTCACTGCTCGCGGACGCCTTCCCCGGCCGGACGGTCGATCTGGTCGTCTGCAATCCGCCCTTCAACGACCGTGGCTGGGGCTACGAGGAACTGACCGGCGACCCCCGCTGGGAGTACGGGCTCCCACCGCGCATGGAATCGGAGCTGGCGTGGCTGCAACACGGTCTCGCCCATGTCCGTCCTGGGGGGCACGTCGTCCTGCTCATGCCCCCGGCCGTCGCCAACCGCCGATCTGGACGGCGCGTCCGCGCGGAACTCCTTCGCCGGGGAGCGCTGCGCGCCGTCATAGGGCTTCCCTCCGGTGCCGTGCCGAACATGGCCGTCGCGCTGACCGTGTGGGTTCTTCGCCGTCCCTCTCCTGGAGACCAGCCCGCGGACGATGTGCTGATGGTCGACACCTCGTCCGACCCGGAGAACTACCGGAAAACGGCGCTGGACGCTTGGCGCCGCTACACGAAGGGCAAGTCCGACCGGACGGAATCAAGCGTCGTCGTGCGCATCATCGATCTGCTGGACGACGAGGTCGATCTCACCCCTGCCCGCTACCTCCCCCAGCGGAGCACGCCCACATCGGAAGATTCGTTCGCAGCAGTCCGCGAGCAACTAGAGCAGAAGGCCGCGGACCTGCCTCGGACGGTCGCGCCCCTATCGGCCCTGAGGAACGTTCAGGCACCGGGGGAAATCCCCATGACGACGGTGGGGGAGTTGGCCAAGGGCGGAGTGCTGCAAATCTTCCGGCCGCCCTCCAAGGCACGCGTGGGTGAAGGGCCTGAACCGATCCTGACCCTGGAGGACGTCGCCGAAGGCAGGTCCGCCACGGGAAGGACCGCCCCAGACCCTGAGCACGTCCGGACATCGCCCGGCGACATCGTCGTCTCCCTCGCCGCGCGCCATCCGGTCGCCCGGGTCCTGGAGGAAGGGGGCGCCGCCCTCGGCCCCGGCCTGGCCCTGGTAAAGGTCGACACCACGCGCGCCGATCCCCATTTCGTCGGCGGCTGGCTGCTGCTCGGCGCACAGGGCGCCCGGCTCCGCAGCTCCACCTCCTCGGCCCGCTTCGACGTCCGCCGCGCCCGGCTGCCCCGCCTCACCCTGGACGAACAGGCCGAACTCGGGCGGGCGTTCCGCACACTTACCGACCTGGAGGCCGCCCTCCGCACGACCCGCGACCTGGGCGCCGAGGTGCTGCGCCTCGGCCTCGAAGGGCTCGGCGCGGGGACGCTCCGGCCGTCCGGCTGACGGCGGTACGCTGCGGGCACACCGGGCAGCGGAGGTGGCAGTTGCGGCGCGGCGATCTCCTCGGGGAGCGCGATCGGTACGAGCTCGATCAGGCGATCGGGCGCGGCGGCATGGGAGAAGTGTGGCGCGCCTACGACCGGTTCCTGGACCGGCGCCTCGCGGTGAAGTTCACCCGCGTCACGGACGAGTCGCTCGTCGGGCGGTTCGAGCAGGAGGCCCGTAGCGCGGCCTGGTTCGAGCATCCCGGCGTCCCCACCGTCTACGACTTCGGAAGCCACAACGGCTGCTTCTACCTGGTCATGCAGTACGTCGAGGGCATGACGATCGACCACGTCCTCGACGCGGAGGACAACCTGTCCATCTCGTGGGCCGCGCTGATAGCCGCCCAGGTGTGCGCAGTACTGAACGTCGCGCATCGCCGTCCGCTGGTGCACCGCGACCTCAAGCCCAGCAACCTGATGCTGTGCCCAGACGGATCGGTCAAGGTCCTCGATTTCGGCGCCGCGGTGGGTCTCGGGCCCGGTGACGTACGGCGAACCACAACCGGCCTCGGCGCGCCCTACACGCCGGGCTACACGGCCATGGAGCAGGTGTACGGCAGCCCGGGCCCGCAGAGCGACCTGTACTCGTTGGGCTGCGTCCTCTACGAGATGCTCACCGGCCGCCAGGTCTTTCCCGGGGCCACGCCCTACGAAGTACTACGCCGCCACGAGGACGAACCCCCGACCCCGCCGCGGGTTCTGCGTCCCGACACCCCGCCCGGGTTGGACGTCCTCGTCCTGCGACTCCTGGCCAAACAGCCTGGAGACCGTCCAGCGAACGCGGACGAGGTGTACCACCGCCTCCTGGAATTCGTGTCCTCCCTGGAACCGCTCCCAGGGATCGTCGACACGATCGCACCTCAACACCTGTACGCAGCGGCCGTCAGCCGGATCCGCCTGACGGGCGCGCCTTCAACGGCCCGTGTAGAAGAACGTGTCGAGCTGCCCACACTGGACGAGGTCGTCCAAGCGCGCGCGGAGGCCGCCGACCTAGCCGACGAAGGCCGCTACACCCAGGCGGCGGAAATCCTCTCCGACCTCACTGAACCGGCCCGCTTGGCACTGGGCGACGAGGACGCCGAGTACATGGGGCTACGCCTGGACCTGGCAGATCTGCTCTTCCGAGGCGGCGACTACCGCCGAGCAGTCCACGCCTACCGTGCCGCCGCCGTGAGCTTGGCCGAGTGGTACGGCCCGGACGACAAGCACGTCCTGGACTGCCGCGAACAGGAGGCCGTCTGCCTGGCCCGTGTCGGCGCCACTGTCATGGCCCTCGACCACCTGCAAGAACTCCTCGACGACCTCTCCAGCGCCAACCCCTATGACGCTCTCACCCTACGCGTCCGCGAACGAATAGGCCGCCTAAAACTGGCTGCGGGCGAGACAGAACAGGGACGCAAAGAACTGACCGAACTCCTGGCCGACCTAACGGGCCTCTACGGCGACGACCATCCGCAGATCCCCGGACTACGCACGCTGCTCGACGACCTCAATTAGGCAGGAACGGGCTAGGTGAGCCCGCATAAGACACGTACAGGTGGTCGCGCGCCCGCGTGCACGCGACGAACAACAGACACCGCTCCTTCTGGACGTCCTGCGCATGTGCCTTGGCGTTTTCATCCTCCGGCGTGATGGCCTTCGCCGACGGCAGCGACTTCTCATCGGCCCCTATTACGGCGATGCAGCGGAACTCCAGCCCCTTCATCTTGTGCATCGTCCCGACCTGCACACCCGCTGATTTGTTGGGCACCTGAAAGGCCGTCATCCCGTCGTCCTTCAACCGCCGGGCGGCCTTCCGCATTACCCACACGTACCGGGTGGCGACCCCGATGGCACTGGGCTCCACACCGGCGTCCAGCCACGTCCGCACCTGCTCCACGAGCCCGTTCATCTCGGCGTCCGGATCCGGATACTCCTTGACGACCGGCCGCCGCCCATGCATCGGCGACCGATAACCGTCCAGCGTGTCGGCCGAGTCATCGAGCCCTTGCGCCGGCGTGAGCCCCAGCAACGGCACCGCCCAGGCCAGGATCTCCTGCGTGGTCCGGTAATTGACCTTCAGCTTCGTGCTGCGCCCGCGGACATTGATGCCGAGGCTGGTCAGCGACACATGACTGTCATAAATCCGCTGATGCGGGTCCCCGACGATGAACAGATCATCCGGCCCTTCCACGACGAGCCGCCGCAGAAGCCGCCACTGCGCCGTGTGAGACCGTCCTACCGCGTTACTGGGTTGATCAAAAGGATGTAGTGGATCGGCTCGCAGATCGATGGGATAAGCGATGGCTTCTCGGTTGGCGTGACATCGCCCGGGCAACCGATGAGCGCACGGCCATCTTCAGTGTGCTGCTGCTGTCGGCCGTTGGGCACACTCTTCCGCTGATGATGCCGACATTTTCCCCCGTTGCGGGTCTATATGCCAACATGAACTCGTATGTATTGGACTACATTTTGCGACAGAAAATGGCCGGCACTCATCTAACATATGGCTACGTCAAGCAATTGCCGGTGTTGCCACCTGCTAGTTACGAGGAGAGGGCTCCTTGGGAGGCGGGTGCCTCTCCCGCGCAGTGGATTGAAAAAAGAATAATAGAACTCTCTTGCATGGCATGGGCGCTGAAATCGTTTTCCGAAGAGCTAAAAGATGACAAGGCGCCATTTAAGTGGGACGATGCGAGGCGATTCGCGATCCGGGCGGAGTTGGATGCTGCATACTTTCATCTCTATGGCGTTGCCCGTGAGGACGTGGAGTACATTATGGACAGCTTCGGGGCCTTTCAGTGCAACGACCCTGAACGGTTTGTGCGGACGAAGGCGCTGATCTTGGGTGTTTATGATGCGATGGCGCGAGCAATGGAGACGGGCGGGCAGTATAAGACGATCCTCGATCCCCCTCCAGGAAAAGGACCTCGCCATCCGGAAAGGTGAGTGTGACGTTCGTAGAACGCCACCGGCCTTAAGGAGCGTAAACATGCCTCAAGACCAGTGGCGTTCCGAAGATTCAGCGTTCCCGAATGCAGATCTCATGCAGGAAGGTTCGCCATTCTTCCCTGGTGAATTCCAGGGTCGATCCATTACCCTTGAGCATGGTGTCGCGGACGCCGATTGTGCCGTCGGTTGCTCGCCCGACTTCGATGCACTCACCGTTCGGTTCACTGTGTTGTGACTTGCGCCACTGATGGAAGTCCTTGGTCATGTTCCCGATCCTGTCTGGTCGGTCAGCCGGTTGGCTACCCGTTCGAGGAAGGCGATGCTTCTTTCGCGGGGTAGCGCGGCTTCCCTGAGGCGGTCGTAGATCTCGGTATACCTCGTCACCTCATCGCGCTGGGTGAGCACGAGATCGGTGGTGACCGTGTCCACTACCGCCAATGGTGAGTCGCCTGGCTCAGGGAACGTGTAGAGGTAGAACGATGACTTGGCTAGGAAGCCACCCGGGATTGGGGCGTCATGCAGCAGGACACGGATGCTGATCCGTTCCTCGGCCGAGACCACACCGACCATGTGCCGGAGTTGGCTGATCATCGCTTGGGGCGGCACGGCCAACCGATGAATCACGCACTCGTCCAAGACGATCTCGTAGGCAGGGCCGTCCGGACGGAGGAGTTCGCGTTGCCGCCGCATCCGGGCTTCGGCCATGCGCTCGGGGACGTAATTGAGCTCGCCCTGGCACTCGTCCAAGGCAACGAGCGCCATGATGAAATCGGGGGCTTGTAGGACGGCGGGCATCGCGGTCTGGTTGTAGGCGCGGACGCTGTCGGCGCTGCTCTCCAGATCCGCGTAGAGCTTCTGGCGGGGACCCACGGTCATGCCGTACCGGTCCCACCAGCCCTTCTGGGCGGCCTCGCGGGCGAGCTGGCAGATCCGGTCGTACTGGCTGCCGGTGATTTCGAGGGCGTCGAGGATGTCCATGATCTCGGTCAGGTCCGGGCGGCGCTGGGCGTTCTCCAGCCGGGAGATTTTCGCGCGGTTGTAGAACATGAGGCCGGCCAGACCATCGGCCGTAAGACCACGGCTCTCACGGAGCTTGCGGATCTCGGCCGCCAGTTGGCGACGGCGGACGTAGGGGCTCGGCATGACCGTCCTCCCGATATCGCGTCGGACACGATCCGTACTGATCGCTAACGCTGCGCGATCGACAATCTCCGGGTAATCGTACGGTCACCCTCGGACATATGCGCGTTACGCACATCGAAAACCAGTACGACCCCGATATCGGCACAGGCAAATTCCGCACGTTCACCATTTGCGCGCCCGACTCACCCCAAGACGTCCAATTCCCAGATCGGCTTGCTACCGATGTGCCGGATATGTGCACACGCGAGCTGGATTTCGACCCCACCTGCACTCCGCGCCGGGTCGACGTCCGAGAAGCGTCCGGCCTGCGGGCCCGATGGGGACAGCCGACGCGCTCAGACCGGGCGGCACCCCTGCTTGCTCACGGCCCGAACGAACCATCGTGGGGCTCGGCGGCAGGCGTCCGTCCGGCGTCCCATCCCGGCATGGCCCTCAGCATGGCCCACGCCGTGCCTTGCGCCGTGCATGCGCGAGTGTCCGACCACCGTCCTCGGCACCGGTCGGCGGCTACGCTCACGGGCGCGGTCACCGACCGCGGATGACGCGCACGGTCGCAGGGGCGGCCGGGCGACCGTCCGGCGAGCCGAGGATCACGCGGCCTTGAGCTCGGGCGGTGGGCGGCCGGGCGGGGAGGCCGATGCGTCTCCGGGTGGGTGGATGCGGTAGGTGTAGCGGCCGTCGGGTCCCTGGGCGATGTGGACGCGGGCCGGGTTCGCGGCCTTGAACCTGTTGTGCCATCCGCAGGTGAGGGTGAGCTGGTCGATGTCGGTGGGGGAGCCGAGAGCCCACCCGTGAACGTGGTCGACCTCGCACCGTGTCCCGGGGATCTCGCAGCCTTGGACGGCGCAGGTCGGGTTGAGCGCCTCCAGGACGCGACGTTGGGCGGGGCTGGCGAAGCGTTCGGTGCGGCCGAGGTAGAGAGGGAGGTTCCCTTTCCCGAGGAGGAGAGGGGAGACGCCTGCTGCCAGGGCGATGCGGCGGGCCTGGGCGGCGGGGATGGGGGTGCCGTCGGGGAGCCGGGCGGGGGCGGTGCCGCCGGTGAGGGTGTCCAGGTCGCAGACGACGGTCACCTTGGTGGCACGGTGCCCGCCGGACAGGACGCCGGTGAGCGCCGCCGCCGTCCGCTCGCAGAGGTCGCGGCGGTCATCGGGCCCGGCGGGCCTGGCCCCCGGGCCGAGAGTGCCGTCCCAGATCGCGGCATCTTCGGCGTTCAGCCAGCCCTTGATGTAGCGGCCGCCGTCCAGCGAGCGGGTCGAGTCGATCCAAGACCGGTCGTAGCCGCGCTCGACGTCCCGGGGAGCCGTTTCAGTACCGTCGCGGACGGCGATCACCTCTCGGATGCGCGTGCCGAACGAGGCGACCTTTCCGGCGGAGAAGCCCTGGTCGACCATGCCGAGCAGGGTGTCTTCGGCGGCGGCGCAGTCCTCGTCGGCCAGGCGGGCGACCGCGTCCGCGATCGCGGCGGCGTATCCCACGGACAGGCCACCGGCGGCCCAGCGGCTCGACACCTCGGTGAGGCGGTGCCGCTGCCGCGCGAGCGTCAGGCGTTCTCGGGCGCGGGCCTCACGCATTCCGAGTCGTGAGCGCAACCAGGAGCGGGTGGACGGAAAGCCCCACCGTTGTACTTCCCGGGCGGCATCGACAACACCGATGAATCCGGCGAGTGCGGCCTCTTGCACATCGCTCGCGGCAGCCAGGCGCTGGGCGAGCTCGACGCAGGCGGCCGGGGATTCCGGCGCGGTCCGGCGGGCCAGCTCAGCGGCGATCGCCGATACCGCGCCCACCAATTCCGAGGTGGGCGCCTGATCGAGGTCGACCGTTACCGCCGCCATGCCAAAACTCTATTCGATTGTCAGTGTCGACGCGTTCCAGAGCCGGTGCGAATATTGTCACTGCGAGGACACGTCTGAATTTGGCGGAGTTGTTTAAGAAACTGGCTAACCGTGCAAATCGGGCACTGCTCTTCCGTTCGTGATCAGATTGCGTTCCGGCAACGAACCGCCCAGACACCCGGCCGGCGTGAGCCCGAGCCCCCGGTAACCGAGACAAATTGAGACCCCTCATCGCACGCCGCGCCGGCCCACGGCCGTTCCTCCGCCTGTGACGGTAGCGGTATGAGGGGCTTGCGGTGCGATTGTTGTCACCGGCTCATTGATAAACGCTTTCCTCGCTTCCCGTGTGAGCCGGAATCGGCCATCGCCATTCAGCAGCAAAGGCGGAAAATGTAGGCGGAGGCTCGGGAGGATGCATGGTCGACGCTGCCGCGGACAATCTTTCGTCAACGTTCGACGCCGGGCGGCCGCGGAGCCACCACGCCAAGATCGCCGAAGCCGTCGCCGCGTTCGGTGCGGCGGTCCGGGAACCGCTGGCGGTCGGAGCCGGTGGGGAAGAGCACCAGATACAGGCTCCGGTGGCAAGGTTGGTAAGAGACATCGCAGGTGCACTCGGGCTGAAGGTCACCCTGCACGCTGAGGTGTCGCTCCGGGAACTGTCCGTCCGCCCTGACTTCGCCGTTGATCTCTCCGGCGGGCGGGTCGGCCACATCGAAGTGAAGGGGCCTTCGAAAAGTCCAGACCCGAAACATTGGCCCACGCGCTCCCACGAAGGACGGCAATGGCAGAAGCTCAGCCTTCTGCCCAACCTGCTGTTGACGACCGGGAACACGTTCACCTTGTATCGCGATGGAGTGCGAGTGGGGCCCATAGCACGACTGGAAGGAGACTTGGATCGGGCAGGGCGATCGCTCCGTCCGGCCGACGACGAATTCGTCCAGGTCGTTCGGCGCTTCCTGGACTGGACGCCCTCACCCCCTCCCGACCTGCGCACGCTGCTGCGCACGTCGGCCCGCCTATGCCGCTATCTGCGCGAAGAAGTCATCGAGGTCCTCGAACACGAACAGCTCGTTCGCGGAGACCGTCCGTTCACGACCCTGGCGGACGAGTGGCGGAGCATTCTTTTCCCGAGAATGACGGAAGCGGCGGACTTCGCCGATTCCTATGCCCAGACGATCACTTTCGCCCTTCTCCTGGCCCGTGACGCAGGAGTCTCCTTCGAAGGCCGCGACCTCCCCGCCATCGGACGGCAACTCGGCAAGCAGCACGCCTTGATCGGCCGAGCGCTCGGACTGCTCTCCGACCCTGCGGCGGCCGACAACCTCTTCGTCATCGAGACCCTCCGCAGGGTCATCTCCGCAGTCGACTGGGACGGGTTCGAGAAGGATAGCGATACGCATTCGCTGCTCTATGAGTTCTTCCTGGAAGAATACGATCCGCAACTCAAGCGCCTCAGTGGCTCGTATTACACGCCCGACCGCCTAGCGCACGCGATGGTGCGATTCAGCGACCGCATACTTCAGGAGAAGCTTGATCGTCCCGAGGGGTTCGCCGCCAAGGACGTCATCGTGGTGGATCCCGCGATGGGAACCGGCACCTTCCTGGTCGAGATCGTCGAAGCCGTTGCGAAGACCGTGGCGGCGTCGCAGGGCGGGGGAGCCACGGAGCAGCGCCTCCGTGAACTCGTCCGGAAGCGGCTGATCGGATTCGAACGGCAGGTCACACCATTCGCTGTCGCCGAACTCCGCCTGCACGACCTGCTGCGAGAGCACGAGGTCGACGTCCCGCCGGACGAGATGCGCTTCCTCGCCGACACGTTCGACGACCCTGACAGGCAGGAACTCGCCTTCGGGCGCATGTATGCCGAGCTTCGCAAGTCACGCGAGGGCGCCAACCGGGTCAAGCGTGACGTTCCGGTCATGGCGATCATCGGAAATCCGCCATACCTCGACCGTGCCCACACCCGCGACCCCGCCCCGTGGATCGAGGAGCGGCGCGCCCCTGAGAAGCCGGCCGACATCGCGGCGCGCCCGTCCCTGGACGAGTTCCGTCAGGGCGGCAGGCTTGATTACAAACTCGCCGCCACCTGGGTGTTCTTCTGGCGCTGGGCGATCTGGAAGGCGTTCGAGGCCCATCCGAACCACCCGGCGGGCCTGGTCACGTTCATCACTCCGTCCTCCTACCTGTCGGGCGCGGCCTTCGCTGGGATGCGCTCCTACATGCGCCAGGTCGCGGATGAAGGCTGGGTGATCGACCTCTCCCCGGAGGGCCACCAGCCGCCGGTTCCGACCAGGCTCTTCCCCAAGGTCCAGCAGCCACTGGCGATCGCCGTCTTCGTCCGATACGGAGACCCCGACCCCGAAACCCC
Source organism: Actinomadura madurae (assembly GCF_900115095.1). Lineage (GTDB taxonomy): Bacteria > Actinomycetota > Actinomycetes > Streptosporangiales > Streptosporangiaceae > Spirillospora > Spirillospora madurae. The sequence goes on from NZ_FOVH01000002.1 coordinate 730,712, forward strand.
GGCCGACGTCCACTACTGCAAGGTCACCGGCACGGCCGATGAGAAGCTCCACGCCCTCGGGGCGCTGACTCTCGACTCTCCCAGCTGGTCCCTCTGCCCCGACGACTGGACCGCCGAATTCCGGCCGCCCTCCGACGACGCCTGGTCGTTCCACCCATCACTCGCAGACATCATGCCTTGGCAGACGCCAGGGACAAGAGCGAATCGAACCTGGGTCATCGCCCCTTCCATGGAAATTCTGGAGAAACGCTGGCTAATCTTGATCAACAGCCGTCCAGATCGACGTGCACGATTAATGAAGGTCACCAGAGATCGTGACTTGGACATCGTTCCCAGTCCAATTCATGGACAGCTCTGCCAAACCGCGTCATTACGTAATCAAGCAGCCGGGAAACCTCGTATCGTACGCTATGCCTACCGTAGCTTTGATTGGCAGTACCTCATCCTTGATTCACGGGTTCTGGATCGCCCGAGCCCGGATCTCTGGCGAGTATCCGGGGAAAAGCAGGTTTATGTCAGCGAGCAGCACACTAATCTCGTGAGTAAGGGGCCAGGGCTGACCATGACCCCCTTCGTTCCCGATGTCGATCACTTCGGCGGCCGAGGTGGCCGTGTGCACCCCCTTTATCGAGACGGTGAGGGAACAAGCAATTTCCTGCCCGGACTTCGGAAGTATCTCGCCGGCCAGTTCGGGGACCAGGTCACCGGCGAAGACCTACTCGCCTACATCGCCGCAGTGGTGGCCAACCCCGCATACACGCGACGTTTCAGGGAGAGCCTCGAAAATTCAGGGATCCGGGTTCCGCTCACACGGGACGTTGCGCTCTGGGACCGCGCCTTGGATATCGGACGGCAGGTCATCTGGCTGCACACCCGCGGCGAGCGCTTCGACGATGCGCGCGACGGCCGCCCGCGTTCCGCACCCCGGCTTCCGGACACCGAGCGTACCCGCATCATCGAGAAGATCCCGTATGCCGCAGAGGAGATGCCCGAGACCGTCCGGTACGAGGCCGAGACCGAGACCCTCCTGATCGGCGGTCAGGGACGGATCGCTCCCGTGCCCGCCGCCGTCTGGGATTACAACGTCGGAGGCATGCGCATCGTGAACAAGTGGGTCGGGTACAGGTTACGCACCCCCCGCCGCCGCAAGGCGGCCTCCCCACTCGACCTGATCAACGCCCGGAACTGGACTGACGATTTCAACACCGAACTTCTCGACCAACTGAACGTGCTGGGTCTACTCGTAAGGCTCGAACCCGACCAGGAGTCACTTCTCGGGGACATCTGCTCGGGCCCGCTGGTCACTGTGGCCGACCTTGAGGCGGCCCACATTTCCCCGCCGCCCAAGGACGCACGTGGTCCCATCCGTCCTTCTGGCCAGGGCGGCCAAATGGTGGTCGGCGCCGAGGAGTAGGCCGCCCACGAGCCGTCCCGACCGTCCCGCATACAAGACCCGCCCGACAGGTCTTCGAGAACCGCTCGTTACACGGATGGCTCGGTATGTCGCACGGCAAGCCATTGCGCGGTGTAGGCGGTGGCCTCGTCGATGAACTGCTCCAAACCCGCTCGGTCGAAATCCGCCTCGCCGATGAGGTACAGCAAGATGTAGACCTGTGCAAGGAGGACGGCTTTCAGGTCGTCCGGCCCGTCGCCCTTCATTGGAGGGGCGTCGAGAGCGCGTCGGATCAGGCCCTCGGCCACGAGCGGGTGGATCGGGTACGCGTCCTCTCCAGCCTTGATCCGCAGATCGGCGACGCAGCGGACGATCTCACCGATGCTGTAGGCCGGCCCGAACCTCCGGCGCACAGCGACGTTGAACGCCCCGTAGAGCAGCGCCATGTAACCAGCCGCCGTCTCGTCGTCCTTCTGGATTTCGTCTTGCAAGGGCACCCAAGCTGCCGGCCCTTCCAGCAGAAAGGCGCGCAAGGCGAGGATGTTCTCCTCGCGGATCTCAACTGCCGAGTAATCCATTACTCAAGAAGATCTTCGGCGATGGGGCGAACCTCAGAAAGGAAGGCTTCGAGTTCGCTGTCGGTGAACTGCTCATCGCCGGCTAGGGCGGCCAACAGGACGATCTGATGCCCGAACTTGGTGTCCGCATCGGCATCCAACACGGGTCCCTTTTCGAGTAGATGAAGTATCAAGCTTTCAGCGAGCCGTGGGTCGATGACTTCCGGCATGTCAGGGCTTTTGGCGCGAACTTGCGCGACAAAGTCGATCACCTCTGACTCGTCCGCAAACTCTCCATCTCTAATGAAGCGTCGCTCGACCGCAACGATGAAAGCGGCGGCTACCAGGGCTGCATACTCCCGGTTGGCTTCGTCGTGTTCGAGTTGCTTTGCAAGTCGAAGATGCTCGTCGTGTTGTCCGGTCAGTTGAGCGCGCAACACAGCCACTTGCTTTTCAGTGATTGCCATCGTTTCTCCCTATCAGTCGCCGTGCAATCGTCTTGCCGCGGCGCGCCCCTTCGATCGCGACGATCGTTGCACCTGCCGCAGCAATCACGATGCTGCCTGCTTGCAACGGATGGTCGGGCGATTTGAACTGACCCGTGTCCTTGTTGGCGCCTGCATGTTGACCCGTTGGCGGGACTCGCTCAAAGCTCTTCCTAATGGGATCAGCGAGCGTGTCAACGGATTTCTTCGCATCAGCGGGCTGGTCGAATACACCGCGACGGAATTCCCGTCGCCGAGATGAGTTCTCAGGATCCTCCTTGCGAGGATCGCGGTCGGCTGGATCATTTTCGGGGCTGCCGAACTCGCCTCGTCCTCGCGTGCCGACATCTGCTCTAGTCGGGTCCTCGCGGGGTGGTAGGCCTGCTGGGTCTGTTGTTTCGGGTTCGTTTGGGGCTAGTTCGGCACCGGGGTTGCTTGTCTGCTCCCGTCCGTAGCGTGGTTCGACGTGTACTTTTCCCGAGCTGTCGACATACACATCGGAGAGTTTGGGATATCGGGGAGCCTCCGGGTTTGTCTCGTTGGTCTCATTAGGAGAAGCCTCGGTGGCTTCTGTGCTCTCGGTATTACTACCACGCTCACCGTCTTGTTCGCCCTGCCGTTCCGACGTCTCCTGGTCGCGGCCTGCCGCTTCTTGGGGGCGTGCGGCGTCATCGGTGGTGCGCTGCTCGCCGAGTTCCTCCGGAGGTCGCTCGGCCTCTTGGGGCTGGGAACTGCGACCGTCGGCGGTCCTTTCTCCGTCCGGGATCTGCGGGGTCTGTTCGGAGTCACCGGCCGGTTCGGCGGCGCGCTCATGGGCTTGGGGTTCGCCGGGCCTGCCTTCTTGCCCGCCCTCCTGCGGGCCGAAGGGCTGTTCGGTGTTCTCGCCTGTCCGTTCGTGGTAGGGCTGGGGGCCTTCGGCGTCGGGCTTTCCGGTGGCCTGTGGATCCTGCTCGGTGTTCGGCGATGCGTCGGGGGCCGCGGGCTCGGGAGGACTCTGGTCCGCCGCCGGTGTGCCCGCGTCCTGCTCCTGGCCGGTGGCCTGCGCCTGCCGGGCATCGGATTCCTGCTGGAACGGTTCGCGGGCGCGGGCCAGGCTCTCGATGCGGGACGGCTGGCCGGGGGAGCCGGGGTTGTCGGCCGGCAGGGTGTACTGGCGTTCGGACGGCGCGAGTCTGTCGGCAGTCTCACCTTGGCCGTCGGTTCGTCCTTGGGCAGACCCGTCCGCAGGCCGACCAGAGTCGCTGGACTCGGGCGTGCCCTGACCAATGACCGTTCTCCCCGCATCCCCTTCCTGCTCCGTCTCGGGCCTGCCGTTCACGCCGTTGGTCGGGCCCTCGCTCGCGGCCTGGGCTGTGGCGGGTTGGGCGTCACGCTCCTGAGAAGGCCTGTCACCGATGCTCGTGTTCTCGGTCTGCTGGGTGCCGTTCTCCTGGGCGGGTTCGCGGGCGCGGGCGAGGCTTTCGATGCGGGACGGTTGGCCGGGGGAGCCGGGGTTGTCGGCCGGGAGGGTGTACTGGCGCTCGGGTGAGGCTGGTCTGTCGCCGGTTTCGGTACGGGTGTCGGTCCGCTGTTCTTGGGACTGGTTGGCGGGCTGCCCGCGGTCACCGGATGTGCCGGTTTCCGGCTTGTTCTCGGCCGGGGTGCCCTTGCCTTCGGAACGAGGTTCCTCATCGCGGCGTCCCTGCGATCCGGCCTCGCCCGTCTCGGAGGCGCCGTTATCTTTGCCCCGCTCGCCCTGGTCCTGGCCGGTGCTCCCGGTCTCGGTCTGTTCAGGTGCTTCCGTCTCCTTGCCGCCGTTGTCGCTCTGTGACGACTCGGTTGTCTCGTCGTCGCGTTGGTCGGCGGGTTGGGCGCCGCTTTCTTTCACCTCGGTCTGCTGCGTCCCACTGTCCTGCTGGGCGGCTTCGCGGGCGCGGGCCAGGCTTTCGATGCGGGAGGGCTGGCCGGGGAAGCCGGGGTTGTCGGCGGGCAGGTTGTTCTGCTGCCGTTCGGATGCGGCGGGTTTGTCGGCGGTCTCTGTGCGGGTGTCGGTCCCGGCGGTGTGGTCCACGCCCACGCTCGCAGCCCTTCCTCTGGGGGGAGACGGGCCGCTCGGTCAGGGCAACGCTCGAACGGCTCGCCGGGCATGGGCCTTGACGCGCGGGGCTGACGTCGCGGTCACGCCGAGCCCCTATGTAATCGCGCACGTGCGAACTTTGCACGTGCCGACATTGGGATTCCGGCACCCGCCATGCGTCTCACGTCGAATCTTGGCCATAGCGCCGTTGCTTCGCCCAGGTTTGGACACTCTTGATTGGCAATCAACGGCGTGTTCGACAATGATTCAAGCGATATGAGATTGCCCTATTTGTCCGGATCTCGGATCCGGGTGAGCCATTCGGGCTGTGCTCGATCGTCTGACGGCAACCCGGTCCCTGACTCGCGGTGCCGCGCGTCACGGCCGACCGTCTGTCGGCTCCCGCAGGCGGAGCAGCCGACATCGGCCGCTGCCTCTCCCGAACGGCGGGACGGCAGACGGCGACTCAAGAGCATCGGGCGGTGCTGCTGCGGGACCTGTGCGGCCACCGTCACGCCAGCGACGGCGGACCGCTGCGACCATGCCGAGCCTGGAACAGCGACCGCATCGGGGCCCACAGCCCCACCATCCGCTCCTCTGCTCGCATCGACCCCGGGCGGTGGTCCTTCGACGCGCTGCGGCCATTCCACCCACGACGGTAGGTGCGAGCCGACGTTCTTCCCGGAATCCGCCGGGTGCGGCGAGGCCGTCGCATCCTCACCACCTTGCCCGGCACCCGGCCGGAAGTGGCGAAGTACGTGGTGCGCCCGATTCGTGGCTGCGAACCTTGATCGGGTGACGAACCGTACCGACGCAGTCGCGGAGATGGCGTTCGCCGCCGTGCGGATCCTGGCGAGCCGCGATCAGTTCGCCGACCTGGAGGGGCTCCGCTATGGCGAACTCTCCGACCAGATCTTCATCGCCGTCCCGGATCTGGAAGCCCGCTGGCGGGAGATGTCCGACGACCACCGCTGGAGCTATGCCGCCGGGCAGGAGTTTCGGTGGGCTACCACCAGGCTGCAGAAGGCCGGATGGCTGAACAAGCGCAACCGCAAATGGTGGCCGACAGGCTTGGGCTGCGCCGCCCTGGACGAGTACCCAGATCCCGTCCCCTTCTACGACGAGGCGTCCAAGGCGTTCCAGTACTGGCGCCGGAACAAGGACCGGTTCGAGACCGCCACCGAGTACGCCGAAGCCCTCCCGGAAGGGCAGTGGGCGTCGGTGGCGGACGTGGCGTTCGAAGCTGGCGTCGATGCCACGGCACTCGTCCGGCTGCTCCAGGGCCACCGGCCGGAAGGATGGCACCGGCTGCTCGCGGACGACGGCGCCCTGCCGCGCGAAGCGCATCTCACCGAGCCGGAACGTGAGGAGTGGTTCCGTCTCCTGGACGAGGACTCCGTCCCTGCGCTGGATGGACGGGCTGACCCGCAACACCGGATGGCCGCCGCCGACCTGCGCCTCCTGGCCGTTCCGGACGTTGAGGAGGACGCACGGTCGCGGCGCGCGTGGCTGGTCCGCGCGTCGGACGTCCTCGCGGGCGACCTGATCACCGACCTGTGGCTCCCCGAGGGCCGGTGTTCCCTGGCCGCGTCCAGGCTGCGCGATCTACCGCCCGGTGCGCCGGTCGAGCAGGTCGCGCACGCGGTCCGGGAGGACTACTCAGGGATCGGCGTCCAGGACCGGGAGCGCCTGACCGCCGAGTACCACGCCTTCCTGTCCCGCATGGGCGAGAACGACATCGTCGTCACCAACAACGGCAGCGACATCTACCTCGGGGTCGTCACCGGACGTCCGTTCTTCGTCAGCAGCGTGGGGGAGCGCGCCAATCTCCAAAGGGCCGTGGAATGGCGCAACGCCGACCGGCCGGCCGACTATGACGAGCTGCCCGACGAGTTCTCCGTCCTGGTGGGCAACCCCGACGCCGAGGTCGTCGAGCTGACCACATTGCTGCCGGACCTGGAGAAGCGGCTGGGAGAGCCCGTCGAAGTCCCCGAGCGGACCATGCGCCTCCCCGACGCGACCGGCGAACTCGCCCGCCACCTCCTGGTCGACCGCGCATGGCTGCAGGAATGCGTCGAGCTGCTCCGCGAACGACCGCAGCTCATCTTCTACGGGCCGCCCGGTACGGGGAAGACCTACCTGGCGCGGCACCTCGCCCGCCACCTGACCTCCGGCCGCCGGGAATGCGTCCAGCTCGTCCAGTTCCACCCCGCCTACTCCTACGAGGACTTCTTCGAGGGCTACCGCCCGGCGAAGACCGAGGACGGCACCGTCTCGTTCGACCTTGTCCGCGGCCCGCTCCGCCGGGTCGTCACCGCCGCCCGAGCCCACCCCGGACGCCCCTACGTGCTGATCATCGACGAGATCAATCGGGGCAACCTCGCGAAGATCTTCGGCGAGCTGTACTTCCTGCTCGAATACCGGAAGGAGCGGGTCAATCTGCTGTACGGCACCGAAGGCGACGAAGGCTTCTGGTTGCCGGACAACGTCATCATCATCGGCACGATGAACACCGCCGACCGCTCCATCGCCCTCGTCGACACGGCCATGCGGCGCCGCTTCTGGTTCACCGAGCTCCACCCCGACGCGCCCCCGGCCCGTGACATGCTCGCCCGCTGGCTCGACCGCGAGGACCTTCCCGACGAACCCGCCCGGCTGCTCGCCGAACTCAACAGCCGGATCGAGGACCGCGACTTCAAGGTCGGCCCGTCCTACCTGATGCGGGAAAGTGCCGCCACCGGCACCGGCCTGGAGCGCATCTGGCGCACCCAGATCCTTCCCCTGCTGGAAGAGCACCACTACGGGGACGGTACCGACGTCCCGGCCCGGTACGGGCTGGACGCGTTGCGGAGCAGGCTGACGTGACCGTCGTCCGGCTCCGCGAGAACGCCCCCTGGACGGAGCACGAACTCACCTCCGAACAGGCCGCCGCCCTTCTCTCGTCCGGTCTGGCGCGCGTGGCACCGGGGCCGGGACCCGGGTTGTGGCGACTCCGGGACAACGGCCTTGTCGGTGCCGCGCGGACGGGGCCGGCGCGGACTCCCGTCGAACTCCGCGTCGAGCCCAAGACTCCCATCGACCGGCTCCTCTTCCTCCTCGGCTACGCGCGGAACCCCCGCGGCTGGAGACAGGAGGACGTGGACGCCGGCGAACGGCCGGACCTGCTGCCCGCCCTCGCCCACGCCTTCGCGCGCTCCGCCGAACGGGCGCTGCGCCAAGGCGTCCTGCTCGGATACCGGGACACGGAGGAGGCCCTGCCCGTCGTGCGCGGGCGCATCCGCATGATCGACCAGGTCCGGCGCCGCCACGGCCTCCCGGTGCCGGTCGAGGTCCGGTACGACGACTACACCACCGACATTGCCGAGAACCGGCTGCTGCTGGCCGCCGCTCACCGGCTGCTCTCCCTCCCAGGCGTTCCCATGGGCACCCGCAGACTGCTCCGCCACCTGCCGCTGAGGCTGGACGGGGTCGAACGCCTCATCCCCGGCCGCCCGCCGCCCGCCTGGACCTCCACGCGACTCAACACCCGCTACCAGTCGGCGCTAGGACTGGCCGGCCTCGTCCTGCGCGGCGCGTCCTACGAACTCGACGACGGCACCGCCCTCCACGCGGACGGGTTGATGCTGGAGATGTGGCGGGTATTCGAGGACTACCTCTGCGTCGCGCTCGCCGAAGCGCTCCGGCCGTACGGGCACATCGCGCGGCTCCAGGACAAGCGTCACCATCTCGACAGGGCGCACCGGGTCCGGCTGCGTCCCGACCTCGTTCTCGACACCGCCGACGGGCGCCCTTTCACCGTCGTGGACGCCAAGTACAAGGTGGACGACACGCCCCAATCGGATCTCTACCAGGTACTCGCGTACTGCACGGCGATGAACCTGCGGCGTGCCTACCTCGTCTACGCGTCGAAGAACGAGACGCACATCCACATCATCACGGGTACCGAGGACGTCCAGATCGTGGAAGCCGCCCTCGACCTGTCGGCCCCGCCCGAAGCGCTCGGCGTCCAGGTCACCGAACTGGCCCGCCGGATCGCGGCCGACCACGTCAGTACGGGTGATGTTTCGGGGCGTTCGGCGGCCACTCGCTCGTCGTGAACATCGGGCATCGGGCTCAAGCCGCCGGGCCCGCACCGGCCGGGAGGGCGACGCCGCCCGGCCGGGACGGTCACGACCGGCGCAGGCGCTCCATGAGCTCGGGCGGGACGGGGACCGGCAGCGCATCCACGTCGAACTCGCGCCCGTCGACGACCTGCGCGGCCTCGGCGATCAGCGAGTCCACGCCGCCCTCGTCCAGGCCGGCCTCGTCTACGAGGTGGAAGAGGACGGCGTACAGAGCGGCCACCATGTCTTCCGGGGGCGCACCGAAAGGTGGCGCCTCCCCGAGCGCTGGGTCCTCAAGGAGCATGCGGATGGTCTTCTCGATGACGAGCGCGCCGAGCGCCTTCGGGTCGTCGAGCGCCACCCGCACGCGGGCCACGAACCGGATCACGTCCGCGAGCGTGTAGGCGGGCGCGAACCGGCGGTGAAGCATGGTCGCGGTCGCGAACGTCAGGAGCGCAGAAAAACCCATCGGATTGGGGTCGGCGTCCAGGGATTCGCCATGGTCGCGCTCGAAGTCGTCCGCGCTGTCCAGGAGCAGCCCGCGCACGGCATCCCGGTGGAGGTCATCGATGGTGATCTTCAACTTACCGGTCATCCGGTCACCATTCCTCGGCGTCGCGGCGGGCTGTGGCGAGAAGGCGGTCGAGGGCGCCGCCCGGCGGGAGGTCCCCAGCCAGGTGCATGAGAATCGCGATCAGATGGCTGTTCTTGGTGGCGCCGTCGATGTCGCCGATTTCGCCGCGTCCGAGCGTGTACGCGATCATCTTCTCGGCCACGGACGGGTCGATGTCGTCGAGGAGGTGGAGGTTCTCCGCGCGCATGTCCGCGACGAACTCGATGATGGCGGCGTCACCTTCCCGGGCAAAGCGCCGGTCGACGGCCTCGAAGAAGGCGCTGAACAGCAGGCGGGCGAACCCCTCGCAGTCGTCCTCCGTCTCGATCTGCTTCGACAGCTCCCGGTAGTCGTCGTTGCAGCGGGTCAGCAGCGCGCGCACCGCGGCGACATGGAGACCCGTTATCGGGATTCTTCGCTCGTCGGCATCGGGGGAGCCCAAGGTGCACCTCCTATCGCTTTCCGGATCGATTTCACGACCTTTATATCACGGCCATCTTTCTGTTCGAGCTCAGCTTTGAAAATGGCGCTCGAATAGAATTTGAGCACCCAATGATTGTTCGTCCGGCTGACGGGCGTGCGAATCTCGCACGTGCGAGATTTGGGGATGTGAGCACCGTGCGTGCCGATCCGCCGCCCGGAAGCCCCGAAACGACGAATCATCGTGACCGGGTGGCGACTTCCTGTGACGATTGACGCGCGGACCAGGAGTGACCCGAAGGATCCGCAGCACACGATGTCCGTTACGACCGCGAGGTGTCCGATGTCCCCGACCATGCTCCCGGCAGTCCCGCCCGCGCCGCTGCGGTGGCGGCGCTCCTTCCCCGGCGGGCCCGAGCAGGCCCGCAACGTCCGGCGGTTCGTCGGCTGCCTCCTGGACGGCTGCCCGTTCCTCGACGACGTCCTGCTCGCCGCCGACGAACTGGTCGTCAACGCCCTGCGGCACACCAAGTCCGGTCAGGACGGCGGCTTCTTCACGGTCGAGGTCGCGCATGACGGCGCCCTGGTCGCCGTCACCGTCGCCGACCAGGGCGGCCCCGGTGAGCCCACCGTCACCGACGCCGGCGAGTTGGCCGAGTCCGGACGAGGGCTGCGCACCGTCTCCCTCACCGCCGCGAGCTGGGGCTGGCACGGCAACGGCGAGGGCCGCACCGTCACCGCCGTGTTCGCGGGGGAGTGGGCCGCATGACCGCGCCGGCCTCCTGGACGCACGACCAGGTCCATCGGCGCGTCCACGCCGCGATGACCGCCGCCATGCGCGCCGACGTCCACGCCATCGACGCGGCACTCGTCCAGAACGGAGTCCTTGACCCCTACAGCCGCGATTTCGTCGCCGAGTCGCGTCGCCTGGTACTCGCCTGCACGGCCGCGCTCACCTGCGTGCTCTCCGCGCACCGCCCTGGCGAGGACCCGCACGGCCGCGAGATCTGCCGAGGCTGCGGCACCCGCGGCTGCCGCACCTTGCGCGGCGTCGCCGACGTCCTCACCGCCTACACGGTCCGCCCTTGCGGCGTCGACCGCGCCGAGGCGTGGCGCCGCGCCGACGCCCACTTCACCCGCGGCGCCCGCCCCGTCCCGGTCATCGTCGAGGAGTTCCCGGACGGCTTCATCACCCGCGCCGCCGACGCCCCCGCCGACGACCCGGCTCCACTGCTGATCGTCGACCGCCACACCGGCGCCCTCAGCCGCTGGCCCCGCATGCCCCACCCCACCCTCATCCGCGAATACACCGCCTACCGCGCCGCCCATTGAGAGCGTCCAGCTCCCTTCGGTGGCAGAGAGCGTTGCCAGCAACGGTGGTCATCGCGGAACACTGACCAGACTCGACCTACGGAGATAGGTATGGGGTGTCAGGACCGTTGACCAGACGAGTCGACGGACTCGCTCTGCCGGGCGTCCAGCCACATCTTGGTGTATGCCGTGGTCTCGTCGATGAACTGCTCTAGGCCTGCACGGTCGAATTCGGCCTCGGCGATGAGGTACAGCAGGATGATGACCTGGGCGTGCAGTACGGTCGACGGGTCGTCCGGTACATCGCCCTTCAGCGGTGCCGCGTCGACGGCGCGGCGGATCATGTCCTCGGCGACGAGCGTGTTGATCAGGTGAGCGTCTTCTTCGGCCTTGATCCGCAGGTCGGCGACGAAGCGAACGATGTCACCAACGGTGTAGGTCGGCGAGAACCTCCGCCGCACCGCCACGCAGAATGCCCCGAAGAGCAACGACATGTACCCGGCTGCGGTCTCGTCGTCCTTCTGGAGTTCGTCCTGCAGAGGCACCCACGCCTCGGGCCCGTCCAGTAAGAATGACCGCAACGCGAGGATGTTCTCCTCGCAAATTTCAACGCGCGAGTAGTTCATCACTCAAGCATTTCTTCGGCATCTGCTCGGATTTGAGACATGAACGCCTCAAGTTCGGCCTTGGTGTAATGCTCCTGAGCAACCAGAGCTGCCAACAGAATGATCTGATGGGCGAGGACGGTCTTGTCGTCGATGTCCGCTATCGTTCCCTGGCCGAGAGCATGCAGTATTATTCGCTCTGCGACGTCAGGGTTTATCGTGTCGGGAGCCTCGTCATCCTTTTCTCGCGCGGTGGCAATGAAGTCAACGATTTCCCTTCGATCGGCGCTACGGCCCTCCTGGGCGAAACGTCGCTGGATCGCCTCGAACAAGCCAGCGGCCAAAAGCGCTGCATAGCCGACGTTGTCGGTCTCGTCGAGCTTGTTGAATAGTTGTAGGTGCTCTTCTGGTGGTTCCCCTGCCAATTGAGAGTGAAGGGCGGCTACTTGGTCATCGGTTACCCGCATGCTCTCTTCCTCCAAGCTTCTTGGTCAATTCGATACTCCGTCGAGTGATTTCGGTAAATATAATCATCCCGCTAACCATGCCTACCATTACGTCTCCACCCTTAATGGGTTGATCCAGGGATTGGATATGGTCGGATATATTGCGGGCCAAGCAAGGTTGGACTTTTGGCGGCTTTGTGTCGAACTGCTTGAAAGCTGGTTTGGCGTTTTCGTTAACGGCGTCGTTGAGTTCTGCGGTGGCTCTGAGCATCTCCTTACGTAGATCCTTTGGACTCCGTCGACGCTCGGGATCTGCGGCGAGGAGGTCGCGTTCGGCTGGATCCTCTTGGGGGTTGCGGGGTTCGGCGCGGTCCGGCGTATCGTCTTCGACGTCGAAGCGTCTTTCCTGGATGAAGTTGCCGTCGCTGTCGCGGCGCAGGGTGATTCTTGCGCGATATGGGTTCTGTTCCGGTTCGGGCAGGTTTTCCTCATGGGTACCTAGTTCTTTGCCAGGTTCCTCCGTTTCGCTGGTTTGGGTTGGGGCGCGGTCGGGTGGGTTGCTTTCGGTGAAGGGTTCGGGGAGGTCTGTCTCCTCGGCTTTCTTATCATGGTCGCGCGTTTCTGTGGGTGAGGGTGAGGCGTCGCCGGCAGGGCGTTGGTCTGCTGGGGCGTCCCTAGTCTCGTCTTCTGTGGCAGAGGGTTGTTCCGGTTGCCGTTCCGGCGGTTTGGTTCCATGCTCCGCGGACTCTGGGGCGTTGGTGGCCGTCTCCGGTGTTGCTCGTTGCGGGTCGGTGTCGGTGGTTTCTGCGGTTGGCTTGTCTGTGGCTGGGGGTTGCTCAGTGGGTGGTGGTGTTGCAGGGGCCTCCGGCTTTGGGGCCTTCTCCTGCGCAGGCTTGGTCTCTGGGTTGCTCGTGCTGGCCTGGTCTTTGGGTGTCTGCCCAGTGGGCCGGTCGGAGTCAGCCACGGTGTTGCTGGTGGGCTGCTCCCTAGCCGGGATGTCGCCGTCCCGTGGGTTTGTTTGTCCGACCTGCTCTGCCTGTGGTCGTGTCTCGCCGAGTTCAGGTTCTGGTTTGTCCGACGCTTTGCCTGTGTTCTGATCGTCGGTGGTGACGCGCAGATTGCCGGCTTCGTTTGCCTTGGCGTTGTCGCTTTCGGCTACTGGTGGGGCGGGCTTGTCCTGTGGCGTGGTTTCGTCAGCCTGGAGACCGCCAGCGTCGGTCGCCGGCTTGCCGTCTCGGGGTTCTGGTGGCGCAGCGTTTTCATCCGTCTTCTTGGACGATGATTGATCGGTGCTGGGCGCCGGTGGGTCGCGCAAGTCCCAGCCGGCGTTCTGGAGGCTTTCGCGGCGGGTCATCGGCTTGGACGGCTCAGGGGCCTCGGTGGGCGGCTTGCCGGAGTCGTCTGCGCGGGGCTTGTCGCCGAGCTCGGTGCGGCTGTCCTTGTCGCCGAGAGGCTCTGTGTTCTTGGCCGCTTCGCCGTTCCGCTCGCTGGTCGACTGCGGTTCGGCGTTGGCCTTCGGGTGTCGCTCCCCAGGCTCGGTCGTCCGAGGTTCCCCCTTGCCCTCGTCCCGTGGCGCTGCCTCGCCGGTTTCGGGCTTCGGGCGGCCGGGCTCGCTCTTGCCGTCACCAGGCTGGGAGCCAGTCTCCGATCCGGTCCCCTTCTCGGTCTTGGGGGCGGCGGAGGCGCTCTCTTCGCTCGATCCGGTCGAGGAGGACTCGTTGCTTTTCTGTCCGCGTTCGCTGCTGCTTTCCTGCTGGCCGTTGACGTTCCAGCCTGCGGCCTTGAGGCTCTCGATGCGGGACTGCTGCCCGGGTGATCCGGGATTGTCGGGCGGTGGTCCACTGGCGCTATCAGGCTTTGTGGGCTTGTCCCCGGTTTCGGGACCCTTGTCTGATCCGCCGTGTTCCACGCCCACGCTCGCTGCCCTTTCGTCGAGGGGAAGCGGACCACCATCAGGGCATCGGTCGGACGGGCCGCCAGGCGTGGCCCCTGACGTGCGGGGCTGACATCGGGAGCACGCCGATCCCCTATGAAATCGCGCACGTCCGAACTTTGCACGTGCGGGCGTCGAGTGCTCGACGCCTGGTCTGCGTATCGCGCGAGCCTGCCGCTTAAAGGACGTGGATTCGTATACTGAGCGTCCTATGACGTGCTGATCCATGCTTTGGGCGCGAGAAGTTGAGGAATATGGAAATGTCTACTTTGTCTGAGTATGTGATTGGAGTCGCTGGTCGAGCGGTGCACGAGCGCTCTTCGGCAACTTCCCTTTCTGACTCCAGACGGATCGTCGTGGACCCAGCCAGGTGGTTAGAAGCAGAGCCCGCGTCCCGGTGACCTCGGCGCATCCGCGGTGTGTAACTCACGCTGTTCACGTACACACCGCCGGGCATTGCCAGCAGGACCCGCGGTCCTGGCGGCTCTGCTTCCGCACTCGCGGGCACGTGGCCCGCGTTCGTCTCCATAAGTCCGCTTTCGTGGTGTTTGGCCGTCAGGTCGCCAGGGTTTCAAGGCTGGGCGTTCGTTCTCCGGCGACCGGGTAGTGTCTCAGTCCCCCGTCCAGGACCTCTTCACGGACGGCTTGCACCCGGCATCGTCGTTCTCCCTCCCCGCGCGTCCATGCATGGAAGGCTCGGGAGCGATTGCCAGGTGCCCGCGCGCCTCAGGGCCTCCGTCGATGCAGACCGCTCACAGCCGAGTATCGGTGTCAGATCGGCTGGTAGTGGAGGATGATCACGCCTGAGTCGTAGCGGCGGACGTCGGCGAGGTGGAATTTGGCCTCGGGTGCGTGGTGTGCGATGAGGTCGCTTGGCGCGGGGCTGCCGCAGAAGAGTGGGTGCAGCCACAGTTGCATCTCGTCGAGCAGGCCCTCGCGGAGCAGAACTCCTGTCAGGGGGCCGAATCCGTACTGGACGATGTCCTGCCCCGGCTGCTCCTTCAGGCCCCGGAGCATGCCGGGGAAGTCGCCGACCTTGCTGACCGTGGTGTTGTTCCAACTCGGGTCGGTCAGCGTGTCGGACGCGACGTACTTCGGCAGGGTGTTCATGCGGTCGGCCATGCCGGTCTCGTCGCTCATCTTCGGCCAGGAGTCGGCGAAGACCTCGTAGGTCCGCCGGCCCATGATGATCGCGTCGGCGCCGAACAGCAGGTCCTGCGCGTGCTGGGCGGCGTCCTCGCTGCGGTAGCCGAACGTCCAGTTCTGGGGCTCGTGGACGACGCCGTCGAGCGATATGTAGGTCGAGTTGATGACACGTCGCATGGTGGTCTCCTCCGGTCGGTGTATCGGAACACTCGCGTTGTTCCGATCGTGTTCCAGCGGGACGGCCGGGGGCATCCGTGCCGCCACCGATGTACCACTGATCCACCACGGACATGCGCGTCCGGCACCGGCCGGTGAGCAGGCCGGTGCCGGACAGCGGTCAGAACTGGTCGTCGTCCACGTCGTAGCGGCGCGCGGACGAACTGAGGGTCTGCCGTGTGTCCTGTTGGTCGACCACCGTGATTCCTGGACGTCCCGCCTCGACCTGGAAGCGCGCGGCCGTGGTCACCGTCGTTCCGCTCGTGGACCAGACGGTGCTGACGGTGCGGAGCGAGGCCAGCAGCCGGGACGGGCTGACGTCGCAGACGACGTATCCGCGCTGGTTGCCGATGTACTTCCAGTGCGGGCTCTCGGCCATGATCGGGTCGTAGGTCCGGTGGAAGGCGGCGGGGTCGGAGTCGCCGCCGGAGCTGATCGACGTCCCGGTGATCTCCGCGCCGACGACGGGGGACGCGGGGTCGCCGAACTCGGGTTTCAGGTCGCAGACCCAGGTGGCGTGCCGGTCACCGGTGAGCACGACCGGGTTCGCCGTCCGGCCGGAGCCGAAGAACTCCAGCATGCGCCGGCGCTGCGCGCGGTAGCCGTCCCAGTTGTCGAAGTCGTAGACCTCTTCGGGGCCGGCCATGCGGTCGTTGGACGCCCACATCACCTGGTTAGCCAGCAGGTTCCAGCGCGTGCCGGATCGGGACATGCCGTCCACCAGCCACTTCTCCTGGGCGGCGCCGGTCATGGTGCGGGCGGGGTCCTCGGCCTCGGCGAGCGTGGCGGGCTGGTCGCTGCGGTACTGGCGGGTGTCGAGGACGTGGACGGTGGCGAGCCGGCCGAAGGCGAGCCTGCGGTGCAGCCGCATGTCGATGCCGCGCGGGCGGGTGGACCGGCGGAGGGGCATGTGCTCGTAGTACGCCTGGAACGCGGCGGTGCGGCGGGCCAGGAACGCGGTGTGCGTCTGCTGGTCCGGGTCTTGGGGGATCTCGTCGGCCCAGTTGTTGTCGAGCTCGTGGTCGTCCCACGTCGTGATCCAGGGGAAGGCGGCGTGCGCGGCCTGCAGGTTCGTGTCGGTTTTGTACTGCGCGTGCCGGTTGCGGTAATCGGTGAGCGTGTAGGGCTCGTCGGTGCCCTCGTGGGCGCGGACGGTCGTGGTTCGCGGGACGGATTCGTAGATGTAGTCGCCGAGGAAGGCGACGAACGCCAGGTCCTCCTGCGCCAAATGGTGGTAGGCGGTGAAATAGCCGTCCTGCCAGTTCTGGCAGGACGCGAAGGCGAACTTCAGCCGCCGGTTGACGGCCCCGTGCGATGGCGCCGTGCGGCTGCGGCCGGTGGGCGACAGCTCGCCGCCGGCCCGGAACCGGTAGAAGTATTCGCGGTCGGGGCGCAGGTCGCCGACCTCCGCGTGCACCGCGTGTCCCTGGCCGGGACGCGCCGTCTCGGTGCCGCTCGCGCGGATCCGGCGGAAGCGCTCGTCCTCGGCGACCTGCCACGTCACCGGGACGGGACGGTCGGGCATGCCGCCGCCGTCGACGGGACGTGGCGCCAGCCGCGTCCACAACACGAAGCCGTCGGGCGACGGGTCACCGGACGCCACCCCGAGTGTGAACAGGCCACGCGGCAACGGGACGCCGCCGTACGAGCGGACCGCGGCGAGCGCCCCGTCCTGCTCCAGCAGCGCTGGACCCAGCAGGACGTGGCCGGCGGCCAGCGCTGATGCCGCTCCACCGGTGGCGAGGAACCGGCGGCGAGGAAACTGCTCCGACATACACCCTCCCTTTGATCGACACAGGAGGATGGCCCGGCGGTGGTTAACGGAGGCAGGCGCGCATGCCGACGCGGAAGCGACAACAGCGCGAACACTGACCGGCGATGCGTAATTCGCCCAGAGTGGTGCTAGCGCGCTGGACGGGCGCCGCCGCGCGTGAAGACGGGGAACGGCCGGCGCACGCCGCGAGCCGCGGTGTTCGTTCTCGCATGCACCGTTATCCGGACGCCGCCGGTCCTGGTCGTCGGGAACCGGCCCTGTGGTGCGCAGCGCGACAGATATGCCAGCCCTTGCTCCAGGTGTGTGCGCGGACCCGGGTCGAGGTGGCGGGCCCACGAGGGCTCCGTTTCCTCGCGCAGCCAGGCGTAGCAGGCCATCGCGTACCCGAACTCGGGTTCGGTGAGATATCCGACCCGTGAATAGCCGTCGCTGCAGGCGGCGTTCAGCGCGCGTTCATCGAGATAACCGAGAGGCCGCACGGAGAAACCCGGTGTGCCGTCCGCGAATCGCAACGCGGCGTTCGTGCTGAAGATCCCGAACCCGAAATAGACGGTGAGGAGATCGGTCAGCCGCTCGTGGTCCTTGCGCTCGGTCGTGATGCGCCCTTCCCCGAGGAGCCGGACGTGGCAGAGTTCGTGGGCGATGATCGCCGTGAGGTACTCGGCGTCGGACGCCTCGCTGACGTCCAGCCCGATGACCGGCCGGCCGTACCGGACGGAGTAGTGCCCGACCGCGCGCCTGCCCTCCTTGTCCTCGTTGTCCCGCAGGTCGAAGAACTCCACGACCAGGTCGGACGGCTCCAGCGACATGACCGTGCACACGCCGGCGATCAGGCGGTTGATCTGCCGCGGCGTCCCCTCGTAGCCGGACGCGAGGCTCGGTCCCGGAAGGACGATGCCGCCGAGCAGCGGCTCCCGGCCGAACTCGCTCGCGAACCATGTCATCGACGCCTCGATCCAGGCCTGCTGCGGCGCGCCGACCGGGCACTCCTCCTTCATCACCCGCAGCCAAGGACGGGTTTCCTCCGCGTTCTCGTTCATCGCTCTCCCGATGATCATGCCGGATGGCGCCCGCGCGGCGGACCGGCGTCGGTTGAAAGAGATGCACGAGCTCCGCGGGGTGCGCCCGGGGAAGAGGGGCGGTGCTCTGCTTCGCCGGATTCTGATGGCTGCTCGACTCACCTGTCAACATCCGTGAAAGAAATGCATGGGTGGTGGAGCTGAAAATGAGAGGAGGCGGATTCGCCTGCGGGTTCGAATAGCTGGTCGATCGGGGAGGGCGGCAGGGCCGGGGTTCGCGCCCGGCACCGTTGTGCCTCCGCTCGCCGCGCCCTCGCCACGTGGCCGGATGCGGGTGATCGCTGGACAATACGGCGCGTGGATGGCATGTATTCAGCAGATCCGCCGACGAACCGAGATGAGGGGTCCATGCCCGACGTCACCTTCTCGGTGCTCGGGTCGGTCGAGGCGAACGTCGGTGACCGGGCGGCGGCCCTCGGCGGCGGGAGGCAGCGGGCGCTCCTCGCGGCGCTGCTGCTGAGCGCCGGCCGTGTCGTGTCCGTGGACCGGCTCGTGGACGAGTTGTGGGGGGAGCGCCCGCCGTCCTCCGCCCGTACCCAGGTGCACACGCTGGTGCACCGGGTCCGGCGGGCGCTCGGTGAGGCCGCGGAGTTGCTGGAGACGCGTCCGCCCGGATATCTGCTGCGCACCCGGGCGGCGCAGGTGGACCTCGCCGTGTTCGTCGAACTCGTCGACCGGGCCAGGACGCACGCCGGGGCGAGCCGCCTGGCGGAGGCGGCCGGTGCCTTCCGGGAGGCGCTCGGCGTCTGGTGGGGTCCCGCTCTGGACGGGGCGGACGGGGGCGTTCGTCCCTCGTGAGGCCGCGCGGCTCGAAGAGATGCGCCTCGCGGCGGTGGAGCAGTGCCTCGCCGTCGAGCTGGACCTCGGACGGCATGGCGCGATCGTGGCGGAGCTGGCCTCGCTCGTCGATGAGCACCCCTCCGTGAGGAGCTGCGGGCCGGGTTGATGCTGGCCCTCTACCGCTGCGGCAGGCGTTCGGAAGCGCTCCAGGCCTACCGCGACGGCCGGACGCTGCTGATCGAGGAGACGGGCCTGGAACCGGGCGAACGGCTCCGCGATCTTCATGAGGCGATTCTCAGAGACGAGGTGGCGCCCTGGCGCGCCGAACCGGAACCGCCGCCGAACCCGCCTGAGCCCGAGCCGACCGTGGAGACGACAAGGGCCCTGAAGTCAGCGCCTGTGCGTGGCGCGGCGGCCGTCCGCGGCCCGGCCACCGCAGAGCCTTCCGGTCCCGTCCGAGCAGAGGCGCCCGCCCCGGTTCCAGGCAACACCGTCGACGCCTATCCGGCCTGGGTACGCGGTCCCGTCGTGCCTCGACTCGGTGTCGGAGTCGTGCTCCTGCTGGTGGCCCTGGTCTGCCTGGGCGGGGCGACGGCCGAGCCGTCCTCCCAGGCACTTGGCGAGGCGTCGTCGCAGGGGCGGCAGCTGGTGCCTGGTCCCGCCTGGGTGAACGGCCCGCCCCGTCCCGTTCCACGGGCGTTCTTCGGCGCGACGATCGGGACGAACAGTGGCGCGATGCCCGGGTTCAGGATCGGGTCGGTCCGGTCGTGGGACAGCGAGACGCGCTGGTCGAACGTCCAGCCGAGCCGGGACCGGTTCGACTGGACCCCGCTCGACCGCATGGTGGCGGGCGCCGGACGGGCTGGGCTTCCGATGCTCCACACGATGGGGATGACCCCGGTGTGGGCGGCGCCCGACGGCCCCCGCAGCCCCTATCTGGACGACTCCAGGACGGCGCCGCCTCGCGACCTCGCCGACTGGGACCGCTACGTCCGCGTCCTCGTCACCCGGTACCGCGGCCGGATCGAGGCGTATGAGCTGTGGGACTTCGCCAACACGCACTACCACTACACAGGCGACGTGAAGACGATGGTCGAGATGACCCGCCGGGCGGCCGCGATCATCGGGGCCGAGGACCCGCGCGCCACGGTCGTCTGCCCGTCGATCGGTGACCTGTGGGGCGGCGAGGGACGACGGTGGCTCGCCCACTTCGCCGCGCTGGACGGTTCCCGTTTACGCGGGACCGTCCTGCCCGGCGAACGGGGGCAGCGCGCGTTGTTTGGCGTGCAAGACCGCGGCCATCGTGAACGAGTCGGCTATCTCGCCTTGCCCGAGCATGAGGTCGAGCCGTTGTGGCGAGACCAGCTCGATATGGTCGATGCCCTCCCCGCGGATCGAGAAGTCCGGCCGGCCGACGGCGGCCCAGAAGAGACCGACCTTGCTTCCCGCGACGCCGGTGTCGGCGTAGACGTCCCCGAGGAACTCGACCGATTCGGCCGGGACGCCGATCTCCTCCTCCAGCTCCCTGCGCGCGGTCTTCTCCGCGGGCTCGCCCGGCTCGGGGAATCCCCGCGGGATCTCCCAATGCCATTGGCGCGTCGCGTGCCGGAAATGCCGCAGCAGGACGATCCGGCCGTCATGGACGGGGAGGACGGCCGCCCCGGCGTGGCCGCCGGAATGCAGAGCCCTGAGGTAACCGCCGGTCCGGCCGTCCGGGAACGCGACCGGATCCCGTAGCAGGGTGAGGTACTGGTCCCGATAGCAGATCCCGTACGGGCCGCCTTCGGGCGGGAACTCGTCCAGGATCACGCTCCCGGCGCCGGGCGGATTGGCGAACAGATCCGGCCGGCTTCGGCGCAGCAGTTCGTACTCCTCGAAAGGCGTGGTCATTCACCCTCATTCGACAGGTCGGCGCCGTCGTCGCCGGAACCTCGCCCGACCGCCTGTCCGGACAGGAAACCGATCAGCTTCCTGGCCTCCCGGTACGGGTCTTCCATCCGCATGTCCAGCAGCTGTGCCGTGGTCTCGATCCGGTGACGCGCTCTGCTCGCCAGGAACCTGCCCAGGCCGAGGCGCAGCGTAACCCGGGCCACGCGGGTCCCCGCGAGGCTGCCGAGTTCTCCGGCCACCTCATAGGCGACGGTGTCGCCCGGCATGTACAGGACGTTGAGGGTCACGGCCCCGATGTCGATGGCGATTTCCGTCAGCCCGCCGAACCGCCCGCCGGAACGGTCGTCGCGAACCTCCTCCGCCTTCCGGAGCATCGCGAGATAGGCCCGGCTGATCTCGACGACACCGGTGCCCGGATCGGCCAGGGCCTCGATGGAAGGCGCGTTGATGACCCCGGCGAGCGCCGTCTTGTACGCGTGCCACTCCGGTTCGTTGCGGACTCGCCAGGTGTCGGCCAGGGAAAGGCGGTCGAGGGTCGGCACCGCTTCCAGAAGGCCCTGCACGTCCTCGAAGCTCAGGTTTCGCAGCAGCCTGATGAGTTCGTC
This sequence comes from Actinomadura madurae, assembly GCF_900115095.1. GTDB lineage: Bacteria > Actinomycetota > Actinomycetes > Streptosporangiales > Streptosporangiaceae > Spirillospora > Spirillospora madurae. The sequence continues at coordinate 752,124 of NZ_FOVH01000002.1, forward strand.
GGCGTCCGTCGATTCGGTCGGGCCGTCCCGCCGCCGGCGAATCTGCGCCAGCCCTTCCTGTAAGGCGGTGCGACGCGGTGAATTGCTCGGCGTCAAGGCGAAGACGTCGACCGCGTCGGCGAGGTTCGTGGCGTATTTCAGGTCGACCAGCTGCTTCACGATGGGCATGTGCGGGAGCCCGGCGTCGTATTGCCGCTGTGCGACGTTCCCGCCGTCTCCGACGACGAATCTCTCGTAGAGCGTCTGCCGCACCACGGGCCGCCCGGCGTCCAGCTCATCGAAAGCCCATCGCGCGACCTCCTTGAGACGTCCGAGGGCGCTCCTGGCCTCTTCCTCGTCCAAGCCGAAATCGCGCTGCAGCGCCGGCACCTTGAAATGGAGGAAGCCCGTCAGGAACTCGCCGAACGTCCGGTTCATCTCCTCCGCCAGCAGGGCGTTCTCGGTGTCGTCCCAGGACAGCCGCAGGCACGACATGGGCGTGCTCTCCGCCGTCCGCCGCCACGCCTCGATGCCCTCGGTGACCTGGAATCGCGGGCCGTCCGCGGGGAGCGGCCCGTCCTCCGACAGCAGCATCGGAATGATCACGCCGCTCGCCAGCATCTCGCGGAACGCCTTCTGGTCCGGGCCCTTCTTCGCGTAGTCCTGGTAGACCTGCCGGTTGTTGTAGAGAAAGGCGCGGTTGATGAGCACCTTCTCGGCGTTCAGCAGGGCCCGCAGGTACTCTCGCCGGGATCTTCGCGCCTGCTTCTCCAGCACATCCCGGCCGACCCGGCCCGCCCTGAGCGCCTCGCCCAGAAGATCGCGATCGAACCACTGATTGTCCAGGGACTGCGGTACCGCGGTGATGGTCTGGCGCAAGTCCGCGGAGATCAACCGGTTGAAGCTGACGTCCCCGACGTTGCCGACCGGCATAGGAACCCCCTTGGCTGCGGAAACAGCTCACACCATAGGGCGGGCCGGCCGCCGGTGCCCGGGGAAAATCGGGCACCGACCGGCCGTGGCCAAGTGTGACGGCGGACGCCTAATAGATGTATGGCGCCGCGGAGTGGTTCCTTTGCCGAATTCCTCACCGGTGTGCGGCGCGGCTAGTCGATGACGCGTTTGATCATTCCGTCGGTGTCCGGGTCGAGGCCCCAGGCGAAGACGGTGCGCGGGTGGATGCGGATGACGTCGGCGGTGACATGAGCCTCCTGGCCCGCGTCCTCCACCGCGGTCTCGGCACGTCCGCGGATCTCGATGCCGCGCACGCGCCACGGCGTGATCGAGGCCAGATCGTCGACGACGAACGCCACCTGGTCGTTGCCGCGAAGGTTGCGGTACTTGCGGCTCTGGGCGAGGTTGTATCCGCGGATATCGATGGTGCCCCGCTCGGCGTTGTACCTGAACCCGACGGGATTGTTCTGCGGGTCGCCCTTCGGGCCCACCGTGGCCAGCCGGCCGAGCCGCTGCCCGGCGAGGTACTCGCGTTCAAGATCGGTAAGGCTCATGGTGCCCAGCCTGTAACCTCAACCTCCCTTGAGGTCAAGCGCGCCGATCAGGGCGCGCAGGCGCGGGGACATCGCGTCCGGCAGCGCGTCGAGCGGGTACCAGCGCGCCTCCAGGATCTCCGCCGCGTCCAGCTCGAGCCGCCCGCCCACGATCCGCGCCTCGTAGTACGCCTCGACCCGGTGCCGGAAGCCGCCGGCGAGGCCGAGCGGCCGCGGAACGACCTCGACCTCCAGCGACGTCTCCTCGCGCACCTCGCGCCTGACCCCGTCCTCAAGCCGCTCGCCGGCGTTGACGTACCCGCCCGGCAGGCCCCACGCCCGGTACTCGGGCCACAGCCGATGCCGGAGCAGCAGGATCCTGCCCTCGTCGTCCTGGACGATCCCGCCCGCGTACACCAGGAACGTGTCGTGCCGGAGCCGCGCGAGCCGCCACTGCATCCGCCCGCCCAGCCGCCTCCAGACCCGCGCGGCGAGCCGGCCGAGGCGCCCGCGCAGCCGGCGCGGCACGCCGACCGGGATCCTCATGATCGAATGCTAGCCCCCGCCGCCCCCGCGGCCGGACGAACGCCCGCGGGCGGCATCGCGCGGGACGTGGTCCTCGTCACACTCCCCGCGATCGGGATCCACCGGCGGGCCCCGACTCGTCCCACAAGGGAAAGCCAGACAAGCCAGGAGGATCTGTGACCACGACCGCGATGGAACCGACGGCCGACACCGCATCGGCTCCCGAGAGCCGCTCGCCCGTCCGGCTCCTCCGGAAGGTCGGCGTCGCGATCGCCGGCGTGGCCCTGATCGTCGCCGGCTGCGTCATGCTCGTCATACCGGGACCCGGCATCGTCGCGATCCTCGCCGGCCTGGGCCTCCTCGGCACCGAGTTCCCCACGGCCCGCCGCCTCAGCACCCGCCTGAACGCCTACGCCCGCACCGCCTGGAACAAACTCCGCCGCAAGAACCCCTGACCCAAGACCGACGCAGTCAGTACGCGCGCGTTATCGTGCCGCTCGCTCCCCAATCGCGGTAGCCGACGGAGTAGAGCGAATGGTAGACGAGGTCCGGCGCGACCCTGCTCCAGATGTCGATGTCCAGACGTTTCGGCAAGTTCTCGCGGTCGGTGACGAGCGTGTAGGTGACCTTGCTCATCCTGCTGCCGAACATCTTGTAAAAGGACGCTATCGGCCCACTGGCCGCGAGGTCTCCACCCTGCGCCGTGCCGCGGTAGGTGATCGTGCCGCTGTCGGCCGAGCGTCTGAGTGCCGGGGATTTCCGGAGAAGTTCCAGAACGTTGTATGGAGAGGTGACCCACCTCACCTCGCTCGCCGTCCAGATGAAGACATCGCTGATCTCCGACTGCGATGTGGCGCCGGTGGGATGGCAGGTCGTGGGGTCGTTGCGGTAGTAGCCGCAATTTCCGATCACGATGATGCGTTGGCGGTCCGGCGCTCCATACGAGGAGCCCAGATCGGTGCGCACCGTGAGGTCGTAGTTGGTGCTTTGGCCGGACTGGTAGTGCAGCCTGCCTTGCGCTTCGAAACTGTCGGCGCTTTGGGTCATGCCTCCCTCGGCGGTGAAGGCGGCCGTTTGCTGTCGCGCAACGGCTTTCTCCACGGCGGTGGCCACGGCGGCGGGAGTTGTCAAAGGGCCGGTCCTGGGCGCCGCAACTGGTGATTTCCTGCTGAGCGGGGTGTGGGTGGTTCGGGGAGTCGCAGCAGCGCTAGGGGTGGTCGTAGCCATGCGGGAAGGGGCGGAGGTTCTCGCCTTGACGGCCATCGCGATGGTGCCGACAAGTAACACGACCGCGATGAGAAGGCCGGCCACGAGAGGGACGCGCTGTAAGGCGGCGCGCTTCGCCGGGTTGCCCTCCACGGGGAGTCTGACGGTGGCCCAGCGGGTGGTGCGCTCGTTCGCGAGGGTGGCGTCGTCGGCTCTGGCCAGGGCGTGGCCTTGGGACAGGGCTTCGGGGGCACTGATCGGGCCCTGGGAATGCTCCAGCAGCTGCAGCAGGACGTCGCGGCTGCGGGGCCGCTTGGCGGGTTCCTTGTGAAGGGTCTGGGCCACGAGAACGCGTAGCGGGCCGGACAGCCCGCCGAGATCCGGTTTGCCCTTCATGATGCGGTTCATGACGGCCGGGATGGTGTCCTGGCCGTAGGGCGGACGGCCGATCGCGGCGTAGGCGATGGTCGCACCCCAGGCGAACACGTCGGCGGCCGGGCCGACCGGCTCACCTGCGAGTTGCTCCGGGGCCATATAGGACGGGGTGCCGATGACCGTGCTGGTAGCGGTCACCGTGGCGTCCAAGGACCGGGCCACGCCGAAATCGATGACACGGGGGCCGTCGGAGCCGACCAGGACGTTGCCGGGCTTGAAGTCGCGGTGGACGACACCCGCTTCGTGAATCGCCGCGAGCGCCGTGGCCGTTCCGATGGCCAGACGGTAGAGCGAGGGGCCGTCCTGCGTGCCGTTCTCCAGCACGAGATCGCGCAGGGAGGGGCCGTCGATGAGTTCCGTGGCGACGTAGGAGAGGTCGTCGTCTTCCCCCATGTCGAGGATTTCGGCGGTACAGAAGGACGCCACCTTGCGCGCCGCCGAGATTTCCTTGAGGAAGGCATCGCGTGAACCGCCGCGGTCATGAAGGACCTTCAAGGCGACCCGACGACCGTCCTCGTCCTCGGCGAGGTAAACGACGCCCTGGCCGCCTTCCCCAAGGCGTCCTGTCAGGCGGTAGCGTCCGAGGCTTTCCGGGTCCCGGGACGTCAAGGGTCTGCTCGCCGTCATGCCGGGCCTGCACGGTGGGACGCTGAAGAGGGATGCACGTGTGGCTCGACCTTCCTTCGTGCCGCAAACTGCGGAAGCGCTGGGAGCCGTGGCGCGCCCGACCTTCGTCAAGTTGCTGGACGGCCAACGTGCCCAGGGCGTTTACCGACGTTCGGGAACGGTGACGGCTCGTGAAGTCGATCAACGCGAACCTGATGAGGGCCCTCCTGGACCTCGGTGGAACGGGTGGCGTCAACGGGCCACGCCCATCGGGGACATCGGAGGCGGTGAGTGGCATGCCGGCCGGCGGACGCGGCGCCGGCGATGATCAATGTTGAGGATCCCGGAAGGTACCCCGAGTCGGGGTCGCCCGAGGCTGGACGGGGTGGTGCGAGGTCCCGGGGCGGGGTTCTTGATCTTCGGACAAAGGTGGGAGTTTCACGATTTCTGATCGTGGACGGGAGATTTCTATCTCGGTCTGTGTGCGCGGGTGTGATGGGGCTTTCTGGCGTGCGGACCGTCCCGGACTTCTCCGTGGGGTCGCGGTGCGAGAGGTGATGCTCGCGTCTGAATCTCCGGGCGCTGTGCATGGTTGGTGAGATTCTCTGTCTCTGGGCGGACTGGCGTGTACCTGGCAAAACCTAGGTGGTCTGCGGGGATTAATGGGGCGGATGTGATCAATGGGGCCGTCGGGATCTGTTTTAGAATGGTTGTTGCCTCTTGTGGCTTGACGGCCCGGGATTCCCTGATATTTCGGATTACAATGGCGAATAGTGACGAAGCGGGTTGATCAGTTGGTGGCTTGGGAGAATGGCGGCGCGGGTATGAGTGGGGCAACCGAATTCCGCTCGTCGCTCCGGAGTGCAGATGCGTCCATCCCGCCCCTGTCTGTCCGCTTTCGGTGCGGTGACCATCGCCGCCGCCTCCCTGCTGTGGTCCGGGTCCGCCTCGGCGGCCGCCACCAGCTACGTCGCACTGGGGGACTCCTACTCGTCCGGCACGGGGGCCGGGAACTACGACCCCGGCAGCGGGTCGTGCAACCGCAGCGCCAACGCCTACCCGAACCTGTGGGCGGCGGCGCACGCCACCGATTCGTTCAAGTTCGTGGCGTGCTCGGGGGCGACGACCACGAGCGTCGCGAGCGGCCAGCTCGGGGCGCTGACCTCCTCGACGACGCTCGTGAGCCTCACCGCCGGTGGCAATGACGCCGGCTTCGCCAACGTCATGCAGACGTGCGTGCTGGAGTCGACCTCCAGCTGCCAGAGCAGGGTCGCGCAGGCCGAGAGCTACATGCGCAACACCCTTCCCGGCCGGCTCGACTCCCTGTACTCGCAGATCCGCGCCAAGGCCCCGTCCGCGCGCGTGGTGGTGCTCGGCTACCCGCGCCTCTACAAGATCGTCGACGTGTGCGTGGGGCTGAGCAACGCCAAGCGCACCGCCCTGAACGGCGCCGCCGACACCCTCGACGGCGTCATCGCCTCGGCGGCGGGCCGCGCCGGGTTCGCCTGGTCGGACGTCCGGGACGAGTTCGCCGGGCACGAACTGTGCTCAGGGCACGACTGGCTCAACGCGGTGACGATCCCGATCGGGTCGTCCTACCACCCGACCGCGCTCGGCCACCGGTCCGGCTACCTGCCCGCCATGACCGGCTCCGCCCGCCTGGCCCTGAAGAAGCTGGCCTGACCGGCGAGCACCGCGATCGCGCCGGCCATCAGCAGCGCGCTCACCCAGACGGGGGAGCGGTAGCCGAGGCCGGCGCCGATCGCGGTGCCGCCGAGCCACGGGCCGATCGTGCCGCCCACGTTGAACGCGGCCGTCGCGAACCCGCCCGCCAGCGTCGGCGCGCCCGCTCCCTGGTCGAGGACGCGTGCGATCAGCGCGGGGCCCGTGCCGAACGCCAGCATCCCCTGGACGAAGACGAGCGCGACCGCCGGCACGGGGTGCGCCGCCGCCAGGGCGAGCGCGGCCCATCCGACGGTCAGTGACGCCATCCCGCCCGCGATGAGCACTGTGGGACGGCGGTCGGCGAAGCGCCCGCCGAGGGTCACGCCCGCGAGGGACCCGGCGCCGAACAGCGCCAGCAGTGCCGGCACCCATGCGGAGCCGAGGCCGGTGACGTTGGTCGCGAGCGGCGCCAGGTAGGTGAAGGTGCAGAACGTCGCGCCCTGGAACAGCGCGTTCACCGTGAGGGTGAGCAGGAGCCGGCCGTCGGCCAGCGCACGCAGTTCCTGACGGGCGCCGCCCGCGGACGGGCGTTCCTCCGGGATCGCCCTGGCGATCGCGGCGACGGCGGGAAGCGAGACCAGCGCGACCGCCCAGAAGGCCGCGCGCCAGCCCCACGCCTCGCCGAGCAGCGCGCCGGCCGGGACGCCCGCGACGCAGGCGACGGTGACGCCGCCGACCACGACCGAGGTGGCGCGGGCGCGGGCGGCGGGGGGTGCGAGCGCGGTCGCGGTGGTGAGCGCGACGGCCCAGAACCCGGCGTTGGCCAGCGCCGCGACGACGCGGGTGACCAGCAGCAGGGCGTAGCTGGTGGTGAGCGCGCCGATCACGTGCACGGCGACGAAGACGCACAGGAACGCCAGCAGCGCCCGGCGGCGCGGCCACCGCCGGGCGAGCAGCGTCATCGACGGCGCGCCGATCACCATGCCGATGGCGAAGGCCGAGGTGAGCAGGCCGGCGGCGGGGACGGACACGCGCAGGTCGGCGGCGATGCCGGGGACGAGCCCGGACAGCATGAACTCCGAGGTGCCCTGGGCGAACACGGCCAGCCCGAGGACATAGACGGCGAAAGGCAAGGGAGACTCCCGAGACGGCGAACAGGTCGGCTGATCGGTGGGGGGCTGCGCCGGGATGGCCGTCCGGTGTCGTCACGGACGGCGGTGGCGAAAGGAGATCCCTCGCGTCAGAGGGCGAGGACAGCCCGCCTCGGGCGGCCCGCAGGGAGGGGGCCGCCGGGAGTCAGCGTCTATCCGACTCGGGGCTGGACATGGCCACCAGGCTAGCAGCGGCCGTGACCGGGTTGACAGAACATTGTTCTGGAGTGCCAGAATGATGTTCTATGACGGAGGCGGGGCGGGCCCGGGTGCTGCGGGCGGCGCTGGAGCTGTTCGGGCGGGACGGGGTCGCCGGCACGACGCTGAGCGGGCTCCGGACGGCGAGCGGGGTGAGCGTCGGGAGCTTCTACCACCATTTCGCCGGCAAGGAGCAGGTGGCGGAGGCACTGTTCGTGGAGTGCGTCTCGATGTACCAGGACGCCTTCCTCGCCGAGCTGAAGGCGCATGACGGGGCCCGCGAGGCGGTGACCGGCGTCGTCGCCTTCCACGTCCGGTGGTGCAGGGAGAATCCCGGCCGGGCGCGGTTCATGTTCACCGAGCGTCCGGCGGGGAGCGAGGATCTGGCCGCGCGCAACAGGATGTTCTTCCGCGAGGTCCGCGGCTGGTGGCGGGTCCATGTGCGCCACGGCGCGCTGGCCGACGTGGACGCGGTGACCGCGTTCGTCCTCTGGCTCGGTCCCGCGCAGGAGCTGTGCCGGATGTGGCTGAACGGCCAGGCCCCGGAGCCGGACGGCGGGCAGGTCGAATGGCTGAGCGAGGCCGCGTGGCGGTCGGTGGGAGGCGATCATGCTGGTTGACGCGTGGATGCAGCACGGGACGGTCCGGTTCCTGCGGCACGAGATGCTGGACTCGCTGTGGCGGTGGACGGGGGAGCGTCCGCCGGAAGAGGAGATCCCGGTCGCGGCGACGGTCGCGGCGATGGACGCCGGGGGCGTGGACGTCGGCCTGATCAGTGCCTGGTACGGCCCGGAGGGCGACCTGGTGAGCAACGACGAGGTGGCGTCCTTCGTCCGGCAGGCCCCGGACCGGCTCGTCGGGATCGCGTCCGCCGACCTGCGCAAGCCCATGGAGGCGGTGAGGGAGCTCCGGCGGTGCGTGCGCGATCTGGGGTTCAAGGGCCTGCGCGTGGTGCCGTGGCTGTGGGAGCTGCCGCCGACGGACCGCCGCTACTACCCGCTGTTCGCCGAGTGCGTGGAGCTGGGCGTCCCCTTCTGCACGCAGGTCGGCCACACGGGCCCGCTCCGTCCGAGCGAGACGGGACGGCCGATCCCGTACATCGACCAGGTGGCGCTCGACTTCCCTGAGCTGGTCATCGTCGGCGGCCACATCGGCTATCCGTGGACGGAGGAGATGGTCGCGGTGTGCCGCAAGCATCCGAACGTGTACATCGACACGTCCGCCTACACGGTGCGCAGGTACCCGCCGGAACTCGTCCGATACATGACCCAGGACCGGCACCACAAGGTCATGTTCGGGACGAACTACCCGATGATGACCGCTGAGCGGGCCCTCAAGGGGCTGGGCGACCTTGGCCTCGGCGCGACCGCGAAGGAGGCGTTCCTCGCGGGCAACGCCCAGAAGGTCTTCGGTCTTTAATGATCTACAACGTAAAGGTCAGCGCCGGAGCGTCCGGCACGCCAGGATCCCCAGGGGGACCGGCGCCCAGAAGGTGATCGCGCGGAACAGCAGGACGGCGTGCAGGGCGGCGCCGGTGTCGATGTCCAGGGCGGCGAGCGCGGCGACGAGCGCGGCCTCGGTGGAGCCGACGCCGCCGGGCGTCGGGATGGCCGAGCCCGCCGCGGCGCCCACCAGGTAGGCGGCGACGAGGGCCAGGGTGTCGGCCGGCCCCACCGCCGTGCCGGGGATGGCGAGGACGCTGAGCGTGAAGGCGAGGCCGAGGGCGAGCGTCGTCCCGGCGGACGCGCCGAGGACGACCGCGAGGTCGCGCGGGCGGCGGCACAGGTCGGCGAACCCGGCGGCGGCCCGGCGGGCGGGCCCGGAGCGGAGCGCGCGGCGGCCCCACAGCACCGCGGCGGGCAGCAGTACCCCGACGGCGACGAGCAGCGGGAGGGGCGGGACGAGTTCGGCGGCCTGGGCGGCGTGGTGGCCGAGCGCGTCCAGCATCCGGTCGTTCGCGGCGCCGGGCAGGAGCACGGTGCCGAGCCCGAGGACGGCGCCCATCAGCAGCAGGTCCGCGGGCAGGCCGGCCACCTGCAGGACGGCCACGGCCACGGCGGCGCGGGGGAGTGGCAGGCCGCGGCAGACGAGGTAGCGGGTGTTCACGGCGACGGCGCCGAGGCCTCCCGGGGTGACCCGGTTGGCGGCGGACGCGGTGAACTGCGTCATCGTCGTCGCGACCAGCGGGAGCGGCCGGCCCGCCGCCCCGCGCAGCGCGATCGCCGAGAAGACGTAGTGCAGCAGGGACAGCAGGACCAGCGGCGCGAGGAATCCCCACCGCATGTGGCCGACCGCCGCGGCGGCCGGCCGTAGTGGGCCGGCCGCCACGAGCGCGGCCGCGGTGAGGGCGGCCGTCAGGATTCCGAGGACGGCCCAGCGGGCCCCGCGGGACCGCGGGACGGAGGGGAGGGCGGGGGCGTCGACGCCAATTCCGGTGACCTTGGCGGACGCCGCGGTTTCAGCGGGGGCGGCGATCGTCTCCACACCTCAGTGGTCGGCTACTCGATTGAAGAGTATGCGACCCCCGGCATCCCTGGACGCGAACGTTGGGTGACCTGTGATCCACGAGGCCCGCAGGTCACGTGCGGATCAGGCCGTCCAGCCGGGCTCGCGGCCGAGGTGGCGCAGGAGGGCGGCGACGTCGTCCTGACCGGTGTGGGGGAGGGCCGCGGCGTAGGCGCCGTACTGGCGCAGCGGCTCCACGATCTCCCGGGCGACGCCGAGCAGCGTCCGGGAGATCTCGGGGGTGAGCGGGGACGGCCGGCCGGTGGCGACGGCGATGTCCCAGGCGTGGACGGCGGCGTCGAGCGCGGCGGCCCCGGCGCCGGTGTCCGGCGTGAGGGAGCCGGGCGGCACGGGGACGGTGACCGCGGCGGCGTCGCGGCCGACGGTCGCCCAGGCGGCGGCGCAGGCGGTCAGGGACGGCTCCAGCAGGTCCATCGGCGTGCCGTCGAGCGTGCCGGACGGCTGGAAGGGGTCGTAGCCGGGGCCTGGCTCGCCGGTGATGGCGGCGGCGAAGGCGAGCTGGTCGCCCGCGGCGTGCTGGACGACCTGGGCGACGTCCCATCGGCTGCACGGGGTCGGGCGGCCGAGGTCCCGGTCGGAGAGGCCGTGGACGGCGGTGCGCAGCATGTCGTGGGCGGTGTCGAGGACGGTCCAGCCGGAGGTCTTGTTCATGCCTCCGATTCTATCAGAACGGAATGATTCGTTCCACTCGAACTTTTCCCGCGCCACGACGCCTTGGTCCGCTCCCGAGATTCTTTTCACACTATGATTAGGGGCCGCTACAGGACGTGACCTAGGTTTGACGGGGGAGAGTGACGACCATGACCAGCGCTCACCAGCGGCTGGGCGAACGCATCAGGGTGTTCCGGGGCACCCGCGGCGGGCGGCGGCCGGCCACCGCGAAGGCCCCCGGCGACCGGGCGATCATGCTGACCTGTAGCGACTATCTGGGCCTGGCCGAGCATCCGGCGATCACCGAGGCCATGATCGCCTGCCTGCGCGCGTCGGAGGGCGCCGCGCAGGCACCCGGCCCCTGCCTGCCCGAGGACCACCCGCAGGTCGTCCTCGGCGAGCACGTCGCACGGCACATGGGCGCGCGGGCCGGGGTGCTGTGCCCGTCGGGGTGGGCCGCCAACACCGGGCTCCTCCAGGTGGTCGCCGGGCCGGACGTCCCGGTCTACCTGGACGTCCTCGCGCACATGTCGCTGTGGGAGGGGGCGCGGGCGGCGGGCGCCGAGCTGGCCTACTTCCGCCACAACGACCTCGACCACCTGCGGCGGCGGATCGAGGTGGGCGGCTCGGGGGTGATCGCCGTGGACGCCGTCTACAGCACCGACGGCTCGGTGTGCCCGCTGGCCGGCCTCGTGGAGGTGGCCGAGGAGTACGACTGCCTGCTGGTGGTGGACGAGTCGCATTCGCTCGGCACGCACGGGGAGCGCGGCGCGGGGCTGGTCGCCGCGACGGGGCTCACCGGGCGCGTCGACTTCCGCACCGCGAGCCTGGCGAAGGCGCTGCCGGGCCGGGCGGGGCTGATCACCTGCGACCGTCCCGGCTTCGCCGACTACTTCGCGCACACCGCGCTCCCCGCGGTGTTCAGCTCGACGCTGCTGCCGCACGACGTGGCGGGGCTCGCGGCGGCGCTGAAGGTCGTCCGCAAGGAGGGCTGGCGCCGGGACCGCCTGCGCGCCGTCACCGCCCGGCTGCGGGACGGCCTGGCGGGCCTCGGCTACCGCCTCGTCGCGTCGGACTCGCAGATCATCGCCCTGGAGACCGGCTCGGAGGCCGACGCGACCATGCTGCGGGACGCGCTGGTCCGCCGCGACATCTTCAGCGCGGCGCTGTTCCCGCCGTCGGCGTCGGTGGGCCGCACGCTGGTGCGCCTCTCCGCCCATGCCGCGCTGAGCGACGACGACGTCTCGCGGATCCTCGCGGCCTGTGCGGAACTCCACCCCCGGCTGGCCGTCCCCGCGTCGGCCCCCGCGGGCTAGGCGGCGGGCTGGTAGCGGCTCTGGCGGGTCTGGGCGCCGATGTAGCGGAGCATGCTGCGCAGGGCCCAGTGGTTGAGGCCGGCGGGCATCATGCGGTAACCCTGCCGGTTGGCCAGGGCGAGGGCGGCGAACCGGGCCTGGTCGAGCGGCGACCAGGGGATGTCGAACCGCTCCCGGACGAGCGGGGGCAGGCAGCCGAAGGTGATCAGGCGCAGCGGCCGCTCGATGACGAGGCGGCCGGCGCGGTCGAGGCGGGGGCCGCCGACGGGCAGCAGCGTGACGGTGTCCGAGCCGTGCTTGGCGATCTCCAGCGCGCGGGCGGCGGCCGGGGTGAGTTCGAGCGTCTTGGCGCAGATGTGCCAGAACTTGGACTGGAAGGCGGCGTAGTCGGCGGGGACGGGGCGCATGCTGACGCCGTAGCGGGAGTACCAGGTGACGGTCTCGGCGTACATCTGCTCGTGGTCCTCGGCGGTGAGGGTGCCGGGGTGGAAGGTCTCGGCCGCCTTGAAGATCTCCCAGGTGAAGGTGGCGTGCGCCCACCAGAACGTCTCGGGTTCGAGGGCGTGGTACCGGCGGGCGTGCTCGTCGACGCCGCCGATGGCGCGGTGCAGGTCGCGGATGCCGCGGGCGCGGGCGGCGCCGTCCGGGGTGAGGATCGTCGCCCAGATCTGCGGGACGGACCGGTGGATCCGGTCGAAGGGGGCGTCGAAGAACGCGGAATGCTCGCTGACCCCGGCGCCGATGCCGGGATGCATGAGCTGCATGAGCCCGGCGGCGGCGCCGGGAAGCAGCGAACGCATGTCGGCGGCGTGCCGCCACAGCAGCGTGCCGGGGACGAGCGGGGCGTGCGCCGCGGTGCGGCGAGCCGCGGTGGTGACGACCGACGGGGGCGAGGACGGGGCGGGCATCGCACCTCCAGGCAAGCGATCACTCAGACCCAGAGTAACCCGGATGAGACAAGAGTCAAAGATTGTCGCACGTCCGAACCCGCCCCGAACGCACCGAGCCGGCTAGCTCCTCTTGTACACCGCCACCGCGCAGGCGCTGCCCAGGCCGATGTTGTGCTGGAGGGCGACGCGGGCGCCGTCGACCTGGCGGTCGCCGGCCTTGCCGCGGAGCTGCCAGGTGAGTTCGGCGCACTGGGCGAGGCCGGTGGCGCCGAGGGGGTGGCCCTTGGAGATGAGGCCGCCGGACGGGTTGACGACCCACTTCCCGCCGTAGGTGGTGGCCTGGTCGTCGACGAGTTTGTGGCCTTCGCCGACGCCGGCCATGCCGAGGGCCTCGTAGGTGATGAGCTCGTTGGCGCTGAAGCAGTCGTGGAGCTCGATGACGTCGACGTCGTCGATGGTGACCCGCGCCTCGTCCATGGCCTTCCCGGCGGCGCGCTGGGAGACGCCGAAGCCGACGACCTGGATGGAGGAGTTGTCCTCGAAGCTCTCGGGGGTGTCGGTGGCGATGTGGTGGCCGGCGATCTCGACGGCCTGGTCCCAGAGGTCGTGCCGGTCGAGGAACCGCTCGCTGACGACGAGCGCGGCGGCGGCGCCGTCGGAGGTGGGGGAGCACTGCAGCTTGGTGAGCGGGTCGAAGATCATCGTGGCGTTCTTGACGTCGTCGAGGCTGTACTCGGTCTGGAACTGCGCGTAGGGGTTGTTGACCGAGTGCTTGTGGTTCTTCCAGCCGATCCAGGCGTAGTGGTCGGGGGTGGAGCCGTACTTCTCCATGTGCTCGCGGCCGGCGTTGCCGAACATCTGCGGCATGGGCGCCTTGTCGAGCTCCCATTCGCGGCCGGCGGTCATGGAGCGCAGGTGGTGGTCGATGATGGTGACCTTGGACTCGCCCATGCCGGCGCCGAGGGAGCCCTTCTTCATCTTCTCCATGCCGAGGGCGAGGGCGCAGTCGGCGAGTCCGCCGCGGACGGCCTGGCGGGCGAGGAACAGGGCGCTGGAGCCGGTCGCGCAGGCGTTCATGACGGTCATCACGGGGATGCCGGTCATGCCGGTCTCGTAGAGGGCGCGCTGGCCCATCGACCCGTACATCGAGCCGGCGTAGGCCATCTCGATGGTGTCGTAGCCGACGCCGGCGTCCGCCAGGGCGTTGCCGACGGCCTCCTTGGCCATGTCGGGGTACTCCCAGTCGCGGGAGCCGGGCTTCTCGAACTTGGTCATGCCCACGCCGACGACGAAGGTGCGGTTGGCCATGGGGCTCGCCTCCTGTAACCGAATCCTGTTCGGTACACGATAACGCGCCGGGCCATGCCGCGGGCGGGCGGTCTCCCGATCATCGGGACGCCCGTGCCGGTTCAGGCGGACGCCTCCTCGGCGAGCGCGGCGGCGAACGCGTCCACGTCGTCCGGGGTGGTGTCGAAGGAGCAGACCCAGCGGACCTCGCCGGTCGACTCGTCCCAGGTGTAGAAGGGGAACCGCTTGCGCAGCCGCCCGGCCACGTCCCCGGGCAGGATCGCGAACACCGTGTTGGCCTGCACTGCCTGCGTGATCCGCACGCCGGGGACGGCGCGGGCGGCGGCCTCCAGGCGGCGGGCCATCGCGTTGGCGTGCTCGGCGTTGCGCAGCCACAGGTCGCCGTCCAGCAGCGCGACGAGCTGCGCGGACACGTACCGCATCTTGGACGCCAGCTGCATGCTCGACTTGCGCAGGTAGGCCACGCCGCGCACGGCGTCCGGGTTCAGGACGACGACGGCCTCCCCGAGCAGGAGCCCGTTCTTGGTGCCGCCGAAGGACAGCACGTCCACGCCCGCGTCCGTGGTGAGGGCGCGCAGCGGCAGGCCGAGGGACGCGGCGGCGTTGGCGATGCGGGCGCCGTCCATGTGCACGGTCAGGCCGCGCTCGTGCGCCGCCGCGGCGACGGCCGCGGTCTCCCGCGCGGTGTAGACGGTGCCGAGCTCGGTGCTCTGGGTGATCGACACGACGGCGGGCTCGCGCCGCTGGACGTTGCCGAACCCCGTGGCGTGCCGTTCGACCATCTCCGGTGTCAGCTTGCCGTCCGGCGTCGGCACGGTCGCCAGCTTCAGCCCGGCGATCTTCTCGGCGGCGCCGCACTCGTCGGTGTTGATGTGCGAGGACTCCGGGCAGACCACCGAGCTCCACCGCTCCGACAGCGCCTGCAGCGACACCACGTTCGCGCCCGTCCCGTTGAACACCGGGAAGACCTCGGCCCGCGTCCCGAAATGCCGCCGGACGACCTCGCGGAGCCGCGCGGTGACGACGTCATCGCCGTAGGCGGGCTGGTGCCCGTCGTTGACCTCGGCGAGGGCGGCGAGGACGTCCGGGTGGACGCTCGCCTGGTTGTCGCTGGCGAAACCGCGTGTCGCGGGCGGGCGGGATTCGGGCGGCAGAGTCATGCGTCCATTGTCCAGGACGCCCGGTTTCCGCCCTGCCGGGGAGGGCCGCGCTCAGGCCGGGCGGTCGGTGATGTTCTGCACGGGGGCGGGCGCGGCCTCGGCCGGCGGCGGCTCGGCGGCGCGCAGCGCCATCCGGGCGCGCATCGCGTCGAGGTCGTCGCCGAACCTGGCCACGGTGGACTGCAGGTCGCGCCACAGCCCGGTGCGCTGCTCCAGCTGGGCGAGCTTGGTGCGCAGCTCGCCGATCCGCCGCTCGGCCGACTCCAACCGGGCGTCGTGGCCGGCGGTCTCGCGGCCGGTGCGGATCAGGCTGGTCGCGACGGCCGCCAGGTCGCGCTCGGTGTCGTCCATCCGCTCGTCGATGCGCGGCAGCAGCCGGTCGTTGAGCTGGCCGACGAGGGAGTCGAGCTCGATGCGGATCGCGCGCACCTCGGTGCCCTGGTCGCGGACCTCCCGCTCCAGGACCGCCACGCGCTCGATATAGTCCGGCAGCAGCCGGGCGAGCCGCGCCGACCGTTCCAGA
Source organism: Actinomadura madurae (assembly GCF_900115095.1). Lineage (GTDB taxonomy): Bacteria > Actinomycetota > Actinomycetes > Streptosporangiales > Streptosporangiaceae > Spirillospora > Spirillospora madurae. The sequence goes on from NZ_FOVH01000002.1 coordinate 767,750, forward strand.
TCCCGCCCCGCTCTGACGAGAAGGCCGGCGCCTTCGCGCAGATGGCGCTCCGCCTCGGCGGCGGCGCGGCGGACGAGACCCGGGATCACGGTCATGGCGCTCCCTCCACGGGATGAGCGGATGGAATCTCCTTAAACTGTAGGCGAACCGACCGTGAACCTTTTGTGAACTCAGGAGTTTATTCAGGGGAGCGGACGTGCTTTTCGGACGGGCCCGGGACGCGGGCCCGGGGCGGCCGGCGCGGCCGGCGCGGCGCAGGCGCACAGGCCCCGCCGGACGATGAGCCAGGCGCGTTCGGCGGTGTAGTCCGTCCGGCTCAGGGCCGGGCGGACGCGGTGGCAGGTCAGGCAGAGCATGCGTTCCGACGTCCTCCCCGTAGTGCGGGGAGCGGCGCCGTCCCGCACGCATTCCCCCCGGACGCGCACGGGACGGCGGGACCCTTGGGACGGCCCGTCGGCTCCCCGGCAGCGACACGGTAGGCGCCGCCACGTTGCATGCAGGTTGCGATCGTCCGATCACTCTGTGTGTCCGAATCCGGCCGGGCGAGATCCCGGGAATCGGTTGCGCCGCCGGCGCGATTGGACCGATCCTCAGACGGCCGAGGTCTCTCCGGGGAAAGGGCTGATGGTGGTGCACGAGGCTGTGCCGGTCCGGCAGCCGATCGCCGAGTCGTGGCGCCGGTCCCGGGACGCCGGCGTCGACGCCGGGGTGGCGGCGGCGCCCCTGGTGTTCGACCGGGACGTTCTCGCCGACGCCCGCGCCGCGCACCCCCTCGAACGGCACCTGCCGATGCTGGAGGCGCTGCTGCGGCAGGTCGCCGACGAGACCGAGCACCTGATGGTGATCACCGACGAGACCGGCAACGCGCTGTGGACGCAGGGCCCGCCGGCCGTCAGCCGCGCCGCCGACGCGATCGGGCTGACCGAGGGCTTCCGCTGGTCGGAGGACGCCGTCGGGACCAACGGGATCGGCACCGCGCTCGCCACCGGCCGGCCCGAGTACGTCTACGCCGCCGAGCACGTCGCGCACGTCCTGCACGGCTGGTCGTGCGCCGGCGCGCCGGTCACCGACCCCGACACCGGGCGGATCGTCGGGTGCATCGACGTCAGCGCCACGGTGGACGCGCTGCATCCCGCGACCGTCGCGCTCGTCGCCGCCGCCGCGCGGCTGGCGGAGTCGCGGCTGGAGAACGAGATGCTGGCCCGGGACGAGCGGCTGCGCGAGCGGCTGCTGCCGCACCTGCGCGGGCTGCGCGGCGCCGGCGCCCTCGTCACCCCCACCGGCCGCATCATCGCGGGCGAGCGGCTGCGCGGCCGGCGCGTCCCCGTCCCGGAACCGGGCGGCACGGTCGTCCTGCCGGACGGGCGCACCGCCGTCGCCGAACCGCTCGGCGAGGCGTTCCTGCTGCGGCTGCCGGGCCTCGTCGGCCGGGTGGACACCGGCGCGCGGGCCGGCCGCGACGCCGCGGCGCCGCCCGCCGGCGACGCGCCGCTGCTGACCCTGACGCTCCTCGGTGCCGGACAGCCGCACGCGCACCTGGACGGGCGCCGGTTCGACCTGACGCTGCGGCACGCCGAGATCCTCGCGCTGCTGGCGCTGCACCCGCGCGGGCTGAGCGGCGACCGGCTCGCGCTCTACCTGTACGGCGACGACGGCAGCCCCGCGACCGTCCGGCCCGAGATCCACCGGCTCCGCCAGCAGTTCGGCGGCATCGTCCGCGCCCGCCCCTACCGGCTCGGCTGCGCGGTGGAGGCCGACTTCCTCACCGTGCGGCGGCTGCTCGACGGCGGTGACGTCGCCGCCGCGGCCCGGCTGTACGGGGGCGAGCTGCTGCCGCTGTCGGACGCGCCCGGCGTCCGCGCCGAACGCGACGAGCTGGCGGTGCGGGTGCGGCGGCAGGTGGTCGACCGGGGCGGGGCCGAGGCGCTGTGGACCTACGTCCAGACCGAGCCCGGCCGCGCCGACCTGGAGGCGCTGGAGCGGCTCCGCGCCGTCCTGCCGCCGGGCGATCCGCGGCTGCCCGCGGTCAGCTCGCGCCGCGCCCGGCTGCTCGGCGGGGAGCCGTAGGCGCCGGCGTCCCCGTCAGGTGGGCGCAGTCGTTGTAGCAGACGGCGGCCAGGCCGGTGCCGTCGTGCCGCCACCGGGTGACCGAGGCGTTGGCGACCGGCTCCTTCTCGATCGCCATGACCTCCTTCTCGGTCAGCTCCTCGACCAGGTACCGGGTCATGACGACGATCGCGTCGTGCGTGACGACCAGGGCCCGGCCGCCGGGGGCGCCGTCCTGCAGGTCGCGGTAGAAGCTGCGCAGCCGCAGCGCGAGGTCGGCCCACGACTCGCCGCCGGGCGGCCGGTAGTAGAACTTGCCGAGGCGCCGCAGCCGGTCCGCCTCCTCCGGGAACCGGTTCTGCACGCCGCGGGCGGTGAGGCCCTGGAGCGCGCCCTGCTCCCGGTCGCGGAGCCGCTCGTCCACCTTGATCCGCACCCCGCCGGGGTCCCGCGGGGCGGCGTAGGACGTCTGCGCGAGCGCGATCTCGGCGGTGTCGAGGGTCCGCAGGTAGGGGGAGGCGATGACGACGGTGGGGCGCTCGTCCTCGGGAAGCGCGGCGAGCCAGCGGCCGAGCGTCGCCGCCTGCGCGCGGCCGGTGTCCGACAGCGGGACGTCGGCGTCCCGCTCGGGGATGCCGGCCTCCTCGGCGTCGGTGCCCTCCACCGCCTGGTAGGCGAGGTTGCCGGTGCTCTCACCGTGCCGGGTCAGGGTCAGCCACTGCAGCGCGTTCACGCCCGCCATGCTGCCATGCCCGGCGGGGTGCGGACGCCGGTGCGGTGACACCGTCCTCTACAGGCGGTAGTACTCTCTGTGCCGTGACGGACGTCCTGGCCACCGTGACCATCGTGGCCGCGCTGCTGACCGCCGGCTACGCCCTCGTGACCGCGCTGCGCGGCCGGGCGATGGGCGTCGCCGACCTCACCGCGCTCGGCGTCCTGGAGGCGCTGCTGATCGCGCAGGCCGTCGTCGCCGTCGTGAAGCTGTCCGGCGGCGAGGGCCCGGACGGCCCCGCCACCTTCGTCGGCTACCTGATCGGCTCGCTGCTGATCCCCGTCGCCGGCGCCGGGTGGGGCCTGCTGGAGCGGACCCGCTGGGGGCCGGGCGTCATCGTCGTCGCCGGCCTGGCGGCCGCCGTCATGGTCGTACGGATGAACCAGCTGTGGAGCGGCACCGGTGCCTGAGCCCGAGCACGAGGACGTCCGGGAACCCGCGGGCGGGCGGCCCGAGACCCGCGCGGGCGACGGCGCCCGCGCCGGCGCCGGAACCCGCGCGGGCGCCGAAGGCCGGCCCGGCGGCACCGCGAGCGGGCCGGGACGGCTGCTGGTCGCCGTCTACGCGGTCTTCGCGCTCGCGGCCGGTGCGCGGGCGGGCGTGCAGATCGCCACGAAGTTCTCCGACGCGCCCGTGGCCTACCTGCTGTCGGCGCTCGCCGCGGCCGTCTACGTCCTGGCGACGGTCGCGCTCGCCCGCGGCGGCCGGACGTCGTTCCGGATCGCCGTCGCGGCCTGCTCGACCGAACTGGCCGGCGTGCTGGTCGTGGGCACGCTGAGCGTCATCGACACGGCGGCCTTCCCCGACGAGACCGTCTGGTCCATGTTCGGGCGCGGCTACGGGTTCGTGCCGCTGGTGCTCCCGGTCCTCGGCCTGCTGTGGCTGCGCCGCACCGCCCGCGAAGGTGGCGGAGCCTCCGCGGGCGGTGGGCGCCCTGTGAACGGCGGCGTGTGAGCCCCCCGGCCACAGGTGTTCAGAAGTCGGTTGCCGCGGCATGCCCTCTCCGCTCCGTCATGCGTGCCGTCATGCCGCGGCCGTCAAGTGGTGGCCGCCGATCGGCAGGGCGCGGACGGCGGCGCTGGTGATCGCCTCGACCTCCTCGGGCGACCGGTCGGCGACCGGGTTGCGGTGCATCCAGCGGATCAGCCGCAGCGGCTGCGCGAAGACGATGCCGTCGGCGGCGAAGGGCGTCCGGACGAGCTTGCCGCCGTGCACGGCCAGCACCGGCGTCACCGGCACCGGCACCTCCGCGACCCGGGAGATCGCCGCCGCGGCGGCCTCGGCCCGCGCGGTCAGCCCGGCGACAAGCTTGGACTGGGTGCGGCCGTCGACGAACAGCTTGCCGCCGTGCTGGGAGATCTCGGTGCCGGGGGCCCACGCCTCGTTGTGCACGAGCCAGACCCCGCCGGGGCCGATGACCAGCTCGTCGGCGGTGCCGTGCCCGGGGACCGTCCGCCCGTACAGGACGCGGTGACCGCGGCGCTCCAGCGTGTGGCGCAGGAAGCGGTTCATGCGCTCCTCGCCCCGCAGCCCGAGCCGCCACACCCGCGAGGCGTTATGAATGCGCCAATGGACGAACGTGTCCGCGGACGCCACCAGAACGGCCATCAGGATTCCGAAAGCGGCGTTGACGAGCAGTGCGCACAACACGAGCGCCGCCGCCGACAGAATAGCGCGCGTCCGCAAACGCCCCTTTTGGCCGCGCTGCCATAGCTCCTCGTACACCGCCTGCGGCGAGCCGCCCGTGAAGGCCGGCCGGTCCCTGAGATAGATGGAGCTGCCGAACATGGGAACCTCCCAGCACCTGCGATGACAGCATCATTATGGGGATGCCCCCGGCATTGACGCTACAGTTCGCAAGGTGACTTAAATCAAACTCCTAGGACAGTTCTCGGCCTTGACGGCATTGCGTGCCTGGTCGATCGTGCAGGGTTGGCCCGGCCGATTCGCGGGAAAACACAGAATAGGTCGGGCGGAGTGCATGAAAGGCACAGTGCAAGTATCACCGCAAGAAACACGGCCTTTTTCGCCGCAATTCATCGGGGGCCGTTCCAGGGTCCGTGCGCCGGGGCGGCACACTGGGACGATGCAGCTGAGCGCCGCCGAGTCCCTCCCCGTCCGCCACGCCGTCCCCGCCCTGCGCGCGGCCCTGGACGACGGCGGCACGGCGGTGCTGGCCGCGCCTCCCGGCACCGGCAAGACGACGCTGGTCCCGCTCGCCCTCGCCGGGCTCGCCCTCGGCGGCCCGCCCGCCGCCGGGAAGGTGCTCGTGCTGGAACCGCGGCGCCTCGCCGCCCGCGCCGCCGCCCGCCGCATGGCCTGGCTCCTCGGCGAGCGCGTCGGCGGCCGGGTCGGCGTCACCGTGCGCGGCGAGTCCCGTCCCGGCTCCCGCGTCGAGGTCGTCACCACGGGCGTCGTCCTGCAGCGGCTCCAGTCCGAACCCGACCTCCCCGGCGTCGGCACGGTGATCCTGGACGAGTGCCACGAGCGGCATCTGGACGCCGACACCGCGCTGGCGTTCCTGCTGGACGTGCGCGCCACGGTCCGCCCCGACCTGCGGCTGGTCGCCGCGTCCGCCACCGCCGACACCGGGCCGTGGGCGCGGCTCCTCGGCGGCGCGCCCGTCGTGGAGACCGAGGCGGCGCTGCACCCGGTCGAGACGATCTGGGCGCCGCCGCCGCGCCCCGTCGCGCCGCCCCACGGCATGCGCGTCGACCCGGCCTTCCTCGCGCACGTCGCCGCGACCGTCCGGCGGGCCGCGGACGAGCGCGACGGCGACGTCCTGTGCTTCCTGCCCGGCGTCGGGGAGATCGCCCGCGTCGCCGGGATGCTCGCCGGCGCCGGGGCCGACGTCCTGCAGATCCACGGGCAGGCGCCCCGGTCCGCGCAGGACGAGGTGCTCGCGCCCTCCTCCCGCCGCCGGATCGTGCTGGCCACCTCGGTCGCCGAGTCGAGCCTCACCGTGCCCGGCGTCCGGACCGTCGTGGACTCCGGCCTCGCCCGCGAGCCCCGCACCGACCACGCCCGCGGCCTCGGCTCCCTCACCACCGTCCGCGCGTCCCGCGCCACCGCCGCGCAGCGCGCCGGCCGCGCCGGGCGGGAGGCCCCCGGCACGGTGTACCGGTGCTGGACGGCGGCCGAGCACGACCGCCTCCCGGCCCGGCCCCGCCCCGAGATCGAGCTCGCCGACCTCGCCGGGTTCGCGCTCCAGGCGGCCTGCTGGGGCGACCCCGACGCGAGCGGCCTCGCCCTGCCCGACCCGCCCCCGCCCGCCGCCATGGACGCCGCCCGCGCCACCCTGCGCGCCCTCGGCGCCGTGTCTTCCCGAGGGGGGACGACCCCCCACGCCCCCCGCAACGCCGTGGAGGACGGGCGCGTCACCGGCCGGGGCCGCAGGCTGGCCCGTGTCGGGTTGCATCCGCGCCTCGCCCGCGCCCTGGTCGACGGTGCCGGCGAGGTCGGCGCCCGTGCCGCGGCCGAGGTCGTCGCGCTGCTCTCCGAGCCCCCGCCCCGCGCCGCCGGCGACGACCTGACCGCCGCCTGGCGCGCCCTGCGCCGCCGCGGCCGTCCCGCCGACGCCCACGCCGCCCGCTGGCGGGACGAGACCGCCCGCCTGGAGAAGGCGCTCGCCTCCTCGGCTCCGGAGGTCCGGCCGGGAGGGGAGGCCGAGGACGACCGGGTGGCCGGAGTCGTGGTGGCGCTGGCGTTCCCGGAGCGGGTGGCGCGCAGGCGGGGCGGCGGGTATCTGATGGCGTCCGGGACCGGGGCCGTCCTCGCGGACGGGTCGGCGCTGGCCGGGGCGCGGCCGGAGTGGCTCGCGGTGGCGGCGGCGGACCGCCCGGCCGGGTCGGCGTCGGCGCGGGTGCGGCAGGCCGTCGTGATCGGCGAGGACGTGGCGCGGTTCGCCGCGGCGCCGCTGCTCGGCGCGGACGAGGAGGTCGCGTGGCGGGACGGGGACGTGGCCGCGCGCCGCGTCGAGCGGCTCGGCGCGATCGAGCTGGACGTCCGGCCGCTGCCGGAGCCCGACCCGGCCGCGGTGCGGGCCGCGCTGCTGGACGGGGTCCGCGCCGAGGGGCTGGGACTGCTCACCTGGACCCCGGCGGCCGTCGCGCTCCGCGAGCGGCTCGCGTTCCTGCACGGTGCCCTGGGGGAGCCCTGGCCCGCGGTCGACGACGCGGCCCTGCTGGAGCGGGCTCCGGAGTGGCTGGCGGGAGCGCGGCGCCGCGCCGACCTGGCGCGGGTCGACGTCGCCGCCATGCTGCGGGGGCTCCTGCCCTGGGAGCAGGCCGCGCGGCTGGACGAGTACGCGCCCGAGCGGATCGAGGTGCCGTCCGGGTCGCGGATCCGCGTCGGCTACTCGGGCGAGCGGCCCGTCCTGGCCGTGAAGCTGCAGGAGCTGTTCGGCTGGGACGCGGTGCCGCGGCTCGCGGGCGGGCGGGTGCCGCTGGTGGTGCACCTGCTGTCCCCGGCGGGGCGCCCGGCCGCGGTCACCGCCGACCTGGCCTCGTTCTGGCGCGAGGGCTACAAGGCGGTCCGGGCGGAGCTGCGCGGGCGCTACCCGAAGCACCCGTGGCCGGAGGACCCGGCGGGGGCCGTCCCGACGAAGCGGACCAAGCGGGCTAGCGGGAGCTGATCAGGACCTCGATGCCGTCCAGGACGCGGGCGAGGCCGAACTCGAAGGCGCGCCGGGGCGCGGCGGGGGCGTTGTACTCCTGCCCGGCCGCGGTGCCGACGCGGGTGCCGATCGGGTAGTCGGCCTCGTCGACGAGCTCGGCGAGCAGCGGCGCGGTGGCCTCCCACCACTGCAGGTCGCTGATGCCGCTGCGGCGCTCGGCCTCGGCGGCGTTGACCGAGACGCGGGCGGCGCTCTCGGCGAAGCCGGTGACGAGCGCGACGACCGAGTCCATCTCCACGTCGGTGAGGCCGAGTCCCTCCACGGCGCGCAGCTCGAACTCGTACTTGGCGAGCGTGTGCGGGCCCATCGGCGGGCGCGCGAGCGTCACCTGCAGCAGCCACGGGTGGCGGTGGTACAGCGCCCAGCCGTCGTGGGCGACGTGCTCCAGCCGGGCCCGCCACGTGTCCTGCTCCGGGGGTGTCAGCTCGCCGAACGCGCGGTCGACCATGGCGTCGATCAGCTCGGCCTTGCCCGGGACGTAGGTGTAGATCGACATGGGGGAGACGCCGAGCTCGTCGGCGATGCGCCGCATGGACAGCGCCTCCAGGCCCTCGGCGTCGGCCAGCCCGATCGCCGTCCGGACGATGTCCTCCGGGGTCAGCCGCGGCTTGGGCCCCCGTCTGGGGCGAGCCCGCACGCCCCACAGGAGCTCCAGGCTGCGTTTCGGGTCCCCGCCCCCGCTGTACTCGGTCACGCCGGGATCCTCTCAGGGATGAAACTCTGTACTCCGTACGCTATATTGGCCGCGATAGTAATTCCGTACTGCGTACATAGTTTGGAGGACGGGGTGACGGAACCACGGATCGCGGTCTCCGCCGAGGGGCTGCGCAAGCGCTACGGCGGCACCGAGGCCCTGGCGGGGCTCGACCTGCGCGTCCCCGCCGGCACCGTGCACGGGCTGCTCGGCCCGAACGGCGCGGGCAAGACCACCGCCGTCCGGATCCTGACCACGCTCACCCGGCCGGACGGCGGTACCGCCCGCGTCGCCGGGCACGACGTGGTCCGCGAGCCGGACGAGGTGCGGCGCCGGATCGGGCTCGTCGGGCAGCACGCGGCGGTCGACGAGATCCTCGGCGGCCGGCAGAACCTCGTCATGTTCGGCCGCCTCCACCACCTCGGCGCGAAGGAGGCGCGGCGGCGCGCCGACGAGCTGCTGGAGCGGTTCCGGCTGGCCGACGCGGCAGCCAAGCCCGCCGGGGAGTACTCCGGGGGCATGCGGCGGCGCCTCGACCTGGCCGCGTCCATGATTCTCGCGCCGCCGGTGCTGTTCCTGGACGAGCCGACCACCGGACTCGACCCGCGCAGCCGGGGCGAGGTGTGGGACGCGATCCGCGCCCTGGTCGGCGGCGGCACGACCGTCCTGCTCACCACCCAGTACCTGGAGGAGGCCGACCGGCTCGCCTCCGGCATCTCGGTGATCGACCGCGGCCGCGTCATCGCCGAGGGCACCCCCGACGCGCTGAAGGCCCGCCTCGGCGGCGACCGCATCGAGGTCGTCCTGGACGACCCCGGGTCGCTCACCGCCGCCGCCGGGATCGTCGGGAAGGTCGCGGCCGGCGAGGTGGACGTCGACGCCGAGACCCTGCGCGTCGGGGCGCCGGTGTCCGGCCGGGCCGCCGCGCTGACCGAGGCCGTCCGGGCCCTGGACGAGGCGGGCGTCGCCGTCGCCGACATCGGCCTGCGCCGCCCCACCCTGGACGAGGTGTTCCTGCACCTCACGGAGAAAGAGGAGGTGCCCTCATGAGTGTCGAGGCACTGCGCTGGGCCGTCGCCGACGGGCGGACCCTGACCGGGCGGGCCCTCGCCCACTGGGCCCGCAGGCCCGGCGAGGTCGCGGTCGGGCTGCTGTTCCCGGTGATGGTCGTGCTGATGATGGGCTACCTGTTCGGCGGCCAGATGGACGTGCCCGGCGGCGGGAACTACCGCGCGTTCATCGTCCCCGGCATGTTCGCCCTCACGATGGCGTTCGGCGTCGAGACCACGTTCACCGCGGTCGCGAGCGACGCCGCCAAGGGCGTGACGGACCGGTTCCGGTCGATGCCGATGTCGCCGTCCGCCGTCGTGGTGGGCCGCGCCACCGCCGACATGCTGCACTCGGTCGCCGCCCTGGCCGTCATGGCGGCGTGCGGCGTGCTCATCGGCTGGCGCGTCCACGACGGCCCGGTGCGGGCCCTCGCGGGGCTCGGGCTGCTGCTGCTCCTGCGGTTCGCGCTGATCTGGCTCGGCGTCTACCTCGGCCTGGTCGCCAAGGGGCCGGAGTCGGTGGCGGCGATCCAGATCCTGGTGTGGCCGATCGGGTTCCTGTCCAGCGCCCTGGTCGCGCCGAGCACGATGCCGGGCTGGCTCGGCGCGATCGCCGACTGGAACCCCATGTCGGCGACCGTGACGGCGTGCCGCGACCTGTTCGGCGACCCTGTCACCGGCGGGTCGTGGGCGGCGCAGCGCAGCCTGCCGCTCGCGGTGGCGTGGCCGCTGGTGATCGCGGCGGTGTTCGTCCCGCTGTCGGTACGCCGCTACCGCGCCCTCGGCCGCTAGGGCAGCAGGGACGCCCGGTGCCGCGCCAGCGCGAGCGCCGGGTAGCACGCCTCGGGCAGAGGCTCCGCGCCCGCGAGAGCGGCGCGGAGCCTCGCCCCCACGGCCGCGGCCTCGTGAGGCTGGACGACGCACAGCTCGGCCTGCATCGCCTGCCGTGCGGCCGACATCAGCGCCGGGACGTCCCCCACGATCACGACCTCCGCCGGGACGTCGCCATACGACAGCCGGACTGCCAGAGCGTGCATCCCGGCGGTTCCGGCGCCCTCGTAGCGGAACTCGCAGACCAGGCGGTCGCCGTCCAGCGGTCCTTCCTGGATCAGCCACGCCTGACCGGGGACGGCCCGCCCGAGCGAGCCCTCCCAGGGCGCGGCCGGGACGTCGCGGAGTCCGTCCGCCGCGCGCCCCGCCGCCCGGCGGCCCTCCGCCGGGCCGATCGCGGCGAGCGCCCGCAGGAACGTCCGGGCGCCCGGCGTCGCCGCCGCCCGCAGACAGCCGATCAGGTCGCCGAGCGCGGCACGCCGCCCCTGGACGTGCGGGGCCGCCGCCTCGAGATCGCCGAGCCGCGCGGACGCCCACACCTCCGCCTGCAGCGGGCCCGGCAGCGCGGGCAGGGCGTCCGCCTCACGGACGTAGGCCGCGTACACCTCGCGGAGCCCCGGCAGCATCAGCTCGGGGCCCGCGGACGGCCGGATCGCACTCACCGGACCAGCCTACGAGACCCGGCCCATGAGACGTGACGGAGCGGCGCGTCCGCGCGGCCGGTGCGGCCGGGCCGGCGTGGACGCGCCGCGGGTCCTGCGAAGGCCGGATCCAGAAGGCCCGGGCCTAGGCGGGGACGGTCAGCAGCGTGCGGCCCTCGCCGATCGTCCGGACCTCGAACCGGCTGATCTCCTGCGGCCGCAGCGCCGTGCCGCCCTGCACCGCGAGCCGCGGCTGCGCCGAGCCCGGCAGCCCGTACCCCTTGGCCGGGACGGCCCAGCCGACGACGGTGTGGGCCTTGCCGTTCTTGTCCACCGCGACCAGCTCGCAGCGCAGCGGCCCGTCCACCTTGCTGAGCTGCAGCCCGACGCGGCTGCCCCAGGCCTTCTGCTGCATCGCGACCGTGCCGGTGACGCCGGTGCCCTCGTCGGAGGCCGACATCAGCCGGCCCTCGCGCATCAGCGCGGCCGTGTCGCCGTCCTGACCGGCCGGGGCCCGCTCGCGGTCCGCGCCGAGGGTGAACCCGGTGCCGGCCGCGCCGCCGAGCAGCACGACCCCGGCCGCCGCCGCGGCCAGCGACCGGGCCGCGCGGTGGCGCCGCCGGCGGCGGATCCGGTGCCGCATCATGTCGGTGACCACCGCGGGCTCCGGCGGCGCGGGCATCGCCTCCACCGGGTCCTCGATCGGGCCGATGCCGTCGAGCGTCTCCGCCAGCCCGCGGAGCGCACCCAGCTCCTCGTGGCAGGAGTAGCAGGTCGACAGGTGGGCCTCGAAGGCGCGGCGGTCGGGCTCCTCCAGCAGGCCGAGGGCGTAGGCGCCGACGTCGACGTGCGGCATGTCCGGCGCTCTCATGGCGTCACGCCCCTCTCCTCCAGGGCGACGCGGAGCGCCCTGAGCGCGTAGTAGACCCGGGACTTCACGGTGCCCACGGGGATGCCGAGCTGCTTGGCGGCCTCGTTGACCGACCGGTCCCGGAAGAAGGTCTCGTTGAGGATCTCGCGGTGGGCGGGGGACAGCGCGAGGAGTGCTTCGGACACGACGACGGAGCGCAGCAGATCCTCCAACCCGTCGGGCACGCGCATGTTCTCCAGCGGGCCCTCGCCCGCCTCCTGCGGCCGTGCGTTCTTGCGGCGCTGGTCGTCGATGACGATCCGGCGGGCGACCGTCGCCAGCCACGGCAGCAGGGAGGTCGCGTTCTCGTCGAGCTGGTGCGCGCTGCGCCACGCGCGGATCATCGTCTCCTGCACGACGTCCTCGGCCCAGTGCCGGTCGCCGCCGGTGAGGCGGAGGACGAACGACAGCAGCGGACGGCCGTACACGCGGTACAGCTCGGTCACGATCACCTGGTCGTCGACGCCTCCGGCGGGCTGCGGGCCGCGGAACCAGCTCCACGGTCCGGGAGGGCGTTCGCGGGTGGCCGACGCGGCGGCCGGTGATCTGTGGGCCATCGGGGGTCTCCGGGCGGGTGCGAGGGGCGGGTCGACGCGGTGACCGTGGGTGTCACGTTGGGAGGCAGTACGGGACCCCTGGGCCCGCCGGTTCAACTGGAGACCGTTTCGAGGCGAATTTTCCAGTTGCTCCCTTACTTGTTCGCGACCTTTTCCTTACCCCCGGGGCGGACGCCCCCCGGGCCGCGTCTCAGGTTCGTAGGGGGACGGCAGGATCCGAACGACCGCGCCAGGGTCTTCGCCGGGCACATTCATTCCGGTCGTGGAGCGAATGAGGGCACCGAGCCCATTTGCCCAACCGATGACGAGGGGCGGCAGAGTGAAGGGAAACGGGGAAGCACAGCTCAGCTACCGCCTGCTGCTGGCGGTGGACATCCAGGGGTACAGCCGGCGCGACACCCGCGAGCAGCTGCGCGCGCAGCGGCTGCTCTCGGACGCGCTCGACCGCGCGGCCCGGGGCGTCGGCCTCGACCGGGCCGGCTGGGACAAGCAGGTCGGCGGGGACGGGGAGCTCGCCACACTGCCGGACGGGGTCGACCCGGCGACGGTGGCCGGCGACTTCGTGATCGGCCTCGACGAGGCGCTGCGCGTGGTCAACGAGGACGCCGGCCGGTTCCGGCTGCGGGTGCGGCTCGCGCTGCACCACGGCACGCTCACCGCGGGGCCGTTCGGCCCGGCCGGCGACGCGCCGATCGTCGTCCAGCGGCTGCTGGACGCGACGCCGCTGCGCCGCCTGCTGATCGACGACGAGGACCGCGACCTGGCCTACGTCGTGTCGGACTCGCTGTTCGACGACGTCGTGCGGACCGGGTTCTGCGCCCTGCCGCCGGGAGACTTCCACGCCGTCAAGGTCGTCGCGAAGGGCGCGGCGTTCCGCGGCCACATCCTCACCGGCCGCGCGGCCCGCTCCGGCGCGCCGTCCGCGCGGGGCGGCCAGGATCCCGGGCTCGTCCCGCGAGCCCGCGTCCTGGACTTCCCCGCCCTCGCCGCGAGGTGAGAGGCGTCGGGAGGGCGAGCACGTCCGCGGCCGGGGCCGGTGATCGCCGGAGGGCCCGCCGCGTGGCGGGTCAGACGGGCAGAAGGGCGGCGAGCAGCCGGTTGTGGCCGTGCTGCCACAGCGTGCCGATCTCGGTGAAGCCGGCCGTGCGCAGCGCCTCGGTGTGCGCGGACAGCAGGCGGGCCGGCGCGCCGTGGTGCCCGGTGACGTCGTCGGCGCTCTGCGCGCGCAGGCCGGCGAAGGCGGGGTCGGCGCCGATCGCCTCCCACCACTGCGCCCAGGTCTCCGGGCGCGGGACGGCCGCATGCCGCCGGGCCGCCGCCCGTTCCCGCACTGCGCCCTCCAGCCGGTCCAGGCCGGGCGTTGCGTCGTCGGCGTGCAGGTCGTCGCCGTTGAGGAACAGCCCGCCGGGGCGCAGTACGGTCGCCAGCTCGGCGTAGACCACGCGCAGGTCGGCGGGGGAGATCCAGTGCAGCGCGGTGGTGCTCACGGCGGCGTCGGCCTGCCGGGGCAGCCGCAGCCGGGCGGCCCAGCCGGGCTCGCGCAGGTCGAGCGTGGTGAAGGCGATGCCGTCGCGGCCGGCGTGCACGGCCCGGCCGAGCGACAGCAGCAGGGGGTCGGCGTCGATGGCGACGACGGTGGCGGCGGGGATCCGGTCGAGGATGCGGCCGGCGAGCGAGCCGGGCCCGCAGCCGAGGTCCAGCACCAGCGGGTCGGGACGCTCCGCGGCCGCCTCCACCGCGTCGATCATCACGGTGAAGCGGTCCTCGCGATCGGGGACGTACCCCTCCTGCTGGGCGTCCCAGCGCGCGATCCAGGTACCGGCGGCCTCCCGGCCGAGCAGCGTCATGACTCCTCCTGTGACTGTCATGTAGCCTTTGACCAGTGACAAGCTAACCCGGAAGGGCGTAACTGGTCAAGTGAACTTCAACAGTCATACCGATGGCGTGGTGGCGTCCGCCGTGAAGCTCGTCAACGGGCTGACCGAGGGGGAGCGGCGCGGGCGGCCCTACACGCCGCCCACCGGGGAGGGCCTGGCCGCCGTGGGCATGGAGGCCCTCCAGGGCATCAGCAGGCGCACCGCCCTGACCGCGGACGAGGCCGCCGAGTTGGCCGCCGTCGCCCGCGAGCTGCGCGTGGTGTTCGAGGCCGTCGCCGCCGGCGACGTGAACGCCGCCGCAGGGCAGCTGAACCGGCTGCTGGCGCGGACCCGGGCCAGGCCCCGGCTGGCACGCCACGACGGCGAGCCGTGGCACCTGCACTTCCACGGCGAGGGCGGCACCATCACCACCGACTGGGGCGCCACCTGCGCGACCGGTCTCGCGGTCGTCCTCGGCGGCGAGATGCACGACCGCCTCGGCGTCTGCACCGCGCCGCACTGCGACCGCGTCTACGTCGACACCTCCCGCAACGGCACCCGCCGGTTCTGCGGGACCGCCTGCCAGAACCGCGTCAAGGCCGCCGCGTTCCGCGCCCGCGCCCACTCCTCCTGACACCCCGCCAACGGCGGTGTAGCGTGTGGCGATGATCCAGGCCACCGCCACCACCACCGCCGCGCCCGAGGATCTGTTCCGGCACCTCGCCGTCCCCGAGGCGTGGGGCCGCTGGGGCAGGTTCCCCACCCCGGCCAGGCAGGCGCGCAAGGGCGACACGACCACCTACGGCGTCGGGACGGTCAAGAAGATCTGGCCGGCCAGCGAGCAGACCGTCGCCTACGAGCCCTATACGCACTTCGGCTACATCGCGCTGAGAGGGCTCCCCGTCCGCCGCTACCGCTCCGACGTCCACCTGGAGAACGGCGGGCACCTCGAGAATGGCGGGCAGGGCACCCTCATCCGGTGGGAGGCGACGTTCGAGCCGCTGATCCCCGGAACCGGCGCGCTGGTCGGGTTCGGGCTGCGGCTGATGCTGAAGACGTTCGTCAAGTGGCTGCCCGCGCACGTCGAGGACTGCCCCGCCGACTGCCCCGCCCGCCGGGCGGGCGACATCTGACCCGGACAGGGGCCGGAGGCCGCGCGACCCCCCGCGCGACCTCCGGCGAAAAGGTGCAGGCCGAGAGCACCCCGCAGTTCCCTCGGCCTGCACGACCTTGGCCCCCCTCGGCCCCTCTCAGGCGGGGTCCGGGCCGTAGACCTCCCACAGTTCCCCGGCGAAGAACCTGCCGAAGTCGAGCAGCTTGCCCGCCCCGTCCGGGCCCGACGTGCGGAACGTCGTGAGCTGCCGCGCGAAGTCCGTCAGCTGGATGTGCAGGACGCCCGCCGCGACGATCTCGGCGGCCTCCTCCTCGTCCTCGCCCACATGCCCCTCCAGCAGGCGCACGTAGAGCGTGCTGGTGTCCGGCCAGATCCGCGTCGGCGGCCCGTGCAGGACGTTCTTGTGCCCGCTCAGCGTGCGCGGCCGGTCCTCCCCGTCGGTGTAGAACAGCCGGTACTTCATCAGCCGCCGGTCGTCCTCGCCGTCGGCGACGAACAGGTTGAACGTGCCCTTCTCGACCGGGCGGCGGCCGCCGTCGCCGGCCGCGTCCACCCAGCCCTCGGCCTTCGCCTCGTGCCCGGGCTCGGCCAGGAACCGGTCGGTGTCCGCCGCGGTGATCGTCAGCCGGAACGACAGGGGCCGGCGCCCCTCGGCCAGCTCGCCGATCCGCGGATCGCTCTCGCCGTAGGTGACGAAGCCCTTCATCTCCTCGGTGAACGACAGCGACGTACGGCCGGCAGCCACATGGGACGGTCCCCGTGCCCCATCGTGACTCCCCGATGCCGGACCGTACGCCGTGTGGGGGGACGCCCCCCCGCGCCCCCCGGAAACCGACTCGTACGCCGAGCCGTTCTCCCCCCCGCCCGGCGAGCCGGGTCCCCCGACCGGCTCGGCCCCCGTGGTGGACGGGACGGTGGTGCTGGAACCGCCCGCACCCCGTCGTGCGGACGAGTTCTCCAGCAGCCGCGTCGCCAGCCGGTCGGCGTGCGCGGCGATGGTGAGCGAGGGGTTCGGGCCCACCGGACCCGGCATCGCCGCCCCGTCGGCGATGTACAGGCCCGGGAACCCGAACACCTCACCGAAGGCGTCGCAGACGCCCTCGTCCCGGTGGGCGCCCATGGGGGCGCCGCCCAGCGGATGGACGGTGATGATCCGCTTGCGGAACCACATCGGGTTGTCGGCGTAGTGGGCGCCGAGCACGTCCGCGATCCCCTGCATCGTCCTGCGGACCCGGGTGAACAGCTCCTCGCTGGTCTCCGACGTCCAGTCGGCGGCGAGCCGGCCGTCCTTCAGCCGCAGCCGCCCGTCGGCGGTGTCGCGGCCCATCCCGAGCAGCGGCAGCGAGCTGACGGTCAGCGCCCCGTCGCCGATCAGGTCGGAGATCTCCTTGGACAGGTTGGTGTCCGGCGCGTCCCGGAAGAAGTCGGTGAACCGGTTCCACAGGAACTTCACCGCGCGCTCGAAGTCGTTGCCGACGTCGAAGCCGTCGACGATCCAGTCGGTGAACCCCGGGTAGCCGCCGTCCTCGATGTAGGCGCCGCGGCCCGCGCCGGGCACGCCGTCCAGCTCGTCCGGCAGCCGGATCGCCGTGGTGATCACCGGGCCGCGGCTGGCGTTCAGCGGCCGGACCCGGTTGCGGTCCTTGGCCCGCATCAGGAACGTCAGCAGGTCGCCGTTGCCGCTGAAGCGGGTGCCGAGCGCGTCGCTCAGCCCGGGGAACGCCTCCCGCGACTTCAGCAGCAGGAACGTCGTGCCGTAGGTGCCGGCGCCCAGGACCAGCCGGTCGCAGGAGATCGTCCGGATCGGCAGGCGTTGCTTCTTCGCGGTCAGGTCGACGTGGTGGACGTAGTCGACCTCGTACCCGCCGCCCGGCCGCGGCCGGATCGCCTTGACCTCGTGGGACGTGCGGATGTCGGCGCCGTGGTGCGCCGCGGCCGACAGGTAGGTGTGGTCGAGGCTGTTCTTGGCGCCCTCGTTGCAGCCGATGTCGCACTCGCCGCACAGCCGGCACGTCCGCCGGGGGACGCCGTGGACGTTGCCGTACCCGGCGTCCACGATCGGCAGGCTCAGGCCGGGCGTGCCGCCGGGCCGCGAGGCGAAGCTGACCGCGAGCGGCGGCAGCGTGCACTGCAGGCCGAGCTCGGCCGCCGCGTCCTGCATCGCGTGCGTCTTCGGGGTGTCGTCGAACGGGACCTGCTCCAGCGGGTAGGGCCTCGCGCCCATCATCTTCTCGACCGCGTCGTAGTGCGGGTCGAGGTCGGCGCGGGAGATCGGCCACGACTCGTACCCGCCGCCGGGCAGCGGCTGGTCGTGGACGAACCAGCGCTCGTCCTTGCGCAGCAGCACGTTCGCGTAGATCAGGGAGCCGCCGCCCAGCCCCGACGAGACGACGGAGTCGCAGCCCTTGAAGCTCCAGACGTCGAACATGCCGTACAGCCCGGCGTCCGGGTCCCAGAACGCCCGTCCCATCTCCGCGGGGGAGCGCGGGAAGGCGCCCGGCGGGTACGGCTGGCCGCGCTCCATCAGCACCACCCGCCGGCCCGCCTCGGCCAGCCGGTAGGCGGCGACGGAGCCGCCGAAGCCGGACCCGATCACGACGGCGTCCACGTGCTCCATGCGTCAGCCCGCCTTCCGCTTGAGGAAGTCGAGCACCTGCGGCAGCACCTCGATGTCGATGCTCTTGCCCATGAAGACGTCCTGGTGGCCGTAGCCCGGCAGGATCGCCAGCTCGTGCCGGCCCGGCGCGATCTTCTCAAGGGCGCGGTGGCAGACGATGTTCGAGTCGGTGAACACGTTGTTGCGGTCTCCGGTGAGGAACAGGATCGGCGTGGTGACCTCGGCGGCGCCGGCCAGGTAGTCGTCCGGCAGGCTCGCGTGCCGGGCGGAGCGGGGGGCGTACTTCACCGCGCGGCCGGCCTTCACCATCGCGTGGATGTGCCGGTAGTAGTGGACGTTGCACGCCCCGAACAGGTCGGGCAGGCGCCCGTGCGTGACCGGCGACATCTTCTCGTGCGTGAAGATCGGCTTGCCGCCGCCCCACATGAAGCTGAGCATGTGGCAGGCCGGCTCGGCGCAGTCGCGGTGGAACGGCCCGACCGCCTTGGCGAGCGTCCAGCCGCGGGTCAGCACGGGGGCGGCCCCGTAGCGCGGGTCGAGATGGCACGGTCCGACGACGTACTCCATCAGCGCCGGCCCGTATGCGAGCTTGACCCTCGACCAGAGCGGCGTCCGCGGCGTCAGCGAGACGCTGTTGCAGACGAGGCTGGTGACGCCGGTGACGGTCCCGGCGAACAGGGCCATGGAGAACGACACGGCGCCCAGGCAGTGGGAGATCACGTGCACGCGCCGGCCCCCGATGTGGCGGCGCAGCTCGGCCATCGCCGCCGGGTGGTCGAAGAGCGCGATGTCGTCGAGGTTGTAGCGCTGGGTCTCGGCGTTGTAGGGGAACCGGCCGCTCATCCGGAAGTCCAGCGCCCACACGTCGCCGAACCCGGCGTCGTGCAGGTAGTTCACCAGGTTGGCGTGCTCCGGCATGATGTACATGTCGCTGGACGTCGTCAGGCCGTGCACCAGCAGGACCACGTCGTCGCTCTGCGCGCGGCGGAACCGGGTCAGGGTCAGGCCGAGGCCGTCCCCGGTCGCGAAGGGGTGCACGGACACGTCGGCATCGGCGACGCCCGCGTGCGTGAAGCGCGCGATCCGCTCCTGGTCCATGGTGATCCCCTCCGGCGTTTCCGACGCCCTAACCTTGCCAAACCCGAATATCGGCGCGGCATCGTGGAGAACCCGTACTTACGTGCGCTGCGGGGTCTGGCGCGCGTACGGGACGTACGTGATGTAAGAGTCGGATCTAGGCGGAACGGTTCATAGCGGTCGCGACACCGACGCGCGAGGAGACGCCGATCTTGGCGAACACGCGGGAGAGATGGGTCTCGACCGTCCGGACGCTGAGGAACAGCTGCTCGGCGATCTGCTGGTTGCTCTTGCCCTCGGCGACCAGCAGCGCGATCTCGTGCTCGCGCGGCGAGAGCCCGAACGGCAGGTCCTTCTTGGCGCCCTTGGGCCGGCCCTGGGGCGCGGGCGTGGTCGGCACCCGGACGCCGAGGCGGCGCTGCTCGCGGACGGTCTGGGCCAGCAGCCCGCGCATCCCGCACGCCTCGAAGGTCTCCGCCGCCGCGCGCAGCCGCTCGCGGGCCGCGGTGCGCTCGCCGGCGGCGGCGTGCGCGACGCCGGCGGCCAGCTCGGCGCGGCCGGCCTCGGGCCGGCGGCCCGCCTTGGCGAGCAGGCCGGCGGCCTCCGCGGCCAGCGCGGCCGACGCGGCCGGGTCGCTCGCCCGGACGGCGTGCGCACGGGTCAGCTTCGCCAGCCCGACGTCGCCGGTCAGCGCCGGATTGGCGATCGCGTCGGCGATGCCGGCCCACGCGGCGGCGTCGGCGTGGTCCTCCTGCGCGGCGCGGACCGCGGCCAGCGCCTCGGCGCAGATCACCAGCGTGCTGAAGTCCAGGCCCTGGGTGCCGTCGCCGCACGCGGCGATCAGCGCGGTCGCGCCCTCCTCCAGCCGCCCCTCGTTGATCACCGCGATGGCGCGCGCGACGTGCGCCATGTGGGTCCACCACTCGCCCGAGCCGGTGTCGTTGGCGACGGCCTCGTCCCCGGCGCGGACCGCCCGCTCGTGGTCGCCGATCCAGCTCGCCGTGAGGCACTGCTGCATCAGCCCGTAGGCCAGCACCTCCTTGGACCGCAGGTCGCGGCCGACGGCGGTGGCCTCGTCGGCGACGGCGGAGGCCTCCTCCAGCCGCCCGAGCTGGGTGAGGACGCGCGACTGCCCGGCCAGCATGTAGCCGAGGATGAACGTCTGGCCCGTCGTCCGGGTGATCGACACCAGCCGCTCGACGTGCCGCAGCGCCTCGTCGTACATGCCGAGGAACGACTCGGCGAACACCAGCCAGGCGAAGCAGTCCAGGCAGTCGGCGAAGTCGTTGTCGGACGCGGCCGAGAACAGCTGGTCGGCGGTCCGCGCGTAGGCGATCGCCTCGTCGATCTGGCCCCGCCCGTACGACACGATCGGGCGCATCGACGCCACCGCCGCGGTCAGCCCGGGGCCCCAGCCGGGGTCCCGTTCGGGAATGCTGTCCAGGACGGCCTGCGACCCGCGGGTGTCGATCTTCTGGATGCGGTCGGCGACGAGCCGGATCCGCAGCAGCACCGCCTCGGGCGTCTGCCGGTCGGTGATGCGGCGCAGCTCGTCCAGCACCAGGGCGCGAGCCTCGTGGATCCGGCCGAGCTGGCGCTCCATCACCGCGCACATGTGCACGGTGCGGGCGCGGCGGACGGTGTCGTCGGGCGGCAGCAGGCCGAGCAGGGTGCGGGCGCTGTCGCGGCCCTCCTCGGCGTGGCCGCTGACCGCCTGCGCCTGGGCCAGCTCGACCAGCAGCGCGAGGCGGTCCGGGTAGGCGGCGTCGGCGCCGTCGGGCATCAGGTCGAGGGCGGCCTGCAGCCAGTACGCGGCGGTGCCGGGCGCCTGCTGCGCCACGACGCGGGCGGCCTCCACCAGCGTCCGGATCGCCTCGGCGTCGCCGAACCGCGCCGACCGCACCACGTGGTGGGCGCGGACGGCCGCCGGGGCGCCCAGCTCGGCCAGCCGCGAGGAGACACGGGAGTGCGCGGCGATCCGCCAGCCGGCCGCAGTGGAGGCGTAGGCGACGTGCCGCACGAGGGGGTGCCGGAACCGGAACCGGCCGCCCGGCGCGGGCCGCACCACGTCGTGGCCGGTCAGCACGTCCAGGGCGGTGAGCGCGGCGTTCTGCTCCATCTCCGCGGCGACGGCGGCGAGCGCGGGCTCGAACACGTCCGCGGCGACGGCGGCGCCGCGCGCCATCCGCAGCGCCTCGGGCGGCAGCGCGCTCAGCTCCACCTGCAGCGCCGCCCGCACCGGCGGCGGCACCTCGGTGAGGCTCGCCACGCCCTTCTGCCAGCTCTGCCGGTCGATGCCGTCGCCGCCCGCCGGGGCGGCCCCGTCCGGCATCTTCGACAGCGCCTCAAGGTAGAAGGGGTTGCCGCCGCTGGCCTTGAACAGGGCCCTGCACCGGGTGTGGCTGACGTCCGGGCCGAGGAACTCCCTGACCTCGCTCTCGCTGAGCGGGTCGACGGCGACCCGCACGCCCTGCGGGCCGGCCGCGTCCACCAGCGCCGCCAGCCGCGGCGACGCCTGGGCGGGCCGGTAGGCGACCGCGACCAGCACCCGGCCGCGCGGCGGGTGCCGGACGAGATGGTCCAGCAGTTCGATGGTCGCGTCGTCGGCCCAGTGCAGGTCGTCCAGGATCAGCACCAGCCCGGACGGCTCGGCCAGGTCCTCCAGCAGGTGCCGGACGGTCCGGTGCAGCTGGTAGCGCGCCGTCCGGGACTCCGGGGAGGCGGCGGGCGGCTCGCCGGTGATGTCGGCGAGCGCGGGGAACACCGTCCCCAGCAGCCGCAGCGCGCCCTGCGACAGGTGCAGGGTCTGGTCTTCGAGGTGGTCGTCGAGGGCGTCGACGACGGCGCCGAACGGCATCTCCTGCTCGAACTCGGCCGCCCGGCCCGCCACGTACGGCAGCTTGCGCGCGCCCGCGGCGTCCGCCAGCTCGTTCAGCAGCCGCGACTTGCCCGCGCCGGGCTCGCCGACCATCGCCAGGAAACCGTAGCCGCCCTCGGCCGCGTCCAGCACGCGGTCGATCTCGCGCAGCGCGTCGCGCCGGCCGACCAGCGGGCCGTTGCCGGGCCGCCCCCCGGCGCCGCGGGCCGCACGACCCTCCATGCTCACACCCCACCAGGCGGTCGATACGCCGTGATCCTGCTCGTCGTCGTGGTCCCTGAGAACTGGCGGACTTACCTTATCGGGTGGAACGTCAATAAGGTGGGGCAACACGCCCCCGCCCGCGCGCGGTGCCCGCGGGCCGGTCTCCTCCGTCCATTAGCAATGAACGGCCCTCGGGCGCCCCATGTCAACCTTGGGAAGGTAAACCGTCCCGGCACCGTGACATCCCGGGGCGCCCGGAGGCACGGGTCAGCCCTCCAGCCCCAGGCGGGCGGCGGCTTCCCTCCAGCGCGCCTCGTCCCCGGACGGCGTGTAGCGGCGGACGTCCTGGGTGGCGGCCACCAGCGCCCGGCACTCGGCCAGGCCGCCGGCCGCGCCGTGGGCGCGGGCCTGGATCAGGACGTTGCCGAGCGCGGTCGCCTCCACCGGACCCGCCACCACCGGCAGGCCGCCGGCGTCGGCGGTCAGCCGGCACAGCAGGTCGTTGCGGCTGCCGCCGCCGACCAGGTGGACGACGTCGACGTCCCGGCCCGACAGGCGGGACGCCTGGCGGAGCGCGGCGCGGTGCGCCAGGGCGAGGCTGTCCAGGATGCAGCGGACGGTCTCGGCCCGGGTCGACGGCTCGGGGAACCCCCGGCGGCGGCAGTGCGCGGCGATCCGGGCGGGCATGTCGCCGGGCGGCAGGAACTCCGGGTCGTCGGGGTCGACGAGGGAGCGCAGGCCCGGGACGTCCGCGGCCTCGGCGAGCAGGGCGGGCAGGTCGGGGCCGCCCCAGGTGCGCAGGGACTCCTGGAGCAGCCACAGCCCCATCACGTTCCGCAGGTAGCGGACCGTCCCGTCGACGCCGCCCTCGTTGGTGAAGTTGGCCTTGCGGCTCGCCTCGGTCAGGACGGGCGCGTCCAGCTCCACCCCCACCAGCGACCAGGTGCCGCACGAGATGTAGGCGAACCGCTCCGTCGTCGCGGGCACGGCGACGACGGCGGACGCGGTGTCGTGGGAGCCGACGGCCGTGACGGGCAGGGCGCCGTGGCCGGTCTCGGCCGCCACGTCCGGCCGGAGCGCGCCGATCACCGAGCCGGGGTCGCGGAGCGGCGGGAGGATCGCCGCCGGCAGGTCCAGCCGGGCGAGGAGCTCCCGCGACCAGGTGCCTTCGCGGACGTCCAGGAGGCCGGTCGTGGACGCGTTGGTCCGCTCCGCGCCGATCTCGCCCGTCAGCCAGTAGGCCAGCAGGTCCGGGATCAGCAGGAGCGTGCTCGCCGCGGCCAGGTCGTCCGCCGCCAGCTGGTAGATCGTGTTGAACGGCAGGAACTGCAGGCCGGACGCCTGGTAGAGCAGGTCGTCGCCCAGCTCGGCGCGGATCCGCTCCATCACCCCGGCCGTGCGGCCGTCGCGGTAGTGGACGGGATTGCCGAGCAGGTCGCCGTCCCCGTCCAGCAGGCCGTAGTCGACCGCCCACGAGTCGATGCCGGCCGACACCAGGCCGTGCGGCGCGGCGCGCAGGCCGTCCAGGACGTTGCCGTAGAGCCCGAGGACGTCCCAGTGCAGGGTGCCGTTGACCCTGACCGGGCGGTTCGCGAAGCGCCGGACCTCGTCCAGGGCGAGGGTGCCCGGCCCGACGCGCCCGGCCATCACACGGCCGCTCGACGCCCCCAGGTCCACGGCGGCGAAGGTCGCTTCGCTCATGTGACGACCAGCACCTCCAGCGTCCTCGGCCCGTGCACGCCCTCGACGCGGGACAGCTCGATGTCGCTCGTGGCCGACGGGCCCGACACGAACGTCAGCGGGCGCCGAGGGTCCAGCCGTTCGAGCGCCTCCGGCACGTCCGGGGCGACCTGGTCCGCCAGGACGACGATCAGGTGGTAGTCGGGGACGAGCGACAGCGCGCGCACCCCCTGCGCGGCGCCGTGGTCGAGCACGATCGTGCCCGTCTCGGCGATGGCGGCGGCGCAGCCGGTGACCGCGCCCGCGAGCCCGTCCAGGGACGGGACCGACGGGTCGCGGACGATCACGTCCCCCGCCGCGGACGTCCACTCCTCCGGCAGGTCGGACGGAACGCCGTACGAGCCGGGACGGGCCGCGAGCCGCTCCGCGACCGTCGCGGCGATCTCCGCCGGGGAGACCCGCAGGACCGTCGCCCGGTAGTGGGCGACCCGCTCCGCGAACAGGTCGAGCACGCCGTCCTCGTGGTGGCGGCGCAGGTAGCCGCGGTCGATCCGGTCGTAGGAGGCGGCGACCTCGGCGGCCGGCCGTTCGGGCATCACCCGCTCGATCCGGCCGAGGATCTCCTCGCGCGCGTTCACGTGTCCTCCCCCTCCTTCCGGCCGCCGTCCGTGCGGGCCCACCAGGCGCGGAACGACTCGGGCGGCGGCGCGGGCGCGTCCCGCGTCTCGGTCCACGCGCTCAGCGGGCCGGGCAGCCGCCGGATCCGGCCGCGGCGCGCCACGGCGCGGCGGCTCGCGGACGCGGCGCGCTGCGCCAGCGCCAGCCGGGTGGGGGAGCGCAGCGTCCACCCGGCCGCCGCCATCGCCACCCGTTCCAGCGGATGGCGCGGGCCCTTCTCCACGGCGCGGGCCCGCAGGTGGACGAGCACCTCCGGGATGTCGATCGCGACCGGGCACACCTCGAAGCACGCCCCGCACAGCGACGAGGCGTAGGGCAGTGAGGCGTCCACCTTCGACCCGATGCCCCTGATCTGGGGCGACAGGATCGCGCCGATCGGCCCCGGATACGGCGACCCGTAGGCGTGGCCGCCCGCGCGCTGGTAGACCGGGCACACGTTCAGGCACGCGGAGCATCGGATGCAGCGCAGCGCCTGCCGGCCCACCTCGTCGGCCAGCGTGTCGGTGCGGCCGTTGTCGAGCAGGACGAGGTGGAAGTCGCGCGGGCCGTCGCCGGGGGAGACGCCCGTCCAGGCGGAGGTGTAGGGGTTCATCCGCTCGGCCGTGGACGAGCGGGGCAGCAGCTGCAGGAACACCTCCAGGTCCCGCCAGCCGGGCACGATCTTCTCCACGCCCATCACCGAGATCAGCGTCTCGGGGAGCGTCAGGCACATCCGCCCGTTGCCCTCCGACTCCAGCACGACGAGCGAGCCGGTGTCGGCGACGGCGAAGTTCACCCCCGACACCCCGACCTTCGCCGACAGGAACTTGGCGCGCAGGTGCCGCCGGGCGGCCTCGGCCAGCTCGGCGGGGGAGTCGGTCAGGCCCTCCGGCGCGTCCCGCATCGTGCGCAGGAAGATGTCGCGGATGTCGGACCGGTTCCGGTGGATCGCCGGGACGAGGATGTGCGACGGCCGGTCGTCCCCGAGCTGGACGATCAGCTCGGCGAGGTCGGTCTCGTAGGCGGTGATGCCCTCCTCGGCGAGGAACTCGTTGAGGCCGATCTCCTGCGTGGCCATCGACTTGACCTTGACGACCTCGGTCTCGCCGGTCGCCTTCACCAGGTCGGCCACGATCCGGTTGGCCTCGGCCGCGTCCCGCGCCCAGTGCACCGTCCCGCCGGCCTCGGTGACCTTCTCCTCCAGCAGCCGCAGGTAGTGGGAGAGGTTCTCCAGGACGTGGTCCTTGATCTGCTTGCCCGCCTCGCGCAGCGCGGACCAGTCGTCCAGCTCCGCGACCGCGGAGGCGCGCCGCCCCCGGATCGTCGTGGTCGCGTGCGCCAGGTTGCCGCGCAGCCGGGTGTCGGCCACCGCGCGCCGGGCGGCGTCCGGGAACGACGGCATCCCGACGTAGGTCGGCATCTTCGCTTCGCTCATCGTGACGGGTCCTCCTCCGTGGAGGCGAGGATCTCGGCCAGGTGGACGGCCCGCACCCCCGCGCGTGTGCGGGTGAGCGCGCCCCCGATGTGCATCAGGCAGGAGTTGTCGGCCGCGCACAGCGCCTCGGCCCTCGTCTCCCGGACGGCGGTGACCTTGTCCGCGCACATCGCCGCCGACACCTCGGAGTTCTTCAGCGCGAACGTCCCGCCGAACCCGCAGCACTCGGCGGCGTCCGGCAGGTCGACCAGGTCGATGCCGCGGACCTCGCGCAGCAGCCGCAGCGGGCGGTCGCCCACGTGCAGCATCCGCAGCGAGTGGCACGTCGGGTGGTAGGTGACGCGGTGCGGGAAGTACGCGCCGACGTCGGTGACGCCGAGGACGTCCACCAGGAACTCCGACAGCTCGTACACCCGCGACGCCACCCCGGCCGAGCGCGGCGCCAGCCTCGGATGCCAGTCCCGGATCATCGCCCCGCACGAGGCGGACGGCGTCACGATCGCGTCGTAGGGCTCGAACGTCTCGGCGAACCCCTTGACCAGGGGGAGCGCTTGCCGCCGGTAGCCGGTGTTGAGATGCATCTGCCCGCAGCAGGTCTGCGTTTCGGGGAACTCGACGTCGTGGCCGAGCCGCCGCAGCAACCGGACCACCGCCTTGCCCGTTCCCGGGAACATCGTGTCGTTGACGCAGGTGAGGAACAGCGCGACCTTCATGAGGCGCCTCCGGACGGGGAGCGGCTGGACTCGCGGACCACCAGTTCGGGTTGGAACATGACCTGCTGGTGGGCGTGCCCGCCCGATTCGTCGCACTCCTCCAGCAGCAGCTCGGTCGCGATCCGGCCGAGCTGGTACGTGGGCTGCCGCACCGAGCTGAGCGGGACGGCCGCCGCGGCCGAGAACTCGATGTCGTCGTACCCGATCAGCGCGACGTCAGTCGGCACCTTCACCCCGGCCTGCAGCAGGACGCGCAGCACACCGAGCGCGAGCAGGTCGTTCGCGCAGAAGATCGCGTCGGGCAGCGGCGGGCCCGCCTCCGGCAGCCGCCGCGCCGCCTCCTGCCCGGACCGGGCGTTCATCGCCCCGACGGCCACCTCGCGCATCGCCTCGCGGCCGAGGCCGGCGGCGCGCAGCGCCCGCAGCGCGCCCTTGCGGCGGTCGGCGCACTGGCGCAGCACCGTCGGCCCGGTGACGAACGCGAGCGTGCGGGCGCCGCCGTCCAGCAGCTCGCCGGCGGCCAGCTCGCCGCCCGCGACGTCGTCGACGGCGACCGAGCACTGGTTGGCGCGCGGCGTCGGATGGTCGAGCAGCACCACCGGGACGTTGCGCTCGCGCAGCCGGTCGGCGGTCTCGCCGTCGTCGCCGACCGGGGTCAGCAGCACGCCGCGGACCCGCTGCTCGGCGAACACCCGCAGGTTGCGCTGCTCCCGCTCGTTCGACTCGCCCGACGACGACAGGATCACCGCGTAGCCGCGCTCGCTGGCGGTGTCCTCCACGCCGCGCGCCACGTCGGTGAAGAACGGGTTGCCGAGGTCGAGCACCATGAGGCCGATCGTGCTGCTGTGCCCGGCGCGCAGCGTGGACGCCGAGCCGTTGCGGACGAAGCCCAGCTCGCGGATCGCCCGCTCGACCCGGGCCCGGGTCGCCGCGGCGACCCGCTCGGGCCGGTTGAGCACGTTGGACACGGTGCCCGGCGAGACACCGGCGTGCGCCGCGACCTGCTTGATCCCGACCGTTCTGCCCGGGTTCTCGGGACGTCCGGTGTCGTCTGTGCTCAATCGGTGTGCCCCCGGTCCGTCCGCGTGCCGTGTCGCCGCTCACTTTGGGTCATCGGATTAAAACGTGTCAACCCCGGAGTCGGGACGCGGGCCCGGCAAACCTCGCTGGCCGGTCCCGGCCGCGGCCGATTCCGAAAACTTCGCCGCCCTTGCGAGCACGGGCTTTGCGCAGGCTCGGCGGGGGGCCGCCGAGAGATCACCTCTTGACGAGTGCTCCGGCTCACATCTAGCGTCCTCCGCAACATCCTGTTAAAACGTTTTTCATTCGTACGTCACAGACGTCCCCCGCGAGGAGGGCCGCGATGGGTGCACCGGGCCGGTCGGCGCCGCCGACATTGGCACTGGTCAACGTGAGTAAGTCGTTCGGCGCCGTGCGCGCCCTCCAGGGCGTCACCCTGGAGCTCCACGCGGGCGAGGTGCACGCCCTGGCCGGGGAGAACGGCGCGGGCAAGTCCACGGTTGTAAAAACGTTCGCAGGCGTGCACCGCCCCGACGCGGGCGAGGTGCGGGTGGACGGCACGGCCGTCGCGTTCGGCGGGCCCGCCGACGCGCAGGCCGCCGGCGTCGCGGTCATCTACCAGGAGCCCACCCTGTTCCCCGACCTGTCGGTCGCCGAGAACATCTTCATGGGCCGCCAGCCGCGCGGCGCGCTCGGCCGCATCGACCGCCGCGCCATGCACGCCGAGGCCGCCCGGCTGTTCGGCCGGCTCGGCGTCGCGCTGGACCCCCAGCAGCCCGCCCGCGGGCTGTCCATCGCCGACCAGCAGGTCGTCGAGATCGCCAAGGCCATCTCCCGGGACGCGCGGGTCCTCATCATGGACGAGCCCACCGCCGCGCTCACCGGCCAGGAGGTCGCGCGGCTGTTCACGGTCACCCGCACCCTGCGCGACCAGGGCTGCGCCATCCTGTTCATCTCGCACCGGCTGGAGGAGATCTTCGAGCTCTGCCAGCGGGTCACCACGCTGCGCGACGGCACCTACGTCGGCACCGACCGGACCGAGGACATCACCGCCGACGACCTCGTCCGCCGGATGGTCGGCCGCGACCTGGACGCGCTCTACCCCAAGCAGGACGTCGCGCCCGGCGAGGTCGCGCTGAAGGTCAGCCGGCTGACCCGCGAGGGCGCCTTCACCGACGTCTCCTTCGAGGTCCGCCGCGGCGAGATCGTCGCGCTGGCCGGGCTCGTCGGCGCCGGGCGCAGCGAGGTCGCCCGCGCCGTCTTCGGCGTGGACCGCTGGGACGCCGGCCGCGTCGAGGTCGACGGCCGCGCGCTCCCCGCGGGGAGCCCCACCGCGGCGATGTCGGCCGGGCTCGCCCTCGTCCCCGAGGACCGCCGCCAGCAGGGCCTGGTCATGGACATGTCCATCGAGCGGAACATGGGCCTCACCCAGCTGAGGGCGCTGCGCCGGGAGACCGGGCGCGGCGGGCTGATCTCCCGCAAGGTCGAGCGCGACCGCGCCGCCGACTGGGGCCTGCGCCTCCAGCTCAAGTACTCCCGCCTCACCGACGCCGTCGGCGTGCTGTCCGGCGGCAACCAGCAGAAGGTCGTGCTCGCCAAGTGGCTGGCCACCGAGCCGGCCGTGCTGATCGTGGACGAGCCGACCCGCGGCATCGACGTCGGCACCAAGGCCGAGGTGCACCGGCTGCTGTCGGAGCTGGCCGCGCAGGACCTGGCGGTGCTGATGATCTCCTCCGACCTGCCGGAGGTGCTCGGCATGGCCGACCGCGTCCTGGTCATGCACGAGGGCCGGCTCACCGCCGAGATCGCCCGCGCGGACGCGACCGAGGAGAGCGTGATGGCCGCCGCGACCGGCCGCCCCGGCAGTGGAAAGGCGGCCTGATGACCGCAGCGAAGCGAGGATCTTCAGGCCGCCCGCCCTGGGGTCCGGGGGCCGCCCCCCAGAAAGGCAGGGCCTGATGACCGTCCTCGCACAGTCCCCGGCCAAGCCGGGCTCGGGCGGGCCGCCAGGCGGCGGCCGCCGCCTCGTCGACCTGGTGCTGCGCGCCCGCGAGCTGAGCATCCTCGGCGCCCTCGTCCTGCTCGTCGTCGGCACGACCCTCGCCAACCCGCGGTTCCTGTCGGGGCAGGGCGTCAAGGACATCTTCCTCAACGCCTCGATCCTGGTGCTGCTCGCCGTCGGGCAGAGCATGGTCGTCGTCACCCGCAACATCGACCTGTCGGTCGGGTCCGTCGTCGGGCTCGTGGCGTTCAGCGCCGGCAAGTTCGCCTCCGGCGGCGACCGCAACGTCGTGCTCGTCGTCCTGGTGGGCGTCCTCATCGGCCTGGTCTGCGGGCTGGTGAACGGCCTGCTGGTCAGCTTCTGCCGCGTCCCCGCCCTGGTGGTCACCCTCGGCACGCTCTACGTGATCCAGGGGCTCGACTACCGCATCGCGCACGGCGACCAGATCGGCGCCGCCGAGCTGCCGTCCTCGGTGCTCAAGCTCGGCAACGACGGCGTCCTCGGCATCCCGTACCTGCCGATCATCACCGTGATCGTGATGCTGGCCGTCGGCTTCTACCTGCGCTCCTACTCCTCCGGACGCGAGTTCTACGCGATCGGGTCCAGCCCCGAGGCCGCGATGCTCGCGGGCGTGCCGATCCGCCGCCGCGTCCTGACCGCCTACCTGGTCAGCGGCGCGCTGGCCGGCCTCGCCGGGGTGCTGTGGCTCGCCCGGTTCGGCACCGTCGTCGCGGACGCCGCGCACGGCTGGGAGCTGACGGTCGTCAGCGCCGTGGTCGTCGGCGGCGTCGCCATCACCGGCGGCGTCGGCACCGTGTACGGGGCGGCGCTCGGCGGGTTGCTGCTCACCACCATCGGCAGCGTGCTGGTGGTGCTCAAGGTCAACTCGTTCTGGCAGGACGCCATCACCGGTGTCCTCCTGCTGCTGGCCATCAGCGTCGACCGGCTCCTGGCGCTGCGCGTCACCCGGGCGCTCAAACAGCGGTCGCTGGAGTCCACCGTCCACCGGGACGTGAACGGCGGCGGCGCGGCCGGGACCGCCGAGGCTTCGAAGGAGGGCCGGGCATGAGCCGCCTGATGCGGTGGGAGACCGCCGTCACCGCGCTGCTGATCGTGGTGTTCGCGAGCGGGGCCGGGTTCTCGCCCGACTTCGCCAACAACGACAACCTGTCGTTCGCGCTGGACGACCTCAGCGAGATCGCGCTGATCGCGCTGCCGATGACGCTGCTGGTGGTCTGCGGGCAGGTCGACCTGTCGGTCGCCTCGATCCTCGGCCTGTGCAGCGCCCTGACCGGCAAGCTGTGGGACGGCGGCATGGCGATCGAGACGATCATCCCGATCGTGCTCGTCGTCGGCCTCGTCTGCGGGCTGGTCAACGGCCTGCTCGTCACCAAGCTCGGGCTGCCGTCCCTCGCCGTGACGATCGGCACGATGACCCTCTACCGGGGGCTGGCGTACGTGACCCTCGGCACCGGGGCGATCTCGGAGTTCCCCGTCGCCTACACCGACCTCGCGACCCAGTCCATCCCGGGCACCCCGATCCCGTACCCGATCGCGCTGTTCGCCGTGCTCGCCCTCCTCACCGGCGTCGTCCTGCACGCCACCGGCCTCGGGCGGTCGCTGTTCGCGATCGGCGCGCAGGAGGACGCCGCCTACTTCGCCGGCATCCGGGTCAAGCGCATCAAGCTCGTCCTGTTCGTGGTCTCCGGCCTCGTCGCCGGGTTCGCCGGCATCGTCTACACGCTCCGCTACGGCAGCGCCCGCGCCGACAACGGGCTCGGCCTGGAGCTCACCGTCATCGCGGCGGTGCTGCTCGGCGGCGTCGACTTCGACGGCGGCAAGGGCACCCTCGGCGGCGTCATCGCGGCCGTGCTGCTCATCGGCCTGCTCCGCAACCTGCTGATGCTCAACGACGTGTCCACCGAGGTCCAGTCCATCGTCACCGGGCTACTGCTCATCATCAGCGTCCTCACGCCGCGGCTGATCGCCGTGGTGCGCGAGGCACAAGGCCGGCGGCGGGGCGCGCGACCCGCGGTCCCCGCCGCCGCACCATGACCCGCCGAGACCGTCCCCCCGCCGCGTCCACCCCCACCCCGAAGCACGACCCGGAATTCTGAAAGGCACCCTGATGACCACTCGTTTGCGCGCCCCGCGCCGGCTGGCCGCCGTCGCCACGGCGAGCGTCCTGGCCCTCAGCCTGGCCGCCTGCGGCGGAACCACCAAGGACTCCTCGTCCGGCTCGGGGGACGCCAAGTCCGGCGGGAACGCCTCCGCGAACCCGAACGCGCCGCTGAAGAAGGGCCTGAAGCTGGCCTTCCTCCCCAAGCAGGTCAACAACCCCTACGAGACGATCGTCGACAACGCCGGCATCGCGGCGACCAAGGAGTTCGGCGGCGAGGCCAAGGAGGTCGGCCCGTCCGACGCGTCCGCGTCCTCGCAGGTCTCCTACATCAACACGCTGATCCAGCAGCGGCACGACGCGATCCTCATCGCCGCCAACGACGAGAACGCGGTGTGCGGCCCGCTCAAGCAGGCGATGTCCAAGGACATCAAGATCGTCGCCTACGACTCCGACACCAACCCCGACTGCCGCGACCTGTTCATCAACCAGGCCAGCTCCGAGGAGATCGGCCGCAGCGAGGTCAAGCTGCTGTCCGAGCAGATCGGCGGCAAGGGCGAGATCGCGATCCTGTCGGCGACCGCGAACGCCACCAACCAGAACACCTGGATCAAGTTCATGCAGGACGAGCTGAAGAAGCCGGAGTACTCCGGCATGAAGCTCGTCAAGATCGCCTACGGTGACGACGACGACCAGAAGTCGTTCCAGCAGACGCAGGGCCTGCTGCAGGCCTACCCGAACCTGAAGGGCATCATCTCGCCCACCACGGTCGGCATCGCCGCCGCGGCCCGCTACATCTCCGGCTCCAAGTACAAGGGCAAGGTCGCGCTGACCGGCCTCGGGACCCCGGACCAGATGCGCAAGTTCGTCAAGGACGGCACGGTCGAGGCGTTCGAGCTCTGGGACCCCAAGAACCTCGGGTACCTCGCGGCCTACGCGGCGGCGGCGCTGTCGTCCGGCCAGATCACCGGCGCGCAGGGCGAGAAGTTCAAGGCAGGCAAGCTCGGCGAGCGCACGATCGGCGCCAATGGCGAGGTCATCCTCGGCCCGCCGACGGTCTTCGACGCCAAGAACATCGACCAGTACCACTTCTGATCCCAGCCGAGATGACGACGTCCGAAAGCAGGAAGCGCGTGTGCTTCCTGCTGAAGGTCAGGCAGGACCGCCTGGAGGAGTACAAGCTGCGCCACCAGGCGGTCTGGCCCGACATGCAGAACGCCCTGCGCGACACCGGCTGGCACAACTACTCGCTGTTCCTGCGGGAGGACGGCCTCCTCGTCGGCTACCTGGAGACCGACGACTTCGAGGCCGCCCAGGAGGCCATGGCCCGCACCGAGGTCAACGCCCGGTGGCAGGCGGAGATGGCGCAGTACTTCGAGGACCTCGACGGCCGCCCCGATGAGGGCATGCGGCCGCTGACCGAGGTCTTCCACTTGGACTGACCGGTGACTGGAACGGAGCGCCAGCGGAGTGGAGGGCACCGGTCAGTCGCACTTGCCGGGGGGTCTGGGGGGTCGTCCCCCCAGCTTTATAGGAGAGAGGTAACCGTGACAGACACCAGCGCGGTGAAGGACGCCCTGCGCCGCCAGCAGATCGAGACTCCCTCGTGGGCGTACGGGAACTCGGGGACCCGGTTCAAGGTCTTCGCCCAGCGGGGCGTGCCGCGCACCCCGCAGGAGAAGATCGACGACGCCGCGCAGGTGCACCGCTTCACCGGCGTCGCGCCCAGCGTGGCCGTGCACATCCCCTGGGACAGGGTGGACGACTACGCCGCGCTGGCCGCGCACGCCAAGGAGAGGGGGGTGCGGATCGGGGCGGTGAACACCAACGTCTTCCAGGACGACGACTACATGCTCGGCAGCGTCACCAACCCCGATCCCGCCGTCCGCCGCAAGGCCCTCGACCACCTCCTCGAAGCGGTCGACATCATGGACCTCACCGGCTCCCGCGACCTGAAGCTGTGGTTCTCCGACGGCACGAACTACCCGGGGCAGGACGACATCCGCGCCCGCCAGGACCGGATGGCCGAGGCCCTCGCCGCCGTCTACGAGCGGCTCGGCGACGACCAGCGGTTCCTGCTGGAGTACAAGCTGTTCGAGCCCGCGTTCTACATGACCGACCTGCCGGACTGGGGCGCCTCCTACGCGCACTGCGTCAGGCTCGGCCCGAAGGCGCAGGTCGTGGTGGACACCGGGCACCACGCGCCCGGCACGAACATCGAGTTCATCGTGGCGTTCCTGCTGCGCGAGGGGAAGCTCGGCGGGTTCGACTTCAACTCCCGCTTCTACGCCGACGACGACCTGATGGTCGGCGCGGCCGACCCGTTCCAGCTGTTCCGCATCATGCACGAGGTGGTGCGCGGCGGCGGCTACGACGCGTACACCGGTGGGGGGGCGACCCCCCACACCCCCCAGCAAGAACGTGGAGCCGGCGTCGCGTTCATGCTCGACCAGTGCCACAACATCGAGCCGAAGATCCAGGGCCAGATCCGCTCGGTGATGAACGTCCAGGAGGCCACCGCGAAGGCGCTGCTGGTGGACATGGACGCGCTGCGCGCCGCGCAGGAGTCCGGCGACGTCCTCGGGGCCAACGCGGTGTTCATGGACGCCTACAACACCGACGTCCGGCCGCTGCTCGCCGAGCTGCGCGAGGAGATGGGCCTGCACCCGGACCCGGTCGCCGCCTACAAGGCGTCCGGCTACTACGAGCGGGTGGTCGAGGAGCGCAAGGACGGCCAGGCCGCCGGTTGGGGCGCCTGACCATGGCCGGGACGCTCCGCCGGGGCGGCGCCGCGACCGCGGCCCTGGCCACCGCAGCCCTGGTCGCGGCGGCGCTCACCGGCGCCGGCCGGGCCGACGCCGCCGCGCCCGCCGGGGAACGGGCCGCGGGCCCGGCCCTGCAGAGGCTGAAGGACACGCGGCTGGACGCGAAGGCGCTGTACTTCGTGTCCTATGACGGCCTGGTCAACAACGGCTCGTTCCAGCAGAGCGGCATCCTCACCTACGCGGGCTACCAGTACGCCGGCTGGTACACGGCCGACCGGAGCGCGGTCATCGCGCGGCGGCACCTGCCGAACGGCCCGTGGAAGAGCGTGACGCTGCCGCACAAGCTCAGCACCGACGACTCGCACAACGTCATCTCCATGGGCGTGTCGCCGCAGGACGGCCGCCTGCACGTGGCGATGGACACCCACGGCAACCAGGTCTACTACACCAGGTCCGAGCCGGGGCTCGCCTCCGATCCGTCCCCGGGCCGCTGGGACGCGTCCCGCTTCGGACCGGTCCAGCGCACCCTCGACGGCACCGACCTGGGCGGCATCACCTATCCCCAGTTCGCCGTCACGCCCGAGCGCAGGCTCCAGCTCGTGTACCGGACGGGCGGCTCCGGCAACGGCACCAACGAGATCGCCGAGTACGACGCGGCGGGCGGCGGCAGCTGGACCAGGCTCGGCAAGTGGTCCGGCGCCGCCGGCACGTACTCCGGCAACGGGCAGACCAGCACCGCCCGGAACATGTACGTGCACGGCATCACCTACGGCTCGGACGGCCGCCTGCACGCCGCGTTCACGTGGCGCGAGCAGAACTTCGGCGTCCTGTGCCACCCGGGCGGCCTGTCCAACCACGACACCGGCTACGTGTACTCCGACGACCGCGGCCGCACGTGGCGCAACGACGCCGGCCAGGTCGTCGGCGCCACCGGCACCGCGGACCAGGTGGCGCTGGACGATCCGGGTCTGGTCGTCGACCCGCTCGACCCGAACCACGCGCTGATGAACCAGGAGAGCCAGGCCGTGGACGCGGCCGGCCGCCCGCACGTGGTCATCAGCTACGTGCCGGGCCGGTTCACCCAGTGCGTCACCGACTTCACCGCCCAGCGCAAGGCGTACTCGCGCACCTTCCACCTGACCCGCGACGCCGGCGGGAAGTGGCGCAAGGTCGAGATCCCGGTGCCGAACGAGGCCTTCGGCCGCTCCCGGATCGTGTTCGACAAGGCGGACAACGCCTACGTGATCATGCCGTTCGGGCGGATCGTCGCCGCGAGCAAGGCCGACGGCTGGACCGACTGGAAGCTGCTGTTCGACGGCACCCACTACTCCGGTGACCGCACGCTCAACGCCTTCGGCGAGGTCCTCGTCGACGACTCCCGGGTCGCCACCGACGGCGTCCTGTCCGTGATGTACCAGCAGAAGTCCACCGGCACCACCCCGTCCCCGATCCGCGTCATCGACTTCAAGCTCGGCTAGACGAGTCGACAAGGAGCACCCGAGGATGCCCCCAACCTCACCACGTCGCTGGACCGCCGCCGCCGTCGCGGCCGGGCTCGTCCTCGCCGTCGCCGCCCCCGCCCACGCGCGGGAGAGGGCGGCGCTGAGCGTCGCCGGGCTGGAGACCGAGCACGCCACCACCCCGATCGCCGTCGCCGACCCCGAGCCCCGGCTCGGCTGGCGGCTGACCTCGCGCGAGCGGGGCCAGCAGCAGACCGCCTACCGCATCTCGGTCGCCACCGCCGACGGCGGCGACACCGTCTGGGACTCGGGCCCGGTCACCGGGGCGCGGTCCTACGACGTCCGCTACGGCGGCCCGGCGCTCAAGCCGGCGACCCGCTACACCTGGCGGGTCAAGGTCGCCGACGCCGACGGCGACTGGACCGGCTGGAGCAGGCGGACCTGGTTCGAGACCGCGCTCGCCAAGGCCGGCTGGCGCGGCTCCTGGATCGGCGCCCACGGCGACGCAGCGTCCACCCCGGACCTGAAAGGCACCAACTGGATCTGGTACCCCGAGGGCGACCCGGCCGCCGAGGCGCCCGCCGCGTCGCGCTACTTCCGGGGGACGTTCGACCTCGCCGCGGTGCCGCAGGGCGCCCGGCTGGTCATGACCGCCGACGACGGCTTCACCGCGTGGGTGAACGGCGCCGAGGCCGGGTCACGCGACCCCGACCCGGAGGCGGAGAACTGGCGGCGCCCCATCGTCGTCGACGTGGCGTCCAAGCTCCGGCAGGGCCGCAACGTCATCGCCGTCAAGGCCACCAACGGCAGGGTCAGCCCGGCCGGGCTCCTCGGCAGGCTGGAACTGCCCGGCCAGGAGCCGGAACGGTTCGACACCGGCGCGGCCTGGCGCTCCGCCAACGAGGAGCCGTCCGGCGACTGGCGGGCGGCGGACTACGACGACGCGAGCTGGGCCGAGGCGAAGGTGCTCACCGCCTGGGGCGGTGCGCCCTGGGGCGAGGTGAGACCCGAGCGGCCCACCCTTCCCGAGCCGCTCCTGCGCCGCGACTTCGCCGTCCGGGGCAAGAAGATCGCCAAGGCCCGGCTGTACGCGGCGGCGGCCGGGTACGCCGAGCTGAGCCTGAACGGCAGGCGCGTCGGCGACGGGGTCCTCGAACCCGGCTTCGTCCGCTACGACAAGCGCGTCGAGTACACCACCCACGACGTCACCCGGATGCTGCGGCGCGGCGGCAACGTGATCGGGGCGCGCCTCGGCCGCGGCTTCTACGGGATGACCCAGCAGAACGTCTGGAACTGGCACGCCACGCCCTGGACGGCCGAGCCGCGGCTGCTGGCCCAGCTCGTCGTCACCTACGACGACGGCAGCACCCAGACCGTCGCGACCGACGGGTCGTGGCGCTACGCCGAGGGCCCGGTCCGGTTCGACTCCCTCTACGGCGGCGAGACCTACGACGCCCGCGAGGAGAAGCCCGGCTGGGACCGTCCCGGCTTCGACGCCTCCGCCTGGAAGCAGGCGGCGGGCGTGTCCGCGCCCACCACCACCGTGGTCCCGGAGGAGCACGAGCCGATCAAGGTCGCGCGCACGCTGCGGCCCGTCGCGGTCACCAGCCCCAAGCCGGGCGTCCACGTGTTCAAGATGCCGCACAACACCGCCGGCTGGGCCCGCATCCGGACCCGCGGCCCCGCGGGCACGAAGATCACCCTGAAGTACGGCGAGAGGCTCAACGCCGACGGCACCGTCCAGTCCGGCAACGGCCTGGTCACCGGACGCTCGCAGACCGACGAGTACATCCTCGCCGGACGCGGGACGACCGAGACCTGGGAGGCCCGCTACACCTACAAGGGCTTCCAGTACGTCGAGGTGACCGGCTGGCCCGGCGAGCCCCCCACGGTCGCCGATCTCGACGGCCGCGAGGTCCACAGCGACCTGAGCCCGGCCGGCTCGTTCGGCAGCTCCAACGAGCTGTTCAACACGCTGGAGACCGCCACCCGGCAGACCGTCGTCAACAACTGGCACGGCATCCCGACCGACACCCCGATGTACGAGAAGAACGGGTGGACGGGCGACGCCCAGCTCATGGCCGAGATGGAGATGGGCCGGTACGACCTGCGGCGGCTGTTCGCCAAGTGGATGACCGACCACCGCGACAGCCAGGGCTCGAACGGGCTCGTCCCCGCGATCGTCCCCGACAACGGGTGGGGCCTCGGCGACGGATGGCCGTCACCGCCGTGGCACGCCTCGTTCACCGTCATCCCGTGGCAGATGTACCAGCGGTACGGCGACCGCGACGTCCTGTCCGACAACTACCCCGCCATGCGCCGCTACCTGGACGACTGGCTCACCCGCGTCGACGGCGAGGGGCTCTACCCGAGCAAGCTGAACGACTACCTGGCCCCCGGGTACGGCGGCAACACGCCCGAGGACATGCGGCTGCACGGCACCGCCTACACCTACTCCAACACGCTGATCATCGCCGGCGTCGCCGAGGTCCTCGGGCAGGACGCCGACGCGGCCCGCTACCGGGCGGCGGCGGCGAAGATGAAGGACGCCTTCAACAAGGCGTTCCTGCGCGGCGACGCCTACGTCACCGACACCGACCCCGGCTACCGGCAGACCAACGCGCTGATCGCGCTGGCCCTCGGCCTGGCGCCGCAGGAGTCGCAGAAGGCCGTCACCGACCGGCTCGTCCGGGACGTCGAGGAGCGCGGCGACCACCTCAATACCGGCGCGCTCGGCACCAAGTACCTGCTGACCGAGCTGACCGCGCGCGGTCACGGCGAGCTGGCCTACAAGGTCGCCACCCAGCGCACCTACCCGAGCTGGGGCTACTGGATCGACAACGGCGCGACGACGCTGTGGGAGCGCTGGGACCTGGACGCCCGGTCCCGCGACCACGTGTTCCTCGGCGGCGCCATCGGCGAGTGGTTCACCGAGGACCTCGCCGGTATCGAGCCGGCCGCGCCCGGCTTCGACCGGATCAGGATCGCGCCGCAACCGCTGGGCGACCTGACGTCGGTGAACGCCTCGGCACCCACCCCGCACGGCCCGGTCACGGTCCGGTGGACGAAGTCCGGCTCCGGATTCGTCCTCCGCGTTACCGTCCCGGTCGGTGCCACCGCCGAGATCGAACTGCCCGCCGCGACCGCGGACCGGGTCACCGAGAGCGGGCGGGCGCTCGCCTCCGCCCCGGGCGTGCGCGTCCTCGGAGCCGGAGCCGGCGCCAACGGGAGCGTCGTCCGGGTGGCGGCCGAGTCCGGCTCGTACACCTTCCACGCACGCAAGTGAGGAGATATCCGATGACCGCCACTCCACCCGAGGTGGAGCAGCTGCTGGAACGGGCCAACACCCTCGGCTCGGACCCGCGCAACACCAACTACGCGGGCGGCAACGCGTCCGCGAAGGGCACGGTCACCGACCCCGTGACGGCCCGCGACGTCGAGCTGATGTGGGTGAAGGGCTCCGGCGGCGACCTCGGCACCCTCACCGAGCGGGGCCTGGCCGTGCTGCGGCTGGACCGGGTGCGCGCGCTCGTGGACGTCTACCCGGGCGTCGACCGCGAGGACGAGATGGTCGCCGCGTTCGACTACTGCCTGCACGGCAAGGGCGGCGCGGCGCCGTCCATCGACACCGCCATGCACGCCCTCGTCGAGGCCGCGCACGTCGACCACCTGCACCCCGACTCCGGCATCGCGATCGCGACCGCCGCCGACGGCGAGGAGCTGACCCGGCGGATCTTCGGCGACCGGGTCGCGTGGGTGCCGTGGCGGCGGCCCGGCTTCCAGCTCGGGCTGGACATCGCCGAGATCAAGCGCGCCAGCCCGCGGGCGATCGGGGTGATCCTCGGCGGGCACGGCATCACGGCGTGGGGCGAGACGAGCGAGGAGTGCAAGGTCAACTCGCTCGACATCATCCGCACCGCCGAGGCCTACATCGCCGAGCACGGCAAGGCCGAACCGTTCGGCGAGGTGATCCACCCGGCGCTGCCGGAGGACGAGCGGCACGCCCGCGCCGCCGCGCTGTTCCCGCTGATCCGGGGGCTGGCGTCCACCGACCGGCCGCAGGTGGGGCACTTCACCGACGGTGAGGCCGTCCTCGACTTCGTCTCCCGCGCCGAGCACCCCCGGCTCGCGGCGCTCGGCACGTCCTGCCCGGACCACTTCCTGCGCACCAAGGTGCGGCCGATGGTCCTCGACCTGCCGCCGGACGCGCCGCTCGACGACGTCAAGGCCCGCCTCAAGGAGCTGCACGCCGCCTACCGCGAGGAGTACGCCGCCTACTACGACCGGCACGCCACGGCCGAGTCGCCCGCGATGCGCGGCGCGGACCCGGCGATCGTCCTCGTGCCCGGGGTCGGCATGTTCTCCTTCGGCGCGAACAAGCAGACCGCGCGGGTCGCCGGCGAGTTCTACGTCAACGCGATCAACGTGATGCGCGGCGCCGAGGCGCTGTCGTCCTACGCGCCGATCGACGAGTCGGAGAAGTTCCGCATCGAGTACTGGGAGCTGGAGGAGGCCAAGCTCCGCCGGATGCCGAGGCCGAAGCCGCTCGCCACCCGGGTCGCGCTCGTCACCGGCGGCGGGTCGGGCATCGGCGCGGCCACCGCCCGCCGGCTCGCGGCCGAGGGCGCCTGCGTCGTCGTCGCCGACATGGACGTCGCGGCGGCCGAGAAGGTCGCCGCCGAGATCGGCGCGAAGGCGCTCCGCGCGGCGGACGCCGCCGTCGCGGTCGGCGCCGACGTGACCTCCGAGGAGGAGATCGCGGCGGCCGTCCGGGACGCGGTCCTGGCGTTCGGCGGCGTCGACCTCGTCGTCAACAACGCCGGCCTGTCGATCTCCAAGCCGCTGCTGGAGACGACCGCCGCCGACTGGGACCTGCAGCACGACGTCATGGCGCGCGGCTCGTTCCTGGTCTCCCGGGAGGCCGCCCGCGTGATGGTCGAGCAGGGGATGGGCGGCGACATCGTCTACATCTCCTCCAAGAACGGGGTGTTCGCCGGGCCGAACAACATCGCCTACGGCGCGACCAAGGCCGACCAGGCGCACCAGGTCCGGCTGCTGGCCGCCGAGCTCGGCGAGCACGGCATCCGCGTCAACGGCGTCAATCCCGACGGCGTCGTGCGCGGCTCCGGGATCTTCGCCGGAGGCTGGGGCGCCAAGCGCGCCGCCGTGTACGGCGTCGAGGAGGAGCGGCTCGGCGAGTTCTACGCCCAGCGGACGCTGCTCAAGCGCGAGGTGCTGCCCGAGCACGTCGCCGCCGCCGTCTTCGCCCTCACCGGCGGAGACCTGACCCACACCACCGGACTGCACATCCCCGTGGACGCCGGCGTCGCCGCCGCGTTCCTGCGCTGAGGAGGGGCGCTCCCGACCGAAGAGGGCCGGCCGGCGGCCCGGACGGCCGGCCGCGGCGCTCACATCGCCGCGGCCGACCGCCCCCACCCGGGCGCCGGCCGGCCCCGATGGGCCCACTCGACCAAAGGAACCCGAAGGGACAACGATGACCCCGGCCGAGAAGTTCGCGCGTTCCCGTGTATCCGTCATCACCTCGCTGGGCCTGGGCGCGGCCGCCCTGGTCGCCGTGCCGTCCGGCGTCGCCTCCGCGGCACCCCGAGATCCGCTGGGACTTCCGTCCCTGTCCCGCGCCGATCACTACGTCCTCGCCCCTTCCAGCCGGACGGTCCGTCCGGTGAAGGTGGGGGAGGCGCACGGGTTGAACGGCGACTACGTGACCGCCGCGTCCGAGAAGTCGGAGACGGAGGGGCACGACCTGGAGGCCGGGTCGTCCACGACCGCCAAGGCCGACGGCGTGATGACCCGTCAGACGGGCGACAAGGCCGGGGCGAGCTTCGGCTACCGCCTGCGCGTCACGCCCGGACGTCCCGTGACGCTCCGAGTGGAGGAGGCGGGCAGCGCCACCGCGCACTACGAGGTGCTGGTGAACGGCAAGGTCGTGCACGAGCGCGAGCCCGACCCGGCGCAGGCCGGAGTGTGGAGCGGCGACAAGGCCGGTCTCGTCCACTACGACGTGACCGTCCCGGCAGGGATCGTCGGATCCGCCAGGGAGATGCGGGTCTCGTTCCGGAACACCGACGAGCCGGGGCCGGGCGCCCGCATCCACGCCGTCTGGACCCTCTACAACGATGGCCGTGCCCCTGCGGCGCCCTACGGCGGGACGGTCGCGAACCCGTCCGGCGCCTTCCACCACGGGACGACCACCCTCACGTCCAACGAGTACGGCCGCCCCTACGTCGTCTACGACTTCGGTAAGGAGGTCGGCGGGCAGGTCCAGGTCACCGCCGACGTCCGCGAGGGCACGCCCAGGCTCGGCCTGGCGTTCAGCGAGAGCCCGCAGTACCTCACCACCGCGTCCGACTACAGCCAGGACCCGGTCGGTCTCGCCACCGAGACCCACTACTTCGACACCCAGGCGGGACGCTCCGCTATGACCGACCCGGTGATCCGGGGCGGTTTCCGCTACCTCATGGTGTTCCTGGACGGCCCCGGAAAGGTGAAGCTGTCCGACCTGCGGCTGAAGTTCACCGCCGACCCCGCCAACCCGGACCTCGACGGCTACAAGGGCGCGTTCCTGTCCAGCGACGACACCCTGAACCGGCTCTGGTACGCGGGCGCCTACACCGTCCAGATGGCGACGATCGACCCGACGACCGGGCGCCCCTACCCGGGCCGGGAGGGGCCGGTCCGCAACGACGCGATCGTCGGTGAGGGCGACAGCGTCATCAGCGACGGCGCCAAGCGCGACCGCATGATCTGGGGCGGCGACAACGCGGTCGCGGACCCGGTCTCGTACCTCTCGACAGGCCGGTCGGGCCCGTCCGCCAACGCGGTCGGGTTCATGGCCAAGGGGCAGGCGGCCAGCGGCCAGATCCCCGGCCTCTACCTGACCGAGCAGCACGGCTACAACATGAGCTGGGGCGAGTACGCGGCCTGGTGGGTCCACAACTACTGGACGCACTACCTCTACACCGGCGACCAGGCGTTCTTCGACACGTGGTACGACGCGATGAAGAAGAACGTCGCGTGGCTGGAGTCGAACGCCGGGGACGACGGCCTGCTCACCATGAAGGGCGCCGGCGGCACCTGGGGCTACGGCAACGACGCGGGAGGCACCTACGTCTCGTCCCTGTACGTGAAGGTGCTCGCGCAGGCCGCGCAGGCCGCCGAGGCCAAGGGCGACACCGAACTCGCCGCGACCTACCGCGAGCACGCCGCCCGCACCGCCAAGGCGGTCAACGACCACCTCTGGGACGCCGACGCCGGCGCGTACAAGGTCAGCCCATCCGACGGCCGCCACCCGCAGGACGGCAACGCGATGGCGATCGTCGCGGGCGTCGCCACCGGCGACCGCGCCGAGTCGGTGCTGAAGTTCTTCGGCGACGCGCTCG
The DNA here is from genome assembly GCF_900115095.1 of Actinomadura madurae. Classification (GTDB taxonomy): domain Bacteria; phylum Actinomycetota; class Actinomycetes; order Streptosporangiales; family Streptosporangiaceae; genus Spirillospora; species Spirillospora madurae. The sequence continues at coordinate 810,922 of NZ_FOVH01000002.1, forward strand.
CCAACCCGCACGGCGACCTCACGGTGGACGAGCCGGGCGGTGTCGTCCCGCAGTACATCAGCCCGTTCGTGTCGTCCCAGTCGCTGCTGGCCCACTCCACCCAGGACGACATGGCGGGCGCGATGTCGCTGCTCCGCCGCACCTGGTACCCGATGCTCGGCAAGGCGCAGCCCGGCACGCTGTGGGAGAACGTCAACCCGTCCGGCGCGCCGCAGCTCGGCTCCTACACGAGCCTGTCGCACGGATGGGCCGCCGCGCCCACCTCGTTCCTCACCAACCAGGTCCTCGGCGTCACCCCCACGTCGGGCGGGTTCGGGACGTTCACCGTCCTGCCGCACCCGGCGAGCGGGCTCCGCTGGGCGCAGGGACGCGTGCCCACCCCGCACGGAAACATCACCGCCGCGTGGAAGCAGCGGGGAAGGACGTTCACACTCCGCGTCACTGCACCCGGAGGCACCACCGCCACCGCCGGCGTCCCGGCGGGCGGCGCGTCGGAGGTCCGGGTCGACGGAAAGGTCGTCTGGCACGACGGCACGGCCGTGAAGCCGGGCGTCACCGTCCGGGACGGCCTCGTGCGGATCCCCGGGCTGACCGGCACGTCCACCCTGACCGCCTCCCGCTGACCTGGAGTGATGATGGTCCCCCCCACCACCGCCCGCCGCTCCCTCGCCCGCGCAGCCGTCGCCGCCGCGCTCACGATCACCAGCACCGCCGCCCTGGCACTGCCCGCCGTCGCCGCGCCGCGCCCGCGCGGCCCCTGGCAGGACGCCTCCTACACCCCGCGCCCCGGCCAGTGGCGCCCCTACGTCCTGGCCCCGTCCAGCCGCGACGTCAAGCCCGTCACGGTGTTCAAGGCGGACCCCCGTCAGGGGGCGATCGACGGCTCTCCGGAGTCCGCGCTGAGGAAGGGCGGCGGCTCGGTCCGGCTCGGCGGCGCCGATGACCGGGCCGGTTCCCCGCTGCTGATCGTCGACTTCGGCAAGGAGGTCGCCGGGCATCTCAAAGTCCGGGTGAAGGGCACGTCCGGTTCCCCGAAGCTGCGCGCCTGCTTCTCCGAGTCGGTTCGGTACATGGCGCTGGATCCGGAGGCCAACGACGGCCAGGGGAAGATCGCGCCCGGCTGCGACACGGCCAACATCTGGAACGGCTTCCCCGGCCGGCCCTACACCGCGGACACCGACAGCCACGCCCTCCCGCTGGACGGCGTGAGCCTGCCCGGCACCGTCCGCGACACGGAGCTGCGCGGCGGTTTCCGGTACGCGACGCTGTTCCTGGACGGCCCCGGCGGCGTCGACGTCGACGCGATCTCCCTCGACTTCACCGCCGCGCCCGACCAGCGCGACCTGGACGGCTACCGCGGCCACTTCCTGTCCAGCGACGACCTGCTGAACAAGATCTGGTACGCGGGCGCCTACACCGTCCAGATCAACACCGGCGCCCCGGACACCGCCAAGAAGTGGCCCTACGAGCCGGGGGAGGGCGACCACGCCGACGCCCCCGTCCCGCACGCCGACCCGAACGTCTCCGTCATCTACGACGGCGGCAAGCGCGACCGGATCGTCTGGCAGGGCGACCTCGCCGTCCAGGCGCCCGTCGCCTACGTCAGCACCTACGACATGGGCTCGGTCGACAACTCGCTCTCCTCGCTCGCCGCGCAGCAGCTCCCGGACGGCTACATGCCCGCCGCGAGCCTGGTCGGCCAGCACAACCAGAACGAGCTGCGCACCTACGGCGAGTACGTCACGTGGTTCGTGGCGAACATGTACGACCACTGGTGGTACACCGGCGACCGCGCCTATCTGGACAGGTGGTGGCCGCAGCTCACCAAGGCGACCGCCTGGCTGGAGTCCGTCCGCGCCGAGGACGACGGCGGCCTGATCGGCTTCGCGAACTCCGGGTCGTGCGGCCACTACGGCTACTCCGACTGCGGCCACGAGACCTACGTCAACGCCCTCTACGCCCGCAACCTGGAGCAGATGGCCGCCATGGCGAAGGCGCGCGGCGACGCCTCGGCCGCCAAGACCTACGCCGACCGGTCCGCGGCCGTGAAGAAGGCCGTCAACGACCAGCTGTGGGACGACGGGACCGGCGCCTACCGGCTGTCCCGCGAGATCCCCGGCGCCTATCCGCAGGACGGCAACGTCACCGCGGTCCTCACCGGCATCGCCGGCGGCGACCGCGCGAAGCGGGCCCTCGCCTACCTCCGCGCCAACAACTGGACGGACATCGGGTCGCTGACGGTCTCCACGTCCACCCCGAACGCGAGCCTCCCGCCGTTCTACGCGCCCCTGCCGAGCGGGTTCGAGGCCGACGCCCGCCTGGAGACCGGCGACGCGTCCGGCCTGGAGCTGATCCGCAAGTACTGGGGCCACCAGCTCCAGCAGGACCCCGGCTCCACGTTCTGGGAGCACATGCAGCCGGACGGCACGCCCAACCTCAGGCAGTTCTCCAGCCTCGCGCACGGCTGGGCCGCGCAGCCGACCGTCACGCTCAGCTCCAGGGTGCTGGGCGTGCGCCCGGCCGCCCCCGGGTATTCGTCCTGGGCCGTGGTCCCGTTCACCGGGAAGCTGAGGTGGGCCGAAGGGACCGTGCCGACCCCGCACGGCGACATCGCCGCGTCCTGGCGCAGGACCGGGCACGGCTTCCGGCTCAAGGTCACCGCGCCGAGCGGCACCCGGGGCCGCCTCGCCGTCCCGGTCGCCCCGTCCACCCGGCGGGTCACGCTCGACGGGCGGACGGTCTGGGCCGCGGGCAAGGCCACCGCGCACGGTGTGTCCAGCGACGGCAGGTACGTCTACGTGGACGGGGCGCCCGCCGGGCGCCACACCCTCACAGCCCATTAGCCGACAGGAGGAGACGAATGGCAAACGACACAGCGCCGCCGGCGGTGAAGGTCGGACTGGTCGCCGGCGGCCTCGGCGCCTACTGGCCGCAGTTCCCGGATCTGCTGCCGCAGCTCAAGCGGTCCGCCGAGCGCGTCTCGGAGCGGATGCGCGGGCTCGGCGCCGAGGTGGTCGACGTCGGGTTCATCTCCGACGCGCAGGAGGGCGCGGCGGCGGCCGAGAGGCTCCGCGCGGCCGGCTGCGACATCATCGTCGGCTTCCTCACCACCTACATGACCGCGACGATGCTGGTCCCGGTCGCGCAGCGGGCCGACGCGCCGGTCCTGCTGATCAACCTGCAGCCGACCGAGTCGATGGACCACGCCACGTTCGACACCGGGCAGTGGCTCGCCTACTGCGGCGCCTGCCCGCTGCCGGAGATGGCGAACGCGTTCGCGCGCTGCGGCGTCCCGTTCCGCTCGGTCTCCGGCTACCTGGAGGACGAGCGGGCCTGGGCGAGGATCGGCCGCTGGGTGCGGGCCGCCGGGGTGCGGGCCGCGCTGCGGCGGGGCCGGCACGGGCTGATGGGCCACCTGTACCCGGGGATGCTGGACGTCTCCACCGACCTCACGCTCGTCAGCGCCAACTTCGGCGGGCACGTCGAGGTGCTGGAGTTCGACGACCTGCGCGTCCGGGTGGAGAAGGTCACCGACGCCGAGACGGCCGCGAAGAAGGCCGAGGCGGAGAAGATCTTCGAGCTGGACGCGTCCGTCGACGACGACGACCTCACCTGGGCCGCCCGCGTCGCGGTCGGCTTGGACCGGCTCGCCGAGGACTTCCAGCTGGACAGCCTCGCCTACTACCACCGCGGCCTGGACGGCGAGGTCCACGAGCGGCTCGGCGCCGGGATGATCCTCGGCGCCTCGCTGCTCACCGCGCGCGGGATCCCGGCGGCCGGCGAGTACGAGCTGCGCACGTCCCTCGCCATGCTGATCGCCGACCGGCTCGGCGCGGGCGGCTCGTTCACCGAGCTGCAGGCCCTCGACTTCCACCGCGGCCACGTCGAGATGGGCCACGACGGGCCCGCGCACCTGGCGATCAGCGCCCGCCGTCCCTTGCTGCGAGGGCTCGGCGTCTACCACGGCAAGCGCGGCTACGGCGTGTCCGTCGAATTCGACGTCAAGCACGGCCCGGTCACCGCGTTCGGGATCATCCAGCGGCGCGACGGCCGGTTCGCGTTCGCCGCGTCCGAGGGCGAGACCGTGGACGGCCCGCTGCTGCAGATCGGCAACACCACGTCCCGCGTCGACTTCGGCTGCGACCCCGGCGAGTGGACCGACGCCTGGTCCGCCACCGGCATCTCGCACCACTGGGCGCTCGGCACCGGCCACCGGATCGCCGACCTGAAGGCCCTGGCCGACCTCCTGGAGATCGAGCTCATCGAGGTGAGGCGCTGAACCTCACCGCACAGGATCGGGGGATCCACAACTGAGGTGACGGCGAGCCGCGCCCGTGCCCCACCGGGCCGCGGGCTCTGTTCGCCGCGCCCGAAAACCGGAGGAAAACCCATGCGGCGAACACCCAGAGCGCTGCGTCCCACATCCCCATTCCTCGTTCTCCCGGCGTCCCTCCTCCTCGTCGTCACCACCGCCGGCGCGGTCCCCGCCGCCTCGCCGGGCGGCGCCGTGAAGGTCGTCCAGACGCGCACCGAGTACGCCGACCGGCCGCTCGGCCTCGACGCCGCCCGCCCGCGGCTGACCTGGCGGCTCGGCTCGGCGAAGCGCGGGCAGGCGCAGTCGGCGTACGAGGTGCGGGTGGCGTCCGCGCCGTCCCGCCTCTCCGCACCGGACGTGTGGGACAGCGGGAAGGTGGACTCCGCGCAGTCCGTGCTCGTCCCCTACGCCGGGCCGGGACTCAAGCCCCGGACCCGTTACTACTGGACGGTCCGGGTGTGGGACGGGACCGGCCGCCCCTCCGCTTGGAGCAAGGCCACCTGGTGGGAGACCGGCCTGCTGGACGGTGCGGCGCTCGCCGGGGAGTGGATCGGGCACGACGCGCCGCTGCCGCTGCCCACCTCCTTCACCGGGCAGAACGACCCGTCCCAGCTCAAGACGGGCACCACGCAGGGGCAGACGTTCACCTCCGACAAGCCGGTGACGAAGGTGTCGATCCCGATGCCGACGTGGCACACCACCGACGCCGACGCGACCATCGCGCTGCGCAAGGACGGGCCCGGCGGCGAGATCCTCGCCCAGCGCCGCGTCGTCGACCACTCCGACAACGCCGAGGCCGCCCTCACCCTCGACACCCCGGCACCCTCCGGGACCTACTACATCGAGCAGTCCGACCCGTCCGGGCAGATCGGCTGGTGGAGCCACACCGGCGGCGGCTACGACCACGGGCAGGCGTACACGGACGGCGAGCCCGCCCCCGGCGACCGCCGGTTCTCGCTCCAGACCGTCTCCAGCGGGCCGGACGGGCTGACGTCCCAGCTCCGCAAGGACTTCACCGTCGGGAAGAAGATCGAGCGGGCCCGCCTGTACTCGACCGCCCTCGGCGTCTACACCGCCGAGATCAACGGCAGGCGCGTCGGGCACGACGAGCTGACGCCCGGCTGGACGGACTACAAGACCCGCGTCCAGTACCAGACCTACGACGTGACGCAGCTTCTGCGCAGGGGCGGCAACGCGATCGGCGCCACCCTCGCGCCCGGCTGGTACGCCGGACACGTCGCGAGCTTCGGACCCGGCCGGTACGGGCCGCGCCCGTGGCTGCGCGCCCAGCTCCAGATCGACTACACCGACGGGACGTCGCGGCGGATCGTCACCGACCCGAGCTGGCGCAGCGCCACCGGCCCCGTCCTCACCTCCGACCTGCTCATGGGGGAGCGGTACGACGCCCGCGAGGAGACCCCCGGCTGGAGCCGCCCCGGCTTCGGCGCGCAGGGGTGGAAGCCCGTCCTCGTCAACGACGAGGCGACGGCGACGCCCGTGGCGCAGTCCGCCGCGCCCACGCGGATCGAGCAGGAGATCAAGCCGATCGCCGTGACCAGCCCCGAGAAGGGCGTGCACATCTTCGACCTCGGCCAGAACATGGTCGGAACCGTCCGGCTGCGCGTCGCCGGCCAGGCCGGGACGAAGGTGACCCTGCGGCACGGCGAGGTCCTCAACAAGGACGGCACCCTCTACACCGCGAACCTGCGCACCGCCGAGGCGACCGACACCTACACCCTCAAGGGCGGCGGCACCGAGACCTACGAGCCCCGCTACACCTTCCACGGCTTCCGCTACGTCGAGGTCACCGGCTACCCCGGCACGCCCGGCAAGGACGCCGTGACCGGACGGGTGGAGCACACCGCCGAGCCGATGACGATGGCCTTCGACACCGACGTGCCGATGCTCGACCAGCTGCACCGCAACATCACGTGGGGGCAGCGCGGCAACTTCCTGTCGGTCCCGACCGACACCCCGGCGCGGGACGAGCGGCTCGGCTGGTCCGGCGACATCAACGTGTTCTCCCGAACCGCCACCTACACCATGGAGTCGGCGCGGTTCCTCGCCAAGTGGATGCGCGACATGCGCGACGCGCAGACCGCGGACGGGGCCTTCACCGACATCGCGCCCACCGTCGGCGGCCTCGGCGGCGGCTCCGCCGGCTGGGGCGACGCCGGCGTCACCGTCCCGTGGAACCTGTACCGGGCGTACGGGGACCGGCAGGTCCTCGAACAGAACTACCCGGCGATGCAGAAGTGGATCTCTTACCTGGAGAGCCACAGCGACGGGCTGCTGCGGCCCGCGTCCGGCTACGGGGACTGGCTGAACGTCGACGCCGAGACGCCCAAGGACGTCATCGGCACCGCCTACTTCGCCCACGCCGCCGGCCTGGTCGCCCAGGTCGCCCGCGTCCTCGGCCGCCCCGGCGACGCGGCGAGATACGAGGACCTGGCGAAGCGGGTCAAGGAGGCGTTCACCACCGCCTACCTGAAGGACGGGCGGCTGAAGGGCGACACCCAGACCGCCTACGTCCTGGCGCTGTCGATGGACCTGCTGCCCGCGGACGCCCGCGAGGCCGCCGCCGACCGCCTCGTCGAGCTGATCGAGGCGCGCGGCTGGCACCTGTCCACCGGCTTCCTCGGCACCCCGCGGCTCCTGCCCGTCCTCACCGCGACCGGGCACGGCGACGTCGCCTACCGGCTGCTCCAGCAGCGGACCTTCCCGTCCTGGGGCTACCAGATCGGCAAGGGCGCCACCACGATGTGGGAGCGCTGGGACTCCATCAAGCCGGACGGCTCCTTCCAGGACGCCGCGATGAACTCCTTCAACCACTACGCCTACGGCGCGGTCGGCGAATGGATGTACGAGAACATCGCCGGGATCGCCGCGGCCGAGCCCGGCTACCGCCGCACCGTGATCCGGCCCCGGCCGGGCGGCGACGTCCACCGCGCCGCCGCCACCTACGACTCGGTCTACGGGCCGGTCTCCAGCCGGTGGAGCCTGCGCGGCGACCGGTTCGCCCTCGACGTCTCGGTGCCCGTCAACACCACCGCCGAGGTGTGGGTTCCCGCGGCGAAGGCGGACGACGTCGCACAGCAGGGTGCCAGGTTCCTGCGCATGCAGGACGGCGCCGCCGTCTTCGAGGTCGGCTCCGGCTCCTACCGGTTCGTGGCGAAGACCCGATGACCGCACCGAACGAGAAGGCCCGTGCCATGCGCAAGATCCCCCTACGCCGCGCCGTCGCGACCCTCGCGCTGCTTCCCCTCGTCCTCGCGTTCGGCGCCGTGCCCGCACGCGCGGACGCGTCCGGGCTGCGCGCCTCCGGGCTGCGCACGGACGCGCTCGACGACCCGATCGGCATCGGCGACGTCACTCCCACGCTGAGCTGGCGCCTGTCGGCGGCCGGGCGCGGCGCCGCCCAGTCCGCCTACCAGGTGGTCGCGGCGACGTCCCGGGACCGGCTCGGCGACGCCGACCTGTGGGACTCCGGCAAGGTCGCCTCCGGCACCGCGAACGCCGTCTACCGGGGTACGGCGCTCACCTCGCGCCGGCAGGTGTGGTGGCGGGTCCGGGTCTGGGACGGCTCCGGGCGCGCCTCCGCCTGGAGCGCCCCCGCCCGGTTCGAGACCGGCCTGCTCGCCAAGGGCGACTGGTCCGCCAAATGGATCAGCGACGAGCGCTGGCTGAACCGGGCGCCGACCCCGGTCACGGTCGCGCTGCCCGCCGGCACCAGGACCCGCTACCTGCGGCTGGACGTCACGAAGCTGGGGCTGCCGATCAAGGAGGGGAGCTCGCTGCTGTCGCGGCTCCAGCTCGCCGAGATCGAGGCCCTCGACGCGTCCGGGACGAACGTGGCGAAGGGCGCGGCGGTCACCGCGTCCGAGGTCCGCGAGTACCCCGGCAAGTGGATGCCGGAGTTCGTCACCGACGGGTCGGCCACCACGCAGAAGGCGCCGTTCGGGTACACCAGCCCCGCCTACGGGTCGCAGGACCCCGGCCACCACATCTGGCTCCAGCTCGACCTCGGCGCGGCCAAGGACGTGTCGTCCGTGAAGCTGTATCCGCGCACCGACACGATGACGAGCGACGGGAAGACGCCGAACTTCCCCGTCGACTACACGATCCAGACGTCGGACTCGGCGGACGGCCCGTTCGCCGCCGCCAAGACCGTCACCGGCCAGGAACCCCCGCCCGCCTACCAGACCGACATGCCCCGGCTGCCGCTGCTCGCGCGGCAGTTCTCCCTGAAGGACGAGGTCCGGTCGGCCCGGCTCTACATCACCGCGCTCGGTGTCTACGACGCCACCATCAACGGCCGCGCGGTGAGCGACGCCGTCCTCGAACCGCCGAACACCGACTACCGCGAACGCGCCGAGTACGCCGCCTACGACGTCACCGGACTGCTGCGGCGAGGCGGCAACGCGATCGGCGTCCGGCTCGGGAACGGCACCTACAACGTCACCGCGACCACCGACCGCTACACCAAGTACGTCGGTGCCCAGGGCGCCCCGAAACTGCTCGCCCAACTGGAGGTCACCCTCGCCGACGGGACGACCGCGCGGATCGCGACCGACTCGTCCTGGCGGACCGACCTCGGCCCGACGACGTTCACGCACTGGTACGGCGGTGAGGACGAGGACGCCCGGCTCGCGCAGCGGGGCTGGGACGAGCCGTCGGCGAACCTGGCGTCGTGGAAGCCGGCCGCCGAGGCCCCCGACCCCGGGATCGCGCTCACCTCGCGCATGTCGCCCGCGATCGTGCCCGTCGGGCGCCGCGAGACGGTCAAGGTCACGCGGCCGAAGAAGGGCACTTACGTCTTCGACCTCGGCGAGAACGTCGCCGGGTGGCCGCAGCTCCGCGTGCGCGGTGCGCGCGGCACGAAGCTGACGCTCAAGCCGGGGGAGCGGCTCGGCTCGGACGGCCTCGTCGAGCAGGGCACGATGATCGCCGGCGGGGCGCAGAACCCGCCGATCGAGGACAACTACACCCTCGCCGGGGCGGGCACCGAGACCTGGCACCCGCGCTTCGTCTACCACGGGTTCCGCTACGTCCAGGTGACCGGCCTGCCGTCGGAGCCGTCCAAGAACGCCGTCTCCGCGGTCGTCCTGCGCGCCGGCAACGCCTCCGCCGGGTCGTTCGAGAGCTCCGACCTGCTGCTCAACGGCATCCACCGGATCATCGACCGGTCGATCCAGGGGAACATGTTCAGCATCCTCACCGACTGCCCGGACCGGGAGAAGCTCGGCTGGCTGGAGGAGACCCAGCTCGTCCAGGGGACGATCACCCGCAACTACGACGTCGCGGCCTACTACCCGGCGCTGCTGCGGAACATGGCCGAGGCGCAGACGGCGGACGGGCTCGTCCCCGACATCGCGCCCGAGTACGTCCAGTTCTCCGGCGGGGTCCGCGACGACCCCAACTGGGGCAGCGCGATCATCATGGCCGCCTGGCAGCACTACCGGACCTACGGCGACGCCGCGCCGCTGCGCGAGTTCTACCCCAACATGCAGCGGTACCTGGACTACCTGACGTCCAAGGCGGACGGGAACCTGCTCGACTACGGCCTCGGCGACTGGGCGGCCGTCGACCAGACGACCCCGCGCGGGATCGCCGCGACGTACGGCTACCAGCGCAGCGCCGCCACGCTCGCCCGCATCGCCGAGCTTCTCGGGAAGGACGAGGACGCCGCCCGCTACGACAGGCTGGCGGGCGACATCGCCGAGGCCTTCAACGCGAAGTACCTGGACGAGGCGAAGCACACCTACGGCTCGGGCAGCCAGGCCGGGGACGCGTTCGCGCTCGATCTCGGCATCGTCCCGGACGGCCAGAGGAAGGCCGTCCTCGACCACCTCGTCGCGTCCATCAAGGCGGGCGGACACCACCTGACCGTCGGTGAGATCGCGCTTCCGGCGGTGTTCCGGACGCTGTCGGCGGCGGGCCGCGGCGACGTCATCCTCGCCGTCGCGCAGCAGGTCACCAGCCCGAGCTACGGCTACCAGGTCGTGCACGGCGCGACCTCGCTCACCGAGTACTGGGACGGCCCGACCGGCTACGGATCGCAGAACCACTTCATGCTCGGCGCGATCGACGAGTGGTTCGGCGCCGGGCTCGCCGGGATCCGGCAGGCCGACGCATCGGCGGCCTTCGCCAGTCTCGTCATCAGGCCCGCCGTCGTCGGCGACCTGACCCGCGCCGCGTCCTCCTACGAGACGCCGCGCGGCACGGTGTCCAGCTCGTGGCGCCGTTCCGGGCACGACCTGCGGCTGGACGTCACCGTCCCGCCGGGCGCCCCGGCGCGCGTCGAGGTGCCGCTGCTCGGGGCGTCCGGTGCGAAGGCCCCCGCCGGGGCGAAGGCGCTCGGCGTGCAGGACGGGCGGGCCGTGTACGAGGTCGGGTCGGGCTCCTGGACGTTCACGGTCCGCACCCCCGGCGCCGTGCGGCAGGACCGGACCCAGCTCGCGATCGAGCCGCCGTTCGGCGTGGACATCCCGGTGATCGACGGGAAGCCCACGCGGGCGGAATTCCGCGTCACCAACCTTGAGCGGCACCCCGTCACCGTCCCGGTGAGGGCCGCCGCCTCCGAGGGCTTCACCGCCACGGCCGGCGGCCGGGTCACGATCCCGGCGGGCGGCTCCGCCGGGGTCCCGGTCACGCTCGCGAACACCGGCGCCGGGAAGGACGGGACCGTCACGGTCACCGTCGACGACGAGAGCGTCCAGGCACCGCTGCGCGTCACGTCCAACGCCGTCCGCACCGCCGCGATGTCGGCGTCGAGCACGCACAGCGGGTCGTCGCCCGCCTGGACCAACGACGGCGGCACGGACTCCGGCGTCTGGCTGAACGGCACCGGCGGCTGGAACGACGACACCGCCGGGGCGTTCCCCGACACCCTCACCGCCACCTGGGACGAGCCGCAGCGCATCGGCCGGGTGAAGGTCTTCACGCTGGACTCGCCGAAGTACCCGGCCGCCAAGACCGGCGTGCGCGACTTCGACGTCCAGGCCCGGGTGGACGGCGCCTGGAGGACGGTCACGACCGTCACCGGCAGCACCGCCGGGACCGTCGAGCAGACGTTCGCGCCCGTCTCCGCGACCGCGCTGCGGCTGCTCGTCCACGACTCCAACGACCACAACTACAGCCGCGTCATCGAGCTGGAGGGCTACCCCTCATGATCCGTTCCAAGACCCGGCTGCTCGCCGCGCCGGCGGCCGCGATCGTGGCGCTTCCGGGGCTCGCGGCCGTCGACGCGGTCGCGGGCGCCCCGCCGTCCGGGCCGGCCGTCCCGGTGCTGACCCGCGGGACCTTCGCGAACCCTCCGGCGTCCGTGCGGCCCAAGTACCGCTGGTGGCAGCCGCTCGCCTACACCGACGACGGCGAACTCGGCCGCGAGCTCGACCAGATCGAGAAGGCGGGCGGCGGCGGAGCCGAGGTCGCGCCGTTCAATGTGGAGGGGACCGGCAACAACACGCCGGAGTTCCTGAAGACCTACGGCTGGGGCACCCCGCTGTGGGCGCGGAAGACCCGGACGATGCTCGCGCAGGCCAAGTCCAAGGGGCTCGGCCTGGACTTCACCATCGGCCCCCGCTGGCCCGCGATCGTCCCCACCGTCGACGACGTCAACGACCCGAGCGCACAGCAGCAGATCGTCTTCTCCCACGAGTTCCACAAGGGCGGCGGCACCAGCAGGTCCGGTGAGCTGCCGACCAACTTCAACGTCGCACCGCCCGCCGGTGCGAAACGGACGCTCATCGCCGCACTCGTCGCCAAATGCGATGACGCGGACTGCGCGTCCTCCAGCGCGCCGAGAATGCTGGACCGCGCAAGCGTCACCGACGTCACCCCGAAGGTGGACGCGCAGGGCGCGCTCGCCGTCGACTTCCCCGGCGACGCCACGAGCACCTACGCGCTGATCGCCTTCTACCAGACGCCCAGCGGGCAGTCGCTGTCCGGCTACACCGCGACCGGCACCAACTACGCCCTCGACCCGTTCAGCAAGGCCGGGGCGAGGGCGACCACGGACTTCTACGACGAGCACATCCTCACCCCCGACGTGCGGAAGCTGCTCGCCCAGATGGGCGAGAGCGACCTGTTCGAGGACTCGCTCGAACTGGGCTCCACCCAGAAGTGGACGTCCGAGCTGGTCGGCCAGTGGACGAAGCTGCGCGGCTACGACCCGGTCGAGGTGCTCCCGGCCCTCGCCGGCGCGGGCGACCAGGGCATCACCGACCGGCCGTTCTTCGACTTCGGCGGCGGCGCCGGCGCCCGGGTCCGCACCGACTACCGGCAGACCCTCAGCGACCTCTACATCCGCAACCGGCTCGACGTGCTCCGCACCTGGGCGCACAAGCACCACATCAGCACCCGCATCCAGCCCTACGGCATTCCGGTGGACGTCGCCGAGGCCGCCTCGCACGTCGACGTGCCCGAGGGCGAGTCGCTGGCGTTCGGCCAGTCGGTCGGGGCCTACAGCAACGTACAGGACTACCGCGTCGTCGCCACGGGCGCGCACGTGTCCGGGCGGCCGGTGGTGTCCGACGAGTGCTGCGCCTTCTCCGGCTCGGTGTGGGGCTCGACGGCCGGCGCCGGATCGGACGCCTCGAACCTGCAGGCGGTCTACCGGGGCTTCGCCGGCGGCGTGAACCAGATCGTCTGGCACGGCTTCCCGTACCTCAGCAGGGGACCCGCGGGCGCCGGACCGCAGTCGGCCTGGCCCGGCATGACCTACGGCGGCAACACCTCCTACTCGGAGGCGTGGGGCGACAAGGGCGGCCCGAACTGGGCCGACCACCGCTCCGTCAACGACCACCTGGCCCGGATGCAGCTCGTGCTGCGGCAGGGCAAGCCCCGCTTCGACCTGGCCGTGTACTGGCAGGACTTCGGCATGAACGGCACCGGCACCACCGGGAGCGGGTCCAACAAGCTGATCCAGAGCTCCTCGGCACTGGCGTCGGCCGGATACACCTACGAGTACCTCAGCCCGGCGCTGCTCCAGCGCAAGGACGCCACCTATGCCCGCGGCACCCTGTTCGGCGACCGCTCCGCCTACCGCGCGGTGCTGCTGAACGACCAGAAGACGATGCCGGTGGCCGCCGCGGAGAAACTGCTCCGGCTGGCGCGGCAGGGACTGCCCGTCGTCATCGTCGGGGACGTCCCGAGCACGGTGCCCGGCAACGGCGACGCCGCGCGCCAGGACGCGCGGCTGAAGTCGGTGGTCTCCGAACTGCTCCGGCAGCGCGGCGTGGTGCGGGCGGCGAGCGAGGCGGACGCGCCGGACGCGCTGCGGCGCCTGACCGTCACGCCGGCCGCGACGCCGCACGACGGATCGGGTGCGCTCCTCGACGTGCGCCGCCAGGCGGGCTCCACCGACTACTACTACCTGTACAACCAGACGAACACGACGACCGCGCAGAAGGTCACCCTGACCGGCCAAGGCGTCCCCTACCGGCTGGACACCTGGACCGGCAAGATCACCCCGATCACGGACTACACGTCCGGCCACGGCACCGTCACCGTCCCCGTCCGGCTGGCCGGGAACGACGCCACGGTCATCGCGGTCACGCCGCGCCGCGACGCCACCTTCACCGGCCACCCGCGCGACCCCCGGCCGGGCGGGCAGGGGACGGCCGCCGTCCCGCAGCCGTTGAGGCTCGACGAGTGGTCGCTGTCGGTCGACGCCTGGGGTCCCGGGCCTTCCGGCAGGCCCGGTGACACCGCGCACAAGGCACTCGGGCCGGTCACGGTGAAGGCCGGCGCGGACGGCGCGCTGCCCTCCTGGTCGGCGATCACCGCGGCCAACGGCCACCCCGTGGACCTCAGGGACGTCTCGGGCGTGGGCACCTACACCGCGCGCGTCACGCTCGACCCCGGCTGGAAGGGCGTCGACAAGGCCGAACTCGACCTCGGGACACCGGTGGACACGGTCCGGGTGAACGTCAACGGGCACGACCTCCCGCCGCTGAACCAGGCCGACCTGCGGCACGTCCACGTTGGCCGCCACCTGCGGCCGGGCGCCAACACGATCACGGTGCGGGTCGCCTCCACGCTGCTCAACGCGGTGCGCGCCGCACCCGGCACCGGCGCCGCGTCGCGGACGCCGATGGACTACGGGCTGTTCGGGCCCGTCACTCTCACGCCCGCCGGCGGCGACCGTCCGGTGCTGACCGCCGAGGCCCTCGAACCGGAGCTGCCGCTGGCGGACGGCGGCTACAACCGCGCGACCGTGCTGGTCACCAACGCCTCCGCGCGTCCGGCGAACGTGACGGTCACCGCGTCCGCCGCCGCGGGGATCGGCGCCGAGCCGGAGCGCGGCCGCGTCACGGTGCCGGCCGGCGGGTCGGTGACGGTGCCCGTCGGGCTGCGCGACAAGGGCGTCGCGTCCGGCACGAGCACCCTGAAGGTGACCGCGCGCAGTGACGCCGGGCCGTCCGCCGCCACGGCGGTGACGCTGCGGCACTCCGGCGACCTCGCCCTCAATCCGGGCGGCGCGCCGTTCCCGCGGGTGGTCGCCGACGCCGGCCAGGACCGGTACCCGGCAAATCTCGCTGTGGACGGGTCGCCCAGCACGTTCTGGGTGTCGTGGGGGCGCGCCGCCGGCCAGGGGCCGACGCCCGCCGACCCGGTGCGCTACGGGGTCGACTTCGGCGCGCCCGTCGAGGTCGGGTCGGTCGTCGTAGGCGGGCGCTCCAACTACGGACCGCGCGACTACGGGATCCAGGTCTCCTCGGACGGGCGGACCTGGCGCACCGTCGCCACCGCCACCGACACCCCGAAGGAGGGCGGGACGACGGCGTTCCCCAAGGTCAGCGCCCGCTACGTGCGCCTCGACATCACCAGGAGCTGGGACGGGATCCGCGCGAACGTGCAGATGAGCGGGTTCGGCGTACGGCCCTAGGCCGGTTCCGGCAGGTACCGCAGACCGCATCAACGAACTGGAGGTCGATCTTCGTGAAACGCCGTGACATGACCCGTTCCGCCGGTTTCCGTCCCGTCCTGGTCGCCGTCGCCGCCGTGACGGCGGCGGCCGTCACCGGGCTGCCGGGCACCGCGCAGGCCGCGCTGCGGGCCGGGCACGCGCCCCTGTCCCCGGCCGGGCTGACCGTGGGGGACCAGGCCCGGCCGCTGAACGTCGAGGGCGCGCCGCTGTTCGGGTGGACGCCCCGTGACCGGGACCCGGGAGAGGTGCAGAGCGCCTACGAGATCGTCGTGCGGGACCCGTCCGGCAGGACGGTCTGGGACAGCCGGCGCGTCCGGTCGGGCAGCCAGGAGTACGTGAAGTACGCGGGGTCGGCGCTGGCACCGGAGACGTCCTACACCTGGACGGTCCGTACCTGGGACAGGACGGGAAAGCGCTCTCCGTGGGCGCGGCCCTCCACCTTCGACACCGGGATCGCCGACGAGGACTGGCAGGCCACCTGGATCCGGCGCACCACCGCGGAGGCCGACGACTACACCCTCGCCCGCAAGGACTTCACGGTGGGACGGTCCAAGGTGGTGCGCGCCCGCGTGCACATCGCGGCCGGCCAGCAGTACGCGCTCCACCTGAACGGCGAGACAGTCGACCACGGCCCCGCCTTCGAATACCCCGACGACGGCTACTACAGGACGGTCGACGTCACGTCCAGGCTGAAGGCCGGGCGGCCGGCGACGATCGGCGCGCTCTACCACTGGTACGGGTCGGGGCAGGGACGCCCGAAGGGCGAACCGGGCCTGCTCCTCCGGCTGGTCATCGACCACGCCGACGGGACGCGGCAGGTCGTCGTCACCGACGGGTCGTGGAAGGTGGCGCGCGGACCCTGGAAGCAAGCGCCGAAGCGCAACGGCGACGCCGGCGACTACATCGAGGACATCGACGGCACCGCCGCCCGGCTCGGCTGGGACGAGCCCGGCTACGACGCCTCCTCCTGGGAGGACGCGCAGGCCGTCGGCGCCCATCCGACGCCCGTCTTCAAGCACCTGACCGGCCAGGAGACCGCGCTCGCCTACCAGACGGTCAAGCCTGCGAAGGTCACGCGGCTGGAGTCGGGGGCGCTGGTCGCCGACTTCGGGAAGGTGATCCCGGCCGTGCCCGTGGTGCGGTTCCGCGACGGCGCCGCCGGACGGCACGTCGGCATGCACGCCTCCTACGTGCTCAACGCCGACGGGACGGTCTCCCGGTCCAAAGACGACAACCAGGACACCGACCTCGGCTTCGGCTACACCCAGCGCGACGGCGACCAGACGTTCCGGCCGCTGACCTACGTCGGGTTCCGCTACCTGGAGATCGCGCCCGGCTCCGGCGCGGAGGCGGGCGACATCTCCGCGGTCGTCCAGCACAACGAGGTGACGCGCGAGGGCGGCCTCCGCACGTCGAACGCGGGCGTGAACGCGGTCTACGACCTCATGGCGCGGTCGGCGCTGTACGGGTCGCAGACCCAGTTCGTCGACACGCCCACCCGGGAGAAGGGCCAGTTCCTCGGCGACTCGGTCGACACCTCGAAGGCGATGATGGGCGCCTACGGGGAGCGGCGGCTGAGCCGGCAGGCGATCCGCGAGTTCATGGCGTCGCAGGCGCGGTACTGGCCGGACGGCCGCCTCAACGCCGTCTACCCGAACGGCGACGGCAAGCGCGACATCCCCGACTACACCGAGATGTTCCCCGGCTGGGTGTGGGACTACTACGAGCAGTCCGGCGACGCGTCCACGCTGGCGGAGGCGTACCCGGTGATGACCGCGGTCGCCGGCTACGTCCGCCGCTACATCGACGAGGGGACGGGCCTCGTCACCAACCTGGAGGGCGGCTCCGGGCAGTACCAGTACGGCATCATCGACTGGCCCGCCACCATGCGCTACGGGCACGACATGGACACCGCCGCCCGGACCGTCGTCAACGTCCTCGGCGTGGACGTCCTGAACGCCACCGCCCGCGCCGCCGAGACGCTCGGCAAGAGCGGTGACGCGGCCGCCCTGCGCAGGGACGCCGGCGTCCTCACCGGCAACATCAACGCCCGGCTCCGGCGTCCCGACGGCGTCTACATCGACGGCCTGAAGAGCGACGGCGCCCAGAGCACGCACGCCTCCCAGATCGCCAACGCCTACGCGCTCGCCTACGGCGTCGCACCCGCCGGCGCCCGCGACAAGGTCGAGTCGTACATCGCCGGGCTCGGGCTGCAGATGGGGCCGATGACCGCGCACCGCCTGCTGGAGGCGCTCGCCGACCGGCCGCGGGACGTCGTCGCCCGCCTCACCGATACGAAGGGGCCCGGCTGGGGCAACATCCTCGCGCGGGGCGGCACGTTCACGTGGGAGTCGTGGGACGCGCCCGAGACCGGGCAGAGCTTCTCCCATCCGTGGGGCGCCACGTCGCTCGTGGAGGTGCAGCGCACCCTGCTCGGCGTCACCGTGACGGCCCCGGCGTCGGCCGCCGTCCGGATCAAGCCGCCGCTGACCGGGCTGGACCGCGCGTCCGGCACCGTCCCGCTGCAGCGCGGCGACGTCGGCGTCACCTGGACGCGGGCCGGGCACGGCTTCGCCCTGTCCGTGGACGTCCCGGTCAACGTCCGCGCCGAGATCCACGTCCCGGCCCGGTCCGCCCGCGACGTGCGCGTGTCCGGACCCCGCGGTCAGGAGCGGGGCGGTGCCCGCCTCATCGGGATGAAGGACGGCTACGCCGTCTTCGAAGCCGGCTCCGGCCACCTCACCTTCCGCTCTGACCACCTCTGAGGAGCCACCTATGACCGAACTGTCGAGAAGAAGGTTCGTCCAGGCGGGCGGGGTCGCCGCGGCGGCGGTCACGGCGAGCGGCGCCGTCGCCTCGCCCGCGTCGGCCGCCCCCGCGGCGGGCGGGGCCCGGACGCTGCGCCCCGCCGACCTGCGGGTCGACCACCTGCGGTCCCCCCTCGGGATCGACGCCACGAAGCCGACCCTGAGCTGGCGGTTCGCCGCCGGGCCGCGCAACGCCGTCCAGTCCGCCTACCAGGTGCGGGTCGCGACCACGGACGCCCGGTTGGGCCGGCCCGACCTGTGGGACTCCGGCAAGGTCGCCGGCGGCGCCGTGTCGGCCGTGTACGCGGGACGCGCGCTGAAGTCCCGGGAGCGGGCGTCCTGGCAGGTCCGGGTGTGGGACGGGCAGGGCCGCGCGTCCGCGTGGAGCGAGCCGTCCCACTTCGAGATGGGCCTGCTCGGAGCCGCCGACTGGACGGCCCGGTGGATCGGGAACCCCGCGTGGTCGTCCGACCCGGAGCCGGCACCGGCCACGGTCGCGTTCCCCGCCCGTTCCGCCCGGTACGTGCGGCTGAACGTGACCCGGCTCGGGCTGCCGCTCCAGGAGGGCTGGCCGTACAAGGTGTCGCGGCTCCAGCTCGCCGAGGTCCAGGTGCAGGACGGGACGTCCGGCGCGAACCTGGCGTCGAAGGCGCCCGTCACCGCGTCGGAGAGCTACACCGTCCCCGGCCAGTGGGAGCCGAAGGCCGTCACGGACGGGTCGCTCACCAGCGACGCCGCCCCGTTCGGCTACACGAGCCTGGAGCGCAAGGACCAGGCCCTCACGGAGCCCATCTGGATCCAGATCGACCTGGGGCAGGAACAGCGGTTCGACCGGATCCTGCTGTACCCGCGGACGGACGCGACGACCGACGACGGGAGGACGGCCAACTTCCCGGAGGACTTCACCGTCCAGACGTCCACCGACGGGCAGGCCTTCGACACGGCCGCCACGGTCACGGGCCAGGAGGCGCCTCCGCCGCTGCACCGGCAGCCCGAAGCGCTTCCGGTCTTCGCCCGCGAGTTCAAGGTGAGCAAGCGCGTCCGCACGGCACGCCTCTACGCCACCGCCCTCGGCGTCCTGGACGTCACCGTGAACGGGCGCCCGGTCAGTGACGCCGTCCTGGAACCGCCCTACAGCGCGTACAAGGAACGGCTGGTCTACTCGACCTATGACGTGACCGAGCTGCTGCATCACGGCGGCAACACCGTTCAGGCGGAGCTCGGCACCGGGATGGCGCACGTGCCCCCGACGCCCGGCCGCTACGAGAAGCTGACCCGGTCGGACGGCAAGCCCGCGTTCCTCGGCCAACTGGAGATCACCTACACCGACGGGTCGCGCGACGTCATCGCGTCCGGCGCCTCCTGGCGCACGGCCCTCGGCGCCACCACGTTCACCAACTGGTACGGCGGCGAGGACCACGACGCCCGCCGCACGCCGCGGGACTGGACGGACGCGATCGCGGTCGCGTCGCCCACCGCGCGGCTCGCCGCCCGCACGGCACCGCCGATCGTCCCCGTCGCCACCCTGCGCACGAAGAAGATCACGGAGCCGAAGGACGGCGTGTACGTCGTCGACCTCGGCACCAACATCGCCGGCTGGCCGCGGCTGCGCGTCAGCGGGCCCGCCGGGACGAAGGTGACGATGCGCCCCGGCGAGCTGCTCAACGACGACGGGACGGTCAGCCAGCACACCACCGGCTCGCCCATCTGGGACACCTACACGCTGTCCGGCAAGGGCGTCGAGACCTGGCATCCGCGGTTCGTCTACCACGGGTTCCGCTACCTGCAGCTCGAAGGGCTGCCGTCGGCGCCGGACGACGGCACGGTCACCGGGATCGTGCTGCGCGCCGCCAACGAGAAGGCGGGCTCGTTCACCAGCTCGCACGGGCTCCTCAACGACATCCACAAGATCATCGACCGGGCCGTGCAGAGCAACATGTACTCCGTCCTCACCGACTGCCCGCACCGGGAGAAGCTCGGCTGGCTGGAGCAGGCCAACCTGGTGTTCCCCGCCGTCGCCCGCAACTACGACGTCGACGCCTACTACGGCGCGATCGTCCGCGACATCGCCGAGGCCCAGACGCCGGACGGGCTCGTCCCCGACATCGCCCCCGAGTTCACGGTGTTCTCCGGCGGCTTCAGGGACGACCCCAACTGGGGCAACGTCATCGTGTTCGCGCCCTGGCAGATGTACCGCGCGTACGGGGACGTGGCGACGCTGCGCACCTACTACCCGAACATGGTCCGCTACGTGGACTACCTGTCCGCCAAGGCGGACGGGCACCTCCTCGACTACGGCCTCGGCGACTGGATCGCCTTCGACACCAGCACCCCGAAGGGCGTCACCGCCACGTTCGGCTACCACCGTGCCGTGTCCGCCCTCGCCCGGATCGCCAAGGTCATCGGGGAGGACGCGGACGCGGCGAAGTACGAGGCGCTGGCCGGGGACATCGGAGCGGCGTTCAACGCCGAGTACGCCACCGGCGACACCTACGGCTCGGGCAGCCAGGCGTGCGACGCGTTCGCCCTCGACATGGGCGTCGTCCCGGACGGGAAGAGGGACGCCGTCCTCGCGCACCTCGTGCACGCCATCGAGGCGAAGGGCTACCACCTGACCGTCGGCGAGATCGCCCTGCCGTCGGTGTTCCACGTCCTGTCCGCGGCCGGGCGCGACGACGTGATCCACGCGTTCGCCACGCAGACCGGCAACCCCAGCTACGGCTACCAGGTCGTCCACGGCGCGACGTCGCTGACCGAGAACTGGGACGGGCCCACGTCCGGCAACTCCCAGAACCACTTCATGCTCGGCGCGATCGACGAGTGGTTCCACGCCGGGCTCGCCGGCCTCGGCCAGACGGGCGACTCGATCGCCTTCGAGACGCTCCTCGTCCGTCCCGCCGTCGTCGGCGACGTCACCCGCGCCGCCGCCACCTACCGGACGCCGCGCGGGGAGGCCGCGACGTCCTGGCGCCGCACCGGGAAGAAGGTGCGCCTGGACGTCACCGTCCCGCCCGGCACCACGGCGCGGGTCGAGTTCCCGCTCCTCGGCGGGACGGCGAGGCCGAAGGCGCCGCGGGACGCCCGGTGGGTCGGCGTCGAGGACGGCCGCGCCGTCTTCGAGGTCGGCTCCGGCGACTGGGCGTTCGAGGGGAGCGGCTCGTGAGCGGAGGGATGAGCCGGCGGCGCTTCCTGGGGGCGTCGGCGGCCGGTGTGACGGGCGCGGTCGTCCTCGGCGACGCCGGCCCGGCCTCGGCGGCGTCCCCGGCGGCGTCTCCGGCGCGGGGGCGGACACCGTCCGGGCTGCTCACGTCCCTGCTGCCCGCCGGGCTCGGCGTCACGGCGACCGGGCCCAGGCTGAGCTGGCAGGTCGCCGATCTCGGACCCGGCACGAGGCAGACGCACTACCAGGTCCAGTTCGCCACCACTCCCGCCCGGCTGGAGCGCGGGCCGCGCCTGTGGGACAGCGGCCGGGTCGCGTCCGCCCGATCGGTCGCCGTGCCGTACGGCGGCCCGGCGCTGGAACCGCAGACCGCCTACTGGTGGCGCGTCCGGACGTTCGACGGGCACCGCTCGTCCCGCTGGTCCGAGCCCGCCCTGCTGGCCACGGGCGTCGGCGCGTGGACGGCCGAGCCGATCTGGACCCCGGCCGCGCCGGCTCCGGGCGACGGCGTCCTCAAGGCCCGGGTGCAGATCACCTCTGTCGCGGCGAGCCTGTGGTTCCGGGCGTCCGGGACGAGCGCCAACTACCTCTGGCAGCTCCGCGCGGGATCGCCGGGCGTGCTGAAGAAGCACGTGTGCGTCGACGGCGCCTACCGGGTGCTGGAGGAGAAGCGGCTCTCCACTCCCGTCGAGACGGGCCGCTGGTACGACGTGACCGTCTCGATGACGGGCGCGACGTTCCGGACGTCCATCGACGGCGCCGAGGTCGACACCACCACCGACGCCACGCACCGGACGGGCACGGTCGGGATGCGCAACGGCTCCACCGAGGCGAACGCCTGGGACCGCGTCACCTTCACCGCCCCGGACGGCACGGCGATCGTCGACGAGGACTTCACCGGCGGCCGCGGCACCTTCGGCGCCGGCACGGTCGCCGGGGGCGTCCTGACGCTCGGCAAGGGGCAGTCGACGCTGTCGTCGGCGGGCTCGGCGGACGACGACTGGGCCCTGCTCCGCACCGAGTTCACGCTGGAGCGGAAGCGGATCATCGCCGCCGTGCTCCACGTCTGCGCGCAGTCGCCCGCGCCCATCCGCCAGTACCCGGCCAAGATCTGGGTGAACGGCGAGGTGGCCGGGTTCGCGTCCATGCGCGGCGGGGCCGGGGCCCCGCGCTACCACTCGTTCGACGTGACGGGCGCGCTGAGGCCGGGACGGCGCAACGCCCTCGCGGCGCTCGCCTTCACCACCGTGGACAAGCGGTTCCTCGCCCAGCTCGCCGTCACCTACGCCGACGGCACGACCACCGTCGTCGGCAGCGGCCGGTCGTGGAGGGCGCGCCGCCAGGCCGGGCTGCTCCGCGACGGCGGGACGATCGGTTCGAGCTTCTACGTCGGCCCCCAGGAGTACTGGGACCTGCGGCACGAGCCGGCCGGCTGGACGAGCCCCGGCTTCGACGACGCCGACTGGCGGCCGGCGTCGGCCAGGCCCGCCATCGAGGGGCTCGAACCCGCGCTGGTCGAGCCGGTCGGGCTGCACGACGTCGAGCCCGCGTCGGTCCGGAGGGTCTCGCCCGGGACCTGGCTCGTCGATCTCGGACGGGAGATCGCGGGCGGCCTGCGCCTGTCGGTGCGCGGCAGGGCCGGGCAGACCGTCGAGGTCCGGCTCGGCGAGGAACTGAACGCCGACGGGACGGTCAGGTACGCGCTCCGCGCGGGCGTCACCTACCAGGAGACCTGGACGCTGCGAGACGGCCGCCAGACCGTCGAGCACTGGGGCTACCGGGGATTCCGGTACGCGCAGCTCATCTGCGACGACGACCTCGACCTCTCCCGCGCCGTCACCGGGCGTGCCTGGCGGGCGGCCTGGCGCGACTCCGACGCGTCGTTCTCCAGCTCCGACCCCGACCTCGACCGCGTGTACGAGATGTGCCGGTACTCGATCGAGGCGACCCGCGGCGACCTCTACACCGACACCCCGACACGCGAACGCGGCCCCTACGAAGGCGACGCGCTCATCAACCAGGCGTCCGAGTACGGCGTGCAGCGTTCCTTCGCGCTGGCGCGGGCGTCCGACGTCTATCTCGCGCGGAACCACACCTGGCCCACCGAGTACCGGCTGATGAACGTCATGTCGGCCTGGCAGGACTACCTGCACACCGGTGACCCGGAGCAGCTCGCCGCCGACTACGACATCCTCGCGGCCAAGCACCTGACGGCGTACCTCGGCGACGACGGCCTCGTCCACAAGGACCCCGGCTCGTCCAGCACGGATTTCGCCGACCTGGTCGACTGGCCGGTGTCCAACCGGGACGGCTACGTCTTCACCGAGGTCAACACAGTGGTGAACGCCTGCCAGTACGCCGCGTTCACCGCCATGGCCGACATCGCGGACGTCCTGGGCAAGACCGCCGACGCGCGGACCTGGAGGGGACGCGCCGGCAAGCTGGCCGCCGCGATGCGGGAGAGACTGCTCGACGCGTCCAACGGCCGCTTCTTGGACGGCGCGGGCACCACGCACAGCGCGCAGCACGCCACCGCGTACCCCGTCGCGCTCGGCGTGGCCGGGCCCGGCACGGTCCCCGACCCCGTCGTCCGCGCCCTGGGCAGGACGCTCGCGGACGGCGGCATGAAGGTCAGCGTCTACGGCGCGCAGTTCCTCCTGGACGCCCTGTTCGCCACCGGCCGGGCCGAGGCGGCGATCGGCCTGATGACGGCCGGCGGCACGAGCTCCTGGCTGCACATGATGGACGACCTCGGCGCGACCATCGCCGCCGAGGCCTGGGACCCCTCCCTCAAGCCCAACATGACGTTCTCGCACGCCTGGGGCTCGGCGCCCGCGAACGTCGTCCCGCGCCATGTCCTCGGCGTGCGGATCACCGCGCCGGGCGCCGCCGAGATCGAGGTCCGGCCGCGCCCCGGCGGCCTGACCCGGATCTCCGGGCGCGTTCCGACGATCCGCGGCCCGGTCTCGGTCGCGCTCGACCGGGACCACCGCCACCGCCTGGAGGTGGACGTGCCGCCCAACACCTCGGCCCGGATCGTCGTCGAGCTGGGCGACGACGACCCGCGCGCCTTCCACGTCACCGGACCCCATGCCCGAGCCCCCCGCGCCACGGGCCGCGACGCCACCGGCCGGCTCCTCACCATCGGCCCGGTCGGCTCCGGCCGCACATCAGTGATCAGGAGGAGATAGGTGAACGAGGATCTGATCGGGCAGGGGGTCACGCGCAGGCGCGTGCTGCAGGCCGGCACCGCCGCCGCGGCCGTGGCGGCGGCCGCCCCCGCCCTCGGCGGCCGGGCGGCCGCCCAGGCGGCACCGCGGCCGGGCGGGGGCGGGTTCGCCCGCCCCGGCGCGGCGGTGCGGCCCCGGTTCCGCTGGTGGTGGCCGGACGGCCTGGTCGACCCGGCGGAGATCCGGCGCGAGATCGACCAGATCGCCGCCGCCGGGTTCGGCGGCGCGGAGATCGTCGCCGTCCACCACAGCATCCGCGACAAGTCCGTCCTCGACCCCGCGGGGCACGGCTGGGGCACCCCCGCCTGGAACGCCGGCGTCGAGGCGGCGCTCGACCAGGCCGTCCGGCGCGGCATCACCGTCGACCTGACGATCGGCCCGGCCTGGCCGGCCGCCGTCCCGACGATCGCGGCGGACGACGAGGCCGCCGTGCAGGAGCTCGCCTACGGGACGGTCGCCGTCGCGGGCGGCTCCACCCACGACGGCCCTCTCCCGGATCCGGTCGCCGCACCCGGGGACGGCGTGATCGAACGGCACCTCGTCGCCGTCCACGCCGTGCGGATCGACGCGGCGAACGGCACCCGCAAGGAGACCGGCCTCGACCCCGCGTCGTTCACCGACCTCACCGGCAGCGTCGCGGGGGAGCGGATCACGTGGACGGCCCCGGACGGCGGCGACTGGCTGCTGTTCGCCTATTGGCGGCGCGGCAGCGGGCAGCGGCCCGAGTCCGGCCCGCACAGCGCCCCGGACGGCCACGTCGTCGACCACTTCAGCAAGGCGGGCACCCGCGCCGTCACCGCGTTCTGGGAGGCGCGCCTGCTCACCCGCGGCATCCGCAGGCTGATCAGGCGGGCGGGCGCGACCCTGTTCGAGGACTCCATCGAGCTGGAGACGGACGCGCTGAACTGGACGCCGGACCTGCCCGCCGAATTCAGGCGCCGCCGCGGCTACGACCTGATGCCGTACCTGCCGGTGGTCGTCCGCCACGACGAGGACACCGTGTTCGCCTACGACGCGGCGACCACGTCCCACGTCCGGCACGACTTCTGGCTGACGCTCTCCGACCTGTTCAACGAGTACCACTTCGCGGCGATCGCCGAATGGGCGCACTCGATCGGCCTTGAGTACCGCGCGCAGCCGTACGGGCTGGAGACGGACGCGATCCACTCCTCCGCCATCCTGGACGTCCCGGAAGGAGAGTCGCTCGGGTTCAAGAACCTGGACGACTACCGCGCGCTCGCCGGAGGCCGCGACATGGGCGGGCGGAAGATCCTCTCCTGCGAGGCGGGGGCCTACCAGGGCGGCGCCTACAACACCACCTGGGGCAAGCTCCTGCGCACCATGGGCGGCGCCTACGCGGCCGGACTCAACCAGACCGTCCTGCACGGCTTCTCCTACGCGACCGCACCGGGCGCGGCGTGGCCGGGCTTCGCGGCGTTCACCCCCTACAACGGCGGCATCGGGTTCTCCGAGTCGTGGGGACCGCGCCAGCCGACCTGGCGGCACGTGCCGGACGTGGCCGGGTACCTGTCGCGCGTCCACCAGGCCATGCAGGCCGGCAGGAGCCGCATCGACGTCGCCGTCTTCCGGCAGAAGGGCTACAGCAAGACCGGCATCGGCGCCGGATGGTTCACGGCGAGCGGCGTGCCGCTGGGCTGGACGCACCAGTTCGTCAGCGCGCCCCTCCTCGAACTCCGCTCCGCGCGGGTGTCCGGCGGGCGGCTCGCGCCCGACGGCCCCGCCTACAAGGTCCTGTTCGTGGAAGGCGACCGTTTCTCCGGCAAGGAGTGCACGCTGCCGCTTCCCACCGCCCGGACCATGCTGAAGCTGACGAAGGCCGGCCTCCCGCTGGTCTTCCTCGGCGACTGGTCGGCCGCGACCGTCCCTGGCCTCGCGCGGGACGGCGAGAACGAGCAGTTGCGGGCGATCCTCCAGGAGCTGTTCGCCCAGCCCCGCGTCCGCAACGTCGCCGCGGAGGCGGACGTGCCCGGCGCCTTGGACGACCTCGGCCTGCGACCCGCGGTCGGCTACGCGCAGAGCTCCACCCTGCTCACCGCCCACCGGCAGGCCGGGCGCACGGACTACTACTACCTCTGCAACGGCAAGCACGCCGAGACGGTCAAGCCGCCCGTGGCCGCGATCGACCACGACGTGACGTTCACCCGCGCCGACCGCGAGGCCGTCCCGTACCGGCTGAACCTGTGGACGGGCGAGACCGAGCGCGTCGCCGTCTACCGCGAGGACGGCGACCGGGTCACGCTCCGGGTGGCGCTCCAGCCGTCCGAGGCCGCCGTGATCATGTTCGCGCGCGGCGGGCGCGCCCCCTCGGCCACCGCGTCGGACGTCCGGGTCCGCGTCGAGGGACACCGCCTCGTCGCCCGCGCGACCACCGCCGGCACGTACACCACCACCCTCGCCGGAGGCCGCACCGTCACGACCAGGATCGGGGCGGTGCCCGAGGCGCGGACCCTCACGTCCTGGCGGCTCCGGGTGGAGGACAAGACACCGGACGGAGTGAGGCGGCACGACATCGCGCTGGACGAGCTCACGGCGTGGCCGGACATCCCCGAACTCGCGGACGTCTCCGGCATCGGCACCTACACCACGACCGTGACCTGGGCGGGCGGCGGTGCCCTGCTCGACCTCGGCGAGGTCTTCGACACCTGCCGCGTCACGGTCAACGGCCGCCGCCTGCCCCCGGTCAGCGTGATCGTCCCGACCGTGGACGCCGGCCCGTACCTGCGGCGCGGCACCAACACGATCGAGGTCGAGGTCGCCACCACGCTGAACAACCGGCTCCGCGTCTCCGACCCGGACGTGTACGGCACCGCGTCCCGCCAGAGGTACGGGCTGATCGGGCCCGTGCGCCTCGTGCCCTACGCCGAGGCCGTGATCCGCTGAACAGGCGTGCGGGAGGGCGTTGGCCCGCCCTCCCGCACGGTGAACCCCTCAGTCCCACGTCCTGCACAAGACCGGAAACGCGAGGAATCCATGCACAGCAGCGTATCCAGAAGGCGCCGCGGCGTCGCCGCCGTCGCTCTCGGCGTCTCCGCGCTGGTCGCGGCCCAGGCCGCCCCGCTCGGCACCGCCCAGGCCGAACCCGGCCGGGTCCCGGCGCCGTGGGAGCGCTACAACCTCTCCCCGTCGTCCCGGACGCTCCACCCGGTGTCGGTGTTCGAGACCAGCGGGACCGTGGACGATGCGGACGCCGTGCTGAAGGGCCGCGCGACGCGCCTGAGCGGCGCCGGATCATCAGTCACGCTCGACTTCGG
The DNA here is from genome assembly GCF_900115095.1 of Actinomadura madurae. GTDB lineage: Bacteria > Actinomycetota > Actinomycetes > Streptosporangiales > Streptosporangiaceae > Spirillospora > Spirillospora madurae. The sequence goes on from NZ_FOVH01000002.1 coordinate 838,639, forward strand.
CAAAGAGGTCAGCGGCCTCCCCACCCTGCGCTTCGCCGGGTCGGACGGCCCGCGGAAGGTCGGCGTCGCGTTCTCCGAGTCGTCCACCTACGTGGACACGACGAGCGACGCGTCCACCGGCGGCCCCCGAAGCCGCGACGGCGCCCTGTCCGTGGACGTCGACGGAGCCACGTCCTACACCGCGCCCGCGGCTCAGCTGCGCGGCGGCTTCCGCTACCTGACCGTCTTCCTTGAGTCGGACGGCCGGGTCGACCTGGACAAGGTGTCGCTCTACTACACCCCCGCGCCGACGATGAAGGACCCGTCGAAGTACGCGAACCACTTCTATTCCAGCGACGACCTGCTCAACCGCATCTGGTACGCGGGCGCCTACACCGTCCAGCTCAACACCGTCTCCCCGAGGACGGGCCGGATCTGGGAGCCGCCGGCGGCGCTGTGGGACAACACCGGCGTCATCGGCGTCGGCGACACCATCCTCGTGGACGGCGCCAAGCGCGACCGGACGGTCTGGCCCGGCGACCTCGGCATCGAGATCCCCAGCGCCTACGCGGCGTTCGGCGACACCGAGTCCGCACGCAACGCGCTCACCACCGTGTACCAGCACCAGCGCGACACCGGCGAGCTGCCCTACGCCGGGCCGGAGCTGGACAAGTTCGGCTCGGACACCTACCACCTGTGGACCCTCGCCGCGAGCTGGGACTACTACCGGTACACCGGCGACGCGCGCTGGCTGTCCGGCGTCTGGGACCGGTACAAGAAGGGCGTCGACTTCATCACCGGGAAGATGGACGACAAGGGCCTGGTGTCCATCACCGGCACGTCCGACTCCGTCCGGATCCTGGCCAAGGGCGAGAACCTCACCGCGAACGTGCTGATGTGGCGCGTCCTCGACACCGGCTCCCGCCTCGCCAGGACACAGGGCGACAGGGCGCTGGCCGCGTCCTACGCCGAGCGGGCCGCCGCGCTCCGCACCGCCGTCGACGCGAACTTCTGGGACGAGACCACCGGCGCGTACAGGTTCTACCCGGACTCCACGATCCACCCGCAGGACGGCAACTCCCTCGCGGTCTGGTACGGCCTGGCAGACCAGGCGAAGGCCCGCCGCATCAGCACGTCCCTCAAGGGCAACTGGAACGAGATCACCTCCACCGCCCCCGAGAACAAGGGCAACCCGGGCGTCTTCTCCGGATCGATGGAGGTGAACGCCCACTTCGCCGCGGGCGGCCGGGCCGCCGACCAGGCCGGTGTGGACATCATCCGCCGCCAGTGGGGCTACATGCTGAATCACCCGGAAGGGACCGGAAGCACCTTCTGGGAGTCGTTCCGCAACCCCGGGGACGGGTGCGTCTTCTGCAGCTCCTACGTGAGCCTCGCGCACGCCTGGGCGACCGGTCCGACACCCGCTCTCACCTTTTCCGTCCTCGGCCTGAACCCCACCGGGACGGGCGGACGGTCGTTCGACTTCGTCCCGCACCCGGCCGACCTCACGTTCGCCCAGGGCCGCATCACGACGACGGCCGGCGCGGTCACCGCGTCCTGGAAGGTCTCCGACGGCGCCTACACCGCGCGGCTGAAGGCGCCCGGCCGGACGGTCGGCCGTGCCGGAGTGCCCACCTTCGGCGCCCGGATCAAGGTCCGCGTCGACGGCCGCCTCGTCTGGGACGGCGCCCGCGCCCGCACGAAAGGCGTGCACACCGACGGCGAATACGTGTACATCGAGGGTCTGCGAGGCTCGCACACCCTACAGAGCAACCGCACATGACGCCGGTCAGCGAAGACGGTAGTACAAGTGCGTAACGCCGGTGCCCTCGATGACGCGGTACGGGTCCTTCAGCCGGACGGGCGCCGTGGACGGTCCGGCGAAGAAGGGGATGCCCTTACCCAGGAGGACGGGGACGAGGTCGATGCGGATCTCGTCCAGCAGCCCCGCGTCCAGGCAGGACTGGGCGGTGATGCCGCCGGCGACGCTCACCAGCCCGTCGCCGGCCGCCGCGGACGCCTCGGCGACGGCCCTCTCGATGCCGTCGGTGACGACGGTCAGGCCCGGCGGCGGGTCGTCGGGAGCCTCGTGCGTGACGAGCCAGACCGGGGCGTCGTACGGGTGGCGGCCCTCCCAGCCGTGGGTGATGTCGTACAGGCGGCGGCCGGTGACGACGGCGCCCAGGGCGTCCATCGTCTCGCGGATGTGCCGGGCGCTCGGCGCGGAGACGCGGAACGGCGGCATGCCGCCCACCGTCGGGACCTCCACCGGGCCGTTTCCGTACCAGCCGAACAGATCCTCCACCCCGTCGCCGGGGTCGGCCACGTAGCCGTCCAGGGACATGGTCATCTCGGTGACGACGGTCGCCATGGGGCACCTCTTCCCGATCGGTCCTCACCTGTACCGACCGGCGCGGGTGCCCGGACTCATCGGGCACGGGGATGTTCGGGGGGCGGTTTGGCGGGCACGATGGCGGATTGCACACCATGAAGGAGGACGGACACGGTGACCGTACCGAACGTTGATCTCATCGACGGCAACGCGATGCCGCAGCTCGGCTTCGGGGTGTTCCAGGTCGGGAACGACGAGGCCGAGCACGCGGTGGCGGCCGCGCTGGAGAGCGGGTATCGCAGCATCGACACGGCGAGCGCGTACCAGAACGAGGAGGGCGTCGGCCGTGCGCTGCGCGCGTCGGGCATCCCGCGAGACGAGTTGTTCGTCACCAGCAAGCTGTGGAACAGCGAGCAGGGCTACGACAACGCGCTGCGCGCCTGCGACGCGAGCCTGTCCCGCCTGGGCCTCGACCATCTGGACCTGTATCTGATCCACTGGCCGACGCCGAGCCGGGGCCTCTACCTGGAGACCTGGCGGGCGCTGGAGAGGCTGAAGCAGGACGGACGCGTCCGGTCGATCGGCGTCTCCAACTTCACGATCGAGACGCTGCGGCGGATCGTCGAGGCCGGTCCCGTCCCGGCGGTCAACCAGATCGAGCTCCATCCGTACTTCCAGCAGGACGGGCTGCGCGCCTTCCACCGCGACCACGGCATCCACACCGAGGCGTGGGCGCCGCTCGGGCAGGGGCACGGCCTCCTGGACGACCCGGCGCTCGGCCGCATCGCGCGGGAGCACGGCCGCACCCCGGCGCAGGTCGCGCTCCGCTGGCACCTGCAGGTCGGGAACATCGTCATCCCGAAGTCGGTGACGCCCGCCAGGATCGCCGAGAACATCGACGTCTTCGGCTTCGAGCTGTCGCCCGACGACCTGAAGGCCATCGGCGAGCTGGACAAGGGCATCCGCGTCGGCCCCGACCCGGCCACCTTCGAGACGGCCTAGCGGCGGGTCTCAGCGGAGCTCGCCCACGCCCACGAGTCCGGCGAACCGCTCGCCGTCGGCCGCGGCGCCGCCGGCGAGCCATTCGCGGGGGCCGGTGAGCCCCGGACGCAGCAGCTCGAAGCCGTCGAAGAACGTGTGGATCCGGGCCCGGGGGCGGGCGCCGAGGCGTGCGCTGGCGCCCTCGTACACCTTCTCGGCCTCCGCCATCTCGTCCGGGAACGCGTCCGTCGCCAGGTGGGAGAGGATCAGCCGGCTGCCGGGCGCCAGCGCGTCCCGGTAGCGGGCGACCAGGGCGCCGGGGTCGTCCTCGTCGGCCACGAAATGCAGGACCGACACCAGCAGCAGCGCGACCGGCTCGGAGAAGTCGATCAGGTCGCGGACGGCGGGATCGCCGAGGACGTCGTCCGGGCGCCGAAGGTCCGCCGCCGCGAACCCGACGTCGCCGGTCCCCGCGAGAAGGGCGCGGCCGTGCGCGCACACGACGGGATCGTTGTCGACGTACACGACCCGGGCGTCCGGGCGGGCGAGCGCCGCCGCCTCGTGCACGTTCTCCCGGGTCGGCAGCCCCGACCCGAGGTCGAGGAACTGGCGGATCCCGGCCGCGGCGGCATCCCGCACCGCCCGGCCGAGGAAGGCCCGGTTCAGCCGGACGCCCCGGACGACCCGCCCCGCGGAGATCTCCACGACGCGCTCGGCAGCCTCCCGGTCGGCGGCGAAGTTGTCCTTGCCGCCGAGCCAGTGGTCGTACATCCGGGCCACGTTGGGGGAGCCGGGGTCGAGTGCCGCGGCGGCCCGGTCCGGGGAGTCGGTCACCGGGTCATGATCGGTCATCGGCCGTCCCGCGGCAACCGGCCCCGCTTTCGTTGCGGAGAGTAACGCTCTGTAACGTTCCGTATATGGGGGATGATCGGAGGAGCTGGACGGGGCCGGGCGGGCTTCGGGTGACGGCGGTGCGGCTGACGGGGGCGCACCGGGTGTGGGCGGAGTTCGCCGGAGTCCGGGGAACCAGTGCGTTCCTCGTGACGCGGAACGGAGCCCCCGTGGGGCGCGGCTACTACCGGTCCGTCGACGACCTCGCCGAGATCGTCGACCTCGCCGACCTGCGCGCGGAGTGACGGCTTGCGCCGGCCGGCCCGCCGCGGTCGGCTCCGGCACCCACACCTTCCGCGGCACCACACCGTGACCCACGGCCCGGTGGGCCGCGCGGCGGCCCACCGAGCCATCCCAGTCCTGGAGGGGAGGGGACCCGGTCTCGGGGGTGACACGGAAGGATCTGGTGGTGTTGGGGAGGGACGGGGCCTTCACGTTGGAGGCAACAGGTAAAGGCCAGCGGCGCCCGCGGAATTCATCGACTTGCCCCTGGCTCGTCGAAGGGCGGGGGCGCGGGCGGGGGGATGCCGGGCACCCCGATCAGCTCCATGAGATGGCGCAGGACAAGGTCGTTCTGCATCATCAGGTCGAAGGCGTCGCGCGCTTCGTACTGCCGTACCTGGTCCGCCACGTGATCGGCGAGCTCCTTGGCCTCGACACGCCGGTCCTTCGCCATCCGCTCGACGACCTCGGCCACCGCGTCCGGGTTCTCTGCCAGTGCGACGGCGTACGGGGTCAGCCATTCACTCTGCCCGCTCTTGAGGAACTGCTGCCACAACAGGCGGCGGTCACCGAAATACATTACGAGCCGGCGCGCGAGGTCATGCTCGTTAGCTGCGTTCTGCCGCTTAATCCACGCTTCGCGCTGGACGTCCCGCACGGATTTGTCCAAGGCCACGATCGTCCGGTGATCGATGGGGCGCGCTTCCCCGTCGGTCTGGTCTCCCGAGAGGAATTCCAGCCTGGTAACGGCGAAGAGGGTCGCGGCCACCTGGTCGAAGTGCTTCTCCGCCTCGCCCGCCTCGTACGGGGCGAAGTCACGCGACACCGCCCGTACCTGTGTGGCCAGGCGCTCTTTCACAATGAACTGGTGCTCTTCGGTACGCGCCGCGAGCACTTCCGGATACTCGTGTCCGGTCACGCACCAGGTGAAATGGACGGTGACCGAAAAGGTGTAGCCATCGCCCTTCGCTGGAACAACGAGATGGAAGGCGCCCGGATGGTGCACCGCCCGGAACGCACCTCCGGAACGCTGTAACCATCGCCGCAGGCGAGTACCGAGACTGAGGTAGGTAGGAACTCTATCGACAGGGCCGTGGTTGCCGCAGTTCATGCGAACCGTGCTCATTTCATGAACTCCTTCGAGAGAAGGCCGTAGAACCGCATGCGTGGACGTAACCCCGGTTCCGCATGGAGGTCGTCCCGCAGCGCGTCGAAGCGAGTGCCGTCTTTCGCCCAGCCGCGCAGGGCATTCCAGGGATCCTGTCCGCAGTATTGGGAGAGCAGGACCTGACGCCACAGCTCCCCGACGAGCGCGGGATCCTCCTCGTAATGCGCGAGGATGCGGGGTCGCCCGCCGTGCGTCAGCTGTGCGACTTTCGTCAGGCACGCGGCCACTAGCCTGCCCAGCTCCCGTGACTCCGATCGCGCCCAGCTGAGCAGATGGCTGAGCACCACACGGGTGGAGCCGCTCGCGTACAACTCCACCACGGTGTCGCGGATGGCAGGGTTCAGGGCGTCGGGATGGCGGCGGGCGATCGACTTCAGCGCCTCCATGGCCTGTCCGGCGGCCTGCTCGCCGAGCAGTGTGCCGAGCAGCCGGACGGCGGTCGACTGCCGGGCGATTTCTTCCGGCCGTGCCTGCTGCAACCACGTTCGGAGAAGGCCCGCTACACGGTCATGCCGCTGAGGGCATTCGGCGACGACCGCCTCCAGTGCCCATGCGGCGGCCATGTGCAGCGCCTCGAAACGGCTGGCGGCCCATCCGGCGATGCAATGCTCGTAGACGAAGTCGAAATCGTAGGCGGCGAACCGCCCCACGGTCTGGGCCGCTTTCAGCCGCACCAGCGGGTCGTTGTCGCGGGCCAACCGCGACAGCCAGTCGAGCAGCGCTTGGTGCGCGACCACGTAGTCGAGCCAGAGCGCGTCCAGGACCGCGGGGGCGAACTTCGCCCGGAACGACAGCCTCCGGTCCACCTCCTGCACGATGTGGGGCCGTTGCTCGCGGGCGTGCTGAAGCCAGTCATCGAGCATGGCCGCGAAGGGAAGCATGCCCAGCTTCGCGTCCTCCTTCTGTTTCTCGACCTCGAAAAGCCGCCCGGCGAGGTCGTAGGCCGCGCGGCAGACCTGAACCGTGGGCTGCCCGTCCAGCACGGCCCCCGCGATCACGAAGGCCCGGCGTCCAAGGTCCCGCTGGTCGTCCTCCTGATGGAGCACGGCGCGCGCCTCATGTCGCCATGGGTCCGGACGGTCGCTGCAGACGTCCTCGACCGATCCGCCCGATCGCAGCGCGGCGGCCAGCCTGACGGCCAATTCCCTGGCGTCCCGCGGGCTGGTCGGTTCTGCTGGAATCCGGCCCAGGACCTCTGTGGGGTCGTGCGGTCCTCCGGCAAGCCGGTGGCCCAGCTGACGGGCCAGCACGTCACACGGGTCTGGCCGCTGATGGTCGGTGACGAGCTCCGACACCTCGCTCGTGTCCGAATCCTGACCCACCACGATGACCATCCGGGCATCGAGCTCCTTGAGCATGTCCCGGCACCCCAGAAGGTCCACCTCTGTGAGGCGCTTGGCCCAGCTCTGCCCGGACGCCTTGTACAGATATCCATGCCCAGGGCTGAGCTTCCCCTTGTCTAGCAGGGTGGGCGGCTCTGTCGAGCGGATCATCCGCAGCTCATGACATCGGTGAGCCAACGCTGCCAGGGCGGTGGTCGTACGCCCCGTTCCCGGCAGTCCTTGCAGTACGGCGACGGGCTCGTTGTCGAGACGGTGGACCAGTGCTTCCTTGGACGCGGTACCGGCGAACCGCAGCCTGATGTCGTCCCAGCGTTCCGGGGGGACAGGGGCGAGCTGCCACGAGTCCTTCCCCTCGGCCATGTGGATGTGCTTGTCGCCTGTGACCTTGTCTCCGCCGAACGCGTCCCCTCCGTGGGCTGTGTTCGGTGGTCTGAACTGGTCGTTGAACATCCGCCGGAGTTCCCGCACCTGCTCCTGGAGCCGTCTGAGCTCCGACGGGCTTCGATCCTGCTCCGGAAGGCCCTCCAGCGCCCTGGGCTCTCCCTCGTCGTCGGACATCGCGGCCGCCTAATGGATGTTCTTGTTACCAGCGACTTTGTCCCCACTGAAGGCGTCTCCCCCATACGAGACGTTCGCCGCCCGGTTCCCCGCCTTGTCTCCATGTGGGTAGGGGGGCGAAGGCGGAAGCGCGGGCCCAGGTTCGCCGCCCTCGGTCCCGTTTTCCGGGTCATAGGGACTGAGCGCGGCGATGGTCGCCAGATCGAACCGTGGAACGTACAGATAGGCGCGATAGACCTGCTTTTTCACGGCGACGCACACCGGGCGGAAGAGTGTCGGACGGGGATGTCCGGGCCCCTGGGTGATGTAGTCACGGTAGATGTCGGAGGAGACGATGATTCCCAAGTCCGCCTCGGAGAGCTCGCGCATCGCCACTCGCAGCGGGTCGGAGTCGCGCAGGCGAGCCGGTTGCACCGCGTGCTGGCCAGGCCACCCCGTCGCGCCGTCCAGATGGAGCGGACCGATGTGGACGGCCATGCGGAGCCGGAGACGGGTAAACGTCTCCTCCGCTTGCCGCCTGTTGTACGACCCCAGTGCCGCGTCCAATTCACGGACGAACACATCCATCAGCGGCCCTGTGTCAGTGCCCGCCGGCAGGACCACGTAGACGCCGTCACCTCCGTCTTGGCGTTGCCACGCACGACGGTTCAGCCGGGCCACGTCGGCGGCGTCGTCCAGTATCCGGCCGAGCGCGGCCTGCAGGGTCCGCTGCTCGGCGTCAGTACGGCTGCTGTAGTCTTCGATGTCGACCGTGAACAGAACACGGTATTCGGGAACGCCCATCTTTTCCTCCGATGCTCCGGGTGCCCAGAGCATCGGGCCAGACCATGCACGGCAATCCGGATAAATCCGGGTTCAGTGCAGATCCGCGAACTCGGTGAGCCGAGCGAGATCGGTGATGACCACACGGCGGCGTCCGGCGACCGACACCAGCCCGTCCGAAGTGAGTGCGCGCAACGCCTTCTGCACCGTGTCCTCCTTGGCGCCGACCAGGCCGCCCAACTCGGCCTGAGTCAAGGGGATGCCCAGGTCCACTCCCGCGTCGCAGGGACGCCCGTGCCGGCCGGCGAGGGCGAGCAGAACCCGAGCCAAGCACTGCCCGGCCGTGTAACCGGCGAAATCAAGGCGTCGCTGGTTGGACCAGCGGAGCCGCTCGATCGTCATCTGGTTCAGGATGAGCGCCGCGGCCGGGTGCCGTTGGAGGAAGCCGACGAACGCCTCACCTCGGATCTGGCACACAACCGCCCGGCCGCATGTGACGACGGTCGCGGACCGCACCGTCTCGCCGAGGACCGCCATTTCTCCGATCATGTCGCCGCTCACCCGGAGCGCCAGCAGCGCCTCTGTGCCGTTCTCCACCCGAGCACTCACCTTGACCAGCGCGTCGATCAGTAACCAGACCGAGCCCGCGGGATCTCCCTGCCGCACCAGAGCACGGTGCGGCCCTAGCGAATGCAGCACGCCCAGCCTGAGCAACCTCGTCCTGTCCGGGACCGAAAGCCGACTCAGGAAGGTGCCCTTCGGCCACGTGCGAGCCTCGAACACGACAGTCTCCGGGTTTCTACGAGGCAAGGGATCGGTGGCGACCACGACACCATCATGCGTCAACGGCACCGGGCGGAGTAGCCGTGAAAATGAGGCCGGTGGAGGAGCCCTCCGTGCGCGGAGCCGAGCCCGAGAGAACCCGCGGCAGGCATACTCGATGTCACGGAGTATAACGCTCCGTATATGGGGGATGATCGGAGGAGCTGGACGGGGCCGGGCGGGCTTCGGGTGACGGCGGTGCGGCTGACGGGGGCGCACCGGGTGTGGGCGGAGTTCGCCGGAGTCCGGGGAACCAGCGCGTTCCTCGTGACGCGGAACGGAGCCCCCGTGGGGCGCGGCTACTACCGGTCCGTCGACGACCTCGCCGAGATCGTCGACCTCGCCGACCTGCGCGCGGAGTGACGGCTTGCGCCGGCCGGCCCGCCGCGTGTAGTCGGTTACCTGTGGAAAAGCGCATGTGGGACGTCGTCGTGGTGGGGTCGGTCAACGCGGACCTGGTGGTGGGCGTCGAGCGCCGGCCCGCGCCGGGGGAGACCGTGCTCGGCTCCGACCTCGCCACCCATCCGGGCGGGAAGGGCGCCAACCAGGCGGTCGCGGCGGCCCGGCTCGGCGGCCGGGCCGGGATCGTCGGGCGGGTCGGCGACGACGGGCACGGCGCGCTGCTGCGCGCCGCCCTCGCCGCGGACGGCGTCGCCCTCGACCACCTGGTCACCACGCCGGACGCGCCGACCGGCGTCGCGCTGATCACGGTCGGGCCGGACGGCGACAACAGCATCATCGTCTCGCCCGGCGCCAACGCCCGGCTGGGCCCCGGCGACGTCGAGGACGCCCGGGAGATGATCGCGGGGGCGGCGGTCGTGTCGTTCCAGCTGGAGGTGCCGCTGCCCGCCGTGGAGGCCGCCGCCGGCGCCGCCGCGCGCGCGGGCGGGCGGGTCGTCCTCAACCTCTCGCCGCCCGCGCCGATCCCCGACGGGCTGCTCGCCCTCTGCGACCCCCTCGTCGTCAACGAGCACGAGGCCGCCTTCCTGCTCGGCGGGGACGGCGACCCCGCGCGCATGGCGGCCGCGCTCGCTGGCTCCGGGCCGCGCTCGGTCGTCGTCACGCTCGGCGCCGACGGCGTCGTGGTCGCCGGCGGCGGCGGCACGACCGCCCTCCCGTCGCCGAAGGCGAAGGCCGTCGACACCACGGGCGCGGGCGACGCGTTCACCGCCGCGCTCTGCCTGCGGCTCGCCCGCGGCGACGCCCTGCCGGACGCGGCCGCCTACGCCACCCGCGCGGGGGCCGCCGCCGTCCGCCGGGCGGGGGCCCAGAGCTCCTTCCCGACGCCGGACGAGCTGCCCGGCGGGTAGCTCAGCGGCCGGTGCGGGCGCGGAGCCGGTACAGCTCGTCGGCGACGTCGTGGACGTCGGCGCCGAGGTCGAACGCGCTCAGCAGGTGCAGGTCGTCCGCGGTCTCGACCTCCAGCATCCGCGTGTGCAGCAGGAGCCGGCGGCGCTCGTCGACTCGGATCGCGGTCACCTCGTCCCACCGGACGCGGCGGCGCCCCGCGTAGCCGGACGCGACGGTGAGGCCGTCGCCGTCGGCGGCCAGCCGGACCGGCGCGACCAGGTCGCGCAGCGCGAGCGCGTTCAGCCCGATCGCCGCGGCGCCCGCCAGGAACAGGAACTGCGGGTCGTGCGAGTACAGCACCACGAGCGCCGTGACGGCCGCCGCCGCGGCGCACTTCACCGCCACGTGACTAGGCGGTACACGCCACCGTCGCTCCGGACTCGCCTCCATGCACGAGACCATAGCCGCAGCGTGACGCTGCCCGCGCCGGGGGCGTCCGATAGCGTCGGCACCATGCGACTCGGCGTGCTGGACGTGGGCTCGAACACCGTGCATCTCCTGGTGGTGGACGCGCACCAGGGGGCACGGCCCCTCCCCGCGTTCTCCCACAAGGCGGATCTGCGGCTCGCCGCGCACCTGGAGGACGGCGACCGGCTCTCCGAGGAGGGCGAGCGCCTGCTGCGCGACTTCGTCGACGAGGCGCTGCAGATCGCGGAGGACAAGGGCGTCGAGGACATCGTCGCGTTCGCCACCTCCGCCGTCCGCGACGCCGCCAACGGGGACGAGGTGCTCGCGCGGATCCGCGACGACAAGCGGATCGACATCCGGGCGATGTCCGGCGACGAGGAGGCGCGGCTGACGTTCCTCGCCGTCCGGCGCTGGTTCGGCTGGTCGTCGGGCCGGCTGCTCGTCGTGGACATCGGCGGCGGCTCCCTGGAGATCGCGTGCGGCATCGACGAGGAGCCGGACGTGGCGTTCTCGCTGCCGCTCGGCTCGGTCCGGCTCACCCGCGACCGGTTCACCGCCGACCCGCCGCCGCCGGATGAGGTCCGCGAGCTGCGCCGGCACATCCGGACGGAGATCGCCCGCAAGGTCGGGGACGTCGCCCGCTACGGGCCGGCGGACCACGCGGTCGCCACGTCCAAGACGTTCCGGCAGCTGGCCCGGATCGGCGGCGCCGCGCCCTCGGCGGAGGGCCCGTACCAGCGGCGGGTCCTGGCGGCCGACACCCTGACCGAGTGGACCGAGAAGCTGGCGAAGATGGCCGCCGCCGAGCGGGCCGAGCTGCCCGGCGTGTCCGAGGGCCGCGCTCCGCAGCTGCTCGCGGGGGCGATCGTCGCGGACGCCGCGATGGACCTGTTCGAGCTCGGCGAGCTGGAGGTCTGCCCCTGGGCGCTGCGTGAGGGCGTCATCCTCCGCCGGCTGGACATGATCGTCGGCTGATCCGGCGGAGACGGGGACGTTCCCCGCAATAACGGCTGTCCGGAAATGGTCTGCCGTAGGCCATAACTAGACGCGCTTTGTCTTTACCCCCCGGGCCGCGGCCACGTAGGGAGGAAACTGCGGGCGGCTCTGATCCTGGGGGTTCTTGATGACGGCTGCGAACAGGTTCTCCTCCCTGCCCTGCGGGCGGCGGGGCAAGTGGGTAGTGCTGGCCGTCTGGATCGTCATCCTGGCCGTCGCGATGCCGCTGGCCGGCAAGCTCACCGGCGCGCAGACCAACGAGTCGTCGGCGTGGCTGCCGAGCAACGCCGAGTCCACCCGGGTCGTCGAGGAGTCCGAGCGGTTCACGCCCGCCGACACCTTCCCGGCGGTGATCGTCTACCACCGGGACGGCGCCCCGCTGACCGCCGCCGACCGGGCGAAGGCCGCGGCGGACGTGCCCCGGCTGCGGGCCGTCACCGGCGACCCGGAGGGCTCCGACCCGCCCCGGCGGCTCGCCGTGGACGTCCAGGGCCCGATCCCCGCCAAGGACGGCACGGCCCTGGAGACGATCGTCTCGGTCCAGGTCGGCAACGGGGGCTGGGACCTGCTCGGCCCCGCCGTCGACGACTACCGCGACATCGTCCAGCGCGGGGACCCCGGCCTGTCGGCGCACGTGACCGGCCCGGCCGGGTACGCGGGCGACTTCAGCAACGTCTTCGCCGGCTTCGACGCGACCCTGCTGCTCATCACCGCCGCCATCGTCATCGCGATCCTGCTGATCACCTACCGCAGCCCGATCCTGTGGCTCGCGCCGCTGCTGTGCGTGGGCTTCGCGCTGACGGCCGCCCAGGCGCTCATCTACCTGCTGGCCGCGCACGCCGGGCTCACCGTCAACGGGCAGGCCGCGTTCATCCTGACCGTGCTGGTCTTCGGCGCCGGCACCGACTACGCGCTGCTGCTGGTCGCCCGCTACCGGGAGGAGCTGCGGCGGCACCGCGACCGGCACGAGGCGATGGCGATCGCCCTGCACCGCGCCGGCCCCGCGATCATCGCGAGCGGCTCGACGGTCGCGCTCGGCATGCTGTGCCTGCTCGTCGCCGTCCTCAACTCGACCAAGAGCATGGGCCCGGTGATGGCGATCGGCGTCGTCGTCGCGCTCGCCGCGATGGTCACGCTGCTGCCCGCGCTGCTGGTCATCGGCGGGCGCTGGATGTTCTGGCCCCGCCGCCCGGCCTACGGGACGGCCGAGCCGTCCGAGCGGGGCCTGTGGGCGCGGGCCGGCGCCGCCATCGCGACCCGCCCCCGCATCACCTGGATCGTCACCGCCGTGGTGCTCGGCGCGCTCGCCACCGGGATCTTCGGCCTGCGCACCGGCTCGCTGCCCAGCAAGGACGCGTTCAGCACCGGCAAACCGGACTCGGTCACCGGCGAGGAGGTGCTCGCCCGGCACTTCCCGGCCGGGAGCGGATCACCCGTCCAGATCGTCACCAACGCGGGGACGCAGGACGAGGTCACCGCGGCCCTCGCCACCGTCCCCGGCCTGACCGCGGTCGCGCCGGCCGGGAACGACCCGGGGCGGCCGATCGAGGGCCGGGTGTACCTGGAGGGCACGCTCACCGCCGCGCCCGACAGCGAACGGGCGTTCACCGCGGTCGAGCGCGCCCGCACCGCCGCGCACGCCGTGCCGGGCGCGGACGCCCTGGTCGGCGGGACGTCGGCGGTGACGCTCGACATCAACGACGCCTCCCACCGGGACCAGAACGCCGTCATCCCGCTGGTCCTCGTCGTCGTGCTCGCGATCCTCGGGCTGCTGCTGCGCGCCGTCGTCGCGCCGCTGATCCTCGTCGCGACCGTCGTGCTGTCGTACGCGGCGGCGCTCGGCGTCAGCGCGCTGGTGTTCAACCACGTGTTCGGGTTCGCCTCAGCGGACCCGTCGTTCCCGCTGTGGGCGTTCGTGTTCCTCGTGGCGCTCGGCACCGACTACAACATCTTCCTGATGACGCGCGTCCACGAGGAGGCCAAGCGGCACGGGACCCGGCGCGGCGCGCTGATCGGGCTCGCCGCGACCGGCGGGGTCATCACCTCGGCGGGCGCCGTCCTCGCGGGGACGTTCGCCGCGCTCGGCTCGCTGCCGCTCGTGTTCGTCGCCGAGCTCGGCTTCACGGTCGCGTTCGGGGTGCTGCTCGACACGTTCATCGTCCGGTCGGTGCTGGTCACCGCGCTGAACCTGGATCTCGGCCGGCACATGTGGTGGCCGAGCGCGCTGTCCCGGGCCCGGTCCCCGGCCGCCGCGCGGGAGGCCGCCACCGCCGCCCGCGAGTAGCGCCGGCGGTCACGACCAGTTGGGGTGGCCGAGCGTGCCCCCCTCCGGGGTGACGACGCGGTCGTCCTCGCCGTCGGCGCGGATCGCGCGGATCACCGGCTCGGTGACGTCGCCGCGCACGTAGGCGAGCCAGCGGCCGTCGCGCGACCACGCCGGGTCCATGTCGCGGACGGCCCCGGACGTCAGGGCGTGCGCGCCGGACCCGTCGGCGTTCACCAGCCAGATGTCGCTGCCGGTCGCCTCGCCGCGCACGAAGGCGACCCGGGACCCGTCGGGCGACCACTCCGGGTCGACCGCGCGCACGCCGTCTGAGGTCAGGCGCGTCCAGGCGCCGCCGGGGTCGTTCGGGTCGAGCGAGTAGATCTGCTCGACGTCGCTGTCCCGCTTGCTCCAGAACACGATCCGGCCCTTGGACGACCACATCGGGTCGTCCTTCGCCGAGGGGTCCGTGGTGACCTGGGTCGCCGGGCCGCCCCGCAGCGGGATCGTGAAGATCTGCCGGACGCCGTCCCTGTCGCCCATGTACGCCAGGCGGGTGCCGTCCGGCGACCAGGTCAGGCGGGTGCCGCGCGCCATGTCCGTGACCTTCCGCGCGCCGCCGCCGTCCGCGTTCATCACCCACGCCTCGGCGCTCCGGTCGCGCTGCCGGGTGAACGCGACGAGCTTCCCGTCGGGGGAGCGCTCGGGCAGGATGTCGCACTGCGAGCCTTTGACGAGCGTCGTCGCGGACCGGTCGCCCGGCTTGTAGACGCCGATGTCGCCATGGCATTCCCGCGGCCAGCCCGGCGCCGTGTCGACGCGGACGAACATCGGGTCGGCCGGGAACGCCGCGCTCTCGGCGCCGGTGTTCCGCGCGTTGTCGGACGGCCGGTTGAGGAAGTAGACGGCGCCCGCCACGGCGGCCGCGGTCAGCACCGCCGCCGCGGTCGAGGCGATCAGCGTGGTCCGCCGGGACGGCCAGTCCCTCCGGGCGCGCCGCGGCGCCGGGGGGAGCACCGGCGGGACGTACTGGCGCTCGGTGGGCGGGTCGGTGCGCCGCTCGTACGCGGGCTCGGTCGGCGGCTCCGGCTGCGGCGCGGGCGGCCGCGGCGCGGGCGCGGCCGCAACGGGTGGCGACGGCGCCTGCGCGGTCGGTGCCGCCGGAGACGGTTCGGACGGTGACGGTTCGGACGGTGACGGGGCGGGCGGCGCCGGGGCGGGCGGCGCCGCTTCGGACGGTGACGGCGTGGAGGGCGACGGCGTGGACGGTGACGGGGCGGGGGAGGGGGCCGTGACGTCCTGGGAGGTGACGCCCGGGTCGCCGGCGGGCGGGGACGTCCACGCCTCGCCCAGCTCGGTCGTCACGGCGGCCTCCCCGGCGCCGCCGACGAGAGCGAGCAGCAGGTCGCGGGCGCTCGGCCGCTGCGCGGGGTCCTTGCGCAGCGCCGCCTGGACGATCCCGGCCAGCGGCGCCGCCAGGTCGTCGACCTCGGGGTCGGCGTGCACGGCCCGCGCCGCCAGGAGCTGGAAGGACCCCTGCCCGAACGGGTTGCGGCCGCTCGCGGCGAACGCGACCAGGCAGCCCCACGCGAACACGTCCACCGCCGGGGTGACCTGCTGGGTCGTGATCTGCTCGGGCGCGATCCAGCCGGGCGTCCCGACGACCTGGCCCGTGCGGGTGTGGGACGAGGCCATGTCCAGCGCGCGGGCGATCCCGAAGTCGATCACGCGGGGCCCGGAGATGGACAGCAGCACGTTGCTCGGCTTGAGGTCGCGGTGCACCAGGCCCGCGCTGTGGATGGCGACGAGCGCGGCGGCCACCCCGACGGCCACCCCGTGCAGCATGCCCGGCGACAGCGCGCCCTTCTCGCTGACGTGCTGGAGCAGCGACGGCCCGTCGATGTACTCGGTGACCATGTACGCCAGGCCGAGGTCCTCGCCGTGCTCCAGGACCTGCGCGGTGCAGAAGGACGCCACCCGCTGGGCGTTGGCGGCCTCGTCGTGGAACCGGGCGAGGAACGTCTTGTCGCCCGCCAGCTCCGCCCGGACCACCTTCACCGCGACGGGGCGCTCCTCCGGGTCGCGCCCGAGGTAGACGGCCCCCATCCCGCCCTCGCCGATCTTGGCCTCGATCCGGTACCGGCCGATCCGCGTGGGGTCGTCCGGACGCAGCTCACGCAGGGAGGTCGCGTCCATGGAGAGATCACCTTTCAACCCCACGGAGCCACGTCCTGGCGGGCCGCCCCACGGCGGCACGCGGCCCCGACGTTCCATACGATGTCAGAGGACGCGCCCAGGTTCTAGCGTCCGCCCGACGATCTCGGATCAGTGGAAGTTGCGAGCTTTGACGCGGCCGGGGACGGGGAGGCGCCTGAGCCGGGTGGCGCGGACGCTGGTGACACCGTCGGCGCGCTCCAGCCGGCCTCCGACCAGCAGCGCCTGCGAGTCGACGGCGAGGCCGCGGTACCGCTGGAACACCTGCGGCGGGCACACCACGTTGATGATGCCGGTCTCGTCCTCCAGGGTCATGAAGACGATGCCGCCGGCGGTCGGCGGGCGCTGCCGGTGGGTGACGAGGCCCGCGACGACGACGTTGGTGTCGCCCGGCGTCCCGGCGAGCCGTACGGCGGAGAGGGCGCCCAGCTCGTCCAGCGCCTCCCGGACGTGGGCGACGGGGTGGGTGTGGGAGACGCCCGTCGCCCACAGGTCGGCGAGGGTCTCCTCGATGGGCGTCATCGGCGGCAGGGCGGGGGCGGACGCGCCCGGGGCGACGCCTTCGAGCTGCCCCGGCCCTGACCCGGCGAGGGCGCCCGCCGCCCACAGGGCCTCCCGCCGCGACAGGCCGAACCCGTCGAACGCGCCCGCGGTGGCGAGGGCCTCCAGGGCGCCGGCCGACAGCGGAACGCGCCGGGCGAGGTCCTCCATGCTCGTGTAGGGGCGCCCGGCCGCGACGGCCTCCGCCGTGTCGTCGCCCAGGTTGCGGATTCCGGCGAACCCGAGCCGTATCGCGGGCTGGGCCGCGGCGGGCGCGTGCGGATGGCCGGACTCGACCTCGATCGGCTCCTCCAGCGTGGGATGGACGTCGCTGGCGTTGATGTCCACGCTCCTGACCACGACACCGTGCCGGCGGGCATCGTTCAGGAGGCTGTGCGGACTGTAGAACCCCATCGGCTGGTTGCGCACCAGGGCGGCCGTGAAGGCGGCCGGGTAGTGGCGCTTCAGCCAGGCGCTCGCGTACACCAGGTGGGCGAAGCTCTGCGCGTGCGACTCGGGGAACCCGAACCCGGTGAAGCCGAGGATCTTCTCGTACACGCTCTCGGCGATCTCGGCCGGGATGCCGCGCTCGGCCATCCCGTCCAGCAGCCGCCGCCTCAGCCGCTCGACCCGTTCGGGGGCGCGCTTGGCGCCCATCGCCTGCCGCAGCCGGTCGGACTCGGCCGGCGTGAAGCCCGCGCAGTCCACGGCGAGCTGCATCATCTGCTCCTGGAACAGCGGGACGCCGAGCGTGCGCGACAGGGCCGGCTCCATCAGCGGATGCGGGCACTCGGCGGGTTCCAGGCCCTTGCGCCGCCGCAGGTACGGGTGGACGGACCCGCCCTGGATCGGCCCCGGACGGATCAGCGCGACCTCCACCACCAGGTCGTAGAACTCGCGGGGCCGCAGCCGCGGCAGCGTCGCCATCTGCGCCCGCGACTCGACCTGGAACACCCCGACCGTGTCGGCGTCGCACAGCATGTCGTACACCTCATGGTCTTCCGGCGGGATCGACTGCAGGTCGTACCGGCGCCCGTGGTGCCGCTCCACCAGGTCGAAGCAGTCGTGCAGCGCGGCGAGCATGCCGAGGCCGAGCAGGTCGAACTTGACGAGGCCGGCCGCCGCGCAGTCGTCCTTGTCCCACTGCAGGACGCTGCGGTCCGCCATCGTCGCCCACTCGATCGGGCAGATCTCGCCGACGGGCCGGTCCGCGATGACCATGCCGCCGGAGTGGATCCCGAGGTGGCGGGGCAGCGTCAGCATCCGGCCCGCCAGCTCCGCCACCGGCGCCGGGATGTCGTTCTCCGCGCCGACCGGGTCGCGCGGGTCGATGCCCTTGGACCACGCGTCCTGCTGGCCGGGGGAGAAGCCGAGCGCGCGCGCCGCGTCCCGCACGGCCATCCGCGGCCGGTAGCTGATGACGTTCGCGACCTGGGCCGTGCACTCCCGCCCGTACTTCCGGTAGACGTACTGGATGG
Organism: Actinomadura madurae; assembly: GCF_900115095.1. GTDB lineage: Bacteria > Actinomycetota > Actinomycetes > Streptosporangiales > Streptosporangiaceae > Spirillospora > Spirillospora madurae. The sequence goes on from NZ_FOVH01000002.1 coordinate 856,946, forward strand.
CCTCCTCGCGCCGCCGGTGCTCGATGTCCAGGTCGATGTCGGGCGGGCCGTCCCGGCCGGGCGACAGGAACCGCTCGAACAGCAGCCCGTGCCGGACGGCGTCCACACCGGTGATGCCGAGCGCGTAGCAGACCGCCGAGTTGGCCGCCGACCCCCGCCCCTGGCAGAGGATCCCCCTGCTCCGGCAGAACTCCACGATGTCGTGGACGATCAGGAAGTAGCCGGGGAAGCGGAGCTGCTCGATGACGTCCAGCTCCTTGGCGATCTGCTCGTAGGCGCCGGAGATCCGCTCCCGCTCGGGCGGCCCGTACCGCTGGAGCGCGCCCTCCTGCACCAGGTGCCGCAGCCAGCTCGCCTCGGTGTGGCCGTCCGGGACGGGCCAGTCGGGCAGCCTCGGCGCGACCACCTCGAAGCCGAACAGGCAGTCTCTCGCCAGCGCGACCGTCCGCTCCCGGACGCCGGGGAACCGCGCCAGCCGCCTCTCCATCTCGGCGCCGCCGCGGACGTGCGCGGTCCCGTTCGCGGGAAGCCACCCCGCCATCTCGTCCAGGCCGCGCCGGGCCCGGACGGCCGCCAGCGCCTGCGCCAGCCGCGCGTCGGCTCCGGGCGCCGCGTAGTGGACGTTGTTGGACGCGACCACGTCCACCCCGACACGCCGCGCCAGCGCGAACAGGGCGTCGTTGCGGAGGTCGTCGTCGGGCTGGTCGTGGTCGATCAACTCGACGAACACGTTGCCGCGGCCGAACCTGCCGACGAGGTCGCGCAGCTCCCGCTCGGCCGCGTCCGGCCCGCCCGCCTCCAACGCCGCCGGGACCGGGCCCTTCCGGCACCCGGTCAGCACCGCCCAGTGGCCCTCGTGGGCCCCGGCCAGCGCGTCCAGGTCGTACACGGGACGGCCCTTGCGCCCGCCCGCGAGCTGCGCAGCCGTGATCGCCGAGCAGAGCCGCGCGTACCCGGGCGCGCCCCGGGCGAGGACGAGCAGGTGCCGCCCCGCGGGGTCGGGCTCGCCGGTCTGCGGTCCCGGCAGGCCGAGGCTCAGCTCCGCGCCGAACACCGTCCCGACGCCGGCCTCGCTCGCGGCCTGCGCGAACTGCACGGCGCCGTACATGCCGTCGTGGTCGGTGATCGCCATCGCCTCCACGCCGAGCCGCGCGGCCTCGGCGACCAGCGAGCCGGGGTCGCTCGCCCCGTCCAGGAAGCTGAACGAGGAGTGGGCGTGCAGCTCCGCCCACGGCACGTCCGCGACCGCCCGGCGCGGCGCGGCGGGCGGCTCCGGCGGCGGCTCCGGACCTCGCGCGCTGTGACCCTCCGCATCGCCTGGCGACCGTTCGCCGGGCCGCCAGGAGAGCCGCTGCTCGACCTCCCGCCACGGAATGGGCGGATTGTGCCACCCCATCAGCGCCCGCTAGTCATAGACGGCCTCGACGTGCCAGCGCCCGCCCTCGACGGCGAGCAGGTAGGCGGCGCCGTCCTCGGTGGTGACCTGGAACCGGGCCCGGCGCCGCGCGGCGGCGGGGTCCCACCAGCGCTCGTCCGCGGGCCACGGGCCCGTCCAGCCGGTGACCGCGGCGGGCCGCCCGCGGACCGCGAGCACCGCGGGCGGCGCGGACACCTCGCACCGCGCGGACACCACGACCGCCGCCCCGGACGCGTCGACCAGCTCGGCGGGGGACGGCTCCGCCGGGACGACCGCCGGCGCGGGCCCGGACACCCGGCCGGGCCACGGTCCCTCCGGCGGGCCGGCGGGTGGCACGTCGCCGACCGGTACCCGCACGACCCGCTCGCCCGGCCCGCGCCCGCCCACCAGCACCGGCCGCGTGATCCCGTGGTGGCCGAGGAGGGCCTGGACGCGGTCGGCGGCCCGCGCGATCCGGTCGGTGACGGCGGTCCGGCCCCACAGCCCCTCCTGCCGCCCCTCGTCGGGGACGAGCTGGTCGGGCGCCAGCTCGACCCAGGTCACGCCGCCCCAGACGGCGTCGGCGCCGCCGCCCGGCCCCGCCGGATCGTGGGCCGAGAGCTGCCAGCGCACGCGCTCGGCGACGGCCAGCGCCGACAGGCCGTCGTGCCGCCACAGCCGCCGCAGCACGTGACCGCCGGCGAACCCCACCGCGACCTCCAGCCGGACGCACGCCAGCCCGCCCGCCGCGAGCCCCTCGTGCAGCTCGCCCGCCAGCCGCTTCACCGCGAACACCACCCGCTCCGCCTGCTCGGCGGGCGGGTCGAAGCCGGCGCGCACCGACAGGTCCGCGGCGCCCTCGACCGGCGCGAGCGGGCGCGGTTCCTCGCCCCGCGCCAGCCGGTGCGCGAGCGCCCCGTCCGCCCCGAACCGCCCGGCGACGTGCCCGGACGGCAGCGCGGCGAAGTCGCCGAGCGTCCTGATGCCGAGGCGCCGGAGCAGGTCGGCCAGGTCCGGCCGGTCGAGGACGGCGGGCGGGTACGGCGCGAGGAACGCCGCCGCGCGGCCCTCCGGCACGACCACGCCGCCCTGCCCGGCGCGGGCCGCCAGCTCCGCCGCGAACAGCCCGTCCGCGACGCCGGTCCCGCAGTCGAAGCCGGCCTCCACCACCGTGTCCTGCACGAGGACGCGCAGCGCCTCCTCGCCCCCGTAGAACCGGGCCGGCCCGCGCGCCGCGATGGCGCACAGCCCCGGCCGCACCACCTCCACGCGCGGCGTCAGCTCGGCGACCGTCTCCACCACGGCCTCGAACAGCCGCCCCTCGGCGTCGGTGTCCCGATCGCGGACCACCAGTTCCGGGCAGCGGCGCTGCGCGTCCCGGAGCCGCTGCCCGCGCCGCACCCCCTCGGCCCGCGCCGCCGCCGTGCAGGCCGCCACCTGGCCCTGCGCCACCGCGGCGCCCGGGGTCGCCGCGTCGATCCCGACCGCGGTGACCGGCCAGTCCGGGCACCACACCACCAGCACCCGCGTCACGCGACCCCCTCCCCGGCCGGCGCGTGGGCTCGGGGGAGGACCGGGCGCGGTGTGTGCACCGGCGCCCCCGCCGCGACGGTGCCCGGGACGAGCTCCAGCGGCGGCCGTGCCGTCTCGTCCGTCCTGACGGTGCCGTCCGGGGCGGGGAGCCAGAGGCGGGCGCGGCGGCCGCGCCCGGGCGCGTCGCGGCCCTCGGCGACGATCTCGACGCGGCGGCCGGTCAGCCGCCCGTGGCCGCCGGCGAGGCCCTCCCAGGCCGCGTCCTCCAGCCGGAGCCGCAGCCGGACGCCGGGCCAGTCGCCGGCGAACGCGCCGGTCAGCGTGAGCACGCAGCCGTGCTTGCGGGCCAGCGCCGACAGGCGGCGGACCGCGGCGGCGCCCGGACGCTCCGGCGGGCACAGCAGGACCAGCTCGACGGCCTCGGCCAGCGCGGCCACGACGTCCGGCCAGCGGTCGCCGGGGTCGTCGACGAGCAGCAGCCGCTCGGGGGCGGCGCCCATGCCGGCCGCGGCGGCCGCGCCGAAGCCGGGGAGGCCGACCACGCCGCACCAGCCTCCGGTGCCGTCCTCGCCGCCGTGCCGGGACACGCCCGCGACGAGGGCGAGGCCGAGGGACCCGGCCCCGGGACCGCCGAGGCCGACGATCGAGCCGGGCCGCAGCCCGCCGCCGGGGACCACGGCCCGCAGCGCGGGCAGCACGGGCACCGCCGCGTCCGGACTCGGCCCCGTGTTCTCCAAGGTCGTCGCCAGGTCCCGCAGGGCCGCCTCCGGCACGGTCGTCCCTCCTCTCGCCCCACTCCTGAACAATTTCGAACAAGAGTTCGACCCGTGTCAAGTTGCCGCAGGTCACGGGGCGGAGTCGGGGGAGGTCGGAAGCCCGATGGCGTCGGGCTTCCCGGGATTTTGGGCATGATGGGCGGTATGGAGAACGACGTGCGGACCGTCGCGTGGACGGGCGGGGGGCTCCGGCTCCTGGACCAGACCGTTCTGCCCGGCCGGGTGGAGCACGTCGTCGTGGACGACGTCGACACGCTCGTGGACGCGATCCGGCGGCTCGTCGTGCGCGGTGCCCCCGCCCTCGGGGTGGCGGGCGCGTTCGGCGTCGCCATCGCCGTCCGGCAGGCGGCCCGGGAGGGCTGGGACGACGCCGAGCGGGACGCCGCGATCGCCCGGGTCCGGCAGGCGCGCCCGACGGCGGTGAACCTCGCGGCCGGTGTCGACCGCGTGCTCCCGTACGTCGCGAAGGGCGCCGACGCGGTGGCGGCGGAGGCCCAGGCGCTCCTGGACGAGGACGTGCGCGGCAACCGCGCCATCGGGGCGTTCGGCGCCGACTGGATTCTCGCGCGGGCGGGCGACCGGCCCCTGCGGGTCCTCACCCACTGCAACGCCGGCGCGCTCGCCACCGCCGGGTGGGGGACGGCGCTCGGCGTCGTCCGGGAGCTGCACGCCCGGGGACGCGTCGCGATGGTCTACGCCGACGAGACGCGCCCCCTCCTGCAGGGCGCGCGGCTCACCGCGTGGGAGCTCGACCGGGCGGGCATCCCGTGCGCCGTCCAGGCGGACGGCGCCGCGCCGAGCTCGATCCTGCGCGGCCTCGCGGACGTGGCGGTCATCGGCGCCGACCGGATCGCCGCCAACGGCGACACCGCCAACAAGATCGGCTCGGTGGGCGTGGCGCTGGCGTGCCAGGCCGCCGGGATCCCGTTGGTGGTCGCCGCGCCCTGGAGCACCGTCGACCTCGCGCTGCCGGACGGCGGCGGCATCCCGATCGAGGAGCGTCCGGCCGCGGAGATCCTGTCCTGGGGCGGCGCGAGGACAGCCCCGGACGGCGTGGGCGCGCACAACCCGGCCTTCGACGTCACGCCCGCCCGCCTAGTGACCGCGCTGGTCACCGAGACGGGCGTGCTGGAGGTGTCGGCCGGCGTGACGCCCGCTCAGCGGGCGGCGGAGAACGCGTAGACGGTGGTGGAGTCGAACGTCTCGCCCGGCCGCAGGACGGTGGACGGGAAGCCCGGCTGGTTCGGGGAGTCGGGGAAGTGCTGGGTCTCCAGCGCGAACCCGTCGCCCTGCCGGTAGACGCGGCCGCTCGTCCCGGCGAAGCTCCCGTCGAGGAAGTTGCCGGAGTAGAACTGCACGCCCGGCTCGGTCGTGCTGATCTTCAGGACGCGCCCGGAGCGCGGCTCGGTGACCCGCGCGGCCTCGGTGAGCGCGCCCGCCCGCCGCTGGTCGAGGACGAAGTTGTGGTCGTACCCCTGCCCGATGAGCAGCTGCGGGTCGTTGACGCGGATCCGCTCGCCGATCGCGTGCGCCCGGGTGAAGTCGAACGGGGTGCCCTTCACCGGGGCGAGCTCGCCGGTCGGGATCAGCGTCGGGTCGACCGGCGTGAAGCGGGACGCGTTGAGCCTCAGCCGGTGGTCGTAGATCGTGCCCGTGCCCTCCCCGGCGAGGTTGAAGTACGAGTGGTTGGTCAGGTTGACGATGGTGGCCTTGTCGGTCGTCGCGTGGTAGTCGACCCGCAACCGGTCATCGGCGGTCAGCGTGTAGGTGACGGTGGTCCTGAGCGTGCCCGGGTAGTTCTCCTCGCCGTCCGCGCTGGTGTACTCCAGGCGCAGGCCGACGCTGTCGCGGCCCTTGACGGGGTGCGCGTCCCAGACCTTGGTGTCGAAGCCCTTGAGGCCGCCGTGCAGGCTGTTCTCGCCGTTGTTGAGGGCGAGCTGGTACGTGGTGCCGTCCAGGGTGAACCGGCCCTTGGCGATGCGGTTGGCGTACCGGCCGATGACGGCGCCGAAGTAGGGGCCGCCGTTCAGGTCGACGTAGTCCTTCAGCGTCGGGAAGCCGAGGACGACGTTGGCGCGCCGCCCGTGCCGGTCCGGTGTCTCCAGGGTCTGGACGATGCCGCCGTAGGTGATGATGCGCACCCGGACGCCTCGCCCGCTGGTGAGGGTGTAGCGGTCGACCTTCGTGCCGTCCTCCAGGGCGCCGAACGGCTCCTTGGAGATGCCGGGCCGCGCGTGCGACGGCGCGGCGCCCGCCGGGACGGCGGAGACGGCCAGTGCGGAGCCGACCATGGCCGATGCCGTGATCGCCAGGATCCTCTTCATCGTTACTCCTCGGGGGCGAGGGTGCGGGTCGCGGCGCGGAGGCTCTGGAACAACCGGGCCTCGTACGCCTTGGCGGAACGGACGTCGTGGTCGACGAAGAGCGCGTCGTTCAGCGCGGGGAGCCGCTGGGTCGCGTATCCGGTGTCGATGCCGGGCGCGTAGACCTGGTGCCGGTACCAGGGACGGCCCGGCAGCCCCGCCCGGGTCAGCAGGTCCCGCTCGGTCTGCATGATCTTGTCGTTGAGGCGGCGGAACGCGGCCGTGTCGCCCTTCCGGAGCGCCGCCTCCGCACGCGCCTGCAGGGCCTCCGCCGCGCGCTGCCAGGCCTTGGCCTGCGCGATGTCGCGCGAGACGTCCACGACGACGGACCCGAGCCGCTCGCGCTGCTCTTCGGTGAAGTCGGTGAGGTACTGGACCGTCTCCGACGCGTACGGGCGGTAGCGGAGCGCGACCACGTCGGCGTTGGCGAGCCGCAGCGTCGCGATGCCGGCCAGCCGCGACATCGCCGCGTGGTACTCCCAGGTGGGGTCGCCGAACCGCGACATCCAGTAGTGGTCGTCGCAGGCGCAGTGGTAGTTCCCGGCGTTCCCCGTGGAGGACGAGCCCAGATCCATCGCCGGGACCCCGAACCGCTGGAAGAACGCCTGGAAGTCCGAGCCTCCGCCGATGCGGTCGATGGGGGTCGTGCCGTCGTTCTGCGCCTTCCACGCCTCGTACAGCGTCCCACCGGTGCCCGGCCACCGCACGTCCTTGGTCGCGTCGATGACGGACTGGTCCAGCGCCGGTGTCGCCGAGGCGCCGAAATGGGACCCTCCCGCGCCGTCCATGTTCAGGTAGGCGACCGCGTCGCGGAGCCGGTTTCCGCGCTGCTCGGCGTACTCGGTGGAGCCGAACAACCCGTACTCCTCGCCGTCCCAGGTGGCCAGGACGACGGACCGCTTAGGCCGCCAGCCCTTCTTGAGGAGCTGCCCCAGAGCGCGTCCCACCTGGAGCACGTTCTCCGTACCGGACAGGTTGTCGCTGCTGCCGTAGGTCCACGCGTCGTGGTGCGCCCCGAGGATGACCTCCTGCTCGGGATGCTCGCTGCCGGGGATGCGCACGGTGACGTCCCACAGCGGGCGGACCTGGAACGTGTTCTCCAGGTCCAGGTGCACCTTCGTCCCGCCGGGGCCGAACCGGTACGCGAACGGCAGGCCGCCCTGCCATTCCTTCGGAACCTGGTCGCCCTTCAGCGCGCGCAGGAGCGGCTCGGCCGCGCCGTAGGAGATCGGCGTCGTCGGGACGAGCCCCTTGAGCATCGGGGCCTGCGACGGCGGGATCCGGTGCGCGCCCTTCACCGACGGCCAGCCGGGGGTCTGCGGGTCCCCGGCCGCGAGCTGGATCTGCGCGATGCTGCCGCGCTGGATGCCGTCCGCGGCGCGCCACGGCCCGTCCGGGTAGACCGGGCCCCGGGCGGACCCGTCGTCGGCCGGGTCGGAGTAGATCAGCACGCCCTTGGCGCCCCGCTCGGCGGCCTCGCGCGGCTTGATCCCGCGGAACACCGCCCCGTACCGGACGAGGACGATCTTGCCCTGCACGGAGACGCCCTTCTCGGCGAGCAGCGCGAAGTCCTCGGGGCGGCCGTAGTTGGCGTAGACGACCTCGCCGCGGACGTTCCCCGACGGCGACATGCCGTTGTGCCCGGGGATCACGTCGTCGTAGTGCTTCTGCCAGGGACGCTTCTTCTCCTTGACCGGCAGCGTCCGCCGGTGCGGCGCCGTCATCTCCACTTTCACGCGCCGCGGCAGCGACAGGTAGGCGTAGTACGTCCGGACCTCGGGCTTCAGTCCGTACGACCGGAGGCGCTCGACGATGCGCCGGACGCGGTTCCGGTCGCCGGTGGTCGTGGTGAGGCCCGGCTCCTCCGACAGTTCGGCGTCCAGGTCGCGGGCGACCTTCGCGGACGGGACGGCCTTGAACAGGCGCTCGTAACGCCGCTGCCAGTCGGAGTTCTCCTTGGTGAAGCCCGCGATCGGATCGTTCCCGGTGGGGGCGGGGGGCGAGGCCGCGGCCGGGGCAGCGGCGGTGAGCGTGAGGGCGAGGGACACGGCAGGGGCGCCGAGCGCCGCCAGTGCCTGGGTTCGGGAGCGGAACACCAGCGATACCTCCCGGTACGCATTGCGGGTGCACGTACGGGTGCGCCCGGAACGTACGCCGCGATCAACGGAAGATCCAGAACGTTCGCCGGATCCGGCCAGCCCGTCCGGTGGATCGGCCATCATGGTGGACGTGCCGACCCCCGCGACCCCCAACGCCACGCCGCGTCCGGCGGAGCTTGAGGCGGTCTTGGAACGGATCACGTACGCCAACGAGGAGACCGGTTACACCGTCGCCCGCGTGGCGACCGCCAAGAGCGGGGGCGACCTGCTCACCGTCGTCGGCGCGCTGCTCGGCGCCCAGGTGGGGGAGAGCCTGCGCCTGGTCGGGCGGTGGCGCTCGCATCCGAAGTACGGCAAGCAGTTCGAGGTGGACTCGTACACGACCGTCCTGCCGGCGACGATCCAGGGCATCCGCCGCTACCTCGGCTCCGGGATGATCAAGGGGATCGGCCCGGTGATGGCCGACCGGATGGTCGGGCACTTCGGCACCGACATTCTGCGGATCATCGAGGAGGAGCCGGAGCGCCTCGTCGAAGTTCCCGGCCTCGGCCCGAAGCGCACCCGGCGGATCGCGGACGCGTGGGAGGAGCAGAAGGCCATCAAGGAGGTGATGGTCTTCCTGCAGGGCGTCGGCGTCTCCACCTCCCTCGCCGTCCGCATCTACAAGAAGTACGGGGACGAGTCGATCGACACCGTCCGCGAGCGCCCGTACCAGCTCGCGTCGGACGTGTGGGGCATCGGGTTCAAGACCGCCGACACGATCGCGCAGGCGGTCGGCATCCCGCACGACAGCCCCGAGCGGATCAAGGCGGGCCTGCAGTACACGCTGTCCGAGGCGGCCGACGACGGGCACTGCTTCCTGCCCGAGCCCAACCTGGTCACGGCGGCCGAGAAGATCCTCGGCGTGCCGCGCGAGCTGATCGTCCCGGCGCTGGACGAACTGGCCCGCGACGAGGGCGTCGTCCGCGAGCCGATCCCCGGCGGCGGGGAGGACGCCGCGACGATCCCGGCGGTGTACCTGGTGCCGTTCCACCGGGCCGAGCGGTCCCTCGCCCGCGGGCTGCTGGACCTGCTGGACGCGCCGACCGACCGGTTGAAGGCGTTCGCGGACGTCGACTGGGACAGAGCGCTCCCGTGGCTCAGGCAGCGCACCGGACAGGCCCTCGCGCCCGAGCAGGAGGAGGCCGTCAAGCTCGCGCTGACGTCCAAGGTCGCGGTGCTGACCGGCGGGCCGGGCTGCGGCAAGAGCTTCACCGTCCGGTCGGTGGTGGAGCTCGCCGCGGCGAAGAAGGCCAAGATCGTCCTGGTGGCGCCGACCGGCCGCGCCGCCAAGCGGCTCGCCGAGCTGACCGGGCACGAGGCGGCGACCGTCCACCGGCTCCTGCAGCTCCAGCCCGGCGGCGACCCCAGATTCGACCAGGACGACCCGCTGGACGCCGACCTGGTCGTCGTGGACGAGAGCTCCATGGTCGACCTGATCCTCGCCAACAAGCTGGTGAAGGCGATCCCGCGCGGCGCGCACCTGCTGCTCGTCGGGGACGTCGACCAGCTCCCGTCCGTCGGCGCGGGCGAGGTGCTGGCCGACCTGCTCGGTGCGGAGGCGATCCCGCGGGTCCGGCTCACGAAGATCTTCCGGCAGGCGCAGCGGTCCGGGATCGTCGTCAACGCGCACCGCGTCAACTCCGGCGACCACCCCCACACGCGCGGCTACGACGACTTCTTCCTGTTCCCGTGCGAGGAGCAGGACGAGGCCGCCGAGATGACCGTGGACGTCGTCGCCAACCGGATCCCGCGCAGGTTCGGCCTCGACCCGCGCCGCGACGTCCAGGTCCTCACGCCCATGCACCGGGGCGCGGCCGGGGCGGGGACGCTGAACACGATGCTCCAGGAGGCGCTGACCCCGCACGACGACGCCCGCCCCGAACGCCGCTACGGCGGGCGCGTGTTCCGCGTCGGCGACAAGGTCACCCAGCTCCGCAACAACTACGACAAGGGCGAGGCGGGCGTCTTCAACGGCACCGTCGGCGTCGTCACGTCCGTCTCCCTCGAAGAGCAGTCGCTCACCGTCCTGACCGACGAGGACGAGAGCATCGACTACGCCTTCGACGAGCTGGACGAGCTCGCCCACGCCTACGCGATCACGATCCACCGGTCGCAGGGCAGCGAGTACCCGGCGGTCGTCGTCCCGCTCACGACCGGCGCGTGGATGATGCTGCGCCGCAACCTGCTCTACACGGGCATGACCCGCGCGAAAAAGCTCGTCGTCCTCGTCGGGTCACGGCGGGCGCTGGCCGCCGCCGTCCGCACCGCCGGGGCCGGCCGCCGCCACACCGCGCTGGCGCACCGCCTCTCTCAGCGGTAGCGCAGCAGCTCCCAGGGGTCGTGGGCGCAGAACACCTCGACCTCGCCGCCGAGCGCCAGCTCCCGCAGCCGGGCCACGTTCGCGAGCCGCAGCTCCCGGTCGACCTCGCCGCCGGCCTGCACGAGCTCCATCAGCGGGTGCGTGACCGGCTCGGGACGGTCCACCTCCCCGTGGTACATGTACGCGTCGCCCGCGTGCAGCAGCCACCGGTCGCCGTCCCGCACCGCCACCCCGGCGTGGCCCGGGGTGTGCCCGCCGAGCGGGATCAGCAGGATGTCCTCCGGCACGCCCTCCAGGGCCCGCACGCCGTCGAACCCGTGCCAGGTCCCGCCCTCGCCGCCCTCGTAGACGACCCACTTCGGGCCGTGGGCGAGCTGCGCCGGGGTCTTGCCGCCGTCGGCCCGCTCCGCCTCGAACAGGTGCACGGCCGCGTCCGGGAAGTCGCTCAGCCCGCCGGCGTGGTCGCGGTGCAGATGCGTCGGGACGATGTGCCGCACGTCGGAGGCCGGGAAACCGAGCCCCTCGACCTGCCGGACGGCCGTGGCGGCGGGGTCGAGCGCCGGCCCCGCCATCTCCACCCAGTCGTCCAGCAGCCGCTCGGACGGACGCTCGATGTCGCCGAGGCCGATGCCGGCGTCCACGAGCACCAGCCCGGCCGACCCGGTCTCCACCAGCAGCACATGGCCGACGGCCCGAGCCGGCCGGAGCGGGCTCTCCGGCCCGTCCGCCGGTTCGATCTCCCGCATGGGAGCGCAGTCGAGGTGGTGAACGCGCATGGGACTCCTCAGATCAGGTCGGCTCAGATCAGGTCGGCGAGCTGGGCGGTCACGCGGTGGATGACCGACACGTCCCGCCGGACGCGGGCGAGCATGATGGCGCCCTGCAGGGACGACAGGACGAGAGCGGCCAGCGGTTCGGCGCGCTCCTCCGGTACGCCCCATCCCCGCAGGGCGGCCGCGATGCCCTGCTGCCACCCGGCGTAGACGTCGTCGCAGGACGCCCGGATGGCCTCGCTCTCGGCGGCCGTCTCCAGCGCCACGGTCGCGACCGGGCAGCCCTTGCTGAAGCCGGACTCGCGCAGGTTCCGCGCGAAGTGGTCGCCCATCGCCGCCAGCCCGGCCCGCGCGTCGGGCGCGGCGAGGACGGCCTCGGTGAGCGCCTCGCCCACCTCGCGGCCGGACAGCGCCACCGACTCGGAGGCCAGCTGCTCCTTCCCGTCCGGGAAGTGGAAGTACAGCGATCCCTTCGGCGCCCCGCTCTCCGCGAGCACCTGGGTGAGCCCGGTGCCGTGGTAGCCCTGTCGCTGGAAGAGGTCCGCGGCCGTCCGCAGCACGCGCTCTCGTGTCTCGCCCCGTGGTGCCATGGGGCGAGACTAGACCGACTGGTCTATAGATTCAACTCCGGAGTCACGTCCCGCGCGTTCCGCGCGCCGTCCGCGTCCTTCCCGCCCTTCCCGTCCTCGCCGTCCTCGGCGGGCGGCGGCGCGGTGCTCTTGCGGACGACGAGGCTGGTCGACAGCTCCATCCGGGTGGCGACGGGCTCGCCCGCCCGGATGCTCAGGATCATCTGGGCGGCGGACTCGGCCATCTGCCGCAGCGGCTGCAGGACGGTGGTGAGGGCGGGGCTCGCCCAGGGGGCGACCGCGACGTCGTCGTAGCCGACCACCGACAGGTCGTCCGGGACGCGCAGGCCGTGGACCCGCGCGGCCTCCAGCGCGCCGAGCGCCTGCAGATCGCTCCCCGCGAAGATCGCCGTGGGCCGGTCCGGCCGGCCGAGCAGCTCCATCGCCCGCTCGAAGCCGCCCTGGACGTGGAAGTCGCCGTAGGTCACGAAGGTCGGCTCCACGTCCAGCCCGGCCATGCTCATCGCGGACCGGAACCCGTCCAGGCGCGCGACGGAGCACAGCATGTCCGCCGGGCCGGTGATGATCGCGATCCGCCGGTGGCCCTGGTCGATGAGGTGCCGGGTCGCCGCCAGGCCGCCGGACCAGTTGGCCGAGCCCACCGACGGGACGTCCGGGTCCGGGTCGCCGGCCGGGTCGATGATGACGAACGGGATCGAGCGGGAGCGCAGCCGCTTCTTGTGCGCCGGCGGCAGGCTGGAGAACAGCAGGATGACGCCGAGCGGACGGCGCCGCAGCACCCCCCCGATCCACTCGGGCCCGGGGGAGTGCCGGGTGCCGCTCTCGGTCAGGACCAGGCTGGCGCCGTTGGCCTTCGCGACGCTCTCCACGCCGCGGATCAGCTCCATCGTCCAGAGGCTCTCGATCTCGTGCAGGACGATCTCGATGAGCGGCGCCTCGGTCGCGGCCCGGGACCCCCGCCGGTAGCCGTGGTGCTCCAGCAGCTGCTCCACCCGCAGCCGGGTCTTGCTCGCCACGTCCTCGCGTCCGTTGAGGACTTTCGAAACCGTCGAAATGGAGACGCCGGCCTGATCCGCCACTTGGGCCAGGGTCACCCGGCCTGTCTCATCGTCCTGCTGCATTCCCGCAGCATAAGGATTTCGGAGCCGCGTTCGAAAGTTGGCGGAAACGAGGCGCGCCTCACTCCGCGATGGTGAGGCGTTCGAGGCGCAGGCCGGTGAAGGCGCCCGCGGTGACCCCGCGGACGCGCTCCGACCACACCAGGTGGTCATGGGCGGACCACAGCGGCATCGCGGGCATGTCGCGCAGCATGGCGCTCTCGGCGAGCCGGGCCGGGATCACGCTGTCGCCCGAGGTGAGCGCCCGCTCGGCGTCGTCGACGAGGCCGGTCGTGTAGGCGTCGTCGAAGCCGGTTCCCGCGTCCAGGAGCGGCGCGAGCGCGGCGACCGGGGCGGGGTAGGCGGCCGTGGTGTGCACGGCGAACGGGCCGTCGACCTCGTGGTCGTGCACGGCCTTGCGGAGGTCGGCGGCGGCGCGCGGGCGGACGTCGAGCTTCAGCTCCTTGCGGAGCTGCCCGGCGACGGCCCGCACCCAGGCGTCGTCGCCGCGGCCCGCCTCGTACCAGAGGTTCAGCGGGCCGGTGAGCCCGCCCGCGTCGGCGAGCGCGGCGACCGCGGCCTTGGAGTCGTGGACGCAGAGACGGCACTGCCCCTCGCGGTGGCCGGGCCGGATGCCCGGCGCGACGAGAGAGTCGGCGGGGGAGTACTGGTGGCCGAGCGGCCCCTCGGTCACGGCGGACCGGTCGATCGCCATCGACAGGGCCTGCCGGACGGTCGGGGACGCGAGGCGCTCCTCCCAGCCGGGGAAGCCCAGGTAGGTCACGTCCCGCCCGGGGACGGCGAGGTGCCGGTCGCCGAAGTCGGCCTCCATCGACTCGTGCCGGTTCGGCGGCACCAGCGTGGCGACGTCCAGGTCGCCGCCGGCGGCCTCGTACTGGCGCTTCGCGTCCGGCATCGCCTTGACCGCGACGGTCCGGCCGCGGCCCGACCGCCGCTTCAGGACGATCTCCCGCGCGCTCCGCGACGCCACCCGGAAGGGGCCGTTGCCCACGGGGGCGCGGCTGTAGGACGTCCATTCCCGCGACTTCAGGACGCTCTCGGGCAGCGGGAAGAACGCCGGGTCGCCGAGCATGGAGGGGAACCTGCCCAGCGGACGGTCGAGGGTCACCGTGAAGGTCAGATCGTCCTCGACCTTCAAACCGGGCACCTTGTCCTCGCCCTTCCGCGCGCCCTTGACACGGGCGACGTCGGTGAACAGGCGCGACCCGGCCCAGCCCTCGCGCAGCACGGCCGTCCACGCGCCGGTGAACGAGCGGGCGGTGACGGGCGTCCCGTCGTGGAAGGTCTCGCCCTCACGCACCCGGACCGTCCAGACCCGCCGGTCCTCGCTGGTGACCGACTCGGCCGCGGTGTTCACGGACGCGCCCGTGTCGTGGTCGTAGGAGACGAGGCCCCTCCACACCGCGTTGGCGATCATCCGGCCCGCCGTGTCGCGGACGTCGCCCGGCAGCAGCGTGGCGGGGGCGGGCGCGCCGACCGAGATGCGCGGGTCGTCCGGCTCGCTCCAGGCGGCGAAGGCCGCGACCGGGGCCAGCAGCACCGCCACGGCGCCTGTGATCAGGGCGGCGGTGCGGGTGGAGCTCTTCAACGGCCTCTCCCGGGAGCCGGAGCGGACGCGGACGGGACGATCGTGACCAGGATGTCAGGTCCCACCAATCCTGATGGTCCTGAGTCCATTTCGTGACCCGGGAATTGTTGATCAAGCCGGGTATCGCGGTCACACTGGCGCTTGCGAAGATCCGTTCCGTGGAGGCGCGATGCTCCCTCGCACATCCCTTCCCGCCCGGCGCGCGCTGCGGGGCGGCGCCGCCGTCGCGGCCGCCGTGGCGCTCATGGCCGGCTCCGCCTGGGCGTGCCCGCCCGAGCCCGAGAACCAGCGGACCGCCAAGGCCGCCGCCGAGGGCGAGGGCACGAGCGGGGGCCACGCCGGGCACTACCACCGGGCCGACCCCGCCGCCGTGAAGAAGTCCGAGGCGGCCAAGGGCGTGCGGCGCGTCGGCGGCGTGTCCGACGCCAAGGGCGCCATCTCGCTGATGTTCATGGACTACGGCCACGGCCGCCACAAGCGGACGATCATGTACGCGACCGGCGAGTTCGGGCTGAAGGCCTACGACATCACCGCCGACCCCAAGGTCCCCAAGCTGGTCGGGCAGCTGAACATGCCCGGCATGTGGGAGACCGAGGACACCGACTTCGACCCCAAGCGCAAGATCATCTACCTCTCCCGGGACCCGCGCGCGTTCGGTGGCAACACCCAGACCGGAGAGTCGGGCATCTACGTCGTGGACGCCTCCAAGCCGGAGAGCCTGCGGCAGATCACCTACGTGAAGGTCCCCGCCGGGCACACCACGACCTGCGTCAACGACTGCAAGTACTTGTGGACGGGCGGCCCCGCCAAGGCCGACTGGATGCCCGATGACTGGGGCGGCCGGCCCGTCTGGGTCACCGACGTCCGCAACCCGGCGAAGCCGAAGGTGCACCGGAAGCCGATCGACACGGGCCGCAACGACGGCAAGACCGACTACACGCACGACATCCAGGTCGACTCCGACGGCGTCGCCTGGGCGTCCGGGCGCGGCGGCGTGCGCGGGTACCACACCACCGGCCGCCACTACGACCCGGTCGAGAAGAAGTGGCGCAGGGCCACCGCGTTCGACCCCGTCCCGTACGCGGGCGGCGGCCTCGACGAGGCCACCACCAACTCCGCGTTCATGCACAACAGCTACCGGGCGGTCGGCCGGACGAGGAACCAGGCCGCCGACCCGCGCAGGTGGGGCAACGGCAGGCTGCTGTACGTCACCGAGGAGACGTTCAACGACGGCTGCGCCAACGACGGCCTGCTCGTCATCGCCTCGCTGGAGGGCTCCCACGGCGGGCAGGGCTGGCGGTCCACGCCGGAGAAGCCGTTCCGCCTGCGCACCGTCGGCACGTGGGGCGTCGCGGGCAAGGAGGGCAGCGACCCCGAGAGCACCGACTGCTCCGCGCACTACTTCGACGTCCGCGACGGCATCGTCGCGCAGTCGTTCTACTCGCAGGGCACCCGCTTCCTGGACGTCCGGGACCCGACGAACCCGAGGCAGGTCGCCTACTACCGGCCGGCGGACGCCGCGTCCTGGCAGCCGTACTGGCACGGCAAGTACGTCTACGTCGCCGACAACACGCGCGGCGTCGACGTCCTGGAGCCGACCTTCCGCTGACCCCGCCCACACACCCACGCCGACCCCACCCATACGCGGGCCCGCCCCCTCCCCCCAGGGGCGGGTCCGCGTCCTCGTCAGGGCCGGTGGTACCGCTCGCCGGACTCGCGGGCGTTGCGCTCCGCCGCGGCGGCGGCCGACCCGGCCGCCTTGCGCAGCGTGTGCCCGGCCTGCTGGACGGCCCGGACCGGACGCGGCGGCAGGTGCCGCGCCGCGCCGCGGTGCCGCCGCCAGTGCTCGCGGGCGCGGGCCCGGTGCTCCACGCGCAGGTTCTCGATGAGCCGGTCGATGTCCATCGACACCTCCCCGTACAGCGGCCACAGGTCGCCGGCCGCGGCGCGCTCGTGCAGCCTGCGGGTGAGCCGGGCGCGCCGCTCGCGGGCCACGTCCACCCGCGTCTCCAGCTCGTGCTCGGCGAGGAAGGGCCGGGCGTCGCGGGCCAGGTCCGAGCGGGCCAGCCGCCCGTAGGCCGAGATGCTCGCGGCGATCCCGGCCAGGGCGTCGCCGAGCTCGCGGCGCAGCTCGGGGTCGGTCAGCAGCCGGCCCCGGTCGCCGAGCCGCTCGTCGTCGGCGAGGGACCGGGTGAGCCCGCGCAGCGACAGGGTGAAGTGCTCCATCGTCTCCATCGCGTTGCGCAGCGCCACCCCGGCGTCGATGAGCCGCCGCGCCCGGGTCCGGGGGTTGAGCCGGACGCTCTCCTCGGCGGCCCCGAGGTCACGGTCGGTCCGGCCGATCTCGCGCGCCAGCCGCTCGGCCTCCTCCTGCCAGCGGGCCGCCTCGCCCGCGGCGCGCTCGCCGCGCAGCCCGTCCGCGATGCCGGCGAGCAGCTCCCGCAGCTTCTCCGCCACGTCCTGGACGGCCTCCTCGGCCGGCCGGACCCGCACCGTCGGCACCAGCAGCGTGGCCGCGAGCCCGGTGGCGGCGCCGATCAGCGTCTCCAGCACGCGGTCCTCCGCGCCCGCCTCGCTCGCCGAGCCGAGCGCGAAGATCAGCATCGCGGAGATCGGCGCCTCCAGCACGTGCTCGCCCAGCCGCAGGACGTGCCCGATGGTCAGCGCGGCGAGGATCGCCAGGCCGAGCGTCCACCAGGAGAACCCGATGGTGCTCGCGGCCAGGACCGCGACCAGGACCCCCGCGGTGACCGCGGCGACGCGCAGGATGCTCGCCCGGATCGTCTGGTAGACGGAGGACTGGACGACGAGCAGCGCGGTCAGCGGCGCCAGCAGCGGCTCCGGCCCGCCGGCCGGCAGGACCGCGAGCGCCAGCACGAACGACAGCACGGCCGTGATCGTCAAGCGGGCGATGCGGAACACCGTGGACTGCACCTCGGTCGCGACGCGCAGCGGCGAGCGGCCCGCGCGGTCGTCTCGGCCGGATCGGCGGCGGAAGAACGCGAGCGACATGCGGGCAGTCATTCCCCCATATCGGGGCAGGTCACTCCCGGCGCCGGGCGCGGAACGCGGCGACGTTCGTCCGGTTAGCGCAGGCCTCCGAGCAGAACCGGCGCCGGCCCGCGCGGGAGGTGTCGGCGTACACCCGGTCGCAGCCCTCCGCGGCGCAGACGCCCGTCCGGCCGAGGCCGTGCTCGACGATCAGCTCGGCGAGCTTCATCAGCGTGGTCGCGCGGAACCGCTCCACCAGCCGGGAGGACGGCGGCGCGTAGTGCATGTGCAGGCCGTGCGGCTCGTGGTCGGCGAGGTGCGGGTGCATGGGGATCTCCAGCATGAGCCCGTTCAGCAGGGCCATCGCCTCCTCCAGGCCGGGCGCCTCGAAGAAGCGCCGCAGCGTCCGCCCCCACTCCCGCAGCTCGTCGGCGTCGGCGTCCTCGAACTCGTGCCAGAAGAACTCGTTGTCCCGCAGCACGCGGCGCAGCGCGGCGGGGGAGTCGTCCCCGCCGACGCTCGTCACGGCGTTGACCAGTGCGGCGGCCGCGGCCACCCCGTGACTCTTGTAACCAGTGATGCGCATTACCCCGGCCTCCGGTCCCGCCACCGTGCAGTAAATGATATCTTAGTTATAACCCTTACAGACGTCGTCCCTGGGGATGCGCGGTGGAATGCCCACGCTGTGGCTGGCCTGAGTCCGATGTGTACGAGGTGCTGTCGCGGCACCTGACCTCCGAGGGCGTGGTGACCTACACCCGCTGTGCCTGCGGGCGCCTGCAGATGCGCGTGCAGCGCTTCGAGCCGGGACCGGTCGTGTCCGCCGGACGCGACGGGGCGTCCGGGGCGAAGCTCGGCTAGTGCCGCCAGCGGGTGGCCGCGGCCACCTGCTGCGGCGTCGCCCCGTCCAGCAGCGCGATCTCCCCGCGCCGCACCGCCGACACGGTGTCGGTGACGGCCTCGCCGAGCGCGTCCCGCAGGACGGTGTCCGCCTCGAACGCCGCGACCGCCTCCCCGAGCGACGCCGGCAGCGCGGCGATGCCCCGGGCGGCGCGCTCCTCCTCCGCGAGACCGGCGGGGTCCGTGCCGACCGGCTCCGGCAGCGTCAGGCCGGTGCCGAGGCCGTCCCGGCCCGCCGCGAGCAGCGCCGCGAGGAGCAGGTACGGGTTGGCGGCGCCGTCCACGCACTTGACCTCCAGGTTCGCCGCGGTCGCGCGCTCGCCCTCGGCGCCCGTGACGAACCGCAGCGCGGCCTCCCGGTTCTCCAGCCCCCAGCACGCGAACGCGCCCGCCCAGTGCGAGGGGATCAGCCGCAGGTAGCTCGCCACCGACGGCGCGCCGACCGCGAGCAGCGCCGGCAGCCGGCGCAGGATCCCGGCGGTGAACGCCTCCCCGGCCGCCGTCATGCCGCACGGGCCGCGGCCGCCCGCCATCGCGTTCGCCGGCCCGTCCGCCGCGTCCTCCCGCCACAGGCTGAGGTGCACGTGCGCGCCGTTGCCGACCGAGTCCGCCTCGACCTTCGGGGAGAACGACGCGGCCATGCCGTGCTCCATCGTCACCGCCCGGATCGTCTCCCTGACCAGGACGGCGGTGTCGGCCGCGCCCACCGGGTCCTCGGCGGCCACCGACACCTCGTACTGCCCCGCCGCGTACTCGGGATGCAGCTGCACGACCGTCACGCCGGTCTCCCGCAGCGCCTTCAGGACGTCCCGCAGGTAGCCCGCCAGCTCGGTGACCCGCGTCATTCCGTAGGCGGGGCCCTTGCAGGCCGGAGAGAACTCGTCCCCGTCGCCCTTCGACACCGCCCACTCGATCTCGAACGCCGCCCTGACCGTCCAGCCCTCCCCGGCGAGACGGTCGGCCTCGCGGCGCAGCAGGGCCCGGGTGTCCAGCGGGTGGACGGTGCCGTCCTGCGCGTACCGGTGCGCGGGCGCGTGCGCCCAGCCCGGCAGCGCGGCCAGCGGGACGAGCCGGTCCAGGTCGGGGTGCAGCCGCAGGTCCCCGACCGGGCCGCCGATGTGGCGCCCGGACACGATCGAGTCGTCCAGCAGGAACACGTCGAACACCGGGGACATCCCGACGCCCCACGCCGCGGCGTGCTCGAGCCGCTCCACCGGGACCGTCTTGGTGCGGGTGATCCCGCTGACGTCCACCCACGTCAGCGCCACGGCCACGAGGCCCTGCCCGGCCATCCTCCGCGCCGCCTCCGCCGCGCGTGCGCCGAGCCGGGCGCGCTCGTGCCCGTCGAGCGGCCGCACGCCGGGAGCCGGTCCTTCCGGGGCGGTGACAGAGGTCGGTTCCACGGTGCTGACTCCCGATCAGGGTGAATGAGGCACGAACACGGTCCGTAAGGGCATCGTAGGGAGAACAGGGGCCGGTTCGAGGGAGGAAGGCGGATGCCGTGCTGGAGTATCTGGAGTCGCTGCCGCTGGTCGACCACCATTGCCACGGCGTCCTCGGCGAGGACCCCGGCCGGGCGGAGTTCGAGGAGATGCTCACCGAGGCCGAGACCGCCGGCCCGCCGGGGGTGAGCATGTTCGACACCCAGGTCGGGTTCGCGCTGCGGCGCTGGTGCCCGCCCGTCCTCGGCCTGGAGGCGCACGCGGAGCCCGCCGAGTACCTGTCCCGCCGGGCCGAGCTGGGCGCGGACGAGGTCAACCGCCGCTTCCTGGAGGCCGCCGGGCTGGACGCGCTCTGCGTCGACACCGGCTACAGCCCGGCCGCCCTGCTCGACCCGCCCGACCTCGGACGCCTCGCCGGCGCGGCGGCGCACGAGATCGTCCGGCTGGAGTCCGTCGCCGAGCAGGTGGTCGCGGACGGCGTCGAGGCGGCCCGGTTCGCCGGCGAGGTGCGCTCCCGGATCGAGGGCCGAGACGCCGCCGGCGCCAAGTCCGTCGCCGCCTACCGGGCCGGGCTGGAGCTGTCGGGCGTGCGGCCGTCCGAGGCGGAGGTCACTGGCGCGGCCGGGCAGCTGATGCTCGCCGCGGAGAGCGGCGGCGAGCCGCCGCGCGTCTGCGACGAGATCCTGCATCGGTTCCTCGTGTGGTGCGCGGTGGACGCCGGGCTGCCCGTCCAGTTCCACGTCGGGTACGGGGACGTGGACGCCGACCTGCGCCGCGGCGACCCGCTGCTGCTCATCGAGCTGCTCCGGGCGATGGACCCCGTCCCGGCGATGCTGCTGCACAACTACCCGTTCCACCGGCACGCCGGCTACCTGGCGCAGGTGCTCCCGAACGTGTACGTCGACGCGGGCCTCGCCACCCACAACCTCGGCCACCGCTCGCCCGCGCTGATCGCCGAGCTGCTGGAGCTGGCCCCCTTCGGGAAGGTGCTGTACTCCTCCGACGCGTTCGGGCTCGCGGAGCTGTACCACCTGGGCGCCCTGCTGTTCCGGCACGGGCTCGCCGGGTTCCTGGCCGGGGGAGTGGAGGACGGCGCCTGGACGTCCCGGGACGCCGCGCGCGTCGCGGAGATGATCGCCTCGGGCAACGCCCGCCGGGTCTACGGTCTGGAGTAGGACGATCATCAAGGGGAGGAGTCCGGCATGGCCGCACGCGAACGCCTGCTCGTCATCGGCGGTGACGCCGCGGGGATGAGCGCCGCGTCCCAGGCCCGCCGGAGGCGCGGCCCGGACGAGCTGGAGATCGTCGTGTTCGAGCGCGGGTGGCACGCGTCCTACTCCGCGTGCGGCATCCCGTACTACGTCGGCGGCGTGGTCGACGACCTCGACGCGCTCATCGCCCGCACGCCCGCCGAGTTCCGCGACCGCGGCATCGACCTGCGGCTGCGCACCGAGGCCACCGGGATCGACCTGGACGGCGCCCGGGTGCGCGTCCGGTCCCTCGACGGGGCCGGGAACGGGGACGAGGACGGGGAGCGCTGGGAGCCCTACGACCACCTCATGATCGCGACCGGGGCCGACCCGATCCGCCCGCGGCTGCCCGGGGCGGACGCCGCCGGCGTCCACGGCGTGCAGGTCCTCGGCGACGGGGTCGCGATCCGTCGCGTCCTCGAAGAGGACGAACCGCGCCGCGCCGTCGTCGTGGGCGGCGGCTACATCGGCCTGGAGATGGCCGAGGCGATGGTGATGCGCGGCCTGGAGGTCTCCCTCGTCGACGCCGCCGACCAGCCGATGCGGACCCTCGATCCGGACATGGGCGCCATCGTCGCGGACGCGATGCGCGGCATCGGCGTGACGCTGTACCTGGGCGAGCCCGTGGAGGGCTTCGACACATCGCCGGAGGGGCGCGTCACCGCCGTCCGGACGGGGGGCCGCACGCTCCCCGCGGACCTGGTCGTCCTCGGGCTGGGCGTGCGACCGGCCTCCGGACTGGCCCGGGACGCCGGGGTCGAGACCGGCCCGACCGGCGGCATCGTCACCGACCGGCGGATGCGCACCCGCACCGAGCGGGTGTGGGCGGCCGGCGACTGCGTCGAGACCCGGCACCTGGTCTCCGGCGCCCCGGTCGCGATCGCGCTCGGCACGCACGCCAACAAGCAGGGCCGCGTCGCCGGCGTCAACCTCGGCGGCGGCTACGCCACCTTCCCCGGCGTCGCCGGGACCGCCGTCTCGAAGATCTGCGACGTCGAGGTCGCGCGGACGGGGCTGAACGAGCGCGAGGCGGCCGCGGCGGGGTTCGCGACGCTGAGCGTGGTCGTGGAGTCCACCACCCGCGCCGGCTACCACCCCGGCGCGATGGGGATGACGACCAAGCTGATCGCCGAGCGCCGGTCCGGGCGGCTGCTCGGCGCGCAGATCGTCGGGAAGGAGAACGCCGCCAAACGCGTGGACGGTCTGGCGATCGCGCTGTGGAACGGCATGACGGTCGAGGAGATGACGGGCCTCGACCTCGGGTACGCGCCGCCGTTCTCGCCCGTCTGGGACCCGGTGCTGATCGCCGCCCGCAAGGCCGCCGACGCCGTCGAGCGGGACATGCGTTCCGGAAGCTGATCCGCTTTGTCGGTGATCTCCTCTACGGTGTGGCTCCATGGCGACCGCGGCGGACGAGAACACCTGGGCGATGCCGGACGCGTGGCGGAGGCTCGCCCATCCACGCCGCGACCGCCCGGGGCCATGGCCGGAGGCGCGGATCGACGCGCCGGCGGCCCGGAAGGCACGGGCGCTCGTGGACGGGGCGTACTCGGAGATCGAGACCGTCCTCGCCCTGCCGGGAACGGCCCCCGAGCTCGCCGAGCGCGCTCGCACCCACTTGAACGGGCAACGTGATCCGCTGGGCGCGGCGGTGGTCGCGGCGGCGGCGGTGTCCCTGCGGGGGCTGCGCGAATCCGGCGGGGAGGACCCGTTCCGGGACGCGTGGGCGGCCGAGCACGGCCTGCCCTTCGCCGCCCGCGCCTACGCCGAACTGTGCGAGATCACGGTCGACTACGTCCAGGCCGGGAGCAGGAGGACCTGGGGCGGCGTCCGCGCCCGCCGGCAGTCCGACCACGTCGGCGGCTGGTGGGCGGACGAGCGGGCGGCGCGCCACCTCCGGTCGCTGCTGGCCGCCGCCGGCGAAGGCGTGTACGCGGAGGCCGTCGCGGGGCTGGCGGGCGCGCGGCGGACGTCCCTCCAGAGCATGGTCGTCTCCTATCTCGTGCCGACCCGGCTGGACTGGGCGGACGAGGTCTTCACCGACCCGCTGATCGCGCGACTGCCCCATCACCTGACCTTCCGCTGGATGCTGTTCTGCTCGCTCGGGGCACCGGAGCAGGTCGACCCGGCCGCCCTGCCGCTCGGCTACTACGACCGGAGCCCCGGCATCGTCGCGACCGTCGTGGACGGTGTCGGACCGTCCGCCGCGGTGCCCCTGCTCGCCAGGGCACTGGACGACCGGTACGTCGACGGCGACACCTCCCGGAACCTGCTGGACGCCCTGGCGCGCCTGCCGGTCGACGAGGCGTTCCAGGCGCTCGTGGACCGGTTCGACCGCAAGTACGTCCGGCCCGCGCTGTCGGCCGCGGCCCGGACGTTCCCCGGGCGGGCGCTGCGGCTGCTGGCAGCGGCGCCGCGCGGGCCCGAGGTTGAGGAGCTGCTGCGGGCGCATCTGCTCACCCATCCGGATCTCGCGGAGGCGATGCCGCCGGAGCTTCCGGAGGAGTCGCGCGCCGCGGTCGAGGCGGCCCGCGCGTCCATCGTGCGGCTGCCGGAGGCGCCGGACGGCGCGCTGCCGCCGCTGCTCGCCGATCCGCCGTGGACGCGTCCCCGGTCGAGGGCCAGGCCCGTCGTGATCAAGGACCTCGGCTCGCCCGGCACGCGCTCCATCGCCTGGGAGCCGGGCGAGCGGGACGAGTGGACGGTCGACCTGCACCATCTGTGGCGCTGGGTCGATCGGCTGGACTGGCACGTCCAGGTGGGGAAGTTCGAGAAGGGCGACCTGCCGGCCCACATGCACCCGCTGTTCTTCGTGGAGGGACCCGAGGACCTCGTGCGGCCACTGCTCGCGGGGTGGGAACCGCCCGACCCCTGGGACGTGGGCGAGTGGATGCGGGTCGTCGTCGCCCGCTTCGAACTGGACGCGCTGGACGCGGCGGTGTTCGCGGCGCGCCGCGACCCGGCGGGCGCCGGCGGGATCCTGCTTCCCTACCTGAGCGACGACGTCGCCCGGCTGATGGCCGACTGGCTCGTCCGGCTCAAGCAGGCCGGGACGACGGCGCGGGCCTGGTTCCGGCGGCACGGCCTCGGCGCCGTCCCCGCGCTGCTCCCTCCGGCGCTGGGCAAGGCCGGTGCCGGACGGCGCGCCGCCGAGGCCGCACTGCGCCGCATCGCGGCCGGAGAGAGCGCCGAAGCCGTCGTCGAGGCGGCGCGCGTCCACGGGGACGCGGCTGCGGCGGCGATCGAGGCGCTGCTGGCCGTCGATCCGCTGGACCTGCTGCCCTCGAAGATCCCCCAGGCCGGGGACTGGGCCGACGTGCGTCTGCTCCCGCAGATCCTCCTGCGCGACCGTGCCCGTGCGCTGCCGGACGCCGCCGCGCGCCACGTCGTGACGATGCTCGCGATGTCCAGGCCCGGTGAGGTCTACGCCGGGGTGGACGCCGTCCGCGACCTGTGCGACCGGGAGTCGCTCGCCGAGTTCGGCTGGGGCCTGTTCCGGCAGTGGGAGGCGCAGGGCGCGCCGTCCAAGGACGGCTGGGCGCTGACCCAGCTCGGCCTGACCGGCGACGACGGGACCGTCCGCCGGCTGACCCCGGTGATCCGGGCGTGGCCGGGCGACGGCGGGCACGCCAAGGCGGTCGCCGGCCTGGACGTGCTCGCCACCATCGGCACCGACGTCGCCCTCATGCACCTGCACGGCATCGCGCAGCGGGTCAGGTTCAAGGCGCTGCGGGCCCGGGCGCAGGACAAGATCGCCGAGGTCGCCGCGGGGCTGGAGCTGACCGCCGAGCGGCTCGCCGACCGGCTCGTCCCCGACTTCGGGCTGGACGCGGGCGGGACCATGACCCTCGACTACGGCCCGCGAAGGTTCGTCGTCGGGTTCGACGAGCAGCTCAGGCCCTTCGTGTCGGACGAGAGCGGCAAGCGCCGCAAGGCCCTTCCCAAGCCCGGCGCGAAGGACGATCCCGACCTCGCGCCCGCCGCCTACAAGGCCTACTCGACGCTGAAGAAGGACGTCCGGACGGTCGCCGCCGACCAGCTCCGACGCCTGGAGACGTGCATGGTCACGCGGCGCCGCTGGCCCGTGCGGGAGTTCGAGGAGCTGCTGGCCGGGCATCCGCTCGTCCGGCACATCGTCCGGCGCCTGGTCTGGCTGGCCTGTGACGGGGACAGGGACGGCGACGGGTACGGCGGCGCGACCACCGCGTTCCGCGTCGCCGAAGACGGCACCTTCGCCGACGTGGACGACGACGTCCTCACCCTCGCGGGCTCCGCGGCCGTCGGCGTCGCGCACCCCGTCGACCTGGACGGCTCGCTCGGCGCGTGGTCGGAGGTGTTCGCCGACTACGAGATCCTCCAGCCGTTCCCGCAGATCGGACGCGCCGTCCACCGGCTGGCGGACGAGGAGCGCGCCGGCGGGCGGCTGCCCCGGTTCGAGGGCCTGACCGTCCCGGTCGGGAAGGTGCTCGGGCTGACCTCGCGCGGCTGGGAACGGGGCGCGCCGCAGGACGCCGGCGTCGAGTGCTGGATCTCCCGGCGGCTCCCGGGCGACCGGTGCCTCGCCATCGACCTCGACCCCGGTATCGCGGTCGGCGCCGTGGACGCGCTGCCCGACCAGACGCTGCGCGCCGTCGCCCTCACCCGGCGCCCCGACCAGCTCTGGAGGGGCGGTGGGCCGACGGCGTCCTTCGCCGATCTCGATCCGGTGACCGCTTCCGAAATACTCGCCGACCTCGCGACCCTGACCTGAGAGAGACGCCCATGGACGTGCCGAAGCCCCTGCTGGACCCGCCGTGGAAGCGCAGGCCCGCCGCTGCCGGGCCGCCCGGCGACGAGCCGATCCTCGTCCCCGGCCTGACGCCGCCGGACGGGCGCGCCGTCCGCTGGGAACCCGGCGAGCGCGAGCGGTGGGCGAAGACGCGCCCCTACGGATCCTGGCAGGACGACGAGTGGGAGGAGGCCGCCGAGAAGTTCCGGGACGGCCGGATGGGCTACGAGCCCACCCGGGCCGGGTTCCTCGCGCAGGCCCCCGAGCATCTCGCCCGGCCGCTGCTGGCAGGCTGGAAACCCCGTGTGACGTGGGACTTCGACCATTCGCTCCAGCCGATCGTGGCGCGCTACGAGACCGACGCGTGGGACGTGGCGTTCCGCCTGGCGAAGCAGAACCCGTTCGGCACCGGCCCGATCCTGCTGCCGTTCCTGTCCGCCGACGTCGCCCGGCTGTTCGCCGACTGGCTCTACCGGCTCAAGTCGGCGCAGGAGATCGCCCGCACGTGGTTCGGGCGGCACGGGCTCGCGGCCGTCCCGTACCTGGTCCCGGACGCGCTGGGCAAGCGCGTCGGCCCCCGCCGCAACGCCGTCAAGGCGCTGCGGTTCATCGACGGGGACGTCGCCGGGGCGGCCCGCGTCCACGGGGACGAGGCCGCCGCGGCGGTCGCCGCCCTTCTCGCCGCCGCGCCGCCCGACGCGGCCCCCGCCGAACCCCCGTACACGCCGCCGCCCCTGCCCAAGTGGCTGGACCTGGACGCGCTGCCCGGACCCGCGCTGCGAGGGGGCGGGGAGCTCGCGCCCGACGCGGTCCGCAACCTGCTGCTCGCCATGACGGTGCCGGGAAGCCGGGGGATCGACGTGAACCCGGTCCTGGACGGGGCGGTCGAGGTCTGCGGGCGGGAGGCGCTGGCGGAGTTCTCGCGGGCGCTGTTCGCGGCCTGGCTGGAGGCGGGCCTTCCGGGCCGCAGCGGCTTCGTGCTGTCCATGCTCGGCCGGTTCGGCGACGAGGAGACGGTCCGCCTCCTCGCCCCGCACATCAGGAGGTGGCCAGGGGAGAGCGGCGGCTACGGCCGCGCGGTCCACGGCCTCGGCGTGCTCGCCGAGATCGGCGGCGAC
The DNA here is from genome assembly GCF_900115095.1 of Actinomadura madurae. GTDB lineage: Bacteria > Actinomycetota > Actinomycetes > Streptosporangiales > Streptosporangiaceae > Spirillospora > Spirillospora madurae. The sequence goes on from NZ_FOVH01000002.1 coordinate 884,013, forward strand.
GTGGCCCTGACGCACATCAGCGGCATCGCGCGGAAGTCCAAGTACAAGGGGCTGAAGGCCGAGGCGGAGCGCAGGCTGGAGGCGGTGGCGAAGCGGGAGCGCCTGACGCCGGACCAGCTGGCCGACCGGCTCGTCCCGCGGTTCGGCCTGGACTCCGCCGGGACGCTCACGCTCGACTACGGTCCGCGCCGGTTCATGGTCGGCTTCGACGAGCAGCTCAGGCCCACCATCGCCGACGAGGACGGCCGGCCCCGCAAGTCGCTGCCCAAGCCGGGGGCGAAGGACGACCCGGACCTCGCGCCCGCCGCCCACAAGCGGTTCGCGGAGCTGAAGAAGGACGTCCGCGCGGTCGCGTCCGGCGAGGTGGCCCGGCTGGAGTCGTCCATGGTCATGGGCCGCGCCTGGACGCGCGTCGAGTTCGCCGAGTTCCTCGTCGGCCACCCGCTGATGTGGCACCTCGCCCGCCGGCTGGTCTGGCTGAGCGGCGACCGGGCCTTCCGCATCGCGGAGGACCGCACGTTCGCCGACCTCGACGACGACGCGGTCGAGCTTCCGGAGGCGGCGGCGGTCCAGATCGCCCATCCGCTGCGGCTGGGCGACTCGCTCGGCGCGTGGTCGGAGCTGTTCGCCGACTACGAGATCCTGCAGCCGTTCCCGCAGCTCGGCCGGCCCGTCCGCACCCTCGCTGACGGAGAGGCCGCGGACGGCCGGCTGGAGCGGTTCGAGGGCCTGACCGTCCCGACCGGGAAGATCCTCGGCCTCACCCGGATGGGCTGGCGGCGCGGCGCCCCGCAGGACGGTGGCGTCGAGCACTGGATCTCCTGGACACTCGACCCGAAGGTGACCGTCGTGGTCGAGCTGAGCCCCGGCGTCGCCGCCGGCTCCGTCGACCTGTTCCCCGAGCAGAAGATCGCGCGCGTCCGGGCCGGCCGGGCGGCCGGGGAGTACCACCCGTCCCGCACGGCCGAGAACGGCCTCGCCGACCTGGACGCGGTCCTCGTCTCCGAGCTGCTCGCCGACCTGGAGAACCTGACCGCCTCCTAGACGAACCTGCTGCTCGGCACCGGCCCGGGGGAATGCACCGTGTCCCTCGGGCCGCTGAGCCACCGGCCGGCCGCCGCGCGGGCGAAACCGGCGAGCAGCTCGTCGGGGTCGGGCGGCGCGCCGTCGTCCGCGCCGTCGTCGGGCTCGTGGGGATCGGCGCGGACGATCTCCTCGGCCAGCTCCTCCACGGGGCGCTCGTCCGGCGGGACGGTCTCGGTCTCGCCGCTCGGCGAGAACCGGAGCTGCTCGCCCCACGGCGCCTTCACCACCTGGTGCAGGAGGCCGGTGACGTCGGCGCTCACCGCCGGCGGGTCCGTCCAGCACGTCGCGTGCTCGAACAGCACCTGGCCCTCGGCCCGTTCCCACAGCCCCTCGGCGTCCGTCTCGTTCAGGTCGTAGGCGACCGCGAGCACACCGGGACGCCCCGGGGCGAACGGCTCGGCGGGCAGCCCGAGCAGCCGCGCCGCGGCCAGCCCCAGGATCCGGCTCGACCGGTCGGGCAGCAGCCCGACCGACGTGGGCCGCCGGCCCGCCGCGTCCAGGACCAGCCGCAGCCGGTCGAGGCTGCGCCGGCACGTCGAGAAGGCGTCCGAGGTGAAGGCGAACCGGCCGGTCATCCCGTCGCCGTACCCGTACGGCGAGATGGTGAGCAGGACGCTCCCGCCGAGCGCGTAGTGCCAGCCGCGCAGGTCGGTGCCGTCGAGGGGGCTGACGTCCCGCACCGCGCGGGCCCGCCGGAGCATGCGCGCCAGCCGGTCGCGGGCGGGCGTCCAGGTGTCGTCCGGCGCGGGCAGCCGCCCCGCCTCGTGCTCCGCGCGGGCCAGGTCGCCGGAGAACAGCGCGTTGTAGGCGAGCAGGTACCGTGCGGGCCACGGGTCCAGGGAGTCGACACGCGGTTCCAGTGCCGCGACGGCCTCGGCGTGCCGGTTCTCGCGCTCCAGGGCCGACACGAGCTCCATCAGCAGCGCGGGCTCGTCGGGCAGCATCTCCAGCGCCCGCCGCAGCGGCGGAATCGCCAGGAACGCGATGCCGCGTTCGATGCACGCGTAGCCGAAGTCGTACAGCTCCTGCGGTGTCTGCTCGCGGGCCATCGCCGCGGCCGCCTCGCGCATGTCGTCGAATCCCGACAGGGTCGCCGCGCCCTCCATCAGACGCCCGACCTCGGCCAGGTCCATGCCGTCCGCGTTGAAACGCAGATGCCGGATCAGCCCGGCGATGTCACCGCTCTCCAGGAGTGCCCGCGCGTCGCTCATGGGCCGCCACGCTACAGCCGGCGGCCATCGTCGATCATGGGATTTTCGCCAGAGCCTGGAGGACGTCCGCCACGAGGTCGCCGGTGTCCTCGACCCCGACGGAGAAGCGCACGAAGCCGGGATCGACGGCGTCGCCGCCCCATCGCCCGCGCCGCTCCGCGGAACTGTGCACGCCGCCGAAGCTGGTGGCCTGCATGACGAGCCGCAGCGAGCCGAGGAACGCCTCCGCGGCCGCCTCGTCCCGCAGCGAGAACGACACGACGCAGCCGTACCGCCGCATCTGCCGGGCCGCGACCTCGTGGGCCGGGTCGTCCGGGAGCCCCGGATACCTGAGCCCGGAGATCTTCGGGTGATCCCGCAGCGCCTCGGCCACCGCGAGCGCGTTCGCGTCCTGCCGGTCCAGCCTCAGCTGCAGTGTGGCGAGCGACCGGTGCGCCAGCCACGCCTCCATGGGCCCGGGGACGGCGCCCACGGTCTTGCGCCAGAACCGGACCGCGTCGGCCGACTCCGGATCGCGGGTGGCGACGTGGCCGAGGAGCAGGTCCCCGTGCCCGGTCAGGGCCTTGGTGTCGCTGGCGACGGAGAAGTCGGCGCCCAGGTCCAGCGGGCGCTGCCCGAGCGGGGTGGCCAGCGTGTTGTCCACCGCGACGAGCGCCCCGGCCGCGTGCGCCGCCTCGGCGATCCGCCGGATGTCGCACACGTCCAGCCGGGGATTGGACGGCGACTCCAGCCACACCAGCCGGGCGCCGTCCAGCAGGTCCAGCTGCGCGTCGCGCGCGGTCGGCCCCATCCGCACGACCTCGCCGAACGATTCCAGCCGGTCCTTCAACGCCCGCGTGGTCTGGTAGCAGTCATCGGGCAGGACCACGACATCGCCGGCGCGCACCTGCGACAGCAGGACGCCCGCGACGGCCGCCATCCCGGAGGAGAACGCGACGACCTCCGCGCCGCCCTCCAGCTCGCCGATCGCCCGTTCGAGCAGCGTCCACGTCGGATTCGAGTCGCGCCCGTAGGTGTAAGGGCCGCTCGCTTCCCCGGCGAGGTGGTAGTACGCCGCGAACACGGGCCCCGGCAGAGCCGGCGCGTGGTTCTCCGCCTCCGGCCGTCCGGCGCCCACCGCCAGCGTCCCGTCCCCGACCTGCACGCCCGCCCCCCTCAGAAGACCGGACGCCATCCTGCCATCCGCGGTTCCGCGCCGGTGCGCGAGGCCCGCTAGAGCAGCAGGACCGCCGCCAGGACGATGACCACGGCGATCAGGACGAGGCCGGCGACGCCGGCGCCGATGAGGGCCGCGACGAGACCGGCCTTCTCGGCCCCGCTCCGCCGGAGCGTCCAGCCGAGCGCCGTGGCGGCGTCCACGATGAGCCGGCGCGCGTCGTCCGTGCGGAACCGCTGCTCGTCGATCTTCCCGAACGTGCCGTCCTTGCGGCGGCCGAAGGTCATCTCGAAGCTCCTGTGGGAGTACCGTCCGCGCTGCGCCGAACGGCCGCCCTCCGCGTCCCGCCCCCGGATCTCGTCGGTGATGGTGAGCGTCCTGGTCCGCTCGTCCAGCCGGACGTGGTGCGTGACCCCGGCGATCATGTCGCGGTCTCGAAACGGCGAGCTCGTGTGGACGACGAAGCCGTCCTGCGTGGGCACCAGCGTGGACGCGGTCCCCTGGACGGCCGCCTGGACCCGTGACATCAACTCGGCCCGGGAGCCGGCCGGTCGAGCCATCCCCATCGCCCCACCCCTCCGGTAGCGAACGGTTCACCGTTGGACGGCCCCGCCCGCGGCCGGGTTCCTGCCCCCACCGGCCCGTGTTCTCGCCGGATCAGGCGGATTTGTCGGCGTGCTCCTCTACGGTTGGGCGACATGGAAGATCACCTCCCCGACGAAGACGTCCTCACGATCCCGGACTCGTGGCGGCGGTCGCTGCACGCCCGGCGGGGCGGGGCGCCCGGCCCCACGATCAAGGTGGACGCGGCGGCGCCGGACGCCGTCCGGGACCTCATCGGGCAGGAAGGCGACAGGGTCGGCGCGCTGCGGGAGGGCGGCGCGGGCGACCCGGCCCTCACCGAGGCCGCGCGGCGGCACCTGGACGGGGAGGCCGATCCGTCCGGGGCCGCGGTGGTCGCGGCCGTCACCGCGGTGCGCGCCGGGCGGCTCGGGTCACCGCGCAGTGACAAGGTGCACCGCGCGTTCGTCGACGCCTGGATCGTCGAGCACGGCCTCCCGTTCGCGGCGTGCGCGCTGGTCGAGCTGAGCCGTACCGAAGCGGCGTTCGCGGAGTTCGGGACCAAGGTGGGCGCCGTCCACCTGAACGACGATCACAAGGTCGCGGTGCCGGCGGACGACGCGCGGCGCGTCCGGAACCTGCTGGCCGCCGCGGACGAACCCGTCTATGCAGAGGCGATCGACCGGCTGGCGGAGCACAGGTCGGGCTGGATCACGCGGTGGCTCGTGTCGTACCTGGTGCCGACGCGCGAGGACTGGGTGGACGAGTGCTGCACCGCGCCGATCCCGCCGCAACGCCGCTACGACCTGCTGTGGATGGCGGCGGGGGCGCTCGGGAGAGGCGACCAGCTCACCACGCCGATCATGGCGCGGGGTCTCTTCTGGGGCCAGGCGAGCCGGGGGCTGCTCATCACGCTGGCGGACGGGCTCGGCGCGGACGCGCTGCCCTGGCTGGCCAGGGAGGCCGGCAGCGGGTACCTGGAGGCGGAGGACCGCAAACGCATCCTGGAGACGATCGCCCTCCTGCCGTCGGACGAGGCGTTCCAGGCACTGCTCGATCGGCAGGACCAGAAGTACGCCCGGGCCGCGCTGGGCGAGGCGGCCCGGCGCTTCCCCGTCCGGGCGCTGCGGATGCTGGCGCGGGCGGGCGAGCACGACATGCTCCGCGGCCATGCCGCGGCCAACGCCGACCTGGTCGCCGCCGTCCTGCCGGACCTGCCGGACGACGTCGCCGCGGTCGTCGGGCGCGTCGCCGACACGTCCGCGCGCGTCCCCGACGCGGCACCGGACGACCTGCCCGCCGTGCTCACCGAGCGCCCGTGGCTGCGACCCCGGCGCCCGGTCCTGCCCGGCCTGAGCCTTCCGGAGCCCCGGCTCGTGTGGCGGGAGGGCGAGCGCCAGGCGTGGCTGGAGACCGATCCGCACATAGGGAAGCCCGACAGCGACGACTGGGAGATGCTCGTCGAGGCGTACCGGAGGGGCACGCCCAAGACCGCCCCCTTGCAGCTCCTGGTGCACGGGCCGGAGGAGCTGATCCGCCCTCTCCTGCGCGACTACGCCTACAGCCGCCCGGCCTACGCCCACCAATGGAAGCGGGTCCTCCTGGCCCGGTACGGGCTGGACGCGCTGCCCGTGGTCACGCCGACGTCGTCGACGGCTCCGGATCTCGCCGTGGACCCGCTGATGCCGTGCCTGGACGCCGGTGTCGCCATGATCATGGCTGAGTGGGCGACCAAGCGCGGCTCGTTCCTCGCCCCCGCACGCGCGTGGCTCGACCGGCACGGGCTCGACGCGGTGCCGCTGCTCGTCCCCGCCGCGCTGGGAAAGAAGGCCAAGGACCGGCGGCACGCCGAGACCGCCCTCCGGTACCTGAAGGAGGCGCACGGAGTCGCCGGTATCGCGGACGCCGCCCGCGGCGCCCATGGCGACGAGGCCGCGGGCGCGGTCGCCGAACTGCTGTCCCTGGCACCCGCCGAGACGGGCCTCGACCAGCCCGCGAAGGTCGGCGGATGGGTGGACCCGGCGCCGCTCCCGCAGGTGCTCCTGCGGGGCCGCGAGCGCGCGCTGCCCCTGGACGCCGCCCGCCACCTGATCGACCTGCTGACCCTCCAGACTCCCCATGGGACGCAGGAGCTGAAAGAGGCGTGCGAGCCGGATTCGCTGGCCGAGTTCGGCTGGGCGCTGTTCGAGCAGTGGCGGGGAGCGGGGAACCCGTCCAAGGACGGCTGGGCGCTGCGCCAGCTCGGCCGCCTCGGCGACGACGAGACCGTCCGGCGGCTGACGCCGGTCATCCGGGCCTGGCCGGGGGCGGGCGGGCACAAGAACGCCGTCAACGGCCTCGGCGTCCTCGCCGAGATCGGCTCGGACGTGGCGCTGATGCATCTGCACGGCATCGCGCAGAAGGTCAAGTTCAAGGGCCTGCAGTTCGAGGCGCAGGAGCGGATCCGGCAGGTCGCGGACCGGCTCGGCCTCAGCACCGAGCAGCTCGCGGACCGGCTCGTGCCCGACTTCGGCCTGGACGCCGACGGCGGCATGGTGCTCGACTACGGGCCGCGCCGCTTCGTCGTCCGGTTCGACGAGCAGCTGAAGCCCTTCGTCGCGGACGAGGACGGCAAGCACCGCAAGGCCCTGCCCAAGCCCGGCGCCAAGGACGACCCCGAACTCGCGCCCGCCGCCTACAAGGCGTTCGCCGGGCTGAAGAAGGACGTCCGGACCGTCGCCTCCGACCAGCTCCGGCGCCTGGAGCAGGCCATGGTGACGCAGCGCCGGTGGACCTCGGCCGAGTTCGGCGAGTTCATCGTCCGCCACCCGCTCGTCTGGCACATCGCCCGCCGCCTCGTCTGGATCTGCGAGGACGGCGACACCGCCACCGCGTTCCGCATCGCCGAGGACAGGACGCTGGCCGACGCCGGCGACGACGCGTTCACCCTGCCCGCGGCGGCCCGGGTCGGCATCGCCCATCCGCTGCACCTCGGCGACACCCTCGGCACCTGGTCGGAGGTGCTCGGGGACTACGAGATCACGCAGCCGTTCCCGCAGCTGACCCGTGCCGTCCACACGCTGACGGACGACGAGCGGAACAGCGAGCGGCTGGAGCGGTTCGAGAAGCTGAAGGTCCCGTTCGGCAAGGTCCTCGGGCTCGTCAAGCTCGGCTGGGAACGCGGCGTGCCGCTGGACGGGGGCGGCGAGCGGTGGATCTCCCGGCGGGTCGCCGACGACCGCTACGTCCTGATCGACCTCGATCCCGGCATCTCGGTCGGTCACGTGGACGCCACCGGTGACCACCAGGTCCTCGACTACGTGTGGCTCGGCGCCGAACTCACCGACTACCGGTACCGCAAGGACAACCCGCTGACGTTCGGCGAGCTGGACGACGTCATGGCGTCCGAGATCCTCGCCGACCTGACCACGCTCGCCGAGGCGGCGGAGCGATGAGCGGCACCGACCGCCACCAGAGGCCGCCGGCGGAGGTGCGCTTCGCCGACGAACTGGACCGGCTCCGCGAGGACGACTCCGGACCGGTGCCGCCCGGCTGGGCGCTGAGCCTGACCGCCGCGCGGCGGTTCATCGTCGGCGACGAGGCGCTCGGCGTCACCCGCAAGTTCGTCGGCGACACCGCCCTCATCGACCGGGCCCTCGTCACCCTCGCCACGAGCCGCGGGCTGATGCTGGTCGGGGAACCGGGGACGGCGAAGTCGCTGCTGTCGGAGCTGATCGCCGCGGCGGTCAGCGGCGCGTCCACGCTGACGATCCAGGGCGGCGCCGCCACCACAGAGGACCAGATCAAGTACTCGTGGAACTACGCGCTGCTGGTGTCGGAGGGGCCGTCCGCGCGGTCGCTCGTACCGGCGCCGCTGCTGACCGGCATGGCCGAGGGGAAGATCGTCCGGTTCGAGGAGATCACCCGCTGCCCGCTGGAGGTGCAGGACTCGCTGCTGTCGCCGCTGTCCGACCGGGTTCTCGCGGTCCCCGAGCTGTCCCGCGCGGTTGCCGGGGGGCGTGGGGGGTCGTCCCCCCACACAGAACAGAGCCCGGACGCGATGGTGTTCGCGCGGGACGGGTTCAACGTCATCGCGACCGCGAACACCCGCGACCGGGGCGTCAACGAGATGAGCGCGGCGCTCAAGCGGCGGTTCAACTTCGAGACGGTGTTCCCGATCGCCGACTTCGCGACCGAGCTGGACCTGGTCGAGCAGGAGGCGACCCGGCTGCTGGAGCGCAGCGGCGTCGGCGTCGCGCCCCGCCGGGACGTCCTGGAGGTCCTGATCACCACGTTCCGGGAGCTGCGCGACGCCACGACCGGCGAGGGCCGGCCGATGGACCGGCTGTCGGCGGTGATGAGCACCGCCGAGGCGGTGTCGGTCGCCCACCAGATCGGCATCCGCGGCTGGTTCCTGCGCGGCGAGCCGGGCGGCGCCGCCGACATCGTCGAGTGCCTCGCCGGGACGGCCGCCAAGGACAACCCCGACGACCTCGCCCGGCTGCGCCGCTACCTGGAGCGGCAGGCGGCCCACCGCGGCGGCGAGCAGTGGGAGGCGCTGCACGCCGCCCGGCACCTGCTTCCCGGCTGATGGCGGTCACGTTCATCGGGGTGCGGCACCACAGCCCCGCGTGCGCGCGGCTCGTCCGGGACACGATCCGGCGGCTGCGCCCCGCGTACGTGCTGGTGGAGGGCCCCGCCGACTTCGGGTCGCGGGTGGACGAGCTGCTCCTCGGCCACGAGCCGCCCGTCGCGATCTTCAGCTACCACCGGGACGCCGAGCGCGTGCACGCCTCGTGGTCGCCGTTCTGCGCGTACTCGCCGGAGTGGGTCGCACTCGGCGAGGGCCGGGCGGCGGGCGCGGAGCTGCGGTTCATCGACCTGCCGGCGTGGCACCCCGCCTTCGCCGCCCGCAGCAACCGGTACGCCGACGCCGAGCTCCGCTACGCGGAGGTGACCGCCCGGCTGTGCCGCGAGTTCGCCGTCGACACCACCGACATCCTCTGGGACCACCTCTTCGAGATCGACCCCGACCGGGCGGCGGAGCGGCTCGACGCCTACTTCGGCCTGCTGCGCGGCGAGGCGGAGGCCGGGGAGGACGACACCGCCCGGGAGTCCTACATGGCGGAGTGGATCCGCGCGGCCGACGCCGACGCCGGCGACCGCCCCGTCGTGGTGGTGACGGGCGGGTTCCACAAGCCCGCCCTGGAGGCCCTCGCCGCGAGCGGCGGCACGCGATGGCCGGACGTGCCGGAGCCCGCCGAGGGCGCGACCGGCGGCAGCTTCCTCGTGCCCTACTCCTTCCGGCGGCTGGACGCCTTCACCGGATACCAGTCGGGCATGCCGTCGCCCGAGTACTACCAGTGCCTCTGGGAGAGCGGCCCGGAGGGAGCCGCGTCCGGGCTCATCGAGCGGGTCGTGGCGCGGCTGCGCGAGCGCCGGCAGGTGGTCTCGACCGCCGACCTGATCGCCGCCCGCACCCTCACCGAGGGCCTCACCCGGCTGCGCGGCCACCGCGCGCCCGCCCGCACCGACCTGCTGGACGGCCTGGTGTCCGCGCTGGTGAACGACGACCTCGACCAGCGGCTGCCCTGGACGTCCCGCGGCGCCCTCGCCCCGGGCGCCCACCCGGCCGTCGTCGAGATGGTCGCCGCGCTGAGCGGCGACCGCACCGGCCGCCTGCACCCCCGCACGCCCGCGCCGCCGCTCGTGCACGACGCGACCGCCGAACTGGAACGGCTCGGCCTCGGCCGCGGCGGGCCGTTCCACCTGAAGCTGACGACGCCGCGCGGGCTGGAGCGCAGCCGCGCCCTGCACCGCATGCGCGTCCTGCGGATCCCCGGCGCCGAGCGCGAGTCGGGGCCGACGGCCGGCACCGACCCGGTGCTGGAGGAGCGCTGGGTCCTGGACGTGGCCGACGACGGCGGGCGGCGGCACTCCGCGCTCATCGAGGCGGGCGCGTACGGGCCGACCCTCGCCGCCGCCGCGGCGGCCGCCCTGGACGAGCGCGTGACCGCCGCCGGCACCGACATGCGGGTGCTCGCCGGCGCGCTGTTCGACGCGGCGCTGTGCGGGTGCGCCGACCAGTCCGGCCGGATCGCCGCGTCGATCGCCGCCGGGGTCGCCGGCTCGTCCGACATCGCCGCGCTCGGGGCCGCGCTGGACACCGTCCTCGGCCTGTGGCGGCACGACCGCGTCCTCGGCACGGCCGGCAGCCCGCTGTTCGGGACGGTCATCGAGGAGTGCGTGCTCCGCGTGCTGTGGCTGGTCGAGGGGGTCCGCGGCGGGCCCGCCCCCGCCGACCTCGGCCGGCTGCGCGCCGTCGCCGCGACCCGGGACGCGCTGCTGCACGCCGCCGGCCCGCTCGGCCTGGACCGCGGCGCCGCCCTCGGCGTCGCCCGCCGCGTCGCCGCCCACCCGGACGCCCCGCCCGATCTGCGGGGCGCCGCGTTCGGGCTCGGGCGGGCCCTCGGCGACGCCGGCGACCCGGCGCGGGCGGTGCGCGGCGCGGCCGGGCCGAAGACGTTCGGCGACTGGCTCGCCGGCCTGTTCGCGCTGGCCCGGCAGGAGGTGCTCGACCCGGACGCGTCCGTCCTCGGCGTCCTCGACGAGCTGATCTGCGGCCTGACCGACGAGGAGTTCCTCGTGGCGCTGCCCGCGCTGCGGCAGGCGTTCGAGTTCTTCCCGCCGCGCGAGCGCGAGACGATCGCCGGGGGGCTGCTGGAGCGCCGCGGCCTGCGCGGCTCCGCGCGCTCGCTGCTGCGGGCGCCCGCCTCGCCGGCCCTCGCCGCCGAGGCGCGCGCCCTGGAGACGCGGGTCGACCGGGCCCTCGCCGCGGCGGGGCTGGGGGAGGGAGGGTCGTGATCCCGCCGGATCTGGAACGCTGGCGCCTGGTCCTCGGCACGCCGGCCGAGCCGAGCCTCGGGGCGCCCGGCGGCGCGGGCGCCGAACGGGACGCCGCGCTCGACTGGCTCTACGGCCGCGACCCCGACCTCGGCGAGCGCGGCGTGCGGCGCGGGCCCGGCGGGCCCGGCGACGGCGAGGCGGCCCCGTCAGGCGACCGGACCGGCGGCGACGGGCCGTCCCGGCTCACCACCGTCGACTGGCTCGACGCCGTGCACCGGCTCTTCCCGAAGGAGACGATCGAGCGGCTCGAACGCGACGCCGTCGAGCGGTACGAGATCCACGAGGTCGTCACCGACCCGGCCGTCCTCGCCCGGATCGAGCCCGACGCGACGCTGCTGCGCGCCGTCCTGCGCACCAAGCACCTGATGAACCCCGAGGTGCTCGCGCTCGCCCGGCGGATCGTCGAGACCGTCGTCCGGCAGCTCATGGAGAAGCTCGCCACCGAGGTGCGCAGCAGCTTCCACGGCACCCGGACGCGGCGGCCCAGCCGGATCAAGAACTCCCGCAACTTCGACTTCCACGCGACGATCCGCGCGAACCTCGCGCACTACCGCCCGGACGAGAAGCGGCTGTACATCGAGAACCCCCGGTTCGTGTCCCGGACGCGGCGGCACGTCGAGCAGTGGCAGCTCGTGCTGCTGGTCGACCAGTCCGGGTCGATGCTCGGGTCCGTCGTGCACGCGGCCGTCACCGCCGCGTGCCTGTGGGGTCTGCCGGGCCTGAAGACGCACCTGGTCGCGTTCGACACGGCGGTGGTCGACCTGACGGCCGACGTCACCGACCCCGCCGAACTGCTGATGAAGGTCCAGCTCGGCGGCGGCACCGACATCGCGCGGGCCGTCGCCTACGGGGCGGGGCTCGTGGAGAACCCGCGCCGGGCCATCGTCGCGGTGATCACCGACTTCTACGAGGGCGGCGACCCCGGGCGGCTCGTCCTGGAGGTGCGGCGGCTGGTGCAGCAGGGCACCCACGTGCTCGGCCTCGCCGCGCTCGACGAGCACGCCAACCCGTCCTACGACCGGGGGACCGCGCAGCGCCTCGCCGACGAGGGCGCCCACGTCGGCGCCATGACCCCCGGGGAGCTCGCCGCGTTCGTCGCCGAACGGATCGGCCGATGACCCGCACGGACCTGCTGTCCCTGACCCCGGACGCGCTCGCCGCCCTCGCCAACCGCGGGCTCGTCAAGCGCGCCGCCAAGGACCTGGACGCCGGCAACGGCCCCGAGATCGCCGTGGCCCCCGACGGCGGCGTCGAGGGCACGTTCCCCGACGGCACCACGACGTCCCTCCCCGCCGGCGCGGGGCTGGAGGCGGCGGCCTGCTCCTGCGCGGCGACCGGGACGTGCCGCCACCGGATCTGCCTCGTCCTGGCCTACCAGCGCACCGCCGCGGGCGCGGCGGACCCGGGACCGGACGGCACCGGGCCGGAGCCCGCGACCGCCTGGTCACCCGGGGCGTTCGACGACGGCGCGCTCGCCGGCGTGGTCGGGCAGCGCGCCGTCACCGCCGCCCGGCGCACCCTGCGCGCCGGCTACGCCGCCCGGATCCGCCGCCCCACCGCGCAGGACCCGGTGGCCCAGGTCGAGCTGCCGACCTGCACCGTCCGCTTCCTCGTGCCGGGCGAACTCGGCTACGTGGACACCGACGCGAGCGCGTCGGTGCGCGGCGAGATGACCGTGCTGGCCGCGTGGGCCTTCCGGGCGGCGGACGAGCGCGGCCTGACCGGCGACGAGGCCCGCCTCCTCGTCGGCGGTTCGGCACCGGCCGCCGGCGACGGGCCGGAGCGGGTGCTCGACGCGGCGCTCGACCTCGCCGACCAGGTCCTGCTGGACGGCGCCGCGCACGCCGGCCCCGTGCTGCCCGGCGCGCTGCAGCGCACCGCCGCCGAGCTGTCCGGCCGCGGCCTGCACTGGCCGGCCGGTGCGCTGGACGACCTGGCCGCCCAGCTCGCCGCCCACCACGAGCGTCGCGCCGACCACGACCCCGGGCGGATCGCGGAGCTGCTCGCCGAGGTCCACGCCCGGCACCGCGCCGCGGCCGGGGGCGCGGACCGGGCCCAGGTGCTCGGCACGAGCGAACCGGCCGAGACGCCGCTGCGCCGCGTCCGCCTCGCCGCCCTCGGCTGCCGGATCGCCGGCACCCCCCGGACCCGGACGGCCGACATCCACCTCGCCCACACCGGCACCGGGGTCGTGCTCGTCCTGCGACGCCGCTGGGACGTCCCCGAGGGCGAGCGGCTCACCGGCGCCGACCTGGCGGGCCGCCGGATCCTCGGCGCCTCGCTGCGCTCGCTCGCCGCCGCGAACGTCGTGTCCGAGAGCGCCACCCGCAGCGCCCGCCGCGTCGTCCGGGTCGCCGCCGGCCGGGTCGCGAAGACCACGGTCACGCCGCTCGGCGAGGCGTGGGAGACATTGCCGGACGGGATCCTCGTCCGGGACCTGGCGGCGGAGGGGCGCGCCCTCGACGCGCTGCCGCCCCGTCTCGTCCGTCCCCGCATCGAGGCCGAGCTCGTCCGCGTCGTGGCGGTCGCCGAGGTCCGCGACATCGGCTACCACCCGGGCGCGCAGCGCCTGGACGCGCTGGTCGCCGACGCCGCGGGCACGACGGCATTGGTCTCGGCCGACTACAGCCCGCACCGACCCGCCGCGCTCGACGCCCTCGCCGAGGCGCTCGCCGCGGGTCCGCGCTACATCAGCGGCGCCGTGCGCCGGGACCGCGGCCGGCTGCTCGTCGACCCGCTCGCCGTCATGACGGACGGTGGCGTCGTGGTCCCCGACCTCGCCCCCGGCGACGGCACCGCCGCGCTGGGCGGCCCGCCCCCGCCCGTCCCCGACCCCCTCGCGCAGGCCCTGGACGAGGCGCTCACCGCCTGCGCCGATGCCGCCCAGCGGGGCCTGCTGCGGGCGTCGCCGGCGTCGCGCGACCGCATCGGCCGCGCCGCGGAGGACCTGGAACGGGCGGGCCTGCGCACCGCCGCCGGAACCGTCGCCGCGCTGGCCGCCGCGCTCGGCGGGGACGACCCGCGGCACATCACGCGGGCCTGGGCGACCGCGCACATCCGCCTCGTCACGACGTCCGAGCTCCGCTGACCCGGCCCCATCGCGGCGAGGGGGCGGCGGCGCGTCACGCGCGGCAGGTGAGGGGCCGGCCGCCGTTGTAGGTGATCATGTCGTTGAGGGCGGCGAGCAGGTCGATCGTGCCGCCGGGCTCGACCCCGTCCAGCTCGGCGTAGGCGCGGTGCAGGTTGCCGACGATGCGCTCGGAGTCGGTCAGCTCCGCGAACGGGCCGAGGTCGGCCTCCCGCGCCGCCTCCAGCGGGGACATCCCGGCGTCCTTGGCCGCCGCGGCCGTCGCCTGGACGAACCGCGCGTAGGCCAGCACCGGCTCGATCAGCTCCGGCCCGCCGACCGGCCCGTGGCCGGGGACGATCGTCTCCGCGCCGAGCGGCGCGACGACCTCCTCCAGGACCGTGATCGCACCGGCGATCGACCCCTGCATCAGGAACGGGGTGCCGCCGTTGAACAGCAGGTCGCCGCTGAACAGCACGCGCCGCTCCGGGATCCACACGATCGAGTCGTTGGTGGTGTGCGCGGGCGTCCCGACGTGCCGGACCTCGCAGCGCAGGTCGTCCACCCAGAGCGTCACGCCGTCGGTGTAGGTGAGGAACGGCGGCTCGATCTCGATGTCGCCCCACTCGACCTTCGTCCAGTACGGCTCGTCGAAGGGCTTCCCCCAGGCGAGCGAGCCCTCCCGCGTCCCCTCGTGGCCGACGACGGTCGCCCCGGAGAACAGGTAGTTGCCGAACGTGTGGTCGCCGTGGTGGTGGGTGTTGACCAGCGTGCGGACGGGCCGGTCCGTGACAGACCCGATCGCCTCCAGGTACGCGCGGGTGCGGCGCTCTGTCGAGCACGCGTCGACGCCGGTGACACCGCGCTCGCCGGCCAGGAACCCGGTGTTGTTGATCCACCAGCTGCCGTCCGGCTGGACGTAGGCGAAGATCCCCTCGGAGACCTCCTGGAGCCGGGGGGTGCCGGTGCCGTCCCGGCCGGGTGCGTCGCTCATGGCACCGGACTCTAACGGGGCGGGAGCCGGTCGTCCGACGGGCGGGCCGGTTCCGGACCGTCCGGGCCGACGCGGACGATCCGGGTGACGCGGACGATCCGGAACCGCCGGCCGCACGCGACGAACTCCACGCCGTCCCCCGCCTCGACCCGGTCGGCGGCCCGGGCGTACTCGGCCAGCTCGCCGGGGCTCGCCGGCGCGCACCCCTCCTGCGTCTCCTTCGGCAGCAGCACCCGGAAGTAGAACGCCAGCGCGGTGCGCGCGTCCTGCGGCCCGGTGCCACCGGTGATCGGGCACCAGTGGTCGTCGCGGTCCTCCAGGACGTCGAACCGCGGCGGCAGCAGCACCACCCCCGGATACGCCCGGACCGCGGCGGCGGCCTCGCGGCGCAGCGCGTCGGGGACGGTCCCGGCGGCGGGCAGCAGGCCGAGCAGCTCCAGCCGCAGCGCCGCGTCCGCCGGGGCGACCGGGGCGGCGGGGTCGATCCGGAACGAGCGCAGCGGCCCCGACTCGCCGTCGGTCACGCGGGCGGGCTCCGGCCCGTCGTTGCCGGACCGGGCGAAGCCGGGCACGCGGACGACCCGGTAGCGCAGCGGCCCGGCGGCGCACTCGTCGCGGGCGTCCGGCTCGCCGTCGGCCGGGGCGAGCAGGGCCGCGAGGCGCAGCATCTCCGCGCGCACCGCCGCGCCGTGCCCGCCGGCCGCCTCGCGCAGGTGCCCGCCGAGATCGGCGCGCGCCTCGCGGGGAGCCCGCGCGCCGAGTCGCAGGATCCGCCACACCCCGGCCGCCTGCTCGGCGACGCCGAACACCGGCGGCCCCAGCTCCGCGAGGCGCGGGTACGCGCGCCGCCGCTCGGCGGCCTCCTGGTCGCGGACGGCCGCCACCGGCTCCAGCTCGCCGGCGACGTTGATCACGTCGTGTCCCGGCATCCCTTCGAAGGCCATGCACCCATCGTGACGCGGCGGTGCACCTCGCGTAGCGGAAACGACCCGGGGGTCAGTACTCCGGCACGGCCGTCAGCAGATGCGGGCGCGGGGAGCCCGCGCGGGCGGACGGCTCCTGCGAGCGGGCCGAGCGCAGCACCTCCCCGGCGCCGAGCACGGCCGCGTCGCCGGTGTCGTCCCCGAGCCGCGCGTCCAGCCCGGTCCGGTCGTGGATCAGCCGCTCCAGCCCGGGCAGCCGGGCGCAGCCGCCGGTGAGGGTGACGCCGACGCCGAGCAGGTCGCCGGAGATCTCGGGCGAGCAGCCGGCGAGGCCGGCGCGGATGGCGTCCACGATCCGCGCGACCGGCCCGGCGATCGCGCGGCCGACGTCCACGGTGGTGAGCACCAGCCCCCGCGGCATGCCGGTCGTGATGTCGCGGCCGTTGACGACGGTCTGCCGCACCGGGTGCCGGCCGAGCGGCGGCACCGCGCCGACCTCCAGCTTCGCGGCCTCCGCGGCGGACGGCGACAGCACGACGCCGTGCTCGCGGCGGACCAGCGCGACGATGGCACGGTCCAAGGCCGACCCGCCGATGGGCGCGGTGTGCGAGGAGACGAGGCCGCCGAACGAGATGACGCCGACGTCGGTGAGGTCCGCGCCGATGTCGGCGATCACGGTGATCTCGGACCGCCCCGACGAGGTGAGGCCCATGCCGATGGCGGCGGCGATCGGCGTCGGCACGAGGGTGAGCCGCCGCGCGCCGGCCTGGAAGGCGGAGAACTGCAGCGCCCGGTAGTGGACGGACGTCATCCCGCTCGGCACGGTGACGACCAGCCGGGGACGCGCCGTGTAGTGGCGCCGGTGGTGGCGGCGGACCAGGTGCCGCATCAGGTACTCGGCCTCGTCGGTCTCGGTCGGCGCGCCCTCGCGGATCGGCCGGACGAGGGTCACGTCCGGGTTGCGCCCGGCCATGTCCCGGGCGGGGGAGCCGAGGGCGAGGATCCGCCCGGTGTGCCGGCACCGGGCGAGCAGCGACGGTTCCCGGCACACGACGCCGCGGTCCCGTACATGCATCCGCACGGTCGTGCTGCCCAGGTCGATAGCGGTGTCACGGCCCGCGAAAGCCCACATCGCGCCCCTCCCAATCGCCCCGTAAGTCGCAAGCGCCCGGATCATTCCCGTGCCGGTCGCGGCGATGCCCACGGCCGGGTAAGCGAATCGCAACGTCCCGGCGAACGCGGGTCCGGCATATCCGGAACGGCGGCGCGGAGGCGGTGCCCGCCGGGCGCACCGGGCCGGGCGGGCACCAAGAGATCATGTAGAGATCATGTGGGGACGGTGTCGAGCCGGGCCGGGCCGCGCCGCGCGGTCCAGCCCCGCCGCGCGCGGACGGCGCCCGCCGCGCGGCAGACGCCGTACAGCAGGAACGAGATCGTCGTGACGTACGGGCTGATCGGGATGCTGGAGCCGATCGACAGCAGGATGCCGCCGACCACCGACACGGTTGCGAGGACCGTGCTCAGCACCGGCACGAGCACCGGCGACGCGGTGACCCGGACCGCCGCCGCGGCCGGGGTGCAGATCAGCGCGAGCACCAGCAGCGCCCCCACGACCTGCACCGACACGGCCACCGCGAGGCCGAGCACGAGCATGAACATCAGCGACAGCGCCCGGACGGGCACGCCCCGCGCCGCCGCCACGTCCGCGTCGAGGCTCGCGAACGCCAGCGGGCGCCACATGACGGCGAGGCACACCAGCACCACCGCCGACGTCGCCAGCAGCCAGGACAGCCGGGGCGTGTCGATCGCGACGATCTGGCCGGTGAGGAGGCCGAACTTGTTGGCCGACCGCCCCTTGTACAGTGACAGGAACAGCACGCCGAGGCCGAGCCCGAACGGCATCAGCACGCCGATGACCGAGCCCCGGTCGCGGGCGCGGGCGCCGAGCACCCCGATCAGCGCGGCGGCGGCGAGCGCACCGGCGATCGAGCCGCCCGCCACGCTCGCCCCGAGCAGCAGCGCGGCCGCCGCGCCGGCGAACGACAGCTCGCTGATGCCGTGCACGGCGAACGCGAGGTCGCGCATGACGACGAACGTGCCGGCCAGCCCGCCGACCAGCCCGAGGACGGCCCCGGCGACGAGCGAGGTGCGGACGAGCCCGAGCAGCGCCCCGTAGTCCTCGAAGTTGAAGATCTCGTGCCACATCGCGTGCCAGCTCATGCCGTCTCCCGGTGCGGGGCGGGCGACCCGGCCCGCGGGGCCGGCGCCGCCGCGGGCCGGACCTCGCCCATGTCCAGGACGCGGTCGGCGAACGGCAGGACCGGGCCGGCCTCGTGGGTGACGAACACGACGGCCGTCCCGTGCTCGCGCCGCCTCCGGTCGGCCAGCCCGCTCACGATCCGCTGGTGCTCGTCGTCCAGCGAGGAGAGCGGCTCGTCGCAGAGCAGGACCCGCGGGTCCGACGCGAGCGCCTGCGCCACCCGCACCCGCTGCAGCTCGCCGCCCGACAGCACGTGGAGCGGGACGTCCGCGAACGGCGCGGCGCCCACGTCCCGCAGGACGTCCTCGACCCGGCGGCGGGTCTCGCGGCGCGGCCGCCACGGCCCCCACCGGTGCCCGTCGACCCCGAGCCGCACCAGGTCGCGCGCCCGGAGCGGGGTGTGCGGCGGGACGGACCGGTGCTGCGGGACGTAGCCGACGAGGTCGCCGCCCCGGCGCGGGCGGCGCCCGTCCACCGTGACCGTCCCCGAGGAGAGCCGCTGGAGGCCGAGCAGCACCCGGAGCAGGCTCGTCTTCCCCGACCCGTTCGGCCCGACGACGACCAGGAACTCGCCCTCCGCCACGTCCAGGTCCAGCCCGCGCCACACCGTCCGCTCCCCGTAGGAGAGGGCGGCGTCGCGCAGAGCGATCATGAGAGCGCCTTCTGGAGCGCGGTGATGGTGCCGTCCATCCAGGTGAGGTAGTCCTGGCCGGCCGGGAGGGTCTCGGTGACGGGCACCACCGGCACGCCGCCGTCCTTCGCCGCCCGCTGGACCCGCTCGGTCTGCGGCCCGCTCGTCTGCGCGTTGTAGACGAGCGCCTTCACCTTCTTGTCCGCGAACAGCGCCAGCGTGTCCCGCAGCACCCTCGGGGGGACGTCGTCGCCCTCCTCGATGGCCTCGCTGAACTCCTCCGGTGTCTCGTTCTCCAGGCCCGCCGCCTCCAGCAGGTAGCCGGGCACCGGCTCGGTGATCGCCACGGCCTCACCCGCGTGCGCGGCCTTCAGCGCCGCCACCTTCCCCTCCAGGGCCTTCAGCCTGGTCTTGAAGGAGGCGGCGTTCGCGGAGAAGACCGCGGCGTCCTCGGGAGCGGCCTTGGCGAGCGCGGCGGAGATCCGGTCGGCGAGCCGCGCGACGGACGCCAGGTCGTACCAGACGTGCTCGTTCAGCTCCTCGCCCGCCGGCGCGGCCTTCCCGGAGATCTCGACGGCGTCGAGCACCTCGGCCTTGGAGCCGGCGCCCTTCAGCAGGGTGCCCATGAAGTCGTCGTAGCCGCCGCCGTTCTCGATCACCACGGCGGCCTTGGCGACGGCGAGGCGGTTGCGGGCCCCCGCCTCGAAGGAGTGCGGGTCCTGCGCGGGGTCGCTGATGAACGACGTCACCGTCACCTCGCCGCCGCCGATCCGCCGTGCGATGTCGCCGTACACGTTGGTCGAGGCGACGACGGCGACCGGCCCGCCGGCCGGCTCCGCGGCGCCGGACGACCCGCAGGCGCCGAGCCCGAGCACCGAGGCGGCGACGGCGGCGGCCGTCCCGAGCACGCGGGCACGCTGAGCTGAGATCATGGGGGCTCCCGGAAACGATAATGGTTTTCAGATGCAACTTAGCATGGCTCGTCCGGGTAGGTCCCATTCGTGTTGCCGTCCCGGCAAGTCCGGCGGACATGCGAGAGGCCGCCGCCCCGGTGCCGGGGACGGCGGCCTCTCGCCCGCGAGGTTCTCGGTGGCCGCTGCCGGTTCGACGGCTCTTACCAGGCGAACGCCTCCGGGGCGGGTCCGGGGCCGGGGAAGATCTCGTCCAGGGCCGCGAGGAACTCCTCGGACAGCGTCAGCCCGGCGGCCCGCACGGCGGAGTCGAGCTGTTCCCGGACGCGCGGGCCGACGATCGGGCCGGTCACGCCGGGGCGGGTGAGGAGCCAGGCGAGGCCGACGTCCCCGGGGTCGAGGTCGTGCTTGCCGCACAGGTCCTCGTAGGCCTGCACGCGGGCCCGCTCCGCCGGGTCGGCCAGCATCTCGGCCGCGCGGCCGGACCGGGAGCGCGAGCCGCTCCCGTCCCGCTCCTTGCGCAGGGCGCCGCCCAGTACCCCGCCGTGCAGCGGCGACCACGGGATCACGCCGAGCCCGTACGCCTGCGCGGCCGGGACGACCTCCATCTCGACGCGCCGCTCGACGAGGTTGTACAGGCACTGCTCGCTGACCAGGCCGAGGGAGCCGCGCCGGGCGGCGGCCTCGTTGGCCTGTGCGATGCTCCAGCCCGGGAAGTTGGACGAGCCGGCGTACAGCACCTTCCCCTGCTGGACGAGGACGTCGATCGCCTGCCAGATCTCGTCCCACGGCGTCGTCCGGTCGATGTGGTGGAACTGGTACAGGTCGATGTGGTCGGTGCCGAGCCGCTTCAGCGACGCCTCGGCGGCGCGGCGGATGTTCAGCGCGGACAGCCGGCCCTGGTTCGGCCAGGGCGCGCCCTCCGCGCCCATGTCGCCGTACACCTTCGTGGCGAGGACGGTCTTCTCGCGGCGCCCGCCGCCCTTCGCGAACCAGGTGCCGATGATCTCCTCGGTCCGGCCCTTGTTCTCGCCCCACCCGTAGACGTTCGCGGTGTCGAAGAAGTTGATCCCCTCGTCGAGGGCCGCGTCCATGATGGCGTGGCCGTCGGCCTCCTCGGTGAACGGGCCGAAGTTCATCGTGCCGAGGACCAGGCGGCTCACCTTCAGGCCGGTGCGGCCGAGCTGCGTGTACTCCATGGGTTCTCAGCCAAGCATCTGGAGCGCACTCCAGGTCAAGCACGCCGCGCCCGGTCGCGGACGCCCCGGCGCCGGGCGCGGCGGACGGGCCCCGATCAGGGGCTCGGTCAGAGGCCGGCGTACTTCGCCCAGGGCAGGGACTCCCCGCGGTGCCAGTGGCGGTGCCGGCTGGAAACGATCTTGCGGAGGTCGAGCCGCGGCCGCGGTCCGGGCTTCGCCCTGCCGGGCGGGCCGGCGGGCGTCCCGCCGGTGCGCGGCGGTGGTGCCGCGGAGTCGTCATCGTCCGGCACCGAGGGGCGGCCGCCGGGTGGCGCGGTCTGCTGCGCCGGGTTCGGCCGGGGGGCGATCATTGGGGGATTGTCGGTTTTCTTGGGTGATGTAGCGGCGGGCGGCGGAATCTGGGGGGTCCGCTCCTTATCTGGCGGTTTCCGGTCCGCGCGCTTCTCCGCGCTCATTCTGTCGATTCTCTCGACGAGTTCCTTCACCGACGGCGACCATTCCTTGTAGGCCGGTGCGCCGGGCCTCACCGCGCCGGCGAACTGCCTCTTGCGCCGGGCGCCGAACTTGTCGATGCGCACGTTCGCCCCGGAGTGCGGCGCGTGCAGGAACCGGCCGTGCCCGGCATAGAGGCCGACGTGGCTGCGGCCGTGGAAGAAGACGAGGTCCCCCGGCTTGAGGTCCTTCAGCCTCACCTTCCTGGCCACCCTGCGGTACTGCGCGTAGGTGACGCGCGGGATCTTGACGCCCGCCCTGCGCCACGCGGCCATGGCGAGCCCCGAGCAGTCGTAGCCGTACGGCCCGTCCGCGCCCCACCGGTACGGCTTGCCGATCTGCTTGCGCGCGAACCGCATGGCCTTCTTCGCGCGCTTGCGCTGCTTCGCCTCCCGCGTCCGGTACCTGTCGTACGCCTGCACCTTCTGCATGGTCGCCGAGTCCAGGTGGAGGCTCCGCAGCACCGCCGGATTGACCGCCGCCAGCGCCTGCGAGCCCGCCGGGACCGCCAGCGCCAGCCCGGTCGCCGTCACGGTGACGGCCATGCGGAGCAGCGTCTGTTTTCGGGTGGCCGCCGGATTGCGGCCGTTATGGCCGGCGAATGCTCCGCAACCGTTTCCGTCTCCGTGCGAGTGGCGCGCGATGGACATTCCGGTGTTCTCCGTTCCCCGTTCGGTTACAGCAGGTGATCATCCTGCCGAGAGATCGGGTACCCGGGGAACGCGCCGGAATTGGACGAGCGCGCCGATTTTACATGATCATGGCGCTGAATTGGATGCGCGCTTCAGTGTCTTTGATCAAGCGGTCAGGTGAGCCAGCGATTTCAGCGGGACGGGCAGCCAGGCCGGCCGGTTCCGTGCCTCGTACCGAACCTCGTAGACCGCCTTCTCGAACTCGAAGGCGCGGATGAGCGCGGCGTGCGCCGCCGGGTCGGGCCCGCCGGCCGCCGCGTAGCCGGCGCAGAACGCCGCCCGGTTGCGCGCCGCCCAGGCGTGCGCCCGGGTCTCCAGCCACGGCCCCGACTCGGTCGGCACCGTTCCGGGCTTGGTGATGAGGAACCGCGCCGCGTACTCGAACGAGCGGAGCATGCCGGCGACGTCGCGCAGCGGGTGCGCGAGGGCACGGCGCTCGCTCTGCGTCCGCGCCGGCTCGCCCTCGAAGTCCAGCAGCGTCCAGCCCGTCTCGGTCCGCAGGACCTGGCCGAGGTGGTAGTCGCCGTGGACGCGCTGCACGGGCAGCGGCTCCGCCTGCGCGGCCAGGTCGAGGAACGCCGCCGTGAGCGCCTTGGCGTGGGGCGCCAGGCGGGGCACCGCGCGGCAGGTGCCGGTCAGCTCGGCGTTCATGCGCGCCGCCATCGAGCGGACCTCGGCCGCGGGGAGGGTCGTCACGCCGAACGCGTCCGCGAGCGCGCGGTGCACCGCGGCGGTGGCCGCGCCGAGCCGCCCGGCCTCCGCGGCGAAGTCGCCGCCGGCGGCGCTCGCGTCCAGTTCCGCCCACTCGCCGTCGCCGGGCTCCGGCGTGTGCGCGTACCAGTCGCGGACGCTCGCGATGGCGAGGCTCCAGCCGTCCGCGCCCGTGTACAGGTAGTCCGACAGCAGCCCGAGCGTGATCGGCTCGCCGGTTCCGCCGGCGAGCGCGCCCGGATCGAGGTCGATCCAGCCGAGGACGGCCGGGACGTGCGGGCAGCCGCCGCGGGTCAGCGCGAGGTTGACCTCCAGGTCCAGGTTCACGCCCTGGCTGAGCCGCCCGAACAGCTTGCAGATGTAGGCGTCGCCGAACAGCAGGGACGTGTTGCTCTGCTCGGAGGTGATGGGCAGGCTCGCCAGGTCCGTCCGGATCCGGGCGCCGCCGGCGCGGTGGAAGCGCAGCGGCCCGGCGGAAGCCTCGCGCGCAAGATCGTCCAGCAGGATCCGGGTCAGGTCCGGGTCGTGGGCGGCGTCGTAGAGGCGGACCTCCGCGCCGTGCTCACCGGTGGGCGTGCCGATCTCGGCGTAGCGGAGCCGGTCGGGCAGGTCGCGGCGGACGCCGAGCAGGACCTGGTAGTGGTCGGTGTCGGTGTTCTGGCGGACGTCGATGACGAGGTGGTGCAGGGCGGGGTCGCCGGGGTGCAGTTCGGTGGCGGTGGCGATGGCCAGGTCGTCGATGGGGCCGTCCTTGCCGCCGAACCACCGCTGCCGGGGCAGCCATTCGGCGAGGTGGCGGACGAGATCCGGTGCGGGCGGCAGCACGTCAGGCGGTCCTTCCCGCGCCGGGGCCGGTGACCGCGGGAGCGTCCGCGCCGCCGTCCTCCGGAGGAACCAGCTGGAACCAGAAGAAGCCGTGCCCGGGAAGCGTCATCAGGTACGGCAGCTCACCGATGGCCGGGAACTGGACGCCGCCCATGCACTCGACGGGGGAGTAGCCCTCGAAGCGGCGCAGGTCGAGCTCCACCGGCTGCGGGAAGCGCGACAGGTTGCTGACGCACAGGATCGTGTCCATCTCGCCCCACGGGCTCTCGTCCTCGGTGATCTCGCGGGTGAAGGCCAGGACGGAGGGGTTGGAGGCGGACAGTTCGACGTAGGAGCCGACGCCGAAGACGGGGTGGCGTTGGCGGATCTCGATCATTTTGCGGGTCCAGTGCAGGAGGGATCCGGGGTTGTTGGCCTGGGCTTCGACGTTGACGGCTTGGTAGCCGTAGATGGGGTCCATGATGACGGGCAGGTAGAGGCGGGCGGGGTCGCAGTGGGAGAAGCCGGCGTTGCGGTCGGGGGTCCATTGCATGGGGGTGCGGACGGCGTCGCGGTCGCCGAGCCAGATGTTGTCGCCCATGCCGATTTCGTCGCCGTAGTACAGGACGGGTGAGCCGGGGAGGGAGAGCAGGAGGGCGGTGAAGAGTTCGAGTTGGTTGCGGTCGTTGTCCAGGAGGGGTGCCAGGCGGCGGCGGATGCCGATGTTGGCTTTCATGCGGGGGTCTTTGGCGTATTCGGTGTACATGTAGTCGCGTTCTTCGTCGGTGACCATCTCCAGGGTGAGTTCGTCGTGGTTGCGGAGGAAGATGCCCCATTGGCAGGAGTCGGGGATTTTGGGGGTTTGGGCCATGATTTCGGAGATGGGGTAGCGCTGTTCGCGGCGGACGGCCATGAAGATGCGGGGCATGACGGGGAAGTGGAAGGCCATGTGGCATTCGTCGCCGCCGGCGGCGGGGTCGCCGAAGTATTCGACGACGTCGGCGGGCCATTGGTTGGCTTCGGCGAGCAGGACGCGGTCGGGGTAGAGGCGGTCGACTTCGGCGCGGACGCGTTTGAGGTAGGTGTGGGTTTGGGGGAGGTTTTCGCAGTTGGTGCCTTCGCGGGCGTACAGGTAGGGGACGGCGTCCAGGCGGAAGCCGTCGATGCCCAGGTCGAGCCAGAAGCGGAGGTTTTCCAGCATGGCGTCTTGGACGGCGGGGTTGTCGTAGTTGAGGTCGGGTTGGTGGGTGAAGAAGCGGTGCCAGTAGTACTGGCCGCGCACAGGGTCGTAGGTCCAGTTGGAGGATTCGGTGTCGATGAAGATGATGCGGGCGTCGGGGTAGCCGGTGTCGTCGTCGGCCCACATGTAGAAGTCGCCGAAGGGGCCGTGGGGGTCGGTGCGTGAGGCCTGGAACCAGGGGTGTTGGTCGGAGGTGTGGTTCATGACCAGGTCGGCGATGACGCGGATGCCGCGGGCGTGGGCTTGTTCGATGAGGTCGACGAAGTCTCCGAGTTCGCCGAATTCGGGGAGGATGCGGGTGTATTCGGCGATGTCGTAGCCGCCGTCTTTGAGGGGGGATTGGTAGATGGGCAGGAGCCAGAGGCAGTCGACGCCGAGCCATTGCAGGTGGTCGAGTTTGGAGATCAGGCCGCGCAGGTCGCCGTAGCCGTCGTTGTTGCTGTCGGCGTACCCGCGGACCGACACCTCGTAGAACACCGCCGTCTTGAACCAGTGCGG
>NZ_FOVH01000001.1:0-957724 GCF_900115095.1 Actinomadura madurae
CCGCGGGGGACCTTGATCTGCGCGTCGTGCCACCAGTGCGCGATCGGGTCGCCCCACGCCTCCACCCGGAACGACCACGACCCCATCTCGGTCGGCGTCACCTCCGCCGACCACCGGTCCAGCCCCGCCCCGACCTCGGCCATCCGCCGCGGCGGCAGCTCCTCCCCGTCCGGCGTCCGCAGCACCACCGCCGCGCCCAGCATCTCGTGCCCCTCACGGAACACCGTCGCCGACACCTCGACGGTCTCACCCACCACCGCCTTGGCAGGCCACCGGCCGCACCCCACCACCGGCGCCACATCCAGGATCGGAATGCGACCGAGCCTCGGAATGCCGGTCGAACTGGACGTTCCGGACTCGACGTGCATGTGCCACCCCTACCCGTTCGAGACATACAAAACGTCCATGCCCGGGATCGGGCGGCTGCCGTCGTCCGGCCGCCCGTAACTTTGCGCTGCGCGCCGGTCACCGCCGGTCTGTGGATGGTCGAGTTTGGGCAAACGCTCTGCCGTAGCACCCGGCCCGGCCTGCGCGGAGGTCCCCGGCGGCGCGGCGGAAGCCCGTGCGGGGACGGGGTTTTCGCGGTTCCTCCGGCGCGACGGCGGCCGGTCCGCGAGGTGAGGGTGTGGTCCCCCGCCGTCGCGCGCACGGCCCCGCACCGCATACCGTGACGTTGCGTGAAGGCAATCCGACGATTCACGGTCCGCACCGTCCTTCCCGAGCCGCTGCGGCAGCTCGAGGAGCTCGTCCTCAACCTGCGCTGGTCCTGGCACCACGAGACGCTCGACCTGTTCCGCGCCGTGGACCCGGCGCTGTGGAAGGCCGTCCACCACGACCCGGTCCGGCTGCTCGGCGAGGTCGCACCGGAGCGGCTGGCGCGCCTGGCGGAGGACCGGCGGTTCCTGCGCCGCCTCCAGGACACCGCGGAGGACCTGCACGAGTACCTGACGGCGCCCCGCTGGTACCAGAAGCGCTCTACTAGCGAGAACGCGCCGGCGTGCATCGCCTACTTCTCACCCGAGTACGGGATCACCGCCGCGCTGCCGCAGTACTCCGGCGGCCTCGGCATCCTCGCCGGCGACCACCTGAAGACCGCGAGCGACCTCGGCGTCCCCATCCTCGGCGTCGGGCTGCTGTACCGGCACGGCTACTTCTCCCAGTCGCTGTCGCCGGACGGCTGGCAGCTGGAGCGCTACCCGCCGATCGACCCGAACGGGCTGCCGCTCACCCTGCTCCGCGAGCGGGACGGCTCGCCGGTCCGCGTCGCCATCGGCCTCCCGAAGGGGAGCGAGCTGCGCGCGCAGGTGTGGATCGCGCACGTCGGGCGCGTCCCGCAGCTGCTGCTCGACTCCGACGTCGAGGACAACGACCAGTCCGCGCGGGACGTCACCGACCGGCTGTACGGCGGCGGCGGCGACCACCGGCTGCTCCAGGAGATGCTGCTCGGCATCGGCGGCGTCCGGGCGATCCGCGCGTACTGCCGCATCACCGGGCACCCCGGGCCGGAGGTCTTCCACACCAACGAGGGCCACGCCGGCTTCCTCGGCCTCGAACGCATCCGCGAGCTCGTGTCGGAGGCCGGCCTGACGTTCGACGAGGCCCTGGAGGCGACCCGGGCGGGCACCGTGTTCACCACGCACACCCCCGTCCCGGCCGGGATCGACCGGTTCCCCCGCGACCTGATCAGCCGGTACTTCGGCGGCGCGAACGAGGAGGAGCAGGTCCCCCTGGACCGGGTCCTCGCGCTCGGCACCGAGGACTACCCCGGCGGCGACCGCACCGTGTTCAACATGGCCGTGATGGGGATGCGGCTCGCGCAGCGCGTCAACGGCGTCAGCGAGCTGCACGGCGAGGTCAGCCGGGAGATGTTCGGCGGGCTGTGGGGCGGGTTCGACACCTCCGAGGTCCCGATCGGCTCCATCACCAACGGGGTGCACGCCGGGACGTGGGTCGCCCGCGAGGTGCTGGAGTTCACCGCGCGGGAGCTGCCGTCGGTGATGGAGTCGGGGCGCGGCTGGGAGGGCGTGCGGAACGTCTCCGGAGCCGAGATCTGGCGGATGCGCGGCCTGCTGCGCCGCCGCCTCGTGCTGGACGCGCGGCGCCGCCTGCGCGAGTCGTGGCGGCAGCGCGGCGCCAGCGAGGCGGAGATCTCCTGGATCGACGACGCCCTCGACCCCGACGTCCTGACGATCGGGTTCGCGCGGCGCGTCCCGTCCTACAAGCGGCTCACGCTGATGATGTCCGACGAGGACCGGCTCCGCTCGATCCTGCTGAACCCCGAGCGGCCCGTGCAGATCGTCATCGCGGGGAAGGCGCACCCGGCCGACGAGGGCGGCAAGCGGCTCATCCAGGACATCGTGCGGTTCGCCGGGTCCGAGGACGTCCGGCACCGGATCGTGTTCCTGCCCGACTACGACATGGCGCTCGGGCAGCTGATGGTGCAGGGCTGCGACGTGTGGATGAACAACCCGCTGCGCCCGCTGGAGGCGTGCGGCACGTCCGGGATGAAGGCGGCGCTGAACGGCGGGCTGAACCTGTCGATCCGCGACGGCTGGTGGGACGAGTGGTACGACAGCCAGAACGGCTGGGCGATCCCGTCCGCCGACGGCCTCGCGAGCCCCGACCGGCGGGACGAGCTGGAGGCCGCCGCCCTGTACGAGCTGGTCGAGGACCACGTGTCCGTGACGTTCTACGACCGGGACTCGGCCGATCTCCCGCGCCGCTGGCTGGAGATGGTGAAGCACACCATCGCCACCCTTGGCCCGAAGGTGCTCGCGTCCCGGATGCTGCGCGACTACGTCGAGGACCTCTACGCCCCGGCCGCCGCGTCCGAGCGGGCCATGGTGGCCGACAAGTTCGCGGGCGCCCGGGAGCTGGCGGCGTGGAAGCGGCGGGTCCGCGCGGCGTGGCCGCGCGTCGCCGTCGAGCACGTCGAGTCCAACGGGGAGGAGAGCCCGCAGGTGGGGACGCGGCTGGCGGTCCGCGTCGTCGTCGACCTCGGCGGCCTCGACCCGGAGGACGTGGCCGTGGAGGTCGCCTACGGCCGGGTGGACGACAGCGACGCGCTCGTCGGGCCGTCCTACCTGGAACTGGCGGAGAGCGCGCCCGTGGAGAACGGGCGGCGCCGCTACACCGGCGAGGTCCCCCTCGGGCGCAGCGGCGCCTTCGGCTACAGCGTCCGCGTGGTGCCGAGCCACCCGATGCTGCCGGGGCTCGCCGAGCTGGGCCTGGTCGCGCTGCCGCCGGCACCGCAGGGCATGACGAACGGCGACCTGCGCTAGGCCGCGGCCTCTCCGGTCTCGCCGTCCTCGTCCTCGTCCTCGTCGGCCGGCGGGTCGGCCGCCTGCCAGGCCGCGACGACGAGGGGGAGGAGGGCGTGCGTCACGAGCAGGGCGAACAGGATCAGGAAGAGCGCGGCGCCGGGGATCTGCGAATCGCGGCCGTCACGGTCCGCGACCGACACCGCCAGCACCACGGCGATCATCACGTACGTCGTGGCCCGGTGCGCGGTGGCGAACGCGCGGAGCCGCGCGGTGAGCTGGCGCTCGTCGAGTTCCCGCTCGCGCTTGGACGTCAGCCCGCGGGTCACCGCGATCAACTGGCCGGCCAGCGGGAAGCCGACCACCACGAGCACGCCCAGGATCACGAAGTTGCTGATCATCGCGGTGTCGCTGGGCGCCAGCGCCCACGACACCGCGGCGTCCACCCAGAACAGGCCCAGCGTGACCGCGCCCGCCCCCGCCAGCACCCGGCGGGGGCGCCGGCGGGCGTAGCGGGCGGGCAGCCGACGCTCCAGTTCGTCGTCCAGGGCCGCCAGGCGGTCCGCCCGCTTGCGGCGGGACCGCTCCAGCCATCCTGCGTCGTTCGTCATGGCGTGTCTCCGATCCTCGGGAACGGTTCGAGGGAGAAGACGACCTCGACCGGCACCTCGAAGTACTCGGCGATCCGGAGGGCGAGGTGCAGGCTGGGGCTGTACTCGCCGCGCTCCAGGTAGCCGACCGTCTGGTAGTGCACTCCGAGGGCGGCGGCCAGGTCGCGGCGCGAGATGCCGCGTTCGGCCCGCAGCACCGTGATCCGGTTGTGGACGTGCTCCTTGCCGGCGGGCACCGGGTCGCTCTTCCGGATCACCGCCCGGCCCTCCGCGTCGTCGGCGCTCTCACCCGTCACCCTGCCCTTGTACGGGCTCTTGCATATTTCGTCGTATCCTTGCCTCGGGTAATAGTAGAAGTACTACATCTCATCGCAGACATGCAAGTGGACGGGCCCTGGCAGGATGGGCACGTGCGACTAGGAGACCGACGCGAGCGGCCGGTCCCGCGGCTGCCGCAAGGGCGCACGGCGGACGCGCTCCTGGCCGGCGGCTTCTTCGCCGCCCTGGCCGCGATGACGCTCGTCTCGACGCACACCGGCCCGCCCACGCGGATGCCGCTCTACAGCTGGGCGCTGCTCGCCGTCACCTGCGGGGCGCTGTACTTCCGCCGCTCCCATCCCGTCGTGGTGGCGGCCGTCACCCTCGCCGCCTGCGCCGTCTACTACCCGGTCACCGATCCCGACGGCCCCGCCCTGATCACGTTCGTCATCGCCCTGTACACGGCGGCGGCCGAGGGCCACCTCGCGGCCGCCGCCGCGCTCGCGGGCGTCTCGGTGGTGGCGACCGTGGTCGCCGACAGCCGCGACGACGTCGACCATCTCGCGGACGCCGCCGGGTTCCTGCTCGTCGGATGGTTCGTCGCGGTCGTCGCGATCGGCGGCGTCGTCCGCAACCGCCGCGCCTACCTGCGCGAGGCCGAGGAGCGCGCCCGGATCGCCGAGCGCGGGCGCGAGGCCGAGGCCCGCCGCCGCGCCATCGAGGAGCGGCTGCGCATCGCCCGCGAGCTGCACGACGTCCTCGGCCACAACATCTCGCTGATCAACGTGCAGGCCACCGCCGCGCTGCACGGGCTGCGCCGCGAGCCGGAACGCGCCGAGGACGCCCTCACCGCGATCAAGCAGGCCAGCAAGGACACCCTCCGCGAGATGCGCGCCACCCTCGGCGTCCTGCGCCAGGTCGACGAGGCCGCCCCGGTCGCGCCCGCCCCCGGCCTCGCCCGCCTGGACGAGCTCACCGGCCGGATCGCGGCGGCCGGGATCGAGATCCGCACCGAGGTCGAGGGCGACCCGCGCCCGCTGCCCGCCGAGGCCGACCTGGCCGCCTACCGCATCGTCCAGGAGGCCCTCACCAATGTGACCCGGCACTCCGAGGCGAGCTCCGTGCTCGTCCGCATCGAGTACGACGACGGCGCCGTGACCGTCAGCGTGGAGAACGACGGGGTGGACGACAGGGGCGCCGCCTCCCCGCCGCCGTCGGCGGACGGCAGCGGCATCCGCGGCATGCGCGACCGGGCCAAGGCCCTGGGCGGCACCCTCGACGCGGCCCCGCGCCCGGACGGCGGCTTCAAGGTCCGCGCCCACCTGCCGCTCTAGCCGTCGTCGTCTCCGGCGAGGGCCTCGTAGGCGGGGGCCAGGACGTCCGGGAGGGGGCGGCGGCGGATCCTGACCGGCGGGGGAGTGGCCACCTGGAGGACGAAGCCGGGCGGGACGGGCGGAGCGGGCGGACGGTCGCGCAGGCGGGCCAGGCCGGTCGGCGGCGTCCAGAAACCGGCGGCGGTGAGGGGTTCGTCCTCGATGTCGAAGGGGTCGGGTTCGGTCGCGGTTCCGCGGCGCAGCGCGGCCAGCAACTGCTCGCGCCCCCGCCCGTTCCACCGGAGGATGAGGAACGGGTCGTCGTCGAACGCCTCGGCCAGCAGGTACAGGACGGCCGCGGCGTGCTTGCACGGATCGCCCCAGTCGGGGCAGTCGCACATCAGGTGCAGGTCGGACGCCGATCCCGGGAACAGGGCGAGGCCCATCTCGGCGAACACCCACTCGATCTCCGGGGGCATCTCCCCGGCGAGCAGCCGCGCCCGGAACACCGCGCGCGACGCCAGCTCCTTCTCCACGGCGCGCCAGTCGTCCGCGCCGATCGCGTCGATGGTGAGCGCCACCTCGTACGGCTCGGGCGCCGAGCCGTGCACCTTCGCGGTCACCTCGTACGGCTCGACCTTCAGGCCGACCACGGTGCCCTTGCGGGCGTAGGTCCGGCCGCGCTGGAGGCGGCCCGGGTCGGCGAACGACTCGACGAGGTCGATGAAGCGCCGCGACCACCATTGGGTGCCGATCGAGCCGCGCTTGGTGCGTGCCCGGATGCGCTCGCCCATCGGTCGCTCGGACATCAGTCGCTCACCGCCTCGGGCGACAGCCGCAGGACGTCGCGCAGCTCGGCGACCGACAGCTCGGTCAGCCAGTCCTCGCCGGTTCCGACGATCGACTCGGCGAGGGCCTTCTTGCGTTCGATCATCTCGTCGACGCGCTCCTCCATCGTCCCGACGCAGATGAACTTGCGGACCTGGACGTTGCGGGTCTGGCCGATGCGGAACGCGCGGTCGGTCGCCTGGTCCTCGACGGCCGGGTTCCACCAGCGGTCGACGTGCACGACGTGGTTCGCGGCCGTCAGCGTCAGGCCCGTCCCGGCCGCCTTGAGGGACAGCAGGAAGACCGAGGGCTCGTCGTCCTCCTGGAACCGCTGGACCAGGTCGTCGCGCTGCTGCTTGGACGTCCCGCCGTGCAGCCACAGCACCGGACTTTCGAGTCGCGCCGCGAGATAGGGCCGGAGCATCGAGCCGAACTCGGCGTACTGGGTGAAGACCAGCGCCTTCTCGCCCTGCTCCAGGACCTCGGCGCAGATCTCCTCCAGCCGTTCGAGCTTGCCGGAGCGGCCGGGGAGGCGCGAGCCGTCCTTGAGCAGCTGCGCCGGGTGGTTGCAGACCTGCTTGAGCTTGGCCATCGTCGCCAGGACGAGCCCGCGCCGCTGCGTCTCGTCGGCCTCGGCGATCTGCCGGAGCATGTCGTCCACGGTCGCCTGGTAGAGCGACGCCTGCTCGGTGGTGAGGTTGCAGTAGACCTTGATCTCCTGCTTCTCCGGCAGGTCGGAGATGATCGACCGGTCGGTCTTGAGACGGCGCAGGATGAACGGCTGCGTCGCCCGCTTCAGCGCCAGCGCCGCCTGCTCGTCGCCCTCCCGCTCGATCGGGATCGCGAACCGCCGCCGGAACTCGCCGCGCGGCCCGAGCAGCCCCGGGTTCGCGAACTCCATGATCGACCACAGCTCGGTCAGATGGTTCTCCACCGGCGTGCCCGTGAGCGCGATCCGGCTCCGCGCCGGGATGCTCCGCACCGCCCTGGCCTGCCGCGTCCCGCTGTTCTTCAGCGCCTGCGCCTCGTCGCAGACGACCCGCCCCCACTCGATCGGCGCGAGCGTCTCGGCGTCCCGCGTCGCCGTCCCGTAGGTGGTCAGCACCAGATCGGCGCCCGCCACGGCCGCGACGAGGTCCTCGCCGCGATGCCGCCCCGTCCCGTGGTGGACGTAGACGCGCAGCTTCGGCGTGAACCGCGCCGCCTCCCGCTGCCAGCTCCCCACCAGCGACATCGGCAGGATCGCGAGGGTCGGGGCCGGGCGCGCGCCGTCCTCCCGCTCGTGGACCAGCAGCGACAGGACGGAGATCGTCTTCCCGAGCCCCATGTCGTCCGCCAGCAGCGCCCCCAGCCCCAGGTCGTTCATGAAGGTCAGCCAGGCCAGGCCACGCTCCTGGTAGGGGCGCAGCTCGGCGTCCAGCTCGTCCGGGGTGCGCATGGGGGTGAGGCGGCGGTCGGCCTCGCCGGACAGCAGGTCGCCGAGGGGGCCGCCCGCGTCGACGCCGGTGAGCGGGAGGGCGTCGTCGCCCGCGTGGACGATCGCGCGGATCGCCTCGGCGGCGGTCATGCGCCCCCGGCGCGGGTGGCGCAGGAAGTCGAGCGCGGCTTCGAGCTGCTCCTCGTCCAGCTCGACCCACCGGCCGCGCAGCCGGACGAGCGGGGTCTTCAGGCGGGCCAGCTCTTCGAGCTCGGCTTCGTCGATGCTGTCGTCGCCGATGGCCAGGTCCCAGCGGAAGTCGACCATGGCCTTCAGGTCGAAGCCCGACGGCGCGGCGGCGCCGGAGGACGCCTCGGGGTCTTCGGGGCTTGCCGTCAGCTTCATGCCGAGCTTCGCCTTGCCCGCCCACTGGGGGAGCAGGACGCCGAACCCGGCGGCGGCGAGCATCGCGGCCGTCTGGCGGAGGAACCGGAACGCCCCCGCGGTGTCGAGGAGCAGTTCGGCGGGCGCCGGGCCGTCCAGCGCGGGCGCCAGGTCGGGGAACAGGCGCAGCGCGCGGCCGAGCCCGCCGAGGAGGGTCTCCTCGGCGTCCGGGATCGACGTCGCCTCACCGCCCCAGACCATGGACGCCGGGACGTAGAGGCTCGGGTCGTCGGTGCCCTGGAGGGCGAACTCGACCCGCCAGGAGTCGTCCCCCGCCTCCCGCTCTCCGTCTTCGAGCTTCCCGTCCCCGAATTCCCCGTCCCCGAATTCCTCGGCCCCCGGTTCGGCGAGGCGGAAGCAGACGCGCAGCGGGCCGGACGGGCGGCGCGCGGCGGCGGCCCAGGCGTCCAGCTCGGCGATCAGGTCGTCCGGGTCGTCGCGAGGCTCGCGGGCGACCGCGGCGGACGGGCCGGTCAGCGCCATCACCCAGCGTTCCGCGAGCGGCAGCCGGTCGGGCTCCTTGCGCCGCGACACCAGCAGCGGATGCGGCACCACGCCCCGGACGGCCGTGTCGACCAGTCCGGACAGCGCCTCCCGCAGCACCTCGGCGGCGGGACGCCCGCCGCCGGCGGCGCGGCACGCGGCGGGCATCGCGCGGGCCAGCGCCCGGAAGCGCGCGGGGTCGTCGATCACCGGGCGCCAGCGGGCGACGAGGTCGCCGTCCTCGCGCAGGAGGGCCGGGAGGACGTGGCCGCGCCCGGTGAGGCTCACCGCCTCGTCCGCGAGCATGCACAGGAACCGCAGGTCGGTGCCCGGGACCACGTCTGCGCTGTGCTCGGCGGCCTGGAGCAGCGCCATCGCGGGGAACGGTTCGAGGACGAGCGCCGGCACCCGCCACGGGCGCAGCTCGGGCTCGTCCGGCACCGGCTGCGGGCCCAGCTCGGCGGACGGCAGCGGGCGGCCGTCCAGGGTCGGCAGCGACATCGCCAGCTCGACGCGGAACGCCGTGCGGACGAGCGGCTCGTAGGACGTCCCCGTGAAGTCGCAGGTCGCGAAGGGGTGGACGTCCGGTGACGGCTCGTGCGGGCCGGTGCGTTCGGCCCACAGGCAGAGCGCACCGCCATGCCAGGTGGCGTGGGCGACGAGCATGGTCCCCGAAGCTACCAGCAGCCCCTGACGTTCCCGGGCATCACAGCGGTCGCGCTGCCCGACACCGGCCACTCGGACGGCTCCGCGCCGCACTCACCGCGCCCGGCCGCCGGTGTGCCCTTGCCCTCTGGTTAGGCTCGGGACGTCCGCAGCCGAGTGTGCACAGGAGGATCGCCGTGGGCGAGTTCGTACGGGTCGAGGTCGAGGACGGGGTCGCGACGATCAGGCTGGACCGTCCGAAGATGAACGCCCTGAACGCCCAGATGCAGCGCGAGCTGATCGACGCCGCCCGGGAGGTCACGCAGGACGAGGCGGTCGCCGCCGTCGTGCTGTACGGGGGCGAGCGGGTCTTCGCGGCGGGCGCGGACATCAAGGAGATGGCCCCGATGTCGTACGCCGAGATGTCGGCGGGGCACTCGCGGCTCCTGCAGGACTTCGCCAAGGCGCTCGCCGGGATCCCGAAGCCGGTCATCGCCGCGATCACCGGGTACGCGCTCGGCGGGGGGCTGGAGGTCGCGCTGACCGCCGACTTCCGCGTCGCCGGCGAGGGCGCGAAGGTGGGGCAGCCGGAGATCCAGCTCGGCATCATCCCCGGCGCGGGCGGCACGCAGCGGCTGGTCCGGCTGATCGGCCCGGCGCGGGCCAAGGACCTGATCTTCTCCGGCCGGCACGTCGCCGCGCCGGAGGCGCTCGCGATGGGGCTGGTCGACCGGGTCGTCCCGGACGACGCCGTCTACACCGCCGCCAAGGAGTGGGCGGCCACGTTCGTCGGCGGCCCCGCGATCGCGCTGCGCGCCGCCAAGCAGGCCGTCGACCGCGGCATGGAGGCCGACCTCGACACCGGGCTGGAGATCGAGCGGACGCAGTTCGCCGCCCTGTTCGCCACCGAGGACCAGGCGGCCGGCATGAAGAGCTTCATGGAGGAAGGCCCCGGCAAGGCGAAGTTCACCGGCCGCTAACCGCGGTGGGGTTCACCGGCCGCTGACCGCGGTGGGGTTCACCGGCCGGAGCGCGGGGTCGACGGGCGGGCCGTCCGCGCGGTCCTGCGCGTCCAGCACCTCGTCGGCGTGGCGCTCGGTCCAGCGGCCCAGGGCGGACAGGGGTTCCAGCAGCCCGCGTCCCGGGCCGGTCAGCGCGTACTCGACGCGCGGCGGCGCCTCGGCGTAGCGGCGGCGGGTGACCAGCCCGTTCCGCTCGAGGTGGCGCAGCGTCCCGGTCAGCACCTTGTGGCTGATGCCGCCGATCCGCTCCCGGATCTCGCTCGGCCTCAGCGGGCCGTGCCGCAGCGTCCAGACCACGACGCCCGTCCAGGTGCCGGACAGCAGGTCGAGGCCGAGCCGCGTCCGGCAGTCGGCGATGAATTCGTGTTCGTCCATGGATCCGCCCGCCATCCTGCCTCTCCCGATACGCACCGGATGGTGCGCGACGGCTCGCCTAGCGTCCCGTCCGAAGGTAATCGAACGGGAGGACGGCATGCGGATCGGAGTCTTGGGCGCGGGCGCCATGGCGGACGCGCTCGCCACGCAGTGGGCGCGCAAGGGGCACGAGGTGCGGATCGGGGCGCGGACGCCGGCGAAGGCGGTCGCGCTGGCCGAGCGGATCGGGCACGGCGCGTCCGGCGGCACGCTGCGGGAGGCGGCGGAGTCCGGGGACGCGGTGCTCCTCGCCGTCTGGCACGAGGGCGTCCCGGACGCGCTGCGCCGGGCGGGTCCGCTGGAGGGACGGGTGCTGATCGACTGCACCAACCCGATGGAGCCGCCGTTCGAGCGGCTCAAGACCGGGGACGGGCCGTCGGCCGCGCGCCGGATAGCGGACGCGACCGGAGCGCGGGTCGTCAAGGCGTTCACCATGTGCCACGAGAGCGTGTGGCGCATGACGCCGCCGGTGTTCGGCGGGCGCCCGCTGGGCGTCCCGCTGTGCGGGGACGACGAGGAGGCGCTGGCGGTGGTCCGGGCGCTCGTGACCGACCTCGGCTGCGTGCCGATGGACGGCGGCCGCCTGGCGAGGGCCGGCCTCCTGGAGGCGGCCACCGCGTTCGTGGTCGGGCTGTGGGTCGCGGGCGAGGACCCGGCGGCGATGCTGCCGCCGCCCGAGGCCGCCGCCGGCGAACCGCGGCGCACGTCGGAACTTGCGCACTAAACCGTTATTCATGTTTTTGAGTGTGCTGCCCGGGGTTGTGAAGAACGACGGATAGCATCTCCCGCCATGCGACACGCATACCGGACCGCGCTCGTGACGGGCGCGTCCAGCGGCATCGGGGAGAGCTTCGCCCGCCTCCTGGCCGCCCGCGGCACCGACCTGGTGATCGTGGCGCGCCGGGCCGAGCTGCTGGACGGGCTGGCCCGCGAGCTGGTCGAGCGGTACCGGGTCGCCGTGGAGGTGCTGGCGGCCGACCTCACCGACCCCGGGCAGCGCGCCGAGGTCGAGGGGCGGCTGCGCACCGAGCCCGTGGAGCTGCTGGTCAACAACGCCGGCCACGGCGCCTTCGGAGCGTTCGCCGACCTCCCGCTCGACGACCACCTCGCGCAGATCGAGCTGAACGTCGCCGCGCTGGTGCGGCTCACCCACGCGGTCCTGCCGGGGATGGTCGCGCGCGGCCGGGGCGGGGTGCTGAACGTCGCGTCCATGTCGGGTTTCGCGCCGTCGCCGGGCAGCGCGACCTACGGCGCGACGAAGGCGTACGTCGCGTCCTTCTCCGAGAGCCTGCACTCCGAGGTCGCGGGCCGGGGCGTCCATGTCACGGCACTGTGCCCGGGGTTCACCCGCACGGAGGACGACGTCCCGCCCAGCCTCCTGTGGCTGCGCCGCGACGATGTGGCGCGGGCGGGCCTGGAGGCGGTGTCGGCCGGACGCGCGCTCTGCGTACCGGGCGCGCAGTACAAGGCCGCGTTCCCCGCGCTGAAGCTCGTGCCGAGGCCGCTGCTCAGAGCCGCGGTGAACCGCATGTGGCAACAGGCGGCGGAAACCCGGTGACAAAGGGGCACCACACGTCTTTGTGCTCCGGTCTACAAAAGTTCCCGCGGGTTGCTTGTAACGGGGGTTACTTGACGGGGGTCACGCGGAGTGGCGACGATCGAACCTACGCTTGAGTAGGTTGTGGGTACGGCCTGCTGGGCGCCTTTCCGAGCCCGCCCTCGCGGCGGAGAACCGTCCGGCAGACCACGTCGTCCAGTGAAGGAACCGCATGTCCGTGACCCCCGAAGAGAAGTTCCAGACCGGCCTCATGCTCGACCTGGAGCCTGTGGTCGAGAAGGAACTGAACCGGCACCTGTCCATGGCCAAGGAATGGTTCCCGCACCAGTACGTCCCCTGGAGCCAGGGGACCGACTTCGACGGCCCGCTCGGCGGCGAGGCGTGGTCGCTGGAGCAGTCGAAGCTGAGCCTGGAGGCGCGCGAGTCGCTCATCGTCAACCTTCTCACCGAGGACAACCTCCCCGGCTACCACCGCGCCATCGCCACCGTGTTCGGCCGCGAGGGCGCCTGGGGCACCTGGGTCAACCGGTGGACCGCGGAGGAGAACCGGCACGGCATCGTCCTGCGCGACTACCTGACGGTGACCCGCGCGGTCGATCCGATCGCGCTGGAGCGCGCCCGCATGCACCACATGGAGGCCGGCTACGAGGCCGACCACGGCGACTCGTTCCTGCACGGGACGGCGTACGTGTCGTTCCAGGAGCTCGCCACCCGCGTGTCGCACCGCAACACCGGCAAGGCGTCCGGCGACCCCGTCTGCGAGCAGATGATGGCCCGCATCGCCGCCGACGAGAACCTCCACATGATCTTCTACCGGAACCTGATGGCCGCCGCGCTGGAGGCCAGCCCGAACGAGACGATGCGGGCGATCACCGACGTGGTGACGACGTTCCACATGCCCGGGCACAGCATCGACGGGTTCATGCGCAAGTCCGTCGTCATCGCCAACGCCGGCATCTACGACCTGCGCCTGCACCACGACGACGTGCTCGTCCCGGTGCTGCGCAAGTGGGGCGTGTTCGACCGCACCGACCTGACCGGTGACGGCGAGAAGGCCCGCGAGGAACTCGTGGAGTACCTGGAGCAGCTCGACGCCTCCGCCACCAAGTTCGAGACCCGCCGGGAGGAGCGCCGCGCCCGCCAGGCCGCCCGCAAGGGCTGAGCGCCGGCCCCCTCCGTACGCCGAAGGGCGGGAACGCGAGGTCGTTTTCCGGCGTCAAAGGGAGCATGGGGACGCATCGGCGACTGGGCGGGTATCGGTTGCTGGACGAGATCGGCCGGGGGAGCACGGCCGTGGTGTACCTGGCGATGGACGCCCACGGCCGCGAGGTCGCGGTCAAGGAACTGGTACCGGAGCTGGCGGGGGAGCCGGAGGCGATCAGCCGGCTGGCGCGGGAGATGTCGGCGCAGGCGCGGGTGCGCAGCGCCTACGTCGCCCGGCTGCTGGACGGCGCCGTCTCGGCGGAGCGGCCGCACGTGGTCATGCAGTACGTGCCGGGCTGCCCGCTGAGCGACCTGGTGCCGGCGTACGGCCCGCTGCGCGCCGACCGGCTCGTCCGGTTCGCGCGGCGGCTGGCGCTCGCGCTCGGCGACGTCCACGACGCCGGCGTGCTGCACCGCGACGTGTCGCCCGGCAACGTGATGGTCATGGGCGACCGGCCGACGCTGATCGACTTCGGCATCGCGCACGAGTCGGGCGCCGACCAGCTCACCAAGCGCGGGCTGGTCGTGGGGACGCCCGCCTACCTGGCGCCCGAGCTGATCGAGGGGGAGCGCGCCACCACCGCGTCGGACGTGTTCTCGTGGGCGGCCACGGTCGCGTACGCGGCGACGGGGCGGCCCCCGTTCGGGCGGGGCTCGCTGCACGGGGTGTGCTTCCGGATCCTGCGCGGCCAGGCCGACATCGACGGGGTCCCGGCCCCGCTGGCCGGGCTCCTGCGGGCGGCGTTCGCCCGCGTCCCGTCCGAGCGGCCGCCCGCGCGGTGGTTCGCCGGCGCCCTCGCCACGCCGCGCGACGGAGTGGCGGTCTGATGCCGGCCGGATCCGCCCCGGCTCGATCAGCGAGGGTAGGGTTTCGGAAACGATGAAGGGAGCTGTCACGTCCGGGGACCGAATCGGCCATTACAGCGTGCTCCAGACCCTGGGGGAAGGGGGCATGGGCGTCGTCTACCTCGGCGCCGACCCCGAGGGGCGCAACGTGGCCATCAAGGTGCTGCGGCCCGCGGTCGCGGGCGACGCCACGGCGCGCCGCCGGCTGGCCCGCGAGGTCGACTCGATGCGCAGGGTGCACAGCCCGCACGTCGCGGAGATCCTCGACGCCGACGTGACCGCCGACCGCCCCTACATCGTGACCCAGTACGTCCCCGGCCGGACGCTGGAGGAGATCGTCGAGGAGTCCGGGCCGATCTACGGGCCCGGCCTGCAGCGGCTCGGCGTGGGGCTGGCGGCGGCGCTGTCGGCGATCCACGGCGCCGGGATCGTGCACCGCGACATGAAGCCCGGCAACGTGATGCTGGTGGACGGCGAGCCCGTCGTGATCGACTTCGGCATCGCGCAGGCCGCCGACGCCACCCGGCTCACCGCGACCGGCATGGTCATCGGCACCCCCGGCTACCTCGCCCCCGAGATCATCGAGGGTGAGGACGCGGGCCCGCCCTCGGACGTGCACGCCTGGGCCGGGACGGTCGCCTACGCCGCGACCGGCCGCCCGCCGTTCGGCTCCGGCACCTTCGAGTCGATCTTCTACAAGATCATGCAGGGCACGCCGGACCTGGACGGCGTGCCCGACGCGCTGCTGCCCGTGCTGCGGTCGGCGATGGCGCGGCACCCGGCCGAGCGCCCGACCGCGGTCAACCTGGTGCAGCTCACCCGGCGGATCCACCTCGAAGCGACGATCACCGACCAGACCCGCGTCGACCAGCACTACCCGTCGCCGGGCACGTCGCAGCCGGTGGACGACCCCGCCGCCGACCACTCCCGGCAGTTCTCGATGCCGCTGCCGGACCCGCAGGACTCCGCGGCCCGGCCGACGGCGCCCGGCGGGTCGGCGATCCCGGCGCCCGCACCCGTCCCGGCGCAGCCGAAGGACTTCGTGGGGCAGCTGCCGCCCGCCGCGCCGCCGCCCGTCCCGCCGCCCGCGCCGGCGCCGTTCAAGGCCGGGGAGCAGTTCGCGCAGCGCGGCTACGCCCAGCCGCAGCAGCAGGGCCCGCAGCAGGGCCCGTACCAGCAGGGCGGGTACCCGCCGCAGTACGCGCCCCCGCCGGGCCAGCCCCCGCCGGGCGCGCTGCAGCGCGGCCCCTACGACCCGCAGACGCAGGACGCGCAGCGGCGCGTCGCCGACCAGGCCCGCGCCGACCGCGAGCGCGAGCGCGCCGACCGGGAACGCCGCAAACCGTACGGCTGGTACCGGGTGCTCAGCCTCCTCGTCCTGGTCGCGCTGCTCGGCTTCGCCAACATCGCGCCGCTGCTCGCGC
Source organism: Actinomadura madurae (assembly GCF_900115095.1). Lineage (GTDB taxonomy): Bacteria > Actinomycetota > Actinomycetes > Streptosporangiales > Streptosporangiaceae > Spirillospora > Spirillospora madurae. Next base: position 15,727 of record NZ_FOVH01000001.1, read on the forward strand.
TCGGCGTCACCGTCGCCGGGGTGCTCGTGCTGCGCATGGGCGACAAGGCGGCCAAGGGGATGGAGGGCCGGCAGACGCGGCGCGGCCCCCGCTCGGGCGACGCGGTCGCCGCCGCGTTCCGGACGCCGCTGCACCTGCCGGGCGCGCTGATGTCCACCGCCCTGTGGACGTCGCTCAGCGGCGTCGCGGGCGTGATCCTGCTCGGCGTGCTGATCTTCGCCAAGCCCGACATGACCGCCTCGAAGGCCATCGCGTACTCGGCCATGGCGGTGATCGGGCTGCTGTGCCTCGCGCCGGGCAGCGGCGCGCCCCGCCGCCAGCTCGCCCGCATCTGGGGCGCGCTGCTGCCGCGCGCCGAGGCGGCCCTCGCGGGCGCGCTGATCCTCGGCATCTTCGCCACGGTGCTGGTGGTGATGTCGCAGAAGCAGCCGCCCGACACGACTCCGGTGGACGGCATGAGCCAGAGCCTGGAGGGGCTGCGCAACGACGTCCGCGACCTCGTCTCGAGCGTCCCCGGTACCTGACGGACCCGTCCCTTCCGGACGGGCCCGGCCGGACGCCTCCGCTCGGTAGGGTGGCGACCCATATGAGCGGTGAGACGAGCCACCAGGCGTACATCGGCCCGTACCGGCTGCTGTCCAGGCCGGGCGGCGGCACCGGTGGCGTCCATCGCGCCACGGGGCCCGACGGCGGCGACGTGGCGATCAGGATGCTCCCGGAGGGCGCCGCGCCCGACGTGGAGCGCATGCGCGAGGTGCTCAGCCCCTACGCGGTGGACGTCCTGGACGGCGAGCCCGCCGGCCCCCGCCCGTTCGTCGTGACCCGGTTCGTGCCCGGCAGGCCGCTCGGGGAGACGATCGCCGCCCGGGGGCCGATGGCGGGGGACGCGCTGCGCCTGATGGCCGCCGGGCTCGCCAGGGCGCTCGCCGCCATCCACCGGGCCGGTCTCGCGCACGGCGGGCTCGGGCCCGAGACGGTCCTGGTCGTGGACGACGCGCCCGTGGTCGTCGACTTCGCACTGACCACCGGCGCCGCTCCCGCGGACGACGTCCGGGCGTGGGCCGCGACGGTGACGTTCGCGGCGACCGGCCGCCCGGACGCCCCCGCCGAGTCACTGCCGGCTGCTCTGCGCCCGCTGGTGACCGCCGCCGCGCACCCCGACCCGCAGGCACGCCCAGCGGCAGCGGACCTGGCTGAAGCGGCGTCCGTCCTAGACCTCCCGCCCGGCCCCGCGCCCGCCACGCCCCCATCCCACCGCACCCCGACCCCGCCCCCGCCCACGACTTCGGATTCCGTGGCGCCCCCGGATTCCGCCGCGCCCACGGGGTCCGCCGCGCCCACGGGGTCCGCTGGTGCGCCGGGTGCGGAGCCCGCGCGGGAGAGCGCGGTGGTGCGGGGGTGGGCTCGGCTGCTGGCGGCCATGGTGGTGGTGATCGGCGTCGGGGTGGTGATCATGGTGCCGATCGGGGGGCTGGTCCTGACGCTCGGCGCGGTGACGCTGCTGCGCGTGGCCGGCACGGCGGCGCGCGGCTGGGGGTGGGCGTTCGGGCGGACGCTGCTGACCGTCCCCTACGCGGCGGTGTTCGCGGTCGCGGTCCCGCTGTGCCTCGCGGCGGCGTCGGTGGTCGGCGGTGACGTCGACCCGCTCGCCGCCTGCGCGTTCGGGGCCGGGGCCGGTGCCGCGGCGCTGTGGACGGCGCCGGGCGTGAGCGCCCCGAGGCGGCGGCTGGAGTTGATGTTCCTGCCCGTGGCGCGGCGGCCGCGGGCCGTCGCCGCCGCGGCCCTGGGGCTCGGCGTGCTGTGCCTGCTCGCGGGCGTCGGCGCCATGACGCTGACGCCGAGCTTCTCCCCGATGTACGGGCTCCAGCAGACGCTGGAGAGCGCGGTCGACCGCTTCCAGCACGCCGTCGACCGGTGGTGAGGCGATTTTGCCATGAGGCTACTCGCAAGTAACATGAGGGCGCACGGCCGAATCAGGGACCCGGCTCCGAAGCACGTTCGGGTGTTTGGCAGGCTGTGACCACGAAAGCGCATGTCCGCGTCGACCCGTCATGGGCGGCGCCCCTCTGCCGCTTACCTCAGCGGCCAACTGAGTGCAGGGAGGTCGGCCACCGGCCATGAACATCGTCGTCCTGGTGAAGCAGGTTCCCGATACGGAGAGCCCGCGCAAGCTGAAGTCCGATGACAGCACGCTGGACCGCGCCGCGGCGGACGGTGTGATCAACGAGCTCGATGAGTACGCGATCGAAGAGGCGCTGCGCATCAAGGAGGCCCACGGCGGCGAGGTGACCGTCCTGACCATGGGTCCCGACAAGGCCACCGACTCCATCCGCAAGTCGCTGGCCATGGGCGCCGACAAGGCCGTGCACCTCAACGACGAGGGCCTCGCCGGCTCCGACGCGCTGCAGACCTCCTACGCGATCCAGCAGGCGCTCGGCCGCACCGGGTTCGACCTGGTGGTCCTCGGCTCGGAGTCCACCGACGCGCGCACCGGCGTGCTCGCCGCGATGCTCGCCGAGCGCCTCGGCGTCGCGCAGCTGTCGCTCGCCAACAAGGTCGAGATCGACGGGACGTCCATCAAGGTGCAGCGGCAGACCGACTACGGCTTCGACCGGGTCGAGGCGAGCCTGCCCGCGGTCGTGTCCGTCGTGGAGAAGATCAACGAGCCGCGCTACCCCTCCTTCAAGGGGATCATGGCGGCCAAGAAGAAGTCGGTCGAGACGCTCGGCCTCGGCGACGCCGGGATCGACGCCGCCCAGGTCGGCCTGGCGAACGCCGCGACCGAGGTGGTCGACTTCGCCGAGGCGCCGCCGCGCGCCAAGGGCGAGATCGTCACCGACGAGGGCGACGGCGGCGCGAAGATCGCCGAGTTCCTCGCGTCGAAGAAGTTCGTCTGAGCGGGGAAGGGGATTAGGAACCGATGGCTGAGATTCTCGTCCTCGTCGACCACGTCGACGGTGAGGTCAAGAAGGTCACGCTCGAACTGCTGACGCTGGCGAACCGGCTCGGCGAGGCCGCCGCCGTGTGGGTCGGGCCCGGCTACGAGAACGCCAGGGACCGGCTCGGCGAGTACGGCGCCGGCAAGGTCTACGTGGCCGCCGACGAGGAGCTGACCGCCTACGTCGTCGCCCCCAAGGCCGCGCTGCTCGCCCAGCTGGTGAGCGAGAAGTCCCCGGGCGCGGTGCTCGTCGCCGCGACCGCCGAGGGCAAGGAGATCGCCGGCCGGCTGGCGGTCAAGACCGGCTCCGGCGTGCTCACCGACGTGGTGGACGTCGCCGACGGGTTCGTCGGCGAGCACTCCATCTTCGGCGGCGGGATCATCGCGCACGCCAAGGTGCGGACCGGCACGCCGATCATCGCCGTCCGGCCGAACTCGGTCGCCCCCGAGGCGTCCGCGGCCACCCCGGCCGAGGAGCAGGTGTCGGTGACGCTGTCCGACGCCGACAAGGGCGCGAAGATCGTGGAGAAGGTCGTCCAGGAGAAGGGCGAGCGCCCCGACCTGACCGAGGCCGCGATCGTGGTCTCCGGCGGCCGCGGCGTCGGCGGCGCCGAGAACTTCACGATCATCGAGGGGCTGGCCGACTCGCTCGGCGCGGCCGTCGGCGCCTCCCGCGCCGCGACCGACGCCGGCTGGTACCCGCACTCGTTCCAGGTCGGCCAGACCGGCAAGACCGTGTCGCCGCAGCTGTACATCGCGGTCGGCATCTCCGGTGCCATCCAGCACCGGGCCGGCATGCAGACCTCGAAGACCATCGTCGCCATCAACAAGGACCCCGAGGCGCCGATCTTCGAGCTCGTCGACTACGGCATCGTGGGCGACCTCTTCCAGGTCGCGCCGCAGCTCACCGAGGAGATCAACAAGCGCAAGTGATCTTCCGCGCGCGGCCCCGGCGACGCCCGTCGCCGGGGCCGCCGCACGCTACGAGCGCTTCGGCGACGGGTACGGGACGGCCTTGAGCAGCGCGGGCTTCACCATGTCGCGCACCTCGGCGTAGGGGACGACCGTGTCGAGCAGGCCGCACGCGGACTCGTAGCCCAGGATCGCGCCGTAGAAGGCCACGCGCAGGCCCGCGGGGGTGAGGGCCATGGTGACCTCGCCGGACTTGACGAACCTGGACGGGTCGTCGGTGCCGCGCGGGACCACCGCGCCGGGCGAGGGGCTCCGGTCGCCGTAGCAGTAGGAGCCCTCCGGCAGATGCGCCTTGATCTTCGTGTCCAGCGGCTTGAGGCCCTGGTCGGTCGGGACGCGGAACAGGTCGAGCGGCCGGTAGGACGCGCCGGTCCGCAGGTCGACTGTCGCGGCCTGCGACTGGTCCCAGCCGGACCCGCGCTCGCCCCGCAGCTCGACCTTGTACCAGACCGACAGCAGCCGGTCGTTGCGCATGAGGATCTGCGGGGTCACGACGTCGGTGTAGGCGCCCGACCCGATGTCCCGCAGCCCGCCGCGGGTCTTCTCCCAGCGCTGTTCGAGCGGCGCCCGCAGGGCCTGGTTGATCTTCCTGGTGACCGCGGGGTCCCCGCCCGAGACGCGCACGATGCGGCCCTGCGCCTGGAACGTCTTCCCGCCGCCGATGCTCCGCGCGGGCTCGCTGAGCGCGGCGAGCCGCGCCACGACCGGCTTGGGCGCCTCGTCCGCCGTGGCCACGTAGACCGCCGCGCCGCCGCCCACGGCCACCGCGGCGGCGCCGCCCGCGACGGCCGCCGCCCCCTTCGCCCCGAGCGTGCCGATGACGCCCTTGCCCGCCGCACCCGCCGCCGTGCCCGCGCCGCCCGCGCCACCGGCCCCGGCGGCTCCGCCCGCCCCGGCGGCGCCCGCGGCCCCGGCGGCGCTCGCCGACGCGCCGCCCGAGCCGAGGCCGAGCGCGGTCAGCGGGAACAGCACGGACAGCGCGGCGACCGTCCCGGCGAGCGTGCGGACGCCGCGTCCCTCCCAGTCGGCCCCGTACGCGCCCGCCGCGACCGACTCCAGCTCGGTGACGAAGGCGGCGGCGCCCATCGGGCGGTCCCAGGGGTTCTTGGCCAGCCCGCTCTGGATCAGCGGCCGGAGCGGCTCCGGGACGTCCTCCACCGGGATCGGCGCCGTGAGATGGCGGCCCATCAGCCCGGCGGGGTCCTCGGCCGTGTAGGGGCGGCGCCCGGTCACGCACTCGTAGAACACGCACGCCGCCGCGTAGACGTCGGTCGCGGGGGAGGCGGGCTCGTCCCGCCACTGCTCGGGCGCCATATAGACGGGCGTTCCGGCGCGCCCCGACGCGCCCGCGTCCACCGCGATGCCGAAGTCGATCAGCTTGCTCAGCCCGTCGCCGCGCACGATCACGTTCGCCGGCTTGTAGTCGCGGTGGACGATGCCGAGGCCGTGCGCGGCGGCCAGCCCGAGCAGCGAGCCCTTGAGCAGCGCCAGCGCCGCCTCCGGCGCCAGCGGGCCCCGCTCGGCGAGCACCGCCTTCAGCGGCGCCCCGTCCACGGCCTCCATGACGATCGCGGCGCCGTCCGGCGTCTCGACCAGCCCGAACAGCTGGGCGACGAACGGGTTGCGGAGCCGGCTGAGCAGGTCGGCCTCGCCGCGGAACCGCTCCCGGAACCCCTCGTCCCCGAGCAGCGCGCCGGCGAGGTACTTGATCGCCGCGGGACGCCCGGTGGCGTCGTGCCGGGCGAGGACGACCCGGCCCTGTGCGCCCTCGCCGAGCAGCCTCAGCTCGCTGTACCCCGGAACCCGCCACCCGCTCATGAATCCGCCCCCAGCGCCGAACCGATGATCAGAAGGGGTTATATCGGATCGGGCGTCAGGCGGCGACCGGCGCGGGGCGGGTATCGCCTGGATCCCCGGCCGGGGCCTCGGCCGGTGCCGGGACGGCGGCGGCCCTGGCCGGGCGCAGCGGGACGAAGCGGGCGCCGGCGGCGATGACCAGGGCGAGCACGACGACGGTGCCCACGCCGACGCGGAGGGAGGTGGCGTCCGCGAGGAAGCCGACCACCACCGGGCCGAGCAGCAGCCCGCCGTAGCCCATCGCGCCGACCTGGGCGACGGCCGCGGCCGGGCGGTCCGGCGCGGCGGTGCCCGCCAGCGAGATCGTCGTCGGGACGATCGTGCAGACCACGAGGCCCGTCACGAAGAACCCGGCGATCGCGACCGGCGGGGCCGGCGCCAGCACGACGACCGTCATGCCGGCCGCGGTGCCGAGCCCCGCGCCGATCATCAGCCGGCGGGTGCCGACGTGCATCCGGATCCGGTCGCCGGCCAGCCGCCCGAGCAGCATCGCCAGCTCGAACACCGGGTAGCCGGCCGCGGCGACGGCCTCGGTGGCGCCCAGCTCCTCGTGCAGGAGCAGCCCGCTCCAGTCGGCGATCGACCCCTCGGTCATGAACGCGATGAACCCGAGGGCGCCGATCAGGTAGACGGCGGCGGGCAGGCGGCGCGCCCCGCGCCCGGTCCCGGCCGCGGCGGGCGCCGGCGGGTCGGGCAGGTAGGTGCGGCCGAGCGCGAGGGCCGCCGGCAGCGACAGCAGCGCGGCGGCCAGCACGGTCCCGGTGAACCCGAGCCCGGCCGCGGCCGTGAGGACGCCGAACAGGCCGCCGCTCATCGCGCCCGCGCACCAGCCGGCGTGCATGCCGCTCAGGACGGGCCGCCGGTACGCCTGCTCGACGACACTGCCCTGCGCGTTCATGGCGATGTCGGTGATCCCGAACGTCATGCCGAACAGCGCGACGGCGGCGAGGAGCAGGCCGTAGGACGGGGCGAGGGCGACGGCCGCGTAGGACAGCGCCGTCAGCGGCAGCGCCGCGCGCAGGGCGGCGCGGCTGCCGGCACGCGCCATCAGGGCGCGCAGCGCCTGCATGGCCGCGATCGCGCCGATGCCCCAGACGAGGACGACGATGCCGATCTCGCCCTCGCTCGTCCCGAACTTGCCGGCCAGCGCGGGCATGCGGGCCACCCACACTCCGGTCAGCAGGCCTGCCAGCGCGAAGGTCAGGGACGTCCCCCAGCGGGCACGCGACAGCATCGTTCACCTCTCTCCAGGCTCGGCGGGGCGGCGCCCCGATCGTGTGACGGACGTCATGGAACGGTCCAGACGCGTGCGGGTCCGGACGGACGGTGCGGTGAGGGGGCGCGAGCCCCGGTGTCAGCGCTCCAGCAGGCTCAGCAGCCGCTGCTTCAGCGCGTCGAGCCGGTCGGCGTCGTACAGCCCGGGATCATGGCTGACCACCTCCCAGAGGCCTTCGGCCGCCAGCCGGACGATCATCGCGATGCCCGGGTCGGGGTCGTCCTCGGGGGTTCGGCCGTGCCAGCGCCGCATGGCCTCGTTCAGCGGCTCGGCCTGCTCCGGGTCGGCGGCGGCGGCCGTGATGGCCGACCATCGCCGGTACGCGCGGGCCTCCCCGGTGAGGATCTCGAAGGTGGCCTCGACGTACGCCCGGGTGTAGGCGCCCGTGGCGCCCTCCCCGTAGGAGTCTATGTAGGAGGCGATCAGGTCGTCGAACTCCTCGATGACCCGCGCCACCATCGCCCGGACGAGCGCTTCCTTGGTGGGGAAGTGGTAGAGCAGCCCGCCCTTGCTCACGCCGGCGCGCTCGGCGACCGCGATGAGCGTCAGCGCCTGCGTCCCCTGCTCCGAGAGCACGGATTCGGCGGCGTCCAGGAGGGCTTGTCTCTTCATGGCGACTCCACTGTACCGGCTGGACGGTATAGAGGCCAACCGCAGGTCAAGGCGAGGTATTCCGCGGGGGTGCGGCGGGTGCCGGGCCATCGGCCGGGCGCCCCCGGGCCAACCCTCCGGGCGCCCGGAGGGAACAGGCGGCGCGCGGCTAATGTTGAGCGCGTGGTGACCTACCTCGACCATGCGGCGACGACCCCGATGCTGCCCGAGGCCATCGAGGCGATGACCGCAGAACTGCACGAACTCGGGAACCCGTCCTCGCTGCACGCGGTCGGACGGCGGGCGCGCCGCGTCGTCGAGGAGTCCCGCGAGATCATCGCCGAGGCGTTCGACGCCCGGCCGAGCGAGGTCGTGTTCACCTCCGGCGGCACCGAGGCCGACAACCTCGCCGTCAAGGGCCTGTACTGGTCGCGCCGCGCCGCCGACCCGTCCCGCACCCGCGTGCTGGCCGGCGCCGTCGAGCACCACGCCGTCCTCGACGCGGTGCAGTGGCTCGCCGACCACGAGGGCGCCAAGATCGAGTGGGTCCCGGTGGACGGGCTCGGCCGGGTGACTCCGGAGGCGCTCGCCGCGGCGCTCGGCTCCGGCGACGACGTGGCGCTCGCCACCGTGATGTGGGCGAACAACGAGGTCGGCACCGTCCAGCCCGTCGCCGAACTGGCCGCCGCCGCCCGCGAGCGCGGCGTCCCGCTGCACACCGACGCCGTCCAGGCCGCCGCGCAGTTGCCCGTCGGGTTCGCGGCGAGCGGGGCGCAGGCCCTCACCGTCACCGGCCACAAACTCGGCGGCCCCCTCGGCGTCGGCGCGCTGCTGCTGGCCAAGCCGAAGCCGCCGGTGTTCCTGGAGCCGGTGCCGCTGCTGCACGGCGGCGGCCAGGAGCGCGACGTGCGGTCCGGGACGCTCGACACCCCTGCCATCGCCGGGTTCGCCGCCGCCGTCCAGGCCACGGTCGCGCGCCGCGAGTCGGAGGCGCGCCGCCTCACCGAGCTGCGCGACCAGCTGATCGACGCCGTCCGCGCCGCGGTGCCCGAGGCCGTCCTGAACGGCGACCCCGACGACCGGCTGCCCGGCAACGCGCACTTCTCCTTCCCCGGCTGCGAGGGCGACGCCCTGCTCATGCTGCTGGACGCGCGCGGCATCGCCTGCTCGACCGGCTCGGCGTGCTCGGCGGGCGTGTCGCAGCCGAGCCACGTCCTGACTGCCATGGCCGCGAGCCCCGAGCGGGCCCGCGGCTCGCTGCGCTTCTCGCTCGGCCACACCAGCACCGAGGCCGACGTCAAGGCCCTCGCGGACGCGATCGGCCCGGTCGTCGAGCGCGCCCGCCGCGCCGGTCTCAGCTGATCTGTCCTGGTTTGACCGTCCCTTGAACGGGGACAGCGTGCCCGTGGCAACGGACGTGAGCGACGGAATCAAGCAGGCGGCGGGACATCCCTGGTTCCACCACATGTCGCGCGTGGGGCTGGTCGCGCGCGGCCTCCTCTACCTGCTGATCGGCTGGCTGGCCCTGCAGGTCGCCTTCGGCGGCGGCGGGCAGGAGGCCGACCGGAAGGGCGCCCTCCAGGAGGTCGCCGAGAAACCCGGCGGCGACGCGATCCTCTGGCTGATGGCGGTGGGCTTCGCCGCCCTCGCTCTGTGGCAGTACGCCGAGGCCCTGTACGGGCGCCCCGTCCCGGACGGCGACAAGCCCACCAAGCGCCTCGCCTCCGCCGCGCGCGGCGTCGTCTACACGGCCGGCTTCGCGGCGACCCTCGCGTTCGCGTTCGGCTACCAGGGCCGGTCGAGCGACCAGCAGTCCAAGACCATCACGGCGCGGCTGATGGGCGAGCCCGGCGGCCGATGGCTCGTCCTGGCGGTCGCGGCGGGCTTCGTGGTGTGGGGCGGCGTCGTGATCGCGCACGCCGTCCGCCGCACGTTCATGGAGGAGCTCCGAAGGGGCGAGATGGGCCGCCTCGCGCGCCGCTCCGTCCAGCCGCTCGGGATCGTCGGCAACGGCGCCCGCGGCCTCGTCGGCGCCGCCGTCGGCGCCTTCCTCGCCTACGCGGCCGTCACCTTCCAGCCGGACAAGGCCCAGGGCCTGGACGGCACCCTGCGCGAGTTCGCCGACACGCCCGCGGGCCCCTGGGGCCTGGTCGCGGTGGCCTTCGGCGTCCTCACCTTCGGCCTCTACAGCTTCTGCGAGGCCCGCTACCGCAAGGTCGACACGACCCGTCAGGGCTGGTAGGGCGCGAGGGCCTTCCAGCCGGGGTCGCTGGTCGAGGCGACCTTGGCCTTGCCCTCCGACCATGCCGCGGCGAGTTGGTCGAGCTCGGAGATGACGCCGGAGTCGGGGTCGGCGTACAGGTGGAAGACGCGCAGGCCGTCGCCCGTCTCGCGGACGGCGAGGACCGCGCGGTCACCCAGCTTCGTGAGCTTCTTCTCGAAGGCGCGCAGGGCGCCCGCCGACGGCTCGACGGGGAGCCGGTCGGGGTTGCTGTTGGCGTACGGGACGGTGATCGCCACATGCAGGTCGCAGAGCGGGTAGTCCTGCCGGTGCAGCGGGAACCGGGCGCCGAGCCGGGCGGGATGGCCGCGCGGGGTGCGGCCCTCGCCGGTCAGCCAGGCGGGCTCGGCGAACGGCTCGGCCACCTGCTCGACGACCGCGGCGAGCATCGACGGCGGCAGCGCGTCGATCGGCGCCTCCGTCGCGATCGTCACCTCGCCCACCCAGCGGGCCACGTCGTCCTCGCCGAGCGCCCAGTGCAGGACGTTCAGCGCCACCTGGAGCTGCTGCTCCTCGGAGACGAACAGGAAGTCGGGGTGGTAGGCGGTGATGTGCACGCGGGCGCGGTCGGCGTCGGCGCGCATGCCGAGGCGGACGTACTCCAGGTCGAACTCGTGGTCGCCGAGGACGAGGTCCTGGGAGAGCATCTCCGGGTCGGGCTGGCGCGCCGGGTGGAAGCTCCAGCCGCCCGCCGCCGCCCCGGCCGGCGCGGACCGCGCCCAGCGCTCGGTCAGGCCGCGCAGCTCGGGGTCGCCGCCGCCGGTCACGGTCAGCGACGGGGACCGGTCGTCGGCACCGCCGATCTCCCACTGCAGCCCGGGGTGGATCTTGTGGACGCGGCGGGACAGCTCCCCGATCGTGTCCGCGGACAGGCCCTCGCCCGGCACGGCGGCCTCGCCCGGCGCGGAGCCCTCGCCGGGCGCGGCCTCCTCCGGAGCGGCGGCCAGCGACGCCTCGATCGTCGGGCGGGCCTGCGCCCACCACTCCCAGAATTCGCTGATGGCGGGCGGTACGACGGCGGACGCCTCGCGCGGACGGCGGAAGATTCCCATAGCGGCCCCAATCGTACGCGGAAATGACGCCGGGGGACCGGGCCACGCCGCGTACGCTCGAAGGACTATGACTCTGCGCGTTCTAGCCGCCATGTCCGGCGGCGTCGACTCCGCCGTGGCCGCCGCCCGCGCCGCCGAGGCCGGGCACGACGTCACCGGCGTCCACATGGCCCTGTCCAGGAATCCCCAGTCGTACCGGACGGGCGCGCGAGGGTGCTGCACCCTGGAGGACTCCCGGGACGCGCGCCGCGCCGCCGACGTGATCGGCATCCCGTTCTACGTGTGGGACCTCGCCGAGCGCTTCCACCGGGACGTGGTGGAGGACTTCGTCAGCGAGTACGCGGCGGGCCGCACCCCGAACCCGTGCCTGCGCTGCAACGAGAAGATCAAGTTCGCGGCGCTGCTGGACCGGGCGATGGCGCTCGGCTTCGACGCCGTCTGCACCGGCCACTACGCGCGGCTGGACTCCTCCGGTGCGGTCCCGGTCCTGCGGCGTGGCGTCGACGCGGGCAAGGACCAGTCGTACGTCCTCGCCGTGTGCACGCCCGAGCAGCTCGCGCACGCGCTGTTCCCGCTCGGCGACACCGCCAAGGCCGACATCCGGCGGGAGGCGGAGCGGCGGGGCCTCCAGGTCGCCGACAAGCCCGACAGCCACGACATCTGCTTCATCGCCGACGGCGACACCCGCGGCTTCCTGGCCGACCGGCTCGGCTCGGCGCCCGGCCCCATCGTCGACACCGACGGCAACGAGGTCGGCGAGCACGACGGCGCCTACGCCTACACGATCGGCCAGCGCAAGGGCCTGCGGCTCGGCACCCCCGCGCCGGACGGGCGCCCCCGCTACGTCCTCGACATCTCGCCGGTGTCGAACACCGTGACGGTGGGGCCGCGGGAGTCGCTGGACGTCCACGAGATCACCGGCGGGCGTCCGGTCTGGCTGAGCGAGGCGCCCGGCGGCCCGTTCGGCTGCCAGGTCCAGCTCCGCGCGCACGGCGAGGTCTACGACTGCACGGCCGAGCAGGCGGGCGACGAGCTCCGCATCACCTTGTCCGCCCCCGCCCGCGGCGTCGCGCCGGGGCAGGCGGCCGTCCTCTACAGCGGCGACCGCGTCCTAGCGTCCTCCACGATTCTTACTGCGTCGCCCTCGGCGTCAGGCGCTGGAGCGCCTTCCTTCAACGGGCACCGCGGCGATCGCTAGCATCGCTACGACTCGCCTGGCGGCTCGCTGCGCGATCAGTTTCTCGCAGGCTCGAAACTGGCTTCGCACGCGATCGACCGGCTCGGGCAAGTCGGTGGCTGAGCCGGTGGCCGAGGTCGTTGCACCGGCGGATCATGGGAGGCGTGCTGTGCAGTTCGGTATTTCGACCTTTGTGACGGATGACGGGATCGCTCCGGGGGTGCTCGGGCGGGCGCTGGAGGAGCGCGGGTTCGAATCGCTGTACCTGGCCGAGCACACGCACATCCCGGTGAAGCGGGAGACGCCGTGGCCGGGCGGGGCCGAGCTGCCGCGGCACTACTACCGGACCCTCGACCCGTTCGTCGCGCTGACCGCCGCCGCGGCGGCGACCGAGCGGCTGCGCGTCGGTACGGGCATCGCGCTGGTCGTCCAGCGCGACCCGATCCTGCTGGCCAAGGAGGTCGCCTCGCTCGACCTGGTCTCCGGCGGGCGGGCCGCGCTCGGCGTCGGCGCCGGCTGGAACCGGGAGGAGATGCGCAACCACGGCACCGAGCCCACCACGCGGATGCGCCTGCTCCGCGAGCGCGTGCTGGCCGTCAAGGAGCTGTGGACGAAGGACGAGGCGGAGTTCCACGGCGAGTTCGTCGACTTCGACCCGGTGTTCTCCTACCCCAAGCCCGTCCAGGATCCGCATCCTCCCGTGCTGGTCGGCGGGGCGGGCCCGACGACGTTCGACCGGGTCGTGGAGTTCGGCGACGGCTGGATGCCGATCTACGGGCGCGGCACCGACCGGCTCGCGGAGCAGATCGCCGAGCTGCGCGAGCGCGCCGGCCGGCGCCTGCCCGTCACGGTGTTCGGGACGCCGCCCAAGGGGGAGGTCGTCGCCGGCCTGGAGGAGGCCGGCGTCGACGAGGTGCTGTTCAACCTGCCGACCGAGCCCGAGGACGACACGCTCCGCGCCCTGGACCGGCTCGCGGAACTGGTGTGATCTCGCGCCGATAGGGTTCTGCGCGTGACCGACTACCCCTGGCAGGCCGGGACGGCGACCGGCGTCGGGTCCTATCCGGGCGAGGACCCGGCCGAGGCGCTGCGGATCGTCCTCGGCGAGCTGCCCGACCTACCGCACCTGCCGGAACTGCCCGCGCGCGGCCCCGGCGCAGACCTCGCGGGCCGCACGGCCGGGCTGCTGATCGACATGCCGGTGCACCTGGAGCCGTCGGGCTGGCGGTTCTCCGACCGCCCGGGGCGCGACACCCTCCGCTCCCGCGACCACCTGGCCCGGGACCTGGACGTCCTGGAGGAGGCCGCGGGCGGCCACGACGGGCCGTTCAAGATCCAGGTGTGCGGGCCGTGGACGCTGGCCGCGTCCATCGAGCTGCGGCACGGCGACCGGGCGCTCAAGGACCCGGGCGCCGTCCGCGACCTGGCCGCGTCCCTCGCCGAGGGCGTCGCCGCGCACGTCGCCGACGTCCGGCGCCGGCTGCCCGCCGCGCGGATCGTCCTGCAGCTGGACGAGCCGGGCCTGCCCGCCGCCCTCGCCGGGACGGTCCCGACCGCCAGCGGCTTCTCCCGGCTCCGGGCGATCGAGGAACCGGTCGCCGAGGAGACGCTGCGCGGGGTCATCGAGGCGGCGGAGGCCTACCCCGTCGTCCACTGCTGCGCCCGGAACGTCCCGTACGGGCTGCTGCGCGGCGCGGGCGCGAAGGCCATCTCCGTCGATCTGCGGCTGGTGCCGAAACGCGACGACGACGCGGTGGGGGAGGCGATCGACGCGGGCACGGGCCTGTTCCTCGGCGCGGTGCCGGCGACCGACGCCGCCCTGCCGTCCCTCCAGGCGACCGCCGGGCCGGTGAAGGAGCTGTGGCGGCGGCTCGGGTTCCCGGCCGCGCAACTGGGGCGGCAGGTCGTGATCACACCCGCGTGCGGGATGGCGGGGGCGTCGCCGCGGTACGTCCGCGCGGCGCTGGAACGGTGCCGCGAGACGGCCCGGATGCTTTACGAAGCGGCCGACTGAGCGGGGTGTGGCGGGCGCTCGTATTGTCGGCGGTGTTGGCGACAATAGGGGCATGACCATGAGCGACGTACCCGCGGAGGCGCGGCAGCGGCACCTGGAGCTGAGCGAGGAGCTCGAGGACGCCAACTACCGGTACTACGTCCTCGATCAGCCGACGCTCACCGACGCCGAGTACGACCGGCGGATGCGGGAGATCCGCGAGCTGGAGGAGCGGCACCCAGAGCTCGTCACCCCCGACTCGCCGACGCAGAAGGTCGGCGCCCCGATCGTCACCGACTTCGCGACCGTCCAGCACCTGGAGCGGATGCAGAGCCTCGACAACGCGATGAGCGCCGACGAGCTCCTGGCGTGGGACGAGCGGGTGGTCAAGGAGGTCGGCACGGTCGCCGGCTACCTGTGCGAGCTGAAGATCGACGGGCTGGCGATCGCGCTGACGTACGAGAAGGGGCGGCTGGTCCGCGGGGTCACCCGCGGCGACGGGCGCACCGGCGAGGACGTCACCAACAACATCCGCACGATCTCCGACGTCCCGGACCGGCTGTCCGGCGACGGCTGGCCGGACGTGCTGGAGGTCCGCGGCGAGGTCTTCCTGCCGGTCGAGGGGTTCGAGCAGGTCAACGCGGCGCAGGTCGAGGCGGGCAAGGACCCGTTCGCCAACCCGCGCAACGCCGCGGCCGGGTCGCTGCGGCAGAAGGACCCGCGGGTCACCGCGCACCGGCCGCTCGGCATGCTCGTCCACGGGTTCGGCGCGTGGCGGGGCGGGACGCAGCCGGAGAGCCAGTCCGGCGCGTACGAGCTGATGCGCGGCTGGGGCCTGCCGGTGAGCGACCGCTACAAGGTCGTCGGCGGGCTGGACGCCGTCCGGGAGTACATCGCCGAGTACGGCGAGAACCGGCACGCCACCGCCTACGAGATCGACGGCGTCGTCGTCAAGGTCGACCAGTTCTCGCTGCAGCGGCGGCTCGGCTCGACCAGCCGGGCGCCGCGCTGGGCGATCGCGTGGAAGTACCCGCCCGAGGAGGTCAACACCAAGCTCCTCGACATCAAGGTCGGTGTGGGGCGCACCGGGCGCATCACCCCGTACGGCGTGATGGAGCCGGTGAAGGTCGCCGGGTCGACGGTCGACCGGGCCACGCTGCACAACGCGGGCGAGGTCAAGCGCAAGGGCGTGCTGGTCGGCGACACGGTCGTCCTGCGCAAGGCCGGCGACGTCATCCCGGAGATCGTCGCGCCGGTCACCGCGCTGCGGGACGGCTCCGAGCGCGAGTTCCAGATGCCCTCGCACTGCCCCGAGTGCGGCACCGAGCTGGCGTACGAGAAGGAGGGCGACGCCGACATCCGGTGCCCGAACGCGCAGTACTGCCCCGGGCAGCTGCGCGAGCGGGTGTTCTTCGTGGCGAGCCGCAACGCGCTCGACATCGAGGCGCTCGGCTACGTCGGGGCCACCGCGCTCACGCAGCCGCTGGAACCGTCCGACCCGCCGGTCAAGAACGAGGGCGACCTGTTCCACCTGACCGTCGACCGGCTCTTGCCCATCCGCAGCGTCGTGCTCGACCCCAAGACCGGCACCGCCAAGACCGATCCGAAGACCGGCGAGCCGAAGATCGTCTCCTTCTTCGCGAACAAGGAGGGCGAGCCGAAGAAGACGGTCGAGATCCTCTTCGACGAGCTGGAGAAGGCCAAGCGGCAGCCGCTGTGGCGGGTGCTGGTGGCGCTGTCGATCCGGCACGTGGGGCCGTCCGCCGCGCGCGACCTCGCCCGCGAGATGCGCTCGATGGACGCGATCGCGGAGGCGACCGAGGAGGAGCTCGCGGCGGTCGACGGCGTCGGGCCGACCATCGCCGCGTCGATCAAGAACTGGTTCGCCGTCGACTGGCACCGGGAGATCGTCGACAAGTGGCGGGCCGCGGGCGTCCGGATGGAGGACGAGGGCGCCGCGGGCCCGCGCCCGCTGGAGGGCGTCAGCGTGGTGATCACCGGCTCCCTGGAGGGGTTCAGCCGGGACTCGGCGACCGAGGCGGTGCAGCGCCTCGGCGGCAAGGTGTCCGGGTCGGTGTCGAAGAAGACGGGCTTCGTGGTCGTGGGCGACAGCCCCGGGTCCAAATACGACAAGGCCGTCAAACTGGGCGTACCGGTCCTGGAGGAGGACGGCTTCCGCGTCCTGCTGGCCGATGGGCCGGATGCGGCCAAAAACGTGACTATGCGCGCCGACGGATAACACGGTGTGTTTTCGGGGGTTGCGACCAGGGTTGCGTTACTCAGGGGTACACTTCAACTACCCAACGGCGAGGGATGGGTGCGGAATGGGCATAACGGAACGTACGCAACCGGTTTCGCGAAGTTGAGCAAAGGCCGTACCCTCCCTCTCATCACGACCCACACCTGAATCTCCGGACGTCGCACCCGGGGGGCGTCCCCGAGGTCGGGGGCGTCCGGTGCCGGGGGACGGCCCCCCGAACCCCCCGAGGATGTGATGAAGGACCCGAACAACACGCGGAACACGGCGCCACGCCGTGGCTCCCCGTTGTGGACGTACTTCCTCGTCGTCATCCTGCTCGGCGTCGCCGCCGGCGCCACCTCCTTCTCCGGGCTGAGCCGCGCCGACCTCGACGCGCTCGTCAGCACGCCGGTCTTCTGGATCCTCGGCGGCTTCATCATCTTCGGCGAGCTGCGCCCGATCATCACGCCCGGCTCCACCGAGAACAACGGCGCCACCACCTCCACCACCTTCTCGTTCGCCGCGCTGCTGTACGCCGGGCTGCCCGTCGCCGCCGCCCTGCAGGCCGTCGCCGTGATCACCTGCGGGATCCTGCGCGCCCGCGCCCCGCACCGCATCGCCTTCAACGCCGCGCAGTACACCCTCAGCCTCGCCGCCGCCCAGCTCGTCCTCGCGCTCTTCGGCGACCTCGCCACCCCGTCCGACCGCTGGGTGCCGGACGGCTCCGACCTGCCCGCGATCGCGCTCGCCGGCGCCGTCTACTTCGCCTGCAACGACACCCTCGTCGGCGCCGCCGTCGCCCTGCACGCCCGCGTGCCCCTCCTCAAGGCGCTCCGCTGGGACCTCGCCTACCAGGTCCTCGTCCACCTGGCGCTGCTCGGCCTCGCCCCCCTCATGGTCGTCGCGATGGACCGGTCGGCCCTCTTCGTGCCGCTGATCGTCCTGCCGTTCATCGCCGTCTACATGAACGCGTCCGTCTCCGTCCGGCGCGAGCACCAGGCCCTGCACGACGGGCTGACCGGCCTGCCGAACCGCAAGCTGCTGATCGTCCGCACCGAGGAGGCGCTCGCCGAGGCCCGCGGGGCCGACCGGCGCCTCCCGCGCGCCGCCGGCCTGGCCTCCCGCCGCCGCAAGACCGCCGAGCCGCCGAGCCACCGGGCCGGGCTGTTCCTGCTCGACCTCGACCGGTTCAAGGAGGTCAACGACACCCTCGGGCACCCCACCGGCGACCGGCTGCTGCAGCTCGTCGCGCACCGGCTCACCCACAGCGTCCGCCCCGGCGACCTCGTGGCGCGGCTCGGCGGCGACGAGTTCGCGGTGCTGCTGCCCACCGTCCGGGACGAGGCCGCCGCCCGCGAGGTCGCCGCCCGGCTGCGCGCCGCGCTCAGCGAACCCGTCCGGCTGGACGGCATGTCCTTCGACCTGGAGGGCAGCGTCGGCATCGCGCTGTTCCCCGACCACGCCCCCGACTTCGAGCTGCTCCTCCAGCGCGCCGACGTCGCCATGTACAACGCCAAGGAGGCCCGCTCCGGCGTCGAGATCTACTCGCCCACCAAGGACCGCAACTCCCCGGCCCGCCTCACCATGCTCGGCGACCTGCGCCGCGCCATCGACCGCTCCGAGCTGGAGCTGTTCTACCAGCCCAAGGTCGCGCTGCGGGACGGCCACCTCGTCGGCATGGAGGCCCTGCTGCGCTGGCGCCACCCCGACAAGGGCGTGCTCGAACCCGAGGCGTTCCTGTCGATCGCCGAACAGACCTACCTCATGCGCTCGATCACCCACTACGTCGTCGACGCCGCGCTCACCCAGACCGCCGCCTGGTGGCGCGAGAACCTCGCCGTCCAGGTCGCGGTGAACGCCTCCGGCCGCGACCTGCTCGACACCGGCCTCACCGAGACGATCGAGGAGGGCCTGCTCGCCCGCGGCCTGCCCGCCGCCGCCCTCCAGCTGGAGATCACCGAGCGGATCCTGATGAACGAGCCCGCCTACGCCTCCGACACCGTCGGCGCCCTCGCCGACCTCGGCATCCCGCTCAGCCTGGACGACTTCGGCACCGGCTACTCCTCGCTCGTCCGGCTCAAACGCCTCCCGGTCGAGGAGATCAAGATCGACGCGTCGTTCGTCCAGCGGCTCGGCGAGTCCCCCGACGACGCCGTCATCGTCCGCTCCATCGTCGACCTCGTCCGCACCCTCGGCCTCCGCTCGGTCGCCGAGGGCGTCGAGGACCCCTCCACCGCCGACGCCCTCCGCGAGATGGGCTGCGACGCCGCCCAGGGCTGGCACTTCGGCCGCCCCATGGACGCCGACACCGCCACCCAATGGCTCCGCCGCCAGGCCCGCAAGGCCCCCGAACCAGCCGCCTGAACTCCCACCGGGTTTTGAAGCTCAGCCAGGGTCACGGGCAGGCGCGCGGAGCGAGTGCAGCACGCATGCCCGTCGTGACGGGGGTTCCAGGGGGTCGCCCCCTGGGTCAATAGGGGCGGCGCGGCTGGTAGTCGTCCTCGTAGTAGTGCTCTTCGCGAACGTGCGGGGGCGGGGGACGGCGCTCCACGGTGCGGCGGGCGGACATGATCCGGATGAGGCCGATGACGAGGCCGATCAGGCCGCCGACCATCAGGATCACACCGACCAGCCGGATGTCGATGCCGCTCAGGTCGTAGTCGACCGCGTAAGCCAGGATCGCGCCGACGATGATCAGGGCGATGCTGCCGCCGATGGTCATGGCGGTCTCCTCTCGTCGTCCCCGGTTGGACGACGAGAGCGTTCCCCACCAGGTGAAGCTAAACAATCCTTGGATGTTTCGGGAGGTACGCCTGGCCGCGGCACCGGCTTGCCGGGGTGGTAAATCGGTCGGGCGGAGCGGGTGCGGCCCATAGGATGGCCGGGAACCCACTTCATCGCAGGAACGGTTTCTCATCCCATGAGTGAGCACGCCGCCTCTCATGGCTCCGCCGCGGACGAAGTTCCCGGCGGAGCCATCACCCGTGACGAGGTGTCGCACCTCGCCCGGCTGTCCCGGCTGGCGCTCGGCGACGATGAGCTCGACCATCTCGCCGCCCAGCTCGACCAGATCATCTCCGCGGTCGCGCGGGTGCAGGAGGTCGCTGCGGAGGACATCCCGCCGACCTCGCACGCCCTGCCGCTGACCAACGTCTACCGCGCGGACGAGGTACGGCCGTGCCTCACCCCGGAGCAGGCCCTCTCCGGCGCGCCCGCCGCGGAGGAGCAGCGCTTCCGCGTCCCGCGGATCCTGGACGAGGAGGCCTGACCGGTGACCGGAACGGAGCGCAGCGGAGTGCAGGGCACCGGTCAGGCGGCACGTGGCGGGGGGTCTGGGGGGTCGTCCCCCCAGCAGGTCGCAGCGAGCGAGCTGGTCGGGAAGAGCGCGGCGGAGCTCGGGGAGCTGCTCGGCGGCGGCGAGGTGTCGGCGGTCGAGGTCGCCGAGGCGCATCTGGACCGCATCGCCGCGGTGGACGGGCAGGTCAACGCGTTCCTGCACGTCGACCGCGAGACGACGCTGGCGCAGGCGCGGACGGTGGACGAGCGGCGCGCGGCGGGGGAGGAGCTCGGCCCGCTGGCCGGCGTCCCCATCGCGCACAAGGACGTGTTCACCACGACGGACATGCCCACCACCGCCGGATCGAAGATCCTGGAGGGGTGGCGCCCCCCGTACGACGCGACCGTCACGGCGCGGCTGCGGGCGGCCGGGCTGGTGATCCTCGGCAAGACGAACATGGACGAGTTCGCGATGGGCTCGTCCACGGAGAACAGCGCCTATTTCACGTCCCGCAACCCGTGGGACCTGGAGCGCGTCCCGGGCGGCTCGTCCGGCGGGTCGTCGGCGGCGGTGGCCTCGTACCAGGCGCCGCTGTCCACGGGCACCGACACCGGAGGCTCCATCAGGCAGCCCGCCGCCGTCACCGGCATCGTCGGGATGAAGCCGACCTACGGCGGTTCGTCCCGCTACGGGGTGATCGCCTTCGCGTCGTCGCTCGACACGCCCGGCCCGTTCGCCCGGACCGTGCTCGACGCGGCGCTGCTGCACGAGGCGTTCAGCGGCCACGACCCGATGGACTCCACCTCGGTGCCCGAGGCCGTCCCGCCGGTCGTGGAGGCCGCCCGCCACGCCGACGTCAACGGCCTGCGCGTCGGCGTCGTGAAGGAGTTCGCCGGCGAGGGCTACGAGGCGGGCGTCTCCGCCCGCTTCACCGAGGCGGTCGAGCTGCTGGAGTCGCTCGGCGCGAAGGTCGTCGAGGTCTCCTGCCCGCACTTCACCTACGCGCTGCCCGCCTACTACCTGATCGCGCCGTCGGAGTGCTCGTCCAACCTGGCCCGCTTCGACGCGATGCGCTACGGCATGCGCGTGGGCGACGACGGCACCCGCAGCGCCGAGGAGGTCATGGCGCTGACCCGCGCGGAGGGCTTCGGCCCCGAGGTCAAGCGGCGCATCATGCTCGGCACGTACGCGCTGTCGTCCGGCTACTACGACGCCTACTACGGCAAGGCGCAGCAGGTCCGCACCCTGATCAAGCGCGACTTCGAGGCCGCGTTCGAGCAGGTCGACGTACTGGTCTCGCCGACCACGCCGACCACGGCGTTCCCCATCGGCGAGCGCGCCGACGATCCGATCGCGATGTACCTCGCCGACCTGTGCACGATCCCGGCCAACCTCACCGGCAACGCCGCGATCTCCGTGCCGTGCGGGCTGTCCGACGGCCTGCCCGTCGGGCTGCAGATCATGGCCCCCGTCCTCGGCGACGACCGCGCCTACCGCGTCGGCGCCGCCGTCGAACGCGCCCTCGAAGACCGCTGGGGCGATCCCCTGCTGGCGAAGGCCCCGGCCCTCTAGGCGACCACGGAACGGCGGTGCGTCAGTGATCACCCGGATCGAGATCGACGGCTTCAAGTCCTTCCTGGACTTCGAGCTGGACGTTCCGCCGTTCCTCGCCCTCGTCGGCCCCAATGCCAGCGGCAAATCCAACCTTTTCGACGCGATCGAGTACCACCAGGACGCCTGGATCTCTCCATCTGAGGCTCTGCTGAATGCCCGCCGGGGACGTCCGCAGGAGAACCTTCACCGAGCCCGCGACGGCCATCCGGTGGCCGAGCTGAGGGTTGTTGCCCGGTTCCTTCTGCGACTGCCAGACGGCTTGGTCGCCGTCGAGTCAGCGGAGGGTGTCGGGCTGCGAGACGGGATCCCCGTGGCCAAGCTCTCCCACTTCGAGTTTCTTGACGTGAAGGAGGCAGGCCTGCCGGATGCCGTCCGAGATCACGAGTCTCGGACGGTTCGTGTGGCTCTCGGTAGTGACGTGGACCGCTTGCCCGCCGGGCTCATGGTCACCGTCGAAGAAGAGATGCAGCAGGTCCGCGAGTACGTTCCCGACCCCCGGGCGATGCGGACACTCGCGAACCTGGCGGACAGGCGGCCGCTGCGGACCGATGGCGGTAACCTCGCCGCCGTGCTCGGCCGGATGAGCTCGTCCGAGGCGCTGGACGATCTCATGGTCGATCTCGCGGCTCTGGTACCGGATGTGCGGGAGATCAGGACCGAACTGGACGAGAAGCGCCAGGAGTGGTCGTTCGATCTCGTCTTCGAGGGGCAGGGGAGCGTCCCCAGCACCCTGCTGTCGGACGGGACGCTGCGCGTCCTCGGCCTCCTCGCCGCGCTGCACGACCCGGATCACTCCGGGGTCCTGCTGGTGGAGGAGATCGAGAACGGGTTGCATCCGGGGCGGCTGGCCGAGTTGCTGCGGCGGATCCAGGAGCGGGTGACCGACCTCAACGACCCCGAGTCGCTGGAACGGCCGTTGCGGCAGGTCATCATCACCAGCCACTCGCCCGTGGTGGTTTCCGAGCTGTACCGGACGCGTCCCGAGTCGCTGGTGTTCCTGGACACGGCCGTCCGCGTCGACCCGGACAAGGAGCGGGTCTCCCGGGTCACCGTGGCCAAGCCCGTCCGGGACGAGGGCGAACCGGGAACATTCGTGTCGCCCAGGCAGGTTCGCAAGTACCTGGGCACTGTTCGGCAGGACGAGTTGTGAGCCGTCCGCTGGTCCCCGGGCTCGTGGCCGAGAACACCACCGACGAGCGGTTCCTCGGCGCCGTGGTGTTCAGGCAGCTGCGGGCGTTGACGGAAAAGGGAACCCGGCACGTCGTGGACGTCGGTAAGACCGAGATCGGCGAGTGCTGGACGATCAAGGACGCCGACCGGGTCTGCCGGGCAGTGGTGGAGTTGGCAAAGGACTGCCACCTGATCTGCGTCCACAACGACCACAACGAGCGCGGCAAGGCCGAGAAGGTCGTGGAGGTGCTGCGTGCACAGGGCCTGACGATCCCGGTGGTCCCGCTTGTGCCGGTGCGGGAGACCGAGGCCTGGCTGCTCGCCGACCGGAAGGTATGGGCGGGGCTTCGGGGAAGCGACATCTCCGGCCTGCCCGAGCGTCCGAGGGACGTGGAGAAGATCCTCGATCCGAAGCCCGTGCTGGACGCGGTGCGTCCCGGGAGCGGTCGCCGCTCGCGGGTCGACTACTTCGATTACATAGGACAGAACGTCGACCTCGACGTGCTCGCGCAGATACCGGCGTACGCCGCATGGGTGGCCGAGACGGATGAGGCGTTGAAGGGACTGGGATACCTGTGAGCGTGGAAACGCCGATGAAGTACGACGAGGCGCTGGCGCGATTCGAGCCGGTGCTGGGGATCGAGACGCACATCGAGCTCGGCACGGCGTCGAAGATGTTCTGCGGGTGCCGGACGGAGTTCGGGGCGGAGCCGAACACGCAGGTGTGCCCGGTGTGCCTGGGGCTGCCGGGGGCGCTGCCCGTCACCAACCGCGCCGCGATCGAGGGCATCATCAAGATCGGCCTCGCGCTGAACTGCGACATCGTGGACTGGTGCAGGTTCGCCCGGAAGAACTACTTCTATCCGGACATGCCGAAGAACTTCCAGATCTCGCAGTACGACGAGCCGCTGTGCGTGGACGGCCGCCTGGACGTCGAGGTCGACGGCGAGACGTACCGGATCGAGATCGAGCGCGTGCACATGGAGGAGGACACCGGCAAGTCGCTGCACGTCGGCGGCGCGACCGGGCGCATCCACGGCGCCGAGTACTCGCTGGTCGACTACAACCGGGCCGGCATTCCGCTGGTGGAGATCGTCACCAGGCCCATCGCGGCGACCGGTGACCGGGCGCCGCTGGTGGCGCGGGCGTACGCGACGGAGCTGCGCGAGCTGGTCCGCTCGCTCGGCGTGTCGGACGTCCGCATGGAGCAGGGCTCGATGCGCTGCGACGTGAACGTGTCGCTGATGCCGCGCGGTGCGGGGGAGTGGGGCACCCGGACGGAGACCAAGAACGTCAACTCGCTGCGGTCGATCGAGCGGGCCGTCCGGTCGGAGATCGAGCGGCAGGCGGGCGTGCTGGCCGCCGGTGAGCGCGTGGTCCAGGAGACCCGCCACTTCCACGAGGACACCGGCCGCACCACGAGCGGGCGCAGCAAGGAGGAGGCGCAGGACTACCGCTACTTCCCCGAGCCCGACCTGGTGCCGATGGCGCCGTCGCGGGAGTGGGTGGAGGAGCTGCGCGCGTCGCTGCCGGAGCTGCCGGCCGCGCGGCGCCGCCGCATCCAGGCGGAGTGGAACCTGTCCGACCTGGAGCTGCGGGACGTCGTCAACGCCGGCGCCGTCGACCTCATCGAGGCGACGGTCGCGCAGGGCACCGACGCGGCGGCGGCCCGGAAGTGGTGGATGAACGAGCTGTCCCGCCGCGCCACCGAGCAGGGCGTGGAGCTGGCCGACCTGCCGATCACGCCGGAGCAGGTGGCCCAGGTGCAGGCGATGATCACCGCCGGGGAGCTGAACGACAAGCTGGCCCGCACGGTGTTCGAGGGCGTGCTCGCCGGGGAGGGCACCCCGGACGAGGTCGTCGCGAAGCGGGGCCTGAAGATCGTCAGCGACGAGGGCGAGCTGAACTCGATCATCGACGAGGTGATCGCCGGCAATGCGGACGTGGCCGACAAGGTCCGCGCCGGGAAGGTCGCCGCCGCCGGGGCGCTGGTCGGGGCCGTGATGAAGGCCACCCGCGGCCAGGCCGACGCCGGGCGGGCCCGCGAGCTCATCCTGGAGAAGCTCGGCGCGTCGTGACGCGTGCCGTCGTCCCGTGGCGCGGCCACGGGACGGCGGGTCAGCGGGGCTGGACGCTGAGGATGCGGTCGTCGTCCTCGGCGGGGTCGCCGCGGCCGTCCTCGTTGCTGGTGGTGAACCAGAGGGACTTGTCTGGCGCCTGGACGACGGCGCGCAGCCGCCCGTACTCGGACTCGAAGTGGGCGACGGGACGTCCCGCCTTGCCGCCGTCGAGGGGGACCTCCCAGAGCCGTTCGCCGCGCAGGCCGGCCGCCCACAGCGAGCCGCCCGCGTAGGCGAGGCCGGACGGGGACGCCTCGTCGGTCGTCCATGTCAGAAGCGGGTCGGTGAAGCCCTCCTCGTCGCCGATGCCCTCGACCTCCGGCCAGCCGTAGTTCTCGCCCTTCTGGATCAGGTTGACCTCGTCGAACCGGTTCTGGCCGAACTCGGTGGCGTAGAGGCGGCCCTTGCCGTCCCAGGCGAGGCCCTGGACGTTGCGGTGCCCGTAGGTCCAGACGCGGGAGCCGAACGGGTTGCCGGGCGCGGGCTCGCCGCCGGGAGTGACGCGGAGGATCTTGCCGCCGAGGGAGCCCTTGTCCTGCGCCTGGCCGGGCTCTCCGGTCTCGCCGGTGGTGATGTACAGCATCTTGTCCGGGCCGAACGCGAGCCGCCCGCCGTTGTGGATGCCGCCCTTCGGGATGCCGGTGACGATCGGGTCCGGGGTGCCGAGACGGCCGTCATAGGTGGCGCGGACGACACGGTTGTCGGACGACGCCGTGAAGTACAGGTAGATGAGACGGTCGGTGGAGTACGACGGGGACACCGCCACGCCGAGCAGGCCGCCCTCACCCTGCGCTTCCACACCGGGCACCGTCCCGACGGCGGTCTTCCGCCCGGACGGAGATACGCGCACCAGCCGGGCGGTGTCGCGCTCGGTCACCAGGGCGTCGCCACCGGGCAGGAACGCCACCGCCCATGGCACCTTCAGATCGCCCGCGATGGTGCGGGGCTTCCCGGCCCCGCCGGTCCCCGTCGCCGGCGATGTGCTGGACGAGAGCGGCGGCGGGGTGCGGCCCCCCTCGCCGCCGTCGCCGCCGGACGTCGAGGACGAGCAGGCCGCGAGGAGCAGTGCGGCCGAGGCCAGGGCGGCCGGGACGAGGATGGTCGTGTGCTGTCGCATGAGCGCCTCCCGTAGGTAGTACGGATCCGGGAGGCTCCCCGTTCCCGGTCACCGAGCGTAACCCGGGGCGCGGCGCCGATTCCGTGACGATCCACTTTCGGACGTCCCAAAACGGATTCGCGACTAGGTCGTTCGTCGCCGGGAGGACGCTGAGCCTCAATCGCTCCGTGACCTACCGAACGTACAGTGAGCGACACGGTGATCCCGTTGTGCAGCAGTGTCGCTGATCTTCGGCAGGCGAGGCCCGCGCGCCCGCCGCCGGCCCGCGCCGATCCCGCGCGGGCACGGTCCGTGACCTTCCGGCCGTTACCCACACGGCGAGGGTCCTCGGCCCGACTCTTTCCCCCGGCGTGACGTGGCGTCCGCGGGGCCGATTCGCTCCACCGGGGCAGGAAGGGACACGGCGAGATGAGCGGCGACTACGCGAGGCGGATACCGCCGCGTGCGCTGCCGGTCGCCATGGCCGCGGTCGTCGGGGTGCTGTACGCCACCGGCTCGCTGCTCGGCTGGGGCGGCCGTGCCTTCATCGCCTGGGCCGAGGTGGGCGCCGCCGGCGCCGCCGCGGTCTCGCTGCTGCTGTCGTCGCGGATGCCCGATGGCGTCCCGGCGGACGGCGCCGGGGGCCGGGGCGGGATCTGGCGCGCCTCCTGGCGGTGGTTCGGGATCGCCGCCGCGTCCTGGTTCGTCGGCGCCCTCGGCAGCGCCCTGTCCGACGGGCACGTCCGCAGCGCCCTGTCGCTGTCGGTGCCCGACCTGTTCTACCTGTTCGCGCTGGTCGCGCTTGTCACCGGCCTGGTCGCCCCGATCAGGCTGCCCCGGGACGCGGGGACGTGGCTGCGCTACGCCGCCGACACCTATGTCTGCGCCTGCGCGCTGTTCGTGCTCGGCTGGGTCGCGCTGTTCGGAGGCCTCTACCACCGGTCGGGGGAGGCGCCCTCGGAGTTCCTGCTGGAACTGCTGTACCCGCTGATCGACATCGTGTTCGTCTGCGGCGCGCTGCCGTTCGTCCTCGGCGCCGCCCGCGGGCACCGCCGCCTCGCCTGGATGGGATACGGCGCGCTGACCGCCATCGCGGTCGCCGACCTCGTGACCACGTTCGTCCGGCTGGACGGCGGCGGCCCGTCCGACGACCCGTCCGACATCCTGCGCCTCGCCGGGCTGCTGCTCCTGCTGCTGGTGCCGTGGACGGGCCCGGCCGCCGAGCCGGACCTGCCCGTCGACGACATCCCGCCCGACGTCGAGGTCGACGGCGAGCAGTGCGGCCGGATGATCGGGCCCGGCATCGCGCCCGCCGCGGTGGCCGCCGCGGCGGCGCTGTTCATCGCGGGCCACTCGCTCACCGGCCACAACGGCCTGGAGCCCGGCATCTCGATCGCCGCGGGCTCGGCGGCGCTGGTGCTGATCGGGCGGCTCGCCGGGCTGCTGCGGGAGAACGACGCGCTGCGCCGGGCCGTCGGCACCGGCGAGGAGCACTTCCGCGCGCTGTCGGAGAGCATCAACGACGCCGTCCTGATCTGCGACCTGGACGCCACCGTGCGGTACGCGAGCGCGGGCGCCCTGCGGACCTACCACTACACGGCCGACGAGCTGCTCGGCCGCCCGCTGAACGAGATCATCCACCCGGAGGACCTGCCGCGCGTCCAGGACGTGTTCACCGAGTTCCTGGACGAGCAGGCCGACGACGTCGGCCCCCAGGACGTGCTGCGCGTGTCGTGCCGGCTGCGCGCGGCGGACGGGACGTGGGTGCCGACCGAGTCGACGATCTCCCGGTACAGCGGGTCGGACGGGGCGCCGTCCCGGCTGCTGGTGACGACCCGCGACCTGAGCGAGCAGGCGGCGCTGCAGCGGCAGGTCGCGCATCTGACGTTCCACGACGGGCTCACGGGCCTGCCGAACCGGTCCTACTTCGAGGAGCGCACCCGCGAGGTGCTGTCGCGGCAGCCGTCCGGCGGCCGGGCCGCGGTGGTGTTCGTCGACCTGGACGGGTTCACCGCGGTGAACGACTCCGACGGGCACGCGGCGGGCGACCAGGTGCTCGCGCAGGCGGCCCGGCGGCTGCGCGCGACCGTCCAGTCCGACGACACGGTGGCGCGGTGGGGCGGCGACGAGTTCGCCGTCCTCGTCCAGCTGCCGCCGGACGACGGTGAGACGCGCGCCACAGTCGAACTGGCCGGTCGGCTCCTGCGCGTGCTTTCGGTCGACCCTTACCAGGTCGGCAGCAAGCACATCGTGCTGACGGCGAGTGTCGGCATCGCCTTCGCCGGGGACGAGGAGCAGCCGGACGGCGCCGGGGCCGACGCGGGGCGCCGGGTCCGCCGCAGCGCCGCCGACCTGATGCGCAACGGCGACCTCGCCATGGCCCGCGCCAAGGAGCTCGGCGGGGGGCGGGTCGAGGTGTTCGCGCCGCACATGCACGCCGACGTCGTCCGGCGCCTGGAACTGGGCAGCGACCTGCAGGCCGCGCTCGCCGAGGAGCAGTTCTCCGTCGAGTTCCAGCCGGTGGTGGACCTGTCGACGTCCCGGGTCACCGGGGTGGAGGCGCTGCTGCGCTGGCGGCGGGAGAACGAGGCGGTGCCGCCGGAGGAGTTCATCGGCCCGGCGGAGGAGTCCGGCCTGATGATCCCGCTCGGCGACTGGGTGCTGCGGGAGGCGTGCCGGGAGGTCGCCCGGTGGCGCGGCGACGCGTGGGACGTCGGCCTGTCGGTCAACTTCACCGCCCGGCAGATCGCCGCGCCGCGGTTCGTGGAGTCGGTCGCGGCGGCGCTGGCCGAGACCGGGCTGCCGCCGCAGGCGCTCACGCTGGAGGTGCGCGAGGAGGTCCTGGTCGAGGACGCGGGCCAGAACGTGGCCCGGCTGTCGGAGCTGCGCGACCTCGGCGTCCGGCTCGCCATCGACGACTTCGGCACCGGGTACGCCTCGCTCGCCTACCTCGGGCAGCTGCCCGTCGACGTCATCAAGATCGACCCGTCGTTCGTGGCGGGGCTCGGCTCGGACGACACGCTGACGCTGCTCACCCGGACGATCGTGCGGCTCGGCAGCGACCTCGGGCTGACCGTGGTGGCGGAGGGCATCGAGCGGCCCGAGCAGCTGGAGCTGCTGCGCGAGATGGGCTGCCCGCGCGGCCAGGGGTTCCTTGTGGCGCGCCCGATGGAGGCGAGGCGGGTCGAGTCGCTGGTCCGGACGAACCTCGCCGAGCAGGACCGTCCGGGCGATGTCGCGCTGCCGCTGCCCGGCTGACCGCCCGGACACGGCGTCTCGACATCTGAGACAAAGCGTCCAAGGATTTGACCGGCGGGCGGACATCGGCGAAAGTAAGGCTCGTGCAGAGCACCTTCACCATCCTCGTAGTACTTGGTCGGCGCGCAGGCTGACCAAGCTTTCCGTCCTGCGCGCCTCCCCTCGACCGCCTCCCGGCGGCGGGGGTTTTTTGTTGCCCGGCGAGCCAGACTCACTCCCCAAGGAACCGCAGAATCATGACGACCGAACAGATGACGGGAGCCCAGGCGCTGGTCCGCGCCCTGGAGAACGTCGGCGTCGACACGGTGTTCGGCATCCCGGGTGGCGCGATCCTCCCGGCCTACGACCCGCTGTTCGACTCCGCGAAGCTGCGCCACATCCTCGTCCGGCACGAGCAGGGCGCCGGCCACGCCGCCCAGGGCTACGCGATGGTGACCGGCAAGGTGGGCGTGTGCATGGCCACCAGCGGGCCCGGCGCGACCAACCTCGTCACCGCGATCTCCGACGCCTACATGGACTCGGTGCCGATGGTCGCGATCACCGGGCAGGTCGCGTCCTCCCTCATCGGGACCGACGGCTTCCAGGAGGCCGACATCGCCGGCATCACGATGCCGATCACCAAGCACAACTTCCTGGTCACCAAGGCGGGGGACATCGCCCGCACGATCGCCGAGGCGTTCCACATCGCCGGCACCGGGCGGCCGGGCCCCGTGCTGGTCGACATCGCCAAGGACGCCCTGCAGGCCACGGTCGCGTTCGAGTGGCCCGTGCCGCTGCAGCTCCCCGGGTACCGTCCCGTCACCCGGCCGCACTCCAAGCAGGTCCGCGAGGCGGCACGGCTGATCGTCCAGGCGGAGCGCCCGGTGCTCTACGTCGGCGGCGGCGTGCTGAAGGCCGGCGCGTCCGCCGAGCTGAAGGTGCTGACCGAGCTGACCGGCGCGCCCGTCGTCACCACGCTGATGGCCAAGGGCGCGCTCCCCGACAGCCACCCGCAGCACATGGGCATGCCGGGCATGCACGGCGCGGTCGGCGCGGTCGGCGCCCTGCAGCGCGCCGACCTGCTGGTCGCGCTCGGCGCCCGGTTCGACGACCGCGTCACCGGCAAGCTGGACGGGTTCGCGCCGGGCGCCAAGGTCGTGCACGCCGACATCGACCCGGCGGAGATCTCCAAGAACCGGCACGCGGACGTCCCGATCGTCGGGGACGCGCGGGAGGTCATCGCCGACCTGATCGTCGCCGTCCAGAACGAGCACGAGGCGGGCCGCAGGGGCGACTACACCGACTGGTGGCGGCAGCTCGACGCGTGGCGCAAGACGTATCCGCTGGGCTACGACACGCCCGGCGACGGCTCGCTGTCCCCGGAGTACGTCATCGAGCGGATCGGGAAGATCGCCGGGCCGGACGCCTACTACGTCGCGGGCGTCGGCCAGCACCAGATGTGGGCCGCGCAGTTCATCAAGTACGAGCGGCCCGGCGCGTTCCTGAACTCCGGCGGCGCCGGCACGATGGGGTACGCCGTCCCGGCGGCGATGGGCGCCAAGGTCGGCGCGGCCGACACCACGGTCTGGGCGATCGACGGCGACGGCTGCTTCCAGATGACCAACCAGGAGCTCGCGACCTGCGCGATCGAGGGCATCCCGGTCAAGATCGCCGTGATCAACAACGGCAACCTCGGCATGGTCCGGCAGTGGCAGACGCTCTTCTACAACGAGCGCTACTCCAACACCGATCTGCACTCGGCCAAGCGGATCCCCGACTTCGTCAAGCTCGCCGAGGCGTACGGTTGTGTCGGGCTGCGCTGCGAGAAGGCCGAGGACGTCGACGAGGTCATCGCCAAGGCCATGGAGATCAACGACGCGCCCGTCGTGATCGACTTCGTCGTGCACCAGGACGCCATGGTCTGGCCGATGGTCGCGGCCGGCACCACCAACGACGACATCAAGATCGCCCGGGACATGGCGCCCGACTGGGAGAACGGAGACTGACCCCGATGAGCCTGCACACCCTCTCGGTGCTGGTGGAGAACAAGCCCGGCATCCTGGCTCGGGTCGCGGCGCTGTTCTCCCGGCGCGGTTTCAACATCGAGTCCCTCGCGGTCGGCACCACCGAGCATCCGGAGATCTCCCGGATGACGATCGTGGTGAACGTCGCCGACCTGCCCCTGGAGCAGGTCACCAAGCAGCTCAACAAGCTGATCAACGTGCTGAAGATCGTCGAGCTGGACCCGTCGGCGTCCGTCCAGCGCGAGCTGGTGCTGGTCAAGGTGCGCGCCGACGCGGAGACGCGGTCGCAGGTCCTGGAGACGGTGACGCTGTTCCGTGCCAAGGTGGTGGACGTCGCGCCGGACGCCGTCACCATCGAGGCGACCGGCAACCGCGACAAGCTGGACGCGTTCATCAGGGTCCTGGAGCCGTTCGGCATCAAGGAGCTGGTGCAGTCGGGCATGGTGGCCATCGGCCGCGGCGCCCGGTCCATCACCGACCGCTCGCTGCGGGCCATCGAGCGCAGCGCCTGACCCCGCGACGTACGGCCGCCCCGCGGGCGACACGAAACCCACATCAACGAAAGGCAACAGCACTGTGGCTGAGATGTTCTACGACGACGCCGCCGACCTGAGCGTCATCCAGGGCCGGCACGTGGCGGTCATCGGCTACGGCAGCCAGGGGCACGCGCACGCGCTCTCGCTGCGCGACTCCGGCGTCGACGTGCGGGTCGGGCTCCGCGAGGGGTCGGCCAGCCGGGAGAAGGCGGAGTCCGAGGGCCTGCGCGTGGTCACCCCGGCGGAGGCGGCCGAGGAGGCCGACCTCATCATGCTGCTGGCCCCCGACCACCACCACCGGGAGATCTTCGAGAAGGA
The DNA here is from genome assembly GCF_900115095.1 of Actinomadura madurae. Taxonomy (GTDB): domain Bacteria; phylum Actinomycetota; class Actinomycetes; order Streptosporangiales; family Streptosporangiaceae; genus Spirillospora; species Spirillospora madurae. Next base: position 47,495 of record NZ_FOVH01000001.1, read on the forward strand.
CATCAAGCCCGCGCTCGTCGAGGGCGACGCGCTGTTCTTCGGGCACGGGTTCAGCATCCGCTACGACCTCGTCCAGCCGCCGGAGGGCGTGGACGTGGCGATGGTCGCGCCGAAGGGCCCGGGGCACCTCGTCCGGCGCCAGTTCGTCGCCGGGCGCGGCGTGCCGGTGATCGTGGCCGTGGAGAAGGACCCGTCCGGCAGCGCCTGGCCACTGGCCCTGTCCTACGCCAAGGCCATCGGCGGCCTGCGCGCGGGCGGCATCAAGACCACCTTCACCGAGGAGACCGAGACCGACCTGTTCGGCGAGCAGTCGGTGCTGTGCGGCGGCGTCTCCGAGCTCATCAAGACCGGGTTCGAGGTGCTGACCGAGGCCGGCTACCAGCCGGAGGTGGCCTACTTCGAGGTCCTCCACGAGATGAAGCTGATCGTCGACCTGATGTACGAGGGCGGCGTCTCCAAGATGTACTGGTCGGTGTCCGACAACGCCGAGTACGGCGGCTACAGCCGCGGCCCGCGCGTGATCACGCCGGAGACCAAGGCCGCGATGAAGAAGATCCTCGGCGAGATCCAGTCCGGCCAGTACGCCAAGGAGCTGGTGGACGAGTTCGAGGGCGGCCAGAAGCAGTTCCAGCAGTACCGCGAGGAGCTGGCCGCGCACCCGATCGAGAAGACGGGCGCCGAGCTGCGCCCGATGATGAGCTGGCTCAACGACTGAGGCCCGTTCTTCCAGGCGGCGCGGGGCCCGAGGGCGGGTCCCGCGCCGTCGTGCTCTGTCGTGTCTGTTGTGCTGTGGCGTGTCTGTTGTGTTCTGGAGTGTCCGTCGTGCGCTGTCAGCGGCGGAGGGCGCGGCGGATCCGGGCGCCGAGTGAGGCGGGGGGCGGCGGCTCGGCGACGACGAGGGCCAGGTGCCCGCCCTTGGTGAAGTAGACGCCGACGTCCTTGGGCCCGGCCTTCCGCCGCTGCGGCGCCGTCCGCACCCCGGCGGCGCGCACGGAGCCGAAGCGGGCCTCGCGGGTCACGCCGAGGGCGGTCGCGGCCACGTGCACGTCCCAGCGTCCCGGCTCGATGGCGGCGGGGTCGGCGACGGCCTCGAACCGCCCGGCGCCGTCGTCGCGGGGGTCGGCGGGGAAGCCGTGCTCCTTCCCGGACGTCCGTTCCCGCAGGATGACGTCGACGGCCGTGCGGTTCGTCTCGACGCGCTGGAGCTTGGCGAAGCCGCGGATCCGCACCTTCCTGCCCTGCCAGGCGACCGACTCCAGCCGGTGCTCGACGCCGACCTCGGTGGTGATGTCGGCGTCCTGGCGCGGGACGCCGCGCAGGTAGGGGTACATCGCGTAGATCCGGCCGCCGACCACGACCGCGCCCGCCGGGCTGCCCTCGACCTCGTCGCGGATCAGCCGCTCCAGCTCCTCGCGCAGGCCGTGCTGGATGCAGAACGCCCGGAGCCGCGCGGACGCGGGCATGGCGGCGCGGGCGGCGTCGCTCAGACCCTCCTCGCCGATGACGCGGCGGGTGCCCTCGACGAGCCGTTCCCGCTGGAGCCGGTCGAGGCTCAGGTAGCGGTGGTCGTACACGCGCAGGACGTCATGCAGGACGCTGATGGTGCTGTCCGAGGTCACGGGTCATCTCCTGATCGGCCGGGGACATCGGTCACGTTAAGGCTCCGGACGGTCGCGCACAGTGAAATCCCGGCGGTGTGTCCTCCTGGATGCATACTCGGTATTGCCCTACCCATACTCGGTATGCATACTTGGTAGGTATGTCAATACGTCACGGCCTGCTGGCACTGCTGTCCCAGGGGCCCCGCTACGGCTACCAGCTGCGCGCCGAGTTCGAGTCGTCCACCGGCGCCACCTGGCCGCTCAACATCGGGCAGGTCTACTCCACGCTCTCCCGGCTCGAACGCGACGACCTCGTCACCCGCGTCGGCGCCGACGACGAGGGCCGCTTCGTCTACCGGATCACCCCGGCGGGGGAGGCGGACGTCCGGCGGTGGTTCGCCACCCCGATCGCCCGGTCCGACCGCCCCCGCGACGAGCTGGCGATCAAGCTGGCGATGGCCGTCACCACCCCCGGCGTGGACGCCGCGCAGGTCGTGCAGACCCAGCGGACCGCCACGCTGCGCGCCCTCCAGGACCTCACCCGGCTCAAGGCCGACGGCCCCGCCGTCCCCGCCGACCAGGGCGACCGCGCCTGGCGGCTGGTCCTGGAATCGATGATCTTCCAGGCGGAGGCCGAGGTGCGCTGGCTGGACCACTGCGAGTCCTACGTCACCCGCGCCATGCCCGCCGCCCCCGCCGCGCCCGCGGAGGCACCGGCGCGGACCGACGAGGAGGCGCGCCGATGAACGCCCTGTCCCTGCGGGACGTCTCCCGCGACCACGGCTCCGGCCCGTCCCTCGTCCACGCGCTCCGCGAGGTGAGCCTGGACGTCGCCGCGGGCGAGTTCGTCGCCGTGATGGGCCCGTCCGGCTCAGGCAAGTCGACCCTGCTGACGCTCGCCGGGGGCCTGGACACCCCCACCTCCGGCCAGATCGTCGTGGCCGGGACCGACCTCGGCCCGCTCGGACCCGCCGGCCGGTCGGCCCTGCGCCGCGGCCACGTCGGCTACGTCTTCCAGGACCTCAACCTCATCCCGAGCCTCACCGCGGCCGAGAACGTCATGCTGCCGCGCGAGCTGGACGGCGTCCGCGCGCGGCAGGCCCGCCAGGAGGCGCGGCGGGCGCTGGCCGAGGTCGGCGTCGAGGACCTGGCCGGGCGGTTCCCGGACGAGATGTCCGGCGGCCAGCAGCAGCGCGTCGCCATCGCCCGCGCGCTGGTCGGCGAACGCCGGCTCGTCCTCGCCGACGAGCCGACCGGGGCGCTCGACAGCCACACCGGCGAGGACGTCATGCGCGTCCTGCGCGGCCGCTGCGACGCGGGCGCGTCCTGCCTGATGGTCACGCACGAGTCCCGGCACGCCGCCTGGGCCGACCGGATCGTCTTCCTGCGCGACGGCCGGATCGTCGACGCCACGCCGGCCCCGTCCGGCCCCGAGACCCTTCTCCAGGAGACGACGTGAACCGCTACGCCTTCGCACTGCGCATGGCCCGGCAGGACGCGCTGCGCGCGAAGGGCCGCACCGCGCTGGTGCTGTGCATGATCGGGCTGCCGGTCTGCGTCGTGGTCGCCCTGGCCGTGATCAGGAAGACCGCGAGCGAGCCCGGCGTCGAGGCGACGTCCGCCCCCGCCGAGTCGGCGATCCTGGCGATGATCGTCGCGATGGCCGTCCTCCAGGTCGTCCTGCTCGCCGGCCCCGCGCTCGTCGTCGACGTGCGGCGGCGGCGCCGCGAGCTCGCGCTCGTCGCGGCGTCGGGCGGCGCCGGCCGGCATCTGCGCGCCGTCGTCCTGGCGAGCGGCCTGCTGCTCGGCGGCATCGCCGCCGTCGCCGGGACCGCACTCGGGGTCGCCGCCGCGGCGGTCATCATACGGGTCGCCGAGGCGAACGGCGCCGAGCCGTTCGGCCCGTTCCGGGTGCCGTGGTCCGCGGTCGCCGTGACGGCGCTGCTCGGCCTGGTCACCGGGCTGCTCGCCGCCCTGATCCCCGCCCGGCAGGCCGCCCGGATGGACGTCGTCGCCGCCCTCGCCGGGCGCCGCGAGCCGCCCGGCCGCGCCCGCCGGGGCTGGCCCGTCGTCGGCGGCCTGCTCGTCGTCGCGGGCGTCGCGGGGTCGCTGGCGGGCGTCCGTGTGCTGCACGAGTTCGGCGCCGCGTTCGGCGCCGCCGCGATCATCATCGGGCTCGTCGTCGCCTGCCCGTGGCTCGTCGGGGCGACCGGGCGGCTCGCGCACCGGCTCCCGCTGCCGCTGCGTCTCGCGGTCCGGGACGGGGCCCGCAACCGGGCCCGCACCGCACCCGCCATCGCCGCGATCACCGCGGCCGTCGCCGGGATCACCGCGCTGGCCATCGGGGGCGCCAGCGACTTCCGGCAGGAGCAGTTGGACTACCGGGCGGAGCTGCCCATGGGGTCGGCGGTGATCCGGCCGACGGTCGAGAAGGCGGACGCGGTCGCCCCGGCGCTCCGGGACGCCCTGCCCGGCGTGCCCCTCGTCACCCTGCGCGCGCTGCCCGGGGAGGGCTCCACCTGCATGGACCCCGACCCGTCGCGGTGCAAGAGCGTGGCCTTCACCCCCGACGAGGACGAGATGTCCGGCTTCAACATCGTGGACAACGTGGTCGGCGGTGCGCGGGAGGCCCGGATGCTGCTCGGCCGCGACGATCCCGCGGTGGCGGCGGCGCTGGCCGAGGGAAAGATCGTCCTGTTCGGGACGCGTCCGCCCGCCGGCGGGAAGGTCACCGCCACGATCAGCTACTGGGCCGACGACCAGGAGCACACGGCGGGAACGGTCAAGGACCTCCCGGCCGTCGCGGTCGAGGGCGACCCCCACGTGGCGGCGATCGTGCCGCCCGAGGTCGCGGAGCGGGTCGCCGAGCGGGCGGACACCACCGTCCGGACGGAGGCGTACGGCATCGACCGCGCCGACCACCGCGTCACCCCGGCCGAGCAGGCGAAGCTGGAGAAGACGCTGGCCGCCTCCACCCCTTACGACGACCTGGTCTACGTCGAGCGGGGCTTCACCGACTCCTACGACAAGCCCACCCTGCTGCTCGGCGCGGCCGCGGCCGTCCTCGCCCTCGGCGCCTCGCTGATCGCGACGAGCCTGGCGGCCGCGGACGCGCGTCCCGACGTCGCGACGCTCGCGGCGGTCGGCGCCCGGCCGCGCACCCGCCGACTGCTGACGATGGGCCAGGCCGCGTTCATCACGGTGCTCGGCTGCTGGCTCGGCCTCGCGGGCGGGCTCGTGCCCGGCCTCGCGGTGACGCGGCCGCTCACCGAGAGCGCGGGGGACGTCGGCATCCCGGCCCACGGGGCGATCGTCGACGTCCCCTGGCTGCTCCTGCTGGCGATCGGCCTCGGGATCCCGCTCGTCGCGGCCTGCTTCGCGGGGGCCGTGACCCGCTCCCGGCTCCCCATGGGGCGCCGCGTCCTGTCCTGAGACCCGCCCCGCCCGACGAAACCCGCGGCGGATCTTGGTAAACGCGCGGCGGGCGGATCGGCCGCGCGCCGGCGCCGGTGGTAGCGTCCGGCGCGTGGCTGAGGCGGTTGCGGTGGAGGGGCCGGCGGGCGCGGCCCCCGCGGACCACGAGGGTCCGGACCGGCGCGGCGCCGCGCTCGCGGCGCTGGTCGCGGCGAGCGCGCTGCTGTACGCGGCGTACTCGCTGATGCGGCTGCACGCCTTCCGGAGCGGCAGCTACGACCTGGTGATCTTCGACCAGGCGATCCGCTCCTACAGCCGGTTCGACCTGCCGGTCGCCATGGTCAAGGGCGTCCACAACGACTTCGGCCCGGACTTCTCCATCCTCGGCGACCACTTCTCCCCGATCCTGGCGCTCCTCGCGCCCCTCTACTGGATCCACGACGGCCCGGAGACCCTGCTCGTCGCGCAGGCCGTCCTGCTGGCGCTCGCCGTCCCGCCGATCTGGCGCTACACCGAGCGGAGGCTCGGCGCCGGCGCCGCGTACTGCGCCGCCGGCGCCTACGCGCTGTCGTGGCCGATCGCGGAGGCGCTCGCGTTCGACTTCCACGAGGTCGCCTTCGTGCCGCTGCTGTCGGCGCTGATGGTCGAGCGGCACGACGCGGGACGGCGGGGGCAGGCCGCGCTGGCCGCGTGCCTCCTGCTGCTGGTCAAGGAGGACATGGGGCTGCTGCTCGCCGGCTTCGGCCTCTACCTGCTGGCCCGTCCCGACCTGCGGGAGCGCCGGACCCTGCGCGACCTGCTGGCTCCCGCCGACCGCCGGGAGGGCCTCGCCTACCTCGCGGTCGGCCTGGCCGCCACCTGGGTCTGCTCCCGCCTGCTCATCGCCGCGCTAGGCGGGGACAACGACTACTACTGGGCGTACGGCTCCCTCGGCCCCGACCTGCCGCACGCCGCCGCGCACGCGCTCACCCACCCGTGGGACGTCGTGACCGTCCTCGGCACCCCGCCGCGGAAGCTCCTCACGATGGCCCTGGTCGTCCTGCCGCTGCTCCTGCTGCCGCTGGCCTCCCCGCTGACCCTGACCGCCGTCCCGCTCCTCGCCGAGCGGATGCTCGCCAGCGGCTTCAGCAACTGGTGGGAGCCGCACTACCACTACAACGCGTTCATCATCGGGGTGCTCGTCCTGGCGGCGGCCGACGGCGCGGCCCGGCTGCGCGGCAGGGTCCCGGCCGCGGGGCGGCTCCCGTCCGCGCTGCCGATGGCCGGGGTGCTCGCCGCGGTGCTCGCCTGCGTGCCGTTCTTCGCCTACCGGCACTTGGCCGACCCGGCGCTGTGGCGGCAGAACGAGCGGGCGCGGGCGGCCTCGGCGGCGGCCTCGAAGATCCCGGACGGCGCGCTCGTCGAGGCGGCCAACGGCGTCGGCCCGGCGCTGACGTCCCGCGCCCGCGTGCTGCTCTGGGACGACCGGTCGCACGGCGCGCCCTGGGTGATCGCCTACATCGGACGGCTGGAGTTCCCCTTCGGCTCGCCCGCCGAGCAGCGCCTGCGGGTGGCGGAGCTGAAGGCGGAGGGCTACGCGGAGGTCTTCCGGCAGGACGGGTACATCGTGCTGTACCGGGACGTTCCCGACCCCTGGTGAGACTTATCGCGATCGTTTGGACAATGTCCAGTGACCGATCATCGGCGCACAGGTCAGAATGCCGGTGAAGATGCCCCGGGGATAAATATCCCTGTCGTTTTCGGGTACTTTAGCGGATACTTGAAGAAAGCCGTGACGGCCGCGGCAGGTGCGGGAGAACCTGCGCGAACACTCACGTTGCCGCCGCCGGAGCGGGCCTTGGGGCGAGCGCATGGACGGTGTGAGGCCGATCGACGACAACGGAAGGTCACCGGCCGGAGACGGGCGGGAATTCATTGCCGGGGCGGCAATGCGGCGGGCAGGTAATTCCCGGGTCCGGGCGGCGGGCCGGGGAACGAATTGCGAGGAGCCGTGACATGCCGGCGGGAGAGGACAAGGACGTCCGGCGCTGGGAGACGTGCGGGCAGGCGTGGATCGGCGTGCTGCGGCACGTCTGGACGGCCGGCGAGGCCGGGCTGGAGGACGGCGGGCCCATCATCGAGGGCCCGCCGCTGCTGTTCGAGGTCGCCTCGCTCAGCTGGGAGGACCCGATCCTGCGCGAGCACGGCGACCGGGCGCGGCTCGTCCGGCGCGCGCAGGAGCGCACCCGCAGCGTCGTCCGCGGGCGGTACTGGCCGCGGCTGCACGACCTGGACGGCCACGACCAGGTCCGCTGGGTGGTGGACCTGCTGCGCGCCCGGCCGTGGACGACGAGCGCCTGGATCTCGCTGACGATCCCGGGGGAGCCGGCCGACGGGCTGCCGGCCCTCACCGCGCTGTCGTTCCGCATCCGCGGCTACCGGCTCATCATGACCGCGATGTTCCGGTCGCAGAACGTCCACCGGGCCTATCTGATGTACATCCCGCTGCGCGAGGTGCAGACGCAGGTCGCGGACGAGCTGGGGCTGCCGGCGGGGCCGCTGCGGGTGTTCGTGGACGTCCCGCACGTGCACGTCCGCGACGCCGAGCGGGTCGCGTCCGTGCTGGCGTCGGTGCCCGAGCCGAACGCCGCGTGACACACGACATATCGGAGTTACCGGTGGGTGTTTCCCCGCCGCGAACCCCGGTCGCCTGCGGGTTATAGACTCGCCGACGGGGCGAGGGCACGACGAGGTGACTCGCGACTTCACCTGCAGATCACACGAACATCCACTTCCGAAGGACTGTTTCCTTGAGCAAGCCCGTCGTCCTCGTCGCAGAAGAACTCTCCCCGGCCGGCATCGCCGTGCTGGAAGCCGACTTCGATGTCCGCCACGTCGACGGCGGAGACAAAGAGCGGCTGCTGCCCGCCGTCGCCGACGTCGACGCGCTGATCGTGCGCAGCGCCACCAAGGTCACCGCGGAGGTGTTCCGGCACGCCGGGAGGCTCCGCGTCGTCGCCCGCGCCGGCGTCGGCCTCGACAACGTCGACGTGGAGGCCGCCACCAAGGCCGGCGTCATGGTCGTCAACGCGCCCACGTCCAACATCGTCACCGCCGCCGAGCACGCGATCGCGCTGCTCCTCGCCACCGCGCGGAACGTTCCGCAGGGCCACGCCGCCCTCAAGCAGGGCGAGTGGAAGCGGTCCAAGTACACCGGCGTCGAGCTGCAGGGCAAGACCGTCGGCGTCCTCGGCCTCGGCCGGATCGGCGTCCTCGTCGCCCAGCGCCTCGCCGCCTTCGACATGAACGTCATCGCGTTCGACCCCTACGTGCAGGCCGCCCGCGCCGCGCAGCTCGGCGTGAAGCTCGTCACGCTGGAGGAGCTGCTCCGCGAGAGCGACTTCATCACCGTCCACCTGCCGAAGACGCCCGAGACCCTCGGCCTCATCGGCGACCGCGAGCTCCAGCAGGTCAAGCCCACGGTGCGGATCGTCAACGCCGCCCGCGGCGGGATCGTCGACGAGGCGGCCCTCGACCTCGCGCTCAAGGACGGCCGCGTCGCCGGCGCCGGCATCGACGTGTTCAGCACCGAGCCGTGCACCGAGAGCCCCCTGTTCCACCACGACAGCGTCGTCGTCACCCCGCACCTCGGCGCCAGCACCCACGAGGCGCAGGAGAAGGCGGGCACCCAGGTCGCCCGCTCGGTGAAGCTCGCGCTGTCCGGCGAGTTCGTCCCGGACGCCGTGAACGTGCAGGGCGGCGCGGTCGCCGAGGACGTCAAGCCCGGCCTGCCGCTCGCCGAGAAGCTCGGCCGCATCTTCACCTCCCTCGCCGGGGGCGTCCCCGTGCGCCTCGACGTCGTCGTCCGCGGCGAGATCGCCGAGCACGACGTGAAGGTCCTGGAGCTCGCCGCCCTCAAGGGCGTGTTCGTGGACGTCATCGAGGAGGCGGTGACCTTCGTCAACGCGCCGCTGCTGGCCCGCGACCGCGGCGTCGAGGTCACCCTCACCACCAGCGAGGACAGCCCCGACTGGCGCAACGTCGTGCAGGTCCGCGGCACGATGGCCGACGGCGGCGTCGTGTCGGTGTCCGGCACGCTCACCGGCCCGAAGCACGCCGAGCGGATCGTCGAGATCAACGGCTACGACATGGAGCTCGTGCCGACCGAGCACATGGCGTTCTTCTCCTACGTCGACCGCCCCGGCATCGTCGGCGCGGTCGGCAAGCTGCTCGGCGACGAGCAGGTCAACATCGCCGGCATGCAGGTCGGCCGGGACGCCAAGGGCGGCAAGGCGCTGATCGCGCTGACCGTCGACTCGGCCATCCCGCCCCAGCTCGTCGACGCCATCACCCGCGAGGTCGGTGCCGACATGGGCCGCCGCGTCGACCTCGAAGGCTGACCGGAACCCGGGCGGGCGTCCCGGACGCCCGCCCGCGATCATCTCGGATAGTGAGATTATCTGCCACGGGTCGGGACACCCCGCGGAGGCGGAGGTAATCTCACAGGTAGTCATGCGGCGCTTCGTGGAGATCCTTCGCTGCCGCAGCGGGGCCTGATCATCGGCAGGCCGGCACCCGCTGCGGAGGCCCTGCCTGGCCGTGAGTCCGATGCCGCGCCCGGACCGTGCGAACCACGGCATCCCGGCCGCGCCCCTCTGGCCGAAGCCCAGCGACTCAGGAGCAACCTCATGAACGACACCTGGACCAACACGCCCGCCGACGACGACGCCCAGGAAGAAGCCGCCCGAGCCCTGCAAACGGCCCTGGACCGGCGGGCGGATTAGATTGCTTTTTCTCCTCCTTCGGGCCTAGCGGCCCTGCTGTGTTCATTGCAGTGCCCTCCTCCTTCGGGCCTTGACGGCCCTCCATCGTCGGGCACTGCGGGCGATCGCTGGCATCGCATCCGACTCGCCTAGCGGCTCGCTGCGCGATCAGGGTCTCGCTTCGCTCGCCCCTGCCTTCGGACGCGATCGCGACCGTTGAGGTCGTTGCGTGGTTGCGGCAATGGCTGATGCCTGCGCGCACGGCTCCTCCCGGTCGTCGCGGTTTTCGATGCTGAACTGGTGGGGCCACGAGCTCGCCCTAGAACGTCGCGTCGGACCGTCGCGGGCCCTCCTGTCTCCTTACGGCGGCCTACGGCGGCCCGTTCGCGGCTCGCTTGTCGTGCGAGCGGGTCATGTTTGCATCTCCCGCAGCACGACCTGCACGTCGTCAAGTTCGCCGACTGGGTGATCGACCTCGGTTCCCGGCGGCCGTTTGGTTCGGGGTGGGTGAGGTCGTGGTGCGAGACTGGGGGGATGGCGCTTGAGGTCGGGGCGGCCGAGGTCGTGGGGGTTTTGCGGGACGTTGCTCGGATCGGGCCTTACTTTGATGTCGGCACTTCTCCGGTGGGCGGGGCTGGGTGGGGTGCTTTTCCTGGGGACGGGGCGCTGCTGGCGGCGTTGACGGACGACTACGCCGAGAAACTGGGGACGGGGGAGCGGCGGGTGGCCGCTTCGCTGGTGTTCCAGGGGCTTGCGGCTCGATTGTGGTCGCCGGTCGTCGCGGCGGCGGCTCGGGGGATCGTCCCCGACTTGGGTGGGCTGCGCTGGCGGTGGGCGGCAGGGGAAGCGATCGAGTTGGGGCTCGATGAGCCGCGTGGGTGGCGGGTCGGGTCTGTGGGGGAGGCTGTCGGGCTTGTCGAGCGGGTGGTCGTGGACGGGCAGTTGCGGCCTCTGCGTGAGGTGATGCTGGGGTTCGTCGGCCTTGCGGACGGCTTGTTGTGGGGGAACGCCGCGTCGGCGCTCGCGGGGAGTTTGAACGTCGGGCCCGATGGTCGTGTGGCGCTGGTGCGTGAGCTGCTCGGGCGGGGGCCGCTCGCCGGTGCGGGGGAGTTCGGGGCCGGCGGGTTCGTCCGGAACAACTGCTGCCTGTACTACCGGGTGCCGGGTGGTGGAATGTGCGGAGATTGCGGGCTTGCCCGAAATGTGAGATGAGAGCCCAAGCACTGAGACGTTTGCAGTAGAGTGCGCGCATGGCTTCGCGCAGCATTCGTCTGGCCGTCATCCCGGGGGACGGGATCGGCCCCGAGGTGGTCGCCGAGGGACTGAAGGTCCTCGACGCCGTGTCCGGTGACCTGGCCTTCGAGCAGACCGCCTACGACCTGGGCGCCGCCCGCTGGCACCGGACGGGGGAGACGCTGCCCGACTCGGTCCTGGAGGAGCTGCGCGAGCAGGAGGTCATCCTGCTCGGCGCCGTCGGCGACCCCAGCGTGCCGAGCGGGACGCTGGAGCGGGGCCTGCTGCTGCGGGCCCGGTTCGAGCTCGACCACTACGTCAACCTGCGCCCGGTGAAGCTCTTCCCGGGTGTCGCGACGCCGCTGGCCGGGGTGACGACCGACGACATCGACATGGTCGTGGTCCGGGAGGGCACCGAGGGGCCGTACACCGGCGTCGGCGGTGTGCTGCGGAAGGGCACGCCGCACGAGGTCGCCACGCAGGAGAGCGTCAACACCGCCTACGGCGTGGAGCGGGTCATCCGGTACGCGTTCGACGTCGCCGCGTCCCGGCCCCGCAAGAAGCTCACACTCGTCCACAAGGACAACGTCCTGACCTTCGCCGGTGACCTCTACCAGCGGACGCTGAAGCGGGTCGGAGCGGAGTATCCGCAGGTCACGACGGACTATGTGCATGTCGACGCGGCCACGATGTTCTTCGTCAGCCAGCCGGGGCGGTTCGACGTGATCGTTACCGACAACCTGTTCGGCGACATCATCACCGACATCGGCGCGGCGATCGCGGGCGGTATCGGGCTCGCCGCGTCCGGCAACGTCAACCCAGACCGCACCGCGCCGTCGATGTTCGAGCCGGTGCACGGCAGCGCGCCCGACATCGCCGGGCAGGGCAAGGCCGACCCGACCGCCACGATCCTGTCCGTCGCCATGCTGCTCGACCACGTCGGCGAGGGCGAGGCCGCCCGCCGCGTCGAGCAGGCCGTCTCCGACGACCTGGCCGAGCGCGCCGCCCTCGGCGCCCGGACCACGTCCCAGATCGGCGACGCGATCGCGAAGCGAGTATCCGGCTAGGGGCACGCCGCCTCCGGCCAGACCGGGCGTGCCCTCGCGGCGCGCCCGGTCATCCGTATGCGCCGCGCACGGAGGAGCAGGTCTAGACGAAGTATGACAATAGGGACTAGGAAGCCGATGCGGCGATGGGGCCGCCTGGGCGATCCGCGAGAGGACGAACCGCGATGAGCGACACCCTGGAGTTCGAGATCACGCGCACCGAGCGGCCCGCGACCGCCGCCGAGCGCGCGCGGATCCTGGCCGATCCCGGCTTCGGCCGGCACTTCACCGATCACATGATCACGATCAGGTACTCGGCGGAGCGGGGCTGGCACGAGGCCAGGCTCGAACCGTACGGGCCGATCCCGATGGACCCGGCCTCCCAGGTGTTCCACTACGCCCAGGAGCTCTTCGAGGGTCTCAAGGCCTACAAGCAGCCGGACGGCTCGATCGTCACCTTCAGGCCGTACATGAACGCGGCGCGGATGAACCGGTCCGCGCACCGGATGGCGATGCCGGAGATCCCCGAGCAGCTGTTCGTCGACGCGATCGAGCTCCTCGTCCGGACCGACAAGGACTGGGTCCCCGACGCCGAGGGGCACAGCCTCTACCTGCGGCCCTTCATGTTCGCCACGACCCGGGCGCTCGGCGTCAACAGCCCGGCGAGCGAGTTCCTCTTCATGGTCATCGCGTCCCCGTCCGGCCTGTACTACCCGCGCGGCGTCAAGCCCGTCTCGGTCTGGCTGTCGCAGGACTACACGCGCGCCGCGCCCGGCGGCACCGGCGAGGCCAAGTTCGGCGGCAACTACGCCGCGTCCTTCGCCGGCCAGGCCGAGGCCGTCGCGCAGGGCTGCGACCAGGTCGTCTGGCTCGACGCGGTGGAGCACCGCTGGGTCGAGGAGGTCGGCTCGATGAACCTGATGTTCGTCTACGGGTCCGGCGCGGGGGCCCGGCTGCTCACGCCCGCGCTCACCGGCACGCTGCTCGCCGGCGTGACCCGCGACTCCATGCTCAAGCTGGCGCCCGACCTCGGCGTCCCCGCCGAGGAGGGCAAGATCAGCATTGACGAGTGGCAGGCCGGCTGCACGTCCGGCGAGATCACCGAGGTGTTCGGCTGCGGCACCGCCGCGATCATCAGCCCGGTCGGCCGGGTCCGGGGCCGGGACCGGGAGTGGACGATCGGGGACGGCGAGCCCGGCGAGGTGTCGATGCGGCTCCGCCAGGAGCTGGTCGGCATCCAGTACGGCACGCGTCCCGACCCGTACGGATGGGTCCACAAAATCGTCTGACCTGGGTGTTCGCGGGCCCCGGCGCAGACCGCGCCGGGGCCGCACCGTCTCAGCATCCGAGACCGATGTCCCACGCCCGCGAACCGTGTGGCAGACTGTGCGCATCATGCGCCACAGCCTCGTGATTATCGGCTGGCGCGCCGGCAGCTAACGGGACATCGCCGGCGCGCAGACCTCTCACGTCCGTGAGGGGTCTTTTTTGTGCCCTGGCTGATCCCTCTGGGGGTTCCTCACATGCAAGGCGACGCGTTCCACGTCTACGACACCACCCTGCGCGACGGGTCGCAGCAGGAGGGGCTGAACCTCTCCGTGCCCGACAAGCTCGCCATCGCGCGGCACCTGGACGACCTGGGCATCGGCTTCATCGAGGGCGGCTGGCCGGGCGCCAACCCCAAGGACACCGAGTTCTTCAGGCGGGCTCGAACAGAGCTCGACCTGAGGCACGCGCAGCTCACCGCGTTCGGCGCGACCCGCCGGGCCGGGGTGAAGGCCGCCGACGACCCCCAGGTGGCCGCCCTGCGCGACTCCGGCGCGCCCGTCGTGACCCTGGTCGCCAAGAGTCACGACAGGCACGTCGAGCTGGCCCTCCGCACGACGCTGGAGGAGAACCTCGCGATGATCCGCGACACGGTCTCCCACCTGCGTGCGGAGGGCCAACGAGTCTTCCTGGACGCCGAGCACTTCTTCGACGGCCACAAGGCCAACCGCGCCTACGCGCTGGAGGCCGTCCGCACCGCCGCCGAGGCGGGCGCGGACGTCGTCGCGCTCTGCGACACCAACGGCGGGATGCTGCCGGACGAGCTGGCCGAGGTCGTCCACGAGGTCGTCGGGTACGGGGTCCGCGTCGGGATCCACTGCCACGACGACTCCGGCTGCGCCGTCGCGAACACGCTGGCCGCGGTGAGGGCCGGGGCCACCCACGTCCAGGGCTGCGCGAACGGGTACGGCGAGCGCAGCGGCAACGCCAACCTGTTCACGGTCGTCGGGAACCTGCAGCTCAAGCGGGGCATGAGCCTCGTGTCGGACGCGCAGCTCGGCGAGATGACCCGGATCGCGCACGCCGTCTCCGAGGTCACCAACGTCGCGCCCAGCTCGCAGCAGCCGTACGTGGGGGTGTCGGCGTTCGCGCACAAGGCGGGGCTGCACGCGTCCGCCGTCAAGGTCGACCCGGACCTGTACCAGCACATCGACCCGGCCGCCGTCGGCAACGACATGCGGATGCTGGTGTCGAGCATGGCCGGGCGGGCGTCCGTCGAGCTGAAGGGCCGCGAGCTCGGCTACGACCTGTCCGGCGAGAAGGCCAAGGCGGTCGTCGGCAAGGTGAAGGAGCTGGAGTCCACCGGCTACACCTTCGAGGCCGCGGACGCCTCCTTCGAGCTGCTCCTGCGCGAGGAGCTGACCGGCGTCCGGCAGCGGCACTTCGAGGTCGAGTCGTGGCGGTCGATCGTGGAGCGCCGTCCCGACGGCTCCATGGTCAGCGAGGCCACCGTCAAGCTGCACGCCAAGGGCGAGCGGATCATCGCGACCGGCGAGGGCAACGGCCCCGTCAACGCGCTCGACAACGCGCTGCGGATCGCGCTCGGCCGCCTCTACCCGGAGCTGGCGCGGCTGGAGCTGGTCGACTACAAGGTCCGCATCCTGGAGGGGGCGCACGGCACCGACGCCCGGACGAGGGTGCTGGTCGAGTCCAGCGACGGCGAGCGCGAATGGGGGACGGTCGGCGTCGAGGACAACGTCATCGCCGCGTCCTGGCAGGCCCTGGAGGAGGCCGTCACCTACTGCCTGCTGCGCGCCGGATACGAGGCGGGCTGACCGGCGGGCCCGTCCCCCGCATCGGGAATCTCCCGGGGCCGCCGGGCATTATCGGGGCATGAGCACCGAGATCACCGACAATGCCGGGAAGAGCCGCTACGAGATCAGGCTCGACGGGGAACTCGCCGGGTTCGCCGAGTACGAGCGGGGCGAGGGCGCCGTCGTCTTCACCCACACCGAGGTCGACCCCGCGTTCGAGGGCAAGGGCGTGGGCGGCTCCCTGGCCCGGGGCGCGCTGGACGACGTCCGCGCGAAGGGGCTGTCGGCCGTCCCGCTGTGCCCCTTCATCAAGAAGTGGATCGGCAGGCACCCCGACTACCAGGACCTCGTCCGGTCCTGACGGCTACACCGCCCTGAGCCGCGACTTGCCGCCCTCCAGCATCAGCCACGCCCACGCCGAGGTCTCCTTCACCCGCACCCGGACCCGCGTGTAGCGGGCCGGGTCGACCAGGCCCGGCGCGGGCGTGATCACCGTGTCGAACACGAAGTCGGACGCGACGAAGGCCAGGTCGGCGCCCGTCTCGGCGACCCGCCGCTTCACCGCGGGCGCGTCCACCATCCGGCGCGTGGTGATGATGGCGCCGCCGGCCACGCCCTTCGGGCCGCGCCGCACGGGAC
This sequence comes from Actinomadura madurae, assembly GCF_900115095.1. Taxonomy (GTDB): domain Bacteria; phylum Actinomycetota; class Actinomycetes; order Streptosporangiales; family Streptosporangiaceae; genus Spirillospora; species Spirillospora madurae. The sequence continues at coordinate 63,250 of NZ_FOVH01000001.1, forward strand.
CGACGTGCAGCGCGGCCCGCAGCTGCAGCCGGGTGGCCTCGGCGGCGCGCCGGTTGTGCCGCCGCAGCGCCGCCGCCAGGTGCGCCACCATCGGGTCCACGACCGCCTCCGTCGGCGTCGTCGCCGGCACGATCACCAGCGCCCCGTCGCCGCGGTCCTCCTGGTACAGGTGCGACAGGTCGAGCGCGGACGGCCCCGAACGCCTCGCCCATCAGGTCGTACATGGCGTCCAGCACGTACCCGCGGTCGGCGTCGGTGCGCACCGGCGAGCTGAACCCGGTGATGTCGGTGATGAGGATCGAGCAGTTTCCGAGCGCTCCCTGCGGCAGCTCGGGCGGGCCGAGCCGCTCGACCTGCCGCCGGTAGACCTGCTGTTCGAGGACGGCCCGGACCCGGGGGCTGCCGTCCAGGAAGGCCGCGAAGTCCTGCGCGCCGATCCGCAGCGCCTGGACGTCGCTCTCCGCCGTCACGGTCGCGGACCGGTCCCGCACGGTCAGCGCCGCCCGCTCGCCGACCAGCTCCCCGGCGCCCCGGAACGCGACGATCCGCTGCTCGGCGCCCTCCCGCACCCAGACCCGCGTCCAGCCGGACAGGATCACGACGACCTCGCCCGCCCGGCCGCCCTCCCGGCACAGCACCTCCTCCTTCCGGTACACGTGCCCGCGCGCCCGCGCGATGAGGGCGTGCCGCTCGCCGGCGGTCAGCGCGTCCCAGAACGTCTCCGCGCCGTCCGGTACGACTTCCCTGGCGAACGGCACCGCCGGCAGTGCGGCCCCCGCCCCCGGCGGGGGACCGGACGTCTCGTGCAACGTCCCGGACCGCAGGTACTGGACGAGGGCGTTCGTCACGCTCACGGCGAGGCAGGACAGGAACGTCAGGAAGCCGGTGATCGCGGCGCTCACCGAGCCGCCCAGCGCGTACCCCAGGGTCACCGACAGGAGCGTCACGGGGACGGTGACGCGGGCGTCCATGGCGCCGGTGCCGGCGTTCGAGGCGACCCGCCTCCGCGCCCGCGCCACCCAGCGGTTCGTGCTCACGGAGTCGTCCTTCCCCCGGGAAGGCACGGCGATCTGCCGCCGTCCCGCTCCCGGCGTTGGTCATGCCCCACGTCTCCCCACGACCAAGGTAGGACGATATGCATATAAAAGCCATACGAAGGCTGTACAAAACACGGTGACGATTACGTATCCTGATGGCGAGAGTGATGCGATGCTGAGCATCGGAGGTTTCCGGAGCACGAACCGAGGGAACCTCCCCCGTACCCCCTGTATGCGGGGCATGGGTTTGCTGACGAAGGACCGCACGATCGCCTGACCGGCGGATCCCGGCCCGCACGGCGGACCGGGCTTCACGCCCCCCGGGATGGGAGAAAGCGCTCATGACGAACAACCGAGCAGCCTCCGACGCGCCGGGCACCGGCCGGGACCCGGCCGCCCCGAGCCACCGCGCCGAGGCCGTTCCGCAGAACGAGCGCGTGACCATCAACCTGACCGGCAAGGCCGTCCAGGCCCTCCAGCGCCTCCAGGAGCAGACCGGCTACAACAAGACCGACTGCATCAACCGCGCCCTGATCATCGCAGGCGAGATCGAGAACATGTCCCGCGAACCCGGCGCCGTCTACTGGCGCAAGACCCCCGACTCCGACCTCATGCTCGTCCGCTTCGTCTGACCCTCACCGAGACCGGGCACGTGGGTGCTGGTGAGACGAGGTCAGGAATCGTGTTGCCAGACCGTGTCGGGGACGTCTCCGGCTATGAATCGGATCTTGTTGGTGCCGGGCTTGTAGACGGTGATGGTGAGGCGGAAGGGCTCACCGTTCTGGTCGTATGCGGTGCGTTTGTGTTCGATGACGGCGAGGCTGCCTCGGGAGAGTCCGAAGAACCTCAGCTCCTCGTCCCTCGGAGGGCGCGCGTCGAACTCGTCCTCGTAGCCGGTCTGCTCATGGCCGCGGCTCTGCAGATAGGCCACGGTCCCCTCTTCGATGTCGACGGACTTGAGGAGCGCCTGAGCCTGGATCGCGAGTTCGAGCTTGAAGTAGGAGTGCTGGAGCGAGTTCGGCTTGCCGTCCACGAACCGCTCCTGGGAGCGGCGTACCACCTGCGGCTTCTGCGGTGAGTCCGGCGGGACGGGGTTGATCCCGAGCGCCTCCATCTGCGCGCTGTCGGCGTCCTCGACCTGGACTTCGGGCTTCGACGAATGCGTCCGATGGCCCTGGCGCTGCGCCTCGGCCACGAACGCCTCGCCCTCGCCGCCGCCGAATCCGCGTCCGAGCGCGTTCCCCTCGCCCAGGTCCGTGTGGTTCAGGGTGATGACGAAGGGCGCGGCGGGCTCGGCGACGAAGCTGCCCTTCTGCGGGACGGTCTCGACGAGGCCTTCCTGGCGGAGCTCGTTGACGGCCTTCTTGATCGTGTTGGGTGACACCCCCCAGCTGTCCGCCAGTTCTTTCTCCGTCGGCAGCTGGACGCCAGGGCCGAGCGTCCCGTTGTCGATCTTGGCTCTGAGGTCGGAGGCGATCTCGGAGTACTTGGAGACCCTGCCTGCCATGACGTTCCCTTCTCGGCGGCGGGGGGCGGGGGTCAGCGGAGGTGGATCTGTTCGATGATGTGATGGTGCCTTGTGGGTGTCCGGGATGGTAGGGGTTTCTGGAAGAGGGCGCCTGACGGGGTGTTGTCGCTGGTCTTGCGGATCGCGACGTCCTGGAAGCCCTGGCGGCGGTAGTAGGCGTGGAGCTCGGTGTTGTCGGTCCAGACGTCGATCCTGATCAGTTCCGCGTTCTTCTGCCGGGACGCGCCCTTGCGTCCCGCCCAGTCGATCAGTTCGGCGCCGAGGCCGCGGCCGGCGTAGTCGCGGTGGATGACCAGGCGGTGGAGGTAGACGGCCTCGGTCCGGCGTTCCTCCGGCGTCCAGAGCTCCTCGTGGCCGATCAGCCGGATGGAGACGGTGCCGATCGCGAGCTCGCCGTCGAACAGGAGCCAGGTCTCCTTGTTGAGGAGGGCCTCGTACACGCGTTTGGTGCGGTCGTCCTCGCTCGGCCATGGGCGGGCCCACTGCGTGGTGTTCTTCTCCTCCCGCAGCCAGCGGGCGGCGTGGTCGATGAGGTCGAGGACGTCCCGCAGTTCGTCCGGACGAGCGAGGCGGATGTGGTGACCGGCGTGGCGGGCCCGGCTGCGCTGGCGGGCCATGGTGGGTGTGTCCACGTGCTCCTGACTCCGAGAAAAAACCGAGCCCCCGCCTCCTGGCCGCCGGGAGCCGAGGCTCCGAGCCGGTCGGGAAGGGGGGCGTGTGGATAGGTGTGAGACTGCCGCCGTGGTCGGGGCGGCGGCGATCTATCCGCTTCCGGCGCCGTCGTCCGGTGGGGATTCGTGCGGAGTGTCCTCGGCCGGCGCCAGACCGGGCGCCCTGAGGACGTCTTCGGGTACCTTTCCGTCGTTGTAGTGGAGCCGTGTCCGGTCGGCGGGCCAGACCGTCACGGTGAGGCGGAACGCCTTGCCGTCAGGGGAGTAGGCGGTCCGGACCGTCTCGAAGACGACGTCGGCCGCGGAGTCGCCGAGGCCGAAGAACCGCTTCTCGTTCTCGTCCGGGACGCGGACCTTGATCTCGTCGTGGAAGCCGACCTCACTGTAGCCGAGCGTCTCGCCCAGGTAGGCGACCGCGCCCTCGGGGATGTCGCGCGGCGAGAGGAGCCGCGACGCGCCGCCGGTGGCGAAGTCGAGCGGGTAGAACGAGGTCTGCAGCGCCCACGGGCGGTCGTCGAGGAAGATCTCCTGGTGCCGGGAGATGAGCTCGGCGCCGGGGTCGGACTGCAGGTACCGGGCGATGACCTTGGTGCCCTCCTGGACCTCCACCTTGACCTGCGACACCGTGACGTCGCGGTGCACGGGGATGAAGGCGTCCCGGTTGTACCACTCGCCCGAACCGCTGCCCGGTGCGAGGCCCAGCGCCACCGCGGAGAGCGTCACGTGGACGATGTTGGGCCGGCCGACGACGAAGGTCCCCTTGCCCTGCTGGGACACGACGTATCCCTGCTGCTGCAGCCAGGACAGCGCGTCGCGGACGGTGTTGCGGGACGCCTTGTAGTGCGCTTCGAGCTCCTTCTCGGCGGGGAGGCGCCGCCGGCCGGCCGTCCCCTCGCCGGGGGCGAGGTCGCCCGACTCGATGCGGCGGAGCAGGTCATCGGCTATGTCGCGCCACCGGGCGGGCGTCGTGCGAGCCATCCGAACCGCTCCCCTCCCTGTCCGCTCGACTGGTACCGCTGAGCCGGACAAGCAACGTACATCGAACCGGACTTAACTCTTGAACAAGTAGTTCCCGCTCAACGTGTTTGCAATCTCTAGGAATGGTAACAAGTTGAGTGAGGGAACTTGTTGGTACAAGTCGACCGGTTGAGAACTCGGACAACTCTACCAGCAGGATGTTCGGGATGTAAGGGATACCGCGAACACTCGGAGGAGGGTTCACCATGATGGTCGCTCTGTGGATCTTCGGTCCCGCGGCACTGTTCCTGACCCTGGCGCTCTACGTCGCCCTGATGGGCTACCGCACGAGGGACCTGCAGTTCCGCAGCCGGATGGCGGCGCCGTCGCCGGCGGTCGGCCGGCGGGGCCCGCTGGTCAACGTCTCGGTGCCGGCGGACAGGACGCCGCCGGTCCGGCCCGTGCGGACGGGCGCATGATCTCCGGTCGCCGCCGAGCGCGCCGCTGACCCAAGGAGTTCGACGTGGAAGACAGCCTGATGGACCCGGCGCCGGACGTCCCGTACCCGACGGCCGCCGACGGCCGGGAGCGCACCGCCGCGGTCGAGGAGCCGACCGAGCGTGCCCATCCGCGTCTCGTGCTCACCCCGGCCGCCGAGCCCCGTGCGGAGCGCGAGCCGCGGGCCGGCGCTGTGGTCAGCGGGATCGTGGTCCTGCTGCTCACCGCCGAGCTGGGCCGCCGGGCCGGCGCGCCGGCCCGGCTGACCGCGATCTTCTGCGCGGGCGCCTGCGCCGCGGTGATCGTGCCCCGGTACGCGCCGGCCGCGCCGCTTCCACGTCTCCGGCTCCGGCCGGCCGCCGCGAGCGCGGCACCCTGACGACCGTAGGACGGGGGAGTCCGGGGAGACTGAAGGGAGGTATGTGGCCAAAGGGGGAGTTTGGCCTGCCTTCAGGCGGATTTCTCCGCCCAGAAACGGGACATAACGGATCTTTTCCCTCATACTTCTAGTGACCGAAGAGAGGGATGACCAGTGATCGGCCGTATGCGACCCCTGCCTCACCCGGACCCCTTCGTCGACGTCACCCGCGGGTACGTCACCCGCGTCGGCGACGCGCTGCAGGCGCGCGGGGTGCCGCTCTCGAACGTCTGGCTCGATCCGTCCGATCCGCGGGACGCCACCTTCGTCCTCGGGCTGCGGGCCCTGGTGTGGAACGAGTCCGAGGGCTTCGTGCTCGGCGAGTTCGTCTCCGGGGAACCCGGCGTCCGCACCGTACTGCGCGACCCCGTCCGGCTCGGGGACTCCGTCCTGCCCGACCCGAGGTCCGTTCCCGGGCTGCTGGAGCGGGGCGGCGAGGGCGCGCCGGCTTCTCTGCGGTCCTTCGCCGCGGGTCATGACGGGTTCGAGGACGAGCTCGTCCGGTACACGGTCTGAGGTCGTTCGTTCGAAAGAACGAGGACCTTTCCGTGCGTAGCGGCGCTGCTACGGAGAAAATCCGCCAAAAGTGGCGAAACGGGTGGCGGATTTCTGGTGGAGGATCCACTATGAGGATCTGCACGGCACGTGCGAGGTTTCCGCGTGCCGCGTTCCGACGAACCGACCTGCCGGAGTGATCCTATGCCTGTCCGCCCCTGGAGCCCCGAGGACCTCGGGCGTCCGACGGACGGGACCTGGGCGGACATCGCCTTCGGCCTCGGCGAGATGTACGAGCGCGAGGACGATCTGGAGCAGGCCGCCGGCTGGTACCGGCGGGCCGCCGAGGCCGGCCGCGCCGACGCCGCGCTCCGCCTCGGCGCCGTGCTCGGCCGGCTGGCCGACGCGGGCGCCGCCGACTCCGCCGACGACCTGCTGGCCGAGGCCGCCCGCTGGCTCAGCGGCGCCCAGGCCGCCACCACCCCGGACGCCATCGAGCTGATCACCGACATGCTCAACCGGCAGCTGCGGCAGGCCGCGCGCCGCGGGTTCGAACCGTCCCCGGCGGGATGACGCCTTCCGGCCGGGCGTGAACCGAACCGCCGCGCCCGTCGTCGGACTCCATGAGATCGACGACAGTGGAAGGTGGCCGAGTTGAGCGGCGAGGAGCCCGGGTACGTTCCCCCGGACCACAAGACGACCGCCGAGTTCCGCGTTCCCGGCAAATCCGGTGCGCCCGAGGACACGGCCCCGGGAGCCGACGCGACCGTCGTGGACGGGCCCGTGGACGACCTCGCCGGCGTGACCTTCCGGGAACTTCCGTCCGACGACCCCGAGGACGACCCGGAGACGACCTACGTGGACGATCCGGAGACGACCTACGTGGACGGCCCGGAGGCGGCCTACCTGGGCGACCCGGGGGCGACCTACCAGGACGATCCGGTCGACGATCCCGAAGAGACCTTCCAGGACGCCGTCGAGGACGCGACCTACCAGGACCTCCCGTCCGGTGGCGCGGAGGTCACGTTCGTCGAGGTGACGCCGGACGAGCCCGAGGCGCCCGAGGAGGAGGCCCCCGTCACCGTGGCCGATGTCCCGGTGGAGCAGCCCGCCGTGCCGGCTCCTGACGTCCCGCTTCACGGCGAGGCGGTGGCGTTCGAGTTCAGCTCCATCCCGGTGCCGGAGTACGCGCAGGCGCCCGTCCCCGAGCAGGCGCAGGCGCCGGCACCCGAGCAGGCGCCCGCCCCCGAGGAGGCGACCGCCCCCGACCAGGCGTTCGCGCACGGGCATGCGCCCGCGCCCGAGCAGCCGCCGGTCGGGCAGCCGGTGGCGCACGAGCAGCCGGCGCCCGCCGAGGCGCCCTGGACCGAGCAGTTCTCCTCGGAGGGAGAGCGCACGAACCCCGGCGAGCAGGGCCCGGCGTTCGCCTACGCCATGCCCGGGACCCCGCCGTCCGCGCAGGGGACGCCTCCGCCGCCCCAGCCGCCCGTCCCGCCGCTGCCGACGCCCGCCGTCTCGCCGTCCGGCGGACTGCCCGGCGGGTCGTCCCCGTCACGCTCCGGCCGCACGCTGATCGTGATCGCGCTGGTCGCCACGGTGGTGGTCCTCGCCATCGCCGCGGTCGCGATGCTGCTGGTCAACCGGGGCTCGGAGACCGAGGGGAAGGCCGGCGGGAAGACCTCCCCGGCGGCGAGCACCCCGGCGTCCGAAGGTGGCGGCGCGGGTCCGGCGTCGCCCGGCGGGCCCGCGCCCAGCGGGTCGCCCGCGGCGCCGCCGAGCGGCGGACCGTCCGCGCAGCCGCCCGGCGGGCAGCAGCCCGGCCAGCCCGGGTCCCCGCAGCCCGGTTCGCCCCCGGTGACCACCGCGCCGATCGGCCCGCTGGTCAAGGGCAAGGGCATCACCTACCAGCTCGTCCAGCAGGACGAGGGGTACTTCGAGGGCAAGATGGTCATCACGAACCGCACGAGCAAGCCCATGAAGACGTGGAAGCTGACGTTCCAGGCGCCGCGGGCGGACGTGAAGAACATCTGGGGCGCGCGGCTGGTGCACGGCGGCTCGACCGTCGAGATCAGGAACCTGGAGGGCGCGCCCGCGATCCCGCCGGGCGCCACGTGGGACGTCCAGTTCGGCGCGGCCGGTCCCGCGTCCACCCCGAAGAGCTGCAAGCTGAACGGCAAGGCGTGCGGCTTCTGAGCGCCGTACTAGGCTCTCGACCATGCGTATCGCCAGGTTCTCCACCGACGAGGGCATGTCCTTCGGAGTGGTGGAGGAGAACACCATCGCCGTCATCGCGGCGCACCCGTTCGGTGAGCTGACCTTCACCGGGCAGCGCCTCCCGCTCGCCGACGTCCGGCTGCTCGCCCCGATCCTGCCCAGCAAGATCATCGCGATCGGGAAGAACTACGCCGACCACGTCCGCGAGATGGGCGGGGACGAGCCGCCCGCGGAGCCGGTGCTGTTCTCCAAGCCGTCCACCGCCGTGATCGGCCCGGGAGAGGCGATCACCTACCCGCGCAAGCTCACCGAGCGCGTCGATCACGAGGGCGAGCTCGCCGTGGTCATCGGCCGGATGTGCCGCGAGGTGCCGGCGTCCCGCGCCGCCGAGGTCATCCTCGGCTACACCTGCGCCAACGACGTCACCGCCCGCGACCTGCAGAAGAAGGACGGGCAGTGGACGCGGGCCAAGGGCTTCGACACGTTCTGCCCGATCGGCCCGTGGATCGAGACCGAGGCCGACCCCGGCGACCTGGCGATCTCCACGACCGTCAACGGGGAGGTCCGGCAGGAGGCCCGCACGTCCCTGCTGCTGCACGACGTCCCGGCGCTGGTCGAGTACGTCAGCCAGGTCATGACGCTGCTGCCCGGCGACGTCATCCTCACCGGCACCCCGGCCGGCGTCGGCCCGCTGGAGATCGGCGACGAGGTGACGGTCACCGTCGAGGGCATCGGCGGCCTCACCAACCGGGTCATCGCCCGCGACTGAGGAGGCCAGTGGTGTCCGCCGGCTTCACCGACGAGGCGTTCTCGTTCTACGAGGGCCTCCAGGCCGACAACAGCAAGTCTTACTGGACGTCCCACAAGGACGTCTACGAGCGGCACGTGCGCGAACCGCTGATCGAGCTGTGCGCCGTGCTGGAGGACGAGTTCGGCGCGGTCAAGCTCTTCCGCCCGTACCGGGACGTGCGGTTCAGCAAGGACAAGTCGCCGTACAAGACCCATCAGGGCGGCCACACGAGTGAGGGCTTCTACCTCCAGGTCGACGCGGACGGCCTCATGGTCGCCGGGGGCATGTACGCGCCGACCCCGGACCAGCTACGCCGCTACCGCGAAGCCGCCGGCTCCGACACCGACGGGGCCGAGCTCCAGGCCATCGTGGACGACCTCCGCGACGCCGGCATGGAGATCGCGGGCGACCGGCTCAAGACCCGGCCCCGCGGCACGCCTCCGGACCATCCGCGGCTCGACCTGCTCCGGCACCGCTCCCTCTACGCCCACGAGGGCTGGCCCGCCGACCCCTGGATGGCCGACGCCGAGGAGGTGGCCGCCCGGGTGCGAACGTCCTGGCGGCGCCTGCGCCCCCTCGTCGACTGGGGCCGCGAGCACATCGGGCCGCCCGACTTCACCCGGTGACCACGCCGCGCCACCAATCGTTTTGGCCCTTCTCCCAAGGTCCTGTATTCTCATCGAGGCGCGAGCGACCAGGCCGGAGACGGCCCGGGAGCCCGTACCTCACTGGGGTATGGTGTAATCGGCAGCACGAGTGATTCTGGTTCACTTAGTCTAGGTTCGAGTCCTGGTACCCCAGCTGCGTCCGCCTCACGCGGACCACGCCCCCGTCGTCTAGTGGCCTAGGACGCCGCCCTCTCAAGGCGGTAACGGCGGTTCGAATCCGCTCGGGGGTACGGGGCGGGTCGGTGTGCTCATCGAGCTTTGCTCGATTTCGCCGGGCCCGCAGTGTCTTCCCAGGGGGCGACCCCCTGGAACCCCCGGCTGTTCGGGCTTCGCCCGAACGTGGGTTGAGGCGTACGCATAGAGGGTTTCTCTGCGACGTCCGAGTTTCGTTTTTTCCTTTCCGGTTTTGGGGTTTTGTGTGCCTTCCGAAAATCGGGTCGAGGTGGGGGTCGGGGTCCGGTAAGGTGGGGGGCGCCCGGGCGGGAGATCGCTGGGGTTCATAGTCCGGCCCCCGTCGTCTAGTGGCCTAGGACGCCGCCCTCTCAAGGCGGTAACGGCGGTTCGAATCCGCTCGGGGGTACCACGCACCGCAGACGCCGTCATCGGCGATCTGCGGTTCTTTTGTCGCTCAGCTGCCGGGGGACAGGGAGATGACGGCCTTGGAGCCGTCGCTGGCGACCACGCGGAGGCTCAGGCCCTGCTTGGCGGTCGGGCCCGCCACCGAACCGGTGTAGGGCGGCTCCAGGAACTTCATGCTTCCGCTTCCACCGTTCGGATAGGTGTACCGCCAGGTCAGATCGGTGGGGGCGAAGGAGAGGGTGGCGAGGCCGAAACGGCGGTCGATGGGGATCTTCGTCCGCTTGGTGACCAGGATCTCGCACCGCCCATCGCGGCAGGCGCTCGCCTTCGTCCCGTCCGCGGCCTTCGGGAAGGTCGGGGACGGTGCCGGGCTCTGTGCGGCGTCGGTGGTGCCGGCGGGCGGTGACGTCGCCTCCGCGGAGTCGCCGGAGCCGCCGCAGCCGGCGCAGGCCAGTGCCAGCGCGAGGCCGGCGACGGCGGCCCGGGTTCGTGTGGGGTTGTGGGTCATGGGACGTCAGTGTCCCAGCTTCGCGCGGGACCGGTCCCGCGGCGGGCGGGCCACCAGAAGCGGGTGCCCGTGTCCAGGGCGAGGGCCGGGACGATGACCGAGCGGACGAAGAAGGTGTCCAGCAGGACGCCCAGGGAGACCAGGACGCCGATCTGCACCATCATCGTGACCGGCATGAGGCCGAGGACGCCGAACGTCGCGGCGAGGACGAGGCCGGCGCTGGAGATCACGCCGCCGGTGAGGCCCAGGCCGCGCAGGACGCCGGCGTGGTGGCCCGCACCGGCGACCTCCTCGCGGATGCGTGAGACGAGGAACAGGTTGTAGTCGACCCCGAGCGCCACCATGAACAGGAAGCCCATGAGGGCGACCTGGATGTCGACCGCGGGGAACCCGAAGGCGTGCTCGAACAGCAGCCAGGCGGTGCCGAGCGCGGCGAAATAGGACGCGACGACCGTGCCGATCACCAGCAGGGGCGCGACGAGTGCGCGGAGCAGCGCGACCAGGATGAGCAGGACGACTCCCAGGATCAGCGGGATCACCACGCGGCGGTCATGTGACTGCGCGTCGGCGAGGTCGATCGCGCTGGCGGTGCCCGCCCCGATCACCGCGTCCGGGATGGTGCGCCGGAGGTCGCGGACGGTGTCCTTCGCCGCGTCGCTGTCGGGTGGCGAGGTCAGGACGACGTCGAGCCTGGCCAGCCGGCCGTCGGTCGAGGGCTGCGGCTCTCCCACGCGGGCGACGCCGGGGTGCTGCCGGAGGGCGGCGGCCACGGGTGCCGGGTCCTCCGCGATGACCTGGAGCGGGCGGCCCTGCCCGCCCGGGTAGTGCTCGGCGAGAACGCGTTCGCCGATCGTCGAGCTGGGCGTCGTGGTGAGGAAGTGGGCGCGGTCCAGGCCCGTGTTGATGCCGAGGCAGCCCGCGGCGAGGGCGGCGAGGACGGCCAGGCCGCCGACCCAGACCAGGCGGGGGCGGGCGGCGACGCGGTGGCCGATCCGGTCCCACAGGCCGCGGGTGGGGGCCGGGTCGCCGTGGCGGGGGATGCGGGGCCAGAAGACCCAGCGGCCGAGGATGACGAGCAGGGCGGGGAGCAGGGACATCACGACGACCAGGCCGCCGATGACGCCCAGGGCGCCGATCGGGCCGAGCGCGTAGTTGAAGCCCATGCGGGCCGCGAGCAGGCACAGCAGGCCGAGCGACACCGTCGCGGCGGACGCGGTGATCGGTGCGGCCGCGCGGCGGAGGGCGGCCGCCATCGCCCGGTGCCGGTCCTCGTGGCGGCGGAGCTCCTCCCGGTAGCGGGCGAGCAGGAGCAGCGCGTAGTCGGTGGAGATCCCGAAGACGAGCGCGTTGAGGATGGTGGACGTCCCGTCCGCGACGTAGAGCCCGGCGTTCTCGCCGAGGAGGTAGACGGCGGCGCCGCTGACCTGGAGCGCGATCGCCGCGTTCACGATGGGCAGCAGCCACAGGACGGGGCTGCGGTAGGTGACCAGCAGGACGGCGGTGACCAGGACGATCGTGGCGAGCAGGACGCGCTTGTCGACCTTCTCGAACGCGTCCCCGACGTCCAGCGCGGCACCGGCCCGGCCGGTCAGGTGGATGTCGAGGCCCGGCGGCGCGTCCACGCGCGACCGGTCGCGGAGCTTGCCGGCCTGGTCGGACAGCGTGTCGCCGTCCCGCAGCGGGACGGTCAGCATGAGCGCCCTGCCGTCGCGGGACGGGGCCGCCGGCGCGATCGTCCCGGCGGCGACCGGCGCGAGGGCCCGCCGGTCGGCCTCGGCCTTGGCGCGGTCGGCCGGGGTGATGCCGGACGGGCGGACGTAGGCGATGATGCCCGGCGCCAGCTCGCCGTCCGGGAACCGGGACGCCAGCTTGTCGGCCTGGGTCGACTGGGCGCCGCGCGGCAGCTCCGCGGAGGAGTTCGCCTGGACGACGTCCGGCAGCCGGCTCGCGAGCGGGACGGCCACGGCCGTGACCGCGACCCAGAACAGCAGCACCGCCCATTTCTGCAGGTGCCGTTTGCGTGAGAGCAGCATGAGGTGCTCTCCTTTCCGTGGGGGTTCGCGTTGCGTGAGAACACGCCGTTCGGCGTGGTGATGCGGGCTTCCGCCCGCCCGGGCCGCCGAGGGGCAACTCGGCGGTCCGGGCTTCAGACCTCCGGGAACGCCAGGAATCTGGCGTGCAGGGTCCGCGCGTCCGGCGGCGGGTCGCCGTCGGCGCGCTTGTAGCGGTAGAGGAGCGCGATGTACTCCTCGAAGAAGGGGCGCACCTGCTCCGGCGTGAGCGTGATGGTGGAGAACGAGAAGAGCAGGGCGTCCGCCCAGGGGCCCATCCCGTCGCGTTCCCGCATGTAGCGCGTGAGCATCTCCAGCTCGTTCGCGAACTCCAGCCGGGTCAGCTCCTCCACCGCCTCGCGCATGCCCGGTGACTGCTCGCCGTACGGGGGCAGCCGCCGGTCGCCGGGCACCGCCCGCCACCAGCGCTCCCGTCCGCGCGCGAGCTCCGGGACCTCCTCGACGAACCCGTACTTGGCGAGCTGCCGCAGGTGGTAGCTCGTCGAGCCGGTGCTCTCGCCCAGCTCGCGGGCGAGCGTGGTGGACGAGACGGGCCCGCGCCTCATGATCTCGGCGATCCGCTGCCGCAGCGGGTGCGCGAGCAGCCGCACCTGCCGCGGATCGGTGATCACCTCCGGGACCGGTTGCTCCTTCATGGGAGGGACGCTAAGAGTTGCAAAGCCTCTTTGCAATGCCTCATGGCAAAGTTCACCGCAGGGGATGAGGGGCCTGCGACCTGAGAGCCGGACCCGGACTACCCCTGTGGTCCCGGCGCCACGGTTCATGTCCTTGGCTGACGAACGCGAATGTGGTCAACTTAAATCACTGGTGACGGGGGAGGGAGCCGAATGCAGCGCCGAGCCGAGGAAGTGCCGCCCGGGGCGTCGCTCGCCGAGAAGGTCGAGTGGCTGATCCAGAACCTGTGGCCGGCGGAGGACCGGCCGCCGCGCAACAACGTCGAGACGGCCGCCGCCATCGCGCGGGCCACCGGCGAGGACATCTCGTCCACCACCGTGTGGAAGCTGCGCACCGGCCGGCAGGAGAACCCGCAGCTGAAGACGCTGACGGCACTCGCCACGTTCTTCGGCGTGCCGATCGGCTACTTCGGCTTCTCCAGCGAGTCCGACCCGATCGGCGACGATCTGACGCTGAAGGCGCTGCGCCGGGACGTCGAGCACGGCATCATCCGGCCCGAGGTGCTGCGCGCCCTCGTGGACCTGTCCCCGGAGGCACGCTGGGTCGTGGACGAGATGATCCTCGCCGCCGCCGAGGCGGACCGCGAGCGGCACGCCTGACCGCGCCGGCGATGTTTCGATCACGGGCTGATCAGGTAGAGGCGGACTAGCGCCCGGTCCACCCGTACCCCGGAGGGGCAATGCCTCCGTACGCCGTCGTCCTCTCGGTCCTCGGGCTGGTGGGGGCCGTCGTGGCGGGGGTCTACGCCGTTTCGTTCGTGACGGCGCCCAAGGAGTTCGAGAGCGGGCCGTTCCTGTCGGGGGCGCGGCCGGCGGAGCACGCGCTGTCGCGGTACCACGTGCGCTGGTACACGGTCGCGATGATCTTCCTCGCCTTCGACATGGAGATGGTCTTCATGTACCCGTGGGCGCTCGTCGTCGCGTCGATCGGCGTCAAGGCGGTCGTGGAGATGTTCGTCTTCCTAGCGCTGCTGCTGGTCGGCGTCCTGTACGCCTGGCGGGAGGGGGCGCTGCGGTGGGCCTGAGCCGGTTCATGGCCCCGCGCCCCCTCGTCGTGCAGGCGGCGGACGGGACGCGGGACCGGCTCGCGGCCGAGGGCGCGCTCCGGTCGCGGGGGTGGCGCCCCGCGCTGTCGCCGGGGGAGACGGGGATGCTCGTGGTGTGCGGGAATCCCGGCCCCGCGCTGGCCGCCGCCATCGATGTCGTGTGGCGGGACATGCCCGAGCCGCGGGTCCTCGCCTCGCCGTCCGACCTGGAGGGGGTCGCCGGCGGTTCTCGGGAGGCGTTGGACCTGGACGCCGGCATGGCCGATCGGGCGGACGACCGGGACGGGTTACGGCTGGACGTCCTGCACGTCCCGCTCGGTCCCGTCCTGCCGTACTGGCCCGCGGGGCTGCGGGTCGACCTGGTGTTGCAGGGGGACGTCGTCCAGGCCGCCGAGGTCACCGCCGTCGACACGGGCGGCGGGACGTTCTGGACGGAGGAGCGGGAGGCGGCCGGGCGTCTCGACAGCGTGTCGCGGCTGTTGCGCGTCGCGGGATGGGAGGCGGCCGCGGACCGCGCGGCCGTCCTGCGGGACGAGGCGTTGAGGGGCGCGCCCGGCGATGCGCTGGCGAGGCGGTTCGCCGCGTTCGCGTGGAAGGTCCGGCGCTCGTGGGCCCTGCGGTGGATGACGCGGGGCGTCGGCGACGTGCAGCGCCGGCTGGACGGGTGGCTGCGGGAGATCGGCGCGTCCCTGGAAGGGCGCCCCTGCCCGCCTCGCGCTCCCTGGGGCGAGGTGCTGGAGGCCATGCCGTCGCTGCTGGAAGGGGCCGAGCTGGCTCAGGCACGGCTGATCGTCGCGAGCCTCGATCCGGATCTCGGGGCGGGCGCCGATGGCTGAGGTCCTCGTGCTCGGGGTGCTCGCGCTCGCGGCGGCCTCGCTGAACGGCGCGCTCGCGGGACGTCCTGCCGAGCCGTTCCGCGAGGCGGCGCGCCTGCTGACCTCGCAGCGGCGTGTCACCGCCGAGTCCGATGTGCTGCTGACCAGGATCGGGGTGATCTCGCTGCCGGTGGCGGCGGCGCTCGCGGCCCTCGTCGTGCCCCTCGGCGGGAGCGCGGCGGTCGGGACGAGCGTCGGCGTCGTCTGGTTCAACGCGATGGAGGTCGTGGCCTGGGCGTCGGTGTGGCTGGCGGGGTGGGGCGTCAACGCGGCGTTCGGGCTGGTCGGCGGGTACCGGTTCCTCGCGCAGGGGCTCGCGTACGAGCTGCCGCACATGTTCGCGCTCATCACCGCGGCGCTCGGCGCCCACTCGCTGGACCTGCGGGTGATCGGCGACGCGCAGGACGGGCTGTGGTTCGCGGTGTGGATGCCGGTCGCGTTCGCCGTCTACCTGGTGTCGGCGGCGGCGATGGCGTTCTGGGGGCCGTTCGGCCACCCCGCCGGCGGCGACGTGGCCGGGGGCGTCCTGGCCGAGCTGTCCGGACCCGACCGGCTCGTCTTCCTGGCGGGACGGTACGGGCTGCTGACGGTGGCCGCGGCCGTCGCCGTGCCGCTGTTCCTCGGCGGCGGGTCCGGTCCGCTGCTGCCGGCGTGGCTGTGGTCGCTGCTGAAGGCGTGCGCCGTCCTCGCCCTCCTGGTGTGGACGCGCAGGCACCTGCCCGTACTGCGCATGGACCGCGCGATGACCGCGGCCTGGACGGTCCTGATCCCCGCCGCCGTGCTGCAGATGCTCGTCGTCGCGATCGTCGTCGTGTGAGGAGGGGCCGTGGAGGCCGTCGCGTTCTGGGTGCTCGCCGTCGCCGCCGTGGGATCCGGCGTCGCCGTGTTCGTCGTGGACTCGATGGCCCGCGCGACGTTCGCGCTGCTGGCGTCGTTCCTGTGCGCCGGGGGCGAGCTGCTGCTAATCGGCCTGCGCTATCTCGGCGTGCTGGTCGTGCTCATGATGATCATGGAAATGCTGGTAATGGCCGTCTTCATGATCATGTACATGATGAACCCGGCCGGGCTCATGCCGATGGCGATGCGGCACAACACGCGCGGAGCGCTCGCCATCGCCGGGACCGCGTTCGCGGCGCTGGCGGCCGGGGTTTTCACGGTGCCGTGGCCGCAGCGGGAGGGACGGCCGCCGCCCGATCCGGCCGTCGCGCTCGGCGAGGCGATCATGGGGCCGGCGATGCTCGTCATGATGGTGATCGGCGTCGCCATCCTGGCCACCATGATCGCGACCGTGGTGCTGGCCGCGCACCGGGGACGGTACGGCGATGACGCT
This sequence comes from Actinomadura madurae, assembly GCF_900115095.1. Taxonomy (GTDB): domain Bacteria; phylum Actinomycetota; class Actinomycetes; order Streptosporangiales; family Streptosporangiaceae; genus Spirillospora; species Spirillospora madurae. Next base: position 79,610 of record NZ_FOVH01000001.1, read on the forward strand.
TGAGACGTTCCTGCTGCTCGCCGCCGCGCTGTTCTGCGTCGGGCTGTTCGGGGCGCTGTCCCAGCAGTCGATCGTGATGCTGATGATGGGCATCGAACTCATGGTCAACGGCGTGGTGGTCGCGGCGGCCGGGTTCTGGTACTGGGTGTCGCCCGGCAGGGCGGACGGGCAGGTCCTGGTGCTCGTCGCGATCACGGTGATGGCCCTGGAGATGGCGATGGGCTTCGCCGTCGTCACCGCCCTGTTCCGGGCGCGTGACGTCGATATGACGGATGACGCCGGGGATCTCCAGGGATGAGCGGAGCGAACCGGGGGGTGTGGGGGGTCGTCCCCCCACAGGGAGATTCGAGGTGACTGTGCTTCCGGGGTGGCCGGGTGGCTTGGCGGTGGACGGGCTCTCCGCCGTGCTGCTGGTGACCCTGGCCGTCGTCCTGGCGGCGGTGCTCGTCCACGCGGCGGGGGAGGGGTTCGGGGCCCGGTTCCACCTGCTGATGCTGCTGTTCGCGGCGGCGATGGCGGTGACGGTCACCGCGACCGATCTGCTCCTGTTGCTGATGGGCTGGGAGGTCATGGGCGCGACGTCGTACGCGCTCATCGGCCACGCGTGGCCGGAGGCGGACCGGGTGCGGTCCGCGAACGTCGCCTTCCTGACCACGCGGGCCGCCGACCTCGGCCTCTACGCGGCGGCGGGTTTCGCCGTGGCCGGAGCGCGTTCGCTGCGGTTCGGCGACCTCGCCGGCGCCGGGGATCCCTGGCGGGACCTCGTCGCGGCCGGTGTCGTCGTCGCCGCGCTGGGGAAGTCGGCGCAGCTGCCCTTCTCGTTCTGGCTGTCCCGGGCGATGGCGGGCCCGAGCCAGGTGTCGGCGCTGCTGCACTCGGCCACGATGGTCGCCGCCGGCGCGTACCTGCTGATGCGGCTGCATCCGCTGCTGGCCGCGACCGGCTGGGCCGCCGGCCTGGTGAGCTGGGCGGGCGCGCTGACCGCGCTGGTCCTGGGGGCCGTCGCGGTGGCGCAGCGCGACCTCAAGCAGCTCCTCGCGGCGTCCACGTGCGCGCAGATCGGCTTCATGGTGCTGGCGGCCGGTGCCGGGGCGGTGGGGGCCGGCGCGGCCCAGCTCGTCGCGCACGCGGCCGTGAAGAGCCTGCTCTTTCTCTGCGCCGGTATGTGGGCCCGGCGCGATCGGGTGGTCGATGTCGCGTTCGGCGTGGGGGCGCTCGCGCTGGCCGGCGTCCCGCCCCTGTCGTTGTGGGTGACGAAGGACGAGGTGCTGGGCGGCGCCGTGGAGCGGTCGGGTGGACTGCTCGCGGCCGGCCTCGCGGCGTCCGTGCTGTCGGCCGTGTACGCGGGCAAGGCCCTGGTGATGCTGCTGCGTCCGTCCGAGGGGCCGCGGGTGCGGACCGTGGAACGGGTGCCGCTGGTGGCGCTGGCGGTCGCGGCGGCCTCCCTGGGCGTCCTCGGTGTTCCGGCCGTGGCGGACGGCTGGCGGCGCATGCTGGGGGCGGCGGGCGAGGCCGGGCCCGAACCGTGGGTCGTCGCCCTCTCCGGTGCGCTCGCGGTGGTGACGGTCGCCGGGGTGGTGGCGGCCCGGCGGGTTCCTGAACCTGCATGGGCGCTGGACTGGCTGTATCTGGAGCGGGCCGTCACGGCGGGCGTGGTCCGTCCCGCTTTCGCGGCGGCGCGGGCGCTGGCCCGGTTCGACGACCGCGTCGTGGACGGCGCGGTGCGCGGGACCGCGCGGGGCGGGCGAGTCCTGGCCGGGCTCGCCGGGCGTCGCGTCGAGTTCCGCGTGGACGGGCTGGTCGGCGCGGTCGGGTCCGCGGCCCGGGTCCTGGCCGCGCTGGCACGGCGGCCTCAGACCGGGCAGGTCCACCTGTACTACGCCCAGGCCGCGGTGGTGCTCGCGGTGCTCGTCGTCGTCGCGCTGCTGGCCGGGTGAGCGGGATGCTGACGCTGGTCATCTTCCTGCCGCTGGCGGTCGCGTGCGCGCTCCCCGCCGTCCCGCGACGCGCGGTGCCCTTGGTATGGATCGGCGCCTGCGTCGTCGAGGTCGCGCTCGTCGCCGGCCTGTGGGCGGTGCACGGGACCCGCGCCGGGGTCTCGTCCGAGACGGACGTGCGGTGGATCCCGTCCGTCCGGGCCGGCTACCACGTCGGCGTGGACGGCCTGTCGCTGCCGCTGCTGGCGCTCACCGCCGTCCTGTTCGCGGCCTGCGCGGTGTACTCGCTGCGGCAGGAGCACCGGGTGCGGGCGTTCGCGATCCTTTTCCTGTTCCTGGAAACGGTGTGCCTGGGGTTGTTCGCGGCGCTCGACCTCCTGCTGTTCTTCGTCTTCTTCGACCTGTCGATCGCCGGCATGTACTTCGTGATCCTGCTGTGGGGGCACGGCGACCGGTCACGGTCGGCGCTGAAGTTCTTCCTGTACACGTTTCTGGGCTCACTGGTCCTCCTGCTGGGTTTCATCGGCCTCTACCTGGGTGCCGACCCGAACACGTTCGACATGGTCGAGCTGGCCCGCACGCCTCCCCTGGAGGGGTCGCCGGGCCTGGCCGGCCTGACGCTCCTCGCCATCGGCATCGGGCTCGGGATCAAGACGCCGGTCGTCCCGTTCCACACCTGGCTGCCTCCCGCGCACACCGACGCGCCCGCCGCCGGGTCGGCGATCCTCGCGGGGGTCATGCTGAAGATGGGCACGTACGGGCTCGTCCGGATCGCCATGCCGATGCTCCCCGACGCGTGGCGGCGCTACGCCCTCGTGGCGCTGGTCGTCGGCCTGGTGAGCGTCCTGTACGGGGCGCTGGTGGCGCTCGCGCAGGAGAACGTGAAGCGGCTCGTCGCGTACACGTCCGTGAACCACATGGGGTACATCGTCCTGGCCCTGGGCGCGGCGGGGTACGCGTCCGGCGGCGCGGACGCCCGGCGGCTCGCCGTGACCGGCGCGGTCACGCAGATGGTCAGCCACGGCCTCGTCACCGGCGCGCTGTTCCTGCTGTGCGGGGTGCTGTACGACCGCGCCGGAAGCTACGACCTCGGCCGGTTCGGCGGCATCGCCGGAGGTGCCCCCGTGCTCGCCTGGCTGACCGGGCTGGCCGCGTTCGCCTCGCTCGGGCTGCCGGGCCTGTCCGGGTTCATCGCCGAGTTCCAGATCTTCGCCGGGACGATCGGCGGCGGCGCGGCGGCGACGGCGGTCACCGGCGCCCTCGCCGTGCTCGGCATCCTGATCACGGCCGCGCTGTTCCTGCGCGTCCTGCACCGGGCCGTCCTCGGGCCGCCCGGCGAGCTGACCCCGCTGGTCGGCGACGTGCGGTGGCCCGAGCTGGCGGCGCTCGCCCCGCTGCTGGCCCTCTCGGTGCTGATCGGCGTCGCGCCGCGCGTGCTGCTCGACACGATCGAGCCGCTGTCGGCGGCCGTCGTCGCGCTGGTGGGACGGTGATGAACGAGAACCCCGCCGACCTCGCCCCCGAGCTGTGCGTGCTCGCCGCCGCCGTCCTCGGGCTGGTCTACGGGATGTTCCTGCCCCGCGCCCGGCAGCGGCGCGTCGCGGTCGTCTGCGCGGCGGGGCTCGCCGCGGGCCTGGCCGCCTCCGCGGTCGCGGTGGCCGGCGCCGACCTGATGGCCTTCGGCTCCTTCGCCGTCGACCCGATCACGCACGTCACCCGGATCGCCGTGCTCGGCTCGACGCTGCCGGTCGTGGTGCTCGCCGCCGGGCGGGTGCGCGGGCATCCGAGGGAGAGCGAGCACTACGTCCTGATCCTGCTGTCGGCGCTCGGGACGATGGTGCTGGGCGCCTCGGCCGACCTGCTCGTGGTGGTCGCCGCGTACCTGCTGGCGAGCCTGCCCGCCTACGCGCTCGCCGGGTTCGGCAAGGACGCGGCCGGGACCGAGGCCGCGCTCAAGTACTACCTGATGGGCGCGCTGCTCGGCGTGCTCATGCTCGGCGGGGTGACGCTGCTGTCCGGGGTGGGGCGCGGCACGGCGTATCCGGTGCTGCGGGCCGGGCTGGCGGAGGCGCCCCCGGCGGCGGTCGCGGCGGGTCTCGTCGCGCTGCTCGCGGGGCTGCTGTTCAAGGCGGGCGCCGTCCCCGGCCACTTCTGGGTGCCGGACGTCACCGAGGGCGCCCCGCCGGCCGTCGCCGCCTACGTCACGACCGTCCCGAAGATCGGCGCGCTGGCCGCCCTCTACCGGTTCGGAGCCGAGACCCTGCCGGACGGCCGGCCCGTGCTCCTCGCGGTCGTCGCGGCGGCCACGATGACGCTCGGCAACCTCGCCGCCTTCGCGCAGGACAACGTCCGGCGGCTGCTGGCGTACTCGACCGTCGCCCAGGCGGGCTACCTCCTCGTCCCGGTCGCCATGGCGGACCGCAGCGACCTGGCCCAGCCCGCGCTGCTCTACTACCTCGGCGCCTACGCGGTGACGAACGTGGGCGCCTTCGCGGTCGTCCTGGCCACCGGCCGGGACGACCTGGGCGGCTACGCCGGGCTGATGCGCGGCTCCCCCCTCCTCGGCCTGTCCCTCGTCGTCTGCCTCCTCGGGTTCGTCGGCACGCCGCCGACCGCCGTGTTCGTCGGGAAGGTCCTGATGTTCGGCGCGGCCGTCGACGGCGGCCACGTCTGGCTCGCCGCGGTCGCGGCCGTGAACACGGTCGCGAGCGTCTTCTACTACCTGCGCTGGATCGTCCCGCTGTTCCGGCGGCCGGCGCGCCGGGCGCGCCCGGCGCGCGGGGCGTCCGCGGTCGCCGTGACCGCCGCCCTGGCCTCGGTGGCCCTCGGCATCGGCAGCGGCCTTGTTCTGCCCTGATCGGGAATGGTGACCCCGGGGAGCCGGACGACCTGGAGGATTCGGCATGGACGACCTGGTGAGGCTGCTGGCCCGGGCGGACAAGCTGCTGCGGGCCGCCTCGGACGCGGCGATGAGCGAGCACGGGGTGCGCGTCGGGCAGAACCTCGTCCTGGAGGCCCTGTGGGAGCGGGACGGCCTCACGCCCGGCGAGGTCGCCGCGCGGCTCGGCCTGACCACCCCGACGATCGTCAACACCGCCACCCGGATGGAGGCCGCCGGCCTCGTGGTGCGGCGGCGCGACCCGGCCGACGCCCGGCTGGTCCGGCTGTACCTCACCGGCAAGGCCCTGCGGGCGCGGGAACCCGTCGAAGAGGCGCGGCGGCGGCTCGAGGAGCGAGTCGCCGCCGCGCTGTCGGAGGAGGAGCGGCGCCACGTCCGCACCGCCCTGGAGAAGATCATCGAGGAGCTGGCGTAGGCGCGTCCTGGAAGCGGGGCGCCCGCATGTTCACCAGGCTGTCGAGCTTGTGGATCCGCTCGTCGTGGCCGATCTGGCGGAGCAGGTCCGCCACGGTGTCGTACCGGCCGTACTCCCCGGCGTACGTCGTGGGGGCGGCCACGTGCTCCAGCTCGGGATGCTCCGCCACGTAGGACATGTACTCGTGCTCGGCGTGGTCCTCGAAGTCGGCGTTGAGCCGGTAGCTCAGCTCGGGCCGCACCAGGAACAGCAGCCACGACACGTGGTAGTAGAAGAACGCCACGAGCCACGGTGCCAGCCGGTGCAGCAGGAACGACTGCTTCACGCCGTCCCGCTGGACGAGGTCCTGCAGGATCAGCAGGTGCCACTGCTCGTTGTCCTGCTCCTCGCGCGTCTCGACGATCCGCTCGTACACGCGCTTGGCGAGCGCCGAGCGGCGGCGGTGCCGCGACAGCGAGAGGTAGCCCATGCGCTCCCACGCCTGGTACGGGACGCGGGCGATGAACTCCAGCATCGTGAACTTCACGAGCGTGCGCTCGCGGCCGTAGACCAGGTCCATCTGCTTGAACAGCATCCGGGCGAGCAGCCCGTACTTCAGCCGCGGGCTTTCGAGGGTCTCGATCTGGGCGGCGCGCAGCTCCAGCGGCGTGAGCTTCGGCGGGCCGGCGTGGACGGGGGCGTCGGGGCGGGTGAGGGTCTGCGTCGTGTTCGTCATGGGGAAGATGCTGCGTGCACGGTCCGTGCCCGGGCATCCGCCGCCGAGCGACACCTCCCCTACAGCGCCCCGATCATCGGCCGGCGCCTCCGGTACCGCCCGGGGAGTAAGGGCGACCCTGAGACCGTCTAAGGGGCGTACCGGCGGGCGAGCGTGCGGAACGCGAGTTTCGGCGCGAAGTGCCCGGTCTGCTCGTAGCCGAGGCCCGAGTCCGGCGGAAGCACCTTGACCAGGGAGAACCCCGCCATGTCGAGGTCCTGGCCCGGGTCGGGCGAGTACGGGGCACCGGGGTCGATGAAGTTGTAGGCGAACGCGCCGTGCAGCCTTTCGGCCTCGTAGAGGTCCAGCAGCTCGGAGATGTAGCGGGCCTGCTCCTGTTCGTCCCGGACGTACCCCGGCGGGACGACGGGCGGGTTCCGCGTCCAGTCCACGATGTCGAACCCCATGCCGCCGCGGTCGCCCGCGCCCCGGTAGGTGCAGCAGCCGAACTCGGTGATGACGACGGGCTTGCCGAACCGGTGCAGGGCGCGGACGTTCCGGGCGTAGGTCGCCTCGTTCGACTCGTCCCGGTAGAGGTCGACGCCGACCACGTCGAAGCCGCGCCAGTCCACCTCCTCCCACTCGCCGGACGTGTAGGTCAGGCGTCCGCCGAACAGCGGCCGGACGGTCGTGAGCGCCCGCCGGAGGAATGCGTTCAGCCGCTCGTTGTAGCCGGCGGCCGCCGGAGTGCCGAGGTTCGCGCCCCGCTCCATCCAGTCCTCGCCGGGCACGAGCCCCGCCATGAAGATGGTCAGCTCGCAGCCGACCGAGATGCCGACGCCGGGATGCGCGCGGCGGAGCCGTTCGGCCTCGCGGGCGACGGACGCGAGGAACCGCAGCGTCGTCCGGGCGTCCCGGTCGAACTGGCGCGCCTCCAGCCACACGAACATCCCCTCGTCCGCCGCGCAGCGCGCCGCGAGCATGAGGCGCCGCAGGTCGGAGCCGAGGATGATGACCGCGTTGCAGTGCAGGTCGCGGCGGATCGCCCGCATCTCGCGCCGGACGTACGCGGGCTTCCACACCTCGCGCTCGGTGTCGTAGTTGACGCCGCGCTGCGGCAGCGGCCGGCCCCGGGCGGGCGCGGCGGGCGCGGCATGCGCGGGCCCGGCGGCGAGGCCCGCGGCGGCCGCCGCCGTCCCGGCGAGCATCGTCCTGCGGCTGATCGGTTGGTGTGGCATGGCCTGCTCCTCGGTGGTCGTACCGCCCGCCGACGAGTCTTGCCGGGGCCGCTCTCGGGGGCAGCGGCCACCGGGACACCTCCGCGGCGACCAAGGTCGCCGGGCGCCGCGCCGAAGGTCGGTGTCAGGCGAGCAGGCCGTGCCGCGCGGCGAGGTCCAGCGCGGCCCGCGCCGCCGGGGCGAGCAGGTGCCGCTCCCCCCGGCTCACGTAGACGTACTCGTCCACCTCGCCGGTCGCCGCCATCGCGCCCCGGAAAGCGGCCGTGAAGCACGCCATGCGCACGTGGACGAAGTCGGGCTGGTCGTGCGCCGGGGCCCGGACCACGCCGAGCTCCCGGAAGGACGTCCGGTCGAGTTCGAGATCCAGCTCCTCGCGGATCTCCCGGGACAGTGCCGACCAGTCGTCCTCGCCCGGTTCGCGCTTACCGCCGGGGAGGTAGAGCAGGTCGCGTCCCCGCGCGCGGACCGCGAGCATCCGGCCGTCCGACACCTGGATCCACGCGACGACATCGAGATCTTCCACGGTGATCAGTGTCCCCCACGCGGGCGTCATGGGGAGATCGCGCGCAGGGTGAGGGTCCGCACACCGCCGAGACCGAGGGCGGTGGCGGCCGAGCCCTGGTTCACGGCCAGGCCCACCCAGCCGGACGAGTCGATCCACACCAGCGGGTCGCCCGGCGCGACGCCGCCGAAGGTCTCCTCGAACGTGACCCGGACGCCTCCGGGGGCGGGGTCGTCCCAGGCGACGTCCAGCGGGGTTCCCGGCGGCAGCTCGCCGAACGCCGCCGCCAGGTCGCCGCGCTCGGCGCCGAGGACGAGGCTGCCGAAGCGGTCGGTGTAGAGCACCGGGACGGTCAGCTCCCCGTCGCCCACCGCCGGCGGCGGGACGTCCAGCGGCAGCGGCTCCGCCCGCGCGCCGAGCTCGGCGACGTCGGCCCCGGCGGCGATGTGCGCGGCGGCGGGGGAGAAGATATCGCGGCCGTGGAACGAGGCCGACACCTCCGGCAGCCGGTAGGCGGGGTTCTCCAGGACGTGCGCGCGCACGACGCCGCCGAGCCTCCCGGCGGCCGGGACGAGCAGGCCGTTGTCGGGCCCGACCAGGACGTCCCCGCGCCCGGTCTCGATCGCGAGGGGCAGCCGCGGCGTGCCGACGCCCGGGTCGACGATGCCGACGTGCACGCCCACCGGGAAGTACGGCAGCGCCTGCCGCAGCAGCATCGCGCCCTCGCGGACGTCGAACGGCGTGATCTCGTCGCTGAGCACGAGCACCGTCGCCGCCGGGGCGATGGTGTGGACGACGCCCGCGCAGATCGCGGTGTACGCCGCGCCGAAGTCGGTGGCGAGGCTGACGAAGGGCCGGCTCCCGGGCATGCGGCGATGCTATCGACGTGCCCGTATGCTCCGGAGCGTGCGCGCCGAAGCCCTCGATCCCGTCCTGCTGCGGACGTTCGTCGCCGTCGCCGACCTCGGCTCGTTCACCGCCGCCGCTGCCGCCGAGGGGTACACGCAGTCGGCCGTCTCCCGGCAGATCGCGGCGCTGGAGGACGTGTGCGGGGTGGAGCTGTTCGCGCGCGGGGCCCGGGGCGTCCGCCCGACCCCGGCCGCGGAGTACCTGCTGCCGCACGCGCGCGGCCTCCTCGACCGGCTCGCCGACACCGCCCGCGCGCTCGACGGGCTGCGCCGCCTCGACACCGGGACGCTGCGGCTCGGCGCGTTCCCCACCGCGAACGCCGTGCTCGTCCCGCGCGCCCTCGCCCGGTTCCGGGCCCGCCATCCGGGCGTCCGGCCGCTGCTGCGCGAGGGCACGACGGAGCGGCTGCTGCCGATGCTGGAGGCCGGCGACCTCGACGTCGCGCTGGTCAGCACGCACAAGATCCCCTCGATCGCCGCCGACGACCTGGTGACCCTGCTGGAGGACGTCCTGCTCGTCGCGCTGCCGGACGGCCACCGGCTCGCCGCGCGGGAGCGGATCCGGCTGGCCGACCTGGCCGGCGAGCCGTGGATCGTGGCCGACGACCCGGCGGCGATCGCCGCGCTGCGCGCCCGCTGCGAGACCGCCGGGTTCGTCCCGCAGACGCCGCTGCGGGTCGCCGAGTGGGTCTCCAAGCTGGGCCTGGTCGCGGAGGGGTTCGGCGTCACGCTCGTCCCGGCGCTGGCCGCCACCGCGATGGCGCGGGACGGGGTGGTGCTGCGCGCCGTCTCGGCCGGGCGGCCGCGACGGACGGTCTACGCGGCGGTGGGACGGCACGCGCGCAGGTCCCCGGCCGTCACCGCGTTCCTGGCGGACCTGCGGGACGTCGCGGGCGATCTGCGGCCGTAGGGGGCGCGGGCGGCACCCGGCGGGGGCGGCGGCCTCAGAGGGTGAAGAGGACGGCGACCGCGGCCAGCAGGATCGTCAGCCCCGTCGCGATCAGGACCGAGACCGGGTCGGCCGCGCCGCCCTCCGGAAGGCCGCGGCGGGCGCGGAAACCGGTCCGGTTGCGGCGGAGCATCAGCGCGGCACTGCCGCAGACGACGGCCGCCGCGCCGGCCGCCGCCGCCGTAGAGGGGGCGAGCCGGACGCACAGCAGGCCCGCGGCGATCAGCGAGAGCGTCGTGCGGGACCAGGCCAGCGAGGTCCGCTCGGGCTGCGCTCCCGGGTCCCGCAGTCTCACCGGCCGGTCACCGGGTGGCCAGCAGGGCACCGAGCAGGACGACCGCGGCGACCGCCAGGCCGTAGGAGATGACCGGGGCCAGGACCGGCGGCGGGAGGGTCTCGGACCGGCGCAGGGCGCGTTCGGTGCGCAGCCAGCGGCGGAACGCCAGGGCCGCCACGGCGGCGCCCGCCGCGGCGAAGCCGGCGGCGACGCCGACGCGCAGCGGCGCGTCGATCAGGTCACCGGCGAGGGAGAGGCCGACCCCCGCCGCGATCAGCGCCAGGGCCGTCCGGATCCACGCCAGGAACGTGCGCTCGTTGGCGAGGGTGAAGCGCGGATCGGGGTCGCTGCCTTCGGCGAGCAGGCGGTCGGTCCACCTGCCGCCGGCGGGGTCCGGGGGCTGGGTCGCGGTCATCGCCGTCCATCATAGGCGACGAAAACACACCCAATTCCTCGGAAATGCCTGGTAGGAAGGGGTCAGGGGCGGCCGAAGCGGCGGGCCGAGGCGTCCTCCAGGGCGAGCCGGTGCAGGGCGGTGAAGACCTGCTCGTACAGGACGGTGGAGACGATCAGCGTGTGGACGGTCCGGGCCCGGGGCGTGCCCTCGGTGACCCGGCCGGCCTCGTGCTCGGAGATCTCCCGTGCGGCGCTCACGTAGGGGCGCAGGTCCTTGAGCGTGATCGGGAAGCCGAGGCGGCGCAGCGCCACGAACGTGTGCGCGAGCAGGTCGCGGGCCGGGGCGTGCTCGCCGACCGTCCAGCCGAGCTCGCGGACGAGCGCGTCCACGTCCTCGCGGGCGGCGCGCCAGTGCGGGTCGTGCGGGGCGGTGGCGTGCGGGCCGATCGCGTGCTGGGCGGTGGCGACGAGGTCGTGCAGGCCGGCGCGGTCGTCCTCGACGGCCTCGATGATCTGCTGGATCGCCGCCACCGGGAGGTCGCCGACCTCGCGCAGCGCGCTGATCAGCCGGAGCCGCTCCAGGTGGCGGCCGTCGTACTCGGCGCGGGTCGCGCTCACCGCCGAGCCCTTCGGCAGCAGTCCCTCCCGGATGTAGAACTTGATCGTCTGGACCGTGAGCCCGCTTCGATCGCTGAGCTCGGAGATCTGCACCGTGGCACCCCCTTGACGCGGGGTCAAAGGTAGCGAGGTCAGAGCGCCTGCGACCGGCGTTATCCCAGGTCTGTCCAAGTTGTGCTGGTTTGGAGGTCCGCCGCCGAACGGCCCGCCCGGAAGGCGCGCGGGGCGGGCAGCCGCTCGTCCGGCGTGATCGCGACCGTGACCGAGGCGCCGGGCGCGGCCTCGGCGACGGCGAAGCCCGCGAGCCGCACCGCCCCGCCGTACAGCGCGTAGAGCTGGACGACCTCCCGGCCGGCCCTGCTCCCGGTGTTGCGGACCGTCACCTCCGCGACATCGCCCGAGAACGCGAGCGACTCGTAGTCCCACGTCGTGTAGCCCAGCCCATGCCCGAACGGGTAGGCGACCTGCGCGGGCGTGTAGTGCCGGTAGCCGATCACGGTGCCCTCCGCGTAGTCGAGAGTGCCGTCCTCGGACGGGACCGGGGACAGGACGCCGTCCTCGGACGCGGGGAGCGTCGTCGGCAGCCGCCCGCCGGGCTCGGCGGCGCCGGTGAGGACGTCGGCGATCGCGTCGCCGCCCTCCTGCCCTGGCAGCCATGCCCACAGGACGGCCGCGACCTCGTCCCGCCACGGCATCAGCACCGGCGCGCCCGCGTTGACGACGACGATCGTGCGGGGGTTGGCGGCGGCGACGGCGGAGACCAGCTCGTCCTGGCGGCCGGGGAGGGCGAGGGACGTCCGGTCGAAGCCCTCGCTCTCCACCTCGTCGTTCGTCCCGACGACCACGACCGCGGCGTCGGCGTCCCGGGCGGCGGCCACGGCCGCGGCGAGTTCCTCGTCCTCGGACGGGTGCGGCTCGTGGTAGCCGAGGCCGAACGACGCCCCGAACCGGCTGGGGGCGCGGGAATGGCGCAGCTCCACCGGCACGGGCACTCCCGCAGGCAGGTCCGCCTCCACGCGGTGCTCCGGCGGGCGCAGCATCCCCTCCACGGGATCGCCGCCGTCGAGGGACAGCGTGACCGCCGTGGTCGCCTCGCCCACCCGCAGCTCGTACTCGCCGGTCCCGGTGACCGCGAACGTCTGGACGCCGTCCGCGGCCGGCGTCACCCGCGCGCGGAGGACGATCCGCGCCGTGCCCTCGGGCACACCGCCGAGGAGCACGAAGCGCGTGGCCATGCGGTGCTCGGAGACGAGCAGCACGTCGTCGCCGTCGAGGAAGTCCAGGCGGACGCCGGGTTCGCCCGTCTCCGGATCGGCCGTCAGGCCGAGCGGCAGGGGAGCCAGGCGCGTATGCGAGTGGACGCCCGCCCGGACCACCAGCTCCGTGCCGTCCCCGAGCGCCCGCCGGAGGCCCTCGACCGGGGTCACGACGCGGGCGGGTTCGACGTGCGCGCTGCCGCCGCCCTGGGCGCTGAACCGGACGGCGTTCGGGCCGAGGACGGCGATCCTGCGCGGCGGGTTCAGAGGCAGCGCCCCGTCTTCGTTCCGAAGCAGCACGGCCGCCCTGACAGCCACCTCACGCAGCCGGTCGCGGGCATCGGGAGGCGTCGTCACCGGGGGCGGCTCGGGGAACCCGTCGAGCGCGCCGACCCGCGCGGCCAGCCGCAGGACCCGCAGGACCTTGTCGTCGATCAGGGCTTCGGCGACCTCGCCGTCCCGGACGGCGGCGACGAGCCTGGCCCGCCACGGGCTCCGCGGCAGGCCCGGCATCTCCAGGTCCATGCCCGCGTTCGCGCTCGGCGCGGTCGAGCGGATCGCCGTCCAGTCCGAGACGACCACGCCGTCGAACCCCCAGCGCTCCTTCAGCACGCCGGTCAGCAGCGGCCGGTTCTCGGTCATGGACGCGCCGTTGACCCCGTTGTACGCGGCCATCACCGCCCAGGCGCCGGCCCGCACCGCCTCCTCGAACGGGCGCAGGTACAGCTCATCGAGCGCGTCGTCGCCGATGCGCGCGTCGTAGGACCTCCGGGCGGTCTCGGAGTCGTTGCCGACGAAATGCTTGACCGTCGCCGCGACGCCCGCCGACTGGACGCCCCGGACGAACGCTGCGCCGATGCGGGCGGTGAGCAGCGGGTCCTCGGAGTAGTTCTCGAAGTGCCGCCCGCCGAGCGGCGTCCGGTGCAGGTTGACCGTCGGCGCGAGCTGGACGTGCACGCCCTTGTCGCGCGCCTGGGCGCCGTTGAGCCGCCCGACGCGCTCCGCGAGCGCCGGGTCCCACGTCGCCGCGAGCGCGGACGGGTTCGGGAACAGCAGGCTCGGCGCGCGCTCGTCCCAGGCGGTGCCGCGGACGCCGCTCGGACCGTCCGACATCACGATCCGCCGCAGCCCGATCTTCGGCAGCGGGCGCAGCGTCCAGAATCCGTCGCCGGTGAGGAGGTGGACCTTCTCCTCAAGGCTGAGGTCCGCGAGACGGGCGCGCAGGCGGGGGTCGTCCATCCGCCGAGCCTATGCCGGGGGGCGGTCAGGACGCCGTGCGGCGCATCCCCTCGGAGATCTTCTCCGCCGCGGCGGCGACGGGCCCGGCGTGCAGGCGGCCGGGGGAGCGGGTCAGGCGTTCGAGGGGGCCCGACACCGAGACGGCGGCGATCACCCGCCCGCCGGCGCCGCGGACCGGCGCCGAGACCGAGCCGACGCCCTGCTCGCGCTCCCCGACGCTCTGCGCCCAGCCCCGGCGCCGGACGGAGGCGAGCGTCGTGGCCTCGAACTTGGCGCCGCGCAGCCCGCGGTGCAGCCGGTCGGGCTCCTCCCAGGCCAGCAGGACCTGCGCGGCCGAGCCGGCCGTCATCGGGAGCGCGGCGCCCACCGGGATCGTGTCGCGCAGGCCGCTGGTGCGCTCGGCGGCGGCCACGCAGACCCGGACGTCCCCCTGGCGGCGGAACAGCGACGCGCTCTCGCCGGTCAGGTCGCGCAGCTGGGCCAGGATGGGCTGCGCGATGGCGAGCAGCCGGTCCTCGCCCGCCGCGACCGCCAGCTCGGCGAGCCGGGGCCCGAGGATGAACCGCCCCTGCGTGTCGCGGTGCACGAGGCGGTGGTGCTCCAGCGCGACGGCCAGCCGGTGGGCGGTGGGGCGGGCCAGCCCGGTCGTCTGGACGAGCTGGGCGAGCGAGGCCGGGCCGGCCTCCAGCGCGTTCAGGACGAGAACCGCTTTGTCAAGTACGCCGACTCCGCTAGAGTTGTCCATGTCTTGATATTGCCGTCTCGTAATTTGAGATGCAAGTCGAGGTCACAGGGACCACGGGTGCGCCGCCCGGACCGCGGGCGGCGCGCCGACGATCATTACAGGTGAGGTGAAGGTGATGGGCCGAACACTGGCCGAGAAGGTGTACGACGCGCACGTCGTACGGCGAGCCGAGGGTGAGCCGGACCTCCTCTACATCGACCTGCACCTGGTCCACGAGGTCACCAGCCCGCAGGCGTTCGACGGGCTGCGGATGGCCGGCCGCCAGGTCCGCCGCCCCGACCTCACGATCGCCACCGAGGACCACAACGTCCCGACCACGGACCTGCTCAAGCCGATCGCCGACCCGGTGTCGCGCACCCAGGTCGAGACGCTCCGCAAGAACTGCTCCGACTTCGGGATCCGGCTGCACCCGATGGGCGACGACGGCCAGGGCATCGTGCACGTCATCGGCCCGCAGCTCGGCCTCACCCAGCCCGGCATGACCGTCGTGTGCGGCGACTCGCACACCTCCACGCACGGCGCGTTCGGCGCGCTCGCCTTCGGCATCGGCACCAGCGAGGTCGAGCACGTCCTCGCCACCCAGACGCTGCCGCAGATCCGGCCGAAGACGATGGCCGTGACCGTGAACGGCGCGCTGCCCGAGGGCGTCACCGCCAAGGACCTCATCCTGGCGATCATCGCGCGGATCGGCACCGGCGGCGGCCAGGGCCACATCATCGAGTACCGCGGCGAGGCCGTGCGGTCGCTGTCGATGGAAGGCCGCATGACGGTCTGCAACATGTCCATCGAGGCCGGCGCCCGCGCCGGGATGATCGCTCCGGACGAGACCACGTTCGAGTACCTCAAGGGCCGTCCGCACGCGCCCTCACACGCTGTTGCCGGGGGGTCTGGGGGGTCGTCCCCCCAGAATGAGAACGCCGAGGAGTGGGACAAGGCCGTCGAGTACTGGACGTCCCTGCGCACCGACGACGACGCGGTCTTCGACAAGGAGGTCGTGATCGACGCGTCCGAGCTGACGCCGTTCGTCACGTGGGGCACCAACCCGGGCCAGGGGCTGCCGCTCGCCGAGTCCGTCCCGGACCCGGCGTCCATCGACGACCCGGTCAAGCGGCAGAACGCCGAGCGGGCGCTGGAGTACATGGGCCTCACCGCCGGGACGCGGCTGCGCGACATCGAGGTCGACACCGTCTTCGTCGGCTCCTGCACCAACGGCCGCATCGAGGACCTGCGCGCCGTCGCGGGCGTCCTCAAGGGCCGCAGGGTCGCCGACGGCGTCCGGATGCTCGTCGTCCCCGGCTCGATGAAGGTCAAGAAGCAGGCCGAGGAGGAGGGCCTCGACGCGGTCATCTCCGCGTCCGGCGCCGAGTGGCGCGAGGCGGGCTGCTCGATGTGCCTGGCGATGAACCCCGACAAGCTCACGCCCGGCGAGCGCAGCGCCTCCACGTCCAACCGCAACTTCGAGGGCCGGCAGGGACCCGGCGGCCGCACCCACCTGGTGTCGCCCGCCGTCGCCGCCGCCACCGCGGTCACCGGCCGCCTGACTGCCCCCGCCGACCTGTAAGGACATCGCGATGGAAGCGTTCACCACCTACACCGGGCGCGCGGTGCCGCTGCGCCGCAGCAACGTCGACACCGACCAGATCATCCCCGCCGTGTGGCTGAAGCAGGTCAGCCGCACCGGGTTCGACAAGGGCCTGTTCTCCGCCTGGCGGGAGGACCCGGACTTCGTCCTCAACCGGCCCCAGTACGAGGGTGCCGGGATCCTCGTGGCCGGACCCGACTTCGGCACCGGATCGTCCCGCGAGCACGCCGTCTGGGCGCTGCAGCAGTACGGCTTCCGCGTCGTGATCGCCTCGCGCTTCGGCGACATCTTCCGCAACAACTCCACCAAGATGGGGCTGCTGCCGGTCGTCCTCACCGACGAGCAGGTCGAGGCGCTGCAGGACGCGGCCGAGAAGGACCCCGCCCTGGAGATCACCGTCGACCTGGAGAAGCGCGAGGTCCGCTGGGGCGCCGACGTCGCCTCCTTCGAGATCGACGACTACACCCGCTGGCGGCTCATGGAGGGCCTGGACGACATCGGCCTGACCCTCCGCCACGCCGACGCCATCACCGAGTTCGAGTCCGCCCGCAACCCGCTCCTCCCCACCACCGCGTAAGCTGTGCTGGGCCAGGGGGCAGGACCCCTGGCCCGCTGGCTACGGACGCACCCACATCGCCGGTGCCGTGACCACGCGACGACCTCGACGGTTGCGATCGCGTCCGAAGGCGGTTTCGAGCGAAGCGAGAAACCGATCGCGCAGCGAGCCGCAAGGCGAGTCGGAGCGATGCCAGCGATCGCCCGCGGTGCCCGACGATGGAGGGCCGCCAGGCCCGAAGGAGGAGGGCACTGCCATGAACACAGAGCCGGAGTGGGACGATCCGGCTCTGACTCGGCTCGCGCGGCAGTTGCGTGACGCTCACCGGGCCGTGGCGCCGCTCCCTCCGCAGGACCGGCAGCGGCTCATCCGGCACCTGCTGGCGATCACCGATCTGGCGAAACGGGACGCCGAACTGGCCGCCCGCAGGCTGGACGCGTTCCTCGCCGATTTTCAAGACGGCCCCGACGTCGGTTAGCGTGCGCAGTGACCGGATCCGGTCCGGTCGCCCGGCGAGACGGGGGCGAGGCCGACAAAAACGCCAGCGACACGCCAACTCGTGCGTGCAGGTGATTGTGTCCTTGCTGAGGGTCCCTTAGTTTCGTTCGGGCAAGGGGGGAACTAGAGGAGTAACCCATGAACAAGCGTGAGCTGGTCGACGCCATCTCTGACCGGCTGGGCAGCAAGAAGGCCGCAGCCGAGGCCGTCGACGCCATCCTGGAGGCGATCCAGAACGCCGTCGCCAAGGGCGACAAGGTCGCCATCACCGGGTTCGGTTCGTTCGAGAAGGCCGACCGGCCTGCCCGTACGGCCCGCAACCCCGCAACGGGCAAGACCATCGAGGTTCCCGCGACGTCCGTGCCGAAGTTCAAGGCGGGCGCCGACTTCAAGAACCTGGTGGCCGGCAAGAAGTAGCCGCACCGCGCCAGCGCTCGGGACCGTGCCAAAAGCCGGTCCCGGGCGCTGCCGCTTTGTTCGGGCCGGTCAGGACGGGAGCGGGAAGGTCGACAGGGTCACCACCGTGACCCGGTCCCCGTCCGTCGCGAGGTTCACCCGCTGGCCGAACCGCAGCAGCCGCAGCCCGCCCGCGGCGAACGCGTCCGCGTCGAACGGCAGCTCCGTCCCGTCGTCGAGCAGCACGCTCCCGGTCCGCGTCTCCGCGTCGAACGCCTTCACCGTCCCCTGCATGACCGGAACTCTAGGCCAACGACGGCAGCCGGGACGCGACCTCGGTGGTGCGGGGGCCGGCGCCGAGGGCCAGGGCGGCGCGGAGGTCGCCGGGGGTGTCGACGTCGCGGCGGACGCTGTCGGTCCCGGGCAGCGCGATCTCGCGGGCGCCGCGGGCGCGGTGCGCGGCCCGCGACTCGCCGCCGAACGCGGGGGAGAACGGGACGCCCGGCCGGGCCGTGTACAGCGTCGTGCCGACACCGGCCGCGTCCGGGACGAACGCCTCCGGCACGGCCCCGGCGGCGTCGAGGACGCGGCCGAGCTCGCCCGGCCGCAGCGCGGGCAGGTCGGCCGACAGCGCCCCGACCCCCGCGTCGGGGGCCAGCTCGCGGCCCCGGCCCGCGCCGTGGACCAGGGCCGGGTTCAGGCCCGCGTCCGGGACGTCCGGCACGATCGTGGCGCCGAGCGCGGCCAGCTCGGCGGCGGGAAGGGGGTCGTCGGTGACGACGATCACGCCGCGGACCCGGTCGCAGCGCAGCGCCGCGGCGACCGTGTCGGCCGCCACCGCGAGCGCGAGCGCCTCCCGGTGCGGGCCCGCGGCCGCGGACATGCGGGTCTTGGCCTTGGCGAGGACCTTCACGGGGACGATGAGCGACCACCGGAGGGAGGGCGTGCCGGGCGCCGGCATGGACGGTGCTGGTGTAGACATGGCAACTCGACACTATGCGCACGCAACCGCGACACTTGAGGACACCCCACGTTCACCCGGGGGACGGATAGAGGAGGGGGCGTCTTATGAGCGAAGGGAAGCGGGGCGCGCGGGGGGCCGTCACCTCGCAGGGAGCGCGGATGGGCCACGCGTATTCGCCGGCATGGCGCAGGCTCACGATCGTCATCCTGCGCCCGCTGCTGTTCGGGCTGCTCAAGCGGGACTGGCGCGGGCGCGGCAACGTGCCCGGGAAGGGCGGCGTCATCATCGCCGCCAACCACATCTCCGAATCCGACCCTCTCGCGCTCGCGCACTTCGTCTACGAGGCGGGCCGCTACCCGGTCTACCTGGCCAAGTCCACGCTGTTCGACGTGAGGTTCATCGGCGGCGTGCTGCGCGGCACCGGCCAGATCCCCGTCTACCGCGACCGCGCCGACGCGGCCCTCGCCCTCGAGGACGCCGAGAAGGCGCTGCTGGACGGCGAGTGCCTGATGTTCTACCCGGAGGGCAGCTGCACCCGTGACCCCGAGCTGTGGCCGATGACCGGGCAGACCGGGGTCGCGCGGATGGCGCTGACGACCGGCGCCAAGGTCGTCCCCGTGGCGAGCTGGGGCGCGCACGAGCTCATGCCGTACAAGAAGGGCGAGCAGAAGGGGCTGGCGGGCAGCCTGAAGAAGGGCTTCCATCCGCTGCCCCGCAAGACGATGAAGGTGATCGCCGGGCCGCCGGTCGACCTGTCGGAGTACGAGGGGCGCCCGCTCGACCGGGAGACGCTGCGGGCCGCCACCGACGACATCATGACCGCGATCACCGGGCTGCTCGGCGAGCTGCGCGGCGAGGAGCCGCCCGCGGAGCGCTACGACCACCACAGGGTGCTCGAAGAGCGCCGCGGCGCCGCCGCCGGGCCCGCGGTCCCCGAGCCCGCGCCGCCGGCCGAGGCGGAGTCCGGCGGGCGGCGGGCCGCGGAGCCGAAGGCGGCCGACTCGTGACCTTCCGTACCGCGGTGATGGGCGCCGGATCCTGGGGGACGACGGTCACCCGCCTGCTGCACGACGCGGGCGGCGACGTCGTCCTGTGGGGCCGCCGCCCCGAGGTCGTCGAGTCGATCAACGAGCGGCACGAGAACCCCGACTACCTGCCCGGGGTCCCGATCCCGGAGGCCGTCCGCGCCACGCTGGACCCGGCCGAGGCCCTCAAGGGCGCCGACTTCGTCGCGCTGGCCGTCCCGGCGCAGACGCTCCGGCAGAACCTCGCCGGCTGGGTGCCGCTGCTCCCCGCGGAGGCCGTGCTCGTCAGCCTGATGAAGGGCGTCGAGATCGGGACGTCCAAGCGGATGTCGGAGGTGATCTGCGAGGTCGCCGACGTCCCGGAGGAGCGCGTCGCCGTCTTCGGCGGCCCCAACCTCGCCCGGGAGATCGCCGGCGGGGAGCCCGGCGCGGCCGTCGCCGCCTGCGTGGACGAGGACGCCGCGGTGCGCCTGCAGGCCGCGACCATGACCCCGTACTTCCGCGTCTACACCTCCACCGACGTGGTCGGCTGCGAGCTGGGCGGCGCGGTGAAGAACATCGTCGCGCTGTGCGTGGGCATGTCGGTCGGGCTCGGGTTCGGCGCGAGCACCCAGGCGGTGCTGATGACGCGCGGGCTCGCCGAGATCGCCCGGCTGGGCGCCGCGCTCGGCGCGGACGAGCACACCTTCGCCGGGCTCGCCGGGATGGGCGACCTCGTCGGGACGTGCATGTCGCCGCTGTCGCGGAACCGGACGTTCGGCGAGAACCTCGGCCGCGGGATGACCCTCGACGAGGTCATCGCCGCCACCAAGCAGACCGCGGAGGGCGTCAAGTCGTCCGAGGCGGTGCTGGAGCTGGCCCGCAAGCACAACGTCGAGATGCCGATCACCGAGGCGGTCACCGCGGTCCTGCACCACGGCATGCCGATCAAGGAGGCGGCGATCTCGCTGATCTCGCGGTCCCCGAAGCCGGAGCGGTACGGAGTGTGACCATGATCGCCGCGCTCGTGGCCCGCGCGGGCTGATCACCGGTAGGGTCGGGCCTCATGTCCCAGGTTTCTAGGATCCGCGTGGCCGTGGTCTTCGGCGGGCGCAGCTCCGAGCACGCGATCTCCTGCGTCACCGCGGGCGCCGTCATGGCCGCCATCGACCGGGACCGGTACGAGGTGGTGCCGGTCGGCATCGCCCGCGACGGGCGCTGGGTGCTCCCGCCCGCGGACCTGCGGCTCGCGATCGAGGACGGCCGGCTCCCGGAGGTGACCGGCGAGGGCGGCGTCCTGGCGCTGCCGTTCGACCCCGAGAGCCGCGGCCTGATGGTGGTCGAGCCGGGCAAGGTGCCCTCGACCCTCGGCGACGTCGACGTCGTCCTGCCGCTCCTGCACGGCCCCTACGGCGAGGACGGCACGATCCAGGGCCTGCTCGACCTCGCCGGGATCCGCTACGTCGGCGCCGGGGTGCTGGCCAGCGCGGTCGGCATGGACAAGGGGTTCATGAAGCTCGTCTGGCAGGCGCGCGGCCTGCCCGTCGGCCCGTACGTCCTGGTCGGCGACCGGGAGTGGCGGCGCGAGCGCAAGCGCAAGATCGACGAGATCAAGGAGCTGGGCCTGGCCGCCGGGACCCCGGTGTTCGTCAAGCCGGCCCGCGCCGGGTCCAGCATGGGCATCACCCGCGTGACCGACGAGGCCGGGCTGGAGGCCGCGGTCGAGGCGGCCCGCGAGCACGACCCCAAGGTCATCGTGGAGGCGGCGGTCGAGGGCCGCGAGATCGAGTGCGGCGTCCTGCAGGGCGTGGACGACGGCCCCGCCGAGGCGAGCCTGCCCGCCGAGGTGCTGATGGCGGGCGGCCACGACTTCTACGACTTCGAGACCAAGTACCTCGACGGCTCCACCACCATGGCGATCCCGCCGGACCTGCCGCCCGCCGCGATCGAGGAGGTCCGCCGCATCGCGGTGCAGGCGTTCGACGCGCTCGACTGCGAGGGCCTCGCCCGGGTCGACTTCTTCCACACGCCCGACGGCCGGTGGATCCTCAACGAGATCAACACGATGCCCGGCTTCACCCCGGCGTCGGCGTTCCCGCAGATGTGGGCGGCGACCGGGCTGGACTACCCGGCGCTGGTCGACCGGCTGATCCAGACGGCGCTGCGGCGGTCCACCGGGCTGCGCTGAACGTCGGGCTGAAAGTGCAGGCTGAACGTCAGCCGTACGGCAGCCAGTCGCCGCCCTTGAGGGTGGACGCGTCGGTGGCGTGCGCTCCGCCGTCGGAGAACGTCCAGAGGGTTCCGCCCACGAGCAGGGAGCGGTCGACGCCGTTGCGGCCGGTCTTCCCGGGATGGCGGACCGTGCCGGTCTCGGTGATGCGGGTTCCGGCGACCTTGAGGACGAGGGCCTCGGCCGCCCCGCGGCCGGGCCGCAGCACGGGGACGACCGTCAGCCCGGTCTCCGGCCAGTACAGGAAGGCGTGCGGGTCGAACTCCGCCCGGGAGCTCGTGCCGGGGAGCTTGTGGGCTCCGACCCGCCGCGGTTCGCCGGAGACGTCGAACAGGGAGATCTGGAGGCCGCTCGTCCGGCCGGAGGTGTCCGCGTCCTGCCCGACGCCGAGGAGTCTCCCGTCCGCCGTGGGGTGCAGGTAGGCCGAGTAGCCGGTGATCTTGAGTTCGCCGGTGAGGCGCGGGCGCCGCGGGTCCTTCAGATCGAGCGTGTACAGCGGGTCGGTCTGCCGGAACGTGACGACGTAGGCCCCGGCGCCGATGAACCGGACCGAGTGGATTCGCTCTCCCTTGCCGAGCCCGTCGACGCGCCCGATCTCGGTGAGCGACGCGTTCCGCTGTGCGAGGACGTACACCGAACTCTGGGACGACCTGTCGCCTGGCACCGGCCGGCTGGTCGTCGTGGCGATCCGCAGGTTCCCCTCGTGCTCCGACATCGAGTACTGGTTGAGCAGGGAGCCCTTCACCGAGCCTGACGCCACGTAGCGGGGACGGCCCGCGCCACTGACGTCGAACTTGTAGATGTCCGTGCGCGGCTGCACTCTCTTCTGCGGCGACCGCGTGAACGGCTGCGGGGGAGTGCCGGTGACGTACAGGCTCTTGCCGTTGCCGTAGACCGTCGATCCCTCCGCGGTCACCGCGATCGGCTGCGGATCGCCCAGGCCCTTCGACAGATCGAACGTCAGCATGGTCAGCATCGAGGAACCGGCATACGCGGACGGGCGGCTGACCTGGTCGCACGGCGCCCGGTAGGTCTGGCCGGCGTCCGTTTCGAAGGCGGGCAGCCAGGCTTCCAGCGGGGCGGCCCAGACGGCGTTCCGGTTCTCCGAGGTGGCCTTGTCCGCGTCGCCCCTGCCGGGGAAGTCGATGCGCGGGCGCGACTGCACCACGACCCGGACCGTCGAGCCGCTCTGGCGGGCGTCCAGGTAGTCGGCGGTGGACGTCATCGAACCGATGATCTTCGGCGCGCCCGCCACGTCGACCAGGGTCAGCCGCATCAGCTGCTCCGGCACGGGCAGCGGGCCGGCGCCCGGCCCCGGCCGGTCGAGCGGGATGGCCCGCTGCTGCCGGCTCGTCACCAGCACGCGATCGCCGCTGAGGAGCAGTTGCCCGTTGCCGTACCGGGTCTCGCCCGGCAGTTCCAGCGAGTGCGCCACCTTGCGGGTCGCCGGGTCGATGACCCTGAGCCGTCCGTCCGCGAGCGCGATGATCCGGCGGCCGTCCGTCTTCACGAGGTCGGGCTCGTCCGCGCCCGCCTCGTGGGAGTTGGTGGTGGAATGGGGTGGAGCCTGGCCCTGGGCCCGCGACTCGGCGCCGCCCGGGACCTTCCCCAGCGCCCAGGTCCCGTCGGCGGGGAGGACGGGCATGCCGTCCAGCCCGGTCGGGCCCACCCTGTCGACCGTGGCCTTGCGCAACTCGTCGAGGAGCTTGCCGCAGCCGTCATAGGCGACGAGGCGTACCGGCGATGCGGGGGCCGGCCGTCCGGGGGGCTCCGGAGAACCCGAGCACCCGGCCAGCAGGAGCATCGTCGCGGCCGGTACGAGGATGCGACCACGCATGGGCCTTAGACGCTCGCATCACCGTCCTGGTTCCCGCGGATTCCCTCCGATTTTCCGGTGATCTCTGGCTAACGCGGCCGTCAGAGCGCTGAAATCGTCCGGAAACAGCCGACCGGCACGATCGGACCACGGACCGAACCCGACCGGAAGGAACGCCCTCCCATGCCCTCACCCGCCATGTTCGACCTCCACGACCCCGGCAGCCGGGACGTGCCCGGCCACGACCACTGGCACCCCGACCTGCCGGGCGTCGCGGAGGTCATCACCGGCGGCTCCGTCCGGATGGAGTGCCCCGGCCGCGGTCCCGGCGACGGCGTCCTGCTGTGCGGCCCGCTCGTGGTCGTCGGCGCCGAGCCCGGCGACGTGATCGTCGTGGACGTGCTCGGCGTCGGCCGGACCGGCGGCGCGCACGACACCGGCGGCCACCCGGGCATCATCGGCTGCGCGCCGTCCGACCCCGTCGCGCTGCCCGCCGGCGCCCGGGGACGCGACGTCGGCGGCTGCCGCATCGCGCCGCTGTCCGCCGGCTCGCGCGTCCTGCTGCCGGTGCGCGTGCGCGGCGCCAAGCTGTCCGCCGGCGACCTGCACTTCCCCGCGCGCGGCGGCGACGGCTGCGACGGCGCGGCGGCGCCCGGCTGGATCGACCTGCGCGTCAACCTCACCCGCCGCGGCGTCGAGCGGTTCCGCGTGACCGGGCCGATGCTGATGCCCGACCCGTCCCCGCGCGTCGCCTAACCCTCCTTCCGCGCGCGCCTCTCGTGCTTGGCGATCAGCGTGTCGATCTGGACGCTCAGCCGGGAACCGAGGGGCCAGCCGATGTAGTGGGTCAGGAAGATGCCGATCTCGCGCAGCTCGTCCGGTGCCAGCTCCCCGTTGGCCAGCGCCGCCGGGATCTGGATGTCGAGGACGTCGTTCAGCCCCTGACCGGCCAGGACGCCGAGCAGGAGGAGCCGCCGGTCGCGCATGGTCAGGCCGGGACGCGTCCAGATGTCGCCGAAGAGGTGGTCGACGGTGATGCCGAAGAACTCGCCGGGCGCGTCCCCGATCTCCCAGCCGTAGACCTGCCGCATCATCTCCAGCCCGCGTTCGCGACGCTCGTCCCTGCCCTCCGCGGGGAGATCACCCTCACTCATCGCCCTCACCCTCCAGCCCGAGCCCGGCGCCGAACCGTTCGAGGGCGATGCGCGCCAGCGGAACGTCCACCCCCAGCTCCTCGGCCAGTTCCAGGGCGAGCGACAGGTCCTTCTCGCCGAGGTCCCGGGTGTGGCTGAGGATCTCGTACAGGTCGTCGTCCGGCTTCAGGGGCGCGGTCGTCGGACGCAGCATGATCGAGCCCGCCCCGCCGGTGATCGCGTCGGTGTGCCGGACGACCCGGCCGAGCTTGCGCAGCGACACCCCGGACGCCTCCGCCAGCCGCTGCGCCTCGGCGGCGGCCGTGAACGAGATGAAGTGCAGCATGTTGCGGGCCAGCTTCGTCCGGGTGCCCGCGCCGACCGGGCCCATGTGCAGGACGAGGTCCGCCCACGCGCCGAACGGTCCGCGGCAGCGCTCGAACGCCTCGTCCGTGCCGCCGGCCATCACCGCGAGGCTGCCCGCGCTCGCGCCCATGAACCCGCCGCTGACCGGCGCGTCCACCACCTCGATCCCGTACCGCCGGGCCCGCGCGGCGAGATCCTCGGCGGTCCCCGCGCGGATCGTCGAGTGGATCGCGAGGACCGTGCCCGGACGGGCGGTCGCGATCGCCTCCTCGCCGACCTCGGTCACCTGGGCGTCGTCCCGGACCATGATCGAGACCAGGTCCGCGTGCGCGGCCACGTCGGCGACGCCCTTCGCCGCCCGCGCCCCCGCCTTCACCAGCGGCGCCACCGCCTCGGCCCGCGCGTCGTACACGACCAGCTCCCCGCCGGCCAGGTGACCGGCCATCGGCGCGCCCATCCGGCCGAGCCCGATGAACCCCACCCTCATGCGTGTCTCTTGCGGGGGGACGACCCCCCGCGCCCCCCGGTTCGCTTCGCTCATGCCCTGAACACCTCGCCGCCGTCCACGTTCACGATCTGGCCCGTTATCCATGCGGCCTCGTCCGACAGGAGGAACAGGCACGCGCCGACCAGGTCTTCGGGGGAGCCCATCCGCTTGAGCGCCATCTTGTCCTGGACGATCTTCTGCGACATGTCGCCCGGGACGACGGCGCGGTTCGCCTCGGTGTCGATCGGTCCGGGCGCGATCGCGTTCACGCGGATGTTCATGCCGCCCAGCTCGTGCGCGAGCTGCTGGGTGAGCCCGTTGACCCCGACCTTCGCCAGCCCGTAAAAGCCGGAGTACTGCCACGCAGCCGTGGACGACTGGTTGACGATGGAGCCGCCCCCGCGCTCCTGCATGTGCGGGTAGCAGGCGCGCGCGCACAGCAGCGCGCCGTCCATGTTCACCGACATGAACTTCTTGTAGTAGCCCCAGTCGACGGTGAAGAGGAAGTCCAGTTTCATCGTGCCGAAGATGGCGGCGTTGTTGACGAGGTGGTCGATCCCGCCGAACCGCTCCTTGGCCGCCGCCGCCATGGCCTCCACGGACGCGGGGTCGGAGACGTCCGTCCGCACGAACAGGCCCTTGATGTCGTCGGCGACGCCCTGGCCGCGCTCGTCCACGTCCGCGACGACCACGCGCGCGCCCTCGGACGCCAGCGCCCGCGCGTACGCCTCGCCGATCCCCTGCGCGGCCCCGGTGACGACCGCGACCCTTCCCTCGAACCTCACAAGCCCTCCGCGATCGCCTGGGTCTCCAGATACTCCTCGAAGCCGGCCACGCCCATCTCGCGGCCGATGCCCGACTGCTTGTAGCCGCCGAACGGGACGTCCGCGCCGTACCAGACGCCGCCGTTCACGCTGACGGTGCCGGTGCGGAGCCGCCGCGCGACCCCGCGGGCCCGCTCGGCGTCGCCGCCGTGCACCGCGCCCGACAGCCCGTACGGCGAGTCGTTCGCGATCCGCACGGCGTCGTCGTCGCCGTCGTGCGGCAGGATCACCAGCACCGGCCCGAAGATCTCCTCGCGCGCGGTCCGGCAGTCGTTGGCCAGCCCGGTGATCAGCGTCGGCTCGATCCAGAAGCCCCGGTCGCGGCCCTCCGGACGGCCGCCGCCGCAGGCGAACGCGCCGCCCTCCTTCGCGGCCAGCTCCAGATAGCCCTCGACGCGCATGCGCTGCCGCGCCGATATCACCGGGCCGCAGATCGTCCGGTCGTCCTGGGGGTCGCCGACGCCGAGCTTCGCCAGCGTGCCCGCCGTCACCTCGACGGCCTCGTCGTACCGGTCGCGCGGGACGAGGATCCGGGTCGTGATCGCGCAGCCCTGCCCGGCATGGGCGACGCCCGAGAACGCCGCGTACGCGCACGCGGACCGCAGGTCGGCGTCGTCCAGCACGATGAACGCCGACTTGCCGCCGAGCTCCAGGAACACCCTCTTGAGCGTCGCGGCGGCGCTCGCCATCACGTCCCGCCCGGTCGCCGTGGACCCGGTGAACGACACCAGGTCCACCCGCGGGTCCCGGCTGAGCCGCGCGCCCAGCTCGTGATCGGACGAGGTCACCACGTTCACCACGCCCGGCGGGATGTCGGTCTCCGCCGCGATGACCTCACCGAGGACGGCCGCGCACCAGGGCGTGTCGGGCGCCGGCTTCAGGACCACGGTGTTGCCTGCCGCGAGCGCGGGGCCCAGCTTGGCGAGGTTGATCTGGTGCGGGAAGTTCCACGGCGTGATGGCGCCGACGACGCCCGCGGCCTCCCGCCGCACCCGCCGGTGGCTCGGCATCCCCATCGGCTCGGCGCGGCCGAGGTCGCGTTCCCAGGCGTAGCCCTCGACCAGGTCGGCGAACCAGCCCAGATCGTCGACGGGCGCGTCGAGCTGGGCGCCGAACGTCAGGAACCGGGGCGCGCCCACCTCCTTGATCGTGAGTTCGCGCAGCTCGTCCGCGCGGCGCCGCAGCCCGTCCCGGAGCTGCCGCAGGCACCGGGCCCGGAAGGCGTGGTCGGACGACCACGAGGTCTCGTCGAAAGCGCGCCGGGCCGCCCCGATCGCGCGGTCCAGGTCGGCGGCGGTGGCGTCGGCGGCGGTGCCGAGCACCTCCTCGGTGGCGGGATTGATCGTCTCGAAGGCGCCGCCCGTCCCGGGGACGAGCCGCCCGTCCAGCAGAAGCAAGCGATCGGTTGTTCTGGACACGTGTCCAGACTACAGTTCAGGCCCGGGTGGAGCGCAAGGACCGATCAGGCGAATTCGTACGTCGGGGGCGAGCTCGCCGGGCGACTCAGGCGCGCTCGGCGGACGGGGGCGGCGACGTCAGGGCGAGGACCGCCTCGTTCATCAGGGCTTCGTGTTCGGGCAGCGGGGACTGGGTTCGCAGCGAGGTCCGGGCGGCCCGGAGGGCGGGCTGGGGGAGGGCCGCCACCCGTCCGGCCAGGGCCAGGGCCGTTCCCAGGGCGTCGCCGGGCGGGGTGAGGGTGGTGACCAGGCCCCAGTCGGCGGCTTCCCGGGCCGGGACGCGGCGGGCCGTCAGGAGGACGTCCAGGGCGCGGGACTGGCCGATCAGGCGGGGAAGGCGGACGGTGGCGCCGTCCAGGGACGGGAGTCCGTGCTCGAAGTTGAGCAGGCCGAACTCGGCGGTCTCGGAGGCGACGCGGAGGTCGCACCAGAGGGCCAGCTCGAACCCGCCGCCGAAGCAGTAGCCCTCGATCGCGGCGATCACCGGCTTGGACGGGCGGGTGCGCGTCACCGCCATCGGGGGCGGGCCGACAAGGCTGGGGGCGGGGAACTCGCCGGCGGCCATCGCCTTGAGGTCGTTGCCCGCGCAGAACGTACCGTCCGCGCCGGTCAGGACGGCGACCGCGGCGTCGCCCGACAGGAAGTCGCGGACGGCCCCGGCCAGCCGGCGCGCCGTGGGGGCGTCCACGGCGTTGCGGCGGGACGGGCGGTCGAGCGTGATGATCTCGACGGGGCCTCGGCGTTCGGTGCGCACGGTCATGGGCGTCCTCGCTATCTAGATCGGTCGTCATAGACTAGATAGATCGATCTAGTAAGGGCAATGGCTAGGGTGGCGGGATGACGCGCGACACACGGACCCGGCTGCTGGAGGCCGGTGCGCAGCTGTTCCGGGAGCAGGGGTACGCCGGGACGGGGCTCAAGCAGATCACCGCGGCGGGCGAGGCGCCGTGGGGATCGCTGTACCACTTCTTCCCGGGCGGGAAGGAGCAGCTGGGGGCCGAGGCCGTCCGGCATTCGGGTGACCGGTACCTGCGCTTGTTCGACCTCGTCTTCGAGCGCACCGAGCAGGACGTCGTGCAGTCGGTGCGCGACTTCTTCCAGCTGAGCGTGGACGCGCTGCAGAAGTCGGACTGGGCGGACGGGTGCCCGATCGCGACGGTCGCGCTGGAGGCCGCCAGCACGAGCGAGCCGCTGCGGCACGCGTGCGCGGAGGTGTTCGCCTCGTGGGAGGCGTCGGTCGCGGGGCGGCTGCGCGGGGCCGGGATCGCCGAGCGGCGCGCCGGAGATCTGGCGACGTACGTGCTCAGCGCGTTCGAGGGCGCGCTCGTGCTCAGCCGGGCGGCGCACGACGTCCGTCCGCTGAAGGTCACCGCGGAGGTCGTGGCGGGGACGCTGCGGGCCGAGCTCTCCTGACATGCCGTTCCAGCGGGTCAAGGTCGCCGCCGTCCACCGCGCCGGAATGATCGCCGCCGGTGGCCGCGCGAGGCGTCCGGATATGCCAGGCTTATGGAGCCTGTTTCCCGTCCCGAGGAGAGCGTCCGTGCCTCACCCCGACCTGCCGGAGCGCATCGGCCCCTACCGGGTCGTGGACCGCCTCGGCGAGGGCGGCATGGGCACCGTGTACGCGGGGCTGGACACCTCGGGGCGCAAGGTCGCCATCAAGGTGATCCGGCGGGAGTTCGCCGCCGACCGCCAGTACCGGGCGCGGTTCCAGGCGGAGGTCGCGGCGGCGCAGCGGGTCCGGCCGTTCTGCACGGCGCCCGTCCTGGACGCCGACCCCGCCGCCGAGCCGCCCTACCTGGTGACCGAGTTCGTCAACGGGCCGAGCCTCGACGCCAACGTGGTCAAGGAGGGGCCGCTGCGCGGCGCGGATCTGGAGGCCGTCGCGGTCGGCATCGCGACCGCGCTGACCGCCATCCACGACGCGGGCGTCGTGCACCGCGACCTGAAGCCCGCCAACGTGCTGCTGTCCACGTTCGGCCCGCGCGTCATCGACTTCGGCATCGCCCGCTCCCTGGACGGGACGCGCCTCACCGCGACCGGCGGCATCGTCGGCACCCCCGCCTTCATGGCCCCCGAGCAGCTGGACGGGCGCGGCGCGACCCCGGCGTCCGACGTGTTCGCCTGGGGCGCGACCGTGGCGTTCGCCGCGAAGGGCGGGCCCTGCTTCGGGGGCAACTCGATCCCGGCGATCATCCACCAGATCGTCAGCGGCGAGCCCGACCTGAGCGGCCTGGACGGGACGCTGCTCGGCGCCGTCCGGGCGGCGCTGGCCAAGGACCCGGCGCGCAGGCCGTCCGCCCAGTCGCTGCTGGACGGCCTCATCTCCAGTGGCGTCCGCCAGCAGCCCGACCGATCCCGGACGTCCGCGCGGGAGCCCGTCCGGGAGCGCGCGCAGGCGCCGTCCCAGCAGTCCCAGTCCGCCCAGCAGGCGCCCGCCCGGCCGTCCGCGCAGTCCCGCGGCCCGCAGACGTCCTCGATCGTCCCGCCTCCGGCCTCGCCGCTCGCCGCGGGGGAGGCGGAGGCGCTCGTCGAGCGGCAGTACCGGCAGGCCGCGCAGGCCGGCGACCCGGCCGCCATGCGCAACCTCGCCGCGCTGCTCAACGGGCAGGGGCGGACCGCCGAGGCGGAGACCTGGAACCGCTACGCCGACGCGATCGCCGCCCGCCCGTCCACCTACCCGCAGCAGCAGGCGGCGGCATACCAGGGGCATCCGGCGGCGCACCACCAGTACGCGGGCGGGTACCACCCGCACGCCAAGCCGCCCGTGAACAGCCTGGCGATCTACGCGGTCTCCATGGGCGCGGTGGGGCTGATCACGTGCGGGCTGCCGTCCATCCCCGCGATCGTCGCCGGGCACATGGCGTGGGTCCGGCTGCGGCGGTCCGGCGAACGCGGGCTGGGGCTCGCGGTGACCGGCATCGCCCTCGGCTGGATCATGGTCGCGCTCTGGGCGCTGATCGCCTTCGGCGCGGCGCTGCCGGACGAGCCCTGATCGGAAAACACCTGATCGGAAAACACGTTGCGGCGCCCCATGATCGATGGCACCGTAGACGACGTCAGCCCGTCCAAGACGGAGCAGTGAGAGGAGGACCGGCCATGGCTCTGGAGCAGTATCGACTTCGACTGCCCTCGGCGTCGCACGCCCGCCCCGGCCGGTATCCCGTCTCCTAGAGACCCTCGGCCGAGCCGCCGCGAGTGACGCCACCCTCGCGATCTTCTCGCGGCTCTACTCCAACCGGTAGAGAGGCCACTCTCAGGAAGTGGATGATCCGGGTTCGAATCCCGGGAGCCGCACGCCTGCCTCCGTAGTCCAACGGTAGAGACAGCGGCATGAGGTGCCGTGTGATGGGGGTTCGAATCCCTCCGGAGGTACGACGCGGGCCGCCCGGCCCGCACGAGGGGCGGCGCCGACGCTCGGAGAGTCGGGCCTGGCTGTAACCCAGGTGTCTCGGACTGAGTGGGTTCGAATCCCACCCGCCCCACCTCGCCGTCAGAGCGTCCGGACGGAGCCGAGCACCGCCTCCAGGTCGCCCTGCGCCGTGAACGCGTCCGGCAGGGACACCATCAGCACGCCCGGCTCCTCGCCGGCGCCGCGGTGGACGACCAGGATCGCCAGGACGGCGGACGAGACCCGCCAGCCGTTCGCCCGTGCCTGCGGGAAGTCCAGCCGGATCTTCCGGAGCCAGGCCTCCCTCCCGTCGGCCGTCCGCCGCCGCCCCGACGGCAGCGCGGTGATCGAGTGCTGGACCGTGAACATCTCCCGGAGCATCCGCGCCTCGACGCGGTCGGCGACCGTCCGCGGTTCCACCGCCGCCGGATAGCCCTCGCTCTCGTCGGGGAGCGCCGGCCGGGAGAGGCTCGTGGCGTTGAAGCTCGCCCCGTTGACCGGCTCCTGCACGGGGGCGATCTGCCCCGCGGTGAACCCGCCGTCCCCGAGCCAGTTCGCGGGGGCCGCCACCCACGGCCGGCCGAGCCGGGCGTACGACAGCCCGGCCTCGGGGTCGTCGATCCGTCCCACCACCTGCGAGGACGCGCCGCCCGCCGGAGAGGAGGGCGTGCCGCCGGCGGATGCCGCCGCCGGGGACTTCGACGCGGCCTTCCCGCCCTGCCCGTCCAGGACGAGGGCCGCCGCCACCCCGGCGGCGAGGAGCACCAGGAGGGCCAGCGCGCTCGCGCCCGGGAGGAGCCATCCGCGTCCGGCCCGGCCCGCGGACTCCCGCGGAGCGGGCCGCCCCATGGGCGCGGCAGGGGCGAGGGCGGCGTCGAGGTCGGCCGCGGTCGCGGCCATGGCGGCGACCTCGCCGGGAAGCCAGCCGCCGCCGGGGTCCGGACCGCCGGCGGCGCAGCGGCTCAGCACCTCCGCCACGCCGGGACGGTCCGCCGGATCCTTGGCCAGGCATCCGGCGACCAGGTCGCGCAGCGGTGCGGGCACGGCCGCGAGGTCGGGCTCCTCGCCGACGATCCGGTACAGCAGCGCGGGGGCCGGACCCGTCCCGAACGGCGGGCGGCCCGCGGCGGCGTACGCCAGCACGGCGCCGAGCGAGAACACATCGCTCGCCGGGCCGATGCCGGAGGCGCCGCGGGCCTGCTCCGGCGACATGAACGCCGGGGTGCCGGTGGTCGCGCCCGTCGCCGTCACGGGCGCCGACTCCAGGGCGCGCGCGATGCCGAAGTCGATGACGCGCGGTCCGTCCGGCGCGAGGATCACGTTGGCCGGCTTGAGATCGCGGTGCACGAGCCCGCACGCGTGCACGGCCGCGAGCCCCTCGGCCAGCCCGGCGCCGAGGACCCGCACCGCCGGGACCGGCAGGGGGCCGTGGGCCTTGACCGCCGCCGCCAGCGACGGGCCGGGGACGTAGGCGGTGACGAGCCACGGCCGCTCGGCGTCCGGATCGGCGTCGACGACCTGGGCGGTGTAGAAGCCGCCCACCCGGCGCGCGGCCTCAACCTCGATCTTGAACCGGCGCCGGAAGCCGGGGTCGGCGCCGAACTCGGGGCGCACCATCTTCACGGCGACGGGACGGCCGCCCGCGGAGCGGCCGAGGAACACCTGCCCCATGCCGCCGCCGCCGAGCCGGCCCAGCAGCCGGTAGCCGCCGACCTGGTCCGGGTCGTCCGGTAGTAACGGATCCATGCCGCACAGCCTTTCCATGCGCACAGCCTTGCCCAGCACCCCGGTTGTTGCCAACGGGTCGTTTCTGAACTAATGTCTGGACACGTGTCCGGGAAACAGCAGCTGACGACCGAGCCCACCCGCCGCCGCCTCACCGAGCGGCAGGCCGACACGGTGCGGCGGCTGACCGACGCCGCCGTGGTGGAGGTCGGCGAGGCCGGCTACGACGGGCTGACCGTCCGCAACGTGGCCCGGCGCGCCGGAGTGGCCCCGGCCACCGCCTACACCTACTTCGCGTCCAAGAACCACCTGATCACCGAGGTGTTCTGGCGCCGGCTGAGCGCCCTGCCCCCGGTGGAGGCGGACGGGACGCTGCTCGAACGCGTGGTGGAGACGCTGCGCGAGATCGCGCTGCTGGTGTCGGACGAGCCGGAGCTGGCGGCGGCGTGCACCACCGCGCTGCTCGGCACCGACCCGGACGTCCGGGAGCTGCGGGAGCGGATCGGCGTCGCCATCCGCGAGCGGCTCCGCGCGGCGCTGCGCGACCACGACGACCCGAGGATCCTCGGCGCGCTGGAACTGGCCTACACCGGCGCGCTGGTGCACGCGGGCATGGGCTACACGTCCTATGCCCGCATGGCCGACCGGCTCGCCGAGATGGCGGAGCTCATCCTGCCCGGACCCCCCGAGTGAGGTGACGGCCG
The DNA here is from genome assembly GCF_900115095.1 of Actinomadura madurae. Classification (GTDB taxonomy): domain Bacteria; phylum Actinomycetota; class Actinomycetes; order Streptosporangiales; family Streptosporangiaceae; genus Spirillospora; species Spirillospora madurae. The sequence continues at coordinate 112,816 of NZ_FOVH01000001.1, forward strand.
TGGACCCTGCTGAGCAGGTCTCCTACAGCCCGTTCGACTACGCGGTCCACGAGGACCCCTACCCCCTCTACGCGCGTCTCCGCGAGGAGGCGCCCCTGTACCGCAACGACGAGATCGGCTTCTGGGCGCTGTCCCGGCACGCCGACGTCGCGGCGGCGTTCCGCGACCACGCCACGTTCTCCAACTCCCACGGCGTCTCGGTCGAACCGAGCGCCTGGGGCCCGCACGCGAGCCGGACGATGTCGTTCCTGGCCCTCGACCCGCCGCGCCACACGCGCATGCGGGCGCTGGTGTCCAAGGGCTTCACCCCGCGGCGCGTGAAGGAGATGGGCGACGGCATCCTGGCGCTGACCCGGCGCCACCTGGAACCGGCTCTGGACAAGCGCGAGTTCGACTTCGTCGCCGACTTCGCCGGGCTGCTGCCCATGGACGTCATCTCCGAGATGATGGGCGTCCCCGAGGCGGACCGGGCGGAGGTGCGGCGGCTCGCCGACACCGTCGTCCACCGGGAGGAGGGGCTGAACGACGTCCCGCCCGCCGGGATGGACGCGGCGCTCACCCTCGCCGGCTACTACCAGGACATGGTGGCCGAACGCCGCCGCAGGCCGGCGGACGACCTGACGTCCGCGCTGCTGGAGGCCGAGGTCGACGGCGACCGGCTGGACGACACCGAGGTCATCGCGTTCCTGTTCCTGATGGTGGTCGCCGGGAACGAGACCACCACCAAGCTGCTGGCCAACGCGCTGTACTGGGGGTCGCTGAACCCGGACCAGGCCGCCAGGCCGCTCCGCGACCCGGCCCGCGTGGACGACTGGGTGGAGGAGACGCTCCGCTACGACACCTCCAGCCAGATGCTCGCCCGCAAGGTCGTCAAGGACGTCGAGCTGCACGGGAAGCGGGTGCCCGCGGGCGACCGGATGCTGCTGCTCGTCGGGTCGGCCAACCGCGACCCCCGCGCCTTCGAGGACGCCGACACCTACGACCTCGACCGCGACACCTCCCGGCTCGTCAGCTTCGGCGGCGGGCGGCACTTCTGCCTCGGCGCCAACCTGGCCCGGCTGGAGGCCCGCATCGCGCTGGCCGAGCTGGTGCGGCGCGTCTCGTCCTACGAGGTCGACCACGGCGGCGCCGAGCGGGTGCACTCGGTGAACGTCCGCGGTTTCGCCTCGCTGCCCGTCCGTGTGGAGGTGCGCTAGTGCCCCGGTTCGATCCCCATCCCGAGCGGCGGCCCGCCGTGGTGACCGGCGCGTCGTCCGGGATCGGCGCCGCGACCGCCACCGCCCTGGCGATGGCCGGGCATCCGGTCGCGCTCGGCGCGCGGCGCCTGGAGAAGTGCGAGGAGCTGGCCGCGACGATCCGGGCCGGCGGGGGAGAGGCGTTCGCCCACCCGCTGGACGTCGGCGACTCCGACTCGGTCAAGGCGTTCGCCTCCGCCGCGCAGGACGCGCTCGGGCCGGTCGAGGTCGTCGTGTCCAGCGCCGGCGACCTGGCCGCCGGACGCCTCCACGAGATCGACTCCGAAGACTTCCTCGCGCAGACGCAGGTCCACCTCGTCGGCGCGCACCGCCTCGTGTCGCACTTCGTCCCGCGGATGGTGGCGCGGCGCCGCGGCGACATCGTGTTCATCTCCTCCGACACCGTCCCCGCCCCGCGCTCCTGGACGGGCGCCTACGTCGCGGCCAAGAGCGGCGTGGAGGGCATGGCCCGCACCATGCAGATGGAGCTGGAGGGGACGGGGGTGCGGGCGTCCATCGTCCGGCCCGGACCCACCGCGACCGGCATGGGCATGACCTGGGACGCCGAGACGACCGGGGCCGTCCTGGAGGACTGGGTGAAGTGGGGCCACGCCCGGCACCCGTACTTCCTGCGCCCGTCCGACGTCGCCGCCGCCGTCGCCGCGGTCGTCGCGACCCCGCGCGGCGCCCATCTCCGGCTCGTCGAAGTACAGCCCGAAGCCCCCTTGGAGGAATCATGACCGCTCTGGTGGAGCCGCGCGTCGTGTCGGGCGGGCCCGACCACCTGGAGGAGCTGCGCCGCGATCCGATCGGGCTGATGCGCCGCGTCCGGGACGAGTGCGGCGGCGTCGGCGAGTTCGTCCTGGCCGGGCGGCGCGTGGTGCTGCTGTCGGGCGCCGAGGCCAACGAGTTCTTCTTCCGCGCCCCCGACGAGGAGCTCGACCAGGCCGAGGCCTACCCCTTCATGACGCCGATCTTCGGGGAGGGCGTGGTGTTCGACGCCACCCCCGAGCAGCGCCGCGAGGCCCTGCACAACCAGGCGCTCAAGGGCTCGTACCTGAAGGGGCACGCCGCGACGATCGCCGCCGAGGTCGACCGGATGGTGGCCGGCTGGGGCGACGAGGGCGAGATCGACCTGCTCGACTTCTTCGCCGAGCTGACTATCTACACCTCGTCCGCGTGCCTGATCGGCCGCAAGTTCCGCGAGCAGCTCGACCGCCGGTTCGCCGACCTGTACCACGACCTCGAACGCGGCACCGACGCCATAGCCTACGTCGACCCCTACGCCGACATCGAGAGCTTCCGGCGGCGGGACGCGGCCCGCGCGGCGCTCGTCGGGCTCGTCCAGGGCATCATGGACGGCCGGCCGCCCCGGGGGGCGGCGGGGCGTAGCCATGGGGGTGAAACACAGCCGCCCAAGGAGGACCGCGACCTCCTCGACGTCCTGATGTCGATCAAGGACGCCGACGGGACGCTGAAGTTCGACGCCGACCAGGTCACCGGCATGTTCATCTCGATGATGTTCGCCGGTCACCACACCACGTCCGGCACCGCCGCCTGGACGCTGATCGAGCTGCTCCGCCACCCGGACGTGCTGGACGGCGTCGTCCGCGAGCTGGACGAGCTGTACGCCGACGGCCGCGAGGTGTCGTTCCAGGCGCTGCGCGCCATCCCGAAGCTGGAGTCGGCGATCAAGGAGGCGCTGCGGCTGCACCCGCCGCTGATCCTGCTGCTGCGGGTCGCGCAGTCCGACCAGGAGGTGCTCGGCCACCGCATCCCGGCGGGCACGATGGTCGGCTGCAGCCTCGCCGTCTCCAACCGGATCGAGTCCGACTTCCCGGACCCGGACGCCTTCCACCCCGAGCGCTACGCCGCGCCCCGCGAGGAGGACCTGCTCAACCGCTGGACGTGGGTGCCGTTCGGCGCCGGGCGGCACCGCTGCGTCGGCGCGAACTTCGCGATGATGCAGCTCAAGGCGATCTTCTCGGTGCTGCTGCGGGACTGGGAGTTCGAGCCCGCGCAGCCGCCGGAGACCTACCGCAACGACCACTCCAAGATGGTCGTCCAGCTCGCCCAGCCGTGCGCGGCCAGGTACCGCCGGAGGACCGATGACCGCAGCGAAGCGAGGATCGTCGGGTCGGGGGCCTGGGGGGCGCCCCCCGGAAAGGAAGGGCGCCGGTGAGGATCGAGGCCGACCTGGACTTGTGCCAGGGACACGCCATGTGCGAGCTGGAGGCGCCCGACGTCTTCGAGGTGCCGCCCAGAGGCAAGGTGCGGGTCCTCGACGCCGAGCCGGCGGACGACCTGCGCGCCGAGGTGACCGCCGCCGTCCGCTACTGCCCCACCCGGGCCCTCAGACTGCTGGAGACATGATGCCCTCGTTCCCGCGCGAAGAGCTCGACGCGATGGTCGAGCACTGGCTGGCCGAGAACCGCCGCTGCGAGGAGGCGGGCGACTGGCGCCCGCTCGCCGACCTCTACACCGAGGACGCCACCTACGGCTGGAACATCGGCCCCGACCAGGACTTCATGGCCGTCGGCCGGGACGAGATCCGCGACCTCGCGCTCGGGTCGGAGATGGGCGGCCTGGACGGCTGGACCTACCCGTACCAGAGCATCCTGATCGACGAGGTCAAGGGCGAGGTCGTCGGCTTCTGGAAGCAGGTCGCCGACGCCCGCCGCCCCGACGGGACGCCGTACGAGGTGCTCGGCATCGGCGGCTCGTGGTTCCGGTACGCGGGGAACCGGCGGTGGTCGTGGCAGCGCGACTGGTTCGACCTCGGCAACGTCACGTCGGTGTTCGTCGAGATGATGAAGGCGGACGTGCTGTCGGACGGGATGAAGCGGCGGCTGGAGCGGGCCGCCGCCGGCGAGCCGGTCCCCGGCTACTACCCGCGCGGGGAGAGTCCCGTCCCGATCTGGTGAGCGGCATCCGCGGGGATCACCTCCGCGGTGTGCTGCCCGACCGCCGGTGCCGGGGCGGGGGCCGTGCGGGGATGGCGCGAGAAGCGCGGGGCCGGCATGGACTGCAGGACGCCGTCGACCTCGACCAGGCAGCGCCGCTCGGCGAGGTGCGGGTGACCGGCGGCCTCGCGCAGGGACAGCACCGGCGCCACGCAGGCATCGCTGCCCGCGAAGACCTCCGTCCACTCCCGCCGGGTGCGGGTGGCGAAGGCCGCGGCGAACGCCGCGCGCATGTCGCCCCAGCGGCCGCGGTCCGCCTGGTCGGCGGGGTCGACGTCGACGCCGAGCAGGTGGACGAAGGCGGCGAAGAACTGCGGCTCCAGCGCCCCGACGGCCATGTGCTCCCCGTCCAGCGTCCGGTAGACGGCGTAGAAGGGCGCGCCGCCGTCGAGCAGGTTCGTCCCGCGCTCGTCGCTCCACCGGCCGTCGGCCAGCAGGCCGTGCACGATCCCGAGCAGGTGGACCGTCCCGTCGACGATGGCCGCGTCCACCACCTGGCCGCGGCCGGTGGAGCGCGCTTCGAGCACGGCCGCGAGGACGCCCATCACCAGGTAGGCCGCGCCGCCGCCGAGATCGCCGACGAGGTTGAGGGGGATCGCGGGCGCGCCGCCCGCCGCGCCGATGGCGTGCAGCGCGCCCGTCGGGGCGATGTAGGCGATGTCGTGGCCCGCCGTCGCGGCGTCGGGGCCGTCCTGCCCCCAGCCGGTCATCCGGCCGTAGACGAGGCGGGCGTTGCGGGCGCGCAGCCGGTCCGGCCCGAGGCCGAGGCGCTCGGCCACCCCGGGGCGGAAGCCCTCCAGCAGCACGTCGGCCGTGTCGCAGAGGTCCAGCAGCGCCGCGACGGCCTCCGGGCGCTTCAGATCGAGCACGATCGACCGCTTGCCCCGGCCCGGCAGGTCGGCGGCCGGCTCGGCCGCGTCCAGGACGCCCCGGGCGGGACGGTCGACGCGGATAACGTCGGCGCCCATCTCGGCCAGGATCATCCCGGCGAACGGGCACGGCCCGATGCCGGCCAGCTCGACCACCCGGATCCCGGCCAGCGGGCCGCGCGGTCCGTCCCCTCTCACAGGGTCATCCCGCCGCCGCAGACGAGGGTCTGGCCGCTGACGTAGTCGGATTCGGGCGTGCAGAGCAGGTACACCGCGCCGGCGGCCTCCTCGGGCGTTCCGGTGCGGCCGAGGGGGATCATCTGCTCCGCCGCCGCCAGCAGCCCGGGGTTGACGCCGACCTTGACGCTGCGGCCCTCGACCTCGATGGTGCCGCCCTCGCCGGCCGCCGCCTCGGTCAGCCGGGTGCGGATGAAGCCGAACGCCACCGTGTTGACCGTGACGTTGTACCGGCCCCACTCCTTGGCGAGCGTCCTGGTCATCCCGGTGACGCCGGCCTTGGCCGCCGCGTAGTTGAGCTGCCCGGCGTTGCCGCCGAGACCGGCGACCGACGAGACGTTGACGACCTTGCGGCAGGCGGCCGTCTCCCCGGCCTCCCGTTCCCGGCGCACCGCCGCGGCGATGACCGGCTGGGCCGCGCGCAGGATGCGGAAGGGCGCGGTCAGGTGCACGCCGAGCATGGCGTCCCACTGCTCGTCGGTCATCTTCTGGATGACCGAGTCCCACGTGTAGCCGGCGTTGTTGACGATGACGTCGACCCCGCCGAAGGCGTCGACGGCCGTGGTCACGAACCGCTGGGCGAAGCCGGTACCGGTGACGCTGCCGGGGCAGGCGACTGCGGCCCCGCCGCGCGCCTCCACCTCCTTGACGGTCTGCGCGGCCGGCTCGCCGTCCAGGTCGTTGACGACGACGCCGGCCCCGTCGGCGGCCAGCTTGAGCGCGATCTCCCGGCCGATCCCGCGTCCGGCGCCGGTCACGAGCGCGGTGCGCCCGTCGAGCTTTCCCATGGGGTCTCCTTCGTGTGGTGGTGTGGCGGGCCCGGCTTCAGCCGCGGGGGCGCGGGCGGCGGACGGCGAATCCGATGGCGGCGAGGGTCGCCGCCGCGCACAGCCAGGCGAAGACGTCGCCGATGAGGCGGTACGGAGTCGTCGCGCCGCGCGTGGGGACGTCCACGATCCAGGGGGCGTTGTCGCCGGGCGTGGTGTCCTGCTGCGCCAGGACGTTGCCCTGGTGGTCGAACGCCTGGGACGAGCCGTTGAAGTCCTGCCGGACCAGGGCGTAGCCGTTCTCGATCGCCCGCAGGCTCGCCATCTGGGTGTGGATGCGGCCCATCTCCGGCCAGTCGCCGCCGGGGACGAGCATGATGTCGGCGTCGACGTGCATCATGGCCGGGAAGTCCGCGTCGTAGCAGATGACGTTGGACAGGCGGCCGTACGGCGTCTCGACCACGGGAGCCGGCCCGGTGCCGGCCTTGTAGGGTTCCAGCCCGGGGATGGGGTGGCGCTTCTGGTACGTCCACAGTCTGGTGCCGTCGGGGCCGAAGAGCACCGTCTGGTCCCGGCCGTAGGGGGCGTCCGGCAGATAGACGTTCGCGGCGACGCTGAGGTAGATGTGCTCCTGCCCGGCCAGCTCGGCGGCCTTGGCGAGGAACGCCGGCTCGTCGGCGGACCGCAGCCGCTGCGCGTTCTCCGACCAGAAGACGATCTTCGCGCCCGACCGGGCCGCGCTCCGCGTGTCGGCGAACAGCTGCGCGGTGAGCACGTCGGCCGCGGCGCGCACCTTCGCCGCGTCGACCCGGGAGACGGCCTCGTGGTCGCCGATGTCCGTGCCGATCCGCCGCTCGGCCTCCGCCAGCGTCGCCTTGCTCGGGTTGATCCCCGCGACGCGGACGGTGGGCGCGGTCGAGGCGGGGAAGAACGCGAGCCGCGCCTGCCCGCCCACGAGCACCAGGCCGAGCAGGGCGGCCACCGCGAAGGCGGGCCTCGCGGCGTGCCAGGACACGCCGTGCTCCCACAGGTGGTTCGCGGCGGTGGCGGTGACGCCGATGAGGAACGAGATCGCGTACGGCCCGGCGGCGGACAGCACCTGGAGCAGCGCCAGGTTCGCGTGCTGCGTGACCGCGAGCAGCCCGTAGGCGGTGCCGAACGGGTTGTAGGTGCCGAGCAGGAAGGCGGTCGCGGTCAGCGCGGCCGGGAACGCGAGCAGCCGCCCGAGCGGTCCCAGCCTCGGCGACACGAAGCGGTCCACCGCGAAGGGAACGAGGCAGCCGGACGCGAGGCTGAGCACGCCGATGAACGTCAGGAAGGTCAGCGGCACGGCGAGCTGCACCACCCAGAACAGCCCTCCGGCGACGCCCACCAGCCAGATCAGCGGCAGGCCGGTCGCCGGGCGGCCGGTCCGCAGGAACCTGAGCAGGAAGATCTGGAAGACCCAGGCGGCCATGGCCAGATCCCAGCGGCCGCCGACGGCGAAGAGTTGCAGGAGCAGCCCGAGGGCCAGCCAGAGGTACCGGCGGCGCTCCCGGGGGAGACGGTGTCCGGAGCCTCGCCGTCCGGAGCCCTGGTCCTTGTGCTGACGCGATGGCGCCGGCTGCCCGGCGGCACCGGGTCCCGGCTCGGTGCCGGTCGTGCTGCTGCTCATCATTCCTCCCGGGGGTGCGGAGCTCACCGCTCGGCGGGCCGGTACGCGGTGACGACGGCGGCGCCGCCGAGGCCGATGTTGTGCGCGAGCGCGACACCCGTCCGGGACGCGGCCGCGGGGACCTGGCGGAGGCCGGCCGTGCCGCGCAGCTGCCAGGTCAGCTCCGCGCACTGCGCGAGTCCCGTCGCGCCCAGCGGGTGGCCCTTGGAGATCAGGCCGCCGGACGGGTTGACCACCCAGGTGCCGCCGTGGGTCGTCTCCCCGGCGTCGACGAGCTTGCCGCCCTCGCCGGGCGCGCACAGCCCGAGGGCCTCGTAGGTGAGCAGCTCGTTGGTGGAGAAGCAGTCGTGCAGCTCGATGACGTCCACATCGTCCGGGCCGATCCCCGCCTGCTCGTAGACCTGCCTGGCCGCGGCCCGGCTCATGTGCGCCCCGACGATCGCGGCGGCGGTGCCGTCGAAGGTGCTCTCCAGGTCGGTCACGACGGACTGCCCCACGATCTCGACCGCCCGGCCGGCGAGGCCGTGGCGGTCGACGAACTCCTCGTCGGCCAGCACCGCCGCCGCCGACCCGTCCGAGGTCGGGGAGCACTGAAGCCTGGTGAGCGGCTCGACGACGGCCGGCGCGCTCAAGATCTCGTCGAGGGTGAACTCGCGCCGGAACTGGGCGTAGGGGTTGTTCACCGAATGCTTGTGGTTCTTCTGCGCGATCCGCGCGAAGTGCTCGGCGGTCGTGCCGTACCGCTCCATGTGCTCCAGGCCGGCCGCGGCGAACATCCACGGCGCCATCGGAGCGCCCGGCCCGCGCAGCTCGGCCAGCGCGCCGACGTGCCGCTCCAGCGGGCGGGCCCGGTCCGTCCAGACCTCCGAGAGCGATCCCGGCGACATCCGCTCGAACCCGACCGCGAGCGCGCAGCCGGCGAGCCCGCCGGCGACGGCGCGGGCGGCCAGCCACAGCGCCGACGATCCGGTGGCGCAGTTGTTGTTCACGTTGACGACCGGCACACCGGTCATGCCCAGCTCGTAGACGGCCCGCTGGCCGCTGGTGGAGTCGCCGTAGACGTATCCGGCGTACACCTCTCCGACGTCGGCGAACGTGACGCCGGCGTCCGCCAGCGCCGCCGACCCGGACTCGGCGACCATCGCCGGGTAGTCCCAGCCCTCGCGGCGGCCGGGCTTCTCGAACCTCGTCATTCCGACGCCGATGACGAAGACCTTGCGTGACATGGGAATCTCCTTCCGCGTGCGGTCCGTCAGGCGGTGAACTCGGCGTGGCCGTCGGTGATCACGGGCGTGCCGTCGTCGCCGGCCGTCTCGAAGGAGTACCGGTCGGTCCCGGACGTCCACACGGTCGTGGTGATCGTCTGGCCGGGACGCGCCGGAGCGCTGAACCGCACGGCCAGCCGCCGCAGCCGGGCCGGGTCGCCGGGCGCGGCGTGCCCGATCAGGGCGTGGCACGTGAAGGCCATCGTGCAGAGGCCGTGGACGATGATCCCCGGCAGGCCCGCCCGGCGGGCGAAATCCTCGTCGAGGTGGACGGGCATGGTGTCCCCGGACGCCTCCGCGTAGCGGAAGGTCTGGTCGTCGTCGAACTTCTGGACCACGGTGGCGTCGGGCGTCCGGCCGCGCGCGTCGCCGGCCGGGCCGTGGTCGGGAGCCGTGCGCCCGGCGTCCCCGCCGGTGTGCCGCGCGCCGCGGAAGAAGCCGGTGAAGTGCTGCTCGTTGACCGGTTCCGCCGCCGCGTCCCGCGTCTCCACCAGCGTGGTCACCACGACACCGGAGCTCCGCGCGTGGACGCCGACGACCTGCGCGCGAGTGCTGAGCACGTCGCCGGGCACGATCGGACGGTGGATCCGCAGATCGTGCCGGCCGTGCAGGATCCGGCCGGCCGCCGATTCCGGTGCCGCGGCCAGCGTCAGCCGCGCCATGACGGAGAAGCCCGGGACGACGGCGAACACGGGAGGCGCCAGAGTGCCGTCACGATGCGCGGCGATGGGGTCGTTGGTGGCCTCGGCGTAGGCGACCGTGCGCTCCGCCGTCACCGCGAACTCGACGGGGTCGCTCCAGACCCCGACCTTCTGCGTGTGGAACATACCGGCGAAGCTACGGATCTCCGCCCGTCCGGCCGAGCACCGTGCCTCGCACGTTCCATGACCGCCGCGCGCACACGGCCCGCGGCTCGGCGGCCGCCGGTCCGGGCGCTAGGGTGCGTCCGTGAGCAGCAGGTCGGCGCCGGCGGGGGACATGGCCCGGCGGCTGGTGCGCGTCGGCGAGCGGCAGGGCCTGGACGCGGCGTCGCTGCTGCGGCGCGCGGGCCTGCCCGCGAGCGTCGCGGACCCGTCCGGCGGTGCCGCCGTGACGATCTCCCAGGTCGGGGAGCTGACCCAGGAGCTGTGGATCCTGACCGGGGACGAGCTGTTCGGGCTGGGACCGCCCGTGCCCCTGGGCGCGTTCCAGCTCATGATGCGCTCGGTGATCCACGTCCCGGACCTGCGGGCGGCGCTGCAGCGGCTGGCCGAGGCCGGCGAGGTGCTGGGCACGCCCCGGCTGCGGGTGACGGCCGGTGCCGCGCTCGTCGAGGTGGAGATCGACGTCGGCCGGCTGGACGATCCCGATCATCTGGGCGCCGAGCTCCTCGCCACGGTGGTGCACCGGGTCCTCGGCTGGCTCGTCGGGCGGCGGATCGCCCTGCGCGAGCTGCGCCTGCCCTGGCCGTCCCCCGCGTACGCCGCGGACTACGAGACCGTGTTCGGCCGGCACCCGCGGTTCGACGCCGGCGGGCTGGTGCTGGCCTTCGACCGCGAGCTGCTGACCGCGCCGCTGGTGCGGGACGAGCAGCAGCTCGCGGACTACCTCGCCGACCAGCCGCACGTGTGGCTCGCGACCCGCGACTACGGATCGTCCACCGCGGACCAGGTGCGCGCAATCCTCGCCCGCGGGCTGAGCGGGCACTGGCCGGCGCCGGACGACATCGCCGCGCGGCTCAACGTGAGCACCCAGCACCTGCGCAGGCTGCTGCGCGCCGAGCACACCTCGATCGGCCAGCTCAAGGAGGACCTGCTGCGGGAGGCCGCCATCGCCAGCCTGACCCGCGGCGAGGAGTCCGTCGAGGATCTGGCGAGGCGGCTGGGGTTCTCGGAGGCGAGCGCGTTCCGCCGCGCGTTCCGCCGGTGGACCGGGCAGCCGCCCGGCGCGTACCGCCCCGGTGGCGGGCGCCCGCGGACGCCCGCCACGGAGTGACGGCGGGCCGGCGTCGTCAGCGGGTCCGGTCCGGTTTCCTGTGGGGGGACGACCCCCCACTCCCCCCGGAAGAGCAGGCCGGTCCGGCTCCCTCCGCTCCGCTGGAGCTCCGCTCCGGGAACCGGTCCGGCCGCCGCTCCCGCCGGTAGAGGGCCTCGATCTCCTCCGCGTACCGCTCGGCGATCGCCCGCCGCCGCAGCTTGTTCGTCGGAGTCAGTTCCGCGCCGCCCGGGGTCCACGTCTCCGGCAGGATCTGGAAGTCCTTGATCTGCTCGACCCGCGACAGCGTCGCGTTCGCGCGCGCGACCCCCGCCTCGACGGCCGCGCGCATCTCGGGGGCGCGGGCGAGCACCGCGACGTCCTCGCCGCCGGCGATGCCGCGCGCGTCGGCGAAGGCCCGCGCGGCGACGGGGTCGAGGGTGATCAGCGCGACCACGTAGGGGCGGCGGTCGCCGACCGCGATCACCGAGCCGACCGGCGGGCAGGAGGCCAGCACGGCGTTCTCGATGTTGGCCGGCGACATGTTCTTGCCCGAGGTGTTGACGATCAGGTCCTTCTTGCGGTCGACGATCGTGACGTACCCGTCGGCGTCGACCGTGCCCACGTCGCCGGTGTGCAGCCAGCCGTCCGCGTCGATCGCCTCGGCCGTCCGCTCCTCGTCCCCGCGGTAGCCCCGCATCAGCGTCGGCGCGCGGAGCAGCAGCTCCCCGTCGGCCGCCACCCGCACCTCGACGTCCCGCATCGGCCGGCCGACCGTCCCGGGCCGTATTCCGCCCGGAAGGTTGATCGCCCCGGCCGCGGACGACTCCGACATCGCCCACCCCTCGCACAGCTCGATGCCGAGCGACTGGAAGAACCGGACGGCGTCGGCGGCGATCGGGGCGGAACCGGTGATGACCGCGTCCGCCCCGTCCAGGCCGATCCGGGCGCGGAGCCGCCGCAGCACCAGCCGGTCCGCGGCGGCCCGCCGGACCGCCAGGCGGGCCGGGAGCGCGCGGCCGGAGGCCCGCCGGTCCGCGGCCTCGCGGCCGACGCGGACGGCCCAGCCGGCGAGGCGCCGGCGCGGGCCGCCCTGCGCGTCGATCGCCTGGGTGAGCGCGGCCTGGATCCGGTACCAGAAGGCCGGGACGCCGAGGAAGACGGTCGGCCGAACCGCGGGCAGCACCTGGGCCACGCTCTTCAGGTCGGCCACGGTGGTGATCGAGGAGCCGCCGGCCATCGCCAGGTAGTGGCTGAAGTACCGGTTGGCCACGTGCGCGTCCGGAAGGTAGGAGACCAGGCGCCCGGCCCGTGCGCCCGCACCCACGTGGGGGAGCGCGAGGCCGCTGCGCAGGCACGCGAGGATCGCGCGGTGCTCCACCTCGACGCCCTTCGGCGGCCCCGTCGTCCCGGAGGTGTAGATCAGGGTGACCAGGTCCTCGGGGCCCACCGCCCGCCAGCGGGCCTCGAAGTCGAACGACTCCGGAGTCCGGTCTTCGAGGTCGGCCAGCGTCAGCGCGCCCTCGGCCGCGCCGTCGACGCAGACGACGTGCTCCACCGCCCCGCCCGCGGCGCGGACCGCCGGCACCCACTGCCGCTCGGTCACCACGACCCGGTTGCCGGCGTTGGAGAACAGGTGGGCGATCTGCGACGGCGGGCTCGTGTTGTAGACCGAGAAGGGCGTGGCGCCGAGGTGCAGCGCGGCCGTGTCCACGAGATGGAATTCGGGACGGTTGGTGAGCATGAGCGCCACCGTGTCCCCATGGCGGACGCCGAGCGAGGCGAGGCCGCCGGCGATCCGCCGCACACGCTCGGCGTACTCCCGCCAGGTGAGCTCCACGGCGCCGTCCGAAGAGCGAAGGGCGACCTGCCCGGCCCGCGCTCCGGCCGTGCGCTGGAAGAGTTCGGCGAGGCTCCGCACCGACTCCGGGACGTCTCTGGATTCCATGGGCGAGCTGGCTCCTCATCCCCGGGTTGTCCTGGCTCCCTGCCGGGGCCCGCCTCGACCGCCCGGACGCCCGCCATCGTGGATCGGCCGCCGCCGGCCTGCCGAGGACCGTGCCGCGCGGATCGCGGGACCCTCGCGCGCACGGCGGCCGGGCGGCGCGCCATCCACCGGGGCACGGGCAGGGCCGGAGGGCGGGCGGGGCCGTGATCAGATCTGGCCCTCGGGCTTGGCCGGGATCGTCGATCTGATCGCCGGGCCCAGTTCGATGAGCACGTCGCCGGCCGGGTTGTACTTGGGCGGTACCGTCACCTCGACGTAGGCCTGCCGGCCGACCGCGGTGAACGTGACCGGCCGGTCGGCGGGCATGCCGAACCAGTCGATCCCGTTGATCGTCACCAGCTCCGAGGTGGGCTTCAGCGTGGCGGGCCGCGGCACGCCGCAGCGCAGCGCGATCGCGGGAGAGCCCCAGGCCGCGGTCAGCGGCGAGCTCGGGGAGGTGTCGCGGCGCTTCTCGCCGTGCACCTTCTCGGGCAGCCGCAGCCCCGCGCACAGCCGGCTCGTCGCGGTGTCCGGACTCGGGACCGGGACCTGCACCGCCCCGTCGCCGCAGGCCGCGGCCAGCAGCGCGGCGCCGATCAGGGCCGGGGCGAGCCGTGCCGCGCGCCCGTTGCCGGGACGCCGGCCCGGACCCTTCGAGGGCATCTGTACGGCGCTCTCCACTCCGCCCGTGCTCCGCTCCGCGCGCCTCTCAGATGTGGACGATCGGGCACGTGAGCGTGCGCGTGATTCCCTCGACCGCCTGGATCTGCGCCACGACGAGCTTGCCCAGCTCGTCGACGTTGCGCGCCTCCGCCCGGACGATCACGTCGTAGGGCCCCGTGACGTCCTCCGCCAGCGTGACGCCCGATATGCCGGAGATGTGACTGGCCACCTCGGCGGCCTTCCCGACTTCGGTCTGGATGAGGATGTAGGCCTGCACCATCACGTCCTCCCCGGGCGGAGAATCAACCGTCGGACGGTTCACCGTATCGTGTTACGCGCCGCCGCGGGCGGCCGGGGTACGGCGTGCCCGGTGAGACCGGTGGGAAACATGTGAAACGGGGAGAAGGCGGCGGATGGGCACCATCGGGGAGCTGGGCGAGTTCGGGCTGATCGGCCTGCTGACCCGGCGGCTGCCCCAGGGCCCGCAGGTCCTTCTCGGGCCGGGCGACGACGCGGCGGTGATCGCGGCGCCGGACGGGCGCGTCGTCGCCACCACCGACCTGCTCGTGGAGGGCCGGCACTTCCGCCGCGACTGGTCCGGCCCCTACGACATCGGGCGCAAGGCCGCCGCGCAGAACCTCGCCGACGTCGTCGCGATGGGCGCCCGACCGACCGCGCTGCTCGTCGGGTTCGCCGCGCCGCCCGGCACCGGCGCCGCCTGGGCCGGGCGGCTCTACGACGGCCTCGCCGACGAGTGCCGCGCGGCGGGCGCGTCCGTCGCGGGCGGCGACGTCGCCGGGGCGCCGGAGATCACCCTCGCCGTCACCGCGCTCGGCGACCTCGGCGGCGCGGCGCCGCTGACCCGGTCCGGGGCGCGTCCGGGCGACGTCGTGGCGCTGCGGGGGCGGCTCGGGTTCGCCTCCGCCGGGCTGGCGCTGCTCGGCGCCGGCGAGGACGTCCCGGAGGAGCTGCTGGCGGCCCACCGCCGTCCGGAGCCTCCCTACGCGGCCGGGGACGAGGCGCGGGCCCACGGCGCCACCGCGCTGCTCGACGTGAGCGACGGGCTCGTCCAGGACCTCGGCCACATCGCGGACGCGAGCGGTGTCCGCATCGACATAGACTCGGCGGCCGTGCCCGTCCCGGAGATCCTCGGGCCGGACGGGCTGCGGCACGTCCTCACCGGCGGCGAGGACCACGCGTTCGCCGCGACGTTCCCGCCGTCCGCCCTGCCGGCGTCGTGGACGCGGATCGGTGACGTGGTGAAAGGGGCCGGCGTGCGGGTGGACGGCCGCGAGCCGCCCGCCGGCGCGTGGGACCACTTCCCCACCTGAACGCGTCGTGCACCCAGCGCGTACAGCCGTGTGCGTTGACGCATCCGGTAGGCATGTTTGGTACGGGTTTGGTATACATCCTGTGATCGAAGAGGGATGGGATGGGACGACACTCCAGGTTTGAGCAACCGGACGACGAACCCCCACGGGGCGCCGGCACGCCCCGGGGTTCGTACTACGGGGCTCCGGTCGACCCCACCTACGACGCCTTCTCCGGACCGACCGACGACCGGGTCGTCGTGGAGCCGAACGACCAGGCCCGCCGGGGAGCGCGACCGGTCGCCGACCGCCGCCACGACCCGCCCGGCCCGTTCCGGTTCGAGCCGCTCCCGGGGGACTATCCCGGCGACTACCCGGGCGCCCCGGGCACGACGCTCCCCGAGCAGCCGCGCGAACCCCCCGATCCGCCGGAGCAGGCGGACACGTCCGGCGCCCCCGGCGCCCCCGGCGGGCGCGGCTGGACCAGGTTCGTCTCCGTGCTCCCGCTCCCTCTGCTCCCGATCGTCGCGCTCGTCATCGCGGTGGGGATCGTCTCCTACGCGCTGAGCACCCAGCAGATCTCCCTCAACTTCGCCGGCGGCTCCCCCCGCACGACGCAGACCGACCCGCGCGACAGCCAGGTCTCCCAGCGCGGCCCCGGCGAGCGCGCCAGCCGCGGCGACCGCCCCGACGGCCTCATCGTCGCCTTCCGCGTCGCGTCCCGGACACCGGGCGGCTTCAAGGCCACCGCCACCATCGCCAACAAGGGACGCCAGCCCGTCGCGGCGTGGGCCCTCGCCTTCAAGATCCCGAACGCCACCGTCACCGCCGTCAGCGGCGCCACCGTCGTCCGGGGCGGGACCACCCCCTTCGTCCGGGGCCGTACCGCCATCGCGCCCGGCGCCACGGTGCGGATCGTGTTCACCGCGCGCGGCACGGCGTCCACGCCGTCCGCCTGCGTGCTGAACCGGCTGCCCTGCACGCTCGTCTGAGATCGCCGCTCCCGCCGGATCGCCATAAAGTGGACGGCATGACGCGCGCTCCGAAGGCCCCTCCCCTCGTGCTCACCATCGCGGGCTCCGACTCCGGCGGCGGCGCCGGCATCCAGGCGGACCTGAAGACCATGCTCGCCCAGGGCGTGCACGGGATGAGCGTCGTCGCCGCCGTCACCGCGCAGAACTCCCTCGGCGTCCAGGGCTACTGGGAGCTGCCGCCCGAGGCGGTCCGCGCCCAGCTCGACTCGGTGCTGTCCGACATCGGCGTCCACGCGCTCAAGACCGGCATGCTCGCGTCCACCGTTCTGGTCGAGACCGTCGCCGAGGCGCTGGCCGCGTCGGACGCCCCCGCCGTCGTCGACCCGGTGGGCGTGTCCAAGCACGGCGACTCGCTGCTCGCCCCGGACGCCGTGGACGCCGTCCGGACGGCCCTGCTGCCGGCCGCGACCGTCGTCACGCCGAACCTGTACGAGGTCGAGCAGCTCACCGGCGTCAAGGTGGTGGACGAGGCCGGGCTGCGCGAGGCCGCCGAGGCCGTCAAGGCGCTCGGCCCCGCCTGGGTCCTGATCAAGGGCGGCCACCTGCCGGGCGATCCCACCGACCTGCTGTTCGACGGGGAGCGCGAGCACCGCTTCACCGCGCCCCGGCACGACAACCGGCACACGCACGGGACGGGCTGCACGCTCGCGTCCGCCATCGCGTCCCACCTGGCGCTGGGCGAGGACGTCCCGGGCGCGGTGGCGAAGGCGAAGGAGTACGTGACGGGCGCGATCGCGGCGGGCTTCCCGCTCGGCGCCGGCATCGGCCCCGTCGACCACGCCTGGCGCCACCGGTCCTGAGAACGCGATCGCCCCTGGACGCAGAAAGCCGGCTCATCGGACATCTCCGATGAGCCGGCCGAAGCCCCTCGTGGACCGTGCCGGGGGTGACCCCTACCCGCTCGGCGGCGCGATCAGACCGTCGGCTTGACGATCTTGCCGGCCTTGATGCAGGAGGTGCAGGCGTTGATCCGCTTGGTGGTGCCGTTCACGACGGCGCGCACGCGCTGGATGTTGGGGTTCCAGCGGCGCGGGGTGCGGCGGTGCGAGTGGGAGACGCGCATGCCGAAACCGGGTCCCTTGCCGCAGACGTCGCAGACGGAAGCCACGGGAAACTCCAAGTGGTGTCGATGCTCTGAACCGGAGCGCCGCCCGGTGCCGCCGCGGGCGAACCGGGCATCATGGGCGCTCACTGATGAGCGCCTCGGACGAGGCGCATGAATCAGAGTAGCCGACAGCCCGTCGGCTAGGCGAATCGACCGGGCATCCCGTGCGGCGTGCGAAGCTTGCGCCGCGGGAAAGGAGCGCTGTGGGCCACTCTGATCGAAGCGCCGTCCTCGACGGCGGTGCGGTGCGGCGGTGGTGCAGGCTGGCGGCGGACGCGCTCGGCCGCACCCGGGCCGAGATCGACGCCCTCAACGTGTTTCCCGTCCCGGACGGCGACACGGGGACCAACCTGCACCTGACCGTCGTCGCGGCGGCGGACGCGCTCGACGAGCTGCCGGAGGGCGCGGCCGGCCACCGGACGTGGCGGGCGCTCGCCCAGGGGGCGCTGCTCGGCGCCCGGGGCAACTCGGGCGTGATCCTCAGCCAGGTGTTCCGGGGGCTCGCGGACGTCCTCGGCCCGCTGGAGGAACCGCCGGACGGCGCCGCGCTCGCGCGGGCCCTGGGCCACGCCTCCGGCCTGGCCCGCGGCGCCGTCGAGCGCCCCGTCGAGGGGACGATCCTGAGCGTGCTCGCCGAGGCCGCCTCGTCCTGCGCGCGGAACCCCGGGCTGGCCGGGGCCGCGCGGGAGGCCTCGGCGGGCGCCCGGCGGGCGCTGCGCCTGACCACCGGCCAGCTGGAGGTGCTCGCCCGCAGCGGCGTCGTCGACGCGGGCGCGGCCGGGTTCTGCGTGGTGCTCGACGCCCTCGCCGCCGTGGTCACCGAGGAGTACCCCGAGCGGTACGAGGTCCCGGCCCGCTCCGCCGCGGCGCCCGCCCCCGCGGAGGAGCGGCCCGAGCCGCCGGGCCCCGGCTACGAGGTCATGTACCTGCTGGACGCCTCCGACGACGCCGTCCACCCGCTGCGGGAGAGCCTCGACGGCCTCGGCGACTCGCTCGTCGTGGTCGGCGGCGACGGGCTGTGGAACGTCCACGTCCACGTGGACGACGCCGGCGCGGCGATCGAGGCGGGCATGGCGGCGGGGCGCCCGCACCGGATCCGCGTCACCTGCCTGCACGCCGGCGCCGGGGAGCCGCACGCGCCGCACACCGGCCGCGCGGTGATCGCCGTGACCGCCGCCGACGGGCTGGCCGCGCTGTTCGAGGAGTGCGGCGCCCGGGTCGTGCGGCGCGAGTCCGGCGGCGTCCCGCCGCTCGCGGTGCTGGCGGCGGCGATCCTCGCGGCGGGCGACGAGGTGGCCGTCCTGCCGAACGAGCCGGAGGTCCTGTCGCTCGCCGAGGCCGCCGCCGAGCGCGCGCGGGACGGCGGGGCGCGGATCGCCGTGGTGCCGACCAAGGCGTCCGTCCAGGGCATGGCGGCGCTCGCGGTGCACGACCCGCTCCGCCGCTTCGCCGAGGACGTCATCGAGATGACGCGCGCCGCCGGCGCCACCCGCTTCGGCCACCTGGAGGTCGCCGCCGAGGAGGCCGTCACGAGCGTCGGGCTCTGCCAGCCGGGGGACGTCCTCGGCCTCATCGAGGGCGACGTCGCGACGATCGGCGCGGACGTCGCCGCCGTGGCCGCGGACGTCCTGGACCGCATGCTGTCGGGCGGCGGCGAGCTGGTCACCCTGATCGCCGGCCGGCACGCGCCGCCCGGCCTCGCCGCCGCCCTCGAAGATCACCTGCGCCGCGCGCACCCCGACGTGGAGGTCGGCGTCTACGACGGCGACCAGGAGCGGTACCCGCTGCTCATCGGCGTCGAGTGATTCCCGTCGCCCCCATGGGCTAGAAAAGACCACGTGGCGAATCTCGACGAGCCGCTGGGCAAGGTCCTCGGCGACAAGACGGCCAAGGCGCTGGAGAAGGGCCTCGACCTGCGCACGGTCGGCGACCTGCTGCACCACTACCCGCGCCGCTACGCCCACCGCGGCGAGCTGACGCAGCTCAGCGGCCTGCAGGACGGCGAGCACGTTACCGTCATGGCCGAGGTCGTCAAGGTGCAGGGCCGCACCCTCACCCGCAACCCCGGCTACGTCCTGGAGATCACCGTCACGGACGGGACGGGCGAGCTCAAGCTGAGCTTCTTCGGCCGCAAGGGCTCCTACCGGCCGGAGAAGGACCTGTCGCCCGGCACGCGCGGCCTGTTCGCCGGGAAGATCAGCACCTACGCGCCGCGCAGCGGCCGGCCCGTGCGGCAGCTCGCGCACCCGCAGTACAAGGTCGTCCCCGAGAAGGGCGCCGCGGAGGCCGCGCAGGAGTGGGCCGACGAGATCATCCCGATCTACCCGTCCACCAAGTCGCTGCCCATCGAGGCGATCAGCACGTCGGTGGAGACCGTCCTGTCCCAGCTGGACCTGCCCGCCGACCCGATGCCCGCGGCCCTGCTCCGGCGCCGCGACCTGATCGGCCTGCGCGAGGCCTACGAGGGCATCCACCGGCCGCGCACCTGGGACGAGCTGGGCCGCGCCAGGGCGCGCCTGAAGTGGGACGAGGCGTTCGTCGTCCAGATCGCGCTGGCGCAGCGCCGCGTCGCCGCCGCGGCGCTCCCGGCCAGGCCGCGGCCCCCGTCCTTCGGCGGCATCCAGGCGGAGTTCGACGCGCGCCTCCCCTTCGAGCTCACCAAGGGCCAGCGCGAGGTCGGCGACGAGATAGCCGCCGACCTGGCCCGCGAGCACCCCATGCACCGCCTGCTCCAGGGCGACGTCGGCGCGGGCAAGACCGTGGTCGCGCTGCGGGCGATGCTGCAGGTCGTGGACGGGGGAGGGCAGGCCGCGCTGCTCGCGCCCACCGAGGTGCTGGCGCAGCAGCACCACCGCTCGATCACCGGGATGCTCGGCGACCTGGCGCAGGCGGGGCAGATCGGCGGGGCGGAGCACGCCACCCGGGTCGCGCTGCTGACCGGGTCGCAGGGCGCGAAGGCGCGCAAGGAGGCGCTGCTGGACGTGGCGTCCGGAGCCGCCGGCATCGTGGTCGGCACCCACGCGCTGCTGCAGGAGACCGTCCAGTTCGCCGACCTCGGGCTCGTCGTCGTGGACGAGCAGCACCGCTTCGGCGTCGAGCAGCGCGACGCCCTGCGGGAGAAGGCCGGCGGCGGCCGCCCGCACGTCCTGGTCATGACGGCGACGCCGATCCCGCGGACCGTGGCGATGACCGTCTTCGGCGACCTGGAGACGTCGGTGCTCGGCCAGCTCCCGGCCGGGCGGTCGGAGATCCGCACCCATGTCGTCCCGCCCGAGAAGCCCGCCTTCCTCGCCCGCACCTGGGAGCGGATCAAGGAGGAGGCGGCGAACGGGCGGCAGGTCTACATCGTGTGCCCGCGCATCGGCGAGCAGGAGGGCGACGAGGGCGACGCCGTCGTGGCGGAGGAGGGCGAGCGCCGCTCCCCGCTCGGGATCATGGAGGTGCTGCCGAAGCTGGAGGAGCTCCTCGCCGGGCTGCGCATCGGCGTCCTGCACGGCAAGCTGCACCCGGAGGAGAAGGACGCGGTGATGCGCCGCTTCACCGCCGGGGACGTCGACGTCCTGCTCGCCACCACGGTCATCGAGGTGGGCGTGGACGTGCCGAACGCCACCGTCATGGTGATCATGGACGCGGACCGGTTCGGCGTCTCCCAGCTCCACCAGCTCCGCGGCCGCGTCGGGCGGGGATCGCTGCACGGCCTGTGCCTGCTGGTCACCGACGCCGCGCCGGGCGGCAAGGCGCGCGAACGGCTCGACGCGGTCGCCTCGACCACCGACGGCTTCCGGCTGTCCCGCCTCGACCTGGAGCAGCGCCGCGAGGGCGACGTCCTCGGCGCCGCGCAGGCGGGCCGCGCGTCCAGCCTGCGCCTCCTCACCCTCCAGCGGGACGAGGAGGTCATCCGCGACGCACGCGAGGAGGCGACCGCCCTCGTCGACGCGGATCCGGACCTCTCCGGCCACCCCGGCCTCGCCACCGTGCTGGCCTCTCTCCTGGACGACGAGCGCGCCGACTTCCTGGAGAAGGCCTAGGGCTCCCGATATTCTCTACCTATTAAGTTGACATCTCTGTCCGGGACGGGTCACGATGAACGCGTGAACCCGACTGAGGCCCCGAGCGCCCGGCCGCGCGCCGCCGCGCTCACGGTGCTCACGCGGGCCGCCCGGGCGGGGGAGGCGCCGCGTGGCACCGGCGACGCCCTCGCCCGGGCACTCGCCGACCCCGACCCCGGGGTCCGGACCCGGGCCCGCTGGTCCCCGGCCTGACCGGCGAACAGACGGACGGGCCGCCGCGTGGCACGGCGCGGCGAGAACCACCCCGGCCACCGTGACCCGGGGGTTCCAGGGGTGTCGCCTCCCTGGGCTAACTCAGAACACATGGTTGATCACGGACGTCTAACGTGTACAGGATGGTAGGTGGCCATCGGGGGCTTGTGCGGGTACAGGTCCCCGTGGCGGGTCGGTACGCGATTGAGGAGCTCCCCATGACGTCCCCCGGTCCCCTGGTGCCCGGAGACCCGGCGCGGCTCGGGCGGTACGAACTGGTCGGGAGGCTCGGGGAGGGCGGGCAGAGCGTCGTCTACCTGGGGCGCCGGGAGGACGGCGTGCGGGCGGCGGTGAAGCTGCTGCGCGACCAGCTCAGCCGCAGCCCGGAGTGGCGGGCGCGGTTCGAGCGCGAGATGCGGATGATCGGGCGGGTGGCCGGGTTCTGCACGGCGCAGGTCGTGGACGCCGACATCTCCGGCGACCTCCCGTACGTCGTGAGCGAGTACGTGCCGGGGCCGTCGCTCAGCGGGCTGGTGAACGAGCAGGGCCCGCGGATCGGGACCGACCTGGACCGGCTGGCGATCGGGACGGTCACGGCGCTCGCGGCGATCCACCGGGCGGGGATCCTGCACCGCGACTTCAAGCCGTCCAACGTGCTGATGGGGCCGGACGGCCCGCGCGTCATCGACTTCGGCATCGCGCGGGTCATCGGCGCGGCGTCGGCGCGGGGCAGCGGCGTGGTCGGCACGCCGTCCTACATGGCGCCCGAGCAGGTCACCGACGCCGAGCTCGGCAGCGGCGTGGACATGTTCACGTGGGCGGCGACGATGCTGTTCGCGGCGACGGGGCGGCACCCCTTCGGCAACGACACGATCTCCGCGGTGTTCCACCGGATCCTGAACTACGAGCCGGACCTGTCGCCGCTGCCGGAGTCGCTGCGCGGCGTCGTCGCGTCCTGCCTCGCGAAGGACCCGGCGATGCGGCCGGCGGCGCAGGAGGTGCTGCTCACCCTGCTCGGCGGGCACGACGTCCCCGAGGACGAGGGGGCGCTCAGCACCGGCGCGCACTTCGCCGGGGACGCGCGGGTGCCGCCGACCGTGGGGCGCCCGGCGCAGCCGGCCGGGACCGACTCGGGCGGGACGTACCAGGCCCCGCAGCCGCACACCGTCCCGCCGCGGCGGCGGCGCCGGGGGCTCGGGATCGCCGCGGCGGTGGTGGCGCCGCTCGTCGCGCTCGCCGCGGGCGGGACGGCGTGGCTGCTGATGTCGGACGGTTCGGGGGAGAATCCCGCGAAGGCCGACACCGGGTCGGTCGCCCCGCCCGCCGCGGCGGCGGAGGCGGTCGCGCCGGCCGCGCAGGCGATCACGTCGGTGCTCAGCTTCGACCACGCCGAGTTCGAGGAGAACGTGGCGGCGGCGCACCGGGTGTCGACGCCCCGCTACGGCGCGGACTACGACCGGCAGCTCGGGACGCGGGACTACAAGGAGGAGCTGGCGTCCAAGAAGGGCTCGGTCAGCACGGAGGTCGTCGACTCGGCCGTCGTGTCCGCCAGGTCCGGCCAGGTGACCGTGCTGTCGTACGTCAAGCGGACGGTGCGCGCCGAGAACGCCGACCCGACCCGGCTCCAGGACCCGATGCGCGCGACCATGGTCAAGCAGGGGGGCGGGTGGCTGCTCGACAGCCTGTACTCGCTGAAGGCCGGGTCGCCGAAGGCCGACGTGTCGGGGGCGACGTGGCCGGGGACGGACGCGCGCGGGGTGATCGACACGGTGTCGCGGGAACCGTCCGTCGCGCGGGGGACGGCACTGGAGGTCGGCCTGCGCTCCGGCGAGGCGGGGACCGGGCTCACGGCGCTGGTCCTGGTCGGTGACTGCGAGAGCACCTGCACCGACAACGACAAGATCGAGATGCGCCGGCTGCTGCTCCAGCCGGCGGGCGGCGGGTGGAAGGTCGCGAAGTCCGAGGCGCTCTGAACACCCGAAGGGGCGCCCCCCGGGTGGGAGACGCCCCTTTCAAGGTGGTGCTCAGGACTCGCGGACGTGCCGCCTGCGGGTCGCGGCCACCGCGGCGCTGCCCGCGGCGATGGCGGTGATGCCGAGCGCCACCAGCGGCAGCGCGCCGGCGCCGGTGAAGGGCAGCTCCTTCGGCGGCGTGATCTCGCCGGCCGCGGTCGCGCCGGGGCCCATGCCGCCGCCGGACGGGAGCTCCGGCAGCAGCGGCGACGACGGGAGCGACGGCGGCGCCGGCGACGGACCGGGCGGCGTCGGCCCGCCGGGCGGCACCGGGGGAGTCGGCGGCGTGGGCGGGGTCGGCGGCGTCGGCGGAGTCGGCGGGGTCGGGGCCTCGCATCCGCCGCCGACGCAGGCGCCGACGGACAGCTGGGCCGACAGCGGCGTGCCGCCGGCCGGCGTGACGGACGCGCCGAGCCGGGTCTGCGCGCTGAGGAGCTGCCGGCCCGCCGACACCGTGGCGCCGGTGTCGAGCGTCAGCCCCGCCGTTCCGGCGGGCGAGGCGGCGCGTGCGCCGAGCCGCGTGCCCGCCTGCACCGTGGCGTCGTTCAGCGAGACGCTCGCGCCGGTCTGGAGCCGGACGCCCGCGCCGCCCTCCGGTGTCCGGAGGCCCGCGCCGAGGTCGACGCCGGCGCTCGCGGTCCTGGTGCGCTCGTCGTACTTCAGCGTGGCGCCGAGGTGAAGGCCGACCCCCGGCTGTGCCTTCTTTGTTGCCGCTTTTCGGGTTTTCGCCTTAATGGGAGTCTTCGTCGTTTTTGTGGTTTTCGGTGCGGCCGTTTTCTTCAGGCCGATCTTCTTCGGCGTCGCCTTCTTCTGGGCGGCCTTCTTGGGCGTCGCCTTCTTCAGTTGGGGGGCCTTCTTCAGTGCCAGGTCCCCGAGCGGATGCGCCGCGTGCCTGGCGGGGGGCTGCGAGGTCTCAGCATGTGAGACGCCGCTCATGGCGGCGATGCCGAGAACCGTCGCTCCGGCAGTCACCGCCAGTCTCTTTCCGTGATGCACTGCTGCTCCTGATGGCTGGGTTGCACAACCTGCGAGCACGTTTACACGTCAAGTAGTCGTTGTGAACAGGGTCCCGACCATTTGGGTAGAGGTTCACAACGGAAGGGCGTGGCGGTTGTGCATGATTCCGCGCGTTCCCCGGCCGGGGGATTGCGCGACCATCGCGGGACGCCCCCGATACTGGACGGGTGAGCAGGGTCATCGCGGGCAGTGCGGGCGGACGGCGGCTGGCGGTCCCGGCGGGGAAGGACACCAGGCCGACCAGCGACCGTGCCCGGGAGGGCCTGTTCTCCACGGTGCTGGCCCTGCTCGGCCCGCTGGACGGGCTCCGCGTCGCCGACCTGTACGCCGGTTCGGGCGCGGTCGGCCTCGAAGCGCTCTCCCGGGGCGCCGCCCACGCGCTGCTGGTCGAGTCGCACCCGCGCGCCATGAAGGTGATCCGCCGGAACGCCGCGTCGCTCGGGCTGCCGGGCGCCGTCCCGTGCGCGGACAGGGTGGAGCGCCTCGTCCGCAGGCCGCCGGACGAGCCCTACGACCTGATCTTCGCCGACCCGCCGTACGCGCTGGCGGACGCGTCCGTCACCGCGCTGCTGGAGGACCTGCGCGACAACGGGTGGGCCGCCCCGGACGCGCTCGTCGTCGTGGAACGCGCCGCGCGCGGCCCGGCCCTGGCGTGGCCGGACGGCTACGCCCCCGAGCGCGACCGCCGCTACGGCGAGGCGATCTTCTGGTACGGCCGAGCCGAAGGACGCTGATACGGGGGGAGTTCGGGTAGAGCCATGCGCATGAAGCCCGGCATGGACCGAGCGCTGGGACGTACGTGGATCATCACGCTGGTGATGGCGATCGCGCTCCTGGTGAACATCACCTACGTGCAGGGGTTCGAGGCGCAGGAGCTCCGGGACGACTCCCGCAACGCCCGCCAGTTCGAGGACCGGTTCAAGATCGACCGCGGGCCCATCGTCGCGGACGGCGAACGGCTCGCCTGGTCGGAGAAGACCGGCCGCGACCGGTACCAGCGGCGTTACAAGGACGGCGCCGTCTTCGCTCCCATCACCGGCTACTTCTCGGTCTTCTCCCAGACGGGGCTGGAGGACGCCGAGAACCACTTCCTGGACGGCTCGGACGACCGGCTCGCCACGTCCAACTTCATCGACAAGCTGATCGGCAGGCCCGTCCCGGGCGGGACGGTCGAGGCCACCGTCGACCCCGACGCGCAGCGCGTCGCCTACCAGGCGCTGCGGGCGAGCGGCGCCCGCCGCGCGGCGGCGGTGGTCCTCGACGCCTCCAACGGCGCGATCCTCGTGATGGCGTCCACGCCCTCCTACGACCCGAACGAGGTGTCGACGCTCGACCGGGAGCAGGCCGTGCGGGCGTTCGACCGGCTCGGTGACCAGCCGCTCAAGCCGCTGCTCAACAAGGCCGCCTACGAGCTGTTCCCGCCGGGTTCCACGTTCAAGACCGTGGTCGCCGCGGCGGCGCTCCAGGCCGGCGGGAACGAGGACACCGATGTCCGGGCCGGACGCAGCTACCGGCCGCCGGGCGCGGGGCAGGCCATCAACAACGACGCGGGCGACATCGGCGGCTCCTGCGACCTCCGCCGCATCCCGCTCATCGAGGCCTACGCCCAGTCCTGCAACACCACGTTCGCCTACATGGGCGCCGAGGAGCCCGGCAACGGCGCCGTCCGCACGCAGGCGGGCAAGTTCGGGTTCGGCGACCGCGTCGAGTTCGCGGACGGCCTGACGACCGCCCCGAGCGCCTTCCCGGAGACCGACCAGCCCTCCCTCAGCGCGCTCGGCTCGATCGGGCAGGGCAGCACGGTCGCCACGCCGCTTCAGATGGCCATGGTCGCCGCCGGGGTCCTCAACGACGGGGAGGTCATGAGGCCCCGTCTCGTGGACAGGCTGCGCGCCCCGGACGGCTCCACGGTCGACGAGATCTCCCCGCGGCGCCTGTCGCGCGCGCTCACCTCCGAGCAGGCCGAGCAGCTGCGGGACATGATGAAGGCGGTCGTCGAGCGGGGCACCGGCAAGTCCCTGCGCGGGACGTCCGTCCTCGGAGGCAAGACCGGGACCGCCGACGTCGAGGGCGCCGCCTACAACGACCGCTGGTTCATCGGGTTCGGCCCGCGCAGCGACCCCAGGTACGCGGTGGCGGTGATGACCGAGGCGTCCGGCTACGGCATCGAGTCCGGCCCGATCGCGGCCCGGATCGTGGACGCGCTCGACCGCTGAACGGGGCCGGCGAGACCGCGCCGAGGCCCTCCGGCGAGCCCGGCCGTCAGTGACCCGAACGGCATTTGGTACGTTCACGCCGCAGGTCAGAAACCGGGACCGAAGGGGTTCGCGCCGTGCGCCGTGTCGTCTGTCCGGGATCGTTCGACCCCGTCACCAACGGGCATCTCGACATCATCAGCCGCGCCTCCCGTCTGTACGACGAGGTGGTCGTCGCCGTGCTGATCAACAAGAACAAGAAGAGCCTGTTCACCGTCGACGAGCGCGCCGACATGATCGCCGAGGTCACCCGCGAGTACGGCAACATCCGGGTGGACACCTTCTACGGGCTGACCGTCGACTACTGCAGGGAGCAGGACATCCCGGTGATCGTCCGGGGCCTGCGGGCCGTCAGCGACTACGAGTACGAGCTGCAGATGGCGCAGATGAACCACCGGATCGCCGGCGTCGAGACGCTGTTCATGGCGACGAACCCCGAGTACGCGTTCCTGTCGTCCAGCCTCATGAAGGAGGTCGTGAAGTTCGGCGGGGACATCTCCGGGCTCGTCCCCGACAGCGTCCACGACCGGCTGGTCGAGCGGCTCCAGCAGTCGGGGTGACGGCCCGCTCCGGCGCGCGGCCCTGGTGAGCGGCCCGCGAGTTGGGTCGGCGCGCCGGTGTTCGGTACCCTGGGACATCGGCCATCGCAGGCGGCCGCCGTTCACCATGCCACACGAAAGCAGGAATCCGCTGACACGCCACGAACCCAGCGCACCTCTCAAGCTCGACACCCGAGCTCTGGGCAGGCAACCCGGGTCGTCGCGGGAGGAGCACCTGTCCGTGCCGGCACCGGAGAATTTCGGCGTCGAGATGGTGGGCGTCCCCGAGGGCGCCGCGGTCGAGCTGGACCTCCGGCTCGAAGCGGTCCTGGAGGGGGTGCTCGTCACCGGCACGGCGACGGTCCCCCTCAAGGGGGAGTGCTCCCGCTGCCTCGACCCGATCGCCTCGACCTTCGAGGCGGACTTCCAGGAGCTCTTCGTCTACGACGACACCCGCTCGGGCGGGAACGCCGGCGACGACGAGCTCCGCCTCGAGGGCGACCTCATCGACCTCGAACCGGTCCTGCGGGACGCGGTGGTGCTCGCGCTGCCGCTGTCCCCGCTGTGCCGGGACGACTGCCCGGGCCTGTGCCCGGACTGCGGTGCACGGCTGGCGGACGCCGAGCCGGGGCACCACCACGACGTCGCCGACCCCCGGTGGGCGGCGCTGGCGGACCTCGCCGGCGACATGGCGCCGGCCGCCCCCGACCGGGGGAACGGAAGCCTCGGCTCCCGTGGTTCATCCGACCGACGAGAAGGAAAGCAGGAGGGCTGACGTGGCCGTCCCGAAGCGGAAGAAGTCGCGCAGCAACACGCGGCACCGGCGTGCGCAGTGGAAGGCCACCGCGCCGAACCTGGTCGAGTGCCCGACGTGTCGCGACCACAAGCTGCCGCACACCGCGTGCGCGACGTGCGGCACCTACGACCGGCGGCAGGTCATCGCCCCGTCGGCCTGAGTCTTCTCGCATCCTGGGGGGCGGATCCGCGCGGACGGCGCGGCCCGCCCCCCACGGTGCGGTAGGACACGCACCCCGACCACCCCGGCGTGTGCCGTCGGCGTGGTGACCGGCGCGGAGACTGCGCCCGGAGCCGTGGTGCACGCCGGGATCAGCCGACCGGCGCGCACCTCGTCTTCGCGGACCCTCCCGCCGAGCGTCCTCGCCGTCCCGGCCGGCTTCCGGCCGCGCGCCATCGACGCGACCGCGCAGCGCGCGGTACACACGGCCTGCGAGGAGGGCCCGTGAGCGCCAAGAAGAGCGAACCCGCGCCGGACCGCGCGGAACTGACCGCCGCGCTCGGCGTCCGTGTGGACGACGAGCTGCTCGAACGCGCACTGACGCACCGTTCCTACACCTACGAGAACGGCGGCCTGCCCACCAACGAGCGCCTGGAGTTCCTCGGCGACTCGGTGCTCGGCCTGGTCGTCACCGACACCCTGTTCCGGGGCCACCCCGACCTGCCCGAGGGGCAGCTGGCCAAGCTGCGCGCCGCCGTGGTCAACATGCGCGCCCTCGCCGGCGTCGCCCGCGGTCTCGGCGTCGGCGCCCACATCCGGCTCGGCCGCGGCGAGGAGGGCACCGGGGGCCGCGACAAGGCCTCGATCCTCGCCGACACCCTGGAGGCGCTGATCGGCGCCGTCTACCTGGACCGCGGCCTGGACGAGGCGTCCGCCCTCGTGCACCGGCTCTTCGACGCGCTGATCGCCCGGTCGGCGGGCCTCGGCGCCGGCCTGGACTGGAAGACCTCGCTGCAGGAGCTCACCGCCGTCGAGGAACTCGGCGTCCCCGAGTACCACGTCGCCGAGAGCGGCCCGGACCACCAGAAGACGTTCCGCGCCTCCGTGCGGGTCGGCGGGAAGACCTACGGGTCGGGCGAGGGCCGCAGCAAGAAGGAGGCCGAGCAGCACGCCGCCGAGGCCGCCTGGAACAAGATCCGCGAGATCGTCGTGCAGCGCGAGGCGCAGGCGCAGGGCGAGCAGGCCGCGCAGCAGGCCGGGCAGGCGGCGCAGGCCGGTGCCTGAGCTGCCCGAGGTCGAGGTCGTCCGGCGCGGCCTGGAGCGCTGGACGACCGGCCGCACCGCCGCGTCCGCCGAGGTGCTGCACCCCCGGTCGGTCCGCCGCCACGAGGCGGGCCCCGCCGACTTCGCCGGCCGCCTCGCCGGCCGCACCCTGCTGGCCCCGCGCCGCCGCGGCAAGTACCTGTGGATCCCGCTGGACGGCGAGGGCGAGGCCGTCCTCGCCCACCTCGGGATGAGCGGGCAGCTGCTCGTCGGCGAGCCGGACCGGGAACGGGAGAAGCACCTGCGGGTGCGGATCGCGTTCGGCGACGGCGGCCACGACCTGCGCTTCGTCGACCAGCGGACGTTCGGGCACCTCATGGTCGCCGACCTCGTCCCCGACGCCTTCGACGAGAACGCGCTGGTGCCCGAGCCGATCGTGCACATCGCCGCCGACCCGCTGGAGGACGCCTTCGACACCGAGGCGTTCTTCCGCGCCCTGCGCCGCCGCAGGACCGGCATCAAGCGGGCCCTCCTCGACCAGTCCCTGATCAGCGGCGTCGGCAACATCTACGCCGACGAGGCCCTGTGGCGGGCCAGGCTGCACTGGGCGCGCCCCACCGAGACGATGACGCGGGCGGAGGCCGCACGCGTCCTGGAGGCCGCACAGGAGGTCATGGCGGCCGCCCTGGACGTCGGCGGCACGTCCTTCGACAGCCTCTACGTGAACGTGAACGGCGAGAGCGGCTACTTCGAGCGGTCCCTGGACGCCTACGGGCGGCGGGACGAGCCCTGCCGCCGCTGCGGCACGGCGATCCGCCGCGACGAGTTCATGAACCGCTCGTCCTACAGCTGCCCCGTGTGCCAGCCGCGCCCCCGGCGGGCACGGTACTAGCGGGCACGGTACTGGGGCACTGTGCCAGGGGCTGGGGCCGAGGGGGGCGACATGGGAGACGACGACGAGATCGTGCGGCTGACGGCGTGGGTGCGCGGGCGCGTCCAGGGCGTCGGATTCCGCTGGTGGGTCAGGGCGCGGGCCCTGGAACTGGGCCTGGACGGCAGCGCGACCAACCTGCGCGACGGGCGCGTGGAGGTCGTCGCCGAAGGCCCCCGCGGCAGGTGCCGGCGACTGCTGGAACTGCTCGACGGCGACTCCCCGGCCGGCCTCCCGGGGCGCCCCGGAAAGGTCACCGGCGTCACCGGGCGCTGGAGTGGGCCGCGCGGCGAGGCCGCCGGATTCCTCGAACGGTGAGCGGGTAGGGAGTACCGGTTTGTACCTGCTAAACTAGTAGAGGAAGGTTGTTACCGGCCTGTGATGTGCGTCTTGACCAGGACAGCGGCCGGTGCGACTCTAGACGGTACGCGCACCGACTTCAGCTGTTTCTCGTGCGCGATCCCTGCTGGTTACTCAGCGTGGAGGACCCTTAGTCATGGCGAAGGCTCTACTCGGCCACGTCGGCGGTCCCGACCCCCGGATGGTCGCGGAGATGCGGCGCCTTCAGCAGCGCGTACGTGATCTGGAAGCCGAGCTGGTACGGCTTCAGGCAGAGAACGACGCGCTTGCGACGGCGACGGACGACGATGTGATGTCGCTCGCGGTGAAGGACCGTGAACCGGCGCTGACCTGATCGGCGCCTTCTTCTCTCTCAAGTTGACCAGGGACGCCGCCCATGGCGTCCCTTGTTTTTTGCCTTCGGTACCCCTGTCCACGCCCGGCTAGGGGCGTTCACCGTTGACGTCTGCCCTTTCTGGCGGGCCGGGTGCCGCGTGCGCCCGTCAGTCCCCGCTGTTGGTACGGCTGGGCCCTCGGCGGTGTTCAGGTCCCGGAGGAGCCCCCTTGTGGCCGTGCTCATGTCTTGGGCAGCCGTGTACCCGCCGAGGCCTTGGCGAGCGGCGCGGCGGCGGTGACTCTCGGTTACCGCGATCGGCGGTCGTCGCGGGGTCGGCAATTGCGGGCGCCGCTGATCGCGGTGGGACGGTCAAGGTTCGGTGGGATTTCGGGCTGTCCGATTATTAGGGTTTTGCGTTGATCTACCGAATTGGGGCATTTGAGGGGTTGCGGGGGTGGTGTCCGGGAGTCGGGCGGGTGGGCGTGCGTGTGCCGTGCTCCGGGGTGCCGCGGCCGGTATCGTTCGACGGATGTTCCAGGTGCCGGGTACGCAGGAGGGGGACGGCTAGCGCGTGTACCTGAAGAATCTGACGCTGCGCGGCTTCAAGTCCTTCGCGTCCTCCACCACGCTCAGGTTCGAGCCCGGCATCACCGCCGTGGTCGGGCCCAACGGGTCCGGCAAGTCCAACGTCGTCGACGCCCTGGCCTGGGTGATGGGCGAGCAGGGCGCCAAGTCGCTGCGCGGCGGCAAGATGGAGGACGTCATCTTCGCCGGCACCGCCAGCCGGGCGCCGCTCGGGCGCGCCGAGGTCGTGCTGACCATCGACAACTCCGACGGTGCGCTGCCGATCGACTACACCGAGGTCACCATCAGCCGGCTGATGTTCCGGTCCGGGTCGAGCGAGTACGCGATCAACGGCGACTCCTGCCGGCTGCTGGACATCCAGGAGCTGCTGTCGGACTCCGGCATCGGCCGCGAGATGCACGTGATCATCGGGCAGGGGCAGCTCGACCGCGTCCTGCACTCCGGGCCCGAGGGGCGGCGCGCGGTGATCGAGGAGGCGGCCGGCGTCCTCAAGCACCGCAAGCGCAAGGAGAAGGCGCTCCGCAAGCTGGACGCGATGCAGGGCAACCTGACCCGCGTCCAGGACCTGACCGGGGAGCTGCGGCGGCAGCTGAAGCCGCTGGGCAGGCAGGCCGAGATCGCGCGGCGGGCCGCGGTGATCCAGGCCGACCTGCGCGACGCCCGGCTGCGGCTGCTGGCCGACGACCTCGTCACGCTGCGGACGAAGCTGGAGCAGGAGGCCGCCGACGAGGCGGCGATCCGGGAGCGGCGCGCCGAGACCGAGCGGGCGCTGACCGAGGCGCAGGAGCGCGAGGCCGTCCTGGAGGCCGAGGAGGCCGAGCAGGCGCCGAGGCTCGCGCAGGTCCAGGACACGTGGTTCCGGCTGTCGGCGCTCAAGGAGCGGCTGCGGGGCGTCGCCGACCTCGCCGCGGAGCGGCACCGCAACGCCGCCGAGGCGCGCGAGGAGGAGCGGCGCGGCCGCGACCCCGAGGACATGGAGCGCGAGGCCGCCGAGATCCGCGAGCAGGAGGAGATGCTCCGCGCCGCGCTGGACGAGGCGCAGGACGGCCTGGCCCGCGCGGTCGAGGAGCGGTCGGGGGCCGAGGAGGCCCTCGCGGCCGAGGAGCGCCGCCTGCGGTCCGCCGCCCGCGCCGCCGCCGACCGGCGCGAGGAGCTGGCCCGGCTGCGCGGCCGGGTCGAGGCGCTGCGGAGCAAGGCCCAGGCCGGGCGGGCGGAGATCGGGCGGCTCACCGGCGCCCGGGAGGAGGCCGAGCAGCGCGCCGAGGCCGCGCAGGCCGAGTTCGAGGCGTTCGAGGCCGAGGTCGTCGAGGACCCGGAGCTCGCCGCCGAGCACGAGGCCGCCCAGGAGGCGCTCGCGACCGCGAAGGACGCCGCCGAGTCCGCCAGGGCGGCGGTGGACGGCCCGCGGCGCGCCC
Organism: Actinomadura madurae; assembly: GCF_900115095.1. Lineage (GTDB taxonomy): Bacteria > Actinomycetota > Actinomycetes > Streptosporangiales > Streptosporangiaceae > Spirillospora > Spirillospora madurae. The sequence continues at coordinate 145,549 of NZ_FOVH01000001.1, forward strand.
TGAAGGAGGCGCGGGCGGCCGTGGCGTCGGCGCGTTCCGCCGACCAGGGCGCCCAGAAGAAGGTCACCGCGCTCCAGGCGCGGATCGAGGCCCTCAACCTGACACTCGCCAGTGCCGCGGACGGCGGCGAGGCCCTCCTCGCGGCGGGCGCGGACGGGACGCTCGACGGGATCCTCGGCACCGTCGCGTCGCTGCTGAACGTCCGTCCCGGGTACGAGACGGCCGTCGCCGCCGCGCTCGGGAACGCCGCCGAGGCCATCGCCGTGGGGTCCCTGGACACCGCCGAGGCAGCGCTGGCGCTGCTGCGCTCCCGGGACGCGGGACGCGCCGGCCTGCTCGTCGGCGGGGGAGCGGCCTCCCCGCCCCGGCGGGTCGCGGGAGCCGACTACGCGATCGACGCGGTGAGCGTCCCGGACGCCGTGCGGCCCGCGGTCGAGCATCTCCTGCGCGACGTGGTCGTGGTGGAGGACGTGCCGTCCGCCGCCGCGCTCGTTCGCCGGGAGGCGTCCCTCCGAGCGGTCACGCGGGACGGTGAGCTCGTCGGCGCGCACTGGGCGCAGGGCGGCGCCGCGGGGGGCGGCCAGAGCCTGCTGCAGATGAGGGCCACGCTCGACCAGGCGACCGAGGACCTGGCCGCCGCGGAGACCGCCGCGAGCGCCGCCGCGGACGACCTCACCGCGTCGGTGGAGCGCGAGCAGTCCGCCCAGACGGCCGTGGAGGCCGCCGAGGCCGCCGCCAACGAGGCCCAGGCGGGGGTGAACCACGCCCAGGCCGAGCTCGACCGCGTCCGCGCACGCGTGCGGGAGTTCGACGCGCAGGCCGCACAGGAGGCCAAGCGCGCGGCCCGCCTGGAGGCCGGCGTCCGCGCCGCCCGGGGCGAGGCCGAGCGGCTGACCAAGTCGCTCGACGCCGCGAACGAGTCCCTGGAGCGCGACACCGAGGCGGCCGAGGAACTGGCGCTGCGGCTCGCCGAGGCGGAGGAGGCCGCCGAGGTCGCCGACGAGGCCGGGCACGACACCGACGCCCGCGACGAGCTGGACGCCCGCTGCCAGGAGCTCCGCACCGCCGAGATGGAGGCGCGGCTGTCGGTGCGCACCGCCGAGGAGCGCGTCCAGGCCATCTCCGGCCGCGCCGACGCCCTCGAACGCGGCGCGCGGCGGGAACGCGAGGAGCGCGCCCGAGCCGCCCGGCGCCGCGCCCGCCGCGAGGAGCAGGCCAGGGTCGCCCAGGCCGTCCTGCGGGGGGCCCGGACCGCCCTGGAGAGCATCGAGCACTCCCTGGCCGCCGCCGTCCGCCGCCGGGAGGCCGCCGAGGAGGCCAAGGCCGCGCGGGAGGCCGAGCTGAAGGTCGTCCGCACCCAGGTGCGCGAGCTGTCGGCGACCCTCGAACGCCTGGTGAACGTCGTGCACGGCAACGAGGTCGCCCGCGCCGAGCAGCGGCTCCGGCTGGAGCAGTTCGAGCAGCGGGCCCTGGACGAGTTCGGCCTGGAGGTCGAGTCGCTCGTGTCCGAGTACGGGCCCGACCAGCTCGTCCCGCCCGATCCCGAGAAGGGGGAGGACGCGCGGCCCGTCCCGTACGACCGGGCCGTCCAGGAGAAGCGGGCCAAGACCGCCGAGCGGCAGCTCAACCAGCTCGGCAAGGTCAACCCGCTCGCCCTGGAGGAGTTCGCCGCGCTGGAGGAGCGGCACGCGTTCCTCACCTCGCAGCTCGAAGACCTGAAGAAGACCCAGCGGGAGCTGCTCGGCCTCGTCAAGGAGGTGGACGACCGCGTCCAGCAGGTGTTCGCCGCCGCCTACGACGACACCGCCCGCGAGTTCGAGCGCATCTTCGCCCGGCTGTTCCCCGGCGGCGAGGGCAGCCTGTCGCTGACCGAGCCCGGCGACATGCTCACCACCGGCGTCGAGGTCGCCGCCCGCCCGCCGGGCAAGAAGGTCAAGCGGCTGTCGCTGCTGTCCGGCGGCGAGCGCTCCCTGGTCGCCATCGCGTTCCTCGTCGCCGTGTTCAAGGCCCGCCCGTCCCCGTTCTACGTGCTGGACGAGGTCGAGGCGGCCCTGGACGACACCAACACCCAGCGGCTCATCACCGTCTTCGAGGAGCTCCGCGAGTCGTCCCAGCTGATCATCATCACGCACCAGAAGCGGACGATGGAGGGCGCCGACGCCCTCTACGGGGTCAGCATGCGCGGCGACGGCGTCACCCAGGTGGTCAGCCAGCGGCTGCGCGACTAGCGCCCGCGCTTTTCACATAACGGCAATATCCGGTACCTCTGATGGAACGTGACATCGCCCAATCTTCAGTATTTCGGGCGAGATCGTGATCAGCTCCCAAGTATTTTCGGTCTCCAATAACCGTTTGGTTACATCGCATTGGCCCCGGTGGCGCCTGAGCATCCGGACCGGCCGCCACCGACCGTGATGACGTGGCGACGCTCGCGGGCTTGTGCGGCCCGTCGGCCATCCACTACCCATAGGCACCGGCGGTTCTCCGGCTCCCCCACCGGGCTCCCCCCGTCCGGTACGGAGGATCGCGGGAGGGGTGATGCCCGTGGACACCGGGAAACTCAAAGACAATTTCGCCCTGGTGGGCGCTAACGGCGTGGACGTCGCCGACTATTTCTATGCCGACCTTTTCGCGCGGGAACCGCAGCTCAGGTCGATGTTCCCGGCGGCGATGGCCAAACAGCACGAGGTGCTGCTCGCGGCGCTGTCGCAGATCGTCTCGTCGGTCGACGACACCGACGCGCTCGTCCCGTTCCTGCGGGACCTCGGCCGGCGCCACCACGGCTTCGGCGTGGTCGCCGACCACTACGCGCCCGTCGGCGCCAGCCTGCTCGCCACCCTCGCCTATTTCAGCGGCCCCGCGTGGAGCGAAGACCTCGAACGCGACTGGGCGGCCGCCTACGGACTCGTCGCCAAGGTCATGTCGGAGGCCGCGGCCGAGCCCGTCTCCTGACCCGCATGGACACCCAGCGACTGAAGGACAGCTTCGACCGGGTCGCCGGAGAAGGCGACGCCGTGGCGCTGTTCTTCTACTCCGACCTCTTCGTCCGCAACCCGCACCTGCGCGACATGTTCCCGATCGGGATGAGCGGCCAGCGCGACAAGCTGCTGCGCGCCCTCGGCCATATCGTGTCCCGGGTGGACGACCTGCCCGCCCTCGTCCCGTTCCTCCAGCAGCTCGGCCGCGACCACCGCAGGTTCGGCATCGTCGCCGAGCACTACCCGCATGTGGGGGCCAGCCTCCTCGCCACCCTGCGGCACTTCTCCGGGACGGCCTGGACCGACGAGGTCGAGGGCGACTGGAACGCCGCCTACAGCCTCGTCGCCAAGGTGATGCTGGAGGCCGCCGACGAGAACGCCCTCAGCAGCCCCGCCTGGTGGAACGGCCACGTCGTCGCGGTCGAGCGGCGCCGGTTCGACATCAGCGTCCTGCGCGTCCAGCCCGACCGGCCGCTGCCGTACCTGCCCGGGCAGTCGGTGGCCCTGGAGGTGCCGTCCCGGCTGCGGCACTGGCGCTACTACTCGATGGCGAACGCCCCGCGGCCCGACCAGACCGTCGACTTCCACGTCCGGCTGGTGGACGGCGGGCCGGTGAGCCCCGTGCTGGTCCGCGGGACCGACGCCGGCGACCGGGTCCGCATGGGCGCGCCCATCGGCACCCTCACGCTGGACGAGGCGTCCGGGCGGGACGTCCTGCTGATCGCGGGCAGCACCGGCCTGGCGCCGCTCAAGGCGATCCTGGAGCAGATCGCGCACCGTCCGGCCCCGCCGCCGCGCGTGCACCTGTTCTTCGGCGCCCGCACCAGGGACGGCCTCTACGACCTGGAGGACCTGACCAAGCTGGGCGGTGAGTTCCCCTGGCTCACCGTCGTCCCGGCCGTGTCGGACGAGTCCGGCGGGCACGGCTTCTCCTCGCTGCTCCAGGGCGGGGACGGCGACGTCGAGCACGGGAACCTGTCCGACGTGGTCGCCAGGCGCGGCCCCTGGGACGGCCACGACGCCTACGTATGCGGCCCGTCCGCCATGGTCGGGCACACCGTCGAGCAGCTGACGCGGCTCGGCGTCCCGCGCGACCGCATCCGCCTGGAAACCTTCGCAGACGCACAGAGGTGAGCGCCTTGAACTCCCCGAACCTTCCCGTCGTCTCCGAGGGCTCGCGGCTGACCCCGGGCGAGCTCCACTCGGTGGTGTTCGCCAGGGCGGCCCTCGGGCGCCGCGGATACGACGAGGAGCAGGTCCGCAACTTCCTGCAGTACGTGGAGAGGGAACTCGTCCAGATCTTCACCGACAGGGCCGCCCTGGCCGACGAGGTGAACCGGCTGCGCGCCCAGGCGGCCAAGGGCACCCGCGGCGTGATGGCGCCCGAGGACGCCCACTTCCAGGCCGTCCGCATCCTGTCCCAGGCCCAGCAGACCGCCGACCTGTACGTGGCGGACGCCGAGCGCTACACCCGCGAGCTGGCCCACGAGGCGCGCCTGCACCGGGAGGCGATCCTGTCCGACGCCAAGGGACGTGCCGAGCAGCTCCTGGAGGACGCCCACCGCAAGGCCGCCGCCGTCGCCGACGCGGCCGTCCGCCACGCCGAGCAGGCCGCGCCGCCCGCCCCCGGTCCGGCGTCCCTCCCGGACGACGAGCGCCGCGCCATGGAACGGGAGATCGCCTACCTGCGCACCTACAGCGACGTCTACCGCACCCACCTGCGCTCGTACCTGGAGGCCCTCCTGCGCAACGTCGACGAGTGGGAGTCGTCCGAGCGGGCATCCCTCCCCGGGCGGATGCCAGACTGACCGGTCAGGCCCACGGGAGCTCCAGGGGTCGCCCGCCTGGGTGGGCACTAGCATCTTCTGGAAAACTGGGGGCGCTATGGAATATGTGATCGTCATCGCCGCGCTGGCGGTAGTCGCGTTGATCGCCGGCGGTATCGCGCTCCTGCGGCCGGGGCGGACCCGCCCGCGCCCGCCCGCCGAGCCGCCCGCGGACCGGACCGGCGGGGCCACCGCCGCCGGCGAGGCGGAGGCCGGCGCCCCCACGATCGAGAAGGCGCCGCCGACCGAGGTGCCGCCGCCGCGGCCCACGGTCGAGATCGAGCGTCCGCCGCCGGGGGCGGGCCGGCTCGTCCGGCTGCGCGCGCGGCTCGCCCGGTCGCAGAACACCTTCGGCAAGACCCTCCTCGGCCTGCTGTCGCGCGACACGCTCGACGAGGACGCCTGGGAGGAGATCGAGGACACGCTGATCACCGCCGACATGGGCACCTCGGTGGCCCGGCAGGTCACCGACGACCTGCGGACCCGGGTCCAGGTCCTCGGCACGCGCAGCCCGGCGGAGGTCCGGGAGCTGCTCAAGCAGGAGCTGGTCAAGCAGATCGGCCCCGATCTGGACCGCTCCCTGCGCACCGAGGCGCCCGGGGACCGCCCCGCCGTGCTCATGGTCGTCGGCGTGAACGGCACCGGCAAGACGACCACCTGCGGCAAGCTCGGCCGCGTCCTCGTCGGCGACGGGAACACCGTCCTGCTGGGCGCCGCCGACACCTTCCGCGCCGCCGCCGCCGACCAGCTGGAGACCTGGGGGACGCGGGTGGGCGCGCAGGTCGTCCGCAAGGACGAGGGCGCCGACCCCGCCAGCGTCGCGTTCGACGCCGTCAAGCAGGGCATCGACACCAAGGTCGACGCGGTGATCATCGACACCGCCGGGCGGCTGCACACCAAGACCGGGCTGATGGACGAGCTCGGCAAGGTCAAGCGCGTCGTGGAGAAGCAGGCCACGGTGGACGAGGTCCTGCTCGTCCTGGACGCGACGACCGGCCAGAACGGCATGCAGCAGGCACGCGTCTTCGCCGAGGTCGTCAACGTCACCGGCGTCGTGCTGACGAAGCTGGACGGCACCGCGAAGGGCGGCATCGTCGTCCAGGTGCAGCGGGAGCTGGGCGTCCCGGTCAAGCTCGTCGGCCTCGGGGAGGGGCCGGACGACCTCGCGCCGTTCGAGCCCGAGGCCTTCGTGGACGCCATCCTGGGCGAGTAATAACGGCCTCCTGTCACACAAATACGGCATGTGAGGATTTGGAAACACCGGTGAAACACACCGGGAGCGGTTTTCACACCCTGGAAACGTACGGGTCCCTCGGGTGAAATCGCCGAGGTCGAGTCTCTGAGCAGTTCGAAGTTCCTGGCGAGGAGGGACTCTCTCAGAGATGAAGATCGATAGCGGTAGTACCGCCTGGATGCTGACGAGCACCGCGCTCGTCCTGCTGATGACACCCGGGCTCGCCTTCTTCTACGGAGGCATGAGCCGGGCCAAGAGCGTGCTCAACATGATGATGATGAGCTTCGTCAGCATCGCCGTGGTGGGCATGGCGTGGGTCGTCTACGGCTACTCCCTCACGTTCTCCTCCGGCGGCGGGCTCAGCTCGTTCATCGGAGGGTTCGGAGACTGGGGCCTGGTCGGCCTGGAGACCGCGGCGACGGCCGACGACGGAACGGGCATCCCGCAGCTGGTGTTCGTGGCGTTCCAGGCGACGTTCGCCATCATCACCGTCGCCCTGATCAGCGGCGCGGTGGCGGACCGCGCCAAGTTCGGGGCCTGGGTCGTGTTCGCCGTCGTCTGGGCGACGCTCGTGTACTTCCCGATCGCCCACTGGGTGTGGTGGTCCGACGGCGAGGAGGGCGGCAAGGCCGGCTGGCTGTTCGACCTCGGCGCGCTCGACTTCGCGGGCGGCACGGTCGTGCACATCAACGCCGGCGTCGCGGCGCTCGCGCTGGCGATCGTCCTCGGCAAGCGCAAGGGCTGGCCGAAGGAGCCGATGCGCCCGCACAACCTGCCGTTCGTCCTGCTCGGGGCCGGTCTGCTGTGGTTCGGCTGGTTCGGGTTCAACGCCGGGTCCGCGCTGTCGGCCGGCGCCACCTCGGCCGTCGCGTTCGTCAACACGCTCGCCGCGACCTGCGCCGCCGCGTTCGGCTGGATCATCGTGGAGAAGCTGCGGGACGGCGCGTCCACCACGCTCGGCATCGCGTCCGGCGTCGTCGCCGGGCTGGTCGCCATCACCCCGGCCTGCGCGTTCATCACCCCGCTCGGGGCCATCGTCCTCGGTCTCATCGCCGGCGCGGTCTGCGCGTTCGCGGTCGGCCTCAAGTACAAGCTCGGCTACGACGACTCGCTCGACGTGGTCGGCGTCCACATGGTCGGCGGCATCGTCGGCGCCCTGCTGATCGGCTTCCTGGCCACCACCGCGGTGAACGACGCGGGCGCCGACGGGCTGCTCGCGGGCGGCGGGTTCTCGCTGCTCGGCAAGCAGGCGGTCGCCGTCCTCGCGACCCTCGCCTACTCGTTCGTCGTCACCTTCGTGATCGCGAAGGTGATCGACCTGATCATGGGCTTCCGGATCAGCGAGGAGGACGAGGCCACCGGCATCGACAGCACGGCTCACGCGGAGACCGCCTACGACTTCGGCACCATCCGCGCCGGCGGCTCCGGTGCGAGCGTCGCGGCGCCCCCGGCCCCGGTCTCCGGGGACGCGGCGAAGAAGGTGGAGGCTTAAGCCATGAAGCTCATCACGGCGGTCATCAAGCCGTTCAAACTGGACGAGGTCAAGAAGGCCCTGGAGACCTTCGGGGTCAAGGGCATGACCGTCAGCGAGGCCAGCGGCTACGGCCGGCAGAAGGGCCACACCGAGGTCTACCGCGGCGCCGAGTACCAGGTCGACCTGGTGCCCAAGCTGCGCATCGAGGTCCTCGTCGAGGCCGAGGACGCCGACGACATCATCGACGTGATCGTCAAGGCGGCCCGCACCGACAAGATCGGCGACGGCAAGGTGTGGGCCGTCCCGGTCGACACCGTGGTCCGCGTCCGCACCGGCGAGACCGGTCCGGACGCCCTCTAGGGACCCCGGTGACCCTCGCCCGCCCGCCGGCCGGAGACCGGGCCCCCGCGCCCGCTCCGGCCGGCGGCACTGGAACGGCGGACACCGCGCGGGCGGCCCTGGCGAGAGCGCGGGCCGCCCGCGCCGCCGAGCTGGACCGGTGGCTGGCCGACCTGCTGGCCGCCGGCCCCGTCCCGGACGGCGTCGCCCTCGTGGCGGTCGGCAGCCACGCCCGCCGCGAGCTGACCCCCGGCGGCGACCTCGACCTCGTCCTGCTGCACCGCGGCCTGGCCGGCGTCGCCGCCCTCGCCGACCGCGTCTGGTACCCGGTCTGGGACTCCGGGACCAGGCTCGACCACTCCGTCCGCACCGTGCACGAGGCCCGCACCGTGGCGCGCGGCGACATGAAGGCCGCGCTCGGCCTGCTGTCGGCCCGCCGGATCTCCGGGGACCACGCGCTCGTGGACGAGTTGCGCGCCGCCGTCCTCACGGACTGGCGCGCCGACGCGCCCGCCCGGCTCAACGAGCTGTCGGCGATGTGCCGCGACCGCTGGGAGGCCCAGGGCGAGCTGGCCTTCCTGCAGGAACCCGACCTGAAGGAGGCCCACGGCGGCCTCCGGGACGTGCACGTCATGCACGCCGTCGCCGCCTCCTGGGTGGCCTCCGCCCCGGACGCCCGGGTCCGGTCCGCCCACGACCTGCTCCTCGACGTCCGGCACGCCCTGCACGAGGTGACGGGCCGCTCCTCGGACCGCCTCGTCCTCCAGGAGAAGCAGGCCGTGGCCGAGACCCTCGGTCTCCTGGACGCCGACGTCCTGCAGCGCTCGATCGCGGAAGCGGCCCGCACGATCACCTACGCGGCCTCCCACCTGTGGCGCCGCGTGGACCGCTTCACCAGAACCCGCGCCAGCACCGCCCACCCCACCCCATCCACCGCCCAACCACCCACCACCGCTCCGGACGCCGCTGACCCGCCCACCACCGCTCCGGACGCCGCCGCTCCGGACGCCGCTGCTCCGGATGCCGCCGCTCCGGATGCCGCTGCTCCGAAGGCAGCCGCTCCGGATGCCGCCGCTCCGGATGCCGTCGGTTCGAAGGCCGCCGACTCGAACGCCGCCGACCCGAGCAAAGAGGGACCGGGCGCCGCCGGGCCGAGCGCCGCCGTCCCGAGCAAGGGGGCTTCGGGCTTCGGGCGGGTCGGCGCGGACGGGCGTGGCGAGCGGCGGCCGGTGGGGGACGGGGCCGTGGAGTACGAGGGCGAGGTCGTCCTCGCGCGGAACGCGGACCTGAACGACCCGGCGCTCGTCCTGCGGCTCGCCGCCGCCGCCGCGCAGGCGGGCCTGCCGCCCGCCCCCGCCACCGTCGCGCGGCTGGCCGAGCGCGCGGTGCTGCCCCGCGACCCGTGGCCCGCCGAGGCCCGCCACGCCCTCGTCTCCCTGCTCGGCGCCGGCCCCGCGGCCATCGCCGTCTGGGAGGCCCTCGACCAGGCCGGGCTGATCGTCCGGCTGCTGCCCGACTGGGAGCGCGTCCGGAACCGGCCGCAGCGCAACCCCGTCCACCGCTTCACCGTGGACCGCCACCTGGTGGAGACCGCCGCGGGCGCCGCCGCCCTGACCCGCGAGGTGGCCCGCCCCGACCTGCTGCTGGTCGGCGCCCTCCTGCACGACATCGGCAAGGGCTGGCCCGGCGACCACTCCACCGGCGGCGCCGTCGTCGCGCGCGACATCGGCGCCCGCCTCGGCTTCCCCGAGGAGGACGTGCGCGTCCTCGAAACGCTCGTCCGGCACCATCTGCTGCTGCCCGAGACCGCCACCCGCCGCGACATCGACGACCCGGTGACGATCCAGACCGTCACGGAAGCCGTCGCGGAGGTGCCGGGCCGGGAGCGCGAGCTCCTCGACCTCCTCGCCGCCCTGGCGATCGCCGACGGCGGCGCCACCGGGCCCGCCGCCTGGGGCCCCTGGAAGGCCGGGCTCGTCGCCGAGCTCGCCCGCCGCGCCGCCGCGGCCCTCGCCGGCGGCACCCCGCCGCCCGCGCCCGCCCTGGCCCCCGGCCACCTCGCCCTGGCCCGCCACGACGGCGCCGCCGTCCGCGTCGCGGGCTCCCGGATCACCATCGCCGCGCCCGACCGGCCCGGCCTCCTGTGGCGCGCCGCGGGCGTCCTCGCCCTCCACCGCCTGGCCGTCAAGACCGCCCGGACGACGTCCTCCCTCGACGGCGAGGGGGACACGGCCGTCCTGGACTTCACGGCCGTCCCCGAATACGGGACCCCGCCGGATCCGGCCAGCCTGGAGGCGGACCTGCGGCGGATGCTCGCCGGCCGGCTCGACGTCGCCGCCCGCCTGGAGCGGCGGGCGCGGTCCGTGCGGGCGCGGCCCGGGATCACCGTGCCGCCGCCGCGCGTCATGATCGTCCCGGACGCGTCGCGGACCGCCACCGTCGTCGAGGTGCGGGCGCACGACCGGCCCGGCCTGCTGTGGCGGATCGGCCAGGCGTTCGGGGCGTGCGGCGTCCAGATCCGCGCGGCGCAGGTGGACACCCTCGGCGCCGAGGCGGTGGACGTCTTCTACGTGGTGGACGGGCAGGGCCGCCCGCTGGAGGACCCGGCCGCGGCGGCCGCCGTCCGGGACGAGGTGCTGGCGGCGCTCCGCTGACGCGGACGCCCCCGCCGGAAAAGGGCCGGCGAGACGGGCGGGGACCCGCCGGCGACCCGATACGCTGATAGGCGATCCCAGAAGCTTTCCAAGGACGGTCCAGACACGTGTTCGAGACGCTCTCCGACCGGTTGACGACGGTCTTCTCGTCGCTGCGCAGCAAGGGCCGGCTCTCCGAGGCCGACATCAACGCGACCGCCCGCGAGATCCGGATCGCCCTGCTCGAGGCCGACGTCGCGCTCCCCGTGGTCAAGGACTTCATCGCGCAGGTCAAGGAGCGGGCGCGGGGCTCGGAGGTCTCGCAGGCGCTGAACCCGGCGCAGCAGGTCGTCAAGATCGTCAACGAGGAGCTCATCAACATCCTCGGCGGCGAGACCCGGCGGATCCGGCTGGCCAAGACGCCGCCCACCGTGATCATGCTCGCCGGCCTGCAGGGCGCCGGCAAGACCACGCTCGCCGGCAAGCTGGCCCGCTGGCTGAAGCAGGAGGGCCACACGCCGCTGCTGGTGGCCGCCGACCTCCAGCGCCCGAACGCCGTCCAGCAGCTGGAGGTCGTCGGCGAGCGCGCCGGGGTGCCGGTCTTCGCGCCCGAGCCGGGCAGCGGCGTCGGCGACCCGGTCGACGTCGCGCGCCGGTCGATCGACCAGGCCCGGCACGCCCAGCACGACGTCGTCGTCATCGACACCGCGGGCCGGCTCGGCATCGACGCCGAGATGATGCAGCAGGCCATCGACATCCGCGACGCCGTCGAGCCCGACGACGTGCTGTTCGTCGTCGACGCCATGGTCGGCCAGGACGCCGTCAACACCGCCCAGGCCTTCATGGAGGGCGTCGGCTTCGACGGCGTCGTCCTCACCAAGCTCGACGGCGACGCCCGCGGCGGCGCGGCCCTGTCGGTCCGGCACATCACCGGCCGCCCCATCATGTTCGCCTCGACGGGCGAGAAGCTGGAGGACTTCAGCGTCTTCCACCCGGACCGCATGGCGGGCCGGATCCTCGACATGGGCGACATCCTCACCCTGATCGAGCAGGCCGAGCAGGCGTTCGACGCCGAGCAGGCCGAGAAGATGTCCAGCAAGTTCGCCTCGGGCGAGGACTTCACGCTGGAGGACTTCCTCGAGCAGATGATGATGATCCGCAAGCTCGGCCCGATCGGCAACCTGCTCGGGATGATGCCGGGCATGGGGCAGGTCCGCGACCAGATCAGCCAGATCGACGACCGCGACCTGGACCGGATCGCCGCGATCATCCGCTCGATGACCCCGCAGGAGCGCTCCCAGCCCAAGATCATCAACGGCTCCCGACGGGCCCGCATCGCCAAGGGCTCCGGCGTCGGCGTCGGCGAGGTCAACAGCCTCGTCACCCGCTTCTTCGACGCGCAGAAGATGATGCGGCAGATGGCCGGCGGCATGGGCCTGCCCGGCATGCCCGGCGGGCGCAAGAAGGCCGCCAAGGCGGCGAAGGCGGCCAAGAACAAGAAGGGCAAGCAGCGCAGCGGCGACCCGCGCAAGCGCGCCGCCGGCAAGGACGGCCGCCCGGACCAGCAGCAGCAGCCCGCCGCCGACGGCGTGCCCCAGGGCCTCCCGCCCGGCCTCGGCGGCAAGGGCGGCCTGCCCCCGGGCCTCGGCGGCCAGCTCCCGCCCGGTTTCCAGATGCCCGACCTCGGCAAGCTCCAGGGCCGCAAGAAGAAGTGACCGCCCCGCTCGCCCGGCCTTCGCGGGCCCGCCGCGGGCCGGGCGACACCCGGTTGAGCGATTGCGCTTTCACGCCGAACGTCTGGCAGAATGACAGGCTGGAAACCCGGACTCGCGAGGCGCCCTCTCTCGTCCTGCGCGACCGGAGTCCATCGGACGGCCGTGAGCCGGTGTTCCCCACCTGGCACGGGCCCGTCCACCCAGTGATGAAGTTGGAGTACACCACACCCGTGGCAGTCAAGATCAAGCTCAAGCGTCTGGGGAAGATCCGGAACCCGCAGTACCGGATCGTCGTCGCCGACGCCCGCACCAAGCGTGACGGGCGCGCCATCGAGGAGATCGGGCTCTACCAGCCCAAGCAGGAGCCGTCGCTCATCAAGATCGACTCCGAGCGCGCGCAGTACTGGCTCGGCGTCGGCGCGCAGCCGACCGAGCCCGTGCTCAACCTGCTGAAGATCACCGGCGACTGGCAGAAGTTCAAGGGCGAGCCGGGCGCCGAGGGCACCCTCAAGATCGCCGAGCCGAAGGCCGACAAGAAGGCCGCGTTCGAGGCCGCCGTCAAGGAGTCGCTGGGCGACGACGCGGCCTCCGGCACCGCGACCCGGGGCAAGAAGAAGGCCGAGCCGAAGAAGTCCGAGGCGAAGGCCACCGAGAACGACGAAGCCAAGAGCGAGGGCTGACGTGCTCGAAGAAGCGCTCGAGCACCTGGTCCGCGGGATCGTGGAGAACCCGGACGACGTCCGGGTCCGCGCCCGCCGGATCAGGGGCGGCCGGGTCCTCGAGGTGCGCGTGCACCCCGAGGACCTCGGAAAGGTCATCGGCCGCAGCGGTCGCACCGCCAAGGCCCTCCGCACGGTGATCAGCGCCCTGTCCGGGGGCCGCTACGTGCGTGTCGACCTCCTCGATGTCAACGAGGTCCGCTGAGAGTGTCCCGATGAGCGAACCGCTCGTGGTGGGACGGATCGGACGGCCGCACGGGGTCCGCGGCGAGGTCACCATCGACGTCCGCACGGACGAGCCGGGCTCCCGGTTCGCCGTCGGCGCGACGGTCGCCACCGACCCCTCCACCGCCGGTCCGCTCACCGTCGAGCGGGCACGCTGGCATTCGGGACGCCTGCTCGTGCGCTTCGCCGGGATCGGCGACCGCGACGCCGCGGAGCAACTGCGCGGCATCTGGCTCGTCGTCGACCCCGGCGACATCCCCCCGTCCGCCGACCCCGACGACTTCCACGACCAGGAACTGATCGGGCTAGCCGTGGTCACCGCGGACGGGACCGATGTCGGCCAGGTCTCCGGCGTCCTCCACCACGGCCAGGACCTCCTGGTCGTGCGCGGCGCCGGCGGGGAGAAGCTCGTCCCGTTCGTGGCGGCGCTCGTCCCGGAGGTGGACGTCCCCGGGGGGCGGCTCGTGATCGACCCGCCCCCCGGCCTGCTCGACGAATCATGAAAATCGACATCGTCACGATCTTCCCCGAGTACTTCGCCCCCCTGGAGATCTCCCTCCTGGGCAAGGCGCGGCGCGCCGGGATCCTGGACGTCCACGTCCACGACCTGCGCGCCTGGACCCACGACCGCCACCGCACCGTCGACGACACCCCGTACGGCGGCGGCCCCGGCATGGTCATGAAACCCACCCCCTGGGGCGAGGCCCTCGACGCCCTCGTCCCCCCACCGGGCGAGCCGTCAGCCGGCCCGCGTCCGGAGGAGGCACCCCACGGCACCCTGCCGTCCGACCGGCCGCAGGACGGCGGCGCGTCGTCCGACCCGACAGATGCGGGCGGCCTGCCAGCGGGTTCACGTTCGGAGGGGACGTCCCTGAGCGGCGTCTCGTCCGACCGGTCACATGCGGGCGGCCCGCCGTCCGGCGACGCGGCACAAGGCGCATCGGCGTCCGGTGACGGGCGGTCTCTCGGCGACCCGTCATCTCGGATGCCTGCCGGCGATGTCCCGTCCCCTGCGTCCCCGGCCGGGTCGGGTCCGCGGTTGATCATTCCGACGCCGAGCGGGCGGCCGTTCACCCAGGCCGACGCGGTCCGCTACGCCGCGGAGCCGTGGCTGGTGTTCGCGTGCGGGCGCTACGAGGGCATCGACTCCCGGGTCGCCGAGGAGGCCCGCACCCGGATGCCGGTGGACGAGGTCAGCCTCGGCGACTTCGTCCTCGCCGGCGGGGAGGTCGCGGTCCTCGTCATGGTGGAGGCGATCGGGCGCCTGCTGCCGGGCGTCCTCGGCAACGCCGACTCCGCCGCCGACGACTCCTTCGCCCCCGGCGCCATGGAGTCGCTGCTGGAAGGGCCCGTCTACACCAAACCCCCGGTCTGGCGCGACCGGGCCGTCCCCGACGTCCTGCTGTCGGGCCACCACGGGGCGATCGCCCGCTGGCGGCGCGACGAGGCGCTCCGGCGGACGGCGCGGCACCGTCCCGAACTGCTCGACCGCCTCGACCGCGAGGCCCTGGACGAACGCGACCGGGCCGTCCTGCGGGAGGCCGGTTTTCCGGTTGACGGCGAAGATATGGCAGACTAGAGCGTCCGTGCGCGTAGGCCGCACGGCATCCCAAGACCACTTCCCGCGGCGCGACGCCCCCACGAACGATCCACCGGGGCCTCTCGACGCCCGCGTTCGACCATGAGGAACGGCTGCGATGCACACCCTGATCCAGGAGATCGAGAAGGCCGCGATGCGCGCCGACATCCCGGACTTCCGTCCGGGAGACACGCTGAAGGTGCACGTGCGCGTCACCGAGGGCAACCGGAGCCGTATCCAGGTCTTCCAGGGCGTGGTGATCCGGCGGCAGGGCGGCGGCGCCCGCGAGACCTTCACCGTCCGCAAGGTCAGCTACAGCGTCGGCGTCGAGCGGACGTTCCCGCTCAACAGCCCCTCCATCGACAAGATCGAGGTCGTCACCCGCGGCGACGTCCGCCGCGCCAAGCTCTACTACCTGCGCAACCTGCGCGGCAAGGCCGCGCGCATCAAGGAGAAGCGCGACCACTGAGCCGATGACGACGACGCCCCGGGAACCCGCAGCGGTGACCGGGGCGTTGCCCGTTCCGGACGGAGCCGATCGCCGGCACCCCGCCGACACGCCCGCGCGCGGCGCCCGGCGGTCCCGGCGCCGCTAGGCTTTCGCTCTGATGACTGACGAGGACGATCGGAGAGACGTGCGATCCGAAGCCGAGGGCTCGGTGCCCGAAGAGAAGGAGCCCGCGAACTCGGCCGACGAGGCGGCCGACGGCTCCGAGGACGAGGGCAGGCGCAAGAAGAAGAAGCAGGGATCGTTCTGGAAAGAGCTCCCGGTCCTCATCGTCGTCGCCGTCGTCCTGGCCCTCGTCATCAAGGCGTTCGCGGTCCAGGCGTTCTACATCCCGTCCGGCTCCATGGAGAACACCCTCCAGGTCGGCGACCGCGTCCTCGTCAACAAGATCGTCTACCACACGCGCGACATCGCCCGCGGTGACGTCATCGTCTTCAACGGGCTCGACTCCTGGGACCCAGAGGTCCAGGTCGAGGAGCCCGGCAACCCCGTCTCCAAGGTCCTGCGCGCGATCGGGACCGCCTTCGGCGTGGCGCCCAACGAGAAGGACTACATCAAGCGCGTCATCGGCATCCCCGGCGACCGCGTCAAATGCTGCGACGCCAAGGGCCGCGTCACCGTCAACGGCGTCCCGCTCGACGAGAAGTCCTACATCTTCACCGACCCGGTCACGCGCGAGCAGAACAAGCCGTCCAACGACCCCTTCGACGTCACCGTGAAGCCGGGCCAGCTGTGGGTCATGGGCGACCACCGCGAGCTGTCCTACGACTCCCGCTCGCACCGCGGCGACCCCGGCGGCGGCACCATCCCGATCGACCGCGTCATCGGCCGCGCGTTCGTCATCGTCTGGCCCCTGGACCGCATGGGGACGCTGCCGATCCCCGGCACCTTCAAACAGCAGGGCCTGGAGAAACCGGCCGCCGCCGCCCTCCCCGCCACGCCGTACGCCCTCGGCTTCCTCGGCGCCCTCCCCATCGCCTACCTGCGGCGCCGCCACCGGAGGAGACGCGGCACGGTTGTGACATAAGGCCGCAAGGGGGCGTTCTGTGGGCGACCGGGGGCGGTCGGGTCGTACGCTGCGGAGCATGAGGGATCGTCCGCTTCGCTTCACTCCGCGCCGCGACGCGGGGCTGTTCGCGTACGAGCGCGCGCTGGCCCACGCCGGGTTCAGCCCCGTCGCCGGCGTCGACGAAGCGGGCCGGGGCGCCTGCGCGGGACCAATGGTCGTCGGCGCGGTGATCCTCCAGGGCGGGCGCGGCAGGATCGACGGCCTCACCGACTCCAAACTCCTCACGCCCGCCCGCCGCGAAGCGCTCTACACGGAGATCACCGAACGCGCGCACGCGTGGAGCGCGGTCATCATCCCCTGCCACGACATCGACAGGATCGGCCTGCACCGGTGCAACATCACCGGGATGCGGCGGGCCCTCGCAGCCCTGGACCGGCGGCCCGCCTACGTGCTCAGCGACGGTTTCCCCGTCCCCGGCCTGGACGTCCCCGGCCTCGCGATGATCAAAGGGGACCAGGTCGCGGCCTGCGTGGCCGCGGCGTCCATCATCGCCAAGGTCACCCGAGACCGCATCATGGTGGAACTCCACGAGCGCTACCCCGAGTACGGCTTCGACGTCCACAAGGGCTACGTGACCCGCGCGCACGGCAAGGCGCTCGCCGAGCACGGCCCCTGTCCGGAACATCGGTTCTCCTACGTCAACGTCGGGCGTGCCTTGCGGAACAATGGGGATGTGGTCCTGGAGGAGGAGACCGAGGGGGAACTCCCCGGCGAGGACCGCACGGAGGGGGCACGAGCGTGAGCGCCGAGGATCTCGAGAAGTACGAGACCGAGATGGAGCTTCAGCTCTATCGCGAGTACCGCGACGTCCTCGGCCTGTTCACCTACGTCGTGGAGACCGAGCGCCGCTTCTACCTGACGAACTCGGTCGACCTCCAGGTGCGCAGCGTCGACAACGGCGAGGTCTTCTTCGAGGTCACGATGCAGGACGCCTGGGTCTGGGACATGTACCGCCCGGCCCGCTTCGTCAAGAACGTCCGCGTCGTCACCTTCAAAGACGTCAACGTCGAAGAACTCGCCAAAAGCGACTTCGAACTCCCCTCAGACCAACACCCTCCAATAAACCCCTAACCCCCACCCACCCAAGCCCCGCCCCCATCCGAGCCTCGACCGAGGCGGCGGCGATGGAACGGTGGCTGGAGTTCGCCGAGACCTGGGCGTCTGGCGGGAGGCGGGAGCGTCCGGCGTTGTCGGTGAGCAGGGTGGTGGGGGGTGGGTCATTGTTCGGGGGGTGGGGTGGGGCCGGTGGGGGATTTGGCGGATTTTGTTAGGCGCCAGCCGGCTGGGGTGCGTTCGATGAAGCCGGCGGCGGCCAGGAGGCCGAGCTTGGCGTTGACGGTGTTCAGGTCGACGCCCGCCTTGACCGCGAGCTGGGCGGGGCCGGTCGCGCCGCGCGCCGGGAAGGCCTCCAGGACGCAGCGGGTGACCGGCTCCAGGCGGTCGCGGGGGAGGACGGGGGTGTCCGGTGGTGGCGCCAGGTCGTCGCCGATGAGACCCACCGCCTCGACGATCTCCTCGGAGCGCGTCACCAGCGTGGTGCCCTCCTCGCGCAGGAGACGGTGGCAGCCGACCGAGGACCGGGACGTGATCGGGCCGGGCACCGCCATGACGACGCGGCCGAGCTTGGCCGCCCAGCCGGCGGTGTTGAGCGCGCCGCTGCGCGCCTCCGCCTCGACGATGACGGTGCCCCGGGAGAGGGCGGCGATCACCCGGTTGCGGACGAGGAACCGGAGGCGGTGCGGATGGGTGCCCGGCGGCGACTCGCTCACCAGCAGCGACCGCCGTGCCATCTCGGCGAAGAGGCCCTCGTTGGACGCCGGGTAGGGGACGTCGACCCCGTTGGCGAGGACGGCGACGGTGGCGCCGTCGGCGGCCAGCGAGCCGCGGTGGGCGGCCGCGTCGATGCCCAGGGCGCCGCCGGAGATCACCGTCCAGCCCGCGTCGGCGAGTTCGGAGGCGAAGTCGGCGGCGGCGCGCAGGCCGTAGGGGGACGCGGCGCGGGAACCGACGACGGCGACCGAGCGCAGGCAGCCGTAGCGCAGATCGACCGGGCCCTGGAGCCAGAGCGCGTACGGCCGGCCGGTGCCGAGATCGTCGAGAGTCGTCGGCCATTCGGGGTCTCCGGGGCAGACGAGCCGGCCGCGGAACCGGGCGCAGACGGCCATGTCCTGGTCGGGTTCCGCGGCGATGAGGCGGATCCGCCAGGCGTCGAGCCGCCGGGCCTCCTTCGGAGCGGCGGGCACACCCTCCGGGACCCGGGCGGCCCGGATCGCCTCCAGCGCCCCTTCCGGGCCGCAGTGGTCGATGATCCGGTTGAGGAAGGTGTCGCCGGGCTCGGCGACCGCGGTCAGGGTGGCGCGGGCGGTTCGCTCGTCGCTCATTGGCGCCCCGCCGACCACAGGGTGAGCGCGCCGCCGATGTCGTCCGGGCCCGGTTCGTCGTGGCCGGCGAGGTCGGCGATCGTCCACGCGACCCGCAGGACCCGGTCGAGGCCGCGGGCGCTCAGCGTTCCCCGCTGCAGGGCGTCGTCGGCGGCCCGCATCGCCTCCTGCGGCGGGGTGAACCGGCGGCGCAGCTCCGGCCCGGGGACCTCGGCGTTCGACCGCCATGGGGTTCCGGCCAGGCGTCTGAGCGTCCGCTCCCTGGCGAGCAGGACCCGTTCGGCCACGACCTTGCTCGACTCGGCGAACTCCAGGTCGTAGCGGAGTTCGGCCCGGCTGGCCGGGGTCAGCTCCAGCTTGAGGTCGACGCGGTCGAGCAGCGGCCCGGACACGCGGGTCGCGTACTTGCGGCGGATGCCGGGTGCGCAGGAGCAGTCGATCTGCTTCGCCGCGGCGCACGGGCACGGGTTCGCGGCGAGGACGAGCGTGAACCGCGCGGGGAAGTGCGCCATGCCCTCGATGCGGGTGATCCGCACCTCGCCCTCTTCGAGGGGCTGGCGGAGGGCGTCGAGCGTTCCGAGCTGGAACTCGGGGGCCTCGTCCAGGAAGAGGATCCCGCGGTGTGCGAGGGACACGGCGCCGGGTTGGAGGACCCGGCCCGAACCCCCGCCGACCATCGATGCGCGGGAGGCGGTGTGGTGCGGCGCGTAGAACGGCGGCTGGGTGATCAGCGGCTGGCCGGGCCGGAGCGTCCCGGCCACGGAGTGGATCGCGGTGACCTCCAGCGCGATCTCGGGTTCGAGGGGCGGCATCAGCGTCGGCAGCCGCTCCGCCAGCATCGTCTTGCCGCAGCCCGGCGGGCCGGCGAAGAAGAGGTGATGCCCTCCCGCGGCGCTGATCTCCAGAGCGCGGCGGGCCTCGGCCTGGCCGCGGACGTCCGCCAGGTCCAGGTCGGGTGGAATCTCCTGCTGGCGCAGAGCGAACCCGTTCATCGGGGAGCCGAGGGCGTCCTCCTCGTCCTCCTCCTCGATGGGTGGCGGCTCGTCGCGCAGCAGGCAGAGGAGCCCGCGCAGGTTACGCGCGGACAGGACCTCCATGCCCGGGACGAGTTCGGCCTCCGCGGCGTTCTGGCTCGGGACGACGACCGTGCGGCAGCCGCGGTTGGCCGCGGCCAGGACGGCGGGCAGGACCCCCTGGATGGGACGGAGGCGGCCGTCCAGCCCGAGCTCGCCGATCAGCACGAGCCCCGCGCAGCTACGGGCGGGGACCACTTCCGCCGCCGCGAGCAGGGCCACGGCTATGGCGACATCGAAGGTCGAACCCTTCTTGGGCATGCTCGCCGGGAACAGCGAGACCGTGACGTGCCTGTTGGGCCAGTCCTCGCCCGAGTTGAAGACTGCCGCGCGGACCCGGTCGCGGGCCTCGCTGAGCGCGGTGTCGGGAAGGCCGACCAGGTGGAGGCCGGGGACGCCGCTGGTGATGGCGGCCTCGACGTCCACGACGAAGCCGTCCACCCCGACCAGGGACACCGAGCGCGTCTTCGCGAGCGTCATCTAGCACACCTCCCGCAGGTGGTCGATCGAAAAGCGGTCGCCGTCGCCGGTCAGGCCGAGGACGTCGACCCGAATGGACACGCCGCCGACCCCGTTCGCGGCGGCCCACCGCCAGGCCAGCCGCCGTAACCGGGCGGCCTTGTCGGCGGTGATGGCTTCGAGGGGGTCGCCGAACCTGGCCGAGCGGCGGGTCTTCACCTCGCAGACCACGTGCCTTCGCCCGTCATGGGCGACGATGTCCAGCTCGCCTTCGCGGCACCGCCAGTTGCGGTCGAGGATCGTCCAGCCGAGGCCGGCCAGGTATTCGGCCGCGGCGTCCTCGCCGCGGCGGCCGAGGTTGATGTGGGCGTTCATGGGCCTCACCTCCGGCCTTCGACACTGGCCGACCGTCACGGTGCGTAGCCGAGAAACGACAACCTGTGGATAACCGTGGGAACAAGCTCGGCAGATCGCTCGAAACCGGGGTGCGGTGCTTGCTTCGGCCGGGGCTGTGGCGCAGCGTGACGCCTGTGACCGAGCCGCTGGAGGACGCCGTCTCCGAGTTCGGGCGCCATCTGCGCGCCGAACGGGACGTCTCGCCGCACACCCTGCGCGCCTATCTCGGTGATCTGGCCGACCTGTGCGCCTACGCCGCGGTCACCGGGGTCACCGAACCGGCCGAACTGGACGTCTCGTTGCTGCGTGCGTGGCTGGCCCGTCAGCACGCCATGGGACGGTCACGCGCGACCCTGGCCCGCCGTACGGCCGCAGTCAGAGCCTTCACCCGCCACCTACACCGGCGGGGCCTCCTCGAAGACGACCCGGGCTTGCTCTTGGGCACGCCCAAACGACGGCGCGACCTTCCCGACGTGCTCACCCAGGACGACGCCGCGCATCTCCTGGACACCATGGACGCCCAAGGCCCGCTCGGTCTGCGCGACCTGGCCGTCCTGGAGGTGCTCTACGGGACCGGCGTCCGAGTCAGCGAACTGTGCGGACTCGACATCGACGATCTTGACACCGGCCGCCGGACTATCCGCGTCTTCGGCAAGGGCGGACGTGAGCGCACGGTCCCCGTCGGCGAACCCGCCGTCCGCGCCGTCCAGGACTGGCTGCGCGCCGGACGCCCCGCGCTCGTGACCGAGGACAGCGGCCCCGCTCTCTTCCTCGGTGCCCGCGGCGGACGTCTCCACCCGACGAGCGCCCGCCGCATCGTCCACTCGCGGATCTCCGAGGTAGGCCAGGTCCCGGATCTCAGCCCCCACGGGCTGCGCCACAGCGCGGCCACCCACCTGCTCGAAGGCGGCGCCGACCTGCGAAGCGTCCAAGAAATCCTGGGCCACGCCTCCTTGCAGACCACGCAGATCTACACCCACGTATCAGCCGACCGCCTCAAACAAGTCCACCGCCAAGCCCACCCCCGAGGCACCCGCCCAGCCCAATAAGCCCACCATCGCCCCCCACCCCCCGCCTCGCTGCCCACTCTGCGCCGCCGCTGCCGCCCCGGTGCACGGGTGGCCTGGGCGTTTGTGCTCGGCACGCGTCCATGCTGTAGGGCCGCACCAGTCGGCCCGTTGCCGATGCGGGCCGGGCGCCCGGCGTCCGGCGTCCGCGCGCCGCGGCCATCGGCGTCCAGGCCGACGGGCCCCGGCCCCCGCCCGCCGGCGCCCGACGCGGGCGCGGTGGCGGTGGCCGCGGCGTTAGTCAGCGCCCGGTCCGCGTCCGCGCCAGGTCTGTCGTGCCGCTCGGCCGTATGACGTTGATGTCCAGCCTGCGTCCATTTCGCGACCTGGCGGCGGGCTGGGCTCGCTGTCGGCTGGCTGCCTGTCGCGCGAGCCCGCGCCGGTCGGCTCATAGTGGGCCTGGCCGTGGTGTTGGTGCCTGGTCTGCGTCCCCGCCGAGGCCTGTCGTGCCGGTCGGCTTGTTGTCGGTCGGCCGACTGGTGTTGATGTCCGGTCTGCGGCTATGTCGCGGCTTGGCATGCGCCCGCCTCGTCCTCGGCTGCCCTTCATGTCACTGTCCGGCCCGCGTGCGTGCCGCGGTCTGCCGTGCGGGTCGGTTCGTCGTGGGCCAGCCACCTCGCGTTGCTGCCCAGCACGCGTCCGCGCCGGACCTTCGCGCTGGCCGACTTGGCGTCGGCCCGCTGCCTTGCGTCGCTGCTGGCCCGCCTCTGCGCTGCGGTCTGTCGTGAAGGTCGGCCGTCGTTGACCTGTCCTTCGGTGTCGCTGCCCGGCGCGCGTGCGTACCGCGGTCTTGTTGTGCGGGGCGGCTCGTCGGGGGCTCAGTATGCGTCCGTGCCGAGGGCTCTGCGCCTGCCGCCTTGGCATCGGCCGACCGCCTTGCGTGGGTGCCGTCCGCGTCTGTGCCGCGGATTGTGGTGTGGGTCGGGTCGTCGTTGACCTGCCGCTTGGTGTTGGTGTCCGGCTCGCGTGCGTGCCGTGGTCTGTCGTGGTGGGTGGCTTGTTGGCGACCCAGCGAGCCCGAGCTGATCTGGCTTGCTGGACCTCCTTTGTTGGGGGGCGTAGGGGTTGTCGTGCAGGGGCGTCGCCTGCGTGTTGGGTGGAGGTGTGTTCGTGGTCGCCGTCGGCGCGGTGGCCTGTGGGTGGGTGGTGTGGTGGACGGCCTGCCGGCCCGGTGGCCGGCGGGCAGGCCGTCTTTGGTCAGCGGGCGCGGCGTAGGTGGCGTTGGTGGGAGAGGTTGATAACGCCCGGCGGCGGGCGGCGTCTGCGGTGCAGGCGGAATCGCAGGCGGGTGCGGCGCCATACGAACGCCATTGCGAACGCCAGGACCATCCCCGTTAGGGCGCCGCCCGTTGCCGTGGTGGCGTCGCGTAGGCCCATCCTGGACGGGGAAGGCTCGGCTGGGCGTGGTTTGGGGGTGGGTTGGTCCCACTGGGGTAGGAGGCGGAATTGACGTTGGACCAGGTTCAGCGGGTTCAGGTAGAGGGCGCCACGGCGTAGCCCCCAGTGCAGGCAGGTCACGGGGCAGTGGACCCGGCCGTCCTCCAGGACACCGATGGGGGTACCGGATGCGACGCGGCGTCCCACCAGGACGCTGGGACGGACGGGCAGGTACGTGGTGCGCAGGACGCCGTGGTCGATCGCGACGACGCCGCGTCCCGCCAGGTCGCGGGCATACGAGACGCGTCCCGGCCCCGCGGCGTGGACGATCTGGCCCGGGCGCGCCGCGAGGTCGACCCCGCGGTGCCCGGCACCCCATGGGGAGGACGGTGGCGAGAAGCCCCGCAGGACCGGCGGGGCGGACGGGCCTAAGGGCCAGCGCCAGGCGTCCGGGCCGGGCGATCCGAGGGTGATCATGCAGGTGAGGAGCAGCGTCAGCAACGTCATGCACCGCACCCTGCCGGGTGGCGGGCGGCGCCGCGAGAGGGTCCGCGAACTGTGGATAACCTCCGGGACCGATGGGGCCCGGCCACCTCCGCGCCCTGATAATCTGTAAACGTGCCTGAGAGGGCATCGGCCAGGGCCAGGCCGCCGTTGAACCGCCGCGGGCGGGGAGGCGGAAGCCGCTCGCAGAGCGGCCGGGACCCAGACTCGGAAACGGGTCACAGCCGCCTGGAGGTATCCCGGCGGCTGATTTCACGCGTCCGCATGCCACCGGAAACCATGGTGGGGCGCAGTCCCTCGGTCCGTCGCCTCGGCGACGGTGGGACCGCACCCGGGCGCAGGCAGACAACCAAATGCGGCCCGGCAGGGCCAGAGAAGGAGAGCACGGGCAATGGCACCCGTCGTCACCATGCGGCAGCTCCTGGAGAGCGGCGTCCACTTCGGCCACCAGACCCGCCGGTGGAACCCGAAGATGAAGCGCTTCATCCTCACCGAGCGCAACGGCATCTACATCATCGACCTCCAGCAGTCGCTGTCCTACATCGACCGCGCGTTCGAGTTCGTCAAGGCCACGGTGGCCCACGGCGGGACGATCCTGTTCGTCGGCACCAAGAAGCAGGCGCAGGAGTCCATCGCCGAGCAGGCCACCCGGGTCGGCATGCCCTACGTCAACCAGCGCTGGCTGGGCGGCATGCTCACGAACTTCTCCACCGTCCACAAGCGGCTCACCCGGCTCAAGGAGCTGGAGGAGATCGACTACGACGACGTGGCCGGCTCCGGCATGACCAAGAAGGAGCTTCTCGGCCTGCGCCGCGAGAAGGACAAGCTGGAGCGCACCCTCGGCGGTATCCGCGACATGGCGAAGGTTCCGAGCGCCATCTGGATCGTGGACACCAAGAAGGAGCACATCGCGGTCAACGAGGCCAAGAAGCTCGGCATCCCGGTCGTGGCGATCCTCGACACCAACTGCGACCCCGACGAGGTCGACTACCCGGTCCCGGGCAACGACGACGCCATCCGCAGCGTCAGCCTGCTGACCCGCGTGGTCGCCGACTCCGTGGCCGACGGCCTGATCGCCCGTGCGGGCGCCGCCTCCGGCGGCGACGAGAAGCCGGCCGAGGGCGCCGCCGCCGCGGGCTCCGAAGAGCCGCTGGCGGAATGGGAGCGCAACCTGCTCAAGCCGGACGAGGCGCAGGCCTCCGCGGAGGCCCCGGCGGACGCCGCCGCGACCACCGAGGGCGCGGACGCCGAGAAGGCCGACGACGCCCCGACGGCGGACGCCCCGACGGCGGACGCCCCGACGGCCGACGCCCCGAAGGACGACGCCCCGAAGGCGGACGACGCTCCGAAGGCCGACGAGGCCCCGAAGGCCGACGAGACCCCGAAGGCCGACGAGGCCGAGCAGGCTTGATCCCGCGGTCCCGGCGGCGCCCCATCGCGCCGCCGGGACCGTCGCGGGTCACACGACCAACGACGAGAGAAGCGAAGAGAGCGATGGCCAACTTCACCGCCGCTGACGTCAAGCGGCTGCGCGACCTGACGGGCTCCGGCATGATGGCCGTGAAGAACGCCCTGACCGAGGCGGACGGCGACTTCGAGAAGGCGACCGAGCTGCTGCGCCTCAAGGGCGCCAAGGACGTCGGCAAGCGCGCCGAGCGCACCGCCGCCAACGGCCTGGTCGCCGAGCACTTTGCGAACTCCGGTGACGGGGCGCTCCTGGAGCTGAACTGCGAGACCGACTTCGTCGCCAAGAACGCGCAGTTCATCGAGCTGGCCCAGCGCCTGGTCGAGTTCGCCGCCGGCAGCGGCGCCGCCGACGCCCCCGCCCTGCTGACCGCCGAGATCGAGCCCGGCACGACCGTCCAGGCCCTGATCGAGGAGAACAGCGCCAAGATCGGCGAGAAGCTGGAGCTGCGCCGCTTCGCCCACTTCCAGGGCGCCTACGTGGCGAGCTACCTGCACAAGTCCGACCCGTCCCTGCCGCCGACCACCGGCGTGCTGGTCGAGCTGGACGGCGAGAACCCCGAGGTCGCCAAGGACGTCGCCCAGCAGATCGCGGCGATGGCCCCCAAGTACCTCACCCGCGAGGAGATCCCCGCCGAGGCGGTCGAGAAGGAGCGGGCGCTCGCCGAGCAGCTCACCCGCGACGAGGGCAAGCCCGAGAAGGCGATCCCGAAGATCGTAGAGGGCCGGGTGAACGCCTACTTCCGCGACTTCGTGCTCGTGGAGCAGGCGTTCGTGAAGGACAACAAGAAGACGATCGCGAAGGTCCTCGACGAGGCCGGCGTGAAGGTCGTCCGCTTCGCCCGGTTCAAGGTCGGGCAGGCGTAAGGGCGCCGGAGACGGGCACCCGAGAGATACCGCGATGCAACGAGGAGGCCGCCGACGTGCCGGACAAGACGACCAGTAGCGCGACGGCGGCCTCGTCGTCCGGCCAGCACGCGCCGCGTGCGGGCTGGAGGCGGGTGCTGCTGAAGCTCTCGGGCGAGGCCTTCGCCGGAAAGGACCCGCTCGGCATCGATCCCGAGGTCGTCCAGCATGTCGCCGAGGCCATCGCGGAGGCCGTACGGGACGGCGTGCAGGTCGCGGTCGTGTGCGGCGGCGGCAACATGTTCCGCGGCGCCGTCATGGCCGAGCGCGGCATGGACCGCGGACGCGCCGACTACATGGGGATGATCGGCACCGTCATCAACTGCCTCGCCCTGCAGGACTTCCTGGAGAAGCTCGGCCTCGACACCCGTGTGCAGACCGCCATCACCATGAGCCAGGTGGCGGAGCCCTACATCCCGCGCCGCGCCATCCGGCACCTGGAGAAGGGCCGCGTCGTCATCTTCGGCGCGGGCCTCGGCCAGCCGTTCTTCTCCACCGACACCACCGCCGCCCAGCGCGCGCTGGAGATCGGTGCGGAGGCGGTGCTGAAGGCGACTCAGGTGGACGGTGTGTACGACGCCGACCCCAGAAAGAATCCAGACGCGGTCAAGTTCGACCGTTTGGATTACGGTGAAGTTCTACAGAGGAGCCTGAAGGTCATGGACGCCACGGCCATCAGCCTCTGTATGGACAACGCGCTCCCCATCGTGGTCTTCGACCTCATGGGGCAGGGCAACATCGTCCGGGCCGTCCGGGGTGAGAAGATCGGCACGCTGGTCAGCCCGGCGGAGGGCTGACCCCAGCCCGCGGCCGCGCCGGACCCGTCGCGGCACTCCAGGACCAAGGCCGACCAGATGACATGGGAGTCACAGTGATCGACGAGACCCTCCTCGAGGCCGAGGAGAAAATGGAGAAGGCGGTCGCGGTCGCCAAGGAGGACTTCCAGGCCATCCGCACCGGCCGCGTCACCCCCGCGATGTTCAACAAGATCACCGCCGAGTACTACGGCACCCCGACGCCGATCAACCAGCTCGCGTCGTTCACGCTGCCGGAGCCGCGGATGGTCATCGTCCAGGTCTTCGACAAGTCGTCCATGCAGGCGGTGGAGAAGGCCATCCGGGACAGCGACCTCGGCGTGAACCCCACCAACGACGGCAACGTCATCCGCGTCGTGTTCCCCGAGCTGTCGGAGGAACGGCGCAAGGAGTTCATCAAGGTGGCCGGGACGAAGGCGGAGGACAGCAGGATCTCCATCCGCAACATCCGGCGCCGCGCCAAGGACACCCTCGACAAGCTCGCCAAGGACGGCGAGGCCGGCGAGGACGAGGTCAGGCGTGCCGAGAAGGAGCTCGACGACACCACGCACCGCTACGTGGCGCAGATCGACGAGCTGCTCGAGCACAAGAAGGCCGAACTGCTCGAAGTCTGATGGAACTCGACGACGCCGGGGAGCCCTCGGGCTCCCCGGACGAGCCGGAGGTCGACATGGCCGGCCCACCCCCCGGTGAGGCAGTGGACTCGTCCCCGGGGCGGGAACCGGACGGCCCCGGGGAGGACGTCCCGCCCTCCGCCGGCGCGACTGCCGGTGACCGGTCCGACCAGCCCCACGGCAGGACGGGCCGCAACCTCCCGATGGCCATCGGCGTGGGCGTCGCGCTCGGCGCGCTCGTGCTGCTCTCTCTCTACACCGTCAAGGAGATCTTCCTTGGCGTGATGGTCGTGTTCCTGTTCCTCGGCATGCGGGAACTGACGGAGGCCTTCAAGACCCGCGACATCCGCGTCCCGTTCATCCCGGTCGCGACGGGCATGGTCGGCACGCCCGTCGTCGCGTACGTGTGGGGGCCCACCGCGACGATCGCCGCGGTGTCCCTGACCGTGCTGGCGCTCCTGATGACGCGGATGACCGAAGGAGCCGCCGGATACGTCCGGGACGTGGCCGCGGGCTCGTTCGTGGCGGTCTACCTGGTGCTGATGGGCGGGATCGTCGCGCTGCTCATGCGCCCGGACGACGGCGACCACCGTATCGTCATCTTCATCGCCGCCACCGTCGCCAGCGACATCGGCGGCTACTTCGCTGGGTCGTTCCTCGGCAAGCACAAGCTGGCGCCGACGATCAGCCCGAAGAAGACCTGGGAGGGCGTCACCGGCTCGGCCCTCACCTGCATGCTCATCGGCGGCTGGCTGGTGTGGTGGTTGCTGGACGGCGGGCAGGTCTGGCAGGGCGTGATCATCGGGCTGGCCGCGGTCGTCACCGCGACCGCCGGCGACCTCGTCGAGTCGGTGGTCAAGCGCGATCTGGGCATCAAGGACATGGGAACGCTCCTGCCGGGCCACGGCGGGGTGATGGACCGCCTCGACTCGCTGGTCGCGACGGCGCCCGTCGTGTGGCTGCTGCTGGAGCTGTTCGTCCCGAGTTAGGCCGCCGCTCCCGGCGTCTCGTCAGGAGACGACCCAGGAGCGGCCCTGCTGGGCCAGACGCCGGATGAGCGCGTCCGACCCCTCGCTCTTCGCGTAGCGATGTTCCTCAGCGGAGATGGGCACGAGCCACAGCCACCGGACGGCGTCGCCGTTCAGCGTCAGCCCCGTCATGGCCGGCCCCTGAGGGCCCGCCAGGCGGTTCGGATCGTCCAGGAGGAGCACGCCTTCCCAGGACGACTCACCGTTGCCGAGAGGGAACGTGCGGGCCTCGTGGTACCACTTGACGACGTCTCCAGGCGCGAACCAGGTCACCGACCGCCAGGGGTACTGCGCCAGCCACGGAAAGATGCTCCCTGCCCGCTGGCTGGGCAGGGTGCTGGCGACGGCCAGTTCTATCCGCCCGTACGGGGCGACGTCGTCCTCGTACAGTTCGACCGTGGGCATCCGCTGGCGGCTCATCCCCACGGTGCTGAGAACGGTGTACTCGCGGTCGCCTCGTGCGGGACGCTCCGACACACCTACTGTCGGGGCCGCGGCCGGCCTGCCGTTGGTGAGCTGGCGTCCGACGTCGTGCCAGTAGTGGCCACTCGGGCCGAGCCGTTGCAGCAGGTGCCCGAGCACCGACTGCTGGAACTCGGCCCAGGAGCCGTCGGCACGGCACCGCTTCCAGTGCTCGCGCGCCTGGTCGATGCGTGGCCCGAAGTCCTCGATCTCCTCGTCCAGGGGGAACGCGAACGGGCTCTGGCGCGTGGCGTCCCGGGCATAGCCGGGGATGCCGCGGCCCATGTCCGACCAGCCGGGGATCACGAAGAGCGGGTCGCCCGCCTCCAGGACGGCCACCCCGTCGCCCTCTTCGAACCACACGACTTCCAGGACCTCGCCGTCAAGCGCCCCGCGTCCCGAGGGATGGCGGACGTGCGACTCCGGCAGGAGCGGCGCGCGTCCCGCCTCCAGCCGTGCCCGATCCAGCTCAGACGGGGCCGCACGGTGGTTCGCGACCCAGACCGCCCCGACCACCGAGTCCCGCGCGTCCTTCAGGTAAGCCGCGGTGACGTCGCCGTCGGTCTCGACGGTGAGCCGCCGGCTGCCGTACGGGCTGGCCGCCGTGTGGACGACCGTCGCCGCCGGCCCCCGTGCCGTGGCCGCACCCCTGCGCAATACCGACATGATCGAGACCTTAGTCGCAGACAAGGTCATGTGCAGGAATGTCGTGCGGCGGGTAAAGGTGAGTGGCCGCAGACGGACGAGGCACGGGCAGGTGTTTGCGACACTTGGAGGACCATGTCTGCCACCCAGCCCGCCGCGACCGGCGCCGCGCCCAAGAAGACCCCGGCGAAGCTCGTCTTCGCCGCCCCGAGGCGCGGCAAGCCGCCGAGGCATCTCGCCGACCTCACCACGGAGGAACGGCGCGAGGCGGTCGCCGCGCTGGGGGAGAAGCCGTTCAGAGCCGACCAGCTGTCGCGGCACTACTTCGCGCGGCTGATCGACGACCCGTCCAAGATGACGGACCTGCCCGCCGCTCTCCGCGAACGGCTCGTCTCTGAGCTGCTTCCCTCGCTGCTGACCCCGGTCCGTGAAATGGACTGCGATGGGGGGACGACCCTCAAGACCGTCTGGAAGGCGTTCGACGGCGTCCTGTTCGAATCGGTGCTGATGCGGTACCCGGACAGGGCCACGATGTGCGTCTCGTCCCAGGCGGGGTGCGGAATGAACTGCCCGTTCTGCGCGACCGGTCAGGCAGGGCTCACCCGTAACCTGTCGACGGCCGAGATAGTCGAACAGGTCGCTGCAGGGGCGCGTGCCCTTGCCCGCGGACGTATCCCAGGCGGTCCGGGGCGCGTATCCAACATCGTCTTCATGGGCATGGGCGAGCCCCTGGCCAACTACAAGGCCGTGATAGGCGCGGTACGCCGCATCACCGACCCCGCACCCGCCGGCCTGGGCATCTCCCAGCGATCGGTCACCGTCTCCACCGTCGGGCTCGTCCCGGCCATGGAGAAGCTCGCCGCGGAGGACATGTCCGTCCGCCTGGCGGTGTCCCTGCACGCGCCCGACGACGAGCTGCGCGACGACCTCGTGCCGGTCAACAACCGGTGGAAGGTCTCCGAGGTCTTGGACGCCGCCTGGGCCTACGCGGACCGCAGCGGCCGCCGCGTCTCGATCGAGTACGCCCTCATCAAGGACGTCAACGACCAGGCGTGGCGGGCGGATCTTCTCGGCAGGCTCTTGCGCGGGAATCTCGTTCACGTCAACCTGATCCCGTTGAACCCAACGCCGGGTTCCAAGTGGACCGCCTCACGGCCCGAGGACGAGCGCGAGTTCGTCCGCCGCCTGGAGGCCCACGGTGTCCCGGTCACGGTGCGCGACACTCGGGGCAGGGAGATCGACGGGGCCTGCGGCCAGTTGGCCGCGTCGACCAAGGACTGAGCGCTCCGCGGGCGTGTCCGGCGTCCGTGCGGGCGCGGGGACACGGCTGAGGAGCGGTGCCGGTGAGGACGGGTGCGCGGCTGCCGGTGGTCATGCGCGGCTATGACCGGCACCAGGTGGACGCTCTGCTGAAACGGGTCTCGCAGGCGCTGGACGGCGGTCCGCCGGTTTCCGTGGACGACGTGCGCATGACCCGCTTCGACGTCGTCCTGCGCGGCTACGAGCGTCGCGCCGTGGACGAGCTGCTCCGCGAATGCATCAGGGAGCTCCAGGGCCGGGCGCCGATCGGCGAGCGGCCGGGCCGTCCACGGGCCCAGCCCGGCTGGCTGATCAACTGGATCCAGAACGCCCGGTTCTCCGGTGCCCGCCTGCGCTCTGGCTACGACGTGCGGGACGTGGACGCGTTCCTCGAGCGCGTGATCGCCGGTCTGCGCGGCACCGCCCCGTCGGTGACGGCCCGGGATGTCCGGGAAAGTGCGTTCCGCGTCGTCCGGCTCGGGCCCGGCTACGACGAGCACGAGGTCGACCGCTTCCTGCTCCAGCTCGCCGCCGCCCTCGAACGCTGACGAAGTCATCCCGGCCTCCGTCCGACCCCCAACGGCGCGGCCGTGGTGTGGCGGCCCCAGGGGTCGTGCTGTGAAGTGGGTTACTGCCGTTCATGGGGTGCCGGCCTGTCTCGTCTCTGTTGGTGAGAACAACGAACGGAGACGTCATGAAGATCTTCATCGCCGAAGCGTCCGGTGCGATCGGCGGCCAGCTCATTCCCCAGCTCGTGGTGCGCGGCCACGAGGTCGTCGGCACGACCCGCTCGGCCGCCAAGACCGCCGCGCTGCGCGCGCTCGGCGCTGAACCGGTGATCGTCGACGCGCTCGACCCCGACTCGGTGGCCGAGGTGGTGGCCAGGGCCGAGCCAGAGGTGATCGTCCATCAGCTCACAGCGCTGAGCGGACCGGCGGACTTCCGGCACGTGAAGCGAATGGCGGCCGCCACCGACCGGCTGCGCACCGAAGGCACCGACCACCTGCTGGCCGCCGCGCGCGCCGTCGGCGTCCGCAAGTTCGTGGCGCAGAGCAACGCCCTGTGGATGGAGCGCACCGGCGGGCCGGTCGCCGACGAGAACGGCCGGATCGAGCCGAACCCGCCTGCGGACGTCAAGGAGTCGGTGGACGCGTTGCGTCACCTGGAGGAGGCGGTGACCGGCATCAGCTGGGGTGAGGGCATCGCGCTTCGCTACGGTGGGTTCTATGGCCCGGGGACCGGCATCAGCGCCGCGCCGGACGCCGTCATGGCCGCGCAGATCCGCAGGCGGAAGTTCCCGATCGTCGGCGACGGCGGTGGGGTGTGGTCGCTGGTGCACATCATCGACGCCGCGTCGGCCACGGTCGCGGCCATCGAGCGTGGCAGGCCCGGGATCTACCACGTCGGCGATGACGAGCCGGCACCGGTGAACGACTGGCTCTCGGAACTGGCCCGCGCGCTGGGCGCCGAACCGCCGCGCCGCGTGCCGGCCTGGCTCGTACGCCGGCTGGCCGGCAAGGGCCCGGTGAACCTGATGACGCAGGCACGCGGGATCTCCAGCGAGAAGACCAAACGCGAACTGGGGTGGGCGCCGCAGTACCCGAGCTGGCGCACGGGGTTCATCGAGGGACTGGGGTGACCCGGCCGTGTCCACCTCGGATCTGTACGGAGAGCTGCGACCGCGGGCCTTTGCGATCGCCTACCAGATGCTCGGCAGTGTCGGCGAGGCCGAGGACGTGGTGCAGGAGGCGTTCCTGCGGATGCACCAGACGCTGCGGAGGGACGAGCCGATCGCCTCACCCCGGGCGTACATCGCCACGCTGGTCACCCGGCTGGCCATCGACCATCTTCGCTCGGCACGGGTGCGGCGGGAGCGCTACGTCGGCGAGTGGCTACCGGAACCGCTGGTCACCGAGCCGACGCCGGCCGAGCGCGCCGAGACGGCCGACTCGCTGTCGCTGGCGTTCCTGGTGCTGCTGGAGAGCTTGTCGCCACAGCAGCGGGCCGCGTTCCTGCTGCGCGAGGTGTTCGAGTATCCGTATACGGAGGTCGCCGAGATCCTCGGCACCGATGTGGACACCACGCGGCACCTGGTCGCGCGGGCCCGCGACCACGTCCGGAAACGCCGGCCGCGCTACCACGCCTCTCGGCGGCAGCGACAAGAGCTGGCTCAGCGCTTCTTCGCCGCCGCCGGGCAGGGCGACCTGCGAGCGCTGGAGGCGCTGCTGGCGCAGGACGCGGCGCTGCACGCCGACGGCGGCGGCAAGGTGCCGGGGGCGCTGGCGCGACCGGTCAACGGGCGGCGGCACGTGGCCCGGACCTTGTCGGCCGGGATGTCCGAACTGGCGCGTCGAGGTGTCCGCGTCCGTGTCACCGAGGTCAACGGCCAGCCCGGCGCGGTGGCGACCGACGCACAGGACCGGCTGGTCATGGTCACGGCGCTCAGCATCACCGACGGCCGGATCCAGACGATCCACTCCATCGCCAATCCCGACAAGCTGCGGCACGTCGACCGGTTCGACGACCTCGGCGCCCTGCTGCGCGCCGTCGACGGCGCAGAGTGAGGCACGGCCGCCGCGCCGACGCCGTCTTCACCATGCACCCGTACGCGGCCGCTGAGCGGAAGCTTGGCGGCGGCTGTTCGGTGCTCCAGCCGGTCTTGCGGCCCGGGACGACCCCGGGCCGCAAGACCGGATGAGTTATCCACAATTTCGCGGGACCCTGCACACGCGGCCGGACCCAGGCAACGCTACGTGCATGGACAACATCGCAGCGCAATACCGCCGGCTCCGCGCCCTGTTCGATGTCTTCCTCGCCCCCGAGGCCACGGCCGCCGTGCTGCCGCTGATCAGACCGGCCCTTCGGCTCGGCGCCGAAGGGGAGGTGCCCGTCCACCTCGGCGGCACCCCGCTGCTGCCACCGGACGAGCCGTGGCCGGAATGGAACGGCCGCCCGCTCGACTTCCTCGGCGCGATCGACTTCGCCGGCCTCGCCTCCCTCGGCGACATCCCCGGCCTGCCGTCCTGCCGCGCCGCGTTCTACTACGCGAGCGAGACCCCGCGTCCGTGGGGCGACGAGGCCGTACAGCGCGATGGGTGGCGCGTCTTCACCGGCGACCTCCACGCCGCGGATCCACCGCCCGGATCGCGCCCCTACCCACAGACCACCCTGGGAGCCGCTCCGTTCCTTTCCTTACCGTCCCCGCAGGAGCCCGCCGTCCAGCGCCTGGAGGCCGTCTACAGCGGCGTCGCCGCCGTCTACGCGCAACTGCACGCGGCCTGGACGCGCCACACCTGCCCGGACGACGCACCCGCCCACCAGCTCGGCGGCTGGCCCGTCCTCGTCCAGCGCCCGCTCGGCCCCGACTGCCTCTACGCCTCGACCGGCCGTCCCCTGGACTCCGTCAAGCCCCCGTCCCTGAGCCCGGACGAGCAGCACGCCGTCGAGGAATGGCACCTCCTCCTCCAACTCGACTCGGACGACCGCCTCGGTTGGTACTGGGGCGACCCAGGCCGCGTCTACTTCTGCACCCGCCAGAACACCCCACTAGAGCAATCCTGGCTAACCCTCCAAGCCGCCTAACCCTCCAAGCCGCCCAACCCACGCGCCAAGGGAGTGCCCGTGCAGCCCTGAACATCCAATGAGGCCTTCAGCAGACCGCCCCAGGACAGACACGACCCGAGGCGCGCAGCATCGCGCCCCCACCCGCGGCCGCGGGGTGCGTGGGCGTGCTGCGTCGTGGTGTTCGTTAGCGACTGCGGGTGGGCTGGCCCACCGCCGGTTGGTGCGCAGGCGGCTGGCCGGGTTTTGCCTGGATCGAGGCGCGGGCCGCCGTCGCGGCGCGCATCGGTGCCGCGCAGCCGGGGGCGCCGGGCGGAGGTGGTGCTGGTTGAGACAGTTGGGTGCGCGGAGGTGAGAGTTGCGGGGTGTTAGGGGGAGCGGTGGGTGGTTGTCAGGTAGGCGGCGCCTACGAGGGTGGACCAGATGAGGAGGTGGAGGGCGATGCCGGGGAAGGCGGAGGTGAAGGCGGACGGGCCGTCGTGGGCCGCGCGCATCCACCCGATCATGGGGACGGAGAGCCAGGCGAGCCGTCCCAGGCCGAGGAGGAGCAGCGCCGTGGCGCCGCCGAGGAGGACGAGCAAGGAGATGCCCGGATGGGGGATGCGCGCTCGGCTCGTCCAGGCGCCGAGGAGCGTCCCCGGAATGGCCACCAGGAGGTTGAGCACGAGACCCGCCAGAATCGCCTGCCCGGGTGAGCCTGCACCGAGTGCCTGAAGGAGGGGAACCGCCAGTGCGACGGCACCCAGGAAGGCGTTCACCGTGTATGCGGCGAACAGGCCCGCCCAGACGGGGGCCGACGGGGAGCGGGCGGCGGTGGTCGTCAGCGCGCGCTGCTCGTCGGGCTGCGTGTCGAGGAGGGCGCGCGCCGCCCACGCCCACACGGGGAACATGAAGGCGGCCACGTCTCCCAAGGTGCCGACGGCGAGGTCGGCGGCGTCCGGACCGCTGGGCCCCTGGACGAGGATCAGCGCGACGGCCAGCAGGACGAGGATCAGCGGCTGGAGGACACGGAGCGATCGGACGTATCCCGCGACCTGGAACCGGACGAGCGCGATCACCCCTCGCGCCTCCGCACCCGGTAGCCGTCCGCGCGCAGCTTGGTCTCCACGGTGTCGGCTTCGTCCGCGGGCACCTCGACCTCGAGGACGGCCCAACCGGGGGCGTCGCCCGACGGAAGGCGGGTGACGGTGCCGCCGGCCACGCGCAGCCGGTCGACGCCCGGCATGGTCTCGATGCAGCGCTGGTGGTCGCTGATGATTACGGTGGTGCCGCCTGCGGCGAGCTCGGCGATCAACGTGGGCAGCGCATCACGGGTCGCGGCGTCCAGGCCGGCGAACGGCTCGTCTAATACCAGCAGTTCGGGGTCGTCCATGAGGGCCTGCGCGAGCCCCACCTTCTGGGCACTGCCCTTCGACAGCTCGGGCAGCCGCACATCGAGGAGATGACCGAAGGCAAGTCGCTCCGCCCACGTGCCGACCGTATCCGCGGGGACGCGCCGAATGGCGGCCATGTGCCCCAGGTATGCGCGGACGCTGAACGGCTGGTCCACCGGAAACCGCTCCGGCGCGTACCCCACCCGCGCGGGCCGTTCCTTGACCGCGCCCGCACCCGGCCTCCGCAGCCCGGCGATCACCCGGAGCAGCGTGGACTTCCCGGCGCCGTTGTGCCCGGTCACCTCGGTCACGCTGCCGCCGGGGAGGGAGAAGGTGACATCCCTGAACACCCAGGGATCCTTCCGGCGATAACGAAAGGCGACGTTGTCCAGCCGCATGAGACCCGCACGCTAGACCCCCACCCGTAAGCCCGGCGTTAACCCCCCGGCCGGGTGGAGGATGGGGGGATGGGTTGTTTGTTCTGTGAGGTTGTGGCGGGAGAGCGGGGGGCGCATGTTGTTCTGGATGAGGGCGAGGTCGTCGCGTTTCTTGATGTGCGGCCCTTGTTCAAGGGGCACACGCTGCTGATTCCGCGGACGCACTACGAGACGCTCACGGATCTGCCCGGGGATTTCCTGGGGACGTTCTTCGGGTACGCGCAGCGGCTCGCGGCGGCGATGGAGGAGGGGCTGGGGGCCGCGGGGTCGTTCGTCGCCATGAACAACCGGGTCAGCCAGAGCGTCCCGCATCTGCATGTGCACGTGGTGCCGCGGAACCGGAAGGACGGGCTGAGGGGGTTCTTCTGGCCGCGGCAGAAGTACGAGTCCGATGCCGAGGCCGCCGAGTACGCCGAGCGGCTCGCCGGCGTCCTCCGGTCATAGGGCCGCGCGGGCCATGGTCGTGTCGAGGATCTGGGCGTCGGGGGGATGCGGGGTGGCGGTGTCCCACCAGCGGATCGCGCTGATCTCCTCGTTGGGGGTGAAGGCGGTGTGGCGGGACGTCGTCGAAGCCGTGTACAAGGCGGCGTACTCGTCGCGGGGTGGTCTGACGAGGTGAAAGCGGCCGTAGCCGGCGAGGGTGAGGGTGGGCAGGTGGAGGCCGCTCTCCTCGTGCAGTTCGCGGACGGCCGCTTCGTGGGGGGTTTCGCCCGGGTCGATCAGGCCGCCGGGGAGTTCCCAGTGGGCTCGGTGCCGGTTGAAGACCAGCAGCAGGTGGCGGCCGTGCCGGACCGCGGCGAGGGCGGCGGGCATCGGGGCGTCCGCCGGCGGGGCCGCGGGCGGGAGGAAGGCCAGCAGCAGGTTGCCGTCGCCGTCCCGGGCCAAGGGCATCGCGTCAGCCGAGGGCCGCTAGCAGGGCGACGAAGGGGGCGGCCGGATCCGGGGGAGCGGGGGGCGGCACCGCGGCCTCCTGGGCCGCGGCGTGTGCGTAGAGGTCGCGTTCCGCCCGGTCGAGGACGGTGGACAGGATGTAGTCGCTGACCGTCCATCCGGCCAGCTCGGCGGCCTTGCGGATCACGAGGAGCTGGTCGGCGGACGCTGGAAGGGCGATGTGGTCGTGGCCCCAGGCGGCGGGAAGGTCCTGGCGAACCGACTCAGACATGGCCGGTCTCCTTCCTTGCGGCTTTTCAACGTACGCCGCCGGGTGTAGCCAGGACATCCCCACTGAGGACGAGAATCGCCGGGTGTCCGATGGAGTCAGCGGGTTCCCCAGGAGTAGGTCTGTTTGCGCAGTTTGAGGTAGACGAAGCTCTCGGTCGAGACGACGCCGGGGACGGCGCGGATGCGGCCGAGCAGTTCCAGCAGGCGCTCGTCGTCCTCGCAGACGAGCTCCAGGAGGATGTCGAACGAGCCGGCGGTGATCACGACGTAGTCGATCTCCGGCACGTCGGCCAGCTCGTCGGCGATCTTCTCCAGGTCGCCCTCGCACCTGACGCCGATCATCAGCTGCCGGGAGAAGCCGAGCATGAGCGGGTCGGTGACGCCGACGATCTGCATGACGCCGGTGTCGAGGAGCTTCTGGACGCGCTGGCGGACCGCCGCCTCGGAGAGGCCGACGGCCTTGCCGATGGCGGCGTAGGAGCGGCGGCCGTCCTGCTGGAGCTGTTCGATGATCTGCTTGGCGGTCTCGTCCAGCTGGACGTGGGCGGCGCGGGCCATCGGGGTCTCCTAGCTGCGGCATCGAGGGTGTGAGGCCTCTGGGTCAAGTGAATTAGTCGTGAAACTGGATCGTAACAACGGAATCACTTGTGTTGGGCTGAATCCTCTGTAAGGGTCGGGCCAACAGGACACAACGGGCGACGGTGCCCAGGAGGGACCTGAGGATGAGCGGCGATCGGCTGCGCAACTTTATCGGCGGCGAGTACGTGGACGCCAAGGACGGGCGGACCCTGGAGGTGGTCGATCCCAGTACCGGCGAGACGTACGCGCAGGCGCCCGTGTCCGGCGCCGAGGACGTCGACGCCGCGTTCCGCGCGGCGGCCGAGGCGTTCCCCGCCTGGCGCGACGCCACGCCGGGCGAGCGGAGCCTCGCGATGCTCCGCTTCGCGGACGCGGTGGAGGCGCGCGCGGAGGAGCTCGTCAAGGCGGAGAGCCGGGACACCGGCAAGCCCCTCCAGATGACCCTGGACGAGGAGGTGCCGCCCATGGTGGACAACCTCCGGTTCTTCGCCGGGGCGTCCCGTGTCCTGGAGGGCAAGGCGTCCGGCGAGTACATGGCGGACCACACGTCCTCGATCAGGCGGGAGCCGGTCGGGGTCTGCGCCCAGGTGACGCCCTGGAACTACCCGATGATGATGGCGGTCTGGAAGATCGGGCCGGCCCTGTCGACGGGGAACACCGTGGTGCTGAAGCCGTCGGAGACGACGCCGGCGAGCACGCTGATGCTGGCGGAGATCGCCGCCGAGTTCCTGCCCCCGGGCGTCTTCAACGTGATCTGCGGGGACCGCGACACCGGGCGCGCGCTGGTGGAGCACCCGACGCCGCAGATGGTGTCGATCACCGGGAGCGTGCGGGCCGGCATGGAGGTCGCGGCGTCCGCGGCCAAGGACCTCAAGCGCGTCCACCTGGAGCTGGGCGGCAAGGCGCCGGTCGTCGTGTTCGACGACGCCGACGTCGAGGCGGCGGCGACCGGCATCGCCGAGGCCGGGTACTTCAACGCGGGCCAGGACTGCACGGCGGCGACGCGCGTCCTGGTCGCCGACCGGCTGCACGACGCCTTCACCGAGGCGCTCACCGAGGCCGCCAAGGGGACGGTGGTCGGGCCGCCCAGCGACGCCGACGCCTTCTACGGGCCGGTGAACAGCGCGAACCAGCTGGAGCGCGTCCAGGGCTTCATCGAGCGGGCGCCCAGCCACGCGAAGGTCCTGACCGGCGGCGAGCGTGTCGGCGACAGCGGCTACTTCTTCGCGCCGACCGTCGTCGGCGGGCTCAGGCAGGACGACGAGATGGTGCAGAACGAGGTGTTCGGCCCCGTCATCACCGTCCAGAGCTTCTCGGACGAGCGGCAGGCCATCGAATGGGCCAACGGCGTCAAGTACGGCCTGGCCGCCAGCGTGTGGACGCAGAACCACGGCCGTGCCATGCGGATGAGCAAGGCGCTGGACTTCGGCGCCGTCTGGGTCAACACCCACATCCCGCTGGTGTCCGAGATGCCGCACGGCGGCTTCAAGCACTCCGGCTACGGCAAGGACATGTCGATGTACGGAATCGAGGACTACACCCGCGTCAAGCACGTCATGCACTACATCGGCGGCTGACCGCCGCCGACCGAGGCCCGTGAAGGAAGCCCCGCCCATGACCGAGACGAAACCCGCCCCGGCGCGCGACGACCCGGGTCGCGCCGTTCCCGCCATCGAGCTCACGGGTGTCGAGAAGGCGTACCACGCCTATGGCGAGACCGTGGCGGCGGTGCGCGGTGTCGACCTGGCGATCGCGCAGGGGGAGTTCTTCTCCCTGCTCGGTCCGTCCGGCTGCGGCAAGACGACGACCATGCGCGTCATCGCCGGCTTCGAGGAGCCGACGGCGGGCGAGGTCCGGCTGCACGGGCAGGACGTCACGGGCGTGCCCCCCAACCGGCGCGACGTGAACATGGTTTTCCAGTCGTACGCGCTGTTCCCGCACATGAGCGTCTTCGAGAACGTCGCGTTCGGCCTCCGCCGGCGCGGCGTCCCGAAGGCGGACATCACGCGCCGGGTGGGGGAGATGCTGGACATCGTCGACTTGGCGGGACGGGAGCGGCGCCGTCCCGCCGAGTTGTCCGGCGGCCAGCAGCAGCGGGTCGCGCTGGCCCGCGCGCTGGTGAACCGGCCGCGGGCCCTGCTGCTGGACGAGCCGCTCGGCGCCCTCGACCTGAAGCTCCGCCAGGCGATGCAGGTCGAGCTGAAGCGGATCCAGCGGGAGGTCGGCGTCACGTTCGTGTACGTGACGCACGACCAGGGCGAGGCGCTGACGATGTCGGACCGCATCGCCGTCATGAACGACGGGCTGGTCGAGCAGCTCGGGACGCCGCGGGAGATCTACGAGCATCCCGCGACGCGGTTCGTGGCCGGGTTCATCGGGACGTCCAACCTGCTGGGGGGCGAGGTCACCGAGACGGGGCAGGGCACCGCCGTGCTGTCGCACGGCCAGGACGGCCGGATCGAGGTCCCGGTGCGGAACGGCCTGGACGTCGCGGCCGGGGAGCGCCTGGAGCTGACCGTCCGCCCCGAGAAGATCGGCATAGGGCC
Organism: Actinomadura madurae; assembly: GCF_900115095.1. GTDB lineage: Bacteria > Actinomycetota > Actinomycetes > Streptosporangiales > Streptosporangiaceae > Spirillospora > Spirillospora madurae. Next base: position 185,995 of record NZ_FOVH01000001.1, read on the forward strand.
GGACAAGCCGGGCGACGGCCTGTGCGGGGTCCGGGGGACCGTGACCGAGGTCGTGTACCTCGGGACGTCGACGAACTACAACGTGACCACCTCTGCCGGGGCCGACGTCGTCGTCTTCCTGCAGAACGCCACGTCCGCCGACGACATCGCCGTGCGCGGCGACAGCGTCTGGCTGTCGTGGGATCCGCGCCACTCGTACGCCATAGGAGCCCCCCAGTGAGCCAGATCGACCCCGCATTCCTGCGCGGACTCACCCGGCCGCGCCTGGCGCGTTCCCACCCGGCCCGCCGCGACGTGCTGCGGCTGATGGGCGCGGCGGGCGCCGGCCTCGCCCTGTCGGCCTGCGGCGTCAAGGGGCAGGGCGGCAAGGAGAAGGTCAGCCAGAGCGACGTCCAGAAGTACTGGGCGGGCAAGGTGAAGAGCGGCAAGCTCAACTGGGCGAACTGGCCGGGCTACATGCAGGACGACCAGGCGACCATCAAGGCGTTCGAGGAGGAGACGGGCATCAAGGTGACCTACAAGGAGGTCATCCAGGAGATGGGCCCGTGGTTCGGCAAGATCCAGGCGCCGCTCGCGGCGGGCCAGTCCATCGGCTTCGACCTGATGGTCATGACGAACGGCATCCAGCTGGAGCAGTGCCGCCAGCTCGGCTACCTGGCGCCGCTCGACCTGTCGAAGCTGAAGAACTTCCAGGCGAACGCGGGGGAGCCGTACAAGAACCCGTCCTACGACCCCGGCAACGCCTTCACGATCCCCTACGAGTCGGGCGTCACCGGCATCGCGTACAACACCAAGTACGTCAAGGAGGAGATCACCAGCATCGCGCAGCTGTTCGACGCCAAGTACAAGGGCCGGGTCGGGATGATGGGCGACTCGCAGGAGCTCGGGAACTTCGGGATGTTCCTGCTCGGCATCGACCCGGAGAAGTCGACGAAGGCCGACTGGGAGAAGGCCGCCGCGAAGCTCCGCGACCAGCGCGACCAGGGCATCGTCCGCAAGTACTACACGCAGGACTACGTCGACGCCGTCAGCAAGGGCGACGTGTGGATGACGATGGCGTGGTCCGGTGACGTCTACAGCCTGACGAGCCCGGACGTGAAGTTCGTGGTGCCCAAGGAGGGCGGCACGATCTGGACCGACAACCTGTGCATCCCGAAGACGGCCGACAACCCGGTGGACGCGCTGACGCTCATGGACTGGCTGTACGTCCCGGAGAACAACGCCCCGCTCACCGAGTTCATCAACTACATGCCGCCGATCCCGTCGACCCAGCAGATCATCACGCAGCACGCGGCGGAGGCCACCGGGGACGAGAAGAAGGACCTGACCCGGCTGAGCACGAGCCCGCTGGTCTTCCCGTCGGAGGCCGACCTGGCCCGGCTGCGGCACTACCGGCGGCTCACCCAGGCCGAGGAGACCGAGTACCAGAAGATCTTCGAGCCCATCTCCAAGGGGTCGTGATGGCGCGGGGCCGGGGACGGCTCGCGCCGTACCTGATGATCCTGCCGAGCGGGCTGTGGCTGGCGGCGTTCTTCCTCGTCCCGATGGTGCTGATGGTGTCCCTGTCGCTGCAGACGGGGAACCTCATCGACGGGTTCCGGCAGACGTTCCACTGGCAGAACTACACCGACGGCCTGAGCACCTACGGCGACAAGTTCGTCCGGTCGCTCTGGTACGGGCTGCTCGCGACCGTCGCGTGCATCGCGATCGCCTACCCGGCCGCGTACTGGATCGCGTTCCGCAGTGGGCGGCACAAGTCGACGTACCTGTTCCTGCTGCTGCTTCCGTACTTCGTCTCGTTCATCCTGCGGACGGTGTCCTGGAAGCTCGTCCTCACCGACAACGGGCCGATCCTCGGGCCGCTGCGCGACCACGGGGTCCTGCCGGAGGGATTCCACGTCCTCGACACGGGCGTCGCGGTGGTGTCCGGGCTCACCTACAACTTCCTGCCGTTCATGGTGCTGCCGATCTACGTGGCGCTGGAGCGCATCGACCCGCGCGTGGTGGAGGCCGCCTACGACCTGTACGCGAGCCGCCTCCAGGCGTTCGCGCGGGTCATCCTGCCGCTGTCGCTGCCCGGCGTCTTCGCCGGTGTGATCATGACGTTCGTGCCGGTGTCGTCGGACTACGTCAACGCCGAGGTGCTCGGCGGCCCGCAGAACACGATGATCGGCAACATCATCCAGACCGAGTACTTCAACAACAGCGCGTACCCGACGGCGTCCGCGCTGTCGTTCGTGCTGATGGCGATCCTGCTCGCCGGCATCTTCGCCTACGCGCGCACGCTCGGCACGCAGGACGTCCTGGAGGCGGCGAGGCGATGACGGTCCTCACGAAGGCCCCGCGGCGGCGCCGGGCGCCGCACCGGCGCCGGATCTCCGGCCTGCACGTCTACACGCTGGTGCTGATCGCCTGGCTGATCCTGCCGATCGCGATCATGATCCTGTTCGGGTTCAACGACACCCGCAGCAAGCAGAACTTCCAGTGGCAGGGCTTCACGCTGAAGTGGTACGCGCAGCTGTTCGACAAGAGCGACCTCACCACCGCCGTGGTCAACTCGCTGACGATCGCGCTGCTCAGCACGCTCATCACCACGGTCATCGGGACGTTCGCGGGCCTCGCGCTCGGCCGGTACCGGTTCCGCGGGAAGGGCTCGACGAACCTCCTGCTGTTCATGGCGATCTCCTGCCCGGAGATCGTGATGGGCGCGTCGCTGCTGTCGATGTTCGTCACGTTCAACCTGCCGCGCGGCTACCTGACGATCCTCGTCGCGCACGTGATGTTCTCGATCGCGTTCGTGGCCGTGACGGTCCGGGCGCGCGTCGTCGGCCTCGACCCGGCGGTGGAGGAGGCGGCGCAGGACCTCGGCGCCGGACCGTGGACGCGGTTCCGCCTCGTCACGCTGCCGATGATCATGCCCGGGGTGGTCGCGGGGGCGCTGCTGGCGTTCGTGCTGTCCATCGACGACTTCGTCATCACCAACTTCACCAGCGGCGCCACCGTCACGTTCCCGCTGTGGATCTACGGCTCCACCAGGACGGGCACGCCGCCGCAGGTCAACGTGATGGGGACGCTCATCTTCGCGGCCGGCGTCGTGATCGCGGTCGTGTCGGCGCGGCGCAGCGTCCGGGCGTCCCGCTGACGGGGACGCGGGGCATGATCGGGGGACGAACGTGGACGTGACGATGTCGCTGGCCGACGCCGCGCCGGAGCCGTTCTGGCTCCAGGACCCCGGCCGCCCGGACGCGGGTCCCGCGCTGACCGGCGCGCAGGCGTGCGACCTCGCCGTCGTCGGCGGCGGGTACAGCGGGCTGTGGACGGCCCTGCTCGCCAAGGAGCGCGACCCGTCGCTCGACGTCGTCGTGCTGGAGGGAGGCCGGATCGGCGCCGCCGCGTCCGGGCGCAACGGGGGGTTCTGCGCCGCCAGCCTCACCCACGGGCTGGAGAACGGCCTCGGACGCTGGCCGGACGACATGCACACGCTCGAACGCCTCGGCTGGGACAACCTCCGCGCCATTGCGGGGACGCTGACCCGGTACGGCATCGACGCCGAGTGGGAGCCGTCCGGGGAGATGAGCGTCGCCACGGAGGAGTGGCAGGTGCCCGCGCTGGAGGAGGCGGCGGAGAAGGCGTACGAGCACGGCTGGGAGCCGATCCTGCTCGGCCCGGAGGCCGTCCGCGCCGAAGTCGACTCGCCCACGTACCTCGCCGGGCTGTGGGACCGCGACGCCGTCGCGATGGTGCATCCCGCCAAACTCGCCTGGGGCTTGGCGGACGCGTGCCGGTCCCTCGGCGTCCGCGTGTACGAGCACACCCGCGTCACGCGGCTGCGCTCGGACGCCCGGCGGCTGACGCTGACCTGCGCGGCCACCGCGGACGGCCGTCCGACGCGCGGGACGGTGACGGCCCGCCGCGTCGCGCTCGGCACCGGCGCCCACCCGCCGGTCCTGCGGCGCCTGCGCGGCTTCGTCGTCCCCGTGTACGACTACGCCCTCGTGACCGAGCCGCTCACCGCCGGCCAGCGCGAGGCCGTCGGCTGGCGGCACCGGCAGGGCCTGGGGGACAGCGCCAACCGGTTCCACTACTACAGGCTGACCGCCGACGACCGGATCCTGTGGGGCGGCTACGACGCCGTCTACCACTTCGGCAACGGGATGCGTCCCGGCCTCGAACGCCGCCCCGCGACCTACGCGACCCTGGCCCGGAACTTCTTCACCACGTTCCCGCAGCTCGAAGGCGTCCGCTTCAGCAACGCCTGGGGCGGCGTAATCGACACGTGCACCCGCTTCTGCGCCTTCTACGGGACGGCCTGCGACGGCCGTCTCGCGTACGCGGCGGGCTACACCGGCCTTGGCGTCGGAGCCACCCGGTTCGGGGCGGACGTCATGCTCGACCTGCTGCGCGTCGGCCTGGCCCCCGGCGAGGAGACCGAGCGGACGCGGCTGAGGATGGTGCGGTCCAGGCCCGTCCCGTTCCCGCCGGAGCCGCTCCGCTACGGCGTCATCGAGCTGACCCGCCGCGAGATCGCCCGCGCGGACCGCAACGCCGGGCGCCGCGGCCTCTGGCTCCGCACCCTCGACCGCATGGGCCTCGGCTTCGACTCCTAGGTCAGTCCGGGGACTGGTCGATCGTGCCGAAGATGACGGACGAGACCTCCAGGTACAGCTGCTCCGGGTACGGCATGTGGTCGACGTTGCGGAGCGCCTGCTTCTGGCCCGCGGACTCCATCACGAACTCGCCGTAGCCGAGCAGCTGGCCGATCACGGAGCGGTTCAGCGCGATGTCGGTGACCTTGGCGAGCGGCATCATCGCGACGTTGCGGTTGAGCACCCCGTTGATCACCATCACCCGGTGCTCGGTGACCAGGAAGAACTCCACCGACCAGGCGATCACCTTCCAGACCAGGTAGCACAGGGTGATCAGCCACAGCCACCAGACCCAGATCAGCCCGCCGACCGCGCTGATCGCGGCGCACGCGACGAGACCGGCGACGACGACGGAGACGGGCAGCAGCAGGACGGCGGGGTGCCGGCGCACGGCGATGACACGTCCCTCGTAGGACATCAGATACTTGTCGACGGTCCGCGACGCGGTGTCGCGGTGCACCATCATGTCCTGCAGATTCACGGCGGGTCCTCGTCATGATCCGGTTGCTCCAACCGTAGCCGACCCGGCCCGGGCGATGCAGGGGCGGCGCGGTAAGGGCTCTGGTGCCCGTGCGGGGCCTTGTAAGAGCAAGATCCGGACACCGATGATGGACGTTATGGACGGCGACGCCGAAGGTTCGCGGGGGGCCAGGGGACCGCGCGGGGAGTTCGCGCCCGATGTGACCGGACGTCCCATCTGGCGCCTGCTGCTGCGCGGTCTCGGGGTGTACCTGCCCGGCTGGGAGATGCCCGCGGGGGCCGTGCGCGTCCGGAACGGGACGGCGCCGCCCGGGTTCGGCCCGCCCGCCTACCTCAACGGCGAGGCGGGGTTCGGCGTCCAGATCACCGGCCGCCGCAAGGGCCTGGAACCCGACCGGGAGATCTACGTCCGCGGCCGGGAGGACCCGAGCTTCGGCATCGTCGTCGCGGGCCCGGCCGCCGCGATCGGCAGCCGCGTCGTGGACGCCGAGGTGCTGATGCGGTTCGCGCGCCGGCTGACGTTCGAGGAGCTCTTCGAGACCGGCGACGCCGACTCCGTCCCGTACGCGATCCGCGGGGCGCGGGCGGTGGAGAACGCGGTGTTCCTCGACCGCGCCGCCGGGATCGGGCTGTGCGCCGAGGTCGATCCGGCGACGCGCGCCCTGAGCTGCCCCCTGTACGTGCGCATCGGCGGGCCGGGGGAGCGGACCGTGCGTGCTTACGGGGCCGTCGCCCAGCCGGTCAGGTCCCACAGCTGATGGGACGGCAGCCGGCGCAGCCGGACGGTCGCGGCGGCCGGGTCCCAGAACACCTCGTCGCTCTCCAGCTCCAGCGACTGCCCGGCCGTCAGCACCGCGCACAGCAGCTCGTCCCGCGTCCGGACGGCCATGAGGGGGCCGATCTGCGCGACGGCGCCCGTGCACTCCGACAGCGTCCGCAGCAGGGCCTGGAGCGCCGCCTCGTCCTCCGGCGGGCGCACCGGGTCGACCCCTGACGGGACGCCCGGCTCCACCCGCGCGAGGCCCCGCCTGCCCCCGCCGTTCGCCAGGCCGTTGGACGGCAGGTCGGCGCCCGCCGAGATGAGCAGCGCGCTGAACACGCCCGCGAGGTCCTCGCTGGCGTGCCCGCCGAGGAAGTAGCGGCGGCGCTCCGGGGACCCGGGGTCCGGGCCGTCCGAGCCCTCGGCGGTGCGGAACCGGACGTTCAGCCGGCTCGCGCGCACGCACCGCTCGTACATCTCGCAGAGGATGTCCTCCAGCTGGTCGTCGCGGGTCCACAGCCGGCCCGTGGCGGTGACGGCGTCGCCGTGGGCGCGGGGGCGGCCGGTGAGCGCCGCGGTGACGGTGTCGTCGAGCTCGCCCTCGGTGAACTGGAGCAGCTCGGCGACGACGTCCTCGACGTCCTCCAGGGTGCGGGTGAGGGCGCGCTGCAGCTCCAGGATCTCCTCGCCGCCGCGCTCCAGGTCGGCGAGCCGGCCGAGGGCGGCGTCGACCTTGCCCTCGACGGCCTCGCCGCCCGTCCGGGTGACGGCCCGCACCGACGTCTCGACCTCGCCGAGCTTGCGGCGCAGCGCGGCCAGCGTGATCCGCTGCTGCTCCAGCTCGTGCAGCCGGTTCGCCTGCGTGCGCAGGTAGTCGTCCGCCTGGTGGACGAGGCCCGCCAGCTCCTCCACCTGCCCGGTGTTCTGCCGGAGCCGGTTGTCGAGCGCGGGGAGCACGTCCTGCTTGACGCGCGACAGTTCCGCGGTGAGCTGCTCGCCGACGGTGACGAGCACGTTGTTCTGTTTCGTGACCTGGTCGTTCAGCTCGTCGATCCGGCGGCGGAAGGCGTTCGCCTGGTCCCGGCTCTGCTTGCCCGCGTACAGTTCGAGCGCCCCTACCACGACGCACATCACCACCAGGATGACCGTCGTCATGGAACTCCTCGGGGGGTGACGGTGGTTGCCGGATCGGGTTTTGATCGCGACCATAACTTACGATCACGCGCGCCGACCGTAACTTACGTAACCGACTGATCTCAGTGACCGGCCGGTCTCACCTGCCCTTCCGGTGTCATTCCGTAATCCATTCCCTGCGGTGGGTGACGAATTCTCGGGAGGGTCCCCGGTCAGACGCATCCCTCGAATTGCGGGACCGTCGTGGTCGGCTTCAGCCCGGAGGCCCGGAACCATTTGTTCAGCAGCCGCGGCGCGGTGCCGTCCTGGTACATCCCGGTGATGGCCTTGTTGACCGCCTCGCAGCCGTCCACGTCGTCCTTGCGTATGCCGACGCCGTACGGCTCGTCGGTGAACGGCGCGTTGACCACCGTGATCTCGCGGCCGTTGCCGGACGCCTTCGCCGCGAGGCCGGCGAGGATGAGGTCGTCGGTGGAGACCGCGTCCAGCCGCCCGCCCGTCAGCTCCGAGAGGCAGCCGGCGTACCCGTCCGCGTCGACCGGCAGCGCGGCGACGCCCTGCTCGTCGTGGACGCGCGGGAACGACACCGACCCCGCCACCCGGCAGAGCCGCCGCCCCTTCAGGTCGTGGATGCCGCGGATCTCTCCGGCGTCGGACTTGCGGACGAGGATGTCCTGGTGGGCGACGTAGTACGGGCCGGCGAACGACACGTCCACCTTGCGTTCGGGCGTGACGGAGTAGCTGGCCACCACCAGGTCGACGTCGCCGTCCTGGATCACCTTCTCGCGCGTCGCCGACGTGACCCGCCGGAACGTCACGTTCGCGGCGGGCACGCCGAGCCGCCGGGCGATCTCCTTCGCGACGTCGACGTCGAAGCCGGCGAAGGAGCCGTCGCCCTGCCGCTCGCCGAGCCCCGGCTGGTCGCCGTTGACGCCGATGACCAGCGAGTCCTTGCCGGCGACCGTGCTCTCCCCGGCGTCGGCGATCCCGCACGCCGTCCCCGCGGCGAGGACCGCCGCCGCGGCGAGGAGGGCCGCCGCCAGGCGCCGCGCCCTCACGCCGACCACCGGTACTCCGCCAGCCGGGGGCGCACCCCGGCGAGCACGAGCACGGCGATGACGACGCCGGCGACCGGAAGGACCACGTACCAGCCGCTCGTCCCGCCGTCACCGTCCTTGACGGCCTCGTCGAACGCCTTCTGGTGGATGCCGATGAGGCCCTGCAGGGACCGGTCGTACTGGGCGAAGTCCGCGGCGGCCGCCGTGCGCGCGGCCACGGCCTGGTCGCGCTGGTCGCCGTGGACGAGGTCCCGCATCCGGCGGTCGTTCGCCTGCACCTTCTGGTAGTCGCCGAGCACCTTGTTCATCATCGTCGCGAGCTGCGCCCTCTGCTCGGCCGACTGCACCGGCCGGTTGGCCTCGGTGCCGAGGAAGCCGAGGAACGGCGCGCGACCGGGCTCGAACGACAGGTCCTTCTGCACGGCGGCGTTGTACTGGGTCAGGTTCCCGGCCTTCAGGTACAGGACGGTCTGCGACTTGCTCAGGTAGACCTGCTCGTACGCGTCGGCGCGTCCCGGGTCGAGCAGGAACCGGGTCTCGTCCGCGTTGGCGCTGTTGCTGATGGCGCGCGTCCGCGAGAGCGCCAGGATGGAGTCGAAGCCCTCCTCCTTGGCCTGGCGCAGATGGTCGGCCTGGCCGGAGAGCATCAGCGTGCCCGCGCCGACCAGGACGAGCGTGCCGAGCGTCGCGACCGCGAGCGGCAGGTTCAGCAGCCGGCGGAAACGCCGCGCGAGGAACAGCTGGAACCCGGCCAGCACGGCCAGCAGGACCAGGCCCGTGACGAGGATCCCCGTACGCCCCATGAGGACAGCCGACCGCTTGTCCTCGTAGGTGTGCCGGACGAGGGTGCCGTTGTCCAGCGTCAGGTTGTACGCCTTCGGCAGCAGGTCCAGCTTCATCAGGTCGGTGGCCTGCCGGTACAGGTCGATGACCCGCTGGGACGGCGGCCCGGACGCGTGCGGGGTCTGCCGGTCGAGCAGGAGCGCCTGCCCGGCGAGGCGCTCGTAGCGGGCGAGGGCGTCCAGGAGGTCGCGGGCCGTGTTGTTCTCGGTCGTCTCGTCGGCGAGCTTGGCGGCCTTCAGCAGCGCGTCGCCGGCCTTGCGCCGGTTCTCGTCGTAGCGGGCCAGCGCCTGGTCGCGCCCGCCGCCCGCCGCGTCGCCGATCAGCAGCGCGTTCGCGAGCTGCGCGTCCATGTCGGTGAGCTGGAAGTACAGGTCGCCGGTGGCGACGACCTGCGGGCCGGCGTCGTGCCCGATGACCCGCACGCCCTCGCGGGCGTTGGAGACCGCCGCCCAGGCCACGCCGAGCAGCACCACCAGCAGGACGAGGGAGAGCGCCGTCAGCGTCCTGACGCGGGCCGCGACCGTCCGCGGCAGCAGCCGCGCGACACCGGCCGGCGGTGCCTCGGGTCGCGGCCGGAGCCGGGCCGCCGGGCCGCGCCGGGCGGGCGGCGGCGCCTGCGCGCCGGGGGCGGGTCCGCCCGCCTGCGGAGCCTGCTGAACGGCCGTCATGTCGCCTCGCCTCGGGTGAGCGTGATGGTGGTCCAGGCGCCCACGTGGATCCGGTCGCCCTCGGAGAGCGGGATCTCCACGTTGAAGGGGATGGGGTCGGTGGACCCGTTCACGCAGGTCCGGTTCGTGGATCCGGGGTCGACCAGCGTCCAGGCGCCGTCCGGCCGCGCCAGCAGGACCGCGTGGACGTGGGACACGCCGGGGTCCTCGGGCGGCTCCCGCAGGTCGATCTCCGGCGGGGTCGGCTGCGAGGAGCTGCGCCGCCCGATCCGGACCTGCCGCCCGGTCAGCGGGATCCGCCGCTCGGGCGCGTAGGGCGGGAACGCCAGGGACGCCGAGTCGGGGCCCTCCTCCGCCATGATCGCGTTGTAGTAGTCGCGGTCCGCCGTCACGACCGCCGTCCACACCGCTCCCGGCACGGGCGGCGCCGGGACCGGGGGCGCCGGCACGGGCGGCGCGGGGACCGGAGGAGCGGGCACCGGGGGCGCCGGAACCGGGGGCGCCGGCACCGGCGGGGCGGGCACCGGAGGCGCGGGCGTCGGCTTGCCGCCGCCGGTCGCGAAATCGTAGCCGCACGCCTCGCAGAACCGGTCGGTGCCGGGCGTCCCGCAGTCGGGGCACGGCCTCGCGCCGGGCGAGGACTGCGCGCCCGGTGCCTCGCCGGAGGACGGGCCGCCGGAGGACGGGCCGGAGGAGGCGGCGCCGATGCGCTCGCCGCAGATGTCGCAGTAGTCCGGCGACTGCGACGTGTGTCCGTTGGGACAGCTCGCCATGCTCAGCCCTCGCCCCTCCTGGTGGTCACGGTCTCGTCCTTGCGCGTCCGGATCGTCTTGCTGGAGCGGGTGTCCAGCTCCATCTCGTCGGCCTTGTCGACGTTGCGCTTCAGCCGGACGGTGCCGGTCGCCGGGTCGACGACGTCCACCACCTTGCGCAGCATGGCGGTGATCGCGTCGTTGCCCGCCTCGTCGGCGAGCACCACGGCCCGGCCGAGCCGCGCGGTAGCCGTGTCGAGGTCGCCGTCCTTGCGGGCCTGCAGGCCCTCCTGGATCGCCGACGCCAGCTCGGCCTGCCCGGTGTAGTGCGCCACCCGCGCGTTGATCCGGGTGGACTCCGCCTCGTCGTCGGTCCACTGGGCGAGGACGTTGGCGGACGCGAGGACCCGCGCCTCCTCGCCCGGCCCGCCCGGCACGACGAGCTTCACCCACGCGGCGCGCAGCTCCTTGCCGACCTCGCCGGGCGGGACGCTCACGCAGATGTGGTAGTCGCGGGACTCGGCGCCCCACGCGCCGAGCGGGTAGTCGCCCGCCTGCGGCGCAGAGTCGACGCGCTTGCCGGTCAGGTCCTCCACCGACGGCAGGACCTGCTTGACGAACCGCAGCCGCGCCGTCTGCGGCGTCCACACCCGCAGCGCGACGTCGGCGACGGACTTGCCCATCGCCGCCTCCGTCATCGCCCGGAAGTCGGCGACCAGCCCGGCGGGGTCGGCGACGATGTCGACGCTGCCGAGCAGCGCCGAGGCGACCTTGCGCAGCTCGGCGACCTCCCAGTCGGTGCCGACGCCGCGGCAGTCGCACACGAACCGGCCCCCGCAGCGGAACAGGACCGCGTCGAGCTCCTCCGGCGTCTCGTGCTGGTTCTTGCCGTCGGTCAGCAGGATCGCGTGCCGGATGCCGCCCCGGTCGCCGAAGAGCTCGTCGGCGAGCCGCAGCCACGACCCGATCGCGGTGCCGCCGGCCGCCCTCAGCCTGGCCAGGGCGTGCTTGGCCTCGTCCCGGGTCTGCGGGTTCGCCGGCACCAGCCCGGGCTGCCGCGGGTACACCATGGTGGCGGTGTTGGAGCCGGAGACGACGGCGAACTCCACGCCGTCGCGCAGCGTGTCGATCGCGACCTGCGCCGCCGCCACCGCGGCGCGCAGCTTGGTCTCCGGGTAGGACATCGAGCCCGAGGTGTCGATGATGATGACCTCGGACGCCCGCGTCGAGGACGGGACGGGCGCGCCCTCCGCGGCGGTCGCCTCGACGGACACGATGGCGTGCACCTCGCGGCCGCCCTCGGGCAGGAACTTGTTCTGGTCGATCGAGATGGTGAACTGCGGCTGCTCGCTCATCGTGGCTCCGTGCTCTGCGGTGTGCTCTCGTGGATGCGGCCGTCGGCGGTGCCCGGGGAGGGCAGCGGGATCACCGCGACCGTGATGTTGTCGCGGCCGCCGGCGTCCAGCGCGTGCCGGACGAGGGTCCGCGCGGCGCCGAGGGGGTCCGCCGCCGGGTCGTGCGCCGAGGCCCCGGCCTCGCTGGCGCCGCCGCCCAGCAGCGCCGCGAGGTCGCCGGCCGCCGGGAAGTAGTTCCACAGGCCGTCGCTGCAGACCAGCAGCGTCCCGGGGCCGGCCGGGCGGAACGTCGCGACGTGCGGGGTGACCTGCCCGGCGTCGGCGCCGAGCCACGCCGTGATGACGTGCGCGTTCGGGTGGGCCTCCGCCTCGGCCTCGGAGAGCGAGCCCTCGGCGATCATGAACGCGGCCCACGAGTCGTCCTCGGTGAGCCGCCGGGACGGCCCGAGCTCGGCCATGTCGCCGGTGCTGACCTCGGCCGCGTCCGCCTCGCCCGGCGCCGGGCCGGGCCCGTCCTCGGCGGCGCCGTCCGCGGACAGCCAGTACGCGCGGCTGTCGCCGACCCAGCCGACGGTCACCGCCGGGCCGCGCGTCACCGCGGACACGTACGTGCACGACGGCGCGTCGGACGGCGACGTGGAGAGCGCCGCGACGGCCGCGGCGGCGCGCAGCGCGGCGTGCCGGGTGGCGTCCTCGGGGTCCTCGCCGGCGTCCAGCCGCGCCACCAGCTCGGCGGCGCCGGTGTCGGCGGCGGCGCGGGAGGCCTCGTCGGGACGCTGCGACGACCCGACGCCGTCGGACACGACGGCCGCGATCCCGGCGGAGTGGGCGGCGATGGCCAGCGCGTCCTCGTTGCGGGAATAGCGGCGGCCCCGGTCGCTCGCGCCCGCCGCGACGACCGGGCGGGAGCCGTTCCCGGCGCCGAGCGCGGGCAGCTCGATCTCGACGTGGTCGCGTTCGGTGGGCTGGCGGAGCCCGCACGCCTCGCAGTAGCCGTCCGCGTCGATCGCCGTCCCGCCGCAGCCGGGGCACGGCCCCGCGGCCGGCCGGCCCGCGGACGGCGCCGACTCCTGCCTGATCGTCGCGCCGTCGCGTCCCGTCCCGGCGGGCGGCGCGGGCGCGGCGTCGGCCAGCCGGTGCCCGCACTCCTCGCAGAAGATCTCGTCGGGGTACACGGTCTCGCCGCAGGCGGGGCAGGTCAGCTCCGCGGCCTTCGCGTGGTCGGTGCCGGCCGCGTCGGGTCCGGGTCGGTCGTCGGTCACAGCAGCGTCCTCGGGCGTACGGCGTTGGCGGAGTCGACGAGCCGCCGGCACTCGTCCCGGTCGCGGGTGCGGCGCGCGAGCTCCCGGTAGGTCCGCTCCAGGAGCCGGCGCAGCGGGATCTCGGTGAGCGGGGAGCCGAACAGGGCGCCGCCGTGCGTGCCCGGCGCGGCGCCGGGGCCGCCCAGGAGCCAGCCGAGCGCCGCCTCCAGCACCTCGGCGGCGAGCCGGTCGCGGCGCTCGCCGTCCAGGTCCAGGGCGGTGAGCCGGTCGCCCGCGGCGACCAGCTCGGCCGCCGACAGCTCCGCGGGCGGACGGCCGCGGACGGTGGTCGCGACCGCGGCCACCTGCGCGGGCACGTAGCGGATCGAGATCCGCGGCACCGAGTCGAGGGCGGCGACGGCCGCGCGCCGGTCACCCGCCGCCAGGTGCACGCGGGCCAGGCCGAACGCCGCGTTGATGTAGCTCTGGTCGGTGCGCCACACGGTCTCGTACAGGCGGACGGCCTCGTCGGGAGCGGACCGCTCGCGGCAGTAGGCGAGGGCGAGCTTCGGCGCGGGCTCGCCGGGCAGCAGCCCGTACAGCCGGTCGAACAGCGGCGCGGCCTCGTCCACCCGGCCCTGCGCGAGCAGCCCGACCGCGCGGTACCAGCCGATCCGCCAGTCCGCGGGACGCTCGGTGGCCAGCTCGTCGAGCAGCGCGTCCGCCTCGGCCGCCGCGCCCAGCTCGATCTTGACGCGGGCGAGCGTCAGCCTGACCTCCGGCGTCCGCTCCGGCGCGTTCGCCGCCGCCTCGGCCGCCTGCGCGGGCTCCAGCGCGCCGAGACCGGACACGAACGCGGCGGCGGGGTCGGCGCCGTCCACCAGCGGGACCGGCAGCGCCGCCGCGGCCACCTCCGGCGGGACGGGCGGCAGCGCGGGCCCCTCCTGCGCCTCGCCCGCCATCGACGAGGTGAACCGCTCCGCGCCGAACAGCCCGGACGGGGCGGGGCGCGGCGTGCCGTCCTCGGCCGCCAGGACCTCGCGCAGCACGCCGGTGAGCTGCTCGGCCATCTCGGCCGCGTCCTGGAAGCGCGCCCGCGGGTCCTTGTGCGTCGCGCGGCGCAGCAGCCGGTCGTAGGACTCGAACCGCTGCAGGACGGGGACCTCCGAGCGCGGCGGGAGCGCGTCGACGTACGTCCTCGTGTAGCCCTTGAACGGGAAGCTCAGCACGGACAGGGCGCGGCCGACCGTGTACAGGTCGGACGAGATCGACGGCCCGTCGTCGGCGATCTCGGGCGCCTGGTAGCCGACCGTGCCGTAGATCGCGCCGTCCGGGTCGTCCAGCCGGCGGACGCCGCCGAGGTCGATCAGCCGGAGCTGCTCCTCGGACTGGATGACGTTGTCCGGCTTGAAGTCGCAGTAGACGAGGCCCTGCGCGTGCAGGTACTCGAACGCCCGCAGGACCTCCAGCCCGTAGGCGATGGCCTGTGCGAGCGGCAGGTGCTTCTCGCCCGGCGGCAGCGGCTGCTGGAGCAGGATGTCCTTGAGGGACTGCCCGCCGACGTACTCCATGACGATGTAGCCGTCGCCGTCGTGCTGGACGAAGTTGTAGATCTTGACGATGTTGGGGTGCTCGACCTCGGCCAGGTAGGCGCGCTCGGCCGCCGCGGCGGCCATCGCGTCCGCGTCGCCGCTGTCGAGCAGGCCCTTCAGCACCACCCAGCGGTCGCTGACGTTCCTGTCCTTGGCGAGGTAGATCCAGCCGAGGCCGCCGTGGGCGAGGCAGCCCAGCACGCCGTACTGCCCGCCGACTAGGTCGCCGGGGGCGAGCTTCGGGGTGAAGGAGAAGCGGGCGCCGCACTTGGGGCAGAAGCCCTCCGTCCGCCCCGGCCGGTCGCCGCGGCTCCGGCCGACGGGCTCGCCGCAGCCGCTGCAGTACCGCTTGGCCTCGGCGACCTCCGGGTTGCTCAGCACGGCGCTGGACGGGTCCCGGTAGGGCACGCGCGGCACCTCGACGAGCCCGGCGCCGAGCATCCCGCGGCGTCCGGACGAGCGCGCCGACCCGGTGCGGGTGCTGCCCGTCCGGGTGCTGCCGGTCGCCGTGCTCCCCGTGCTCCCCGCGGTGCCGGACGTCCCCGGCGAGGACGTGGTCGGGACGCGGGTGGTGTGCGCGGGCGGCGAGCCGCACACGTCGCAGTAGCCGTCCATGATCGTGCCGGTGCAGCCGGCCTGGCGGCACTTCTCCGGCCCTTCCGCGGGCGGGCGCGGCGCCGGGACGCTCGGCGCGGCGGCCGGCGCCGGGCCCGGCGCGGCGCTCGCGGGGGGATTTCCGCAGACGTCGCAGTACCCGTCCGCGATCGTCCCGCCGCAGCCCGGCTGCGCGCACTGGCTCATCGATCCACTCCCTTCGCCCGCGAGGTGATGGCCTGCTGGTAGCCGGTCAGCGCCACGGTCGCCTTCCGCAGGTCGCAGGGGGAGGTCCACAGCAGCTCGCGGGCCTGCTCGTAGATCCTGGCAAGGTCGGGGTCCTCGGCGTGGCCGAGCCGTGCGGCCTTCACCCGGTAGGCCTGAAGCCGGCCGCGCAGCTCCTCGCGCCGGTCCAGCAGTCCCCGGATGAGGGCGGTGGCCTCGCGCGCCCGCGCCAGCGCCGTGTCCGCCGAGTGTTCCAGGTCGGCGAGCCGTTCGGCGACGTCGTTCCAGCCCGCGCCGCGCGCCGCCGCGCCGTCCCGGGGCCGCGCGACGGCGGCGAGCCGGTCGGCGAGGGCGGCACTGGAGCCGGGCGGCTCGGGCGGCGCCGGGGCCGCGATCTTGACGAGCACCTCGTCGTGGGCGGCCCGCGCCTCCGCCTCCGCCTCGCGCAGCCGGTCCAGGACGGCGGTGACGCCGCGGATCCGGTCGGCGAACCCGTCGCGCAGCCGCCGCGCCTCCTCCAGGCCGCGACGCACCTCGGCGAGGCCGGTGCGGATCTCGTCGAGCCGCGCGGTGTCGGCGCGGCCGTCCCGCTCCAGCGCCACCGGGTCGCCGCGCACGACGGCGGCCGCGGACTCCAGCTCGCCGCGAAGCCTCTCGAAGTCGGGGTCCACCCCGCCGAGGGACCGCAGCAGCTCCTCGACCGCGCGCCGCTCGGCCTCCACCTCGGCCAGCCGGGACAGCAGCGCCGACCAGACGCCGTCGATCTCGGCGACCGCCTGGGCGATCTCCTCGTAGAGCGGCGTCATCCGGTCGACCGCCGCGCGGAGCGTGAGGCGCTCGCCGGACGGGGCGGACAGCAGCGTCCGCCGCTCCAGCGGCACCTCCTGGGCGGGCAGCTCCACCGACGGCCCGTCCAGGAGCCGGGTCAGCTCCGCGAGCTGCGCCTGGCCCGGTTTGGCATGGCGGGCCCGCAGTTCACCGGCCTCGGTGAGGACGCGCCCGTACAGGTCGAACAGCAGCCACAGGGACGCCATGCGGGAACGCACGTCGGACTGCACGCTCAGCGTCCGCCCGGTGAGGTTCGCGCCCTCCAGCAGCTGGTAGCCGTGATGGGCCTCCAGTTCGAGCAGGGCGGCGCCGATGCGCTCCTTCTCGTCCTGGAGGCGCGCGAGCATCCTGTCCGCCTCGTCCCGGCTCAACGGGGGCCGGTTCACGCGCGCGTCACTCAACGCCGGTCCACGCTTGGCCCATGTTCGCCCCTGATTCCCCCGAATAGAGCACGTTTCGGTGCCTCAGTTTTCCCCATGTGAGGCCGCCTTCTCAAGCGTGAAGCCGATCATGTGCCCCGGCCGCCCCGCGGTGCGTCGCACGACTCGGCCGGAGGGTGCCGCGACCTCCAAAATGTCAGTGTTCGAACGTATGATCGAACCATGGCGAACGTTGCGACGCACCCCCAGACCGCGCCCACCGCGCCGGCCGCGCTCACGGCGGCGGAGATCGCCGCCCTCGCGCTGTCCCTCGCGCACCTCGGCACCGGCCCGCAGGCCACCACCGCGCGCCGCGCCCTGCACACCCTCCTCGACGCCACCCCCCACGACGACGTGGTCACCACCACGCTCGCCACCCTCACCGCGCCCCTGGACGCCTCCACCTCCGATCGCGCCCGCGTGATCGCCGCCGCCATCACCGAGCACCGCGTCGTCCGGCTCTGCTACGGCGACGCCGGCGCCAACGTCACGATCCGCGAGGTCGAGCCCGTCACCTGCCTCGTCCACCGCGACCACTGGTACCTCGTCGGCTGGTGCCGCATGCGGCGCGGCGTCCGCGCCTTCCGCTTCGACCGCGTCCTCGCCGTCGAGTCCACCGGCCTCCTCGCCCGCCCCCGCCGCGCAGAGAGGTACCTCCCATGGCATTGATCTCCTCCTTCGGGCCTGGCGGCCCTCCATCGTCGACAAATGCGGGCGATCGCTGGCATCGCATCCGACTCGCCTAGCGGCTCGCTGCGCGATCAGGTTCTCGCTTCGCTTGAACCTGCCTTCGGACGCGATCGCGACCATTGAGGTTGTTGCGTGGTTGCGGTGGTGGCTGAGGTAGGTGCGTGATGGTCCGGGGCCACATCTCGTGGTCCCGGATCAGGCGTTGTTCATACGTTTGTAGAAGGAGTGGACGGCTGGTTGGCCTGTGTAGTTGGGGCCTGCTTGGTCGTCCGCGCCTAGGTAGAGGTAGGGCAGGCCGATCCTTCGGTGGCCGCGCATCGAGATGCGGCGGCTTCGGGAGTCGTAGGTGAAGCCCGCTTCGCGGAGGGCTGTGGTCAGGCGGCGTCCGGCCGGGGTTCCGTTGGGCAGCCGAACGCTTCCGGTGTCGAAGTTCGCGACCAGCAGGCCGTCGCCCGTCAGCCATGATGCGGCTCGGGTGAGGAGGCCCAGCTTGTCGCCGATGTAGTGCAGGCCGTGGACGCAGGTGATCAGGTCGAAGGGCGCCTCCGGTTCCCAGGTGGTTACCGAGGCGGTGATCAGGTGGACCGCGTTCGTGTCGGGGATGAAGTGGTCTACCAGGTCTACGCCCACGATCTCCGTTCCTGGTAGGGCGGCGGCCGCTTCGGCTAGGGCTCGGCCTGTGCCGCAGCACAGGTCCAGCCATCGGTCCGCGGCCAGCTCGGTGATGTCGATGCCCAGCTCGCGGGCGTAGCCGTCGAGGCGGCGTTCGCGGTTCATGGCGCAGTTGGCCACGACCGCGGACTGTTCCAGGGCGGCGTCGTCGAGGAGCATCCGGGGATTGTCTCTGATCAGAAGGCGATCGTCTGCTCGACGGCGCTCGTGACGACGGCCGTGACGTCGTGGGTGCGGGTGAAGTCGGCGCGCTGCCTCTGGGCGCCGTTGCCGCGCTCGATCACGTCGCGCAGGAGCCCGGCCACGGTCCCGAGGTCGCCCGAGCGGTCGAGCGCGGGGGACAGGTGGTCCAGCAGCGCGCCCACGACCTCGCGGGCGGGCGCGGCGCGGCGGGTGCACGGGTGGACGAGGTCGTCGCGCAGGCCTGAACGTCCGGCCCGCCACATCGCCAGCCGCATCAGGTCGGCGCGCACCGGGTCGGGCTGCTCGCCGGACCGCCAGGCGGCAGCGGCCGTGTCGACCAGGGCGCGGACGAGCGCGGCCACCAGCACGGCGTCGTCGGCCCTCAGGCACACGTCCGGGACGCGGATCTCCACGGTGGGGTAGCGCCGGGACAGCCGGGCGTCGAAGTAGATCATGCCCTCGTCGACCAGCGCCCCGGTCGCGAGCAGCGCCTCGACCGTCGCCCGGTACCCCTCCGCCGAGCCGAAGAGCTCGGTCGGGCCGCTCGACGGCCACCGGCTCCAGACCTGGTGCCGCCAGCTGTCGTAGCCGGTGTCGGCGCCTTGCCAGAACGGCGAGTTGGCGCTGAGGGCCAGCAGCGGCGGCAGCCACGGCCGGATGCGGTCCAGGACGGCGACGCCCTCGTCCGGGGACTCGACGCCGACGTGCACGTGGCAGCCGCAGGTGAGCTGCTCGTCGGCGGTGGGCCCGTAGGCGTCGGCCATCCGCAGGTAGCGGTGCGTCGGGGTCAGCGACGGGCGGACGCTGACCGGCGAGGTCGCGAGCGCCGCCACCGCGACGCCCGCGCCCGCCGCGGACTCGGCCGCGGCCAGCCGCGCCGACCGGACGTGCTCGGACACCTCGCCGAGCGAGGTGCAGACGGGGGTGGCCGTCTCCAGCTGCTCGCGCTGCAACTCGGTCTCCAGCGGGTTGGACCGCCGCCCGCCGGTCAGGAACAGCTCGTCGTGGCGCCGGGCGTACCGGATGACGGACCCGGAGACGGCCTGGGGCGCGCCGTTCTCGGGGTCGACGAGCAGCAGTTCCTCTTCCACCCCGAAAGTGCGCGGATCGGTACGAAACGTCACAAGAGAGTCCTTCCCGGGGTGCACGGATGTACGTCCCGGACGGGTCTCGTCCTGGCCGGACGAGCGTGCTTACAATGCGCGCCGCCGTTGACCGAGCGCTTGGTTGAAAAGTGGTGATATGTCATTTCTTGTCGGCCAGTGGGGCACCGGAACCGTCGGCATGCGGGTGCTCAGAGCCCTGATCGAGCATCCGGACCTCGAACTCGCCGGCGTCGTCACCGGCGACCCCCGGCACGCCGGCGCGGACGCCGCCGAACTGGCCGGAACCGGACGCCCCCTCGGCGTCCTCGCCGCCGATGACCCGGCGGAGCTCCTGGCCCGCCGCCCCCATGTCATCTGCCACACGGAGTCCGGCGGGACGGACGCGGTGGGCGAACTGTGCCGCCTCCTGGAGGCGGGCGCCGGAGTCGTGTCGGACGCCGTGCCCTCGCTCGTCCATCCGCCGTCCGCCGACCGGGGCCTGGTCCGGCGTGTCCGCGCGGCCTGCGCCACCGGCGGCGCCGCCTGCCTCACGCTCGGCCCCGGCCCGGTGGAGGACGTGCTCCCGCTGCTGCTCAGCGGCGCCTGCCTGCGCATCGAGGCCGTCACGATCACCACGTTCACCGGCCCGGACGCCCCGGAGACCGCCGGCTTCGGCGCACCCGCCGGCCACCGCCCGCCGGCCGTGCGGCCCGGCACCCCGCGGCGCCGGTGGGGCCCGGTGGTCCGCCTCCTCGCCGAGCATCTGGCCGTCCCCCTGGACGAGGTGCGCGAGACCTACGAGCTGTGCACGGCGCCCGAGGACATCGGCCGGATCGCCCGGGGCGCCCAGGCGGGGCTGCGGCTCCAGGTGTCGGGCATGCTGGGCGGCCGCCCGGTGATCACCGTCGAGCGGGTCGCGCGGGCCCGCGCCGACGTGGCCCCGCACTGGCCCGCGGCCGCCTCCGGCGGCGGCCACCGCGTCGAGATCGCCGGCGAGCCGTCCTGGCGCGCCGATCTCGCCGGTCCCGGCGACTCGGCCGCGCTTCGCATGGCGGCCGCCGTTCCGGCGGTGGCCGGGGCCCCGCCCGGACTGCACACGCCGCTGACCCTGCCGCCGTTCACCGGGCGGCGCCTGCTCCGTCCAGCCAGCCGCTGAGCAGCGATCCGGTCTCCTCGAACCGGTCGAGGTAGAGCATGTGCCCGGCCTCGATCTCGCTGATGACGAGGCCGGGCCCGAGCGCCGCGCGCAGGTCCACCACGAACTCGGGCCGGACGAGGTCGGCCTCGGCCGCGATGACCAGGTGCGTCGGGACGTCCGCGGGCGGCGCCAGATGGGGGCGGGCCATCTCCGAGTACGCCGTCACCACCGCGGCCGGCTCGAACCGCCACCGCAGCCGCCCGTCCGCGCCGTGCTCCAGGTGGACGGCGATCTCCTCGTCCACGGCGTCGTCCGGCGACTTCGGCCAGCGCGCCGCCCGGTACGCCCGCGCCTCGGCGACGTCGCCGAACGACGCGGGCGCCAGGTAGCCGCGCGCCTCCTCGGCGGCCTTCGCCGGCTCCAGGCCGATCGCCGGGTCGAGCAGCACGAGCCGCCGCACCCGCCGCCGCGCGGTCCGCGCCAGGTGCACCGCGATCATCCCGCCGTAGGAGTGGCCGACGAGGTCGGCGTGCTCGACGCCCTCGGCGTCCATCAGGCCGAGGACGTCGGCGACGTGCCGCTCGACCGTCCACGGCGGCTCGTGCGTCGACCGCCCGTGCCCGCGCAGGTCGGGTGCCAGGACGGACCGGTCCGCCAGGTACCGCTCGGCGGTCCGGCGCCAGCGCGCCCCGTGCCCTGTGACGCCGTGCAGCAGGACCACGGGGTCGCCGGCAGGATCCCCATACCGATGAACGTGCAATGCCGAGTCCGCCATGAGGTAAAGCGTATGCGCGGAAGAACCCGCGCGGACGGCCTTCACCGGTCACGGCCGGATGTCAGGAACGTTCCCAGCGAACGGACGACAGAGCCAGCAGCGCGACGTGGAGGGACACGCAGGACTCGACATCGTCCAGGTCGGCGTCCAGAACGCGCTCGATCCGGCGGAGGCGTTCGTAGAAGGCGGGACGGGACAGGTGCGCCCGCTGGGCGGCCACCGCCTTGTTACGCCCCGATTCAAGATAGAGCTCCAGGATGCGGGTCAGGTCGCCGCCGCGCTCGGCGTCGTACTCCAGGAGCGGGCCGAGCTCGCGCTCCACGAACGTCTGGACGCGGGCGTCGTCGCGGAGCAGGTGCAGGAGGCCGCGAAGGCGCAGGTCGGGCAGGCGGTAGAAGAGGCGGGCGCCGGAGCCGCGGGCGGCGACGTCGGCGACCTGCTCGGCCTCCAGGAACGAGCGGCGGACGTCCCGGATCGTCTCCACGACGGACCCGGCGGCCATGACCGTGCCGCCGGACTGCGCGCGGATCCGGGTGGCGACCTCGGCGAGGGCCGTCTCCACGTCGGCGCGGGCCGGCAGGGAGGCCAGCACGCCGACGCGGGCGTGCGGGCCGCCCTCGTCCAGCACCCCGACGAGGGCGGCGAGCCGCGCGTCCTTGCAGGCCGCCGCCGCGGTCTCGGCGAGCTGGGACAGCTCCCCGACCCGCGGGGCGGCCGAGGCGGGGCCGCGCTGGCGCAGCACCGCGCCGAGCAGCCGGCGGCCGGACAGCGGGACGCCGAGGGCGCGGGCGCGGGCGGCGGCCTCCTGCGGGTCGGAGTAGGCGTGCGCGAGGATCCGGGCGATGATCGTCCCGTGCGCCTGGCGCTCGACGCTCTCGGCGTGCCGGTCGAGGAGGCGGCCGAGGGCGAGCGTGGTCGCGGCCCGCTCGACCAGGACCGTCTCCCGCGGCGAGGGCGGCGCGCCGAGGTCGATGATGAGCCGGCCCCAGTCCTCCCCGCGCGCGCCCACCATGGTGACCAGCCAGCCGGACGCCTCGTCGTAGCCGGTGCGGCGGCCCGGCCGCACGGCGCGGGACCGGGTCTCCCACGCCGACAGCAGCTCCGAGGGGTCGGCGCCGCCGGCGTCGGCGGCGAGGACCTGGTGGGCGAGGTTCTCCAGCACCACGGGATGCCCGCCGAGCGCCGCGACCTGCCGGACCACCTCGTCGGTGGAGGCGCCCTCGACCGACAGCTGGGTGAAGATCTCGTGCAGCTGCTCGGAGGCGCGCAGCTCCGCGTACTGCTCCTGCACGATCCGGGCGTGCACCGACTCGGTGATGTCGACGAACGCGGGCTCGTGCGCCAGCACGATCACCGGGAGGCCGAACTCCTCGGCGGCGGCGATCAGCGCGGGCGGCAGCACGCTGGCGTAGCGCCGGCCGAGCTCGATCATCAGGCCGCTGACGCCGACCTCGGCGAGGTCGCCGATGTAGGCGCGCAGCCGCTCCGGCTCGTCCGGCAGCGCGATCCCGGTCGTGAGCACCAGCTCGCCGCCGTGCAGCAGGTGGGCGATGTCGGTGACCTCGGCGACGTGCACCCAGCGGACCCGGTTGCCGGTGCGGTCGGCGCCCGCGACGACGTGCGGCTGGCCGCGGCGGACCGCGTCGAGCTGGAGGACGTCGTCGACAGTGGGCAGCATCACCGCGATGGTATCCGACAGGGTGTCAACGACGATGATCAGGTCGTTACAGGGTGTCAGCCGCGAGCAGACCGTCAAGCGGAGCGGCGCGGTATTGACACTCTGCGGGTGGCCTCCGGCCCCTCCCGCGAACGAGACTTGTGCCATGTCGGAACACGCGAACCTGCTCCGGCGCCACCGGGCGGTCATGCCGTCGTGGATGGCGCTCAACTACCGGGACCCCATCGAGATCGTCGGCGGCAAGGGCAACCGCGTGACCGACGCCGAGGGCAACGTCTACCTCGACTTCTTCACCGGCATCCTGACCAACATGCTCGGCTACGACGTGCCCGAGGTCCGGGAGGCGGTGGAGCGGCAGATCGCGACGGGCGTCGTGCACACCTCCACCGCGTACCTGCTGCGCGGGCAGGTGGAGCTGGCCGAGAAGATCGCCCGGCTCTCCGGCATCCCGGACGCGAAGGTGTTCTTCGTCAACTCCGGAACGGAGGCCAACGAGGCGGCGCTGCTGCTCGCCGCGTACGCGCGGCGCAGCGACCAGGTCCTCGCGATGCGGCAGAGCTACCACGGCCGGTCGTTCGCCGCGACGGGCGTGACCGGCAACCGGGCCTGGACGAACCTGTCCTTCTCCCCGCTGGACGTCCACTTCCTGCACGGCGCCGACCGCCACCTCCCGCAGTTCGCGGGCATGTCGGACGAGCGGTACATCGACGCCTGCACGCAGGACCTGCGGCACGTGCTCGCCACCGCGACCGGCGGCGACGTCGCCGCGCTGATCGCCGAGCCGATCCAGGGCGTCGGCGGCTTCACGATGCCGCCCGACGGGCTGTTCGCCGCCTACAAGAGCGTCCTGGACGAGCACGGGATCCTGTTCGTCTCCGACGAGGTGCAGACCGGGTGGGGGCGGACGGGCCAGGGCTTCTGGGGGATCGACGACCACGGCGTGACCCCGGACGCGATGACGTTCGCCAAGGGCCTCGGGAACGGCTTCGCGGTCGGCGGCGTCGTCGCGCGCGGCGACCTCATGGACGGCCTGCACGCGGTCGGCATCTCCACGTTCGGCGGCAACCCGGTCTCGATGGCCGCGGCGAACGCGACGCTGGACCACATTCTCGACCACGATCTGCAGGCCAACGCGGCGCGGCAGGGCGCGACGATCATCGGCGGGCTGGCGGCGGCGGCCGGCCGGTTCCCGGTGGTCGCGGACGTCCGGGGCAAGGGCCTGATGTTCGCCGTCGAGCTCGCCGACCCGCGCACCGGCGAGCCGAGCCCGCCGCTCGCCGCCGCCCTCATGGAGGCGGCCCGCGAGAGGGGGCTGCTGGTCGGCAAGGGCGGCCTGTACGGCAACGTGGTCCGCATGGCGCCGCCGATGACCCTGACCGACGACGAGGCCGCCGAAGGCCTCGGCATCCTGATCGCGTCCCTCGAAGCACTTCCGGAGGAGTCCGTATGAGCCACCGCGTCGCACACTGGATCGGCGGGAAGCCCTTCGACGGGGAGCCCGGCCGGCAGGGCGACATCTACGAGCCCGCCACCGGACGCCTCGCCGGGGCGGTCGACCTCGCCGGGCGGCCGGAGGTCGACGCGGCCGTCGCCGCCGCGAAGGAGGCGTTCCCCGGCTGGCGGGACACCTCCCTCTCGCAGCGCACGAAGGTGCTGTTCGCGTTCCGCGAGCTGGTCGCCCGGCACCGCGACGAGCTGGCGCGGCTCATCTCCTCCGAGCACGGCAAGGTGGTCTCCGACGCGGCGGGCGAGGTGTCGCGCGGCCTGGAGGTCGTCGAGTTCGCCTGCGGCATCCCGCACCTGCTCAAGGGCGGCTTCTCCGAGAACGTCTCGTCGCGCGTCGACGCCTACTCCATCCTGCAGCCGCTCGGCGTGGCCGCCGGGATCACCCCGTTCAACTTCCCGGCGATGGTGCCGATGTGGATGTTCCCCGTGGCGATCGCGTGCGGGAACACCTTCGTGCTCAAGCCGTCGGAGAAGGACCCCTCGGCGTCGGTGCGGCTCGCCGAGCTGTGGGCCGAGGCGGGGCTGCCGGACGGCGTGTTCAACGTCCTGCACGGGGACAAGGCCGCGGTGGACGGGCTGCTGCACCATCCGGACGTCAAGGCGGTCAGCTTCGTCGGCTCCACCCCCATCGCGCGGTACATCTACGCGACGGCGGCGGCGAACGGCAAGCGGGTGCAGGCGCTCGGCGGCGCCAAGAACCACATGCTCGTGCTGCCGGACGCCGACCTCGACCTCGCCGCGGACGCCGCCGTGTCCGCCGGGTTCGGGTCGGCGGGGGAGCGGTGCATGGCGATCTCCGTCGTCGTGGCCGTGGACCCGGTCGGGGACGAGCTGACGGCGAAGATCCGCGAGCGGGTCGCCCGGCTCCGGATCGGCCCCGGCGACCATCCCGAGGCGGAGATGGGGCCGCTGGTGACCCGGGCGCACCGCGACAAGGTCGCCTCGTACCTGGACGGCGCCGTCGCGCAGGGCGCCACCCTCGCCGTCGACGGGCGCGACCCGGACGTTCTCGGCGGCGCGGGAGACGGCTTCTGGCTCGGCCCGGCCGTCCTCGACCACGTCACCCCGGACATGGACGCCTACAAGGACGAGATCTTCGGGCCGGTGCTGTCGGTCGCGCGGGCCGGCTCCTACGACGCCGCCATGGAGCTGATCTCCGCCAACCCGTACGGCAACGGAACGGCGATCTTCACCAACGACGGCGGGGCGGCGCGCCGCTTCCAGAACGAGGTGGAGGTCGGCATGGTCGGCGTCAACGTGCCCATCCCGGTCCCGATGGCCTACTACTCCTTCGGCGGCTGGAAGGACTCACTGTTCGGCGACAGTCACGCCCACGGGATGGAGGGCGTCCACTTCTACACGCGGACCAAGGCCGTCACCGCGCGCTGGGCCGATCCCAGCCACCGGGGCGTTGAGCTGGGATTTCCCGCCGGCGGCTGAGGTACGGGAGTTTCCTACCTCCGGCGTTTTTCGTCGTTGATTTTCGTCCGCCGTGCGCGGACGAATAATGGCTACACCCATTGACGGGGTCTGTGTCCGGCGACACAATCTGACTGTCTCAATTAATTGGGATGAATTCAAAAGTCAGGGTTGGCAGTCAGAAACACGGAGTCCAGGGGCCGCAGGGCCACGTGGGGCCGGAACGTGCAGGAGAGCCGCGCTATGACCGCAGGCGACCACGCCGCAGAGGTGGACGCCCTCGCAAGGCGATTCCCGGGCTGGACCATCTGGTTCGGCCTGTGCACCGGCCACTGGTGGGCGCTGCCGCCCAAGGACCGCGACGTCGGCGACTTCCTGGAGGCCGACACCCCGCAGCGGCTCATCGCACGGATCGAGGTGGTCAAGCACGCCGCTCCCAGGCGGCCGCCGGCCGGTGTGCCGGCATCCCCCGACGGCCCTCCGCGGCCGTCCCGCGACACCCGGCAGGACGTGCGGCGTCCCTCGAACCTCCTCCGTCTCGAGGGCGTCACACCGTCGCCGTTCGGCCGGGTACCGGTGATCGCGTGGCCAGGCAGCACCGCACGGTGATCCGCTGTTCCCCAACCTCGCCACGCCCGCCGGTGCCGCCGCGGTCCCGGGCAGGACGGCAGCCCGCGCCATATCCCTCTCCAGCAACCTCCGTGTATGGCGCGGACGCCAGCACCCGCCGTCTCCCGGGGCCCCGGCGGTTTCTCCGTTGAGCGGCCGGCCGAAATGCGCCAGTAAACGGTACGGCAATGGCTATGGAGTTCTTACCTCCGGGAAAGTTTCGGCTGAACTCGCGAGTCGCGATCACCGGTAATTCCCGGTCGTACGGCTCGAAGTCGGCGGGAAAAGCCGTACCCCACCGGCGATAAATTCGCCGGCGGCCTCCGGAACGGACGGAATGGCGGCCGGACGGGCGCGGACCCCCGCCCGGTGCCGGGTGCGCGCCGCCTCGCGGCCCCGGAGACGCTACGCTGCGCCGACGGGCCCGTTCGCGAAGGGGGAGGGCCCTGGCACGGATCGGGAGCGAGATGCGGCTGACGGCCACGGCGCGGGTCTGGACGGCAGGGGCCCTGGTGGCGGCCACGGCGCTCGCCGCGGGCCTCGTCTCCTGCAGCGGGGACGAGGAGAGGCCGGCCGGGGTCGCCAAGGTGGCCGGCACTCTCGGGCCGGGCGAGGGGATGCTCAACCTGGTCGCCCTGCCCGGGTCCGTCGAGAGCGGCACCACCGACCCGCGCGTCGACTGGGCCACCCCGTTCCAGAAGCGCACCGGCTGCAAGGTCGGGCTGAAGACCGTCCAGACGCCCGAGGAGATGGCCGCCCTCATGCGCGACCCCGACCGCCGCTACGACGGCGTCGCGGCGCCGCCCGAGGTCGCCGGCCGGCTGATCGAGGAGAACCAGGTCGTCCCGGTCAACCCCGACCTCGTGGACGGCTACAAGAAGCTGGAGCCGAAGCTCCGCAAGCTGCTGGACCGCGGCGGCAAGCACTACGGCATCCCGTACGTGTGGGGCACCAACCTGCTCACCTACGACACCCGGACCGTGCCGCCGCCGGCGAGCTGGGCCGCGCTGTTCGACCCCGCCCAGGCCCGCCGGTACTCCGGCAGGCTGATCATGCGGGACAGCCCGCTCGCCATCGCCGAGGCGGCCCTCTACCTCAAGGGCGAGCGGCGCAAGCTGAAGATCCGCGACCCGTACTCGCTGACGCCGGCGCAGCTCGCCGCCGCCGGGCGCGTGCTGGCCGAGCAGCGCCCGTACGTCGGGGAGTACTGGGAGCTGCCGGCCGAGGCCGTCAGCGCGTTCGCCGGGGGGCGGGCCGTCCTCGGCCAGGCGTGGCCCTACCACGTGGACGTGCTGAACCGCGCGTCCCGTCCCGTCCAGGGCGTCATCCCGTCGGAGGGCGCGACCGGGTGGATGGACGCGTGGATGATCGGCGCCCGCGCCCAGCACCCCAACTGCATGTACCAGTGGCTCCAGTGGACGGCCTCGCCGGACGTCCAGCAGCAGGTCGCCGAGTGGACCGGGGTGGCGCCCGCCAACCCGCAGGCATGCTCGGGCGACCGCCTCAGATCCGGGTTCTGCGCCGCCTACCACGTGGGCGACCGCGCCTACCTCGACAAGATCATCTTCGCGCACGCGCCGTCGAAGGCGTGCGGCGGGAAGAAGGACGAGGACGAGAAGGCGAGCTGCACGGACTACGCCGAGTGGACCCGCACCTGGCTCACGGCGACGCGGACGAAGGGCTGACGGCGGCCCCTAGGGGTCTCTCCGGCGCGTCCGGCCGCCCCCAGCCGGACGCGCCTGCGGGGTGGTCCCGGACTTCCCCCCGAACGCCCGGGTCACCCTTCTCCTTGGAGAGACCTCCATGACGGCGGCGGGCGCCGCCGTCCGCGCGGGCGGCGGCTCCCCGACCGGCCGCCCGGCGCCCGTGAGCTGCTCCCTGGGGCCCCGGCGTGCGCGGGGTACCGGCGGGGCGGGTGCGCAGTCGTCGCACGCGAACACCCCGGACGAGTCCGGCAGGCGGCCGACGCGGACGCGCGGCCGGGGCCAGCTCTTGCGGCAGACGACGCACGCGTCGCCCAGGCGCTGGGCTCTGCTGAGCCCGCCCTGGTCGACGATCGGCTCGCCTGTCTGGCCCATGTCTCCATCCCCCGGCGGGAGTCGGCTTCACGTCACTCCTTTATAGGCGGGGGAGGGTGTGGTCACCGTTACCGAAGGTGAAAAGCGCGGCAAAGCATCCCGTGTCGCCGGGACGTCCAAGATCGGCTGAGCTATGCGCCGCCGGAGCCCCGCGGGCGGGGATCGCGGACCAGGGCTATGCGGTCACGGGCCGGGATCTTTGCCGTCCGTTGGTCGGCAGTTGCGTACAAAGGAGACATGTCGGCCTGGAACGTCGGTCTCCGGCGCCTCCGGCCGCACAGGCCCCGCCCCGTACGGGCGCGCGTGACGCTCGCGGTCACCGCACTCGGCTCCCTGCTGGTGGCCGTGGTGGCCCTGGCGGCCGTGGCGCTGGCCCTGCTGGCCGACGTCGGCCGCCCCGGAGTCCTCGCGGCGGTCATGGCGGTGCTGGCCGCGGCCGCCGCGGGCCTCGCCGGCCGGGGCGTCGCCCGCCTGGCCCGCGGGCTGCTCGAACCGGTACGCCGGCTCTGCCGGGAACTGCAGGACCTCGACGAGGCCGGCCTCGGCGAGCGGGTCGGCGTCCCGGCCACGGGCGACGACGCCGAGCGGCTGGCCGGCCAGGTCAACCACCTGCTCGGCCGGCTGGACGGCGCGGCCGCACAGCGGCGCGCGTTCATCTCCGACGCCTCGCACGAGCTCCGCACGCCGATCACCGGCCTGCGGACCCGCATCGAGCTGGCCCTCGCCGCCCCCGAGGACGGGGACGTCGCCGAGACGCTGCGGTCCTCGCTCGCCGACATCGAACGCCTGCACCACATCGTGGACGACCTCCTCGTGCTCGCCCGCCTCGACGCCGGCGACGTCCCCGTCCGCGAGCGCATCGACCTCGGCGCGCTGGTGGAGTCGGAGGTCGCCCGGCGCTGCTCCGCCGTCCCGACGGCCGTCAAGGTGGAACCGGGGCTCATGGTGGTGGGCAACCGGCTGCGCCTCGGCCGCGTCGTCATCAACCTGCTCGCCAACGCCGAGCGCTACGCGGACGGGCGGATCGAGGTCGAGGCGCGCGCGGAAGGCGGGGACGCCGTCGTCGAGGTGCACGACGACGGCCCCGGCATCCCGCACGCCGACCGCGACCGCGTCTTCGAGCGCTTCGCCCGGCTGGACACGGCGCGCAGCCGCGACAAGGGCGGCAGCGGCCTCGGGCTCCCGATCGCCCGGCA
The DNA here is from genome assembly GCF_900115095.1 of Actinomadura madurae. GTDB lineage: Bacteria > Actinomycetota > Actinomycetes > Streptosporangiales > Streptosporangiaceae > Spirillospora > Spirillospora madurae. The sequence continues at coordinate 215,619 of NZ_FOVH01000001.1, forward strand.
GATCGCGATCGGCCACGGCGGGAGCCTGTACGTCGCCGACGGCACCTACGGCGCCCGCCTCGTCCTGCGGCTCCCGCTCGCCCGGTGACTCAGCGGAACGCGGCGACGGCGCCGGCCGCCCACTGCGCGAACGACCGCGCCGGGCGGCCGAGGACCCGCTGCACGTCCGGGCTGACCCGCCGCTCGGCTTCGGTGGGCTCGCCGAGGATGTCCAGGGTGCCGTCGACGACCGGCGCGGGCATGAACTCCAGCATCCGGGCCCTCGCCTCCTCTCGCGTCTGCTCGGTGAACGCCACCGGCTCGCCCAGCGCCTCGCCGATGATCCGCGCGCGGTCCCGCGGCGTGACCGGCGCCGGGCCCGTGAGCTCGTAGACGCGGCCGGCGTGCCCGCCCTCCCGCAGCACCGCGGCCGCGACCTCGGCGATGTCGGCCGGGTCGACGAACGGCAGCGCGACGCCGGCGAACGGCGCGGCGGCCGACCGGTGCGCGCGGACGGGCTCCGCCCACGCGTACGCGTTGCTGGCGAAGCCGCCCGGCCGCAGGATCGTCCAGTCGAGCCCCGACTCCCGGACGGCCTCCTCGAACGCCCTCAGCCGCGCGTGGGCGGGCGACTCCGGGCGCGTCCCCGCCCCCTGGGACGACAGCAGCACGACGTTCGCGACGCCGGAGGCCTTCACCACGTCGAGGACGTCGCGCGGGCCGGGGCCGGCAGGGGAGCCGAGCAGCGGCCCGGCGACGAGGAGGAAGAGGGCGTCCGCCCCGTCCAGGGCGGGCCGGAGGGTTTCGAGGTCGGCGAGGTCGGCCGCGCGATGGCGGACGCCGTCCGGCAGATCGTCCAGGACGTGCCGGGACACGGCCGTCACGTCCTCGCCCGCCCCGGCCAGCGCCCGGACGAGCGGCCGTCCGACATTTCCCGTGGCACCCGTGACAACGATCATGAGTCACTCCGTATGAGCTGCGCTGACGCCGCCGCGGCGGCGCTGTCGCGGTGCGACCCGGCGAAGCTAGCATCCTCGATATAGTAGGTACCTAGAAGATAGTGACTACCCGGGAGGGCGCCGTGGGGACCGTGTGGAACGCGGAGGAGTTCGACGCCGAGCACGCCTGCCCGATCGCCCCTGTGGTCGACATCGTGTTCAGCCGGTGGACGACCCCGATCCTGTGGACGCTGCACGAGTACGGCCGGCAGCGGTTCGTCGAGCTGCAGCGCCGCATCGGCTCCATCACGCCGAAGGTGCTGACGCAGCGGCTCCGGCAGATGGAGCGCGACGGCCTCGTCGTCCGCACCTACCACCCCGAGGTGCCGCCGCGCGTCGAGTACGAGATCAGCGAGCTGGGGCGCAGCCTGGGGCCGCTGTTCGCCTCGCTCGCCGAGTGGTCCGCGGAGAACCTGGAGAAGGTGGAGCGGGCGCGGCGCGCCTACGACGCCACCGGGAGCTGAGCGGGCCGATGCCCGGCAGATGCCCGACAATGGAGCGGTGATGTCTGCACCCAGCCCCGACGCGACCGCCCGCGAGATCGCCGTCCTCGGCTCCACCGGCTCGATCGGCACCCAGGCGCTGGACGTGATCCGCCGCAACCCCGGCCGGTTCCGGGTGACCGGCCTCGCGGCGGGCGGCGGCCGGGTCGACCTGCTGGCCGCGCAGGCGCTGGAGTTCCGTCCCGAGATCGTCGCGGTGGCCAAGGCGTCCGCCGCGCAGGAGCTCCAGCTCGCCTTCTACGCCGAGGCGAAACGGCGCGGCTACGCCACCGGCGAGTACCCCATCCCCAAGATCGCGGCGGGCCCGGACGCGGTCGCCGAGGTCGCCGCGTGGCGGTGCGACGTGGTGCTGAACGGGGTGACCGGCGCCCTCGGCCTCGCCTCGACCCTCGCCGCGCTGGACGCGGGCCGGACGCTCGCCCTCGCCAACAAGGAGTCGCTCATCGTCGGCGGCCCCCTCGTCAAGGAGCGGGCGCGGCCGGGGCAGATCGTCCCCGTCGACTCCGAGCACTCGGCGCTCGCCCAGTGCCTGCGCGGCGGGCGCGCGGAGGAGGTGCGGCGGCTCGTGCTGACCGCGAGCGGCGGCCCGTTCCGCGGGCGCCGCCGCGCCGAGCTGGCCGAGGTCACCCCCGAGGAGGCGATGAACCACCCGACCTGGGACATGGGCCCGGTCATCACGATCAACTCCGCGACCCTCGTCAACAAGGGCCTGGAGGTCATCGAGGCGCACCTGCTCTTCGACGTCCCGATGGACCGGATCGAGGTCATGGTGCACCCGCAGTCGGTCATCCACTCGATGGTCGAGTTCACCGACGGCTCCACGCTCGCCCAGGCCAGCCCGCCCGACATGCGGCTGCCGATCGCGCTCGGGATCGACTGGCCGGACCGCGTCCCGGACGCCGCGCCCGGCGTCGACTGGACGAGGGCCCACACCTGGGAGCTGTCCCCGCTCGACGACGAGGCGTTCCCGGCCGTCGCGCTGGCGCGGCACGCCGGTGAGCTGGGCGGCACCGTCCCGGCGGTTTACAACGCCGCCAACGAGGAATGTGTGGACGCGTTCCGCGCCGGACGGCTCCCGTTCCTCGGGATAGTCGACACGATCGCGCGGGTAGTGGAGGAGCACGGTTCCGGAACCCCCGGAGACCTGTCGCTGGACGACGTCCTCGCGGCGGACGGATGGGCGCGGGCCCGGACCGCGGAACTGACCGGAACCGGCTGACCCGGGGCCCGCCTCGGGACCGACCCCGAGGAGACCCGATGGCCTTCGTCCTCGGCGCGGCGGCGTTCGTCGTCGCGCTGCTGGTGTCGGTGATGCTGCACGAGGGCGGGCACCTGCTGACCGCCAAGCGGTTCGGCATGAAGGCCACCCAGTACTTCGTGGGTTTCGGGCCGACCCTGTGGTCCACCCGGCGCGGCGAGACCGAGTACGGGGTGAAGGCGATCCCGCTGGGCGGCTTCGTCAAGATCGTCGGCTACACGCCGCTGGAGGAGATCGACCCCGCGGACCGCCCGCGCGCCTTCTACCGGCAGCCGGCCGGCCGCCGCGCGGTGGTCATCGTCGCCGGCGTCGTCGCCAACTTCGTGTTCGCGTTCCTGCTGCTGATGGTGATGGCCATGACGGTCGGCGTGCGCGAGCCCGGCACGGTGACCAGCACGGTCGAGGAGGTCACGCCCTGCGTGCCGGCCGCGATGACGAGCGACTGCGGCGGCGGCCGCCCGCCCTCCCCGGCGGCCCGGGCGGGGCTGCGCGCGGGCGACCGCGTCGTCTCCTTCGGCGGCACGCCCGTGTCCGACTGGGACGGCCTCACCAGGGCGATCGACGACGCGAAGCCGGGGGAGACGGTCCAGGTGGCGGTGCGGCGGCCGGGCGCGGCCCGGCCGGTGACGCTGCCCATCACCCTGGCGGACGTGGACGGGCGGCCGTTCGTCGGCATGTCCGCGAAGGTCGTCGGCGCCGGGTACGAGCGGACCGGCCCGCTGAACGCGGCCGTGTTCGCCGAACGCGGCATCGGCCGGACCCTCGCCGGGATCGGCGAGGTCGTGGTGGACCTGCCGGCGGCCGTGCCGAAGCTGTTCACGCCCGAGCGGGAGAGCACGCCGGGCGGCCAGGTCGGCAGCGTGGTCGGCGCCACCGACGTGTCCGGGCAGATCTTCTCCTCCGACAGCTCCGCGCGTGACAAGCTCGCCCTGTACCTGTCGCTGGTCGTGTCGGTGAACATCTTCCTCGGCGCGCTGAACGTCCTGCCCCTGCTGCCGCTGGACGGCGGGCACCTCGCGGTCGTCGGGTACGAGCGGGCGCGCGCCGGCGTCAACCGGATCCGGGGGCGGCCGGATCCGGGCACCGTCGACATGACCCGGCTGCTGCCCTTGACATACCTGGCCGTCCTGGTGCTCGTGGGGTTCGGGGTGCTGCTGATCCTCGCCGACCTGTTCAATCCGCTCCGGCTACCGGAGTGACCCAAAATGTTCACGTTGCGGGGTCAAATGCTCACAGTGATATGTGCCGCGCGGTGTCAACACAGCGGCGCGGGGCGCCTAGGCTTTGTACGGGGCCGCAAGCCAGAGGAGAGGGATGAGCGTTTCACTGGGAATTCCGAGCGTCCGCGGCGCAGGCGACGGGCAGGGGGCGCCGGATCCGATCGCGCCCCGCCGCGCATCCCGGCAGATCATGGTCGGGAACGTTCCGGTCGGGGGCGACGCGCCGGTGTCGGTGCAGTCCATGACCACCACGCTCACCGCCGACGTGAACGCCACGCTCCAGCAGATCGCGGAGCTGACCGCGTCCGGGTGCCAGATCGTCCGGGTCGCCGTGCCGTCGCAGGACGACGCCGAGGCGCTGCCGGCGATCGCGCGCAAGTCGCCGATCCCCGTCATCGCCGACATCCACTTCCAGCCCAAGTACGTGTTCGCGGCGATCGACGCGGGCTGTGCGGCCGTCCGGGTCAACCCCGGCAACATCAAGAAGTTCGACGACAAGGTCGGCGAGATCGCGCGCGCCGCCAAGGACGCGGGCGTGCCGATCCGGATCGGGGTGAACGCCGGCTCGCTCGACAAGCGGCTGCTGGAGAAGCACGGCAGGGCCACCCCCGACGCACTGGTGGAGTCGGCGCTGTGGGAGTGCTCGCTGTTCGAGGAGCACGACTTCCGCGACATCAAGATCTCCGTCAAGCACAACGACCCGGTCGTGATGATCGAGGCGTACCGGAAGCTGGCGGCGGCCTGCGACTACCCGCTGCACCTCGGCGTCACCGAGGCGGGCCCGGCGTTCCAGGGCACGATCAAGTCGGCGGTCGCGTTCGGCGCGCTGCTCGCCGAGGGCATCGGGGACACGATCCGGGTGTCGCTGTCGGCGCCGCCGGTCGAGGAGGTCAAGGTCGGCGCGGCGATCCTGGAGTCGCTCGGGCTGCGCACCCGCGGCCTGGAGATCGTGTCCTGCCCGTCCTGCGGGCGCGCGCAGGTGGACGTCTACTCGCTCGCCGAGCAGGTCACCGCCGGGCTGAAGGACTTCCCCGTCCCGCTGCGCGTCGCGGTGATGGGCTGCGTGGTGAACGGGCCGGGCGAGGCCCGGGAGGCCGACCTCGGCGTCGCCTCCGGCAACGGCAAGGGCCAGATCTTCGTGAAGGGGCAGGTCGTCAAGACCGTCCCCGAGTCGCAGATCGTTGAGACGCTGATCGAGGAGGCGATGCGGATCGCCGACGAGATGGGCATCGAGATCGGCGAGGACGGCTCGGTCTCCGGGCCGGGCGCCGACGTGGTGGTCGGCTGATCTCACCGATGCGCTGACGCCGCAGCGTTCGAAGGGCCCCGGGTGTGAATGCGACCCGGGGCCCTTTCGCGTGCCCGGGGACCGCGGATCGTGATCCCGGATCCGGAACGATCCAGCATGTCACGGAGTTCCGCTGATCTTGTCACGATTCGGCATCCACTCTGATCAGGACCTGTCGAGCCGGATGCCCGAACCGCAACAATCTTCACTCATTTACCCGTATGTCTGACTCAACCGGAGTCGGCACGATAGGGGGATATGTGAAGAGGATCGTTGTCGTGGCCGCGGTGGCCGGGCTCGGTCTCACCGGCCTCGGCGCCACAAGCGCGCAGGCCGAGGGTCCATCCGCCGGAACGGCCGGAGGCTTCAACCCCGCCGCGCTCAAGTGGCACGCCTGCCCCACCGACTTCGTCCAGACGGTGCACGACCTCTACGACGCCCTGTACCCGGTCTCCAAGATCGTGCAGTGCGCCGAGCTGTCGGTGCCCCTGGACTACGCCAAGCCGCGGGGCAAGAAGATCACGCTCCAGCTCACGAAAACGCCGCACACCGGCGAGGGCAAGGCGAAGGGCGACATCGTCGTCAACCCGGGTGGCCCCGGGGGCGGCGGCGCGCTCTTCGGGCCGCGCGTGTTCGCGCAGAACTCCGCCCCGATGCGCGAGGCCTACAACGTCATCGGGTTCGACCCGCGCGGCGTCGGCATGAGCGTCCCCGCGCTGAGCTGCGACCCCACCTACACCAACGCCCCGAGGCCCGACTACGGCACCGGCGACCGCAAGTCCGTCGCCACCTGGCTGAAGCTGTCCAAGGGCTACGCGGACGACTGCGGCGAGGCCGACAAGATCGGGCTGCTGGACCACGTCAAGACCATCGACTCGGTGAACGACGTGGAGTCGATCCGCAAGGCGCTCGGCGGCGACAAGCTCGACTACTACGGCGCCTCCTACGGCACCTACCTCGGCTCGGCCTACGCCACCGTGTACCCGAAGAACGTCGACAAGATGGTCCTCGACGGCAACGTCGGCCCGTCCGGCGTCTGGTACGAGGCCAACCTCAACCAGGACGTCGCCTTCGACAAGAACATCGAGTACTACTTCGGCTGGATCGCCAAGTACGACTCGGTGTACCACCTGGGCGCGACGCAGAAGAAGGTGCGGAGCTTCTTCTACGACCTGCGCGGCAAGCTCAAGAAGAAGCCGGTCTACTACACCGACCCCGACAGCGGGCAGCAGCTCGCCGTCGGTCCGGACGAGCTGACCGACGTGATCCTGAACGCCGCCTACCGCCGCAGCCAGGCCGTCTGGCACGGCTACGCCGCCGGCCTCGCCGCCCACAAGACCGGCGACACCGCCACCTTCGTCGGGACGTTCGGCTCCCCGACGTCCGGCGAGACCGACGACAACGGCTACGCGATGTACGCCGCGACCGAGTGCACCGACGCCCAGTGGCCGCAGAGCTGGGGCAAGTGGTGGCGGGACAACACGCGGATCAACCGCAAGCACCCGTTCATGACGTGGAGCAACGCCTGGTTCAACGCGCCCTGCCTGTTCTGGCCCGCCAAGGCCGGCAAGCCGGTGAACATCGGCCACACGCGCGACCTGCCGAAGAACATCCTGATGTTCCAGTCGACCGCCGACGCGGCCACCCCGTACGAGGGCGCGCTGGAGCTTCAGCGCCGGCTCAAGGGATCGCGCCTGGTCGTCCAGGACGGTGACCGCACGCACTGCATCGTCCACCGCGGTTCCGCCGAGGTGGACGCCTACTTCGACGCCTACTTCCTGCGGGGAGAGCGTCCGGAGCAGCGCACGGTGCACGTCCCGCAGCTCGGTGACCCGACCCCGCCGTCGTCGGCGACCGCCAGGACGCTGAACGGCCCGGGTTCGCAGAAGGCCGCGCGCCTGAAGGCCGACGTCATCCGCTGAGGCCCGGCCGCCAGGCCGTCCGCACAGGGCCGCCCGCGCGGGCCCCGGGGAGCGATCCCCGGGGCCCGGCGCGGACGGCGAACCGATTCGCAGTACGCATCCGCAACGCATCGGCGTCGCTCCCCCCTCCGGCCCGTGTCGGGCGTCCGGAGCCGCCGATCTGAGGGGGTCACGTGAAGAGAACCATCCTCGTCGCGACCGCGCTGGTCGTGACGGCAGGCGGGGCGGGCGTCGCCGTCTCCGCGAGCGCGGACACCGGCCCCGCCGGTGCCGCCGAGGGCATCGCCTGGGGCAAGTGCGAGGTCAGCGGCCCCGACGACCCGATGAACCAGGCCGAGTGCGCCCAGGTCGAGGTCCCCCTCGACCACTCCCGGCCCGGCGGGCGCAAGATCTCCATCGCGGTGTCGCGCTTCAAGCACACCGACGAGAAGAACTACCAGGGCGTCCTGTTCGTGAACCCGGGCGGGCCGGGCGGGTCCGGGCTGGCGTACTCGCCGGCCCTCGCCCGCTGGATCGGCGGCACCGGGCACGCCGACGTCGCGGCCAAGTACGACATCATCGGGTTCGACCCGCGCGGTGTCGGCTCCAGCAAGCCCGCGCTGAGCTGCGACCCGAACTACTCCGACCCGATCCGCCCGGACTACAACCCGGCGTCGTGGAAGGAGGAGAAGGCCTGGATCGCCAAGTCGAAGAAGTACGCGCAGGACTGCGCGAAGAAGTTCGGCTGGCTGCTGCCGCACATGCGCACCACCGACGCCGCGCGCGACGTCGACGCGATCCGCGCCGCCCTCGGCCAGCAGAAGATCAGCTGGTACGGCTTCTCCTACGGCACCTACTTCGGCGCCACCTACGCCACGCTGTTCCCCAACCGCGTGAACCGGATGGTGCTGGACGGCAACGTCAACCCGAAGACGGTCTGGTACGACGCCCAGCTCGAACAGGACAAGGCGTTCGAGGCCAACATGAAGGCCTGGTGGGCCTGGATCGCGAAGTACGACTCGGTCTACCACCTCGGCACGACCGAGAAGGCCGTCGAGGCCAAGTACTACGCCGTCCGCACGGCGGCGAAGAAGGCGCCCATCGGCGGCAAGATCGGCCCGGACGAGCTGGACGACATCGTCCTGTCCGCCGGCTACAACACGGGCTTCTACATCCCGTTCGCGCAGGCGCTCTCGGCGTGGGCCAACGACAAGGACCCCGCCGGCCTTCTCGACTGGCTCAGCCCCGGCGGCGACGACAACGGCTTCGCCGTCTACAACGCCGTCCAGGCCGCCGACGCCAAGTGGCCGCGCAACTGGAGCAAGTGGCACCGCGACGCCGTGAAGCTCTACGAGCAGGGCTACCGGTTCAACACCTGGAGCAACGTCTGGTTCAACGCCCCCGTCGCCTTCTGGCCGTTCTCGGGCGGTCCGGAGTTCAGGCTGAAGGGCGCCAAGGGCCTGCCGGGCATGCTGCTCGTCCAGTCCACGAAGGACGCGGCGACGCCGGTCGCGGGCGGCCTGGAGATGCACAAGGTCTTCCCGTCCTCCCGGCTGGTGTTCGAGGTCGGCGGCAAGACCCACGCCAACACGCTCAACGGCAACGTGTGCCTGGACGACAAGGTCGCCGCGTACCTCGACACCGGTGCCCTGCCGGCGGGCCACCGCGGCCCGGACGCCTACTGCAAGGCCGTTCCGGAGCTGAACGACCCCGACCCGACCGCCATGACCGCGAAGGCGGCCCGCGCCGCCGCGGGCAAGGACCTCCCGGTCGGACGCCCGTAGCACGCGGGTAGCGGTGGCACGCGGGTAGCACACCGCCTGCGGCGTGCCCGGCTCCGTCCCTCACGCAGGGCGGAGCCGGGCACGCCGCGTTCGTTTCCGCCGGTTGCGGCCGGAATCGCGCGATGTGGGAGTTCGCGCAGTTCAGGGCCTCGCGCCTGTAGAAATCGAAGGTGCTGAACGACGCTGGAAAGAAGGCCGCCGCCGGGACGGCCGCCACCGCACTCACGCTCGGAGTCGCCGTTCTGGGGCCGCCCGCCGCCGCCCGGACCGCGCCCCGTCCCGAGCCGAGGCCCGCCGGCCTCGCGTGGAAGCCCTGCCCCGCCAAGGACCCGGTGGAGGGCACCCGGCTCAAAGGACTGGAGTGCGCCTCCCTCAGCGTGCCGCTCGACCACGCGCGGCCCAGGGGCGAGCACATCACCCTCGCGCTGACCCGCGCCCGGCACACCGCCCGCACGTACAAGGGGGTGGTGCTGCTCAACCGCGGCGGGCCCGGCGCGCACGGACGCGACCTGTCCGGCTTCTTCTCCCGCAGGCTCCCGAAACAGGTCGCCGCGTCCTACGACTGGATCGGCTTCGACCCGCGCGGCGTCGGCGCGAGCAAACCGGCGCTGATCTGCGACCCGGGCTACCAGAACCCGGGCCGGGCACGTCCCGACACCATCCCCGCGAACGCCGCGGAGGAGCGGGCCTGGACCGCCAGGGCCAAGGCCTACGCCGGCGACTGCGCCCGCAAGTACCGCGGGATCCTGCCGCACATGGGCACCGCCGACCTCGTGCGCGACATGGACGCGATCCGCGCCGCCCTCGGCCAGAAGAAGATCGGCTATTTCGGGTACTCGTACGGCAGCTACCTCGGCGCGGTGTACGCGACGATGTTCCCCGGGCGGGTCCGCCGCATGGTGCTCGACAGCGTCGTCCGGCCGAGCGGCGTCTGGTACGGCAACAACCTCGACCAGAACGTCGCGTTCGAGAAGAGCATCCGCGCGTACTTCGCCTGGATCGCCCGGCACCACGACGTGTACCGGCTCGGGAGGACCGAGCGGAAGGTCGCCGCCTCCTACGCGAAGGCGCGTGCCGCGCTCAAGGCCCGGCCCGTCGACGGGAAGATCGGCCCGTCCGAGCTGGACGACGTGTTCCTCGCCGACGGCTACGGCGAGCACTCCTGGGCGTCGCACGCGAGCGCCCTGTCCGCGTTCGTCGTCCGGCACGACCCCGGGCCGCTGCGCAAGGCGTGGCAGCCGCCGGGGCGGCTCGACCAGAACAACTACACCGTCTACGTCGCGGTCGAGTGCCGCGACGCGCCCTGGCCGCGCGACTGGGCCCGCTGGCACGCCGACAGCCGGCGCCTCTTCAGCCAGGGCTACCGGTTCGAGACGTGGAGCAACACCTGGTACAACGCGCCCTGCGCCTTCTGGCCGGTGCCGGGCGGGCCGCCGCCGCGGGTGAAGGGCGCCTCTTCGCTGCCGCCGATCCTGCTCGTCCAGGGCAGTGAGGACGCGGCGACCCCCTACCGGGGCGCGCTGGAGATGCACCGCAGGCTCCCCACGTCCAGGCTGCTGGTGCAGACCGGCGGGCGCGACCACGGCGTCACGCTGGGCGGGGACGAGTGCGTCGACGGGGCCGTCGCCGGCTACCTCGCCACCGGCCGGGTCCCCGCCTCCCGGCCCGGCCCCGACGCGAGGTGCGCGCGCGGGCCCGCGCCCGAGCCCGCGAAGCGCGGGACGGCGCGGGAGACCGGGCGGGTGGTGGCCACCCACCCGTGACCCGGCGCCGGATCGGAGCGCGACCGGAGCCGGTGGGGGTACGCGGCCCCTGGACGACATAGGCTTGTCCACGTGGAGCTTTCAGTGGTGAGGGCCGAACGGGGGCCGCGCCCGTCCAGGGGCCGGTAGCCGTGCGCATGCTGGGCTCGGTGCCGGTGCGCGTGCTGGACGACCGGCACCGGGCGGAGGCCCTCGCGATCCTGGACGCCGACCCGGTGTCCAACGTGTTCGTCAGCTCCCGCGTGCACGCCGCGGGACTCGACCCGCGCCGGCTCGGCGCCCAGATGTGGGGCTACCTGCGCGACGGGCGGCTCGTCTCGCTGTGCTACTCCGGCGCGAACCTCATCCCGGTCGCGGCCGGCCCCGAGGCGGTCCGCGCGTTCGCCGAGCGCGCCCAGGCCCAGGGGCGGCGCTGCTCGTCCATCGTCGGGCCCGTGGACGCGGTCGGCGACCTGTGGGAGATCCTCGCGCCCTACTGGGGGCCGGCCAGGGCCGTCCGCGCCGTCCAGCCGGTGATGGCCACCTCCGCGGTCCCCGCCGTGCCCGCCGACCCGCGGGTGCGGCGCGTCCGGATGGAGGAGTTCGACATCGTCTACCCGGCCTGCGTGGCGATGTTCACCGAGGAGGTCGGGGTGTCGCCGAACGCCGGCGACGGGGGAGTGCTCTACCGCGCCCGCGTCGCCGAGCTGATCCGCGACGGCCGCGCGTTCGCCCGCATCGAGGACGGCCGCGTCATGTTCAAGGCCGAGGTCGGCGCCGTCACCCCGCGGGCCTGCCAGGTGCAGGGCGTGTGGGTGCCGCCGGACCTGCGCGGCCGGGGCCTGTCGGAGACCGGGATGTCGGCGGTGGTGCGGGAGGCGCTGCGCACCATCGCGCCGACCGTGTCGCTGTACGTCAACGACTACAACACGCGGGCGCGGGCGGCCTACCGGCGGGTCGGCTTCACCGAACTCGGCTCGTTCACGTCGATCCTGTTCTGATGTCTTCTGATTTGTCGCTGCGTGCCTGATCTGCCCGGTTTCCTGAATCGATCTTGCGGGGCGGGTACCATCCGGCCGTGGAGTTCGCCGGCGCGTTGCGGCAGGCCGTCCAGGCGAGCGGGCTGACCCTCGACCGGATCCGCCACCGGCTCGGCACGCAGGGCCTGACGGTCAGCGTCGCCACGCTCAGCTACTGGCAGCGGGGCCGCAGCCGCCCGCGGTCGCGCACCGTCGTCGTCGCCCTGGAAGAGATCCTCCAGGTGCCGCCCGGCGGCCTCACCGAGCTGCTGGACGACCCGGCGGCCGAGGCCGTCGCGGTCCGCGGGGCGCGCGCCGGGCCCGCGCCGAGCCGGGCAGCCACCGGGGAGAGGGGCCGCACGGTCCGGGACCTGTGGTCCGACCCCGAGCGCTACGCCGGCCTCGTCGGCCAGCTCGACCGGTCGGGCGACCACCGGCTCGAACGGCTCAGCATCCACGACGTCTACCGGCTGGACGAGGCCCGCCGCTGCTGGACGCTGTCGGTGCGCACCGTCCTGCGCGCCGCGGGCGACGACGTCGACCGCGTCGTCTGCGTCCACCAGACGGGAGACCGCTCCCGCGCGGAGGGCGAGCCGGACGACGGGGCGGCCCGCCTCGGAGGCCTGCGGTACTGCCGGCCCGGCCGGGTCCGCGCCGAGGGCGGGCTGGTGGCGTTCGAGCTGGTCTTCGACCGGGTGCTGTCGGCGGGCGACACCGCGGTCGTCGAGTACGAGCTCGGGCGGGTCGCGCAGCCCCCGTGCGACAGCTACGACCGGCGGTTCTCCCATCCCGTCCACGACTACGTGGCGATCGTCCAGTTCGCCGGCGACCGGCTCCCGGCGCGCTGCTACGGCTTCACCGCCGAGACCTCCGCCGCCCCGCGGCGGCGGCTCGGCGAGCTGTGGATCGGCACGTCCGGCAGCGCCAACATCGCGGTCGGCGCCGTCCGGCGCGGCATCGTCGGGATCGAGTGGGAATGGCACTGATGTCGCAGCTCGCCTGTTGGCAACCGGCCCCCGGGGCCTTACAGTGAGCGCGGTAACAGCAATCGCAGGAGTCAAGGCCGTCGCGCGGGGGCCGGCCGGAGCCGATCCGGAGGCCGGAAAGTGCAGAGTGTCGCAGAGGACGATCTCCTACAGGTCCTCCAGTACGGTCCGTTCAACGTCGCCCTTCACGCCGCCATCCAGGCCCGCGGGCTGAGCCTCGACTCGCTGCGGCGCCGCCTGGAGGAGCAGGGCATCGCCGTCAGCCTGTCCACGCTGAGCTACTGGCAGCGCGGCCGGACCAGGCCCGAGCGCGCCGACTCGCTGCGCGCCGTCCGCGGTCTGGAGACCATCCTCGAACTGCCGCGCCATTCGCTGCTGACGCTGCTGCGGCCGGTGGCCGAACGCCCCGCGGGCACGTGGCGGCCGGTCGAGGAGCTGTGCCCGGAGCCGGGCGTGCGCGACCTGCTCGACGAGATCGGCGACCGCGGCGAACGGCAGCTCACCGGGCTCAGCATGCACGACCAGTACATCCTCGGCCGCCGCCGCGAGCTGCGCGAGGTGCGGGTCCGCGCGGTGTTCCAGGCCCAGCAGCGCGGCGCCGACCGCTGGACCGCCGTCTACCACCATCCGCAGGGCGTCCTGCCGTCGTCGCGCACCGTGCGCGGCTGCCGGTTCGGCCGGGTCCGGATGGACGAGTCCAGCGGCCTGATCGCCGCCGAGCTGCTCTTCGACCGGGCGCTCGGCCGCGGCGAGACCTACCTGGTGGAGTTCGGCTTCGGGTTCGACGGGACGGGCCCGCCGGTGACCGAGGAGGGGCGCGGTTTCCGCGCCCCCCAGCACGAGTACCTCATCGAGGTCCGGTTCCATCCGGCGGCGCTGCCCGCCCGCTGCTACCGGACGTGGCGGCCCGACGGCCACACCGCGCTCAAGGACACCGCCGACCTGCGCCTGTCGAGCTACCACAGCGTCCACTTCATCGAGTTCGGCATGGCCGCCGGGTACCACGGCATCCGCTGGGAGTGGACGTGACCGGACCCCGGCCGGCGGCTACCTGACGAGCAGGTCGAGGAGCCGGTCGAGCTCGGCGGCCGGATCCTCGGTGAGGCCGGCGTGCACCGGCCCCGGCTGGACGATCGTGCTGCGCGGCGCGGTGAGCCAGCGGAACCTCGCGCCCGGCGCCTCCGCCGCCGCCTGGCCGGCGCGCTCGCCGCCGCGGCAGAGCGCGTCCACGCCCCGGAGCGCGGCGCGGACGCCGTCGAGGTTCAGCGCCGGGTCCAGGACGAGCAGGCGCTTCTCGTCCAGGTGCGTGCGGCACCCCAGGTAGTCGAGGGCACGGCAGTACACCACCACGCCCACGTTCATGGCCTCGCCCCGCTCGACGCGCGGGACGACGCGCAGCGCGGCGTACTCGAACACCGTCGGCTCGGTGGCCGTCCTGATGTTGGTCCTCACCCGGTCGCCGCTCATGGGGCACCGCCAAGCCAGTCGGGGCGGTTCCGGCCGCGCCGCGCGGAGGTGTCCGGGCGGCGGCCGCCGACGTCCAGGTCGGGCAGCCAGTCGCGCGGCTTGCCGGCGCGCGGGAGCAGGATGTCGAGGTAGGCGTCGCGGAGCGAGCGCGGGCTCTCGAAGCCGGGCTCGCCCTCCAGCCAGCGGTCGGGCACCAGCTCGATCACCTCGCGCAGCAGCCCTTCGGTGATCTTCGGGGCGAGCTCGGCCTCGGCGTCCCGCAGCGCGGTCGCGTACGGGGTCAGGACGTGGTCGTCGACGTCGTACGGGCCGGAGAACAGCCGCGCCGCGTTCGTCCACGCGTGGTGGAAGATGAGGCTCGCGCCGTGGTCGATGAGCCACACGTCGCCGTGCCAGACGAGCATGTTGGGGTTGCGCCAGCTCCGGTCCACGTTGCCGATGAACGCGTCGAACCACAGCACCCGCGAGGCGAAGCCGGGGTCGGGCGTCCAGCCGAGCGGGTCGAAGCCGAGCGACCCCGGCAGGAAGTCGACGCCGAGGTTCCAGCCGGGGCTGGCCTTGAGCAGGTCCTGCACGTCGGGGTCGGGCTCGTGCCGCCCGATCGCCGGGTCGAGGTCGATGAGCACCTGGTCGGGCACCCGCAGGCCGAGCCCGCGCGCCAGCTCACCGGCGATCACCTCGGCGATCAGCGCCTTGCGCCCCTGCCCGGCCCCGTGGAACTTCATCACGTAGGTGCCGAGATCGTCGGCCTCGACGACGCCCGGCAGCGAACCGCCCTCGCGCAGCGGCGTCACGTATCGGATGGCGGTCACATGTGGCAACACGGCGCAACGCTACCGGGTGGGCCTCCGGCCGGGATAATCGGTTTCATGGGCGTTGAGCTGGTCGACCTGTCGGTCCCGGTCGTGTCGGGCATGCCGGTCTATCCGGGCGACCCGGAGGTGGAGGCCGTGCCCGCGCTCACCGTCGCCGGCTCGGGGGTGAACGTCCTGCGCCTGCACATGGGCTCGCAGACCGGCACCCACGTGGACGCTCCGTTCCACATCGACGACGCCCTGCCGAAGCTGGACGAGGTGCCGCTGGAGCGCTTCACCGGCCCGGCGGTGGTGATGGACGTCCGGGGGCTGCCGCCCCGCACGCCGATACCGCCGGACGCCGTCCCGCCCGGCCTCGCGCCCGGTGACGTCCTGCTCATCGCGACCGGCTGGCCGGAGCGCTGGGGGACCGACGGCTATCTGGCCCATCCCTACCCCGCGCCGGAGACCGCGGAGGCGATCGCCGCCGCCGGGGTCCGGACGGTCGGCATCGACGCCCTCAGCGTCGACCGCACCCCGCCGCCCGGCTCCGATGACTTCTCCCTGGCGGCCCACCGGGTCCTGTGCGGGGCCGGCGCCGTGATCGCGGAGAACCTCACCGGCCTGGACCGGCTCGTCGACGCCCAGGCCGCGGGCCGCGCGATCGACGTCTCCCTCTTCCCCCTCGCGCTGGCGGGAGCCGACGGCGCCCCCGTCCGGGCCGTGGCCCGCGTCGGCGAGCGCGCCGCGCCCGGCTGAGCCGGACCCCATACTGGGAGCCGGGCGACGGAGGGCGGGAACGCGTGCGGGTGGAATGGGCGACGGACCAGGGGAGCCCCGAGCGGCTCAACGAGGACTTCGTGGCCGCGGCGGCGGGTGCGGTCGTGGTCCTCGACGGGTGCGGGCTGCCGCTCGGCACCGACCTCGGGTGCGTGCACGGGACCGCCTGGTACGCGCGGTCGCTCGGCACCCGGCTGCTCGCGCGGATGCTGGACGGCGCCGGACCGCCGGCCGGCTCGCCGGTGGGCCCGCCCGAGGGCGCGCACCGTCCCGGCACGCGCCCGCTGGTGGCGCGGCTCGCCGGCGCGATCGCGGACGTGGCCGCCGCCCACCGGCTGAGCTGCGATCTGCGCGTCCCCACGACACCGGCGGCGACCGTGCTGGCGCTGCGGCTGCGCGGCGAGCTGGTCGACTACCTGGTGCTGGCCGACTCGACCGTCCTGCTGGAGGGCGGGGACGGGGTGCGGGAGATCACCGGCGGCACCTCCTACGCCGCGGCCGATCCCGCCGTCGCCGGCGCCGCGGTCACCGGCACCGTCCCGGCGGCCGAGCTGCGCCGCGCGGTCCTGCTGACCGACGGCGCGACCCGGCTCGCCGACATGTTCGGCGCCACCGACTGGGCCGGCCTGGCCGCGCTGGCGGCGGACCCGGGGCCCGCCGCCCTGATCGGGCGGACGCGGGAGATCGAGCGGACCGACCCGCGGGCCGCCCGCTGGCCGCGGAACAAGGTCCACGACGACGCGACGGTGGCCGTGTGCGAGTTCGGCCGCTGAGCGGGACCGCCGCGAGCGCCCGCCGGGCGGCGCCGTAGGGTGCCCGCGACCCCTGGGAGAGGAGCGGCATGCGGCTCGGGATCACGATGTTCGCGACCGACCGGACCATGGCTCCGCACGAGCTGGCGGTGGAGGCGGAGCGCCGCGGGTTCGCCTCGCTCTACGTCCCCGAGCACACCCACATCCCGGTGGCCCGTGAGACCGCGCCGCCGACGGGCGCCGAGAGCCTGCCCGAGGAGTACGCCCGCACGCTCGACCCGCTGGTCTCGCTCGCCGCCGCGGCCGTCACGACCGAGCGGATCACGCTGGGCACCGGCATCCTGCTGCCCGCGCAGCGCGACCCGATCGTCACGGCCAAGGCCGTCGCCACCCTCGACCGGCTCGCGCCCGGACGGGTCGCGCTCGGCGTCGGCTACGGATGGAACGCCGAGGAGGGCGCCGGCCACGGCGTCCGCTGGAAGCGGCGGCGGGCCATGGCGCGCGAGCACGTCCTCGCCATGCGGGCCCTGTGGACGGACGACGAGGCGTCCTTCGCGGGCGAGTTCGTGCGCTTCGACGCGAGCTGGTCGTGGCCCAAGCCGTCCCGCCGGATCCCCGTGCTCCTCGGCGGCGCGGCCGGGCCCACGCTGTTCGCCCACCTCGCCGAGTACGGGGACGGATGGCTGCCGATCGGCGGCGCCGGCATCCGCGAGGCGCTGCCCGCCCTGCGCCGCGCCTGCGCGGAGGCGGGGCGGGACCCCGTGCCGGTGATCCCGTTCGGGACGCTGCCGACCCCGGAGAAGCTCGCCTACTACGCCTCGCTCGGGATCGAGGAGGTCGTGCTGCGGGTCCCCGGCGGCGGCCGCGACACCGTCCTGCCGGTCCTGGACGGGTACGCGCGCTCGTATCTGTGAGCCCCGGCCCAGGGAGCCCGCGGAGGAGCTAGCGGATCATGCGGTAGCAGATGAAGGTCGGGAACCGGTAGTACTGCCCCTTGCCGGCCTTCACCGCGCCCAGGATGAGGAGCCACCACCCGCCGATCAGGAACTCCAGGTACGGGAGTGCGAGCAGGGCGAGGAACGCGGGCGCGTCCAGCAGGATGGCCGGCGGCACGCAGACGGCCGCCACGGCCAGCAGATGGATCAGCATGGTGAGCTGGTAGTTCATCGACTGCGCGGCGTGGAACCGGGTGTAGGGCGACAGGTTCTTCTTCCACAGGTAGATGACCAGCGCCGGCAGGAACCCGATCAGGACGTTGCCGACGTAGGCGAAGACCGCCCAGGTCGTCTCCTCGCCGTGGGCGGACCCGGGCGGGCCGTACCCGTAGCGCGGGTCGTAGCCGCCGGGCGGCATTCCGGGCGGCGGGCCCGGAGGCTGTCCGGGTGGCGGGCCGGGGGGCTGTCCGGGTGGCGGGCCGGGCGGCTGCCCGGGAGGAGGGCCAGGTGGCCCGCCGTAGGCACCGGGGTAGGGCGGCGGTTGCTCGGGGGGTGGTGGCGGGGGCTGGTCCGTCACTGGTGTTCCTTTAGGTCCTCTGCGCATGGCTCGGTGGGAGATACTTCAGGAATCTATAGGAACCGGGCTCGCCGACGCGGGTCTCACCAGAACGGGAGGCACACATGTCGGCGGCGGGCACCCTGCGTCCCGGCGACCCCGAGCGGCTCGGTCCGTACCGGCTGCTCGGCCGGCTCGGCGAGGGCGGCCAGGGCGTGGTCTTCCTCGGCGAGGACGAGCGCGGCACGCACGGGCGGGTCGCGGTCAAGCTGCTGAACGGCGGCTTCGGCCCCGAGACCGAGGCGCGGTCGCGGTTCCTGCGCGAGCTGGAGACGGCCAAGCGCGTCGCGGAATTCTGCACGGCCGCGATCCTGGACGCCGACGTGGCGGGCGACCGCCCCTACATCGTGAGCGAGCTCGTCGACGGGCCGTCGCTGCACCGGGTCGTGACGGCCGAGGGGCCGCGGGCGCGCGGGGCGCTGGAGCGGCTCGCGGTCGGCACCGCTACGGCGCTCGTGGCGATCCACCGGGCGGGCGTCGTGCACCGCGACTTCAAGCCGCACAACGTGCTGCTCGGGCCGGACGGGCCGCGCGTCATCGACTTCGGCATCGCCCGCGCCCTGGACACCGGGACGATCACCTCCGGCGGGGCGATCGGCACGCCGGCCTACATGGCGCCCGAGCAGCTGGAGGGGCTGCGCGCCGGGCCCGCCGCCGACGTGTTCGCGTGGGCGGGCACGATGGTGTTCGCGTCGTCCGGGCGGCTCCCGTTCGCCGCCGACACGATGACGGCGATGGTCGGCCGGGTCATGCACGGCGAGCCGGACCTCGGCGAGCTGACCGGGCCCCTGCGGGACGTGGCCGCCCGCTGCCTGGCCAAGGACCCGGCGGCGCGCCCGACCGCGTCGGAGGTGCTGCGCGCCCTGCTCGGCGACGCGGACCAGGCGCCTGCCCCGCCCGCCTCCGCAGGGACGCGGACCATGCAGGCCCCGCCCGCCCCGCCCGCCCCGCCCACGCCGCCCACGCCGTACGCGCATCCCGCGCCGCCGGGCCCGCCCGCGCCCCGGGACCGGCGGCCGGTCACGGGCGTGGTCGCGGTGTCGGCGGCCGTGGTCGCGGTGGCGGCCGCCGTCGTGGTGATGGTGCTCGCGCTGTCCAGCGGGGACGGCGGCGGCGAGAACCGGGAAGGGCCGGGCGCGAGCGGACGCCCGCTGGCCGCCACGTCCGGCACGGCGGGCGCGACGCGACCGGAGAGCCCGCCGTCCGAGACGCCTTCGTCTCCGTCGCCGGGCACCTCCGGGCCGGAGAACGGCATCCCGCAGCGGTACGCGGGGACGTGGACGGGCCGGCTGACGCAGAACGACGGGAAGGTCTTCTCCGCGAGGCTCGTGCTCCCCGCGGGCGGCGCCGCGGGGAGCATCGCCTATCCGGAGCAGAACTGCTCGGGGTCCGAGATCTACCTGGGCGAGTCGGGAGGCACGCTGAGGTTCCGCGAGCGGATCACCTTCGGCACGGAACGATGCGTGGACACCGGGACGCTCACGCTCACCCCGGAGGCCGGAGGGGACCGGCTGATGTTCCGCTACGTCGGCCGGTCGTCGAACGGCCGTGAATGGACCGTCGTGGGTCCGCTGTCGCGCTCCTGAGAAGGCGCAGGGCCGGAATGCTCACTGAGCGGGACCCGGCGGCCGATCCGGTCGCCCGCACGTTCTAGAATCGGGTTCGGTCCATGGGCGATGTCCGGGGGCGTCCCCCGCGAGGAGGCTGGAGTGAGCGCGATCCCGATGGAGCGGCCCGAGCTGGAGGACGACGAGGCCGCGGCGCTGGCGGAACTCGCCGCCCGCGTACGCGAGCTGGCCGAGGCCGCCGTCCTCACCCGCGCGGGCGCCGCGGAGGCCACCGCGATCGCGGGCGAGGTCGCGGCGCTGACCGCGCGCCTCACCGCGGAGCGCCGGGACGCGCCGCCGTTCGTCACGCCCGGAGAGCGGACGATGGACCACCAGATCGCCAACCCCGTAACGGGGACGGCCAACCCCATCGCCCCGCCGGTGGTGCTCACGGTCGGCGCCCTGTACGAGGGGCCGCCGTCCTACGTGCACGGCGGCGTGTCGGCGATGGTGCTCGACCAGGCCCTCGGGATGGCGGCGGCCGCCTCCGGCACGCCCGGCATGACCGCGACCCTGGAGACGCGCTACCGGCGCCCGACCCCGCTCGGCGTCCCGCTCCAGGTGGAGGCGAAGGCGAGCCGGGTCGAGGGCCGCAAGGTCTACGCGTCCGGGGCGATCAGCGCCCCGGACGGCCGCGTCACGGTCGAGGCGACCGCGATGTTCATCATGCCGCAGCGGTTCGTCACGTCGCCGTACTGACCTTCGCGCGCTCCTCCGCGGGCGCGGGCAGCAGCCCGAGCGCGGTCAGCGTCAGCGCCGACGCCACGATCATGCTGATCGAGATCGCCTGCCAGCCGAAGTCGTGCAGCAGCCAGGTGGCCAGCAGCGGCGCCGGGCCGCCCGCGAACACCGAGGCGAGCTGGTAGCCGATGCCCGCGCCGCCGTACCGCAGCCGGGTCGGGAACGTCGAGGCGATCAGCGACGCCTGCGGCCCGTACTGGACGGCGTGCGGGATCTGCGCCACCACGACCGCGACGACGATCAGCGCCGCGACCCCGGTGTTGAGCAGCGCGAAGTACGGGAACGCGAAGAGCGCGACGCAGATCGAGCCGACCGCGTACACCCGGCGCGGGCCGATCCGGTCGCCGAGGTGCCCGGAGGCCGGGATCGTGAACAGCTCCAGGACCGCCGCCGCCGTCACCGCGCTCAGCGCGAGACCCTGCGCCTTGCCGAGGTCCTCGTGCACGTAGGTGAGGGCGAACGAGGTGAACAGGTAGAAGGGCATCTGCTCCGAGCAGCGCAGCAGCGCGCTCAGCAGGATCTCCCGCGGGTGCCGCCTGATCACCTCGGCCACCGGGACGCGGGAGACCTCGTCCCGCTCGACGACCTCGGCGAACAGCGGCGTCTCCATCACCCGGATCCGCACCCACAGCCCGATCCCGACCAGGACGACGCTGAACAGGAACGGGATGCGCCACGCCCAGTCCTTGAACGCGTCCTCCGCCGACAGCGCGATCGCCGTCATCATGCCGGTGCCGAGGATGAGCCCGATCGGGACGCCGAGCTGCGGCAGGCTCGCCATCAGCCCGCGCCGGTTCCGGTCGCCCCACTCCATGGACAGCAGCACCGAGCCGCTCCACTCGCCGCCGACCGCGATGCCCTGGAGGATCCGCAGCAGGACGAGCAGGACGGGCGCCGCCCAGCCGATCGTCCCCGTCCCCGGGAGGAGGCCGATGAGCGCGCTCGACACGCCCATCAGCACCAGCGTGACGATCAGCGTCGCCTTCCGGCCGAGGCGGTCGCCCCAGTGCCCGAAGATCGCGGCGCCGACAGGCCGGGCCGCGAACCCGACCGCGTACGTCGCGAACGCCGACAGCGTGCCCGCGTAGTCGCTCGACTCGGGGAAGAAGACGTCCTTGAAGACGATCGCGGCGGCGGTGTTGTAGAGGAAGAAGTCGTACCACTCGATGGACGTGCCGATGACGCTCGCGGCGGCGGCCTTGCGGACCTGCGCGCGGCGCTCGTCGGCACCGGCGGCGCGGGCGCGTCCCGCCTCTCCGGGATCCAGGACCATGGGAGCTCTCTTCTCGGTCGCCGCCCCCGCCGGCTCTGGTGAACGTGCCCGACTGTTTCCCGCCGGATCCGCGGCCGAAACCGCTTTCCGGCGGACGGTCTACAATCCGCTGGTCCGGCGGTCAGTATTCGTAGACCTTTACCGCCGGGTCGTGCCCGTACCAGGACGCGACGACCGACGAGGTGCGCTTGTCGGAGAGGAAGTCGACGCGCAGCCAGCCCTCGGCCTGCGTCACGCGCGTCTCGTAGCCGGGGTTGGGCGTCGCCGACACGAGCCGCACCCGGTCCTTCTCGATGGCCATCGCGGCGCGCCCGCCACGCGTCGCGAAGCTGCGCACGTTGTCGTGCGGCTTCGGGGAGGTGGGCGTGCCCGTGGGGCCGCCGGCCGGCGCCTTCGGGCTCTTTGACGGCTCGGGCCCCTTGTCCTCGCCGGTCCCCGGGCGGGGCCGCGCGGTGGGCGACCCGATGCTGGTCGGGCCCGGCGGCGTCGACGGGCTGGAGTGGATGACCGGGCCGGCCATCGGCGGCGGCGCCGACCGCTCCGACACCGCGCCGCGCACGACGCCGCGAACCCCGAGCCAGGACAGCGCGACCGCGAGCGCGGTCACCGCTGCCCACGGGGCAACATACGACATCGCGCGACGCATGGGCACATGGTGGCATACGGTTCCGCCATGGCGAGTGTTCTGGTGGTCGAGGATGACGCGAATGTCCGGACCGCCTTGATCAGGGAGCTGAGCGTGCGGTCGCACGTCGTGCGCAGCGTCGGGACCGCGATGGACGCGCTGCGCGAGGTCACCCAGGCGCCGCCCGACGTCGTCGTGCTCGACCTCGGGCTGCCCGACCTCGACGGCGCGGAGGTGCTGAAGATGCTGCGCGGCATCTCCGACGTCCCGGTCATCATCGCGACGGCACGGGACGACGAGCCCGAGATCGTCCGGTTACTGAACGCCGGAGCGGACGACTACCTCATCAAGCCGTTCTCCATCGAGCATCTGAGCGCCCGGCTCGCCGCAGTGCTGCGCCGGTCCGCGCGGTCCGGGCCGACCGCGGAGCTGAGCGTGGGCGGCCTGCACATCGATCTGGACCGGCGGGAGGCGATGCTGGACGGCAAGCCGCTGGAGCTGACCCGGCGCGAGTTCGACCTGCTGTCCTACCTCGCGGCCCGTCCCGGCCGGGTCGTGGCGCGGCGCGAGCTGCTCGCGGAGGTGTGGCGGCAGGCCTACGGCGACGATCAGACCATCGACGTCCACCTGTCCTGGCTGCGCCGCAAGCTCGGCGAGACCGCCGCCGCCCCCCGTTACCTGCACACGGTGCGCGGCGTCGGGGTCCGGCTGGCCGAACCCGATCCGCGGTCATGAGGAAGACGCTCGTCCTCGTCTCGCTGGCGGTCACCTCGATGGTCGCGCTCGCGTTCCTGATCCCGCTCGCGCTCACCGTCCGGGAGATCGCCCGCGACCGGGCGCTGACCACCGCCGAGCGGCAGGCCAGCGCGCTCGGGCCGGTGCTCGTCGTCACCGAGGACCCGGCCGCCCTCGAACGTGCCGTCGCGAGCACCCAGGCCGGCGCGGCGGGCCGGATGACCGTGCACATGCCCGACGGCGGGCTCGTCCCGAAGAACACGCACGGCGACTTCAGCGCGGCGCCCGAGCAGCTCACCGAGGCCGGGCGCCGCGGGCGCTCCTACACCGCCCGCGTGAACGGCGGGTACGCGCTGCTGCAGCCGGTGTCGCTGGACGCGGGCCGGACCGCGGTCGTCGAGGTGTTCCTCCCCGACGACGACCTGTCCCGCGGCGTGTGGAAGGCGTGGCTCGTCATGACGACCGTCGCCGCGGCGCTCGTCGCCGGGTCGGTCGCGGTCGCCGACCGGCTCGGCGCCCGCATGATCCGCTCCACCCGGCGGCTCGCCGAGGCGGCCGGCGCCTTCGGGGACGGGGAGCTGTCGGTGCGGATCGAGCCGGACGGGCCGCCGGAGCTGATCGAGGCGGGCCTGGCGTTCAACGCGATGGCCGACCACGTCGTGCAGCTGCTGTCGGCCGAGCGGGAGATGGCCGCCGACCTGTCGCACCGGCTCCGCACGCCGCTCGCCGCGCTCCGCCTCAACGCCGAGGCGCTCGGGGACGGGCCGGTCGCCGACCAGACCCGGGAGGCCGTCGACCGCATCGAGCGCGAGGTGGACCAGATCATCCGGACGGTCCGGCGGCCGACCGGGCGGGGCAGCTGCGACGCCTCCAAGGTGCTGCGCGACCGCGTCGCGTTCTGGTCCGTCCTCGCCGAGGACGAGGGGCGCTCCTGCGAGCTGATCGGCGCCGAGGGGCCGGCGCCGCTGCCCATCCCTGGCACCGAGCTGGCCGCCGCCGTCGACGCGCTGCTCGGCAACATCTTCCGGCACACCGCCGAGGGCACCGGCTTCGTCGTCACCCTGCACCAGGGGCAGGGCGTCACCGGCATCCTCGTCGCCGACGGCGGGCCCGGCATCAGCGACCCGGACGCGGCGCTCAAGCGCGGCAGCAGCGGCGGCGGCTCCACCGGCCTCGGCCTGGACATCGCCCGCCGCGCCGCCGAGTCGACGGGCGGCTACCTGCGGATCCACCGCAGCGTCCTCGGCGGCGCCCAGGTGCAGATGTGGTTCCGCACGAAGTGGCTGCCGCCCGCCCGCCGCTCCCGCCGCCTGGTCGGCCGCCGCCGCCACTCCCGCACCCAGCCGCGCCGCTCCCGTGCTAGCGGCTCCGTCCCTCCCGGAGCATCGTGACGGCCTGCTCGACCCGGCGCCGGCGCGTCTCCGGCTTCTTCGCGCCCTCGACCGACAGGACGAACCACTGCCGCTTGCTGTAGGACAGGCCTTCGAAGAACCGCCGCGCCTCGCCGTCCGCCGCCAGGGCCTCCGCCAGGTCGTCCGGGACGGCCACCTCGCGCGGCGCGGTGTCGAGCGCGACGTCCACGTCGACGGCGTCGCCCGCGGCGATCCCCGCGGCCTGCCGGTTGTCCGCGCTGACGGGCAGCATGTACCGACCGCCCCTCGGCGTCACGGTCGACCGGTACGTGTGCCCGTTGATCGTGACCGTCACGGCGGGACGCCGTCCCCCGCCGAGTTCCTCCACGACCTCGCCGGGCACCTCCAGCCCGGTCGCCGTCTTCCCGCCCAGCTCCAGCGTCGCGCGAAACCTCATGATGACCTCCTTGTGAAGCGTGCCTCGGCAACGCGTCGAACGGCCGGCGGCCGGATCGACATAGGCGCGCCTTAAACGCCCCTTAAATCCGGAGATGTCGCCCGAGTGCGGCCCTAGCTTGATCGCCATGAAGCGCCCCCGCCCGCAGTACGTCGCCGCCGGGGTGATCGGCGTCGTCGGACTCATCGTCGCCGTGGTCATCGCCGTCGCCGGCTTCCTCGCCAGCGGCTACGAGCCCACCGCGCCCACCTCGTACCAGGTCCAGGTCGTCCGCGTCGCGAGCACCGGCCCCGAGTTCGCGCCCTACGTCGACGGCAGCCTCTCCCCGCCGTTCGACCTGGTGGAGACGTCGAAGACGACGGGCACCAAGGCGTTCACGCTGGCGTTCATCACCTCCGGCGGCGGCTGCGTGCCGAAGTGGGGCGGGGTCACCGACCTGGACGCCAACCCGGTCGCGAACCAGGTGGACGCGCTGCGGGCGGCCGGCGGCGACATCCGCGTCTCGTTCGGCGGCGCGTCCGGCAGCGAGCTCGGAACGGCGTGCACCACCGTCGAGTCCCTCACCGCGGCCTACGACCGGGTCGTCACGGCGTTCGACCTCAAGCGGGCCGACTTCGACATCGAGGGCGCCGCGCTCCCCGACACCGCGGGCAACACGCGCCGGGCGCAGGCCATCGCCGCGCTCCAGAAGAAGCACCCCGACCTGAAGGTGTCGTTCACGCTGCCCGTCCTGCCGACCGGCCTCACACAGGACGGCGTCGGCCTCGTCGAGAACGCCAGGGCGAACGGCGTCGCCATCGACGCTGTCAACATCATGGCGATGGACTACGGGCCGCCGTCCTCGGCGATGGGCGACCTCGCCGTGCAGGCCGCGACGTCCACCGAGGCGCAGCTGCGGACCGCGCTCGACGTCCCGTCCGCGTGGAGCCGGCTCGCCGTCACCCCCATGATCGGCGTGAACGACGTCGTCACCGAGACCTTCACCGTGGACGACGCCGCGCAGGTCGCCGCGTTCGCCGCGGACAAGGGCCTGGCCTGGACGGCGATGTGGTCGGCCAACCGCGACCGGCCCTGCCCCGGCGGCCCCAAGCCCCAGGCCGACCCCACCTGCAGCAGCATCGACCAGCAGCCCCTCGCCTTCACCCACGCCTTCACCAACTGACCACGACCGGCGGCGGGCCCACACCGGACTCGCCGTCGAGGTAGGCGCTGCGCATCCCCACCTGCGCGACCGACTGCGGGCGGAGGCGTCCCTGCCCGCCATATCGTGCTCCCACTGGCCCGGGTCACCCCCGAGGCTTGGCCTCCCTCCTGTAGTACCGCGTCGCGCCGGGATGAAGCGGCAGCGGATACGTCGAGACCGCGACCGCCGGTTGAGGTGCAGCGCCTCCGGCATGCGCGTAGTAGACGCCCTCGCGCCCGCCGGTAGCGATCAACAGCCGCCACCTGTGCTGCACATCACATCGCCCGAGGTTGCGCCGATCATCAACAACACCCCGGAACACCCGAACGGCCCGGGGGCACGCTGGTCTCGACAACTCCCGACCAGAGAAGGGCATCCGGTGACCCTCGAATTCATCAATCCTGAAAACCTGCCGACTCCCCCCACCTACACCCATGTCGTCGTGGCGACGGGGAACACGATGGTGTTCATCGCAGGCCAAGAACCCGAGGACGCCCAGGGCGACCTCGTCGGCGCCGGCGACCTGGCGGCCCAGGCCCGTCAGGTGTTCGCCAACCTCGGCCACGCCCTCGCCGCCGCCGGTACCCGCCCGGACCGGGTCGTCAAGATCACGATTTATGTCGTCGGTCACCGGCCCGAATACCTGCCGGTGATCGAACAGGCCCGCCTGAGCCTGTTCGGCGACCACAGGCCGGCCGACTCGCTCGTCGGCGTGGAGACGCTGTCCAGGCCCGAATACCTGATCGAAGTAGACGCGATCGCCGTCAGCGACGTCTGAGAAACGATCCGCTAAAAGAGGCCGATGCGTGGCAATGCGGGAGAAACACGCTTAGGAACGGCATGACTTCGCGGAGTTCATCTCGCACGCTTCGCGATGCCAAACGAAGCGGGCCCGGCTCGGGCGGGTGTGCCGGACGGCCCCGGAGTCTCTTTTCCTTGTTTCCACAGGTGAGCACCTCTGCACGTGGTTGTCCCGAGCAGCCCGCGGCGGGGGGTGAATAAGGGTGGCTCAGGGGTTCCCTAAAGGAGCCTTAAGGGGCCCCTGTTGGGGGGGTCGGCGGCTTAGCGTTGCAGGCGTCACATCGGAGACACGGCGGAGGTGCACAGGCGGAGAGCAGAGCGAACGTCGGCTGAGGTTCCGACTGAGGTTCCTGATTGAGACAGGTTTCTGGCCCGCACGGCCTTGTTTTTCCCGCTCTAGGGCCGTGCGGGCCAGAAGCTTTTCTCAGCGGGGCAGGGCGCCGAGGAGGAGGAGCCGGAAGGCGTCGGCGGTGCCGGTGGCGGCGGTGTCGCCGGTGGCCAGGCGGCGGACGGCCAGGCCGTAGAGCATCGCGACGATCGCGGGGGCGTGGCGTTCGGCGTCCGGGATGCCGAGGGCGTCGAGGATCGCGGCGGCCAGCCGGTCGTAGGCCTCGACGGAGCGGGCGGAGGCCGTGCGCAGGGCGGGGTCGCGGGCCGAGTGCAGATGGAGTTCGAGGTTCGCGATCTGCTCGGGGCCGTAGGCGAAGTCGACGACGGCCTTCTCGACCTGGTCGGCGGCCTCGATGGGGGCGATGCCCGACTCGGCGAGGGACGTGACGTAGGCGGTGATGCGGGCTATCTCGGCTTCCACGAAGGTGTGCAGGGCCTCGCGGAGCAGGTCCTCCTGGCTGGGGAAGTGGTAGGTCAGGGAGCCGAGTGAGACGCCGGCCGCGCGGGCGACGGCCCGGTTGGTCACGGCGCCGATGCCCTGCTCGCCGATGAGGCGGAGGGTGGCTTGGAGAATCTGATCGCGGGCGCTCATCGCTGCACAGTCTTCCCTAGGACGGGCATGTTCCGTATCGTTCGTTCGAACGAACGATACCGGGAGGCGTGGGTGGAGCTGGGGCTGGCCGGGCAGGCGGAGGCGCTGGCGAGGGGCGAGATCTCCTCCAGTGAGCTGGTCGAGGAGAGTCTGGAGTCCATCGGGCGGCAGGAGTCGCTCGGGGCGTTCCGGGTGGTGCGCAGCGAGGCGGCGGGGCAGGAGGCGCTGGACGCCGACAAGCGGCTGGCGGAGGGGGAGCGGCTGCCGCTGCTCGGGGTGCCCGTCGCCATCAAGGACGACACGGATCTGGCCGGTGAGACCACGCCGTTCGCGGTGCTGGGCGACCACCGGCCCGCGGTGGAGGACGGGGAGGTAGTCCGCAAGCTGCGGGCGGCCGGCGCCGTGATCGTGGGGAAGACGACGACGTGCGAGATCGGGCTGTGGCCGTTCAGCGAGTCGCCCGGGTACGGCGTCGCGAGGAACCCGTGGAACCCGGAGTACACGCCGGGCGGGTCGTCGGGCGGGTCGGCGGCGGCCGTCGCCGCCGGCATGGTCGCGGGCGCCGTGGGATCGGACGGCGCCGGGTCGATCCGCATCCCGGCGGCATGGACGGGGCTGGTCGGCATCAAGCCGCAGCGGGGGCGGGTCTCGGGATACCCGCAGACCGACCCGTTCAACGGGATCACGGTGTGGGGCCCGATCGCGCGGAGCGTCGGGGACGCCGCCCTGCTGCTCGACGTGCTCAGCGGCAGCCATCCGGACGACGTGTACCAGGTCGACCCGCCCCTGACCCCGTTCGCCGAGGCCGCGAGGCGGGAGCCGCGCCGGCTGCGGATCGCGGTGTCGTTCCGGACGGCCTTCGGGGTCAGCGGCGAGCTCGACCCGGAGATCCGCGCGGCGGTGGAGCGGCTCGCGCGGAGGCTGACCGATCTCGGTCACAAGGTGTTCCCCGCCGACCCCGACTACGGGCTCGTGGCGCTCGGGCTCGTCCCGAGGGGGACGTCCGGCGTCGCCGACTGGCTGGACGCGATGCCGAACCCGAGGCCGGAGCACAGGACCGAGGTGGAGGCGCGCATGGGGCGGCTGGTCGGGAAGCGGCTGCTGCCTCTCGCGAAGAGGATGGATCCGTATCTGCGCAGGAAGATCGGCCGCATCTTCCAGGCGGCCGACGTGGTGATGACGCCCACCACCGCGCAGCCGCCCTTGAAGGTGGGGGCGTTCGAGGGGATGGGATACCAGAAGACGCAGTCGGGCGTCGCGGCCGCGTGCCCTTACGCGTGGACGTGGAACGTGGTCGGCTGGCCGGGGGTGAACGTGCCGGCGGGATTCACCAAGGCCGGCCTGCCCATCGGCGCCCAGCTCCTCGGGCATGATTCCGACGAGGCCACGCTCATCTCGCTCGCCGCGCAGCTGGAGGCCGTCGAGGGGTGGACCGGCCTGCGCCCCTAGAGCACGCGACGGGCCGCCGGTGCGGGGGTCCAAGCCGGTACCGGCGGCCCGTCGCGCTTCAGTACCCGGCGCCGGTCAGCATGCCGCCGTCGACGAGGACCTCGCTGCCCGTGCAGTAGGACGAGTCGTCCGAGGCCAGGTAGACGATCAGCCCGGAGACCTCCTGCGACTTGCCCATCCGGCCGAGGGGGAGGGCCTTCATGAACGCGTCGGCGTTGTCGGCGGTGGCCGAGACGATGTCGTCCTGCATGGTCAGGGGTGTCAGCACGGCGCCGGGGTGGATGGAGTTCACCCGGATCCCGTACCGCCCGAGCTCGCGCGCGGCCGACTTCGTCAGGCCGCGGACGCCGAACTTGCTCGCGCTGTAGGCGGCGAGGCCGGCGGCGCCGATGAAGCCCTCGGTCGAGGACACGTTGACGATGGAGCCGCCGCCCGCCTCGCGCATCGGGGCGGTGACGGTCTTGACGCCGAGCCACTGGCCGACGAGGTTCACGTCCAGGATCGTGCGGAACTCGTCGAGCGTCATGTCCTCGATGGTCTTGTGCCGGAGGATCCCGGCATTGTTGACCAGGACGTTCAGCGCCCCGAACGTGCTGGTCGCGGTCTCGGCGGCCCGCTCCCAGTCCTCCTGCTTGGACACGTCCATCCGGACGAACCGGACGTCGTCCCCGAGGTCGGCGGCGAGCTTCGCGCCCTCCTCCTCCAGGACGTCGCCGAACACGACCTTGGCGCCCTCGTCCAGGAAGCGGCGGACGTGCGCCTTGCCCATGCCGCGCGCGCCGCCGGTGATCAGTGCCACCTTGCCGTCAAGCTGCCCCATCAACGCTCCTCGTCGCCGCTGCCGTCCGGTAAAACCTAGCGAACGCTTGGTCAACCGAACAAGGCGGCCCCCTACCCCGTGCGCAGGCCGTCGAAGAGGAGCGCGAGCATCCGCGCCGCGTACGCCTCGCGGTCGGGCGTGCGCTCGGACGCGACGCCGATCGCGTTGGTGAGCCGCAGCAGGTCGCCCGGGTCGATGTCGGCGCGGATCGACCCCGCGCGCTGCGCGCGGTCCAGCAGCCGGCCGAGCGCCTCGCAGATCGCCGCCGCCGCGGCGCCGAGCCCGGTGTCGGCCCACTCCGCCGACATCGCCTCGATGATCACGGTGGAGGTGCCGCGCGGGGTGGCCGCGCCCGACAGGTAGGTGCGCAGCCACAGGCCGAGCGCGGCGTCCGGATCGGGGTCGGCGAGCAGCTCCTCGGCGTGCGCGAGGAGCCCGTCGATCCGCTCCCGCAGGACGGCGTGCAGCAGCGCGTCGCGGGTCGGGAAGTGCCGGTAGAGCGTGCCCGAGCCGACACCCGCGCGCTTGGCGATGTCGTCGAGGGACGCGCCCGTGCCGTTCTCCATGAACGCGACGCGGGCCGTCGTGATGAGTCGCTCGTAGTTGCGGCGGGCGTCGGCCCGCATCGGGCGGGTGTCCATGGGCACCGTCCAGCGATGTAGCGGGTGACCTGGGATGGTCCACGCCTGCTTACTGGACGAGCCTGCCATCTCCCCGGGGAGAGCGCTACCCGGACGGCGCGGCCAGTGCCTCGCGCGACAGCCGGTCGGCGCGGCGCGTCGTCTCCGGGAGGCGGTACTCGGGCGCGAGGGCGAGGACGGTCCGGCACGCGGTGTCGAGATCGGTGCGGTGCCCGACGGACACGAACACCGGTTTCACGTTGTCGCGCGTACGCAGCACCCGTCCGACGACCTCGCCCCCGTCGAGCAGCGGGCTGGCGTCGCCGCGCCGCGGGCCGGGCGGGTCGTAGGTGCCGACGAACGCCGTCTTGCCGACGCCGATGGACGGCAGGCCGGTCAGGACGCCGAGGTGGCAGGCCAGCCCGAACCGCCGCGGGTGAGCGATCCCGAACCCGTCGCACACCAGCAGGCCGGGTGTCGTGGTGAGCGCGCGGAGGGCGCGGAGCAGCGTGGGCAGCTCCCGGAACGCGAACAGGCCCGGGACGTACGGGAACGCGGCCGTGCCGACGGCGACCGCCTCCTCCACGACCTCCAGGGTCGCCGCGTCGAGGACGACCGCGGCGGCGGCCACGCGGTCGCCGGCACCGCCGCCGTCGCCCGCGTACGAGACGTCGAGGCCCGCGACGGTGCGCGGCGCGGCCGGGCCCGGGACGTCCAGGTCGAGCAGGGGACGCAGCCGGTCCTGGATCGCCTCGGCCTCCTGCGGCGTGGACGGCCAGGGGTGCAGGTCGTGTACGTCCATGCCGGGACGCTACCGGCCGGTCAGGACAGCGACGCGTACGCGGCCTGCGTCAGCCGGAAGGCGCGCAGGTCGCCGGACGCCTGGTCGCCCATCAGGTTGGGCAGGTAGGCGAGCGCGAGCCCGGCCCCGGGGTCGCCGAGGCCGATCGAGCCCCCCGCGCCGGTGTGGCCGAACGCCGACTCGCGCCCCGCCTTGGGCGTGTAGAACGTCTGCGACGGACGCATGAAGCCCAGTCCGAACGAGCTGTCCACGAGCAGCGTCCGGTCCGGGCCGGTGACGCGCGGGCGCAGGGCGTCCCGCAGCGTGTCCGGGCGCACGATCCGGCCCGCCACGAGGTCGCGGTAGAAGCCGGCGAGCGCGGGCGCGGTGGCGATCATCCCGGCGGACGGCCAGCCGGCCCGCAGCACGACCGGGTTGTTGTAGCCGCCCTTGCCCGGGTGCGGGTTGTTCAGCGACCGGTTCATCAGGCTCCGCGGGTCGAGGTAGGCCTCGGCGAGCCGCTTGAGGACGTCGGGCGCGCCGGGCCGGGGGGCGTCGGCGCCGCCGCCGCGGCGCCGTCCCGCCGACAGCTTCGCGGCCCGCCCGATCACGTCCTCGGGCGCCCCGATCCACAGGTCCAGGTCGCCGGCGAACTCGTCCTCGACGAAGGCGCCGACCGTCCGGCCGGACAGCCGCCGGACGATCTCCCCGGCCAGCCACCCGTAGGTCAGCGCGTGGTAGCCGTGGGCCTCGCCCGGCGTCCACTCGGGCTTCTGCGCGGCCAGCTCGGACGCGAGCGCCGGGGCGTCGGCCGCCTCCTCCGCCGTCACGGGACGCGCGAACGCGGGCAGCCCGGCCTGGTGCGACAGCAGGTGGGCCGCGGTCACGCCGTCCTTGCCCCCGGCGCCGAACTCCGGCCACCAGGCGGTCACCGGGCCGTCCACCTCGTAGGCGCCGCGCTCGGCGAGCAGCAGCGCCGCGGCGGCCGTCACCGCCTTGGTGCAGGAGAACCCGAAGCAGGGGGTGCCGGGCAGCCACTCGCGTCCGGTGCGGCGGTCGGCCACGCCGCCCCACAGGTCGACGACCTTGCGGTCGCCCACGTAGACGGCGACGGCGGCGCCCAGCTCGCGCCCCTCGGCGAAGTGCTGCTCGAACACCTCGCGGACGCCGGCGAACGCCGGATCGCAGTGGCCCTGCACCGTGCTCATGCGCGATCCTCTCAGCGGGGAGCTCTATGGAATCACGTTCTAGGATTGCCCGCCGCGCCGGGTGACGCGCTAGAAGCGGCCGAGGTGGTGGACGGGCTCGGTGACCGGGTCGGCGGCGCGCTGCGCGGGCCGCGTCCGCCCGAACTCCAGCGTGAGCAGGGCGGCGGCCAGCCACGCGAGGTCGAACCAGGACCGGAGGACGACGTTGCGCGGCCGGTAGGACGGCCTGAACTTCTTGTCGAACAAGTACAGCGACTCGACCGCGATCCACGGGTCGAGAAGGTGCAGGGCCCGGTAGCCGGCCTTCTCCAGCAGGGTGCGCTCGTCGGCGTCCAGCAGCTCGCGGAACGCGGCGAAGTTCAGCGACACGACCCCGTGGCCCCGCTCGCCCGCGTACCGGACCATCTCGACGATGAGGCGCTCGTTGACCCCGTTCGGGCCGCCGGGCGCGCGGCGCATCGCGTCCAGGCTGATGCCCTGGCCCGCGGAGACGTAGCGCTGGAAGGCGATGGGCTCCTTGTCCTCGTCGTAGGCGATGGCGACGACCGCGCCCGGGTGGTAGCCGGTCAGCAGCTCGTCGAGGTTCATGGAGAAGCCGCGCTCGGCGGCGCCGCCCAGCGAGCGGGACGCGACGTCCAGCAGCTTCGCGCGGAGCG
The DNA here is from genome assembly GCF_900115095.1 of Actinomadura madurae. Classification (GTDB taxonomy): domain Bacteria; phylum Actinomycetota; class Actinomycetes; order Streptosporangiales; family Streptosporangiaceae; genus Spirillospora; species Spirillospora madurae. The sequence goes on from NZ_FOVH01000001.1 coordinate 248,931, forward strand.
CGGGGGTCAGGTCGCGTTCCGGGACGATCTCGGACGTGACGCCCGCGTTCTCGGTGCGCCTCACGGCCTGCCGGACGTTGCGCATCTGCCGTCCCGCCAGGGAGAACTCGCCGGGGCGGAGGACGACCTCGTCGCCGTACCCGATCGCCCGGCACGGCCCCCAGGCCGCGAGCAGGCCGTCGCTCGCGCCGAGCACGGCCGGCCGCCAGCCCGTCGTCCGGCACATCGCGCGGAACGCGCGGACGGCGGCGGGGTGGCAGGCGGGGTCGCCGACCGGGTCGCCGCCCGCGACCGCCATGCCGAACAGGACGCGGTAGCCGATCGCGGCGCGGCCGTCCGCGCTGAACACGTACGCCTTGTCGCGGCGCAGCGCGAACGGGGCGAGGGTGTCCGAGCCCGGGTGGGCGACGAGCCCGGCGACGCGCCGGCGCTCGGCCTCGTCGCCGGGCGGCGGCGCGGGGTCGGGCGCGAGGAGGGTGATGATCAGCACGAGGAGCCCGGCGGCGCCGGCGAGGCCGAGCACGCCCGGCAGCCAGGACGCGCCGTCGGTGGGCCCGCCGGCGGCGCCGAGCCCGGTCGCGACGTCCCCGACCGACCGGATCGACACGCCGCCGAAGGCCAGCGACGCCGCGGTGGCGGCGGCGACCAGGACCGCTCCGGTCCGCACGGCCGCGCGGACGCGCTCGGGATGCGGGCGCACCGGGAACCGGTCGCGCTCCAGCCACAGGCCGCCGAGGACGGCGGCGAGCAGGGGCAGCCGCCACAGCGGGTCGTCGCCCGCGAGGACCGCGAGCAGCCCGAGGAGGACCAGCGTGACCAGGCCGTACCAGGCGGCGCGGCGGCGCAGCAGGACGCCGCGGGCGAGCAGGCCGAGCGCGAGGCCGATGGCGATCGCGTGCGCCGGGGCGAGCGGGCTGCCGGTCACCAGCCGGGACAGCCGGCCGAGCCAGTGCGGGGAGTGCGCGAACGCCGGGACCGCGATGAGCACGGCGACCAGCAGTGCGGTGAGGGCGAGCGGCCACACCGGCCGCGCCCGCGGCGGTACCGCCGGTTTCGCTGATTGCACGAAGGACACCTCCGCTGAGCCCACAACCAAGATCCCCTGGAACCCATTCCCGCATTCGGACGTTGAAGATTGCCCTCGGTGCCGGCCTGGAACCGGACTCGCTGGTCAGGGGCTTCACACCGGCCATACCCGGGTGGCGGTCGCGAGGAACACCGCTCGGCGAGCCCGGGAAGGACGATCCGGAGGCGTGCCGGGAACTCGGCGCGATCACGGCCGCCGGGCTCGGCGGCGGCTGAACCGGGGGAGTCACCGGTAACGTGCCGAACATGAGTGGTTTTCGGCATGTGGTGATGTTCAGGTGGGCCGAGGGAACGACGACGGGCCAGCAGGACGAGGTCGCGGCCAGGCTGCGCGAGCTTCCCGGAGCGATCCCGGAGATCAGGGAGTACAGCGTCGGGGCGAACGCGGGCGTGAACCCCGGCACGTACGACTTCGTCGTGGTCGCGGACTTCGCCGACCGGGACGCCTACCTGGCCTACCGCGACGACCCGGTGCACCGCGCGGTGGTGGACGAGTTCATCACGCCGATCGCGGTGGAGCGCGCGTCCATCCAGTACGAGGCGTAGCGGCGCGGGCACCCCGGCGCACAAAACCGAGCAAGCGCTTGTGTTCTGAAGAGGTTTCGGGTTAATTTCCTCAGAGACGTCCGCCGGGGACGGATCGCGCCCCGTTTCCGGCGGGCGGCGCACCGCCCCCGCGCGGCCCGGTCATCCCAGGGCCCGCAGGTTCATGATGTCGTCGCGGAGCTGCTGCGGAGTCGGCGCCTCCAGGAGCCGCGGCCCGTCGCGCAGCGGCACCATGGCCCACCACGACCCCGTCGCCTCGCCGTACCAGACGCGCACACCCGGGAACTGCTCCTGAAGAGCGCGCACGGTGGCCGCGCGCATGGCCGCGGGCGTGGGCTCACCCTGGCCGGCGGCACCCTGATGAGTCGTCATGCCGCCCTCCCCCCGTAGATCTCTCCGGCAACAGCGTCCTCAGGGACCAAAGCGTCACCCCTACTCGGCAAATAGTGACTAAGCACACTATGGAGGCTGGGGGCGCCGAACGGTGGGATACCGCGCCGATGTGCCCGAATGTATGTATCCGGTCGGCCCGAATGCGGGCCGCCCCGGCATGACCAGGGACGAAGCCGGAACCACCGCCGGACGGCCGGTCCGGCGGTGCACGGCGCGTTCAGGTGACGATCGGCGGGACGGGACGCGGGCGCGGTGCGGCTAGTGCAGGTTGATCCCGTCGAACATCACCTTGAGGTAGTGCTCGGCGAGCCCCTGGGCGTTCAGGCGGCCGCCGGGACGGAACCAGCGGACCGCCACCCACACGGTGTCGCGGATCATCCGGTAGGTCAGCTTCGGATCGAGGTCGGGGCGGAACAGCCCCTCCGCCTGCCCCGCCTGGAGCGTGTTCACCCACATCTTCTCGACCTCGTCCTCGGACTTGATCAGGTAGGCGAACCGGTCCATCCCCCGGAGGTAGTTCCAGTCGTTCTGCATGACCGTGATGGCGGCCCGGTGCGGCTCCAGGGTGCCGAACGCGACCCGGACGAGCCCCGCGATCGTGTCCCGCGGGTCGCGGTTCTCGTCGATCACCGCCTGGTAGCCCGCCATGATGTCGGTGAAGAACCCGGAGAGGATCTCGTCGACGATCGACTCCTTGGAGTCGAAGTGGTGGTACAGGCTGCCGGAGAGGATGCCCGCCTCCTCGGCGATGTTGCGGACCGTCGTGGCCTGGAAGCCCTTCTCCGCGAACAGTTCCGCCGCGAGCCTGACCAGGTGCTCGCGGCGCTCCGAGGCCAGCGCGGCCGATCCCCGGCCGCGGCGGCGCGGGCCGCTCTCACCGGTGGCGCGGGTTCTCGATCGTCCGGACTTGGCGCTCGTGGTCGTCACCCTCTCATTATGCCGTCTCGCCCAACCGCTTGCTCGTGTCGCGGCCGCACCAGGGTACGGGGCACAGCAAGCGCTTGCTACAGGTGCTTGCCACCCCGTTCGCCCCCGCCGCATAGGCTCTGCCCCATGTCCGACGTGATCGTGTTCGACCTGTACGGAGTGATCGCCCGCACCCAGACGCCCGAGGCGGTGCGGCGGATCGAGGAGCTCGCCGGGACGCCCGGCCCCGCGTTCTGGGACGCCTACTGGGCCTGCCGCCCCGCCTACGACGCCGGCCAGGAGAGCACCTCCTACTGGGCGGACGTCGCCGGGCTGCTCGGCGTCGCGTTCCCCGACGTCGCGGCGCTGAACGAGGCCGACCTCGACAGCTGGACCGAGGTCGACGAGGACATGGTCGCGCTCGTCGGCGAGCTGGCCGACGAGGGCCGCACGCTCGGGCTGCTGTCCAACATCATCGGCGACCTGGTGCCCCGCTTCGAGGCCCGGCACGGCGGCTGGCTCGCCCGCTTCGACGCGCGCGTCTACTCCTGCGACATCGGCGTCGCCAAGCCCGACCCGCGCGCCTACGAGATCTGCGCCGAGCGCCTCGGCGTCACGACCGCCGACGTGCTCTTCTTCGACGACAGCGAACGCAACGTCCGCGCCGCCCGCGCCACCGGCATGCGCGCCGAACTCTTCACCTCCCGCTCCCAGGTCCGCACCCTCGTCGCCTAGACCGCCGCCGGCCGCGGGCGGGCGCCGGTCACGCGGGCTTCGAGCCGGCGCCGTGATCGTCGTGTTGCCCGGGACGCCGGGCGGTCGCGGGGGAGCCGCGGTCCTGGCCGGGTAGGGCGCGGGCTGTTGCGGCGGCGGCCAGGAGGAGGGCCGCCATGGTCAGGAAGGCGCGGTCGTAGGTTTCCTCGCGGGCGGTGAGGGCGGCCAGGGCGGCCAGGCCCAGGGCGGCGCCCGCCTGCTTGGTGGTGTTCATCAGGCCGGACGCGGCGCCGGCGTCGCCGGACGGGGCGCCCGAGGTGACGGCGTTGGTGAGCGGGGTGTTGAGGAGGCCGCCGCCGGCGGAGATGAGGACCGCCGGGCCGAGGACGTCCGGCAGGTAGGCGCCGCCGGGGGAGAGGCGGCTCTGCCACAGGAAACCGGCCGCCGCGATCAGGGCGCCGGCGGTGATCAGGGCGCGGTCGCTCGCGTGCCGCATCAGCCTGGGCGTGACGTGGAGGGCGACCGCGATCGTCAGGAGGGTGTGCGGGAGGAAGCCGAGGCCCGTCTGGAACGCGGTGAGGTGCAGGACGTTCTGCATGGACAGCGCCAGGAAGAACCACATCGGGTTGAGGCAGGCCCCGGCGAGCAGCATGGTCGCGTTCCCGGCCGCGACCGCGCGGACGCGCAAGAGCCGCAGCGGGATCAGCGGCGCCGGCGACCGGGACTGCACGACGGCGAACGCGGCGAGCGCGGCGGCTCCGATGACCAGGGCGGGGGCGTTCCAGCCGCGGGTGATGCCGAAGGTGAGCGCCGTGACGCCGCCCGTGGCGAGGGCGGCTCCGGGGACGTCCAGGCGCCGCCGCCCGCCGGTCCGGCCCGGGAGCAGCCCGGCGGGCAGCAGGGCCAGGGCGCCGACCGGGACGTTGACCAGGAAGATCCAGCGCCAGGACAGCGCGTCGGTGAGGAGGCCGCCGGCGAGGTTGCCCGCCGTGCCGCCCGCGAGGCCCACCGCCGTCCAGGCGGCCAGGGCGCGGGGGCGGACGTCCTCCTCGAACGTGGTGGTGAGGACGGTCAGCGTCGCCGGGGCGAGGACGGCCGCGCCGGCGCCCTGGCACGCGCGGGCGGCGATGATCGCGGCCGGTGAGCCCGCCAGGCCGCAGGCGAGGCTCGCGAGCGTGAACAGCGCCAGGCCGAGGACGAGGGTCCGGCGGAGCCCGCAGAGGTCGGCGAGGCGGCCGCCGAGCAGGAGGAGGCCCGCGAAGGGCAGCGCGTAGGCGTTGACGATCCACGGCAGGTCGGCGGGCGCGACGTCCAGGCGCGCCTGGATCGCGGGCAGCGCGACGTTCACGACCGACACGTCGAGGACGACCATGAACTGCGCCGCGCACGCCAGGGCGAGCACGAGGCGGTGCCGCGGCGTCATCGGACCTCCTTGGTGATACAGCCGTACCATAATGATACGTTCGTATCACATGACGGGAGGAGGGGGCGTGCCGAGGACGGCCGACCACGGCGCGCGGCGCGCGCAGATCATCGACGGGCTGGTCCGCGCCGCCGGGCGGGACGGGCTGCACGCGGTGACCATGCGCTCGGTCGCCGCCGAGGCCGGTGTCTCGCTGCGGCTCGTCCAGTACTACTTCGAGAGCAAGGCGCGGCTGATGAACGCGGCGCTGGAGCGGCTCGAACGGCAGAGCCGCGAGCGGTGGGCGGCCCGGCTGGAGGGCCTGGAGGACCCCTCGCCCCGCGAGGTCGTCGAGGCGCTGCTCGCCGAGGCGCTGCCGACCGACCCGGAGAGCCGCGCCTTCCACCAGGTGTGGACGTCCTACGCCGTGCTGGCCCTGACCGAGCCGTCGCTGGCCGCGCAGCCGTTCGTGGACGGCCCCGACCGGCTGGAGCGGCAGATCACCGGCGTCCTCGCGGACGCGGGCGTGCCCGGGGACCCGGCGGTGGAGGCGGCGCGGCTGCTGGCGCTCGCGCACGGCCTCGGCACGAGCGTGCTGGTGGGGCGGCGGAGTCCGGAATCGGCCATGGAGATCCTGCGGCACCATCTGGACACGCTCTTCTGACGGCGCCCTGGCTTCTCACAGCGTCCTGGCTTCTGACGGCGCCCTAGGAGGCGGGCGGCAGCTCCCCGCCGGCCTCGGCGGCCTTCGCGAGGCGTTCCCGCAGGGTGCGGACGAGCTCGTCGCCCTGCTCGGTCAGGCGCTCGATCGCGGGCAGCGCCAGGTCGTCCCGGACGGTGTCGGCGAGCAGTTCGTCGTACTCGTGCGCCTTCTCCGCGATCGCCTCCAGATGGCGCTGGGCGCGCAGCACCTCGTCGGCCGCGCGGGCCCGCTCGGCGTAGCGTTCGAGCGCCTCGACGCGGCGCGTCACCGCCTCCACCGAGACGTCGAGCTTGTCGCGCAGCGGGCGCAGCGCCGCCTCCACCTCGGGGATCGTGTCGGCCGCGGCCATCTCCTCCTGCTCCGCGCGCAGCTTCGACTGCTTCGCCAGGACCTGCGCGATCTCCCACTCCTGGCGCGGCAGCGTGACGGCGTTGTCGACGGAGTCCAGCAGCCCCTCCCGGTTGACCTGCGAGTCGCGGACGGCGTCGATCGCGGTCTGGACGCGCGCCAGCAGCGCGCGGCCCTCGTCGTCGAAGTCCTCCAGGGTGAGGTAGCGGTCGCGGCGCCGCTCCAGCTCCCGGGCGCGCCGCAGGTCCAGCGAGACCGACGGGGTGCCGAGCGCGACCAGCACCGCGAGCATGCCGAGGCCGATCAGCCACAGCGAGCCGAGCAGCGGGGACCCGATCAGCCCGAGCGCGAGGACCGACAGCGGCGCCAGCCACAGCAGCGGCTTGCGGCGCGCGACGATGGTGTCCAGCTCGGCCCGCAGCGCCGGGTCGGCGACGGGCCGCGGCTCGGCGGGGGCGCCGTCCCCGGGCGAGCGCGGCGGCGCGATGCGGCGCCAGGACGTGGACACGTGCGTCTCGAACGCGAAGTCGGTCGGCGCGATCTCGATCTCGGTCGGCCCGGCGGGCAGCGGCCAGGAGCCGACGGGGTCGCCGCCGCCCGGGCCGGTGAAGCGCACCCACCAGCCGCCCTTGCCGTCCTCGCAGCGGTAACGGCCGGGGGCGACGTCGATACCGACGAAGAACGTGCCGATCCCGGGTATGGAATCGTTCCACGCGCCATGGGTCACGGGCGACCTCCCACCTGAACCGACGTACGGGGGACGGCAAGAGTTGCAGTACCCACATCCGTGTCGGGAAAGCCGGATCGGGTTTGGAATACTCCACGCGTGCGACCTGACTACGACCCCCTCGACGATCCGCCATGGGCCATGCAATTGGTGGTACGCGCGGAGAAGGCCGATCCGCCCAATCACGGCGCGGTCTGCGAGGCGGCGGCGACCGCGGTCGTGAGGCTGCTCACCGATCCGCGGGCCGCCGATCCCGAGGGGGAGTGGCGCGAGGCCGTCCGGGAGTGGGAGGCGCGCAGGATCAGGAAGGTGACACGGCGCGCCCGCGGCGTCCGCTGGCCGGAGGCCGAGGCGCTGCCCGGCGTCACCGTCGAGCACGCGGGCGCGCAGGTGCGGGCGTTCCCGCCCGGCCCGGTGTCGGAGGTCCCGCCGCAGCTGGCCAAGCTCCAGGTGGCGGGTCTGGACCTCCCCGACGAGGCGGAGCCGGGCCCGCCGCCCGAGCCGCCGTACGCCGCGATCGCCCTGAACCCGGACGTGACGATCACGACCGGGAAGGCCGCCGCCCAGTGCGGGCACGCCGCCCAGCTCCTCCTCCGCCGGGGCCGCCGCAGGCATGTGGCGGCGTGGGTCGAGGCCGGCGCCCGCGTCCACCTGGCCCGGGACGTGCCGTGGAGCCGCTGCGTGAAGGAGGCTGCGGTCGCCGTCCGCGACGGCGGGTTCACCGAGGTCGCGCCGGGCACGATGACCGCGACCGCCTGGCTCGTCCGCCGGTAGGCGCGGCGCGCCGGGACGGGTCCGCCGCGCCGCGCCGGCGGATCAGGGCAGGGTGACGGCGACCGGCGCGATGCCGGCCGCGCGGATGAGGGACGGCAGGCGCCCGGCGAACGGATGGTGGTCCACCGGCAGGCCCCGCGGGTTGTCGATCACGTAGTGGACGACGCCGCCGGCGCGCCGCTCCGCCCACGCCGCGCCGACCGACCGCAGCACGGACACGGTCCCGGCCGCGTCCGCCGCCTTCACCGACACCCGGATCGGCGACTCGTACGACGGCAGCCCGGCCGCCTCCCGCGCCGCCTTGGCCGTGGCGCCCGCTCGCGGCGCCGCCGCCTTCGCCGGGTCGGGGCCCAGGATCGCGTTGTAGAGCAGCCTGGCCGTCCCGTCGGTCAGGGCGCGGAAGTTTGGCTCGGCCGCGAACAGCACCGACCGTCCCTCCCCGACGGGCTGGTCGACGACCGCGGCGGTGCCGCCCAGCTCGGACGCGCCGCGCTCGTACCCGGAGACGAACCAGTCGGGTGAATCCGCCTCCGGATACGCCACGGCGACGCCGCTGGACGCCTTTATGACCAGGTCGTAGGAGGTGAAGTTCCAGGCCGTGGCGCCGACGCCCCTCGCCAGCGGGCTCGCGCCGTCCACCTTCACGCGGAACAGCGTGCCGGGGATGTCGGACGTCGGCTCGGCCAGCGTCGCCGTCGTCAGCCCGAGCCGGGCGCCGCCCCGCCAGCCGACGTAGCGGCCGCCGGCCCGCGCCCACTGCTGGAGGGCGGCGCGGCCCGCGTCACCGAGCGCCGTGTAGGCGGACGAAGCCGGGCCGTTCGGCGTGAGGAGCACCTCGACGCCCGAGAGCTCGCCCGCGGCGACGTCCGCCGGGGTGAGCAGCGTGAACGGGAGCTTCCAGTCCCGGTCGAGCCGGTGCCGGAGCCAGCCCGCCGACTCCCGCGCCGAGGACGACGTCGCCGACAGCTGCAGGACCGCGAGCCTGGGCGCCTTCCCCTCGTGTCCGGGACGCGGCGCCGCCGGGGTCGGCACCCGCACCGCCTTCGGGCGCAGGACGGCGCCGGACGAGCCGCCGGACACGTTCCCGATCAGTGGCAGGCTCCACGCCGTCACGTCGTAGAAGTACGGGAACGGCGTGTAGGAGTCCTCGTTCAGCATGGCCTGGATCCAGTGCTTCCGACCCTGCGCCATGGAGATCACGTAGGTGCCCGCGGGCAGCGTCGTCCCGGCCTCCGGCTTCCCGTACGCCTTGAAGTCGGGCACGGTCAGCGGCCGGACGAGCCTCTCGACGCGCACGCCCATCCGCTGCAGGCGGGGGTGCGGGGGTCGCGCAGCAGGCCGGCCTCCAGCCGCACCTTGGCCAGCCCGGCCTTGGAGATCAGCTCGGGGCGTCCCGCGATCGCGTACTTCAGCGGGCGCCCCTGCGCGCTGGTCGCCAGCGTCCCGGACACGACCCGCTCGCTCCTGGCGGCGACCGTCTCCAGGTACCTGTCGGACTCGGCGGCGGTGACGGGCCGCTCGCCGAGGTCGAAGCCGAGGACCTGCTCGGGGGAGGGGACCCTGCCTCGGTAGACCGGCGCGGTCTGCGTCGGGTCGCATCCTGCCGCCGGCGCGGCGGGCTGCGCGGCGGCGGGCGCGCCGAGCGACGCCGGGACCGCCAGGGACGCCGCCAGCACCAGGGGCAACGTCAGTTTTCGGGCTCTCATGAGCCACAACGTGACACCGGGCGCGAACCGCACCAACGGCAACTTCTGCCAAGATCAGTCGCGCGGCCCTGGGCGGGGCCGCGGCCCGGTCAGGGAGGCGGCCCGGTTGATCGCCTGGAGGGCGAACTCCTGGGTCCGGGTGAGGCCGCCCGGCCCGCGTCCCGGCGTGTCGGGCGTGTCGCCCTTCGGGGCCGCCGCGAGCTGGGCCTTCGCGCTCAGCCCGTAGGAGAGGAACAGCAGCACGACGAACCCCGCCAGGTAGGCCAGGTGCTGGAGAAGGCCGCCCCACCTGCCCGTGAAGACGTCCAGGACGGCGAACATGGCGAACCCGGCCATCCAGCCGGCCGTCGGCGGGACGAGCAGCATGTCCCGGCGCAGGACGAGCCCGGCCGCGGCGCAGGCGACGAGCAGCGTCTCGGCCACCTTGACGAGGACCAGCACGCCCGTCGCGGGGCCGGAGCCGAAGTAGCCCTCGATCTCCTCGACCCGGTCGCCCCACAGCACCGCCGCGCTGAGCAGGCCCGCGGCGCCGTAGGCGATGAGGAAAACGCCGACCGCGTAGTGGAACCGGTGCCACGTCCGCGAGCCGCGTGCGGCGCCGCCCGCCGGAGTCGCGGACGGGCCCGCTCCTGGCTGCGCACCCGCGCCCACCGTCATCTTCCGCCCCCAAGTTCCGGTTGATGTGTTAGGCGCAAGATATCCCGGATAAGGTTCCGCCCACCTCCGAAACGCGGGGCGCGCGCGTGTCCGCCGTCCCCGCCATCACCCGGCTGACCAGCCGGGGTGCTTGCGCACGGGCGGGTGAAGCGGGACGCTGAAGGCACGTCGGGCCGCGCGGAATCCGTGAGGAACAAGGATGACGCCTGACGATACGGGAACGGCCGCGCCGTCGAAGACGCGGATCGAATATCTGGAAGAGCTCGGGGACGAGCTGGTCAAGCGCGGTCTCAGGGTGCGCATCACCCTGCCCCGCGGCCAGTCGCCCAGCCTGCACGTGATGAACCCGGACGCGGCCGCCCTCACCGAGAACATCCTGGCGGAACAGGGCGCCGACGGCTGGTGGTACTGGTGGTCGTGGGCCGAGCGCATCGCGCCCGCCGACGACGTGGCCGGCGCGGCCGAGCGGGTCGCGATCGTCCTCGCCGTCCGCTGAATGTTGAGCCGCGAAACATTTCGCTGACCGGGCCCGCCGGGGGCGGGTCCGGCGGGCGCCCGCCGCCGGCCGTCCCGCCGCCGCTCGCCATCCCCCGTTTCACCCGTGTTGATCTCGCGTTACTTGATTGTTACCGCCGACAACAAATCAACTCGGCGCCAGGTCTGGCGCGACGGGCGGGCGCGACATAAGTTGCGGGGCACAACATTCACGTCGGTGGGAATGTGATCTCGCCCACCGGCACCGGCCACCCCGGCCGCGGCACGCGGCCACGCCCAGAAAGGACCCGGGCTATGCGCAAGGGGATCCTCAGCCTGATGGCCCTCACGACGGCCGCGGCGCTCAGCCTCACCGCGTGCGGCGACGACGGCGACGACTCCGGCGGCGACTCCGGAGCGGCCAAGGGAAAGGTCGGCGTGATCCTGCCCGACACCGCCTCCTCCGCCCGCTGGGAGAACTTCGACCGCCCCTACCTCCAGCAGGCCTTCAAGGCCGCCGGGGTCGAGAGCGACATCCAGAACGCCGAGGGCTCCGCCCAGCGGTTCCAGACCATCGCCGACCAGATGCTCACCAGCGGCGTCACCGTCCTGCTCATCACCGGGCTGGACTCCAACTCCGCCGCGGCCGTGCAGCGCAAGGCGCAGGCGCAGGGCGTCAAGACCATCGACTACGACCGGCTCACCCTCGGCGGCGTCGCCGACTACTACGTCTCGTTCGACAACGTGAAGGTCGGCGAGACGATGGGCGCGGGCCTGCAGAAGTGCCTGGGCGAGAAGGACGCCAACATCGTCTACCTGAACGGCTCGCCCACCGACAACAACGCGACCCTCTTCGCCAAGGGCTCGCACAACGTCCTCGACAAGGTCAGCACCTACAAGAAGGTCGCGGAGCAGCCCGTCCCGGACTGGAAGGCCGAGAAGGCCGCCACGCTCTTCGAGCAGATGTGGACCGAGCAGAAGGGCAAGATCGACGGCGTGCTCGCCGCGAACGACAACCTCGGCAACGCGGTGATCTCGATCCTGAAGAAGAACCAGCGGGCGGGCAAGGTCCCGGTCACCGGCCAGGACGCCACCCTGCAGGGCCTGCAGAACATCCTCGACGGCACGCAGTGCATGTCGGTCTACAAGCCGACCAAGCAGGAGGCCGACGCGGCCGTCAAGCTGGCCGTCTCGCTGATCAAGGGCGAGAAGGGCGAGACCACCGCCACCGAGCACGACCCGGTCGGCAAGCGTGACGTCCCGTCGGTGCTGCTCACCCCGATCGGCATCACCAAGGAGAACGTCAAGCAGGTCACCGACGACGGCGCGGTCAAGGCGGCCGACCTCTGCAAGGGGGCGTACGCGGCCAAGTGCGAGGCCGCGGGCATCAAGGTCCAGTAACCGCTCCCCGCCCCTACCTCGTGGCGGGCCCCACACCGCTGAGGGCGTCCCGGGCACCCGGAAACCCGGGACGCCGGGGGCCCGCCACGGGCGCGACAGACTCGGAAGGAAACACGTGGCTGATAACGGAGACCCCGTCCTCCGCCTGACCGGGCTCAACAAGAGCTTCGGTGCCGTCCACGTCCTGCACGACGTGGACTTCACGCTGCGGCTGGGCGAGGTCATGGCCCTCGTCGGCGACAACGGAGCGGGCAAGACGACCCTGATCAAGTGCATCGCGGGCATCCACCCGATCGACTCGGGGCACGTCGAGTTCGACGGGCGGCCGGTGACCATCGACGGCCCCCGCACCGCGTCCGAACTCGGCATCGAGGTCGTCTACCAGGACCTCGCCCTCGCCGACAACCTGGACATCGTGCAGAACATGTTCCTCGGCCGCGAACGCCGCCGGGGGCTCGTGCTGGACGAGGCGTCGATGGAGGAGTCCGCGCGGGAGGTCCTCGCGCGGCTGTCGGTCCGCACCGTCAAGTCCGTCCGCCAGCAGGTGTCGAGCCTGTCCGGCGGGCAGCGGCAGACCGTCGCCATCGCCAAGGCGGCGCTGTGGGAGTCCAAGGTCGTGATCCTGGACGAGCCCACCGCCGCGCTCGGCGTCGCCCAGACGCGGCAGGTGCTCAACCTCGTCCGGCGGCTCGCCGACAGCGGGCACGCCGTCGTGCTGATCTCGCACAACATGAACGACGTGTTCGAGGTCGCCGACCGCATCACCGCGCTCTACCTCGGCCGTGTCGCGGCGGACGTCGCCCGCTCCGAGGTCACCCACGGCCAGGTCGTGGAGCTCATCACCGCCGGCCGTTCCGGTGATCTCGGCCTCGCGCCGACGACCGCCGCCGAGAGCATCTGAAGGGGGACCACGCGTGTCCACCGACCTCCCCAGACAGAAGGAGACCGCCATGAAGCTGGCGGACTCGGACTTCGCGACCGACCGGCGCGAGCACGATGTGAGGTCCGCCGCGCTGGACTACTGGAACAAGATCAAGTCCGGTGAGCTCGGCGCGCTCCCCGCCATCCTGGGACTGATCTCCCTCGTCGTGCTGTTCACCGCGCTGAAGCCCGACACGTTCCTCAGCAAGGGCAACATCGCCAACCTGTCCACCCAGGCGCTCCCCATCACGATCCTCGCGATGGGCCTGGTGTTCGTGCTGCTGGTCGGCGAGATCGACCTGTCGGCCGGCGTGGCGAGCGGCCTCAGCGCGGCCGTGATGGCCAAGCTCGTCGTGGACGCCGGCCAGCCCTGGTACGTGGCGATCATCAGCGCGGTGGCGACCGGGATCATCATCGGCACCGTGATCGGCTGGCTCGTCTCGGTCCTGCGCATCCCCTCGTTCGTCGTCACGCTCGCGTTCTTCCTCGGACTCCAGGGCATCACGCTCCGGCTGATCGGCGAGGGCGGCACCGTCCCCGTCCGCGACGAGGTCATCGTGGCGTTCGCCAACAAGAACATGCCGATCTGGCTCGGCTGGACGTTCGCCTCGGCCTGCGCGGTCGGGTACACCGCCACCCAGCTGCTGCGCTGGCGGCGCCAGCGCGTCCGCGACCTGCACTCCAAGCCGCTGGAGTTCGTGATCGCGCAGTCCGCCGTGGTGGCCGCGGCGCTGCTGATCAGCACCTACGTGCTGAGCCTGGACCGGGCGCCCAGCCCGCTGATCACGCTCGGCGGCATCCCCTGGGGCGTGCTGCTGGTCGGCGTGCTGCTGATCGTCTGCACGTTCGTGCTCGGCCGCACCGGCTACGGGCGGCACATCTACGCCGTCGGCGGCAACGCCGAGGCCGCGCGCCGGGCCGGCATCAACGTCGCCCGCATCCGGATCTCCGTCTTCATGATCGGCTCCGGGCTGGCGGCGGTCAGCGGCATCGTGGCCGCGTCCCGGCTGAACTCGGTCGCCACCGACGCGGGCGGCGGCAACACGCTGCTGTACGCGGTCGGCGCCGCCGTCATCGGCGGGACCAGCCTGTTCGGCGGGCGCGGCAAGGCGCGGGACGCGGTGCTCGGCGGGCTCGTCATCGCCATCATCGAGAACGGGCTCGGCCTGCTCGGCACCAAGGCCTACCTGAGCTTCCTGATCACCGGCGTCGTGCTGCTGCTGGCCGCCACGATGGACGCGCTGGCCAGGCGCCGGCGGTCGGCGGCCGGCCGGTGACGGCGGGAACGCGGTGACCCCGTGAACCCGGCCGGGGACGCCTGGGAGCCGGTGGCCCGCACCACCGGCTCCCCGGCGTGGGCGCCCGCCCCCGGCGCCGCTCCCGGCCGTTCCCGCGCGGGGAACACGGCTGGTACGCTCACTGACCTCGACCGCCTGGCGGGTGGCGGCGGTGTGGGACGGTGGGAGCCAGTCGGCATGTCGAAGACACCGGCGCTGGACCTGCGCGGCATCGACAAGAGCTTCGGTTCCGTCCAGGTCCTGCAGGACGTCTCGTTCTCGGCCTATCCCGGCGAGATCACGGCCCTGATCGGTGACAACGGCGCCGGCAAGACCACGCTGGTCAACTGCATCGGCGGCATCCACCCGGTCGACCGGGGCGAGTACCGCTTCGAGGGCCGCCAGGTCCGGGTCGGCGCCCCGCGCGACGCGAGCCGCCTCGGCATCGAGATCGTCCACCAGGACCTCGCGCTCTGCGAGAACCTCGACATCGTCCAGAACATGTTCCTCGGCAGGGAGCAGCGCAGCGGCCTGGCCCTGGACGAGGACACGATGGAGGAGATGGCCCGCGCGGCGCTGTCCGGCCTCGCCGTCCGCACGCTGGGCTCGGTCCGGCGCCGGATCTCCACGCTGTCCGGGGGGCAGCGGCAGATCGTCGCCATCGCCCGCGCCGTCCTGATGGACAGCAAGGTCGTGGTGCTGGACGAGCCGTCCGCCGCGCTCGGCATCGCGCAGAGCCAGCAGGTCCTGGAGGTCGTGCGGCGGCTCGCCGACAAGGGCCTCGCCGTCGTGCTGATCTCGCACAACATGAACGACGTCTTCGCGGTCTCCGACCGGATCGCCGCCCTCTACCTCGGCCGGATGGTCGCCCAGGTCAGGACCGCCGACGTCACCCACCGCCAGGTCGTCGAGCTGATCACTTCGGGAGCCGGCGAACAGGTGGGGCTGCGCCGATGATGAAGGCGGGCCCATCACAAGAGGACATCCGGCGCCACAACCTCGGAACCCTGCTGCGCTTCGTGCACCTGCGCGGCCCCGCGTCCCGGGCGACGCTCGCCGAGTCCCTCGGCCTGAACCGCAGCACGATCATGGCGCTGACGGCCGACCTCACCGCGGCCGGGCTCGTCCGCGAGGAGCTGCCGCGCGGTCCCGGACGCCGGGCCGGTCGCCCGTCGCTCGTGGTCAGGCCCGAGTCCACCCGCGTCTACGTGCTCGCGTTCGAGGTCGGCGTCGACCGGCTCGTGGTCGCCCGCGTCGGCCTCGGCGGCGTGGTGCTGGACCGCCGCGAGGGCCCCCGGGCCCGCGACTCCGACCCTTCCGACCTGCTGTCCGTCCTGGTCGCGGGCGCCCGGTCCCTCGTCCGCAAGGCCGAACGCGACGCCGTCTGCGTCGGCGCCGCGCTCGGGTTCCCCGGCACCGTCCGCCGCTCCGACGACACCATCATGTTCGGCCCGAACCTCGACGTGGGGGAGCTGCGGCTCGGGGACGCGCTGTCGCGCCGCCTCGGCCTCGGCATCCCGGTCTCGGTGTGCAACGACGCCAACCTCGGCGCCCTCGCCGAGCACGAACGCGGCGCCGGGGTCGGCTGCGACGACCTCATCTACCTGCACGGCGACGTCGGCGTCGGCGGCGGCATCATCGCCCACGGCCGGCTGCTCGGCGGCGACCAGGGCTTCGGCGGCGAGATCGGCCACATGATCATCAATCCCGGCGGCCGGCTCTGCGCCTGCGGCGCGAAGGGCTGCCTGGAGGCCGAGGTGGGGGAGCGGGCGCTGCTGCACCACGCCGGCCGCGAGGAGGAGCCCGGCCAGGCGGGGCGCGACGCCGTCCGGCAGATCGTGGTCTCCGCCGACGCCGGCGACATCGTCGCCCGCGAGGCGCTGCACCGGGTCGGCTCCTGGCTCGGCCTCGGCGTCGCCAACCTCGTCAACATCTTCAACCCCGGCATGATCGTCTTCGGCGGGACGCTGCGCGACATCTACCTCGGCGCCGCCGCCCCCATCCGCAGCGTCCTCACCAACGGCGCCCTCGCCGCCCCCCGCGAGAAGGTCAAGCTCCGCACCGCCGCCCTCCGCGACGACACGACCCTCGTCGGCGCCGCCGAGTTCGCCTTCGCCGAAGTCCTCGCCGACCCCGTCCAAGTCCTCGCCAGACTGAGAGCCCCGGAGGACAGTCCCGTCTGACCCCGTCACCGGCGCTCAGGCGAAGGTTCCGTAGGTGCGGTTGTAGAAGATCAAGGGTGGGGCGTCGTGGTGTTCGGCCAGGTCGTGGACGCGGGATACGACGATCATGTGGTCGCCGGCGAGGTGCTCCTGCTCGACCGAGCACTCGATCCACGCCAGGGCGTCGCTGATCAGGGGGGCGCCGCCGGGGGTGTGCGACCAGCCGATGCCCGTGAACTTCTCGTCGCCGTTGCCGAACGCGAGCCGTTCGGTGACGTCCAGCTGCGAGTCGGCCAGGATGTTGACGCAGAGGCGGCCGGCGGTGCGCAGCCGGGGCCAGGTCCGGCTGGTGTGGGCCACGCAGAACCCCACCAGGGGCGGGTCGAGGGAGACGGACGTGAAGGAGTTCACGGCCAGGCCCGTGGGACGTCCCGAGGCCGGGTCGACGGCGGTGACGGCTACCACGCCGGTCGCGAACCTGCTCAGCACCGAGCGGAACGCGGCCGCGTCGACGCGGGCGGCGGAGGGGCCGGACGAGCCGTTGGGCGATCCGTGCATAGGGGTCCGTTCCTGGCCGGGGATGCGTCGATGACCACTAAAGCCTTCCGCCGGCCGTGCTGATTCCCCGGGGGCGCGATCTCAGCCGAAGGTCCCGGCCGCGGCTCGGTCCGGGGACCGAGCCGTGATCAGGAACGCGGCGCCTCGGCGGGCGGGTTCAGCATGACGGCGGTGTACGGGGTGACGAACGCGACCGCCGTCATGCCGTTCAGGGCGAGACGCCCGGCGCCGGACAGGTGCGCCTTGACGCGGGCCGGGACGCGCGGGCCCTCGTGCAGGGCCGCCCAGGCGATCCAGCCGACGGCGACGACCGCCCAGTAGGAGACGAGCCGGTACAGGCCGACGGCCGCTGCGGCGGGCGACAGCGTCGCGCCGAACGCGACCAGGGAGGCGGCCATGCTGCCCTCGATGGCGCCGAGGCCGCCGGGGAGCAGCGGGAGCATGCTGCCCGCCGCCTGGGCGGCGAAGTAGGCGAGCGCGACGCCGTTGGGATCGACGGCGACGCCCACCGCGTGCGCCGCCGAGAGCAGCGCCAGGATGTCGAACACCCAGTTCAGCAGGGCGAGCGCGATGAGCGCCGCCCAGTCGCCGCGGGTCGGCCGCAGGACGTCGCGGACCCCCGCGAGCCGCTCGGCGTGCGGTGCGATCCGGGGATGGGCGAGGGCGGCCCGGTGGACGCGGCGCAGCGGCGCCGTCACCAGGGCGCGGAACCGGCCCCACCGCAGCGCGGGGACGAGGAGCACGGCCGGCGCCGCCGGGACGGCGAGCGCGAGCAGCGCGAACCGGCGGGCGTGCGGGTCGGACAGCAGCGCGAGGAGGCCGATCAGGGAGTAGGCGGTCGTGGTGATCACGCCGCCGGCCAGGATGACCGCCGTGGCGAGCCGCGCCGACGCCCCGCCGCGGCGGAACTGCCGGAACGTGTAGACGACGCTGACCGCGGGGCCCGCCGGGAGCGTGGTGGACAGGGCGTTGCCCGCGTAGGTGATCGCGAAGGCGCGGCGCAGCGTCATCCGCAGCCCGCCGATGCGCAGCAGCCGGCGCTGGAGCCGGGCGAACGCGCCCATCGACCCCGCGACGGCGAGGACGACCGCGGTGAGCCAGCCCGGGTCGGCGTGCGACGCGGCCGTCCAGATCGCGCCGAGGTCGGGAAGCTCGTCACCGTAGAGCGGCAGCGCGGCGAGGGCGCCGAGGACGAGCGCCCACTGGACGACCAGGCCGGCCCTGCGCCGCCACCAGGGACCCTGCGGCACCTGCTCGTCCTGGAACGGGTTCGAGGACTCCGCGTCGCCCTGGGGGCGGACCGGTGCCGTGACTGTGTCGTCCATGTCCCGGTCACCTCGCAAGCTCGCCCCGCATTGCGCAACCTACGGCCCGCCTATGACATTCCCCCAGGTGCGGAAACGAACCGCAAAGTGACTCGCGCCACCTGCGTCACAGGCAGGTCAAGGCCGGCGGGTGGGGTTCACCGCGTCGCGTTCGGCGGGGACGTTGGGATCGGGCCACCGCTCGTCCTCGCCGCGCCGGGCCGACTGCCTCTCGTAGTCGCCGATGCCGACCCCGTCCCTGCTCTCCTCGGGCTCCTCGATGACGTGGTCATCGGGCGGGTCCTCCACGTACTGCTCGGTCAGGGCGATCTCCTCCTCCTGCTCGTCGTCGCCCATGTCGTCGATGTCCGCGCGGAAGTCCCTGCCCTCGCCCGGCCGGCGTTCCCTCATGACTCCTCCGTCGCCTCGGATCCGCTGATCGGACCGGTATCCCCGATGTCCGGCGCCCTACTCGCGGTCGCGGACGGCGACGAGCCCGCCGACGACGCCCACGTAGGCGGTCCCGTCCGGGCCGAGGGTGATGGGCGCCCAGTTGTTGTCGAACCACTTGCCGGTCCCCGTGAGCACCTTGAAGGCGGTCCTCCCGGTGTGGACGTCCACTCCCGTCAGGTACCAGGCGTCGATGAAGTCCTCGCGCGGTTCCTTCGTGTAGAGGTACAGCAGCCCGGCGGGCACGGAGACCTTCGCGACGGTGGACGGCGAACGTTCCCTGCTCGTCCAGACGGTCTCGCAGCCGTCCCCGCCCGGCTTGACGTCCACGCGGCTCACTCCGCCTGCGGACGACCCTCCCGGCGGGAGCTCGAAGAAGTTGCGGTAGCCGTAGTTGTTCTCGACGAACAGGCTGTTCCCGTAGCCGACGAGGGAGTTGTCCGTGGCACTGGCTCCGCTGCCGAACACGGGGATCTGGCAGACGAGCCCGCCGTCGTCCCTGCGGCGGACTATGACGTGCATGCGGTCGTCGGCGTTGTCGGTGATGGCGACATAGCCGTCGCCGAAGAACGTGGGGGTCGTCCCGGAGCCCTGGTCGATCTGGCCGGGTTTCCGTCCGCTGCCTCTGTCGTACGCCTCGCGCCAGACGATCTCCGGCGTTCCGTCCGTGCCGGCCCGCATCCGGTAGAGCGCGTGGTCGGAGACGATCGAGACGCCGCTCTCGGCCGCCGCGAAGGAGTTCTGGATGCTCTCGCCCGCGAGGCGTGTCATCCGCACGGTCCCCGTCTCGGGATTCACCGTACCGACGCGCCCGTTCCGCGTGATCCACCAGATCAGGCCGTCCCAGTCGGGCCCGACCGCGGTGATGGGGTCGCACTCGCCCTCCGGCCAGGGATCCGTCCAGGTGGCGCAGTCGCGGGGTAGGTGCCCGCCGAGGTCCCAGTCGTCGGTGACCTTGAAGCGCCACTTCCCGTCCGGCCCCTTCTCGTGGGCGAAGCGGCGCAGATGGAACGCCGAGTCGGCCAGGACGGCGCGGTCCTGCGGGTCCAGGTAGTAGTACGCCCCGCCCGAGGTGTCGGTGAGCACCTTGTCCAGGCTCAGCGAGTACACCGCCTGGACGGTGGACGGCCTCGGCGGCAGGTCGTACGTCGCGAGGTCCTTCAGCGTCCTCGGATCGATCAGCCGCAGGACGAAGTTCTGCCCCCGCGTGCACTGCGCGACGATCAGGCCGGTCCGCCGGGCGAACGTCACCGTCGAGCACAGCCCTGGCAGGCCGCCGCCCTTGGCCTCGTTCCACACCCGTGGATCGCGGCCGAGCGGCCCCGGGAACGGGTAGGTGTCGGACGCGTGGCTGTCGGCGTGCATGGACGACGTCCCCACGGGTCCCTGGTGCGGGTTGGCCGGGACAGGACGCCCGGTGAGAGGCCTCGGCGTGGCCGGACCGCCGATGTAGGACGGGACGAAGCCCTTCCCCGGACCATCGGGGATCGGGTCGGCCGCAACCGGGACCGCGACCCCCACCAGGGCGGCGGCGAGCAGAGCGGCGAGCAGGGGTCTGCGCATGGAGGGCTCCTCGACGGGACGTGGGTGGCCCGGCCGCGCCCTCCGGGACGATCCACCGCGTACATGGGTGATCGTTCAATGCGCCCGGATGGTTACGATCCGGTCATGGGCGTACAAGCTGTGATCTTCGACTGGGGCGGCACGCTGACCCCGTGGCACGACCTCGAACTGGCCGACATGTGGCACGCCATCTGCTCCGCCCACCTCCCCGCGGACACGATCGAGAAGACCGTCGCCGCGCTCGTCGCGGCCGAGGACGAGCTGTGGCGCCGCGGCACCGAGGAGCACCGCAGCGCCACCCTCGCCGAGGCGTTCGCCATGGCCGGCGTGGAGCCGACCGAGGGGCTCCTGGCCACCCACTTCGAGACCTGGACCCCGCACACCCACACCGACCCCGCCGTCCCCGGCCTGCTCACCGCCCTCCGCGAGCGCGGCATCAAGATCGGCGTGCTGTCCAACACCATCTGGACCCGGGAGTGGCACGAGCGCGTCTTCGCCCGCGACGACGTGCTCGGGATGCTCGACGGCGCCGTCTACTCCAGCGAGATCCCGTGGACGAAGCCGCACGCCGAGGCCTTCCGCGCCGCGATGGACGCCGTCGGCGCCACCGACCCCGCCTCCTGCGTCTTCGTGGGCGACCGCCCCTACGACGACATCCACGGGGCCAAGTCCGCCGGCCTGCGGGCGGTCCAGATCGTCCATCAGACGACCCCCGCCTTCGACCGTCCCGGGCTCACGCCGCCGGACGCCCGCATCCACGACCTGGCCGAACTGCTCCCGCACGTGGAGAGGTGGCACTCACCCTGACGCGGGCTTGGCCGCGACGATGAGGTCGCGGGTGATGGCCTGGTCGACGCGGTGCCGGAAATCGCGGTAGGCGCCGGAGTCGCGGACGTCCAGGCCGCTGGAGGCGAGGATCTCGGCGAGCTGCTCGCGGCGCCCGACGAGGGTGTTCCAGGAGATCCCGATGGCGCCGCCCGGACGCAGGAGGCGCGTCCATTCGGGGACGGCGGCCGTGAGCAGCTCGACCGGGCTGCGGGACAGGTGCGGCTTCCCCCTCCGGCCGGGCTGCGCGCCCTTGGGACGGCTGCCGTGCTGCACCCCGTACGGGGCGTCCGTCACGATCAGGTCGAAGGAGGCCGGGCGGAAGAACTTTCCGGCGCCGAGGGAGTCGGCGTTCACGACGGTGATCTCCATCGTCTCGCCGCTCTTGTACCGCTCCTTGGACGCGCCGAGCGTCACGTGCAGGCGGCGCCCGAGGACGGCCCTCTCCCGCCGGATGCTGGTGATCTCGGCCTGGTGCTTGACCCGGTTGTTCTTCAGCCAGGTCTTGACGAAGGCGGCGTAGGCGTCGAAGTCCTTGGCGTCGATGTCGATCCCGGCGGCGTCCAGCCCGTACATCACGGCCTGGTTGAGCGTGGTGCCCCGGCCGCACATCGGGTCGAGGACGCGGGGGCGGCCGGTGACGAGGTCCATGGGGGAGTCGGTCGCCATCGCGGTGACGTTCAGCAGCAGCTTGGTGAAGTACTCGTTCGTCTTGCCGGAGTACTTCTGGATGGTCAGCAGGTCGCTGCCGAACAGGTCGAGGGGCTGGAGCATGACCGGGCGGAGCAGTTCGCCCTCGATCCGGAACAGCGCATAGAGCGACGACAGGTTCGACAGGAGACGGACGTCCTGGTCCGTGAGTTCGTCGGCGAAGAAGGTCACGTAGGGGACGCCGCCGATGGCGGTCTCCTCGATGTCGTGGACGCGTCCGCCGAGGGCCCTCTCGCCGAACACCGCCAGCTCCGCCTTCACCAGGCCTGCGGCGGCCTGCGCATAGACCCGGTTGTGCGAGGGGGAGACAAGAAGGCCGTACGCGGTCATTTGGTGGACCTTACTGGACCCCGAGGGCGGAGACCGCCGGGACTGCCGCGCCCGGCGGTCTCGGGACGGCCCGCGGGCCGCTCCATCCCGGTCAGGCGGCCTGCGCGGATCGATCTGCGGCGCCGCCCTTCCCGGAGGGAGTGTCCCCGCCGGCGGCCGGCAACGCTCGCGACTCCTCGGCGGCGCGGATTTCCGGCGTGGCGGGACCCTCGACGGCGGGCAGATCCGGAAGGTGCCGCGCGGCGGCGTTCAGCAGTTCGTGGACGCGGCTCTTGAGGCTCGCCAGATCGGCGCGCGCCACGTCGGCCTGGGCCTGGGCCCGGCGCGCCTGCCTTCGGGCGGCGTCGCGCTCGGCCGCGAGCCGGGTGAGCTGTTCGTGGTAGGCGGCCCGCAGCTCGTCGAGGGCGCTCGCCGCGCCCGGCCGCGGAGTCGTGGTCACCGTGCTCCCTCCTCTCGGGTTGTCCCTGCTAATTGGGACTAACGCCGCGATTCGGGCACTTCGTTCCCGGCGTGCCGAAGATCACTCACCCGGTTCGGGACGCGGGGAGAGCGCCGCGTCCGGCAGCCCGGGGAACGCGTGCGCGGGCGCGGCGAGCCCCGCCCTCGCCCGCCAGCGCGCCGACCACGCCACGGCCCGCTGCGCCCCGTCGGCGGCGAAGGCCCGCAGGTCGGGGGAGGAGGCCCCGGCCAGGCCGACATAGGCCGGGGCGAGACCGTCCTCCAGGGCCGCGGCCAGCTGGGCGGCGGCGCGCGCGGACGTGACCTTGACGGGCAGCCGGTAGGCGGGCGCCGCGGCGACCCGCTTGATCGACAAGATCGAGGCCAGCGTGTCGCGCTGGGCGCGGTGCGCGTTCCACCGCTCCTTCGCCGTCTGCCGGAGCGTCCCGCGCAGCCGGGAGCCGAGCACCCCGTACCCGTACACGGCCGCGTGCTCGGCGGCCAGCGCCTCCCGCGCGGCCTCGGCGTCGGTCGTCGACCGGACGGGCGGGGGCTCGCCCCTGACCGCCATCGCGTGCCCCGCCTCGCACGCGCCGATGCTGGCGAGCAGCTGGGCCAGTGCCGGGCCGGTCTTCGCGGCCTCCGCGGCCCGCGCCCGCGCCGCCCGCTCCTCCAGGCCGCGCAGGGCCGCCAGGCCCCGGGCCCCGGCGGGGACGGGCGCCGCGCCCGGCGGCGGGATGGCGCCGCCCTCGTCCGCCCGGTCGCCCGAACCCGGGACGTAGTGCCGCTTCAGGACCGCCAGATGGCTCCGGTGACGGGCGAGGACGGGGTCCAGCCGCCCGGCCAGCGAGGCGTCCGCCGACCGCGCCGACTCGTACGCGGCGATCAGGTTCTGCTCGGACGCGATGGCGCCGACGAGCAGAGGCACGTCCCCCCGCGGCGCGGCCTCCGCGGCGCAGCCCGCGAGCCACGGCATCGCGATCATCGCCGCGCCGCCGAGCAGGGGTGCCCGCCCCAGCAGCGCCCGGCGCGACAGGTTTCCCGGCAGGGGCGGCACGGCCTCTGGCAAGGGAGTCTCCTCACCCGGTGGTGTGGTGGTGGCCCGCTGTGACCGCGGGTCTCCGGACGCGTCCATCGGGCCAGCTCAAGCATTCCATATCCGCCGCGCCGGTGAGCCGTCCGAAAGACCACTGCGGTCTCCGGCTGTCGATAGTCTTGAGGTGTCAACGGACGATCGGGGACCCCGCGATCGCGGCGGCACAACAGGAGGAGGGCCCATGAGCGTCGAGTCCAGCGGCGGCCGCGCTCAAGGGAGGCGCGACCGGCAGGGGCCGGGCGCCCCGGCCCGCCCCACGCGCGATGCGGCCGCCGCCGAGCTGACCCGGCTCCTCACGCCCGCGGTCGCCGCGGCGGGCTTCGACCTGGAGGAGGTCGACGTGCGCCCGGCGGGCCGGCGGCGGCTGGTCAGGATCGTCGTGGACGGTGACGGCGGGGTCGGGCTGGACGACATCGCCCGGCTGAGCGAGACGGCCTCCGGGCTGCTCGACGAGTCCGACGTCATGGGCACCTCGGCCTACGTGCTGGAGGTGACCTCGCCCGGTGTCGACCGCCCCCTCACCGAGCCGCGGCACTGGCGCCGTGCCGTCGGCCGGCTGGTCGTCGCCCCGTTGACGGAGGGAGGCCAGGTCGAGGGCCGCGTGGTGGCGGCCGACGACGAGGCCGTCGAGATCGACGTCGTCCGCAAGCGCCGGGGCAAGGGAGCCGGGGCGAAGGGCGGCGGCAGGTCCGCTGGGCCGGAGCCCGCTTCCGGGGGACAGGCCTCCGGGAAGGGGCGGGCCGCCGCGCCGGAGATCGTGCGGCGCCGGTTCGGCCTCGGCGAGCTGGGGCGCGGCCGTGTGCAGGTGGAGTTCAGACCCGCTGCTGACAAGGCCGAGGAAACGCGTTCTCCGGCTGAGCCGGACTAGAGGGGGGAACCTCGTGGACATCGACATGACCGCCCTGCGGTCGCTGGAGAGCGAGAAGGACATCTCGCTCGACGTGGCCGTCAAGGCCATCGAAGACGCCCTGCTGATCGCCTACCACCGGACGGAGGGCGCGGCGCCGAAGGCGCGCGTCGAACTGGACCGCACGAGCGGGCACGTGACCGTCTGGGCCACCGAGACCGACGACGAGGGCAACGAGGCCGGCGAGTACGACGACACCCCGACCGGGTTCGGCCGCATCGCCGCCACCACCGCCAAGCAGGTCATCCTGCAGCGGCTCCGCGACGCCGAGGACGAGCTGACCTTCGGCGAGTACGCCGGCCGCGAGGGCGACATCGTCAGCGGCATCATCCAGCAGGGCAAGGACCCGCGGAACGTGCTGGTCGACCTCGGCAAGATCGAGGCCATCCTGCCGCCGCAGGAGCAGGTGCCCGGCGAGCACTACGACCACGGCGAGCGGCTGCGCGCGTACGTCGTCCAGGTCCGCAAGGGCCACCGCGGCCCGTCGGTGCAGCTGTCGCGGACGCACCCGAACCTCGTCCGCAAGCTGTTCGCGCTGGAGGTCCCGGAGATCGCCGACGGCACCGTGGAGATCGCGGCGATCGCGCGGGAGGCCGGCCACCGCACCAAGATCGCGGTCCGCTCGCGCAAGCCGGGGGTGAACGCCAAGGGCGCCTGCATCGGCCCGCTCGGCAGCCGGGTCCGCAACGTGATGGCCGAGCTGCACGGCGAGAAGATCGACATCGTGGACTGGTCGGAGGACCCCGCGGAGTTCGTCGGGAATGCCCTGTCCCCGGCGCGCGTTTCGAGCGTCGAGGTGGTCGACGCGGACGGCCGGGTCGCCCGCGTCGTCGTGCCCGACTACCAGCTGTCCCTGGCCATCGGCAAGGAAGGGCAGAACGCCCGGCTCGCCGCGCGGCTCACCGGCTGGCGGATCGACATCCGGTCCGACACCGAGCCCGGGCAGACGCCCCCGAAGGGCGCCGGCTCCGGCCAATCCGGATCTTCTACGCCAGGAGAGCATGCGACCGGCCCCGCCGACGCCTCGGCGCGGTAGACTCATGGAACGTGGCCGGGCGGCCCCTGTTCGTATGTGCGTGGGCTGCCGGGTTCGCACGGTCAAGTCCGACTTGCTGCGTCTTGTGGTGGTCGAGGGCGACATCGTCCCCGACCCCCGAGGACGGCTGCCGGGGCGGGGTGCGTATCTGCATCCCGATCCGGGGTGTCTGGAGCTCGCAGAGCGACGTCGGGCGTTCCCGAGGGCGTTCCGCCTTCCGGGGCCGCTCGACTCCGGTGCGCTGCGCCGACAACTTGCGGCACGCGCCGCGCAGCAGCAGGATGGCCGAATGGTAAGCGACGTCTAGTCGGAAGCAGGTCGAGATTGCTATGAGCGCTCGATGAGCACGCCGCGATGAGTACGGCAAGTTAGCGACGGTCCGGAGGCCGCACCCCCGGACCGAGTAGGGAGTGCAGTGGCGAAGGTCCGGGTTTACGAACTCGCCAAGGAGTTCGGTGTAGAGAGCAAGGTCGTCATGGCCAAGCTCCAGGAAATGGGCGAGTTCGTGCGGTCGGCGTCCTCCACGATCGAGGCGCCGGTCGTTCGCAGGCTGACAGAAGCCTTCTCAAATTCTTCTTCGTCCCCCAAGCAGGGGGACCGGCGGGTCGCGGCCAAGAAGCAGGCGCCGCGCCCGTCCGCACCGCCGCGCCCGGGTCCGCCCGGCGGCGGTTCCGATTCCCAGGGTGCACGTCCGGGGCCGCGCCCCGGTCCGCGCACGTCCGCGCCCAAGCCGGGTCCCGCGGGCCCCGGCGGCCAGAGCGGTCCCGGCGGTCCCGGTGGTCCCGGTGGCCCCGGCGGTTCCGGTGGCCCCGGCGGTTCCGGCGGCCAGGGCGGAGGGCCCAAGCCGGGCCCGCGCCCGGCCGTCCCGCCGGCGCCGAGCACGCCGGTGAACGCGCCCGCCGCGCAGGGGCCCAGCGCCCCGCCCGCGTCCGGTCCGGGCACCGGCAACCGCGCGCCCGGCGGGCCCAAGCCGGGTCCCCGCTCGCCCAAGCCGGGCCCCCGCCCGGGTCCGCGCCAGGGCGGCGGCGGCCGCGGCCCCGGCGGGCCGCGTCCCGGCAACAACCCGTTCAGCTCGACCAACACCGGCATGGGCCAGGCGCCCAAGCCGGGTCCGCGTCCCGGTCCCCGTCCGGGCGGTGACCGGCCCGGCGGCGGTGGCGCCGCGGGCGGTTCGCGTCCCGGTCCGCGTCCCGGCGGCGCCCCAGGTGCGGGCGGTCCGCGCCCGAACCCGGGCAGCATGCCGCCCCGGCCGGGCGGCCCGCGTCCGAGCCCGATGAACATGCCGTCCTCGCGGCCCGCCGGCGCCCCCGGGCGCGGCGGCCCCGGTGGCGGCGGCGGCGGTCGCGGCCCGGGTGGCGGCGGCCGCGGTCCAGGCGGCGGCGGCCGCGGTCCGGGCGGCGGCGGCCGCCCCGGTGGCGGCGGCGGCT
Organism: Actinomadura madurae; assembly: GCF_900115095.1. Taxonomy (GTDB): domain Bacteria; phylum Actinomycetota; class Actinomycetes; order Streptosporangiales; family Streptosporangiaceae; genus Spirillospora; species Spirillospora madurae. The sequence goes on from NZ_FOVH01000001.1 coordinate 275,773, forward strand.
TCGGCGGCCCCCGCGCGGGTGCCGGCGGCCGTCCGGGCGGCGGCTTCGGCCCGCGCCCCGGTGGCGGCGGCCGTGGCCGCGGCGGCACGCAGGGCGCCTTCGGGCGTCCCGGCGGACGCCCGGCCCGCGGGCGCAAGTCCAAGCGGGCGCGCCGCCAGGAGTTCGAGAACATGCAGGCGCCCGCCGTCGGCGGCGTCTCGGCTCCGCGCGGCAACGGCAAGACCATCCGGCTGCCGCAGGGCGCGTCCCTGACCGACTTCGCCGAGAAGATCGGCGCCAACCCGGCGTCGCTCGTCGCGATCATGATGCACCTCGGCAAGATGGTCACCGCGACCCAGTCGGTCGACCCCGACGACCTCATGGCGCTCGGGCTGGAGCTGGACTTCGACGTCCAGGTCGTCAGCCCCGAGGACGAGGACCGCGAGCTGCTCGAGTCGTTCGACATCGAGTACGGCGAGGACGAGGGCGGCGAGGAGAACCTCCAGTCCCGTCCGCCGGTGGTCACCGTCATGGGCCACGTCGACCACGGTAAGACCAAGCTGCTGGACGCCGTCCGGCACGCCAACGTGCAGGCGGGCGAGGCCGGCGGCATCACCCAGCACATCGGCGCCTACCAGGTCGAGACCGAGGTCGACGGCGAGGACCGCAAGATCACCTTCATCGACACCCCGGGCCACGAGGCGTTCACCGCCATGCGTGCCCGCGGTGCCGACACCACCGACCTGGTGGTGCTGGTGGTCGCCGCGGACGACGGCGTCAAGCCGCAGACCACCGAGGCGATCGACCACGCCACGGCGGCCGGGGTGCCGATCGTCGTCGCGGTCAACAAGATCGACGTCGAGGGCGCGGACCCGAACCGGGTCCGGGCGCAGCTCACCGAGTACGGCCTGGTCGCCGAGGAGTTCGGTGGCTCCACCCAGTTCGTCGACGTGTCCGCCAAGCAGGGCGTCAACATCGACGGGCTGCTGGAGGCGATCGTCCTGACCGCCGACGCCGAGCTCGACCTGAAGGCCAACCCCGACATGCCCGCCCAGGGCTCGGCCATCGAGGCCCACCTGGACAAGGGCCGGGGCGCCGTGGCGACCGTGCTGGTGCAGCGCGGCACGCTGCGGGTCGGCGACTCGATCGTCTGCGGTGTGGCCAACGGCCGCGTCCGCGCGATGCTCGACGAGAACGGCAACAGCGTCGAGGAGGCGGGCCCGTCCCGTCCGGTGATGGTGCTCGGCCTCGCGGCCGTGCCCGGCGCGGGCGACAACTTCCTGGTCGTCGAGGACGACCGGGTCGCCCGGCAGATCGCCGACAAGCGGGTCGCGCGCAAGCGCAACGCCGAACTGCTCAAGAGCCGCAAGAGCAGCTCCCTCGAAGAGCTGTTCAAGGACCTGGAGCGGGGCGAGCGGCAGGAGCTGCTGCTCATCCTCAAGGGCGACGTGTCCGGTTCCGTCGAGGCGCTGGAGGACTCCCTCCTCAAGATCGACGTGGGCGACGAGGTCAACCTGCGGATCATCCGCCGCGGTGTCGGCGCGATCACCCAGGACGACGTCAACCTGTCGCTGGCGTCCGAGGGCGCGGTCATCATCGGCTTCAACGTGCGGCCGGAGCGCAACGCGCAGGAACTGGCCGACCGCGAGGGCGTCGACATCCGGTACTACTCGATCATCTACCAGGCGATCGAGGAGATCGAGGCGGCCCTCAAGGGCATGCTCAAGCCGGAGTTCGAGGAGGCCCAGCTCGGCACCGCCGAGGTCCGGGAGATCTTCAAGGTGCCGCGGATCGGCAACGTCGCCGGTTCGATGGTCACCTCGGGGATCATCCAGCGCAACGCCAAGGCGCGCCTCGTCCGCGACGGCGTCGTGGTCTCCGACAACCTCACGGTGTCGTCGCTGCGCCGCTTCAAGGAGGACGCGACCGAGGTCCGCGAGGGCTTCGAGTGCGGTATCGGCGTGGGCTACAACGACATCAAGCTCGGCGACGTCATCGAGTGCTTCGAGATGCGGGAGAAGCCCCGCGACTGAGGCGGACGGCACGCCCGCGCGGTCCCGGCAGGGGCCGCGCGGGCGAGCCGACCCGGCGGCCGGTCCACCGGCCCGCCGGCGAAATGATCGTTTATCGGGTGACACGGCGCCAGGCGGACTTCTAGCCTGGCGTCCGTCATGTTCGGGAACGCGGCGGACGGCCGCGTTCCGCCTTCCGAGGAACCCGAGGTGATCGACCAGGTGTACGTGGGTGCGCTGACACTCGACCTGCTGCTGGGGGACGTCCGCTCGCTGAAGCAGAAGCGGTCCGTCGTCCGGCCCATCATCGCCGAGGTGCAAAAGCGCTTCCCGGCGGTGGCCGTCGCCGAGACCGGCGACAACGACCTGCACCGCAGGGCGGAGATCGGGGTGGCGGTGGTCTCCGCGACGGCCGCCAACTGCACCCGCGTGCTCGACCAGTGCGAACGGCTGGTGGCCGGGCGACCGGAGATCGAACTGCTGGCGGCCCGGCAGCGTCTGTTCAACGACGAGGACTGACGGCCCGGCGCGACGCGGGGCGTCCCCCCACAATGAAAGAGCGAGGACGACCCTCTTCGCCCGGACCATAGAAAGGGAGTGCGATCATGGTGGACGCAGCTCGGGCGCGAAAGCTCGCCGACCGCATCCAGCAGATCGTGGCCGAGATGCTGGAACGCCGGATCAAGGATCCGCGGCTCGGTTTCGTGACCGTGACGGACACCCGCATCACCAACGACCTGCGCGACGCGACCGTGTACTACACGGTCTACGGGTCGGACGGCGAGCGCGCCGAGACGGCCGCCGCGCTGGAGAGCGCCAAGGGCGTCATCCGGTCGGAGGTGGGCAGGAAGACGGGCGTGCGCCACACGCCGAGCCTCACCTTCGTCATGGACTCCCTGATGGAGAACGCCGCGCACATCGACGACCTGCTGGCCCAGGCCCGCGCCAGGGACGCCGAGGTGGCGCGGGCCGCGCAGGGCGCGTCCCACGCCGGTGACGCGAACCCCTACCGCGAGCCCGTCCCCGACGAGGACGACGACACCGGCACCGAGGCCGACGAGGACGACGACGAGGACGACGACTTCGACGGGCATGACGTCGCGGGTGACGGCGAGGACGGCCGTTCCGCACGCCCGTCGTCGTGAGCGGGCCGGCCGGGGCCGCCGCCCCCGCCGGGCGCGGCGCCGCCGGCACCGATCTCGACTGGGACCGCGCGGTCGAGCTGATCCACGAGGCCGCGGAGATCTGCCTCGCCTGCCACGTGGCCCCCGACGGCGACGCGCTCGGCTCGATGCTGGCGCTCGGGCGCGCCCTGCGCGCGCTGGGCAAGCGGTGCCTGGCGTCGTTCGGCGAGCCGTTCGGCGTCCCGGCGATCCTGCGGTTCCTGCCGGGCCAGGAGATCCTCGTCGAGCCCGCCCGGATGCCGGACGCCCCGGAGCTGATGATCTCGCTGGACGCCGCGGGCCAGGCCCGGCTCGGCTCGCTCGCCGGCGCCGCCGGGCGGGCCGGCGCGCTGATCGTCGTCGACCACCACGCGTCCAACACCGGGTTCGGCGGCGTGCGGCTGGTCGACCCGGACGCCGCCGCCACCGCGGTGCTGGTCGAGGAGCTGATCCGCCGCCTCGGCGTCCCGTTGGACCGGGACATGGCCCAGGGCCTGTACGCGGGGCTCGCGAGCGACACCGGCTCGTTCCGGTACCCGTGCACGACGCCGGAGGTACACGACCTGGCGGGGCGGCTGCTGACCGCCGGGGTCCGGCCGGACGCCGTCAGCCGCGAGCTGTGGGACCGGGCGCCGTTCGGCTACCTGCAGGTCCTCGCGGGGGCGCTCGGGCGGGCCCGGCTGGAACGCGACGCCGCCGGCGGCCGGGGCCTGGTGTGGACGACGATCGCGCGCGCCGACCGGGACGCCCGCGACGTCCTCTACGACCAGCTCGAAGGGGTCATCGACCAGCTCAGGCGCACCGACGAGGCCGAGGTCGCGGTGGTGTGCAAGGAGAACGACCGGGGCGAGTGGTACGTCTCCACCCGCTCCAAGGGCTCGGTCGACGTGGGCCGCGCCTGCGTCGCGCTCGGCGGGGGCGGGCACCGCACCGCCGCGGCGTTCACGATGGGCGGGGAGCCCGCCTGGATCATCGACCGGCTGCGCGCGGCGCTGCGCGTCCCGGGCGAACCGGACGACTGACACCGGACGACGGAAGCGGAGCGCGCGTGGAGAACTCGGGACTCGTCATCGTGGACAAGCCCGCCGGCTGGACGTCGCACGACGTCGTCGGGAAGATGCGGCGGCTGGCGAAGACCCGGCGGGTCGGGCACGCCGGCACGCTGGACCCCATGGCGACGGGCGTCCTGGTGCTCGGGGTGGGCAAGGCGACGCGCCTGCTCGGGCATCTCGCGCTGACGGAGAAGTGCTACGACGCCACGATCCGGCTGGGCGAGTCGACCAACACCGACGACGCCGAGGGCGAGACCACCGCGACCGCGTCCGCCGCGGAGGTCACCGACGAGGCGCTGGGGGCGGGCGTCGCGGCGCTGACCGGGCCGATCCGGCAGATCCCGCCGCAGGTCAGCGCGATCAAGGTGAACGGTCAGCGGGCCTACAAGATGGCCCGCAAGGGCGAGGAGGTCGAGCTGGCCGCCCGCCCCGTGACCGTGCACGCCTTCACGGTGCTGGACGTGCGGCGGCACGGGGACCTGATCGACGTGGACGCGTCCATCGCCTGCTCGTCCGGCACCTACATCCGGTCGCTGGCCCGCGACCTCGGCGCCTCGCTCGGCTGCGGCGGCCACCTGACTGCGCTGCGGCGCACGCGGGTCGGGCCGTACGACCTCTCCACGGCGCGGACGCTGGAGCGGCTCGCCGAAAAGATGGAGATCCTGCCGATGGACGAGGCCGTCGCGGCGGTGTTCCCGCGGCGGGACGTGTCCGACGAGGACGCCCGGAAGGTCGCGCACGGCGGGCGCCTCCCGGCCGCGGGGCTCGGCCCGGGTCCGGTCGGCGTCTTCGCGCCGGACGGGACGCTGCTCGCCCTCGTCGAGGAGCAGGGCAGGGTGGCCAAGCCCCTCGCCGTCTTCGTCCCCTGACGGCGGGCGTTCGTGGTGAGCATCACCGGCGGAAACGGTGCATACCAACCTACGGCCGCGTAACCTACGTAACCGTAGGTTCGCTTGTGAGGAGGTGTCCGTGACCACTGTCAACGACCGTTCCCCGGTGGCGTCCCCGACCCGGCCGCGGCTGCGCGGCTGGCTGCACCTCGGCGCGTTCCCCGCGGTGCTGGTCGCCGGCCTGGTGCTGGTGGCGCTCGGCCCGAGCGTGCAGGCGCGGCTCGCGTCGGCCGTGTACGTGGCGGCATCGGGGATGCTCTTCGGGATCTCGGGGACGTACCACCGGCAGCGCTCGCACCGCCTGATCGAGGTGCTGCGCCGCTTCGACCACGCCAACATCTACCTGATCATCGCCGGGACCTACACGCCGTTCGCCGTCGTGGCCCTGGACGGCGGCGTGCGCGTCGCCGTGCTCGCCAGCGTCTGGACGGGGGCCGTCGCGGGCGTGGTGTTCCGGACGGTCTGGATCGGCGCCCCCCGCGCCCTCTACGTGACCCTCTACATCGTGCTGGGCTGGGTCGCGGTGTTCTTCCTGCCGCAGTTCCTCGACGGCGCGGGCCTCGCCCCCTGCCTCCTGGTCGCGCTCGGCGGCATCTGCTACAGCGTCGGGGGAGTGGTCTACGGGCTGCGCAAGCCGGACCCGTCGCCGAGCTGGTTCGGCTTCCACGAGGTCTTCCACGCCTTCACACTGGCGGCCTACGTCCTGCAGTACATCGCGGTCTCGCTGGTCGTGTACCAGTCCGGCTGAGCCCGGTACCGCCCACCATGCCCCCTGGGTGCGACCGTTCCCGCCTCCGCATGGCACTCTAGGACGGCAGGAGAGACCGGGCAGGCATGTCCTACGCAGGGAGTGAATGGTGCGGCGTTGGAATGGCCTCGACGAGGTACCCGCGGACTGGGGCCGCTCTGTGGTCACCATCGGGGTGTTCGACGGCGTGCACCGCGGCCATCAGAGGATCGTCGGTGCCGCCGCGGACGAGGCGCGCCGCCGCGGCCTGCGCTCGGTGGTCATCACGTTCGACCCGCACCCTGACGAGGTCGTGCGCCCCGGCACGCACCCGCCGCTGCTCGCCACCACCCGGCGCCGCATCGAACTGCTCGAAGGCCTCGGCACGGACGCGGTCGTGGTCGTGCCGTTCACGCTGGAGCTGTCGAAGGTGCCGCCGGACGAGTTCGTGCGGTCGGTCCTGGCCGACCGGCTGCACGCGGCGCACGTCATCGTCGGCGAGGACTTCCGGTTCGGCCACAAGGCCAAGGGGAACGTCGCGCTGCTGCGCGAGCTGGGCGACAAGTACGACTTCACCGCCGAGGGCATGCCGCTGGTGGCCAACGGGGACACGATCTCGTCCACCTACATCCGCGAGCGGCTGAACGCGGGGGACGTCGAGGCCGCCGCGCAGGCGCTGGGGCGTCCGCACCGCGTCGAGGGCGTCGTCGTGCGGGGCCACCAGCGGGGCCGCGCGCTCGGGTTCCCGACGGCCAACCTGGAGACGCTGCCGCACACCGCCATCCCCGCGGACGGCGTCTACGGCGGCTGGCTGGTCGCCGACACCGACCGGTACCCCGCCTTCCGCTGGCCCGCCGCCATCTCCATCGGCACCAACCCGACGTTCGAGGGGGCCGGGGAGCGCACCGTCGAGGCGTACGCCCTGGACCGCGACGACCTCGACCTGTACGGCGAGCACATGGCCGTCGACTTCACCGCCCGCATCCGCGACACCCTGAAGTTCGACTCGATCGAGGCCCTCATCGAGGAAATGCACCGAGACGTGGTCCAAGCCAGGGAAATCACATCCTGAGACCGTTCCACCCTTGCGAAGAGCCTCAGCCGTCACGCGAGCGCGCGACCTGACCGGCGGGGCGAAGCCGAAGGCGAGCCCCGCCGGGAAGCTCGCGAAGCGAGGTCGCGCTCGCCCCAAGAACGGTCAAGATGCGAGCCGCCAGGCGAGCCTCTTGGGCCGGTCTTGCAGTTAACACGACATGGTACGGTGAAGAGTCGCCGGGATGGGCCCCGGTGCGGTTGGCTGCACCCTCATGCGGCCCGCCACTCTCTTAACACGCACCATGCGGACCCGTGCGCCCACCGGGCCCTGGATCTGCGGGTGACGAATTCATCGAAGGAGCCACGTGTCGCTCGACACCGCCACCAAGAACCAGATCATCGCCGAGTACGCGACCACTGAGGGTGACACCGGATCCCCGGAGGTCCAGGTCGCGCTGCTGACGCGCCGTATCAACGATCTGACCGAGCACCTCAAGGAGCACAAGCACGACCACCACAGCCGCCGCGGCCTCCTGCTGCTGGTCGGCCGTCGTCGCCGGCTCCTGAAGTACCTGAGCAACAAGGACATCAACCGCTACCGGCAGCTGATCGAGCGACTCGGACTGCGCCGCTAGTGCGGTCGGGGAGTGGCCCGCGGGGCCACTCCCTTCCTTTTACGGCCGGCGGGCCAGGTGGCCCCGGCCGGACAACTACAGACAAGCCTCGCGGACACCGCTGGTGCGGGCCGGTCCTCGGTAGTGGCTTCCGGATCCGTTCCGCCTTGTCGGCGGACCTGCCGATCCGGGTGCTTCGATCGAAGACCGGCAGCGTGACAAGCCAACGGGAAACGGCCGCGAGGACCGAAATGGAACCTTGAGGAGGTTTCCCGTGACAGAAGCCGTGCGCATCGATGGCGCGCAGAGCACCGAGGCCGTCATCGACAACGGCACGTTCGGCACCCGGACCATCCGGTTCGAGACGGGCCGGCTGGCCCGGCAGGCCGCCGGCTCCGCCGTCGCCTACCTCGACGACGACACGATGGTGCTGTCGGCGACCACCGCGTCCAAGAAGCCCAAGGACAACCTGGACTTCTTCCCGCTGACCGTGGACGTCGAGGAGCGGATGTACGCGGCGGGGCGCATCCCCGGCTCGTTCTTCCGCCGTGAGGGCCGTCCCTCCGAGGACGCGATCCTCACCTGCCGGCTGATCGACCGGCCGCTGCGCCCGTCGTTCACCAAGGGCCTGCGCAACGAGATCCAGGTCGTCGAGACGATCATGGCGCTGCACCCCGACCACCTGTACGACGTCGTGGCGATCAACGCCGCGTCGCTGTCCACGCAGCTGGCCGGCCTGCCGTTCTCCGGCCCGATCGGCGGCGTCCGCGTCGCGCTGATCGAGGGCCAGTGGGTGGGCTTCCCGACCCACCCCGAGCTGGAGCGCGCCACCTTCGACATGGTCGTGGCCGGCCGCGTGCTGGCGGACGGCGATGTCGCGATCATGATGGTCGAGGCGGAGTCCACCCGCGACACCATCAAGCTCGTCGGAGAGGGCGCGACCGCCCCGACCGAGGAGACCGTCGCCGAGGGCCTTGAGGCGGCCAAGCCGTTCATCAAGGTGCTGTGCAAGGCGCAGAGCGACCTCGCGGCCGTCGCCGCGAAGGAGACGGCCGAGTACCCGATCTTCCTGGACTACCAGGACGATGTGCTCGCCGCCGTCACCGACGCCGTCAGCGACGACCTCGCGCAGGCGCTCACCATCGCCGGCAAGCAGGAGCGCGAGACCCGGCTGGACGAGATCAAGGCGACCGCCGCGGAGAAGCTCGCCGAGCAGTTCGAGGGGCGCGAGAAGGAGATCTCCGCCGCCTACCGCGCCGTCACCAAGAAGCTGGTCCGCGAGCGGGTCATCCGCGACGGGCTGCGCATCGACGGCCGCGGCCTGAAGGACATCCGGCAGCTGACCGCCGAGGCGCACGTTATCCCGCGCGTGCACGGCTCGGCGCTGTTCGAGCGCGGCGAGACGCAGATCCTCGGCGTGACGACGCTGAACATGCTCCGCATGGAGCAGACGATCGACACGCTGAACCCCGAGCGCACCAAGCGCTACATGCACAACTACAACTTCCCGCCGTACTCCACCGGTGAGACGGGCCGGGTCGGCTCGCCGAAGCGGCGCGAGATCGGGCACGGCGCCCTCGCCGAGCGCGCCCTGATCCCGGTGCTGCCGACCCGCGAGGAGTTCCCGTACGCGATCCGGCAGGTGTCGGAGGCGCTCGGCTCCAACGGCTCCACCTCGATGGGCTCGGTCTGCGCGTCCACCATGTCGCTGCTGGACGCGGGCGTCCCGCTCAAGCAGATGGTGGCGGGCATCGCGATGGGCCTGATCAACGAGGGCGACGAGTACGTCACGCTCACCGACATCCTCGGCGCCGAGGACGCGTTCGGCGACATGGACTTCAAGGTCGCCGGCACCCGCGACCTGATCACCGCGCTGCAGCTGGACACCAAGCTCGACGGCATCCCCGCCTCGGTGCTGGCCAGCGCGCTGCGGCAGGCCAAGGGCGCCCGCCTGGCGATCCTGGACGTGATGCAGGAGGCCATCGAGGCGCCCGCCGAGATGAGCCCGAACGCGCCGCGGATCATCACTATCAAGGTCCCGGTCGACAAGATCGGCGAGGTCATCGGCCCCAAGGGCAAGATGATCAACTCGATCCAGGACGACACCGGCGCCGACATCACGATCGAGGACGACGGCACGATCTACGTCGGCGCCACCGACGGGCCGTCCGCCGAGGCCGCCCGGCAGGCGATCAACTCGATCGCGAACCCGCACATGCCGGAGGTCGGCGAGCGGTTCCTCGGCACCGTCGTCAAGACCACGACGTTCGGCGCGTTCGTGTCGCTGCTGCCCGGCAAGGACGGCCTGCTGCACGTGTCGCAGATCCGCAAGCTGCACGGCGGCGCCCGGATCGAGAACGTCGACGACGTGATGGGCGTCGGCGAGAAGATCCAGGTCGAGGTCACCGAGATCGACCAGCGCGGCAAGCTGTCGCTGGTGCCGGTCGAGGTGGTGGAGCGCGAGGCCGCCGACAAGGCGGAGGGCGGCGAGGGCGGCGCCCCGGCCGCCGCGCCCGGCGAGGACGACTCCGGCGAGCGCCGGGAGCGCCGCGACGACGGCGAGCGGCGCGGGCCGCGGCGCCGCCGCACCCGCCGCGGCGCCGCCGCACCCGCCGCGGCGGCGACGACGCCGGCCAGCGCAACTCCTGACCCCGGCATGACCGGCCGGCCCGCCCGTCACGGGCGGGCCGGCCGTTTTCCCACCATGGAATGTGAGCGACAGTGACCCTGCCGGCGAGGGCGCAGGAGCCCGGCACCACCACCACGATCCACACCGACGGTGCCGGCGCGGTGCGCCGCACCGTCCTGCCCGGCGGGCTGCGGATCATCACCGAGTCGATGCCGACCGTGCGGTCCGCCGCGTTCGGCATCTGGTCGGCGGTCGGCTCCCGCGACGAGGCGCCCGCCGACGCGGGCGCCAGCCACTACCTGGAGCACGTGCTGTTCAAGGGCACGCGGCGGCGGTCGGCGCTGGAGATCTCCGCGGCGATCGACGCGGTCGGCGGCGACCTCAACGCGTTCACCGCCAAGGAGTACACCTGCTACTACGCGCGGGTGCTGGACGCCGACCTGCCGCTCGCGGTGGACGTGGTGTCCGACATGGTCGCCGAGTCGGTGAACCGCCCCGAGGACGTCGAGGCCGAGCGCGGGGTGATCCTCGAAGAGATCCACATGCGCGACGACGACCCGGGCGACCTGATCCACGACGAGTTCGCCACCGCGCTGTACGGCGACACCCCGCTCGGGCGCCCGATCCTCGGCACCGAGGAGTCGATCAACGCGCTGTCCCGGGACCGGATCCACGGCTACTACCGGGAGCACTACGTCCCGTCCCGCCTGGTGGTGTCGGTGGCGGGCAACATCGACCACGACGAGGTCGTCCGGCTGGTGTCCGGGGCGTTCGCCGAGCACCTCGCCGGCGACGCCGCGCCCGCCGCGCCCCGCCTCGACGGGACGCCGGTGCCGATCGACCCGCGCACCGTCGTCATCGACAAGGACACCGAGCAGGCCCACATCATCCTCGGCGGCGCCGGGACGTCCCGCACCGACGAGCGCAGGTTCGCGCTCGGCGTGCTGAACGCGGCGCTCGGCGGCGGCATGTCGTCCCGCCTCTTCCAGGAGATCCGCGAGAAGCGCGGCCTGGCGTACTCGGTCTACAGCTACACCGCCCAGTACGCCGACACCGGCATCTTCGGGGTCTACGCGGGCTGCCAGCCGGCCAAGGCGGAGGAGGTCCTGGCGATCTGCCGGGACGAGCTCCACAAGGCGGTGGAGGAGAGCCTCACCGCCGAGGAGCTGGAGCGCGGCAAGGGGCAGCTGCGCGGCGCCATGGTCCTCGGCCTGGAGGACACCGGTTCCCGGATGAGCCGGATCGGCAAGAGCGAGCTGGTCTACGAGTCGCTGCTGCCGGTGGACGAGGTCCTGGCGCGGATCGAGGCCGTCACCCTCGACGACGTCCGGGCCGTCGCGGCCGAGGTCCTGGCGGGCCCGCGGGCCCTCACCGTGATCGGGCCGGTCGGGGACCGGGACTTCGCCGACTGACCGCGGGACGGACTTGTTAAGCGGACCGGAGTCCGTTACTCTTCCGGGAGTAATCGGACTCTGGTCCGTATGCTGTCCCGAGAGGAACGCCCCATGTCCCGTCTGCTGCACATCTCCGCGTCGCCCCGCGGCGGCGCCTCCGAGTCGCTCGCGATCGCGAAGACGTTCCTGGACGCCTACCGCGACGTCCACGGCGACGCCGTCGACCACCTCGACCTGTGGGACGGCTCGCTCCCCGAGTTCGGCCCCGCCGGGGCCGGCGCCAAGATGACCGTGTTCGCGGGGGAGGAGCCGTCCGGGGAGCAGGCCGCCGCGTGGCGGGCCGCCCGCGACGTCTTCGAGCGCTACGACTCCTACGACCGCTACCTTTTCAGCGTGCCGATGTGGAACACCAGCGTTCCGTACATCCTGAAGCAGTTCATCGACGTCATCTCGCAGCCCGGCTGGGTGTTCGGCTTTGACCCGGAGAAGGGGTACAGCGGCCTGCTGCGCGGCAAGAAGGCCGCCGTCGTCTACACCAGCGCCGTCTACGGGGAGGGCCGCCCGCCCGCGTTCGGCCACGACCACCAGGCCCCGTTCTTCGAGGGCTGGCTGCGCTGGACGGGGATCACCGACGTCCGCACCGTCGAGTTCCGGCCGGACCTCGCCACCGCCGACGCCGAGACCGGCCGCCGCACCGCGCACTCCGAGGCGCGCGAGCTGGGCAAGCGCTTCTGACGATAGGCTCGGGCGGGACGCGAACCGGGAGGAACACGTGATCAAGGTCGGGGTGCTGGGCGCGCGGGGCCGCATGGGAGCCGAGGTGTGCCGTGCCGTGCAGGGGGCGGATGACCTGGAGCTCGTCGCCGCCGTCGACCAGGGCGACAAGCTCGACGCCCTGACCGCCGCCGAGGCCGTCGTCGACTTCACCCACCCCGGCGTCGTCATGGACAACCTGAGATGGTGCGTCGAGCAGGGCCTGCACGCCGTCGTCGGCACCAGCGGCTTCGATCCGTCCCGCCTCGACACCGTCCGCTCCTGGCTCACCGACGAGTCGGCCGGCAACGTCATCATCGCCCCGAACTTCGGGATCGGCGCGGTGCTGATGATGCACTTCGCGCAGAAGGCGGCCCCCTTCTTCGAGTCCGTCGAGATCGTCGAGACGCACCACCCGAACAAGGTCGACGCCCCGTCCGGCACCGCGTACCGCACCGCCGAGCTGGTCGCCGCAGCCCGCGCCGAGTCCGGGGTGTCCCGGTCCCCGGACGCCACCACCTCCGAGATCGAGGGGGCGCGCGGCGCCGACGTGGACGGCGTGCGGGTGCACGCGGTCCGCATGTCCGGCGCCGTCGCCCACCAGGAGGTCGTCCTCGGCGGCCACGGCGAGCTGTTCACCATCCGGCACGACTCGATGAACCGCGAGTCGTTCATGCCCGGCGTGCTGCTCGCCGTCCGCAGGGTCCCCGAGCTGGACCGGCTCACGATCGGCATCGAGTCGCTCCTCGGGCTGTGATGGACTTCGCCGCCGACCCCTGGGACTACCTCGCCGCGTCCGAGGCGATCGACATCGAGCACCCGCTCGTCCAGTCGATCGCCTCGGAGCTGCGCACCGGCGACGACATCGCCTACGCCCGCGCGGCGTTCGACCACGTCCGCGACCGGATCTCGCACCCGATGGACACCGGCGACACCCGCGTCACGTGGCGCGCCTCGGACGTCCTCGACCAGGGCACCGGCCTCTGCTTCGCCCAGTCGCACGCCTTCGTCGCCCTCCTCCGCGCGGGCGGCGTCCAGGCGGGCCTCTGCTACCAGCTGTGCCCCGGCTTCGTCCACGGCCTGGCCGCCGCCCTGATCGACGACCGCTGGGTCCGCCTGGATCCGCGCGGCACGGACGTGGCCTTCTCCGCGTCCGAGGACGCGCTGGCCCACCCCGCCGACCCGATCCTCCCGACCGTCCACGCGGTGCCGCACCCCACGGTCCTGAAGGCTCTGCAGGGCATGGAGACCCTCACCGTCGCCGGCCTTCCGGAGACCCTGTGACGGACGTCCGCCCGGCCGCCGCGGCCGACTACGACCGCATCATCGCCGTCGTGGACGACTGGTGGGGCCGCGAGATCCACCCCGTCCTGCCCCGCCTGTTCCTCGACCATTTCCACCGCACCAGCCTCGTCGCCGAGACCCGCGGCGACCTCGCGGCCTTCCTCGTCGGCTTCCTCTCGCCCTCCGACGCGGACACGGCCTACGTCCACTTCGCCGGCGTCGCCCCGGCGCACCGCGGCACCGGGCTGGCCCGTCGCCTGTACGAGGCCTTCTTCGCCATGGCCCGCGCCGACGACCGCACCACCGTCCGCGCTCTGACGTCCCCCCGGAACACCGCGTCGATCGCCTTCCACCGGGCCATGGGATTCACCACGGCCGACGCCCCCTCCCACGACGGCCCTGGAGAGGACAAGGTGCTCTTCCACCGCCGCCTCGACGCCTGAGCGTCAGCCGGGGAAGGAGAGGTCCAGCGCGGCGAGGCGGGCGGGGTCGGCCAGGATGTCGATCTCGACGATCCTGCCGTCCGCGATCGTGAAGGCCAGCACCGACTTCGGCCGGCCGTCCTCGAAGCCGACGATCCCCGCGGTCCCGTTGACCAGCGCGGGCACGGACACGCCGGCGCTCTGGCGGAAGGCGAGGGCCTGCCCGGCGACGCCCGCGGCGCCGTGGATCTCGGTCAGGCCGCCGGCGACGGCGCCGACGTCGGCGCGCAGGACCACGTCCGGGTCCAGGACGGCGACGAGCGCCTCGAAGTCGCCGTCCCGCGCGGCGGCCTGGAACGCGTCGACGACCGCCCGCTGGCGCACCGGGTCGCGTTCGGGGGACGGCGCCGTCCCGCGCACCCGGCGGCGGGCGCGGCTGGCGAGCTGCCGCGCCGCGGCCGGTGACCGCCCCACGATCGGGGCGATCTCCTCGAACGGGACGCCGAAGGTGTCGTGCAGGACGAACGCCAGCCGCTCGGCGGGCGTGAGGGACTCCAGCACCACCAGCAGCGCGAGCCCGACCGAGTCGGCCATCAGCGCCGCGTGCTCGGGGTCCGGGCCCGCGGCCGGGCCGACGACCGGGTCGGGGAGGCGCTCCTCCAAGGGGGTCTCGCGGCGGGACGTGCGCGAGCGGAGCATGTCCAGGCACACCCGGCCGACGACGGTCGTCAGCCAGCCGCCCAGGTTCTCGATGCCGCCGGCCCCGGAGCGGCTGAGCCGCAGCCAGGACTCCTGGACGGCGTCGTCGGCCTCGGCGAGCGAGCCCAGCATCCGGTAGGCGACCGCTCTCAGGTGTGTGCGGTGCTCTTCGAACCGCTCGGCCAGAAACTCGCGCTCGTCCATCACGTTCCCCTCGTCGGCTCCGTCATAGCACTGACGGACCGGACGCGGCGGATGTGACCGGCGCTCGCCCGCGGAGGTCAGGTCTTCGACATGTCGACCTCGCGGATGGTCCGGTCGACACCGGCGGCGGCGTAGGCGGCCTTCTCGTCGAGGGTCTCGTTCTCCAGGAGGGCGGCGGCGAGCGAGTCGAGCCGGTCGCGGTTGGCGCGGAGCGTCTCCAGGGCCTCGGCGTAGCACTCGTCGACGATCCGGCGGGCCTCCAGGTCGACGGCGTCCAGGGTGCCCTGGGCGGCGTACTGGCCCATCGGGCCGTCGCCGTCCGCCGGCAGGATCGACAGCGGGCCGACCTTCGAGGACATGCCCCAGCGGCCCACCATCCCGCGGGCGATCTTGGTGACCTGCTCCAGGTCGCTCTCCGAGCCGGTGGTGATCACGCCGAAGACCAGCTCCTCGGCCGCCATGCCGCCGAGCGCGCCGATGATCCGGCCGCGCAGGTAGCGCTCGTCGTAGGCGTAGCGGTCGTCGTCCGGCGTGGACACGGTGACGCCGAGCGCGCGGCCGTGCGGCACGATGGTGATCTTCCGGACGGGGTCGGCGCCCGGCTGCAGCATGCCGAGCAGGCCGTGCCCGGACTCGTGGTAGGACGTCCGGCGCCGCTCCTCGAACGGCATGACCAGGGAACGCCGCGTGCCGAGCTGCACCTTCTCGAGCGCGCTCTGGAACTCGTCCATGCCGACGGCGCCCCTCTCGTGCTTGACGGCGAGCAGGGCGGCCTCGTTGACGAGGTTGGCCAGCTCGGCGCCGGTCATGCCGGGCGTCATCTTCGCGACGGAGGTGAGGTCGACATCGGCGGCGAGGGGGACGTCGCGGGTGTGCACCCGCAGGATCGCGACGCGCCCGTCCAGGTCGGGCGGGGACACCGCGACCTGCCGGTCGAACCGGCCGGGGCGCAGCAGCGCCGGGTCGAGGATGTCGGGCCGGTTCGTCGCGGCGATCACCACCACGCCCTCGGAGCCGGAGAACCCGTCCATCTCGGTGAGGACCTGGTTGAGCGTCTGCTCGCGCTCGTCGTGCCCGCCCATGCTCGCGCCGCCGCCGCGCGACCGGCCGATCGTGTCGATCTCGTCGATGAAGATGATGGACGGCGCGGTCTTGCGGGCCTCGGTGAACAGCTCGCGCACGCGGGCCGCGCCGACGCCGACGACCATCTCGATGAACTCCGAGGCGGCGGCGGAGTAGAACGGGACGCCGGCCTCGCCGGCGACGGCGCGGGCGAGCAGCGTCTTGCCGGTGCCGGGCGCGCCGGTGAGGAGCACGCCGCGGGGGACGCGGGCGCCCATCCGGCGGTACTTGCCGGGGTCCCTGAGGAAGTCGACGACCTCGCTGAGCTCCGCCTCGACCTCGTCGATGCCGGCGACGTCGGCGAAGGTGGCGCGCTTCTCGTCCGGCGCGACGGGCTTCGGGGACCGGCCGAAGCCGCCCATGAGCCCGCCGCCCCCACCGCCGGTCATGCGGCGCTGCAGCCACACCATCACGCCGATCCACAGGCCGACGAACAGCAGCGTGGGCAGGAGCGAGAGCAGCAAGTTGGCGAGGAGCCCGCGGTCCGCGTTGACCGGCTTGGCCTCGACCTCCACGCCCTTCTGCACCATCTGGGTGTAGATGTGGTCGTCGGCGAACGCTGGCCGCAGCGTCTCGAACGCGGTGTAGGTCTCGCCGGCGTCCCGCTGCCCGGGGACCTGCTGCCTGCTCTTCAGCTGGCCCTGGATCTCGTAGCCCTTGGTGTAGACGTCCTTGACGTTCCCGGCGGCGACCTGCTGGGTGAACGCCGTGTAGGGGATCGTCACCCGCTCCTTCTGCCCGGTGACGTGCATGGAGACGTAGCTCAGCGCGAAGACGGCGAGGAGCAGCGCCCAGAAGACGCCGGTGTTGCGGCCGGGCTTCCAGCCGCCGAGGCGGCGCGCCGGCCGCTCGCGCCGGCCGGGGACGCCCTCGGCGCGCCACGGCTGCTCCGGATCGGTGCGGGGCGGGACCGACCGGTGCCGGTCGGGCTCGGCGGCCGAGCGGTGCGCGCCGCCCGGCCGCGGCGCGGTGGTGGGCGGCGCGGTGGTGGGCGGCGTGGCGGTGGGCCGCGTGGTGGTGGGCCGTGGCGCCTCGTCGGGCTCCGGCGCGGGTCGCTGCTCCGGCACGTCTGCCATCTCCCCGGATCGATCGCGGTGCTCTCGCTGGTGCCCGCCGTGCCGGCCGGCACCGGACCCCCGTCGGGTCCCCGGGGAGGTCAACGGAGTTCGCCCCCCATCCGTTCCCGCGCCCGCCGCGGCGCCCGCGGGGCCGCCTCAGCGGGGGGCGGCCGGGGTGACGAAGCCGTACTTGTTGAACAGCTTCTGCGCGGCGGGCGTGACCAGCCACGACACGAACGCCGCCGCGTCCTCCTCGTGGGCGCCGCCCCGGATCGGGGCGGCGGGGAAGGCGGCGGTGACGTTGTGGTCCGCGGGGATGGGCACGCTGCTCGCCGCGATGCCGGCCGAGCGCATGTCGGTGATGAACACGATCCCCGCGTCGGCCTCGCCCGCGCGGATCCGGTCCAGGACGGCCCGCGCGCCGATCTCCTCGCTGCTCCACCGGACGGTCAGCCCCGCCTTGCGGAGGACCTGGCGGGTGTAGCGGCCCACCGGGACCGTCCCGGCGCCGACGACGACCCGCAGGCCCGGCCTCCGCAGGTCCCGCAGGCCCCGGACGCGGCGCGGGTTGCCGGGCGCGACGGCGATCGTGAGCGCGCCGTTGGCGACGGTCCGGCGGGGTGTGCCGAGCTGCTCGGCGGCCTCGTCCATGCTCGCCCCGTCCGCCGTCACCAGGACGTCGCCCGGGTCGTGCTCGGACAGCCGGTCGGCGAGCTCGGGCGCGCCGCCGAACACCGGCCGGAGCCGGACGCCGGGGTTGTCCTGGTGGTAGGCCGCCGCGATCTCGCCGAACACCTCCGTCATGGACGCGGTGGCGAGGACGGTGAGCGTCACCGGCCCGGACGAGCCGCCGCAGCCCGCGCCGAGGCCGGGCAGGACGAGGGCGGCGAGCAGCGCGGACGCGCGGAGGCGCCGCCGACGGGGGGAATCGGGCATATGGCGTCATCCTAGAGTCGAAGTGCCCGCGCTCCCCGGATTCGGCATGGCGTGTCAGTGGCCCGCACTAGTGTTTCGGGCAATTGGAGATCACGTCCTCGGAGGCTCGACGATGTCCCTCGACCTGATGGAACTGCTGCCCGGCGACTGGCGGGAGCGGCTCGACCCGCTGCTCGACCCGCTCGCCACCGCCGCGCTGGGCGCGTTCGTCGCGGGGGAGTACGACGGGCAGACCGTGTACCCGCCGCGCGACGACCTGTTCAACGCGTTCCGGCACTGCCCGTTCGACCGCGCCCGCGTGCTGATCCTCGGCCAGGACCCCTACCACGGGCCCGGCCAGGCGCACGGGCTCAGCTTCAGCGTCCGCGACGGCGTGCGGCTGCCTCCGTCGCTGCGCAACATCTACAAGGAGCTCGGCACCGACCTCGGTGTCCCGGCCGCCGCGTCGGGCGACCTCACCCGGTGGGCCGACCAGGGCGTCCTGCTGCTGAACGCCGTGCTGACCGTGCGCGGCGGCGAGGCGGGCTCGCACGCCGGCAAGGGCTGGGAGGACTTCACCGACGCCGCGATCCGCGCGCTGAACGACAAGACCGAGCGCGTCGTGTTCGTCCTGTGGGGCGCCTACGCGCGCAAGAAGGCCCGCCTGATCACCGGCCCACAGCACACGGTGATCGAGTCGGCGCACCCGAGCCCGCTCAGCGCGAAGAAGTTCTTCGGGACGCGCCCGTTCAGCGCCGTCAACAAAGCCCTCGTCGACGCCGGCCTGCCCGAGATCAGCTGGGGCTAGCGGGGGTTCACCCGCGCGGGGGACGCGCGTCACCCGGCGGCGGGAGGCGCGGGACGGGCGCTCCGGCGGATCCTCGGAGCATGACCGTTTCAGCTCATCCGCTGCCGGTGCGGCCGCGCGCCGCGCGCGGGGGTCCCGGCCGCCTCCGCCTGGCCGTCTGCGCGGCGACGATCGCCGCGTGCGTCCCCTACCTCACCATAAAGATCGCGTGGCTGTCCGGCAGCACGGTCGGGTGGAACGACGCGTCCGCCGCCGAGGACACCGCGCTCTACGCGGGCAACGCGATCACCATGGGGATGGACGCGGTGGCCGTGCTGGTCGCGATGGCGTTCACCTTCCCCTGGGGGCGGCGCCTGCCGGGCTGGCTGGTGCTGGCGCCGATCTGGGTCGCGGCCGGGCTGCTCGCGCCGATCGTCCTCGCCGTCCCGCTGGGGACGCTCCTGCAGACGCTGTTCTCCTCTCAACCGGTGACCGGAGACGCCAACGGGCTCCAGAGCTGGGTGTACGGCATCGTCTACGGGGGGTTCACCGTGCAGGGGCTCGGGCTGCTGACGGCGTTCGTCCTGTACGCGCGGGACCGGTGGCCGTGGGTCTTCGCGACACGGGCGAGGAACCTTCCCAAGGGCGCGACCTCGTCGCTGCAGATGCTCTTGGCACGGGTTGCGGCCGTCCCGGTGTCCGCCTTCGCCGCCGCGCACCTGTACTGGGCGTTCGGCGGGACGGCGGGCCTCCACGACGACGCGCTCGACGACCGGAACGTGCCGCAGCAACTGGCCGACGGCGTGTGGGGTGTGCTGGCGATCGCCGGTGCGGCCGCGCTCGTGCTGATCGTCCGGCGTGCGGGCGGGCCGGGGCCGCTGGCCGTGCCGCTGTCCGCCGCCTGGGTGGGATCCGCCGCCACGTTCACCGGGTCCCTCTACGGGCTGCTGGTGATGATCGGCCGGCCGGACGCCCTGGCGCCGGACTTCAGCACCGCGGCGGGCCTGACCGCCCTGGCGGGGGTGCTCGGCGGGCTCATCATGGGACTCACCGGCGCCGTCCTGCTCGCCGAGAGCCACGGCCCCGGGAGCGACGCCGCCGGGGGTCAGAGCGCCAGGCCGACCGCCAGCAGCACGCCGTAGGCGATCTGGAGCCGGCCGGTCTCGCCCAGGACGGGGATCAGGGCGGGGCCGGCCGCGCCGTTCAGCACCTTCTGCGTCGGCGGCAGCGACAGCGGCGCCGCGAGCAGCGCGATCAGCGCCCACGGGCGCACCGCCCCCAGCGCCAGGACGATCATGAACGGCAGCGCGGTGCAGGCCGCGTACAGGATCCGGGTCCAGCGGTCGCCGAGGAGGACGGCGAGGGTCCGCTTGCTCGACTCGCGGTCGGTGGGGATGTCGCGCAGGTTGTTGGCCACCAGCAGCCCGCACGCCAGCAGCCCGATCGGCGCCGCCGCCGCCCACGCCTCCCACGGCAGCGCCTCGACCTGGACGTAGACCGTCCCGACGACGGCGACCAGGCCGAAGAAGACGAAGACCGAGACCTCGCCGAGCGCGCGGTAGCCGTACGGGGTCTTGCCGCCGGTGTAGAACCAGGCGGCCAGGATCGCGCACGCGCCGACGAGCAGCAGCCACCAGGTGGTCACCGCGGCGAGGACGAGCCCGGCCACGGCGGCGGCGAGGAAGCAGCCGAGGGCGGCGGCGAGGACCTGCTTCGGCGGCGCGACCTTCGACCCGACGAGCCGGAGCGGGCCGACGCGGTCCTCGTCGGTGCCGCGGACGCCGTCGCTGTAGTCGTTGGAGTAGTTCACCCCGATCTGCAGCACGAGGGCGACGACCGCGGCGAGGACGGCGCGCCACCAGACGGGGTCGCCCTCGCCGGCGGCGACGCCGGTGCCGACGACGACGGGAACGAGGGAGGCGGGCAGGGTCCGGGGCCGGGAGCCGGCGACCCATTGGGAGAGCGTGGCCACGATCACCGCTTGTTCTGTGGGACGACAGGGGGCTGGCGGTCCGATTCTTCCCGATGAAGATCACTACTCGGGCGCAGCCGCAGCGACAGGCCGAGCCCGAGCGCGAGGATCGCCGCGGTGGTCAGGGCGGCGTGCCTGGTCGCGGCGGCGAGGCTGGCGTCGGCGGCGCGCGCCTCGGCGGCGAGGCCCGGGGTGTCGTGCAGATCACGTCCGTAGGTCCCGGCGCTCTCCCGCAGGCCGTGCGCGATGGCGGCGCGCTGCTCGGGCGGCAGCGCCGAGCCGGACAGCCGGTCGGCCATCGCGTGCCCGAGGCTCGTCGCGAACACCGTCCCGATGGCGGCGATGCCGAGCGCCGCGCCGACCTGCCGGGCCGTGGACTGCGTCCCGGACGCCTGCCCGGACCGGTCCGGCGGGACGTCCGCCAGCGACACGTTCGTCAGCTGCGCCGACGTCAGGCCGAGCCCGAGCCCGTACAGCAGCATCCAGGGCGCGAGGCCCGGCCAGCCGGTCGTCGCCGACACCGTGACGCCGAGGGCGGTGACCGCGGCGACCTCCAGCACCATGCCGATCTGCACGACCCGGTGGGCGCCGTGCCGGTTCGCGAGCCGGCCCGCGCATCCGCCGGACAGGAACGCGCCGAGGGCGAGCGGCAGGATCGCCAGGCTGATCTGGAGCGGGTTCGTGCCGTGCACGCCGAGCAGGAACAGCGGCAGGACGAACAGCAGGCCGAGCTCGCCGACGTTGATCAGGGCCGAGGCCAGGTTCCCGCGCCGGAAGTTCGGGATCCGGAACAGGTCGAGGTCGAGCATCACCGGGCGTCCGGCCGCCGCGCGGAACCGCTCCACCAGGATCAGCGCCGCGATCAGCGCGGCGCCGAGCGCCAGCACGACCGGGACCGGCGACAGGCCGCCCTCCGGCCAGTCGAGCCCGGCCATGGAGAACGGGCGGGTCGCGGTCCACCAGCCGTAGGTCTGGCCCTCGATGATGCCGCACACCAGCGCGCCGAGCCCGAGCGCGGACAGCAGGCCGCCCGGCCAGTCGATCTCGCGGCGCGCGCTCCCCGGCCCCGGCCGGCGGGTCTCCGGCATGAACCGCAGCGCCCCGGCGATCAGCACGGCGCCGAGCGGCAGGTTGACGGCGAAGGCCCACCGCCAGCCGCCGCCGGTGGCCAGCGCCCCGCCGAGCAGCGGTCCGAGCGCGGCCATCCCGCTGATCATGGAGCCCCAGATGCCGAACGCGACGGCCCGGTCCCGCCCGGTGAACACCGCGTTCACCGTGGACAGCGTGGCCGGCATGATCATCGAGGCGCCCACGCCCTGCAGGGCCCGCGCGCCGAGCAGCGCCGACCCGGTCCCGGCGACCGCCGCGGCGATGCTCGCCACCGAGAACACCGCCACCCCGAGCACGAACATCCGGCGCCGCCCGAACAGGTCGCCGGCCCGCCCGAACGGGATGAGCAGCGCGGCGAACACCAGCGAGTACACCGAGGTGACCCATTCGGCGTCCGTCGTCATCAGGCCCAGGTCGCCGATGATCCGGGGGAGCAGCACCCCGACGATCGTGGCGTCCACGACGACCAGCGAGACGCCGAGGCTCATGACGGCGACGCCGAGCCGGCGGTGCCGGACGGCGGGCGCCGGCGCCGGGGCGCGCGGCGGGGTCAGGGAGGTGGACTCGGGCACGACGTCAAAGATATGGCCGGGGCGCCGGTGCGGCTCACCGACCCCTCACCGGACGCCGATGTCGGTGTGCAGCCGGATCTGCCGGACGGGCTCGCCCATGTCGAGCGTGCGGGCGGTGCCGTCGGGCGCCCATCCGGCCGAGCCGAGGAACGACCGCGTGACCTCGTCGCCCTCGAACACCCAGGAGATCAGGGTGGCGAAGCCGTCCTCGCGGAGCAGGTCGACGGTGGCTGCGAGGAGCCGGCTGCCGTGCCCGGCGCGGGCGTGCAGCGGGTCGACGAGCAGCCCGATCAGCTCGGCGGTGTCGTCCGGGCGGGTGTCGGGGTCCTCGGCCGGCCCGTGCGCGGCGAAGCCGACGACCAGGTCGGACGCCACCGCGACCAGCAGCTGGTGCCGGGGGCTCGGCGGCGCCGTGGCGGCCTCCGCCCACTTCTCCCGCCACCGCTCCACGGCGGCGTCGCCGGTCACCTCGTCGAGGACGCCCGCCGGCAGCAGGTCGCGGTACCCGTGCCGCCACGCCCGCACTTGGATGTCTGCGACGGCGGCGGCGTCCGCACGCCGCGCGGGCCGCACCCCCACATCCGCCATGCCGTCCCACGTCCTCTCTCCGGAGCCCCGGCCTTCATCCGGAGACCCGGTCAACCCTAGCGAGCGCCGGTCAGGCGGGGGTGCGCCGCCGGGCCCGGTAGGCGCGCGTCTTGGTGCGGTTCCCGCAGGTGCTCATCGAGCACCACGCGCGCGACCGGTTCTTGGACGTGTCCACGAACGCCCAGCGGCAGGTGCCCTCCTGGCAGACCTTCAGCCGGGGCCAGGTTCCAGCGGACACCGCGTCCATGATCGCGGCGGCGATCCGGGCGAGCCCCGCGGCGGCCGTGCCGGGCGGGTCGAGCGGCAGCAGGACGGGGTGCGGGCCGGTCAGCTCGATCCGCAGCGGCAGGGCGGCCAGGGCGTCGTCCAGGTCGCCGGGGAGGTCGGCCTCCCGCGGCCCGTGGTTGGCGGACATGGCCTCGCGCAGGCCCTCGCGGAGCGTGAGCGCGGTGCGCAGGTCGGCGTCGCCGGCCCGCGTCCCGTCCGGGACGAGACCGCGCCCGGCGAGCCACCCGGCCAGGTCGCCGGGCGTCGCGAGCGCGTCCGCGGCGGACTCGACGTCGAGCGTGTTGACGAAGCCGGTCAGCAGCAGCGCGGGGTCCTCGTTCTCGCGGGTGTCGGCCATCACCCCTCCTGCCTTGTCCTCCTCAACCCTACCAACCGGCGACACCGCCATAAATGTTTCACCGGTTGCGCGACGACGACACCGGCATTAAGCTTTTGATGGTGTCAATGAACGGGAGGACGACATGAACGAGCTGCCGTACCTGGGGGCGCTCGCGACGCGGCACGCCTGGGCGGAGCGCGAGTACGCGCGCCTCCACGCCGACATCGTGGAGGCGAGGCTGGCCGCCCGCGCCCGGGCGGAGGTGAAGGCCGGCGAGCGGCGTGCCCGCTTCCGCGCCCTGGTCGGCGGCCTGCCGCTGCCGCGCCGCCACCGGCCGGCCCCGTACTGCGCGCGTGCCGCGGCGCGCTCCGCGGGCGCGGTCCGTCTCGCCGGAGGTGCGCGATGACCCCGAGGGTGGGCAACATCGTGATCGACTGCGCCGACCTGGACGCGATGGCGGCCTTCTGGGGCGGTCTGCTCGGCATGAGGACGTCGGCGGTGAACGCCGACTGGCTCGACCTGGAGCCGCTGGGGACGGGCGGCCCCGTCCTGTCCTTCCAGCGCGTTCCCGAGGGCAAGAAGGCCAAGAACCGGCTGCACCTGGACCTGGACGTCCCCGACGTCCGCGCGGCAGGCGAGCGGGCGGTCCGCCTCGGCGCGACCCCCGCCGCCGGCCTCATGGGCGACCCGGCATCCCCCTTCCAGGTGTGGCGCGACCCCGAGGGCAACGAGTTCTGCTTCTGCACCGCCTCATGACCGCAGGACGGCGGCGAGGCGGCGGACGCCCTCCGCCAGCTCCGCCTCCGAGGCCGCGGTCGCGTACCCGATCCGCAGGTACGGGGCCGGGGCCTCGGCGGGGAAGAAGGGCCGTCCCGCGCTGACCAGGACGCCGGCGCGCAGGGCGGCCTCCGCCAGGGCGGCGTCGTCCGCGCCGTCCGGCAGCCGGGCCCACAGGTGGAGGCCGCCCGCCGGACGGTTCACGCGCAGCTCCGGCAGGTCGCGCGCGAGCGCGGCGAGCAGCGCGTCGCGGCGCGACCGCAGGGCGGTCCGGACGGCGCGCAGGTGCCGCGGCCAGCCCGGCGAGCTGACCAGTTCCAGCAGCGTCTCCTGCAGCGGCCGCGCCGGGAAGAACTCCTCGACGAGCTGGGTGGCGCGGACCCGCTCGGCGACCGGGCCCCGGGCCGCCACCGCGGCCACCCGCAGGCTGGGCGCGGTCGCCTTGGTCAGGGACGCGATGTGCACGACCCGGCCCTCGCCGTCCGCGGCGATCAGCGGCGGCGGCGGGTCCGCGTCGATGCCGAGGTGGCGCGCGAAGTCGTCCTCGACCACGAACGCGCCGGCGGCGCGCGCCACGTCCAGCACCCGCTCGCGCCGCTGCGCGTCCAGCACGGCGCCGGTCGGGTTCTGGAAGGCGGGCTGCGTGTAGAGGACGCGCGCCCCGGTCATCGCGAACGCCTCGGCGAGCAGGTCGGGGCGGACGCCGTGCGCGTCCACCGGGACCGGCACCGGGTGCAGCCCGCCGGCCCGCGCCACCGCGAGGACGCCGAGGTAGGTCGGCGACTCGACCAGCAGGGGCGCGCCCGGCGGGAGCAGCGCCCGCAGGACGGTCGTCAGCGACTGCTGCCCGCCGCTGGCGATCACCACGTCGGCGGGGGTGACGCCGCCGCCGACGGTGCGGGCGAACCAGGCGCGCAGCTCCGGTACCCCGCCGAGCGGCGGCATCTCCCACGCGTCCGGCCGCCGGGCCGCCCGCGCCCCCGCCGCGGCCAGCGCCCGCACCGGCTGGAGCGAGGGATGCAGGTAGCCGCCGCTGAGCGCGGCCACGCCCTCGGGGGCCGGGGTGAGCAGCCACGACACCCCGGACGGATCGACGGACCGGTCCCCGAGCGTCACCGCCTGCCAGCCGAGGTCGGCCGGCTCCGGGACGGTCTCCTTGCGCTCCGCGGCGAACGTGCCGCTGCCCGGACGCGTCACCACCAGGCCCTCGGCGGCCAGCACGCCCAGCGCCCGGGACACCGTCACCGGGCTGACCCGGTGCCGCTCGACGAGCGCGCGGCTAGACGGGAGCCGCTCCCCGGGGCTCATCCGCAGGACGCCGGCGCGCAGCGTTCCGGCCAGCGCCATCACACTGCTATCGTCTTTCATGAGGAACCAAGATAGCGCTACTGTCCCCGCGCCGGTAGCGGATCCCGCCTTCGGCCCCGGCCTGTGGCTCGCCGGGCTGGGCGTCCTGATCTACTCCTTCACGCTGCCCGCCACGGTCTTCGGGCTCGACGGACTCGACCCGTACCTGATCGGCGTCGGCCGCTCCGCCGCCGCGGCCGTCCTCGCCGCCGCCGCGCTGCTGGCGGTCCGCGCGCGCCGCCCGCGCCGCGGCCAGTGGACGGGCCTCGCGGTGGTCGTGGCCGGCGTGATCTTCGGGTTCCCGGTGCTGTCCACGCTCGCCCTCGACCACGGCGCCTCGTCCGCCCACTCCGCGGTCGTCGTCGGGCTGCTGCCCGCCGCCACCGCCGTCTGCGGCGTGCTGCGCGCGGGGGAGCGGCCCTCCGGCGCGTTCTGGCTCGCGAGCGCGGCCGGCACGGCCTGCGTCACCGGCTTCGCCCTGGTCCGCGGCGCCGGCCGCGTCACGGCCGCCGACCTGCTGCTGTTCGGCGCGCTCCTCGCCGCCGCGGCCGGGTACACCGAAGGGGCCCGGCTGGCCCGCGACATGCCGGGCTGGCGCGTCATCTCCTGGGCGCTCGTGCTCGCCGCGCCCGTCACCGTCCCGGTGACCGCGTGGCTGCTCGCCACCACCCGTCCCGCCTGGACCGGGCACGCCGTCCTCGGCTTCGGCTACGTCGCCGCCTTCTCCGCCTACCTCGGCTTCTTCGCCTGGTACGAGGGGCTGGCGCGGGCCGGGATCGCCCGCGCCAGCCAGGTCCAGCTCGCGCAGCCGGTGCTGACGCTGGCGTGGTCGGGGATCCTGCTCGCCGAGGTGGTCGACGCCACGACCGTGCTCGCGGCCGTCGCCGTGCTGGTGTGCGTCGCCCTCACCCAGCGCACCCGCGTCCGCCGGGCCCCGCGGGACCCGGCGGAGCGGGCGCTCCTCAGTCCTTCACGATCTGGGCGAGGAGCGTGATGACGGCCACGCCCACGCCGATGGGGACGGCGAACCGCGGGGCCGCGGCGGTGAGTACGGCGGCGCCGACCGCCACGAGGACGATCACGAGCGTTCGGGTGCTGATCAGGGGGCGCGGCTCGCCCTGGCTCGGTGGGACTCGCATGCCGGCTCGACCTCCATCCACCTGGACGTAAGGACCGGGGCGGCTCCCCATCGAGACCACGGGGGCCGACACTGCCGAGCCGCCTCGTCTCCACAGGGTTCCCCCGCCGCGCCCGGCCGTCCCGCGCGGCGCGCGGCCTCGGCCCAACCATGATCATTTCGTGGCGGCGGTGTGGGAGCGGCGAGGGGGAATCCTGGCGTAGGGCGTTCGAGGTGCGTGGATGATCCGGGATCATTGCGCGATGAGGAGAATCGGGTGGGTCTGGCGGCTTCTGCGCTGGACGGGGTGGGCGGCGGCCTACGGGCTCGGCCTGGCCGCGCTCGTGCTCGCCGGGGCCTGGGTGTGGTGGCAGCAGGAGCCCGAGGCGCGCGGCACGGAGGCCAACGCGCTGTGGGCCCGGCACCAGTGGGTGGGAGAGCCGCACACGGACGCCGAGTACCGCGCGCTCGGGGAGTCGCTGAGGCGGCACCGCATCACCGACGTGTTCTTCCACACCGGCCCGTTCGAGCCGGACGGGTCGGTCCCCGCCGCCAAGTACCGGCACGCGCGGCGGCTCATCGAGGCCATGCGCGAGTACGCGCCGGGCGTCCGCGCGCAGGCGTACCTGGGGCAGATCCGGAGGGTGGACGGCAAGGGCGTCATCGACCTCGACGACCCGGCCGTCCGGGAGCGGGTCCTCCGGACCGACGCGATCTTCCTCGATCTCGGTTTCGACGGCATCCACTACGACTTCGAGCCCATCTACCCCGACGACCGCGCGTTCCTGACGCTCATGGACCGGACCCGCGAGCTGACCGGGCGCAAGGGCGCGCTGCTGTCGGTGGCGCTGGAGCAACTGACGCTCGTGGACGCCGCGCAGCCCGTCTACAAGGCGCTCCTGCCGCGCGGCGGGACGTCGTTCCACTACCCGCCGCGTCCGACGCGGGACTTCCTGCGCGCCGTCGCCGACCGGGCCGACCAGGTGGCGATCATGACGTACGACGTGTCGCTGCCGACGCGCGCGCTCGCCGGATGGCACTTCGCCCGGAACACCCGCGCGACGCTGGAGCTCATCGGCGACCGGACGACCGTCTTCATGGGCGTCCCCACCTACCGCCCTCTCGTGGAGTGGTCGGAGGACCTCTCCGTCGCGCTGCGTGGCGTCCGCCGCGGGATCGACGACCTGAAGCGGCCGCCGAAGCGGCCGTACGGCGTCGGCGTGTACGCGGAGTGGACCACGAACCCGGCCGAATGGGCCCGTTACCGCGCCACCTGGCTGCCCCGGACGACAGAAAGTCTTGGCGGCTGAGAAACCCGCCCGGTTACGTTTCGTTTCTTCCGTATGCCCAGGTAAAAAGGGGTGGATAGTCCGGGATGCCGGGGGGTAAGGCTCGGTGCGGACGGTCAGGATTCGACCTGCGGATGGCAAAGGAAGTGGGGACGAGGCCGATGGGCGTTCAGCAGTCCGCGCGGCACGACGCCGACAGGATCGGCGAGCTGGCAGCCGAGTTCGCCGGCTGGCGGATCGGACGGGGCGGGTCCGGCCTCTGGTGGGCCGTCCGCGGCAACGATCTCGTGCGCACCCCCGACGTCGAGGAGCTCCGGGTCCGGCTGCACCAGATGACCGTGGGGTCACGTTATCCAACCGAGTCCGGGAAGTGGCCGGACTGACCCCGTAACGAGGCATTTGCGTGCCACGATGTCGGATGTGGGAGCCGCCGCCACGCGTACCCCCGAGCGTGTGGCGGCGGCTTCCTCCCATATTGGGGTAGGTCGGCTTCCACCTGCGGGTCCAAGACGATCGGCCGGAACGGTACCGTTCGTTGCATGGCACCCAGCACAACGACTGACGCTCCGTTCGGACGGATGCTGACCGCCATGGTCACTCCGTTCCTGCCGGACGGCGGCGTCGACTACGACGGCGCCGCGCGCCTCGCGACCCACCTGGTCGACGAGCGGCGCCACGACGGCCTCGTCGTCAACGGGACGACGGGCGAGTCGCCCACGACGAGCGACGAAGAGAAGAGCACGCTTCTGCGCGCCGTCATCGACGCGGTCGGCGACCGCGCGGTGATCGTCGCCGGTGCCGGCACGAACCACACCGAGCACACCCTGAAACTCGCGCGGCAGGCCGAGGCCGCCGGCGCGCACGGGCTGCTCGTCGTCACCCCCTACTACAACAAGCCCCCGCAGGAGGGCCTCGTCCGGCACTTCACGGCGGTGGCCGACGCCACCGGCCTGCCCTGCATGCTGTACGACATCCCGGGGCGCGCCGGGGTGCCGATCCAGAACGACACGCTCGTGCAGCTCGCCGAGCACCCGCGGATCATCGCCGTCAAGGACGCCAAGGGCGACCTGTTCGGCGCGTCCCGGGTGATGGCGCGGACCGACCTCGTCTGGTACTCCGGCGACGACAACCTCAACCTGCCCTGGCTGTCGGTGGGCGCCGCGGGGTTCGTCAGCGTGGTCGGCCATGTCGTCGGCGTCGAGCTCCATGAGATGATCGACGCATACCGCGCCGGTGAGCACGGGCGGGCGCTGGAGATCCACCGGCGCCTGCTGCCCGTGGTCACCGCCATCATGACCCGTACGCAGGGCGCCATCGCCGTCAAGGCAGCGCTGAACCTGCTCGGCCTTCCCGGCGGCGGCCCGCTCCGCGCGCCGCTGCTGGAGGCCCCGCCGGAGTTCGCGGCGCGCCTGCGCGAAGACCTCACGATTGGGGGAGTCAAAGTGCCCGAGGCAGTCATCCCGGAGGTCGCCCGGTGAGTCATCCTCACCCGGAGCTCTCGGACCCGCCCGCACCGCCCGAGGGCGGCCTGCGCATCGTCCCCCTGGGCGGGCTCGGGGAGATCGGCCGCAACATGACGGTGTTCGAGTACGGCGGTCGCCTGCTCGTCGTCGACTGCGGCGTGCTGTTCCCCGAGACCGAGCAGCCCGGAATCGACCTGATCCTGCCCGACTTCGAGTACATCAGGGACCGCCTGGACGACATCGAGGCCGTCATCCTCACGCACGGCCACGAGGACCACATCGGCGCCGTCCCGTACCTGCTGCGCGAGCGCCGCGACATTCCCCTCGTCGGCTCCCGGCTCACGCTGGCGCTGCTGGAGGCCAAGCTCACCGAGCACCGGATCAAACCCGTCACCGACGTGGTCGTGGAGGGCGAGCGCCGCACCTTCGGGCCGTTCGGCTGCGAGTTCCTCGCCGTCAACCACTCGATCCCGGACGCGCTCGCCGTCGCCATCCGCACGTCCGCCGGCCTCGTCCTGCACACCGGCGACTTCAAGATGGACCAGCTCCCGCTGGACGGCCGGCTCACCGACCTGCCCGGGTTCGCCCGGCTCGGCGCCGACGGCATCGACCTGCTGATGGCCGACTCCACCAACGCCGAGGTGCCCGGCTTCGTCACCAGCGAGCGCAACATCGGGCCGGTCGTGGACGAGGTCTTCCGCACCGCGCGGGAGCGGCTCATCGTCGCCTGCTTCGCCTCGCACATCCACCGCGTCCAGCAGGTCCTGGACGCCGCCGTCGCCAACGGCCGCAAGGTCTGCTTCGTCGGCCGGTCGATGGTCCGCAACATGGGCGTCGCGCGCGAGCTCGGGTACCTGAGCGTCCCCGAGGGCGTCATGGTCGACCAGAAGGAGATCGACGACATCCCCGGCGACCGGCTGGTGCTGGTGTGCACCGGCTCGCAGGGCGAGCCGATGTCCGCGCTGTCGCGGATGGCGAACCGCGACCACTCGATCCGCATCACCGACCGCGACACCGTGATGCTGGCGTCGTCGCTGATCCCCGGCAACGAGAACGCGGTCAACCGCGTCATCAACGGGCTCACCCGGTGGGGCGCCCGCGTCGTCCACAAGGGCAACGCGCTGGTGCACGTGTCCGGGCACGCGTCCGCGGGCGAGCTGCTGTACGTGCTCAACGTGACCAAGCCGGCGAACTTCATGCCGATCCACGGCGAGTGGCGGCACCTGCGCGCGCACGCCAAGCTCGCGGCGCTCACCGGCGTGCCGGAGGAGGGCGTCGTCATCGCCGAGGACGGCGTCGTCGTCGACCTCGTGGACGGCCGCGCGAGCATCGTCGGCGCCGTCCCGGCCGGGTACGTGTACGTCGACGGCCTCTCGGTCGGCGAGGTCACCGAGACCTCGCTGAAGGACCGGCGCATCCTCGGCGAGGAGGGGTTCGTCTCCATCGTCGTCGGGATCGACTCCACGTCCGGCAAGCTCGTCGCCGGGCCCGAGGTGCACGCCCGCGGCGCCGGCATCGTGAACGAGGACTTCGACGAGGTCATCGCGCGGATCGAGGAGGTGCTGCGGGACGCCGCCGGCGACGGCGTGAACGACGTGCACCAGATCGGCCAGCTCATCCGGCGCACGGTCGGCAAGTGGGTGAGCGACAACTACCGCCGCCGCCCGATGATCGTCCCGGTCGTCGTGGAGGTCTGAGCGCCAGGGGCCGGACGGCCGCGGGCTCCCGCGGCCGTCCGTTCCCAACACGCCCGTCCGCCATCCCTGGAACCGCTGAGGTCCTTGGTTACTCTCATAACCATGGCCACACGTGCGTCCGGGGGCGCGAAAACCTCCTCGCGTGCGGGGGGCACGGCTCGCAAGGCCGCAGGTTCGTCCCCCCGGAAGCGACCGAGCGGCACCGCTAAGGGCGGGCGCGGCTCGGGCCGGGGGCGTCCCCCGGCGAAGCCCGACCCGATCCCCATGGCGGTGCTCGGGTTCTTCAAGCTCCTGTTCAGGCTGTACCTGCTCGCGGCGGTCGCGGTCGGGTCCGTCTTCCGCGCCTACGGGCACGGCGCCCGCAACCTCGACCCCGAGCACCGCCGCGACGGCCTCGGGCTGGCGCTGCTCGGCTCCTCGATCGTGCTGGCCTCGGTGACCTGGTTCCGCCCGGACGGCGTCGTCACGATCGCGCTGGAGAAGGTGGTGCGCGGCGGCCTCGGCATCATGGCGATGGCGCTGCCCGTCCTGCTGGCGCTGCTGGCCTGGCGGACGCTGCGGCATCCCGAGCACCACGAGGACACCGGCCGCATCGTCATCGGCATCACCGCGCTCGGCGTCGGCGTGCTCGGCGTCCTGCACATCGCCGCCGGCGTCCCGTCCCCCGCGAAGGACATGGACGGCGTCCGCGAGGCGGGCGGCGTCGTCGGCTGGCTGGTGTCGGCCCCCCTGGAGGCGGCGCTGAGCGGATGGGTGGCCGTCCCGCTGCTGCTCCTGCTGTCGGGGTTCGGGCTGCTGGTGGTGACCGCGACGCCGATCGCGAAGGTCCCCGAGCGGGTCACCGACCTGTGGGCGATGGCGACGCTGCAGAACCGCCCCGAGCGCCCGGCCGCCGGCGAGAGCGAGGACGGCGAGGCGCCGAAGAAGCGGCGCCGCAGGAAGAAGGCCGAGGAGGGCGAGGGCGAGCTGGAGGTCGGCGAGCACTCCCGGCCCTACGACACCCCCCTCCTGGAGGACGTCCCGAACAAGGCGGACCGGCCGAGGCGCGACCTCGCCGACGAGCTGTTCGAGCCCGACCCGTTCGGCGGCGCCGAGGTCCCGCCGCCCGCCCCGCCCGGCGACGACGAGCCGGCGGACGAGCACGTGGCCGGCGCGTCGATGCCGGACGCCCCGGACGCCCCGGAGCCGGCCGAGGTGCCCGACCCGACCCCGGCGCCGCGCCGGTCCGAGCAGCTGCCGCTGTCGTCGTCCGGCGAGATCTACATGCTGCCCGACCCGTCGGCGCTGCGTCCCGGCAGCGTGTCCAAGCCGCGCACGAAGGCCAACGACACGGTGGTGAACGCGCTCACCGGCGTGCTGGAGCAGTTCGACATCGACGCGCAGGTCACCGGGTTCACCCGCGGCCCGACGATCACCCGGTACGAGATCGAGCTCGGCCCCGCGGTGAAGGTCGAGAAGGTCACCGCGCTGACGAAGAACATCGCCTACGCGGTGAAGAGCGCCGACGTGCGCATCATCTCCCCGATCCCCGGCAAGTCGGCGATCGGCGTGGAGATCCCGAACACCGACAAGGACATCGTCAGCCTCGGCGACGTGCTGCGCTCGCCCGCCGCGACGAACGAGCACCACCCGATGATCGTCGGCCTCGGCAAGGACGTCGAGGGGCGCACGGTCGTCGCCAACCTGGCGAAGATGCCGCACATCCTCATCGCGGGCGCGACCGGGGCCGGCAAGTCGACGTGCATCAACGGGCTCATCACCTCGGTCCTGATGCGCGCCACGCCGGACGAGGTGCGGATGATCCTCGTCGACCCCAAGCGGGTCGAGCTGACGATGTACCAGGGGATCCCCCACCTCATCACCCCGATCATCACCAACCCGAAGAAGGCCGCGGAGGCCCTCGAATGGGTCGTCGGCGAGATGGACCGCCGCTACGACGACCTCGCCGCGTCCGGGTACCGGCACATCGACGACTTCAACAAGGCGGTGAAGGCGGGCAAGCTCACCGCCCCGCCCGGCAGCGAGCGCGTCTACACGCCGTACCCGTACATGCTGGTCATCGTGGACGAGCTGGCCGACCTGATGATGGTCGCGCCGCGCGACGTGGAGGACTCCGTCGTCCGCATCACCCAGCTCGCCCGCGCCGCCGGCATCCACCTCGTGCTCGCCACGCAGCGCCCGTCGGTGGACGTCGTCACCGGGCTCATCAAGGCCAACGTCCCGTCCCGGCTGGCGTTCGCGACCTCCTCGCTGTCCGACAGCCGCGTCATCCTCGACCAGCCGGGCGCGGAGAAGCTCGTCGGCCAGGGCGACGCGCTGTTCCTGCCGATGGGCGCGAGCAAGCCGATGCGCATCCAGAACGCCTACGTCGCGGAGAAGGAGATCCACGGGATCGTCGACCACTGCAAGGGGCAGATGGAGGCGAGGTACCGGGAGGACGTCGGCGCGTCCGGCGCGCCGAAGAAGGAGATCGACGAGGAGATCGGCGACGACATGGACCTGCTCGTCCAGGCGATCGAGCTGGTCGTGTCCACCCAGTTCGGGTCGACGTCGATGCTGCAGCGCAAGCTCCGCGTCGGGTTCGCCAAGGCCGGACGGCTGATGGACCTGATGGAGAGCCGCGACATCGTCGGGCCGAGCGAGGGCTCCAAGGCGCGGGACGTGCTGGCCAAGCCGGACGATCTCCCGGGCGTCCTCGCGGAGTTGCGCGGCGGCGGCTGAGCGCGGGGCGCCGGGGCATTGCGGAATGATGCGAAATCTTGCCCTGTTTCGAACGTGTTGGCTGTCGCCCAGCGGGCATTGCCGTTTCTAGACTGGTGCCGCAATCATGCGGAGTCGGCCACGAGCGCCCTCAAAGGAGGCCCGGCGTGAGCATCGGTGAGACCTTGGCGGAGCAACGTCAGCGGGCCGGTCTCTCGGTGACACAGGTGAGTCTCCAGACGCGGATACGCGAGACCGTCATCCGCGGCATGGAGGCCGACGACTTCTCGGCGTGCGGCGGCAACTTCTACGCCCGCGGACACATCCGCAGCATCTCGCGGGTCATCGGCATCGATCCGGAACCGCTCGTCGCCGAGTTCGACGCCGCGCACGGTGGCGCCCCGCAGCCCGTCTCGGCGGTGTCGGCGTTCGAGCCGGAGCAGCCCGTCGCGTTCCGCGAGCGCCGCGCGCCGAACTGGAGCGCCGCGATGGCGCTCGCGCTCGCCCTCGTGGTGATCTACGGCGTGATCCAGGTGGTCGGCAGCGGCGGCGGCGGTGAGCACCGCACCGCGCAGCAGGTCGCCGGGACCCCGGCGGCGCCCAAGCCGTCGCCCACCCCGTCCGCGCGCAACGACGGCCCGGTCGCGCAGGCGCCGCGCACCAAGGTCGAGGTGAGCGTCGAGGCCAAGCGGACGACGTGGCTGAACGTCCGCGGCGACAAGGGCGAGACGCTGTTCAGCGGGATGCTGCGCGAGGGCGACCAGAAGGACTTCAGCGCCAAGAAGAAGGTGCGGATGGTGATCGGCGTCGGGGGCAGCGTCGACCTGACCGTCAACGGCAAGCACCTGGGCTCGCCCGGCGAGGGCGAGGGCGTGCAGCGGCTCACCTTCGACCGCGACGACCCCGAGCCCGCGTAGGCCGCCCGGACCTCGGCCCCGCCGACCCGTCCGGACGTGCGCGCCCATTACCTTAGGGGCATGTCGACTCGCCGCAAGGTCTCGCTCATCACGCTCGGCTGCGCCCGCAACGAGGTCGATTCCGAGGAGCTCGCCGCGCGCATCGAGGACGCGGGCTGGGACGTGGCCGACGGCGCGGACGGCGCCGACGTGGTGGTCGTCAACACCTGCGGGTTCATTGAGGCCGCCAAGAAGGACTCCATCGACACGCTGCTGGCCGCGCACGACTCCGGCGCAAAGGTCGTGGCGGCCGGCTGCATGGCCGAGCGCTACGGCAGGGAGCTGGCCGAGGCGCTGCCCGAGGCAGACGCGGTGCTCGGCTTCGACGACTACACCGCGATCGGCGAGCGGCTGGACGACGTCATGGCGGGACACGCGCACGCCGCGCACACGCCGCGCGACCGGCGGACCCTGCTGCCCATCAGCCCGGTCGAGCGGTCCTCCGCCGGCGTCGCGATCCCGGGGCACGGCGGGCCGGCCGACCTGCCGGACGGGATGGTCCCCGCGTCCGGCCCGCGCGTGCTGCGGCGGCGCCTCGGCGGCGGCCCGGTCGCGCCGCTGAAGCTGGCGTCCGGCTGCGACCGGCGCTGCACGTTCTGCGCGATCCCGGCGTTCCGCGGCGCGTACGTGTCGCGCCCGCCGGAGGAGGTGCTGGAGGAGGCGCGCTGGCTCGCCGGGCACGGCGCCCGCGAGCTGGTGCTCGTCAGCGAGAACTCCACGTCGTACGGCAAGGACCTGGGTGACCTGCGCGCGCTGGAGAAGCTGCTGCCCGGCCTCGCCGCGGTGGACGGGATCGAGCGCGTGCGGGTCAGCTACCTGCAGCCGGCGGAGACGCGGCCGGGGCTCATCGAGGCGATCTGCGGCACGCCCGGCGTCGCCCGGTACTTCGACATGTCCTTCCAGCACGCGAGCGGGCCGGTGCTGCGGTCCATGCGCAGGTTCGGGGACCGGGAGCGGTTCCTCGGGCTGCTCGACCAGATCCGCGCGCTGGCGCCGGAGGCGGGCGTCCGCTCCAACTTCATCGTCGGGTTCCCCGGCGAGACCGAGGACGACTTCGAGGAGCTGGCGGAGTTCCTCACGGCGGCCCGCCTCGACGCCGTCGGCGTGTTCGGCTACTCCGACGAGGAGGGCACGGAGGCCGCGAACCTGGACGGTAAGCTCGACCCCGCCGAGGTCGCCGCCCGGGTCGAGGAGCTGTCCGCGCTGGCCGAGGAGCTGACGGCGCAGCGCGCCGAGGACCGCGTCGGCTCGCCGGTGCGCGTCCTGCTGGAGGACAAGCTGGAGGACGGGGCGGAGGACGGCGCCTTCGAGGGCCGCGCCGAGCACCAGGCGCCCGAGGTGGACGGGACGGTCCTCGTCCGCGGCGCGGGGCTCGCCCTCGGCGAGATCGTGGCCGCCCGGGTCACGGGCAGCGACGGCGTGGACCTCATCGCGGACGTCTCATGATCGCCGGCACCCCGGATCCGGTCGCGGGTTCCCCGGAACCGCCGCAGGCGGGCGTGTGGAACATCGCCAACGCGCTGACGCTCGCCCGGATCGCGCTGGTGCCGGTGTTCGTGTGGCTGTTCTTCCTGGACGGCACCGGCTGGCGGCTCGCCGCGTTCGCGGTGTTCGCCGTCGCCTCGATCACCGACAAGATCGACGGCGACATCGCGCGGGCCCGCGGCCTGGTCACCGACTTCGGCAAGATCGCCGACCCGATCGCGGACAAGGCGCTCACCGGCGCGGCGCTGGTCAGCCTGTCGGTGATGGGGGAGCTGTGGTGGTGGGTGACCGCCGCCATCATGGTCCGGGAGATCGGCATCACGGTGATGCGGTTCGCCGTCATCCGGCGCGGGGTGATCCCGGCCAGCAAGGGCGGCAAGCTGAAGACGATGCTGCAGGTCGTCGCGATCGGCTTCTACATCCTGCCGGGCCCGCTGGACTACCTGCGCTGGGTCACGATGGGCGCCGCCCTCGTCGTCACCGTGGCGACGGGCATCGACTACGTCGTCCAGGCCTGGCGCCTGCGCCGCACAGGTTCTGAGACCTCCTGAGAGGGCGCCGAGAGGCGCTCAGAGCCCGAGCAGCGCCGGTGCGTCGGCCAGCGCGCGCCAGTGGGACCCGGGATCGGGGACGAGCCGCCGCCTCTCCAGGTCGAGCAGTCCGCCGAGGCTGCTGATCTCGGCGGCCAGGGACCCGTCCGCCTTCCGCAGTTCCTGCCGCATGCGGAACGTCTTGCCCTCGCCCCAGTGGAACGTGCACGTGATGTCGACCTCGTCGCCCGCGCGCAGTTCCCGGTGGTAGCGGATGGTGTTCTCCAGGGTGACGGGCCCGACACCGGTCGCGATCAGCTCGTCCACGGAGATGCCGGCCGCGCGCAGGCACTCCCAGCGGGCGTGGTCGCCGTACTGGTGGTAGACGGCGCTGTTGAGGTGTCCCTGGGTGTCCAGTTCGTAGGCGCGCACGGTGACCCGCACCGTGAAGGAAGGCGTCACGGGTTCTCCTCCTCCTCCTCCTCATATCCGGCGAGCCATTCGCGGGACTTGGCCGTGAGGTAGCGCAGGCCGTCGCCGCCTATCTCGACCCAGTCGCCGCGCGTCCAGCCGCCGGTCGTCTGCGGCGCGAAGCCGTGCCGCTTGAACAGCGCGGACGCCTCGTCCTTGCGGAGGCCGCCGGGCCCCCACTCGCGCATGACGCGGGCCATGCGCTCCAGCTCCCCGGGCTCGTCGGGGCCGTCCAGGGCGCCGGCGATCTCCTCCAGGCCGCGTGCGATGAGCCGCAGGCCCGCCTGCAGCCGGGCGCGGTCGATCGGTTCGTCCACCTGCCCATCGTAGATCGATCGCTAGCGATCGCCAAGCGATGAGGAGGCGGTCAGCTCCTCGCCCACGTGCAGGGCGCCGAGCGCGCGGGGGATGCCGAGCCGGCCGAACACGACCTGCCGGGCGCCGTCGAAGCGCTCGGTGCGGTAGCCGGCCAGGGCGCGCAGCGGCTCCGGAGACCGGCGGGCCGTCTCCTGGTCGGTGTTGATGATGACGCAGCGCCCGCAGGGCCGGACGAGCTCGATCTCCGCCTCGTCGCCGCGCAGCCCGGTGACGGCGTCCTCGCCGTACGGGCCGAGGCCGCGCAGGACGATGTTGGGCCGGAAGCGGGCCATCGGGAGCCGGCCGCCCATCCGCCGGTTCAGGTCGTCCAGCGACTCGGCCGACAGCACCGAGACCGGGTAGCCGTCGGCGTAGGCCAGGGTCCCGCCGCCGAGCGCGGTGGGACGCGTCCCGGTGAAGCGGACGAGGCGGCAGGGGAGTCCGAGGGCGCCGGAGAACCATGCGGCGGCCTCGTCGCCCTGGTCGATGCCCTGGCACGGGCGGTGGTGCACGGTCACGTCGACGGCGGGCCCGCCGGACACCTCGCACACCAGCGGCGCGGGCGCGAGCGGTGTCCGGACGGTGAGCTTCACACCGTCGAACTCCGGGCGGACCAGGGCGAGCTCGGGGGCCTCCCGCTGCGACAGGTGGCGCCCGTCCGGGCGGACGAGCATGAACTCCCGGTCGTGGCGCAGCCCGTTCGGGGTCAGGGCGGCCGCGGTGAGCGCGACGGCCCCGGCACTCTTGATCGGGAAGACGTTCAGCCCGGCGACGACGGCTCTCATGCGACGGACGTTACGGACCGATCCTCCGGGCGGCCAGAGAAACGGGCGATACTTGACACCGATTCGTCAGCTTGGAGGACGGGCGGGGATGGCGGGACAGGACTTCACGTATGCCGAGGTAGGGGCGACGCGCGACGCGGAGCGCCCGGCCGGGTACCGGCATCTGCGGCACCGGATGCTCGTCGGCCGGGGTCCGGCGGCGTTCCGGAACGCGGCGGACGCGGTCATGGAGTTCTGGATGCACCGCGCGCTCCCCGCCCGGGTGGAGGCGTCGGCTCCGCGCGCCGCCCCCGGCGTGAGCGTTGTGGTGGGCCTGGGCGCCGGGCCGCTCCGGTTGCGGGCGCCCTGCCGGATCGTGTGGACGCGCGAGGAGGAGCGCTACGTCGGATGGGCGTACGGGACGCTTCCGGGCCACCCGCAGTCGGGCGAGGAGTCGTTCGTCGTGCACCTGGACGAGGAGGGCGACGTGTGGCTGACGGTCACCGCGTTCAGCCGTCCGGCGACGGCGCCGGCGCGGCTGGCGGGCCCGTTCGGGCGGGCGTTCCAGCGGGCCTACGCCCGCCGGTGCGGCGCGGTGCTGCGCGGGCTGTCGCGCTCTTGAGCACGCGAGCGGGCCGCGGGAACACGCCCACCCCGGTCGTGATCCCGCGGCCCCGTATTCGCGGGTGCTGCGGTAACGATTATCCCCTCCGCCCGGCCGCGAGGACGCACCCGCGGAGTGAGTTTTGACTCACACCGTTACCGGACCATCAGCCTCATGTCGGGCTTCCAGCGCGAATCCGCACCGGTAGATTCGAGGCCCTGCGGCGTGCGGACGGCGGACAGGGGGACGCGATGCGGGTCGAACTGCTCACCGTCGGGGACGAGCTGCTCCTCGGCGACACGGTCAACGGCAACGCGGCCTGGCTCGGCCGCCGGCTCACCGACCACGGCGCCGACGTCACCCGCAGCGTCGTCGTCGGCGACGAGACGGACGTCATCGTCGCGGCCGTCACCTCCGCCCTGGAGCGCGCCGACGCGGTCATCACCACGGGCGGTCTCGGCCCCACCTACGACGACGTGACCCGGGACGCGCTGGCCAAGGCCGCCGGTGTCGCGCTCGTCCGGGACGCGGCCCTGGAGCGGCGGCTGCGCGAGCGGGTCGCCAGGGCCGGCCGCGAGCTGCAGCCGATGGCGCTGCGCATGGCGGACGTCCCCGAGGGCGCCCGGGTGCTGGCCAACTCCGCCGGCTCGGCGCCGGGCCTGCGGGTCGAGCTGCCCGGCGGGACCGTGTACGCGCTGCCCGGCGTCCCGTTCGAGATGCGCACCATCATGGACGAGGTCGTGCTGCCGGAGCTGGCGGAGATCGCCGGGCTGCCCGCGGTGGCGCGCCGCACCCTGCGCACCGCCCGGCTGTGGGAGTCGGTGGTCGCGACCCGGCTCGCCGAGGTCGAGGCGATGGACGGGGTGAAGCTCGCCTACCTGCCCGACCCCGCCGAGGTGAAGGTCCGCATCACCGTGGCGGGGGCGGACGCCGCGGGGCGCCTGGCGGGCGTGGAGGCGCGCGTCCGGGAGCTGCTCGGCCCGGCCGTGTACGGGGTCGAGGACGAGTCGCTCGCGCTGGTCGTGCACCGGCTGCTCGCCGGGCGGGGCGAGACCGTGGCGGCGGCGGAGTCGCTGACCGGCGGGCTCATCGGCGCGGAGCTGACCCGCACGCCGGGGTCGTCGGCCACCTACGGCGGGGGCGTCGTCGCCTACGCCACCGATGTGAAGCGGCGGCTGCTGGGCGTTCCCGGCGAGCTGCTCGCCGCGCACGGGGCCGTCCACCCGGACGTGGCCGCCGCGATGGCCGCGGGCGTCCGGGACGCCCTCGGGACGACGTACGGGCTCGCGGTCACCGGTGTCGCCGGCCCCGACCCGCAGGACGGGCATCCGGTGGGAACGGTCTACATCGGACTGGCCGGTCCGCAAGAATCGCGCACGGTCGTCGGGCCGCGGCTGCCCGTGCCCGGGAACGGACCGGAGACCCGCGGGGTCGTGCGCCGGATGACGGTCGTACACGCTCTTGAACTGCTGAGACGTCGCCTGCTGGGGCTTGACGCGGAGGACGGGAACGGCGAAGGTCGGGTGGATCGGGAAGATCCGGGCTGATTACAGCGTTACGTTCCGAGCGAACACGAAATCAACGGTCTGCCATGGCCACCGTCAAGCCGGGTACGGTGGAACCGGCAGATGGTCCGAACTGAGGGAGGGAGCGAGACGATGGTCCTGCTTCGCCAGCTGCTCGGTGACGTACTGCGGCAGCTGCGGCTGCGCCAGGGACGCACCCTCCGTGAGGTGTCCGCGGCCGCGCGGGTGTCGCTCGGCTACCTGTCCGAGGTGGAACGGGGGCAGAAAGAGGCTTCTTCGGAGCTGCTGTCCTCGATCTGCAAGGCCCTGGGCGTCCCGCTGTCGCACGTGCTGAGGGACGTCGCGGATCAGCTCGCCTTGGCCGAGCTGCAGCACGAGCCCGTCATGGCGGGCGCGCCGGAGCACGAGCGGATCCCCGCCGAGCGGATCCCCGAGACCCCCGAGGAGATCACCGGCGAGTTCCGCGGCGACATGGTCGCGGCCTGATCCCCGGCCCGTTTCCGGGCCCGTTCTCATGCGCCGACCGGGGCCGCGGGTGTGCGCGGCCTCACGCATGAATGCGACATTTCCGGGGATCGTTCCGTGTTGTGAGGGATAACCGTAACGATGCGGAAGGAGCCCGACATGGCGGCGATCAAGAGCCCGCTCGGCGAGGCCGACCAGAGGGTCGCGGGGGACGCCCTGCAGGGCGCTCTCATCGACCTCATCGATCTGGCCCTGGTGGCCAAGCAGGCGCACTGGAACCTGACGGGGCGTAACTTCAAGGTCGTCCACGAGCACCTGGACGAGATCGTCACTCTCGCCCGTGCCGGCCAGGACGACGTCGCCGAGCGCGCCGTGACGATCGGCGTGAACCCCGACGGCCGTGCCCGCACGGTCGCCGACAAGAGCAAGGTCCCGCAGCCGGAGGCCGGATACCTGGACGACGACAAGGTCGTCGCCGCGATCACCGACACCCTGGCGCAGATCATCGGCCGGTTCCGCGAGCGGATCGCGGCGACCGACGAGCCGGACCAGGTGACCCAGGATCTGCTCATCGGCATCACCGCCGGACTTGAAAAGCAGCACTGGATGTTCCAGGCGCAGACCTGATACGCGTTCCGGCCCGCCCATGGCGCCGCGATTCAGGCGCACCGGACGGACGAGACACCATAGACGGCCCCGGCCCCGCACCGCTTCGGTGCGGGGCCGGGGCCTTCCGGCGTTCCGGTGCCGCCGGGCCCGGAATGTGGAGATTATGAGGGATGCGCCTTCTCAGCAGAGCCGTCACACTCGGCGCCGCGGCGCTCGCCCTCGCCGCCTGCGGGGCCGGGGGCGAGGGAGCGGGCCGGCCCTGCACGGCGATCGGGTCCATGCCGGGCCTGCGGCTGGCCGTGCCCGCGCCCGACGCGGCCCGGATCGACACCGCGTCCCTGCGGGTCTGCTGGAACGGGGAGTGCCGGGAGCCCCGCATCGAGCTGCACC
Source organism: Actinomadura madurae (assembly GCF_900115095.1). Taxonomy (GTDB): domain Bacteria; phylum Actinomycetota; class Actinomycetes; order Streptosporangiales; family Streptosporangiaceae; genus Spirillospora; species Spirillospora madurae. The sequence goes on from NZ_FOVH01000001.1 coordinate 317,908, forward strand.
CCACGTCGACGACGGTCTCGACCGGCTGCGACGGCGACGAGCCCGACGCCGTCTGCGGGGCGTCCGCGTCCCCCGACGGCGGCAAGGCAGGCTTCGCGCAGGTCGAGGGACTCCCGAAAGAGCCCGTCCGGGTCACGGTCAGGCTGCGCGACGCGGACGGCCGGACGGTGCTCGACCAGAGCCTCGACGTGACCCCGAAGGCCACGTTCCCCAACGGGCCGGGCTGCGGGGAGGGCCGTCCGCAGGCCGTGCTGACGGTCGCGAACGGGCGGGTCGGCGTGCGCTGATCACGTCCGCAGGTGGTCCAGGACGGTGTCGGCGAACTCGACGGCCAGCGGGCTCAGGGCGTCCCACCGGCGGGCGGCCCAGCCGGCGGTGAGCGGCGGCAGGTCCCGGACGGGGACCAGGCGGACGTCTCCCGTCCCGCCTCCCCAGCCCGGCAGCGCCGGCAGGATCGCGTGGCCGAGGCCGAGCTCGGCCAGCAGCAGCGCCGTGTCCCAGTCGGCGACGCTCGTGGTGGACGCCAGCCGCACCCCGTGCCGCTCCAGGTGCATCTCCAGGTGCACGCGGGACGTGGAATGCGCGGGCAGCTCGATGTACCGGATCCCGGACAGGTCGTCCAGCGCGATGGCCTCCCGGCCCGCCAGGGGATCGGCGGCGTGCACCGCGAGCATCCACGGCAGCTCGCAGGACGCCCGCTGCTCGACCCCTTCCAGCGGCGGCCCGATCGTCACCCAGGCCAGGTCCGCGGTGTGCGCGCGGACCGCCTCCAGGCACCGCCGGCTCGACCCGGCCGTCTCGAACTGGAGCGCGGCCTCGGGGTGGCGGGCGCGGAACACGGCCACCCCGGCCGCCATGAAGTGCCGGACGGTGGTCGCGCCGGTCGCGATCCGGACGGTGCCGCCGACGCCGCGGCGCAGGTCGTCGAGCCGGCGCAGCGCGGCGTCGAGCCCCGCGATGCCCTCCGCCGCGGCCTCGTCCAGGATCCGCCCCGCGCGGGTCGGCACCACGCCCCGCGGGCGCCGCTCCAGCAGGACCAGCCCGGTCTCCCGTTCGAGCCGCTTCACGTGCTGGCTGACGGCCGACTGGCTGCACGACAGGTCGCGCGCGACGGCGCTCAGGTTGCCGGACGCGCACACGGCCACGAACACGCGAAGATCGTCCAGGGTCACCGACCCAAGGTAGAGCGAAGGGGTCGATAAGGAAACCCGAGAATTGACTTGGGGCTGTCGTGGGCCGACGATCGGTCGTACGGGCGCGGGATCCGGCGACCCGGACAGGCGGCGACCCGCCCTGGGCACCTCGGGGGAGGGCGGGCGCCGACCCCTAGCCGGCGGCGGGCTGGCAGCGCGGGCACCAGTAGGTGATCCGCTCGCCGGGCCCGGCCCCCTGGTCCGCGCGCTCGATCCGGGTTCCGCAGCGGCGGCAGGGCCGCCCGGCCCGCCCGTACACCCAGTGCTCCCGCCCGCGCGACCGGTCGCCCGTCGTGATGTGGCCGTGCCGCTCCTTGTTGGCGTCCAGCAGCCGGTGAGAGAGCCGCACGAGGCCGGGAAGGTCGGGAACGTCCCTCACCCGGGTCCACGGATGCACGCCCCGCAGGAAGAGGATCTCGGCCTTGTAGACGTTGCCGATCCCGGCGAGCCGCGTCTGGTCGAGCAGTGCCTCGCCGATCGCCCGGTCCGGCCTCTCGCCCAGCCGGGCCACGGCCTCGGCGGCCGTCTCCGCGTCCCAGGACGGGTCGAGCAGATCGGGCCCGAGATGCCCGACCGTGCCGTCCTCCTCGGCGGTGCGCAGGAGCTCGACGATGCCGAGCGAGTGGCCGACCGCCTGCCACTCCGCGTTCTCCAGCACCAGCCGCACCCGATGATCGCGCGGCACGGCTCCGGACGCGCCCCTCGTTGGGGGACGACCCCCCACACCCCCCGCGGAAGAACGCCGGACTTGCCAGCGGCCCTCCATCATCAGATGCGTGTGGATGGTCAGCCCGCCCTCCACCCGCACGAGGAGATGCTTGCCCCGCGACACCGCCTCCAGGACCGTCCGCCCGCGCAGGTCGACCGTGGCCAGCCGCGGGACGCGGAAGTCGGAGCGCGTCAGCGCCCGCCCGGCCAGCGCCTCGTGCAGCCGCCGGGCGGTCAGCCAGACGGTGTCCCCCTCCGGCATCGGCCTCCCCTCAGATCAGGGAGGGGCTCTCCCAGGCGGACGGGTCCTCGGTCAGCTTCCGCACGGGCGCGGGCAACTCCTCGGCCGCGATGTGCGCGAGGGTGACCTGCTCCAGGATCGCCCGCTCGCTGGCGCGCAGCGCGATCCACACCTCCTGCAGCGAGCGCGCGGGCCCCTCGTACCCGACGTGCTCGGGACGCTCGCCCCGGACGCCGAGCAGCGGCCCGTCGATCGCCCGGATGATGTCGGCGAGGGATATCCGCTCGGCCGGGCGCGCCAGCCAGTAGCCGCCCTCGGGCCCCCGCTGGCTGCGGACGAGCCCGGACCGGCGGAGCTGGCCGAGGATGTTCTCCAGAAACTTGGGCGGGATCTGCTGCGCCTCGGCGAGCTGCACGGCGGTCACCGGGTGACTCCCGGCGACCGCCAGCTCGGCGGCGGCGCGCAACGCGTAGTCGACCCTGGCGGACAATCGCATGTAGGCATTATCCCTTGCCGATCGGACCACTCGGGTGCGTCACCCGGACAAACCCAGGAGTTCGGCGGCGGCCTGGGCGTTCGCGGCGGCGGCGCCGTAGGTGGCCAGGTAGGTGGCCGAGCCGGGGCGCCAGACGGGCAGGCCCATCTCCACGACGACCGTGTCGGGGCGCGCCGTCAGCAGTGCCGTCGTGAGAGCGCGCTGGCCGGCGTGCCGGTGCGCGTCCCGCAGGACGACGATCAGGCCGCGGCCCCTGGCACGATCCAGGATCCGGTCCGCCGTCCCGTCCGCGCCGTCGGCCTGGACGGCGTCGGGCGCCCAGGGGTTCAGGCCCCAGGGGGTCGGGCCGACCGCGATGTTGCCGGTCGACTCCGTCTCCACCACCAGGGGCGCCGCCTCCCAACCTGGGAGCGCTCCCGTGACCCGCACGGCGCGGCGGGCGGCCTCCAGCCCGGCGGCGCGGTCGACGACGGCGGGGCTGTGCCCGGCGAGCCACGCGCGGAGCCGGCCGGTGCGCTCCGCGGCGTCCGCCAGCCGGGCCACCGGGAGGCGCCCGGTCCGCACGGCCTCGTCGACCGCCGCGAGCGTCGCCTCGACGGTCTCGGCCTGCTCGTGCGGGCCGAGGCACAGCAGGTCGGCACCCGCGGCGAGGGCCCGCACGGACGCCTCCGGGATGCCGATCGCGCCGCTCGCGCCCTCCATGTCGAGCGCGTCGGTGACGATCACGCCCCGGTAGCCGAGCCGCTCGCGGAGCAGCCCGGTGATCGCGTCGTGGGACAGGGTGGCCGGCACACCGCGGGTGATCGCGGGCAGGTTGAGGTGCCCGGTCATCACCGCGCGGGTGCCCGCCTCGATCGCCGCCCGGAACGGGACCAGCTCGCGCCGGTCCAGCAGGTCCAGGTCGGCGTCCACGAGCGGGATCGACAGGTGCGAGTCGTCCACGGTGGCGCCGTGGCCGGGGAAGTGCTTGGCGCAGGCGGCGACGCCCGCCTCCTGCGTGCCGGTGACGGAAGCCGCGGCGTGCCGCGCGACCAGCTCGGGGTCGGAGCCGAACGACCGGGTCCCGATCACCGGGTTGTCGTCGGCGGTGTTGACGTCCACCGACGGCGCGAAGTTGAAGTTGACGCCGACCTCGGCCAGCTCGGCGCCGAGCGAGCGGTAGATCCGCCGGGTCAGCTCGGGGTCGTCGACGGCGCCGAGCGCGGCGTTGCCCGGGTAGGGGCTGCCGGTCGCGTGCCCGCCGAGCCGGGTGACGTCGCCGCCCTCCTCGTCGATCGTGACGAACGGGTCGCCGGCCTTGCGCATCTGCGCGGTGAGCGCGGCCAGCGACTCCGGGCTCGGCACGTTGCCGGTCAGGGCGAACAGGGTGACGCCGGCGAGGCCGGACTCCAGCTCGTCCAGCACCCAGCGCGGCGCGGTCGAACCGTGGAAGGACGGCAGCAGCGTGCCGCGCGCCAGCCGGGCGATCTCCGCCGTGGTCGCGGTGTCGTCGGTCGTCACCCCTTCACCGCCCCGGCGGTGAGGCCGGACACCATACGGCGCTGGACCAGCAGGAAGAAGACGATGACGGGAATGGTGAGCAGCGTGGACGCTGCCATGATGGGCCCCCAGGCGTTGCCGCTGCGGCCGAAGAAGAACTGCAGCATGATCGGCAGGGTGTACTTGTTCTGGTCGTCCAGGAACGTGAACGCGAAGATGAACTCGTTCCAGGCGGTGATGAAGGAGAAGATGCTGGTCGCCACCAGGCCGGGGGCGACGAGCGGCAGCATGACGGTGAAGAACGTCCGGACCGGTCCGGCGCCGTCGATCGCGGCGGCCTCCTCCAGCTCGCGCGGCACCGCGGCGACGAACCCGCGCAGCATCCAGATGGCGAACGGCACCGCGAAGCCGATGTAGACGATCGCGAGACCGGACAGGCTGTTCAGCAGTTCGAGCTGCTTCAGATCGAGGAACAGCGGGATGACCAGCGCCTCCAGCGGCACCATCTGCACCACCAGGAGCATGATCAGGAAGGTGGTGCGGAAGCGGAACCGGAACCGGGCGACGGCCGTGGCGGCCATCAGCGCGAGCAGGCCGGACGCCAGCACGGTGACGAGCGCCAGGATCGCGCTGTTGCGGAAGTACTCCCAGAAGGAGACCTCGGCGATGCCGCCGTTCAGCACCAGGTCGAAGTGCGTCAGCGTCGGGTGGGCGGGCAGCGGCTTCGGCGTCGTGCTGAAGATCTCGGTGTTCGGCTTGAACGCGGTGGAGGCCATCCAGAAGACGGGGAAGACCGCGATCAGGAAGACCAGCAGCCCCGTCCCGTTCAGTGCGATCCTGCGTGGCAGGCGTTTCATTGTGGGGGGACGACCCCCCACACCCCCCGGCCGCTTCGCGGTTGCAAATCTCATCGTGTCTCCCCCTGACGGACCATGACCCGCACGTAGAGGGCCGTGACGACGAGCAGGATGAGCGTCAGCACGAGCGCGATCGCCGAGCCCATGCCGAGCTTCGGATTGAGCGAGCCGAACGCCTCGGAGTAGCCGTAGAGCGACAGGTTGAACGCGTCGCGGTTGGCCATCCCGGACATGATGAACAGCTGGGTGAAGACCTTGAAGTCCCAGATGATCGACATGACGAGCAGCACGAGGAAGATCGGCTTGAGCATCGGGTAGGTGAGGCTCCAGAACGTCCGCCACGCGCCGGACCCGTCCACCCGGGCCGCCTCGTACAGCTCGCCCGGGACGCTCTTCAGCCCCGCCAGCACCGACACCGCGACGAACGGGCACGCCTGCCACACGACGCACACGGTGAGGACCGTGTAGGTGGACAGCGGTGTGGCGAACCAGTTGTAGTCGCTCCAGCCGCCGCCGACGAGGGCGTCCGGCAGCAGGTCCAGGCCCCAGTTGACGACGCCGCCGGTGGAGCCGAACAGCCAGCTGAAGATGATCGCGGCGGTGACCGGCGGGGTCGCCCAGGCGACCATCACGCCGCCCGCGACGAAGCCCGACATCCGCTTGCCGAGCTTGTTGAGCAGCAGCCCCACCAGCGTCCCGACGACCATGGTCAGGGTCACCGCGACGACGGCGAACAGCACCGTGTTCCGGAGCGTCTGCCAGAAGAACGGGTCGTTGAGGATCGTGTCGAAGTTCTCGGTCCCGACCTGCTCGGCCGGCTCGCCGCGCAGCTGGCGGTTGCCGACCTTCTGGAACGACATGATCCCGATCTGGATCATCGGCCAGAACATCAGGACGGCGATCACGAGCACGGTCGGCGCGATCAGCAGGTAGGGCCCGAGGCGGGGCCGGCGGCGGGGCCGCACCCGGCCGGAGGACTTCCGGCCGGGTGCCTTCCGCACCGCGGGAGCGGTGTCGAGCATGACGTTCCGATCAGCCGTGTTACGGGTTCAGCAGCGTGTTGGCCTGCTCGTTCGCCTTCTTCATCTCCTCTTCGGCGGACTTGCCCTGCATGACGGCCTTCACCGCGTTCGGCAGCACCTTCTTGGCCTGCTCGAACTCGCCCCATCCCGCGCTGATCGGCGGGAACTTGGTGTTGCCGGCGATCTGGGTGAAGATCTCCAGCTTCGGGTCGGTGAACGTGACGTCCGACCGCATGGAGGAGAAGCCGCTGTAGTCGGCCCAGGCCTTGGCGTTCTTGGCGTTGTTCAGGACCGTGATGTAGTCGAACGCCGCGTCCTTGGCCTTGCTGTCGTTCCAGACGGCGAGGTCGGAGCCGCCCGCCATGACCGGGGCGTTGCCGCCCGCCTTGCTGGGGATCGGGAAGACGCCCCACTTGTCGGCGTTCTTCTCGGAGATCTTCGTCATCTCCTTCAGGGCCCAGCTGCCGTCGACGTACATGCCGAGCTTGCCGAGCGCGAAGTCGCGCTGCGGCCCCTCCAGCTCGTTCTTGCCGACGTACTTCTCGGGCGCGACCTTCTCGGTGGTCACGAGGCCGGCGTAGTACTTCACCGCCTCGACGGCCTGCGGCTGGTCGAGCTGCCCCTTCCACTCCTCGCCCTGCTTGGCGGCCACGTCGCCGCCGTTGCCCCAGATGAAGCTGAGGAGCGCGTTGGTCTGGTCGCTCGGGATGCCGATGCCGGGCACCTTCTTGGAGTCCTGCACCTTCTTCGCCGCGGCGGTCAGGTCGGCCCACGTCTTGGGCTGCTGGATGCCGAGCTCCTGGAACCAGTCCGTCCGGTACCACACGCCGCGGACGCCGCCGTACCACGGCACCGCGTAGGTCTTGCCGTCCGCCTGGTCGTTGGCCAGGGCGGTCTTGTTCAGGGTCTTGCCGTCCGCCCACCCGCCGAACTCGTCGGTGATGTCGGCGAGGCTGCCCTGCTCGACGTGGGACTGGACGTCGGTGTTGCCGAGCTCGGTGACGTCCGGGCCCTCGCCGCCGGCCGCCGCCTTCTGGAACGTGGTGGCGACCTGCGCCCACGGCACGTACTTGATCTGGACGTCGGTGTTCGGGTGCTTCTGCTTGAACTCGGCCTCGACGCCGTCGAGGAGCTTGGTCTGCTCGGGCGTCCCGTCGCCCATCATCCAGACCTTCAGCTGCGCCGGGTCCTTGCCGCCGCCCGCCTCGTCGTCCTTGCTGTCGCCGCCGCAGGCCGTGGCGGCCAGGGCGATCGCGGCCGCCGCGGCCGCAACCTTGATGTACCTCACTGGGGATCCTTTCCGGCATCGCCTCGCGCGGCCGTGTGGCCGGCGGTGCGGGTGGGGACGGCACGGACCCTTTAAGGTCCTGGCCATGCCCCTCTCGCATTCGCATCGATCGCGGGCGCCCTGCTCGCCAGTCCGCGCTCTGCGGGCTCCGCCGGCCCGGGGTACCGGACCGGTCGGCGCTTGGGCGTAAACTAACAAGAAACTTTCCTAAACAAAACTGCTCGTTAGCGGATTGAGACATCAGGGGTGCCAGCATGGCAAGACGCCCGGGAACGCCGAGGCTGCTGCGTGAGCTCAACGATCGCGCGGCACTGGACCTGCTGGTCGAGCAGGGCCCGCTGACCCGCGCCCAGATCGGCGAGCACACCGGGCTCTCCAAGGTGACCGCGTCCCAGCTGCTGTCCAGGCTGGAGGAGCGCGGGCTCGTCTCGGTGGTCGGGGAGCAGGCGGGGGGACGGGGCCCGAACGCCGCACTCTACGCGGTCGTCCCGTCCAGCGCCTACGTCGCCGGGCTGGAGGTCGGGCCGGACGGGGTCACCGCGGGCGTCGCCGACATCACCGGGCACGTCGTCGCCCAGGTCACCGTGGACCCCAACGGCGGTGACGAGCCGGTGAAGCTGGTGCACAACGCCGTCGCCAAGGCCTGCGCGTCCGCCCGCGTCGCGATGTCGAAGCTGAACGCCTGCGTCATCGGGACCCCCGGAGTCGTCGACCCGCGCACCGGTGACATCCAGTTCTCCTTCGACCTGCCGGCGCTGCACGAGGGCGTCCTAGCCGAGCTCCGGAGCGACCTGCGCCGCCCGGTGACCATCGAGAACGACGTCAACCTCGCCGCCATCGCCGAACGGGCGTACGGATCCGCGCGCGGCGCCGACGACTTCGCGCTCATGTGGCTCGACCGCGGCATGGGCATGTCGGTGATGCTGGGCGGCCGGCTGCACCGCGGCCGGTGGGGCGGCGCCGGGGAGATCGGCTACCTGCCCGTCCCCGGCGCGCCGCTGCCGCTCGGCGCCGCCCGCCGGGGCCCGCAGGACGAGGGCGTGACCGAGTCGGTGACCTGGGGCACGCCCACCCTCGCCGGCGGCTACGGGGCCCTGGTCGGCGCGGACGCCGTCCGCGCGCTCGCGCACGAGCACGGCATCGCCGAGCCGACCGCGGTGGACTGCGTCCGCGCGGCCGCCGCCGACGAGGAGCGCGGCGGCCCGTTCCTGGACGAGCTGGCCAACCGCATCAGCTACGGCGTGACCTCGGTCAACATCGTGCTGGACCCGGGCCTGGTGGTGCTGTCGGGCAGCCTCGGCCTGGCCGGCGGGCGGCCCCTCGCCACCCGCATCGAGGAGATCGTCGGCCGGATCAGCCCGACCCGCCCCACCGTCACGGTGACCGGGGTGACCGGCGATCCCGTCCTGCGCGGCGCCCTGCACGCGGCGCTGGAGCAGGCCCGCGACGACGTCTTCTCGTCCGCGGGAGAGTCCTAGAACCGCGAGGCGCCCCCGCCGGATCGGCGGGGGCGCCTCGACGGCCGTGCGGAGCGTTCCTGCTCGGCGTTTCCTGCTCGGCGCGTTCCTGCTTGGCGGTTCCTACTTGGCGGCGACCGCGGTCTCCTTGTGCCGCCGCGGATCGTTCAGCGCGCGGTCGATGACGGTCTGGCTGATGATCTGGCGCTTGCGCCGGAGCGCGGCGGCCTTGCGTGCCGTAGGTGTCATGGCGAACCCCGTTCCGCGGTGGCGCTTTCCCCACGGCCACCGCAAACCCCGTGATGGCCTCATGCTTTCAAACGCGAGGGGTGGAGGGGATCCGCCCAAGGAATGAAATCGAGGTCAGACCAACAGCGGAGACGGCGCCGGTGCCGCTCCGCCCCGGCACTGCGATCATGGGGAACGCACGTGCGCGACCTGCCGTTGGGGGAACCGTGAGCGACGAACCGAGGAGGCGCCGTGGCGCTGCGTGACCGGCTGCGGCGGCTCGTCCAGAAGCCGGGCAGCGTCGACCTCGGGCCCTTCCGCGCGCTGGCCGAGGAGGCCGGTGCGCGCGAGCCCCGCGTCCGGGAGCTGTCCGACGCCGAGCTGACCGCCGCGGCGTCCGCCCTGCGCGAGAAGGAGGACCTGGCGGAGCTGTGCGCGCTCGGCCGCGAGGCGGCCCGCCGGGCGCTGGGGGAGCGGCCCTACGACGTCCAGCTCATCGGGACGCTCGCGCTGCTGTCCGGGCATGTCGCGGAGATGGCGACCGGGGAGGGCAAGACCCTGGCCGGGGCGCTGGCGGCCGCCGGGTACGCGCTGCGCGGCCGGCAGGTGCACGTGATGTCGGTCAACGACTACCTGGCGCGGCGCGACGCCGAGTGGATGGAGCCGCTGTACTCCCTGCTCGGGGTCACCGCCGGCTGGGTCGGCCAGTCGTCCACGCCCGGGGAGCGGCGCGCCGCGTACCGGGCGGACGTGACGTACGCGCCGGTCAGCGAGGTCGGCTTCGACCTCCTCCGGGACCGGCTCGTCACCGACCCGGACGACCTCGTCCTGCCCGAGCCGTCCGTCGCGCTGATCGACGAGGCCGACTCGGTCCTGGTGGACGAGGCCATGGTGCCCCTCGTCCTCGCGGGCGCCGCCGACCTCGACGCCGCCGACCCGCAGTACGCCGACCTCGTCCGCCGGCTGCGGCCCGGCCTGCACTACACCACCGACGACGAGGCCCGGAACGTCCAGCTGACCCCGGCCGGGGCCCGCGAGGTGGAGCGCGTCCTAGGCGTCGACCTGTACGCGCCGGACCAGCTCGGCACGCTCACCGCGGTCAACGTGGCCCTGCACGCCGAGGTCCTCCTGCTCCGGGACGTGGACTACATCGTCCGGGACGGCGCGGTGAAGCTGGTCAGCGAGTCGCGGGGCCGGGTCGCCCTGCTGCAGCGCTGGCCGGACGGCCTGCAGGCGGCGGTCGAGGCGAAGGAGGCCCTGGAGGCGTCGCCGAGCGGGGAGATCCTCGACTCGATCACCGTCCAGGAGCTGATCGGGCGCTATCCCGTCCGGTGCGGGATGACGGGCACGGCGATGGCCGTCGCCGGGCAGCTCACCGAGTTCTACGCGCTGCAGATCGCGGTCGTCCCGCCGAACCGGCCGTGCGTCCGCGCCGACGAGCCGGACCGCCTCTACGCGACCGCCGCCGACAAGGAGGTCGCGATCGTGGAGGAGATCGCCGCCGCGCACGCCGCCGGCCGCCCGGTGCTGATCGGCACGGGCGACGTCGCCGAGTCCGAGCGGCTCGCCCGCCGGCTCGCCCGCGCCGGGCTGGACCGGGTCGTGCTCAATGCCAAGAACGACGCCGAGGAGGCCGCGATCATCGCCGAGGCGGGGGCGTACGGCGCGATCACCGTCTCCACCCAGATGGCCGGGCGGGGGACCGACATCCGGCTCGGCGGCAGCCCGTCCGCGGAGCCGGGCAAGGCCCCGGCCGAGGCCGGCGGATCCGACCACGACCGCGTGGCCGAGGCGGGCGGCCTGCTGGTCATCGGGACCGGCCGCTACCACAGCAGCCGCCTGGACGACCAGCTCAGGGGGCGTGCGGGGCGGCAGGGCGACCCCGGCGGCTCGGTGTTCTTCACCAGCCTCCAGGACGACCTGGTCACCCGCTACGCGCCCGACGAGAAGCCGGACGACCCCGCCGACGACCAGGGCCGCGTCACCGGCAAGGGCGCGCACTGGCTCGTCGGCCACGCCCAGCGCGTCGCGGAGGGCGTCGACCTCGAACTGCACCGCAACACCTGGCGGTACAACCACCTGATCGGGTTGCAGCGGCGGGAGCTGCTGGCCGAGCGGGACGGCGTCCTGCGCGGTGACGCCGCCGACCGCGCGATGGCCGCGGCGGCGCCCGCGAAGCACGCCGAGCTCGCCGGGACCGCGGGCGCGGACGCGGTGGCCGCCGCCGCGCGCCAGGTCGTCCTGTACCAGCTCGACCGCTGCTGGGCCGAGCACCTCGCCTACCTCGCCGACCTGCGCGAGGGCATCCACCTGCGGTCGCTCGGCCGCGGCCTGGACCCGCTGGTCGAGTTCAACCGGGAGGCGGTGCCGGCGGGCAAGCGGCTGCTCGCCGACGCGCGGAAGCGGTCGGTGGCCGCGTTCGAGGCCCTCACCGCGTCCGGGGACGGGATCGACCTCGACTCGGCGGGCCTGAAGCGCCCCTCGGCGACCTGGACGTACCTCGTCCACGACAACCCGTTCGGGTCCCTGGACGAGCGGGCGCTGCGCGGCATGATCAACATGTTCGGGCGCCGGCGGCGCTGAGCGTCGCGGGGAGGATCGCGGCGGCCGCGGCGCGGGCCTTCCCGGTGGCGTCGTGGACGCCGCCCACGCTGAACGCGACGATCGCCCCCTCGTGCAGGATGAGGAGCTGGTCGGCCAGCGCGCCGTCGCCGACCTGCTCCGCGTAGAGAGCCCGCACCCACGCCTTCTGCTCGGCGGCGAGCCGGTGGACCGGGTGGGACGGCTCGGGGAGTTCGGCGCAGGCGTTCACCATCGAGCAGCCGCGCCGGCACTTCGTCGTCAGCCACTCTCCGAGCGCGTCGAACGTGGCGAGGACGCGCTCGCGCGGATCGGCGATCTCGGAGAGACGGCCCTCTATGAAGGCGTGCCAGCGCTCGTCGCGCGCGCGCAGGTAGGCGAGGATCAGCGCGTCCTTGGACCCGAACCGGTCGTAGACGGTCTTCTTGGTGACCCCCGCCTCGGCGGCGATCAGCTCCATGCCGACCGAGCCGATCCCGCGCTCGTAGAACAGCTCGCTCGCCACCTGGAGGACCCGCCGGGCGGCGGGAGTGAGCGGCCTTTCCCGGACGGCCATCGCGGCTCCTTCCCCAGAGGTACACCGCAAGTATACATACCGGTATATGTACTCTGTAGCTATACCGGTATGTATACCTAGGAGGACCGTGCACCCGCGCCGAACGGACGCCCTGCTGGGGGCCGCCTTCGTCATCACCTGGAGCTCCGGTTTCGTCGGCGCGGAGCTCGGCACCCGGGCCGCGCCGGCGACCGCCCTGCTCGCCTGGCGGTTCATCATCGGCGTCGCCGTCCTCGGCGCCTGGGTGGCCTGGCGGCGGCGCCGCGTCCCGTCCCGGGACCTCCTGCTGCACGTCCTGATCGGGGCGCTCGGCCAGGTCGGCTACCTCGCCGGCGTCTTCTTCGCCGCCGAGTACGGCGTCGTCGAGGGCATCAACAGCCTGATCACCGCCCTGCAGCCGCTCGTCGCGGTCACGCTCGCCGTGCCGCTGCTCGGCGAATCGATCAGCCGCCGGCAGTTCGCCGGGTTCGTCGCGGGGCTCGGCGGGGTCCTGCTCGTCGTCGGCGGCGACCTGGACGGGGGAGCGCCCGCCTGGGCGTACGCGCTGCCGTTCGCCGCGATGCTCTCCCTCGTCGGCGCGACCCTCCTGGAGCGGCGGGCCCGGCCCTCGGCGGAACTGCCCGAGGCCCTCGCCGTCCAGGCGGGCATCAGCGCCGTGGTCTTCTCGGGCGTCGCGGGACTGGACGGCTCCCTCCTGCCGCCGGCCGACCCCGTGTTCTGGGCGGCCATCGCCATCCTGGTCGCGCTGGCGATGCTCGGCGGCTACGGGCTCTACTGGATCAACGTCCAGCGGACGGGCGTGGCCAGGGTGTCCGCCCTGCTCTACCTCACCCCGCCCACGACGATGCTGTGGGGATGGCTGATGTTCGGCAGCACGCTCACACCGCCGTCGCTGCTGGGCGTGGCGGTGTGCGCCGTGGCCGTGACGGTCGCGCTCCGCGCCCCGGGCGGTCAGGAGCGCAGCCGCAGGCCCCTGGGGGTCGGATGGAAGCCGGCCGACTCCAGCGCCGCGGCCAGCGGCGAGCCGGTGATCGCCGCGCCGTCGGCGCGCTCGACGGTGAGCTTGCCGAGCGCCCCCTCGCGGACCGCGAGCGCCAGCGCGTCGACCGACGGCTGCAGGACGTCCGGGTCGTCGTCCCAGGTCAGCAGCGTCCGGCCGCCGCGCTCGACGTAGAGGACGAGGCGGCCCTCGACCAGCACGACCAGCGCGCCGGCCTTGCGGCCCGGCTTGTGGCCGCTGGCGACCTCGTCGTCCCGCTCCGGCCACGGCAGGGCCGCGCCGTACGGGTTGGCGGGATCGGCCGCGGCCAGGACGAGGGCGCGGACCTGCGGCTCGCGCGGCGCCGGCTCCCACAGCGCGGAGATGTCGTCCGGGGCCGCCGCCGCGGCCGGGCGGAGCGCGCGGAGCCGGTCGACCGCCCCCGGGAGCGCGAACTGCGCCGCGCCGAGGCCCTCGACGAAGTAGCCGCGCCGGCACCGGCCGGACTCCTCGAACGCCCGCAGCACCGGGTACACGGCGGAGAACCCGCCCGGCGTGCGCTCGGCCGCCACCGCGCCGCGGATGACGATGCCGTACCGCTCCAGGAGCGCCTCGGCCAGCGCGTGCGACCGCAGGGTGGGGGTGCCCTCCCGCTCCGGGAGCGGCCACCAGCGCCCCGCCACGGTGGGCGGGCCCGTCCGGGACGGCAGGACGGGACGTCCCCGGCGCGTCGTCCGCGACCGGTGCGTCGGGCGGCCCGACCCGAGCGCGGCCCGCAGCGGGGCCATCGTGTCGTTGGTGAGGTGCCCGGCCCAGACGAGGTCCCACACGGCGGTGACGAGGTCGGCGTCGTTCGCGGTGACCTGCCGGTTCACCCGGTCCGACAGCGTCCGGAAGAACAGCGCGCCGCCGTCGCCGAGCGCGTCCAGGACCGCCCGGTGGACGGGCGTGAGCGTGATCTCCGCGGGCTCGGGCATCAGCAGCGGCGCGGTGTCGGCCAGGTACAGCGCCACCCAGCCGTCGCCGCCGGGCAGCCCGCCCTGGCCGGCCCAGACGACCTCGCCCGCGGACGTCAGCTCGTCCAGCATGGCCGCGGAGTAGCCGGGCACCCGCGACGGCAGGATCAGCGACTCCAGCGCGGACGCGGGGACCGCCGCGCCCTGCAGCTGCTCGATCGCCTGGACGAGCGCGTCGATGCCGCGCAACCGGGATCCGCCCGATACGCCGTGCCAGACCGGCAGGAAACGGCCGAGCGCCTCCGGCGGGGACGGCTCGACCTCGGCGCGCAGCCGCGCCAGCGAGCGCCGCCGCAGCGTCCGGAGCACGCCGGTGTCGCACCATTCGGTCGTCAACGGCCCGGCCACGGCCTCGACTGGCAGGAACTCGCCCTCGACCACCCGCCCCCCGGCCGCGAGCCGCCGCAGCGTCTCGACGACCACGGCGACGCCCAGCCCGAACCGCGCGGCCGGCTCGCCCGCCCGGAAGGGGCCATGGGTGCGCGCGTACCGGGAGACCAGGTCGCCGAGCGGATCGTCGACCGGTTCGAGGAACGCCTCCGGGACGCCCACGGGCAGCGGCGCGCCGAGCGCGTCCCGCAGCCGCCCGGCGTCCTCGATCGCCGCCCACCGCTCCTCGCCGGCCACCCGCACCCGGATCGCCCGCCGCGTCGCCTCCAGCTCCGCCACCCACCGCGCCACCTGCACGGCCACCTCGTCCGGCACGGCGGCCCCCGTCCCAGGTGCACTACCGCCGGCACCGGCGGCCGAGGGCTCCAGGTCGGCCGGGCTGGGCGCGTTCACTCCGGCCGGTCGAACCGTGCCATCCGTGAGGGGACGTCGCGGCGTTCGGTCGTCCTCCGCCTCGGCGCGGGCGGGGAGGGTTCGGCGGGCGATCTCCGCGGTGGTGAGGGGGCCGAGGGCGCGGAGGAGGTCGGCCACGCCCTCCATGTCACGGGCCCGCCGGTCGGCGGCGAGGCGCTGCAGCTCGCGTTCGGTCTCGGCGACCGCGTCGGGGTCGAGCAGCTCGCGGAGATCGGCCTGGCCGAGCAGCTCGGCCAGCAGCGCCGAGTCGAGCGCGAGGGCCTGGGCACGGCGCTCGGCCAGCGGCGAGTCGCCCTCGTACATGAACGCGCCGACGTAGTGGAACAGCAGGGAGCGGGCGTAGGGGGACGGCTCGGGCGTCTCCACCTCGACCATGCGGACCTTGCGTCCCGACAGGTCGCGCATCAGCCGCACCAAGCCGGGGACGTCGAACACGTCCTGCAGGCACTCGCGCATCGTCTCCAGCACGATCGGGAAGGACGGGTACTTGCTCGCGACGGCCAGCAGCTGCGCGGCGCGCTGGCGCTGCTGCCAGAGCGGCATGCGCTTGTCGGGGCGGCGGCGGGGGAGGAGCAGCGAGCGCGCGGCGCACTCGCGGAACCGTGCCGCGAACAGCGCCGAACCGCCCAGCTCGTCCACGACGACGCGTTCGACGTCGTCGGCGTCGAAGGCGACGAGGTCGAGGCCGGGCGGCTCGTCCATGTCGGGGATGCGGATGACGATGCCGTCGTCCGCGTGCATGGCCTGCGCGTCGAGGCCGTACCGCTCGCGGAGGCGGCCGGCTATGGCGAGCGCCCACGGCGCGTGCACGCGCGCCCCGAGCGGAGAGTGCACGACCAGGCGCCAGTCGCCGAGCTCGTCGCGGAACCGCTCGACGACCATCGTCCGGTCGTCCGGGACGTGGCCGGTGGCCTCCCGCTGCTCGTGGAGGTAGGAGACGAGGTTGGCGGAGGCCCAGGCATCCAGGCCCGCCGTGGTGACGCGTTCCTGTGCCCGCTCCTGTGGAAGGCCCGCCAGCTCGCGGGTGAACGAGCCGAGCGCGCGGCCCAGCTCGGCGGGCCGGCCGAGGGTGTCTCCGTGCCAGAACGGCAGCTTGCCGGGCTGGCCGGGGGCGGGCGAGACGAGCACCCGGTCGGGGGTGATGTCCTCGATGCGCCATGAGCTGGCGCCGAGGACGAACACGTCGCCCACCCGCGACTCGTAGACCATCTCCTCGTCGAGCTCGCCCACGCGCGAGGCCTTCTCCCCGACGAGGAAGACGCCGAAGAGACCCCGGTCGGGGATCGTCCCGCCGCTGGTCACGGCGAGCCTCTGCGCGCCCGGACGGTCGCGCAGGACGCCGGTCACGCGGTCCCAGACGAGGCGGGGGCGCAGCTCGCCGAACTCGTCGCTGGGGTAGCGCCCGGCGAGCATGTCGAGGGACGCCTCCAGCGCCGACCGGGGGAGCGTGGCGTAGGGGGCGGCGCGCTTGACGAGGGATTCGAGGTCGTCGACCGTCCACTCGTCCATGGAGACCATCGCGACGATCTGCTGGGAGAGGACGTCCAGGGGGTTGCGCGGGTACCGCAGCTCCTCGATCTCGCCGCCGCGCATGCGCTCGGCCACGACCGTCGTCTGGATGAGGTCGCCGCGGTACTTGGGGAAGATGACGCCCTTGGACACGGCGCCGACCTGGTGGCCGGCGCGTCCCACCCGCTGGAGGCCGTTGGCGACGGACGGCGGCGACTCCACCTGGACGACCAGATCGACCGCGCCCATATCGATGCCCAGTTCCAGGCTGGACGTCGCCACGACCGCGGGGAGACGGCCCTCCTTCAGGGCGTTCTCGATGCCGGCCCGCTCCTCCTTGGAGACGGAACCATGGTGCGCTCGGGCGATTTCCAGCGGCGCCCCTCTGGCCGCGCCCGCCTGGGCCATCGTCGCCGCGGGAGAGTGGTCTTCGGGCAGCGGCTCGCCTGTGGCGCGTTCGTAGGCGAGCTCGTTCAGCCGTCCGCACAGCCTTTCGGCCAGCCGCCTGGAGTTGGCGAAGACGAGCGTCGAACGGTGGGCCTGGATGAGGTCGAGCAGGCGGTCCTCGACGTGGGGCCAGATGCTGCGCTGGCGGGGGTCGGCCGCCCCCGAGTCGTCCACGAACTGCCCGACCTCGCCCATGTCCTCCACCGGGACGACGATGTCGAGGTCGAAGACCTTGTCGGAGCGCGGCTGGACGACCGCGGCCGGCTTCGTGCCGCCCAGGAACGCCGCGACCTCGTCGGTGGGACGGACGGTCGCCGACAGGCCGATCCGCTGGGCCGGACGTTCGAGGAGCGCGTCCAGCCGTTCGAGGGACAGCGCCAGGTGCGCGCCGCGCTTGGTGCCCGCGACGGCGTGCACCTCGTCCACGATGACGGTCTCCACCCCGCGCAGCGACTCGCGCGCCCGCGAGGTGAGGATCAGGAACAGCGACTCCGGCGTGGTGATCAGGATGTCCGGCGGTCTGGTGGCCAGCCTGCGGCGCTCGTCGGCCGGGGTGTCGCCCGACCGCATCCCGACCCGGACGCCGGGCTCGGGCAGGCCGAGGCGGCGCGCCGCGTGGCGGATGCCGGCCAGCGGGGCGCGCAGGTTGCGCTCCACGTCGACGGCGAGGGCCTTCAGCGGCGACACGTACAGGACGCGGCAGCGGCGCAGCGGGTCGTCGGGGACGGCCTCGGTGGCGAGCCGGTCGAGCGACCACAGGAACGCCGCGAGGGTCTTGCCGGACCCGGTCGGGGCGACGACCAGCGTGTCGTCGCCGCCGGCGATCGACCCCCACGCCCCCGCCTGGGCGGGGGTGGGCGCGGCGAACGCCCCGGTGAACCAGGCGCGGGTCGCCGGCGAGAAGCGTTCGAGCACGTCACCGCCCATGGCGCCATAGTGCCTCGCGGGTCCGACAGAATGCGGCGGCGTGGCGCGCGTCACATTGTAAGCAAGCACTTGTCCGGGGCATGGTCTACGGGACGACCCTCCGCCGAGGAGCCCCGATGCCCTACCTCCTGCTCTCCCTCGGGATCCTGTTCGCCCTGGTGGCCGCCAACGCCCACGCCCCCCGGCACGGCGCGGTCCTGGTCGCGCCGAGCTTCTTCTGCGGCTGGCTGACGATCGAGATGGCGCCGCACGTGCTCGTCACCTGGGCGGCGGCCATCGCGCTCGCGGTCGCGTTCGGTGGACTGGACGGCTGGGCGGGCTGGACGGGGCTCG
This sequence comes from Actinomadura madurae, assembly GCF_900115095.1. GTDB lineage: Bacteria > Actinomycetota > Actinomycetes > Streptosporangiales > Streptosporangiaceae > Spirillospora > Spirillospora madurae. The sequence goes on from NZ_FOVH01000001.1 coordinate 336,028, forward strand.
TCCTCGCGGTCCTCGCCATGGCGGGCGTCGCCGCGACCCTCGCCGCGTCGCGCCGCACCGTCGTCACACTGCGGGACAGCGGCGCGCCCCTCGAACTGGACCCCGAAGGCGGGCCCCGCTACCCGATCTCGCACCTGATCGTCCCTCAGCTGGTCCTGATCCCGCGCAGGGGCGTGCGGGTCGAACGCAACGTCGTGTACCAGGAGGACGGCCGGCTGCGCCTGAAGCTGGACGTCTTCCGTCCTGCCGGAGAACGGGACGGCGACGAGCCGCGTCCCGGGCTCATGCAGATCCACGGCGGCGCCTGGGTGATCGGGGACAAGCGCGAGCAGGGGCTGCCGTTGCTCAACCACATGGCGCTCCAAGGATGGGTCGGCTTCAACGTCAACTACCGGCTCAGCCCGCGCGCCACGTGGCCAGAGCATCTGATCGACCTCAAACACTTCGTCGCCTGGTACAAGGAGCACGCCGAGGAGCACGGCGCCGACCCCGATTTCCTCTGCGTGACCGGTGGCTCGGCTGGCGGTCACCTCGCGGCGATGGTGGCGCTGAGCGCCAACGTGCCCGAGTTCCAGCCGGGATTCGAAGACGCCGACACCAGCGTCCAGGGAGCCGTCCCCTTCTACGGCGTGTACAACTTCGTCGAGGCCGGGCCCTGGCCTCGTCCCATGGGCGCCACCCACCTGATGGAGCGGATGGTCGTCAAGAAGCCGTTCGCGGAGAACCAGGAGGCGTACGCCAAGGCGTCACCTGTGACGTACATCCGCGAGGACGCGCCGCCCTTCTTCGTCATCCACGGAAGCCGCGACTCCCTCATCCCCGTGGCAGAGGCACGCCGGTTCGTGGAGCGGCTACGGGACGTCTCAGCGGCTCCCGTCATCTACGCCGAGATGAAGGGCGCCCAGCACGCGTTCGACGTCTTCCCGTCCTACCGCACGGCCCGCGTCATCGAAGGGGTCGAGCGTTACCTGACGGGCCTTCACCGCCAGTACCGCCAGGGGAGCGGGCCCGCAGTCCCGGGCGAGGTCGCGCAGTCCTTGGAGGAACCGTCCGTCGGATAGCGTGGGCGTGTGCGGCTCACAGTTTTCTGGGATCGGATGAACCAGCAGTTCGGCGAGCACTACGCCGAGAGCGTGGCCAAGGACTACGTCATGGCCGAGTTGGGCGGCCGCACCATCGAGCAGGCCCTCGCCGACGGCGAGCCCGCCAAGAAGGTCTGGCAAGCCGTCGTCGCCACCTTCGACGTCCCCTCGAAGCTCCAGTAGCCGGTTCCGCTACAGCGGGATGCGATGCGGAACGAACGATGACGTGTCATCGGTGATGAGCCCGGCCGTCTCCCTGATACCGATCCCTGCCGACCCGTCCGCGACCACCCACGCTCCCAGTACCGGGCGCTGCCCGTCGAAGTCGGGCAGCGCGCAGAACTCCTGGAAGACGAAGCCCTCGGCCCCGTAGTCGCCCTGGGTTCGCTGCTCACTGCCGTCCGGGGTGACGATGCGCATGCTCGCGCCCTCACGTCCGAGCAGCGGCTTCTGGACGTAGGAGGTCAGGTTCGACGGCGTGTTCAGGTACGTGGGCAGCAGATTCGGGTGGTCCGGGAACAGCTCCCAGAGCAGGACGAGGAGCGCCTTGTTCGACAGCACCATCTTCCAGATCGGCTCGATCCACGACGTGGACGTGCCCGGGATGTTGCGCCCGAACGGCTCCGCGACGATCCACTCCCAGGGGTAGAGCTTGCACAGCGTCCGGATATCACGCTCGTCCAGATCCACGAACCGTCCGTTCGCGGCGTCCCACCCGATGTCCTCCATGGCGATCGCCACGCCCGGCAGACCCGCCTCCTCGGCGGTCTCCTGCATGTAGGCGATCGTCATGACCTCCTCGCCGGTCTCGTCACCGGTCGTCCAGGCGAAGTGGGCCGGTCCGCCGTCCACCGCGGGGACGATCTCCTTCCAGCGGGCCACGAGCCGCTCGTGAATGGAGTTCCACTGGTCGTCCCCCGGATGGGTGTCCTGCAGCCAGTACCACTGCACGACGGAGCTCTCCACCAGGGCCGTCGGCGTATCGGCGTTGTACTCCAGGAGCTTGGCCTGCCCTTGGCCGTCGTAGCGAAGGTCGAACCGCCCGTACAGGTGCGGGTCGCCGCGCCGCCATGACTCCTCGATCAGCGGCGCGACCCAGTCCGGGATGCCGAGAGCGTGGTAGCGGCCGGTGGACACGACGTGCTCCACCACGTCCAGGCACATCCGGTGCAGTTCGTTGACGACGCCCTCAAGGGCCAGGACCTCGTCCATCTCGAAGACGTAGTGCACGGACTCGTCCCAGTACGGGCGCGTCAGATGCTCGGGGTGCGCGGTGCGGTGGAAGGCCAGGCCGTGCGCCTCGACCTTCTCCGCCCAGCCGTCGCGCGGCGTCGAACGGACTCTGCGCACCGGTCAGCCCCCGCCGCCCCGGCTGCCGCCGCCGCCGAACCCGCCCCGGCTCAGCGTCCGGCCGCCGCTGGACTTGATCTTCCCGTCGGGCCGGACCCGGCTGCCGCCCGACACGAAACCGGAGTTGCTCTTGCCGCCGTAATACCAGAAGTACCGGCCGTACGCGGGCGAGGGATTGTCGATGTCGCCGGAGTCGCAGTAGCCGTCAGGGACGACCTTGTAGCCGCTCTTGCCCTTGGCCGGGGCGTTGCGGTCCACGCATCTCGCCGTGGTCGAACCGGAACCGCAGGCGACGAGGGTCAGCGAAAGGGCGCTCACCATCCCCACCTTCACGGCGCGGGAGCTGAGCCGCCGAGTGGGCTCCTGTGGGGGCAAGAGAACACGTCCTTCTCACGTGGCGGGCAACCGGACGGTCAGGGACCGTCGAGCATTAGACGGCGAAAATCCCGATCCGGTTCATCCCCCACAAAGGCATCATCCCGGCGCGGCGCCGGCGTCAGTCGGGGACGGGGAGATGCGCGTAGAGGTCCATCGCGTCCACGGACGACGGCAGATCGCTCACCTGGCCGTCGCCGACCTCCACGACGCGCCAGACGCCGTCCGCGCGGCGCGCCAGGTCGGTGGTGATGAACCTGCACCCCAGGGCGCGGACGGCCGGAGCCACCGCGTCCAGATCGGGATCGAGGTCCACGCCGGGACTGTCCGGGTGCGGGCCCACCAGCGCGGGCTCACCGTCCACCCACCACACGCGCGCCTCGCCCTCGTCGTACTCCTCGAACTCGCGCACGACGAGACCGCCCGCCAGGTAGTCGTCCCGCAGCGCGACCATCTTCGCCGCGATGTCGTGCAGCCGCGAGAGGTTCTTCACGTCCGGGACGTAGCACGCCTCCTCCCACTCGTGCTTGCACGACTTCACGTAGTCCTTCACCACGGCGGGGCCGCTGCGCAGCGGCTTGACCAGCTCGCCCAGCTCGTTCAGGTCGCCGGGATCCTGGCCGGTTCCGAGCGGACGCCACACGCTGTGCGGCGTGAGCCCCGCGAACGTGTCGTGCCATCCCGGCAGCTCGTGCGCGCGCCGGTAGTCGTCCGGGTGCGTCAGCAGGATCGTCCCGCGCTGTTTCAGGGCGGCGGCCATCGCGCCGTACTCCTCCGCCGACACCATCCAGCCGCGGTACCAGACGGGCCCCAGGTTGGCGGGCACCGCCTCGACGGCGTCGTCGGCGTCGCCGCGCCGCAGCGCGTCGTGGTCGACCAGGACGATCTCGCCGTAGTGGTCCCGCACGGCCGCGGCCTCGCGGGCGAAATGGGGGTCAACGCGCCGGGGATGGATCGGATCGACGCAGAAGAGGACGGTCAGCGTCATGATTGGAACCCTCCGTCGACGCCGCCAGCGTACGGGGTCCGGACCAGGAAGCGCACGGAGATTCCACCCCGAATCGGCGGACCGGACGATGATCGAACGGATGTTCGGTAAGCTGGTCGCGGCCGGCGGCCTTATCCACAATTCGCGCCGGACTCGAAAAGTGTCGGTGGCCCGCCGTAACGTCGCCCTCGACATCGCACCAGCGGCCGAGAGCCGACATCACGACCGAGAAGGACATCTCAATGGCAGCGAACGACCGGGAGAAGGCTCTCGAGACCGCACTCGCCCAGATCGAGCGCCAGTTCGGCAAGGGATCGGTCATGCGGATGGGTGAGGAGGCGCGGGCGCCCGTCGAGGTGATCCCCACCGGCGCCATCTCCCTCGACATCGCGCTCGGCATCGGCGGCCTGCCCCGCGGCCGCGTCGTCGAGGTGTACGGCCCCGAGGGCTCCGGCAAGACCTCCATCGCGCTGCACGCGGTGGCGAGCGTGCAGAAGCTGGGCGGCATCGCCGCCTTCGTCGACGCCGAGCACGCGCTCGACCCCGAGTACGCCGCCAAGCTCGGCGTCGACATCGACGCCCTGCTGGTCTCCCAGCCCGACACCGGCGAGCAGGCCCTGGAGATCACCGACATGCTGATCCGCTCCGGCGCGATCGACATCGTCGTCATCGACTCCGTCGCCGCGCTCGTCCCGCGCGCCGAGATCGAGGGCGAGATGGGCGACAGCCACGTCGGCCTCCAGGCCCGCCTCATGTCGCAGGCCCTGCGCAAGCTCACCGGCGCGATCAACCAGACCAAGACCACCGCCGTCTTCATCAACCAGCTCCGCGAGAAGGTCGGCGTCATGTTCGGCTCCCCGGAGACCACCACCGGAGGCCGGGCGCTGAAGTTCTACGCCTCCGTCCGCCTCGACGTCCGCCGGATCGAGACCCTCAAGGACGGCACCGAGGCCGTCGGCAACCGCGTCCGCGTCAAGGTCGTCAAGAACAAGATGGCCCCGCCGTTCCGCGTCGCCGACTTCGACCTGCTCTACGGCCAGGGCATCAGCCGCGAGGGCGGCCTGATCGACCTCGGCGTGGAGCACGGCTTCGTCCGCAAGTCCGGCGCCTGGTACACCTACGACGGCGACCAGCTCGGCCAGGGCAAGGAGAACGCCCGCAACTTCCTCAAGGCCAACCCCGACATGGCCGACGGCATCGAGAAGAAGATCAAGGAGAAGCTCGGCATCGGCCCGAAGGTCGACAAGGAGGCCGAGCCCGCCGCGCCGGACGCCGCCCCCGAGGCCCCCGCCGCGCCCGTGGCGGCCCCCGCCAAGGCCGCCGGACGCAAGGCGGCCAAGGCAAAGCCGGGCGATTCCTGACCAAGAATCCCCCGATAAGGGTGACTCTTGACGAAGAGTGAGCGATGATCTCGTATGCAGGGCGGCGGCGCCTTACCCGGCATCGCACGACCGGTGCACGGACCTTCCCCGATGGCGCCGCCGCTCCTACGCGCCCCCACAGCGGGCCGCGCTCCACCCGCCGGGCCCCGCTCCACCGCGGGGCTCTGCTCCACCCGCAAGGCTCTGCTCCACCCGCCGGGCCTCCGACCGCCGGGCCTCCGACCGCCGTGCTCCGGCCGCCGCGCCTCCGGCCTTGCGGTGACGCGACCTGCGGTGACGCGACCTGCGGTGACGCGACCTGCGGTGACGCGACCTGTGCCGGCTACCGACCTGTGGACGTAGGAGGAGGAGGGGGTAGATGAGCGGGACGCCGTCGAGTCCCTCGACGCCGCCCGGGAACTCGCGCGGGCGCCGCGGCGACGCGCCGGCCGACCCCGAGGCGAAGGCCCGGGAGGCCTGCCTACGCCTGCTGTCCGCGTCTCCGCGGACGCGGGCCCAGCTGGCGGACGCGCTGCGCCGCAGGAACATCCCCGACGACGTCGCCGAACGGGTCCTCGGCAGGTTCACCGACGTCGGGCTGATCGACGACGAGGCGTTCGCGCAGGCCTGGGTGCAGTCCCGCCACACCGGCCGCGGGCTGGCGAGGCGCGCCCTCGCCGCCGAGCTCCGCCACCGCGGCGTGGCGGACGACACCGTCAACGAGGCCGTCGAGTCCCTCGACCCCGCCCGGGAAGAGGAGACCGCCCGCGCCCTCGTCACCCGCAGGCTCCGGGCCACCCGAGGCGCCGACCCCGCCAAGCGCATGCGCCGCCTGGTGGGCATGCTCGCCCGCAAGGGCTACCCGCCCGGCCTCTCCTACCGGGTGGTCAAGGAAGCCCTGGCGGAGGAGGGCGCCGACCTGGACTCCGTCCCCGACCCCCAAGAGCCCCTCGACTGATCGTTGACGGGGCGACACGCCCGTGCGCGGGGATGGGTTGCTCGGGGGTGACGGGGGCGGACTCTGACCGGGGGACGGGTGTGCAGGTCGCGGGGGGTGTGGATGGTCAGGGGGAGCGGTAAGGAAGGACTCACGCGGACGTTCGGTTAGTCCGGAATGCCCAACGTTTGCTTGCTCATTACCTCTATGCCGCTTACCGTTACGGCAGTGAGGAGTTACTCCGCGTCTTGCGGATTGCCATACGACCGAGCACGTTCCAGCAGCTGAGAGGCGTACAGGGCAGGATCGTCGACCGGATACGGCCGGGTCGCCGGGGGCGCGCCGCGCGCGGTCCCGCGATGTCGTGCATCCGCGCGCGAGTAAATCCTCGCTAGGCAGGGCCCCGCAAACCGGACGGGCCCGCGGCGAGGAAGGATCTGCCTCATGGAGAGCGTCCTGCTGGGTGCAGCGCTGCTGGTGACCCTGGTCGCTCTCGTGATCGTCATCCTGCGGCGCCCCGGCATGCCCGGCAAGGCGGCCGCGGAGATCGCGCTGGCGCGCGGCGAGGCCGACGAGATCAGGGTGCAGGCCCGGCGGGACGCCAAGGAGCTCCTGGAGAAGGCCGACCGCGAGGCGCAGCAGATCGCCGTCGCGGCGCGCGCGGAGCTCGACGAGGAGGGCCGGACCCTCCGGGACGACCTGCGGACCATCCGGGAGGACCTGGAGCGCCGGGAGGCGCGCCTCGCGGAGCGGGAGCAGCGGCTGGACGGGGAGGTGCGCCGGCTGGAGGAGTGGCAGGGGCGGCTCGCCGAGACCAAGAAGGCCCTGGAGGCCCGCAAGGAGGAGCTCGACGGCGTCGCCGAGGAGCGGCGCAGGGTGCTGGAGCGGGCGGCCGGCCTCACCGCCGGGCAGGCCAAGGGCGAGCTGGTCGCGGCGATCGAGAACCAGGCCAAGCGGGAGTCCATCCCGATCGTCCGGGAGATCGAGAACAGCGCGCGGGCGGAGGGCGAGAAGCGCGCCCGCAAGATCGTGACGCTGGCGATCCAGCGGGTCGCGAGCGAGCAGACGGCCGAGTCGGTCGTGTCGGTGCTGCACCTGCCGAGCGACGAGATGAAGGGCCGCATCATCGGCCGCGAGGGCCGCAACATCCGGGCGTTCGAGACGACCACCGGCGTCAACCTGATCATCGACGACACGCCCGAGGCGGTCCTGCTGAGCTGCTTCGACCCGGTGCGGCGCGAGGTCGGGCGGCTGACCCTGGAGAAGCTCGTCCTGGACGGCCGGATCCACCCGCAGCGCATCGAGGAGATCTACGAGCGCAGCCGCAGCGACGTGGAGCAGCTGTGCGTGCGGGCCGGCGAGGACGCCCTGGTCGAGGTCGGCATCGCCGACATGCACCCGGAGCTGATCGCGCTGCTCGGGCAGCTGCGGTACCGGACGTCCTACGGGCAGAACGTGCTCAAGCACCTGATCGAGTCCGCGCACATCGCGGGCGTCATGGCGAGCGAGCTGCGGCTGCCGGTGGAGGTCGCCAAGCGGTGCACGCTGCTGCACGACATCGGCAAGGCGCTCACCCACGAGGTGGAGGGCAGCCACGCGCTGATCGGCGCCGAGATCGCCCGCCGCTACGGCGAGCACGAGGACGTCGTCCACGCGATCGAGGCGCACCACAACGAGGTCGAGGTCCGGACGGTGGAGGCCGTCCTCACCCAGGCCGCGGACGCGGTGAGCGGCAGCCGGCCCGGCGCGCGCAGGGAGTCCCTGGAGGCCTACGTCAAGCGGCTCGAACGGCTGGAGGAGATCGCCCGCGCCAAGCACGACGGCGTGGAGAAGGTCTTCGCGATGCAGGCCGGGCGGGAGATCCGCGTCATGGTCAAGCCCGACGCGGTCGACGACATCCAGGCGCAGGTCATCGCCCGCGACATCGCCAAGCAGGTCGAGGACGAGCTGACCTACCCGGGCCAGATCCGCGTCACCGTCGTCCGCGAGTCGCGGGCGATCGAGTTCGCCCGCTGACCCGCGCCCGTTCACGATTGGGCCTGGTCCCCGCCACCTCCCCCCTTAATGATCAGGGGGTGGTCGGCGGAAGGATCATGATGCGCAAGGTCGCCATCCTCGGAAGCGGGGCCGTGCTGGCCGCGGTGGTCGCCCTCACCGGTGTCGCCCAGGCCGCGCCGGAGCATGCGGGCGGGCGGGACCACGCGGTGGTCGTCGGGCACCGCGGGTCGCCGGGGCAGGCGCCCGAAGAGACGCTCGCCTCCTACCGCAACGCCGTCCGCGAGGGGGCCGACGTCCTGGAGGGCGACGTCCAGCTGACGTCCGACCGCCGGATCGTGCTGCTGCACGACGACACGCTCGCCAGGACGACCAACGTGGAGGAGGTCTACCCCGGCCGGGAACCCTGGCGGGTCGGCCAGTTCACGCTCGCCGAGATCAAGAGGCTCGACGCCGGCTCGTGGTTCGACTCCCGGTTCAAGGGGCAGCGGGTGCCGACCCTGAAGGACCTGCTGTCCGTCGCGGGCGAGCGGACCGGCCTCAGCCTGGAACTCAAGTCGCCCGCCAACAGCCCGGGCGTCGCCACACTGCTCGCTCAGGAACTGAACGCCGCGAAGCTCACCGACGGCCGGACGCTCCCGTCGGGCGCCTACCGGGTACAGGTCCACTCACGGGACCAGGCGGCGCTCAGGGAGTTCCACGCGTCCGCGCCCAAGGTGCAGCTCTCCTACCTGACCGGCGGCAGGATGCTCGCCGACGACGAGCTGGACGCCCTGAAAGGCTGGACGATCGGCGTGTACGCGCACCCGAGGGCGACGAGCGCCGCCGACGTCGGGCGCGCGCACCGCAGGGGACTGAAGGTGATCAGCGACCCGGTCGACAGTCCCGCCGAGGTCTCGATGGCCGCGAACCAGGGCTACGACTGGGTCACCACGAACTTCGCCGCCGCGGCACGCCGGATCCTGGACGGCCGGAAGCCGTTCCCCGCCGCCACCGGCGTCGTCGTCGACAGCGTCTTCCCCAACCCGAGCGGCGACGACGTCCAGCCGGAGAACAGCGAGCACGTGGTGCTGCGCAACACCACGTCCCGGCCGATCGACGTGAGCGGCGGCCACCTGCGCGACCAGGGGAGCAACCTCATGAGGATCGGTGCCGGGTACGTGATCCCGCCCGGCAGCCTGCTGCGCGTCCACGTCGGCCCCGGGACGAACCGTCCCGACGCCTACTACAACGGGCTGACCGCGGGCTTCCTGAACAACACCTCGGGCGACACCGTGTCGTTCTTCGGCGCCGGCCACTCACTGATCGACATCTACTCCTACCTCGTCCCCTGAGCCGTCACCCGACGGTCAGGGGCACGGGCTCCACTCCGCGCGGCTCGAAGCCCAGGGTCTGGCCGTAGAACGCCAGCTCGGCCTCCAGGCAGCGGATGACGGTGGACGCTTTCCGGAAGCCGTGCGACTCGCCCTCGAACGTGAGGTAGGCGTACGGCATCTTCTTCTCCGCCAGCGCCATGGCGAAACGCTCGGACTGGTCCGGCGGCACCACCGGGTCGTTCAGGCCTTGCAGGAGCAGGACCGGGCAGGCCGTCCTGTCGGCGCGGTTGAGCGGCGACCGCTCCTCGTAGGCGCGCTCGAAGCCGGGCAGGGGGCCGATGAGGCCGAACAGGTAGTGCGACTCGAAGTCGTGGGTCGCCTCGACGAAGCTCTGCAGGTCGCTGATCCCGAAGTAGGACGTCGCCGCCTTGAACACGTCGGTCTGCGTGACGGACGCGAGGGTCGTCCAGCCGCCCGCGGAGCCGCCGCGGATCGCCAGCCGCGCGGGGTCGGCGATGCCGCCGTCCACGAGGGCCCGCGCGGCGGCCACGGCGTCCTCGACGTCCACGACCCCCCACTGGCGGCGCAGGCGCTCCCGGTAGGCGCGGCCGTAGCCGGCGGACCCGCCGTAGTTGACGTCGACGACGCCGATGCCGCGGCTGGTGAAGTACGACCGCTCCAGGTCGAGCGAGGTGCTGACGCGCCCGGTCGGGCCGCCGTGCACGAACACCACGTACGGGGGCAGCTCGCCCTCGGGCCCCGCCGCCTCCGGGTTGGTCGGCGGGAACACGTAGGCGTGGACGGGACGGCCGAACGGCCCTTCGAGGCGCTCGGTGCGCGGCTTGGAGAGGTAGGCGACGTCCGGCAGCTCGGCCATCTCGCGGCGCAGCCCCTCGACGCGCCCGGTCGTGGTGTCGACGCGCACGACCGACGTCGGCAGGTCGGGCCCGCCCGCGATCCCCACGATCGTGGTGCCGTCGGTGGACAGCTGCGTCGCCCAGTTCCGGTACGGGACCTCCACGTCGACGAGGTCGAGCGTGTCGGTGTCGTAGATGCCGAGCCGCAGGTCTCCCTCACCGTGCAGGACGGCGAGGCGCCCGTCGCCGAGCAGCGCGTACGGCATGCCGCCGAGCTGCCACAGCGGCCCGGTGAACTCCTCCTCGGCCGGGTACAGCGCCTGCGGCGACTCGCCGTGCAGGCCGACCTGGTAGATGTTCCACCAGCCGGGCCAGTCGGAGATCACGTAGAGGGACTCCTCGTCGCGCCACAGCGGCGCCACGGCCGACTCGGTGAGGCCGCCCTTGACGGTCCGGGGCGCGACCGCGGCGCCGTCCTCGATCGCCGCCGCCCGCACCTCGGTGCCGTCCCAGGGCATGCGCGGGTGGTTCCACTGCACCCACGCCAGGTGCCCGCCGCCCGGGGACGGCGCGGGGGAGGCGTAGAACTGCGCGCCGGTCACCAGCTCGCGGATCGCGCCGGCGTCCGTGGCGGCGGTGCCGTCGAGCGGGACGGCCACGATGGCGCGCCGGATGCCGGCGGCGTCCGCGGGCGCCTCCGCGCCCTCCTGCGCCGGCGCGGCGATGTGGCCCTCGCAGACGCACCAGATCTCCGTCCCGTCGGGGGACAGCACGTAGTCGGCGAAGCGGAGCCCCGCCGGGACGGCCGGCTCGGGCGTCAGCGGGTACGGCTTCGGGTCGCCCTCGTCGAGCCGGTGGAGCCGCTGGTCGTCGTAGTTGGAGAACACGATCGACCAGCCGTCGCCGGTGCGGACCGGCAGGTACGACCGTCCGCCGTACTCGTGGACGCGGGTGCGGGCGTCCCAGGGCGCCTGCAGCAGCTCCGTCCGGCGACCGCCCTTCAGGTGGATGACCGTGGTCCGCCCGCCCTCCTCGGGCCGGGTCTCCTGCCACCACACGTCATCGCCCGCGACGGTGGGAAAACTGAGGCGCAGCCGGGCGCGGGCGACATCGGCCGCAGAGATGGGTGAAGGCCATGAGCCGTAGGGGAGGGTCGCACGAGCGGTCATAACAGGAATCGTCCCGCATACGGGTATCGGTTGGGGCCATGACGGGCCGTTTGACGTCGGAAAGATACAAGGCCGCCGGACGGAAACCCGCCGGTAACACGGCTGCGCGGCCCCGGCCCGCCCGCGCACCGGCCCGCCGTGACAGCGAAGGGCGCCGCCGGAGCCGGCGGCGCCCTTCCCGGACGAGCGAACCGTCAGACCGACGGGACGCCCTGATCGGCGACCCCGACGCCGGCCGCCGGCGGCGGGCCGGCCGTGCCCATCGTCTTGGCCTCGGTCTTGCGGCTGCGGCGGCTGCGCGCCTCCAGCCACGTCGCCACCCGGCTCAGCGACATGTTGATCGCGATGTAGATGATCGCGACGATGATGCCGGCCTGCAGGACGTTGTTGCTGTAGTTGGCGGGGACCTGCTTGAAGCCCGCCTGCAGGAACTCGCCGTAGGCGATGATGAACCCGAGCGCGGTGTCCTTGAGCAGGACGACGATCTGGCTCACGATCGCCGGCATCATCACCGTGATCGCCTGCGGCAGCAGGACGAGGCGCATCACGCCGTTCTTGCGGAGCCCGATGGAGTAGGCGGCCTCCGACTGCCCCTTCGGGATCGACAGGACGCCGGCGCGCACCACCTCGGCGAGCACCGAGCCGTTGTACATCGTCAGGCCGAACACCACCGCGGCGAACGCGGGCACGGTGACCGTCCCGGCGTTGCTCTCCACCCCGAAGATCGAGAAGAAGTAGTCCACCGACATGCGCTGGAGCTGCCCGAACGGCGACTCGGCGATGGTCGGGCTGATCTTGTTCGGGACGAAGAACGCCAGGAAGATCAGGATCAGCAGCGGGATGCCGCGGAAGAACTCGACGACGGCCCCGGCCGGCACCCGGATCCACCAGTGGTCCGACAGCCGCGCCAGCCCGAAGACGACGCCGAACAGCAGCGCCAGCACGGTGGCCACCGCGGCGGCCTTCAGCGTGTTCATCAGGCCGGGCAGGAGCAGGTGCCGCCAGACCGTCCACTCGGTGAACGGCGTCCACAGCTTGCTCTCGAACTGGCCCTTGTCGTTCAGCCGCCAGACGAGGGCGGCGAAGATCGCGACGAGCACCACGGACACGATGGCGGTCAGCGCCGTGTTCCGCGCGCGCGCCCGCGGCCCGGGAATGTCGAAGAGTACGGTCGCTTCCTTGCTCACCGCGCCACCGCCATCCGCTTAGCCAGCCAGCCGAAGAAGTAGCCGGTCGGGAGGGTGAGGATCAGGAACCCGATGGCCACGCCGAGGAACAGCGGGATCACCCCGTTGGCGAACGTGGGCTTGTCGACGATGGTCTTGGTGACCAGCGCCACCTCCGCGTAGCTCGCCGCGGCCGCCACCGTCGTGTTCTTGATCATCGCGATGAACACGCTGCCCAGCGGGGCGATGATCGCGCGGAAGGCCTGCGGCAGGATGATCACCCGTAGCGACTGGGTGAAGGTCAGCCCGATCGAGCGCGCCGCCTCGGCCTGCCCCAGCGGGACGGTGTTGATCCCGGAGCGGAGGGTCTCGCAGACGAAGGCCCCGGTGTAGGCGGAGAGGCCGAGGACCGCCCACCAGTAGTAGGTGGTCGAGGAGTTCTCGGAGAACTTCAGCGCCAGGATGTCGTTGAGGCCCAGGCTGCACATGAGCAGCACCAGGGTCAGCGGCGTGTTCCGCACGACGTTGACGTAGCCCGTGCCGAAGGCGCGCAGCACGGGGACGGGCGCGACGCGGAAGCTCGCCAGCAGCGTTCCGATGATCAGCGAGAGCACCGCGGCCGCCGCCGCGAGGCGGATGGTCGCCCAGAAGCCCTGCATGATCTCGTTGAAGTTGTCGAAGAACGGGCTGAAGTCAAACATTGCTCAGCTGTTTCATGGCGTTCCAGCAGGGGTCAGGCCATGCCGGTGCGCCCCCGGTCGTGCGGGGGGACGCACCGGCGTGACGGGCGTCATGCGCGGCCTGGGATCAGGCGCAGCCTTCCATCTGCGGGACGGTCGTGACGAGCTTCAGCCCGGTGCCGGCGAAGTGCTTCTCCAGCAGGGTCTTGGCGGTGCCGTCGGAGTACATCGTGGTGATGGCCTTGTTGACGGCCTCGCAGGTCTCGGTGTCGCCCTTCTTCAGGCCGACGCCGTACTTCTCGTCGGTGAAGGGGTCGTTGATGACCTTGAAGGAGCCCTTCTGCTGGTTGGCGAACCCGGCGAGGATCAGGTCGTCGGTGCTGACCGCGTCCAGCGCCTTGGACTTCAGCTTGCTCACGCACTCGGAGTAGCTGCTCGCGTCGACCAGCGTGACGCCCTTGATGTTGAGCTTGCCGTCCGGCGGGCCCTCGGTGACGCGGCGGAAGGAGTTGGACCCGGCGGCCTTGCACAGCTTCTTGCCCTTGAGGTCCTGGGCCTTCTTGATGGCGTTGTCGTCGGTCCGGACCATCGTGTCCTGGTGGGCGACGTAGTACGGCCCGCCGAAGGTCACCTGCTGCTTGCGCGCGTCGGTGATGGAGTAGGTGGCGATCACCAGGTCGACCTGGCCGCCGCCGAGGAACGACTCGCGGTTGGCGGAGGTGGTCTCCTTGAAGGTGATGCCGCTCTCGGGAACGCCCAGCGACTTGGCGATGTACTTGGCGACGTCGACGTCGAAGCCGTCGAAGGTGCCGTCGGGCTTCTTCAGCCCGAGCGCCGGCTGGTCGAACTTGATGCCGATGGTCAGCTTCTTGTCGTCCTTGGCCTTCTGGACGACCGTCTTGGCCTCGGTCTTCTCGGTGTCGCTGCCGCACGCGCTGAGCGCCAGTGACAGCGCCATCCCCGCCCCGATCAGGGCGCCGAAACGACGTACTCGCATTTCTGGTCCTACCTCTGCTCTCTGCCGGAGCCCCGCGGCTCAGTGCGTGAGGATCTTGGAAAGGAAGTCCTTCGCGCGCTCGGTGCGCGCGTTCGTGAAGAACTCGTCGGGAGTGTTCTCCTCCACGATCTGGCCGTCCGCCATGAACACGACCTTCTGGGCCGCCCTGCGCGCGAAGCCCATCTCGTGCGTGACGACGATCATCGTCATGCCCTCGCGGGCCAGCCCCGTCATGACGTCCAGGACCTCGTTCACCATCTCCGGGTCCAGCGCCGAGGTCGGCTCGTCGAAGAGCATCACCTTGGGCCTCATCGCGAGGGACCGCGCGATGGCGGCGCGCTGCTGCTGGCCGCCGGACAGCTGCGCGGGGTACTTGTTCGCCTGGTTGGCGATGCCGACCCGGTCCAGCAGCTCCATCGCGTGCTTCCGCGAGTCCTGCTTGTCCTGCTTGCGGACCTTCACCGGCCCGAGCATGACGTTGTCCAGGATCGTCTTGTGGGCGAACAGGTTGAACGACTGGAACACCATGCCCACGTCGGCGCGGAGCTTCGCCAGTTCCTTGCCCTCCTTGGGCAGTTCCTTGCCGTCCACGAGGATCTTGCCGCCGTCGATCGGCTCCAGCCGGTTGATCGACCGGCACAGGGTCGACTTGCCGCCGCCGGACGGGCCGATCACCACGACGACCTCACCGGAGTTCACGGTGAGGTTGATGTCCTTGAGGACGTGCAGCTCGCCGAAGTGCTTGTCGACGTGCTCGACCACGACGAGGGGCCGGTCACCGTCGGTGCCCGGCTCCGGGGTGGAGTCCTCCGGCCCGGTCTTGGTGAGGTCGGGCCCGCTTTCGCTGTCCGTCATGCGCTCGGACTTTACGTCATGGCCGTCATCGCCTGAGTTGCCGCGCGGTACCGATACGATCACGAATCCCCATGTCGGACGGGGTCCTTCGTGGCGGAGAGTGATCATCAAAGCTCGGCGGGGTGCCTGCGAACCCGTTCCGTCATGTCGCGCACGGCCCGTACCCTTGGTAACCGTCATGAGTGCGCCTATGGAGACGGCCACCCGTACGTACGAGATCCGTACCTACGGGTGCCAGATGAACGTCCACGACTCCGAGCGGCTGTCCGGGCTCCTGGAGTCGGCCGGGTACGTCCGCGCGGAGGACGCCGAGCCCGACGTGGTGGTGTTCAACACCTGCGCGGTGCGGGAGAACGCCGACAACCGGCTCTACGGCAACCTCGGCCATCTGAGGCCGGTCAAGGACGGTCATCCGGGCATGCAGATCGCCGTCGGCGGCTGCCTGGCGCAGAAGGACCGCGACACCATCGTCAAGCGCGCACCCTGGGTGGACGTGGTGTTCGGCACCCACAACATCGGCTCGCTGCCCGCGCTGCTGGAGCGGGCGCGCGTGCGGCGCGAGGCGCAGGTCGAGATCGAAGAGTCGCTGGTGACCTTCCCCTCGACGCTGCCGACGCGCCGGGAGTCGCCGTACGCGGCGTGGGTGTCGATCTCCGTCGGCTGCAACAACACGTGCACGTTCTGCATCGTCCCGTCCCTGCGCGGCAAGGAGAAGGACCGCCGCCCCGGCGAGATCCTCGCCGAGGTCGAGGCGCTCGTCTCCGAGGGCGTCCTGGAGGTCACCCTCCTGGGGCAGAACGTCAACGCCTACGGGTCGGGCTTCGGCGGTCTCGCCGACGCGCCCGGCGAGGTGCGCGCCATGACGGAGGGCGGGCAGTCGGCCTTCGCCGGGCTGCTGCGCGCCTGCGGCGGTGTCGACGGGCTGGAGCGGGTCCGGTTCACCTCCCCGCACCCGAAGGACTTCACCGACGACGTCATCGCCGCGATGGCCGAGACCCCGAACGTGATGCCGTCCCTGCACATGCCGTTGCAGTCCGGGTCGGACGCGGTGCTGCGCGCGATGCGCCGGTCGTACCGGCAGGAGCGCTACCTCGGCATCATCGGGAAGGTCCGGGAGGCGATCCCGGACGCGGCGATCACCACCGACATCATCGTCGGCTTCCCCGGCGAGACCGAGGCCGACTTCGAGGAGACCCTGCACGTGGTGCGGGAGGCCCGCTTCGCGTCGGCGTTCACGTTCCAGTACTCCAAGCGCCCCGGCACCCCGGCGGCGACCATGGACGGGCAACTGCCCAAGGAGGTCGTCCAGGAGCGGTACGAGCGCCTGATCGCCCTCCAGGAGGAGATCTCCTGGGCGGAGAACAGGAAGCAGCTCGGCCGCACCCTGGAGGTCCTGGTCTCCGAGGGCGAGGGCCGCAAGGACGAGGCGACGCGCCGCCTGTCCGGCCGCGCCCCCGACAACCGTCTGGTCCACTTCGGCGCGCCGGACCGGCCGGTCCGTCCGGGCGACATGGTCACCGTCGAGGTCACCTACGCCGCGCCGCACCACCTGGTCGCCGACAAGCCGGTCCTGGACGTCCGCCGGACGCGGGCGGGCGACGCGTGGGAGGCCCGCCGGGAACAGGGCGGGCAGAAGGGCGTCTCGCTCGGCATGCCGTCGATCGGGCGGCCCGCCGAGACCCCGGCGCCCGTGTCGGGCTGCTCGGCCCGTCCCTGACTCCGGCATGATCGGGTCGGTGCCGGTGACCGGCCCGTCTTCAAGGAGGCAGCGTGCTCGTAGCGGCGGCGGTGTGCCCGCATCCGCCCATCATCGTCCCGGAGATGGCGGGGGAGGCCGCGCCGGAACTGGACGCGCTGAGAGCCGCCTGCGACAGGGCCGTCCGCTCTCTGTCCGGGTGCGACGCCCTGATCGTGGTCGGGGGCGGGACGGAGACGCGGGCCTACGGACCGGACGCGTACGCCACGCTCCGGCCGTACGGTCTCGACTGGACGAGCCCCGGCGAGCCCGAGGACGGCGCCGAGGCGCTGCCGCTCTCCCTCACCATCGGGCACTGGCTCCTGCGACGGCAGGGCGTCGAGGCGGGCGCGCGCTACCAGGCGGTGGCGTTCGACGCCCGGCCACGGGAGTGCCTGACCCTCGGGGCCGAACTCGCCGGGTCGGGCGAGCGTGTCGCTCTCCTCGTGATGGGCGACGGGTCGGCGGCCCGCTCGGAGAAGGCGCCCGGGTACCTCGACGAGCGCGCGCTCCCGCATGACCGGCGCGTGGCCCGCGCCCTCGGACACGCCGACGCCGCCGCCCTGGCCGCCTTGGACCCGGGAGTCTCCCGGGACGTCCAGGCGGCCGGGCGGGCGGCGTGGCAGGTGCTCGCGGGAGCAGCCGCCGGCGGGGCCTTCAGCGGCGAGCTTCTCGCCGACGAGGCGCCGTACGGAGTCGGCTATCTGGTGGCCGGCTGGTCACGAACCGGCGGGTCGTCCGCCTAGGACGGCTGGCCGCCGCCCTGGCCGGGCTGGCCGGGTTGGCCGGGCTGGCCGGGCTCGCCGCCCTGGCCGCTCTCGCGGTCGATGTAGTTGCCGGCCTGATCCTGGGCCTTGTCGGTCTTGTCGGCGTACCTGCCGCCGGTGCGCTGGTCGAACATGTCCCCGGCCTTCTCGGTGCCCTGCTTGGCCTTGTCGGGGTGCTGCCCCAGCATCTGCTTGACCTTGTCGACGATGGACATACCGAATTCCCCCCGGATCCCTCGTCTCGATCGGTGCGGCGCGGGTCCGCGCGGCACCCGTACAACCCGGCTATACCCGTTCTGTTGCCACAATCATCTCGTGACCCCATCCAATGACCCTGCCGCCGTCGCTGCGGGGACGCCGCCCCCGGTCGCGCGCCCCGGCCCCGGCGTGCTCGCGGTCGTCGGCGCCACGGCCGCCGGCAAGTCGGACCTGGCCGTCGAGCTGGCCCTGCGGCTGGACGGCGAGGCGGTCAACGCCGACTCGATGCAGCTGTACCGCGGCATGGACATCGGCACCGCGAAGCTGTCCGCGGCCGAGATGCGCGGGATCCCGCACCACCTGCTGGACGTCTGGGACGTGACCGAGACGGCGAGTGTCGCCGAGTACCAGCGGCTGAGCGCCGGGGCTATCGCGGACATCCGGGGCCGGGGACGCCTCCCGGTGCTGGTCGGCGGCTCCGGCCTGTACGTCCGGGCGGCCCTCGACCACATGGAGTTCCCCGGGACGGACCCCGCCGTCCGGGCGCGCCTGGAGGCCGAGCTGGCCGAGGCCGGGCCCGCGGCCCTGCACGAGCGGCTGCGCGGGCTGGACCCGGCGGCGGCGGAGGCGATCCTGCCGAGCAACGGCCGCCGGATCGTCCGGGCCCTGGAGGTGATCGAGATCACCGGCCGCCCGTTCACCGCGACCCTGCCCGAGCATCGGTACCGCTACGACGGGGTCGTGCAGATCGGGTTGAGCGTGCCTCGCGACGTGCTGGACGAGCGCATCGCGCTGCGCGTGGGGCGGATGTGGGACGCCGGCCTGGTCGACGAGGTCCGGGCGCTGGAGAAGCGCGGCCTGCGCGACGGCCTGACCGCCGGACGCGCCCTCGGGTACGCCCAGGTGCTCCGCTTCCTCGCGGGGGAGTGGACGCAGGAGCAGGCCCGGGAGGACACCGTCCGGACGACGCGGCGGTTCGCCCGCAGGCAGGAGTCGTGGTTCCGCCGCGACCCGCGCGTCCGGTGGCTTCCCCACGACGCGCCCGACCTGGTCGACCGCGCGCTCGCCCTGCTCGGCTGAGCGGTCCGTGGAGCCCAATATGATCGGGGAATGCGGTTCGTCAAGGGGCACGGCACAGAGAACGACTTCGTGATCCTGCCCGACCCGGACGGCGTCCTGGACCTCACGCCGGACGCCGTGGCGCGGCTGTGCGACCGGCGGGCGGGCATCGGCGCGGACGGCGTCCTGCGGGCCGTCCGGACGAAGGCCGCCGAGGTCGAGGCCGACCCCGAGTGGTTCATGGACTACCGCAACTCCGACGGCGGCATCGCCGAGATGTGCGGCAACGGGATCCGCGTCTTCGCCCGCTACCTGGTCGACGAGGGGCTGGCCGCGCCGGGCCAGTGGGACGTGGCGACCCGCGCGGGGCTCCGGCGCGTCACGCTCGGCCCGTCCGGCGACGTGAGCGTCGACATGGGCCCGCCGGAGCTGCTCGGACGCGGCGAGGCGTCCCTGGCGGGGACGGGCTTCACCGGGGAACGGGTCTCCGTGGGGAACCCGCACCTGGCGTGCCGCGTGGACGGCCCGGTCGCCGCGCTGGACCTGTCGCGCGCGCCGGACTTCGATCCCGCGGTGTTCCCCGAAGGGGTGAACGTCGAGTTCTTCCGCCCGCTGGGCGAACGGCACGTCGAGATGCGCGTGTACGAGCGCGGCTCGGGCGAGACCCGTTCGTGCGGGACCGGGACGGTGGCGGTCGCCGCCGCGGCGTCCTTCGCGGCGACCGGAGGCCTCGGCGGGCCCGGGGGCGCCGCGTGGACGGTGGACGTCCCCGGCGGCCGCGTGACCGTCACCCTCGACGGCGAGACCAGCCATCTCAGGGGCCCGGCGGTGCTGGTCGCCGAGGGCGAGACGCGCCCCGGCTGGATCTAGCGAAATCCCCGTCTCACCAGGGATTGCGGCGCGTCGGGGGCGGTCCCGGCACGAACGGGACAGCTGTCCCTCACCGCCGGGACCTTTCAGCGCATAACTTCTTTCTTGCACACCCTCTGGTGAATGGCCCGTATGGACCGGGATGGGAGCCCCGGAGCCGTACGGAGCCTGAGGGCCGGTGGCGACCTTCTTGGCGGGGGGCGGTCACCGGCCCTCCCACCGGGTGGACGCCGGGCTCAGGGATGGACGCCGTTGACCGGCAGCCTGGCGCGGACGAGAGTCCCGCCCCTCGGGCCGGGCCCCACCGTGCAGGATCCGCCGAGTTCGGCCGCGCGCTCGCGCATCGAGGACATGCCGATGCCGGAGCGCACCTGTGCGGGAAGCCCGACGCCGTCGTCCCCGACCGTGACGTGCAGATCGCCGTTCAGGTACAGCCGGACCTCCGCGCAGCCCGCGTTGGCGTGCCGGTGGACGTTCGTCAGCGCCTCCTGGACGATCCGGTACGCGGCCACCTCGGCCGCGGCCGGCAGGCGCTTCAGGTCGCCCTCGACGTGCACGTCCACCTGCGGGCCGTCGCCGGTGGCGACGACGCCGCCGAGCGCCTGGATCGCGCCTTCCAGGCCGAGGTCGTCCAGTGCGGGGGGACGCAGGCCGTACACGAGCTCCCGGATGTCGCCGATGGTGTGTCCCATGGTGGCGCGCAGCTCCTCCAGAAGCTCGTCGGCCGCCTCCGGGTCGGTCTTCAGCGTGATGCGCGCGGCGTCGACCGTCATGGCGAGGCTGGCGAGGGTCGGGCCGAGCCCGTCGTGCAGGTCGCGGCGCAGCCGGCGGCGCTCCTCCTCCCGGGTGCGCAGGATGTGCTCGCGGGACCGCTGGACGTCGGCGGCGAGCCGGGCCGCGTTCGCCAGCTCCGCGAGGTTGCGGGCGAGGACGCCGGACAGCCGCGCGTCGGGGGTGCGGGTGACGCCGAACAGCAGCCGCCCCACCGGCTCGCCGTGCCACACCAGCGGGATCAGCTGCGGCCGTTCGCCGAGGACGCCGTCCTCCGCGGAGATGGTCCGGCCGTCGCGGTCCAGCACCTCGAGCGCGACCCCGGTCGCGTGCAGGGCCGAGCGCGCCACCTCGGCCGCGACCGCGAGCGCGGCGCCCGGGTCCGCGGCGGTCTGCAGCCGCCGGTTGAGCCGGTCGGCGATCCGGTACGGGTCGCGCTCGCCGTGGATGAACCCGTCCACCGTGCGCTGCAGCCGCCGCCGGACGGGCTCGAACACCGCGCCCGCGACGATGGCGCCGGCGAGCCCGGCGAGGGTGCCCCTGCCGTGCGCGAGCAGGCTGGCCGTGCCGACGAGCGCGAAGTACACGCCGGTGATGACGACCACGAGCCCGGCGTAGACGAGGGTCCGGCTGACCACGAGGTCGATGTCGTAGAGCCGGTACCGGGTGATGGCGATGGCGATGCAGATCGGGACGGCGACGATCGTGATGTTGCGCAGCGGGTCGCCGATCGGGCTGTTCTCGCCGGCGAAGATGATCGCCTCGGCGACCAGGCCCGGGTAGACCACCCAGCCGATCTGGCGCCGCACGTCCGGCGGCGACTGCACGAACCGCACGGCGACCGAGAACAGGCCCGCGGCCAGGGAGAGGAGGATGATCGCGCTGATCGCCAGCGGGATCCGGTCGAACGGGTAGACCGAGACGCCGTTGTGCCAGCGCCGCACGTCCGGGTCGATGGTCAGGTGGACGCAGACGATGACCGGGACGAGGCAGGCGAGGACGAGCACGGGACGGAACCAGCGCGACACCAGCCGCCCGTCCGGGAAGATCAACGGCAGGATCAGGGTCAGGGCGTAGGTGTCAACGGCCCACAGCCAGGTCGCGAGCCACTGGACGAACCCGGTCGCGGGCCAGCCGTGGAGCTCGAACCACGGGCCGAGGTTGAGCGCCAGGACGTACACCGACGCGCTGAACCCGGACCCGACCATGAGCCAGGCGACCTTCAGGCCGGGCCGGTGCCGCAGCAGGACCGCCCCGACCGGGGTCCAGGCGAGCGCGACCAGGATCTCCGGGTGCCACCACACCATCCGCAGGCCGGAGGGCAGCCGGGCGCCGACGGCGAGGGAGGCGGCGACGGACGCGACCGCGGCCAGCGCGAGGAGAACGCCCACGCGCCTCGCTCCGCGGTCGTGTTCTTCCGTCTCCATGAAGCCGCTCCCCGCCCGAAAGTAATGGAATGTTAAAACGTCCTGCTCCCTGTCCTGCAGTAAAAAGGGCGTCCGCCTCAGGACACCGGGATCCGGCCCGGTGGACACTGGCCCGGCCACGGTGTACGTGCGCGTGCACGTGATGGTAACCGCGGAACCCGGCGAGTTGAACGGAAGGCGCAGGTCAGAGTGGCCCGGATGGGGGGGCGGGCGGCCGGGGGCGCGCCGCGTTCGCCGGCCGGGCGGTACGGCGCAGGCGGCGCGGCTGAGCTCTGACAGGGGCGGGTTCGGCCGCCGCCCGCGCCGACCGGGCGGGCCGGCGGACCGGCAGCGGGGTCAGGCCAGCAGAGTCAACATGCTGTCGCGGCTCAGCGCCCGCACTCCGCGCCCCACCTCCTCGGGGGAGAAGTCCTTGAGGACGAGGCGCTGGACGAGGAATCCGGGCATGAGCGAGAACAGCGTCTTGGCGGCGGCCTCGATGTCGATGTCGGCCGGAAGCAGGCCGGCCTCGACCATGCGGCGGATGTAGGCCGTCCACGTGCGGCGCAGGCCGGCGACGTTCTCGGCGACGTACGTGGCGATCTCGGGATCGTGCAGGGCGAGCGCCCACGCCTGGGGGGCGAGCCGGAGCGGGCCGTCCTCGCCGGACAGCTCGACGACCTTGCCGGCGAGGCGCTCCATGACCTGGTCGACCGGGAGCAGGGGCTCGCTGCGGCCGAGCTCGTCGAAGAAGGCGTGCAGCTCGCCGACCACGGTCGCGACGTTCGCCTCGATGATCTCGTTCTTGCTCTTGAAGTACCGGTAGACCGCGCCGGCGGAGAGCCCGGCCTCGGCGAAGATGTCCTGCATGGAGGTCTCGTGGATGCCCTTGCGGACGAAGCACGCGCGGGCCGCCTCCAGGATCTGGCGGCGGCGGCGCTCCAGGTGCTCTTCGCTCACTCTCGGCATGGCGCCAATATAAAACGAACGTCCGTTCTTGACCAGCGAGGGCCCGCGATGCGACCCTGGCGAATATAAGAGAACGGACATTCGTTTTTTGGAGGTGGCCCCCATGCGGTCCTCGCTCGCCGGCCGCACCGCCGGCGTCGCCGTCGCCGCCGCGGTGCTGCAGCTCATCATGATCATCGCCTTCTCCTGGCCGGCCGCGCGCACGGAGCCGCGCGACGTCCCGATCGTCGTGACCGGTCCGCAGGCCGGCGCGGTCGCCGACCGGCTCGACCGGGAGCGGCCCGGCGCGTTCGACGTCCGGACCCGTCCGGACGAGGCGGCCGCGCGGGTCGCGCTCCAGGACCGCGAGGCCTACGGCGCGATCGTCGCCACGCCGTCCGGGCCGAAGGTGCTCACGGCCTCCGCGGCCTCGCCCGCCATCGCCCAGCAGCTCGGCGCGGTCGCGGCGCGGCTCGGCGGAGGCGCGGCCTCCTCGCCCGCCGAGGACGTGGTCGCCGCCGACTCCGACGACCCGCGCGGCGCGGGCTTCGGCGCCCTCGCGCTCCCGCTGGTCATGTCCGGCATCGCCGCCGCGGTGCTGCTGACGTTCGCGATCCCGGCCGCGGGGTGGCGGGCCGCGGGCGCGGTCCTGTTCGCGGCGCTCGGCGGGCTCGGCGTCGCCGGGGTCGCGCAGGGCTGGCTGTCGCTGCTGCCCGGCTCCTACCTCGCCGTCGCCGGCGTCATGTCGCTGACCGTGCTCGCCGTCACCGGCGCGATCGCAGGCCTCGCGGCGGCGATCGGGCGCGCCGGGATCGGTGTCGGAGCGCTCACCATGCTGCTCCTCGGCAACCCCCTGTCGGCGGCCGCGTCGGCGCCGGAGATGCTGCCGCAGCCCTGGGGCGAGCTCGGCCAGTTCCTGCCTCCCGGGGCGTCGGTCACGCTGCTGAGGTCGACGGCGTTCTTCGACGGCGCGGGCGGCGGCGGGGCGCTCGCCGTCCTGGCGGCATGGGCCGTCGCCGGTTTGGTGCTCTTCGTGCTCGGCGCCATGCGCGGACGTACCGGAGAAGAGCCCACCGTGAGCCGCGAACCTGTTCCGGCTTGACCTTCCCCTGGCGATCCTTGACGTTCTCCTGTCCCACTACGTGTCCGCTCGATAGCATTCCGTGACTTCGGGCTGGTGCGGGAGGGGAGACGTTGGCGGGATTCCTGCTGCGGCGGCTGGTGAACCGCGTCGTGCTGGCCTTGGGCGCCACCGGCCTCGGCTACCTGCTCGCCGCCGCGGCGCTCGACCCGCGCGCGAACGTCGCGGACCGGGCACCCCGCCCGCCGGACGCCGTCATCGAGGCCCGCCTCGACGCGCTCAACATGAACGACCGGACGCCCCTGGCCACGCGGTACCTCACCTGGGCCAGGGGCGTCCTGCACGGCGACCTCGGCCGGACATGGGACGGCGAACCGGTCGCCGCCGAGCTCCGGCGCCGTCTCGGGGTGAGCCTGCGGCTGGTCTCGCCGGGGGCCGTGCTGGGGAGCGCGCTCGGTGTCGCCCTCGGCGCCTGTGCGGCCGTCAAGCGCGGACGCGCGGCCGACCGGATCATCTCGCTCGGCTCCTACCTCCTGGTGGCCGCGCCCGTGTTCGTTCTGGCGGTGCTGTTGCAGATCGCCGCGAGCGAGGCCAACGACGCGATGGGCGTCCAGGCCTTCGTGTGGGTGGGCGAGTACACACCCGGTGTCTCGGGAATCGGTGCGGTCGCGGACCGGGCGCGGCATCTGCTGCTGCCGACGGTCACGATCGCCTTGGCGCAACTCGCGCTCTGCTGCCGCTACCAGCGCGGCCTGATGCTGGACGTCCTGCACGCCGGCTTCGTGCGCACCGCGCGGGCCAAGGGCCTGCCGAGGCGGCGCGCCCTCCTGCGCCACGGGCTCCCGGTCGCGCTGGTGCCGATGGCGACGTATCTCGCCTACACGTCCGGCCCGCTGCTCCTCGGCGGCGTGTTCATCGAGAAGATCTTCGGTCGGCACGGGATGGGGGAGTGGCTGGCCGACTCCATCAGGCGCGGGGACGTCAACGCGGTCGCCGCCATCGAGTGCGTCGCCGTCTGCGCGGTGCTCCTGGCGGGGCTGGCCTCGGACGTCCTCACCGCCGCCCTCGACCCGCGCGTCCGTTTCCGGGCGGCGCGATGAGCGTGGGCGGCCTGGCCTTGGGGTTCAAGGGCAGTCGCCGGGTCGTCGCCGGGCTTGCCCTGCTCGTCCTGCTCGGTGCCACGGCGTTCACCGGGCCGCTCTGGTCGCCGTGGGGATGGGACGAGACGGACCTCACCGCTTTCGGGCAAGGGCCGTCCGCGCGCCACTGGCTCGGCACGACGCAGAGCGGGCGGGACGTTCTCGCCCTCACGCTGCGCGGCGCGCAGCGGTCGCTGCTGATCGGGTTGTGCGCGGCCCTGCTGGCGACCGGCCTCGCCGCCGTCACCGGTGCCGTGGCCGGATTCGCGGGCGGACGGCTCGACCGGGCGCTGATGTGGGGCACCGACCTCCTGCTGGTGCTCCCGCCGTTCCTCGTCCTCGTCGTGCTCGCACCGCGGCTGGGCGGCGGGTGGCCCGTGCTCGTGCCCTTGCTGGCGGCGTTCATGTGGATGGTGACCGCGCGGATGGTGCGGGCCACGACGGTCTCGCTGCGCGAGCGCGAGTACGTGGTCGCCGCCAGGCTCCTCGGGGCGGGCGCGCCGCGGGTGATCGTCCGGCATGTGCTGCCGCCCATGGCGTCCTTGCTCGCCGTGGACGCGAGCCTGAACGTCAGCGTCGCGATCACCGCGGAGAGCGGGCTGTCCTACCTGGGCTTCGGGGTGCGGCCGCCGGACGTCTCGCTCGGGACGGTCCTCGCCGACGGCCACGCCGCCTCCGCGTTCGGGTGGGCGCCCGGGGCCGCCGCGGGCCTGCTCGTCCTGACGGTGCTCGCCGTCAACCTGCTCGGCGACGGGCTGCGGGACGTCCTCGACCCGGAGGACGCGGGGTGACGGTCCTGGAGGTCGCCGATCTGACGGTCGGTCATACGTCCGGCGTGCGGGCGGTGCACGGGTTGAGCTTCACCGTCGAGTCAGGGGAGACCCTCGGGATCGTCGGTGAGTCCGGGGCGGGCAAGACCACGCTGGCTCTCGCCCTGATGGGGCTTCTGCCGGACGGCTCGCACGTGACGGGGTCCGTGCGGCTGTGCGGGAGGGAACTGCTCGGACGCACCGACGCCGAGCTGTCCCGCGTGCGCGGTAAGGACCTGGCCATCGTGTTCCAGGATCCGCTGTCGGCGCTCACGCCCGTCCGCACCGTGGGCGGCCAGATCGCCGAGGCCGTCCGGATCCACTCGGGGACGTCCCGCGCGGCGGCACGCGCACGCGCCGCCGAGCTGCTCGACCTCGTCGGGATCCCCGACGCCGCGCGGCGGGCCCGGGGGTTCCCGCACGAGTTCTCCGGCGGGATGCGGCAGCGCGTGATGATCGCCATGGCCCTCGCCGGCGATCCGGTCGCGATCGTGGCGGACGAGCCGACGGCGTCGCTGGACGTGACCGTCCGGGCACAGGTCCTGGACGTGCTGCGGAACGCGCAGCGGGCGACCGGCGCCGCGATCGTCGTGATCAGCCACGACCTTGCGGTCGTCGCGGAGTTCGCCGACCGGTTCATGGTGATGCGTGAGGGGCGAGCCGTGGAGGGCGGCCCGGCGCAGCGGCTGAAGGCGCCGCCCCGGGCCGTGAAGGCGCCTTCGCCCCGGTCCGACCGTGCCGTCGTGCTCGAAGTGGACGGTCTCGTCCGCCACCACGCGGTACATACCCCGAGGCTGCGCCGCAGGACCGGGACAGTGCCCGCCGTGGACGGCATCGGTTTCGACGTCCGGGAGGGGGAGACGCTCGCGCTCGTCGGGGAGTCGGGTAGCGGCAAGACGACGGCTCTGATGGAGATCCTGCGGCTGTCACGTCCGCCGGAGGGACGCGTCACGATCCTGGGCCGTGACACGTCGTCTCTGGGTGCCGCCCACCGCAAGGGTTTACGCAGGGAGGTCCAGGTCGTCTTCCAGGACCCCTGCGCGTCGCTGAACCCGCGGATGCGGGTGGCCGCCATCCTGGCCGAGCCGCTGACCGCGCACGGTGTGCCGGTCGGGGACCGCGTGGGGCGGCTGCTGGAACTGGTGGGGCTGGAACCCGGTCATGCCCAGCGCTACCCGCATGAGCTGTCGGGTGGTCAGAGTCAGCGGGTGGCCATGGCAAGGGCGCTCGCCCTGGAACCGCGCCTGCTCCTGCTGGACGAGCCCGTGTCGTCCCTGGACAAGGCCGCGCAGGCCCGTGTCATGGACCTCCTGCGGGACCTGCGTGCTCGGCTCGGTCTCGCGCTCCTTCTGGTCGCCCATGACCTGGACCTCGTCCATGGGATCGCCGACCGGGTGGCCGTCATGTCCCGGGGCCGCATCGTCGAGATCGGCTCGGTCGGCGACGTGTACGGCGCACCCCGCCATCCCTGCACGCGCGCCCTTCTGGCCGCGCTTCCGGGGGCGCGCCCGCACCCCGACGGCGACCGCGTTCTCTTGCGAGGAGACCCTTCCGATCCAACCGTTCCACCAGCGGGATGCCGTTTCCGTGCCCGTTGCCCGAAGTACGTCACGCTCACCGCCGTCGACAGGCGCCTATGCGAAGAGAACGACCCGGGATTACGTCCTGTGAAGCCTGAAAAGAACAATGACCACTCAGTCGCCTGCCACGCCGTCGCTGCAGGGAGCGGAGGGTGAAACGGCTACTCGCCGTGATCTTCGCCGCGGGTGCGCTCATGCCCGGTGCCGGATGCTCTGCCACTCCGACCTCGATGACCGGGACAATCGAGCCGTTGCCCGCGTCAGATGTGAACCCTGCCCCGCGCGACCGTGTCATCGACGGCGGAACACTGCGCTGGCCATTGCCGGAGTTTCCATCACAGTGGAACTTCCATCATGTCAACGGCACCCAGGGAACGGTCGCTCGCGTCATCCACGGCGTCCTGCCCTATCTGATGCGCTCCGATGAGAAGGCCGTTCCGCATCCGGTCCCGGAATATCTGGAGTCGGCCAAGGCAAAGCGCACCAACCACGGCCAG
This sequence comes from Actinomadura madurae, assembly GCF_900115095.1. Classification (GTDB taxonomy): domain Bacteria; phylum Actinomycetota; class Actinomycetes; order Streptosporangiales; family Streptosporangiaceae; genus Spirillospora; species Spirillospora madurae. Next base: position 364,016 of record NZ_FOVH01000001.1, read on the forward strand.
ACGGTCATCTACAAGCTGAACCCGCGCGCCAGCTGGTCGGACGGCAGGCCCATCGGATACGCCGATTTCGTCGCGCAAGCCCATGCCCTGTCGGGACGGGACTCGCGCCACGAGGTCTCCACCACTACCGGCTACCGGCAGATCAAGCGCATTGAACGCGGCACGGGTGAGCATGTAGTCAAGGTGACGTTCACGCAGCCGTATGCGGAGTGGCGCAGCCTTTTCAGCCCTCTCTATCCGGCGGTCGCCTATTCGACCGCACGCGCATTCAACACCGGCTGGGTGGACCGACTGCCCGTCACTGCGGGACCGTTCAAAGTCCAGAGGATCGATCGGACGGCCAAAACCCTCACCGTGGTACGGAACCCGGCATGGTGGGGCGCCCCCGCGAAACTCGACCGGATCGTGTACCGCGCCATGGACACCAGCGCCATGCCCGGCGCGTTCGCCAACCACGAGATCGATCTGATGGACATCGGGCTCGACGCCGGCGCCCTGCAGCGCGCCGGTCGGGTCGACGGCGCCGCCGTCCGAAGGGCGGGCGGGCCCGACTGGCGGAACCTCACGCTCAACGCGGCGGGGCCCGTCCTGTCCGACGCACGCGTACGGCAGGCGATCGTGCTCGGCATCGACCGGCGCGCCATCGCGCGGTCCGACCTGTCCGGCCTCGGCGTGCCGGTCGAGACGATGGGCAACCACTTCTATGTCAACACGCAGGAGGGCTATCGGGACAACTCCGGACCGCTCGGCAGGTACGACCCGGCGCGCGCCCGCAGGCTCTTGGACGAGGCGGGCTGGAGACTCGATGGCAGGTACCGCGCCAAGGCCGGACGGACGCTCTCCCTGCGTTTCGTGGTGCCGTCCGGGGTACCGATCAGCAAGCGCGAAGGGGAGCTGACGCGCGCGCTCCTCGAACGGATAGGCGTCCAGGTGGACGTCGAGGTCGCCCCGTCCGATGACGTCTTCGACCGGTACGTCACGCCCGGGAACTTCGACATCGTCCCGTTCTCCTGGCTGGGGACGGCGTTCCCGGTGTCGCCGATGAAGGCGGTGTTCGCGCGGCCGGACGGTCGCGGCGTCCGGCAGAACTACTCTCGGACCGGAACCGTCGCGATCGACGCGGCGATGGACCGGGCCATCGCGGAGACCGACCCGGTGCGGACCCGCGCCCGGGTGAACGAGGCGGACGCGCTCATCTGGCGCCAGGCGTCGGTCCTGCCGCTCTACCAGCGCCCCCAGCTCGTCGCGGTCCGTGCGGGCCTGGCCAACCTCGGCGCCTGCGGCTTCCTGGAGCCCGCCTACGAGGACGTCGGGTTCACGCGGCGGTGACCGTCAGGGGAAGGCGAGCCGGATGCCCTTCCGGTCGCTGGTGTAGCGGGCGTTCCACACGTAGACCTGCAGGTCGTCGGCGGAGAGGCCCTCCTTGACCGGCAGGTCGGAGGCGATGCGGACGACGTAGGAGGCGCCCGCCGGCATCATCGCGGTGCCGTTGTCGTCGACCGGTGCCTTCGACCCGTCGATCAGCCCGGTGATCTTGCTGTGGTTGGGCAGCGTGCACATGTCGGCGGCGATCCCGGCCTGCGGCATGCACCGCTCCTGCGCGTCCTCCGGCACCTGCGCCTTGGGCATGAACAGGTCGGCGGGGTAGTCCAGCAGGACCGGCCGCCGCTGGTTGTTGGTGAGGATGTAGTCGGCGTAGGCGTACGTCGTCCCGGACGGCGGGGCCTCGGTCGCGCCGAGCGGCTGACGGTTCGTCCCCGCCTTGACGGCGGCGAGGCTGTAGCCGTAGCCCTCGGGCGTGGTGAAGTTGACCGGCGGGCCGGCCTTCGGCGCGGGCACGGACGTGCCCTGCCGGCCCGCGCCGCCCTGGCTGGCGAGCGCCGGCTCGGTGGACTCCCGCTCGCCCGTGCCGGGCCGCAGGTACACGATGGCGCCGGCCACCGCGGCGATCCCGACGGCCCCGGTCAGGGCCCCGGCCAGGCCGAGCCTGCCCGAGTGGCTCTTCCTTCTCCGGCGGTGCGAGCGGTGCGGCTGGTAGCTGTTCGACATGGTCGTGCGTGCTCCCTCGGCCCTCTCCAGGCTCAGTCAGCGCGTCCTGTCTCCGGCGGCAGGACACGATACCGGACGCCCGGAACGACGGCGGTCCAGGTCAGCGGGTTACGAACGGCGCGCGACGAGGGGGTCGCGGCCGAGTCCCCGCAGGGAGGCGTCCAGCACCTGCGCGGTGTGCGCGACGGCGATGCCGGCGCCGCGCCGGCGCAGCGCGGTGGCGATCTGCATCGAGCAGCCGGGGTTGGCGGCGACCAGTAGTTCGGCTCCGGTGGCGTCCACGTTCACCGCCTTGCGGTCGCCGAGTTCGCCGGCGGCCTCCGGCTGGAACAGGTTATAGGTCCCCGCGGAGCCGCAGCAGATGTCCGGTTCGGCGATCTCGCGGACGGTCAGCTCGGGGATCGCGGCGAGCAGGTCGCGCGGCTGGCTCCGCACCCCCTGGGCGTGGGCGAGGTGGCAGGCGTCGTGGTAGGCGACCGTGACCGGAAGTGGCCTGCGCGGCGCGCGGGGCCCGAGTTCCACCAGGTATTCGGCGAGGTCCCGCGTCTTGGCCGAGAGCGCGTCGGCGCGTCCCGCCCAGGACGGGTCGTCCGAGAGCAGCTCCCGGTACTCCTTCATCGCCGACCCGCATCCCGCGGAGTTGACCACGATGACGTCGGCGGCCTCGAACGTCTCGATCGTCCGGCGGGCGAAGGCGCGGGCCTCCTCCGCGCGCCCGGAGTGCATGGACAGCGCGCCGCAGCACCCCTGGTGCCTCGGGATGAGGACGTCGCAGCCCTCCATGGCCAGGACGCGGGCCGTGGCCGCGTTGACGCCGGGGAAGAACTCGCCCTGGACGCAGCCGGTCAGCATGGCGACCGTGGCGCGGCGCCCGCCGCGCGCGGCGACCCGCTCGGGCAGCCGGGGCGACGCGCCGAGCGGAGGCGCGAGCCGCTCCATCGCGGCGAGGGACGGTGAGATGCGCTCCAGCACGCCACTGCGCCGGACGAGCCGCTCCAGGCCCGACTTCTGGTAGGCCCGGAGGGGGCCGCGCAGAGCGCGAAGCCTCCGCTTGTAGGGGAAGAGCTGGAAGACCAGCTCCCGCAGGGCCTTCTCCTTCAGCGACCGCGGGTGTTCCTGCTCGACGTCGGCGCGGGTCGTCTCGATGAGCCGGTCGTACTGCACCCCGGACGGGCAGGACGTCACGCACGCCATGCATCCGAGGCAGCGGTCGAAGTGCTCGACCATCGCGTCGCTGAGCGGCTCGCCCTCCACGTGCTGCTGCATGAGGTGGATACGTCCCCGGGGCGAGTCCATCTCCTCGCCCCACAGGACGTACGTCGGGCACGTCGGCAGGCAGAAACCGCAGTGCACGCAGTCGTTGAGCAGATTCGGGAGGTCGTCCTGAGCGCTCATCAGATACCTCCTGCGAAACGGCCGGGGGACAGGCGATGGCCGGGGTCGAACTGGTCCTTCACCCGCCGCATCAGCGTCAGCGCCGGGATCGGCCCCCACAGATCGATCTCGCCGCGCACCTCCTGCGGCGCGTAGCGGACGACGGCGTGACCACGGTGCCGGGTGAGGATGTCCCGCAGGCGGCCCAGCACGTCGGCCACCTTGTCCGGTTCGAGTGACGACGGCAGGCCCACGTGCCCGTGGCCGCTGCCGCTCCATGTGACGGCGGCGTCCGGGCCGAGGGCGGTGAGGACCTCGCGGAGCGAGGGCGGCGGGGCGGTGATGTCGATGAGGGTGGTGCCGTCCGGATAGAGGCCCCAGCCGTCCGGAGCCGTTTCTACGATCTCGGCCTTCTCGCCGAGCAGCTCCACGGTCTGCCTTGAGCGCTCGGCGACACCGTCCGGTACCCCCTCCAGGAGGACCGCGACCGTGGCCGGGCCGATGTACTCGACCGCGCTGGGCGCGACAGGGGCGTGCAGGACGCTCTGGACCGCGTCGTGCGCGCCTTCGGGTCCGTCCACGGCGCACGTCACGTACGCGGACGCGGCGGGGATCGGATGCAGCCGGAACGTGGCCTCCACGATCAGGCCCAGCGTCCCGAAGGAGCCGGTGAACAGCCGCCCCAGGTCGTACCCGGCGACGTTCTTGACGACCTTCCCGCCCGATCGCGCGATCTGCCCGTCCGCCCGGACGATGGTGAGGCCGATGACCAGGTTCCTCGGCGTCCCGTACAGGGACCGCAGCGGACCGGCCGCGCCCGTGGCGATCGTGCCGCCGACCGTGGACCCCGGCAGGGGGACGTCGAGCGCGAGCCGCTGCCCGCGTTCCGCCAGTTTCTCAGCGAGCCGGTCCATCGGCAGCCCGGCCTCGGCCTTGGCGACCAGGTCTCCGGCGGTGTGCTCGACCAGGCCGTCCAGCCGGTGCGTGTCGACCAGCAGATCGCACCGCTCGGGAGGCGTCCCCCAGTCGAGCCGGGTCTCGGCCCCGCGCGGCACGACGGCGAGGTCGTGTTCGGCGGCCACCCGCATCACGTCGGCGGCCTCGGTCAGGTTCTTCGGCGCCGCGACGAGCGCCGGCTCCACGCCGAGCACGCCTTCCGCGGGCTCACCGGGCCGCACGTCCCCGCAGACCTTCGCCAGGGCGTCCAGGGGCCGCATCAGAAGATGTCCGCCTTTCCCTCGAACGGGTGGGGGCCCTTGCGCTTGCCGGGGACCTCGCCGCAGAGGCGCGGCGTGGGGAAGACCTTCCCCGGGTTGCAGAGTCCCGCGGGATCGAAGCCGCAGCGGACCATCTGCATGGTGTCGAGGTCGGTGTCGGTGAACATGCGCGGCATGTAGCGGGACTTGTCGACGCCGACGCCGTGCTCGCCCGTGATGGAGCCGCCGTGCTCGATGCACAGGTCGAGGATCGCGCCCGACACCTCCTCCGCGCGCTCCTCCGCGCCGGGCTCGGAGTCGTCGAACAGCACCAGCGGATGCAGGTTGCCGTCCCCGGCGTGGAAGACGTTCGCGACCCGCACCCCGGACCGGGCGGACAGGGCGTCGATGCCGGCGAGGACGTCGGGGAGCACCGTGCGGGGGATGACGCCGTCCTGGACGAGGTACGCCGGGCTGATGCGGCCGACCGCCGCGAACGCCGACTTGCGGCCCTTCCAGATCAGCGCCCGCTCCGCGTCGTCGGCGGCGATGCGGATCTCGAACGCGCCCGCGTCCCGGCACAGCCGCTCCACCTCGGCGAACTGGGCGGCCACCTCGGCGTCCGGGCCGTCCAGCTCCACGATCAGAACCGAGCCGGCGCCCGCCGGGTACTCGCAGCGCACCGCCGCCTCCGCGGCCTCGATCGCCAGCGCGTCCATCATCTCGATCGCCGCCGGGACGACGCCCGCCCCGATGATCGCCGACACCGCGGTGCCGCCCGCCTCGATCGAGTCGAACGCCGCCAGCAGCGTCTGCACGGTCTCCGGCACCCGCGTCAGCCGCACCGTGATCTTGGTGGTGATGCCGAGGGTGCCCTCCGCGCCGACGAACACGCCGAGCAGGTCGTAGCCGGGCCCGTCCGCCGACAGCTCGACCAGCTCGCCGTCCGGCGTGACGACCTCGCAGGCGAGCACGTGGTGCGCGGTGAACCCGTACTTCAGGCAGTGCGCGCCGCCGGAGTTCTCCGCGACGTTCCCGCCGACCGAGCAGATCTGCTGGCTGGACGGGTCGGGCGCGAAGTAGTACCCGTAGGGCCGGACCGCCCGCGTGACGTCCAGATTGATCACGCCCGGCTCCACCACCGCCCGCTGGCCCGGGATGTCGATCTCCAGGACGCGGCGCATCCGGGAGGTGACGATCAGCACGCCGTCCGCCCGGGGCAGCGCGCCGCCGGACAGGCCCGTCCCGGACCCGCGCGCCACGTAGGGGATCCCGGCGGCCGCGCACTCCCGGACGATCGCGGCGATCTGCTCGGCCGTGTCGGGCAGCACGACGATCCCGGGCGTCGACCGGTGGTTGGTGAGGCCGTCGCACTCGTACGTGCGCAGCCGCACCGGGTCGGTGATCACCCGGTCCGCCCCGAGCAGCCCCTCCAACCGGGGGGCGAGCGTTCGCAAGGAGTCCATCACCTCCACAATCCTCCGCCCCACCACCTGCCGCAAGATCCCGCCTCCGGTCCGTAGCCGCAGGAGCCCCCTGGGAGTCAGGGGAACTGCTGGTAGGCGGGGGTCGTGAGGAATTCGGAGTACTCGTCGGCCAGCGTGACCTCCTTGAAGAGGGCGACCGCCTGGTCGTAGCGGGGCTCGTTGTAGGCCTGCCCCAGCTCGGCGCGGATCTTGCCCAGTTCCTCGTCGAGCAGCTGCTCCACCCACTCCTTGGTGATCTTCCGGCCCTCGGCGGTGGAGACGCCGTTGTAGATCCACTGCCACACCTGGGAGCGGGCGATCTCGGCGGTGGCCGCGTCCTCCATCAGGTTGTGGATGGCGACCGCGCCGGCGCCGTCGAGCCAGGTGGCGAGGTAGCGCAGCGCCACGTCGATGTCGTTGCGCAGGCCGGCCTCGGTGATCTCGCCGGGGGTGTCCTTGACGTTGAGCAGGTCGGCGGCGGTGACGTGCACGTCCTCGCGGAGCCGGTCCCGCTGGTTCGGCCGGTCGCCGAGGACGCCGTCGAACACCTCGCGGCAGACGGGGACGAGGTCGGGGTGGGCGACCCAGGAGCCGTCGAACCCGTCGCCGGACTCGCGGGTCTTGTCGGCGCGGACCTTCTCCAGCGCGACCTTGTTGACCTCCTCGTCGCGGCGGGAGGGGATGAAGGCCGCCATGCCGCCGATCGCGTGCGCGCCGCGCTTGTGGCAGGTCCGGACGAGCAGCTCGGTGTAGGCCCGCATGAACGGCGCGGTCATCGTGATCGCGTTCCGCTCCGGCAGCACGAAGTCGGCGCCCCGGTCCCGGAACTTCTTGATCACGGAGAAGAGGTAGTCCCAGCGGCCGGCGTTGAGGCCCGCGGAGTGGTCGCGCAGCTCGTAGAGGATCTCCTCCATCTCGAACGCGGCCGGGATCGTCTCGATCAGCACGGTCGCGCGGATGGTGCCGCGCGGGATCTCCAGGGCGTCCTGCGCGAGGTTGAACGCGTCGTTCCAGAGCCGCGCCTCAAGATGGCTTTCCATCTTCGGCAGGTAGTAGTACGGGCCCTTGCCCTTGGCCAGCTGGCGGCGCGCCGAGTGGAAGAAGTACAGGCCGAAGTCGAAGAGCGATCCGGACATGGGCTCGCCGTCGACGAGGAGGTGCTTCTCGACCATGTGCCAGCCGCGGGGCCGGACGACGATCGTCGCGAGTTCCTCGTCGGCCTTGAGGGCGTAGGTCTTGCCGCTCTTGGCGTCGGTGAAGTCGATGGTGCGGTCGAGGGCGTCCCGGAGGTTGAGCTGGCCCTCGATCATGTTGTCCCACAGGGGCGTGTTGGCGTCCTCGAAATCGGCGAGCCACACCTTGGCGCCCGAGTTCAGCGCGTTGATCGTCATCTTCCGGTCGGTCGGCCCGGTGATCTCGACGCGGCGGTCCACCAGGCCGGGCGCCGGTTCGGCGACGCGCCAGGAGTCGTCCTCGCGGACGCCGGCGGTCTCCGGCAGGAAGTCGAGGGTCCCGCCCTCGGAGAGCCTGCGCTGGCGTTCCGCGCGGGCCTCCAGCAGCTCCTCGCGCCGGGCGCCGAACTCGCGCTGCAGGGCGGCGAGCAGGCCGAGCGCCTCGGGGGTCAGGATCTCCTCGTAGCGCTCGCCGAGGGGTCCGGTGACCTCGATGCCTTCCAGTCCAGCCATCTGCCCTGCCCTTTCGTATAGCGAAATTCCACTTCTGTTACGTGGAGAACGGTACTCGGCGGTGCGAGGCCCGGTCAAAGGGGGTCCCCGGCTGCCCCTCCCCGCACGGGGCGGGGTCAATCCAGGAGGGAACGCGGGGGATAACCACGTGACCACCGGGGACGATGCGTGAGACGATCGCCGGGAAGATACGGCCGCGACGCGGCGTTTACCGAGGACATATGACTCAACCTTTCTCTGCAGACCAGACCCACGTTCCGGAAGGCATCGAGATCGAGTACGAGCCCCTGCCGGGCGAGCTCGACCTGGAGGACCGCCGGGCACTGCGCCGCGTCGCGGGCCTGTCCACCGAGCTGACCGACGTCACCGAGGTCGAGTACCGCGCCCTGCGGCTGGAGCGGGTCGTCCTCGTGGGCGTCTGGACCGAGGGCACGGCCGAGGCGGCCGAGAACTCCCTGCGCGAGCTGGCGCTGCTCGCCGAGACCGCGGGCTCGCAGGTGCTCGAGGGGCTCGTCCAGCGCCGGTCCCGCCCCGACCCGGCCACCTACATCGGCTCCGGCAAGGCCGCGGAGCTGCGCGACGTCGTCATCTCCACCGGCGCCGACACCGTCATCTGCGACGGGGAGCTGGCGCCGAGCCAGCTGCGCCACCTGGAGGAGACCGTCCAGGTCAAGGTGATCGACCGGACCGCGCTGATCCTCGACATCTTCGCCCAGCACGCCAAGAGCCGCGAGGGCAAGGCGCAGGTCGAGCTCGCGCAGCTCAACTACCTGCTCCCGCGGCTGCGCGGCTGGGGCGGCAACCTGTCCCGGCAGGTCGGCGGGCGCGCCGCGGGCGGCGTCGGCATCGGCGGCCGCGGCCCCGGCGAGACCAAGATCGAGCTGGACCGGCGGCGGATCCGCACCCGGATGGCCAAGCTGCGCCGGCAGATCGCCGGCATGTCCAAGGCGCGCGACACCAAGCGCGGCGAGCGGCGCCGCCACCAGGTGCCCGCCGTCGCCATCGCCGGCTACACCAACGCGGGCAAGTCGTCGCTGCTCAACCGGCTCACGGGCGCCGGGGTGCTGGTGGAGGACGCGCTGTTCGCCACCCTCGACCCGACCGTCCGGCGCGCCGAGGCGCCCGGCGGCCGCGCCTACACCCTGGCCGACACCGTCGGGTTCGTCCGGCACCTGCCGCACCAGCTGGTCGAGGCGTTCCGCTCGACGCTGGAGGAGGTCACCGACGCCGGGCTGGTCCTGCACGTCGTGGACGGCTCCGACCCCGATCCCGAGGCGCAGATCGACGCGGTGCGCGAGGTGCTGCGCGAGATCGACGCCGACCGGATCCCCGAGATCGTCGTCATCAACAAGGCGGACGCCGCGGACGAGCTGGCGATCGCGCGCCTGCAGCGCCGCGAGCCGCACAGCGTCGTCGTCTCCGCCCGCACCGGGTTCGGCATCGAGGAGCTGCGCGCCGCGATCGAGGCGAACCTGCCGGGGCTGGAGAGCGAGCTGCGCCTCCTGGTGCCCTACGAGCGCGGCGACGTCGTCGCGCAGGTGCACGAGCGGGGCGAGGTCCTCAAGCAGGAGCACATCGCCGAAGGGACGCTCTTGCACGCCCGCGTGCCGGCCGTTCTCGCGAGCGAACTGGCCCGCTACGAGACCGTCTCGCCCACGGTCTGAATATCCTTTCCACCGGGCCCCCTTTTGTGGGGGTCCGGTGGATTTTGGGACTACCGGGACGATCGTTTCGGGGACGACTAAAGGCGCCTCCTGGTCGCCGAACGGTGACAGCTTGCCCAATCCGCTTGACGGTCCGGTTGAAATCCGTACGGTCGTAGAGCTAGGGGCGGGGTGATGGGTGTCGATGCGCTGCGATCAGAGGTTGTCCGACGGACCTTCAGTGCACTACCGTGACGAAACCGATATCTCCGGTCTCGTTGCCGATGGTGGCCTCCCGGTCACCCGACCCTCCAGCGGTGGAGTCGCCGGCACCCAGCCGGCGTTTCGGATCGAGAGCAGGTGGCCCAACCATGGCAGGTCCGAACCCCGGCACGAGGGCAGGCGGCCCCTTCCAGCGCCACACGGCGCCCGGTTCCGCGCTCCGGCGCGCATGGCCCCACCCAGGTCGGTGACCCTATGACGGTACGGCTGTTGACGAACATCGGCAGGCTCTGGACGGGCACCGACGTCTGCAGCAACGCCGCGGTGCTCATCCACGACGACCGGGTCGTCTGGGCCGGCCCCGCGTCCGACCTCCCGCAGAGCGTCCCCGGCATCATCGACGACATCGTCGACGTCGACCACGTGGAGAACCTCGGCGGCGGCCTCGTCACCCCGGGCCTCATCGACGCGCACTCGCACCCCGTCTACGCGGGCAACCGCTGGGCCGAGCTGGCGATGCGGACCAGCGGCTCGTCCCACTCCGCCATCACCGCGGCCGGCGGCGGCGTCAACTCCACCGTGACCGTCACCCGGGGCACCGACCCCTGGACGCTCTGCAACGGCGTCCGCGAGCGGCTCCGCCAGTGGATCCTCGCCGGCACCACCACCGTCGAGGCCAAGACCGGCTACCACCTCACCCGCGACGGGGAGCTGGCCGACATCCGGATGCTGCGGTCGCTGGAGGGCGAGCCGTCCATGCCCCGCATCCACGCCACCTTCCTCGCCGCGCACATCCTGCCGCCCGAGTTCTTCGGGCGCCGCCGCGACTACATCGAGGCCGTCCGGCTGTGGGCCGGCGACGCCGCCGTCGCGGGCGCCGACAGCATCGACGTCTACTGCGACGAGGGCCACTTCACCGCCGAAGAGGCGCGCGCCCTGCTCCTCACCGGCAAGCGCGCCGGCCTGAAGGCGCGCATGCACGCCTGCGCCAACGAGCGCATCGGCGCCGCGCAGGTCGCCGCCGAGGTCGGCTGCGCGTCCGCCGACCTGCTCACCCAGGCCAGCGACGACGACATCAAGGCCCTCGCGCACGCCGGCGTCACCGCCACCGTCTGCCCCGGCAGCTCCCTCAACAGCAGCCGCGCGCCCGCGCCCGTCCGGCAGATGCTCGACCGCGGCGTCACCGTCGCCCTCGGCACCGACCACAACCCCGGCCAGTGCGGCATCACGTCCATGCCCCTCGTCATCGGGCTGTCCGTCGCGATGTTCGGGCTGAGCGTGAACGAGGCCCTGCGCGCCGCCACCCTCGGCGGAGCCGCCGCGCTGCGCGTCGGCGACCGCGGTTCGCTCGCGCCCGGGATGCTCGCCGACCTCGTCCTGTGGGACGCCGACCACGAGGGCGCGTTCGCGTGGGCGTTCGGCCTGCGCGCCCTGCGGGTCTGGCGCGGCGGCGTCCCCGTCCAGCCCTGACCCGTTCCGCCGGCCGCGAGGTTCCCGCCGTCCGCGACGCGCCTGGCGGGCGGGTAGTGTCGCCACCATGGGCAGTGCGGTCGCGGTCGTCACGGATTCCACCGCCTACCTTCCCCCGGGGCTCGCCGAACGGCACGGGCTGACCATCGTCCCCCTGCAGATCGCGGTCGGCGGTGCCACGCGGGACGAAGGCGACATCACCACCGCCGAAGCCGCCCAAGCGCTGAAAGAATGGCATCCCGTCACCACGTCCCGTCCGGCGCCCGAGCGTTTCGCGGACGCCTACAAGGCGGCCGCCTCGTCCGGCGCTCGGGCGGTGGTGTCGGTGCATTTGTCTTCGGCGATGTCTGGGACGGTGGAGGCGGCGAGGTTGGCGGCTGAGGATGCGCCGGTTCCCGTCAGCGTGCTGGACAGCGGGACCATCGGGATGGGGCTCGGGTTCGCCGCCCTTTCCGCGGCGGCCGTGGCGTTGGCGGGCGGGACGGCGGAGGAGGCGGTGTCGGCCGCGGTTCGCCGTGCCGGGCTGACCCGGTCCCTGATCTATGTCGACACGCTCGAACACTTGCGGCGCGGCGGGCGGATCGGCGCCGCGGCCACTCTGGTCGGCTCCGCGCTGATGGTGAAGCCGCTGCTGGACATCGCCGACGGCCGGCTCGCCCCGCTGGAGAAGGTGCGCACGTCCTCGCGGGCGCTCGCGCGGCTGGAGGAACTCGCCGTCGCCGCGGCGGGGGACCGGAGCGTCGACCTGGGCGTGCAGCACCTCGCCGCGTCCGCCCGCGCGGAGACCCTCGCCGCCCGCCTCCGCGAACGCGTCCCGCACGTCCAGGACGTCTACGTCGGCGAGGTCGGGCCGGTCATCGGCGCCCACGTCGGGCCCGGCATGCTCGGTGTCGTCGTGGCGCCGCAGCTGTGAGTCAGGCGGTCAGGAGGCGGCGGAGCGCGACCGGCGGACGGCCGGTCTCCGCCTTGACCGTCCGGGTGAGATGGGCGTGGTCGGCGAAACCCAGGTCGGCGGCGAGGCGGGACAGGTCCTGCTCGCCCTGCTCGATGCGGTCGAGGGCCCGCCCGACCCGGATGCGGTTGCGGTAGCGGGTGACTGACATGCCGGTCTGCCTTCGGAACGTCCGGCTCAGGTGGGACGGAGAGACCTCCAGAAGCCGGGCCAGCGAGACGAGGCTCCCCGCCTGGGGGTGGTCACCGGCGATGGCCTCACGGGCTTCGTCGGCCAGCGCGCGCCGCTTCCCGCCCTGCTCGTCCAGACCCAGGTGGACGAGCAGGCTCATGAGCCGCTCGGCCGTCTCGTACGCCACGTCCGGCCCCGCTCGCAGGAGGAGCCGGTGGGCCACGTCCGCGCGCGCGCCGACTCTGACCGTCCCGGAAGGCCGGCGCGCAAGGCTTGGGTGGAGCGTGATGGCCGTGCACACGTCGCCGCCCGCGGGATGCGCGAACTGGCCCTCCTCGCCGGGCGCCTGCGCATAACCGGTCGCGGCGTCGACCACGACCCGCCCGTGCCGCGACCGCATGCGGAACCGTCCTTTACGCACCAGGACGATCTGGTGGGCGGTGGACGGCTCGGGTTCCGACCAGCCGGGCCGACGCCCGGCGCAGCGCACCGCGTGGACGGCGAAGCCCTCCGTCTCCGCCACGGTCGTCGACTCGTGCATGGCCGCCATCGTACGCAGGGACAAACTTCTTCAAGCGCCCTCGGCGGGGCACCGTGCACACTCGCGGAATGGCGAAACGATGGCTGCTCGTGGTGCTGCTCACGGGACAGACGATGGTCTCGATGGACGGCTCCATCGTGGCGGTGGCCATGCCCGACATCGCGTCCGGGCTGCACGCGTCGGGCGCCCTCCTGCAACTCGTCACAGGCGGATACATCTTCGCCTTGGCCGTGCTGGTCGTCACGGGGGCGCGGCTGGGCGACAAGCTCGGTCACCGCACGATGTTCTTTCTCGGACTGTTCGGCTTCACGGCCGCGTCCCTGGCCTGCGGGCTGGCGCCTAACGGCGCCGTCCTAGTGGCCGCGAGAGTCTTCCAGGGCGCGTCGGCTGCGTTGCTGCTGCCGCAGGTCTTGTCGCTGATACAGCTCTCCTTCGAGGGGCCCGCCCGTGCCCGAGCACTCGGCCTGTACTCGATGGTGCTCGCGCTCGGGGTCGCACTGGGACAGATAGTGGGCGGCGTCATCGTGACCGTCGGCGGTAGCTGGCGGCCCATCTTCCTCGTGAACGTGCCTGTTGGCGCGTTGCTCCTCGGCGTCGGACCCAGGCTCATGCCACCGGCGGCCGGTAAGAAGGTGCGCCTGGATATCCCCGGTGTCGGACTCCTCTCCTTCGGGATTGCGGCGCTCATCGTGCCGCTCGTCCTGGGGAGGGAGCAGGGTTGGCCGTTCTGGACGTGGCCCTCCCTGACAGTGGGGTGTGTAGTGCTCGGCGTGTTCTGCGTCCATGAGCTGAGGGCCTCATCGCCGTTGCTGGACCTCTCCGTGCTGCGCAGACGCTCTGTGCGTCCAGGACTGTTCGCGGCGTGCGCCGTGATGGGTGCCTACACGGGGTTCTTGTTCACGCTCGCCCTCTACCTGCAGAACGTGCTCCGCTTCTCACCGCTTGAGGCCGGGCTGACGTTCGTCCCGTACACCGTTGGTTTCGCCACGGCTGGTCTTGGCTGGACGCGTCTGCCCCGGCGGGCCCGGACGAACCTCCCGACCATCGGCCTGCTCTGCTTCGCCGTCGCGGTGTCGATCCTGCCGGTGCTCGCGGGAGACGGCTGGCCGGTCTCCCTGTCGATCCCCCTCCTGTACACCGCCGGTGCCGGTCACGCGGCGGGGTTCAGCCCCCTCGTCGACCGCATCACCGGGGCCGTGGGGCCCGCCCAGGCGTCCTCGGTGTCCGCGCTCACCAACACCGGGACGCTGTTGTCCAACGTCCTTGCTATCGCCCTGTTCGGCGGCCTCTACCTCTCGGAACCCGGCACGCTCACCCACGTCACGGTGCCTCTGGCGGCCCTGCTCGTTCTCGCCGCGGCCGTCGCGAGGAACCGCTGACCCGGAGTTATCCACAACCGGCGGTTCCCCGGCAGCCGATCTCGGCGGCTCCTTAGCGTCGGTCGCCATGAGACCCGACACGCAGGACCGCCTCCAATCCCTGATGGGACGGTGGAAGCCACCCGCCGACCCGCCTGCCGCCTTCTCACGGTCGACGCCCGAGCGACCGCACGTCCGCATTCTCGTCCTCGTCGGCGTCATCGCCGCGCTGGCCGGGGCCGGCTACCTGTGGCTCGCCCGGCCGCGCCCCCAGCCGGCGCCCGGCCCGCCGGCGAGCGCCTCGCTCGCCGAACCGCGCCCCGCCCCGGCGGCCAGCCCGGCGGCGGCCTCGTCCTCGGTGGTCGTGCACGTCCTCGGCAAGGTCGAGCACCCGGGCGTCGTCACGCTGCCGTCCGGCTCGCGCGTCGCCGAAGCGATCAAGGCCGCGGGCGGGGTGCGGAAGGGCGCGAAGACCGGCACCCTCAACCTCGCCCGCCAACTCGTCGACGGCGAGCAGATCCCGGTCGGCATCCGGGCGCCGTCACCGTCCCCGCCCGCCCCAGACGGTGCTGCCCCGCCCGGCGTGGGCGCACCCGGCGCCCCGGTCGACCTCAACGCCGCCACCGCCGACCAGCTGGACGACCTCCCCGGGGTGGGGCCCGTCCTCGCCCAGCGCATCGTCGCCTACCGCACCGAGCACGGCGGCTTCCGCTCCATCGACCAGCTCCAGGACGTCAGCGGCATCGGCGCCCGCCGCTTCGCCGACCTGAAACCGAAGGTCCGCGTGTGACCCACGACCTCCGCCTGCTCGCCCCCGCCTTCGCGGTCTGGCTGACGGCCGCCACCACCATCGGCCTGCCCCCGCCCGTCGTCTACGCCGTGGCGGCGGCCTTCGCCGGGACGTCCCTGTACCTGCTGATCACCCGAGGACCGACCCCGCCCAACCACGGCACGGACCCGAATCCGAGCCGCGACCCTCCCGGACACCGTCCCCCGACGCGTTTCCACGTTCGCCTCCGAAGTGCGGCGCGGTCCGGTCCTTCCAACGATCGCGAAGACCCAGGCCCGAGGCGCGATTCTGCTGGAAACGTGCTCCACGTTGCCAGCCGTACTAGTAGGAATCGGTCCGGGCGGAGGATGATCCTCGGAGTCGTGCTGGCCTGCTCTGCGGCGTCGGCCGCCGGGGTGGCGTTCCGGACGACCGCCGTGAGCGACGGCCCGGTCCGCGGCCTCGCCGATGCCGGGCGCTTCGCGACGGCCGAGGCGGTCGTGACCGCCGACCCGCGGGCGAAGCCGGGCAACGGGCGCCGCATCGCCATCGTCCGTGCCCGAGCGGAGGCCGTACAGAGGACCAAGGTCCGCGTTCCCGTCCTCCTGATCGCGGGCGACCCGCGTTGGCTCCGCCTGGTGCCCAGCCAGCGGGTGCGGCTCCGCGGGCGGTTCGTTCCGCCCAAGGGCCCCGGCCTGCTGGCGGCGGTCGTGATCGTGCGCGGACCGCCCGCCGTCCTCGGCCCACCGTCCACGATCCAGCGCGCCGCCGAGCACGTGCGGGCGCGGCTCCGGGCGGCCGTGGCTCGGCTGCCACCTGACCAGCGCGGCGTCCTGCCCGGCATGGTCGTCGGCGACACCTCGCGCCTGGCCCCCGACCTCGCGGACGACTTCCAGACCGCCGGGCTCACCCACCTGCTGGTGGTCTCCGGCGCGAACCTGGCGATCGTCATCGGGGCGGTCCTCGGGCTGTGCCGCTTTGCGGGCCTCGGACACCGCCGGGCCCCGCCCGTCGCCGTCCTCGCGGTCTTCGCGTTCGTCGTCGTCGCCCGTCCGGAACCGAGCGTCCTGCGCGCGACCGTGATGGGCCTCATCGGCCTGCTCGCCCTGTTCACCGGCCGCCGCCGCCAGGGCATCCCCGCCCTGGCCGCCGCCGTGCTCCTCCTCGTCCTCATCGACCCGGAGCTGGCGCGTTCGTACGGCTTCGCGCTGTCGGTGCTCGCGACCGCGGGCCTCCTCGTCCTGGCGCCGCCGTGGCGCGACCGCCTGGCCCGCCGCCTCCCCGGCCCCCTCGCGGACGCCCTCGCCGTCGCCGCCGCGGCCCAGGTGGCCGTGGCGCCCGTCCTGGTGATGCTGTCCGGCGAGATCGGAGTGCTCGCAGTCGTCGCGAACCTGCTGGCGGCCCCCGCCGTCGCCCCCGCCACCCTCCTCGGAGCCCTTGCCGCCGTCACCGCCCCCGCCTCGTTGCCGCTCGCCCGGGTGATCGTGTGGCCCGCGGGCCTCGCCGTCGCCTGGATCATCCGGGTGGCCAGGACCACCGCGGACCTGCCCTACGCGACGATCCCCTGGACCACCGGCGGTCTCGGCGCCGTGACGCTCCTGCTCGCGGGCGGCGCCGCCGTCCTGCTCCTGCGCAGCCGCCGCCTCCGCCTGTGCGCGGCCGCGGCCATGACCGGCGTCCTCGCCGCGGTCGTCGCGATGCGCGTCCTGGCCCCCTCCTGGCCCCCGCCGGGCTGGCACATGGTGGCCTGCGACGTAGGCCAGGGTGACGCGCTGGCCCTCTCCACAGGCCCCGGCCAGGCCGTCGTCGTGGACACCGGTCCCGAGCCGGCCCTGGTCGACGGCTGCCTGCGACGCCTCCACATCGAGGACGTGCCGCTGCTGATCCTGACCCACCCGCACGCCGACCACATCAACGGCACATCCGGCGTCATGAACAACCGAACCGTTCACTCGATCCTCACGACCTCCCGCACGTCCGGCCGCGAAGCCCGCCTCGCCCACGGCCTCCCGATGCGCCCCGCCCACGCGGGCCAGCAGTGGCGCGTCGGCGACCTGACCCTGTCGATCCTCGCCCCGCAGACCACCACTCCCGCGCTCTCCCCGAAGGACGACGGCACCACGATCAACAACGCGAGCGTCGTCCTCGTCGCCCGCAGACCGGGCTTCAGCGCCCTCCTGGCAGGCGACATCGAGGCCGACGCCCAGCGCGCCCTGGCGTCCGCGGTCCCTCGCGTCCATGTCCTGAAGGTCCCCCACCACGGTTCCCGCAGCCAGGCCCCCGGCTTCCTGGCCGCTGCGCGCGCCCCCATCTCCGTGATCTCGGTAGGCGCCCACAACGACTACGGCCACCCGTCCCCGGCCACCCTGGGACTCCTGCAACGCCTCCGCTCCCAGATCCACCGCACCGACAAGGAAGGGGACATAGCCTTCGCAAGCGCCAGAGCCGGCATCACCGTCATCCCACGCAACTGACCCCCGCCGTTCGCCACAAAACGCGCAACAGACGACCACCAACGCCGACCAGAAAGACCCCGGATGGCCCCTACCCAACGTCCGCATGGCGACCGTCGCCATCCCACCACGCCAGACAGCGCCGAACGCCCCTCCACCCAGCCCACCAATCCCCGCCCCAGCCACACCACAGCGGCGCGGGTGATCATTACACCTCGCCGGGGGGAGAGATGCCGACGCGATGGCACCCCGTCACCACATCCCGCCCGGCGCCCGAGCGTTTCGCCGACGCCTACAAGGCGGCCGCCGCATCCGGTGCCCGGGCGGTGGTGTCGGTACATCTGTCTTGGGCGATGTCTGGGACGGTGGGGGCGGGGCCGTGGCGGCGCCGGATCGCGGCAGGCCTGCCCGGTGGGGAGGACGTATTGGTGGCGGTCCGCGGTGCGTGGCCGGCTCACCATACGTCGGTGACGGGAGCGCGGTCGGTCGGTGGGCGTGGCATGCTGCAGGGGTGTCGGTTGAGCCCATCATTCTGGTCGTCGGTGACGAAGAGCTGCTTGTGGAGCGCGCGATCGGCGACGTCGTCGCGTCTGTGCGGGTGGAAGATCCGGAGGTCGAGGTCATCGATCTTGCGCCGGGCGGGCTGGAGACCGGGCGGATCTCGGAGCTGACGTCGCCGTCGCTGTTCGGCGGCGGGAAGGTGCTCGTGCTGCGGGCGGCCCAGGACCTCGGGAAGGACCTGTCCGCCGAGGTGCTGAAGTACGCCAGGACGCCCGCGGAGGACGTCGTGCTCGTCGCCGTCCATCACGGCGGGGCCAAGGGGAAGGCGCTCGTGGACGGGCTGACCAAGCTCAAGGCCCGCAAGATCTCCTGCCCGAAGGTCACCAAGGCCGGGGAGCGCGTCGACTTCGTCCGGACCGAGATCCGCAACGCGGGCGGGAAGATCTCGCCGGACGGGGCGCGCGGGCTCATCGAGGCGGTCGGCAACGACCTGCGGGAACTGGCCGCCGCGTGCAGCCAGCTCGTCGCCGACACCGGAGGGAAGATCGACGACGCGGCCGTCGCCCGGTACTACCGGGGGCGCGCCGAGGTCAGCGGGTTCACCGTGGCGGACAAGGCGATCGAGGGGCAACTGGCCGAGGCGCTCGAACAGCTCCGCTGGGCGCTCGCGACGGGCGTCGCGCCGGTGCTGATCGTCAGTGCGCTGGCGCAGGGCGTGCGGGGGCTGGCGAAGGTCGGCGGCGCCCCGCGGGGGGCGCGCGGCGCGGCCCTGGCGAAGGAGCTGGGCATGCCGCCGTGGAAGATCGACCGAGTGCAGAGGCAGCTGCGCGGCTGGACCGGCGACGGCGTCGCGCGCGCCTTGACCGCGGTCGCTGAGGCGGACGAGCAGGTCAAGGGCGGTGCAGCCGATCCGGCGTATGCCCTGGAGAAGACGGTTGCTCAGATTGTCGCCGCGCGGCGGTGACCCGGTGATCGGTGCGCGGGCCTGCGGAGCGTCCTGCAACTACTGAAACCGGTCCTGTGGTGGTGCGGGGGGTCGGTCGGGTGGTGATCATGGGATGCGGTCGCGTGGGACCGTCTGGTGGGTGGTGAGGTCGCGGGCGAGGACGAGGTTGCCGAGGTCGCGGCGGCCTTGTAGGCGTGGTCGGGGCTCCGTTGTTCAGGTTGGCTTGGCTTCTGCTTTTGCTTTTAGGCCGTTGGCTTCCATGGTTACGTAGCGGCGGGTCAGGCGGCCTGTGAAGAGGGCGATGGCGGGGGCCAGGGGGCCTGTCTGGTCGATGGTCAGGCGGACCGTGGTCGTTCCGTTGGGGGTGCGGAGGACGTCGTGGCCGGCGGTCGTGCGGACGCCGGGGGAGCGGGACTCCCAGGTGAAGTTCTCGTTCTCGGTGAAATCGGTGACCGTCCAGATGGCGGCGGGGAGCTTCGGCTGGTGGACGCGGGCGCGGCTGGAGAGGGCGAACGGCTTGTCGAGGATCTCGACGCGGTCCACCGAGTCGGTCATGTCGGGCCAGCGCTCGACGTCGGTCAGGATGCGCCAGACGGTTTCCGGGGCGGCGTCGATGTCGACGGAGATCTCGAAGTGCACGGAGTGCTCCTCAGCGCGGTGCGGATGGCGGTCAGCAGGTCGGCGACCAGGGGATCGTCGGCGCGGCCGGGCAGGTGGAGAGCGTAGTAGGGGACGGCGGGCAGGTCGATGATCTCGCGTGCCGCGAGGCCGGGAGGGGGCGGGACGCAGCCGTTCACGACGGCCAGGCCGACGCGCAGGGACGCGAAGTGCAGCATCAGGGGCCAGCCTTCCGCCTCGACCGCGATCGACCAGGGCACCTCGGCGGCGCGCAGCGCGCGTTCGAGGGTGACGCGGTGCGGGCCGGACGGCGGCGGGACGATCAGCGCCGCGTCCGCGAGGTCGGCCAGGGTGAGGTGCGTCCTGGCGGTGAGCGGGTGGTCGTCCGGCATGACCAGCACCTGCGGGTAGGTGGCCAGCGGGACCGCCTCGATGTCGGACGGCAGGACGTCCAGGACGGCGACGCCGACGTCGGCGCGGCCGGTGCGGACGGCGGTCAGGGTGCGGGCGCGGTCGCCGTTGATCAGGCGGATGCCGGGGTGGACGGCGTCGCCGAGCAGGTACAGGTAGGCGCCCTCGCCGGCGGCCAGGGTCGGGACGCGCCCCGGCTCGGCGCCGTGGACGCCGGCGAGGAAGGCCGTCACGCGGGCGTCCAGGTCACGGGCGAACCGGGCGACCTGCTCCCCGGCGGGCGTCAGGACCAGGCGGCGTCCGTGCCGCGTGTAGAGGGGGCGGCCGAGGGTCTCGGTGAGCTTGCGCACCTTGACGTGGAGGGCCGGCTGGGAGATGTGGAGTTCCTCGGCGGCGCGGGTGAAGTTGAGGTGGTCGGCGAAGACGGCGAACGAGGCGAGCGCGTCCGTGGAGAGGCGTGCCAGGTCCATAGTCAAGAACTATAGGCGGTCGTTGATTTTATAGTTCTGCTTTAGAGTCGCGGGCTGGAGAGTTGTGGGCATGGACATCGAACCGCGGCTCGGCGTCGACTTCGGCCGGGTCATCCACGGCGGGCTGCTCGCCCCCGGCGACGACGACACCGTGTTCCTCGACGGGACCTTCGAGGAGGCGCTCGCCTCGTCCGCGACCGAGGGCGTCTACGAGGTGCTGCCCGGCCTGGTCGAGGCGTTCGGGGGGCGGGCCTGGATCATCTCCAAGTGCGGCGAGCGGGTGCAGAAGAGGACGCTGGCCTGGCTCGACCACCACGACTTCTACGCGCGGACGGGCATACCGAGGAGCAATGTCCGGTTCTGCCGGAAACGGCGGGACAAGGCGCGGCACTGCGCGGAACTCGGGATCACCCACATGATCGACGACCGGCTGGACGTGCACGACGCCGTCCGCGAGATCGTGCCCTACCGGTACCTGTTCGGGCCGAAGGCGGGGCCCGACTGGGTGCGGCACGTGCCGGACTGGGACGCCGCGCGGGTCATCCGCGAAGATATTCCGGTGGAACCGAGTCGACCAGCCACACGCCGTTCGCGCTGACGCGGAACTCGTGCCCGCCGGCGGCCATCCGCGCGGCCTCGACCACGAGGACGACGGGTTCGCCGCGGCGGGCGCCGACGCGCCGGGCGGTCTCGCGGTCGGGGGAGAGGTGGACGGCGTGCCGTTCCATCGGCAGCAGGCCGTCCCGGAGGATCGCTTCCACGAAGCGGCCCACGGTGCCGTGGTAGAGCAGGTCAGGCGGAGGCACGACCGGCAGGCCCAGGTCGACGGGGACCGAATGGCCCTGGACGGCCCGGATGCGGTTCCCGTCCAGTTCGTAGCGCCGCTTGTCGTTGGCGGCCACGACGTGCTCGATCTCGTCACGGGTGAGCGCGAACCCGTGGCGCGCGGACGCGGCGATGAGGTCGCCGACGTCCGCCCAGCCGCCCGGATCGAGCGTGAGGCCGATCCGCTCGGGGCGGTGCCGCAGATGCTTGGCGAGATACTTGGAGATCTTCACCAGCCGGCGTTCGTCCATCGGACATGCGTCGGGGCCGGCGTGACGGCCGGCCCCGTGCGTGCGGCTCTTACTCGGCGGCCTGCAGGGCGGCGGCGCGCTTGGCGATCGCCGACTTGCGGTTGGCGGCCTGGTTCTTGTGGATGACGCCCTTGCTGACGGCCTTGTCCAGCTTGCGGGCGGCCTCGCGCTGGGCGGCGACGGCGACATCGACGTTTCCGGCGTCCGCGGCCTCGCGGAACTTGCGGATCGCCGTCTTCAGCTCGGACTTCACGGCCTTGTTGCGCAGGCGGGCCTTCTCGTTCTGCTTGTTGCGCTTGATCTGGGACTTGATGTTAGCCACGTCGTAGTGCCTCAGCTTGGTTGCGATCCTTGCCTGCGGACGGGCAGGCGCCAACGGGAATGTCTGAACGGGGGCGGGACGGTGCCCCCGGGGCACGACGCTACGCCACACGCAGTCGCACAGCCTACCAATCACCGGGGCCCGGCCCAAACCGGGCCGCGCACGGAGCATCGCGCCGGGCATGGGACCATGGGACGCACAGATCTCTGTCAACCAGTGAGTTTTGCGAACGGACCCCGGTGCCAGCGCCTCAGCCCGACAAGACCGATCCCGCGATCATCCGCAACTTCTGCATCATCGCGCACATCGACCATGGCAAGTCGACCCTCGCGGACCGGATGCTGCAGCTGACCGGTGTGGTCGAGGGGCGCCAGATGCGCGCCCAGTACCTCGACCGCATGGACATCGAGCGCGAGCGCGGCATCACCATCAAGAGCCAGGCGGTCCGGCTGCCCTGGACGTCCGGCGGCACCGACCACGTCCTGAACCTGATCGACACGCCGGGGCACGTCGACTTCTCCTACGAGGTGTCGCGGTCGCTCGCGGCGTGCGAGGGCGCGGTCCTGCTGGTGGACGCGGCCCAGGGCATCGAGGCGCAGACGCTCGCGAACCTGTACCTGGCCCTCGAAGCCGACCTGCACCTGATCCCCGTCCTCAACAAGATCGACCTGCCGGCGGCGCAGCCGGAGAAGTACGCCGAGGAGCTGGCCGGGATCATCGGCTGCGACCCGTCGGACGTGCTGCGCGTGTCGGGCAAGACCGGCGAGGGCGTCCGGGAGCTGCTCGACAAGATCGTCGAGGAGGTGCCGGCGCCGGTCGGCGACGCCGACGGCCCCGCCCGCGCGCTGATCTTCGACTCGGTCTACGACACCTACCGGGGCGTCGTCACCTACGTCCGGATCATGGACGGGCACCTGTCGCGGCGCGAGAAGAGCCTGATGATGTCGACCGGGGCCGCGCACGAGACCCTGGAGGTCGGCGTGATCTCCCCGGAGCCGAAGCCCGTGCAGGGCCTCGGCGTCGGCGAGGTCGGCTACCTGATCACCGGCGTGAAGGACGTCCGGCAGGCGCGGGTCGGCGACACCGTGACCATCGCCTCCCGCCCGGCGCCCGAGGCGCTCGGCGGCTACCGCGACCCGAAGCCGATGGTGTTCTCCGGCCTGTACCCGGTGGACGGCGACCAGTACCCCGAGCTGCGCGACGCGCTCGACAAGCTGCGGCTGAACGACGCCGCGCTGGTCTACGAGCCGGAGACGTCGGCGGCGCTCGGGTTCGGGTTCCGCTGCGGCTTCCTCGGCCTGCTGCACATGGAGATCGTCCGGGAGCGGCTGGAGCGGGAGTTCGACCTGTCGCTCATCTCGACCGCGCCGAACGTCGTGTACCGGGTGGTGATGGAGGACGGCTCCGAGCACGCCGTCACCAACCCCAGCGAGTTCCCCGAGGGCAAGATCGGCTCGGTGTACGAGCCGGTGGTGAGGGCGACGCTGCTGTCCCCGTCCGAGCACATCGGCGCGATCATGGAGCTGTGCCAGGGCCGCCGCGGCGTGCTGCTCGGCATGGACTACCTGTCGGAGGACCGGGTCGAGATCCGCTACACGCTGCCCCTCGCCGAGATCATCTTCGACTTCTTCGACCAGCTGAAGTCGCGGACCCGCGGGTACGCCTCGCTCGACTACGAGCCCAGCGGCGAGCAGGAGGCCGACCTGGTGAAGGTCGACATCCTGCTGCAGGGCGAGTCGGTGGACGCGTTCAGCCAGATCGTGCACCGGGACAAGTCGCGCGAGTACGGGCTGATGATGACGTCCAAGCTCAAGGAGCTCATCCCGCGGCAGCAGTACGAGGTGCCCATCCAGGCCGCGATCGGCGCCCGGATCATCGCCCGGGAGAACATCCGCGCGATCCGCAAGGACGTCCTCGCCAAGTGCTACGGCGGCGACATCTCCCGCAAGCGCAAGCTGCTGGAGAAGCAGAAGGAGGGCAAGAAGCGGATGAAGACCATCGGGCGGGTGGACGTCCCGCAGGAGGCCTTCGTCGCGGCGCTCTCCACGGGTGGCGGCGGCGACACCGACAAGGGCAGGAAGTAGCCGCCGCTCCCCGGTGGGGGCCGCCGCTCCGGGAAAGTCGCTACTTCAGCAGCGGCCAGGCCACCGCGGACGGGACGCGGCGGAACTCGCCGCGGTTGGCCGCCCGTCCCGCGTAGACGAGGAAGAACATCACCGCGGCCGTGAAGAGCAGCGGCACCCAGATGAAGAAGTCGACGGCCAGCGACAGCAGGCCGAAGACGACCCACACGGCGATCGCCGCGATGCCCATGTTGAGGCCCTGGGCGGCGTGCTTGCGGACGAACGGTGAGCGGGCCTTGCCGAGGTAGACCACGGCCGGCGCGATGGCGCCGACGAGGAACTGACCCACGTACGCCATCAGCGACCACGTCTTCTCGTCGTCGCTGACGGGGCCGAAGTGGCCCGGCATCTGGGCGGTGCCTCCGCCCTGGGGCGGCTGCTGCCATCCTGAGCCGGGCTGTGGCTGCTGTGGCTGCTGCCAGGCGTTACCGGGCTGCTGCCAAGGGGCCTGTTGCTGCTGCTGCCATTGGGGCTGCTGTCCCTGGCCGGGCGACGGGGGAGGCCCGTAGGCCATGGTGGACGTCCTCTCAAGGTTCGCTGTGCGAGCTGTTGGCGAACAGTATGACTCCTTGGACGCTCCTGGAGTTCGCACTGGTTCCGTCACATGGCCGGGCGCGTGGCCGTTTCGCGCCACGGGCCCGGCCGCGTGATGCGTCAGGGACGCCAGATGACGGCGGACGGCTCGGCGGGCGTGAGCGTGACCGAGCCGGTCCACGCGACGGACGACGGCCGCGGCAGGTAGGAGTCGTCCAGGACGAAGCCCCGGTTGACGGACGTGACGGTGACGGGCGCGCCGTTGTCGCCCCACCTGGTCGGCCGCCGGACGGCCTCGATGCTCGCGATGTCGGAGACCGTCGTGCCCTCGGGCAGCTCGACCGTGGTGGTGGCGGCGCCGTCGCGTTCGACCGACCAGGTGGGCTCGTCGTGGTCGGAGCGGTAGAGCGTGGACGGGTCGGACCTGAGCCGGACGCCGAGCGCCACCCCCGGCGCGGAGCCGGGCAGCGTCGCCGCGCCGGTCGTCTTGGCGAACTCCGCGAACAGGTACGTGCGGAGGTCGCCGACCTCGCGCGTCGCCGGATCGGACGGCTCCTCGATCTTGCCCTCGCGCAGCATCTCCTCGGCCGCGATCCGGTACGTCCACGGCTCGCGGTCCATGACGACCTCGCGGGCGCGCCCGTCCGGACGGGTTCCGGACGCGTCGAGCAGGAACCGCAGCGGCGGGTCCGGGGAGATCACGTCGCACAGGTTGTTGTTGTCGGTGCAGGTCTGCAGGACCGGGTGGTCGCCTTCGTAGCGGCCGGTGAACTTGAACGTCAGGTGCATGGGCGCCTGGTAGACGCCGCTGCCCTCCACCCGCTTGCCGGACGCGTCCACCTCGACCCGGTAGACCCATTCGATGTCGGTCGTCCGGCCCCAGCGGGCCATCAGGGCGGGCGTGTCGGTGCCGCCGTCCTCGTTGCTCCACACCATCGAGTACTCGATGACGCGATGCCCCGGGGTCGCGGCGGGGCGGGTCTCGTGCCAGGCGACCAGCGGGGTGTCGGTCCTGGCGTTCTGGTACGGGTCGCCGAACGGCCAGCCCGTCCGCCCGACGATGACGGGCGCGTGGCGCAGGGCGAGCGCGTCCGCCTCGGGCATGGCCACGCGGGGGCTCTGGAGGGTGACGCTGCGGGCGGCCGGGGCGCTGCCCTCGGCGAACCGCAGCGTCACCGTGTGGCGGCCCTCCGCGACGTGCCCCAGGCCGAGGCTGCGGGGGATCGGCGCGGACGAGGGGACGACGAGGTCGGTCACGTGGCGCCCGTCGACGGCGACCGACACCACGGCGGACTCGGCGCCCGCGCGGGCCCAGGACACGCCGGGGGCGGACGCGGCGAAGGAGATCACGGCCTCCCCGTCCCGGCCGGCGGTGAAGGGCAGCGACCGGGCGGGTCCGCCGCGGTGGACGGTGATCGCCGCCCCGGCGACGTGGGCGGGGGCGGCGGCGCGGGCGGGGGTGACGGCGAGGGCGAGGGGAGCGCCGGCGAGGGCGGCGCCGGTCATGGCGAGGACGGCATGACGCGCACGGCTTCTCATGATCGGCGAACCTAGAGCGGCGGAGTTGCGTTCCGGTGACGGCACGGTCCCCTGTGGGTGTCGGCTTCGTGCGCGCCGGGGCGCGGCCGTCGCGACCGGGCCGTCAGGATCCGGCCCACAGCGGCGCGAGCGCGTCCGGCAGCCGCAGGGCCACTCCGGTGAACCGGTCCGCGGGGCCGGGCCGGTCGGGCTCGTACAGGGTGAGGCCCGAGGCGGCCAGCCGGACGGTCCGGCCGCGCCGGACGATCTCGTGGCCGAGCTCCCGCAGCAGCGTGACGACGTCGCGGGCGGGCTCGTCGAGCAGGTCGACGCCGTCGAGCCGGAACCGCATCTCCGGGTTGCCGCTCCAGCCCGCCGCCCGCGTCCCGAAGATCTCGGCGAGCCGCTCCACGCCGTCCTCGCCGCGGCCGGTGGACAGCGCGAGCGTCCCGCGCCCCACCCGGACGCTGCGGTGGTCGGCCCAGCCGCACAGGAACGACGCCTTCGGCGGGCGGGTGCCGCAGCGCTCGGCGACCGCGCCGAGGGTCGTCCAGGCGTCCGCGGCGCGGGTGGAGAACAGCAGGTTCGCGTCCGGCAGCAGGGCCCCGCGGCCCGGCTCCAGCGTGATCACGAACGGCGGCACCCGCCCGGGGAACCGGGCCGGGTCGGCCTCCCGGAGCGTGACGATCCCCTCCCACTCGACGGGGTCCTCCACCGCGAACCAGGTGATCACCGACTCCGCGCCGAACTCGCGGAAGGTCGCGTCGGTCAGCCGCTCGGCGACGGCCTCCCGCAGGCCCTCGGCCGTCTCGGCGAGCCGGCGGCGCCACCACGCCGGCTCCGGGTCGCCGCGCCCGCCGGCCGACCAGCGCGTCCCGGCCCCGGCGAAGTCGGAGCGCTGCTCGGCGCCCGCGCCGTCGACCACCACGCAGTGCCACCCGTCCGGTTCCCCGCGCACCACCACCCGCGCGGGCACCCGGTCACGCCCGGCCACACCCTCGTTCCGCATCCGGATGACTTTATCCGCATTCATCATGGTCGCTCAGGCGGTCGCGCGGCCCCGCGGCCGCGTCCGCCGGGGCGACACGGGCGCCCGCCGCCGGGCGTGGCGGTGTTCGCCGGTACGGTCGGACGGGTAGCGTGCCTGATCAACCGACCGCGACAGTCCTCCGGAGGCAGCGTGACCCAGCCCGAGCAGGTTCTGCGATCCGAAAAGGAGCGGGAGACGGTGAACGGCGCCGTCCGCGCGCTGCGCGCCGCCGCCCCCGCGGGCTGGGAGCGGCTCGACTTCGAGTTCCGCGCGACGGTCGGCATCGACAGCGCCTCCTTCGAGGTCGAGGACGCCGGCGGCGGGCGCCGCACGGCCCTGCCGCCCGGCCAGGCCGTCGGGCGGATGGACGAGCTGCGCCGTGTGATGTACCGGGCCGACAAGGGCGCGTGGTTCACCGCGCGCCTCCAGGTCGAGCGCTCCGGCCATTTCAGCGCCGAGTTCGACTACGACGGCGAGCCCGAGTTCACCCCGCCCCTCGCGCCGTCCGCCTACGCCCTGGACCTCGACCGCTTCCCCCGCGCGGACGAGCACATCCCGGACTGGCTCCGCGCCAAGCTCGGCGAGGCCTGACCGGACGGAGCAGCCCCCGCGGCGGGGCAGACTTGAGGGGTGCCCTCGACGCTTCCTGATGGTGACCCAGTACCGGCGGACGGTGCGCTGCCCGCCAGCGCCTTGGAGGGGCTGGGGGAGCGGCCGTTCGCTTTCTACGTGCACGTCCCGTTCTGCGTGACGCGCTGCGGGTACTGCGACTTCAACACCTACACGGCGACGGAGCTCGGGCCGGGCGCGAGCCGCGACTCCTACGCCGCCACCGCCATCGGCGAGGTCCGGATGGCGCGTCGGGTCCTCGGCGACGTGGACCTGCCCGTGGAGACGGTCTTCGTGGGCGGCGGCACCCCCACCCTGCTCCCGCCGGACGATCTGGGCCGCGTCCTCGCGGCCGTCGATGCGGAGTTCGGCCTAGCCCCGGGCGCGGAGGTCACCACGGAGGCCAACCCCGAGTCGGTGGACGAGGCGTACCTCCACCGGTTGCGCGAGGCCGGTTTCACGCGCGTCTCCTACGGGATGCAGAGCGCGCGCGAGCACGTCCTGGCCGTCCTGGAGCGCACGCACACGCCCGGACGGGTCCCGCAGGTCGTCGAGTGGACGCGCAAGGCGGGGTTCGAGCACGTCAACCTCGACCTCATCTACGGGACGCCGGGGGAGACCGACGACGACTGGAGGGCGTCCGTGGAGGCAGCGCTGGCGGCGGAGCCCGACCACGTCTCGGCCTACGCGCTCATCGTCGAGGAGGGCACCCGCCTTGCGGCCCAGGTGAGGCGCGGCGAGCTGGCCGCCCCGGACGACGACGCCATGGCCGACCGCTACCTGATCGCCGACGAGCTGTTCAGCGCGCACGGCCTGCACTGGTACGAGATCTCCAACTGGGCCGCCGACCCCCGCGCCGCCTGCCGCCACAACATGCTCTACTGGACGGGCGCCGACTGGTGGGGCGTCGGGCCGGGCGCCCACAGCCACGTCGGCGGCACCCGGTGGTGGAACGTCAAGCATCCCGCCGCGTACGCCGCCCGCCTCGCCGAGGGCACCACGCCCGCGCACGCCAGGGAGATCCTGGACGACGACGACCGCCACTTCGAGCGCATCATGCTCGAACTGCGCCTGGCGCAGGGCTGCCCCGCCACCCTCCTGGACGACAAATCCGTCCGCAGGGCGATCGACGACGGCCTGATAGAGCCCGCGCCCTACCAGCAGGGCCGCGCCGTCCTCACCCAGAAGGGGCGCCTCCTGGCCGACGCCGTCCTCCGAGACCTGGCCTAGGGCGCCGTGACGAAGTCGATGAGTTCCTCCACCCTGCCCAGGAGGGCCGGTTCGAGGTCGGTGTAGGTGTCCACCGAGGCGAGGATCCGCTTCCAGGCGGCGCCGGTGTCGTCGCCCCAGCCGAGCTCGGCGATGACGCCCTCTTTCCAGGGGACGCCGCGGGGGATGCGGGGCCAGGCGCCGATGCCCACGGCCGCGGGCTTGACGGCCTCCCAGATGTCGATGAACGGGTGGCCGGTCACGAGCACGTGCGGGGAGGTGATCCGAGCGGCGATGCGCGACTCCTTGGAGCCGCCCACGAGGTGGTCGACGAGGACTCCGAGGCGGCGCCCCTCGTCCGGCGCGAACTCCTCGACGATGGCGGGCAGGTCGTCCACGCCTTCGAGGTACTCCACGACGACGCCCTCCACGCGCAGGTCGTGGCCCCAGATCTTCTCGACCAGCTCGGCGTCGTGGACGCCCTCCACGTAGATGCGGCTCTCCTGGGCCACCCGCGCCCGGAGCCCCTGGACGGCGATGGACCCGGACGCCGAACGCGCCGGCTCCCTGGGCGCGGCCTCCGGCCGGACCAGCGTCACCGGCCTGCCGTCGATGAGGAACCCGGACTTCGTCAGCGGGAACACCCGCCGCTTGCCGAACCGGTCCTCCAGGGTGACGCCGGACTTGTCGCAGGCGACCACGGCGCCGCAGAAGCCGCTGTCGGGGTCCTCGGCGACGAGCCCCGGCTCGGCCGGGACCTCCGGGATCAGCCCCTTGCGGGGCCTGCGCCAGTCGCCGGCCAGCACGTCGTTTCCGTAGTTCTTACTCCGCACGGGTCCGCACATTAACCCGGCGGGACGCCCGCGCGGCGTCGTCCCTCGTTCCTCGGCGTGGCGCGGACGTCCGATACGGATAGGATCGCGCAGCCGCACGGGGCGGCCGCGGGCACGCCGGAGGGCCTCCCGGGGCCGTACACTTGGCACTCGGGAGTATGGAGTGCCAGCGGCGCACCCGGCCGACGAAGGAGGTGGGAAACGTGCTGGACGACCGGAAGCTCGCGGTCCTGCGCGCCATCGTCGAGGACTACGTGTCCACCAACGAGCCGGTCGGCTCCAAGGCGCTCGCGGACCGGCACAACCTCGGCGTGTCGCCGGCGACCATCCGCAACGACATGGCGGTCCTGGAAGAGCAGGGCTACATCGCCCAGCCGCACACCAGTGCCGGGCGGGTCCCCACGGACAAGGGCTACCGGCTGTTCGTCGACCGGCTGTCCACGATCAAGCCGCTGTCGGTCGCGGAGCGGCGCGCCATCGAGACGTTCCTGTCCGGCGCGTACGACCTCGACGACGTCGTCGGCCGCACGGTCCGGCTGCTGGCGCAGCTGACGCGGCAGGTCGCCGTGGTGCAGTACCCGTCGCTGACCCGCTCGACGGTGCGGCACGTGGAACTGGTCCCGGTCGCCGAGGGCCGGCTGCTGCTCGTCCTGATCACCGACACCGGGCGGGTCGAGCAGCGCGTCATCGAGACCGGGCCGATCTCCGAGGAATCGATCGGGCACCTGCGGGCGTTGCTGAACACATGCCTGGACGGGCTGGGCCTCGGCGACGTCCCGGCGGCCGTCGCGGACCTGCCCGACAGGGTGGGCCCGGACGACCGGCCGGTCGCCGCGGCGGTCCTGTCGGTCCTGCTGGAGACGCTCGTCGAGAAGCACGAGGAGAAGATCGTCTTCGCCGGCGCGGCCAACCTCGCCGCCGTGGACTTCTCGCAGAGCCTGCGGGAGGTGCTCGTGGCGCTGGAGGAACAGGTCGTCCTGATGCGGCTGCTCGGAGAGACCGGCGACTCCTCTACAGTTACGGTGCGGATCGGCACCGAGAACCCCGACCAGGGGCTCAAGTCGACGTCGGTCGTCGCCGCCGACTACGGGGTGGGCGACCTCACCTTGGCCCGGCTGGGAGTGCTCGGGCCGACACGCATGGATTACCCCAGCACGATGGGAGCGGTACGGGCAGTGGCACGCTACGTGGGACAGATCCTGGCGGGGTCGTAAGTGGCGAACGACTACTACGCGACCCTCGGCGTCCGGCGGGACGCCAGCGCCGACGAGGTCAAGAAGGCCTACCGCCGGCTCGCGCGGGAACTCCACCCGGACGTCAACCCGGATCCGGAGACCCAGGAGAAGTTCAAAGAGATCACCCAGGCCTACGAGGTGCTCTCCGACCCCAAGAAGCGCGAGATGTACGACCTCGGCGCGGACCCGTTCGCGGCCGCGGGCGGGGCGGGCGCCGGCGGGTTCGGCGGCGCCGGGTTCCCGTTCAGCGACATCATGGACGCCTTCTTCGGCACGGCGACCTCGCGCGGCCCCCGGTCGCGGGCGCGGCGCGGCCGGAACGCGACCTTGCGGGTCGAGCTCGACCTCGCCGAGACCGCGTTCGGCACGACCCGGGAGCTGTCCATCGACACCGCGGTCGCCTGCGCGACGTGCGAGGGGTCGGGCTGCGCGCCCGGCACGCACCCGGAGACGTGCGACACCTGCCACGGGCGCGGCGAGGTGCAGCAGGTCCAGCGCTCGTTCCTCGGTCAGGTCATGACGGCCCGGCCGTGCCCGGCGTGCGGCGGCTTCGGCTCGCTGATCCGCAACCCGTGCACCGAGTGCTCCGGTGACGGCCGGGTCCGCACCCGGCGCACCGTCAAGGTCAAGATCCCCGCGGGCGTGGAGAACGGCATCCACATCCAGCTCGCCGGCGAGGGCGAGGTCGGCCCCGGCGGCGGCCCGCCCGGCGACCTGTTCCTGGAGATCGTGGAGAAGCCGCACCCGATCTTCGAGCGGGAGGGCGACGACCTGCACTGCACGGTCGAGATCCCGATGACGGCGGCGGCGCTCGGCACCAGCGTCACGATCGAGACGCTGGACGCGGCCGAGAGCGTCGACATCAAGCCCGGCACGCAGTCGGGGCAGGTCATCACGCTCTACAACCGGGGCGTCCGGCACCTCAACGAGAGCGGCCGCGGCGACCTGATGATCCATGTGAACGTGGAGACGCCGAACCGGCTCGACGAGGAGCAGGAGGACCTGCTCCGCCGCCTGGCGGCGCTGCGTGGGGAGGAGCGCCCGCCCGGCAAGTTCGCCCCCGGGCAGCGCAGCGGGGTGTTCTCCCGCATCAAGGACGTGTTCAACCAGCACTGAAGCGCAGTGGCGGAGGCCTACCGGGAGGGCCGCCGCGGCGACACCGAGCAGGGCGGCACCGGGGATCGCCCGTGAGCGAACGGAGACCGCATGAGCCCGCCGGTCTTCCTCGCCGGGACCGACGCGCTCCGGCGCGACTCGGTCCTGCTGGACGGGCCCGAAGGGCGGCACGCCGCGACCGTGCGGCGGCTGCGGCCCGGTGAGCGCGTCGACCTGACCGACGGCGAGGGCCTGCTGGCCGAGTGCGTGGTCACCGCCGCCGACCGGGCCTCCCTCACGCTGGACGTGCTGGCCCGGCACCGGCAGCCCCCGCCCGCGCCGCGCATCGTGGTCGTGCAGGCCCTGCCGAAGGGCGACCGGGGCGAGCTGGCGGTCGAGACCATGACCGAGGTCGGCGTGGACGAGATCGTCCCGTGGCCCGCGGCGCGCTGCGTCACCCGGTGGAGGCCGGAACGGCGCGAGAAGGCCCTCGGCCGCTGGCGCGCCGCCGCGCGGGAGGCCGGCAAGCAGGCCCGGCGCGGCCGGCTGCCGGTGGTGGCGGACCCGGCGTCCACCGACGACGTCGCCGGCCGGATCGGCGCCGCGTCCCTGGCCCTGGTCCTGCACGAGGAGGCCGCGGCGCCGCTGAGCGCCGTGCGGCCGCCCGCGGACGGCGAGATCGTGCTCGTGGTCGGCCCCGAAGGCGGGATCACCGAGGAAGAGCTGGAGCTGTTCGCCGGGGTCGGCGGGCGGGTCACCCGGCTCGGCCCGACGGTGCTGCGCACCTCGACGGCGGGCGTCGCGGCGGCCAGCGTGCTGCTGGCCGCCACCGGGCGCTGGTAGCCCCGGTCAGGGGGTGGACGGCCCGTCGCCCTGCTCGGACGTCTTCGTGGGCGGGCTCGTCGTGGGCGGCGCCGGCTCGTCGGTCGTGGTGCCCGGGTCGGGCGTCGTGGACGTCGGCGGCGTCGGTGTCGTGGAGGTCGGCGGCGTCGGCGTGTCGCTCGGGCACGCCGTGGCCGACGGGCTCGGGGCGGCCGCGGTGCCGGGCGAGGCGGCGGTCGTGGCGCCGTCCGGCGGCGGGATCTGGCAGGACGACATCCCCGGCGGGGAGGTGGAGCTCGGCGGCTGCGAGCTGCTGGGACCGCCCGGCGTGCTGCCGCCCGGGGACGACGGGGCGGGGAACTCGGGGTTCCCGCCGGCGTCGGTGCGGTCGCCGTCGGTGCCGTTCCCGCCGTTGTGGGACGGCCCGCTGTTGCCGACGGACTGCTGGATCAGGTCGATCGTCTGCGGCGCCGTGACGCCGAGCGCGGCGATCACCACGGCGGCGGCGACGGCCAGCACGGGCCGCGCCCAGTTGACGGTGAACCGGTCGAACCCGAAGCGGGCGGGGCCGAACCGTCCGAAACCGAACCGGCGGCCCTGGCCGTCGGCTATGCGGGCCCGGATGCGCTCCAGGCCGTCGCCCGCGGGGTTGACCGAGTCCGCCTCCGCGTGCAGGGCACGGCGGAGGATCTCGCCGTGCTCGTCGTGGGGGTCGGTGGTCATGAGAACTGCTCCAGAACGTTGCGGAGCGCGGTCATTCCGCGCGCCGTATGACTCTTCACGGCACCGCGCGAGATGCCCATCGCGTTGGCGATCTCCGCTTCGGACAGATCGGCGTAGTAGCGAAGGACGAGCGCCTCCCGCTGGCGGGCGGGAAGCCGGGACAGCGCGTCGATGACGGCCGACCGCTCCAGCTCCCCGATGGCGCCGGCCTCCGCGCTCGGCGCGTCCGGCAGGCCCTTCGGGGCGTACTTCTCCACGACGGCGCGGTGCCGGAGCACCGAGCGCGACCGGTTGACCACCGACTGGCGCAGGTACGACAGCGCCTTGTCGGGATCGCGCAGCCGCCGCCAGCCGCCGTGCATCGCGACGAACGCGTCCTGGACGACCTCCTCGGCCGTCCCCGCGTCCCGCACGAGCATGGCCGCCAGCCGCACCAGCGATCGGTAGTTGGCACTGTAGAGGGCGGTCACCGCTTGATCGGCGTCCCAGGCGACGGCCACCGCTCCCGCCGTGCCCCTGGCCACGAGGGTCTCGGTCACGTCAGTGGGACGCGCGCCCTCGTCGCTCGGTTTACGAAAGGGCATGTCTCGGTCTGCCTCGGTCACCTATCCGCCGCCTTTGCCGGCCCCGGCCGTCCATTCGGGCGGTCGCCCTCGGGTGGCATGAATGGGGGCGTCCCCACCCGTCCACGGCGCGCCGCCATGCCCTGCGAACCGGGGGGTACGCCTGAGCTGACAACCTTAACCAGTGCCCGGTCGTCATGCCGACCGCAACCGGAGGTCGGTCCCGGAAACACTATCCGGGGGAGGGCGCCGCAAGCCATGGCGGCGGGGGTCTCGATAGGATTCCGTAGCGGTCGCGGACCGCCCGCGAGGGGAGACAGATGACCGACTGCCTGTTCTGCAAGATCGTTTCCGGGGACGTGCCCGCCAAGATCGTCCGCGAGTCCGCGGGGACGGTGGCGTTCCGCGACATCAACCCGCAGGCGCCGACGCACGTGCTGGTCATCCCGCGTGACCATCACCCCACCGTGGGTGAGCTCGCCGCCTCCGACGCCGGGTTGCTCGCCGAGGTGCTGCGCGAGGCGCACCAGGTCGCGGTGGACGAGGGCGTCGCCGAGTCCGGCTACCGGGTCGTGTTCAACACCGGCGCCCAGGCGGGCCAGACGGTGTTCCACGTGCACGCGCACGTGCTGGGCGGGCGTGGCCTGAATTGGCCGCCCGGCTGAGCGGATCCCGGCCGCCGGAAAACCGTCGGCGCGTCGTCGGGGGTCGTCGGTACGATGGAACCGGCACACACCGACACCCGGAGCAGACAGAAGGCAGGTCCGAAGGCCGCAAGGCCCGGCTGATGGTCGAATCAACTCACACGAGGTCAACTCGCACGGGGCGCGACGACCGCGACGGCTCGCGCTCGCAGATCAAGATCGTAGTGCCGGACGACCATTCGATGGTGAGCCTGCTGGGCTCCCGGGACGAGCTGCTCCACGCGATCGAGCAGGCGTTCGGCGACGACATCGACATCCACGTCCGCGGCAACGAGATCACCGTGACCGGCCCGGAGAGCGAGACGGACCTGGTCTCCCGGCTCTTCACCGAGATGCTCGACCTGCTGAAGGGCGGCACCCAGCTCACGCCCGACGCCGTCGAGCGCAGCCTCGCGATGATGCGCGGCGAGACCGACGCGCGTCCCGCCGAGGTCCTCACGCTGGACGTGCTGTCCAGCCGCGGCCGCACGATCCGCCCGAAGACGCTGAACCAGCGGCGGTACGTCGACGCGATCGACAAGCACACGATCGTGTTCGGGATCGGCCCGGCCGGCACCGGCAAGACGTACCTGGCGATGGCCAAGGCCGTCCGCGCGCTGCAGGACAAGAAGGTCAACCGGATCATCCTCACGCGCCCGGCCGTGGAGGCGGGCGAGCGGCTCGGCTTCCTGCCCGGGACGCTCTACGAGAAGATCGACCCGTACCTGCGCCCGCTCTACGACGCGCTGCACGACATGGTCGACCCCGACTCGATCCCGCGGCTGATGGCCGCCGGCACGATCGAGGTCGCCCCCCTGGCCTACATGCGCGGCCGCACGCTGAACGACTCGTTCATCATCCTGGACGAGGCGCAGAACACCTCGCCCGAGCAGATGAAGATGTTCCTCACCCGGCTCGGGTTCGGGTCGAAGGTCGTCGTCACCGGCGACGTCACGCAGGTCGACCTGCCGAACGGGCAGCTGAGCGGCCTGCGCGTCGTGCAGGACATCCTCGACGGCGTCGAGGACATCCACTTCTGCCGGCTCGACAGCCGCGACGTCGTCCGCCACAAGCTGGTCACCGACATCGTCGACGCCTACAACCGCTACGACGAGAAGCAGGTGCCCGACTTCAAGCGCGGCGCGGCGGCGCGCGACGGGTCCCGCAAGCGGGGGCGGCGGTGACCGTCGAGGTGCTGAACGAGTCCGGCGTCCCGGTCGACGAGCAGGCCCTCGCCGGGCTCTCCCGGCACGTCCTGGACGGGATGCGCGTCCACCCGCTCGCCGAGCTGTCGGTGCTCCTCGTCGACGAGGCCGCGATGACCGAGCTTCACGAGAAGTGGATGGACGAGCCCGGCCCCACCGACGTGCTGTCGTTCCCCATGGACGAGCTGCGCCCCGGCCACATGTCCGGCGGCGCCGACGAGGACGGCGAGACCGACCCCGGGCTGCTCGGCGACGTCGTCCTGTGCCCCGCGGTCGCGGAGCGGCAGGCGCGCGACGCCGGGCACAGCACCGAGGACGAGCTGCAGCTGCTGTGCGCGCACGGCATCCTGCACCTCCTCGGCTACG
The DNA here is from genome assembly GCF_900115095.1 of Actinomadura madurae. Classification (GTDB taxonomy): domain Bacteria; phylum Actinomycetota; class Actinomycetes; order Streptosporangiales; family Streptosporangiaceae; genus Spirillospora; species Spirillospora madurae. The sequence goes on from NZ_FOVH01000001.1 coordinate 400,257, forward strand.
ACCACGCCGAGCCGGAGGAGCACAAGGAGATGTTCGGCCTGCAGGCCGGGCTCCTGACCTCCTGGCGGGAGAAACGCGGCGGCTGATGAGCACCGCGCAGGCGTGGCTGTCCGCCCTGGCGGTGGGCCTGGTCTTCATGGCCGGCCTGCTGGCCGGCACCGAGACGGCGCTCGCCCGGGTGTCCCGCGTCACCGTCGAGGAGGTCGTCCGGGAGGGGCGGCGCGGCTCCGCGCGGCTCGCCGAGGTCGTCGCCGACCCGGCCCGCTACGTCAACATGGTCCTCCTCCTGCGGATCGGCTGCGAGCTCGTCGCCACCGTGATCGTCGCGGACCTGTGCATCTCCTGGCTGGACGAGACGTGGCGCGCCTACGTCACCGCCGCCGCGATCATGATCGTGGTGAGCTACGTGGTGATCGGCGTCGGGCCGCGCACCCTCGGCATCCAGCACGCCGACCGGATCGCGCTCGCCGGCGCCGCCGTCATCCACCCGGTGACCCGGGTGTTCGGGCCGCTGCCCCGGCTGCTGATCGCGCTCGGCAACGCGCTGACCCCCGGCAAGGGCTTCCGGGAGGGCCCGTTCGCCTCCGAGGCGGAACTGCGCGATCTGGTCGACCTGGCCGAGCAGCGCAGCCTCATCGAACCGGTCGAGCGCGAAATGATCCACTCGGTGTTCGAGCTGGGCGACACCCTCGTCCGCGAGGTGATGGTCCCGCGCACCGACATCGTGTTCGTCGAACGCGGCAAGACGCTCCGGCAGGCGATGTCCCTCGCCCTGCGCAGCGGCTTCTCCCGCATCCCCGTCGTCGGGGAGAACGAGGACGACGTCGTCGGCATCGCCTACCTCAAGGACATCGTTCGCCGCAGCCAGGAGAACCCCGGCGGCGAGGAGGCCGAGACGGTCGGCTCGGTCATGCGGCCCGCCACCTACGTCCCCGACAGCAAGCCGATCGACGAGCTGCTGCGCGAGATGCAGGCCCAGCAGACCCACGTCGCGATCGTCATCGACGAGTACGGCGGCACCGCCGGCCTCGTCACCATCGAGGACATCCTGGAGGAGATCGTCGGCGAGATCACCGACGAGTACGACGTGGAGACCCCACCCGTCACCTGGCTGGAGGACGGCGCCGCCCGCGTCACCGCCCGCCTCCCCGTCGAGGACCTCGCCGAGCTCTTCGACGTCGAGATCGACGTCGAGGAGGTCGAGACGGTCGGCGGCCTCCTCGCCCACGCCCTGGGCCGCGTCCCCATCGAAGGCTCCACCGCCGAGGTAGGCACCGGCGACGGCGGCCCCACCCTGACCCTGAAGGCGGAGACCATAGCCGGCCGCCGCAACCGCGTGGGCACGGTGCTGGTCCGGGGGAGCAGGCCCACCCAGGCGAGCGACCCCCTGGACCCCCCGTCACGCGCCGGTCGCTCCTCACGAAGTTGACCCAGGGGGCGACCCCCTGGAACCCCCGTCACGAGCCGGTCGATCCTCACGCCACGGCGCGGGTCGCTGCGACCGTGCGGGTTGGTGACGTCGCTGCGGTCGCCCGGCTCGACGGGCATGCGCCCCCGCTCGCTGCACTCGCTCCACGCGCCTGCCCGTGACCCCGGCTGAGCTTCGAACCCGAGAGCGTCGAAAGTGGTACGTCCGGGAGGCGGATCAGGTCAGAGACACGGATCAGGTGAGGGTGGTGCGGACGGTGCCGTCGGGGCCCGCCACCAGGACCGGGGCCTTGGGGCCGAGGTCGCGGACGGCGGTGACGTCGGACGGGTCCAGTGCTTCGGCGGCGGTGACGACGGCGGCGGCCTCCAGGTCTTCGGCGCCGCTGGAGACGGCCATCGCCACGGCGACCTTGAGGGCCGAGAGCTTCAGGGACGGCAGGTCCACGCTCGTCGCCGAATAGGTGCGGCCGGTCTCGTCGCGCACGGCGGCCCCCTCCGCGGCGCCCGCCCGCGCCCGCGCCGACCTGGCCAGGGTGATGATCTTCGCGTCCTCGGCGTTCAGCTTGCTCACCCCCCAAGCCTACGGCCCCGCTCGGCCCCGGACCCCGGTCGGCTCGTGAGCCCTCAAGTCGCTCGCAAGTGGGTGACAAGGGGGCTTTGTGAGGGTTAGGGCGTTGAACACTGTCGTTCTTGGGGGAGACGTGATGTCCCGTCTGCTTTATCGGCTGGGGAGGGCCGCCGCCGTGCGGCCCTGGCGGTTCATCGCCGTGTGGGTGGTGCTCGTCGCGGCGATGGCCGGGCTGGCCGGGGTCGCCGGGGGTGCGCTGCACGACGACTACACGCTGGCCGGGACGGGGTCGCAGCGGGCCACCGATCTGCTGGAGGAGCGGTTCCCGGCGCTGTCGGGGGCGGACGCCCGCGTCGTCGTCCACGCGAAGGCGGGGGCGGTCGACCGGGCGAAGCTGGACGCGGCGTCGGCGGAGCTGCGGGGGCTGCCGCACGTCAGCGCGGTGGATCCGGCACAGGTCGGCAAGGGCGGCGCGACCGCGCTGGTGACCGTCCGGTACTCGGTGCCGGTCACGGATCTGGAGCCCGGGGAGACGCTGGACCTGCTGCGGTCGGCGACGAAGAACCTGGACGTGGCCGGCTACCAGGTGGAGTTCGGCGGCCAGGTGCCGGAGAACGTGACCGCGCCCGGCGGGGTGGCCGAGGCGATCGGGATCGTGGCCGCGCTCGTCATCCTGCTGCTGGCGTTCGGGTCGGTGGTGGCCGCGGGGCTGCCGCTGGCGGTGGCGCTGGCCGGGCTCGGCGTGGGCGTGTCGGGGATCACGCTGGTGGCCGCGGTCACCGACGTCGCGACCACCGCGCCGACGCTGGCGACCATGGTCGGGCTGGGCGTCGGCATCGACTACGCGCTGTTCGTCCTCACCCGGCACCGGGAGGGGCTGGCCGAGGGGCTCGACGTTCCCGAGGCGGTGGGGCGCGCCATCGCGACGGCCGGGCTGTCGGTGCTGTTCGCCGGGTTCACGGTGCTGCTGGCGCTGTGCGGCCTGGTGCTGTCGCGGATCCCGGTGTTCATGACGATGGGCTTCACCACCGGGCTGGTCGTCGCGGCCACCGTGCTGAGCGCCGTCACGCTGCTGCCCGCGGTGCTGGGGCTCGCCGGGCGCCGGGTGCTGCGCCGCCGTGACCGGGCCGCCGGCGCGGCGATCGGCGTGGATTCCCCGCGGGTGCGGCGCTGGGCGGGGCACGTCGGGCGGCACCCGTGGCCGTGGCTGCTCGGTGCGGCGGTGCTGATGCTGGCTCTCGCCGCGCCCGCGGTGGGCATGCGGACCTGGCCGAGCGACGCGAGCAGCGAGCCGACGTCCAACACCGTCCGGCAGGCCTACGACCTGGTCGCGGACGGCTTCGGGCCCGGCGCCAACGGCCCGCTCGTCGTCGCGGTCGACCTGGCGAAGACCGATCCGGGCGCCCTGCCGGGGCTGGGGGAGCGGCTCGCCCGCACGGACGGCGTCACGGCCGTGTCGCCGCCGCAGCTGTCCCCGGGCCGCGACGCCGCCGTGATCATGGTCACGCCGGAGTACGGGCCGCAGGACGAGCGGGTGACCGGCCTCGTCGACCGGATCCGCGCGGACGCGCTGCCGCCGGACGCGGAGATCACCGGGCTGACCGCCGCCTACGTGGACCTGTCCCGGATGCTGTCCGAACGGCTGTGGCCGGTGATCGGCGCGGTGGTGGCGACCTCGTTCCTCATGCTGATGATCGTGTTCCGGTCGCTGCTGGCGCCGCTGAAGGCCGCCGCGATGAACCTGCTGTCGATCGGCGCCGCGTACGGGGTGCTGACGGCGGTGTTCCAGTGGGGGTGGGGCGCCGAGCTGCTCGGCCTCCCGCACAGCGTGCCGGTGTCGTCGTTCATCCTGCTGCTGATGTTCGCGGTCCTGTTCGGCGTGTCCATGGACTACGAGGTCTTCCTGCTCTCGCGGGTCAGGGAGGAGTGGCTGCGGCACGGCGACGCGCGCGGCTCGGTGACCCGGGGGCTCGCCGCGACCGGGCGGGTCATCTCCAGCGCGGCGCTGATCATGGTGGCGGTGTTCCTCGGCTTCGCCGCCGATCCCGGCCTGGTCATCAAGCAGATGGGGGTGGGGCTCGCGGTGGCCGTGGCGCTGGACGCGACCGTCGTCCGGCTGGTGCTGGTGCCCGCCACGATGTCCCTGCTCGGGCGCGCCAACTGGTGGCTTCCGCGGCCGCTCGCCCGCGTCCTGCCGGACATCGACCTGCACGGCGGTGCCGAACCGGCGGGGGCGGCCGAGCGGGAGCTCGAACCCACCGGGGCGTAACCGGGGGAGTGATCACGATGGTGCGGCATGTCCCGGTTAGGCTGAGCGGGACATGTCGCCTGTCGTACGCGTTCTCGGGGCCTTCGGCGCCGAGGTGGCGGGGGTTGCCGCCGACCTCGGCGGTCCCCGGCAGCGCTCCGTGCTCGCGCGCCTCGTCGCCGCGCGGGGCGCGATGGTGACCGCGGACCGGCTCGTGGAGGACCTGTGGGCCGGGACGGCCCCGCCGCGGGCCGCCGCCGGCCTGCAGTCCTTCGTGTCGCACCTGCGCCGCGCGCTCGAACCGGACCGCCCGCCCCGCACGCCCGCGCGGGTCCTGGTCACCGAGCCGCCGGGGTACGCGCTCCGGCTGCCGGCCGGCGGCGTCGACGCGTGGCGGTTCGACGCGCTGATCGACGAGGCCGCCGAGCTGCTGGCCGGCGACCCGGCGGAGGCGCGCCGCCGGGCGGAGGCCGCGCTCGCCGAGTGGCGCGGGCCCGCCTACGCCGAGTTCGCGGACCTGCCGTGGGCCGCCGCCGAGGCCGCCCGGCTGGACGAGCGCCGCCGCCTCGCCGTCGAGCGCCGCGCCGAGGCGATGCTCCGGCTCGCCGCCGCCGCGGAGGCCGTCCCCGACCTGGAGGCGCACGCCGCCGGCAACCCGCTGCGCGAGGAGGCGTGGCGGCTGCTGGCCCTGGCCCTGTACCGGGCCGGACGGCAGGGCGACGCCCTCGCCGCCCTGCGGCGCGCCCGCGCGGCGCTGAGCGAGGAACTGGGCGTCGATCCCGGCCCGGCCCTGCGCCGCCTGGAGATCGACATCCTGGCCCAGGCGCCCGCGCTGGGGGCGGAGGAGGCTCCGCGCAGCCGCCCCGTCCTGCGGCCGGCGCCGGGACCGCGGGAGCGGGCGGCGTTCGTCGGGCGCGCCGAGGAGCTGGCCAGGCTGGGGGACGCCGCCCGCGCCGCCGAGGCGGGCCGGGCCGCCGTCGCCCTCGTCGGCGGCGACGCGGGCATGGGGAAGACCGCGCTCGCCGAACGGTTCGCGCGGCGGCTCGCCGAGCGCGGCTGGACGTGCGCCTGGGGCCGGGCCCCGGAGACCGGGGGAGCGCCCGCGGCCTGGCCGTGGGCCGAGCTGCTGCGCGAGCTGGCCGCCGCCGCGCCGCCCGCCGCCGGGCCGGCCGAGCGCCTCGGCCCGCTGCTGGACGACGCCGTCACCGGCCCCGGCGACGCCGACGTGAGCACCGGGCGGTTCCGGCTCCACCTGGCCGTCGGCGACTACCTCGCGGGCGTCGCGGAGACGGCGCCGCTCCTGCTCGTCCTGGACGACCTGCACTGGGCCGACGAGGAGACGCTCGCCCTGCTGGTCCGGCTCGCCGGGCGGCTGCGGGACCGTCCCGTCCTGCTGCTCGCCACGTTCCGGCAGACCGAGGTCCCCGACGGCCTCGCCGCCGCGCTGGCCGCCCTCGCCCGGCACGAGCCCGTGCGGATCGAGCTCGGCGGCCTGTCGCCCGCCGACGTCGCCGTCCTCGTCCGCGGCACCTGCGACACCGACCTGGCCGACGCGGAGCTGGCGGCGATCGCCGAGCGGACCGGCGGCAACCCGTTCTTCACCCGGGAGACGGCCCGGCTCATCGACGCCGAGGGCCTGCCCGCCGCGACGCGCCGGGTGCCGGCCGGCGTCGGGGACGTGCTGCGCCGCCGCATCGCCCGGCTGCCGGGACCGGCCCGGTCCGTGCTGCGGGACGCCGCCGTCCTCGGCCGGGACGCGGACCTGCGCGTCCTGTCCGACCTGGCCGGGGACGAGGAGACGGTGATCGACGCCGTCGAGGCCGGCCTCGGCAGCGGGCTGGTCACCGAGCCCGCGCCCGGCCGGATGCGGTTCGCGCACGCGCTCGTCCGCGACACCCTCTACGACGGGGTCTCGCGGGCCCGCCGGCGCCGGCTCCACGGCCGGGTCGCCGCCGCCCTCGAACGGCACGCCCCCGGCGAGGCCGCCGCGATCGCGCACCACTACCTGGAGGCGGGCACGGACCCGGCCAAGGCCGTCCGGTACGCGCGGCGCGCCGCCGCGGCCGCCGAGGCCCGCTACGCGCACGCCGCCGCGGCCGACCTGTGGGTCCGCGTCGTGGAGACCCTGCGCGCCCAGGGGCCGGAGGCGGCCCCGGACCGGCTGGAGGCCGAGGCCGCCGCGATCCGCTCCACCGCGCTCGCCGGGCAGGTCGTGGACGCGCGGGACCGGCGGCGCGCGGCCATCGCCGAGGCCCGCGCCTTCGGCGACGTCCGGCTGCTCTCCCGGATCATCGTCGGCTTCGACATCCCGACGCTGTGGACGAGCCGCGAGTACGGCAGCCGCGACGACGCCGTGGTGGACGCCACCGACGAGGCGCTCGCCCGGCTCCCGCGGGACGAGCGGGAGCTGCGCGTCCGGCTGCTGACCACGCTGGCCATGGAGCTGGAGGGCGAGCAGAACGACCGGGGCCTGACGGCCTCCGAGGAGGCGCTGCGCACGGCCCGCGACCTGGACGACCCCGAACTGATCGCCGTCGCGCTCAACGGCGCCTACATCAACCGCTACCGGACGGCGGAGGACCTGGCCGAGCGCCTCCGGATCGCCTCCGAACTGCTCGACGTGGCGACCGAGCACGACCTCGGCACCTACCGCGTCCTCGCGCACCTGCAGCTCCAGCAGGCGAGCGTCGCCGCCCTGGACCTGCCCGCCGCGCACCGGCACCTCGCGGAGGGGCGGCGGCTCGCCGACCAGTACGGGCTGCCGCTGCTCGCCAGCATCGCGGACTGGTACGCGGGCCTCGTCCGCGCCTTCACCGCCCCGGCCGAGGAGGCGGAGCACGCGTTCGCCGAGGTCGGCCGCGCCATCGGCCGGACCAACATCTGGTTCAGCGAGCGCGGCATGGCGGTCCTCGGCCCGTTCTGCCTGCGGGTGGTCCAGGGGCGGGCCGGGGAGATGGTGGACGAGGCCGCCTGGCTGCACGGGCAGTGGGGGCACGTCGCGGCCACCGCCGACGTGTACGCCCTCGCCCTGGCCTCCGCCGGCCGCGCCGCGGACGCCCGGCGGGCCGTCGCCGGGACGGGGCCCGTCCGGCTCGACTACTTCTACGACCTCACCATGGCGATCCGCGGGCTCCGGGCCGTGGCCCTGGGCGACCGCCCCCTGGCCGAGGAGGCCTACGCGCGCCTCCTGCCCTACGAGGGGCACTTCTCCGGCGGCGCCACCGCCATCGCCACGGTCGGCCCGGTCGCGCACATCCTCGGCGACCTCGCCCGCCTCCTCGACCGCCCGGCGGACGTGGCGGCCGGGCACTACAGGCGCGCCGCCGACGTCGCCGCCCGCCTCGGCGCGACCTACTGGATCGAGGCGGCCACCGCGGCGCTCGACCGGCTCGGCACCGCGGCATGACCCGACACGACTACACTGTCCGGGCCCGAACGAGGAGGACACCGCAATGACCATGCGCGCCGGGTTCGCGTGCTTCATCGGGCGCCCGAACGTGGGCAAGTCGACCCTGATGAACGCCCTGGTGGGCACCAAGGTCGCGATCACCAGCAGCCGCCCGCAGACGACGCGGCGCGCCATCCGGGGGATCGTGCACCGGCCGGACGCGCAGCTCGTCGTGGTCGACACCCCCGGCCTGCACAAGCCCCGCACGCTGCTCGGGGAGCGGCTCGACAGCCTCGTCCGGTCGACGCTGACCGAGGTGGACGCGATCGGGTTCTGCGTCCCGGCGGACCAGCCGGTCGGGCCCGGCGACAAGTACATCGCCCGGGAGCTGGCCTCGGTGAAGAAGACGCCGGTGGTCGCGATCGTCACCAAGACCGACCTGGCCGCGCCGGAGCGGGTGGCCGAGCAGCTCCTCGCGGTCGGGCGGCTCGGCGAGTTCGCCGACATCGTGCCGTGCTCCGCCGAGAGCGGGTTCCAGGTCGGCCTGGTCGGCGACCTGCTGATCGGCCACCTGCCCGAGGGCATGCCCCTCTACCCGGAGGACGACCTCACCGACGAGCCCGAGCAGGTCCTCGTCGGCGAGCTGATCCGCGAGGCCGCGCTGGAGGGCGTCCGCGACGAGCTGCCCCACTCGATCGCCGTCACCGTGGACGAGATGGGCCCGCGCGAGGGCCGCGACGACATGATCGACGTCTACGCGCACCTGTTCGTCGAGCGCCCCAGCCAGAAGGGGATCATCATCGGGCACAAGGGCTCGCGGCTGCGGGAGGTCGGCGCGGCGGCGCGCCGGCAGATCGAGGCGCTGCTCGGCACGAAGGTGTTCCTCGACCTGCGCGTCAGCGTCCTCAAGGACTGGCAGCGCGACCCCAAGCAGCTCCGCCGGCTCGGGTTCTACGACTGACCGGCGTCCCGCCCGGGGGCCTGGTCCTCTGGCTGCTCGTCGGGCCGGGGCTCCGGTGCCGCGTCCGCGTGCGCCGCATGCTCCTCGCGGCCCCACGCCTGGTCCTCCGACGGCCAGGCGGCGTACTCGCCGGTCGAGTACCGCTGGTTCGAGTACTGGTCCGGGTACTGCTGGTCTGGGTACTGCTGGTCCGGATACCGCTGGTCCGGGTGCGCGTACTGCGGATGGTGCGGCTGCCCCGCCTCCCGGTGCGCCGACACCCGCTCGCTGATGGGACGGGCGAGGCTGAAGCCGACGACCAGCAGGGACGCGATGACCGCGAGGTACCAGCCGAACCGGACGGTGATCTGGTAGCCGAGGTCCAGCCCGGTGTCGGGCAGGTTGTCGCGGACGTCGTCGAGCCGCAGCACGAACAGGCCGCACACCAGCAGGGCGAGCATGCCGGGGACGGCGGCGAGCGCGCCGATCCGCGCGTCCCGCCCGATCAGGTCCCAGGCGGCCAGCGCGATCGAGACCACGGCGAGCACCGGGACGGCGAGGACCGTGCCGTCGGCGTCGATGCCCGCCAGGCTGCCGATGTCGCGGCTCAGCGTGCGGCCGAACAGGTCGACGACGACCTGGGCCCGCGCCCACGGCAGGAACGCCGCCACCAGCAGCGCCGACGCCGCGACGATCATGGCGAGGATCCAGGGCGTGCCGCGCCGCGGCGGGTATCCGGCGGGGACGGCCCCGTCGCCGGTCGAGGTGGCCGGCGGCGGCGGGTAGCCGTCGACGGGCGGCAGGAAGGTCGGGCGAGACCGCGCGCGCTCCGCGTCGGATCCGAGGTCACCGGTCATGGACCCAGCGTAAACGCAGGAACGGCATTGTCCGGGACGCCCCCGGCGGCGGCGCCGGATCGGTACTTTGGAACGAAGTCCGTTATGGGAGGAGAGCCCCGGTGTTGCTCGTTTTCGGCCTGACGGCGGTGTTCCGTACCGTCAGCGAGGGGACGTTCCACTGCCCGCAGTGCGGGGGCGACCGCGCCTACCGGCGGCGGGCCGGGCGCCGCTGGTTCTCGGTGTTCTTCGTCCCGATGGTGCCGCTGTGGCGGCTCGGGCACGCCGTGGAGTGCCGGACGTGCCGGGGCCGGTTCCCGGTGTCGGCGCTGCGGACGCCGACCGCCCGGCAGATGGCCGAGGCGCTCGCCGCCGGGATGCGGGCGGCGGCGGCCCTGGTGCTGCGCGCCGGCGACCCGGCCGACGCCGCGTCCCGCGCCCGCGCGGTCGCGACGGTGACCGGGTACGGCGAGCCGGAGTACGACGGCGACGCCGTCGACGCCGATCTCGCGCTGCGCCGCACCTTCCTGGAGCAGGAGGTCGTCCGGGCGGGCGCCCAGCTCGCCGTGGAGGCCAAGGAGTGGTTCCTCGCGCAGGCCGTCCGGATCGGCCTGGCCGACGGGCCGCTCGGCGAGGGGGAGCGGCTGGCCCTGCACGGTGTCGCGGACCTGCTCGGGATGTCCCGCGCCTACGCGCTCGGCGTCATCGTGACCACGGAGGGGGCGGCGCGCTGACATGGGCCCTGCCACCGGCGACATGGGCCCTGCCACCGGCCCGCGCGGCACCGGGAGGGCGCTGGTCCGGGCGCCGGGCCCGCGGCTGGCCGAGGGGATCGTCACGCACGCGGCGCCCCGCCCGGTGGACACCGCCCTCGCGGCGCGCCAGCACGCGGCGTACGTCGCGGCGCTGCGGTCGGCGGGCTGGCGGGTCCGCGACGTCGCACCCGCCGACGACCACCCGGACGCGGTGTTCGTCGAGGACGCCCTGGTCGTCTGCGGCGGCCTGGCGATCCTCGGCCGGTCGGGCGCGCCGGGCCGCCGCGGCGAGCTCGCCGGGGCGGAGCGGGCGGCGCGGGAGCTGGGCCTGCGGGTCGAGCGGATCACGGCGCCGGGGACCCTGGACGGCGGCGACGTCCTCGCGGTCGGCGACACGGTCTACGTCGGGCGCGGCGCCCGGACGAACGAGGAGGGCATCTGCCAGCTCGCGCGCCTGCTGGGCGGGCGGAAGGTCGTCCCGGTGGGCATCAGCGGCTGCCTGCACCTGAAGTCGGCGATGACCGCGCTGCCGGACGGCGGCCTGATCGGCGTCCCGGACATGGTGGACACCTCGGTGCTGCCCGGCCTGCGCGTCGCGCCGGAGCCGGAGGGGGCGCACGTGGTGCTGCTCGGGCCGGGCCACGTCCTGATGTCGGCGGCGGCGCCGCGCACGGCCGCGTCCCTCGCGGCGGACGGGCTGCGCGTCACGAGCGTCGACATCAGCGAGTTCGAGGCGCTGGACGGCTGCGTGACCTGCCTCAGCGTGCTCGTCCCCGGACGGGACGGGGAATGACCGTCTCATCATCCGGACGCCGGTTTCCGTGACTCGGATGCCATCTGTTAACTTGGCCCTCGTGTTGCGTGAGCTGCTCCTCCTTAGCGGCCGCAGCGGGGGCCTGTAACCAGGTCGGCTCCCTCGCTGCGGGAGTTCAACGTGGACGTCGGCCGCGAGGTTCGAGCAGAGAGACCCCAACGGATGTATCCGCAACAGCAGTCCTCCGGCATGCCCTTCCAGCGCTACCGGCCCTTCGCCCCCGTCAGGCTCGCCGACCGGACGTGGCCGGACGCCGTCATCACCGAGGCGCCCCGCTGGTGCGCCGTCGACCTGCGCGACGGCAACCAGGCCCTGATCGACCCGATGGACGCCCACCGCAAGCTCAAGATGTTCGAGCTGCTGGTACGGATGGGGTACAAGGAGATCGAGGTCGGGTTCCCGGCGGCCAGCCAGACCGACTACGACTTCGTCCGGCAGATCATCGAAGAGGACCGGATCCCCGACGACGTGGTGATCCAGGTCCTGACGCAGGCCCGCCCCGAGCTGATCGAGCGGACCTTCGAGTCGGTCCGCGGCGCGAAGCAGGCGATCGTCCACCTGTACAACTCGACGAGCACCCTGCAGCGCCGCGTGGTGTTCGGGCAGGACAGGGACGGCATCACCGCGATCGCCGTCGAGGGCGCCAAGCTGTGCGCCAAGCTCGCCGAGGACATGGGCGACACCGAGATCTTCTTCCAGTACTCGCCCGAGTCGTTCACCGGCACCGAGCTGGAGTACGCCGTCGAGGTCTGCAACGCCGTCAACGACGTGTGGAAGCCGGCGCCGGGCAGGAAGGTCATCGTCAACCTGCCGGCCACGGTCGAGATGGCCACCCCGAACGTGTACGCCGACCAGATCGAGTGGATGAACCGGAACCTGGCCTACCGGGACTCCGTCATCCTGTCCCTGCACCCGCACAACGACCGCGGGACGGCCGTCGCCGCCGCCGAGCTGGGCTACATGGCGGGCGCCGACCGCATCGAGGGCTGCCTGTTCGGCAACGGCGAGCGCACCGGCAACGTGTGCCTGGTCACGCTGGGCCTGAACCTGTTCACCCAGGGCGTCGACCCGCGGATCGACTTCTCCGACATCGATGAAATCCGCCGGACGGTCGAGTACTGCAACCAGCTGCCCGTGCACGAGCGCCACCCCTACGGCGGCGACCTGGTGTACACCGCGTTCTCCGGCTCGCACCAGGACGCCATCAACAAGGGCTTCGACCACCTGCGCAAGGACGCCGAGGCCGCCGGGGTGCCGGTGGACGAGTACCGCTGGGAGGTCCCGTACCTGCCGATCGACCCGCACGACGTCGGCCGGACCTACGAGGCCGTCATCCGGGTCAACAGCCAGTCCGGCAAGGGCGGCGTCGCCTACGTGATGAAGACCGAGCACGCGCTGGAGCTGCCGCGGCGGCTGCAGATCGAGTTCTCCCGGGTCGTGCAGGAGCACACCGACACCGCGGGCGGCGAGGTCACGGCCGAGCGGATGTGGGAGATCTTCGAGTCGGAGTTCCTCGCCAACGGGCCGCGCGCCGGGCTGCTGGCCCACCGCACGACGTCCCGCGTGGACGAGAAGGACGCGCTCAGCTGCGACGTCCGGGTGGACGGCGAGATCCGCGAGATCGAGGGCGTCGGCAACGGCCCGGTCTCGGCGTTCCAGGACGCGCTCGACACGGTCGGGATCGGCGTGCGGGTGCTGGACTACGCCGAGCACGCGATGAGCGCGGGCGGCGACGCGCGCGCCGCCGCCTACGTCGAGTGCGACGTCCGGTTCGGCGACGGGGACGGGACGACGGTGTGGGGCGTCGGCATCGACGGCAACATCGTCACCGCGTCCCTCAAGGCGATGCTGTCCGCGGTCAACCGCGTCGCCCGCGCGCAAGGAATGTAAGCGGTTTGCGCCCGCCCTGCTGAACTTGCAGGGCGGCGTCGTATAGTTGCGGCATGACACGTCGACTGGCCGAGGTCGCCAAGAAGGTCGGGGTCAGCGAGGCCACCGTCAGCCGGGTCCTGAACGGCAAGCCCGGCGTGTCGGACGCGACCCGCGCCGCGGTGCTCACCGCCCTCGACGTGCTCGGCTACGAGCGCCCCACCCAGCTGCGGGGCGAGCGGGCCCGGCTGGTCGGCCTCGTGCTGCCCGAGCTCGGCAACCCGATCTTCCCCGCGCTGGCCGAGGTCGTCGGCGGCGCCCTCGCCCAGCGCGGGTTCACGCCGGTGCTGTGCACGCTCACCCCGGGCGGCCTGTCGGAGGCCGACTACGTCGAGATGCTCCTCCAGCAGCAGGCGTCCGGGGTGGTCTTCGCGGGCGGGCTGTACGCCGAGGCCGACGCGCCGCACGACCACTACCACCGCCTGCTCGACGTGCGGCTGCCCGTCGTGCTGGTCAACGCGGCGGCCGAGAAGCTGAGCTTCCCGCAGGTCTCCACCGACGACGCGGTGGCCGCCGAGCAGGCGTTCGCGCACCTGCTGTCGCTCGGGCACGAGCGGATCGGGATCGTCCTCGGACCCGAGGACCACGTGCCGTGCAGCCGCAAGCTCGCCGCCGTCCGCGACGCCGCCGAGCGCGCCGGCGTCGACCTGCCCGACGCGTGGGTCAGGCGCAGCATGTTCTCGCTGGAGGGCGGGCAGGCGGTCACCGGCCGGCTCATCCGCGACGGCGTGACCGGCATCATCTGCGCCAGCGACCCCCTCGCGCTCGGCGTCATCCGCGCGGTGCGGCGGCTCGGCAAGTCGGTGCCGGACGACGTTTCGGTCGTCGGTTACGACGACTCGGCGTTCATGAATTGCGTGAACCCGCCGCTGACCACCGTCCGGCAGCCGATCGAGGCCATCGGGCGCGCGGCGGTGGCGCTGCTGGTGAACCAGGTGGAAGGCGGCTCGGTGACCGCCGAGGAACTGCTGTACGAGCCGGAGCTCGTCGTCCGGGCGTCGACCGCGCCCGTCCGCGCCGCCTGACGCCGCGCCGATTGAGGACCGTCCGGAAGCCGCCCTTTCGCAGGGCGGCTTTCGCGTGTCCGACGTCTGTTTGCAGCGGTGACCGGTCATTTTGTCGACTACTTGCGCATGTCGATTCATCTATTGCATTGTGATGTAGCTCTCTGTATGTTCCTCGCAATCGGCCGACCCGACGGCCCAGGAGGAACCCCCATGAGACCCCGGATACTCGCCACCCTGACGATGCTCACCGCGGTGCTCGGCGCGACCGCCGCCGGCTGCGGCGGGGACGGCTCCGACGCCAAGGACACCGCGCCCCTGGACGCCGGCACCAAGGTGTCGATCACGGTCGGCTGCATGCCGGCCAAGAGCCAGGCGGCCCAGCGCAAGGAGTGGAACGAGGACGCCGCCGCGTTCCAGAAGCTGCACCCCAACATCACCGTCGAGGGCAAGGACGCCTTCCCCTGCATCGACCCGCAGACCTTCCAGGCGAAGCTCGCGGGCGGGCAGATGGAGGACGTCTTCTACGTCTACTTCACCGACGTCAGGAACATCGTCGCGCACGGCCAGGCCGCCGACATCACCCCGTACCTCGGCCAGGTCAAGCAGTACGGGAACCTCGACCCGGCCGTCATGAAGGTCTTCAAGGACGCCGACAAGGTGTACGGGCTGCCGCGCCAGAACTACACGATGGGCCTGTTCTACAACCGGAAGCTGTTCGAGAAGGCCGGCCTGAACCCGGACGCGCCGCCCAAGACCTGGGCCGAGGTCCGCGACGCCGCCAAGAAGATCAGCGCCCTCGGCGACGGGGTCGTCGGCTACGCCGAGCTGAGCGCCAAGAACCAGGGCGGGTGGCACTTCACCACCTCGCTCTACAGCCAGGGCGGCTCCATGGTGAGCCCGGACGGCAGGAAGTCGGCGTTCAACGGCCCGCAGGGCAGGGCCGTCCTGCAGAACCTCAAGGACATGCGCTGGACGGACGACTCGATGGGCGGCAAGCAACTCCTCGTCGACGCCGACATCCAGCGGATGATGGCGGCCGGCAAGCTCGGCATGTACCTCGGCGCCCCCGACAACGCCACCGCGCTCGTCGACCAGTTCAAGGGCGACTACGAGGACTACGGCATGGGCCCGATCCCGGGCGCGACGGGCACGCTGCTCGGCGGCGACGGCTACATGATCAACCCGAAGGCGTCACCGGAGAAGATCAAGGCCGGGCTGATGTGGCTCGACTTCGCCATGATCACGCCGGGTCGGGGGCAGCTGAACTACGCACGGGCCGCGAAGGACGGGCGCCCGGTCGGGCTCCCGCAGCCCAAGCTCTTCGGGCAGAACGCGACCGGGCAGAAGGACCGGGACCTGCGCGCCGCGTCCGCGAACCTGCCGGTGCGGAACTTCAAGCCGTACGAGGACGCCTACCCGAGCGTCCCCGGGAAGCTGGAGCCGCCGCAGGCGCAGCAGCTCTACGCCATCCTCGATTCGGCCGTCTCGGCCGTGCTGACCAGGCGTGACGCGAACATCGACCAGCTGCTCGCGGACGCGCAGAAGAAGGCCGACGCCGCGCTCGCGCGGTCCGGAAGCTGACGCCCGCCACCGGGCCGCCGGCGGCCACCCCGCCGGCGTCCCGGGCCTCCCGAGGGGACACCGACCATGACCACAGTGCGGACGCGGGCGCGGCCCTCCGAGCGCGAGCGGCCCGCGGCCCCGCGCACGCCCGGCCGCGCCCGGCGGAGCGCGCGGCGCAACCTGACCGCCTACGGGTTCCTGTCCGGGGCGCTGATCTGCTTCGCGTTCTTCTCCTGGTACCCGATCGTCCGCGAGGTGCTGCTCAGCTTCCAGCGGACGAACTTCGTCGGGGACGCCGAGTGGGTCGGCCTGGAGAACTTCCGCACCGTGATCCGCGACCCGGTGTTCGTGGACGCCTGGGTCAACACCGCGATCTTCACCCTGCTGGCGCTGGTGATCGGGTACGTCGTGCCGTTCGCCATCGCGATCGTGCTGAACGAGCTGAGGCACGCCCGCGGCTACCTGCGGTTCGTCGTGTACCTGCCGGTGATGCTGCCGCCCGCGGTCGCGGTGCTGCTGTTCAAGTGGTTCTACGACCCCGGGCCGGGGCTGTTCAACCAGATCCTCGGGTTCTTCCAGCTTCCGGGACTGAGCTGGCTCGACTCGACCTCGACGGCGCTGGTGTCGCTGGTGCTGGTGTCGACGTGGATGAACCTCGGCAGCGGCACCCTGATCTACCTGGCCGCGCTGCAGACCATCCCCGGCGAGCTGTACGAGGCGGCGGAGCTGGACGGGGCCGGGCTGTTCCGCCGTATCCGGCACATCACGGTCCCGCAGACGAGGCTGATCCTCCTCGTGATGCTGCTCCTGCAGATCATCGCGACGATGCAGGTGTTCATCGAGCCGTTCCTGCTCACCGGCGGCGGGCCCGAGGACGCCACCGTCACTGTCGCCTACCTGATGTACCAGTACGCGTTCAACTTCACGAATTTCGGCGGAGGCGGCGCGCTCGGGCTGATGCTCATGCTCGTCCTGATCGTGTTCTCCGTCGTCTACCTGCGCGTCTCGCGCGAGGAAGCGAGGTAGGCATGGCGGAGACGCGGACCCTCGTCTCGCCGCACGCGCTCGGCACCCGCCGCGGCAAGGCGGTCTACTGGACGGTCTTCACCACCGTCTTCGTGACCTTCACGTTCGTGTTCGTCTTCCCGCTGTACTGGATGGTCACCGGCGCGATGAAGTCGCCGGACGAGCTGGCCGACATCCCGCCGAGCGTGTTCCCGCGCGGCATCGACCTGGGCGGCTACCGGGAGGCGTGGCGGCAGCTCGACCTCGGCAAGTACATGTGGAACACCACGGTCTACGCCGTCGGCGCCTGGCTGTTCACGCTCGGCGTGGACGTCACCGCCGCGTACGCGCTGTCGAAGCTGCGGCCGCTGCTCGGCCGGGCGGTCCTCGGCATGATGCTGGCGACGCTGATGATCCCGCCGATGGTCATCCTGCTGCCCGCCTACCTGACCGTGAAGGACCTGCCGATCCTGCACGTCAACCTGCTCAACACCCCGTGGGCCATCTGGTTGCCGGCCGCCGCGAACGCGTTCAACATCTTCCTGCTCAAGCGGTTCTTCGACTCGATCCCCACCGAGCTGCTGGACGCCGCCGAGGTGGACGGCGCGTCGCCCGCCCGGATCCTGTGGTCGATCGTGCTGCCGGTGTCCCGGCCGATCCTCGGCGTCGTGTCGATCTTCACGGTGGTGAACGTCTGGCGCGACTTCGTCTGGCCGCTGCTCGTGCTGCCCGACACCGAACGCAAGACGATCAGCGTCGCGATCGCCTCCCTCGCGGTGCAGGTGCCGCAGAACGTGCTGATCGGCTCGCTGGTGATCGCGAGCCTGCCCACCATCGTCGTCTTCTTCGTCTTCCAGCGGCACATCATGGCCGGTCTCACGGCGGGCGGCCTGAAGGGCTGACCCCCCCGTCAGGCCCCCGTCCCCGTTGCACTAAGGAGTTGCTCGCATGCCCGAAGACTGGTGGCGCGGCGCGGTGATCTACCAGGTCTACCCGCGCAGTTTCGCCGACGGAAACGGCGACGGCGTCGGCGACCTGGCCGGCCTGCGCGGCCGGCTGCCCTACCTCGCCGGGCTCGGCGTCGACGCGCTGTGGCTGAACCCGTGGTACCCCTCGCCGATGGCCGACGGCGGCTACGACGTCGCCGACTACCGGGACGTCGCGCCGGTGTTCGGCACGCTCGCCGAGGCCGAGGCGCTGATCGGCGAGGCGCACGGGGCCGGGTTGCGGATCATCCTGGACGTGGTGCCCAACCACGCCTCCGACCAGGCGGCCTGGTTCCAGGAGGCGCTCGCGGCCGGGCCGGGCTCACCGGAGCGGGAGCGGTTCTGGTTCCGGCCCGGCAAGGACGGCGGGCCGCCCAACGACTGGCGGTCGATCTTCGGCGGGCCGGCGTGGACCCGCGTCCCGGACGGCGAGTGGTACCTGCACCTGTTCGCCCCCGAGCAGCCCGACTTCAACTGGAACAGCCCGGACGTCGTCCACGAGTTCCACGACGTCCTGCGGTTCTGGTACGACCGCGGCGTGGACGGGATCCGCATCGACTCGGCCGCGCTGCTGGTGAAGGACCCCGACGCCGAACCCGACGGCGGGCCCGACGGCCAGGACCCCTTCACCGACCGGGACGGCGTCCACGAGATCTACCGGGGCTGGCGCAAGGTCACCGACGCCTATCCGGAGCGGATGCTCGTCGGCGAGGTGTGGCTGCCCGACCAGGAGCGCTTCGCGCGCTACCTGCGCCCGGACGAGATGCACACCGCGTTCAACTTCGACTTCCTCAACTGCGCGCTGGAGCCGGACGCGCTGCGCAGGGTGATCGACACGACGCTCGCGACGCACGTGCCGCTTGGCGCTCCGGCGACCTGGGTGCTGTCCAACCATGACGTCGTCCGCCCCGTGACCCGGTACGGCCGCGCCGACACCTCGTTCGACCTCCAGGACCGGCGGCACGGCGCGCCGACCGACCGGGCGCTCGGCGTGCGCCGGGCGCGGGCCGCCGCGCTGCTGGCGATGGCGCTGCCGGGCGCCGTCTACGTCTACCAGGGCGAGGAGCTCGGCCTGCCCGAGGTCGAGGACCTCCCCGACGACGTGCGCGAGGACCCCATCTGGACCCGCTCCGGCCACACCGACCCCGGCCGCGACGGCTGCCGTGTGCCGCTGCCCTGGGCGGGGGACGAGCCGCCGTTCGGGTTCGGCGGCGACCCGTGGCTGCCGCAGCCGCCCGACTGGAAGGACCTCACGGTCGAGGCGCAGGACGCCGACCCGGGCTCGATGCTGAACCTCTACCGGGACGCCCTGGCGCTCCGCCGCGAGCACCTCGGCGACGGCTCCCTCACCTGGCTCCCGTCCGCGGCCGGCGTGCTGGCCTTCATCCGCGACTCAGGCCTGACCTGCGTGGTGAACCTCGGAACCGAGCCGGCCCCGGTGACCGGCGAGGTCCTGCTGGCCAGCGGGCCCCTCCAGGACGGGGCGCTGCCCCCGGACACGGCCGTCTGGCTGCGCTGACCGCGTCCGCGAACTTCTGCCGCTCCTCCCAGGCAGGTGTCCCACCCCCCGCAATCACCGACAGGGAGCAGAACCAGCGATGAGACAGAAGTCCCTCCGCATCCTGCTGGCCGCGGCACTGGCCGCCGCCGGGCTGACCGGCCCGGCGGCGGTGCCCGCGGCGGCCGACACGAACCTCGCCGCCGGGAAGCCGATCACGGCGTCCTCGCACGTCTTCGCGTTCACCGCGGCGAACGCCAACGACAACGACCTCGCGACGTACTGGGAGTCGGGGCCGGGCGCCTATCCGGCCACGCTGACCGTCGATCTCGGCGCGAAGGCCGACCTCACCTTCGCGGTCGTGAAGCTGAACCCGGACGCCGCGTGGGCGACCCGCACCCAGACGATCGAGGTGCTCGGCCGGAGCACCCCGAACGGCTCCTTCACGACCATCAAGCCGGCCGCCGCGTACACCTTCGACCCGGCGAGCGGGAACACCGTGTCGATCCCTATTGTCGCGACCGCGGCCGGCGTGCGGCTGGCGTTCACGTCCAACTCCGGCGCGCCCGGCGGCCAGGCCGCCGAGGTCCAGGTGATCGGCACCCCGGCGCCGACCCCGGACCTGACGGTCACCGATGTCGCGTGGGACCCGGCGTCCCCGGTCGAGACCGACGACGTCACGCTGCGCGCGACCGTGCGCAACATCGGGACGGGCACCGCCGGCCCGACCTCGCTCGACTTCCTGGCCGGCGGCCGGAAGGCGGCGTCCGCGCAGGTCGGCGAGCTGGCGGCCGGCGCGTCCACGACGGTGTCCGCGTCGATCGGGACGCGTGAGGCGGGCACCTACGCGGTCGCCGCCGAGGCCGACGCCGGCGACGACGAGATCGAGCTGAACGAGACCGACAACGTGGCGGGCGCGCAGCTGACGGTGGCGCCGGTGCCGAGCTCCGACCTGGTCGCGCAGGCCGTCACCTGGAACCCCGGCAACCCGCGGGCGGGCGACACCGTGACCTTCGCGGTGACGCTCCGGAACAACGGCACCCGGGCCACCGCCGGCGGCGCGCACGGGATCACCCTCCAGGTCCTGGACGGCGACGCCGCGGTGAAGACGCTGACCGGCTCCTACAGCGGGTCGCTCGCCCCCGGCGCCTCGACCGCACCGATCGACCTCGGCACCTGGACGGCCGCGAACGGCCGGTTCACGGTGCGGACCGTCGTCGACGACGACGCCAACGAGGTCCCGGTCAAGCGCGCGAACAACACGTCCGAGCAGTCCCTGTCCGTCGGCCGCGGCGCGCACCTGCCGTTCGACATGTACGAGGCGGAGGACGGCGTGCTCGGCGGCGGCGCGGCGACCGTCGGCCCGAACCGCACGGTCGGCGACCTCGCGGGGGAGGCGTCCGGCCGCCGCGCCGTCACGCTGAACACCACCGGAAGCAGCGTCGAGTTCACCACCGGGGCGGCCACCAACACGCTCGTGACCCGGTACTCCATCCCGGACGCGGCGGGCGGCGGCGGCATCGAGTCGACCCTCAACGTCTACGTCGACGGGACGTTCCTCAAGGCCGTCGACCTGACGTCCAAGTACACGTGGGTGTACGGGAACGAGGCGAGCCCGAGCGACTCGCCGGGCGCTGGGCCGCCCCGCCACATCTACGACGAGGCGAACCTGATGCTCGGCCGGACGGTCCCGGCCGGCAGCAGGATCAAGCTGCAGAAGGACGCCGCCAACACCACCACCTACGCCATCGACTTCATCAACACCGAACTCGCGACGGCCGCGCCGAACCCGGACCCCGCCAAGTACGCGGAGCCCGCCGGGTTCACGCACCAGGACGTCCAGAACGCCCTCGACAAGGTCCGCCAGGACGCGAACCTGACCGGTGTCTACCTCCCTCCGGGCACCTACGAGACCGCGCAGAAGTTCCAGGTCTACGGGAAGGCGGTGAAGATCGTCGGCGCCGGGCCGTGGTTCACGCGGTTCCGCACGCCCGCGGCGCGGCAGAACACCGACGCCGGGTTCCGGACGGAGGCGTCCGCCAACGGCTCGACGTTCTCCGGCTTCGGGTTCTTCGGCAACTACACGTCCCGCGTCGACGGGCCCGGGAAGGTGTTCGACTTCTCCAACGTCAGCGACATGACGATCGACGACATCTGGGCCGAGCACGTGGTCTGCCTGTTCTGGGGCACCAACGTCGACGACTCCACCATCAAGAACAGCCGCATCCGCGACACATGGGCGGACGGCCTGAACTTCACCAACGGGAGCAGCGGGAACCACGTCGCGAACGTCGAGACGCGGACGACGGGCGACGACAGCTTCGCGCTCTTCCCGGCGATCGACCACCGCAACGAGCAGCAGACGGGCAACGTCTACGAGGACCTGACCTCGCTGCTGACCTGGAGGGCCGCCGGCCTCGCCGTCTACGGGGGAGGCGGCAACACCTTCCGCGACATCCACATCGCCGACACGCTCGTCTACTCCGGGATCACGATCGGGACGCTGAGGTTCGGGAGCATTCCGGCCCTCGGATTCGAGGCGAACCCCCAAACGAGGTTCGAGAACATCTCGCTGGTCCGGGACGGCGGCCACTTCTGGGGCCAGCAGACGTTCCCGGCCCTGTGGCTGTACTCGGCGGAGTACGCGTTCCGGGGAATCCGCATCAGCGACGTGGACATCACCGATCCGACCTACTCCGGGATGATGTTCCAGACCAAGTACTCGGGAGGCCAGCCGCTCAACCCCGTGACCGACACCGTCCTGACGAACGTCAGCATTTCCGGTGCCCGCAAGAGCGGTGACGAGTTCGACGCCAAGTCCGGCTTCGGGATCTGGGTGAACGAGCTGCCCGAACCCGGGCAGGGCCCCGCGGTCGGCTCGGCGACGTTCAACGGCCTGGAACTGTCGAACAACCACCAGGACATCAGGAACACCACGACCACCTTCACCATCGACCGCGATTGACCCGGGGGACCGGGGGCCGCGGGTGTTGGGAGGCGCCCGCGGTCCCCGCGCTCACCGCTCGCGGAGGTAGGCGTCCAGCTCGGCCGCCCCGGCGAGCATCGCGCGCCCGCGGGCCGACAGCCGGCCGTGCCAGTCGCGCAGGGCGCCCTCCAGCGGTTCCAGCCCGCCGGCCGCCCGCACCTGCGCGAGCAGCGGGGCGATCTGCTCCAGCAGGTAGCCTCCCCGCCGGAGCTGGTGCGCCAGCCGCGCGTCCCGCACGGCGGCCTCGTCGTAGACGCGGTACCCGGTCCGCGGGTCGCGGCGCGGACGCACCAGCCCCGCGCGCTCCCACTTGCGCAGCGTCGCGGGCCGAATCCCGAGCCGCCGCGCCAGCGGTCCGATGAAGGTCTCGCGGGGCCCGGACGCCCTCCCGGACGCCGGCGCCCGGCCGGTCGCCGGCGCCGCGCCGGACTCCGTGACCGCGCCCGGGTCCAGGTCGCGCAGGGCGGCCTCCACCGCCCGGAGGGTCCGGCGGTCGTCGAGGAGCTGGGCATGGCTCTCGTCGATCAGGCGGAACGCCTCCTCGGCCGCCCCCTCGTTCACGGCCCGCATGATCGACGTCGCGGTGCGGTGGCCGTGGCCCGGCACCAGGGCGAGGAACGCGCGCAGGGCCTGCGCGTGGGACGGGGTGTAGGTGCGGTAGCCGTGGGCCGTCCGGCCGGCCGGCGGAAGGATGCCGACCTCCTCGTAGTTCCTGACCGCCTGCGTCGACAGGCCGTGCTCCCGCGCCAGGTCGACCGGCCTGAGCCGTCCTCCGTTTTGAAGCTTTCGTCCCATACCTGCGCCGCAATCTCCATAAAGTTTCAACCGAAAGTTCAACGATACCGTTTATCTTATGGCTACCGGAATCACGGACACCGTCCAGGCCGTCGACCCGACCGCCGTCATGGGCCTGCTCCCGGCCCGGCCGCGGCTGCTCGCCCTGGGCGAGCCGACCCATGATGAGGACGTCCTGCTCGACGTCCGCAACGACCTCTTCCGCCGGCTCGTCGAGGAGGACGGCCGCCGGACGATCGCGATCGAGAGCGACTGCCTGATGGGCCTCGTCGTGGACGACCACGTCACCTCGGGCACGGGCACCCTCGACGAGGTCATGGAGCGCGGGTTCAGCCACGGCTGGGGCGCCTCCGCCGCCAACCGCGAGCTCGTGCGCTGGATGCGCGCCCGCAACGAGGGCCGGCCGGCGTCCGAACACGTCCGCTTCGCCGGTTTCGACGGCCCGCTGGAGATCACCGCGGCCGCGAGCCCCCGAAAGGCCCTCACCGCGCTGCACCGCTACCTCGCGAACCAGGTCGGTGCCGGCCTGCTCCCCTGCACCGCGGAGACGCTCGACCGCCTGCTCGGCGCCGACGACCGGTGGACCGAGCCCGCCGCGATGATGGACCCGTCCCGGTCCGTCGGGCGGTCGGCCGACGCCGGGGAACTGCGGGTGCTGGCCGACGATCTCGTGGCGCTGCTCGGCGCGCGGGCGCCGGACCTCGCCGCCACGGGGGACGGCTGGGACCGGGCGCGGCTGTACGGCCGCACCGCCGTCGGCCTGCTGCGCTACCACTACTGGATGGCCGACGACTCACCGGCGCGCCTGGCGCGGCTGGTCGGCGTGCGCGACCAGATGATGGCCGCGAACCTCCTCGCCCTCGCCGGACGGGGTGATGTGTTCGTTCACGCCCACAACGCCCATCTCCAGCGCGACAGGAGCTCGATGCGCATGGGCGGCGAGCGGGTCGAGTGGTGGAGCGCCGGCGCCCTCGTGAGCACCCGGCTGGGTCCGGAGTACGCCTTCCTGGCCACCGGCCTGGGCACGATCCGGCATCGCGGGGTGGACGCCCCTCCTCGCGACACCCTCGAAGGCCTCCTGTACGCCCTGCCGGAGGACCGGTTCCTCGTCGACCCGCGCCGCCTGGCCGCCGCCTTCGGTGACGCGGCTCCCGCCCCCCGCGCGTCCCCCTACTTCGGCTACGCCCCGCTCGATCCCGGCCATCTGGCACGGATCGACGGGATCGTGTTCGTCAAGGACGTCCCGCGGCCCTAGCCCGCCCGCCCCCGGCCCGGCCGCCGGGGGCGGGCGCGGGCTCAGCGGGCGCGGCCCAGGACGTGGTGGACGAGCTCGCGGAGGGCGCCGTGGAGCTGCGCCTCGCCGATGGTGGTCCGGTCACCGTCGATGTCGATCTCGTACAGGAACTGGTCGGGGATTCGGCCCGGCGGCGGGACGCTTTTCAGGTCGACGCGGCCGACGAGCCTCGACAGCATGGGATCGCTGGCGCTGTCGGACTCGGCGCGCCGCTCGATACCCGCGAATCCCCCGCTGCGGACGACTGTCACTTTCACTGCTATCCGTTCGCCTCCAGGGAGACGCCTACCCCCGTCCAGGCCCGGCTCACGGCCTTGGTCTCGACGGCGTCGGCGCCGTACAGCGCGGTCGAGGCCCGGACGGTCGCGGCGGCGAACGCGGTGAAGTCCGCGTCGGCCGCCAGCTCGCCGCCGGTGAGCGTGTCGTACCAGACCCGGCCCGCCTTCTCCCAGGCGTTGCCGCCGATGCCGGCGGCGGCGAGGTAGAAGGCGTGGTTGGGGATGCCCGAGTTGATGTGGACGCCGCCGTTGTCCCGGTAGGTCTCGACGTAGTGGTCCATGTGGCCGGGCTGGGGGTCCTTGCCGAGGCGCGGGTCGTCGTAGGCGGTGCCGGGCTCCTTCATGGAGCGCAGCGCGACGCCGTTCACGCCCTCGGCGAGCAGGCCCTGCCCGATGAGCCAGTCGGCCTGGTCGGCGGTCTGCCCGAGATGCCACTGCTTGACCAGCGAGCCGAAGACGTCCGACAGGGACTCGTTCAGGGCGCCGGACTGGCCGTAGTACTCCAGGTTCGCGGTGTACTGCGTGACGCCGTGCACGAGTTCGTGGCCGGTGACGTCGAGGGGGCCGGTGAAGTCGGTGAACACGACGCCGTCGCCGTCCCCGTACACCATCTGCTCGCCGTTCCAGAAGGCGTTGTCGTACCGGTCGCCGTAGTGGACGGTCGAGACCATCCCGAGCCCGGCGCCGTCGATCGAGTTGCGGCGGTAGGCGGCCTCGAAGAAGTCGAAGGTGGCGCCGAGCCAGTCGTAGGCGCGGTCGGCCGTCCGGTCGCCGGTGGCCGGTGCGCCCTCCGCGCGCACGGTCCGGCCGGGCAGTTCCTCGCGGTGCCCGGCGTCCTTGATCGTCCGGTTGGGGACGAAGTCCTCGGACGGGGAGGGGGCCCCGGCCGCGGACGTCCGCCGCTCGGCGTACTGCGCGGAGGTGAGCGCCAGCGTACGGCGGGCGCGGTCGCGGATGGCCGGGTCATCGGCGTCGCGGGCGATCCGCTCCAGCATGTGCGGTGGCACGATGTGGCATCTCATGCCCCAACGCTGCCAGGTCCCTGTGGTCCGGGCCACAACTTTCGGAAGGACGCTACGGCCGAATCCGGTCACGGTACGTGATCGTCGCGGCGCGCAGCGGCATCGTCGAGTGACTTGTGCAGATCCTGGGGAGATGCCGGGCGGGCGCCGAGGCATCCGGTGACGTGCGTCAGAATGAACGGGTGACCCTGTACCGCGACGAAGGCATCGTCCTGCGCACCCAGAAGCTGGGCGAGGCCGACCGCATCGTGACGGTGCTGACGCGGCGGACCGGCCGGATCCGCGCCGCGGCCAAGGGGGTCCGCAAGACCAGGTCCCGCTTCGGCGCGCGGCTGGAGCCGTTCACCCACGTCGACCTCCAGCTGTACGAGCGGCGCTCCCTCGACCTCATCACTCAGGCCGAGACGCTGCGCCCGTACGGGGAGGCGCTGGTCACCGACTACCCCCGCTACACGGCGGGGACGGCGATGCTGGAGACCGCGGAGAAGCTCACCAGCGAGGAGGGCGAGCCGGCGCTCCGGCAGTTCCTGCTGCTGGTCGGGGGGCTGCGCACGCTCGCCGAGCGCGTCCACGACCCCCGGCTCGTCCTGGACGCCTTCCTGCTGCGCTCGCTGTCGGTGGCCGGGTGGGCGCCCGCGCTCGACGAGTGCTGCCGGTGCGGCGTCCGCGGCGGGCTGCGCGGGTTCGCCATCGCGGCGGGCGGCGCGGTCTGCGCCGGCTGCCGCCAGCCGGGCGCCGCGACCCCGGCGCCGCCGACGTTCGCGCTGATGCTGGCGCTGCTGCGCGGCGACTGGGAGTACGCCGACGGCAGCGAGCAGCGCCACCGCCTGGAGACCAGCGGCCTGGTGGCCGCCTACCTCCAGTGGCACCTGGAGCACGGGATCCGTTCACTGCGTCACGTCGAGCGCGAGGCGCGCGGGCCCGAGGAGCGCGGAACGCGCGACGACGAGACCGACAGGGAGAGAGTTTGAGCAGGGCCGTTTCACCCCCGGAACCGCACCGGGGCGGCGCGACGCCGCCCCCGATCCCCGCGGACCTGGTGCCCCGGCACGTCGCCATCGTGATGGACGGCAACGGCCGCTGGGCCAAGGAGCGCGGGCTGCCGCGCACCGAGGGCCACAAGCGCGGCGAGGACTCGCTCTTCGACGTGATCATGGGCGCGATCGAGCTGGGCGTCCCGTACCTGTCGGCGTACGCCTTCTCGACGGAGAACTGGAAGCGCTCGCCGGACGAGGTGCGCTTCCTCATGGGCTTCAACCGGGACGTGATCCGCCGCCGCCGCGACCAGCTCCACTCGATGGGCGTCCGGGTGCGGTGGGCGGGACGGCGGCCGCG
This sequence comes from Actinomadura madurae, assembly GCF_900115095.1. Classification (GTDB taxonomy): domain Bacteria; phylum Actinomycetota; class Actinomycetes; order Streptosporangiales; family Streptosporangiaceae; genus Spirillospora; species Spirillospora madurae. The sequence continues at coordinate 426,932 of NZ_FOVH01000001.1, forward strand.
GCTGTGGCGCAGCGTCATCAAGGAGCTGGAGACGGCCGAGGAGATGACGCGCCACAACGACGTGCTCACCCTGCAGTTCTGCGTGAACTACGGCGGCCGGGCCGAGATCGTGGACGCGGCGGCGGCGATCGCCCGGGACGTCCGGGACGGCCGGCTCGACCCGGGCAAGATCAACGAGCGGGTCTTCGCCCGCTACCTGGACGAGCCCGGCATCCCGGACGTGGACCTGTTCCTGCGCTCGTCGGGGGAGCAGCGCACGTCCAACTTCCTGCTCTGGCAGTCGGCCTACGCCGAGATGGTCTTCCTCGACACGCTCTGGCCCGACTTCGACCGGCGCCACTTCTGGCACGCGTGCGAGGTGTACGCCTCCCGCGACCGCCGCTACGGCGGCGCCGTCCCCAACGCGGTCGCCGCCGGCCAGGCGCCCACGGACACCTGACCGGCGACCCCGCGCCCGGCCTCCAGCGACCTCAGCGATCGAGAGCACCTGCACTAACCATTGCGCTGACCTCAGCCACCACAGCAACCCCGCAACGATCGCGTCCGTGGGCAGGGGCGAGCGAAGCGAGACCCTGATCGCGCAGCGAGCCGCCAGGCGAGCCGGAGCGATCGAATCACCCGCACGTGCGGGACTGCCTGCACCTGCTACCCCGCTGACCTCAGCCGTCACCCCAACCACGCAACAACCTCCACGGTTGCGATCGCGTCCGAAGGCAGGGACGAGCGAAGCGAGACCCTGATCGCGCAGCGAGCCGCCAGGCGAGCCGGAGCGATGCAGCGATCGCCCGCGTTTCTCGACGATGGAGGGCCGCCAGGCCCGAAGGAGGAGAGAAATGCAATCAATACAGCCCGGCGTCGAGGGTGATCGTGGTGCCCGCGAGGGCCTTGCTGACGGGGCAGCCCGCCTTGGCGTCCTGCGCGGCCTTCTCGAAGTCGGCGGCGGACAGGCCGGGCACGCTCGCCCGGACGGTCAGGTGGATGCCGGTGATGCCCTCGCCGGGCTGGAAGGTGACCTCGGCCTTGGTGTCCACCTTCTCCGGCGGGGTCCCGGCTCCGGCGAGGCCGTGCGAGAGCGCCATCGAGTAGCAGGTGGAGTGCGCGGCGGCGATGAGTTCCTCCGGGCTCGTCCGGCCGCCCGGCTCCTCGGACCGCGATGCCCAGGTCACGTCGTAGGTGCCGAGCTTCGAGGAGTCCAGCGAGACGGTCCCCTGGCCCTCCAGCAGTGAGCCTTCCCAGTGCGCGTTCGCAGTACGTGTCGTAGCCATGCCCCGATTCTTCACCATGGCCCCGCGTCCCAGATCACGAACCCGCGCAATCGGCGGGTCGGGGTCCCCGTCTTCGACCGGGCGGAGACCGGAAGGCCCCGTGCCCGCGCGTCACATCGGTCGCGGGCACGGGGCCTTCCGTCCCCGGAACAGGGGTCCTAGGCGACGTTCACCGCGGACCACGCGGCGGCGACGGCGGCGTGCTGGGTGCTGCCCTCGCCGAACAGGTCCTTGGCCGCGTTCAGGGTCGCGGTCCGCGCGCCCTTGTAGTCGGTCGAGGACGTCATGTACGTGGTCAGCGCCCGGTACCAGATCTTCACGGCCGCGTCCCGGCCGATGCCGGTGACGGTGGAGCCGTTGGACGTGGGGCTGTTGTAGGAGACGCCGTTGATCGTCTTCGCGCCGCTGCCCTCGGACAGCAGGTAGAAGAAGTGGTTGCCGACGCCCGAGGAGTAGTGCACGTCGAGGTTCTTGGTGTTGGACGACCAGGAGTCGGCGGAGTCGCCGTCCTTGCTGGGCTTGTCCATGAACCTCAGCGCCGCCCGGCCGAGCCCGGGCAGGACGACCTCCTCGCCGACCAGGTAGTCGCCGACGTCGCCCGAGTTGTTGGCGTAGAACTCGACGGCCGCCGCCATGATGTCGGACGTCGCCTCGTTCAGCCCGCCGGACTCCCCGCTGTAGGTGAGGTTGGCGGTGGAGCTGGTGACGCCGTGGCTCATCTCGTGCGCGGCGACGTCGAGGGACGTGAGCGGGCCGAGCTGGCTGCCGTCGCCGTCGCCGTAGGTCATGCAGAAGCACGAGTCGTCCCAGAAGGCGTTGGCGTAGCCGTCGCCGTAGTGGACGCGGTTGAACGATCCCTTGCCGTCGCCGGCGATGCCGGCACGGCCGAAGACGTTCTTGTAGAAGTCCCAGGTCACGGCGGTGCCGAACTGGGCGTCCACGGCGACGGTGGCGCGGTCGGACGTGGTGCCGCTGCCCCAGTGGTTGTCGGCGTCGGTGAACAGCGTGGCGGGGGCGCGCCGGAGGCACCAGATGAGGATGCAGAGGTCGGTCTCGTTCTCGGCGTCCCCGGTGTAGGTGTTGCCGCGCGACGGGTCCTTGAGCTGGAACGCGCCGCCGGACGCGGTCGTCTCCAGCGGCACCGTCCCGGTGTAGAGGGACTTGCCGTCGCCCGCCTCGGTGTGGATCGTCTCCTCGCGCAGCAGGACCTTGCCGGTGGCGGCGTCCACGGAGGTGTAGACCCGGCTGGGCGTCCCGTCCGCCTGCTTGCCGACGGTCAGCACCCGCCAGGCGAGGCGGGGGGCGTGGTCGGCGGTGCGGGCCTCGACGACGAGCGCGGGGGCGCCGTCGGCCTTGCGGTTCTTGGTGAGGGCGCGCTTTTTCGCGGTCTTGGCGGAGACCCGCGGGCCGGCGGCGACCGGCGCCTTGGCGAGCGTGAGGCTGCTGCCCCGCCACTTGCCCGCCGGGGTCTGGTGGACGACGATGTCGCCGCCCAGCACCGGCAGGCCGTTGTAGGCGCGGGTCATCCGGGTGTGGGAGGAGCCGTCCCGGTCGGTGAGGACGCCGACGACCTTGAAGCTCTGCCCGTCCCCGCCGCGCACCTCGGCGCCGCGGGCGGTGAGCGAGCGGAGCGCCTGCTCGGCGGCGGCGCGGGGGCCCGGTGGGGACGGTGCCTGCCGCGCGGACGCGGGCACCGCGGTGCCCGCCGTCGCGAGCAGGGTCGCCGAGGCCAGGAGCACGGTCCGTCGGCTGGTGAACGCCCGTCTTGTCATGAACGCCCTCTCGTGCGGGCGCCACGCACCCCCCCGGAGGGCCCGCCCGTCGGGCCTGCAGTGGCGACGGGGACATTTATGGCATGAAAGCTACTCAGAAGTAGATATGACAATTTGCCAAGAAACGCGCACAGAGCGTGTGAACTGCGGGTCTTGCCAGCGGTCAGCGCGCCTTCAGCCGGTGCTCAGGAGTTCTTCGCGGCGCAGTCCGCGCACGTCCCGAACACCTCGACGGTGTGCGTGATGCCGGTGAAGCCGTGCTCGGCGGCGATCGCGTCGGCCCAGCGCTCCACGGCCGGGCCCTCCACCTCGATCGTCCGGCCGCAGTCGCGGCAGACCAGGTGGTGGTGGTGCTGCTCGGTGCGGCAGGCGCGGTAGACGGCCTCGCCCTCGTCGGTGCGCAGCACGTCGACCTCGCCCGCGTCGCTGAGCGCCTGCAGCGCCCGGTAGACGGTGGTGAGGCCGATCTTCGAGCCGTCGGCGCGCAGGTCGGCGTAGATGTCCTGCGCGCTGCGGAACCCCTCGCAGCCGGCGAGCACCTGCCGGACGGCGTCCCGGCGGGCCGTCGTCATCCCCCTAGCACCTCCGCCTCCGCGTCCACGCGCGCCTCGACACCGGGCCGGCCGGAGACGGCGTCCCCGGCCGCGACGGCGCGGGCGCGCCTGCGGCGTACGACCGCCCCTCCGGCGACCGCGGCCGTGAACACCGCGAGCGCCAGCAGCACGATCGACGGCCCCGGGGGGAGATCGTACTGGAACGACCCCGCCAGGCCCGACACGGCCGACAGTACACCGATCCCCATCGCGGCCAGCATCGTGCTCCAGAATCCCCGGGCGAGCTGCTGCGCCGCCGCCACCGGGACGATCATCAGGGCGCTGACCAGCAGCAGCCCGATCGCGCGCATCGAGATCACCACGGTGACCGCGGCGGTCGCGGCGATGAGCACGCTGAGGAACCGGACGGGCAGCCCCGCCGCCCGCGCGACCTCCTCGTCCTGGCACAGCAGGAACAGCTCGCGGCCGAACAGCGCCACGATGGCGAGGACGGCGGCGGCGAGGCCCGCGACCACGTACAGGTCGGCCACCGTCACACTGCTGATCGAGCCGAACAGGTACGACTGCAGGCTCGCCGAGCCGCCGCCCTCGGCGCCGGTGAGGATCACGCCGCCCGCCAGCCCGCCGTAGAACAGCAGGGCCAGCGCGACGTCGGCGCCGCTGCGGCTGCGGGCGCGCAGCACCTCGATGACGACCGCGCCCAGCACCGACACGGCCAGCGCGCCGAGGACGGGGGAGGTGCCGGTCAAAAGGCCCAGCCCGATGCCGGTCAGCGCGATGTGCCCGATGCCGTCGCCGAGCAGCGACAGCCTGCGCTGGACGATGAACGTGCCCACGGCGGGGGCGGTCAGGCCGATGAGCACCGCCATCACCAGGGCGACGCGCATGAAGTCGTACTGCAGCATCTCGGTCACGCGGGCCTTCCGAGGGTCTCGTGCGCGCGGGTCTCGCGGACGACGCGCCCGTGGCCCAGCTCGATCGCGCGGGTGACGAGCGGCTCCATCGGCCCGAGCTCGTGGGTCACGAGGACGACCGTGCGCCCGTCGACCGCCGGCTCGCGCAGGGCCGCCGCGAGCGCCGCCTGGCTGCGGGCGTCCACCCCGGCGGTGGGCTCGTCCATCACGAGCACGTCGGGCTCGCCGGCGAGGGCGCGGGCGATGAGGACCCGCTGCTGCTGGCCGCCCGACAGCAGGTGCACCGGGTCGCGGGCGCGCCCGGTGAGGCCGGCCGTCTCCAGCGCGCGGTCGACGGCGGCGCGGTCGGCCGCCCGGTCGGCGAGCACCGCGGGCCGCCAGCGGGACCGCCGCGCCACCCGGCCGGACGCCACGACCTCCCGCACCGTCGCCGGCACGCCGCCGCCCATGGGCAGCCGCTGCGGGACGTACCCGACGCGCGTCCAGTCCCGGAACCGGGCGGGCGGCTCACCGTAGATCGCGGTGCGGCCCCCGGCCAGCGGGACGAGGCCGAGCAGCGCCTTGACCAGCGTGGACTTGCCCGCGCCGTTCGGGCCGAGGACGGCGAGCACGTCGCCGGCGTCCACCCGCAGGTCGACGCCGGCCAGCACCTCGCGGCCGTCCCGCCGCACGTGCCCGCCGGTCATCGCGAACGGCGGCGCGGTCTCCCCGGTCGCGGTCTCACCGTTCACGGGCGGTCGGTCGGTCATGAGCACTCCAGCGCGGGCCGCAGGGTCCGCAGGTTCTCTCGCATGATCGTCATGTAGTCGCCGGACGCGCCGTCCTCGATGCCCTCGACCGGGTCCAGGACGGCGGTCCGCACCCCCGTCTCCCGCGCCAGCGACTCGGCCACCTTGGGGCTGACCAGCGTCTCGCTGAAGACCGTCGTCGCGCCGGTGGCCGACACCAGCCGGGTCAGGGCGGCCAGCCGCTTCGGGGACGGCTCGCCCGACGGGTCCACCCCGGCCACCGGTATCTGGCGCAGCCCGTAGCGGTCCGCCAGGTAGCCGAACGCCGCGTGCGCGGTGATGATCTCCCTGCGCTTGCACGCTTCCAGGCCGTCCCGGAAGTCGCGGTCGAGCTGGCCGAGCGCCGCGGCGGTGGCGCGGGCGCGCTCCCGGTACCCGGCGGCGTGGGCCGGGTCGGCGGCGGCCAAGCGGCCGCCGAGCGCGGTCGCGACGGCCGCCATCCGGCTCGGGTCGAGCCAGATGTGCGGGTCGTAGGACGCCTCCCGGTGCCGGACGCCGTCGTGGGCCTCCTCGTCGTCGGTCTCCTCCGGCGGCGGCAGCGTCCGCACCAGGCTCGCCGCGTCGAGGGACCGGCCCTTCGCGTGGGTGCGCACGGCGTCGTCCACGGCGGGCTGGACGCCCTTGACGTGGACGGCGAGCCGGGCGTCGGCGACGTGCGCGACCTGCCGGGCGGTGAGCTCCAGGTCGTGGGGCTCGGTGCCCGGCCTGGTCAGCGTCCGGACGAAGACGTCGCCGCCGCCGACCTTCCCGGCCAGCCAGGCCATCGGGTAGAAGGACGCGACCACCGCGGTCTTGCCGGGCGGCACGTCGGCGCCGGCGTCGGCGCAGCCCGTCAGCCCCGCGGCGAGGCCGGCCAGAGCCAGGGCGGTCGCCGGCAGGGCCCGGAGGGCGGCGCGAGTGGGGGGCACCGTCCGATTATGGACGAAGATGAAAACGGTTGTCAAAACCGGCCGAAACCACGCCCCAGGGCGAAACCCACCAGAACGGCCAACGCGACGAGCCGCAGGATCCTTCCCGGGCCGTCCAGCGCGGGCCAGTTCAGATAGGCGAACCAGGCCAGCGCCGCGGCGAGGACCAGCACCCCGGCGGCGGCGACCCAGCCCGTCCCGGCCATCCCGACCACCAGCAGCGCGAACACCGCGACCAGCAGGACCCACCGCGGCATCCGGTGCAGGAACACCACCGGCGCCGCGCTGCGCCGCTCGACGGCGGCCCGCAGCCCCGTCCGCCGCTCATCCGATGTCTCCACATGCCCAACGTACTGCCAGGATGGGCGGATGATCGCGATAACCCGGTACCGGGTGCCGGGAGAGGCCTCGGGCGGCTTCGCCGAGGACATGACCGCGGTGCTCGCGGCGCTGTCCGCGAGCCCCGGCTTCCGCTCCGGCCGCCTCGCCAGGACCGTCGACGACCCCGGCCTCTGGGCCCTCGTCACCGAATGGGACGGCGCGGGCCACTACCGCCGCGCCATCGGCGCCTACGACGTGCGGCTCCTGTTCATGCCGCTCGCGGCCATGGCCGTGGACGAGCCCGGCGCGTACGAGGTCGTCAGCTCCGCCTGAGCAAGCTCCGCCTGAGCGCCGGACCGCCCGTCGCGGGCCACCGTCAGGATGCGGGAAACCGGCGGGCAAGAAGCGTCCCGGCCCGGTTTCGGCGGGCGCGGCCATGGTCATCCTTGCCGCAGATGATCATGCCGTCCGCCGCGGGGGGAGTTGTGATGCGCCATGCCGTCCTGTTCAGCGTGTTCTCCGGGGTGGCGGTCGCCGCTCCCGTCCTCGCGGCGGCCGGGACGGCCCCCGCGCGGCCCGCGCACGAACCGCCCGCCGCGCTGACCGGGGCTGCCGGGGCGCCGCGCGTCGTCGAGTACCGGGGGCTGCGCGTCCCCGTCCCGGCCGGCTGGGAGGTGCACCGGCTCGACCGGGACCCGTCCCGGTGCGTCCGCTTCGACCGGCACGCCGTCTACCTCGGCCGCCCCGGGCCGCAGCCGGACTGCCCGGCCCGCGTCGTCGGCCGCACCGAGGCCCTGCACATCGAGCCCGCCGGAAGGCACATCGAACCCGCCGGAAGGCACACCGAGCCCGCCGGGGACCGCCGCGCCGCCCGGACGGTCGTGGACGGCACCGCTCTCGCGTCGCTGACCGTGACGCCGTCCGCCGACCACGAGGCGCGTTTCACCCTCCCCGAGGCCGGGGTGACGATCACCGGTGTGTACGGGACGGACCCGGCGCGGCTCCAGCGGATCCTGCGCGGCACCCGGTTGTCCGCGGGAGGGGCCGCCGCACCGCCCGGCACGGGCCTGCGGCCGGGGGAGAGCCCGCCGCCCCCCGTGGACACGCCCTCCGGGCAGGGGCAGGCTCCCGCCCTGGAGCGCCCGTGGGTGCGAGGCAAGGGGTTCGACACCTGCACCGCCCCGTCCCTGGCCACGATGGAGGCGTGGCGGTCCTCGTTCGAGGTCACCAACATCTACATCGGCGGCGCGGCGCGCGGGTGCGCCCAGCCGAACCTCAGCGCCTCGTGGGTGAGGCAGGTCCGGGCGATGGGCTACCGCATCACGCCCACCTACGTCGGCCTGCAGGCTCCCTGCGGCAGCCGCCGGCAGCGCTTCACCACCCGCAACGCCTCCTCGGAGGGCACGAAGGCGGCCGTGGACGCCGCCCGCAAGGCCAGGAGGCTGGGCATTCCGGAGGGCAACCCCGTCTACTTCGACATGGAGGCGTACCGCCACCGGAACCGCGCCTGCAAGGCCGCCGTCCTGCGGTTCGTGGACAACTGGGTCGACCGGCTGAAGCGCGAGGGCTACGTCCCGGGCCTGTACAGCAGCTCCAAGTCCGGCATCCGGGACGTGAGCCGGGCCAAGGGGATCAGCAAGCCCGTCGCCATCTGGTTCGCCAACTGGGACGGGCGGGCCGATGTGTACGGCGACCCGTACTTCCCCGACCACCTGTGGTCCCCGCACCGCCGGATCAAGCAGTACCGCGGCGGCCACCGGGAGCGGCACGGCGGCGTCACGCTGAACATCGACAGCAACATCGTCGACGGGCGCGTCTACTAGGGCCTGCTCAGCCGTCCGGGTGCCCTAAGCTGGGAAATGCTCTCCGGCGGCGGCGACGCCCGCGCCGGGGCACTCACCGGGGATCGCACTCGCCGCCGCCCGCCGTCGCCGCGGGACCGGGGCGCACTCACTGTCCCGCCGACCGCCAGCCGGATGGAGAATATTTCATGGCACGCCGTTCCGATGTGCTGGACACGATCGTCAACCTCGCCAAGCGGCGGGGCCTGGTCTACCCGTCGAGCGAGATCTACGGCGGGCTCCGCGCGTCCTGGGACTACGGGCCGCTCGGCGTCGAGCTGAAGAACAACGTCAAGCGCCAGTGGTGGAAGTCCATGGTGCAGGGCCGCGACGACATCGTCGGCATCGACTCGTGCGTCATCCTGGCGCGCGAGGTCTGGGAGGCCAGCGGCCACGTCCAGGCGTTCGTCGACCCGCTCACCGAATGCCAGTCCTGCCACAAGCGCTTCCGGGCCGACCACCTGGAGGAGGCCTACGAGGAGAAGCACGGCCGCGCGCCCGCCAACGGCCTCGCCGACATCTCCTGCCCGAACTGCGGCGTCAAGGGCTCCTTCACGGAGCCGAAGATGTTCAACGGGCTGCTCAAGACCTACCTCGGCCCGGTCGAGGACGAGTCCGGCCTCGCCTACCTGCGTCCCGAGACCGCGCAGGGCATCTTCATCAACTACCTGAACGTCCAGCAGTCCGCGCGCCGCAAGGTGCCGTTCGGCATCGGCCAGATCGGCAAGTCGTTCCGCAACGAGATCACGCCCGGCAACTTCATCTTCCGGACCCGCGAGTTCGAGCAGATGGAGATGGAGTTCTTCGTCAAGCCCGGCAGCGACGAGGAATGGCACCAGTACTGGATCGACGAGCGCATGCAGTGGTACGTCGACCTCGGCATCCGCAAGGAGAACCTGCGGCTGTACGAGCACCCGGCCGAGAAGCTGTCGCACTACTCCAAGCGGACCGTGGACGTGGAGTACAAGTTCGACTTCGTCGGCAGCGAGTGGGGCGAGCTGGAGGGCATCGCCAACCGCACCGACTACGACCTGACGACGCACTCCAAGGCGTCCGGCGCCGACCTGTCGTTCTTCGACCAGGAGTCCGGCGAGCGGTTCACCCCGTACGTGATCGAGCCCGCGGCGGGCGTCGACCGCTGCACGCTGACGTTCATGATGGACGCCTACGCCGAGGACGAGGCGCCGAACGCCAAGGGCAAGATGGAGAAGCGCACCGTCATGCGGCTCGACCGCCGGCTCGCCCCGGTCAAGGTCGCGGTGCTTCCGCTGTCGCGCAACGCCGACCTGTCCCCGAAGGCCCGCGACCTCGCCGCGCGGCTGCGCCGCAACTGGAACGTCGAGTTCGACGACGCCGGCGCCATCGGCCGCCGCTACCGCCGCCAGGACGAGATCGGCACCCCGTTCTGCGTCACCGTCGACTTCGACACCCTGGACGACGACGCGGTGACCGTCCGGGAGCGTGACACGATGAGCCAGGAGCGCATCGCGATCGGCCAGGTCGAGGCGTTCCTCGCCGCCCAGCTCGTCGGCTGCTGACACCGCGGACCGCCGGCACCGCCGGAGACCGCTACGGGCCGCCCCCGCGTGATGGGGGCGGCCCGCTTTTTTGGGAGCACACCTGGGAGCGTGTCCTTTGGGGAGCGTTCTTTCCGGGAGCGTCCGGGTCAGCTCGTGACGTAGAGGGACTGGTCGAAGGTGCCGGACCCGGCGGCGGTCTCGCCCTTGAGCGCGTAGGTGGCGGTGACGGTGGCGGTCGACGGGCAGAGGAAGCTGCCGCCGGTCTTGCTCACCTGGGCGTTCTGGACGCCGACCTGCGCCTCGGAGCTGCCGGTGTCGGGACGCGAGGCGTTGTCGCCGTTGAAGCCGTTGGCGGTCAGGTTGCCGCCGAACTCGCAGGTGATGCCGCCGAAGATGTCCACCGTGGCCCGGACGCTGAAGTTCGCGATCGTGACCGTGGCGTCGCGGCCGCCGGTGTGGCCCTCGTCGAAGGCGACGCTGCCGCCCGTCCAGGGCAGGTTCAGCGTCTCGATCGTCGCGCTGGTGGTCCCGGAGCAGGGGCCGCCGCCGTCGCCGCTGAAGGTGGCGCTGCTCACGCTGAGGTTGCTTCCGTCGGATTGGATGGACCCGGTCATGACCGACTCGGTGCAGGAGCCTTCACCGATCGATGTCGAGACCGTGGCGGTGCCGAGCAGCGAGGCCTGGACGTTGCCGGCGTAGGGGTCGGCCGTGGCCGAGCCCTGGCGGATGGTGGTGGTCGCGGCCGACGCGGGGGCGACCCCCGCGGCGAGGACGGCCAGGGCGGCGGTCCCGATGATCGCGGTTCGTCTCAAACGTGCCACCGGAAACTCCTCTGTCCGGTTCGGGGTGGGCATACGCGAAAGTAATTCGCGTATGGGGCGGGGGCAATGGATGGCGGCCGATTGCGGCCTGGCCGGATTGGGACACTTGCCAGTGTCTGCTGGTAAGGGGCCGTGGTGAGGGTTCGGCAACCTCTTTGTCACGCCGGGCCGCCTTGACGGCCGCGCGCTTCCGTGTTCCGGCAACGGACGGTGAACGGCGTCCCCCGCCCCCGGATCCTGGGTTAGGTTGGCGGGAACGGCCGGCCGCGGACGTCCGCCGGAGACCACGGAGGGAGGACCGGAATGCGCCACCCGGGCCGTTCCTCCCTGGCCGCGCTCCGGCCGCCCGCCGCGCGCCTGCTCGTCCTCGCCCTCGGCCTCTTCGGCTTCGTCGTCGCGCCCGCCGCACCCGGTGTCCAGGGCGGGACGTCCCCCCACGGGACGATCGCCGGCGTCCGCACCGGACCGGCGCAGACCGCGCCCGCCCGCCCCCGGGCCGCCACCAAGCCGCGGACGCCCGGCCGGGTCCAGGCCGTCATCACCGCCGTCGCGCTCCACGCGGCGGGGGCGGCGGCACCGCACGCCCAGCCCGCCCACGCGACCCTCCCCGCGTCCGGCATCGAGGTCAGGCCGCCGTCGCGGCGCGCCGCCCCGCCCGCCGCCGCGCCGGCCGCGCCGGACCTCGCGCCGCGCGGCGTCCCGCGCGGGCGCGCCCCGCCCGCCGCCACACGGATCTGAGCTTTCCCCTTTCCGCGGTGCCGCACGGGGACGTGCGGCGCCGAGCCCGTGTGGAGGTTTCCCTTTGACTCGCGCCAACGTGGTGCGGGCGGTACTGGCGTTCGCCGTGCTCGCCACATCGTTCTACTTCGCCTGGTCCAAGCCCGCCCGCCTCGGCCTCGACCTGCGCGGCGGCACCCAGATCGTTCTCGAGACCCAGGACTCCCCGACGGTGAAGGCCGACCGGGAGTCCACCGACCGCGCCCGGGAGGTCCTGCAGCGGCGCGTCGACGCGCTCGGCGTCGCCGAGTCGTCCATCACCCGGTCCGGCGACCGGCGGCTGATCGTCGAGCTGCCCGACGTCCAGGACCCGACCCGCGCGACCGCGGCGATCGGCAAGACCGCGCAGCTCACCGCACACCCCGTGGTGCCCAACGACGGCAAGCCCGACAAGGGGCAGCAGCTGATCCCGGACGAGAGCGGGCAGCCGATCATCATCGGCCCCGCGGCGCTCACCGGCGCCGGGATCGGCGAGGCGAGCGCCTCCTACGACCCGCAGAACCTCGGCGGCTGGGCCGTCAACGTCAAGTTCAAGGGCGACGGCGGCAAGACCTGGGAGAGGGTGACCGCCAAGGCGGCCTGCGCGATGGGCGACGAGCGGCGCGTCGCGATCGTCCTGGACGGCAAGGTGATCTCCTCGCCGCAGGTCACCGAGAGCGTGAGCTGCGGCGTCGGCGTCACCGGCGGGTCCACCCAGATCACCGGCGACTTCAGCGCCGGCGAGGCCAAGGACCTCGCGGCGCTCATCCAGGGCGGCTCGCTGCCCGTCCCCGTGAAGATCATCGAGCAGCGGGTGGTCGGCCCGACGCTGGGCGACGAGGCCATCGACGCCAGCGCCCGCGCCGCCGTCATCGGCATCATCCTCACGGGCCTGTTCATCGTCGCCGTCTACCGCCTCGTCGGCTTCCTCGCCACCGTCGCGCTCGCCGGATACGCGCTGATCTCCTACGGCGCCCTCGTCGCGGTCGGCGCGACCCTCACCCTGCCCGGACTCGCCGGATTCGTACTGGCCATCGGCATGGCGATCGACGCCAACGTGCTGGCCTTCGAACGGGCGCGGGAGGAACGGGCCGCGGCGCCCGGCCGCAGCGCGCGGGCGGCGCTGGCCGTCGGCTTCGACAAGGCGTGGTCGGCGATCGCCGACTCGGCCGTCACCACGCTGCTCGCCGGCGGCCTGCTGTTCTTCCTGGCCTCCGGCCCGGTCAAGGGCTTCGGCGTCACCCTGACCATCGGCGTGATCGGCTCCCTCATCTCCGCGATGCTGGTGAGCCGCGTCCTCACCGACGCCGCCGCCGCGCGCATGCCGAGGCTCGCCAAGGGGAAGGCGGGCGGCCTCGGCGGCGCCGGCCGGATCCGGCGGTGGCTGGAGGAGAGCGGCCCCGACCTGATGAAGCGCAGCCGGCTGTGGCTCGGCGTCTCCGCCCTCGCCGTCGTCCTCGCGGTGACCGGGATCTTCGCCCGGGGCCTGAACTTCGGCGTCGAGTTCACCGGGGGGCGCCTGGTCGAGTACTCCACCAGCCGGCACGTCGACATCGACACCGCCCGCTCCGCCGTCGCCTCCGCCGGGTTCCCGCGCGCCGTCGTCCAGACGTCCGGTCAGGACGACATCTCCGTCCGGACGACCGACCTCACCAACGAGGAGGAGCAGCGCATCAAGGACGCCCTCGCGAAGGAGGGCGGCGGCGCCACCAAGCAGCGCGACGAGCTGATCGGCCCGAGCCTCGGCGACGAGCTGCGCAAGAAGGCGCTCATCGCCCTCGGCGTCGCCCTGCTGGTGCAGCTCGCCTACCTGACGATCCGGTTCCGCTGGACGTTCGCGGCCGGCTCGGTGATCGCCATGTTCCACGACATCGCGATCGTCACCGGCATCTTCGCCTGGCTGGGCAAACCCATCGACGGCGTCTTCCTCGCCGCGCTGCTCACCATCATCGGGTACTCGGTGAACGACTCGGTCGTGGTGTTCGACCGCGTCCGGGAGAAGTGGACGGCCAACCCCAAGGGCCGCTTCGCCGACATCGCGAACCGGGGCACCCTGCAGACCGTCCCGCGGACGATCAACACCGGGATGGGGGCGCTGTTCATCCTGGCGGCGCTGGCGTTCCTCGGCGGCGACTCGCTGACCGACTTCGCCATCGCGCTCCTGATCGGCATCGTCGTCGGCACGTACTCCAGCGTCTTCACCGCGACGCCCATCGCCGTCGTCCTGGAGCGCCACACGAAGACCCCGCCTCCGCAGCCCAAGAGCAAGCGCAAGCCCACCCACCGCACCCCCGACGACTCCGGCGCCGTCGTCTGACACAGGGTGCCGCCGGCGCCCCCCAAGGCGCCGGCGGCACCCACGCTCACTGCGCCGGCACCAGCGACCGCCGCAGCGTGCCCTCCCTGGCCTCCAGGAGGCAGGTCACCTCGCGATCACCCGATCGCCAGCTCGCCTTCGTCGGCGTGACGTACGCGAAGTCGACGAGGTCGAGCGGCGGTGGTGCCCCCTTCCAGATCGCCGCCCCGCGCTCGGCACAGCCCTTGATGGCGATTTCCTCGATCGCCTTCTTTCCCGGGTAGTCCTTCCCCCGGATCTCGAAGATCGCGAGTACCTGGACCCGGTGCTCGTCGGTGCACTCGACGAGGGGCTGACCGCCGTAAACCACCCACTTCTCCATGCAGTCGCCCGGGTTCACGGGCCTCAAGGTCCGCGGAAGGATGTACGCGCCCGCGATCGGCGTGGTGAGCGTGTTGTTCTTCCCGACGTAGACGAGCATGCACGTCACCTCGCGCTTCCCGTCGTTCCAGTCCTCTCGGCCGGGAACCCCGGCCCGCGGGTCGAAGTCGGCGTCGATGACGTCCTTCACCTTGTCCGGGACGTGCTCCTTGCACACCGCCCCGGCCTGCTCGGCGAGTTTCGAGGCTCCCGGGTACGGGCCGGCGGGCAGCGTCGCCTTGGCGATGACCTCACCGTTGTGAGGATGGTCGCAGGCGCTGGGGAACACCAGCGGGTCGGCGGAGTCGTGGGTCTTCGCCGTGAAGCAGTCGCCGACCTTCAGCGTCGAGGGCAGCACGTAGCCGTCAGGCCGGGACGGGTCGGATCCTCTGCTCCCGGGCGAGAACACGGAGCCGCCGAGCACGGCCGCCGTGCCCGCCGCGGCGGCGAGCCACACGACCGAGGCGGCGAGGGCGGCGATGGCGAGGCCTCTGCCCTTCTCGCCGCGGCGGCCGGTCTGGACCAGCGCGGCGACGGCGAACCCGATCCCGAGCAGGACGAGCCCGAGGAGGGCGGTGACGAGCGCGACCACCGCGAGCGTGTTCGTTCGCCGCGGGACGCTGCCGGCCGGGCTCTCGGCCTCCGGTGGGGGCTCGGGTAAGCCGGTCGGCGGTTCGGTGGACGCGGCGGGCTCGGGGGCGTCGGGCGGGGCCCAGGCCGGGGGAGAGTCAGGGGTGTCCGGGACGTTGTCAGCGGGCGGCGGTGTGGTCACGGCGGAAACGTAGCCGGAACTCTCCGGAAAAGCGGCATTTCTGGCGGTCGTCGCCGACTTGTGATCAAGGAACCGGGTGGCCGGGGCGCGGGCCCCGGCCACCGCGGCGTCAGGCCAGGGGCGGTTGGGGTTCGCCGTTCTCGGCGCGGATCACCTGCATGACCGCGTTGATCAGGGCCAGGTGGGTGAACGCCTGCGGGAAGTTGCCGAGGTGCCGCCCGGTGTGCGGGTCGATCTCCTCGGCGTACAGCTGCAGCGGGCTCGCGTAGGACAGCAGCTTCTCGCACAGGGCGCGCGCCCGGTCCAGCTCGCCGATCATCACCAGTGCGCTGACCAGCCAGAAGGAGCAGATGGTGAAGGTGCCCTCCTCCGAGTCGAAGCCGTCGTCGGTCTCCGTCGCCCGGTAGCGCAGGACGAGGTCGTCCTCCGACAGCTCGTCGGCGATGGCGAGGACGGTCTCGCGGACGCGCTTGTCGTCGGACGGCAGGAACCCGAGCAGCGGGATCAGCAGCGCCGACGCGTCCAGGGCGGTGGCGCCGTAGTGGGCCGTGAAGACGCCGCGCTCGTCCAGCGCGTTGGCGAGGACGTCGGCGTGGATCTCGTCGGCGGCGGCCTGCCAGCGGCGCGCCCGCTCCTGGTCGCCGCGGACGCGGGCGAGCCGCGCGCCGCGGTCGGCCGCGACCCAGCAGAAGATCTTGGACGAGGTGAAGTGCTGCGGCTCGCCGCGCACCTCCCACATGCCGCAGTCGGGCGTCCGCCAGTTGGCGAGGGCGTCCTCCACCTGCCTGACGACGATCTTCCACAGCCGGTCGTCCAGCCGGTCGCGGCGGCGCACGAACAGGTAGATGGAGCCGATGATCGCGCCCCACACGTCGTGCTGCGCCTGCATGTACGCCTCGTTGCCGATGCGGACCGGGCGGGCGTCGTCGTAGCCGGAGAGGTGCTCGAGCGTGGACTCGGGCAGTTCCTCCCGCCCGTCCAGCCCGTACATGATCTGCAGCTTGCCCTCGGCGGCCTCGGCGACGTCGGTGATGAAGTAGAAGAAGTCGTTGGCCTCCCAGTCGTAGCCGAGCGTGTAGAAGGCCCACAGCGCCATCGTGGAGTCGCGGATCCAGGTGTAGCGGTAGTCCCAGTTGCGGTCGCCGCCCGGCGTCTCCGGCAGCGACGTCGTCGCGGCGGCCGCGACCGCCCCGGACGGCGCGAACGTCAGGCCCTTCAGCGTGAGCGCGCTGCGCTGCAGGTGGCTGCGCCACGGGTGGTCGGGGAAGCGGCCCCGGTCGAGCCAGTGCTGCCAGTGGTGGACGGTCCACACCAGCCGCTCCTGCGCCTCCTCCCATGACGACGGCGCCGCGTGCTCGCTCCACGACAGCGCCACGAAGCGGGACTCGCCCTGCTTGAGCAGCGTCCGGGACGTGGCGAGCGACCCCTCGAACCCGACGTTCATGTCGGTGCTGAGGCGTAGGCCCACGCCGTTCCCGCGCGCGACGGCCTCGTGGTACCCGGCGCCGGTGTGCTCCCACCGCGCCGGGGTCTGGCCGTAGTCGAACACCGGCATGCAGTCGAGCCGGACCTGGACCTGGCCGTTCACGCACCGGACCATCCGCAGCAGGACGTGGTCGGCGTCGTAGTCGGTGGGCGCCCTGCGGTGGGTGTGGGACCGCTCCGTCTCGTGGTGCCAGGGGCCCATCAGCAGCGCGTCCGTCACGACGAGCCAGCCGCCGTGCACCCACCAGGTGGTCTCCATCACCATGGTGCCGGGGATGTAGCGCTGCGCCGCGGGCACCTCGACGCCCGCGGGGCCGACCCGGAAGTACCCGGCGTCCCGGTCCAGGATGGACCCGAACACGCTCGGGGAGTCCATCTTCGGCAGGCACATCCACTCGATGTTGCCGCTCGGCGCGACCAGGGCGGTCGTCTCGCAGTCGGACAGGAACCCGAAATCGGCTATGGGGGCGAACGGATCTCCCGCCCGGCCGCCGGCGACTCTCGGCCTCACAACCTCACCTCCTTGATCCATCATTCCCTCTCCAGCGCGGTGGGTATGCCAGTCGTGCGTGCCATGGTCCGGGACGGCCCCGCCGGGTCGCGCGTTGCCGCCGTGTGTCCCCGGTCTCACCAGTGGAATAGACCATTATCCGCAGTCTGAGCTGGGATAACGCGCCCCGGCGCATGGGGCGCCGAGCAAGTCCCGACTTCGCGGGTACAGTCCCGGCAAACAGGACAGCGGACCCGCCGCCGCCTGGGGGAACGCGACGTCGCGCGCCCTCGTGCGGGCGGACCCGGAACTGTCACTGGGTGGAACCGGAGCGAGAAGGAGCTCCCCGTGCCGAAGTTCGTGTACGACTTCACTGAGGGAAACAAGGACCTCAAGGATCTGCTGGGCGGCAAGGGCGCCAACCTGGCCGAGATGACCAACCTCGGACTGCCCGTGCCCCCCGGGTTCACGATCACCGCGGAGGCCTGCCGGCACTACCTCGAGCACGGGACCCTGCCCGAGGGGCTGGCGGACGAGGTGAACCGGCACCTGGCCGCGCTGGAGTCCGCGATGGGCAAGAGGCTCGGCCAGAGCGACGACCCGCTGCTCGTCAGCGTGCGCTCCGGGGCCAAGTTCAGCATGCCGGGAATGATGGAGACCGTCCTGAACGTCGGGCTGAACGACGAGTCCGTGCACGGCCTCGCGGCGCAAGCCGGGGACGAGCGGTTCGCCTGGGACTCCTACCGGCGGCTGATCCAGATGTTCGGCAAGACCGTCATGGACATCGACGGCGACCTGTTCGAGGACGCGGTCGAGGAGGTCAAGCGGGCCCGCGGCAGCGACGACGACGCGGACCTGACCGCCGAGGACTTCAAGGAGCTCGTCGGCCGGTTCAAGGGCATCGTCCAGGAGCAGGCGGGGCGGGACTTCCCGACCGACCCGCGCGAGCAGATGGACCTGGCCGTCAAGGCGGTGTTCGACTCCTGGAACGCGCCCCGCGCCATCCTGTACCGCCGCCAGGAGCGCATCCCCGTCGACCTCGGCACCGCCGTGAACATCTGCTCGATGGTCTTCGGCAACATGGGCATGGACTCCGGGACGGGCGTCGCGTTCACCCGCGACCCCGCGTCCGGGCAGCAGGGCGTCTACGGCGACTACCTGCAGAACGCGCAGGGCGAGGACGTCGTCGCCGGCATCCGCAACACCGTCCCGCTGAAGGAGCTGGAGCGGATCGACAAGGCGTCCTACGACCGGCTTCTCCAGATCATGGAGACGCTGGAGAACCACTACCGCGACATGTGCGACATCGAGTTCACGATCGAGCGCGGGAAGCTCTGGATGCTGCAGACCCGGGTCGGCAAGCGGACGGCCGCCGCGGCGTTCCGCATCGCCTGCCAGCTGCTCGACCAGGGGCTGATCGACCTGGACGAGGCCGCCCGCCGCGTCACCGGCGACCAGCTCGCCCAGCTGATGTTCCCGCGCTTCGCGGCCCGGGTCGACGGCGTCCGCAAGCTCACCAAGGGCATGAACGCCTCGCCGGGCGCCGCCGTCGGCAAGGCGGTGTTCACCTCCGAGCGGGCCGTGGAGCTCGCCGGGCGCGGCGAGGACGTGATCCTCGTCCGCCGGGAGACCAACCCCGACGACCTCGCCGGGATGGTCGCGGCGCAGGGCGTGCTGACGTCCCGCGGCGGCAAGACCTCGCACGCCGCCGTCGTCGCCCGCGGCATGGGCAAGACCTGCGTCTGCGGCGCCGAGGAGCTGGACGTCGACGTCAAGAACGGGCACTTCACCGCCCCCGGCGACCTGACGGTGCGCGAGGGCGACGTGATCTCGATCGACGGGACGTCCGGCGACGTCTACCTCGGCGAGGTGCCCGTCGAGGACTCCCCGGTCGTCCAGTACTTCGAGGGGCAGCTGACGGCCGCGGACGGCGACGACCTCGTCAAGGCCGTCGACCGCGTCATGGCGCACGCCGACGCGCGCGCCGCGCTCAAGGTCCGCGCGAACTCCGACAACCCCGGGGACTCGGCGCGGGCGCGCCGGTTCGGCGCGGCCGGCATCGGGCTGTGCCGCACCGAGCACATGTTCCTCGGCGACCGCCGGCAGCTGGTCGAGAAGCTCATCCTCGCCGAGGACGGCAAGGAGCGGCAGGCCGCGCTGGACGCCCTGGAGCCGCTGCAGAAGAGCGACTTCGAGGGCATCTTCGAGGCCATGGACGGGCTGCCGGTCACGATCCGGCTCATCGACCCGCCGCTGCACGAGTTCCTCCCCGACATCACCGAGCTGTCGGTCAGGGTCGCGCTCGCGGGCGGGGACGCGGACGCCAAGGACCGCAGGCTGCTCGAGGCGGTCAACCGGCTGCACGAGCAGAACCCTATGCTGGGCCTGCGCGGAGTGCGGCTCGGTTTGGCGATTCCCGGCCTGTTCGCCATGCAGGTCCGCGCGATCGCCGAGGCCGCCGCCGCCCGCAGCCGGGCCGGCGGCGACCCGCGGCCGGAGATCATGATCCCGCTCGTCGGCGCGGTCCAGGAGCTGGAGGCCGTCCGGGACGAGGCCCGCGAGATCCTGGAGGCGGTCCGGCGGGACACCGGCGTCGACGTCCCCGCGCTGATCGGCACCATGATCGAGCTGCCGCGGGCCGCGCTGACCGCCGGGCAGATCGCCGAGGCCGCCGAGTTCTTCTCCTTCGGCACCAACGACCTCACCCAGACGACCTGGGGCTTCTCCCGGGACGACGTCGAGGCGGCGTTCTTCTCCCGCTACCTGGAGCTCGGCATCTTCGGGGTGTCGCCGTTCGAGACCCTCGACCGGGAGGGCGTCGGGCGGCTGGTCCGGATCGCCGCGGAGGAGGGGCGCAGGGCGCGCCCCGGCATCAAGCTCGGCATCTGCGGCGAGCACGGCGGCGACCCCGACTCGGTGCACTTCTGCCACGAGGTCGGCCTCGACTACGTGTCCTGCTCGCCGTTCCGCATCCCCGTCGCCCGGCTGGAGGCGGGCCGCGCCGCGATCGAGGCGGACGCGGAGTCCGGCGGCAGCGACAGCCGCTGAGCGCCCCTCCCGGCGGCCCGCCGCGCCTCACGGCGGCGTGCCGCCGGGAGTCCACCGGGCCCGCCGGGGAAGAAAGGGACCAACGCCACACACCGTCCTGGCGAACCTGGCGCATGTGCCGGACCATCTCACTAACGTGTCCGATGCGATGACGTTGGAAGTGGAATTGCCGGAGCCGCCGCCTGAAGACCGCGGAGCGGACGAGCCCGGGGACGAGGCCCCCGAGCCGAAGAAGCGCGTCCGGCGCCGCAGGCCCAAGTGGATCACGGTCCCGCTCGGCATCGTCACCGGGCTGCTGGCGATCGCCGTGCTGACGCCCGCCGTCGTCGGGGCGCGGATCTGGTACCAGGCCCGCCAGGACGAGCGCCCCCGCTCCGACGCGATCATCGTGCTCGGCGCCGCGCAGTACAACGGGGCGCCGTCCCCCACGCTGCAGTGGCGGCTCCAGCACGCCCTCGACCTCTACCGCAAGGGTGTCGCGCCCGCCATCGTGACCGTCGGCGGCAAGGCCCCCGGCGACAACTACACCGAGGCGGGCACCGGCCGCACCTGGCTGATCGAGAAGGGCGGCGTGCCCGCGTCCAGGGTCTTCGCGGTGCCCGTGGGCCGCGACACGCTGGAGAGCATGAGGGCCGTCGGCAAGGAGTTCGACCGGCACCACTGGTCGTCCGGCGTGATCGTCACCGACCCGTGGCACGGGCTGCGGTCCAAGAAGATGGCCGAGGACAACGGCATCGAGGCCGCCGCCTCGCCGACCCGCAGCGGCCCGAGCGTGCAGACCCGCGACACCCAGTTCAACTACATCCTCCGGGAGACCGGCGGGTACCTGTCGTACGTGCTGCTCGGCAAGAGCGTCCAGGTGCCGGACGAGACCATCAAGCGCATCCGCATCGACCCCTCCGAGACGGCCACCTCGGCCCCGCCCGCCTCGCCGGGCGGCTGATGCCCACCGCGCCCCTTTACCCTGGATAGGGCCATGACGACCAACGCGAACCAGGGGTATGCCGACCGCGACCGGCGGCGGTGGGCGCCCGAGCCCGCCAAGCGCCGCGACCGGACGGCGTTCGAGCGCGACCGGGCCCGCGTGCTGCACAGCGCGGCGCTGCGGCGGCTGGCCGCCAAGACGCAGGTGGCCTCGCCCGGCGCGGACGCCGCCGCCGACACCGTGCAGAGCCTGCGCACCCGGCTCACCCACTCGCTCGAATGCGCGCAGGTCGGCCGCGAGCTCGGCAAGTCGCTCGGCTGCGACCCCGACCTGGTGGAGACGGCCTGCCTGTCGCACGACATCGGGCACCCGCCGTTCGGCCACAACGGCGAGTACGCGCTCGACATCGTCGCCCGCGACTGCGGCGGCTTCGAGGGCAACGCGCAGAGCCTGCGCGTCCTGACGCGGCTGGAGCCCAAGTCGTTCGCGCCGGACGGCCCGCCGCTGCACGGGCGCAGCGTCGGGCTCAACCTGACCCGGGCCGCGCTGGACGCCGCGATGAAGTACCCGTGGTCCCAGGCGGAGGCCGTGAACGGCAAGTTCGGCGTCTACGACGACGACGTGGACGTGGCGCGCTGGGTCCGGGAGGGCGCCGCCCCGGGCCGGACGTGCTTCGAGGCCCAGGTCATGGACTGGAGCGACGACGTCGCCTACTCCGTCCACGACCTGGAGGACGCGCTGGTCGCCGGGCACGTCGACTTCGTCCGGCTCGCCGATCCCGCCGAGCGCCGCCTCGTCGCCGCGACGGCGGCCAAGTTGTACTGCCCGGACGCCGCGCCGGCCGAGCTGGAGGAGTGCTTCGCGGCGCTGCTGGCCGAGCCGTGCTGGCCGGACCGCTACGACGGCACCCCGCGCAGCCTCGCCGCCCTGAAGAACCTGACCAGTACCCTCATCGGGCGGTTCTGTCTGGCCGCCGAGACCGCGACCCGGGAGGCCTACGGCGACCGCCCGCTGACCCGGTACGCGGCCGAGCTGATCGTCCCGCGCGCGCAGCGGCTGGAGAACGCGCTGCTCAAGGGCATCACGGCGCACTACGTGTGGATCAGCCACGAGGAGATCAGGGCCCGCCAGCGGACGCTGATCACCGAGCTGGCCGAGATGATGCTGGCCGGAGCGCCCGGCACCCTCGACCCGGGGTTCCAGGACGCGTTCGTGGACGCCGGCGACGACGCGGCCCGGCTGCGCGCCGTGATCGACCAGATCGCCTCGCTGACCGACCTGTCCGCGGTGGCCCGGCACCGCAGGCTGGGCGATCGCGCGCGCTGACGTCCCGGGGGGCCGCGCGCGGGGGAGGAATATGCCCCGACGCGCCCATCGGCGGCCCTTGTCTCGTTACGGAGGCCGCTGTAGGGATAGCTACAGGTCAACTACAGGAGGTCGCCATGCCCGAGGAGACGTTCGTCATCGCCGGTGCCGGCCTGGCGGGTGCCAAGGCGGCGGAGACCCTGCGCGAGGAGGGCTTCGCGGGCAGAGTGGTCCTGGTCGGGGACGAGATCGAGCGGCCCTACGAGCGGCCGCCGCTCTCCAAGGGCTTCCTGCTGGACAAGGAGCCGCGCGAGAAGGCCCACGTCCACGAGGCGGACTGGTACGACAAGCACGACGTGGAGCTGCGGGTCGGTATGTCGGTCGCGTCGATCGACCGGGACGCGCACCAGGTCAGGCTGTCCACCAAGGAACCGATCTCCTACGACCGGCTGCTGCTGGCGACCGGCGCCACCCCGAGGCGGCTGGACGTCCCCGGGTCCAAGCTGCAGGGCATCCACTACCTGCGGACGATGGCCGACGCGGCGGCGCTGAAGCAGGCGCTCGCGCACGGCGGGCGGCGGGTCGTCGTGGCCGGGGCGGGCTGGATCGGGCTGGAGACCGCCGCGGCCGCCCGCGCCTACGGCAACGACGTGACGATCATCGAGCCGGAGCCGACGCCGCTGCACGCCGCGATGGGGCCCGAGCTCGGCGGCAGGTTCGCCGACCTGCACCGCCGCAACGGCGTCATCCTGCGGCTGGACGAGGGCGTCGCCGGCTTCTGGGGCGCCGGGCAGGTGTCTGCCGTCGTCACCTCGGGCGGCGCCGAGGTGCCCGCGGACGTGGTGATCGTCGGCATCGGGGTGAAGCCGGACACCGCGCTCGCGGAGGCGGCCGGGCTGGAGGTGTCGGACGGGATCCTCGTCGACCAGTCGCTGCGCACGTCCGACCCCGACATCTTCGCGGCCGGGGACGCCGCCAACGCCTACAACCCGCTGCTCGGGCGCCGGATCCGCGTGGAGCACTGGGCGAACGCGCTGAACGGCGGGCCCGCCGCCGCCCGCGCCATGCTCGGCCAGGACGTCGTCTACGACCGGGTCCCCTACTTCTTCAGCGACCAGTACGACCTCGGGATGGAGATGTCGGGCGCCGTGGCGCCGGGGGAGTACGACGAGATCGTGTACCGCGGCGACGCCGAGGGAGGGGAGTTCATCGCGTTCTGGCTGTCCGGCGGCCGGGTCGTCGCCGGGATGAACGTCAACGTGTGGGACGTCACCGGGGACGTGCAGGCGCTGATCCGCTCCGGGCGGCCGGTGGACGCGGTCCGTCTCGCCGACGCCGCCGTGCCGCTCGCCGATCTGGTGTGAGGGCCGACCGCCGGGCACGTACAGTCGGGCCGGTGGTCACGGAGAATCTCGCGGTGCTCGGGCGCGCCCGTCTCGCGGTGACGCTGGTGTTCGCCGCGCACGGCCTGATCGGCGCCGCCTGGGTCGCCCGCATCCCGCAGATCAAGGAGCATCTCGGGCTGGGCGAGGGCGCGATGGGCGTGGCGCTGCTCGGCGCGCCCGCCGGCCTCGTCGCGGCGGTGCGGTTCGCGGGCCCGATCGTCGCGCGGTGGGGGAGCCGGGCGGCGACGGCCGGGGCCGGGGTCGCCTGCGCGGTGTCGCTGGTGCCGCTCGGCCTCGCCTGGAACCTCGGCGCGCTGATCTGCGCCCTGCTGCTGATGGGCGCCTCCCTCGGCCTGATGGACGTGGCGATGAACGCGCAGGGCGTGGCCGTCGAGCGCGGGTACGGCCGCCCGCTGATGTCCGGCCTGCACGGCTCCTACAGCATCGGGACGCTGCTCGCCGCGCTGGCCGGCGCGGGTGCCGCCCACGCGGGGGTGCCCGTGCCGCTGCACCTGGCGGTGGCCGCCGCCGTCCTCGCCGTGCTGGTCCTGGCGTCCTGCAGGAACCTGCTCGACCGTTCCGCGGACGCCGTGCCCGAGCCGGCCGGCGCCGTGCCCGCCGCCGGGCCGCGGTCCCGGTGGCCGCTGCTCATGCTCGGCGTGATCGGGCTGTGCTCGTTCGTCGGCGAGGGCGCCATGGCGGACTGGAGCGCGATCCACCTGCGGGAGAACCTCGGCACCGGGCCCGGCGTGGCGGGCCTCGGCTACGCCGGGTGCGCGGTGGCGATGACCGTGGGGCGGCTCACCGGCGACCAGGTGGTCGCGCGCTTCGGGCCGGTCCGGGTGCTGCGGGCGGGCTCGCTGCTCGCCGCGCTCGGTCTCGGGCTGGGTCTCGCGGCCGGCGACCCGACCGCGGCGGTGGCCGGTTTCACGCTGTTCGGCCTCGGGGTCGCGGTGGTGGCGCCCGTCACGTTCAGCGCGGCCGGCAACGTCCCCGGCGTGCCCGCCGCGGCCGGGATCTCCCGGGTCACCGGGGTCGGCTACCTCGGCCTGCTCGGCGGCCCGCCGGTCATCGGGTTCGTCGCGCAGGGCGTGGGGCTGACGTGGGCGCTGGCCGTCCCGGTGGCGCTGGCCGGGCTGATCGTCCTGCTGGCCCCGGCGGCCGCCACGGCGGGTCGCGGGCCGGTCACGGATCCTGATCTTTGACCGGCTTGCGACTTCCGTATATGTCCTACTCAGGTAAGGTCTGGGCGGGTGGACACCATGCAGCGGTCGAGACCCGCTAAAACGGTCTCGTCCGCCCCGGCGTACCGGACATTCCTCCGTGAACTCCTCAGTTTTGGTTTCGTGGGGTGCGTCGGCACGCTGATCATGATCTTCGGCGCCAACCTGATGCGCGCGTGGCTCGGCGGCAGCCCGGTCACCAGCGTCGTGGTGCCGGCCGTGGTGTCCACGCTGTCCTCCTACCTGCTCAACCGCTTCTGGACGTTCCGGCACCGCGACAGCGACGGCTCCGGCCGGGAGGTCGCGATCTTCTTCGCGCTGAACGGCGTCGGCCTGCTGATCCAGGTGCTGTGCACCGGCTTCACCTACTACACCCTCGGCCTCCACGGCGGGGTCGCCTACAACCTCGGGCTGCTCGCCGGCGTCGGGCTCGGCTCGGCGTTCCGCTACTGGTCGTACAAGAAGTGGGTGTTCACCCCCGCCGCGGCGTGAGGCCGCCCAGCGTCCGGCTCAGCGGCCGGCCGGGACGATCTTCTCGGTCCGGGTGAGGGCCTCGGCGAGGACGGGGGCGAGGTCCTGCCCGGTGCGCTGCGAGAAGATCGCGTGGTCGATGCCGCGCTCCGCGAGCCGCCCGATCGTGTCGGCGGCCTGGTCGGCCGACGGCGTGCCCTCCAGCAGTGTCAGCGCCGTCTTCTCGATCTCGCCGTAGTCGCGGCCCTCGCGCTCGCAGTGCTCCCGCAGCACGTCCAGCTTGTGCGGCAGTTCGTCGCCGTCGAAGAGGTTGCAGGCGTCGGCGTACTTCGCGACGAACCGGAGCGTCTTCTTCTCCCCGCCTCCGCCGATGAGGATCGGCGGGTGCGGGCGGCGCAGCGCGGGCGGCGAGTTCAGGGGCCGCTCCAGCCTGTAGTGCTCGCCCTCGAACGGCGCCTCGTCGCCCTCCCACATCTGGCGGGCGATCCGCAGCGTCTCCTCCAGCCGTTCGAAACGCTCCGCGGTGGGCGGGAACGCGACGCCGAGGCCCCGCGACTCCTCCTCGTTCCACGCCGCGCCGATGCCGAGCCAGGCCCGCCCGCCCGACAGGACGTCCAGCGTCGTCACCGTCTTGACGAGGATGCCGGGCTCCCGGTACGTGACGCCGGTGACCATCGTCCCGAGCGTGATCCGCTCGGTGAGCGCGGCCGCGTAGGCGAGCGCGGTGTAGCCCTCGAGCATGGGGTCCTCCGAGGGCCCCACCCCGCGGATCTGGAAGAAGTGGTCCATCACCCACAGCGAGTGCAGCCCGCCCTGGTCGGCCTCGCGGGCCATGCGCCCGAACGCCGGGGCGATCTCCTCGGGGCCGCCGGGGTGGGTGAAGCTCGGAATCTGGAGTCCAACGCGCATGGCCGTCCCTCACGTCTCGTAGCGGGTCTTCGCTTTCTCAGCCGTCACTTCCCACTCTGTGACCTGGAGCGCACTCCAGGTCAAGTGCGGCCGGCGTTGACCTGGAGTGCACTCCAGGTGCGATCCTGGGAGACGTGAGTCACTACTCTCCCGCGGAGACCGCCGAGAAGAGCGGTTTCAGCATCGACACGCTGCGTTACTACGAGAAGATCGGGCTGCTGTCGGGGATCGCGCGGAACGCGTCCGGGCGGCGCGTGTTCAGTGACGGCGACCTGCAGTGGCTCGGGATGCTGCGCTGCCTGCGCGGCACCGGGATGCCGATCGCCGAGATGCTGCGCTACTCCGAGCTGGCCCGCGGCGGAGGCGAGACCGTCCATGAGCGGCTCGAACTGCTGCAGGAGCACGACCGCCGGGTCGAGGAGCAGATCGCGACGCTGCGCGCGCAGCAGGAGCAGATCAAGACGAAGATCGGCTACTACCGGGACGCCGCCGCGCTCTGCACCCCCGCCACCGCCACGGCCTGACGGGTCAGCGCCACCCGGGCGCGCGGCCCAGCATGCGCAGCAGCCGGTCCTCCGGCCGGGCGCCGTCCGGGGAGGGGACGGACGGGGCGAACGGCTCGCCGGCACCCCGGCCGTCCTCGGGGACGATCGCGGCGACCTTCAGCGCCGCGCCGACCAGGTCCTCAGCGGGCTCCCACGGGACGCCGATCGTGGCCGCGACGTCCCACGCGTGGACGACCAGGTCGACGAGGTGGAAGCCGATCGCCAGGGACGCGGGGAAGGCGCCGCCGTCGCGGATCTCCGGGAGGACGAGCTCGGCGTCCAGGGCCACGTCGGCGAACGCGCGGGTCACCAGATCGGCGGAGGCCTTCGCGGCCTCGCGGGGATCGTCGCCGAGGTCGCCGCTCCGCCAGCGGGACAGGCGCCCGCCCTCGCCCCGTGCGGCCGCGGCGAAGCCCTCGTCCTGGCTGACCTGGTGGCGCAGGAGGCCGTGCAGGGTCCAGTCGGGGCATGGCGTGGGCAGCGTGAGCGCGTCCGGCTTCACCCGCGCGACGGTGGCCACGTAGAGGCCGGCCGCCTTCCGGTCCAGCGGGCGGAAGTCGGCGGTGAGCAGTTCGGTGAGCAGATCCATGCCGTCCACGCTAGGAACCGGCAGAGGACCAGGTACAGGGCCAAAATTGCGGGAAATGACTGAGCCGATTTAGGCTCGGCGGCGTGGATCTGCACGTGAGCCTGGTGGGCCGCCGCGACATCGCCGGGCAGATCTACCGCCAGCTGCGCGCCGCGATCCTGGACGGACGGCTCCGCGCGGGCGACGCGCTGCCGCCGACGCGGGAGCTGGCGCGGCGCCTCGCGATCTCCCGCAACACCGTCGGCGTCGCCTACGACCGGCTCGCCGCCGAGGGCTTCCTCACGAGCCGGGTGGGGGCGGGGACGTTCGTCCGGGAGACCGGGTCCGCCCCGCGCGGCGCCCCCGCCGCCTCGCCGCTGCGGTCGCGCCGGGTGTGGGACGGGGTGTCGGCCTGGCCCGCGCGGATGCCGGGCATCAGGTGGGACTTCCGCGCCGGGCTGCCCGACGTGACGCTGTTCCCGTACGAGGCCTGGCGGCGGATCATGGCCGGGGTGCTCCGGCCGTCGGCGCTGGGGGACCCCGCGTCGGCGGGCGACCCGGCGGGCCTGCCCGCCCTGCGGGACGCCATCGCCCGGCACGCCGGCGTGTCGCGCTCGGTGCGCGCGGCCGGCGCCGACATCGTCGTCACCGCGGGCGTCCAGCAGGCGCTCGACCTCATCGTCCGGGTGCTGCTCGAACCCGGCGACGTCGTCGCCGTCGAGGACCCGGGGTACCCGCCCGCGCGGATGCTGCTCACCGCGGCCGGGATGCGGGTGCGCGGGGTGCCGGTCGACGCCGAGGGCCTGCGCGTCGACGCGCTCCCCGGCGACGCGCGGGCCGTCTACGTCACCCCGTCGCACCAGTTCCCGCTGGGCATGCCGATGTCGCTGCCGCGGCGCCGGGCGCTGCTCGGCTGGGCGCGGCGGCGCGACGTGGTGATCGTCGAGGACGACTACGACACCGAGTACCGCTACGGCGGCCGGCCGGTCGAGCCGCTGCAGAGCCTCGACGGGGACGGCCGCGTCCTGTACACCGGCACCTTCTCCAAGGTCATGCGGCCGGTGCTGCGGCTCGGCTTCCTCGTCGTGCCGCCGGCGCTGCACCACGCGTTCCGGATGGCGCGCTACGTCTCGTCCTGGCACGCCGAGCTGCCCGCGCAGGCGGCGCTGGCCCGGTTCATCGACGAGGGCCTGCTCGCCCGGCACCTGCGCAGGTCGCGCCGCGAGTACCGGGCCCGGCACGAGCGCGTCGCGGAGCTGGTCGGCGGGCTGATGGGCGACCGGCTGACCCTCGTCCCGTCCGAGGCCGGGCTGCATCTGAGCGCCACCCTCCCGGCCGGCGCGGACGACGCCGCGATCGCCGCGCGGGCGCTGGAGGCGGGCATCGGCCTGTTCGCGCTGTCGGAGTTCGCGGTGTCCGCGCCGCCCGTCCCGGGGCTGGTCTTCGGGTACGGGGCCGCGCCGCCGCCCGCCATCGACGAGGGATTGCGCCGGCTCAGCCGGATCGTGGCCTGACTACCGCTGGACGGGGGTGACGCGCCGGCCGTCCGCCCCGAAGAACAGCACGCGGCCGAAGTCGATGGTCAGCGCGACATGGTCGCCCCGGTCGGGCCGGCCGCCCGGCGCGATCCGGAACACGAGGTCGGAGCGCCGGTGGTGGCCGGCGTGCTCCTCGGTGTACTCCTCCTCGCCGGACGGGCGCCCGAACACCCCCCGCAGGCGCCCGCGCAGGCCGGGCCGGTCCGGCTCGCGGGCCGGCGGGGCCTCCGGCCGCCCCACCTCGGTCGCGTCGACCGTGGGGATGCCCGCCTCGGCGTAGGCGAGCCACTCGTGCCCGTGGAACTCCAGCGCGCGGACCTGCCCGGACAGGACGCTGCCGTGCGGGGCCGGCGAACCGGGGGCGATCGGCATCAGCGTGTCCGGGCGGATGCCCACGATCACGGGACGCCCGTGGTGGCTGATCAGCGCGGATGCGCGGGGATCGTTCCACGGCAGCGTCAGCCGCTGCGGCCCGAAGTCGAGCAGCAGCCCCTCGCCCTCGACGGCCCACAGCGTGGCCTGCAGCAGGTTGATCGGCGGCGAGCTGAGGAACGCGGCCACGAACACCGTCGCCGGGTCCTCGTAGATCTGCTCGGGGGTGCCGACGTCCTCCAGCACGCCGTCGCGCAGCACCGCCATCCGGTCGGCCATCGTCATGGCCTCGATCTGGTCGTGCGTGACGTAGACGGTGGTGGTCCCGGTGGAGCGGACCAGCGCGGCGATCTCGACGCGCAGCTCGGCGCGCAGCCCCGCGTCCAGGCTCGACAGGGGCTCGTCCATCAGGAACAGCGACGGCTCGCGGATCAGCGCCCGCCCGATCGCGGCCCGCTGCCGCTGGCCGCCCGACAGCGTGCGCGGCATCCGGTCGATCATCGTGTTGATGCCGAGCGCGCGGGCCAGCTCGACGACCTTCGCGCTGGCCTCGGCCCGGTCGTCCCCCGACACCTCCAGGGGGAACATCATGTTGCCCTTGACGGTGCGGTGCGGGTAGAGCGCCCCCTCCTGGAAGACCATCGCGACATTGCGCTCGCGCGGCGGCAGCCCGTTGGCGACGATCCCGTTCAGCCACAGGTCGCCGCTGGTGATCTCCTCCAGCCCGGCGATCATCCGCAGGATGGTGGACTTGCCGCAGCCGGACGGCCCGAGCAGGACGAACAGCTCGCCGTCGTTGATCCGGAGGCGGACGTTCCGGACGGCCGCCTGCCCGCCGGGGTACACCTTGTCGACGCCGTCCAGCACAACATCCGTCATCGGGGCCGCCTGGGGGTGGGTGAAACTTCGGTCCGTCATCACACCGCGCGACGGTCGAGGTTGTCCAGAGTCAAACCGGAGTTACCGCCCGTCGACCCGGCCGAGTCCGGCCATGCCGGCGGCGGCGGAGCCCCCTTCCCGCGGTGAGGATTACGAAACCGGTTGATCACGGGAGAAGCCGGTCGGCAACGTACCTCTTACAGATCTCGCCATTTCTCGCAATGGAACGGTCCCAGACTGCCCGGACGACGAGATCTTGGAGGTGCTCCTTGGCGACTTCGGCAGAGCCGACGGGCGTCAGCAGACGTGGCTTCCTCACCCGGGTCGGGGCCACCGGCGGGGCGGGGGCCATGTTCGCCACCATGGGCGCGCTGGGCCTCGCCCCGAGCGCGGAGGCGCGGCCCCGCGTCCCCTTCCAGCCCCCGCGGGAATCGGACTTCCGGTTGCGCGGCCGCGCGGCCGCGAAGGTCGTGGTGCTCGGCGCCGGCGTCGCCGGGCTGGCCACCGCGTACGAGCTGGGCAAGGCCGGCTACCGGGTCACCGTCCTGGAGGCGCAGGACCGGGTGGGCGGGCGCAACCGCACGCTGCGCGGCGGCGACCGCCTCACCGAGACGGGCGGCGAGACCCAGCGGGTCGGATTCGGCGACGGCACGTACATGAACGCGGGCCCGGCCCGCATCGCGCAGTGGATGACGACGATGGACTACTGCCGGGAGCTGGGCGTCCCGCTGGAGGTCTTCACCAACTCCAACGCCCAGGCCTATCTCTTCAACCAGTCGGCCGGGATGGAGGCCCCGGTGCGGTGGCGCACCGCGAAGGCCGACGTCTACGGGTACATCTCCGAACTGCTCGCCAAGGCCACCGACCAGGGCGCCCTCGACCAGAGGCTCACCTCGACCGACAAGGAGAGGCTGCTGTCGTTCCTGTCGGGGTTCGGCGCCATCGGCCCCAAGGCCGACGGGTACGCCTACAAGGGCGGCGACCGGCGCGGCTTCACCGTGGACCCGGGGGCGGGCGACGTGGAGGGGACGGTCCTCGGGCCCCCGCCCTCCCTCTCGGACGTCTTCGCCGGCGGCGTGGGCCGCTACTTCTCCTTCGAGTTCGGCTACAGCCAGGCGATGCTGATGTTCCAGCCCGTCGGGGGCATGGACGCCATCCCGCGCGCGCTGGCCAAGGCCGTCGGGCGGGACCGGATCCGCACCGGCGCCAGGGTCACCAAGATCACGAACCTCGCCGGGGGCGTGCGGATCCAGTACGAGACGGGCGGGCGCACCCGGCTGCTGGAGGCGGACTACTGCGTCGCCACCCTGCCGCCGCAGGTGCTGGCGAAGATCCCGCACAACCTGGGCGCGGCGGTCCAGTCCGCGCTGGGGACGCCCGTCCCGGTCTCCACCGGCAAGATCGGGCTGGAGTACCGGAACCGCTGGTGGGAGACCGAGGAGAAGATCTACGGCGGCATCACGAACACCGATCTGGACATCTCCACCATCTGGTACCCCTCGTCCGGGTACCACGGCCGCTCCGGCCTGCTCGTCGGCTACTACAACTTCGGCGCGCAGGCCGACACCTACGCGAGGCTGGGGCACGCCGGACGGCTCGCCCGCGCCCTCGACCAGGGGGCGAAGATCCACGGCGACCGCTACCGCGAGGGCATCGCCGCGTCCGCGTCCATCGCCTGGATCCGGCAGCCGCACATCGAGGGCGGCTGGGTCGACTGGCCGTCGCGCGGAGCCGAGTACAAGCTCCTCAACCAGCCCCAGGAAAACGTGTACTACGCCGGTGACTGGCTCAGCTACGAGATCGCCTGGCAGCACGGCTCCTTCGAGTCCGCGCGCAAGGTCGTGACCGAACTCCACCAGCGCGTACTGAAGGGATGACCGTGCTACCAGGGATGACCGTGCTCCGAGGCAGGATTCTCGTCGGCGGGCTCGCCACCGCGGCGTTCGTCGGGGTCGCCTCCGCCGCGTCCGCCGCGCCCGGGCATTTCGGAAGACCGCCCCGCCCGAACGAAGTGCGCCCCGCGCTTCCCGCCGGGCAGAGCAACCCGGCCATCGCCGACGGTGTCGCCGTCGGAGGACGCGTCGCCACTTACACGGCGAGCGGCCTCGGCCCCAGGGAGGCCAACACCTCCGCTCCGGCGGGCAGCCCCGAACGCTACAGCGAGTACATCACGCCGCCGCCCGGCGTCACCATCACCGAGGCCCAGGCGCTCAACGTCCTCAAGCAGATCGCCGCGAACCTCAAGGCCCAAGGCCTCACGCTCCGGGACGTGATCTCCATGCGGGCCTACCTCGCCAACGCCCCCGGCAGCGACACGGCGGACTTCGCAGGATGGAACCGCGCCTACCGGCAGTACTTCGCCAACACCGACCTGTCCACCGGCGCGCCCGTCAAGGTCCCGCTCGGCACCGCGCCGCCCGCGCTTCCCACGTACGTCAATTCCGCACGCCCGTCACGCGTCACTCTGGAGATCGAGAACCTCCCCGTGCCAGGCTGGCTCGTCGAGGTGGAGATCGTCGCCGCGTTCCGGTAGCGCGGCCGCGACCGCCACGGTCCGGGAGCGCTCCGCGGCCCCCCGCGGGGCGCTCCCGCCCAGCGAAGGAGGAGCTCCCATGTCCGACTCCCCGACCCCCGTCACCCGCCGAACCTTCCTGCGCCGCGGCGGCGCGGGCGCCGTCCTGCTCACCGGCGGCGTCCTCGCCGGCGGCACCGCCGCCGCCGCGCCGGCCCGCGTGCCCGCCGCGCCCGCTCCCGCCGACCTCGACCCGCTGGCCCTGCTGAAGAAGATGCTGGCCTTCGACACCCAGAACTTCGGCGAGGGCGGCGTCACCCGGCCGCACGCCGAGATGCTGAAGGCGGTGTGGGACTCCGCGAACGTGCCCGCGGAGATCATCCCCACGCCGAAGAAGGACAACGTCCACCTCATCGCCCGGATCAAGGGCACCACCGCCGCCCCGCCGCTGCTCCTGCTCGGACACTCCGACGTCGTGCCCGTGGAACGCGACAAGTGGTCCGTCGACCCGTTCGCCGGGGTCGTCAAGGACGGCGAGATCTACGGCCGCGGCGCCCTGGACATGAAGGGCGCCAACTCCGCCAACATCGCCGCCGTGCTGCGGCACGTGAACGAGGGCGCCAAGTTCGACCGCGACATCATCGTCCTCACCGACTGCGACGAGGAGGCCGGGCAGTACGGCTCCGCCTGGCTCGCCCAGAACCACTGGGACAAGATCAACGCCGGCATGGTGCTCACCGAGGGCGGCTGGTTCCTCGCCCAGAAGGACCGCAGGACGCCGATGCTCATCACGGTGACCCGCCAGGACAAGGTCTACTTCAACCTCGACCTCGTCGCCGACGGCATCGCCACCCACTCGTCCAAGCCCAACCCCGAGTCCGCGATCGCCCGGCTCTCCCGCGCCGTGACCGACATCGACACCTGGCTCGCGCCCGTCGCGCTCACCCCGGTCACCCGCGAGTACTTCGGCGCCCTGGCCAAGGCCACCGACGACGGCCCGTTCGAGCGGGCGCTGCGGCTGCTGCTGGCGGCGCGGTCGCAGCCGGCCCGCGAGCGGGCGGCGGCGCTCGTGGTCAAGCGCAGCTCGTACCCGTGGCTGCACCAGGCGCTCCTGCGGACCACGCACTCCTTCGTGATCGAGGACGCGGGGTACAAGGAGAACGTCATCCCGTCCTCCGCCACGCTCCGGATCAACTGCCGGGGCGTGCCCGGCGGCCAGCGTCCCCGCGACTTCCTCGCGGCGTTCCGCAAGCGCCTCGCGGACCGGGACGTCACCGTCAAGCTCGCCGGCAACCCCGGGGAGTCGGAGGAGGACGCCCTCAAGAGGCTGGACGAGACCTGGGCCAGGCAGCCGTCCAGCCTCGACTCCCCGCTGTACACCGCGATCGGCGAGGCCGCCGCCGAGACCTACCCGGGCGCCGTCTTCGCCCCCGCCCTGTTCGAGGCGGGGACGAGCCTCGGGCCGTGGACGTCCAAGGGCGTCCCCGGCTACGGCGTCTACCCGTACGTGCTGGACAACGACCAGCTGATCGCCATGCACGGCAACGACGAGCGCATCACCGTCGAGGCGCTCAAGCAGGGAACGGAGTTCATGTACCGGCTGTTCGACCGGTTCCGCGTCCGGTGAGACCGGCGCGATGAGGCGGGGTGCGCTCCCGGTCCCGTCGCGGGGCCGGGAGCGCACCGATGCCGGGTTCCGATGTGATGCCCGCGCTGTCGTGAGGCCGCCGTAGACTCCTTGGTCGTGGCAGGCCGGATTCGCAATGAGGACATCGCGCTCGTGCGGGAGCGCTCGTCCATCGCCGACGTGATCGGCGAGTACCTGCAGCTGCGCAGCGCGGGCGGCGGCAACCTCAAGGGCCTCTGCCCGTTCCACGACGAGAAGTCGCCCTCGTTCAACGTGACGCCCTCGCGCGGGCTGTACTTCTGCTTCGGCTGCGAGGCGGGCGGCGACGTCATCAAGTTCGTCCAGGAGATCGAGCACCTGTCCTTCAGCGAGTCGGTGGAGCGGCTCGCCGTCCAGGCCGGGATCCAGCTGCGCTACGAGGAGGACGGCGGGCGCGGCCCCCGGCACGACGGCGGTCAGCGCGCCCGGCTCATCGAGGCGCACAAGGCCGCCGCCGAGTACTACGCGGAGCGGCTCGCCTCGCCCGAGGGCATGATCGGCCGGACGTTCCTGGCCGAGCGCGGCTTCGAGCAGGCCGACGCCGCGCGCTTCGGCGTCGGCTTCGCCCCCCGCGAGTGGGAGGGCCTGGTCCGGCACCTGCGCGGACGCGGCTTCGCCGACCGCGACATCGTCGCCGGCGGCCTCGCGAAGGAGGGCCGCCGTGGCCCGATGGACCGGTTCCGCGGCCGGCTGATGTGGCCGATCCGCGACCTGTCCGGCGACGTCATCGGCTTCGGCGCCCGCAGGCTCTACGAGGACGACGACGGCCCCAAGTACCTGAACACCCCGGAGACGCCGCTGTTCCACAAGGGGTCGGTGCTGTACGGGGCCGACCTCGCGAAGAAGGAGATCGCGCGGCGGCGGCAGGCCGTGGTCGTCGAGGGCTACACCGACGTGATGGCCTGCCACCTGGCGGGCGTCCCGACGGCGATCGCCACCAGCGGGACGGCGTTCGGCGACGACCACATCAAGGTGCTGCGCCGGCTGCTGATGGACCAGGACGAGTTCCGCGGCGAGGTGATCTTCACCTTCGACGGCGACGCGGCCGGGCGGAAGGCGGCGCTGCGCGCGTTCGACGACGAGCAGAAGTTCGTCTCGCAGACGTTCGTGGCCGTCCAGCCGGACGGGCTCGACCCGTGCGACCTGCGGATCCGGCACGGCGACGCGGCGGTGCGCGACCTGGTGGCCTCCCGGCTGCCGCTGTTCGAGTTCGCGGTGCGCAGCACGATCGAGCAGTACGACCTCGACACGGTCGAGGGGCGGCTGGGCGCGCTGGACGCGGCGGCCCCGGTGGTCGCCGCCATCAAGGACCGCTCCCGCCGGCACATGTACGCGGTCAACCTGGACCGCTGGCTCGGCATCATGGACGAACAGTTCGTGCTGAGCCGCGTCCGGGAGCTCGCCGCCCGCCGGCACGGCCGCCCCCAGGCCGGAAACGGCCGCCCGCAGGCCGGAAACGGCCGTGCGCAGAACGGGAACGGCCGCCCCCAGGACGGGAGCGGCCGCGGCCGGAACGGGCGCGACGGGCGCAACGGGCCGGCCGGCGAGCCGGCGGCGCCGCCGCGTCCGGCGTTCGACCCGGCCGACCCCGAGGTCCAGCGCGAGCGTGAGCTGCTGAAACTGGCCGTCCAGCACCCGGCGCTGCTCGGGCCGGGGTTCGAGGAGGTTCCGGCGGAGGCGTTCCTCGCCCCGCCGCACGCGGCGGTGCGGGCGGTGATCGCCGCGGCCGGCGGCGTGACGGCGGCCGGGAACGTCGCGGAGTGGGTCGCGCTGCTCCTGGAGCGCGCGCCGAACGACCAGGTCAGGGATCTGATCACCAAGCTCGGGGTGGAGCCGGTCCGGGCCGTCCAGGAATCGGACGACCGTTATGCGGCGGAGCTGCTGGCCCGAATACAGGAACGCCAGCTCACCCGCATGATCGCCGACGCGAAATCTAAACTCGGGCGGCTGAATCCGGTCGAGGCCGCCGACGAGTACAAGAAGCTGTTCGGCGACCTTGTCGCACTTGAGCGGCAGCGACGGGTGTTGCGTGAGAGAGGGCTTGGGGCGCAGTAGGTCAACGGACGCAAAAATGGGTCCTGTGATCTTGGCTCCATTTGACGCAGACTGTCTGCGTGGGCCCTTCGGTGCTGCCAAGCGAGGCGCCATCGGTTGATCAGGTGGCGGACCTCGTCGCACGTGGCAGAGAACGCGGCGGTGTGACCGTCGAGGACGTCGCTGCCGCGCTCGATCGCTCGGACTTGCCGGACGACTCCCTGGAAAGGGTCGTCCGGATGCTCGCAGAGCAGGGGGTGGAGGTTCTCGAGTCTCAGCAGGAGACCGAGGACGTCGCGCGAGCGGATGAGGGAGACCTCGGCAAGCGGGCGCCGACGAGCGACCTGGTTCGGATCTACCTGAGAGAGATCGGTCGCGTACCGCTTCTCACGGCAGAAGATGAAGTAGAACTCGCGAAATCGATCGAGGCGGGACTGTTCGCCGAGGAGAAGATGGCGCGTACCGCCGTCCTCGCCCGCGGCGAGCTGATCGACCTCGAACTGCTCTCCCGCGAGGGGATGCGGGCGAAGCAACGCCTGATCGAGGCCAACCTGCGGCTGGTGGTCTCGATCGCGAAACGCTACGTGGGCCGGGGGATGCTCTTCCTCGACCTCATCCAGGAGGGAAATCTCGGACTGATTCGCGCGGTCGAGAAGTTCGACTACACGAAAGGGTTCAAGTTCTCGACCTACGCCACCTGGTGGATCCGGCAGGCGATCACCCGGGCGATCGCCGACCAGGCCCGGACGAT
Organism: Actinomadura madurae; assembly: GCF_900115095.1. GTDB lineage: Bacteria > Actinomycetota > Actinomycetes > Streptosporangiales > Streptosporangiaceae > Spirillospora > Spirillospora madurae. The sequence continues at coordinate 463,986 of NZ_FOVH01000001.1, forward strand.
CCGGATCCCGGTCCACATGGTGGAGACTATCAACAAGCTGGTCCGGGTGCAGCGCCAGATGCACCAGGACCTCGGCCGCGAGCCCAGCCCCGAGGAGATCGGCCTGGAGATGGGCCTGTCGCCCGTCCGGGTCGTGGAGATCCAGCGGATCGCCCAGGAGCCGGTGTCGCTGCAGTCGCCGATCGGCGAGGAGGACTCCGACCTCGGCGACTTCATCGAGGACGCGGACGCGGTGGTCCCGATCGAGGCCGCAGCGTTCATCCTCCTGCAGGACCAGCTGGAGGACATCCTCGGCACCCTGTCGGACCGGGAGCAGCGCATCATCCAGCTGCGCTTCGGCCTGACCGACGGGCATCCGCGCACGCTGGAGGAGGTCGGCCGGGAGTTCGGCGTGACGAGGGAGCGGATCCGCCAGATCGAGTCCAAGACCCTGGCGAAGCTGCGTCACCCCTCGCGCGCGCAGATGCTCCGGGAGTACCTCGACTGACGGGCGTCCTCCCGGCCGGCGGGCCGGGAGGACCTCGCCCGTGTCCGTGCCTGGTCATCTGGTCATTGCGTCGCATTTCGTCCGTACCGTGTCCTACCGTGGTGGTCATGCTGATCGTGACGACTGATGGCGTGGCGGGGTACGAGATCAGGAGCGTGCTCGGGGAGGTCCTCGGGACGGCCGTGCAGGCGGCTCAGGGCGGCGCGCCCGCCCCCGGGCAGGGCGGCAGCAGTGCGACGTTCCGGGTGACCGGGGAGCAGCCGGGCGTGAGCCTCGCCGCGGCGCGCCGGGAGGCGGTGGAGCGGCTCGGCGAGGAGGCCCGCCGCAAGGGCGCGAACACGGTGGTCGGCATGCGGTACGACACCGCCGCGGTGGGCGGCGGCTTCGAGGTGTGCGCGTACGGGACGGCCGTGTGGGCCGAGCCCGCGGCGCAGCAGCGCGAGCAGGCGCCCCAGTACCAGCAGCAGCCGCCGCAGCAGCAGGGCCAGCTCCCGCCGTACGGGGAGCCGCAGGCCGGCGGTCCGCCGATGGTCGCCCGCAACCTCACGATGGGCCTGCACGACCGGCCGCGCTGACACCCTCCTCCAGGATCCGCGACGAGCGAGGACGCACTGTCGCGGGGGCGCTTGACCTGGTGAGCCGGGGCAGCGCTAATTTAGGTTTGCCTAACCAAATTGCACGCCCCTGGAGTCCCTCATGCGTCCTGTCTCCGTTCTCGCACTCGCCGGCGCCGCCGCGGTGTCGATGTCCCTCCTGGCGGCGTGCGGCGGTGGCGGGGACGAGGCGGACGCGGCGGGCGCCATCGCCGTCAAGGCCACCGACGACACCTGCGAGGTGGCCAAGACCGACCTTCCCGCGGGCAAGACCACCTTCAAGGTCACCAACGAGGGCTCGAAGGTCAACGAGTTCGAGGTCCTGAAGCCGGACGGCAAGATCCTCGCCGAGCGGGAGAACATCGGCCCGGGGACCAGCGTCGACTTCGTCGTGAACCTGCCCGCCGGGCAGTACAGGATGCTGTGCAGCGCCGGGCAGACGGGCAAGGGCCCGTCCCAGAACGTCACGGTCACCGGCGCCTCCGCGGGCGGCGGCGACCAGCGGCTCGACAAGGCCGCCGCCGACTACAAGACCTTCGTCATCGCGCGGCTCGACGACACCCTCGCCAAGACCCGGACGTTCGTGGACGCGGTCAAGGCCGGCGACGTCCCGAAGGCCAAGGAGCTGTACGCGCCGTCCCGCGTCGGGTGGGAGACGATCGAGCCCGTCGCCGAGAAGTTCGGCGACATCGACCCGAAGGTCGACGCCCGCGAGGCCGACCTGAAGCCGGAGGAGAAGAAGGACTGGTCCGGCTGGCACCTGCTGGAGAAGGCCCTCTGGAAGGACGGCTCGGTCAAGGGCAAGGAGAAGTACGGCGACCGGCTGCTGAAGGACCTGGAAGAGCTCAAGTCGCGGCTTCCGGGCCTCACCCTCGACCCGGTCAACGACATGGCCGGCGGGGCGAAGGAGCTGCTGGACGAGGTCGCCACCGGCAAGGTCACCGGCGAGGAGGAGGCGTTCAGCCACACCGACCTCGTCGACTTCAAGGCCAACGTCGACGGCGCCAGGAAGATCTACGAGCTGCTCAAGCCGGTCGTCCAGGAGCGCGACGCGCAGCTCGCCGGGGACCTCGACGCCAACTTCGCCAAGGTCGACGCGCTGCTGAAGAAGCACGCGAAGGGCGACGGCTACGTCTCCTACGACAAGGTCGGCAAGGACGACCGCAAGGAGCTGGCCGACGCGGTGAACGCTTTGGGCGAGCCCCTGTCCAAGCTCGCCGAGGTCGTGGCGAAGTAGCGGGCCGAGAGGGCGGTGGCGAGATGACCGGCGACGGGACCGCGTCGCGGCCGGGGATGTCCCGGCGCAGGATGCTCGGCTTCTCCGGCGTGAGCCTGCTCGCCGGCGCCGCCGCCGGGGCCGGGGTCGACCGGGTCGCCTCCGCCGGCGAGGACGCCGGGGCGGGGGCCGCGGTCGCGTTCCGCGGCGCGCACCAGGCGGGCATCGCCACCCCCGTCCAGGACCGGCTGCACTTCGCGGCGTTCGACGTCACGACCGGCGACCGCGACCGGCTCGTGCGCATGCTGAGGGAGTGGACGGACGCGGCCGCCGCCATGACCGCCGGCCGGCCCGTCGGCGACGGCGCGGTGGGCGGGGTCCCGGTGGCGCCGCCGGACGACACCGGCGAGGCGCTCGGGCTGCCGCCGTCCCGGCTCACGCTGACGATCGGGTTCGGCCCGACGCTGTTCGAGAAGGACGGGAAGGACCGCTTCGGGATCAAGGCGCGCCGCCCGCCCGCCCTGGTCGACCTGCCGCACTTCCCGGGCGACGACCTCGACCCCGCCCGCAGCGGCGGGGACATCGCCGTGCAGGCGTGCGCCGACGACCCGCAGGTCGCGGTGCACGCCATCCGGAACCTGGCCCGCATCGGCTTCGGCGTGGTGGCGGTCCGGTGGTCGCAGCTCGGGTTCGGCAAGACCTCCTCCACGACGCCGGACGCGCAGACCCCGCGCAACCTGTTCGGGTTCAAGGACGGCACCGACAACATCGGCGGGGACGACGGGGCGCTGCTCGACGAGCACGTGTGGGCGGGCAAGGGCGAGGGCGCCGAGTGGATGGCGGGCGGCTCCTACCTCGTCGCCCGCCGGATCCGCATGCACATCGAGACCTGGGACCGGACGTCGCTGCGCGAGCAGGAGGACATCTTCGGCCGGAGCAAGGGCGAGGGCGCGCCCGTGGGGGAGCGCAAGGAGCGCGACAAGCCGGTCCTGGCGCGGATGAAGCCGGACGCGCACGTCCGGCTCGCCCATCCCGAGAGCAACCGGGGGTCGCGGATCCTGCGGCGCGGCTACTCGTTCACCGACGGGTCGGACGGCCTCGGGCGGCTGGAGGCGGGCCTGTTCTTCATCGCCTTCCAGCGCGACCCGCGCACGGGCTTCATCCGGATCCAGAACTCGCTGGCGGCGGACGCGCTCAACGAGTACATCCAGCACGTCGGATCGGGCGTCTACGCGTGCCCGCCCGGCGTCGGCGAGGGCGGCCACTGGGGCGACACGCTGTTCACCTAGACACGCTGTTCGCCTAGCGGTCACCCCTGCCCGGCACGTTCGGCTCGGATACGCGTCACCACGTCGCCGGCGGCCGTCTTTATGGACTCCAGCTCCTGGAGGTAGGCCCAGTAGTCCGGGTGGGCTCCGGTGAGCCGGTTCGGCGCGTTCTCCAGCCGTTCGACGAGCGAGTCGAGGACCCGGACGTGCTGGGGTGCCGGCCCTCCGGGCTGCGCCATCGCGAGCCGCTGCGCGTCCCGCACCGCGAACCGCACGCCCTCGGCGGGCCTGGACGGGTCCTCGGCGACCGCCTTCAGCTCCTCCACCCGCCCGGTGACCTGGCCGGCCCTGCGGTCGGCCGCGTTCAGCTCGGTGCGCGCCGCGGTGAGCGCCCGCTGCGCCTGGTTCCACTCGGTGCGGGCGGCGTGCGCGGACGCCTCGTTCAGCCGCTCGCGGGCCCGGGTGACGGCCGCCTCGATGGAGTCCGGTGCGCCCTTCAGGTCCTGCCAGCAGGCCTGCGAGTAGCCGCGCACGAGGACCCGCATCGCCTCCTTGACGGGCCCGACGCGGTTCGCGACGACGTCCACCCGCGTCCGGACGGAGGCGAGCGAGTTGCGGACCTTCTGCGCGAGCTGCGGCAGCTCCGCGGCGGCCTCGCGCGCCCGCTCGGCGATGTCGCGGACCTCCTCGGCCTTGCGGATGGCGCCGTCCAGCCCGAGCCCGCCGAGCCCCTGCGAGCCGAGCTGCGCGAGGACCTGCCTGGCGCGCTCCAGTTCCGCCTCGGGCTCGGAGGCGTCCATCCCGGCGTCCTTCGCGGCGGCCACGGCGGCGTCGGCGGCGGCCACCGCGTCGCGGGCGGCGGCCAGCCGCGGCGGGAGCTGGTCGAGGGCGGACTCCAGCCGGGCCATCTGCGGGGCGAGGCGCTCGGCGAAGCCGTTCAGGTTCCGGGTGATCTGCTGCAGCCGCTCGGTGGACGCGACGAACGCGCGCCGCGCCGCGTCGTACTCGGCCGGTGACCGGTCCCGGTCATCGAGGTCGTGCGCGTCCAGGACGGAGATGTAGGCGACGGACGCGGCGTCGGCCGCCTCCGACAGCCCGGCGAACTCCCGCCGCGCGGGCGCGGCCGCCGCGGCGTCCAGGTCCTCGAACACGGTGACGCGGCCGTCGATGTACTTCTGCGCCTGGTCCATGTCGTAGAAGGCGGCGGCCGCCGCCTCCCTGGCCTCGACCGCCCCGGCCGCCGCCTGCGCCCCGCGGCCGCCCCGGCGGCGCTGGTCACCCGGTCCCCGCAACGCAGCCTCCCTTCGTCCCAGCCCCAGTCTTGCGCAAAAGGGTCAGGTTGCGCGCACGCGCGCGGCCGGTCCGGTGCCGGACGGCCGGACGGCGGTGCCTTAGCACAATGATGTTCGCCATCGCTCCGCAAAGGATGGAACGGATAGCATCGCTGCTACGTCGATAAGGCTGGGCGCCGGGTCGGCGTCCGTCCGATTCGGCATGCGATCTTGGAGGCCCATCGTGCCCGTCAGCCTGAGCAAAGGCGGCAACGTATCGCTCACCAAGCAGGCTCCCGGCCTGACCGCGGTGACCGTCGGTCTCGGGTGGGACCTGCGCACCACCACCGGGTCCGATTTCGACCTCGACGCCTCCGCCATGGTCCTGGACGCCTCCGGCAAGATCATCACCGACCAGCACTTCGTGTTCTTCAACAACCTTCGCACGCCGGACGGCGCCGTCGAGCACACCGGCGACAACACCACCGGCGCCGGCGAGGGCGACGACGAGCAGCTCAAGGTCAACTTCGGGGCGATGCCGGCCGCGGCCGAGCGGGTGGCGTTCGCCGCGTCCATCTACGACGCCGACAGCCGCGGGCAGAACTTCGGGCAGGTCCGCAACGCCTACATCCGGGTGCTGAACCAGGCCGACGGGTCGGAGATGGCGCGCTACGACCTGTCCGAGGACGCCTCGATGGAGACCGCGATGGTCTTCGGCGAGCTGTACCGCAACGGCACCGAGTGGAAGTTCAGGGCGGTCGGCCAGGGTTACGCGTCCGGCCTGGCGGGCATCGCGATGGACTTCGGCGTCAACATCTGATCAGGTTCAGCAGGAAGGGAGAGGCCCGTTCATGGGAGTCTCACTCGCCAAGGGCGGCAATGTTTCACTGACGAAGGCCGCGCCCAACCTCACCGCAGTCACCGTCGGCCTCGGCTGGGACGTGCGCGCCACCACGGGTGCCGACTTCGACCTGGACGCGTCCGCGCTGATGCTCGCGAGCACCGGCAAGGTCATGTCCGACCAGCACTTCGTGTTCTTCAACAACCTGAAGAGCCCGGAGGGCTCGGTCGAGCACACCGGTGACAACCTGACCGGTGAGGGCGAGGGCGACGACGAGTCGATCAACGTCGACCTGCGGGCGGTGCCGCCCGAGTGCGAGCGCATCGTCTTCCCCGTCTCGATCTACGACGCGGACAACCGGCAGCAGAGCTTCGGGCAGGTACGCAACGCCTTCATCCGGATCGTCAACCGGACCGACGGCGACGAGCTCGCCCGCTTCGACCTCACCGAGGACGCCTCGACCGAGACCGCCATGGTCTTCGGCGAGCTGTACCGGCACGGCGGTGAATGGAAGTTCAGGGCCGTCGGGCAGGGGTACGCCTCCGGTCTCGCCGGCATCGCCATGGACTTCGGCGTGAACGTCGGCTGACCGCCGACGCCCCCGCACCGCGGCCGCCACGCCCGGCCGTCCTTCTAGCAGAGATACGCGCATGATTCTTCGCACCTTCGGGTGGTCCTTCGGCGTCACGGCCGTCGGCCTGCTCCTCGCCCTGCTGTACGACGGGCCGACCGGGCTGGCCCTGGTCGCCGTGCTGGCCGTTCTGGAGATCTCCCTCTCGTTCGACAACGCCGTGGTCAACGCCAAGGTGCTGGACCGGATGAGCCCCTTCTGGCAGAAGATCTTCCTGACGATCGGCATCGCGATCGCGGTGTTCGGCATGCGGCTGGTCTTCCCGCTGCTGATCGTCGGGATCACCGCCAAGCTGAACCCCTACGAGGCGTTCGACCTGGCGCTCAACGACTCGCACCGCTACCACGAGCTGATGAACGACGCCTACCCGATGATCGCGGCGTTCGGCGGCATGTTCCTGATGATGCTGTTCCTGGACTTCGTGTTCGAGGAACGCGCCGACAAGTGGCTGCCGTGGCTGGAGCGGCCGCTCGCCCGCATCGGCAAGCTGGACCAGCTGGCGGTCGTCGTCGCGGGCGGCTCGCTGGCGTTCGTCGCCTGGCTGGCGGCCGACGACCCCGGCAACGTCATGATCGCCGGCGTGCTCGGCATGGTGACCTACATCCTCGTCAACGGGCTGGGGGAGCTGTTCTCCGAGGCGAGCGAGCCCGACGAGGAGGAGGCCGGCGAGGAGGACGGCGAGGCCGGCCGGTCCGGGCCGAGCTCGCTGGCGCTGGCCACCGGCAAGGCCGGGTTCTTCCTCTTCCTGTACCTGGAGGTGCTGGACGCCTCGTTCAGCTTCGACGGCGTCATCGGCGCGTTCGCGATCAGCACCGACCCCATCGTCATCGCGCTGGGCCTCGGCATCGGCGCCATGTACATCCGGTCGCTGACGGTGTTCCTGGTCCGCAAGGGCACGCTGCACGAGTACGTGTACCTGGAGCACGGCGCGCACTGGGCGATCGGGGCCCTGGCGGTCTGCATGCTGATCAGCATCGGCCACCACGTGCCCGAATGGATCACCGGCGGGCTGGGCGCCGGCCTGATCATCGCCGCGTTCGCCAGCTCCGTCGTCCGCAACCGGAACGGGGGCGGGGAGTCCTCCGGCCCGGCGGCCGGCGGCGAGGGCGACAAGCAGCTGCACTCCAGCAACGTCTGACCGGCCACCGAGACCCCGGCGACACACATCGATCATCAAAGGAGACGGACCGATGTCAATCTCGTTGCAGAAGGGGCAGAAGGTATCGCTGGCCAAGCCCGGCGGTGGCGCCCTCACCCGCGTCAAGATGGGGCTCGGCTGGGACGCCGTGCCCAAGAAGGGGCTGTTCGGCAAGGGCAAGGCGCAGTCCATCGACCTGGACGCGTCCTGCCTGCTGTTCGACGCCGCCGGGAACCTCGCCGACCAGGTGTGGTTCCGGCAACTGCGCAGCAAGGACGGCTCCGTGCAGCACACCGGCGACAACCTGACCGGCGAGGGCGAGGGTGACGACGAGGTCATCAACGTCGACCTCCAGAACGTCCCGGCCAACGTCACCCAGCTGGTGTTCACGGTGAACTCCTTCACCGGGCAGGACTTCTCCCAGATCGCCAACGCGTTCTGCCGCCTGGTGGACGAGAGCACCGGCCAGGAGATCGCCCGCTACGACCTGAGCGGCGCCGGCCAGCACAACGCGCAGATCATGGCCAAGGTGGCGCGGGACGGGCAGGGCTGGTCGATGACGGCGATCGGCGCGACGGCGACCGGCCGCACGTTCCAGCACCTGCTGCCGGCCGTGGCGACGCACCTGTGACCCCGGGCGTCTGACGGGCTCCATGCGGCATTTCGAGCACATCGACGCCGCGCGTCGTAAGCACCTGTTCTACCGCCACCCCCGCCCGTTCGGCCGCCACGACGACCCGGCGGTGCTGGGGGTGGCGCTCGGTGCAACGCTGTACTGCCCGGCGACCCGGCCCGCCCTCGACGCCAACATCGAGCGCGCCCTGCGGCGGGGCGTGATGAGCATGGTCGTGTGCCTGGAGGACGCGATCGGCGACGACGAGGTCGCGGTCGGCGAGGCCAACCTCGTCGCCCGGTTCCGGGCGCTGCACGCGCGCGGGGCGCAGGTGCCGCTGCTGTTCGTCCGCGTCCGCGACCCCCGGCAGATCGGCGACCTGGCCGACCGGCTCGGCGGCGCCGCCGAGCTGGTGACCGGGTTCGTGCTGCCGAAGTTCACCGCGGCGCACGGTGGAGCGTTCCTGGACGCGCTGGCCGACACCGCCGCCCGCACCGGGCTGCGGCTGCTGGCGATGCCGGTGATCGAGAGCCCGGACGCGGTGTACGCCGAGTCCCGCACGGAAATGCTCCACGATGTGGCGCGGCTGCTCGCCAAGCACCGGTCGCGGATCGTCGCCGTCCGGCTCGGCGCGGCCGACATGTCCGCCGCGTACGGGCTGCGCCGGCCGCCCGACCTGACGATCTACGACATCCGGCCGGTCGCCGGTGTGATCTGCGACGTGGTCAACATCCTCGGCCGCGCCGACGGCACGGGGTACGTGGTCACCGGGCCCGTGTGGGAATACTTCTCGCAGGGGGAGCGGATGTTCAAGCCGCAGCTGCGGCAGTCGCCGTTCGACCGGCAGCGGGCGGCGCCGCTGCGGCAGCGGCTGATCACCTCCGACCTGGACGGGCTGATCCGCGAGGTGCACCTGGACAAGGCCAACGGCCTCACCGGCAAGACCGTGATCCACCCGAGCCATGTCGCGGCCGTCCACGCGCTGTCGGTGGTGACCCACGAGGAGTACTGCGACGCCGCCGACATCCTCGGCGTCGCCGGGGGCGGGGCGATGGCCAGCTCGTACGCCAACAAGATGAACGAGGCGAAGCCGCACCGCGCGTGGGCGCAGCGGCTGATGCTGCGCGCCCGGGTGTTCGGGGTGGCGGCGGAGGGCGTCACGTTCGTCGAGCTGCTGGAAGCGGCGGACATCCCGTGACGGCCTCGTGGGTGGCGTCGCGTCTCGGGGTGCGCCTCGTGGACGGCCCGTGCGCGGGCGGGGCCGGCCTGTCGTCCCTCGTGGGGCTCGCGGTGCGCCGGAACCCGAAGCGCGCGCACCTGCTGGTCTCGGCGGTGCTGGGCAAGCACGTCCCGACCGATCCCCGTCTGGTGTACGGGTCGGGGCTGTTGCTGGGCGAGCTCGTGCGTGCGCGGCTGCGCGGGGAGGAGCCGTCCCGTCCCGGTCCGCTGCTCCCGGGCGCGCTGAGAGGCGAGGCCGGAGCGGCCCGCGGGCTTCGCGACCTGATGCGCGAACCGCGGATCCCGGTGGAGGCGATCGTGCTCGGCTACGCCGAGACGGCCACGGCGCTGGGCCACTCGGTGGCGGACGCTCTGGGCGGCGCCTACTACCTGCACTCCACGCGGCGTCCCGTCGAGGGGTTCGCCACCTACGGGGGGTTCGAGGAGGAGCACAGCCACGCCACCAGCCATCTGCTGCTTCCCGCCGACGGATCGGCGCTCGACCGCGATGTGCCGATGGTGCTGGTGGACGACGAGCTCTCCACCGGACGCACGGTGCTGAACACCATCGAGGCGCTGCACGCCGTCCGTCCCAGGGGCCACTACGTGCTGGCGGCCCTGGTCGACCTGCGCGGCGCCGCCGACCGGGCCCGAATGGACGACCTCGCGGCCAGGCTGGGCACGCGCATAGACGCGGTGGCGCTGGCCGGGGGGCACGTCGAGCTTCCCGAGGGCCTTCTGGAGGCCGGGAAGGCGCTCGTCGCCGGCCTCCCTCCGAGCGTGCGGGACGACGGCGGACCGCGGTTCGAGGTCGCCCGGATCGCACTGGAGTGGCCCGCCGGGCTGCCGGACGGAGGACGGCACGGGTTCCTGCCGGAGCACCGGGCACGGCTGGAGAAGGAGCTCGCCCGGATGGCCGACGTCCTGGCGACGCGGTTCAGGGGCGAGGCCTCCCGCGTGCTCGTGCTGGGCTTCGAGGAACTGATGTACGCGCCGCTGCGCCTCGCGGAGGCGCTCGCCGACGCGCTTCCGGACGTGGACGTGCGCTACTCGACCACCACGCGCTCGCCCGTCGTGCCCGTGGACGACGCCGGATACGCCATCAGGACGCGGCTGGCCTTTCCCGCACACGACGACCCAGCCGACGGGCCGGGGGAGCGGTACGCCTACAACGTCGCCCCTGGCACCGGCCAGAGCGGGTTCGACCGGATCGTGTTCATGGTGGACGACGTCGGCGACACCCCGGCGCTCGCCGAAGGGCTCCTGGAACGGCTGCGCGCGCTCGCGCCGGTGCTGGTCGCCAACGTCCCGTCCTATAGGAGCGCCTCGTGAAGCCGCTGCACGGGCCCTCCTTCGGCAGCTACCGGGCCGAGGACGTCACATGGCTGCTCAAGGACCTCTCGCATGTGCGTCTGGAAGCGCCCACGGAGGAACGTGAGGCGGCCATCCAGTCGGGGCGTGCGCACTACGCCGAGTCGCTGCCCGTCGAATACCAGCCGGGTCCCGAGTACCGGAGGCTGTTCCACGAGGCGCTGGAGGCGTCCGCCGGGCGGATCGCCCACGCGACGGGGCTGGTCACCGAGATGATCCTCGCCGAGCGGGGCCCGGACGCCGTCCTGGTGTCGCTCGCCCGCGCCGGCACGCCCGTCGGGATCCTGATGCGGCGCTGGGCCCGGTTCGCGCACGGCCTCGACCTGCCGCACTACGCCGTCAGCATCGTCCGGGGCCGCGGGATCGACACCGTCGCGCTGCGGTACCTCGCCGAGCACCACGATCCGGCGACGGTGATGTTCGTGGACGGCTGGACGGGCAAGGGCGCCATCACGCGGGAGCTGACCGCCGCCCTGGCCGCGCACCCGTTCGCCTCCGACCTCGCCGTCCTCGCGGACCCGGGGCGGTGCGCATCCCTGCACGGCACCCGGGACGACTTCCTGATCCCGTCCGCGTGCCTCAACTCCACGGTGTCGGGCCTGGTGAGCCGGACGGTCCTCAACGACGACCTGATCGGGCCCGGCGACTTCCACGGCGCGAAGTTCTATGCCGAGCTGGCCTCCGACGATGTATCGGCGATGTATCTCGACACGGTGTGCGCCCGGTTCGGCGACGTGGCCGCGACCGTCGCGAAGGACCTGCCGGACGCCCTCGCGGCCGACCGGACGCCCGACTGGTCGGGCTGGGAGGCCGTCCGCCGCTGCGCCGAGGCGGAAGGGATCGACGACCTGAACCTGGTCAAGCCCGGCATCGGGGAGACGACGCGGGTGCTGCTGCGGCGCGTCCCGTGGAAGGTCCTCGTCCGCGCCGACGCCGGCTCCGAGGTGGCCCACATCCGGCTGCTCGCCGGTGAACGCGGCGTCCCCGTCCACGAGGTCGAGCCCGGACGGTTCCCCTACGCGTGCATGGGTCTCATCCATCCCCGGTTCGGCAAGGGAGCCGCCCAGTGACCGTCCTGGTGTGCGCGGACCTCGACCGCACGCTCATCTACTCGGCCGCCGCCTTCGCCCTGGACGGCCAGGACGAGACCATGCCCCGCCTTCTGTGCGTCGAGTTCTACCAGGGCGCGCCCCTCTCCTACATGACGGAGGCCGCCGCACGGACGCTGGAGGCCCTCTCGACGGCGGCCACGTTCGTCCCCACGACGACGCGCACGCCTGAGCAGTACCGGCGCGTGCAGCTCCTGGACAAGCCGCCCCGGTTCGCCATCTGCGCGAACGGCGGCCATCTTCTCGTGGACGGCCGGGAAGACCCCGAATGGGCCGCGGCCGTCCGGAGCCGGGTCGCGGACGCGTGCGCGCCGCTCTCGGACGTTCAGCACCATCTCACGCAGTCCGGCGGCGACTTCGTCCTGAAGCGGCGCACCGCCTCGGACCTGTTCGCCTACACCGTCGTCGACCGGGCCTCGCTGCCGCCCGGCTGGGTCGAGGACCTCACCGGCTGGTGCGCCGAACGCGGCTGGCGGACGTCCCTGCAAGGCCGCAAGGTCTACTGCCTGCCCGCCTGCCTGACCAAGGCCGCCGCCGCGGCGGAGGCCGCCCGCCGCGCCGCCGCGTCCGGCATGCTCGCGGCCGGCGACTCGCTGCTCGACATCGACCTGCTCGAAGCCGCCGACCGCTCGATCCGTCCCGCCCACGGCGAGCTGCACGACACCGGCTGGACGTCCCCGGCCACCGCCGTCACCGCCGCCCGCGGCATCCGCGCGGGCGAGGAGATCGCCCGCTGGCTGCTGGAACGGGCGGCCACGCCGTAATTAATCACGGCCCGCCCCGGCGCCCCGTTGACAACCGACGCACGCCCAGGGGTCGCCCCGGCCGCGTTATGAGGCGACAATCACGGTGAACCCCTCTCGCTTCAGGAGGAGGTCACCTGGACCACATGAGCTCCCGTCTCACCGGCGACGAGACCGCGCTGTGGAACGCCGCGGCCCGGGTCCTCGACGCCAACTGGACCGGGACCGCCACCGCCGCCTCGCCCGGCCTCTACCCGCACCAGTGGAGCTGGGACTCGGCCTTCGTCAGCATGGGGCTCGCCCGCCACCGCCGCGACCGGGCCGAGGCCGAGCTGCTCTCCCTCTTCCGCGGCCAGTGGGCGGACGGGATGCTCCCCCACATCGTGTTCAACACGACCCTCGACCGGCACGCGTTCTTCCCGGGCCCGGACCTGTGGCACAGCGAACGGCAGCCGGACGCCCCGCACGGCGTCCAGACCTCCGGCCTCACCCAGCCTCCCCTGCACGCCCTCACGGCCCTCCGCCTGCACGAATGCGCCACCGACCTGGAGGCCAGCCGGGCGTTCCTCGCGCACCTCTACCCGAAGCTGGACGCCCAGCACCGCTACCTCACCCGCTGCCGCGACCTCGGCTCCACCGGCCTCGTCGCCATCTGCCACCCGTGGGAGTCGGGCCTCGACAACAGCCCCGCCTGGGACCGCCCCCTCGGCGCCCTCCGCCTCCCGCCGTCCTCCTACGCGCCCGGCCTGCGCACCCACGCGCTCCCGACCGGCGAGGACTACGACCGCTACGTGTGGCTCGTCGCCCTCATGCGGGAGGCCGGATACCGGCCCGACTACCTGCGCGACACCCACCCGTTCGCCGTCGAGGACCCCCTCGTCAACGCCACCTACCTGGCGTCCACCCACGCCCTCGCCGAGGTCGCCTGCATCATCGGCGCCGACCCCGTCCCGCACCGCGAGCGCGCCGACCTCGTCCACCGGGCCATGCTGGAGCGCCTCTGGGACGCCGAGACCGGCTGCTTCCGCGCCCGCGACCTGCGCGACGGCCGGCTGCTGCCCGTCATCACCGCCGGCTCGTTCGGCCCCCTGCTGGACCCCGAGCTGCCCGCCCCGATCGTCCGCAACCTCGTCGACCTGCTCCTGTCGGCCCGCTTCGCCGGCGCCGCCGGATACCCCGTCCCCACCTGCGACATCCAGGCCCCCGCGTTCGACCGCGCCGGCTACTGGCGCGGCCCCACCTGGATCAGCACGAACTGGCTCATCTGGTACGGCGCCCTCGGCCACGACCTCCCGGTCGTCGCCGACCTGCTCTACGGCTCCACCATGCGGCTCGTCCGCCAGTCCGGCTTCCGCGAGTTCTTCGACCCGTTCGACGGCACCGGCCGCGGCAGCCACGACTACGCCTGGTCGGCGGCGCTGGTCCTGGACCTCCTCGGCGCCCGGCGCGCCCCGCAGGCCGCCTGATCGCCTACCGTGGACCCATGCGCCTACTCCGGGGCCCCCTCCCGCCCGCGCTCCGCGGCACGCTGACACTGGAACGCGGCGAACGCGTCCTCGCCTCCGCCCCCACCCGCGGCGGCTCCCACGTCGTCGCCACCGTCACCGCGCTGCACGTCCCCGCCCCCTCCGGCGGCTTCGTCCGCATCCCCTGGGAACGCGTCGACCACGCCACCTGGAAGGACGGCTGGCTGCACGTCAAGGAGACCTCCGGCGGCGCCGAGCACCACGTCCGGCTCACCGACCCCGGCTCCGTGCCCGAGACCGTCCGCGAACGCGTCACCGCCACCATCGCCGTCACCCACCACGCCACCCTGCCCTCCGGCGGCAAGGTGCGCATCGCCGGCCGGCGCCCGGCCGCCGGAGGCGACGTGCGCTGGACGTTCGTCTTCGACGCCGGGCTCGACCCCGCCGACCCGGGCCTGCGCGCCCAGGCCGAGCAGATCCTGGAGGACCTGCGCCGCCAGACCGGCCTCTAACCGGGATAGACGGGCGGCTGCTCGCCCTCTTCCGCCTTGTGCCGCCCCGGCATCTGCTCGGGCACCCGCTCCTTCAACTGCCCCGCCTTGCCGCGCGCCGCCCCGGCGAACTCCTCGCCCTTCGACCGCAGCATCCCGGCGGCCTCCTGCACGTTCGGGTTCTCCGACACCTGCTTCGACAGCCGCTTCATCTGCTCGTACCGCTCGCGCCCGGCCTTCGTCCCGAGGACGTAGCCGATCGCGGCTCCTGCCATGAACATCATGCGGGTCTTCATGTCCAACTCCCACTCGGGCGGAATCGTGACACCCCCATACCCACCGCCGCCGCCCCCATCCATAACGGTGCGCGAACACCTCCGCACATGCGCTAACCTAGGACCCGCCGACAGGGGCCCGACCCCATCGGACGCACGATCCCGCGTAGCTCAATCGGCAGAGCAGCCGGCTGTTAACCGGCAGGTTATTGGTTCGAGTCCAATCGCGGGAGCGGTGGCTGCGTGTACTCGACGGGCTTTTGCCTCGTCTTCGCGGGGCCGCGGTGTCTTCCGGGGGGCGACCCCCGGACCCCCGATGTGGGGGCTCCGCCCCCACGCCCCCTTCCGGTTGTGGCTCTTGAGCGTGTTCTCGGGGTTGGGTTTCTTTCTTGACGCCTGCGCGCGGGCACTCTGCGCTTTCCTGTCGTGTTCTTCGGGATGCGGTGTGGTGGGGTAGTGACAATGGGTGTGGCCCCGCTCGACCGCAGGAGTGAGACTTGCCCGCTGAGGACGACCCCCCGCCGCCCGCTCCCGAAGAAGCGAACACCTGGTCGGAGTTCATCGCCCGGCTCCGCGCGCTGTACGAGTGGTGCGGACGGCCCAAGTACCGGGCGCTGTGCGCGCGGTCGCCGGGGCTGTCGCCCGCGGCGGTGTCGAACCTGATCGGGAAGAACCCGCTGACCCGGCCGCCGGAGACCGCCACCGCCCGGTTCGTCGAGGCGTGCCTGCGCTATCGCGGTCAGGACGCTCCGGAGAGCGAGGTCGAGCGGTGGATCTCGCATTGGGGTGTGGTCGATCGTGGTTCGGTGCCGGACGAGGTGCCGCCGGGCCCCGGAGTCCGCTGGTGGCGGTGGTACGCGGGCGGGCTCGTCGGGGTCTTGGTGGTGGGCGTCGGCGTCTTCTTGCTTGCGGGAGGGGACGGGTCGGGGTCGTGTCAGCGGGTCAGCGGCAATGTCAAGGACACGCGGATGAAGCGGACGTGGGGGGATCTGTTCCAGTGTCCCAACAGGCCGCGGGTCGGGGTGTACGAGAAGGCGGCGTTCGGTAGCGAGATCGCGGTCCTGGAGACCGATCCCAGCTGGTTCATCTGCTGGACGCGCGGCCAGCGGCATTCGGGCGGGAACGACATCTGGTACTACACGCAGGGGGACCACTCGACCCGGATGCCCGAGTTGGACGCCTGGGGGTACGTGCCCGCGTCCGATCTGCGGGTCGGGCGCGCTCCCGATCCCGCGATCACCCGGCGGTGCTGACCTGCGGTTTCTCTGTTCTGAACGGATCGGAACAGGTCTTAGGGCGTCCGGACGAACCGTTCCGGCGGCTCGTTGTCTAAGGTTCTGGGGTACCCCGCACCCCGCGACCGTCCACGGCAGTGAGCGCCAGGGAAAGGGTGACGCGACGGGTGACCGAGGGTGTGAGTTTCCAGATCTTGGGTCCATTGCGGGCCGGTGTGCGCGGGACGCCGGTCGATCTCGGCGGCGACCGGGCGCGGCTGGTGCTCGCGGCGCTGCTGCTGGAGCCGGACCGGCCGGTGCCGGTGGACCGGCTCGTGGACGTCGTCTGGCGGGACCGCCCGCCCGCGTCCGCCCGGACCCAGATCGCCATCGCGGTGTCCGGCCTGCGGCGGGCGTTCCGGTGCGCGGGCTGCGCCGATCATGTGATCGAGACCGTCCGGCCCGGGTACCGGGTCCCCGCGCAGGCCGGTGCGATCGACGCGCTGGCGGCGGAGGAGCTGATCGGCGGGGCGCGGGAGGCGGTCGCGGCGGGGCGGCCGGCGGAGGCCGCGGACCTGTTCCAGGACGCGCTGAGGCTGTGGGACGGCCCGGTGCTCGCCGGCCTCGACCGTCCGGGGATCGAGGCGAGCGCGCTGCGGTGGGAGGAGCTGCGGCTCACCGCCCTGGAGGAGGCGGCGCAGGTGGAGCTGGCCCTCGGGCGTCACCGGGAGCTCGTCGGGGAGCTGATGGGGCCGGTGGGGGAGCACCCGTTCCGGGAGCGGCTGCGGGTCCTGCTGATGATCGCGCTGGCGCGGGCGGGGCGGCAGAGCGAGGCCCTCGACGTCTACCACGAGGGGCGCCGGAGCCTGGACGAGGAGCTCGGCCTGGAGCCGGGCCGGGAGCTCCAGGAGGTCCACGCCGCCGTCCTGCGGGACGATCCCGTGACGCGGCCCCAGACGTGCGCCGGCCCGCGCGGGCGGGCGCTCCGGTGGCGGCGTACGTCGGGGCCCGCGCGGGGTGTTCGTACCTGCTGAAAGCGAAAGGCCGCCGGGCGCTAGCCCGGCGGCCTTTGGTGTTGCTCAGTTCGCCCATCTGTGGGAGCGCAAGGGCTGGCCTTCCCAGAGGCTCTCCCGCTTACCGGCGGGGATGGTGGCCCAGTGGCGCTTGTAGTTCGCCTGCATGTACACCTTCACCTTGCTGTAGGAGCCGGTGTAGCCGTTGTTCCAGTAGGAGACGACGAAGAACCTCGGGTTGCAGCGGATGTCGCCGCCGTACCAGTCGGGGTCGTCGCCGGTCCAGGCGCACTTGATGCCCGTGCCGTTCTTGTCGCTCCAGACGCAGAAGTCGCCCTTCGCGCAGGAGCCCTGCCACGCGGCGTCGGCCTGGGCCGTGGTGGGAGTCAGGAGCGTCGCGAGCCCGGCGGCGGCCATGGCGGCCACGGTGATCTTCTTCATCTACTTCGCCCACTTGTGAGAGCGGATGGACACGTTGCCGGCGTTGATCGGCTTGGCGGTGACCGGGACCGCGTCGGAGACCTCGTTCCGGTAGTTCGCCCCGTGGAAGAAGCGGACCCAGTGGTACGGGTCGCTGGTGTACCCGTTGTTCCAGATGGTGTTGACCTTGAACCCGTAGGGCCGGCACCGGACGGACCCGCCCTGCCAGTCCGGGTCGTCGCCGGTCCAGTTGCACCGGGTGCCGGTGGCGTTCTTGCCGCTCCAGACGCACACGTCGCCCTTCGGGCACGTGCCGGTGGTGGTCGTCGCGGCCATGGCCGCCGAGGGGGCCGCCGCGGTGATGGCCCCCGCCACCACCGTGCCGGCCAGCAGCCCGATCCGGATCTTGTTCATGTTCTCCCCGTCGCGTGTGTCAGTAGACCTTCGAGCAGGTCCGGATGGTCTTGCCGTTGACGTCCACGGCCTTGTCGTCGCCGTTGCCGGGCCCGGTCAGGAAGTAGGCCGACACCCAGCCGCGCTTGGCGCCCTGGTCGAGGTCGGTGTAGAGCCACCAGTGGTTGGTGCCGTACTTGCCGTCGTACTCCTGGCCCCACTTCTTGCAGTAGACGTAGTTCTCGCCCTGGTAGAGGTAGCCGACGGGCGACCCGCACTTGAGGTAGTTCGGGTTGGCGAACGCCTTGTCGAACGTCCTCACCCATTGCCTGCCGTCGATCTTCGCGTCGGTCCAGCAGGCCTGGCGCCGCGTGTCCGGGCCGTCGGCCCAGGCCGCGGTCCCGGCCGGGACGGCACCCAGTACGGCTGCCCCGACCAGGGCGCCCCCGATGATCTGTGTCCTTCTCATCCCCTTCTCCCCGTTGGTGTCGGTGGACGCCGAACACGCTAGGGAGGCCCGTTATCGAACGCTTATCGGTCCCGTTTCGCGGGCACCGACCGGGTAGATCAGCTTCCGAGGTGCCTTGCTGAGGGGGTCTGCGGCGGCATGCTGACGCTGGTGTTCGCCTACGCCGTCGCCGCGGTCGCCGTGCCCTGGGCGCTCGGGCGCCACCGGCGGGCGATGGCGTGCGCCGCGGCGGCGCTGCCGGCGGGGACGGCCGCCTGGGCCGCGGTGCGGGCGGGGCGGGACGACCTCACCGCGCGGCTGGGCTGGGCCCCCGAGCTCGGCCTGGCGATCGACTTCCGGCTGGACGCGCTGGCCGTCGTCATGCTGCTGCTCGTCGGCGGTGTGGGGGCGGTCGTCCTCTGCTACGCGGGCTGGTACTTCGAGCGTTCCGAGAGGCTGCTCACCGGGACGCTGGTGGCGTTCGCGGGCGCGATGACGGGCCTGGTGCTCGCCGACAACCTGCTCGTCCTGTACGTGTTCTGGGAGCTGACGACGCTCAGCTCGTTCATCCTGATCGGCGCGGTGCGGCCGGACCGCGCGGAGGACCGCCGGGCGGCCACGCAGGCGCTGCTGACGACGACGGCGTTCGGCCTGGTGATGCTCGCCGGCTTCGTCCTGCTGGGCCAGGCCGCCGGGACGTACCGGATCTCGGCGCTGGTCGCGGACCCGCCGGGCGGCGGCGCGGCGCGGGCGGGCGTGGTGCTGGTGCTGCTGGGCGCGTTCGCCAAGTCCGCGCAGGTGCCGCTGCACGGGTGGCTGCCCGCGGCGATGGTGGCGCCGACGCCGGTGAGCGCCTACCTGCACGCCGCCGCGATGGTGAAGGCGGGCGTCTACCTGGTGGCGCGGCTGGCGCCCGCGTTCGCCGGCGCCGGCGCGTGGCGGCCGCTGGTCATCGGGGCGGGGCTGCTGAGCCTGCTGGCGGGCGGGGTCATCGCGCTTCGGCAGGACGATCTGAAGCGCCTGCTCGCCTACGGGACGGTGAGCCAGCTCGGCCTGCTCATGGTCCTGCTCGGGGACGGGACGCGCACGGCGGCGCTGGCGGGCACCGCGCTGCTCCTGGCCCACGGCCTGTTCAAGGCGCCGCTGTTCCTGACGGTCGGCGCGCTGGAGCACGAGACGGGGACCCGCCGCGCGGACCGGTTGTCGGGGGCCTGGCGGCGCCTGCCCGTGCCGGCCGCCGCGGCGGTGCTGGCGGTCGCGTCCATGGTCGGCCTGCCGCCGCTGCTGGGGTTCGTGGCGAAGGAGGCGGCGATGGAGGCGTTCGCCCACGGCGGCACGGACGCCGCCGTCCTCGCCGGGGTGGTGGCGGGGTCGGCGCTGACCGTGGCCTACGGGCTGCGCTTCCTGGACGGGGCGTTCGGCGGCGAGGGCGGGGCCCGCTCGGCGACCGAGTGGGGGCTGGCCGGGCCGATCGCGGTACTCGCCGCCGCGGGACTCGTCCTCGGATGCGTGCCGGGGGCCGTGCGGACGGCCGTCGGCCCCTACGCCGAGACGCTGCCGGGAGATCCGGAGTACAAGCTCGCCCTGTGGCATGGACTCGGCCTGCCGCTCGCCCTGTCCGCGCTCGCCCTGCTCCTCGGTGCCGCGCTGTACCTCCTCTTCGGCCGGACGTTCCCCGCGCGGCGGCCACGGACCCGGTTCCTGGACGGCCGGCGGGCCTACGACGGGCTGGTCGAGGGGGTCCTCTCCGGCGCGTACGCGATCACGAAGCGGGTGCAGGTCGGGTCGCTGCCCGTCTACCTCGGCGTCATCGGGGCGATGGTGCTGGTGGTGCCAGGCACGGCCCTCGTGACCGGCCTGGTCCGGGGGACGGGCCCGGACCTCGCCGCGGACCGGCTGCGGGCATGGGACGACCCGGTGCAGCCCGTCCTCGCCCTGGTCGTCATCGCCTGCGCGCTCGGCGCGCTGCGCGCCCGCCGCCGGCTGCCGGCCGCGCTCCTGCTCGCCGGGACCGGCTACGGGACCGCCGGGCTGTTCGTGGCGCAGGGCGGGCCCGACCTCGCGCTCACCCTCGTCGTCGTGGAGACGCTGTCGCTGATCATGCTGGTGCTGGTGCTGCGGCGGCTCCCGGAACGGTATCCGCCGCGCCGCCGCGCGACCCCGGCCAGGATCGCGACCGCGGTGGTCAGCCTGTGCCTCGGCGGGTTCGTCGCGCTGTTCCTGGTGGTCGCGGCGCTGAGCCGCGGCGCCCGCCCGGTGGGCCCGGGGTACACCCGGCTCGCCGAGGCCGAGGGGGCGAAGAACGTGGTGAACCTGATCCTGGTCGAGGTGCGGGCCCTCGACACCCTCGGCGAGATCGCGGTGCTCGGGGTGACGGCGATGGGCGTCGTCAGCCTGGTGACCAGCGGCCGGACGCCGCCGTACCCGCTCGCCGCGCAGCGCGGGCGGGCGGCGGGGAGCCGGTGGCTGGCGACGCCGGGCAGCCCGCCGCTCGGCGGATCGTCGGTCGTCCTGGAGGCGGCGGCGCGGCTGCTCGGCCCGACCCTCCTCGTCTTCTCCCTCTACCTCCTCCTCGCCGGGCACGGCCGTCCCGGCGGCGGCTTCGTGGGCGGGCTCGTCGCGGGCATGGCCTTCGTCCTGCGGTACCTGCCGGGCGGCCGGCGGGAGCTGGCCACCGCGCTGCCGGTGCGCCCGAGCGCGCTGGTCGGCGCCGGGCTGGGCCTGGCGATCGCCACCGGCGCGGCCGGCTGGGCGTCCGGCGGGTTCCCGCACGGGGAGTTCCTGCACAGCGAGGTCCTGCACGCCACGCCGCCGGCCGTCGGCGAGGTCGACGTCTACACCAGCCTGTTCTTCGACCTCGGGGTGTACCTGCTGGTCCTCGGGCTGGTGCTGGTGTTCCTCACCACCCTCGGCGCGAGCCTGGACGTCCAGGAGCCCGAGGAAGCCCCGGACGAAGGCGAGGCGTCATGACCGGGCCCGCCCTCGTCCTCGTCCTCACCGTCGCGGTGCTGTTCGCGGCCGGGTTCAACCTGCTGATGCAGCGCTCCCTCATCCGCGTCGTGGTCGGCTTCATGCTGCTCGGGCACGGCGCGAACCTCGTCCTGCTGCTGGCGGGCGGGGCCGCCGGCGCGCCGCCGCTGCTCGGCGGCGGCTCGGAGCGCGCGATGGCCGACCCGCTGCCGCAGGCCATGGCGCTCACCGCCATCGTGATCACCTTCGGGGTCACGGCCTTCCTGCTCGCGCTGGCCTACCGCGGCCGGGAACTGCTCGGCGAGGACGAGGTGCAGGACGACGTCGAGGACCGCCGCATCGCCGCGGAGCGCCGCCGCGAGACCTGGGACGTGCCGCCCGAGGAGAGGGACCCGCTCGAAGAGGGCGACGAGCCCGGCCGGGACGAGGGGGACGGCCGATGACCGTGCTGGTCCCGCTGCCGTTCGTGCTGCCGCTGCTCGGGGCGGCCCTGGCGCTGATCAGCCGGCGCCGGAAGGTCTGGCTCCGGGTCCTCGCGCCGCTGGTCGCCGCGGGCGTGGTGGGGGCCGCCGCGGCGCTGCTGGCGGCGGTGGCCCGGGAGGGGGTGCTCGCCGTCCAGATCGGGGGATGGGCGGCGCCGCTCGGCATCACGCTCGTCGCCGACCGGTTGTCAGCGCTGCTGCTCGTGGTGTCCGCGGCGGTGCTCCTGGCGATCCTGGTGCACGCCGTCGCGGAGGGCGCCGGCGGGCTGGAGCGCCGGACCGAGCCGGGGGTGTTCCATCCGGCCTACCTCGCGCTGACCGCCGGGGTCTGCCTGGTCTTCCTCGCCGGTGACCTGTTCAACCTGTTCGTCGCGTTCGAGATCATGCTCGCGTCGAGCTACGTCCTGATGACGCTCACGCCGACGGCGGAGCGCCTCCGGGCCGGGATGACCTACACGGTGGTCAGCCTCACGTCCTCGATCCTGTTCCTCACCGCGCTCGGCCTGACCTACGCGGCGGCCGGGACGGTGAACCTCGCCGACCTGTCGGAGCGCGTCCCGGACCTGCCGGCCGCCACCCGGACGGCGCTCGGGCTGCTCTTCCTCGTGGTGTTCGGCATCAAGGGCGCCATCGTGCCGATGCACATGTGGCTGCCCGACAGCTACCCCGTCGCGCTCACCAAGGTCACGGCGGTGTTCGCGGCGCTGCTGACCAAGGCGGCCGTCTACTCGCTCATCCGGGTGGAGACGCTGGTGTTCCCCCGGGAGGACGGGTCGCGGGTCATGCTCGTCCTCGCCGCCGGGACGATGCTGGTGGGCACGCTCGGCGCGCTGACGCACGACGACATCCACCGGGTGTTCTCGTTCACCCTCGTCGGCCACATCGGGTACATGCTCTTCGGGCTCGCGCTGTTCAGCGTCGCCGGGCTCACCGGGGCGATCCTGTACCTCGTCCACCACATCGTCGTGCAGGCGACGCTGTTCCTGGTCAGCGACCTGATGCAGGCCCGCACGGGGGAGACGTCGCTGCGCCGGCTCGGGGGCCTCGCGCGCCTGTCGGCGTTCATCGCCGTGGTGTTCTTCGTCCCGGCGATGAGCGTCAGCGGCGTGCCTCCGACCTCGGGGTTCGTCGCGAAGCTCGCCCTGTTCCAGGCGGGGCTCGGCGCGGGGCGGCCCATGGCGTACGCGGTCACCGGCGTCGCCGTCCTCGCGAGCGTCCTCACCCTGATGGCGATGGCGCGGATCTGGACGCTCGGTTTCTGGCGGCCACGCCCGGAGGACGCGGGCGAGCCGCCCTCCAGCGAGGCCTACACGCCGGGCGGCGTGCGGGTGATGCGGTCGGTGACCGCGGTCATGGTGGTGGGCGGCCTCGTCATCGCCGTGTTCGCGGGCCCGCTCTCGTCGTGGAGCCGCCGCGCCGCGGCCGACCTGGTGGACCCGGCGCCCTACCGGCAGGCCGTGCTGGACGGGAGGACGCCGTGAACGACGCGCTGCGCGGGCTCGGCTCCCGGCTGGGCATGGCCGTGTGGCTGCTCGCGGTGTGGCTGCTGCTCTGGGGGCGGATCGACGCGCTGACGGTCATCGGCGGCATCGCGGCCGTCGTCGTCGCCTACGGGGTGAGCCGGCTGCCGACCGTCCCGCTGGTCACGCGGGTCCGGCCGCTCCGCTTCGCCGAGGCCGCCCTGGAGTTCGCGTGGGACCTGGTCGCCTCCAGCGTGGTCATCGGATGGCACGCGGTGCGCGCTCCCCGCCGGGTGCGGGGCGCGATCGTCGAGGTGAGCGCCCGGTCCCGCTCGGAGCTGGTGCTGCTGGCGGTGACGATGAGCATCTCGCTGCGCCCCGGGACCCTCCTCGTCGACCTCGACTGGGAGCGGTCGATTCTGCGCGTCCACGCCATGCCGGTCCGGGACCGGGACGAGGCGGACGCCGCCCGCGACGGCGTGCTCGGCACGGAGCACAGGCTGGTCCGTGCCTTCGGGACACCCGAGGACGAGGAGGAACGATGAACGTCGTCTACACGGTCACCCTGGCCCTGCTCGGCGCGGCCGCCCTCATGACGACCGCGCGGCTCGTCCGCGGCCCGACCGTCTTCGACCGGATCATGGCGGTGGACGTGCTGTCGGTGCTGCTCGTCAGCGGCGTCGCGGTGCACGCGGCGGTCTGGGGCGAGCCCGCGCACGGCACGATCCTCGTGGTGATCGCGCTGCTCGGCTTCGTCGGCTCGGTCACCGCGGCCCGGCTGGCGGCGCAGCGGGAGGGGAGCGCGTGAGCGCCGGTGACGTCCTCACCGCCGTCCTGCTTCCCGCGGGCGCCGCGTTCACGGCGGTCGGCGCCCTCGGCGTCCTGCGGTTCCCGGACCTGCTCACCCGGCTGCACGCGGCCACGAAGCCGCACACCATCGGGCTCCTGCTCGTCCTCGCCGGGGCGGCGCCCCAGGCCGGCTCGGTGTCCGCCGCCGCCCCGCTGCTCCTGGTCGCGGTCTTCCAGCTGATCACGGCCCCGGTCGCCGCCCAGACGATCGGCGCCGCCGCGTACCGCGCCGGTGCCGTCGACCGCGCCACCCTCGTCCTCGACGAGCCCGGCGACAAGGACCGGTGAGCCGGTCAGCCCTGGGGCCCGCGCCGGGTCAGCCTGCCCGCGAAGCCCCAGCCGAGGCCGATGAGGACCGCGCCGGCGGAGGCGACCAGACCGAGGGCGGCGACGTCGAGGACGGCGAGGAGCGCGATGAGGAGACCGTAGACGACGGTGAGGGCGAGGAGGGCCTGCCGGACGGCGGTGCTGTTCATGGGCACGATCATGCTGCGACCTGGCGGTCGGTAGTATCCACCGGTCGGTGGACAGAGCGGGGTGGCGGACATGACCGGCGGACCGGAGGGGGCGCGTGCGGAGAGCGTCTGGCTGCGCTCGTATCCGTTCTGGGACGCCTATTTCGCGATGGTGCTGGTCGGGACGATCGCCGCGACGGCCGCCGACGGAGCGCCGCCCGGCCGGCGGGCGGCGGCGATCCTGCTGCTGGTCCTGCTGAGCCTGGCGTACGTGGCGATCGGGCGGAAGGCGCTGCGGTCGCAGGAGGTGCCGCGGCCCGGGTGCAAGATCTATGCGGTGGCGCTGATCTGCATGTTCGTGCCCGCGACGCTGCTCGCGCCGGTGACGGCGACGGGCCTGTCCGCGCTGGCGCCGCAGGTCTACATGATGTACGGCACGGCCCGCGGCCTCGCGCTGATGCTCGTGCTGCTCTCCGGCCCGGTCGGGCTCGCGCTGGCGGAGTCGGGCGCGAGCCGCGCGATGACGGTCGTGATCGTCGCGGGCGGCGTCGCGTGCAGCGTCCTGCTCGCGGTGTTCATCGGCCGGCTCGGCCGCCAGAACCGCGAGCGGCTGCGGCTGATCGAGGAGCTGGACCGGACGCGCGGCGAGCTCGCCGAGGTGAGCCGCGAGGCGGGGGTGCTCGCCGAGCGGGAGCGGCTGGCCCGCGACATCCATGACACGATCGCGCAGGGGTTCACCTCCATCGTGATGCTGCTGCAGGCGGCGGAGGCCGACACCGGGCCGAACCGGCACCTGGAGCTGGCGGTCCGCACGGCGCGGGAGAACCTCGCCGAGACGCGGGGGCTGGTCGCGGCGCTGGCGCCGCCGGCGCTGGACGGCGGCTCGCTGGTGGAGGCGCTGCGGCGGATGGCCGGCGACTTCGACCTGCCCGCCGACCTGGTCGTCGAGGGGGAGCCGCGCCCGCTGGACGCCGTGGAGGTCGTCCTGCTGCGGGTGGCACAGGAGGCGCTCGCCAACGTCCGCAAGCACTCGGGCGCCGGGTCGGTGATGATCATGCTGGAGTACGGGGGCACGGTGCGGCTGACCGTCGCCGACGACGGGCGCGGGTTCGACCCGGAACGGGCCGGACGCGGGTTCGGGCTGCGTGGGATGCGGAGCCGGGTCGAGCAGGCCGGCGGGACGTTCACCGTCAACGGCGCGGACGGCACCAGGGTCGAGGCGGAGGTGCCGTGCTCCGCGTCATGATCGTCGACGACCATCCGATCGTCCGGGAGGGGCTGCGGGGGATGCTCGCGGCCGAGCCGGACATCGAGGTGGCGGGGGAGGCCGCGTCGGGGGACGAGGCCGTCGCGGTGGTGCCGGCCGTCCGCCCGGACGTGGTCCTGATGGACCTGCGGATGCCGTCCGGGGACGGGGTGAGCGCGATCGAGCGGCTGCCCGGCCACCGGATCCTCGTCCTCACGACCTTCCACGACGACGCCGACATCGTCCGGGCGATCGAGGCCGGCGCCGCGGGCTACCTGCTCAAGGACGCGTCGCGGGCCGCGCTCGCGGCCGCCGTCCGGGACGTCGCGGCGGGGCGGCGGGTGCTGTCGCCCGAGGTGTCGGCCCGGCTGGCGGCGGCGAGCGCGGCCGCGCCGCCGCCCGTCCTGTCGGCCCGGGAGTCGCAGGTGCTCGCCCTGGTGGCGGAGGGCCTGACGAACGCCGAGATCGGCGGCCGCCTCCACATCGGCCAGGCGACCGTGAAGACGCACCTGCTGCGGATCTTCGGCAAACTCAACGTCTCCGACCGCACCGCCGCCGTCATGACCGCCCTGGAACGCCGCATCCTCCCACCCCCGTGACTTATTCCTCGGTGGCGGGGCTGCCGCCGGCGACGACCTCGGCGAGCAGGTCCTCCTCGGTGGCGCCGCGGCGCCAGTAGCCGGTGAAGGTGACGGCGCGGCGGTCCAGGCCGCGCTCCTTGACCAGGTGCCGGCGCAGCGCCTTGACGACGGCGGACTCACCGGCGATCCACGCGTAGGCGCCGGCGGGGATCGTCGCGGCGCGGACCGCGTCCACCAGGCCGCCCGGGGAGACCCAGGTGACCTCCGCGTCGGCGGCGGTCGGCAGGTCCTGCCGGTCCTCGGGGTACGGGACGTCGATCCACACCTTCGCGGGCGTCCCGGCGGGCAGCCAGGCGAGGTTCCCGGCGATCGCGGGCAGCGCGGTCAGGTCGCCGGCGATCACCACCGGGGTGCCGGGCGGCGGACGGAAGTCGTAGCCGCCGTTGTCGGGGCCGGTCGGGCCGAGGACGGTGACGCGGTCGCCCGCGCCCGCCGACCCGGCCCAGCGGGCGGCCGGGCCGGACGTGCCGTCGGCGTGCAGGGCGAAGTCGACGTCGAGCTCGCCGGGACGCGTGCCGCGGACGGTGTAGGACCGCATGATGCCGCGCTCGGCCGGGTCGAGCGCCCGCCAGTCGGCGAACCACGTGTCGCCGTTGCTGTTCCGCGGCATCACCGGTGCGTCCTGGTGCGGGTGCGGGAGGAACAGCTTGAAGCGCTGGTCGCGCCCGGCGGTGACGAAGCCGTCCGCGCCGCCGAAGGTGACCCGGACCATCGACGGCCCGAGCCGCTCGGACCGCAGGACGTGCAGGTCGAAGAACGCGAACGGGTGGGCAGGGGTCGTCATCGCGCCGCCTTTCAGCCGGTCTTCTTCGCGGACTGGATGGTCTGGGCGAGGGACTCGATGATCGGCGCGCAGCCCTCGTAGGAGAAGCGCGGCTCGGGCTGCCAGGCGACGACCTGGCCGGCCTTCACCGCGGGCAGGTCCTTCCAGGACGGCTTGGAGCCGAGGTCCTTCGGCTGGAGCGCCTGCGTCCGGGTGTCGAGCATGATGACGTCGGCCTTGTACTTGCCGGCGTTCTCCCAGCTCAGCTCCTCGAAGTAGCCGTCCTGGCTCGGCTTCTCCGGCACGATGAGCTCGACGCCGAGCTCCTTGAAGTAGATGAGGTCGGTGTTCTTGTTCGGGCTGGAGGCGTAGAACAGGTCGGGGCTCGCGGACGCGGCCAGCACCTTCAGGCCCGGCCTGGCCTTGGCGGCGGCGCGCAGCGTCTCGGACGCCTTGTCGAACCGGGCCTTGGCGGCGGTGACCTTCGCCGACTTCAGGTCGGCGCCGAGAGCGGCGGCGAGGGCGCCGGTCCGCTCGATCGGCTTCGGTAGCGGCACGGCCCCGGTGGAGATGGCGACACTGGGGGCCAGCGCGAAGATCTTGTCCTTGCTCTCGGCCGGGACGTAGAAGAGGTCCGGCGGCACGAACATGTTGTCGACGAGGAGCTCGGGGCGCAGCGCGGCGTACTTCTCGATGTTGAACTCGCCGTAGGCGTTGCCGATGATCTCCAGCCGGTCGACGGGCAGCTTCCCGGCCTGCGGGTCCGGCTTGCCGTCCTTGAGCTTCGTCGGGCCGTACACGCCGACGAGTTGCCGGTCGACGCCGAAGTCGTAGAGGGCCGCGGCGGCGCCGACGTAGGCGACGACCCGCTGCGGGCGCGCCTTGAGGTCGACCTTGGTGCCGCGGTCGTCGGTGAACGTCCACGCGCCGCCGCCGGACGAGGCCGTGCCGCCTCCGTCGCCGCCGCAGGCGCTGAGGAACGCTCCAAGGGCGGCGGCGCCGCTCGCGCCCAGGAAGCCGCGGCGGGTGAGGTGACCAGCACCGATGTATGACATTACGGACGTTCTCCCAAATCAACTACGGTGGTGTGATGGTGACCGCTGCGGGCTTAGGTTAACCTAACCTAAGATCTTGTCCAGAGCGGGGCCCGCCAGTGCGGCCCCAGGCACGTCCCCCGGAGCCCACCAGGTGTTGCTGACGAAGTCGCCGCCGCTCAGCCAGCTCGCCGAACGCCTGCCCGCCGGACGCCCGGCCGCCGGGCGCGCGCCGTGGGCGGCCGGGCTCCTCGCCGCCGTCCTGCTCCTGCTCGCCGCCGTCGTGCTGAGCCTCGCGGTCGGCGCGAAGCCGTTGTCGCTCGCGCAGGCCTGGGACGGGCTGTTCCACGACGACTCGCCCGCGTACACCGTCGTCCACGACATGCGGGTCCCGCGCACGCTGCTCGGCCTGCTCGCCGGGACGGCGCTCGGGCTCGCCGGCGCCGTGATGCAGGCCCTGACCCGCAACCCGCTCGCCGACCCCGGGATCCTCGGCATCAACGCGGGCGCCTCCGCGGCCGTCGTCTCGGCGATCTCCTTCCTCGGCATCACCTCGTTCACCGGCTTCGTCTGGTTCGCGTTCGCGGGCGCCGGCACCGTCGCGGTGCTGCTCTACGCGGTCGGCGGCGGGCGCGGCGCCACCCCGGCGCGGCTCGCGCTCGCCGGGTCGGCGCTGAACGCGGCGCTGTTCTCCTACGTGAACGCGGTCCAGCTCCTCGACACCGCGTCGCTCGACCGGATGCGCTTCTGGACGGTCGGCTCTCTCGGCGCCGCGCAGGGGTACACCGTGGTCCGCGTCGCGCCGTTCGTCCTCGCGGGGCTCGCCATGGCGCTGCTGCTGGCCCGCCCGCTGAACGCGATGGCGATGGGCGAGGACGCCGCCCGCGCGCTCGGCGCCGACCCGCGCCGGGTCCGGGTCGCCGCGATCGTCGCGGTCACCCTGCTGTGCGGCGCGGCGACGGCCGCCTGCGGGCCGATCATCTTCGTCGGGCTGATGATCCCGCACTTCGTCCGCGCGCTGACCGGCCCCGACCTGCGCCGGCTGATCCCGTACTGCGCCGTCCTCTCCCCGGCCCTGATGCTCGCCGCGGACGTCCTCGGGCGGGTGGTCGTCCGCCCGTCGGAACTCCAGGTCGGCATCGTGATGGTCGTCGCGGGCGGCCCGGTGTTCCTCTACTTCGTCCGGCACCGGAGGGCGGCCGCCTCATGAGCAGGGCCCCGCACTTCGCCGTCGTCCGGGTGCCCGCCGGGCCGTCGTTCCGGTTCCGCCCGCGCGCGCTCGTCGTCGCGGCGGTCTGCCTCGCGGTCGCGCTCGGGACGGGGGTCCTGCTCATCGGCAGCGGCGACTTCCCGATGAGCCCCGCGCAGGTCGTCCGCACCCTGCTCGGGCAGGGCTCGCCCGCCGACTCCCTGATCGTCAACCAGATCCGGCTGCCGCGGGTGGCGGCCGCGCTCGCGGTGGGCGCCGCGCTCGGGCTGGCCGGGGCGATCTTCCAGTCGCTCGTCCGCAACCCGCTCGGCAGCCCCGACATCCTCGGGTTCAGCCAGGGCGCCGCGACCGGCGTCCTCGCCGTGATCGTGCTGACCGGCGGGGGCAGCGCCGCGGTCGCCGCCGGGGCCGCGGGCGGCGGCCTGCTCACCGGCCTGCTCGTCTACGCGGTCGCCGGCCGGCACGGCGCGCACGGGCAGCGGCTCATCCTCGTCGGCATCGGCGTCGCCGCGATCCTCACCGGCGTGAACGGCTACCTGCTCACCCAGGCGCAGATCGTCGACGCCGCCCGCGCCGTCCTGTGGCTGACCGGCAGCCTGGACGGCCGCGACTGGGCGGACGCCGCGCCGGTGATCGCCGCGCTCGCCGTCCTCGGCCCGCTGGTCCTGGTCGGCTGCGGCCGGGCGCTGCGGATGCTGGAGATGGGCGACGACGCGGCGCACGGCCTCGGCGTGCCGATCGAGCGGGTCCGGCTGGTCATGCTGGCCGCGGCCGTGCTGCTCACCTCGCTCGCCGCGGCGGCGGCCGGCCCGGTCGCGTTCGTCGCGCTGACCGCGCCGCAGCTCGCCCGCCGGCTCACCCGCACGGCCGGCCCCAACCTGCTGCCCGCGGCGTGCATGGGCGCGGCGCTGATGGTGGCCGCCGACTGGACCGCGCAGCGCGCGTTCCCGGGCCATCAGCTCCCGGTCGGCGTCGTGACCGGCCTGCTCGGCGGCGGATACCTGGTCTGGCTCCTCGTGACCGAACGCAAGACGGGACGGATCTGAATTGAAGGACGGGAACGCGCGCCTCACCGGAACCGGGCTGACGCTCGCCTATGACAAGCGCATCATCACCGAGGACCTCGACGTGGCCGTCCCGGAGGGCTCGTTCACTGTGATCGTGGGGCCGAACGCGTGCGGCAAGTCGACGCTGCTGCGGGCGCTGGCGCGGATTCTGCGGCCGTCCGCGGGGACGGTCGTCCTGGACGGCCGGCCCATCGCCGACTGGCCGGCCAAGAAGCTGGCGCGCACGCTCGGCCTGCTCCCGCAGTCGTCGATCGCGCCGGAGGGCATCACGGTCGCCGACCTGGTCGCGCGCGGCCGGTACCCGCACCAGAGCCTGCTGCGGCAGTGGTCGCGGGAGGACGAGCGGGTTGTCGCCGAGTCGATGGACGCGACCGGCGTCGGGGACCTCGCCGACCGGCCCGTGGACGAGCTGTCGGGCGGGCAGCGCCAGCGCGTCTGGATCGCGATGGCGCTCGCCCAGCAGACGCCGCTGCTGCTCCTGGACGAGCCGACGACCTATCTCGACATCGCCCACCAGATCGAGGTGCTCGACCTGTGCGCGCGGCTGCACGAGGAGGGGCGCACCGTCGTCGCCGTCCTGCACGACCTCAACCACGCCGCCCGGTACGCCACGCACATGATCGCGATGCGGGACGGCGGCATCGTCGCCGAGGGCGAGCCCGCCGCGGTCGTCACGTCCGAGCTGGTGGAGCGGGTCTTCCGGCTCCCGTGCCAGGTGATCGACTGCCCGGAGACCGGGAACCCGCTGGTCGTCCCGGCCGCCCGCGCCCGCACGCCCGCCCCGCACTAGGCGCCCGGAATCGTTGCAGTCGCACAACGGTTGTAGTCTTGCAATGGTTGTACGGCTACAACGGTGGGAGGGCGCGTGCCCGAACTCAGTCCCCGGCGCCGGCTCCTGGTGCTGGCCATCTGCTCGATGAGCCTGCTCGTCGTCAGCCTCGACAACACGATCCTCAACGTCGCGCTGCCGTCGCTGCAGGAGGACTTCCGCAGCTCGCTGTCCGGCCTCCAGTGGACGATCGACGCCTACCTGATCGTCCTGGCGTCGCTGCTGATCCTGTCCGGCTCGACCGCCGACCGGATCGGCCGGCGCCGGGTGTTCCAGACCGGGCTCGCGCTGTTCGTCACCGGGTCGGTGATGTGCAGCCTCGCGCCGTCCCTCGGCTGGCTCGTCGGCGCCCGCGTGGTCCAGGCGGTCGGCGGGTCGATGCTCAACCCGGTCGCGATGTCGATCATCACGAACGTGTTCACCGAGCCGCGCGAGCGGGCCCGCGCCATCGGCGTGTGGAGCGGGGTCGTCGGCCTCAGCATGGCGCTCGGGCCGCTCGTCGGCGGGCTGCTCGTCGACTCCGTCGGCTGGCGCTCGATCTTCTGGCTGAACGTGCCGATCGGGCTGGCCGCGCTCGTGCTGACCGCCTGCTTCGTCCCCGAGTCGCGGGCCGCCCGGCCGCGCCGCCTCGACCCGCTCGGCCAGATCCTCCTGATCGTCATGCTCGGCGCGCTGACGTTCGCGATCATCGAGGCGCCCGGCCACGGCCTGCGCGACCCGGCCGTCTTCGGCGCCGCGCTGCTGGCCGCGGCGGCGCTCGCCGGGTTCGTCCGGCACGCCCTGCGCAGTCCCGAGCCGCTGATCGACCTGCGCTTCTTCCGCAGCGTCCCGTTCTCCGGCGCGACGGTCATCGGCCTCAGCGGGCTCGCGGCGCTCGGCGGCTTCCTCTTCCTGAACACGCTCTACCTGCAGAACGTGCGCGGGATGTCGGCGCTGCAGGCCGGGCTGTACCTGCTGCCGATGGCGGCGATGACCGCGGCGACGGCCCCGCTGTCCGGGCGGCTCGTCGGCGGCCGGGGCCCGCGGCTCCCGTTCCAGATCGCCGGCGCGACGATGCTCGCCAGCGCGCTGCTGTTCGCCGCGTTCGACGCCGAGACCGGCGATCCCACGCTGTTCGCCGCCTACGTGCTGTTCGGCATCGGGTTCGGCATGGTGAACTCGCCGGTCACCAACACCGCGGTCTCCGGGATGCCGCGCTCGCAGGCGGGCGTGGCCGCCGCCGTCGCCTCCACCGGCCGGCAGGTCGGGCAGGCGCTCGGCGTCGCGGTGATCGGCGCGGTGCTCGCGGCCGGGACGTCCGGCTCCTACGCCGCGTCGACCTTCGTGTCGGCCGCCCGCCCGGCATACTGGATCCTCGCCGGGTGCGCCGCCACCCTCCTCGTGCTCGGCACGCTGACCACCGGCCCGCGGGCCGCCCGCAGCGCCGCGCGCACGTCCGCCCTGCTCGGGTCCGGCGACGCGCCGCCGGACGCCCGCCACGCGACGGGAGCGACCGCCCCATGACCGAGCCCGACCCGGCCGCCCGGCACGCCGCGACCGCGGCGCGGGCGTGGCACAACCTTCGCGTCCTGCTGCACGAGCGGGCCGACCGGCGCCGCGAGGTCTCCGAGGCGCTCGGCATGAGCTTCTTCCGGGTCAAGGCGCTGCGCCGCATCGCCGCGGCGACGACCCCGCTGACCCTGCGCGACCTTGCCGAGGCGCTGGTCACCGACCGCCCGTACGCCACGCTCGTGGTGGACGACCTGGTCGGGCGCGGCCTGGTCGAGCGGTCCCCGCACCCCGCCGACCGCCGGTCCAAGATCGTGACGGTGACGGAGGTCGGGCGCGCGGCGGCGGCGGAGGCCGAGCGGATCCTCGACACCCCGCCGCCGGAGCTCCACGACCTGCCGCCCGAGGACCTGGCCGTCCTCGACCGCGTCGCCGCCCGCCTCGTCACCGACCCGGAGGCGCCGGCGGAGGGCTAGGCGCCCGCGGGGACCCGGTAGGTCTCGGCGGCCTCGGACTCCTGGGCGTCCCGCTCGACGACGAGCCCGCCGAGCGCCTTGGCGTCGGTCCGCAGGATGTAGGTCTTGCGGGTGCCGGGCTCGTCCACCTTCGAGAAGTCCATCGGCGTCCCGTAGCCGCCGTCGTGGGCGGTGGTGGCCCGGTGCGCGGTGATCAGGCCCTCGCGGGTGAGGTCCTTGGCGGCGCACGCCTTCTTCAGCGCGTCCGTGAAGATCACGGCGTTGGTGTAGCCGTTGACGACGGCGTTGTCGCGCGGCTGCCCGGGGTACTCGCGGCCGTAGTCGTCCGCGAGCTTCTTGATCGGCGCGAGGCCGGAGGAGATCGGCGCGCCGGCGCTGGCGAGGTAGAAGTCCTTGAGCAGCGCGGGCGCGGCCGGCGTCCGCAGCAGCTGCGGGGAGAACCCGGAGTTGCTCGCCACGATCGGCACCGTGATCCCCTTGGCGCGGGCGACGCCCGCCAGCGACGCCGACTGCCGGGGGCCGGCGCTCATCAGGATCGCCGCCACGCCCGCGTTCTCCAGCGCGGCGACCTGGGAGGTCATGTCGTTGTCGGTCGCCTTGATCTTCTGCTCGACGAGCGTCAGCCCGAGCTCGCCGGCCGCGTACTTGGACCCGGCGAGCGCGCTCTCCCCGTAGTCGCCCTCGAAGTAGACGTGCCCGATCTTGTCGCCCTTCTTGATCCCCTTCTCCTCGGTGAGGAAGTCGAGCGCGTTGATCATGTCGATGTCGTAGGTGGTGCCGGTGACCTGGATGTACTTGTTCCCGAGCAGCGTCGTCGCCCACGCGTTCGGGATGACGAGCATCTCGTCGGACGTGATGCGCTTGCCGAGCGCCGTCACCATCGGCGACCCGACGAACTGGGCGATGCCGATGACGCTCGACCGCATCTCGCTGTAGGCGGCGACGGCCTTCTGCACGTCGTACCCGTGGTCGCGGACGACCAGCTCGATCTTGCGCCCGCAGACGCCGCCCTGCGCGTTCAGTTGCTCGACGTACATCTGCTGGGCCTGGGTGAGGCTCTTGCCGAGCGGCGCGTAGACGCCGGTCAGGTCGGTCTCGATGCCGACGCGGATCGTGCCGGCGGTGACTCCGGGGCCGGTCCTGACGCCGTCCGCGCCGGTGCCGCCGGATCCGCCCGACGCCTTGCCGCTGCATCCGGACGCCATGCTCAGCGGGAGGGCCATGGCCAGCGCGGCGGCCGCCGTGAGCCGTGCCGTGCCCGTCATACGGGGGCGTTTCATACCGGTTGCTCCTCTTTTTCGAGTCGGGTGAGGGAACGGGCGGCCCGGCGCCGGGACGAGGCGGCGCGCAGCCGCGCCCAGGTCCCGGTCAGGCCGCCGGGCAGGAACAGGACGACGGCGACGACGGCGGCGCCGTACAGGATCCGGGCCGCCTCGGCGGGGGAGACCCCGCCGGAGCCCGGCGCGGCGACGAGCGGCAGGTCGTCGCCGAAGCGGGTGAGGAGCTGGGGCAGGACGGACACGAACACCGCGCCCGCGACGGCCCCCGCCGCGGTGCCGAGCCCGCCGATGACGATCATGGCGAGGTAGTCCAGGGACAGGAACATGCCGAAGTAGTCGGGGACGGTCCGCCGGAACGACAGCGCGAGCAGCGCCCCGGCCGCCCCCGCGTACATCGACGACAGCACGAACACCCCGGCCCGGTAGCGCGCCACCGGGACGCCCATCACGGCCGCCGCCACCTCGCGGTCGCGGATGGTGTTCATCGCCCGTCCCGGCCGCCCGCGCAGGATGCCGCGCGCGATCCACGCCGCCGGGACCAGCAGCAGGACGGCGAGGAACCAGAGCCGCTCCAGCGCGCCCAGCGGGACGTCGAACACCACCAGCTCGGGGGAGTCGTCGAAGCGGAACCCGGCCAGCTCCAGCGGCGGGACGTCCCGCCCGTTGAACCCGCCGGTGACGCGCTCGGCGTTGAACAGCACGTGCTGCCCGATGAAGATCAGCGCGAGGGACGCGATGCCGAGGTAGGTGCCGCGCAGCCGCGCGGCGATGGGGCTGAACAGGCCGCCCGCGACGCCGGCCAGGACGACGGCGCCGGCGAAGGCCAGCGGCGTCGGCAGCCCCAGACCGGCGAGCCGCGGCTCCGGGCCGGACGCCAGGTACACGTACCCGTAGGCGCCGACGGCCAGGAAGAACGCGTGCCCCATGGACAGCTGCCCGGTCGCGCCGGTCAGCAGGTTCAGGCCGATCGCGCCGATCGCGGCCGACATCGCGAACAGG
The DNA here is from genome assembly GCF_900115095.1 of Actinomadura madurae. Classification (GTDB taxonomy): domain Bacteria; phylum Actinomycetota; class Actinomycetes; order Streptosporangiales; family Streptosporangiaceae; genus Spirillospora; species Spirillospora madurae. Next base: position 499,454 of record NZ_FOVH01000001.1, read on the forward strand.
CCGGTCTGCAGCCAGAAGGCGTCCAGGTAGAACGGCGGCGCGAGCAGGACGGCCGTGGCCGCGAGGGCCGCGACGGCTCGCGGTGAGGGCCTAGACACGGGACAGCTCCCTCGTCCCGAACAGCCCCGCCGGGCGGACGAGCAGCACGGCGAGCATCACGAGGAAGGGCGCCACGTCGCCGATGCCGCGGCCGAGGAACGCGAGGTCGCCCTGGTAGCCGGTGACCAGCGACTCGGTGAGCCCGACGATGAGCCCGCCGGCGAGCGCGCCCGTCGTGGAGTCGAGCCCGCCGAGGATCGCGGCCGGGAACGCCTTCATCGCCGCGAACGACGTGCCGCGGTCCAGGCCCGGCGTCGGGAACACGGTCAGGAACAGCGCCGCGACCGCGGCGAGCCCGCCCGCGACGGCCCACGCGGCGAGCGAGACCCGCGACAGCCGGACGCCCATCAGCGCGGTGGTCTCGCCGTCCTCGGCCGCGGCCCGCATCGCCACGCCCCAGGACGTGAACCGGAACGCCGCCAGGAACGCCGCGATCAGCACGGTCGCGGCCACGAGCGCGGCGATGCGCGACTGGGCGATGCCGACGCCCGCGACGTCGACGACGCGGTCCTGCCAGGGGTCGCCGAGGGAGAGGACCCGCGTGCCGATCTCCCGCGTCAGCGCGGTGGTCAGCACGATGTCGACGCCGATCGTGACGATCGCCAGCACCGCGTGGTCCTCCACGCGTGCGCGCCGCAGCACCAGCAGCTCCACCAGCGCCCCGGCGGCGGCCGCGGCCGCGACGCCCGCGCCGAGCGCCGGCAGGAACCCGATGTCGTCGTGCAGGACGGCGGTCACGTAGCCGCCCGCCAGCAGCAGCGACGCGTGCGCGAAGTTGACCACCTCGGTGGCCTTGAAGATGATCACGAAGCCGAGCGCGATCAGCGCGTACACCGACCCCGCCGACACCCCGTTGACCACCAGCTCGATGAACGTGCTCACGGATTCCCCTCCGGGCCGGACGGCGCGTGCGCGCCGCCGAGATAGGCGCGGACCACCGCCGGGTCGCGCTGCACCGCGGCCGGCTCGCCGCCCGCGATGCGCCTGCCGAAGTCCAGGACGGTGACCTCGTCGGCCAGCCGCATGACCATCCCCATGTCGTGCTCGACCAGCAGGACCGAGACGCCGAGGTCGGCGCGGGCGCGGCGGATGACCGCGGCCATCCGCCGCCGCTCCGCGCCGTTCATCCCGGCGACCGGCTCGTCCAGCAGGAGCAGCCGGGGCTCCATCGCGAGGGCGCGGGCCAGCTCGACGCGCTTGCGCACGCCGTAGGGCAGCGCCGCGGCGGGCGCGCCCAGGTGCGCGTCCACGCCGACGAACCGGGCGATGTCGCGGACCCGCGCCCGGTGCCGGGCGTCCTCCCCGCGCGCCCAGGGCGCCCGCAGGCCCGCGGACGCGAACCCGGCCCGGGTGAGGCGGTGCCGCCCGAGCATCAGGTTGTCCTCGACGGACAGCCGCCCGGACAGCGCGATGTTCTGGAACGTCCGGGCGATGCCGAGGCCCGCGATGCGGTGCGGCGGCAGGGACGTCAGCTCCGTCCCGCCGAACCGGACGCTGCCCTCCGTGGCCCGGTAGACCCCGGACAGCACGTTGAAGCACGTCGACTTGCCCGCCCCGTTCGGCCCGATCACCGCGTGCACGCTGCCGGCCGCGACGGTGAAGCCGACCCCGTCCAGCGCCGTGAGCCCGGCGAACCGCACCGTGAGCCCGCTGACCACCAGCTCGCTCATCCGGCCCACCGCCCGAGCGCGGGGCCGCTCTCGCCATCCGGGCCCTCGTCCTCCTCGCCCGCGACGCCGAGGTAGCGGCGCCGGACCTCGTCGCCGGCCGCCAGCTCCGCCGACGGCCCGTGCAGCGTCACCGCGCCGACCTCCAGCACATGCGCGGACGACGACAGCTCCAGCGCCAGGGCCGCGTTCTGCTCGATCAGCAGGATCGCCGTGCCCTGCAGGTTGATCTCCCGCACCGTCTCGGCGATCCGCGCGGCCATCAGCGGCGCGAGGCCGAGCGTCGGCTCGTCCAGCAGCAGGACGGACGGGCACGCCATCAGCGCCCGCCCGATCGCGAGCATCTGCTGCTCCCCGCCGGACAGCAGCCCGGCGCGCTGCCGGGCCCGCTCGGCCAGCAGCGGGAACAGCCGCAGCACCCGGGCGCGGGCCTTCGCGGCCTCCGCCCGGGCCGGCGCGCCGAGCGCGCCCGCCCGCAGGTTCTCCTCGACGCTGAGCCGGCCGAACACCCGCCGGCCCTCCGGCACCTGCACCACCCCGGCCGCCACCACGGTCGACGGGTGCAGGCCGACGAGGGGCCGCCCGCCGAGGTGCACCGTGCCCGCGTCGACCGCCCCGCGATGGAACGGCAGCGTGCCCGAGATGGCGCGGAGCAGGGTGGACTTGCCCGCCCCGTTCGCGCCGAGCACCGCCGTGACCGATCCCGCCGGGACGTCCAGCGAGACCTCGCGCAGCGCCCGCACCGCCCGCCCGTAGCTCACCGACAGCCCGCGGACCGCGAGGGTCCCGTTCGCCATGCGCCCCCTCCAGAAGGTCGTGTGACCGGCACCCCAGCACGGGGCGCCGGCCCACGTCCACGGCCCGGAGGCAAGACGGGGCGGGGGTCCAATCGAAGGTCGCCGGCGTTGTGCGGGGAGCACAGCGGCGGACCGGGTTACCGGAGGTGGCGCTCCACGGACTCGACCTTGGCGTCCAGCGCGCCGGTCACGCCGGGGCGGAGGTCGGCCTTCACGACGAGGCTCACCCGCGGCGCCCGCGCGGCCACCGCGTCGGTGGCGGCCTTCACCACGGCCATGACCTCGTCCCATTCACCCTCGACGGTGGTGAACATGGCGTCGGTCCGGTTGGGCAGGCCGCTCGCCCGCACCACCCGGACCGCTTCGGCGACGAGTTCGCCGACCTCCTCGCCCACGCCGAGCGGGGTCACCGAGAAAGCGACGAGCATCGAGCACCTCCTAGGGCTGGACGACCTGCCGTACCACGATCTCATCCAGCCGCCGCTCGACGATCACCCCCACCGGCCAGTCGCGGACGAGGCAGCGCAGCAGCGCCGCCTCGTGCTCGGCGAACGAGGGGTCGCAGCCCTGCTGCTCCAGGCTGCTGCTGATCGCGAGGACGTAGTCGTCGCCGGTGAACCCGGGGACCTCGCGGACCATCGCGGTCGTCGTGGCGCGGTGCGAGTTGAGCCCGGCGAAGGAGCGGCCGCAGCCGCAGCCGCCGTCGGGGTCGTCGCGGTCGCTGGCGCACACCAGCCCGATGTGGACCAGTTCGCCTTCGACGCACCAGTCGAAGTCGTTGTCGCGGAATCCCTGGCTGGAGTTGGTGGCGGTGAGCAGTTTCAAGGCCATACCCCCTCGGCACGGTGGACCCGACCACCGTACGACGAGGGTCTGACGTAACGTCGGGACCATGAGCGAAGACAACGACGTCCTGCTTGACCGCGACGGCGCCTTCACCACGATCACGATGAACCGCCCGCGGCGCCGCAACGCGCTGTCGCGCGGCTTCCTCCTGGCGCTCACCGACGCGTTCCGCGAGGTCGGGGCGACGGACGCCCGCGGGGTGATCCTCGCGGCGAACGGCCCGGTCTTCTCCGCCGGCCACGACTTCGCCGACATGGCCGGGGCGTCCCACGCCGACGTCCGGGACCTCCTGCGGGTCTGCACGGGCCTGATGCAGACGATGCAGTCCATCCCGCAGGTGGTGGTCGCCCGGGTGCACGGCCTCGCCACCGCCGCGGGCTGCCAGCTGGCCGCCAGCTGCGATCTGGCCGTCGCCGCCGAGAGCGCGGGCTTCGCGGCCCCGGGCGGCAAGGGCGGCTGGTTCTGCCACACCCCGCTCGTCGCGATCGCGCACAACATCGGCCGCAAGCGCGCCGCGGAGATGGCGCTGACCGGCGAGGTCTTCAGCGCCGCCACGGCCGCCGAGTGGGGCCTGATCAACTACGCCGTCCCCGACGACGAGCTCGACAAGGCCACCCGCGAGCTCCTGGAGCGCGCCACGCAGGGCAGCCCCCGCAGCAAGGCCCTGGGCAAGCAGGCCATGTACGCCCAGTTCGACCGCCCGGAACAGGACTCCTACGCCTACGCGATCGAGGTCATGGCCGCCTCAAGCCAGACCCCCGAGGCCCAAGAGGGCATGACCGCCTTCCTGGAAAAACGCCCCCCACACTGGCCCGCCTAGCCCACCCGCAGGCCCCCGCCCACCCCAACCACCAGGCCCCCGCCCACCCCAACCACCAGGCCCCCGCCCACCCCAACCACCAGGGGGCGAGGGGCGGAGCCCCAAGGGGGCGTGGGGGCGGAGCCCCCACATCGGGGGTCCGGGGGTCGTCCCCCGGGTCGGCATGCCGGAGGAGCCCGGCCCACGCTTTCCGTGGGCATGCCTCGGCCACTCCGTAGGGCGGGCGGGACTCGAACCCGCGACCGGAAGATTATGAGTCTTCTGCTCTGACCAGCTGAGCTACCGCCCCGGGGCGTTCCCGGTGACGGCCGGGGTTTGCCGGGTGCCATCTTAGCGGCGGCCTTTTTGCGAGGGCCACCGTGAATGGCGATGTCATCCTTGGGAGGGGGCGATGTCATACCTGGTACCGAGGACGGGCGCGGGTACCCGTCGGTAGGGTCCCGCGTATGTCCAGACGCAATCTCGCTCTCGTCCCCGTGCTGCTGGCGCTGGTCTTCGCCGGTGCGTGCGATGGTGGCGGGGGAGGCGAGCCCGCGAAGAAGGCGAACTTCGACGCCGCGCAGACGTTGCGGCAGTCCGCGCAGGCCATGGGGAACGTGAAGAGCATCGCGTTCTCCCTGGAGTCGGACGGGACCACTCCGGTGATCGTGAAGAGCGGCGAGATGAAGCTGCTGCGGAGCGGGGACGCGGAGGGGACGCTGACGGTGGAGCAGCAGGGCCAGAACGTGGAGATGAAGGTCGTCGCGGTCGGCGACAGCATCTTCCTGGACGCGGGTACGGGCGGCTGGCGGAAGCTGCCGAAGGCGCTGGCGTCCGGCGTGTACGACCCTTCGGCGGTGCTCGATCCGCAGCGGGGCATCGCCGGATTGCTGTCGGCGGCGCAGGCGCCGGAGCCGCAGGCGGTGGAGAAGGTGGACGGCACGGAGACCTACCGGGTGGGCGCGAAGCTGCCGAAGGCGCAGATCGCGGGGCTGATCCCGGGTATCACCGCGGACATGGACGGCCAGGTGTGGGTGAGCCGGGCCGACAACCGGCCGGTGAAGGTGCGGGGGGCGTTCCCGGGGGGCAAGGGCGCGGTGGTGATCAAGTTCACCGAGTACGACGCCCCGTACAAGATCAGCGCACCGAAGTGAGGGAGCGTCGCCGGGTCGCGATCGGCGCCGGCGGCGCGGTGGTGCTGCTGGCGGCGCTGGACGCCTATGTCGTGACGACGGTCCTGCTGCCGGTCGTGAAGGATCTCGGCATCGCGGTGAACCGGCTGGAGCGGGTGACGCCGGTCCTGACGGGGTTCCTGCTGGGGTACGTGGCGGCGATGCCGCTGCTCGGGCAGCTGTCGGACCGGTTCGGGCGGCGGCCGCTGCTGCAGGCGTGCCTGGTGTTCTTCGCGGTGGGGTCGGTGGTGACGGCGCTGGCGCAGGACGTCCCGGTGCTGACGGCGGGGCGGGTGGTGCAGGGCGTCGCGGGCGGCGCGCTACTGCCGGTGACGATGGCGCTGGCCGGTGATCTGTGGGACGAGCGGCAGCGGCCGGTGGTGCTCGGCGCGGTGGGGGCGGCGCAGGAACTGGGGAGCGTGCTGGGCCCTCTGTACGGGGCGGGGATCGCGGCGGCGCTGGACTGGCGGGCGATCTTCTGGATCAATCTGCCGCTGGTGGCGGCCGCCATGGCGGCCGTGCAGTACGCGGTGCCCGGCGGGCGCCGGGAGGGGCCGCGGCCCGGGGTGGACGTCGTCGGGGGCCTGCTGCTGGCGCTGGGTCTGGCGCTGCTGGTCGCCGCCGTCTACAACCCGGAGCCGCAGAAGGCGGCGCTGCCGTCGTGGGGCCCGCCGGTGCTGGGCGCGGGCGCGGTGGTGCTGGTGGCGTTCGTCCTGTGGGAGGTCCGGGCGAGGACGCGGCTGTTCGACCTGTCGGGGGTGCGGCGCGTCCCGCTGCTGGCGACGCTGGGCGTGAGCCTGCTGTCGGGCGCGGCGCTGATGGTGACGCTGGTGGACGTGGTCCTGGTCGCGCAGACCGTCCTGGACAAGGACGCGACCGAGGGGGCGCTGCTGCTGACGAGGTTCCTGGTGGCGCTGCCGGTCGCGGCGGTGGCCGGCGGGCTGGTCGCGCGGCGGGTGGGGGAGCGCTGGCCGATGGCGGCGGGGATGGCGGTGTCCGCGGTCGGATACCTGCTGATCGCGGGCTGGCCGGCCGACCTGGCGAACGCGCGCTATGGGCCGCTGCCGCGCATGGACGTGGACCTGGTCGTCACCGGTCTCGGGCTCGGCCTGGTGATCGCGCCGGTGTCGTCGGCGGTGCTGGCGTTCGTCCCGGCGGCGCGGCACGGGGTGGCGTCCGCCGCGGTGGTGGTGGCGCGGATGATGGGGATGCTGCTCGGCATCTCCGCCCTGTCGGCGTGGGGGTTCCACCGGTTCCACGCGCTGACGGCCGAGTTGAAGCCGCCGCTGCCGTTCCTGATGTCGGACGAGGAGTTCGCGCGGCAGACGAAGGTCTACAACGCGGCGCTGCAGGACGCGCTGCGGACCGAGTACCAGGAGATCTTCTGGATCACCGCCGGGATGTGCGCGCTCGGCGCGCTGCTGGCGCTGGCGGTGGGGACGCGCCGGAGCGCCGCTGATCAGGACAATAGCCGGATTTGGTCATCACCCGGGCATAACGGGCGCGAATCGGGAAAGGATTCGGCCACCGGCGATGTGCCGATCAACGAACTCGGGAATATCCTGGGAAAGGATGGCTAAGGCCTCTTGCCGGGAGGGCACTCCCCGGGGAGGTGAACGCAGATGCGCAGGTCCCGCATCGGCCGCGGAGGCACGCCGCTCACCAGGCTGCGCAGGCGCCTCGGCCTGGAGCACAACGAGCTGCGCCGCCGGGTCGACCGCGTCCAGCGGCTGGTCGGCCTCGGGCTCGTCCTGCTGCTCCTCGGCGTCGCGCCACCGCTCGCGGCCTGGGCCGCGTCCTGGTCCTACGACGCGGGCATGCGCGCGGAGAAGGCGGAGCGGGCCGACCGCCACCAGGTCGTCGCGACGGTCACCTCGACCGGCGGCATCGGCTCCTCGGGCGACCGCTACATCCATGAGACCGTCCAGGCCAGCTGGCCCGGCGCGGACGGCAAGCCCCGGGTGGGGACGCTGCCGAGCTGGAAGAACGCCAAGGTCGGCGCACACCGGACGATCTGGGTGGACCGGCAGGGCGACCCGACCGTCCGCCCCCGCCCGCACAGCCGCACCGTCACCGACGCCGCCTATGCGGGCGGCGCCACCGTGCTCGGCTGCTCGCTGCCGATCCTGCTCGCCTACGCCCTGGTCCGGCGCCGCTGCGACCGGCATCGCGACGCGATGTGGGAGGCCGACTGGGCGCGGATGGACTCCGCGGGCCACAACCCCCGTTCGTGACGCCGCCCGCCGGATGAGGCGCGTCAGTCCACGGCGATGAGGGCGCGCGCCGTCTGGACCAGGGCCGCGTTGTCGGCGGCGGGGGAGCCGTCGGGAAGGCCGAGGGTGTCCTCCAGCCCGATGCGGACGTCCAGGTTCAGCCGGGCGGCGAGGCGCAGCACGGGCCAGGCGCCGCCGTCCTCGCCGTGCAGCAGGATCGGCACGGAGAGCCGGGTGCCGAGGTCGTGCAGGAGCTCCTTGGCGGTGCCGGTCGCGGTCTCCGGGTCGGGGTCGGTGACCTCCGCGAGGATCCGTAGCACGTGGTGGGCGTGCGGCCAGGCGAGGAACCGCTGCGCCGCGTCGGTGCCGGAGAAGATCCCGGCCTCGATGGCGACGCCCCGCTCGAAGAGCGCCTCGGCGACCAGCTCGGCGCCCTCCTCGTGGAAGTTCACCGACGCGTGGTCGGGCAGGACCGTCCAGGACCGGACGAGCGCGGCGCGCTCGCCCGGGCCGGCGGCCGTCCAGGCCCCGGTCGTCACGCCGACGTGGACGCCGGGCGTCCCGGTGCGGACGGCGGTGACGGTCTCGGCGACGTGGAGCGGGGCCATGGTGTCGGCGCCGGCGGCGTCCTTCGGGTGCACGTGGACGTCCTCGGCGCCGACGTCGATGGCGGCGCGGACCGCCGCGGCGATCTCGTCCGGGGACGTGGGAACGCCCTCGGTCCGGCTTCCGTTCGGGCAGACCTGGAGCATGGGGCCGATCATCTCAGGTGCAGGTCAGGGCGTGATGACGCAGGGTCCCCCTCCGCACGCGTCCACGACGGTGCCGGTCGTGAGGAACGTCGCCTTCTGCCGGCGGGCGCCGGCGTTGTTGCGCGGGTCGGAATGCGGGTCGCGGCCCGCGGTCGGCGGGGTGTTGGTGAGCGGCGGGACGGGGGAGCCGCTGTCCCAGACGACCATCGCGGAGCCCTCGTGGGACGCGCCGAACGTCGGGATGCCCCAGTAGGGCACCTTGTCCGGGCTCCGGCCGGGCGTGACGACGGGGGCGTGGACGCGGGCGCCGATCGTGCGGGCCTCGACCTCGGCGGCGACCGGCGCGACCTGGTGGTCGCCGAAGGCCACGTGCATCAGCACCCGGTGGGCCGGGGTGCCGGGCAGCGGGTCGTCCGTCATGTGCCAGGCGTAGCCGTCGGCCTCGCCGCGGTCCCAGAGCATCTGGATCAGCGCGATGCCGATCTGCTGGTCGAGCCTGTCCGGGTAGAACAGGTCGAGGACCCGGGCGTACTGCGGGAAGTCCGCGCTGCGGTTGAGCAGCGTGCTGTAGTTCATCGCCGGGACGCCGAGGACGGCGCGGCGGATGTCGGGGGAGACGGCGGTCAGCGCGCCGCCCATGATGCCGCCCTGGCTGTTGCCGTCGAAGGTCAGCGGGGCGCCGGTGTCGATGAGGGGCGCGCCCGCGTCGCTCTGGAAGGCCTTGTGCCCGGCGAATCCGCGGGTCATGGCGCGTCCGAGGAAGATGAAGTTCACCAGGCTCTGCTGGAGGCGGTCGGCGACCGTCCGGAAGCGGGTGAGGTCGGCGAGCGCTGAAACGACGTTCGGGACGTCCTCGTCAGCCATGCCGATCCACTTGGTCGCGCAGAACACGAAGCCGTGCTCGGACGCCATCGCCTTGACGTTGCCGGCGTCGACCTCGCCCTCGCTCCCGAGCAGGCCGTGCCCGTAGAGGGCGGGGCGCGCGGGCCGCGTGAGCGCCGATCTGGGGATCTCGCACTGGAACGGGACGGCCTGGGAGTTGCCCGGCAGCCGGGACGGCAGGCCGTCCCCGCCCCGGTGGAGGGACGATCCGGGCAGGCCGCCGTACTGGTCGAGGTAGCTCGGCGCCCAGACGACCCCCTTCACCTCGCGGGCGATCGTGTCGTCCACGTCGTTCCTGACCTCGGTCACGAGGAACGAGGGCGAGCGGTCGCCGAGGCCGCGCAGCGCGTCGTCGCGCATGTGGAGCACGGGCCCGGCGAGGCTCTGCCGGCTCGCGACGGTGAAGTCCCAGGCGAGGTAGAGGCCGTCGCGGCCCACACCGTTCGCCTGGAGGGCGGCGAGGACCCGGCCCATGTCCCGCTGGCGCCGGGCGAGCGGGTCGGCGGCCGGCAGGTCCGGGCCGAGGATCTTGGCGAAGGCGGCGTTCGGCCCGATCGGGTCACCGGAGGCGTCCCGCAGGTCGCGCAGCGCCACGGCGTAGCGGTGGCCCTCGCGGAGGTTCCGGGCCGGACGGATGATCAGCGCCTTCCGGTCGCCGGGCGCGTTGGCGTCCAGTTCCGCCCAGTACGGCCAGCGCTCCCCGGTCGCGGTGTCCACGAGGACGATCGGCGCGTCGTCGCGCAGCGAGGCGCCGATGTCGGTGACCGGCGCCGCGCCGGTGCGGGCCAGGTCGAGGCCGGGGACGCGGCTGAGCAGCATCGACCCCGGGGAGAAGCCGTCCGCGCGGTTCCATTCGCCCGGCGCGACGGGGACGCCGAGCGCGTTCTTGATCGTCGTGCGCAGGTGGACGCGCCGGCCCGTGGACGTGGCGCCGTCCGCCACCGTGTACCAGTCGTTCGGGAAGGGCAGCAGGCACGCGGCCGGATCGATCGGGTCGCAACCGTCGCCGGTCTCCGCGGTGGCGGCCGGCGCGGCCGGGACGGTCAGGAGCGCGACCGCGGCGGCGAGCGCCGCGAGGGCCGACAGGGTGCGCTGGGGGATACGCAACGTCCACCTCCGCTGGATCCGCCGGGTCTCGGCCGATCGGTAGCGATCTTGGACCTGCCGGAGGCTCAGGTCAATGGCCGTCCGGAGGTGGCCACGCGGCCGCCACGTGCGGGGACGCCGGTCTTGTCGGCCGCGGTCGGGCCGTGGGACCGCAGGACGACCGGCGCGCCCGCCACCTCCTCGATCGTCGTTACCGCCTCCCCGAGCGGCGCGTAGACGGGACGCGCCCTGAGCAGGCGCTCGGTGAGGGCGGCCTGGCGGTCCAGGTCGGGTGGGCCCGTCTCCAGGCGCCCGACCCCTTCGCCGTCCATCTCGTAGGACAGGCAGACACGCAGGTCAGGACGTGCCCCCGCGACGTCCAGGTGCGTGACCGCCAGGCCGTCCACGCCGCCCGCCGCGTCCAGCGCGTACCGGAGCGCGACGGCGTCGAGGTGGCCGGCGCGGAACGCGCCCTGCCAGCGTCCCGTGCCGTTGTGCGGTTCGGGGAGGTCCGCGGTGAGCACCGGGTCCTCGGTGACGAACGGCCCCGGGCCGTGCCGGGTCGCGTAGGTGCGCAGGACGCCGAGCCGCAGCGCGGTCCCGCCGGCCTCGGCGAGCAGCGTCTCGGCGTTGGCGAACGTCGTCGTCGACCACGTCGTGTACGGGTGGAAGCCGTGCCACTCGTCCAGCAGGACGCCCTGGGCGCCCTCGAACACCACGGTCCCGCCGCGCAGCAGGCGGCGCAGGTGGGCGCCGCCGACGATCCGCACCCGCTCGGCGAAGGCGGTGAAGGCGGCGGCGCAGTCCTCGACGTCCGGGACCTCCTCCCCATCAGGGAAGGCGTCCCGGTACCAGTCGCGGACGGAGGCGAGCCGGCGCCGCAGCCGCGCGGGCGACAGGCAGTCGCCCGCGCGCGGCGCGTCCTCGTGCGCCAGGGCGTACGACGCCGTCTCGCCGATCCCCATGCCGCACGACCCGTGCCGGGCCGCGCCGCGCGCGGACTCCCGCGCGCGGTTGGCGGCCCGGTGGTACGGCGTCGTGAGCGGCGCGTCCCGGTCGGCGGTCAGCCGGTCGAGCGCGTCGCGGACGCCGAGCGCCCGCAGGTGCGCGGCCTCGGCCGCGAGCGCCAGCGGGTCGACGAGCATGAACCGCGACAGGTGCGTCCGCACGCCGGGCGTGAACGTCCCCGAGCCGAACTGGGCGAACGTGTGGTGCCGCCCGTCCCCGGCGACCACGTTGTGCGCCGCCTGGGCCCCGCCGTTGAACCGCACGACGGCGGCCGCGGGGCCCGCCTGGCAGAGGTGGTCGACGACCGTGCCCTTGCCCGCGTCCCCGAAGCCGAGGTCGACGACGATCACGTGGTCCACGGGGTCAGAGCCGGGTCGTCGCGGACGGGGCGGCGGCGTCCAGGCCCGGCGGGGTGGGCGCCACCGCGACCGGGGCGCGGGACGCCTCCAGCCGGGCGAGGGCGCGCGACACCGAGGCGCCCGCGTCCGACCCGGCCTCCTCCAGGTGCTCCAGGCCCTCGTCCAGGTCGATGGCGTCCTCGGCGAGCCCGACGGTCAGCGCGATCGTCTCGCAGACGGCGTCCAGGTCGTCCAGGTAGAGGACGTTCTGGCCGAGCAGCTCCTGCCAGAAGTCCTTCAGCTCGCGGCTTCCGGCGTGGTAGGCGCCCTCGGGGATGATGAAGTACACGTCGTACATCCGCTGCAGCTCGCGGACGAGGGCGGCGACCGGGACGTCCTCGTCCGGCTCGCCCCCGATGACCTTGGCGATCTCGCGCCGCTTGGCCTTGGGGTAGGCCAGCTCGTCGCCGATCATGAACAGGTAGCCGCGCTTCCCGCGCTTCTCGAAGCAGTCGATCGAGGTGTGCCGGGCCATGAGGTACATGGCCAGCTCGTACGACTCGCGCATCTGGCCGCCGCCCCCGCCCTCCAGCAGGATCTTGCCGAGGTCGTCGTCCATCCGGTTGTCGGCCTCGAACTGGCCGACCTGCAGCGGCGCGCGGTCGCAGGTCGCGTCGCCGACCGCGCCGAACAGGATGTGCGGGTGCTCGACGTACCCCTTGCGCAGCAGCAGCCCGAGCAGGTCGGGGAGCTTGGTCTGCAGCGTCCGCGGCACGGTCCCCATCGAGCCGGTCACGTCGAACAGGACGCCGATCGCGAGCGACTCGGGGTGGTCCTCGGAGTCCCGGCTCTCCCGGACGGTCACGCCGCGCGGGTCCAGGTCGGGGTGGACGGTGGTGGCGCCGCCGTCGGAGTAGGCGAACGCGCTGGCGCCGGTGGACGCGCGGTAGCTCGCGCGTGCGGCGTAGACGTCGGTGGACCAGTTTCCGCTTCCCATGATCTCTCTCCTTCAGCGGGGAACGGGCAGGTGGAAGGGGCGGAAGCGGCGCGGGCCGTAGAGCCGCTCCAGCAGCTCGTCCAGCTCGGCGAGCAGCCGCCAGGCGTCCGCGGGGCGCCGGTTCTGCGCGGGGAGCGTGCAGCCCCGCGCGAACGAGCGCATCGCCTTGGGCGCCTTGTCGCCCATCAGGTCGGTGATGCACCGGGTGGCCATGAAGATGTCGGTCGCCGGGCTCGCCGTCCGCCGTCCCGGCACCTCGGGCGGGTACCAGCCGGCGTACCGGTCGACCATCGCCGGGACGCGCCCGGACGGGTCGGTGTGCGCGTAGCAGCCGGGGACGGAGTAGCACCAGTCGACCAGGACCAGGCCGTGCTCCTCCGGGTGGATCAGCACGTGGTCGGGGAGCACCGCGCCGTGCAGGACGCCCGCGCGGTGCGCGAAGCCGAGGCCGACCAGCAGCCGCCGCCACATCCAGGCCGCGTCGCGCGGGTCGACGCCGTCCGGATACGCCCGCCCGACCTCGGCCAGGCTGTGGAACCCGTCCAGCGCGGTGATCACGTTGACCTGGCGCTGCGCGCCGGTGGCGGCGTCCCGGTGCCGGAACGACTCGACCAGCCGCGGGACGTAGGGCAGGAACTTCCCGTCGCCGTCCTTGGGGAGCTGGCGGAGCGCCACGGCCTCGCGTTCGACCAGGTCGCCGTCGCGCGGGTCGCGCGGCATCTTCAGCAGGACGTCGCGGCCGGGGCCGACCCGCGCCCGGTACAGCTCGGCGAGGTCGCCGCCGATGGCGCCGCCGTCCAGCCGGTACGCGTGCCGGCGCGTGGTGATCGTCGCCGGGTCGCCGCCGCGGTAGCCCCGCCAGAGGTCGTTGAGGCGGATGAACGCGTCGCGGGTCCGCCCGCCGGTCGCGTCCGGGTGGACGAGCCGGGCGAGCCGCCGGTAGCGCCGCGCCGCCTCCGCCTCGTCGTCGCCGAACAGGTCGGCGGGCACCCGCGCCCGGTCCAGCCGCGCCAGCGCCTCGTCCAGCCGGTGCCCGCTCATCGGATCTCCTCCTCGCGGCCGGGGCGCAGGAGGGCGGGGTGCAGGAGGCGCGCGTCGCCGGGGCGGTAGAGGCGGGGGCGGGGGCCGCCGCGCCGGCCGCCGCGGTCGGACGTCGCGCCGGTGCTCTCCACGAACCCGGGCACCGACAAAACCTTGCGGTGGAAGTTGCCGGCGTGCAGCTCCTCGCCCCACACCGCCTCGTACACGGCGCGGAGCTCGGGGATCGTGAACTCGCCGCCGCAGAAGGCGGTGGCGAGCGGGGTGTACTCCAGCTTCCCGCGCGCCCGCTCCAGCCCGTCCGACAGGATCCGCGCGTGGTCGAAGGCCAGCCGCCGGGTCGTGCCGGGCCGCTGGTCGCCGGACTCGGTCAGGCCGAGCGCGTCCACCGGGACCCACGCCGCGTCGGCGGCGTCGCCGCCGGCCTCCGGGTCGGGCAGCTCCGGGGCGAAGGCCAGGTAGGCGACGGAGATGACCCGCATCCGCGGGTCGCGGCCGGGGGCGCCGTAGGTGCCGAGCTGCTCCAGGTGGACGCGGCCGAGCGCGCCGCCCTTGGCGCTCAGCCCCGTCTCCTCGGCCAGCTCCCGGACGGCCGCGTCCGGGAGGTCCTCGGCGTCGGTGCCCTGGAGGGGGCCGCCCGCCTGGACGAAACCGCCGGGGAGCGCCCACATCCCTTCGAACGGGGCGTTCCCCCGCCGGACGAGCAGGACGTGCAGGGCGCCGTCGCGGATGGTGAGGGCGACCACGTCCACCGTCACCGAGACCGGGTCGTAGTCGCGCGGGTCGTAGTTCGCGAGGAACTCGCTCTCGTCGCGCCTCGGGTCCGGTGCCATCGGTGTCCCTCCCGTCGATCTCTGACTGAGTAAGTCTCAAATAGAGTTCATCTCTAGCTGAGAACAACATAGCCCGCACATCACCCGTTGTCCACCCCTCACCCGAGACGGAACGAGGGCGCCCCCCGGGAAGGGGGCGCCCTCGGCGTTCGGCGGAACTCTACAAAACGGGTGTTGGGCGATACCGCCTCAGCGGCGGTGCCGTCCCCCCTGCGGCGGCTCCTGGGGCTCGTCGCCCGGACCGTACCCGGGACCGTACGGCCCGGGCCGGCGGGGGTTCTGCTCCTGGCCGCCCTGCTCGTAGGGCCGGGGCTCGTAGGGTCCGGATTCAGAGGGTCCGGATTCGTACGGCCCGGATTCGTACGGCCCGGATTCGTACGGCCCGGATTCGTACGGCCCGGATTCGTACGGCCCGGAGGGTTGGGATCCGTACGGCCGGGATTCGTGGGGCCCGGACGAGTACGGGTTCGGCACGCCCGGATCGACCGCGTACGGGTCCTCGGGCGGCCCGGCGGAGTACGCCCCGGACGGGCCGCGGCCCGGTGGCCCGCCCTGCGGGGCCGGGTCGGTGGGGTAGGGCTCGGGCGCGAACCGGCCGCCCGGCCGGCGTCCCGCCGAGTACCGGCCGGTGGGGTAGGGGCTCTCCGGCGTGCCGGGGCGCCCCTCGCCCGGCCACGTCCCCTGGCCGACCTGCCCGGGGGTGGGGCGCACGTCCCACGGCCCCGGCACCGCGCCCGGGGGCGGCGGGGCCGCGCCCGGGGGAAGGGCCGCGCCCGGCGGCGGGGCGGGGGCCATCGGCGCGGCGACCGGGCGCGCGGGCGGCGGTGCGTCCAGCAGCAGCTTCATCTGGCTCTTGCGGCGCCCGTAGACCAGGTAGATGCCGATGCCGACGATCATCCAGATCGCGAAATAGGCCCACGTCTCGACGTTCAGGTTCAGCATCAGCCAGCCGATCGCGAAGATCGTCACGATCACGACCAGCGGCGCCGCGGGCATCCGGAACGGCCGGTGCAGGTCCGGCCGGGAGCGGCGCAGCGCCAGCACCGCCGCCGCGACGAACAGGAACGCGAACAGCGAGCCGATCACGACGAGCTGCTCCAGGGTGAGTACGTCGATCGTCTGCGACATCACCACGGCCGCGCCGCCCGCGAGGAGCGTGGCGCGGGAGGGCACCTTGTAGCGGCTCATCGCGGCGAGCGGGCGCGGCAGCAGCCCGTCCCGGGAGATGGAGAACACCACCCGGGTCAGGCTGATCATCAGCACCAGGATGACGGTGGTGAGCGCCAGCATGGCCCCCACGTCGACGATCTTGCCCATCGCGCCCGCGCCGACCGAGTCGAAGGCGGCGGCGAGCAGCAGCTTGTCGGGGTTGAGGTTCGCGATGCCGTCCATCCCGACCATGCCGACGAGCGCGACCGCGACGGCCGCGTACAGCACGATGGTGGTGACCAGCGCGGTGAGGATGCCGCGCGGCACCTTGCGGGGCGCGTCGTCGGTCTCCTCCGAGGCGGTCGCGATCAGGTCGAAGCCGATGTAGGCGAACGCGATGGCCGGCGCCGCGGCGAACATGCCCCAGACCCCGAACACGTGCGGGGTCCCGCCGCCGAGCGCGCCGAGCACGGCGTCCAGCACCGTCTGGTCGGCCTCGGGGGCGGGCTGGGACGGCGGCAGGAACGGGGTGAGGTTGCCCGGGCTGAAGAACTTCAGCGCGGTGGCGATGACGAGCCCGATCACGATGACCTTGGCCATCACCATGAACCACAGCGACTTCAGGCTCATCCGGCTGCCGGTGGCGAGCATCAGGACGACCAGCAGCAGGATGCCGAGGGCGAACAGGTCGGGGCCCTTCTGCTGGCCGATCAGCTCGCCGAGCCAGCTCGGGACCCCCACCCCGAAGTCCTGCAGCGCCTGCGCGGCGTACAGCGACCAGACCCGGGCGAGCACGGACGCGGCCAGCAGCAGTTCCATGATCAGCGCCCAGCCGACGACCCACGCCCACACCTCGCCGAACGCGACGTAGCTGAAGGAGTAGGCGCTGCCCGCGACCGGGACGATCGAGGACAGCTCGGCGAAGGCCAGCGCCGCCAGCACGCACACGCCGCCCGCGATGAGGAACGAGACGAGCACGCCGGGGCCCGCGGTCGAGGACGCCTGCTCGCCGGCGATCTTGAAGATGCCGGAGCCGATCATGACGCCGAGGCCGAGCACGACGAGATCGCGGGTCCGGTAGACCACGCGGAGACGGTGCCTGCCGCCGTAGAGCCGGCCGGTGGCCTGCTCGACCGGCAGCCGCCGGAACATGTTGTTGCGCATGCGCATGTCCAAGGTCATAGGTGGTCCCCCAAGGCCTGAACCCGCGCCGCTGATCGCGAGGTGCTTGCCGAAGTCCCTAAGAATTCACCAGGTATGAGCATAATCGCAACGTTTTCGCCCGGATTCCCGCCGTCTCGCCGTTGTCGCATCCTGCCAAACCGCAGGTCGGCGACGTGCCGCAATGGCCCCCTCACGCTGGGCGAGGACGGCCGAATGACTTTCCGGTGGACCGTTCCGCGGCAATAGGTCCCATTTCCAGAGGGGGAAAGCGCTTTATGATCTTTCGGTGCCGCGGTCCGGCGCCGCGTCCGGGGTCGGCCGGTGCGGACGGTGGCGTCCGACGAAGATCGGTGGCACCGTAGGGACGCCGCGTTCGTCTGGAGGTCCGGTGTTCCGCTCCCCATCGCCCTCGCACGCGCCGCCCGCGCGGGCGCCGAAGCCGTCCCGCGGGTCCCGCCGCACGGCCGCCGCCGCCGCGCTCGCCGTCGCCGCGTCCCTCACCGTCCCGGCCGCGCCCGCCGCCGCCGCGCCCGCGACCATGCCGGCGCACCCGCGGCCCCCCGCGAAGCAGCCGGTCAAGCAGGCGGTCGCGACGGGGTACGGCGGCGCCGTGTCCACGGTCGACCCGGACGCCAGCCGGACGGCCCTGGAGGTCCTCCGGCGCGGCGGCAACGCGATGGACGCGGCCGTCGCCGCGGGCGCCACGCTCGGGGTCACCGAGCCGTACGTGGCCGCGATCGGCGGTGGCGGCTACATGACCTACTACGACGCGAGGACGCGCCGGGTCCACGCCCTCGACGGGCGCGAGTTCGCGCCGAAGCGGATGAAGCAGGACGCCTTCATCGACCCGGCGACGGGACGGCCGCTCCCGTTCGACCAGGCCGTCACGAGCGGGCTCGGCGTCGGCGTGCCCGGCACCCTCGCGCAGTGGGACCTCGCGCTGCGCCGGTTCGGCACCCGCGACCTCGGCACCCTGCTGCGCCCGGCGATCAAGGTCGCCGACCGGGGCTTCGTCGTGGACCAGGAGTTCCACGACCAGACCTCGACGAACGAGGCGCGCTTCCGCGACATCGTCCCGACCCGCCGGCTGTTCCTGCCGGGCGGGAAGGTGCCCGCGGTCGGCTCGGTCTTCCGCAACCCCGACCTCGCCGGCACCTACCGGGAGCTGGCGCGGCGCGGCACGGACTGGTTCTACGAGGGCGGGCTCGGCGAGGAGATCGCCCGGACGGTCGCCAAGCCCCCGGTGGACCCGAAGGCGACGCGCAACGTCCGTCCCGGCCTCATGGAGCGCGGTGACCTCGCCGCCTACCGGGCCGTGCCGCGCGAGCCCACCCACGTGCCCTACCGGGGGACGGACGTGTACGGCATGCCGCCCTCGTCGTCCGGCGGGTCCACCGTGGGGGAGGCGCTCAACATCCTCGGCAACTTCCGCCTGGACGCGCGCGACCCGGTCACGGCCCTCCACTACTACCTGGAGGCGTCCAAGCTCGCCTACGCCGACCGAGGCCGCTACGTCGGCGACGCCGACAAGGTGGACGTGCCCCTGGACGAGCTGCTGTCGTCCGGGTTCGCCCGCGAGCGCGCGTGCCTGATCAAGCCGGACCGGGCGGCGGCCGCCCCCGTGGCCCCCGGTTCGCCGGACGGGTCCTACGCGCCGTGCGTCCCGCCGGGCACCCAGACCAGGGCGCTGGCGTTCGAGGGCCCGCAGACCACTCACCTCAACGTCGCCGACAAGTGGGGGAACGTCGTCGCCTACACGCTGTCGATCGAGCAGTTCGGCGGCAGCGGCATCACCGTTCCCGGGCGCGGGTTCCTGCTGAACAACGAGCTGACCGACTTCTCGTTCCAGCCGCCCGCGCCGGGCCAGGCGCCCGACCCGAACCTGCCGGGCCCGCGCAAGCGCCCGCGCAGCAGCATGTCCCCGACCCTCGTGCTCAAGGACGGGCGGCCGAAGCTCGCGGTCGGCACGCCCGGCGGGTCGACGATCATCACGACCGTGCTGCAGATCCTGGTCAACCGGATCGACCTCGGCATGGACCTGCCCACCGCGCTGAACGCGCCCCGCGCCACGCAGCGCAACACCCCGCAGGTCTTCGCCGAGCAGCCGTTCATCGACCGGTACGGCCGCGACCTGGCCGCGCGGGGGCACCGCCTGGAGCCGTTCCCCGGGCCGCCCGCGGGCGTGATCGGCGCCGCGACGGGGCTGGAGTTCCTGCGGCCCGGCCTCGTCCAGGCGGTCGCGGAGCCCACCAGGCGGGGCGGCGGCAGCGCGCTCGTCGTCCGTCCGTCCAGGTAGCCGCCCGTGCCGGGGGCGTGCGCGGGCGGGGAGCGGGAAGGAGTCGTGCCATGGCCCACTCTTACGTGCAGGTGACGACCACCACCGACTCCCGCGCCGAGGCCGCCGAGCTGGCCCGGTCGGCGGTCGCCGAGCGGCTCGCGGCCTGCGCCCAGCTCGTGGGGCCGATCGCCAGCACCTACTGGTGGGAGGACGAGATCGAGTCGGCGGAGGAGTGGATGGTGCTCTTCAAGACCTCCGCCGACCGGTTCGACGAGCTGGCCTCCCTGATCACCGAGGGCCACTCCTACGACACCCCGGAGATCATCGCGACGCCGGTGGTGGCGGGGAGCATGGACTACCTGGCCTGGATCACCGAGCAGACCGAACCCGGCGAACGGGACGAAGCGGTAGACGACCTCATCGAGGACTAGATCGTGTGACGTCCGGCGTGGCAGGGTAAGCCTTCGATTACCGGGCCGGTGCCGACTCCCGGCCGCGGCGACGGAAGGCGGTCGACGTGCACGACGAGAGCGAGGAGCGGGCCGACCACGGGCTGTTCGGCCCGGGCTCGGTGACCTGGGAGGTCATGGGCGAGCCCGTGCTGGTCATCGGCGGGATCAGGGCGCTGCTGCTCCAGGCGCTGCATCCGCGCACGATGTGGGGGACCGCGCAGAACTCCGAGCTCATGGACCCCGCCGCGGCCTGGGCCAGGCTCGGCCGGACGGTCGAGTTCGTCCGCGTCCGCACCTACGGGACGCACGAGGAGGTCGAGCGGGTGGGCCGCCGCGTCCGCCGGCTGCACTCCAAGCTCACCGGCCTGGACATGCGGACCGGCGAGACGTTCCCGGTCGACGACCCGGAGAACCTGCTGTGGGTCCACATGGGCGAGGTCGACTCCTACCTGGACGTGGCCCGCCGCGCGGGAGTGCCGCTGACCGCGCGGGACGCCGACACGTTCGTGGACGAGCAGCGCCGCGCCGCCGCCGTCGTCGGCCTCGACCCGGCGGACGTGCCCGCCACGGTCGGGGAGATGAGGGACTACTACGCGCGGATGCGGCGCCGGATCTACGCGTGCCGGGAGGCGCGCGTGGGACTGCGCCGCATGTTCAGCCCCGCCCTCCCGCGCCCGCTGCTGCCGCTGAAGCTCGCCGCGCCCGGCCTCGGGGTGCTGGTCGTCTCCACGCTGCCGCGCTGGGCCCGCCGCATGTACGGGCTGCCGGGGCTGCCGACGTCGGACCTGGCCGCGACACTGACGCTGAAGGGCCTCTACCGCACCACGCACGTCGTCCCCGAGCGGTTCCGGTACTCGCCGGACGCCCAGCGGGCCAGGCGGATCACGCGCCAGCACGAGGCGGATCTGGCGGGCCTGTCGATCGCCTCCTGAGCCCGGTCAGGCCGGCGGGGGAGCGTCCGGCACCGTGTCCCCCTCGTGGTCCTTCTCGTGGGCCCCGTGCCGCGGCAGCAGCAGCGCCGGGAGGATCAGCACCGCGGTGAGGATCAGCGCGACCCAGAACGTGTGGCCGAACGCGTCCGCCAGGTTCGGCGCGACCTGCTCGCGGACCCGCTCGGGGATCTCGCCCATGCCCGCGGCGGCGCCGTCCCCGCCGGCTCCGGCCCCCGGGACCCGGTCGCCGATCTGGCGGGCCAGGATGACGGCGAGCAGCGCCGTGCCGACCGATCCGCCGAGCTGGACGATGATGTTCAGGGTGCTGCTGGCCCGCGGGACCACGGCCCGGCTCAGCGTCGTGAGCGCCGCCGACATGGTCGGCATCATCGTGCAGCCGAGGCCGAGGCCCCGCACGAAGAGGGCGGCGGCGAGCAGCCAGTAGGACGTGTCCGCCCCCACCAGGGCGAACGGGACGGTCCCGGCCACCAGGAGGACGACGCCGACCGGGACGACGCGCCCGGCGCCCAGCTTGTCGGTGATCATTCCGGCGAGCGGCATCGCGGTCGCGGCCCCGAGCCCCTGCGGCGCCAGCAGGAGCCCGGCCGCGAACGCGCCCTCGCCGCGGCCGATCTGGAAGTACAGCGGGATCAGCAGCATCGAGCCCATCAGCGCGAGGCCGACGAAGAACACCCCGACGGCGGCGGCCGCGAACGTCCGGTCGGTGAACAGCCGCACGTCGATCAGGGAGCGCTCGCGGAGCCGCAGGCTGTGCAGCGCGAACAGGCCGACCAGGACGGCGCCGCCCGCGAGCCAGGCGATGGTGGACGGTTCCCCGAACCCGCCGTTGCTGCTCGCGGTGGACAGGCCGTAGATCAGCAGGACGAATCCGGGCGGCAGCAGGACCAGCCCGCGCCAGTCGAGCCCCGGCGCGGCGTGCTCGCCGCGGTGGCGCGGGACGTTCCACCAGGCCAGCGCCAGGGCCATCGCCCCGACCGGCAGGTTGACGAGGAAGATCCAGCGCCAGTCGACGTCCTCCACGAGCCAGCCGCCGAGCACCGGGCCGAGGACGGGGCCGAGCAGCATCGGGACGCCGACGATGCTCATGACGCGGCCCATCCGCCGCGGTCCCGCCGCCATCGTCAGGATGGCCATGCCGGTCGGCATCAGCATGCCGCCGCCGAGGCCCTGCACGACCCGGAAGACGATCAGTGACTCGATGTTCCAGGCGGCGCCGGACAGCACCGACCCGAGGACGAACAGCACGATCGAGGTCATCCACACGCGGCGCCCGCCGAACCGGTCGATGGCCCAGCCGGTCAGCGGGATGACGGTGCCCATCGCCAGCATGTAGCCGGTGATGACCCACTGGATCGTCGACAGCCCGGTGGAGAAGTCGCGCCCGAGCGTCTCCAGCGCGACGTTGACGATCGTGGTGTCGAGGATCGCCATCACGGTCCCCGACACGATCACCAGGCCGAGCAGGATCGTCCGGCGGTCCAGGCGCTCGCTTCCGGCGGTGTCGTCCGGCGGTGCCGCCTTGGTGATCGGGCTCTCGGCCATGGTCGGTCCCCTCGCCTGCTCCGCGCCCCGTCTCCCCGTCGATCAAGACGTGAAAACGCCTTGAAGTTCAACATTTTGCAGTGCATCACGGAATATGTTGAACTTCAAGGTATGTCCGAGAATGGATCTGCCGCCGCCGCGGCGGTGGACGCGGACCTGGAGACGATGGTCCAGCTCACGGCCAGGATGATGCGCGGGATCAAGGGCGGGCACGACGGCGCGGAGGAGCTCGTCGACCGGGTGCGCGCCGCCGGCCTCGGGCCCCGGCACGTGCCCGCGCTGATCCAGCTCGTCCTGCAGGGCCCCATGGCCGTGGGCGTCCTGGCCCGGCGGATGGCGCTCAGCCCCGCCACGGTCAGCCAGCTGGTCGGCGAGCTGGAGCGCGGCGGCTTCGTGGAGCGCCGCCCGGACGAGCGGGACCGCCGGCGCATGATCGTCAGCCTCGGCGAGCGGCACCGCGAGATGGTCGAGCGGTTCACCTGGCGCCGGCTGCGGCCGTTCCGCATGGCGCTGGAGGCGCTCACGCCGGACGAGCGGGCGCAGTTCCTGCACGGCTGGCGCGTCCTGGTCGAGACCATCGAGCGCACGAGCGCGCCCGCGCCGGACGGCGAGGGCTGCCCCGGCGGGTGAGTCAGCCGCGCCGCATGAGCCGCCCGACGGCCGCCATCAGCTCGGTGGACATCGCCTCGCCCTTGCCCTCCTCGGCGCCCTCGGCCACGCAGTGCCGCACATGCCCGTCCAGCAGGCCGAGCGCCACCTTGTCCAGCGCCGCCTGGACCGCGCTGATCTGCGTGAGGATGTCGATGCAGTAGCGGTCCTCCTCGACCATCCGGCCGATGCCGCGCACCTGGCCCTCGATCCGCGCCAGCCGGGTCTGCAGCTGGTCCTTGGTGGCGGTGTACCCCCGGACGGGGGCCTCGCTGGCCGTCATCTCCAACCTCGCAATCCTTCCGGGGCGCTCGCCCGGGTACCCCTGGGGGACATCCCCACCAGGTACCCTATGCGCTGGCCGTGATTACCGAACCGGGACGTTCCAGGCGCTGATCACCGGTCTGCCGTGCTCGGTGCCGAGCGCCGACACGGTCCCGGTGCCGAGCGCGAACAGCCGGCCCCGCGCGGGCTCCAGGCCGAGCCACCGCGCCGTCAGGACGCGCAGGAGATGGCCGTGCGCGACGAGCGCCACGTCGCCGTCCGCGAGCGCCGCCCGCACCCGCGCGAGGACCGCGTCCGCCCGCCCGCCGACCTGCTCGACGGTCTCGCCCGGATGCCCGGCGTCGCCCGGGACCACCCCGTCGTCCCACAGGAACCAGCCGGGACGCTCCTCGCGGATCGCGGCCGAGGTGATCCCCTCGTAGCCGCCGTAGTCCCACTCCCACAGGTCGGGGTCGGTCCCGTCCACCCGCAGCCCCGCCAGCTCCGCGGTCCGCCGGGCCCGCTCCGCCGGGCTGGCCAGCGCCAGGGCGAACCGCCGCCCGGCGAGCGCCTCGCGCAGCGACCGCGCCTGCTCCTCGCCCCGCTCGGTCAGCGGAAGATCCGTCCGCCCGGTGTGCCGGCGCTCCCGGCTCCACTCGGTCTCCCCATGACGCACCAGCACCAGTTCGCCCACGAGGCAACTCTAGGGGGGCGGATCAGTCCAGGACCGACGCGAGAGAGGTGTGGGGCAGGCCGTGGGCCTCGGCGACGTGGTCGTAGACGAGCGCGCCGGCGTGGGTGTTGAGGCCGCGGGCGAGCGCGGCGTCGGCGCGCAGGGCGGCGCGCCAGCCCCGGTCGGCGATCTGGACGGCGTACGGGAGCGTGACGCCGGTCAGCGCGTAGGTGGAGGTGTTCGGGACGGAGCCCGGCATGTTGGCCACGCAGTAGAACGTCGAGCCGTGCACCTTGTAGGTGGGGTCGTCGTGCGTGGTGGGGCGGGAGTCCTCGAAGCAGCCGCCCTGGTCGATCGCGATGTCCACCAGGACCGAGCCCGCCTTCATGCGGGCGACCAGGTCGTTGGACACCAGCTTGGGCGCGCGGGCGCCCGGGATCAGCACGGCCCCGATGACGAGGTCGGCGGCGCGGACCTCCTGCTCGACCGTGTACGCGCTGGACACCAGCGTCCGCAGGCGGCCCTGGTAGATGGCGTCGATGTGGCGGAGGCGGTCGACGTCCACGTCGAGGACGGTCACGTCCGCGCCCATGCCGGCGGCGATCTGGGCGGCGTTGAGACCGGACACGCCGCCGCCGATGACGACGACCTTCGCCGGCGCGACGCCGGGCACCCCGCCCGGCAGGACGCCCCGCCCGCCGGTGAAGGACATCAGGTTGTACGCGCCGACCTGCGCGGCGAGGCGCCCGGCGACCTCCGACATCGGCGCGAGCAGCGGCAGCGAGCCGTCGGCGAGCTGGACGGTCTCGTAGGCGATCGCGGTGACGCCGGCCGCCAGGAGCGCGTCGGTGCACGCCCGGGACGCGGCGAGGTGCAGGTAGGTGAACAGGATCTGGCCGTCGCGCATCCGGTGGTACTCCGGCGCGACCGGCTCCTTCACCTTGAGGATCAGCTCGCCCTCGGCCCAGACGCCGTCCGCGCCGTCCAGGATCTTGGCGCCCGCGGCGGCGTAGTCGTCGTCGGGGATCGCCGAGCCGAGCCCGGCGCCGCGCTCGACGAACACCTCGTGGCCGTGCCGGGTGAGCTCGTGCGCCCCCGCCGGGGTGATCGCCACCCGGTACTCGTGGTTCTTGATCTCTCGCGGGACGCCGATCTTCACCGCAAGCTCCTCCGTGACGCTGACCAGGACCTGTGCCTCCAGCGTGCGGGGCGGACGAACCCTCCGGCCATGTGCAGGGTGTCAGGGCATCGGCTGTTCCGATGACACCGTGTAAAGCGCTCCCGGCGGCGGGCCGCGGTCGTCAGGGCTTGCGGGCGATGCCCCCGTACATGAGGCGCTGGCCGACGGTCAGCTCGTCCGGGACGTTCTCCTCGGGCCGCCACAGCGGCAGCGGGACGAGGCCGGGCTCCAGGAGCTCCAGGCCGTCGAAGTAGCGGGTGATCTCCTCGGGGGTGCGGAACCGGCCGGTGCCGAGCAGGCCCTGGTACTGCACCTCGGCGTCCGCGGCCTCCTGGCTGGACCGGCAGAAGGCCGTGACGAACAGGTGGCTGCCGGACGGGACGGCCTCCATCAGCGTCTCCACGATCTGCTGCGGCCCCTCGTCGTCGTGCAGGTGGTGCAGGATGCCGACGAGCATCACCGCGACGGGCTCGCCGAAGTCGATCAGCCGGCGCACCTCCTCGTGGGCGAGGATCTTCTCCGGCTCGCGGATGTCGGCGGTGACGACCGTGGTGCTCGCGTTCTCGGCCAGCAGCGCCCGCCCGTGCGCGAGCACGATCGGGTCGTTGTCGACGTACACCACCCGCGAGCCGGGCGAGACGCTCTGCGCGACCTGGTGGGTGTTCTGCACGGTCGGCAGCCCGGAGCCGAGGTCGAGGTACTGGCGCAGGCCGGCCTCGGCCGCCAGGTAGCGCACGCCGCGGCCGAGGATCTCCCGGTTGTAGGTGGCCACGTCGTAGATCTCCGGAATGATCTTGACGATCTCGGCGACGAAGGCGCGGTCGACCTCGAAGTTGTCCTTGCCCCGCAGCACCACGTCGTAGGTCCGAGCGATGCTCGGCTTGGTGACGTCGATCCCGAGGGACGCCCAGTCGTACTGCTCTTCCGCCATGCCGTGCCCGCCTAGCGCCGCTGTTGAGTTCCCGATGACCTGCCGCTCCCGTCGATCGTAAAGGGCTGACCACACGGTCGCCACGAAAGTGGCGAATATTCGTTGGAGCGCTCCGATTCACGGGCGCGCGGGCGGCAGCCACTCGTCGGCGATCGCCACCGTCAGCTGCTCCAGCAGCGGGCCGGCCCGGCGGACGCGGCGCTCCTCGTCCGGTTCGATGTCGGCCAGCGCGTACGCCGCATGGATGCGGGCCTTGCGCAGCTGCTCGCCGGTGAGGCCGCGGCGGCCGGCCACCGCGACGACGGGCGCGCCCGCGCGGGCGGCGGCGCGGGCCACCCCGATCGGCGCGCTGCCGCGCAGCGACCGAGTGTCCAGGACGCCCTCGCCGGTGACCACCAGCCGCGCGCCGCGCGCCTTCCCGGCGAACCCGAGCAGGTCCAGCATCAGGGACGGGCCCGGCTCGATCGTCGCGCCGAGGAAGGTGAGCGCGGCGAACGCGACGCCGCCCGAGGTCCCGGCGCCGGGCAGGTCGCGGGCCGCCCTGCGGGCCGCCGCCTCCGCCAGGTCGGCCCAGCGGCGCAGGCCCGCGTCCAGCAGCCGCACCTCGTCGCGGGTCGCGCCGCGGCGCGGCCCGTCGACCGCGGCGGCGCCGGTGCGGCCGAGCAGCGGCCCCGCCGAGTCGCCCGCCACCACCACCTCGATGGCCGACATGTCGGGCAGGCCGCGCAGGTCGAGCGCGTGCAGCGAGCGCAGCGCCGCCCCGCCGGGCGGCAGGTCCTTGCCGAGCGCGTCCAGCAGCCGGCCGCCGAGCCCCTGGACGAGGCCCGCGCCGCCGTCGGTGCAGGCGCCGCCGCCGAGGCCGAGGACGATCCGGCGGGCGCCGAGCCGGACGGCGTGCGCGACCAGCTGCCCCGTCCCGATGCTGGAGGCCACGAGCGGCCGCGGCTCGCCGCCCGGCAGCCGGCGCAGCCCGGACGCCTCCGCCAGCTCGACCACCGCGCTGCGGCCGTTCACCGCGAGCCGCGCGGTGACCGGGCGCCCCGTCGGCCCGCACACCTCCACCTCGACCCGCCGCCATCCGGCCGCCACCGCGGCCTCGACGGTGCCGTCGCCGCCGTCGGCCACGGGCAGCTCCACCAGCGGGACGCCGGGACGCGCGCGCCGCAGCCCGGCGGCGAGATGCCGGGCGGCCCGCGCCGCGGTCAGCCCTCCCGGGAACCTGTCAGGTGCCAGCAGGACGTGACCGTGCGGCGACGGGCGGGAGGGAGAGTCCGGGGACACCACAGCCACGCCTTTCACGCCGGGGGGTAAGGCCCTACCTTCTGCTTACGCCATGACGGCACTATTTGACACCCGCAACCGCGTCCCAGAGTTTCAAATGGGCGGGGAAGTCGCGTCACGCGACGGTCACCGCACGTTCAGCCACTGCTCGACGGGATGGAGCGCGAAGAAGACCAGGAACAGCGCCACGACCGGCCACAGCCAGACCGAGACCTCGCGCCACCGGCCCCGGGCGAGCTTGATCAGCGCGTAGGCGACCATGCCGCCGCCGATCCCGGTCGTGATCGAGAAGGTGAACGGCATCAGCACGATGGTGAGGAACGCCGGGATCGTCAGGTCGAGGTCGTTCCAGTCCACCTTGGCGACCTGCGTCATCATCAGCGCGCCGACCACCACCAGGGCCGGCGCGGCGGCCTGCGCGGGGACGGTCGCGGCGAGCGGGGTGAGGAACAGCGTGACCGCGAACAGCGCGCCGGTGGCGAGGTTGGCCAGACCGGTCCTGGCCCCCTCGCCGACGCCGGCCGCCGACTCGACGAACACCGTGTTGGCCGAGGAACTGGTGACGCCGCCGAACGCGGCGGACAGGCCGTCCACCGACAGGATCCGGCCGAGCCGCGGGACCTCGCCCTTCTCGCTCACCAGGCCCGCCTCGTCGCTGATGCCGAGGATCGTGCCCATCGCGTCGAAGAACCCGGACAGGACCAGCGTGAACAGCACGACGAGCGCGGTGATGACCCCGGCCCGGCCGAATCCGCCGAACAGGTCGATCTCCCCGAACAGCCCGAAGTCGGGGACGGCGAAGAGCTTGTCGGGCATGTTCGGGGTGACCACGCCCCAGCCGCCCTCCTTGACGGTCGCGTTCTCCTGGATCGCCACGGCCCCGGACGTCCCGGCGATGATGCTGATCAGGATCGCGCCGGGCACCCGCCGCACGTAGAGCACGATCATCAGCAGCAGGGTGAGCGCGAACACCAGCGACGGCAGCGTCTCCAGCCGGCCGCCGGTGCCGAGCGACAGCGGCGGGCTCGTCGCGCTGGAGGTGACGAACCCCGCGTCGTAGAGGCCGACCAGCGCGATGAACGCGCCGATGCCGACCGCGATCGCGTGCTTGAGCGCCAGCGGGATCGAGTTCATGATCCGCTCGCGGACCCCGGTGAGCGCCAGCAGCACGATCACCGCGCCCTCGATCACCACCAGGCCCATCGCCTGCGGCCAGGTCATCACCGGCGCGGCCTGGAACGCCACGACCGCGTTGATGCCGAGCCCGGCGGCGAGGGCGAGCGGCGCGTTCCCGACCAGCCCCATGATCACCGTGGCGACCGCGGCGGACAGCGCCGTCATCGTGGTCAGCTGCGGGATCGACAGCGCCGCCCCGGTGACGTCCTTGGCCCCGCCGAGGATGATCGGGTTCAGCAGGATGATGTAGGCCATCGCGAAGAACGTGGTCACGCCGCCGCGCAGCTCGCGCGGCACGGTCGTGCCGCGCCCGGTGAGGTCGAACAGCCGCTCCAGCGGCCCGCGCCCGCCCGCCGGCGGCGGGTCCGCGGTGTCGGCGGCAGTCGTATCGGACATGACGGGGGCTCCGATTTCCGCAGCGTGATCAGGGCGAGCACAGGGTAGCTGCCCGGTTCGCGGCGGTGGTGAACCGGTCCCGCTCCGCGGGCGGTGTCGCGACGTGAGTCCCGGTCTCCGCAGCGTGACGGGGGAGCGCGTCCGCTATAGCCTGCCCTGGTGCGAATGCGAGACTCCTCCGAGGCGGCGTGCCTGGACTCCTACGCGCGGCTGCTGGCCTCAGTGCCGGAGCGGACGCGCTCGTCCTTCCGCGCCCGGATGCTCGGCCCGCTGGAGGAGTACGACAGCACCAGGCAGGCCGACCTCGTGCACACGCTGGAGGTCTTCCTGTCCTGCTCGGGTTCCTGGAGCCGCAGCGCGACACGGCTGCACGTCCATGTGAACACGCTTCGGTACCGAATCCGGCGAATCGAGGACCTGACCGGGCGGGACCTCGGCACACTGGAGGATCGAGTCGACTTCTTCCTCGCCCTGCGCGCGACGCGGCCGGCGAGCACCTGGTAGGCGGTGGTCACACGATGGATCGGGAGACACTGGGGCAGCGCATTCGCGCCCTGCGCATCCGGCAGGGCGTGAGCCAGGCCCAGCTCGCCTTCCCCGAGCTGTCCGACAGCTACATCTCGCTCATCGAGAGCGACAAGCGGGTGCCGGCCCCGAGCGTGGTGGAGCTGCTCGCGGCGAAGCTGAACTGCTCGGCGACCTATCTCGTCAGCGGCGTCAGCGAGGACGTCGTCGACGAGCTGCGCGTCACCCTCGACTACGCCGAGATCGCGCTCAGCAACGGCGCCGCGGCCGAGGCGCGGGCCCGGTTCGCCGAGGTGCTCGCCAGCGCGGACGCGGTTGCGCTGCCGGACATGCTGCACCAGGCCCGCTGGGGGCACGCCCTCGCGCTGGAGGCCGCCGGCGAGCTGGAGGAGGCCATCGCCGGGCTCACGGCGCTGACCCGGGAGGCCTCCGCCGAGGCCGACCTCGACCACTGGGCGAAGGTGCACGTCGCGCTGAGCCGCTGCCTGCGCGAGCGCGGCGACATCAGCGCCGGCGTGGAGGCCGCCGAGAGCGCGCTGCGGCACCTCATCGCGACCGGCGCCGACTCCACCGACGCCGCCGTGCACCTCGGCGCGGCGCTGCTGTCGGCGTTCATCGAGCGCGGCGACCTCGTCCGGGCCCGCCAGCTCGCCGGCCAGCTCGTCGAGCGGGCCGAGCGGATCGGCAGCCCCCGCGCCCGCATGGTCGCCTACTGGGAGGCCGCCTACGTCGCGGAGATCCGCGGCGAGTACGAGGATGGCGTCGCGCTCGCCGAGCGCGCGCTGATGCTCGCGGGCGACGGCGAGGACCCGCGCAACCTCAACCGGCTCCGCGTCATCTACGCCGGGCTCCTGCTGCGGGCCCGGCCCGACCAGGCCGCCCACGCCCGCGAGCTGCTCACCCGGGTGCGCGGCGAGATCAGCGCCAGCTCGTCGGGGGAGATCGACGTCGCCTGGTGCCTGACGGAGCTGGCCCGCGCCGAGACCGCGCTCGGCCGCCCCGGCGAGGCGGTGGCGCTCGCCGAGGAGGCCATCGACCTGCTCGGGGACGCCCCGCGCCGGGCGACCGCCGGGGCGCTGACGGTGCTCGGCGAGGCGTCGGTGCGGCTCGGCCGCCGCGACCGGGCCGTCGAGGCGCTCACCCGGGCCGCGACCTGCCTGGAGGAGATGGAGTCCTCGCGGGAGGCCGCGCAGGCGTGGTTCGACCTGGCCGAGGTGCTGGCCGAGGCGGGGACCGCGGAGGAGCCCCGCATGGCCGCCTACCGCCGCGCGCTCACCTGCGTGGGGGTCTAGGCGAACCGTCGCGGGCTCCGCCGCGTCCATGAATAAAGCTGCGGGCGCCTGAGATGTGGGAGAAGTCGTGTTCGGTGTAGTACGGCCATGTCGGCATGTCCTGTGCGGGTCCCTGTTCAAGGACTGGATGGCCCATCTGTGCGGGCTGTGCCTGACCCTGCGCGCCGAGCACGGCCAGGCCGCGCGGCTCGTCACCAACTACGACGGGCTGCTGGTGTCGGTCCTGGTGGAGGCGCAGGCGCCGGAGCTGTCGCCGCGCCGCAAGGCCGGGCCGTGCGCGCTGCGCGGGATGCGGACCGCCGAGGTCGTCACCGCGAGGGCGCAGGGCGCGCGGCTCGCCGCCGCGGCGTCCCTGCTCCTCGCGGCCGGCAAGACCCGCGACCACGTGGCGGACGGCGACGGCCCCTACGCCCGCCGCCTCGTCGCCGCCGCGGCGGGCCGGGCGGCCGGGCGGTGGGACGCCGCGGGCGAGCGCACCGGCGCCGCCGTCGGCTTCGACCCCTCGGTGCTGCGCGACGCCGTCGCGCGGCAGCCCGCCCTGGAGTCCACGCCCGGCCTCGGGCTGCTCGATCTGACCGAGCCCACCGAGACGGCCGTCGCGGCCGTGTTCGCGCACACCGCCGTCCTCGCCGGCAAGGAGGGCAACGCCGAGACCCTCGCCGAGGCGGGCCGGTTCTTCGGCCGCCTCGCGCACCTCATCGACGCGGTCGAGGACCTCGCGGACGACGAGGCGGCGGGCGCGTACAACCCCCTCCTCGCGACCGGCACCGATCTCACCGAGGCCCGCCGGTACGCCGACGACGCGCTGCACGGCCTGCGGCTCGCGCTCGCCGAGCTGGAAATGGAGAGGCCGCGGCTCGTCCGGGCCCTCCTGGACCGCGAGACGGGCCGCTCCGTCGAGCGCGCCTTCGCCCCCGAGAGCCTGGCGAAGCACGGACCCAGGCCGCCGCGTCCCGGCTGGCCGATCCCGTGCTTCACCGGGACGCTCGTCTGCGTGACCTGCGGGGTCTTCCAGCCGGAGTGGAGCGCCCACCACGGCGAGTCCTGCGGCGACCGGTGCTGGTGCACCCGGAACTGCGACGGCTGCGACTGCTGTTGCGACTGCTGCAACTGCGACGGCTGCTGCTGCGACTGCGACTGCGACTGCTGCGGCTGTGACTGCTAGCGGCCTTTCTGCCGAAACGCCCCATCGTCCGACCCGGAACATGCCATGGTGGCGGGCTCAGTAGGGTAGATGAAGCCCTTCGACTCACTAGAGAACCCGGCCATCCATGAACATCTTCAAGCCCCGGCGGCCCGTGCGCCGTCTCGGACTCGTCGCCGCCCTCGCGCTCGCCCTCGGCGCGTTCACGGCGCCGCCAGCGCTGGCCCACTCGGAGCTGGTCGGCAGCACGCCCGAGAAGGGCGCGCGAGCGGCCTCCGTGTCCGAGGTCAAGCTCGTCTTCAGCGACAAGATCCGCCTCGCGAAGGTCGTCGTCACCGACGGCGCGAAGAAGGAGTTCCAGGCGGGCGCCGCCGAGCGCTCCGGCACGACGGTCACGCAGAAGCTGTCGGGCCCGCTGCCCGCCGGGTCCTACACGGTGGCCTACCGGGTCGTCGGCGAGGACGGCCACCCGATCGAGAAGAACGACCTGACGTTCAGCGTGGGCGGGGACGGTGCCGCGGCGTCCGGGGCGCCCGCCGCGGGCGGGGTCGGCGCGGAGCAGCAGACGGGCGACGCCGCCACCGCCGACGAGCAGCCGCTCAAGATCGACCAGGAGCAGGCCGCGGAGAAGAAGGAGGACTCCGGCTCCGGCATGGTGCTGTGGGTCCTGATCGGCGCCGGGCTCCTCGTGGGCGTCGGCATCGGCGTCGCCATCGTGTTCCGCGCCAGGCGCAAGCAGCCGCCGGCGCCGGCCGAGAGCGAGAAGCAGCAGGTGACGACCGGAAGTGAGTAGGAGCAGCCGGGCCGTCTGGGCGGGCGGCGGGGCCGCGCTGGCCGCGTCCGCCACCGCCCTGGTGGCCGGGCTCGTGCTCGGCGGCTCGGTCACCGAGAAGGTCGTTCCCGGCCTCGGCGACGCGGGCGCCCTCACCCGGTGGGGGCTGCCCGCCTCCCGGACGGCGATGGACCTGCTGTCCGCGCTGGCCGTCGGCGCCCTGCTCGCCGCCGCCGCGTTCCTGCCGGTCGAGGGCGGGCGCGGCGCCCCGCGGCTGTCGAAGGACGCCGTCGGATACCTCAACGCCGCGTCCTGGTTCGCCGCGGGATGGGCCGCCGCCGCCGCGGCCACCCTGGTCTTCACCGTCGCGGACGTCCTCGGCCAGCCGGCCGGGAGCGTCCTCACCGGCAGCGAGCTGAGCAGCTACGTCGGCTCGCTGCCGCAGGGCACCGCCCTCATGATCGTCGTGCTGCTCGCCGTGGTCGTGGCGCTGCTGGCCCGCACCACCACCACGCCCGCCGCCGCGTTCGGCCTGCTCGCCATGGCCGGGATCGCGCTGCTGCCCGCGCCGCTGACCGGGCACTCGGCCTCGGCCGCCAACCACTCCGTCGCGACGACCGGCGTCGCCCTGCACGTGGCCGCGGTCGCGCCGTGGGTCGGCGGGCTCGCCGTCGTCTGCGTCCACGCCCTGCTGCGCCGCGACCGGCTGCCGCTCATGGCCGGCCGGTTCAGCCGCATGGCCCTGTGGTGCTACATCACCGTCGGCGTCAGCGGCCTGGTGAACGTCGTCGCCCGGCTGCCCGACCCGGCGGAGCTGGTCGAGACGAACTACGGGCGGCTCGCGCTCGGCAAGATCATCGCGTTCGGGGCGCTCGGCTGGTTCGGCTGGTGGCACCGGAGCCGGACGCTGCCCGCCCTCGCCGCCGGCCGGCCGTGGTCGTTCGGCCGGTTCGCCACGGTCGAGACGGCCGTGATGGCCGCCACCATGGGCCTCGCGGTCGCCCTGGCGCGCACCGCGCCGCCCCCGCCGGCCGAGCCGGAGTCGGCGGTCAAGGCGCAGCTCGGCTACGACATGCCCCCGGAGGTCACTCCGGCGCGGCTGCTGACGCTGTGGCAGTTCGACCTGTTCTTCGCGGTCCTCGTCGTCGTCCTCGGCGGCCTGTACCTGGCCGCGGTGGTCCGGCTGCGCAAGCGCGGCGACTCCTGGTCCACCGCCCGCACCGTCTCCTGGTTCCTCGGGCTCCTGACCATCGTGGCCGTCACCCAGACCGGCGTCGCCAAGTACGCGCCGATCCTGTTCAGCGTGCACATGGCGCAGCACATGGTGCTGAACATGCTGACACCGATCTTCCTGGTCGTCGGCGCGCCGGTCACGCTGGCGCTGCGGGCGCTCAAGCCCGCCCGGATCCGCGGCGACCGCGGCCCTCGCGAGTGGCTGACCACGATGCTGAAGAGCAGGTACCTCAAGGTCATCGCGCACCCCGCGGTCGCGACCGTCATCTTCGTGGCGAGCACCTTCGCGCTGTACTTCACGCCGCTGTTCGAGGCCGCGATGCGCAACCACCTCGGGCACATCGCCATGATGGTGCACTTCCTGGCCTCCGGATCCCTGTTCTTCTGGGTGCTGCTCGGCGTCGACCCGGCGCCGAGGAAGCTGCCCTACCCCGGGCGGCTCCTGCTGCTGTTCGTGACGATGCCGTTCCACGCGTTCTTCGGCATCGCGCTGATGAACATGAGCCAGGCGCTCGCCCGCGGCTGGTACGCCTCCGTCGACCCGCCGTGGGGCACGACGACCCTGCACGACCAGCACACCGGCGGCGCGATCGCGTGGGGGTTCGGCGAGGTGCCGACGTTCATCGTCCTGATCGTCCTGGCGATCCAGTGGTATCTGGACGACCAGCGGCAGGCCCGGCGCCTGGACCGCAAGGCCGACCGGGCCGCGAAGGGCGGCGGGGGCGGCGAGGACGACGAGCTGGCCGCCTACAACGCCCGCCTGGCCAAGCTCGCCGAGCGCGACCGGGAGGCGGCCGGAGAGCGGGCCAAGCCCCGCAGGCAGCCCAAGACCTGACACGGCTCCCTCCCGCGGGGGAGGGGCCGGCCCGCCCGGTCTGCCAGGATCGGTGTGTGCTCCGTGTCCTCCGGCCGCTGATCGAGCGGACGACCTGGCGGCGCTGGTCCCACCTCGTCGTGGGCGGCGCGCTGCTGATGCCGTACTGGTTCCTCGCGATGAGCCTGGCGCCGGTGCTGCGGGTCCGCGACCCCGTCGTCATCATCGTGCTGATCCTGGTCGTCCTGCCGACGGCGGCGACGTTCGTCACGGGCCTCGTGCCGACCGTGCGGCTCCTGGAGAGCTCCCTCGCCAAGGAGCTGCTCAAGGGCCCCGCGGCGGCGCTCGTGCCGGGGTCGGCCGCCTCGTGGGAGAGCCGGATCCGGGCCGCCGCGTGGTTCACGCTGCACCTGGTCACCGGCGTGGTCGTCAGCGGGCTGAGCCTGGCGGTGCCGCCGTTCGCGGTCGTGATGATCCTGGCGCCGGCGGTGGCCTGGGACACCCGGTTCCTGGACTCCTGGGGCTGGGAGGGCACCTGGCACCAGTGGCCCGCGCCGCTGATCGGGACGGCGTCCATGGCGGTGCTGCTCGCGCTGATCGTCGTGGCGGGGGCGCTGCTGTCCCGGGCGGCGCCCTGGTTCCTCGGGCCGTCGGCCGCCGAGCGGATCGCCGCGATGGAGACCGAGGCGGTCAAGCTCGCCGAGCGCAACCGGCTGGCCAGGGAGCTGCACGACTCGGTCGGGCACGCGCTCAGCGTGGTGACGCTGCAGGCCGGGGCGGCCGGGCGGGTGCTCGACAGCGACCCCGCGTTCGCCCGTGAGGCCCTCGGCGCGATCGAGGAGTCGGCCCGCGCCGCGCTGGAGGACCTCGACCACGTGCTCGGGCTGCTGCGCGACGACCCGTCCCGCCCGGCGCCGCAGGCCACGCTGAAGGATCTCGACCGGCTGCTGGAGCAGACGCGGATCGCCGGGGTGACACTGGACGCGGAGGTGGACCCGGAGGTGGAGCACGTCCCGGCGGCGGTGTCGCGGGAGGCGTACCGGATCGTCCAGGAGGGCCTGACCAACGCGCTGCGGCACGCCGGGAAGGTCCCGGTGCGGCTGCGGCTCGGCACCGACGGGGAACGGCTGGAGGTGGAGATGAGCAATCCGCTGGGCTCCCATCGCGGCGACGGCGCCGACCACGGCGGCGGGCGCGGCCTCGGCGGCGTCCGCGAGCGCGTCACCGTGCTGCGCGGGGAGATGACCGCCGGCGCCGAGGGCGGCCGCTGGCGATTCCGCGTCTCGCTGCCGCTAAGGTCCGGAACATGACGATCAAGGTTCTGCTGGTCGACGACGAGCGGCTGATCCGGGCGGGCCTCGCCGCCATCATCGACGCCGAGGACGACCTGGCCGTCGTCGGCGAGGCCTCCGACGGGTCGGAGGTGCCGGGCGAGGTGAAGCGGCTGCGCCCGGACGTGATCCTGATGGACGTGCGGATGCCGCGGCTCGACGGCATCCAGGCGACCCGCCACATCCTGGACACCGTGCCGGAGCCGCCGCGGATCATCGTCGTCACCACGTTCGAGAACGACGAGTACGTCTACGACGCGCTGAAGGCGGGCGCGAACGGCTTCCTGCTCAAGCGGACGCGGCCGGAGGAGATCCTGCAGGCGATCCGGATGGTCGCGCACGGCGACAGCCTGCTGTTCCCGGCGGCGATCCGGGAGCTGGCGGCGCGGCACGGGACGCCCGGCGCCGAGGGCGGCGGCGCGCGCTGGCACGACCGGCTGACCGAGCGGGAGGGGGACGTGCTGCGGCTGATGGCCAAGGGCCGCTCGAACGCCGAGATCGCCCGGGAGCTGTTCGTCAGCCCGCAGACGGTGAAGACCCACGTCGGCAACATCCTCGCCAAGCTGCAGGCCCGCGACCGCACCCAGGCGGTGATCTTCGCCTACGAGACGGGCTTCATCACCCCCGGCTGATTTGGCAGGGTGAGCCCATGAGGGACTTCCGGTTCGGGTTCAACGTCTTCGACATCGCCTCGCACGGCGACTTCGCCGAGCGGTGCCGCCGGGCCGAGCGCTACGGCTACGCCACCGCGCTCGTGCCCGATCACCTCGGCGCTCCGGCGCCGTTCCCGACGATGGTCGCCGCCGCGGACGCGACCGAACGGCTGCGCGTCGGCACGCTGGTGCTGAACGCCGGGTTCTGGAACGCGCACCTGCTCGCCCGCGAGGTCGCCACCGCCGACCGGCTCACCGGCGGACGGGTGGAGCTCGGCCTCGGCGCCGGGCACATGAAGTGGGAGTTCGACGCGGCCGGCCTCCCCTGGGAGCCGTTCGGCGCCCGCGCGGAGCGGATGACCGAGCTGATCGCGGAGCTGGGCGGGCTGTTCGGCGGCGACGGCTACGAGGCGCACCGGCCGATCGCCGAGCACTTCGGGCTGGCCGAGCTGGCGCCCGTCCAGCGGGCCGGGTTCGGCGGCTCGGGCCCGCCGCTGCTCGTCGGCGGGACCGGCGACACCGTCCTGCGGGCCGCCGCCCGCCATGCCGACATCGTCGGGATCGCCGGGGCCTACCAGGTGAAGGGGCGTCCGCCGGGGACGTTCCGGCTGGGCACCGCCGCCGAGGCCGAGGAGCGGGTCCGGTTCGTCCGCGAGCACGCGGGCGGGCGGGCGGACGCCGTCGAGTGGAACGTGCTCGTCCAGCACGTCCAGGTCACTCCCGACCGGCGCGCCGAGGCGGAGCGGATCCACGCGGAGCGGATGCCGGAGATGCCGGTGGAGGAGATCCTGGACACCCCGTTCGTCCTCCTCGGGACCGAGGCGCAGATCGCCGAGCAGATCCGGGAGCGGCGCGAGCGGTTCGGGTTCTCCTACGTCACGGTCCATTCCCCTTTCATGGACGTCCTCGGCCCGGTGATCGAACGCGCCTTCGGGTAGCGCTTACGCCCGGTTTACCTGCGGGTAGCTAGAAAAGAGACATAAGCGAACAGGTCCGACGATCGGGGGATCATGGACGCCGTCACCCTGTCCGAGCTGCGCAAGCCGAGGCCCTATCCGGCGGTGTCGGTGCTGATGCCGACGCACCGGTCCGCCAGGGAGAACCGCGAGGACCGGATCCGCCTGCGCAACCTGCTCGCGGAGGTGCGGCACCGGCTGCGGGACGATCCCCGGGTAGTGCCCGACGCCGCCGACCACGTGCTGCGCGGGCTGGAGCGCGCGGCGGAGGAGGTCGACCCGCGGCACGGCTCCGACGGGCTGGTGCTGTTCGCCGCCCCGAACGGCGAGCACCACGCGTTCACGATCGGCCAGCCCGTCGACGAGCGGGTGGTCGTCGACACCGGGTTCGCGACCCGCGACCTCGTCGCCGACTTCACCCGCAGGCCGCGCTACTGGCTGCTGTCCCTGTCGGACCACCGGACGCGGCTGTGGGACGGCCTCGGCGGGGACCTGACCGAGCACACCCGCGGCGGGTTCCCGCTCGCGCCCGCGCCGATCGACGAGGCGAGCGCCGGGCGGCTGGCGCGCCGCCCCGCCCAGGGCGGTGACGGCGAGCGCCGCCGCCAGGCGGTGCGGGACGCGGTGGCCGCCGTCGAGCGGGTCCTCGCACGCGACCGCCGCCCGCTGATCGTCGCCGGCGTGACCCGCCACCAGGCGCTCTTCGACGAGATCGCCGGACCGCACGTCACCGTGGCCGGCCGTGTCGAGGGCGGCTTCGAGGGCGCCCCGCCGAGCGTGCTCGCCGAGGCGGCCCGCCCGGCGCTCGCCGCCTACGAGGACCTCCGCGAGGTCGGCGTGCTGTCGGAGCTGGAGGCCGCGCGCAGCATCCAGCGCTACGCGGGCGGGCTCCGCGAGGTGGCGCGCCTGGCCGAGGAGGGACGCGGCGAGCACCTGGTCGTCGAGCGCGGCTACTACGCGCCCGCCGTGCGGACCGAGGGCGAGCTCGTCCCGGTGGAGGGCATGCCCGGCGTCCTCAAGGGCGCGGACGTGGTCGACGACGCCGTGGACGACGTGATCGAGACGACGCTGGAGTACGGCGGCGAGGTCACCTTCGTCTCGGACGGCTTCCTGATCGACCACGACCGCATCGCCCTGGTGACGCGCTACTGATCCGCGTCCCCGCAGGAGGGCGCGTGCCAGCTCACCCAGCCGATCGACCATGAGCGCGCCGCGTGCGGCCGCCAGCCCGCCGGGTGCGCGGGCCACGACCGCGCGGGCGGCGTCCCGTCCGGCAGGGGCACCAGCACCGTGCACACGCCCGGCGCGGGCGGACGCCCGTCCCGGATGTCGACGGTGCCGACGCGCGTCCACCACACCGGATGGAGGAGCGCGGTCCTGACCGCCCAGTGCAGCGACCTGTCCGCGACGACGCCGCCCGCCTCCGGGCCGGGGAACGGCGGCTCCGGGTGGACGCGCCGCGCCGGGACCCCCATCGCGAAGGCCAGCGCGGCGGCGTTGACGGCGGCCAGTGCGGCGGCCGTCACCGGCACGGCGTACCGCCTGCCGAGCCTGGACGACGCGACCAGCCCGCAGAGCAGGGCGCATGCGGCGAGCGTCGTCTCGCGCAGGTGCAGCGCGCCGCGGTCACCCGCGAGGAACGTGGCCTCCGGGAAGTCGAACGCGATGAACGAATGCGTGCGGAGCCGCCCGCCCGCGTAGGCGGCGACCCAGAGCCCGGTGACCACCGCCAGGAGCGCGGACGCCGCCGCCGGCCGGACCGCCGTCCTGGCGCCCGCGCGCGAGAGCGCGGCCGCTCCGGCGAGGGCGTAGACCAGCGCGAGGCAGGACAGGTACCGGCCGTAGGCGAAGTTGCCCACCCGGTGCTCGTCCGGCAGCGCCGCCGACGAGGCGTAGGCGACCCCGCAGGTCGCCGCGAGCAGGGCGCCCGCCATGATCCGGTCGGCCGCCGGTGCGCGCCGCCGCACCAGCGTCGCCGCGGCGACCACCAGCCCCGCCCCGGCGAGGCCCCAGGTGGAGACGACCAGGTACCAGAGCTGCCCTGCGGCCCCCGACAGCGCCCATTCCTGACCGGGAACCGTGATCAGCCGCGACTCCAGGATCCTTGCGAGACTCCGCGTGCCTCCCGGATACAGCTCGCCGCGGACGTGCGCGTTCAGCGCCGCCCCCGCCGCGTATCCGGCGAGCGCGACACCGCCACCGGCGAGCGCCGCCCGGAACCGCCCGCGCAGCGCCATGACCATCAGGACGCACGCGTGCACGACGAGCAGGACTGTACCGCGAGTGTGCACGGTCGCCAGGTAGGACGTGAGCATGCTCGCGAGGGCCGCGTCGAGGCCCCGACCATCTCGGACGAAGCGGTCGAGCGCGAGGAGCCAGGCCAGCGCGACCGCCGGCAGCACGGCGTCCGCGAGCGCGAACGCGCCGAAGAACGTGGTGGCGGGCAGCAGCGCCGCCGCGAACGCGAGCGGCAGCGCGGGCCGGCGCTCGAGCCCGAACCGGCGCGCCGCCGCGTAGCCGAGCGGGAACAGCGCCGCGCCGAGGAACGCGTTGATCACCATGACGATCGTGTAGACCGTCGCCGGCTCGTGCGACAGCCAGTAGGCCGGTGCCAGGAGGAGCGGATATCCGGCCTGGTAGAAGGTGTGCCCCGACAGGTCGCCGCCCGCTCCGCCGGCCAGCGACCGGGCGGCGATCAGATAGCCGGTCTCGTCCGGGTTCGCGGCCGGGCCCGTCCGCGCCCAGGCGAGCCAGGCCCGGACGGCCGCCTGCGCGAGCACGCCCGCCGCCAGCAGCCAGGGCAGCGCGCGGTGACCCCGCCGGGCGGCGTGCGGGGGAGCGGGCGGGACGTGCCGAGGGGGCGGAACGCTCGTGAGCACCATGTGGCCCACCGTCCCGGCACGTCGTCATGATCTTGTGCCGGTGATGTCCAGATCTCGTGACACAACCCGCCAGATGATCGTGAACCGCCGATAATGTCCGGGTGGCGAGCATCCTGTTCATCGAGGACGATCCGTCGGCCAGGGCGGCCCTGGAGCTGGCGCTGACCCGCCAGGGGCACGGCGTGACGTCCCGCGCCACCGGCGAGGACGGGCTGGAGGCGCTGCGGGCGCGGCGCCCCGAGATCGCGCTCCTGGACGTGATGCTGCCCGGCATCGACGGGATCGAGGTGTGCCGCCGCATCCGCCGGGAGGACCCGCTGCCGGTGATCCTGCTGACCGCGCGCGGCGACGACCTCGACGTCGTGCTCGGCCTGGAGGCGGGCGCCGACGACTACGTCGTCAAGCCCGTCGAGCCCCGCGTCCTGGACGCCCGGATCCGCGCGGTCCTGCGCCGCGCCGACCGGACCCGCCTCGACCGGTCCGTGTACGGCGACCTCGTGATCGACCGGGCCTCGCTGAAGGTCACCAAGGGCGGCGCAGACCTGCGCCTCACCCCGACCGAGCTGCGGCTGCTGCTTGAGCTGACCCGGCGTCCCGGCCAGGCCCTCACCCGCCGGCACCTGCTCGCCGAGGTGTGGGAGCACACCTACCCGGGCGACTCCCGGCTCGTCGACGCCTGCGTCCAGCGCGTCCGCGCCAAGATCGAGGACGAGCCGGCCGAGCCGCGGCTGATCGAGACCGTCCGGGGATTCGGCTACCGCTTCGCGGCGACGTGATGCGGCGCCGCTGGTTCACCGGGCTGCGGATCCGGCTCGCCGCGGCGTTCACCGCGGTCGCGCTGCTGGCGTCGGTGCTGGCGTCCGGCATCTCGTACGTGCTGCTGCGCCGCGTGATGCTGCAGCGCGCGCAGGACGCGGTGCTGACCGACGTCCGCGACGCCCTCACCCGGCAGATCCCGTCCCGGCTGCCGCCCGACGTGACGGCGCTCGTCGGCGCCGAGCTGGCGCGCACCCTCGGCTCGGTGCCGGGGCGCCGGGCGGTGGCGGTGCCGGTGCGGCTGGACGGCGGCGTCGCCGTCCCGCCGCCGGGCAGCCTGGACGTCCCCGTCACCCGCGAGTTCGCCCGGCGCGCGATGCGGGGGATGGTGTTCCAGCGCATCGTCCGGCGCGGCCGTCCGCTGGGCAGCCGCCCCTTCCTGCTCGTCGGCGCCCGCGTCACCGGCTACCAGACGACCGTGGACGAGCCGTGGCGGACGACGCCGCCGATGGTGTTCGTCTCCGCGAGCCTGCGCCGGGAGGCGGCCGACCTGCGGCTGTTCACCCGCACGCTGATGGTCGCGGACGCCGCCGCCCTGGTGCTGGCGCTCGGGCTCGCGCTGCTGGCCACCCGCGGCGTGCTGCGCCCGGTGCGCCGGCTCGGCGCCGCCGCGCGCGCCCTCGGCGAGGGCGACCTGGAGACCCGGGTGGGCGTGCGGGGCCGCGACGAGCTCGCCGACCTCGCCCGCACCTTCAACCGGACGGCGGAGGCTCTGGAGCGGACGGTGACGGACCTGCGCGCGATGGAGGCCGCGTCCCGCCGGTTCGTCGCCGACGTGTCCCACGAGCTGCGCACCCCGCTGACCTCGATGATCGCCGCGACCGATGTGCTGGCCGGGGAGGCGGCGGGCGGGGACGGCGCCGCGGCGCGGCTCGTCGCGGCCGAGACCCGGCGGCTCGGGCGGCTCGTCGAGCACCTCATCGAGATCAGCCGGTTCGACGCCGGCGCCGCCGCGCTCGTCCTGGACGACGTGAACGTGGCGGAGGCGGTCGCGGGCACCCTGGAGGCGCGCGGCTGGCGGGACGAGGTGGCGGCCGAGGGGCCCGCGGACCTGACCGCCCGGCTGGACCCGCGGCGGTTCGACGTCGTCATCGCCAACCTGGCCGGCAACGCGCTCGGCCACGGGCGGCCGCCGGTCTCGCTGCGCTTCGGGCCCGCGGACCGCGACGGCGTCGCGGGCGTGGAGGTCGTGGTCGCCGACCGCGGCCCCGGCCTGGCCGCCGACCTGGTGCCCGTGGTCTTCGACCGGTTCGTCAAGGCGGAGGCGGCGCGCTCGCGCAGCGAGGGGAGCGGTCTCGGCCTGTCGATCGCCAGGGAGAACGCCAGGCTGCACCGGGGGACCCTGGAGGCGGCCAACCGGCAGGAGGGCGGAGCCGTGTTCACCCTGTGGCTGCCGCGCGGGGACGGCGGTGAACCGTCATGAGAGGGGCGCGCCCGGTGGCGGCCGCCCTGGCGGCCGCCCTCGCCGCGGCCGGCTGCGGCGTCCGGCCCACCGGCGTCATCAGCGGGGGCGACCTGCCGCACGCCGAGGGGAACGCCGACACCGTGACCGTGTACCTGGTGCACGGCGGCGGTCTGCGGCCCGTCACGCGGCCCGGGTTGCCTGGCCACCCGTACCTGTCCATCGAGCAGCTGGCCGTGCCGCCGACCGCGGCGGAGCGCGCCGCCGGGCTGCGTACCGAGGTCCGCCGCCCGCTGACCGCGTGGGTGGACAGGAGGGCCGGCGGGCCGGTCGGCTCGCCCGGCGTGCTGGTCATCGATCTGCGGCCGGAGGTCCCGCGCCGGCGGACCGGCTGGTCCCGGGTGGCGCTGGCCCAGATCGCGTGCACCGCGGAGGCCGTGCCGGGCGTGCGGGCCATCAGGCTGTGGGACGCCCCGGACGCGGACGACTACGGATGGGGGCTCGTCCGGTGCGACCGGTTCTCCGATCTGCTCGGCTGATCAGCCCCGGGTCAGCCAGGCGGTGGTGGTGTCGCCGAGGACCGAGCGGACGGCGAGGATCGCGATGCCGAGGGACAGGAACGGCATCACCACCCAGCGCTCGACCTTGCCGTCCGTCCTCGGGATGACGGGGACGTCGATCCGCCAGGGCAGCGGCCAGAACACCGGGCAGCCCCGCGGTGTCAGGCAGTCGCCGGCGACGTGCGCCAGGCACCCGAGCGTGACCGCGAACCCGACGAAGCTCATGTCGAGGTTGTGCATCAGCCAGACCGCGATGAGCGCGAGCGCGCAGTCCGCGAGCGCCGACTGCGGCTCCTTGCCCTCGAAGTCGAGGCCGACGCCGCGCAGCCCCAGCCCGACGATCATGAAGAGGCAGGCCCACCAGGCGTACACGTAGTGGGTGGCGAGGGCGTCCATCGCCCAGCCGATGCCGACCGCGAACAGGATCGAGTGGGTCGCCTGCCGGTGCCCGCCCGACAGCTTGCCGATCCACTTGCACATGTGGCCGGTGATCGGGCCGAAGGTGTTGGCGATGCGTCCGTTGTGGTGGTCGATGTCGGGCAGGATGGCCGCGCCCGCGCACACCACGGCGCCGGCGGCGATCTGCTCCACCGACAGCGAGACCGCGTGGTCGCCCAGCAGCCGCTCCTGCGCGATCACCGGGACGGCCGCCAGCCATGCCAGCGCGCCGCTCAGGGCGTGCGTCTTGCCCATCATGTGCCGTTCCCCCGCCTTCCAGCGCGTACC
The DNA here is from genome assembly GCF_900115095.1 of Actinomadura madurae. Lineage (GTDB taxonomy): Bacteria > Actinomycetota > Actinomycetes > Streptosporangiales > Streptosporangiaceae > Spirillospora > Spirillospora madurae. The sequence goes on from NZ_FOVH01000001.1 coordinate 543,174, forward strand.
GCCGCCCGTCTCAGGGCGGGACTCTATTCCGCTCCTGATCGGTTTCAGCGGCGACGCGCCGTACGGGGTGCCGTGTCCCTTTGATGCCGGACGCGGCTCGCCGGTTCCGCCCTAGCCGGCGTGCCTTTCGCGCGCGGACACGACCGCCTCGACGTTCTCCTCGGCCCAGTCGGCGACGGCCTGGATCGGCGTCTGGAGGGAGTGGCCGAGCGGGGTGAGGGCGTACTCGACGCGCGGCGGCACCTCGGCGAAGACCGTCCGGGTGAGGAGGCCGTCGCGTTCCATCGCGCGGAGCGTCTGGGTGAGGACCTTGGGCGTGACGCCGCCGATCATGTCGCGCAGCTGGGTGAACCGGCGCGGCCCGCCGGTCAGGAGGAGCACGACGAGGACCGACCACTTGTCGCCGATGCGGTCCAGGATCAGCCGGGTCGGGCAGTTCGGGTCGAACGCGTCACCTCTCATGGTTTCCATAGGGTACCAATAGCACGTTGAAGTAACCAGTATCCGATGGATACCTTCCAGTCCGACGACGTCAGAGGAGGGTTTCATGAGGGTTCTGCTGATCGGCGCGACGGGCATGATCGGGCGGCGGATCGCCGACGAGGCGCGCGGGCGCGGCCACGAGGTCACCGGCGTCACCCGTACAGGGAACGAGGGCACGGCCGCCGCCGAGGCGAGCGACGCGGACGCGATCGCCCGGCTGGCCGCGGGGCACGACGCCGCCGTGCTGACCGTCCCGCCGCCCCGGGACGGCTCGGAGACGACGGGGCCGCTGCTGGCCGTCACCCGCGGCGTCCTCGACGGCCTGCGCCGGGCCGGCGTCCGGCGGCTGATCGTGGTCGGCGGCGCGGGCAGCCTGGAGGCCGCCCCGGGCGTCCGGCTCGTGGACACCCCCGAGTTCCCGGACATCTACAAGGGCGAGGCGCTCGCGGCGGCCGAGCAGCTCGGCGTCATCCGGGCCGAGGCCGGCGACGTGGACTGGACGTACCTCTCGCCGCCCGCGTTCATCGAGCCCGGCGAGCGCACCGGCACGTTCCGCCTCGGGACGGAGCAGCTCCTCACCGACGCCGAGGGGGTCAGCCGCATCAGCGCCGAGGACTACGCCATCGCGCTGGTCGACGAGCTGGAGAAGGGCAACGCCGTCCAGCGCCGCATCACGGTGGGGTACTAGCTACGACGGGATGAAACGCCAGGCGTCCGACTCCTCGCCGGCCGCGTAGGGGGAGTCGAGGCGCTTGGCGACCACGCCGGGCAGGCCCTGGCCGCGGGCCGCGTCCCGGACGGCGTGGCCGTCGCCCGGGAACCAGGGGGCGGTCTGCCACAGCGGGCCCGACAGCCCGAGGCCGTCGAGCCGCTCCCGCCGCTCCCGGTAGGGGACGTCCAGCAGCGGCCGGCCGTCCAGATGCGGCAGGTCGTAGATCATGTACGTCTCGCGGCCGTCCAGGACGGCCCGCTCCCCGTCGAGCACCGCGGGCCGGGCTCCCAGCTCGGCGCCGAGCCGGGAGCCCAGCCCGCCGGGGCCGTCGACGGCGCGGCCCCGCTCGTCGGTGAACCGCGTCCGGCCGCCCTCGACGTAGGCGAGCAGCCGCCTGCCGCCCCACGCGAACTCGAACCCCCACGCCTCCTGGTCGCGCGGCAGCCGCGCCCTCTCGACCGGGCGCATGGGCCGCAGCGACTCCGGCAGCGGCTCGGCGTCCGGGTCCGCCGGCGGGTCCATCCGGTGGATCATCCAGTTCCTGCCCCGCGTCTTGAACAGCACGTACCGGCCGGACACGCGCGAACCGTGGATGACCACCTTCACCTCGCGCTCGGACCACTTCTCCGTCTCGTACGTCCCGCGGTCCCAGATGATCATCTTTCCGGCGCCGTACTCGCCGCGCGGGATCTCGCCCTCGAAAGAGGCGTACTCCAGCGGATGGTCCTCGGTGTGCACGGCCAGGTGGTTCGTGTCGGGGCTCCACGGCAGGCCCTTCGGGACGGCCCAGGAGACGAGCACGCCGTCGCGTTCGAGGCGCAGGTCCCAGTGCAGGCTGGTCGCGTGGTGCTCCTGGACGACGAACGTGTCGTCGTCGCCGTGCGGCAGGGCCTTCTCCTCCGGGACCGGCTCCGGCGTCCTCCCGGCGTCCCGCCTGCCCCGGTACTCGGCGAGCCGGTCGCCTTCGGGCGCGGGGGGCGCGGGGGGCTTTCTCGGCTTCTTCGGGCTCACGCCCGATGCATACCCGCGATCAGCGGATGAAGACGGCGTAGTCGGCCACGTCGCCGGTGAGGGACGGCGGCAGCCCCGCCACCGCCGACAGCTCCTCGGCGGACATGAACCCGCCCGTCTCCGCCCGCACCCGCTCGATCTTCGCCGCCAGCTCCGGGGTGATGCCCGGCAGCAGCGTCAGCGCCTCCGCGGGGGCGTGGTTGACGTCGATCAGCCCGCCGTCGTTGTACTGGCGCGGCAGGTCGGGGCGTCCGATGCGCAGCTCCTTGGCGAGGCCCGGGTCGGACGCGGCCAGCTCGCGCGCCTTCTCCCGCAGCAGCCGCCGCCGCTTGACCCGCTCGACCACGGCCTCGTTGTCCACCGCCGACAGCCCGTGCGGATCGAACACCCGGCGCCGGATCAGGAACGCGTGCCCGCAGCCGACCACCGCGAGCAGGAACAGCAGCACCCCGACGGCCCGCTCGGTGCCCTCCTCCTCGCCGATGTCCGGCAGCAGGACCAGCATCAGCGCGAACACGCCCGCGTACACCGCGGTCGACACCAGCAGATGCATGCTCCGCCGCCACAGCAGCGCCGCCGCGAAGGTGAACGGCGTGGCGTACCCGAGGGTCAGGAACGGCAGCGCCGCCCACGTCACGCTCAGCGCCGCGCGCCCCGGAGGCATGCTGTCGGACGGAACCCTCGGCTCGTACGGCGCTGGGGCGTTCATCTCTAGAGGGTCTCCCGGCCGGAAGTGGGGGCGAATCGGACTCTAGATCAAGAGATGGGTCACGGCAGGGTGAGGATTTCGTGGCCGTCCTCGGTCACCAGGAGCGTGTGCTCGAACTGCGCCGTGCGCCTGCGGTCCTTGGTCACGACCGTCCAGCCGTCGTCCCACATGTCGTAGTCGTGGGTGCCGAGCGTCAGCATCGGCTCGACCGTGAACGTCATCCCCGGCTCGATGATCGTGGTCGCCCGCGGGTCGTCGTAGTGCGGCACGACCAGGCCGGAGTGGAACGTCGTGCCGATGCCGTGGCCGGTGAAGTCGCGGACGACCCCGTACCCGAACCGCCTGGCGTAGGACTCGATGACCCGCCCGATCACGTTGAGCGCCCGCCCCGGCTTCACCGCGCGGATGCCCCGCATCGCCGCCTCGCGGGTCCGCTCCACCAGCAGCCGCGACTCCTCGTCGACGTCCCCGCACAGGAACGTCGCGTCGGTGTCGCCGTGCACCCCGTCGATGTAGGCGGTGATGTCGACGTTGATGATGTCGCCGTCGCGCAGCACCGTGTCGTCCGGGATCCCGTGGCAGATCACCTCGTTGATCGAGGTGCACAGCGACTTGGGGAAGCCGCGGTAGCCGAGCGTGGACGGGTACGCGCCGTGGTCGAGGAGGAACTCGTGCCCGATGACGTCCAGCTCGTCGGTGGTGATGCCGGGCCGGACGTGCCGGCCGACCTCCTCCAGCGCCTGCGCCGCGATCTTCCCCGCCACCCGCATCCGCTCGATGATCTCGGGCGTCTTGACGTCCGGCTCGCCCGTCCTGGGCCGCTGCTTCCCCACGTACTCCGGGCGCGGGATGCTCGACGGGACCTTGCGCATCGGGGAAACCCGGCCGGGCCGGAGAAGCTGGGTCGTCATAGTGATGGAGTGTAGTCAGCGGGCTCGGGGCGACGAATCCCCGCGAACGCGTGATCGAGAGGAGCGCCGATGGCCGGTGACGACGGTGACTGGTGGTTCTGCCTGAAGCACATGAAGGTCGAGCACGGGCCCGGCTGCCCCGGCAAGGACCGGATGGGCCCGTACGAGACCGAGAGCGCCGCCGCCGGCGCCCTCGCCCTCGCGCGCGAGCGCAACGAGGCGTGGCGCAAGCAGAACGGCGAGGACTGAACGGCGCGGATTGAACGGCGCGGATTGAACGGCGCGGACTGAACGCGGCGGGGGCTAGTCGACGACCGGGCCCGACACCGCGTCGAGCAGCCGGGCGAGGCGGTGCCGGAGCCCGCGCGGGCCGCGGCCCGGCTCCTCGCCGGCCGCGGCGCTCACGAGGTGCTGCGCGCCGTCGAACGACAGGAGGGCCTCGCCCGGCGGGACGGTCAGCGCCTCGTGGGCGAGGCCGCGCAGCTCGCGGTCGCCGCCCTCCAGGGCCAGGACCGTGGCGCCGGTGCGGCGCGCGTCGTCGACCCGTTCCAGCAGCGGGACGGGCGCGTCCTCCTCGGCGACGACGAACAGCGTCTCGCCGCGCCGCGCCGCCTCCAGCCGCTCCAGCCCGATCCGCAGGTGCCCGGGCGCGTCCGCGGGCGGCCGCCAGCGCACCAGCGTGGGCGCCAGGCCGGGGGCGTCGCCGAGCCGGCTCTCGTCGTCCAGGTGCGCCGCGAGATGCCAGGGGTCGCCGGCGGGCGTGCCGACCAGCAGCAGCCCGCCGGGCGTGCGGGACGTGGCCCGCAGCGCGCGCCCGAACTCGCGGGTCCGGTCCAGCCAGCCGGTCGTCGACAGGACCTCGCGCAACATCGTGATCTGCTCGGCGTCCACGGCCACCATGGTGCCGCATCGGACGTCCTGGTCAGGCGGTTTCCGCGATGCGGGAACCCTCCGCGCCGCGCCGCGCGGGCCGCCTGGCAGACTCGGCCGCATGACTGAGCAGCAGCAGAAGACGCCCTACGACCTCCCCGACGTGAGCGGCCTGTCCATCGGCATCCTCGGCGGGACGGGCGACCAGGGCAAGGGGCTCGCGCGCCGCTTCGCGCTCGCCGGGCACCGGGTGACGATCGGGTCGCGCAAGGCGGAGCGCGCCCAGGCCGCGGCGGACGACCTGGCCGGTGAGGGCGGCGCGGACCTGCCGGTCTCCGGCGCGGAGAACCCGGTCGCGGCCGGGGAGTCCGACGTGGTGATCGTCGCCGTGCCGTGGGACGGCCACAAGGCCACGCTGGAGTCGCTGCGCGCCGAGCTGGCCGGCAAGATCGTCGTCGACTGCGTGAACCCGCTCGGTTTCGAGAAGGGCAAGGGCGCGTTCGCGCTGCCGGTCGAGGAGGGCAGCGCCGCCGAGCAGGCCGCCGCCGTCCTGCCGGACAGCCGGGTCGTCGCCGCGTTCCACCACGTGTCGGCCAGGCTGCTGCTCGACCCCGGGGTGGCCGAGATGGAGCTGGACGTGCTCGTCCTCGGCAACGACCGGGAGGCGACCGACCTCGTCCAGGCCCTCGCCGGCCGCATCCCCGGCATGCGCGGCGTCTACGGCGGCCGGCTGCACAACGCGGGCCAGATCGAGGCGTTCACCGCCAACCTCATCTCCATCAACCGCCGCTACAAGGCACACGCCGGATTGCGCATCACCGACGTCTGATCGCTAGTCTCGGGACGGTGCCGAGCATCGACGACGCGGAGGCGGCGCGGCGCCCGCTTGTCCTGCTGCCCTCCGCCGGGCAAGGGCCGCTGCGCGCGGTCGCCCGGCGGGTCGGCATCGCGCTGCTGCTGATGTTCGCGGTCGTGGCGGTCGTGTACGCCGACCGCGGCGGCTACCGCGACGGCAGCGACGGGACGGTGTCGCTGCTGGACGCCTTCTACTACGCCTCGGTGACCATCTCCACCACCGGGTACGGCGACATCACGCCCGTCGGCGACGGAGCGCGGCTCGTCAACATCGTCTTCATCACGCCCGTCCGGGTGCTGTTCCTCATCGTCCTCGTGGGCACGACCCTCGAGGTGCTGGCGGAGCGCACCCGCGACGACTGGCGCAAGTCCCGCTGGAGGGCGCAGGTGCGCGACCACATCGTGGTGGCCGGCTACGGCACGAAGGGCCGCAGCGCCATCAAGACGCTGCTGAGCACCGGGGTGGAGAAGACCTCGATCGTCGTCGTCGACCCGGACCCCCGGGTGGTCGCCGAGGCGGCGGAGGCCGGGTTCGTCGGCGTCGCGGGGGACGCGACGCGCAGCTCGGTGCTGAGGCAGGCGTCAGTCCACCGGGCCCGCAAGATCGTGGTGGCGAGCGCCCGCGACGACACCGCGGTGCTGATCACGCTGACCGCCCGGCAGCTCAACCCGCACGCCGGCATCCACGCGTCGGTGCGCGAGTCGGAGAACGTCCCGCTGCTGCTGCAGTCGGGCGCCGACCGCGTGGTGATCTCGTCGGAGGCGGCGGGGCGGCTGCTCGGGGTGTCCACGACCCAGCCGAGCGTCAGCCAGGTCATCGAGGATCTGCTGGACCAGGGCAGCGGCCTCGACCTGGTTCAGCGCGAGGTCCGGCCGGAGGAGGTCGGCGGCCCGCTCGGCGCGGTGCGGGAGCCGGCGCTCGCGCTGGTCCGGGACGGCCGGACGCTGCCGTTCGACGACGCCGGGTGCGGCGCCCTCGAACCGGGCGACCTGCTGATCGTGGTGCGTTCCGCGCGGAAATAGGGAGCGGTTCGCGCCCCTGCCGCGTCCAAATGCTGACGTACCATCGTGGTGGCGACATGCGGGGTGGAGATGAGAGAGATCCGGTCGGCAGATCCGTGGAGCGCGTTCCTCGCGCCTTCGGGACGGGACGCGGGGCGGCGGACCCCCGGCGCGGCGCCCGCGGGTGAGCCCGGCCACACCCCCTCGCATGCCGAGCCCGGCGCGGAGGACGCGTGCCGGCGGGTGCTGGCGCAGCTGAGGTCGACGGGCGGCCCGCTGTCGCTGGAGCAGATCCACCACGCGACGCGGCTCGGGCTGATGGAGGTCGCCGAGGCCGTGGACATGCTGCGCGAGCGCGGCCTGGTCGCCGTCGAACGCGAGATCGACGAGGTCGTCCGGCTGACCGGGGAGTGACCGCGGCCCGATGATCGGATACGTCGTCGCCGTCTCGCTGAGCTGCCTGGTCGGCATCGCCGAGCTCGTCAGCCGCTACCGGGACCGGCCCACCACGCTGGTCCGGGTGCCGAGCACCTGGGCGTACGTGCTGATCAACGGGGGAGCGGGCGCGGGCTCGCTGCTGCTCCTGCACACCTTCGACTGGCGGTTCGGGGTCCGGTCGGGGGACGTCGCCGCGGCCACGCAGGTGCTCGTGGCGAGCCTCGGCTCGATGATGGTGTTCCGCAGCGCGGTGTTCACCGTCCGGGTCGGGGACGAGGACGTGGCGGTCGGCCCGAGCACGCTGCTGACCTCGCTGCTCGCCGCCGCCGACCGGGGCGTCGACCGGATGCAGGCCAAGACCCGCGCGCACGAGGCGGGGGAGATCATGCGGGGCGTCTCGTTCGCCAAGTCGCGGCTGGCGCTGCCGACCTACTGCCTCGGCCTGCTGCAGAACGTGTCCGCCGAGGACCAGGCCGACCTGCGCACCGCCGTCGACGCGCTCGCCGGCAGCGAGATGACCGACGGGCAGATGGCCCTCAACCTGGGGCTGCTGCTGATGAACGTCGCCGGCCCCGACGTGCTGCGCTCCGCCGTGGAGACGCTGCACGGCGAGATCATGGCGGACGGGGCGGAGCCGCGCCGCGTCCCGGCGCCGCGCGACGGCCGGCTCTTGGAAAGTGGGACGCGCGAGAGCGATACGCATCCTCCCGAGCCGGCCCGCTCGAACCCCGACCAGTAGCCCGCCCGGCGGACCTGGCCGGGCCCGGACGCGGGAACGCCCGCACGGCCGCGCCGGGGCGGGGGCGGCCGTGCGGGCGGGACAGGGTCCGGCTAGTGGTAGCTGTGCTCGGGCGCCGGGTAGGCGCCGCTCACGACCTCCTCGGCGTAGCTGCGCGCCGCCTCGCCGAGCAGGGTGTTCATGTCGGCGAACTTCTTGACGAACTTCGCGGTGCGCGGGGTGAGCCCCGCCATGTCCTGCCAGACGAGGACCTGCGCGTCGGTCTGGTTGCCGCCGCCGATGCCGATCGTCGGGATGGACAGCGACGCGGTGACCCGCGCGGCGAGGTCCTCGGGCACGCATTCGAGGACGAGGGAGAACGCGCCGGCGGCCTGCAGCGCCTTCGCGTCCGCCATCAGCTCGTCGCCGTCCTGGCCGCGGCCCTGCACCCGGTAGCCGCCGAAGACGTTCACCGACTGCGGGGTGAGGCCGAGGTGGCCCATCACCGGGATGCCCGCGGCGACCATCGCCTCGACCTGCGGGAGGATCCGGCGGCCGCCCTCCAGCTTGACGGCGTGCGCGCCGGTCTCCTTGAGGAACCGGGTGGCGGCCGACAGCGCCTCGGGGACGCCCGTCTGGTACGACCCGAACGGCAGGTCGGCGACGACCATCGCGCGCTCGGACCCGCGGACGACGGCCGCGGTCAGCGGGATCAGGTCGTCGACGGTGACGGGGATCGTGGAGTCGTAGCCGTACACGACCATCGCGGCGGAGTCGCCGACGAGGAGCACCGGGATGCCGGCCTCGTCGAAGATCCGGGCGGTGAGGGCGTCGTACGCGGTCAGCATCGGCCACTTCTCGTGCCGCTCCTTGGCGGCGGCGATGTCGCGTACGGTGACCCTTCGCCCGCTCGTCCCGCCGTAGAGTGCGGTCGGCTGTGCGGGGGGTGCGACGGATGAGGACATGCGTGTGAACCTCCGGTCTTGAGGCGCCACGGTGGCGTACCCAGACGGAACCGATCGTGCCACTTGGGAAACGATTTCGGTAGCCCCGGAGATTCCCCGCCCGCGCGGGAATGAATTCAAAAACGATACGGTTGCGTATCGCTATGGACCCACACACGATCCAGCGGCGCCGGTGGTACACCCTCGGCGTCCTGACCATGAGCCTGCTGGTGGTGGTGCTGGACAACACCATCCTCAACGTGGCGCTCAAGACGATCGCCGACCCTCACAAGGGGCTCGGCGCCACCCAGAGCCAGCTCGAATGGGCCATCAACTCCTACACGCTGGTCTTCGCCGGGCTCCTGTTCACCTTCGGTGTGATCGGCGACCGGCTCGGCCGCAAGCGGGTGCTCACCGGCGGCATGATCGTGTTCGCCGTCGCCTCGCTGGTGTCGGCGTACGCGCAGACCCCCGAGCAGCTCATCTACGCCCGCGCCCTGATGGGCCTCGGCGGCGCCGCGGTGATGCCGCAGACCCTGTCGATCATCACCAACGTCTTCGAGCCGCACGAGCGCGCCCGCGCCATCGGCATCTGGGCCGGCGCGGTCGGCCTCGGCGTCGCGATCGGCCCGCTCACCGGCGGCCTGCTGCTCCAGCACTTCTGGTGGGGCTCGGTGTTCCTGATCAACGTGCCGGTCATCGCGGTCGGCGTCGTGCTGATGGCCTTCCTGGTCCCCGAGTCGCGCAACCCCGAGCCCGGACGGCTCGACCCGCTGGGCGTCGCGCTGTCGGTCGTCGGCCTGGTCGTCCTGTCGTACGGGATCATCCAGGGCGGCGAGAAGGGGAACTGGCTGGAGTTCCCCGTGCTCGGCCCGATCCTCGCCGGCCTGGCCGTGCTCGCCCTGTTCGCGTGGCACGAGGCCCGCACCGTGTCCCCGGCCTTCGACGTCAAGCTGTTCAAGGACCCGCGGATGTCGGCCGCCGTCGCCTCCATCGCGCTGTGCTTCTTCGCCGCGACCGGCGTGTTCTTCTTCGCCAACTTCTACATGCAGTCGGTGCGCGGCCTGACGCCGCTGCAGTCCGGCGCGATGGTGCTCCCGTTCGCCGTCGCCCAGCTCGCCTTCGCGCCGCGCAGCGCCGCGATGGTCCGCCGCTTCGGCGCCAAGGCGGTCTGCACGACCGGGCTGATGCTGGTCACCGTCGCGCTGGCGAGCTACCAGTTCGTCGGCACCCACACCTCGCTGTGGATCCTCGGCGCGATCTTCTTCGTGCAGGGCGCCGGGATGGCCAACGTCATGCCGCCCGCCACCGAGTCGGTCATGTCGGCGCTGCCCCGCGAGAAGGCGGGCGCCGGGTCGGCCGTCAACAACGTCGCCCGGCAGGTCGCCGTCGCGATGGGCGTGGCCGTGCTCGGCTCCGTCGTCGCGTCGGTGTACCGCGGCGACCTGCGCGACCGGCTGGCCGCGCTGCCCGCGGGCGCGCGCGAGGCCGCCGGCGAGTCGATCGAGGGAGCGCACGCCGTCGCCGCCCAGCTCGGCCCGGCGGGGCAGAGCCTCGTCGGCCCCGCCGACGCCGCCTTCGTGCACGCCATGCACACCGCGTCCGTCGCCGCCGCCGTCGTCTCCTTCCTCGGCGCCCTGGTCGTCCTGAAGTGGATGCCGGGACGCGCCGCGGCGCCCGCCGCGCCCGCGCCCGCGCCGGAGCCGGAGCCTGAGTCGCGGCCGGAGAGGGCCGGCGTGTGAGAGCGTGATGCGCGATGAGCACTGAGACCGAGCCGGGCACTGAGACCGAGCCGGGCACCGAGACCGAGCGGCGGCAGGCGGGCCGGCCCCGCAGCGAGCGCGCCGACAAGGCCATCGTCGAGGCGACCCTCGACCTGCTGGCCGAGGAGTCGGGGGTGGCGGGCGTCTCCATCGAGGCGGTCGCCGCCCGCGCCGGCGTCGGCAAGACGACCATCTACCGGCGCTGGCCCAGCAAGGAGGCGCTGATCGTGCACGCGCTCGGCGCCGTCAAGGAGCCGCTGCCCGAGCCGTCCGGCCGGTCCGCCCGGGAGGACCTCACCGAGATCGCCCGCCGGCTCGCCGGCCGCCGGCACAGCAGGTACTCGCGGTGCTTCTGGAACGTCGCCGGCAGCGCGGAGAAATATCCCGAGCTGTACGCCCGCTACCAGCAGGACGTCATCGAACCCCGGCGCGAGGTCATCCGCCGGGTGATCCGGAACGGGATCGAGACCGGCGAGCTGCGCGCCGACCTCGACGTCGAGGTCGTCCTGTCGCTGCTGCTCGGCTCCCTGACCGCGCGGCGGCCGCGGGAGACGGTCCCCGCCGGCTACGCCGAGGCCGCCGTCGACACCCTCCTGCGCGGCATCGGGACCGGGCCGCGATGACGCCGGGGCGGGAGAACCGCGCCTATTTCGGCGTGGTAAGCGTGATCTTCTCCCACTCCGGCGGTGTCATGCCCCATACTGTCGCTGGGTAGTGCTGAGACGACCGGCTGTCTGGAGCGCGCAGGTGAGATCCGTGATGGCGCCGCGAGGCGAGGCGCCCGCCACCGATTCGGCGTCCCGGACCCTTGTCCTGGGCATAGACGGTGCCCGGCGCGTCGTGCAGTGCGGACCGAACGCCAAGGCGGTCCTCGGCCGTGCCCCCGGCGACCTGATCGGCCGCCCCGCCACCGACCTGGTGGGCGACGAGGCGAAGGCCGAGCTGGAGGCGCTGCTGGAGCCGAACGACGCCGGCCAGGAGCGCAACGGCGTGATGGCCGTGCTGCGCGGCGACGACGGCGCGACCGCGAGCGCGCTCGTCACCGTCCAGCCGATGGTCGGCGGCGACACGGGCACGGCGCCCGCCGCGCTGCTGTTCGTCCGGGTCGAGCTGCCGCCGAGCGAGCGCTACCAGGACCCGGCGCTCATGCGGCGCGCGCTGATGGACGACCCGCTCACCCGGTTCGGCGCGACCCTCGACCTCGACCAGTCCGCCCGCGGGCTCGTCGACGTCGTCGTCCCGCACTTCTGCAACGCCGCGTCCGTGCTGGTGCTGGAGAGCCTGGTCGCCGCCGACGAGGTGCACACCGAGTCGGGCTCGGCGGTGCTGCGCCGCATCGCGGTCACCTCCGACGACGGCAACCCGGCGTGGACGTCCACGTTCCCCGTCGGCGAGGTGCTCGTCTTCCCGGAGGGCACCCCCTACCGGCAGGTGATGGAGACGGCCCGGCCCGTCCACCTGCCGCACATCGACCTCGACAGGGCGAGCGAGATCGGCCGCCTGTGGCGGCGCGGCCCGGCGGGCGAGCTGCTGTCCAACGTGTCGATGGTGCTGCTGCCGATGATCGCCCGCGACACGCTGCTCGGCTTCATCGCCTGCACCCGCGTCCCCGGGTTCCGCAAGTTCGACGCCTACGACGTCGAGATCGGCATGGAGTTCGCCGCCCGCGCCGCGATCGTGATCGACAACGCCCGGCGGTACAGCCGGGAGCGCGCGACCGCGCTGGCGCTGCAGCGCAGCCTGCTGCCGATGCGGCTGTCCGCGCCGTCCTCGGTCGAGGTCCGGCACCGCTACCTGCCGGGCAGCAAGCTCGTCGAGGTCGGCGGCGACTGGTACGAGTCGATCGCGCTGCCCGGCGCCCGCGTCGCCCTGATCGTCGGGGACGTGGCCGGGCACGGCGTCCGCGCCGCGGTGACGATGGGCCGGCTGCGCACCGCGCTGCACACGCTGGCGAACCTGGAGCTGCCGCCCGCCGACGCGCTGCACGTCATGCACGAGCTGATGATCGAGCTGGGCGAGCAGGAGCCGCACTTCGCGACCTGCGTGTACGCGGTCTACGACGCGACGACCGGCACCATCGAGATCGCGTCCGCCGGGCACCTGCCGCCGCTGCTCGCCGCGCCGGGCGGCGACAACGAGTACCTCCAGGTGCCGCCCGCGCCGCCGCTCGGCGTGGCCGGCGGCGCCGCCATCGAGAGCCGCGAGTTCACCGTCGAGGACGGCAGCCTCTTCGTCATCTACACCGACGGCCTCGTGGAGAACCGGGGCCGCGACATCGACGACGGCCTCGCCCGGCTGCAGCGGATCTTCGGGCCCGACTCGGTCGACCGCTCGATGGAGGACCTCGCCAAGGCCACCCTCGCCGGCGTCTACGCCGACCAGCACCGCGACGACATCGCCGTCCTCATCGCCCGGTTGCGCCGGCTCCCCGAGGACCGCTACGCGTCCTGGACGCTGCCCGCCGACCCCGCCGCCGTCCGCCGCGCCCGCGGCCTGGTCAGGGCGCGGCTGGAGGAGTGGGAGCTGGAGGAGCTCGACTACACCACCGAGCTGCTGGCGTCCGAGCTGATCACCAACGCGCTCCGCTACGCCCCCGGCCCGATCGAGCTGCGCCTCCTGCTGGAGCGCACGCTCGTCCTGGAGGTCCTGGACCGCTCCGCCGCGCTGCCCCGCCTCCGCCGCGCCGAGGACGACGACGAGAACGGCCGCGGCCTCCTCGTCGTCAGCCAGCTCGCCCACCGCTGGGGCACCCGCCGGACCGCCGCGGGCAAGGTCGTCTGGTGCGAGCAGATCGTCCCCGGCATCGACCCCGACGCCTCCGAGCAGGTCCCCGCCTGGCCGGACGAGGCCTGGCCGGGCGAGAACCACCACCGCGAGTAGCGCGCGCCACCTCTCGTGCCGGGCGCCACCTTTCGCGCCGGGCGCCACCTTTCGCGCCGGGCGTTACCTCTCGCGCCAGCCGTTACCTCTCGCGCCAGCCGTTGGTGATGGGGAGGCGGCGGTCGCGGCCGAAGTTCTTCGGGGTGATCTTCGGGCCGGGCGGGTACTGGCGGCGCTTGTACTCGGCGATGTCGACCAGGCGGATGACGCGCTCGACGAGGGCCGGGTCGTGGCCGGCGGCGACCAGGGCGTCGCGGCCCATGTCGCCCTCGACGTAGTCGGTGAGCACCGGGTCGAGCTCGGCGTACTCGGGGAGGGAGTCGCGGTCGCGCTGGCCGGGGCGCAGCTCGGCGGACGGCTCCTTCTCGATGATCGCCTCCGGGATGGGCTCCTGCGCGAACCGGTGCAGCAGGGCCGGCTCGCGGCCCGCCTGGGCGTTGCGCCAGCGGGCGAGCTCCCAGACGGTGAGCTTGAAGACGTCCTTGATGGGGCCGAAGCCGCCCGCGGAGTCGCCGTAGAGGGTGGAGTACCCGGTCGCCAGCTCGCTCTTGTTGCCGCCGGTGAGGACCAGGTGGCCGTGCTCGTTGGACAGGCCCATCCACACGTTGGCGCGGATGCGGGCCTGGAGGTTCTCCTCGGCGAGGCCGTGCAGGTCCAGGTGCTTCTCGAACGCCTCCACCATTTCGGCGATGGGGACGATGCGGGAGTTGATCCCCTGCCGCTTGACGAGCTCCTCGGCGTCCACGACGGAGCCCTCGGAGGAGTAGCGGCTCGGCAGCAGGACGGCGTGGACGTTCTCCGGGCCGATCGCGTCCGTGGCGATGGTGGCGACCAGGGCGGAGTCGATGCCGCCCGACAGGCCGAGGACGACCGAGCGGAAGCCGTTCTTGCGGACGTAGTCGCGGGTGCCGAGGACCAGCGCCGCGTAGACCTCGGCCAGGTCGTCCAGGGGCTCGGCGGCGGCCGGCGGGAGGGCCGGGTAGGCGGGCAGCGGGTCCGGCGACAGGACGTGCCGGTCGATGGTGATCGTGGTGCCGTCCAGGGCGTCGACCGGCGTGCTGCCGGGTTCGCGCGACGGGTCGGCGGCGGGGAGCGTGAGGTCGGCGACGAGGAGGTGCTCGGTGAACTGGGGCGCGCGGGCGAGCGGGGTCCCGTCGGGGCCGACGATGACCGAGTCGCCGTCGAAGACGAGTTCGTCCTGGCCGCCGACCATGTTGACGTAGGCGAGCGCGCAGCCGGCCTCGCGGGCGCGTTCGGCGCACAGGTCGAGGCGGACGTCGTCCTTGTCGCGCTCGTAGGGGGAGGCGTTGATGGAGAGCAGCAGGCCCGCGCCGGACGCGTGGGTGACGCTGACCGGGCCGCCGTCCTGCCAGAGGTCCTCGCAGATGACGGTGGCCACGTCGACGCCGTGGACGCGGACGACGGGCAGCCGGTCGCCGCGCACGAAGATGCGGTACTCGTCGAACACCCCGTAGTTGGGGAGGTGGTGCTTGGCCGAGCGGACCAGGACCTCCCCTCCGTGCAGCCACGCGGCGCCGTCCAGCGGCGCCCCGGCGGGCTGCCCCGAGCGGGCGGCCCGCGCGGTGCGGCCGACCGTTCGCCGGTCGAGGTACCCGGTGACGACCGGCAGGTCGCCGAGGCCCTCGCCGGCGAGGCGGCGGGCGAGCCGTTCCAGCGCCCGCCGGGACGCCTCGACGAAGGACGTGCGCAGCGCGAGGTCCTCCACCGGGTAGCCGGTCAGCGCCATCTCCGGGAAGGCGACCAGGTGCGCGCCGGCGTCGGCGGCCCGCCTGGTCCATGCGACGACCTGGTCGGCGTTCCCGTCGAGGTCGCCGACGGTCGAGTTCACCTGCGCGAGCGCGATCCTGAGCTGTGCCACCGTCCCAGGGTAAATCGTCGGGTCCGGTTTCGTCACTCTGACGAGAAGGGTGTGTCGAGCGCCACGGTCCGCCGCCGCCTGAGCGCGGGGGCGAGCGCGAGCTGCGCCGCGGCGGCGCCCAGGGCCAGCCCCGCGCAGGTCAGCCACAGCGCGGGAGCGCCGCCGGCGCCGAGCAGCTGGGTGCCGCCGAGCGGCGCCAGCAGGAACCCGCCCGACCACGCCATCCCGTACAGGCCGCTGTACCGGCCGCGCAGGCCGGCGGGGGCCAGGTCGGCGACGACGGCCTGCAGGACGGACGCGGCCGTGATCTCCCCGAGCGTCCACACCAGGATCGTCGCGGTGTAGGCGGCCAGGGACGCGGCGAGCGCCGTCAGGCCGTAGCCGAGCGCGACCAGGACGAACCCCGCCACCATCACCAGGCTGTGGTCGCGCCGCGCCAGCCACGCGTTCACCAGCGGCTGGACGATGATGATCAGCACCCCGTTCGCGGCGATCGCGAGGCCGTAGTCCTGCGGGCCGAGCCCCGCCTCCTTCATGGCGAGCGGCATCGTCGTCATGCCCTGCATGAGCACGAAGGTGTAGACGAGCGTGATCAGCACGTACGCCACCATCACCCGGTCGCGCAGCACGCGTCCGAACCCGCCGGCCCGCTCCGCGCGGGCGCCCCGCGCCCAGGTCTCGGGGACGGCGCGCCACACCAGCAGCCCGAAGGCGGCGCAGGTCACGGCGTCGATCCAGAACAGCCAGAGGAACCCTTGGCGCGCGAGCGTCCCGCCGAGCACCATGGCGACCGCCCAGCCCAGGTTGACCGCCCAGAACAGCAGCCCGAACGCCCGCGGGCGGTCCCGCGGGGAGATGACGTCGGCCACCATCGCCTGCGACGCGGGCCGGTACATGTCCAGCAGCAGGCCGAGCAGCAGCGCCGCCGCGACGATCGCGGCGAGGCCCTCGGCGTAGCCGAGCGCGAGCATGGCCGCGCCGGTGCCGACGGTCGCCAGCGTCAGCGTGACGCGGCGGCCGATCCGGTCGGCGAGCGCGCCGCCCGCGAGCTGGCCGCCGAGGGACCCGGCGCCGAGGACGGCCATCACCATGCCCGCCTGGGTCAGCGACAGCCCGCGCGTCGTCGTCAGGTAGAGGCCGAGGAAGGGCTCGACCATCGTCCCGAGCCGGTTGAGCAGCGTTCCCGCCCACAGGACCCAGAACGTCCGGGGCAGGCCGCCGACCTTGGGACGCAGGAACGCCGCGAACCGTCCCGGAGCAGGGTCGACAGGAGCGTCTTCCAGAGTGGTCACTCGCACGATGGTGAGGGCTCCGCGCACGCGGAGATAATCATTTAGCCTGGGCTAAATGATCGAGTTCGTCCTCGCGCCGGACGACGTCGCCCGGGTCCGGTTCGCGTACTCGCCGCTGTGGGAGATGGTGCGCAGCCTGCGGGTCCTCGCCGATCCGTCGGGCCACGCGCTGCACCTCCCGTGGGTGCGCACCGTCCGGCCGCGGCTGCGCGGGCTCGGCATGGGCCCGCTGCGCGAGGTCGTCCAGCCCGCCGGGTACATCCCGGACTTCCTCACCCCGCCGCCGCGCACGCCGCTGCCCGACATCGGCGCCGAGCTGGAGACCGTCCGCGCCACCCCGCCGGAGGTCGTCGCCGCCGAGCTGAGCTGGACCGAGCCCGGGAGCCGCGCGGGCGCGGCCCGCCTCGCGATGGCCGCCGACCCGCGGCGCACCCTGGAGCGGCTCGCCGGCCTGCTCGAACGGTACTGGGAGGTCGCCGTCGAGCCGTTCTGGCCGCGGATCCGCGACCTGCTGGAGGGGGACGTCCTGCGCCGCGCCGGCGCGCTCGCCGCCGAGGGCGCCGCCGGGGTCTTCGGCGACCTGCACGAGGGGGTCTCCTGGCGTGCCGGGACCCTCACCGTCGACCGCCGCTGGCGCTTCCGCGGCGAGCTGGCCGGACGGGGGATCCTGCTCGTCCCGAGCGCCTTCGTGTGGCCGCACGTGTCGGTGATGGTGCCGCCCTACCAGCCCATGCTCAGCTATCCTCCGCGCGGCGTGGCGACGCTGTGGGAGACCGGGCCGCCGGGCGACGACCGGGCGGACGCGCTCGCCGCGCTGATCGGGCGCCGCCGCGCCGAGCTGCTCACCGCGCTGGCCACGCCCGCCTCGACCACCGACCTCGCCCGGCGGGCGGGCGTCACCGCCGGGGCGGTCAGCCAGCACCTCGGGGTGCTGCGCGCCTGCGGCCTCGTCTCCGGGCACCGCCTCGGCCGCCGCGTCCTCTACGTCCGCACGCCGGCCGGGGACGCGCTCGCCGGGGCTCAGCGCAGCGAGGCGAGGGCGTCCAGGCGCGGCGGCGCGGGCGCGGCGTCCGGGAGGTAGCGGCCCGACTCGGCGAGCCAGTCCATGTGCGCGCGCGGCGTGTCCAGCAGCACCTTGACGACCTGCGCGGCGGCGGCGCGCTGCGCGACGGTCATCTCCAGCCGGTCCAGCATCTCCGGCAGCCGGCGGGCCGCCGTCCACGCCTCCTCCAGCCGGTCGGCGACGCGGCCCGCGACCGCGGCCGCCGCCTGCTCGGGGGACAGGCCGTGCGCCCGCGCGAGGACGGCGGGCAGGCCGTGGACGTCGCCGCGCGCCGACTCCAGGTCGTGCGAGGCGAGGTCGTTGGACCAGGCCACGGCGTCGGCGACGCTGTCGGAGAGGGTCTTCCACCGGGGCGTGCGCAGCAGCCGCGACGGCAGCTCGACGCCGAGGACGGGCTCCACCAGGTCGTACAGGAACGGCCCGCACGCCCGGCGGCGCAGCGGCGCGTACTCGGCCTCGTCCGGGACGTGCCCGATCCGCCGGTTGACCGACTCCTCCGCGCAGCCGTCCCGGTGCGCCTCCAGGTGCAGCATGAAGCGCCGGCGCCAGTCGCGGCTCATGTCCTTGGACGTGGTGTGCCACAGCTCCACCAGCGCGGCCTCCAGCGGCCGGGCGCCGGGCCGGGCGTGGCCGCGGCGCATCGCGCGCAGCAGGTCGTCGTAGAGCGCGTGCACGGCGCTGCCGCTGTCGGCGAGCGGCGGGTGGTCCAGCGTGTCGTCCAGCGCGAGCGTCCAGGTCAGCCAGCGGGCGAACAGGTCCACGCCCGCGAGGTCGGCGTTCGGGAACACCCGGGCGGCGAGCCGCTCGCAGCGGGCCCGGCCGAGCGGTGAGGTGTCCGGGTCGCCGAGCACCAGGCCCCGGCCGCGCGCCCAGGCCTCCACCTGCGCGCACAGCTGCCACGACTCCGGGTGCATGGCCGACGGACTGGTCAGCGCGGTCACCCGGTCGGTCATCGAGAGAAGAGGTGAGATGTCCACGACCCTGCTCACGTTAATGATCACTCCGTGCGCAGAACATGATCGCCACGTCAATTTTCGGGAAACGGATATCGGGGGACGGTCACGGGCGAGCCCGCCGCCGGCCCCTGCCCCCGCGGGAGCGGACGTGGGATAGTTCGATGATCGACAAGCGGCTCAATCAGGAGGAAACGTGTCCGGACGAACCCCGCGACGGACGGCCCTCGGTGCGGGGCTCGCGGCCCTCGCGCTGGCCGCGTCGGCGTGCGGCGGCGACGACGGCGCCACCGTGCAGGGCGTGAAGCTCATCGAGAAGGGCGCGCTCACCTCGTGCACCCACCTGCCCTACCCGCCGTTCCAGTCCGAGGACAAGAAGACGGGGAAGGTGGTGGGCTTCGACGTCGACATCATCGACCTCGTCGCCAAGAAGCTCGGCGTCACCCAGAAGGTCGTCGACACCCCCTTCGAGACGATGAAGACGGGCTCGGCGCTGAACGCCGGCAAGTGCGACATCCAGATGGGCGGGATGACGATCACCGACGAGCGCAAGCGCTTCATGGACGTCTCGGACCCCTACTTCGACGCCACCCAGGCGCTGATGGCGAAGAAGGGCGGCGGCGTCGCGTCGCTGGACGACGTGAAGTCCAAGAAGCTCAAGCTCGGCTCGCAGGCCGGCACCACCGGTGAGGACTTCGTCAAGGGCAAGGGCTTCGACCCGCGCTCGTTCGACAACTCCAACGCCGAGCTGGACGGGCTGCGCACCGGCCAGGTGGACGTGATCGTGCAGGACGACCCGGTCGTCCGGGGCTGGCTGAAGGACCCGGCGAACGCGAAATTCGAGATCGTCGCCAACCTGAACACCGGTGAGCAGTACGGCATGTGGATGCGCAAGAACCACAACCCCGAGCTGGTCAAGCTCACCAACCAGGCGATCGCGCAGGCGAAGGCGGACGGCACCTACAAGGCGATCTACGAGAAGTGGATCGGTCCAATGCCGTCCACCGCCGGCGGCGGCTCGTGACCGCCGAGCCCGTGAAGGCGGGGCCGCCGGGTCCGGGGGCGGCGGGCGGGATGTCCCGCCGGACCCGCCGGCGGCTCTCCCTCGGCGGCCAGTACGGGCTCTTCGCCGCCGTCGTCGTGCTGGTCGTCGTGCTGGCCGACTGGCGGACGCTGCGGCTGAACTTCGCCAACTGGGAGGTCGCCAAGAGCCTCTTCCCGGACATCATCACGATCGGCCTGCGCAACACCGCCGTCTACACCGCGGTCGGGTTCGGCATCGGGCTCGGCGGCGGGCTGCTCATCGCGCTGATGCGGCTGTCGTCGGTCCCGCCGTACCGGTGGTTCGCCACCACCTACATCGAGATCTTCCGCGGCCTCCCGCTGCTGCTGATCTTCATCTTCGTGGGCGTCGGCGTGCCGCTGGCCTTCCCCGGCACCAACATCCCGGGCGGCGCGGCCGGGCAGGCGGGGCTGGCGCTCGGGCTCGCCGCCACCGCCTACATGGCCGAGACGATCCGGGCCGGGATCGAGGCGGTCCCCCGGGGGCAGCTGGAGGCGGCGCGCTCGCTCGGCATGTCGCACGCCCGCGCGATGCGGTCGATCATCATCCCGCAGGCGTTCCGGATCATCATCCCGCCGCTGACGAACGAGCTGGTGCTGCTCTGCAAGGACTCCTCGCTCGTGCTGTTCCTCGGCATCACCCTCGAACAGCGGGAGCTCACCAAGTTCGGCCGCGACCTCGCGGGCGAGCAGGGCAACACCACCCCGATCATCGTGGCGGGGATCTGCTATCTGATCATCACGATCCCGCTGAGCCTGCTGGCCCGGCGGCTGGAGGCGCGGCAGCGCAGGGGGCAGCGATGACGAGCCTCGGCAAGGACACCTCCGGCGGGCAGGACGCGCCCGGCGGGAACGCCGTGGAGATCAGCGGCCTGCGCAAGTCGTTCGGGACGAACGAGGTGCTGCGCGGCATCGACTTCCACGTCGCGCCGGGCGAGGTCGTGTGCGTGATCGGCCCGTCCGGGTCCGGCAAGTCGACGCTGCTGCGCTGCGTCAACCTGCTGGAGGAGCCGTCGGCGGGGACGATCCGGGTGGTCGGCGCCGACGTCACCGACCCCGAGGTGGACATCGACGCCGTCCGGCGCCGGATCGGCATGGTCTTCCAGTCGTTCAACCTCTTCCCGCACCTGACCGCGCTCGGCAACGTGATGATCGCCCAGCGGAAGGTGCTGAGGCGGGGCCGGGCGGAGGCGGAGCGGATCGCGCGGGAGAACCTGGAGCGGGTCGGGCTGGCCGACAAGATCGGCTCCTACCCGGCGCAGCTGTCCGGCGGCCAGCAGCAGCGCGTGGCGATCGCCCGCGCGCTCGCGATGGGGCCGGAGGTGATGCTCTTCGACGAGCCGACGTCCGCGCTGGACCCGGAGCTGGTCGGCGACGTCCTCGGCGTCATGCGCGGCCTCGCCGAGGCGGGGATGACCATGCTCGTGGTCACCCACGAGATGAGCTTCGCGCGGGAGGTCGCCGACCGGGTGGTGTTCATGGACGGCGGCGTGGTCGTGGAAGAGGGCCCGCCCTCGCGCGTGATCGCCGCTCCCTCCCACGAGCGGACCAGGACGTTCCTGTCCCGCGTCCTCGACCCGGCCGCCGCGCGGGTCGGGGAGACCGAGTAGTCGGGTATGTTCCGAGCACCGGCCCCGGACGCGTAACGTCGCGGTAACAGCGGCCGGGCATACTGCGAAGGTAGCCGGACCGGCGTCCGCGGCCGGCATACCCGGCCCGCGTCCGCGACGAGGGCAGCACCGAGGGAGAGGGCATTGGACCGTCAGCAGGAGTTCGTGCTCCGGACACTGGAGGAGCGCGACATCCGCTTCATCCGGCTGTGGTTCACCGACGTGCTCGGGTTCCTGAAGTCGGTGGCCGTGGCGCCCGCCGAGCTGGAGGGCGCCTTCGGCGAGGGCATCGGGTTCGACGGGTCGGCGATCGAGGGCTTCGCCCGCGTGTACGAGGCCGACATGATCGCCAAGCCGGACCCGTCCACGTTCCAGGTGCTGCCCTGGCGCTCGGAGTCCCCGGGCGTGGGCCGCATGTTCTGCGACATCCTGATGCCGGACGGCACGCCGAGCTTCGCCGACCCCCGCTACGTCCTCAAGCGCGCCCTGGCCCGCGCCGCCGACCTCGGCTTCACCTTCTACACCCACCCCGAGATCGAGTTCTTCCTGCTCAGCGACAAGCCGGAGGACGGCCGCGAGCCCGAGCCGGCCGACGCGGGCGGGTACTTCGACCACACCCCGCACAGCGCGGCGCACGACTTCCGGCGCAACGCGATCACCATGCTGGAGGCGATGGGCATCTCGGTGGAGTTCAGCCACCACGAGGGCGCCCCCGGCCAGCAGGAGATCGACCTGCGGTACGCCGACGCGCTCACCACCGCCGACAACATCATGACCTTCCGGCTGGTGATGAAGGAGGTCGCGCTGGAGCAGGGCGTGTTCGCCTCGTTCATGCCGAAGCCGTTCACCGAGCACCCCGGCTCCGGCATGCACACCCACATGTCCCTGTTCGAGGGCGACCGCAACGCCTTCTACGAGCCGGGCGCGGAGTACAAGCTGTCGAAGGTCGGGCGGGCGTTCATCGCCGGGCTGCTGCGGCACTCCGCCGAGATCACCGCGGTCTGCAACCAGTGGGTCAACTCCTACAAGCGGCTGTGGGGCAACGTCGGCTCGGCCGCCGGCGCCGGGGGAGAGGCCCCGTCCTACATCTGCTGGGGGCACAACAACCGGTCGGCGCTCGTCCGCGTCCCCATGTACAAGCCGCACAAGGGCCACTCGACCCGCATCGAGTTCCGGTCGCTGGACACGGCCGCGAACCCCTACCTGGCGTTCGCGGCGATCCTCGGCGCCGGGCTGAAGGGGATCGAGGAGGGCTACGAGCTGCCGCCGGGCGCCGAGGACGACGTCTGGGCGCTCACCGTGGCCGAGCGGCGCGCCCTCGGCATCGAGCCGCTGCCGCAGAACCTGGACGAGGCGATCCACGCGATGGAGCGCAGCGAGCTGATGGCGGACGTCCTCGGCGAGCACGTGTTCGACTTCTTCCTGCGCAACAAGCGCCATGAATGGGAGGACTACCGGCGCCAGGTGACCGAGTTCGAGCGCAAGCGCCTGCTGGCGGTCCTCTGAGCGACTCCTCCGGATTACGGTTGACCCTGTGACCGAGTCCTGGACCTCCGACCGCCGTCCCTCCCTCGCCGGCCGCCTGGCGAGGCTCGGCTTCACCGACGCCGCGCGGGCCGGGCGGCTCCTGGAGGAGGCGCGGCGCGGCACCGGCTCCGGGCCGTCCGACGAGCTGCTCGACGCCCTCGGCGGCACCGCCGACCCGGACCTCGCCCTGGACGGCCTGCTGCGGCTGCTGGCGTGCGCCGGCGAGCGGGGCGTGGGCGGGGAGCTGCGGGACGCGCTCGCCCGCGAGCCGGGGACGCGGGAGCGGCTCACCGCCGTCCTCGGGGTGAGCGCCGCCCTGGGCGACCATCTGGCCCGGCATCCGGAGCACTGGAACGTTCTGCGCGACGGCGCGGCCGGCCCGGCGCGGCCGCCGCGGGAGGAGCTGCTGGCCGCCGTGGGCGCCGACCCGTCGGCCGAGGAGCCGGTGGCCTCCGCCTCCGACGCCCTCCTCGCGCTCCGCGTCGCCTACCGCCGGCGCCTCCTCGCGCTCGCGGGACGCGACCTGATCGGCGTCGCCGACGTCGCCGAGGTCGCCGCGGAGCTGGCCGACCTCGCCTCCGCCGCGCTGGAGGCGGGCCTCGCGATCGCCCGCGCCGAGGTCCCCGGGCACCGGGCGTGCCGGCTCGCCGTGATCGGCATGGGCAAGTGCGGGGGCCGCGAGCTGAACTACGTCAGCGACGTCGACGTGATCTTCGTGGCGGAAGCGCGGGCGGAGGAGCCGGAGGACGCCGCCCTGCGCGTCGCGACCCGGCTGGCGTCGGCGATGATGCGGGCCTGCTCGGCCTCCACGGAGGAGGGCGCGCTCTGGGAGGTGGACGCGGCGCTGCGGCCCGAGGGCAAGTCCGGCCCGCTCGTGCGGACGCTCGCCAGCCACCGCGCCTACTACGAGCGCTGGGCCAAGACCTGGGAGTTCCAGGCGCTGCTGAAGGCCCGCCCGGTCGCCGGCGACCCGGGGCTCGGCACCCGCTACCTCGACACGATCGCCCCGATCGTGTGGAAGGCCGCCGAGGGGGAGGACTTCGTCGAGGACGTCCAGCACATGCGGCGCCGCGTCGAGGCCGACCTGAACCAGCGCACCGCCGACTCCGAGCGCCAGCTCAAGCTCGGCCCCGGCGGGCTGCGCGACGTGGAGTTCTCGGTGCAGCTGCTCCAGCTCGTGCACGGCCGCGCCGACGAGACGCTCCGCAGCCCGACCACGCTGGACGCCCTGGCCGACCTGTCCCAGGGCGGCTATGTCGGCCGCGACGACGCGGCGGTGCTGGCGTCGGCCTACCGGTTCCTGCGGCGCGTGGAGCACCTGGTCCAGCTGCACCGGCTGCGCCGCACCCATCTCGTCCCCGATGACGAGGCGGGCCTGCGCCGCCTCGGCCGCGCCCTCGGCCTGCGCACCGACCCGGTGGGGGAGTTCACCGCGCTGTGGCGGCGGCACGCCCGCGAGGTCCGCCGCATCCACGAGAAGCTGTTCTACCGGCCGCTGCTGCGGGCCGTCGCCCGGCTGCCCGGGGAGGAGTCGCGGCTCACCCCGGAGGCCGCCCGGACCCGGCTGGAGGCCCTCGGCTACGGCGACCCGGCGGGCGCGCTCCGGCACATCGAGGCGCTGACCTCGGGGGTGTCGCGGCGCGCCGCGATCCAGCGGACGCTGCTGCCGGTCATGCTCGGCTGGTTCGCCGACGCGCCGGACCCCGACGCGGGCCTGCTCGGGTTCCGGCAGGTCAGCGACGCGCTCGGCACCACGCCCTGGTACCTGCGGCTGCTGCGGGACGAGGTCGCCGTCGCCGAGCGGATGGCGTGGGTGCTCGGCTCCAGCCGCTACGCCACCGACCTGCTGCTGCGGGCGCCGGAGGCGGTCGGGATGCTCGGCAGCGACGCCGACCTGGCCCCGCGCCCGGCCCGCGCGCTGCGCTCGGAGGCCCTCGCCGCCGTCCGCCGGCACTGGGACTTCACCGCGGCGCCCGCGGGGGAGCGGGCGGCCGCGGCCGCCCCCGCCGAGGAGGCGACCGCGGTGGTGCGGGGCCTGCGGCGCCGCGAGCTGTTCCGCGTGGCGGTCGCCGACCTGCTCGGCCTGGTGGACGTCCGGACGGTGGGCGAGGCCCTCACCGGCATCGCCGCCGTCACCGTGGAGGCGGCGCTGCGGGCCGCCGTCAAGAAGATCGAGCTGGAGTCGCGGGAGCCGCTGCCGACCCGGATGGCCGTCGTCGCGATGGGCCGGTTCGGCGGGCACGAGCTCGGCTACGGCAGCGACGCCGACGTGATGTTCGTGCACGACCCGCTGCCGGACGCGGACGAGCGGGCCGCCGGGCGGGCCGCGCACGCCGTCGCCGAGGAGCTGCGCCGCCTCCTGGCGCTGCCCGCCCCCGACCCGCCGCTGGAGATCGACCCGAACCTGCGGCCGGAGGGGCGGCAGGGGCCGCTGGTGCGCACCCTCGCGTCCTATGCCGCCTACTACGCCCGCTGGTCGGAGCCCTGGGAGGCGCAGGCGCTGCTGCGCGCCGACCCGCTGATCGGCGACGAGGGCCTGCGGGACCGGTTCCGCGCGCTGATCGACCCCGTCCGGTGGCCGGAGGACGGCATCGACGACGACGCCGTCCGTCAGATCCGGCGGCTGAAGGCGCGGATGGAGTCCGAGCGGCTCCCGCGCGGCGTCGAGCGGCGGCTGCACATCAAGCTCGGCCCCGGCGGCCTCGCGGACGTGGAGTGGGTCGCGCAGCTCCTCCAGCTCCGGCACGCGCACGACGTCCCGGGGCTGCGCACCACCCGGACCCTGGACGCGCTCGACGCCGCCGTCGGGGCCGGGCTGCTGGACGCCGGCGACGCCGCCGTGCTGGAGGACGCGTGGTGCCTGGCGACCCGCATCCGGGGGTCGATCATGCTGGTGCGGGGCCGCGCGTCCGACCTGCTGCCCACCGACCACCACCGGGAGCGCAGCGCCGTCACCCGCGTCCTCGGCTATCCGGGGACCGGTGACCTTCTGGAGGACTACCGCCGCCACGCCCGCCGGGCCCGCGCCGTGGTCGACCGCGTGTTCTACGGGGCGGACTGATCCCGGAGGATGACCCGGCTACTCCCGGAGTCGTAGGCGGGTCAGGAGCGGCCGGCGCCGCCCGCGGCGGCGGAGCCGGCGCCGGAGCGGCCCGTGCCGCGTCCCGGGCGCTGGGCGAGGCGGTGCCGGACGCGGGCCCGCGCGACGAGGAGCGAGGCGGGACACCGCGTGTAGAGGACGTAGGACACCCAGAGCGCCCCGCTGATCAGCGCCATCCCGGCCACCGCGTCCAGCACGTAGTGGTTGGCGGTGGACAGGATCACGTACACGGTCGTCGCGGGGTAGAGCACACCGAGGATCTTGGCCCACTTCTGCGTCGCCAGCCTGACCAGGATCACCCCGCACCACAGCGACCATCCGGCGTGCATGGACGGCATGGCCGCGTACTGGTTGGTCAGGCTGCCGGAGGCGTCGCTGGCGTACAGGCCGAGCGAGTGCAGCGCGGTCACCGGGTCGACGAAGCCCTCGCTGTGCAGGAACCGCGGGGGCGCCAGCGGGTACAGCCAGAAGCCGATCAGCGCCACCGCCGTGGCGATCATGATGGAGGCGCGCAGCCACCGGTAGTGCTGGGGCCGGTAGCGGTACAGCCAGACGACGATGCCGAGGGTCACGATGAAGTGCATCGTGGCGTAGAAGACGTTGGCGGTGCGCGCCAGCCACGGCACCGACAGCAGCGTCTGGTTGAGGTGCAGCTCAACGTCCAGCCCCAGGTAGCGCTCCACGCGCAGGATCTCGTCGGCGTGCGCGAACGCGGGCCCGGTGCCGTCCTGAACCAGGACGATGCGGGTGAGCGTATAGCCGGTGTAGAAGAGGACGACCAGGAGCAGCTCACGCCAGACCGGGGGCGCGGTGAGGACGCGGCGCCGTAGTGTCGTGGCGCCGGCCTCGCCTCTGCGGGCCGTTGGGGGGGCGGGTTGAGCCATGCTACCTATCTTTGCCTCAGGGCCCCCTGAATGAGATCACCGCGGCGAATGGTCTTCATCTCAGACTTGAGTAGTACGACCCTGATGCGGTATCCGGACTTTCGGGGGAGGGGCCCGGGGACGGTGGGTGGACCCCGGTCACCTACCCCGCAGCGCGGAGCCTATGGAGTTGATCAGGAGTCAGCATAGGAGGCCCTGGGTAGGTCCAGGGCGCCCCCCGCGAGTCGACCGGGGGGACGAATGGCCAGGTATCCGGGTATACCGGGCGTAATGCCGCTCATGGCTGGGTCACTGGCCGTTTTCGGACTGATCTCCCTGTCCCTCGCGGGAGGGACGCGCGTCCCCCGGACGGTGACCGCCGAGCACCGCGGGGCCCTCGGCGCCCCGTCCCCGGCCGTCCCGCCGCTCCAATGGAAGCGCTGCACCGGGCTGCCGCCCGCGGTGCACGGGAGCGGGACCCCGCGCACCGGGTTCCGCTGCGCGACGCTCCAGGTTCCGCTGGACCACGCCGACCCGTCCGGCCGGCGGATCGGCCTCGCCCTGATCAAGCTGCCCGCGACCGACCGGCGCCACCGCATCGGCTCGCTGGTGTTCAACTTCGGCGGGCCCGGCGGCGACGGCGTCGACACGCTCGCGCAGACCGCGGGCGACTACGCGGCTCTGCGCACCCGCTACGACCTGATCGGGTTCGACCCCCGCGGCGTCGGCCGCAGCACCCCCGTGACCTGCGTGGACGACCGGCGGATGGACGGGCTCGCCGCCGCGGACGACAGCCCCGACACCGCCGCCGAAGAGAAGGCGTACATGGCCCGCCGCGCCGCGTACGCGCGGGCGTGCGAGGCGCGGTCGGGGCGGCTGCTCCCGCACGTCGGCACCTTGGACGCCGTCCGCGATCTCGACCTGATCCGCGCCGCGCTCGGCGAGCGGAGGCTGCACTACTTCGGCGTCTCCTACGGCACCTGGCTCGGCGGCGGCTACGCGCACCGGTTCCCCGCCCGGGTGGGACGGGCCGTGCTGGACGGCGCCGTCGACACCGGCAACGACCCCGCCGCGCTCGCGCTCGGCCAGGCCGCCGGGTTCCAGCAGGCCCTCGGCGAGTTCGCGGCGGCGTGCGCCCGCCTGGGGCGGGTCCTGTGCCCGCTGGGGAAGGACGGGCCGTCCGCCGTCGCGTCGATCGGCCGGATCCTGGCCGGCCTCGACCGCAGACCGCTCCGCACGTCGTCCGGCCGCAGGCTCACCCAGAGCCTCGGCACGACCGGGGTCGCCGCCGGCCTGTACTCCCGGAAGGCCTGGCCGTACCTCGCGCAGGGCCTGTCCGACGCCGTGAAGCGCCGCGACGGCTCCCTGCTGCTGTTGCTCGCCGACCTGCAGAACGGGCGGCGCGGGAACGGCGTCTACAGCAACTTCTCCGCCGCCAACACCGCCATCACCTGCGCGGACGGCGCGGACCGCTACACCGCGGACGACGTGCGGGAGCTGCTGCCGAGGTTCCGCGCCGCCTCGCCGATCTTCGGGCCGGCGATGGCCTGGCAGCTGACGCAGTGCACCGGCTGGCCGGTGGAGGGCGACGACGACGCGCGCGAGGTGTCCGCGCCGTCCGCCGCCCCGATTCTCGTCGTCGGCAACACCGGGGACCCCGCCACCCCGTACGCGTGGGCGTCCGAGCTGACGAGGAGGCTGGGCGGGGCCGCCACGCTCCTCACCCTCCGCGGGGAGGGCCACGGCGCCTACGCGACCGGCGACCGCTGCGTCCGCCGGGCCGTCGAGGCCTACCTCCTGCGCGGAAGCGTGCCCCCGTCCGGCACGACCTGCGGCTAGACGACCTGCTCGACCTTCATCGGCTCCCGCAGCGCGCTGCCGACCGTGCAGTACTTGTCGTGGACCCGCCCGGCCACGGCCTTCAGGACGTCCCCGGCCTCGGCGTCCCCCTCGGGGAGCTCGACGTCATAGGTGACGGTGATCGTGCCGAGCGTGCTCGTCGCGATCTTGTCGGCCTGGACGGTCGCGGCGAGCCGCGCCATCCGGTGCCCGCGCTTGGCCGTCAGCGGCTCGACGGTGACCAGCTCGCAGCCGCCGAGCGCCGCCAGCAGCAGCTCGACGGGCGTGAAGACGCCCTCGGCGTCCCCGTCGCCGATGGCGACGCTCGCGCCCCGCCCGTTGACGGCCCGGAAGCCGTCCTCGGTGCGCTCCACCCTGACCTCGGCCATGACATCCCCTTTGATCGTCCGGTCTCGCCCACCTGAACACGGGCGCCCCGGACGTTCTTCCCTACATCCCGAGGCGCTCCTGCTCCTCCGCCACGATCTGCGCCGCCAGGGCCTGCTCGGAGATGTCGACCGCGTCCGGAGTCTGCTCGGCGAGATCGCTGCGGCGCGCGTACTCGTCGAACAGCATCGTCTTGACCTGCAGTATCTCCAGCATCCGGGCGTCCACGCCGCCGGGTGTCAGCAGCCGGTGCACCTGCACCGTGCGGACCTGCCCCATCCGGTGCGCGCGGGCGACCGCCTGCGTCTCCATGGTCGGCTTCACCTGCGGCTCGCACAGGATCACGACGGAGGCCGCCTGGAGGTTGAGCCCGACCCCGCCCGCCTGGATCTGGGCGAGCAGGACGGCGTGGCCGGGCTCGGCGGTGAACGCGTCCACGATCTCCTGCCGCCGCACGGGCGGTGTCCCGCCCGAGATCGGGCCGCGCGCCGCCGGGCCGAGCGCGTCCTGGACGGCGGCGAGCACGTCCCGGAAGTAGGAGAACACCACGACCTTCAGGTCGTTGGCGTCCGCCTCCTCGACCAGCTCCACCAGGCGGGCGAGCTTGGCCGACTTCTTCGGGACGGCGTACGCGGCCCGGCGCATCGCCATGAAGTTGCCCTCCGCCACCGCGTCCCGGTAGGCCCGCGCGTCGGCCCGGCTGAACTCCTCCAGCTCGTCCACGTGCACGACCTCGGGCAGCTCGACCAGCACGTCCCGCTGGTTGCGCCGCAGGTACACCGGGGCGACCGCCGACCGGAACGCCCGCGCCCCCATCGCCGCGTCGCTCGTCCGGACCTCCTTGGCGAGCCCGGGACGCAGGTGCGCGACCAGGCTGCGGAACTCCTCGACCCGGTTCTCCATCGGCGTCCCGGTCAGGAACAGGACATGCTCGGTCCGGCGGCACCACGCGCCGACGGCACGGGAGCGGCGGGTCTCGTGGTTCTTGGCGTAGTGCGCCTCGTCCACCACGAACATGCCGACCCGCACGTCGTCCGGGACGTCCAGGCTGTGCAGCGTGGCGAGCGTCGTCACGGCGATCCCGCCGTCCCCGGCCCACTTGCGCAGCGCGGCGGCGCGCCCGGACCCGTGCAGCGGGTGCGCGGCGATCGTGCTGCGCGTCTCGATCTCCCGCACCCAGTTGATCAGCACGCTCGCGGGGCACGCCACCAGGAAGTGGGTGGCGCCCTCCGTACGCAGATGGGCCATCGCGGCGATCGCCTGGATCGTCTTCCCGAGCCCCATCTCGTCGCCCAGGATCACCCGCCGCTGGACGAGCGCGAACCGCGCCCCGAACGCCTGGTACCCGCGCAGCGACACCCGCCGGTGGGCGTCGTCGAGAGGCTGCGCCTTGACCCGGGCGGCGAGATCGCCCGGCAGGAAGCCCTGGGCGGCGTCCCGCTCGGGATCCAGCGCCGCCAGCTCGGCCAGCAGGGTCTGGTAGTCGGACGCGCGCAGCTCGAAGTCGATCCACGCCTCGTCCGGCGACACCGCGGGCCGCAGCAGGTCCACCGACGCCTGCGCCATCAGCAGCCGGGTCCCGCGGGACTCCTCGGTCCGCAGGGCCTCCGCCAGCTCGCCGACCGCCTCCCGCGCCCGCTCCCGCCGGGAGGCCCGCGTGAAGATCCGCCGCCACCACGACCCGGCCGGCCGCGCGTCGTGCACCAGCGGCCCGAACCGCTCGTCCACGCCGTCGGCGGCGGCCCGCGCGCGCGGGAGCTCCGGCCCCGCGTTCACCAGCCGGTGCAGGGCGGCGACGACGGGCGTCATGGTCTCGTCCCGCCGGTCGACGTCGACCCGGACCGCCGCCGACCGCTCCGCCGCCTCCCGCAGGCTCTCCGCCGCCGCGTGGAGCTGCCGCGCGGTCTGCGGCCCGATCCCGGGCAGCAGCTGCAGGCGGTACGGGGTGGCGTCCAGGACGTCCGCGACGGTCGTGTACCCCGCGTCCTCCAGGGGCCCGAGCCGCAGCCGCCCGTCCGTGACGTCCTTCAGCCGCGCCAGCGGGATCGACCCGAGCTGCTCCCGCGCCGCCTCCGCCCGCAGCGGCGCGAGCGCCCCGTGCACCTCCGCGAGCGCGCGCCGATGATCGGCGCCCAGGTCGCGCGCGGCGCCCAGCAGCGCGTATCCGCCCCGCAGGACGTCCTTGGCGTCGTCCGTCATCCCGGTCCCTCGCCGATCCACTCGTCCACGGTGCCAGGCGCGACCAGCCGGTGCACCCGCAGCATCCCGGCCGGGCCGGCCCCGAGCACGCGCCCCACAGCGCGGGCCTCCGCGTCCGGGTCCTCCTGCGGCTCGCAGAAGATCACCACCGACGCGCCCCGCGGGCTCGGCCCGTCCGCCTCCAGCCCGGCCACCAGCACGGCGTGCCCGTCCTCGGCGGCGAACGCCTCCGCGGTCACCTGCCTCCCACCGGTCGCGAGCACCTTCCGGACGGCGGCGAGCACGTCCGGGGAACAGGAGTGGACGACGACCTTCTGCCCATTGGCCTCGGCCTCCCTGACCAGCTCCTTCAGCCGCCGGAGCTTGGCCGACCCGCGGCCCGGCGCCACCAGCTCGTCCACGCGCACGACGTCGGGCAGCTCCGCGAGCACGTCCCGCTGGTCGCGTCTGAGGTAGACGGGCGCGACCGCCACCCGGAACGCCCGCGACCCCAGCGCCGCCTCCTGCGGGCGGATCCCCTCCGCCGCATCGGGCGGCAGATGGCCGACCAGGCTGCGGAACTCCTCCACCCGGTCCTCCATCGGCATCCCGGTGAGGAGCATGACGTGCTCCGTCTCCTCGCACAGGCGGGCGACCGCCCTCGCACGAAGCGTCCAGGAGTTCTTCGTCTGGTGGGCCTCGTCCACCACGAACATCCCGAGGCCGGGGCGGTCCTCCATGTAGGGAAGCCAATCCAGGGGCGCCACGGCGACGCCGCCCCCGCCGGTCCACCTCTCCAGCGCCGCGTCCCGGTCCGGGCCTTGGATCAGATGCGCCTCGACCGAGCTGAAGGTCTCGATGTCGCGGACCCAGTTGAGCAGTACGCTCCCCGGGCAGGCCACCAGGAAATGCGTCGCGCCCTCACCCCGCCGGTGCGCGATGGCGGCGATCGCCTGGACCGTCTTGCCGAGCCCCGCCTCGTCCCCCAGGATCACGCGCCTCCGCAGAAGCGCGAACCGCGCCCCGAACGACTGGTACTCCCGCAGCGACACCTTCAGGTGGGTGTCGTCGAGTGGCTCATCCCAGACGTCCGCCGCCAGGTCCTCCGGCAGGAAACCCTCGGCGGCCTTCGCTTCGGTTTCCAGGCCCGCCACTTCGGCGAGCTCGGCATGGTAGCCGTCCGGGTCCCGCTGGAAGTCGCTCCAGGCTTCGTCCGCCGGTACGCGGGCCCCAATCAGGCCAGGCGACCTCAGCAGTGCGGCGCTCGGACTCTCCACGAGCCGCGACAGCTCGGCGAGCGCCTCCCGCGCCAGATACCGCGCGAGCAGCGGCAGGAACACCCGCCGCCACCCCACCGCCCGCCTCGCGTCCCAAATGTGCCTGTGGTAGGACGTCTCCACCCACTCGGCGAACTCCACGGCACGCCGCAGGCCCACGCTCCCGTTCACCAGGCGGTGCAGCGCGACCACGAGCGATTCCGCGGCCTCGTCCCGCGGGACGATCTCGACCCGCAGGCTCGCCGACCATGTCGCCGTCTCGACCAGCCCGGCCGTCGCCGCGTGGAGCCGATCGGCGGTCTCCGGCCCGATCCCGCGCAGCAGCAGGAGCCCGTCCGGAGTCGAGTCGAGCACGTCCGCGACCGCGACGAACTCGGCCCCCCGCACCGCGCCGAACCGGATCGGCCCGTCCGCGACCTGCTTCAGCCGGGCGACCGGAACGGAC
This sequence comes from Actinomadura madurae, assembly GCF_900115095.1. Classification (GTDB taxonomy): domain Bacteria; phylum Actinomycetota; class Actinomycetes; order Streptosporangiales; family Streptosporangiaceae; genus Spirillospora; species Spirillospora madurae. Next base: position 575,945 of record NZ_FOVH01000001.1, read on the forward strand.
CTGAGCCACTCCCTGGCCGCCGCCCTCCGCAACGGCACCGCCGCCGCCCCCACCTCGGTGCACACCTGCCGGTACTCGGCCGCGAGCTCACGCGCGGCACGCTGCAGCACCTCGATGTCCCGCAGGACGCGCTTGGCGTGCTTGGTCATCCCGCCCCTCCGCGGACATAATGCCAGCCCTCACCGACACCCGACAGGGAGCCGTCATCAGGCCCGCCCCGGCGGTCCTGCCGCGCACGTCGTCCCGATCGCGGAGCCTCCCGATGCCGGGCCGCGAAGCGGAAAGGCCGCCGGCCGCGCCCTCCGGTGAGGAAGGGCACGGCCGGCGGCCCAGCCGGCCAGGTCAGCGCGGAGAGCCGCGCTGACCTGCGATCTTAGATGTCGTAGTAGAGCTCGAACTCGTGCGGGTGGGGGCGCAGGCGGATCGGGTCGATCTCGAACTCGTTCTTCATCGTGATGTAGGTCTCGATGAGGTCCGGCGTGAAGACGCCGCCTTCCAGCAGGTAGTCGTGGTCGGCCTCCAGGGCGGCGAGGACCTCGGGGAGGCTGCCGGGTACCTGGGGAATGGCGCGGGCCTCCTCCGGCGGCAGCTCGTAGAGGTCCTTGTCGACCGGCTCGGCGGGCTCGATCTTGTTCTTGATGCCGTCCAGGCCGGCCATCAGCATGGCGGAGAAGGCCAGGTACGGGTTGCAGGACGGGTCCGGCACGCGGAACTCGATGCGCTTGGCCTTCGGGTTCGAGCCCGTGATCGGGACGCGGATGCACGCCGACCGGTTGCGCTGCGAGTAGACCAGGTTGACCGGCGCCTCGAAGCCGGGGACGAGGCGGTGGTAGCTGTTCACCGTCGGGTTGGTGAAGGCCAGCAGGGACGGCGCGTGCTTGAGCAGGCCGCCGATGTAGTAGCGGGCGTTGTCGGACAGGCCCGCGTAGCCGACCTCGTCGTAGAAGAGGGGCGAGCCGTCCTTCCACAGGGACTGATGGCAGTGCATGCCCGAGCCGTTGTCACCGAAGATCGGCTTCGGCATGAACGTGACGGTCTTGCCCTCGGCGCGCGCGACGTTCTTGACGATGTACTTGTAGAGCAGCAGGTTGTCGGCCGTCTTCAGCAGCGTGTCGAAGCGGAAGTCGATCTCGGCCTGGCCGGCGGTGCCGACCTCGTGGTGCTGCATCTCCACCTGGATGCCCGACGCGATGAGCTGGGACACCATCTCCGAGCGCAGGTCGGTGTAGTGGTCCATCGGCGGGACGGGGAAGTAGCCGCCCTTGTAGGGGGGCTTCGCGCCGAGGTTGCCGCCGGCCTCCTCGCGCCCGGTGTTCCAGGCGCCCTCGACGGAGTCGAGGTAGTAGTAGCCCGCGTTCTGCCTGGTCTCGAAGCGGACGTCGTCGAAGATGTAGAACTCGGCCTCGGGGCCGAAGAAGCACGTGTCGGCGATGCCGGTGCCGCGCAGGTAGTCCTGGGCCTTCTTGGCGACGTTGCGCGGGTCGCGGCTGTAGGGCTCGCCCGTCAGCGGGTCGTGCACGAAGAAGTTGAGGATCAGCGTCTTGTGCTGGCGGAACGGGTCGACGACCGCGGTGCCCGGGTCCGGGAGCAGGAGCATGTCCGACTCGTGGATCTCCTGGAACCCGCGGACCGACGAGCCGTCGAACATGAGCCCCTCGGTGAAGACGCTCTCGCCGAAGCTCTCGACGGGGAACGTGAAATGCTGCATCTTGCCCGGCAGGTCCACGAACCGGCAGTCGACGAAACGCACACCTTCGTTCCTGATGTAGCTCAGGACCTCTTCGGCGCTGCTGAACATCCAGCCTCCTCAGGGCGGTTCTTGGCTCCCAGCACGCTATGGCCACGCCGTTTCCCGGCCATGTCTCGTATGTTTCCGCTGTGTTACGCGTCACTCCGGGCCTGCCGGGGGAGCCGCGTCGGGCGGCGGCGGAGGACCGGATAGCGTAGGGGCCATGAGCGGTGGCAAGGGGCGGCGGGAGGCGGCCGCGCCGCGGTGGACGCAGACCTGGCTCGGCGGGGCGCGCTCCGCCGGGGCCGACCTCGGCGAGCCCGGGAAGCGGATCGGGCTGCCCGCCGGCGGCAGCGGCGCCGTCGCGTCCTACGGCCGGCGGCTCGTGGCGCTGTTCGTCGACTGGGGCCTGTCGATGCTGGTGGCGAGCCTGCTCGCGCGCTCGCTCGGCTGGGAGCCCGCCGAGCGCAGCATGGCGACGCTGCTCGTCTTCGGCGTCCAGGCGTGGGTGCTCACCGCGTTCCTCGGCACGACGATCGGCAAGCGGCTGTGCGGCATCCGCGTCGCCCGCCTGGACGGGCGGCCCGTCGGGCTCGTCCGGGCCCTCGTCCGGACCCTCCTGCTGCTCCTGGTCGTCCCCGCCCTGATCTGGGACCGGGACTACCGGGGCCTGCACGACCGCGCCGGCAACACGGTCGTCGTCACCATCTAGGCCGGACCCGAGCAGGCCGGAAACGAGAAAGCGCCCCCGAGGGGGCGCTCTTCTCGCGTCCGTCAGCGCGTCTTCGGCTTCGGGCCCTTCGGCATCTTCGCGCCGCGCGGCATCGGGCCCTTCGGCATCTGCATCGAGCGGGGCAGGGCCTGGAGGCGGTCGTTCAGCTCCGCGACCTGCCCCTTGGTGAGGTTGCGGGGCAGCTTCATCAGGTGGCGCTGGAGCTTGCCGACCGGGACCTGGCCCTCGTCGTCCCCGACCTGCACGTCATAGATCGGCACCTGCTGGGCGGCGCGGGAGATGCGCTTCTTCTCGGCGCCGAGCAGTGGGCCGACCCGGCTGCGGGGCCCCTCCGAGACGAGCACCACGCCGGCGCGCCCGACCGCGCGGTGCACCATGTCGAGGTTGCGGTTGCCGCTGACCGCCTCGGTGACCGTCCAGTTGCCGCGCATGTTCTTCAGGATCGCGGCGGCCGCGCCCGGCTGCCCGGCGATCACCTTGTACTGGGCGCGCTGCGCCAGCTGCCCGAAGACGATCATGCCGACGGCGACCGCGGCGAGGATCCCCAGCGGGATGAAGAACCACAGCTGGCCGATGATCAGCCCGATGAGGATGACGACGACCAGGGTCCCGATCGCGGACGCGAACACGATCGGCAGCGCCTTCGGGTCGGCCTGGCGCAGCACCTGGGCGACCATGCGGATCTGCTTGAGGCGACCCGGACTCTCCTGGGCCCCGTCCGTGGGCTTTTTCGACATGAATACAAGGATAGTCCGGCCGGGGCGGTCGCGGGTTCACCCCTCGCGCGCGGAGATCGCCTGCTGGTAGAGGCGGCCGGCGCGGTAGCTGGAGCGCACGAGCGGGCCTGACATGACGCCCGCGAAGCCGATCTCCTCGGCCTCCGCCGACAGCTCCACGAACTCCTCCGGCTTCACCCACCGCTCCACCGGGTGGTGGCGGGGGCTCGGCCGCAGGTACTGGGTGATCGTGACCAGCTCGCAGCCCGCCTCGTGCAGGTCGCGCAGCGCCTGCGAGACCTCCTCGCGCGTCTCGCCCATGCCGAGGATGAGGTTGGACTTGGTGACCAGGCCGTCCTCGCGGGCCCGGGTGATGACCTCCAGGGACCGCTCGTACCGGAACCCGGGGCGGATCCGCTTGAAGATCCGCGGGACGGTCTCCACGTTGTGCGCCAGCACCTCCGGCCGGGACGAGAAGACCTCGGCGAGCTGCTCGGGGACGGCGTTGAAGTCGGGGATCAGCAGCTCGACGCCGCAGCCCGGGATCGCCGCGTGGATCTGCCGGACGGTCTCGGCGTACAGCCAGGCGCCGCCGTCCTCCAGGTCGTCGCGGGCGACGCCGGTGACGGTCGCGTACTTCAGGCCCATCGTGGCGACGGACTCGGCGACGCGGCGGGGCTCGTCGCGGTCGAGCTCGGCGGGCCGGCCGGTGTCGATCTGGCAGAAGTCGCAGCGGCGGGTGCACTGGTCGCCGCCGATCAGGAACGTGGCCTCGCGGTCTTCCCAGCACTCGTAGATGTTGGGGCAGCCGGCCTCCTGGCACACCGTGTGCAGGCCTTCGGATTTCACCAGGCCGGTGAGCTCGCGGTACTGCGGGCCCATCTTCAGCCGTGTCTTGATCCACTCGGGCTTGCGCTCGATCGGGGTCTGGCTGTTGCGCGCCTCGACGCGCAGGAGCCTGCGTCCCTCGGGTGTCACCGTCGTCACGCGTCCCAGACTACGTCGCGATCTCCGGTGCCGGCACACCGGCCGCCCGCCGCCGGGCCCGGCCTCCGAGGGCTTCGAAGCCGTATCGGACCGATCTCGAACGTATGACAGTACCCCGATCGTGCAGCCGATTCGCGTGTTTCGGCCATGTCCAACTGTGGACCTCTCTAGGGTGACTCCCTGTCGTCACGCAACAGCGTCAGCAGGAGGACCACCGTGGGTCTGGCAATGTCGTACCTCAGGGTGCCGCCCGTGCTGGAGGGGGAGCCCGATCCCGGCCGGATCGCCCGCCATGTCTTCGGTGACGCGAACTGGCGCCGGCGCGGCTCCGCGGAGCTGTTCGACCTCGGCTGGGCGTGGCAGGCGATGCACTACCTCGTCACCGGCGACCCGTGGGACGGCCGGCAGCCCGAGGCGGACGTGGTGTGCGGCGGGCGGCTGCTCACCGAGGACGGCGCCGACGAGCTGGGCATGGACGTCATCTACCTGGCGCCGGACCGGGTCAAGCCGACCGCCGACCACCTGGCCGCGACGCCGTTCGCGAAGGTCGCGGGCCGCTACGACCCGGCGGCGATGGGGCGGGCCGGGGTCCAGGACGCGGGACGGCTCGACGGCGCCGCCCGCGACAAGGTCCTCAAGCCCGCCTACAAGGGGCTGACCGAGTTCTTCCAGGTGGCCGCCACCGAAGGCCAGGCCGTCTACAAGGTGATGGCCTGACCGTCCGGCGCCGAGCGCCGGCGGGGGTCGCCCCCGCGATGTCAGAGCGCCAGTTGCGCCGTGGTGCGGTGGAGCGGTTCCGCCGCGCCCAGGGCCGCCGCGAGATGCCGCTCGACCAGCGGGACGGTCTCGGCGACCGTGACCTCGCGGCCGAGCTCCCGGCTGAGGTTCGTCGACCCCACGTCCCGGATCCCGCAGGGGACGATCTTGTCGAACCAGCCCATGTCGTTGTCGCAGTTGAGCATGAAGCCGTGCATCGCGACGCCGCGCGCCACCCGGATCCCGATCGAGCCGATCTTGCGGTCGGGGGAGCCGGGCACCCAGAGCCCGCTGCGGCCCTCCACCGTCGCGGTCTTCAGGCCGAGCTCCGCGCAGACGTCCATCATCATCTGCTCCAGCAGCCGCACGTATCCGACGACGTCCGCCGGGTCGGGGAGCCGCACGATCGGGTAGCCGGTGAGCTGCCCCGGGCCGTGCCAGGTGATCTTGCCGCCGCGGTCCACGTCCACGACCGGGGCGCCCGGGTCGCCGATGGGCCGGTCGAGCGCCGCGGTCCGCTTGCCCGCGGTGTAGACGGGCCGGTGCTCCATCAGCAGGACGGTGTCGGGGATCTGGTCGTCGACCCGCAGGGCGTGGGTGCGTTTTTGCAGCTCCCAGCCCTCCTCGTAGGGGACGGCCGCCGTGCCGAACCCCGCGTGCACCATCACCAGCTCGCGTACGTCCACATCGCTCACGCCTGCCAGCTTATGCCGTGGACGTCCCGGTCCGCGCGTCAGAGGGCGGCGAGCAGCCGGGGCTCCAGCCGGTACTCCTTCGCCGTCCCGGGCCCGTCCGGCTCGATGCGGTAGGCGCCCGCCTCCCGCCGGTACGAGACGGCCTGGACGAACTCGGCGCCGACGTAGTGCAGCGCGACCTTCTCGTCGGCCGCGTAGCCGCCGGGCAGGGTGCCCTCGCCGACGAGCTGCTGCAGCAGCGGGCGCCGCTGCGGCTCGCTGTCGTAGTGCACCCCGCACGAGTACGGCAGGAAGCCGAGCCCGTCGGTCATCGGGCGAAGCTGCGGGCCGAAGGAGTCGGTGTTGCCGCCGACGTGCCAGCACAGCGCCCCCGCACTCTGCCCGGACAGCACGACGCCCTCCTGCCACGCCTCCCGCAGGATCTCGTCGAGCCCGTGCAGCCGCCACAGCGCCAGGAGGTTCGCGACGCTCCCGCCGCCCACGTAGACGAGGTCATGGGCGAGCAGGTGCGCGCGCATGTCGGCGATGTTCGGCATCGGGAACAGGGCCAGGTGGCTGACCTCGGCGTCCATGGAGGAGAACGCCGCATAGGAGCGCGCGATGGCCTGGAGGCCGTCGCCCATGGCCGTCGTGATGACGCAGACCCGGGGCCGGTCCTGCCCGGTCAGGTCGAACGCGTAGCGCAGCAGAGGGCTCGGCAGGAATCCGTCCCGGCCGTCCGGAACGAACGAGCCCCCGCCGATCGCGAGGATGTGCGGCTGTCCGTCGGTGCTCATTCCACCCCTCCTCGTAGGCCGGGTCGCCTCTGTGTCACCGTATGGCCACGGAACGGAACCGGGCTGGACTTTGACGATTCTTGGCGGTCACGAGAATCTCGGCGGTCACAAGGCTGCGGCCAGGGCCGCCTCGACGTCCTCGTGCGCGAACCGGAACCCGGTCTCCTCCAGCCGCCGCGGCAGGACCCGCTGGCTGATCAGCGGCCCCTCGTCGGCCAACCCGCGCAGCGCCGCCCGCAGCGCGAACCGGGGGACCGGCAGCCGCGCCGGCCGGTGCAGGACGCGGCCGAGCGCCCGCGTGTACTCCGCGTTGGTGACGGGGTTCGGCGCGGTGAGGTTGACCGGTCCGGCGATCTCGTGGTCGATGAGGAACCGCAGCGCGGCGACCGCGTCGGCGAGGGAGATCCAGCTCGTCCACTGCCGGCCGTCGCCGAGCGTGCCGCCGAGCCCCAGCCGGAACAGCGGCAGGGTGCGGCCGAGCATCCCGCCCTCGCGGGCCAGCACGACGCCGGTCCGCGGGTGGACGACCCGGACCCCGGCCTCCCGGGCGGGCGCGGCGGCGGCCTCCCAGTCGCGGACGAGGTCGGCGAGGAAGCCCTGCCCGCGCGCCGCCTTCTCGTCCACCTCCGTGCCGCCGGTGTCGCCGTAGTACCCGATCGCCGACCCGCAGACGAGCACGCGGGGCCGCGGGGCCGCGGTCGCGATCGCCTCCGCGAGCGTCCGGGTGCCGGCGAGCCGGCTGTCGCGGATCTTCCGCATGTACGCCCTGGTCCACGGGCGGTCGCCGATCCCGGCGCCCGCCAGGTGCACGACGGCCTCCGCGCCCTCCAGGGACGCCTTGTCGACGCACCCGTCCGCGGGCGACCAGCGCGCCTCGTCGGGTCTGGACGGCTCCCGCCGTATCAGCCGGACGACCTCGTGGCCGTCCGCTCGAAGTGATCGCACCAACGCCGAGCCGATGAGGCCCGACGAGCCCGTGACGGTGACCCTCATGACTCCAGCCTAGGGCGATCACCCCACCGAGCGGTGAGATTCTCAGCCGGGTCCCGCGTTTCCCCGGACACGCGAAGACCCCGCCGCCCTGTCGGGGCGGCGGGGTGCCCGCGTCGTCGCGGGAGAGGTCAGAGGCCCAGTTCGGCCTCGAAGTTGCCCTCCTCCAGGCGGTGCTTGACCGTGGCGAGGAACCGGGCGGCGTCCGCGCCGTCGATCAGGCGGTGGTCGTAGGTCAGCGCCAGGTAGACCATCGACCGGACCGCGATGACCTCGCCCAGCTCGGGGTCGTCGATGACGGCCGGGCGCTTCACGACGGCGCCGGTGCCGAGCATGCCGACCTGCGGCTGGTTGAGGATCGGGGTGTCGAACAGCGCGCCGCGGCTGCCGGTGTTGGTCAGCGTGAACGTGCCGCCGGCGAGCTCGTCCGGGCTCACCTTGTTGGTGCGGGTGCGCTCGGCGAGGTCGGCGATCCGCTGCGCGAGGCCGCCCAGGTTCAGCTGGCCCGCGTTGTGCACGACGGGGACCATCAGGCCGCGCTCGGGCACGTCCACCGCGATGGAGAGGTTCTCCACGTCGTGGTAGGTGACCTCGTTGGTCTCGCCGTTGATGACCGCGTTCAGCTTCGGGTGCGCCTTGAGGGCCTCGACCGTCGCCAGCGCGAAGAACGGCAGGAACGACAGCTTGACGCCCTCACGGGCCTGGAAGTCGGCCTTGGCCTGCTCCCGCAGCCGCGCGATCTTGGTGATGTCCACCTCGACCACGGTGGTGAGCTGCGCCGACACCTGAAGCGACTCGACCATGCGGCGGGCGATCGTCTGCCGCATCCGCGACATCTTCTCGGTCCGGCCGCGCAGCGCGAGCTGCTCGGCGGGGGCGGCGGCGGGCGCGGGGGCCGCGGGCCGCGCCGCGGGGGCCTGCGCCGGAGCCGGGGCCGCGGGCGCGGGCGCCGCGGGGGCGGCGGCCTGCTGGGCGGCCTGCTGCGCGGCGCGGGCCGCCTCCAGGACGTCCTGCTTGCGGATGCGGCCGCCGACGCCGGTGCCCTTGACCGTGGCGAGGTCCACGTTGTGCTCGGACGCCAGCTTGCGCACCAGCGGGGTGACGTACGGACCGTCGCCCGGCTCCGCCTGCGGCTGGGCCTGCTGGGACGCCGGGGCGGGGGCGGGCGGCTGCGCCGGCTGCTGCGGGGCCGGGGCGGGCGCCGGGGACGGCGGGGCGGCGGGCTGCTGCTGCGCCGGCGGCGGCCAGGCGGCGGGCGGCGGTGCCTGCTGCGGTGCCTGCTGCTGGGGCGCCTCCTGCGGCGGTGCGGCCTGCTCGGCCTGCGGGGCGGGCGCCTCCTGCGCGGGCGCCTGCTCGGCGGCGGCCGGGGCGCCGCCGCCGGACGGCGCGTCGCCCTCGTCGCCGATGACGGCCAGTTCGGCGCCGACCTCGACGGTTTCGTCCTCGGCGACCGTGATGCTGGTCAGGATGCCCGAGGCGGGCGAGGGGATCTCGGTGTCGACCTTGTCGGTGGACACCTCAAGGAGCGGCTCGTCGGTCTCGACGCGCTCGCCCTCCTTCTTGAGCCAGCGGGTGACGGTGCCCTCGGTGACGCTCTCGCCGAGCTGGGGCATGGTGACGGAGACCGGCATGTCTCAGCGACTCCTTCGTATTACTTGTGCGGCGTTCAGCCGTGCACGTGCAGTGGTTTGCCGGCGAGGGCGAGATGTGCCTCGCCGACCGCCTCGGACTGGGTCGGGTGCGGGTGGATCAGCTGGGCGACCTCGCCGGGCAGGGCCTCCCAGTTGTAGATGAGCTGCCCCTCCGCGATGAGCTCGCCGACGCGTGCGCCGACCATGTGCAGGCCGAGGACGGGGCCGTCCACGGCCGCGATCACCTTGACCTCGCCCTGCGTCCCCAGGATCTTGCTCTTGGGGTTGCCCGCGAGGTCGTAGGTGACCGATTTGATCTCGTACCCGCGCTCGCGGGCCACGGCGGACGTGATGCCGACCGAGGCCACCTCGGGGTCGGAGTAGGTGATGCGCGGGACGCCGTCGTAGTCGATCGGCGGCGGGGTGAGCCCGCTCAGCCGCTCGGCGACGAGGATGCCCTCGGCGAACCCGACGTGCGCCAGCTGCGGGGTCGGGATCAGGTCGCCGACCGCCGAGATGGTGGGGACACTCGTCCGGCAGTACTCGTCGACCTTGACGAACCCGCGCTCGGTCTCGACCCCGGCCTCGGCCAGCCCGATCCCGTCGGAGACCGGGCCGCGCCCCACCGCGACCAGCAGCAGCTCGGCGTCGATCGTCGTGCCGCCTTCGAGGGTGACGGAGATGCCGCCCTGCGTGGTCTTGGCGCTCTCGAAGCGGGTGCCGAGCTCGTACTTGATGCCGCGCTTGCGGAAGGCGCGCTCCAGCCGCTTGGAGCTGCTCTCCTCCTCCAGCGGCAGCAGGTGCGGCAGCGCCTCGACGATCGTGACGTCGGCCCCGAACGAGCGCCACACGCTGGCGAACTCGACGCCGATGACGCCGCCGCCGAGGATGACGACCGAGCCGGGGACGTGCTCCAGCCGCAGCGCGTGGTCGCTGGAGATGACGCGCTCGCCGTCGATCTCCAGGCCCGGCAGCGACTTGGGCGCCGACCCGGTGCCGAGCACGATGTGCCCGGCCTCGATGGTGCGCGTCCCGTCGGCGGTGGCGACCTCGACCGTGGTCGGGCCGGCCAGCCGGCCGGTGCCGTGCACGACCTCGATGCCGCGCGACTTGATGAGCCCGGTGAGGCCCTTGACGGTCGTGGAGACGACCTTGTCCTTGTAGGCGTTCACGCCCGCGACGTCGATTCCCTCGAAGGTGGTCTTCACGCCGAACTTGGCCGCCTCGCGGGACTGGTCCGCCACCTCGGCCGCGTGCAGCAGCGCCTTGGTGGGGATGCAGCCGCGGTTGAGGCACGTCCCGCCGAGGGACTCGTCCCGCTCGATCAGCGCGACGGACCTGCCGAGCTCGGCGGCGCGCAACGCGCACGCGTACCCGCCGCTGCCGGCACCCAGGACGACGATGTCGAAGGGGCCGTTGTTGGCCACTGGAGGCTCCCTTTCCCCGGTTGTGGCGCCGCGTGGATCACGGCGCCCGTGGGCGGGGCGGGCGCGCCGGTCACCGGGCGCCCCGCCGCCACGAGAAATCTATTCTGTTCTCCGCCCGCTCACAGCGGGCGGGTCCCCCGCAGAATTCCCGCCGCCCCTACAGGACGCCCGCGGCGACGTCCTCGGCGATCTGGACCAGCGTGCGCGCCGCGGCGCCGGTGCCGCCCTTCGGCGTGTACCCGTAGGGCTCGCCCTTGTTGAACGAGGGGCCGGCGATGTCGAGGTGGGCCCACTTGACGCCGTCCGGCACGAACTCCTTCAGGAACGTCCCGGCGACGAGCATGCCGCCCCACCGCTCGCCGCTGATGTTGGCGATGTCGGCGACCGCCGAGTCGAGGCCCTTGCGCAGCTCGGCCGGCAGCGGCATGCCCCAGGACGGCTCGCCGGCGCGCTCGGCCGCCGCGACCACCTTCTCGCGGACGCCGTCGTCGTTGGCCATGACGCCGGTGGTCCGGGTGCCGAGCGCGACGAGCTGCGCGCCGGTCAGCGTGGCGACGTCCACGATCAGGTCGGGGGAGTCCTCGCCGGCCCGGACGAGGGCGTCGGCCAGGACGAGCCGGCCCTCGGCGTCGGTGTTGAGCACCTCGACGGTCTTGCCGCCGTAGATGCGCAGCACGTCGGACGGGCGCTGCGCGGTTCCGCTCGGCATGTTCTCGGCGATGGCCAGGTAGCCGACGACGTTCACCTCGGGGCCGAGCTCGGCGATGGCGGCGAGCGCGCCGAGCACCGCGGCGGCGCCGCCCATGTCGGACTTCATCCAGTCCATCGCGTCGGTCGGCTTGAGGGACAGGCCGCCGGAGTCGAAGGTGATGCCCTTGCCGACCAGGGCGAGGGTCTTGGACGCCTCGGGGTGGGTGTAGGCGAGGCGGACGAGCCGCGGCGGGTTGACCGAGCCCTGCCCGACGCCCGCGATGCCGCCGTAGCCGCCCTCGACGAGGGCCTTCTCGTCCAGCACCTCGATGGCCAGCCCGCTGTCGGCGGCGACCCGCTCGGCCTCGCCGGCGAGGTCCTCGGGGGACAGGTGGGACGGCGGGGTGTTGACCAGGTCGCGGACGAGCGCGACCGACGCGGCGAGGGTGCGCGCCCGCGCGACGGCCGCCTCCTCGGACGCGGGCCCGATGAGGAGGATCTCCTCGACGGGGCTCTTGCGGCCGTCGCCGGTGCGGAACGAGTCGAAGGAGTAGGCGCCGAGCAGCGCGCCCAGCGCGACGGCCCCGACGTCCTCGGCGCTCTCGGCCGGCAGCGCGACGGCGACCCGGGCGGTGCCCGCGAGGGAGCGGACGGCGGCGCCGGCGGCGCGGCGCAGGTCTTCGGCGGTCGGGTCCTCGCCCAGCCCGGCGGCGACGATCACCTTGGCGGCGACGGCGCCCAGCGACGGCAGCTTGGTGACCTCTCCGGCCTTGCCGGTGGCGCCGAGCGCGGTCAGCGCGTCCGCGAGCCCGCCGTCCAGCGCGCGGTCGAGCGCGTCCGCTCCGGCGGCCGGTGCGGCACCGGCCTCTCCGGGGCTGACGCCGATCACGATCGCGCCGACGTCGACGCCGGCCAGGTCTGCGCTGTCAAGGCTGATGCTCGTCACGTAGCCCGATGGTAGTCCTCCCGGTGACCGGTTTCGCCCTTTTGGATCAAGCATTGCCCTGCCCGGGAGTCCCCCCGGCGGGGCTCGCAATGCACCGGTGGCGGCCGGGCGGCGCCGCCCGGCCGCCCGCGCGGGTGGCGGAACTCGGCCCGCGGCGCGTCCCCGCGCAGGTCGGAGCGGGGCCGGCCGGCGTATCAGAGGCGCTAATCACCTATTCCGATCGATTTAACAGGTTACGGCGTGACCAGGAGAGACATCGCCCGGCGACGCAGGCGGAGGCGCGGCGGCTGCGCGCCGACCGGGCTCGGCAGGTGGCGGACCTGCTGCGCCGCCAGGTGCTCTACGGCGACTTCCGCAGCGGCGTCCTGCCCCGGTGCGGCGGGCCGCCGCGGCCGCGCTGCGGGAGCCGGTCGAGATCCTGCCCGCCACGGCGGAGGCGGCCACGCCCCGGTACGGCTTCAGCGGAGCGCGGCGAGGGGGACCAGGGCGGCCGTCGTGGCGACCTCGACCAGCGCGCCGAGCACGTCGCCGGTGACGCCGCCCAGGCGCTGGACGGCGCGGTGCAGGACGAGGGCGGCGGCGGCCAGGGCGGCGGCCACCGCCGCGACGCCGTGCAGCGCGCCTCCGAGGCCGCCGGAAGCCGTCCCGGCGGCGCCGGCGGCCACCAGGACGGCGCCGGTGGCGGCGAGCGCCGCGCCCGCCGGGACCGAACCCGCCACCAGCGCGCCGAGGCCGCCGGGGCGCGCGGACGGGACGCCCGTCCGGCAGGCCCAGGGGAGGGCCAGCCGGCCGGCGACGGACGCGACGAGCACCGCGACGGCGGGCTGGGGCGCCGAGGCCAGGGCGGCGACCTGGATCAGCAGGGTCAGCAGCAGCGTGACGACGCCGAACGGGCCGATGTCGGATCGCTTCATGATCGCCAGTGCCTCGGCGGCGGGCCGGCCGCTGCCGAGCCCGTCCGCGAGGTCGGCGAGGCCGTCCAGGTGCAGGGCGCGGGTGACCGCCGCGGTCGCGGCCACCGCGAGCGCCGCCGCCAGGAGCGCGGAGAGGCCGAGCAGGTCGCCGGCGAGCAGGACCAGGGCGGCGGCGCCGCCGCTGACCAGGCCCACAGCGGGGGCGAGCAGCATGGCCCACCGCGCGGTGTCCCGGTCGGCCCGGCCGGTCCCGAACGGCACGACGGTGAGCAGCGTGACCGCCAGCCGCAGCCCCGCGATCACGGGAGGTCCATGACGCGTCCCGCCACCACCAGCGCCGCCTCCTCGGACTCGGCCGCGAGGCGCTGGTTGAGCCGGCCGAGCGCGTCGCCGAACGCCCGCCCGGACGCCGTCGCCGGCACCAGCGACAGGCCGACCTCCTCGCTCACCGCGACGACCCGCGCCCGCGTGCCGCGCCATGCCTCGACGAGGGCGTCCAGGCGCGGGCGCACCCGGGAGGGGTCTTCCCAGGCGCCGGTCTCGTCCATGGCGGCGGCCAGCCACGTGCCGATGCCGTCCACCAGGACCGGGCCCGTCGCGGACCCGAGCACGCCCGCGAGGTCGGTCGTCTCGACCGTGCCCCACCATGCGGGACGGCGCAGCCGGTGCGCGGCGACCCGGGCCGTCCATTCCGGGTCGTCGTCCCGCACCGGACCCGTGGCGACATAGAGGACGTCGGGGCATGCCGCCAGCCGCAGCTCCGCCTCGGCCGACTTGCCCGAGCGGGACCCGCCGAGAAGCAGCGTCCGGAACGGCCCCTGCCGAGGCCGCTTCCAGAAGGCCATGCGGCGTTCCAGCTCGGACGGCGAGGGCAGGCGGTGGTCGGCATGGACGGCGAGGACCTCCGTCCCGGGCGTCACGGCCCCGGTGCGGCGCAGCAGGCCCAGATGATCGGGGGAGCCCGCCAGGTCGAGCAGGACGGCCTCGTACTCGACGCCGTCCTGCGGTTCCGGCGTGCCGCCCGGACCCGACGCCACCAGCACGCGCCCTCCGCCCGGCGCGCGCACCTCGTACCCGCCGGGCACGTCGGTCCGCGGCAGATCATCCAGCGCCACCCCGTCCACCACGGCCTCGAACGGATCGAGCCGGACGCCGGCGGCGCGCAGCCGGCCGCACGACGCGCACCGGCACTCCGGCGCCGGCCAGCCCTGGGCGGAGGCGATTCCCTTGACCTCGATGTTCATCGGAAACATCCGAGGAGACCCTCGCCTTCAGGCGGGGAAGGAATCAGACCCCTGCGGAGCAGGACAGGGACAGGCGATTCATGGCGCAGATCGTGAAGCGGGCCTACAAGTACCGCTTCTACCCGACCCCCGGACAAGCCCAAGAGCTTGCCCGGACGTTCGGCTGCGTCCGCCTCGTCTACAACAAGGCTCCGGAAGAACGCACCCGCGCCTACACGCTGGAAGGGCGCCGCATCTCCTACGTGGAGACGTCGGCGATGCTGACGGCGTGGAAGCGGACCGCGGAACTGGCCTTCGTGGGCGAGGTGTCCTCGGTGCCGCTTTAGCAGGCGCTTCGCCACCCGCAGGCCGCGTTCGCGAACTTCTTCGCCAAGCGGGCCAAGTACCCGACGTTCAAGAGCAAGAAGAAGTCCCGCGCGTCGGTCGAGTACACCCGCAGCGCCTTCCGCTGGAAGGACGGGCAACTGCACCTGGCCAAGATGTACGGCCCGCTGGACATCGTGTGGTCTCGTCCCCTCCCAGAGGGTGCGGAGTCGTCCACCGTGACGGTCCCGCGCCACAGCGCGGGACGCTGGTTCGTGTCCATCCTGGTCGAGGAGGAGATCCGCCCGCTGGCCCCGGTCGAGTCCGCCGTAGGGGTGGATGCGGGGGTCACGGCGCTGGTGACGCTGTCCACCGGGGAGAAGATCGAGGACCTGACCGTCCGCAACATGGTCCGGAACCACTCGTTGGCCCGCGCTATCTCCGACGCGGCTTGGCGTGAGCCGCGGTCGATGCTGGAGTACAAGTGCACCTGGTACGGGCGCGAACTGGTCACGGTCGACCGGTGGTTCCCGTCGTCGAAGCTGTGCTCGGCGTGCGGGATCCTGCAAGAGAAGATGCCGCTGAGCATCCGGACGTGGGAATGCGCCTGCGGCGCGGTCCACGACCGCGACGTGAACGCGGCCAGGAACGTGCTCGCCGCCGGGCTGGCGGAGAGCTGAAACGCCTGTGGAGCTGGCGTAAGACCTCAACGAGAGTCCTCTCGGACGAGGCGGCCGGCTGTGAAGCAGGAAGCCCAACCGGCGACGGTTGGAATTCCCCGCCTTCAGGCGGGGAGGAAGTCAACTCGGTCGGAACTCTACGGCTACGCTCACCCCTACGGATCACAGCGTCACCATCAGGAGGAACGCCGGTGGGCAACCCCCCGAACCCGCCCTGGCCGGGCCAGCCGGGCCCCGGTGGGCCGCAGCCGCCCTACGGACCGCCGCCCGTCCCGCCGGGCGGGCCCGCACCCGGCATGCCCGGCGGTCCCGGCTGGCGTCCCGGCCCGCCCCCGCCGCCGCGCAAGGGCGGCGGCGGGCTGGTGGTCGCGCTGGTCGGCGGGGGCCTGGTCCTGGTGCTGGTCCTGGTGGCGGCCGTCGTGCTGGTCGTCCAGGGCGGCGACGACGAAGGAGGCGGCGGGGGCGGCGGCACCGAGGTGCCGCTGCGGGTCGGCAAGATCGCCGGCGGCGCGGAGGCCCGGCCCCTCGCGGACGGGAGCCTGGAGATGGCCCGGCCGGGCGTCACCGCGCCCGTCGTCGACATCTACGAGGACTTCGCCTGCCCGCCCTGCGGCGCCTTCGACCGCAAACACGACCCGATGCTGAAGCAGCTGGCGGTCGCGGGCCGCGCCAAGGTCGTGTTCCACCCGATGCTGATCTTCGGCGAGAGCGTCCAGCCCGCGCACGACAACTCGCTGCGGGCCGCCGCGGCGCTGCGCTGCGTCGGCGACGGCGCGCACTGGCTCTCCTACCAGGACGCCCTCTACGCCCACCAGCCGGCGAGCGAGAACACCACGGGCTACACGACGGACGAGCTGCTCTCCAACGCGAAGCCGCTGGGACTGACCGGCGACGACTTCACGTCCTGCGTGAAGGAGCAGAGCCACGCCGACAGCGTGAAGACCGTCAGCCAGGGCTACATATCCTCCGGGGTCCGGGGCACGCCGAGCGTGCGGATCAACGGGCGGACGCTCGACTCGTCCGACACCGGGAGCCCGGAGGCGCTGCGCCGCGCCATCGAGGCCGCGTCCTGACGGGACCGGGCTGGGAAGCCCGCTAGTCTCACCGCGACGAGGGAGGTCGAGCGGATGGCGTGGAGCTGGCGTTTGGAGAAGGCCGACGGGAGCGCGGCCGGCATGTCGGAGGAGACCTTCTCCACCCAGGCGGACGCGGAGAGCTGGCTGGGGGAGAACTGGCGGGGCCTGCGCGCCGAGGAGGTCGACAAGGTGACCCTCCTGGACGGCGAGACGATCGTGTACGGGATGAGCCTGCACGACCCGGAGTGACCGGGGAAAGGCGAAAGGGCCGCGGAGCGCGACGCTCCGCGGCCCTCGTGCACGCGGCTAGGGACGGCGGCGCGGGCTGGCCGTCTTGGCCGGGTCGCGGATGACGACGTCACCCAGGATGTCGTCGATCCGCTTCAACACGTCGGCCTCCAGCTTCACCCCGGCGGCCTTGACGTTGTCGGCGACCTGTTCCGGACGGGACGCGCCCACGATCGCCGCCGACACGTTCGGGTTCTGCAGCGTCCACGCGATCGCGAGCTGCGCCATCGACAGCCCGAGGTCGTCCGCGACCGGCTTGAGGTTCTGCACGCGGGTCAGCAGGTCGTCGTTCAGGTAGCGCTTGATCATGTCGGCGCCGCCCTTGTCGTCGGTGGCGCGCGACCCCTCCGGCAGCGGCCGCCCGGGCAGGTACTTGCCGGTCAGCACGCCCTGCGCGATCGGCGACCAGACGATCTGGCCGACCCCCTCGCGCTCGCACAGCGGCACGACCTCCTCCTCGATGACCCGCCACAGCATCGAGTACTGCGGCTGGCTGGAGACGATCCGGTCGAACCCCATCTCGTCGGCGATCTTGAGGGCCCGCTCGATCTCCTCCGCCCGCCACTCCGAGACGCCGACGTAGAGGACCTTGCCCTGCCGGACGAGGTCGTCGAACGCGCGCATGGTCTCTTCGAGGGGGGTCTCGTAGTCGAACCGGTGGGCCTGGTAGAGGTCCACGTAGTCCGTCCCGAGGCGGCGCAGGGAACCGTTGATCGACTCGAAGACGTGCTTGCGGGACAGGCCCCGGTCGTTCGCGCCGGGCCCGGTGGGCCAGTAGACCTTGGTGAAGATCTCCAGCCCCTCGCGCCGCTGCCCCTTGAGCGCGCGCCCGAGGACCTCCTCGGCGCGCGTTCCGGCGTAGACGTCCGCGGTGTCGAAGGTG
Organism: Actinomadura madurae; assembly: GCF_900115095.1. GTDB lineage: Bacteria > Actinomycetota > Actinomycetes > Streptosporangiales > Streptosporangiaceae > Spirillospora > Spirillospora madurae. The sequence continues at coordinate 593,409 of NZ_FOVH01000001.1, forward strand.
GTGATCCCCTCGTCGAGGGCCGCCCGCACGCACGCGCGCGCGGCGTCCTCCTCGACCTGGGAGCCGTGGGTGAGCCAGTTGCCGTACGCGATCTCGCTGATCTTCAGACCGCTCCGGCCCAGGTTTCGGAACTCCATGACACCCGACCCTAGCCGGGCGGCGATCGGTGCCGGGAGGGCGGACGCGCCGCCGTCAGACCCTTTCCTTCTCGCCGATCCGCACCTGCGGGTTCGGGATGCGCAGCCGGCGGATCTGCATGGCGCGCATCGCCGCGTACATGCCGACCCCCTTGGTGTCCTCGGCGGGGTAGCGCTCGGCGGCCAGCCGCTTGATGCCGCGGCTGAGCATGAAGCCCTCGGCGAACACCACGACGAGCAGCAGCGGCGGCGCGAACAGCACCAGCAGCCGCGCGGCCGGGATGGGCAGCATGCTCAGCAGCACCATCGCGAACATCGCGTACATCAGGTACGAGCCGACCGTGCGGCGGGAGTCGACGTAGTTGCGGGCGAGCTTGCGGACCGGGCCCCGGTCCCGCTTGAGCAGGTGCTTCTCGTCGCCCTTGGCCATGCCCTGGCGCGCCTTGGCGCGCTCGGCCGCCTGCCGCTCCCTGACCTTCTTGTAGGCCTCCTTGCGGCTGGCCGGAGCCGTGATCGGCTGGCGGCGGAGCTTCTCGGCGTCCCTCCGCTTGGGGGTGGGACGGCCCTTGCCATCCGGCTTTACTACCTGAGGAGGATCCGCCGGGGCCTCCGGGGTACGACGCTTGAACACAGGGATCAGCCTACCGGCTGCGAACATCGTGGCTGCCTCGCGCGTTAACGCGTAGGGTGATAAGAACCCCAGCAGTGGTCATTGAGCCCAGTTCACGACTGAGGCGACAGCACGAAGGGACCGGCGCCGCGCGATGAGCGTGATGAAGCGAATGTCGATGATCTTCAAGTCCAAGGCGAACAAGGCCCTGGACCGGATGGAAGATCCTCGGGAGACCCTCGATTACTCCTACCAGCGCCAGCTGGAGATGCTGCAGAAGGTCCGTCGGGGGGTCGCCGACGTCGCCACCTCGCGCAAGCGTCTCGAACTGCAGATCAACCAGCTGGAACAGCAGCAGAGCAAGCTGACCGACCAGGGCAAGAAGGCGCTGCAGGTCGGCCGCGAGGACCTGGCCCGCGAGGCCCTGACCCGCCGGGCCGGGCTGGAGGGCCAGCTCAACGACCTGCGCGGGCAGTACCAGCAGCTGCAGGGCGAGGAGGAGAAGCTCACGCTCGCCTCCCAGCGCCTGCAGGCCAAGGTCGACTCCTTCCGCACCCGCAAGGAGACGATCAAGGCGACGTACACCGCCGCGGAGGCGCAGACCAAGATCAACGAGGCGTTCTCCGGCATCTCCGAGGAGATGGGCGACGTCGGCCTGGCGATCCAGCGTGCCGAGGAGAAGACCGACACCATGAAGGCCCGCGCCGGGGCGATCGACGAGCTGCTGGCCTCCGGCGCCCTGGAGGACTTCTCCGGTCCGAAGGACGACATCCAGGCCGAGCTCGACCGGATGGGCTCCGGGCCCGGCGTCGACCTGGAGCTGGAGCAGCTCAAGGCCGAACTCGGCCAGGGTCCCGCGCCCAAGGAGCTGAACCAGGGCACGCCGACGGCGCAGCCGCAACAGCAGCAGCAGCAGGACACCCCCCAGCAGGCCCCGTGGCCGCAGAACCCCGGGGGTGCCCAGTGATCGTCCGCCTGATGGGCGAGGGCCAGCTCGACGTGGCCGAGGACGATCTGTCCGCTCTGAACATCCTCGACGGCGAGCTGGAGTCGGCGATCGAGTCCGGCGACGAGACGGCGTTCCGCGCCGCCCTGCACGCCCTGCTCGACAACGTCCGCAAGGTCGGCCGGCCGCTCCCGCCGGACAGCCTGGAGCCGTCCGAGCTGATCCTGCCCCCCGCCGACGCGCACATCGACGAGGTGCGCTCGATGCTCGGGGACGAAGGGCTCATTCCAGACTGACGCGCACGAGGCCCCGGGTCGGTTCTGGACATCCAGGCACAAAACCCGGGTCTCGTGCGTTCCTACAAGTGAATAGAACATGTACCGGGGGGTGGTGGCATGGCCAAGACGCGGTACGCCTCCGACCGGGGGCTGACATCGCGGATGCTCGTGACGATGTTCCTGCTGGGGCTGGTGTACGTCGTCTTCGTGGGGGCCTTCTTCGTCTTCGTGCCCGAGTGGGCGGGCGTCGCGCTGGCCGTCGCGGTGATCTTCCTGATCGCCCAGTACTTCTTCTCCGACCGGATGACGCTGTTCGCGATGCACGGCCGCGTCGTCACGCCGGAGGAGGCGCCCGAGCTGCACGGCGTCATCGACCGCATCTGCGCGATGTCGGACGCCCCGAAGCCGCGCGTCGCGATCGCCGACACCGACGTGCCGAACGCCTTCGCCACCGGGCGGAACCAGAAGAAGGCCGTGGTCTGCGTGACCACCGGCCTGCTGCGCCGGCTCGACCCGGTCGAGCTTGAGGGCGTCCTCGCGCACGAGATGGCGCACGTCGCGCACCGGGACGTCGCGGTCATGACGATCGCCTCCTTCCTCGGCATCTGCGCCGGGCTGATCACCCGGTTCGGCCTCCAGTGGGGGCTGTGGGGCGGGTTCGGCCGCCGCAGCAACGACCAGAACACAGGGCTGATCCTGCTCGCCGTCGTCGCGGCCAGCGCGCTCGCCTACGCGGTCTCCTTCCTGCTCACCCGGGCGCTGTCGCGGTACCGCGAGCTGTCCGCCGACCGGGCCGCCGCGCTGCTGACCGGCCGCCCGTCCGCGCTCGCCAGCGCGCTGACGAAGGTCACCGGCGAGATCGCGCGGATCCCGACCAACGACCTGCGGTCCGCGCAGGCGTTCAACGCGTTCTTCTTCACCCCGGCGTTCGGCAAGGGCTTCAGCGTCTCGTCGCTGTTCTCCACCCACCCGACGCTGGACAAGCGGCTCGCGCAGCTCTCGAAGATCTCCGCACAGCTCAGCAGGGGAGTCTGACCCGTGGGTTTCCTGGACACCCTCCTCGGCCGGTCCAAGCCGGCCAAGCCCGACCTCGACCAGATCTTCGGGCTGTCGACGGCGGCGGTCACGCTGGAGGCGGCGACCGGCTTCACCCCGACGGGGCTCGGGTCGGTGTGCTTCCGCGCGGCCGAGGGCGGGGCGTTCGCGCGGCTGCAGGCCGACGTCCAGGAACTGCTGGACGCCGATGCCGGGCCCCGGGTCCAGATCAGCACCGACACCTACGGCTACACGTGGCTGCTCGCCGAGCATCCGCCGGAGGAGCTGCCGGAGCTCGTCACCGACCTGCACGCGGTGAACGCGACGCTGGAGTCGGGCGGGTTCGGACCGCACCTGCTGTGCTCCCTGGCCGGCTTCCAGGGGCCGGACGGGCGCCGGCTCGCGCTCGTCTACCTGTACAAGCGCGGCACGTTCTACCCGTTCGCGCCGCTGCCCGGAGCTGTGTCTCACCCCCATGGCTACGCCCCGCCACCCCCCAGGCGGGACAACGCCCTCGAACTCCAGGTGCGCGGCGCGATCGGCGCCGACCTGCCGTTCGAGGAGGACCTCGGCCGCTGGTTCCCCGTCTGGGGCGCGCCGGGCCTGTGAGCCGGCGCCCCGGCGTGCCCGGCCACTTTGTGCCATATGACGCGGAGAGACGCTTCCGACCGTTTTAACTTGATCCCATGGCGCCCTCCCGCGATGCACCCGAGCCGGGCCTGACCTGGCGGATGTTCGCCACGGTGATCCTGGTCGCGCTCGTCTACGCGGCCGCCGCGCTGCCCGCGTTCCTGGCCGGACCGGTCTGGGGCGCGGCCGCGGTGGCCGCCGCCATGGCCTTCGCGCTCTTCTCGGCGCGGGCGGGGGACCGGCTGGCGCTGCGCGCGCTGGACGCCCGGCAGGTCACCGCGGCCGAGGAGCCGGAGCTGCACGCGGTCCTGGACCGGCTGTGCATGTCGTCGGGGCTGCCGAAGCCGCGGCTCGCCGTCTCCGGCCTGGACGCGCCGAACGCCTTCGCGGCCGGCTCCGGACCCGGTTCGGCGGTCGTGTGCGTCACCGCCGGGCTGCGTTCCCGGCTCGAACCGGCCGAGGTCGCCGCCGTCCTCGCCCACGAGACCGCGCACGTCGCCAACCGGGACGTCCTCGTCGGCGCGGTCGCGTCGTTCCCGAGCCTGTGCGCGGGGCTGCTCCTCGGCTGGTGGACGGGCTTGATCACCGGCCGGGACCGGCACGGAGCCGGGCGCGCCGCCGCCGTGGGCTGCGGGATCGTCCTGCTGCCCGCCGGGGTGGCGGCGGCGGTCCTGTACGCCGTCGGAACGCTGACGTGGCTGGCCCTGTCGCGGCACCGGGAGTTGTGCGCCGACACCACCGGTGCGCTGCTGACCGGACGCCCCTCCGACCTCTCCTCCGCCCTCGACAAGATCAGCGACGCGGTGCGCGACGCCTCCCGGGACGACCTGCGGCGGCTGCGCCCCGTCAGCGCCCTCTGCGTGGTCCGGGCGCGCCGGGCGGCCGCGGGCGGCGGCGTGGCGGACATGCTGTCCTCGCATCCGACGCTGCGGCGGCGCCGGGCCGGGCTGGAGGCCGTGTCCTGGCGGCTGGCGCGCGGGGGCTGACGTGGGGATCAAGGACGGGCTGCTCGGCCGTCCCGCGCCCGCCGCGCCCGAGCTCGACCGGCTGTTCGCGCTGCCCGCCGCCGCGCCGGCGCTCGCCGCGGAGACGGGATTCGCGCCGGCCGGGTCGGGCGGCGTCTGCCACCGCATGGTGGAGGGCGGCGCGTTCGGCGGGTTCGCCCGCGCGCAGCGGGAGGCCGTCCGGCTGCTGGGCGGCGGCGAGGGGCACGAGGTGGGGATGAGCGCCGGGCCGTACGGCTGGGGCTGGGCCCGCGTCACCGGTCCGCCGGACGGGCTCGAACGCCTCGTCGGCGATCTGCACACGTTCAACGCGACGCTGGACGCGGCCGGTTACGGGCCCTACCTGCTGTGCACGGCCGTCTGCTTCCACCGGGGAGACGGGCCGCAGCGGCTGTTCATCGTCCATTCGCCGGTCCGGGGGACGTTCTACCCGTTCGCCCCCCGCCCGCCGGACGTCCCGGGCGAGAACCGCCGCAACAACCTGGTCGAGGCGCACGCCAGGGACGCGCTCGCGGCAGAACTGCCCATGGAGCCGGATACGGCCCGGTGGTTCCCCCTCTGGGACGCGCCCGGCCTCTGAGCGGCGAGCCCTACGGGAGGGCGAGCATCTGGTCGAGGGCGACGCGGGCGTAGTGCGCGGTCTCCTCGTCCACCTCGATGACGTTCTCCACCCGGCCGGCGGCCAGCGACTCCAGCGACAGCACCAGGTGCGGCAGGTCGATGCGGTTCATCGTGGAGCAGTAGCAGACGGTCTTGTCGAGGAACATGACGTTCTTGTCCGGGTGGGCGTTCGCGAGCCGCCGGACGAGGTTCAGCTCCGTCCCGACGGCCCACGCCGACCCGGGCTCGGCGGCCTCGATGGTCTTGATGATGTACTCGGTCGAGCCGATCCGGTCGGCCGCCGTGACGACCTCGTGCCGGCACTCCGGGTGCACGAGGACGTTCACGCCGGGCACGCGCGCCCGGACGTCGTCCACCGACTCCTTGGTGAACCGGCCGTGCACCGAGCAGTGCCCGCGCCAGAGGATCATCTTGGCGTCCTTGAGCTGCTGCTGGGTCAGGCCGCCCTCGCGGCGGTGCGGGCTGTAGACGACGCAGTCGTCCAGCGAGAAGCCCATCTCCAGGACGGCGGTGTTGCGCCCCAGGTGCTGGTCGGGAAGGAAGAGGACCTTCTTGCCCTTGCCGTAGGCCCAGTCCAGGGCGCGCCTGGCGTTGGACGAGGTGCAGACCACGCCGCCGTGCCGCCCGACGAAGCCCTTGATGTCGGCCGAGGAGTTCATGTAGGTGACCGGGACGACGTCGTCGGCGACGCCGGCGTCCTCCAGGACGTCCCAGCACTCCTCGACCTGGTCGAAGGTCGCCATGTCGGCCATGGAGCAGCCGGCGCCGAGGTCGGGCAGGATCACCCGCTGGTGGGCGGCGGTCAGGATGTCGGCCGACTCCGCCATGAAGTGGACGCCGCAGAACACGACGTAGGGCGCCTCGGGACGCGCCGCCGCCTGCCGGGCCAGCTTGAACGAGTCGCCGGTGACGTCGGCGAACCGGATGACCTCGTCCCGCTGGTAGTGGTGGCCGAGCACGAACACCCGGTCGCCGAGCGCCGCCTTGGCGGCGCGGGCCCGCTCGACCAGGGCCGGGTCGGAGGCCGGCGGCAGCTCGCCCGGACAGTCCACGCCGCGTTCGCTCGCGGGGTCGGCGCCGCTGCCGAGCAGCAGCAGCGGAAGGTCGCGCACTGGGGTGGTCACGGCGGTGTCTCCCTTCGCGACGGGACTTATCGTCGCTTTGACGACTAATGATGGCACATCCCCGGCCCGATGGTGATGTGACGTAGACCGCACCGTCCCTTAGCGTTAAACATGGCCGATAAGCGGAATGGCCTTGTGTCGAGGTACGTTGTCCTACGGGAAGAGGCGTACGACGTCCTCCAGGACAAGCGACAGTCCGCCGCACCGCGGCGCAGCGAGACCCGGGAGCTGAACACATGACGGTTTCAGGCGAGACCACGCAGGAGACCACGCAGCAGGGCGTCATCCTCACCGACGCCGCCGCCGAGAAGGCCAGGGGCCTGCTCGAGCAGGAGGGCCGCGATGACCTTGCGCTGCGTGTCGCCGTGCAGCCGGGCGGCTGCTCCGGCCTCATCTACCAGCTCTTCTTCGACGAGCGGGAGATGGACGGGGACCAGATCCAGGACTTCGGCGGCCTCGCGGTGCGCGTCGACCGGATGAGCGCGCCCTACCTCACCGGCGCCACCATCGACTTCGTCGACTCGATCGAGAAGCAGGGCTTCACGATCGACAACCCCAACGCCTCGGGCTCCTGTGCCTGCGGCGACTCCTTCAACTGATCGTCCGCGGTGACCGGCCGCCCGCGGCGGCCGGCTGATCCGTGCCAGGGGCGGCGGGGCATCATGCCCCGCCGCCCCTTTCCGTCAGGGGCCCGCGCAGGGGTTGCGTTCTGTGGTGCGATGGGCAAGTAGTCTTTCCCGGGTTCGAAACAGCCGGTGAACAGCCGGACGACCACGCGAGGAGAGCGACGCCGTGCGCATCGCCGTGACCGGTTCCATTGCGACCGACCACCTGATGACCTTCCCCGGAAGGTTCACCGACCAGCTCCTGCCCGACCAGCTGCACCAGGTGTCGCTGTCCTTCCTGGTGGACGAGCTGGACATCCGCCGCGGCGGCATCGCCGCCAACATCTGCTTCGGCATGGGCAGCCTCGGCAAGGAGTCCATCCTCGTCGGCTCCGTGGGCGACGACTTCGCCGACTACCGCTCCTGGCTCGAACGGCACGCGGTCGACACCGCGTCGGTGCACGTCTCCGAGATCCACCACACCGCGCGGTTCCTGTGCACCACCGACCAGGACCAGAACCAGATCGCCACGTTCTACGCCGGCGCCATGAGCGAGGCCCGCTCCATCGAGCTGCGGCCGGTCGCCGACCGCGTCGGCGGCCTCGACCTCGTCGTGATCAGCCCCAACGACCCCGAGGCGATGCTCCGGCACACCGACGAGTGCCGCACCCGCGGCATCCCGTTCGCCGCCGACCCGTCCCAGCAGCTCGCCCGCATGGACGGCGCCGACGTCCGCCGCCTCATCGACGGCGCCGCCTACCTGTTCAGCAACGAGTACGAGAAGGCCCTCGCCGAGGAGAAGACCGGCTGGACGGGCGAGGAGATCCTGTCCCGCGTCGGCGTCCGCGTCACCACCCTCGGCGCCAAGGGCGTGGTGATCGACCGCGAGGGCGAGGAGGGCGTGCACGTCCCCTGCGTCCCCGTCGAGAACATCGTCGACCCGACCGGCGTCGGCGACGCCTTCCGCGCCGGCTTCCTGTCGGCGACCGCGTGGGAGCTGCCGCTGGAGCGCGCCGCCCAGGTCGGCAACGCCATCGCCGCGCACGCCCTGGAGGCCGCCGGCCCGCAGGAGTACACCCTCGGCCGCCAGGCGTTCCTCGACCGCTTCGGCGCGGTCTACGGCTCCTCCTCCGCCGCCGACATCGAGCCCCACCTGTCCTGCCCGGTCCCGTAGCGGGACCGCGACGCCGGAGGGCCGCGCCGGACGACGGCGCGGCCCTCCGGCGTGCCGGCTCAGTACGTGCGGCGGATGTGGAAGCCCCAGCCGCCCTGGTGCAGGGTCTCCTCCCGGACGAAGTCCTGCGACTTCATGCGGCACCAGGCGGGGACGTCGGTGCGGGCGGCGGCGTCGTCGGCGAGGACGGCCACGACCTGCCCGACGGGCACCTCGCGGATCCGCTCCGCCAGCATGATGATCGGGATGGGGCACTTGCGGCCGAGCGCGTCGATGACCAGCACCGGCGGCGGGCCCTCCGGCACGGCGGGGGGCGGCGCGGCGTCGCCGGGCGGCGGCCCTGCCTTGGCGCGGCCTCGGAACCTCATGGGCGCGACCGCCTCCCTGTCTCGAAGGTGTTCATCGTCGTCCGGCGCAGGCGGGCGACGGCATCGGGCAGCACGGCGAGGAACCGGCCGACGTCCTCCGAACGGACGCCCCGCGGCAGCGATACCCGCACGTTCCCATGGGTAATCACTCCCATCGCCTCCAGCACGTGACTTGGACGCAGCGTATCCGCCGTGCACGAGCTGCCGGAGGAAACCGCGAAACCCAGCCGGTCCAGTTCGGTCAGCAGCGCCTCGCCCTCCACGTACAGGCACGAGAACGTCACCAGGTGCGGGAGCCGCCGCACCGGGTCGCCGGCCACCTCGACGTCGGGGACGTCCCGCGGGACCTCCGTGCGGATGCGGTCCACCAGCGCGGAGATGCGCGGCGCCTCCGCCGCCATGTCCGCACGGTACGCCTCCAGCGCGGCCGCCGCCGCCACGATGGCCGGGACGTTCTCGAACCCGGGGACGCGCCGCGCCTCCCGCTCGTCGGCCGGCAGCGGCGAGCGCCACCGGGTTCCCTTGCGGACGGCGAGCACGCCGACGCCCGCGGGCCCGCCCCACTTGTGGGCGCTTCCGGCGAGGAGCGACCAGCCGCCCGGCACGTCCGCCCGGCCGAGGGACTGCGCCGCGTCCACGAACAGCGGCACGCCGGCGGCGCGGCACGCCCGCGCGGCCTCGGCGACCGGCTGGACGGTGCCGACCTCGTGGTTGGCCGACTGCAGGCAGGCGAGCGCGGTGTCCGGGCGCAGCGCCGCGGCGAACTCCGCGGGGTCGACGCGGCCCGCCCGGTCGACGCCGACCACGGTGGTCTCGCCGCCGTCGCGCTCGTTCATCTCGGCGGCGTGGAGCACGCTGGAGTGCTCCACGGCGCTCACGACGAGGTGCCGTCCGGTGCGCCGGCGCGCCTGGAGCCCCCCGAGGACCGCCAGGTGCACCGCCTGGGTGCCCGAGGAGGTGAAGGACACCTCGTCGGGACGGGAGCCCAGGACGCCGGCCACCCGCGCGCGGGCCCGGTCGAGCAGCATCCGGGTGGCGCGCGCCGTGCCGTACAGCCGCGCGGGGTCGGCCCACGCCGCGTCCATCGCCTCCAGCAGCGCGGACCGGGCCGCCGGGTGGGGCGGCTCGGTGGACGCGGCGTCGAAGTAGCCGCTCGGCGTGCTCGGTCGGGCCACGCGAGAACACTAACCGGGCACCCGATCAGGGGTTCGCGCGACCCTCGCGCTAGGGTGTCCACCACACGTGTAAACACTGATCTCACCGCCCGGCCGACCGGGCTTTCATCCGTGGGGAAGGCATTCCGTGAGTCCGACCCGCTCTAGGGAGCGGCGTACGCCTGTGCGCAGTCGCCGCGCATTGAGAAGCGCCGGTGCGCTGGCGCTGCTGGCGCTGTCCGCCACCGCGTGCAGCGGCAGCCGCCTGGGCATGCCCGAGCCGATCAGCGTCCAGGGCGAGCGCATGCTGAAGCTCTGGCAGGGCTCCTGGATCGCGGCGTTCGCGGTCGGGGCCGTCGTCTGGGGCCTCATCATCTGGGCGGTGCTGTTCCACCGCAAGCGCTCCGACGACCTGCCGCCGCAGGTCCGCTACAACATGCCGATCGAGATCCTCTACACGGCGGTCCCGTTCGTCATCATCGCGGTCCTGTTCTACTTCACCGCGCGCGACGAGAACTTCGTCGAGAAGACCACCAAGAACCCGCAGGTGGTCGTGGACGTGACGGCGTTCCAGTGGAGCTGGCAGTTCGACTACAAGGAGAAGGACGCCGCGGGCAAGGAGCAGACGGTCGCCTCCGTCGTCGGCCAGCCCGTCGCCCCGAACGGGCCCGCCCCCGCCAAGCCGGTGATGACGATCCCCTCGGGTGAGACGGTGCGCGTGCGGCTCCACTCCAACGACGTCATCCACTCGTTCTGGGTCCCGGCGCTGATCTACAAGAAGGACGTCATGCCGGGCTACGACAACGAGTTCGAGTTCACGGCGAACAAGCTCGGCACCTATGAGGGCCGCTGCGCCGAGCTGTGCGGCGTCGACCACAGCCGGATGCTGTTCCAGCTGAAGGTCGTGACGCCCCAGGAGTTCGACAAGTACATCGCCGATTCGAAGCAGGCTTTGGCCGCGGGAGGTGCCAGGTGACCGCGACGAGTCACGCTCCGAGCACGCCGCTCGCCGCGCCGCGGACGAGCAAGGGGCGCATCCTCGCCTCGTGGATGTCGTCCACCGACCACAAGGTGATCGGCTACCTCTACCTGATCACCTCGTTCGTGATGTTCCTGTTCGGCGGCGTGCTCGCGCTGGTCATGCGCGCCGAGCTGTTCGAGCCGGGGCTGCAGGTCGTCAGCAACGAGCAGTTCAACCAGCTGTTCACCATGCACGGCACGATCATGCTGCTGATGTTCGCGACGCCGCTGTTCGCCGGCTTCGCCAACGTCGTGATGCCGCTGCAGATCGGCGCGCCGGACGTGGCGTTCCCGCGGATGAACATGCTGGCGTACTGGCTGTTCCTGTTCGGCAGCCTGATCGTCATCGCGGGCTTCCTGACCCCGGGCGGCGCGGCGAGCTTCGGCTGGTTCGCCTACGCCCCGCTGTCGGACGCGGTCCGCTCGCCGGGCGTCGGCGGCGACATGTGGGTGATGGGCCTCGCCATGTCGGGCTTCGGCACGATCATGGGCGCGGTCAACTTCATCACGACGATCCTGTGCATGCGGGCGCCGGGCATGACGATGTTCCGGATGCCGATCTTCACGTGGAACATCCTGCTGACGTCCATCCTCGTGCTGCTGGCCTTCCCGGTGCTCGCCGCGGCGCTGCTGGCCCTGGAGGCCGACCGCAAACTGGGCGCGCACATCTTCGACGCCGCGCACGGGGGCGCGCTGCTCTGGCAGCACCTGTTCTGGTTCTTCGGGCATCCGGAGGTCTACATCATCGCGCTGCCCTTCTTCGGCATCGTGACGGAGATCCTCCCGGTGTTCAGCCGCAAGCCCGTCTTCGGCTACATCGGCCTGGTGTTCGCGACGATCAGCATCGCGGGCCTGTCCATCACCGTGTGGGCGCACCACATGTTCGTCACCGGCCAGGTGCTGCTGCCGTTCTTCTCCTTCATGACGTTCCTCATCGCGGTGCCCACGGGGGTGAAGTTCTTCAACTGGGTGGGGACGATCTGGCGAGGGCAGCTGACGTTCGAGTCGCCGATGCTGTGGTCGCTGGGCTTCCTGGTGACGTTCCTGTTCGGCGGGCTCACCGGCGTCATCCTGGCGTCGCCGCCGATGGACTTCCAGCTGTCGGACTCCTACTTCGTGGTGGCGCACTTCCACTACGTCGTCTTCGGCACCGTGGTGTTCGCGATGTTCGCCGGGTTCTACTTCTGGTGGCCGAAGTGGACCGGCAAGATGCTGAACGACACCCTCGGCAAGATCCACTTCTGGATGCTGTTCATCGGCTTCCACGGCACGTTCCTGATCCAGCACTGGCTGGGCGCCGCGGGCATGCCGCGCCGGTACGCCGACTACGCCAGCGAGTTCCAGGGGATGAACGAGGTCTCCACCGTCTTCTCGTTCCTGCTCGGCGCCTCGATGCTGCCGTTCTTCTACAACGTGTACATCACGTGGAAGCGGGGCAAGCGCGTCGAGGTCGACGACCCGTGGGGCTACGGCTCGTCGCTGGAGTGGGCGACGTCCTGCCCGCCGCCGCGGCACAACTTCAACTCGATCCCGAAGATCCGTTCCGAGCGGCCGGCGTTCGACCTGCACCACCCGCACGTGGGGGCCAAGGGCGAGCTGGCCGGGGCGAAGGGGGAGTAGCCGATGCGCGTCCAGGCGTTCATGTTCTACGGGTGCGCGGTCTTCTTCCTCGCCACCGACGTCGTGTACTGGCTCTGGTCGAAGGACTGGACGGGAACGACGGCGCTCGGGCTGTCGGTCGGCCTGGCCGGGCTCATCGGGTTCTACATCCACTTCACCGTCCGGCGCCTCGAGCGCGCCAACGCGGGGCCGCTGTACGAGGACGACCCGGAGGGCGACATCGCGGACGCGGCGGGCGAGCTGGGCTTCTTCAGCCCGCACAGCTGGTGGCCGCTGTTCGTCGGGCTGTCGGCCGCGGGCGTGGCGCTCGGTGTCGTGTTCGGCTGGTGGCTGGTCATTCTCGGCGCCGCCGCCGCCATTCTGTCGGTGATCGGTCTGGTCTTCGAGTACTACCGGGGTCATTTCGCCCACTGATCAGTAAAAGAACCCCATCGGGGGCCGGTGTCCGCTTTTTTGCGGGTACCGGCCCTTTCGAATACTGGGCGCCGTTTCCAGCGACCGGGCTGGGGGCGGACCGATCGCCCAGGAGGACGACCGGGGGGTCCATATGCGGGTGGGTGGCTCAGGACCGGGCGACCGGGGACGGCGCACCGCCGCCGTGCTCGTCGGCGCCGGCTTGGCGGCGGGTGCCGCGTCGTGTTCGGGGGGCGGCGAACCGGCCGCCCGGGAGGCCGTGCGGCTGGCGGTGTCGCCGGGCGGGGGCGGCGGGAAGCTGCGGCCCGACAGCCCCATCGCCGTCGAGGCGGCGCGCGGCACGATCGAGAACGTGACGGTGACGGCGAAGGGCCGCCCGGTCGAGGGCGACCTCAACGCGGAGCGGACGCGGTGGCGGTCCCGCTGGACGCTCGAACCGGGCACGGCGTACACGGTCGACGCGACCGCGCTCGGCAAGGACGGGCGGACGCGCACCGTCCGCAGCGCCTTCTCCACGGCCAGGGTGAAGAAGACGAACCGCGTCACGCTGGAGGCGCCCTACAACAAGGAGACCGTCGGCGTCGGGATGCCGATCATCATGCGTTTCGACCGGAAGGTGAAGGACCGGGCCGCGGTGGAGCGCGGCCTGGAGGTCACGGCCGACAAGACCGTCGAGGGCGCCTGGCACTGGTTCGGCGACCAGGAGGTCGTGTTCCGGCCCAAGGCCTACTGGCCGGCGCACACGAAGGTGTCGTTCCGGGCGCACATCAGCGGCGTCCGCACCGGCGGGGACGTCTACGGCGGAAAGAACCACGCCCTCGACTTCAAGATCGGCGACTCGCACATTTCCACGGCCGGCGAGGACAGCCACAAGATGGTGGTGAAGGTCAACGGTAAGAAGGCCCGCACCATTCCGACCAGCATGGGCCGCGGCGGCGTCCGCAAGTACACCACCACCAACGGGATCCACCTGACCATGGACAAGGAGGACCCCACGATCATGTCGTCGGACTGGGAGGGCTGCGGTCCGGGCTGCCCCGGGTACTACAGCCTCACCGTCTACAAGGCCGTGCGGATCTCCGACAGCGGCGAGTACGTCCACAGCGCACCGTGGTCGGTGGGCTCCCAGGGGCACACCAACGTGAGCCACGGGTGCATCAACATCAGCCCGTCCAACGCGAAGTGGTTCTACAGGCTGGCCCAGCGGGGCGACCCGGTGAAGGTGACGGGGAGCAACCGCGAGCTGGAGCCGGAGAACGGCTGGGGCTACTGGCAGCTCAAGTGGAAGGACTGGGTGAAGGGCAGCGCGCTGAAGCGGTCGGTGACGACGGCTCCGCACCGGGACGCCGCGACGCTGTCCGCTCAGCAGCAGGGCGCCGGCGCCAAGGCCCCGGAGAAGCAGCGGGCCGAGGGCGACTGACGCGGCGTCCCGCCAGCGCCGTGTCTCCCTAACGCAGGGGCGGCGGGACCTGGACGTGGTGCATGCGCGACCAGTCCCGGGCCATGGCGATCCGGTCGGGGCCGGAGGGGTGCGTTAGCCACAGCAGGTACTCCAGGCCGTCCGGGTTCAGGTCGGAGATGTTGCGCACGGACAGCTCGTGCTGCATCGACACGAACGTCGACGGATCGCGCGTGAGGTCGAGGGCGTGCACGTCGGCCCGCGCCTCGATGCGGCGGCTCACGAGGTTCTGGACGGGGGCGGCGAGGTGCGTCCCCACCGTCACGAGCGCGAGGAGGAGCGCGATGGACCTCGGGTCCGCCGCCCCGCCGCGGGAGCCGGACGTGCCTCCCGGCCCGGCGGCCCCGGCTCCGGCCGTGCCGCCGGGATCGAGCCCGGCACGCCGCAGGAGGCGCGGAGAGGTCATCAGGAGGTACAGGACGCACACCGCCCCGGCGATGCCCAGCGCGCCCACCAGCGTGCCGTGCAGGACGTCGTCGCGCTTGGCGTGGCCCAGTTCGTGCCCGACGATCGACTCGATCCGCGCGGGCGGCGACTTCAGCAGCGTGTCGTACAGCACGATGCGCCGCGTGGAGCCGAACCCGGACACGTAGGCGTTCAGCGACGTGGTCCGGCGGGAGGCGTCCGCGACGAGGACGTCCTTCACGGGCACGCCGTCCCGCTCGGCCATCGCCAGCAGGTCGGTGCGCAACCGCCCTTGCGGCAGCGAGTGGAACTTGTTGAAGACCGGCTCGACGGCGACCGGGTAGATGAACGACACCAGGACGACGAGGAGGAAGCCGCCCGCGGCGGCGCCCGTCCACCAGTAGCGCGGGAAGCGGCGGATCAGCGCGTACAGCAGCAGCAGGGCGACCGTGTAGATGATCCAGGTGAGGCCGAGGGACTTCAGCTGGTCCACCAGCCACGAAGGCCAGCTCTGCGTGGACAGCCCGTAGCGGCGCAGCACCGACTCGTGCCAGACGTCGAAGGGGAGCCCCGCGACGCGCAGGAGGGTGGTGACCGCGGCGGTGGCGATGACGATGCGCAGCGGCCGGCGGCCGGTGCGGGAGGTGGCCCAGCCGATGAAGCGGGCGCCCAGCGGGGTGAGGCCGAGGACGAGGATCAGCGCGAGGCCGGTGACGAGCCCGGCGTAGGCGGGCGGGGCGAGGGCCGAGTCGAACGCCTTCGAGCGGGCGATCTCGGCGGAGGTGAAGTCCAGCGCGGGGTCGGCCTTCGCGTGCCCGCCGGGGACGTGCCCCGGCAGCGGGTTCCAGGGCGTCGTCAGCGCGAGGACGGCGGCGACGGCGGCGAACAGGACGCCGCCGGTGACGGCCGCGGCGATCCGGGGCGGGCGGGAGCCGTCCGGTGCCCCGGTGCCGCCGGCGGCCCGGCTCTCGCGCGCGGCGCCCTCGCCGGTCTCCGTATCGCTCACGTGAGCTCCTTCTTCACGTAGTCGCGCCACATGCCGGTGAAGCGCTCCCGGGTGAGGCCGAGCACGTCCCGCAGCGCGGCGGCCTCCGAGGCGTGCCCGGCGGCCCGGTAGAGCCGCACGAGCGTCGCCTCACCGTACCGTCCGGCGACCATCCGGCAGGCGAGCCAGGCCTCCTGGTAGGCCTGGGAGAGGCGCGGGGAGCCGCCGGCGAAGGCGGCGGCCCCGGGCAGGGCGGCGGGCACCCGCCCGGCCGCGACCTCGCGGCGCAGCTCGCCGGCCGCCGCGCGGACGCCGATCTCGACGTGCCGGTAGCCGACGTAGTCCGCGAAGCCCTCGATGAGCCAGAGCGGCGTCCTGCGGTCGCGGGCGCCGCCGGTGGCGACGTGGGTCAGCTCGTGCGTCAGGACGACCGTGCGGCCGAGGTCGTTGAGCCTGCCGAAGGCGGTGGGGGAGACGACGATGCGGTCCTCGCCCCGGCCCCCGGACGAGGGCGCCGGGGCGACCGTGGCGAGGGCCGCGATCTGGCCGAGGTTCTGCCCGGGGCCGGCGAGCGCGGAGGCCAGGCCCGGGTCGGCGGGGACGAGCGCGACCACGCGCCGCGCCCAGCCCGCGCCGACGACTCCGGTGACGTCCGGCACGGCGGCGTCCAGCCGGGCCGCGATGCCGCGGAGGCCGGCGGCATCGCCGATGACGAGGGCGGCCCGGCCCCGGGCGACGGCGAGCGGGCCCGCGTCCCAGATGTCGGCGTCGTCGGTCAGCCCGCGGGACGTCCCGTCGCCGGCGATCGTCCACGTCCCGCCGCGCGGGGCCAGCGCGAGGTAGCGGGTGCGGGCCACCTCGCCCCGGTCGAAGCCGCGCAGCCGGTAGCGCACCTCGACGCGGACGATGGCGTGCTCCTCGTCCATGGCCCCGGTGTTCATGGCCCCCGTGTTCATGGCCTGGGTGCCGGCGACGCGCTCGCGCCATCCCTCCAGCGGAAGCGCCCGGAGGTTGTCGTACATGCGCGACTGGGCGTCCCGGAACTCGGCGGGCGCGTCGCCCACGGTGGCGAGGAACGCCATGCGGTCGCCGTCGCGCACGGCCCGGGCGCGGTTGGCGAGGACGGCGGCGGCCGCGGCCGGGTCGAGCGCCCCGGCCGCGCCGAACGTCCCGGCGGCGGGCGTCCCGGCCCCGGACGGATCGGCGCGGGGCGTCCCGCCGCCGGACGGCGGGGCGAGCAGGCCGGCGCCCCCGGCGAGCATCACGGCGGCCCCGCTCGCGCCCAGGGCGAGGGCCCTGCGGCGCGTCACGGGCCCGGTCCGCTCGGCGCGCTCCTCCACGCGGGCGATCCTATGCAGCCGGTGGTAAGGGCCGTGTCATGAGGACCGTGTCATGAGGACCGGTAGCCGGGGTAGCCGTAGCCGACGACGTCGTCGGCCGACCGCTTCTTGATCTGCACGGCGTTGCCGGTGTTGCCCTCGACCGCCTCGATGGCGCCGGCGTCGATCTTCTTGATCACCATGCCGACGTGCCGGATGTCGGTGACGTCCTTGCCGCCGTCCCAGGCGTAGAAGACGATCGCGCCGGGACGCGGCTCGGTGCCCCAGCGGCCGTGCTCCTTGAACCAGCGGGCGTGCGCGACCGTCCAGGCGTCGCTGCCGATCTGGTCGCCGAAGCCGATCTGCTCGCCCACCCAGGAGACGAACATGTCGCACCAGTTCGCGTCGCCGTAGCCGGCGAGGGAGCCGCCGTCGCGCGCGAGCGTCTCCTTCGCGCGCGACGTGCCCATGTACCACTTCTGGAACTTGGTCTCGCCGCCGCGGTCCTCCTCGACGCCCACCTGGGAGCGTGCGAGCTCGATGGCCTCGGCGGCGGTCGGCCGCGACGCGCCGGAGGGCTTCGCGGACGGCTTCCCGGGCGCCTTCGCGGCCGGCTTCTTCGGCACGCTCTTCCCCGGGGCGTTCTTGGCGGCCTTCCTGGCCCCGTCCTTGGACGAGTCCTTCGACGAGCCGCCGGGGGGCTTCTTGCCCGGGGCGTCCGCCGAGGTGGACGCGGCGGGGGCGGATCCGAACGGCAGGACCGACGCCTGCGCGGTGGCGGCGGCGGTGCCGAGCACGGCGGCGCCGACGATGAGGCCGCCGGTCGTCCGCCCGGTGAGGGGCAGGGAGCTCACCTTGCGATGCCTGCCCGGGGTCTTCTTGCGGTGTGCGCCTGGCACGCGGGGGTTCTCCTCGACTTCCATGCCGCCTACCGGGTTAGCTGACGGGTTCGGGCGTGGAAGCCGCCCTACGGCCCGCGGGCAGGCCGATTCACCCCGATGAGGACGTGATGGGTCCCCGGTTCCGCGTCGGCCGCGCATGGGGGCACGGCGGTCCGCGGACTCGGCGGTGGCGCCCCCGGGGGCGGGCGCGCCGGTTCGGATGGGGGGCCGCGGGCCCGGCGGCGCGCGTCGGCGCGGGTGCCCGCGGAGAGCAGGGGGAAGTGGGGCGTGGCCGCACGATGGGCGGCCACGCCCAGGTGATGCTGCGGAACTCACTCCTTCGCTTCTTCCAGACGCCTACCGGGTTAGCTGACGGGTTCGGGCGTGGAAGTGGCCCTACGGCGGGCTCCACCGGAACGGGGCCGGAAGAGACGCACCGATTCACCCCGGGTGCCGGACTCGTCCGGGAGGGTTCCCGGACCCCGCCGGCGTGGGTCCCCGGTTCCGCGCTGAGGCGGACTCGGCGCTGCCGCTGCGATCCTGGGGGCGATATGGGGCCCGGCGCGGGACCTGTCTCCCGCGTGCGAACGCGCGGCGCCTGTGTGTTGTGCTGCGGACGGCGGCCCGTCGCCGGGGGCCGTCCGGGGGCCGCCCGCGGACACCGCCGTGGCAGCGCTCTCAGCGCCATGCACGCTGCGGGCGTGCGCACGGGGGAACGGGAACGGCCGGGTCTCGCGTGGAGACCGCCGCGGCACTCTCGGGTGCCGCCGGACGACGCGTGGAGCGCGCCGTCCTCGGGGGGAGCGACGCGTGGCTCGCGCCGCCGTCACGCGGCGGCTGGATGCGCCGCGTGGGACCGAAGCGCCTGGTGGGCGCCGCGGGGCCATGGCGCCTGGAGGGCGCCGTGAGTGGTGACAAGGTACCAAAGCCCCAACAGAAGGCAAACCCCCCCAAAATCAACAACGGACCAGGTCAAGCCTGGTCCGTTGTCGGTGGAGGCTCCGGTGCGCCGCCGCGGCGGGCCCGGAGGGCGCGGGGTCAGGGGCGCCCGGCGCCGTAGTAGTTGCTCAGGTAGTAGCCCGAGGTGATGCTCACGATCTCGACGTTCTTGCCGGTGCGGGGAGCGTGGATCATCTTGCCGCCGCCCACGTAGATGCCCACGTGGCCGAGGCTGTTGAAGAACACCAGGTCGCCCTCCTGGAGGGCGCTCTTGGCGACGCGCTTGGTCGCGGCGTACTGGGAGTTGGTGGTCCGGGTGATGCTGACGCCCGCGGCCCCCCACGCCTTCATGGTCAGGCCGGAGCAGTCGTAGGAGTTCGGCCCCTCGGCGCCGTAGGAGTAGGGCTTGCCGAGCTGGGCGTAGGCGAAGTTGAGCGCCGTGCGGGCCGAGCCGCTCGCGGGCCCGGTGTAGGTGCCGCCGATGCCGCCACCGCCGCCGCCCGAGGAGGTTCCGCCGCCGAGCCGCCGCAGCAGCGCCTTCTGCTTCGCGACCTCCTTGTCGAGCTTCTGCTTCTGCTCCCTCAGCTCCTTGGTCTTCGCCTTCACGTCGTCGTAGGCCGCCTTGGCCTGCGCCTCCTCGCGGCGCAGCCGCTGGGCGGTGGCGAGGAACTGGGTGAGCTGGGAGCTGCGCTCCTGCGACAGGTGCGAGAAGACGGCCGCCTGGTCGAGGATGGCCTGCGGGTCGTTGCTGCCGACGAAGCCGGTCACGTCCGCGGAGTCGCCGTTCTTGTAGGCGGCGGCGGCCATCTTGGCGATCGCGGTGCGCTGCTCCTCGAAGGTCGCCTGCTCCTGCTTGCTCGCCTTGGTCGCGCTCTCGTACTTCTTCTTGGCGATCTTCAGCTTCTCGTTGAGCTGGTTGAACTGCTCGACCTTGTGGTCCATCTGCTCGCCGAGCTTGTCGAGCTTCTTCTGGACCTGCGCCCGGGTCGGCTTGGGGTCTGCGTGCGCCACCACCGGGGCGTAGGTAAGGGAGGCCGTCACGGTCAGGCAGGCGACGGCCGCCAGGCGGCGGGAGGTGCCCCGAATCGCCGAGCCGCCCCTCCGGTCACGCCCGCGCGCTGGTACCCCGATGAGATCATTGGCCACGGTCGGTCTCGCCCCTCTCGTCGACGACGTCAGCGGACGACATTAGCGACGGGCAACAGCCGTCACAACCGATTCGTCACTCTTTGATTGACATCTGCGAAGAGTGTCCACTTTTCGTGACGTCATGATCACTTAGTGCGAGGCTTCCCTTATGAGAGGCTTATGGGGACCTTATGACCGGCCCAGCCTGCGCAGCAGCAGCGAGGACGGGCACGGCCGCGCCTCCGCGCGGCGCGCCGCGTCGGCCACCTCCCGGTCGGACGACACCACGACCACCGAACGGCCCGGCGGCTCCGCCCGCACCAGCTCCCCGATCAGCTCGTCCGCCGTCTGCCCCGGGCGGCTGAACAGCACCCGGACGCCGCGCGGCGCCGCGATCGCCACCGGCGCGTCCAGCTCCGCGCCGTCGAACACGCACGTCACCTCCGCCCGGGTCTGCGCGGCGAGGCCGCCGAGCCCGGACAGCAGCCGGCTGCGCTGGTCCGACAGCGGCAGCTCCCCGTACCCGGTCTTGGTGACGTTGTAGCCGTCCACCACCAGGTGCACCTGCGGCAGCGTCAGCAGCCGGTCCAGGAGCTGCGGGTCGTTGTCCGACAGCGCCCGGCCCGGCAGCGCGCGGTGCGCCGGGCGGTCCGGCTCCAGCCCGCCCACCGCGTCGGCGGGGCGGCCGATCGTGGAGGGCAGGGCCAGCTCCCGGCGGACGCCCTGCGCCGCGTCCACGAGCGCGTCGAGGAGCATCCGCAGCCGGACGTCGTCGACGTTGCGCCCCTCGCGCGCCGCCCGCTTGGCCGCCTCGGCCGCGGCCTCCGCCTGCGCGGTCCGGGCGCGCAGCCTGCGCAGCTCCTTCTCGGACGCGGCGGTCGACTCGCGCGCGGCGGCCAGCTCGCGGCCGGCCTCCGCCGCGACCGCGTCCGCGCGCTCCTCCGCCGCCCGGAACCGCGTGCGCGCCTCGTGCAGCTTGCGGCGCAGCTCCGCCACCTCGGCCTTGGTCTCGCGCAGCTCCCCGCGCAGCTTGTCCAGCTCGGCGCCGCGGGCGGCGCGGGCGGCGGCCAGCTCCTGCTTGAGCGCGGCGACGCGGCGCTCGGCGGCCTCCTCCTCCGACGCGGTGGCGGACCGCTCCAGCTCCTCGCGCGCGGCCTCCACGAGCCCGGTCCAGCCCGCGGGACGCAGGAGGTAGCCCAGCACCGCGACCCGCACCGGGTCGGCGGCCGGCGGCACGTCGCCGTCCTCGACCGCCTCGGCGAGATCGGCCTGCGCCTCGCGCAGCGGCCCGGCGACCCGCCGCCGGAACCCCGCGTCCTTCTCCAGCATCGCGGCGATGTGCTGGCCCGCCAGCTTGGCGCGCTTGCGCCGCTCGAACCGCGCGAACCGGCGCAGCGGCGCGGGGACCTCCTCGGCCGGCAGCGTCCCGATCAGGTCGGCGGCGACCTCCACCACCCCCTGCCGCACGGCCTCGGGCATCGGCCGGCGCAGCCGCTCGGCACCGGACGGCTCGGGCGCCTCGCCGCCGGAAGTCGCTTCGGGGCCGCTGTCGATGATCCCGCTCCTTCCGGGCCGCCGGTGGCCTGTGTGTTTCCCGAGCACCCAATGCCCTAACCAGGGCGGACGCGTGACGCGCCGGCGCACCTCAACCCTAGCGGCACGCGGTTCTGTCGGTGGGGTCCTCTACGGTCGCGCTCATGACGGCTGCGCACGGCGTTCAGGGGGCCGGTGTACAGGGCACCCTGGACGACCTCGGCACCCCGCTGCACGAGGTCACCTTCGTCGTGGTCGACCTGGAGACCACCGGCGGCTCGGCCGCGGACTCGGCCATCACCGAGATCGGCGCGGTCAAGGTGCGCGGCGGGGAGGAGCTCGGCGAGCTCGGCACGCTGGTCGACCCGGGCGGGCCCGTCCCGCCGTTCATCACCGCGCTGACCGGCATCACCACGGCGATGGTGACGGCCGCCCCGCCGATCGAGTCGGTGCTGCCGGCCTTCCTGGAGTTCGCGCGCGGCTGCGTGCTCGTCGCGCACAACGCCTCGTTCGACATCGGGTTCCTCAAGGCCGCCTGCGCCGCGCACGGCTACGCCTGGCCCGCGTTCCCCGTCGTCGACACCGTCGACCTGGCGCGGCGCGTGCTGTCCCGCGACGAGGTGCCCAACTGCAAGCTCGGCACGCTGGCCCGCTTCTTCCGGACGTCCCACGAGCCGACGCACCGGGCCCTCGCCGACGCCCGCGCCACCGTCGAGGTGCTGCACGGCCTCATCGAGCGGATCGGCTCGTTCGGCGTCACCTCGCTGGAGGAGATGCGCGGCTTCGCCAAGGCCCCCACGCCGGAGCAGCGGCGCAAGCGCCACCTCGCCGACGACGTCCCGTCCGCCCCCGGCGTCTACCTGTTCGAGGACGACGCCGGCGAGGTCCTGTACGTCGGCAAGAGCGGCGACCTGCGCTCGCGGGTGCGCAACTACTTCACCGGGTCCGAGACGCGGTGGCGGGTCCGCGAGATGGTCGGGCTCGCCGAGAACGTCCGCACGATCGAGTGCGCCACCGGGCTGGAGGCCGAGGTCCGCGAGCTGCGGCTCATCGCCGAGCACAAGCCGCGCTACAACCGCCGCTCCAAGTTCCCCGAGCGGGCGATCTGGCTCAAGCTGACCGTGGAGCCGTTCCCGCGGCTGTCCATCGTCCGCGAGTGCCGCGCCGACGGCGCCCGCTACCTCGGGCCGATCTCCTCGCGCCGGCAGGCCGAGGAGGCCCGCGCGGCGCTGCACGAGGCCGTCCCGCTGCGGCAGTGCACGCAGCGGCTGACGCTCCGGCTGATCGAGCGCGGCACGGCACGCGTGTGCGCGCTCGCCGAGATCGGGCGCTGCGGCGCGCCGTGCGACGGCCGCGAGTCCGCCGACGCCTACGCCGTGCACGCCGGGACGGCCCGCTCGATCATGGAGGGCGACGTGCGTCCCGTGGTGGCCGCCGCGCAGGTCCGCATCGACCGGCTCGCGTCCGAGCTGCGCTACGAGGAGGCCGCCGCCCAGCGCGACCGGCTCGCCGCGTTCGTCCGCGCCGCGGCGCGCGGGCAGCGGCTCGCCGCGCTCGCCCGGCTCCCCGAGCTGGTGGCGGCCCGCCCCGCCTTCGACGGCGGGTGGGAGCTGTCGGTCGTGCGGTACGGCCGGCTCGCCGCGGCGGGGACCGTCCCGCCGCACGCCCGCCCCCGCCCCTACGTCGACGCGCTCATCGCGACCGCCGAGACGGTGTTCCCGCCCGCGGGCGAGGCGCCCGGCGGCGTCGCGCTCGGCGCGCCGCCGTCGGCCGGCGCCACCGCCGAGGAGATGGAGTGCGTGCTGCGCTGGCTCGACCTCCCCGGCGTCCGGCTGGTCGAGGTCGACGGGGCGTGGACGTGCCCGGCGCACGGCGCCGAGGGGCTGCGCGAGTGGATCGACCGTGCCTACGACACCGGCTACGAGCGGCGGGAGACGTCCCGTCGCGGGGCTGGCCGCCCACTAAGGTGACGACGTGGCACTGCCTCTGTACGACAGCCAGCCGGCCCGGCGCGTCCCGTGGGTGACGTACCTGCTGATCGCGGTCAATGTGGTCGTCTTCCTGCTCACGCCGATGTCCAACTTCGCCGCCTGGTACGGCGAGGGCTCCGTCCGCGAGTGCAAGGCGACGCACTTCACCTTCGAGTACGGCGCCGTGCCGAAGGAGCTGACCACAGGCGACAAGCAGCCCCTGCCGTCGGAGGTCGTGAACGACTGCGGGCCCGCGTCCTTCGACAAGGCGCCCTGGACGGCGGCGTTCACCTCGATGTTCCTGCACTCCGGCGCGCTGCACCTGCTGGGCAACCTGGTGTTCCTGTTCGTCGTGGGCATGGGCGTCGAGGACCGGCTCGGGCGATGGCGCTTCCTGCTCAGCTACCTGCTGTTCGGGCTCGTCGCCGTCTACGGGTTCGCCTGGACCTCGCCCGACTCCACCGTCCCGCTCATCGGCGCGTCCGGCGCGATCGCCGGCGTGATGGGCGCCTACGTGATCCTCAACCCGCGGGGCCGCGTCGTCAGCTGGGTGCCGCCGATCATCTTCATCCGGCTGCCGGTGTGGGTGGTGCTCGGGTACTGGTTCGTCCTGCAGTGGCTGTCGCTGGGCGACGAGGAGAGCAACGTGGCCTACACCGCGCACATCTACGGCTTCGTGGCCGGCCTGGTGTTCGCGCTCCTCGCCCGCCGCGCCGGCCCGGCCCGCCGCCTGGCCGCGCTCAGCCGCGGCTGAGCGGCCGCCCGCCCCCCGGTAGGGTCGGAGGGTCCGATCTCAGGGAGGGTGCAGTGGTCACTGCGATCGTGTTCGTCAAGGCCGACGTCGCGCGCATCCACGAGGTGGCCGAGACGATCGCCGCGCTGGACGGCGTCAGCGAGGTCTACTCCATCACCGGCGACCACGACCTCATGGCGATGGTCCGGGTGCGCCGCCACGAGGAGCTGAACGACATCATCCCGGGCCGGCTGAACAAGGTCCCCGGCATCGTCGGCACCGAGACGCACGTCGCGTTCCGCACCTACTCCCAGCACGACCTGGAGCAGGCCTTCTCCCTCGGCCTGCCCGACGCCGACTAGCGAAGGCCGCTCAACCCGCGCCGGCCGGACGACGCCGATCGGCCGGCGCCGGGCCGTCCGCTCACCGCGCGACCACGAGCCCGACGCCGTCGGCGCTGCACGGGCGGGCCGCGTAGCCGCGGCCTCCCCGGTAGACGGCGCCGGGGGGCCAGCTGGCGGTGTTGGACGCCATCACGCGGCCCGGGGCGTTGACGACGAACGCGGGCGCGGGGATCTCGCGCAGCGCCGGGACCACCTCGTTCTCGAACGTCCGGGCGAACACGTCGGCCGCGGCGACGCCGGCGAAGGCGCCCGCGACGAGCACGGGCGCCGACAGGGTGAGGACGTACTCGTCGCTGCACAGGTAGTCGACGTAGGGTCCGCAGACGGTCCGCTCGGCGCCGCTCTCCGGGCCGGTGAACCACTCCCACTCGGTGTAGTCGTACAGGGCGTTGCTCTCGGGGTTCAGGTCCCGCAGCAGCTGGACGGGGCTCCCCGCGGGGCCGGCCTGCCACCATTCCAGGTACCAGGCGGCGTCGGCGAGCAGCTGGGGTGCGGCGATGAACCCGATGCCGCAGATGAGCAGGCCGAGGTGCGCGGCCAGCAGCGGGCGCAGCTCGGCGAGATCGGCGCGGACGGGGGCGCGGCCACCGCGGCGGACGTCCTCCAGGCACCGGGCCGTCGCGTCGCGTACCAGGGTCACGGTCTCGAAGACGCCGTCCAGGGTCGCGCGGACGTGTGCCGCGGCCGCGCCGATCGCCGGTGGCTCGGCGGGCATGGGGTCCCCCTCGGGGTCAGAGTGCGAGCCGTCGTTCAATCAGACGTTCTACCGCATTCAAGACGTGACTTTCAGCTACATCGCGGGCCCGGGCCTCGTCGGCGTCCTCGATGGCGGCCACGATGCCGGCGTGCTCGGCGTCGACGCGGCCGCGCCGGTCCGGCAGGTCGTGCACGGCCCAGACCAGCGGCCCGATCTCGGCCTGCAGCCGGATCTCCTCGCGGGTGAGCCGGCCCGACTGGGACGCGGCCGCGACCTCCAGGTGCAGCCGGCCCTCCAGCCGGCACATGCCGTCGCCGGCCCCGGTGCCCGCCATCTCCTCCAGCGTGCGGCGCAGCCGCCGGACGTCGCCGGGCAGCGACCGGGCCGCGGCCAGGCGGGCGGCGGCCCCGGCGATGGCGGCGTAGTGGTCGCCGAGGTCGCGGAGCTCTTCAGCGCTGAGCGAACGCAGCCTTTCCTCAAGGTCGAAGGGCCTGGCAGGGGCCCGGACGAAGCTGCCGCCGCCCCGTCCCCGGCGCGTCTCGATGAGCCCCTGCTGACGCAAGGCCATCAGCGCTTCGCGTAGTGTGACCGTGGATACACCGAGATAGGCCGCGAGGTCGGTCTCGCTCGGCAGCTGCTCGCCGTCCCCGAGCAGGCCGAGCCCTATCGCGTCGGTGAGCCGCCGTACGACCGCGTGCACCCGTGCGGTGTTGTCGACGGGAGCGAACACGACAAGGTGCGCGTCGTCCATGGGCCCCCTCCCGGTGTTCACACAGTGATACCGGAACATCACTTGAACTAAAACCTATGACTCCATATGTTTCCGTTCATGCCGGCTTCAGCGGTGAGGATCCGCGATCTGCGCAAGACCTTCGGTGCCGTCGATGCGGTGGCGGGCGTCGACCTCGACATCGGGGACGGCGAGTTCTTCTCGATGCTCGGCCCCTCGGGGTCCGGGAAGACGACCGTGCTGCGGCTCATCGCGGGTTTCGAGCGGCCCACCGCCGGGACGATCGAGCTCGGCGGCGCGGACGTGACGGGGCTCGCCCCGTTCGACCGCGACGTCAACACCGTGTTCCAGGACTACGCGCTCTTCCCGCACCTGGACGTGCTCCGCAACGTCGAGTACGGCCTCAAGGTGCGGCGGGTGCCGAAGGCCAGGCGCCGTGAACGGGCGCTGGAGGCACTGCGCAGCGTCCGGCTCGGCGGCATGGAGTCGCGCCGTCCGGCCGAGCTGTCGGGCGGCCAGCGCCAGCGGGTCGCGCTCGCCCGCGCGCTGGTCAACGAGCCGAAGGTGCTGCTGCTGGACGAGCCGCTCGGCGCGCTCGACCTGAAGCTGCGCGAGGAGATGCAGGTCGAGCTGAAGAGCATCCAGCGGCGGGCCGGCATCACGTTCGTGTTCGTCACCCACGACCAGGAGGAGGCGCTGACCCTCAGCGACCGGGTCGCGGTCCTCGACCGCGGCCGGATCCAGCAGGTCGGCACCCCCGCCGAGGTCTACGAGCGTCCCGCCACCGAGTTCGTGGCGGGCTTCGTCGGGACGTCCAACCGCATCGGCGACGTCTGCGTCCGGCCGGAGAAGATCCACGTCGGCCTCGCGGACGGCGGGCCGGAGCCGCCGGACGGGCCGGGCACGGGGGACCGGGAGGCGTTCGGCACCGTCGCCGAGGTCGTCTACGCGGGCGCCGTGACCCGGTTCGTCATCGACCTGGAGTCGGGGGACCGGGTCACGGCGCTCCAGCAGAACCTGCGCACCTCCTCCATGGACGTGATGGCCCACCGCGGCGCGCGCGTCCGCGTCGGCTGGCATGAGGCGCACGAGTTCCACGTGGCGGGCGCCGGCACCGCGCCGGCGCCCGCTTCCTGAATCACCCGCAAGAACCTCCAAATCCCCCAAATAAGGAGTTCCCCATGTGGTCCACGCGCATGGCGCTCGCCGCCGCGGCGACGCTGGCGATCGGACTGACGGCCGCCGCCTGCGGCGGCGACTCGGGCGACAAGGCGAGCGGTGCCGGCCAGGGCGGCTTCACCGTCCCCAAGGTCCCGATGCGGCAGTCGCTCGGCGCCGGTGAGGGCCAGGTCAACCTGGTCGCCTGGGCCGGCTACGCCGAGGACGGCTCGAACGACCCGAAGGTGGACTGGGTCACCCCGTTCGAGAAGCAGACCGGCTGCAAGGTCAACACCAAGGTCGCCGGGACGTCCGACGAGATGGTGACGCTGATGAAGACCGGCGAGTACGACGCGGTCTCCGCGTCCGGCGACGCCTCGCTGCGGCTGATCGCCTCCGGCACGGTCGCGCCCGTGAACACCGGGCTCGTCCCGAACTACGCCGACGTCTTCGCGGGCCTGAAGATGAAGCCGTGGAACTCGGTGAACGGCGTCTCCTACGGCATCCCGCACGGCCGGGGCGCCAACCTGCTGATGTGGCGCACCGACAAGGTGAAGACCGCGCCCGACTCGTGGGGCGCGGTGTTCGACGCGAACTCCCCGTACAAGGGCAAGGTCACCGCGTACGACTCGCCCATCTACATCGCCGACGCCGCCCTCTACCTGATGGCGTCCAAGCCCGAGCTCGGCATCAAGAACCCGTACGCGCTCGACCAGAAGCAGTTCGACGCGGCCGTCGGGTTGCTGAAGACCCAGAAGGGGCTGGTCGGCGAGTACTGGTCGGACTACACCAAGGAGGTCCAGGCGTTCAAGAGCGGCGACTCCGTCCTCGGGACGACGTGGCAGGTCATCGCCAACCTCGCCGAGGCCGAGAAGGCGCCGGTCAAGGTGACGCTGCCCAAGGAGGGCTCCACCGGCTGGTCGGACACCTGGATGGTGGGCGCGAAGGCCAAGCACCCCAACTGCGCCTACAAATGGCTGGACTGGATCGTGTCGCCGAAGGTGAACGCGCAGGTCGCCGAGTGGTTCGGTGAGGCGCCGGCCAACGCCAAGGCGTGCGGGGAGACCGCGGCCAAGGACCACTGCGACATCTTCCACGCCACCGACGAGACCTACTTCTCCAAGGTGCACTTCTGGACGACGCCGATCGCGCAGTGCCTCGACGGGCGCAAGAACGTCACGTGCGTCGACTACTCCAAGTGGACCCAGGCGTGGACCACGATCAAGGGATGACCGCCCCCGCCCGGAAGGGCGGAGCGGACGGCCGCCCGGCGCCGGGACCCCGGCGCCGGGCGGCGGCCCTGCTGCACCGCCGGCCGCGGCTGCGGCTGTCGCTGCTGCTGTCCGCGCCGCTCGCCTGGCTGGTCGTCGTCTACCTCGGCGCCCTCGCCGCGATCTTCCTGACCGCGTTCTGGTCGACCGACGTCTTCACCGGCGAGGTCGTCCGGCGGTTCACGCTCGCCAACTTCCAGACCCTCCTGGACGAGCCGGTCTACCGGACGGTCGCACTGCGCAGCCTCGGCGTCGCGGTCGCCGTCACCGCCATCGACGCCGTGATCGGCTTCCCGATGGCGCTGTACATGGCCAAGGTCGCCAGGCCGCGGCACCGGCCGTACCTGATGATCGCGATCCTGGCCCCGCTGTGGGCCGCCTACCTCGTCAAGGCCTACGCGTGGCGGGTGATGCTGTCGCAGGGCGGCATCGTCGACGAGGTGCTCGGGCCGCTCGGGCTCTCCAGCCCCGGGTACGGCCTCCCGGCGACCGTGCTCGTCCTGTCCTACCTCTGGCTGCCGTACATGATCCTGCCCGTCTACACGGGCCTGGAGCGGCTCCCGGACTCACTGCTGGACGCGTCCGGCGACCTCGGCGCCCGGCCGCTGCGCACGTTCCGGTCCGTCATACTGCCGCTGGTCTTCCCGTCGCTGGTGGCCGGGTCGATCTTCACGTTCTCGCTGTCGCTCGGCGACTACATCACCGTGAAGATCGTCGGCGGCCGGAGCCAGCTGCTCGGCAACGTCGTCTACGACAACATCGGCGCCGCCAACAACCTGCCGTTCGCCGCCGCGGTCGCCACGATCCCGGTGGTGGTGATGCTCGGCTACCTCGCCGCGGCCCGCCGCACCGGCGCGCTCAGGGAGCTGTGATGATCTTCTCGCCGGCCACGCGCGCCGCGCTGCGCGCCCTGATGGCCCTCGGCCTCGCCGTCATCTACGTGCCGCTGCTGGTCGTGCTGGTCAACTCCGTCAACGCCGACCGGACGTTCGGCTGGCCGCCCACCGGGATCACCGGTCGGTGGTGGTCGCAGGCGCTGGACAACGAGGGCGCCCGGCAGGCCGTCCTCACCAGCGTCAAGGCCGGGCTCGGCGCGACGGCCATCGCGCTCGTCCTCGGCACGATGGCGGCGTTCGCGGTGTCGCGGTACCGGTTCTTCGGGCGGGAGACGGTGTCGCTGGTGGTCGTCTTGCCGATCGCGCTGCCCGGCATCGTCACCGGCATCGCGCTGAGCAACGCCTTCCAGGTCGTGCTCCAGCCGCTCGGCATCGGCCTGGGCCTGTTCACCGTCATCGTCGGGCACGCGACGTTCTGCGTCGTGACCATCTACAACAACGTGCTCGCGCGGCTCCGCCGGACCGGCACCAGCCTGGAGGAGGCGTCCGCCGACCTCGGCGCCGACACGTTCCAGACGTTCTGGTACGTGACGGTCCCGGCGCTGCGCTCGGCGATGGTCGCCGGCGGCCTGCTGTCGTTCGCGCTGTCCTTCGACGAGATCATCGTGACCACGTTCACCGCCGGGCCGGGCGCGCAGACCCTGCCGATCTGGATCTTCAGCAACCTGTTCCGCCCCAACCAGGCCCCCGTCGTCAACGTCCTGGCGGCGGCCCTGATCGTGCTCTCGGTCGTCCCGATCTACATCGCCCAGCGCGTGTCGTCGGGAGCCCGCAGCGTCACGTGACTAGGGCCGCAGGCTCTGGGAGGCGTCGATCCAGCGGTCCAGGAGGGTGCCGGCGGAGCCGGAGTCGACCGCGGCGGCGGCACGCTCGTAGGCGCCGCGCAGCCGCGCGGTCAGCTCGTCCGGGGCCGGCGTGCCGTCGTAGGCGGTGATGAGGGCGGCGGCGTTCAGCAGCACCATGTCGCGGACGGGTCCCGGCCCCCCGGCGAACGTCTCGCGCGCCACCCGCCCGTTGAAGGCCGCGTCGGCGCCGCGCAGGTCCTCCGGCTTCGCCGGCGGTATGCCGAGGTCGGCCGGGTCGAACGTCGTCTCCGTGGCCGTCCCGTCGCGGACGACCCACACCGTCGAGGTGCCGGTGGTGGTCAGCTCGTCCAGCCCGTCGTCGCCGCGGAACACCAGGGACGAGCAGCCGCGCGCCGCGAACACGCCCGCCATCACGCCCGCCATCCGCGGGTGGAACACCCCGACGGCCTGGGCGGCGGGGCGCGCCGGGTTCGTCAGCGGCCCGAGGAAGTTGAAGACCGTGGGCGTGCCGAGCTCGCTGCGGGTGCGCGAGGCGTACTTGAGCGCCGGGTGGTACAGGGGCGCGAAGCAGAACGTGATGCCGACCTCATCGGCGACCCGCGCGGTGGCCTCCGGGGGCAGGTCGATGGCGACGCCGAGGTGCTCCAGCAGGTCGGCGGCGCCGCACGAGGACGACGCGGCCCGGTTGCCGTGCTTGACGACCCGGACGCCCGCCGCCGCCGCGACCACCGCGGCCATCGTGGAGACGTTGACGGTGTGGGCGCGGTCGCCGCCCGTCCCGACGAGGTCGGCGATCGGCCCCGGCACGGCGATGCGGGTGGCGTTGTCCATCATGCCCTCGGCGAGGCCGGTGACCTCCTCCACCGTCTCGCCCTTGGCGCGCAGCGCGACCGCGAAGCCCGCGATCTGCGCGTCGGTGGCCTCCCCGGCCATGATGCTGTTCATGGCCCAGGAGGTCTCCTCGCTGGACAGCGATTCGCCCGACACGAGGGCGTTGAGCAGTGCGGGCCAGGTGGTGCGCGCGTCCATGGGTCCCTACCGGGTCGGGCGGATCGTCCGGGTTGGCTGCCGAGGGCCTGCGGCTACAGGGCCGGGAGGCGGTTCTCCAGGCGCCGGCGCATCAGGCCGGCGACCGCGTCCGCGAGGGCCATCGGGTCGATGGGCAGGCTCACGACCGCGTCGGCCCGGGACCAGGTGGCCAGCCAGCCGTCGTCGCGGCGGCCGATGACCGCGAGGACGGGCGGGCAGTCGTACACCTCGTCCTTGGCCTGCCGGCACACGCCGAGGCCGCCCGCCGGCTGGGCCTCGCCGTCCACGACCAGGACGTCGATCCCGCCGCGGTCGAGCCGCTCGACCACGGCCGGCTGCGTCGCGCACTCCTCGAACTCGACCTTCGGGAGGTCGGCGGCGGGGCGGCGGCCGACCGCCATCCGGATCTGTGCGCGCGTGTTCGCGTCGTCGCTGTAGACGAGAACCCTCATCGGGCTCTCCGGGGCGGTGCTCATGGACGTGAGGGTACCGGGTCGGGCGCCCGCGGACACGCGCGGGGAACTCTAGGAGGGGGGTCATGCGTCACTCACGGGATGGGGGCGCAATAATGCTGCCCGTGACAGCATCCGCGATAGAGACAACACCTCACGCACGGGCGAACCGTCCCAATCTGGTCAGCGTGGGGACGATCGTTTGGCTGTCGTCCGAGCTGATGTTCTTCGCGGCGCTGTTCGCGATGTTCTTCACGATCCGCTCTGTGACGATCGGCCAGTCCGGCCACGACGCGTGGCCGGGCGCCCCGCTGGACCTGCCGCTGTCCGCCGTCAACACGACCATCCTGGTGCTGTCCTCGGTGACCTGCCAGATGGGCGTGTTCAAGGCCGAGGCCGGAAAGGTCGGGCGCGACGGCGGCGTGCTGAACGTGGCGCGCTGGGGGCTGCGGGAGTGGTACGTCCTCTCGTTCCTCATGGGCGCCTACTTCGTCGCGGGGCAGGGGTTCGAGTACTACAACCTGGTCGTCCACGACGGCCTGACCTTCTCGTCCTCGGCCTACGGCTCGGTCTTCTACCTGGCCACCGGTTTCCACGGCCTGCACGTCATCGGCGGCCTCGTCGCCTTCCTGTTCCTCCTCGGGCGCACCTACGCCGCCAAGAGGTGGACGCACGAGCAGGCGACGAGCGCGATCGTCGTCTCCTACTACTGGCACTTCGTCGACGTGGTGTGGATCGGCCTGTTCTCGGTCGTTTACCTGCTCGACCTCTGACCCACCGACCCACCCGACCGACTTACCCGACGACATGACCCGAACGGGGATTTCCGTGAAAAGGATCACCGCATGGCGACGGCGCCCGTGGGCGGGCTACGCCGTCGTGCTGGCGGCCCTGGCGGCGATCGGCGTGATCTACGCCGGCTTCTCGCCGAACACTGACCGCGCCGAGGCGCAGGGCGCCGCCCAGGCGGCGCAGGACTTGAAGCACGGCCAGGAGCTGTTCAACAAGAACTGCGCGAGCTGCCACGGGCTGAACGGCGAGGGCACCAAGGACGCCAAGGGCAATCCGGTCGCCCCCAGCCTCATCGGCGTGGGCGCCGCGGCCGTCGACTTCCAGGTCAGCACAGGCCGCATGCCCGCGGCGAACCCTGGCGCGCAGATTCCGCGCAAGGAGCCGGTCCCCGCCTTCAACACCTCGATCAAGACCGACTACGAGGACCCGAAGGAGCGGGCGGAGGCCGAGCGGCAGAAGGCCGAGGCGGAGAAGAACCTGGCCGACCTGCGCGCCTACGTCGCCTCGCTCGGCGGCGGCCCCGAGGTCCCCCCGGCGTCGGCCGTCGACCCCGAGACCGGAGACGTCGCGCTCGGCGGGAAGCTGTTCCGCACCAACTGCGCCCAGTGCCACAACTTCACCGGGCAGGGCGGCGCCCTGACCGGCGGCAAGTACGCCCCGTCGCTGTCCGGGGACGACGTCACGCCCACCCAGATGTACGAGGCCATGCTGACCGGCCCGCAGGCGATGCCGGTGTTCAACGACACCACGCTCACGCCGAAGGACAAGCAGGCGATCATCGCCTACCTCGTCCAGACCCGCGAGGAGCCGAACCCGGGCGGCAACGGCCTCGGCCGGATCGGCCCGGTGAGCGAGGGCCTGGCCGGGTGGCTGGTCGGGATCGGCCTGCTGGTCCTGGCGGCCATGTGGATCACCGCGAAGAAGCCGAAGAAGCTGAAGAAGTCATGAGCGACGACAACAAGGACACCGCGGGCCGCCCCGGCTCCGGCGAGGAGGACGGCGGCCGGCGCGAACGCGTGATCGGCACGCCGTCCCCGGCGAGGGAGAAGGCGCTCCTCGCCGAGGACGACATCTCGGCGCCCGCGGGCGTGGGGGAGCAGCTCGACGAGGAGTCGGCCAAGCGCGCCGAGCGGATCGTCGCGACGCTGTTCCTCGTCGCGTTCGCCGCGAGCGTGGCGTTCATCGCCTACTTCATCGGCTGGAGCGGCCGCGACGGCGGCATGCACGGCGTGGTGCGGGCCCGCGAGTCCAACTTCTGGCTCGGCGGGACGATGGCCCTGTCGTTCCTCGCGATGGCGATCGGCGTCACCATCTGGGTGCGCCGGCTGATGACCAGCAAGCCCATCGTCCAGGAGCGGCACGAGATGGCCGCCGACGAGGAGACCAGGACCGCCTTCACCGAGGACTTCCTGGAGGGCGCCGAGGACAGCGGCATCACCAAGCGGCCGCTGCTGCGCCGCACGCTGCTGCTCGCCGCCGCGCCGCTCGGGCTGGCCCCGCTGGTGCTGCTGCGCGACCTCGGCCCGCTGCCGGAGAAGCGGCTCCGCCACACCTTCTGGGGCGAGGCCGTCAAGAAGGCGCAGGCCGAGGGCAAGAGGGGCGTCCGGCTGGTGGTGGACGGCACCAACAGGCCGCTGCGGGTCAGCGACTTCTCCACGCCCGGCAGCATGATCACCGTGCTGCCGGAGGGGATCGAGCACGACGTCCCCGAGGAGCAGGTGCTGACGCAGAACGCCAAGGCCGTCACGATCCTGATCAACGTCCCGCAGGAGCAGTTCAAGCCCGCCAAGGGCCGGGAGAACTGGCACATCAACGGGATCGTCGCCTACTCCAAGGTGTGCACGCACGTCGGCTGCCCCGCGGCCCTGTACGAGCAGACCACGCACCACATCCTGTGCCCGTGCCACCAGTCCACCTTCGACGCCACCGACGCGGCGAAGGTCATCTTCGGCCCGGCCGCCCGGCCGCTGCCGCAGCTGCCGCTGGCCGTCGAGGACGGGTACATCGTCGCGACGAGCGACTACCACGAACCGGTCGGCCCGAGCTTCTGGGAGCGCGGATGAGCGAGGCGACAGCTCCGAAGGCGGTCGAGGCCCCGCTGACGTTCCTCGACGACCGCCTCGGTTCCACCACCTTCTTCAAGCGGAACATGAAGAAGGTCTTTCCGGACCACTGGTCCTTCATGCTGGGCGAGATCGCCCTGTACTCCTTCGTCATCCTCCTGCTGACCGGGACGTTCCTGACGTTCTGGTTCAAGCCGAGCATGATGGAGGTCGTGTACGACGGCTCGTACACGAAGCTCCAGGGCGTGAAGATGTCCGAGGCCTACGCCTCGACGCTGCACATCAGCTTCGACGTGCGCGGCGGCCTGCTGATGCGGCAGATCCACCACTGGGCCGCGATCCTGTTCATGGCGTCGATCCTGGCGCACATGCTGCGGGTGTTCTTCACCGGCGCCTACCGCAAGCCGCGCGAGCTGAACTGGCTGATCGGCATCGGCATGTTCACGCTCGGCATGCTGGAGGGCCTGTTCGGGTACTCGCTGCCCGACGACCTGCTGTCCGGTACCGGGCTGCGCATCACGCAGGGCGTGGCGGAGTCGATCCCGGTCGTCGGCACCTACCTCTACATGTTCCTGTTCGGCGGCGAGTTCCCCGGCCAGGACATCGTGCCCCGCCTCTACGTGCTGCACATCCTGCTGATCCCGGGGCTGCTCCTCGGCATGGTCACCGCGCACATGATGATCATGTGGGTGCAGAAGCACACGGCGATGCCGGTGAAGAACCAGACCGAGCAGCAGGTGTACGGCTACCCGTTCTACCCGGTCTTCATGGCCAAGACGGGCGCCTACTTCCTGTTCACGTTCGGCGTCCTGGCGCTGCTCGGCGCGTTCGCCCAGATCAACCCGATCTGGCTGTTCGGCCCGTACGATCCCGGCGCGATCTCCTCGGGCTCCCAGCCCGACTGGTACATGGGCGTCCTCGAAGGGGCGCTGCGCATCATGCCGAACTGGGAGATCAGCGCCTGGGGCCACACGCTGAGCCTCAACGTGCTGATCCCGGCGCTGGTGCCGCTCGGCATCGTGTTCGGCGGCGCGGCGGCCTGGCCGTTCGTCGAGCAGTGGGTGACCGGCGACAAGCGGCACCACCACGTCAACACCCGGCCGCGCAACGCCCCCGTCCGCACGGCGACCGGAATGGCGGCGGTCGCCTTCTACGGCCTGCTGTGGCTCGCCGGCGCGAACGACGTCCTCGCGGAGAAGTTCCACGTCTCGCTGTTCGCGACGACATGGTTCTTCCGGGTCGCGTTCTTCGTCGGGCCGTTCCTGGCGTTCGTCTTCACCAAGCGCATCTGCCTGGGGCTGCAGCGCAAGGACGCGGACATCATCGGGCACGGCGTGGAGAGCGGCGTGATCATGATGTCGCCGGACGGGAAGTTCTCCGAGCGGCACGAGGCGGCCCGCGAGGAGGAGAAGGTCGTCATCCTCTCCAAGGAGAACACCCGGCCGGAGGCCCCGGCGCGCGACGCCGCCGGGATCCCGGCGCCCGGCGCCAAGGGCCCGCTCGGGCACCTGCGCTCGCGGCTCAACCGCGCCTGGACCTTCGACGACATCCCGGTCGAGGAGCACGGGGACGGCCACGAGGAGCACAGGGAGCTCGAGAGCGGCGCGACGTCGCACGAGATCAGGCATTGACCGCCGATCGGCGAGGGCCCGTCACCGCACCGGCGGTGGCGGGCCCTTCCGCGTGCCGGGCGGTCCGTATGCTGGCCGGACGATGACCCGGACCCTGATCGTCACCAACGACTTCCCGCCCCGCCCCGGCGGCATCCAGGCGTTCGTGCACGGCCTCGCCGTGCGCCGCCCGCCCGGCTCGGTGGTCGTCTACGCCCCGGCCTGGAAGGGCGCCGCGGAGTTCGACGCGGCGCAGCCGTTCCCGGTCGTCCGGCATCCGGGCTCGCTGATGCTGCCGGAGCCGGGGGTGCTGCGCCGGGCGGCGGACGTGCTGCGCGCGGAGCGCTGCGACTCCGTCGTGTTCGGCGCGGCGGCGCCGCTCGGCCTCCTGGCCCCGGCCCTGCGCCGCCGCGGCGCCGGCCGCCTCGTCGGGATCACCCACGGCCACGAGGCGGCCTGGGCGACGCTGCCGGTAGCGCGGACCGTGCTCGGGCGCATCGGAGACAACCTGGACGTCCTGACCTACCTGGGCGAGTACACGAGGTCCCGGATGGCGCGCGTCCTGCCGCCGGACGCGGCGGCGCGGATGGCGCGCCTCGCCCCCGGCGTGGACGAGACACTCTTCCACCCGGGCGCCGGCGGCGCGGACGTCCGCGCCCGGCACGGCCTGACCGACCGCCCGGTCGTGGTCTGCGTGTCCCGCCTGGTGCCGCGCAAAGGCCAGGACGCCCTGATCCGCGCCTGGCCGCACATCCTCCGCGAGGCACCGGACGCCGCGCTCCTTCTCGTGGGAGGCGGCCCGTACCGCCGTGACCTGGAACGCCTGGCGGAGTCCCTCGACGTGACGCGCTCGGTCGTCTTCACCGGAGGCGTCCCCTGGGAGGAACTGCCCGCGCACTTCGACGCGGGCGACGTCTTCGCGATGCCGTGCCGCACCCGCCGCCGCGGCCTCGACGTCGAGGGCCTCGGCATCGTCTACCTGGAAGCGTCGGCGACCGGCCTGCCGGTGGTGGCGGGCGACTCGGGCGGCGCCCCTGACGCCGTCCTGGACGGCGAAACGGGAATGGTCGTCGACGGCCGCTCCGTCCGGCGCATCGCCGAGTCCGTGTCGACCCTGCTCACCAACCCCGACCACGCCCGCGCAATGGGCGAAAAGGGGCGCGCGTGGGTCGAACGCGAATGGCGCTGGGAGATCCAGGCAAACCGCCTGGAAGAACTGCTCACGTGAATTCACCGGCTCCGGGACAAGGACCCGCCCCCGCGCCGTAGGCAGGTCCCCGCCCCGAAACCGGCGGTCAAAAGGGCGGCAGATTCACATGGACCAGTACGGTCCATGCGCACTTACCGCAGCCACCGCCGCAACCACGCGACGACCTCAATGGTCGCGATCGCGTCCGAAGGCAGGTTCGAGCTTGCGAGAACCTGATCGCGCAGCGAGCCGCTAGGCGAGCCGGAGCGATGCAGCGATCGCCCAGTGCCCGACGATGGAGGGCCGCCAAGGCCCGAAGGAGGAGGGCACTGCAATGAACACAGCGCGTTGGTTTGGGTTGGGGCGCCCCAAGCGCCCCAACCCAAACCAACGCCGGAGACACAGCCCCGCCCCCGGAGACCGGTTCCACGCGGACGCCCCTGCCGAGGTGGGGTCGGTGTGATCCGCTGCCGAGCGGCCCGGCGCCCCTGTGGGGGAGAACCTGGAGATGGGCGCGCCGCGTGGGCCGGCCGGCGGGGTCGGATCGTGTCCGTGTGGTCGGGAGCGCGGGGCACGGCCCCGGCATCCGGCACCGCTGGGGCCCGGCCCCGCGACGGTGCCCGACCGTGGACGCGCGGGAGGCCTGTCAGTGCCCCTGGGCTGATCCCTTGTCGCGGTGATCGTGTCATCGGGGCCACCTCCTGCCGCTGCTGCGTCCTCGGTCGTTGACGTTCTCGACGTTAGGGCCCGCCCGGCGGGACGGCACCACCCTTAAAGCGCGTTTAAGGGGCGGATCATCCGTCGCTAAGCCGCCTTCCGGTTCCGGCCAGGGAAACCGGCAAGTCGTGCATGTACGGAGCAATCGGACGCTGAAAGGATCAAGCTCCGGGTGGGTGGCGGGAGGAGGGCGCATGCGCTCGCGGGGACTTGTGGTGCTGGCGGGGACACTGGCGGTCGTGCTGGTGGCGGGCCTGACGACCGGCTGGCTGCTGCGGCGGGGCCGCGGCGGCAGCGCGGCGGGGGTGGCCGAGGCCTACTTCGCCGCCTGGCGGGACGGCGACCTGGAGGAGATGCGCGAGCTCGTGGCCGATCCGCCCGCCGACTTCGCCGCCCAGCACCGGACGCTGTCGCGCGGGCTGCGGGTCAACGCGATCGCGCTGGAGCCGCGTCCCGTCACCGCGTCCGGGCGGGACGCGGCGGCGGCGGAGTTCACGGTCACCCGCTCGCTGGCCGACCACGGCGACTGGTCGTTCCGGTCGGTGCTGCGGCTCGGCCGGGTGGACGGCCGGTGGCGGGTGCTGTGGTCGCCGTCCACGCTCTACCCGGGGCTCAAGGGGAAGGGGGCGTGGTCGCTCGGCCAGGTGCGCGTCCCCGCCGTGCGACTCACCGCGCACGACGGCCGGCCGCTGCCCGAGGACGGGCCGCTCGCCCCCTACCTCGCCGAGATCATGGCGAACCTGGGCGAGGACGAGGACCAGGCCGGGTGGGCCGTCGAGCTGCGCGACGGCGGCAGGCCGCTGCAGCTGGTGAAGGTGTTCGGCGTGAAGAAGAGCCGGACGATCCGGACCACGCTGGACCGGTCGCTGCAGGCGGCGGCGGAGAAGGCGGTCGCCGCCGCGCCCGGCCAGGCCGCGATCGTGGCCGTCCGGCCGTCCAGCGGGGAGATCCTCGCGGTGGCGGACGAACTCGGCGGGCTCGGCGCGTTCACCGGCCTCTACCCGCCCGGCTCGACGTTCAAGGTCGTCACCGCGGGCGCGCTCGTCGCGGACGGGGCGGGGGCCGGCACCGGCGCCGACTGCCCCGCCTCGGTGGTCACCGCGCAGCGGACGATCCGCAACGACGACGACCACGCGCTCGGGCGCACGACATTGCGCGGCGCCTTCGCCGCGTCCTGCAACACGACGTTCG
Source organism: Actinomadura madurae (assembly GCF_900115095.1). Classification (GTDB taxonomy): domain Bacteria; phylum Actinomycetota; class Actinomycetes; order Streptosporangiales; family Streptosporangiaceae; genus Spirillospora; species Spirillospora madurae. The sequence continues at coordinate 632,506 of NZ_FOVH01000001.1, forward strand.
CCCGGCTCGGCGTGGAGCGGCTCGGCGCGGCGAAGCTGGCGGCGAGCGCCCGCCGCTTCGGGTTCGGCGCCCCGATCGCCCCGGGCGTCGGGGCCGCGCGGGGCGGCTTCCCCGATCCGCGGAGCGGCGCGGAACTGGCCGAGGCGTCGATCGGGCAGGGCCGCGTCCAGGCCAGCCCGCTGCTGATGGCTACGGTCGCCGCGGCCGTGGCGGACGGCTCCTGGCGGGCGCCGAGGCTGCTGCCGGAGAAGCTGGTCCGCGAGGACGGGGGAGAGCGACCGCGCCCCCGCCCGGTGCCCGGAACGCCCGCGCTCGGCACGATGATGCGGGCGGTGGTCACCGAGGGCACCGCCGCGCGCGCCGGGCTGCCGGACGCGGTGGCGGGCAAGACCGGGACCGCCGAGTTCGGCGGCGGGAGCCACGCCTGGTTCATCGGCTACCGGGCGAACGTCGCCTTCGCGGTCTTCGTCTCGGCCGGCGGCTCGGGCCCGAAGGTGGCGGCCCCGCTCGCCGCCCGCTTCCTGAAGGCGGCCGGCTGACCGGGTGCGGCCCGGCGAGATTTTTTTCTCGCCCCCGCCCGGCGGGTGGCGGAGGCGACGTCCGATGCGCCCGGACGGTTTTGATCGTTCCGGGCTTGTTCCGAGCGCTATCGCGATGTCGCAGGTGGCCGCGCATTTCGGCAGAGGAATGGCGGCCGCGCAATCCGTTGCCCGGGTGCGTGAACGTCCCGTGCCTTCGGCGCGTACAGCAGTGGAGAGCAGAACCGCCGAACAGAAGAATCGCAGAAAATTCGGCGGCAACGGTCATCCGAGTGGCTCCTGGGGCGTATGCTCCCGGAGTGATCGGGCGGGTTCGAGAGAATCCGTCCAGGGATCGCGGTGGGAGCGAGCGGGCTCCGACACCGTGATTCCGGCAATGTCTCAAGCGGGACCCGCCGCCGGGCGCAAGCCCGGCGGTGCGGAGCCGAAACGGCGTTCGCGAGCTCTCCGTCTCCTCCACAGGAGAGGGCATGGCGCGACGCGATTACGGGCATGCGTCCCGGAGCTCTACGCATGCTTCACCGTGGGCGGAGACGCCCGCGCGCCCGTCCTCGAGGCGGGAGCCCAAGCAGGGGCTCCTGTCCGAGGATCCCCAGTGGCCCGAAGGGTCCTGGTGGTCGGAGCAGCCGGACTGGTCCGAGCGGGGACGCAAGGCGTCCCGGCGCGAATCGAAACGGCGCGAACCGAAACGGCGCGGGGGCAGGTCTCGCGCGCCGCGGTCCGGCGAGCGCGAGGAGCGTCCGCGGCAGCGTGCGCGGTGGCCTGAGCCGCCGCCCGCACAGCGCGACGACGCGCGGACGGACCGCTTCGGCGCGCGCAACGGGCCGGCCGGCGCCGAGCCGTTCGGCGAGCGGAACCGGCGGCCCGCTCCGCGCCCGGAAGGGCCCGCCCCCCGGCAGGAGCGGCCGGCTCCCCGGCAGGAGCGGCCGGCTCCCCGGCAGGAGCGACCCGCCCCTCAGCGGGAGAGGCCTGCTCCCCGGGCGGAGCGGCCGGACCCCCGGGCCGGGCGGTTCGACGCGCGCATGGAACAGGACGCGCGCACGCGGCAGTTCGACGCGCGCACCGAGGGATTCGGCGGCCGGGCGGGGCGGCCCGAGCGCGACCGGTCCCGTGACTTCCCCCAGCGCGGCGGGCGGGCCCGCGGGCCCGAGCGGCCGCGCGCCCAGCGCCGCCCGGACCGGCGGTCCGAGCAGCGGCAGCCGGCGCGCCCGGAACCGCGGCGCCGCCCGTCGACGCCGCGTCCCGGCCCGAAGGCCACGCCGCGCCGCGGCCGGCGCCCCGCCGACCGGCTGAGCATCGGCGCGATCGTGCTGTCCACCGCCGTCGGCCTCTCCCTGCTCGGCATCGCCGAGCGGGCCCTGCTGGACGGCGGCCCCCTCGGCGGCTCGTCCGGCGCCGTGGGCTCGCAGCGCCAGATCAAGCCGCCGAAGCAGGGCGGCTCGGGCGGGGCGGCCCAGCCGCAGCAGCCGGCCCCGCAGCAGCCGGGCGGCGGCGGCGCGGCCGCCCCGCCGGCGGGACCCGACCTCGGGGTGCTCGCCGCCCAGGTCCGGAAGCTGACCCTGGCGCAGCGGGGCGCCGCCGCGCGGCAGGCCTACGGCGCCGCGCCGACGGCCGCGCCGCTCGTGGACGCCATCCGGACCAGCGCCGACAAGACCTGGGTGTTCGGCACGAGCGCGATCCCCGTCCCGGCGTCCAGCACCGCCAACCCCGAGGTCGCCTTCTACGCCGCCCACTGGACCGGCAAGGAGTGGCAGGTCGGGCTGTCGGGCAACCGGGCGTTCGGCGGCCTGCTCGGCGACGTCCCCGCGAAGGTCATGTCGGCGTCGGAGGCGCGGCTGCTGAACAAGTACGGGGCGCTCACCGCCGGCCAGGCCACCGCCCTCGTCAACGGCACGCGCGCCGGCGACGGGCTGATGCTGCCGTGGAAGATCGGCCAGGCCTGGTCGATGACGACGTCGGACGGCGCGGCGCGCCCGCTGGGGGCGCTGGCGTTCGCGGGCGGCGACGGGCGGGTCGTCGCGGCCGGCGACGGCCGCCTCTACCGGTTCTGCTCCAGCAACGCCGGCGCGCTGGTCATGGTGATCCACCCGAGCGGCCTCGCGACCACCTACTACCACCTGCGGAACGTGCCCCGGCTGCGCGACGGCAGCGTCGTCAAGCGGGGCGAGGCGCTCGGCCGCACCGGCACCGGCCGGCCCTGCGGCGGCGCCGAGGCGCCCCGCGCTCAGGTCGGGTTCGGGCTGCGCCGCGGCGCCGAGGCGGTCCCGCTGGCCGGCGCCGTGATCGGCGGCTGGACGTTCCAGGAGCGGGCGAACCCGCTGCTCGGCTTCGCCGAACGGGGCGTCCTGCAGGTGCTCACCGGGGGCCTGCTGGCCAACCTCGGCCCGGTCCCCGCCGCGGACGACTCTCCGTCGTCATCGCCCTCCCCCGGCGCGACGCCGAAGGACGGCGCCGGATCGGCCGGCGCTCCGGCGCCGGCCGCAACCTAGAAGAGGAGTCCGAGCGGTGCGAATTCGCAACAGTGATGATCCCGCGGTGCCCAGCTGGGTGCTGCGCGTGGTGCTCGCCGGCGCGGTCGTGGTCCTCGTCGGCGCGGCGACCCCGCAGGGCGCCGTCGCGGTCGCGAACGTGCAGTACTTCCTCAACTTCTACGCCGGCGTCTTCGCCCTCGTCGCCCTGACCACCGCGGTGATGAGCGGGCTGCTGGCGACCGAGCGGCTCATCCTGAAGATCCGCCACCGCGTGCTCGCGCAGGCGCTGCACCGCGCCTCCGCGGTCGTCGCGACCGCGATGCTGGTCGCGCACGTCACGGTGAAGGTGATGAACGGCCTCGCCCTCCCGGTGCAGGTCGTCGTCCCGGACGGCGGCGCGGTCGGCCTCGGCACGATCGCGTTCGACCTGATGATCCTGATCGTGATCACCGGTGCGATGCGGGCGCGGTTCGCGTTCAAGGGCAAGGCCTGGGTGTGGCGCTCGATGCACGCGCTCGCCTACATCTCGTGGCCGTTCGCGATCGTGCACGGCCTGATCACCGGCCGGGCGGCCGCGCCGTGGGTGGTGCTCAGCTACGTGATGAGCGTGGTGTTCGTCGTGCTGGCACTGATCACCCGGATGGTCGTGGTGATCAAGCCGCGGGACGTGCACCTGGCGGGCGACGAGGTCGACTCGTTCACGCGGCCCGACGGCGCCGGCCGGCGCCGCGACCGGCGCGCCATGGCGGCGCGCGAGCACGAGGAGGGACGCGTCGCCGCGATGGCCCGCGGCCGGGCGGCCGAGGCCCGGGACGGGTTCGGCGACCCGCGCGGCCTGGACGACCCGCGCGACCTCGGCGACCCCCGCGACTACGGCGACCGCGACTTCGACCGGGACTTCGCCGACCCGCGCGACTACGGCTCCCGCGGGTTCGACGACCCGCGCCGGACCGTGTCCGACCCCCGCGGCATGCCCGTGACAGGGCCGGGTGACACCGAGGTCATCCGATGACCTCGACCGTCACCGTCTCGAACATCGGCGGGCCCAGGCTGACGCTCGGGTTCGACCGGTTCGACCGGCTCGACCTCGACCGGCACCTGGCCGTGCACGGCAAGCTGCGCGCGCCGGTGCTGGAGGACCTGGTCCGCATGGCGGAGCAGGTCGACCTGCGCGGGCGCGGCGGCGCCGGCTTCCCGTTCGCGCGCAAGCTGATGGCGGTCGCGGCGCGGGTCAACTACCCGACCGCCGACCAGACCGCGCTGCTGCCCGGCGAGAAGGGCAACGAGCGCGGCTCCAGCGAGGACGTCGTCGTCGTGGTGAACGGCGCGGAGGGCGAGCCCGGCAGCTCCAAGGACAAGGTCCTGCTGGGCCGGGCCCCGCACCTGGTCCTCGACGGCGCCCAGATCGCCGCGAACGCGCTCGGCACCCAGCGGATCGTGCTGGCCGTGGAGAGCGACGAGGCGGCCCGGTCGGTCCGCGCCGCGATCAGCGAGCGGCGGATGCCGGCCCGGGTCGTCCGGCTGACCGAGCGGTTCATCTCCGGGGAGAGCGGCGCGGTGATCCGCGCGATCAACGGGGAGACGCCGATCCCGCCGGGCGTCAAGGTCCGCGCCTCCGACTCCGGGGTGGACGGATTCCCGACGCTGCTGTCCAACACCGAGACGTTCGCGCAGCTGGCGGTGCTGGTCTCGCTCGGTCCCGACCTGTACGCCTCGGCCGGGACGGAGGAGGAGCCGGGCACCACGCTGCTCACCATCGGCGGGACCCAGGTCGTCGAGGCGCCGCTCGGCACGCCGCTGCGGGCCGTCCTCGACCACTGCAAGGTGCCGCCGTCCCCGGGCGTGCTCGTCGGCGGCTACCACGGGATGTGGCTGGACCCGGCCGGGGTGTCGCGGGCCGTGCTGTCGCGCTCCGGGATGCGGCGCGTCGGCGGGACGGTCGGCGCCGGCATCATCCTGCCGCTCACCCAGGGCACCTGCCCGCTCGGCGAGGTCACCCGGATCGCCTCCTACCTCGCCGCGCAGTCCGCCGGGCAGTGCGGGCCGTGCCGGCTCGGGCTGCCCGACGTCGTCCGGTCGCTGAACGCGCTCACCGAGGGGGCCGGGACGGTGGAGGACGTCCGCCGTGCCGCCGGCGTCGGCCGCGGCCGCGGCGCCTGCACCCACCCGGACGGGACGGCGAAGTTCGTCCTGTCGGCGATGGAGGCGTTCGGCGCCGACATCGACGCGCACCGGTGGGGCGGCGGCTGCGGCCTGTCGACCTACGGCGTGCTCCCGCTCCCGGTGCCGGACGGCTCGGAGGGGCGGGTGGCGATCGACTGGAGCCGGTGCGACGGGCACGGGCTGTGCGCCTACCTCGTCCCGGAGCTGATCCAGCTCGACCGGTACGGCTTCCCCGTGGTGCTCGGCACCGAGATCCCGTCGTGGATGGAGAAGGACGTGCAGAAAGCGGTCGCGATGTGCCCTGCATTGGCACTGCGCGTCATCGACGGAGTACCCGGAGCATCATCGCGCCGGTGATTTCCGGACGCCCAGAAAATTGAAAATCCGCCGGACATCGTTGAACCCTCCGGACGGTGCGGTGCGTATCAACGGCAAAACCCGCGCCGGGTCCGTCGAGAGCTCCTCGAAAGGAGGAATGAATTCCCTTGAGGAAATCCTACGGCAGCGCAGAGAAGCGCAGGCTCCCGCGCTTTGGCAAGGGGCGTGTCCTGCTGATTCTCGCGGCCGTGGCGGCCGTCGTGGCGGCCTTCGCGGTCGTCATGAATCCGGTCGGCGTGCCAGCCAGTGGCGCGGCGAACCTTGGCGGCACCGTGAACACCCGATGGGGGAAGCTGAGCACCCTGGACCGGCAGCTGCTGGTCAAGGTGAGGCAGGCCGGCCTGTGGGAGATTCCCGCAGGTCAGCAGGCTTCACAGCGTGCCTCCAGCCCCCGGGTCAAGGAGGTCGGCGAGATCATCATGCGCCAGCACATGCAGCTGGACGCCGACACCCGCGCCGAAGCGCAGAAACTCGGCGTCCTTCTTCCCAACGAGCCCAACGGCACCCAGAAGAGCTACCTGAGGGAGATGTCGGGCAAGTACGGCGCCGATTATGACAAGACGTTCGTGTTGCGTTTGCGTGCCGCTCACGGGCAGGTCTTCACCGTCATCGCCAAGGTGCGCGCGCAGACCGAGAACAGCGAGATCCGCGCGTACGCCGAACGGTGCATGAAGTTCGTCAACACGCACATGTCGCTACTGGAGAGCACGGGCCTGGTTCCCAGGCGTGCCCTGCACTGACCTACACCCCCCGTAAAGGGAGCACTTTTCACATGATTCGGAAGAAGAAGGCCTTCGCCGCGATGATCCCGGCGCTCGCTCTGGTCGCGACGGCCTGTCAGGAGAACCCCGGCGCCGCGGCGCAGCAGCCGTACGCCCCCGCGACCACCCAGGCGGCCGGTGCCGCCTACCCGGCCGAGCCCGCCGGCGGCAAGAACGCGGGCGCCCCCAACCTGCCGGGCGCGGACCCGCAGGACCCGCAGGGCGGGGGCCAGACCAGCGCACCGCCCGCGGGCGGCGGCGGTCAGGGCGGCGACGGCGGCCAGACGGGCGAGCCCCCGGCGGGCGGCGGCCAGGACGGCGGCCAGAACGGCGGCGGCGAGCAGGAGAGCCCGCCCCCGGCGGGCGGCGACCAGGGCGACGGCCAGGACGGCGGTCAGGGCGACGGCCAGAACGGCGGCCAGGACGGCGGTCAGGGCGACGGCCAGAACGGTGGTCAGGGCGACGGCCAGGACGGCGGTCAGGGCGACGGCCAGGACGGCGGGAACGAGGCGCCGCCGATTCCCGAGCTGCGCGCGGACCAGTACGTCAGCATCCGCCAGGCGCCGCGCGTCCGGCAGCCCCGCCAGAGCCGGCAGGCCTCCACGGGCGTGTTCGCGTCCAACTGCGGCGTGAACGAGGGCCAGGCCCACAGCAACCCCGACAACGTGCTCGCGGCGCCCGGCGTGGTGAACGGCGCCCACCACATCCACGACTACGTCGGCAACCTCGACACGAACGCCTTCTCGACCGACGAGACCTTCGCCGCGGCGGGGACGACCTGCACCAACGGCGACAAGTCGGCCTACTTCTGGCCGGTGATCCGGCTCCGCGACGGCCAGGACGACTCCGACCGCGCCGAGCAGAGCACCGCGGACGGCAACATCGGCAGCATCGTCACCCCGTCCAGCGTGAAGCTCCAGTACTTCGGCAACGCGCGCAGCAAGGTGGTCGCGATGCCGCGGTTCATCCGGGTCGCGACCGGTGACGCCAAGGCCGTGACGAACGGCCTGGCGAACGCGCACGCGAGCTGGACGTGCACGGGCTTCGAGAACCGGGCGTTCACCGACAAGTACCCGCTCTGCCCCGAGGGCAGCCAGGTCCTGCGCGTGCTGAACTTCCCGAGCTGCTGGGACGGGCAGAACACCGACAGCGCCAACCACCGCGACCACATCAAGTTCACGGACCCGCGCACCGGCGCCTGCCCGCAGGGCACCAAGGCGGTCCCGCAGCTGCGGATGACGCTGGCGTACGACGTGCCCGCCGAGCCGCTGAAGTTCGCGCTGGACAGCTTCCCCGAGTCGGGCCACGACCCGGTGACCGACCACGGCGACCTCATCAACGTGATGGACGAGGCGCTCATGCAGAAGGCCGTCAACGCCATCAACCGCGGCGCCGGCACCCGCTCCGGCACCAAGATCAAGCGGCCGCGCTACCGCCGCTGACCCACCGCACGAGTCCGGGACCCGGACGCGCGCCGCGCGCGCGTCCGGGTCTCCGGCGTCCTACGATCGCGGCATGGACATCGTGATCGCGGGCGGGCACGGGCAGATCGCGCTGCGGCTGGCCCGGCTGCTCGCCGCACGGGGGGACACCGTGCGGAGCCTCATCCGCAATCCCGGCCACGCCGGCGACGTCGAGGACGCCGGGGCCCGGCCGGTCGTGTGCGACCTGGAGTCCGCGGACGCGGACACGGTCGCCGGGCACCTGGCCGGCGCCGGCGCGGCCGTGTTCGCCGCGGGCGCGGGGCCCGGCAGCGGCGCGGCGCGCAAGGACACCGTCGACCGGGCCGCGGCGGTGCTGACGGCGGACGCCGCCGAGCGGGCGGGCGTCCGCGACCTCGTGCAGATCTCCGCGATGGGCGCCGGCGAGCCGCCGGCGCCGGGCCGCGGCGAGGTCTGGGAGGCCTACATCAGGGCCAAGGGCGAGGCGGAGGACGATCTCCGGCGCCGCACCGCCCTGGAGTGGCTGATCCTGCGCCCGGGCCGCCTCACCGACGACCCGGGCACCGGCCTGGTGACGCTGGCCGAGCCGCCGATCGGGCACGGCCCGGTCACCCGCGACGACGTGGCGGCGGTCATCGCGGCGCTGCTCGGCGCCCGCGACGTCCGCCGCCGCACCCTGGACCTGCTGGGCGGCACGACCCCGGTCGCCGAGGCCGTGGCCGCCCTGCGCGGGGGTCAGGCGGAGTAGAGCTCCTCGATCTCGTCGGCGAAGTCCTTCAGCACGACGTTGCGCTTCACCTTCAGGCTCGGCGTCATGTGCCCGGCCTCCTCGGTGAAGTCGACGCCGAGGACGACGTACTTCTTGATCGCCTCGGCGTGGCTGACGGACAGGTTGGCGTCGGCGACCGCGGCGTCGATCTCGGCGACGAGGTCGGCGTCGCGGCGGAGCTCGTCCACCGTCATGGCGGCGGGCTTGCCGTGCCGGGCCTTCCACGGCCCGAGCGCCTCCTCGTCCAGGGTGACGAGGGCGCTGATGAACTTGCGGCCGTCGCCCACGACGAGGCACTGGCTGATCAGCGGGTGCGCGCGGAGCCTGTCCTCGAGCGGGGCGGGCGCGACGTTCTTGCCCGCCGCGGTGACCAGGATCTCCTTCTTCCGCCCGGTGATCTTCAGGAAGCCGTCGTCGTCCAGGGAGCCGAGGTCGCCGGTGTGGAACCAGCCGTCCTCGATGGCCTCCTTGGTGGCGGCCTCGTTGTTCCAGTAGCCGCGCAGGACGTTGACGCCCCGGACGAGCACCTCGCCGTCCTCGGCGATGCGCAGGTCGACGCCCGGGATCGGCTGGCCCACCGTGCCGATCTTGAGGGCGGTGGGCCGGTTGACGCTGGCGGGCGCGGTCGTCTCGGTGAGGCCGTACCCCTCCAGGATCGTGATCCCGACGCCCCGGAAGAAGTGCCCGAGGCGCTCGCCGAGCGCGGCGCCGCCCGACACCGCGTACTCCACCTTGCCGCCGACGGCCGCGCGGAGCTTGCCGTACACCAGCACGTCGAAGACCTTGTGCTTGGCCTTGAGCCCGATCCCCGGCCCGCCGGCGTCCAGCGCCCGGCTGTAGGCCACCGCGGTCTCGGCCGCCGCCTTGAAGATCTTGCCCTTGCCGTCCGCGGCGGCCTTCTGCTCGGCGCCGTTGTAGACCTTCTCGAAGACACGCGGGACGGCGAGCAGGAACGTCGGCTGGAAGGACGCGAGGTCGGGCAGCAGGTTCGGGACGTCGCTGTGCCCGAGGACGATGCCGCCCTCGATGGTGGCGACCTCGATCAGCCGGGCGAAGACGTGCGCGAGCGGCAGGAACAGCAGCGTGGAGCTGCCCTCCACGGCGACCTCGGCGATCGCGCCTTGCACGGCGTTGCGGGCGGTCGACACGAGGTTCCCGTGCGTGATCTCGCAGCCCTTGGGGCGCCCGGTGGTGCCGGAGGTGTAGATGAGCGTCGCGACGTCGGACGCGGTGCGGGACTGGCGGCGCTCCTCGATCGCGTCGTCGCCGACGTCGGCGCCGAGCGCGGTGACCTCGTCCACGGCGCCGGCGTCGATGCCCCACACGTGCGCGAGCGCGGGGAGCTTGTCCCGCAGGCCGTCGACGGTCGCGACGTGCTCGGCGGTCTCGGCGAACACGGCCTTGGTCTCGGAGTCGCCGGCGATCCACTCGATCTGCTCGGCGGAGGACGTCTCGTAGATGGGGACGGAGACCGCGCCCGCCGCCCAGATCGCGTAGTCGAGGACCGTCCACTCGTACCGGGTCTTCGACAGCAGGCCCACCCGGTCGCCGGGCTCGACGCCGGCGGCGACGAGCCCCTTGGCGACGCCGGCGGCCTCGGCCGCGAACTCGGCCGCGGTGACGGCGCTCCAGGCGCCGCCGCGGTTGCGGCGCGCCACGATCCTGCCGGGCTCCTCGGCCGCCCGGGTGAAGGGCGCGTCGGTCAGAGTGGCGGAGTCGGGGACCTCCACCATCGCGGGGACGCTGAACTCGCGCACGGCCCACTCCTGTAGTCGATCTTCGTGGTCGGCGGGGAAGAACGAAGACTTCTCCGCTGCCGCATGATACCCACGAGTAGGAAGTCCGCCCCCGCAACCGCGGGTTAACGGCACGGCAAAGACCGGCCGTCGCCCCCTGGCGCGCGCCGCCGGGTCGCCTACGCTTGTGTCCGGTCGCACAACGGACGCCGTTCGGGGGAACGCCATGTCACTGCTCGAAGTGATCGCGCTGACCGTGGCCGACGCCGGGGCGGCGCGGGACGGCGGCGCCGACCGGATCGAGGTCGTCGCCGACATGGCCGCGGACGGGCTCACCCCCGATCCCGACCTCGTCGCGGCGATCCGCGACGCCACGCCCCTGCCGATGCGGGTGATGCTGCGCGCCAACGCGGGGTTCCGCACCACCGGCGCCGAGCTGGACCGGCTGCGCCGCGCCGCCGCCGGGCTCGCCGAGGCGGGCGCGGACGGGTTCGTGCTCGGCTTCCTCGACTCGGCCGGGCAGGTCGACACCGGCGCCACGAGCAAGCTCGCCGCCGAGACCGCCCCGCTGCCCTGGACGTTCCACCGGGCGCTGGACCACGCGGCCGACCCCGCCCAGGCGTGGCGGGTCGTCCGCGACCTCGGCGGCGGCCTCGACACGGTGCTCACGGCCGGGTCGCCGCGCGGGGTGGACGCCGGGGTCGGCGTGCTCGCCCGGCGCGCAGCCGAGGGCCCCGCCGCGGCCGGGATGATCATGGCGGGCGGCGGGCTGCGCCGCAAGCACGTCGCCCTGCTCGCCGCGGCGGGCGTCACCGCGTTCCACGTGGGCACGGCCGTGCGCCCGGACGGCGACTGGGAAGCCCCGGTCGACGCCGCCCTGGTGCGGGAGTGGCGCGCGCTCGTGGCGGCGGCCACCGCCTGAGCCGCCGCCGCCTGATCCAGGCTGAGCCGGCACCGCCTGAGCCGCCCGTTCTTCCGGGCGGTACGCCCTATTACAGTCGGTTCATGAGGATCCATGTGGTGAGCGACGTCCACGGCCGCGCGGACGCGCTGGCGGGCGCGGCGGACGGCGCGGACGCGCTCATCTGCCTGGGCGACCTGATCCTGTTCGTGGACTACCAGGACCACGGGCAGGGCATCTTCGCCGACCTGTTCGGCCAGGAGAACGCCGACCGCTTCATCGCGCTGCGGACCGAGAAGCGCTTCGAGGAGGCCCGCGCGTTCTCCAAGGGCCTGTGGGCCTCGCTCGAAGGCGACGCCTGGCCGCACATCGAACGCGCCGTCGACCGGCAGTACGCGGAGCTGTTCGCGGCCATGCCCACCCCGGCGTACCTGACCTACGGCAACGTCGACGTGCCGCGCATGTGGGGCGCGCACCTGCGCGACGGCCACCACGTCCTGGACGGCGAGACCACGGAGATCGGCGGGCTGCGGTTCGGGTTCGTCGGCGGCGGGCTGCGCACCGAGTACCGCACCCCCTACGAGCTGGACGACGAGACCTACGCCGCCAAGGTCGCCGCCGTCGGCGAGGTGGACGTGCTGTGCTGCCACATCCCGCCCGCCGTCCCGGAGCTGCTGTACGACACGGTGGCGCGCCGGTTCGAGCGGGGCAGCGAGGCGATCCTGGACGCCGTCCACCGGACGCAGCCGAAGTACATGCTGTTCGGTCACGTCCACCAGCCGCTCGCGAGCCGGATGCGCATCGGCCGCACCGAATGCGTGAACGTCGGCCACTTCCGCGCGCGCGGAGTGCCGTACGTCCTGACGGTGTGAGGATACCTTCGTTACGACATCGGGCCCGCCGGGCCCGTGCGCGAGCCGGAGGGAGACGCAGATGGCGGACCGCACGAGTTCCTCCATCACGGTCAAGGCGGGGAAGGCCGAGATCATGGCGGTGATCGCCGATCTGGAGGCCTATCCGGGATGGGCGAGCGGCATCCGCGAGTTCACCGTGCAGGAGACGGGTGAGGACGGCCGCGCCGTGCGCGCGCGGCTGACGTTCGACGGCGGCCCGTTCAGCGACACCGTCGGGCTCGCCTACACCTGGGAGGGCGACGACCGGGTGACCTGGGAGCTGGTGGAGCCGGGCACGGTCGTCACCGGCCTGCACGGCACCTACGGCCTCGCGGAGGAGGACGGCGTCACCGAGGTGACCTACGAGCTCGCCGTGGACGTCCGCGTCCCCATGATCGGCATGGTGAAGCGCAAGGGCGAGAAGCGGATCATCGACTCCGCCCTCAAGGGCCTCAAGCGGCACATCGAGGGCTGACCGCCTCACCGGTGCGCGGGCCCGGCACGGAGGCGCTACCGTTCACGCCGAAAACGGATGGAAGATGGAGCCATGAGCGACCGACCGGGCGACGCCCTCGACGAGGCCGCCAAGCTTTTCGACGCGCTGATCAGGCGGGTGAGCGGAGCCGGCGGCGGGGACGGGCGGGCGCCGCGGGACGAGCCCGCGGACGACGTGTGGGACCGTGCCACACGCGAGGACTCCGCCGCGCGGACCGGCGAGGAGGCGGCACCGGGGCCGCGCATCGCCACCGGCGCGCCGGAGTGCCGCGACTGCCCGGTCTGCCGGGCCATCGCGATGAAGCGGGAGTCCGGCGGCGACGTGGCCCGCCACCTGCGGGAGGCCGGGGAGTCGCTGCTCGCCGCCGCCCTGGACGTGGTGGGCGCGTTCGACCGGACGCGCCCGCGCGGCGGCGGCGCCGGCGCGGCCGGGAACCCGCCTCCGGCGGACGCGGAGGCGTCGCGGGGCGCGCGGGCGGGTACGTCCGAGCGGTCGGGACGCCCGGAGCCGGGCGATCCGTGGTCGGCCGCCACGGGCGGCGGCCCCATCGACATCGGGTAGTGGCTCGTGGTAGCCGCCCCCGGCCGGGGCGGCGCGAGGAGGAGGAAGCGTTACATGGCCCTGACCATCGGCGTGGATGTGGGCGGCACGAAGGTGGCCGCCGGGGTCGTCGACGACCGGGGGACGATCCTGGAGAAGGTCCGCCGGCCGACGCCCTCGACGAACCCCAAGGAGACCGCCGAGACCATCGCCGAGGTCGTCGACCTGCTGAAGGGCAAGTACGAGGAGGTGTCGGCGGTCGGGCTCGGCACCGCGGGCTTCGTCGACGAGACCCGCTCCACCGTGCTGTTCGCGCCGAACCTGGCCTGGCGCGACGAGCCGATCAAGGAGAAGGTGGAGAGCCTCGTCGGGCTGCCGGTCGTGGTGGAGAACGACGGCAACGCCACCGCGTGGGGCGAGGCCCGGTTCGGCGCGGGCCGGGGCGAGAACTTCCTCGTGCTGGTGGCGCTCGGCACCGGCATCGGCGGCGGCATCATCATCAACGGCGAGCTGTACCGGGGCCGGTTCGGGATCGGCGCCGAGATGGGCCACTTCCGGGTCGTCCCGGACGGGCGCCGCTGCGGCTGCGGCAACCGCGGGTGCTGGGAGCAGTACGCCAGCGGCAACGCCCTCGTGCACGAGGCGCGCGACCTGGCGCGGGTGGCGCCCGCGATGGCGGGGCGCCTTCTGGAGCTCGGCGACGGCCGGCCCGAGGGCATCAGCGGCCCGGAGGTGTCGCAGGCGGCCCGGGAGGGCGACAAGGCGGCGCTGGAGTGCTTCCGGACGATCGCGCACTGGGCGGGCCAGGGCCTGGCCGACCTCAGCGCGATCCTCGACCCGGGCGCCTTCATCATCGGCGGCGGCCTGTCGGACGCCGGCGACCTGCTGCTCGACCCGATCCGCGCCGCGTTCGAGGACGCCCTCACCGGCCGCGGCCACCGGCCGCTGCCCGACATCCGCATCGCCGAGCTGGGCTCGGCGGCGGGCATCGTCGGCGCCGCGGACCTGGCCCGCGTCCGCCCCTTCCGGGACGTGATCGTCTAGGCGTGGCGCCCGTCCGCCTGCTGAGCTACAACGTCCGGTCGCTGCGCGACGAACCGGCGGCGGTGGCCCGCGTCGTCCGCGCGATCGGCCCGGACGTGGTGTGCCTCCAGGAGGTCCCGCGGTTCTGGGGCTGGCGGCTCCAGCGCCGCCGCCTCGCGGACGCCTGCGGGCTGAGGATCGCGGCCGGGCGGCGGGCCTGCGGGCTCGCCGTCCTGGCCGCGCCGCGCGTCCGGCGCGTCGCCCGCGAGTTCCACCTGCTGACCCCGGATCCGGGCCTGCACCGCCGGGCCCTGGCCGTCGCGGTCCTGGAGATCGGCGGGCGCCGGCTCGTCGCCGCGAGCACCCACCTGGACCTGCGGGACGGCCCGCGCCTGCGGCACGTCCACGAGATCCTCGCCCATCTGGACCGCGCCCGCGACCGCCACGGCGCCCCGGTGGTCCTCGCGGGCGACGTCAACGAGGAGCCGGGCGGCGGGTCATGGTCGCGGCTCACCGGGCGTTTCCGGGACGCCTACGCGGTCCGCCCGGCGGGCGAGGAGCTCACCTTCTCCGCACGCGATCCGCGCCGCCGCATCGACGCGGTCTTCGCCGACCCCGAGGTCGAGGTGATCGGGTGCGGGGTGCCGCCCGGCGGCGACGACTACGTCCTCGCGACCGACCACCGGCCCCTGGTGGCGGACCTGCGGATCCCCGGCCCGGACTGACCCGCGCCCGGCGCCCGGGTCAGACGACGGCGCCGTCGTCGGGGTCGCGGGGCTCGTCGCCCATGCGCAGGACGAGGGTGACGAAGCCGCCGATGAAGGCCGCCACGGCGAGGAACGCGGCCCAGCCGGGGACCTCCCAGTCGAGGATGACCGTGACCAGCAGGTAGAGGGGGCCGCCGATCAGCGCGATCCAGGCGCCCTTGGTGAGCGGGTCCGCGGACGGCAGCGGCGGGGGAGGGGGCGGGACGTAGTGGCCCTCCAGGTCCTCCTCCGGCGGGAACTCCGGCACCTCGTCGGCCGGCTTGATCACCCGGGCGCGGGGGAGGCGCCCGGACCGGTCCTCGCCCTCCTCCCGGGGATCGGGCTCGCGGAGGTTCTCCTCGTCCGGCCACGGCACGTCGTCGCCCTCGGGGACGTCGTCGAACCCGGCGACGATCTCGGCCCAGATGGCGTCCTCGTCGCGCTCGGCGGCGCCGCCCGCCTGCTCGTCCGGCAGCCGGCCGCCGGCGCCGCCGGGGTCGGCCAGGCCGGTCTCGGTGCGCTCGGCCGGGTCGGTGCGCTCGGTGTCGGGACGGTCGGTGTCGGGACGGTCGGCGTCCGCGCCGCGTGCGGACGCCTCGCGCAGCCGGGCGAGGTGGACGCGCAGGATGCCCTCGGCCGCCGGCTTCATGTCGACGTCGACGTACAGCCGGTCGAGGACGTCGCCGGCGACCGGCTCGGCGGCCGGCTCGGCGAGCTCCGGGAGGCCCGACGGCGACGCCGCGTAGGCCGCGACGCCCGCCTCGCCGAGGGCCGCCAGCATCGCGTCCGCCAGATGCGGCGCGAGGTCGACCAGTGGGGCGTAGGTCTCCGCTGACAGTCCATTGCCACGGCGATTCACGGGGCCGGCTCCTTCGACGACTCCGGCGTGACCGACAGCACCGGCATGACGGCCTCCGCTCCCCCCATTGACATGTGATGCCCGGTCGCGCTCCGCTGGCGGAGACACTCCCGGACACCCCGAAACGTGTGTCCCACGGTATTCGCTGCGCCGCCCGGGACAAGCCCTCGAGCGCATCCGATTGAGTTCTACCGTTCAGAGCCTACGTTCATTCCCGGCCCGCCGCCGGGGCGCGGCCGGGTTCCGCCGCGCGGTACCGGCCGGTAGATAGGCGGGACGGGGAGTGGGAGGATGTCCCATCATCTCCCCGTCGGCCAGGACCGGAAGCGTGCCCGCCCCCAGGGCGCCCGGTCCGAGGAAGGTGCCCGCATGCTCTGGTTCTGGATCCTGCTGAGGATCGTCCTGTCCCCGATCCTGTACCTCGGATGGTGGCCGCGGAACCGGGGGATGCGCAACGTCCCGAAGCGGGGCCCGGCGCTGATGGTGAGCAACCACCTGTCGTTCGCCGACCACTTCTTCGGGCCGCTGCCGCTGATGCGGCCGATCTACTTCATCGGCAAGGGCGAGTACTTCACCGGCCGGGGGATCAAGGGCCTGATCAGCAAGGGCTTCTTCACCGGCGTGGGCGTGGTGCCGGTCGACCGGACCGGCGGGGACGCGGCGGAGGCGGCGCTGCAGACCGGGCTGCGGATCCTCGGCGAGGGCAAGCTGCTCGGCATCTACCCGGAGGGCACCCGGGCCCCCGACGAGCGGCTGTACCGCGGCAAGACGGGGGTGGCGCGGCTGGCGCTGAAGTCCCGCGTCCCGGTGATCCCGATGGCGATGATCAACACGTTCGCGCTGATGCCGCCCGGCAGGCCGTACCCGCGGCTCGGCGTCCGGCCCGGTGTCCGGTTCGGCGAGCCGATGGACTTCTCCCGCTATTACGGGCAGGAGGACGACCACGATGTGCTCCGCGAGATCACCGACGAGATCATGCGGACGATCAGGGAGCTGTCCGGCCAGGAGTACGTGGACCGGTACGCCGCCGAGGTGAAGGCGGAGATGTCCGGCAAGGAGGTACGGCCGGAGGAGGACGACGGAGGCCTGGCCGACCGGGGTTGAAAGAGCGGAGCGAATCGGGGGGTGTGGGGGGTCGTCCCCCCACAGTGATTGGTTGAGCGGAGCGAATCGGGGGGTGTGGGGGGTCGTCCCCCCACAGTGATCGGGTTGAGCGAGGCGAGCCGGGGGGTGGGGGCCCCTCGCGGGGAGTCGGGATGAGCGGAGTGGATCGGGGAACGTCCGTGCCGGGGCTGATGGGCCTGGAGACGGCGTTGTGGCGGGCCGTGGCGGTCTACCGCGGGCTCGCCCTCTGCTACGCGGCCGTCGTGATCGCGATGAACTCCGGCGAGTACGCGCATCCGCTCGGCGGGTGGGCGGTCCTCGCCGTCATGGCGGTGTGGACGGGCTACGCCGTGTTCGCCTTCAGCGATCCGCGCCGCCGCGGGCGGCCGCTGCTGGCCGCCGATCTCGCGGTCGCGGCGGGCTGCGTGCTGGCGACGGCATGGGTGGAGACGCCGGCCAACATCGCGGCCGGCCGGCCGACGCTGCCGGTGTCGTGGGTGGCGGCGGCGGTGCTGACGTGGGCGGTCGCGGGCGGGCGGCGGCGCGGGATCGCCGCGGCGCTCGTCCTCGCCGCCGCGAACCTGCTGGTGCACGTGTTCGCCGGGACGAGCGGCGGCATCGGCACCACCACGTTCAACGGGATCGTGCTGCTGTTCCTCGCCGGGCTCGTCGTCGGGCACGTCGTCCGGCTGGCGCTGGACGCGGAGGCGCGGCTGGCGCGCGCGGTCGAGCTGGAGTCGGCCACCCGGGAGCGGGAGCGGCTGGCCCGCCGCATCCACGACTCGGTGCTGCAGGTGCTGGCGATGGTGCAGCGGCGCGGCGGCGAGCTCGGCGGCGAGGCGGCCGAGCTGGGCCGGCTGGCGGGTGAGCAGGAGGCGGCGCTGCGGTCCCTCATCGGCGCCGGCCCCGCGGCGCCCGCGCCGGCGCGGCCGGGCGGCGACACCGATCTGCGCCCGCTGCTGACCGGGCACGCGTCCACGTCCGTCACGGTGTCGACGCCGGCGACGGAGGTCCGGCTGCCCGCGCACGCCGCCCGCGAGATCGAGGCGGCGGTGGCGGCGGCGCTGGACAACGTCCGGCGGCACTGCGGCGCGGGCGCCCGCGCGTGGGTCCTGCTGGAGGACGGCCACGGCGGGGTCACGGTCAGCGTCCGCGACGACGGGCCGGGGATGCCCGCCGGGCGGCTGGAGGAGGCGGCGGCCGGCGGGCGGCTCGGCGTCGCCCAGTCCATCCGGGGCCGGATCGCCGACCTCGGCGGCACGGTGACGGTCTTCACCGCGGAGGGCGAGGGGACCGAGATCGAGATGACCGTGCCGCGCCCGGCCGTCCCGGCCTAGGGTGTGACCGTGAGCGACGTTCCCCTCCGGGTCATGGTCGTGGACGACCATCCGATGTGGCGCGAGGCGGTGGCCCGCGACCTCGCCGAGGCCGGTCACGAGGTGGTCGCGGCGGTCGGGGAGGGCCGCGCCGCCGTCCGCGTCTCCGCCGCCGCGCGCCCGCAGGTCGCCGTCGTCGACCTGCAGCTCCCCGACATCGGCGGGGTCGAGGTGACCCGCCGCCTCGCCGCGGCCGACCCGCCCGTCCGGGTGCTGGTGCTGTCGGCGAGCGGCGAGCAGCAGGACGTCCTGGAGGCGGTCAAGGCGGGCGCCACCGGCTACCTGCTCAAGTCCGCCGCCCGCGAGGAGTTCCTGGACGCCGTCCGGCGGACCGGCGAGGGCGACGCCGTCTTCACCCCCGGGCTCGCCGGGCTCGTCCTCGGCGAGTACCGCCGCCTCGCCGCCGCGCCCGCCCGCGAGGACGACGACGCGCCCCGGCTGACCGAGCGCGAGACCGAGGTGCTGCGGCTCGTCGCGAAGGGCCTGACGTACAAGCAGATCGCGCAGCGCCTCGTCCTGTCCCACCGGACGGTGCAGAACCACGTGCAGAACACCCTCGGCAAGCTCCAGCTCCACAACCGGGTCGAACTCGTCCGCTACGCCATCGAGAAGGGCCTGGACGAGGAGGAGTAGCGGGCCGGGATGAACCTGCGCGGCGGCGCGGGCGTCTGATCATGCGAACGTGCGTCGGAACGGGAGCACGCCATGATGGACGAGATCTGGGGGCTTGGCCTGGGGTTCCTCGCGGCCCACATCCTGGTCGGCCTCGTGCTGCTGGCGGTCCTGCGGAGGATGCGGGCCGAGCTGATCCAAGGCGGGCCTCCGAGCCGGGAGCTGCACCCCTACGAGGTCGCCTACCTGCACGGCGGCGGGCGGCACGCGATCGCCGCGTCGGTGACGGCGCTGCGGCTCGACCGCGCGGTCGACGCCTACGCCGACGGCGGGCTGGTGGCGACCGCGCCGGTCGGCGACGGCCCGCGCGCCGCGGGCAAGCCGCTGGACGCGGCGGTCTACGCGGCGATCGTCGGCGGCGGCTCCACGCTCGCCGGGCTCACCGCGGACGCCGGCGTCCGCGCCGCGCTCGACCAGCTCCGGGACGGGCTGGTCGCGCAGGGCATGGTGGTCCCGGAGGGCGCGCGGCGCCGGCTGCGGATCTTCCCGCCGGTCCTCTACGGATGGGTTCTAGTCGGTTTCGGGAGCTTCGTCATGACCGACGTGTTCGGCGGGTTCCCGGGCGTCCTGCTCCCCATCGCGGCGCTGCTCGGTCTCGCCATCGCGGGGGGCGTCATGCTCGGCTCCGGCGACGAGCGGACGGAGGAGGGGGCGCGGGCCGTCGAACGCGTCAAGGAGTCCAACCCGCACCTCGACCCGGCGATCACGCCGGTGTACGCCGGGATCGCCGCGCCGGCGGTGCTGATGGGCGTCGCGCTGTTCGGCACGGCCGCGCTGATGGCGTTCGACCCGATGTTCGCGCAGAGCGCCGGGCTGGGCCGGTACCTGGAGCTGACCGGCGTCGCGGCCACCTCGGGCGGGTACGTGGGCTCGTCCTGCTCGTCCACCGCCTCGGTGTGCTCGTCGTCGTCCTGCGGCGGTGGCGGCTCGTGCGGCGGCGGGAGCTGCGGCGGTGGCGGCGGCGGGAGCTGCGGTGGCGGCGGCGGAGGAGGGGGAGGAGGCTGCGGTGGCGGCGGCTGACCTGCCGGACCTCGGCGTCGGGATCGGGTGGCGGCCGGAGATCGCCGGGTTCGTCGGCGCGGTGCCCGGGCTGCGCTTCACCGAGGTGATCGCCGAGTCCGTGCACCCGGCGCATCCGGCGCCCGACCTGCTCGCGCTGCGCGACCGCGGGGTGAGAGTCGTCCCGCACGGGGTGAAGCTGTCGCTGGGCGGCGCCGAGCCGGTCGCCGCCGAGCGGGTCGCGCACCTGGCCGCCTGCGCGGAGGCGCTCGGCGCCCCGCTGGTCAGCGAGCACATCGCGTTCGTGCGGGCCGGCGGCATCGAGGCCGGGCACCTGCTGCCGGTGCCGCGCACCCGGGCCGCGCTCGACGCGCTCACCGCCAACATCCGCCGGACGCAGGCCGAGCTGCCCGTCCCGCTGGCCGTCGAGCCCATCGCCACGCTCTTCGACTGGCCGGACGCCGAGTACACCGAGGGCGACTTCCTGACCGAGCTGCTGGACCGCACCGGTGCCCTCCTCCTGCTGGACGTCGCCAACGTGTACGCCAACGCGCGCAACCGCGGCGAGGACCCCGCCGCCCTCCTCGACCGGCTGCCCCTCGACCGCATCGCGTACTGCCACGTCGCGGGCGGGTCGGAGGAGGGCGGGCGCTACCACGACACGCACGCCGCCGCCGTCCCGCCGGAGGTGCTGGACCTGATCGGCGAGCTGTGCGCCCGGCACCGCCCGCCCGGCTTCCTGCTGGAGCGCGACGGCCGCTACCCGCCCGCCGGTGAGCTCCAGGCCGAACTGGACGCCATCGCCGCCGCCTCCGGGGCGCGGCCGGTCACATGAGCGGTTTCGACGCGGACCTGGCGGCGGCGCAGGAGGCGCTCGTGCGGGCGATGACGGCCGGCGGGCCCATGCCGGCCGGGTTCGACGCCGGGGCGGTCCGGGCCGCCGCGCACGGGATCCTGCTCAAGCGCGCGGGGGAGGCGGCCCGCGCCTGGCCCGCGCTGGCGGGCTCGTACGGGACGTCCTGGATGGCCGTCTTCGCCCGCTGGGCGGCCGAGCGGCCCACCCGGGGGTCCTTCCGGGACGGCTTCGACTTCGCGCGGTCGCACCGCGACGATCTCTCCGAGGACGCGGCGCGGGAACTGACTCTCGCCGAGGCCCGCTGGTCGTACGACGGCGCGTCCCCGCCGCGGCCGCGCCGGCTCGCCGTCCGGCGGGTCGGCGGGGGAGTGGCGGTGCAGTTCCGCGGACGGGTCCGGACGTTCCGCGACGGCTCGCGGGGCTGACCTCGGGCCGTGCGGCCGAAGGGTGTGCCGGCGGCCCCGCGGACGGGCTATGGTCTAGACCAATGGCGGCGCGCCGGGGACACCCGGCGAAAGCCCGCGCCGCCGCATGCCGGCGGCTAGTCTGAGCATGTCGATCGAGGGAGGAGAGCGGTGTCTGGAGAAGGTGGCGGCATGCGCGTCGGAGTGCTGACCGGTGGCGGCGACTGCCCCGGGCTGAACGCGGTGATCCGCGCGGTCGTCCGGAAGGGCGTGCAGGAGTACGGCTTCGAGTTCGTCGGCTTCCGGGCCGGCTGGCGCGGCCCCCTCGAAGGCGACACCGTGGCCCTCGACGTCCAGGCCGTGCGCGGGATCCTGCCGCGCGGCGGGACGATCCTCGGCTCGTCCCGGACCAACCCGGTCAAGGTCGAGGGCGGCATCGAGCGGATCAAGGACAACCTCGCCGGGCTCGGCGTGGACGCGCTGATCGCCATCGGCGGCGAGGACACCCTCGGCGTCGCGCGCGAGCTGTACGCCAACGGCGTCAACGTCGTCGGCGTCCCCAAGACGATCGACAACGACCTGAACGCGACCGACTACACCTTCGGGTTCGACACCGCGGTGAACATCGGCATGGAGGCCGTCGACCGGCTGCACACCACCGCCGAGAGCCACCACCGCGCGCTGATCTGCGAGGTCATGGGCCGGCACGCGGGCTGGATCGCGCTGCACGTCGGGATGGCCGCCGGCGCCAACGTCATCCTGATCCCCGAGCGGCCCTTCGACATCGAGAAGGTCTGCCAGTACGTGGAGAGCCGGTTCAAGACCCGGTACGCGCCGATCATCGTGGTGTCCGAGGGCGCCCACCCGATCGACGGGCAGATGCAGCTGCAGACCGGCGAGCGCGACGCGTTCGGGCACGTCCGGCTCGGCGGCATCGGCCAGGCCCTCGCCGACGAGATCGAGAAGCGCACCGGCAAGGAGGCCCGCGCCACCGTGCTCGGGCACATCCAGCGCGGCGGCACGCCCACCGCGTTCGACCGCGTCCTCGCCACCCGCTTCGGCCTCCAGGCCATCGACGCGGTCAAGGACGGCGACTACGGCAAGATGGTCTCGCTGCAGGGCACCGACATCGTCCGCGTCGGGCTGGACCAGGCGACCAAGGAGCTGAAGACCGTCCCGCTGGAGCGCTACTCCGAGTCCGAGGTCTTCTTCGGCTGACCGCGGCCCTCCTGGCGGGAATGCCGCGCCTCGCGCGCGCCGTTACCCGTTCGCGGTGTCGGCCTTTTTGGGCGACACTGGCTTCGACCCCGACTTGTTCCCGCCAGGAGGACCACGCATGACCACGCTCGACACCGCGCCGGCGGACGTCCGGGAGCAGTCGCCCGTGGACGGCGAGCCGTGTGTGCTGCTCAAGCTCGGTGAGGTCGTCCTCAAGGGCAAGAACCGCGAGCAGTTCGAACGCCGCCTCGCCGACAACGTGCGCAACGCCGTCCGCCCCATCGCCCGCGTCGACGTCGTCCGCCGCCACGGCGTGTTCATCGTCCGCAAGCACGACGCCGACCTGGCCACCATGGAGCGGGTCGCGCAGCGGATCACCGACGTCATGGGCATCGTCTGGGCGCACCGCGCCTGGCGGGTCGGCAAGGACCTCGCCAGCGTCGAGCGCGCCGCCCTGGAGCTGATGGACGGCCGGACCGGGACGTTCGCCGTCCGGTCCCGCCGCCGCGACAAGCGCTTCCCGATGACCTCCACCGAGCTGGACCGGCACGTCGGCGCGCTCGTCGCCGCCCGCTACGGCCAGCCCGTCAAGCTCAAGGACCCCGAGCACACCCTGTCGATCGAGGTCGACCGGGACGAGGTGTTCGTCTACTCCGGCGGCCTGCCTGGCCAGGGCGGCCTGCCGGTCGGGATGAGCGGCCGCGCCCTCGTGCTGATGTCCGGCGGCATCGACTCGCCCGTCGCCGCGTACCGGATGATGCGGCGCGGCCTGCGCGTGGACTACCTGCACTTCTCCGGCATGCCCTTCACCGGCCCCGAGTCGATCTACAAGGCGTACGCGCTCGTCCGCGAGCTGGACAAGTTCCAGGGCGGGTCGCGGCTGTTCGTCGTGCCGTTCGGCAAGGCGCAGCAGCAGATCAAGTCGTCCGGCGCCGACCGGCTCGCGGTGATCGCCCAGCGCCGGCTGATGCTGCGCACCGGCGAGGTCCTCGCCCGCCGCCTGCGCGGCTCCGCGCTGATCACCGGCGACGCGCTCGGCCAGGTGTCCAGCCAGACCCTCGCCAACATCACCGCGCTGGACGACGCCGTCGAGCTGCCCATCCTGCGCCCGCTCGTCGGCATGGACAAGATCGAGATCATGGACCAGGCCCGCCGCATCCGCACCCTGTCGATCTCCGAGCTGCCCGACGAGGACTGCTGCACCATCCTCGCGCCCCGCCGCGCCGAGACCCGCGCCAAGATCGACGACCTGCACCGCATCGAGAAGCGCCTCGACGTCGGCGAACTCGCCGACCAGCTCGCCGAGTCCGTCCAGGAGCACCGCCCCGCCTACACCGACCAACCCGCCTGAACACACCCGCTCAGCGATTCATTGTGGGGGGCGACCCCCACACCCCCTGGGGAAGAGCGGCCCCGCTGAGCGGCGGGCTCCGGTCCGCTGGCGCTTGCCTCCGCCCGTCGCTCAGCGATTCATTGTGGGGGGCGACCCCCCACACCCCCCGGGGAAGAGCAGCCCGCTGAGCGGCGGGCTCCGCTTCGCTGGCGCTCCGCTCCGCCCGTCGCTCAGCGGGCGTCGAAGTCCGATGCGCGCGGGGGTTCGGGGCCGTCCGGGCCCATCAGGGTGATGCGCTCGATGCGGACGATGCGGAAGCGGCGGCCCGCGACGGCGATGCCGTTGCGGCGGGTCTCGGCCTCCATCAGCTCCGCCGCCTCCGCGAAGCGTTCGAGGTCCGTCGCGGCGGGGCTCTCCACCGCCGGGACCACGTGCCGGAAGTAGGTGACCAGCGAGTCGCGGGCCTGCTGCGGCGCGTCGTACAGCCGGCCCACGGGGCGCCAGCGCTTCTCGCCGCGCTCGGCGACCGTGAAGACCGGCGCCAGCGCGACCGGGGTGAGGAAGGCGCCGGGCGGCTCGGCGCCCCCGGCGGCGGCCGTGTCCAGCACCCGGTGGAGCAGCTCGGCCGCCGCGCCGCCGGCCGCCGGGCCGTCGTCGGGCAGCAGGTCGTACGGGCGGCCGAGCGGGACGCGGCGGGCGGGCAGCGGGTCCAGGTCCGTCGGCCGGGGCGGCTCCGGCCCGTCCGGGCCGGTGCGGACCAGCTGCTCGATCCGCACGATCCGGAACCGCCGCGCGCCCGCGACGACCTCGTCGGACGGTGCGCGCTGCAGCGTCCGGGCCGCGTCGAGCAGGACGCGCGCCTCGGCGCCGCCGCACAGCGCGGCGAGGTCCTCCAGATGGACGGCGAGCAGCTCCCGCGCGCCCTGCGGCAGCGGGTCGCACGGGCACACGATCTGCCAGCCGCCGGGGACGCGCTCGGCGGCCGTGAACAGCGCGCCCACCACCACCGGCTCCGGGTAGGCGGACGCGGCGCGGCACGCGTCCGCCAGCATCACGGCGGCGACCGGGTCGACGCCGTCCAGATCCTCCGGGAACAGCCGCCCCCCGGCGTCACCATCGCCCGTTGTCATGCCGGCCATCATCCTCGCCGCGCCCGGCCCGGCCAATGGTTCAGACCAATTCGTTACCGCCGCGTTTTCCGGTGGTACGCCGCCGGACGGGCGCGACGAGGACCACCAGGCTCACCGCCAGCAGCACGAGACCGGCCAGCGCCGCGCCGCCGAGCCGCTCGTCCAGCACGGCGGTGCCGAGCACCGCGGCCACCGCCGGCTCCGCCAGGGTCAGCGTCGTCGCCGTGGTGGCGGGGGTCGTGCGCAGGCCCCGGGCGAACAGCAGGTAGCCGCCGCCCGTCGTGACGACGCCGAGGTAGAGCGCGATGAGCGCGCCCGTCCCCGTCGCCAGCCAGCTCGTCGAGCCGGCCAGCAGCACCCCGAAGAGCGGGACCGCCGCGGTGCCGAACAGGGCACCGGCGACGGCCCGGTCCTCCTCGCCCCGGGTGATGAGGACGGACGCCACCGTCGCGTACACCGCGTACGACAGCCCGGACAGCAGGGCCAGCGCGATGCCGAGCGGCTCGGCGCCCGCGTCCCGGCCGCCGCCCACGAGCAGGGCGCACCCCGCGACGGCGCCGGCGGTCGCGAGCATCCAGCGGCCCGTCGGCGCCGACCGCCGGACGACCAGCCCGATCAGGCCGGCGAAGACGGGCGCGCCGCCGATCGTGACGACGGTGCCGACCGCCACGCCGGTCCGCCCGGCGGCGACGAAGAAGGCCGTCTGGTACACGCTGATCGCGACCGCGCCCAGCCCGATGAGCGGCAGGTTGCGGCGCTCGCGCAGCAGCCGGCGCAGCCCGGCGCCGCGGCGCGTGGACGCGGCGAGGCCGAGCAGCAGCAGGCCGCCGACGACGATGCGGATCGCCGCGATCGAGTACGGGGACGCGCCGTCGGCGAAGGTGCGGACGGTCCCGGTCGTCCCCCACAGGGACGCCGCCAGCAGGACGTCGGCGCCGCCGCGCCGGTTACGGGAGGAAGCGTGCTTTTCGGTCGCACGCCGAAGAGACGTGTGCTGTGACACGGAGAAGGCTCCTGAGCTCGAATCGGAAGGGGGTTCCGGATCCGGGGCGCAGGACGACGCGGCCGGGCGCGCGGATCGGCGCCGGGCCGTGCCGGTCGTCAGCGGAGTTGCGGTCGCCGCGCCCCGTCAGGAGCGCGGCGGCCCGCAATCAGGTGCCCAGTAAGCCATGGAAGGGACGATACCGCGGCGGCGGATCAGGCGGGGACGGCGTCCGGGTCCTGGGCCTGGGTGAGGGTGCGGCCGACGAGCGGGGGCAGGTCGCGGACCACCTTGGCCAGCTCGCGCAGATCACCGTCCACCAGCGCCTGCGGCCCGTCGCACAGCGCGGTCTCCGGGTGCGGGTGCACGTCGATGATCACGCCGTCGGCGCCGACCGCGATGGCGGCGCGGGTCAGCGGCAGGACGAGGTCGCGGCTGCCGCCCGAGTGGGACGGGTCCACGATGACCGGCAGGTGGGAGAGGCGCTGCGCCACCGGCACCGCGGAGATGTCCAGGGTGTTGCGGGTCGCCCGCTCGAACGTGCGGATGCCCCGCTCGCACAGCACGATGTCGAGGTTGCCCCGCTGCGCGACGTACTCGGCGGCCATCAGCCACTCCTCGATCGTCCCGCTCATCCCGCGCTTCAGCATGACCGGCTTGCCGGACTCGCCCGCGGCCTGCAGCAGCGCGAAGTTCTGCGCGTTGCGGGTGCCGATCTGCAGCATGTCCGCGTAGGACGCGACGAGCTCGACGTCGGCGGCGTCCACGACCTCGGTGACGATCGGCATGCCGGTCTCCGCGCGGACGTCCGCGAGGATGCGCAGCCCGGCCTCGCCGAGCCCCTGGAACGCGTACGGCGACGTCCGCGGCTTGAACGCGCCGCCGCGCAGCAGCGTCGCGCCCGCGGCCTGCGCCATCTGCGCGGCGCCGAGGGTCTGCTCGGGGGTCTCCACCGCGCACGGGCCGGCGATCAGCGTCATGGTTCCGGGGCCGATCGGCACGCCGCCGACCCGGACGACCGAGCGCTCGGCGTGGTTCTCGCGGCTCACCAGCTTGTGCGGCGCCGAGATGCGGATGACGTCGCTGACGCCCCGCATCCCGCGCAGGTTCAGCGAGCCGAACTGCTGGACGTCGCCGACCAGCCCGACGATGGTCCGTTCCACCCCGCGGCTGACGAAGGCGTCGCCTCCCGCCGTCTCGACCAGTGAGACGACGGCCTTGATATCCGCTTCGCTGGCCTCCGGGGCCATGACGACGACCATGGGTGTGCTGCCTCTCCTCTACGCCCGGGAACCCGGCTCCGCCCCTGGGACGACGAAAGCCCCGGGCCGGCCGGCCCGGGGCTTTCGCCTGTGGTCTGTCAGCGCAGCGTCTGGCAGACCAGCCGTCCGGGCTGGTCGAACCAAAACAGATACACGACGTTGCGCACGGGTTCAGCGTAGCCGATCGCCGGGACGGGGGCCCGCACGGACCCCCGGATATGGCTCAGCTCACTCCGGATGGCAGGATGGCCGCGTCATGACCAACCCCGAACAGCCCGCACCGCGGCCGCGCGATCTGCCGCCCGGCCAGTACGTCCCCCGGGGCTGGCCCGTCCTGCACTACGGCCCCGTGCCGAAGTTCCGTCCCAACGACTGGGACTTCCGGGTCTTCGGCGCGACCGAGTCGGGGGAGCAGCACCGCTGGAGCTGGGACGAGTTCGACGCCCTGCCGAGGGAGCGGTCGGTCGCCGACTTCCACTGCGTCACCAAGTTCACGATCCCGGACAACGAGTGGGAGGGCGTCCCGGGCACGGCGTTCGTGGAGCTGGCACCGCCCGCGCCGGACGTCACGCACGTGATGGTCTGGGCCGAGTACGGCTACAGCGCCAACATCCGGATGAGCGACTTCCTCGCCGACGGGACGATGTTCGCCACCCACCGCGACGGCGAGCGCCTCAGCCCCGACCACGGCTTCCCCGTCCGCATCGTCGTCCCGCACCTGTACGCGTGGAAGAGCGTGAAATGGGTCCGCGGCGTCGAGTACCTGGTGAAGGACCGGCGCGGCTTCTGGGAGGAGCGCGGCTACCACAACGTCGCCGACCCGTGGTACGAGCAGCGCTACTCCTACCAGGAGGACGAGGGCGAGTCGCCCCCGCTGTGACGGAGGGCCCGCCGGGGCGCGGCCGTGGCCGATCCGAGACCTTCGTAAATGGGCAACGACCGCTCCTGGACGGGCGGCAGCCGTTACCGTACGTTGCCATGGGCATACCGTCCGTCGCGGACGCCGTCGCGAGCGCCACGGCCGCCGGTGCCGCCGGGGTCGGGGCGCTGCGCCGCCGGCTCCCCCCGCCGCGCCGCGCGCACGCCGATCCGGGCGAGGCGGCGGCGTTCGCCGCGCTCCACCTGGTGGCGCGCGCCGCCCCGTCCCTGCGCGCCGGGCTGACGGAGGACGCGGCGCGCCCGGCGGCCCGGCGGCTCCGCGCGCTGCTCGGCGCCGAGGCGGTCGCGCTCGTCGCGGTGCGCCCCCCGGCCGGCCCGGACGGCGGCGCCGGCCCCGGCGAGGGCGCGGGACGGGACGCGCCCCGGCTGCTGGCCTGGGACGGCGCGGGCCGCGGCGCCCACGCCGCCGACGCCGTCGGGCACGTCCTGCCCGTCCTCGCGTCGGCGCGGCCCCGCGTCATCGCGCCCGAGGTGCTCGCCTGCGGTTCCGCGGGGTGCCGCGTCCGGGCGGCGATGGTCGCCCCGCTCACCGTCGAGGGACGCGTCGAGGGGGCGCTCGCCGCCTATTGGGAGGGCCCGTCGGCGGCGCGCGTCCGCGCGGTCGGCGAGGCCGCCCGCCTCGTCACCGGGCAGCTGGAGCTGGCCGGGCTCGACTCCGCCCGGGTCCGGCTCGCCGAGGCCGAGCGGCGGGCGCTGCGCGCCCAGATCTCCCCGCACTTCGTCTACAACTCGCTGACCACGATCGCCTCGTTCGTCCGCACCGACCCGGACCGGGCCCGCGGGCTGCTGCTCGACTTCGCCGACTTCGCCCGCTACTCCTTCCGCAACCCCCGCGACTTCACCACCCTCGCCGACGAGCTGCGCTCCCTCGACCGCTACCTGCTGCTGGAGCGGGCCAGGTTCGGCGACCGGCTGCGCTGCCGGGTCGAGATCGCGCCGGAGGTGCTGCCGGTCGCCGTCCCGTTCCTCGCCCTCCAGCCGCTCGTGGAGAACGCCATCCGGCACGGCATGGCGGGGGAGCGCGAGGCGTTCCACATCTCGATCGTGGCGCGCGACTCGGGCGCCGAGGCCGCGATCAGCGTCGAGGACGACGGGGTCGGCATGGACCCCGAGCGGCTCCAGGAGATCCTCTCCGCGCCGCTCGGCCGCCCCGGCCCGACCGGCTGGGGCAGCGTGGTGACCCGGGCCCGGCAGGACGGCGGCCCCGGCATAGGGCTCGCGAACGTCGACGAGCGCATGCGCCAGGTCTACGGCGACGAGTACGGGCTCACCGTCGAGACCGCTCTCGGTGCGGGGACCAAGGTCAATCTGCGCGTCCCGAAGTATCGTCCCGGCGTGTTTCCGGAATGACGCCCCGCCGCCGGGGGCGGTACTCACTTCATGGAATCGATTGCGGACAGACGGTAATCGCGGCAAAGTCACCCCCATGCTTCACGTCCTCGCGGTCGACGATGAACGCCCCGCCCTGGAG
Organism: Actinomadura madurae; assembly: GCF_900115095.1. Taxonomy (GTDB): domain Bacteria; phylum Actinomycetota; class Actinomycetes; order Streptosporangiales; family Streptosporangiaceae; genus Spirillospora; species Spirillospora madurae. Next base: position 661,969 of record NZ_FOVH01000001.1, read on the forward strand.
GAGCTGACGTACCTGCTCCGCAGGGACTCTCGGATCGGGCGGGTCACTGGCGCGGGGGACGCCTCGTCCGCGCTGCGCGACCTGAGCCGCATGCTCGTGGAGGGAGAGCACCTCGACGCCGTGTTCCTGGACATCCGCATGCCGGGCCTCGACGGGCTCGACTTCACCCGGCTCCTGACCGGCTTCGCCGAGCCGCCGCACGTGGTGTTCGTGACCGCGCACGACGACTGCGCCGTCACCGCCTACGAGCTGGGCGCGCTCGACTACCTGCTGAAGCCCGTCCGGCCGGAGCGGCTCGCCGAGTCGGTCCGCCGGGTGGCGGCGGCCGCGCACCGCCCGGCCCCGCCCGCCGAGGAGGCCGCCCCCGACCCCGCCGACGAGATGATCCCCGTCGAGCTCGGCGGGCGGACCCGGCTCGTCTCCCGCCGGACGGTCACGCACGTCGAGGCGCAGGGCGACTACGTCCGGCTGCACACCGCCGACGGCGGCTACCTCGTCCGGATGCCGCTGTCGGTGCTGACCAAGCGGTGGGAGGGCGCCGGGTTCATCCGCATCCACCGCAGCACCCTGGTCGCGTCCGCGCACATCACCGAGCTGCGCTTCGACGGGGGCCGCGCGGCCGTCCAGATCGGGGACGAGCTGCTGCAGGTCAGCCGCCGCCACACCCGCGAGGTGCGCGACCTGCTGGTCCGCCGGTTCCACCAGCCGGGCGAGGACGGCGCGCTCCCGGGGGAGGCCGGCGATGGGCGATGAGCGCCGCGCCGTGACCGCCGGAGCTTCCGGCGGCGCACCGCCGGAAGCTCCGGCGACCGCTCCGGAGCCGTCCGGGGCCGACCCGGGCGACCCGTCCCATCCCGGCCGGCCGTGCGCGCCGCCCGGTCCGCGGACCGGGGAGGCGGAGGCGCGCGCCCTGATCCGCGCCCAGCTGCGGATCGCCCTCGGCACCGGCGCGTTCGTCATGGCCGTGGTGACGGGGCTGCCCGCGCTGCTGGCGCTCGTCCCGGCGGTCGCGCGGGCGCGCGTGGGCGGCGTCCCGCTGTCCTGCGCCGTCCTGGCGCTCGGCATCCAGCCGGTCTGGATCGCGGTGGCGTTCCACCAGCTGAGACGGGCCGAACGCGCCGAGCGCGAGCTCACCGGGACGGCGGGACCGCGGTGACCGCGGCGGCCGCGGCGGCGGCGCTCACCGCCCTGCTGGGCATGACCGCCGTCCTCGGCGCGCACGCCCGCCGCTCGGCCTGCGCCACGTCCGACCTGCGGGTCGCCTCGCGGGGCGTCAGCCCCTGGTGGAACGCCTCCGCGGTCGGCGGCGAGTACATCTCCGCCGCCGCGTTCCTCGGCACCGCGGGGCTGGTGCTCGCCTACGGGGCCGACATGCTGTGGCTCCCGGTCGCGGCGACCGCCGGGTACGTCCTGCTCCTGGCGTTCGTGACGGCGCCGCTGCGCCGGTCCGGCGCCTACACCGTCTCCGACTTCGCCGAATGGCGGCTCGGCTCCCCGGCCGTGCGGCGCATCGTCACCTGCTGCGTCTGCTGCATCGGCTGGTTCTACCTCCTGCCGCAGTTCCAGGGGGCGGGCGTCACCCTGCGCGTGCTGACCGGCGCCCCGGTCTGGGTCGGCTGGGCCGTCGTGGTCGCGGTCACGTTCCTGCTCGTCGGCTCCGGCGGCGGGATGCGGAGCATCACCTCCGTCCAGGCCGTCCAGTTCTGGGTGAAGCTGGCCGCCGTGGCGGTGTCCGCGGCGGCGCTGCTCGGCGCCTGGCACCTGCACGGCGCCCCCACCCCCCTCGGCGACGGCCCGCCGCGGTTCGACCGGACGACGCGCGTCCACGTGCGCACCGACGTCGCGGTGACCGTCCCCGTGCCGGTCACCGTCACCGCGCGGGGCAGGCTGGACGGCCTCCGCCGCCATGGCGAGCCCGTGACCCTCACCGAGGGCCGGCACACCATCGGCAGGGAGACCGAGGTGGTCTTTCCCGAGGGCGCGGCCGTGCCCCATGCCGAACGCCTGCCCCTGCAAGCCGACGACGCGTGGGCGACGCCGTTCGGCCGCGACGAGGACCACGAGCTGTTCGGCACCTACTCGGCGCTCCTCGGCGTCCTTCTCGGCACCATGGGGCTGCCCCACATCCTGATGCGCTTCTACACCAACGGCTGCGGGAGCGCCGCGCGCCGCACGGCCGCCCTCATCCCGGTCCTCCTCGCGCTGTTCTACGTCTTCCCCACCGTCTACGCGGCACTGGGACGCGTCTACGCGCCCGAGCTGCTGATGACCGGCGACACCGACGCGACCGTCCTGCTCCTCCCGCAGCGGATGACGCCCGGACCGGCCGGCGCCCTGCTCACCGGCCTCATCACGGCCGGCGCCTTCGCCGCGTTCATCTCCACGTCCTGCGGGCTCGCCGTCGCCATCGCCGGGACGATCGCGCAGGGCGTCCGCCGCGGCGGGATCACCGCCTTCCGCGCCGGCGTCGTCCTCGCGCTCGGCGCACCGCTCGTCCTGCTGCCGAGGATCGGCCCGCAGAGCGCCGCCGGCCTCGTCACCACCGCGCTCTGCGTCTCGGCGTGCACGCTGTGCCCGCTGCTCGTCCTCGGCATCTGGTGGCGCGGCCTCACCGCCGCCGGGGCCGCCGCCGGACTCGTCCTCGGCGCCGGCGCCGCCGTCACCGCGGGCATCGTCCGCCTGCTGCACGGCGCCGGCACGGGCTGGACGGCGGCCCTCGTCACCGCGCCCGCCCTGATCGTCGTCCCGGCCGCCTTCACCGCCATGGTCGCGGTGTCCCTGCTGACCCGCCACCGCGTCCCCCGCGGCGCCGACCGCGCCCTGAGAAAGCTGCACCTCCCCGAGGACGCGCCCGCGCACTGAAGCACGGCGGCCGCTCGTCCCCCCGAACCGACCGCTCACCGCGTGACTACGCTACGCATGTCTATGACTACGCACCGTTTACCGAGCCTTGTGCTTCCCAGGGGTCCAACCGTGGCATCACACCTCTAGTGTTCTCAATGACACACCGCTCCGGAGGGGCGGGCGGCCCCCGGCCGCGAACCCTCCCGCAAGAGCAAATCCGGAGATCCGGTTCACCCGGATCGTGAGTCGCGGGATCCCGTACCGGGGGGGTGGGATCCGGCGGCCTGTGGCTCGGGCGTCGCTGAACAGTCGGGGGGTTGTCCAGCGGCGCCCGAGCTCGTATTTATTGCTTTTTTCTCCTCCTTCGGGCGCTGGGCGCCCTCCATCGTCGATAAAAGCGGGCGATCGCTGGCATCGCTCCGGCTCGCCTTGCGGCTCGCTGCGCGATCAGTTTCTTGCTTCGCTCGAAACTGCCTTCGGACGCGATCGCGGCCCCAAGGTTGTCGCGTGGTTGCGGTGGGGGCTGGGGGCGGTGCAGTAGTGGGTGCTGGTGGTTCCGCGGGTGCGGGTTATCCGATCGCTTCGGCTCGCCTTGCGGCTCGCTGCGCGATCGGGTCTCGCTTTGCTCGCCCCTGGCTTCGGGCGCGATCGCAACCTCTGAGGTTGTTGAGTGGGCGCGGTCGGCGTGGCGGGGGGCGGGGTGGTCCGGATCGCTTGGCTCGCCCCTTGCGGCTAGACCAGGGGACCGGGGGCTCAAGGTTGGCGCTCTGGCCCTGGCACTTGTGCCCCGGGCCTGGTGGGTCAGGTGTCGCGTAGGTGTTTCAGGGTTTTTATGTCTTTCGCGTGGGGGGCGGGGGCTCGGCCTGGGGTTTCGATGAGGAAGGGGAGGCCTGCCGCGGCGGGGTGGCGGAAGAGGTCGGCGAAAGGCGGTTCGCCTATCTGGCCGGCGCCGATGTTCTCGTGGCGGTCCCGGCCGGAGGCGCAGGGGTCCTTGCTGTCGTTGGCGTGGATCAGTTTGAGGCGGCCCTCGCCCACGGTGGCCACAAGGGCGTCGAGGGTGTCCTTGACGCCGCCGGGGGCGGCCAGGTCGTGGCCCGCGGCGAAGGCGTGGCAGGCGTCGAAGCAGACGCCCAGCTTCGGGTGGTGTTCGAGCTTCTCGAAGAAGGGGCCGAGGTCCTGGACCTTGGCGCAGAGCATGTTGTTCTGGCCCGCCATGGGCTCCAGGAGGAGGTCGGGGCCGTCCTCGGGGATCTCTTCGAGGAGGGGGAGGACGTGCTCGTGGATCTGCGCCATGGCCGCGTCGTAGGTCTGGGTCACCGCGGAACCGGTGTGGACGACGACGCCGCGGGCGCCGATGGCGCGGCCCCGGGTGAGGGAATGGCGGACCGTGGCGAGGGACTTGGCCAGCGTCTCGGGCGTGGGGGAGCCGAAGTTCACCAGGTACGGGGCGTGGACGTAGACGGGGACGTCCTGCTCCAGGAGCTTCGCGTCCTCGGCGGGCTTGCCCTCGGGGAGGGCCCAGCCGCGCGGGTTGGCGACGAAGACCTGGATCGCCTCGGCGCCGATCTCGGCGGCGTACTTCAGGCCGCCGGTGGCGAGGCCGCCGGCCACGGGAACGTGCGCCCCGACGGGGCTCTTCGGTGAGGTCATGGCCGGTTCAGCCTAGCCGGTCACGGGCCCCGGAAGATCGTGACGGTTGAGCCGCGCGGGGCCTCGCCGCTGTTCGGGGACTGGAACCGGACCCTGTCGCCGCCGAAGCCCGCCACGTTGACCCGGAAGCCGGAGTCCTCCAGGGCGCGCCTCGCGTCGTCCACGCTGCGGCCGGTCATGTCCGGGACGGGGACCTTCTTCTCTTCGCCGTCGTCGCAGCCGAACTGGAAGGGGCCCGCGTCGACGATGCAGTCGCGCTTGTTGACGACGATGGTGACGTCGTCGCCGCGGGAGACGCCGGTCCCCTCGCCGGGGGCCTGCTCGATCACCGTGTTCGGCTCCTTGCCGTCCACCTGCCTCTTCTTGACGGTGACGTCCAGGCCCATCGAGCGCAGCTGGTTGGCGGCGGCGTCGCCGTTCTCGCCGACGAGGTCGGGCATCGACATCCCGCTGGAGATGACGACGGCGACCGGGTCGTCGGGGGAGCGCTTCTCGCCGGCGTCGGGGTCGGTGCCGATGACCCTGTCCTTGGCGACCGTCTGCGAGGGGCTGTTGCTCGTCCGGCCGACCTTGAAGCCCTTGTCCTCCAGGGTCTGCGTGGCCTCCGGGAGGGTCTTGCCCCGGACGTCGGGCACCTCGATCGGCGTGATGCCCTTCGAGGGCGTCAGCGTGACCGGCTCGCCCTTGGCGATGCGGGAGCCCGCGGGCGGGTCGGACTTGGCGACGCCGCCCTTGTGGATGCGGTCGTCGTAGACCGCCTTGGCGGTCCGCACCTCCAGGCCGGAGGACTCCAGCTGGTCGCGGGCGTCGGCGAGCTTCATCCCGATGATCGACGACGGGACGTGCTCGTACTGGCCGGACGTCTGGTACCAGACCGCCCAGCCGAGGATCACCGCGGCGAGCGTGCCGATGGCGACCAGGACGTACCGGCCGGTCAGCACCCCGATGGCGCGGTCGGTGCGGGTGCGCCGGGGTGTCTCGGCCGGCATCGTGGTCGCGTCGAGGACGGCGGTGCGCCCCTGGGGCGGCGCCTCGAACACGCTGGTGGGGTTGCGCGAGGCCTCCTCGACGCGGCGGTCGAAGTCGCGGGGCAGGCCGCCGAACACCTCGGCGACCTCGGCGTGGTACTGGTTCGCGTCGTGCGGGCGGCGCGCCGGGTCGTGGCTCGTCGCGTCGGTGACCAGGGCGTCCACCTGCGGGGGCAGGGCCGGGACGACGCTGGACGGCGGCGGGACGGTCTCGTTCACGTGCTTGTAGGCGACGGCGAGCGGCGTGTCGCCCTGGTGGGGGAGGTGCCCGGTGATCAGCTCGAACAGCATGATCCCGGCCGCGTACACGTCGGAGCGGACGTCGGCGTTGCCCGCCAGCACCTGCTCGGGGGCCAGGTAGCCGACCGTACCGATGATCATGCCGGTCTTGGTCATCTTGCTCGCGGTCTCGGCCCGGGCGAGGCCGAAGTCGGCGACCTTGACCTGGCCGTCCTCGGTGATCAGCACGTTCTCCGGCTTGACGTCGCGGTGCACGAGCCCGGCGCGGTGCGCGGCGCCGAGGGCGGCCAGCACCGGCATCATGATCTCCAGCGCGGCGCGCGGCCCGAGCCGGCCGAGCGAGTTCAGCGCGTCGCGGAGCGTGTGGCCCGGGACGTACTCCATGACCAGGAAGGTGTGCTCGCCGTCGGTGCGCTGGTCGTAGACCGCGACGACGTTCGGGTGGGACAGCGCCGCGGCGGCCTTGGCCTCGCCGATGAAGCGGGCGACGAAGTCCTCGTCGGAGGCGAGCCCGGCGTGCATCACCTTGATCGCGACGACCCGGTCGAGCCGGATGTCGCGGGCCACGTAGACCGTGGCCATGCCGCCGCGCGCGATGCGGGACTCAATGCGGTAGCGCCCGTCGAGCACGCGCCCGACGAGTGGATCGGCAACCGTCGCGTCCATCGGTGCGAGTTTACGGCCGAACCGGCGAGGTTCTCATCACTCGCGAGTATGAGCATCGATGAGCCCCGGGGGGGATTTCGCCGGGACGGCCGGTTCCGGAGTGACGGGCGGGACGCGGCGGCGGAGGGAGCGGGTGCTGCGGGAGACGCCCACGCCCGCGAGGCACAGGACGCCTCCGGCCAGCGTGATCAGGCCGGGGACCTCGCCGAGGAACAGCCACGACATCGCGACGACGAGGGCGGGGGCGGCGTAGGTGGTGGCCCCCATCTTCCCCGCGGACGTGCGGGCCAGCGCGTATCCCCAGGTCGTGAACGCGATCGCGGTCGGGAAGACGCCCAGGTAGACCATGTTGAGGGTGGCGCCGGCCGGGGCGCGCGCGGCCTCGGAGACCAGCTGCCCGGAGAACGGCAGGCAGGCCAGCGCGCCGATCGCGCACGCGAACGCGGTGAACTGCAGCGCCGAGGCGTGCCGCAGCGCGGGCTTCTGGCTCACGACGCCCGCCGCGTAGGTGACGGCCGCGAACAGGCACAGCAGTACCCCGCCGACGGAGGCGCGTCCCTCGCCGGACATCGACAGCCCGACCACGGCGGCGCCGGCGAAGGAGACGGCCATGCCGGCCAGCAGCCGGGGAGGAAGGCCCTCCTTCAGCAGCCAGCCGCCGAGGAGCGCGATGAGGATAGGCCCGATGTTGACGACGAGGGCGGCGGTCCCCGCGTCCACCAGCTGCTCGCCCCAGTTCAGGGCGACCATGTAGGCGCCGAACCACAGGACGCCCGCCGTGACGATGCCGGGCCAGGCGCCCCTGGGCGGCAGTCCCTCGCGCCGGACGAGCAGGAGCGCGCCGAGCACGACCGTCCCGGAGAGGAGCCGGCCGAGGGCGAGGCCGCCCGGGCTGTACTCGGCGCCGGCGCTGCGGATCGCGACGAAGGCCGACGCCCAGAACACCACCGTGATCGTGGCGGCCGCCATGGCGCGCTTGTCGACGCGTCCGCTGTCCTGCTGCATGTCTCGCACCTTTAGGTTCGGGTCGTTTCCATGAACACCGAAGCGACCTGCCGGGTTGCGGCAGGGCCGTCGGTGGACCGGCCCAGTCTCACGGCACGGAGTGTTCAGGTCCAGCGAATACTTCTACAGGGGAACCTTTAGCGTCGCTACGAGGTGGAGAGGCCCTCGAAGGGGGAGGACGCCTGCGCGTAGCGGCGCTTCGGGATCCGCCCGGCCAGGCGGGCGAGGCGCCCGGCCTCCACCGCGTGCCGCATCGCGGCGGCCATCCGGTCCGGGTGCCGCGCGCGGGTCACGGCCGTCGCGAGGAGCACCGCGTCGCAGCCGAGCTCCATGGCCAGGGCGGCGTCGGAGGCGGTGCCGAGCCCCGCGTCCAGGATCACCGGCACGCCCGCCCGCTCGACGATCAGCTCGATGTTGTGCGGGTTGCGGATGCCGAGGCCGGAGCCGATGGGGGAGCCGAGCGGCATCACCGCGGCGCAGCCGATCCGCTCCAGGCGCTGCGCGAGGACCGGGTCGTCGTTGGTGTACGGCAGCACGGTGAACCCGTCGGCGACGAGCTGCTCGGCGGCCTCCACCAGCTCGATCGGGTCGGGCAGCAGCGTGTGCTCGTCCGCGATCACTTCGAGCTTGACCCAGGCCGTGCCGAGTGCCTCGCGGGCGAGCTTGGCCGTCAGGACGGCCTCCCCGGCGGTGAAGCAGCCCGCCGTGTTCGGCAGCACCCGGATGCCGCAGTCGTTCAGCACGTCCAGCACCGAGCCGCGCGCGGACGGGTCCACCCGCCGCATCGCGACCGTGGTCAGCTCCGTCCCGGACGCGGTGAGCGCCTCCCGCAGCACCCGCATGCTGGGCACGCCCCCGGTGCCCATGATCAGCCGGGAGCCGAGCTCGGTGCCCGCGATGACGAGCGGGTCGGTGGTCGTCGCCATGGTCAGCCTCCCTGCACGGCGGTCAGTACTTCGAGGCGGTCGGATTCGCGCAGCGCGGTCGCCTCCCATTCCGCCCGCCGGACGACCTCGTCGTTCAGCGCCGCCGCCACGCCGGACGCGGCGGCGGTGACGGTCGCGACGACCTCGGCCACGCTCGCGCCGTCGGGCAGCTCGCGCGGCTCACCGTTGACGATCACCTTCATGCGGTCACCTCGGGGGAGAAGCGGTCGGGGGCGAACGGCCCGGCGAGCTCGGGGACGGGCCGGTCCAGCAGCATCGCGGACAGGATGTCGGCGCTCACCGGGGTGAGCAGGACGCCGTTGCGGAAGTGCCCCGTCCCCACGAAGAGGCCGGGCAGCGCGGTCGGGCCCATCACGGGCGCGTTGTCGGGGGAGCCGGGGCGCAGCCCGGCCGAGACCTCGGCGAACTCCAGCTCGGTGACGCCGGGCAGCAGCTCGCGGGCGTCCCGCAACAGCTCCCAGAGCCCGCCGGCGGTGACGCGGGTGTCGAAGCCCAGCTCCTCCTGCGTCGCGCCGAGGACGACCTCGCCGTCGGCGCGCGGGACGAGGTACACCGACGAGCCCTTCACGAGCCCGCGGGTGGACCGGCGGAGGAAGGGCGTGCGGCCGCGGAGCCGGATCACCTGCCCCTTCACCGGGCGGACGGGTGGAACGGTCCCGGGGGGCAGGCCGTCGAGGCCGTCCGACCACGGGCCGGCGGCCAGCAGCACCCGGTCCGCGCGGAGGACCGTTCCGTCGTCCAGCCGCACCCCGGTCGCCGCGTCGCGCTCGGTCACGACCCCGGTCGCCCGCCGGCGGACGAGCCGGACGCCCAGTCGCTCGCCCGCGGCCAGCAGCGCCGGGGTGAGGCGGCGCGGGTCGATCGAGCCGTCTTCGGGGGCGAGCAGCCCGCCGCGCACGCCGGGCGCGAGCATCGGCTCGGCCCGCCGGCACTCCCGGCCGGACAGGGTCTCGACGGGGATCCCGAGGCTCTCCTGGAAGCGCCGCAGGTCGTCGAGGTAGGCCAGGTCGTCGGGGCCGAACGCGACCTCGATGATCCCGTCGGTGCGGTAGCCGGTCTCCAGGCCCGTCTGCTCCTCCAGCTCGGCGACGAACGCGCCGTACCGGTCGCGGGACGCGAGGCCGAGGCGCAGTAGCGGCTCCTCGCCGTAGGTCAGCTCGCTGACCGGGGTGAGCATGCCGGCGGCCACGGACGAGGCGCCTCCGGCGGGCTCGGGGTCGACCAGGGTGACGGCGGCGCCGCCGGCGGCGGCCCGCCAGGCCGTGGCGAGACCGATGACCCCGGCGCCGATGATGACGATCTGCATGCGCGCTCCCTTCGCCGGCATGATCCGGATCAGGTCTGGCGGTCGGCGGCCCGTTCAGCCGCCCTCTCAGCCCGGTCGTACCGGACTCCCGCGCTCTGTGCTCTTTGTCCGCCTCCTACCTTACGACCTTGTCGCCGTGCGCCTTCGCCTGGACAGGTGTCCACCCGGAATCCGGCGCCGGTTAGGGTTGCCTTCATGCAGAGGGTCATCGTCGTGGGTGGCGGGCTTGCCGGCGTGCGCGCCGTGGAGGCCATGAGGAGCAGGGGGTACGAGGGCGCGCTCACGCTCGTCTCGGCGGAGCGGCACCGTCCCTACGACCGGCCGCCGCTGTCGAAGGCCGTCCTCGCGGGCGACTCCGACGACACGACGGTCGACGCCGACTGGGACGCGCTGCGCTGCGAGCTGCTGCTCGGCGAGAGCGCCACCGGCCTGCGGCTGGACGCGCCCGGACGCGGCGGCGTCGTCGCGTCCACGGCGGGCGACCTGCCCTTCGACGGCCTGGTGATCGCGACCGGGGCGGCCCCGATCACGCTGCCGGGCGACGGCCGCCAGCACGTCCTGCGCACCATCGAGGACGCCCGCGACCTGCGGGCCCGGCTCGTCCCCGGCGCCCGGATCGTGATCGTCGGGGCGGGCTGGATCGGGGCGGAGGTCGCCACGACCGCGGCGAAGAAGGGCTGCTGGGTCACGGTCGTCGAAGCGGCCGACACCCCGCTCGCCAACGCCATCGGGCCCGAGGTCGGCGCGCTGACCGCCCCCTGGTACGCCGAGGCCGGCGTCGAGCTGCGCACCGGCGTCAAGGTCGCGGAGGTCCGGGAGGGCGGGCTCGCCCTCGCCGGCGGCGGCCGGATCGACGCGGACGAGGTGGTCGTCGGCGTCGGCGTCCGGCCCGTCCTGGACTGGCTGGAGGGCTCCGGCCTGCTGCTGGAGCGCGGCGTGGTCACCGACGGCTCGTTCCGCGCCTGCACGGGCGAGGAGGACCCCGGCTCCCCGCGCCCGGACGTCGTGGCCGCCGGCGACTGCGCGGCCTGGTGGTCGCGGCGGTACGGGCGGCGGCTCCTCGTCGAGCACTGGGACACCGCCCTCAACGCCCCCGACGTGGCCGCCGCGGCCCTCCTCGGCCAGGACGCCGTCTACGACGCCGCCCCGTACTTCTGGTCGGAGCAGTTCGGCCGGATGGTCCAGTACGCGGGCAGCCACGCCGTGTCCGAGCGGCTCGTCCACCGCGGCGACCCGGCCGGACCGAAATGGGCCGTGGCGTGGCTGACCGGCGACCGCCTCGACGCGATCCTCACCGTCGGCAGGCCCCGCGACCTGGTGCAGGCGAGGCGCGTGATCGCCGCCGGGACGCCGGTGGATCCGGAGGCGATCGCCGACCCGGACGTGCCCGTCAAGCAGGCCGTTCGCGGATAGCGATCGGCGAGGGCACTTAACGGTTGTGCAGGGGGTTTGAGGCTTCCGAAGGCGTGGTAGCAAGGGGGCGTGACGCAGATGCACGCAACCGTTGACAGCGCACTCGACCCCCGGACCGACGCCCTCGCCGGCGAATGGCTCTCTCTGAAGGAGACCGCTGACCGTCTCGGGATCAAGCCCAACCGGATCAAGCAGCTCATCAGCGAGCACCGCCTGCTGGCCGTGCGCCGCGGCGGCGAGCCGATGGTGCCCGCCGCCTTCGTCAAGGACGGCCAGGTCGTCAAGGGACTTCCCGGCACCCTGACGCTGCTGTCGGACGCCGGCTTCGACGACGTCGAGACGATCCGGTGGCTGTTCACCGCCGACGACACCCTGCCGGGGACTCCCGTCGAGGCGTTGACGGAGAACCGGGGTACCGAGGTCCGCCGCCGCGCCCAGGCGCTCGCCTTCTAGGCGGCCGCGGGCCGGGTCCGCCCGGCGGCAACGCACGTGACACCATCGCGGGGTCGCGCGCGCCGGCACCGTGCCGCCGCGCGGCCCCGCGACCGCATGCGAGAAAGGACGTCCGCCGCCGTGTCCAGGCATCTGCCCTCCGCGCGCGCCGTCGAGCTGCGCGAGCGGCTCAGCCGAGCCCGCCTCTACCTCTGCACGGACGCGCGGGAGCGGCACGGCGACCTGCCCGGCTTCCTGGACGCCGTGCTCGGCGCCGGCGTCGACATCGTCCAGCTCCGGCAGAAGGGCCTGGAGGCCCGGCAGGAGATGGCCTACCTGGAGATCTTCCGCGCGGCCTGCGACCGGCACGGGGCGCTGCTGGCGGTCAACGACCGCGCCGACGTGGCGCACGCCGTCCGCGCGGACGTGCTGCACCTCGGCCAGGACGACCTGCCGGTCCCCGCCGCCCGCGAGATCATCGGCGGCGACATGCTGATCGGCCGGTCGACGCACTCGCCCGAGCAGGCGTCCGCGGCGGCCGCCGAGCCGGGCGCGGACTACTTCTGCGCGGGCCCGGTGTGGCCCACCCCGACCAAGCCCGGCCGCCCCGCCCCCGGCCCGAAGCTGGTGGAGTACGTCGCCGGGCAGCGGGTCGCGCGGCCCTGGTTCGCGATCGGCGGGATCGACCTCGGCAACCTGGACGAGGTCCTGGCCGCGGGCGCGAGCCGCGTCGTGGTCGTCCGGGCGATCACCGAGGCCGGCGACCCGGGCGCCGCCGCGGCGGAGTTCGCCCGCCGGCTGGCCCGCTGAGCCCGCCGGCGGCCGCCCGGGGGGCGGTCAGGGTTTGACCTGGATCACGGTGCGGCAGCCCGGTCCGATCGCCGACAATGGGGATCATGAACGTGGGACCCGACGACGACCGCCCGGTCGACCTGGACGACGACCTGGAGATCCTGCCGGACCAGACGTCCGACGACACCGACACCGGATGGGGCGAGTGGCGCGCCGGCGACGACGACTCCCGCCTGCTGGAGGACCGGCCGCCGCACTGGTGAGGGCCGCTCAGAACAGCATGCCGAGCGCGAACCCGGCGGCGATGACCGCGCCGAGCGCGACCATCATCCGCCACCGGTAGCGCGGGATCTTCGTGGGGCGCGGCTTCGGCGCCGGGCCCTGGCCCTCCCGCAGCGCCCGGACGACCTGCGGCGCGGTCGGCCGCGCGGCCGGGTTCTTGTCCAGGCAGCGGACGGCGAGGTCGCGCAGCGGGCCGTGCATCTCGCCGAGGTCGGGCCGGCGGGACGTGACGCGCCGCATCACGGCCGTGCTCGGCCCGGTGCCGAACGGCGGCCGGCCCGTCGCGGCGAACACCATCGTCGCGCCCCACGCGAAGACGTCGGCGGGCGGCCCGGCGGGCTCGTCCTCGATCTGCTCGGGCGCCATGTAGGCGGGCGTCCCGGCGGCGTCGGCGAGGCGCCCGGCGCCGAGGTCGACGACCTTGGCGCCGTCCGGGCCGAGCAGGACGTTGGCGGGCTTGAAGTCGTGGTGCACGACCCCCGCGCGGTGCATCGCCGCGAGCGCCGCGGCGGTGCGCGCGGCGACCTTGCGCAGCCGCGGCCCGGAGAGCGGGCCGCGGGCGTCGACCACCTCCTGCAGCCGCGGGCCGTCGGCCTCGCCGCCGGTGAGGTACCGGCTGCTCTGCGCGGGGCGCGGCGGCCCGGCGCGCCCCTGCCCGGAGCGGGCCTGCGAGGGGCGCGGCTTGCCGGGACGCCCGGCGCGGCCGCCGTGGGGCTGGGCCGGGCGCCCGGGCCGGGCGGCGGCGCGTGCGGGATGGACGGTCGTCCTCCCGCGGGAGGTGTCGTGCGGCACTGGGGGACTCCGACTCGGCGGGGACGGACGAAGATTTCCTCATTTGTACCGCGTAACCGGCGGGTACGGCAGCGGAACCTCGATCTTCCTCGTCAGCCGCAGGCGCCGAGCGTCCCCGTGCGCTCGATCCGCCGGGAGGACGAGCCGACCATGATCTTGTAGCAGCCGCCGGCGACCTTCCATGCCTTCGCGCCCTCGTTCCAGTAGGCGAACGAGCGTGGAGACAGAGGGAACGTCACCTTCGTGCTCTCGCCGGGCGCGAGCGTGACCTTGGCATAGCCCTTGAGCTGCTTGGGCGGCTGCGGGACGTCCACGCCAGGCGACGGCATGCCGATGTACAGCTGCGGGACCGCGACGCCGGTCCGCTGACCCGTGTTGATGACCGTCACCTGCACGGCCTTGGTGCTCGCGGTGAGCCCGCTGTAGGCGAACGTGGTGTAGGAGAGGCCGTGCCCGAACGGGAACCGCGGCGCGATTCCCTTGGCGTCGTAGTGCCGGTAGCCGACGAACACGCCCTCGGAGAACGTCGTGGTCTTGCCGACACCGGGGTATTGCGCGGGGTTCGCGGCGGCCGGGGCGTCGTTCTCCTCGACCGGGAACGTCACGGGAAGCCGTCCGCCCGGGTCCACGTCCCCGTACAGGACCCGCGCCAGGGCGTTCCCCGCCTCCTGCCCCGGATACCAGGCCTCGATGACGCCCTTCACCTGTCCGGCCCAGGGCGTCAGCACGGGCCCGCCCGTGTTCAGGACGACGATCGTGTTCGGGTTGGCCTCGGCGACCTCGGAGATCAGCCCGTCCTGGTCGCCCCGGAGCGGTTCGCCGCACTCCAGCGTCAGGCAGGACTTGTCGAAGAACTCGCCCTGGCTGTCGGTGGCGAACACGAGGGCGACGTCGGCGCCGCGCGCCGCGGCGGCGGCCGCCGCGCGATCGTCGCCGCCGGTGTAGGTCACCGTCACGCCGGCCCCCGCGCGGCGCGTGATGCCGTCCTGCGCGCTGACGGCCGTGAACGGGACGACCTTCGCCGAGCCGAACCCGCTCGGGCTCTCCCGCGCGGCCCGCCCGATCAGCGCGATCGAGCGCGGCGCCCTCAGCGGGAGCACGCCGTCGTTCTTCAGCAGCGTGATGCCGCCCTCCGCGATCCGCCGGGCGGCGGTCCGGCTCTCCGTCCGGTCGATGCGAGTGAGGTCGTTGGGGTACGCCTGGCGGTCGAACAGCCCGAACCTGAACATGGTCCGCAGGATGTTCCGGACGTGCCCGTCGATGGCGGCCTGCGTGACCTTCTTCTGCGCGACGGCCGTCTTCAGCAGGAACGCGTTGTACTTCATGCCGATCGGCAGTTCCATGTCGAGACCGCCGTTGGCGGCGTCGGCCGTGTCCTGCGCGGCGGTGTGGTCGGACGGCACGAAGCCCTCGAAGCCCCACTCCGACCGCAGGATCCCGTTCAGGACGGTGCCGTCCTGGCAGGCCCACCGGCCGTTCAGCCTCCCGAACCCGCACATCACGGTCGCCGCGCCGCCGTCCTTCACGGCGGCCTCGAACGGCGGCAGGTAGATCTCCCGCAGCGTCCGCGGGTCGACGTTCATGCTGAGCGACAACCGGTCGGTCTCCTGCGTGTAGACGGCCATGTGCTTGACCGACGTCATCACGCCCCGGTCCTGCGCGGCCTTGATCCAGGGCACGCCCAGCGTCGCCGACAGGTGGGGGTCCTCGCCGAAGCCCTCGAACGTCCGGCCGTTGCGGGGCGTGCGCAGGACGTCGACGGTCGGCCCGAAGACGAGGTCGTTGCCCCGGTGCCGGGCCTCCCACGCGACCGTCCCGCCGTACAGGCCGGCGGCCTCGCGGTCGAAGCCCGCCGCGAGCGCGATCGGCGCGGGCAGCGCCGTGGCCTTGCCCTGCCGCACGCCGGCCGGGCCGTCGGCCATGTACACCGGCGGGATCCCGAGCCGCTCGATGCCCTCGGCGGTGTCCGCGTGCGCCGTCTCGAAGAACCCGCCGAGCGGGCCGCCGAAGGGGTCGTCCGACGCGAGCAGCGCGATCTTCTCGTCGCCGGTCAGCTCCGGCATGAGCAGCGCGGTCCGCCGCTCCGGCGTCAGCGCGGTGTCGCACCACGGCCGCTGGGCGGGGTCGCCGCAGCGCCCGAGCGCCGCCCGCGCCTCACCGGGCACCGGCACCGCCGCCAGGGCCAGCGCGGACGCGAGCGCCGCCGCGGCCGGCAGCCACCGTCCCGTCCGCATCAGCGCCCCTCTCCGGGGCCGGTGCCCTCCTCGGGCTGGACGCGGAGGGCGTTCAGCGTGAACGCGACCATGTGGTAGTGGCCGATCAGCATCACCAGCTCGATCAGCTCGCGCTCCCCGAACCGGGCGGACAGCTCCGCCCACGTCGCGTCGCCGATCGTCCCGTGCTCGTGCAGCTCGTCCGCGGCGGTCAGCACCATCCGGTCGCCGCGGCCCCAGCCGTGCCCGTCCGGGCCGAGCCGGACGGCGGCGATCTCGGCCTCGGTCAGCCCCGCGGCGAGCCCGAGCCCGCGGTGGTGCTCCCACTCGTAGCCGCAGGACCGGTGGTGCGCCGTCCGCAGGATCGCCAGCTCGCGGTCCCGGCCGGGCAGCGTCCCCCGCATCAGCAGCAGCGAGCCGAACCCGATCCAGGAGTGGAACAGGCCCGGGTGGCGGGCCAGCGTGGTGAAGAGGTTCAGGGGCCCGGTCGTCGCGACCACGGCCTTGAGCACGTCGTCCCACTCCTCCTCGGGGAGCGGGTCGACGCGCGGCACGCGGTCCGCGGGGCTGTCGGCGCACATGGCGACATTTCTGCCACCAATCAGTGGGAAAGTTCTAGACCGCCGGGGAAAGGTGGCCGGATCGTGCCAACGGGGCTCAGGTGATGCGGGTGGTGGCGGCGACGGCGAGGTCAGCGAGGGCCTGCCGCGCCTCGGCGGTGATCGGGGCCGCCCGCAGCGCCTCCTCCGCCTCCCGCAGGTACCGCTCGATCATGGCCTCGCAGGCGGCGAGGCCGCCGGTCTCCTCGATGATCGCGCGCAGCCCGTCCACGCCCGGCCGGTCCAGGGCCGGATCGCCGAGCCGGGCCCTCAGGGCCGCGGCCTGGGCCGCGGACGCGCGCTCCAGGGTGAGGGCCACCAGCACGGTCCGCTTGCCCTCGCGCAGGTCGTCGCCGGCGGGCTTCCCGGTCTCGGCCGGGTCGCCGAACACGCCGAGCACGTCGTCGCGGAGCTGGAACGCGATGCCGAGGGGCAGCCCGTAGCCGGTGAGCGCGGCCGTCACGCCGGGGCGGGCGCCGGCCAGCGCCGCTCCGAGGTGCAGCGGGCGCTCGATCGTGTACTTGGCGCTCTTGTACTCCACCACGCGCAGCGCCGTGGCGACGTTGGCCTCCCGGCGGGTGCCCTCCAGCATGTCGAGGTACTGGCCGCACATCACCTCGGTGCGCATCAGGTCGTAGACGGCCCGGCCGCGGCGGCGGCTCTCGCCGTCCAGCCCGCACGTCTCGAACATCTCGCTCGACCAGGCCAGGCACAGGTCGCCGAGCAGGATCGCGGCGCCGCCGCCGAACGCCTCCGCGTCGCCCGGCCAGTCCTGCGCGGCGTGCATGGCCTCGAACCTGCGGTGGGCGGACGGCTGGCCGCGCCGGGTGTCGCTGGAGTCCATCACGTCGTCGTGGATCAGCGCGCTCGCCTGGAGCAGCTCCAGGGACGCGGCAGCGGCCACGATGCCGGGGACGTCCTCGCCGTCCGCGGCGCGCCACCCCCAGTAGCAGAACGCGGGACGCAGCCGCTTCCCGCCGCCCAGCAGCGCGTCCAGGGCGGACAGCATGGGCGCGAGGTCGTCGCTGATGGTGAGCAGGGCGGGGCGCTGCCGGTCGACGAAGCCCAGCAGCGCCTCGTCGACCTCCTTGCGGATACGGCTGGTCGACATGCGGCGATCGTATCCACCTGGGCGGTTTTCACCTCACCGCGAAAACGTGAGAAGTCACTCGATCTTCGGAAATAGGTACATAACGCCCGTGTCCTGTGGCGAGCGTCACGCGGATCGGCGGTTCCGGGCCCTTCTGTAGGCTTGGGGGATGCGCGCACGCCTCGACCGGCCCCCCACCGTCCGAGAGCTGCTGGCCACCGGCCGCCGCTCGTTCTCGTTCGAGTTCTTCCCGCCCAAGACCGACAAGGGCGCCCGGAACCTGTGGCGGACGATCCGCGAGCTGGAGCCCCTGCACCCGACCTTCGTGTCGGTGACCTACGGCGCGGGCGGCGGCACCAGGGACAAGACCGTCGACATCGTCGAGCGGATCGCGACCGACACCACCCTCACCCCCGTCGCGCACTTCACCGCCGTCGACCACTCGCAGGCCGAGCTGCGCAACCTGATCGGGCGGTTCGCCGCCGCGGGCGTGCGCAACATCCTCGCCGTGCGCGGCGACCCGCCCGGCGACCCGATGGGGGAGTGGGTCAAGCACCCCGACGGCGTCGAGTACGCCGCCGACCTGGTCCGGATGATCCGCGCCTACGGCGACTTCTGCGTCGGCGTGGCCGCCTTCCCCTACAAGCACCCGCGCTCGCCCGACATCGAGAGCGACACCCGCCACTTCATCGAGAAGTGCCGGGCCGGCGCCGACTACGCGATCACCCAGATGTTCTTCCGGGCCGAGGACTACTTCCGGCTCCGCGACCGCGTCGACGCCGCCGGCTGCGACGTGCCGATCCTGCCGGGCATCATGCCGGTCACGCAGATCAGCACGATCGAACGGTCCGAGCAGCTGTCGGGCGCGCCGTTCCCGCCCGAGGTCAAGGCCCGGTTCGACGCGGTGGCCGACGACCCGGAGGCGGTCCGCAGGCTCGGCATCGAGCACGCCGCCGAGCTGTGCGGGGAACTGCTCGGCCAGGACGCGCCCGGCATCCACTTCATCACCTTCAACAAGTCGACGGCGACGCGCGAGGTCTACTCGCTGCTGGACGGGGCCGGGTACGGCGCCAGCGGCAGGGTCCCGCCCATGACCGCGTAGCGGGGCCCTCCGCCCGGGAACTCGAAGCCGGTCAGCAGGTCGACCATGCCGACCGAGCGGTACAGGGTGCGGGCCGGGGTGTCCGGGCTCCTGTCGAGCGTCGACAGCACGACCGTCCGCTCCGGCCTGCCCTCGCACAGCGCGGTCAGCAGGCCCCGGCCGAGGCCCCTGCCCTGCGCCCGCGGGTGCACGTGCAGCTCGGCGACCTCGAACGTGTCCTCCAGCCACGCCTCGGCGTGCTCGGGCCCCTCAAGGTCGGACAGCGCCTGGTGGACGACGTCGTGCCACCACTGGCCGCGTGTCCCGTGGAACCCGTAGGCGAACCCCAGGACGGGACCCGGCACCACCGGCAGCGCCCCGCGGCGCTCGACGACCAGCGCGCGGAACCCCGGATACGAGGCGTGCCGTTCCATGATGGTGTGCCGGCCCGGGAGCTGCTCGTTCGGCGGGTCCATCGCGGCCGCGTACACGTCCAGCATGGGGCCGAGCCTGCGTAGGAAGGCGCGTTCGTCGATCTCGCGCAGCTTCGGGTCCCTCACCCGACAGAGACTAGACCCGCGCGATGGTCCGCTGGGTGGCGGAGAGCCGATCGTAGATGTCCCAGAGGATGCGGTCGGCGGCCTTCCGCAGCGCCCCCCGGTTGGCGTCGAGGTGCCCGCCCCACTCCCGCGCCTCCGGCCCGAGCCACGCGTCCGTCCCGCGCAGCGTCTTCACCGGGGCGTCCAGGGCCCGGCGGAGGCGGTCGATGCTGCCGTAGGCGTCCGCGTACGCCTGGTAGAGCTGCTGGTACTCCGGATTGGGACGTTCCGTGGGGGACAGCTCCGCCGCGGCGGTGCCGGTGAGCGGAGGGGGCAGGCTGCCGGGAGGCGGCGGAGCGGCCATGGCGACCTCTCAGGCGACGTTCATGGCTGGGGAGTTCATGGCTGGGGAGTTCGTGGCTTCGGGGGGCCGCAGATCGAGCTTCGCGACGGCCTCGCGCGTCCGCGCGCTCATGTCCGCCCCGAGGAGCACCTGGACGGCGACGGGACGGACGCCGACGCGGTCGGCCTCGGCCAGGAAGGCGCGCAGCCACTTCACGTCCATCGTCAGATGGTGGCTGGACGTGCCGAGCGACTCCTGGACGACCCGCAGCCGGGCCTCGTGCCCCTGCGCGTCCTTCAGCAGCGCGGCCGTGGCCGCCGGGCCCAGCCTCTCGTACAGCTTCTCGGTGTAGTCGGGATCGTCGGCGTTGGCCTTCAGGTGCTTCCACACGGTGTCGGACACGGGCCTGCCGTCCTGGACCGACGCCACGACGGCCAGCGCGTCGGTCTTGGCGGCCCTGGCGGCGGCCTGCCGGGTGGGAAAGTTGCCGATCCCCCCGGCGCCGCTCGGCGTCGGCTCGGGCGCGGTCCGGCGCGGCGGCGGCGTCACCGGCCGGGGCGTCCCGACCGGAGCGCGCCCCGGGCTCCCGGGCGACGGCGCGGGGCGCGGCGGCGGCGGGGCGTCGACCCCGCCGCCCGGAGACGGGTTGGTGACCGCGTAGTTGTAGCGGCGCGCCAGCATCCCGAGCTGCTCGGCGGCCCACCGCGCCACCTCGTCGGCCTGCTTGTACCCGGCCGCGGAGACGCCCGGCGGCGGGCGGTGGCCGTTCAGCCAGCCCTGGATCGCGTTCTGCGCGTCCTGCATCTGCCTGATGACCTGATCGAGCGCCGGCGGGTCGATCCCGCGAAAGCCCGGGTCGCGCGCCGCCGGGCCGGTGCGCATCTGCGCCGTCATCGCCCCTCCGGAGGTCACCGATCGTCGTTCCCCGACTCCCCAGAATCACACCGGCGTCACCGGCTGTCGAGGGCCTTGCGCACCGAGGCGTCGTCGCGCGCCACGACGGCGGTGCCGCCGGTCAGCACGATCGGCCGCTGGATCAGCACCGGGTTCGCCACCATGATCTCGATCCACCGGGCCCGGTCGTGCTCGAGGTCCTTCAGCCCGAGCTCCTTGGCGACCGGCTCGTTCAGCCGCGCCACCTCCCACGGCTCGGCGCCGATCCGGGTGAGGACCGCGTCCAGCTCCTCCGCCGTGGGCGGCTCGTCCAGGTAGCGGCGCTCGGTGTACTCCACGCCCGCCTCGTCCAGCGCCGCCTTCGCGGCACGGCTCTTGGAACAGCGCGGGTTGTGCCAGATCTCCATCACTCCACCTCCGCCGGGGTGCCCCCGGTGATCCTCAGCAGTTCCTCGTACGACGTCGGGAAGACGGTGTGCGGGTGCCCGCCCGCGGCCCAGACCACGTCGTACTTGTCCAGCCACACGTCCACGAGCGTGCGGATCGGCGCCGGGTGGCCGATCGGCGCGACGCCCCCGATGGGCTGGCCGGTCGCCTCCCGGACGAACTCCGGCGTCGCCCGCCGCACCTTCGCCGCGCCCACCAGGCCCGCCACCTTGGCCGTGTCGACGCGGTGCGCGCCGCTGGTCATCACCAGCAGCGGCGACCCGTCGGCGTCGAAGAGCAGGCTGTTGGCGATCGCGCCGACCTCGCAGCCGAGCTGGTCCGCCGCCGCCTGCGCCGTCCGCGCGGAGTCGGGAAGCTCTACGATGGCTCCGGTCGCGCCCTGGTCGCGCAGGGCCTTCGCGACGATTTCGGCATTCGGATGCATGGGTAGCACTTTAAGGTCAGCGCATGCGAGGGAGACCGATCGACGTGCGGAAGAGCGCGGTTCTGCTGATCGCGGCCGTCGGGCTGACGGGCTGCAACGACACGGACGCGGCGTCGCCCGCCCCGCCGAAGGCCTCACCGTCGGCGACGGCGACGTCGCCCGCGCCGGCGCCCACCCCCACCCACCGCAAGCTCAAGGCGGGCGCCAAGGGCTCCGACGTCAAGGCGCTCCAGCGGCGGCTGAAGGAGCTCGGCTACGACCCGGGCAAGGCGGACGGGAAGTACGGGCCGTCCACGCAGACGGCCGTCTGGGCGTTCCAGGCCGTCAACCGCCTCAAGCAGAAGACCACCCTCGGCAAGTCCTTCTGGGAGGCCCTCGACGCGCCCAAGGAGCCGCGTCCGATGGCCAAGAAGCGGGAGAAGAACCGCGTCGACGTCGACCTGAAGCGCCAGTACCTCGTCCTCTACAAGGACGGGAAGCCGCGGCTCATCTCGCACATCTCGTCCGGCTCGGGCGAGTACTACTGCGCCAAGGACCGCGGCGCCACCGTCCCGCGCTGCCGCTACGCCTCGACCGGCACGGGCGACTTCCGGACGGGACGCCGTGCCTCCGGCTGGGAGACGTCGCCCCTGGGGCGCCTCTACAACCCCATCTACTTCAACGGCGGCATCGCCTTCCACGGCGCCCTGGACGTCCCCAAGTACCCCGCCTCGCACGGCTGCGTGCGGTTGCCGATGCACATCGCCGAGTACTTCCCGGACCTGCTCGGAACCAACGTTCCCGTGCACGTCAGGCGGCCTCGCTAGCCGTCCCGCGGGCGGACCCCCGGACTCGCCGTTCGACCGTCTGCATACCCTCTGACCTGCGGTGCGGGACACGCGTTCGAACACGTTGACGAATCGTCGCCGGGCCTGTTTACTGGGGAATGCCTCGAACTTATGTTCGAGGTGGTGCGGGACTCGCGGCCCGCACCAGGGCGACGTCCCCGCCGGTCGCGGTGTTTCGGCGGGACGGACGGCCGGGCGGAGTGAGGGGAAGCTCTCCGCCCGGCCGGCCCGAGCCCGGAAGGAGGCAGACATGTCCGGAACGATGACCGCACGCGGGATCCACTCCGCCGCCCAGTCCGTCCCAGCACCGAGCCCACGCCCCCGCCACCGCCCGCTGCCCGCGCCGCGTCCGGCGCACACGGCCGCCGGCCAGCTGCACGCCGCCCGCATGGGCCTCGCCGAGGCGGCCGAGGCCACCTCGCCCGCCGTCCGCTACGTCTGCGCCCACCTGGCCGCGCTGCGCGCCGCCGCCGCGGTGCTGGCGTCCAAGGAGCCCCTGGAGACCCACCGCCGCGGCCGCCCGCGCAGCGTGTGGGTGCTGCTGCCCGAGGCCGAGCCCGCCCTGCGCGAGTGGGCGGCCTTCTTCGCCGCCGGCGCCGACAAGCGCGCCGCCGCCGAGGCGGGCCTCCCGCGCGCCGTGACCGCGCGGGAGGCCGAGGAGCTCCTGCACGACGCGGAGGTCTTCGTCACCCTGGTCGAGGACACCCTCGGCGTCACCGGACAGCCGACCCTCCCGGTCCCCGAAGCCGGCTGAGCCGCCCTGCCGACTGAGCCCACCCTGCCGACTGAGCCACCCTGCCGACTGAGCCACCCTGGAGGCCCGTCCCCCTCCCCGGACCGGGCCCCCGCCGGAGGCCGGGGCGGCCGCCGCCACCTCACCGCGGCCCGCCGCCCGGCCTCCGGCGCCGTGACGATCGCGCCGGCGGCGGCCGCAACCCCCCGAGCCGGTCCCGCCGGCGCGATCCCCCTCCGGCGCACCCGCCCCGCGCGGCTCGGCCGGCCGCCTGATAGACATCGCCGCATGGCCGGGACATTGCCGCTGGACGGGATGCGCGTCGTCGAGCTGTCCAGCTTCGTGGCGACGCCGCTGGGCGGAATGACGCTGGCGCAGCTCGGCGCCGACGTCATCCGGGTCGACCAGATCGGCGGCGGGCCCGACATCGACCGGTGGCCGCTCGCGCCGTCCGGGCGGAGCCTGTACTGGGCCGGGCTGAACAAGGGCAAGCGCTCGGTCACCGTCGACCTGCGGTCGCCGGAGGGGCGCGAGGTCGTCGCGGGTCTCATCGCCGAAGCCGGCACCGTCCTGACCAACGCTCCACCCCGGCCGGGTCTCACGTACGAGGAGCTGAAGGCGGTCAGGCCGGATCTGATCCATGTCCGGCTCCAGGGGACGCGCGATGGAGGCAACGCCGTCGACTACACGGTGAACGCCGCCACGGGGTTTCCGTTGATCACGGGTCCGCCCGGCCGGGAGGCGCCGGTCAACCACGCCCTGCCCGCGTGGGACGTGGCGTGCGGCCTCTACATGGCCGTCGGCCTGCTCGCGGCCGAGCGGCACCGCCTGCGCACGGGCGAGGGGCAGAGCATCGAGGTGGCGCTGCAGGACGTCGCCCTGGCCACCGCGGGGAACCTGGGCTACCTCGCCGAGGCGCAGCTGGGCGAGCCCAGGGCGCGCCTGGGGAACCACCTGTTCGGCGACTTCGGACGCGACTTCGCCACCGCGGACGGGCGGGTCATGGTCGCGATCCTCACCGCCCGCCACTGGCGCGACCTGGTGGAGGCCACCGGTCTCGGCGAGGTGACGGCCGCCCTCGAACGGGCCCTGGACGCCGACTTCCGCCGCGCCGGTGACCGCTACGGCCACCGGGAGGTCCTCGGTGGCGTGCTCGCCCCCTGGTTCGCGTCCCGCACGTGCGAGGAGGTCGCGGACGGGCTGGCCGGCACGTCCGTCCTCTGGTCCCGTTACCGCGGCTTCGCGGAGGTGGCCGCCGGCCTGCGCGACGAGCCGCTGATGGCCGTGCTGGACCAGCCGGGAGTGGGACCCCATCTGGCCCCCGGATCCCCGCTGCGTCTCGACGCCGCCGCGGCCCCCCTGCCCGCCCCCATGCTGGGCGAGCACACCGACGAGGTGCTGCGGGACGTCCTGTCCGCGTCCCCGCGGCGGATCGAGGCGCTGCGGGGCAAGGGCGCGATCGCCTAGCGCCGTCGGTCGTCTCCCTCATGGGGGGATAGATGGCGGTTCGTCCGACTGTGAGATTGTTAGGGGGGCGAACTAGGGGAGGGCTCGGTGGCGGGGCAGGGCGGGCGCGGGCTGGTCCCCCTGCTGGCGTTCCTCGGGGTGATGGCCTACTCGCTGTCCATGGCCGTCGTGACGCCCGCGCTGCCGCAGATCCAGGACGGCCTGGACACCACGCCCGCGGGCGCGGCGTGGGCGCTGACCGCGATGACGCTCTCCGCGGCGGTCGCCACGCCGGTCGTCGGGCGGCTCGGCGACCTGTACGGGCCGCGCCGCGTCCTGCTCGCCGTGCTGGCCGTCGCGGCCACCGGGACGGTCGTCGCCGCCCTGGCCGGGACGGTGCCGGCCATGCTGGCCGGACGCGCCCTGAGCGGCATCGGCGGCGGCGTCTTCCCGCTGGCGTACACGATCATCCGGGACGTGGTGCCGGCCGTGCGGAGGGCCTCGGCCATCGGCCTCATGTCGTCCATGCTGGGGCTGGGCGGCGCGGTGTCGTGGTGCCTGGCCGGGCCGGTCATCGACCTCCTCGGCTGGCGGTGGCTGCTGTGGATCCCGGTCGCCGGCCTGGTGCCCGGCATGGTCCTCGCCTGGCGGATCGTCCCGCGCCCGGTGCCCCGGACGGCGGCGAAGGTCGACTGGTGGGGCGCCGCCCTCTTCGCCGCCTGGCTGGTGGCCGCGCTCACCGCCCTCACCCAGGGCATGGAGTGGGGGTGGGCGTCCCCCGGCGTCCTCGGCCTCCTCGCGCTGTCGCTCGTGACGGCCGTCGCATGGCTGTGGGTGGAGAGCCGCGTCCGCGACCCGCTGATCGATCCGCGGCTCATGCGCGTGCGCGGAGTCTGGACGGCGAACGCCGCCTCGCTGCTGTCCGGTTACGCGCTCATGGCCGGCGGCCTGCTGTTCCCCCTGCTCGTCCAGCTTCCGGAGGACACCGGCTTCGGCTTCGGCGGGACGGCCACCCGGGCGGCCCTGCTCCAGCTGCCCGCCAGCATCGGCATGACGGTCGCGGGGATGACCGCGGGCCTCCTCGACCGGCGCGTCGGCTCCCGGGCGGTCCTGTTCGGCGGCTCGCTGATGACCGGCCTCGGCTACGCGTTCGTGGCGGTCCAGCACGACGCCATGTGGCAGCTCTACGTCGGCGGCCTGGCGCGCGGCATCGGCCTGGGGTTCGCCTACGCCGCGGTGGCGAACCTGGTCGTCGCCGCCGTGCCGACCGGGGAGACGGGTGTCGCGACCGGCGTCAACACGCTCATCAGGACGGTCGGGGCGTCCCTCGGGACGCAGATCAGCGCGGTCGTCATCGTCGCCGTCCCCGGCGAGGGCGGCTACAGCACGGGCTTCGCCGTGAGCGCCGCGGTCATGGCCGTCGTCCTCCCGCTGGCGCTCCTCGCCCCGCGGGGGCGGCGGCGCCGGGCCGGGGACGTCGTGCGCGGCGAGGCGGAGTACCACACCGCGCCCATCTCGTGACTCTCCGTGATCGCGGGGGGGGGCGTGCGGGCCCCCGGACCGCGGACGGGGCCCGCCGCGAGGTGCGGCGGGCCCCGTCCGGTGGAGCGGATCGTGCGGTGGAGCGGGCGGATCAGAACGACTCGACGGCGCGGCGCGCCTCCGGGTCGAGGACGCCCCAGCCGATGAGCTCTTCGGTGAGCTCGGTCGGGGACTTGTCATAGATGACCGCCAGTGAACGCAGGTCCTCCTGGCGGATGGACAGGACCTTTCCGTTGTAGTCGCCCCGCTGGCTCTGGATCGTCGCGGCGTAGCGGGCGAGAGGACCGGCCTTGTCTTTCGGAAGCTGCTGCAACCGCTCTAGATCGATCACGAGCTTGGGTGTAGGCCCGAGCGGGCTCGGCGCGGCTCCGCCGGGCAGCAACTCGGAAACCGGCACGCCGTAGAAATCGGCGAGCTCGGCCAGCTTCTGAACGGTGACGGCGCGGTCGCCCCGCTCGTACGAACCCACGACGACGGCCTTCCAGCGGCCACGTGACTTCTCTTCCACACCGTGCAGGGACAGGCCCTGCTGGGTGCGGATGGCGCGCAGGCGCGCACCGAGAGCCTTTGCGTATTCAGACGGCATTCTGCGGCCCCCCAAGGCTCACTTTGTCGTCGTCGAACCCCGGTTTGTCACCGGGGGGAGACAGATTCGCGAAGCCAGGGGGCCCCGGGAGTCTGTCTCCAGGGATGGTTACGGACAGTGACGGTAAAACGGGTACGGCGCCAGGTCAAGCTGATTGGAAAAAAGCGGTCGAATCCGCAGGACTCGATCCGGTCCGTCCGGATCGTCCCCGCGCCGTGCGGGCGGGGCGTGGCGGCGCCGTCACGCTCCCGGGCCGCCGCCGTGCGGGCCCCCGAATGTGACGCCTCTCACCTGCGAAGACACGGGGCGGGCCGGGGACCGGGCAGGCGCGCCCGGCTGCTACCGTGGGCAGGACACAACGTCCTTTAAGGCCCGTCCCGTGAGGCGGGAAAGGAGGTTTCGGTGGTGAATGCTGCCTCCAGGCCGGAACGGCCGGCGGGGGCGCGCGTGGCGGACGGTGACCCCCGGCCCAAGGCCGTTCTGGAGGGTCCCGACATCAGGCGCGCGCTCACCCGCATCGCACACGAGATCGTCGAGCGGACCAAGGGCGGCCACGACGTCCTGCTGCTCGGCATCCAGACCCGCGGCGTGACGCTGGCCGAGCGGCTCGCCGGGGCGCTGCGCGAGGTCGAGGGCCGCCCGGTGCCCTGGGGCTCGCTCGACGCGACCATGTACCGGGACGACCTGCGGATGCGCCCGGCCCGCGCGCTCGGGCGCACCGAGCTGCCCGCCGGGGGCGTCGACGACAAGGTCGTCGTCCTCGTCGACGACGTGCTGTTCTCCGGGCGGACGGTCCGCGCCGCGCTGGACGCGCTGAACGACCTCGGCCGGCCCCGCGCCGTCCAGCTCGCCGTCCTGGTCGACCGCGGGCACCGGCAGCTGCCGATCCGCGCGGACTACGTGGGCAAGAACCTGCCCACCTCGATGCGGGAGACCGTGAAGGTCCTGCTGGACGAGAACGACGGGCGCGACGCGGTGCTGCTCGGCCCGACGGGGGGTGCCGAATGAACCGCCATCTGATCTCCGCCGCCGACCTCAGCCGGGACGACGCGCTGCTCGTCCTCGACACCGCCGAGGAGCTGGCGCAGATCGCCGGCCGCTCCATCAAGAAGCTGCCGACGCTGCGCGGCCGGACGGTCGTCAACCTGTTCTTCGAGGACTCCACCCGCACGCGCATCTCGTTCGAGGCCGCGGCGAAGCGGCTGTCGGCGGACGTCATCAACTTCTCCGCCAAGGGGTCCAGCGTGTCGAAGGGCGAGAGCCTGAAGGACACGGCCCTCACCCTGGAGGCGATGGGCGCGGACGGCGTCGTCGTCCGGCACGGCGCCTCGGGGGCGCCGCACCGGCTCGCCGGGTGGGTGCAGGGCAGCGTGGTCAACGCCGGCGACGGGACGCACGAGCACCCCACGCAGGCGCTCCTGGACGCGTTCACGATGCGCAAGCGCCTCGGCGGCCTGGACGGCCGCAGGGTCACGATCGTCGGCGACGTGCTGCACAGCCGGGTGGCACGATCCAACGTCCTGCTCCTGGCCACGCTCGGCGCCGACGTCACCGTGGTCGCCCCGCCGACCCTGCTCCCGGTCGCGGTCGACACCTGGCCGTGCTCGGTCTCCTACGACCTGGACGGCGTCATCCCGAAGAGCGACGTCATCATGATGCTGCGCGTCCAGCAGGAGCGGATGAACGCCTCCTACTTCCCGACCGTGCGCGAGTACAGCCGCCGGTACGGGCTGGACGCCGAGCGCATGGCGCAGCTGCCCGACCACGCCATCGTCATGCACCCGGGGCCGATGAACCGCGGCGTGGAGATCGCCGCCGAGGTCGCCGACTCCGTCCGGTCCACGATCGTCGAGCAGGTCGCCAACGGCGTCAGCGCCCGCATGGCGGTCCTCTACCTGCTGCTCGGAGGGTCCGAGCCCGCCATCGGCCAGGAGGTCTCCCAGTGACGACGTACATCATCAGGGGCGCCCGGATCCTCGGCGGCGAGGCGGCGGACGTCCTCGTCCGCGGCGGCGCCGTCGCCGGCGTCGGCACCGGACTGGACGAGGCCGGGGCGCAGGTGGTCGACGCCGCGGGCCTGGTGGCCCTCCCAGGGCTGGTCGACCTGCACACCCACCTGCGCGAGCCGGGCCGCGAGGACGCCGAGACCGTCGAGTCCGGGACGAGGGCCGCCGCGATGGGCGGGTTCACCGCCGTCCACGCGATGGCCAACACCGACCCGGTCGCCGACACGGCCGGCGTGGTCGAGCAGGTGTGGCGCCTCGGGCGCGAGGCCGGGTACTGCGACGTCCGGCCCGTCGGGGCCGTGACGCGCGGCA
Organism: Actinomadura madurae; assembly: GCF_900115095.1. Lineage (GTDB taxonomy): Bacteria > Actinomycetota > Actinomycetes > Streptosporangiales > Streptosporangiaceae > Spirillospora > Spirillospora madurae. The sequence goes on from NZ_FOVH01000001.1 coordinate 690,448, forward strand.
TCGCCGGCGAGCAGCTCGCGGAGCTCGGCGCGATGGCCGACTCCGCCGCGGGCGTGCGGGTCTTCTCCGACGACGGGCACTGCGTGTCGGACGCGGTCATCATGCGCCGCGCGCTGGAGTACGTGAAGGCGTTCGACGGCGTCGTCGCCCAGCACGCGCAGGAGCCGCGCCTCACCGAGGGCGCGCAGATGAACGAGGGCGAGATGTCGGCCGCGCTCGGCCTGCGCGGCTGGCCCGCCGTGGCCGAGGAGGCGGTCATCGCCCGGGACGTGCTGCTCGCCCAGCACGTCGGGTCGCGGCTGCACGTGTGCCACGTGTCCACGGCCGGATCGGTGGAGATCATCCGGTGGGCGAAGAGCAAGGGCTGCCCGGTGACCGCCGAGGTCACCCCGCACCACCTGCTGCTCGACGACGGCAAGGCCGGGTCCTACGACCCGATCTTCAAGGTCAACCCGCCGCTGCGCACCGCCGACGACGTCACCGCGCTGCGGCACGCCCTCGCCGACGGGACGATCGACTGCGTCGCCACCGACCACGCCCCGCACCCGGTCGAGGCCAAGGAGACCGAGTGGGCCGTGGCCGCGATGGGCATGATCGGCCTGGAGACGGCGCTCCCGGTGGTCCAGGAGGCCATGGTCGAGACCGGCCTGCTCGACTGGGCCGGGGTCGCCGACCGCATGTCCGCCCGTCCCGCCCGCATCGGCCGCCTTTCCGGACAGGGCCGTCCGCTGGAGGTGGGCTCGCCCGCCAACATCACGCTGTACGACCCGTCGCCTCGCGCCGTGGTCGACCCGTCGGGCTTCACTTCGAAGAGCCGCAACAGCCCGTACGCCGGGCTCGAACTGCCCGGCAGGGTCATCGCGACCTTCCTGCGCGGCCGTCCGACCGTCCTCGAAGGGAAGCTCCATTGACCTCCCCGCGGCGCATGGCCGCGGTTTCCGGCTGTCGCCAGATGGTTCGCGGTTCATCACCCCGGCCAACGCCTGGAGGGCTCCCCGCGCTGCCACCCCGGGCCCCGGGGCGGTCGTGCACACCGAATCGCTTGGCTCTCGCGATCAGTAATCAAATGGTAGCAGAAGGTGAAACTATGTGTGAGGCTTCCAAGCCTGCACTGCTGGTTCTCGAAGATGGTAGGACGTTCTACGGGGTCGCGTACGGCGCCGAGGGGGAGACCTTCGGCGAGATGGTCTTCAACACCGGCATGACCGGCTACCAGGAGACCCTGACCGACCCTTCGTACGCGCGCCAGATCGTGGCCATGACGTCCCCGCACATCGGCAACACCGGCGTCAACGACGAGGATCCCGAATCGCGCCGCATCCAGGTGGCCGGGTACGTCGTGCGCGAGCCCGCGCGTGTCGCCTCCAACTGGCGTGCCACGGGTTCGCTGGGGTCCGCGCTGCGCGACCAGGGGATCGTGGGGATCGCCGTCTCCGGCACGCGCGCGCTGACCCGCCACCTGCGCGACAAGGGCGCGATGCGCGCCGGCATCTTCAGCGGGGCGGACGCCGTGGGGCCTGGAGCGGACGCCTTGCTCGAACGCGTCCGGCAGAGCCCGTCCATGGAAGGCGCCGACCTGGCCCGGGACGTCACCACTCCCGAGCCCTACGTCGTCCGGGCGATGGGGGAGAAGCGCCACACGGTCGCGGCCGTCGACCTCGGCATCAAGTCGATGACGCCGTACCGCATGTCCGAGCGGGGGTGCGAGGTGCACGTCCTTCCGGCGACCAGCACCGCGGAGGACATCCTCGCCCTGAACCCGGACGGCGTGTTCTTCTCCAACGGCCCCGGCGACCCGGCCGCCGCGGGCTACGCGGTGGACGCGCTGCGGGGCGTCCTCGACACGGGCACCCCGTTCTTCGGGATCTGCTTCGGCAACCAGATCTTCGGCCGCGCGCTCGGGCTCGGGACCTACAAGCTGCGGTTCGGGCACCGCGGCATCAACCAGCCCGTCCAGGACCGGACGACCGGCAAGGTCGACGTGTCGGCCCACAACCACGGCTTCGCGGTGGAGGCGCCGACGGACGGCCCGTTCGGCACGCCGTACGGACGCGCCGAGGTCAGCCACGTCAACCTCAACGACGGCTGCGTGGAGGGGCTGCGGCTCCTCGACCGGCCCGCGTTCAGCGTGCAGTACCACCCGGAGGCGGCCGCGGGCCCGCACGACGCGTCCGGGCTCTTCGACCGTTTCTGCGACCTGATGGAGGCGTCGAAGAATGCCGCGCCGTGAAGACCTGAAGTCCGTCCTGGTCATCGGCTCCGGGCCGATCGTCATCGGGCAGGCCTGCGAGTTCGACTACTCCGGGACCCAGGCGTGCCGGGTGCTGAAGGCCGAGGGCCTGCGGGTGACGCTGGTCAACAGCAACCCGGCCACGATCATGACCGACCCCGAGTTCGCCGACGCGACCTACGTCGAGCCGATCACCCCCGAGGTCGTCGAGAAGATCATCGCCAAGGAGCGGCCGGACGCGCTGCTGCCCACCCTGGGCGGCCAGACGGCCCTGAACACCGCCATCGCGCTCTACGAGGGCGGCGTCCTCGCCCAGTACGGGGTCGAGCTGATCGGCGCCGACGTGGACGCGATCCAGGCCGGGGAGAACCGGGAGCGGTTCAAGGACGTCGTCGCCAAGGTCGCGCGCGACCACGGTCTGAACGCCGAGTCCGCCCGGTCGCTGATCTGCCGCACGATGGACGAGTGCCTGGCGGCCGCCGGCGAGCTCGGCTACCCGGTCGTCGTCCGGCCGTCGTTCACGATGGGCGGGGCCGGGTCCGGCTTCGCCCACGACGAGGACGACCTGCGCCGCATCGCCGGCGCTGGCCTCGACGCGTCCCCGACCGGCGAGGTGCTCCTGGAGGAGTCGATCCTCGGCTGGAAGGAGTACGAGCTGGAGGTCATGCGCGACCGCCACGACAACGTGGTGATCGTGTGCTCGATCGAGAACCTCGACCCGATGGGCGTGCACACCGGCGACTCGATCACGGTCGCGCCCGCCCTGACGCTGACCGACCGCGAGTACCAGAACATGCGGGACGTCGCGATCGCGGTGATCCGCGAGGTCGGCGTGGACACCGGCGGCTGCAACATCCAGTTCGCCGTGCACCCCGGCACCGGCCGGATGATCGTCATCGAGATGAACCCGCGGGTGTCGCGGTCGTCGGCCCTGGCGTCCAAGGCCACCGGCTTCCCGATCGCCAAGATCGCGGCGAAGCTGGCGATCGGCTACACGCTGGACGAGATCCCGAACGACATCACCCGGGTGACGCCCGCGTCGTTCGAGCCCACGCTCGACTACGTCGTGGTTAAGGTGCCCCGGTTCGCGTTCGAGAAGTTCCCCGGCGCGGACGGCACGCTCACCACGCACATGAAGTCGGTGGGCGAGGCCATGGCCATCGGGCGCTGCTTCACCGAGGCGCTGCAGAAGGCCCTGCGGTCGCTGGAGCAGAAGGGCTCGTCGTTCAGCTGGGCGGGCGACGCCGACGCCGAAGCACTGGTCGAGTCGGCGAGGCGCCCGCACGACGGACGCCTCAAGGACGTCCAGCGCGCGCTCTGGGCCGGAGCGGGCATCGAGGAGCTGTACAAGGCGACCGGCATCGACCCCTGGTTCCTCGACCAGATCGCGGCGGTGAACGAGATCGCCGACGAGATCCGCACGGCGGACGACGCGCTCACCAGGGACAAGCTGCTGCGCGCCAAGCGGCACGGGTTCTCCGACGCGCAGATCGGCGAGCTGCGCGGTCTCTCCGAGGAGGTCGTCCGGGAGCTGCGGCACGCGCTCGGCGTCCGCCCCGTCTACCTGACCGTGGACACCTGCGCCGCCGAGTTCGAGGCGCGGACGCCGTACCTGTACTCGGCCTACGACGAGGAGACCGAGGTGCCGCCGGGCGCCAAGCCCAAGGTGCTGATCCTCGGCAGCGGGCCGAACCGCATCGGCCAGGGCGTCGAGTTCGACTACTCCTGCGTCCACGCGTCGTTCACGCTGGCCGAGGCGGGCTACGAGACCGTGATGATCAACTGCAACCCCGAGACGGTCTCCACCGACTACGACACCTCCGACCGGCTCTACTTCGAGCCGCTCACGCTGGAGGACGTGCTGGAGGTCGTCCACGCGGAGCAGCGGTCGGGTGAGGTCGCGGGCGTCATCGTCCAGCTCGGCGGCCAGACACCCCTGGGGCTCGCCCAGAAGCTCAAGGACGCGGGAGTGCCGATCGTGGGCACCTCCCCGGAGAGCATCCACCTCGCCGAGGAGCGGGGCGCCTTCGGGCGCGTGCTGCACAGGGCCGGGCTGCTCGCGCCCAAGCACGGCACCGCCACCTCCTACGAGGAGGCGCGCGAGATCGCCGCCGAGATCGGGTACCCCGTCCTCGTCCGGCCCTCGTACGTGCTGGGCGGGCGCGGCATGGAGATCGTGTACGACGACGCCACGCTGGAGTCGTACATGGCCCGCGCCACCGAGGCGAGCCCTGAACACCCCGTCCTCGTGGACCGCTTCCTGGACGAGGCCATCGAGATCGACGTCGACGCCCTGTACGACGGCGAGGAGCTGTATCTCGGCGGCGTGATGGAGCACATCGAGGAGGCCGGCATCCACTCCGGCGACTCGGCGTGCGCGCTGCCGCCCATCACGCTCGGGCACGACGACATCCGCCGCATCCGGGAGTCGACGGAGGCGCTCGCGAAGGGCGTCGGGGTGCGCGGGCTGATGAACGTCCAGTACGCGCTGTCCGCGGGCGTCCTGTACGTGCTGGAGGCCAACCCGCGGGCGTCCCGGACGGTCCCGTTCGTCTCCAAGGCGACCGCGGTGCCGCTCGCCAAGGCCGCGGCCCGCGTCATGATGGGCGCCGCCATCGCCGAGCTGCGCGCCGAGGGGCTGCTGCCGGAGACGGGCGACGGCGGGAGCCTGCCGCTGGACGCGCCCATCGCGGTGAAGGAGGCCGTCCTGCCCTTCGACCGGTTCCGCAACGAGCTCGGCCAGGGCGTCGACACCGTCCTCGGCCCGGAGATGCGCTCGACCGGCGAGGTGATGGGCATCGACGAGGTGTTCGGCACCGCGTTCGCCAAGTCGCAGCAGGCCGCCTACGGCTCGCTGCCGACCAAGGGACGCGCGTTCGTCTCCGTGGCGAACCGGGACAAACGGCACATGGTGTTCCCGGTGAAGCGCCTCGCTGACCTGGGCTTTGAGATTCTTGCCACGGAAGGGACCGCGGAGGTCCTGCGCCGCAACGGCGTGCGTGCCAAGATCGTGCGCAAGCACAGCGAGGGTCCGGGCCCGTCCGGCGAGCCCACGATCGTGCGGCGCGTCCTGGACGGCGAGGTCGACCTCATCGTCAATACTCCCTTCGGCAGCCCCGGCCAGTCCGGGCCGCGGCTCGACGGTTACGAGATCCGTACCGCGGCCGTGCTGCGAGGCGTACCGTGCGTGACGACCGTGCAGGGGCTCGCGGCGGCCGTGCAGGGCATCGAGGCCGTCGCCGGCGGCCAGGTCGGCGTCCGCTCCCTCCAGGAGCACGCCGAGCGGCTCAGCGGCGCCCACGGGCGCGCGGGCACCCCGGCGGCGGACGGCGGCGGTGCCGTGGCGCCCGGGTGACAGGGGCCGGGCGCGGACGGGCGGCCCCGCCCGCCCGCGCCCGGCGCACGACGAGGAGAGGGAGACGGGTGTCCGACACACCGGTGCAGACGTCGGCGACGGTCCTGACGGTCCGCCAGGTGCAGGACTACCACGCGATCACGCTGGTGGCCCCCGCCATCGCCGAGCGGTTCAGGCCCGGCCAGTTCGTGGCGCTCGCGGTCGGCGGCGAGCACACCTCCCGCCTGGTCCGCCGCTGCCTCGGGGTGCACGAGGTCAAGTCCGACTACGGCGGCACCGTCGAGCTGGTGTTCGCCGGCACCGAGCCCGGCACCCGCTGGCTGGCCGGCCGCCGCTCCCGCGACCAGCTCGACCTCGTCGGGCCGCTCGGCCGCCCGTTCCGGCTGCCCCGCGACCCGGTCAGCTGCCTGCTCGTCGGCGGCGGCCCCGGCGGCGCGGCCGTGTTCGCGCTCGCCGACACGCTGCTGCGGCGCGGCTGCCAGGTGCACTTCGTGCTCGGCGGGCCGTCCGCCAAGCAGGTCTTCGGCTCCCGCATGGCGCAGCGCATCGGCGACAGCTCGACCGTCACCACCGAGGACGGGTCGATGGGGGAGAAGGGCACCGTCCGCGACGTCCTGCCGCGCGTCATCGAGGAGACCGGCACCGACGTCGTCTACGGCTGCGGCCCCACCGCCCTGCTCCGCTCGGTCACGCAGGTCGCCGGCGACCTCGGCCTGCCCTCGCAGGTGTCGGTCGAGGAGTTCCTCCAGGAGACCGGCGCGTGCGGCATCGGCGTGTGCATGACGTGCATGCTGCCCGTCCACGGCGAGGACGGCGTGACCCGCATGGTCCGGGCCTGCGCGGACGGGCCCGTCCTGCGCGGCGACCGCGTCCGCTGGGGCGACCTCGGAACCATCCCGTTCGACGCGCTGGGCGCGCCGCGCGTCCTGAGCGTCACCGAAGGGGGCTCCCAGTGAGCGACCGGGTCAAGACCACCCTCGGACCCCTGGAACTGCCCAACCCCGTCCTGACGGCCTCCGGATGCGGCGGGACGGGACGGGAGCTCGCCCAGTTCTTCGACCTGTCCCGCCTCGGCGCCTTCGTCACCATGTCCGTGATGGCCCAGGCCCGCGCCGGACGCCCCACCCCGCGCGTGACCGAGACGCCCAGCGGCCTCCTCACCGCCATGGGCCTGCCCGGGCCGGGCGTGGAGACCTTCCTGGAACGCGACCTCCCGTGGCTCATGGAGCAGGACGTCCGCACGATCGTGTCCGTCGCGGGCAACAGCGTGGAGGAGTACGGCGACCTCGCGCGCCGCCTCCGCAACGTCCCGGGCGTCGCCGCGATCGAGGTCAACATCGCCTGCCCGAACGTCGAGGACCGCGGGCGCATGTTCGCCTGGCACCCGGCCGCCGCCGCGGCCGTCGTCCGGGCCGTCCGCGACCACGCCCGCCCCGGCGTCCCCGTCTTCGCCAAGCTCGCCCCCGACGTCACCGACATCGTCACGATCGCGCTCGCCTGCGTCGACGCGGGCGCCGACGGCCTCGCCCTGATCAACACCATGGAGGGCATGGCGATCGACCCGCTGACGCTGCGCCCGGCCCTCACCGGCGTGTCGGGCGGTCTGTCCGGGCCCGCGATCCGGCCGATCGCGGTCCGCTGCGTCTACCAGGTGCACGCCGCCCTGCCCGGCACGCCCATCATCGGCATCGGCGGCATCGCCACCGGGCTGGACGCCCTGGAGTTCATCCTCGCCGGAGCGTCCGCCGTCGCCGTCGGCACCGCGGTCTTCCACGACCCCGCGGCCGGCCCCCGCGTCCTGCGCGAGCTGGAGGACGCCCTCGCGGCCCGCCGCATCGGACGCCTCGCCGACGCGGTCGGCCTCGCGCACAAGCCCGCCGGGTACGTCCCGCCCCAGGTGCTCCCGCAAGAGCCCGAGAAGGAGAAGCTGTGACCTCCGCCCCCATCGCCGTCGCGCTGGACGCGCCCGACCTGGAGACGGCCGCGCGCTGGGCCACCCTGGTCACACCGCACGTCTCCACCGTCAAGGTCGGCCTGGAGCTGTACCTGCGGTACGGGCCGGACGTCATCGCCAGCGTCCGGGGCGCCAGCCGCGTCCAGGTCTTCCTGGACCTCAAACTGCACGACATCCCCGCCACCGTCCGCGGCGCCGCCCGCGCCGTGGCCCGCCTCAAGCCGTCCTACCTGACCGTGCACGCCGCCGGCGGGCCCGCCATGATCCGCGCGGCGGTGGAGGCCGCCCCCGCCACCAGGATCGCCGCGGTGACCGTCCTGACGTCCCTCGGGGAGGCCGACCTCACCGCGCTCGGCCTGGCGGGGCCCGCCCCGGACGCCGTCCGCCGCCTCGCCGTCCTCGCCGTCGACGCCGGCGCCCAGGCCCTCGTGTGCTCCCCGCAGGAGGCCGCCGCCGTCCGCGCCGAGGTCGGCCCCGGCATCACCCTCATCACCCCTGGTGTGCGCCCCGCGGGCTCCGGCAACCAGGACCAGGCCCGCGTCGCCACCCCCGAGGACGCCCTCGCCGCCGGCGCCGACCTCCTGGTCATCGGCCGCCCCATCACCGGCGCCCCCGACCCCGGCGCCGCCGCGGCGGCCATCGCCGCGGCGCTCCGCAGGACGTCCGCCGGCACCTCCTGAGCCGCCCCCGCGCCCGCGCCGCGGGCGGCCGGGCGCGCGCCTCGGCGCGTCATGCGCGGGGCCAATGGTGCGCCAGGGCGCAGAACTTGTTTGTGCGCGGCTATTTGACAGGGGATCAACTTGGGCGCACGGGATCGCGCTTTGTGAGATTGGCCGTCTGCGAATGCGGAGACCGACTCCACCGCATTGGGATACGCGGCGAACGGCGAACTCGTTCACGCGGAGTGGCGATTCCGGGCCGGGAACGCCGCCGGCGGCCGGCCGGTGGTTCCGCGTCCGTGACGGTGCCCTGGCGGCGGGCGGGGGAGCTGGTGCGGTGGCGCTGTCCTCCGGGACGGAACGGGCGATCTTGGCGGTGGTGCTGTCGAGGATGACAGTAACGGTCCCGCGGCGACGTGCGGAACGGCGTGGCGTGATGAGCGTCACTCGGTCGGGATCGTTTGTGGGGGGCCTCCCGGCGGCGGCCGGCAGCGCTCCGGCGGGGTGCCGGGAGGGCGGCGGGACGGCCCGGGAGAGCCGCGGAACCGGAGCGGCGAGCCGGTGCCAAGTGCCGCATATGGGGTCGGAAAGGGGGGATTTTCACGATCATGCGAAAGTCCCAGCAAGGCAGGGGGATGGGCCGCCGGAGGCCCCGAGTTGGGTACACTCTGTATTCAGGACACTCCAAGGAGTGATTTTCGTGAATTTATGGCGGGCTAAACGGCACTTCACGTTGCCTAATGGGCGGTGAACTCGCTAGTTTCCCAACCCGTCCGACTCCGTCGAGTGGAAACCTGAGGTGACCCGGCGTGGCTCTTCCGCCCCTAACCCCCGAACAGCGCGCCGCAGCCCTGGAGAAGGCTGCCAAGGCTCGCAAGGAGCGGGCCGAGGTTAAGAACAAGCTGAAGCACGGGGGAACCTCGCTCGCCGAGGTTCTCAAAGAGGGTCAGTCCGACGACGTCATCGGAAAGATGAAGGTGTCGGCCCTCCTGGAGTCCCTGCCCGGTGTGGGCAAGGTCCGTGCGAAGCAGATCATGGAGCGTCTGGGCATCGCCGAGTCCCGCCGTGTGCGGGGCCTCGGCGCCAACCAGCGCGCCTCCCTGGAGCGTGAGTTCGGCGGAAGTGCGAACCGCTGACGCGCGACTCACGGGCGGGCGCGGCGGTCAGGCCGCCGCGGCCGGCTCGGGGCGACCCGAGCCCGGCACCATCCCGCCCGGCTCCGGCGCACCCATCGCTGCGCCGGAAGGCTCCAAACCGCATGGCCCGCTCGCGCGGCGTCTGACGGTCCTGTCCGGGCCGTCGGGCGTCGGCAAGAGCACGGTCGTCGCCGAGATCCGGCGATCACACCCCCGGGTGTGGCTGTCGGTCTCGGTGACCACCCGGGCCCCCCGCCCGGGTGAGACCGATGGTGTGCAGTACTTCTTCGTCGACGACGCCGGTTTCGACCGGCTCGTCGCCGAAGGGGAGCTCCTCGAATGGGCCGAGTTCGCCGGGAACCGCTACGGCACCCCCCGCCGGCCCGTCGAGGAACGCCTCGCCCAGGGCGAGCCGGTGCTCCTGGAGATCGACCTCCAGGGCGCCCGGCAGGTCCGCCGGACCATGCCCGACGCGCTGCTGGTGTTCCTCGCTCCCCCCAGCTGGGAGGAGCTCGTCCGCCGCCTCACCGGCCGCGGCACCGAGCCCCCCGAGGTCATCGAGCGCCGGCTGGACGCCGCCCGCGTCGAGCTCGCCGCCGAGAAGGAGTTCGACATCACGCTCGTGAACACGTCCGTCCAAGGCGTGTGCGACGAGCTGCTAGCCTTGATGGCTGACCAGTAGCCGTTAGACCTAGTGGAAGGCCACCGAGTGGCAGCCAGCAATGAGGGCATCACCAACCCCTCGATCGACGAGCTCCTGGAGGTCGTCGACACCAAGTACGGCCTCGTGAGCATCGCGGCCAAGCGCGCGCGGCAGATCAACGCCTACTACGCCCAGCTGGGCGAGGGCCTGCTGGAGTACGTCGGCCCGCTCGTCGAGACCCAGGTGCAGGAGAAGCCGCTGTCGATCGCGCTCCGCGAGACGCGCGAAGGCCTCCTGAACGCCGAGCCCATCGAGGGCTGAGGCTCCCGGACCCCGGCGCCCGGGCGCCCGGGGCCTGATGGCATCGTGGCACCATGACCTCCCCCAAGCCGCGCGTCGTCCTCGGCGTCAGCGCCGGAATCGCCGCGTACAAGGCGTGCGAGCTGCTCCGCCGGCTCACCGAGTCGGGGCACGACGTCACCGTCGTCCCGACCGAGGACGCGCTCCGCTTCGTCGGCGAGCCCACCTGGGCGGCCCTGTCGGGCAAGCCCGTCTCGCCGCGGGTGTGGGACGGCGTCGCCGGCGTCCCGCACGTCCGGCTCGGCCAGGAGGCCGACCTGGTGTTCGTCGCGCCCGCCACCGCCGACCTGCTCGCCAAGGCGGCGCACGGGCTGGCCGACGACCTGCTCACCAACACCCTGCTCACCGCCCGCTGCCCGGTCGTGTTCGCGCCCGCGATGCACACCGAGATGTGGCAGCACCCCGCGACCCGGGCGAACGTGGCGACGCTGCGGGACCGCGGCGCCGTCGTCGTCGAGCCGGCGTCCGGGCGCCTCACCGGCGCCGACACCGGGCCGGGGCGGCTGCCCGACCCGGCGGAGCTGTTCGAGGTCGCGCGGCACGTCCTGGCGCGCGGCGCGGACGGGCGCGACCTCGCCGGCCGGCACGTGGTCGTCTCGGCCGGCGGCACCCGGGAGGCCATCGACCCGGTCCGGTTCATCGGCAACCGCTCGTCCGGGATGCAGGGCTACGCCCTCGCCCGCACGGCCGTGGCCCGCGGCGCCCGGGTGACCCTCGTCGCCGCGAACGTCGCCCTGCCCGACCCGGCCGGGGCCGAGATCGTCGCCGTCGGGTCGGCCGAGGAGATGCACAAGGCCGTGGTGGCCGCCGCCGCGTCCGCCGACGCGGTCGTGATGGCCGCCGCCGTCGCCGACTTCCGCCCGGAGGGCTACCGCCGGTCGAAGATCAAGAAGGCGGAGGGCGCGGAGCCGGAGCCGATCCGGCTCGCCAAGAACCCCGACATCCTGGCCGGGCTGGGGGCCGACCGCCGTCCCGGCCAGGTGATCGTCGGTTTCGCGGCCGAGACCGACGACGTGCTGGAGAACGGCCGCGCCAAGCTCGCCCGCAAGGGCAGCGACCTCCTCGTCGTCAACCAGGTCGGCGAGGACCTCGCCTTCGGGCGCCCCGACAACGCCGCGGTGATCCTCGGCGCGGACGGCTCGCTCACCGAGGTGCCGCGCGGCGCCAAGGAGGCGCTCGCCGAGGTCGTCTGGGATCTCGTCGCCGCGCGCCTGAAACCCGTGGCCACGCGGGCGTGACGGCGGCGGGCGGCGATCCCGCTAGACTTGCGCCCTATCATCCGTGGGGAACCGCGGCGGGGGGCGGGGCTCCCCCGCCGGACTCGACAAAAATCCGTCCTGCGACGTCAGTCAGCAGCCGCTGCAAGGAGTTCACGTACGTGTCTCGCCGCCTGTTCACCTCCGAGTCCGTGACCGAAGGGCACCCGGACAAGATCGCGGACCAGATCAGCGACGCGATCCTCGACTCGATGATCAAGGACGACCCGAAGAGCCGGGTCGCCGTCGAGACGATGATCACGACGGGTCAGGTGCATGTGGCCGGTGAGGTCACCACCGAGACCTATGTGGACATCCCGGGCGTGATCCGGGAGAAGATCCTGGAGATCGGCTACGACTCGTCCAAGAAGGGCTTCGACGGCCACTCCTGCGGCGTGTCGGTGTCGATCGGCGCCCAGTCGCCCGACATCGCGCAGGGCGTCGACGACGCCTACGAGACCCGCGAGGGCGAGGGCGTCGACGACCTGGACCGGCAGGGCGCCGGCGACCAGGGCCTGATGTTCGGCTACGCCACCAACGAGACGCCCGAGCTGATGCCGCTGCCGATCACGCTGGCGCACCGGCTCGCGCAGCGGCTCTCGGCGGTCCGCAAGAGCGGCGACGTCCCGTACCTGCGCCCGGACGGCAAGACGCAGGTCACCATCGAGTACGACGGCGACCGCGGGGTCCGCCTCGACACCGTCGTGGTGTCCAGCCAGCACGCTCCCGACATCGACCTGAAGGAGCTGCTCGCCCCGGACGTGAAGGAGCACGTGGTCGACCCCGTGCTCGCCCAGTTCGACCTCGACACGGGCGGCTACCGGCTGCTGGTGAACCCGACCGGGCGCTTCGAGATCGGCGGCCCGATGGGCGACGCCGGCCTCACCGGCCGCAAGATCATCGTGGACACCTACGGCGGCATGGCCCGGCACGGCGGCGGCGCGTTCTCCGGCAAGGACCCGTCCAAGGTCGACCGGTCCGCCGCGTACGCGATGCGCTGGGTCGCCAAGAACATCGTCGCCGCGCAGCTCGCCGACCGCGCCGAGGTGCAGGTCGCCTACGCGATCGGCAAGGCCCACCCGGTCGGCGTGTTCGTGGAGACCTTCGGCACCGAGAAGGTCGCCCCCGAGAAGATCGAGAAGGCCGTCGACGAGGTGTTCGACCTGCGGCCCGCCGCGATCGTCCGCGACCTGGACCTGCTCCGCCCGATCTACCAGAAGACCGCCGCGTACGGCCACTTCGGCCGCGAGGAGCCCGACTTCTCCTGGGAGTCGGCCGACCGCGCCAAGGACCTGGCCTCCGCCGCCGGCCTGTAACCCGCCTCGTCGAAGGGCCCCGGGGGACGTCCCCCCGGGGCCCTTCGACGTGCGGGACGTCAGGAGCCGCAGTGGTTGCCGCGGTGCAGGGCGTAGCTGGCGGCGATGGTGTAGCGGCCGGGGGCGCGGGCGGTCATCCTGACGAAGTCGCCCGCGCGCGCCAGGCACGCGTCCCCGCCGGTGACCCTGAGCCAGGGGGACCAGGAGATCCGCAGCAGGGCCGACCCGCCGGAGGGCATGTCGACGACGAGCTCGCCGGCGTCGAGGTGGCGCACCGAGGCGGGCCGGTCGACCAGCGGGGTGGGCCGCACCACGCGGAACAGGCGCCAGTGCTCGTCCCGCCAGATCTCGCTCAGGTACGGCTGGCCGCCTTCGACGATGGCGGCCTCGTCCTGCGCCGACCAGTCGACCTCCTGCTCGGGCAGGACGACGTACTGGACCGCCCACTCGTGCAACCAGTCGCGGTACGAGGCGGGCGTCAGCGCGCCGTCCTCGTAGAACAGCTCGTGGCGCTCGGCGTCGACCTGGCGGTTCCAGCCGCGCGCGAGGATGAAGTGGCGGCTGAGGCCGGCCGACTCCCAGTGGGAGCGCAGCGGCACGACCTCGATGCGCGACCGCTCGGCGTCCAGGCCGTCCAGCGCGGCGATGAGGCCGCGGGCGTGGGCGGCGGCCGAGTCGGCGGGCTCGGTGTGGATGAGGTCGTCGACGGGCTTCACGACCTGCCAGGACGCCGTGACGATGAAGGCCACCGACAGGACCGCGATCCGGACCCGCCCGTGCGCGCGGGCGACCGCCGACAGCAGGAACATCCCGCCGAACAGCAGCGAGAGGCGCTCGACGTTGCTGCCGACGGGGGAGGGGATCAGCCAGGTCAGGAGGATCCCGATGAGGTAGACGCCGGCCCCGATCCGGACGAACGCCCAGTTCTTGGGCGCGCACGTCAGGATCGCGATGACCCCGGTGACGGCGGGCAGCACGATCGCCGTGAGGGAGATGGGCTGGACGCCGCTGAACGGGAACAGCAGGCTCGTCGTCCCCACCACGACGGGGAGGCCGACGGCGACGCAGACGCCGGCGCGGCGGCGGCCGGTCAGGAACAGGGCGGCGGCCAGCACGAGCAGGAACAGGCCGGCGACGGGGCTCGCGAGCGACGCCAGCACGCTCAGGCAGACCATCCCGACCGCGCGCAGGGCGGGGGTGCCGCGCGGCGTGAACGCCGCGATGGTCGCCATGAGCGCGAACATCAGCCCCAGGCCGAACGTGACGCGGCCGGAGGCGGCGTTGCACGACAGCGCGAACGCGGCCCAGAGGGACGCGGGCAGGGCGACGGGGGCCCGGAACTGCTTGAGCAGCGCGGCGGTCAGCCCGGCGGAGACCGTGCCGGTCACGACCGCGACCGTGCGGATGCCGAACAGCGCCATCAGATGCGGCGACATCACGCTGTAGGAGGCGGGGTGCATCCCGCCGTACCAGGCGAAGCTGTACGCCGCGTCGGGGTGCTTCCAGACGAAGTCGGTCCACGCGGCCTGCGCGGCCAGGTCGCCTCCCTCAGTCGCGAGGAAGAGCGCCCACACCAGGTGGAGCACGCCCGCGGCCAGCGTGGCGGCCACGACGGGGTGGCGTGCCCGCTTCTTCCACTTGGAGGCCGCGGAGGTCGTGGTGGAACGGCGGGACGCCCCGTACTCGACCGGGGCGTCCGTCCGCTCTGGGGTTTGAGCTGTGGTCACTTCGCCTGCATGGGCTCGACGGACGGCGAGGGGCGCGGGAGACATCGGGCAATGGGCCGGCGGGAACGGTGCGCGCCCCGTTCAGACGGACCAACCCTAGCGCGCGGGACCGCCTGTCGGATCGATCTGGTAGGACGGGGGCGTGACCAAGGACGGCGGGGGAACGGACCTGATCCCGGGGCTGGACGCCCTTCCGCGGACATCCGCCGACAAGCCGAAGAAGCCCGGTAAGGCCGCCAAGTCCGGCAAGAAGGGGGCGCGCCGTCCGGCCGGGGAGCGGCCCGTCGCGCGGATCGCGGTCGACATGTCGCTCCCACATCTGGACCGCCCGTTCGACTACCTGGTGCCCGCCGAGCTGGACGCCAAGGCCGTCCCCGGCTGCCGGGTGCGGGTGCGTTTCGCCGGCCAGCTGGTCGACGGGTTCGTGCTGGAGCGGGTCGCCGAGAGCGATCACGACGGCAAGCTGCTGTTCCTGGAGCGGGTCACCTCGCCCGAACCCGTCCTCACGCCGGAGATCGCCGCGCTCGTGCGGGAGGTGGCCGTTCGGTACGCGGGCACGTTCGCGGACGTCCTGCGGCTGGCCGTCCCGCCCCGGCACGCGCGCGTGGAGGCCGAGCCGGTGGCGGAGGGCGAGCCGGCCCCGCCCGAGCCGGCCGGCGCCGGCCCCTGGCTGGATTACCCGGCCGGAGAGTCGTTCCTCAGCGCGCTGGCCGCTGGGAAGGCGCCGCGAGCCGTGTGGACGGCACTGCCGGGGCCCGGCTGGACGGCCGCCATAGCGCGGGCCGTCGCCGCCGCGCTCACCGCTGGGCGCGGTGCGCTCGTCGTGGTCGCGGACGGCCGCGACGCGGCGCGGGTCGACGCGGCGCTGAAGGCGGAGCTGGGGGAGGGGCTGCACGTCGCCCTGACGGCGGAGCTGGGGCCCGCGGAGCGCTACCGCAGATGGCTGGCCGCGCTGCGCGGCAAGGCGCGGGCGGTCGTCGGCACCCGCGCCGCCATGTTCGCGCCCGTCGCGGATCTCGGCCTGGTCGTGCTCTGGGACGACGGCGACGACGTGCACGCCGAGCCGCACGCGCCCTACCCGCATCCCCGCGACGTGCTGGCCCTGCGCGCGCACAGGACGGGCGCCGGAGCGCTGATCGGCGGGTTCACCAGGACCACCGACGCCACACAGCTGGTGGAGACCGGCTGGGCGCACACGCTCGCCGCCGACCGGGGACGTGTCCGGGCGGTGATGCCGCGCGTCCGGTACGTGGGGGAGGACGCGCAGCTCGCCCGCGACGCCGCCGCCCGCACGGCTCGCCTGCCCAACGTCGCGTTCGAGGCCGCGAGGCAGGCTCTGGAGCACGGTCCCGTCCTCGTGCAGGTCCCCAGGCGCGGATACGTGCCGGGCATCGCGTGCGGGCGGTGCCGCACGCCGGCCCAGTGCCGGGCGTGCCAGGGGCCGCTGGCGCTGGCCTCGTCCCACGCCGCCCCGTACTGCCGCTGGTGCGGCCATATCGCGGGAGACTGGCACTGCCCCGAGTGCGGCTTCTTCCAGGTGCGCGCGGTCGTGGTGGGCGCCAAACGCACGGCGGAGGAGCTGGGCAGGGCGTTCCCCGGCGTGGCGGTGCGCACGTCCGGGCGGGACGCCGTCCTCGACCAGATCGGCCCGGAACGGGCCCTCGTGGTGTCCACCCCGGGAGCCGAACCGCGCGCGGACGGCGGCTACACGGCCGCGCTCCTGCTGGACGGCTGGGTGCTGCTCGGGCGGCCGGATCTGCGCGCGGGCGAGGAGACGCTCCGGCGCTGGATGAACGCGGCGTCGCTCGTCCGGTCGCAGGGGCCCGTGATCGTGGCCGCCGAGGGGGCGCTGCCCGCCGTCCAGGCGCTCGTCCGGTGGGACCCGGTCACGTACGCGGAGCGGGAGCTGGCCGAGCGCAAGGAGGCGGGGTTCCCGCCCGCCACGCGCATGGCGTCGCTCACCGCGTCGCCCGCCGCCATACGGGAGCTCCTGGCGGACGCCCGGTTGCCGGACGGCGCGGAGGTCCTCGGGCCCGTGCCCGTCCCGCAGGCGGGCGCCGACGTCCAGGAAAAGGAGCGTGCCCTGATACGCGTGCCCCGGGCCGCGGGGCTCGCACTGGCGCGCGCGCTGAAGGAGGCCCAGGGGGTGCGCAGCGCGCGCAAGGCGACGGAGACAGTGCGGGTCCAGATCGACCCCCTGGAGCTGATCTGACCAATAGGGTTCTCGGGTGGCCGACAACTGGGTGGAGACGACCGCCGGCGACCTGCGGCGGTGGGCGGACGAACGCGGCGAGACACTGGACGACCAGGGCGTGCGCATCCTGCTCGACCTGGCGCGCGAGGAGCTGGAACTCCCGGGGCCGGCCGCGCTGACCCCGGCCGGCGTCCGCGAGCTGCTGCTGGAGGCGTTCCCCGAGTCGGTGGTCGCCGGGCGCGAGGACGTCCCCACCGTCCTCGACGCGCTCCGCCGGATCGTCGCCTTCCTGCGCGACACCGGCGCCGTCCCGGAGGCGGACGCCGGCGCGCTGGAGGCCGAGATCGACCGGACCGCGCCGGAGTTCACCGAGGTCGTCGCCGCGGTCGACAGCGACGAGCGGCAGGCGGCGGCCGAGGTCATCGCCGGGCTGATGCAGGCCGACGGGGTCTCCCTGGACGACCAGGAGGCCGTCGACGCGTGGGTCCGCGACTTCGAGGAGCGGCCCGAGGAGGAGCGCTACGCCCGCACCGAGGAGTATCTGAGGCAGGCCGGAGAGCTGGTCGTGCCGCCCGCCAGGCTGGCGCCGGAGGCCGAGCTGGCGGACGCGGCGCGCCGCTCGCGCCTGACCGCGGCCGTCCTGGCCCTCGCGGGCTGGACGGGCGAGCGGGCCCTCACCGAACACGAGACGCTCACCCGGGACGACGCCGCTGCCGCCCGCGCCGCCCTCGGCCTGGAGACGCCGCGGAGCCATGGCCAGATGGAGGACGAGGGCGAGCTGGAAAGGCTGTGGTGGGCCGCCATTGAGGCGAACGTCATCACGGCGGAGCAGGGCACCGCCCGCCCAGGGCCCGCCCTGGCGAAGCTGGAGTCCGGCGACGACGCGGAGCTGCTCGCCGCCTGGCTGCCGCTGTTCGACGCCCTCGTGGTGCCGGGGCACGACTACGCGGACGGCCTGGACGCGGTCGAACTCGTCCAGAACGAGATGACCGGCGTCCTCATCCACCTGTACGAGCAGGAGGAGCCCACCGGGCCCGAGGGGCTGGTCGAGGCTCTCCTCGGCCATGTCGAGGAGGCCTACGACCTCACCGACGCCGACGCCATGTTCGCGCTCGTGTCGGACGCGTTCCATCTGGAGCTCTCGGCCCTTGAGGGCTGGGGGATCGTCGAGCCGTCCGGCAAGGGCCTGGCGCTGACTCCCCTCGGCGTGTGGGCGGTCAGGGAACTGCTCGTCGCGGACGGCTTCACCGCCCCGGTCATCGGGGAGCTGGCCGGAGCGCGCGCGTCCGAGCTGATCGGGGGCCTGACCTGGTACCGGCCGGAGGCCGCCGACGAGGAGATCGACGGCTGGCTGGCCGCCCACGACCCCAAGGACGCCGCCGCCGACCTGCTGGACGTCATGCGGACCGGCGGCCCGGGCGCCCGCAACCTCGCCGCCGCGGTCCTGCACCGGATCGGGCCGGAGGCGGCCGGGGTCGTCCGCGCCGCGCGGGAGCATCCGCTCGTGTCGCCCTACGCCGCGATGTGGCTCAACGCCGCGGGCGACCCGGCGGGGCGGGAGCTGGCCCGCGAGGAGTACCTCTGGGTGTTCGTCGACACGGTCGCCGGGATGCTGGAGACCGCCGAACCGGAGGAGGCGGTCGAGGCCGCCCTGATCGACGCGCCGCCGGAGGCGGAGATGAGGGTCATGGTCGACGAGCTGTGGCGCACCCAGCATCCCGGCGCGGCCGACGTCCTGGAGGCCCTGGGCGCCCACCATCCGGACAAGGCCACCGCCAAGGCCGCCCGCACCGCCGCCTACAAGGCCCGCTCGGCGGGCCAGGGAGCGCACCGCGGCGTGTGATCGGCGTGAAAACCAAGGGGTGCGGCTCCGTAGACTGGAGGCCGCATCCCACTTCGCTCGCCAGCCGCAGAACCTCGCAGGAAACGGAGTCCCCGTTGGCCGTCAAGCCCATCCGCCTCTTCGGCGATCCCGTGCTGCGCACGCCCGCGGAGCCGGTGAAGGACTTCGACAAGGAGCTGCGCCAGCTCGTCAAGGACCTCACCGACACGATGATCGACGCGCCGGGCGCCGGCCTGGCCGCGCCCCAGCTCGGCGTGGGCCTGCGCGTGTTCACCTACTACGTCGACGACCGCCTGGGGCACGTGGTCAACCCGACGCTGGACCTGTCGGACGAGCAGGAGACCGACGACGAGGGCTGCCTGTCGCTGCCCGGCCTCGCGTTCCCGACGCCCCGCTCCGTCGGCGTGGTCGCGAAGGGCTTCAACATGCACGGGGAGCCGATCACGCTGGAGGGCACGCACCTGCTGGCCCGGTGCGTGCAGCACGAGACCGACCACCTGGACGGGATCATCTTCATCGACCGGATGGACCCGGAGCAGCGCAAGGCCGCGATGAAGGCGATCCGCGAAGCCGAGTGGTTCGGCGAGCCGGCGCCCGTCGTCAAGGAGTCGCCGCACCGCACCCTGGGGAAGGCGATCTAGGTGCGGCTGGTGTTCGCCGGAACCCCCGAGACCGCGCTCCCGGCCCTGACCGCGCTCCTGGGGTCCTCGCACGAGGTCGCGGCGGTGGTGACCCGCCCGGACGGCCGTTCGGGCCGTGGGCGGCGGCTGAGCCCCGGCCCGGTGGCCTCGCTCGCCGCCGAGGCGGGCGTGGAGGTGCTGAAGCCGGAGAAGGCCCGCGATCCGGAGTTCCTGGACCGGCTCCGCGAGATCGCGCCCGACTGCTGCCCCGTGGTCGCCTACGGCGCACTGCTGCCCCGCGAGGCCCTGGAGATCCCCCGGCACGGCTGGGTGAACCTGCACTTCTCGCTGCTGCCCGCCTGGCGCGGGGCGGCGCCCGTCCAGCGCGCGATCCTGCACGGCGACGACGTGACGGGCGCGGCCACCTTCCAGATCGAGGAGGGGCTGGACACGGGACCGGTCTACGGCGTCCTCACCGAGCCGATCCGGCCGACCGACACCTCCGGCGACCTCCTGGGGCGGCTCGCCGTCGCCGGCGCGAGCCTCCTGCTCGACACCCTGAACGGCATCGAGGCCGGTGTCCTGGAGCCCCGGCCGCAGCCGACCGAGGGCGTGTCCCACGCGGCCAAGCTGACGCCGGAGGACGGCCGCGTCGACTGGAAGAGCCCCGCCCTGCACATCGACCGCCTCGTCCGCGCCTGCACGCCCGCGCCCGGCGCCTGGACGACCTTCCGCGAGACGCGGGTCAAGCTGGGGCCCGTCCGTCCGGTGCCGGGCGCCGCCGAGCTGTCCCCCGGGGAGATCCGGGCGGGCAAGAACGAGGCGCTGGTGGGGACGGCGACGCATCCCGTCGCCCTCGGCGAGGTGCAGCCGCAGGGCAAGCGCCGCATGGCCGCCACCGACTGGATCCGCGGCGTCGACCTCACCGGTAAGGACGCTCTGCACTGATGCCTCCCGCCCGCAACCGCCGCCGCACGCAGAACCGCCGACCGGGCGGTCCCCGCAAGACGGGCCGCCCGCAGGACCTCGTCCGCCGCACGGCGTTCGACGTGATCCGGGCGGTCGAGACCCGGGACGCGTACGCCAACCTCCTGCTGCCGAGCCGGCTGCGCGACCGGGGCCTGACCGGACGCGACGCCGCCCTCGCCACCGAGCTGACCTACGGCACCCTGCGCGGCCGGGGAACCTACGACGCGGTGCTCTCGCTGTGCAGCGACCGCGAGCTGCGCCGCATCGACGCGCCGCTCCTGGACGTCCTGCGCCTCGGCGCCCACCAGATCCTCGCCACGCGCATCCCGCCGCACGCCGCCGTCGGCACGACCGTGGAGCTGGCCCGGACCGTCTCCGGTCCGGGCCAGGCCAAGTTCGCCAACGCGGTGCTGCGCAAGGTCGCGACGCGAGACCTGGACGCCTGGCTGCGGATCGTCGCACCCGCGGACGCCGACACCACGACCCGCCTCTCGGTCGCGCACAGCCATCCCAAGTGGATCGTCTCCGCCCTGCGGGACGCCGTCGGGCCGGACGAGATCGACGACCTTCTCGCCGCGGACAACGCCCGCCCCCGGGTGACCCTGGTGGCGCGTCCGGGCCGGGCCGCACCGCAGGAGCTGTACGACGGAGGCGCGGAGCCCGCTCCCTACTCGCCTTACGCCGCGGTTCTGGCCGAGGGCGATCCCGCGGGCATCGAGGCGGTCCGCGATGGGCGCGCCGCCGTCCAGGACGAGGCGAGCCAGATGGTCACCCTCGCCCTGGCCGAGGTCTCCCTGGACGGCCCGGACGCGCGCTGGGCCGACCTCTGCGCGGGCCCCGGCGGCAAGGCCGGGCTCCTCTCGGCCCTGGCGACGCAGCGGGACGCCCGGCTCCTCGCGGCCGACCTCCAGCCGCATCGCGCCGGCCTCGTCCGGCGGGCGGTCGACGACCGCGCGGCCGTGGTCGCCGCCGACGGCACCGCCCCGGCCTGGCGTCCGGGCGCGTTCGACCGGGTCATGGTGGACGCCCCCTGCACCGGTCTCGGCGCGCTGCGCCGGCGTCCCGA
Source organism: Actinomadura madurae (assembly GCF_900115095.1). Lineage (GTDB taxonomy): Bacteria > Actinomycetota > Actinomycetes > Streptosporangiales > Streptosporangiaceae > Spirillospora > Spirillospora madurae. The sequence goes on from NZ_FOVH01000001.1 coordinate 711,776, forward strand.
AGCGCGCTGGCGCCGCGGGCCCGAGTCGGTCGCCGAACTGGGCCCGTTGCAGAGGGAGCTGCTCGCGACGGCGCTGGAGTCCGTGCGGCCCGGCGGCGTGGTCGCCTACGTCACCTGCTCGCCCCACCTGGCCGAGACCCGGGTGGTGGTGGACGACGTCCTGCGCGGGCGCGGCGACGTCGAACGGCTCGACGCCCCGGCGGCCCTGACGGCGATCGCGCCGCGGCTCACCGACGTGGGGGACGGCCCGTACGCGCAGTTCTGGCCGCACCGGCACGGCACCGACGCGATGTTCCTGGCCCTTCTACGCCGCACCTAGCCCTTGGGGGATCCGTGCTGACCGGCTTCATGGAGTTCGTGTCGTACCTGGGCAGCGCGGCCTTCTACGTCCCACTGCTGCTGGCGCTCTTCTGGTGCGTGGCACCGCGCCTCGCCGCGCGGGCGTCGGTCGTCCTGCTGCTCGGCGCGGTCGTCAACTCGCTGCTCAAGCTCGTCTTCCACGACCCCCGCCCCTACTGGACGGATCCCGACATCAAGGGCGAGCAATCGCTGACGTCCTTCGGGATGCCCTCGGGGCACGCCCAGAACGGCATCGTGGGCTACGGCTTCTTCGCCGCCCAGACCAGGCGGTGGACGCTGTGGGCCGGCGCCGCCGCCATGATCCTGCTGATCGGCTACTCCCGCGTGTACCTCGGCGTCCACTCGGTCGGCCAGGTCGCGGCGGGATGGGGGATCGGCCTGGTCCTTCTCGTGGCCGTCCTGGGGCTGGAACCCATCGTCGTCCCGTGGTGGAGGCGGCAGCATCTGGCGATGCAGATGGCGCTCTCCCTGGCGGCCTCCCTGCTGCTCCTGGCGGCGGGCTGGGGTGCGGCGGAACGCCTCGGTGACTGGCAGTGGCCGCAGGCCTGGGCGGAGGCCGTCAGAGCGGCCGGCGGAGCCACCGAGCCGGTGACCGCGACCGACGCGGCCCAGGCTTCCGGCGCCTTCTGCGGCGCCCTCATGGGCCTGTCCGTCCTCGCGGCCCGCGGCTGGTTCGAGCCGGGCGGGAAGGCCTGGCAGCGCCTCGCGCGCCTCCCGGTGGGGCTCGCCGGCGCGGCGGTCATCGCCTTCTTCGAGGGGACCCACCTGGTCCAGGCCTTCGTCGTCCAGGCCCTGCTGGTCCTCTGGGTCACGGCCGGCGCGCCGGAGGTCTTCGTCCGGACCGGGCTGGCCGCCCGTTCCACCCCCGGTCTCACCCGCCCGGGTGACGAACGGGCCGAACTACGCCAATAGACTCGGGGCCATCATGGCTCCTCAGATCGCGCCCAGCATCCTGTCCGCCGACTTCGCCCGCCTGGCCGAGGACGTCGCGCGCGTCGCCGGCACCGCGGACTGGGTGCACGTCGATGTCATGGACAACCACTTCGTCCCGAACCTCACCCTCGGGCTGCCCGTCGTGCAGGCCCTGCTCAGGCACAGCGCGCTGCCGCTCGACTGCCACCTGATGATCGAGGATCCCGACCGCTGGGCGCCGGAGTACGCCGAGGCGGGGGCGAAGAGCGTCACCATCCACGCCGAGGCGGCGAAGGCCCCCGTCCGCACCCTGCGCGCCATCCGCTCCGCGGGCGCGCGGGCGGGCCTCGGCGTCAACCCGGCGACCCCGGTCGACGGCTTCGAGGACCTCCTCGGCGAGGTCGACATGCTGCTGCTCATGACCGTCGAGCCGGGCTTCGGCGGCCAGAAGTTCCTGGACGTCGTCCTGCCGAAGGTCCGCCGCGCCCGGGAGCTCATCAAGGGCCGCGACCTTCCCGTCTGGCTCCAGGTCGACGGCGGTGTCAGCGCCGAGACCATCGAACGCTGCGCCGACGCGGGAGCCGACGTCTTCGTCGCAGGCAGCGCGGTCTACGGCGCCGACGACCCCGCCGAGGCCGTGCGCAAGCTCCGCGCCCAGGCCGAAGAGGCGACCGCCAAAGCCGATTGGTGATCTCCTGGTGATCCTCACCTGCAACGCCGTCCTGTTCGACGTGGACGGCACCCTCGTCGACTCCACACCGCTCGTCGAGCGCGCCGCGCGCGAGTGGGCCGCCGAGTACGGCATCGACCCGGACGAGTTCCTGTCGGACGCCCACGGCCGCCGGACGAGCGACCGCGTGGCCGACTTCCTCCCACCGGACGAGGTGCGCGAAGCCACCGCCCGCCTGGACGCCCTGGAAGCGTCCCGCACCGACGGCATCACCGCCCTCCCCGGCGCCATGGAGCTGCTGACGTCCATGAACGGCCTGCCTCACGCCTTCGTCACCTCGATGGACCGGGCCCATCTCAAGGCCCGCACAGAGGCGGCGGGTGTGCCGCTCCCACCCGTAGTGGTGACCGCCGACGACGTTGCGTCCGGCAAACCAGACCCGTCCGGCTACCTCCAGGCGGCCGGGCGTCTGGGCGTGCCTCCGTCCGACTGCGTCGTCATCGAGGACGCCCCCGCCGGCATTGCGGCAGGCCGGTCCGCGGGTGCCACCGTCCTCGCGGTGCTCACGAGCCACGCGCAGGACTTCCTGACGGCGGCCCACCACATCGTCCAGGACCTGACCCGCGTGGCGGCCTCAACGGACGGTCTCCACGTCACCACCGGCTGACCCCTGGGAGGGAAAGGCCGCGCCGCCGGGCCGGGCGGGATGGCGGTCACCACGGGCCCGGCGGCACGGGGTCGGGCGGCGCGGGCCGTCAGCCGAAGAGCGGGCCCACCAGGTTGAGGCCGGGGTGCTCGTCCGACGCGTAGAGGACGAACAGGGCCAGGGCGCCGCCCACGAGGGCGATCTCCTTGTTGAACTGGATCTGCTCCTGCTGGCGCGTCTCCGGCGACTCCTGCCTCCAGAAGTCGTGGAAGACGAAGGCCGTGATGAGCAGGAAGGGGACGAAGGCGATCGCGGCGAGGTCGGGCCAGACGCCGAGGACGAGCAGGACCGCCGCCACCAGGATGTAGACGCCCGACACCTGGACGGCGAGCCTGGGCATCGGGAGCTTCTTGGCCGCCGCGTAGCCGGCCATCGCCTCGGTGGCGGTGAGGTGGCCGACGGCGGCGCCGGCGAAGAGCGCCGCGAAGGCGACGCGGGCGATGAGGGCGACGACGTCCATGACTGCCTCCAGGGGGAATGTCGTCATGCGTCACGTGTGTCCCGTCACCTACCCCGAGTCGAAGATCGTTGAACGTTTAAGTATCTACCTTTCGGCGGGCCGTCCCGGTGACCGTGGCGATGGTCACAGGGGCGGGGAAGAGAATGCGTGGCACACTGGTTGGCAAAGCATGAACGCGTGCTCCGGGGTCGGTGAAATTCCGAACCGGCGGTGACAGTCCGCGACCCGGCCGAAGCCATCGGCCGGTTGACCCGGTGGAACTCCGGGACCGACGGTGAAAGTCCGGATGGGAGGCAGCGCGCGGTACGCCCCTGGCCAGGGGCGTGCGCTGACGGCCGTACGTCCCCCGGAGCCTTGAACAGGGAGGCCCGGGAGATGTTCACCGGCATCGTCGAGGAGCTCGGCGAGATCGTGGCGGTCGACCCCTTGGGGGGCTCGGTCACGCTCACGGTCCGCGGACCGCTCGTCACCGAGGACGCCGTCCACGGCGCGTCGATCGCCGTCAACGGCGTCTGTCTCACCGTGGTGGACGTCAAAGACGGGGTGTTCACCGCCGACGTCATCAAGGAGACCCTCGACAAGTCCGGCCTCGGCGCGCTGGAACCGGGCTCCAAGGTCAACCTGGAACGCCCCGTCCGGCTCTCCGACCGGCTCGGCGGCCATCTCGTCCAGGGCCACGTCGACGGCGTGGGCGAGATCCTCTCCCGCGAGCCGGGGGAGCGGTGGGACGTGGTCACGGTGTCCCTCCCCCCGAGCCTGAGCCGCTACCTGGTCGACAAGGGCTCCATCACCGTCGACGGCATCAGCCTCACCGTCGTCGAGGCCGCCGCCGACCGGTTCAGCGTGGCCCTCATCCCGACGACGCTCGCGCTCACCACGCTCGGCCACAAGCAGCCGGGCGAGCCCGTGAACCTCGAAGTGGACGTCGTCGCCAAATACGTCGAGCGCATGATGGGCGACCGGTCGTGAACTGGCTCGGCGCGGGCTTCGAGGTGTTCGGCGAGCACATCCTGTGGACCGACCTGGTCGGCAACGTGCTCTCGCTCGCCGTCGTCTGGCTCGCCATGCGCAAGACCCTCTGGACGTGGCCCGTGCAGCTGGCCGGCGCGCTCCTGCTGCTCGCCGCGTCGACGCACGCGCACGTCCCCGGCAACGCCCTCAAACAGGTGCTGTTCATCGGGCTCGCCCTCAGCGGATGGGCCATGTGGACACGGGGGCGGCGCGACACCACGGGCGGCCTCGTCGTCCGGCAGGCGACGCCCAAGGAACGCGCCGTGCTGATCGGCGCGCTCGTCATCGGCACGGCGGTCGTCGCCGAACTGTTCGTCCACCTCGACTGGCTGAGGATCGCCTGGTCGCCGTGGGCGAACGCCTACATCTTCGTCGGCAGCGCGGTCGCGACGTTCGCGCAGAGCCGCGCGCTGGTCGACTTCTGGATCGTCTGGGTGCTCGTGGACCTGGTCGGGGTGCCGCTGGCGCTCAGGTCCGGGCTGTACGTGTCCGGCGCGGTCTACGGGATCTTCTTCGTGATGGTGATGGTCGGGTTCAGGAACTGGCTCCGGGAGTCCCGGGGCGGGCAGGCCCTCGGGCAGAAGGCGGTGACCGCATGAGCGGCAACGACACAGGGATCGGCGACACGGGCATCTTCGACCCGATCGAGGCGGCGGTCGCGGACGTCGCGGCGGGTCGCCCCGTCGTGGTCGTCGACGACGAGGACCGCGAGAACGAGGGCGACATCATCTTCGCCGCGGCGAAGGCGACGCCCGAGTTGCTCGCGTTCACGATCCGCTACACCAGCGGCGTCATCTGCGTCCCGATGGAGGGCGCAGACCTCGACCGGCTGCAGATCCCGCTGATGACGGCGCAGAACACCGAGCGCATGCGCACCGCGTACACGATCAGCGTGGACGCCCGCCTCGGCGTCACCACCGGCATCTCCGCGGCCGACCGGGCCCGGACGATCCGCACCCTGTGCGACTCGGCGTCCGAGCCGCGCGACCTGGTCCGCCCCGGCCACATCTTCCCGCTCCGCTACCGGGAGGGCGGCGTCCTGCGGCGGCGCGGGCACACCGAGGCCGCCGTCGACCTCGCCCGGCTCGCCGGGCTCGCCCCCGCCGGCGTCCTCGCCGAGGTGGTGAACGAGGACGGCACCATGGCGCGCCTGCCCGAACTCCAGATCTTCGCCAAGGAGCACGGGCTCAAGCTCATCTCCATCGAACAACTCGCCGAGTACCGCCGGCGGACCGAGGCGATGGTCACCCGCGTCGTCGAGACCCGCCTGCCCAACCGGTACGGCGCGTGGAAGGCCGTCGGCTTCTCCAGCGCCATCGACGGCGGCGAGCACATCGCCCTCGTCCTCGGCGACGTCGGCGACGGCGAGGACGTCCTGATCCGGGCCCACTCCGAGTGCCTCACCGGCGACGTCCTGCACTCCGAGCGCTGCGACTGCGGAACCCAGCTGGACGCCGCCATGGAACGCATCGCCGAAGAGGGGCGCGGCATCGTCCTGTACCTGCGCGGCCACGAGGGACGCGGCATCGGCCTGCTCGCCAAGCTGCAGGCCTACGCGCTCCAGGACAACGGCTCCGACACCGTGGACGCCAACCTGGAACTCGGCCTCCCCGCCGACGCGCGCGAGTACTCCAACGCCGCGCACATGCTCCGTGAGCTGGGCGTACGCTCGGTGCGGGTGCTCACCAACAACCCGGAGAAGCTGAAGGGCCTCGACGGTTTCGGCGTGGAGGTGCGGGGACGCGAGTCCATGCCCGTCATCGTCACCGAGCACAACCGGCGCTACCTGACGGTCAAGCGCGACCGTCTCGGACACCAGATCGAGGGACTCTCATGAGCGGCGCGGGACGCCCCGAGGACTTCACCGTCGACGCGGCCGGGCTGACGCTCGGCATCGTCTGCACCCGCTGGCACGGCAGGATCACCGACCAGCTGCTGGACCGCGCGCTCGCCGCCGCCAAGGCGTGCGGCGTCGACGAGCCGGTCGTCGCCCGCGTCGCCGGCGCGCTCGAACTGCCGGTGATCGCCCAGCAGCTCGCCCGCGACCTCGACGCCGTCGTCTGCCTGGGCGCGGTCATCCGGGGCGCGACCGCCCATTTCGACTACGTCTGCGACTCGGTGACCGCCGGTGTGACCCGCGTCGCGCTCGACGAGTCGACTCCGGTGGGCAACGGGGTCCTCACGTGTGACACCATTGAGCAGGCACTGGAACGCAGCGGGCTGCCGGGCAGCTCCGAGGACAAGGGATGGGAGGCGACTGTGGCCGCACTCGACACGGCACTGACCCTGCGAGGTCTGCGGCATCACGGTCACGCGGGGCACGGCGCGGAGCATCTGGGCTCCTGAACGTCCCCGGTCCCGTACGCATCTCATCTCATCCGAAAGGCAACTCCGTGCTGTCACTAGTCCTGCCCAAGGGGTCGCTGGAGAAGGCGACCATGCAGCTGTTCGACGCCGCCGACCTCACCGTCCAGCGGACGTCGGACCGCGACTACCGCGCCTCCATCGACGACCCCCGCATCGACCGGGTCCGCGTCCTGCGCCCGCAGGAGATCCCGACCTACCTCGAACAGGGGCTCTTCGACCTCGGCATCACCGGCCGCGACTGGATCACCGAGACCGACGCCGACGTGGTCAGCCTCGGCGAGCTGAAGTACTCCAAGGCGACCGCCAACCCGGTCCGCGTGATCATGGCGGTGCCGGACGGCGCGCCCTGGCGGTCGGTGTCCGACCTCCCCGAGGGCGTCCGGATCTCCACCGAGTTCCCGGCGATGACCCGGCGGTTCCTGGAACAGCACGGCGTCAAGGCCACCGTCGTCCCGTCCTACGGCGCGACCGAGGCGAAGGTGCCCGACATCGTGGACGCGATCGTCGACCTCACCGAGACCGGCTCGTCGCTCCGCAAGAACGGCCTGCGCATCCTCGACACGCTCCTGACCAGCTACACCGAGCTGGTCGCGAACCGCGACGCCTACGAGGACGCGGAGAAGCGCGCCGCGATGGAGGACATCGCCCTCCTCCTGCAGGGCGTCATCCGCGCCCGCGGCAAGGTGCTGCTGAAGCTGAACGTCGCGCAGGCCGACCTGCGGAAGGTCCTCGACATCATGCCCGCCATGGCGTCGCCGACGGTCACCTCGCTCGCCGGCGGCGAGTCCAACGCCGTGGAGTCCGTGGTCGCCAAGCGCGGCGTCAACACGCTGATCCCGGCGCTCAAGGCCGCGGGCGCGCACGACATCCTCGAGATCCCCATCGCGAAGATCGTTGACTGACGCTCCGGCGCTGCCGACCGTGTGGCGTCCCCGCACCACCCGGCTCGTCGCCTACCTCACGGCGGGCGTGATCATGCTCGGCCTGATCGTGCTCGCCGTGGTGGTGGCGCCGCAGTTCAAGCTGTTCGACCGGATCCTGATGGTCGCGTTCGGCGCGCTGATCGCGTGGATCCTGCACATGCTGGCCCGCTGCCGCGTCACCGCCGACGACTCCGGCCTCACGGTCGTCAACGCCTTCCGCACCCGCCGCCTCGAATGGCCCGAGGTCGTGGACGTCACCATGAGCCCCGGCGAGCCCTGGCCCACCCTCGACCTCGCCGACGGCACCTCCATCGGCGCGATGGGCATCAACGGCGCCGAAAAAACCCTCGCCGCCCGCCAGCTCGCCGAACTCCAGTCCCTCCTCCACACCCGAGGCGAAGCCCCCGACCCCGCCTGAGAACCTCTGGCTTAGGCTGTTGCCCGGACCAGGAACGCGTTCGTGTGCGACAGTGGGCTCATGAGCGCTCAGAGTATCGAGGCGATCGCGGAAAGTGGCCACATGGAGCTTGAGCCGCTGCCAGACTGGGTGTTCCCCCCGCCGGGCGGCTACACGGCCGACGACTTCCTGCGCATGCGCGGTCTGCCCCGGCACACGGAGCTGATCGACGGGAGCCTGGTCTTCGTGAGTCCGCAGCGCAAGTGGCACGTCCGCGTGATCGACCTGCTGCGGACCGAACTGAACCGTCAGGCGCCGGAGTATCTGTGCGCCGACCGCGAAATGACCGTCAGACTCTCCGATCGCCACGCTCCCGAGCCGGACGTTCTGATCGTCTCGACCGAGGCCTACGAACGGGACGAGCCGTCGACCTACTATCTCCCGGAAGACGTCGTGCTCGTGGTCGAGGCGGTCTCCCCCGATTCAGAGATCCGTGACAGGGAGATCAAGCCGCGCAGGTACCGGGAGGCCGGTATCCGGCACTACTGGCGCGTTGAGGAGGACGAGGGGAGCACCATCGTCTATGTCTACGAGTTCGACCCCGCCTGTGCGGCTTACGTCATGACCGGCATCCACCATGACCAGCTCAAAGTGACAGGGCCGTTCCCCATCGAGATCGACCTCACAGCGGTCACCAAGCGGCGGTAGGAACACCGGCCAAGGTGTGGCGCCATGCCTAGAGGGCGGTGAGGACGGTTATCGTGCCGGCGGTGATGAGGGCGGCGGCCCAGAGGCGGTCCAGGTTGAACCAGGCGCGGCGGAGGATGGCCAGGCCGACGATCTCGTAGACGAGGACGGCGATGACGCCGGCGACGGCGAACATCGCGAGGGTGTGGACGGCGGTGACGAAGACGCCCGTGGACAGGGCGCTGCCCGAGGCCGACGCCAGGCCGTGGTCGTGGCCCGCCGGGGCCGTCCCGGACGAGGTCAGGACGGGCAGCAGCATGAGGCCCGCGCCGTGCGCCGAGGACATCAGGAACGACCAGCCGGCGAGCTGCCACAGCGAGATCCGCATGCCGACCCAGCGGAAGTGCCGCTGGGACAGCAGCCGCCACAGCCCGAAGCCGACGAGGAGCGCGCCGCCGCCGATCGCGACCGCCCGGGTCGCGACGACGGAGCGGGTGAGCGCGACGAGGACCGCGACGGCGCCCACGGAGGCGGCGTGGCCCGCGGCGATCGCCGGGAGCGACTGCAGCACGAGGGACCGGCTGCGCTCCTGGAGGCCCCGGGCCACGGCGAACAGCCAGCCCATGGCGGGGTTGAGGCCGTGGAACGCGCCGAGCGCCACCAGCGCGGCGAGCGATCCGTCGGACATTCGACACTTATAACCTGAAGGACCCGAAATTTGCAGTAGGAACACGCTCCATTTTCGCGAGTTCTCCCCATGCGGGACCTAGATCGCTGTAATTTTATTGTCGTGAGGACGGCATTCAAGTGCCGGGCGTATCCGGATGCAGAGCAGGCGATTATGCTGAACCGTACATTTGGGTGTGTGCGGCTCGTCTGGAACAAGACCCTCGCCGAGCGTCGCGCCCGGTATCAGACTGAAGGCGAGCAGACTTCGTATAAGCAGACGAGTGCGGCTCTGACAGTTTGGAAAAAGAACCCCGAGTTGCTGTTTCTGAATGAGGTGTCGTCAGTTCCGCTGCAGCAAACGCTGCGGCATCAGCACGCCGCGTTCACCAACTTCTTCGCTGGGCGGGCACACTATCCGCGTTACAAGGCTCGTACTGGACGTCAGTCCGCGCACTACACCCGCTCGGCGTTTCGGATGCGCGGCGGCCGATTGTGGCTAGCCAAGACCGTCAGGCCTCTGGATGTGGTGTGGTCGTGGCCGAATGTGGACCTGGCGGTTCTGAGTCCGACAACGGTGATCGTGTCTCGGGAGGCTGACGGCCGCTGGTTCGTCACACTCGTAGTCGATGAGGACGACCCTGCTCCCGCGCTACCTACCGAAAAGACGGTAGGTGTTGATCTGGGGTTGACGGACTTCGCGGTCACCAGCGACGGTGGTCGCGTTGCTCACCCGAAACACATGCAGCGTCACGAGGAGCGGCTCAGACGGTACCAGCGGAGGATGGCCCGCAAGATCAAAGGTTCCCAGAACCGCAAGAAGACCAGGCGGAAGCTCGCGCGGTCGCACTCCCGGGTGCGCGACGCCCGGCAGGACTTCTTGCACAAGATGACCACGGACCTCGTTCGCCGATACGACGTGATCGTCATCGAGACCTGAACGTGGTCGGCATGGTCCGCAATTCTCGCTTGGCCCGCGCAATTTCGTGCAGTGGCTGGGGTGAGTTCCGGTCGATGCTGGAGTACAAGGCCGCTCGACTCGGGCGTCGAGTGGTAGTGATCGATCGGTGGCACCCATCTTCCAAGAAATGCGGCGCATGCGGACATCTGCTTGCGACGTTGGATTTGGGTACACGTCAGTGGACGTGCCCGGACTGCGGCGCTCGGCATGACCGGGACATCAACGCCGCCAAGAACATTCTGGCCGCCGGGCTGGCGGTGACAGCCTGTGGAGCGAGCGGAAGACCGCCGGGGGAGACCCCGGGGCAGCCCGCATCGAAGCAGGAAATCCGACCCGCGAGGGAAGGAAGCCGCGCCCGTCAGGGCGCTGGCGCAGGCCAAGGGTAGCAGTAGAGTCCACGCGCGAGCCTCTCCGGCGGGGCGGAGGCGGCGTCGCGCGGGGAGGCGTAGAAGGTCGGGTCCGGCTTCCAGAGTGCCATGGGGGTCCTAATCGGTCGTAGCGGGTTGCCCGGTGAGGCAGACTCGCTGGTGGTAGCGGGTGTTCCACGGCGAGAACAGCGGCTCGCCGGCGACCTGGACGTCGCCGAGCCACTTGACGCTCGCGATGCCCGGCCACGACGGCACGACGAGGCGGACGGGGTGGCCGTGGTCGGGGGGCAGGGGGGCACCGTTCATCTCGTAGGCGAGGAGGACGTCCTTCATGGCTTTCGCCACCGGAAGGGGACGTCGCACGCGGCCGAGGTTCTCGCCCTTGTCCACGTACTCAGCGTCCAACCCGCGCGGCAGGATGTCCACGGCCTCGCGGGTGATTCCTGCGCGCCGCAGGACGGCCGACAGGCGGACCCCGCGCCACCGGGCCATGCCGACGGCGCCGAGCCGCCACGGCGTGCCGGACGCGGCCTGCCCCTGCTGGGACCCGAAGGCGGACGGCCCGCCGCCAGCCCCGCGGTCAGCCCCGCTCCAGCGGACATGCGCAGCAGCCCGCGGCGGGAGGGCGCGCGCACGCTCTCGTAGGTCGCCTCGTCGGTCAGGTCACAGTCGTCCTTGTCGCCGGATCGCATGCACCCGATGCTGCTCAGCGCCCACCCGAAAGTCACCTTTCCCTACTCATTTACCAGGCAAAATCCGGAGCGGCGGGGACGTGTGAGTTCCGTCTCGGGCTGAGTAGCCTGTGATCCGTGGGGGAGGCGGCGCCGATGACCGTGGACCAGGTCGGATCGCCCGCGGAGCTCGCGGGCCTGCTCGACCGGCATGCCTACCTGTGCGACGAGGGGCTCGCGACGGCGTGCTACCTCGCGCTGCGGATGGGGCGGCCGCTGTTCCTGGAGGGCGAGGCCGGCGTCGGGAAGACCGAGCTGGCCAAGACCCTCGCGCGGGGCCTCGGCGCGCCGCTGATCCGGTTGCAGTGCTACGAGGGGCTGGACGCCTCCCAGGCGCTGTACGACTGGGACTTCCCGCGCCAGCTCCTGCACCTGCGGGCCGCCGAGGCCGCGGGCGTCAGCGACGTGGCGCGGCTGGAGGGGGAGCTCTACGACCGCCGGTTCCTGCTGGCCCGCCCGCTCCTCCAGGCGCTGGAGACGTCCCCGAGCGTGCTGCTGGTGGACGAGCTGGACCGCGCCGACGACGAGTTCGAGGCGTTCCTCCTCGAAGTGCTCAGCGACTTCACGATCACCGTCCCGGAGCTCGGCACGATCCGGGCCGAGAAGCCGCCCGTCGTCGTGGTCACCTCCAACCGCACCCGCGAGGTGCACGACGCGCTGAAGCGCCGCTGCCTCTACCACTGGCTGGAGCACCCGTCGTTCGACCGCGAGGTCGCGATCATCAGGCGGCGGCTGCCGGACGCGGCGGAGCGGCTCGCCGCGCAGGTCGCCCGCGTCGCGCAGCGGATGCGCGGCACCGACCTGCTGAAGCCGCCCGGCGTCGCCGAGACCCTGGACTGGACCGAGGCCCTCGTCGCCCTCGGCGTCCGCGAGCTGGACCCGGGCACGGCGGCGGTGACGCTCGGCGCCGTCCTGAAGTACCGCGAGGACCAGCAGCGCGTGCTCGGCGCCGGGCTCGAGGCCCTGCTCAACGGGGGTTAGCCGTGGAGCGGGACGTCACCGAGACGATGGTCGGCTTCGCCCGGACGGTGCGCGCGGCGGGCGGGACCGCCGATCCCGAGCGCGTCCAGGCGATGCTGGCGGCGCTCGACCACCTCGACGTCCTCGACCCGCGCGACGTGTACTGGGCCGGGCGGCTGACGCTGTGCGCCGACCCCGACGACCTCGCCCGCTACGACCGGTGCTTCGCCGCGTACTTCTCCGGCGCGACCGTCCGGCCGGGGCGCAGGCCGCCCCCCGTGGTGGTCCGCCGGATGACGATGCCAGACCCCGGCGCGCAGGGCGGCGAGGACGAGGCCGGGGAGCTGAAGGCGGCGACGGCCAGCGAGGTCGAGGTGCTCCGCGACCGGGACGTGGGGCGGCTGAGCGCCGTCGAGCGCGCCGAGGTCGCGCGGCTCATCGCGCTGCTGGACGCGGGCGCCGAGCGGCGCCGGTCGCGGCGGTTCGCGCCCGCCTCCACCGGCCGCCTCGACCCGGCCCGGACCGTCCGGGAGACGCTGCGGCGCGGCGGCGAGACGTCGCTGCTGCGGCACCGCGCCCACCGCACCCGCCCGCGGCGCGTCGTCCTGATCGTCGACGTCAGCGGGTCGATGAGCCCGTACGCGGACGCGCTGCTGCGGTTCGCGCACGCCGCGGCCCGCTCCGGCGGGCGGGACGTGGAGGTCTTCAGCGCCGGGACGCGGCTGACCCGCCTCACCCGCGAGCTGCGGCACCGCGACCCGGACGCGGCGATGGCGGCGGCGTCCGCGAGCATCCCGGACTGGAGCGGCGGCACCCGCCTCGGCGAGGAGCTGAAGGAGTTCCTCGACCGGTTCGGGCAGCGCGGCCTGGCCCGCGGCGCGATCGTGGTGATCGCCTCGGACGGCTGGGAGCGCGGCGACGCCGGGCTGCTCGGCGCGCAGATGGCGCGGCTGCACCGGCTCGCGCACCGGGTCGTGTGGGCGAACCCGCACAAGGCGCGCCCCGGGTACGAGCCGTTGACGGCGGGCATGGCGGCGGCGCTCCCGCACGTCGACGACTTCACGTCCGGGCACAGCCTCGCGGCGCTGGAGGAGCTGGCCCGCCTCGTGGCGGGCTCCGGAAAGGGGAGGCTTCATGCGTGACGTCCTAGACGACATCGCCGGCTGGTACGCGTCCGGGGAGACGTTCGGTCTCGCGACCGTCGTGAACACCTTCCGCAGCGCGCCGCGCCCGCCGGGCGCCGCCATGGCCGTCTCGCCGGGCGGGGAGGTCGCGGGCAGCGTGTCCGGCGGCTGCGTCGAGGGCGCCGTCTACGACCTGGCGCAGTCGGTGCTGGAGACCGGCGAGCCCGTCGTCCAGCGGTACGGGGTCAGCGACGACGACGCCTTCGCCGTCGGCCTGACCTGCGGCGGGATCCTGGACGTCCTGGTGGAGCCGGTCGGGCCCGCCACCTTCCCCGAGTTCGCGGAGGTCGCCGCGGCGATCGAGGCGCACGAGCCCGTCGCGGTCGCGACCGTCGTCGCCGGTCCGGGCCGGATCGGCGCCCGCCGCGTCATCTGGACCGACCGGGCGTCGGGGTCGCTCGCGCCCGGCGAGCCGTACGCCGCCCGCCTGGACGCCGCGGTCGACGACGACGCGCGCGGCATGCTCGCCCAGGGGCTCACCGGGCAGCGCCACTACGGCCGCGAGGGCGAGCGCCGGCTGGACGACCTGACCGTGTTCGTGCACTCCTTCGCCCCGCCGCCCCGCCTGCTGGTCTTCGGCGCGATCGACTTCGCGGCGGCGGTCGCGCGGGTCGGCAAGTTCCTCGGGTACCACGTGACGGTCTGCGACGCGCGGCCCGTGTTCGCGACGCCGAAGCGGTTCCCCGAGGCGGACGAGGTCGTGGTGAAGTGGCCGCACAAGTTCCTGGAGGAGACCCGCGCCGCCATCGACGAGCGGACGGCGATCTGCGTCCTCACCCACGACCCCAAGTTCGACGTGCCGCTGCTGGAGGTGGCCCTGCGCACCGACGCGGGCTACGTCGGCGCGATGGGCTCCCGCCGCACCCATGACGACCGCCTGGCCCGGCTCCGCGAGGCGGGCCTGTCCGAGGCCGAGCTCGGGCGGCTGCGCTCGCCGATCGGGCTCGACCTCGGCGCCCGGACGCCGGAGGAGACGGCCGTGTCGATCGCGGCGGAGCTCGTCCAGCTCCGCTGGGGCGGTTCCGGCCGCCCGCTGACCGACACCAGCGGCCGGATCCATGCCGACGCGACCTGAGCGCACTACCCTCGCCGGATGACGTTGCGCGGTGAGGGGAACCCGGCCGGCCTGCTGCTCGCGGCGGGGGAGGGCAGCCGCCTCGGGCGTCCGAAGGCGACGCTGGAGCTGCACGGCGAGCGCCTGGTCGACCGGGGCGTGCGGATGCTGCGGGACGCCGGCTGCTCGCCGGTCGTGGTGGTGGCCGGGGCCGCGCAGATCGAGGTCATCGGCGCCGTGGTCGTCCCCAACGCGGGCTGGCGGGACGGCATGGGGTCGTCCCTGCGCGCCGGGCTCGCCGCGCTGCCGCCGGGCTGCCCCGCCGTGGTGGTCGCGCTGGTCGACCAGCCGCTCGTCACCCCGGCCGCCGTCCGGCGCCTGATCGCCGCGCACGAGGAGGGCGCCGAGATCGCCGTCGCCACCTACGGGGGCGCGCCGCGCAACCCCGTCCTGCTGGGCGCCGGGCACTTCGCCGGCGTCGCGGAGGCCGCGGTCGGCGACCAGGGGGCGCGCGGGTACCTGCGCGCCCATCCCGAGCTGGTCACGCCGGTCGCGTGCGACGACGTCGCCGCACCCGACGACATCGACACCCCCGGCGACCTCGCCGCCATGGACGCCGCCCTCGACCGCCGCGAACCCCGGTGACGGCCCGCCCGCGGGCGGGCGCGGACCGGGTCAGGACGCGGGCAGGACGCTCTCGTCCAGCGCGCCGCAGTCGACCGCCCGGCGGAGGCGGGCGGTGAGCGCCCTGATGGTGGCGGGCTCGTCCATGACGCCGCTCGCGTTCCCCGCCGCCTGCTCGTGCCAGGCCCGGACCCGCCCGATGACGTCGTCGACGCCGCCGAGGTGGAACGCGTACACGGCCGCGTACCGGCTCGGCAGGTGCGCGGGGTGCAGGTCCCAGCCCTGGTAGAAGCCGTGCCGGAGCGAGTGCCGGACGTGCGCGGCGTGCACCGCCCAGGTCGCGTTGACCTCGTCCGGTCCGTCGTTGCGGGGGATCACGTTCGTCGAGCCGTCCGACAGCCGGACGCCGGTGCCCGCGAGCGACACCTGCATGATGTGCCGGGCGAAGTCGCAGGCCGGGTGGTCGAGCCGCTGCTCGTGCGGCGGCAGCCCGAGCGCGGCGGTGTAGTCGAACACGCCGAAGTGGGCGGCGGTGATCCGGCCCTTCGCCTCGGAGACGAACGACTGGAGCCCGGCCCGGTTCTCCTCGTCGTCGAGCAGCACCTGCGGCGTCTCGATCTGGATCTCGAACCGCAGGATGCCCTGCGGGAGCCCGAGCGAGGTCTCCAGCCGGTCCAGGAACTCCACGAACAGCCGGACGTGATCGACCGACATCACCTTGGGGAAGGTGATGGTGAACCCGCCCGGCAGCCGGCCGAGCCGGTCGCGCAGCGCGGTCAGGAACCCGTCCAGCGTCCGCATCGCCCGCTCGTGGCCGCCGTCGGCGAACGACTTGACCCGCAACCCCCAGTAGTGCGGCAGGCCCTTCACCTGGTACGCGGCGGCGACGGCCTCGACGACCTGGTCGACGTGCGCGTCCTCCTCGGTGTCGTCGCGCACGCCGTAGCCGTCCTCGAAGTCGATCCGCACGTCCTCGACCGGCTCGGCGGTGAGCTTCGCCGCGACCCGCTCGCGGACCGGCCCGGCGAGCTCGGGGTCGAGCCCGAACGCGGCGCCGAACGACCCGGCGCCCGGCGTGTGGGTGTTCAGCAGCCGCAGCGCCTCGGCGCCGAAGTCGGCGGGCGTCGAGCGGGAGAACCGGTCGGCCGGCACGTACACCGTGTGCACCGGCTGGCGGCCTTCCGCGCCCCCGGGGAAGCGCTCGCCGTGGGCGTCGCGGACGGCGGCGATGCGCGCGGACAGATCGTCGTACGAGGAGACGCTGAGGTTCACCTGAACATGATCCCTCACGTGCGGCGGGGGAGGGAACCGGCTCGGCGAAACTGCGCCCTCCCGGCCGCATCCCGCGGACCCGGCGGGCGGAACCGGTCTGACCACATCCGGTCCGTGATCGCTACGGCGGTCGCCCAGCGGGGATGCTTCTTAAAGCCGCGGCTCCCCCTGAAGGCGGCGCGCCTGCCCCTTCGGACGGAACGTCCCGCCCCCCGCCGACGCGAAGGAGCCGCGCGTTGGTCCCCGAGATCCCCGACGACGAGCCCGAGAACGAGCGGAAGCTGAGGTTCCGCTCATACGCGGAGGAGCCCCTGCTCGACGACGAGGACGGCTCGGGCGAGCTGCTCCTCCCGCCGGCCGTGACGCAGGCGCCCCCTCCGCAGGACAGGCCCGGAAATGCCTAGCAACGCCATCGCCCTCGCCGTCCTGATCGTCGCCCTGGCCCCGGGATTCGCCTACCACCGGGTGTACCGGCGCCGCGTCCCCGCCGAGAAGCGCACCGCGACGGAGGAGATCGTCGAGCTGTTCTGCGCCGGTGCGCTGGGGTCGTTCGCGGCGTCCCTGGTGGTGCTTGGCCTGGCGCAGGCGGTTCCGGGCCTGGTGACCCTCGACATGCTGCTCGGCGGCGGAAGGGAACTGCGCGCCCATGCCTGGGCCGCCGTCCTCTCCGGCGCGCTGGCCCTGGCGCTGAGCGCGCTGTCCTGTGCCGCCGCCGGCGTGGCCATGGGCCGGCTCAGCCGGAGCGGGGTAGGCCAGATCAGGCCCGGGACGCTGTTCGCCCGCACCGTGACCGCGCGCTCACGCACCGGCCGCCGCCCCTACCTCGCCGTCGAGCTGGTCGACGGGCGGCTGGTCGAGGGCTACCTGCGGTACGCCGCCATCGACGAGGACCCGGCCCGCCGGGACCTGGTCCTGCAGCGCCCGATCGCCTGGAGCGGCACCGGCTACGCCGAGCGCACGCTCTCGCGCGCCGCGCGGGTCCTGCTGCGCGGGTCCATGATCGGCGCCATCCATGTCAGCTTCCCCGAACCGCGCCGCGTCGCACCGCCGGACCGGCCCGCCGGGGACGGGTCCCGGACCGACGGGGACGAGACCCAGACCGCCGAGGACGGGGCCCGGTCCGCCTCCCAGGCCGCTCCCACGGGCTCCTAAAGGAGGAACCGTTCCCACTTCGCTGCCGCCCCTGGACGAGGCCGCGCTGCGGCTGCTCACGGCCGTGAACTCCATGCCGATCCGGATGGGGGAGCGCGACCGCATCATCCGGGCGCTCGACGTCATCGCCACCACCGAGTGGACGCGGGTCCTGACGCGGCTGCCGCCGGAGCAGGTCGACTCGCTGCGCCGGGCAGGACCGTCCTACACGCCGTACGAGCTCACCCATGTGACCGCCGTCGCGAGAGAGGCCGCCCGCGTCTACGGCCATGAGCACACGGGCATCTCCCATCTCGCGGTCGCCCTGGCCCTGACGTCCGGCCTGGGCGGCGCCGCGGTACAGGAGATCGCGGCGGCGTTCGGGCTGGGGACACTGGAGGATCCCGGGGAGATCCTGAACCAGCACCTGCTCCGCCTCGAAGGGGAGATCCAGGACGAGGAGGACGGGGACGAGCTGCCGGGGATCTACCGCATCTCGCGGGGGAAGCGGATCTTCCGGATCGGCACGCGCGTCCACCTCCTGCTCCGTTTCGGTGCCGCGGGGGTGCTGCTCGCGACGACCGGCGGACCGGCCTGGCTCCTGGCTCCGCTGGCGCTGCTGTCGTCCAGGGACTCCCGCGAACCGCGTCCGTACCTCGTCGACCCGGTAGGCCCGTTGCAGCTGCGCACCCGCTGGCCTCTGCCGGGCTGCTGGCTCGTGCTGGCATGCCTGCTGGGCGAGCCGGCGGCCGCGGCGACGTTCCTCGTGCTGCTCGTGGCGCTCCAGGCGGTCGGCGCGGGCACCGAGGCGCTGGTGGCCCGCCGCCACCGCTTCTTCGGCGAGAGACCGGACTCCATCCCGCTGGAGATCGCCTGCCTGGCCTCGGTGCCGGAGACGTTCTCCACGCGGCGCGCGTGGCGCCGGCTGGTCGTGGCGGTCGTCGCGGCGGTGCCGGTGGCCGTGCTCGCGGCGCAGGCGACGGACCTCTGGCCGCTGTACGCGCTGCCCGTCCTGCTGATCGCGGGCCGGTCGTCCGGGTTCGCGGTCGTGCCCTTGGCGGTGGCGGCGCTCCTCGGCGGCCCGCTGTGGCCGGTCCCGGCGGCCGCGGCGGCGGGGACGCTCGCCCGCGTCCTGATCATCATGACGGAGCGGCCCCCGGCGAGCCCCGTCCCGGTGCCGCGGATCCCCGGCGGAGCGGGCGGCCTGCGGGCGCTGGAGCGGCGCGTCCGCCGGACCCTGCGCGCCGGGCGGCCGGTGACCGCGGTGCGGCTGCTGGCGGAGGCGCCCGCCCCGCTTCCCCCCGTCCTCGCGGGACTGCACGGCTGGGCGCTGCTCGGTGCCGCGCAGCCGGGCGACGCCAAGGCGGCCGTGCGCGGCCTCCGCGGGGAGCTGGCGCCCGTCAAGGCCCTCGTCACCGGGCTCGCCGAGCTGGAGCTCGAGAACCTCGCCGCGGCCCGGTCCGCTCTGGAGGCGGCTCCGGCGCCACGCGGGCGGTCGGGGGCCTGGCGCGTCCTGCACGACCAGCAGGTCCTGGCGCACGGGCGGCTGCTCTGCCGCGAGGCCCCGGCCCTCAAGCTGGCGGCGGCCATCGCGCGCCGGATGCCCGCGACCGTGCGCGGTCCGGACGTGCCGGGCGTCGCGACCATGCTCCGGCTGGTCGCCGAGGCGCAGCGGCCGTCCGACCCCAAGCTGGCCTGGTACCTCGCGGCGGCGGCGTACGTCCTCATCGAGAAGGCGGAGGACGGGCGGATCCGCGAGTTCAGCCTCATCGACCCGGTGCGGGACCTCAACCTCGAGTCGCTCCGCGCGATCGCCCTGATCCAGGTCGTCGAGATGGACACGCGGGCCCCGTCCTTCGGCGACATCGTCCCGCACTCCGAACTGGACACCTCCCGGCTGCTGCTCCGGGCCAACCGGCCGATGGAGGCCGCGGCCTTCCTCAACGAGCTGGCGGACCACCATGAGGCGACCGGAGAGCGGTTGAGCGCCCTGGACCACAGGATCGAGGCGCTCGCCGTGCTGCACTGGAACCGGCACCGGGTCCGCGACCTGGAGGAGCGGCGGCTGTGGTGGCGTGCCGTCAGCGACACCATGGACCGGGCCATGGTCCAGGCCGCCGCCGGGCAGGACTGGGACACGCTGGCCGAGCTGATCGAGTCGGCGCGGCTGCAACTCGGTCCCGGGGAACACGAGGACGCGGCGGGCGCCGCGGACACGCCGGCACCGTTCATCAGGATGCGCGGTGTCTCGCGGCTGGAGGCGGCGTCCTGGTACCGGCCCGGCGAGCGGCCGCCCGTCCACGACCTGGAGGACCTCGCGGCGGCCGCGCTCGGCGCGGGGACGTGGTGGTGGAGCACCTGGTCGACCGCCGACCGCGTCTTCTGGGCCCTGGTCCCGCCCGACGGCCCGGTGACCGGCGGCGTCCTCGACCGCGGGCCCGGCACCGGCCTCGGCGGCGCGCTCGCCCGGCTCCACGACGCGCTGCCGCTGCCCCATTCCGGCGAGACCGGCGCCCAGCGCGCGGCACGGGTGCTCGACGGCCCGCTGTGCGGCCCGCCGCACGCCGAACTGGACCTGGCGCGCAGCCTCGGCCGGCTGCTGCCGCCCCGGCTGCGGGAGGAGCTGGCCGGGCCGGACGACCTCCGGCTGGCGATCGCGCCCGCGCAGGCGCTGGCCGGCGTGCCGTGGCCGCTCGTCGCCCTTCCCGACGACGACCGGGACCTCCGGCTGGTCGAGCGGTGCCGGCTCGCGATCGCGCCGCCGGCCGCGCTGCTGGCCGCGATCGCCCGGCGGGAGCGGCGTACGGACACCGCGCCGGTCGCGCTGGCCGTGCTCGACCCCGGCGGCGCGTTCGCCGCCCCGGACGCCAGGCTCGACCAGGCGGCGAGCCTGGCCGGGCTGATGCCGTCCGGCGCGACGGTGGTGTCGCAGAAGAGCGCCGTCGACGTGGACGGTTTCGCGCGCCTGCTGGAGGAGGTCCCGGCCGAGTCGAGCGCGGTCTTCGCCTGCCACACGCATCCGGGGAACGGGACGCCGCTCAGCGGAGGGCTCCTGCTCTGCCCGCCCATCGAGGGGCGGGGAACGCCGGAGATCCTCACCGCGGGCCGGCTCATCGACGGCCCCGCCGTGCGCATCCCCCGCCAGGTGCTGCTCCTGGCGTGCGAGAGCGCCGACCTGCGCCAGGCCGCGGAGGGGGAGTGGCTCGTCCTCGGACCCGCGATGCTGTGGGCCGGCGCCGACCGGCTGATCGTGACCGGCTACCCGACACCGGACGAAGGCGGTATCGACAGGGTGCTCACCAGGCATCTGCTCGCCGGCCACGACCTGGTGGACGCGCTGCGCACGGTCCAGACCGGACGGCTCGGCCGGTGGCGGGAGAGCGGCGGTGAGTCCGGCCTGCCGCTCCACTGGGCCGGCCACATGGCGATGGGCGCGTTCGGCGACACCGGGCGGCTCGTGGCCCGGCCCGCCGGCCGCGCGGAAGTCGACCGCGACCTCGTTCGGGATCTGGACGAAGCGGCCACCGGGGCCGCAGCGGCGGGGCGTCCGTCGGTCACGGCGTGGGACGTTCTCCTGGAACTCGCCGCCTACGGTTTCGAGGACGCCCTGCCGCTGGTGCGGAGGCTGGTCGTCCGGACGCTCACGGTCCTCTGCTTCCTCGCCCGCCTCCTGCGCCGGGTGCCGCGGCGGCCGTGGCGGCGGGCGGCCCCCGGCGGGACGGTCGACGTCGGCTCGGACGTTCTCGACCTGCTGTCCGCGGCCGCCGGGACGGCCGCGGACGCGCGCCACCGCGTCATCTGCATCGAGCATCTGCTCGTCGCCGCGCTGGCGTCGCGCGGCGCCGCGGCGGCCGTCGCCCGCGCCGCCACCGGGTGGGACGGCCGGCAGCCCGAGGTCGTCAGGGAACTGATCGACGAGAGCCAGAGCCCCTACCTCCGCACCGGCAGGCCGGAGACCTCCGCGCTGTCGCCGGCCGCGGTGACGCGCGTCTACGGGGCGCTCGGCGTCCGCGAACCCGAGCCGGAGCGTCAGGACGCTTGAATGCCCCAGGTGCCGTCGAACCGGGCGCCGGGTTCGAGGTCCACGACGCCCTCGCCGGAGGCGAAGGCGTTGGGCGGGCACGTCATCGGCTCGACGCCGAGGCCCCGGCGGGGATCGGGGGTGGTGTCGGCGGTGAAGATCATCATCCACGGGTGCGCCTCGTCCGCCCACAGCCGTACAGTCCGTTCGGCTCCGGCCAGGGTGACCCAGACGCGGCCGGCGCCGTCCCGGTTCAGCCCGGTGAACGCCGAGTCGATCCGCCGGTCGCTGAGCACCGGCCCCTTGCGCAGGTCGTACTGGGTGCCGGTGACGTCGAGGGACGGCCCGGACGGGATCATCCGCTCGTCCACTGGCTGGTACCGGTCGGCGCCGAGCGTGACCGCGCAGGCGTCGATCGGCTCGCCGACCGTGAGGTAGGGGTGGGCGCCGTGGCCGTAGGGGGCGGTCCGCGTCCCGGTGTTGCGGGCGGTCATCCGGACGCGGAGGCCCTCGGCGGCGTCCAGGGCGTACTCGGCCTCCAGATCGAGGCGGAACGGGTAGCCGGCCGTGCCGAGGAGGCGGTGGGTGAGCCGCACCCGGTCCGGCGCGTGCTCGGCGGCCGTCCACGGCGCCCAGCGGGCGAGGCCGTGGATCGCGTTGTCGCGGGCCGGTTCGGACAGGTCCAGCTGGTGCTCGGTCCCGCCGTAGGTGTAGCGGCCGCGGTCGATCCGGTTCGGCCAGGGGACCAGCAGGTGCCCGAACGCGGCCGGCGCCGGCTCGTCGGCGCCGTGCGACAGCACCAGCGGGCGCCCCTCGTGCGTCAGCTCGCGCAGGCTCGCGCCCGACTCGGTGATGACGGCCTGGTAGGGCCCGGCGCTGAGGGCGTACTGCTCCCCGGTGATCGACTCGCTCATGCCCCGGACGCTACCCCGTGCCGGGGCGGCTACGCGATCTCCGCGAGGGCGTGCAGGGCGTCGGTGAACACGCCCGCCGGCGGCTCGACGAGGCCCGCGCCGACCTGGCCCGTCCCGGCCTCCCTCCCCGCGATGCCGGTGTCGATGACGGGCAGGATCCCGGTGCGCACGACGCGGGTGACGTCCACCCCGGCGGGAGTGCCGCGGAACGACAGCAGCGGGATCTGCAGCGCCGGATGCTCGGCGAGGGTGATCTCGTACATCCGCTGGGTGGCGGCGACCGCGTCCGGCACCTCGCCGCCGACGAACCGGACGATCGCCGGCGCCGCGGCGAGCGCGAAGCCGCCCATCCCGGCCGTCTCGGTGATCGCCGAGTCGCCGATGTCGGGGTTGGCGTCGTCCGGGCCGTAGCCGCCGAGGTACAGGCCGTCCGGCACGCCGGCCGGTCCGGTGAACCAGCGGTCGCCCGTCCCCGACACCTGGACGCCGAAGTCGGTGCCGTTGCGGGCCATCGCCACGACCAGGCTGGACCCGGGGACGTCGCGGGCCGCGTCCGCGCACGCCTTCGCCGCCGCCATCCCCGCGTTCAGGAAGAAGTGGTCGTTGCCCGCCGCGAACCGCAGCACCTCGGCGGCCCGGTCGCGGGGCACGTCCTCGGCCGCCGTGAGCGCGGGCGCCAGCGCGCGCAGCAGCAGCGACGTCGCCGCCCGGTTCCGGTTGTGCAGCTCGTCGCCCATCTGCAGGGCCTGCGCGATGAGGGAGATCAGGTCCAGCGGCCCGTGCCGCCGGACGGCCGACCGCAGCGCCGGGCCGAGCACCTCGCCCATCCACGTCAGCCGCTCGATCACCTCCGGGCCGTACGCCCCGTACCGCAGGACCTTCCCGAGCCCCTCGTTGAGCGAGCAGTACGCCGTCCCGCCGTGCTCGGCGTCCTCGACCACGAACATCCACATGGACGGGCTGACGACCCCCGCCATCGGCCCCACCGCGGCGTGGTGGTGGCACGGCTCGAACGCGGCCGCGCCGCGCTCCAGCTCCCGCCGCGCGCCGAGCGGCGTCTCGGCGAGCCCTTCGAGGAGCATCGCGCCGACGAGCGCGCCGCGCATCGGCCCGGACGCCCGGTCCCAGTCCAGCGGCGGGCCCGCGTGCAGGAACGTCCCCTTCTCCAGGCCGAGCACCTCGCTCGCCGGGCGGACGTCCACCAGGTGCGGGCGCGCCGTCACCATCCGCCCGACGGCGCGCGCGTTGGCCTCGGCGTGCCCGGGCGCCCCGAGGACCGCGGCGAGCGCGGCCTCCGTCCCGGCCGGCGGCGGCCGCCAGTCGACCGCCTCCACCGGCACGGCCTGCTCCGCGAGCGCGTCCGCGAGGATCTCCACCCCCGCCGTCACCACCCGCGGATCGCGGGTCAGCAGCCCGCCCAGCCGGTGCCGCTCGTTCATCCGGACGCCCCTTCCGCCGCCTGCCCGTCCACCTTCGCCAAGGCGTGCCGGGTCGCCTGGGCGTTCGACGCGAACACGTCGGCGCCCGCGTCGCGCAGGGCGGCGGCCTGCCCGTCGCGGCCCTGCGGGTCCGCCGGCGTCCCGCACAGCGACACCACGACCGCGAGGTCCGGACGCTCCTTCACCGCCTCGGCGACCGCCGGGGCGAGCAGCGCGGCCGGGTCGGGCTCGGCGCCGTGCCCGAGCACCACGTCCAGGAGCAGCACGCCGCACGCCGGGTCGGCGGCCTCGCCCCGCAGCGCCTCCAGCCGCAGCGTCGGGTCGATCATCGGGTGCGCGCGGCCCCGCGTGTAGGCGTCGTCGCCGAAGTCGGCGAACCGGTGGCCGCGCGCCTCCAGCTGCTCCCACCCCAGCAGGTCCCGCGCGATCATCTCCGCCTCGTCGCGCAGCGTCCCGCCCGCGAACAGCCCGCGCAGCGCCCGCCCGCGCGCCCGCGCCGGGCGCCGCGACGACGTCCAGCGCGGCCACTCCGGCACGGCCCGGCCGAGCGCCGCGAGGACCTCCTCGGCCGCCCGCGTCAGGTCGTTCTCGCCGGGCACCGGCAGCGCGAACAGCACCGGCGTGTCCAGCC
Source organism: Actinomadura madurae (assembly GCF_900115095.1). Taxonomy (GTDB): domain Bacteria; phylum Actinomycetota; class Actinomycetes; order Streptosporangiales; family Streptosporangiaceae; genus Spirillospora; species Spirillospora madurae. Next base: position 736,225 of record NZ_FOVH01000001.1, read on the forward strand.
GCCGCGCCGCCTCCCGGATCAGGTCCAGCACCTGCGGCGCCGGCGGCTTGGACACCAGCACGATCAGCTCGGTGCCCGGGTCGGCGTCCAGCGCCGCCAGCGCGGCCAGCGCCGACCGGCCGCTCACCTCCGGCGACAGGTCCCGCCCGCCGACGCCCAGCACGTGGCTCACGCCGGCTCCCGCCGCGTCCAGCAGGCACATCAGCTGCTGCGCGCCCGTCCCGGACGCCGCGACCACGCCCACCGGCCCCGGCCGCACCGCGTTCGCGAACCCCAGGCCCGCGCCGCCGATCACCGCCGTCCCGCAGTCCGGGCCCATCACGATCAGCCCGCGCCGCGCCGCCGCCTCCTTCAGCGTGATCTCCTGGGCGAGCGGCACGTTGTCACTGAAGATCATCACGTTGAGGCCGGCGTCCAGCGCGTCCATCGCCTCCGGGAACACCTGCGGCCCCGGCACCGACAGCAGCGCCACCGTCGCCTCCGTCCGGGCCGCCGCCGACCCCGTCGTCCGGGCCGGCTCCGGCGCCCCGAGCACCCCGCCCCCGGACGGCGGGCGCGCCGCCTCGCGCAGCAGCCCGTCCAGCGCCTCCCGCGCCTCGTCCAGACCGCCGTCCTCGACCCGGATCGCCACCACCAGGTCGTCCGGCCCGGTCTCGCCCGGCACCTCGAACCCCATCCGGCCGAACATCTCGCGGTTCAGCCCGGTGCCCATCGCCACCATCGCCGCCGCGACCCCCGGCCGCTCCGACAGCAGCCGGCTCACCCGCATGAGCGTGACCGAATCGTGGTAGCGCCCCCGCCGCACCTCGACCGATTCGTTCACACGCACCTCCTGTGGGGGACGACCCCCCACACCCCCGGGTTCGCTGCGCTCATGCGTGTTTCTGGTGGGGGGACGACCCCCCACACCCCCCGGTTCGCTGCGCTCATGCTGTGACCCTTGAACCACGACGGGCAGCCGGGGCCGTGAGCGCGAGAACGGCGCGGCAACCCGTGAGGACGCCGTGCGCCAGGTCGGCGCCCGACGTGTGCCCCACCGCGAGCAGGCGGCGGACGGCCGCGGACGCCGGCTCGTGGCCCGCGACGCAGCGCAGGACCGCCGTCACCTCCGCGCCCGCGTCGCCCCCCGCCGCGCAGTGCAGCAGCGTCGCCGCCAGCGCCGTCGTGCGGGTGCCCGCGTCCGCGGTGACGGCGGCGCCGAGCCAGTCGGCCAGCCGCACCGCCGTCCCGCCGTGCCGGACCGCGTCGCCGACCAGCCGCAGCGCGACCAGCAGCCCGCACAGGATGTCGTCGCCGCTCGGCGTCAGCCCGGGGCCGAGCCCCACGATCCGCTCCGCCGCCTCGACCGCGCCCGCCAGGTCGCCCGCCGCGCAGGCCTCGGCCAGCGCCGCCGGATCGGGATGCCCCGCGAGCCCACCGCCCGCCGTCCCCGCGGCGGTGAGCGCCCCCGCGGCGGCCAGCTCCCCCTCCAGCGCCCGCACCCCGCGCGCCAGCGCCGCCGGCTGCATCGCGCCGAGCGCCGGCGACGGGTCCCACCAGCGGCGGATCCGCACGTTCAGGCCGTCCGCCTCCACCCGGCCGTCCCCGACGAACGCGTCCCCGCCCTCGCGGACGGACCGGAACGGATGGTCGCGGCGGGTGGCGACGATCACCACCGCGTTCGGCAGCCGGCCGGCGTCGGAGGTGACGACGGCGAGCACGCGCGGCTCGGGCCCGCCCCGCATCTCCAGGTACAGCGCCGCCGGGAAGACGGCGATGACGCGGGCCGCGCGGCGCGGCGGGTCCAGCAGCGGCCGCAGCGCGAGGCTCGCGGCGCCCGCGGTGGGCGGGCGCCGGCCCGGCCGGGCCGCGAGCCGGACCGGGTCGCGGACGAGTGCGGTCACTGATCCTCCCGAGGCCGGTGTCGGCGGCCGCCCGGCGCGCGGGCGGCCCGGCCTCCGCGACGACGGTAGAACGGCCCTCGCATGGGACGTATGGATAAAGCTGCCAAGGATGGTTGTCATCGTTCGTCTTTGTTGTCAGTGTTGATCAGGAACAGGTAGCGATCTCGCCGTAACGGGCGATGTACGCTCCAAAAGGCGAGGTGACCCCTGGCATGAGTTACACCAGCGCGGACCCGGGCCCACCGGCCCTCCGGCTCGCGAGTACCGGAACCCTGACCTATGGCCTGTCGGTCGGCGAGGTCCTCGGCGTCAGCACCCTGAACGGCGCCCGCCTCATCGCCGGACGGTCCGGCCTCGAACGCGTCGTCCAGCGGCTCAACGTGATGGAGGTCCCCGACATCCTGTCGTGGGTCAAACCGAACGAGCTGCTCCTCACCACCGGCTACCCCCTCCGCAACACCCCCCAGTCGCTCGACAACCTGGTCGCCGACCTGGACGAGCGCGGCCTCGCGGCCCTGGCCATCAAACTGGGCCGCTACCTGGACTCGCTCCCCGCCGAGATGATCGCGCAGGCCGACCGCCGCGGCTTCCCGCTGATCCTGCTCCCCAACGACGTCGGCTTCGACGACATCCTGAACCAGGTCCTCACCGACATCCTGAACCGGCAGGCGGCCGTCCTCGCCCGCACCGAGGAGGTGCACCGGGCGCTCGTGCAGATCGTGCTGTGCGGCGGCGGCCTCCAGGAGGTCGTGGACGAGGTCGCGTCCCTGCTGGACGTGGCGGTCGTGGTGCTGGACGGCGAGCAGCGGGTGCTCGCCGGCGCCGGGCCGGAGGAGCACGTCCAGGCGATGCGCGCGTTCGACGCCGGCCGGCACGCGGCGTGCGGGCGCGGCGGCTGCGGCATCATCGGCGCGCACGGCACCGGCGACCACCTGGTCGTGCCGGTCATGGCGGGCGGATTCGACCACGGCCGCATCGTCGCGTTCAGCCCCGGCGGCACGCTGCGCGGCACCGACCTCGGCATCCTGGAGCGCGCCGCGACCGTCGCGGCGCTCGTGGTGACCAAGCAGCAGGCCGTCGCCGCGGTGGAGAGCAAGTACCGCGCCGACTTCCTGCGCGACGTCCTCGCGGGCCGCGCCGGCGAGGACGACCGGGTCATCGCGCACTGCGGCGGGTTCGGCTGGGACCTGGACCGCCCGGTGATGGTCGTCGTCGCCGAGCTCGACGGCCGGCCGCGCGGCGCCGCCGCCCCCGAGCCCGACGGGAAGGCGCGCGGCAAGGCGGCCGAGCCGGACGGCGGCGCGCGCGGCGTCCGCGGCGTCGAGGAGCGGACCGCGCAGGAGCGGCTCGCCGCCGCGTGGACGACGGCCGTCCGCCGGCACGACCGCGGCGCGGCCGTCGCGAGCTTCGCGCACGAGGTCGTCGCGGTCGTCGGCGCCGACGGGGACGACCCCGCCGAGCTGACCACGGGACCGGTCCAGGCGATGGTCAAGGAGGCGTCGTCGATCTTCGCCGAGCACCTGCCGGTGCGTCGGACGTTCTCCACCGGCATCAGCCGGACGGTGACGTCCCCGGCCGACCTGCCGGAGGCGTACGAGCAGGCGGTGAAGGCCGTCCGGGTCGGGCGCCAGCTGAACGGCGCGGGCGCGCGGGCGCACTTCGACCAGCTCGGCGTGTACCGGCTGCTGAGCCTCGTCTCCGACCCGGACGAGCTGCACGCGTTCGTCCGGGAGACGCTCGGCGACCTGGCCACCGACGACGAGCCCGAGCTGGTCGACCTGCGCCGCACGCTGCAGGTGCTGCTGGAGACCAACCTCAACGTCGCCGAGACCGCACGCCGGCTCCACTTCCACTACAACACGCTGCGGTACCGCATCGGGAAGCTGGAGCGGATGCTCGGGGCGTTCACCGAGGACGCGCATCTCCGGCTCAACCTCACCCTCGCCCTGCACGTGCTGCGCATGCGCGGTATCTGAGAGTAGTCTCATCGCCGGGGTGATATCCGGATGACGCGCCGGCGCACCGGCCCGTCCTCCCAATCCTGGGCCCGGGCTTTGGCAGATGTCGCCGATGCCCGCCCATCGGGGTAGATCTACCTTGCCCGCATGAACGCGGTCGGCCGAGCAGGAGGACCCCGATGGTGACCGGCTGGAAGCTGCACGGCGACGGACGCACGCCGCCGCCCGGGGAGGTCGTGAGGCCGGACGAGCGGCTGTCGTGGCCGCGCACCGCGGGCATCGGCGCCCAGCACGTGGTGGCGATGTTCGGGGCGACGTTCGTGTTCCCCGTCGTGATGGGCCTGGACCCGAACCTCGCGATCATGATGTCCGGGGTCGCGACGATCCTGTTCCTGCTGATCGTGGGCGGCCGGGTGCCGAGCTACCTCGGCACGAGCGCCTCGTTCGTCGGCGCGGTCGCGGCGATCCGCGCGGCGGGCGGCGACAGCGCGACCGTGACCGGGGCGATCCTCGTCTCCGGCCTGGTCCTCGCCGCGGTCGGCGTCCTGATCCACTTCGTGGGCGGGGACCTCATCCACCGGGTGTTCCCGCCGGTCGTGACCGGCGCCGTGGTGATGCTGATCGGATTCAACCTGGCCCCGGTGGTCGCCACGGTCTACTGGCCGCAGGACCAGTGGGTCGCGCTGGCGACGCTGGGCTTCGCGGTGCTGTGCGCGGTGCTGCTGCGCGGCTTCTGGGCGCGCATCACGATCCTGCTGGCGCTGGTGTTCGGCTTCGCGCTCTCCTGGGTCCTCGACCAGACCTCCGGCAAGATCACCTCGGTGCTGCCGGGGCAGAACCTGCTGGACGGGACGGGCAGGGCGTGCACCGCCGAGGGCCCGTACTGCGTCGCCACCGCGTTCCCGCACGACCGGGTCGACTTCACCAGCGTGAAGGCCGCCGACTGGTTCGGCTTCCCGAGCCTGCACTCGCCCGACTTCAAGACCTCGGCGGTCCTGCTGGCGCTGCCCGCCGTCATCGCGCTGATCGCCGAGAACACCGGGCACGTCAAGGCCGTCGCGGCGATGACGCGCGACGACCTGGACCCCGTCCTCGGCCGGGCCATCGCCGCGGACGGCGTCGGCACCGCCCTCGCCACCTCCGTCGGCGGCTCGCCCACCACCACCTACGCCGAGAACATCGGCGTCATGGCCGCGACCCGGATCTACTCGACGGCCGCCTACTACTTCGCCGCGCTCGTGGCGGTCCTGTTCGGGCTGTGCCCGAAGTTCGGCGCGCTCGTCGCCGTGACCCCGGGCGGCGTGCTCGGCGGCATCACCGTCGTCCTCTACGGCATGATCGGCCTGCTCGGCGCGAAGATCTGGGTCGAGAACCGCGTCGACTTCGGCGACCCGGTCAACCTCGTCCCGGTGGCGGCGGCGGTCATCCTGGCGATCGGGAACGTGACACTGCAGATCACCGACGACTTCCCGCTGCAGGGCATCGCGCTCGGCACCATCGCCGTCCTGCTCGGCTACCACGTCCTGAACGCGCTGCGCGGACCGGACGACTCGGGCGGCGGCATCATCGCGCCGTCGGAGACGGAGATCGGCGGCCCGACCCGGTGAAGCCGCCCCCGTTCGGCTACCACGCGCCCGCCACCCTCGCCGAGGCGCTGGACGCGCTGGCCGCCGCGCCGGGCGGCAAGGTCCTCGCGGGCGGCCAGAGCCTCATCCCGCTGCTCAACATGCGGCTCGCGGCGCCGTCCGACCTGGTCGACATCAACCGCGTCGCCGACCTCGACACCGTCCACGTCGGGGACGGCGGCGTGCGGGTCGGCGCGCTCGCCCGGCACGCCCGGGTGGAGCGCTCCGCGGAGGCCGCCGCCGTCCAGCCGCTCCTCGGGCAGGCGCTCCGGCACGTCGCGCACCCGGTGATCCGGAACCGGGGGACGGTCGTCGGCAGCCTCGCGCACGCCGACCCGGCCGCCGAGCTGCCCGCCGTGCTCGCCGTCCTCGGCGGGACGGTCGAGGCCGTGTCGGCGCGGGGGCGCCGCACGATCCCGGCCGCCGCGTTCTTCCGCGGCCCGCTGGAGTCGGCGCTCGAACCGGGCGAGCTGGCCGTGGCCGCGTTCTTCCCGGCCGCGCCGCCCCGCACCGGCACCGCGTTCGCCGAGACGGCCCGGCGGCACGGCGACTACGCGCTGTCCGGCGTCGCCGCCGTCGTCGGCCTGGACGAGGACCTGCGGGTCCGCGAGGCCCGCGCCGGCTACCTCGGCATCGCCGCGACGCCGCTCGTGCTCGACCTGGCCGGCGCCGCGGGGCCGGGCGGCGACTGGGCGGCCGCCGCCGCCCACGTCCGGGAGCGGATCGACCCGGAGCCCGACATCCACGCGGGCGCCGCGTACCGGCGGCACCTGACCGGCGTGCTCACCGAGCGCGCCCTGAGCGCGGCGGCCGCCGAGGCGCTGCGGAAGGCGGGGGACTGATGGAGGAGGGCTTCGAGGTCGCGCTGACCGTCAACGGGACGCACCGCGCCGCACGGGTCCCGGCGCGGCGGCTGCTGTCGGACCTGCTCCGGCACGACCTCGGGCTCACCGGCACGCACGTCGGCTGCGAGCACGGAGTCTGCGGCTGCTGCACCGTCCTGCTCGACGGGGAGCCGGTGCGGTCGTGCCTGATGTTCGCCGTCACCGCGTCCGGCCACGAGGTCACCACCGTGGAGGGGCTCGCGGCCCCGGACGGGACGCCGTCGCCGGTGCAGCGGGCCTTCCGCGAATGCCACGGCCTGCAGTGCGGCTTCTGCACGCCCGGGTTCCTCTGCACGGTCACGGCGCTGCTGCGGGAGACCCCGCGTCCGACCGACGACCAGGTCCTTGAGGGGATCTCGGGGAACCTGTGCCGCTGCACCGGTTACCAGAACATCGTCAAGTCGGTGCACCGCGCCGCCGACCTGCTCGACGAGTCCGGGGGAGGCGAGGGGGCGCCCCCTCGCCGGGAGACTGCTGAGGAGTCGTGATGGGCACCCGCGTGTTCGGCGAACCGGTCAGGCGCCGCGAGGACGGCAGGCTCCTCACCGGCCGCGGCCGGTACCTGGACGACCTCGGGCAGGACGCCCTGGCCGCGGCCTTCGTGCGGTCGCCGCACGCGCACGCCCGGATCGCCGACATCGACGTGTCGGAGGCGCTGGACGTCGACGGCCTCGTCGCCATCTACACCTGGGAGGACCTGCCCGGGCGGGTCGGGGAGCCGCTGCCGCTGCTCATCCCGCATCCGTCGCTGACCCACGGCCGCACCGGGTATCCGCTGGCCCGCGACGTCGTCCGGCACGTCGGCGAGCCCGTCGCGATGGTCGTCGCCCGCGACCGGTACCTGGCCGAGGACGCCGCCGAGCGCGTCCGCGTGGAGTACGAGCCGCTGCCCGCCGTCGTCGGCATCGAGGCGGCCGAGCGGGCGGAGCATCTCGTCCACGGCGACGTGCCCGGCAATGTGGGGGCCGTCCTCGTCCAGGAGACCGGCGACGCCGGCGCCGCGATCGATGCCGCGCCGCACGTGCTGGAGTTCGGCCTGGCGATCGAGCGCAGCGCGTCCATGCCGCTGGAGGGGCGCGGCGTCTACGCGCGGTGGGACGCCGACGACGGGTCGCTGCGCGTGTACTCCTCCACGCAGGCGTCCACGAGCGTGCGGGCGGCGATCGCCGCGCGGCTCGGGCTGCCGAACGGCAAGGTCGAGGTGATCGCGCCGGACGTCGGCGGCGGGTTCGGCGTGAAGATCGTGCACCCGTGGCCGGAGGAGGTGCTCGTCCCCTGGGCGGCGCGGCTGCTGGACCGCGAGCTGAAGTGGACCGAGGACCGCCGCGAGCACTTCGTGTCGGCCGCGCACGAGCGCGGCCAGCTGCAGCGGGTGCGGGTCGGGTTCGACGACGAGGGCCGCGTCCTCGGCCTGGACGTGCGGATCCTGCACGACCACGGCGCCTACACCCCGTACGGGATCATCATCCCGATCGTCACGTCCACCCAGCTCCTCGGCCCGTACAAGATCGGCGCGTACCGGGCGGAGGTCGTCAGCCTCTACACCAACACCCTGATCGTCACCCCGTACCGGGGCGCGGGCCGCCCGCAGGGCGTGTTCTGCATGGAGCGGACGATGGACCGCATCGCCCGCCACCTCGGCCTCGACCGCGCGGACGTGCGCGCAGCGAACTTCATCCGGCCCGAGGAGTTCCCCTACGACCAGGGCCTGACGTTCCAGGACGGCCGCCCGCTGATCTACGACTCGGGCGACTACCCCGAGCTGCTCCGCAAGGCGCGAGACCTGATCGGCTGGGACGGCTTCGCGGCCGAGCGCGCCGCCGCCGCGGCCCGGGGCCGCCGGCTCGGCATCGGCCTCGGCGTCTACGTGGAGGGGACGGGCGTCGGGCCGTACGAGGGCGGCCACGTCGAGGTCGACACCGCCGGGCGGGTGCACGTGTCGACCGGGCTGACCTCGCAGGGCCAGGGGCACGAGACGGTGTTCGCGCAGATCGCCGCGGCGGAGCTCGGCGTCCCGATCGAGGACGTGCGGGTGACGACGGGCGACACGCGCCGGTTCGGGTACGCGGTCGGGACGTTCGCGTCCCGCGCCGCCGTGATGAGCGGCAACGCGATCGCGCTGGCCGCCCGGAAGGTGCGCGCCAAGGCGCTGCGCATCGCGGGCGAGGCCCTGGAGGCCGACCCGGACGACCTGGACATCACCGACGGTGTCGTGCACGTCCGCGGCGACCCGTCGGCGGCCGTCCCGCTGCGGACGGTCGCGGTGCTGTCGAACCCGCTGCGGTACGCGTTCGACGAGGAGGCCGCGGCGGCGACGCAGTTCGCGGTGGGCCGCCCGGTCACCGAGCCGCCGGTCGCGGAGGGGGACGAGCCCGGCCTGGAGGGACGCGACTACTACTCGCCGGTGCGGTCGACCTTCGCGGCCGGCGCGCACGCCGCGATCGTGGAGGTCGACCCGGACACCGCGGAGATCGCGGTCCTGCGGTACGCGGTCGTGCACGACTGCGGGCGGCTCATCAACCCGATGGTGGTGGAGGGGCAGATCCACGGCGGCGTGGCGCAGGGCATCGGCGGCGCGCTGTACGAGCGGATGGCCTACGACGAGTCGGGGCAGCTGCTGAACGCGTCCTTCATGGACTTCCTGATGCCGTACGCGACGGAGATCCCGCGCATCGAGACCGACCATCTGGAGACGCCGTCGCCGCTGAACCCGCTCGGCATCAAGGGCGCGGGGGAGGCGGGGGTCATCCCGGTGTCGGCCGTGATCGCGTCGGCGGTCGAGGACGCGGAGGGCGTCCGCGTGGACGCGATGCCGCTCTCCCCGGACGCCCTCTACACGCTCAGGGAACGGGCCGCGAGCGACCCGTCCCTGCGCGTCCGGGAGGGCGTGCGGGCCGGCTGACCGCGGCGGCCCGGACGGATGCCGGCAGAGCCGATGCCGACGGAGCCGATGCCGGGAGAGCCGGTGCTGGCGGGGCCGGCTCGGGTAGCGGGGGACCTCGGCCCCGCCAGCGTGTTGACCCTAGTGAAGGCCGCCGCGGGCCCTCGGCCTAACCGCGATTCGTCCGGGAAGGTCGCTTATCGGGCGGGGTTCGCGCGTGGCGCTCACGGGTGGCTCTCAGGGGCCGGGCTTGTCCGACGCGGGCTTGTCGGGCACGTTGCCGCCGAGCGACTTCGGCAGGTAGTTCTCGACCGCCGCGGGCCGGAACCCGGCCTGCCTGATCCAGCCGAGGATCATCTGGAACTGGTGGGCGAGGCCCTTGCGGTAGTGCATCAGGATGATGTCGCCGGGCCTGAACCCCTTGCCGCCGTCGCCGCGGGCGAAGCCGTCGCGGCCGACGCCGGGGCCGGTGGTGCCGTTGTAGAACTCCGCCGACCACAGCAGCACCGACTTGATGCCGCATTCCTTGGCGACCTGGAGCGTGGTCTGGTTGAAGCTGCCGAACGGCGGGCGGAAGATCTGCGGACGCCGCCCGTACTGCTTCTGGATCTCGTCGGAGGAGTCGCAGATCTGCTTCTTCTGCGCCTCGGCGCTGAGCGTCGCCATGTTCGGGTGGCTGACGGTGTGGTTCTCCATCTGCGAGCCGGCGTTGCGCATGGCCCAGAAATACTGCCCCTGCCCCTTGATGTAGGTGGAGGTCAGGAACGTCAGGATGGGCACCTTCTCCTTGCGGACGAGGTTCACGAACTCCGAGTCGTAGGTGTAGCCGTCGTCGATCGTCAGGAAGACGACGCGGTCCTGCGTCTCGATGCGGTTGATGACCGGGGGCAGGCCGTTCGCGGCGGGCGCCGGCATCGTCCAGGAACCGGGTTTCGGCGTCTGCCACCGCTGGTCGCCGAGCACGGCGGCGAGCTGCGTGCGCATGGACGGCCCGGAGTCGCCGCCGAACGGGGCGGTCACGACGGGCCAGCCGCCCGCGGCCACGCCGAACACTCCGGCGGCGACCATGGCGATCACGGGCGTCTTCCCTCGCATCTGCCGCGTGCTCCTCTTCTCTCGGCTAAGCTGCTCGTCTTGCCCTGAGCGGTCGTTCCGGGCGCTGCAACGGTTGACGCGCGCGCCGCCTCCCGGGTTCGCGCCCCGCCGGAACCTGCCGGACATATCTGACCATTTCCAGGCCGCTCCGGGGCGCATCTGCCCAATCCTCGGCGTGTACTCGGCAGATGTTGCCGTTCGGTGCCGCGGCGGCGTTCTCTACAGTCGATTCATGCAGCTCACCGGCAGTGCCAGCGTCGCCGCTCCGCTCGACCGCGTCTGGGACGCGCTCCAGGATCCGGCCGTCCTGGCGAGGACGATCCCCGGATGCAGCTCCCTGGAGGAGACGGCGCCCGACACCTACCGTATGACGGTCACCGCGGGCGTCGCCTCGATCAAGGGCACGTACGTGGGGCGGGTCGAGCTCGCCGAGCCCGACCCGCCGCGCTCGTTCGTGCTGCGCGCCCGCGGCCAGGGGGCGCCGGGCACGGTGGACGCCACCGTCCGCGTCCGGCTCTCCAACGGCGACGGCGGGACGCGCATCGACTACGACGCGGACGCGGTCGTCGGCGGGATGGTCGGCGGCGTCGGGCAGCGGATGCTCGGCAGCGTCGCCAGGCGCACCGCGGGCGAGTTCTTCGCCGCCGTCGAACGCGACCTCACCGCTCCGGCGCCGGTCGTGTCGCCCGCCCCGCCGGACGCCCCGCCGGCTGCGCCGCCGGAGCCGGCGCAGGCCGGCCCGGTGTACCCGGGACGCGCCCCGGCCGTCCCGGACCGGACGGCCGGCGCGGCCTGGCCGATGGCCGCCGCGTTCGTCTCCGGCGGGGCCGTCGCCCTCGCCGGCGTCGCCGTCGGCTACCTGCTGGGCCGCCGGGGGAGATGAGCCCCGCGGGTCAGCTCACCCCCACCAGGTCGACGACGAAGATCAGCGTCTCGCCGGGCTTGATCGCCGGACTCGGGCTGCGGTCGCCGTAGGCCAGGTGCGGCGGGATGACGAGCTTGCGGCGCCCGCCGACCTTCATGCCGGCGATGCCCATGTCCCAGCCCTTGATGACGCGGCCGGCGCCGAGCTCGAAGTCCAGGGTGGAGCCGCGGTTCCAGGACGCGTCGAACTCCTCACCGGTGGACCACGAAACGCCGACGTAGTGCATCGACACGTTCGAGCCCTTGGCGGCCTCCGGGCCGTCGCCCACCGCGATGTCGGTGATGTCGAGGTACGTGGGCGGCTGACCCTCGGGGAAGTCGATCTCGGGGCGTTCAAGCGCCATGAAGAGGCTCCAGCGGTCTGATCGGATGCATGGAAAGGAAGGTGCTCAGCCTAGCCCCAACGCGGCCTCACGAAAGAACACCGCGTCCGTTGGCAGATTGCGACGGTTTCGCAGGTGGGCGGCGTCCGGTAGACCCTTCATCATGGCGAGGCGGCTGCGGATCGGGATCGACACGGGCGGGACGTTCACCGACGTCGTCGCCCTGGACGAGGGCGGGGGCCTGACCACCACCAAGACCCCCTCGACGCCCGCCGACCCCGCGGAGGGGTTCGCGGACGGGGTCGCGAAGGTCCTCGGGCTGCTCGGCGCGGCCCCCGGGGACGTCGCCGCGCTGTCCCACGGCACGACGGTCGCGACGAACCGGCTCCTGGAGGACCGGATCGACGACCTCGGGTTCGTCACCACCGAGGGCTTCGAGTCCGTGCTGGAGATCGCGCGGCAGAGCGTCCCGGACGGCTACGGCAACAGCTACTTCTGGGTGAAGCCGCCGCGGATCGTCCCGGTGCACCGGGTCCGGGGGGTCGGCGGGCGCCTGGACCACACCGGCGCCGAGATCCGCCCGTTCGACGAGGCGTCGGCGGTCGCGGCGGCCCGCTGGTTCCGCGACGCGGGGATCCTCGCGATCGGGGTGTGCTTCCTGCACTCCTACGCCGACCCGTCCCACGAGCTGGCCATGCGGGACGTGCTGGCCCGCGAGCACCCGGACGCGGTGGTGTCGCTGTCGTGCGAGGTGCTGCGCGAGTACCGCGAGTACGAGCGGTCGGTGACGACGCTCGTGGATGCCGCCGTGAAGCCCGCCATGAACGGCTACCTCGCGCGGATCGCCGAGCGCGTCGCGTCCCGGCCGCTGGTGATGAAGAGCAACGGCGGCGTGCTGTCGGCGGAGGAGGTCGCACGGCAGCCGATCACGACCGTGCTGTCCGGCCCGGCCGCCGGGGCGCTCGGCGCGGCGTTCGTCGTCTCGCACACCGGCCACGGCTCCGTCGTGACGCTGGACGGCGGCGGGACGTCCACCGACGTCGCCGTCGTCCTGGACGGGGAGCCGACGCTCACCACCGAGGGCTCGATCGGCCGGCACCCCGTCAAGATCCCGATGATCGACATCGTGACGGTCGGGGCGGGCGGCGGGTCGGTCGCGTGGCGGTCGCCGGAGGGCGCGCTGAAGGTCGGGCCGCGCAGCGCGGGCGCCGACCCGGGGCCGCTCTGCTACGGGCGCGGCGGCACCGAGGCCACGGTGACCGACGCGCACGCCGTCCTCGGCCGCATCCCGCCGCACCTGCTCGGCGGCGAGGTGCCGCTGGACGTGGACGCCGCCCGCGCGGGGCTCGGCGCCCTCGCCGGGGACCTCGGCCTGCCGGTGGAGCGGGCCGCCGCTGGGATCCTGGAGATCTCGGCGTGGAACCAGGCCAACGCCATCCGGCAGATCACGGTCAAGCGGGGCCTGGACGTCCGCGACTACCCGCTCGTCGCGTTCGGCGGCTCGGGGCCGCTGCTGGCGTGCCGGCTGCTCGACGTCCTCGGGCTGCCCGCCGCCGTCGTCCCGGAGAACCCCGGCAACCTGTCGGCGTACGGGCTGCTCACGGTGGACGTGAAGAACGACTACGTGCGCACGCGGGTCGTCCGCGACGCCGAACTGGCCCCAGCGCTTCTCGCCGAGGTCTACGCCGACCTTGAGAACGAGGCCGCGGAAGCCCTCGCCCGAGAGGGGTTCCCCGCGGACCGGCGCCGCTTCGCCCGCTCGGCCGACCTGCGGTACTACGGGCAGGCGTTCGAGGTGCGGGTCGCCGCCCCGGCCGGAGCGCCGGACGAGGCGTTCCGCGCCGAGGTGGTCCGCCGGTTCCACGACGCCCACGAGGCCCTCTACGGCTACTGCTACCGGGACGACCCGCGCCATCCGGTCGAATGGGTCAACCTGCGCGTCTCGGGCATCGGCCCGATCGACCGGCCACGCCTCGCGGAGCGTCCGCCCGGGGACGGCGATCCGTCGCGGGCCCGCACCGGCACGCGGGACGTCTTCTTCGACGCCTGGGAGGAGACGGCGGTCTACCGGCGCGAGAAGCTCGCCCCCGGCGACACGATCGAGGGACCGGCCGTCGTCGAGGAGTTCGGCTCCACCCTCCCCCTGCATCCCGGCTTCACCGCCGTCCTCGACGGCTACGGAAACCTGGTGGTGACGCGATGATCGACCCGATCCTGCTGGAGATCGTGGAGGGGACGCTCGCGTCGGTGGAGCGCGAGGTCGAGACGGCCATCGCGCGCACCGCCCGGTCCCCGATGATCCGGGACGCGCACGACTTCCGCGCCGGCATCCACGACCGGCGGCTCCGCAAGCTGACCGGGCGCTCGTACTCGGCGCTCGTCCAGCCGGTCGCCCGCGACTTCCCGCTGGAGGAGATGCGTCCCGGCGACGTGTTCTTCCACAACGACGTGTACCTGTCGGAGGGCGGCATCGGGCACCTGCCGGACCTGTGCGTGACGGTGCCGGTGTTCCACGACGGCGAGGTGGTCGCGTTCGTCCAGGCGTTCGGCCACCACGACGACATCGGCGGCGCCGTGCCCGGGTCGATGCCGAGCCACGCCCGCAGCGCGTTCGAGGAGGGGCTGATGGTCCCGCCGATCAGGCTGTGGGACCGGGGCGTCCCGAACGAGGCGGCGCTGACCATCATGACCCGCAACTCGCGGATGCCCGACTCGCTCGCCGGCGACCTCGACGCCGAGTGCTCGGCCTGCCTGATGGGCGCCCGCCGCCTCGGCGAGCTGTTCGCCCGCTACGGCCGCGCGGACGTCGAGGCGTGCTTCGACGCGATCATCGACCGGACCACCGAGACGTTCCGCCGCGAGCTGCTCGCCAAGATCCCGGACGGGACGTTCGTGTGGGAGGACTACGCCGAGCACGACGGCGTGGACCCGCCCCGCCTGCACGCCCAGCGGATCACGCTGACCGTCGACAAGGCGGCGGCCGTCCCCCTGGTCATCGACTTCACCGGGACGTCCCCGCAGGCCAAGGGGCCCATCAACCACGCGGGCGACTACGCCGGCGGGGTGTTCCTGAAGAAGTGGCTGGCGCCCGTCCTGCGGAACCTGGCCGACACCCCCGAGCGGGCCGCCGAGCTCGACGTCAACGAGGGCGTGGTGCCGCTCATCGAGATGCGCTTCCCGGAGAAGGGCACGCTGCTCACCCCCGTCTTCCCCGCCCCGACCAACGCCCGCACGTTCGTCATCCTGCGCCTGCTCGGCGTCCTCGCGGGCGTCCTGGCCAAGGCCACGAACGGCCGGATGCCCGCAGACCAGGAGACGATCCGCTACACCGGCGTCTACGGCGAGGACGACCGCGGCCCGTACCTGATGCGCGAGGTCCTCGGCGGCGGCTCCGGCGGCCGCTACTACGCCGACGGCGAGGACACCATCCACGTCGTGCCCGACTCCCGCAACATCCCGGCCGAGTTCGCCGAGGCCCGCTGGCCGTTCGTCGTCGAGCGCCTCGGCCTGGCCGCCGACTCCGGCGGGCCGGGGGAGCACCGCGGCGGCCTCGGATACGACAAGCACATCCGGATGCTCCGCGACGCCCGCTACATGTCGATCGCCGACCGCTCGATCCTCTCGTGCTGGGGCGTCAACGGGGGGCGCGCGGGACGTCCCTTCCGGGTGGAGATCGACGGCGAGGAGATGGACGGCCTCGTGGACGACCACCCGGTCAAGGCCGGGCAGACCATCCGCATCCGCACGACCGGGGGCGGCGGATGGGGCGACCCGCTGAACCGCGACCCGTCCCGCGTCGCCGCCGACGTCCGCGACGGCAAGGTGTCCCCGGACGGCGCCCGCGACGACTACGGCGTCGTCCTGGCCGGCGGGGCGGTGGACGGCGAGGCGACCGCGACCCTGCGCGCACGCCTGCGCGCCGAGCGCGGCGCCGTCCCGTTCTTCGACCGGGGCCCCGGCTACCCCGAGCTGTCCGGCGGTCTCACCGCAGCCGACGTCGACACCCTCGGGGAGGCCGGCGGCCGTCACGAGCGCCGGTAGAGGGCCACCGCCAGCGGTGCGAACACGGCCGCGATCCCGGCCGACCAGGCGAGCGACACCAGGACCCAGTAGCCCGCGGTGTGGTCGAGGCCCGCCATGGCCGGGTCGCCCAGGGCGAGCGAGCGCACCGCGTTCGCGATCGCGGTGACGGGCTGGTGCTCGGCCACCGGCCGCATCCAGCCCGGCAGCGTGCCGACCGGCACGTAGGCGCTCGACACGAAGATCACCGGATAGACGAACATCGACGTGCTCTGGGCGGCCTGGGCGTTCGGGGAGACCAGTCCCAGGCACATGTACATCCAGAGGAAGGCGAAGCCGCACACCACGCACAGCGCGAACGCGAGCAGCGCCTCCCCGGCGCCGCCGTGCAGCCGGAACCCGACCGCGAACCCCAGGGCCACGGTGACGGCGGTCGCCCACGCCACGATCGCGAGGTCGCCGAGAACCCGGCCGGTGAGCAGCGCGATCCGGGGGACGGGCAGGGACCGCAACCGGTCGACCAGGCCCTGGTCGGCGTCCTCGGCGACGCCGACCGCGGCGCCCGTACCCGTGATGAGCATGCTGGTCGCGACCATGCCGGGGATGAGGAAGTCGACGTACGGGACCGTCCCGAGCCGGATCGCCCCGCCGAAGATGTAGCGGAAGAGCAGGAGGAAGACGGCGCTTCCCACCATGGTGGCCATCAGCAACTGGGGCGAGCGCATGTACTTGCGGATCGTCCGCGCGGCGACCTGCCCCGTGGTGACGGCCGCGCCCGCGCCCGGTGCGGCGGGCCGTGTCCCGGCCTTAGCGGTGACGGCACTGTCGACGGTCATGTTCTGCCTCCTTCGGCTCGTCCGGTCAGGCCCGGCCGGCATGCGCGCGGTCGGTCCGGCCGCCGCCGGGACGCGGCGGCGATCCGGTCAGGGTGAGGAACACCTCGTCGAGCGTCGGCCGGCGCAGGCCGATGTCGTCGACCTCCAGGCCGAGGTCGCCGAGGGCCCGGACGGCGGCCGTCAGCGCCCGCGCACCGCCCGTCACCGGCACGCTCACCCGGTCCGTGCCGGCGTCGACGCGCGGCTTCCCGGCGCCGACCGGCGCCAGCGCCCGCGCCAGCTCCGGCAGGTCCGCGGCGCGATGCGCGCGGACCTCGATCACGTCCCGCCCGGCGCGGGCCTTGAGCTCGGCCGGCCGGCCGTGCGCGATGACCGTCCCGTGGTCGATGATCGCGACCTGGTGGGCGAGCTGGTCGGCCTCGTCGAGGTACTGCGTGGTGAGGAGCACGTCGGTGCCCCGGGCCACCAGGTCGCGGATGGCGTCCCACAGCCGGCCGCGGCCGCGCGGGTCGAGGCCGGTCGTCGGCTCGTCGAGCAGCAGCAGCCGGGGCGCGCCGACCAGGGTCGCCCCGAGGTCGAGCCGCCGCCGCAGGCCGCCGGAGTACGTCTTGACCTGGCGGTCGGCCACGTCCTCCAGACCGAGCCGTGCCAGCACCTCCCGCGCGCTCGCCGCCGCCTGCCGCCGCGACCCGCCGTAGAGGCGCGCCACCATGCGCAGGTTCTCGCGGCCGGTCATCGTCGGCTCGACCGCGGCGTACTGCCCCGCCAGGCCGATGATCCGTCGCACCCGCTCGGGGTGACGGGCGACGTCGATCCCGGCCACCCGCAGCCGTCCCGCCTCCGGCCGGACGAGCGTGGCGACCGAGCGGACGAAGGTGGTCTTCCCGGCCCCGTTGGGGCCGAGGACGGCGGTGACCTGCCCGCCGCGCGCCACGAGGTCGAGCCCCGCCAGTGCCTCGACCTCGCCGAAACGCTTGACCAGGCCCTCGGCCTGGATGATCGGTTCCGCCATCTGCGTCTCCTCGCTGCCGGTGTTACGCCGGCGGGTTCCGGTCCGTCACCCTGATGACGGAGGGCCGCCGGGGAAGGTAACGATGAGCGAGCACGAGTGGCTGGCCGAGCGTTTCGAGGAGCACCGCCCCCACCTGCGGGCGGTGGCCTACCGGATGCTGGGCTCGGCCGGGGAGGCCGACGACGCCGTCCAGGAGGCGTGGCTGCGGCTCCACCGGTCGGAGGCCGCCGGTGTGGCGAACCTCGGCGGGTGGCTGACGACGGTCGTCGGCCGGATCTGCCTCGACATGCTGCGCTCGCGGACCGCGCGGCGGGAGGAGCCGCTGGACGCGCGTCCCGCGGAGGCGGCCGAGGCTCCGGCGGCCGGACCCGAGCACGAGGCGCTGCTCGCCGACTCGCTCGGCGCCGCGCTGCTGGTCGTGCTCGACACGCTGGCTCCCGCCGAGCGGCTGGCGCTCGTCCTGCACGACATGTTCGCCGTGCCGTACCGCGAGATCGCCCCCCTCCTCGACCGGACGCCAGCCGCGACGAAGATGCTCGCGAGCCGCGCCCGCCGCCGGGTCCAGGGCGCCGGCGCCGCCCCGGCCGCCGACCCGGGCCGCAAGCGGCACGTCGTCGAGGCGTTCCTGGCCGCGTCCCGCGACGGCGACTTCGCCGCGCTGCTCGCCCTCCTGCACCCCGACGCCGTCCTGCGGCCCGACCGGACGGCCGCGCGGCTGGGCGCTGCCGGGATCAGCGGCGCGGCCGGCATCGCCCGGCGGCTCTCCGGGCATGCCCAGGCCGCCCGTCCGGCCCTGGTCGACGGGGTCGCGGGTGCAGCCTGGGCCCCCGGCGGACGGCTCCGGACGGTCTTCTCCTTCACCGTCGCGGACGGCCGGATCACCGCGATCGACGTCATCGCAGACCCCGAGCGCCTCGGGCGGCTCGATGTGGAGTTCCTCCGCGGTTAGGAACGCCGCGGGCCGGTCGCGTACGCGCGCAGCGCCGCATCGTACTGGGCCTGCGTGGGGGAGGTGTCGACTTCGCTCAGGGGATACTGCTCGCGGCTGCCCCAGACGAGCTGGAAGCCGGGGCATGCGCCCACGCTGTCCGTACCGGTCAATACCTGCCGGCCGACCCTCCGGCCGGTGCGCGCCTCGAAGACGTCGAGACTGTGGCGTCCCTGGTAGGTGCCGAGGCGAAAACCGCCCTCATAGCGGCAGACCTGGATAGGCGTGCCCGACACCCGTCCCGCCGGGCTGCCGCACGCCACCAGCTGCACCTCGTCCGGCGCCGGCCGTGCCCTGCCGCCGCCTGCCGTGACGAGCGCGGGGCGGGCCGGGTCTTCACGGAAGAACACCAGCGGGTGCGAGCCCGACCCGCTGTAGGCGGCCGCCCGCTCGTAGGGGCGGTCCTGGCGGGAGCACAGGCGGGCGAGATCCTTGAGGTGCTCGGGGCGCTCACCGAGGACGGTCCGGACGAGCCAGGGCTGCGCGATCCATCCCACCAGCGCGAGGACGGCCGCTCCGGTCGCGGCGACCGCCAACCGCGGCGCCGCCCGTGGGCGCACCGGGCCCTGCTTCCTGACCGCCCGCCCGAGGTCCCGGGGCGCGCTCACCGGTCCGACGCGAATGTGGCGCTCCTCGTCGCCCTTGGTCCACACGAGCCGGAGCACCGCCCCCTTCGCGTCCAGGACCGGCCGGGCCAACGCGTCCCATGGGATGGCGACGGCCGTCGCCTGTGACGCGACGAGGATCCCGCCGTCGCACACCGCGAAGCTCCGCCGCGGCCCGCCCGGCTCCGGCAGGGGCCCCAGAAGCACCCAGCAGGCGATGCCCGCCCACGCCAGGACGGGCACCAGGAAGGCCGCCCGCCAGTCGAAGACGAAGACCAGGCCCACCGCCACGGCGACCAGCGGCGCTCCGGGCGCGATCTGGACCGCGTTCGGCCAGCCCCGCCGCTGCCGGTGCACCCGCCGGACGGCCCCGATCCCCGCCTCCGCGGCCCGCCCCCGCATCGATCGCCGTGCCCGCATGCGCCTCTCCCTGCCGCGCCCGGAGATAGGACGCGATCTTGCTATCAGGAGCGCGCCCGGACCGCAATCGCCACCTCACGGAGCGTGCGCCGCCTGGAGGTCAGCGCTCGGGCAGGCGGCCGGCGGCGAGTTCCTCGTAGACGTGGTCGGGGTCGTGCTGCTTCCAGTAGCGGAACAACAGCGAGACACCGCGCCCCTCTGCCGCGAACGAGCTGATCGGGCGGGACGCGTCGACCAGGAAGCGGGGTTCGTCCCACTGCTGCGCCACGACCGCCAGGGGACGGTCGGCCATGAGGATCCACGTGGCCTTCCCACTCGCGATCGTGGCGAGGAAGTTCCGTTCCAGGAGGTAGGCGACGACCTCGGCCAGGGGCGTCTCCCCGGGGAGGTCGATCGTCTCCGCGTGGGGGAGGGCGTCGTCGCCCATGGCGACACTGGTGCGGTCGACGTCGATCATCATCGCTCGGCCACGCTACCGGCACGCGGGACCACCGTTCACGACGCCCGGGAGGGCAAAGCCGGTCTTGTGGAACGGCATGAAGTTCGCAAAAGGGGGGACGAACCTGCGCCGGAGCGACGAGCGCTCGCGTGTGTCCGGTCGTGAGGAGCAGACAGCAGATGACCGTGCCGCAGGAACAGACGGGTTCCAGCGAGGAGGCCGTCGAACCGTCCGCTCACCGGGCCCACCGGATCCGCCGGTCCCTGGAGCGCCTCATCGGCGTGGCGGCCACGGAGGGGAACGCCGTCACGCCCCTGCGCAACGGGGACGAGATCTTCCCGGAGATGCTGGGCGCCATCGCCGGAGCGCGGCACACGGTCGACATGATGACCTACGTGTACTGGCGCGGGGACATCGCCCGCCGGTTCGCCGACGCGCTGTCGGACCGCGCCCGCGCCGGGGTCCGCGTCCGGTTGCTCCTCGACGGCATCGGCAGCTGGCAGATCGAGAAGGACCTGCTGGACCAGATGGACCGCGCGGGCGTCACGGTCGGCTGGTTCCGCAAACCGGCTTACCTCTCGCCGTTCAAGCAGAACCACCGCTGTCACCGCAAAGTGCTCGTCGTGGACGAGCAGGTGGCCTTCACGGGCGGAGTCGGCATCGCCGAGGAGTGGTGCGGCGACGCCCGCGACGAGCACGAGTGGCGCGACAGCCACTTCCGGGTCCAAGGGCCCGCGGTGGACGGCATCGCGGCGGCGTTCGCCCAGAACTAGGCCGAGTGCCACGACGTGCTGTTCGACGACCGCGACCGCTTCACCCGCCACGAGCCGGCCGGCGACGCCGTGGTGCAGGTCGTCCGGGGATCGGCGAGCTTCGGATGGCAGGACATGCAGACCCTCTTCCGAACCGTGCTCCAGCTGGCCGAGCGGCGGCTGAGGCTGGCCTCCGCCTACTTCGCCCCTGACGCCTACTTCATCGGCCTGCTGTGCGAGACCATCCGGCGGGGCGTCGAGGTGGAGCTGCTCCTGCCGGGCCCGCACGCCGACAAGCGCGTGAGCCGCCTGGCGAGCCAGCGGCACTACGAGGACCTCCTGGACTGCGGCGCGCGCATCCACCAGTTCCAGCCCTCGATGCTGCACACCAAGATCATCACCATGGACGGGCTGGTCTCCCTCATCGGGTCGACGAACTTCAACCGGCGGTCCCTCGACCACGACGAGGAGGTCATGCTCGCCGTGGTCGACCCGACCCTGACCGCGACCCTCGACGAGCACTTCGACGCGGACCTGGCCCGCAGCGAACGCGTCGAGCACGCGCGCTGGGCGCGGCGCTCCCTGACGCAACGGGCGAAGGAACTGTCCATCACCCCCCTCCGCCGCTTCCTGTGACCCGCCGATCGTGCTCGTACGGCGAGACGGTGAAGTCCACGAGGTCCTCGTTGTACTTGGCCAGAAGGTAGAAGGGCTTGGCGGCTTCCAAGAACGCATCAAGGGACGCGAAGCCACGGTCCATGGCGGCGAACTCGGCATTCTCGGGCTCGACCTGCCAGCGCTCCGAGAACCAGTGAAGGATCCGCTCGTCCATCAGTTTGGACCTGTCGTAGCCGGAGTTCTTCCCTTGGAGCGTGGCTTCCATCTGGGCGGCGGCCTCGATGATCGCGCCGGCCCGGTCAAGGGCCGGCGACGTCTCCAGTGCCCGCAGAGCCGCCGCCCGGGGCGTCGCCACCGCCCCCACGCGGAAGCTGCGGACGATGAAGGTGGCAAGGAGTTCCTCCTGCGTCCGCGTCGACCGCTCGTTCTCGGTCGTCCACCGCGTCAGGAAGTCGAGGTCCCGCCGGTGCGGGCTCTCCGTGTAGAAGCGGCGATGCCGCCCATGGGCCACCACTGCCCGCGGCCCTGGGCTGTCCTCGCGATATTCCGGGCATTCCCCGGCACATTCGTCCGTGATCATGGTGAAGGCGAGCCGTCGATGGAACTCCGGGTAGTCCTGGGCGAACAACTGGCAGACACGGAGCGAGGACGCATGGCCCGTCCGGGTGCCGCCATCGTGAGGCGACGTCCTGCCGGCGGCGAGTTCCCAGTTGGCCAGCATTTGCGTCCGGCTGAGCCGGGGCCTGGGGGTGACCTGTTCGGGCGGCTCGTTCAGCCTGTCCAGCAGGAGCAGGGCGTCGCGGCGTTTGAGGTCGACGGCGCGTTCCCGGCAGAAGGCGACGAGTGCAGCGCCCTTTTTCCGCTCGATGCCGAGTTCTCCGGCCAGGTTACCGAGGACTTCATAATCGCGCCGTTGGTAGGGCATGGCGGCCAGGACGCCGATCAGCCTGTCACCTTCATCTTCTTCGATCACGGCCTCACGTGCCGCTGCCGCCAGCGTGGCGCGGATGTTGACCAGAGGCTGGGAGAAAGCGGGGTAGCCGGCCTCGGCGGGCCCATGAAGCAGTGCCACTTCGTCGTCACCGACAACGAGCCCGGCTCGATAGTCGGCATAGATCTGGCCGACACCCTCCATTCCGTAGCGATCCATTTCGGCGGCGCGCAACGCGCCGATGCTGCTCGCGCCCAGCACGCGCACCCCGCCGGCCAGGGCCGCGAAGATCTCCTTGTGCCGCACCGCCATTCGCTGATGGAAGTATCCGTCGATGACGCCGACGACATCGCCCTCCGCCAGTGGCAGGCCGAGCAGATCGCCGGCGGCGACCGGAGGCAGGAGCCGGACGGCGTTCCCATCGACGAGATCACGGACGTCCGGCAGGGTCGGCCCGGCGAACAGGTACCGCATATGTCCTCTCAGCTGTGCCGAGGGTCGAACCGCATCCCCGGGCAGACCACATGCACCACCGACACACCCGGCTCTGGTCGCGTGTGGTCGACGTAGAGCGGCTCCCGGCCGGTCACGGCCTTCACACGGTCGGCGGTCATGCGCAGATCTTCGACCAGGTCGGGCTGCTGCACGGTGGGGACGTCCGAGTGGGCGACCATCCGCGTGCCGTCGGCCAGAGCCGCGAAGTCAGGCGGGCTGAGGCGTCCGGACACCACGCCCTCCGCCCGGTGGTACTCCGACTCGGTCATGTCGTCCCGCGTCCCAGAGATCATGGTCAGGCGCGACTGGGCCGCCTCGGTGAGAGCGCGGCACAGGGCGACGTCGCGATCGAGATGGCATCCCGCACCGCTGAAGACGATCGGAAGGCCGTCGCTCCAGATCTTGGCCTGGAAGCACGGAAGCCCGACGGGCGACGGGAGGAGCGCGACCCGCACGTCGACGCCGGCCCGCCGCAGCTGGTCGATCAGTTCCTCGGCCGGACCGGCCACGCTGTCCAGCGCGAGCACAGAGGCACCGGTCCCGGCGCCTGCACCGGCCAGCGCATCGCGCTCAACGACCTCGTAGAGGCCATGGAGCAAGGCCTCGGTCAGCGTGTTGCCGCTCGCCAGACCGTTCGTCGATTTCTCGAACAAGGGCATGCACCACCGGGACCCGGTCCGGCCGTCCATGTTCAGCAGGTCGCTGGGCAGCCACGTCCGCTCACCGGTGCCGATCTCCGTCGCCTGCGACCATTCGATCTGCATGTCGGGGCCGAGTGCGCTTCGGCGGGCGAGCGGAAGCTCCTCGACCGGATATCCGAGTTCGGACGCGAGTTCGCGCGGGGATGCGAGGACCTGGCCGGCCGGCATCCGCTCCGCATGCCACAGCTCGATCGACTCCATCACGGCCGACACTTTCGCCAGGTCGCCGGTCAGCCCTTTGCCCTGTGACACGCACAGGGACCACGAGTCCGGCCTGATCGCTTGATAGACGGGAATCCCGATCTCGTCCAACCAGGTGACGTCGGCGATCCGAGTGATGCCGACTTGGTCGAGGATCGGCTCCAACGCTCGCAGGGTGTCCTCGGGGAGCCGTGCGCGATGTGTTCCGTCGAAGCAGACCTTGTATTCGTCGATTTCGGCCGGACCGGCCATGGGAGCCTCACTGGAATGGACGCCATGGCCGCCGCGCGGCGGCGGTGCCATGCCGTGCGCGGCGGCCATGTCCCGTCAGTCAGTGACAGGGCAGTAGTTGAAGGTCATCAAGCACACGGGCCTGTTGTCGTCGACCTCACCGAGCTCGTCGAGCAGCTCCGCACCTTCGGGGATGTTCAGAGTGAACATTGGGAGTCACCTCCGTAGGAGTCCGAGTAGCCCGGAACGTAGCATCGACCAGTTTCAATCCGGCTTCATTCCCGCGGGGTCCGGAGAAGTGCTAGATAAGGCCGGCGTCCCAGATGTTTATTTCCGGGGCGTACTGGTGCACTGCGGTGGTGAGTTTCCGCAGCTTGGGTTCTCGTAGGTGGAGGTCTACAGGAGTGCCCCACTCGCGCGGGTCGTGCGGGCGGCGTTCGGCGGGGACGGATGCCAGGCCGGACTTTCGCGGTACGACGACCAGTGTGGGGGCGTTGGCGGCGTCGGATATCGCTTGGCGGAACACGACCAGTTCGGCGATCGCCGACCAGGGGATGCGGCGGGCGGGTGCTTCGCCCAGGTAGAGGCCGGTCTCTTCGACGGCCAGGATGACCCCGCCGGGTACGGCGCGGCGTTGCTCGCGGTCGGAGCGCCGGACGAGCGCCACCGCCGGCGCGATGCAGAGCAGCGGGAAGAGCGTCAGCGCGAGCCATCCGTAGACGCCCGAACCCGAGCCGAGGAGGGCGCGCACCAGCTGGACCCCGCCGAAGGCGGCGAAGGGTCCACAGGTCAGAACAAGAGTCAGTGTCAAGGGCCGTGCCCCCTCCAGTCGCAGGAGGTAGGCGGCATCGGCCGGAGGAGCATCGGAGGAGTCCTGCATCGCGACCACCTCGGCACGCCACATCGTCCAGAACTAGACGATCTCACATCCGAGGCGGTGGCGGCCGGCGCACGCCCGTGCGCGGGAGGAGGGCGGCGGTGAAGCGCGCGACCACCATGAACGTCACGGCCGCGGGTGTCTGGCCGAGGCCGGCCCGGAGCGCGCCGGCGAGCAGGGCCAGGCCCGCCGTGGCCGGTCCGGCGACGGGCGCGGACGCCCAGCCGTGATCAGCACCGCGCCGATCGGCACGTTGATCAGGAAGACCCACCGCCACGACAGGCCGGCGGTGAGGGCGCCGCCCGCGACCGCGCCGGCCATCCCGCCGACCCCGCCCGCGGCGGACCACGCGCCGAACGCCCGTGCTCGCGCGCGGGTGGGTGAAGGCGGTGTTGACGACGGCCAGCGTCGCCGGGGCCAGCAGCGCGGCTCCCGTGCCCTGCGCGACGCGGGCCGCCACCAGGACCTCCGGCGCGGTCGCCAGGCCGCCGGCCAGGCTGGCGGCGGAGAACAGGAGCAGCCCGGCGACCAGCGTCCGGCGATGGCCGAACAGGTCGGCCGCGCGGTCTCCCGGCAGCATGAAGCCGGCGAAGGTGAGCAGGTAGCCGTTCACCACCAGGCCATCCGCCTCCTGAGCCTGCGCCACCGGGCCAGGGCGGCGGCGCTGCCGGCCCCGCTCGGCCTGCATCCCGGCCAGGAGGCGCTGCTGCTCGAACCGGCCCGGACGGGCCCGATGATCCAGGCCGAGCTCAGCGAGGCGCTCGGCATCGAGCCGCCGAGCGTCACGCTCATGACCCGCAAGCTCGAGGCCGCCGGCCACATCCGCCGCACCCCCGCCCCGTCCGACAGGCGCGCGAGCGTCGTCGAGCTCACCGGCGGCGGCACGGCGCTGGCCGGCCGTGTCAAGGAGCTGTGGTGCGCGCTGGCGGAGGAGACCGTGGCCGGCCTGCCCGCCGAGACCGTCGCGGAGCTGCCCGGCCTCCTCGGCACCCTGACCGCCAACGTCGACCCCCGGCACCCCCGCCACCAGGACGGCCGGCGTTGAGGAACCGGCTCCGGGACCGCCGCATCGAAGTGGTGATCGAACGCCACCGAAGGGATGTACCTCGCCGATGTCCGCGACCAGGATCGCCGGTTCCGCCGTTCTCTTAGGCGCCTTGTTGACCACCGCCGGGTGCGGTCTGAACGAGAGGATCGACCCGTGCGGCGTCCTCTTCGACGAGCTGGACGCGGTGCACGCGAAGATGGCCGCGCCCCCGGGCACCCTCTTTGGCGACTACAAGGCCCTCTCCGCCGCCGACGCCGCGTTCTTCCGCGACGCCGCGGCCAAGATCCGCAGGGTGGGGCGGCGGCTCGACAAGGACGGCCCGGCCGAGTCCAGAAAGGTCGCCGCCGAGATCGACAAGATCGCCGACACCCTGAGCGCCCTTCCCGCGGGCACCAAGTCGGCCAAGTACGGCGATTTCGTCACGGGCGGGGGCATCTACATCAACAACGAGACGCTCAAGGCCGCCTGCGGCTATCCGCCGGCGACGTTCTAGGCCCGCCGGCATCGGCTTCGAAGCGGTGCCGGGTGAAGGTGGTGCCGTCCACGAGGAGGTCGCAGCGGGCGCGGGTGCCGTCGGCGGTGAAGTGGGAGCGCTCGCGGACGGCCCACGCGTCCCAGTCATCGGCGTACTCGGGGCCGTCGCGGTCGAGGGCGCGGGCGCGGCGCAGGTCGTGGGGGGCGTCGATCCAGACGCGGTAGGCGGCGGGTGACTCGGCCCAGGCCGCGCCGACGCCCTCGATGACCACGACCGGAGCGGGCGGGATCTCCTCCTCGGGGCCGTAGCGGTCGCGGTGCCAGTCGTAGCGGCGCAGGAGCGCGGGGCGGCCGTCCCGCAGCGGGCCGAGCACCGTGTCGCGCAGGGGACGCCACCAGGTGAGAGGGTCCGCGTCCCACGGCACGCGGAAATCATCCGACCGCACGACCGGCGAGCTGGGGAGGACCTCGGCCAGATGGTCGGTGAACGTCGACTTCCCCGCGCCGCTCGGGCCGTCCACCGCGACGATCCGCACCGGCCCGCACGACGGCGGCAGCGCGCGCAGCCGCGCGGCCAGCGCGGGGTAGGTCATGGCGGATTCCGGCACGGACGGCATACTTCCAGGTGGCCGGACGAGAAGGAGAGGGCGAGTACATGGACCTGCTCGGCGGGACGGGCGGCCCGGTCCGGGTCGCCGGACGGGAACTGCCACGGGACGAGCTGCTCGGCCGGGCGTCCGCCGTCGCCGGGGAGATCCAGGGCGCGGACGCGGTGGCCGTGCACGCCACGGCGTCCCTGGAGACCGTCGCCGCGGTCGCCGGTGGCATCCTCGCGGGCGTGCCGGTGGTGCCGCTGCCGCCCGACTCCGGGCCCGCCGAGCGCGCCCACATCCTGGGCGACTCCGGCGCGAGCCTGCTCCTGGCCGCCGGGGGCGCGGAACGCGCCGACGGGGAGCCGCCCCTCGTCCCGGTCGACGCGCTGCCGCACCGCGGGAGCGTCCAGGGCGAGGTGCCCGCCGACGCCACCGCGCTGATCCTGTACACGAGCGGGACGACGGGCGCGCCGAAGGGCGTGCTGATCTCGCGGAGCGCGATCGCCGCCGGGCTGGACGCCCTCGCCGAGGCCTGGGACTGGACGCCCGATGACGTGCTCGTCCACGGGCTGCCCCTGTTCCACGTGCACGGCCTCGTCCTCGGCGTCCTCGGTGCCCTGCGGGTCGGGTCGCCGCTCGTCCACACCGGACGCCCCAAGCCCGAGCTGTACGCGGCGGCGGCGAAGGACGACGGCGGCAGCCTGTTCTTCGGCGTCCCCACCGTCTGGTCGCGGACGGTGGCCGACCCGTCCACCGCCGAGGCCCTCCGCGGAGCCCGGCTGCTCGTCTCCGGCAGCGCCCCCCTTCCGGTGCCCGTCTTCGAGCGGCTGTCCGAACTCACCGGGCACCGTCCGGTCGAGCGCTACGGCATGACGGAGACCCTCATCACGATCAGCGCGCGCGCCGGCGGCGACCGGCGCCCCGGTTACGTCGGCACCCCACTGCCCGGCGTCGAGACCCGCCTGGCCGCCGAGGACGGCTCGCCCGTCCCGCCGGACGGGGAGACGCCCGGCGAGCTGCACGTCCGCGCGCCGCTGCTGTTCAAGGGCTACCTCAACCGGCCCGAGGCCACCGCGGAGTCGTTCGCGCCGGACGGCTGGTTCCGCACCGGCGACATCGCCACGATCGGCCCGGACGGCTGGCACCGGATCGTGGGCCGCGCCTCCACCGACCTCATCAAGAGCGGCGGCTACCGGATCGGCGCGGGCGAGATCGAGAACGCGCTGCTCGCGCATCCCGCCGTCCGGGAGGCGGCCGTCGTCGGCACCCCGCACGACGACCTCGGCGAGCAGGTCACCGCCTACGTCGTCGCCGACGGGCTCGGCGAGAGGCAGCTCATCGACTTCGTCGCCGAGCGCCTGTCGGTGCACAAGCGGCCACGCGTCGTCCACCTGGTCGGCACCCTGCCCCGCAACGCCATGGGCAAGGTCGTCAAGTCCCGCCTCCCCGAGATCACCCCCTAGATCGTCGACGGGCTCGCCCGACCGGCCGCGGGCGGCCCGCACGGTCAGCCGGTGAAGGGCTCAAGGGTGAAACGGCCGACCGGGCCCTTGTGACCGTTCGGTGTTGTGACACGCGCCACCGGCCCTCGCAGGGCCTGGCGACGATCGCCCCCTAGGGCAGCAGGACCGGGAGGACGGGGCGGACCAGGGCGCGGGCGAACGACTCCGGCAGGTCCGGGCCGGTCTCGCCTTCCGTGAAGTAGTGCAGGAACCCCTGCTGGAAGCAGGCGCCCATCACCAGCGCCGCCACGGCCCGCGTGTCGGCGCCGGCCGCGACCCGGCCGAGGTCGCGCTCGGCGTCCAGGTACCGGGTGAGAGCGTGCACCGGCTCCTGCGGGCCCGCGCCGTACTTGCGCAGGGAGTCCCGCGTCGCCTCCATCAGGCGGCGCTGCGCCACCATCGACGCCATCATCGGGAACGCCCGCCGGTAGAAGCGCAGCCCGCCGTGGACGACCGCGACCAGGTTCGACTCCACCGTGCCCTCGCCGGGGACGCCCATCGAGGTGAACGCCGGCATGCGGTCCTTCAGGACGTGCAGTATCAGCTCCTCCTTGTCGCGGAAGTGCTTGTACAGCAGCGCCTCGGAGTAGCCGGCGGCCTTCGCGATCTCCTTGGTGGTGGCGCGCGCGACCCCGTGCCGCCGCATGATGTCCGCCGCGGCGTCCAGGATCCGCTCCCGCGCGCTCAATGAGGCCCCCTTGACAGGTGAGTGAACGCTTACCAGAGTATAGGTTAGTAAATACTCACTCACCCTAGGAGCGACGCGATGAGGCTCACGGTCTTCGGGGCGACCGGCGGTACCGGCGTCCAGCTCGCCCGGCGGGCGCTGGACGCCGGGCACGAGGTGACCGCCGTCGTCCGCGACCCGGCCGGGCTGCCCTCCGAGGTGCGCGCCTGCGCCGAGGTCGTCCAGGCCGACGTCATGGACGCCGCCGCGATCGAGGAGGCGGTCAAGGGGCGCGACGCCGTCGTCACCGCCATCGGCACCCGCGACGGCCGGCGGCCGACGAGCGTCTGCGCGGACAGCGCCCGCGCCATCATCGCGGCCATGCGGGCCGCCGGGACGGAGCGGTTCCTGCTCGTCAGCGCGTCCGGGCTGCACGCCGGGCCCGGCGACGACCCGCTCACCCGGTTCGTGGTGAAACCGCTCGTCCTGGGGCGGCTCCTCGAGCACGCCTTCGCCGACATGCGCGCCGCCGAGGACCTCACCCGCGCCTCCGGCCTCGACTGGACGATCGTCCGGCCGCCGCGGCTCACCGACGGCCCCGGCGCCGGCCGCTACCGCCGGGCCACCGACCGCAACGTCCTGGGCGGCCTCTCCATCGCCCGCCGGGACCTCGCCGCCGCCCTGCTCGACGTGGCGGGCGACCGGGCCGCCATCGGGCACGTGGTCAGCGTCGCGGGCGGCTGACCTTCGCGCATGACATCCGTCATGCCGAACGGCTGACAGGCGCCGCCGGAACCGGTGACACGCGCTCCTACCGGCGCCCCCGGCACGGCCGCGACGCTGTCGGCATGGAAACGCACCCAGCCATCCGCGTCGACGGGCTCCGGCAGCGGTACGGGGACTTCGAGGCCGTCGCCGGGATCTCCTTCGACGTCGCCGCCGGCGAGCTGTTCGCGCTGCTCGGCACGAACGGCGCCGGTAAGACCACCACCCTCGAAACACTGGAGGGGCACCGGGCCGCCCACGAGGGCACGGTCCGGGTCCTCGGCCACGACCCGCACCGGGAACGCCGCAGGGTCCGCCCCCGCATCGGCATCATGCTGCAGGACGGCGGCTTCTTCGCCGACCTCACCGTCGCCGAGACCGTCGAGCACTGGCGCGCCTTCACCCCCGCCCCGCGGGACCGCGACGAGGCCGTCGCCATGGCCGGGCTCGCCGAGAAGGCCGCCGTGCGGGTCCGGCAGCTGTCCGGCGGGCAGAAGCGCCGCCTCGACCTCGCGCTGGCCCTGCTCGGCCGCCCCGCCGTCCTCTTCCTGGACGAGCCGACGAGCGGCATGGACCCCGAGGCCCGGCAGGAGACCTGGCGCATCGTCCGGGACGTGGTGGCCGGCGGGACAGCCGTCCTGCTCACCACGCACTACCTGGAGGAGGCCGAGCACCTCGCCGACCGGCTCGCGATCCTGCACCGCGGCCGGATCGAGGCGTCCGGAACCGTCGCCGGCGTCGTCGCCGGGCACGGCGACCGCATCGCCTTCCAGATGCCCGAGCGGCTCCAGGTCGCCGAGCTGCCCGCCCTGCACGGCGTCCGCGCCGACATCTCCGTCGACCGGGGCCGCGCCGTCGCGTCCTACACCGTCGACGCGGCCGGGCTCCAGGCCGGCCTCTACGCGCTGCTGCGCTGGGCCGACGAGCGGGACGTCCCGCTGGACGGCCTGACGGCCCGCAGCGCCTCCCTCGAAGACGTCTTCCTCCGCACCGCCGAAGGAGCCGCCCGATGAAGCCCTCCGCCGTGCTCAGCGTCGCCCGCCTCGACCTGACCCTGCTCTGGCGCAACCGGACCGGCCTGTTCACCGTGTTCGGCCTGCCGATCCTGTTCGCCGCCCTGCTCGTCCCCGCGAAGGGCGAGGAGATCGACGGAGTGGACGGGGCCCTGCTGCAGGGCACCGGCCACCTCGGGTTCTTCCTCGTCTTCGCCGTCTTCATGAACCTGGTCACCGTGTTCACCGCCCGCCGCGAGGACCGCACCCTCAAGCGGCTGCGCGGCACCGCGCTCTCGGACGCGGAGATCACCGGCGGCAGCGTCCTCACCGCGACCGCGATGTACGCCGTCCAGGCCGTGGCGCTGGTGGCCGTGCTGGCGGCCGGGATGGGCGGCCGGATGCCCGCCGACCCCGTCCTGGTGCTGGCCGGGCTCGCGGGCGGCGTCGCGGTGTTCGCGACGCTGGCGTTCGCGGTGTCCGGGATCACCCCGAACGCCGAGCTGGCGCAGCTGACCGTCCTGCCGATCATGTTCGGCTGCATGCTCGGCGGCGGGGTCATGTTCCCGCTGGGGAGCCTGCCCGAGTGGGGGCAGCAGATCTGCCGGCTCGTCCCGCTCAGCCCGGTGGTGGAGATCGTCCGGACCGGCTACTTCGGCCAGGACTTCGTGCACCGGGCCGACCACCCGTCCGTCGGCCTCGGCGAGGGCTGGCTCACCTGCGTGCGGCCCTTCCTCGTCCTGCTCTTCTGGGCCGCCCTGGGCCGTGTCCTGGCCACCCGCTGGTTCCGCTGGGAGCCGCGGCACGCCTGAGCCGCCACCGAATACAGTGCGATGCCGGGAGGAACAAGGACATGACGGTCGCGACCACCGCGGACATCGAGGAGCAGGCCGCCCGCAGGCTGGAACGGTACCGGCGGGTGACGTACCGCTCGTTCATGCTCGCCGCGGCCGGCTTCGTCCTGCCCGGCCTGATCGGGCTCGAGGACGCCTACACCGACGGTAAGGCGGGCGTGCCCGTCATCGCCGCGGCGGTCGCGGGACTGGCCCTGCTCACCTGGTACTACGCGCGGCTCGTCCGGGCGGGGCTGGAGGGCACCGCGCCGGCGCGGG
The DNA here is from genome assembly GCF_900115095.1 of Actinomadura madurae. GTDB lineage: Bacteria > Actinomycetota > Actinomycetes > Streptosporangiales > Streptosporangiaceae > Spirillospora > Spirillospora madurae. The sequence goes on from NZ_FOVH01000001.1 coordinate 768,077, forward strand.
ACATCGTGGCGAGCGGCGCCGTCGCCGGCGCGCTGAGCCTGATGCTGTACACCAGCCCGCTGTTCAGCGCCATCCCCGCCTTCTGGCTCTCCGCCGTGGCGCTGTCCCCGATCAACCGCCGGCGCCTCGGCGCGCTGTGCGCGGGCACCGGGGCGTACGTCGCCGCGGTGGCCACGGCCGCGGCGGGCCACCTCTTTCCCGACGATGACGCCCCCTGGTACGCGCTCTTCCCGGCCCTGTTCGCCATCTACACCGCGACCTGCGGGGCCGTCGTGTTCGTCAACCGGTACCAGCGGCGCATGTGGGACCTGCACCAGGAGGCCCACGCCGCCCGCGACGCCCTCGCCCGGCTCGCGGTGACCGAAGAGCGGCTCCGCTTCTCCCGCGACCTGCACGACCTGCTCGGCCACAGCCTGTCCCTCATCGCGGTGAAGAGCGAGCTCGCGATCCGGACGGCGCGCACCGACCCCGACCGCGCCGGCGCCGAGATGGCCGACGTCCAGCGCGCGGCCCGGGAGGCGCTCCGCGAGGTCCGCGCCGCCGTCCGCGGCTACCGGGCCGTCGAGCTGGACGCCGAGATCGCCGGCGTGCGGGCCGTCCTGGAGGCCGCCGGGGTCCGCTGCGACATCGGCGACCTGCCGGGCGGGCTGCCGCCCGAGGTCCGCTCGGTGCTCGCCTGGGTCATCCGCGAGGGCGCCACCAACGTGATCAAGCACAGCGAGGCCCGGAACTGCGCGATCACGCTCACCCTCTACGGTGGCTCCGTGGTGATGGAGGTGCGCAACGACGGCGTCCGCGGCGCCGGGGCCGAGGCGGGCTCCGGGCTGACCGGGCTCACCGAGCGCGTCGCCGTGCTCGGCGGCGAGATCACGGCCGGCCGGCACGGCCGCGACGGGTTCCTGCTGCGCGCCGCCGTCCCGCTCCCGCGGGAGGACGCCGGAGCCGGCGGCGCGGACGTCCCGGCGGGGAGGCCCGCGTGATCCGGATCCTGCTCGCCGACGACGAGCACCTCATCCGCGGCGCCGTCGCCGCCCTGCTCGGCCTCGAACCCGACCTGGAGGTCGTCGCGGAGGCCGGCCGCGGCGACGAGGTCGCCGCCGCCGTCGGCGCGCACGACCCCGACGTGGCCGTCCTCGACATCGAGATGCCCGGCGCGGACGGGCTCACCGTCGCCGAGGAGCTGCACGCGTCCGGCGCCCGCTGCGCGGTCTGCATCCTCACGAGCTTCGGCCGCCCCGGCTACCTGCGCCGCGCCATGGCCGCCGGGGTCCGCGGCTTCGTCGCCAAGGACGCCCCCACGCAGGAGCTCGCCACCGCCATCCGCAAGATCCACGCGGGCGGGCGCTACCTGGACGCCGAGCTCGCCGCGGGCGCCATGGCCGCCGGCGACAACCCGCTCACCGAGCGCGAGCGCGAGATCCTCCGCCTCACCGGCACCGGCGCCGAGACCGCCCGCATCGCCGCCCGGCTGCACCTGTCCGAGGGCACCGTCCGCAACTACCTCTCCTCCGCCATGGCCAAGCTCGGCGAGCCCACCCGCGCCGCCGCCGCCCGCGCCGCGAAGGAGATGGGCTGGATCTGACCGCCCCGCCGGGCCTTAACCTTGTGGCGTGAGTGAGCCACTGGTCGAGCGCATGCAGGGTTTCGGTGAGACGATCTTCGCTGAGATGTCGGCGCTCGCCGTCCGGACGGGGTCCATCAATCTGGGCCAGGGGTTCCCCGACACCTCGGGCCCGGCGGCGATGCTGGACGCGGCGGTGGAGGCGATCCGGTCGGGGGGCAACCAGTACCCGCCCGGGCCGGGACTGCCGGAGCTGCGGGAGGCGGTGGCGGCGCAGCGGCTGGAGCGGTACGGGCTGGAGTACGACCCGGCGACCGAGGTGTTCGTGACCGTGGGGGCGACCGAGGGCATCGCGGCCTCGGTGCTCTCCCTGGTGGGCTCCGGTGAGGTCATCGTGTTCGAGCCGTACTACGACTCGTACGCGGCCGTGATCGCGCTCGCCGGGGCCGCGCGCCGGCCCGTCATGCTGCGCCCGGTCGAGGGCCGCTTCACCTTCGACCCCGACGAGCTGCGCGCCGCCGTCGGCCCCCGCACCCGGGCGATCCTGGTGAACTCGCCGCACAACCCCGCCGGGACCGTGTTCACGCGCGCCGAGCTGGAGGCCATCGCGGACGTCTGCCGCGAGCACGACCTCGTCGCGATCACCGACGAGGTGTACGAGTACCTGACGTTCGACGAGACCGAGCACATCCCCCTGGCGACGCTCGACGGCATGCGCGAGCGGACGGTGTCGGTGTCGTCCGCGGGCAAGTCGTTCTCCGTCACCGGATGGAAGACCGGCTGGGTGACGGCGCCCGCGCCGTACATCCGGGCCGTCCAGACGGTGAAGCAGTTCCTCACCTACGCGGTCAGCGCCCCCTACCAGCGGGCCGCCGCGTACGCGCTGCGCAACGAGATCCCGTGGGCGGAGGAGCTGCGCAAGTCGCTCCAGGCCAAGCGGGACCGCCTCATCGCCGGACTCGAGACGGCCGGGTTCACCGCCTACCGCCCGCAGGGCACGTACTTCGTCCAGGCCGACATCCGCCCGCTCGGCTTCACCGACGGCATGGAACTGGCCCGCGCCCTGCCGGAGAAGGCCGGCGTCGTCGCCATCCCGACGCAGGTGTTCTACGACCACGCCGACGCGGGCGCCCACTTCGTCCGCTTCGCGTTCTGCAAGAAGGACGAGGTCATCGACGAGGCCGTCGAGCGCCTCGCCCGGCTGCGCTGACTGTCGGAATCTGCCGAAGAACCGGCGCCCGCTGGGCGGATTTCGCCCGTGAGCGCCGCACTCCAGGCGGGTTAGCGTCCGTCCGTGACGTGGAACGGCGGGACGCTCAACGGCGAGCGGATCCTGATCGCGCTCGGCGGCAACGCGATGACCGCGCCGGACGGCAGCGCCGCGCCGGACGCGCAGGCGGCGGCGATCGAGGCCGCGATGGACCCGGTGGCCGACCTGGTGGCGGCGGGCGCGCGGGTCGCGCTCACGCACGGGAACGGGCCGCAGGTCGGCAACCTGCTGATCAAGAACCAGCTCGCGGCGGGCGTGGTGCCGCCCGTCCCGCTGGACTGGTGCGGCGCGCAGACCCAGGCCACCGTCGGCGTGATGATCATGAACGCGCTGGAGCGGGCCCTCGCCGCGCGCGGCGCCGCCCGCCCGGTGTCCACGGTCGTCACGCGGACGCTCGTGGACGCCTCCGACCCCGGGTTCACCGCCCCCGCCAAGCCGATCGGGCGGTACTTCCCCGAGGAGGAGGCGCACCGGGCCATGGCGCGCGGCGAGGCGTGGAAGCGGTTCGGGGACCGGGGCTGGCGGCGCGTCGTCGCCTCGCCCGAGCCGCTGGAGATCCTGGACGCGCCCGCCGCGGCGGCCCTGCTCGACGCCGGGCACGTCGTCGTCGCCGCGGGCGGCGGGGGAGCGCCGGTGGTACGGGCGGACGGGACGCTGCGCGGCGTCGAGGCCGTCGTCGACAAGGACCTGGCGGCGCAGCTGCTGGCGCGCCGCCTCGGCGCCACCACGCTGGTGATCGCCACCGACGTGGAGAACGCGATGGCCGGCTTCGGGACGCCGGACGCCCGCCCCCTGCACCGCACGACCGCCGCGGAGCTGGCGGAGCTCGCCGCCGCCGGGCACTTCGCCGGCGGCAGCATGGGCCCGAAGGTCGAGGCGGTGCGGCGGTTCGTCGCGGCGGGCGGGCGGCGCGCGGCGATCGCCTCGCTGCCGCGGCTCGGCGACGCCGCGCACGGCAAGGCCGGGACGATCATCGAGGCCCGCCCCGGGGTAGAGACCGATGAGCAGAGCAGCTGAGGAGCGATGACGTGCCCGATCCGATCGAAGTCCGCAAGATCCCCATCGAGAGCGTGACCGACGCGTCCGGGCTGGCCCGGCTGATCGACGACGGCGTGCTGGAGGCCGACCGCGTCCTCGCCGTCGTCGGCAAGACCGAGGGCAACGGCGGCGTGAACGACTACACGCGGCTGCTGGCCGACCGGGCGTTCCGCGAGGTGCTCCTCGCCAGGGGCACCCGCACGGCGGACGAGGTGGCCCGCGTTCCGCTCGTGTGGTCCGGCGGGACCGACGGGGTCCTCAGCCCGCACGCCACCGTCTTCGCGACCACCGACCCCGCGGCCGCGCCGCGCACCGACGAGCCCCGGCTGTCGGTCGGCGTCGCGATGAGCGAGGTCATCCTGCCCGAGGACATCGGGCGCCCCGCGATGGTCGAGACGGTCGCGGCCGGCGTCCGCGAGGCCATGAAGATCGCGGGGATCGACGACCCGGCCGACGTCCACTACGTCCAGACCAAGACGCCGCTGCTCACCCTCGACACGATCAACGACGCCAAGGCGCGCGGCCGCGACGTCGTCACCGAGGACACGCTGAAGTCGATGGACATCTCCAACTCCACGACCGCGCTCGGCATCGCCGTCGCGCTCGGCGAGATCGAGACGCCGTCCGCGGAGCAGATCCACAAGGACCTGTCGCTGTACTCGTCGGTGGCGTCCTGCTCGTCCGGGGTGGAGCTGGACCGGGCGCAGATCGTCGTCGTCGGGAACGTGCGCGGCATCGGCGGCCGGTACCGGGCCGGGCACGGTGTGATGAAGGACGCCCTCGACGCCGACGGCATCTGGGACGCGATCGCCTCGACGGGCCTCGGCCTGCCCGACCGGCCCCGCACGTCCGACCTCGGCGACCGGCTCGTCAACGTGTTCATCAAGTGCGAGGCCGACCCGGGCGGCTCGGTCCGGGGGCGCCGCAACATCATGCTGGACGACTCCGACGTGCACTGGCACCGGCAGATCAAGGCGTGCGTCGGCGGCGTCGCCGCGTCCGTCACCGGCGACCCGGCGGTGTTCGTGTCGGTCGCGGCCGTCCACCAGGGCCCGTCCGGCGGCGGCACCGTCGCCGCCATCGCCGATCTGGGCTGAGCCGTCGAGCGCCGGAGAAACGGAGAGTATCCGGATAGTCGCCCACCGCGGTCGCCGGAGGTTATAGCCTTCCTGCCGTGTCCGGACTGACGATTCCCGAACCACAGTTCCCGGGGGACGACGGGAGCGCCGACCCCCGCCTGTGCGAGGCGCTCGCCGGGTACGCGGCCGGGCGCGCCGGCGCCCACACCGTGCTGCGCCGCCTCCAGGCGGCGCGGCTCCTGGTGCCGATCGTCGCCGTCCTCACCGAGGAGGAGCAGGCGGCGCCCGGCGAGCCGCGCCGGGAGAAGGCGAGCGAGATGGCGCTGCCGACCCTCATCGGCGACGACGGGCGGCGCGGCGTCCTCGGCTTCACCTGCACCGAGACGATGAAGGCGTGGCGCGCCGACGCCCGCCCCGTCACGGTCCGCGGCGGCGACGCGTGCCGCGCCACCCTGGACGAGGGCGCCGACGCCCTGGTCGTGGACGTGGCGGGCCCCGTCCCGTTCGCCGTGGAGGGGCTGCACCTGCACATGCTGGCCGAGGGCCGCCCCGTCCCGCCCCCGCATGAGGACCCCGACGTCCTCGCCGCCGTCGAGGCCGCGTTCGGCTCCGACGGGTCCGTCAGCGGCGTCCGCGTCACCGAGGGGACGTCCGCCGAGGTGGCGGTGCGGTTCGCGGTCGTCCCCGGCCACGACGAGCGGGTCACCGTCCAGCGGGTGTCCGACCGGCTCGCCGAACTGCTGCGCGGCCGCATCGTCGGCGGCGTCGAACTGAACGTCATGCGCAGGTGACCCCTCCCGGGCAGGCGGCCTCCTCCTACCCTTGATGCCCTACCTCGTTGGGAGAACGCCGTGCTCACCATGCAGGACGCGCTGATCAGGCTCACCGGTCACTGGGCCGAGCGCGGCTGCCTCGTCGCGCAGCCGATGAACACCGAGGTCGGGGCGGGGACGCTCAACCCGGCCACCGCGCTGCGCGTCCTCGGACCGGAGCCGTGGCGGGTCGCCTACACCGAGCCGAGCGTCCGCCCGGACGACTCCCGGTACGGCGACAACCCGAACCGGCTGCAGACCCACACCCAGTTCCAGGTGATCCTCAAGCCGGAGCCCGGCGACGCGCAGGAGCTGTACCTCGGCAGCCTCGCCGCGCTGGGCATCGACCTGCGCGCCCATGACGTCCGGTTCGTCGAGGACGACTGGGCGTCGCCCGCGCTCGGCGCGTGGGGGCTCGGCTGGGAGGTCTGGCTGGACGGCCTGGAGATCACCCAGTTCACCTACTTCCAGCAGTCCGGCGGGCTGACCCTCGACCCGGTGTCGGTCGAGATCACCTACGGGATGGAGCGCATTCTCATGGCGCTCCAGGGCGTCTCCCACTTCAAGGACATCGTGTACGCCCCCCAGATCACCTATGGGGAAGCGTTCGGCCAGGTCGAGTACGAGATGAGCCGGTACTACCTGGACGATGCCGACATCGCGGCGAACCGGGAGCTGTTCGAGGCGTACGCGGCCGAGGCGCGGCGCATGCTCGACGCCCGGCTCCCCGTCCCGGCCCACTCCTACGTGCTGAAGTGCTCGCACGCGTTCAACGTCCTGGACGCGCGCGGAGCGATCGGCACGACCGAGCGGGCCCGCGCGTTCGCGCGCATGCGCGGCCTGGCCCACGAGGTCGCCGGGTTGTGGGTGGAGCGCCGCGCCGAGCTGGGGCATCCGCTCGGGGACGCCTCCACGCGGCCCGCCGCCCTGGACCCGGGCCCGCTGCCGGACCTCACGCAGGCCGGGACGTTCGCGCTGGAGATCGGTGTCGAGGAACTCCCGCCGCACGAGGTCGGACGGACCGCCGCGCACGTGGCCGAACGGCTGGAGGCCGGGCTGGAGGAGGCCGGGCTGTCCACGGACGCGACCTCGCTCGACACGTTCGCGACGCCCCGCCGGATCATCGTGGTCGTCCGCGACCTGGAGCCGCGCGAGCCCGACACCGAGCAGGTCGTGAAGGGGCCGCGCCTCGCCGCCGCCTACGACGCGTCCGGCGCGCCGACCCGGGCCCTGCTGGGGTTCGCGCGGGGCCAGGGCGTCGAGGCCGCGGACGTCGGGCGGGTGACCGTCGGGGACGGGGAGTACGCCGGCTTCGTCCGGAAGGTCGTGGGACGTCCGGCCGCGGAGGTCCTCGCCGCCCTGCTGGCGGAGATCGTCACGGGGCTGCGCGCCGGGAAGAACATGCGGTGGAGCGCGCCCGGCCTGTCGTTCGCCCGCCCGATCCGCTGGCTGCTGGCCCTGCTCGACGATCAGGAGGTCCCGTTCACGGTCGCGGACCTGAGGGCGGGCCGGGTCACCCGCGTCCACCGCACGGCCGCCGCGCCGCTCGTCGAGGTGCCGGACGCCGCGTCCCTGCTGAGCGTCCTGCGCGAGCATGGGATCGAGCCCGCCGCGTCCCGGCGGAGGTCCCAGGTCATCGAGGACGCGGGGGCGCTCGCGCGGCGGCACGGGGGCACGATCGCCTTCGAGTCCGAGCAGGACCTCGTCGAGGAGATCGTGAACCTCGTCGAGGAGCCCGTCGCGATCCTCGGCTCGTTCGACGAGGCGTACCTGGAGCTGCCCGAGGAGATCCTCACCACGGTCATGCGCAAGCACCAGCGGTACCTGCCGGTGCGCGGCGCCACGAACCGTCTCCTTCCGTACTTCGTGACCGCGGCCAACGGCGAATGCGACCACGACGCCGTCCGGGCCGGGAACGAAGCGGTCCTCCGCGCCCGCTACGAGGACGCCTCGTTCTTCTACCGGCAGGACCTCCAGAGCACGCCCGAGCAGATCAAGGAGGGCCTCGGCAGGCTCACCTTCACCGAGCGCCTCGGCTCGATGGCCGACCGGTCGTCCCGCATCGCCGCGATCGCCGCCGAGCTCGCCGACCGCCTCGGCCTCGCCGGCGGCGAGCGGGCCGCGCTGCGCCGGGCCGCCGGGCTGGCGAAGTTCGACCTGGCCTCGTCCATGGTCATCGAGCTGCCGGGCCTCGCCGGGACGATGGCCCGCGAGTACGCCCGCCGCGCCGGCGAGGACGAGGCCGTCGCGCGGGCCCTCTACGAGATGGAGCTTCCCCGCTCGGCCGGGGACGCCCTGCCCGGCGGCCTGCCCGGGGCCGTCCTCGCGGTCGCCGACCGCCTCGACCTGCTGGCCGGCCTGTTCGCGACCGGCTCCGCCCCGACCGGCAGCTCCGACCCGTTCGGCCTGCGGCGGGCCGCGCTCGCGCTGACCGCGATCCTGCGGGACGTCCCGCGCCTGGCGCCCGTCGCGGTCGGGGACGGCCTCGCCCTCGCCGCCCGGCACCAGCCGGTCGAGGTCCCGCCCGCCGCCCTGGCGGAGGCCGAGCGGTTCGTCGCGCGCCGCCTGGAGCAGAACCTTCTGGACGAGGGGCACCCGGTGAGCGTCGTCCGGGCCGTCCTCCCGCACGCGGGCGCGCCCGCCCACGCCGCTCAGGCCGCGGCCGATCTGGCGAGGCTCCGGCGGTCGTCCCGGTTCGAGGAGCTGGTGACGGCGCTGCAGCGCGTGCTGCGGATCGTCCCGGACGGGACGCGCGCCAGCTACGACCCGGCCCTGTTCGCCGAACCCGCGGAACGGGCCCTCGACGAGGCGTTCACCCGCGTCCGCGACGAACTGCCCAGCCGCCCCGCACTGCCGGAGTTCTACGCGGCCGCCACCGCCCTCATCGCGCCCATCGACACCTACTTCGACGACGTCATGGTCATGGACGAGGACCCGGCCCGGCGCGCCAACCGCCTCGGGTTCCTCGCCGCCGTCCGCGACCTCGTCGCGCCCGTCCTCGACTGGCGGGAGATCGCCTAGAACCAGGTGATCGGCAGCCCGTGCGACGGCCCCTCGCCGAGGATCCGCCGCTCCCCGCCGGGCCAGAGCCGCAGCGCCACGACCTGGACGGCGTCGAGCCGCGAGCTGTCGCGCCCCTCGAACGACAGGTGCGCCAGAGGCGCGGCCGCGGTGGCCGCCGCCCCGGCGTACTCGATGTGCCGGTCGACGCGGGCGCCCTCCTCGCCCGACAGGTACGCGCGCATCGTCGAGTGCCACACGACCGTGACGACCCCCCGCACGGGGGTGAGCCCGTCCAGGAACTCGGCCGCACCCGCCCGCACGACCGCCGCCGGGACCTGCGCGGCCACCTCGAACGCCGCCCGGAGGCGCTCGACCCGCGCCGTCTGGTCGGGCCACACGTACGACAGCAGCCTCCGCCGGGCCTCGGCCGACGCCGCGTCCAGCGGGTGCGGGTCGCATCCCCGCCGCTCCGCGATGGCCAGCGGCGCGTCCACCGGAGGGAGCCCCCGCCACGCGCCGGGCAGGACGACCGGCGACTCCGGCCCGTACGAGCCGGTCTCGTGCAGGAGCCGGAAACGGTCGGCACGCAGGTTCAGGCCCGCGCTGGCGCCGATCTCCAGCAGCCGGACCGGCAGGCGCGCGGCCTCGGCGACGGCGAGCAGCCCGCCGACCAGCGGGGCGGCCCGCCCGACCTCGTTGGTCTGCGGCGGGTCAGCGAGCCCGTCGCGGATCTCCGCCGCGTGCGCGGCCAGCACGTCCCGGAAGGCGGGCCACGCCTCCAGCGGGTCGGCCGTCCCCCCGGCGGTCGGGTAGTGCGCGGCCAGCTCCGGCACCCGGCCCTCCAGGACGAGCCGGTGCACCGTCCCCAGCATCCCCAGGACGAACCCGGGCCCCGTCCGGCCCTCCAGGACGTCCGCGACCGCCTCGCCCGGGTCGTCCGCCGCCCGCGTGAGCAACTCCGCGTACATCGGCGACCCGAGGTCGGCGCACGCCCGCGCCTGGGCGAGCAGCACCCTCCGCATACCCCTCACCTCCGCCGACGAGCCTCTCAGATGGTGGACGCCGTCACGGGCGGCGGCCCGGAGTCAATAGGATCGTTCGCATGCTGCGCTGGTTGACCGCGGGGGAGTCCCATGGCCCGGCCCTGACCGCGATCGTGGAGGGGCTGCCGGCCGGTGTGCGCGTGACCTCGGGGGACATCGCCGAGGAACTGCGCCGCCGGCGGCTCGGCCACGGGCGAGGGGCCCGGATGAAGTTCGAGCAGGACAAGGTGACCGTCCTCGGCGGCGTCCGGCACGGGGTGACGCTCGGCGGGCCCGTCGCGATCGAGGTCGGCAACACCGAATGGCCCAAGTGGGAGACGGTCATGTCGGCCGACCCCGTGGACGCCGGCGTCCTCGCCGCCCAGGCGCGCAACGCCCCGCTGTCGCAGCCGCGGCCCGGCCACGCCGACCTGGTCGGGATGCAGAAGTACGGGTTCGACGACGCGCGTCCCGTGCTGGAGCGGGCGAGCGCCCGGGAGACCGCGGCGCGGGTCGCGCTCGGCACGGTCGCCAAGGCGTTCCTCAAGCAGGCCCTCGGCGTGGACGTCCTCAGCCACGTCATCGCCCTCGGCGAGGTCGCGGCGCCCGACGGCGTCCTGCCCGGGCCCGGCGACCTCGCACGGGTGGACGACAGCCCCGTCCGGTGCTTCGACGACGAGGCGTCGGCGAGGATGGTCGCGCACATCGACGAGACGAAGAAGGCCGGCGACACGCTCGGCGGCGTCGTGGAGGTCCTCGCCTACGGGCTGCCGCCCGGCGTCGGCAGCCACGTCCACTGGGACCGGCGGCTCGACTCGCGGCTCGCCGGGGCCCTGATGGGCATCCAGGCGATCAAGGGCGTGGAGCTCGGCGACGGGTTCACCACCGCGCGCCGCCCCGGGTCCCGGGCGCACGACGAGATCGACGGCACCCCCGAGGGGATCCGCCGGCGCACGAACCGGGCCGGCGGGGTCGAGGGCGGCATGACGACCGGCGAGGTGCTGCGGGTGCGCGCCGCGATGAAGCCGATCTCGACCGTCCCGCGGCGCCTGGACACCGTCGACGTGAAGACCGGCGAGCCCGCCAAGGCGATCAACCAGCGCAGCGACGTCACCGCCGTCCCCGCGGCCGGGGTGGTCGCCGAGGCCATGGTGGCGCTCGTGCTCGCGGACGCCGCGATGGAGAAGTTCGGCGGCGACACCGCCGAGGAGACCGCCCGCAACCTGCGGGGCTACCTGTCCTCCCTGACGATCAAGTGAACGGCATCATGCGACCGAAGGCAGTCATCATCGGGCCGCCCGGCTCGGGCAAGACCACGATCGGCACCGCGCTCGCGGACCGGCTCGGCGTGCCGCTGCGCGACACCGACGCCGACATCGAGCGGGCGGCGGGCAAGCCGATCGGCGAGATCTTCATCGACGACGGCGAGGAGCGCTTCCGCGAGCTGGAACGCGACGCCGTCGCCGCGGCGCTCGCCGAGCACGAGGGGGTCGTCGCGCTCGGCGGCGGGGCCGTCCTCGCGCCGCAGACCCAGGAGCTGCTGGCCGGGCACACCGTCGTCTACCTGCGGGTCGGCCTGTCGGAGGCGATCAAGCGGGTCGGCCTGGCGTCCGCCCGGCCGCTGCTCGTGCTGAACCCGCGCAGCCAGATGCGCAAGCTGCTGGAAGAGCGCCTCCCGATCTACGAGCGGCTCGGCACCGTGCAGGTCGACACCGACGGCCGCGACCCCGCCGACATCGTCGAGGACGTCGCGAAGGCGCTGGAGTCCGCACGGTGACGCGGGTGCACGTCGGCGGCGCCGACCCGTACGACGTCCTCATCGGGACGGGCGTGCTGGGCGAGCTGCCCGGCATGGTCGGCGACCGGGCGCGGACCGTCGCCGTCGTCCACGCCGAGGGGTTGCCGGAGATCGCCCGGCCCGTCCGCGGCGCGCTCGAACAGGCCGGGTACACCGTCCACGCGCTGCCGGTCCCGGACGGGGAGGCGGCCAAGGAGGTCGGCGTCCTCGCCGGGCTCTGGTCGTCCTTCGCCCGCTTCGGCATGACCCGCACCGACGTCGTCGTCGGCGTCGGCGGCGGCGCGACCACCGACCTCGCCGGCTTCGCGGCGGCGTCCTGGCTGCGCGGCGTGCGGGCGGTGCTCGTCCCGACGACGCTGCTCGGCATGGTGGACGCGGCCGTCGGCGGCAAGACCGGCATCAACGTCCCCGAGGGCAAGAACCTCGTCGGCGCGTTCCACCCGCCCGCCGGCGTGCTGTGCGACCTCGCCACGCTCGTGACGATGCCGCGCGAGGACTACATCAGCGGCCTCGCCGAGATCATCAAGGCCGGCTTCATCGCCGACCCGAAGATCCTCGACCTGGTCGAGGACGACCCGCGGGGCGCCGCCTCCCCGGACGGCCCGCACACCCGCGAGCTGGTCGAGCGCGCCGTCCGGGTCAAGGCCGACGTGGTCTCCGCCGACCTCCGGGAGAGCGGCCTGCGCGAGATCCTCAACTACGGCCACACCCTCGCCCACGCCATCGAGAAGGCCGAGGACTACCGGTTCCGGCACGGCCACGCCGTCGCGATTGGCATGGTCTACGCCGCCGAGCTGGCCCACCTCGCCGGCCGCCTGCCCGCCGCCGTCGTCCAGCGGCACCGCGACGTGCTCTCCTCCGTCGGCCTGCCGGTCTCCTACGCCGCCGACTGGCCCGGCCTGCGCGAGACCATGACCATCGACAAGAAGTCCCGCGGCGCGACGCTCCGCTTCGTCGTCCTGGACGGCATCGCCGAGCCGGGCCGCCTCGAAGGCCCGGACGAGGCCCTGCTCGCCGCGGCGTACCGGAAGGTCGGCCGATGACCCCCGTCCTCGTCCTGAACGGGCCCAACCTCCGGCGCCTCGGCGTCCGCGAGCCCGACAAGTACGGCACGACCAGCTACGACGACCTCGCCGCGCTGTGCCGCGACACCGGCCGCCGCCTGAACCTGAACGTCGACTTCAAGCAGACCGACGACGAGGCCGAGATGCTGCGCTGGGTGCACGAGGCCGCCGACCTGCGCATCCCGGTCGTCCTGAACCCGGCCGCGTTCACCCACTACTCCTACGCGCTGAGGGACGCGCTCGCCCAGCGCACCGCCCCCCTCATCGAGGTGCACATCACCAACCCGGCCGCCCGCGAGGAGTTCCGCCACACCTCCGTCGTCGCCGGCGTGGCCACCGGCACCATCGCCGGCTTCGGCCCCATGTCCTACGTCCTGGCCCTCCAAGCCATAGCCGAACTGACCACCGAATCCCCCTAACCCCCGGCGAGGACGCGCGGACCCGCGCCCGGAGCGGACCACCCCCGGCGAGGGCGCGCGGACCCACCGGCGACCGGAGCGGAGCGCCAGCGGAGCGGAGGGCGACGTCATTCCTCTTGGGCTGCCCGTCTGGCCATGTCCTTGAGTTCGGTGACGACGTCGTCGAGGGGGGCGACGTCGCGGTGGGCGCGGCAGAGGATGGTGGCGCCCTCGACGGCGGCGACGATGAGGCGGGCCAGGCGGGACGCGCGCTCGTCCGGGACGCCGGCGTTGCCGAGGCCGGTGGCGAGGGTGTCCTGCCAGCGGCCGAACGCCGCCGCCGCGGCGGCGGCGAGCTGCGGGGCGTCGTCGTGGCACTCGACGGTGACGGCGACGACGGGGCAGCCGGCGCGGAACTCGCTCTTGATCAGGACCTGCCGCCACCAGCCCACGAAGGCGTCCACGGCGGACGCGGCGTCGCCGCTCTCGGTGGCGGCGAGGATGCCGGCGTTCAGGAACTCCCCGGCGTAGCGGACGGCCTCCTCGGCGAGCTGCGCCTTGCCCTCGGGGAAGTGGTGGTAGATCGACCCGCGCGGGGCGCCGCTGTGCGCGATGACGTCGCGGAACCCGGTCCCGCTGTAGCCGCGCTCGCGGAAGAGGAAGGCGGCGCTGCGCACCATGCGTTCCCGGCTGTCGGTCCCCATGGACCGATTATGACATTCATCATATGGTCATCGCGTTGACCATGACGGTCGTCATGGAAAAAGCTGGCTATGACGGACGTCATACCGAATGGGGGGCTCTGGCATGGAGACCACGGCGGGCCTGGAGCAGCTGAAGGAGCTGCTCGGCAAGAACGGGGAGGCGAGCTACGGCATCGGGGCGCTGCTCGGCATGACCGCCGAGACGCTGGAGCCCGGCCGGGTCGTGTTCGCCCTGGCGCCGCGGGCCGAGTTCAGCAACCCCCTCGGCACCGTGCACGGCGGCATCATGTCGACGCTGCTCGATTCGGCGATGGCCTGCGCGGTGCACACCTCGCTGCCCGCGGGGGCGAGCTACACGTCGCTGGAGCTGAAGGTGAACTTCGTCCGGCCGGTGCCGCTGGAGGGCGGGCGGCTGGTGTGCGAGGGCACGACCGTCCACATGGGGCGCAGGGTCGCGACGGCCGAGGGGCGCGTCACGAACGCCGACGGCAAGCTCGTCGCGCACGGGACGACGACCTGCATGGTCTTCCCGCCCGCTACCGGCGAGTAGGGTCGGGGCTCAGGCACGGATCGAGGAGACCTTCATGATCGAGCTCCGCCGCGACGGGGACGTGCACGTCCTGCGGTTCGACGCGGGTGAGAACCGGTTCAGCCCCGACTTCCTCGGCGAGGTCGAGGGCGCGCTGGACCAGGTGGCCAAGGGCGGAGGGCCCGGCGCCCTCGTCACCGTGGGCACGGGCAAGTTCTACTCCAACGGACTCGACCTGGACTGGCTCGGCGCCAACCAGGACAGGTTCGAGGAGTACCTCGGGCGGGTGCACGCGCTGTACGCGCGCCTCCTGTCGCTGCCGATGCCGACCGTCGCGGCGCTGAACGGGCACGCGTTCGCGGGCGGCGGGATGCTCGCCCTCGCCCACGACTTCGCCGTCATGCGCACGGACCGCGGCTACTTCTGCCTGCCCGAGGTCGACCTCGGGATGAGCTTCACCCCCGGGATGAACGTGCTGATCACCTCGCGGCTGCCGAAGGCCACCGCGCACGAGGCGATGCTCACCGGCCGCCGCTACACCGCCGAGCAGGCGCTGGCCGCCGGGATCGTGCAGCGCGCGGCGGCCGAGGACGAGGTGCTGCCCGCGGCCGTCGAGCACGCCGCGTCGCAGGCGGGCAAGGACGGCGCGGTCGTGGCCAAGATCCGCACGGCCCTGTACCGGCCGGCACTGGACGCGCTGAACGGCCCGGCGCTCGGCTGACCCCCGTGTCCCGGCCGGGAGGGGGGAGTAGGTTACGTTGACCGGAATCGGATTCGGTTTGCAGGGAAGGGGCGCGGACACCATGCGCATCGGGATGGCGCTCAGCTACTCGGGCGGTTTCAAGGAGACCGTCGAGGAGCTGTCCGACTTCGAGAAGGCCGGCCTCGACATCGTCTACGTCGCGGAGGCCTACAGCTACGACGCGGTGAGCCAGATGGGCTACATCGCCGCCAGGACCGAGCGGCTGGAGATCGCCTCCGGCATCCTCAACATCTACTCCCGGACGCCGACCGCGATCGCGCAGACCGCCGCCGGCCTGGACTACGTCTCCGACGGCCGGTTCACCCTCGGCATCGGCGCGTCCGGCCCGCAGGTCATCGAGGGCTTCCACGGCGTCCCCTACACCGCGCCCCTCGGCCGCACCCGGGAGATCATCGAGATCTGCCGCAAGGTGTGGCGGCGCGAGCGCGTCCAGCACGACGGCAAGTACTACACGCTGCCGCTGCCGGAGGGACAGGGCACCGGCCTCGGGAAGGCGCTCAAGCTCATCAACCACCCGGTACGGGCCGACATCCCGATCCTGGTCGCCGCGATCGGCCCGAAGAACGTCGAGCTGACCGCGGAGATCGCCAACGGCTGGGAGCCGATCTTCTACATGCCGGAGAAGGCCAGGGACGTGTGGGGCCCGGCCCTCGCCGCGGGCAAGGCCAGGCGCGACCCGGCCCTCGGCGAGTTGGACGTCGTCGGGCAGTCCCCGCTCGCGATCGGCGACGACGTGCAGGGCTTCCTGGAGTTCGGGCGCCCGATGGCCGCGCTGTACATCGGCGGCATGGGCGCCAAGGGCAAGAACTTCTACAACGACCTCGCCCGCCGCTACGGCTTCGAGAAGGAGGCCGAGGAGATCCAGGACCTGTACCTGGACGGCAAGAAGGACGAGGCCGCCGCCAAGGTCCCGCAGGAGCTGCTGGAGAAGATGTCCCTCATCGGTTCCGAGGGGCACGTCCGCGAGCGGCTCGCGGCGATGAAGGAGTCCGGTGTCACCACGCTCAACGTGACCCCGATCGCCGGCGACCACAAGGGCCGCCTCGCCCTGATCGAGAAGGTCAAGGAGATGGCGGCCGGTCTCTGAAGGACCGCCGCATCCGGCGCGTCCGCCACCTGCGGCCCAGGCCGCCGAACCCCGGCCCGAACCCGGGACCGAACGGCGGGACCCTCAGCTCGTACAGCACGCGCAGGAGGACGCCGCCCCCGAACAGGGCGGCTCCCCGCTTCAGGGTGGCGCCCGGGTCCTCGACCGAGGCGGCGGGGCGCGGGTGGAGGCGGCCGCGCGGGTCGTACACGACCTGGATGCGGTCGCCTCGCTTCGCCGCCGCCGGGGGACCGGTGGTGATCTTCCGCACCCGCGGCTCGGCGCAGGCCAGGTCATGGTCGTAGTAGACGCGCGTGGTCGTGTGCCCCTCGCTGTCGGTGCTGGTGACCTCGCGCCGGTCGACACTCCGCACCGTGCACGCCGTGGTCCGTCCCCGCTCGTGCAACGCCTGCTCCCGCACCGCTTCGGCGACGTATCCCGCCCCGAAGGACAGCAGGAGGAAGGCGCCGAAGAACACCAGGATGTTCTCGTAGCGCAGCTGCGTGAAGACGATCAGGCCGTACCCGGCGAGCAGCATCACGATGATCAGCGCGGTGCCCGCCCAGTTCTCCATGAGCGCCGACGGGCCGTGGGCGGCGAGGGCGGCCTCGGCGACGACGATCGCGAGCCCGGCCCCGGGCGCGCCGAACGCCAGCAGCGCCGCCAGGCCCCGCTCCGACCGTCTCCCGTACCGCACCATCGGATTCCGTTCCGTCGTTCATCCGTGTCCTCCGGATGAGACGCACGGTTCCGCCGTCCGGATCGCCATCTGATCCTTACTTTCCGGGACGGCGGAACCGCGCGGGAACGGCTCGCGGGGAGGCGGCGTCAGAGGGCCGCGTGGACCTCCTTGGCGACGCGCTCGCCGGAGCGGACGGCGCCGTCCATGTAGCCGGTCCAGTAGTCGGACGTCTCGGTGCCGGCCCAGTGGATCGGGCCGCACGGCGCCCGCAGCGCCGGGCCGAAGGCGGTGAGCGCGCCGGGCGGGGCGACGCCGACCGGGCCGCCGCCGCTCCACATCTCGTTGTCCCAGCGCTGGAACGCCGTCAGGCTCGGGTTCGCCGCCTGGCTCCCGAACAGCTTGGTGAACGAGTCCAGGCCCGCCGCGCGGACGTCGTCGGCGGGCGCGGCGTCCAGCCTTCGCATGTTGGCCTGGTTCATGAAGCCCATCAGGATGCCGCGCGACCCGTCCGGCGGGCTGTTGTCGAACGTCGCGTCGATCGCGCCGCTGTCGGCGATCGCCTGCCCGGTCAGGCCGTCCGCCCGCCAGAACGGCGTGTCGTAGACGGCGACGAACTTGGCGACCGACCCCATCGGGTAGCGCTGCGTCAGCTGGGCCCGGCTCGCGGGCAGCGCCGGCGAGTAGTCGATCTTGTCGGCGATCGCGGGCGACATCGCGACGATGACGCGCTCGGCCGACACCGTGACGCCGTCGGCGGTGACCGTCACGCCGCCCGAGCCGGTGACGATGGACCGCACCGGCGCGTTGTAGCGGACGATGTCGCCCAGCCTCGCCGCCAGCCGGATCGGCACCTCCTGCGAGCCGCCGACGAACCGGGACTCCTGCGCGCCGTCCTTGGTGTTGATCAGCCGGTCGATCGTCCCCGGGGTGCTCGCGTTGCCCGCCGAGGCCGCGTAGTTCAGCACGTACAGGAGCGAGACCTCCTGCGAGCGCACCGACAGGGTCGAGGAGGCGAACGCGTCCATGAGGAACCGCGCGCCGCTGCTGATCGTGTTGGCCCGCGACCAGGTGTGGAAGGTCTGGGCGTCCCACTCCTCGGCCTTTGCGGCCCGCCACGGCTCGCCGACCGGCACCTCCTTGATCATGGTGCCGAGACGCAGCAGGGCCAGCTCCAGGTCGACGACGCCCCAGTCCGGCGGGACGGCGCCGAGGATGCCGTCGGTCTCGTAGAGGGACCGCTTGCCGTTGCGGTAGTAGACGTTCTTGCCCGTGTTGTACGTGGGGTAGGTACCGACGCCCATGTCCTTCGCGAGCGCGGCGATGCGGTCCTGGGTGGGGCCGATGAACTCGGCGCCGCCCTCGTTGGTGGTGCCGTCGCCGAGCGGCATCCCGTACACGCGCCCGCCGGGCCGCTCGCGGGCCTCCAGGACGATGACGGACCGCCCGGCGGCGACGAGGTCGCGAGCGGCGGTGAGGCCGGCCAGCCCGGCGCCGACGATCACCACGTCGGCGCCGAGCGGTGCGGTGCGGGCGGCGGCGGGCGGTGCCGCGGCGGCGGAGACGACGGCTCCGGCGGCGGTGAGGGCGCCTGTGCCGAGCAGTCTGCGGCGGCTGACTCGGGTCACGGTGAATCACTCCCGGGGAAGTCCATGCGGGGGGACGGACGGAGCACACGCCCGGTCAACCTAGGCCAGCCCTCCAGCAAAAGTCGAGAGTTTCTCATGTTCGTGACCGCGTCGAGACGGCCGCCGCGCGGGTGGCCTAGAGTCCTGCCCATGGGGGAGACGCACCTCGCGCGGCGCCGCCGGCTGGCCGCGCTCGTCGCCGAACGGGACGCCGGCGCCCTGCTGGTGACCCGGCTCGTCAACGTCCGCTACCTGACCGGCCTGGACAGCTCCCGGGCCGCGCTGCTCGTCCCGGCCGGCGGGGACGCCGTCCTCGCGACCGACGGCCGGTACGCCGGCATGGCCGCCGAGGTCTGCCCCGAGCTGCCCGTCATCGTCGACCGGCAGGTGGCGCACGTCCTGCTGAAGAGGGCGGCCGAAGACGGCCATGGCCGCGTCGGCTTCGAGGCCCACGACATGACGGTCGAGCAGCACGCCGGCCTGGCCGCGGACGCCGAGGGGGAGCTGATCCCGCTCGGCCACCTCGTCGAGGACCTGCGCAGGGTCAAGGACGAGGAGGAGATCGCCCTCCTGCGCGAGGCCTGCGCCATCACCGACCGCGCGTTCGCGGCCGTCCTCTCCGAGATCCGCGCCGGCGTCACCGAGCGGGCCGTCGCGGTCGCGCTCGAACGGGCCATGGTCGACCTCGGCGCCGAGCGCCCCGCGTTCGAGTCGATCGTCGCCTCCGGGCCGAACGGCGCCGTCCCGCACCACCACCCGGGCGGGCGCGAGCTGGAGCGCGGCGACCTCGTCACCCTGGACTTCGGCGCCCTGTACGGCGGCTACCACGCCGACATGACCCGCACCGTGGCGATCGGCGAGCCGGCGGACTGGCAGCGCGACCTCTACGACCTCGTGCACCGGGCGCAGCGGGCCGCGCTCGACGCCGCCGTCCCCGGCGCCGAGACCAAGGCCGTCGACGCAGCCGCCCGGGACGTCATCGCGGCGGCCGGGCACGGCGACGCGTTCCCCCACGGGCTCGGGCACGGCGTCGGCCTGGAGATCCACGAAGCGCCGCTCATGGGGTACGACAAGACCGGTAAGCTGGTGGATCGGGTTCCGATCACCGCGGAGCCGGGGGTCTACCTCGCGGGCCGCGGCGGCGTGCGCATCGAGGACACGCTCGTGGTCCGCGCGGGCGGCCCGGAGCTCCTCACCACAACGACCAAGGACCTGCTCGTCCTGTAGACGCGCGGGTCGCGACCGGGAGAACAACGCAGTGGCGACGACGAACGACCTGAAGAACGGCATGACGCTGAACCTCGACGGCCAGCTGTGGACCGTCCTGGAATTCCAGCACGTCAAGCCCGGCAAGGGCGGCGCGTTCGTCCGTACCAAGCTCAAGAACGTCCTGTCCGGCAAGGTCGTCGACAAGACCTTCAACGCCGGCACCAAGGTCGAGGTGGCGAGCGTCGACAAGCGGGAGATGCAGTACCTCTACCGCGAGGGCGAGGACTTCGTCTTCATGGACACCGAGACCTACGACCAGCCGCACATCCCGGCCACCGTCGTCGGCGACGCCGCGAACTACCTGCTCCCCGAGCAGAACGCCGTGATCGCCTTCAACAACGAGAACCCGCTGTACGTCGAGCTGCCCGCGGCCGTCGTGCTGGAGATCACCGAGACCGAGCCCGGCCTGCAGGGCGACCGCTCCACCGGCGGCAGCAAGCCCGCCACCCTGGAGACCGGCGCGCAGATCCAGGTCCCCCTGTTCATCACCACCGGCGAGAAGGTCAAGGTCGACACCCGCTCCGGCGAGTACCTCGGCCGCGGCTGATGGCGGCTCGCACCAAGGCGCGCAAACTGGCGCTGGACATCCTGTTCGCGGCGGAGCTGCGGGAGGAGGAGCCCGCGGCGGTGCTCGCCGCCCGGGGCCGCCCCAACCAGGACGAGCTGGCCGAGTACCCGCACGCCGTCCGGCTGATCGAGGGCGTCCAGGAGCACCGGGAGCGCGTCGACGAGCTGATCGCCACCTACGCGACCGGCTGGACGCTGGAGCGGATGCCGGTCGTCGACCGCAACATCCTGCGGATGGGCGCGTTCGAGCTCCTGTGGGTGGACGACGTTCCCGACGCCGTCGCGATCAGCGAGGCCGTCCGCCTGGCCACCGAGCTGTCCACCGACGAGTCCCCCCGCTTCGTCAACGGCCTCCTCTCCCGCCTCCAGCAGCTCAAGCCCTCCCTGTCCCTCTGATCCGGGAGCACGCGGGTGCCGACGATGAAAGGCCAGGCAGTTCTCACTGTGACCACCTCAACCGGCACCGCGGCACGCACCCACCTCAACGCTTGCGATCGCGTCCGAAGGCAGGGTCGAGCGAAGCGAGAACCTGATCGCGCAGCGAGCCGCGAGGCGAGCCGGAGCGATGCAGCGATCGCGCGCGGTTCCCGACGATGGAGGGCCGCCAAGGCCCGAAGGAGGAGGGGACCGCAATGAGATACAGCCGGGTTCGCAATGCGGTGCTCTGGGAGGCGTTGCGGGGCGTTCTGGAGCGGATCACCCCCGAGGCCGGCCAGAGCGACGTCGTGGACGTCGGCGGCGGCACCGGCGGGTTCGCGGTCCCGCTCGCCGAGCTCGGCCACCGGGTCACCGTGGTCGACGCCAACCCCGACGCCCTCGCCGCGCTGGAGCGCCGCGCCGCCGAGTCCGGCGTGCGGGTGCGCGCGATGCAGGGCGACGCCGTCGACCTCCCCGACCTGCTCGGCCCCGGCGCCGCCGACCTCGTGCTGTGCCACAGCGTGCTGGAGTACGTGGACGAGCCCGGCGCCGCGATGGCCGCGCTGACCGGCGCCCTGCGCCCCGGCGGCTCGGTCAGCGTGCTGGTCGCCGGGCAGATCGCCGCCGCGCTGCACCGCGCGGTGTCCGGGCACTTCGACGACGCCCGCCGGGTGCTGACCGACCCGGCCGGGCGGTGGGGCGAGGGCGACCGGATGCCCCGCCGGTTCACCCGCGAGACGTTGTCGGCGCTGGTGCGCGGCGCCGGGCTGCGGGTCGCCGAGCTGCACGGCGTCCGGATCTTCGCCGACCTGGTGCCGAGCGGCCTGCTGGACGGCGACGCCGGCTCCGCGGACGCGCTGATCGCGCTGGAGTCGGTGGCGGCCGTCCATCCCGTCCTGCGCGACCTCGCCACCCAGCTGCACCTGGTGGCCGACAAGCCGGCCGGATGACGGGGCCGTGAGCCGCAAGCAGCAGCTGCACCGGCCCGGCCCGCAGCCGGGCCCGCCCGCGGACGACTCCGGCTGCTCGATCCTGCACGTCGACATGGACGCCTTCTTCGTCAGCGTCGAGCTGCTCGACCGCCCCGAGCTGCGCGGCCGCCCGGTGATCGTGGGCGGCGCCGGGCCGCGCGGGGTGGTGTCCGCGGCGTCCTACGAGGCGCGGACGTTCGGCGTGCACTCGGCGATGCCGATGTCGCGGGCCCGGCGGCTGTGCCCGCGGGCGGTGGTGCTGCCGGTCGACCACGCCAAGTACGCCCGGGTGTCGGCGGCCGTGTTCGAGATCTTCCGGTCGGTCACCCCGCTGGTGGAGGGCCTGTCCCTGGACGAGGCGTTCCTGGACGTGGCGGGCGCCCGGCGGCGGCTCGGCCGGCCCGCCGAGATCGCGCGGCTGATCCGCGAGCAGGTCCGGGCCCAGCAGGGCATCACCTGCTCGGTCGGGGTGGCGAGCACCAAGTTCGTCGCCAAGCTCGCCTCGACCCGGTGCAAGCCGGACGGCCTGCTGGTCGTGCCCGCCGACGGCGTGACCGACTTCCTGCACCCGCTGCCCGTCGCGGCGCTCTGGGGCGTCGGGGAGCGGACGGAGCAGGCGCTCACCCGGCTGGGCCTGCGGACCGTGGGGCAGCTCGCCCAGGTCCCGCCGGCCACGCTGCGGCGCGAGCTGGGCAACGCGCTCGGGGCGCACCTGCACGAGCTGGCCTGGGGACGCGACCCGCGGGAGGTCGTCGCGCACACGCCCGACAAGAGCATCGGCGCCGAGGAGACCTTCGACGTCGACGTCGACGACCCGGAGGTCGTCCGCCGGGAGCTGCTGCGGCTGGCCGAGAAGGTCGGCGCGCGGCTGCGCGAGAGCGGGAACGCCGGCCGGACGGTCAGCGTCAAACTGCGGATGGCCGACTTCAGGACGATCACCCGGGCGCGGACGCTCCCCGAGCCGACCGATCTCGCTCGTGTGATCTATGTCACAGCATGCGAGCTGTACGAGGGGGCCGGTCTGGAACGGGTACGACTCCGTCTGGTCGGGGTGCGGGTGGAGAACCTGCGTCCCGCCGGCGAGGCCCCCCGTCAGCTCGCCCTCGACGAGCCGGACAGCGGCTGGCGTGAGGCCGAGCGAGCCATGGACCAGGTCGCGCACCGGTTCGGCCGCGGCGCGGTTCGTCCCGCCGCGCTGGTGCGGCGTGCGGCGGATGGTGACGGACGTGACGGCAGGGACGGAAGACAATGAAAGAAGGCTGTGGGGTGACCGGCACCGGGCCCTCGACGGGCCGTTCGCTTTCGTACGCTCGACAGTGCTCGTATTCTGGGCATATCACCGTTGACGTTCGCGTCCCGCATCGGATACCCCGTCGCGGAGCTGTCGTTGGGAGGTGCCGTGCCGCTCTCTGAGCACGAGCAGCGCATGCTCGAACAGATCGAATCGGCGTTGTACGCCGAGGATCCGAAGTTCGCTCACGCGGTTCGCTCGACCAACCCCCAGGTCCACTACAAGCGCCGGATCGTCAAGGCGGCCCTCGGGTTCGTCGTGGGCGTGAGCGCCCTGATGGCCGGCCTTGTGATCAACGAGGGCACGGTCACCATCGCCATCAGC
This sequence comes from Actinomadura madurae, assembly GCF_900115095.1. Classification (GTDB taxonomy): domain Bacteria; phylum Actinomycetota; class Actinomycetes; order Streptosporangiales; family Streptosporangiaceae; genus Spirillospora; species Spirillospora madurae. The sequence continues at coordinate 791,351 of NZ_FOVH01000001.1, forward strand.
GTGACCGGTTTCCTGCTCATGGTCGTCTGCTGCGTCTGGGCGCTGACGAGCTGGAAGCGGATGACCGGCATCGGCAGCGAGCCCGCCCAGGGCGACGGCGGGGGCCGGCAGGCCCGCCCCGCCAAGGCGGGCTTCATGGAGCGCATGGAAGAGAGCGGGCGCCGCCGCACAGAAGGACACTGAGCGGCGTCTGGAGCGGAGTTCTGCGGAGCGGAGGACGACGCTCAGTCCGGTTTTTCGGGGGGCTGGGGGTTGTCCCCCAGATGGACACTGAGCGGCGTCTGGAGCGGAGTTCTGCGGAGTGGAGGACGACGCTCAGTCCGGTTTTTCGGGGGGCTGGGGGTCGTCCCCCCAGATGGATATTGAGCGGCCGAGTGTCCTCCGGGGACGTCCCCGGACGGCGCCCGGCCGGCGGGAGTCTTCAGATCGTCCCGGCCGTTCGCGGGCCGACCGCGAGGCCGGGACGAACGCGTGTCCGGGGGCCCGTGCGTCCGGGTCCCGTGTCCGGAGTCGGCCGCCTACCGGCGGCGCAGGCGGGCCGGCAGCTCGTTCAGGCGGGCGGTGACGTCGAGGACGCGGTCCGCCGCCGTGCGGAACGCGGAGCGGGTCTGCGCCACCGTCGACGGCGGCATCAGCCGGGCGCGCCACCGGGCGCGGCGCCCCACGGACGAGGCGAACGCCTCCCGGACCGTCCGGACGTCGGCGCGCAGCCGCTCCGCCGGCTCGCTGGGACGGGTCCGCGAGTAGCGCGCCAGCTCCTCGGCCCTGGCGATGCGGGTGAGGGCGCGCGTGCCCTCCGCGTCCAGTTCGAGCAGTTCCCCGAGCCGGCGCGCGGTGGCGCGCGGGGAGTCGCTGGCCCGCCATTCCAGCCCGTGGTCGAGCGCGTCGGCGCGCAGCTCCCGCCAGGCGGCGTGCGCCGCGCCGGCCGGGTCGGCCGAGGGCGCCCGCGCCCGGCCCGGCCGGCGCGGGGAGGGATCGGCCGGCGGCGGGGCGAGCGCCGTCCAGCGGCGGCGCCGGGTGAGCATCCGCACCGTCATCGGCACGGCCATCAGCAGCAGCGCCAGCACCGCGCCCGCGAGCCAGGGCGCCGCGGCGAAGCCGCCCTCGTCGCCGTCCTGGGCGCTGGTGGACCCGCCCGGGCCCTCGTCGTTGCGGTGGCCGGGCCCGGTGGTCGGGGACGCGGTCGCGGAGTCCTCGGGGGAGGAGCTCTCCGGCGACGGCGCGGTCTCGCTCTCGGGGCCGGCCGTGCTGATGGCGGGCTCGCTGTAGCCGGGCGCGACGGCGGTGCCCTGGCCGGCGGCCCCGGCGGGCGTCGGCTCGAAGCGCACCCACCCGGAGCCCTCGAAGTACAGCTCCGGCCAGGCGTGCGCGTCGCGCGACCGGACGACCCACTCGCCGGGCCTCACCTCCGAGCCCGGGGTGTAGCCCATCGCCACCCGGGACGGGATGCCGAGGATCCGGGCCATCAGCGCCATCGCCGCGGCGAACTGCTCGCAGTAGCCGCGCTTGCTGTGCAGGAGGAAGTCGACGAGGTCGCTGCCGTGCTGCGGCGCCGGCGCCGACAGGTCGTAGGTGAACCCGCCGTTCAAGGTGAACCAGCGCTGCAGCCGCACCGCCTGCGTGAGCGCGGTGGCCGACCCGGCGGTGACCTGCGCGGCGAGCCTCCTGACCTGCTGCGGGACGTTCTTGGGCACCGCGGTGTAGTGCGAGACGATGTCGGCCGGGTAGGCGCCCGCGGCGGCCAGCTGGCCGGCGGACGGCGTCGCGCGCAGGCTCTTGACGGTGTAGGAGCGCCCGCCCGCGGAGTCGCGGAGCGAGTAGACCATGAGGGAGGGGGCGTGCACCCGCCAGTCGCCCCTGATCGAGACCTGGGACGGGGCGTACGGCACCGGCAGGAACGTCATGTTCCTCACCTCGGGCCGCACCCGCACCCGGGTCGTCACCTCGTGCACCGACGCGATGCCCAGGCCGGGCGGGGGCGGCAGGTCGCGGTCGTCGCTCACCCGGTCCCTGGAGCTGCTCTTCAGCGGGCTGTAGGTCCAGCGGTCCCCGTCGAACTGGTCGAGGGCGTAGAGGCGCAGGTAGCCGGGGCTCTCCCTGTCGTCGGTCCGGTAGGTGAGGACGACCGAGTCGTCCAGCCGGGTCAGCTCCCGCTTCAGGCTGACCAGCGGGTCGGGCGTCGTCACGGTCTGCGTGCCCTGGCCGGCGCCGCCGCCGAAGCCGAAGAAGCCGCGTGGCTGCAGTCCCGGGACGGCCGCGGGCACCAGCACCGCGACGGCGACCGCGCCGGCCGCGATCCGGCGGCCGCTCGCCGCCAGCGCCGACGTCTCGGGCAGGGCGGCGGCCTCCCCGGGGTGCGGCGCCGTTCCGGCCATCGGGACGACCCGCGGGCGGCGCCGCGTGGTCACCGTCCGGCCCCACCCGCCGACCTGCTCGCGGGCGTCGGCCATCAGCAGGGCCAGGAAGCCGCACGCGCCGAGGCCGAACGCGAGCCAGCCGACGCCGTCCTCGCGGACAGCGGCGGGCACGCTGTACATGGCGAGCAGCGGCAGCCCCGCGGGCGCGGTGCGGTGCAGCCGCACGGCCAGCAGGTCGACCAGGACGGCGACCAGGCCGATGCCGGCGGCGGTCAGCATCGAGATCCCCGGGACGAGCGGGACCGGCGCCGCGTACCGGTTGGCCGCCCGCCAGCCCTCGTCGGTGAGGGCGCCGAGGTACTGCACCGACTCCGGGGTCGGGACGAACCCCAGCCACGCCTCGTCGGAGGCGTAGACCAGGTTGAGGTACAGGATCAGGGCGACCAGCCCGAACAGGAGCCCGACCAGCGCGGGCATCCGCATCCGCCGGGCCAGCAGCCCGCCGCCGGACACCGACAGCACCGCGCCGAACCCGGCCCAGAACCATCCGGCCTGCTCGTACAGCGGGTAGAGGCCGAGCGAGCCGGCGAGCGTCGCCAGCGCGGCCATCACCGTCATCCGGATCCTCATGAACCGTCCTTGACGAAGTCCTCGCCTGCCTTGCCGGCCTGCGTCCACGCCCCGGCCAGCTCCGCCGCGGACCGGACGGTGGCCACCCGCCAGCCGCCGGCGCGCAGCAGCCCCGCGGCCGTCCCGTCGCCCGTCCCGTCACCCGGCCCGTCACCGGCTGGCGCCCCGGCGGCCGGCCCGCCCTGCACCAGGACCGCCACGTACGTCCCGGCGCCGCGGCGCACCGCGGCCACCGTGCGGGCCTCCTCGTCCGACAGCGTGCCGAACACCGCGATGACCAGCCCGTTCCCCTCCCGGCCGCCGTGCTCGCCGGTCCCGCCGCGCAGCGCGGCCAGCCCGGCCGACAGCGATCCGCTCTTGGACCGGCGGGCCACGGCCAGCGCGTCCAGCAGCAGCCCTTCGAACGCCCCCTCCGACGGCGCGGCGGGCAGCGCCTCGCCCCGGTCGGTGACGTACCGCAGGCTCATCCCGGTGCGGACGAGGTGGACGCCGATCGACGCGGTCGCCGACACGGCCTGCTCGAACGAGCCGCCCGGCCCGTCGCCCCAGTGCGCGGAGCGGCGGGTGTCGAGGAACAGCGTCCCGCTGCTCTGGAAGTGCTGCTCCTCGCGCCGCACCATCAGCTCCCCGCGCCGGGCGGTGGACCGCCAGTGCACGCGGCGCAGGTCGTCGCCGTGCCGGTAGTCGCGGGGGGCGACGTCGTCCTCGCCCGCGGCGGAGACCGCGCGGGCGATGCTGTCGCCGCCGCCCGCCCACCCGCCGGCCAGCCGGCTCGCCGGCAGCGGGACGATCGCCGGCGTCACGGTGAGCGTGTCGGACAGGCTGAACGAGCGGAGCAGCTCCACCATCCCGAACGGGTCGGCGAGCCGGACCGTCAGCGGCCCCACCCGGTACCGCCCGCGCACGTCCGAGCGGATCCGGTAGCCGAGCTCGCGGGTGCCGTGCGGCTCGATGCGCTCCAGCACGAACCGGGTGCGCCCGCCGAGAGCGTAGGGGACCCGGTCCTCCACCATCAGCAGCCCGCTCGGCAGCCGCGACACGTTCTCCAGCCGCAGGTCGACGCGGGCCTCGCGGCCGACCGGCAGCCGCGCCGGCTCCAGCCGCCGCGCGCACGCCAGGCGGTACCGGGTCCGCGACACCGCGAGCGTGCACAGCAGCGGCAGCACCAGGACGAGCACGCCGGCGCGCAGCAGGTCGCGCTCGCCGAGCACGACCGCGCAGACGATCGCCGTCGCCCCCGCCGCCACGAAGGACCGTCCGCGTGTGGTCAGGCCGGCCAGCGCCCGTCGCACCGGGTCACTTCCCGGGGGAGGGCACCGGCAGCCGCTTCACCAGGTCGGCGACCACCTGCTCGGGACGGCGCCGCTCCACCTGCGCCTCGGCGGTCGGCAGCAGCCGGTGCGCGAGGACGGGGACGGCGAGTTCCTGGACGTCGTCGGGGACGACGTAGTCGCGGTCGTCGAGCGCGGCGTACGCCCGCGCGGCCCGCACGAGGTGCAGCGTCGCCCGCGGGGAGGCGCCGAGCCGCAGCTCCGGGTGCCGCCGGGTAGCGGAGACGAGGTCGATGGCGTACTGCCGCACCGGGGGCGCGACGTGCTGGCGCCGCACGACCTCGATGAGGTCGCGGACGTCCTCGGCGTGCGCGACCGGGGTGAGCCGGTCGAGCGGGGACGTCTCGCCGTGCGTGTCGAGCATCTCCAGCTCCGCGGCCGGGTCCGGGTAGCCCATCGAGATGCGGGCGGTGAACCGGTCGCGCTGGGCCTCGGGCAGCGGGTAGGTGCCCTCCATCTCCACCGGGTTCTGCGTGGAGATCACCATGAACGGCGGCTCCAGCGTGTAGGTGGTGCCGTCGACCGTGACCTGCCGCTCCTCCATGCACTCCAGCAATGCGGACTGCGTCTTCGGCGACGCCCGGTTGATCTCGTCGCCGACCACGATGTTGGCGAAGATCGGCCCCGGCTTGAACTCGAACTCGCGCAGTTCCTGGTTGTAGGCGCTGACCCCGGTGATGTCGCTGGGGAGCAGGTCGGGCGTGAACTGGACCCGGCGCACCGAGCAGTCGATCGAGCGCGCGAGCGCCTTCGCGAGCATCGTCTTGCCGACCCCGGGCACGTCCTCGATCAGCAGGTGCCCCTCGGCCAGCAGCACCGTCAGGGCCAGCCGGACCACCGAGGGCTTCCCCTCGATCACCGACTCCACGGCGTCCCGGATCTTGTTCGCCACCTGGGCGAGCCCGTCGAGACCGCCCGGCGCGTCGTGGCCCCGCGCGCCGCGCCGGGCCGGGTGGGATGCCGGGGGGTCGGTCTCCATGAACGACTCGCCGTGCGTGCCTACTGCCACCAAACCCTCCTCAGCCGTTCCAAACGACAGTACGTCGTCGGAAGGCCCACTGCGATGTTCATGTGGAACGCGAGCCAATTGTGCTCTACGGGAAGGACGGCAAACGCCACTCCCGGCCCACCACTTCCCTCCACCCCGCCCCTCCGACCCCGTCCGGTGCGCTTCCGGCGGCCGGTCGTCGCGTCGGCGCGCCCCGCCGCGCCGCGCGGGCGGGCCCGCTGGGCCCCACTCGGCACCACCCTCCCTGACCTGCGGATTCGCGCGGCAGAACGGCGCACGGACGGTGTTTTCCTTGTTGACGGTGGGGAAGAGTGGAGTAGAGTGGGGCGCCGTGGGGGGCGGTAGCGCCCCATGCGGCGCGGGAGGTGGGGCCGGTGTTCCTCGGCACCCATTCCCCGCGCCTCGACGACAAGGGACGACTGTTCCTGCCGGCGAAGTACCGCGAGGAGCTGTCGGGGGGATTGGTGATCACGAAGGGCCAGGAACGCTGCCTGTACGTCTTCCCCATGGCGGAGTTCCAGCGGATTACCGAAGCCCTGCGTGCCGCCCCGGTCACCGAGAAGGCGGTGCGGGGCTACAGCCGGGTCTTCTTCGCCAGCGCCTCGGACGAGGTGCCCGACAAGCAGGGCCGCGTCACCATTCCTCCGCCCCTGCGCAAGTACGCGGGGCTCACCCGCGACTGCACGGTCATCGGGGCCAACACGCGTCTGGAGATCTGGGACGCCCAGGCCTGGGAGACCTACCTGGAGCAGGAGGAGCAGACGTTCTCCGACGTCTCGGAGGAGGTGTTGCCAGGGATCCTCTGAGAAACGACTCGTCGGTCCGTTGACCGGCACTGGCCCACGTTCGGCCAGGTCTCCAGCCGCTCTCCGAGCCAGCTGGCGCAGCTTCCCCGGTGCCAGACGGCGACCCCCCGCGGGCAACGCGGTGATCTTCCTCAGGGCAGCGGATGGGGACCTGGCCGGGCGAGGCCGCCGCCGGGGGTGGGGACGGTCCGGGCCGGCGATGCCACACAGTCCGCGAGCGAGGTGGCAGTACAGGGGGTGAAGCATGGACGTGGGGAACCACGCGAACGGCGCCGGTCACGTACCGGTGATGCTCGGTCGCGTTCTGGAGCTGCTCATCCCCGCCGCCGAGGCCGTCACCGGCCGCGCGCCCGTGTACCTCGACGCCACGCTCGGCATGGGCGGTCACGCCGAGGCGATGCTGCGGGCCGTCCCGGAGCTGCGCCTCATCGGCCTCGACCGCGACACCACGGCGCTGGAGCGGTCCGCGCGCCGCCTCGCCCCGTTCGGGGACCGCGCGACCCTGGAGCACGCCGTCTACGACGAGATCCCCGCGGTGCTGCGCCGGCTCGGCGTCCCCGCGGTGGACGCCGTCCTGTTCGACCTCGGCGTCTCCTCCCCGCAGCTGGACGAGTCCGGCCGCGGCTTCGCCTACTCGTACGACGCCCCGCTCGACATGCGGATGGACCGGACGCAGAGCCTCACCGCGGCGGAGGTCGTCAACGGCTACCCGCCCGCCGAGCTCGCCCGCATCCTGCGCGAGTACGGCGAGGAGCGGTTCGCCCAGCGGATCGCCGCGGCGATCGTCCGGGAGCGCGAGCGCGCCCCGCTGGAGTCCACCCGGCGGCTCGCCGACCTGGTGCGCACCTCGATCCCGGCCGCGACGCGCCGCACCGGCGGCAACCCGGCCAAGCGGACGTTCCAGGCGCTGCGCATCGAGGTGAACGGCGAGCTCGACATCTGGCGCCGGGCGCTGCCCGCCGCCCTGGACGCGCTCCCGGTCGGGGGCCGGGTCGCCGTCCTCAGCTACCACTCCCTCGAGGACCGCATCACCAAGCAGGTCCTCGCCGCCCAGGCGGCCGACACCACCCCGCCGGACCTGCCCGTCCCGCTGCCGGAGCACGAGCCGAGGTTCCGGCTCCTGACCCGCGGGGCCGAGCTGCCGTCCGACGAGGAGACCACGACCAACCCACGGGCCGGATCGGTGCGGATGCGCGCCGCGGAGCGGGTCCGGGAGGCGACATGACGACGACGAGCAGGCGCCCGCCGGCCAGGACGCCGAAGAAGCGGGCCCCGGAGCGCCCGGACGGCGCCGCCCCGGCCAAGAAGGCACCGCCCAAGAAGGCACCGCCCAAGAAGGCGCCGGAGAAGAAGGCACCGGTCAAGGACGCGCCGTCCAGGGGCGGGTCCGCCGCCGCGAAGACGGCGAAGGCCACGGGCACGGCCGCCAAGGCCGCGCCCGCGAAGAGCGCGTCCGCCAAGAGCGCGAAGCCGGCCGCGTCGCGGCGCGCCGCCCAGGCGGCGCCGCGGACGCCGTTCGTGCTGCTCATCGTCGGCCTGCTCGGCGGCGCCCTGGTCAGCCTCCTGCTGCTCAACACCGTCCTCGCCAAGGACGCGTTCACGCTCACGCGGCTGCAGCAGAGCAACAAGCAGCTCGAACAGCAGCGCCAGGCCTACGAGGAGGAGATCGCGCGCGAGGGCTCCCCGCGGCAGCTGTCGAACAAGGCCGAGGCGCTCGGCATGAAGAAGGGCGAGGACCCGACCTTCTTCTCCACCGACACCGGCCGGCCGAGCGGCGGCCGGATCCGAGCGGTCCCGCACGCGGCCGCGGCGTCGGCCGGCGCGGCGGGCGTCCTCGGCGTCCCCGGCACCGTGGTGCCCGGCGACGGCGTCCCGCCCGCCGACACCCGCACCGGGGCGGGCCAGGGTTCCGGCCAGGGTTCCGGCCAGGGCGCGGGTCACCGCACGGGCCAGGGCACCGGGAACGGGGCGCCGTGATCGGACGCGGGCCCATCGGGGAGCGGGGGACACGGTGACGAAACGGCCGGGACGCGGTGCCGCCGGGCCCCCGCCCGGCCGGAAACGCGGCTCGGACGGGCGCGGTCCCCGCGGCGCGGCCGGGCGGGACGACAAGAACGGCCCGGGCGCGGCGCGCGCGTCCGGGCGTCAGACAGGTGGAACGCCGCGCCCGCCCGCCGGCGGGCGCGCCGACGGCGCGGGACGGCCGGGCAAGAAGGGCAGCGCCGCCCGCCGTCCCGCGCGCAGCGGCATGGTGCCCGCCCCCCGCAAAGAGGCCTCCCGCAAGGAGGCCGGGCCCAAGGGGGCCGGCACCGCCGGGACGCCCGCCCGGCAGGCCGCGCGGAAGGCGCCCGCCAGGACCGCCCCCGGTAAGAAGGACGCGGCCCGGACGGCGCGCGACGGCCGGTCCGCGCGCGCGAGCGGTGGGGCGCCGCGCGGCCCGCGGCCCGGCGGGTCCGGCGGCAGGCGGCCGCCGGGGCAGGGGCCGCGGCCCCGGATGCCGTTCCACCGGCGCGACCCCCTGAAGCGGCTCAACGTCGGGCTGCTCGTCGTCGCGTTCGTGCTGTCGCTGTTCGCGGGGCGGCTCGTCCAGCTCCAGACGATCGAGTCCGGCAAGTACACCGAGCAGGCGATGAAGCAGCGGGTGCGCGACATCACGCTGCCCGCCGTCCGCGGCGACATCACCGACGCGCAGGGCAACCCGCTGGCGATGACGGTGGAGGCGCGGGCGATCTTCGCCGACCCGTCTCTGATCAAGCCGGAGAAGCGGCAGCCGATCGTCAACGCGCTGGCCCCGACCCTCGGGCTGAACCCGGCGACCCTGATGAAGCAGCTCAGCAAGACCGGCACCCGGTTCGTGTACCTGGCGCACGGCGTCCGTCCCGACCAGGCGCGGCTGGTCAGCTCGTGGAACTTCCTCGGTATCGGGACTTTGCCGGAATATCGCCGGGAGTATCCCAACGATTCGCTGGCGGCGAGCGTCATAGGGTTCGTGAACGACTCGGGGAAGGGCGCCGCGGGGCTGGAGAGCTCCCTGAACGGCATGCTCGCCGGGAAGGCGGGCTGGCAGCGGGTCGAGATCAGCCCCGAGGGCCAGCACATCCCCATGGGCGAGGACCAGAAGCGCCCCTCGGTTCCCGGGCGGAGCGTCCGGCTGACCCTTCAGCGCGACCTGCAGTTCGAGGCGCAGGAGGCGATCGAGAAGCAGGTCCGGGCCACCCGCGCGGACGGCGGCAGCGTGATCGTCATGGACCCGCGCACGGGCCGGATGCTCGCCATGGCCTCCGCGCCCGGGTTCGACCCGAACCACTACGCCGAGTCCTCGCGGTCCCGCTGGGGCAGCCCGCTCGTCCAGGACGCCTATGAGCCGGGCAGCACCGGCAAGGTCGTCACGGCCGCCGCGGTCATGGAGCACGGCGGCGTCACCCCGCAGACGCCCTACACCGTCCCGGACCGGATCAAGAAGTACGACGTGACGTTCCGCGACTCGCACCACCACGCTCCCGAGCGGCTCACGTTCGCGGGCGTGCTGGCCAAGTCCAGCAACGTCGGCACCATCATGGCCAGCGAGAGCATCACCTCGCAGCGGCTCTACCAGACGCTGCGCGACTTCGGGTTCGGCCAGAAGACCGGGCTGCCGCTGCCGGGCGAGACGCCCGGCCTGCTGGAGCCGCCGCCCGAGTGGTCCGGCACCGACCGCTACCCGATCGCGTTCGGCCAGACGGTGTCGGTCAACGCGGTGCAGATGGCGAGCGTGTACGCGACCATCGCCAACGGCGGCGTCCGCGTCGCGCCGAACCTGATCGCCGGCACCGTCGGGGAGCACGACAGGTTCACGGCGGCGCCGGAGCCCGCGCGCAGGCAGGTCATCAGCGCGCGGACCGCGCGGCAGATCAGCGACATGCTGGAGGGCGTCACGACCAAGGAGGGCACCGCTCCGAAGGCCCAGATCAAGGGCTACCGCGTCGCCGGCAAGACCGGCACCGCCGAGATCGTCAACCCGCGCTGCGGCTGCTACGACGGCGGCGGCTACACCGCGTCGTTCGCCGGGTTCGCGCCCGCGGACGATCCGCGGCTGGTCGTCCAGGTCGTCCTGCAGGACCCGAAGCGGGGCAGCCACTATGGTGGCGATGCGGCCGCTCCGGTCTTCAAGGACGTGATGAGCTTCGCCCTGCAGTCCGAGAAGATCCCGCCGACGGGGAGCCGCCCGCCGATCATCGAGATCCACGCCCGAGACTGACGGCAGCGAGTACCCTCCTCGCCTGTGAGTCCACCACCCGTGTCCCAGCAGTCCCGTTCCGCTCGCACCGAAAGAACAGCCATGCGTCCCACCACCAATCCGGCTCGCCCGCTGAGCGGGCTCGCGGCGGTCCTCGGCATCGGACGGGACGAACGGGACGGATGGGAGCGGGTCCGGGCCACCGGGATCACGCACGACTCCCGCGCGGTGCTGCCCGGCGACGTCTACGCGGCGCTGCCCGGCGCCCGCGCGCACGGCGCCCAGTTCGCCGCCCAGGCCGCCGGGGCGGGCGCGGTCGCGGTCCTCACCGACCCCGCCGGGCACGACCGGGCGGCGGCGGCGGGCCTGCCGGTCCTCGTGACGCCCGACGTCCGGGCGCGGCTCGGCGACGCGGCGTCCTGGGTGTACGGGGAGCCCGGGCGCGACATCACCCTCATCGGCGTCACCGGCACCAGCGGCAAGACCACCACGGTGTTCCTGCTGGACGCGGGCCTGCGCGCGGCGGGGATCGAGACCGGGCTGGTCGGCGGCGTGGAGATCCGGGTGGGCGGCGACCGGGTGCCGAGCGCGCTGACCACGCCGGAGGCCACCGACCTGCACGCGCTCCTGGCGATGATGCGCGAGCGCGGGGTCGGCGCCGCCGCGATGGAGGTCTCCAGCCACGCCCTCGTGCAGGGCCGGGTCGGCGGCGCCCGCTACGAGGTCGCGGTGTTCACCAACCTGTCCCAGGACCACCTGGACTACCACCCGACCATGCAGGACTACTTCCTCGCCAAGGCGCGGCTGTTCACCCCGGAGTACTCCCGCGTCGGCGTGATCAACCTGGACGACCACCACGGCCGCGAGCTGCTGGAGATCGCCACGGTCCCGGCGACGACGTTCTCGCCGTCCGGCGACCCGGCCGCCGACTGGCGGGCCGAGGACGTGCGCGTCGGCGCCGACGGCGGCGTGTTCCGCGTCGTCGGGCCCGGCGGCATCGAGGCCGACGGGGAGGTCCGGCTCGCCGGCCCGTTCAACGTCGCCAACGCGCTCGCCGCGATCGTGGCGCTGGTCGAGGCGGGCATCCCGCTGCAGGCCGCGGTCCGCGGGGTGGCGTCCCTGCCCGGCGTCCCCGGCCGGCTGGAGCGGGTCGACGAGGGCCAGGACTTCGTGACCCTGGTCGACTACTCGCACAAGCCGGGCGCGGTCGAGGCCGTGCTGAACGCGCTGCGGCCCGTCACCGAGGGCGACCTCGTCGTCGTGCTCGGCTGCGGCGGCGACCGCGACCGGGGCAAGCGGCCGCTGATGGGCGAGGCCGCCGCCCGGCTCGCCGACACCGCGTACTTCACCGACGACAACCCGAGGTCGGAGGATCCGCTCGGGATCCTCGCCGCTATGGTCGAGGGCGGGCTCAAGGTGCCGCAGCCCGAGCGCGCGCACATCGTCGTGGAGCCCGACCGCGCCGCCGCGATCGGCCTGGCCGTCGGCCGGGCCCGCCGCGGCGACGTCCTCGTCGTCGCGGGCAAGGGGCACGAGCAGGGCCAGAACGTGGCGGGCGAGGTGCATCCGTTCGACGACCGCGAGGTCGTCCGCGCGGCCCTCCGGCGCCGTACAGAGGGAACCAGAGGGGACGGGACGCAGGCGTGATCCCACTTCCGCTGTCGACGATCGCGGAGATCACGGGAGGCACCGCGCACGGGCCTCCCGACGTGGTGGTGAGCGGTCCCGCGGTCATCGACTCCCGCGCGGTGGAGCCCGGGGCGCTGTTCGCGGCGCTGAAGGGCGAGCGCGCGGACGGGCACGACTTCGCGTCCGGGGCGCTGGCGTCGGGGGCCGCGGCCGTGCTCGCGCAGCGCTCGGTGGACGGGCCGTGCGTGGTCGTCCCGGACGTCCAGGAGGCGCTCGGGCGGCTCGCCAGGGGCCTGCTGGAGCGGCTGCCGGACCTCACCGTCGTCGCCGTCACCGGCTCGGCCGGCAAGACCTCCACCAAGGACCTCATCGCGCAGGTCGTGAGCACCGCGGGCCCGACGGTCTACCCGCCCGGCTCGTTCAACAACGAGATCGGGCTGCCGCTCACCGTGCTGCGCGCCGGCGCCGAGACCCGCCACCTCGTCCTGGAGATGGGCGCGCGCGGGATCGGGCACATCGCCTACCTGACCGGCATCGCCCGCCCGGACGTCGGCGTCGTGCTGAACGTCGGCACCGCGCACGTCGGCGAGTTCGGCGGCAGGGAGAACATCGCCCGCGCCAAGGGCGAGATCGTGGAGGCGGTGCCGCCGGGCGGGACCGCCGTCCTCAACGCCGACGACCCGCTGGTCGCCGCGATGGCCGAGCGCACCGAGGGCGAGGTCGTCACCTTCGGCCGCTCCCCGGACGCCGTGATCCGCGCCGAGGCCGAGACCCTCGACGAGCGGGGCCGCGCCCGGTTCACCCTCGTCACGCCGGAGGGGGCGGCGCCGGTCGCGCTGCGCCTGCACGGGGCGCACGCCGTCCCGAACGCGCTCGCCGCGGCCGCCGCCGCGCGCGCGGCCGGGCTCGCCCCGGACGCGGTCGCCGCGGCGCTGTCGGACGCCGTGCCGGTCAGCCGGTGGCGGATGGAGGTCACCGAGCGGGCCGACGGCGTGACCGTGGTGAACGACGCCTACAACGCCAACCCCGACTCGACCCGCGCCGCGCTCGACGTGCTCGCGCACATGGCCCGCGGGCGCCGCGCGTACGCGGTACTGGGGGAGATGGCCGAACTGGGTGACTCGTCCGTGGCGGAACATGCCAAGATCGGGCAGCATGTCGCGCGCAGCGGGATCGCCGGACTCGTCGTCGTCGGCGCGAACGCGGCGGCGATGGCCGAAGGGGCCGGGCAGGTGGCGTCATGGACGGGAGAGTGCGTACAGGTGGATGACGTCGGCGCGGCGGTGACCGTGCTCAGGGAGCGGCTCGCGCCGCGGGACGTCGTGCTGGTGAAGGGCTCCCGCGTGGCCGGCCTGGAACGGGTGGCCGAGGCGATCCTCGCGGAGGACGGCCGATGACCAACATCATCCTCGCCGCGGGGATCGCGCTGATCTTCGTGATGGTCGGCACGCCGGTGTGGATCCGGATCGTGAACCGGCTGGGCTACGGCCAGATGATCCGTGACGAGGGTCCCGAGGCGCACCTGAACAAGCGCGGCACCCCCACGATGGGCGGGACGGTCTTCATCGTCGGCTCGCTGGTCGGCTACGCCGCGGCGCACCTGGTCACGGGCGAGGCGCCCACGATCTCGGGCATCCTGGTGCTGTTCCTGATGACCGGCCTCGGCCTGGTCGGGTTCGTGGACGACTACATCAAGGTGTTCAAGCAGCGCAGCCTCGGCCTGCGCAGCGGCGCCAAGATGATCGGCATCGTCCTCGTCGGCGTCGTGTTCGCCGTCGCGTCGCTGAACTTCCCCAACGGCTACGACATCACCCCCGCCGACCCCCACCTGTCCTTCCTGCGCGACTTCGGCCCCTCGATCGGCCCGTACCTGTTCGTGGTGTGGGCGCTGCTGCTCATCGCGGCCATGTCCAACGGCGTGAACCTCACCGACGGGCTGGACGGCCTCGCCGCGGGCCCGGCCGGCATGGTGCTGGCCGCCTACGTGATCATCGGCAACTGGCAGCTGCGCAACAGCTGCGCCGCCGCCCTCGCCCCCAACTGCTACAGCGTCCGCGACCCCCTCGACCTCGCGGTGGTCGCCGCGGCCGTGCTCGGCGGCGTGTTCGGGTTCCTGTGGTGGAACGCCCCGCCCGCGAAGATCTTCATGGGCGACACCGGCTCGCTCGCCCTCGGCGGCGTGCTGGTCGGCCTGGCCATCCTCACCCGCACCCAGTTCCTGCTCGCCATCCTGTGCGGGCTGATCGTGATGATCACGCTGTCGGTGATGATCCAGGTCGGCGGGTTCAAGCTGACCGGGAAACGGGTGTTCAAGATGGCCCCGCTGCAGCACCACTTCGAGCTGTCCGGCTGGGCCGAGACCACGATCGTCGTGCGCTTCTGGCTGATGTCGGCGCTGTTCACCGCGATGGGCATCGGCCTGTTCTACCTGGAATGGATGCCGAAGAAGTGAGCGACCGCCCCTGGGACGGCCTGCCCGTGTGCGTGGCGGGGCTCGGCGTGTCCGGCCGCGCCGCCGCCCGCGCCCTCGCCGCGCGCGGCGCCCGCGTCACCGTCGTGGACGCCCGCGACGGCGAGGAGCAGCGCGGGCACGCCGCCGAGCTGGAGGCCCGCGGGGTCGCGGTCCGGCTCGGCGACGGCGAGAGCCTCCCGGCGGGCACCGGGCTCGTCGTGACGTCGCCGGGCTGGCGGCCGGACGTGCCGCTGCTCGCCGCGGCCGCCGAGGCGGGCGTCGAGATCATCGGCGAGGTGGAGCTGGCGTGGCGGCTGCGTCCCGAGGGCGCCGCGCCGTGGCTGGCCGTCACCGGCACCGACGGCAAGACCACCGCCGTCCGGATGCTGGCGTGCATGCTCACCGCCGCCGGCCACCGGGCGCTCGCCGTGGGCAACGTCGGCACGCCCATCGTGGAGGCCGTGGGCGAGGACCACGACGTGCTCGCGGTGGAGCTGTCGAGCTACCAGCTGCACTGGTCGGACTCGCTCGCCCCGCGGGCGGCGGCGGTGCTGAACATCGCGCCCGACCATCTCGACTGGCACGGCTCCATGGACGCCTACGTCGCGGCCAAGGCCAAGATCTTCGCACCGGGCTGCGTGGCGGTGTACAACGCCGACGACGCCACGTCCGCCGCGCTCGCCGAGCGCGCGGGGGGCGTGCGCGGCCGGGCCGGGTTCACCCTGGAGGTGCCGCGTCCCGGCGAGCTGGGCGTCGTCGAGGAGCTGCTCGTCGACCGGGCCTTCACCGGCGACCCCGCGCGGGAGGCCGCGGAGCTGGCCGCGCTCGCCGACGTCCGCCCGTTCGCGCCGCACAACGTCGCCAACGCGCTCGCCGCCGCCGCGCTGGCCCGCGCGTTCGGGGTGCCGCCCGAGGCCGTCCGCGCGGGCCTGCGGGCGTTCGTCCCCGACCCGCACCGCATCCAGCACGTCGCCGACGTCGCCGGCGTCGCCTACGTCAACGACTCCAAGGCCACCCAGCCGCACGCCGCCGCCGCGTCCCTCGCCGCCTACGAGCCGGTCGTGTGGATCGCCGGCGGCCTCCTCAAGGGGCTGGACGTCGACGACCTGGTGCGCTCGTGCGCCGGGCGGCTGCGCGGCGTGGTGCTGATGGGACGCGACCGGCACCGGATCGCCGAGGCACTCGCGCGACACGCGCCGGATGTCCCCGTGGTGGACGTCCCCGACACCGACACTGGGGCCATGGACCGCGTCGTCACCGAAGCCTCCGGCCTCGCCCGCCCCGGGGACACCGTGCTGCTCGCCCCCGTCGGGGCGTCCTTCGACATGTTCGCCAACTACCCGGCCCGCGGGGACGCCTTCATCGCCTCCGTCGAGCGCCTGGCCGAGGGCGCCCGCCCCGGCCGCGGGGACGACTCCCGGAACCCCCGGTAACGTGACCGCCGCGGCGGAGGAGGAGGGCGCGCGGCGCCCGGGGCCGCGCGAGCAGTTGGTCGCCGCCGTCGGGCTGCTCGACCGTCCCCTCACCTCCTACTACCTGGTGCTCGGCTGCTCGGTGATGCTGCTCGCGCTCGGCCTGACGATGGTGCTGTCGGCGTCCAGCGTGAAGCAGCTCCAGGCGACGGGCTCGGCGTACACGCTGTTCCAGAAGCAGGCCATGTGGGTGGCGATCGGGCTGCCCGGCATGTGGGTGGCGTCCCGGCTGCCGGTCAAGACGTTCCGCGCGCTCGGCTACCCGCTGCTGCTGCTGTCGGTCGTCGCGCTGGCGCTGGTGCTGGTGCCCGGCCTCGGCCGCAGCGCGGGCGGCGCCACCCGCTGGGTCGACCTCGGCCCGGTGCAGATCCAGCCGTCCGAGCTGGCCAAGCTCGCCCTGGTGCTGTGGGGCGCCGACCTGCTGGCCCGCAAGGACCGGCTCGGCCAGCTCACCGAGTGGCGGCCGCTGCTGGTCCCGCTGATGCCGGGGGCGGGCGTGCTCGTCCTGCTGGTCATGCTGGGCAGCGACCTCGGCACCACGCTGGTCCTGCTCACGATCTTCCTGGCGCTGCTGTGGGTGGTCGGCGCGCCCGGACGGCTGTTCGTCGGCATCGCCGGCCTGGTGTGCCTGCTCGTGTCGATCCTCATCGTCGTCGAGCCGTACCGGATGCAGCGGCTCACCGGGTTCCTCGACCCGTCCGGCAACCAGCTCACCACCAACTACCAGGGCACGCAGGGGCTGTACGCGGTCGCCTCCGGCGGGCTGTTCGGCACGGGCCTCGGCGAGGGACGCGCCAAGTGGGACTACCTCCCGCACGCCGAGACCGACTTCATCTTCGCGATCGTGGGGGAGGAGTTCGGGCTCGTCGGCACCCTCGTCGTCCTCGCCCTCGTCGGGATGCTCGCCTACGCGGGACTGCGCATCGCCCGGCGGGTGAAGGACCCGTTCACCCGGCTCGCCGCCGCGGGCGCCACCGCGTGGCTGGTGGTGCAGGCGATCGTGAACATCGGCGCCGTCATCGGCGTCCTGCCCATCACCGGGATCCCCCTCCCGCTGGTCTCCTACGGCGGCTCGGCGCTCATCCCGACCCTGTTCGCGCTCGGGATGCTGCTCGCCTTCGCCAAGCGGGAGCCCGGCGCGCGGCAGGCACTCTCCGCACGGGGTCCCGGACCGGTCGTGAGGGCTCTAAGCTGGCTGGGTCTGGCACGGCGTTAGATCCCCCATCGAACACGCTGAGGAGTTGTCAAGGAGCATGAGGGTTGTCCTGGCCGGCGGCGGCACCGCCGGACACATCGAGCCCGCCCTGGCGCTCGCCGACGCGCTGCGCCGCAACGACCCCAACACCGGGATCGTCTGCCTCGGGACCGAGCGGGGGCTGGAGACCCGGCTCGTCCCGCAGCGGGGCTACGAGCTCGCCCTGATCCCGCCGGTGCCGCTGCCGCGCACGCTGACCCCGCAGCTGCTGTCGGTGCCCGGCCGCCTGCGCGGGGCGATCAACGCGGCCGCGTCCGTCCTCGACCAGGCGCAGGCCGACATCCTGGTCGGGTTCGGCGGCTACGTCGCCACTCCCGGCTACCTCGCCGCGCGCAAGCGCAAGGTGCCGATCATCGTGCACGAGGCCAACCCGAAGCCGGGCCTGGCCAACAAGCTCGGCGCCCGCTTCACCGAGCACGTCGCGGTGTCGCACGCCGACTCGCCGCTGCCGAACGCCACGTTCGTCGGGATCCCGCTGCGCCGCGAGATCGCGGCGCTGGACCGCCTCGCGATGGGCGACAAGGCCCGCTCCTACTTCGGCCTGCTCCCCGACCTGCCCACGCTGCTGATCTTCGGCGGCTCGCAGGGCGCCCGCTCCCTGAACCAGGCCGCGGTCGCCTCCGCGCCGTACTTCCGGCAGGCGGGCATCCAGGTGCTGCACATCGTCGGGCCGAAGAACACCGAGGAGCCCGAGCCCGCGTCCGGCGGCCCGCAGTACGTCACGATCCCGTACTGCGACCGGATGGACCTCGCCTACGCCGCCGCCGACATGGCGATGTGCCGGGCGGGCGCGATGACGTGCGCCGAGCTGGCGGCGGTCGCGCTGCCCGCGGTGTACGTCCCGCTCCCGATCGGCAACGGCGAGCAGCGGCTGAACGCCGAGCCGATCGTCGCGGCGGGCGGCGGCATGCTGGTCGACAACGCCGAGCTGTCGCCCGACTGGATCGCCCGGAACCTGCTGCCGGTGCTGGCCGACCCGGCCCGCGTCGCGCACATGTCCGAGGCCGCCGGCCGGATGGGCCGCCGCGACGCCGACGTGGCGCTCGCCCGGATGGTCCACGAGGTGGTCCGCTCCGCGGGCGCCGCCCGATGAGCCTGATCGGCCCGGGGGAGGTGGTGCCGGCCGGCGAGCTCGGCCGGGTCCACTTCATCGCGATCGGGGGCGCCGGGATGTCCGGCGTCGCCCGCATCATGCTGCGCCGCGGCATCGGCGTGTCCGGCAGCGACGCCCGCGACTCCGAGCTGCTCGGCCAGCTCGGCGACCTCGGCGCCAAGGTCTTCGTCGGGCACGACGCCGCGCACGTCGGCGACGCCGACACGGTGGTGGTGTCCACGGCGATCCGGGAGAACAACCCCGAGCTGGTCGCCGCCCGCGAGCGGGGCCTGCGCGTCCTGCACCGCTCCGAGGCGCTGGCCTCGCTGATGGCGGGCCGCCGCGCGGTGGCCGTCGCCGGCACGCACGGCAAGACCACCACGACGTCGATGCTCACGGTGGCGCTCCAGCACGTCGGCGCCGACCCGTCCTACTGCATCGGCGGGCAGCTCGTCACCACGGGCCTCGGCGCCGACGAGGGGTCCGGGGACGTGTTCGTCGCGGAGGCCGACGAGAGCGACGGCTCGTTCCTCATGTACATCCCGCACGTCGCGGTGGTCACCAACGTCGAGGCCGATCACCTCGACAACTACGGCGGCTTCGAGATGGTGCGGGAGAACTTCGCGCGGTTCGTCGACCGGGTCGAGCCGGGCGGGACGCTCGTCGCCGGCGCCGACGACCCGGTCGCGATGGAGCTGGCCGGCCGGGCGCGGGCGCGCGGGCTGACCGTGCTGACCTACGGCGAGGCCGAGGGCGCCGACCTGCGGGTGACCGGGTTCACCCCGCGCGGCCTCGGCTCCCGGTTCGAGATCGAGGGCGCAGGCGAGGTGGCGCTGGCCGTCCCCGGCCGGCACAACGCGCTGAACGCCGCCGCCGTCGTCGCGGTCGCGCGGTCCCTCGGCGTGGACGAGGCGTCCGTGCGGGAGGGCCTCGCCGGGTTCGGCGGCGCGATGCGGCGGCTGGAGCGCAAGGGCGAGGCGGGCGGCGTCGAGGTGTTCGACAGCTACGCCCACCACCCGACCGAGCTGATCGCCGACCTGGAGGCCACCCGCGGCTACCTGGGGGAGAAGGGCGCGCAGTCCGGCGTGCGGGGCCGGATCGTCGCGGTGTTCCAGCCGCACCTGTACAGCCGCACCCGGTTCTTCGCCGCCGAGTTCGGCGCGGCGCTCGGTCTCGCCGACACCGCGGTCGTCCTCGACGTCTACGGCGCCCGCGAGGATCCCGAGCCCGGCGTGACGGGCGCGCTGGTCGCGGACGCCGTCCCGGCCGGCACCGAGGCCGTCTACGTGCCCGTCCGGGACGAGGTGCCCGGCACCGCCGCGGCGCTCGCCCGCCCCGGCGACATCGTCATCACCCTCGGCGCCGGCGACGTGACGCAGCTCGGCCCGCTCGTGCTGGAGCGGCTCGCGGGCGCGTGAGTGACACGCCGCCGCCCGCGGGGTCGGCGGCGGACGGGGGGATCGCTGCCAAGCTTGGACCATGACCGAGGTGCGGGCGGACCGGCGGGAGGCGCCGGGCGAGGACGCCGCGGCGCCCGCCGCGCGCGGCCGCCCGAGCCGGTGGAAGGTCGTCTTCGTCACCCTGCTGGTGGTCGGCGCGCTCGGCGCGGTGTCCTGGGTGCTGCTCGGGTCCCGGCTGCTGGTGGTCCGGCACGTCGAGGTGACCGGCACCCAGCTGGCGCCCCGCGACCGCGTGGTCGCCGCCGCCGGGATCGATCTCGGGACGCCGATGGCGCGGCTCGCGGCGGGCACCGTCCAGGCCCGGGTGGAGCGGCTGCGCGAGGTCGAGTCGGCGAAGATCGAGCGGCACTGGCCGGGGACGGTGCGCATCGTCGTCCGGGAACGGGTGCCGGTGGCGGTCTTCGAGCGCCGCGGGCGGTTCCAGCTGCTCGACGAGCACGGCGTCACCGTCGCCGACGGCGCGACCCGTCCGTCCGGGCTTCCCGCGCTGACGGTCGCCTCGCCCGGACCGTCCGACCGGGCGACCCTCGCGGCGCTCGGCGTGCTGTCCGACCTGCCGGAACGGCTCGCCGCGAAGGTCGCCGAGGTCGAGGCGACCGGCCCGGAGGCCGTCACCCTGCACATGGACGGCGGCCAGACGGTGGTGTGGGGCGCGGCGGAGCGGGCACGGGAGAAGATCCGGTTGCTGGACGCCCTGCGGCGCACGGCGGCCGGGCGGGCCGTGCGGACCGTCGACATCAGCTCGCCCGAGGTGCTGAAGACCAAATGAACCACCGCCGAGGAACCGGGCAACCTGGGCGAACCCGTGCCGGCCGCGACACGCCGGTGGAGTTCGGGGGAGGTTAGTTGACCCTGGCGGTAAGGCCGCCCTACTGTCCGTATCAGTCCTCAGGTTGACATAAGTGTAAGCCTCAAGTTGAGGGTGAGGGTTCACCCCGCACCCCACATGCTCACAGGTCGGGAAACACCGCGACGGCACGGTCGGCAGACCGGGCAGGGCGGTCGGAGAGAGCGGAAAGGCCCCTCGTCGTGGCAGCACCGCAGAATTACCTCGCGGTCATCAAGGTCGTCGGCATCGGCGGCGGCGGCGTCAACGCCGTCAACAGGATGATCGAAGAGGGACTCAAGGGCGTCGAGTTCATCGCGATCAACACGGACGCCCAGGCGCTGCTGATGAGTGACGCCGACGTGAAACTGGACGTGGGCCGCGAGCTCACGCGCGGCCTCGGCGCCGGGGCCAACCCGGACGTGGGCCGCAAGGCCGCCGAGGACCACCGGGAGGAGATCGAGGAGGTCCTCAAGGGCGCCGACATGGTGTTCGTCACCGCCGGGGAGGGCGGCGGCACCGGCACCGGCGGCGCGCCCGTGGTCGCCAACATCGCCCGCTCGCTCGGCGCGCTCACCATCGGCGTCGTGACCCGGCCGTTCAGCTTCGAGGGCAAGCGCCGCGCCATGCAGGCCGAGGCCGGCATCGAGACGCTGCGCGACGAGGTCGACACCCTCATCGTGATCCCCAACGACCGGCTGCTGTCGATCTCCGACCGGCAGGTCAGCGTGCTGGACGCCTTCAAGGCGGCCGACCAGGTGCTGCTGTCCGGTGTCCAGGGCATCACCGACCTCATCACCACCCCCGGCCTGATCAACCTGGACTTCGCCGACGTCAAGTCCGTCATGTCGGGCGCCGGTTCGGCGCTGATGGGCATCGGCTCGGCGCGCGGCGACGACCGCTCGGTGGCCGCGGCCGAGATGGCGATCTCCAGCCCGCTGCTGGAGGCCAGCATCGACGGCGCGCACGGCGTGCTGCTGTCCATCTCCGGCGGCTCCGACCTCGGCCTCTTCGAGATCAACGAGGCCGCGCAGCTGGTCTCGAACGCGGCCGCACCGGACGCCAACATCATCTTCGGCGCGGTCATCGACGACGCGCTCGGTGACGAGGTCCGGGTCACGGTGATCGCGGCGGGTTTTGACGAGGGGCGCCCTTCCAAACCGGCTCCGGAGCCGGAGAGCAAGCGGCTGCCCCCGCCCCCGCGTCCGGTCCCGCCGCCCGCCTCGGCCGCGCCGGCCAACCCGATCCCCAGCCGGGTCGGGCGGGCCGAGCCCGCCGGGCAGCAGGCGTCCGCCCAGCAGGGCACGCAGCCGTCGGTGGCGCAGGCCGCCGCCGCGCCGGCCGCGTCCGCCCAGTCCGCGCCGGCGCAGCGGCCCGAGAACGACCGGGCGCAGGCGTCCGGCCAGGGCCAGGACGCCCGGCCGGCCGGGCGCGGCGAGCAGCAGTCCCCGCCGGAGAACGCGCCGTCCGGGCAGCCGGGCCCGCCCGGCGACCGGGAGGCGGGCCCGCCCGGCGAGTCCGGCGGCTCCCGCGCCCCCGCGCCCCGCCCGTCCTCCGAGCAGCCCTCGTCCCGCGTGCACGCGGGCGAGAACGACGGCGGCCCCGCCTCCTCCGGGCAGCGCCGCCGTCCCGTGGTGTTCGACGAGGACGACGACCTCGACGTCCCCGACTTCCTGAAGTGATCACCACCGTCGCCCTGGGCGGCGGCGTCGGCGCCGGCTTCACCGCCCGCGCCGGCGGCGTGAGCGGGCCCCCCTACGACTCCCTGAACCTCGGCGGCGCGGTCGGCGACGACCCGGCCGCCGTCTCGGCCAACCGGCGCCGCGCCGCCGCCGCGCTCGGCGCCGACCCCGAGCGCACCGTGTTCATGCGGCAGGTGCACGGCGCGGACGTCGCGCACGCCACCTCCCCCGACATTCCCGGCGAGGCCGACGCGGTCGTCACGACCGTGCCCGGCCTCGCGCTCGCCGTCCTCGTCGCCGACTGCGCGCCCGTGCTGCTGGCCGACCCCGTCGCCCGGGTCGTCGGCGCCGCGCACTCCGGCCGCCCCGGCACGGCCGCCGGCGTCGTCCCGGCCCTGGTGAAGGCGATGCGCGAGCGGGGCGCCGAGCCCGCGCGGATGACCGCCGCCATCGGGCCCGCCGCGTGCGGCCGCTGCTACGAGGTGCCCGCCGCGATGCGGGACGAGGTCGCCGCCGCCGTGCCCGCCGCGTACGCCACCACCGCCAAGGGCACCCCCGGCCTCGACATCCGCGCCGGCGTCGCCGAGCAGCTCGCGGCGGCCGGGGTGGGCCGCGTGGAGACCGACCCGCGCTGCACGATCGAGGACCCGGGGCTGTTCTCCTACCGCCGCGAGGGCCGCACCGGGCGCTTCGCCGGATATGTCTGGCTGAAGGGCGACGGGTGAGCGGCGCGGAACCCGGCTCCGGGCGCCGCCGCGCCGAGATCGCCGAGGGCATCGCCGCGGTCCGCGAGCGCATCGCCGCCGCGTGCGCCGCCGCCGGGCGCGACGAGCGCGAGATCACGCTGATCGCGGTGACCAAGACCTTCCCCGCGTCCGATGTGCGGCTGCTGGCCGGACTCGGCCTCACCGAGGTCGGCGAGAACCGCGACCAGGAGGCCCGCCCCAAGGCCGCCGAATGCGCCGACCTCCCCCTCACCTGGCACTTCGTCGGGCGGCTGCAGACCAACAAGGCCCGTGCCGTGGCGGGCTACGCCGACGTCGTGCACTCGGTCGACCGGTCCCGGCTGGTCCGGGCGCTGTCGGACGCGGCCGTCCGCGCGGGCCGCACGCTGCGCTGCCTCGTCCAGGTGTCGCTGGACGAGCCCGCGGAGGAGCAGGGGCGCGGCGGGGTCGCCCCGGCCGGCGCCCCGGGACTGGCGGACGAGATCGCCGGGGCACCCGGCCTGGAGCTCGGCGGCGTGATGGCCGTCGCGCCGCTCGGCGCCGACCCGCTGCCCGCCTTCACCCGGCTCGCCGGGACGGCGGCGGAGATCAGGCGGAACCATCCGGGCGCCCGGATCGTCAGTGCGGGTATGAGCGGCGATCTGGAGCAGGCGATCGCGTGCGGCGCGACACACCTGCGGGTCGGTACGGCGTTGCTCGGCGGCCGACGGGCAATCGTCAGGTAATGTCCCCCCAGTGGTACCTGCCCGAACGTGGGTCGCCACGACGGATCAGTCCATCGGCGGGGCCGGACGCGCCCGGTACCGCCACCACAGGACTCGGAGGGGCGTATGGCCAGCGCGATGCGCAAGATGGCGGTCTACCTCGGCCTTGTGGAGGACGACCGCTACGACGACAAGTACGGCGAGTACGACGAGTACGAGGTCTACGACGAGGAGACCGACACCGGGCAGAGCCGCCGTCGCGATGACGAATCCGGCGGTCAGCTTACCCGAGCCGACGAGGCCTCGGACCGGGATCGCGACCATCACTCCACGTCCACGATCGAGCGACGCTCCGTGGCGCTCTACGAGAGCGGTACCACCGACCTCGCTCGTATCACTACGCTGCATCCGAGGACCTACAACGAGGCGAGGACGATCGGGGAGCACTTCCGGGAGGGAACACCCGTGATCATGAACCTGACCGAGATGGTCGACAGCGACGCCAAGCGTCTCGTCGACTTCGCGGCTGGTCTCGTGTTCGGCCTCCATGGGAGCATCGAGCGTGTTACGAACAAGGTGTTCCTGCTGTCGCCCGTCAACGTGGAGGTGACGGCGGAGGACAAGGCCCGGATGGCAGAACGAGGGTTCTTCAACCAAAGCTGAGACGCACATGCGAGAGTATCCGTGAACATCGTTGGATCCGTCCTGCAGGGCATCCTGTACCTGTTCCTCCTGTTCCTGATCGGGAGGCTGGTCCTGGAGGTCCTGCAGTCCTTTGCCCGGCAATGGAAGCCGACCGGGGTGGTGCTGGTGATAGCCGAGGCGACCTACACGGTCACCGATCCGCCGCTGAAGCTGCTCAGGCGTTTCATCCCGCCCATCCGGCTGGGTAACGTTGCACTCGACCTCAGCTTCACCGTCCTCATCCTTGTGGTCTGGGTCTTGATCATCTTCGTCGGCTCCATATTCGGCGGAGGCTAGGTCGATCGGATACCGTCCTTCGGGGACAGACTCCAAGCGCGCCAAGGAGACGAGAACATGCCGCTGACACCCGCCGACGTGCGGAACAAGCAGTTCAGTACCACCAGGCTGAGGCCGGGGTACGACGAGGAGGAGGTGGACGCCTTCCTCGACGAGGTCGAGGCGGAGCTTGACCGCCTCATCCAGGAGAACGAGGAGCTGCGGGCCAAGCTGGCCGAATGCCTGCGCGGCAAGGTTCCCGCCATGGCCGCTCCCATCGTGGAGCCGAAGCCGGACGTCCAGAAGATCCCCGAGCCGCCGCGCCCCGAGCCGCAGCCGCAGCCCGAGCCGGAGCCCGCGCTCGGCGGCCTCGGCATGGCCGCCGCGCCCACCGGCGAGGACAACATGGACACCGCGGCCCGCGTGCTCGCGCTGGCCCAGCAGACCGCCGACCAGGCGATCGCCGACGCCCGCCGGGAGGCCGACGAGACGCTCGGCCGCGCCCGCCGGGAGGCCGAGGAGATCCTCGGCAAGGCCCGCCGGCAGGCCGACCAGATCGTCAGCGAGGCCCGCTCCCGCGCCGAGGCCCTCGACCGCGACGCCCAGGAGCGGCACCGCCAGGTCATGGGCTCGCTCGTGCAGCAGCGCGAGGAGCTGGAGCGCGAGGTCGACAACCTGCGCGCGTTCGAACGCGAGTACCGCAGCAGGCTGAAGGTGTACCTGGAAGGCCAGCTGCGCGATCTGGAGGCGGGCAGCACCGAGACGGGCGCGTTCGCCGCCGTCCCGGGCGCCGCGCCCTCGCAGGCCCAGCAGACCGCTCCCCAGCCCGGCCCGCAGACGGGGCCGCAGGGCCAGCTGCAGCACGCCGACACCCGCAACGGCGGCCCGGCCCCGGCCCCGGCACCGGGCACGTTCCCGTCGCCCGAGCACGCCCAGCAGGTCCAGCACTCGGCGACCGGCGCGTTCCACGCGGGCGGCGACAACCCGCCGCACGACAGGCGCTGATCCGGCCGCCACAGGCGATAGTGTCGTCCTGATCGCCGCGCCGGGGATGGCGGCTCCGCCGTCCCCGCGGCGCCGGACGGCCATCCTGTGCGCCGGCCGCCGGGCCTCGCGCGGCCCGAGGCCGAGCGGTCCGAACGAGTGGGAGAGACCCTGTGATCATCCTGAGTGGCGTTCTCGTGGTGGTGGCGATCGCCCTGCTGGTAGCGGGAATCGTCGCCGGCAACGGAGACAGCGCCCAGGTCTTCGGCCTGGACGCGCTGGTGGTCATCTACATCTCGATCGCCGTCAGCATCGTCTCCGCGCTCTGCCTGGCCATCGGGGTGTTCCTGCGGCGCAAGGAGCTGTTCGGCCCGGGGGTCCCGGTCGCGCCCGCCCGTACGACCAAGAAGGCCAAGAAGGACAAGCGCAAGAAGAGCACGCCGCCCGCGCCCGCCAAGGCCGCCCCGAGCGCCCTGGAGGCGGCGGCCCCGCCGGCGGAGCCCGCCGACGACGAGGTGGAGGTCCCCGCCCCGCCCGCGGACGTGCCGGACGACGCCCTGGTGTTCGTCGTCCGCGGCCGCAAGCGCTACCACCTCGACACCTGCCGGCAGCTCGCCGGCCGGGAGACCGAGGAGCTCACCTACGCCGAGGCCCGGGAAGAGGGCTTCAGCTCCTGCACCGCCTGCATGCCCGACACCGCACTGGCGGCGCGCGCCGCGGCGTCGGCACCCGCGTCCTCCGACGCGGGCAGGGCGGCGGCCACCGGCCCCGGCGCGGAGCGCTCCGAGGGCGGTCTGGCGGGCATCGCCAGGCCGGCGCCCTCGGCCCTGTCCTTCGACAAGCCGGGGTCCTTCGACCAGCCCGGCTCTTACGACAGGCCCGGCTCCCTCGACAAGCCCGGGTCGTCGGACAGGACGGCCGAGATCCCGCGGCCGGACGAGCCCGAGCCGGACGCGCCGGCGCCCCGCCCGGCGGGGCCCACCCTCACCGACATCCCCGTCGCGGGCGTCGTCGGCTCCGCGGGGGAGGCGCCCACGGCCGCGGAGAGCCCCGAACCCGCCGCGGAGGACTCCGGGGACCGGCCCACCTGGGAACGGACCGCTGAGACCGAATCCGCCCCGCCGGACGTCACCGTCGACCTGGGCCCCGCGCCGTTCGGCGCCGAGCCGCTCGGTGAGCCGCTCGGTGCAGAGCCTCTCAGTGCTGAGCCGCTCGACGCCCCCACCGCCCCGCGCCCTCGCGACGCCGACGACGAGGACCCCCTGGACACCGGCCGCGAGCCCGCCTCGCCGGTCTCGGACCGGGACACCGCGGCGGACGAGGACGAGCCCGCCACCGCGCACGATCCTGAGCCGTCCGCGTCCGGCGAGCCCGAGCCCGAGCCCGAGCCCGAGGGCCCGCAGGTCCGCATCCTGAGCGGCACCAAGCGCTACCACCGCGTCGACTGCGCCCTGATCGAGGACATCGGCGACGAGGCCGACGACCTGGAGTCGCTGTCCCGCGCGGAGGCCAAGTCCCGGGGCTGCACGCCCTGCCTGGTCTGCCAGCCCGACCGCGAGCACGCCCGCGACTGACCGCGACGACCGCGACCGACCGCGCGAACCCCGGGCGGCGGGCGGCGTCCCGGGCCGGTTCCGGGGTCAGCGGCCGTGGCGCCGCTCGTGGCGGAGCTCGCGGAGCCGGTCGCGGCGGTCGTCCCGCCGCTCCTCGTGCATGTCGGTGTGCCGCCGCCGCATCTCCTCGTGGTGCAGCCGGTGCGCCTCGCGCCGCCGGGAGCGGCGCCCGCCCTTCTCGCCCACCGCGCGGCGGGTGACGGTGACCCCGCCGAACAGCAGCATGCCGGTCAGCCGGATGACGGGGGCGTCCGGGTCGGTGGTGTCGTCCTCCGGCAGGTCGTTGCCGCCGAAGATCGCCACGTTGGACCCGACGACCCGGACGCCGGGCGGCACGATCATGGTGACCCCGCCGAAGACGCAGGTGACGTTGACCGTCACCTCGCCCTGGCTGAGGACGGCCTGCCGGAAGTCCAGGTCGGCGCCGCCGAACACGCAGGACACGTTGGTGGTCGGCTCGACCAGCCAGCGGCCCTTCCGCTCCACCCCGGAGAAGATCGCCACGAGGTTCGGCGACTGCGACGGGGGCGGGGCGGCCGGCCGCGGCTCCTTGCGCAGGTCGACGCGCGGCCCGGGGGCCTGCTCACCCGGCAGATCGCTGAGGACGGGCTCCAGCTCGGCGTACGTCTTGGCGTTGTAGACGGCGTCGATGCGCTCGGCGTGCTCCTCCGGCGTGATGCGCCCCTCGGCGAGCGCCTCGCGCAGGCGGTCGGCGACCTGGTCGCGGTCGGCGTCCGACGCGCGCATGCCGGCGGGCGACGGCCGCGCCGGTGGTTCGGGCCCGGAGGGCTGCTCGGGAAGGTTCACCGGACCATCATCGCAAACGCGATGTGTCGCGATGAACCCCATCGCGGAAAGTTCTCCGCCGCGGCCGGGCCCGGACGGTTCCGGGCCCGGCCGCGGCGGCGGGCCTCACGCCTTGCGGAGGTAGTAGGTGAGGCCGAGCTCCTCGTCGCGCGCGGCCGTGAGGCCTTCGGGGCGGCCCTCGGCCACCGTGGTCGCGAGCACCTCGGCGGCGACCTCCGCGGTGTGGGCGCGCAGGGCCTCGGCGAGGTCGGTGCCGGTGGCCTCCCACCACAGGTCGATGCGGTCGGTCACCTCCAGCCCGGCGGCCTTGCGGCCCTCCTGGACGAGCCGGACGGCCTCCCGCACCAGGCCCGCGCGGCGCAGCTCGGGCGTGACGGTGAGGTCGAGCGCGACGGTCTCGCCGGCGGCGCTCTCCACGGCCCAGCCGCTGCGCGGCCGCTCGGTGACGATCACGTCGTCCGGGGAGAGCGGCACCGTGCCGAGCCCGTCGGCCTCGACCTCGGCGGAGCCGGCGCGCAGCGCGTGCACGAGGGCCGCCGGGTCGGCGGAGGTGATCGCCTTGGCCACCTTCGGGGTGTCCTTGGCGTACCGCTTGCCGAGCTCGCGGAAGTTCGGCTTGACCTCGTACTCGACCAGGTCGCCGCCGATCGACGACAGCTCCTCGAAGCCGAGCACGTTCAGCTCCTCGGAGATCTGGGCGCGCAGCTGCCCGGGCAGCGCCGCCCACCCTGCGGCGCCGACGAGAGCGCGGCCGAGCGGCTGGCGGGTCCGGACCCCGCTCGCCGCACGGGCGGAGCGGCCCAGCTCGACCAGGCGCCGGACGAGCGCCATCTGCGCGGTCAGCTCCTCGTCCAGCAGCGTCTCGTCCACGGCCGGCCAGTCGGCGAGGTGCACCGACTCGGGGCCGTCCTCGGTGCGGATCACATCCCAGACGTGGTCGGTGATGAACGGGACGATCGGCGCCATGAGGCGGGTGAGCGTCTCCAGGCACTCGTAGAGCGTCGCGAACGCGGCCGAGCCGTCGGGCGTCTCCGGGCCCTCCCAGAAGCGCCGGCGGGAGCGGCGGACGTACCAGTTGGACAGGTCGTCGACGAACTGGGAGAGGCGCCGGCCGGCGCGGGCGGTGTCGAACTCCTCCAGGGCGCCGTCGACCTCGCGGACGGTGCGGTGCAGTTCGGCGAGCGCCCAGCGGTCCAGGAGCGGGCGGTCGGCGGGGGCGGGCGCCTCGGACCGCCGGTCCGGCGTCCACGCGCGGCCCTGCGCCTCGGCCGCGTTCGCGTACAGGACGAAGAACGACGCGGTGTTCCAGTAGGTGAGCAGGACCTTCCGGACGATCTCCTCCAGAGCGCCGTGCCCGACGCGGCGGGACGCCCAGGGCAGCCCGCTCGCGGCCATGAACCAGCGCACCGCGTCGGCGCCGTGCTGGTCCATCAGCGGGATGGGCCGCAGGACGTTCCCGAGGTGCTTGCTCATCTTGCGGCCGTCCTCGGCGAGGATCAGGCCGAGGCACACGACGTTCTCGTAGGACGACTGGTCGAACACCAGCGTCCCCACGGCCATGAGGGAGTAGAACCATCCGCGGGTCTGGTCTTGGGCCTCGCAGATGTACTGGGCCGGGTAGGAGTCCTCGAACACCTCGTTGTTGCGGTAGGGGGCGCCCCACTGCGCGAACGGCATCGACCCGGAGTCGTACCAGGCGTCGATGACGTCGGGCACGCGGCGCGCCTCCGTCCCGCAGCGCGGGCAGGGGAACGCCACGTCGTCGACATAGGGGCGGTGCGGGTCGAGCGCGGACAGGTCGCGCCCTGCCAGCTCGCCCAGCTCCTTCAGCGACCCCACACAGGTGATGTGGTCCTCGTCGTCGCCGCAGACCCACAGGGGGAGGGGCGTGCCCCAGTAGCGGCTCCTGGACAGCGACCAGTCGACGTTGTTGCGCAGCCACTCCCCGTACCGGCCGTGCTTGACGGTCTCGGGGTACCAGTTGGTCTTCTCGTTCTCCTCCAGCAGCCGGTCCTTGATCTGCGTGGTCCGGATGTACCAGGCGGGCAGCGCGTAGTAGAGGAGCGGCGTGTGGCAGCGCCAGCAGTGCGGGTAGCTGTGGTCGAAGTGGCCGCCGCGGAACAGCAGTCCGCGCGCGCGCAGGTCTTCGGTGAGCGGTTCGTCGGCGTCCTTGAAGAACTTGTTGCCGACCAGGGGCACCTCCCGCAGGAAGCGCCCATCCGGCCCGATCGGGTTGACGATCGGCATCCCGTAGTTCTTGCAGACGGTCATGTCGTCGCCGCCGAAGGCGGGCGCCTGGTGGACGAGCCCGGTGCCGTCCTCCACCGTGACGTAGTCGCCCAGGACGACGTAGTGCGAGTCCGGGATGTCGACCAGCTCGAACGGCCGCCGGTACGTGGTCCGCTCAAGGTCGGTGCCCTGGAACGCGGCCAGCCGCTCGGCGCCCTCGCCGAGCACCTGGTCGAGGAGGGGCTCGGCCACGACGAGCACCTCGTCGGACCCCCGTGGGCGGGCGGCGACATAGGTGACGTCCGGGTGGACGGCCACGGCGGTGTTGGACACCAGCGTCCACGGGGTCGTGGTCCAGATGAGCAGCGCGGCGCCCATCTCGGCCAGCGGGCCGGACGTGGCGGGCATCCGCACGTACACCGACGGGCTGGTGACCGTCTCGTACCCGCCGGGCTGGCCCAGCTCGTGGTCGGACAGGCCCGTCCCGCAGCGCGGGCAGTAGGGGGTGATGCGGAAGTCGCGGAACAGCAGGCCCTTGCCGAACACCTGCTTGAGGGACCACCAGACGGACTCGACGTACTCGGGGTCCATCGTGCGGTAGGCCTCGTCGGTGTTGACCCAGTAGCCCATGCGCTCGGTCATCTCTTCGAACGCGTCGACGTGGCGCAGGACCGACTCGCGGCAGCGGGCGTTGAACTCCGCGACGCCGTACTCCTCGATGTCCTTCTTGCCGGTGAGGCCGAGCTCCTTCTCCACGGCGACCTCGACGGGCAGCCCGTGGCAGTCCCAGCCGGCCTTGCGCGGGACGTGGCGGCCCTTCATGGTCTTGAAGCGCGGGAAGACGTCCTTGAACACGCGGGCCTCGACGTGGTGGACGCCCGGCATGCCGTTGGCGGTCGGCGGCCCCTCGTAGAACACCCACGGGGCACCGGACGCGGTGCGCTCCAGCGACCGCTCGAAAACCTTGTTCTCCTGCCAGCGGCGCAGCATGTCCCGCTCCAGGGCGGGCAGATCGACCTGCGCGGGCAGTGGCCGAAAGGCTCGGCTCACGATGGCGGACCTCCGGATCGACGTGGGCACGTTGACCGGAGGGACGAGGCGCGTGCCCGGACTCGGTCCGGGCGGCCCCGCGGTACCACCCTCCTTGGCCGCCCCGGTTCCGGCGCGGCCCGCTTCGTTCCAGTCTCGGCCACCGGGTCTACTGGGCCCCGCGGACGGGCGTCCGGGGCGGTTCTTCCGGCGGCTCCGGGGTGATCAGACCGCCGGGCTCGCCCCCGGGCTCGCACCGTCCCCGGGTCGCTCATGGCTGCGTGCGGCGGCAGGTGTCCCCATCAGCGCCTGCCATACGACTGCTCGTCCAGACTCTAACGCACCCCGGCGCGCCGCTCTTCCCGTTTTCCGCCGCGGCGCCCACGGTTCCTTTGCGATCTCGTGCGCAGGGCCGGGGTTTTCCCGCGATCGGCGACCGGGCATAAGCGGTCGGTAACACGGCCCAGGTTGTTTACCGTGCCCGAGAGAGGGGACCTATGCTGCCCGCACTGCCCGTCGAGGCGACCACCGCGAGGGAGGCCGACATGGCCGGCGCGAGGAGGGGCACGCCGCCCGCCGCGAGCAAGACCCGGGGCACGGCACGGCCGTCCCAGAGCAGGACGGCGGGCGCGAAGGCGCCCGCGGCCAAGAGCCCGGCGGCGAAGGGGCCCGCGACCAAGGGCGGTGCCGCGAAGCCTGGGCGGCCGGGCGGGCGCGCGGCGCCCGCGCGGGACCGGGACCCAAGGGACCGGGACGCGCTGGACGAGGCGGCGCCGAAGGCGACGGCCGCGGAGCTGCCGGTCCGCGAGGGCGAGCACCGGTGGACGGCGGGCGAGCTCGCCGAGGTGCGGGCCGGGCTGGAGGAGCAGATCGAGACGCTGCGCGCCGAGATCGCGGCGTCCGCGAGCCAGATCGCCGAGGGCGACACCAGCGACGGCGCGGGCGACGACCAGGCGGACGCGGGCGCCAAGACCTACGAGCGGGAGCACGAGCTCGCGCTGTCCTACAATTCACAGGACCTGCTCGCCCAGATCGAGCGCGCCGTCCAGCGGATGAACGCGGGCACGTACGGGATCTGCGAGTCCTGCGCCAAACCGATCGGTAAGGCGCGACTCCAGGTCTTCCCGCGTGCGACCCTATGTGTGACATGCAAACAACGCGAGGAACGTCGCTGAGCGACTCAACGAACCCAGAGCGCGAGGCCGGGGGGACCACGGGGTCTCCTCGGCCGCGCCGCGTCGGCGTGCTGGTCGCCGTGGCCGTGGCCGCGCTCGCCGCCGACATCGCATCCAAGATCATCGTGGTGGCGACGCTGCAGGACCGGGAGCCGGTCCGGCTGCTCGGCGGCCTGCTGACGCTGCGCGAGACCCGCAACAGCGGCGCCGCGTTCTCGATCGGCACCGGCTACACCATCGTGTTCACGCTGATCGCCTGCGGCGTGGTGGTGGCGATCCTGCGCACCGCCCGCAACCTGCGCAGCGTCCCGTGGGCGGTCTGCCTCGGCCTGCTGCTCGGCGGCGCGGTCGGCAACCTCCTCGACCGGCTGCTGCGCTCCCCGGCCCCGCTGAAGGGGCACGTCGTCGACTGGATCCAGCTGCCGCACTGGCCGGTGTTCAACCTGGCCGACTCGGCGATCGTCTGCGGCGGCGTGCTGGCCGTCCTGCTGGCGGCGCGCGGGCTGCAGGTGGACGGGACGCGCCTTCCCGGCAAGGACGAGGCCGGCGACTCCGGCGAGAGCGGCGCCCCCGAGGCGCCCGAGGCCGAGGCCGGCCCCGAAGTGCGCGAGACCGAGGCGCGCGAGACCGAGGCGCCCGAGCCCGCCGGGCCGAAGCCCGAGGCCGGGGACTCGGCCGGGGACGGGGCCGGGGTGAAGGCCCCGGAAGAGAAGTCCTGATGGCGGATGTGCGCGGCCTTCCCGTGCCGGACGGCCTGGAGGGCGAGCGGATCGACGCCGCGCTGGCCCGCCTCTTCGGCGTGTCGCGGGGCAGCGCCGCCGACATCATCGCCGCGGGCGACGTCCTGCTGGACGGCGCGCAGGTGGCCACGAAGTCGGAGCGCCTACACGCGGGCGCCTGGCTGGAGGTCACCCTCCCGCCGCCGCCCGCCCCGCCCGCGCCGGTTGCCGAGCCCGTCCCCGGGATGGGCGTGCTGTACGAGGACGACGACATCGTCGTGGTGAGCAAGCCGGTCGGCGTCGCCGCCCACCCGACGACCGGCTGGACGGGCCCGACCGTCCTCGGCGGGCTGCTCGGGGCCGGGCACACGATCGCCACGAGCGGCGCGTCCGAGCGGCAGGGCATCGTGCACCGGCTGGACGCCAACACGACCGGCGCGATGGTCGTGGCGAAGAGCGAGGTCGCGTACTCGCGGCTCAAGCGCGCGTTCAAGGAGCGCCGGATCGACAAGCGGTACCGGGCGCTCGTCCAGGGGCATCCCGACCCGTTCCGCGGGACGGTCGACGCGCCCATCGACCGGCATCCCTCCGGTGACGGCCGGTTCGCGGTCGTGGCGGGCGGCAAGCCGTCCGTCACCCACTACGACACCGTCGAGGCGTTCCGGGCGGCGACGCTGCTCGACATCGACCTGGAGACGGGGCGCACCCACCAGATCCGCGTGCACATGTCCGCGATCAGGCATCCGTGCGCGGGGGACATGGCGTACGGCGCCGACCCGACCCTGGCGGAGCGGCTCGGGCTCAGGAGGCAGTGGCTGCACGCCGTCCGGCTGGGGTTCGAGCACCCCACCAAGGGCGAGTGGGTGGAGTTCGAGAGCCCGTACCCGGACGACCTGGCCCGCGCGCTGGAGATCGTCGAAGCGGAGTCCTGAGCGGGGTCATCCGCGCGTCTCGGCGGCGTCCAGGCCCGCCTCGATGATCGCGTTCACGATGGGGGCGAGCCGGCCGGCGCCGAGGGACGGCGCGCGCTCCGCCATGGCCTCGACGATCCGCCGCTCCCGGCCGGGGTCGCGGCCGGCGAAGCCGCCGACCGGCTTGAGCCGCTGGACGACGGCGGCCACCGCGGCGCGGTGCTCCAGCAGGGTGGCGAGCGCCGCGTCGAGATCGTCGATCGCCGCGCGGGCCGCGCCGAGCGTCGTGATGGCCTCGGCGGACGGCAGCGCCACGCGCAGCTCGCCGGCGGATTCGAGGACCTCGTCGTGCATCTCGGATTCCCTTCGTGCGGCGGCGGCAGCGCCAGGGGATCCGTGCCCGGGGCCGCGCCTGATCAGCGAGAACGCGGAGCACGCGCGGTGCTCCGCCTGGGGCCGGCTCCGGGGTCGTCGCTCAGGTCGCGGCGGCGACCGGCTCGCCCGGAGCCGGCCGCGTAAACCTGGGATGGCGACGTTCCACGGGCGACATCGTAGGCCGGAGCGCCCGGCCGCCGCCACATCGCGGACGGATCGTCCCGCCTGTCGAGACGGTCGGCGGGCGTCGCGGGCAATGGGCGCGTCGGAGGCGCGAGTGACGGAAGAAGCGGGTTAGGCTCTCAGCACCGCGTCGTCCCGGCACCGCGCCCGGGCCGGCGACCTTCCCCCGGTACCGAGATGCCGACACGTGCGAGCCACGCACGTGGGCGGTCGCATGCGACGAGCAGGAGGCGCAGCACGCATGGCCGACTCTTTCGTTCACCTGCACGTTCATACCGAGTACTCCATGCTCGACGGAGCCGCCCGGTTGAAGCAGATGTTCGAGGAGGTCGGGCGGCAGAAGATGCCGGCGATCGCCATGACCGACCACGGCAACATGCACGGCGCCTACGACTTCCACAGGCAGGCGACGGCGGCCGGGGTCACCCCCATCATCGGGATCGAGGCCTACCTGGCGCCCGAGTCCCGCTACCACAAGAAGAAGGTTCAGTGGGGTGAGCCGAGCCAGAAGCGCGACGACGTCTCCGGCGGCGGGCTGATCAACCACAAGACGCTGTGGGCGCGGAACAGGACCGGCCTGCACAACCTGTTCAAGCTGTCCAGCCGCGCCTACACCGAGGGCTTCGTCTTCAAGTACGCGCGCATGGACGAGGAGCTCCTCGCCGAGCACGCCGAGGGCGTGATGGCCACCACGGGCTGCCCGTCCGGCAAGGTGCAGACCCGCCTGCGGCTCGGCCAGTTCGACGAGGCGCTGAAGGCCGCCGCCGCGTTCCAGGACATCTTCGGCAAGGAGAACTACTTCCTGGAGCTGATGGACCACGGGCTGGAGATCGAGCGCCGCGTCCGCGACGGGCTCATCGAGATCAGCAGGAAGCTGAACATCCCCCCGGTCGTCACCAACGACTCGCACTACACGCACGAGTCCGAGGCGACCGCGCACGACGCGCTCCTGTGCGTCCAGGTGGGCAAGCAGCTCGCCGACCCCGACCGCTTCCGGTTCGACGGGTCCGGCTACTACCTGAAGACCGCCGACGAGATGCGCGGCATCGACTCGTCCGACATCTGGCTGGAGGGGTGCAGGAACACCCTGCTCATCGCCGAGAAGGTCGACCCGGGGGGGATGTTCGAGTACCGCGACCTCAGCCCCCGCTTCCCCGTCCCCGAGGGCGAGACGGAGGAGAGCTGGTTCCGCAAGGAGGTCTGGAAGGGCCTGGAGCGCCGCTTCCCCGACGGCCTTCCGGACGGCTACAAGGAGCAGGCCGAGTACGAGATGGGCGTCATCCTCGGCAAGGGGTACCCGTCCTACTTCCTCGTCGTCGCCGACTTCATCATGTGGGCCAAGGAGAACGGCATCCTGGTCGGCCCCGGCCGCGGCAGCGCCGCCGGCTCCCTGATCGCCTACGCGATGGGCATCACCGACCTCGACCCGATCCCGCACGGGCTGATCTTCGAGCGGTTCCTGAACCCCGAGCGCGCGTCCATGCCCGACATCGACATCGACTTCCCTGAAGACCGGCGGGCCGAGGTCATCAAGTACACGACCGAGAAGTGGGGCGCCGACAAGGTCTCGTTCATCGCCACGTTCGGCACCATCAAGGCGAAGGCCGCCATCAAGGACGCCGGCCGCGTCCTCGGCTTCCCCTACGCCCTCGGCGACCGGATCTCCAAGGCGTTCCCGCCCGCCGTGATGGGCAAGGACATCCCGCTGTCGGGCATCTTCGACGACAAGCACCCGCGCTACGGCGAGGCCGGCGAGCTGCGCAAGCTGTACGAGGAAGAGACCGACGTCAAGCAGATCATGGACCTGGCGCAGGGCCTGGAGGGCCTGATCCGCCAGACCGGCGTGCACGCCGCCGGGATCATCATGTCCGGCGAGACGATCACCGACCACGTCCCGATCATGCGCCGGGACGCCGACGGCGCCATCATCACGCAGTTCGACTACCCGACCTGCGAGACGCTCGGCCTGCTGAAGATGGACTTCCTGGGCCTGCGGAA
Source organism: Actinomadura madurae (assembly GCF_900115095.1). Taxonomy (GTDB): domain Bacteria; phylum Actinomycetota; class Actinomycetes; order Streptosporangiales; family Streptosporangiaceae; genus Spirillospora; species Spirillospora madurae. Next base: position 827,981 of record NZ_FOVH01000001.1, read on the forward strand.
CCTGACGATCATCGACGACGCGCTCAAGGGCATCGAGAAGAACAAGGGCGTCAAGGTCGACCTGCTCGCGCTTCCCCTGGACGACAAGAAGACCTACGACCTGCTCGCCCGCGGCGACACCCTCGGGGTGTTCCAGTTCGACGGCGGCCCGATGCGGTCCCTGCTCCGGCTGATGAAGCCGGACAACTTCGAGGACATCTCCGCCGTCGGCGCCCTCTACCGGCCCGGCCCGATGGGCGCGAACTCCCACACCAACTACGCGCTCCGCAAGAACGGGCAGCAGGAGATCACCCCGATCCATCCGGAGCTGGAGGAGCCCCTCAAGGAGATCCTCGACACCACCTACGGCCTGATCGTCTACCAGGAGCAGGTCATGGCGATCGCGCAGAAGGTGGCGGGCTACACGCTCGGCAAAGCGGACCTGCTGCGCCGCGTCATGGGCAAGAAGAAGAAGGCCGAGCTGGACGCCCAGTACGTCGGCTTCGAGAAGGGCATGCTCGACAACGGCTTCTCCAAGGAGGCCGTCAAGACGCTGTGGGACATCCTCGTCCCGTTCTCCGACTACGCGTTCAACAAGGCGCACTCGGCCGCGTACGGCCTGGTGTCCTACTGGACGGCCTACCTGAAGGCGAACTACCCGGCCGAGTACATGGCGGGCCTGCTCACGTCCGTCGGCGACGACAAGGACAAGAGCGCCCTGTACCTGTCGGAGTGCCGCCGGATGGGCCTGAAGGTGCTGCCGCCGGACGTCAACACGTCCGAGGCCGACTTCACCCCGCTCGGCGACACCGAGATCCGCTTCGGGCTGTCGGCCGTCCGCAACGTCGGCCACAACGTGGTCGACGGGATCGTCGCGGCCCGCAGGGAGAAGGGCGCCTACACCGACTTCAACGACTTCCTGAACAAGGTCCCGCCGCAGGTCTGCAACAAGCGGGTCGTGGAGTCGCTCATCAAGGCGGGCGCGTTCGACGAGCTCGGCCACCAGCGCAAGGCGCTGCTGATGGTGCACGAGCAGGCCATCGACTCCGTCATCGACATCAAGCGCAAGGAGGCCGTCGGGCAGGACTCCCTCTTCGGCGCCCTGGAGGACGAGGGCGGCGAGGACGCGTTCGCCGTCGCGATCCCCGAGGGCGAGGAGTGGGACAAGACCACCCTGCTCGCCTTCGAGCGGGAGATGCTCGGCCTGTACGTGTCGGACCACCCGCTCCTCGGCGTCGAGCACATCCTGGAACGCGAGGCCGACTGCACCATCGCCGTGCTGAACGAGGGCGAGCGCCCCGACGGCCAGGTCGTGGTCATCGCGGGCCTGCTGTCCGGGCTGCAGCGCAAGGTCACCAAGCAGGGCAACTCCTGGGCCATGTTCCAGCTGGAGGACCTCGGCGGCTCCATCGAGGTGCTGTGCTTCCCCTCGTCCTATCAGCTGTGCTCCACGCTGCTCGCCGAGGACGCGATCCTGATCGTCAAGGGCCGGCTGGACCGCCGCGAGGACGTCGCGAAGATCATCGCGATGGAGGTCACCCAGCCGGACCTGACCATCACCGACGCGACCGGCCCGTTCTCGGTCACGCTGCCCCTCGGCCGCTGCACGCCCCCCACGGTGTCGCGGCTCAAGGAGGTGCTGGTCACCCACCCGGGCACCGCCGAGGTCCACCTGCACGTCCAGAACGGCCCGCGCACCACGGTCGTCCGCCTGGACGACAAGCTCCGCGTGGCGCCGTCCCCGGCCCTGATGGGCGACCTCAAACAGCTACTCGGCCCGTCGTGTTTGATGGCGGTTCCCTCCTCCTTCGGGCCTTGACGGCCCTCCATCGTCGGGAACCGCGCGCGATCGCTGCATCGCTCCGGCTCGCCTTGCGGCTCGCTGCGCGATCAGGTCTCGCAAGCTCGAACCTGCCTTCGGACGCGATCGCAGGCGTGGAGGTCGTCGCGTGGTTGCGGCGGCGGCCGGTGTCGTCGCCCCTGGAGCCGGACGGTGCCGGGCGCCTCGGTGAAAACTAAGAAACCGCAATAAGCGCAGCTTTCCAGTCGACGAAGCGGCCCAGGCCGTCGAAGCGGGCCTGGGCGGTGCCGCCGCCGGGGAGGGCGACCTCGGTGAGGAGGTCGGTCTGGTGGTAGGGGACGCGGTGGTGGGAGAGCAGGCCGGCGAGGGTGAGGCGCGGCTCGTGGGGGAACAGGGCGGTCGCGTTCGTGAGCAGGCGGGGGAGGGGGACGGGGTCCCACTGGGCGGGGGGCGCCTGCGGGTCGTCGACGTGCAGGTAGGCGGAGCCGCCGTCGTAGCCGGCGCCGATGTAGCCGCCGCCGCCGAGGACGCCGCCGGCGGCCATGGCGATCAGCTCGCCGCCGTGCCCGGCCGGGCCCTCGTACCAGGACAGGTCGACCTCGGGGGTGGTGAACTCGGTGATGCCGAGCCGCTCGCCGATCGTCCGGATCACCAGGGTGGGGGTGACCGCGGGGTGGGCGTCGCCGAACTGCGGGTTGGCCCATCCCCACAGCCAGGTGCGCTCGCGCGCCGCGTAGCTGCCGAGCAGGGAGACCCGCACGGTGACGCCGCCGCTGGTATACGTGCGGGCGGTCAGGTCGGCGCTCCAGTCCTCGCGCGGCAGGAACTCGGCGAGCGTCTCCTGCTGCTGCAGGACGACGGCCGCCAGCGCGGCGCCGAGGCGTTCGAACGCGGGACTGAATCCGGACATGTCGGGCACATTATCCCAGTAATCGGGGCGGTCGTGGGCGGGAATCGGACACCCTTCGAGAGTCGATCGGCTGACCTGGGCAGGCTAGGCTTTCGCTGTCAGAGGACTTCCACCTAGGAGCGTACGAGGTGCGGCGACCGACCGGGAGGCTCTTGACGATCTGGGCGGTCACCAGCGCCGCCGTCGCGCTGCTGGGGCCGCTCGCGGGACTGCTGTGGGCGGCCACCGCCCCCGAGGTGTCGTATGTGGTCGTGCAGGGTGAGGCACTTCTGGCCGAGCCGGAAAGCCAGGGGCCGATCGGCATCGACGCCCGGTTCGCGCTGATCGCGCTCGCCGCCGGGGTGCTGTGCGGCGTCGTCGCCTACCTGGCGGGCGGGCGCGGCAACGACGTCGCGCTGCTGCTCGGGCTGGCCGCCGGGGGCGCCGCCGCGGCCGTCCTCGCCTGGCGGACCGGCCACCTGATCGGGCTCGGCCACTTCCAGGACGCCGTCCGGCACGGGCGCGACGGCACGACCGTCGAGGGCGTCGCCGACCTGCGCGCCAAGGGCCTGCTCGTGTTCTGGGCGCTGCCCGCGGTCGCGACGTACGGGCTGCTGGAGATGGTCGTCCGGCGGCTACCCGCGGGCGATGACCGCGACGCGGGCGCCGGTGAGGCGGACGAGGTCGGCGGGGACGAGCTCGATCTGGAGTCCGCGCCGGCCGGCCGAGACGTAGACGGTCCCGAGCGCTGACACCGACGCGTCGACCACGGTCGGCAGCCGCCGGCGCTGGCCGAGCGGGCTGATCCCGCCGACCACGTACCCGGTGGCGCGCTCGGCGTCCCGGGGGTCGGCCATCCGGGCCTTCTTGCCGCCCGCCGCCGCGGCGAGCGCCTTCAGGTCCAGGCTTGCGGACACGGGGACGACGCCGACCGTCAGGTTCCCGTCGACCTCCGCCAGCAGCGTCTTGAAGATCTGGTCGTGCGGGATGCCGAGGGCGTCGGCGGCGGCCTCCCCGTAGGACGCGGCGTCCGCGTCCACCTCGTAGGTGTGCAGCGTGTACTCGATCCCGGCCTTCGCCGCGGCGACGGTCGCCGGGGTCCCCTTGCCGCCCTTGGCCTTGGCAGTGCTCATGGGGAGAGTCTGCCGCGCGCGGTCAGTTGGGCGTGAACGACCCGTCGAGGAACTGCCCGGCGGGGATCGTCGGGAGCACGTCCAGGATGCGGTTCTCCCGGGCCAGCAGGTCCCGTTCCGCCTCCAGCCGCAGCGCCGCGTCCTCGCACTCCAGCAGGCGCTGCTTGTCGTGCCCGTCCAGGACGAGCGACGCCGCGATCGCGTACGACAGCGCGACCGGGTCGGCGGGCGGCTCGGCCCGGTCGAACGGCACGGCGCCGGCCGCGCCGAGCCGGTGCCGGTAGAGCCGGAACAGCCGGCGGACCCGGGCCGCGAGGGGGCCGGTGCCGGCGCCGCGCTCCTCGGGCAGGAACTCGACCTCGCCGCGCAGGTAGGGCCGGGAGCGGTTCAGCTCCTTCAGCCGGAACCGCCGGGTGCCGACCGTGACGATGTCGTAGCGCCCGTCCGGGTGCGGCGTCACCTCGCGCAGCTCGGCGACGCACCCGATCTCGGCGAGGCGGTGCGCGGCCCCCTCGCCGACCTCGTGGCCGAGCTCGATGCCGACGACGCCGAAGCCGCGCGGCTCGGGTTGTTCGAGGAGGTCGGCGATGAGACGGCGGTACCGGTCCTCGAACAGGTGCAGGGGGAGCACGAGCCCCGGGAACAGGACCGTGCCCAGGGGGAACAGGGCGAGCCGCTCGGTCACAGTCCACTCCCACGCTGCCGGGCGCACCGGGAGACGCCCTATCGCCGCCAGGGTACGTCCATATTGATGATCTTGGTAATGGTTGGTTTTTCACATTGTGAAGAGGGTCGGCGGTGGAAATGTGTCCGGCGGGCCACTTCCGGGGCATTGGCCATGCCGCCCGGCCGGCGCCGGTCGGTAGCGTCGGGGCCATGAGGATGCTGATCGTCGACGCCTTCGCCGCCCGCCCGTTCGCCGGCAACCCGGCCGGGGTGTGCCTGCTCGCGGACGCCGCCGACCCCGCGTGGATGCAGCAGGTCGCCGCGGAGATGAAGCACTCCGAGACCGCGTTCGTCCGCCCGGTCGACGATCCCGAAGCCGACTTCGAGCTGCGCTGGTTCACCCCCAACGCGGAGGTCGCCCTGTGCGGCCACGCCACCATGGGCACCGCCCACGCCCTCTTCGAGACCGGCATCGCCGAGGCCGGTGCCCCGATCCGGTTCCGGACCCTGAAGAGCGGCGTTCTCACCGTGACCCGCGACGGCGACGGCGGCCTGTCGATGGACTTCCCGTCGTGCCCGCCGGAACCGATCGACGTCCCGGGCGGGCTCGCCGAGGCGCTCGGCGTCCCGGTGTCCGCCGCCGGGCGCAACGTCCAGAACGACGTTCTCGCCGAGGTCGGCGACGAGGCGGCGGTCCGCGGCCTCGCCCCCGACATCGCGGCGCTCGGCCGGCTCGACGCCCGCGGCGTGATCGTCACCGCGGCGGCCGATCCCGGGCGGGAGCACGACTTCACGTCCCGGTTCTTCGCCGCCCGCCTCCTGCACGGCGACGGCGAGGACCCGGTGACCGGCTCCGCGCACTGCGCCCTCGCGCCCTACTGGGCGGAGCGCCTCGGCCGCGACACGCTGACCGGCTATCAGGCGTCCGAGCGCGGCGGGCACGTCCGGGTGGCCCTGCGCGGCGACCGCGTGATCCTGTCCGGGCGGGCCGTCACCGTCCTGGACGGCACCCTGACCGCGTGACCGGCGCGGCGTCTCGGTACGTGAGACGGTGCGCGGGGGACCGAGGGCACTCCGTAGACTGGACGGGTGATTTCCCGTATCGACCTGCGCGGCTCGCTTCCCGGCGATCTGCGCTCCGTGCTGCCCCGCGCCGAACTCGACGTCGAGGCCGCCCTGGACAAGGTGCGGCCCATCTGCGAGGACGTGCGCCATCGCGGCTCGGCGGCGGTCCGGGAGCACACCAAGGCTTTTGACGGGGTCGGGCTGGAGAGCACGCGGGTCCCGGTCGAGACCGTCCACCGGGCCCTCGCCGCGCTCGACCCGGCCGTCCGGGACGCGCTGGAGGAGAGCATCCGCCGCGCCCGCGCCGTGCACCGCGCGCAGCGCCGCACCGACGTGACCACGCGGGTCGTGCCCGGCGGCACCGTCACCGAGAAGTGGATCCCGGTCGGGCGGGTCGGGCTGTACGTGCCGGGCGGGCGCGCCGTGTACCCGTCCAGCGTGGTGATGAACGTCGTCCCCGCGCAGGAGGCGGGCGTCGCCTCCCTCGCCGTCACCTCGCCGCCGCAGAAGGAGCACGGCGGCCTCCCGCACCCGGCCATCCTCGCGGCCTGCGCGCTGCTCGGGGTCGACGAGGTGCACGCCGCCGGGGGCGCGCAGGCGATCGCGATGTTCGCCTACGGGACGGACGAGTGCCCCCGCGCCGACCTCGTCACCGGTCCCGGCAACGTCTACGTCGCCGCCGCGAAGCGGCTGCTCAAGGGCGTGATCGGCATCGACGCCGAGGCCGGCCCGACGGAGATCGCGATCCTGGCCGACGGCACCGCCGACCCGGTGCACGTCGCCGCCGACCTGATCAGCCAGGCCGAGCACGACACGCTCGCCGCCGCCGTCCTCGTGACCGACTCGCCGCGGCTCGCCGACGACGTCGAGGCGGAGTTGAAAGCGCAGGTCGGGCGCACCAAGCACACCGAGCGGATCGCCGAGGCGCTCGCCGGGCGGCAGTCCGGCATCGTCCTCGTGGACGGCGTCGAGGACGGCCTGAAGGTCGTGGACGCCTACGCCGCCGAGCACCTGGAGATCCAGACCGCGGACGCCGCCGCCGTCGCCGCCCGCGTCCGCAACGCCGGCGCGATCTTCGTGGGCCCGCACGCGCCGGTGTCGCTCGGCGACTACCTGGCGGGGTCCAACCACGTCCTGCCGACCGGCGGGTGCGCCTGCCACTCCTCCGGGCTGTCGGTCCAGTCGTTCCTGCGCGGCGTGCACGTCGTCGAGTACGGCCGCGACGCCCTCGCCGAGGCGACCTCCCGGGTGGTCGCGCTCGCCGAGGCCGAGGACCTGCCCGCGCACGGCGCCGCCCTGAAGGCCCGCTTCGACTGGGAGATCCCTTCGTGACGTCCCTCAACGACCTGCCGCTCCGGGACGACCTGCGCGGCAAGGAGCCCTATGGCGCCCCGCAGCTGGACGTGCCGTACGCGCTGAACACCAACGAGAACCCGTACCCGCCGTCCGAGCGCCTGGTGAAGGCCGTCGGCGAGGCCGTCATGGACGTCGCCGGGTCGCTGAACCGCTACCCCGACCGGGACGCGGTCGCCCTCCGCGAGGACCTCGCCGCGTTCCTGAACGCCGACACCCCGGGCGCGGGCCTCGACGCCGGCCGGGTGTGGGCCGCCAACGGCTCCAACGAGATCATCCAGCAGATCCTGCAGGCGTTCGGCGGGACGGGCCGGACCGCGCTCGGCTTCGAGCCGTCCTACTCGATGCACCCGATCATCACCGGGGTGTCCGGGACGCGCTGGGTGAACGCCTTCCGCGACGAGGACTTCGGGCTCGACCCCGGCCGCGCCGTCGCCGCCGTCGAGGAGCACCGCCCCGACGTCGTGTTCCTCACCTCGCCGAACAACCCCACCGGCACCGCGCTGCCGCTCGGCGCCATCGAGGCCGTGCTGGAGGCCGCGCCCGGCATGGTCGTCGTCGACGAGGCGTACGCCGAGTTCCGCCGCGAGGGCACCCCGTCCGCGCTGACGCTGCTGGACGGCAACCCGCGGCTGATCGTCACCCGGACTATGTCGAAGGCGTTCGCGATGGCCGGGACCCGGCTCGGCTACCTGGCCGCCGACCCGGCCGTCGTCCAGGCACTGCAGCTCGTCCGGCTGCCCTACCACCTGTCGGCCGTCACCCAGGCCGTCGCGCGCACCGCCCTCGCCCACGGCGAGGAACTGCTCGGCGGCGTCGACGCCCTCCGCCGCGGCCGCGACGACCTGGTCGCGTGGCTGCGCGCCGAGGGGTTCCGGGTGGCCGACTCCGACGCCAACTTCGTCCTGTTCGGGACGTTCCCCGACCGCCGGAAGGTCTGGGAGGGCCTGCTCGCTCGCGGCGTGCTGATCCGGGAGGTGGGGCCGCCCGAATGGCTGCGGGTCAGCGTCGGCACCCCGGAGGAGATGGCCGCCTTCCGCACCGCCCTCCTCTCCGAGGGTGGGCGACCCCCCGCACGCCCCGAGACGGCTTCGTCGTCGACAGCGAAGGAGAACTCGTGACACGCAAAGGCCGCATCGAACGCGGGACCAAGGAGACCCAGGTCCTCGTCGAGATCGACCTGGACGGCACCGGCCAGGTCGACGTCGCGACCGGCGTGGGGTTCTTCGACCACATGCTGGCCCAGCTCGGCAAGCACGGGTCGTTCGACCTGACCGTCAAGACGGCGGGCGACCTGCACATCGACAGCCACCACACGATCGAGGACACCGCCATCGCGCTCGGCCAGGCGTTCCGCGAGGCGCTCGGCGACAAGGCGGGCATCCGCCGCTTCGCCGACGCCTCCATCCCGCTGGACGAGGCGCTCGCGCAGGTCACCGTGGACGTCTCCGGCCGCCCCTACCTGGTGCACGTGGAGCCGGACGGCATGGCCCCGATGATCGGCCCCGAGTACGACACCACCCTGACCCGGCACATCTTCGAGTCGTTCGTGTCGAACGCGCAGGTGGCGCTGCACGTCCACGTCCCGTACGGGCGCAACGCCCACCACATCGTGGAGGCGCAGTTCAAGGCCCTCGCCCGCGCACTGCGCGACGCCGTGGCGTTCGACCCGAAGGTGCACGGCATTCCTTCCACCAAGGGGGCTCTGTAGCCGTGCACATCGGCGACCTGCACTTCACCTACGGCAACGTGGTGATCTTCGCGGTGGCGGTGTTCCTGCTGGCGGGCGTCTACAGCTTCGTCAAGCAGGGCCTCAAGATCGCCGCGCTGATCCTCCTGGTCCTCGCCGGGCTGGCGTTCGCCGGGGGAGTGATGTGGCTGTGAAGGACGTCGTCATCCTCGACTACGGCTCGGGGAACCTGCGCTCGGCCGAGCGCGCCGTCGCCCGCGCGGGCGCGGAGGTGACCGTCACCGCCGACTGGGACGCCGCCCTCGCCGCCGACGGCCTGGTCGTCCCCGGCGTCGGCGCGTTCGCCGCCTGCATGGCGGGGCTGCGCGGCGTCCGCGGCGAGCAGATCATCGGCCGCCGCCTCGCCGGCGGGCGTCCCGTCCTCGGCATCTGCGTCGGCATGCAGATCCTGTTCTCCAAGGGCATCGAGCACGGCGTCACGACCGAGGGCTGCGACGAGTGGCCGGGCACGGTCGACCGCCTGAACGCGCCGGTCGTCCCGCACATGGGCTGGAACACCGTCGACGTCCCCGAGGGCTCGGCCCTCTTCCGCGGCCTGGAGGACGAGCGCTTCTACTTCGTCCACTCCTACGCGGCGCGCGCCTGGGAGCTGGAGCCCGACCCGACCGGCACCATCGAGCCGCCGCTGGTCACCTGGTCCGAGCACGGCGACCGGTTCGTCGCCGGCGTCGAGAACGGCCCGCTGTGCGCCACCCAGTTCCACCCGGAGAAGTCCGGCGACGCCGGCGCCGCGCTCCTGCGCAACTGGCTCGCCACCCTCGCCTGACCACCCGTCTCATCTGCATCGATAGGGTTTCCGCATGACTCTGACGCTCCTTCCCGCGGTCGACGTCGCCGGTGGCCGGGCGGTCCGCCTGGTGCAGGGCGAGGCCGGGACCGAGACCTCCTACGGCGCCCCGCTTGAGGCGGCGCTGGCCTGGCAGGAGGCGGGGGCGGAGTGGATCCATCTGGTCGACCTGGACGCGGCGTTCGGGCGCGGGTCCAACCGGGAGCTGCTCGCCGAGGTCACCGGGAAGCTGGACGTGAAGGTCGAGCTGTCGGGCGGCATTCGCGACGACGCGTCGCTGGAGGCGGCGCTGTCCACCGGCTGCGCCCGGGTCAACATCGGCACCGCCGCGCTGGAGGACCCGGACTGGTGCCGGAAGATCATCGCCTCCCGCGGCGACAAGATCGCGGTGGGGCTGGACGTGCGGGGCACGACGCTGGCCGCGCGCGGCTGGACGCGGGAGGGCGGCGACCTCTGGGAGGTCCTCGCCCGCCTGGAGGACGACGGCTGCCCCCGGTACGTGGTCACCGACGTCACCAAGGACGGCACCCTCCGCGGCCCCAACACCGGCCTCCTGCGCGAGGTCTGCTCCCGCACCGACCGGCCCGTCATCGCGTCCGGCGGCGTGTCCTCGCTGGACGACCTGCGCGCGCTGGCCGGGCTGGTGGCCGACGGCGTCGAGGGCGCGATCGTCGGCAAGGCCCTGTACGCCCAGGCGTTCACGCTGGAAGAAGCCCTGGAGGCCGTGAAGTGAGCGGGGAGGCCGTGAAGTGACCGTGGCCGTGCGGGTGATCCCGTGCCTGGACGTCGACGCCGGGCGCGTCGTCAAGGGCGTCAACTTCCAGAACCTCCGGGACGCCGGCGACCCCGTCGAGCTGGCCGCCCGCTACGACGCCGAGGGCGCCGACGAGCTGACGTTCCTGGACATCACCGCGTCCAGCGCCGACCGCTCCACCACCTACGACGTGGTGCGGCGCACCGCCGAGCAGGTGTTCATCCCGCTGACCGTCGGCGGCGGCATCCGCGCCGTCGAGGACGTCGACCGGCTCCTGCGCGCGGGCGCCGACAAGGTCTCGATCAACACCGCCGCCATCGCGCGCCCGGAGTTCCTGCGGGAGGCCGCGCACCGCTTCGGCTCCCAGTGCGTCGTCCTGTCGGTGGACGCCCGCCGCGCCGAGGGCACCGAGTCCGGTTTCGAGGTCACCACGCACGGCGGCCGCAAGGGGACGGGCATCGACGCGATCGAGTGGGCCCGCCGCGGCGAGGAACTGGGCGTCGGCGAGATCCTGCTGAACTCCATGGACGCCGACGGCACCAAGGCCGGCTTCGACCTGGAGATGCTCCGCCGCGTCCGGGCGACCGTCTCCGTCCCGGTGATCGCGAGCGGCGGCGCCGGCGCCGTGGAGCACTTCGCCCCGGCCGTGGGCGCGGGCGCGGACGCCGTCCTCGCCGCCAGCGTCTTCCACTTCGGCGAGCTGAAGATCCCCGAGGTCAAGGCCGCGCTGCGCGAGGCGGGCCACCCGGTCCGCTGAACGAGGAACCCCCCGAGATGACCATCGCGTTCGCGACGTGCTCCCTGCTGCCCGACGGGAGCGACGACGCCCGGATCCTGATCGGCGCCCTCGCGCGCCTCGGCGCCGCCGCCGAGCCCGCCGTCTGGGACGCCGACGTCGACTGGTCCCGCCACGACCTGGTCGTCGTCAGCTCCACCTGGGACTACCCCGGCCGCCGGGACCGGTTCGTCGCGTGGGCGGAGAGCCTGCCGCGCGTCCTCAACCCGGCCGGGATCATCCGCTGGAACACCGACAAGCGCTACCTCCGCGACCTCGCCGCCGCGGGCGTCCCGGTCGTCCCGACGCTGTGGGATCCGGGCGACATCCCGTCCGGATGGCCGGAGTACGTCATCAAGCCGGCCGTCTCGATCGGCTCCGCCGACACGGCCCGCTGGGGGCCGGGCGAGGAGGCCGCGGCCCGCGCCCACCTGCGCTCGCTCCGCGCCGCGGGCCGGACGGCGATGGTCCAGCCGTACCTGTCCGCGGTCGACACCGCCGGCGAGACGGCGCTGGTCTTCTGCGCGGGCGAGTACAGCCACGCCGCCCGCAAGGCGCGGATCCTCACCGCCGGCGCCGGCGTCGAGGGCCCCGTCAGGGACGATGCCACGCGCGGCCAGGTCACCCCGTGCACGGCGACCGAGGCCGAGCTGGACCTGGCGAGGCGCGCCCTGGCCGCCGTCCCGGGCGGCGAGGACCTCCTCTACGCCCGCGTCGACATGATCCCCGGCCCGGACGGCGCCCCGCTGATCATCGAACTGGAGCTGACCGAGCCCGCCCTGTACCTCCGGCACGCACCCGCCGCGGCCGAGAAGTTCGCGAAGGCCGTGCTGGCGCAGGTGTAGGCCGTCCGGTCAGACCACGTCGTCTTCGGGGGCCGGAGCCGCGGTCTCGGGGGAGCGCTCGGCGATGGGCAGGATGACGGCGGACGGGTGGTCGGGGCTGTGGAAGACCTCCTGGTGGGCCTTGACCATGCGCGTGCCGGCGGTGGCCAGGGGGGCTCCGGTGCCGGGGTTCGCGGCGACCTTGGGGTGGGCGCCGCTGGTGACGTGGACGCGGACGCGGTGCCCCCGCTGGAAGCGGTGGCCCGTGGGCCACAGGTCGACCGCCACCCGGAGCACGCCGTCCGGCCCCACGGGCTTCACCGCGGCGGCGGGCAGGCGCAGGCCCCCCTCGCAGACGTTGCGGGACGTCCCGTCCGGAGCGACGTCGCAGAGCCGGACGACGAAGTCGGTGTGCTCCCGGTCGGAGCGGACGAACAGGTCGGCGCCGACGGGGCCGATGACGTCCAGGTCGGCGGGCAGGGCGGGCGAGGTGAACACCAGGACGTCCGGGCGCCGCTCCAGGGGCCGGTTGTCGACCGGGCGGGAGCTGCCGAGCAGGGTGGGGCCGCCGAGCGCGGGGGTGGGGCGGGCCGGGTCGAAGGTGTAGGCGCTCGGCGGGTGGTCCTGCGGGCCGTCCTCGCCGAGGCCGCCGCCGGCGTGCAGGTGCCAGCGCGCCTGCCGCATGCCCGGCGGGGGCCAGTCGCGGTAGTTCCGCCACTCGCGGGCGCCGGTGACGTAGACGCGGACGGGGTCGCGCCGCAGCCCGGACGGGTCGCCCTGCAGGTGGGCGCGGAACCAGGCGAGCGACTCGCGGATCGCGGGCAGCCCGTGGCGGGCGTCGGTGTGCCACCAGGGCCCGATCGTCAGGTAGGGGGAGCGGCCGGCCGCGCGCAGCGCGAGATAGTCCTTGATCTCCCACGGCAGGAACACGTCGTACCAGCCGCCGAGCAGGCTGACGGGCGCGGCGACCTGGCCGACGGTGCCGCTGAAGTCGCGCCGGTCCCAGTAGCCGCCGGGGGCGGAGTGGTTGGCGAGGAGGTCCTGGTAGAAGCGCATGGGCGCGCCGCCGGCCAGCACGTCCAGCTCGGCCAGCGGGCGGCCGGACGCGGCGGCGCGGACGGCGCGGCGCCGCGACAGCAGCGGCGCGGTCAGCATGCCGAGGGGCCGCTGCTGCCGGTGCGTGAGGTCGGTCCAGGTGAGCGTGGACTCCAGCGCGAACGACCCGCCGACGTAGGCGGCGTCGCGGAAGGACGACGCGGTGATCTGCACCGACATCGCCTTCAGCTCGGGGCCCGCCTCGGCCGCGACCGCCCACGCCGCGTAGCCGAGGTAGCTGGGCCCGAACGTGGCGAACGCGCCGTGGAACCAGGGCTGCCGCTTCAGCCATTCCACGGTGACGAGCCCGTCGTCGCGCTCGCTGCCGAGCGGGTCGAACTCGCCGCCGGACCCGGACGTCCCGCGGGCGCTCTGCACGACCAGCTGGAACCCGAACGGGACGAACAGCAGGCCGTTGGCGAGGGCGGCGGGGCCGCGCCTGCCGTAGGGGGTCCGGACGAGGATCGTGGGCGGGCGCTCCACCCCCGACGGGACGTACCGGTCGGCGAGCAGCGTCACGCCGTCCGGCATGGTCACCGGCAGGTCGCGCTCGGCGGTGTAGCGGGCCAGCCCACGGGGGCGGGGAAGCCTGAGCTGCGGGGCCGGCAGTCGGTCCCAGGGCGCCATGCTGCCTCCGTACGTCGGCTACTCCCTAGTAAGGTAACCGGCCGCGCCCGTGCGCAACCGTCAGGCCCCGGTGATGAACGCCCACGGGTCGGGCGCGGCGGTGATCGCGGCGCCGAGCTCGTCCGCCCACGCGGCCTCGTTGCCGTACTCGTCCCGCCACGACCACAGCCGCAGCGTGACCTGGCGCAGGGCGTGCTCCTCGGTCACGCCGAGGGCCCCGTGCACCTGGTGCGCGATCGCCGCGACCGCGCCCGCCGCCCGCGACGCGTTCGCCTTGGCGGCGGCCACCGCGACCGGGTCGTCCGGGGCGCGGACGGCCGCCCGCACCGCGACGTCCGCGACCGTCGCCTCCCCGGCCAGCTCGGCCAGCATCTGCTGGACGGCCTGGAACCGGCCGATCGGCCGGCCGAACTGCTCGCGCTCGCCCGCGTACCGGACGGCGAGGTCCAGCGCCCGCCGCATCGCCCCGGTGAGCTGGACGGCCCGCGCGAGCGCCCCGAGCCGCCGCAGGTCCGGCGCGCCGGCCGGGGACGGCGCCGCCGCCTCCGCCCGGACGCCGGACAGGACGACCTCGTCGCGGGGCTCGCCCGCCACGTTGGCCCCCTCGGTGATCCGCGCCCGCGCGGGGTCGGCGGTGGCGACGAGGCCGTTGCCGAGGACGACGAGGCGCCGCGCCGACCGCGCCCACGGCACGCGGCGGAACGTTCCGGTCAGCGTCCAGCCGCCCCGGTCCCCGTCCCCGTCCCCGTCCCCGTCCGAGGCCGCCTCGACCTCGCCGGACATGGCCGTGAGGGGGCCGTGCGGCACCGGCAGCCCGGCGCCGGCGAGCAGCCGCCCGGCCACCAGGGTCTCGGCGAGCGGCACGGCGGCCGCGTGGTATCCGGCGGCGCGCAGGACGGCGGCGGCGTCGGCGAGGGTGCCGCCGCTGCCGCCGGCCTCCTCGGGCACGCCGGCCAGCGCGAGCCCGGACGCCTCCAGCCCGGGCCACGGGTCGGCACCGGACAGGATCTCGCCCGCCGTCTCCTCCAGCAGCTCCATCAGCGCACCCCCAGCCCGCGGGCGACGATGCCGCGCAGGATCTCGTTCGTGCCGCCCCGCAGCGTGAACCCGGGCGCCTGGACGACCGCCCCGGCCAGCGCGCGGGCGAGCGGATCGGGGGACCCGGGATCGGGCTCCACCCCGGCGTGCTCGCGCGCCACCTCGATCACCTCGCGCTCGAACCGCGTCCCGAGGTCCTTGACGAGCGCGGCGGGCAGCTCGGGCGTCTCGCCCCGGGCGAGCGCGCCCGCGACGGCCAGGGACGCCTGCCGCAGCGACCACAGCCGCGCGGTCAGCCCGCCGAGCGCCCGCCGCGCGGCCGGGCCGCCGGCGCGGCCGTGCAGGAGCCGGACGAGCATGAACGTGCTGAGCAGCCGTTCGGGGCCGCTGCGCTCGTAGGCCAGCTCGGCGGTGACCTGCCGCCACCCGTCGCCGGCGCGCCCGAGGACCATCGCGTCCGGCACGAACACGCCGTCGAGCACCACCTCGTTGAAGTGGTGCTCGCCGGACAGGCCCCGGATCGGCCGGATCGCCACCCGTTCGTCCGGAAGCGTCACGATGAACTGGCTGAGGCCCTCGTGCCGGTCCGGCGCGGCGGGCGCGCTCCGGGCGAGGACGAGGATCGCGTGGGCGAGGTGGGCGCCGCTCGTCCACACCTTGGTGCCGCGGAGCCGCCAGCCGTCCCCGTCGCGTTCGGCGCGGGTGCGGACCGACGCCAGGTCGGACCCGGAGTCCGGCTCGCTCATCCCGATCGCGAAGAAGCACTCGCCGCGCGCGATCGCGGGAAGGAACCGCCGCTTCTGCTCCTCGGTGCCGTGGGCGAGGATGGACGGCCCGGTCTGCCGGTCGGCGATCCAGTGCGCGCCCACCGGCGCCCCGGCGGCCAGCAGCTCCTCGACCACCACGAACCGCTCCAGCGGCGACCGCCCGTGCCCGCCGTACTCCCGGGGAAGGGTCATGCCGACCCAGCCCCGCTCGCCCAGCAGCCGGCTGAACGCGGGGTCGGCCCCGGCCAGCCAGCTGTCGGCACGGGCCGTGAACGGCGTCTCCGCGAGGAACCCCCGGACCTGTGCCCGCAGCTCGGCGGTCCCGGGCGGCAGCGTCCCGGGCTCCAGGCCGGACGATGTCGTCACTTCCGCCTCCTTGTCCCAGGGCGACGTTACAGACGCGCCCCAAAGCCGCGATCAGCGGCCCCTTACCAGGGGGCTCCCTGGCGGGGTCCGTGGTTCTCTGGGATCGTTGTCGTTCCGCACAAGCGCTCCGCCGGGGGGAGAGAGAGTCATGTGGCCCGGGTCGAACGTACCGATGGGGCCCCGGCCCATGGGGCCGGGGCAGGCGGGGCCGGGCTGGGCGCCCGCGGCGCGCGTCGGGCCCGGCGCCGGCTGGTACCTCCTGCCGGTCGCCTTGATCGTGGTGGCCGCCGTGGGGTTCTTCACCCTCCTGGCGTTCCTGTGGGACGACTCCGAGGTCGCCGGCGGGCCGGCGGCCGTGGGCGACCCCGTGACCGGGGTGTCGGTCGAGCTGACCGAGGGCTACGGGTACTTCGTCTACGTCCGCACGGGCGGCCCGTCGCCGTACGCGTGCCGGGTGGAGGCGGGGCAGGAGTCCGGGCCGGTCCGGCTGACGAGGAAGAACTCCTGGAGCGCCTCGGACCGCGCGTCCTACCGCTACACCGCCACGTTCGAGGCGCCGGTGTCCGGCTCCGCCCGGCTGACCTGCCGCGGCACCGACGGCGTGATCCTGGTGACGCCGGACGACACCGCCCACGGCTACCTCGGCCTCGCCCTGCTGGTCGCGCTGGGCCTCGGCGTGCTCGCCGCGCTCGCGTTCGTCGTCATCCTCGTGCGGCGCGGCGGCGCCAAGCGCAGGGCCGCCCTCACCGCCGGGCCCTACCGCTGACGGCGTCTCAGGCCGTCAGCTCCCGCTCCAGCGGGGTGCGGAACCGGGGGGTCGCGCGGACGTCGCCGTACCAGGCCGCCATCCGCTCGGCCTCGCGCGCGACCGCCGCCTCGGCGTCGGAGCCGGCGTCCTCCAGGAGGCGGACGGCGATCTCGCCGTCCTTGCGCTGCGCCCAGCCGCCGACGACGCGGCCGTCCCACCAGACGGACGGGCCGATGTTGCCGTTCCGGTCGAAGAGCGCCGGGCCGTGGCCGCCGAGGAACCAGCCGCGCTCCTGCCAGCCCATCGGGGTCGGGTCGAGCGCGGGCAGCAGCGCCGCCCACGGCTCCGGCGCGGGCGCGGGCTCCAGGTCGTCCGACAGGACGAGGCCGGTGGTCCCGCCGAGGTCGACCTCGGTGACGTCCAGCAGGGCGAGCGCCTTCTTGACGTCGCCGGCGTTCCAGCCCGTCCACCACTTCAGGTCGGCGGCCGGGGCGGGCCCGAACGCGCCCAGCCAGCGGCGGGCGAGGTCGGCGCGGGCCTCGGCGGCCGGGACGTCCGCGACGCCGTCCGGCAGCCACGCCTCGACGGGCGACCACCGGTACTGGCTGCTGGTCCACGACCCGTTCGGCCGGCCTCGCACGATGCGGCCCTCGCAGCCGAGCGTGACCAGGATCCACGTGGTGATGTTCCCGGGTCGCGAGTAGGACTTGCCGGGCGCCGGGTCGACCTGCGTCCGCAGCAGCGGCACGTCCGCCGAGAGCTGCGCGCCCGTCGCCTCCCCGCGCGCCAGCAGCGCCCGGTGCGCGGCCTCCGCGGCCTCGGCGAACAGGGCCGGCGCGTCGGCGACGTCGCCGCCGCGCTCGATGATCCGCGTGTAGGTGGCGCGCTGCTTCACCGCCAGGCCGTTCGCGGTGGACGCCTGCAGGACGGGCACGAGGTCGGTCGGTGCGACGAACATCGTCCGGCGCATGGCGAGCATCCGCAGCAGCGTGCGGTCGTCGTACAGGGCCTTCTCCACCGCCTCCGGAACGGCGCCGGGGCTGCGCGCCGCGACCGACAGGAACACGGTCGCCGGGTCCGTGGCGTGCAGCACCACCATCGAGCGGACGATGTCGAGGACGTCGTCGGTCCTGGCCTGGGCGGAGAGCCGGTGGCGGAGCGCGAGCCGGGCCCGCCGCTCCGCCACGGTGATCGAACGCATGAACGAATGATAGAGGGCGGTCAGCCGCTGTTGGAGATCTTCACGACGACCTGGTCCTTGGTGACCGACTGCACCGAGACGTCGAACCCCTCGGCCTGCTCGCCCTCGCCGACCGGGACGGTGACGGTCTGCCCGCCGATCTTCAGGGTGACCATCTGGCCCTCCACCTTCACCAGCTCGGCCTTCACGCCGAGGATGGACGCGCTCGCGTCCACGCCGCGGTCGAAGGTCACCGTGCAGGCGTTGACGCTGCAGTTGGTCTCGCTGTTCTCGCCGCCGCACCCGGCCAGCACGCCGAGGGGCAGGAGGGCGAACGGGAGTACGGCCAGCTTCCGCCGAACGGGAAAGGAGGTCATGCGAGGGAGTCTAGGCGGGCGGCGCGCGCCCCCGCCCCCTCCGTGAGGCGGAACTGTCCACCGCGAATGTCGTACCGCGCGGTGATGGCGCTGGATCTCCGGATGACCCCGTGTTTCGCTGGACCGGTGAACATCGACGATGCCGTTGAGGCGCCGGTGCTCGGACCGGTGGTGTGCGCCGCGCTCGGCATGGAGGCGCGGGCGGTGCGGCGCGGCCTCACCCGCACGCCCGTCGTGGTCGTCGGCTACCGCGCCCGGCACGCCGCCCGGCTTCCGGGCGCCTGCGCCGCCCTCGTCACCGTCGGCTTCGGCGGCGCGCTCGACGAGCGCCTGCGGCCCGGCGACGTGCTCGTCGCCGACGAGATCCGCGGCCCCGAGCCGGACGCGGCGGCGACGCCGTGCTCGGCTCCGCGGCTGCTCGCCGCGGAGCTGATCCGGGACGGCCTGAGCGTGCAGACCGGCCCCCTGGTCACCACCGACCACGTCGTCCGCGGCGGGGAGCGCGCCCTGTGGGCCGCGCGCGGCGCCCGGGCGGCGGACATGGAGTCGGCCGTCGTCGCCGCCCGCGCCGGCGGCCTGCCGGTCGCCGCCGTCCGCGTCGTCGTCGACGGGCCCGGCCACCCGCTGTGGCATCCGGGCATGATCGGCCGCGGGCTGGCGGGGCGCCGCGTCCTGGCCCGCATCGGGCCGGCCCTGGAGCGCTGGAGCGTCCTGCTCGTCCGCGGTGAGGAGGACTCGGGCGACCGGCCGGCCGCGCCCCGCATGCCCTGAATCCGCGGGTGCGGCCTCCGCCGCCCGGACGTCCGGTGAGGATCAGCCGTGGCCCGAGCCGTGACCGCCGCCCCCGCCGGTGCCGTGGTCGTCGCCATGGACGATCTTGCCGCCCAGGTCCTTGCGCAGCCCCTCCAGGGTCTTCTGCTGGCTGACGACCACCCAGCGCGCCCCCACCAGGTACACCCCGCCCCAGGGCTTGGCCTCCTCCAGCCACGCGTGCATGCCCTTGTCGGTGGTGAAGCTGAGCAGCACGAAGCGTCCCTGAGAGGTCTTGCAGTTGCCCTGCTCCAGGTCCTTGACCTTCCGCTTTCCGGTGACGGAGCAGTCGGTCTGCTTGGCCAGCTCCGCCAGCGTCGCCGGCTTGGCGGTCTTGCCGTCCGACGCGTCCGACGCGGAACAGCCGGCCGCCAGCGGCAGCGCCAGCACGGCCGCGCACAGCGGCACCGTCTTCATCAGGCCGAGATGGTGTCGGGAGACCATCGCTCTTCCTCTCCGGGGTTGAGACGCGCGATTCGAGTGGGAAGTACGCGTCCGGCCCCGGGGAGGTTCATTCGGCCCGGCGGGGGGGCTCAGGTCAGGAGGCGGGCGCCCGCGGCGGCGCGGACGTCGGGGTCCTCGGCGGCGTCCTGCTGGAGCCGCCGCAGCCGCAGCTGCGTCTCGCGCGTGAGCGGCGCGAACCGGGCGGCCTCGGCCCGCACGCCGTCCTCGCAGTCCCAGAGCCCTTCGGCCGTGTAGGACTCGGCGGTGTGCGGGGCGGTTCTCGTCAGCGCCGTCAGGATGCGGGGTCTCAGATAGGCATAGGTGGATTCGGTCCAAGCGGTCTTCAGCAGCGGGACGGCCTCGCCCGCGCGCAGCCGCCCGAGCCCTTCGACCGGGCTGGCGGCGTCGGCCCAGTCGCGCCGGGCGACCGCCCCGTTCAACTCGTCCATCAGCAGCGGGATGTCCTGCCGGGTGCCGTACCGGGCGAGGATCCGCAGGCCCATGTCGGCGCACCCGCCGCGCTCGGCCGCCCACGCCCGCGCCCGCGGCAGCGTCTCCGGCCCGTACTCCCGCAGCGCCCGGCACACCGCGCCGCCGAACCGGCTCGGCCGCTGCGGCAGCAGCTCCTCCGCCAGGTCCAGCAGCGCCAGCGTCCGCCGCCGGCCCAGCTCGAAGATCGCCGCGATGGCGCCCTCGCCCCGCCGCCTGGCGAGCTCCAGCAGCTCGGCGTCGCTCTGCCGGGCGCGCCCCGGGGCGGTGACCACCGCGCGGCGCGCCGCCAGCCCCGCCTCCCGCTGCCGCGCCAGCGCCCCCGCCACCCGCGGCTGCCGCGCCGCCCACGCCTCGATCACCGGGTTGCGCCCCGCCGGTATCAGCAGCGCCAGGTCCGCGTCGTCGCACCTCGCGGCGACCAGCTCGTCCAAACCGGTGGTCAGTGCGGGGTCTTCGAGGTCGATGAGCTCGGCGACCGCGTCGAACCACTGCGCGCCCTCCTCGGCGTACCGGCGCAGCGGCGCCGCCGCCTCCCGCCGGCTCAGCCGCACCAGGTCCGCGAGGACGCCCAGCGCCAGATCGACCCGCCACTCGTCGGGATCGGTATGGTCGGACGGGTCGAACAGATGTTCGGCGACCGGTCCGACCGATAGCTCCAGATCGACCATCAACCGGGCGTAGTACAGGCGCCGTGACTCGCATTGGCGATCCCACCGCGGATCCCTCCGCACGCACTCGTACACGTACTCGCCCGCGCCGGGCCTGTCCGCCGCGCGCCGCGCGGCCCTCCCGAGCCCCCGCTGCAGTTGACCGTGCAGCGTGCCCGCCGATTCCAACACGACCTCGTTACTCACCCCAGCAGAATGCGCACGAGAGTAGATAACGGGCAAGTGCTTTACCCCAGGTAGTCATGTCCTTCACAGGGTCCTCTGGGCTCTCCAGGAGGCGTGGAGGTCGGCGTACACGCCCGGCGCGGCGACCAGCGCGGCGTGGGGGCCGCGCTGGACGATGCGCCCCGCCTCGAAGACGATCACCTCGTCGGCCGCCTCCGCCGTGGACAGGCGGTGCGCGATGGAGATGGCCGTGCGGCCCCGGGTCACCCCGTCCAGCGCCCGCTGGATCCGGACCTCGGTGGCCGGGTCGACGGCGGACGTCGCCTCGTCCAGGACGAGCAGGTCCGGGTCGGCGATGTAGGCGCGGGCCAGCGCGACGAGCTGGCGCTCGCCCGCCGACAGCGACTCGCCGCGCTGCCCGACCGGCGTGCCGAGGCCCTGGGGGAGCCCGTCGAGCCAGTCGGCGAGCCCGAGCTCGGTGAGCGCGAGGAGGAGGTCCTCGTCGGTCGCGTCCGGGCTCCCGTACCTGATGTTGTCGGCGAGCGAGGCGTCGAACAGGAACCCGTCCTGCGGCACCATCACGATCCGCTCGCGCAGCGAGGAGAACCGGACGCGGTCCAGCGGCACCCCGTCCACGAGGATCCGGCCGGAGACCGGGTCCATGAGGCGGGTGAGGAGCTTGGCGAACGTCGTCTTGCCCGAGCCCGTCTGCCCGACGATCGCGACGCGGCCGCGCGGCGCGATGTGGGCGTCCACGTCGTGCAGGACGGGCGGGCCGCCCGGGTAGGCGAACCCGACGGACTCGAACCGCACCTCGATCGGGCCGCGCGGCAGCGTCTCGCCCGCGTCGCCGGGGTCGGCGACGTCGGGGACGGTGTCCAGCACGCCGAGGACCCGCCGCCAGCCCGCGATCGCGTTCTGCCCCTCGTTGAGGACCTCCGTCGCCGTCTGCATCGGGCTGACGAACAGGGTGACCAGGAACAGGAACGCGACCAGCCTGCCCGCCGACACCTCCCCGGCGATGCCGAGGAGCGTCCCGGCGATGACGACGGCGGCGATGGCGAGCGCCGCGACCAGCTCGCTGACCGGGAACGTGAGCGCGACCATCGCCTGCGCGCGGGCCTGCGACGAGCGGTAGGCCTCCACGGTGTCGTCCACCCGCCGGCCGGTGCGCTCCTCCGACGCGTACGCGCGGATGACCGGCGCGCCCACGACGGACTCGCTGACCGCCGCCAGCAGGTCGCCCATCCGCTCCCGCACCCGCATGTAGGCCTTCGACAGGATCCGCTGGAAGCGGCGCAGCGCGAACGCCAGCGGCACGAACGCCGCCCACACCAGCAGCGCCAGCTGCCACGAGTACACGACCATCAGCACGCTCGCCACGATCAGCTGGCCCATCGAGACGATGAACATCAGCCCGCCCGACTGCATGAACTGGCTGATCTGGTCGACGTCGCTCGTCACCCGCGACACGAGCGCCCCGCGGCGCTCGCCGCTCTGGGTGAGCATCGACAGGTCGTGGACGTGCCGGAACGCCTTCACGCGCAGCCCCGCGAGGCCGCCCTCGGACGTCTTGTACAGCCGGACGTTCATCAGGTACGCGCACACCGCCGTCAGCAGCACGGCGCCCGCGCACAGCAGCACCGCCGTCCGGATGAAGGCGATGTCGGGGCCGCCCGGCCGCCCGAGGCCCTTGTCGATCGTCTGCTGGACGGCGATCGGCACCACCACCCGCCCGGCCGTCGAGACCAGCGCGAGCGCCAGCGTCCCGGCCAGGCCCGCGCGGAACTCGGGACTCAGCCCCAGCCCGCGCCGGAGCGTGCGGATCGCGCCGTCGGCGGCGGCGTCGCCGAGTCCGCCGGATGTCGCCGCGCGGGCCGTCTCCGTCACCGTCATGCCAGGGCCTCCTCGCCGCCTTCGACCGCTTCCTGCTCCGCCTCGGCCCGCTCGTAGGCGTTGACGAGGTTGCGGTAGCCCTCGGAACGCTCCAGCAGGTCGGCGTGGGCGCCGCGGGCGATGACGCGGCCGTGCTCCATGTACACGACCTCGTCGGCCAGCGCGATCGTCGCCTTGCGGTAGGCGACGACCACTACGGTCGCGCCGCCCGCCTCGCCCGACTGCGCCTCCTGGAGGCTCTGCAGGATGCGCGCCTCGACCTGCGGGTCGACGCTGGACGTCGCGTCGTCCAGGACGAGGAGCCGCGGCCGGCGCGCCAGTGCCCGCGCCAGCGCGAGGCGCTGCCGCTGGCCGCCCGACAGGGTCGCCCCGCGCTCGCCCACCCTCGTGTCGAGCCCGTCGGGGAGGGCGGCGACGAACCCGTCGGCCTGGGCGAGCCGCAGCGCCTCCCAGACCCTCTCGTCCGGCATGCCGAGGCCGAGCGTCACGTTGCCGCGGACGGTGTCGTCGAACAGGAACGTCTGCTGCGGGACGAGCGCCGCCGTCGCCGCGACCCCGCCGCGCTCGACGTCCCGCAGGTCGACGCCGTCCAGCAGGACGGACCCGTCGGCCGGGTCGACCAGCCGGACGAGCAGCGAGGTCAGCGTGGACTTGCCCGAGCCCGTCGGGCCGACGATCGCGATGGTCCGGCCGGGGGACGCGGCGAACGACACGTCGTGCAGGACGCGGTGCGGGGCGTCCCCCTCGCCCGCCCCCTCGTAGGCGAACCGGATCTCGCGGACCTCCATCTCGGTCGCCGTGCCGGAGCCGTCCAGCGAGCGGTCCCCGTACGGGAGGGACCCGGTGGCGTCCAGGACGCCGCGGACCCGCCTCCACCCGACGACGCTGCGCGGCACCTCCCCGAGCACCCAGCCCAGCGCGCGGATCGGCCACGACAGCAGCGTGAACAGGTAGGCGACGTTCACCAGGTCGCCCGCCGACATGGCGCCCGACTCCAGCCGCAGCGAGCCGATCAGCAGGACGGCGAGCACGCCCAGGTTCGGCAGCGCCTCCAGCACCGGGTCGAAGAGCCCGCGGATCCGGCCGACCGCGATGTTGGCGTCCCGCAGCGCCCGCGCCCGCTCCGCGAACCGCTCGGTCTCCGCCGCCTCCCGGCCGAGGGTCTTGACGACCAGGCCGCCCTCGAAGCTCTCGTGCGCGACCTCGCTGACCTCGGCGCGCAGCTGCTGCGCCCGGGTCGCCACCGGGGACAGCCGCCGCTGGTAGACGACGTTGATGAGCGCCACGGCGGGGAAGACCAGGAAGCCGACCGCGGCGATGACCACGTCGGTGACCAGGATCGACACGGCCGCGATCAGCAGCATGAACACGACGCCGACCGCCATCGGCAGCGGCGCGATCGGCGCCCACACCGCCTCCACGTCGGCGTTGGCGTTCGACAGCAGCTGCCCGGTCGGGTGCCGGTGGTGCCATGCCAGCGG
Source organism: Actinomadura madurae (assembly GCF_900115095.1). GTDB lineage: Bacteria > Actinomycetota > Actinomycetes > Streptosporangiales > Streptosporangiaceae > Spirillospora > Spirillospora madurae. The sequence continues at coordinate 851,911 of NZ_FOVH01000001.1, forward strand.
CAGCCGCAGGTACTGCCGGGTCACCGAGCGGCGGTAGGACGCCTGCATCCGGTACTGCATGAGCCCGGCGTAGAAGCGGCGGCCCGCGACGCCGAGCGCCTTCAGCAGCGCCACCGCCATGATGAGGGCGGCGGCCCCGGCGAGCGCCCCGGCCGTCGTGCTCCCGGACGCGAACGCCGGCAGCACGACCTCCTCGGTGGTCCAGCCGAGCACCTGCGCGGTCGCCACCGTCATCACCGCGTACAGGGCGCTCGCGAGCACCGACGCCGTGAAGACCCGGGGCTCGGCCTTCACGGCCACCCACAGCACGCCGAGCCCTTCTCTCAGGACATGCGGGCTGACGCGTCTGGAAGCTGGTGGCACGGCAACTCCTCGATCACGGACGGCAGCCCGGTGGGATGCCCCCGTGCGACCGCGGTGGGGGACTCGCGGGCCCGGATACTGCCTACCATCCGGTCACGGCGCTTATTCCCGACCGTCCGGCCGCGGCCTACGATCGGGCGATGAGCACTCCCGAGGACGGCCCGGTCCGCCGCGAGCGGCTGCTGCTGGCCGGCGCCCTGGCCGAGGCGGGACCGGATGCGGTCACCAGGTGTGCCGGCTGGGACGCGCGCGACCTGGCCGCGCATCTGGTCGTCCGGGAAGGGCGCCCCGACGCCGCCCCCGGAATCCTTCTCCCGCCGCTGGAGTTCTATACCGAACGTGTGCGGCGAAGGACGGCGCGTGCCGTCCCGTTCGAGACACTGGTGGAACGGTTTCGGCAGGGTCCGCCGAAGTTCTCGCCCTACGCGCTTCCCGGGGTCGACAAAATCGCGAACGGCGTCGAGTTCTTTGTGCACCAGGAGGACATCCGCCGGGCGCGTCCCGACTGGGAGCCCCGGGAGATCTCGGCGGAACTCGAGGAACTTCTCTGGCGGCGGATAAAAATTGCCCGCTTTGTCCTAAGAAAGGTTCACGTCGAGGTAACGCTCGTCCAGCCGGACGGCCGGAGCGCGCGCGTCTCCGGCGGCGGCCGGCGCTCCCGCGGCGCCGTCCGCGTGCACGGGCCGGTCGGCGAACTCGTCCTGTGGGCACTGGGCCGCCGGGACGTCGCGAAGGTCCGCCTCACCGGGGACACGGGCGCTGTCAAGACTCTGACGGAGGCCGGTTGGAGTCTTTAACGGGCAGGTAACGGCACGGTTCGCCGAGAGGAGAATCGCAAGCCTTGCGGCTCCTCCGCTTTACGCGGGAGCGGTGATACGGTGGTCCGGTCGGTTGCAGTCGTGGTTCTCGATCGTTCAGACGCCCGCGGACTGATGGCAGCGGGCGTTTTGGCTTTTCCGGGACCGTACCGGGGGCGAGAGCGTTCCGCAGCGACCGCACGGGCCCGCGAGGTGTGGGCCCAGGTTTTGCCGCAAGGAGAAAGACATGCCCCAGCAGGGCACCGTGAAGTGGTTCAACGCCGAGAAGGGTTTCGGCTTCATCGCCGTTGACGGCGGCGGGCCGGACGTGTTCGTGCACTACTCGGCTATCCAGACCTCCGGGTACCGCACGCTGGACGAGAACCAGCGCGTCCAGTTCGAGGTGACGCAGGGTAACCGGGGTCCGCAGGCCGACCAGGTCGTCCCCCTGTAACACCCGTAGTCGTACGCCAGGGCCCGCCCCCCACCGCCAGGAGGGCGGGCCTCGGTGTTTCTCCGGCCCCGGTTCCCCCGGCGGGAACCCCGCCGCCGGGGCGGAGCGGGTCGCCGGAGGCCCTGCCATAAACTCGGGCGCATGTTGCACCGCACGGGGGCCTGCCGCACGGGCGACCGCACCTGCCGGGACACCGCCGGGGACGCCCGCGTCCCGGACGCCGCGGCCGGTGAACGCCCCGGGCGCCCCTCATGACGCCCGCACGCGAACGCGGCCTGACGGCGCTGCTGTGCGCCGCCGGCGCGGGCCTCGCGCTGCTCGCCGCCGGGCGCACCTGGGCCACCGTCGAGGCGCGCGAGGCCATCACCCCCTTCACGCAGACCCTGACCGGCGGCGACCTCGGCGGCGCCGCGGGAGCCCTCGGCTGGGCCGGGCTCGCCGGTCTCGCCACCCTGTTCGCCGCCCGCGGCCGCGTCCGCGCGGCCGCCGGCGTCCTCATCGCCCTGTTCGGCGCGGGCATCGCCTACGCCTCGGCCGCCGCCGTGCAGCGCCCCAGCGTGCTGTCCGCCGCGGGCGACAAGAGCGCCCTGATCAGGCTCGGCGGCGACCCGGCCCTCGACGTGAACCAGTGGTGGATGGTCTCGGTCACCGGCGGGGTCCTCCTCGCCGTCGCCGGGCTCCTCACCGCCGTCCGCGGGAACCGCTGGCCCGGCCTGTCGTCCCGCTACGAGCGCGCGGCCCCGGCGAGGACCGCGGCGGCCCCGGCCGGGGACGGTCCGGCCGAGGACGACCCGTCCGCGATGTGGCGGTCGCTCGACCGCGGCGAGGACCCGACCGCCCGGCGGAACGGCCGCCCGTGAACGCCGACGGCGGCGGGCTCGTCCTGGTGATCGAGCACGATCCGGCCGTCGCCGAGCTGGAGCGCCGCTACCTCGCCCGGGAGGGCTTCGACGTCGAGATCGAGGCCGACCCCGCCGGCGCTGCGGCCGCGGCCGAGCGCAGCCGCCCCGACGTCGTCGTCCTGGACCTGTCCACCTCGGCGCTGCCCGCCGACCTGTACCGGCGCGTCGCGGACGCCGCCCGCCCGGCGCCCGTCGTCGCCGTCACCGGGCCCCTCGACCCCGCCGTCGCCCGGGCCCTCGGCGACCACCGCGTCGACCGGCCCTTCGGCCCCCGCGTCCTCGTCGCCGCCGTCGCCGAGGCCCTGCGCCGCGACGGCCCGGTCGAGGCGCCCGGCCCGCTGCGGGCCGGCCGCGTCTCCCTCGACCCCCGCGGCAGGGCCGCCGCCGTCGGCGAGCGCCGCGTCCCGCTCACCGTCACCGAGTTCGACCTCCTGGAGTTCCTGATGGCCAATCCCGGCCGCGTCTTCACCCGGGAGCAGCTCCTGGACGCCGCGTGGGGCCCCGGTGCCGGCGCCGGAAGCCGCACCGTCGACGTCCACATCGCCCAGCTGCGCGCCAAGCTCGGCGAGGGCAGCCCCATCAGGACCGTCCGGGGCGTCGGCTACGTCCTGGACGCCTGACCGGCCCGGCGGCCTAGGCTGGAGGGCGTGACGCGCGCACCGGTCCACGCCCACGAGCACGCCGGCCCCACCGGGCGGCGGCGCCCGGCGCGGGCGCTCGCCCCGCAGGCCGCGGTGCTCGGCGGGGTCGTCGCCGGCACCCTCGTGGTCGCGTTCCGCGACGACCCCAGCGAGCCCGGCCACTACCCGGGCTGCCCGTTCCTGGCCCTGACCGGCTTCTACTGCCCCGGCTGCGGGATGACGCGGCTCGTCTACGCGCTCACGCACGGCCACCTGGGCGCCGCCTTCGGCTTCAACCCGCTGCTCTTCGTGATGCTCCCGGTCTTCGCATACCTCTACGTCCGCTGGACGGTCAGGACCGCGCAGGGGCTGCCCATGCGGTCCGCCCTGCTGAGGCCGGCGGTCGCGTACTCGTTCGTCGGAGTTCTCATCGTCTACTGGATCGTCCGCAACCTGCCGTTCGCGCACGCCCTGGCGCCCTGACGCCGGGGCCGTCGGCGGGGGCGGCTACGATCGGTGCACGGAACGACCTGAAATAGGGGGCCTGCGACCTTGAGCGTTTTGGACGAGATCATCGAGGGCGTCCGGGCCGATCTCGCCGAGAGGCAGCGCGAGGTCCCGCTCGACGCCCTCAAGGAGCGGGCGGCGAAGGCCCCGGCGCCGGTGAACGCGCTCGCCGCGCTGCGCGGGCCGGGCGTGTCGGTCATCGCCGAGGTCAAGCGCAGCAGCCCCTCCAAGGGGGCGCTCGCCGCGATCGCCGACCCCGCCGCGCTCGCCCGCGACTACGAGGCCGGCGGCGCCAAGGTCATCAGCGTGCTGACCGAGCGGCGCCGGTTCGGCGGCAGCCTCGACGACCTCGCCGCGGTCCGCGCGAACGTCGGCGTCTCCGTCCTGCGCAAGGACTTCATCGTCACCTCCTACCAGCTGTGGGAGGCGCGCGCCGCGGGCGCCGACATGGCGCTGCTCATCGTCGCCGCGCTCGACCAGGACGCGCTCGTGTCGCTGGTCGAGCGGGCCGGGTCGATCGGGCTCGTCCCGCTCGTCGAGGTGCACACCGAGGAGGAGGCGGCCCGCGCCGTCGACGCGGGCGCGAAGGTCATCGGCGTGAACGCCCGCGACCTGCGCACGCTGAAGGTCGACCGCGGCGTGTTCGCCAGGGTCGCGCCCGCGCTGCCCAAGAACGTCGTGAAGATCGCCGAGTCGGGGGTGCGGGGCCCGCACGACCTGCTCGCCTACGCCTCCAGCGGCGCCGACGCGGTGCTGGTGGGGGAGAGCCTGGTGATCGGCAAGGACCCCCGCGCCGCGGTCGCCGACCTGGTCGCCGCCGGCGCCCACCCGGCGCTGCGGCAGAGCGGCTGACCGGCGGCGGCGCGGGGCTGGATAGGGTGAAGGGCATGCAGGTCGAACCGCTCCGGGAGCGATGGCGGGGTCAGTCCGCACCCCACCGACGGTTCCAGCCACTTCTCCCATGACAGGACGCGTTTTCCCATGACCACCGACACCGCCGCGCGCGGTGCTGCCGGCGCCGTGCCCGACGCCGCGGGCCACTTCGGGCCGTTCGGCGGCCGGTTCGCCCCCGAGGCGCTGATGGCGGCGCTGGACGAGCTGACCCGCGAGTTCGAGACCGCGAAGGACGACCCGGCCTTCACCGCCGAGCTGGACGACCTGCTCGCGAACTACGCCGGCCGCCCGAGCCTGCTGACCGAGGCCGAGCGCTTCTCCGAGCACGCGGGCGCCCGCGTGCTGCTCAAGCGCGAGGACCTCAACCACACCGGGTCCCACAAGATCAACAATGTGCTTGGCCAGGCGCTGCTCACCCGGCGGATGGGCAAGACCCGCCTGATCGCCGAGACCGGCGCCGGGCAGCACGGCGTCGCCACCGCCACCGCCGCGGCCCTGCTCGGCCTGACCTGCACCGTCTACATGGGCGAGGTCGACACCGAGCGGCAGGCGCTCAACGTCGCCCGGATGCGGATGCTCGGCGCCGAGGTGATCCCGGTGCGGACCGGGAGCCGCACCCTCAAGGACGCCTGCAACGAGGCGTTCCGCGACTGGGTCGCCACCGTCGAGGACACCCACTACTGCATCGGCTCCGTCATGGGCCCGCACCCGTTCCCGATGATGGTCCGCGACTTCCAGCGGATCATCGGGGTCGAGGCGCGGCGGCAGTGCGTCGAGCTGACCGGGGCCCTCCCGAACGCCGTCGTCGCCTGCGTCGGCGGCGGCTCCAACGCGATCGGCACCTTCCACGCCTTCGTCCCGGACGAGTCCGTCCGGCTGTACGGGTTCGAGGCGGGCGGCGACGGCCTCGCCACCGGCAGGCACGCCGCGACGCTGGTCGGCGGCTCCCTCGGCGTCATCCACGGCATGCGGACCTACCTGCTGCAGGACGACGACGGCCAGACCCTCGAAACCCACTCGATCTCCGCCGGCCTCGACTACCCCGGCGTCGGCCCCGAGCACTCGTGGCTGCACGACAGCGGGCGCGCCGAGTACCGCGAGATCACCGACGCCGAGGCGATGGACGCGTTCGCGCTGCTGTGCCGCACGGAGGGCATCATCCCGGCGATCGAGTCCGCGCACGCGCTGGCCGGCGCGCTCAAGGTCGGCGGGGAGCTCGGCCCGGACGCCACGATCGTCGTGTGCCTGTCCGGCCGCGGCGACAAGGACATGCACACGGCCGCCACCTTCTTCGGCCTGATGCCCGAGGGAGAGAACGCGTGACCGCGCAGACCGCCTACGACAAGGCCAAGGCCGACGGGCGGGCCGCGCTCGTCGGCTACCTGCCCGCCGGGTTCCCGACCCGCGAGGGCGCCGTCGACGCCCTGAAGGCCATGGTCGACGCGGGCTGCGACGTCATCGAGATCGGCCTGCCCTACACCGACCCGATGATGGACGGACCCGTCATCCAGGACGCCGTCCACCGGGCGCTCGTCGGCGGGGTCCGCGTCGCCGACGTGTTCCGGACGGTCGAGGCCGTCGCCGCCACCGGTGTCCCCACCCTCGTCATGACGTACTGGAACCCCGTCGACCACTACGGCGTGGACGCCTTCGCCCGCGACCTCGCCTCCGCCGGCGGGGCCGGGCTGATCACCCCCGACCTGACGCCGGAGGAGGGCGGCGACTGGCTGGCGGCGTCCGAGGCGCACGGCCTCGACCGGGTCTTCCTCGTCGCGCTCAGCTCCACCGACGAGCGGATCGCGACGATCACCCGGCAGTGCCGCGGCTTCGTCTACGCGGCGTCGCTGATGGGCGTCACCGGCGCCCGCTCCGCGGTCGACACCGGCGCCCCGCGCCTGGTCGAGCGGACCCGCGCGATCATCGAGGCGAGCGGCACGCCGCTGCCGGTCGGCCTCGGCCTCGGCGTCGGCACCGGCGCGCAGGCCGCCGAGGTCGCCGGGTTCGCGGACGGGGTGATCGTCGGATCGGCGTTCGTCCGCCGCCTCCTGGACGCGCCCGACCTCGCCTCCGGCGTGGCCGGGATCCGCGCGCTGACCGAGGAGCTGGCGGCGGGCGTCCGGCAGGGCCGCTGACCGCGACCCGCCCTACGCTCGCCGGCCGGGCGGCGTCCGCGGCGCCGCTCCGCGCACGTTTTCCGGCGCCGCGGGAACTCCCGGCGCCGCCCGCCGAGTTCCTGTCTTGTGCCGCCTCCGCTCTCCAATAGGGTGTGTTCGCCGGCGGAGGCGGTCCCGGAAGGATCACGATGACGCAAGAGATGACGGCGACGGGCCGGCCCGGGACGGCCGGGCCGCGGACGCCGCCCGTGTGGTTCCAGGTCACGGCCTGGGTCCTGACGCTCGCCGGCCTCGGGATCTCCGTCTACCTGACGGTCACGCACTACGACGAGGGCGCGCTGGTCTGCTCGGCGTCCAGGACCGTGGACTGCCACGCCGTCACGACGAGCGAGTACTCCACGTTGCTGGGGATCCCGATGCCGCTGCTCGGCCTCGCGTTCTTCGTGGCGTTCGGCGCGCTGCTGACCCCGTGGGCGCTGCGGTCGCTGTGGCCGCCGCTGCGCTGGGCGCGGGTGGCGAGCGTCGCGGTGGGCGTGCTGTTCGTCGTCTACCTCGTCACCGTCGAACTGGCGATCCTGCACAAGATCTGCCTGTGGTGCACGGGCGTCCATGTCATCACCGCACTGCTCTTCATCCTCGTTCTGATCGACGAATTCCGGCGGATCGGTCAGGTCGACTAGTCTCGCCGTTACCGCGCCGCACGGTGCCGGCGCGGGTCCGCACGCTTAGGAGAACCAATGAGCAAGGCCGCACGAGAGCGGTCCGCGAGGGAGCGCCTGGCCGCCGAGCGCAAGCGGCAGGCGGCGCGGCAGAAGCAGCGGCGGCTGCTCGCCATCATCCTCGGGTCGGTGGTCACCGTGGCGGTGGTCGTGGTCGCCACCGTCCTGATCATCGACCAGCAGCGCAAGAACGGGCGGGCCGAGGTGCACAAGGGCGCGCTCGCCCCGCTGAGCCGCCAGCAGGACGGCTCGATCGTGATGGCGAAGGCGGGGGTGACCAAGCCGGAGCTGGAGATCTTCGAGGACTTCCAGTGCCCGATCTGCAAGCAGTTCGAGGAGGCCACCGGCAAGACCATCGAGGACCTCGCGGTGCAGGGCAAGGTCAAGGTCGTCTACCGGCCCTTCCACCTGTTCGGCCAGCAGAAGGATCCCATCAAGATCAACTCGCTGCGCTCGGCCGAGGCGGCGCTCTGCGTCCCGGCCGACAAGTGGATCTCCTACCACGACGCGCTGTTCCGGTTCCAGCCCGCCGAGGGCGAGGAGGGCTTCTCCCCGGACGACCTCGTGAAGTGGGGCAAGGACGTCGGTGTCACCGACGCCGGCTTCGAGAAGTGCGTGCGGGACGAGCAGAAGAAGTCCACGGTCGACGCGATGACCAAGTACGCCCTTCAGGAGCGCGGTGTCGACGGCACGCCGACGGTCTTCCTGAACGGCCAGAAGCTCGAGTCGACGCAGTTCATGAACCCGGCCGCCCTGCGGGCGACCGTCGAGTCGGCCGCCGCGGCCGGCAAGTGAGCGCGCCCTCCTGAAACGCGGCCCCCGCCGCGGCACGGACCCGCACGCCGCGCCGTCCCCGCCGGGACGGCGCGGCGCGGCGCTTTCCGGCACCCGCCGGGCCCTTCCCCGTTACGCTGGTGCGAGCTCACGAACACGCACAGTGGCCGATCGGGGGATCGATGAGCGAGCAGGGGAGGGGACCGTCCGCGCGCGGGCGTCTCGCGGAGGAACGGGCCAGGGCCGCGGCGCGGCGGCGGCGGGCGCTGGCGGTCGTCCTCGGCGGCGTCGCGGTGGCGGCGGTCGCGGTCGCGGTGGCCGTGGTGGCGCTCTCCCGGGGCGGGGACGAGCCGCTGGAGGACTCCTACAAGGGCGCGCTGGCGCCCGCCACCCGGCAGCAGGACGGGTCGGTCGCGATGGCGCAGCCGGGCGTCACCGCCCCCGTCCTCGACGTCTGGGAGGACTTCCAGTGCCCGGCGTGCCGGGTGATGGAGGAGCGGCTCGGCGGGACGATGAAGCAGCTCGCCGCCGAGGGCAAGGTCAAGGTCGTCTACCGGCCGTTCCAGCTGTTCCAGCAGGACCCGCTGATGTCGAACTCGCGGCGGGCCGCGAACGCCGCCGCCTGCATGCCCGCCTCGCACTGGGTGAGGTACCACGACAGGCTCTTCGCCGAGCAGCCCCCGGAGGGCGACACCGGCTTCGCCGCGCCGGACCTGATCAAGTGGGCCGCCGATCTGGGCGTCGCGGACCCGTCCTTCGCCGCCTGCGTCAACGGGAACCAGCGGATCGAGACGGTCGACCAGGCGAGCGCCCAGGCGGGCAGGGCCGGCGTCGACTCGACCCCGTACCTGGCGCTGAACGGCGAGAAGGCGGGCGACGAGGTGATCGGCTCACCCGCCGGGCTCCGGAAGGCCGTCGCGCAGGCCGGCGGCGGGCCCGCCCCCGCCCCCGGGACCACCAACTCCGGCGGCACCGCGGACGCCGCGCGCACCGCGCCGCCCGGAGCGCGGCGGGCCTGACCGCGCCGCCTCAGCGGGGATGGCGCGCGCTGTGGCGGAGACGGCGCGCGCTGCGCCCCGGAGGCGGTAACGTCAACGGTCATGCACCCGGTCGCCTCCATCCCGAGCCCTTCGCAGGGCGTCTGGCACCTCGGCCCGCTCCCGCTCAGGGCCTACGCCATCATGATCATCTTGGGCATCGTCGTCGCCGTCTGGCTCGGCGAGCGCCGCTGGGCCGCCAAGGGCGGCACCCCCGGTGTGATCATCGACGTGGCCGTGTGGGCGGTGCCGTTCGGCCTCGTCGGCGGGCGCCTCTACCACGTCGTCACCGACTACCAGCGGTACTTCGGGGAGGACGGCGATCCGCTCCGGGCGCTGGAGATCTGGAAGGGCGGCCTCGGCATCTGGGGCGCCGTCGCGCTCGGCGCGGTCGGCGCGCTCATCGGCTGCCGGCGCCGCGGGATCTCGGTGCTGGCGCTGGCCGACGCGGTGGCGCCCGGCATCGCGCTCGCGCAGGCGATCGGCCGCTGGGGCAACTACTGGAACCAGGAGCTGTACGGCCGCCCGCTGGACGCCTTCTGGGCGCTGGAGATCGATGAGAACCACCGGCCGATGCTCGACGGCGGGCCCGCCCTCGACCCGAAGTACGCCGACGTCGCCACCTACCACCCGACGTTCCTGTACGAGTCGCTGTGGTGCATCGGCGTCGCGGCCCTGGTGATCTGGGCCGACCGCCGCTACAAGCTCACGCACGGGCGCGCCTTCGCCCTGTACGTCGCCGCCTACACGGTGGGGCGCGGCTGGATCGAGGCGCTCCGCATCGACGACGCGCACCACATCCTCGGGCTGCGGCTGAACGACTGGACGGCGATCCTGCTCTTCGTCGGCGCGGTCGCCTACCTGTACCGGGCGCGCGGCCGCACCGGCCCGGAGAACGTCGGCGCCGTGACCGCCGCCGAGCCGGGCCCGGCCGCGACCGGGCCCGACGAGATCGCCCCTGACGACGAGCCCGGCGGTGGCGGCCTGGAGAAGGAGTCGGAGACGCCGGAGGACGCCCGCGGCGCGGACGGCGAGGCGGACGCGGGCGCCGAGGCCTCCAGCGTGGCCGCCCCGGACGAGGAACCGGGGGCCGAGCCCGAGGCGGATTCCGAGGCGGAGGCCGCGACACCCGCGGAGGAGCCCGAGGAGCCCGAGGCGGAGGCCGAAGAGTCCGAGCCGGAGCCCGGCCCCGAGCGGAAGGCGGACGAGCCGGAGGCCGACGGCACCGCCACCGAGACGGAGACGGCCGACTCCGAGGCCGATTCCGAGCCGGAGTCCGAGCCGGAGTCCAAGGCGGACTCTGAGGCCGATTCCGAGGCCGATTCCGAGCCCGCGGCGGACGGCGAGGCACCCGAGGCCGAGGAGCAGGCCCCGGCCGGGGACAATGAGAAGGACGGTGCCGCCGACTCCGATCGCGCCGAGAAGGGGGAGCCCGTCAAGGACGGGAAGTAGGCGACGGGGGGACGGTGTCCGAAGCGAGGGGAGCGGCGGGCGGGAGGCCCGCCGTGCGGCCGGAGCACCACCACCGGCACCGCGACGTCACCGGGGGCTGGCTGCGGCCCGCGGTGTTCGGCGCGATGGACGGGCTGGTGTCCAACTTCGCGCTGATCGCGGGCGTCGCGGGCGGCCAGGCGAGCCAGAAGGTCGTCCTGCTCGCGGGGCTCGCGGGCCTGGCGGCGGGCGCGTTCTCCATGGCGGCGGGGGAGTACATCTCGGTCGCGTCCCAGTCGGAGCTGGCCGAGGCCGAGATCGAGGTGGAGCGGCTTGAGCTCGCCCGCCACCCGGTGGCCGAGGAGCAGGAGCTGGCCGAGGTCTTCGAGGCGCGCGGCGTGGACCCGGTGACGGCCGCCGAGGTCGCGCGGCAGCTGTCCCGCGACCCCGAGGAGGCCCTGGAGGTGCACGCGAAGGAGGAGCTCGGCGTGACGCCCGGCGAGCTTCCCTCGCCGGTCCTCGCGGCGGGCTCGTCGTTCCTGTCGTTCGCGGTCGGGGCGCTGCTGCCGGTGCTGCCGTACCTGCTGGGCGCGTCGTCGCTGTGGCCCGCGGCGGGCATCGCGGCGGCCGGGCTGTTCGGTGCCGGGGCGCTGGTGTCGCGGATCACGGCCCGCGCGTGGTGGTTCGGTGGGTCGCGCCAGCTGCTGTTCGGCGCCGCCGCGGCGGCGATCACCTACGGGTTCGGCGCGCTGATCGGGACCAACGGCCTCTAGGGCCAATGAATCTGGACGAATAGCCCTTTTGGGCCCGCGGGGACGACGCGGACCGCTAAGCTCCGGGGCTGTGATCGAGGCTCGTGACTCAGGTTCCACCAAGGCCGCGCAGAAGGGCCGCGGGCGGGACTTCTGGCCGGACGACGAGAAGCCCGGCCGCAAGCTCCCCGCTCCCAAACTCTTGCTCGCCGGGGCCGCCGTGCTGGTCGTGGCGGCCGTCGCGGCGGTCGCCGTGGTCATGCTGACCGGCGGCGGCGGCGAGAAGAAGGTGCGGCAGGCGGTGCCGACCGCCTACGCCCCGGACTACCTCGGGGAGGGCTTCGCCAAGCTCGGGAACCGCTCCGCCGACGGCCGGGCGATCACCGAGGGCGAGGCGTTCTCCGCCAAGAGCCTGAAGTCGTCCAAGTACGCGTTCACGCTGGCCGCGTCCAACCTGAGCACGGACTGCAAGGCCGCGACCTGGGGCGGGCGGCTGCAGGCCGACCTTGCCAAGTACCAGTGCACCCAGGTCGTCCGGGGCGCGTACGTGAGCGCCGACAAGAAGCACGTCGGCCAGTTCTTCGTGATCAACCTGGCGAGCGAGGAAGGGGTCAAGCAGATCCTGCGCGACCTCGACCCGGCGGCCGGCGCCGGCTGGGTGACGCCGCTGGACGCGAAGGGCGTGCCCCCGTTCGGCTCCGGCTTCAGCGCCGCCTACACCCGCACCTACGGCCACTACGCCGTCGGCACGTGGGTGCAGCGGGCCGGGGGCGAGCAGCCCGCCTCGCTCAACGAGATGATCGATGTGAGCCTGGTCATCGAGAACGCCGCCGACTTCCTGTACGGGCGCCTCGACCTGGCCGCCGGCGGGCGGGCCGGGCAGTGACCGGGCCGGCCCTGGACGCGCCCTCCGCGGGCGGGCGGTAGTCTGCGCGGTCGTGGATCCGATGAACGCCGCGGCGGCGGCCGAGGGCGGCCCCCGGTGAGCCGCCAGGGCCGCCGGCAGCCCGCCCCCCGCAGGACGGCGCCGGGCCGGGCGGGCGGACCGCGCCGGACCCCGCCGTCCCGCCGCCCCGCCCCCCGCCCGGAGCGGCCGGCCGCGCCCCCGCCGAGGCCGCCGTACGAGGACGTCCCCTACCTGGAGGGGCCCTACGACGACGGTGTCCCGCCGGAGGACGCCTACGAGCCGCCCCCCGGCGCCGCCGAGCGCGGCAGGAAGCCGAAGAAGAACGGCAAGCGGCCGAAGAAGCGGGGAAAGGCCGCGAGAACCGCCCGGCCCTCCGGGCGGACGGGCGGCCAGGAGCGCCAGGGCGGGACGGCGCGCCGTGCCGGCGGGCCCGGACCGAGGCTGTACTTCGGAGCGGCCGCGGCCCTCGGCGCGCTGGTGCTGCTCGGGGCGGGCGCGGTGGCCGTCCTCGGCGGCGGTGACGACGCCCCGGCCGCGGCCCCGCCCGCGAAGATCGGCACGCCCGCCGGGACCGGCGTGTCGCCGGTGTCCTACTCCAGCTCGCCGTCCAGCGACGCGTACGCCGGCATCGCCTCCCGGAGCGCGGACCCCCAGCCCCTGACGATCGGTGAGGCGTTCCCCGCGTCGGCGGCGAAGCTGTCGGTCCCGGAGGGCAAGGCGACGCTGAAGCTGCGCGCGAAGCGGCTGGACGGCGACTGCGCCGCCGCCGTGTGGGGCGGGTCCGTGGGCGCCGAGCTGGGCCGGGGCGGCTGCACGCAGGCGGCCCGGGGGATCTACTCCGACACCGGCCGCGGCTACGCGCTGGCCGTCGCGGTGTTCAACCTGGCCGGGTCGGCGGACGCCGACAGGTTCGTGGCGAAGCTGGAGACCACGATCGGCGCGGGCTTCGTCCGGCCGCTGGAGGCCCCCGCCCCGCTGGACGCGTTCGGCCGCGGCTTCGGCATGGCGCGGGGCCTGGCGATGGGGCACTTCGCCGTGGTGTCGTGGGCGCAGCGGCTGGACGGCAAGGGCGACGAGAAGGACGAGACGCTGCTGTCGCTGCTGATCGAGGGCGGGAAGGCCCCGGCGGTCCTCGGCCGCGCCGCCCGCGCCTCCGAGTGACCTCGACCCGCACGGCCCCCGCGACCTGGTTGAACGCCGCCGTATCACCGTAAACATCGCGTTCCGGTGATGATCCTCACCGCCGTCGTCACCGTCCGTGCCCGGTGGAAACCGGTAGCCTGGTCTAAACCACTCGAAGATGACACACCGGCGATCGGCACGAGGAAGTTTCGCGATCCGGTGCAGTCGGGCATGATCCCGGCAGTGATGTAATGTCATCTCACCGCAGCAGGGCCAACGTCGTCCCGAGCCTGCACTGACACGAAGCAGTGACACGACGACGACGGGAGGGTTGATGGCTGCTGCTGCCCTCACACCTGCCGGCCGGGCACCGGGCCACCCCCAGCCGGAGGGCCTGTACGACCCCGCCAACGAGCACGACGCCTGCGGCGTCGGCATGGTCGCCGACCTGCACGGCCGCAAGAGCCACGACATCGTCCAGAACGCCCTGACCGTCCTGAAGAACCTGGACCACCGCGGGGCCGTGGGCGCGGAGCCGGACGACGGAGACGGCGTCGGCATCCTCCTCCAGATCCCGGACGCGTTCTTCCGCGAGGTCTGCGACTTCCCGCTCCCCGAGGCCGGCGCCTACGCGGCCGGCATCGCCTTCCTGCCCGTGGACGGCGCCGAGCGCGCCGCCGTGGTCGCGCACGTCGAGACGCTCTGCGTCGAGGAGGGCCTGACGGTCCTCGGCTGGCGCGAGCTCCCGCACGACCCCGCCTTCACCGGCCCGGCCAGCCGCCGGGTCATGCCGCACTTCGCCCAGCTGTTCGTCGCCCCCGCCCCCGGCGGCCCGCACGAGGGCCGGACGGGCCTGGAGCTGGACCGCGTCGTCTTCTGCATGCGCGAGCGCGCCGAGCAGGACGTGCGGGTCTACTTCCCGAGCCTGTCCAGCCGGACGATCGTCTACAAGGGGATGCTGACGACCCCGCAGCTGGAGCCGTTCTTCCCCGACCTGTCGGACCGCCGCTTCACCAGCGGGATCGCGCTGGTCCACTCGCGGTTCTCGACCAACACGTTCCCGGCCTGGGAACTGGCCCACCCGTACCGGTTCATCGCCCACAACGGCGAGATCAACACGGTGAAGGGCAACCGGAACTGGATGCGCGCCCGCGAGGCGCTGCTGAAGTCCGACCTGATCCCCGGCGACCTGTCCCGGATCTACCCGGTGATCGACATCGAGGCCAGCGACACCGCCTCCTTCGACGAGTGCCTGGAGCTGCTGCACCTCGGCGGCCGGTCGCTGCCGCACGCCGTGCTGATGATGATCCCGGAGGCGTGGGAGAACCACACCGAGATGGACCCCGGCCGCCGGGCCTTCTACGAGTTCCACTCCACGCTGATGGAGGCGTGGGACGGCCCCGCCAGCGTCAGCTTCACCGACGGCACCGTCGTCGGCGCCGTCCTGGACCGCAACGGGCTGCGCCCCGGCCGGTACTGGGTGACCGACGACGGCCTGGTCGTGCTGGCCAGCGAGGCGGGCGTCCTCGACATCCCGGCGAGCAAGGTCGTCCGCAAGGGCCGGCTGCAGCCCGGCAAGATCTTCCTGGTGGACACCGCCGCCGGGCGGATCGTCGAGGACGACGAGGTCAAGGCCGAGCTCGCCGCCGAGCACCCGTACGGCGCGTGGCTGCACGAGGGCCTGGTCCGGTTCGAGGAGCTGCCGCAGCGCGAGCGGGAGATCCCGACGCACGAGACGCTCGTCAAGCGGCAGCAGACGTTCGGCTACACGCTCGAAGAGCAGCGGATCATCCTCACCCCGATGGCGAGGACGGGCGCCGAGCCGATCGGGTCGATGGGCACCGACACTCCGATCGCGGTGCTGTCGGAGCGCCCGCGACTGCTGTTCGACTACTTCAAGCAGCTGTTCGCGCAGGTCACGAACCCGCCACTGGACGCGATCCGCGAGGAGCTCGTCACCTCGCTGCAGTCCACGCTCGGCCCGGAGGGCAACCTGCTGGAGCCGGGCCCGGACTCGTGCCGGCGACTCGTGCTGCCGACGCCGATCCTGGACAACGACGAGCTCTCCAAGATCATCCACATCGACGACGAGGGGTCGCTCCCGCACCTGCAGGCCTACGTCGTGCAGGGCCTGTACGACGTCTCCGGCGGGGGAGAGGCCCTGGAGGCGCGCCTGGAGGAGATCAACTCCGAGGTGAGCCGGGCGATCGGGGCCGGGGCGCGGATCATCGTGCTGTCGGACCGCGGCGCCGACTCCGCCCGCGCCGCGATCCCGTCGCTGCTGCTGACCGGCGCCGTCCACCACCACCTGATCCGGGAGAAGACCCGCACGCGGGTCGGCCTGGTGATCGAGACGGGCGAGGCCCGCGAGTGCCACCACATGGCGCTGCTCATCGGGTACGGCGCGTCGGCGATCAACCCGTACCTGGCGATCGAGACCGTGGAGGACCTGGTCCGCGCCGGCGCCATCGAGGGCCTGGACCCGGCCGCCGCGGTCCGCAACCTGGTGAAGGCGTACGGCAAGGGCGTCCTGAAGATCATGTCGAAGATGGGCGTGTCCACGGTCGCGTCCTACACCGGCGCGCAGATCTTCGAGGCGATCGGGCTCGGCGAGGACGTGGTGTCCCGCTGCTTCACCGGCACCACGTCCCGGCTCGGCGGCGTCGGCTTCGACGTGCTGGCTCGCGAGGTCGCGCAGCGGCACGCCCGCGCCTACCCGCCGGGCGGCAACGACCTCGCGCACCGGACGCTGGAGGTCGGCGGCGAGTACCAGTGGCGCCGCGAGGGCGAGCCGCACCTGTTCAACCCGGACACGGTGTTCAAGCTGCAGCACGCCACCCGCACCCGCCGCTACGAGATCTTCAAGGAGTACACCTCCAAGGTCGACTCGCAGGCCGAGAAGCTGATGACCCTCCGCGGGCTGTTCAGGCTGAAGGAGGGCGACCGGGAGCCGGTGCCGATCGACGAGGTCGAGCCGGTCTCGGAGATCGTCAAGCGGTTCTCCACCGGCGCGATGTCGTACGGCTCCATCTCCGCGGAGGCGCACGAGACCCTCGCGATCGCGATGAACCGGCTCGGCGGCAAGTCCAACACCGGCGAGGGCGGCGAGGACCCGGCGCGGTTCGCCCCCGACGAGAACGGCGACCTGCGGCGCAGCGCCATCAAGCAGGTCGCGTCCGGCCGGTTCGGCGTGACGTCGGAGTACCTCACCAACTCCGACGACATCCAGATCAAGATGGCGCAGGGCGCCAAGCCCGGCGAAGGCGGCCAGCTGCCCGGCCACAAGGTGTACCCGTGGATCGCCAAGACCCGGCACTCCACGCCCGGCGTCGGCCTCATCTCGCCGCCGCCGCACCACGACATCTACTCGATCGAGGACCTGGCGCAGCTCATCCACGACCTGAAGAACGCCAACCCGTCGGCGCGCGTGCACGTCAAGCTCGTCGCCGAGGTCGGGGTCGGCACGGTCGCGGCCGGGGTGTCCAAGGCGCACGCCGACGTGGTGCTGATCTCCGGGCACGACGGCGGCACCGGCGCGTCCCCGCTGACCTCGCTGAAGCACGCCGGCGCGCCCTGGGAGCTCGGCCTCGCCGAGACCCAGCAGACCCTGCTGCTGAACGGGCTGCGCGACCGGATCGTCGTGCAGACCGACGGCCAGATGAAGACCGGCCGGGACGTCGTCATCGCCGCGCTGCTCGGCGCCGAGGAGTACGGCTTCGCGACCGCCCCGCTGGTGGTGTCGGGCTGCATCATGATGCGCGTCTGCCACCTGGACACCTGCCCGGTCGGCGTCGCCACCCAGAACCCCGTCCTGCGGGAGCGGTTCTCCGGCAAGCCCGAGTTCGTCGTGAACTTCTTCGAGTTCGTCGCCGAGGAGGTCCGCGAGTACCTGGCGGCCCTCGGGTTCCGCTCGCTGGACGAGGCGATCGGGCACGTGGAGATGATCGACACCCGCGAGGCCGTGGCGCACTGGAAGGCCTCCGGCCTGGACCTGGCCCCGATCCTGCACACCCCCGAGCGGTCGCCGGGCGCGGCGCTGCACCGGGTCACCGAGCAGGACCACGGCCTGGAGAAGGCGCTGGACAACACGCTGATCCAGCTCGCCGAGGGCGCGCTCGCCTACGGCGACAAGGTCACGCTCGACCTGCCGATCCGCAACGTCAACCGGACGGTCGGCACCATGCTCGGCCACGAGGTGACCAAGAAGTGGGGCGGCGAGGGCCTGCCCGACGGCACGATCGACGTCACCTTCACCGGCTCGGCGGGCAACTCGTTCGGCGCGTTCGTGCCGCGCGGCGTCACGCTGCGGCTCGTCGGCGACGCCAACGACTACGTCGGCAAGGGCCTGTCCGGCGGCCGGCTGACGCTGCGTCCCCCGGCGGACGCCGCGTTCGCGGCCGAGGAGCAGATCATCGGCGGCAACGTCATCCTGTACGGCGCCACCTCGGGCGAGCTGCTCGCCCGCGGGGTCGTCGGCGAGCGGTTCTGCGTCCGCAACTCCGGCGCCACCGCCGTCGTCGAGGGCGCCGGCGACCACGCCTGCGAGTACATGACCGGCGGCCGCGCGCTGATCCTCGGCCCGACCGGGCGCAACCTCGCGGCCGGCATGTCCGGCGGCATCGCCTACGTCCTGGACCTCGCGCCCGAGCGCGTCAACGGCGAGATGGTCGACCTGGAACCGCTGGACGCCGGCGACGTGGACTTCGTCCGGGACCTGACCGAGCGGCACCTGGCCGAGACCGGCTCGCGGGTCGCCCGGCGGCTGCTGGACGACTGGGACGCCGCCGCCGCCCGCTTCACCAAGATCATGCCGCGTGACTACCGGCGCGTGCTGGACGCCATGGCGAAGGCCGAGGCCGAGGGACGCGACGTTGACGAGGCGGTCATGGCCGCCGCGCAGAGCTGAGAGGGGGACTCCTTCATGGCCGACCCGAAGGGTTTTCTGACCGTCCGGCGGGAGCTCCCGAAGCGCCGTCCCGTGGACGTGCGGATCAAGAGCTGGTCCGAGGTCTACGAGGACTTCGGCACGGACCGGCTGGAGAAGCAGGCGAGCCGCTGCATGGACTGCGGCATCCCGTTCTGCCACCAGGGCTGCCCGCTCGGCAACCTCATCCCCGAGTGGAACGACCTGGTCTACCGCAAGGACTGGCAGGAGGCGGCCGAGCGGCTGCACGCCACCAACAACTTCCCGGAGTTCACCGGGAGGCTGTGCCCCGCGCCGTGCGAGAGCGCCTGCGTCCTCGGCATCAACCAGGACCCGGTGACGATCAAGCGGGTCGAGGTGGAGATCATCGACCGGGCGTTCGCCGAGGGCTGGGTGCGCCCGCAGCCGCCCGCCGTCAAGACCGGCAAGAAGGTCGCGGTGGTCGGCTCCGGCCCCGCCGGCCTCGCCGCCGCCCAGCAGCTCACCCGCGCCGGCCACGACGTCACGGTGTACGAGCGGGCCGACCGGATCGGCGGGCTGCTGCGCTACGGCATCCCCGAGTTCAAGATGGAGAAGCGGCACCTCGACCGGCGCCTCGCCCAGATGCGCGCCGAGGGCACCGCCTTCCGGACCTCGGTGAACATCGGCGTCGACATCACCGCCGAGGACCTGCGCGCGTCCCATGACGCCGTGGTCCTCGCGGGCGGCGCCACCGCCTGGCGCGACCTGCCCGTCCCCGGGCGTGAGCTCAAGGGCGTCTACCAGGCGATGGAGTACCTGCCGCCGTCCAACAGGGCGCAGGAGGGCGACTACGAGGAGTCGCCGATCTCCGCCAAGGGCAAGCACGTCGTCGTCATCGGCGGCGGCGACACCGGCGCCGACTGCGTCGGCACCGCGATCCGGCAGGACGCCGCGTCCGTCACCCAGCTGGAGATCATGCCGCGTCCGCCGGAGTCCCGCCCGGACGCCCAGCCGTGGCCCACGTACCCGATGCTGTTCAAGATGGAGAGCGCCCACGAGGAGCTCGCCGACATGGGCGGAGACCGCGTCTACGCGGTGTCCACCACCGAGTTCGCCGGCGACGAGGACGGCAACGTCCGCGCCCTGCGGCTGGTGGAGGTCGGCGGGCCGGACACCCGGTTCGCGCCGGTCGAGGGCACCGAGCGGGAGATCCCCGCCGAGCTGGTCACCCTCGCCATGGGCTTCCTCGGCCCGCAGCGCGAGGGCATGCTGGAGCAGCTCGGCGTCGACCTCGACCAGCGCGGCAACGTGGTCCGCGACGGCGACTACCGGACGTCGGTGGACGGCGTGTTCACCGCCGGCGACATGGGCCGCGGCCAGTCCCTGATCGTCTGGGCCATCGCCGAGGGCCGCGCCGCCGCGCACGGCGTCGACGCCTACCTCAGCGGCCGGACGGACCTGCCGTACCCGATCCCGCCGACGGCCCGCCCCATCGGCTGACCCCGGGAGGGGAGGCCGTTCCGCGAGACGTGCGGCGTATCGCGGACGGCCTCCCACCTGGGATAGTGGCGGCATGGGAAACGCGTCCCCGACCGTGGACATCGGCGTGCTGCGCCGGATGCGGATCGCCCGGGACGCCATGGACCGCGAATGGGCCGGCCCCCTCGACATCGCCGCCGTCGCCGCCCGCGCCGGCTACTCCCGCTACCACTTCGTCCGGCTGTTCAGCGAGGTCTACGGCGAGACCCCGGGCGCCTACCTCACCCGCCGCCGCATCGAGCGCGCCCAGGACCTCCTGCGCACGGCCAACCTCACCGTCACCGAGATCTGCGTGCTGGTCGGCTTCAGCAGCCTCGGCACGTTCTGCACCCGCTTCAAGCAGCGGACCGGGATGACGCCCACCGAGTTCCGCCGCACGGCCCGGACGGGCGGCGCGTCCTCGATACCGGGCTGCTTCGTCCTGCTGTGGGCGGGCGGCTTCCGCAGGGACTGATCCCGCAGGCACTGAGCAACATCGGAGAAGCCCGCCGCCCGCCGTGCCTCCTACCGTGAACGCAGATCCGCTCACGAAGGGAACCAGGCATGATCACCAAGCTCGGACTCGCCACCGTGTGGGTGCTCGACCAGGACGCGGCCAAGGAGTTCTTCACCGAGAAGCTCGGCCTGGAGGTGCGCGACGACATGACGCTCGGCGAGGGCGGGATGCGCTGGGTCACCCTCGGCGCCAACGCGCAGCCCGACCTCAGCCTCGCCCTCATGGTGCCGGGCCCGCCCACCATGGACCCCGAGTCCGCCGCGCAGATGAAGGCGCTCATCGCCAAGGGCGTCCTCGGCGCCGGCGCCTTCAACACCGACGACTGCCAGGGCGACTACGAGCGGCTGTCGGCGAAGGGCGTCGAGTTCCTCCACAAGCCGGAGAAGCGGCCCTACGGCATCGAGGCCGTCTTCCGCGACGACTCCGGCTGCTGGTACAGCCTCACCCAGCCCTTCGACCAGCTCGACGAGACCGCGCCCTGGGGCGACTGCACCAGCTGACCGGCGCTCAGCGGGTGAGACGGGCGCCGAGCTCGCGCAGGACGTCGACGAGGCGCTCCACGTCGGCCTTCGTCGTCCGCCAGTTGAGCGTCGCGGGGCGCAGGACCGTCATGCCCCGGTAGGTGCTCGTCCCCGCGTAGACGCGGCCGTCGGCGAGGAGCGCCTCGCCCAGGCGCGCGTTGAGGTCGTCCAGGCGCTCCGCCGGGACGCCTTCGGGCCGGTACCGGAAGCAGGTGACGCACAGCCGCACCGGCGCCAGCAGCTCCAGGTCGGGCGCCGCCTCGACGAGCCGGCCGAGATGCCCGGCCACGTCGAGGTGACGCTCGACCATCGCGCGGTGGCCGTCCCGCCCGTACGCCCGCAGCGTCGCCCAGATCGGCAGCGCCCGCGCCCGCCGCGACGACTCCGGGCCCAGCGCGCTGTAGTTGACCCGCTCGTCCGCGGCGTCCGGCAGGTAGGCCGCGCCCCACGCCCCGAAGGCGCGGCTGAGCGACTCCGGGTCCCGGACGAACGAGAACCCGCTCTCGTAGGGGACGTTCAGCCACTTGTGCCCGTCCGCCGTCACCGAGTCGGCGCGCTCGACGCCCCGGGCGAGGTGCGCGGTGCGCGGGCTGAGGGCGGCGAACAGGCCGAACGCCCCGTCCACGTGCAGCCAGGCGCCGTGCCGCTCCGCCAGGTCCGCCAGGCCGGCGATCGGGTCCGAGGCCCCGGTGTTCACCTCGCCGAGGTTCGCCACGATCACCGCCCGGCCGCGCTCGCGCGCCAGCGCCGCGTCCATCGCCGCGAGATCGGCCCGCCCGTCGTCGCCGGCCGCGAACGTCGTCAGCGTGTCCCTCCCGCAGCCGAGGATCTGCAGCGCCTTCCTGGTGCTGACGTGCACGAGCCCGCTGGTGAACACCGGCATCGCGGGCAGCCCCGCCAGGCCCCGCGACGTCACGTCCACCCCGTGCTCGCCCGCCCACCAGTGCCGCGCGCAGGCCAGGCCCGCCACGTGCGCCAGCGTCGCGCTCGGCGTCAGCACGCCGCCGAACGACGCGGGCAGCCCGAACAGCTCCTTCAGCCACCGCAGCACCACCGTCTCCGCCCGCGCCGCCAGCGGTGACGCCTGCGCGATGCCCGCCACCTGGTCCAGCAGCGACGCCGTCCAGTCGCCCGCCATCGCCGCCGGCGTGGCTCCGCCCACCACCAGATGGAAGAACCGGGGTCCGGACGAGTGCGTCGCCGCCTCCGTGCCGATCCGCAGCAGCCGCTCCACCGCGGCCACCGACCCTTCCCCGCGGTCGGGCAGCGGGCCGTCCAGCTCGTCCAGGAGCGCGTCCTTCGCCCGGTCGTGGACGGGACGGCTCCGCAGGCTCTCCAGGTACGGCTCCGCGGCGCGCGCCACCACGGCGAGCGGTTCCCCGGCCTTGTCACATTCGTAAAAAGGGTCACTCATGACCCATAGAAGACCATAGCTGGCGTACCGGACGGAACGTCCGAAACCCCGATGGCCGGTCATCCACTTGTGGTCTTCGTGCTGGTCGGCTACGGTCCGGCCTGGGTTCACCGCCCGGCCGCGGCACCGCCGCGAGCCCGTCGCGGCCGCCGGGGACCGCGCGCTCCCGCACCCGGTACCGCGGGACATCAGGGGCCCGGCCACCCACCGCTGGGGTGGCCGGGCCCACCCGCCCCGCCGCACGCGGTGTCCGATTCCTGCAAGACGGCCGCGACCCGGCGGCCTAGCGTCGAGCCCATGAACGTACTGCCCGAATCCGGACTCGCCCGCGCCGCCGAGTTCATGCGTCTGAGCGGCCGCCTCATCGACCGGCACCGCTTCGCGATGCACTTCCGCGGCGCCCCCGCCGCCCCCGTCCTGGCGGCCCTCCGCCCCTACGAGAACCCCGACGGCGGCTACGGCCACGCCCTCGAACCCGACCTGCGCGGCGAGGGCAGCCAGCCCGTCCCAGCCCAGCACGCCCTCGAGATCCTGCACGAGGCCGGCGCGGACGGCGACCCCGCCGTCGCCCGCATCGCCGGCTACCTGTCGTCCATCACCGCGGACGGCGGCGGGGTGCCGTTCGTCCTGCCGACCGTCCGCGACGCGCCGCACGCGCCCTGGTGGCAGACCACCGACGACCCGCCCGCGAGCATCAACCCCACCGCGGCCCTCGCCGGGATGCTGCACCGGGCCGGCGCCGACCACCCGTGGCTCGGCCCCGCGACCGAGTTCTGCTGGCGGTATCTGGACGACCCCGGAACCGAACCCGGCCCGTACGACGTCCTCGCCGTCCTGGCCTTCCTCGACCACGTGCCCGACCGCGACCGGGCCGAGGCGGCGTTCGGGCGCGTCCGCGACCTCCTCGCCGCCGGCGCGCGGAGCGACCACCACGGACCCCTCGACTTCGCGCCCCGCCCGGACGGGTTCGGGCGGCGGCTCTTCCCCGGCGACGCCATCGACGCCGGGCTCGACGCCCTCATCGACGCGCAGGACGACGACGGCGGCTGGCACGTCGGATTCCCCGCGTGGACGCCCCTCACCGGCCCCGAGTGGCGCGGCTTCGCCACCGTCGAGAGCCTCCTGACGCTGCGCGCCCACGGACGGCTCAAGCCCTAGACCAGCAGCCTGCGGACGGGCTCGCCCGCCAGGTCCCGCACCTCGTGCGCGAAGTGGGCCTGGTCGGCGTAGCCCGCCGCGTACGCCACCGAGGCCAGCGGCTCGCCCGCCCTCGCCAGCCGCAGCGCCCGCTGGAAGCGCAGCACCCGCTGCAGCGTCTTCGGCCCGTACCCGAACGCCGCCAGCGAGCGCCGCCGCAACTGCCGCTCGCCCAGGCCGAGGCCGTCGGCGACGTCCCGCACCGAACCGCGGGCGACGCCCGCCACCACCGCCGCCACGAGCGGGTCCGCCGGCCCCATCCGGCCGCGCAGGGCGCGGGCCAGCGCGCCCCGCCGGTCGGGCGCCGCGGCCACCGCCTCCGCCAGGCGGTCGGCCTCCCCGCCCCACAGGTCCCGCAGCGGCACCCGCCCGTCGCGGATCGCGTCCGCGGGGACGCCCAGCACGGGCGGCGCCGTCCCCGGCGCGAACCGCACGGCCACGACCTCCTCGCCCGGCCGCATCACCGCCGGGATCGGGCCGGTGTCCGGCCCCGCCACCAGGATGCCGCCGTCCGACCAGATCAGGTCCACGCAGCCGTCCGGCACCACCCGCTGGACGAACGGCTCCGCGTCCCGGGGCAGCGACGCGGTCCACAGGCACGCCAGACCCGGCGCCCGGTACTCGCGATACCCGGTCGGATTCACCCTTCCTGCATACCACTCGCGCGGGCGGGCAAAGGCCCTGAAAACCGGCGAATCGGAGGACATCGTGGCCAGCAACGATCTTCAGGGCAGGAGCGTCGCCTTCCTGTGCGCGCCCGAGGGCACCGAGCAGGTCGAGCTCACCGAGCCGTGGAAGGCGGTGGAGCAGGCCGGCGGGCGCGCGCGCCTGGTGTCCACCCAGTCCGGCCGCCTCCAGGCGTTCGACCACCTCGACAAGGCCGACACCTTCCCCATCGACACCACCGTCGACGTCTCCGACCACACCGAGTTCGACGCCCTGCTGCTGCCCGGCGGCGTCGCCAACCCCGACTTCCTGCGCACCGACCCGGGGGCCGTCGCCTTCGCCAGGTCCTTCTTCGACGCCGGCAAGCCGGTCGCGGTGATCTGCCACGGCCCCTGGACCCTCATCGAGGCCGGCGTCGTCCGCGGCCGCACGCTCGCGTCCTGGCCGAGCCTCCAGACCGATCTGCGCAACGCGGGCGCCGCGTGGGTGGACGAGGAGGTAAAGGTTTGCGAGGCGGGACCCAACGTCCTGGTCAGCAGCCGCAAGCCGGACGACCTCAAGGCGTTCTGCAGGGCCGCCGTGGAGGCCTTCGCGCGATGACCGGCCGGATGTGGTCTAGACCTCTGACCTAGACCACTGCGTGAACCGGAGGCGACCATATCCTGCACGAATATCCGTACCGACGAGTAACTAAGTACGGTTATGCACGTGACCCGTCGAGCGAAGATCGTCAGCACCATCGGCCCCGCCTGCTCCAGCACCGAGCAGATCAACGCCCTCGTCGAAGCCGGCATCGACGTCGCCCGCCTCAACATGAGCCACGGCGAGCATGCCGTCCACGAGGAGGTCTACCACCGCATCCGCGCCGCCGCCGACGCCACCGGGCGCGGCGTCGGCATCCTCGCGGACCTGCAGGGCCCCAAGATCCGCATCGGGCGCTTCCCCGACGGCCCGGTACGGCTCACCCTCGGCGACGAGTTCACCATCACCACCGACGACGTCCCCGGCACCCGCCGCGAGGTCTCCACCACCTACCAGGGCCTCCCCGGCGACGTGTCGCCCGGCGACACCGTCCTGATCGACGACGGCCGCGTCGCCCTCAAGGTCACCTCCGTCGAGGGCAGCCGCGTCCACACCACCGTGACCGTCGGCGGCATGGTCTCCGACAACAAGGGCCTCAACCTGCCCGGCGTCCCCGTCAGCGTCCCCGCCCTCACCGAGAAGGACGAGCGCGACCTGCGGTGGGCCCTGCGCCTCGGCGTCGACCTCGTCGCCCTCTCCTTCGTCCGCACACCCGCCGACGCCGACATCTGCTACCAGATCATGGAGGAGGAGGGCGTCCGCGTCCCCCTCATCGGCAAGATCGAGAAGCCGCAGGCCGTCGAGCGCCTCCCCGAGATCGTCGCCGCCTTCGACGGCATCATGGTCGCCCGCGGCGACCTCGGCGTCGAGCTCCCCCTCGAACAGGTGCCAATCGTCCAGAAGCGCGCCATCGAGCTGTGCCGCGAGAAGGCCCGCCCGGTCATCGTCGCGACCCAGATGCTCGAATCGATGATCTCCGCGCCCCGCCCCACCCGCGCGGAGACCTCCGACGTCGCCAACGCCGTCTTCGAGGGCGCCGACGCCGTCATGCTCTCCGGCGAGACGAGCGTCGGCCAGTACCCCATCGAGGCCGTCCTCACGATGAGCCGCATCGTGCAGACCGCCGAGCAGGCCGCCCTCCAGGCGACCCACACCCTGGAGCGCATGCCGGAGACCGTCGGCGGCGCCATCGCCCGCGCCGCCGCCGAGGTCGGCGCGATCGTCGGCGCCGAGGCCCTCGCCGCGTTCACCATGTCCGGCGAGACCGCCCGCCGCCTGTCCCGCTACCGCTCGCCGATCCCGCTGCTCGCCTTCACGTCGGTCCCCGCCACCCGCGGCAGGCTCGCCCACGTCTGGGGCGTGGAGACCTTCATCGTCCCGCAGGTCGACCACACCGACGCCATGTTCCGCCAGGTCGAGCAGTCGCTCCTCGAACTCGGCCGCTGCCAGAAAGGCGACAAGGTCGTCGTGGTCGCCGGCTCGCCGCCCGGCACCGCCGGCTCCACCAACGCCCTGCGCGTCCACAGCCTCGGCGACGCCATCGCGATCCCCCACTGACCGGCTCCGCCGACGGCCTCCACCGACCGGCTCCGCCGGCCGCTCCGGCCGGGCACCGCGCGACCGCACCCCGTGCGGTGCCCGGCCTTCCGCCGTCCGAACGTGCCCACCGGGCAGGTATCACCGCCCGGTCTCGTTTCCACCTCGCTCCGGACACCGGCGGCCCTAGTACTTCGGCCCCACGAACTCGTCCAGCCGCGCCACCGCCTCCCGCTTCGCCACCGAGAAGTTCCGGGCGGTCATCTGCGTCCATTCGATCCCTAGCCGGTCCAGCGCACCGGTGAACAGCCGCTGGATGTCCAGCGACGCGTTCGTGAAGTTGTACCGCGGATACTCGTACCAGCGATCGCCTCCCTTGAGGCGCTTACGGACCCGGTTCGTCGTCCGGCACCCGTCCGAGTGGATCAGCCCGCGGACGAACTCGCCGGTGTGCTCCTCGACGATCTTCCGCTGCCACGCGAGCAGTTCGATCTTGCGAGTGTGCTTCATCCCCGGTCCGTGCTGGGGAAGCAGGCATGGCCAGTGCTTGGAGTAGGAGCCCACCATCGTGCAGCCCGGTTTCTGGCGGCGTCCGACCTTGGACGACAAGACCGCGCCCACCGCGTCGGCGGCCATGTCGATCAGGCCGGGCCAGGCGTCGGCGCAAGCGATCTCCAGGCGGTAGACGCCGTTGCGCTGCCGGGCCAGATGACCGTCGCCGAGGTAGAGCCCGAGAAGGTAGGAGTAAGCCGTCGTATCGAGCCCCTGGTCATGACAACGGGGACATAACGGGGGAGTGTGGCTCGCGGCCTTCTCGGGGTGCTTCTTCCAGTTGCCCAATGTGGACTTGGGTATCCCCGTCTGGCGATGGACCTCGGCGATCGTGAACCCCGAGCCCAGCAGGCGTAACGCGAGCGGGCGCTTTCGCGGATCGTACATGCCCGCACTGTCGCATCCGCCACTGACAGTTTCCTGATGATCGCACTCGGTGAGAGGTGTTCGCCGGTGTTCGTGTTGTGGCGGGCTGGAAGTCCATGGGTACCGGGAGCGGGATTCGAACCCGCACGCCCTTTCGGACAAATCCTTTTGAGGGATTCGTGTCTACCTAATTCCACCATCCCGGCATTTTCCGGAAATTTCTAGCTCGGTCCGGCTCGTCGCCCTGGTGCGGGGCGACGGGGACCAGGGTAGCGGGTTTCGGTAGGGTCGTGGTGTGGAGAGCGCGCGGCGAGTGGTGATCGCGGAAGACGAGGCCCTGATCCGGCTGGACCTGAAGGAGATGCTTCAGGAGGACGGCTACGAGGTGGTCGGGGAGGCCGGGGACGGCGAGACGGCCGTGCGGCTGGCGGGCGAGCTGAAGCCCGATCTGGTGATCCTGGACGTGAAGATGCCGGTGCTGGACGGGATCTCGGCGGCCGAGCGGATCTCCGCGGACCGCATCGCCCCGGTGGTGATCCTCACCGCGTTCTCCCAGCGCGAGCTCGTCCAGCGGGCGACGGAGGCGGGCGCGATGGCCTACCTCGTCAAGCCGTTCTCCAAGACCGACCTCGCGCCCGCGATCGAGATGGCGGTGAGCCGGTACACCGAGCTCCGGGCGCTGGAGGCCGAGGTCGCCGGGCTGCAGGAGCGGCTGGAGACCCGCAAGGTGGTGGACCGCGCCAAGGGGCTGCTGCAGGAGGCGCACGGCTGGTCCGAGCCGGAGGCGTTCCGCTGGATCCAGAAGACCTCGATGGACCGGAGGCTCACGATGCGGGCCGTCGCCGAGGCGGTCGTGGCGGGCGCGTCCGGTGGCCGGGGAGAGCCCGCCGCAGGCTGACGCGCCGCCCCCGGCACCCCCGCGTTGTCAAGGTCCAAAGCGGACGTACCGGACTGATCCCTTAGCGTCACTGTATGTAATCGTCCCAGGCAACGGCGGGTATCGGAAGCTCACAGGGGCGTAACGAACGAGTAACCCTTCGATCCGGGGGTCCTGTTATGGGGCGGGTCGACGGTGTACGACATAGCTGGTCCCCGAGTGACCGTTTCCTTCATCCGAGGTGGCGGCGTCGGGGCTTGACTCGTACCCGATCCCCTCCCGGATCCGGATGGAAAGGTTGGGCACCTTGCGGCGCAACATGATGAGGATCACCGGCGCGGTGGCGGTGAGCGCGGCGCTCGCGCTCGGCGCCGTGGCCTGTGGTGACGGCGATAGCGACTCCGGTGGCAGTGGCGATGAGGTCACGATCGGGTTCATGGGTGACCTGACCGGTGAGAACTCGGGCCTGGTGATTCCGCCCAAGCAGGGCGCGCAGCTGGCGATCGAGCAGTACAACGCCACGAACCCCAAGGTCAAGATCAAGTTCAAGACCTACGACAGCCAGGGCAAGCCGGAGCAGGCGACGTCGCTGGCGCTGGGCGCGGTCAAGAACGACAAGATCGCGGGCCTCATCGGCCCGGCGTTCTCGGGTGAGTCGCAGAGCGTCGGCCCGATCCTCGAAGAGGCGAAGATCCCGAGCGTGTCGCCGTCGGCGACGAACATCACGCTCGGCGAGAAGGGCTGGAAGTACTGGCACCGCGTGGTGGCGGACGACGCCGCGCAGAGCGCCGGCGTCGGCGTCTTCGCGATCAACTCGGTGAAGGCGAAGAAGGTCTTCCTGGTCTCCGACAACCAGGACTACGGCAAGGGCCTCGCGGACGCCATCGAGAAGGCGGTCAAGGAGAAGGGCGCTCAGACCCAGAGCGACGCGGTCGACGACAAGGGCACCGACTACTCCTCGACGGTCAACAAGATCAACCAGTTCAAGCCGGACCTGGTGTACTTCGGCGGCTACTACGCGGTCGCGGGCCGGCTGTTCAAGCAGCTGCGCGAGGGCGGCTACAAGGGCAAGATGATGTCCGGCGACGGGTCGCTGGCCACCGGCCTGATCGACGGCACCGGCCAGCAGAACGCGCAGGGCACGCTGATCAGCTGCGGCTGCCTGATCGACGCCGAGGGCAAGACGAACCCCAAGGCCAAGAAGTTCGCCGACGACTACAAGGCCAAGTTCGGCTCCGAGGTCGCGATCTACTCGACCGAGGGCTTCGACGCCGCGACGGCGTTCATCGAGGCCGTCAAGGCCGGCAAGACCGAGCCCGAGGACATCAACAACTACCTGAAGACCGTCGACGTCCAGGGTGTCGGCAAGCAGATCAAGTTCGCCGACAACGGTGAGCTCGCCACCCAGGACATCTACATCTACGAGGTGGAGGGCAACAAGCTGCCGCTCCTCGGAAACAGCAACGAAGCGAAGGTCTCGTAGGCGTAACCGGACGCCCTACCGGGACCCTGACGGCGCGGGAGCGGGAGCGCTACAGCGTTCCCGCTCCTTCTCTCTGACTAAGGCGACCTACGGTGCTCGACGACTTCATCAATCAATTCTGGCCGTCGACCATCGACGGTCTGGCGCTGGGCGCGATCTACGCGTTGCTGGCGCTGGGCTACACGATGGTCTACGGCGTGCTGCGGCTGATCAACTTCGCCCATGCCGACATCTTCATGGTCGGCACGTTCGCGGCCCTGTGGACGGTCCGTTCGCTGGGCGTCGACACGGTGGGCGGGTTCGCGCTGATCGGGGTGGTGGTGCTGACCGCGGTGGTGGCCGGCGCGGTCGCCGGCGGCGGCGCCATGCTCCTGGAGGTGACGGCGTACAGACCGCTCCGCAAGAGAGGGGCGTCGAGACTCGCGGCGCTGATCTCGGCCATCGGGGCCTCGATCTTCATCCAGCAGCTGTTCGCGACGGTCGTCGTGCACCGGGTCTTCGGAACCTCGAAGGAGGGCGGCAAGCTCCCGGTCGACGAGCACTTCAAGAAGCTCACCGACGTGGTGGACGTCGGGCCGATCCAGATCAGCAACGACAAGCTGATCATCTTCTTCGGCGCGGTGCTGATGATGGTGGCGCTGGACCAGTTCGTGAACCGGACCAAGCTCGGCCGGGGCATCCGCTCCACGGCGCAGGACCCGGAGACGGCCGTGCTCATGGGCGTCAACATCGACCGGGTCGTGTCGGTGACGTTCATGGTCGGCGGTGTGATGGCGGGCGTCGCGGCGGCGCTGTACTTCCTGCGCTTCGAGCAGACGAACTACTTCGTGGGCTTCCTGCTCGGCATCAAGGCGTTCACGGCGGCGGTGCTCGGCGGGATCGGCAACATCCGCGGCGCGCTCGCCGGCGGTTTCGTCCTGGGTTTGCTTGAGATGTACGGTTCGAGCCTGTTCGGCTCGGAGTGGCGGGACGTGGTCGCGTTCACCGTGCTGATCCTGGTCCTGATGTTCCGTCCCACCGGCATCCTCGGTGAGTCCCTCCAGCAGGCGCGCGCATGAACCTCACGAAGAAGAACGGAAACGGCAACGGAGGCCGGCTCGGTTCCGGCCTGTCCCTCGACCCGCTGCGGACCTGGTGGGCGGGCGCTCCCGGATGGCAGCGGTGGGCGGTGTACGCCCTGCTCATCGTGGCCGCGGTGTTCCTGCCCAGCGAGTCGATCGGCACCTTCATGGCGCCGAGCGGCGCGAGCTGGCCGTCGATGCTCAGCGACCAGATCGCCATCTACGTGCTGCTGGCGATCGGCCTGAACGTCGTGGTCGGCATGGCCGGCCTGCTCGACCTCGGGTACGTGGCGTTCTACGCGGTCGGCGGGTACACCATCGCGATCTTCGCGGTGCGGTACCACTGGAGCTTCTGGGAGACGCTGGTCCTGGCGATCCTGTTCTCCGCGCTCGCCGGGGTGATCCTCGGGGCGCCGACGCTGCGGCTGCGCGGCGACTACCTGGCGATCGTGACGCTGGGCTTCGGTGAGATCGTCAAGCGGACGGCGAACAACAGCTCGTTCGTGAACGGCCCGCGCGGCGTGCAGGGCATCCCGCACCCGCCGTCGCTGTCGGAGTTCGAGATCCTCGGCGTGCAGCCGCTGAAGTACGGGCTGCTGGACTCGCGGCCGTACTACTACCTGCTGCTGGTGTTCATCGTCCTGGCGATCATCTTCGTGCGGCGGCTGGATGCCTCGCGGGTCGGCCGGGCGTGGGCGTCGATCCGGGAGGACGAGGACGCCGCCGAGCTGATGGGCGTCCCGACGTTCAAGTTCAAGCTGGCGGCGTTCGCGATCGGCGCGGCGATCGGCGGCAGCGGCGGCGTGGTGTTCGCCGCGAAGCAGACGTCGATCCTGCCGGCGAACTTCGAGTTCATCGTGTCGGCGCTGATCCTGGCGGCGGTCGTGCTGGGCGGCTCGGGGAACATCCCCGGGGCGATCCTCGGGGCGTTCGTGGTGGCATGGCTGCCCGAGCGGTTCCGGTTCCTGGACGACTACCGGATGCTGATCTTCGGCGGCGCGCTGGTCCTGATGATGATCTTCCGCCCGGAGGGCCTGTGGCCGTCCCGGCGGCGGAAGGCCGAGCTGGCGGAGGGCACCGGCGGAATGGGCAGCATGGGCGCCGAGGTCGCCGGGCCGGGGCAGTCCGAGGCCGCGGAGGTGAACAAGTGAGCGGGACGGACGAGCGCGCACCGGTCCTGGAGCTGCGGGACGTCGTCATGCGGTTCGGCGGCGTCGTGGCGCTGAACAAGGTCGACATCACGATCCGCGAAGGGGAGATCTTCGCGCTGATCGGCCCGAACGGCGCCGGGAAGACGACGGTGTTCAACGTGACCACCGGCGTGTACCGGCCCACCGAGGGCCAGGTGGTGTTCGGCGGGAAACGCATCGACGGCAAGAAGCGCTACGTCGTGACGAAGCTGGGCATCGCCCGGACGTTCCAGAACGTGCGGCTGTTCCACAACATGACGGCGCTGGAGAACGTCCTGGTGGGCGCGGACGCCCACCACCGGACGGGCCTGGCGGGCGCGTCGCTGGGGCTGCCGTGGCACCGGCGCGAGGAGCGCCAGGGCCGCGAGCGGGCCCGCGAGCTGCTGGAGCTGGTCGGGATCTCGCACCGGACCGAGGAGGCCGCGAAGAACCTGCCGTACGGCGACCAGCGGCGCCTGGAGATCGCGCGGGCGCTGGCGACGAACCCGCGGCTGCTGCTGCTGGACGAGCCGGCGGCGGGCATGAACCCGGCGGAGAAGACCGCGCTGCAGGACCTGATCCGCAGGATCCGCGACACCGGGGTGACGGTCCTGCTCATCGAGCACGACATGAGCCTGGTGATGGGGATCAGCGACCGGGTCGCGGTGCTGGACTTCGGGCAGAAGATCGCCGACGGCCTGCCGGCCGAGGTGCAGAACGACCCGCGGGTGATCGAGGCGTATCTGGGGGCTCCGGCCGATGCTTCTTGAGATCGAGGACATCCACGTCCACTACGGAAAGATCGCCGCGCTGAAGGGCGTCTCGGTGTCGGTCGACCAGGGTGAGATCGTCACGCTGATCGGCGCGAACGGCGCGGGCAAGACCACGACGCTGAAGACGGTGTCGGGGCTGCGGAACCTGTCGTCGGGCGCGATCCGGTTCGACGGCCGGGACATCAGCCGGCTGCAGGGCCACAAGCGGGTGACGGCCGGGATCGGGCAGGCGCCGGAGGGGCGCGGGATCTTCCCCGGGATGACCGTGGAGGAGAACCTCCTGATGGGCGCCTACGCCCGGAAGGACAGCGCGGCGAAGGAGCTGGCGGAGGCCTACGAGCTGTTCCCGCGGCTGGCCGAGCGCAAGTCGCAGGCGGGCGGCACGATGTCCGGCGGCGAGCAGCAGATGCTCGCGATCGGGCGGGCGCTGATGGCCAGGCCGAAGGTGCTGCTGCTCGACGAGCCGTCCATGGGGCTGGCGCCGATGCTGGTCCAGCAGATCTTCTCGATCATCGAGGAGATCAACCGGCGCGGCACGACGGTGCTGCTGGTGGAGCAGAACGCCCAGCAGGCGCTCCAGATCGCGCACCGCGCGTACGTGCTGGAGACCGGCCGGGTCGTGAAGTCCGCGCCCGCGCGGGAGCTGCTGGACGACCCGCAGGTCCGCGCCGCCTACCTGGGCGGTGACCTGGGCGACGGCGCGGCCGAGGCGGCGGACGACCCGGAGGAGGGCAAGTCCGTCTGAGGGGTCCTGGCTAGGCGTGCGCGCCCGCCCGGCCGGTTCGTCCGGACGGGCGGGCGCTCGCGTCCGCGGGGACGCTCAGGGCAGCGCGATCTCGGCGGGCGCGGGGTCGCTGACGGCGCCGACCGGAGGCGATCCGTAGAGCCGGACGGCCTTCACCTTCGCGCCGCGGGGGATGTCGAACCACAGGTCGAACTCGGCGCGCATGGCCGCGCCGACGGAGAGCCGCTCCGGCTGCCGTTTGATCATGGTGGCGTTCACGTCGGGGGAGTGGGCGCGGCCGTCGGCGGTGATGAGGCGCTGCCTCCAGGTGTCGAAGACCTGGATGTCGCGGCCGGTGTTGACGGCGAGCAGGCGGATGCGGGTGAAGGCGCCCTTGGCGTCCATCGCGGCGTGGGTGCCCATGACGTCGGTCATGTCCGTCCGGAAGCCGATGACGGTGAAGCGCATGTCGGCGCTGCTCCCGGTCTTGCCCCGCGGGACGCTCTCGCCCTCGCGGGCCGTCTCCGCGGGGATCTTGTAGGTGGGCGGGTCCGCGGCGTCCCCGGAGCCCGAGCAGCCGGAGAGCAGGAGGGCCGCGGCCAGCGAGAGGGCGGCGCCCGCCAGGGGAGCGCCCGCCGGCCTGCGGCGGGTGCGCGTGTCACGGTGGCGCATGCCCGGAACGTACGTCCGGTGCCGGGCGCCGGTGAACGGCCAGGGGCGTTTCGCAACGCAACCGCAACCGGTGATCCACCTATACCGGTGTCGGCCTACCGGTGCCGGCCTACCGGTGTCAGGGGCGGCCGGATCGGTCCCGGACACGCGTTGACCCGGGATCACCTTTGGGGCCGTACGAACCTTCCCCGGGCGCGTACGTTGTCTACTCGGTGATCCCGGGCCGTTCCCATCCACGCTACAGACCCCGGGGCGTGCACCGCAAAGAAAGCGCGGATCAAGCTCCGGAGGGGGCGTCCCGCAGCATGCAGGTGAGGCGCGCGGTGCACACCCGCCGGTCCTGCTCGTCGGTGATGACGATGTCGTAGGTCGCGAGGGTGCGGCCGCCGTGCAGGCGGGTCGCCACGCCCGTGACGTACCCCTCGGTGGCGGACCGGTGGTGGGTGGCGTTGATCTCGATGCCGACGGCGATGCGCCCCGGCCCGGCGTGCAGGGCGGAGCCGACGGAGCCGAGCGACTCGGCGAGCACGCAGGAGGCGCCGCCGTGCAGGAGCCCGTAGGGCTGGGTGTTGCCCTTCACCGGCATGCGGCCGACGACGCGCTCGGCCGACGCCTCCAGGTACTCCACGCCCATGGACGCGGCCAGGTCGCCCTCCGCGCCGGGCCCGTCCCCGGCGTGGATCTTCGCGCCCGGGTCCCGCGGGCCCGCGCCGTCGGTGTCAGTCACTTACGCCTCCACAAAACTGTCGTACGCGCAGACTAGAGTCCTGGTGTGGTGACTACGGCAACGACCCCTGACAAGCGTGACCGGCTCCTCCTGCTGGACGGGCATTCCCTGGCCTACCGGGCGTTCTTCGCGTTGCCCGTGGAGAACTTCTCCACCACCGACGGGCAGCCGACCAACGCCGTGTACGGCTTCACCTCGATGCTCATCAACGTCCTGCGCGACGAGCAGCCGACCCACATCGCGGTGGCGTTCGACCGCTCCGAGCCGACGTTCCGGCACGAGCAGTACGTCGAGTACAAGGCGGGGCGGCAGAAGACGCCGGACGAGTTCCGCAGCCAGGTCAGCCTGATCTTCGAGGTGCTGGACGCGCTGCGCATCCCGCGCCTGTCGGTCGCCGGGTTCGAGGCCGACGACATCATCGCCACGCTGTCCGTCCAGGCCACGCGGGCGGGCCTGCGGACCCTCATCGTCACCGGCGACCGCGACGCGTTCCAGCTCGTCAACGACGACGTCACGATCCTCTACCCCGTTCGCGGCGTGTCCGAGCTGTCCCGGATGGACCCGGCCGCCGTCGAGGCGAAGTACGGCGTCCCGCCCGAGCGGTACCGCGAGCTCGCCGCGCTGGTGGGGGAGAGCAGCGACAACCTGCCCGGCGTCCCGGGGGTCGGCCCGAAGACCGCCGCGAAGTGGCTCACCAAGTACGGCGACCTCGACACCCTCGTCGCCCGGGTGGAGGAGATCAAGGGCAAGGCCGGCGACAACCTGCGCGAGCACCTCGCCGGCGTGCTGCGCAACCACCAGATCAACAAGCTCGACACCGAGGTCGGCCTGGAGCTGACGCCGCCGCAGCTCACCATGGGCCAGTGGGACCGCGAGGAGATCCACACCCTGTTCGACTCGCTGCAGTTCCGGGTGCTCCGCGAGCGGCTGTACTCCTCGATCTCCGCGGCCGAGCCCGAGGCCGACGAAGGATTCGACGTCGAGGTGGAGGCGCTGGAGCCCGGCGCGCTCGGCACCTGGCTGGAGGCCAACACCGGCGAGCGGACCGGCATCGCCGTCACCGGCGCCTGGGGCCGCGGCACCGGGGAGATCACCGCGCTGGCGCTGGCGTCCAAGAAGGGCCCGGCCGTCCACATCGACCCCGCCGAGCTGGTCGAGGACGACGAGCGCGCCCTCGCCGCCTACCTCGCCGACCCGGCCCGCCCCAAGACGATCCACGAGGCCAAGGGCCCGATGCTGGCGCTCGCCGCGCGCGGCATGCGGCTGGAGGGCGTCACCAGCGACACCGCCCTCGCCGCCTACCTCGCGCTGCCGGGCCAGCGGACCTTCGACCTCGCCGACCTCGTCCTGCGCTACCTCCACCGCGAGCTGCGCAGCGAGACCGAGGACTCGGGCCAGCTCACCCTGGACGGCTCCGGCGAGGAGGAGGCGGCCGAGGCCCTCGCGGTCCGCGCGCGCGCCGTCGCCGAGCTGGCCGACGTCCTCGACAGGGACCTCGACAAGCGCGGCGCCACCCGCCTCCTGCACGAGGTCGAGCTGCCGCTCGTCGGCGTCCTGGCCGACATGGAGCGCGCGGGCATCGCCGTCGACACCGACCACCTCGCCGGGCTGTCGGCCTCCCTGGGCGGCCAGGTCAAGGAGCAGGAGCAGCAGGCCCACGCCGCCGTCGGCCACGACTTCAACCTGGGCTCGCCGAAGCAGGTCCAGCAGGTCCTGTTCGACGAGCTGAACCTGCCCAAGACCAAGCGCACCAAGACCGGCTACACCACCGACTCCGAGGCCCTGACGACCCTCCTGGAGAAGGAGCCGCACCCCGTCCTGGAGCACATCCTGCGCTGGCGGGAGGTGGCCAAGCTCAAGAGCATCGTCGACTCGCTCATCCCGATGGCCGACGACGCCGGGCGCATCCACACCACGTTCAACCAGATGATCGCCGCCACCGGGCGCCTGTCGTCCACCGACCCGAACCTGCAGAACATCCCGATCCGCACCGCCGAGGGGCGGCAGATCCGCGAGGCCTTCGTCGTCGGCGAGCCCTACGAGTCCCTCCTCACCGCCGACTACTCGCAGATCGAGCTGCGCATCATGGCGCACCTGTCCGAGGACGAGGCGCTCCTGGAGGCGTTCGGCTCCGGCGCCGACTTCCACACCATCACCGCGTCCCGCGTCTTCGGCCTGCCGCCCGAGCAGATCGACTCCGAGCTGCGCGCCCGCATCAAGGCGATGAACTACGGCCTCGCCTACGGCCTGTCCGCCTACGGCCTGTCCCAGCAGCTCCGGATCTCCCCGGACGAGGCCCGCGGCCTCATGGAGGAGTACTTCGAGCAGTTCGGCGGCGTCCGCGACTACCTGCGCGACATCGTCGCCAAGGCCCGCCAGGAGGGCTACACCGAGACGATCCTCGGCCGCCGCCGCTACCTGCCCGACCTCACCTCCGACAACCGGCAGCGCCGCGAGATGGCCGAGCGGATGGCCCTCAACGCCCCCATCCAGGGCTCCGCCGCCGACATCATCAAGGTGGCGAGCCTCAACGTCGACCGCGCCCTGCGCGCCGCCGGCCTCGCCTCCCGGATGCTCCTGCAGGTCCACGACGAGCTCGTCTTCGAGGTCGCCCCTGGCGAGCTGGACGAGCTCAAGGCCCTGGTCAGCGCCGAGATGGCCGGCGCCTACGCGCTCCGCGCGCCCCTCAGCGTCTCCATGGGCACCGGCCGCACCTGGCAGGACGCGGCGCACTGATTTTTCTGCGTTTCTCTCCTCCTTCGGGCGCTGGGCGCCCTCCATCGTCGAGAAACGCGGGCGATCGCTGCATCGCTCCGGCTCGCCTAGCGGCTCGCTGCGCGATCAGGGTCTCGCTTCGCTCGTCCCTGCCTTCGGACGCGATCGCAACCATTCCGCTCGTCGCGTGGTTGCTGCGGTGGCCGGGGTTGTCGGGGTAGTGGGCGCTCCATAAATCGGACTTGGTGGGATGCGGGTCTGGGTGGGTGTGGGCCGTGGGGATCATGTGGGTACGCCAGTGGGTGTCCGTAGATGTCCAGGGAGTCGTACGCTGGCCCCCTGGTCCTGTTCGGGTCTACCGGCGGGGGTAACGTGCCGCTCCTTCACAAGATCGCTGGAGTTGTGATCGCCTGCGCCGTGGTCCTGGGGCTGACGCTTCCCGGGGACCGGAGGGGACGCGAGAAGGAGGACACGGCCGGGCGCACCGGCGCCGCGTCCGGGGCCACGCCGGCCGCCCAGGCGGCCGGGGCCGGGAGGACGCCCGCGCCGGGGCCGTCGGCGAGCGGGTCGCCGTCGGTGGCGGCCACCGCGCCGATCCTCGCGGCGGCGCCGGCCGCGGTGGCGGCCAAGGCGAACGAGCTGGGGCAGGTCCCGGTGCTGATGTACCACCGGATCCTGAAGAAGCCGGAGCTGTCGCTGGACCGCACGACCAAGGAGCTCTACGACGAGCTGACCGGCCTCGCCAAGGACGGCTACTACCCGATCACGGCGGCGGAGTTCGTCGGCGGGAGGTTCGACGTGCCGGCCGGCAAGCACCCGGTGGTCCTGACGTTCGACGACAGCACGCCCGGCCACTTCGCGCTCGACGCGCAGGGCAACCCGGCGCCGGACACCGCCGTCGCGATCCTCACGCAGGTCGCCCGGGAGAACCCGGGGTTCCGGCCGGTGGCGACGTTCTACCTGAACAAGGACCTGTTCGGGATGCAGGACGCGCAGGCCACCGCGGGACTGAAGTGGCTGGCGCAGCACGGGTTCGAGATCGGCAACCACACGGTGTCCCACCCGAATCTCGGCGGCATGTCCGAGAAGCAGGTGCACAAGGAGATCGGGGACATGGAGGACCGGATCGTCCGGCTCACCGGGACCCACACGACCACGTTCGCCTACCCGTTCGGGGCCGTGCCGAAGAAGAAGACGTGGGCCGAGAAGCAGGACGGGCGCTACGCCTTCCAGGGGCTCTTCCTCGCGGGCTGGAAGCCCGCCCTGTCCCCGTTCGACGACGACTTCGACCGCTGGAACATCGACCGGGTCCGCTCCGAGGGCAAGATCAAGGAGAACGACTGCACGCGGTACTGTTCCACCGCGTGGCTCGAATACCTGGACAAGAACCCCGATGAGCGGTACACATCTGACGGTGACCCGAACACCGTGACGTTTCCCAAGGCGGCCGAGGACCGGCTCGCCAAGGAGTACCGGGCGAAGGCGCGGATGTACTGATCGCGGCCGTCCCTGTGGATTGACCACGAGAGATCGGTCCCATATCCTGATCGCTGCGCTGTGGGCCTGCGCGCGCTTCGGACGGAGCAGGCTCGCGCTCGGTCAGGTCGGCGACAACGGTTCGGTGTACTGACGCGGCGGCGACCGCGTTCCAATCCGGTCTTCGGCAGGGCGGAAAACGGCCCTCCGCGCACAACCCCATACGACTTCCATGTCCGTACCGGAGCCAGCCGACACATGACGAGCAGCACCGAGGCCACCTCGACCACCCCGCAGGTAGCGGTCAACGACATCGGGTCCGAGGAAGCCTTCCTCGCGGCGATCGACGAGACCATCAAGTACTTCAACGACGGCGACATTGTCGAAGGCACTGTCGTCAAGGTCGATCGTGACGAGGTCCTCCTCGACATCGGCTACAAGACCGAGGGCGTCATCCCCTCGCGCGAGCTGTCCATCAAGCACGACGTGGACCCGAACGAGGTCGTCTCCACCGGAGACCACGTCGAGGCCCTCGTCCTCCAGAAGGAGGACAAGGAGGGCCGGCTGATCCTGTCCAAGAAGCGCGCCCAGTACGAGCGCGCCTGGGGCACGATCGAGAAGATCAAGGACGAGGACGGCATCGTCACCGGCACGGTCATCGAGGTCGTCAAGGGCGGTCTCATCCTCGACATCGGCCTGCGCGGCTTCCTGCCCGCGTCGCTCGTCGAGATGCGCCGCGTGCGCGACCTGCAGCCCTACGTGGGCCGCGAGCTCGAGGCCAAGATCATCGAGCTGGACAAGAACCGCAACAACGTGGTGCTGTCCCGCCGCGCCTGGCTGGAGCAGACGCAGAGCGAGGTCCGCCAGACCTTCCTCAACACCCTGCAGAAGGGCCAGGTCCGCAAGGGCGTCGTGTCCTCGATCGTCAACTTCGGCGCGTTCGTCGACCTCGGCGGCGTCGACGGGCTCGTGCACGTCTCCGAGCTGTCCTGGAAGCACATCGACCACCCGTCCGAGGTCGTCGAGGTCGGCCAGGAGGTCACGGTCGAGGTCCTGGACGTCGACATGGAGCGCGAGCGCGTCTCCCTGTCGCTCAAGGCGACCCAGGAAGACCCGTGGCAGCAGTTCGCCCGCACCCACCAGATCGGCCAGGTCGTGCCGGGCCGCGTCACCAAGCTGGTGCCGTTCGGCGCGTTCGTCCGGGTCGAGGAGGGCATCGAGGGCCTGGTGCACATCTCCGAGCTGGCCGAGCGCCACGTGGAGATCCCCGAGCAGGTCGTCCAGGTCGGCGACGAGATCTTCGTGAAGATCATCGACATCGACCTCGACCGGCGCCGCATCAGCCTGTCGCTCAAGCAGGCCAACGAGGGCGCCGCCGGGATCGAGGAAGAGGACTTCGACCCGACCCTGTACGGCATGCCCGCCGAGTACGACGACCAGGGGAACTACAAGTACCCCGAGGGCTTCGACGCAGACACCGGCGAGTGGCTGGAGGGCTTCGACGAGCAGCGCGAGACGTGGGAGCGGCAGTACGCCGAGGCCCGCGCCCGCTTCGACGCCCACCGCAAGCAGATCGAGGAGGCCCGCAAGGCCGAGGCCGAGGCGGGCGCCGAGCCCGCGGCCACCGGCGGCGAGACCTCCTACTCCGGCGGCGGCGAGAGCGAGTCCGGCGGTGGCGCCCTGGCCACCGACGAGGCGCTCGCGGCGCTGCGGGAGAAGCTCTCCGGCGGCCAGTGACGGCCCGCTGACGCGCGCCCGCCGCGCCCGGCCGCTCCGGCGGCCCCGCGCGGCGAGCCGGTGAACGTCCCGGACACGGCCGGAGAACGATCTTCTGGATCGGCCTCCGGCCGTGCTCGGTTTGCGTCACGATGGCCTCCGGCGGCGACACCTGGTCGCCGGCGCAGGCGCAGCCCAGGCGCGTCCGCCAATCCCGCAGGTCCGCTCGTCCCCCGGGAGCACTCGTTCAATTGGCCAGCACAGACGTAGGCACGAGGACAGGCGGCCCCGCCGCGGCCGGACCCTCGATCGTCCCGCAGGGCCCCGCCAGGCTCGCGCTGATCGCGGTCACCGTCGCGGTCCTCGCGCAGACCCTGCGGTTCTCGCTGCCCCAGCTCGACCACTTCGCCGACCAGACCGGCACCGCGGCGGCGGCCGTGGGGGTCGCGGTCATCTACCTCGCCGGGTTCGCCGCGCCGCTGATCCGCCGCGCCGCCGGCCCCCGCGCGCTGCTGCTCACCGGCATCGGCGGCCTGTTCGCCGTCCGGCTCCTCGCGCAGGCCATCGACCCGCGCACCTGGCTGGCGTTCGCCGGCACCGCCATCGGCATGATCGCCGTCGCGGCGCTGTACGAGGGCGCCCGCGGCCTGTCCGGCGTCGGCTTCGCCACGGCCACCGTCGCGGGCCTGTCCATCGACGCCGCCGTGCGGATGTGCTTCGCCACGTGGGATCCGGTGTGGCGGGACGGCGTGGGCCCCTGGCTGGCGTGCCTGGTGTTCGTCGCGGTCGGCGCCGCCGCGCTCTACCGGGAGCTGGCGTCCGGTCCCGTCACCGCGCCCGGGATCTCCTGGCGGGACGCGATCGGCGCCGCCGCGTTCGGGCCGTTCCTCGCGCTGCAGGTCCTCGTCCTGTCCAGCCCCGCGTTCATCGCCTCGTCCGGCTGGCAGTCGCTGACCGGCGCGCACATCGCGATCGTCGCCGGGCAGGGCCTCGCCCTGGCGTTCCTGGCGTCGGGGCTCGCCGTGCGCGCGGTGCCGGGCGGCGTCTGCGTGTTCGGCGGGACGCTGCTCGGGGTCGGGGCCGGCGCCGTCGCCGGGACGTACGCGCTCTCCGGCGTCGAGGTCGTCCCCATCGTGATCGTCGGGCAGGTGCTGTCGGCGTGGCTGCTCGCGGTGGCGTGCCGGGCGCCGCTGCGCCGCTCCGGGGCCGGCGGGCCGGTGTGGCGGGTCGACGCTGGCGCCGCGCTCGGCGGCCTGCTCATCGCCGCGATCCTGATCCCGTACCAGATCAGCGCCGTGTCGCCGCTGCCGTTCCCGAACAACGTGCTGCCGGGCCTCGCCGGGATCCTGCTCGGGGCCCTCGCCGCCTTCGCGGCGGCCCGCGGCGGCCCGCTGCCCGCCCGCGCGCCGCTGCGCGCGCTGACCGCCGGCGCCGCCGCGCTGGCGCTGCTGATCGGCACGCTGGTGTTCACCGTGGCCGCCCCGGACGGGGACGCCCCGGCGGCGCCCGCCAACGGCCAGGTTCGGGTGCTCAGCTACAACATCCACGACGCGGTCAACCAGTCGGGGCGGCTCGACCCGGAGGGCATCGCCCGCGTCATCGAGGGGCAGCGCGCCCAGGTCGTCCTGCTGCAGGAGGCCGGGCGGGGATCGCTGCTGTCCGGCACCACCGACGTCGGCGTGTGGCTGTCGCGGCGCCTCGGCATGAAGCTGATCTGGGGCCCCGCCGCCGACGGGCAGTTCGGCAACGCGATCCTGACGTCGCTTCCGGTGCGCAGCTCCGGGACGGGCCGGATGCGCAAGGGCGACTGGTCGCAGATCCGCGGCTACGTGTGGGCCCGGCTCGCTGTCGGGAGGACCACGATGGACGTGTGGTCGACGCACCTGGAGGGCGGCGACGACCAGGTCGACGAGCGCCTCCGGTCGATCGCGACGCTGCTGCGGGCCTGGGGCGGGGCGCCCCGCACCCTCATCGGCGGCGACTTCAACGCGGGCGCCGGCAGCCGCGAGCTGACCGCGATGACCGACGGCACCGACCTGCGCAACACCGCGATCGGCGGCGAGGGGTACCCGACCAGGTCCGACGGCGCCAGCACCGACTGGGTCTTCGGGTCGGACGGGGTGCTCGTCACCGACTACGGGGTGCCCGAGTCGGACGCGTCCGATCACTATCCGGTGGCGGTGACGGTCCGGATCGGGCGGTGAGAGCCGTCCGCCACTAGGGTCGTCGGATGAGCGAAGCGAACCGGGGGGTGTGGGGGGTCGTCCCCCCACCGGGAGACGGCGTATGAGCGAAGCGAACCGGGGGGTGCCGGGGGCCGGCCCCCCGCCGGGAGAGGGCCCATGGACGAGCTGACGGTCGTGATCGAGCGTGCGGGCCCCGGCGACGCGGGCGAGCTGATGACCGTCCAGCGGGCCGCGTACGTCGCCGAGGCGCAGCTGTACGGCGACCCGTTCATCCCGCCGCTGGTCGAGTCCGGCGAGCAGCTGCGGAAGGTGCTCGCGGGCGACGCCGTGGTGCTGAAGGCGATGCTCGGCGGGCGCCTCGTCGGCGCCGTCCGCGCCCAGTTCAGCGACCACACCTGCCTGGTGGGGCGGCTCGTGGTCGTCCCGGACCTGCAGGGCCGCGGCATCGGGCGGCGGCTGATGGCGGCGCTGGAGCAGGAGGTCGCCGGCCGCGCCGACGCGTGCGTGCTGTTCACCGGCCACCTGAGCGAGGCGAATCTTCGCCTGTACCGCCGCCTCGGCTACAGCGAGACGCACCGGGAGCGCGTCGCCGCGCACCTGACGCTCGTCCACATGCGCAAGCCCCTCGTCCCGGCGGCGAAGGCCTGACGGCTAGGGTGAGCCCGTGCTGAAAGTGGGACTCACCGGCGGGATCGGCTCGGGCAAGAGCGAGGTGTCGGCGCGCCTGGAGCGGCACGGCGCGCTGGTCATCGACGCCGACAAGATCGCCCGCGAGGTCGTCGAGCCGGGCACCCCGGGCCTGGCCGCCGTGGTGGCCGAGTTCGGCGAGGAGGTGCTGCTGCCCTCCGGCGCCCTCGACCGCGAGAAGGTCGGCAAGATCGTCTTCACCGACCCCGAGCGGCTGGCGGCGCTGAACGCGATCGTCCACCCCCTGGTGGGGGAGCGGATGCGGCAGCTGATGGAGGCCGCCCCCGAGGACGCGGTCGTCGTTTACGACGTTCCCCTCCTCACGGAGAACGGCCTGGCCGACATGTACGACGAGGTGGTCGTCGTGGACGCGCCCGAGGAGACCCAGCTGGACCGCCTGGTGGCCCGCCGCGGCATGACCGAAGAGGACGCCCGAGCCCGCATGGCGAACCAGGCGACCCGCGAGGCCCGCCGCGCGGTGGCCACCCACGTGATCGAGAACAACGGCACCCTGGACGCCCTGAAAACCCAGGTGGACGCCCTCTGGAAGGCCCTGACCCGCCGCGCCGCCTCCTAGAAGGGGGCGTCTAGGGGGAGGCGGTGGACTTCGGGGAGGTAGGGGTCCAGTTCGCCGGGTTCGAAGCGGCACATGCCTACGGCGTACCAGAACTCGGCGGTGGCGTTGCCCTCCCACTTGTAGCGGCCGTCGGGGGCCAGGGCCGCCCAACCCTCGGCCAGGCCTAGCAGTGTCGTGCGGCGGGCGGGGGCCGTGTGGTCGGTGACGTCCCAGAGGATGATGGCGCCGTCGTCGCCGGCGCTGGCCAGGAGGGAGCCGTCCGGGCTGAAGGCGGCCGACCAGATGCGGCGGGTGTGGCCGGCGAGGGTGTGCAGGAGGCGGCCGCTGGAGGGGTTCCACAGGCGGACGACCATGTCGTCGCCCGCGCTGGCGAGCAGGGCCCCGGACGGGTGGAACGCGGTCGTCCAGAGGCGGCCGGCGTGGTCGGCGAGGGTGTGCAGGGCCTCGCCGGTGGTGGGGTCCCAGAGGCGGACGGTGCCGTCGTTGCTCGCGCTGGCGAGGGTCTCGCCGGACGGTGAGAACGCCACCTGGTAGACGCGGTCGGTGTGGCCGCGCAGCACGGCGGTCAGTTCGCCGGTGCGGGGGTGCCACAGCCGGACGAGACCGTCGTCGCAGCCGGTCGCGAGCAGGGCGCCGCCCGGCTGGAAGTCGATGGAGCGGACGCGGCCCCGGTGGTCGGCGAGGTTGACGATCTCGCGGCCGG
The DNA here is from genome assembly GCF_900115095.1 of Actinomadura madurae. Classification (GTDB taxonomy): domain Bacteria; phylum Actinomycetota; class Actinomycetes; order Streptosporangiales; family Streptosporangiaceae; genus Spirillospora; species Spirillospora madurae. The sequence goes on from NZ_FOVH01000001.1 coordinate 896,604, forward strand.
TCGTCCAGTACCAGAGCCGGACGGAGTCGTCGTCGTTGGCGGTGGCGAGGACGTCGCCCGCGGGGGCGAACGCCTGCGCCCACACGTGGTCGGTCTCCACGTTCAGCTCGCGCTCGAACAGGCCGGTCCCCGCCTGCCACAGGTGGACGCCGCCGTCGTTGGTGGCGGTGGCGAGCTGGGAGTCGCGGGTGTTGAACGAGGCGGCGGTGAGGTTGTCGGCGACGCCGCGCAGCTCGCGGAGCATCCGGCCCGAGCGCGGCTCCCAGAGCCGGACGAGGCCGTCGTTGCCGCTGCCGGCCAGCATGCCGCCGTCGGGGCTGAACGCGACGCCGGTGACGCGGCGGCCGTGGCCGCGCAGCACGGTGCGGCACTGGCCGGTCTCGGCGTCCCAGAGCCGGGCGGTGCCGTCGTTGCTGCTGGTGGCGAGCTGGGCGCCGTCGGGGCGGAACGCGAACGGCCACACGGCGCCGCGGTGGCCGGCGAGTTCCAGGCGCTGCCGCCCGGTCCGCGGGTCCCAGAGCCGGACGGACCCGGCGCTGTCGGCGGTGGCGAGGCGGCCGCCGTCCGGGCTGAACGTCGCCTGGTAGATGCCGCCGCCGTGGCCGGACAGGACGGCCCGCTGCCGGCCGTCCTCCCAGAGGCGGACCGATCCGTCGGTGTCGCCGGTGACGAGCAGGGTGCCGTCCGGGTGGAACGCGATGGCGTAGACGCGCCCGGTGTGGCCGAGGAGCTCCTGCCTGATCTCGCCGGTGCGGATGTCCCAGAGCCGGACGACGCCGGCCTCGTCCCCGGCGGCGAGGAGGGAGCCGTCCGGGTGGAAGACGGCCCGGAACACGGCGCCGCGGTGGCCGGTCAGCTCCCGCAGGAGCGCGCCGGTGGTGAGGTCCCAGACGCGCAGCGTGCCGCCCGAGTCGCCGGTGACCATGAGGGAGCCGGCCGGGTCGAACACGGCGGTGTAGACGGGGGCGGTGTGTCCGGCGAGCTCGTGCAGCGGGACGCCGGACACGATGTCCCAGATGCGGATGGTCCCGTCGGCGGCGCCCGCCGCGACGAGGTCGCCGCCCGCCGCCGAGCGCCCGCCGACGACCACGGGCCACACGCCGTCGGGGTGGACGGCGAGGGTGTGCGTGCCGTGGCCGGTGGCGAGGTCCCACAGCCGGACGGTGCCGTCGGCGGATCCGCTCGCCAGGACGTTGCCCGCCGGGTCGAAGGCGACGGCGTAGGCGCGGTCGGTGTGGCCCTGGAGCGTGCGCAGGGGGGTGCCCGTGACGGCGTCGCAGATGAGGACGCCGCCGTCCTCGCCGCCGATGGCGACGACGGACCCGCCCGGACTGTAGGAGAGGGGCTGCGGGAGCCGGCTGGTCTGGAAGTGGAACCCGTAGGGGACGCCCACCGCGGCCGGGGCGACCTGGATGTCGATGGGGCGGCCGGGCGCGACGGCGGCCTCGCGCAGCTCGGGCGCGGCGGCGATCCGGTCGGGCAGGTCGGCGGCGACGAGCGCGGCGCGGGTCCAGCGGCTGCCGTCCACGGCGACGTCCCGCAGGTCGGCGCGGGCGAGGCGGGCCCGGGACAGGTCGGCGCCGCGCAGGTCGGCGCCGGTCAGCCTGGCCTCGTCCAGGCGCGCGCCCGCCAGCGACGCGTCCCGCAGGACGGCGCGCGACAGGTTCGCGCCGACGAGCTGGGCGTCGGTGAGGTCGGCGCCGGTCAGGTCCACCTCCTGCAGGTCGCGGTAGGACAGGTCCTCGCCCTGCAGGTGCGCGCCGCGCAGGTCGGTGTGCGCGGGCGTGCGCAGCCGCGTGGTGATGCGGATCGCGTTGGCGCGGGCGGTGTCGTCGGCGTCGGGGTCGGCGAGCACGCCGGCCGCCCAGGCCTGGCAGGCGCGGGTGTCGGCGAGGTCGCACAGGAAGTCGACGATCAGCTGGGTCAGGGCGCGGCGGCCCAGCACGGCCGGCGCCGCGCCCCGGGCGAACTCGTCGGCGATGTGCCGCGCGACGAGCCACTCCATCACCGACGTGTGGATGAACCCGAACAGCCCCTCGGGGGTGCGGACGAGCAGGCTGCCCGCGCCGACGGCGTGCGTGACCTGGTGGGACGACATCCGCCCGCCGGCGAGCCCGGTGAGCGTCTCGGCGACGTCGGCCAGCTCGGCGAGGCGCAGGAACTGCTCGTCGCCGTCCCAGAGCCGCAGCGCGAGCGTGCCGACGGCCTGCCACATGGCGTCGCTCTTCAGCCCGGACGGCCCGCCGGCGCCGCCGACCCGCTCGGCCTCGTAGGCGAGCCAGGACGAGAGGATCTCGTGGTACAGGTCGGCCGGGCTGACCGCGCGGCGGGCCTGCGCGACCGCGCGCAGCCGGTCGTCGGGCAGGTCGGCGATGAACGACAGCATCCGGGGGTTGGACGTCAGCGCGAGCAGCTCCTCGATGCCGGTCAGCAGGCCGAGGCGCGCCTCGGCGGCGTCCTCGCTGCCGTACCGGTTCACCAGGTAGGAGCGGACCTGCGGCGGGGTGAACTCCTCCAGGCCGAGGACGCGCCGGTGCGGCAGCACGCCGACCTTCTCGCCGAGGGCGGTCAGCACCTGGGCCTGGGACTCGAAGTGCTGCGTCCGGCTCGCCACGACGACCTTGGCCTTGTCCTGGGCGGCCTGGAGCAGGGTGTCGAGGTGGTCGGCGGCCTGGTCGTAGGTCATCCGCGTCACCAGCTCGTCGAACCCGTCGAAGAGCAGGACGATGCGCCCCTGGCGGAGCATGTAGTGGAACGCCTTGAGGTCGATCAGCTCCTCGCCGTGGTTGGCCAGGTGCGCGGCGACCAGGCCGTCCACCGAGTGCGCCTTGTCGAGGGCCCGCAGCTCGATGAGGATCGGGATGACGTGCGGCAGCTCCTCGGGGATGCGGCGGGCCAGCTCGCGCAGCGCGAACGTCTTGCCGCGGCCGAAGTCGCCGAGGAGCAGCAGGAAGCGCCCGTGGTCCGCGGCGAGCAGCCGCAGCATCTCGCCGACGACGTCCTCGTGGACGTCGGCCGCGGAGCGCTCCTCTTGCGGGCCGGTCTCGGGGCGCAGGCGGTCGAGGTTCCGGTACCGCTGCGGGACGTACAGGGACGGCGGGTACAGGCCTTCCGCGGAGAGCCGCCTGGTCTGGGCGGTCACGTACTCCGACAGGTCGACCAGGCCCTGGAATTCGGTGAGGCTGCGCACGCGGATGCCCCGCCGCAGCGCGTCGTCGCGCACCGACCGCGCGGGGGCCGGCCCCAGGTAGACCAGCTCCGAGCCGTGGTCGGTCCCGTCGGCGTGGACGTGCCGGACGAACGCGTCGACGTCCTCCTCCGTCACCTGCCCCACGTGGGCGCCGATGCGGTACTGGCGGACGAACCCGTCCTCCAGGTGGGTGAGGAGCAGGTGCGGCGGGTCCTGCCGTCCGTCCGGACCGGCGGGTGGGACGACGCGCCGGATGGTCGCCCGCTCGAACCGCGTCTCGCACGCCTCGGTGAGGCGGTCGAGCAGGCGCGCCGTGGGATCGGGGACCGGGTCGGCGCCGTCCTCGGCCCCCGGGCCGAGCTCCGGGGCGGGCGGGGCGGGCGGGACCTCCGTGCGCGAGGGCGGGAACGTTCCGTCCACGTTCGGCCAGGCCCGTTCGAGGCGTTCCGGGCCGCGCCGGGCGGCGGCCTCGGGGATCCACCTCTCCAGGCCGTCCCGGTGCAGGACGATGGTCTGGTGCCGGCCGGGGCCGAGCGCCGGCACGGCCGGGACACCGCCGCCGAGCAGGGGGATCGCGCCGAACTCCGACTCCGTGCCCTGGAAGAACAGGTCGACGTGGCCGCCGAGGAGCGACTCCACCGTCTCGGGGTCGCGCAGCGCGCCGGGCTCGCCGGGGATGGGAGTGTGCTCGATCGCTCCCAGGCGCAGCCAGCCCTCGTCCTCGAAATGCCGGAGCCGCTCGTTGAACCAGGCGGCCTGCGCCTGGCCGACGCGCCCGTACCGGTCCTCCTCGCGGTGCGTCTGCGGCAGGGTCGAGTTGAGCCCGGCCACGACCACCTTCAGGTCGGGGACGGGGAACAGCGTCCACGGCTGGGCGCTGTCGAAGATGAGCGCGTCGATGCCCTGGTAGAACTCCTTGAACAGGTTCGCGTAGTGCCGCCACTTCGGCCAGTACGGCGGCTGCGGCTCGATGTCGTCGGCCTCGCAGCTGGAGAAGTACGCTTGGCAGGCCGCGCGGGTGACGTCGTGGGTCCCCGGCACGACGACGACGCGCTGCGCCTCCAGGCCGAGCAGGGCGCGCAGGCTCGTCAGGAACGACAGCGCCTCGGCGAACTCCTTGCGGCTGCCCGAGTGGGTGATGTTGCCGGTCACGACGAGCAGGTCGGGGCGCGGCACGCCGGCGTCGGCCAGCCGCGTCACGTCGCTCCAGATCCGGTCCTGCAGCTCCGCGGCCGTGGTGGGCTCGCCGGGCTCGGCGAGGGTGCGGCCGAACCGGGGCCCCGACACGTGCAGGACGCTCAGCCGCTCGCGCGGCTCGTCCCCGGCGTCGGCCGCGGGGAACGCCGGCGCGGCGGCGGGGGCCCGGCGGGCGGGACGCTCCCCGGACGGGTCCTGCCGCCCGGGCCCGGACGGCTCCTGGGCGCCCTCAGACGGCTCCAGGCGGCCTGGGAGCGGCGCCGCCCGGCCGGGCGGCGCGGAGCGGCCGCCGGGGAAGCCGGGGCCGTCCAGGGGCCGGGCGTGGCCGGCGAGGGCCTCCCGGATGCGCCGCATCAGCAGGCCCCGCGCCTCGTCCGGGTCGTCGACGCCGACGAGGTCGACGTAGGTGATCGTGGACAGCAGGCCGTCGATCGGGCAGTCCTCGATGCGGACGGTGACGAGCTTGCGCGCCGGGTCGTCCGGGTCGGCCCGCAGCGCCGCCATCCACTCCAGCCGCCCGTACCGGGACCGCAGGTAGTTGCGCGACAGGACCGCCACCACGGCCTTGGCCTCCGAGAGGCCCCGGTCCATGAAGTCGATGAAGTTCGTCCCGGGCACGAAGTCCCACGCCTGCATCATCGTCCGGTGCCCGGCGGCCTCCAGCTGCCAGGCGATCCAGGACGCCCACCGCTCGTCGGCCGGCGAGTAGCTGATGAAGAAGTCGGTCGGGCGCTCCTGGGGGTGGCCGGGGGGAGTCATGCCGCCAGTATCGCGCGGCCGGGCCGCGGACGGCAGCGCGCCGCGGCGCCTATGGGATCATGGCGCGCGTGCAGTCCCCTCGGTCCGAGACCCTGCGCCGCGCCGCCGGCTCGCTCGGGATCCTCGACTGGATCCGCATCGGCGTGCTCGCCGTCGGCGTCGTGTTCGTGGCCACCGGCCTCCTGCCCCCCGCCACGGCCCGCGCCAGCGTGGAGCGGATCGCGCCGCTGCTGCTCTTCCTGTTCAGCGTCATCATCCTGGCGGAGCTGACCAAGGAGGCCGGGGTCTTCGACGCGATCGCGCAGCGGATGGCCCGGGCCGGGCGCGGCAACTACGCGGCGCTCTTCCTGCTGTGCGTGGCGTTCGCCTCGCTCACCACGATCTTCCTCAACCTCGACACGACCGCCGTCCTGCTGACCCCGGTCATGCTGGCGCTGGCGGCGCGCGCGCGGATCGCGACCCTTCCGCTGGCCATGACGACGGTGTGGCTCGCAAACACCGCGAGCCTGCTGCTGCCGGTGTCCAACCTGACCAACCTGCTCGCCGCCGACCGGGTGGCGCTGCAGACCCGCGCGTTCGCCGCCCGTATGTGGGCGCCGCAGCTCGCGGTCCTGGCCGTCACGATGGTCCTGCTGTGGTGGTTCTACTGGCGGAGGCGCATGCGCGGCGAGGACGCCTACGAGCCGCCCGCCCCGGCGCCCATCGGCGACCGGGTCCTGTTCTCCGCCGCCGGGGCGGCGTGCCTGCTGTTCATCGGGGCGATCCTCGGCGGCGTCCACACCGGGATACAGCTCGGCATCGCCGCGACCGTCGCCGCCGCCGTGGCCGTGGCCGCCTTCGCCCTGCGCGACCGGTCGGCCCTCCGCCCGTCGCTCATCCCCTGGCAGCTGATGGTGTTCGTCACCGGGCTGTTCCTCGTCGTGCCCGCCCTGGAGAGGTTCGGGCTGGACGACGTGATGCGCGGCCTGGTCGGCGAGGACGGCGGCCTGGCCGGGGCGTTCCGGGCCGCGTTCGCCGGGGCGGGGCTGTCGAACGTCCTCAACAACCTCCCCGCCTACGTGGCGGGGGAGTCGGCCGTGCCGCCGGCGAACAAGGACCAGCTGCTCTCCCTGCTCACCGGGACGAACGTGGGGCCGGTCATCACCCCGTGGGGGTCGCTGGCCACGCTGCTGTGGTTCGAGTGGTGCCGGCGCTGGGACGTCCGCGTGCCGATCAGGAAGTTCGTGCTCGCGGGCACGGTCCTCGCCGTGACGGGCTGCGCCGCCTCGGTCGGGGCCCTCTGGCTCACCCGGTGAGCCTCCGGTTCACCCCGTGAGGCCGGGCCGGCCCGCGACGCGGGGGCGGCCGTCGTGCCGCCCGGCCTCCGCGGCCGTCTCCAGAAGGCGGTCGAGCAGTTCGGGGCGCGCCGCGACGAAACCGAGCTCGGACGCCGGACGGTCGATCTCCAGCCGGTACGGGCTCCCGTCCAGCCGGCGCAGCTCGGCGCCCGCCTCGGCCGCCAGCAGGGCCCCGGCGGGCAGGTCCACGATCTCCGGCAGGTAGCCGACGATCCCGTCGATGTCGCCGCGCGCCAGCATCGCCCACCCCACCAGCGGCGCCCACAGCTGCAGCATCCGCGCGCACCGGCGCTCCAGGGAGGAGCGCAGGGCGAAGGCGGTCCGGTCGTCCGGCCCGACCGCGTGGCCCTGCGTCCAGGCCAGGACCGGGTTCTTCGCACGTCCCGGGCGCGGGCGGGCGGGCAGCGTGAGCGGCTTCCCGGCCGGCCCGCGCGCGCCCCAGCCGCGCACCGCCGACCACGTCCGCCCCGAGACCGGGTCATGGACGACGCCGAGGACGGGCTCGGCGCGCCAGCACAACGCCAGCCCCACCGCGTAGACGGGCATGCCGATCGCGACGTTGTTGGTGCCGTCCAGCGGATCGACGAGCCACACCATGTCCTCGCCGGGCGCGCCGTCGAGGACGCCGGACTCCTCGGCGATGATGCGGTGCCGCGGGTACGCCGCCCGCAGCAGCCCCAGGATCAGGTCCTCGGCGGCCGTGTCCAGCTCCGTCACGACGTCGCCGCCGGTGCCCTTCGCGCGCACCCCGAGCGGCCCGCCCACGCCCGCGGCGAGCAGGGCGCCCGCCGCCTCGGCCGCCTCCACCGCCACGCGGCGGGCCTCCGAGAGATCGACCGGAAGGGCCTCCGCCGGGGTCGTGGGTCTCATCGGCCTCTCCAGTCGGTCGCGGCGGCCTACCGGCCCGCCGAGCAGTGGGCCGCGGCGATCCTGCGCGCCGAGCGCCGCAGGGCGCGCACGGTGTCGCCATGGTCGGAACGTGAACGGCGCACCTGGTGCGTGGGAACGTCCAGCGGGCCGAGCGACAGGTCGCCGCCGCCCGGGGACTGGCGGCCGAGGGCGATCGTGGCCGCGTCCCTGCCGTCCTCGATGAGCGTGCTGTGGAACACACCCGCGGGCAATGTGTAGGACTCGCCCGTCCGGTGCGTGCTGGACGGGCCCGGCGAGCAGCGGACGGCGCGTCCGGTCGCCGTCAGCTCGTCGACGCCGTCCCGGCTGACGACCTCGAAGATCTGCTGCTCGGCACCGCCGGAGGCGTCGTCGATGTCCATCCGCACATTACGTACCGTCCCGTAAAGGACGAAACTGACAAGGTCCCAGCTGTGGCAGTGCACCGGCGACGTGGTGGACGGGGCGGGCCGCACCTCCGGCGTCCAGATGTGCAGGCACACGCCGAGGTCGCCGCTGCGCTCCACGGGGAGGCACAGGAAGCCGAGCGGGTGCCGCACGGCCGGGGCGGGCGAGCCCTCCGCCGCGGCGCCGTCCAGGATCTCGCCGAGGACGCCCTCCGCCCACGCGGGCAGCGTCCGCGCCGCGGTCCCGGCGCGGATCTGCTCCCGGATCTCCTCGTACCTCACGGCGGCGGCCTCATCCGGTCATCACTCGTACGGGTCCTTGGCGCGCAGCGCCTTGCGGATGATCTCGATGACGTCGCGGTCGGTGTAGGACGGCGCGAGGTCGATTCCGATCACCTCGAAGAGCTTGCGGGCCTCCTCGACCGTGGGCTCGTCGTCCAGCGGGGCCAGCCGGGCCTGCTCGACCGGGACCCGGCGCGCCTGGTCCAGGCTGGTCTGGAGCTCCGCGCTCACCCAGCTGTAGTAGAACTTGCTGCTGTCGACGACCAGCGCCTCGCCGCGCGGGTCGTCGCGGGTGACCACCACGCGGGAGGACGCCAGGTCGTAGCGGAGCGTCGTCATGGTCTGCGCCAGGCCGATGTCGATGTCGAGCATCGCGAACCGCTGCTTGTGCCAGCACGCGGCGAGGAGCGTGGCGTACGCCTCCTTGCGCGTGCGCTCCAGCGTCCACGGCTCGCCGGTCGCGTCCGGGCCGTCCGACACCGACCGGCGGTGCCGCGCGTACGCCTCGCACACCTCCACGTTCGTCGGGTCGAGGATCTCCAGGCGGAACAGCAGGGTCCGCCGCTCCCGCCGGGCCGCGCTCACGCACTCGGGCAGCGTCCGCGCGCGGATGTAGGTCCCCGTCCCGCCCTTGAAGAACCAGCGGTCGGTGTCGCGGCGGGCCTCCGCCAGCACCTGCGCCACCTGGGCCCCGCTGATGACCCGCACGACCGCCGTCTCGTCCAGCGCGCGCTTGGTGTCGGACAGGACGCCCTCGAACGTCTCGATGTGGGCGAGTTTGCCGCTCAGGTCGTCGAGCGTGGCCGAGGACGCGCGCAGCGTGTCGCGGACCTCCGCCTCGACCGGGATCCGCCGCCCGCGGTCGCGCAGCACCGACGTCGCCAGCAGGCCGATCACGGCGAGGATCCCGCTGTTGGTGATCTCGTCCTCGTTCGGCAGGTTCACCCCGAGCCCGAGGATCGCGACGATCACGGCCAGCACGAGCGCGATCACCGCGTCGGCGTTCTTCCCGAACCAGTCGGTGAATCGGGTCATTGTCGGTGGCTACCCCGTCCCAAATCGGCGCGTCGTTCATCGTAACGAGGGGTCATGGGCCGGAAAAGCCCTGCAGGTAAGGGGTTCGCTCACATGTGCGACAATCCGCCCCTCCGGTCGCTATAGGCTCGTCGCCATGCACGTGCGGGGCTGGGTGGCGGGGGCATGGCCCACGCGGCGTTCGCGCGCCTTCGACATCGCGCTGGCCCTCACCCTCGCCATTTTCGACAGCGTCTTCCTGTGGTTCGCGGACCAGATGTTCTGGCTCCCGCCACCGGTCGTGTCGGCCTGCAGCGTCGTCCTCGGGCTGGCCCTGGTGGTGCGGCGCCTCCACCCCGTGGGCCTCACCGTGTTCATGGTGGTGTTCGGCACCGTCACCGGCGCGGGGGTCTTCGCGGCCTTGGTCATCATGTACTCGCTCGCCGCCTACACCACGTCCCGCCGGACGGTGGTGGTGCTCGCGGTCGCCGCCTACGTCGCCGGGCTGGCCTTCCCCTCCCCGACGTCGAACACGGAGAGCTTCCTCGCGCAGTCCATCTTCGGCATCGCGTTCGTGGCCGTCCCCGTCCTGCTCGGCCTCTACATGGGCGCGCGGAAGCAGCTGATCGCATCGCTTCAGGAGCGCACGGCACGGCTCGAACGGGAACAGCACCTGCTCGCGGAGCGCGCGCGGGGCGAGGAGCGCACCCGCATCGCCCGGGAGATGCACGACGTCGTCGCCAACCGGATCAGCGTCATGGTCGTCCACGCGGGCGCGCTCAAGGCGATCGCCGTCCGCGACCCCGCCCGCGCCGCCGAGACGGCCTCCGTCATCGGCGACATGGGGCGCCAGGCGCTGGAGGAGCTGCGCCACGTCATCGGCGTGCTCAGGCAGGGGGAGAACGCCCTCCCGCAGGAGGCCGTGACCCTCGCCCACGTCCGCGAGCTGGTCGACCAGTCCGGCGCCGCCGGGCTCCGCGTCGACCTGGTGATCCGCGGCGACGAGCGCCCGATGCCCGTCGCCGTCGGGCGGACGGTCTACCGCCTCGTCCAGGAGGCACTCACCAACGTGCACAAGCACGCCGGGGCCGCCGACACCCGCGTCGACCTCGGCCTGCTGCCCGAGGCGATCGAGGTGGAGATCGCCAACGAGCCGTCCACGGCCCGGCCCGAACACCGGCTGCCGAGCGGCGGGAACGGCCTGGTCGGGCTGCGCGAGCGGGTCACCGCCCTCGGCGGCAGCTTCGACGCGGGGCCGCGGGAGGGCGGCTACGCCGTCCGCGCCCGGATCCCGCTCCCGGCGTCCTGAGCCGTGCCTGAGCCGCACGGGACGGGAATGTCCCACCCGCTGCATACAGTGGGGGAGCAGGGAGTACGCCGGACCAGGGAGATGCCGATGCGCCCGATCACGGATCTGCGGCGCCGGGTGGCGCCGTTCGAGGTCGTCACCGAGATGACGCCGTCGGGCGACCAGCCGCAGGCGATCGCCGAGCTCACCGCCCGCGTCCAGGGCGGCGAGAAGGACGCCGTGCTGCTCGGCGCCACCGGCACCGGCAAGACCGCCACGATCGCCTGGCTGGTGGAGAAACTGCAGCGGCCCGTCCTCGTCATGCAGCCGAACAAGACCCTCGCCGCCCAGTTCGCCAACGAGCTGCGCGAGATGCTGCCGAACAACGCCGTCGAGTACTTCGTCTCGTACTACGACTACTACCAGCCCGAGGCGTACATCCCGCAGACCGACACCTACATCGAGAAGGACTCCTCGATCAACGACGAGGTCGACCGGCTGCGGCACTCGGCGACCAACTCGCTGCTCACCCGCCGCGACACCGTCGTCGTCGCGTCGGTGTCCTGCATCTACGGCCTCGGCACGCCGCAGGAGTACGTCGACCGGATGGTCCGCCTGCACGTCGGCCAGGAGATCGACCGCGACGACCTGCTCCGCCAGCTCGTCGGCATGCAGTACACCCGCAACGACCTCGCCTTCACCCGCGGCACGTTCCGGGTCCGCGGCGACACCATCGAGATCATCCCGCAGTACGAGGAGCTCGCCGTCCGCATCGAGATGTTCGGCGACGAGATCGAGAAGCTCGCCACCCTGCACCCGCTCACCGGCGAGCTGATCACCGAGGACGACGAGCTGTACGTCTTCCCCGCCTCCCACTACGTCGCCGGGCCCGAGCGGATGGAGCGGGCCATCCGCGACATCGAGGCCGAGCTGGAGGAGACCCTCGCCGTCATGGAGCGGCAGGGCAAGATGCTGGAGGCGCAGCGGCTGCGCATGCGCACCGCCTACGACATCGAGATGATGCGCCAGGTCGGCACCTGCTCCGGCATCGAGAACTACTCCCGGCACATCGACGGCCGCGGCCCCGGCAGCGCCCCCAACACCCTCCTCGACTACTTCCCGGAGGACTTCCTCCTCGTCATCGACGAGTCCCACCAGACCGTCCCGCAGATCGGCGCCATGTACGAGGGCGACGCGTCCCGCAAGCGGATGCTGGTCGAGCACGGGTTCCGGCTGCCGTCCGCCATGGACAACCGGCCGCTCAAGTGGGAGGAGTTCCTCGACCGGATCGGCCAGACCGTCTACCTGTCGGCGACGCCCGGCCCTTACGAGATGAACCGCGTCCAGGGCGACGTCGTCGAGCAGGTCATCCGCCCCACCGGCCTCATCGACCCCGAGATCGTCGTCAAGCCCACCAAGGGCCAGATCGACGACCTGATCCACGAGATCCGCGAGCGCACCGAGCGCGACGAGCGCGTCCTCGTCACCACGCTCACCAAGAAGATGGCCGAGGACCTCACCGACTACCTCCTGGAACTCGGCATCCAGGTCCGCTACCTGCACAGCGAGGTCGACACGCTGCGCCGCATCGAGCTGCTCCGCGAGCTGCGCGCCGGCGAGTTCGACGTCCTCGTCGGCATCAACCTGCTGCGCGAGGGCCTCGACCTGCCCGAGGTCTCCCTCGTCGCGATCCTGGACGCCGACAAGGAGGGGTTCCTGCGCTCCGAGACGTCCCTCATCCAGACGATCGGCCGCGCGGCCCGCAACGTGTCCGGCCAGGTGCACATGTACGCCGACACGGTCACGCCGTCCATGGAACGGGCGATCGACGAGACGAACCGGCGCCGCGCCAAGCAGCGTGCCTACAACGAGGAGCACGGCATCGAGCCGCAGGCCCTCCGCAAGCGCATCGCCGACATCCTCGACTCCCTGGCCCGCGAGGACGCCGACACCGAGACCCTCATCGGCGGCGCCGGGCGCCAGCAGTCCCGCGGCAAGGCCCCCGTCCCGGGCCTCGCGTCCCGCACCAAGGAGGTCGGCCGGCACGCCGCCGACCTCGTCGGAGAGCGGCCCCGCGAGGAGCTGGAGGCCCTGATCGAGCAGATGACCGACCAGATGCACCAGGCCGCCACCGACCTGCAGTTCGAGCTGGCGGCCCGCCTCCGCGACGAGATCAAGGAGCTCAAGCGGGAGCTGCGCGACATGAAGGAGGCCGGCGTCAGGTGAACGCCAGCACCACCCGGTCCTCCACCGGCCGGTAGCCGAGCCGCCGGTAGACGCCGTTGCTCGTCGGGTTCCCGAGGTCGGTGAACAGCACGACGTCGGCGGCGCCGGCGTCCTGCGCGTCCCGGGTCGCCGCCGCGGTGACCGCGGCGCCGTAGCCGCGGCGGCGGTGCCCGGCCGGCGTGTACACGGGCGCCACCCGCGCCATCCCGCCGACGGCGGGGGTCCGCCCGGCCATCGCCACCGGGCGGCCGCCGGCCTCCCACAGCAGGACGCCGCCCGCGCGGAGCCGCCCGTCGACCATCGCCGTGTTCACCTCGCCGTGCTCGCCGACGTCCCGGTGGAACGCCGCGAACCAGTCCAGCACCAGGCCCCGGTCGGCGTCCCCCGCGACGCGCGCGGCGCCGTCCGGTGCCGGGTCGGGCGCCTCCAGCTTCCCCAGCCGGTAGAGGCGCTGCCGCATCACCACCCGTGACGCCGCCCCCGTCCGGGCGGTCCACGCCCCCGCGAACGCCTCGGCGGCGCGGGGCGCCCCGTTGGCCCCCCGCACGGTCGCGCCCCGCGCGGCGAGCGCGTCCGCGAGGTCCCGCGCGGCGCCGTCCGGCATCGCGCTCAGCATCGGCGGGTTCGCGCCGGCCCACAGGACGGCGGCCGCGACCCGCCCGTCCCGCGGCCACCATCCGAACAGCGCGCCCTCGTAGAGGCCGGGTCCCTGCTTCCGCATCGCCTCGATCACGGTGAGCGCGACGGTGTTGCGGACGGGGTCGGCCCGCAGGAAGCCGCCCGCCCGCGCGCGGAACTCTTCGAGATCACTGGTCAGCGTCCAGGCCATGCCCCAGCATCACCGCGGTCCGCCCGGCACCGCATCCGCTTTTCCGGCGGGCGCGGCGTCCTGTCCCGGTCACGACCGCGCCCTCCTCCGCCGGAGGTAGAAGGCGGCGGTGGCGACGGCGAGCAGCGGGCCCCACGCCAGGAGCGGCCCGTAGGACACGATGAACAGGCCGAGCCGCCACCCTTCTATGTACACCGTGCTCCCGTCCGGCGCGGTGAAGGTGTCGAACCCGGGCACGCGCGAGGAGGTGAGGAGGATCAGGAGCAGCGCGCCGATGCCCGCGGGCAGGACGGCCGCCGTGGTCGGCACCCGGCGGCCGCCGACGAGGGGCATCCAGGACGGGAACACCTCGCCCCACCGGCTCACCAGTCCCACCGCCAGGAAGGCGAGGAACTCGCTGACGATGCTCAGCAGGATCGTGTACGACCACATCGGCACCCAGCCGGGCACGTCGCCGTGCGTGTCGCCGTCGCTCGGCATGAGCGGGCCGATCGGCGCGCCGAAGCCCAGCGCGATCCGCCAAATGCAGGACGGCAGCACGACCAGGCTGGCGCCGTAGGCGGCCCACACCGCCCACCGCGGCGCACCGTCGACGGTCCTTCCGTGCACGCGCCGGACGAGCGACACAGCGTTCCCTGCCATTGATCAGGCCCTTCTCGTCCTCGGGGATCGTTCAGAGCAAGTGAACGACCACCCGCAAGACCGAGACCTCCCTCCCACGGGTGATCCAACTCCCCACCCAGACGGAAACCCCACCCCGCTACCGCACGAGGTCCACCGCGCCACGGAGATCGTGATCATCGAAGGGCCGGCGTCGATGGCGGAGGCGGCCGCGGTGCGGGCGGTGTCGTTACCGTGTTCGGTTATGGCGGAGACGATGGGTGATCGGATGCGCGGGTGCCTGTTCGGCGGGGCGGTCGGCGAGGCGCTGGGCCGGCCCGTGGAGGGCATGTCGCTGGAGGCGATCCGGGAGGCGTACGGGCCCGGCGGCGTGACCGGGTACACGGGGCGGCCCGAGATCGGGGAGGCCACGCAGCTCTGCCTGCTCACCGCGCAGGCGGGCCTCCAGGCGTCCATCCGGGCCCGCTCCAGGGGGATCGGCGGCGCGTACTTCGGCCTGGTGCAGTCCAACTACCTCTCGTGGATGAGGGTCCAGGGCGAGCGGTTCCCGGCGGGTGACCTGCACGCCACCGGGCCGGCGCTGCACGCCCCGGCCGTCATGGCCCGCCGGGGCGTCAGCCGCACCACCCGGGCCGCGCTCCTCGCGGCGGGGGAGCGCGGCAAGCCGGGATGGCCGCTCGGCACGGTGGACGAGCCCGTCAACGACTCGAAGGGCTGCGCGGGGACGGTCCGCGCGGCACCGGCCGGATTCGGCCACCCGGATCCCGAGGCCGTCTTCGCGCGCGGCCAGGGCACGGCGGCCCTCACCCACGGCCACCCGTCAGGCCGCCTCCCGGCCGGGGCGCTCGCCGTGGCGGTGTCGGCGCTCGTTCACGGCGCCGCGCTCGCCGACGCCGTGCGGCAGGCGATGGCGGAGCTGCGCAAGCACCCGGGCCACGAGGAGACGGCCGCCGCGCTCGACCGGGCCGTCGAGCTCGCGGGGAGCGGCCGGCCCTCCCCCGAGCGGGTGGAGAGCCTGGGACGCGGCTTCACCGGCCCCGAGGCGCTCGCCATCGCCGTCCACGCCGCGCTCGCCGCGGAGGCGGGGGGAGGGTACCCGCTGGAGATCGTCCCGCGCGGGCTGCTGCTCGCCGTCAACCACTCCGGCGACAGCGACTCGACCGGCGCCCTCTGCGGCCACCTGCTCGGGGCGCGGTACGGCGCGCGGGCCGTCCCCGAGCACTGGCGCGACACGGTCGAGGCCGGCGCCGCCATCATCGAGCTCGCCCACGGCAGCGAGGTCGAGTTCGGCCCCAACCCGCCGGGCGACGCCTACGGCGAGCCCCCGCTGGAGTGGCATATGCGCTTCTACGCCTGACCGGCGCGGCCCTACGATCGCGGAATGGACTACACGGTGCGTTTGGCCGGGCCCGCGGATCTGCCGGGGCTGGGGGCGATCGAGAACTCGGGCGACCCCATGTTCCACGAGATCGGGATCGTCTTCCCGCCCGGCCCGCCCGTGGTCGAGCACATGATCGCCAAGGGCGCCGAGATCGTGGTGGCGGGCGATCCGCCGGTCGGGTTCGCGGCCGTCGAGGAGGTCGACGGGGCCGTCCACCTGGAGCAGATCTCGGTGCGCGCCGACCTGGTGGGGCGGGGGATCGGCGCCCGGCTGCTGGACGAGGTGAAGGCGCGGGCCGCCGCCGCGGGGTCGCCCGGGGTCAGCCTGCTGACGTTCCGGGACGTCGCGTGGAACGGCCCCTGGTACGCCCGGCACGGGTTCGCCGAGCTGCCCCCGGAGCGCTGGGGGCCGGGTCTCAGGGCCCACTGGGAGGCCGAGATCGAGGCCGGCCTGCACGAACTCGGCCCGCGCCTCGTCATGTGGGCGCCACTGGAGTAGATCTACAATGTAAAGGCGGGAACCCGGGGCGGCTCACGGACGTCTGGACCTTGGGACGCGAAGGAGAACGATGATCAGCCCGGTCGCGTGGGTGCGGGGCCGTCTCGGCGAGCGGAGGGCCGCGCTCGCCCTGCTGGTGGTGCTGCTGGCCCTGGCCGTCGTCCCGCTGGTCCTGCTGCCGGCGGCGCGGTGCGAGGTCTTCGGGAGCGGGTGCCGGACGCCGGCGCCGGAGGCGCGGGCCGACCCGGTGGCGACCACGAGGGCGCCGACTCCGCTGGAGGTGGCGACGCGCGGCTCCTACGTCGCGCTCGGCGACTCCTACTCGGCGGGCGTCGGCGCGGAGGCGACGGTGGCCGACCAGAACCCGCTCGACCGCTGCCACCGGACGTCCAAGGCGTACTACCACGAGGTCTCGAAGGCGTTCCGCTTCGCGAAGGGCAGTGCGTTCTGGGCGTGCTCCGGCGCCAGGACCGGCGACGTGCTGAAGGGGCGGGGCGGTGAGCCCCCGCAGATCGGCCGCATCGGCGCCGACACGAGCCTGGTGACGATCAGCATCGGCGGCAACGACGTCGGGTTCTCCAGGGTGCTGGCGGGCTGCGTGGTGCGGCTGCCGTGGAGCAAGGGCTGCACCGCGCAGGGCGAGGAGATCGCCGGGCGGATGGCCGAGCTCCGCCGGAGCCTGCCCGACCTGATCGCGAAGATCACCGAGCGGGCGCCCCGGGCGCGGGTGGTCGTGATGGGGTACCCGAAGGCGTTCTCCGAGGTCAGCGGCGCGGACGGGGACAACATCACGGTGTCGGACCAGCGCTGGCTGAACGCGCGCACCTACGACCTGGACCGGCTGATCCGGCAGTCGGTGGCGGAGGCGGACGCGCGGAAGGTCTCCGGGCGGCGCCCCGGCAGCGTGGAGTTCGTGGACGCCTACAGCGCGTTCGCAGGCCACGAGGTGGGCAGCAAGGACGCCTACATGAACGGCCTGACGCTGAACCTGGCGGCGCTGGAGGCGGAGCCGCGCAGCTACCATCCGACGGTCGCGGGCCAGCGGGCGCTCGCCCGGCTCTTCGTCGACCAGATCAAGAAGGGCCCCGGCCGGCCGCTCTCCTAGCCGTCCTCGCGCGGGGCGGCGCGCTCCACCGCGAGCCCCACCAGTTCCTGGACCTCCTCGTCGGAGAACACGCCCGGCAGGGTCAGGTGCTCGACGATCAGCCAGTTGAGGGCGAGGTAGAGGAGGCGGACCGAGGTGGCGTCGCCGGGCAGGCCGGAGTCCAGGTGCTGGGCGATGTTGGTCTCGACGTCCGCCCGCACCCGGTCGGTCAGGACGGCGCGCAGGGCGGGCCGCCGCGTCGCCTCCAGGCGGAGTTCCAGCAGCGCGAGGTAGCCGGTGCGGAACTCGGCGATCCGGCCGACGGTCTCCCGCAGGATCTCGGTGACCTTGGCCAGGTCGCGCGGGCCCTCGCGCACCCCGGCCACGGTGGCGGCGTCCGGTGTGAGGCGCTCGTAGATGCGGCCGCCCGCCTGGGTGAACAGGTCGTCCCGGTTGGCGAAGTAGTTGGAGGCGGTGCCGGTCGGCACGCCCGCCTCGGCGTCCACGGCGCGGAACGTCAGCCCGCGCGCGCCCTCCCTGGCCAGCACCTCGATGGCGGCGTCGACCAGGGCCGCCCTCCGTTCGGTGTTCCGCCGCATGTTGACACCACTCCATCTGTAGTACTACGTTCAAATCACTACAGAGAGAGTACTACGAGTGGAGTGTCGGTATGCGAAAACTCGTCTACTACGTCGGCGTCAGCATCGACGGCTACATCGCCGGCCCCCGCGGCGAGGTCGACTTCTACCCGCTCGGGGACGACATGGCGGCCTGGATCAACGAGCGGTATCCGGAGACCGTCCCGACCCACGTCCGCCCGCGGGCCGGGCTGGAGGACGCTCCCAACAAGCGGTTCGACACGCTGATCATGGGCCTCGGAACCTACCGGCCCGCGCTCGACATCGGCGTGACCAGCCCGTACGCGCACGTTCGCCAGTACGTCGCGTCCACCTCGCTGGAGGCGATCGACGATCCGGGCGTCGAGCTGGTGCGGGAACCGCTCGGCACCGTCCGGGAGCTCAAGGCCGAGAAGGGCGACAAGGACATCTGGCTCGCCGGCGGTGGCCGGCTGGCGGCCGTCCTCCTGCCCGAGATCGACGAGCTGATCGTCAAGTCCTACCCGGTGGTGGCCGGAGCGGGGGCACCGGCCTTCGCGGGCGAGTTCCGTCCCGCCCGGTTCACGCCGGAGCGGCGCGAGTCGTTCGGCAACGGGGCGCAGGTCACCTGGTTCAGCCGGAGTCCGTGACGCCCGCACGCGGGCGCGCGTCCCGAGATCGGGCGTCGATGGCGTTCAGCGCGTACAGGGCGGCGTCGGCCGGGCCGAGCGCGGCGCCCGCCGCGCGCGCCTCGGCCACCGCGGCCGGCCCGAGCGCCGAGCGGGCCCGCGATTCGAGCGCGGCGAGGTCGTCGGCCTCCCGGCCGTAGGGCGCCGGGCCGAGGGCGGCGACGGCGGCGGCGAGGACGATCGCGTCGCGGTGGCCGCCGAGCCGGGAGAGCAGGATCGCGGCCGTCCGCAGCGTCGGCCACTGGTGCGTCCAGTCGCCCTGGCGGCGCCAGTGGCCGATCGCGGTGGCGACCGCCGGCGGCGCGGCCTCGGGCCGGCCGTGCCGGGTGCGGCACGCGGTGGCGGCGACCAGCGCGACGCCCTCGATCAGCCGGTTGCCGACCTGCCGGGCGGTCCGGACCGCGGTGTCGAGGTCGTGGACGGCGGCGATGCCGTCCCCGGCGGCCGAGATCTCTCCGGCGAGGTAGTGCCGCCAGGCGGCGAGGGTGGGGGCGGCGGCGCGGCCGGCGAGGGGCCGCAGCCGGGCGGCGTGCTCGCGGGCGGCGTCCGGGCGGCCGAGGTACGCCGCGGCGATGCCGGCCGTCACGTGGCCGAGCGCCCGGAGGTGGGGGTCGGCGGCCGTGAGGAGTTCGGCGGCGCGCCCGGCCACGTCCTCGGCGTGGCCTCCGTAGCCCGCGGCGTCCGCCATGAGGAGCGCGGCCATGTTCCGTTCCGGGGCGCCGGGACGGGCCAGGCCGTGGCCGGTGCGTGCGAGGGACTCCGCGGCCGGGAGGTCGCCCCTGTTCAGGGGGCCGATCGCGGCGAGGACGTGCAGGGCGGCCGGGGCGTCGTCCCCGACCGTCTCCAGCGCCCGCGCCGCCCAGTCCGCGGGTTCCAGGACCAGCCGGTGGTAGGCGTAGCCGAGCAGCGCCACGGTCAGCCGCCGGACGAGGTCGGCGTGCCGTCCGGCGGAGGCCCAGGCGAAGGCCGCGCGCAGGTCGGGCAGGGCGTCGTCGATCCGCGCGGTCCATTCGGCCTCGCCGGGGCCGCGCATCCCGGCGTCGGCCCGTTCCGCGAGGTCGGCGGCCCAGGCGGCGTGCCGGCCCTGGGCGGCGTCGAGGTCGCCGCGGGCGGCGAGCACGTCCCGCCCGTAGCCGCGAAGGGTCTCCAGCAGCGCGAACCGGGCCCGGCCGCCGCGCAGCTCCGCGGTGACCATGGAGCGCTCGACCAGCCGGGCCAGGACGTCGCGGACGTGCTCGGGGTCGCCGCCGCAGGTCGCCGCGGCCGCCGGCGCGTCGAACGAGGCGGGGAAGACCGACAGGGCGGTGAAGACCTCGCGTTCCGCGGGGGCGAGGAGCCGGTAGGACCAGTCGACCGCGGCCCGCAGGGTGCGGTGCCGGCCGGGTTCGGTGGCCCGGACGCCGTGCAGCAGCGCGAACCGCCGGTCGAGCCGGTCGAGCAGGTCGCGGGGCGTGTAGGAGCCCATGCGGGCGGCGGCCATCTCCAGCGCCAGCGGCAGCCCGTCGAGGTGGCGGCACAGCGCGGCGACGGTGGCGGCGCCGGGGCCGTCCGCCCGGAAGGCGGGGTTGACGGCGGTCGCGCGCTCGGTGAACAGCCGGACGGCGGGGGCGTCCGCGCCGTCCGCGGACAGCGGGGACAGCGGCACGACGCACTCTGCGGCGACGCCCGTGCGTTCCTGGGCGGTCACGAGCGCCGTCACGCCGGGGCAGCGGGCGAGGACGGTGGTCACCAGTGCCGCGACGGCGTCCAGGACGTGCTCGGCGCCGTCGAGGACGAGGATCATGTCGCGCGCGGCGAGCGCGTCGGCGAGCCGGTCGGGCCCCTGGCCGCTGACGCCCAGCTCCTGGGCGACCGCGTACCAGACCCTGCCGGGGTCGGCGACGGCGGCGAGGTGCACGACGCGGGCTCCGTCGAGGCGGGCGGAGGCCTCGGCGGCGGCGACCTCCGCCGCCAGGCGCGACTTCCCGACCCCCGCGGGGCCGGTGATGGTGACGAGCGCGTGCTCCTTCAGCAGGTCCAGCACGAACGCGCGTTCGTCCTCCCGCCCGATCAGCGGGGTGACGGGGCGGGGCGGGCGGCGGGCGGCCGTGAGGGGTTCGGCGGGCGGGGCGGGGTCGGGTTCGGCCAGGATCGTCGCCTGCACGGCCCTGATCGCCGAGGACGGTTCCAGTCCCTCCTCGGCGAGGATCCCGTCGTAGGCGCGGAACGCGGCGAGCGCCTCGGCCTGGCGGCCGGAGCGGTGCAGCGCGAGCATGAGCAGCCGCCACGGCCGTTCCCGGAACGGCTCCGCGACGGTCAGGGCCCGCAGGTCGGCGACGGACTCGGCGAACCTGCCGAGGGTGAGCAGGGCGGCCGCCCGGTCCTCGCGGCAGGAGGCGCGCAGCTCCGCCAGCCGGGCGGCCTCCGCCTGGCCGGGCGGGTGGTGCGCGAGGTCGGTGAAGGCGTCCCCGCGCCACAGCGCGAGCGCCTCCTCCAGGAGGCGGATCCGGTCGGCAGGGCGGTCGGCGGACCGGCCGCGTGCGGCCAGCCGCTCGAACCGTCCGGCGTCGGTCGACTCGGCGCCGGCGGCCAGCAGGTACCCGCCGGGGCTGCGCTGCAGCAGCCCGGGGCCGAGGACGCGGCGCAGCCGGGACACATACGACTGGACGGTCGTGGCGGCGGAGGCGGGCGGGTCCTCGCCCCACAGGGCGTCCACCAGCGGGCCGGCCGACACCGGGCATCCGGGCTCCAGCAGCAGCGCCGCCAGCAGGCGCCGCTGGTGCGCGCTGGTGAGCATGATCTCCCGCTCGCCGTCCACCAGCACCAGCGAGCCGAGCACCCGGAACTCCATGGCCGTGAACCCCCGTGCGGTCGCCGCCGCGTGCAAGCGCCGTGCAAGGCGCCTGCATGTGCCGAGGCCTATCTCTTCGGTAGAGGAGGAAAGGAGACCTCATGACCGAATATAGCCCGGGTGCCCTGTCGGAACGGCTGTTCGGGCAGGCAGTGGCCACGATGGAGGCCGCGGCCGTCTGGCTCGGGGGGCGGCTCGGCTGGTACGCGTCGCTCCATGAGGACGGTCCGGCGACCCCCGAGGAGCTCGCCGGGCGGACCGGGGCGCAGCCCAGGTACGCCACGGAGTGGCTGGAGCAGCAGGCCGTCGCGGGCGTCCTGGTCCGGCTGCCGGACGGCCGGTACGAGCTCCCGGCCGGGCACGCCGAGGCGCTGCTGGACGCCGACAGCCCGGCCTGGACCGAGCCGCTGGTCCGCCAGGTCATGGCGGCGGTGCTGCAGCTGCCCGCGATCGCGGAGGCGTACCGGGCCGGGCGGGGCGTGCCCTGGGACGCCTACGGGGAGGACATGTCCAACGCCCAGGGCGACCTCAACCGGCCGATGCTGCTGCACGCCCTGCCCCGCGACTGGGCGCCGCAGATCCCCGGGCTGCGCGAGCGGCTCGCCGCGGGCGCCCGGGTCGCCGACGTCGGCTGCGGGCAGGGCTGGTCGGCGATCGGGCTGGCCAAGGCCCATCCGCGGATCGAGGTGGACGGGTTCGACCTCGACGACGTCGCCCTGGACGCCGCGCGCAAGCACGCCACGGAGGCCGGCGTCGCCGACCGCGTGCGGTTCCACCGCGCCGACGCCGCGGCGGGGCTCCCGGGCGGCCCGTACGACGTGCTGATGCTGGTCGAGTGCCTGCACGACATGCCGCGCCCCACGGAGGTGCTGGCGGGGATGCGGGCCGCGGCGGCGCCGGACGCGGTCGTGATCGTCGTCGACGAGGCCGCCGACCAGGTCCTCACCACGCCGGGCGACGAGGTCCAGCGCCTGCTGTACGGCTTCAGCCTGCTGATCTGCCTGCCCGACTCGCTCAGCCACGACGGGTCGGCCGGGACCGGGGCGGTCATGCGCCCGGGGACGCTCGCGGCGTACGCGACGGATGCCGGGTATGCCGGGGTGGAGACGCTCGACGTGAGCGACACCGGCTTCTGGCGGATCTACCGGTTGAGGATGTGAGGCCCCCAAGGATGGCGAGCACGGCATGACGATCACGGTGGCGCTGGCCGGGGACACCATGCTGGGCCGGGGCGTGGCGGACGAGATCGCCGCGTCCGGCCCGTACGGGCTGTTCTCCGGCGGCGTGCGCGAGGTCTTCGCGGAGGCCGATCTCGCGGTGCTGAACCTGGAGTGCTGCGTGTCCGGGCGCGGACGGCGGTGGGACGCGCCCGGCAAGCCGTTCCACTTCCGGGCGCCGCCGGCCGCGGTCGAGGCCCTCGCCGATCTCGGCGTCGGTTGCGTGACGCTCGCCAACAACCACGCGCTGGACTTCGGACGCGACGCGCTGGCGGACACGCTCGCCCTCCTCGGCCGCGTGGGCATCCGCACGGTGGGCGCCGGGGCCGATCTGGAGCGGGCGCGGGAGCCGGTCGTCCTGGACGCCGGGGGAGTGCGGGTCGCGGTCGTCGGCGTCACCGATCACCCGTCCGACTTCGCCGCGGGCGCGGGCCGTCCGGGGGTCGCCCTTGCCGATCTGGAGCGAGGCGTCCCCGAATTCCTGCTGGACGAGGTGCGGCGGCTCCGGGACGAGCACGACGCCGTGCTCGTCCTGCCGCACTGGGGCCCGAACATGACCTCCGAGCCGCTGCCGTACGTCCGGCGGGCGGCGCGCGCCCTGGTGGACGCGGGCGCGACGCTCGTCGCCGGGAGTTCGGCGCACGTCTTCCACGGGATCGCCTGGCCGGTCATCTTCGACATGGGCGACTTCATCGACGACTACGCCGTCGACGCCGGGCTCCGCAACGACCTGGGGCTGGTGTTCCTGGTCAGGCTGGAGGCCGCCGGGCCGTCCCGGATCGAGGCGGTGCCGCTGCGGCTCGACTTCTGCCGCACCCGCCTGGCCGAGGGGGCGGACCGCGCCTGGATCGCCGACCGGTTCACCCGGGCCTGTGCCGGGTTCGGCACGCCGGTGACCGTCCGGGACGGCCGGTTGGTCGTCGACGTGCCGCGGTCATAGCGGGTCGCCGAGCGGCCCGTACTCGTCGACCAGCGCGTCCGCCCAGTGCGCGGCGAAGTCGGGCTGGGTCCCGTCGACGTCGGTGAACCCGTACTCCTTGTACAGGCCCCAGGTGGCCAGGGCCCGTCCCGTCTTGCTCATGATCTCGGGGTCGGCGGCGAGGGCGGCGACGGCGCGCCCCAGGTACGCCGGGGTCTCGGAGTACGCGAAATGCGGGTCCTTGGCCACCGCGTCCCGCCAGTTCTCCTCGGTGACGCCGAAGTGCTCCAGCACGTGCTCCGAGCGCAGGAAGCCGGGCGTGATCGCGACGGCGGCGACCCCGTGCGGCCTCAGCTCCGCGGCCTGCGCGAACGCGAGCCGGATGACGCTCGACTTCGCGAGGTCGTAGAAGAACGATTCGCGGTAGCGGGCGGTGTTGCCGTCGGTCACCTCCACCACGAGGCCGCGTTTCCGGGCGACCATCAGCGGCAGCATGAACCGGCTGGTGATCACGTGGGTCTCGACGGCCTGCCGCAGGAGCCGCAGCCCCCGGTCGAGGTCCTGCTCCCATAGCGGGTGCTCCCAGTCGGTCAGCGGGTCGCCTCCCCACACCGAGTTGACGAGGACGTCGAGCCGGCCGTCCTGCTCGGCCGTGATCCGCCCGGCCAGCGCGCGGACCTCGTCCGGGACGCTGTGGTCGACGCGGACGGGGATGCCGGTCCCGCCGGCCGCCGTGACCAGCTCGGCGGTCTCCTCGATGGTCTCCGGGCGGCCGAGGTCCGACCGCTCGGACCCGCTGCTGCGTCCCGTGACGTACACGGTCGCCCCGGCCGCCCCGAGCTGGACGGCGATGCCGCGCCCGCCGCCCCGGGTGCCCCCGGCCACCAGCGCGACCTGCCCTTCGAGCGTCATGGTCCCTCCTTCGCGTGCGGCGCCAGGACGGTGCCGATCTCGTGCGCGAGCCGGTCCGCCAGCGTTCCCCGGCGGTCGAGCGCCCACGTCAGCCCGGCCCCCGCGATGGCGACCTGGACGGATCCGGCCACGGCCCCGGTGTCGGTCCCGGGCCGGAGCTCGCCGCCTGCCATCGCCTCGTCCAGCAGCATCTCGATCACGCGGCCGTGCGCCTCGTGGACGGCCAGCGCGCGCTCGTGGAACTCCCGGTCGGTCAGGTCCATGCACAGGAACGCCAGGTGGTTGGCGTACTTCTCCGGCGTGGCCAGCTCGGACATCGACGCGGCGGCGAACGCCCGGAGCGCCGCGAGCGGGGACTCGTGCCCGTCCCGCGCCCGCTTGTGCAGCGTGCCGGCGTCCTGGACCGACCGCTCCGCCAGCGCCAGCAGCAGGCCCCGCTTCGACCCGAAGCGCTGGACGAGCGTGCCCGGTACGAGGCCGACCTCGTCCGCCACCGCGGCGAGCGTGAGCCTCGCCGGGCCGACCCTGCCGATCACCTCGACCGCCGCCCGCAAAATCACCGCGTCGTCCACGCCCCGCGGCCGCCCCGCCATCGCACCTCCATTAATGAATGAACGTGCATTTATAAAAACACACCGGCGGCGCCGGGGCAAGTGCGCGCGGCGCGATCAGCGCAGGACGCCGCCGATGACCGTGGTCACCGTCTTGCGGACCGCCTCGGGATCCGGTGCGGGAGCCGCCCGGTCGGCGTACTGCAGGTGCCCCGCCCCGAGCAGGGTGGGGGCGAGCACCTCGACCTCGGCGTCCGGCGCGATGCGGCCGAGGTCCCGTTCGGCGGCGAGGTAGGCGGCGACCATCTCCACGGCCTCGGTGATGACGGGGAGCCCGGCGGGCCAGGTCGTCCGCAGCCGGGCGCGCAGTTCGTCCCGGAACGTGATGAGCGGGAGGATCGCCATCGCGACCGACTCGAACACGGCCGTCATCGCGGCGGCGAGGTTGCCGACCACGGTGCCGGCGCCGGCGGAGTCGCGCAGCACGGCGGCCTGGGCGTCCATCCGGCGGGCGCGGTCCAGCACGAACTCGGCGAGGAAGGCGTCGAAGTCGGCGAAGTGCCGGTGCAGGACGCCCTTGGCGCAGCCCGCCTCCGCGGTGACCGCCCTGCTGGTGAGGGCGCTCGGCCCGTCCCGCAGCAGGACGCGCTCGGCGGCGTCGAACAGTTGCTCGCGCACGTCGCGCAGGGCGACCCCGGTCGGCACCGTGGATCCCACCTCTCCCGTTGACGAGTGGGCGCTTGCCCATTCATAGTGGGCGCATGCCCACTCTACCGTCCCGGCAAGCGGACAGCTCCCCTGCCGAACCCCATCGTGCCAGGCACGTCGCCGAGTCCTTCGGCACGGACGCCGCACGCTACGACCGGACCCGTCCCGCCTATCCCGACGCCATGGTGGACCGGATCGCCGCCGCGAGCCCCGGCCCGGACGTCCTGGACGTCGGCTGCGGCACCGGCACCGCCGCCCGGCAGTTCCAGGCCGCCGCCTGCACCGTGCTGGGCGTCGAGCCCGACGCCCGCATGGCCGCCTTCGCGCGGCGCCGCGGCCTCGACGTCGAGGTGGCGGCCTTCGAGACCTGGGACGCCGCCGGCCGCGACTTCGACGCCGTCGTCGCCGGGACGGCCTGGCACTGGATCGACCCGGTCGCGGGCGCGGCCAAGGCGGCCCGGGTGCTCCGCCCCGCCGGCCGCCTCGCCGCGTTCTGGCACGTCTTCCAGCTTCCCGCCGAGGTCGCGGACGCCCTCGTCGAGGTCTACGAGCGCGTGGCGCCCGGCTCCCCGCTCTCCGGCCAGGCGGGGCGGCCCGCCCTGGACGTCTACCAGGCGATGTTCGACAAGGCCGCCGACGGCATGCGGCAGGCGGGCGCGTTCACCGATCCCGAGCAGTGGCGCTTCGACTGGGAGCACCACTACACCCGGGACGAGTGGCTCGACCAGATGCCCACGCACGGCAGCCTGACCACCCTCCCGCCCGAGAAGGCGACGGAGGTGCTCGACGGCGTCGGCGCCGCCATCGACGCGCTGGGCGGCGGCTTCACGCTGCCCTACATCACGATGGCCGTCACCGCGACGCGGACCGGCTGATCAGAGCGTCACGCGGCGCCGGGTGTCGGTGCCCGTGGGGTTGCGCGGGTCGCGGCCGGGCAGGTGCACCTCCCACCCGGTCGCGTCCGCGTGGTACAGCCGCCACGGGTTGTCCCCGACGAGGTCCCGCGGTTCGAGCCGGTAGGCGCCGGGATCCACCTCCGCGAACGCCTCGGCGCACCGCCGCGGCAGCTCGTCGTCCGGCACCCTCGCCGCCACGGCGTCGAGGTAGACGGCGCGGCCTTTGCCGATCTCCACGGACGAGTCGTAGATGACGATCGCCACCTCGGGGCGCGCGGCGACGTTCTTCGAGTGCCGCGCGTCCGGAGACGACACCCAGTAGAACGTGCGGTAGCCGGCGTGCGTGAAGTACACCGGCGACACCCGCGGCCGGCCGTCGTCCTCGCTCGTTGCGAGCGTCATGTACCGGTTCCCGTCGATGACGCTCCGCGCCAGCTCGTCCAGATCATCAGGAAGGCTCATCCTGAGATCTTCCTGCAGATCGCTCGCCCGGTCAGGGGCAGACGGAACGGAATCTCTGCCCGGGGACGTATCGGGCCCACTCTCCGGCGGTGAGCGAGCGCCCGGCGATGGCGCAGACGGCCGCGTAGGGATCGCGGGGGGCCGCCACGTCCCACTGCCGCACCGTCCTGTCGGCGCCGCCGCTGATCAGGGTGCGCCCGTCCGGGCCGAAGAGCACGGCGGCGACGGCCCCGTCGTGCCCGGTGAGGGGACCGCTGATCTGCGTTCGCGTTTCCGGGTCCCACAAGTGGATCTCTCCGTCACCACTTCCGCTGGCCAGGGCTCGCCCGTCATGGCTGAACGCGATGGAACCCACATAGGCGGTGTGGCCGGTGAGGGCCGCGCCGATCTGCCGATGGGCGCGGACGTCCCACAGCCGGACCGTGCCGTCGAGGCTGCCGCTCGCCAATGATCGGCCGTCAGGGCTGAACGCCAGGGAGGAGATGATGCCTTCGTGGCCTGCGAAAGGGGCGCCGATCTGCCTGTGCGTCCTGCTGTCGAACAACCGCACCGAGTTGCCGTCGCCCTCGGTGGCCAGGGTGCGCCCGTCCGGGCTGAAGGCCACGGGTCCGCTGTAGTCGCCGGAGCCGGTGATCGGTGCGCCGGTCTGCCGCCAGGTTCGGACGTCCCACAGCCGGACCGTGGAATAGCCGTCCACGACGGCCAGGGTGCGTCCGTCCGGGCTGAAGGCCACGGATCCGCTGTAGTCGCCGGTGATGGGGGCGCCGGTCTGACGCCGGGTCCGCACGTCCCACAGCCGGACCGTCTTGTCGTTGCCGCCACTGGTGGCCAGGGTGTCCCCGCCGAGGCTGAAAGCGACGGATGTGACGCTCTCGGCGTGCGCCCTTTCGAGCAAGGCGATCTGACGGCGCCGGTGAAGGTCCCAGAACCGCACTGTCCTGTCCGCGCTGCCAGTGGCCAGGGTCTTTCCGTCGCGGTTCAGCGCCAGGGAGGTGATCTCTTCCCGATGACCGGCGAGCGGGTCACCGACCTGCCTGTGCGTGGTGAAGTTCCACAGCCGCACGGTGCCGTCTGTGCCGCCGGTGACCAGGGTGCCGCCGTCATTGAGGAAGATGATGGACGTCACCGAGTCGGTATGGCCGATGAAGGGCTCACCGAGCTGGCGCCGGGTATGAACGTTCCACAGTCGCAGGGTGTTGCCGCTGTCACCGATGGCCAGGGTGCGCCCGTCCGGGCTGAAGGCCAGAGAGGTCACGTCGCCGTCGTGGGCGGTGAGAGGACCGCCGACCGGCTTGCGCGTCGCGGAGTCCCATAGCCGCACCACGCTTTTCCCGCCGGTGGCGAGCATGTTCCCGCTCGGGCTGAACACCGCGGTGGGGGGCATCGAGTCGTAGTCGACTTCGAGAGGGGCGCCGATCCGCTCACGCGTCCTGGTGTCCCATATCTGCACCTTGCCGTCGGTGCCGGTGGCGAGAGCGCGTCCGTCCGGGCTGAACGCCACGGAGGCGGGTTCACCCCGGCCGGTGAGGTCCTCTCCGATCTGCTCGTGCGTCCTCGCGTCCCACAACCGGACCATGCCGTCGCCGCTGGTGGCCAGGGTGCGTCCGTCCGGGTGGAACACCATCGCGTCGACGGGGTTGCCGTGATCGGGAAGCGGCGCTCCGACCTGCTTGCGCGTCCTGACGTCCCAGAACAGCACCCTGTGATCGCCGCCGCTGCTGGTCGCCAGGGTGCGCCCGTCGGGGCTGAAACTCGCGGAGACCGCACCGTCCAGGCCGGTGAGCGGCGCGCCGACGTGCCGGCGTGTCCTGACGTCGACGAACGACACTTCGTTCAGGGTGCCGAGCGCGAGCGTGCGTCCGTCCGGGCTGAGCTCGGCCGCGGTGATCGAGTCGGCGCGCGAAGTGAGAACGCCGCGCTCGGGCCTGCTCAGCATGAAGAGCAGGTTCGCGCGGGTCGCGGGTGCCGGGTCGATGCGCCAGGCGGCCGCGGCCAGCAGTGCGGAAAGGACGGGGTCGGTGGCCTGGAGCCGGCTCTGGGCGATGAGCTGGCGGGAGACGGCCAGGTCCCGCTGATGCCGTGCGTCGACGGACGAGCGGACGGCCGTGGCGGCCAGGCCCAGTGCGAACACCACGAGCACGGAGAAGGCGGCCAGCACGGCCCGGCGGCGGCGCCTGCCGCGGATCCGGGCGCGGGCGCCGGCGGCGAGGAAGAGACGCGCGGTGTCGGTCAGGGCGGGGAAGCGGCCGGGGTCCGCCTGCCAGCGGGTCCGGGCGCTCTGGACGGCGGCCAGCCGTTCGCCGCGGAACAGGAAGGAGGCGGACCGGCCGTGGCCGGCCCATTCGCCGGCGGCGTCCACGAGCTGGTTGTAGAGGGCGTGATCGGACAGGTCCGCCTCCAGCCAGCCGCGCAGTCGCGGCCAGGCGCGCAGCAGAACGTCGTGGGCGATCTGAACGCCGGAGTCGTCGACGACGATGAGCCGCCGCGCGGCGAAGACGTCCAGGATCCGGTCCGAGTCGGCGCGTCCCCGGTCGGAGTGACCGGCGTGCAGGTCCGGGCGCTGGACGGTGCGCCGCGCGAGCCGGCCGTCGCGCGAGACCGCTGTCAGCCGGTGGAACACGTGGCGGGCCAGCCGCTGCCGACCGGGGTCCAGGTCGGCGTAGGCCGCCTCGGCGCTGGTGGCCACCGCCTGCGTGACACCGCCGGTCAGGGCGTAGCCGCGGCCGGTGAGCCGGTCGTCCTCGCGGTGCTCCCAGATCGTCAGCATCGCCTGGGACAGCAGCGGCAGCGCCCCGGCGTCGTAACCGCCGGCGGGCGAGCGCAGCGGGCTGAGAATGGTGTCGATCAGGCCGGGCTCGATGCTCAGGCCGGCGACGTCGGCGGGCCCGGTGATCGCGCGCCGCAGGTCGGCCTCCGCCATCGGGCCCACGACGAAGGGGCCGTCCTGGAGCGCGGCGGCGAGCAGGGGGTGCTGCGCGCACCGGTCGATGAAGTCGCCGCGGACGGCGATCACGACCAGGGCCGCGGAGGCGCCGTCGGGTCCGGCCGGCGCGCTCGCGGCCGCGTGGAGAGCGGTGATGAACGCGTCCCGTTCCACCTCGGCCCGTTCGCGCCGCTCGTCCGGGACGTCCAGGGTGAACAGCTCCTCGAACTGGTCGACGGCCAGGATCAGCCGGGATCCGGTCGCGGCCGGGCCGGACAGGCCGCGGCGCCCCGCGTCGGCGTCGAGCGCCTGGCGTACCAGGAGGTGCGCCTGACCGGGCTCCCGTGTGAGCGAGCGCAGCACGCCGGGAGCATCCAGGCCCGCCAGCCCGGCCACCAGGATCGCCAGGCGCTCCAGCGGAGATCCGGTGGGCCGGTCGAGGACATGGCGCGGCCACTGCCGGGCCGCCTCCGACAACTCACCGCGCCCGGCCGCCGGCAGCAGCCCCGCACGCAGCAGGGACGACTTGCCCGCCCCCGACGCGCCGGTCACGATCAGCGGTCCGGCGCTGGTCAGGCGCTGCGCGAGCCTGGCCACCAGCTGCGCCGTGAGCACCTCCCGCCCGTAGAACACCCCGGCGTCCGCTTCGCTGAAGGCGACCAGCCCCCGGTAGGGGCACCCGTCGGACCACGCCGCCCCGGACTCGGGTGGACGACCCGGGCGGGTCCGCCGCTCGATCGCGGCCACCTGCTCTAGGAGCAGCCGCGTATCGGTGGCCTGCCGGTACCCCAGGTCCACGGCGAGCTGGAGCTGGGCGCTCTGCTGCCGGAGCCGGCCGCCCTGGCGGTCGATGCCCTCGCGGAGGAGCCCCAGCTGAACCCGCAGCTCGGACAGGACGAACCCGAATTCGCCGAACTCCTCGCCCACCGCCGCCAGCCCGGCGGCCAGCTCCGCCTGCAACCGGCGGTCACCGGTCTCCAGCACCGCCTCGATCGCGGCGCCGACCGCCCCGACCTCCCGCAGCAACTCCGCGATCTCGCCGCGCAGCCGTTCCGCCCGCTCCCCGCCGGCCTCCAGGATCCGCCGGACGCCCCGCTCCAGCTCTGACTCCAGATCTCCCTCCGAGCCCTGGACCTCCTGGCCGGCCAGCCGCGCGATCCCCGACCTCACCAGATCGGTCAGGACGTTCCCGCCGACCGCCGTCACCGCCCCGACTCCCGCCGAGGCCACCGCCGACGCCCCGACGACCGGGATCAGCAACGGCCCGACCGCGCCCGCCGCCAACACCGACAGCAGCACCGGAGCGGACCACCGCCGCGCCTGCGCCCCGGTCGACCCCGTCCACCGGACCACCCGGGCCCTCACTCCGGCCCGCATCAACTCCGATCGATCACTCCGCGTGTCCTCGCGCACACGCCAATCCCAGTGCATCGGGAGCGGCAGGGAGCGGCGAACACCGTAATCGACCAAAAGGTCACGAGGGGTGGCGCAAGGATCAGGCCGGGGGCCAGTTCTTGAGGGCGACGTCGAGGGCGTCCAGGGTTCTGCTCCAGGAGGCCTCCACATCACGGGGGGTGTGGCTGAAGCTGCCCGCGGTCTCCAGGCTCACGTAGCCGTGGAAGACGCTGCCCAGCATCCGGACCGCGTCGGTCTCGTCGGGCTCTGACAGGTCGTAGGCCCGCAGCAGTGCCCGCGTCATCTCCGAGTGCCGCCGTGCCGCGCTCCTGGCGGCCGTCTCGGGGTCCAGCTCCATCCGGGCGGCGGCGTACCTGCCCGGGTGGCGCTTGGCGTAGTCGCGGTAGGCGCTCGCGAAGGCCACCAGGGCGTCCTTGCCCGCGCGCCCCGCCACCGCCGCGGCGACCTCGTCGGCTAGCTCGGCCAGGGCCAGCAGCGCGACGCGAGTCTTCAGATCATGGGCGTTCTTGATGTGCGAGTACAGGCTCGCCTCCTTGACGCCGAACCGGCGCGCGAGCGCCGCGACGGTCACGTTGCCGAAACCGACCTCGTCGGCCAGCTCCGCCGCCGCCCCGGTCAGCCGCTCGACGGTCACCCCCGCCCGAGCCATGGACCCCACCTCAATCGCCTAGACACCTAATGAATTTGCCTAAGCCTATTAGGAAGACTAGCCTCGCCGCACATGAGACCCCTGACCGAGCGTGAGATCCGCACGTCTTTCGTCAACTGCTCCAAGGGCGAGGCGAAGCGCCTCGGCCTGCCCAAGGAGTTCGCCGACCTTCCCTGGGACGACCTGGACTACCTGGGCTGGCGAGATCCCGGCGCCCCCGAGCGCGCCTACCTGGTCGCCGAGCACGACGGCCGCCTCACCGGCATCGCCCTGCGCAGAGCCTCCGGCGCGTCCCGAGGCTTCACCGCGCGCAGCATGTGCTCGCTGTGCCTGACGACACGGACCGGCGGCGCCGTGTCCTTGATGACGGCCCGCCGCACCGGCGAGGCCGGGCGCCAGGGCAACTCGGTCGGCCAGTACCTCTGCGACGACCTCGACTGCTCCCTCTACGTCCGCGACAAGAAGCACTCGGTCGCGGCCGGCGAGTACGAGGAGGCCCTCACCCTGGACGAGAAGATCGCCCGCATGCGGACCAACCTGACCACCTTCCTCGACAAGATCACCCGCTGATCGCGCTCATTCCGCCCCGGCGGGCAGCTCCGGGAAGGCGCTGCCGGGGGTCAGCCCTGCCCGCTGAGCGGTCCTGAGCGCCGCGGTGAGATCCAGGTCGAAACGCTCGCTGAACCAGGCGAAGCCATCGGCGGACAGGGCACGCTCCCGCGCCTGCCTCACCATCTCCTCCAGAGCGCCCTTCCGCGCCCTGCCGATGGTTTCGTCCAAGGCGCTGTCGACGTCCTCGTCATCGTCGGCGCCGACGGCCTCGGCCAGCTTGTAGCCGAACACGACGTCGGTCACCATGGCGACCAGTTTCTGCATGTCCATGGTGCGCCCCACCGTGCCGGCGAGCCCGTCGTCCCGGACGCCCGCCGGATACTCGACCCGAGTCCACTCGCCGTCGAACCAATAGACGAACCCCAGTTCGTCCGCTTCCAGGAGGTCGCGCAGCCATTCGAGCGGCAGCCAGGACGGCGCGCCCGCCAGCAGATCGAGGCGCGGCTCGCGGAACCTCGTCCTGCTCGCCTCGTGGTCGCATCCGTACAGGACGGCCCGCCCGCCCTCGATGAGCGCCAGCGTCCACTCGTTGCCGCCGGAATCGTCATGCGAGACGCCTCTGGAGTGCACCAGGAACGACGCGTTCAAGTCCTCCGGGATCGTGGCCTCCACCGCCGCCATCGCCGCGCCCCGCGCCCACAGCTCCCAAGGCTCCGGCAGATCCCCAGGCCGCCCCGGCCTATGCACAGCCTCAGCCCCGCGCCTTGAGCGTGCTGAGGAACGCGCTCCATGCCCGTGCTTCGAAGGTGATGACAGGCCCGTCCGGGTCCTTCGAATCCCGCACCGCCACCACCCGGTCGACGCTGGCAAGCTCGACGCAATCAGTTCCTGAAGAGCCTGTCCAACTGCTCTTTCGCCAGACTGCGGCGACCTCTACGCATTCCTGAGTCTGAGAGCTGCTGAAGCTGCTTCTCCGCCAGATCGCGTTCCTCAGATCCGATCCCGTCATAGCTCAGAGATTATTCTCTCGATGGCATCACGGGAGGCGTTCTGGCAGAGTGCCGACGATTGCACCTCTATGCACTTGACTTTATACCGTGAGACCTCCGTGTCGCCTTCGAGAAGCCATCGTCCGGTCAAGTGGTCGGTGAGGACGATGCTGAGGATGGCGGGCGAGCCGATCTCCAGGAGATCGAACTGACCGCCGTAGGCAGGACCGGGATCTACATCCAGCGGGAGAACGTGCAAGTGGAGGTAGTCCTTCTCCATCTCGTTCAACAGTCTTCGGAGTTGGGATCTCATCACGTGGCGTCCGCCGCGTACGCGGCGAAGCGCCGCTTCGTCGACGGTCACGTCGAGTCGCGGTACCCGAGATCTTTGCAGAATCTGCTGGCGAGCGAGGCGGAAAGCGACCCAGCGCTCTATTTGTTCGGGTGGGTTCTCCGGCACCTGCCTCTGGTGCAGCGCGCTGGCGTAGGCCTCGGTTTGCAATAGCCCCGGGATGTAGGTGGTCTCGGTGATCATGATGCGCGCTGCGTTGTTTTCCACCGACGCATAGTCGATGGCTTCCGGGCTGACCAGGTCGCGGTAGGCGTCCCACCAGCCGGGTTGGCGGTCTTGCTCGTTGAGGGTCATGAGGGCGGCGCGGAGGTCCGTGGGGACGTCGTACTGGTCGAGGATGAAGCCGAGGTCGCGGAGGCGCAGCCATTGCACGCCGTTCTCTATCTGGCTGAGGGACGACGGGGAGCGTTCGAGTTGCTTACCGGCGGTCTTGAGGGTGTACCCGGCCTCCTCCCGGAGTTGGCGGAGGACTCTTCCGATCTTGCGGCGGCGCGTGGTGGAGAGGGTCGCTTCCGACATGTGATCAGAGTGTCACGCTACGAAGTCAGATGTCCGGAGAATCGACCACCGCTGAAAATTTAGCCGGGAGTCCTTTCGGGTGACACGGAACGTGTTGAGGTGACTGCGCTGCGCTTGGAGTCTGTGGGTCCGAAAGAGAGGACTCAGATGGCGATCAGCGAGGTCATCGCGGCGCTCACGCTGCCGGGGGCGGAGCGGGCGGCGCGGCAGGTGCGGGGGTTCGCGCGGGACGTCCTGGGGGAGGGGCACCCCTCGCTCGGGGACGTCCAGACCTGTGTCAACGAGGCGTTCACCAACGCGGTCGAGCACACCGCGTCGGGGTGCGGCGGGCGGGTGACGGTGATGTTCTCCGCCTTCGGCGCGGACATCGTGGCGGAGGTGGTCGACGACGGGGCGCTCGGGGCGCGGCCGGTGATGCGGGACGATCCGCTCGCCGTGGACGGGCGCGGCCTGCGGATCATCGATGCGCTGACCCTGGAGTGGAGCGTCCGGGCCGACGGGGAGCGGACGGCGGTGTGGATGCGGTTCCCCGGCCCGCCGCCCCTGCGATGACGAACGATCACGTGGAGGGCCGGACGGCGTCCAGGCGGCTGCGCTGGTCGTCGTCCAGCCGCAGGCTCGCCGCTGCGACGTTCTCCTCCAGATGCCTGATCGAGGAGGTCCCCGGGATGGGCAGCATGATCGGCGAACGGTCGAGCAGCCACGCGAGCGCGACCTGGGCGGGGGAGGCGCCGAGTTCGGCCGCGACGGCGGTGATCTCCCTCGTGCGCGCCGTGGCCGCCGGGAGGACGGGCCGCCAGGGCAGGAAGGCGATTCCCGCCGCCGTGCACGCGTCGAGCACCGCTTCATGCTCGCGGTCGAGGATGTTGTAGCGGTTCTGCACGCTGGCGACGTCCACGATCCGCCGCGCCTGGGCGAGTTCGGCGACGGTGACCTCCGACAGGCCGATGTGGCCGATTTTGCCCTCGGCACGCAGCTCGCCCAGCGTCCCCACCTGATCGGGCAGCGGCACCTCCGGGTCGACGCGGTGCAGTTGGAGGAGCTCAAGCCTGTCGACCCGAAGTCGCTGCAGGGCCTGCTCGACCTGATCTCGCAGAACTTCGGGGCGTCCGCACAGGGCCGCCTCGCGCGGCGGGGCCGGTGGGACGACGCCCACCTTCGTGGTGATGAGCACCTCGTCCGGATAGGGGTGCAGCGCCTCGACGAGGAGTTCCTCGTTGGCGCCCCACCCGTACAGATACGCGGTGTCGATCAGCGTGACGCCCAGCTCGACGGCGCGCCGGACCACCGCGATGGAGTTCGTGCGGGCCTCGCCCGGCTCGGTCGGCAGCTGCATGGCCCCGAACCCGAGCCGCCGCACCGGCCACTCGTCCCCGATACGGATGTTCTCGGTCGACATGTGTTGAGTTCTCCCCCCGGCGTTCACCGTAGGCGACCGGTAGGGGGATCACCATGGTTTGAGGCTTGGTGGCCGTGGTGAGGGCCTGATCCGTCAAAGTTTCAACCGGCGTTTCAACGATATGATCGAGGCTCATGACGATGTCCGAACCTGGGATAACGCTGACCGACGAGGATCGGCGTGCGGTCGGGCGGTGGGCCGCCGACTGCGCCGAGCGGGTGCTTCCGCTGTTCGAGGCGAGGGCGCCCGGTGACTCCCGTCCGCGCGAGGCGATCGCGGGCATCCGCGCCTACGCGCACGGGGACATGCGGAAGGGGCCGCTGCGCCCGCTCGCCTCGGCGGCGCTCGCGGCGGCGCGCGAGGCCGGCGATCCGGTCGCCACCGCCGCCGCTCGCGCCGCGGCCTACGCGGCGGCGAGCCCGTACGTCCACGACCTGGTGTCGTCGCAGCAGGTGAACCACGTGTTCGCGACCGCACTGCGGCAGGCGCAGGCCCGCGAGCTCGCGGCGGGCGGTGACCCCGGCGCGGGCGACGAGGAGATCCGCTGGGCGGTGGAGCACGCGTCGCCGGAGGTGCGCGCCGTGGTCCGGCGCTTCCCGTCCGGCGGGCACGTCCGCACCCGGCTGGGAGCGCTCCACCGGCGGCTCGACGCGGGGCTGCGGGTCAGTCCGCCCCGGTGATGGCGTTGAGGCGCTCGACGGCGCCGGCGAAGTCCTCGACCATGTCGTAGACGACCTGGCGGGCGGGCTTGACGGTGTTCATGAGGCCGACGCACTGGCCGACGAAGTAGTTGGCGAGGGCCTGGGCGCCCGGGTTGCCGGACTCGGCGATCTTGGTGATCTGCCGCATGGCGCCCTCGGCGACGATCATCTGGAGCGGCATGCCGAGCGGGCCGGGGCTGGCGGGCCCCTCCCACTCGTCGGTCCAGGCGGAGCGGAGCTGGCGGGCGGGCTTGCCGGTGCGCGAGCGGGAGCGGACGGTGTCGCGGGACGTCGCGGCGAGCATCTTCTCCTTCACCGGCGGGGACGTCTCGGCCTCCTCGGTGGTGAGCCACACCGAGCCGCACCAGACGCCGGACGCGCCGAGGGCGAGCGCGGCGGCCATCTGGCGCCCGGTGGCGATGCCGCCCGCGGCGAGGACGGGCACCGGCGCGACGGTGTCGACGACCTCGGGGACGAGCACCATCGTGGAGATCTCGCCGGTGTGGCCGCCGGCCTCGCCGCCCTGCGCGACGATCAGGTCGGCGCCGGCCGTGACCTGGCGGCGGGCGTGCTCGGACGTCCCGACGAGCGCGGCGACGGGGACGCCGGCGGCCCTGGCCTTGTCGACCATGAGCGGGGGAGGGGTGCCGAGGGCGCTGGCGATGAGGCCGATCGGATGGGCGAGCGACACGTCGATCAGCTCGGTCGCGCCCTTGGCGGTGACCTGGGTGCCGCCGCGCGCGTTGGACCGCTTGGCGCTCTCGAAGTCCGGCAGCGGGACGTCGTACTTGGCGAACAGGCCGGTGAGGAAGGTCCAGTGCTCGTCCGGGATGGCGGCGAGCATGGCGTCGAGGCCGCCGCCCTCCGCCGACTTGTCGATCTTGCCGGGGACGAGGACGTCCACGCCGTAGGGGCGCCCGTGCACGTGGTCGTCGATCCAGCGCAGCTCCTCTTCGAGCCGGTCGGGGGTGTACGCGACGGCGCCGAGGACGCCGAAGCCGCCGGCGTTGGTGACGGCGGCGACGACGTCGCGGCAGTGGCTGAAGGCGAACAGCGGGAACTCGATGCCGAACCGTGCGCAGACCTCGGTGTTCATGGTCTCGACGCTAACGGGCCGAACGGCATTCGGTCTAGGGGCGGAACAGGACGTACGACTCGCCCTCGTCCGGGTGCTCGAACACGGCGCGCAGGGGAAGGCCCTCGCGCAGGTCGTCGCGGGAAACGCGGTCCAGGCGGGTGTGCATCCACGGGCCCTCGGCCAGCTCCACCAGCGCCAGGTAGGCGGGAGGATCCTTCGGCAGGACGGTCCAGGTCACCAGCGACGCCTCGCCGCTCGCGTCGGCCCAGGCGAGGTCCTCCTCGCCGCAGCCGGGGCAGCCGGACGCGTCCGGCGCGAACCAGCGGTCGCACGCCTCGCAGCGCCGGATGACGAGCCGGCCGGCGGCGGTGCCGTCGAAGAACGGGTCGGTCCGGCCGTCCCGGCGCAGGATGCCGATCTCCACGGTCAGGACTCCTTCCGGTGCGGGCTGACGATCAGCGTGGAGTGGTGGTCGAGGATCCCGCCGTTCCCGCTGACGAGGATCACGTCGTTGGACGGCGCCTGCCGCTCCCCGCCGTCGCCGCGCGCCTGGATCACGGCCTCCGACAGCGGCGTCATGCCCCACATGTAGTACGCCGACAGCTGCCCGCCGCCGGTGTTGGTCGGCAGCGACCCGCCCGGCCCGAGGGCGCCGGACGCCGCGAACGCGCCGCCCTCGCCCTTGCCGCAGAACCCGTAGTCCTCCAGCGACACCAGGACGGTGTAGGTGTAGCAGTCGTACAGCTCGCACACGTCCACGTCGGCCACCGTGACACCGGCCATCTTCATCGCCGTCGCCCCGGACGCGGCGGCGCCGGTCGTCAGGCCGAAGTCGCTCCCGCGCTCCTTGCGGTGCCCCGGATGCCCCTGGCCCCAGCCCCACAGGTGCACGGGCGGGCGCGCCAGGTCGCGCGCCCGGTCGTCGCTCGTCACGATGACGGCGACGGCGCCGTTGGAGACGAGGCAGCAGTCCAGCAGGTGCAGCGGCTCGGAGACCCAGCGGGAGTTCTGGTGGTCCGCGAGCGTGATCGGCTCGCGCATCTGGGCGAGCGGGTTGCGGACGGCCCATGCGCGGGTCGACACGGCGATCGCGCCGAGCTGCTCGCTGGTCGTCCCGTACCGGGCCATGTGCCGCTGCGCGGCGAGGGCGTAGTAGGAGTTGACGCTGCGCAGCCCGAGCGCCGCCGTCATCCCGCCGAACCCGTACCATTCCGCCTTCCCGGGAGCGACCCCGGACCCCGCGGGGGCGTCCCGGTTGTAGGCCGAGCCCGACGACTGCTTCGGCTTCAGCGGCGCGTCCGCGAACACGCACGCGACCGTGGTCGCCGTCCCGTTCAGCACCGCCATGGCCGCGTACGACACCATCGCCCCGGCCGTGGCGCCGTAGGAGTTGACCAGGGACAGCGTCCGCAGGTCGCGCAGCCCCAGCGTCTCGGCCAGCTCGATGCCGGGGGAGCCGCCCATGCCGTGGCTGACGAGCAGCCCGTCCAGGTCGCCGAGCGCCAGCCCGGCGTCGTCGGCGGCGAGCCGCACCGCGTCGGCGGCGAGCCGCCGCGGGCTCCGCCCGTAGACCCTGCCGAGCTCGGTCATCCCGAGCCCCACGATCGAAGTGCCCATCGCCTCGCTCTCCTCGTCCGTAAGCGCCACGGTACAGAATCGCGTTCGGTGAACGGGCCGACGGGGGCGATCAGCCGTCCGGACGGGCCCGGAACGCGCTCCGGTACGCCAGCGGGGACGCGCCGACCCGGCGGGCGAAATGGGCGCGCAGCGTCACCGGCGACCCGAACCCGGCCTCGGCCGCGACCCGCTCGACCGGCAGGTCCGTGCTCTCCAGGAGATGCTGCGCCCGGTGGACGCGGGCCCGCGCCAGCCACCGCCGCGGCGTCGTCCCCGCCTGGTCGCGGAACCGCCGCGTCAGCGTCCGGACGCTGACCGACGCGTGCCGCGCGATGTCGTCCAGCGTCAGCGGGCGGTGCAGGTTCGCCTCCAGCCAGGCCAGGACGGGCTGCAGCGCCGCGTCCCCGTCCGGCGGATCCTCATGGCGGTTGACGTCCTCCCCCGCCTGGAGGCGGGGGATTCCCACCCATCCCCTACGCGGGCAGGAGAGCCGGTGGAGGTTCGCGGTTCACCGGCCGGGCTGCCGCCCCGCCTCCCTGCGCGGCCACCGTGCGCCCCACGGCGGTGTCTCGGATGTTGCGTGCGGCGTTGACGTCGGCGTTGTCCTGGTGCCCGCAGGCCACGCACCGGAACATCGCTTGGCTCTCGCGGTTGTCCCGGGCACGGTGCCCGCAGGCGTTGCAGGTCTGCGACGTGTACGCAGGGTCGACCCGGACCAGGCGGCCGGGTGCCTTGTGTTCCAGCCGGGTGACGAGCCGACCCCACCCGTTGGCCAGGATGCTCCGGTTGAGCCCTGCTTTGGCGCGGACGTTGGTGCCAGGTACGTCGTTGGTGCCCTTGGCCGAGCGGGTCATGGCGCGCACGCTCAGGTCCTCGACGGCGATCACCTCGAAGCGGCGCGCCAGATCCGTCGAGGTCTTCTCCACCCAATCCTTACGGCGGTCGGCCTCACGCGCTTTGAGCCGCGCGATGGCGGCCTTGACGCGGGCACGCCGGTTCGACCCTGGTTTCGCGCGGGCCAGACGGCGCAGCAGCCGGTTCAGCCGCTCGGCCTCACCCGGCGTCAACCCCGGCACGGTGGAGGTCTCGCCGGTGGACAGCGCGGCGGACACCGCCACGCCGCGGTCGACGCCGACCGCCTCACCGTTACCGGGCGCGGGAACCGGGGCGGGCACGTGCGCGAAGGCGACATGCCACCGTCCGGCGCGGTCGCGGGTCACCCGGAACGACTTCACCCCCGGCGGGACGGGCCGGGACCAGCGGAACCGCACCCACCCCACCTTCGGCACCCGCACCTCACCGGTGCGGCGCGACAACCGCCGCACATCCCAGGCCCGGCCGCGGGCCCCGACGATCCGGAACCCCTCATGCACACCGGCCTTACGCCAGGTCGGGCGCCGGTGCGTGCCCGCGAAGAAGTTCGCCATCGCCTGCGCGAAGTCCTTGAGCGCCTGCTGCTGCACCGTCTGCGACCCGGCCGCCAACCACGGGTTCGCGGCGCGGGCCTCGGTCAACTGGCGGGCTTGGGCAACATACCCCGGCGCCGGGCCCCGGCGCGGCGTCCACCATGCCTGCTGCTCCACGGCCAGATTCCACACGAAGCGGGCATGCCCGCAATGCTCCAGCAACCCCGCCTCCTGGGCAGGGGATGGGCACAGCCGGAACTGGGACACGCCCCACAACATACCGATCGCCACCGACAAACCACGGAGAGCCATCGTGCGGCTGTGGTCGCGGCGGACAAATGTGCAGGCACAGGTCTACGCCCACGGCCACACCGGCGGAGCTGAGGACTTGACCCCGTCGGCGTAGAGCACCCGCCGGGTCGACCTCGATGCCCGGGAACCGCCTGGCCGGCGCCCCGGCGTACTGCCAGAGCGGACCCGGGTCGTCTAGGAGGCGATCGCCCTGCACACCTCCCGCGGCGTCGCTCACCGGTTGCGGCCCGAGATCGTGTGGGGCGGGCCCGGTCGGAAGCAGCGCGGTCCAAGCGGGCCCCCTCAATGAGGGTCGCCCGCGTCCCCGGGGCGACGGGGGCGCGGGCGACGCGGGTTCGGGCTCCTTCAGGACGCGAGGACCGCCTGCAGGAAGTCCCGGGTGCGCTGCTCGGACGGTTCGCCGAAGATCTGGTCCGGCGGCCCCTCCTCGACGATCTGGCCCTGGTCGAACATCAGGACCCGGTTCGAGATGTCCTTCGCGAAGGTCATCTCGTGGGTGACGCACAGCATCGTCAGGTCGCTCTGCCGGGCGATGTCGCGCAGCAGGTCCTGGACGCCGACGACGAGCTCGGGGTCCAGGGCCGAGGTGACCTCGTCCAGCAGCAGGACGCGCGGCTGCATGGCGAGCGCCCGCGCGATCGCCACCCGCTGCTGCTGCCCGCCGGACAGCTGCGTCGGGTGCGCGTTCTCCTTGTCCGACAGGCCGACCATGTCGAGCAGGCCCTTGGCGCGCTCGACCGCCTCGTCCTTGGACACCCCCAGCACGCGCACCGGCCCCTCCGTGAGGTTGCGCAGCACGTTCATGTTGGGGAACAGGTTGAACTGCTGGAACACCATGCCGACCTGCTTGCGCATCTCGTGCAGGTGCTTCTGGCCCGCCGGGACGCGCTTGCCGCCCCGCTCCTCGTGCCACAGCGTGTCGTCGCCGATCCAGATGAGGCCCTCGTCGAGGGCCTCCAGGGTCATCAGCAGCCGCAGGATGGTGGTCTTGCCCGACCCGCTCGGCCCGATGAGGGTCACGCGCTCGCCGGGCTCCACGGTGAAGTCCAGCTCGCGGAGCACCACGTTCGAGCCGAACCGCTTGATGACCTTCTCGAAGCGGATGCCTGGCGCCTCGCCGTGCGGCAGCTCCACGGGCGCCTCGTCCTTCGTGACGCCCGCCTCCTCGCCGCCGCCCTTCTCTGTGCCGCCCTTTTCGAGGCCGCCCTTCTCGGTGGACACGCCCCGCCCCGCGGCGGCGTCCTTCTTCTCGGCGCCGCCGTCGGAGT
Source organism: Actinomadura madurae (assembly GCF_900115095.1). Classification (GTDB taxonomy): domain Bacteria; phylum Actinomycetota; class Actinomycetes; order Streptosporangiales; family Streptosporangiaceae; genus Spirillospora; species Spirillospora madurae. The sequence goes on from NZ_FOVH01000001.1 coordinate 938,566, forward strand.
CGTTCGGCGAGGGCGCGTCCGGTGTCGTGTCAGTTGGTGGCATAGCGCCTCTCCAAGCGGCGGACGAGTATCGAGGATATGACGCTGACGATGACGAACAACAGGCCGACCATCGTGATCGGCTCCAGGAACTGCAGCGACCGCGAACCCACCTGGTACGCGGAGAACAGCAGCTCCGAGACGTTGATCGCCAGCAGCATCGGCGAGTCCTTGAACATCGCGATCAGGTAGTTGCCGAGGGTCGGGATCACCCGCCGGATCGCCTGCGGCAGGATCACGTCCAGCCACACCCTCGTGCGCGGCAGGTTCAGCGCGGTGCACGCCTCCCACTGCCCCTTCGGCACGTCGGCGATCCCGGCGCGGTACACCTCGGCCGTGTAGGTCGAGTAGTGGATCCCGAGCGTGATGATCCCCGCGGTGAGCGACCCGATGGTCACGCCCCACGCGGGCAGGACGAAGAACACGAAGTACAGCTGGGGGATCAGCGGCGTCGACCGGATGAACTCGGTGATCCACCGGATCGTCTGGTTGAACACCCGGCTCGGGGTGCGGCGCAGCAGCGTCCACACCAGGCCGAGCACGATCGCGATCACGTAGCCGGCCAGCGTCGCGATGACCGTGTAGCGCAACCCGTCCAGCAGGTCGGGCAGGATGTCGCCGGAGTACTGCCAGTCCCAGGTCATCAGCTGCCCACCCCCGCTCCGGGCGCGCCGGCGGCGATCGTCCCGAGGGACGGTTCGCTCGGCAGCCTGCGGCCCAGCATGCGGTCCACGCGCCGCTCGGCGTAGCGGACGAACAGCTGCAGGAGCTGCGCGATCACGAAGTACAGGACGAGGACCACGGAGAACGCCGCGACGGTCTCACCGGTGCTGCCCTGGATGTTCTTGGAGACGCGGGTCAGGTCGACCAGGCCGACCAGGGACACGATGGCCGTCCCCTTCATCAGCTCGATGATGAGGTTGCCGAAGGGCGGCAGCATCAGCGCGAAGGCCTGCGGCAGCAGGACCCGCCGCATCCGCTGGACCGGCGTGAAGTTCAGCGCCACCGTGGCCTCGTACTGCGCCTTCGGGACGGCGTTGATCGAGCCGCGGACCACCTCCGCGCCGTAGGCGCCGACGTTCAGGCCGAGGGCCAGCACGGCCGCGAACGTCGTGGTGAAGCGCAGGCCGATGAGGGGCAGCGCGTAGAAGAACCAGAACAGCAGCACCAGCGTGGCGTTGCCGCGGAAGAACTCCACGTACACCCGGTTCAGCACGCGCACCCACGCGTGGCGCGAGGTGCCCGCCATCCCGAAGATCAGCGCGAGCACCAGCGCCAGCGCGCCGCCGAGGAGGGTGAGCCGGACCGTGACCCACGCCCCGTCCAGCCACTGGGGATAGCTGTCGAGGACATCGGACACAGGTCAGCCCTGGCAGAACTTGGCGGCGGTGTCGTCGGCGGCGGGCATCTCCGCCTGCGTGAAGCCGAACGGCTGCAGGATCGGCAGCAGCTTGTTCCCCTGCTTGAGCTTGCCGAGCTCCCCGTTCCAGGCGTTCAGCAGGTCGCTGTCGGCCTTGCGGAACGCGAACGCGCCGGCGCCGAGCTGCTCCTTGCCGTCGATCACGGGCGTGAAGGCGTCGGTGACCTCGAAGCCCTCGCCCTGGTGCTTGGTCAGCAGGTCGGCCAGCGAGATGCGGGTCAGCCAGATGCAGTCGATGCGCCCGGCCTTGAGGCCCTCGAAGGCGCTCGCCTGGTCGGCGTAGGTCTTGATGTCGCCCTTCTTGACGCCCGTCTTCTCGGCGTAGCCGGCCTCGACCGCGCCGGTGAGCACGCCGACCTTGACGCCCTTCTTGCCGGGGTCCTCGGCGGCCTTCAGGCCCTCCGGGTTGCCCTCGGGCACCATGAAGGCGCTCTTGGCGACGTACTCGGGGTTGGCGAACGCCGCCGAGGCGCACCGCTCCGGCGTGATGAACATGCCGGCCGCGATCGCGTCGAACCGCTTGGCGTTCAGCCCGGCGATGAGCCCGCCGAAGTCGACCTGGACGCCCTTGATGTCGTCGATGCCGAGGTTCTTGAAGATGACGCGGGCGAGCTCGGGGGCCTCGCCGGTCAGCTTCCCGGACTTGTCGGTGTAGCCGTAGGGGGCCTCGTTGGCGAACCCGACCGTGATCGTGCCGGCGCTCTTGGCCTTGTCCAGCGTGCCGCCGCCGGCCTTCTCCTCTTCCGGATCCGTCGTGGAGCAGCCCGCCGCGGCCAGCGGCACCGCGGCGGACAGCAGAACGGCGGTCCGGAGGAAGTCGCGTCTCGAGGAAGTCATCGTTGAACTCCTGGGATGGGTGTGCTCCGCGCCCGCGGGGACCGGTGGCGGCCCCCGCGGGCGCGGAGCGGGTGGGTCGGGGTTATCGAATTGTTGTGTTCGGTCAGGCGCCGACCGGGCCTCCCTCGGCGCCCCCGGCGCCGACGGGAGTGAAGTCACGCGCGCCGATGAACGTCGGACGGGGCGCGGGCGCCGAGAACGGCTCGGCGCAGGTGTTCTCCACGCTGTTGAACACGATGAACACGTTGGATCGCGGGAACGGGGTGATGTTCCCGTTCGAGCCGTGCATGCAGTTGCAGTCGAACATGGTCGCCGAGCCCGCGGGCCCCGTGAACAGCTCGATCCCGTGCTTGTCGGCCAGGATCGACAGGCTGTTCGGGTCGGGCGTGCCGATCTCCTGTCCGCGCAGGGACTCCTTGTAGTGGTCGTCCGGCGTCTCCCCGACGCAGGCCACGAAGGTCTTGTGCGAGCCAGGCATGATCATTAGCCCGCCATTGTGCACGAAATTCTCGGTGAGCGCGATGCTTATGCTCACCGCGCGCATCCGGGGCATGCCGTCCTCCGCGTGCCAGGTCTCGAAATCCGAGTGCCAGTAGAAGTCCTTGCCAGTGAACCCTGGCTTGTAGTTCACCCGGCTCTGGTGCACGTAAACCTCCGAGCCGAGGATCTGCCTGGCCCGGCCCACGACGCGGTGGTCGCTCACCAACTGGGCGAACACCTCGCTGATCTTGTGCACCTCGAAGATGGAGCGGACCTCCTCGGACCCGCGCTCGGTGACCGTGCGCTCGTCGGCCAGCACCTGCGGGTCCGCCGACAGCCGGCGCAGCTCGGCGCGGTAGTCCTCGACCTCGTCCGGCGCGAGCAGCTGGTCGACGGACAGGAACCCGTTGGCCTCGAAGGAGTCGAGCGTCGCGGCGTCGATCGGCCCGTCCTGCGCATCGCCGTGCACGACCGGGTCCTGGCGGTACAGCAGCGCCGCCTCGGAGGACTTGCGGGTCGGATAGGCGTCGTCGATGGTCGGATGGGACTCGATGATGCTCATGCGTCCTCCTCGGTCAGCAGCGGGTAGACACCGTTCTCGTCATGGACCTCCCGCCCGGTGCAAGGGGGGTTGAAGACGCAGACGGTCCGCACGTCCGTGTGGGCCCGCAGGGTGTGGTGCTCGTGTCCGTCGAGCAGGTACATCACGCCCGGCTCGATCTTGTGCTTCTCGCCCGTCTCGTCGTTGGTGAGCTCGCCCTGCCCCTCGACGCAGTAGACGGCCTCGATGTGGTTGGCGTACCACATCCTCGTCTCGGTCCCCGCGTACAGGATCGTCTCGTGCAGCGAGAACCCGACGCCCTCCTTGGCCAGCACGAACCGCCGGCTGCACCAGGTCGGCGCCTGCACGTCCCGCTCGGTGCCGATGATCTCCCCAAGGGAACGAACGATCATGAATCTCCTCTTTTCAGATGTGCCGGGGGCGGCTCAGACGGTGACCTTCTGGCGGACGGCCTCCATGGACTCCGCGATGATCTCCAGGCCGCGGCCCAGCTCGGCCTCCGTCGTGGTGAGCGGCGGAAGCAGTTTGACGACCTCGCCCTCCGGGCCGGACGTCTCCATGAGCAGCCCCCGCGCGAACGCCTCGTCGCACACCCGCGGCGCCATCTCGGCGTCGTTCATCACCAGGCCCCAGGCGAGGCCGCGGCCGCGGACGCCGTCGATCGCGCCGGCGTGCGCGAGCGCGATCTCCTCCAGCGCCGACTGGACCTGCTGGCCCTTGGCGAGGGTCTCCTTCTCCATGTCGTCGCCGGTCCAGTAGTCCTCCAGCGCGGCGACGGCGGTGATGAACGCGGGGTTGAAGCCGCGGAAGGTGCCGTTGTGCTCGCCCGGCTCCCACACGTCCAGCTCGCGCTTCATCAGGGTCACCGCGAACGGCAGCCCGTAGCCGCTGAGGGACTTGGACAGGCAGACGATGTCCGGGGTGATCCCGGCCTCCTCGAAGCTGAAGAACGGCCCGGTGCGGCCGCAGCCCATCTGCACGTCGTCGACGATGAGGAGGATGTCGTGCCGGTGGCACAGGTCCTGCAGACCGCGCATCCACTCGGCTGTGGCGACGTTGATGCCGCCTTCGCCCTGCACGGTCTCCACGATCACGGCGGCGGGCTTGTCCAGGCCGCTGCCGCTGTCGTCGAGCATCGTCTCGAAGAGCAGGAAGTCGGGCGTCCGGCCGTCGAGGTAGTTGTCGTACGGCATCGCCACGCCGTGCCCGAGCGGCACGCCGGCCCCCGTCCGCTTCATGGAATTCCCGGTGACGGCGAGCGCGCCCAGCGTCATCCCGTGAAAGGCGTTGGTGAAGCTGACCACCGTCTCGCGGCCGGTGTACTTGCGCGCGAGTTTCAGCGCCGCCTCGACGGAGTTGTTGCCCGCCGGGCCCGGGAACTGCACCTTGTAGTCGAAGCCGCGCGGCATCAGGACGTACTCGTTGAAGCGTTCCAGGAACTCGCGTTTGGCGGTCGTGTACATGTCGAGGCCGTGCACGACCGAGTCGCCGGCGAGGTAATCCAGCAGCCGGCGTTTCAGCTGCGGGTTGTTGTGCCCGTAGTTGAGCGTTCCGGCGCCGGCGAAGAAATCAAGGTAGGTTTTACCGTTCTCGTCGGTCATGTGGCTGCCCCGCGCGGTGGTGAACACGGTGGGCCAGCTCCTGCAGTAGCCGCGGACTTCGGATTCCAGGCGGGCGAAGACGTCCATGTCTGCCTCCAGGCAGGTAGGGGTGGGGAGCGGGCAGGGGGTGGGAACGGGGTCGGTCAGTGCGCGCCGGTGATCGGGCCGATCCTGAAGAGCACCTCGGGCTCGTGTCCCCCCTCGGGGAAGTGCTCCGCGCCGAACAGCGGGCTGCGGGCTAGCTCGCAGCCGCGGTCCCGGGCGAACGATGCGAACATCGCGGTCGAGGCCGTGTTGGCCGGCGTGACCGTCGCCTCCATGTACCGGTGCCCGCGCGGGGCGAGCCGGTCGGCGAGGCGGTCGAGCATCCGGCGGGCGAGTCCCTGGCCGCGATGGTCGTGGTCGACGGCGACCTGCCAGACGAAGAACGTGTCCGGGCGGGACGGCCGGACGTACCCGGTGATGAAGCCGCAGGCGCCCGCGCCGTCACGCGCCACCACGGACGTGTCCGCGAAATCGCGGCACCAAAGCGTGTAGCTGTACGGCGAGTTGACATCCAGGACCCGTGAGTCCCGGGCGAGCCGCCAAAGCTGCGGGCCGTCGGTGAGGCTCGGCTCCTGGATTGCCACTTCCGCGTTCGTCTCGTTTCCATCGGGGCGTCCGGTCGGTGATTCCAGGGGTTGCGCTGCCATGTCCAGGCAACTTAGCGAATCTCGACCGGTGATCGCAGATGATTGTTATCTGCGTGATGTTTAGCCCCATCTGCCACTGGGTATGGTTAAGGGCTTTGCGGATTTGAGTGCAATTCCGGCGGGCTTTGCCCGGGCCGTCGTGCGCATTTCCCGGTGATACGCAGGAGTAACTGCCGGGCGCGCCGCGGAACCGTGCGGGACGTTTCCTGAACGTCACCTTAATGTTCGGCCGCCGGTCTGAGGGCGCGTTTTGGTATCGGTTGTGTGAGGTAAGTCACTCAGATTCGCTGTCAACTGGACGCGTGCGGCGGGCGTCACGTCGCGTCGCGGGAGGTCGTCCGCCTGCGGGCGCCCTGGGACGGGTGGGGGACAAGGCGTTGGCGCGGGCTCTGGGGGGCCCGGTTTCCTGACCTTCAAGCGCAGAGGTCCCTAGCCTAAGAGTAAGAGCTTGATTGCTATCTGGTAAGAAATCGTGGGTTTCGGGTCGCACATGCGACGGCCGGGGCCGGGACCCGAAGCCCGCCCCCGGCCACTTTCCGGACACCAGTCCACCGCATTAGGGTGCAGCCGTTTTGATCCGGCGTCAGCCCTTCCCAGCGAAGCGGTCGGTCGCCTCGATCAGGCGGTGCAGGATCCCCGGTTCGCTGTAGGCGTGTCCCGCGTCGTCGACGATGTGGAAATCCGCCTCGGGCCACGCGCGGTGCAGATCCCAGGCCGTCGCGACCGGGGTGCAGACGTCGTAGCGGCCCTGGATGATGACCGCCGGGATGTGCCGGATCTTGTCCACGTCCCGGATCAGCTGGTCCTCCTCGAGAAACCCCTCGTTGACGAAGTAGTGGTTCTCGATGCGGGCGAACGCCACCGCGTAGTCCGGCTCCGCGAACCCGCCGGCCAGCTCCGGATCCGGCCGCAGCGTGAGCGTCGAGCCCTCCCACGTCGCCCACGCCTTCGCCGCCGCGACCCGCACCTCCCGGTCGGGGGACTCCAGCCGCTCCCGGAACGCCGAGATGAGGTCCTCGCGCTCGTCCTCGGGGATCGGCTCCACGTACTTCTCCCACAGGTCGGGGAACAGCAGCGACGCCCCCTCCTGGTAGAACCAGTACAGCTCGAAGGGCCGCAGCATGAAGATGCCGCGCAGCACCAGCTCGGTCACCCGCTCCGGATGCGTCTGCGCGTACGCCAGGGACAGCGCGCTGCCCCAGCTCCCCCCGAACACCAGCCAGCGCTCGATGCCGAGGTGCTCCCGGAGCCGCTCCATGTCGGCGACGAGGTTCCAGGTGGTGTTGCCCTCCAGTGACACCTCCGGGTCCTTCGCGTGCGGCTCGCTCCGCCCGCAGTTGCGCTGGTCGAACAGCACGACCCGGTACGCCTCCGGGTCGAACTGCCGGCGGTGCGCGGGGCTGCACCCGCCGCCCGGCCCGCCGTGCACCATCACCGCGGGCTTGCCCTCCGGATTCCCGCAGACCTCCCAGTAGATACGGTCGCCGTCGCCGACGTCGAGCAGCCCGGAATCGTATTGCTCGATCGGCGGATACAGGGTGCGAAGCTCCATGGGGCGCGATTGTCCCACCCCGGCCGCGTCCCGCAGCGGTGTGACCCACGGCACCGTGCGCGCCTCGATCAGGCGTCCGGCGTGCGAGAACACGGCGCGAGAGTCGAGAAAGTAAACCCCAAACTGGGCAAACGTTCCGCTGGTCGGGACTAGAGTGCCTCTAGTGAGCGAAGCGAGGAGCCACAGGGCCGGCTGCGGAGCGAACGAGATGAGCACAACGACCCCCGCGAACGCGGCCGCGCGCCGCCGGGCGAGGAGACACGTGAGCGAAGTGACGAGCCGTCGGGCGAGCGACGCGGCGAGCAGGGTGAACGGCGCCGCTGCGCTCCCGCCCGGGAGGCGAGGAGACCGGTGAGCGAGCTGAACGGATCGGGCGGTTCCCGCGGCGTCCCGGACGCCGCCAACCCCTGGCCCGCCATGGGACGCGACCCGAACCGCGCCCCCCAGGCGCTGCCGGCCGCCCAGCAGCCGATCCAGATGTCCAAGCCCGGCCAGCAGGCGCCGCACGCCCGGACGGGCGAGATCGTGCGCCCCGACGTCGAGCAGCACGAGGCCCAGCCCTGGGACATCGTCGAGCGGCTCCGCCAGATGGCCGACCTCATCGGCGACGCGCTCGCCGCGGGGGAGCGCAAGGTCAACGAGGCGCAGACCGAGACGGCGTCGCAGGTCGCCGCCGTCCAGCAGGAGAAGGAGTCGGCGCAGCGCGACGCGGCCGCCGCCTGGGGCGAGGTGCAGCGCGCCCGCGGCCAGGCCGAGCAGGCCGACCGCCGCGCCGTCGAGGCCGAGCGCCGCCTCGCCGAAGCCCAGAACGAGGCGTCGTCGCAGGTCGCCGCCGTCCAGCAGGAGAAGGAGTCGGCGCAGCGCGACGCCGCGGCCGCCTGGGGCGAGGTGCAGCGCGCCCGCGGCCAGGCCGAGCAGGCCGACCGCCGGGCGGTGGAGGCCGAGCGCCAGGCCGCCGAGGTCGTCACGCAGATCGCCGCGCTCCAGACCGAGAAGGAGAACGCGCAGCGCGACGCCGCCGCCGCCTGGAACCAGGCCCAGCAGGGACGCGCCCAGGCCGACCAGGCCCGCGCCCAGGCCGACCAGGCCCGCGCGCAGCTGGAGCAGGTGCAGGCCCAGGTCGAGCAGGCCGAGCGCCGCGTCGCCGAGGCCGAGGCCACCGTCCGCCAGGCGATCCAGCAGCGCGACGCCATGAGCGAGGCCCGCGACGACGCCCTGCGCGCCGTCGAGGACGCCGTCGGCGGCCGCCGCTCCGCCGAGTCCGAGCGCGACCGCGTCGCCGAGCAGGCCGCCGAGCTGTCCCGCGCGCTGGAGGCCGCGCACGCCGAGCTGTCGCAGCTGCGCGCCAAGGTCACCGACGCCGAGATGACCGCGCAGAACCTCCAGCACGCCGTCGCCGCCACCGGCAAGGAGGCCGAGGAGAGCCGCCGCCGCGCCGAGGTCTCCGAACGCCGCGCCCAGGAGAACGAGCGCCGCGCGCAGGACGCCGAACGCCGCGCCCAGGACGCCGAGCGCCGCATCCAGGAGACCGTCGCCCGCGCCGACTCCGCCGAGGCCGAGCGGCAGCAGGCCCTCGACACCGCCGCGCAGTCCCTGGAGGCCGCCAAGAAGACCGAGCGGGAACGCGACGCCGCCGCCAAGGCGCGGGAGTCCGCGGACCGGAACCGGGAGGCCGCCGTCCAGGCGCAGGCCCGCGCCGAGTCCGAGCTCACCCTCGCCCGCGGCCGCGCCGACCAGGCCGGCCGCGAACGCGACAAGACCGTCGCCGCGATGCGCCAGCTCGCCGCCGAACGCGACGCCGTCGCCGAGAAGCTCGCCGAACGCGACCAGTGGGTCGACCAGCTCGCCCAGGCCGTCACCGAGCAGCGCGCCCAGATCGCCGAACTCTCCCAGGAACGCGACGCCGCCCGCCAGGCCGCCGACCAGGCCCGCAGCCTGATCGACGAACTGACCAGACAACTCCGCACCATCATGCCCACAGCGGCTACGCCCCGCCTATAGGGGGGACGACCCCCCTGCACCCCCCGTCACGAGCCGGCCGATCCTCACGCCACGGTGCGGGTGTGTAGCGACCGTGCAGGTCGGCGGCGTGTCGCTGCGGTCGCCCGGCTCGACGGGTCGGGCGACCTCCGGGCGCCAGGGCGCCCTCCGGCCACCCGACCCGCGGGTCACGGGCTGAGCCCCGCACTCAATCTCAGCCCCCACTACCAAGAGCCGCACGAATCGTCCACATCCAAGAGCGTCGCGAATGATGTCAAGCAAGAGCCTTGCGAGCCAGGTTCTCCCAGGGCAGCGCGAGCGCTGCTCATCCAGGGCGTCGCGGGTCTTGTCCACGAAGGAGCCTTGCGAGTCGTGCTCGTCCGAGAGCGTTGCGGGATGGCGCTCATCTAAGGGCCTCGCGGGGTCGCGTCGCGGGTCGTGCGCGGGCCGTGCCTGCGCAAAGGCGTTGCGGGTCGTGCTCAGCCAAGAGCGTGCCGAGTTGGGCTCAGCCAAGAGCGTTGCGAACGTCTTCATGCGGAAGCGTGGGCGGCGTGCTCAGCCAAGAGGCGTGCCGGGTGGTGCTCAGCCAAGAGCCGTTTGTGGCGGTACGGACGCGCGGACGCCAGCCGGTGGCCCAGCCACGCGACAACCGAAATGGTTGCGATCGCGTCCGAAGGCAGGGGCGAGCGAAGCGAGACCCTGATCGCGAAGCGAGCCGCAAGGCGAGCCGGAGCGATGCCAGCGATCGCCCGCGGTGCCCGACGATGGAGGGCCGCCAAGGCCCGAAGGAGGAGGGCACTGCCATAAACACAGCAGCGATCGCCCGCGTTTCTCGACGATAGAGGGTGCCCAGCGCCCGAAGGAGGAGAGAAATGCCATAAGCTAGAGGCCCGTGGACAGTGAGCGTGTCCGCCTCGCAACGACCACGGGAGTCTCTTCTTGCCTTCGGCAGCCACTGGTAGGCCGCGTCCTACCAAGCATCTCTTCGTTACCGGCGGTGTCGCCTCCAGCCTCGGCAAGGGACTGACGGCGTCCAGCCTTGGGCGGCTTCTCGCTCTCCGCGGCCTGCGGGTCACCATGCAGAAGCTCGATCCCTACCTCAATGTCGATCCCGGGACGATGAACCCGTTCCAGCACGGCGAGGTGTTCGTCACAGATGACGGCGCCGAGACCGATCTGGACATCGGGCACTACGAGCGGTTCCTGGACACCGAGCTGCACGGGTCCGCGAACGTCACCACGGGGCAGGTCTACTCCAACGTGATCGCCAAGGAGCGGCGCGGGGAGTACCTCGGCGACACGGTGCAGGTGATCCCGCACATCACCAACGAGATCAAGGACCGCATCCGCGGGATGGGCGAGGACGGCGAGGTCGACGTCGTCATCACCGAGGTGGGCGGGACGGTCGGCGACATCGAGTCGCTGCCGTTCCTGGAGTCGGTGCGCCAGATCCGGCACGAGATCGGGCGGGAGAACTGCTTCTTCCTGCACGTGTCGCTGCTGCCCTACATCGGGCCGTCCGGGGAGCTGAAGACCAAGCCGACGCAGCACTCGGTGGCGGCGCTGCGCTCCATCGGCATCCAGCCCGACGCGATCGTGTGCCGGTCCGACCGGCCGATCACCGACGGGCTCAAGCACAAGATCAGCCTGATGTGCGACGTGGACCGCGAGGCCGTCGTGTCGGCGGTGGACGCCGCGAGCATCTACGACATCCCGAAGGTGCTGCACTCGGAGGGGCTGGATGCCTACGTGGTGCGCCGCCTCGACCTGCCGTTCCGGGACGTGGACTGGGGGTCGTGGGACGAGCTGCTGCGCCGCGTCCACAAGCCGGCCCGCGAGGTCACGATCGCGCTGGTCGGCAAGTACATCGACCTGCCGGACGCGTACCTGTCGGTCACCGAGGCGCTGCGGCACGGCGGGTTCGGCAACGACGCGAGGGTGCACATCCGCTGGGTGAAGAGCGACGACTGCGAGACGCCCGAGGGCGCCAAGCGGGAGCTGGACGGCGTGGACGGCGTCCTCGTCCCGGGCGGGTTCGGGGTCCGCGGCATCGAGGGCAAGCTCGGCGCGGTCCGGCACGCCCGGGAGAACCGGGTGCCGCTGCTCGGCATCTGCCTCGGGCTTCAGTGCATGGTCATCGAGGCGGCGCGGACGCTCGGCGCGCTGACCGACGCCGGCAGCGCCGAGTTCGACGCCACCACCGCGCATCCCGTCGTCGCCACCATGACCGACCAGCTCGACGTGGTCGCCGGGGAGCGCGACATGGGCGGCACGATGCGGCTCGGCCTGTACCCGGCCGACCTCGCCGAGGGCTCCGTGGTCCGGGGGCTGTACGGGGAGGCGAAGGTGTCCGAGCGGCACCGGCACCGCTACGAGGTCAACAACGCCTACCGCGACCGGCTGGAGCAGGCCGGGCTGCGGTTCTCGGGCCTGTCACCGGACGGGCGGCTCGTCGAGTACGTCGAGCTGCCGCGCGAGCAGCACCCGTTCTTCGTCGGCACGCAGGCGCATCCGGAGTTCCGGTCCCGCCCGACCCGGCCGCATCCGCTGTTCACCGGTCTCATCTCCGCCGCCCTCGACTACGCGGAGGCGCGCGAGGGCGGGACGGGGACCGTGGCCACGTCATGAGCGGCGAGGAGCTCGGCCCGGACGACGTCCGTGACCGTCCGGAGCGCTGGACGGTCGTCGAAACGTCCACGCCTTACAAGGGACGCGTCTTCGGTGTCCGCGTCGACCAGGTGGAGATGCCGGTCGGCGACGGTGTGGAGGCCGTCCAGCGCGACGTGATCGAGCACATCGGCTCCGTCGGTGTCATCGCCGTCGACGACCGGGACCGGGTGCTGCTGCTGCGGCAGTACCGGCACCCGGTGGCGCGGCTGCTGTGGGAGGCGCCCGCCGGCCTGCGGGACGTGGACGGCGAGCCCCTGCACAAGCTCGCCGAGCGGGAGCTGCTGGAGGAGTCCGGGTACCGGGCCGAACGCTGGGACACCCTGCTCGACGTGTACCCCACGCCCGGCATGGCCGACGAACGCGTCCGGATCTTCCTGGCCCGGGGCCTCACCGAGGTGCCCGCCGACGAGATCGACTTCGAGCGGGTCCACGAGGAGGCCGACATGCCGGTCGTCTGGGTGCCGCTGGAGGAAGCGGTCCGCAAGGTGTTCGCGGGCGAGCTGCACAACATGATCGCCTGCATGGGCGTCCTCGCGGTGCGCGCGGCGCGCGACTCCGGGTACGCCGATCTGCGCCCGGTCGACGCGCCGGAGCACTGAGCCCCGGATGAGGTCCCCCTCCGGCCGCCGGAGGGGGCATGATGGGCGGGTCCCCGGAGCCCACGGCCGGAAGAGGTGCCGCACTGTCCCCGAGCCCGTCCTCCCGGAGCAGCACGCGGGACGCGGCCGACGCCGCGGAGTCCGCGGTCGACTCGGCCGTCCGCGCCTATCTGGCGCATCTGGCGGTCGAGCGGGGCCTGGCCGCCAACACGCTCAGCTCCTACCGCCGCGACCTGCGCCGGTACGCCCAGGTGCTGGACGGCCGGGGCCGCGCGGCCATCGGCGAGGTCGCCGAGGACGACGTCCGGGCGTTCCTGGTGGTGCTGCGCGAGGGCGACCCGGACCATCCGCCGCTGTCGGCGGGCTCGGCGGCGCGGGCGCTGGTCGCCGTCCGGGGGCTGCACCGGTTCGCGCTGCGGGAGGGCCTGGCCGCGACCGACCCGGCGCACGACGTGAAGCCGCCGACGCCGCCGCGCCGGCTGCCGAAGGCGATCTCGCTGGCGGAGGTCGAGCGGCTGCTCGCCGCGGCGGCCGGGCCGTCCGGCGACCCCGGCGGCGCGCGCGGCCTGCGCGACCGGGCGCTGCTGGAGCTGCTCTACGGGTCGGGCGCGCGGATCTCCGAGGCCGTCGGCCTGGACGTCGACGACCTCGACCTGCGCGACGGGTTCGCCCGCGTCGCCGGCAAGGGCGGCAAGGCCCGGGTGGTGCCGATCGGCGACTACGCCCGCGAGGCCGTGGACGCCTACCTGGTGCGGGCCCGGCCCGAGCTGGCCGGGGCCGGGCGTGGCGGCCCGGCGCTGTTCCTCAACGCGCGCGGCGGGCGGCTGTCGCGGCAGGGCGCGTGGATGGTGCTGCGCGCCGCCGCCGACCGGGCGCAGCTGTCGGAGGTGTCCCCGCACACCCTGCGGCACTCGTTCGCCACCCACCTGCTGGACGGCGGCGCCGACGTCCGCGTCGTCCAGGAGCTGCTCGGCCACGCCTCGGTGACCACCACGCAGGTCTACACCCTCGTCACGGTCCAGCTGCTCCGCGAGGTCTACGCCACCTCGCACCCGCGGGCGCGGACCTGACCCGGGAGCGGCGCACGGAGGGACGAACCGGACGGACCGGTGCGCCGACAAATCGCGACGTTCGGCGCGCGTCGGCTTGAGCGACGGGGTCGACGGGCCTAGAGTCCCCGTTCTGGATGGCATTTCCAGGCCGCCGGGGAGGGATCTGGTGACCAGCACTAACGGTGCGGATGGAGTCCTTTCCTCCGCCACCATCGAGACCGATCCGAGCCGGGCCCTCGGGCCTACTCAGCGACCCGTGCCGGTGTTCCCGGAACCGGAACCCCTGGACGAGCACGGGCCGGGGCGGATCGTGGCCGTCTGCAACCAGAAGGGCGGCGTCGGCAAGACCACCACGACGATCAACCTGGGCGCCGCGCTCGCCGAGTACGGCCGCCGCGTCCTGCTCGTCGACTTCGACCCGCAGGGCGCCCTGTCGGTCGGCCTCGGCAAGGGCGACCCGCGCCAGCTCGACGTGACGATCCACAACCTGCTGCTCGAACGCGACACCGAGTGGGAGGACGTCGTCATCGAGACCGGCGTCGACGGGATGGACCTGCTGCCGAGCAACATCGACCTGTCCGGCGCCGAGGTCCAGCTCGTCCACGAGGTAGGCCGCGAGTACATCCTGCAGGGCGCGCTGAAGTCGGCCGTCGACCACTACGACTACATCCTCATCGACTGCCAGCCGTCGCTCGGCCTGCTCACCGTCAACGCGCTGGCCGCCAGCGAGGGCGTGCTGATCCCGCTGGAGTGCGAGTACTTCGCGATGCGCGGCGTGGCGCTGCTGATGGAGACCATCGAGAAGGTGCAGGGCCGGATCAACCCCGACCTGGTGATCGACGGGGTGCTCGGCACCATGTACGACTCGCGGACGCTGCACACCCGCGAGGTCCTCGGCCGGATCGTCGAGGCGTTCGGCGACAAGGTCTTCCACACCGTGATCAACCGGACGGTCCGGTTCCCGGACGCGACCGTGGCCGGCGAGCCGATCACGTTCTTCGACCCGAGCTCGATGGGCGCCAACGCGTACCGGAGCCTGGCGCGGGAGGTGCTCATCAGGTGGGCCGCGCAGGCCGCGTGAGGCCGTCCGGCACCCCCTGAGCGACGGAGCGCACATGGGTCACCCCCCGCCCTTTCCCCATGACACGCCGCCCGGCGCGCCGCCGCCCCCGCCGCCCGCGCGCGGGCCGGGGACGGCGCTCATCGTGATCGGCGCCGTGATCGCCGGCTTCATCCTGCTGGTCGCGGTCGTCGTGGGCTATCTCGTGGCGACCGGCGGCGACGGCGGCGAGCCCACGCCGGCCGCGTCGTCGGGGCCGTTCGACCTGCGCGTGCCGCTGACGTTCGCGCTGGTCGAGAAGGAGTCCGCGCCGCCGTGCACGGGCGGGGCGGTGACCGTCACCGGCGCTCGGTCCTGCTACACGTTCGGCGAGGACGACTTGACCGTGCGCAGGCTGGAGAAGGTGCGGGCGGCCGCCCCCGACCCCGCGAAGGGCAACCCCGGCTGGGTCGTCGAGATCACCCTGACCTCCGCGGACGCGCCCGGGTTCGCCGAGCTGACCCGCAAGGCCGCCGAGGCGTCCGCCTCCCAGCTGCCGGCCAGGCTCATGGGCATGCTCGTCGGCGGCGGCCTCGTGTCGGAGCCCGCACAGGTGACCCAGGCCATCACCGGAGGCGAGGTGCAGATCAGCGGGCCGGCCGGCACGTTCGACCGCGCCCACGCGGAGGGCATCGTCGGGCGGCTGACCGGGCGGTAGCGCCCCGGCGGCCCGTCACCGCTCGTGATCGTCCGTGGCGCGGGGGACCCGCCGGGCATGGGACGATGGGGCCGGTGAGCACAGCGCGGGAGGAGTCCTCCGCTACCGTGAGCGACGTGGCCGAGACGTCGCCGGAGCCGGGGCAGGAGAACGAGCAGGAGCAGGGCTTCCGCGTCCACCTGGACAACTTCGAGGGCCCCTTCGACCTGCTGCTCGGCCTGATCTCCAAGCACAAGCTCGACATCACCGAGGTGTCCCTGCACAAGGTCACCGACGACTTCATCGCGCACATCCGCTCGCACGGCGCCGACTGGGACCTCGACCAGGCCAGCCACTTCCTGCTCGTCGCCGCGACCCTGCTGGACCTGAAGGCCGCCCGGTTGCTGCCGTCCGGCGAGGTCGACGACGAGGAGGACCTGGCCCTGCTGGAGGCCCGCGACCTGCTGTTCGCGCGGCTGCTCCAGTACCGCGCCTACAAGGAGGTCGCGCAGGTCATCGCCGGGCACATCGCCGACGCGAGCCGGCGGTACCCGCGCCTGGTGCCGATGGAGCCGAGGTTCGCGAACCTGCTGCCGGAGGTGCTGCTCGGCCTCGGTCCGGACGAGTTCGCCCGGCTCGCCGCGAGGGCGCTCACCCCGAAGGCGCCGCCGGCGGTGTCGGTCGAGCACATGTACCAGCCGAGGGCCAGCGTCAAGGAGCAGGCCGCGATCGTCGTGGAGCGGCTCCGCAGGCTGCGCAGGACGACGTTCCGCGTCCTCGCGTCCGACGCGGAGGGCACCTACGAGGTGGTCGCGCGGTTCCTGGCGCTGCTGGAGCTGTACCGGGAGCAGGCGGTCACGTTCGAGCAGCTGGAGCCCCTCGGCGAGCTGCACATCACGTGGACCGGCACGGACGAGGGCGACGTCGAGGTCGGCGACGACTACGAGGGCGCGCCCGCGAAGGACGACGAGAAGACCCGGAAGGACGAGGGAGACGATGACTGAGGAACCCGGCGCGGACGCGCCGGAGCTCCCCGGGCTGCGGGCGTCCATCGAGGCGATCCTGCTGGTGGTGGACGAGCCCGTCACCGAGATGGCGCTGGCGCAGTTGCTGGAGCGTCCGCGCGGCGAGGTCGCGGAGACGCTGCGGGAGCTGGCCGCGGAATACACCGAGCAGGGGCGCGGGTTCGATCTCAGGGAGGTCGCCGGCGGCTGGCGGTTCTACACCCGGGACGTGTGCGCCCCGGTCGTGGAGCGGTTCGTCACCGACGGGCAGCAGGCGCGGCTGACCCAGGCCGCGCTGGAGACGCTCGCGGTGGTCGCCTACCGGCAGCCGGTGAGCCGGGCCCGCGTGTCGGCGATCCGCGGCGTCAACAGCGACGGCGTCATCCGGACGCTGACGCTGCGCGGCCTGATCGAGGACGCGGGCCAGGACCCGGAGTCGCAGGCGCACCTGTACCGGACCACCGGGTACTTCCTGGAGCGACTCGGCCTGCGCGACCTCGACGAGCTGCCCGAGCTCGCCCCCTACCTGCCCGATGACCTGCCGGACGACATAGTTGAGGACACGTGACCGAGAACGAGGGCGTGCGTCTGCAGAAGGTCCTGGCCGAGGCCGGGATCGGCAGCCGCCGCCACTGCGAGGAGCTGATCGGCGAGGGCCGCGTCACCGTGAACGGGAAGAAGGTGTTCCGGTTCGGTGAGCGCGTCGACCCGCGGCGCGCCGTCATCCATGTGGACGGCAAGCGGGTCGAGACCCGGTCCGAGATGCGGTACTACGCGATCAACAAGCCGCGCGGGGTGGTGTCCACGATGTCGGACGAGCGGGGCCGCAAGTCCCTCGCCGACTACGTGGAGGTGCCCGAGCGGCTGTTCCACGTCGGGCGCCTCGACACCGACACCGAGGGCCTGATCCTGCTCACCAACGACGGCGAGCTGTCGCACCGGCTGACCCACCCGAGCTACGGCGTGGCCAAGACCTACCTGGCGGAGATCCACGGGCCGATCCCGCGCGACCTCGGTCGGCGGCTGAAGGCCGGCGTGACGCTCGACGACGGGCCCGCGAAGGCCGACCGGTTCCGCGTCTTCGACCAGGTCGGACGGCGCGTGCTGGTCGAGATCACCCTGCACGAGGGGCGCAAGCACATCGTGCGGCGCCTGCTGAAGGAGGTCGGGTTCCCCGTCCAGCAGCTCGCCCGCATCGAGTTCGGGCCGATCAGGCTGGGCTCGCTGAAGCCGGGCGGGATGCGGGCGCTGACCGTGCAGGAGGTCGGGGAGCTGTACAAGACGGTCGGGCTGTAAACGACACCGGGTGTGGAAAGGAAGGCGACTGTGGCGGTACGCGCGGTCCGGGGGGCGACGCAGATCGACGCCGACGACCGGGACCAGATCCTGGAGGCGACGACGGAACTGGTCGCGGAGGTGATGGCCCGCAACGAGCTGACCACCGACGACGTCATCAGCGTGATCTTCACGGTGACGCCGGACATCACCGCGGAGTTCCCGGCGCTGGCCGCCCGCAAGCTCGGTTTCCACGAGGTGCCGCTGCTGTGCGCGACGGAGATCGGCGTCCCCGGCTCGCTGCCGCGGGTGATCCGGCTGATGGCGCACATCGAGACGGACCGCCCCCGCTCGGGCGTCCAGCACGTGTACCTGCGCGGCGCGACGGCTCTGCGGCTCGACATAGCGCAGTAGCGGTGGTGCCGGGCAAGTAGGGTGACCGGCGTGAGCGAGGACGTGGTGGCGCGGCGCATCGTCGTGGTCGGGACGGGACTGATCGGGACGTCGATCGCGCTGGCGATGCGGGAGCGCGGCGCCGAGGTGCTGCTGACCGACCGGGACGCGGCGGCGCTGGCGCTGGCGGTGGAGCTCGGCGCGGGCGAGGCGCTGCCCGACGGGGCGCACGAGGAGCCCGCCGACCTGGCGGTGCTGGCCGTGCCGCCTGCGGCGGTGGCGGTGACGCTGCTGGACGCGCAGAAGCGCGGCCTTGCCACCGCCTACACCGACGTGGCGAGCGTGAAGGCGCTGCCGCTGGCGCAGGCGGCGGAGCTCGGCTGCGACCTGACGACGTTCGTGGCGGGGCATCCGCTGGCCGGCAGCGAGCGGTCGGGGCCGAGCGCGGCGCGGGCCGACCTGTTCCTCGGCCGCCCGTGGGCGCTGTGCGCGACGCCGGAGGCGACGCCGGACACCGTCGCCGCCGTCACCGGGCTGGCGAAGGCGTGCGGCGCGATGCCGGTCGAGGTGGACGCGGCCGAGCACGACCGGGCCGTCGCGCTGGTCTCGCACGGCCCGCACGTGGTGTCGGCCGCGGTCGCCGCCCGGCTGACCGGCGCGGACGACGTGGCGCTGGGCCTCGCCGGGCAGGGCGTCCGGGACGTCACCCGGATCGCGGCGAGCGACCCGCGGCTGTGGATCGGGATCCTGTCGGCGAACTCCCAGCCCGTCGCGGACGTGCTGGAGGCCGTCGCGACCGACCTCGCGGTGGCCGCGTCGCTGCTGCGCGACGGCAGCGACGAGGCCGCCGCGCACGTCGCCGACCTGCTGCTGCGCGGGAACGCGGGCCGGGGCCGCATCCCCGGCAAGCACGGCGGCGACCAGCCCGCCTACGCGACCGTGCAGGTGGTCATCCCGGACCGTCCGGGCGAGCTGGCGATGATCTTCCAGGCGGCGGGGATCGCGCAGGTCAACATCGAGGACGTGACGATCGAGCACTCGCCCGGCCGCCCGCTGGGCGTGCTGGAGCTGACGGTCGTCCCCGAGGCCGCCGAGCGCCTCGCCGCCGAACTGCGCGCGCGCGGCTGGTCGGTACCCGGCTGACCGACGCCCGGAGCGGAGCTCTGCGGAGCGGAGGGTGGCGGTCAGCCGTTCTTGTCGGGGGGTCTGGGGGGTCGTCCTCTCAGAGTGGCGCTGACCGACGCCTGGAGCGGGGCTCTGCGGAGTG
>NZ_FOVH01000001.1:957999-1225823 GCF_900115095.1 Actinomadura madurae
TCTTGTCGGGGGGTCTGGGGGGTCGTCCTCTCAGAGTGGCGCTGACCGACGCCTGGAGCGGAGTTCTGCGGCGGCCGGAACGGTGGGCGCGGGCCGGTAGCCTGGTTCGCTGGAGCTTGTCCGGGGGACCCGCGCGCCCGCGCGACGACGAGCGCCGCCCGCTTCGTGACGACCAGAGAGGGAGCGACCGTGCCGCTCGTCATCGCCATGGACGGCCCGTCGGGGTCCGGCAAGTCCAGCGCGTCCAAGGGCGTCGCCCGCGCGCTCGGGCTGCGGTACCTGGACACCGGCGCGATGTACCGCGCCATGACGTGGTGGATGCTGGAGCACGGCGTGCCCGTCGAGGACGGCGCGGCCGTCGCGGCCCGCGCGGCGGAGCCGGAGATCGTGTCCGGCACCGACCCGGACGGGCCCACGATCACGGTGGACGGGACGGACGTGTCCGGCCCGATCCGCACCCGCGAGGTGACGAACGCGGTCAGCGCCGTCAGCTCCGTCCCGGCGGTCCGGGCGCGGCTCGTCGAGCTGCAGCGGGAGATCATCGGGGCCGGCGGGATCGTGGTGGAGGGGCGCGACATCGGCACGGTCGTCGTGCCGGACGCGCCGGTGAAGGTGTACCTGACGGCGAGCGAGGAGGCCCGCGCGGCGCGCCGGGCCAAGGACCTCGCGGCCGATCCGGGCGCGTCGGTGACGGTCACGCAGGCCGAGCAGGCACGGCGGGACCGGCTCGACTCGACCCGGAAGGCGTCGCCGCTGGCGAAGGCGGCGGGCGCGCACGAGATCGACTCGACCGGGCTGAGCCTGGCCGAGGTCATCGAGGCGGTCGTCCGCCTCGCCAAAGAGCATGAGTGAGCTGTGAGCGATTACGAGATCGAGACCGTCGACGTGGTCGACGACGTGGCCGCGGACGAGGGCCAGGCACCGGTGGTGGCGGTGGTGGGGCGGCCGAACGTCGGCAAGTCCACCCTCGTCAACCGGATCCTCGGCCGCCGCGAGGCCGTCGTGGAGGACGTCCCGGGCGTGACCCGCGACCGGGTCGCCTACGACGCGACCTGGAGCGGCCGCCGGTTCACCGTCGTCGACACCGGCGGGTGGCTGCCGGACTCGTCCGGCCTGGCCGCGGCGATCGCCGAGCAGGCGCGGCTGGCGGTCGACCTGGCCGACGTCGTGATGTTCGTGGTGGACGCGACCGTGGGCGCGACCGACGTGGACGAGGCCGTGGTGGAGATCCTGCGCCGGTCCGGCAAGCCGGTGGTGCTGGTCGCCAACAAGGTCGACGACGTGGGCGCCGAGTCGGACGCGGCGCTGCTGTGGTCGCTCGGCATCGGCGAGCCGCACCCGGTCAGCGCGCTGCACGGGCGCGGCAGCGGCGACCTGCTGGACGCGGTCCTGGAGGCGCTGCCGGAGGAGCCGCCGGCGGAGACGTTCGGCGAGGTGGGCGGTCCGCGCCGGGTGGCGCTGCTGGGCCGTCCCAACGTCGGCAAGTCGAGCCTGCTGAACAAGCTGGCGGGGGAGAACCGCGCGGTCGTGGACTCGGTGGCGGGCACGACCCGCGACCCGGTCGACGAGCTGATCGACCTCGGCGGCCGGACGTGGCGGTTCATCGACACCGCGGGGATCCGGCGGCGGCACAAGGAGAACCAGGGCGCCGACTTCTACGCGACGCTGCGCACGCAGTCGGCGCTGGAGCGGGCGGAGGTCGCGGTCGTGCTGGTGGACGCCGACCAGCCGCTCGCCGAGCAGGACCTGCGGATCATCTCGATGGTGATCGAGTCGGGCCGGTCGCTGGTGATCGCCTACAACAAGTGGGACCTGCTGGACGAGGAGCGCCGCCACTACCTGGAACGCGAGATCGACCGGCAGCTGCACAACGCGCGGTGGGCGCCGCGGGTGAACATCTCGGCGAAGACCGGCCGGCACATGGAGAAGCTGGTGCCGGCGATCGACACGGCGCTGGAGGGCTGGGGGACGCGGGTCCCGACGTCCAAGCTGAACCAGTTCTTCGCCGACCTGGTGAACTCGCATCCGCATCCGGTGCGCGGCGGCAAGCAGCCGCGGGTGCTGTTCGCGACGCAGGCGGGGGTGCGGCCGCCGCGGTTCGTGCTGTTCACGTCGGGGTTCCTGGAGGAGGGCTACCGGCGGTTCATCGAGCGGCGGCTGCGGGAGGAGTTCGGGTTCGCCGGGACGCCGCTCGACATCGCGATGAAGATCCGCGAAAAGCGGGGCAAGGCGAAGAAGTAGCGGAAATATCCCGCAGGCGGCCCGCCCGGGATCTTTCCCGGGCGGGCCGCGGCATGTCAGGATGCACCTGTGGGCCGCGAGTAAGTCTTCCATTACTCGCTGGATCGCGGTACGGACACATGCTCTCGTCCGGGGGCGGGCCTCCCGGACACTGGGGTGCGGCCGAGAGGTGCGACGTGAAGCTCTTGCTGCTGATCTGCGTTGCCGGCGTCTGCGTGGCGCTCAGCTTCGCCTGGCGGGAACCGTGGATCGGCGGCGTCGGCCTGCTGGTCGCCTTCGTCGCGATGTTCACCGACCGCGACGACGTGCGGACCGACGACGAGCGCGGGAGCCACGAGACCACCAAGGCCGTCCGCAACATGCGCAGCCGGGACCGCTAGCGGTCGAAGCGCGTGTCGCCCGCGACGGGCTGGTCGCCCGCGGGCGGGGGACCGTGCCCCGGCGGGTTCTCCCGCGCGTAGCGGCCGTAGACGAGCGGCTGCGTGCTGTTGGCGCCGGTGAACACCGGCTCCTCGTCCGGCGGCTCCTGCTCCCGGACGCCGGCCACGGCGAACCGGCCGAGCGCGAGCGCGGCGAGGAACACGACGACGACGCCCAGCCCGGTGAAGCCGGCGAGCTGCTCGCCGAGGTGCCGGGCCTCCTCCGTCCCGAGCGGTGCGCCGACGCCGGGGACGTCCCACAGCGTCGCGACGGACGTGCCGACGGCGAACCAGGCGCCGCCGAGCGCGGCCAGCCAGGCGCCGGCCATCCCGAAGGCGCGGTTGGCGCTGAGGAGGACGATCAGCCCGCCCAGCGCGGCGGCCGCTCCGGGCGCGATGCTGAGCTGCAGCCGGTCGGTGTTGTAGACCCAGGGGTCGTCCGGTGCGAACCCGAAGTCGAAATAGGGCCCCGCGAGGGGCAGGAGCGCGCCCCACAGGCCCAGCAGGACCAGCAGGAATCCACAGAAGGCGCCCCGGGAGCGTGGTACTCGCATGGTCCCAGTCATGATCGATCCTCCTGACCGGGCGGGTGATTCTGGTTTGAATCAGGCTTTACCCGGAGCAAGACGGTCCACACGGTCGGAGAGGGGCAAGGGCGAATGGAAGGTGACATCACCGTCGTCTACGCGCGGGAGGAGCCGCCGGATCACTGGGACGCCGCCGTCTTCCTCGCCGGGCCGTCCCCGCGCTCGCCGGAGGTCGCCTCGTGGCGGCCGGACGCGGTCGCCGAGCTGCGCGGACGGTGGCGCGGTGGCGGACGGCTCGTGGTGTTCGTCCCCGAGCACCGCCACGGCCGCTACGACGACTACGTGGACCAGGTCGAGTGGGAGGAGCGCTGCCTGCACTTGGCCGACGAGGTCGTCTTCTGGGTCCCGCGCGAGATCGCGACCATGCCCGCGTTCACCACGAACGTGGAGTGGGGGGTGTGGCACGACAGCGGGCGGGTCGTGTTCGGCGCACCGCCCGAGGCGCCGGGGAACCGCTACCTGCTGCACTACGCCGCGAAGTTCGGCGTGCCGACGGCGGCCGACCTGGCGGGAACCGTCACGGCCGCGCTCGCGCGGATCGGCGCGGGCGCGGCACGGGCGGGCGGCGAGCGCGAGGTCCCGTTGCTGCTGTGGCGCGAGCCGTCCTTCCAGCGCTGGTATGAAGGGCAGCGGGCCGCCGGAAACACCCTGACCGGCGCCCGGGTGGTCTTCCGGTTCGGTGTGTGCTGGGCGCTGCACGTCCGGATGCGCGTCGCCGCCGAGGACCGGGTCAAGGAGAACGAGATCGTCATCGGGCGGCCCGACATCTCGGCCGTGGTCCTGTACCGGCGCGGGGCCACGCTCGACGGGACGGAGGTCGTCCTCGTCCGGGAGTTCCGCAGCCCGTGCGCGGACGGGTTCGTCCACGAGCTGCCGGGCGGCTCGGGGACGGGCGGCCCGGCCGCCGTCGCGCTCGCGGAGGTCGCCGAGGAGACCGGGCTGGCGCTGGAGCCGGGGCGGCTGCGCGCCCACCGGAGCCGGCAGGTGAACGCCACGCTGTCCGCGCACCGCGCGCACCTGTTCTCCGCCGAGATCACCGCGGCCGAGGCGGACCGGCTCCGGGCCTCCGGGCCGCACGGCGTGGCCGCCGACGGCGAGCGCACCTACGTCGAGGTGACCGCGTTCGGGCGGATCAGGCGGGAGCGGCTCGTCGACGCGGCCAACCTCGGCATGATCGCCGAGGTGCTCCTGGAGTGTGCTGACCCGGCCTGGTGATGGACGCATATGCCAGGTGTTCCTCCATAAGCATTTGCAGATTCTGGACGTGGAGTCGGCTTCTCCTCGCATCTGCGGATGGCTAGGCTAGGTCGCGTGACGACGTTCAGGATCGGCGAGGCCGCGGCGCTCCTCGGGGTCAGCGCGGACACCGTCCGCCGCTGGGTGGACGGGGGGCGGCTCCCGGCGTCCCGGGACGAGCACGGCCACCGGCGGGTGCCGGGCGCCGACCTCGCCGCCTTCGTCCGCGAGCAGGCGCGCGGCAGCGGGCCGTCCGACCAGGCCGAGCGGTTCTCCTCGGCGCGCAACCGGCTGCGGGGGATCGTCACCGAGGTCGTGCGGGACGGGGTGATGGCGCAGGTGGAGATCCAGGCGGGTCCGTTCCGGGTCGTGTCGCTGATGAGCCGCGAGGCGGCGGACGACCTCGGGCTGGAGGCGGGCGTGGTCGCCGACGCCGTCGTGAAGTCGACGAACGTCGTGGTCGAGGTGCCGGAGCCGGGCTGACCCCCGGCCGGTGAGGAGGGCCGGTGAGGAAGATCGTGGACAAGCGCATCGCGCCGGCAGCGGCCCTGCTGCTCGCCGCGGCGGCGGGCTGCGGCGACACCGGCGGTGCTTCGGGGACGGGATCCGGAGGGGGCGGTAGGACGCTGACGGTCTTCGCCGCGGCGTCGCTGACCGAGGTGTTCGGCTCCCTCGGGAAGACGTTCGAGACGGCGCACCCCGGCGTGCAGGTCAGGTTCAACTTCGGCGGCAGCTCGACGCTCGCGCAGCAGATCACGCAGGGCGCGCCGGCGGACGTGTTCGCCGCCGCGAGCCCCGCCACGATGACGACGGTGACCGGAGCCGGGGACGCCGCCGGCGCGCCCGCGGTTTTCACGAAGAACCGCCTGGTCATCGCCGTCCCCAAGGACAACCCCGGCAGGGTTGCGGCGGTCGGCGACCTGGCCCGGCCGGGGTTGAAGATCGTGCTGTGCGCGGTGCGGGTGCCGTGCGGGGCGGCGGCGGAGACCGCGCTCGGCGCGGCGGGGGTGCGGGTGCGGCCGGCGTCGCGGGAGCAGGACGTCAAGGCCGTCCTGACGAAGGTCGGGCTGGGGGAGGCCGACGCCGGGCTCGTCTACCGCACCGACGCCAGGGCAGCCGGCGGCACGGTGACCGGCATCGAGTTCCCCGAGGCGGCGAAGGCGGTCAACGACTATCCGATCGTCGAGGTCGCCAAGGCTCCGCAGAGCGCGCTCGCCAAGGAGTTCATCCGGCTCGTCCTGGGGAGCCAGGGCAAGGCGGCGCTGACCGGGGCGGGCTTCGAGGCGCCATGAGCCCCGCGCCGGAGGCGTCCTGGGAAGCCCGGCGGGCGCGGCGGACACGGGCCGGTGAGCGGGACCCGCTACCGGGGCGGCCGCCGTGGATCCTTCTCCTTCCCGCGCTGGCCGGGCTCGCGTTCCTGGTGCTGCCGCTGGCGGGCCTGCTCGTGCGGGCGCCGTGGTCGACGCTCGGCACCCGCCTCATGGAGCCGCAGGTGCTGGAGGCGCTGCGGCTCTCGCTGGTCACCGCCACCCTCGCCACCTGCCTGTGCCTGCTGTTCGGCGTGCCGCTGGCCTGGGTGCTCGCCCGCGTCCGGTTCCCCGGCGTCCGGCTCGTCCGTGCGCTGGTGACGGTGCCGCTCGTGCTGCCCCCGGTCGTCGGCGGCGTCGCGCTGCTGCTCGCGCTCGGGCGCCGCGGGCTGGTCGGCGGCTGGCTGGACGCCACCTTCGGGATCACGTTCCCGTTCACCACCGCCGGGGTGGTCCTCGCCGAGACGTTCGTGGCGATGCCGTTCCTGGTGATCAGCGTGGAGGGCGCCCTGCGCGCCGCCGACCTGCGCTACGAGGAGGCCGCCGCCACCCTCGGCGCCGGCCGCTGGACGATCTTCCGGCGGGTCACGCTGCCGCTCGTGGCCCCCGGCGTCGCGGCCGGGGCGATCCTGTGCTGGGCGCGGGCGCTCGGCGAGTTCGGCGCGACGATCACGTTCGCGGGCAACTTCCCCGGCCGGACGCAGACGATGCCGCTCGCGGTGTACCTGGCGCTGGAGACCGATCCGCAGGCGGCGATCGTGCTCAGCCTGGTCCTGCTCGCCGTCTCCGTCCTCGTCCTGGCCGCGCTCCGGGACCGCTGGGCGGGCGGCTCGTGAACCGCGCGGCGGGGCCGCGGGGCGCGGGGAGCGCCGGCCTGGACGCGCGGGTCGTGGTGCGGCGCGCCGCGTTCGACCTCGATCTCGCGCTCACCGCCGGGCCGGGCGAGGTCGTGGCGCTGCTCGGCCCGAACGGCGCCGGCAAGAGCACCGCGCTGCGCGCCCTCGCCGGGCTCGTCCCGATGGCGGGCGGGCACGTCCGGCTGGACGGCGAGGACCTGCGCCCGCTGCCGCCCGACCGCCGCGGCATCGGCATGGTATTCCAGGACTACCTGCTGTTCCCGCACCTCAGCGCGCTGGAGAACGTCGCGTTCGGGCCGCGCTGCCAGGGCGCCGGACGCCGCGCCGCGCGCCGGACCGCCGCGCGGTGGCTGGAGCGGGTCGGGCTCGCGGAGTACGCGTCCGCCCGTCCGCGCGCCCTGTCGGGCGGGCAGGCGCAGCGCGTCGCGCTGGCCCGCGCGCTGGCCGTCGACCCGGGGCTGCTCCTGCTGGACGAGCCGCTCGCCGCCCTCGACGCCCACACCCGGATGGAGATCAGGGCCGCGCTGCGCCGCCACCTCGCCGGGTTCCCGGGAGCGGCCGTGCTCGTCACCCACGACCCGCTGGACGCGATGGTGCTGGCCGACCGGATCGTCGTCGTCGAGGACGGCCGGCTCGTCCAGGAGGGAACGCCCGCCGACGTCGCCCGGCGCCCGCGCACCGGGTACGTGGCGCGGCTGGTCGGGCTGAACCTGTACCGGGGCCGGGCCGAGGGCGGCACCGTGACGATCGGCGACGGCGGCGCGACGCTCGACAGTGTCGACTCGCTCGACGGTGAGGTCTTTCTGGCCTTCGCGCCATCCGCGGTGGCGCTGTACCGGACCCGCCCCGACGGCAGCCCCCGCAACCTCTGGCGCGCGCGGGTCGGCGCGATCGAGCGGCAGGGCGACCGGGTCCGGGTGCGGTTGTCCGGGCCGCCCTTCGAGGCCGTCGCGGACGTGACGCCGGCGGCCGTGGCCGAGCTCCAATTGTCGGAGGGCAGCTCCATATGGGCGGCCGTGAAGGCCACCGAAACTCACGTTTACCCAGCTTGAGACCGTCCGCACGGGCAGCGGGCCGCCCGCCCGCGTACGGGTGATATCCATCACAAATCGGGCAGGAACTCCGATAAGCCGACGGGATTGGTCCAGACCAAATGGCAAAAACGACGGGTGTTGTTCATTATGCGAGCATCCTGTGAACAGCTGAAGGAGATGCCCGTGTCCAACCAGGTCCCCGGCCTCGACCAGGCCCCAACCGGCCACACCGAACTGATTGAGTGGGTACGCGGGATCGCCGAGCTGACCGGCCCGGACCGGGTCGAGTGGTGCGACGGCTCGGACGCCGAGTGGGAGCGCCTGACCGGCCTCCTCGTCGAGCAGGGCACGCTCACGCGCCTCGACCCGGCCAAACGGCCGAACAGCTTCCACGCCGCGTCCGACCCCACCGACGTCGCCCGCGTCGAGGACCGGACGTTCATCTGCTCCGAGAAGGAGTCGGACGCCGGCCCCACCAACAACTGGGTCGCGCCCGCCGAGATGCGGGAGACCCTCGGCGGCCTCTTCAAGGACTGCATGAAGGGCCGCACCATGTACGTGGTGCCCTTCTGCATGGGCCCCCTCGGCGGCAACATCTCCCAGCTCGGCGTTGAGATCACCGACTCGGCCTACGTCGCGGTGTCCATGCGGATCATGACGCGGATGGGCGAGGGCGCGCTGCGGCTGATCGAGGAGCGCGGGTCGTACGTCAAGGCCGTCCACTCGGTCGGCGCCCCGCTGGAGCCCGGCCAGAAGGACGCCACGTGGCCGTGCAACTCCACCAAGTACATCACCCACTTCCCCGAGACCCGGGAGATCTGGTCCTACGGCTCCGGGTACGGCGGCAACGCCCTGCTCGGCAAGAAGTGCTACGCGCTGCGGATCGCCTCGACGATGGCGCGCGACGAGGGCTGGATGGCCGAGCACATGCTCGTGCTCAAGCTGACCCCGCCCTCCGGTGAGACCCGCTACGTGGCCGCGGCGTTCCCCTCGGCGTGCGGCAAGACCAACCTCGCCATGCTGGAGCCGACCATCCCCGGCTGGAAGGTCGAGACGATCGGCGACGACATCGCCTGGATGCGGTTCGGCGACGACGGCCGCCTCTACGCCATCAACCCGGAGGCCGGGTTCTTCGGCGTCGCGCCCGGCACCGGCGAGAGCACCAACGCCAACGCGGTGAAGACGCTCTGGGGCAACAGCATCTTCACCAACGTGGCGCTGACCGACGACGGCGACGTGTGGTGGGAGGGCCTCACCGACGAGCCGCCCGCGCATCTGACCGACTGGAAGGGCAACGACTGGACGCCGGAGTCCGAGACCCCGGCCGCCCACCCGAACGCCCGCTTCACCACCCCGGCCGGCCAGTGCCCGATCATCGCCGACGAGTGGGAGGACCCGAAGGGCGTCCCGATCTCGGCGATCCTGTTCGGCGGCCGGCGCGCCTCCGCCGTCCCGCTCGTCACCGAGTCGTTCGACTGGCAGCAGGGCGTGTTCCTCGGCGCCAACGTCGCGTCCGAGAAGACCGCCGCCGCCGAGGGCAAGGTCGGCGAGCTGCGCCGCGACCCGTTCGCGATGCTGCCGTTCTGCGGCTACAACATGGGCGACTACTTCGGCCACTGGCTGGAGATCGGCAAGGCCACCGACCCCGAGAAGCTGCCGCGGATCTACTACGTCAACTGGTTCCGCAAGGACGCCGGCGGCAGGTTCGTCTGGCCCGGCTTCGGCGAGAACAGCCGCGTGCTGAAGTGGATCGTCGAGCGGCTCAACGGCAAGGCCGACGCGGTCAAGACCCCGATCGGGCACCTGCCGACCAAGGACGCGCTGGACACCGAGGGCCTGGACCTCGACGACGCCGACCTGGACATGCTGCTGTCGGTCGACACCGAGGTGTGGAAGCAGGAGGCCGCGCTCGTGCCGGAGTTCTTCGAGAGGTTCGGCGACCACACGCCGAAGGCGCTGTGGGACGAGTACCACGACCTGGTGCGCCGCCTGGAGCACTAGGCCGTCCGCTCTCCGCGTGCCCGCCCCCGGCGTTCCACCGCCGGGGGCGGGCACGACGCGTAGATACCCCTCCTGGGCGATTTCTTTGAATTGTCAAATTTGCCCAATTTAGGGGTGGTCTTGGGCTTCCCCGTGGCACCGGGCGGCAACCAGATGAGGTACGCACATCGCCGTCCGCGGCCCCGGGAGGCAGGCATGTTCGAGCCGATGACCCGCCACTGGTGGGTGCTGGCGCTGCGCGGCGCGTTCGCGATCCTGTTCGGCATCGCCGCCTGGGTGTGGCCCGGCATCACCGTCTGGGCGCTCGTCGTGCTCTTCGGCGCGTACGCGCTGGTGGACGGCGTGTTCGCGCTCGCGGCGGCGTTCCGCGACACGACCGGCGGGCCGCGCGGCATGCTCCTGCTGTCCGGCGTCGCCGGGGTCGGCCTCGGCGTCGTGGCGCTGGTGTGGCCCGGCATCACCGCGTTCGTCCTGCTGATGCTGATCGCCGCGTGGGCGGTCGCCACCGGCGTGCTGGAGATCGTCGCCGCGGTCGCGCTGCGCAAGGAGCTGCGCGGCGAGTGGGCGTACGTGCTGACGGGCGCGGTCTCGGTGATCTTCGGCATCCTGCTGTTCGCCTGGCCGGTGTCCGGCGCGGTCGCCATCGTCTGGCTGATCGGGCTGTTCGCGATCCTGTTCGGCGCCGCCATGGTCGGCGCCGCGTTCCGGCTGCGCAGGCTCGGCCGCGAGGTGCGGCGGACGGAGGGCGCCCTCGGCGGCCCCAGGCCCGCCCACCCCTGATCGCCGCCGCCGCACCGGAAACCTCGACCGCGCTTGAGGTCGCATAGGATGCGGCGCATGACGCGGCTGGAGCACCGGGTACACGAACTGACCGTCGGGCAGCTCGCCGAGCGGAGCGGCGTGGCCGTCTCGGCGCTGCACTTCTACGAGTCCAAGGGGCTGATCAGCAGCCGCCGCACGGCGGGCAACCAGCGCAGGTTCGGCCGCGACACCCTCCGCCGCGTCTCGTTCATCAAGGTGTCGCAGCGCGTCGGCATCCCGCTCAGCGACATCCGCGACGCCCTCGCCACCCTCCCCGAGGAGCGCACCCCCACGGTGGAGGACTGGGCGCGGCTCTCGGAGGCGTGGCGCAGCGACCTCGACGCGCGCATCCGGCAGCTGGAGCGGCTGCGCGACGACCTCACCGACTGCATCGGCTGCGGCTGCCTGTCGATCAGCAGGTGCGCGCTCGCCAACCCCTACGACCGGCTCGGCGACGAGGGGCCCGGACCGCGCCGCCTGCTGGTGAACCGGGGCGCGGAGGCGGTGCACGACGCGGAGGCGCCGCATGGTGCGCGGCAGGCGGCCCCGTCCCGTCCGGCGGAGGAGACCCGCGCCGTCTCGGAGGCCGCCCACCACGCGGAGTGCGGGGGCGTCTGCGCCCCCGAGGGCTGACCCGCGCTACCTGCGGAGCGGGACGCGGCCGTGCGGGTCGATGCGGCGGGGCGCCGGTTCCCGCCCGGACGGCTGGGCCGGCGCCGGACGCACCGGGATCGGCTCGATCGGCAGCTCCGCCGGCTCGTCGTCGGAGAGGCTGAACTCCTCGCCGTGGTGCCACAGGGTGATGCCCGGCCCGTCCAGCAGCTCGTAGGACGCCGACTCCGCCGTCACCGCCACCTTGATCAGGCTGCCCCGGTACCGCATGCGGAACGTCAGCCGGCTGATCCCGCCGGGCAGCCGCGGCGCGAACCGGAGCCGGCCCTTGCCCGCGCGCATCCCGCCGAACCCGGCGACCAGGCCGCTCCACGCGCCCGCCATCGAGGCGATGTGCAGCCCGTCGCGGGTGTTGTGGTTCAGGTCGTGCAGGTCCATCAGCGCGGTCTCGCCCAGGTAGTCGTGCGCCAGCTCCAGCTGGCCGACCTCGGCGGCGACCACGGCCTGCGTCTGCGCCGAGAGCGAGGAGTCCCGGACGGTCAGGCCCTCGTAGTAGGCGAAGTCGCGCTCCTTCTGCTCCTCGGTGAACGCGTCCCCGCACAGGTGCAGGGCGAGCACCAGGTCCGCCTGCTTGACGACCTGCTTGCGGTAGAGGTCGAAGTAGGGGAAGTTCAGCAGCAGCGGGTAGTGGTCGGGTTTCGTCGCCGCGAAGTCCCAGCGGGCGTGGTTGGTGAAGCTCTCGCTCTGCGGGTGGACGCCCAGCCGGTCGTCGTAGGGGATGAGCATGGCCGCCGCCGCGTCCCGCCACGACGCCGCCTCCTCGGCGTTCACGCCCAGCCGGTCGGCCACGTCGGGGTGGCGCATCGCCATCTCCGCGGCCTCCTGGAGGTTCCGGCGCGCCATCAGGTTGGTGTAGACGTTGTTGTCCACGACCGCGCTGTACTCGTCCGGTCCGGTGACGCCGTCGA
The DNA here is from genome assembly GCF_900115095.1 of Actinomadura madurae. Lineage (GTDB taxonomy): Bacteria > Actinomycetota > Actinomycetes > Streptosporangiales > Streptosporangiaceae > Spirillospora > Spirillospora madurae. The sequence continues at coordinate 970,063 of NZ_FOVH01000001.1, forward strand.
TGCGGAAGACGCCGCCGACGTCGTGATGGCCGAGGCTGCGCCACAGCCGGGCGGTCTGCACCAGGATGTCCAGGCCGACCTCCCGCTCGAACTGCTCGTCCCGGGTGGCGTCCACGTACCGGACGACGGCGTCGGAGATGTCGGCGTTGATGTGGAACGCGGCGGTGCCGGCGGGCCAGTACCCGGAGCACTCGTGGCCGCGGATCGTCCGCCAGGGGAACGTGGCCCCGCCCAGCCCGAGCTGGTTGGCGCGCTCCACCGCCAGCGGCAGCGTCATGTGCCGCCACGCCAGCGCGTCCGCCGCGGCGCCCGGCGAGGTGTAGGTCAGCACGGGAAGCACGAACGTCTCGGTGTCCCAGAACGTGTGCCCGTCATAGCCGGGACCCGTCAGCCCCTTCGCCGGGATCATGCGGCGCTCCGCCCGCGCCCCCGCCTGCAGGACGTGGAACAGCCCGAACCGGACCGCCTGCTGGATCTCGGCGTCGCCCTCGACCTCGACGTCCGCGCCCTCCCAGAAGCCGTCGAGGTACTCGCGCTGCTCGGCCAGCAGCCCGTCCCAGCCGGTCTGCCGCGCGCCCGCCAGCGCCCCGACCACCTGGTCGTGCAGCGCCGGCCGGGACCGCCGGCTCGACCACCCGTACGCGATGTACTTGACGATGCGGAGCCGCTGGCCCGGCTCCAGCCGGGTCGCGACCGTCAGCCGGCCCACGTCGTTGGAGCTCTCGGTGTCGATCGCCAGCGACTCCGGGCCCTCGATGTCGTGCGACATCCCGGCCGCCATCCGCAGGCCGCTGCGCCGCGTCCGGTGGAGCAGCAGCACCTTCTTGCCGTTGGCGACGTGCTCCTCGCTGACCAGCGGGCTGTCCAGGATCGCGGACGCGCGCGGGTCCTTGCCGCCGCCCGGCAGCGCCTCGTTGGCCACCAGCTCCGACTGGGCGACCACGCGGACCGCCTCGTCGACCGGCTCGACCTCGTAGCAGATCGCCGCGACGGCCCGCTGCGTCAGCGAGACCATCCGCACCGACGTGACCCGGATCGTCCGGTCCGCCGGAGACGTCCACTCGACCTGCCGGGTGAGCGTCCCCGCCCGCATGTCGAGGACCCGCTCGTGGTGGTGGACGCGGCCGTAGCGCACGTCGAGCGGCTCGTCGTCCACCAGCAGCCGGATCACCTTGCCGTTGGTGACGTTGATCGCCGTCTGGCCCGACTCGGGATAGCCGTAGGCGGTCTCGGCGTGCGGCAGCGGGCGCTGCTCGTAGAAGGAGTTCAGGTAGGTGCCGGGCAGCCCGTGCGGCTCGCCCTCGTCCAGGTTGCCGCGCATGCCGAGGTGCCCGTTGGACAGCGCGAACACCGACTCGGTCTGCGCCAGCCGGTCCAGCCGCAGTTCGGGCTCCCGGACGCACCAGGGCTCCACCGTGAACACCGGCCGGTCCACGGCGCTCTGCCCGTCCCGGTCACTCAATGGTTCTCCAGCAGCTCAGATAGATCGTTGACCACCACGTCGGCGCCGTGCTCGGCGAGCGCCTCGGCATGCGCCTCGCCCACCCGGTTGACGCCGACCACCTGGGCGAACCCGCCGGCGCGTCCCGCCTGGACCCCGGCGAGCGCGTCCTCGAACACCACCGCCCGCTCCGCCGGGACGCCGAGTTCCCGCGCCCCCTCCAGGAACATGTCGGGCGCCGGCTTGCCGGGCAGATGCCGCTCGGCCGCCACCACCCCGTCCACCCGGGCGTCGAACAGGTCGGTGATCCCGACGGTCCGCAGGACCTGGACGGTGTTGGCGCTCGACGACACCACGGCCGTCTTCAGCCCGGCCTTGCGCGCCGCGCGGACGTAGTCGATGGACCCGTCGAACGTCTCGACGCCCTTCTCCTCGATCAGCTTGAGGACGAGGGCGTTCTTGCGGTTCCCCAGCCCCCGCACGGTCTCGGCCTCGGGCGGATCGTCCGGATCGCCCTCCGGCAGGGTGATGCCGCGCGACTCCAGGAACGAGCGCGTCCCGTCCTCGCGCTTCTTGCCGTCGACGTACCGGCCGTAGTCGTGGACCGGGTCGAACTCGGTGAACGGCTCACCGGTCCGCCCGGCGCGCTCGCGCAGGAAACCGTCGAACATCTCCTTCCACGCCGCCGCGTGGACGGACGCCGTCCGGGTCAGCACCCCGTCCAGATCGAAGAGACACGCCGCCGCTTCGTCCGGCAGTCCCAGCATCCGCACCCCCTGCAGAATGTCACCATCGGAATGTTCCTGAATCCCGTCCCGTTTCCGCAGCCGAACGCGGTCATGCGCACCCCGTCGACCGAACGGGCGGATCATGATCCACGTACAACCCTTGGTCAGGGTCGCACACGAGGAGGAGTGAGCCAATGCAGAAGGCGCGAATCGGTGTCACGGGACTGGCGGTGATGGGCCGGAACCTGGCTCGCAACCTCGCCCGGCACGGGCATCCCGTCGCCGTGCACAACCGCACTCCCACCCGGACGAAGTCGCTGGTGGAGGAGTTCGGCGACGAGGGCACGTTCCTCCCCGCCGACACGCCGGAGCAGTTCGTGGCGTCCCTGGAGCGGCCCCGCCGCCTCGTCATCATGGTGAAGGCGGGCGGGCCCACCGACGCCGTCATCGACGAGTTCGCCCCGCTGTTGGAGCCCGGCGACATGATCGTCGACGGGGGCAACGCCAACTTCGCCGACACCCGCCGCCGCGAGGCCGCGCTGCGCGAGCGCGGCGTCCACTTCGTCGGCACCGGCATCTCCGGCGGCGAGGAAGGGGCCCTGCACGGCCCGAGCATCATGCCCGGCGGCTCCCCCGAGTCCTACGAGGCGCTCGGCCCGCTGCTGGAGGACATCTCCGCCAAGGTGGACGGCACGCCCTGCTGCACCCACGTCGGCCCCGACGGCGCCGGGCACTTCGTGAAGATGGTGCACAACGGCATCGAGTACGCCGACATGCAGCTGATCGCCGAGTCCTACGACCTGCTGCGGCACGCCGCCGGCCTCGCGCCCGCCGAGATCGCCGAGGTCTTCCGCACCTGGAACACCGGCCGGCTGGAGTCCTACCTCATCGAGATCACCGCCGAGGTCCTCGCGCACACCGACGCCTCCACCGGCAAGCCGTTCGTGGACGTCGTCCTCGACCAGGCCGAGCAGAAGGGCACCGGCCGCTGGACGGTGCAGACCGCGCTCGACCTGGGCGTCCCCGTCGGCGGCATCGCCGAGGCCGTCTTCGCCCGCTCGGTCTCCGGGCACGCCGCCCTCCGCGAGGCGGCGCAGGGCCTGCCGGGCCCGTCCCGCGGCGCCGTCGCCGGCTCCGGCTTCGCCGACGCCGTGGAGAAGGCCCTCTACGCCTCCAAGATCGTGGCCTACGCGCAGGGGTTCCACGAGATCCAGGCGGGCAGCGCCGAGTACGGCTGGAACATCGACCTCGGCGCGATGGCCACCATCTGGCGCGGCGGCTGCATCGTCCGGGCCCGCTTCCTCGACCGCATCCGCGCCGCCTACGCGGCCGACCCCGGCACGCCGACGCTGCTGACCGACGACCACTTCGCCGAGGCCGTCGGCGACGCCCAGGACGCCTGGCGCGACGTGGTCGCCACCTCCGCCCGCCTCGGCATCCCGGCCCCCGGCTTCTCAACGGCACTGGCCTACTACGACTCCCTGCGCGCCGACCGCCTTCCCGCCGCGCTCACCCAGGGCCAGCGCGACTTCTTCGGCGCCCACACCTACCGCCGCGTAGACCGCGAAGGCTCCTTCCACACCCTCTGGGGCGGCCCCCGCACCGAAGTCACCTCCTGACGCGTCCGTCTTGCTACACCGTCGCCTGGGAGAAGGTAAAAACAGTGTCGGAAGGTGGGGTGATCTCCGGATAGCTCGTTGTGGCTAACCGTGATCGATTGATGACTGAGCGTCCCGATGCCATGGCAGGTTGAGGGGGCGCTCTCCGACGGAGACAGGACCCGAAGGAGAGCGCGTGACCCGAAGGAGAGATAGCATGCCCGTCATGGCGCCCAAGCCCCTCGACCAGGTCACTCTCGGTGACCTGGCCACCAAGGACGACCTGAAGAACCTGGTCACCAAGGACGAGCTCGCGCAGCAGCTCGGCTCGCTCAAGCAAGAGCTCCGACAGGAGTCCAAGCAGGATCTGGGGTCGGCCGTCAACCTGATCATGGGTGAGCTCGGCAAGCTGGCCGCCCAGCAGGTAGAGATGTCCAGGACGCTGGCCCGCCTGGTCGCCAAGGTCGACGGTATAGACAAGTAGCGCGATCGCATGACGATGCCCCTGGGAACCACATCCCGGGGGCATCTCGCGTTCTAGACCACGACGTCGATCTGGATCGTCACTGCTCGTTGTCGGTGGACGCCATAGGGTGGCGGGATGCGGGTTCCTGAAGACGATGAGATCCGGGCTTTACATGAGCGGCACGCGCCTAGTACGGAGGCGTTCGACCTGGTCTGGACGCACTGCGCGATCGTGTGCGAGATCGCCGAGGAGCTGATGCAGGGCGGCGGGCTGGACGTGGACAAGGACCTTGTCCGGGCCGGGTGCCTGCTGCACGACATCGGGGTCTACCGGCTGTACGACGCCAGTGGACGGCTCGATCACCAGCGGTATGTGCGGCATGGGCTTCTGGGGCACGGGCTGCTGCGGGACGAGGGGTTCCCCGAGGAGATCTGCCGGTTCTGCTCCCGGCATACCGGGGTCGGGCTGACGCGGGACGACATCGTGCGTCTCGGGCTTCCGGTTCCTGACGCCGATCTCGTGGCCGAGACCGGGGAAGAGCGGCTCGTCATGTACGCCGACAAGTTCCACAGCAAGACCGAGCCGCCCACCTTCGTGTCCGCGGAGACCTATGCCGTCCGGGTGCGCCGGTACGGCGAGGAGAAGGTGGCGGTGTTCGAGGCCATGCGCGAGTTCTTCGGGGAGCCGGATCTCGCGTCCCTGGCCGACGGCTTCGGTCACGCCCTGGTCTGATGCCGGCGGTGACGCGGGCAGTGGGGGATCGGGGGCAGGATGGAGGGGTGAGCCTTATCGATGAGCTGCCCTCCAGAGACGACAGTGACGCCGATTCGCTCTTCGAGGCGTTCGAGCGGTGGGTGTCCGGGCGCGGGATCACGCTGTATCCCGCGCAGGAGGAGGCGCTCATCGAGGTCGTGTCGGGCGCCAACGTGATCCTGTCGACGCCGACCGGGTCCGGGAAGAGCCTGGTGGCGGCGGGGGCGCTGTTCGCGGCGCTCGGCCGGGACCAGATCGCGTTCTACACGGCGCCGATCAAGGCGCTGGTGTCGGAGAAGTTCTTCGACATGTGCGAGATGTTCGGGCGCGAGAACGTCGGGATGATGACCGGCGACGCGAGCGTGAACGCCGACGCGCCGATCATCTGCTGCACGGCCGAGGTGCTGGCGAACATCGCGCTGCGGGACGGGGCCGACGCCGACATCGGCGTGGTGGTCATGGACGAGTTCCATTTCTACGCCGAGCCCGAGCGGGGATGGGCGTGGCAGATCCCGCTGCTGGAGCTGCCGCAGGCCCAGTTCCTGCTGATGTCGGCCACCCTGGGGGACGTCGCGTTCTTCCAGAAGGACCTGACGCGGCGGACGGGGCGGCAGACGGCGCTGGTCACGTCGGCGGAGCGGCCGGTCCCGCTGATCTACGACTACCGGGTGACGCCGCTGCACGAGACGATCGAGGAGCTGCTGGCCGAGCAGAAGGCGCCGATCTACCTGGTGCACTTCACGCAGGCGGCGGCGATCGAGCGGGCGCAGTCGCTGATGAGCATCAATGTGTGCACCAAGGCGGAGAAGGCCCGGATCGCCGAGCTGATCGGCAACTTCCGGTTCACGACGAAGTTCGGGCGCAACCTGTCGCGGTTCGTCCGGCACGGGATCGGGGTGCACCACGCCGGGATGCTGCCCAAGTACCGGCGGCTGGTGGAGCGGCTGGCGCAGGCCGGGCTGCTGAAGGTCATCTGCGGGACCGACACGCTCGGCGTCGGCGTCAACGTGCCGATCCGGACGGTGGTGTTCACCGCGCTGAGCAAGTACGACGGGCACCGGGTGCGGCGGCTGCGGGCGCGGGAGTTCCACCAGATCGCCGGGCGGGCCGGGCGGGCCGGGTTCGACACGGTCGGGTTCGTCGTCGCGCAGGCGCCCGAGCACGTGGTGGAGAACGAGAAGGCGCTCGCCAAGGCCGGCGATGATCCGAAGAAGCGGCGGAAGGTCCAGCGCAAGAAGCCGCCGGAGGGGTTCGTCGGCTGGGACGAGGAGGTCTTCAGGAAGCTGCAGGAGGCCGAGCCGGAGATGCTCCGGTCCCGGTTCCAGGTCAGCCACGCGATGCTGCTGTCGGTGATCGCGCGGCCCGGCAACGCGTTCCAGGCGATGAAGCGGCTGCTGACCGACAACCACGAGGAGCCGGCCGCGCGGCGCCGGCACATCTCGCGGGCGATCGCGATCTACCGGTCGCTGCTGGCGGGCGGTGTGGTCGAGGCGCTGCCCGAGCCGGACGACGCCGGACGGTACGCGCGGATCACCGTCGACCTCCAGGAGGACTTCGCGCTCAACCAGGCGCTGTCGACGTTCGCGCTGGCCGCGTTCGAGGTGCTCGACCCGGCGTCGCCCACGTACGCGCTGGACGTCCTGTCGGTGATCGAGGCGACGCTGGACGATCCGCGGCAGATCCTCGCCGCGCAGGTCAACAAGGCGCGCGGCGAGGCCGTCCAGGAGATGAAGGCCGAGGGGATCGAGTACGAGGAGCGGATGGAGTTGCTCCAGGACGTCGACCACCCCAAGCCGCTGGAGGACGAGCTCGACGCCGCGTACGAGATCTACCGGGCCGGGCATCCGTGGGTCGGCGACCATCCGCTGCGGCCGAAGTCGGTCGTGCGCGACATGTACGAGCGCGCGATGACGTTCACCGAGTACATCGGGTACTACGAGCTGGCGCGGGCCGAGGGCCTCGTCCTGCGGTACCTGTCGGGGGCGTACAAGGCACTGCAGCAGACCGTCCCGGAGTCGATCAAGACCGATGACCTGATCGACCTGATCGAGTGGCTGGGCGAGCTGGTCCGGCAGGTGGACTCCAGCCTGCTGGACGAGTGGGAGCAGCTCGCCAACCCCGCCGACGAGGACCTGGACGAGCCGATCGAGGAGCGGGTCGCGAAGGTGACCGCGAACGCGCGGGCGTTCCGGGTGCTGGTGCGCAACGCGATGTTCCGGCGGGTGGAGCTGGCGGCGCTGGAGCGCTACGCCGAGCTCGGCGAGCTGGACCCCGACTTCGGCGCCGGCGCGTGGGCGGACGCCATGGACGGCTACTTCGAGGAGCACGACGAGCTGCTCACCGGGCCGGACGCGCGCGGGCCGAAGCTGCTGCAGATCGAGGAGGTGCCGGAGGACGCCCTGTGGCGGGTCCGGCAGGTGTTCGACGACCCCGAGGGCCATCACGACTGGGGCATCAGCGCCGAGGTCGACCTCGCGGGTTCCGACCAGGAGGGCGAGGCCGTCGTCCGGGTGACCGGCGTCGACCGGATGTAGGAGGCCGATGATGGTGCAGGTCGCGGTGGCGCAGTTCGCGCCGGGCACGGGCAAGGACGAGAACCTGGCGGCGATCGGCAAGCTGGCCGGTGAGGCGGCCGGGCGCGGCGCGAAGGTCGTCGTGTTCCCCGAGTTCGCGATGTTCACCGCGCCGAAGATGGACCGGCGGTTCGTCGACTCCGCCGAGCCGCTGGACGGTCCGTTCGTGACCGGCCTCGGCGACCTGGCGCGCCGCCACGGCGTCCACCTGGTGGCGGGGGTCAACGAGCGCCTGGACGACCCGGACCGCATCTCCAACACGCTCGTCGCCCTCGCGCCCGGCGGCGGCGTCGTCGCCGAGTACCGCAAGATCCACCTGTACGACGCGTTCGGGTACGAGGAGTCGGCGCTGGTCCGGCACGGCGCCATCGGCGAGCCGGAGACCTTCACGGTGGACGGCGTCACGTTCGGCATGCAGACCTGCTACGACGTGCGGTTCCCGGAGGTGACGCGGCGGATCGTGGACGCCGGCGCCGACGTCCTCGCGCTGCCCGCCGAGTGGGTGCCGGGCCCGCTCAAGGAGGACCACTGGCGGACGCTGGTGCGGGCCCGCGCGATCGAGAACACGATCTACGTGGCGGCGGCCGGCCAGTGCGCCCCGACCGGCGCCGGCAACAGCATGATCGTCGACCCGATGGGCGTGGTCACGGCCGCCCTGGGGGAGGGTCCGGGGATCGCGGCGGGCGAGGTCTCGCCCGAGCGCGTGGGCGCCGTCCGGGGGAAGAACCCGGCGCTCGCCCTGCGCCGTTTCACCGTCACCCCGGCCGGCTAGGACACCGCCTCGGCGGCGCGGCGCGGCCGAGGGTCCTTGACAAATGAGTGAGCACTCACTCAAATGGAGTGCATCCGAGGTGGACGGGAGGCGGGACGATGGCCGATCGGCGGTTCAGGTTCGCGGTGATGGTGGGGTGGGCGCGCAGCGGCGCCGACTGGGCGGCGCAGGCGCGCCGGGCGGAGGAGCTCGGGTACGCGACCCTGCTGACCCCCGACACGTCCGGCACGGCCATGCCCGCGGCGACGCTCGCCGCGGCGGCGGGCGCCACGACGACGCTGCGGGTCGGCACGTTCGTGCTCTCCGCGGCGACCCGGCCGCCGCACATGATCGCGTGGGAGGCGGCCTCGATGGCGCTCGCCACCGGCGACCGGTTCGAGCTCGGGATCGGCGCGGGCCGTCCCGGCGGGGAGGACGACGCCGCGGTCTTCGGCGTTCCGTACGGATCGGGCGCCGAGCGGATCGCCCGGGTGGAGGCGGCGCTGGACGCGGTCGCGAACCCGCCGGAGGGGCTGTTCGCGGGGACCGGCCGCCCGCCGCGCGTGGTCGTGGCGGCGTCCCGGCCCCGGATGCTGGACCTGGCGGCGCGGCGGGCCGACACGGTCGCGTTCGGCGTCCCGCCGATGACCGGCGACGCCGAGCTCGCCGGATACGTGGACGTCGTCCGGAAGGCGGCGGGGGAGCGGTTCGACGACCTGGAGCTGTGCACGCAGGTGCACGTGGTCGGCGACGAAGTTCCGGAGTGGCTGGGCCGCCAGATGGACGTGGACCTCGCCGCCATGGCGACATCGGACGTGATCGCGAAGCTGTCCGGGACGCCCCGGGAGATGGCGGACACGCTCGCCCGCCGGCGCGACGAGCTGGGCGTGTCGTACGTGTCGGTCTCCTCCGCGTTCGTCGAGGAGTTCGCGCCCGTGGTGGAGTTGCTCGCCGGTCGGTGACGGCCGCCGGTGTATCGAGCCGGCAACGGTCGAGCCGGTTCCGCGTGTCCGGGCGTGCGCTCAGCGTGACGATCGGTGGGTGCGCCTTTCCTCCAGCCTCCCGCCCGCCGGATTCACCCGCGCCGAACCGAGGCCGCCCGCCCGCCGCCCTCCTCGCGCGGCCGTCGTCGCCGTCGCGCTCGTCCTGGGCGCCGGACTGTTCCTGGCCGTCGGCCACGGGACGGCCCGGACGGTCCCGGCCCGCACGGTGACGCCGGACGCCGCCACCCCGGCCGCGTCCGCCCGGCCGTCGCCCGCCCGGCCCTCACCCGCCTCGTCCCGCACCGGGCGGACCGCGGCGGAGCCGCATGCCCGGTCGTCCGCCCACCGTCCCCGGGTGCCGCGGCGGGTCCCCCGCCGGACGCGCGCGGCCCCGTCACCGCGCGAGAAGGGCCGGCCCGCGCACCGGCCCCGCCCGGCCAAGACGCGCACGCCGCGCGCCGTCCGTCCGGCGGCCCCGTCGTGGATCGCCGCCGAGTGCCGGCGGAGGTACCCGGCCGATCCCTTCCGCAGGTCCGCGTGCGTCGCCGCGCTCACGGAGGCTTTCGGAGGCTGAGGGAACTCACCGGCCACCCGGGGAGTCGTACATGACCATGAACCCCAGCGGACACGACATCATCGGCATGTCACTCATAGACGCCTTCGCGCAGCGCGGCTACCGGGCGGAGCTGACGGCTCCCGACACCGTCGCCGTGACGCTCAAGGACGGCAACCGCGCGCAGGCGGACATCGCCCAGTGGCGGCAGCACGCCGGGCGCAACCCGCGGTCCGCGCTGCCCGGCATCGCGGCCCAGTACGCCGACCAGGCGGTCCAGGCCTTCGAGCGGCAGGCGCCCCCCGCCCCCTCCGGCGGGGGGCTCGACACCGCGAGCCTGCGCGTCCGCCTCTACCCGGAGAACGCCCTCGACGAGCGGATGCAGGCCGCCCTGGTGACCCGGCCGTTCGCGCCGGGCCTGCTCCAGGCCGTCGTCGTCGACTACCCGGACTCGATCGTGCCGCTGAACCGCGCGGACCTCGGCGGGCTCGCCGAGGCCGCGGCGTTCGGGCACGCGCTGGCGCAGTCGATCGAGCGGGAGCCCCACTACGTCCAGCCCCAGGACCTGAACGGGGTGAAGATGTCCAACATCGGGGAGCAGCACCGCTACATCGGCGCGCACGCGCAGGTCCTGCGGCGCCATTTCCCCGGCCCGCTCCCGTTCGGCGCGCTGGTGGCGTTCCCGCTGCCGGAGTACGTGACGGTCCATGAGATCGGGACGGAGCAGCACCTGGTCCTCGCGCTGAAGACCGTGCAGGACGTCGCGGCCAGGCTCGCCGGGTCGGGCGAGAAGCCGATCACCGCGCAGGTGTACTGGTGGCGGCCCGGCCAGTACGAGGCGATGGCGGAGCGCGACGCGCTGTTCTCCGGGCGCGTCCCGGACCTGCGGCCGGTCGGCGTTCAGGTCGAGCAGGACGGGGAGCGCCTCCAGGTCGGCCTCGTCGGCGACCACACCGCCGAGCTCGTCCAGGGCTGGGAGGCCGCCCGCGGCTGATCGGGTCAGGGCGTCCCGAAGACCTTGCCCGGGTTGAACACGCCCGCCGGGTCGAGCGCGTCCTTCACCGCGTGGTGCAGGGCGATCACGGCCGGGTCCAGCTCGTCGTGCAGGCCGCGCCGCTTGAGCAGGCCGACGCCGTGCTCGCCGGTGACGGTGCCGCCGAGGGCGATCGCGTCGGCGACGATGCGGTCGAAGGCGCGCTGGGCCCGGACGCGGGCCGCGTCGTCCCCGGCCGGCGCGATGATCAGCGGGTGCAGGTTGCCGTCGCCCGCGTGGGCGATGTTGGCGATGTGGGTGCCGGTGTCCGCGGCGGCGGCCTCGATGCGGGTCAGCATCTCCGGGACGAGGCCGCGCGGCACGCACACGTCCTCGGTCAGGACGGGGCCGAGCCGTTCGAGCGCCGGGTAGGCGAGCCGGCGCGCGGCGAACAGCGCGTCCGCCTCGGCCTCGTCGGACGACCGGGCGCTCCAGGTCGCGCCCGCCTCCTTGAACAGCCGCGCCATCGCGTCGGCCTCCGCCTCCCCGGACTCGCCGGGCAGGTCGGTGCGGCCGAGGAGCAGGACGTCCGCGTCCGCGGACAGGCCCATGTTGCGCCACGCGTCGACCGCCCGGAGGCAGTGCCGGTCGATCAGCTCCAGCGCGCTCGGGACGATCCCGGCCGCGGTGACCTTGGCGACGGCCTCGCCCGCGGCCTGGAGGGTGTCGAAGTACCCGACGACGGTGTGCTCGGGGGCGCGGGCACCGCGCAGCCGCACGGTGACCTCGGTGATCACGCCGAGGGTGCCCTCGGACCCGACCATGAGCCCGCACAGGTCGTACCCGGCGACGCCCTTGGCCGTCCGGCGGCCGAGCCGGACCACCTCGCCGCGCCCCACGACCGCCTCCAGCGCGAGGACGTAGTCGCGGGTCACGCCGTACTTGACGCAGCACAGGCCGCCCGCGTTGGTGGCCACGTTCCCGCCGATCGTCGACCAGGGCGCGCTCGCCGGGTCGGGCGGGTACCAGAGCCCCCGCTCGGCGCAGGCCAGCCGGAGGGCGTCGTTGACGACCCCCGGCTGGACGACCGCGAGCCGCTCGGCGGCGTCGATCTCGACGATCTCGTCCATCGCCTCCAGGGACAGCAGCACGCAGCCGTCCAGCGCGTTCGCGCCGCCCGACAGCCCGGTGCCCGCGCCGCGCGGGACGATCGGCACGCCCTGCTCCGCGCACACGGTGACCACCGCCCGCACGTCCTCGGTCGAACCGGCCCGGACGAGCGCCGCGGGCGCCCCGTAGGGCGCCCACTCCGCCTCGTCGTGCGCGTAGGAGGCGATCACGTCGGAGTCGGTGACGATCCGGTCGGCGGGGACGAGGCGGCGCAGCGAATCCAGCGGTTCGGGCATGTCCCCACGTAATCACATGATCGCGGTCATGCCGCCTCGGCGGAGAGCAGCCGTTCCACGTGGGCGCGCAGCGCCGCGACGTCCACGCCCGCCTCGCTCAGGATCCTCACCGACATGAACTCCTTGTCGTGCAGGACGCCGAGCAGGACGTGCCCGCTGCGAATCTGCTTCTGCTTGAGCCGGATCGCGTGCCGCAGGCTCAGCTCCAGCGCCTTCTTGGCCCTCGGCGTGAACGGGATGTGGCCCTTGGGGAAGCGTCGGCGTCGACCCGCGGGAACGTCGAGCGCGCCCTCCCCGAAGACCTCCTCGGTGGCCTCGCGGACGGCGTCCAGGTCGATGCCGAGGGTGCTCAGCGCCTCCGGGTCGAGCGGATCCTCGCCCTTCCGGGCGATCCGCCGCCCGATGGCGGACGCCTCCACCCCGTGTTCGGTGAGAACCCGTGCCGTGGCGTCGTCGCCGTCCAGCAGGGAGAGCAGCAGATGCTCGGTGCCGATGAAGGGCGTGCCGAGCGCACGCGCCTGCTCCTGCGCACCGGTGACCACTCGCCGCGCGCCCTCGGTGAATCGCTCGAACATCCTTCTACTGCTCCTTCTTGAGTAGGCGGCGGCCGCCGCCGTGCTTCTTGTGGACGGCCTGCCTGCTCACGCCGAGGCAGACCGCGATCTCCTGCCAGGACCAGCCCTGGTCGCGGGCGCTCTGGACCTGCAGCGCCTCCAGCCGCTCCGCCAGCTCGCGCAGCGCCCGCACGGCCCGCAGGCCCACCGCGGGGTCCCGGCTGCTCGCCTCCTGGGCGAGCGTCACTCCATCGCTCATGGCTGTCAATGTAGGTTGACAGCCATCTCATGTCAACCAACGTTGACGGTTGGGGCGCGTCAGCGGACCGCCAGCAGCGTGGTCAGGAGGTCGTCCAGGCTGACCAGGCCGGCGACGCGGCCGTCGGGGGCGATGGCGAGGCCGAGGTGGCTGTGGTTCGCCTTCAGGGTCGCGACGGCCTCGCCGACCGGGGTCCCGACCGGCAGCGCCGGCACCGGGTGCGCCAGCTCCCCGGCCGGGGTCGCCCGGCCCCGCGCCCGCGCCAGGTAGGCGTCGCGGACGTGCACCATGCGCGCCGCCCGGCCCCGCGCCCCGGCGCCCCGCACCATCAGCCGGGTGTGGCCGGTCTGCGCGGCGACGTCCACGACCTCCTGCGGGGACGCCTCCGGCGGGACCGACACGATCCCGGAGACGGGGACGACCAGGCCGGCGAGCGGGGCGCGCGGCGCGTCCAGCGCGGCGGTGAGCAGCGTCAGCTCGGTCTCCCCGATCAGGCCGAGCCGCCGCGACTCCTGCGCGATGCTGCGCAGCTGCTCGGGGGTGCGCGACACCTCCCGCGAGTCGGCCGGCCGGACGCCCACCGCCCGCAGCAGCAGGTTCGTCGTGCCGTTCAGCGCGGCCAGCGCCGGGCGGGCGACCGTCGTGAACGCGCGGAACGGCAGGCCGAGGACGGTCGCCGACCGTTCCGGCCCCGCGATCGCCCACGACTTCGGCGCCATCTCGCCGACGACCATGTGCAGGAACGTCACCAGCGCCAGCGCCAGCACGAAGGCGACCGCGTGCGCCGCCCCCTCCGGCAGGCCCGCGGCGTGGAACGGCGGCGTCAGCGTCTCGGCGAACACCGGCTCGGACACCAGGCCGAGGCCGAGCGAGCACATGGTGATCCCGAGCTGGGCGCCCGCGAGGGTCAGCGACAGCTCGTCGATCCCGGCGACCGCCGCGCCGGCGGCCCGCGAGCCCCGCGCCGCGGCCCGCTCCAGCCGGGGCCGCCGGGCCGCGACCAGCGCGAACTCGGCGGCGACGAAGAACCCGTTGCCCGCCAGCAGCGCCAGGGTGACGGGAGCGCCCAAGGCGAGGTTCACCGGTCCTCCTCCTCCACCGCGCGGACGCGGATCAGCTCGGGCACGTGCCGGTTGATCGTCAGCACCTCCACCACGGCGGTGCGGGACGGCTCGTCCAGCCGGTCGCGCGGCAGCTCCACCCGGACGACGTCGCCCGGCCGCGCGATCCGGCCGAGCCGCCGCATCAGCAGCCCGGCGACCGTCTCGTAGTCGCCCTCCGGCAGCGCGATCCCCGTCTCGTGGGCGACCTCGTCGATCCGCAGGCCCGCGTCCGTCGTCCACCACTCGCCGGTGCGGATCGCCAGGTCGTCGTCGGGCTCGTTCTCGTCCGCGATCTCCCCGACCAGCTCCTCGGCGACGTCCTCCCAGGTGAGGATCCCGGCGAACCCCCCGTACTCGTCCACCACGCAGGCCAGCGGCTCGGCGGCGCCCCGCAGGCGCAGCACGACGTCCGGCAGCGGGAGCGTCGAGGGCAGCAGGAGCGGCGGCCGGGCGATCGCGCCGACCGCGGTCCGCGCCGCCTCGTCCGGCCCGAGCCCGACCAGCTCCTCCAGCCCGACGACCCCGACGACGTCGTCGACGCCCTCGCCGAGGACGGGGTAGCGGGTGTGCCCGCTCGCCGCGATGACGTCGCTCAGCTCGGCGGCGTCGGCGGTCGCGGCCACGGTCACCACGTCGACGCGGGGCACCATGACCGCCTCGGCGTCCCGCTCGGAGAAGACCAGGGCGCGTTCCAGCAGGTCGGCGTGGTCCTCCTGGAACTGCTCGCCGGACTCGCCGATCATGTGCCCGAGCTCCTCCAGCGTCGCGCCGTGCCGCAGCTCCTCCACCGGTTCGATGCCCACCGCGCGGACGAGCCGGTTCGCCGACGCGTCGAACAGCCGGATCAGCGGCCCCGCCATCGCGAGGTAGCCGAGCGTGGAGGCGGCCAGCGCCCGCGCGAGCGGCTCCGCCCGCGCCAGCGCCAGGTTCTTCGGGAACAGCTCGCCCATCACCATCTGGACCACGGTCGCGAGGGCGAACCCGAGCCCCACCGCCACGCCGCCGGACGCCGCGTCCGGCACCCCGCCCGCGCGCACCGCAGGGGCGATCAGGTCGGCCAGCGCGGGCTTGGCGATGAACCCGACCACCAGCGCGGTGACCGTGATGCCGAGCTGCGCGCCGGACAGCATGAACGACAGCCGGCCCATCACCTTCAGGGCGCGGTCCGCGGCGCGGTCGCCCTCCGCGGCCCGCTGGGCCAGGGCCGGGCGGTCCGCGGTGACGAAGGCGAACTCCTGCGCCACGAAGTAGCCGGTCGCGGCGGTCAGCACGAGGACGGCCAGCAGTCCGAGCGCGGCGTTCACCGGGCCCCCTCCTTCCGCGCGGCGCGTTCAAGATCCCTCCTACCCCGCGGGCGCCGTCCTCCCCACCTGGCGACCGGGACGGTTATCACCCGCTATGCGTGGAATGAAATCTGTGCACGGGAAGTGCCCGCGGCCACGAGTGCGAGGGGGCGCCGATGTCCAGACCGTTCGCGTCGTCCGCTGACCTGGGCGACAAGACGCAGACGCTTGAGGTCCTGGCCGACGGGGTGTACGCGCTCACGGCCGAGGGGGACCCGAACGTCGGCGCCGTGGAGGGCGAGGACTTCGTCGTCTGCTTCGAGGCCCTCGCCACGCCGGCGGCGGCCCGCGACTGGCTCGCCGTCCTGCGCGAGCACACCGACAAGCCCGTCCGGTACCTGGTCCTGTCGCACTACCACGCCGTCCGCACGCTCGGCGCCAGCGCGTTCGGCGCCCCGGTGGTCATCGCCCACGACCTGACCCGCGCGCTGATCGCCGAGCGCGGCGCGCAGGACTGGGAGTCGGAGTACGGCAGGATGCCCCGGCTGTTCAAGGACCCGGACGGCATCCCCGGGCTGACCTGGCCGACCGTGACGTTCTCCGGCACCCTCACCATCGACCTCGGCGGGGATCGCGGCGACCTCGACCTCGCCTACTGCGGCCGCGGCCACACCGAGGGCGACATCGTCGCGTGGCTCCCCCGGCACCGGATCCTGTTCGCCGGCGACCTCGTGGAGACGCAGGCCGCGCTCTACACCGGGGACGCGTTCCACCGCGAATGGGCGTCCGGCACGCTCGACCACGTCGGCTCCTTCGGCGCCGAGACGCTCGTCGGCGGGCGCGGCGCCGTCGCGCACGGCCGGGACGCCGCGCACGCCGCGGTCGCGCAGACCCGCGCCTTCCTGACCACCATGATCGACGAGGTGGGGCTGGTCCGGCGGGACGGCGGCACGCTCAAGGACGCCTTCGCGGCCGTGCACAAGGCGCTCGCCCCCGAGTACGGGCACTGGCCGATCTTCGAGCACTGCCTGCCGTTCGACGTCTCCCGCCTCTGGGACGAGATGGACGGCGTCGAGCGCCCCCGCATCTGGACGGCCGAGCGCGACCGGCAGGTGTGGGCGGAACTCCAGGACTAGCGGGGTGTGTCGCGGGTGCGGCGCCGGAGCCGAAGGGACATGTCCGGATTCCGTGACACAGTGGAATGAGCCGCGTTCCGGGTGGAAGGCTCGGAACCGACCGCGGGCACCAGGGTTCCCAGACGCGGTGGGGGAGTGGCGATGAACGAGCAGGACCGTCCTCGTCCGGTGTTCGATCCCGCCATCGGCGGCGATCACAGGGCGCTGCTGGCCGCCGCGCCCGAGCGGCTCGTCCCCGCCTGCATGCCCGCGCCGCCGCCTCCGCGGCTGCGCGCCGCCACGGTGGTGGCGCGGCTGGTGTGGATCCCGGCGTTCGCGATCTTCTACGGGGTGCTGCCCGGCGGGTGGCTGCGGGTCTGCTTCGTCGCCTCGCTGGACGAGGACGGCCTGGTGGGCGAGGCGAGCCGGTGGGGGAGGCTGCCCGTCCTCGCGATGATGCTCACCCCCGCCCTGCAGATCCTGCTGCTCCTGCTCGGCCAGGCCGAGGCCGCGGTGGTCCTCACCGCCGCGAGCTTCGCCGGCTGGGCCCTCGGCGCGCTGCGCCACGTGCGCGAACCGGCCGCCGCCCGCGCCGCCCGCGAGCACCACGGCCGCTACCTGCTGCCCGGCGACTTCGACCGGCCCGCCGCCCGGCTCCTCGTCCGCGCGCAGCGGGCCGTCGACGCCGTCCTCGGGTCGCAGTCGCACGGCGCCGGGCTGCTGGACGACATCAACAACGCGGTCGTCCTGCCCCGGCAGGAGTGGGCCGTCGCGGAGGCCCTCGCGACCCACACGCGGCTGCGCCGGGAGCGCCTCGCCCAGCAGCCCGAGCGGCTGTCGGCGGACGTCCGGGCCCTGCTGGAGCCGCAGGACCGCGCGCTGGCGCTGTCGGTCCGCTCGGTCACCGGCCGGATCGAGGCGCTGGAGGCGTACGCGCGCCGGGCCGGGGAGGCCGACGACGCCTACCACGAGGCGCGCGTCCTGCAGGGCCTGCCCGAGCAGAACGCCCGCTACCGGGACCTGCTGGCGAGCACCGTCGGCGACGAGATGGCCGGCGAAGAGATCCGCGGGATGGCCGAGGACGCCCGGAGGGCCGAGATGGCACTGCGCGACCGCGTCGCCGGCGCGGTGCGCGCGGGACGCGAACTGGGCCCGCCGCCCGGGTGAGCCGCGCCGCGCGCCCGCCTATTGCGATGCCGCTCCATTCCCGGCATTCGCCCGAGAATGAGGGCGATTTGCCCGTTGCGCGCGCAAGAGGCCGGGGTGATGTAAATCCTCACCCCGGCCCCTCGCTGTCGCGCCGGAACGCCGCCGGCCGCGCGGCGCGCGCCGCTAGTGCGCGGCCTCGTACTGCTCGATCACATTGGCGGGGATACGGCCCCGCTCATTGACCTTGATGCCCTGGCCCTTCGCCCACTCGCGAATCTCGGCGGAGCGCTCGCGGCTGCCCGCGGTACGCGTCCCGCGACCACCCCTGCCCGGGGTCTTGCGCGCCTTGCGCGCGCCGGCCACGAACGGCTCCAGACCGCCGCGCAGCTTGGCGGCGTTCTTCTTGCTCAGGTCGATCTCATATGACGTGCCATCGATGGAAAAGCTGACGGTCTCGTCGGCCTCTCCACCGTCGATGTCGTCGACGAGAAGGACTTCGACCTTCTGTGCCATGCGGGGACTCCCTCTAGCTATGCGTCCGGCTTGGCGTCCGGATGTGCCTCGATGAATGCAGCATAGACCTCATCCGATATCTTGCCACGTTCGGAGACTTCGATGTCCTGACGCAATGCCCAGTCGCGGACATCACCGTTCGTGTAGCCCTTGATCTTCGCGACGCGGGACTTGCGGCCCTTCCCCGCGGGCTTCACCTCCGCGGCGTTCTCGATGAAGGGCGCGAGGGCGTCCAGCATCTCGTTCAGCCGCTTGTAGTTGTCGTCGCTCAAGTCGATGGTGAACGTGCGGTCCAAGACTTCGAAGTCTCGCTTTGCGACATCGGCTCCTTCGGAGCCGTCGATGTCGTCCACCCGAATGACCTTCTCGGCCATGTGTTCTGTGACTTCCTTCCCCTCGCCTACGCGGCGACCCCGACCGTAGCGGATTTCCGGGCCCGGCGCGGGGAGCGGCGGGGCGGGCGGATCAGCCGCCGTTGCGCTGGATCCAGGTGTACAGAAGCAGCATCATCTCGAGCCGGATCTCCGGGTCCTCGATGTCGAAACCGAACATCTGGTGCAGTTGCGCCAGTCGGTACCGGACCGTCTGCGGGTGCACGCACAGGACCTCGGCGGCGCCGGTGGCGTTGAATCCGTGCTTCATGCACTCCAGCAGCGTCACCGCGAGCCGCAGGCCCTGCCGCGGGCCGGCCTCGTCCAGCGGGGCGAGGCGCCGGGACGCCACGATCGCGGCGAGCGACGCGCCCTCGCGCAGCAGCAGGCCGGGCAGATGCTCCTCGGCCCGCACCAGGACCCCGCCGCGCCGCGCGCGCCGCCCACCGCCCCGGGCGGAGGCGGATGCGCCGCGGGCGGAGTTGGACGCGCCGCGGGTGGAGGCGGGCGCGGCGGGCGCCAGGTCGAGCGCGCGCCGCGCCCACGTCAGCGACGTCGCGGCCTCCTCGGGCGGCACGGCGGGGCCGATCGCGCCCGTCCAGCCGGCCAGCGTCGCGCCGAGCTCGTCCAGGCGCCCGGGGCCGTCCGGGTCGGGCATCACCAGGCAGGGGCGGCCGTGGTCCAGGCCGGTCAGCAGGGACGGCGGCAGCCCGGCCGGCCCCTCCCCGCCGCTGCCCGGCCGCGGCCGCAGCACGATGACCGCCAGCCGCCGGGGCAGCGGCCAGCCCGCGCGGGCGGACTGCTCGCGGACGACCTCGGGCGGCGCGGGCGGGTCCGACAGCAGCAGGGCCAGCAGCCGCCCGCGCCGCTGCTCGCGCTCCCCGGCGGCCTTCTCCCGGGCGCGGGCGTAGCCGTGCGCCGCGGCGGAGGCCAGCGCGTCCAGGTAGGCGAAGTTCGCCTCGGCGAGGAGGCTGACGAGCGCCGGGGGCCGGCCGAGCCGCTCGGCCTCGACCGCCAGGTGCCGCCAGGCGAGCCGCGACGCGATCCGCATCGCGTTCTGCAGGTGCTCCAGGCTGCGGCCCTCGACGGCCTCGCCGTACCCGACGTCGAAGAAGACCTGGTACACCTCCGCCCACGAGGTGTCCGGGTCGGCGATGACCTGCACGAAGTGCTCCATCGCCTGCGCGACGGCGGCCTCCGCCACCCGCCAGTACGCCGCGTCGCCCGGCCGGTCGTACTCGGGCACGTGCCGCAGCACGCCCTCGACCATCACGCCGAGCAGGTCCGGCAGCCGGGGGCGCATCCACCGCGCCTCCTCCGCCGGGACGTCGCGCCACGGCTCGTCCGTGAGGCCCTCGATGGCCGGCGATCCGGGGCGCGCGTCGTCGTACGCCGTCGTCACGGTGGCACCTCCATCGCGAGTGCTCGGCGGGCCTCGGCCCGGGTCGTCCCAACCTAGGCACGCGAGGTGATCCGCGACACTCACCGGCCTTCACCGTCCGGGACGGCGTTTGTCAGCCCGCTGACAATCGGCGCGCCCGAGCGTGCCGGGCGGCGCACCGGCGGGCCCGGCCGCCCGGCCCGCCGCGACTGGCCGCATTCTGCCAATTAATTGTGGGCAACATCACAGCCCGAGTCGGTATCCGGTCAAACTCTCAATAATTTGAAAATATACCTTGTGAGATTCGCGCGAGAAAAAGTGCCGCTGATCTCTCGGAAACGCGCGGCGGTCGATCTCCGCGGAGCCGGGTGACGTGCGCGGTCGGCCGCGCCCGCCGCCCGGCCGCGTCCTGCAAGCGGACGCTGACATGCGCTTTTCGTCCCCGGAAGGCCTTGCACGGAGCGTGTCCGGGCCGCGCCGGGCTGCCCGGCCCGGCAACCGGGCACGGCCCGGACTGCCCGGTAGTGCAGTACAGCCCCGCGCAATTCTGTAGCAAGATGACGGCCGTCCGGTCGGCTTATCCGCGCTTCCCGAGAAGGGCGGCGGCGCCGTTTTCGGCGCGTGCCGATGCACTTGGGGCCGGCAAATGGAAGGAGCGGCGCATGAACGGGTCCGTCATCGATCGATTCCGCGAGCTGGTCGTCGACGAGGCCGATCCCTTCTACTTCGACCATCCGCTCGACCACGTGCCGGGGATGCTGCTGTTCAGCGGCCTGCTCGACCTGGCCGCCCGCGCGGACCGGCTGCGGGCGCGCGGCCGGCGCCCGGAGCGGGTCGTCGCCGGCCTCGGCTTCACCCGGTTCTGCGAGCTGGACCGGGGCACCACGCTGTCGTGCCGCCCGGTGCCGGGCCGGAACCGGGCGTGGACGGTCGCCGCCCGGCAGGGCGGCGAGGAAGTGTGCGGCGGCTCCATCGCGTTCAACGGCGAGACGCCGCGCCCGCCGGCGCGAACGGGCACGCGGACGGGCACGCGGAGGGGCACCGCCGGAGCGGCGGCACCGTCCCGGAGCGCGCCCGCGGATCTCGTGCACCGGCACCGTCCGGGGAACGTCCTGGTCGGCGAGCCGGTGCGGCGGGGCAGGGCGGTGGTGGAGGCGGCGGTCCTCCAGCCGCCCGCGGGGGAGGGACCGCCGCCCGCGTTCCGGTCGCCCGTGGAGATCGTCGAGGCGGGCCGGCAGTTCGCCACCCTGCTGGAGCACGCGGAGCACGGCCGGCCCATGGACACGACGCTGCTGTGGGTCGGGCTGCGGCTGGACATCCCCTACCGCGTCGCCCGCGACGTCCCGCTGCTGCTGCGCTGGCCCGTCGCCCGCGTCCCGGGGCGCCGGTCGCACTGCGCGGCGACGCTGGCGGACGCCGCCACGGGCGCCCATCTCGGGTCGCTCGCGTACGAGGCGTACGCGGCGGATCCCGAGCAGTACGAGCGCGCCAGGGCGCGGTGAGCGGCGCCATGAGGCTCCTGCCGCTCGCGCCGCGCCTGCTGTTCACCGCCGGGGCGGGCACGGCGGCCGCCGGCATCGTCCTGCACGCGGGACGGGACGGCGGGGCGGAGGCCCACGCGGCGTTCCTGCTGGCGGGCTACCTGGGCTGGCTCCTGCTGGAGGCCCCGGTGACGTTCCGCCGTGCCGCCGCCCCGCCGTCCGACGCGCGGACGCTGCTCCCGTACGGTCTGGCGCGCCTCCTGCTGGTCGCGGCGGCGTCGTTCGGGCCCCTGCCCTGGGAGCGCTGGTCGCCGTGGCTGCTCGTCCCGTCCGCCGCCTTCGCGGCCGGCGTGGCGCTGCGGCAGGCGGCGATCCGCGCGCTCGGGCGGTTCTACTCCCATCACGTGATGCGCCAGGACGGCCATCGGGTGGTCACGGGCGGGCTCTACGGGATCGTCCGGCATCCGGCCTACGCGGGGATGCTGCTCGCGCACATCGGCTTCACGTGCTTCTTCCTCGGCTCGGCCGGAGCGGCGGCGCTGCTCCTGCTGGCCGCCGCCGTGGCCTGGCGGATCCGGGTGGAGGAGAGCGCGCTCTCGGACGTTCCCGGCTATGCGCAGTACGCCGCGGGCACGCCGCGCGTCCTGCCGAAGGTGTGGTGACCATGGACGAGATCGGCCACAAGTTCGCGCGGCTGGAGGCGCTGCGCGCGGCGGGCTTCCCCGTCCCCGGCTTCTTCTGCCTGCCCGCGGACGAGTTCGACCGGGCGCTCGCCTCCCTGCGGGACGCGCTCCCGCGGGCCGCCTCGCCGCCCGCCGCGGACTGGTGCGCCTCGGCGGCGTCGGCCCTGTCCCGGGCCGTGCCGTCCGGCGACCTCGCCGACGGGCTCCTGGAGGCGTTCGACGCGCTCGTCGGCCCCGGCGGGACGGCGGCCGTCCGCGCCTGCGCGGTGCCGGGGGAGGACGGTGGCGGCGAGGACGGCGAGGACGACCCGTTCGCGGGGATGAGCGACAGCTTCCTGTACGTGCCCCGCGCCGGGCTCCTGGCGGCGGTGGCGCGCTGCTGGGCGTCGGCGTTCAAGCCCGAGGCCGTCCGCTACCGGCTCCTGAAGGGCGCCGACCCCGCGAGGGCCAGGGTCGCCGTCGGGATCCAGCGGATGGTTCCCGGGACGCGCTCGTTCGTCGCGTTCACCCGCGACCCCAGGGACGGGACGCGCCGCCACGTCGTCGCGGCGGCGCACGGGATCGGGGAGGGCGTCGTCCAGGAGAAGGCCGACGTCGATCATTTCTTCGTCGACCCGGAGACCGGCGGGGTCCGCGCGGAGATCGTCCTCAAGCGGCGCATGGCCGGGCCGCCCGCCGCCGGCGAGAGCGGCACCCGTGTGGTCGCCGTGCCGGACGGGCTGCGGCACGCGCCGGTGCTCACCGACTCCGAGGCCCGCGACGTCGCGGATCTCGCGGCCCGCGTGGAGGAGCACTTCGGCCGCCCGCAGGACATCGAGGGGGCGATCACGCCCGACGGGACCGTCCACCTCGTCCAGGCGCGGCCCCTCGCCGGGGCGGTGCGGGACGCGGGCGCCCGCGTGTACTGGGGGAACCACAACATCACCGAGAGCTTCCCCGGAGTGTCCGGCGCGCTCACCTACTCGCAGGCCCGCGCGTTCTACGAGCTGGCCTTCACCGACCTCTACCGCCGGATGGGCGTGCCGGCCCGGCGGCTGCGCGCGAACGCGCACCGGCCGGGGCGGATGGTCGGGCTCCTCGACGGCCGCGTCCACTACCGGCTGGACGACTGGCAGGAACTGCACGGGCAGCTCCCCGCCTTCGAGCTCGTCCGCGCGGGCTGGGAGGAGGCCATGGGCGTGACCGGCGAGGCGCGGGCGTCCCGGCGGTGGCCGCGGGCGCGCGTCGCCGCCGCGCTGCCCGCGACGGCCTGGCGCGCGGCCGGGCACCGCCGCGCGACCGCCCGGTTCCTGCGCTGGTGGGACGGCCTGATGGCGGAGATGTACGACCCGGCCGCCCGCCCCCTCGCCGAGCGGTCCCTGGAGGAGCTGATCGCCCTGTACCGGCGGGTGTGGGCCGAGGCGTCGGTGCGCTGGGGCGTCACGCTCGCCAACGGGATCTACGGGCTGCTCGTCATGCGGGCCGGCACGGCGCTGCTGCGGCGGTGGGCGGGCGCCGGTCCCGGCCTGCTCGCCGGCCTGCTGTGCGGGGGCCGCGAAAACCGCTCACTCGCCGCGGCCCGCGCCGCGATCGCCCTCGCCGAGCGTGCCGCCGGGATCCCCGCCTTGAAGGCCGCGCTGCTGGCCGACCCCGCCGGGGGGGCCGAGGAGGAGCACCTGCGGGCCGTCTGGGACGACATCGCCGCCGGCCGGCACGGCTCCGCCATCGCCGCCGAAGCCCGCGCCCACCTGCGGCGGTACGGGGACCGCGCGCTCCACGACCTCAAGCTCGACGAGCCCACCCCGCGGCAGCGGCCCTGGATGCTCGCCGGGACGATCGCCCCGCTGGTCCGGCGCGGCGCCACCGTCGCGGGCAGCCGGGCGGACGAGGCGCGCGCCGCGGCGGAGGCCCGGCGGCGGCTGCGGGCGGCGTGCCGCAGCCCCGCGCGCCGCGCCGTGCTGCACGCGCTGCTGTCTCTGATGCGGTGGTTCGTCCGGGCGCGGGAGGACACCCGGTTCTGCCGCACCCAGCTGTTCGGGCTCTCCCGCGAGGTGCTGTGGCGGCTCGGCGCCGAGCTCGCCGCGGCCGGCGCGCTGGACGACCCGATGGACGTCCTCGACCTCACCGCCGACGAGGTGACCGGCGCGTTCGACGGCACCCTCCCCGGCGCGGACCTGCGCGGCCTCGCGGCGGTGCGGCGCGCGGAACGCGTCCGCCACCTGGACGTCCCGCTCCCGCCGGCGCTGTTCTCGGTCCCGGCCGGACGGCCCGTCGCGGCGGCCCTCGCGCACGCCCGCCCGGTCGGGCCCCGGCCGCCCGCGGACGGCGGCGACCTGCTGCGCGGGCTCGGATCGAGCGGCGGCACCGTCCGGGGCCGCGCCAAGGTGGTCCTCGACCCCGGCATCGCCCCCGCGGGCTGCGCGGGCCGGATCCTCGTCGCGCGGGAGACCGACCCCGGCTGGCTGTCCCTCATGATCGCCGCGTCCGGCCTGGTGGTCGAGCGCGGCACCCTGCTCTCGCACACCGCCGTCACGGGACGGCTGCTCGGCGTGCCCACCGCGGTCGCGGTCGGCGGCGCCGTCGCCCGCATCCCCGACGGCGCCTGGATCGAGCTGGACGGGCGCGCCGGCACGGTCCGGGTCCTGGACGAGCGCGCCACCCGATGACGGGCGCCGCCGGGCGAGCCCGGCGCGCCGCGACCTCCGGGCCGGGCCCGGATACACCCCGCAGCAGCAGAGGAGCTTGGCACGTGGACGAAGGAGTGTTCGGACGGGTCGCCCAGGAACGGGCGATCGCCGAGGTCGAGGCGGAGATGGCGCGGCTGTGCGAGCTGCTGGCCGAGGGCCTCGCGATGGGCCTGGACGAGGGCCGCGAGATGGTCGGCGGCGCCATGTCGGAGTTCCTCGTCGAGTTCTTCGACCTCGTCCGGGCCAAGGGCTCGCGTCCCGGCGTGAAGGGCATGATCACTCTGCCGCTGCTGGTGCACGGCGCGGAGACCGGCGATCCCGCCCCCGCCGCGCCCGTCGCCGTGATCCACCTGCTCTGGTGGGCGTCGGCCCGCTACCTCGACGACCTGACCGACGCCGCCTCGGCCGAGGGCGCCGCGTCCCGGACCGTCGAGGCCCCGGCCGCCGGGAAGAAGATCCTCACCGCGCTCGCCGTCGGCGGCCAGCTGCCCGGCCGGATCATCGCCGGGCTGCCCGCCGGCGCCGCGGTCCGGGCCGCGCTCGCCGACGAGGTCTCCCGCGGGTGGCTGGACGCGGTGGACGGCCAGCTCCGCGACCTCACCGAGCGGCCGCCGGTGGCGTCCCCGGGGTCGGTGCTGCGCGGGTACGAGCGCAAGACCGGCGCCCCCTACGCCATGGCCGCCGCCTCGGCGGCGTGCCTGGCCGGCGTCGGCGGCCGCCGGGTCGACGGCTGGCGCGCGTACGGGCGCGCGCTCGGCGTGCTGCGCCAGCTCGTCAACGACCAGCGCGACCTCGCCTCCGGCCGGCACGAGGACCTCGCCAACGGCACCGCGACCTACCTGCTCGTCCACCTGCTGGCCGCGCTGCCCGCCGCGCGCCGCCGGGAGGCGCTCGCCCTGCACGCCGCCGCCCGCCGCTCGGCGTCGGCGCGCGCCGAGCTGACCGCCTGGATGCTCGACGACGAGATCATCGAGTCCTACGCCGCTTCCGTCGCGCCGCTGGTCGAGCGCGCCCACGGCCTGCTCGACGGGCTGGGCGGCGATCCGGGCTGCGTCCGGGAACTGCACCGGCTGGTCGACGAGACCGCCGGCCACCTGCCCAGGTTCCGGCTGGCCGTCGCGTAGGGGGGATCGTCGATGACCGATTCCGGCGCACTCCCGGAGATCCTCACCGCGCACTGCCCGCGGGTCGCCGCGGCCGTCCGGGAGGCCCTGCACGGGCACCCCGCCTACCAGCCGATCAGGCGGGCGGCGGGCCCGATGTTCGGCGGGGGCCGCGAGACCTGCGCGCGGCTGCTCGGGCTCGTCCTCGCGGGCGGTCCGCTCCCCGAGGACGACTGGGGGCGGTTCCGCGACCTCGGCGTCCTCGCGGCCCGGCAGGCGATCCCGCTGCCGGTGCTGTCGGAGGCGTGGGACCTCGCGCTCGCCGCCGCCGCGCGCACCTGCTGGACGATCGCGCCGCCCGGCCGATTCGCCGAGATGGCCGAGCTCACCGCGCACGCGGCACGGCTCGCCGTCGGCGCGCGGGAGGCCTGCATCCAGGGCTACGCCGAGGCGCCCCGCGAGGGCGCGCGGTCGCGCCCGCTGCGCCGGCTCCTCGCCGAGACCCTGATCGACGGCGCCCCGGCCGGCGTCATCGCCGAGGCGGCCGGCGTCCGCCTGGCGCCGGCGTACCTCGCGCTGCGCTGCGAGGTCCCCGGGCGCGTGGCGGACGCGCACTGGGAGCGGGCCGGCGAGCTGCTCGAAGCGTGGGAGGACGTGCTGTACTCCGGCGACCTGTCCGGCCTCGTCGTGCTGTTCCCCGCCGCCGACCAGCTGCGCGCCGAGGACCAGGCGGCCGAGTTCACCGCCGGGCTCGCCGCCTGCACGCGCGGGCCGGTGCACGCCGCCGAGTCGTTCCGGCGCGGCGTCGCGAACATCCCCGCCGCGCTGGAGGAGGCGTCCCGGGTGCTGACGATCGTCAAGGCCATCCCGGACGCCGAGGACCGCCCCTACCGGGCGGACGAGCTGCTGGTCGAGCTCGCCATCCTCGGGCAGCCCGGCATCCGCGGCCGGCTCGCCGCCGTGCTGTCCCCGCTCGACGCCGGCACCGACCTGCGCCGGACGCTGGAGGTGCTGCTCGCCTGCAACCTCGACCGCGAGCGCGCCGCGCGGGAGCTGTGGATCCACCGCCGCACCCTGCACTACCGGCTGGACCGCATCCGGGACCTGTCCGGCGTCGACCCCAGCTCGGCCCGCGGCATCCAGCTGTTCCGCGCGGCCCTCACCTCGGCGCGGCTGGCCGGGCTGGAACGGGACGGGCAGAGCGCCCAGGACGCCTCGCTGCCCCCGCCGCTGAGCGCCTGAAGGAGACCCATGGGCTTTCCCCTGCCGTGCCGTCCCGGCGTCCCGCTGGACGAGGACCACCTGCGGCGGCTCCGCGAGCGCCCGCTGGTGCCGGTCGTGCTGGCGGGCGGGCACAAGGCCCTGCTCGTCACGCGGCACCCCGACGTCCGGACGGTGCTGTCCGACGACCGGTTCAGCCGGGAGGCCTGGAACGGCGGCACGCTGTTCGCCCGGACACCCGCGTCCCTCGCCCTGGCCGCGAGCGACCCTCCGGCGCACACCCGGCGCCGGAGGGCCGTCCGGCCCTGGTTCACGGCCCGCCGCGCCGAGGCGGACCGGCCCCGCATGGAGGCCATCGCCGAACGGCTCCTGGACGAGATGGAGGCGGACGGCCCGCCCGCCGACCTGATCGCCCGGTTCGCGACCCCGTTCCCGTACGCGGTGATCTGCGACATGCTCGGCGTCCCCACCGCCGACCTCGGGCTGCTGCTGCCCTGGGTCAGCGCGATGATGTCGGCCGGGCACCACACGGGTGGCGAGGTGCGGGCCGCGCACGAGGGCATGCGCGGCTACTTCGCCGGCAAGGTCGCGGCACGCCGGGCCCTGCCCGGGGACGACCTGCTCACCGCGCTCGTCGACGGCTGGGCGCTGTCCCAGGACGAGATCGTCGTGTTCGGGTACGGGCTGCTGATGGCGGGCGGGGAGACCACGTCGAACTTCCTGGCGGCCTGCGTGCTCGACCTGATCACGCGCCCCGGTCTCGCCGCCCGGCTCCGCGCCGACCCGTCCCTGATCCCGGCCGCCGTGGAGGAGTACCTGCGCTGGGTGTGGTTCGCCGGCACGGGCGGGCATCCCCACGTCCTGCTGGCGGGCGCCGAGCTGGCCGGGACGCCGCTGGCGCGCGGCGACGTCGTCGTGCCGCTCACCGACGCGGCCAACCGGGACCCCGCCGCCTTCCCCGGGGTCGACGCGTTCGATCCGGGCCGTTCCCCGAACCCCCACCTGGGCTTCGGGCACGGCCGCCACCGGTGCCTCGGCGCGCCGCACGCCCGCGCGGAGCTGCAGATCGCCGTCGCCGCGCTCCTGCGCCGCTTCGACGACCTCGCCCTGGCGGTCGACCCGGCCCGGCTCGCCTGGCGCGACCACATGTTCGTCCGCGGCGTATGGCACCTGCCCGTCACCTGGTCCCGCCGGCGGTGAGGGGCTGGAGCGGGCGGATCGCCCGGTTCGTCCGGGGGAGCCATCCGCCCCTGCCGTCGCTGGCGGTCGCGGTGCTGTGGGCCTGCGGGGTCGGCGGGCTGTTCGCCGCCGTCGACCCGGACGCTCCGGACTGGCGGCCCGGGACGGGGACCGCGGTCGCGGCGGTGTCGCTCTTCGCCGACCTGCTGCTGATGCGGGCGCTGGACGACATCCGCGACCTGGACTACGACCGGCGGTTCCACCCCGGGCGCCCGCTCGCGGCCGGGGCGGTGCGCACCGGCGACCTGGCGGTGCTGTACGGCGCAGGAGCGGTGGTGCTGGGCCTGCTCAACGCGGCCTGGCCATGGCGGGCGGGCATCCTCCTCGCCCAGCTCGCTTACGCGGCCGGGGCGATCGGTGTCCACCGGCGGTGGCGGCGTCCGTCCGCCGACAAGCTGTTCACCAGCCTGCTGGTGAGCCTGCCCGTGCCCGTCCTGCTCCACCTCTACCTGTACGCGGGCTACCTGGAGGAGGCCGGGCACGGGGCGGACCGGTACGGCCTCGTCGCCGTCGCCGTTGTCGTGCTGGCGGCGGGCCACCCCGAGCTCGCCGGGAAGATCACGCGGGCGCCGCGGCCGGGGGAGCGGACCTACGTGACGACGCTCGGCGTCCCGGGCACGGTCGTCCTGGCCCTGGCCGTGCCGGTGCCGTCGGTCTGCCTGCTGGCGGTCTTCTCACAGGCACCGGACGGGTGGACGCTCCTCGCGGTGCTCCCGCTCATCGTCCCGGCGCTCGCCGCGTGGGGCTTCCGGCGCGGCCGGACCCGATGGCCGCCGGCCGCGCCTCCCCTCTACCTGCTGCTGACGCTCGCCGGTCACCTCGCGATCGGGTGGGCCCGCTGACGGAGGGGGACGCGGCCGGGCGTCAGGGTTGCAGCAGCACCTTGATGGCGCCGTCCTGCTTCTTCTGGAACATCTCGTACGCCCGGGGCGCCTCGTCCAGCGGCCGTCGGTGCGTCGCGAGGTCCATCACGCCGAGCGGGTCGGCGTCGTCGGTGACGAGCGGCATCAGGTCGCCGATCCACTTCTTCACGTGCGCCTGGCCCATCCGCAGCCCGATGCCCTTGTCGAACATCCGCAGCATCGGCAGCGGGTCGGTCATGCCGCCGTAGACGCCGATGACGGAGATCGTCCCGCCGCGGCGGACGATCTCGATGGCGGTGCCGAGCGCGGCCAGCCGGTCCACCCCGACCCGCTGCATGAGCGGCGCCGCGGCGGTGCCGGGCATGAGGCCGGTGAGGGTCTGCGCCAGCTTGGCGCCGCGCGAGCCGTGCGCCTCCATCCCGACCGCCTCGATCACCGAGTCGGTGCCGCGGCCCCCGGTGAGCTGCCGGACCGCGTCCGGGACGTCGTCGGCCTCGTCGGAGTCGATCACCTCGACGCCGTGCCGGCGCGCCATCTCCAGCCGCTCGGGGACGAGGTCGACGGCGATCACCCGGTGGCCCAGGTGCCGGGCGATCCGGGCGGCCATCTGCCCGATCGGGCCGAGGCCGAGCACGGTGACCGAGCCGCCCGCCGGGATGTCGGCCCAGTCGACGGCCTGCCACGCGGTCGGCAGCACGTCCGACAGGTACACGAAGCGCTCGTCCGGCGGCCCCTCCGGGACCTTGATCGGCCCGAAATGCGCCTGCGGCACCCGCAGGTACTCCGCCTGCGCGCCCGGCACCTGCCCGTAGAGCCTGGTGTAGCCGAACAGCGCCGCGCCCATGCCGTGCTCGCGGACCTGGGTCGTCTCGCACTGGGCGAACAGCTCCATCTCGCACATGTGGCAGCGCCCGCAGGAGATGTTGAACGGGATGACCACGCGGTCACCGGGCTTGACGTGGGTGACCTCGGAGCCGGTCTCCTCGACGATCCCCATCGGCTCGTGGCCGAGCACGTCCCCCTCGGTGAGGAACGGGCCGAGCACCTCGTACAGGTGCAGGTCCGAGCCGCAGATGCCGGACGAGGTGACCCGGATGATCGCGTCGTCCGGCTCCTTGATCTCCGGGTCGGGCACGGTGTCGACGCGGACGTCGCGCTTGCCGTGCCAGGTGACAGCCTTCATCGTGCTCCTCCCGTGGACGGGCCCGGTTCCCAGGCGGCCCTACCCCGGTGTCCGCGGCGAAACTTCCGCGGCCGGGGGCCTCACGGGCAGCGGTGGGCGCGCGCCACGGCCCGCACGGCGGCCGTCCGCGTCGCCCACAGGTGGGGTGCGGCCGGCCGGTACGCCTCCGGGCCGGGACCGGGGCGGAGCCGGAACCCGCGCGCGTCGCGGGCCTCCCAGCCCGTCCGGCGCCCGCGCAGGTCGAGGACGTGCGTCACCGCGCCGGCCGCGTGCCCGTCGTGCCGCAGATGCCAGCGGTGGGCGTCCCGGTCGGCGGTGGTGAACTGGCACAGCCGCCAGCCCGGCGCGATGCGGTGCGCCAGGTCGAGCGTCACGAGCGGGTCGTCCCCGGTGCGGGACGGCCCGGCGGTGCGGGGGGCGGAGCGGGGAGCCGTGCGGGGGGTCAGGGCCTGGTCGCGCAGGAGCCGGGTCAGCTCCCGGGCGGCCTCCGCCAGGGCACGCGCCGCCTCCGCGAGCCGCTCCTCCTGGACGGGACGCACCACGCCCTCCAGCGCGGTGCCGGTCTCGCGGCGCGCCAGTGCGGCCCTGCGCGCGGCGTCCAGCCGGTGGAGCGCGCCGGCGGCCTCGTCCCGCGCGGCGGTGACCCCGGCCATGGCGCCGGCGTCGCGCGGTTCCGCGCGCCGCGCGGCGTCCGGTTCACGGGCCCGTGGGGTGAGCTTGTCCTGTCGCACGGGGGGAGCTCCTTCGCGTGTGCTTTCCGGGCGCCCTTCCCGAACATCCCGGCTTCATCCCCCGGACCACCGCCGCGCCGGCGCCTTCGCGTTTGGAACCGTCCTGCGCGGCAAGTGCCCGGATGGGCTGGGACGAGGGAGGGGAGGGCCGGGATGACGGCCGTGCAGGACACGAGCGTCGCCGACGCGCTCGCGCGGCACCGCAAGGGCACGAGGCTCGGGAGGATCCTGTCGACGACCGACCACAAGGTCGTCGGCTACCTGTACCTCGCCACCTCCTTCACGATGTTCCTGATTGCCGGGGTCATGGCCGTGGTCATGCGGTCCGAGCTGCTGGAGCCCGGACTGCAGGTGGTGGGCGCCCAGCGGTACAACGAGCTGTTCACGATCCACGGCACGATCATGCTGCTGCTGTTCGCGACGCCGCTGTTCGCGGGGTTCGCCAACGTGGTCGTGCCGCTGCAGATCGGGGCCCCGGACGTCGCGTTCCCGCGGCTGAACACGCTGAGCTACTGGCTCTTCCTGTTCGGCGCGATCATCGTGCTCCTCGGCTTCGCCGCCCCCGGCGGGGCGGCCGCGTTCGGATGGTTCGGCTACGCGCCGCTGACGTCGCAGACGTACTCGCCCGGCCACGGCGGAGATCTGTGGATCATGGGCCTGGTGCTGTCCGGCCTCGGGACGATCCTCACGTCGGTGAACCTGATCACCACGATCATCGCGATGCGCGCCCCGGGCATGGTCATGTTCCGGATGCCGATCTTCACCTGGAACACGCTGCTGACCAGCCTGATGGTGCTGATGGCCTTCCCCGTCCTCGCCGCCGCGCTGCTCGGGCTGGAGGCCGACCGCAGGCTCGGCGCGCACATCTTCGACCCCTCGACCGGCGGCGCGCTGCTGTGGCAGCACCTGTTCTGGTTCTTCGGCCATCCCGAGGTCTACATCGTGGCGCTGCCGTTCTTCGGCATCGTCACCGAGATCATTCCCGTGTTCGCCCGCAAGCCCCTCTTCGGCTACCTCGGCATGGTCGCCGCCACCATCGCGATCACCGGGCTGTCGATGACGGTGTGGGCGCACCACATGTTCGCGACCGGGCGCGTCCTGCTGCCGTTCTTCTCGATCACCTCGTTCATGATCGCGGTGCCGACCGGCATCAAGTTCTTCAACTGGGTCGGCACCATGTGGAAGGGGCAGCTCAGCTTCGAGGCGCCGATGCTGTTCGCCGTCGGGTTCCTCGTGACGTTCCTGTTCGGCGGGCTGACCGGCGTCATCCTGGCCTCCCCGCCGCTCGACTTCCACGTCACCGACTCCTACTTCGTCGTCGCGCACTTCCATTACGTCCTGTTCG
Source organism: Actinomadura madurae (assembly GCF_900115095.1). Classification (GTDB taxonomy): domain Bacteria; phylum Actinomycetota; class Actinomycetes; order Streptosporangiales; family Streptosporangiaceae; genus Spirillospora; species Spirillospora madurae. The sequence continues at coordinate 1,002,531 of NZ_FOVH01000001.1, forward strand.
GCACCGTCGTGTTCGCCATGTTCGGCGGCTTCTACTTCTGGTGGCCGAAGATGACGGGCACCAAGCTGCACGAGACCTGGGGCAAGATCCACTTCTGGTCGCTGTTCGCCGGCTTCCACACCACGTTCCTCGTCCAGCACTGGCTGGGCGCCGAGGGGATGCCGCGCCGGGTCGTCGACTACGCGGACGAGTTCTCCACCCTGAACCTCGTCTCGTCCATCGGGTCGTTCGTCCTCGGCGCGTCGACGTTCGCGTTCCTGTGGAACGTCGTGCGCACGTGGCGGCGCGGCGAGAAGGTCGGGACCGACGATCCGTGGGGCATGGGCGGTTCGCTGGAGTGGGCGACCTCCTGCCCCCCGCCGCGCCACAACTTCACGTCGATGCCGCGGATCCGCTCCGTCCGGCCGGCGTTCGACCTGCACCACCCGCTGGCGGGGCCGCCCCCGGAGGCCGCGCCCGCGCTGCCGCCGCCCGAGGGCCGGTGACGGCGAGGCCGGTGAACCCGGTCACGTGTCGTTCCGGCCGTCCTCCGCGGGATCCTTCTCCAGATCGCCCTGGCCGCCGCCGTGCGACTCGGACTGGTAGTTCATGTAGAAGCGGTTGACGCGGGTCCGGACCTGCGTGCGGACGCGGTCGGGGGTCGGCAGCGGGACGATGTGGTTCGGGTAGGGCGCGACCAGCTCGCGGGGCCGGCGGACGTTCAGGACCGCCTCCGTCTCCTCCGGCGGCCGCACGTGCCGCTCGGCGTAGGACCCGTCGGGCCGCAGCATGATCAGGCCGCTCTCCACACCCTCCTCGAGGATCTGCTGGTCGCGGCGCTGGAGACCGAGGCAGATCCGCCGGGTCACGACGAACGCCATGACGGGCGCGACGAAGAACCCGATCCGGAAGATCCACGTGGTCACGAAGAGGGGGATGCCGAAGGTCTCGGCGAGGACGTCGTTCCCGCCGGCGGCCCACAGGTTCCCGTACCAGGCGGCGACCGCGACACCGATCGCGGTCCTGGTCGCGGCGTTGCGCGGCCGGTCCAGCAGATGGTGCAGCCGCTCGTCGCCGGTGGCCCAGCGTTCCGCGAACGGGTACAGCGCGATGAGCGTGAAGAAGACCCCGGGCAGGACGACCGCCGGGAGCAGGACGTTCCAGGAGACGGTGTGGCCGAACAGCGTCGTCGACCAGGCCGGCATGATGCGCAGCGCGCCTTCGAGGAAGCCGACGTACCAGTCGGGCTGCGAGCCGGCCGAGATCTGGTCCGGGTCGTACGGGCCGTACAGCCACACCGGGTTGACCTGGAGGAAGGCCGCCATCCCGGCCAGGACGCCGAAGACCATGAGGAAGTAGGCGGTGCTCTGCGCGGCGAAGTGCGGGAACGTCGGCTCGCCGGTCACCGTCCGTTCGCGCCGGCCCCGTCCCGGGAAGATCGTGTGCGTCTGGTGCCAGAGGATCATCACGTGCGCGGCGACGAGCGCCAGCAGGATGCCGGGGACGAGCAGGATGTGCACGGTGAACAGGCGCGGGAGGAACTCCTCGCTCGCGGGGAACTCCCCGCCGAACACCCACAGGGCGAGGTACGTCCCGGCGACCGGGATCGACAGCACGATGCCCTGCATGATCCGCAGCCCGGTCCCCGACAGCAGGTCGTCGGGCAGCGAGTAGCCCGCGAACCCCTCGGCGATGGCGAGCACGAACAGCGTGGTGCCGATCAGCCAGTTGATCTCCCGCGGCTTGCGGAACGCCCCGGTGAAGAAGATGCGCAGCAGGTGCACGCAGATCGCCGCGATGAAGATGATCGCCGCCCAGTGGTGGATCTGCCGCATCAGCAGCCCGCCCCGCACGTCGAACGAGATGTGCAGCGTGGACGCGTACGCCTCGCTCATCGTGACGCCCCTGAGCGGCGTGTACGAGCCGTCGTAGACGACCGTGGCGCCGCTCGGCTTGAAGAACAGCGTCAGGAACACGCCGGTGAGGATCAGGATGACGAACGAGTAGAGCGCGATCTCCCCGAGCAGGAACGACCAGTGCTTGGGGAAGGCCTTGCGGATGTTCCTGTTCAGGAACTCGCCCGAGCCGAGCCGGTCGTTGACGCCCCAGACGATCTTCTCCAGCCGGTCGGCCGCCACCGCCCCGCGCCTCTTCCGTCCCGCCATCGCGCCTCTCCCAGGCAGAGCACCGTTCCGCTGGCCCGGTACCCGGGGCGGGGTAGGGCAAACGTCACCCGGAGACGGTCTCCGGGCACGTCAGGCCGGCTCAGGCGCTGGCCGCGTACAGGATCTCGCGCATGCCCGGCAGGGCCTCCCGGTCGGCGCGCCAGACGAGGCGCAGGCCGAGGTCGGGGGTGTCGAGGGCCAGCCGGACGAGGGTCGCGGCCTCCAGGCGGTCCCGGACGGCGAACTCCGGCAGCAGCGCGATGCCGAGGCCCCGCTCCGCCCAGGCGGCCATCACGGTCACGCTCCCCGCCCTCACCCGCTCGACCGCGGACCCGAGGAGCCGCTCGCCCGCCATCCAGAACGAGCAGGCCGGCATGTTCACCAGCAGCCTCTCGCCCCGCAGGTCCTCGACGGAGACGCGGCCCGCGCCGGCGAGCCGGTGGTCCGGCGCGGCGACGAGGGCGAGCGGGACGGCCTCCAGGTCGACGTGGTCCAGCGGGGCGGGCGGCGGGGTGAAGCCGAGGCCGCCGACGCCGTCGCCCGCGTCCAGCAGCAGCGCGGCCTCCAGGTCGCCGGCGGCGACCGCGTCCAGGAGCCGGTCGCGGGCCGCGTCGGAGCGGACCTCCACCCGCAGGTCCGGACGGCGCCGTGCCAGCCTCGCGAGGACGTCCGGGACGTACGCGGCGGCGATCGACTCCAGCGCGCCGAGCCGCAGCGCCGGCCGCTCCCCGGCGACCTCGGCGCGGGCCTGCTCGGCCTGCCGGAGCAGCCGCCGGGCCCATCCGCGCATCCGCTCGCCCGCCGGGGTCGGCGCCATGCCCCGCGGGCCGCGCTCGAACAGCGCCACCCCGAGCGACCGCTCCAGCGACCGGATCTGCTCCGACACCGACGAGGGCGCCAGGCCGAGCGCGTCGGCGGCGTCGGTGACGGTCCGGTGGTCGACGACGGCCTCGAACGTCCTCAGCTGGCGCAGCTCCATGCCGGTGGCAACCGGCGACCTCCGTTCGGATATTCCGAACGCTCCGTCCGGTCGCGCCGGTGGAGCCCGGCGCCCCGGATCCCGAGACTGGGCGGCCATGACCTCGGTTCTCTCATCCACGCCCGCGGACGTCTCCGGCAGACGGCGCCGCCTCGCCCTTTTGGGCGTCTCCCTCGGGTACTTCATGGTGCTGCTCGACACGACCGTCCTGGCCGTGGCCGAACCCGACCTGGCCCGCTCGCTGCACGGGACGGTAGCGGGCCTGCAATGGGCCGTCACTGGCTACACCGTCGTGTTCGGGGCGCTGCTCCTGTCGGCCGGTGCCGTCGCCGACCGGTACCGCGCGCACCGCGTCTTCCGCGCGGGCATCGCGGCCTTCGCCGCGGCGTCCCTGCTCAGCGCCGCCGCGCCGGACCTGTGGACGCTCGTCGCGCTCCGCGCGGTGCTGGGCGCCGCCGCCGCGGCCTGCGTGCCCGCGTCCATGGCCATGATCGCCCGGCTGTACCCGGTGCCCGCCGAACGCGCCCGCGCCGTGGCCGCCTGGGCCGCGACCAGCGGCGCCGCGCTCGCCGCCGGCCCCCTCGCGGGCGGCGCGCTGGTCGGACTGGCCGGCTGGCGGGCGATCTTCCTGATCAACGTGCCGATCGCGGCCGTCGTCCTCGCCCTCGTCGCCGGGCGGTCCGTGCACTGCCCGCGCGGTCGGAGCGGCATCGACGGGCCGGGGCAGCTCCTCGCCTGCGCGACGCTCGGCCTGCTCACCGACGCGCTCATCGCCCTCGGGGACGGGGCGGGCGTGCACGCCTCCTGCTCGGCCGCCGGCGCGGTCGCGGCCGGTGCCGCGTTCGCGGCGCGGGAGCGGCGGAGCGCCGCCCCGGTCCTCGTGCCGGCCGTGCTGCGCGCCCCCGGCATGCCGGCCGCGCTGGCCGCCGGCGCCGCGGTCACCTTCGTCATGACCGGGGTCCTGTTCGTCCTGCCGCTGGTGTTCCAGCAGGCCCTCGGCCTGACGCCGTTCCAGACCGGGCTGGCGTTCCTGCCGATGACGCTGCCGTTCGCGTGCAACCCGCTCCTCACCGGCCGGATCGTCGCGCGGACGGGGGCACGCCCGCCCGTCCTCGCCGGGCTCGGCCTGCTGACCGCAGGGGGAGTGCTCTTCGGCGCGGCGCTGCTGAGCGGCGCGCCCTACCCGGCCTTCGTCGCCGGGCTGCTCTGCACCGGCTTCGGGGTCTCGTTCGCGCTCCCCGCCCTCGCGACCATGGTCGTCGCCGCGGCGCCCGGCGGGACGGCGGGGGCGGCGGGCGGCCTGCTCAACGCCGTCCGGCAGCTCGGCGCCACGCTCGGCGTCGCGATCATGGGGACGTTCGCGTCCGTCGGACCGGGCGCGGGCGACTCCGCCCGGGCCATGTTCCTCGCCGCCGCCGTGTGCGGTGCCGTCCTGCTCGTCACGCCACGCGCGGGTTCGCGGCGGACGCCCTGAGATCGTGGCGCAGGCCGTGGATGCGGGCCCGCAGCCGGGCGGCGGCCAGCGGGTCGGGTTCGAGGCCGCCGAGGCCCTCCTCGATCAGGTCGAGCTCGGCGGCCCGGAGCCGGGCGAGCAGCCGGCGCGGCTCCCCGGCCGGCACGTCCCACCGCTCCTTCCGCCGCCATTTGCGGAAGGCCAGCACATGGCCCTCGCCGGGCACGAACACGCCGCTCGCGGTCTCCGCGTGCACGGTCCGCCGGAAGTGCGAGAGGTAGCGGCGGCGGGCCAGCCGGTACGTGACGATCGCGGCGAGCAGGATCGGCGCCCCCTTCACCGGCATCAGCGCGAGACCGGACAGGACGGGCGCGTCCCACCACGAGTGCAGGCCCATCGCGAGCACGAACGCCCCGGCGGCGGCCAGGAAGGCCGTCCGGGACGCCCGGCCGAGCAGGCAGCCGAGGCCCGCGCCGCCGACCGCCGTCATCGCCCAGTGGCTCCACCAGGCCCCGCCCACCACCCGGCTGCCGAAGGAGAAGAACGCCGCGTTCGCGTCCTGCGTCGCGCCCGTCAGGACGATCGTGTTCAGCACGTACAGGAAGTTCTCCGCGAACTGGAACCCCAGCCCGGACAGCGCGCCGTACCCCCAGCCGTCGAGCGGGCCGCGGATCGCCGACGGCGCCATCAGCGCCAGCGCCGCCACCCCGAGCAGCTTGAGGATCTCCTCGTCGACCGGCGCGGCGATCGCCGCGCCCCACACCGCGGTGAAGTCCGGCCCCGCCGTCTTGGCGAGGACGGCCCGGAACGCCGCGTTCGCGGGAAGCGCCGTTCCGAACGCCGCCAGCCCGCCCCACGCCACGGCGATCAGCGCGTACCCGACCGGGCGCGACCGGACCGGATGCAGCCGCCGGAGCAGCCACACCCCGGCGGCCAGCGACGGCGCCAGCAGCGCGAGACCGGCGATGGAGCCGCCGGGGAACGCCGCGACGTGCGCGCCGATCCCGCGGAACGCGATCCAGGCGCCGAGCAGGCACGCGCCCGCCCACAGCCAGAACGCCGGGCGGCGCGCCATCGCCTCGCGGGCCGGTGCCGTCGCGTCGCGGGTCAGTGCCATGGCGCCGCGATCCTGACCGTCCGCACCATCGCCTCGACCTCCGCGGCCGCCTTCCGGTAGGCGGCGGGCGGCCCCGCCGCCGTCACCGTGGCGCCCAGGGCGTCCCCGGCGAACACCGCGGCCGTCCCGACGCGCTCCCGCCCGGCCAGCCGTCCCGTCAGTCCCGGCAGGCCGTGCGAGGTGGTGATCGCGACGGGCTCGGCGCGCAGCCGCGCGTGCCCGCCCGCGGCGACGATCCGCCCGAGGCCGTGCCACAGCCGCCGCGAGTCCAGCGTGCCGAGCGGCACCACCACGCTGAGGTCGAAGACGACGCCGCCGCTCGTCAGCTCCGCGTTGGAGGAGAGCGAGCTGCCGGCCCGGTTCAGCACCCAGCCGCCGGACGGGACGGAGAACGTCACCGGCCGGACGCCGTTCCGCAGTGCTCCGACCGCCACCACCGTCCCCGCGGCCAGCCGCTTCCCGCGGCTCCCGAGGGCCCGGTCGAGCAGCGGCAGCCCGGCGCCGAGGACGAGCATCACGAGCGCCACGGCACCCGTGCCCCACCATCTCACCCGTGCCACGCGCACCCCCCGATGACGTGCGCTGCGGAAATGCCCCCTGGACCGGCGCCCTAAACAAGATCAGGTCGCGCGGGACGCCCAGTGGGCGGGCCGCCGGAGCGCCGGCGGCAGGCCGGTCGCGGCGTCGCCCCGCGCCGAGTCCAGCTGCGGCTGGGTCAGGAAGACGGCCCCGGTGAGGTCGGCGCCGCGCAGGTCGGCGTCCCGCAGGTCCGCCCCGATCAGGACGGCGGCGCGCAGGTCGGCGCCCCGGAGGTCGGCCGCGATCAGGTACGCCCCGCGCAGGTCGGCCCCGCGCAGGTCGGCTCCCTTCAGCCTCGCCCCGATGAGGTCCGCCCCGCGCCGGTTCCGCTTCGGCCCCTGGACGCCGGCCCTGGCGAGGTCGCCGGCACGCGCCAGCAGGACGTTCACGCGCTCATGGACGGCCCCGACGTCGAGTCCGGCGAGGTCGCCGGGCTCTCCGCGGGTGAGCCTGTCGACCTCGTCGTAGGCGGCCGTGAGTTCGGGCCGGATCGGTTCGGCGGCGGGCATCGCCACCGCCTCGTCCAGGTACCAGAGCATCTCGTGGAGCCGCCGCATGACCGGGAACACCTCGAACATGCGGCGCGCGAGGCCGGGATCCTTCCGCCAGTCCCGGCCACCGAAGGTCTGCTGAGACACCTTCTGACCGGCGCCGAAGCAGTCGAAGACCGTGCAGCCCGTGAACCCGCGCCGCCGGAGATCGGCGTGGACGGCGCAGCGGAAGTCGGCGAGCAGGTTCCGGCACGGCTCGCCCGCGTCCTTGTCGAACGCGAAGTCGGCCGACTTCGCGAACGGCAGCGCCGCGCAGCACAGCCCGGCGCAGCGCGCGCAGTCGGCCTTCAGGTCGAGCTTCTCCGGCAACCCGTGACCCCCGTATCTGGACGACGCCTCATTCTCGCGCCCCGGGATACGTGGTCCGTACGGTCACGCGGCGTCGTGGAACACCAGCCCCAGTGTGCGCCTCCGGCCGGACCGGACGACGCTGACGCCATGCCGCATCGGCGCCGCCGACCAGCCGCGCTTGGTGCGCACCGGCCGGTCCCGCGTCGTGAAGACCAGCCCGTGGCCGCGCGGCAGGAGCGTCGCCGTCCCGCGCGACTGCGCGCGGGCCCGCTGCTCCACCATCAGGAACTCGCCGCCGGTGTAGTCGGCGCCCGGCTCGTCCAGGCCGATCACGACCTGCAGCGGGAACACCAGGTCGCCGTACAGGTCGCGGTGCAGCGCGTTCCAGTCGTCCCGCCCGTAGCGCAGCAGGATCGGTGTCGGCTTCGTCTGGCCCGCCGCGTGGCACATCTCCAGCCATTCCGCGAGCGTGTCAGGCCAGGGAGCGGGACGCCCCAGCCTGCCCGCCCACTCCCGGGCGATCGGCAGCAGATGCGGATACAGCGCGGCGCGCAGTTCGCCGACCGGCTCCGGGAACGGTTCGGCGAAGTAGCGGTACTGCCCGGCGCCGAACCGGTACCGCTCCATGTCGATCGTCGAGCGGAACCGTCCCGCCTCGCCGTAGAGGGCGGAGATGTCCGCGCACTCGTCCTTGGTCAGGAGCGGGGGCGTCAGTGCGCTGCCGTACGCGTCCATCTCGCCGGCGAGCGCGGTCCAGCCGGCCTCCGCGGCCCTGCTCGCATAGATGCTCATATCGGGTGAACACCGCCCGCGCCAGGACGGTTGCGGGCGTGGGATACAGTTTCCGGCGCCTATGACAGAGTCCTTCACCGAATCCGGGATCGCCGCCCGGCTCCGCTCCGCGGGCTGCGTGTTCGCCGAGGACGAGGCGCGGCTGATCCTCTCGACCGCCCGCACCCCGGGCGACGCCTCCGCCATGGTCGAGCGGCGCGCGGCCGGGGAGCCGCTCGAACACGTCCTCGGCTGGGCCGGGTTCTGCGGGCTGCGGATCGCCGTCGAGCCCGGGGTCTTCGTGCCCCGCCGGCGCACCGAGTTCCTCGTCCGGCGGGCCGAGGGGCTCGCCCCGGCGCGGCCCGTCGTCCTCGACCTGTGCTGCGGCTCCGGCGCGCTCGGCGCCGCGCTCGCCTCCCGCCTGGACGGCTCCGCCCTGCACTCCGCCGACATCGAGCCCGCGGCGGTGCGGTGCGCCCGCCGCAACATCGCGCCCTTCGGCGGGCTGGCCTACGAGGGCGACCTCTTCGAGCCGCTCCCGGACGCGCTGCGCGGGCGCGTGGACGTGCTGCTCTGCAACGTCCCCTACGTCCCGACCGGCGAGGTCGGGCTGCTGCCGCCGGAGGCGCGCGACCACGAGCCGCGGGTGGCGCTCGACGGCGGCCCGGACGGGCTCGGCGTCCTGCGCCGCGTCGCCGCCGAGGCGGCGGGGTGGCTCGCGCCCGGCGGCCACCTGCTGTTCGAGACGAGCGAGCGGCAGGTCGCCGATGCGGTCGCCGCCGTGGAACGCGGCGGCCTGGTGGCCGCGGTCGCCACGTCCGGGGAATTCTCCGCCACGGTCATTGCCGGCGCCAAATCCGTGTAAAACGCGACGCACGGGTACGGGTCGTACAGGACGACCTGAAGGAGTGAACCCAGATGCGCCGCATCAGCGCAGCGCTCAGCGCCATCGTCGGCACGATCGTCAGCATCGTGACCCTGCCGTTCCGCGTTCTGCAGCGGCTGCTGACCCCCTCGCGCGGCCGCCCCGCCCGCACTCGCCGCAGGGCGCTGTGACGCGATGACCGACCGCCCCGGGCCACTCATCCAGAATGGCCCGGGGCGGCCCCATGTGAAAATGCGTTGAACCATCGGGCAGGGTTGCGCATCATATGAGTGACGAGCCGAACGGAACGGACGGGAAGGGAGCGGCGGAGATGACCGCGATCAACGCGCAGCAGGCGCCGCAGCCCCTCGGGGCCGGGCCGCGTCGAGGTTTCGCCGTTGCCGGAATCGCCTCTGGATAGGACCGCCAGGTTCTCCGGAGGCCGTCAGGGAAAGATCCCGGCGGCCTTTTTCATGCACATCCGGGATTGTCACGTCGCACAGGCCGAAATGGTGAGGCACCTGGCTTCCACCCAGGGGGAGCGGGTTCGATTCCCGCGTGCGGCTCTGGACTGGACCGGCGGGAGTAACGACCCCCGGCTGGTTCTGCACGTGCCCGAGGCGGGCGGACGCCACCGCCCGCCGGCGGGCACCCATGCTGGATCATCCAATGGCAGGATGCGTGACTCTGAATCACGTCATGCAGGTTCGACCCCTGCTCCAGCAGCCGCGGAGCCCGGGTCTCACGGCCGGGCGCCGACCCGGGTGCGGGCCGTCGTCCAGGCGCGGGCCTGCTCGCTGAGCGTGATGCCGAGGCCGGGACGGGCCGGGACGTGCATCCGCCCGTCCTTGATCGTCAGCCTCTCCTCGAACAGCGGGTCCAGCCAGTCGAAGTGCTCCACCCACGGTTCGCCCGGGTACGCGGCGGCCAGATGGAGGTGGATCTCCATGGCGAAGTGCGGCGCGAGCCCCAGGTGCCGGTGGTCGGCGAGCGCGGCGAGCCGCAGGAACCCGGTGATGCCGCCGATGCGCGGAGCGTCCGGCTGGAGGATGTCGGCGGCGCCCTTGTCGATCAGCTCGCAGTGCTCGGCGACGCTGGTGAGCATCTCACCGGTCGCGATGGGCGTGTCGAGCGCGCGGGCGAGCGCGGCGTGGCCCTCGGCGTCGTAGGCGTCGAGCGGCTCCTCGATCCAGGTCAGGCCGAACGCCTCCAGGGCCCGTCCCATCCGCAGGGCGGCGGGCCGGTCCCACTGCTGGTTCGCGTCCACCATCAGCGGGAACGCGTCGCCGAGGCGCTCGCGCACGGCGGTGACCCGGCGCAGGTCCTCGGCGTGGTCCGGATGCCCGACCTTGATCTTGATTCCGCCGATGCCGGCCCGCACCGACGCCTCCGCGTTCTCCAGCACCTCCTCCAGCGGAGCGCTCAGGAACCCGCCCGAGGTGTTGTAGCACCGGACGGAGTCGCGGTGCGCGCCGAGGAGCTTGGCCAGCGGCAGGCCCGCCCGCCGGGCCTTCAGGTCCCACAGCGCGATGTCGATGGCGGCGATCGCCTGCGCGGCGAGCCCGCTGCGGCCGACGGACGCGCCCGCCCACAGCAGCTTCGTCCCGAGCCTGCCGATGTCGCTCGGGTCCTCGCCGAGGAGGTCGGGCGCGATCTCCGCGGCGTGCGCGAACTGGCCGGGGCCGCCGGCGCGTTTGGAGTAGCCGAAGCCGACGCCCTCGTGGCCCTCCTCGGTGCCGATCTCGGCGAACAGGAACACGACCTCGGTCATCGGCCGCTGCCGCCCGGTCAGCACCTTCGCGTCGCTGACCGGCGCGGCGAGCGGCAGCGTGACCGAGGAAAGCTCGATCCAGGCGATCCGGTCCAGGGTCGCCTCGCCCGCCGGGACGCCCGCCACCTCAGACCGCCCGCTTCACCAGCGCCGCGAGGTCGGCGGTCTCCGTCTCGGTCAGGTCCGTCAGCGGCGGGCGGACGGGGCCGGCCGGCATCCCGGTGACCCGCAGGCCCGCCTTGATGATGCTGACCGCGTAGCCCTTGCGGCGGTTGCGGATGTCGCAGTACGGCAGGACGAACTCGGCCAGCCGCCGCCGGACCTCGTCCCGGTCGCCCGCGCGGACGGCGGCGTAGAACGCCAGCGCGAACTCCGGGACGAAGTTGAAGATCGCCGACGAGTACGTCGTGACGCCCAGCTCCAGGTAGGGGAGCGCGAACGTCTCGGCGGTGGGGAGCCCGCCGATGTAGACGAGCCGGTCGCCGAGCCGGGACCGGACCCGCGTCATCAGCTCCAGGTCGCCGACGCCGTCCTTGAAGCCGACGAGGGTGGGGCAGTCTTCGGCGACCTCCGCGACCGTCGTGTCCTGGTAAACGGCGTTCGCCCGGCTGTAGATCGTCACGCCGAGCCCGGTCGCCGCGCACACCGCCCGGACGTGCGCGGCCAGGCCCTCCTGCGAGGCCTCGGTCAGGTACGGCGGGAACAGCAGCAGGCCGTCGGCCCCGGCGCGCTCGGCGTCCCTGGCCATCTCCACGGCCGTCGCCGTCCCGTACCCGGCGGGGGCGATCACCGGGAGCCCGTCGCGCGCCTCCGCGACCGCCGCGCGCACGACCCGCCCGGTCTCGGCCGGCGTCAGCGAGAAGAACTCGCCCGTCCCGCCCGCGGCGAACAGCCCGGCCACGTCGTACCCGCCGAGCCGGGCGATGTGCGCCCGGTAGGCGTCCTCGTCGAACGCCAGGTCGTCGCGGAAGTGGGTGACGGGGAACGAGAGGAGCCCGGACCCGAGCCGGCGGGCGATGTCGTCGGGCGCAGTCTGCTTCATGCTCCGAGGCTAGGATGGCCGATTGATCCAGGTCCAACACGAAAATGGCATCCAGTGATACCCGCAGGGAATCGTCCGGGCGGTTCCGGCGGGGGCCCGCTTGACGGCGCCCGCCGGCTCGTTTTATTTTGGCGTCCAAATATTGACCGTCAAAGTATTGAGGCGCGCCGTGCGCCCGGTGCCGTGGAGGACCCGATGAGCGACTTTCCCGCGTACGCCCCGTCCGAGGAGCATGAGCTGCTGAGGGCCACGGTGCGTGAACTGGCCGAGGCCAAGATCGCTCCTTTCGCGGCCGAGGTGGACGAGGAGTCCCGGTTCCCGCGGGAGGCGCTGGAGGCGCTGGTGGCCAACGGGCTGCACGCGGTGCACGTGCCCGAATCGTACGGGGGCGCGGGGGCCGACGCGCTGGCCACGGTGATCGTGATCGAGGAGGTCGCACGGGCGTGCGCGTCCTCCTCGCTGATCCCGGCGGTGAACAAACTGGGCACGGTTCCGGTCCTGCTGGCCGGCGGGGAGGAGCTGAAGAAGCGCTATCTGGCGCCGGTGGCGCAGGGGGAGGCGATGTTCTCCTATGCGCTGTCGGAGGCCGATGCGGGGTCGGACGCGGCGGGGATGAAGACCCGCGCGGTCCGCGACGGTGATGCCTGGGTGCTGAACGGCACCAAGATGTGGATCACCAATGCCGGTGTGTCGGAGTTCTACACCGTGATGGCGGTGACCGATCCGGCGGCGGGTGCGCGGGGGATCTCGGCGTTCGTGGTGGAGAAGAACGACCCTGGGGTGTCGTTCGGGCCCAAGGAGCGCAAGCTGGGGATCAAGGGGTCCCCGACCCGGCAGGTGATCCTGGAGGACGTCCGCATCCCGGCGGACCGGTTGATCGGTGCGGAGGGGACGGGGTTCAAGACGGCGCTGGCGACCTTGGACCACACCCGGATCACCATCGCCGCCCAGGCGCTGGGCATCGCGCAGGGCGCGCTGGATTTCGCGGTGGGCTATGTCAAGGAGCGGCGCCAGTTCGGCAAGCCGATCGCCGACTTCCAGGGCGTGCAGTTCATGCTGGCGGACATGGCGATGCGGCTCGAAGGTGCCCGGCAGCTGACGTATCACGCGGCGATCAAGTCCGAGCGGGCGATGGCGGGGGAGAAGGTCGCGGACCTGACGTTGGTCTCGTCGGCGTGCAAGGCGCTGGCCTCGGATGTGGCGATGGACGTCACCACCGACGCGGTCCAGCTCCTTGGCGGCTATGGGTACACGCGGGAGTTCCCGGTGGAGCGGATGATGCGCGATGCCAAGATCACCCAGATCTACGAGGGCACCAACCAGATCCAGCGGATGGTCATCGCCCGCCAGCTCCTGAAGTAACCGGCAGCCGCACCTCGAAGAGCGCGCCGCCGCCGGGAGCGTCGCCGACGGTGATCGCCCCGCCGTGCGCCAGGACCAGGTCCCGGGCGATGGCCAGGCCGAGGCCCGCGCCGCCGTCGTCCCGGCTGCGGGCGTCGTCCAGCCGCACGAACCGCTCGAAGATCCGCTCGCGGTCGCCGGGCGGCACCCCCGGCCCGTCGTCGGCGACCCGCAGCACCGCCGCGCCCGCCTCCTCGCGCAGCGACAGGCGGACGGCGGTGCCCGCGTACCGCTCGGCGTTGTCGAGCAGGTTGCCGACCACCCGCGACAGCCGCCCCGGGACGCCCATGACCCGGGGGTCCCCCTCGATCGACGGCTCGACGGGGATCCGGTCCCCCGTGCGCCGCTCCAGCTCGTCCCGGACGAGCCCGCCGAGCAGGACGGGCCGGGCCGGCGGACGGTCCCCGGCGTCGATGCGGGCGAGGAGGAGCAGGTCGGCGGCGAGGTGCTGGAGCCTGACGACGTCCTCGACGAGCCCGTCCACGTCCAGCAGCCCCGGGTGCGCGGCGGCGACCTCCAGCTGTGTGCGCAGCGACGCGATCGGGCTGCGCAGCTCGTGCGAGGCGTCCGCCACGAACCCGCGCTGCCGGGCCACCGACTCCTCCAGCGCGGCGAGCGTCTCGTTCGTCGTCACGGCGAGCCCGGCGATCTCGTCCCGCGCGTCCGGCACCGGGACCCGCCGGGCCAGGTCGCCGGAGGAGGTGATCGCGGCCAGCTCCGCCCGGACCGCCTCCACCGGCCGCAGCGCCCGCCGCGTCACCAGCCATGTCACCCCCGCGACCACCGCGAGCAGCGGCGGCAGCCCGCCGAGCATCGCCCGGGTGGCCGTGCCGGCGGCCTCCCGCGCCGCGCCCAGGTCGGCGCCCGCGTACACGGTCACCGTGTCGTCCCGCGGGGTCGTCACCTCGACGGCGGCGAACCGGTAGTCGGCCGTCCGGCCGTCGACGGTCACGCTGCCGGTGGTGAAGTCCGGGTCGCCGTCCGCCACCTCGCCGCGCCCGGGGTCGTCGTCCCGCCCCTCGCCGCCGCGCCCCTCGTCGTCGTCACCGCGCGCGGGCGGGCCGGGCCGCACGGCCGGGGAGCCGGTGCCGCCGATCGCCTCCACGTCCTCGCTCACCGCGCGCACGCGGCCGTCCTCGCCCACGACCTGGACCGGATGCTCGTCCGGGTCCGGGAGGTCGAGCGAGGCGTACGGGGTCCCCGTGGCGAGCTGCCCCGCCACCTCCCGCGCCGCCACCTCGGCCTCCAGCTCGGCCCGGCCGGCGAGGTTCGCGCGCAGCAGCACCACTACCGCGAGCCCGGCGGCGACCAGCGCGGCGGCCACCACGACGGTCGCGCCCAGGGTCGTCCGGGCCCGGACGGACGCCGGGCGGCGGGCCACCTCAGCCGCCCCCGTCCCGGGCGAGCCGGTACCCGGACCCGCGCACCGTCGTGATCGACCGGCGCCCGAACGGGACGTCGAGCTTGCGGCGCAGCGCGCTCACGTACACCTCGACGATGTTGGGGTCCCCGTCGTAGGCGAAGTCCCAGACCGCCTCGATGATCTGCGCCTTCGACACGACCCGCCCGGCGTTCGCGGCCAGGTGCTCCAGCACGGCGAACTCCTTGGCGGTCAGCTCGACCTCGGTGCCGTCCCGGAACACCCGCCGCGCCGCCGGGTCCACGGTGAGGTCGCCGAGCGTGATCACGGGCGCGGCGCCCCGCGTCCGGCGGCGCAGCAGCGCCCGGATGCGCGCCACCAGCACCAGGTAGGAGAACGGCTTGGTGAGGTAGTCGTCCGCGCCGGTGTCCAGGCCCTCGGCCTCGTCGTACTCGCCGTCCTTGGCGGTCAGCATGAGGATCGGCGTCTGGTCGCCCGCGGCGCGCAGCTCCGCGCACACCCGGTAGCCGTTCAGCCCGGGGAGCATGATGTCGAGGACGATCAGGTCGTACTCTCCGCCGAGCGCCCGGTGCAGCCCCTCGGCGCCGTCATGGACGGTGTCGACGACGTACCCCTCGGCCGTCAGCCCCCGTTCGAGGGACGTGGCGAGGCGTCCCTCGTCCTCGACGATCAGGAGGCGCATGCTCATAGCGTGCCAAACCGCACCTGAAGCCGGCTTCAGGTTGCTTCAGCACGGCTACAGGAATGCCCGGCATCGTCCATGGCGAACGGGTGGCCGGGAGGACCGGCCGCCGACCCGAGAACTGGAGGCCGGAATCCGATGAGGTTCGACGCACGACGCATGCTCTCCGCCCGCCGGCCGCTGGTCGCGGTGGCCGCGGCGGGTCTCCTCGCGGCCGGGGGAGCCGGCGCGGCCGCCGCCGCGGACGGCGACGACGGGACCCCCGCCGCCGACCCGTCCGTCACGACGTCCGCGTCGCCGGCGCAGGCGGTGTCGCTGGCGCAGGCGGTGGACACGGCGCTCAAGGCCGTCCCCGGCACGGTCGAGGAGGCGGAACTCGACGACGAGCACGGCCGGGCCGTGTGGGAGGTCGGCGTCCTCCCCGACCGCGGGACCCCGCGCGACGTGGTCGTCGACGCCGGCGACGGGAAGGTCACCGCCAACCGCGCGGACCGTCCGGACGACGACGATTCCGAGCCGGCCGGCGCGGTGCGCGGCGCGAAGATCACCATCGCGCACGCGGCCGGCGCGGCGGAGAAGGCCGTCTCCGGACGCGCCACGTCCACGGAGTTCGAGCGCGAGCACGGCCGGGCCGTCTGGGTGGCCGACGTGACCGGCCGGAACGGCACCGCCTACGAGGTCACCGTGGACGCCGCGACCGGCGGGGTGCTCTCCAAGGAGACCGATCAGGACTGACGCGACCCGCAGCGGGAAGAGAACCGCCGAGGGGGTGCGCATGACCGAGCAGAAGCCCGCGCCCGGCGTCGACACGGCGGTCCCGCACGTGGCGCGCATCTGGAACTACTGGCTGGGCGGCAAGGACAACTATCCCGTGGACCGCGAGGTCGGCGACCAGATCCTCGGGATGCTGCCGGACGTCGCCCGGCTGGCCCGCGCGTCCCGGCTGTTCCTCAACCGGGTCGTGTGGTACCTGACCGTCGAGGCGGGCGTCCGCCAGTTCATCGACATCGGGACGGGCCTGCCCACCGTGGACAACACCCATGAGGTCGCCCAGCGGGCCGAGCCCGAGACGAAGGTCGTCTACGTCGACAACGACCCGCTGGTCCTGGAGCACGCGCGGGCGCTGCTCACCAGCACCCCAGAGGGGCGCACCGCCTACATCCACGCCGACCTGCGGGAACCCGAGACGATCCTGGAAGCCGCCGCCGAGACGCTCGACTTCGGCGAACCCGTCGCGTTCACCCTGATGGGCGTCCTGGAGTTCATCCCCGACCACGAGCAGGCCTACGGCATCGTGCGCACGCTGCTGGACGCCGCGACGTCGGGCAGCTACTTCGCCATGTACGACGGGACGAACGTCATCCACGGCGAGGCGTCCGATCGCATCGTCGAGGTCTGGAACGCGTCGGGCAACACCGAGCTAGTGCTGCGGACGCCCGAGCAGATCGCCCGCTTCTTCGACGGGCTGGACCTGCTGGAGCCCGGCGTCGTCCCGGTGACGCACTGGCGGCCGGACGCGGCGCCCGACCAGGAGCCGGTGGACGCCTACGGCGCCGTCGGACGCAAGCCCTAGCGCCTCCCTTGACATGCAACCATCTGGCTGCCTATTGTCAAAGGCAACCAGATGGCTGCATAAGGGGCGTGCATGGACGAGGTCTTCAAGGCGCTCGCCGACGCCAGCCGGCGCCGGCTGCTGGACGGCCTGAACGCCCGCAACGGGCAGACGCTGCGGGAGCTGTGCGCCGGGCTGGACATGACCCGGCAGTCCGTCAGCAAGCACCTGGCGGTCCTGGAGGGCGCCGGCCTCGTGACGACCGCGCGCCGGGGGCGCGAGAAGCTCCACTACCTCGACGCCGCCCCGATCAACGCCATCGCCGACCGCTGGATGAGCCGGTACGACCAGGAGCGCGCGCGTGCGCTCGCCGACCTGAAGACCGCATTGGAGCAGGACCCGATGAACGAGTTCGTCTACACCACCTACATCAAGACCACGCCGGAGCGGCTCTGGGAGGCCCTCACCGACCCGGCGTTCACCCGCCGCTACTGGGGCGTCTCCTTCGAGACGGACTGGAAGCCCGGCTCCACGATCACCTGGCACGAGGACGGCGCGACCATCGCCGACCCCGAGCAGGTCGTCCTCGAAGCCGAGCCGGGCCGCCGCCTGGCCTACACCTGGCACACCTTCACGCCCGAGTGGGCCAAGGCCGTCGGCGTGGACGAGGAGACCCGCGCCCGGCTGCTCCAGGAACCGCGCTCCAAGGTGACCTTCGAGATCGAGCCCGCCGGCGAGACGGTCAAGCTCACCGTCGTCCACGAGGGCGGCGAGACCCTGCTCGGCATGTCCCGCCACGGCTGGCCGCAACTCGTGTCCGCCCTGAAGACCCTCATGGAAACGGGCGAACCCCTCCCCACCCCGTAACCGCCCGCTACCGCCGGCTGGCCCAGTACTCCTCGGCCTCCGGAACCTCGGTGTATTCGAGCAGGTGGGTGTCGGCGATGCGCTCCAGCACCCCGCGCACCTCGCCCGGCGTCGCGTAGAAGAACTCCCGCCGCAGGTTGACCTGGTTGACGCGCTTCTCCGCGAACTCCTGGTGCAGGCTGCCCTCCAGGCCCACGGCGTCTTCGCTGAAGATGAGGGCGTGCACGTCGAACCGGAACGGCACGGACGCGTCCCCCAGCTCGCGGACGCGGTCGAGCGGGTCCAGCCGACGGGTCATGCCGATCTTCACCATCCGCTCGCCGAAAGCGCCGATGTTGGAGATCACGTAGACGTAGCCGGCGCGGGTCTTCGCGGCACGCCCTTCCACGTCGGTGATGGCCGACTCGACGTCCGCCAGCTTCGCGCGCAGCTCCGCGGCGCCGGCGGCGTCCCCGTTGGCCTCCAGCCGGGCGAGCGCCGACTCCACATGCGAGCGCTCCTTGAGCAGGCGGGCCTTCTCGCGCTCGAACTCCTTGCGCGCCTTGTCCTCCTCCCGCTGCCGCTCACGCTCGGCGCGCACCCGCTCCTTCTCCTCCTCCGCCTTGGCGAGATGGTCGGCGGTGAGCTTCAGCTCGCGGACGCGGATCTCCCTGTACTGGCGGCTCACCCGGATGTCCATCGTCTTCCCGAGCCGTTCGATGGTCTGCGCGGTCTTGTCCAGGCGGTCGATCGCCGACTGCAGCTTGTAGGGCCGCATCGTCCGGATGAGGTTGTCGGCCTCGGCGTTGTACGCGCGGAGCATCAACTTGGAGAAGTCGCGCACCATCCTGGAACCCTGGGCCGCCGACCCGTTCACCGTCCAGTTCGTGGCCCCGACGACCGCCTTCCCACCGCTCGCCATCGACTTGATCCGGTCCTTGACCCGCGCCAGCTCGGCCTTGTACGCGACGACGTCCGCGAGCGGGTGCTGGTATTCGTAGACGCCGGCCTCCTGGAGCAGCGCGAGGTCCTGGGTCTCGACGATCTCCTTGCGCAGCCGCGCGAGCTCCTTGCGCTTCTGTGTCGTCTCCCGCCGGACGTCGGCCGCCTCGCCGCGGAGCCGCTCGATCTCCGCGGCCACCTGCGGGGCCTCCAGCCCTCCGAGGCGCTCCAGCCACTGCCGCAGTCCGGCGTTCTCGGCCTCCAGCTCCTCGATGCGCTGCCGCTTGCCTCCGAACACGGGCCGCGGCCTGGGGCCCGAGTGCGGTGCCGCCACCGGCGGGACGGGAGGCGCCGGATGCGCCGGTGCGGCGGGCATGGGGGCCGCCGGTGCCGCGGGCAGCCAGAACTGCCAGCCGGCCGGGGGCGGCGGCCAGCTCGCGTCGGGCTGCCAGCCGGGCGGGGGCTTCCACCCGGGCGGGGGCGCCGGCCAGGTCGGCGGAGGGTTGTAGCGCCATCCGGACGTGTCTGCGGGGCCTGTGAAGGTTCCCGGCTGCGCCGGCGGCTGCTGGACGGGCTCCACGGGCGGCGCTTGGGGCGGCACCGGCGGAACGGGAGCCGGCCGGGCGGCCCCTTCGATGATCCGCCGGACATGGGCCGCGTCCTGATCGTGCACATCGCCGAAATCGGTCTCGGTTCCGTCCGCCTCCCGCACCACCAGGAACCAGCGCTGCTTGTACGACGTGCGCGTCTCGACGGCGGTGACGTCGGCGGTGGAGACCTCCTGGCGGGGCCCCTCCCGGACGAGGTCGGGCGCGGAGAGCCCGAGGACCCGCCGATCGGTGACGGCGATGTGCGTTAACTTCGGGAGGGCTTTCACGGTCGACGCGAGCGCCAGAACCGACTCGCCGTCCCGCAGGAAGAACCTCATCCGCCGTATCAGGTCGTCGGCTTCGATGGGATCCACCTCGACACCGACATAGCCCGGCCGGGGGATGTTCTGCACCGTCATCGCTTCCTCGCGCGTTGTCTCTGGGCAGAACAGGTCGACCCCGTTGCCGGCGAGTCGTTCCCCGTGCCGCCGTCTCATCGGACAGTCGAGGGGAGCGCTCGACGTCTCTTGGACGGGTCGGTGGCGGGTGGGGTTTACCGGGAGCTCTGGTGGCGGGGGTTTTACAGGAGCATGTCGGTGCCGCCGGATTCCTCTTCGCCGTCGGTGGTGTGCTCTGGTTCCAGGTACTCGTCATCGGGCCAGAGGCGGTCGGCGAGGAAGGCGAGATACTCTTCGTCGCCGGGGTCGAGTTCGGCCGTCATCGACTCGGGGTGCGTGCCGGGATCCGGGGGCGGCTCGGGCGCGTGCCGTGGCGGCATGGGGCGGAGCAGGTTGGGCAGGCAGAGCCCGAGCAGGGCCAGCAGGGACACGAGGACCAGGACTGTGACCACACCGCACCGTCCTTTCATCACGGTCGAGTTCCGCATGAATCTTGCGTAAGTAGCAAAACAGTTGAACGCTATCGGGATCCCCCGCCGGATGGGAGCCCCGACATGCGAGGCGCCGGGGACAATGAGCCCGTGGACCCTCACGTGGACGCGCGTGCGCGCGAGCTGGCGAGGATCATCTGGGATCACCTCGTCCTGTCCGGACCTCTCTCCAAGGCTGACGTGATCCTCGCGCTGGGGAGCCACGACACGCGGGTGGCGGTGCACGCGGCCAGGCTTTGGCACGGGGGTTGGAGTCCCCTGGTGGTCGTCTCGGGCGGCCGGGGGAAGATCACGTCGGGGTGGGACGAGGCGGAGGCGCGGGTGTTCGGGCGGGTCGTGCGCGAGCACGGGGTCCCCGCGGACGCTCTGGTCCTGGAGGAGACGGCGACCAACACGGGGGAGAACATCACCGCTTCCAGGCGCCTGCTGGACGGGCGGGGAGTGGCGGTGCGCAGCGGGATCCTCGTCGCGAAGCCCTACATGACGCGACGGGCCCTGGCCACGGCGCGGCGCCAGTGGCCGGGGGTGGAGTGGACGGCCTCAGCGCCCGAGCTCGGGTTCGACGCGTTCGGTCCGGACGAGCGCCAGTTCATCGAGCTGATGGTGGGCGACCTGCAGCGGATGGTCGTCTACGCCGAGCGGGGCTACCAGGTGCCGATGCCCGTGCCCGCGGCGGCCTGGGCGGCGTACGAGGAGCTCGCCCGGCTCGGCTACGACAGGCACGTGATCAGGTGATCGCGGGGGGAGGAACCCGCGTGTCTAGGCGGCCGTCGTGGGGCGGTGCGGCGCGATGACGCGGCCGTCGGGCAGCAGCTCGCCGGTGTCGTCGAAGACGACGACGCCGTTGCAGAGCAGGTTCCAGCCCTGCTCGGGGTGGGCGGCCACGATGCGTGCGGCCTCCCGGTCGAGGTCGTCCGGCGTCGGGCAGGGCGGCTCGTGCGGGCAGATGGTCGGGTGCGCTTCAGCGGTCACGGGGTTCCTCCACGGGTGTCCTCGTGATTAAGGACATAATGCAGCCTGCCGCGTTGCGTCCGAAATATGCAAGTGGATGGCGGATTCTTTACCGTCCAGGACGTGTGAACATCGGATAGATCGGGCAATCGGGATGTTTCACCGCAAGAGCCCCTCGTCCGGTTCGCCGCCGTGATCCACGTCCAGGCCGACGACGGACGTGCATCCCGTGCAG
This sequence comes from Actinomadura madurae, assembly GCF_900115095.1. Lineage (GTDB taxonomy): Bacteria > Actinomycetota > Actinomycetes > Streptosporangiales > Streptosporangiaceae > Spirillospora > Spirillospora madurae. Next base: position 1,023,563 of record NZ_FOVH01000001.1, read on the forward strand.
ATCCACTCGGCGATGACGGCCTCGTTCGTGCCGTGCGTCCGGTAGGGGCGGTCGACCGTCCTGCGCCGCATGCCGTGCCCGCAGGACGAGTGCAGCAGCCGGCCGCACGTGGGGCACGGCCAGACGTCCTCGCGGCGCAGGTTGCACCGGGGGCACATCGGGGACTCGTAGTGGTCGGCGGGCTCCCCGAACTCCAGCTCGGTGAGCCACTCGTTCTCCAGGTCGAGGTACTCGTCCCCCGGCCAGTGGTGGTCGGCAAGCCACGCGAGGTACTCCTCGTCGCCCGGGTCCAGGACGGCCGTCAGGGACTCGGGGTGCCCGGTCTCCGGGCATGGTCGGCGCCTGCCGCGCCGCGCGGTGGCCAGGAGCGTCAGCAGGCCCAGGAGCGCGGCCGCGGCCAGGCCGGTCGGCAGGGGCATCGCGGCGTCCTCACATGATCTTGTGGCGGGGAAGTCCGATCATGAATGCACTTCACAAAACGCTGCGAACGCTACAAGAAAGGCTCTTAACGGAAAAGTCGATCAAAAAGATTCTTTACGTGGATCATACCGGGGCGGTGGCCCGAAACCCGGGCGGGCCGCCGCCCGGAACCCCGTAGCCTGCGGGAACCAGGGCCCCTGGGACGCTCCGCCGGACACCGGCCGGCGGCCCCGTTCACTCTCCGCTGAATCGTCCGATCATGGCGGCGGACCGTCAGGCCTTCCTGCCCAGGACGGCCACCATCTGGGTGTGCAGCGGGTGCTCCAGCGGCCCGGCGGGGCCGTCCGGGCGCCATTCGGTGACATGCGCCACCCCCGGTTCGAGGATCGTGAGGCCCGCCATGAACCCCTCGATCTCCGAGGAGTGCCGGAAGTACGAGCCGCCCAGCCCCGACTGCAGGATGCGCTTGGCCTCCTCGACGCGCGGGTCCTCGCCCGAGTCGTGCAGGTGGGTGAGCATGACGTGGCTTCCGGGTGCGAGGTACGGGAGCAGCGACCGGACGACGCCCGCGGGGTCGCGCTCGTCCGGCACGTGGTGGATGATCGCGGCCAGGATGACCCCCACGGGACGCGACAGGTCGAGCAGTCCCGTCAGCGCCCGGTCGGTGAAGATCTTCTCGGCCTCGTACAGGTCGCCCTGGATGAACGTCGCGACGCCCGTCTCGGTGAGCAGGGCCCGCCCGTGCGCCAGGACGATCGGGTCGTTGTCGACGTAGACGACGCGGGCGGCCGGGTTCGCGGCACGGGCGAACTGGTGCACGTTGGACGCCGTCGGCAGCCCCGAGCCGATGTCGATGAACTGGTCGATCCCGAGCTCGCCGGCCAGGTAGGTCACCGCCCGCTCGATCGCGACCCGGTTGCCCTGCGCCACCACCGGCGCCTCCGGCACGAGCTCCATCACCATGTCGGCCACCTCGCGGTCGGCGGCGAAGTTGTCCTTGCCGCCGAGGAAGTAGTCGTACACGCGCGCGAAGGTCGGCGTGGAGGGGTCGATGCCGGCCGGCGCGTTCTCGGGTGGGTCGTCGGCCACGCGTGCGGCTCCTTCGGTCGTGCGCCCGGATGCCGTGGACGGGCGGCGGGGGGTGGAACCCCAGCGTAGGGCGGCCGGCCCCGCTCGTCAGGCATTCGGTCCGGCAGGGTGCGGTTTTCCGCAGGGTGGGGCTGCGGTGCGCGGCCGGGCGACCGGGCGGTGCGCTCCATGGTCCGGGACGACGCCGGTTCCTAGCGTCGTGAGCATGATCGAGATGATGAGCGCGGCGTCCGGCGCCGAGCCCGCCGGCGGCATCGCGGGGTGGGCGACCGACCTGATGGACAAGCTCGGCGCGCCCGGTGCGGGCCTGGCGATCGCGCTGGAGAACCTGTTCCCGCCGCTGCCGAGCGAGGTGATCCTGCCGCTGGCGGGGTTCGCCGCCGCGCAGGGCCGGATGAGCCTGGTCGCGGCCATCGTCTGGACGACGGTGGGCAGCGTCGCCGGCGCGCTGGCCCTCTACGGCATCGGAGCGCTGATCGGACGCGACCGGATCCGCGCGCTCGTGGCCCGGCTTCCGCTGGTCAAGCTCGCCGATCTGGACCGGACGGAGGCATGGTTCGCGCGCCACGGCGCCAAGGCGGTGTTCCTCGGCCGCATGGTCCCGATCTTCCGGAGCCTGGTCTCCGTCCCGGCCGGGGTCGAGCGGATGCGGATGACGGTGTTCCTGCTCTACACCGCCCTGGGCAGCCTGCTGTGGAACACGGCGTTCGTGCTGGCCGGGTACGGGCTCGGTGACAACTGGCGGACGGTCGAGGAGTACGTCGGCGTCTACTCCAAGGCCACGGTCGCCGTGGCCGGCGCGGCGGTGCTCGTGTTCGCGGCCGTCCGTATCGTGAAGGCGCGCACGCCCGCCCGCGAACCGCGGCCGGGCGCCCATCGGGCGGAGACACGAGAGTTCGAACGTGATCGCATCTTCTGACGCGGCGCGCCGCGGCCTCCGCGCGGCCTCGCGGGCCGCGGCGGGGCTGCTGCTCGGCGCGTTCACCGCCGGGGCGGAGCTGGTCCTGCTGGCGGTCGCGGCGCCCCTGATGGCCTACTCGCTGGCGTTCTCCCGGGGCCGCCGGACGGTGCCGGGCGCCGCGGCGCGCGGTGCCCGCCTCCTGGTCGAGCTGGAGCGGCGGCGGCTCCGCACGTTCCTCGGCGAGGACAGGGCCGTCGAGTACGGCCCGCTGAAGGCGCTCGCGTACCTCGTCCTGCGGGTCCCGGTCGGGCTGCTCGGCGGCGTGATCCTGCTGCTGATCGCCTACGGGGCGGCGGCCGGGATCCAGCTGGCGGTGGGCTGGTGGATCACGGGCGACTATGCGGACGGCATCCCGCCGACCTGGTGGATCGTCCTCTACATCACCGTCGTGGGCCTGGTGCTGCTCTTCCTCGGGCTCCAGGGCCTGGTCGGGGTCGTGGCCCTGGAGAAGGCCGTGGCGCGGCGCTGCCTCGGGCCGAGCCCGCTGGAGGAGTACGAGCGCCGCATCGCGCAGCTGTCGGTGACGCGGGCGCAGGTCGTGGACGCGGTGGACGACGAGCGCCGCCGCATCGAGCGGGACCTGCACGACGGCGTCCAGCAGCGGCTCGTGGCGCTCGGCATGCTGATCGGCCGCGCCCGCCGCGCGGGAAGCGGGGACAGGGCGGCGGAGCTGCTGAGGCAGGCGCACGAGGAGTCGCAGCGGGCCCTCGCCGACCTGCGGGAGGTCACCTGGCGCGTCTACCCGGCCGCGCTGGACGGCGAGGGACTGCGGGCGGCGCTGGAGACGGTGGCCGAGCGGTCGGCGCTGCCGGTGACGATCGAGTTCGACGTGCCCGGACGCCCCCCGCACGCGGTGGAGACCGCCGCGTACTTCGTCGTCTGCGAGGCGGTGACCAACGCCGCCAAGCACTCCGGCGCCCGGTCCGTGCGGGTCGCCGTCGAGGGATCGGCGACAATGATCGGCGTGCGCATCGAGGACGACGGAGCCGGCGGAGCCGACCCGGCCGGGGGCGGTCTCGCCGGGCTGGCCCGCCGGGTCGCGGCGCTGGACGGCGCGTTCACCGTGGACAGCCCGCCCGGCGGCCCGACCGTGATCACCGCGGAGCTGCCGTGCGGGTGATGCTCGCCGAGGACTCGACGCTCCTCCGGGAGGGGCTGGTGCGGCTGCTCGCCGAGGAGGGCCACGAGGTGGCCGCCGCGGTCGGCGACGGCGACGCCCTGATCGCGGCGGTGGCGCAGGGCCCGCCCGACGTCGTGGTGGTGGACGTCCGGATGCCGCCGACGCACACCGACGAGGGGCTGCGCGCCGCGCTGGAGGTCCGGCGGCGCTGGCCGGACGTCGGCGTGCTCGTCCTGTCGCAGTACGTGGAGAAGCGCTACGCCACCGAGCTGATCACGGCCGACACCACCGGCGTCGGCTACCTGCTGAAGGACCGGGTCGCGCAGGTCGACGAGTTCCTGGACGCCCTGGACCGCGTGGGGGCGGGCGGCGCCGCGTTCGATCCCGAGGTGGTCCGCCGGCTGCTGGCGCACAGCACGCACGCCGACCCGCTGGCCCGGCTGACCCCGCGCGAACGGGACGTCCTCGACACCATGGCGCAGGGGCATGCCAATGCCTCGATCGCCGCGACCCTCCACATCTCGCAAAGCGCGGTCGAGAAGCACGTCAATGCGATCTTCGACAAGCTCGACCTGTCGCACGCGTCCGGCTACAGCCGCCAGGTCCTCGCCGTCCTGCGCTACCTGGGTTCCTGAACCGGTCCTCGCGGAAACGGACTAACAGGTAGGAAACGGGTATGGCCACGACCGACCCTCGACGAGAAGGGAGAAGGTCGTGACGGACACCAACAAGGGCGTCGTGTACCAGGGGCCGGGGAAGGTCACGGTCGAGGAGCTGGACTTCCCCAAGCTCGAGCTGGCCGAGCAGTCGGGCCGCAAGCTCCAGCACGGCGTCATCCTCAAGGTCCTCGCCACCAACATCTGCGGGTCCGACCAGCACATGGTGCGCGGCCGGACCACCGCGCCCGCCGGGCTGACGCTCGGCCACGAGATCACCGGCGAGGTGGTGGAGACCGGCAGGGACGTCGAGTTCGTCAAGGAGGGCGACCTCGTCAGCGTCCCGTTCAACATCGCCTGCGGGCGCTGCCGCAACTGCAAGGAGCGCAACACCGGCGTCTGCGAGAACGTCAACCGCGAGCGTCCGGGCGCGGCGTACGGCTACGTCGACATGGGCGGCTGGCACGGCGGCCAGGCCCGGTACGCGGTCGTCCCGTACGCGGACTTCAACCTGCTGAAGTTCCCCGGCGACCGCGACACCGTGATGGCGAAGCTGCCCGACCTCGCGATGCTGTCGGACATCTTCCCGACCGGCTACCACGGCGCCTACACCGCGGGCGTCACCACCGGCTCCACCGTGTACGTGGCCGGGGCCGGCCCGGTCGGGCTCGCCTGCGCCACCGCCTGCCACCTGCTCGGCGCCGCCGTCGTGATCGTCGGCGACATGAACGCGGAGCGGCTGGCGCAGGCCCGCGCCTTCGGCTGCGAGACGATCGACCTGTCGCAGCACGCCAACGTGGCCGAGCAGATCGAGCAGATCCTCGGCGTCCCCGAGGTCGACGCGGCCGTCGACTGCGTCGGGTTCGAGGCGCGCGGCCACGGTCCCGAGGGGGCGGCGAAGGAGCACCCGGCGACCGTCCTCAACACGCTGATGGACATCACCCGCGCGGCCGGCGCGCTCGGCATCCCCGGCCTGTACGTGACGGGCGACCCGGGCGCTCCGGACGAGAACGCCAAGGTCGGGCAGCTCGGGTTGCGGATCGGCCTCGGCTGGGCGAAGTCGCACGTCTTCACCACGGGCCAGTGCCCGGTGATGAAGTACAACCGGCAGCTGATGATGGCGATCCTGCACGACAAGGTGCAGATCGCGCGCAACGTGCACGCGATCGTCATGCCGCTGGAGCAGGCGCCCCAGGGCTACGCCGAGTTCGACCGCGGCGCGGCGGAGAAGGTCATCCTCGACCCGCACGGGCTGGTCGGGGCCGGGGTCTGACCCCGGGTGCGGCGGGCTCGCGGACCGGCGCGCTCGCGAACCCGCCGCGGCTCAGCCGATGCCCTCGGCGATCCGCAGCGCCATCGCCATGATGGTGAGCTGCGGGTTCACCTCCGGGCAGCTCGGCAGGACGGACGCGTCCGCGACGTGCACGCCGCGGACGCCCCGCAGCCGTCCGGCCGGGTCTGCCGGCGCCCGCGCGCCGTCGGCGCCGAGCTTCGCCGTGCCGGTCGGGTGGAACCCGGCCAGATGCAGGTCGGCGGCGGGCGCCATCGCCACCGCGCGCGTCAGCTCGGCCTCGTCCCGGACGACCGGGCGGCGGGGCAGGCCGGTGAGCACCTCGGCCGCCCCGGCGGCGAACAGGATCCGGCCCATCGCGACGAGCGCGCGCCGCAGCCGGGCGGCGTCCTCCCGGGCCAGGTCGTAGCGGACCAGGGCCCGGTTCCGGCCGTGCACGCGGCCGGACGGGGCGTCGGCGATCATCGCGCCGAGCACGGCGAGGTGGTCGGCGTTCTCCAGCTCGCGGCGCAGCGCCCGTCCCGCGCCGGGCAGCGGGAAGGAGCTCATGCCGGGCGGGCTCGCCGTCGCCTCGATGAGGATCCCGTCGCCGTGCAGTTCCTCGATGCCGACGCTCTGCATCACCCCCGACCACGACACGACCGGCTCGGCGAAGCGCCCGGCGACGTTCGTGGCGGGATGGACGGCCATCCCGCGCCCCAGCCGCGGGTGCCCGCCGAGGCCGGAGCGCCGCAGCAGCAGCGGGGTCTGCGTGGCTCCCGCCGCGACGACGACGCGCGGGGAGAGGATCTCGAAGGACGTGCCGTCCGGGCGCCGCGCCCGCACTCCGGTGGCGCTGCCGCGCTCGACCAGCACGCGTTCGGCCCGCGCCTCGGTCACGATGCGCGCCCCCGCCGCGCAGGCCTGGGGGAGCGCGTTCAGGTGGACGCCGTACTTGGCGTTGTGCGGGCAGCCGGCCGCGCACTGCCCGCTGCCCCGGCAGTCCGGGGCGTTGCGGCGCAGCGGCGCGGCCCGCCAGCCGAGCCGCTCCGCGCCTTCCAGGGCGAGCAGCCCGTTCCGGCCGAGCGGCGCGACCGGCTGCCGCGTGACCCGCAGGGTGGCCTCCACCTCGTCGAGGTGGGCGCCGAAGCCGTCGACCGGGACGCCCAGCCCCGCCCACCGCCGGAGGACGCGGTCCGGCGTCCGGTAGCAGGTGCCGCTGTTGACGACGGTCGTCCCGCCGACGGCCCTGCCCTCGGGCAGCAGCACGGGCGGGCGGCCGAGCGCGACGGCCGAGCCGCCGTCCCGGTACAGGTCGAGGAACCGGTCGAGCGGCGGCCGGTCGCGGAACTCGGCCACCGTGAAGCGCCGCCCCTCCTCCAGGACGAGGACCGACATGCCGCGCCGGGCGAGGGTCCGCGCGGCCATCGCCCCGCCCGCCCCCGACCCGATGACGACGGCGTCGGCGGTCGAGCAGGACGGCCAGTCCGCGGACGGCGTGCAGTCCAGCGGCGCGTCCGGGCGCGGGTCGCCCGCGGCCCGGGGCGGCGGCAGCAGCTCGGTGCCGGCGGCGAGCAGCAGCGGGATCTTCAGCGTCTCGACGAGCCGGGCCCCCGGCTCGCGGGACGTCAGGAGCGCGCAGAACGCGTCCCGGCGGTCGGCGTCCAGGGCCTCCAGGGGGTGCCCGGTGGCGAGGCGCGACAGCGCGTCCAGCGTGCCCGCCCCGGCGCGCAGCCCGAGCCGCGCGGGGGCGGGCAGCGCCCGGCCGAGGGCCTCCGCGCGGGCCGCGACGCGGGCCAGGTCGTCGGCGTCCTCGATGCCGAGCAGCGCCGCGACCGTCCCGGTCATCGCGTTCATCGCAGCCCCACCTCCGCGTGCCCGGTGCCGTCGAGCCGCCACTCGCGCTCGGTCTCCCAGCCGTCCCCGGACCGCCGGGCCAGGACGATCCGGACATGGGCGCGCTCGGAGTTGTGGCAGACCGCCGGGGCGCCGTCCGGGTCGGCGTAGTCGACCGGCACGGTCTCCTCCGGCGGCAGCGTCACCGTCACGTGCAGGCCCCGGTCGCCGATGCGGCCGCGGACCGTCCAGGTGGGCAGGCGGACGTCGGCGCGCAGCCGGAGCGCCGCGAGCAGCGGGTCGCCGGAGGGCAGGTCGGCGCCGTCCACCCGGAGCCGGACGAACGGCAGCGGTGGCAGCCGGTTCATCCCCGGGCGCGTCGAGACGGCCGCCACGATCTCGCACACGTCGCCGCCGCCGAGGTCGGCGTGCAGCCACGCCCAGCGCCGCGCGTTCCCGTGCCCGTAGATGCGGGCGGACGCGCCGGGCGCGCCGTCCAGGGCGAGGACGCGGTCGCCGAACCGCACCTCGCCGTCGTAGGCCGCCGCGGGCTTCGGGACGATCTGCGCGGCGGGCAGCAGCTCCGACGCCCACGCCCAGCGCGGGAACGTGAACAGCGGCCGCCCGCCGCCCGACTCGCGCAGATCCCAGGTGATCGCGCCCGCCGAGCCGGTGAGCCCGCCGCCGGTCTGCGCGACGGGCCCGGCCGCGAACGCGGCGTCAGCGGGACGGCTCCACCCGTGCGGGCCGAACCGCGCGAGCACGGGCTGCTCGCCGGGCGGGAAGACGGCGGCCCAGCCGTGCGCCCGCGCCTCGCCCTCGTCCGGCGCGACCAGCTCGTGGTGGATCCAGAAGCCCGTGCCGGTCGCCGGGTCGGTCAGCGTCGTGTACCAGACCTCCAGCCGCCCGGCCTGTCCCCGCCAGCGCGACCGCATCGGATCGGGGCCCGGGAAGCGGAAGCCGCGGAGGAAGCGCACGAGGTCCCGCCGGACGTCGAAGCGCAGCCGCGCCTCGCCGGCCACGGTCCCGTCCGCGCCGGTCACCGTGAGCGGCAGGACCGTCATCGACCGGACGGGCCGCCGCGCGCTGACGGTCTTCCAGCCGTCCAGGCGCATCCTGCGGCCGTCGTCCGCCGTGAACTCCAGCGTGTAGCGGATCCGGCGCGCGGCGATCGGCGCCACGCGTAGCGTCCCCACCGCCGCACGGTCGTCCGCCCAGCCGGGGACGTGCACGCGCCCGGTCAGCTCGCCTTCCACGTCCCCCCAGGGCCGGAGGACCTCGGGCAGAGTGGCCACGAGTTCGAGCCGCATCGGGCGCTCGGCGTCCTCGCCGGCGACCCGCAGAATCCCCTCCATCACCTCTCGGAACACCGTGCTCCGGCCGGCTTTCGTCACGCTCTCGGTCATCGTCGGCCCGTCATGATCGCTTCGGTCTCGGTGAAGTAGGCGGTCGCCGCGGCGCGCGCCCGGTCCGCGTCGCCGTCGCACAGGGCGTCGATGAGGGGGGCGAGCCTGCCGGCCGCCGCGGCGGGGTCCTTGAAGGCGTGCGCGAAACCGTCCCGGACGGCGAGGTAGGCGTTCAGCAGGGCGTTGACCATGAAGCCGTACACCCGGTTGCCGGTGGCCGCCGCGATGACCCGGTGGATCTCGCACTCGGCGAGCTGGGCCGCGTCGCCGTCGGCGGCGTCCCGGACCTGCGCGGCCAGGTCCCGCAGCCGGGCCCGGTGCTCGCCGGTCGCGTTGGCCGCCGCCTTGGCCGCCACCTGCGCGCCGACCTCGCGGCGCACCTCGAAGATCTCCGCCATCCACGCCGGCCCGACCGTGCTGACCAGCATCGGCAGCAGTTCGGGGCCGCCGAGCCGCTCGTAGTCGCGGACCCGGGTCCCGACGCCGTGCCGCGTCTCCAGCAGCCCCGCCTGCGCGAGCCGGACGATCGCGTGCTTCAGCGACGTGCGGGTCACCGCGTAGCCGGCGGCGAGGTCGCGTTCGGGGGGCAGGTAGGAGCCCGGCGGGTAGCGGCCGCTCAGCACGTCGTCGCGCAGCCGGTCGACGAGCGAGTCGACGACCGTGTCGCGGGGGATCGGTGTGGACGGCACGCTACCTCCAGAGGTCCAGTGGCTCAGCCACTGGACCACGCCACGGGCATTGGCGTCAAGGGCGTGGCAGGGTGGAGACCGGGATCACGAGAGGGGACGGAGACATGGTCGGCACGCTCGACTGGCAACCGGCGGACGGCCGGCGCGACCTGCTGGCCGATCCGGTCGCCGCCGCGATCGGCGGGCTGCCGGGCGCGGAGGCCGCCGAGATCGACCCGGAGCTCGCCGACACCGCCGCGTTCTGCGAGCGCTACGGCGTGCCCCTCGACGCCAGCGCGAACTGCGTGGTCGTCGCCGCGAAGCGGGGCGGCGAGGTCACCTACGCCGCGTGCATGATCCTCGCGACCGGCCGCGCGGACGTGAACGGCGTCGTCCGCAAGCACCTCGGCGCCCGGAAGGCGTCGTTCGCGCCGATGGCCGACGCCACCGCGCTCACCGGCATGGAGTACGGCGGCATCACCCCGGTCGGCCTTCCGGAGGGCTGGCCGATCCTGGTGGACGAGGCCGTCGCCGCCGCTCCGCACGTCGTCATCGGCAGCGGCCTGCGCAAGTCCAAGATCCTCCTCCCCGGCAAGGCCGTCGCCGCCCTCCCCGGCGCCGAGGTCCTCGCCCTGGCACTGTGAGCGCGGGCGACCGCGCATGACGTCCGACGGCCTGAGACGCGCGCTGACCGACCCGGGCCCGCGCCCGCTGCCGGAGCGGGCCGCCCGCCTCCTGGAGGACCTCGGCGCCCCGCCGCGCCTCGCGGCGCACCTGCGCGCCGTCCACGACGTGGCCGCCGAGCTGGTCGCCTGGGCGGCCGACCGTCACCCGGCCCTCGCCGTCGACGCGGAGGCGGTGCTGTTCGGCGCGGCCACCCACGACATCGGCAAGGCGCTGCACCCGGCCGAGCTGACCGGCCCGGGCGCCGAGCACGAGCGGGCGGGCCACGCCCTCCTGCGCGAGCGGGGCGTCGAGGAGCGGCTGGCCCGCTTCGCGCGCACCCACGCGTCCTGGGACGGGCCGGACATCGGCGTCGGCGACCTGCTGGTCAGCCTCGCCGACAATGTGTGGAAGGCCAAGCGCGTCCCCGACCTGGAGCAGCGGCTCGTGGACGTCCTCGCCGCCGTGTCCGGGCAGGAGAAGTGGCAGGTCTTCATGGACCTGGACGACGTCTGCGACCGGCTCGCCGCGGGTGCCGACCGGCGCCTGGCCTTCCAGTCCGCCTACCCCGCCGGGACGGAGTCCACGGCGTAGCGGGTGCCGCCGGCGGCGGTGGCGCGGTCGAGCAGCGCCCGGTTCGCCGCGAGCATGTCCGGGACGGGCGCGCAGCCCGGCGACGCGGTGCGCAGCAGGCTGAACAGGACGGGGTCCTCCGGCGCGGCCAGCATCGGGACGTGCCCGACCCGCAGCGCCTTGACCAGGATCACCCCGCTGAGGCCGAGGTCCGCCGTGGTCATGCCCGCGAGCGTCGCCGTGATGACGGAGGCGGCGGCTGAGCCGGGCAGGAAGACCATGCCCCAGGGATGCGGCCGCGCCCACTCGCCGAGCGCGATCAGCTCCTCGACGTCGGGGCGCAGGCGGTCGCAGAAGTCGAGGTAGGAGAGCTCCTCGGTCTCGGTGGTGCCGGGCGGCGGCTCGCCCTCGTCCCCGTACAGGACGGCCTTGGCCTCGAACACCCAGCCGCCGTCCGATGGCTTGACCTGCCCTGAGATGTGCTCGGCCTGTACCTCGCGCTGGACGCGGAGCAGGTCGGCCGCGTCCCGGCACGGAACCGTGCAGGACAGCACCCGCTCCGGTGCCGGGACGAGCCGCAGCGTCACCCCGGTGATGACGCCGTGCCGCCCGAGCCCGGCGCGGACGGCGTCGAAGACCTCCGGCCGGACGGCGGGGGAGCAGGTCACGGGCTCGCCGTCCACCACGACGTCCAGGTCGAGGACGTTGTCCGCCTGCGTGCCGTGCCGGTGGGACGTCCCGCCGACGCCGGCCGCGGAGACCGTCCCGCCGACCGTCACGTCCAGATGGTCGGTCAGCACGGGAGGGGTGAGCCCGAGCGGAAGCGTCGCGGCGAGGACCTCGCGCCAGGTGGCCCCGGCGCCGGCGACCGCCCGGTCGGTGCCGGTCACCCGGACGCCCGCGAGGCCGCGCAGGTCGAGGGAGACGCCGGCCGTCAGCGACTGGCCGTACGTGGAGTGCCCGAGGCCCCGCGGCACCATGTCGAGGTTCCGCGCGGCGGCGTCGCGGACGGCGGCCGCGGCCTCGTCCGCCGACTCGGGCCGGACGGTCCGCGCGGGCGCGGCCTCGACGATCCCCCCGAAGTCCCGCATCGTCGCGCTCCCGCCGGTCGTGTGCTCCGTCGCGGCTCAGGCCGATCACGGTAGCCGAGCCGCGCGCTCACCGCTCCCGCAGCCGCCCGGCGACGCGGCTGAGCGCGTCGCCCAGCAGGTCGATCTCCTCCGGCGTCAGCACCTCGATCAGCACCTCGCGGACGACCTCGCGGTGCCCGGGACGGACCGCGGCGAGGGCGGCGGTGCCCGCGTCCGTCAGCTCCGCCCACACCGACCGGCGGTCGGACTCGCAGGCCGTCCGCTTGACGAGCCCGGCCCGTTCGAGCTGGGTGACCTGGTAGGTGAGCCGGCTCTTGGAGACCATCACCTCGCGCGCGAGGTCGGACATGCGCATCCGCTCGCCCTCGGCGGCCGACAGCCTGAGCAGCACCTCGAACTCGGGGTGGGACAGCCCGCCGTCCCGCTTGAGCTGCCGCTCGACCTCGTGCTCGATCAGGTGGCCCGCCGCCAGGAAGGCCATCCAGGCGCGCAGCTCGCGCGGTTCGAGCGGGGCCCCGGCATCGTCCATGCGGTGATTCTAGTTGGCATGAAAACACCCTTGAAGTTTCTAGATGGTCTGAATTTGAATCATTTCGGCCGGCGCTCCGCCGGTTCCATGGGACCCCCACGTGAAGGAGACGAGGCATGCTCCCGACTCGCCGCCCTCCCGCGCTCCCCGACGCCGGGCTGCTCATCGGCCGGCTCGCGGTCGGCGTGATCTTCATCGCGCACGGCTGGCAGAAGCTCGCCGAGACCGGGCACGCCGAGGTCGCCCGGTCCTTCGACCACCTCGGCATCCCGCTGCCCGGACTCGCCGCCGGCTACGCCACCTGGGTCGAGCTGCTCGGGGGCGCCGCGCTCGTCGCCGGCGTCCTGGTGCCGGTCGCCGGCGTGCTCATCGCGCTGAACATGGCGGGCGCGTTCTGGTACGTCCACATGGGCAAGGGCCTGTTCTCCCAGGAGGGCGGGTACGAGTACGTGCTCGTCCTCGCCGCCGCCGCGCTGCTCTTCACCCTCACGGGCGCCGGGCGCTTCTCCGTGGACGCCGTCCTCTGGGGGCGCCGCCCCGAGAGCGCCTCCGGCCGGGCGTCCGTCAACGTGTGATCAACAGGTCTCCGCCGCTCGCGCGTGCGGGCGCCTGCCGCGGTGTGATCTGGGTAACTTTTTCGGTGTCCGGGTGGCCGCCGTGACAGCGGGCTCGACAGCGGTCACCTGCCGGGAAAGGATTATGGCCCGCTCCAATACGCCCGTGCCGCCGCCCCGCCCGCCTGACATCCGCCTTTGCGGATACCGGGTCCTTTGCGTCGAAATGACACAATGTTCCCGATGACCGTTTCTGGGCATGAGTGATCGCTGAGAGTTCCTGGAGAGGCGGGTCGCAGGTGTCGAGCGGTAGTGAATTCGTGGTGGTGGCCAACCGGCTGCCGGTGGACCGGAACGTCGGCGCCGACGGCGTCCCCCGGTGGAGGCGCAGTCCCGGCGGCCTGGTCAGCGCGATCGCCCCGGTGATGCGGCGCAGGAAGGGCACGTGGATCGGGTGGACGGGCGCGCCCGACGAGGAGCTGGAGCCGTTCGAGGAGGACGGCATGGCGCTGCACCCCATCGCGCAGTCCGCCGACGAGGTGCGGCTCTACTACGAGGGCTTCTCCAACGCCACGCTCTGGCCGCTCTACCACGACGTCGTGGCCACTCCGGTCTACGACCGGGCGATGTGGGACGCCTACGTGCGCGTCAACCAGCGGTTCGCCGAGGCCGCGGCGAAGGTCGCCGCCAAGGACGCGATCGTCTGGGTGCAGGACTATCAGCTCCAGCTCGTCCCGCGGATGCTGCGCGAGCTGCGTCCCGACCTGCGGATCGGCTTCTTCCTCCATATCCCGTTCCCGCCGGTGGAGCTGTTCTGGCAGCTGCCGTGGCGGCGGCGCATCCTGGAGGGGCTGCTCGGCGCCGACCTGGTCGGCTTCCAGCTCCCGGGCGCGGCGGCCAACTTCGTGCGCCTCTGCCGCCGGCTCCTCGACGCCCGCTACGTCAAGCAGGACGTCTTCTGGGACGACCGGGTCGTGCGCGCCCGCGCGTTCCCCATCTCGGTGGACGTGGGCGAGCTGCACGACCTGGTGGGGCGCGAGGACGTGCGGGAGCGCGCGCAGGAGATCCGCACCGACCTCGGCGACGCGACCGTCCTGCTCGGCGTCGACCGGCTGGACTACACCAAGGGCATCACCCAGCGGCTCCAGGCCTTCGGGGAGCTGTTCGAGGACGGCCACATCAAGCCGGGCCAGGCCGTCTTCGTGCAGATCGCGACGCCGAGCCGGGAGCGCGTCGAGCAGTACCAGCTGCTCCGGGAGGAGATCGAGCAGCTGGTGGGGCGGATCAACGGGGAACACGGCGAGATCGGGTTTCCGGTCATCCACTATCTGCACAGCTCGTATGACCGACCCGAGCTGACCGCGCTCTACCTGGCCGCGGACGTGATGGTGGTGACCCCGCTGCGCGACGGCATGAACCTCGTGGCCAAGGAGTACGTCGCCTGCCGCAGGGACCTGCGCGGCGCGCTCGTGCTCAGCGAGTTCACCGGCGCAGCGGCCGAGCTGAAGCGCGGAGCGTTCCAGGTCAACCCCTACGACATCGACGGCCTCAAGGGCACGCTGCTGGACGCGCTGCACGCCGAGCCCGCGGAGCAGGCCCGGCGGATGCGCTCCATGCGCCGCCGCGTCATCGAGCACGACGTGGACCGGTGGGCCCAGGACTTCCTCAGCGAGCTGGAGAATCCGGCGCGGCCGGTGCCCGCCCAGCCGGCGCTTCCCGCGGCTCTGGAGAGCTGACCCGCAGGTCGAAGGCCGCCCAGACGGCCTTGCCGCCCGTCGCGAGCCGAGCCCAGCCCCAGGCGTCGCTGATCGCGCCGACCACGAGGAGCCCGCGGCCGCCCTCGACGAACCGGCCCGGGTCGCTCGGGGCGGGCTCGGGCGCGCGGGCGCCCGGGTCGGTCACCGAGACGAGCAGCCGGCGCGGGTGCCCGATCAGGACGAGCTGGATGGGGCACAGCGGCAGCGGCTGGGGGAGCCCCTCCAGGCCGTGCCGGAGCGCGTTGGTCACCAGCTCCGACACCGCGACGACCACGTCGCCCGCGTCGCCGGTGAGGCCCCACGCGTCCAGCGTGACCTGGGTGAACTCGCGCGCCGATCGGGGCGCTGTGATCTCGGCGGGCAGCACGCGCCGCGCGGTGCGCGGGGGGCCCGCGTGCGGGGCCGGCCAGAGCCCGGCGAGCCCGGGCGCGGTGGCCGGGACGCTCGCGGCCGGCGCGGGGACGTTCGGGCCGATCGTCATCGGCGGCGCGTCCGGCCAGGGCGCGTGGACGTCCGAGGCGTGCCGCGGCCGGCCACGCCCCATGGCGGCGGGGACTGCGACTTCGTCTGCCTGGTCAACGGTCATGGTCAAACCTCAGAGGCGTGCGGGGTTGTCACCGGTGAGCGTTCGCTATCTTGCTCCCCAAGCCGTGCAGATGCAAGACCGTCTGCATGAACCAATGCAAGAACGAATGCACGTGCATCTCGTACCATTGTGTGGGGTGGGGCGAGATCGCCGGTCTCCCGACGAGGGAGGCCGAGACGCCTAGAGGGGGCAAAGATGGACGGCCACCACATGTCGGACGTCCGGCGCAGCGCGCTCGTCTGGCAGAAGAGCCGGCGGAGCAACCCGTCCGGCAACTGTGTCGAGATGGCCGAACTCCCCAACGGGGAGATCGCAGTGCGCAACTCCAGGGACCCTGAGGGAGCGATCCTCGTCTACACGCGCGAGGAGGTGGAGGCGTTCGTGGGCGGAGCGAAGGACGGTGACTTCGACCACATGCTCGTATGACCCACCCCAGAAACCGAATGTGATTCCATTAGGTGGTCCGGCCCGGTAGGTTGCGGCCATGCACCTGGGGCAGATCGCAGCTCAGACGCCCGACAAGCCCGCCGTGATCATGGCGGGCTCCGGGCGGGTCGTCACCTTCCGGGAACTGAACGAGGAGTCCAACCGGCTCGCGCAGCTGCTCCGCGCGGAGGGGCTGCGCCCGGGGGACCACATCGCGTTCATGCTGGAGAACCATCCGCTCTACCTGGCCATCGCCTGGGCGGCACAGCGCTCCGGGCTCTACTACACCGCCATCAGCTCGCGGCTCCAGCACGAGGAGCTCGCCTACATCGTGGACAACTGCGAGGCCAAGGCCTTCATCACCAGCGCGTCGATGGAGGCCGCCGCGCAGACCCCGCCGGACGTGCCGCTGCGCCTCATGCTCGGCGGCACGGCTCCCGGCTACGAGTCCTACGAGGAGCGCGTGGCGGGCCACCCCGCCACGCCCGTCGAGGACGAGTGCGAGGGCTCGGACATGCTCTACTCGTCCGGCACCACGGGCCGCCCCAAGGGCGTGAAACCGCCGCTGTCGCTGGCGCCCATGGGCGAGCCAGGGGCCCTCTACATGCTCATCACCGGCCTGTTCCAGGCCGACGCCGACTCGGTGTACTTGTCCCCGGCGCCGCTCTACCACGCCGCGCCGCTGCGCTACTCGCTCGTCTTCCACAGGTGCGGCTCGACCGTCGTGGTGATGGAGAAGTTCGACCCCGAGCAGGCTCTCGCGACGATCGAGAAGTACCGCGTCACGCACAGCCAGTGGGTGCCGACCATGTTCATCCGGATGCTCAAGCTCCCGGAGGAGACGCGCGCCCGTTACGACGTGTCGTCGCTGCGCGCCGCCGTCCACGCCGCCGCGCCCTGCCCCGTCCCCGTCAAGGAGCAGATGATCGACTGGTGGGGGCCGATCCTGCACGAGTACTACGCCGGTACCGAGGGCAACTGCTTCGTCTACACCAACTCCGAGGACTGGCTGGCCCACAAGGGCACCGTCGGCCGCCCCATCCTGGGTGAGGTCCACGTCTGCGACGAGAACGGCCGCGAGCTTCCGCCGGGGGAGTCCGGGACGCTCTACTTCGGCAACGGCCCCACGTTCGAGTACCACGCCGACGAGGAGAAGACCGCCGCGTCCCGCGACCCGTGGGGGCACGGCTGGACGACCCTCGGCGACGTCGGCTACGTGGACGGGGACGGCTTCCTCCACCTCACCGACCGCCGCGCCTACATGATCATCAGCGGCGGGGTGAACATCTACCCGCAGGAGGCCGAGAACGTCCTCGCGGTCCACCCGAAGGTCGCCGACGTGGCGGTGTTCGGCGTCCCGGACGCGGAGATGGGGGAGGCGGTCAAGGCGGTCGTCCAGCCCCTGTCCTTGGACGACGCGGGCCCCGCGCTCGAAGCGGAGCTGATCGCGTACTGCCGCGACCAGCTCGCCCACTACAAGTGCCCGCGCTCGGTCGACTTCCGTGCCGAGCTGCCGCGCCACCCGACCGGCAAGCTCTACAAGCGGCTGCTGAAGGACGAGTACTGGGCCGCTGCCAAGTCCTGAGAGCGCCCAGGAAGGCGAAACCCCGGCCGGGTCCCCCAGGGGTCCGGCCGGGGCGTGGAACGCGCCAGAGACGTTCTCAACGGCCCTTCCCGGCGTCGCCCGGACGCCGGGAGACGGCTCAGTGCATCGGCATGGGCGCGTCGACGCCCGCGGTCTCCGGCTTTCTGCGCGGCAGCAGCAGCGCCGGCAGGAAGGCCAGGAGCAGCAGCCCCGCCGAGTACCAGTAGGTGTGCTGGAACGCGTCGGCCATCGGCCCGGCGATCTTCTCCATGATCGCCGGCGGCACCTTCTCGGTGCTGCCGATCTCACCGCCGGCCCCGCCGCCCAGCTCGGACGCCAGCCGGTTGGCCAGCAGCACCGAGATCATCGCGGTGCCGATGGAGGACGACACCTGCTGGATGATGTTCAGCATCGTGCTCGCGCGCGGCACCTCGTCGTGGACGAGCGTCTGGATCGCGGCCGCCATGGTCGGCATCATCGTCATGCCCATGCCGAGGCCCATCACGAACAGCGCCCCGCCCAGCGCCCAGTAGGACGTGTCGGCCTCGAGGATCGCGGCGAAGCCCGACACCGACAGCACCACGACCACCATGCCGACGAGCACGACCCGGCCGGGGCCGATCCGGTCGGTGAGTTTCCCGCCGATCGGCATCGTGACCATCGCGCCGAGGCCCTGCGGGGCCAGCAGCAGGCCGGACTGCAGGGCGCCCTCGCCGCGCACGATCTGGTAGTACAGCGGCAGCAGCAGCATCGCGCCCATGAACGCGATCATGAACAGCACCATCGTGCCGGACGCCGCCGCCACCGAGCGCCGCTTCAGCAGCCGCAGGTCGATCAGCGGGTTCCGGGCGTTCAGCGCCCGGACGACGAAGCCGAGGACCAGCACGGTGCCTACGACAGTGAACGCCAGCGGCTCGGTCTTCAGGAAGTCCTTCATCTCGGCGCCCCGGGCCACCCCGTAGATCAGCGTGGCCAGGCCGGGGGACAGCAGCAGCAGGCCGATGAAGTCCAGCCGCTCGGCCGGCTTCGGCTCGTCCCGCTTGAGGATCCGCGCCGACAGCAGCAGCGCGACGATCCCGATCGGCAGGTTGATGAAGAAGATCCAGCGCCACGAGACGTCGTCGACGAGGTAGCCGCCCAGGATCGGGCCGAGGATCGGGCCGAGCAGCATCGGCACGCCGACGATGCTCATCACCTGGCCGACCCGCTGCGGCCCCGCCGCCTGGGTGAGGATCGTCATGCCGGCCGGCATGATCATGCCGCCGCCGAGGCCCTGCAGCACCCGGAACGCGATCAGCGACTCCGCCGACCAGGCGATCCCGGCCAGCATCGAGCCGATCACGAACAGCCCGATCGAGATCATGTACAGCCGCTTGGTGCCGAACCGCGCGGAGGCCCATCCGGTGATCGGGATCACCGTGGCCAGTGCCAGCGTGTAGCCCGTCGCGACCCACTGGATGGTCGCCAGGGGGGTGTTGAACTCTTTCGCCAGGTCGTTGATGGCCACATTGACGACGGTCACGTCCAGGATCGACATGATCGCGCCGAGGACCACGACACCGGCGACCGCGAGCACGCCGCGGTCGAGACCATCGCCGGCGGCGGGTTCCTTCAGTGGGCCGTCCGCCATCTTTGGAGATGCGGGAGTGGTCAACTCTCATCCAATCGTCAAGCCCCGCATGCGGGCACGCGGGGGCCGTCGGGCACGTCTCAGGGGATACCGTCGCAAAATACTGCAGCGACTGACACTTTCGCGAACCATTAAACTTGGCGCTCTCCGGGAGTATTCCAGCGGGGTCCGACAAATCCGCCCTGCTCCACGTCCCTCACCCTCCGACCTCAATCGCGATCGAGGTCAACGAAGTGTGACGGACCTGACATCACAACCTCCCTCGCGCTCCACGAGGGCCGACCCGCGTCCCGCCCGAAACTCATCGCCCCCGGCGAGAGAAACTCCACACCATCCGGGCCTGCTCACGCGCGGCTGGGTCTCCCAGGCGGTCAGCGTGGCGGCCCGGCCGGTTCATCGCCCCCCTCGTCGCCGCCTGCGAGTTCGCCCACGGCGAGACGATCGTGGACGCCGGCGCCGGCCCCATCGGCCAGGCCGTCGCGGCGGGCCGCTGCCGGATGGCCGGCGGCGACTTCTTCGAGTCCGTGCCCCGTCCCGCATGAAGTGGCTCGACCTCGAAGTGCTCGCGATGACCAGCGGCGGCCTGCAACGCACCCGCTCCCAGTACGAGCGGCTCTTCCACGATGCCGGCCTCCGCCCCACCGGCACCCCCGCCCAAGCCCCCGCCGTCACCGTCCTGGAAGCCCGCCCTGCCTGACTCAAGCCACGGCCATGGACCGCTTCCCCTCCGCGTCCGGCGCCGGCGGCACGTGGACGTAGCCCTGCCGCCGCCGATCGCCGACCAAGACGCGGAGCCCCGGCTTGTACGACGCGGGACAGATCCCGTCGTACCCATGGCGCACGATGCCCCAGTAGATGTCCTCCGAGACCACGAGCACGAGAGGCGACAGGCTCGTGCGGAGGCACTTCTTCACCCGCTGGGCATCCAGTAACCGGCACGCCAGATCGATGGCCTCCCCGAACGGCCCGTTCTCGTCCCGGTGCACTTCCCCCGCGTGCAGCACGGCCCGCATGCGCATGCTCCGGCTGGGCAGTTCGGCTTCCGGGAGGGACCGGTTGTAGTCGATGAGTTGCTGGGCGAGGCCCGGGATCAGTCTTGACAGCAGGTATGTTTTTGGCAACTCATCGACGGGATGGAACAGGGCGAGAACACCGTCTCCACGATCCTCGAACCGGTCACACCACCGATCGTCGATCCCGGTGTTCGCCATGGCTTTCCGTAGGTGCCCGTAGACCTGGCTCCGCAGCTCCTGCTTGACCGGATTCGTGCGAAGTGCCGCCGTCGAGTTCTCCAGATCGACGACGAGAATGCTCCTGTGCACAGGGTTGCTGCTCACCGAGCGCCCCCAATCCCGCGCGGCCGGTACGCCGGTGCCCCCCGCATCCCGGATCGGACTCGGGAGGATCGGCCGCGCGAATCAACAGCCGGAATGCGTCCGTGCCGAGACGAGTCGTCCCGGGGACATGATCGCGCAGACCATTCGGATTCGGGGGGACCCGGATGGTGCGACGAAGGTCGGTCGCCGGAGAGAAGAGCGACCATTTGTAGTTTGCGGCCTTTCCGTGCTTGATGCAAGGTGCATGGCCAGATGCATCGTCGAGGCTCGCTTGTGTATCCATGGGGAAAGTTGTTAGGACCACGGGAGATCCGATGATGTCAGAGGGAGAGGATCGGCTCCAGCGAGGTCTGGTTACTCCCGTTTTGTAGACGTATCCTTGCAGTGCAACTTGCTCGACGGTGACTGTCCGGGCCGTGGGAGGCCGAACCCGATCCGCTGGGAGGCAAGGTGGCAGCAGCGCCGACCGTCCGCCGACGCCGGCTCGGCGCCGAGTTGCGACGTCTGAGAGAGCGACTCGGCGACACGGTCGAGGAGACCGCGGCACGACTCGATTGGTCGTCCTCCAAACTAAGCCGGATAGAGACAGCCCGTATCGGTGTCCGTGTCTCTGATGTGCGCCTGCTCCTTGAGTTGTACGGAGTGGACGAAGCGCACATGGGCGAGGTCCTGGCCCTCGCTCAGTCGGCGACGCAACCGGGGTGGTGGGCCGAGTACCGTGATGTGCTTTCCGAGAAATTCGGTGCCTATGTGGCGCTGGAGGACGAGGCTCGGGCGGCCATGACCTTCACGGCGTACGCAGTCCCGGGGCTTCTCCAGGACGAGGAGTACGCGCACGCCGTCTTGGAGAGCGGACGGGTGATCGCCGTTTCCACCCCCCGCGAGGTCGCGCGACGCCTGGAGTTGCGGATGCGCCGCCGGCAACTGCTGCATCGGGAGCGACCGCTCGCCATCTCCGCCGTGATCGATGAGTCCGTCCTGCTGCGGCTCATCGGCGATCGAGGTGTTATGAGACGGCAGCTGGCGAGTCTGCTGGAGCTGGCGGCCCTGCCGCACGTGCAGATCCACGTTCTTCCACTGGACAAGCCCAGGGAGCCCGTCTTCTCGGAAACCTTCACGCTTCTGGAGTTCGCTCCGACCTACGACGTGAAATTCCCCGATGTCGTCTATATAGACAATCTATCGACGATGGCCGAACTGCAGGACGACAGCATCACCCACATGTACCGAATGTGCTGGGACGCGTTGAGGTCGATCTCGCTTTCGGCGGACGAGTCCATGCTTCGGATATCTCAATTGGCCGATGAGTGGAACTCCGGCGAGCCGCCGGCGGCCGGGTTGATGTCCGGTCAGGATGTGTGAGTTTTTATTTTCTTTATGAATTGCGAGAACGTCGCCTGGGTGAAGCGGAGGACAACAGAGGGGTTTGTGGAGACTCGTACCAAGATCTCGCCTGAAGGCGTTGAAGCTATCTCGAGGCAGTTTGAGTCATTAGAGCAACTTCGGCGCCACTCCAAATCGTTGATATTTGGATCGGGATCAGGTGTTTTGGTCTGCGCGCATTCATCGGGCATAGTGGTGGTCCTTCGTGTCGACCCACGGTTTTGAGGCGATTGATCCGCCTGGCGCGTCCATGTGTAGCGCAGTCGGGTCGGGCGTGTCGGTTATACCGGGTAGTATCGGCCGCCGCCCGAGCAAAGGGAGTAGTGGGCTATATGTACCCAATGTCCCTTTTGGTGCGCCAGGTGTTCCGAGTGGGAGTGCAGTGGCGCGAGTATCCAGGGTGCCTGCCGCGCAGTGATCGGGCAATACCGGAAGGGATACATATTTGTCGATCTAAGGTGCAACGCCATGCGCCACGCGAGAAAGGGATATGCGGTGATACGTCGCAAGACGTGATGCAACGGGCAACGGCCGCGAAAGTGACGATGTGGAGACTGCGCCGGACGTTGCCGGCTCGTTCGCGGCAAAGCTTCCCAAGTGCCCGGAACACAGTACAACCCGTCTCAGGATGGCCGACGCTCCGGTGCCTTTCCGCTCGACCTCGAAGGTACGGCGACCCGCTCAGGTGGGGGTGGGTTTGTTGCGTTCGGCGAAGGCTCGGGTTTTTGCTCGGTTGCCGCAGACGCGCATGGAGCACCATCGCCTGGACGCGTTCTTGGAGGAGTCCCAGAAGACCCAGGCGCAGTCGGATGCCGGGCAGCGCCGCACGCGCGACCAGTCGCCCCGGATCGCGGCGGCGTGGTAGGCGGTGGCGATCTGTCCCAGAGCGTCGGACAGGACGTCGTCGGACGCCGTGGTGAAGACGGGGCCGGTCGCGGTGTCGACCGGGAGGCGCATCTCGAAGGGCAGCGTGGCGAGAACCTTCTGGGCGGCATGGACGTCATCTGTGGCGACCGGTTCCCCGGTGTTGGCCAGTGCCAGCGCGCGCAGGCCGCGTCTCAGGTCCGTCGCCGCCGTGACGTCCGCCGCCGTCAGTGTCGGTCTGGAGCGGCACAGTTCTTTCTCGACCAGCCAGTCCGCCAGCGCGGCCGGACCGTCGCCGAGGATGTCGGTGCCCTCCTCGACGTCGACGGTGTTGAGGAAGTCGATGGTGAGGCGCATCGACGGGGGAAGCTCTCGCACGCTCTGCCTCCGAGGCCCTAACCGGTAAAGTGAGTCACTGGTTGACACTGCTCCGGATAACCGCCTAACTTCCTCGCAGGTTATCTGACCGGGAAGTCAGGAGACCGAATGCCGCCATGGACAGACCTCGAAGGCGAGCTGCGCGAGCACGGCTATTGCGGGACCGTCTCCATGTGGCGCAACAGGACGCCCTTCCGGCGGACGTTCCCCGAACTGGTGGACGCGCTGTTCGCACGCGAGGACGCGGCGCCCGCGCTCGTCGTGTACGTGGACGCGAGGACCAGCCACGGCGGTAGCCAGTACCTCGACTCGCCCGCGATCGGCGACTACCACACCTACCTGTGCGAAGACGTCGTGGCATGGGTGGACGTGCCGTTCGATCCCGTGACCGGCAGGCCCGTCCCGGGAGGTGTGGGGCCGATGGCAATGGAATGGCTCACAGGACGCCTGACCGGGGAGGACCGATGACCCTCTCGATTCTGGCCGCGCCGACGAACCTCGGCTTGCGCCCGCCGCAACCGACGAGCGTCCCCGGATGCGCCAAGGCGCCGGAGGCCCTGCGCGAGGCCGGCCTCCATCGCCGGCTCCTGGACGAGGGAGCGCAGGACGCCGGGACCGTCCTCGCGGGCCGCTACGTCGACGACTGGCGCGCCGGGACGGGGAGGGTGCGCAATGAGGACGCGCTCGTCGACCACGCGGTCCGGCTGGGCGACCGCATCGAGTCGATCATCGCCGGCGGGGGAGCCCCGCTCGTCCTCGGAGGCGACTGCAGCGTCCTGATAGGCGCCGGGGTCGCGCTGTCCCGCACGGGCCGCCACGGTCTCGTCCACATCGACGGGCACACCGACTTCCGCCATCCCGGAAACTCGGAGGCCTGCGCGAGCGTCGCCGGCGAGGACCTCGCGGCCGCCGTCGGCCTGCATTACCCGGCGGTGTCCGACATCGAGGGACTGGCCCCGTACTTCGCCCCCGAGCACGTCGTCCACGTCGGCTGCCGGGATGACGACGACGCGATCAACGAGGTGCGCGGCGTCCTCGGCACCGTGGTCCCGGCGAGCCGGTGGATCGCCGATCCCGCCGCCGCGCTCGACCGGATCCGCAGCACGCTCGCCGCCGAAGGACTCGACGGGTACTGGCTCCATGTCGACGTGGACGTCCTCGACCCGGCCTTCATGCCCGCCGTCGACAGCCCCGCCCCCGGCGGTCTCGACGCCCGGCAGCTGACCGTACTCCTCGCGGAGCTGGCCGGTGACGCGGTCGGAGCCGAGGTGTGCATCTTCGACCCCGACCTGGATCCCGACGGGAAACACGCGCGGTTCCTCGCCGACGTCATCGTCGACGGTCTCGGTGGTCTCGGCGGCCGGGCGAGACGATCCGCGCGGCCGTGACGGAGGGAACGCCGCGGCCGGCCGAATACGTCCAAAGCGCGTGCGGCGCCCCGCCCCACCCTGGTACTTCGGCAAGAAAGGGACCGAATGAACGACGAACCGACGAGTGAACGCTCCGGGCCGTTCTGGGACGCCGTCGAGGGCAGGGCGCCCTTGCCTCGCGCGGCGGCCACGCTGGGGATGGAGATCCTGGAAGCGGATCCTCGGGGCACCGTCGAGCTCGCGTTCAACGCCTCCGAGGACTTCACCAATCCCGTGGGCAATGTCCTGGGGGCGTTCCTCGCCGCGATGCTCTACGACACAGTCGGACCCGCGTTACTGGCCACGCTCGGGCCCGGCCAGTTCCAGTCCACGCTCGAACTGAAGACCGAGTTCCAGCGTCCGGCTCGTCCGGGCTGGGTGTTCGGCCGCGGGCGCGTCGTCCGCCGCGACGGCGACCTGGCCCATCTGGAGGCGTTACTCACCGACTCCGGCGGAGCGACCCTCGCCACCGCGACCGCCCTCGCCCGGGTCATCGACCTCGACCAGGCGCCGTCGGCCGTCTGAGGCCCCGGAGACCTGGCGTGCGGGGGTGTCAGCGTCCGGTCGCGCCGTCGATCAGCTCGCGGAGGATGTCCGCGTGGCCCGCGTGGCGGCCGGTCTCCTCGATCATGTGGGTGAGCGCCCAGCGGACGCTGGGGGCGGGCTTCCCGGACGCCGGCCGGGGGACCGGGGCACCGAGGTCGGCGCACCCGTCGAGCACGTCGTTCGCGCGCTCGACCGCCTCCCGGTAGCGGGCGACGACGTCGGCCACGCTGTCGGTGGACGCGGCCCGGAACGTCGCCTGCCAGTTCGTGACCCTGTCGCCGAGGAACATCGAGCGCTCGACGAAGGTCAGGTGGTTGAGCAGGCCGAGCAGGTTCGTGCCCGACGGCACCGCGGCCGTTCGCACCTGCGGTTCGGGCGCCCCCTCGACCTTCGCGGCGATCGATGTTCTCAGATAGTCGAGAAATCCGCGCAGGGTCTCGGCCTCGTCGTTCCCGGTCCTGGGCGGCGGGGTGTCGCCGCGGCGCTTGCCGCGCGTGGTGCTGGGCACGGTGGTCTCCTTCCTGACCTGCCCAGTCTTGCCAGACGCGGGATGACCTGGCACGAGAACTTGCGGTTCCGGCAACGACCGCGGTGGCTCGCAGGGCCGTCACGGCTCCGGGGTCGGGGAAACTGGCGTGGTGACTCCTCATCGTCCGGTCCAGGTGTCGAAACGTGAGGCGGAGGTCCTCGCGGCGCTCGCCGAGCGGCTGTCGAACGTCCAGATCGCCGGCAGGTTCCACATCTCGGTCCGGACCGTCGAGAGCCACATCTCCTCGCTCCTGCGCAAGTACGGCGTGGCCGACCGCTGGGAGCTGGCGGAGGAGGCGCGGCGCGGCACGCCTCCGCCGGGGCACGTCGCCGGCCTGCCGGCCGCACGGACCGCGTTCTTCGGGCGTGCCGAGGAGATCGCGACGGTGCTCGCCCTGCTGGAGAAGGAGCGGCTGGTGACCCTCCTCGGCACCGGCGGGGTCGGCAAGACGCGGCTGGCGGCGGTGGCCGCCGAGGCGGCAGCGCCCGCGTTCCCGCTCGGCGGTGCCTTCGTCGACCTCGTGCCGGTCGGCGAGGCGCTGGTCACGCAGGCGGTGGCGTCCGCGCTCGGCGTGACCCAGCGGCCCGGCCGGTCATTGGACGACATCATCGCCCGCCGCCTCGCCCGGGGCCGGACGCTGCTGGTCCTGGACAACTGCGAGCATCTCCTCGACGCGGCCGCCGGCTTCGTCGAGCGGCTGCTCACGGCATGCCCGACCGTGACCGTCCTGGCCACCGCCCGTGAGCGCATCGGCGTGCAGGGCGAGCGGACCGTCCCCGTCCGCCCGCTCCCGGTGGACTCCGACGCCGAACGGCTGTTCCTGGACCGCGCCGCGGCGGCCGATCCGGGATTCACCGCCGCCCGCGCCGACGTCGCCGAGATCTGTCGCCGGCTGGACGGGATGCCGCTGGCGATCGAGCTCGCCGCGGCGCGCGCCGCGTCCCTCGGGACGACCGGACTGCTGGCGGCACTGGACGATGTGCTGCGGCTGCTGACCGGAGGCCGCGGGCCGGTGGAGCGGCACAGGTCCCTGCGCGGGGTCATCCGCTGGAGCCACGACCTGCTGACCGACGACGAGAAGATGCTGTTCGAGTGCCTCTCGGTGTTCGTCAGCGGGTTCGACCTGGCGGCCGTGGGGGCCCTCGTCCCGGACCTCGGGGCGGGGACGGCCGCGGACCTGCTCGGACGGCTGGTCGACAAGAGCCTCGTGGTCCGCACCGCGGAGGGCCGGTGGCGCATGCTGGAGACGGTCCGCGCGTTCGCCGCGGAGCGGCTGGCCGCCGGTGCCGCGCATGAGGCCGTCCGGAGACGGTACCTGCGGTGGGCCGCCGACACCGCCGCCGAGTTGGAGGCCCTGCTGGACGGCGACTGGCGCGACCGCTTCGACGCCGTCGCCGCCGACCTGCGCGCGGCCCTCGCAGACGCGCCGCCCGGCCGTGCGGACGTGCCGCACCGCCTCGCCCGGTCCCTCGGACATCTCACCTACGCACGCCGGTTCCTCGCCGAGGCACCCGGCCACTACCAGGAGGCGGCCCGGCGGGCGCCCGCGCCGGACGAGGCGGCGCTCGACCTGCGGGACGCCGCGGACGCCGCGCACGCCCTGATCGAGACCGGCCGGGCCTTCGATCTCCTCCTGGAGTCGGCGGAGCAGTCCCGCAGGGCGGGCGACGGCGACGGCGAGGCGGTCACCCTCGCGTTCGCCGTGGTGACCGCCGAGCGGCACCCGTCCGGATTCGACACCGAGATCCCCCACGAGCGCCTGCGGGACCTGCTGGCCCGGGCCGTCGCCGCGGGGAACGCCCGCGACCGGATCGTGGCCGCGCATGTCGCCGCCGCCAGGGCGTGGAACCACGGCGCCGAGAAGGTGACCCCGGACCCCTCCCTGGCCGAGGAGGCGCTGGCCTTCGCCCGGACCACCGGCGACCCGGTCCTGCTGTCGGCCGCGCTGGACGCGTCCGGCATCGCCGCCCTGACCACGGGCCGGTTCCGGGAGGCGCACCGGATCGCCACCGAACGCCTGGGCCTGCTTCCGGCGATGCCGCGCGACGTCCCGAGCTCCGCCCCGGAGATCACCGACACCTACCACATGGCCACCGCCTGCGCCGTCGCGGCCGGCGACCTGCGCGCGGCGCTGTCGGCGGCCGGCCTCGCCGCGTCCGACGACCTCATCGGCACCCGGTCGCCGGTCGCGATGAGCACCCTCGTCCAGGCGCTGGTCCTCATGGGCGACCTCGACGGGGCACTGTCCCGCGCCGCGACGCTGTGGGACGTCTGCGAACACGCCGGGAGCCCGCTCGCCTGGATGGCGCCCTCGGTCGCCGCCGTCGCCCTGGCCCACGGGCTGCTCGGCGACGAGGACGGTCTCCCGTTGTGGCGCGCCCGCGCGATGCGGATCGCCGGAGACGCCCGGTCCCGCTACCTGGCCTCCTACGCGGCGTTCGTCGACGCCCGCACCGCCCTGCGGTCCGCGCGGTCCCGCGACGCTCCGGCCCTGGTGGAGCAGGCGTTCGCCGCCTTCCCGCCCCAGGACTGGTACCGGGGCTACGCCCGCGCGGCCGGGGCCGAACTCGCCGTCGCCGCCGGCCTGCCGGACGCCCCGAGCCGCCTGGCCGCCGCCTCGGACGCCGCCGCGGAGAACGCGTGGGCCGCCGCCTGTCTCACCCGCGCCTCCGGGCGCCTCCACCGTGACATCGGCGAGCTCACGGACGCGGCCCGGCGATTCGAGCGCATCGGTGCCCGCCACGAACGGGCCTGCACCCTCGCCCTGATCCGCGAGCAGACCGAGAGCCCCTCGCCCTCGAACCGGCCGAGCGCCCGCTGAGCCGTCGGGCCCTCAGCCGCGGCCGATCTCGAACCACACGGAGTGGCCCTTCGCGCGCCGGACGATGCCCCAGCCGCCGGAGAGGAAGGCGACGATGCGGAGGCCCCGGCCCCCGATCGCCGTCTCGCCCGGCCCGGCGAGGTGCGGGACGGTCGCGGCGCCGCCGTCGTCCACGACCTCGATGCGAACGGACAGGTCCGAGTGGCTCACCTCCACGAGGATCTGACCGCCGCGCCCCGAGTCGGTGTACCGCAGGGCATTGGTCACCAGCTCGCTCAGGCAGAGCGACGCGTCGTCCAAGCACGGGTGCCCGTCCAGGATGTCCCTCAGCCACCGGCGCGCGTGCCCAGCCGCCCGCTCCACGCCCGGCAGCAGAAGCGCGTCGAACCTCACCGTCGGCACCGTCATCGCTCGTTCCTCTCGGACGTCGTCACCGAAGAGGGTGGGCAGGACGGTCTGTGGCGAGCGATACGTTCGCGCGTCTCGTCCCCAGGTCCCCGGGCACGATGGCCCGAGTCACTTTTGACTGAGTCACTTTGGCCAACTTGACGGACGTCGCCCCATGGTCACTCAACGTCAGGTAATGATTACGCCATGGACAACCCGCAGCGTCCGACCATGCGAAGCCGCAAGCTCGGCGCCATGCTGCGCGAGCTGCGGGAGAGCCGCGACCTCAACCTCCAGAAGGCGGCCCGCCTGCTCAACCGCACCCCGTCCTCCCTCAGCAAGCTCGAAACCGGCAAGCGCGGCATCCGCCGCCCCGCCCTGGAGCACATGCTCGACCGCTACGAACTCACCGACCCCGACCTGCGCCAGACCCTCTACGAGCTCGCCCGAGACTCTGCAAAAAGGGGCTGGTGGCACCGCTTCGAAGGGAAACTCTCACCCTCGATGCTCGACTACATCTCCCTCGAAGCTGAGGCACGGTCTATCCACGACTTTCAGCTGCACCTCATCCCCGGGCTCCTGCAGACCGACGAGTACGCGCGTGCCGTCATCTCATCTGGCATCTCCCAAGGCAAGACGCCTGACGTCGACGGTTTGGTGGAGATCCGCATGCACCGGCAGCGGATCCTCTTCGGCGACGACCCGCCCCATTTTTGGTCGATCGTGAGCGAAGCCGCGCTCTACCAGCGGCTCGGCGGGTCTGAAGTGATGAAAGTGCAGCTCAGCCAGTTAACCGAACTATCGGCGCTACCGAATGTGACCTTCCAGGTCCTTCCATTCTCGGCGGGCGCGCATCCAGGACTCAATGGTTCGTTCACCATGTTGACGACTAGGGAGCTCTCGGTGGTCCTGGTTGAGAACCTGACCAGTGGTTGGTACCTAGAACGGATGGATGACATCCGTCGTCACGACGTGGTCTATGACCATCTGCGAGCGGTCGCACTTTCTCCTGTGGATTCTCGATCGTTGATCGAACGGCTAGTGTCAGAGTCATGACTAATCGGCAGTTCGCCTTCTCCCCGTGGCGGAAGAGCAGTCACAGCGGTAGCGAAGGGCAGATGTGCGTCGAAGCGGCCGTGTTCTGGCGTAAGAGCAGCCACAGCAGCGGCAGCGAGGGGCAGTGCGTTGAGGTGGCCGCGATGACCGACCGTGGTGTGGCGCTGCGGGACTCCAAGGATGTGGACGGGCCGATGCTCTCCATCGCGCCGTCCGCGTGGGCTTCACTCCTCGCGGACGTTAAGGCCGGTGCCTTCGACTCGGCGTCCTAGCAGCAGCCGTCGTGGCAGCGAGGGTCAGAGAGTGTGTAGAGGTCGCCGTGCTGTGGCGTAAGAGCAGCCACAGCGGCGGCGAAGGGCAGGAGTGTGTCGAAGCCGCCGCACTTTGGCACAAGAGCAGCCGCAGTGGCGGTGGTGGATCGGAGTGCGTTGAGGTGGCCGCGATGACCGGCCGTGGTGTGGCGCTGCGGGACTCCAAGGATGTGGACGGGCCGATGCTCTCCATCGCGCCGTCCGCGTGGGCTTCACTCCTCGCGGACGTTAAGGCCGGTGTGTTCGACTCGGAGTCCTGACGACGGCGTTGTCCGAGGGGCCTTCGTGTGGCTCCGGGGTCGGTGGGAGTCGGTCTGATGACGCGTTGGCCGTGGTGCGCCACCAGTGGCGTGACGCCAGTGCGGTCAGACCGGCGCCCGCGGCGTTGAGCAGGATGTCGTCCACCGAGGACACCCGGTCCAGTTGCAGGATGTACTGCGCGGTCTCGACCAGGGCGGAGCCGCATGCCCCGAGCAGCAGGATCCGTGGCACCGACGCCAGTGCCGGGAAGCGCAGCGGGACGAAGAACCCCAGTGCCGCGAACACCAGCAGGTTGCCGATGACCTGGGTCGTCGACATCGTGAACAGGTCGTGGAACGGCAGCAGGCTCACCCGGCCGGGGACGTCGCCCGCCCGGCCTCCCGGCAACATGATCATCCACACCCACGGCAGCGTCCCGTAGACGATGCCGATATCGGCCAGCGACGTTTTCCACGCCCGCGCCCGCGGGCCGGTGGTGCTCCGGCGGTGTGCCAGGACCCACACCGCCAGCGCGGCCAACGGCAGTGCTGCCACGGTGATGAGCACCACGCCGGTGATCGTGCCGATTAAGCCGTGTAAGTCCCTGATGATCACGCTGCCTCCGCTTTCCTCCGACCGTGAGATCCACCCGCGGCCCTACGATCTCTTCGATGTCCGGACGGACGCGACGGTTGCCTGAAGGGGTCAACCTTCACCCTCGTCAGCTCTGGCCGGTGATGGCCCGCAGCTCCTGCTGGGTGATCTCCTGGATCGGCACGTCGTCGTAGTTGCTGAGGACGACGCCGACCCAGCCGCTGTCCGGGTAGACGTTCCAGTTGGCGGTGCTGCCGCCGGTGCCGCCGCCGCGCCCGAACAGCCACTGCCCGGCGATGATCTTGATCGGCCCCGTGTACCCCGTGAACGACGGTCGGGGGAGTGGGGTGCCGTTCCCGGCCGCCGCCCGGGGGAACTTGGCACCGGTCAGCAGGTCGGCGTAGGGCTTGTCCAGCACGGTGCCGTCATAGAGCGCCTGCACGAACCGGACGAGGTCCGGCGCGGTGGCGAAGCCGTCGTCCGTGGCATAGCCGATGAAGGCGCGGCCGGGGTTCTTGCCTTGGATGGCCGGGTGGATGCTGCCCTTGTCCAGGTTGCGGACGGCGTCCACCCGGCTGCCGTCGGCCTGCCGCATGTACGAGTGTGCGATGTGCTCGTCCGTGAGCCACTGCGGCCTGGTGTAGAACGCCGAGCCGGTCATGCCGCAGCGCCTGAAGACGTGCTCGTGCACATAATCCCAGTACGTGGTGCCGGTCACCGCCTCCACGATCTGCGCGGCGATGGAGAGCCCGGCGCCGGCGCCGTTGGTGTGGGCCTGGTTGTCCGTGCCGGGAGGGGCCGCCAGCTCCGCCTGCCGTGTCCACTGCCGGTTGAACTCGTGCACTTCCTCCTTGCTGTGGAAGACGCGTTGCAGGTCCAGCTCCGGGGCGTTGAGACCGGAGGTCGTGGTGAGCAGATGGTGGAGGGTCACCTGCTCGGCGATGTCCCTGGCGAAGCCCGTCAGGTGGGCGCCGACCGTGTCCGCCAGGCCGACCTTGCCTTGCTGCGCCAATTGCAGGACGGCCACCGAGAGGAACGGCTGGATCCCCGAGGAGAGGTTGACCGCGACGCCCTCGTGGTTGCGGATCCCCTTCTCCTTGTCGGCCATGCCGTAGCTGCGGGACAGCACCGTCCGGCCCTTGTGCGACAGCATCACCACGCCGGAGAACCGGTCCTCGGCGGCCAGCCGCGCCACGTACCGGTCGTAGGCCCCGCCGGGCCGGGTGTCCGGCGGGATGTCGCCGCCGGTCGGGGCGGGGTCGGCGTGGCCGGGCCGGGCGGCACCCAGCGACGCGCCGGCCGCCACCGCGCCGGCGGCCGCCAGCCCGCCCCACCCGAGCAGCCGCCGCCGGTCGACAACACGCGAATCGGGGCTCATGATCACACCCATCCTCTCGATCGACGAAAGTGATGGGCCGCGATACGCACAGCTCCCAGAACCGAAGAAACCGGCGCAAGGTGGCCCATCCGGACTCACCTTCCGCCGCGATTTCTATCCGGTGGACGGTCACAGCACGGAGCCAGGACCTGTGACCCGCCTGTGACCGGGGCGCGGTCGGCGGCACGATCTGCGCAGTGCCGGAGCGTGGCGCTACTTCTCGGGCAGCGTCGCGGCGTAGGCGAGGCCTCGTTCCACCCAGGTGGTGAGGGCCGATGGAGTGGCGCAGGCGTCCGGGGCCACCGTGATCCAGCCGCGGAGCGGGCGGCCGCGCATGACCATGGTGGCGGTGCCGGGTTCGGCGAGCATCGTGTCATGGTCGTCGGGAGCGACCCGCACCATCAGGTCGCCCTCGCTTCGGACGACGACGGACATGTTGCCGTCCACCAGCCACGCGATCCCGCCGAACATTCGCTTCTGCGTCATGCCAGGGCGGCCTTGGAGCATGTCCCGGACGCGCTCGGCCAGCTTCTCGTCGTAGCTCACGGACCGATCCTCCCAGGTCAGGACTTCTGGAAGCCATCCTTGCCGCGGAGGCCGTAGCCGAGGGCCCGGTCGAGCGCGATGTGGGCCATCCAGCCGCACAGGCCCGCGAAGATCGGCGGCCAGAAGACGGGCCCGACGGCGTAGGCGATCATCAGGGCGAACGGGACCAGCACGCGGTGGGCGGCGTTGTAGTACGGCACCGCGCGGGCCGGAAGCTGGCCGCGCTCGGTGGTGTGAGCGTCCCGCAGGCCCGCGAGGAAGGTCAGGTCCGGGGCGATGAAGAAGGCGAGGGCGAAGGCCGCGGCGAGCCAGCCGTGGTTGACGCCTTCGAGGACGGCGAAGGCCGTCCAGAAGAGGGCGCCGGCGGACCACGCGACGCGGCGCGCGGTGCGGACGGCGGTGGACCTGGTGGGAGCGGTAACGGCGCTCATGGGCCCTCCCGGGCGTTGGCTAATGTCGTTAGCTTCAAGCTAAAGCTAATCTAGTTAGCTGTCAAGCTATCGGTAGGTTCTGGGGTGTTGCGGTTTCGCGCGTCCATGCACACGGCGTGCCGCCGGAGCGTCGCCCGAGCCGGGCGAGAGGGGTCGGCAGGTAGTTCGTTGCACGAATTTTCGAAGGTCGCGGGGGTATGCTGGTCGCGTGGGCAAGCAGGATGATGAGCAGATCGGAGTCGTCTCCGCGCTGGTGCGGGGCGCCTTCCTGGTGAACGCCGTCTATGCCGAGTCGGCGCGGGAGTACGGCATCACCGCGCAGCAGGGGCAGCTGATGTGCGTGCTGATGGCGCGGCCGCGCGGGATGAGCGAGCTGGGGGCGATGCTCGGGCTGGCCAAGTCGAGCCTCACCGGCCTGGTGGACCGCACCGAGCGCAACGGCCTGGTCCGGCGGGAGGCGGACCCCGAGGACATGCGCGCCGTCCGGGTCGCGCTGACCGCGCAGGGCGCCAAGCTCGTGGACGCGTTCTACGACGAGACCTGCCGGCGGATCGACAAGCTCCCGGTGGGGTTCAGTGACGCCGAGCGTGACGCGCTCGCCGGTCTGCTCGGCCGCGTCGTGACGGACAACGAGGTCCCGGTGGTGTTCGCGGAGCCCGACGAAGGAGCCGCCCGCACGCGGTGAGACCGCATTCCCGGAGACCGAAGGTTGCAGTTCGTAGTACGAACTAATATGGTTCGTACTACGAACTCAACCTTGCCTTTCGGAGTGTGCACCATGAGCCGTACGGTTGCGGTCATCGGCGGTGGCTACGGGGGAGCGGCGGTCGCCAAGGCGCTGGACGCCGAGGCCGACGTCATCCTCATCGATCCACGGGACGCGTTCGCCAACGCGTCCGGAGCGCTGCGGGCGCTCACCCGGCCCGACTGGGCGGGGAACATGTTCTTTCCCTATGACCGGCTGCTCGCCAGGGGGACGGTGATCCGGGACCGCGCGGTCTCCGCCGACCCCGGAGGCGTCACGCTGGCCTCCGGGCGGCGGGTCGACGCTGACTACCTGGTCCTGGCGACCGGCTCCAGCTACGCCTACCCGGCCAAGCCCGCCGCCCATTCGACCGGCGAGGCTCTGGACGACCTGCGCCGCACGCACAAGGAGCTGGCCGGCGCCGACCGGGTGCTGATCGCCGGTGCCGGGGCGGTCGGGCTGGAGCTGGCGGGGGAGATCAAGGAGGTGTGGCCGGGCAAGCAGGTGACGATCATCGACCCGGCCGGGGAGGTGCTCCCCGGCTTCGAGGACGCGATGCGCGAGGACCTGCACCGCCAGCTCGGTGAACTCGGCGTCCGGCTGCGGCTGGGCACGGCCCTGACGGCGCCGCCGGCGGTCGAGAGCGGCCGGGCCGAGACCTTCACCGTGACCACCGCCGGCGGCGAGGAGATCACCGCCGACATCTGGTTCCGCGCCCACGGCGTGGACGTCAACAGCGGCTACCTCGCCGACGGCCGGCTCACGGCCCGGACGGCGCGGGGCCACGTCCCCGTCACCGAGAACCTGAACGTCAGCGGGCACGACCACGTCTACGCGGTCGGCGACATCACCGACCTGGCCGAGACCAAGCGGGCCGGGTACGCGATGCAGCACGCCGAGGTCGTGGCGCGGAACATCACGGCGCAGCTGCGCGGCGAGCGGCCGGCGGCGGTCCACCGGGCGGCGGCCGACCCCATGATCCTGCTCCCGCTCGGCCCGCGCGGAGGCGTCGGCCAGCTGCCCACGCCCGACGGCCCGTCGGTCGTCCCGACCGCGACGGTGGTCGAGTACAAGGGCGCCGACCTGTTCACCGGCCGCTTCGCCGAGCTGTTCGGCACGGCCGGCTCCGAATGAGAGGAGGAGCGATGCCGGTACGCGACGTCATCTTCGGCTTCGGCGCGCACAGCGGGATCGACGACGGTCCCGAGCTGCTGCGACTGGCCCGGCAGGCCGACCGGGACGGGCTCGACGTCTTCTCCCTGTCGGACCACCCCTACATCGGCACCCGCCTGGACACCTACGCCTCGCTCGGGTTCATCCTCGGGCGCACGGAGCACCTGGCGGGCTTCGCCAACGTCACCAACCTGCCGACCCGTCCGGCCCCCATGCTCGCGCGGATGGTGACGACCCTGTCGGCGCTGTCCGGCGGGCGGGTCGTCCTCGGCATGGGCGCGGGCGGCCTGTGGGACCGGATCTCCGACATGGGAGTCCCCAAGCTCTCGCCGTCGGATGCCGTGGAGGCCTTCGAGGAGGCGATCGTCCTGGTCAGGAAGCTGTCGGGCGGCGGACCGCCGGTGACCTTCCACGGGCGCCACTACCGGGTGGACGAGATCGAGCCCGCCCCGGTCCCCGCACCCCCGGTGTGGACGGGGTCG
Organism: Actinomadura madurae; assembly: GCF_900115095.1. GTDB lineage: Bacteria > Actinomycetota > Actinomycetes > Streptosporangiales > Streptosporangiaceae > Spirillospora > Spirillospora madurae. The sequence goes on from NZ_FOVH01000001.1 coordinate 1,058,993, forward strand.
GTCGGCGCGAAGTCCCTGGCCGCGACCGGGCGGGTGGCCGACGGCTGGCTCCCCGGCCACGCGGCGGACTGGCTCAGCGAGCGCTACCGGACGTCCCGGCCGATCATCGACGAGGCGGCCGCCGCCGCCGGCCGCGACCCGGGCGAGGTCCGCACGGTCTTCAATCTCCCCGGACGCATCACCGACCTGCCGCGGCCCGCCACCCGGAACCGCGACGGCCGGTGGACCGGCGGGTCCGCCGACCAGTGGGTCGAGGAGCTGACCGGGGCGGTGCTGGAGCACGGCGCGTCGGGCTTCATCCTGTTCTCGCCCGGGGGCGGGACGCAGGACCCGGTGTCCCTCGCGCGCTGGGCGCAGGAGATCGTCCCGGCCGTGCGCGAGGCGGTCGCGAAGGAGAGCGGTCAGTGAAGGCGTCAGGCTGAGGGACGGTCCCCGCCGGTCCGGAGGCGGGCGTAGACGTCGCCGGACCGGCCGCGGGGACGGATCCGTTCGAGCTGCCGCCGCAGCTCCCCCGCCTCCAGCCAGCGCGGGCTCGCGAACCGCATCGTCTCGATGGGGGAGTAGTTGTAGACGTAGTCGCCGAGCCGTTCCACCAGGCGCAGCGCCTCCATGGACGCGTCGTGCGCCGACGGGACGTACTCGAACGACAGGGCGGGCAGCGGCCGGGTGAGGCCCGCCAGCACGTCCGCCTCGAAGCCCTCGACGTCGATCTTGCAGAAGGCCGGGACGCCGTGCGCCGCGATGAGGTCGTCCAGCGTCGTCACCCCGACCTCGATCGAGCGGTCCCAGCGGACGCGGGCGAAGCTGTCGTCCCGGGTCACCGACGTGATCCAGCCGGGCGACATGGACGAGACCGTCGGCGTGGCCGTCGACATCGCGAGCTGCGCCCGCCCCGGCTTGGCCCCGACGGCCCCCGGCACGATGGTGACCTCCTGGTCACGGCCGAAGAACAGCCGCAGGACGCGCAGGCAGTCGGGCTGCGGTTCCACCGCGATCACGCGCGCCCCCAGGCCGCGCCACACGCGCACGCGCCCGCCCACGTGCGCGCCGACGTCGAATGCGACGTCGCCGGCACCGAGAAACTCACCGTAGAGGCGCTTCGCGCGCCGGTGCTTCCCTGGAATGCCGTAGTACATGACCAGCGACCGGGCGATCCCGTACGCGCGCAGCAGCATTCGCCGACCCTACCGCGCGCGGCCTCGTCCGGGACGGATTCCGGGCTCCACGCCGGGGAACACCCCGGGTGTGGAACCGAGACCGTGGACGACGGGCAAGGCCACCCGATCGCCCTTCGTCCTGCCGAGCGGGCTGCGCGGGCACCTCGCCGGACGCGTCATGTTCCGGATGAACAGGCAGGACGAGGTGGCCGCCCTGCTCGACGTCCGGCCGGGAGAGGACGTCCTGGAGGTCGGGTACGGGCCGGGAGCGTTGACGCGCCGCCTGGCTCGCACCGCCACCGGGCGGGTGTGCGGCGTGGACCCGTCCCCGCAGATGCGGAGGATGGCCCTGAAACACGCGCCGCGGGCGGACCTGCGCCTCGGCACCGCCGCCGACACCGGCTTCGGCGACGCCGAGTTCGACTGCGTCGTCTCGGTCAACAACGTCGGGATCTGGCCCTGCCTTGAGGCCGGACTGGACGAGCTCCGCCGCGTCACGCGCCCCGGAGGACGTGTCGTGATCGCCGAGCACGGCGGCAAGGGGTCGTCCAGGCTCGCCCGCCGCCTCGCCCTGCCGGACGACCAGCTCGACCGCGTCGAGCGCGAACTGCGCCGCCGCTTCGCCATCGTCACCCGCCGCGACCTCTCCGACCTCACCACGTTCACCGCCTGCCGCACCTGACCCCGATCCGCCCGGCCGTGCAACAGATCGGGAGGGCCGGGCGTCCTCGGAGTGATGGAAGGGACGGCTTCGTGGACGACGACGGCGTGACATACGAGGAATTCGTGGCGACCCGTGCCCAGGCCTTGCTGCGTTACGGCTATGTGCTCACCGGCAACGCCCATGACGCGGCGGACCTCTTGCAGGAAGGGCTGATCAGGTTGCGCGGCGCGTGGGGCCGGGTCGCGAACAAGAGCGACCCCGAAGGCTACGTCCGGAAGATCATGGCGCGGCAGCACATCAGCGCCTGGCGGCGGAGAAGACGCGAGCAGCTGGTCGGCCGCGTCCCCGAGCGGCGCTACGACGACCCGGGCCTGGACAGGGCCGAGCACGACCCGCGGCTATGGGAGTCGCTCACCCTCCTGCCGCCGCGGCAGCGCGCGGTGCTGGTGCTGCGCTACTACGAGGACCTGTCCGACGAGGAGATCGCCGGGACGCTCGGCATATCGCGCGGGACGGTCCGCAGCCAGGCCGCCCGTGCACTCGACAAGCTTCGCGCGGACTGGCGTCCAGCCGCCGCGCCGACGCCGGGAGGACACCATGGCCGATGATTTCAGCCGGGCGCTGCGCGGCACCCTGGCGACCGCGGCGGACGAGGCGCCGAAGGTCCCGCCGGGACTGCTGGACCAGGTGGAGGCGGGGCATCGCAGGAGGGCGCGCCGCCGGGTCTCGGCGACCGCGCTCGCCGTCGCGGCGGTCCTCGCCGGGACGAGCGCGGCGGGCGCGGCGCTGCGCTCCGGTGACGATCCGCCGCCCGCCGCCGGGCCCGGGAAGCTGAGGCCGGTGACCGCCGCCGAACTCGGCCCGCCCGTGAAGGTGAGCGACCGGTGGCCGGACGCCGTGCGCACGGTGCCGCGGAGACTGCCCAACGGGCGTCCGCTGGACCCGCTCACGCTGCTGGACGGCCACCGGCTGATCGGGACGACCACCTCGGCGTCCGGGATCATCGACCGGGTGTGGGCGTACGACCTCAAGACCGGCAAGGCGGACGTCATCACCCGGATCGTCCCTCCGAAGGGGCCGAAGTCCTATGACGCGGCCTTCGCCGTGGGAGACGACCAGGTGGCCTGGGGCCTGGCCCGCAGGACCGGCGGCCGCACGGTGACGGAGATCTGGACCGCCCCGCTGGCGGGCGGCCCGGCGCGCAAGATCGCTGAGGCGGGGTCGCCGACGTCCGGCCTGTTCATCGAGGACGGGACCGTGATTTGGGAGACCGATCAGGGCGTGTACCGGGTGCCCCTGGCGGGCGGACCGGCCGCGAAGATCGCGGGCAGCACGGGGTTCCGGGTCGTCTCCTGGCCCTGGCTCGGCTTGCCGGGTACGGTCGCGGACAAGGCCGGGAGCATCCGCTACCGGGACCTGTGGAACGTGCGGACGGGGGAGCGGCGCAAGGCCGTCCTCGCGCCGTTCAAGGGCTCGTGGTCGTGCGGGGTGACCTGGTGCCTCGGCAGGCCGACGGACACCGGCTACCACGGTAAGCCCATGCAGAACGCGGTCCAACGCAGGGACGGGAAGGCCGGGCGGCTGCTGCTCACGGAGCACCTCATCGACCAGAACGTGATCGGCGACCGGTTCGTCCTCTACCGGGCCCCTGGGATGATGTCCTCGAGCATGACCCTCTACGACCTGCGGAGCGGAAAGCTGCTCGACGCCGAGATCGGCAAGGGCTTCAGCAACTTCCGGATCGGCCAGACGATGGCCTTCGTCATCGGCGACCAGGAGACGAAGGTGATCGACTTCTCCAAGATCCGCTGAGGGCGCGGCCGGCGGGCGCCGGGCCTCCGGGCCCGGCGCCCCCGGCCCGGGTCAGGACGGGGGGAGGCCGAGGGCGCGGGCGATCAGCATGCGCTGGACCTCCGAGGTGCCCTCGCCCACTTCGAGGATCTTCGCGTCGCGGTAGAAGCGGCCGACGGGGTACTCGTTCATGAAGCCGTAGCCGCCGAAGATCTGGGTGGCGTCGCGGGCGTTGTCCATGGCGGCGTTCGAGGCGGCCAGCTTGGCGATCGCCGCCTCCTTCTTGAACGGCTCGCCCGCCAGCATCTTCGCCGCGGCGGCGTAGTAGGCGAGGCGGGAGGTGTGCGCGCGCAGCTCCATGTCGGCGATCTTGAACTGCATGGCCTGGTAGCGGCCGATCTCCTTGCCGAACGCCTGCCGCTCGTGGACGTAGCGCAGGCACTCGTCCACGCACCCCTGGGCGAGGCCGACCGACAGGGCGGCGATCGCGATGCGGCCCTCGTCCAGGATGCGCAGGAACTGGGCGTAGCCCCGGCCCCGCTCGCCGACCAGGTTCTCCGCCGGCACCCGGACGTCGTCGAACGACAGCTCGCGGGTGTCGGACGCCGACCAGCCGACCTTGGAGTACTTGCGCCCGACGGTGAAGCCCGGGGTGCCGTTCGGGACGATGACCGTGGAGATCTCGCCGTCGCCGGTGAACGCGGTGACGGTCACGAACGCGGTGATGTCGGTGCCGGAGTTGGTGATGAACGCCTTCGAGCCGTTGATCACCCACGAGTCGCCGTCCAGCCGCGCCGTGGTGCGCATGCCGCCGGGCACGTCCGACCCGCCGCCCGGCTCCGTCAGCCCGAAGCCCGCCAGCTTCTCCCCGGACGTGAGCAGCGGCAGCCACCGCTCCTTCTGCTCCGCCGAACCGAACCGGTAGATCGGCATCGCGCCGAGCGACACCCCGGCCTCCAGCGTGATCGCCACCGAGGAGTCGACGCGCGCCAGCTCCTCCAGGGCGAGGCAGAAGGCGAAGTAGTCGCCGCCCATGCCGCCGTGCTCCTCGGGGAACGGCAGCCCGAACAGCCCCATCTTGCCCATGGCGGCGACGATCTCGTACGGGAACTCGCCGCGCTCGTACAGGTCGCCGATCACCGGGGCGACCGTCTCGCGGGCGAACCGCTCGACCGTGCTCCGCAGCTCTTCCTGCTCGTCGCTGAGCGTGAAGTCGATCATCTCGGCTACTCCGAATCCGGTGAGGGTGACAGTGCTTGGACGGCGCGGGACGGGCTGGGACGGCCCAGATGGCCGGCCATCCAGCGGCTCGTGGCGACGAGCGCGGCCAGGTCGACGCCCGTCTCGACGCCGAGTCCGTCCAGCATCCAGACGAGGTCCTCGGTGGGCAGGTTGCCGGTGGCGCTCTCCGCGTACGGGCAGCCGCCGAGGCCGCCCGCCGACGCGTCCACGACGGTGACGCCCGCGTGGAGCGCGGCGAGGGTGTTGGCGAGCGCCTGCCCGTAGGTGTCGTGGAAGTGGACGGCGAGCCGGTCGGTGCCGATGCCCGCCGCGGTGAAGGCCTCGATGAGCGCGGTGACGTGGCCGGGCGTGCCGACGCCGATGGTGTCGCCGATGCTGAGCTGCGAGCAGCCCATGTCCATCATGCGGGACGCCACGGAGACGACCTGCTCGATCGGGACGTCGCCTTCCCACGGGTCGCCGAACGCCATCGACACGTAGGCGCGCACCCAGAGCCCTTCGGCGCGGGCCCGCTCGACGACGGGGGCGAACATCGCGAGCGACTCGTCCACGGTGCGGTTCAGGTTGCGGCGCGCGAACGTCTCGGTCGCGCTGCCGAAGATCGCGATCTCGGTGACGCCGTTGGCGAGCGCCCGGTCCAGGCCCCGCTCGTTCGGGACGAGGACCGGGTAGCGCAGCTCGGGCGAGCGCGGCAGGACGCCCAGCAGCTCCTCGGCGTCCGCGAGCTGCGGCACCCACTTGGGGTGGACGAAGCTCGTGGTCTCGATCGTGCGCAGGCCCGCGTCCGCGAGCCGGGTCACGAACTCCGACTTGACCCCGGCGGGGACGACCGCCTTCTCGTTCTGCAGCCCGTCCCGGGGCCCGACCTCGTAGATCGTGACCCGCTCGGGAAGGCCGGGCAGCGGTACCGGCATCCTCACGCCTCCTCGATCACGGCCAGCACCGCGTCCAGGGCGACCTGCGCGCCCGCGCGGACCGGCAGCTTCGCCACGACGCCGGCGAGCGGCGCGGTGACCGTGTGCTCCATCTTCATCGCCTCGACGACCACCAGCGGCTGCCCGGCGTCGACGTGGTCGCCCTCGGCCGCCTTGACGGCCAGGACCGTCCCCGGCATCGGGCTGCGCAGCACCCCGTCGCCCGTGGCGCCCGCGGCGGCGCCGCCCTCGGCGCGGACGTGCTCGCTCAGCGCCCACGCGTGCCCGTCCCGGCCGAGCCACAGCGTCCGCCCGTCGTGGGCGGCCTCGAACGAGGTCGTCCTTCCACCGTAGGTCAGCGTGAAGGGCCTGGTCAGTGACGCGTCGACCGGCGGGTCGCCGCCGACGGCGACGCGGGCGGACGCGGCCCGCCCCTGCACGCGGACCTCCACCGGGTCGCCGCCGGACGGGGTGATGATCCACGGCGCCCACGCGTGCGCGCCGGGGCGCCAGCCGTCCGGGACGTCCCACGGGTCGTCGCCGGATTCGAGGGCGAGCATCCGCTCCAGCGCCGCGGCGGCGAGCACCTCCGGCGGGACGGCCGTGCCCGAGAGCAGATCGTCCAGGGACCGCTCGACCAGCCCCGTGTCGAGCTCGCCCGACACGACGGCCGGGTGCCGGAGCAGGGCCCGCAGGAACGCGACGTTCGTCGGGACGCCCAGCAGCGTGTACCCGGCGAGCGCGCGGTCGAGGCGGTGCAGGGCCTCGGCGCGGTCGGCGCCGTGCACGACGACCTTGGCGAGCATCGGGTCGTAGGAGCCGCCGACCTCCGTCCCGGCGTCGAGGCCCGAATCGACGCGGACGCCGTCGGGCTCAGTCAGCGACAGCACGCGCCCGCCCGTCGGCAGGAACCCCCGCGCCGGATCCTCGGCGTAGACGCGCGCCTCGATGGAGTGGCCGTCCAGGCGGACGTCGTCCTGCGCGAACGGCAGCGGCTCGCCCGCGGCCACCCGGAGCTGGAGCTCGACCAGGTCGAGGCCCGTGACCAGCTCCGTGACGGGGTGCTCGACCTGGAGCCGGGTGTTCATCTCCATGAAGAAGAACTCGTCCGGGCGGTCGGCGGAGACGATGTACTCGACCGTCCCCGCGCCCGCGTACCCGACGGCACGCGCGGCGGCGACGGCGGCGGCGCCCATGCGCTCCCGGGCCGGGGGCCCCAGCAGCGGTGACGGCGCCTCCTCGATGATCTTCTGGTGGCGGCGCTGCAGGCTGCACTCGCGCTCGCCCAGATGGACCGCGTTCCCGTGCGCGTCGGCGAAGACCTGGATCTCGATGTGCCGCGGGTTCTCGACGAACCGCTCGGCGAGCAGCGTGTCGTCGCCGAACGAGCCGCGCGCCTCGCGGCGGGCGGACGCGATGGCCTCCGGCAGGTCGGCCGCGTCCCGGACGAGCCGCATGCCCTTCCCGCCGCCGCCGGCCGACGGCTTGAGCAGCACCGGCAGCCCGACCTCCAGCGCGGCGGCCTTCAGCTCCGCGTCGGACAGGCCGGGTTCGTCCCGTCCGGGGACGACCGGGACGCCGGCCGCCGCGACCGTCCGCTTGGCGCGGATCTTGTCGCCCATCGCCTCGATGGCCTCCGCAGGCGGGCCGATGAACACCAGGCCGGCCTCGCCGCAGGCCCGCGCGAAGGCCGTGTTCTCGGCCAGGAACCCGTACCCGGGGTGGACGGCCGACGCCCCGGCCGTCCGCGCGGCCGAGACCACCGCCTCGATGTCCAGGTACGAGGGGATGCGGAACGCCTCGTCCGCCTCCCGCACGTGCCGCGACCGGGCGTCGGCGTCGGTGTGGACGGCCACGGACCGGACGCCGAGCCGCCGCAGCGTGCGGAAGACGCGGACGGCGATCTCCCCGCGGTTGGCGACCAGGACGCTGTCGAACATCAACACCCTCACATCCGGAAGACGCCGTAGCCGACCGGCTCCAGCGGTGCGTTGGCCGCGACCGACAGCCCGAGCCCCAGCACGCGCCGGGTGTCGAGCGGGTCGATCACTCCGTCGTCCCAGAGCCGCGCCGTCGAGTAGTACGGGTTCCCCTGCGCCTCGTACTGCTCGCGGATCGGCGCCTTGAACCCTTCCTCGTCCTGCGCGGACCACTCCTCGCCGCGCGCCTCCAGCTGGTCGCGCCGGACGGTCGCGAGGACGCTCGCCGCCTGCTCGCCGCCCATCACCGAGATGCGGGCGTTCGGCCACATCCACAGGAAGCGCGGCGAGTACGCCCGCCCGCACATCGCGTAGTTCCCGGCGCCGAACGAGCCGCCGATCACGACGGTGAACTTCGGGACGCGGGCGCACGCGACGGCGGTGACCATCTTGGCGCCGTGCTTGGCGATGCCGCCCGCCTCGTACTCGCGCCCGACCATGAACCCGGTGATGTTCTGCAGGAACACCAGCGGGACGCTGCGCCGGTCGCACAGCTCGATGAAGTGCGCGCCCTTCTGCGCCGACTCGCTGAACAGGATCCCGTTGTTCGCGACGATCCCCACCGGATGCCCGTGGATCCGCGCGAAGCCGGTGACGAGGGTGGCGCCGTACTCCTTCTTGAACTCCTGGAAGCGGCTGCCGTCCACGATCCGGGCGATGACCTCGCGCACGTCGAAGGGGGTGCGCGAGTCGGGCGGGACGATCCCGTACAGCTCGGCCGGGTCGGCGGCCGGCTCCTCCGGCGGCGCGACGTCCCAGGGCCGGGGCTCGCGCGGCCCCAGCGTGCCGACGATGTCGCGGACGATCCGCAGCGCGTGCGCGTCGTCGTCGGCGAGATGGTCGGTCACCCCGGACGTGCGGGAGTGCAGCTCGCCGCCGCCCAGCTCCTCGGCCGTCACGACCTCGCCGGTCGCGGCCTTCACCAGCGGCGGGCCGCCGAGGAAGATCGTCCCCTGGCCGCGGACGATGACCGCCTCGTCGCTCATCGCCGGGACGTAGGCGCCGCCCGCCGTGCACGACCCCAGCACCGCGGCGATCTGCGGGATGCCCCGCCCCGACATCGTGGCCTGGTTGTAGAAGATGCGGCCGAAGTGCTCGCGGTCGGGGAACACCTCGTCCTGCCGGGGCAGGAACGCGCCCCCGGAGTCGACCAGGTAGACGCAGGGGAGCCGGTTGTGCAGCGCCACCTCCTGCGCGCGCAGATGCTTCTTCACCGTGATCGGGTAGTACGTGCCGCCCTTGACCGTCGCGTCGTTGGCGACGACGACGCATTCGCGGCCGGAGACCCGCCCGACGCCGGTGATGATGCCCGCGCCCGGCGCCTCGTCCCCGTACATGCCGTTCGCGGCCAGCGGCGACAGCTCCAGGAAGGGCGAGCCGGGATCGAGGAGCGTGTCGACCCGGTCGCGGGGGAGCAGCTTCCCGCGCGCGACGTGCCGCTCGCGGGCCCGCTCCGGCCCGCCGCGCCCCGCCCGGTCGATGCGGTCGCGCAACTCCGCGGCGAGGGCCTCGTTGTGGGCGGCGCTCGCCTTGAACGCCTCGCCCGCGACGTCGGCGCGGGTGCCGATCTCGGGTCCGCTCATGACCCCCCTTCCCGGTTAACGCTCATTAACAATGCCGATGTTAACGTCCGTTAACAACTCTAGTCTAGACTGGCCGGCATGACCTCCCCAGCGGCCGCGGAGCCCGCCGGCCCGCCGAACCCGCGGCGCGCCGAGATCCTCGGCGCCGCCGCCGAGCTGTTCGCGCGCCGCGGCTTCCACGGGGCCTCCATCGGCGACCTCGGCCGCGCCGTCGGGCTCACCGGGCCCGCCCTCTACCGGCACTTCAGCGGCAAGGAGGCGGTGCTCGCCGAGATGCTCCTCGACATCAGCGAGCGGCTGCTCGCCGAGGGCGCCCGCCGCGCCGCCGACCCCGATCCCCGGCGGGCCCTGGACGCGCTGCTGCGCTGGCACATCGCCTTCTCGCTCGACAACCCCGCGCTGATCACCGTGCACGAGCGGGAGCTGGACAACGTCCCCGAACCGCAGCGGCACCGGATCCGCCGGCTCCAGCGCGCCTACGTCGAGGAATGGGTCCGGGTCCTGCGCCGCCTCAGCCCCGGCCTGCCGGACGACCGGACCCGCGCGGCCGTCCACGCGTGCTTCGGCCTGCTCAACTCCACCCCGCGCAGCGCAGCCGGGCTCGACCGCGACGCGATGGGCGACCTCCTGCACGGCATGGCCCGCGCGGCGTTCGAAGGGGCCCACTAGCGAAGCCGGACGGCGCCCGTCAGCAGGACGCCGTGCGCCCGTCCAGGGAGCGCTCGATCGCCCGCGCGAACGTCCCGGCGTCCGTCCCCGCCTGGTCGAAGATCTTCTGGACGCAGCCGCGGAACGTGCCGCTGAACGTGCTGTAGTGCGGGGTCACCGGACGCGGCTCGGCCCGGCCGAGCGCGGTCACCACGGCCCGGCCGAGCTGGGTGAGCTGCGCCGCGTCGGGCACGTCGGTCTCGCCGGGGCCGAGCGGCTCCCCGGTCAGGGACGAGCACGTCCGTACTCCCACGTCGGCGGGCGAGCTGCGGCCCGGCGACAGGCCGAGCGCCGAGTAGCGGCCGGGCGCGAACCCGCCGCACGAGAACAGCAGGCGCTGGCTGCCCGTCCCGCTCAGGAACGCCACCAGATCGGCCGCGTCCTCGGGGTTGGGGGAGAACCTGGACACCGCGAGGTTCTGCCCGCCGAGCACGGTCCGGCCGGGCAGCGCGGTCACCCCGAACCGCAGGCGCGTGCCGTCCCGCATGCGGGGCTCGGACGCGAGCACCGAGAACGCGTACGGCCAGTTGCGCATCAGTTTCGTCCCCGACGCGAACGCCTCGATGCTCTCCAGCTCGCCGTACTGGCGGGACGGCGCGAGCGACCCGTGCGCCCGCGGCGCGAGCCGGGTGAGCGCCGGGTACACCGCGTCGCGCAGATCGTCCTCGTCCGGGCGGCCCGCGCCCGTCAGGCGCCCGGCGGCGCCGTCGTTCCACACCGCCTCCAGCGCGTTCACGGTGAGGCCCTCGTAGTCGGCGAGCTGCATCGCGACATCGGCGGACAGCAGTCCCGGCCAGGCCGCCGGCGGCGTCACGCCCTCCCAGTGGTAGAGGAGGCCGACGTCCACGTTGAACGGGACGGCGTACTGCTCGCCGTCGTACTCGCCCGTCCGCAGCGCGGCCGGGAAGAAGTCGTCCCGGTTCTCGATGTCGTCGAGCGGCCGCAGGTAGCCGCCGCCCGCGAACTGCGCCGTCCACGTGTTGTCCATGATCAGGACGTCGTAGGCGCAGCCGCCCGACTCCTGGACCGCCTTGAGCTGGCTGTGCTGGAGGTCGGTGGACTCCGACACCTCCACGAGCGTCGCGTGCGGGTGCGGGCGGCCGCCCGGATAGCGGCTCTCGTTCCACTGCCGGATCAGCGCCCGGCGCTGGTTCTTCAGGCTGACGTCGGTGCCGCCGGCGACCAGCAGCTCCGAGCGGTCGCAGTCGCCCTCGATCGCCCGGTAGGACGGGTCCGGCCACAGGAAGAGCACGAGGCCCGCGACCAGCACCAGCGCGGCCCCGGCGGCGGCGCTGACCCACGCCCGCCGGCCCCTCGGCAGGAACCGCCGTCCCCTCATCGCAGCTCCGACAGGAGCTCGGCCGCCTGCTCGGCCTCGGGCGCGTCGGTCAGCCGCACGCACCGCCCGCCGTCCGGGCCGAACGCGTCCACGATCTGCCGCACGGGCGAGGAGCCGCACGCCGCCGGGCCGGTCAGCACGACCGTCAGGCGCAGTCCCGGGTGCCGGTCGCGGAACTGGCCCGACAGCCATTCCGCGCGGGAGCCGATGCCGGGGTTGGTCGCGGGGGACTGCCCGTCGGTGACGAGGATGAGGTTCTGCCTGCCCGACCCGACGTCGGCCGCCGCGATCGCGTCGCTGAGCGGCTGGTCGGCGCCGCCGGACGCGACCGCCTGCAGCCGGCTCGCCACCTCGTTCTTCTGGTCCGGCGACGCCGTGTCCGGGGGAACGTTCCCGAACGTCTCCCGCCTGCCGGCCGGCGCCGTCGACGACGACACCTGCAGGCCCACGCGGTCGTTGCTCTGCAACTGCGTCACCAGGCTGCGCAGGAACGACGTCCCGCGGGCGAGGCGCGAGCCGTCGCGGCCCTGGGTCGCGCCGCCCATCGACCCGGACACGTCCAGCATCAGCGACACCGGGATCCTCGGGCGGGCGGCGCCGATGCGGTCGAGCGTCCGCTGGACGCCCTCCGCCGGTTGCAGCCCCACGACGGGCGGCATCACCCGGTTGCCGACCACGCTCTGGAGCCGCGACAGGTAGTGGTGCCCGGCGTCGCCCTCGTTCGCGGGCGGGATCACGCCGCGCTCGTCCCGGAAGCCCTGCGCCGTCAAGGGGTTGCGTTGGAGCCAGCGGCGGAACCCGGCGACCGCGGCGTCCCGCTCACGCGTGTCCTGGCCGCGCCAGCGGACCTGGACGAACGGATAGTCGAGCGTCGGCAGGTCGGTCGCGTAGTACGGGTGCAGCCGCCACGCCGCGTACGCGTCCGCGTCGACGGCGCCGCAGCGGTCGCCGAGCGGGCGGCCCATGTCGTAGTCGTGCAGCACCTGCTCGGGGACGGCGACGGCGATGTCGTCCGGCGGCTCGGACGCCTGCGCGGCGGCCTGCTGGCGGAACCGGCACAGCAGCGACACCGCGTCCGGCGCCACGAGGTCGGCGGGCTCGGCGAACCGCTCGTCCTCCCGGTCGTCGCCGTCCGGCGTCGCGTCGTACAGCGCGGGGGTGACCGCGAGTGCCGCCGCCGACGTCTCGGGGATGGGGCGGGCGATCGCGCGCAGCTTCACCCCGGCGTCCGCGAACCGCCGCAGCAGCGCCGCCGTGTCCGTCGCGATGGGCGCCGCGATCGGGTCGGCGACGGACTCGTGGGCCTTGGTGAACAGCGCCAGCACGAGCGGCGACGTCCCGAGCGTCCCGCGCGGGCGGAAGACGGGATCCCCCTTCGCCGCGCCCGCCTGCGCCGCCCCCGCTTCCGCCGCCCCGGCTTGGCCCGCGCCCTTCGGGACGAAGTCGTACTCGGCCGTCGACGACGGGACCCAGATGTCGGGCTGCGGGCCGAAGAGCTGCTGGGCGTCGCTGTGCCGCTCGTCGGCGGGCTCGCTGCGCCGCCACAGCAGCCGGAACCCGTCGTACAGCGGGACCGGCCCCGTCTCGGGGACCACGGTGACGCTGTACTTGCGGCAGCCGCGGTCGTCCCGGCCGTCGTTGGCGAACTCGGCGGCCGCGGCGCGCAGCGGCGTGAGCGTCTCCGGGGCGGTCAGCACCCGCAGTTCGAGCGGCTGCCCGCACGCGCCCGTCCGCTCACCCACCCGGTGGACGCCGACGCCGGCGAGCAGGACCAGCGCCATCGCCGCGGCCCCGGCGACCCCCCACGCCAGCGCCGCGCCGCCCCACTTCAGCGTCTTCGACACACGCTCCATGACGGCGTGCGCGTGGTCGGGGTAGAAGGCGAACAGGCCCGCCGTCACCGCCGCGATGACCAGCAGCGAGATCGCCGCGTTGAGCCAGAACGCGCCGTGGACGAGCGTCACTCCGAGGCTGATGACCACGGTGGAGACCAGGTCGAGGACCAGCACCTGGAGCAGCCGGCGGAGCCAGCCCGGTAAGCCGTCCCGGCGTGCCGGAGGCCGTGACCGGTCGCCGTCGCCGTGCGGTCCCGTCATCACGCCCCATCGCCGCGTAGGTCTCGTTTCTTCGGCCCCCCGGCACTTGAGATCACATGATACGTAGCCGCACGGTCGCGGTCAGCGGCTTCGCCGACCGAGACGGGCGATCCGCCGCCCGGCGGGCACGGGGCCCGCCCTCTTGACGGGCCGCCAGCAACATAGGTCAGATGGACGCGGGTCACCCCATGGATCGGACAAAGGGCCGCCTGGACCGGACAAAAGGAGAGCCTCATGGGCGTTGAGGGCGTCGGCTTCTACGAGATCGCGCGCAACCACCCCGATCGTGCCGCCGTGCTGGCTCCGGGCGTGCCGATGACCTACGGCGAGCTGCACGCCGAGGTGAACCGGCTCTCCAACGCGCTGGACGGCCTCGGCCTGCGACCCGGCGACGCCCTGGCGACCGTCCTCGGCAACCGGCCCGAGTTCCTCACCGTCCTGCTCGCCGCCACGCAGTCGGGGCTCTACCTCGTCCCGGCGAGCCGCCACCTGACCGCGCCCGAGATCGGCTACATCCTGGCCGACAGCGGCGCCAAGGCCGTCATCACCGAGAGCGCGCTCGCCGGCGCGGTCTCGGGCGCCGCCGAGGAGGCGGGCATTCCGGCCGGCGGGCGCCTCAGCGTCGACCCCGCCGAGGGGTTCCGCTCGACGGCCTCGCTGTGCGCCTCGGCCGGCGCCGGCCCGCCCGCCGAACGGCGAATGGGTTCGATCATGCTCTACACGTCCGGGACGACGGGACGCCCGAAGGGCGTCCGGCGGCCGCTGCTCGACATCCCGCCCGAGATGCTCATCGAGGTCATGCGGCAGACGCTGATGCGCCATCTGGGCCTCGGACCCGGCGACGAGGTCCACCTCGCCATCGGGCCCCTCTACCACTCCGCGCCGTGCGTCCACGCGATGATGGCGCTGAACCTCGGGCACGCCGTCGTCGTCGCCCCGCAGTTCCGTCCCGAGCACACCCTGGAGCTGATCCAGCGGCACGGCGTCACCAACACCTTCATGGTGCCGACGATGTTCCACCGGATGCTGGCCCTGCCGGACGACGTCCGCGCCCGCTACGACGTGTCGTCGCTGCGGCAGGTGTTCCACAGCGCCGCGCCGGTCCCCGTGGAGACCAAGCAGCGGATGATGGACTGGTGGGGGCCCGTCCTCTACGAGTACTACGGCTCCACCGAGAGCGGCCCCGTCGTCGTCGCGAGGCCGCACGACTGGCTCGCCCGCCCCGGGACGGTCGGATGCCCGGTCGACGGCGTCCAGATCAAGATCCTCGACCCGGAGGGCGCCGAGCTGCCGCCGGGGGAGACCGGGCTGATCTACGCGACCGGCCAGCCCGGGTTCGAGTACCACGGCGACCCGGACAAGACCGCCTCCAGCATGCGGGGCGAGTACTACACCCCCGGCGACCTCGGCCACCTCGACGAGGACGGCTGGCTCTACATGAGCGACCGCCGCACCGACCTGATCATCTCCGGCGGGGTGAACATCTACCCGGCCGAGATCGAGTCGGCCCTGCTGCAGCATCCGGCGGTCGGCGACGTCGTCGTCATCGGCGTCCCGGACGAGGACTGGGGGCAGAGCGCCGTCGCGCTCGTCGAACCGGCCGAGGACGCCGAGCCCGGTGACGCCCTCGCCGCCGAACTCCTCGCGCACTGCGGGCCGCGCCTGTCGAAACTCAAGCACCCGCGGCGCGTGGAGTTCCGCGAGACGCTGCCGCGCACCCCGTCCGGCAAACTCAGCCGCCGCCGCGTTCGGGAGGACTACCTGCGGGAACACGCCGGCTGAGCCCTGCGGGGCGAACGGGCCGCAAGTCGTTGCCGGAAACGTCGAACGCCTCCCGGTGTTCGTGCGTACCACGGCACATGGAAGACCAGAAGGTCGCCCCGATCGACAACGTCGCCCCGACCCCCGCCGCCACGACGCAGACCGACCTTCCCGTCATCACCGACCCGGCCGCCTACGCCGAGGGCGACCCCGCGCCCTCCGGCGGCCAGGTCGAGGGAGTGGACGCGGCGCGGGCGTCCGCCGACGCCGCGGCGCTGCTCCAGGCCGCGTCGGACGCCGCCCGCTCGCCCGCGCGGCGGGCCGACCCGCCGGCCGACCCGACCACCCGGGCCGGCGCGGGGCAGCCGCCGGCCGCCGAAGACGACCGCGCCGGGATCGCACGCCTCGGTGACCCGGTCGCGGTCTGGCCGTGCGCCGGCTGCGGACGGCCCGTGCCGCAGCCGGTGCGCGGCGCCCGCACCGTCCGCTACTGCCAGGACGGGGACGGCGCGTGCGAGAAGGCCGCGCTGGCGAGCCGCGAACGCGGCCTGGAGTCTCCCGGCCTCACCGGCCAGGTCGCCTGGACGTGGGAGATGGTCGACCGGCTGGAGGGCCTCGCCGACCGGCTCGCCGGGTCGCTGATGTCCGAGCTGAGCGTCGCCGGCGTCGAGCGGCGGCTCGCCGACGTCCGCGCCGAGGCCGCCGGGCAGGTCGCGATCGCGCAGCGGGAGCGCGACGAGTCCCACCAGCAGGCCCAGCTGGCGTGGCGGGAGACCGCCACCGCGCGGGCCCGGGCGGAGGCCGCCGAGCAGGAGGCCGCGTCCGCGCGCGCGGAGGCCAAGCGCCTCGCCGCCGAACTGGACGCCGCGCGGCAGGAGCGCCAGGAGGCCAAGGACGGCGCCGACGGCGACCGCGCGGCCCGCCTCGCCGCCGAGCGCGAACGCGACCGGATGGCCTCCCGGGAGGGCGAGCTGCTCGCCTCCCTGGAGAGCGCCCGCGCGGAGCTGGTCGCGCTGCACGGGCGGCTGTCGGAGGCCGAGACCCTCGTCGAGGGGCAGCGCGTCGAGGCCGACGCCGCCACCCGCGCCGCCGAGGACCTGCGCTCGGCCGTCCGGGACGCCGAGGCCAAGCGGGGGCAGGCCGTCGCCGACCGGGACCAGATCCAGGCGCGGGCCCGCGAGCTCGAACAGCACACCTGGCAGCTCACCCGCACCGCCGACGAGCTGCGCGCCGCGGTCCGGGCGCTGACCGCCGAACGCGACGCCGCCCGCGCCGAGGCCGACCGCGCCCGCCGCCGCGTCGACGCGCTCACCGCGACGGCCGACGGGCGCCCCGAGCCCGGCCCGCGCCCGCCCGTCGACCGGGAGCCGCCGACCGGGCTGCACGCCCTGCCGCCGATGAACGGGTCCCTGCTGGACATCGGGGGCGACCCGCTCGCCACCGACCCGCTCCGCCACAACGGCCACAACGGATACAGCGGACATCGCCTTCCCTATGCCGGCTGACGGTCACGCCGGTCGGAGGACGCACATGTAGGAGGTGAGGCCAACCCCACACTGCACTGGCCCTGAGACCGGCCGCCGTACCGCACCGGGGTGGTACGGCGGCCGGTGCCGGTCCTCTAGTCCTCGCCCGCCAGGAGCCGGGCGTAGTCGAGGGCCCCGGCGCGCACGGCGGCGTGCACGGCGCGGGCGATCCTCGCCCCCCACGTCGAGCGCGGCCCCGCGAAGATCTCCTCCTGCCCGCCGGTCGTGACCACGACGCAGATCGCGTCGGACGCCGTTCCCGTGCACGGGAACCCCGCTTCGAGCAGTGCCTGCGTCTTGGCCTCCGTGGCGGTGACGACCGCGTTCACCAGCGCCGCGTCGCTCATCGGCACGGGCACGCCGACCACGATGTTGACGGTCCCGGGGGCGGGGGCGGGCTCGGACGCGCCGTCCGTCGCGAGCGGCGCCAGCTCGGGATCGGCCGTCCCGGCGGGCGCGGCGGCCCAGGTCGGGACGCGCAGCCCGACCGTCGCCGACACGCTCACCCCCTCGTCGTCGCGCCGCACGGTGCGCGCCACCGGCGCCGCCGTGAGCATCCCGGCGCCCCGGCCGTCCAGCCCCTGCGACGCCGCCAGCTCGGCCAGGTGCGCGACGGGATCCGTCCGCGCGTAGGCGCCCGGCACCTGCGCGTTCAGCACCCAGCGGGCCGGGCCGATGCCGCCGCCGAGCATCGCCGAGGAGATCATCCGGTGCCCGGGGCCCGGCCGCCACACGGTCATGGCGAGCCGCGCGCCGTCCTCCTCGCGCCACACCGTCTCGATGTTCACGGACGCTCCAGTGACAGGATCGGCCGGCCGCCCGGACCGGACGTGACGTGCACGCGCGCGCCGAAATGCTCCTCGACGGTCGCGCGGGTGAGGACCTGCTCGGGCCGTCCCGCCGCGGCGACCCGCCCGCCCGACAGCAGGACCAGGCCGTCGGCGTACTGCCCCGCCAGGGTCAGGTCGTGGATCGTGGTCACGACGGTCAGCTCGTCGGACAGCCGCAGCTGGTCGATCAGCTCCAGCACCTGCTGCTGATGGCCGATGTCCAGCGCGGTCGTCGGCTCGTCCAGCAGGAGCACCGAGGCCTGCTGGGCGAGCGCGCGGGCCAGCACCACGCGCTGCCGCTCCCCGCCCGACAGATGGTCCAGCGGGCGGGCGGAGAAGGCGGTGAGGTCCAGCCTGCCGAGCACCTCGCCGGTGATGGCCCGGTCGCGCGCGCTCTCCCGCCCGAGATGCGGGATGTAGGGGGAGCGGCCCAGCAGGGCGTAGTCGAACACCGTCATGCCGACCGGGAGGTGCGGGCTCTGCGGGGCGTAGGCGACCAGCCGGGCACGCTGCCTCGGCTTGAGCGTCTGCAGGTCCGCGCCCGCGAGGGCGATCCCGCCACGGGACGGGACGAGCCCGAGGACCGCGCGCAGCAGCGTCGACTTCCCCGCGCCGTTCGGCCCGATGACCGCCGTCCACGACCCGGCGGGGACGTCCAGCGACACCCCCTCCAGCACCGGCCGCCCGCCGAGCGCGACGTCCAGGCCCCGCACCGCGACCGTCACGTGTCCACCTGCCTGCGGGACGCGCGCAGCACCACGACGAAGAACGGCCCGCCGACGAACGCCGTCACGACGCCCAGCGGCAGCTCCCCCGGCTTGATCACCGTCCGCGCCACCAGGTCCGCCGCCTCCAGGAACGCCGCCCCGCCGAGCAGCGACAGCGGCAGCACGATCCGGTACGAGCCGCCCGCCAGCCGCCGCACGATGTGCGGGACGACGATGCCGACGAACGCGATCAGCCCGCTCACCGCGACCGCGGACGCCGTCGCCAGCGACGCCGCCACCAGCACCGTCAGCCGCACCCGCGCCGCCGACAGCCCGAGCGACGCCGCCTCCTCGTCCCCGACGCTCAGCACGTCCAGCAGCCGGCCGTGCGCGAGCAGCACGACCGTCGACACCAGCGCGTACGGGGCCACGAGCCCGAGCTGGTGCCAGTCGGCCGTCCCGACGCCGCCGAGGATCCACGAGAAGATCCGCTGCAGCTCCTGGGCCTTCATCTGCTGGACGAACGTCTGCACCGCCGCCAGGAAGGACGACACCGCCACCCCCGCCAGCACCAGCGTGGCCGCCCCGTTCCCGCGCCCCGCCGCGACGCTGCCGAGCGTGTACGCCAGGAACACCCCGCCCATGGCGCCGGCGAACGCGGCCAGCGGCACCCCGTACCCGGGGTCGCCCGGCACCAGCACGATCACCAGCGTCGCGCCGACCCCCGCGCCGGCCGCCGCGCCGAGCAGGTACGGGTCGGCGAGCGGGTTGCGGAACACCCCCTGGTACCCGGCGCCCGCCACCGCCAGCATCCCGCCGGCCAGCGCCGCCATCAGCGCCCGCGGCACGCGCAGCTGGAACAGCACGTTCTCGTCGATCACCCCGAAACCCGAGTCGACGTGCACGAACGGAATCTTGTCGGCGAGGGCCTTCAGCACCCCCGCCACCGGCAGCCCGGCCGCCCCGACCAGCACCCCGGCCAGCAGCGCCGCCACCAGCAGCCCGACCGCCACCGCAAGTGGCAACGGCCGCAACCTGGCCTGCTGCCGCGCCTCCCTCCGCCCGCGCCGCGCCTTCCACCCGCGCCACCCGATCACACCGGCCCCGGCGTCCGAAAGATCCCCCTGCTGAGAGGGCGCCCCGGTCTCGGCCTCGACGGTCTCGTCGTTTGGAGCGTTCTTCGTGTGCACGCGGGGCTCGGACGTCCCGGCCTCGTCGGTCGGGGCGTCCGGGCCCGGCCCGCGTCGCGCAGACGTCTTGGTCTGGTCGTCAGGGGCGTCTCCGGAGCGGGCCTTGCTCACGGGCGGGCGTTCCCGGTCACTGGACCTTCTGGGCGGCGTCGCCGATCGCCTTCACGAACTCGGGCAGGCGGGGACCCCAGCGGGAGGCGATGTCGTCGTCGAGCTCGACCACGCCCTCGCCCTTGACGGCCTCCAGGTCCGACCAGCCGGGGCGCTTGGCGAGGGCGGCGGCGTTCTGCCCGCAGCACTTGGTGTCGGCCAGGAAGATCAGGTCCGGGTCCTGCTTGAGCAGGTACTCGCGGGACAGCTGCGGGTACCCGCCGGACGCCTTGCCCGCCTTGTCGGCGATGTTCTGCAGGCCGAACAGCCCGTACACCTGGCCCACGAACGTCTGGGACGTCACCGAGTGCAGCTGCTGGTCGAGCTCGTGGTAATAGGTGAGGCCCTTGGCCTTGGACGACGCGGCGACCGTCCGCTGGATCGAGGCGCGCATGTCGTCGGTGACCTTCTTCGCCTCGGCGGTGTGGCCGGTGGCCTGCCCGAGGTCGGTGATCTCGTCGTAGGCGTCGTCCAGCTTCGTCGCCGCCGGCTCCAGCAGGACCGGCACCTTGACCTTCTCCAGCGCCTTGACCACGCCGTTCAGGTCGTCCGACAGGACGACGAGGTCCGGCTTGTAGGCGATGATCGCCTCGGCGTTCGGCTTGAAGCCGGACAGCTTCGTCTTGGGCGCGTTCGCCGGGTGGTTGGAGTACTCGTCCACCGCCACCACCTGCGGCCCGGCACCGATCGCGAACAGCGTCTCGGTGTGGGTGGGGGAGAGGGAGACGATCCGCTTCGGCCTGGCCGGCACCGTCACCGCGCCGTTCCCGGCCTGGACGGTGACGGACTGCTCGGCGGACGTCGTCCCGTCCCCGGACGTCGCGTCGTCGCCGCCGCATGCGGAGGCGAACATGACGGCGCCGATCGCCATCACCGCGCCGAGGGTGCGTACGGGTCTCACTGGAGCCTCCATGCTGCGGGAAGCCGCGGCCCGCTCAGGACGGATCGCCCTTCCACGGGGTCGATGGTCGTCGGCGCGCGAGGAGGCGACCTGGCTCGGCCACTCGGAAGGGCACCACAGTTGCGGGACAGCGCCGGGTTCACACCGGACTTCGCTCCAGGCGCGCAGCATCGCAACGGTATCAGCCCATGAGTGCGGGTCTGTCGGAATCTCCGGAGTGAGTACTCACTTCGAAGTTGACGGAGTGAGTGCTCACTCCGTAGCTTGGCGTGCATGGAGCCGAAGAGACGGCGGCGCGCTCCCGGGATGAGCCCCGCCGAGCGCCGCGAAATGATCGTCCGGACCGCGTTGCCGCTGGTCGCCGAGCACGGCACCGCCGTCACGACCGGGCAGATCGCCCGCGCGGCCGGGATCGGCGAGGCCACGATCTTCCGGGTGTTCGCCGACAAGGAGGAACTGCTGGACGCGTGCGTCGCCGAGGCGCTCCGGGGCGAGCACGTCCTCGCGGAGATCGAGGCGATCCCGCTCGACCAGCCGCTGCCCGCCCGGCTCGCCGAGGCCGCCGCCGCGGTGGAGGCCTACCTCATCCGCATGGGCCTGGTCATCGGCGCGCTGCACGCCACCGGACGCGGCAACCGCGGCCTGCCCGGCGGCCGCGACCATCCCGGCGCCGGCCGCGAGAACGCGATGACCCGCACCCGCGACGCCCTCGCCGACCTGTTCGAACCGGAACGCGACCGGCTGCGCCTGCCCGCCGAGCAGATCGCGAGCCTGTTCATGGGCCTGCTCTTCACCCGCTCCCGCCCGCCCGGGGGCCCCGAGACGCCCGACCCCCTGCCGGTCGAGGCCTACCTCGACGTCTTCCTCCACGGAGCCCTCAAGGAAGGAACCCCCGAATGACGATCACGCTCAACCACACGATCGTGACCGCCGCCGACAACGACGAGGCCGCCCGCTTCTTCGCCACCGTGATGGGCCTGCGCTACACCGGCGTCCACCCCCACGCGCGGCACTTCGTCCCGATCCGCGTGAACGACGGGCTCACCCTCGACTTCATGACCGTCGCCTACCCGCAGGGCCACCACCTGGCCTTCGACGTGGACGCCGCCACCTTCGACACCGTCCGGGACCGCCTCGACGCCCGCGAGATCCCCTACGGCGACGACCCCGCCCAC
The DNA here is from genome assembly GCF_900115095.1 of Actinomadura madurae. Taxonomy (GTDB): domain Bacteria; phylum Actinomycetota; class Actinomycetes; order Streptosporangiales; family Streptosporangiaceae; genus Spirillospora; species Spirillospora madurae. The sequence goes on from NZ_FOVH01000001.1 coordinate 1,080,706, forward strand.
CCGGACAGCGGCCGCGTCGACGACGACCATCCGCTGGGCGGACGCGGCCTCTTCTTCTCCGACTCCAGCGGCAACCTCTACGAGCTCATCGCCCCGTGACGGTCTTGAGGAACTCCCGGGTGCGCCTGCGGTCGTCGCCCGGCATGTACTCGCCGGCGACGAAATCGGTGACGCCGGCCTTCGCCAGCTCCTCCAGCTTCGCCGCGACCGCGTCCTCGTCCCCGACGACCGCCAGGTCGCCGGGCCCCTCGGCGCCCTCCCGGTCCATCATCGCCCGGTAGGACGGCAGCGTCCCGTACACCTCGAACGTCTTCGCGGCCTGCTCCCTCGCCCGCTCCACGTCGCCGGTCACGCACAGCGGGAGGCTGCACACGATCCGCGGCGCGTCCCGTCCGGCCGCCTGGGCCGCCGCCGTGATGGTCGGCGCGATGTGGTCGCGCACGGTCACCGGACCGGTCATCCACAGCACCGTCCCGTCCGCGCGTTCCGCCGCCAGCTTCAGCATCTTCGGCCCGAGCGCGGCGAGCAGCAGGGGCACGCGCTCCTCGTTCTGGACGCTCAGCCCGATGTTCCCCGTCACCGTCTCACCGGTGAACGCGGCGTTCTCCCTGTTCAGCAAAGGCACCAGCACCGACAGGTACTCGTCCATGTGCCGGAGCGGCCGGCCGAAATCGTACCCGTACATGTCCTCGATCACGATCTTGTGGGACAGCCCGATGCCGAGCGTCAGCCGCCCCTGCAGCGCCAGGGCTGTCGTGCGCGCCTGCTGCGCCATGGCCGCCGGGTGCCGCGGATACGTCGGCACCACGGCGGTCCCCAGCTCGATCCCCGGCACCTCGCGCCCCGCCACGGCCAGCGCGGTCAGCGCGTCCAGCCCGAAGATGTGCGACAGCCACGCCGAGGGGAACCCGTCGTCCGCCGCCCGCCGCACATCGTCCGCCAGCTTGGCGAGCGCGTCCGCGCCGCCACGATCGTTCAGCAACACACCGACCCGCACAGCACCCTCCCCAGAACCGGAATAACCCGATCCTTACACACGCCCCGCATATGCCGATCATGAAGAGGTCACCACAAGATGTGCAGGGCGCGACATGCGGTGACGGCCGGGCGCGGTGTGCGCGAGGCGTTCGTGATCCTTGCCACAGCCATCATCCGGCGGCGGCGCCTCGCCCGCTGATTCTGTCGCCCGCATTCGTGAACCTCGGCCGGGCGCCGGCGTTCACGCCCGTCCAGCTGCGCAACGATCTCGGCATCGGGCTGGACGAGGCCCGCCGCCCCGGGGTCCCTGTGCTCCGTCATGGCGCGGGCCCCTACTGCGTCAGGGTGCGAGCGAACTCTCTGTCGAACAGAACCGTCTATTTGGATGCGAGCCGCCCCATGCCCCGTCGATGATGGAGAAACCACACTTATGATCATGCGCCTGATGCCGGGCACGGCCCTGCCGGGTCTCGGCGCCGCGGCCGGGGAGGGAGCCGAGTGAGCGGTGTCGCGCCGGTACGGGCGGGCGACCCGGGGTGTCTCGGGCGGTATCGGATCATCGGGCGGCTCGGCGGCGGCGGGATGGGCACGGTGTTCCTCGCCCTGTCGCCGGGCGGGCGCGCGGTCGCCGTGAAGGCGGTGCGCGCCGAACTGGTGGAGGATCCGGGGTTCCGGCGCCGGTTCGTCCGGGAGGTCGAGGCGGCCCGCCAGGTGAGCGGCTTCTTCACCGCCGCCGTGGTCGACGCCGACCCCGAGGGGAGGCCGCCGTGGCTGGCCACCGAGTACGTGCCCGGGGTCTCTCTGGAGGCGGCGGTGGCCGCGCACGGCGCCTGGCCGGAGGGAACGGTGCTCGCGCTGGGCGCCGCGCTGGCGGAGGCGCTGGAGAGCGTGCACGCGGCGGGTGTGGTGCACCGCGACCTCAAGCCGTCGAACGTGCTGCTGGCGGCGGACGGCCCGCGCGTGATCGACTTCGGGATCGCGCGGGCGGCCGAGGCCACCGAGCTCACCGAGACCGGCATGGTCATCGGCACGCCCGGTTTCATCGCCCCCGAGCAACTCGTGGACGACGAGGTCACCGCCGCCGGCGACGTCTTCGCCCTCGGCGCCGTGCTGGTGTTCGCGGTGACCGGCACCGGCCCGTTCGGGGCAGGGCACGCCGACGCCCTGAACTACCGGGTCGTCCACGAGGAGCCGGAGCTGACCGGTGTGCCGACCGCGCTGGCGGACGTCGCGGCCCGCTGCCTGGCCAGGGACCCCGCCCGGCGTCCCACCGTCCCCGACCTGGTCGGGGAGTTGAGCCGGATGCCGGGGACAGGGCAGGCCGCGGGCTTCTTCACGGAGGCGGGCTGGCTGCCCGACCCGGTGGCCGCGGATGTCCTCCGCATCAGGTCCGCGCCGCTTCCGCCCCCGCCCGCTTCCGCCCCGCCCGCCGCCGCGTCCGCCGCCCCGCCCGCCGCCGCGTCCGCCGCTGCCCCGCCCGCCGCCGCCCCGCCGGACTCGCCCGGTGCGCGAGTGTCGCCTGTTCCAGTGGGACGGACGCGGGCGCCTGGCCCCGCGCGGCGCCGGATCCTGGCCGCCGTGGCCGGCGCGGGGGCGGTCGCGCTCGTCGTCGCGGCGGTCGTCCTCACCGTCCGGCTGTCGGGTGACGACGGGGAGGCCGAGGCCGCCGGGCCGCCGCGGCGCAAGGAGCTGTGGACCTTCCCGTTGGAGGAGGGCATGCATCTGGCGCAAGTGGTCGGAGGCACGGCGTACATCGACGACCAGAAGGGCGGCCTGTACGCCCTGAACGGCGAGAACGGCCGGCTGCGCTGGGAGTACGCGCACTCCCTGGGCGACGTCCCGACGGGCCCGCTGTTCCTGGGGGCCACCGATTCGGCGGTGTACTACGGCGCCGGAGAGTACACCTACGCCCGGGACGCCGGCAGCGGCGAGGAACTGTGGAAGTGGAAGGACCACGGCATCCATCCGTCGATCGAGGTGGTCGGAGAAAAGCTCTACGCGTCGGACGTCCGGCTGATCGCGCGCGACGCCCGAACCGGGCGGGAGACGTGGACCAACACCTACAAGGGCTTCTCGAAGCAGGGGCCGGTCGTCTCCGGAGGAGTCGTCTTCGCGGTGATCAGTGACGGCACCCTGCGCGCGGTGGATGCGGAGACCGGCGCGGACCTCTGGCGCATCGAGGCCGGGGACCGGCTCGCGTCATCGCCCGTCGCCGCGAACGGCACCGTCTACTTCGGCGTCCGGGACGGTTCCCTGCACGCGGTGAACGCCGCGACGGGCCGGTACGCGTGGAAGCAGGGCTTCGAGGGCGCCTCCTGGGACCCCGCCATCGCCGGCGGAGCCGGCGCCCCGATCATCGCGGACGGCGTCGCCTACTTCGAGAACGACGGTTACGTGTGCGCCTTCGCCGCCGACACCGGCAAGCCGCTGTGGCGGCACAAGCCGGGAGTGGACGAGGCCCATCTGCTGTCGGTCGAGAACGGGACGGTGCTCTTCGGCGACGGCGACGACGAGGACGCCGGGAACCTCTACGCCCTGGACGCCCGCAACGGCACCCGCCTGTGGAAGGAGCACGTGGGCGGGAGTCCGGGCGTCATCGACGGTCGACTCTATGTCGAGGAAGACGACGTCCTGCGCGTGCTCTCGGACGCCCGCTGATGGGGCGCGGGGAGGCGTACGCGCCGCTGGAGGCGGGCGACCCGGAGCGGCTCGGGCCGTACCGGCTCGTCGGGCGGCTCGGCGGCGGCGGGATGGGTCAGGTCTTCCTGGCGTCGTCGCCGGGGGGCCGCGCGGTCGCGGTGAAGGCGGTGCGGGCCGAGCTGGTGGAGGACGCGGGGTTCCGGCGCCGGTTCGTCCGGGAGGTCGAGGCGGCCCGCCGCGTGAGCGGTCCCTTCACCGCCGCCGTGGTGGACGCCGACCCGGGCGGGGCACCGCCGTGGCTGGCCACCGAGTACGTGCCGGGGCTGTCGCTGAAGGCCGCGCTCGACGCGCACGGCGCCCTGCCGGACGGAACGGTCCGGGCTTTGGGCGCCGCGCTCGCGGAGGCGCTGGAGGGCGTGCACGCGGCGGGTGTGGTGCACCGCGACCTCAAGCCGTCGAACGTGCTGCTGGCGGCGGACGGCCCGCGCCTGATCGACTTCGGGATCGCGCTGGCGTCCGAGAGCACGCGGCTGACGGTCACGGGGGCGATGGTCGGCACGCCCGGCTTCATGTCCCCCGAGCAGTTGCGGGGCGGCGCGGTCGGCCCGGCGAGCGACGTCTTCTCCCTCGGCGCCGTCCTGGCGTACGCGGCGACCGGGACCGCACCGTTCCGCGGCGGCTCGGTGCACGCCCTGAACTACCGGATCGTCCACGGGGACCCCGACCTCACCGGCGTGCCGTCCGGGCTGGCGGACGTCGTGGCACGCTGCCTGGACAAGGACCCTGGCAGGCGTCCCACCGTCCCCGACCTGGTCGCGGAACTGGGCCGCGCGTCGCGGGCGTGGCCGGTCGGCTGGCTGCCCGAACCGCTGACGGCCGAGATCACCCGCACGGTCGCCCCGCCTCCCGCTCCCACCGCCGTCGTGACGGCGCCGTACCAGGGCCCGCCTCAGGCACCCGCTCCCCGGCGGCTGCTCACTCGGAGGCGTGCCCTGACGGGACTCGCCGCCGTCACCGTCCTCGTCAGCGTCGCCACCACACTGCTCCTCACCGGTGGAGATCCGGACGCCGACCGGGCAGGCCGCACCGATCGTGGCGCTGAGCCCAGCCCGCCGGTCTTGAAGCAGTTGTGGTCCTACGGGGGAGACACGGCCTGGCCACCGCAGGTCAAGGACGGGACGGTGTATTTCGGCGACGGTGGCGGAGTCATCCACGCCGTGGACGCCCGGACCGGCGAAGCCCGCTGGAAACGCGACCGGGTGTGGGGCGGCGGCAACTCCCTGATCATCGCTGGAGACAGGATCTACGTCAGCGCCTACACCGACTCCTCCCGCGACAGCGACAGCGGCCGCGTGTTCGCGCTGGACGCCGGTTCCGGCCGCCGGCTGTGGGAGTCCCACGGCGGCACGCTGCTGCTCGGCGAAGCGGTGTCCGGCCGGCACATGTACCTCTTCCACCGGACGTCCGATGAGGAGAAGACGTCGGTGTACGCGCTGGACACCGGCACCGGCAAGAAGGCGTGGAGCCACGAAGCCGGGATCGTCTGGGAGATGACCGCCCACGGGAACGTCGTCTACTACGTCGCGAGCACCTACGACGAGCCGGGCCCGCAACTCCACGCGCTGAACGCCGACACCGGCGAGCGGCTGTGGAAGGCCCCCTTCTCCGGCGACATCCGCAGCCGGCCGGAGTCGCTCACCGTGACCGGCGGCGTCATCTACGCGATCGGTGAGGACGGCACCGTCTCGGCCCGCGACCCGGGTAACGGGGCACTGTTGTGGAACACCCCAACCGGCCTCCGCGACTTCTCAGACTCGTGGCTGCCCGTGCTGTCCGATGGGGTTCTCTACGTCAGCGGCAACGCCGACTCCCAGGGAGATGCCGGGCAGGCGGTCGCGTTCAACGCGAAGACCGGCGCGATGATGTGGCGGCGCGACCTTCCCCAGGTGAGCTCGTCGCCCACCGTCTCATCGGGGACGGCATACGTCAGCACGAAGACCGGCGAACTGCACCTCCTGAACTCCGGTGACGGCGCCTCCCTGGGAAAGGTCAGGTTGGCGGACGGCCGCGATCCCAACGCGGTGGTGTCCGGCGGGGTGGTCTATTTCGGCGCCGGTGACGGCCACCTCCGCGCGGCCGCCATAACCCGCTGACTCCAGCCGCCGGCATTGCCCGGCCCGGGACGACGCGAGGCCCCACGCGGTCTCGAAGATCGTGCCGGGGGTGACGCCAGGACTCGCCTCACCTGCACGCTTTTACTCCTGAGCTCAACGCAGCCTCGCACCGACGGTACAAAGTGCGAGGTCCGTTCACAGGCTCACGACACCGGGGCGCCCTGGGAAGTCACGCGTCGCGGATCGCGCGGTCTCGGCCCTCCATGAAGAAGTCCAGCAGAGCCGTGGCACCGGGCAGGACACGCAAGGGCCGCGCGGCACCGAAGGCGGTGTTCCAGAACTCCCCGTGCCGCGGCTCCCACGGGCCGACATACGCGTAGGGCTCGTTCACCTGTTGATCTCCGGGCGACACTCCGTAATTGACGGCATCGACCGCGATGCCCAGATCGAAGTGTTCCGGCCAGAGCACGGGAGTGATGTCCGGCGCGAACCTGGTCAGAGCCTCCTGTCCTTGCCCGAATGCCCGGACGATCTGATGCGCCGCCTCCGCGTCGACTCCCAGGACCTCGTCCAGACCGACACCGCTGCCATCCTTGTACAGGTCTCCAACACCCCCTGCCTCAACACTGACAGCCGCGCCCAGCTCGCGGCAGGTGGCCCCGTTCAAGGGCACCTCACGGTCGCCGCACACCAGCTCGGTCTCGTTCACCCGCAGGTCGGGGGCCTGGACCGTCCCGAACCCGCCCGGCACGACACGCAGCCGTATCGTCCCGCTTTGCCGGTATTGGGGCCCTGCCAGTACGAGCTCCGCGACCCCGTGCAACGAACGGCGAGCCGTGGCCAAAGTCTCCGCATCGACGGTCATGCCCCCATTCTTCCCCGTACCCGCGGTACGCGCCGCCCCCACCGCCCTCGTCGTCGCCAGCATGCGCTCCAGCAGGAGTCGCCGCTCGATTGCTTAGCGGAGCCCGTTGGGGATCAGCCAGGACGCCGGCAACTCCGCGTTGTAGTGGAGGTCAACCATCACAATGCGTCCGGGCCGCCGCCGCGCGGCGCGTACTTCCGCGCCAGCTCCCTGTCGTTCTCCGCCCACTTACGATGCCGAGCGGCCGACTGGAGATGCAGCTCCGCCTCCTCGGGATGTGCGGCGGCCATCCCCTCCAGCAGGGAAGCGGCCCGATCGTGGGCACGCGCCGAGGAGACCATCGCTTGGCGCGCGTACTCCTCGGCCTCGCGCCTCTGCTCCGCACGCGCCCCAGCCCCGTCGGCTTCGGCGGCACGGCGCTCACCGCCCCGCCGCGCCCTCAGCCGAGACGCACGCTCGTCGCCGTCCATACCAGCCACTCCGACGCCCGAGCCCACCGAAGAACCAGCCCTCCACCCACATCCCCCTACCTACCCACCCCTCACCCCCACCCACCCCGCAACTGGGCCCCGAGCCCCTACCCCCTCCAGCCCAACTCCCTTGCCCACGCCTCCGGCCCCGGGCCAGCCCCAAACCCCCGCCCTACGCCTCCGGCGCGTAGCTCAGCCCAGAGCCCTTTCCGCGCCTCTGGCCCGCGGGCGCCTGGCCGGCCCGCGGCCCCGCACCTCCGGCCGGTAGTTCAGCCCGAGCTGCTTTTCCGTGCCTCCGGTCGGCAGGGGCTTGGCCGGTGCCGTTGGCCGGCGCCTCCGGCCTGTGGTTCGGCCCTGAGCCGTTTTCTGTGTTTCTGGCCCCGCGGGGGCCTGGTCGGTGCCGCTGGACCGTGCCTCTGGCCGGTAGTTCAGCCCCGAGCCGCAGTCCGCGCCTCTGGTCGGCGCCCTCGCTCCACGTTCCGGGCAGTCTGGACTCTGCTCTGCGGTTCCACCGCTGCGGCTCCGGCCCGCAGGTCAGCCCGCGCCCCTGGGCAGCGCCCCCGCTCGGTCCAGAGCCAGGCATGGCTGACATCGCGGTGCCTACGTTCGCGTAGCGGCGGGGGGAGGGCTTGAGATCATCCAGCGGTGCCCGAACGGGTCGATGACGACGCCGTTCCGGCCGTAGGGGTAGTCGGCCACGGGACGGTCGGGGGCGGCGCCCATCTCGACGGCGCGGGAGAAGACGATGTCGACGTCCGGGACCGACAGGTAGAGCGATTGGCTGGGGCCGCCGCGGGCCTTCGGGCCCAGCAGACCCAGCTCGGGCCACTCGTCGGCGAGCATCAGCACGGAGTCGCCGATGGCGAGCTCGGCATGGCCGACCCGCCCGTCCTCCATCATCGTCGGTTCGCTGTGGAGCTCCGCACCGAACGCGTCGGCGTACCAGCGCAGGGCATGCTGCCCGTCGTCAACGCACAGGTACGGGGTCAGCGTTCGAACTCGGGCCTCCGACTCCTGGACGGTGCTCGTGGTCATGGTGTCTCCCGTGGGTTGAAGCAGCGCGCGCCGCAGACGTTCGCGCAGGCGTGCCGCGAAGGCCGGGTAAGGATCGACGGGGACGACCGGTGTACGGAGAGCCTCCAGCGGATCAGTCATCGTGGCCCTCCTTTCCGCGGTCTCCGGGTCTCGGTCTTCCTGGTGAACAGTGATCGTTGTAGGCGTGCCTGAAGGCCGTCCGGGCCCGTGTCAGCAGGGCCTCGGTGGCGTGGAGCGTCCGGCCGAGATGCTCGGCGACCTGGGGGACTGGGAGCCCGTCCAGGTAGCGGAGCGTCAGCGCGGCGCGATGGTGGGGCCCCAGCTGTTCGAGGACCTCCCGGGCGAGGAGTGCGTCCACGCGCTCGTCCCATGGGTCCTCCGTGGCGTCTGAGGCGCCCCCGTCCATCGCCTGAAGGCCGCGTTGCTCCCGTGCCGCCCGCCGCCAGTGGTCGGCCAGCTTGTGTCGCGCCACGCCGACCAGCCAGGCGACGGACAGCACAGGCGGGGGCTCCTTCCGCACGGCCTCTACCGCGGCCAGGAAGGTGTCCGCCGTCAGGTCCTCGGCCAGCGCCCGCCGACCGCACCGGGACAGCAGGTAGCCGTAGACCTCGGGCAGGGCCTCGTCGTAGAGATCGAGCAGCGCCGGCCCCGGGTCGGGCTGGAGTCGTCCCGGGTGGTTCATATCCCTCCATCGCTCGGCGGGCCGATTCTCCGACGGGTGGGAGTGAAAAAATCGGCGAGGACGTGATGGACGATCATGGAGGCGTGGTGATTCCCGAACCCCTCACCCTCTACACCGCGGACGGCGTGCGAATCGACGCAGGTCACATCAGGGGTGACGGAAATGTGTGCTTCGTCCTCGCGCACGGGTTCACGTGCTCGTGGAGGCAGCCCGCACTCCGCCGGATCGCGGACGCCCTCAACCGGCACGGTGGCGTGATCGGGCTCGACTTCCGCGGGCACGGCAGGTCGGGCGGACGATCCACGGTCGGTGACCGGGAGGTGCTCGACGTCGACGCGGCGGTCGCGGCGGCACGCCGACGCGGGTACGAACGGGTCGTCCTGACAGGCTTCTCCATGGGTGGCATCGTCGTCCGGCATGCCGCGTTGCACGGTGGGGTCGACGCGGTGGTCTCGGTCAGCGCGCCCGCACGCTGGTACTACCGGGGGACGGTTCCGATGCGGCGCGTGCACTGGGCGATCGAGCGGCGGGTGGGCCGGATGGCGGTCCGGCTGGCGCGGGGGACACGGATCGCGCCGAACGGATGGGACCCAGTACCAGAGGCGCCGCACGAGGTCGTCGGCCGGATCGCGCCGGTGCCGCTCCTCGTCGTCCACGGGGACGCGGACCCTTTCTTCCCCCTCGAACACGGACGTCAGTTGTTCGGCGCCGCGGCCGACCCGAGGGAGTTGTGGATCGAGCCCGCCTTCGGGCACGCCGAGACGGCCGCCACCCCTGGCTTGATCAAGCGCATCGGCGCCTGGGCGACGGGCGCAGTCTCCACGACGGGAGGCCGCGGCGGCACCCCGGCGGAATCCCAGGGGTGACACCCCGCGAGCCATTTGGCTCTGACCTGGGGAAACTCAAAGTTATCCACATTCTTGCAGCGCTCCTCGCGGTGACCGCCCCGGCGGGCATCATCGGTTCACATGAACGGCTTCAGCCTGACCTGGAAGCGAACGGCGGCCGGCATCGTCCCCGTCGGCCCCGGCGCGTACTTCGTCCCCGTGAAGGGCGCCTCCCTCACGGCTCGCGCCGCCGCGTTGAGCGGCCTCCTCCCGGACGACGTCGTCATCGCGCGCCGTACGGCCGCGTGGATATGGGGCCTCGACGTATTACCTCCGGGAGTGAACGAAGCCGACTGGGACGTCGAGCTCATCACTCCCCGATCACCCGGGACCGACTCCGGCGTGCCTGCGTTCACCGCCGAGAACGCGGCACTTCCGGCCGACCATGTCGTGGAGAGATCCGATGTACGCGTCACGTGCCTTGCCCGCACCGCACTGGACTGTGCGCGATGGCTTCCTCGCTATGAGGCTGTCGCGGCCCTCGATCAATTCCTCCGGCGCGGAGTGGACCCCGGCGAACTCACCGCGATGGCCCGGACCCTTCCGGGGTATCGCGGCAACAAGCGGCTGCGCCAGATCGTCCGGCTCGGCGATCGAGGCGCGGCGTCCCCCGGCGAGAGCTGGACCCGCGTCGCCGTAGTGGAGGCCGGATTCCCGCCGCCGAAGACACAAGTACAGGTGATGGGGCCCCGCGGTCACTGGTGGTACATCGACCTGGGCTACCCGGAATACCGAGTCGGCCTGGAATATGACGGCGAAAGGCACCACACCGGCCGCGAAGCCCGTGCCCACGACACCGAGCGCCGGCGCTGGCTCGCCAAGGAGGCGGGCTGGGACGTCATCCCCGTGAGCAAGAACTTCCTGACCCGCCCAGCGCCCTATCTGGAGGCTCTCCTGACGGCATTACTCCAGCGCGGCTGGAAAGCTGACGACGCCACCATGGACCACGTGGCCGCCCGCCTGGCATTCCTGCGACGCCAGCGAGGTGAAGGCAACGGAGCCCGGCGCCGGGCTAGTCACGGTCGAGGAGGTTGACCAGGCGTTTCGGTGCGATGAGGCGGTAGCTGTCCTCGATGAGCTCGGCCATCTCGTCCCAGTCCTGGTCGACGTCGAGCCGCGCTCCGACCCAGCCCCGTGCACCCACGTACTTCGGGACGAAGAACCGTTCCGGAGCCTCCGCCACGAGCGCCTCCTGAACGCCGGGTCCGGCCTTAAACGTCATGGAGAGCCCGTCCTCGGAGGTCATCACGAAGAGCTTGTCGCGAACCCGATAGGAGGGCGCGGTGTGACCGCCGAACGGCTTCTCCGTCGTTTCAGGCAGCGCTAGGCAGATCTTCCGTATCAGTGCCGACACGTCCCGATCATCCATACCGATGTTCCTTCCAATAGCCGATCCGCTCGGCGGATCTGGAGTGTCACTTCGATCAAACAGCCCCGAACTCCGCCTCCGTGGCCATCCTGCTTCAAATCCGCGTGCAGGCGAGACGTGCTCTCGTTCGAATCATCCTCGCGACGCACCTCGCCTCCCCGTCAACTTGCGCCCGCACCCCGACCATCGCCGTACTGGGCGCCGCAGCCCACCCGTACTGGACGCTGCACCCGGGCTGCACTGCAGGCCGTCACCGGGCCGACGTCGTTTCCCAAGGGATGTCAACACACTGGCCGATGCCACCCGGTAGGCGTCCGAACCACGATGCCCGGCCCCTGGATCCGTGGCCGTCCTGGTCCAAATCCGTGTGTAGGCGCTAGGTGCTCTAGTTCGGATCGTCCTCGCGACGCACCCCTCCTCCGAACGTGTGAGCGGTGTACTGTCCGGCCGTCCAATGCGTGGCCAGAACCCCGCCACCTTTGCGCCTGCCCCCAACCCACGCGTACTGGACGCGCAGCCCAGAGTGCTGGGCGCCGCAAGCCTAGCTGCGCTGCAGGTCGTCGCCAGGCTGGCGTTGGTTCCCAAAGGACGTCAGCAGACTGGCCGATGCCGTCCGGTAGGCGTCCGAACGGACGATGCCTCGAACCCTGGATCCGTGGGCATCTTGGTCCAGATCCGTGACGGCACGGCGCAATGACCGGAGTGGTGTGCCGAGGCCGGTTGCGCCTGCTCCAACATCCCGGCCGCTGCTCAGCGCGTTGGTCCCGTGGGCATCCACGCCAGCCGGCTGCGGCGCGGGCGGCCGCCGCCCCCGGGCCGCCCCCGTCCCCCGTCGTCCCGAGTCGCCGCCACCGCCCAGGCTGCTGGCCGTGTAGGTGATACGTGCTCTAGTTCGGATCGTCCTCGCGAGGCACACCCTGCCTCCGAACATGTGAGCGGTCGACCGTCCGCCGCCGGGTGGAGGGCGGATGGGTACGCACGAGCGGGCGGTTGGTGGATGTGCTGCTGGATCTGTCGCTGGCGGGTGTGGCGGCGTGGACGCGGTTCCTTGGCCATGACGCACGCGGGCACCGTCGGTGTCGCGGCGGTGGCTGTGGATCGGAAGACGGAGTCGCCGGCCCGGACAGCCGTGCAGGTCAGCGCCCGTGATCATCGCATGCCCGGAACGGTAGAAGACTGACCCGCCGAGGACAGATGTCCGGAGTCGCCGAGCGGGCCGGGTTCAGGACGGCGGCCTCGCTGCCGCGGCATCTGGCTGCGGTCGGGTGTCGCCGTCGGCGTACCGCGTCACCTTCCGCGGCCGTCACCTTCCGCGGCCGTCACCTTCCGCGGCCGTCACCTTCCGCGGCCGTCACCTTCCGCGGCCGCCTCGGACAGCTCCCGCAGCGCGACGACCTGGCTTGCGGCCATTCCCACCTAGCCCTTCCGCGGCCGCTGACGTCCAGGGCCGCTGACGTCCAGAGCTGAGACGTCCAGAGCTGAGACGTCCAGAGCTGAGACGTCCAGAGCTGAGACGTCCAGGCTGGTGGTGTCCAGGGCGGTGGCGTCTAGGACGGTGGCGTCTAGGGCTGCTGGCGTCTGGATCTGCTGATGTCCGGAGTTGCTATCGAGCAAGTCCTCGAAGCCATGGTTCCGGCGACGGCGGGGCCGCAGACACGGCCGATTGCCTGCGTGTTCTTCGCGCGGGCCTGACGCTGGCTCGTGGAAGCGGGATGACCAGGTGAGGGAAGCGCGGCCATGGTCTGGGAGTAGCCCGTGCGGGATAGACGCGGCCCTGGGAAGCCAGTGGGCCGCGTCCATCCCGAGGGCCGGAGGGGGCCGTGCGGTCACATGGACGGAAGCGGTTCCTGCGATCCTCGCCGGGACGAGCGAAGCCCGGCGTGGGTTCTTCCATTCTGCGGAAGCGGTGCTGACTGAGCCTCCGACCACGAACGATCGTCGTGATTAGGCCGCCCCGGTGCCCTGGCACTGGTGGGCGGTTACCAGCCATGACGCTGACACGAGTCGGCGCTACCCGGCGGTGGCCCGGCGTTGCGTAGATCTACGGCGGAGCAGGTAGCTGAGGTGATTAGACGTCAACGTGCTCAAGGCGATGGCATGCGGTGTTCCGATGCGCTGGTGGTGGACGGCGGCCTCGGTGGTTCAAGCCGGGTGTCTTACGCCGGGTCGTATGGCACCGAGCCGTTGGCAGGTTCAGCAGGTTGGCGCGGCGGTAACCACGCAAATGCCGCCGTCCCGGCATGCGTTCGGAGATCACGGGCCATCGGCAGGCCTGCGGCCGCCCGATCTGGGCAGAAGGAGCCAACTGCACTCGGGTGCTCCCCGCCCAACCTTGGCCAGCGCCAAGCGAACGGTCGCGACGAGCGCCTTTGCGGCACCGACGCCCACTCGCCCGACCCTGCCGAAGCCGCTCCACTCGCCCAGTACCCGGCCGCCCGCCGCCACGGCGGGCGATGGCGGGTGGTCGCACGCTGCCAGAGTGGGCGGCGGGGGTGGTCGCAGGCCGCCAGGGCGAGCGACGGCGGGGTGGTTGCACGCCGCAGTCTTTGGTCGATGGATGGTCCTCGCGGAGCCACGCCTGGCCGCTGTGTTCAGCACGGCGCGGCCCGTGGTGCCGACTGCCCGGGTTGTCGGCGGCGTGTTGTGGGCATTGCATTCTGGGCCTGCCGGGGGTGCTCGACGGGGTGTCTGGGGTGTGCCGGTGGGGTTGTCGCGCGGAACTGTTCGGCCGCTGGCGTCTCGTGGACGGTTTCGGTCTCGGGGGCGTCATCTCGACGAGGCCGATGTCAGGGAGGGCAGGCCTGCCGCGGCCTGCGTGTCGTCATCTTCGACTTCCTCACACCGGACGGCTTCTACGACCCGCCTGGGAATGCCCCCTGCGCCGCCTTGCCGCCCGCCGCAAGGTCCTCGCTGTCGAGATCATCGGCCCGTGCGTGGCGGCTGTGTTGGGTGGTGCCTCGCGCGAGTCGTGTCAGGAGGATTGGTTGACGAGGTGTGCGGGGGAGGCGGTGCCAAGGGCGGCCGGTGGAGTGGCAGGTTGAGGTGGTTGCGGTTGCGTGGTGGTGGGGCGATGGCGGTGCGGCCCTGCATGCCCTGCGTAATGGCGTTGCGTGTGTAAGTGATTGGGTTTTGGGAGGTGGCGGTTGTGGATAGTGATATTCGGGTTTCTGTGGAGGGCAAGAAGGTTCTTGCTGATGGGGTTGTGGGGTTGACGCTTTGTGCGGTGGGGGACGGGGGGCTGCCGTTGTGGGAGCCTGGGGCGCATATTGATCTGGTGTTGGGGGACGGGCTTGTCCGGCAGTACTCGTTGTGCGGGGATCCGGGTGATGCGGGGGCGTGGCGCATCGGTGTGTTGAAGGAGGGGCCCGGGTCCACGTTCGTCCACGAGCGGGTTCGGGTGGGGGATCGGCTCATTGTGCGGGGGCCGCGGAATCATTTCCGTTTTGAGGAAGCGCCGCGCTATCTGTTCCTGGCTGGAGGTATCGGGATCACGCCGATGATTCCGATGGTGGCGGCAGCGGAGGCGGCGGGGGCCGAGTGGCGGCTTCTCTATGGTGGGCGGCGGCGCTCTGCCATGGCTTTCCTGGACGAGCTGAGCCTTTATGGCGACCGGGTCGAGATATGTCCGCAGGATCAGTTCGGGCTGCTCGACCTTGAGGGCGCGCTGCGTGACTGGACGGACGAGGCGCTCGTGTACTGCTGCGGTCCGGAACCCATGCTGGCCGCGGCCGAGGAGCGGTGCGCTGCACTCGGGGTCGGTGCGCTGCGCACTGAACGGTTCTCACCGAAGCCCGTCGAGGGAGTGGACGAGGCCTTCGAGGTCGAGCTCGCGTTGAGCGGCCGGACGCTGCGGATCGAACCTGGACGATCGATTCTGGAGACCGTGGAGAAGGCGGGCGTGAACGTCCTGTCGTCCTGCCGCGAAGGGACGTGCGGGACGTGTGAGACGCCCGTTCTCGACGGGGAGCCGGAACATCGCGACTCCGTCCTGACCGACGAGGAGCGCGCGGACGGCGGCTTCATGATGATCTGCGTGTCGCGCGCCCGCGGCTCCCGTCTCGTTCTAGAGCTCTAGTGGGTGGGATGCAGGGCGCGGCGGATGGCGTCCAAGCGGTCGGCGCGCATGCGCTTGGACACGCCCGCCTCCTTGATCCTGGTGGAGCCGTGGAAGGTGCCGGGGTAGTGGTGCAACTCGGTCGCGACGCCTGCCTGGATGAGTCGCTGCGCGTAGTTCAGGCCCTCGTCGCGGAGCGGGTCGAACTCGCAGGTCGTGATGTAGGCGGGCGGTAGCCCGGTCAGGTCTTCGGCGCGGGCCGGAGCAGCGTAGGGGGAGACGCCGTCGGTGCCGCGGACCCCCTTGCCGAGGTAGTAATCCCAGCTCAGTTCGGCGTTGGGTCGATGCCAGATCGGCGTGTCGGTGAAGGCGCGCATGGACGGGGTGTCGAGCCGGTCGTCCAGGTCCGGAATGCCGAGAAGCTGGAAGCAGAGTGCCGGGCCGCCACGGTCGCGCGCCAACAGGGAGACCGCTGCGGCGAGCCCGGCGCCGGCGCTTTCGCCGCCCACCGCTAGCAGATCCGGGTCGATCCCGAGGTCGGCCGTGTGCGCGGCCGCCCAGGTCAGCACGGCGTAGCAGTCCTCCAGGCCGGCCGGGAACGGGTGTTCGGGGGCGAGCCGGTACTCGACGGACAAGACCACGGCGCCGACCTCGGCCGCGATGGCGGTGGTGTCGTCCTGGGACATGTCGACGCTACCGATGACGAACCCGCCTCCGTGGAAGTAGACGAGGCCCGGCAGGTCGTCGAACCGTTCGACCGGGGCGAAGATGCGTACCTGGACCTCGGGTGCGCCCTGCGGCCCCGGCACCGTGATATCGCGGGTCTCGACCGGAACCGGCGGCTCGTATTTCGCTGCTCCCGCGAACAACTCCGCTTCGTTCCGGCGGATCTGCTGAACGTCGGCGATCGAAAGATGCGGGATCGTCGCGATCCATGGCGCGAGTTCCGGATCGAAGGCGTACGACACCTCGGTGCTCCTCTCAGGGGGTGACCGTCACCAGTGTCGACTGCCGATCACCCCCTTGCCCAGCCGCGGCCCAAGGAAAATCCGTAGCCGGCCTTGCCGAACACGCTGTTCTCCGGGCTGGACCGTGTACCAGGTGCCGCGGGCTCGGTGCTCTGCGGGTACTCCTTCAGTGGTCGTGTGGAGCGTACGCGTTGGCGGTGTTCGTCGGCTGTCAGCCCTGAAGGGTGGCTTTGCCGGCGGGGGTGGGGTTCGGGGATCTGGGGTTGTTTTGCTGATCATCCGTAGGCAGCCTCTGGTGGTATGGGACACGAGAGTCATGTCCGCGCTCCCGCCGCGCGGTGCGGTGGCGGGAGGCGGCGGTGAGCTTCTCCGAGTACCTGGCCGACCGCTGGCCCACGATCGGCGTGATGATGGCCGAGCATGCCGAGGTGGTCCTGATCGCCGTGGCGATCGCGGCCGTGATCGGGATCGGGCTCGGGGTCGCCGTCGAGGGGCGGCCCCGGGCGAAGGGGCTCGCGCTCGGGGTCACCGGGACGATGCTGACCGTTCCTTCATTGGCGCTGTTCGGGCTGCTCATCCCGGTGTTCGGGCTGGGGCTGGCCCCGACGATCACCGCGTTGACGCTCTACGCGGTGTTCCCGATCCTGCGTAACACGATCACCGGTCTCGAAGGCGTGCCGAGCGCGGTCGAGGAGGCGGCGCGGGGGATGGGGATGAGCCGGGCGAGCCGGATGCTGCGGATCAGGCTGCCGCTGGCCTGGCCGGTGGTGCTCACCGGGGTCCGGGTCGCGACGATCATGACGGTGGCGATCGCGGCGATCGCGGCGGCGGTCGCCGGGCCGGGGCTGGGGGAGCTGATCTTCGGCGGGCTGTCGCGCATCGGCGGCGCCAACGCCCTGAACGACACGGTCGCGGGCACACTCGGCGTCGCCGTCCTGGCGCTCGTCCTGGACGTGCTGTTCGTCGTGCTGTCCCGGTTCACCACCTCCAGGGGGCTGCGATGACGGAGATGATCCGGCTGGAGGGGGTGAGCAAGCGGTACCCGGGGCAGGACGCCGCGGCCGTCGAGGATCTCACGCTCGGGGTCCGGGAGGGGGAGATCGTCGTGCTGCTCGGCCCGTCCGGCTGCGGCAAGACGACGACGCTGCGCCTGATCAACCGGCTCATCGAGCCGACGTCGGGCCGGATCCTGCTCGGCGGCGAGGACGTCACCCGGGTCGACCCGGACGGGCTGCGGCGCCGCATCGGCTACGTCATCCAGCAGGTCGGGCTGTTCCCGCACATGACGATCGCCGCCAACGTCGGCCTGATCCCGCGGACGCTCGGCTGGGACAAGAAGCGGGCGCGCGCCCGCGTCGACGAGCTGCTCGACATGGTCGGCCTCGACCCCGGCACCTATCGCGGACGCTATCCGAAGGAGCTGTCGGGCGGGCAGCAGCAGCGCGTCGGGGTCGCCCGCGCGCTGGCCGCGGACCCGCCGGCGATGCTGATGGACGAGCCGTTCGGCGCCCTCGACCCGATCACGAGGGAGCGGTTGCAGGACGCGTTCCTCGAACTGCAGGCGCGGATCGGCAAGACGATCGTCCTCGTCACCCACGACCTCACGGAGGCGCTCAAGCTCGGCGACCGCATCGCGATGCTCGGGCAGGGGGCGAGGCTCGTCCAGTACGACACGCCCGCGGCGATCCTCGCCGAGCCGGCGGAGGCGTTCGTCGCGGAGTTCGTGGGCGCGGGGGCCGCGATGCGGCGGCTGCGGCTCGTGGAGGTCGGGTCCGTCGAGCTGAAGCCCGTCGAGGGCCACGCCGGCGGCGCGACCGTCCGGGCCGACCAGTCCCTGTACGAGGCGCTGGACGCGATGCTGCGGGCGGGTTCGGAGACCGCGACGGTCCTGGACGGGGACGGGCGCGCGGCGGGCGCCGTCTCCTGGTCGGCGATCGTGCGGCAGGCGCCGGAGCGGAAGCCATGACCGTCACGGCGGTGCCGGAGCGGACGGAGACGGACGGCCGCTCGCTCGCCGGGCTGCTCGTGACGCCGCTGTTCCTCGTCGTCGTGTCGGTGGCGCTCTACGTGTACGTGCGCGGCCTGGACCTGGACGCGATCGAGCGCCGCTCCATCAACCGGTCGGAGATCGCCGGCCAGACGGTCCAGCACGTCAAGCTGGTCGCGGTGTCGACGGCGCTCGTGCTGGCGATCGCGATCCCGCTCGGCGTGCTGCTGACCCGGCCGCGGCTGCGGCGGCTGTCCGCGCCGTTCCTGGCGCTCGCGAACGTGGGGCAGGCGGTCCCGTCCATCGGGGTGCTCGTCCTGCTCGCCGTCACGGTCGGCATCGGGTTCCAGCAGGCGGTGATCGCGCTCATCCTCGTGTCGGCCCTGCCGGTGCTGCGCAACACGATGGTCGGCCTGCGGGGCGTCGACCGCTCGCTCGTCGACGCCGGGCGCGGCATCGGGCTGTCGAGGACGGCGGTGCTGTTCCGCGTGGAGCTGCCGCTGGCCGTCCCCGTGATCCTCGCCAGCGTCCGCGTCGCGGTGATCCTCAACGTGGGCAGCGCGACGCTGGCCGCGTTCACCAACGCGGGCGGTCTCGGGGAGCTCATCAACACGGGCATCTCGCTGAACCGGACCCCGATCCTGCTCACCGGCAGCATCCTGACGGCCGTCCTCGCTATGGCGGCCGACTGGCTCATCGGCATCGCCGAGTACGTCCTGCGCCCGCGCGGGATCTGAATCACCTTGAGGAGTCACCATGCGCACGCTCCCCGCCGCCGCCGCCTCCCTCGCCGCCGTCGCCCTCACCGCGGGATGCTTCAGCTCCAGCGGCACCGACGCCGAGGCGGGCAGCCTGGCCGAGGGCAACTCGCTGGACGGCGTCACCGTCACCGTCGGGTCCAAGGAGTTCACCGAGCAGCTCGTCCTCTGCCAGGTCACCGCGCTCGCGCTGCGCTCGGCGGGCGCGACGGTCAACGAGAAGTGCGGGCTGCAGGGCAGCAACACGACCCGCGCCGCGCTGACGTCCGGCGGCATCGACATGTACTGGGAGTACACGGGGACGGCCTGGATCAACTACCTCAAGGAGACCGAGCCGATCGGCGATCCCGCCGGGCAGTACAAGGCCGTCGCCGAGCAGGACCTCGCCAAGAACAAGATCAGGTGGCTGGCCGCGGCGCCCGCCAACAACACCTACGCGATCGCGGTGAAGACGACCACGATGCGGCAGCTCGGGATCGCGAACCTGTCCGACTACGCGGCGCTGGCGAAGCGCGACCCGGCCAAGGCGTCGACCTGCGTCGCCAGCGAGTTCGCGGGACGCAGCGACGGGTGGCCCGGCCTGCAGAAGGCCTACGGGTTCACGCTGCCGAAGTCCGCCGTCGCGACGCTCGCCGAGGGCGCGATCTACGACGCGATCGGGAAGGGGAGGCCCTGCGCCTTCGGTGAGGTGGCGACGACGGACGGGCGTATCAAGGCGCTGGGGCTGACCTCCGTCCCGGACGACAAGAGGTTCTTCCCCGTCTACAACCCGGCGCTCACCGTCCGGGAGCAGGTCTACAAGGACGCGCCCGCCATCGGCGAGATCGCGAATCCGATCGCCGCGGAGCTCACGGACCCGGTCCTGCAGGAGCTGAACGGCAAGGTCGACATCGAGGGCGAGCAGCCCGAGAAGGTCGCCGAGACCTGGCTGAAGTCCAAGGGCTTCATCGGGGGATGACCGTCCGGACGGCGCCGGCGCGGCTACCCTTGCCCCTACCTGTCGCCGGAGTGAAGGGCATGGCGAATGAACCGCACCGAACTGGTCAGGGCCGTGGCGGAACGCGCGGGGGGCGATGAGGCCGCCGCCCGCCGGCACGTGGACGCCGTGTTCGACACCGTGATGGACCGGGTGTCCGCCGGGGAGCGCGTCATCGTGACCGGCTTCGGGACGTTCGACCGGCTGTCGCGGCCCGCGCGCAGCGCCCGCAACCCGCGGACCGGCCTTCCGGTCGAGGTGCCCGCCGCGCAGGTGCCGCGGTTCCGGTCCGGTCAGACGTTCCGGACCCGGGTCGCCGCGAGCGCCCCGGCCGCCGAGGTGCAGGCCGCCGAGGTGCAGGCCGCCGCCGAGCCGGCCCCGGTGGTGTCCGTCGCCGTCGAGCCGCCCCGGCCGAAGAAGGCGAAGAACGGCGGGAAGAAGGCCAAGAAGGGGCCGGACGCGAAGAAGAAGAACGCCAAGCAGGCCAAGGCCGCCTCCGCCCCGGCGAAGAAGAAGCAGGGCAAGGCGAAGGCGCGCGCCAAGGCCGGTAAACCCGGTAAGGCCGCCAAGGCCGGCCGGTAGCGCCGCCCGGGGGACGCCCACCCAGGCGCCCCCCGCGGTCACACCATGTACTGGTCGTGGCGCAGGTAGAGGTCGGTCCATTCGTCGTCGCCGAGCTGCCGTCCGGTGGCGGCGATCTCCGCCAGCTCCTCGAAGTACGCCTCGCGCGGCGCGCCCGGGGTGAACAGCAGGAGCATCGACGCCGGCTCGCCCGACTCGTTGCGGAAGCCGTGCACGCCGCCCTCGGGGACGAACAGGAAGTCGCCCGGACGGGCGTCCTTCCAGCCCGTCCCGTCGTGCAGCCGGACCGTCCCGGACAGGATGTGGAACGACTCGGTGATCGTCCGGTGGAAGTGCGGCATCGGGCCGGACGGCCGCGGCCCCATCTCCCACCGGTAGAGCCCGAAGGCGCCGTTCGTCGTGCCGCCCGTCGCCAGGTAGTGGACCTGCGTACCGCGGTGGACGCGGTCGTCGTCCGCCGCGCCGACGAGCAGGTCGGGCGGCGCGTCCGCGGGACGCAGCGTCGCGCTCGCCTCGCCGGCGTCTGCGAAGTAGCGGGCGTCGGGATAGGTCATCTACACCACCAGGTTCAGCAGGAGGACGAACACCAGACCGCACACCGAGATCACGGTCTCCATCAGCGACCACGTCTTGATGTTCTGCCCGACGGTGAGCCCGAAATACTCCTTGACCAACCAGAATCCGGCGTCGTTGACGTGGGAGAAGAACAGCGAGCCGGCCCCGATGGCGAGGACGAGCAGCGACGTCTCTCCGCTGTCCAGGCCGCTGACCAGCGGCGCGAGGATGCCGGCCGCGGTCACCGTGGCCACGGTCGCCGACCCGGTGGCGAGCCGGATGAGGACGGCGACCACCCAGGCCAGGAACAGCACGGAGAGCCCGCTGTCCTTGACCCAGTCGGCGACGAGGTCGCCGATCCCGGTGTCGATGAGCGTCTGCTTGAAGCCGCCGCCCGCCGCGACGATCAGCAGGATCCCGGCGATGGGCGGCAGCGACTCGGTGACCGAGGTGGTGATCGACTGCCGGTTCATGCCGGCGCCGAGGCCGAGGGTGAACATCGCGACGACGACCGCGATGAGCAGCGCGACCAGCGGCGTGCCGAGGTTGTCCAGGACGGTCCGGACGCGGTCGCCCTCGTCCAGCAGGATGTCGGCGAACGCCTTGCCCATCATCAGGACGACGGGGAGCAGCACGGTGAGCAGGGTGACGGCGAACGACGGGCGCCGCCGGCCCTCGCCCTTCGCGACCTCTTCCTCGTCGTCCGCGGCGCCGGTGACGTACATCTGCGGCGGAGCCACGTCCACCCAGCGGGACGCGTACCGGGCGAAGACGGGGCCGGACAGCGCGATGGTCGGCAGCGCGACCAGCACGCCGAGGCCGAGCGTGATGCCGAGGTCGGCCTTGAGGGCGTCGATGGCGACGAGCGGGCCGGGGTGCGGCGGGACGAGCCCGTGCATGGCCGACAGGCCGGCCAGGGCGGGGATGCCGACCGCGATGATCGACAGCCCGGAGCGCCGCGCCACCAAGTAGATTACCGGCATCAGCAGGACCAGGCCGATCTCGAAGAACATCGGCAGGCCGATCAGCGCGCCGACGAGGGCCATCGCCCACGGCAGGAACCTGCGCCCGGACCGCCCGACGATGGTGTCGACGATCTGGTCCGCGCCGCCGGAGTCGGCCAGCAGCTTGCCGAACATCGCGCCGAGCGCGATGAGCGCGCCGACGCCGGCCGCCGTGTCGCCGAACCCCTTGCCGAACCCCTCGATGGTGTCGGCCATCGGCAGGCCCGCGATGGCGCCGACCAGCACCGAGCCGAGCGTGAGGCTCAGGAACGGGTGCACCTTGAAGTAGGTGATCAGTACGACGATCAGCGCGATGCCGGCGAGCGCGGCCGGCACCAGCCGCCCGCTCGACGCGGCCGGCTCCGCGGCCAGCACGATCGGGTGCATGGCGTCATCCTCCTGGGAGCGGTGCAAATGACGATGGTCGCCCGAGTGTGACGCTTATGACCTGCTCTTAACAAGAGATGGAGCGGAAAAAACATATCTTTATCGGGACCTGCCCTCGCTTCGTGTGATGATTGGGGCATGACGGAGACCCCGCAGACCGGACTGCACGGCAGCGTCCTCGACACGCTCGGCACGCTGATCACGTCCGGAGCGCTGCCCGCGGGCGAGGTGCTGCGGATCGAGCAGCTGGAGTCCCGGCTCGGGGTGTCCCGGTCGGTGGTCCGGGAGGCGATCCGGGTCCTGGAGTCGATGGGCATGGTGACCAGTCGCCGCCGGGTCGGCGTCACGGTCGCCCCGCGGCAGGGCTGGAACCTCTTCGACCCGCAGATCATCGGATGGCGGCTCGACGGCGACGGGCGGGAAGAGCAGCTGCGCTCGCTCGGGGAGTTGCGCCGCGGGCTGGAGCCGATGGCCGCCGCCCTGGCCGCCCGCCGCGCGACCCCCGCGCAGTGCGGGACGCTGACCGGCGCCGTCATGGAGATGGCCGTGCACGGCAAGTCCGGCGACCTGGAGGCCTACCTGACCGCGGACATCCTCTTCCACCGGACGCTCCTGGAGGCGTCCGGCAACGAGATGATCGGCGCGCTGAGCGGCGTGGTCGCCGCCGTCCTGGCCGGCCGCACCCACCACCACCTGATGCCCGCGCATCCCGAGCCGATCGCGATCCGCTGGCACGCGGAGGTGGCGCAGGCCGTCCAGTCCGGCGACGCGGACGCCGCCGAGCGGGCCATGCGCGACATCGTCGACGAGGCGACCCAGGCGATGCTGGATCCGCGCGACTGACCGAGCCGCCGCGCTCAGCGGCCGCCCGTCAGAAGAGCGTGGGCGGCTCGGCCGGGACGGGTTCCGGCAGCGGTTCCAGCTCCGGCACGCGGGCCCTCACCTCGGCGTGGAAGCGGCGGGCGAGGTCGAGCGCGTCGGCGTTGTCCGGGGTGTGGACGAACACGGTCGGCGAGCGTTCCTCCCGCAGCCACTCGGTGACCCGGCCGATCCAGAACCGCCAGCCCTCGACGGTGCGCCCGGTGTCGTCCCGTCCGAGGTAGCGGACGATCGGACGGTCCGTCAGAGCCGCCGAACGGCGCGGCACGCGCGGCTTCTTCGTCCACGCGTCGCGTTCGGCGTCACTGGTCGGAGGGCTCTGGAAGAACACGGTCGTGTCGAACGGCACCCACTCGGCCCCCGCCCGCGAGAGCACCCGTTCGAGGTCGCGGACGCACCCCGCGTCCTCGAAGAACGCGCGATGCCGCACCTCGACCGCGTACCTGTGCTCCGCGGGGAGCCCGTGCAGGAAGCCGGCCAGCGTCCCGAGGTCTCCGGGGCCGAACGAGGCGGGCAGCTGCACCCAGAGGGCGTGCGCCCGTGACCGCAGGGGCTCGATCGCGTGCAGGAACGTCCGCAGTTCCTCGCCGCCCCTGGCGAGCCGGCCCTCGTGCGTGACCTGCTTCGGCAGCTTGAGCACGAAGCGGAAGTCTTCGGAGGTCTGCTCCGCCCACGACTCCACCGTGGCGCGCGACGGCGTCGCGTAGAAGGTCGTGTTCCCCTCCACCGCGTCGCACCAGCTCGCATAGGCCCTGAGCCGCTCGCCCGGCGGCAGCGACGGCGGCACGAAGCGCCCCTGCCACCGCGCGTGCGCCCACATCGCGCACCCCACATGAAGCCGCATGGCCCCGACGCTACCGGTGTCCCGCGCGCCGCGGAGCCGTCCGGGCGGGCTCACCCGGAGCGGGAACCGAGCCCGTCCTTGGACGTCCACCACAGCCGCGGGAGGAGCGGGGCGACGGTGCGTTCCTCGACGCAGCCGCGCCAGACGCCGAGGCCGTAGGCGAACTCGTCCAGGACGCGCAGGCCCGTCCACGTCAGGGGGCCGAGGGACGAGCCGCCCTGGCGGCGGAGCGCGGCGGCGGCGGGCCCGAGGACGGCCGCCGCGAGGGGGAGGCGCAGGCGCGGGACGGCGACGCCGACCGGGACGGCCAGCGGCCACCACGTCCGGGTCACCGTGCGGCCGAGGACCTCCCCGGCCGCGAGGGTGCCGCCGGACGCCATGCGGACCGCCAGCGGCCACGGCCGGTCCGTCCAGGCGGCGAACTTGCGGGCCAGCAGCGCCGTGCCGCCCGCGGTGACGGCGAGCCCGGCCACGGGGGAGCCGGCCGCCGCGAGGCCCCAGGCCAGCGCGCTCCAGCCGGACATGGTCAGCGCGGGAAGCTCCTCGGGATGCCGGATCGCCAGCGGCGCGGCCGACGTCCCGTAGTCGTGCCTGCGGGCGAGCCAGGCCCGCAGCCGCGTCCGGTGCCGGTGGGCCACCACGGACCCGGGGACGTAGCGGACGTGGTGGCCCTCGTCCGCGAGCCGCCACACGAAGTCGACGTCCTCGCCGACGCGCATGCCCTCGTCGAAGCCCGTCCCGAACGCGGCGCGCCGGACGACCAGGGCGGCGCTCGGCACGTAGGAGACGGCCGAGCGCGGCCGGACGATGCTCTCCGCGGCGCCCATGTCCAGAGCCGAGCCCTCGGCCTCATAGCGGGCCAGCACCCCGGAGCCGGTGACGTGCGAGGTGATGCGGGGCGCGACCGCCGCGACGGCCGGGTCGGCGAAGTGCGGCAGCAGCGCCCCGAGCCAGCCGGGCTCGGGCACGCAGTCGGAGTCGACGAACGCGATGAAGGGCGTCCGGGCCGCGCGTGCGCCGGTGTTGCGGGCCGCGCCCGCCCCGCCGTTCGCGTCGCGGCGGATCAGCCGGGCGCCCGCCCGGGCCGCCGCCTCGGCGATGGGCCGGGGATCGGGGGAGCCGTCGTCCACCACGATGACCGGGTGGTCCGGTCCCAGCCCGGCCAGGCATCCGGCGAGCTGCTCGGCTCGCCCGTAGGCGGGCACGACGACCGTCACCTCGGCCGGGTCGGCCGCCCGTTCCGGCGGGATCGGGTGCATCATGCCCGCCTGCACGAGCCGCCGGGCGAGGAGCCCGCCGCCGCGGCCGGGTCCTACCGGGGCGCCGTCGCTCCACCTCCGGACGAGGCCGGCGCCGTCCGGGGTCAGCCGGACGATGCGCGCGGGCGCGCCGCCCAGCAGGACGCGCCCGTCCTCAAGGGGTGCCAGGCCCGGATCAGGACGGAGCCGGAAGCCGGCGGGCATCGGGGTCTTAGCCGAGTTCATCGTCGAGCCTGTCGAGAAGTGACCGGGTCAGGGCTTGGAAGAGGCGCGCGCCCTCGGCGGCGCTCGCGCCGGCCGGGTCGCCGAGGACGCCGTTGGGGCTGACCGCGCGCACCCCGCCCGCCCGCAGCCTGGGCATGAGGGCGGGCAGCGCCTCGGTGGCCCCCTTCTCGGCGAGGTCCAGGCGGACCGCCTCGGGCGCCAGATGCAGGAGGAGCGAGGTCTCGGTGCGCCCGGCGTGCGCGTCGCCGCCGCGGACGTCCAGGTGGTGGACGAGGAGCCGCCGCCCCTCCCGGGAGCACAGCTCGGCCGCCTGCCGGAGGGCGTCGACGTTGCCGCCGTGCCCGTTGACGATCAGCAGGGCGGGCCAGTGCCGGGACGCGTCCCGCGCCAGTTCGGTGACCTGCCGCGCGAGGGCCTCGGTGCCGATGCTGAGCGTGCCGGGGAAGCCGGCGTGCTCGCCGCTGGCGCCGTAGGGGAGGGCGGGGCCGAGGTCGGCCGCCGGGCGGGCCCGGTGGGCGTGCGCCGCGACGGCGGAGGCGATGCGGGTGTCGGTGTCCAGCGGCAGGTGCGGCCCGTGCTGTTCGAGGGAGCCCGCTGGGACGAGCAGTACCCGGCCCGGCCTCTGCGCCTCCGGCCATGTCGCGTCGACGAGCGGGCGGCTCATCCGGTGAAACCGCCGTCGACGTGGAGGGCCGCACCGGTGGTCGCCGATGCGCCGTCCGAGCACAGCCACACCACCGCCGAGGCGATCTCGGCGGGGTCGAGCAGCCGGCCCAGCCGCTGGTGCCGGGCCAGCTCGCCGGCGCCGGAGAGCCCGTAGACGCCGGCGGTGCGGTCGAGCAGCGCGGTGGCGGTGCCGCCGGGCAGGACCGCGTTGGCCGTGACGCCGCTCGGCCCGAGGTCGGCCGCCAGCGCGCGGACGTACCCGAGCGCCGCGTGCTTCGCGGCGACGTAGGACGCCAGCCGTGGCAGCCCCCGCTCCCCGGCGGAGGAGACGACGGCGACGAAGCGCCCCCGGCCGCGCGGGGCGCGCAGCAGGCGCGGCACGGCCGCGCGGGCGAGGTTGGCCACCCCGTGCAGGTTGACCGACAGGTCGCGGTCGAGGTCGGCCGGGGCCAGCTCCCAGGCGGGCCCCTCGGCGCCGATGATCCCGGCGACGGCCACGGCGGCGACGAGCCGGCCGTCCGCGGCGTCCACGAGCCGCGCCGTGTCCGAGAGCGACCGGACGTCGCAGGGCAGCGCCGCGACGCCCGCGCCGAGGCCCCGGCAGCGCTCCTCCACCTCGGCGAGGTCGCGGGCGCCGGCCAGCGGGTAGCCGAGACCCTCGACCGCGTCGGGGGACGGGACGTCGCCGAGCACGAGGTCGTAGCCCGCGGAGGCGAGCGCGCCGGCGACCGCCGCGCCGATGCCGCGGGCGGCGCCGGTGACCACCGCGACCGGGCGCCCCGCCGCGCTCACGGCCGCGGTTCCTCCACGGCGCCGAGCGTCCGCGTGAACCCCGGCGGGACGAGCACGTCGCCGGGCGTCAGCTCGTGGACGGACGAGCGGCCCAGTGCCAGCAGGGACGAGTCGATCCCGGCGCGCAGGATGTCGAGCACGTTCTCCACGCCGGCCTGCCCGTTCGCGGCGAGGCCCCACAGGTAGGCGCGCCCGATCATGACGGCCTTCGCGCCGAGGGCCAGCGCCTTGACCACGTCGCCGCCGCGCCGGACGCCGCCGTCGAGCAGGACCTCGGCCTGGCCGCCCACCGCGTCCGCGACGGCGGGCAGCGCGCGGATCGGCGCGGGCGTCCCGTCGAGGTTGTTGCCGCCGTGGTTGGACACCGAGATCGCGCTCACCCCGGCGTCCACCGCGCGCAGGGCGTCGTCGACCCGGCACACGCCCTTGAGCATGAACGGCCCGTCCCACTGCTCGCGCAGCCAGCGGACGTCCTCCCACGACGGGGGAGGGGTCTGCATCCACTGCCCGTAGGCGCCGAAGAACGTCGGGGGCTCAGCGCCCGGGTCGGCGAGGTTCGGCGTGGTGAGGTCGGGCAGGCGCCTGGTCTTGGCGTACTCGTAGAGCCAGCGGGGGCGCGTCACCGCCTGCGGCGCGAGCTTCGCCATGGCCTTGAGGTCGAGGCGCTCGGGGATCCACGGGCTGCCCCAGTCGCGGCTGTGGGAGAACGACCAGTCGAGCGTGGCGATGAGGCCCTTAGCCCCGGCCGCGCGCGCCTGCTCCATCCGCCGGGCCATCTCGTCCTTGGTGCCCATCCAGTACATCTGGAAGAACACCTGGGGGTTGGCCGCGACGACCTCGTCCAGCGGCTTGCTCGCGAACGAGCTGAGCCCCATCGCCGTCCCGCGCGCGGCGGCGGCCCGCGCCACCGCCACCTCGCCCTCGGGGTGCACGGCCTGGACGCCGGTCGGGGAGATGATCACCGGCAGCGAGATCTGCTGGCCGAGGACGGTGGTCTCCATGTCGCGCTTGGCCGACAGGCCGGCCACGTGCGGGGCGAACCCCAGCTCGCCGAACGCCTTCATGTTGTCGTCGTAGGACACCCCGCGCTCGGAGCCCGCCAGCAGCGCGCTGTACACCGACCTCGGGAGACGCCGTTTCGCTCGCCGCTGCGCCTCGACGACCGTCTCGAACCAGCCACCGCTCATGATCGTCCTCTTGTGTCGTGCCCGGCCAGCGGGCTCTCGTCGCAGAAGCGGTCCGGGCGCCCGGAAGCGGGCATCGCGGGCATGCCGAGCGCGACCGGCCGGGCTCGCACCGGCCCGGTGTGGGAGTGGTCGCCGCTCGGGCGCGGCGCCCCGGTGCGGTCGGCCGAGCGCAGCGCCGCCTCGCCGTGTCCCTTGACGCACTCGGGGTCGGGACCGTCCAGCGGCAGCCCGGTGAAGAACTTGGCCGCCATGCAGCCGCCCCGGCAGGCGTCGTAGGCGGAGCACCGCGTGCAGGCGCCGCCGGTGTCGGGCCGCCGCAGCTCGGTGAACAGCTCCGACTCCCGCCAGACCGTGGCGAAGCCGCCCTCGTCCCGCACGTTGCCCGCCAGGAACCGGTCATGGATGGCGAAGGGGCAGGCGTACACGTCGCCGACCGGGTCGATCAGGCACACCACCCGGCCCGCGCCGCACAGGTTCAGCCCCGGCAGCGCCGACCCGAACGCCGACAGGTGGAAGAAGGAGTCCCCGGTCAGGACGCGCTCGCCGTGCTCGACCAGCCAGTGGTACAGGTCCTCCTGCTGCGCCGCGGTGGGGTGCAGCTCGTCCCACACGTCGGCGCCGCGTCCGGACGGCCGGAGCCTCGTCAGCCGCAGCTGCGCGCCGTACCGGTCGGCGATCGCCTTGAAGGCGTCCAGCTGGCCGGCGTTGTGGCGGGTCACCACGACCGACACCTTGAACTCGCGGAACCCGGCCTCGTGCAGGTTCTCCATCGCGCGGATCGCGGTGGCGTAGGAGCCGCCGCCGCGGACCGCGTCGTTGACGTCCGCCGTCGCGCCGTCCAGCGAGATCTGGACGTCCACGTAGTCGCTGCGGGCCAGCCTCGCCGCCACCTCCGGCGTGATCTTCACGCCGTTGGTGGAGAACTTCACGCCGACGCCGCGGTCGGTGGCGTAGTCGACCAGCTCCCAGAAGTCGGACCGGACCGTGGGCTCGCCGCCGCCGATGTTGACGTAGAAGACCTGCATCCGCTGCAGCTCGTCGATGACGCCCTTCGCCTCGGCGGTGGTCAGCTCCCGCGGGTCCCGGCGGCCCGAGCTGGACAGGCAGTGGACGCACGCCAGGTTGCACGCGTACGTCAGCTCCCACGTCAGGCAGATCGGGGCCTGGAGCCCGTGCTGGAAGTGGTCCACCAGGCGGCCGGCGGACGGGCGGGGTGCCGTCGCGGTGCTGGTCACCATGCCTGCTCCTTCAAAAGAACGGCTCCTTCGGGGGGACGGCTCAAAGCCGCGGGACGAGCATGTCGGAGGACGCCAGCGTGGACAGCGCGGTCCGGTACCGGCCGAGATCGTCCTCGGGCACGCCGGCCCCGAGCAGGGCGTCCCGGGCCCGGGGCTGGTCGCCCAGGGCGCGGACGGCGTCCAGCAGCCTGCGGTCCTTCAGGAACGACAGCCGCCGCGTGCCGTAGTGGTAGAGCAGCGCCCCGAACGGCTCCGGCCGCACCGCCACCTGGGGATGCAGGTCCCAGGCGGCGTCCAGGTCGAAGTCGCTCGCGGCGGGTGTCCGGTCCATCGGCGGGTCAGTAGACGCCGCACATGCCGTCGATCGAGACCTCCTCGACGAGCAGGTCCTCCTCGACGAGTTCCGGGCCGGTCGCGGTCTCGTCCTCGGCGGGGGCCGTGGATGCGGTCGCGGTCTGGGAAGCGTCGCTCATGGGAGACTCCCTGAAAATCGTGCACGCACGATCGCGTGTCGTGGCCGCCACAATAATGGCACCGAGTGCCGAAAGGAAGGGGGCCCGGTGACGGGACCGTCCGCGCCCCGCGTCGGCCGCCGGCCGCGCACGTCCCGCAGCGAGCTGGAGCGCGTCGCGCTGCGGCTCTTCGACGAGCGCGGCTTCGAGGAGACGACCGTCGACGACATCGCGTCCGCCGCCGGCATCGGCCGCCGCACCTTCTTCCGGTACTACGGCTCGAAGAACGACGTGGTCTGGGGGGACTTCGAGGGCGAGCTGGAGCGCATGCGCGAGCGGTTCGCCGCCTGGCCGCCGCGGGCCCCGATGATGGACGCGCTGCGCGAGGCGATCGTGGAGTTCAACCGGCTCGACCCGGCCGAGGTCCCCTGGCACCGGCTGCGGATGACGCTGATCCTCCAGGTCCCCGCGCTCCAGGCGCACTCGACCCTCCGCTACGCGGACTGGCGCGCCGTCGTCGCCGGGTTCGCCG
This sequence comes from Actinomadura madurae, assembly GCF_900115095.1. Taxonomy (GTDB): domain Bacteria; phylum Actinomycetota; class Actinomycetes; order Streptosporangiales; family Streptosporangiaceae; genus Spirillospora; species Spirillospora madurae. The sequence goes on from NZ_FOVH01000001.1 coordinate 1,111,091, forward strand.
CCGCCCGCCTCGGACGTCCCGTGGACGACCTGATGCCGCAGGCGGTCGCGGCCACCTGCCTCGGCGCCGCCGTCGCCGCCTACGAGCAGTGGCTCCGGCGCCCCGGAAGCGACCTCGGCGATCTGCTCGACACGTCCCTGCGCGCCCTCGCCCGGGGCTTTCAGGAGTAGCCCCCTCACCGCGCGGGCTGGGGGCGGGGGAGAGGACGCAGGCCGGAGGCGAGGGCGAGGGTGACGGTCACCGAGGCGGCGGCCATGATCGCCATGGCGAGCGCGGGGGAGGTGAGCTGGGCGACGCCGCCCCCCAGCGCCGCGCCCACGCCCTGCATGGCGAGCATGCCGGACGCGTGCAGAGCCAGGGCGTGGCCGTGCATGGAGACCGGCGTCAGGGCCATGAGGCGGTCCTGGAACAGCAGGGTGGAGGCATAGCCGACGGAGGCGAGCAGGACGGCCGCCACGCCGATGGGGAGCGGCGGCCCGCCCGCGAAGACCAGATAGGGCGCCGCCAGCAGCAGGAGCAGTGGTGTGCCCAGACGTTCGCGCAGGTGGTGCGGGACGAAGCGGCCCGCCGCGGTGTCGCCGATCAGCATGCCGGCGGCGCCCGCGGTGAGCAGGAGGCCCGCGTGGTCCGGGGAGTAGGAGACGAAGAGCGCCTCGCAGCCGACGATCAGCCCGTTCGGCACCCACATCGCCAGGAAGGTCGCGCGGCGCGGGGCGGACGAGAGCAGCCGGACGTTGCCGTGCCAGGTCTGCGCGACGCTCGGGCGGCCGGTGGCGCGGGGCGGGCGCCGGCTCAGGCCGGCGAGCACCAGGACCCCGGAGAGGAGGTAGAGGACGGCCCCGGTGAGCAGGGTGCCCCGGGACGAGAACGTCGCGACCAGCACGCCGCCGATGGCGAAGCCGCAGATCTGCATGGTCCCGGCGGACATGTTCAGGACCGAGCGGCCGAGGATCTGGCCCTCGCGGGGAAGGATCTCGCTCAGCAGGCTGTAGCGGACGCCGGCGCCGAGCGAGGCGACCAGGCCGAGGGCCAGCACGATGACCAGCAGGACCGCCACCGGGAGCCCGGGGACCGCCATCGCGGCCGTGCCCGCGGCGAAGACCAGGGCCATGCAGGCGAGCGCGTTCCGGGGCGGCAGGCGGTCGGCGGCGGACAGGAGGGTCAGCGCGCCGACCATCTGGGCGAACGAGCCCCCGAACATGCTGAGCGCCGAGAGCAGCGGCGACCGGGTCGCGTCGTACACGAGCGTGCCGAGCGCCAGCGCGCCGATGGTCTGGGCGGACACGTGCACCGTGAACGACGCGAAGAGCGGCGTGTACTCCGGTGCGCGGAAGAGCTCCCGATACGTGCGCATGATCGAAAGGCTCCGGCCCGGCGCCGGGCGGCCGTTAATGTTTCGCAGGGAGGCGAAACATGGGGTCGTGGTGGCTGATCAACGCGGACACCCTCGCGGGCGGGCGGTTCGTCGTCTCGGCCCTGGCGGAGACGACCGCCTGCCTGCGGGCCCTGCACGCGGGGACCGCGGCGCATCCGGGGGAGCGGGCCTGGTTCGACGCCCATCTGGCCGCGTACCGGCAGGTCCTCCGGCGGGAGCCGGTCACCGCCGCGCTGCTGGAGGCGGCCCTCGGCGCCCGGACCAAGTGGAGCGCCGACTTCCTCACCCCGCCGCATCCGGGCACGGGCTCGCCGGAGTTCCACGAGGAGCTCGCGACCATCCGCCGGACCCCTGCCGAGCGGGCGCTCGCCGACCTGGAGGTCTCGCTCGGGCACCCGCTGCCCGCCGAGCTGCGCCGCCCCGACGTGCCCGAGCGGATCGCCGCCCTGCTGGAGTGGGTCTGGACGCACGCCGTCGAGCCCGACTGGGAACGCCGCCGCCGCCTCCTCGAGGCCGACGCGGTCGCGCGGGCCGGGCAGCTGAGCCGGGGCGGCTGGGCCGCCGCGCTGGACGACATGCGCCCGGGGATGCGGTGGCTCGGTGACGGCCGCCTGCAGATCACCGCGCACGACTTCCCGCCGCGCGACATCTCCGGGGCGCAACTGCTCTTCGTCCCGGTCACGCCGCGCCTGGGGTGGGTGGCCTGGGAAGAGCCCGACCCCGACCGGTACGTGATCGTCTACCCCTGCGCGGCACCGCTGGCCGGCGCGGGCGGCACCGCCGTCCCCGAAGCGCTCGGACGGCTCCTCGGGCCGGCACGCGCGAGCGTCCTCGTCCACCTCGCGACGCCGCTGAGCACCACTCAGCTCGTCGCGCTGACCGGCCAGGGCCTCGGCTCGGTCGGCCGCCATCTCAAGGTGCTGCGCGACGCCCGCCTGGTCGACCGCCGCCGCGCCGGGCGATCCGTCCTGTACTACCGGACGGCCGCCGGGGACGCTCTCGTGGAGGCGCAGGTCAGCGGCCCGGCGTGACGCCGGCGGGCGACCGGCCGGCGCCGCGGCCGCAGGCGGGGCCGGCGGGGTCCAGCGCGTGCCCGGCGGGGTCGAAGACGGCGTCGGCGGGGTCGAAGCAGCGGCGCAGGACGCGGTGCCACGGGTTGGCGACCGCCCCCGGGTACAGGACGGCCACCGCCAGGCAGTACTTGCTGATCCTGACCGGGCGGGCGCCCATCCGGCGCAGCAGCCGGTCGGCCGGGGCGTCCACCGCCGCCGACTTGGACTCCACCAGCAGCCAGTCGTCGCGGCCCCAAGCCCGCGCGCCCGGCCGGGTGCAGACGAGCCCGAAGTCGAGCGTGACGCGCCCGGTGCCGCGGCGCTGGGCGAGCGTCAGCCGCCGGTACGACGTGGTCGCCGAGGAGACCAGGGGGGCGGGCGGGTTCATCCGGTAGGCGGCCAGCAGCGTCTCCCAGAGGAAGTCCTCGGCGGGCGGCGTGATCCGCGTGCGGCAGGCCGGGTCATACGGCATCCGGCGCTTGTCGGTGGCATCGCGCGCCCCGTTCACCTTCACCTCGAACATGCACTCGTCGCTGTCCAGGTACGTCCGGGTGCGGATCTTGAACCGCCGGCGCCGGTCCTGCACGTGCTGCCGGTAGGTGAGCAGGCCGGGGGTGTCGAAGTAGGTCGAGGTGTACCGGAACGTGCGCAGCCCGCCGATCTCCAGCACCGCGTGCGTCCCGGCGATCCTGTCGAGCAGTTCGGGCGCCAGCCGCGCCGGGAGGATGTACTTGCGGTCCATGCGGAGCTGCAGCGCCGACCGGGCCAGCACGCCGTCGAGCCCGATGGCGGGCAGGCGCGCCGCGGCGGCGCCGATCAGCGCGGCGGTGTCCGTCACGTGGTGCTCCCCGGCAGCGAGTCCTCCGGGGCGGAGGCCCTGGTGGCCGGCACGCGGACGGTCTCGCGCCGCGGGGCGCGGGGCAGGAAGCGCACGTCCACCACCGTGATGTCCCGGACGTAGTCGACCTCGATCACCGAGTGCCGCAGCAGCGTGCCGCCGAGCCGGTTCTCCAGGTCGGCGCGCAGCGCCCCCTCGTGGGGGTGCACGACGTCCAGCGTCACGACGCGCTGCACCGTGCGGGGCGGCAACCGGGGATGGTCCGCCACGTACATGACGCCGAGCAGCACCGCGTCCAGCGGGAGCGCCACCCACGGCGCCTGGGCCGCCAGGCCGTTGACCAGGCCGAGGGCGAGCGAGACGAAGTAGTAGCCGACCTCCTCCTGGGTCAGCGCGCTGGACCGCAGCCGGATGATCGACAGCACCCCGAACAGGCCGAAGCCGATCGCGAGGTCCGCCCGCTGGACGAGCAGCAGCGTCACGACCGTGAAGACGCCGGCGTTGACCGAGACGTAGGCGAGCCGCAGGTCCCGCCGGTAGTGGCGGTAGAAGTAGATCAGGTGCGCGAGGATCGTGATCGCGACCAGGTCCACGGCCAGGCCGTAGATGACGTCAGTGCGCACGGTTACCCCTCTGGACGGCGGATTCCTGCTCAGGGGAGACTCCCCCCGCCCGGTGAGATCACCATGAGATGACCATGAGAGCACTTTCATCCGCACACAATGAGAGGGTTCTCATCGCCGCGGCGTCGTGAGCGGCGGGCCACCGGGAGATAGTTGCCCCATGGCCACCCGCGCGGCGATCGCCGGCATGACGGCGGCGGCCATGGCCACCCTCGGCCTCGCCGCCGGATTCGCCCACGCCCAGAACTCGCATCCGCCGCGGCTCGGCGACACCGTCCAGGTGTCCCCGCCGCCCGCGTCCCGCGGCCGTGCCCCGGCCGCCTCCCGCCCGGCGAGGGCGCCCGCCGGGCCCGCCGGGCCCGCCGATCCCGCCCGCTCCGCCCGCCCCGCGCCGCGGCAGGACGTCCGGGCGGCCCCGTCGCCGGTGCCGCCGGCCAGCGACGACGATGACGAGGTGGAGGTGGAGGCCGATGACCGCGATGCCGACGACTGAGGGCGCGCGGGAGGTCCGCCGCGGCCTGAGCGCCCGCGCCCGCATCGTCGGCTGGATGCTGCTGCTGGTCGCGCTGGCGCTCGGCGGGTCGGTGTCGGTCACCTGGTCGGTGCTGTCGGCCCGCCTGGACGACCGGATCGCCGCCGAACTGGGGCACGAGGCCGAGAAGCTGCGCGAGTACGCCCACAACGGCGCCGACCCGGCGACCGGACGCCCGGTCCGGGACGTCCGCGCGCTGCTCACCGGCTACCTGGGGCACAACCTCCCGGACGACGGCGAGACGTTCTTCACCGTCGTCGACGGCCGCGCCGACCGCCGCAGCCCCTACCCGCCGCCCGCCAGGCTCGACCACGACGCCGCGTTCATCGCCCGGGTCGCCGGCGCGGACCGGCCCGTCCACGGGTGGGCGGACAGCGCGGCGGGACGCGTCCGGTACGCCGCCATCCCGGTGCGGATGAAGGGCGACCCCGCCCGCGCCGCCCTGGTCGTCGCCGAGTTCCGCGACGCGCAGCGGGACGAGGTGGCCGAGACGACGCGGGTCCTCGCCGTCACCGCGTTCGGCGCGCTCGCCGTCGCCGGGCTGGCCGGCTGGCTGATCGCGGGGCGGGTGCTGGCGCCGATCCGGATGGTGCGCCGGACGGCGGAGCGGATCGGCGCGTCCGACCTGGCCCGGCGGCTGGAGGTGCGCGGCACCGACGACGTCTCCGCCCTGGCCTCGACGTTCAACGTGATGCTCGACCGGCTGGAGGCGTCCTTCGCCGCGCAGCGCCGGTTCGTCGACGACGCGGGGCACGAGCTGCGCACGCCGCTGACGGTGATCCGGGGCCATCTGGAGCTGATGGGCGACGACCCCGGCGAGCGCGCCGAGACGCGCGAGCTGCTCATCGACGAGCTCGACCGGATGAACCGCATCGTCGACGACCTGCTGATCCTGGCCAAGGCCGAGCGCTCGGACTTCCTCACCCAGTCCGAGGTCGACCTGGCCGACCTCACGGTCGAGACGGTCGCCAAGGCGCGCGGGCTGGGCGCGCGGCGGTGGCGGGTGGGCGAGGTGGCGGAAGTGCGGGTCATCGCCGACCGGCAGCGGCTCACCCAGGCGCTCATGCAGCTGGCCGCCAACGCCGTCCAGCACACCGTCCCGGACGACACCATCGAGGTCGGCTCGGCGGTGCACGGCTCGGTGGTGACGCTGTGGGTCCGCGACACCGGTCCGGGCGTGGCGGAGGAGGACGCCGCGCGCATCTTCGGCCGGTTCGTCCGCGGCGTGCCGGGCCCCCGGCCGACCGAGGGCGCCGGCCTCGGGCTGGCCATCGTCGCCTCGATCGCCCGCGCCCACGGCGGCGGCGCCCGGGTCGAGCACCCGGCCGGCGGGGGCGCCCGCTTCGTCCTGGAGCTGCCCCTGTGCATCCCGCAGGGCGAGCCGCTCGCCCTGGACGCCGAGCCCAGGGAGGAGGCCGCATGGGCCGGATCCTGATCGCCGAGGACGAGCCGCGCATCACCTCGTTCCTGGAGAAGGGCCTCGGCGGCGCCGGCTTCCGCACCGCCGTGGCGGCCGACGGGATCACCGCCTACGAGCTGGCCCGCGGCGGCGCGTTCAACCTGATGATCCTGGACGTCGGCCTGCCGCTGCGCGACGGGTTCACCGTCCTGCGCCGGCTCCGCGAGGAGCGCGTCACGCTCCCGGTCATCATCCTCACCGCCCGCGACGGGGTGGCCGACACCGTCGCGGGGCTGGAGGGCGGCGCCGACGACTACATCGCGAAACCGTTCGCCTTCGCCGAGCTCCTCGCCCGGGTGCGGCTGCGGCTGCGCGCCGACGGGGCGCGCGAGCCGACGCTGCTGCGGGTCGGCGACCTCGTGCTGGACCTGCGCACCCGCCGGGCCCACGTGCCGGGCCGGACCGTCGAGCTGACCTCCCGGGAGTTCGCCCTCGCCGAGATGTTCTGCCGCAACCCCGACCAGGTGCTGACCCGCGAGCAGATGCTGGCGCACGTGTGGGGCTTCGACTTCGATCCCGGCTCCAACGTGGTGGACGTCTACGTCCGCTATCTGCGCCGCAAGCTCGGGGCCGACCGCTTCGAGACGGTCCGCGGCACCGGCTACCGCCTGCGCCTCTAGGCCCCGCGGGCGAATGGCGGAACGGCCCCTCCGAGCGGCCGCCGCCGCTAGGCTCTGGCCGTGGAGGAGCCTTCGGCCGCCTACAGGGCGGCACTCGGCCGGCTCGAAGCCGCCGCGCCGGGCACGCGACACGCGGAGGTCGACGCGCTGATCGCGCACGCGGAGACCGATCCCGAGCGGCGGCAACCGGTCACGGACGCCGTCTGCTCATGGCTGCGCACCCCGCCGGCGGACGGTGCCGCGGCCGGGGAGCGCCACGCGGTGCTGCAACCGCTCATCGACCGGCTGCGCGCCGGTGGCCCCGCTCCCTGGGACGACATCAGCGTGGACCTGTCGGGCTGCACGCTCGGCGATGCCGACTTCAGCGGCTGCCGGCTCGACGCCGCCGAGTTCGCCGACACCCGCTTCCACGGCACAGCGGTCTTCGCCGGCGCGGCGTTCGCGGACGCCGCGTTCCAGCGCGCGGTCTTCTACGGCGACGCCGTCTTCACCGGGGCGCGTTTCGGCGGCGACGCGGAGTTCGGCCGGGCGCGGTTCCGCCGGCGGGCGGACTTCACCGGCGCGGTGTTCTCCGGGACGGCCTGGTTCGGCCGGGGCGCCGACACCTGGTGGGACGACGACGAGGCCTGGGAGACGGTCGAGGAGATCGATCCGGCGCCGTGGGAGGAGCCGAACGAGGACGACCCGAACTGGCCCGTCGCGGTGCTCATCGAGGACTACCAGGACTGGGAGGAGGGCGGCGACGGCGCCCGGTTCCTCGGCGACGCGTCGTTCCGCGACGTCCGCTTCGACGGCCCCGCCTGGTTCCACTACGCCCGCTTCGGCGCGGCGGCGACGTTCGCCGGTGCGCGGTTCGCCGGGCGCGCCCACCTCGACCAGCCCGCGGTCGACCTCACCGGGGCGTATTGGGGCGGCGACACCGGTGACGGCGAGTCGGTGTGGCCGCTCGGCTGGACCACGCGACCGGTCACCGCCGGGGCGCGGGACGGCGCCGCGGACCTGGTGCCGGACGCCTCGGTGGCGCCGTACACCGGGCAGCTCGCCGACCCCGACCCGGAGGTCCGGTCGGCCGGGCTCCAGATCCTGGCCCGGCTCGGTGACGACCGGCCCGAGGTGCGGCAGCGACTCGTGGCCACTTTGTGCGCTTTCCTGCGGATCCCCCTCCCGTTCGACCTGCGCGTGGACGGCCGCGCACCCGAGCAGGACGCGCTGCTGCGGCTGCGGCGGGAAGCGCAGCGGACGCTCGCCGAACGGCTCCGGCCCGGCCCCGGTCAGTGGAAGGGCATGGACCTGTGGCTCTGCGGTGCCACGTTCGTCGACCTGGACTTCAGCGGCTGCGAAGCCGACTTCGCCGACTTCGCCGGCGCTCAGTTCCACGGCACGACCCGGTTCGACGGCAGCGGCTTCGACCACGCCGTCTTCACCTTGGACGGGTCATCCGGCCGGGCCAGCTTCCACGGCGACGTGGTGTTCGGGACCGACCCGCCCGGCGACGTCGTCCTGCACGGCACGGCCACGTGACCGCGCCACGGACCGAGATCGCGTAAACCGCTTCGCCTCCTGGCCCGTCACCCATGTGACGGATGTCACCGAGCGAACGGGGATCCCGGTGGGACGCGACGGGCTGGCAGTGGTGACCGCGGCGTTGGCGGTCGCGGCGGTGGCGGTGGTGGCGGCGCCCGGAGCGGCGGTCGCGGGAGTGCCCGGCCGGGCGGCGGCGTGCACCCCGCAGGGCCCCGACTTCAACGGGGACCGGTGCGGCGACGTCGTGGTCGGCGACCCCGATGCCGCCGTGGGGGGAGTGCCGGGGGCCGGGCGGATCACCGTGCTCTACGGCGCGGAGGGCGATCCGGGGACGGGTGAGCGGGCCGTGCTGGCGCAGGGAGGGCCGGGGGTCGGCGAGAGCCCCGAGTCCGGCGACGGGTTCGGTGCCGTCATCCGGACGATGGACGTCGACTTCGACGACCGCACCGATCTCGTGGTGGGCGTGCCCTCGGAGTCCGCCGGCGATGCCGATGACGCGGGGATCATCCAGGTGATCTTCGGATCGGCCGACGGGCTGGGCGGCGGCCGCGCGGGGATCGTGCTCCGGCAGGGCACCCACGGCATACCCGGCGGCCCCGAAGCGGGGGACCGGTTCGGCGCCGGGCTCGCCGTCAACAGGACCAGCGGCGACTTCCGGCCCGCCCCCGCGCTCGCGTTCGGCGTGCCCGGCGAGGACGTGGGGAGCGTCGCGGACGCCGGCGCCGCGGGCGTCGTGACGTTCGACGGGGACACCGGCGACGTCGCGACCGTCGCCGCGCTCACGCAGGACAGCCCGGGCATCGGCGGCGGCGTGGAGGCCGGTGACGGGTTCGGCACCGCGGTCGAACTGTTTCAGGGGCCCGGCGGCTTCAGCTGCAGCGTCACCGGCGTCGAGGGCTACACGCTGGTCGTGGGGGCGCCGGGCGAGGATCTGAGCGGCGACCGGGATGCCGGCATGGTGCATCTGGCCAGAGATCTGAGCAGCGACACGCCCCTGACGCAGGACTCTCCGGGAGTGGACGGCGCCACGGAACCCGGCGACCAGTTCGGTGCCCGCCTCGCGCTCGATTCGTTCTGCGAGCACGACGGCCCGTCGCACGTCAGGCTGGCGGTCGGCGTCCCGTTGGAGGACATCGGCTCGGCGGGCGACGCCGGCATGGTCCACCTGTTCGCCACGGACGACGACGAGCTGCCGCTGCCCCAGCGGTGGAGCGTCACCCAGGACAGCGCCGATGTCGCCGGGACCGCCGAGACCGGAGACCAGTTCGGGTCGGTGCTCGAACTCGGCGGTCCGTGGCGGGACGGCCTCGGCGAGCCGCTGGTGGTCGGCGTCCCCCGTGAGGACGTCGGCACCGCCGCGGACGCCGGCAGAGTGCAGATCTTCGGCGAGGCGGCGAGCGCGCCCGGAAACGGCGACGTCTCCCTCACCCAGGAGAGCATCGGACAGGTCCCGCAGGCCGGGGACCATTTCGGCGCCGCGCTCTCCAGCCGTTACGGCCAGGTGCTCGTCGCGACCCCCGATGACGTGACCTACGGCAAGGGCGCCGTGCATGGAATCCCGTGGCCGGGCACGTCCGGGACGCCCCTGCTCTTCGTCCCGGGCCAGGGCGGGATCCCCGCGGACGCCGTCCGCTTCGGGGCGGCTCTGGCCTGAGCCGCCCGTTCCGGGCGGGTCAGGCGACGGGTCACTGGACTCGGGTGGCGATGCCGGGGTAGTCGACGATGAGGCCGTGCCGGTCGTAGACCAGGCGGCAGGCGAAGTCGAAGGCGGGTGCGGCGTAGTCGTAGTGCTCTTCGCTGGAACGGGAGTAGGTCTGTTCCAGACGGTCCACGTCCAGCCCGACCGCGCGGACGTAGGCCGCCGGTGCGTCGACCGGCCGCTCGTCGGGGAAGCGCAACCGGTGCACCGGGAAGGTGTTGGTCATCGCCGACGCCTCCAGGTCCAGGTCGAGGCACCCCTGCAAGTGGGGTGCGGCGACCCCGTCGATCCGCCAGTTCCCCGCACCGTCGGCCTCGATCTCCGTGACGGTGGCGGAGCCGCCGCTGCGCCCGGTGATCCGCGCGGACCTGGTCAGCCACGAGGTGTCCAGCTGGATCGCGTAGTCCACGACCCAGGACACGCCGTCCTCCGTCGCCGCCGTGGTGCCCGTGACCCGGGCACCACGAGCGTCGACGGAGAAGAACGCGACCTCGAACCCTGCGCGAGCCCCCTCGTGCCGCCAGGACGCGACCGAGGGCAGAGCGGCGAACGACATGCCGGTAAGGGTAAGCCTCAGCGTCGGCGAAGTCCGCGGAAAGCGTTGCCCTCCGTGGAGAGGTAGTTGTTCCGGTAGTCGAAGCGCGGGGCCTTGGCGAACATGAGGTACCAGTACTTCATCTGCTCCGACCACCAGTAACCCGACGTGAGATCGCCGTGCTTCAGGGGCGAGGTGGTGACGTCGTCGATGATGGTCCACCCGTTCGGGACGCGGGAGTGCTTCTTCTGCCGCAGGTAGTAGTCGTACGCGAGCTTTCGGTACCGCTCCGACGCGTGCCGGCCCGGCCCTTCGACCAGCCACAGGTTGAAACAGGAGTCGACGTACTCGGGCCGCAGCTGGTTGCCCTTCGCGGTCGCGGCACCGGACGTGGGGTCATAGCCCTCGGGAAGCACCGGGAACCGGTCGAGCACCGAGGTCCACGAGGCGAGGTAGGCGTCGCCGAGCCGCCGATGGCCGCTCTGGCCGAGAAGGCCGGCGTAGAACGAGCCGAGTTCGGACTGCTCGGCCGTGACCTGCTCGGCGTCGTCCTTGTCGACCTGGGCGAACCACACGTGACCGTTGATGGTGGTGGCCTCGTGCTTGATGATGGCCCGGGTCAGCATCCGGTACAGGTCGCGGAACTCGGTGTCGCCGAACAGATCCCAGGCGTCCCAGACGTACTCGTAGAACGAGTCGACCGGCGGGTGGACGGTCGCGGTGTCGTTGACCCACTCCCCGGTCTCGACATTGATCTCCGTGCCGAGGAGGTCCAGGTCGGAACGCCGCTCGATGACGGCCTTCATCGCCTTCCTGGCCGCCCGGTGGTACCTGCGGTCGCCGGTCAGCCGGGAGAGCGTGCCGAACTCGGTGATGATGGTGCCGACCTCCGCCAGCGGGTTGGTCACCCCGCTGATCTCGCCCGTGCTCGGGTTGACGAAGCGGTACGGGATGCCGGTCGGCGACCGGTCGAAGCAGGGCATGAGGATGTCGGCGATCTGCTTGGCGTGCCGGAGCAGCGCCCGCTCACCGGTGGCCAGGTAGCCGGACAGCAGGCCGCCCACCATCCGGATATTGGTCTCGAAAACCTGGACATCGGCGTTGACGGCGGAGAAATCGAGATTCTCCTTCACCCAGGCGACGCCCTCGGCCAGTTCGTCGTCCAGCTCCATCAGGTAGAGCGTGTCTAGGGCCTCGACAATGGTCAGCCCCACGGGATGTTCTTGGTCGAAGAATTCGCTGTGCCCGCCGCTCACCGGCAGCAGGTGATCGTGGCCCCAGGCGAGCCGCTTGTAGGAGTTCCACGTGTGCAGCATTTCGCGGCGCACGTCCCTGGCCACCGGGCGCCAGTCCTTCGGACGGCCGGGGGAGAGCCGTTCCGCGTGGGCGGGCGCCGGGAGCGCGCCTGCGGCGACCAGGCCCGCCGTGGCGGTGAGAACACTTCTGCGGGTGAGGGAATGGCGGGATCGCACTGCGCACCGTCCGGTGTACGACAACGTTGTCAATCACGTCACTCGTATCACCGCGGGGGGAAGATGACCATCAGCGTGGCCACATACGGCCCCTGCGACGGACGGTGCGAATTCGCAGAAGTGTGGCTATTGGAGCAGGCCCAGGTCGGTGACGAGCTTGGGTGCCCGGATGACGCGGCCGAGGTATTCGTCCGCGGCGGGATCCGTGACGAGCCAGACGACGGCCGCCGCCGGCACCTCCTCGGGCGTCGACTCGAACCCCCTTTCCCACAGGGGGCCGAGCCCGCCGCGCGCCGCGCCGGCCTCGGTGACGACGAAGCCCGGGTCGAGGTTGAAGGCCCGGATCCCGTGCCCGAGGTACTCGGCGTTGATCGCTCCGGCGAGCCGACCGAACGCCGCCTTGGACGCCGAGTACGCGACGCCCCACCCGCCCTCGCCGGGAGGGCCCGGCGGGTCGCTGGCCGCCGACCCCGAGCACAGGTCGACGATCGTCCCGGCGCCGTGGTCGAGCATCGCCGGAAGCACGACCTGCAGGAGCGCGATCTGGTTCAGGTAGTTGCCGGTGACCGTTCGCTCGGCGACGGTCAGGTCCAGGTCCAGGAACCGCTCGTGGGTGCCCGCGACATGTGCCACCGCGTTGTTGACCAGGACGTCCACCCGCCCCCACGCGTCCAGGACCGTCCGGGCCGCGGCGGTGACGCTCCCGCGGTCGAGCAGGTCCATCCGGACGGGGAGGGCCCGCGCCCCGAGCGCCTCGATCTCCGCCCGTGTCCGCGCCAGGCTCCCGGGGACGGGGATCGCCTCCGCCAGGCCGTGCCGGGGAGGGACCCGGCCCGTCCCCTCGTCGACGGTCCGCGCGGTGAACGCGACGTCGTGCCCGGCGGCGGCGAGCGCGAGCGCCGTCCGCCGGCCGATGCCCCGGCTCGCCCCGGTCACCAGCGCGACCGGTCTCCGTGCCGCCATCCCACGATCACAGCCGCACCCCGGGCGGGTGCGCCGCGCGACTCCCGCTCAGCGGGAGGAACGGGGGACCTCCCGGTGATCGGGACGGTCCAGTCGTACGCGCCCGGGCCGCGGCTACCGTGCCGCCATGGCACGCACCATCGCCGTCAGCGGCGCGGCCTCCGGCATCGGCAAGGCCCTCACCGAGATCCTCCGGGAAGCGGGCGACACGGTCATCGGCATCGACCTGCACCGCACCGACGTGTGCGCCGACCTCGGCGTCCCGGACGGCCGGGCGCGCGCGGTCGAGGAGACGCTGGAGAAGGCGGGCGGGCGGCTCGACGCCGCCGTGGCCTGCGCCGGCGTCTCCGACTTCACCGTCACGCCGGTCAAGGTGAACTTCTTCGGCGCCGTCGACCTGCTGGAGGGGCTGCGTCCCCTCCTCGCGGAGGCCGAGGCGCCGCGCGCCGCGGTGGTCGCCTCGATCTCCGGCACGCACCCGGTGGACGGCGACGTCGTCCGCGCCTGCCTCGGCCGCGACGAGCCGGCGGCGATCGCGGCGGCGGCGAGGATCGAGGAGAGCGGCGCCGGCGGCCTGCTGTACCCGTCGTCGAAGTCGGCCCTCGCCCAGTGGCTGCGCCGCGCCTGCACCACCCCCGAGTGGGCGGGCGCGGGCATCCCGCTGAACGCGATCGCGCCGGGCGTCGTCAGGACGCCGATGACCAGGCCGCTGTTCGAGGACGAGGCCATGCTGGAGATCATGAACGAGGCCGTCCCGATGCCGCTGAACGGCCACGCCGAACCGGAGGTGATCGCCGAGGCGCTCCGCTGGCTGGTCTCCACGGTCAACACCCACATGACCGGCCAGGTCATCTACGTGGACGGCGGCGCCGAGGCCACCCTCCGCGACCCGTCGCACTTCTGAACACGCCCGCGGAAAGTTCCGCGGCGCAGGCATAGTGGCGAGCCTCCGGAGGCGTCTCAGAGACGACATCATTTCGGAGGTGACGATGGATGCCGCCACAGAGCGACATTTCCGTGAGTTCGTGACATCGAGATCGGCGGCGCTGATGCGCCTGGCGTACCTGCTCGCCGGGGGCGACCAGCACGCGGCGGAGGACGTCCTGCAGATCGCCCTGGCGAAGACGGCCGCCCGCTGGACCGCCGTGGAGAACCCGGAGGCTTACGTACGCCGGGTGATGTACCGGCAGCAGGCCAGCTTCCGGCGGCTCAAGTGGAAGCAGCGCGAGACGCAGCGGGGGGTTCTGCCCGAGGAGATCGCACGGGACGACATATCGGCGGTCGATCTGAAGCTCGCCGTCCGCGGCGCCCTGGCCCGCCTCACTCCCCGGCAGCGGATGGTGCTGGCGCTCCGCTTCCTGGAGGACCGGCCCGAGGCGGAGGTGGCGCAGATCCTCGGATGCAGCATCGGCACGGTGCGCAGCACGACCCACCGCTCGCTCGCGCGCCTGCGCCGGCTGGCTCCCGAACTGAACGAATCCGAACTGGCCGAGGAGGTCGGGCGATGAAGGCGGAGCCGATCGTCAAGAGCGCGTGCGAGGACTGGGCCGCGGAGGCGCGCGTCCCCGCCGACCTGGCCGACCGGGCGCTGCGCGCACGCCCCCGGCGCCGTCCGCTCAGGATGGCGCTGACGGGAGGGGCGACCGCGCTCCTCGTCGGTGCGGCGGCCGTGGCCGTCGTCTCCTCCGCCGGCGGCCCGGCCCAGCGGCACCGGCCCTCGGCACCCGCGTTCGAACCGGTGGCCCTGTCGTCGGACACGACGCTGCGCACGGATCCGGGCAGCGCTTTCCCGCGCCACCTCGTCGCCGCCGGGCACACGGCCGTGGCCGCCTACTTCACCTTCCGCACGCACACGGACGACGGCCGGCGGACGCTCGAACGCACGTGGCACCTGTACAACCCGTCGACCGGTACATACGAGCGGACCCGCTGGGCGTACGTCAGCGTCGCCCCCGGCATGGCGCGGGCGGCCGTCCTGCAGGGGCCCCTCCCCACGACCAGGGTCGGGGTGCTCGACATGAGGACGCAGAAGGTCACCGACTGGATCCCGGTCGACCACCCCGTCGGCGGAGCGGCCTGGTCGCCCGACGGTCGCCGGCTGCTAATGACCGCCTATGACAAGAACCCCGACGTCCAGGCCGATCCGGGCGCGTCTCCCAGAACCGGCTACTACCTCGCCGAAAGCGCGTCCAGGCCGGGCGCGTTCCACCCCATGCCGCCCCTGCGCGACAATCCGAACGCCCGGCAGGACCTGGGGTGGAGCCGGGACGGAACCCTGATCTGGGCGCCCACCGCGACCGTGCCGACCAAGGTCTTCTTCACCCCGTCCGGTGAGCGGCGGCCGGCGCCCGCGCACGAGGCCGACTACTGGGACGACGAAGAGGCCGGCCTGTCCCCGAACGGCACCCTGCTGCCCACGGACGGTCCGAGGCCCGGCCCGGCCGTCACCATCACGAACGTGGTCACCGGGAAGAAGGCGGCGGTGCTCCCGATCGAGCAGGCCAAGGCCTGGGCGGACGATCAGCGGCTGTTCGCGATCGGCTGCGACCCGCGGAAGTGCACGGGCAAGCACGAGTTCCGCAACCGGCTGCTCCTGGTCGACCTGAAGGGCAAGATCACCCCTCTCACCGGGTACCGCAGGTCGGACCGGGACGGGTCCTGGGTTCCGGTGTTCACTCACCGCTGACGGCGCGCCGGGTGCCGCGCCCTTGGCGGCACCCGGCTCTGAGCACCCGCCCGTGCCGCTCGCCGCAGAAGGCCGAGTCGTCCACGACGACGCGTCCGGCGAGGAGCACGTACGGGATGCCGTCGGGAGTGACCGCGGGGTCCTCGTAGGTTCCGCCGTGACCCACGGTCCCGGGGTCGAAGACGGCGACGTCGGCGATCGCGCCGGGGCCGAGCCACCCGCGCCCCGCCAGGCCGAACTGCCGCGCCGTCGCGGACGTCATCTTGCGCACGGCCTCCGGCCATGACACGACGCCCAGCTCGCGGACGTAGGCGCCGAGGAAGCGCGGGAAGGACCCCCACGTGCGGGGATGCCCGTAGTCTCCCGGGACGCCGTTGTCGCTCCCGACGGCGATCAGCGGGTCGGCCATGATCGTGCGCACGTCGTCCTCCGCCATGAGCGTGATCACCATGGCGGCGCCCGGGTCGGCGTCGACCATGGCGCACAGGACGTCCCACGGGTCGAGGCCGCCGGCGAGCCGCTCCAGCGTCCTGCCCACGAGTTTCGCGTCGGCGTGGGCCGTGACGAGGATGTCCGACGGTGCCGCCGACCGCCAGAGCCCGGCGCCGGCCGTGGTGGACGGGTCCTCGGCCGCCTCTCGCATGCGCCGCCGCTCGTCCGGATCGCGCAGGCGGGCGCGCAGCGCGGCGACACCGCCGGCGTGCGCGGCGGCGGGAAGCAGCGCGGCCAGCCCGGTGCCGCCGGCCAGGTACGGGTACTGGTCCCCGCGGACGTCCACTCCGGCGACGCGCGCGCCGTGCAGCTTGTCGAGCAGTAGTCGTGCCTTCCCGTGACTGGCCCGGCCTGCGGCCTTGCAGTGCGAGACCTGCAGACGAACCTGCGCGCGGGACGCGACCTCGATCGCCTCGTCGAGCGCGGCCAGGAGGGCCTCGCCCTCGTCCCGCATGTGCGTGGCGTAGACGCGGTTCCACCGGTGCGCCACCGTGGCCAGCGCCACGAGCTCGCCGGTGGCGGCGTAGGCGCCGGGGGTGTAGACGAGACCGCTCGACAGGCCGACCGCTCCCGCGGCGAAGGACTCGTCCGCCAGACGGGACATCTCTTCCAGGCCGCCCGCGGGGAGCCGCGGCTCCATGCCGGCCACGGACATCCACAGCATGCCGTGGCCGACCATGGCGGCCATGTGGTTCGTGAGCCCCGCCGCCTCGATCTCGTCGAGATAGTCCCCGAACTTCCGCACGCGTGGTTCCGCGCCGCCGGACAGGTTGCTCAACTTGGTCCGCGCCTCCGGCAGCGCCCGCTCGGTCAGCGGGGCGAACGAGAGCCCGCAGTTGCCCACGATCTCGGTCGTCACCCCTTGGAACAGCTTGAACGGTTGCGGCTCAGGCAGTACAGGGACCATGTCGGAGTGGGAATGGGCGTCGATGAACCCCGGCGCCACCATCAGCCCGCCGACGTCGATGACCCGGCGCGCCGCGCCCACGCCCCGGCCCACGGCCACGACCCGGTCCCCGTCGATCGCGACATCGGCCGTCCGGGGCTCCGTGCCCAGCCCGTCATGGACGCTCCCGCCCCTCAGCACCACGTCGTGCATTGAAGACCTCCCAGTCCTTACGGTCCCCCGAACCGCCCGCACAGGTCCACAGGCGGGGCGTCACATGGTGAATCCGCCGTCGCAGACGAGGGTCTGGCCGGTGATGTAGTCGGACTCCGGAACGCACAGCAGGGAGACGGCGCCGGCCGCTTCCCGCGGGGAGCCGGCCCGGCCGGGCGGGGTCATGTGCTCCATGGCGGAGAGGGGGCGGCGCGCTCATCGACGAGGGGGCGACCGACTACGGCGGTGCGTGGGTGGTGAACCCGTCCGGCGGCTCTCATCTCCAAGGGCCACCCTCTGGGGGCCACGGGGCTCGGCGGCGCATGCGTCGTGACGATGTACAGGAAGATCGCCGCCGGCGCCCAGGACGCGGCATGGTGAGGGGATGAGCGAACTCCAGATCGTCCGGCCGAACACCTGGACCCCGCTGCTCGGCACGGACGTCGAGGTTCTGGTCGCGGACGTCGCCGACGATGTGCGCGTGGAGGCCGAGATGTACCGCAACGACCGTGGCGAGCAGCTCGTCGAGTTCTCCCTCACGACGGACTCCGCGACGAGGATCGTTCTCCGCGCCCCGAGCACCGCGCCGGCGTGGCCCGACGACTAGCGCCGGCACTCCCCTCATCGTCCCGCGTGTGTGCGCTCGTTGTGGTTCAGGATCCAGGTGACCAGGAGAAGCGCGGCGAGGCTCACGCCGCCGATGACGAGGTAGGCGTTCCCGCCCGCGCTGGCGTCCCAGAGGGCGTGCATGGTGACCACCCCGGCGAAGACGAGCCCGAAGCGCAGCAGCGCGACGCCGCGGTGCCGGCTGTTCCGCACGGCGACGAGGGCGGCGGTGGCGAGGCCGGTCCAGGCGGCGTGCCCGCCGGGCTCGGCCAGCGCGCGGGTGAGGAGGATGTGGGTCACCGACAGCAGGTCGCCGTGCGTGCCGAGCAGGGTGACGAAGGCGTACCCCATGGTCTCCAGGGCCGCGAAGCCGCTGCCGACGGCGACGCCGAGGACCAGGCCGTCGATGGTGCGGCCGGGACGGCGGGCGATGATGAGGGCGGGGACGGCGAGCTTGGCCGACTCCTCGATCAACCCGATGAACGCGGTGGGGAGCGAGCCGAACGCGCGGGCGGTCTCGAACTCCAGCGGGCCCGCGAGCACGGTGCCGACGACCCCGCCGAGCACCGCCGCGGCGGCGACGCGCGAGAACGGCAGGGTGGTGCGCATGCCGATGTCGCCGACGAAGGTGGTGAAGGTGACCGGGACGAGGGCGGCGCCGATGAGCAGCAGCGACGGCACGTAGACGGGATCCTGCGTTGCGACCAGCGCGGCGAGGACGGCCACGTAGAGGGCGACGCCGGTCAGCAGGACACCCGTCCAGCGGAACCGGCGCAGGAGCCTGGGGCCGCGCGCGGCCGGTGCGGCGGCGAGCGGCGCGTGACCGCGGGGTTCGGGCGGGCCGTATACGGGCCGGCTCTCCGCCGGATACCCGTAGGCCGGGTACCCGTAAGCCGGAGGGCTGTACAGCGGGTGGTCGGGTGCCGTAGGGGCGGCGAGCCGTTTCATGACGTCTCCTTCTCGGGTCCGGGGGGCCGGACGTGCCGGTCGCATTCAGGGTGCCGAGCGCCGGATGAGAGAAAGATGAGAGCGTCAGGCGTCGGGGGCGAGGCGGTAGCCGGCGCCCCGGACGGTCTGGATCGTGTCGCGCCCGAACGGACGGTCGACCTTGTCGCGCAGGTAGCGGACGTAGACGTCGACGACGTTGGAGCCGCCGTCGTAGGCGAAGTCCCAGACGTGCTCGATGAGGTGGGTGCGGCTCAGCACGTCGCCGGGCCGCCGCATGAACTCGTGCAGGAGCGCGAACTCCTTCGGGGACAGCCGGATGCCGGTGCCGCCGCGCCGCACCGTCCGGGTGCCGGGATCCAGGACCAGGTCGCCGGCGCGGAGCACGGCCGGGCGTTCGAGGGGGTCGCGGCGGGTCAGGGCGCGCAGCCGGGCGAGGAGCTCGGCGAGCGCGAACGGCTTGGTGAGGTAGTCGTCCGCCCCGGCGTCGAGGCCGCGGACCCGGTCGGGCACCGTGTCGCGGGCGGTGAGCATCAGCACCGGCGCCCAGCGTCCCTCGGCCCGCATGCGGCGGCAGACCTCGAAGCCGTCCGGCGGCGGGATCATGGCGTCGAGGACGACGCCGTCGTAGTCGTTCTCCCGGACGCTCCACAGCGCGTCCTGCCCGCCGGCCACGGCGTCGACCGCGTACCCCTCCCGGCGCAGGCCGCGGACCAGCAGCGCCGCCATGCCGGGGTCGTCCTCGACGACGAGCAGCCTCATGCCCGCCAGCCTAGAACCGCCCGGGGACGTCATCCGAACCTCGTCGATACCGGCGTTCCTCCGTCCTGGTCGAAGCCACCGGGGCGACCGGATACGGCTGCCCGGTGCCCAGCCTGCGAGGCATTGGATGAGAAGGGCATGAGAGGCCGTCCACCGGCGACGACGCAGGTGAGAGGATCGAGGCCGGGAGGTCGAGGATGCGGCTTGCACCCGGTTCGCTGCGCGCCCGCGTGACGCTGGTCTCCGCGGTGGGCGCGGGCGCGGCTCTGGCGATCGCTCTGCTCCTGCTGTACACGGCCCTCGACCGGCAGCTGTGGGCCGCGCTGGACTCCGGGCTGCGCACCCGCGCGGACGATCTGGCCGCCGCGGTGCGCGCCGGTGACCTGACCGAGCTGGGCGGCGACCCGATGGCGCAGCTCTACTCCGCCGACGGGCGCTTGATCGCGGGTTCGGCCGCGCTGCGCGGCCGGCTGCTCGACCCGGGGGAGGTCCGCGGCGTGCGCGAGCCCGTGCCGACCACCCGGACGGTGCCGCTCGGCTCCCGCTCCGGCAGCGGCTCCGCGCGGCTGCTGGCGCGGCGCCTCGTCCCGGAGGGCCGGGTGCTCGTGGTCGGCGTGCCGGCCGGGCCGGTGCACGCGGCCCGCGACCGGCTGCAGCTCGTCCTGTTCGTCGCGGCGCCGCTGCTGGTCCTCCTGCTCGCGCTCGCCGCGCGGGCCGTCGTCCGGACCGCGCTGCGGCCGGTGGACGCGCTGACCCGCGAGGCGTCCGACATCTCGTCCCTGGAGGCCGAGCGGCGGCTGCCGGTGCCGGACGGCGACGACGAGATCGCCCGTCTCGCCCGCACCCTCAACGACATGCTCGCCCGGCTCCAGGTGGCCGCCGCGCGCGAGCGCGCGTTCGTCGACGACGCCAGCCACGAGCTGCGCACCCCGATCGCGGTGATCCGCGGCGAGCTGGAGCTCGCCGGCGCGGCCGGGCCGGGGGAGGAGGTCCGGCAGTCCCTGCGGGCCGCGCTCGGCGAGACCGACCGGCTGGCCCGGCTGGCCGAGGACCTGCTGCTGCTGGCCCGCGCACGGGCCGGTTCGCCGATCGTCCGGACGGAGCCGGTGGACCTGCTCGACCTCGCCGCCGAGGAGGCCCGGCGGCTCGGCGGGCTGCACGGGCTGGCCATCGAGGCGTCCGGCGACCCGGTCGTCGTCGAGGCCGACCCGGAGCGGCTCCGCCAGGTTCTGGCCAACCTCGCGGGCAACAGCGCCGCGGCCGGAGCGCGGAACGTCCGCGTCGAGGTCCGGACCGGCGGGGACGGTACGACGGTCGAGGTGGCCGACGACGGGCCGGGGTTCCCGGACGGCATGGCGACCGCGGCGTTCACCCGGTTCACCCGCGGCGACGACGCCCGCGGCTCCCGCGGAGCCGGGCTCGGCCTGTCCATCGTCCACGCGGTGATCGCCGCACACCGCGGGACGGTCACCGCCGCCAACGGCGGCCCGCTCGGCGGCGCGGTGGTCACCGTCCGGCTTCCCCGGACCTGAGCCGGGCCGCCGGAGCCGCCGCGGGTCGAGCCCGCTCAGGCCTGCAAACCGGCCAGCTCGCGCATCTCCGCCTCCGGATCGACCACGGGCTGGATGACGATCTCGTCGATGCCCGCCTTCTCCAGACCGGCGATGCGCTCGCGCAGCTCCGGGCGGGTACCGACCAGCGCCAGCTTGTCGATCAGCGACGGGACGATCAGATCGCGGTCCTCGGGGTCGATGCGGCCCAGGTAGTTGCGGTAGAGCGTGGCGTGCCGGCCCGGGTCGTCCGCCGCCGTGCCGCGCCGCTCCAGCAGCCGCCGCATGGCGTCGGTCTCCGCCGGTTCCAGCGACCCGGCGAAGGACGGGTTGTCGGCGGCGAACGTCAGCAGGGCCATGGCGATGTGCCCCATCTTGTCCCTGGCCAGGTCGCCGTGGCGGTCCTCGCCCTCGCCGAGCAGGTGCAGCGAGGTCATCACGTAGGACTCGGCCTCCTCGGGCCGGCCGGCCTCGCGCGCGGCCTCCCGGCGCGCCGCGTCGAACGCGGTCCACGCCTCCGGGGCGAGCACCCCGAAGGAGATCACTCCCGTGCCGCGGCGCCCGGCGATCTGCGCGGCCTTGGCCCCGAAGGCGGCCACCACGAACTCCACCGGGTCGGTGACGTTCACGTACGGCCCGACGTGCAGGAACTTGATCGTCCGCGTGAGGTCGCCCTCGGTGTACCCGGTCTCCCGCCCGGCGGTGAGATCCTGCATCGAGGCGGTGAAGGCCTCCAGCTCCGCCATCTTCGTCGGGAGCATGCCGAGGGTCCGCCGTGCCGTGTTGCCGGTGCCGATCCCGCAGATCACGCGGCCCGGAGCGATCGCGTTCAGGCTCGCCACGGCGGCGGCCGCGGCCGGAGACGAGCGCAGCGCCGGGGAGGTGACCCCGATCCCCAGCTTGATGCGACGCGTCGCCTTCGCGCACAGACCGAGCGAGATGAACGGGTCCCCGTTGACCATGGGCGTGTCGTACACCCAGAAGCTGCTGAACCCCAGCTCCTCGGCCAGCACGGCGAGTTCCTCGACACCCGGCCGGGCGGTCACCACGATTCCGGTGCGCATGAGTCCCCCCTGGGGTCGGCGCGACGTGCCTGACTAAGCGCATAGTCATCCCTCGTCACGGAGATGTCAAGCGACACGCCGGAAGCGCGGACGCGACGTCCCACCGGACGGGACAGGGCTCTCGCCACCTGGGCCGATTGTGCTCGCGGAGGCCGCCGAACAGGCGCGGACCCGGCGGAGGACCGCGGCCGTCCCGGCGATACGCCGGAATCAATCACCCGCGGCCCGGGGGAAGCGCTACCTTCGGGCAATGTCCTCGCGCTGGTCCGACGCACACGCCGGCTTTCACCCGGAGATCCCCAACGAGGCGCGCATCCTCGACTACCTCACGGGCGGCAAGGATCACTTCGCCGTGGACCGCGAGTTCGCCGAGCAGGCGCTGCGGATCGCACCGGATCTGAGGGCCGTCGCCCTGCAGTCGCGCCGGTTCCTGCGCCGCGCGGTGACCGCGCTCGTCGACGAGGGCCTGCGGCAGTTCATCGACGTGGGCTGCGGGCTGCCCACCCAGGGCAGCGTCGACCAGATCCTCCAGAAGATCGCCCCGGGCTACCGGCTGGTCTGCGTGGACAACGACCCCGTCGTGGCGGCCCATGCCGCCTCGGTGTTCGGCATCGGCGGACCGGCCCGGATCCTGGCGGCCGACGCCCGCGACCCCGACGCACTGATGGACGCCCCGATCGTCACCTCGACGATCAAGCTGGACGAGCCGGTCGGACTCGTCCTGCACTCGATCCTTGCGGTGATCCCGGAGGACGACGTCGCCGACCACATCGTCCAGGGGCTCCTGGCGCGGGTGCCGTCCGGCAGCCACCTGCTGCTCACGCACGCCATCAGCGACCTCGCCCCCGACACGACCGCCCGGCTCGCCGCGCTCTACCAGGAGAAGAAGACGGTCCGCGGCGCGACCAGGCGCTCCAACCTGCGCACCGCGGCGGAGGTCGCGGAGTTCGTGCGGGACCTGGAGCTGCTGCCCCCCGGCCTGGTCCCGCTGAACCAGTGGCGTCCCGACGCGGCCGAGCGCGAGATGGAGCCCCGGGCGGTCTGGGCCCTCGGCGGTGTCGGCCGCAAGCCCTGACACGACCATCCGGCCTCGTTCTGGAGAACAGAAATCCCTGTTCTTCATAGCGTGCCGGCCAGCACGATCTCCGTATGGACGCGATCGTCGTCGGGGGCGGGATCGGCGGGCTCGGGGCCGCGTACGCCCTGGCCCGCCGCGGGCTCGCCGTCCGCGTGCTGGAGAAGGCCGCCGACTTCGGCGAGGTGGGCGCCGGCATCCAGCTCGCCCCCAACTGCACGCGCATCCTCGACGACTACGGCCTGCTGGACGAGGCGAGGAGCCTCGGCGTGCTGCCGGACGCGATGGTCATGCGCGACGCCGTCGACGGCGCGGAGCTGACCCGGCTCGACCTGCGCGACCTGGAGCGGCGCTACGGCCACCCGTACCTGGTCATCCACCGCAGCGACCTGCACGCCATGCTGCTGCGCGCCTGCGAGAGCGCCGGGGTCGACCTGGTGACGTCGCGGCGGGCGGTCGCCTACGGCAACACCCCCCGCGGCGCCCGCGTGACGCTCGCCGACGGTCACACCGAGGAGGCCGCGGTGGTCATCGCCGCCGACGGGCTGCGCTCGGTCGCGCGGGAGCTGGTCGCCGACGACCGGCCGGTGTCGTCGGCGTACGTCGCCTACCGCGGCACCGTGCCCACGTCGAGCGGCCGCGCGGCGGGCGTCGACCTCAGCGAGGTCGTCGTGTACGTCGGGCCGCGCTGCCACTTCGTCCACTACGGGCTGCGCGGCGGCGAACTGCTCAACCAGGTCGCCGTCTTCGAGTCGCCGAAGGCGCGCGCCGGCGAGCGGGACTGGGGCACGCCGGACGAGCTGGACGCGGCGTTCGAGCGGGCCTGCGACTTCGTCCGCGGCGGGCTGCCCCACATGTGGCAGGGCAAGTGGTGGCGGATGTACGACCGTGACCCCATCATGACCTGGGTGGACGGCCGCATCGCGCTGCTCGGCGACGCCGCGCACCCCCCGCTGCAGTACATCGCCCAGGGCGCGATCATGGCGCTCGAGGACGGCTGGGTGCTCGGCGAGCACGTCGCCCGGCGGCGCGGCGCGGACGGGGCGGTGGACTGGCCGGCCGTCCTCGCCGCCTACCAGGCCGTGCGGCCCGAGCACTGCCGGCGCGTCCTCACCACCTCGCGCGCCTGGGGCGAGCTGTGGCACCTCGACGGGACGCCGCGGGAGCGGCGCAACGTCCTGCTGCGGGAACGCGACACCTACGACTACTCGTTCGTGGACTGGCTCTACGGGCCGACCGCGCTGGAGCCGTCCGACGAGCCGCCGATGTTCACGCCGGTGCCGCTCTCCTCGGCGAGGCCCGGCGCGATGACGGCGACGTGCCGCTGAGACCGTGCCGATGAAACCGTGCCGCTGAGACCGTGCGTCAGGCCCCCTTGAGGGGGACGGGCAGCCGGTCGCGGAGCTCGTCGAGCGTGACGCCGAAGGTCTCGCGGACCGACGCCCCGTCCGGGCCGACGTCGATGACGGCGACGTCGGTGTAGACCCGGCCGACGCAGCCGACGCCGGTCAGCGGGTAGGTGCACTCGGGCACCAGTTTGGACCGGCCCTTCTTGTCGAAGAGGGTCATCATCACGAAGACCTGCTTGGCGCCGATGGCCAGGTCCATCGCGCCGCCGACGGCCGGGATGGCGTCGGGGGCGCCGGTGCTCCAGTTGGCGAGGTCGCCGGTGGCCGAGACCTGGAACGCGCCCAGCACGCACACGTCGAGGTGGCCGCCGCGCATCATGGCGAACGAGTCGGCGTGGTGGAAGTAGGACGCGCCGGGCAGTTCGGTCACCGGGACCTTGCCTGCGTTGGTGAGATCGGGGTCGATCTGCTCGCCGGTCGCGGCGGGGCCCATGTTGAGCATGCCGTTCTCGGTGTGCAGCACGACGCCCGAGCCCTCGGGGAGATGGTCGGCGACCTTGGTGGGGCGGCCGATGCCGAGGTTGACGTAGGAGCCGGCCGGAATGTCGCGCGCGACGATCGCGGCCAGCTCGTCCGGGGAGAGGGGCCCTGTGGTGTGGGACATGGTCAGCGCGCTCCTTGGACGGTGTAGTGCCGTTCCTCGACCCGCACCACGCGGTCGACGAAGATGCCGGGTGTGACGACCGTCTCCGGGTCGATGCCGCCCGCGGCGACGACCCCGCCCACCTGCACGATGGTGGTGGTCGCGGCCGTGGCCATGACGGGGGCGAAGTTGCGGGCGGTCTTGCGGTAGACCAGGTTGCCCATCGTGTCGGCGCGGTGGGCGCTGATCAGCGCCACGTCGCCCTTGATCGGGTACTCCAGGACGTGGACGCGGCCGTCGATCGTCCGGGTCTCCTTGCCCTCGGCCAGCGGCGTGCCCACGCCGGTCGGGCAGTAGAAGGCGCCGATGCCCGCGCCGGCGGCGCGCATCCGCTCGGCGAGGTTGCCCTGCGGCACGACCTCCAGCTCGATCCTGCCGGCCCGGTAGAGCTCGTCGAAGACGTGGGAGTCGCTCTGCCGGGGGAACGAGCAGAGCACCTTGCGCACGCGCCCGGCCTTGAGCAGCGCGGCCAGCCCGACGTCCCCGTTGCCGGCGTTGTTGGAGACGATGGTCAGGTCCTTCGCGCCCTGCCGGATCAGCCCGTCGATGAGGTCGAACGGCATGCCGGCGAAGCCGAAGCCGCCGACCAGCACGGTGGCGCCGTCCTCGATCCCCCGGACGGCCTCGTCGACGCGGTCGAAGATCTCCGCGCGGCTCACGCTCCCGCCTCCATGTTCTCCAGGACGACCGCCAGGCCCTGCCCGACGCCGATGCAGATCGCGGCGACGCCCCAGCGGTCGCCGCTCTCGCGGAGCACCTTCGCGAGCGTGCCGAGGACGCGGGCGCCGCTGGCTCCGAGCGGGTGCCCGATCGCGATCGCGCCGCCCCGGGTGTTGACGATCTCCGGGTCGATGCCCCAGGAGTCGACGCAGGCCAGCGACTGCACGGCGAAGGCCTCGTTCAGCTCCACCGCGCCGACCTCGTCCCAGCCGATCCCGGCCCGCGCGAGGGCGCGGTTCGCCGCCTCGACGGGCGCGTAGCCGAAGTCCTGCGGGTCGAGCGCGAACGCGCCTCGCCCGGCGATGCGCGCGACCGGGTCGAGGCCGATCCGGTCGGCGGCCCTGGCCGAGCCGAGCAGCAGCGCGGCCGCGCCATCGCTGAGCGGTGAGGCGTTGCCCGCGGTGATCGTGCCGTCCGGCCGGAAGCTCGGCTTCAGACCGGCCAGCTTCTCCGGCGAGGTGTCGGCCCGGATGCCCTCGTCGCGCTTCAGCTCGCCTGCGGGGACCACCAGGTCGTCGTAGAAGCCCTCGTCCCAGGCGGCCGCCGCGAGCCGGTGGGAGCGCAGCGCGAACGCGTCCTGACGCTCCCGGCCGATGCCGTACTTCTCCTGGAGTTGCTCGTTGGCCTCGCCGAGCGAGACGGTCCACTCCTTCGGCATCCGCGGGTTCACCAGCCGCCAGCCGAGCGTGGTCGAGACCGCGGCGAGGTCGCCGGGCGGGAAGCCCTTGGCGGGCTTCGGCAGCACCCACGGCGCCCGGGTCATCGACTCCACCCCGCCGGCCAGGACGATGCCCGCGTCGCCCGTCTCGATCGTCCGGGAGCCCATCATCGCCGCGTCGAGGCTTGAGCCGCACAGCCGGTTGACGGTCGTGCCCGGCACGCTGGTCGGCAGGCCGGCCAGCAGCGCGGCCATCCTGCCGACGTTGCGGTTCTCCTCGCCCGCGCCGTTGGCGTTGCCCCAGACGACCTCGCCGATGTCGGCCGGATCCAGCCGGGGCGCCCGGTCCAGCACCGCGGTGATCACGCCGGCCGCGAGGTCGTCCGGCCGGACACCGGCCAGCGCGCCGTTGAACCGCCCGAACGGCGTCCGGACGGCGGAGTACAGGTAGGAGGTCATGACATCGAGGCTAGAGACCTGCCCTGATACAGTGAAGTATCAGTATCCGCTCTGATTAATATGCTCACGATATGGATCTGCGTCACCTGCGGTACTTCGTCGCAGTCGCCGAGGAGCTGCACTTCGGGCGCGCCGCCGAACGGCTCACCATGGCCCAGCCGCCGCTGTCGCAGGCGATCCGCAGGCTGGAGGCCGAGCTCGGCGTGGAGCTGCTCCACCGGAGCACGCGCCGGGTCGACCTCACCGACGCGGGGCGCGCCTACCTGGCGCGCGCCCGCCAGATCCTCGGCGAGGTGGACGAGGCCGCGCACGAGGCCCGCCGGGTCGCGGCCGGAGCGGTCGGGCATCTCGCCGTCGGCTGCGTCGGGTCGGCGACCTACAGCCTGCTGCCCGCGCTCTCCCGCGGCCTCTCCCAGGAGCTGCCCGGGGTCGACTTCTCCTTCCGCGGCGAGATGCTGGTGCCCGACCAGGTCGCCGCGCTGCGGACGGGCGAGATCGACCTGGCGCTGCTGCGTCCGCCGATCGCCGACCTCTCGCTCACCGTCCTGCCGCTGCGCCGGGACCGGCTGGTCGTCGCCGTCCCCGCCGACCACCCCGGGGCCGCCCTTCTCCGGGTGGGGGTCACGGACCTGGCGGACGCCGATCTCATCGTGCATTCCGCGGACCGCCGCTCGGTGATGTACGACGTCGTGCTCGGGCTCTTCCGCGACGCCGGCGTCGAGCCCCGGATCCGGCACGAGGTCGGTGAGACCTCCACCCTGATCACCCTCGTCGCGGGCGGCCTCGGGGTGGCCGTCGTCCCCGAACCGGTGGCGGTCCTGGCGCTGGACGGCGTCGTCTTCCGGCCCCTGGTACGGCCCTCCGCCCAGGTCGACCTCGCGATCGCCCACCGGACCGACCGCACGGAACCGCACCTGGCGCGAGCCGTCTCGGTCGTCCGGCAGATCGTGCGAGCGGCCGGGCAGGAACCGTCTCAGCCGGGGGCCATGTAGGGGCGGTGCGGCCAGAGGTGCTCGGCGCCGTGCGGGCGGACGGCGGCGAGGGCCGCGTCGACCGCGGCGGCCAGGGCGCCCGCGGTGTCGACGGGGGTCGACACCTCCCACGGCGCGGCGTGCGCGCGCATCGCGGCGGCGACCTCGGCGTCGGCGTCGGAGCTGCCGCGCGGACGGGTCCGGATGCGCTCGGCGCACACGGACGCCGGAGCTTCGCAGCGCAGGGCCGTGAGGTGGGCGTGTTCCCGCTCCGCCGCGGCGGCGAGGAGGTCGCGGCTCTCCTGCGAGGTCCAGGAGGCGTCCAGGATGACCGTCTCACCCATGCGGAGGAGCCGGGTGGCGCGCTCGGCCAGCTCGCGATAGGTGCGCCGGGTCCATTCCGCGCTGTAGATGCCGTCGCCGTATGAGGCGGCGGCCGATTCGGTGGGTGCCAGCCCGGCGAGCTCCTTGCGGACGCGGTCGCTGCTGAGCAGCGAGCATCCGAGCCGGTCGGCCAGCTCGCCGGCGAGGGTGGTCTTCCCGGTGCCGGGGAGCCCGCCCACCAGGATCAGCCCCACCCGCCCGGCGCGCAGGTGGCGCAGCGCGACCTCGGCGTAGGCGCGTGCCTCCCCGGCCGCGTCCGGGGCGCCCTGGGCCTGCCGCAGGCAGGCGACCTTGGCGCGGACGAACGCGCGGTAGGCCACGTAGTGGTGGCGCAGAGACGCCGGCGCGGGGTCGGCGGCGAAGTCGGCGTACCAGTCCATGAAGCGTTCGGCGAGCTTCGAGGCACCGAGGCGTTCGAGGTCCATGGCCAGGAACGCGGCGTCGTCGAGGCCGTCCAGAGAGCGGAGCTTCTCGTCGAACTCCAGGCAGTCGAGGATGCGGGGCCCGTCGTCCAGGCAGAAGATGTCGCCCGCCAGCAGGTCGCCGTGGCCGTCGACCACGCGGCCGTCGTCGATGCGCGCGTCGAACAGGGCCTTCCGGCCGGCGAGGAAATCCTTCGCCAGCTCTTCGGTCTCGGCGGCGGCCTCGGCGTCCAGCACGCGGCCGTGGAAGAACCGGACCTGATCGAAGCTGTCCTGCCAGCGGCCGCGGACGGCGTCCCGGGTCTCCTGGGCCGAGATGCCGGGCCCGCGCGGCGCCTTGGCGTGCCAGGCGGCCAGGGTCCGGGCGACGTCCCGGAGCGCGTCCTCGACGGGCGCGCCGGCCGGGACCAGGGTGGACAGCCGCCGGTCGGCGGGCATCCGCCGCATCACCACCAGGTGGTCGCAGACGTCGCCGCCGGGTCCGTGCACGTCGGCGACGCCGAGATAGACGTCGGAGGAGAACCGCCGGTTCAGCCGGACCTCCTCCTGGCACGCGCGTTCGCGCAGCTCACGGGTGCTGAAGTCCAGGAATCCCAGGTTCACGGGCTTCTTGAGCTTGTAGGCGCGGTCGCCGACGAAGAAGACGATGCCGATGTGGGTCTCGGCGAGGGCCGCTCCCTCCACCGGCCTGCCGCTGGTCTCGCCGGTCATGACGGCCCCGGCGGTTCTGCTTCGCATGGTGCTCCTCCCCGGCCTCCGCCGCGCCTCAGCGGCTCTCGCTCGTGGCGGCGGTGTGGTCCGCGCAGATCACGACCTCGCACCGCGCCTTCGCCCGGACGACCGGGACGGTGTCGCCGCCGAGCGGGTTGCCGTGCTCGGAATGCGCGCGGGCGCCGATCACCAGCAGTTCGGCGTGCTCGGCGGCCTCGGCCAGCGCCTCGCCCGGCCGCCCGTGGACGATGCGGAGCCGGGTGGTCATGTGCCTTGCGCGGGGGACCGGGCGGGCGGCCAGGCGGCGGAGCCGCAGCCACTCCCGGAAGGTGCGCAGGGCACGCCGCGCCGGGGCGCCGTCCGGCTCCAGGACGCGGACGACGTCCAGCCGCGCGTGGCGGTCGCCGGCCTCCCGGGCGGCACGCCGCAGCGCGGCCATGGAGTTCGGGGACCCGTCGACGCCGACGACGACGGAACGCTGTTCGGGCATGACCCACATCGTGACCTCCCTCGGTCACCTCCACCCTTCCGTCCCTGACCGCTCGCTGGTCAGTGCCGAGCGTCCCGCGAACAAGGGACCTTCGGCCCACGGCCTCGCGGGGGGTCGCTCGCGTCCTGTCGCCGGTCATCGAGGCTCGGCGAGGCCGGCGGTGGCGGCGCCGGAGTAGGCGTCGTCGATCTGGACGGTCCGGCGTCCGGCGCGCTGGAGCAGGCTGCCGGCGGCGGCGGCCCGGTAGCCGGAGGCGCAGTGCACCCAGACGGTTCCTTCGGGTATCTCGTCCACTCGGCGGGCCAGCTCGGGCAGCGGTATGTGGACGGCGCCGTCGATGTGCCCGTCCCTCCACTCGCCGGGCAGGCGGACGTCCAGCACGACGTCCGGCGGGGGCAGATGGTCGAGGACGCGGCCGGAGCGGGCCGCCGCGAGGTCGGCGAACGATGCGACGGGCGTGGCCTCCAGCCGTGCGGTGTCGCCCCCTGCCCACTGCTCGGGCGTGCCGGGTGTGGCGGCGACCGGCCGGTCGATGCCGATGCGCGCCAGTTCCCGCTGGGCGTCGGCGAGCTGGCCGGGGCTGTCGCCGAGCAGGGTGAGGGGTCGGCCCCAGGGAGCCAGCCAGCCGAGCCAGGTGGCCATCGATCCGTCCAGGCCGAAGCTGAGCGTCCCGGCCAGGTGCCGCTGGGCGAACGCCTTGCGGGAGCGCAGGTCCACGACCCATTCCCCGGCGGCGATGCGGTTCCGCAGCTCGGCGGGGTCGGCGGCCTGGGCGGGGGTGAGGTCGATCAGGTCGGCGCCGGCGCGGTTTCGGACCCCCATGTGGGCGTAATAGGCGGGGTAGGCGTCCAGCCCGTCGAGGGTCCGGGTGACGAAGTCGTCGGCTTCCAGCCGCAGGACCGGGTTGGTCCGCCTTTCCCGGCCGATGGTCGAGGACGCGGCGTCGGACTGGCTCGCCGAGCAGAAGCTCCCGAACCCGTGGGTGGGCCAGACATGCGCGCCGTCGGGCAGCAGGTCGGCCAGGCGCCGTGCCGAGGCGTGCTGCCGGCGGGCCAGGTCGTGGGCGTGCTCGGCGCCGAGCAGGTCGGTGCGGCCGGTGGTGCCGAACAGCAGCGAGCCGCCGGTGAAGACCCCTTCGGGCCCGCCCGGACCGGACAGGACGTAGGACAGGTGATGGAAGGTGTGCCCCGGGGTGGCCACGCCCCGCAGGACCAGCGCGTCGGAGGCGGCGACCTCGTCTCCGTCGCCGATGCCCGTCCGGTCGAACCGGACGTCCTCGTCGGAGGCGAGCAGGTAGGTCGCACCGGTCGCCTTGGCCAGCGCCAGACCGCCTGAGACGTAGTCGTTGTGCAGGTGGGTCTCGGCCACGTGGGTGATTCGGACGTCGAGCCGTCCGGCCAGGGCCAGGAAGCGGTCGATGTCGCGCTGCGGGTCGACGACCAGTGCCACGTGCCCGTCGTGGGCCAGGTAGCTGCGGTCGCCCAGCGACGAGGTCTCCACCACCTCGACATGCGCCATCTGCGGTCACCCCTCTACCCCTCAGCCATGTACGCCGCGGCCGGCAGGGACTGTCTGCCCAGGGTGAGGTACCTCATGTCCAGCTGTCCTGAAGGAAGGGACCTTTGGCTCTACCTGCGCAAACGTCCGCCGCCGACACTGGGGCGGAAAGGAACCGGTAGCGGGAGGAGGTGGCCCTGATGGGCGAGATGCTGGTGGTCCACCGAGAGAACGACGCGTTCGCGGTGCTCGTCCGCGACCACGTGATCCATGTGGACCAGCCGTACGGCGCCGGAGGCATGGACATCGGCCCGACGCCGGTCGAGCTGTTCGTGGCGTCACTCGCCGCCCGCGCGGCGTACTACGCGCGGCGATTCCTGGCGCGGCGCGGCCTGCCGGCGACCGGGCTGGAGGTCACTGCCGGCTACGTGATGGGGCCGGGAGTTCCCGCCCGGGTCTCGCGCATCGATCTGCGGCTGCGGCCTCCCACCCGGCTCTCCGAGGGGGACGCCGACGCGCTCCTGGCGGCCGTCGAAGTCTGCACGGTGGACAACGCGCTCCTCACGCCGCCGAACATCGGCGTGCGGCTGGAGACCGAGGCCAGGGTCGCCTGACCGCTCGCGGCCCCCGCACCGGCGGAGGCCGCGAGGTCGGGTCAGGCGAGGTCGCGTCCGGAGACGGCGGTTCCTTCCAGTTCGACCATCAGGGTCGGGATCGCCAGCCGCGTCACCCCGAGCATCGTGGTGGCCGGTGCCGCCCCGGCGGCGCCCAGCCGCGACGCCAGCACCGCGTAGTGCTGGAAGAGCAGGTCGACGTCCGTGGTGTAGACGTTGAGCCGGACGAGGTCGCCGAGGGACATCCCCGCCTTGCCGAGAACGGCCTCAAGGTTGTCGAGGCTCAGCGCCAGCTGCGCCGCCATGTCGCCGGCATGCAGGGGCTCGCCGTCGCCGCTCATCGCGGTCTGCCCGGCGCAGTACAGGGTCCGGGCGTGCCCGGAGACGATCTCGCCCTGGTTGTACCCCATCTCGATCGACCAGGTCCACGGGTTGACCGCCGTTCGCTCTATGGTCACATCAGCTCCATCCGTTGACGTCGCGGTGATGGAAGCCTCGCAACTAATCACGACATCCTGTGTCACGTATTTCGGTACGGTTTCCGCATGCGCGCCGACCGGCTGGTCTCGCTGGTGCTGCTGCTCCGCCGGCACGGCCGGCTGCCGGCGGCCGCGCTCGCCCGCGAGCTGGAGGTGTCCACCCGCACCGTGCTGCGCGACATCGAGGCGCTGTCCGCGGCCGGGGTCCCCGTCTACGCCGAACGCGGCCGGCACGGCGGGTTCTCGCTGCTGCCCGGTTTCCAGACGCGGCTCACCGGACTGAACCACGACGAGGCCCTCGCCCTGCTGATCGCCGGATCGCGGCGCGGCGCGCAGGCGTTCGGCCTTGGCTCGGCGCTCGCCTCGGCCATGCTCAAGGTGGTCGACGCCCTGCCCGAGAGCCACCGGGACACCGCCGTCGGCGCGGCGGAACGGCTGCTCATCGACCCGGAGACCGATCTGCTCGCCCGCCGCGTGGCCGCCGAGGAGGCGCCCGACGCGGTGATGGCCGAGATCCGGCGCGCGGTGCTCGCCGGGCACCGGCTGCGCATCCACTACGCGGCCGCGGGCCAGGCGCCGCGGTGGCGCACGGTCGACCCGGTCGGCCTGGTCACCGTGCGCGACCAGGGCTACCTGCTGGCCACGAGATCGGGCGAGGACCGCACCTACCGGCTGTCCCGCGTCGTGGCCGCCGAGGAGCTCCGCGAACCCGCCCAGCGGCCGGACCGGATCGATCTGGACCGGGCCTGGCAGGAACGCAGCACGCGGTTCCGGACCGGCGGCGACCAGGTCGCCGTCCTGGTCCGGCTGGACCCGGCACGGCGGGAGGAGTTGCTGGACACCGCGCTGGCCGTCCTCGCCGAAGAGACCGGCGCCGACGGCCGGTTGCGGCTGAAGGTGACCTTCCAGGACCCGAGGCACGCCGAATGGGCGCTGTGGCAGCTCGCCACCAGCGCCGAAGCCCTGGCCCCGGAGTGGCTGCGCACCTCCCTGCACAAGCGCGCCACCGCCCTGGCCGCCCGCTACGAACCACCCTCCTGACGGACCCCGTCGTCGGCATCGTCCCAGCGCCTCTTGTGCATGTACAGGATCCTGGATATTGTTCCGAGCCATGTTGGACGCACGGTTCCTGACGCGGAACGGGCTGGCGGCTCGGCGGCTGGCGGCGGAGCTGCTCAACCAGCAGCCGGACTCGCGGCTGCCGAGGATCCGCGACTACGCGCAGCGGCTCGGGGTCGGCAACGGCACGGTGCAGGCGGCCCTGCAGCTGCTGGAGACCACCGGTGCCGTGCGTACGGAGGCGCGCGGGCACCTCGGCACCTACCTCCGCGAGGTCGACCGGGCCGGGCTGTGGCAGCTGGCCGGGCTCGGGACGATGCTCGCCGCGATGCCGCTGCCGTACTCGCGCCGGTACGAAGGGCTCGCGACGGGGCTGCGGGCGGCGTTCGAGGACGCCGGGATCCCGTTCGCGCTGACGTTCATGCGCGGGGCGCAGGCGCGGCTCGACGCGCTCATGGACGGGAAGGTCGACCTGATCGCGGTGTCCCGGCTGGCGTTCGAGGAGTTCGGCGAGGGCTTCCCCCTCGCCAGGCTCGCCGACCTCGGCCCGCGGACGTACGTCGGTGCGCACGGGGTGCTGCTCCGGGCCGGGGTGTCGCTGGACGATCCGGACCTGGCCGTGGCGGTCGACACCAGCTCGGCCGACCAGCAGGAGCTCACCCGGCTGGTCTTCTCCGGGAGGTCCGTCCGGTACGTCGAGACCTCCTACATGCAGCTGGGCGAGCTGTTCCGCCGGGGCGAGGTGGACGCCTCGGTGTGGAACCTGGACGAGGTCCACCAGCACATCGACGAGGACTGCACGACCATCCCGTTCGACGAGCTGACGTCCGCGGACCTCGCGGACCGCAACTCCAGCGCGGTCCTGGCCGTCCGCGCCGACGACTCCCCGGCGCTGGAGGCGATCCGCGGCCGCATCTCGGCCGATCTCGTGACCCGCACGCAGCAGGCCGTCCTGACCGGCGACCGGCTGCCCTCGTACTGAAGGAGACCACCATGGATCGGCTGCTGGCGGAGCGGCTCGACATCTTCGAACGGACCGGTCAGGCCGCGCCGGACATCTGCCGGTTTGTACGGGACGAGCTCCACGCGCTCGACGCGGGGGGCGGCGCGGTCACCGAGGACAGCGCCGGAACGCTGGTCAGCCATCTGCTGATGGCCCTGCAACGAGCCCGCGACGGCGCGGCACTGAGCGACTTCCCCGCGGACGAGACCGTCCGGGCAGAACTGGAAGGCCATCCGGACGCGGTGGAACGGGCGAGGGCGCTGGCCGCACGGGCCCGGTCGGTGCTGGGCACCGGCCTGCCCGAGCAGGAGGTGCGCTTCCTCGCCCTGCACCTGGCCCTGCTCGGACAACGGGAGGCGACACGATGACGACGATCCTGGTGGGCGGCGTCGGCAAGGCCGACGTGGCGAGGCGGCTGGAGGAGATCGGCGGCTTCGACGTCGTCGTGACCAACGACATGGACGCCGCCACGCGCCTGATGACGGGGCGGGCCGACTACTACGTCGGAACGTGCCACACCGGGGCCGGGGGCTCCCTCGGCGTGCTCGTCGGGCTGCTCGGCGCCGCCCGGTGCTTCACCTTCGGCCGAGGCCAGGCCACCGCGGCCGACGCCGAGGCCGCGCTCGCCGACGGCAAGGTCGCCTTCGGCTTCTCGATCGACCAGGCCGACCAGGTCGTCCCGGTCCTGGCCGGCGCCATCGGCGAACGGCGGCGGAACGGGTGATCGGCCCGTCCTGATCCTTCCCCTCGGAGGCAGCCATGCCCTATGCCCTCTCCTACGCCGCGGCGGACAAGCTCGACTTCTCCGTGCCGCAGGCCCTCACCGTCGTCGCCGTCTGCGCGCTCACCGCGCTGGTCTCGAACATGGCGCTCGCCGTCTTCAACGACGGCGTCCGCCCCTTCCTGCTGGACTTCATCCGGGGCAACACCAACCGCGGCGAGATGACCGCGGTGTCGTTCGGTCTGTCGGCCGGGTTCGTCTTCGGGCTCGGCGCCCCGATGGCCCTGTCGACCGGGGTGCTGAACCCTTGGCTGCTGTTCCTGCCGACCGACATCCTCGGCCTCTTCGCGCCGCGGCGCTGGCTGGCGCCCATCCTCGGCGGGGCCTGGGGGGCGCTGGTCGTCTTCGGGCTGTCCGGGGCGAACAACGCGGCACATGACCTGCCGGTGGACTTCCTCACCGCGATGCAGGAGATGGCGACGCCGATCCTGTTCATGTTCCTGCTGTTCCCGGTGATCGCGATCGCGACCCAGTTCGGCCGGGTGCACGGCATCGCCTGCTTCGTCGTGGAGATCGCCATCGTGGTGCTGTCCATGAA
Source organism: Actinomadura madurae (assembly GCF_900115095.1). Taxonomy (GTDB): domain Bacteria; phylum Actinomycetota; class Actinomycetes; order Streptosporangiales; family Streptosporangiaceae; genus Spirillospora; species Spirillospora madurae. The sequence continues at coordinate 1,146,900 of NZ_FOVH01000001.1, forward strand.
AGCTTGGCCGGACCAGTTCCCCGGCGCGCTGGCGATGGCCGCGGGCGTGCTGATGCTGCTCGGGTTCTCCCTGGCCAAGGACCTCCGGGAGCGGCGCACGGCCCGGGCCGCGGGCGCCGCGGAGAAAGCGGACGCGCCCGGGGCCGCGACCATTCCGGCGGACGGCAAGCCCGCTGGCGACCCGGTCGCGTCGCTGTTCGGCGCGAACGCCGAGCGGCTCCGCCGCCACCTGCCGTGGTTCGCGCTGCTCGGCGCCGCCCTCGCCGCGATGGTGAACCTGCACATCTTCGGCGGCGGCGAGGCGACGAGCTTCCTGGTGGCCAAGGGCGACTACGGGGAGGCCGCGCAGGTCGACTTCTACCGGGCGTTCGGCTTCCTGCCCCTCATCGCGACGACCGCGCTGGCGAGCGGCGCCTACCAGATCGTGGGTTTCACCTTCATCTATCCGCTGGCCTACCTCGCGCCCAACGTGGCGGTGGCCGCCGTGGGCGGCGCCGTGCTGCTCACGCTGGAGATCCTGGCCCTGTCCTACATCGGCAAGGGCCTGGCGATGCTCCCGTCGATCCGGGACGCCTCGGACCATCTGCGCAACGCGATCGGCAAGACCCTGGAGATCGCGATCCTGTTCGGCGCGATCGCCGCCGCCGCGAAGATGGGCGGCGGGCTCGGCATCGCCCTCGTCGGCGGGCTCTACCTGCTGAACGAGTCGCTCGGACGCCCGATCGTCCGGCTCGCGGCGGGCCCGGCCGCGGTCGTCGTCGCCGGGATCGCCCTGAACGTCCTGCACTGGCTCGACCTGTTCACTCCGCTGAAGGGATGACATGAGGCTGAGGACCGTACTCGGGGAGGTCCCAGTACCGGACGGACCGGTGCTCGCCCACGAGCATCTGCGCGTCGACCTGCGCGGGCCCGCGGGGCGGGCACCGGATCCCGCGGCACTCCTCGACGAGGAGGCGAAGGTCGCCGGTGAGCTGGCGGAGCTGCGGCGGTCGCACGGCCTCGCGGCCGTCGTGGAGCTGACCTGCCTCGGCATGGGACGGGACGCCGCCGCGCTCGTCCGGATCAGCGAGCGGTCCGGCGTGGCGGTGGTGGCGGCGACCGGGTTCTACCACGCCGCGTTCCACCCGTCCTACGTCGCCGGATCGAGCGTCGCGGACCTGGCCCGCCGGCTGCTCGACGAGATCGAGAACGGGCTGGACGGTACCGCCGTCCGGCCGGGCGTGATCGGCGAGATCGGCACGACCGGCCGGACGCCCGCGGGGGACGAGGAGCGCTGCCTGCGGGCCGCCGCCCGCGCCGCCCTCCGCTCGGGCCTGCCGCTCGCCACGCACGCCCACCTCGGCCGCGGCGGGCTCGCGCAGCTCGACGTGCTGACCGCAGAGGGCCTGCCTCCCGGCCGGATCAGCATCGGCCACCAGGACCTCCTGGACGACGCTCGGACACACCGCAAGATCGCCGAAGCCGGCGCGTACGTCGCCTTCGACACGGTCGGCAAGGCCTCCTACCAGAGCGACGACGTCCGGCTCCGGCGGGCGCTCGACCTGATCGGCGCCGGCCACGCCGACCGGCTCCTGCTCAGCGCGGACGTCTCCCGCGCCGGCTACCTGACGGCGCACGGCGGCGGCGGTTACGGCACCGTCCTGCGGTCGTTCGCCCCCCGGCTCGCGGCGGCGGGCGTCGACGAGACGACCCTGCGCCTGATCCTGCACGACAATCCCGTCCGGTTCCTGACCTCGGGGGAGGCCCGATGACCGCGCCGGAGCTGCGCGAGACCCACCCGCTGCCCACCGTCCCCCTGGACGAGGCGATCGCCCGGCAGTTCCGGCTGCTGGAGTGCGTGGCGGCCCATTTCGACGGGCACCGGCTGTTCTCCGCGGACGTCGGGGTGACGCCGCAGTGGGGACGGCCCGACGCCACCCGCCGGACGGAGGACGTGCTGGCCGACTTCCTCGGCGCCCCCGCGGCGGCCCTCGTCCAGGGCGCGGGCAGCGGCGCGATCAGGGCCATGCTCGCCGCGGCCGTCATACCGGGCGACCGCCTGATCGTGCACACCTCGCCCGTCTACCCGACGACCGCGGCGACCTTCCGGTCCATGGGGCTCGACCTGGTCGAGACCGACTTCAACACCTCTCCCGCCGAGGCGGCGGCCACCTGCGTCTACATCCAGCATTCCCGGCAGAGCCCCGGCGATCACTACGACCCGGCCGACGTGATCGCCCGGTACGCGGCCGTGGGCGTCCGGGCGCTGGTCGACGACAACTACGCGGCGTTCCGCGTCCCCCGGACCGGTGTCGAGATGGGCGCGGAGGCGTCGGCACTGTCGCTGTTCAAGCTGCTCGGCCCCGAAGGCGTCGGGCTGGTCGTCGGCTCGCGCGATCTCGTCGACACCGTGCACGCCCTCAACTACTCGGGTGGCGGCCAGGTGCAGGGGCCGCAGGCGCTCGACGCCCTGCGCGCTTTGACCCACGTCCCCGTGCTGTGGGCGGTGCAGTCCGCGGTCGTCACCGAGATCGCCGAGCGGCTGGAGGCCGGCGAGGTGCCCGGGGTCGCCCAGGTCCGCGTCGCCAACGCGCAGGACCGGTGCGTGCTCGTCCGGCTGGACGCCCCCGTGGCCCGGCGGGTCATCGAGGGGGCCGCACGGCTCGGGGCCGCTCCCTACCCGGTCGGGGCGAACTCCCGCTACGAGATCGCCCCGCTCTTCTACCGGCTCTCCGGGACCTTCCTCGCCGGCACCCCGGAGCTGGCCGACTGGACGATCCGGATCAACCCGATGCGGGCGGGCGCGGACCTCGTCCTCACGATCCTGGCCGACGCGCTGCGGGAGGCGCGGTGTTCCTGACCGCGACGCTGGCCCGCAACCCGCGGCTCGTGGAGGCCGCCGCGGGACTCCACCGCACCGGCCGCATCCCGCCCGACACCTACCTGATCGACCTGGACGCGGTCGCCGCCAACGCCGCGGCGCTCGCCGCGGTCGCCGCCGCCCACGACGTCCGGCTGTGGCCGGTGTTCAAGCAGGTGGGGCGCAACCCGCACGTGATCCGGACGGTGGCCGAGCATCTCCCGCTCGCCGCGGCCATCGACCTGCGCGGCGTCCGGGCGATCCAGGACGCCGGGGCGGGGCTGGGCAACGTCGGCCACCTCGTCCAGCTTCCGGTCGGCGCCATGCGGGACGTGCTGGCCCGGCGCCCTTCGTACGTCACCGTCTTCGGAGCCGACCAAGCCCGCGCGGTGTCCGCCGCCGCGGAGCACCTCGGGATCACGCAGCCGCTGCTGGCCCGGGTGGTCGCCGCCACCGACCGGTTCTACCCGGGGCAGGAGGGCGGCGTGCCCCTGGACGATGTGGAGAAGTTCGCCGCCGAGGTAGAGGGCATGGACGCCGTGACCCTCGACGGCGTCACCTCGTTCCCCTGCCTGCTCTACGACGAGCCGTCCGCGGCCATCGCACCCACTCCGAACCTCCAGACGCTCCTGACCGCCAGGTCCCGTCTCGCCGCGGCCGGGTCGCCCGTCAGCGTCGTCAGCGCGCCCAGCGCGACGGCCGCCGCCAGCATCCCGGTGCTGGCCGCGCACGGGGCCACCCACGGGGAGCCCGGTCACGCGCTCACGGCGACGACCCCGCTGCACGCCACCGACCTCACCCAGCCCGAACTGCCCGCGATGGTGTACGTCTCCGAGATCGCGCACATCCTCCCGGACGGCCGGCCCGCGGTCTTCGGCGGCGGCTTCTACCCCCGGGGCCGGTCGTCCGAGGCCCTCGTGTTCCCCAGTACCGGCGAGCCGTTCACCCTCCCCGTCGAACCCGCTCCGCCCGAGAACATCGACTACTACCGCCTTCTGGGCGCCCCGCCCTCCGGGTCGCCTCTGCGCGTCGGCGACACCGCCGTCCTCGCCTTCCGCACCCAGATCTTCGTCACCCGCAGCTCGGTCGGCGCCCTGCGCGGGGTCTCCTCGGGCAGGCCCCGGCTCCTCGGCCTGGCGGACTCGCACGGGAGGCCCTGGTGACGCGCGTCGCCGTCCTCGTGGTCGACGGCCTCGGCATCGGCGCCATGCCGAACGCGTCCGCCCTGCGCGCCGGCGACGCCGCCGCGCACACCCTCGGCCACGTCCTGGACACCGCCGGCGGAACACCGCGCCTTCCCACGCTCGGCGCCCTGGGACTCGGGCTGCTGCATCCGCACGAGAGCCTGGCCTTCCCCGTCGCCGCCGGGGCGTCCGCGGGACGGGCCGCCCTCGGATACCCGGGCGCGGACACCTTCAGCGGACACCAGACGATGATGGGCACCGACATGAGCGGGACGGCCCTCGCCCTGTTCTCCGACCACATCGACACGGTCGCCGCCGCACTGCGCGCGGCCGGGCACACGGCACGTCCGCTGGACGACCTCCCCGTCCTCCTCGTCGACGGGAGTGCCGTCGTCGGCGACAACCTCGAAGCCGACCCGGGCCTCGGCTGGAACGTCAGCGCCCGCCTCGACGACCTTCCGTTCGAGGCGGTCCTGGCCATCGCGCGGACGGTCCGGGCGGTGGCCCCGACGGCCCGGGTGATCGCGGTCGGCGGCCACGGCCCCGCGCCGCTCCCGCGCGCCGTCCGGTCCGGCGCGGGCGGGACGGCGGGCCTGGACACGCCCGCCTCGGGCTTCTACGTCAACGACGGCCTCCGGGTCGCCCACCTGGCCGTGGAGATCGACCACGCCCGGCAGCTCCCCTCGCGCGCCGCCGCGGCGGGCCTGCCGGTGACCCTCGTCGGCAAGGCCGCCGACATCATCACGTGCCCGTCCGCCGAGCACCGGCCGGCCGTCGAGACCGGAGAAGTCCTCGCACAGACCGCCAAGGCCCTCGCCCGCACGGCCGACGCCCTGGTCGTGGCGAACGTCCAGGAAACGGACCTGGCCGGGCACCAGCAGGACGCGCGCCGGTTCGGATCCCTCCTGGAGGAGGTCGACACCGGACTGGCCTCCCTCCTCGCGATCGTGGGCCCCGACGATCACCTGATCGTCACCGGCGACCACGGCAACGACCCGACGATCGGCCACCCCTTCCACACGCGGGAGTTCGTCCCCGTCCTGCACTACAACCAGCGACTCCCGACCGGTACCGCCCCGGACGCCTCGACCCTGGCGACAATCGCCGCGACGGCGGCCCGCGCACTGGGCATCGACCTCCGCGAGTGAGGCCGGGCCGAACGACCCACGCGCGTCAGCCCGTGCCCGCCTCCCGCGCCACGCGTTCCAGCCGAGCCCGGTAGTCCTCCCACCAGGCCTTGTCACTGGACGGCATGTTGTCGTTGGCGGGCCGCAAGCCCACGGATCCGTCGATCAGTTCCCGGACGATGTCGGCGTGACCGGCATGCTGGTCGGTCTCGGCGATCATGTGCACCATGATCCGGTGCAGCGTGGTCTCGCTCCGCTCGTCCGGCCAGTGCGGCACCCGGCCGATCGCGTCCAGCGCCAGCGCGCCGATCGTGGCGTCGGAGTGCGCCCACGCCCGGCGGTACAGCCCGATGACTTCCGCACGCGACTCGTCGGCCGTCGCCCACATGTCCGCGTTCGTCTCGGCGCCCTCGGCGAACCAGGGCATGGCCTCGCCGGACGGCCGCCCGAACGTGTCACCGAAGTAGATCAGCTCCATGCTGGCCACATGCTTGACCAGCCCCAGCAGGTTGGTGCCGGTCGACGTCACCGGACGGCGGACGTCGTACTCCGAGAGCCCCTCGAGCTTCCACAGCAGGGCGTCCCGCCCGGCCTGCAGATAGAGCCGAAGGTCGGCCTTAGGATCCGATCCACTCATCATGCCGCGCAGTCTGCCACCACCCCGAACCGCCCGCGTGACCGCTCGCAGACCGGGTAACGAACCGCCCATGCAGGTGATGACCATGAACCTCTGGGGAACACGCGGGGACAGGATCGGGAGCCGATGGCCGTTCGACGGCGTCCGCGAGGCCGACCTCGACCTCACGCCCCGGACGGCGGGGTTCGCCTGCACCACCCTGGGCGCCCAGGTCATGGCACCGGACCCGGCTGGACCGCTGCTGCTCGTCAACCATGTCTCCAGCTGGCGGCTGGACATGGAGTACGAGCGCGAACTGCGGGCCGTCGCCGCCGCACGGCTCATCGAGACCATGCTGGACGGACGCGACATGCACGTCGTGCTCGCCGGAGACCTCGACGCGGCGCCCGACGCGGCCAGCGTGCGATTCTGGATGGGACTCCGTTCTCTGCAGAACACGAGCGTCTGTTACCGAGATGCCTGGGACCGGATCCACCCCGGCGAACCGGGGGTCACCTACGCCCCGGACAACCCGCTGATGGAGGACGGAGATTGGCCGTTCCGCCGGATCGACTACGTGCTCGGGCGCTGTGGCCTGGACGGGCGGGCCGACGCTCCCCATCGACGACTGCCGGCGCGTGTTCGTCCATCCGGTCGGCGGTGTCCAGGCGAGCGATCATTACAGGCTGACCGCAGACCTCGGGGACGGGTAGCGGAACAGCTACTCGGTGGTTATTCCGCGTAGGGCTGGTCGGCTTTCTGGTCGCTGTAGGCGAGGTTCCAGATGTATCCGTCCGGGTCCGCGAAGGAGCCGCCGTACCCGCCCCACGGCAGCTTGCCGGCGGGCTTGAGGATCGTGGCGCCGGCCTTCCGCGCCTCTTCGAGGACCTCGTCGACGCGTGCCTCACTGCGGACGACGTAGGTGAGGACCAACCCGCTGAAGCCGCTGCCCTCGGGGCTGGTGCCCACCTGTTCGGCCAGCCCCTCGCGGCCGTAGAAGCCGACCGGGGTGGCCCCGTCCGTTTCGAAGAAGACCGAGATTCCCCAGTCATTCTGGACCTTCCAGCCGAGCCCCTGGGTGTAGAACTCCTTGGCCCGGTCCATATCCCGGACGGCGAGGAGGATCGCGCTGACGTTCGCCTTCATTTCCTGTCTCCTTTTGTTCGGAGCTAATGCGCTGCCTGCGCCCTTACGAGAATCACGCTACGCACGGGCGGCGAGCGGCGCTTCTTGATTCCTGACCGGTCCTGCGCGCACACGGACGCTGCTCGGGGGCTCCGCGCGCACCGGCGTGACCTGCTTGTTCGGCACGGTTGCCGACCGGCTGCCGCTCCAGGGCGTGCCGCTGAACGGGCTCAGTGTCGGCGCCGCACCCGGGGGATCACCGTGCACTGCCGCGGTCGTTCAGAGCAGGACTGAAGGGTGGGTGAATCGTTTCCGGTAGGTGCTGGCCGTGAGACCGTAGTGGGCTTTGAATCTGCGGGCGAAATAGTTCTGGTCGGCCCAGCCGACGGCGCGGCCGATCTGCGTGATCGGCTGGTCGGTGTGCAGCAGAAGGTAGGCCGCCCTCTCAACGCGGTGCTGCGCGAGATAGGCCATGGGCGGCAGGCCGGTGGCCGCCCTGAACAGGCGGATGATGTAGCGGGGCGTCAGGTGCAGTTCTTCGGCGAGTTCGTCGAGGGTCCATTTGTGGGCGAGCCGTGACTCCAGCAGGCGCATGGCGTCCAGGACGGCCGGGTGGGTGCGGGCCTCCACGCCGGGAACGTCTCCGACTTCTTTCGCGACGGCTCGCGCCAGGTGGCCGAGGAACAGTGAGAGCCGTCCGATGATGTCCGCCCGGTGCCGGTCCATTGGGCGGCCTCTCAGCTCGGCCAGCTCGTCCAGATGGACCGCGCATGTCTTGAGCGCCTGCGGATCCAGGCGGGTGGTCAGGATGCCCCGGCGCTGCACTGAATTGGGGCCCGTCCACAGCAGGTAGCCGAGGAGCGGGTCTTCGCGTGTCCAGGCGAACTCGCGCTGGAGGAGGTCGCTGCTGAAGCAGCAGTTGTACAGGTTGAGCCCTTGGCAGTCCTCGTACCCGTGCCAGACTCCGGGGCGCAGCAGGATGGCGTCCCCGACCTTCACGTCCATGCGGCCCGTGAGCGATCTGTGCACGCCGTGCCCGCCGGTGACGACGGCGACCTCGACGAAGCTGTGCGTGTGCACGGGGTGCCCCGTCTCGTGGAAATGGCGCCCGGCGTAGGCCACTGAGCCGTCGGTAATGTAGGCGAGCCCTTTGGCCTCTTGAACTGGCACTTCGCTCATGGGCCCCACACTCTAGCGCCGGGCCCGGAAGCGAACATCGTGCTAGTGCAGGCCGGTATCGGGCTATCCGGACGGGGTGCCTTCGCGCAGGATTCCTGCCTAGATCGCCACGCGGATCATCTAACGGGTGCAACGCCACAGCATCAAGGGCTTCGCCGGGGGGTTGAAGGGATGACCGGTTCCGAAGGGACGACCGCCGCAGTGCTGGAACCTTACGGGCTCACCTGCGAGCATCTGGAAACGCCGATGGGCCTGGACGAGGCGTCTCCGCGCCTTTCCTGGAAACTGCGGTCGTCCCGCAGGGGAGACGGGCAGACCACCTACAGGTTGACCGTGGCGCTCCAGCGCCGGGACCTCGACGATGCGGAACGGCTTGTCTGGGACACCGGCCGCCGCGAGTCCGCTGACGGCGTCTTGGTCCCGTATGACGGTCCGCCGCTTCAGTCCTCCACCCGGTACCACTGGCGCGTCGAGGTCTGGGATTCCCAGGAGTCACAGGCGGGGAAGGCGGAATCCTGGTTCGAGACCGGTCTGATGCATGCCGGCGAATGGCGTGCCGCGTGGATCGGAAGGGACCCGAAGGCGGCGGGCGTGGTGGAACCGCCCGGCGGCCCCGAGAGCGGCGGCCGTACCGACCGCACCCGGCACCTGGCGCCCCTGTCCCACCTGCGGCGCTCCTTCGACCTGGACGGACGGATGCCGGTACGGGCGCGCGCCTACTGCTCCGCGCGCGGCCTCTACCAGTTGAGGGTGAACGGGCATCGCGTCGGTGATGCCGAGCTGGCGCCGGGCTGGACCGAGTATCACAGCCGCGTCCTCTACCAGACGTACGACGTCACCGGCCTGCTGAGGAACGGCGAGAACGTGCTGGGCGCCGTGCTCGCGGACGGCTGGTGGAGCGGGTACGTCGGGTTCGACTCCCGTCACCAGGCCCTCCGCTACGGGCAGGCGCCGCAGCTCATCGTCCAGGTCCTGCTCGATTTCCCGGACGGGTCACGGCGCTGGATCGGCACGGACGGCGGCTGGCGGGAGCGCGACGGCGCCATCAAGTACGCCGACCTGCTCATGGGGGAGTACGTGGACGCCTGTGACGCTCTCCCCGGCTGGGACGCGCCCGGATACGACGACGGCATCTGGGCCCCGGCCGTCGTCCTCGACCGATCCACGGAGGTGCTGCGCGCCGTCCCCGACCCTCCCGTCCGCGTCACCGAGGAGCTGGCGCCCCGGTCGATCGACGCGAGGCCCGGCGACCGCCTGATCGTCGACTTCGGCCAGAACATGGTCGGGCGGGTACGGCTCACCGTCCGGGGCGCCGAACGCGGGCGCCGCATCCGGCTTCGGCACGCCGAGATGCTCGACGACGGGGAACTGTACGTCGAGAACCTCCGCACCGCCGAGGCCACCGACGTCTACGTCGCCGCGGGTGAGCCGGTGGAGGTGTTCGAGCCGACGTTCACCTTCCACGGGTTCCGGTACGCCGAGATCACCGGGTACCCCGGCGACCTGGCGCCGGAGGACGTGACCGGGCGGGTGCTGCACAGCGACACCCCGTTCACCGGCGAGTTCGCCTGCTCGGACGAGGCAGTGAACCGCCTCCACGCCAACATCGTCTGGGGGCAGCGCGGCAACTTCGTCGCCGTCCCGACCGACTGCCCGCAGCGCGACGAGCGGCTCGGCTGGCTCGCCGACGCCCAGGTGTTCCTGCCCACCGCGTGCCGCAACGCCGATGTGGCCGCGTTCTTCGCCCGCTGGATGCGGGACGTGGTGGACGCCCAGGACGCCGGCGGCGCCTTCCCCGACGTCGCCCCCAAGGTCTGCGTCGAGCGCGAAGGGGCCCCGGCCTGGGGCGACGGCGGCGTCATCATCCCCTGGCACCTGTACCGCACCTACGGCGACCGCCGCGTGCTGGAGCGGTCGTATCCCGCCATGAAGGCGTGGGTGGACTACATCCATCGGCACAACCCCGACCTGGTGTGGCGGCACCGGGTCGGCAACCACTACGGCGACTGGCTCCAGGTGGACGCGACGACGCCGCGGGACCTGCTGGCCACCGCGTACTTCGCACGCAGCGCGCGGATCGTCGCGCAGGCGGCCGAGGTGCTCGGCGAGGACGCCGACGCCGAACGCCACGGTGCCCTGCACGCCGATATCCGCGAGGCGTTCGTGGACGCCTTCGTCGACACCTCCGACGGGCGCGTCGAGGGCGGAACGCAGACCGCCTACCTCCTCGCGCTGGCGTTCGAGCTCATGCCGGACCGGCTCGTTCCCGCGGCCGTCCGGCACCTCGCGGCCGACATCGAGGCCCGCGACCGGCACCTGACCACGGGGTTCGTCGGCGTCGCGCTGCTGTGCCCGACGCTGGCCGAGCACGGTCGCGCCGACCTGGCCTACGCGCTGCTGCACCAGGACAGCTTTCCGTCCTGGCTCTACTCGATCCGGCACGGCGCCACCACGATCTGGGAGCGCTGGGACGGCTGGACCGAGGACCGCGGATTCCAGTCGCCCGAGATGAACTCCTTCAACCACTACAGCCTCGGCTCGATCGGCGACTGGCTCTACGGCGGCGTCGCCGGCATCGACCAGCGCCCCGGCTCGGTCGCCTACGAGCGTCTGCTGCTCCGGCCGCGGATCGGCGGCACGCCTACGTGGGCCCGCGCCCGGCAGGCGACCCCGCTGGGGGACGTCTCCTGCGGCTGGTCGATCGAGGACGGCGAACTCCGTCTGGAGGCCGCCGTCCCGCCCGGAGCCTCGGCCACCCTGCACATCCCGACCGTCGATCCCGGCGGTGTCCGTGAAGGCGGCGAAGCTCTCGCCGCACGCGAGGGCATCGAGATCATCGACGTCCTTCCCGAGGCCCAGGTCCTCGTCGTCGAGCTGGCCTCCGGCCGCTACTCCTTCGGCGCGCATCCACCCCGGCGCTGACCCGCGAACCTTCCGAGGAGGCCGACCCGGACACCGTCCTCCGTGAAATGGAAGGAGAAGTAGGCCACCCGAATTGCAGCCGGTTCGTGCCTTCCCGGGCGACGGTTAGGCTGTCCGGGTGTCCTTGGCTGTAGCGGTCGGCATCGCGGGTGCACTGGGATTCACGGGCGGCATGTTCCTACGGCCTATGGCCGAGCGGCTGTTTCGCAGGACTCCGTCGTTGCGGTCCTACCGCCGGGAACTGGCGGGGCCGCGACCCGGGCTCGCGTTCTACGTCGTCCCGCCCAGCCTCGGCAGCACCGACGAGATCGTCGCCGAGCTGACCGCGGGCCGCCGTCCCCGTCTCTGCCTGATCGGCCGGTTGTGCGGGCCGCTGCCCTATGACCGGGTCGCCGTGCCGGAGAACGCGCTGGTCCGCGGTGCCCTGTGGGTGGCACCCGGGCTGCTGATGTTCGATCCGCATGGTGAGGGCGAGCTGAGCGTCCTGGAGGCACCGTACGGGGTGGAGGTGACCGAGCCGATGCTCAGCGAGGCGGGCGTTCCGGTCCTCACCCTCGATCTCGGCGACGGCGTGCTCGTGTTCGAACCCGCCCCCGATACCGATGCCGAACACGCGTGGAGCCGGATCCGCACCGTCATCGAGGACGACCGGTCCGGCGGCTAGCGCCGCATCAGAGCGGGCAGGGACGGCGTGCACGGCGCTCCGGCGGCGCTGCACCTGGAGGAGCAGTGGATCCGGGACATCACCATCACCACGGGCCTGGTGGACACCTTCTCCACCCCGACCCTGCTGCGCCTGGTCGCCGGCCGGCAGCTCGACGCCGCCGCGTTCGTCACCCACACCTTCACCCTTGAGGAGTTCCCCAAGGCTTACGAGGTGTTCTCCGACGCCGCCCACACCGGCGCGCTCAAGGTCGTCCTGACCCGCTGAGCTCTGGGTCACGGACGGCGGACGCGGTAGCGCATGTGCGTGACGTGCCGTGCGGGGTCCTCGCCCTGCGGAGTGGTCAAGCGGCGGACCGGGTCGAGCTCGATGTGCTCGGCGGGCAGATCGTCGAACAGCCTTCGCCCCTGCCCGAGCAGGACCGGTACGACGTGCAGCTCCAGTTCGTCGAGCTGCCCGGCCCGCAGCAGCGCCTGCGCCGCCCCCGCACCGTGCACCAGCACGTCGCCGTCTCCGGCCGCCGCGCGGGCCTGTGCGGCGCACTCGTCGGCATCGGTGACATAGCGGACGCTGCCCGGCGGCGGGTCGTCCGGGACGTCCCGGGTCAGGACGAAGATCGGGACCCCGTCGTGATGGTCGCCCCGCCAGCGGCCTGCGTGTTCGTAGGTGCGGCGACCGGAGATGACGGCGCGGGTGGCCATCGCCTCGGCGTGGACCTGTCCGCTCGGTCCCGGGTCGTTGCGCCGGTCGAGCCAGTTGAAAAGGCGGAACCCGCCGATGCCCATCGGGTTCTCCATGCTGTCCTGCGGCCCGGTGACGTAGCCGTCCAGGGACATGGTCATGTACAGCCGGATGATCGCCATCGCCTCAGCCCTCCGTCCTCACGCGGTACCGCAGGTGCGCGACACCCGACCCGTCCACGGCACGGAGCAGTTCGAGCTCGATGTGGTCGGGTGGCATGTCCTCGAAGAGCGGTTCCCCCTGTCCGAGCAGCACCGGGACCAGGTGAATCTGCAGCTCGTCCAGGACGCCTGCGGCAAGTGCGAGCCGAGCGGTTCGGGCCCCGTGGACGAGCACGTCCTTGCCTCCGGCCGCGTCCTTGGCCATGCTCATCGCGGCCGTGACGTCTCCGACATAGGTGACTCCGGGCCATCGCGACTCCGGATCGGGCTCACGGCGGCTCAGCACGAAGATCGGCACGCCGTCGTGGTGGTCGCCGCCCCAGCCGCCGGCGAGCTCGAACGTCCGGCGGCCGACGACGACCGCCCCGGTGGCCGAGACCTCGTCCATCACTTCACGGTTCACACCCGTCAGGTGGTCGCCTTTCCGGCGCGCGGCGTCGGCATCGGGCAGGAACCACTCGTGCAGCCGATGGCCTCCGTCGCCGAGCCCGTTGCCCTTCGCCACGTTCGGTCCGGCGATGAACCCGTCCACCGACATCGACATGTACAACACGGTCTTGCTCACGGTTCCGGTCCTTCCTTGTGCGGCCGGGAAGCCGCGGATGCTGACGCGTTCGCCCAGCATCCGGGATCGTGAAGCCAGGGTGTATCCCAGATTTCTGGGATGACGCCGTCGATCGCCATAGGATCCCGGTCGTGGCCCACACATCGGCGGCGCACGCGCGCGTCCGTGACGAGATCGTCAGGCTGGTTCACCGCGGGTTGCCGGTGCCGGAGTTCGCGCGGGCCGTCGGCGATGCCCTGGCCCGGGCCGTGCCCGCCGAGGGCACCTGCCTGATGACGACCGACCCGGCGACCATGCTCCCGACCGCGGAGTTCGTGGAGAACGGCCTGCCCGCGGCCGAGCTGCTCCGGCTCGTGGAGATCGAGGTGCGTGAGCCGGACTTCAACACCTGGGCGCGGCTCGCCCGTGCCGCCCGCCCGGCCGGGAGCCTGAGCGACGCCACCGCCGGCGACCTCGACCGCAGCCCGCGTCAGCGGGAGATCCGCCGCCCCGGGGGATTCTCCGACGAGTTGCGGGTGGTGCTCGCCGACGGCACCGGGACCTGGGGCCAGCTGACCGTGTTCCGGGAGGCAGGCCGCCCGTACTTCTCCCCGGCCGAGGTGGAGTTCGCGGCGTCGATCGCCGACGTGATCACCGATGGACTGCGGCGCGGCCTGCTGCTCGGCGACGCGCGGGCCGGTGACGACGACGTCGGCCTGCTGGTCCTCGACGCCGATGACGGCGTGCGCATGTCCAACAGGACGGCGGAACACCTGCTGGACGAGCTGGGCACCGGCGGCAGGGAGGGCGCTCGGCTGCCACTGGTGATCTCCTCCGTCGCCCGCCAGGCGCGTTCCCTCTTCGCCCCGGCACCGGGTGCGGCACCCGCGCCGGCCGGTGCCCGGCCGGCCAGGGCCCGGGCCCGCACCCGGGCCGGCCGGTGGCTGATCGTCCGGGGCTCGCTGCTGGACGACGGCCCGGAACCGCGGGTCGCGGTGATGCTGGAAGCCGCTCGCCCCGCCGAGATGGCGCCCATGATGGTCGACGCCTACGGCTTCACCGACAGCGAGCGCAGGGTCACCGAGCTGGTGGCCAAGGGCCTGTCGACCAAGCAGATCGCCGACCGGCTGCACGTGTCGTCGTACACCGTCCAGGACCACCTGAAGTCGATCTTCGCCAAGTCGGGCAGCGGTTCGCGCGGCGACCTGATCGCCCGGCTGTTCCTCGACCACCACGCCGTCTCCCTGACGTCGGGAGCCGCCGCGGACGCGGGGTGAAGGCGGCCGTCAGTCGGCGGTGAGGGTGTCGAGGTCGCGCGCGGCCTTGGAGAGAAGGTCGTGCATGGCCTTCTCCGCGCGGTCCGGGTCGGCGCCGCGGACGGCGTCGAGCACCGCGCGGTGGCTCGGGACCGGGTCGTCGTGGGGGCGGACGCCGTGCACGAGGCGGTCGCGTTCGGCGAGGCCGACCTCGATCACGACCTCCATCCGCTCCAGCAGTTCGTTGTGGGTCGCGGTCAGCAGGGCCCGGTGGAAGTCCAGGTCGGCTTGGACGGCGCGGGCCAGGTCGCCGTCGGCGGCCTTCATGGCGTCGAGGGCGGCGTCGAGGGCGGCGAGGTCGTCGGGGGTGCGGCGCAGGGCCGCGTAGCGGACCGCCTGGGGCTCGATGATGCCCCGCACCTCGGCCAGGTTCTGCAGGAACGCCTGGTCGTCGCGGTCGGCGAACTGCCAGCGGATGACGTCGGGGTCGAGGAGGCTCCAGTCGGAGCGCGGGCGCACGAACGTGCCGCGCTTCTGCCGCGAGGCGACCAGGCCCTTCGCCGCCAGCACCTTCAGCGCCTCGCGCATCGCGGTCAGGCTGACGTTCAGCTCCTCGCCGAGCGCCGCCACGTCGATCGTGTCGCCGGGGCCGAGCTCCCCGCCGAGGATGCGGCGCGCGATCTCCCGCACCGTCTGGCCGTGCAGACCCCGCTCCGAGTAGCGCACCACGGAAGCCCCCTCTTTCGTTCGCCCGCCGAGTACCCTAGCCGTCCCCTAGTAATCATAAATTATGAATTAATATTGACAGTACCCGGTCCGGCGCGTTAGACAAGCTCAGCAGGTCGCCGAACGAGGAGAACGTCGATGAAACATGCCGAGCGCCGCCGTCCGATGGCTTTGCTCCTGGCGGTCGCGGCGGTCCTGGCGGTCACCGCCGCCTGCGGCAGGGTGGGCGAGCACGGGCGGATCGGCGTCGTCTACCTGAACGCCGAGGGCTACTACGCGGGCGTGGAGCGCGGGCTGCGCTCGACGCTCGGCCACGGGGACCGGGACCCGCAGCTCGTCCAGACCAACATCCAGTCGGACGCGGCCAAGGAGAGCTCGTTCATCAACACGATGAGCTCGGCGAAGGTCGACGCGCTCATCGTGTCCCCGGCCTCGGCGACGGCGTCGATCCCGGCGCTGCGCCTGGCCAAGGAGAGCGGCGTCCCGGTGATCTGCTACAACACCTGCATCGAGGACGCCCAGGCGCGCCGGTACGTGCACGCGTTCGTGCTCGGCGACCCCGCCGAGTTCGGCCGGATCAGCGGCGACCAGATGGCCGCCCACTTCCTGTCCGCCGGGATCCGCGCCCCGAAGGTCGCCGTGATCAACTGCGAGCAGTTCGAGGTCTGCATCCAGCGCCGCCAGGGCTTCGAGAAGGCGCTCAAGGCGAAGGTGCCCGGCGCCAGGATCGTGGCGAACCAGCAGGGCCTCCAGCTGGACGAGGCCGTCGAGCGCGGCGAGCAGATGCTGACCGCCCACCCCGACATCGACGCCTTCTATGGCGAGGCCGGGTCGCAGATGCTGGGCGCGGTGCAGGCCGTCGAGGCGCGCGGCAGGACCGGCAGGACCGCCGTGTTCGGCGGCGACATGTCGGTCGACGCCGCCAAGAAGCTCCAGGACGGGCGGGTCCTGAAGGGCGTCGCCGACATCTCCGGGATCAAGGTCGGGCGGCTGGCCGGCCGGGCCGCCCGGGACGTGCTGGCGGGCCGGCCGAGCGGCCGGTTCGTCATCCCCGCCCCGATCGACCCCTACCTCGGCCCGAAGGACGGGGCGCGCTGGCTCCAGGAGCACTCCGATGGCATCCCGTAACCCCGACAGAAGGAGCCGCATGAGCACCCCGCTGGTACGCGTCGGCGACGTCACCAAGCACTACCCCGGCGTCCGCGCGCTGACGGGCGCGAGCCTGGAGATCGCGGCGGGAGAGGTCCGCGCGCTCCTCGGCCGCAACGGCGCCGGCAAGTCCACCCTGATCAAGGTGCTGTCGGGGGTCGAGCGCCCCGACGCGGGCACCGTGGAGATCGCCGGCGTACCGCTCGACGGCGGCGTCCGGCACGCGAACCGGCTCGGGGTGCAGACCGTCCACCAGGAGCTGAGTCTGGTGCCGGGGATGACGGCGGCGGAGAACCTGTTCCTCGGGACGTGGCCGCGGGCGGCGGGGCGGGTCGACCATCCCGCGATGCGCCGCGCGGCCCGGGAGATCTTCGACCGGCTCGGCCTCGGCATCGCCCCGGACGCGCAGGTCGGCACGCTGCCGCTGGCCGAGCAGCAGCTGGTGGAGATCTGCCGGGCGGTGCGCCGGGAGCCGCGGCTGCTGATCCTGGACGAGCCGACCAGCGCGCTGGCCGCGGCCGAGGTGGACACCGTCCTGGAGGCCGTCCGGCGGATCGCCGAGGGCGGCGTCGCGGTGCTCTACGTCAGCCACCGGCTCGACGAGATCCGGCGGGTCGCCCGGACCGCGACGGTCATGCGGGACGGCGAGGTCGTCGGGACCGTCGACATGGCGACCACCTCCACCGAGGACGCCGTCGCGATGATGCTCGGCTCGGCGTACGAGGGGGCGGTCCGGCCGCAGGCCCGTGCCGTGGACCATGGCACCACGCCGCTGCTGTCGGTGTCGGGGCTGAGCGTCCCGCCGAAGGTCGCCGACGTCTCCTTCGACCTGTACCCGGGCGAGATCCTCGGGCTCGCAGGGCTGATGGGGTCGGGCCGCACCGAGGTGCTGCGGGCGGTCGCCGGGTTCGAGCCGGCCGCCGCCGGGACCGTCCGGGTCGACGGCCGGGAGGTGCCGCGGGTGACCGCGGCCGGCATGAAGCGCCGCGGCGTCGGGCTGACGCCGGAGGACCGCAAGAGCGAGGCGATCGTCCCGCTGCTCGGCGTCGGGGAGAACATGGTGATCTCGGACTTCCGGGCGGTGAGCAGCGGCACGTCCGTGGTGCCGGCCAGGATCGACCGGGCCGCGCGCGGGCTGATCGAGCGGCTGTCGATCGCCACCACGTCCGCCCGCACCCCGATCGGCGTGCTGAGCGGCGGCAACCAGCAGAAGGCCGTGATCGGCCGCTGGCTGCACGCGGGCAGCCGGATCCTGCTGCTGGACGAGCCGACCCGCGGCGTGGACGTGGAGGCCAAGGAGGGCATCTACCGGCTGGTCCGGGAGCTGGCCGCCAAGGGCGCCGCCGTCCTGTTCGTGTCCGGCGAGCTGGAGGAGCTTCCGCTGGTGTGCGACCGCGTCATCGCCCTGCGCGGAGGGACGGTCGCCGCCGAGTTCACCGGCGACGAGGTGACCGTGGACGCCGTCCTGTCCGCCGCGATGGCCGCCTGACAGACCCGCCCGAAAGACGAGGAGAGACCATGAACACCACCCGGACCGTCCCGCCGCCCGGCGGGACGCGCATGACCGGCGTCGCGGGGCGCCTGCTGAACGGCCGGTCGCACCAGCTGAACGAGATCGGCCTGCTGGTCGCGGTCGTCGTGCTGTACGTGGCGCTCGCGAGTTCCGCCGCGGGGTTCCTGACGGTGCACAACCAGCTCGGCATCCTGCGGGACGCCGCCACCGTCGGCATCGCCGCCTGGGGCGTCACGCTGGTCATCATCGCCGGGGAGATCGACATCAGCATCGGGCCGGCGACGGCGTTCTCCTCGGTGCTGGTCGCCAAGGGCGCCACCGAGTGGGGCCTCGGCACCGGCGGCGCGATCGTGGTGACCCTGCTCCTCGGCGTGCTGTGGGGCGCGGCCGCGGGCTGGCTGCGCGCGGTGTTCGACGTGCCGTCGTTCATCACGACGCTCGGCCTGTGGAGCGTCCTCGGCGGCCTCGGGCTCTACCTCACCGACGCGCTGCCGGTGACGCTGCCGGACAGCGGCGTGTTCGACGTGCTCGGCGGGGACGTCGCCGGGATCCCGACCTCGGCGATCGTGATGCTGGTGCTGTTCGGGGTGTTCGCCTACATCGCCCGGTTCACCGCCTACGGGCGGTCGGTCTACACGATCGGCGGCAACGCCGCCGCGGCGCGGCTGGCGGGCATCGACCTCACCCGGATCCGGGTCCTGCTGTTCGCCACGACCGGGCTGCTGTCGGCGGTCACCGGGATCCTGCTGGCGTCCCGGCTCGGCTCCGGCAGCGGCGGCGCGGCGGCCGGGCTGGAGTTCGACGTGATCGCGGCGGTGGTGATCGGCGGCACCGCGCTGGCCGGAGGCCGCGGCGGGATGCTCGGCACCCTGCTCGGCGTCGTGTTCATCACCGTGATCGGCAACGGGCTGGTGCTGCTCGGCGTGGACTCCTTCCTGCAGAACGTGGTGCGCGGCGTGATCATCGTCGGCGCCGTACTGATCAACGTGGTGGTCGCGCGGCGCGGGCGCGCCGCCGCGGCCGCGGCCTGAGAGGGGGAATGTGGAGACCATGGAGGGTGTCTTCCTGCCCGGTGACTCCACGGCCGTGCTGCGCGAGTACCCCGTGCCGGAGCCCGGCCACGGCCAGGTGCTGATCGAGGTCGGCGCGTCCGGCATCTGCGGCAGCGACATCGGCTACATCTACCGGGGCTACAAGGGGTACCGCGGTGTGGACGGTCCCGCCTACCGGGGAGTGATCGCCGGGCACGAGCCGTCCGGCCGGATCGTGGCCGCCGGGCCGGGGGTGCGGCGGTTCGGCGTTGGCGACCGCGTCATCGTGTACCACATCGTGGGCTGCGGGCTCTGCGACAACTGCCGCCGCGGCCACTACATCAGCTGCGGCTTCGGCCGCGAGTCCTACGGGTGGCAGCGGGACGGCGGGCACGCCCCGTACCTGCTCGCCGAGGAGCGGACCTGCGTGCCGCTGCCGGACGAGCTGTCCTACGTCGACGGCGCGCTGATCGCCTGCGGGTTCGGCACCGCCTACGAGGGGCTGCGCCGCGCCGGGGTCAGCGGCGACACCGACCTGCTGGTGGTCGGGCTCGGCCCGGTGGGGCTGGCCGCCGGGATGGTCGGGCGCGGCATGGGGGCCCGGAAGGTCGTCGGCGTCGAGCCGTCCGAGGCGCGCCGCACGTGGGCCGGCGCGCTCGGCGTGTTCGACGCGACCCTGCCTCCCGATGACGGCGCCGTGCAGGCGGTCGCGGACCTGACCGGGCGCGGCGGCGCGGCCGTGACGATCGACTGCTCGGGGACGCGGCCGGGCCGGAGCCTCGCCCTGGAGGCGGCGGCCGAGTGGGGGCACGTGTCGCTGGTGGGCGAGGGCGGCGACCTGCACACCGAGGTCTCCGACACCCTCCTGCACAAGCAGCTCACGATCCACGCGTCCTGGGTGACCTCGCTGCCGGCGATGAGCGAGCTGGCGCGCAACCTCGTCGGGTGGGGGCTGCGGCCGGAGAAGGCCGTCAGCGGCGTCTACCCGCTGTCGCGGGCGGACGAGGCGTACGCGCTGGCCGCGGGCGCGAGCGAGGGCAAGGTCGTGCTCGTCCCGGACGCGCCGCGGTGACGGCCGCGAGCGGTGCGGCGGACGGGGCCGTGGACGTCGAGACCGACGCGTCCGGACCGTACGAGGTCGTGTGGCTCGACAACGGGACGCTGCGGCTCGGGATCGTCCCGGCGCTGGGCGGGCGCCTGCTGAGCCTCGTCCGCGACGGCGAGGAACTGCTGTGGCGCAATCCCGCGCTCCTGGACGGCCGGCTGCACCCGGTCGGCGGGCACCGGCCGGAACGCACCTCGGGCCCGATGGCGAACTGGCGCAACTACGGCGGCGACAAGACCTGGCCCGCGCCGCAGGGCTGGTCGTCGCCGGGGGAGTGGGCCGGGCCGCCCGACCCGGTGCTCGACTCCGGCCCTTACGAGGCCGAGGTCGGACCGGGCTCCGGGGACGCGACGGTGGCGCTGGAGAGCGAGCACGATCCGCGGACCGGGCTGCGGCTGCGCCGCGAGATCCGGCTGCGCGCCGGCGAGGCCGGCTACGACCTGCGCGTCTCGGCCGTGAACGCGTCGTCCGTGCCGGTGCGGTGGGCGGTGTGGAACGTCACCCAGTACCCGGGAGGTGGAACGGTCCAAGTCGCGGTGGAGCCGGGCTTCCGTGAACCGGTCGAGCTCGCGGTCGGCACGGCCGCGCCCGCTTGGACGCGGCCACGTCCGGACACGGTGGAGGTTCCCGCGCAGGACACGGTCGGCAAGCTCGGCTTCCCGCACGCGGCCGGGCGGCTGGCCTACTCGCGGGCCGGGCATCACCTGACCATGGAGTTCGACGTGCACCCTGACGCCCCGTACCCCGACGGAGGCTCGCGCGCGGAGGTGTGGATGGAGCATCCCCTCGACCGCCCGCTGGAGCACCTCGGCGGGCTGGCGCCTCCCGCCCGGATCGTCGAGTGCGAGGCGCTCGGGCCGTGGGAGACGCTCGCGCCCGGCGCGGCCACCGCGCTCGCCGTCAGGGTGGCGGTGGAGCGGACCGGCGAGGCCGGAGGGACGCCGTGACCGCCGCCGCGCGCCCGGTCGCCGTCGTCACCGGCGCCGCGCGGGGGATCGGCGCGGCCACCGCCCGCCGCCTCGCCGCCGACGGATACGCGGTCGCGCTCCTCGACGTGTCCGCGCAGGTGGACGAGGTGGCCGCCGCGCTGTCCGCGGACGGTGCGGCGGCGCTCGGGCTGCGCTGCGACGTGAGCGACCCCGCCGACTGGGACCGCGCCGTCCGCGCGTGCCGCGCCGGCCTCGGCCCGGTGAACGTCCTCGTGTCGAACGCCCTGCGCTACGACCCGGGCGCGGCGGACGAGATCTCGCTGGAGTCCTGGCGGGCCCAGCTCGACGTCACCCTCACCGGCACGTTCCTCGGCGTCCGCGCGACCCTGGACGACCTGCGCGCCGGCGACCACGCCGCCGTCGTGATCGTCTCGTCCGTGCACGCCTCGTTCGGGCTGCCGGGACGCCCGGCGTACGCCGCCGCCAAGGCGGGGCTGACCGGGCTGACCCGCCAGCTCGCCGTCGAGTACGGGCCGCGCGTCCGGGTGAACGCCGTGCTGCCCGGCCCGGTCCTGACCGCGCAGTGGGACGGGATCGGCGAGGAGGACCGGCGCCGCAGCGCCGCCGAGACCGCGGCGGGACGCCTCGGCCGCCCGGACGAGGTCGCGGCGGCGATCGCCTTCCTCGCCGGCCCGGACGCCTCGTTCGTCACCGGCGTCTCGTTGCAGGTGGACGGCGGCTGGAGCATCACCAAGGGATCCGCATGAAGATCACACGAGTGGAGACGTTCCTCGTCCCGCCGCGCTGGCTGTTCTGCCGGGTGGAGACCGACGACGGCCTCGTCGGCTGGGGCGAGCCGGTCGTGGAGGGCCGGGCCGAGACGACCCGCGCCGCCGTGCACGAGCTGGCGGACCTGCTGCTCGGCGCCGACCCCCGCCGCGTCGAGGACCTGTGGCAGACCATGACCAAGGCGGCGTTCTACCGGGGCGGCCCGGTGCTGTCCAGCGCCGTGGCCGGCCTCGACCAGGCGCTGTGGGACATCCTCGGCCGCTCGCTCGGCGTCCCGGCGCACCAGCTGCTCGGCGGCGCGGTCCGCGACCGGGTCCGGGTGTACGGCTGGATCGGCGGGGACGAGCCCGGCGAGGTCGGCGAGGAGGCCGCCGCGAAGATCGCCGCCGGGCTGACCGCCGTGAAGATCAACGCCTCCGGGCGGATCGGGGCGCTGCCGCCGCCCGCGCAGATCGACGCGGTCGTCCGGCGGGCCGCGGCCGTGCGGGAGGCGATCGGGGACGGCGCCGACTTCGCCGTCGACTTCCACGGTCGGATCACGGTGCCCGCCGCGCGGCGGCTCATCCCGCTGCTGGAGCCGTACCGTCCGCTGTTCGTGGAGGAGCCGGTGCTGCCGGAGCACACCCACCGGCTCGGCGACGTCGTCGCGTCCACCACCACCCCGATCGCGTGCGGCGAGCGGCTGTTCTCCCGCGCCGACTTCCTGCCCGCGCTGCAGGCCGGGGTCGCGGTCGTCCAGCCCGACCTGTCGCACGCCGGGGGGATCTCCGAGGTGCGGCGGATCGCGTCGCTCGCCGAGGTGTACGGGGCGCTGTTCGCGCCGCACTGCCCGCTCGGCCCGCTGTCGCTCGCCGCGAGCCTCCAGGTGGCGTTCGCGACCCCGAACTTCCTGATCCAGGAGCAGAGCATCGGCATCCACTACAACACCGGCGCCGACGTGCTGGACTACCTGGTCGACCGGTCGCCGTTCGCGTTCGTGGACGGCTCGATCGAGCGCTGGGACGCGCCGGGCCTGGGCATCGAGATCGACGAGGACGCGGTGCGGCGCGCCGACGAGGTCGGGCACCGGTGGCGCCCGCCGGTCTGGCGGCACCCGGACGGAGGACACGCGGAATGGTGAACACGATCGCCGGGGAACTGCGGCGGCGCCGGCTGGTCGCCATCGTCCGGGGCCCGGACCCCGCGGCGGCCGCCCGCACCGCCCTCACCCTCGCCGAGGAGGGCGTCGCGCTGATCGAGGTGTCGCTGAGCGGCGCCGGCGCCCTGCGCGTCATCGAGGAGGTCGCCGGCAAGGCCGCCGGGGCCGCGCGGATCGGCGCGGGCACGGTGCTGACCGCGGACGACGCGCGCCGTGCCCGCGACGCGGGCGCCGAGTACGCCGTCACGCCCGCGCTCGGCGCCGGTGTCGACGAGGCGCTGCGGCTCGGCCTTCCTGTGCTCGCCGGAGCCCTGACCCCGACCGAGGTGGCCGCGGCCACCGCCGCGGGCGCGACCGCCGTCAAGCTGTTCCCCGCGGCGGCGCACGGGCCCGGCTATCTCACCGCGCTGCGCGACCCGTTCCCGGACGTCCCGTTCGTTCCGGTCGGCGGGGTCGGGGAGGCCGAGGCCGCCGAGTACCTGCGGCGCGGCGCCGTCGCGGTCGGCGTCGGCTCGCCGCTGTGCGGGGACGCGCCGCGCGGCGGCGACCTCGCCGGCCTGCGCCGCCGGGCCCGCGCGTTCCTCGCCGCGGTCGCGCCGGGCGGACCGGCATGACCCGGGTGGACGTCCTCACCGCCGGGGAGACGATGATGGCGCTGCGCGCCACCGGCCCGGTGCGGCTCGGCTCCGGCTTCACCGCCGGCATCGCCGGTGCCGAGAGCAACGTCGCGATCGGCCTCGGCCGGCTCGGCCACACCACCGCCTGGGCGGGACGCGTCGGGTCCGACGAGGCCGGGCACCTCATCACCCGCACGCTGCGCGCCGAGGGGGTCGACGCGTCGGCCGTCCACCGCGACACCGCCGCGCCCACCGGCCTGATCATGTTCGAGCAGCGGCTGCCGGACGTCACCCGCGTCCACTACCTGCGCGCCGGGTCCGCCGGGTCCCGGCTGTGCCGGGAGGACGTCGAGGCCCTGCCGTTCGAGCCGCGGATCGTGCACATCACCGGGATCACCCCCGCGCTCGGCCCGTCCTGCCGGGACGCCGTGACCGCACTGTGCCGGCTCGCCCGGGCCCGGAACGCGCAGATCAGCCTCGACGTCAACCACCGGCCGCGGCTGTGGAGCCGGGCCGCGGCGGCCGAGGCGCTCGCCCCGCTCGCCGCTGCGGCGGACCGCGTCATCGCGTCCCCCGACGAGCTGACCCTGCTCGGCGACGGCAAGCCGGACGCCATCGCCGCCCAGCTCCTGGACGGCGGCGCCGCCGAGGTCGTAGTCAAGAACGGCGACGAGGCCCGCTCGTACACCGCGGACGGCGCGCACGCCGTGCCCGCCCACCGCGTCGACCTCGTCGACTCGATCGGCGCCGGCGACGCGTTCGCCGCCGGGTACCTGTCCGGCCTGCTCGACGGCCTGGACGTCGAGGCCCGGCTGCGCCGCGCCCACAGCGCCGGCGCGTTCGCGGTGCAGACCCGCGGCGACTGGGAGGGCCTGCCCTACCGCGACGAGCTCGACCTCATCGGCCTCCCCGAAGGAGCCGCGCTGCGGTGACCCTGGTCTCCATGACGTCGTAGGGCGGGCCTCGCGGGGTCAGCCGCGGGCGCGGGCACGCGCCCCTGTGAGCAGGGAGTACGTCCGGCCGGGGCGGGTATGCCTTCGCGCCACCGAGGGGAGCCGCCATTCGAACGATCAGTGACCGCGGTTCGCCGGCATGTGGACGGGGGTGGAGACCATGGGATCGCGACGCTCGCGTGCGAGCGCCGCTCCTGACACCGGCATCAAGCGGCTCGAGACGGCGCTGGTCGAGCTGATGCTGGAGGTCGACGCTTCGATCGGCGCGCTGTTCCTGCGGCCCGCGGGGGAGCGGGCGCTGAGCCTGGCGGTGCTCTGCGGGGCCTCCCAGCAGATCGCCGCCCCGTGGGAGCGGGTCGCCCTGGACAACGCGAACCCGGTTTCCGATGCCGCTCGCCAGGGGCGTTTCCTGTGGCTGAGGGGCCGCGAGGAGATCGCGCGCCGCTACCCCCGGCTGGGGCTCACGCTGCCCTATGACTACGCCCTCGCGGTGGTGCCGATCGCCGACGACGCCGATGCGGTGGGGAGCCTGGTGCTGGTCTGGCCGGTCTCGCGGCCGCCGGAGCCGAGTTCTCACGAGCGCGAGGCGATCACGGATTTCCGCCGGCGCGCGAGCCTCCTCCTGGGGCGCGACTCCGGCGGGGGACTGATGCACTACCCGGACAGACCCCGCATCCTCCCGCCCCCTCGGCCCGCCCTCGCCCGCCCGCCGGCGGCCGACGAGGCGCAGGCGGCGGTCAGGTTCACCGAACGCCTCCCGACGGGCTGCTGCGCCCTCGATGTCGACGGCCGGATCGTCTTCGTCAATTCCGCCGCGATCGACATGTTCGGCGTCGACGTCGCGGATCTGATGGGCGCCCGCCCATGGGAGGCGATGCCGTGGCTCGGCAATCCCACCCTTTTCGAGGACCACTACCGGGCCGCCGTGATGAGCCGCCAACCCTCGTCCTTCTCCGTGGTGCGCCCGCCGGACATCCGGCTGACCTTCCATCTTCACCCCGACACGTCCGGAATCAGCGTCCAGATCGTCCCCGCCGGTACAGGGACCTCCGGTGGCCGGGAACCCATGCGGCGCAGGCCGCCGGTCAGCCCGGAGCTGACCGGGGTGTCGGTGATCTACCAGCTGATGCATCTGGCGGCCGCCCTCACCGAGGCGGCGGGGCTGAGCGATGTCGTCGACCTCGCCGCCGACCAGATCGTGCCCGCCTTCGGCCCCAGCGGCATGGTGCTGATGACGGCGGAGGGGGGCAGGCTCCGCGTCATCGGCCACCGCGGACGCATCGCCGAACTCGTGGAACAACTGGACGGGACGCCGCTGACCTCCGACGTCCCGGCCGCGCAGACGCTGGCGTCCGGTAAACCCGGCTTCTTCTCCAGCTTCGCCGAGCTGAGGCGCGCCTACCCCGAGGCCATCCACGTGGAAGGCACGGACGCGCGCGCCTTCCTGCCCCTGATCGCCTCTGACCGCATCATCGGCTCCCTCATCCTCACCTACGAGCGACCGCGCGACCATTCGCGGGCGGAGCGCGCCATCCTGATGTCGATGGCCGGGCTCATCGCCCAGGCGCTGGACCGCGCCCGCCTCTACGACACCAAGCATCAGCTGGCCCACGCCCTGCAGGCGGTGCTGCTGCCGCGCAGCCTGCCCCGCATCGACGGCCTGGACCTGGCCGCCCGCTACCGGCCCGCCGGCCACGGCCTGGACATCGGCGGAGACTTCTACGACCTCATCCGCATCGACCGGACGACCGCCGTCGCCACGATCGGCGACGTCCAGGGGCACCACACCACCGCGGCCGCCCTCATGGGCCAGGTCCGCACCGGTGTCCATGCCCACGCCACCATCGGCGCACCGCCGGGCGACATCCTCGCCCGCACCAACCGGCTCCTGTTCGACCTGGATTCCGGGCTGTTCACCAGTTGCCTGATCGCCCGGCTCGATCTGGAAAGCCGGAGTGCCCAGTTCGCGACCGCGGGTCATCCGCCACCCCTGATCCGCCGTCCGGACGGGAAGGCCGAAGCGCTTTCCCTGTCACCCGGGCTCCTGCTCGGCATCGACCCCGATGCCGGCTACTCCACCGAGGAGATCCCTCTGGCGCCCGGTACCGTTCTCGCCCTCTACACCGACGGCCTGGTCGAGGTCCCCGGTACCGACATCGACGACACGACGACCGAACTGGCCGGCCGGCTCGCCTCGGCGACCGACCAGACCATGGACGAGGTCGCCGACACCCTCCTGAAGAACGCCCCCACGTCCGCCCGGCGGTACGACGACATCGCGCTCCTGCTCATCCAGCTCGTCCAGTGAGGGCCGAAAGCTCGGTGGCGCTTGACTGGCGGACCACCAGCTCGGGATCGAGCATGACGGATTCGCCGGTGTCCCCCTCCAGCTTGGCGACGAGCAGGCGGGCCGCCGTCTCGCCCATCTCCCGCAACGGCGTGCGGACGCTGGAGAGCGAAATGGGCAGGTCCCGGGCGATGGCGATGTCGTTGTAGCCGACCAGCGCCAGGTCGCGCCCCACGGTCAGCCCGTGGTCCCTCAGCGTCCCCATGGCTCCTATGGCGGCCGAGTCGTTCACCGCGAAGATCGCCGACGGCCGGCGGGGGAGTTCGAGCAGTTGCCCGGCCGCTTGCCTGCCTCCCTCCGGATCGAAGTCCGTGTGCACGATCTGAGCCTCCCCGACGGTGATGCCCGCTCGCTCGAACGCCTCGACACAGCCCTGGACGCGGTCGAGGGCGACGGGGTAGCGCGGTCCGGCGATGATGCCGATGTCCCGGTGCCCGCGCTCCAGGAGATGCTCGCCCACCAGCCGTCCCCCGAGCCGGTCGTTGCCGGTCACCGACACGTGCCCGGCCTGGCGGTGGTTGACGAGGACCTGCTGGATCTCGGAGCGGCTCAGCTCCTGGTAGGTCCTGTCGTCCAGGGTGGCGTCGCCGATGACCAGGCCGTCCACCTTGCGGCTGAGCAGCATCTCCACGCGCTCCAGCCGCCGGCGCGGCACGCCGTGGGTGTTGGTGACGATCGTCTGGTAGCCGAGCTCGAAGGCCTCGGCGTCGATCCCGCTGAGGATCGCCGCGAGCACCACGTCGTGGAGCCGCGGCATCAGGACGCCGATGACCCGGCTGCGCTTGGTCCGGAGGCTGGCCGCGGTGAGATCCGGCCGGTAGCCGAGGCGTTTGGCGATCTCCCGTACGCGCGCCTCCGTCTCCGCGAAGTCGGCCCTCCGCGGGCCGGGCGGCCGGCGCAGGATCCTGGAGACCGTGGAGGGATGGACGCCGGCCTCCTGCGCGATCAGCTTGTGCGTCGGCGTCCGCTGCCCCTGTCCCGTCGGCTCGTTGGTCACCTGTCGCCTCCTTGCGATGCGGGTCAACCGGTGGGAACGCCCGGTGCACCTCTTGACAAAGCAGCTTCCTGCAGTCGATTGTACCTATGTGCAGTCGATTGCAGATACGTCCTTCCGGAGATGCCGGGGGAACGCTGCGGCGGCTGAAGGGTGGGCAGGTCCCGTTAACTCGTCCGCGGTCATGCGGCGGGTGCCGTGAGGGCGATGCCCGAACGACTGGAGGCATAGATGAGGTGTACGGGAACGCTCGCGATGTCCGCCGCCCTGATAATCGCGGCCGCCGGGTGCGGCAGCGCCGCCGGGAGCGACGGGTCGGGACCGATCAAGATCGGGCTCTCGACCCCGCTGTCGGGGTCCGCCGCGTCGCTCGGCGAGAACGAGCGCAGGGGAGTCGAGCTCGCCATCGACCAGGTCAACGACGAGGGCGGCGTCCTCGGAGGGCGGAAGCTCTCGCTCGCCGCCGAGGACAACGCGTGCAACCCGACCGACGGCGCGAGCTCGCTCACCAAGCTCATCACGAAGCAGCGGGTGTCCACGGTGATCGGTGCGCTCTGCAGCGGGGTCACGCTCTCCGCCATGCCGCTGGCGAAACGCCACCGGGTGCCCTTCATCGTCTCGACGTCCACGTCACCCGACATCACCACCGCCTCGGGCAAGGGCGGCAACGAGTTCACGTTCCGGATCAACCCGTCCGACGCGACGCTGGCCGGCGCGCTGGCCACCCACCTGGCATCGGCCGGCAAGATCCGGAAGCTGGCGATCCTGGCCGAGGACAGCACCTACGGCCGTACCGGCGCGAAGGCGTTCGACGCGGCGCTCAGGCAGAAGGGCCTCGGGGTGACCGGTATCGACTACGTCGCCCAGGGAACCGCCGACTTCTCGACGCAGATCAGCAAGTACCGCAACAACGGGACCGAGGGCGTCGCGCTGTACGTCTCGGGCGCCGACCATCTCGGATTCCTGCGGCAGGCGGCCGGAGCGGGCCTGCGCCTGCCCATGACCGGACGGGTCGAGTTCGAGGGACAGAACCTGGAGATCCTCAAGAAGGAGCAGTTCGCCGGATCGACCAGCGTCTATCCCTACAGCTCCCTCATCGACACGCCGGAGAACGCGAAGTTCACCAGGCTCTATCAGAGCCGCCACAAGACCGCGCCGACCTACGAGTCCTTCGAGGGCTACAACGCCGTGATGGTCATCGCGGACGCCGTCCGGCGGGCGAAGAGCTCGGATCCCGTCGACATCCAGAAGGCCCTCGTCACGACCGACATGACTTCGCTGACCGGCGGCACGGTCAAGTTCGATGACCACAACCAGGCGCACGACAAGGCGTTCATCCTGCAGCTGAAGAAAGGCGAGGTCTTCATCGAGTCCGACGTCACCACCTGATCCGGCCGCTTCGCCGGTCGGAGTTGGAGGTAACCACCCGTGGATACGACCTACATATTCGAACTGCTGGTCAACGGGGTGATTCTGGGGTCCAGCTATGCACTGCTCGCCGCGGGTCTGGCCGTCATCTTCGGCGTTCTCAATGTCGTGAACTTCGCCCATGGCGCCCTGTACATGCTCGGCGCGTTCGCCGCCTACTTCCTGATCCCGCACGGGGGGTACTGGGCCGGTCTCCTGCTGAGCGCCGGGATCATGGCGGCGCTGGGCACCGTCCTGCACGAGGGCCTGCTGCGGCGCCTTCCCCCCGACGGCGCGTTCTCCCGGACCCTGCTGCTCACCCTGGGCCTCGCCATGATCATCCAGAACGGATCGATCATGCTGTGGGGGGCCGGGCCGCGGCAGCTCGCCGAGGACGCGAGGCCGCAGGGGCACGTCATGCTGGGGGAGGTGATGGTCCCGGCGGGCCGGGCGCTCATCGTCGTGGTCGCCGTCGTCGCCCTCGGCGCGCTCTACCTGTTCCTCAACCGGACGCAGGTGGGCCGGGCCATGCGCGGCGTCTCCCAGAACCCGACGGCGGCACTGGTCGTCGGCATCTCGCCGACCAGGATCGGCCGGCTCGCGATGGCGCTGGGAGTGGGCCTCGCCGGCCTCGCCGGCGCGACCCTCGCCCCGGTGTTCACCGTCAGCCCGCAGATGGGCATCACGATCGTCTTCAAGGTGTTCGCCATCGTCGTCATCGGCGGCCTGGGCAGCGTGCCCGGCGCCGTGATCGTCGCCTTCGGCGTCGGCGTCCTGGAGAGCTTCGCCGGCGGCTACGGGTCGGCGATGACGCAGAGCGTCAGCGTCTTCCTGTTCATGATCGTGATCATGCTGGTGCGGCCGCAGGGGCTGTTCTCCAAGGAGGTGCGGGTGTGACCGCGGCCATGAGCGCGCACGACCGCGCCACCGAGACCGGCGGGGTGACCGAGGGGCGGGCACCGTCCCCGGCGGGCCGGCTGATGGGAACGATCCAACGTCACCCGCTGCTCCTGCTGGCCGCGATGATCGCGGTGCTGCCCGCCGTGATCGCCAACGACTACTACATCGACGTCGCCAGCCTCGCGCTGACCTTCATGGTGCTGGGCACGGCCTTCAACCTCCTCTACGGCTACGTGGGGATGCTCTCCTTCGCGCAGGTCGCCTTCGTCGGCATCGGCGGCTACACGAGCAGCTGGCTCGTGAGCCATACCGGTGTCTGGCAGCCCTTCGCCTTCCTCTCCGCGGGCGTGGTCGCGGCGGCGGTCGCCGCCGTGATCGGCGTCGTGACGGTGCGCCTGTCCCAGGAAGCGTTCGCCATCATCACGCTCAGCTTCTCGTTGCTCTGCGCGCTGGTCGCGGCGGAATGGACCGGGGTGACCGGCGGCAGGCAGGGCATCTTCGGGCTGCCCGCCCCGGAACTGTCGCTCGGCTCGGTCCACCTGGTGGCCGAGACCCCGCGCCACTACTACGTCCTCCTCGCCGGATTCACGGTGTGCGCGCTGTGGGTCATGCTCCGGCTGGTCAGGTCGTCCGCGGGCACCGTGATGATCGCCATCCGCGACAACGAGCCGCTGACGAAGGCGCAGGGCTACGCGACGAACACCTACAAGCTCGCCGTCTTCACCCTCTGCGCGTTCGTGACCGGGCTCACCGGGGCGCTGCACGTCTTCCGGCTCACGGCGATCGACCCGTCGATCTTCGACTTCTACCTGATGCAGGTCATGCTCATCATCGTCATCCTCGGCGGTGCGGGCACCTTCTGGCCCGTCGTCTACAGCGCCGTGGTGTTCTCGGCCCTTCCCGAGTTCCTCCGCATGGCCGACGAGGCCCGCCTGGTGATCTACGGCGTGATCCTGGTCGCGGGACTCCTGTTCGCCCCGCAGGGCGCCGGAGGGCTTCTCCGAACGCGGGCGGTGAACAGGCGCCTGCGCGCCATGAGAGTCGAGGGGCACCGATGAACGCTTCTCAGGGAAAGGCGCCCGCCGCGCTTCAGGTGGCCGGCCTCGGAAAATCCTTCATGGGCGTCGCCGCGCTGCAGGACGTCGACTTCACCCTCACCGTGGGCACGATTCTCGGGCTCATCGGCCCGAACGGATCGGGCAAGTCGACGGCTCTGGACTGCATGACCGGGTTCGTCCGCCCGGACTCGGGCCGGATCACGCTGGACGGGCGGTCCATCTTCGGCAAGGCGCCCCACACCATCGCCAGGTCGGGCCTGGCACGGACCTTCCAGACCGTGCGGCTGTACGACGAGCTCACCCTGGACGAGCACATCGAGCTCGCGCTTCGCGGGCTGACGGGGGCGAAGCGGTCCCGCCGCGGCCGGCGGGGGCGCGCCGACCTGGACCGCGCGATGGCCTGGCTGACCCTGTTCGGTCTCGAACGGCTCCGGGCCGCACCGGCGGGGATCCTCTCCTACGGCCAGAAGAAGCTGCTCACGCTGGCTTCGGTCCTGGGGGCGCAGCCGCGGATCGCGATGCTGGACGAACCCCTGGCGGGCGTGAACCCGCGCGTGATCGACCTGATCCGTGATGCCGTCCTCCAGGCCAACGAGGACGGGCAGACCTTCCTGATCATCGAGCACAACGTCGAGTTCATCACGACCTGCTGCTCCTCGGTCGTCGTCCTGGACGCCGGCCGGAAGCTCGCGGAGGGTCCGCCGTCGGTGATCCGGGACGACCCCGCCGTGTACGAGGCGTTCCTCGGCAGGAAGGCGGACCACGATGAGGACTGAGCCGAGGCTGCGCGTCTCCGCCTTCTCCGCGGGCTACCTGGCGGACGTCCCGATCGTCAACGATCTCACCCATGGCTTCGCGGACAGCAGCATCACGACCATCGTCGGCCCGAACGGTGCCGGCAAGTCGTCCCTTCTGAACGGCATCTACGGTCTGACCCGCTGGTGCACGGGCTCCGTCCGGATCAGCGACGTCGAGGTCCGCCGGATGCCGGCCTGGAAACGCCTGAAGGCGGGCATCAGCCTGGTTCCGCAGGGCCGCTGCAACTTCCCGCAGATGACCGTCCTGGAGAACCTCCGGCTCGGGGCCTACACACTGCCCCGCGACGAGCGCCCGGCCGCGATCACGGCGGCGCTGGAGGAGTTCCCCGCGCTGGCCGCCTCCCGGGCGCGCGCGGCCGGGAACCTCAGCGGTGGCCAGCAGCAGCTCCTGGAGATCGCCATGGCGATGGTGGTGCGCCCGAAGGCGCTCCTCATCGACGAGCCGTCGCTCGGGCTCTCCCCGAAGGCCCGCCGCCAGGTCTTCGACAAGCTCCAGGAGATCGCCGCGGGCGGCGTGTCCGTCGTCATGGTCGAGCAGAACGTGATCGAGGGCCTGGCCGCGTCGGACGTCGCCGTCGTCATGACGGACGGCCGGATCCACCGGGACGGACCCGCCGACGAGATCCTCAACGACCCCGAGATGAAGAACGTCTTCCTCGGCGGACGGCCCGGCGCCGCCGACTCCCGCTCGAGATCCGGAGGAGACCCCCGATGAACTCAACGGTGGCCGACCACCTCGCCCGCATGGCTCCCGGAGACGTCGGCCGAGGGCTGATGGACGCCGGCCGCCTGGCGAGCGGCAACGCGGTCGGCATCCCCTACCTGATCGCCCGCGGCACGGGCGACGGCCCGTGCCTGTGGGTGAACGCCGCGGTGCACGGCGACGAGTCCCAGGCGCCCATCGTGGCGACGGAGTTCTTCCGGTCCGTCTCGGGCCGCCCGCTGAGCGGCGATGTCATCGTGACGCCCGTCGCCAATCCGCTGGCCTTCGACCATCGGCGCAAGCACTCCCCGTTCGACGGGACGGACCTCGACCAGAGCTTTCCCGGGCGGGCCGACTTCCTCGGCACGCAGCGGCTGGCCCACCGTCTCTTCGCCGAGCTGTCGCCGCTCGCCGACACCGCCGTCAACATCCACACGATGGGCCCGTTCCTCGACGCCTGCAACTACGGCGTCTACAAACTCCATCCGAAGGCAGGCGAGGAACGCGACCTGCTGTCCCTGCTCGCCCTGTTCGAGCTGCGCGTCGCCTGCCGGATGGACGTGTCCGGCCAGGGCGAGCTGCCCGGCCGGATCGAGGGCGCGCTGGACTACCAGATGATGGAGCTCGGCAAGCCGGCGTTCATGCTGGAGGCGGGCGCGGGGGGCCGGCACGACCGCCCGGCCGTCGGCAAGGCGGTGCGCGGCCTCCTCCGGCTCGCCGCGGTGACGGGGACGGCCGTGCCGCCGGAAGCGCCGGTCGACCGCCCCGCCTCGATCTGCAGGGCGACACGGCGGACCCATGTCACCTCGGCCGAGGGCGGCTTCTTCAGCGCCCTCGCCAAGCCCGGTGACGTGGTGCCCGCGGGACGGCCGCTCGGTGAGATCCGCAACGTGTACGGGGACGTCGTGGAGGCGGTCTCGCTGCCCTCTCCCGCTCTCGTGATCGGCGTCCGGCGCGATCCCATCGTCCACTCCGGCGACCGCGTGGGCTTCGTCGCCACCGAATGGGACGACGTCGACCTGACCGCGCCGTTGCGGGAGGCGCCGTGACCGGGCATCACACGACGGTCGGAGCCGGCGACGTCGGGACCTTCCGTGTCGCGTCGGGCCAGACGATCGAGGTGGTCAACACGTTCGGCGGCCAGGTCGTCGACGCGTGGTTCTTCGCGGCCGGCGACCCGGCCGAGTTCGCGTCCATGAGCCACTCGCGCGCCTCCCTGCGCACGATCCGGCCTGCGGTGGGAAGCACCTTCGTCACCAGGCGCCGCGAACCTCTGATCACCCTGGTCGCCGATTCGTCACCGGGCATCCACGACATGACGATGCCGCCCTGCGACCGGTGGCGCTACCGGCAGCTCGGTGCACCGGAGCACCGCAACTGCGCCGACAACCTGCGGTCCGCGCTGCGGGCCGAGGGGCACGGGGACCTGGAGGTGCTCCCCGATCCGCTGAACCTGTTCCAGAACTCGCCGATCGACGCCGAAGGGCGGCTCACCTTCCTGGAATCGCCGGCGCCCGCCGGTTCCTCCGTCCGCCTGCGGGCTCACCGGGACCTCGTCGCGCACCTCTCCGTGTGCCCCATGGACATCATGCCGATCAACGGCGGCGCCCCGCGCTCCATCAGCGTCGCCGTCCTCGATCCGGACGAGGCGGGGTAGATGTCCACATCGCTGTCCGATCTCACCCTGGAGGAGACACAGGCCGCCGTCCTCCGGCGGGACGCCTCTCCCGCGGAGGTCGCCGCGAGCCATCTCGCCGCGATCGAACGCTGGGAGCCGGCGACGGGCGCGTTCGCGACGGTCAGCGCGGAGCGCCTCCACGCGGACGCGCGGCGCGCGGAGGAGGATCTCCTGCGCGGGTCGCCCGGCCCGCTGGCCGCCGTCGGGGTGAGCGTCAAGGACAACATCGACGTCGCGGGGCTGCCGACCACGGCCGGCTCCTCGTGGTTCAGCGAGAAGGCCCCGGCCGATGCCGAGTGCTGGCGGCGGCTGGCGTCCGCCGGGGCGCTGCACGTCGGCAAGACCAACATGCACGAGTTCGCCTACGGCGCCACCAACGTCAACACCAAGGCGCGCACCACGTCGAACCCGTGGGATCCGCGGCGCGTGAGCGGCGGATCGAGCGGTGGCAGCGCCGTCTCGGTCGCCGTCGGCGCGTGCGGCGCCTCGCTCGGGACGGACACCGGGGGGTCGGTGCGCATCCCCGCCGCCCTGACGGGCGTGACCGGCTTCAAACCCAGCCTGGGCCTCGTCCCGACGACGAAGGTGTTCCCGCTCAGCCCGTCCTGCGACACCGTCGGCGTGTTCAGCCGTACGGCGGCCGGGTGCACCCGCGTCCTGCGGAGTCTGCTCGCGGAGGGCGTGCCGCCGGAAGGCGGCTCCGACCAGGGAGATCCTGGGCGGCGGGATTCGCTGCGGGGGCTGCACCTCGGAATCGTCAGGTCGCATCTCGCGGCGGCCTCCCAGGAGGTGTACGAGGTGGTCCACTCCGCTCTCAAGACGTTCGAAGCGCTCGGCGCCACCGTCGACTGGGTCGAGTTGCACCACGAGGAGGAGGCCCGCGCCGTCACCGCCACCGTGGTGGCGTTCGAGGCGGCGCAGGTGCACCGTCGCTGGCTCCGCGATCGTCCCGGGGACTACGGGGACGACGTCAGGGCGCGGCTGGAGGCGGGCCTGGAGGTGCCGGGTGCCCGTTACCGGACGGCCAAGCGGGAGAGGCGGCGGCTCGCCTCGGAGATGCTCGCCGCCCAGCGCCCCTTCGACGCCGTGATCGGCCCGACGGTCCCCGTCACCGCCCCGAGGATCGCCGACTGCGGCCCCGACCAGGCGCCGGCGGCCCAGGCCGCGCTGCTCGCCAACACCTACTGCTTCAACGTCACCGGCCAGCCGGCGGTCTCCATTCCGTGCGGAACGGCGTCCGACGGGCTGCCCGTGGGACTCCAGATGGCGGCCGGTCTCGGCAGGGACCGGGACGTCCTCGCCCTCGCCATGACGGTGCAGGACGCGACCGGATGGCACGGCCTCCGGCCGCCGCCGAAGGCGCCGGTCACATGAGCACGAGCCGACCGACCAGCTCCCACTGGGGCCCGCTCCGCACCCGGATGGGCGACGGTGGACTCACCGTCGACCCGCACGAACTCGATCCGGCCCCTTCTTCTCTACTGCGCAACATGGCGCCCGCCAACGGGCACCCCGCGAGGATCCGCCACCCGATGGTGCGGCGCGGGTGGCTGGAGAACGGAGCCGGTCCCAGCAGGGCGCGCGGGCACGACGAGTTCGTCCGCGTGGAGTGGCCCGAACTCACCGCGCTTCTGGCGGCCGAGCTGGAGCGCGTCATCGATCTGCACGGGAACGCCGCGATCTTCGGCGGCTCCTACGGGTGGGGCAGCGCGGGCCGGTTCCACCACCCGCAGAGCCAGGTGCACCGATTCCTCAACACCGTCGGCGGCTACGCGCGCTCGGTCAACACCTACAGCACGGGCGCGTCCAGCGTGATCCTTCCCCACGTGCTCGGTCCCGACGTGGACGCGATCCACGGCCTGACCGGCTGGTCGGTGCTCGCCGAGCACACCACCCTGATCGTCGCCTTCGGCGGGCTGCCGGCCAAGAACATGCAGGTGGCTCCCGGAGGGATCACCCGGCACCGGGGCGCGGCCGCCCTGCGCCGGATCATCGACGGCGGCACGACCGTCGTCGCCGTGAGCCCCTCGCGGACCGACTGCCCGGAGGGAGCCGACGTCCACTGGTGTCCGATCAATCCCGGCACCGACGTCGCGATGATGCTGGCCCTCGCCTGGGTCCTGGTCACAGGCCACCTGCACGACATCGAGTTCCTCCGCACGCGCTGCGCCGGCTACGACCGGCTGGAGGCGTACCTGCTCGGGCTGGAGGACGGAGTCCCGAAGACCCCGGAATGGGCCGAGGGGATCACCGGTGTCGCGGCCGCCGACATCCACGCGCTGGCCTTGCGGATGGCGGCGAACCGGACCTTCGTGTCGGTCACCTGGTCACTCCAGCGCGCCCGGTACGGGGAACAGCCGCCGTGGACGGCGATCGCGCTGGCCGCCGTCCTCGGCCAGATCGGCCTGCCCGGGGGCGGTTTCGGGCACGGCTACGGATCCATGGGCGACGTGGGGCTTCCCCAGCGGCGCAACCCCCTCCCCACGCTTCCGCAGGGGCGCAATCCCGTCGACGCGTTCATTCCCGTCGCGAGAGTCGCCGACATGCTCCTCAATCCGGGAGCCCGCTTCGAATACAACGGAGGCGTCCACCGCTATCCGGACGCACGGCTCGTCTACTGGTGCGGCGGCAACCCGTTCCATCACCATCAGCACATCGGGCGGCTCCGCCGGGCGCTGGCGATGCCGGACACGGTCGTCGTCCACGAACCGTTCTGGACCGCGATGGCCGGGCACGCGGACATCGTCGTCCCGAGCGCGACGTCCTTCGAACGGTCGGACATCGGCGCCTCGCGGAACGACCCGTGCCTCATCGCCATGCATCAGGCGTGCGACCCGCCCGGCGACGCGAGGACGGACTACGAGACCTTCAGCGAGCTGGCGGCGGCGATGGGCGTCGGATCCGCGTTCACCGAGGACGCCCCGGAACGTGACTGGCTGCGCCGGATCTACGAGCGCTGGCGCGGCGAGGTCACCGGTCAGGGGGCGGCCCCGCCGCCCTTCGAGGAGTTCTGGAGCGCGGGCCACACCGAGTTGCCGGATGTCCCGGACGACCAGATCATGTTGCGCGACTTCGCGCGTGACCCGGAGACCTTCCGGCTGAACACGCCCAGCGGGCGCATCGAACTCTGCTCCGAAACGATCCGTTCGTTCGGCTACGACGACTGCCCGGGCCACCCGACCTGGCTTCCGCCGGACGCCGGACCGAGCGAGCAGTACCCGCTCACCCTGCTGGCGTCCCAGCCCGCACACCGGCTGCACAGCCAGCTGGACATGGGCCTCGCCAGCCAGGAGACCAAGGTCGGAGGGCGCGAGCCCGTGCTGATCCACCCCGAGGACGCGGCCCGGCGGGAGATCACGCCCGGATGCGTCGTCGTCATCACCAGCGCGCAGGGAAGCTGCCTGGCGGGCGCGGTCCTCACGCCCGACATCAAGAAGGGGTGCGTCCAGCTCTCCACCGGCGCGTGGTACGCCCCCTTGGACCCCTCAGACGTCGACTCGCCCTGCGGGCACGGGAACGTGAACACCCTGACCGCCGACCGCGGCACGTCGCGGCTCGCCCAGGGATGCACCGGTCAGCTGGTGAGCGTCGAAGTACGCCTTCATAAGGGGCCTGCACCGTCCGTGCCGGCTCACGCGCCCCCGCGCGGTGCCGAACCATCCCCTTCACCCCGGACCTTCGACAGCAGCCCTTGATACGTGGAAGACAGGAGCCGTAGATGACCGCCGAAGACCATGACGTCTTTGCTGATGCCGTCTTCACCGATGTCGCCTTCATCGATTACGACGAGATCGAGCGTTGGCGCGCCGCAGGAAAGGCCCATGCTCTGCTGGACGTCCGGGAGCGCGGGGAGTACGCACTCGGGCAGATCCCCGGCAGCTGCCCACTTCCACGAGGACTCATCGAGATCTGCCTCGAACGTATGGTGCCGTGGAAGGACGTCCCCCTGGTCCTTTACTCGAACGGGAACCATCGAAGCGTCCTGGCTGCGCGCACCTGCCTGCGAATGGGCTATCGAGACGTCCGCGTCCTTGGGGGCGGCATCGACCAATGGGCCGCGGACGGACGCTCGCCGGTGTACGGGGTCAACGTCCTCGGCAAGACCTTCGGTGAGAAGCTCTCGGTGACCGACGAGGTCCGGCAGCTCAAACCCGACGAGGTCGCGGCCCTGGCTGAGGCAGGGGAAACCGTCATCTTCGACGCGCGCACTTCCAGCGAATACGCCAAGGGCCATATCCCCGGTGCCTACAACATTCCCGGGGGCGAGCTCGTCTCCACGGTCTTCGACGCCGGCATCGACCGGGCCGACCGCACCGCGCCGATTATCGTCCATTGCGCAGGCCGGACGCGAAGCATCGTCGGGGCCTATCTACTGCGGCAGGCCGGCTTCGACAACGTGTTCGCGCTCCGCAACGGGACGATGGCATGGGTCATGTCGGGCCGTGAGCTCGAAACGGAGCAGAGGCCGTGGACCGGCTCGGAGGCCGGGACCGGAGGATCGGCGAGATCTGCCGAGTTCGCGCACGAGTTCGTCCGCGGCACACACGCGTTGTCCATCCCGGCATCCGAACTCGCCGCACTGCGCGAACGTCACGAACCCTGCTACGTCATCGACGTCCGCATGGTCGACGAATTCAAGGCAGGACACATCCCGGGCGCCCTCTCCTGCCCAGCGGGCCAGCTGGCCAACGCGGTGGACGAGCAACTCGCCGTCCGCGACGCGCTCCTCGTGTGCTACTCCGGCGCCGAGACACGAGCCAGGATCGGAGCCGCGCTCCTGGCGCGGATCGGATACCGCCGCGTCGCCTGGCTCGCGGGCGGCCTCGCGGAACACGACGGCCCCATCGAAACGGGTGATCCGAACGCCTACCTGGACGACCTCGCCTTCTCCGGACCCGACGTCCCCACGATCGACGGCGGCGAACTGTCGGACGTCCTGGCCGACGGCACGGGCCTGCTGCTCGACGTCAGGCGCAGCAGCGAGTACGCGCTGAGCCACATACCCGGGTCCTTGTGGATTCCGCGAGGCGACCTCGAACGGCGTATCGGCGCCCACGCGACGGCCGACACCGAGACCCGGCTCGTCCTCGCCTCCGACCGGGAACTCCGCTCCACGCTGGCGGCGAGGACGCTGCTGGACATGGGATACCGGAACGTCTCGGTGCTCGGAGGCGGCGTCAACGGGTGGATCTCCTCGGGCCGGGCGACGGAAGAGGGACTCGACGGCGCGGACGTTTCGCTGGCCGAGGCCAAGGAAGACGCGGAACTCGTCGCACGGCGTCCCAAACTGCTCGAACGCAACCGCGAGGACATGGTCCGGTACCTCGACTGGGAGGAGCGCCTTGGAACGGAAATGCTGGCGAAGGCCGAAGGTTCTCCCGGAGGGGACCATGACTGAGCTGGAGCTGGCCGAGGCCACGCTCCGCGGCCGGGGAGGCAAGAAATGGCGCACCTACGCCGATGACGTGCTGCCGATGTGGCTCGCCGACATGGACTTCCAGCCCGCGGAAGCCGTCAGGCGCGCCGTGCTGGAGACGGCGCGAGCGGGGACCTTCACCTACCCGCTCGACGCCGAGCACCGCGGTGTAGGCGAAGCCTTCGCGGCGCGCATGCGCGCCCGCTTCGGCTGGGAGGCCAGGGCCGACCGGACGGCCGTCATCGCCGACCTGGTGCAGGGCCTCACGGCGACCGTGATGGCCTACAGCGAGCCCGGGGACGGGGTCATCGTCCTCAGCCCGATCTACCCCCCGTTCGTCCGGAGCGTCGAGGTGAGCGGCCGGAAGGTCGCCGACGTGCCGATGGTCGATGGACCGGGCGGGTTCGCCATCGACTTCGACCTGCTCAGGCGGCAGGCCGCGCGCCCCGACGTGCGGCTGATGCTGCTCTGCAACCCCCACAACCCGACCGGCCGGGTGTTCACCGCCGAGGAACTCCGGCGCCTGTCCGAGGTGGCGCTCGAACACGGAGTCGTCGTGGTCTCCGACGAGGTGCACGCGGACCTCGTGTACGCCCCCCACGCCCACACCGTCTTCTCCACCGTGGCCCAGGATTCCGGTGCCACCACCATCACACTCCAGTCGGCCACGAAGGCGTTCAACCTGGGCGGCCTCCGATGCGCGGTCGTCCACTTCGGGTCCGAGCCCTTGCGGCGGCGCTTCACCGCGACGTTCCCCGACCGGGTGCTCGGCAGGGTGTCGGGCGTCGCCGCCGCCGCGACGATCGCCGCCTGGACCGACGCGGACGGGTGGCTGGGCGGCGTACTGGAGATCCTCGAACTGAACCGCAGTACGGTCTTCGACTGGGTGGCGGCCCGCCCTTCGCACGTCCACGCCCACATGCCGGAAGGCACGTACTTCGCGTGGCTGGACTTCACGCGGCTGCCGCCCGGCGGAGCGTCGGCTCACGAGCACCTTCTGAAGACCGCTCGCCTCGCCCTCCAGGCAGGCGAGGACTTCGCCGCCTCCTGCCCGACGTGGGCACGCCTGAACTTCGCGACCTCGCCCCTCATCCTCGCCGAGGCCCTGGACCGCATGGAGGCGGCCCTCACCGTCACCTGACCCGACGACCACGAAGGAAGACGACGCATGAGCGCACTCGAACAGTTCATCCACGACCTGACCGACCTCACCACCGCCGAGGACAGGATGCCCGACGACGCGCTGGCGACCACGGTCTCCGAACTCCTGCAGGAGCTCGTCACCCGGCCGGCCCCGATCCCGGTCGAGTTCACCCGGCGGTCAGCGGCCCACAACGGCCGCGGACGGTACATCCTGCACCGCTCGCCCACCTTCACGATCAGCTCGATCGTGTGGGCGCCCGGGGAGGTCGCCCCTCCCCACACCCACGAGACCTGGGGGGCCATCGGGCTGATCTCCAACCGCATCGAGGAGCGGCGCTACGAACTCGCCGGCGACGACACCCTCAACCCGGTCGACCACCACCGGCACGCCGCGGGCGCCGTCTCCGTCCTCGTCCCGGACGACGACATCCACTCGATGCACAACCTGACCGACACCGACACGGTGGAGATCCACGTGTACGGAAAGGACCTGACGGGCCTCCGCCGCCGCCGCTGGTCACTGAACGGAGACGACATGCAGG
This sequence comes from Actinomadura madurae, assembly GCF_900115095.1. Classification (GTDB taxonomy): domain Bacteria; phylum Actinomycetota; class Actinomycetes; order Streptosporangiales; family Streptosporangiaceae; genus Spirillospora; species Spirillospora madurae. Next base: position 1,188,214 of record NZ_FOVH01000001.1, read on the forward strand.
AATTCGCGAGCGGAAAGTACTTCAACTGCTGAGAGTGATGTCGCGCCAGGTGGCGGGCGTGGCCGGCGCCGGGACGCGCCGCGGGTCCGGGTGGGGGATGCCGCCGGCCAGGACGTACAGCGGGGTGCGGCCGGTGTTGTCGAGGCGGCACCGCTCGGCGACGGCGGAGTCGCGGAAGGCCGCGGTCTGGGCGGGCCCGAGACCCAGCGCGGTGGCGGTCAGCGCGAAGGTCTGGGCGAGGTGGCCGGCGTCGAGCAGGCAGGCGCGATAGGTGCGCGGCGCGCGGTACTTGACGTTCATGCGCTCCAGCCGGGCGGCGAGGACGATCAGGAACGCCGCGTCGCCGCACCAGTCCTGGTCGGCGCACAGGTACCCGGCCTCCTGCCCGGTCAGCCCTTCGGTGAGCAGTTCCAGGCTGTGCTGCAGCGCGTTGTAGTGGTACCAGCCGGGATCGAGGCCGGAGACGTCGAGGACGCCCACGTACGCGTCGATCTCCTGGCGGGCGCCGCCCTGGGGGCTGGTCCGGCGGAAGACCGGCCCCTGCCCGCTGTCCACGAAGTCGACGGGGCCGAACACGGCGGCCATGAGCGCGGCGAGCACGTCCAGGCCCACCGGGGCGGCCAGGAAATCGCGGTGCGTGCGGCGCCGGTACAGGACCTGCTCGTACGGGGCCCGAAGATCGGCGGGACGGCGGGGGAGCGGCAGCCGCGGCGCGTCCGGAAAGCCGGTGAACACGGCGGGCACCTCGGCCGGCTCGACGACCAGCGGTTCGTCGATGAGAGGGATGTCGTCGTAGACGTCCTGGACCGCGTAGTGGAAGAAGGACGCCTCCGGGGTCCAGGCGCCCCAGTCGCGGTCCACACGCGCGTCCCGCTCAGCCTCGGGGGTGTCCTCGGCGACGAGCGCCCCGGCGTCGAGCAGAGCCTGGGCCGCCTCGTCGATGGTCTCAAGGGTCAGGTGGTCCAGCGTCTTGGCCGCCTCCTCGACACCGCACCAGTCCTCGAATGCCGACAGGATCTCAGCCGCCACCGGATGCACCGTGACCGGCGTGCCCGAGGGATACGGGTGCAGGACGAATTGGCCGTCGTTCCAATAGCACATCAGGCAACGGGAACGACGAAGACGCATGAAGGCTCCAAACCAGATGTGACGGGGAAGTGGAACTGGGGCCCAGGCGCCTGAGCCCAGGCCCCTGCCTCATCGTTCAGGTCCACCAGGGGTTCAGAACGACGGCGCCTCCCTTGGGCCGCTCGGTCCGGACCACCGGTCGCGTCTTCATCGAAACCGTCCGCATGGCATTCTCCCAACCGCGATGGACAAGGCAATCGGGAGCCTTTCACGAACAGGCTTCATTCCGGCTTCATGGATCGTGAGCGCTTGGCCGCCCCGGGCCGCGCGGTCACGCGTATTGCAGGTCGGCCAGCGCGATGCGGTCGCCTTGGAAGGTGAACCTGTAGTGGGCGCGCCACCCCGTGCCGCCCCGCGGAGCCCAGTGGACGAGCAGGTCCTGACCGCCGGCTGTGCGGGTCACCGACAGCACTTCGAGCCGCCCGCCGATGACTTCGTCGCGGGCCCAGTCGCGGATCGCGGGACGGCCGCTGATCTCACGCGACACGTCCACGATCTTTCCGCCGGGGGCGAAGGACTCCACCAGTGCGTCCAGGTCGCGCCTGTTGACGGCGTCGACGTACCGGCCGGCCTGCGCGGCGACCTGGACCACCGGATCGGGTCGTTCCCGGGCGGCGGCGGACCGGTCGTCAGCGGCGGGCTCGCCGCTCCCGCAGGCCCCCATGCCGACCGCGAGGAGAAGGAGCGCGGCCGACGTGATCGCGGTTCTCATGATCATCCCCTCGTCAGCCGGTCAGGTAGCCGCCGGAGGCGTCGATGGTGGCGAAGCCGCGGGCGTTGGTGCGCCAGACCCCGTCGAAGTCCTCGACCGGCTGCTCGTGCAGGGGCGCCGGACGGGGCGTCTCGATCCCGGCGTTGTTGACCGCGATGTCGATCCGGCCATCTTTCGCCACGCAGGCCGCGACCAGCCCGGACACGTCCCGTTCCGCGCGCACGTCGGCCCGGTGGTAGGTCGCCTCGCCCCCGAACGCGCGGATCTCCCGTTCGTTGGCACGGCCCAGGTCGGCGCGGCGGCCGCAGAACATCACCCGTCCGCCTTCCCGGGCGATGGCGTAGGCGGTCGCCTTGCCGGTGCCCGAGGTCGCGCCGGTGACGAGGACCGTCTTGCGGGCGAACCGGCCGTTCGGGCCGGTGGGGCTCGGACGGGGGTCGGCGAAGGCGCTCGGGCCACCGGTCAGCGTCCCCGCCGGCCCGGCGGCACCCGCGGCCAGGACGTGGCGTCGAGAGGAGGATCGAGGCAGCATTCTTCTACTCCCGTCAGGATGATGGTTCCGCCGCGGATCCAGCAGACCGCGATTCACCCGGGCGTGTCCAAGACCTATCGTGATGCGCAGAACGCATAGATCACGAGGTTCGAGGCCCCGTCACGGGAGGTGGAGGCGTGGACGTGGACACACGTTCCCTGCGTTACTTCATCGAGGTCGCGGAGCAGCTCAACTTCACCCGGGCGTCCGAGCGCCTGTTCGTCTCCCAGCCGGCGCTCAGCCGCCGGATCCGCGCGCTGGAGGACGGTCTGCGCACCACCCTGTTCGAGCGCGACGGACGCGAGGTGCGGCTGACCGCCGCGGGCGAGTCCCTCCTCCCGGCCGCCCGCCGCCTCGTCGCCGACTGGCAGGCGGCCCAGCGCGTCACGCGCGTGGCGGCGGCCGAACGCGCGCGTGTGCTGCGCGTCGCTTTCGAGGCGCTGTGCTGGCCCCTGGACGGCGCGTCCCGCCCCGTGACCGACTTCGCCGGCGTGGTCAGGCATCTGGCGGCGGATTCCTAGTCGGTGTCGCGGGCGTGGTCGGCCAGGGCCTGGTTCATTTCCAGTTCGCGATCCTCAAGGTTCCACTGGTCTGCCTGTGAGGCCTGGTTGGTGACCCAGAAGACCATGGTTCCGTCGCGCAATATGCGGCTGTAGCTGGCGAAGGACCAGTCGTTTCCGCCGTTGTGCCAGGCGACTCGGCCGTCCTTGGTGTGCAGGACGCCCCAGCCGTATCCGTAGGCGGCCTCGGTGCCGGGGATCCGAGCGTGAGGCTCGAACATCCTGGCCTTCACGTCGGCGCTGAGGATCGTGTCGCCGAGCAGCGCGCGGTGCCATCTGAACATGTCACGGCCGGTGGACAGCATGCCGCCGTTGCCGCGCAGGTACCAGTACGGTCCGTCGGCGGCCCAGGGGTGATCGAGCGGACGGCCTTGGCTCGTGCCCTCTTCGTCGTACTCGACGGCCACCTGGGCACGGGAGAATTTCGGCAGCACATAGCCCGTCTGCGTCATGCCCGCCGGTGCGAACAAGTGCTTTGCCAGGAACCGCTCGTAGCTGGTCCCTGACACCTTCTCGACGATGGCGGCGAGCACGCTGAACCCGGTGTTCGAGTAGTGGAATTCCGTGCCGGGGCGGGAGACCAGCTTGGATTTCAGCGCCCTGCCCAGCATCCCGTCGCGGGAGACGGGCTCGTAGTCGTCGCCGAGTCCCTCGGCCAGCCCGGCCTTGTGGGTCAGTAGGTGATGCAGGGTGATGCCCCGTTTGTCCGCGGGCACCGGGCCGAGGACGGTGCCGATCCGGTCGGTCGTCCGGAGCCGGCCCATCATCTCCAGCTTCATGATCGCGGCTGCGGTGAACTGCTTGGTGATCGACATGACGTCGTACACGGTGTCGCAGCTGGCCGGGCTCCCGGACGTCCGGTCCGCCAGGCCGAAGCCTTTGCAGTGCGCGAGCTCGGCGCCGCGGGCGGCGACCACGGTACCGCCCGGCCCATTGGGCAGCGTGCGGTCGAGGTAACGGGCGATCGAACGGTCGACGGGCTCGGCGCTACGGGCGGCCCTCGGCACGCCCATGGCGCTGCCGCAGCCCGTCAAGGCCAGCGCGGTCGTGAGCGCCATGGCGAAGGAGAGCGGATTGATCCGTTGCATGCGGCCTCCAGAGCAGTGTCTCGCGGGGGATGCGCCAGAGGCTCGCCGTGGCGGGCCGCGTCGATCAAGAGGTCACGCCGTCCGAACTTGTGCGAGACGGTGTACGGGCTGGTCAGCGTGGGGCATAGTGGGGCGATCAACGAGCATCGGGGTGAGATCGTGACCGCACCGCCACCGTCGCCCGCCGCGGCCTGCGACGAGGCCGAGTTCATCGCCGCGCTCCGCCGGCTCAAGGCCTGGTCGGGCCTCAGCTACCGGCAACTGGAGCGCCGGGCCGCCGACGCCGGTCGCGTGCTGCCCTACTCGACCGCGTCCACCGCGCTCGGCCGCACGACCCTGCCCCGCGAGGAGCTGCTGGTCGCCTTCGTCCTGGCGTGCGGGCTGGACGACGGCGAGGCGGCGTCCTGGGTGGCCGCCAGGAAGCGCATCGCGGTCGGCGGGCAGGTCACCGCGACCGGGCCGAGGGCGGCCCGGAGGCCGCGGTGGCGGTCCGCGATCGGCTTGGCCGCGGTGGCGCTGAGCCTGGCGCTCGCCGGCGGTACGACGCTCCCCGTGCAGGACGTCGAAGAGGTCGAGACCGTCCAGGCAACCGTGGGGAAGTGACCCGCAGGCGCTCGCCCCGCATCAGCCCTTCACCTGAGTGCCGGCCTGCCAGACCGCGGTGATTCTGGACGGGTCGGCGAGAAGGGAGATGTCGCTCAGGGGGTCGCCGTCGATGGCGAGGATGTCCGCGTCGAATCCTTCCTGGAGGAGGCCGGAGCGGGGTGCCTGGCGACCGAGGGTGGCGGGGCCGTTGGCCGTGGCGGCTTCGATGACGTCCAGCGGGTCCATGCCGATGTCGTTGAGCAGCACCGCCTCGCGCCCGTGGCGGCCCCAGGCGGCGGGGGCGTCGCCGCTGCTCTGGATGTCGGTGCCCATGGCGATCCGCACGCCGGCCTGGTGGGCGCGGGCGATGTTGTCCCGGTGGGCGCGGGCGATGCCGGCGAGCTTGCGGGCCGCGTACGGCGGGAGCCCTCCGGCGTCGAGCAGTTCCCGGACGATGGTCAGCGTCGGCACGAGGATCGCGCCGGCTTCCCTCATCGCCGTGCATGCCTCGTCGTCGAGGTGGCTGCCGTGCTCGATGGTGAGCACGCCGGCCTCCAGGGCCGCCATGATGCCCGCCTTGCCGTGGCAGTGGGCCGCGACACCGCGTTCCGCGAGCCCGGCGACCTCCACGATGGTGCGCAGTTCGCGGACGGTGAACTCCTGGTGGTCCGGATCGTCGATGACGCTGAGCACGCCGCCGGACGCGCACACCTTGATGACCCGGGCGTTGCGCCGGATCTGTGCGCGGACCGCCTTGGCGCATTCGGCCTCGCCGTCGGCCAGCTGGAATTCGGTGCCCATCCGGGCACAGTCGTGGACCCACTCCGCCGGGAGGCCGTGGATGTCGCCGTGGCCGCCGGTGGCGGACAGGACGGCGCCCGCGGCGTGGATCGTCGGGCCGGGAAGGTGGCCCTCGGCGACCACCGGGGCGAGATGCAGCCCCATTCCGCCGACCTCGCGGATGCTGGTGACCCCGGCGTCGAGGGCGCGGCGCAGCCCCTGCACGCCCCGGGCCGCCCGCGTCGCGGGATGTTCCTGCACCAGCCGGACGTCGTCGAAGGCGCCCGGACGGCCGCCTTTGACGTGCGTGTGACAGTCCCACATGCCGGGCATCACGGTTCGCGCGTGCACCGGCTCGACCGGCGGGTCGTCGATCGGGGCACCGGCGCGCGGGCCCGCGTACGCGATGGCGGCGCCGTCGATGACGACGACGCCGTCGCGGACGGGACCGCCCCGGCCGGGGATCAGCAGGTCGGCCTCGATGCGCTGACGCGTGCTCATCGGGGCCTCGCGATGACCGGGAGCGTCAGCCGGCTGGGGTGGGCCGGTCCGTGGAAGACGCGGTTGAGAGCGACCCGCGTCGTGGACATGGCGGGGTCGCCGCCGTTGGTGTTCCGGTCGTACCGCGGGAAGTTGCTGCTCGACACCTCAAGCCGGACGCGGTGTCCGGGGCCGAACACGTTCGACGTCACGCCCATGTCGACGGTGGCCTCGACGATCTGGCCGGGTTCCAGGGGCCGTGGCCGGCTCAGGGAGTCGCGGTACCGCATCCGCCACAGGCCCTCGCACAGGATGATGGCGCGGCCGTCGGGGAAGACGTCGACGAGTTTGCCGGTGACGTCCGTGTCGGCCGCTGTCGAGGACACGTGCACGCTGAGGGTGACGTGGCCGGTGACCTCCAGCGGTTCCTGGAGGGGTTCGCCGGTGTAGCAGAGGACGTCGTCACGGCATTCCACGTCGGTCTGATCGGCCGGGCCGGCCACTCCGTCGAAGCCCAGAGTCGCTCCGCCCACGGTCGGGACCGGATCGAGCGGATCGTAGGAGTACGAGTCGTTGCGGTCGTCGGCGGCGGCGCGGCGATGCAACCGCCCGTCTCCCTTGGAACTGTTGGCCCGTCCCGAGCTGTGCAGGAAGTAATCCTCGTACCGGGTGTCGGGAAGCGGCCAGTCGTCCTCGTCGCGCCACCGGTCCAGGCCCATGACGAAGATGCGCACCCGCGCACCCTGGTCGGCCTCGGCGCACCCCTTCAGCCACCGGTCGAAGAACCGCAGATGGGCCCGGGTGATCGCCGCCGCCTTGACGGACCCCGCGAGCCCGAACGACCGGTCGGGGAAGATTCCCAGGTCCGCGCCGTCACCGTGGCCCCACGGGCCGATGATCAACCGCTGGCCCTCCCTGGCGGGAACGCCGCCGCCGTCGCGGCGCATGGTGGTGTACGAGCGGACGACCTCGCGCGCGAACACGTCGTACCAGCCGGTCACGTTCAGCGCCGGAACGGTGATCGCCGAGCTGCGCTCCAGCGCGGCCAGGCGCTTCCAGTACGTGTCGTAGTCGGGGTTGGCGAGCATCTCGCCGAGCCAGGGCAGGCCCCGCAGGAGAGCGCCATCGACCGGCAGCGAGTACAGCGCGTCGACGTCTTCGAGCGCGGCTCGGACCGTTGCCGCGTCCCGCGGATCCGGCGGGCCGTCGCCGCGCGGGCGCGACAGGTTGGCCACGGCCATGCGGGCCGACCAGTTGAACAGCGTGCCCTGCGACACCGCGCCCTGCGGGGAGTACCAGGCCCGGTAGATGTCCGCCGAGGTCATCGCGGGAGCGATCGCGCGCAGGACCGGCGGCGCCTCGGTGGCCGCCTGCCACTGCGGGAAGCCCATGTACGACGCGCCCCACATCCCCACGTTGCCGTCGCACCACGCCTGGTCGGCGATCCACGCCAGCGTGTCGACGGTGTCGCTCTGATCGAAGCGGTGCGGTTCCATCAGCCCCGGCGACTCTCCGGTGCCGCGCACGTCCTGGACGACGGCCAGGTAGCCGCTGTCGACCAGGGCGCGGATGTCCGGCAGCTTCGGGTTGCCCAGGTGGGCGGTGGAGGTCCGGCCGTACGGAGTGCGCGCGAGCAGGACCGGCCACGGGCCGTCCCCGGCCGGTCGCCACAGATCGGTCGCCAGCGTGACGCCGTCACGCATCGGCACGGCGACGTTGGCGTCGATGCACAAGCCCATCCGGTTCTCCATGTCTCTACCGGTTGAGCATCCAGTGGCTGAAGGCCACGTAGTTGGCGGCGAACTCCTCCGGCGTCGCGGAGTCCTCCACCGTCTTGGCCAGCTCGTTGACCTTTCGGTAGTGCGGGATCCGGTCCTGTTCGTACTCGGCCAGCGCGGCGGCCACCCCGCCGGACGAGGCGAGCAGCCGGGCCAGCAGCAGCGCGTCCTCGACGCCCAGCGACGCACCCGCCGTGATGTGCGGGGAGAGCGCGTGAGCGGAGTCGCCGGCGAGGACGACCCGCTGCGAGACCCACCGGGGCAGCGGCGGCACCAGCATGATCTGGTTGTGCAGCACCTGGTCGTCCGGCGTCGACGCGATCAGTTCGAGCAGGGCCGGATTCCAGCCCGTCGTGTCGAGGAACGCGGCACGTTCCGCGGCCTGCTCTTTCGGAGTGCCCCGCAGGGGATCGGCGTCGAACTGGTTGACCAGCCAGTACACGGTGCCGTCGACCGTGGGCACATATCCGCCGCGGGTGCGCTCTTCACCGAGCACGATGACGCTGCGGTCGACGGTGACGCCCGCCGGCGGCCGGACGACCGCGCGCCACGCGTGATGGCCCTTGTGCTCCACGGCGTCGCTGCCCGGAAGCAGCAGGGACCGGACGACCGAGTACGCGCCGTCGGCGCCGACGAGCACGTCCGCCTCGGCGGTCGTGCCGTCACCGAAACGGGCGGTCACGGCGGCGTCGGTCTCGTCGTAGCCGACCAGCCGCGAGTTCAGGCGGATGTCGTCCCGGCCCACCGCATCGGCGAGCAGGTCGTTCAGCTTGGCCCGGTGCACCAGAAGGTACCGGTGGTCGTCGTCGGAGAACCCGGAAGGCTGGATCAGTTCGCCCGCGTGGTTCCGGAAGTACATCTCCGCGGGCCGGCCGATGGCGCGCACCCGCTCGCCCAGCCCCAGCTCGTCGAAGACCGCCATCGCGTTCGCCCACAACCCGAGCCCCGCGCCGGCCGCCCGGATCTCCGGCGCCTGCTCGTGGATCACCGCCTCGATGCCCCGCCTGTGCAACGCGATCGCGGTGGTGAGCCCGATGATCCCGCCACCGGCAACAATTGCACGCACCTGTCGTACCTCCTGGAATGGCTGTGAATTCTCTACGTTTCCGCGCCGGGCGCGGGGCCGGCCGTCAGGCGAGCCGGGAGTGCGCGGTGGGCGCCAGACGCACGGTCACCGCTTCGCCGGCCATGAGTTCCCCGAGCCGAGGCCTGATCGCCGACTCGAAGAGCGGATCCCGGTGCACCCGCTCCACGATTTCTTCGCGTTCCGCATCGCTGCTGAACCTGCGGATCCAGACGAAGGCGTCTTCGTCGCCGGCATCGGTGAACGCTCCCGCGACGACCATTCCGCTCGCCTCGTGCAGCGGAATCACCTGCTCGTCCATCCACCGGGCCAGCTCCCTTCCGCGGCCCGGCACCGCCGTCTCACGGCGGATCTCGTAAAACAACCTAGGCTCCTTCACGTGCGATGCGGTAAAGGTCCGGATTTCCTTCCCACGGCGCGGTCCGTACGATCGTCCACCGCTGGATCACCCATTTCCCGTTCGTGTCGACCAGGTCCAGCTGCCAATAGCCCCGCATGGTGAGATGGTCGACCCCCGGGGTCGGGACATGGTGGTAGGCGACCATGTGCGCCCGGCATCGCGCGGTCGCGCCGGAAACCTCGATGAGGAGATTGGAGCTGGCGTGGTGCGTGCAGGCGAATCCATCAATGATGGTGCGCGCCTTCGCGGTCATCTCGTCCGCCGTCAGTTCCTCGGCGGGTTCGCCGGACCGCCCGGTCAGGTCCAGCGTCATCCGATCCGCGAACAGATCCCGAAAACGCTCCCAGTCCTTGGAGTCCTGAGCATGCGCGAGATTGGCGACCACGTCGGTGATCCGAATACGGTCGAGCAGTGTCCCGGCCCCGTTCATGCCACCCCGCCGCGGGCGCGAACACGACGGGTCACCTCCATCGCGCCCGACATCACGAGGGCCAGCCCCAGCCCGACCAGGAAGGCCAGCAGCGCGTTCTCCTGGAAGAGCACGCCGCCGAGATAGCCCGTCAGGACGGTGTAGGCGCTCCAGGCGGTGCCTCCGACGGCGGTGAACAGGACATAGCGCCGGTAGTTGTAGCGCACCATTCCGGTGGTGACGGTCACCAGGTAGCGCCCGACCGGGATGAACCTGGTGCTCACCAGGACGAATCCGCCGCGCAGATCCAGGTGCCGGGAGATCCAGTCGTGCGTCGCGCGCCGTCTGGAGCCGTCCGGAAGCCGCTTCTGCACCCTGGCGCTCAGCCGCCGGCCGAGGGCGTACGGGATCTGGTCACCCAGAAAGGCGCCGACGGCCGTGGCTGCGATGACCAGGGTGAGGTTGGTGGAACCCGTGGCGGCGAAGACGCCGGCGATGATGATGACGGGCTCGCTCGGAATCAGCGGGAGGAACGAGTCCAGCAGGGACACGGACATGAGAATCAGATACAGCCACCAGGACGTCCCCATCGACTCGGTGAGCTCGACCCAGTCGATCATGAGACGAGCGGCATCTCGTCAACGGATCCACCGTGGGCCCGCGTGCGGCTCCAGAAGCTTGTCCTCATCGACTGGTCCTTTCCGTCTGTCTGGAAATTCGTGAAGTAGGCCATGAAATAGGCGTCAGGTGAGCGCTCGAACGAAGAGGACCGTGCCGATCGTCGTGCCGAATGTGACGATGAGCGCCTTCAAAAGGCGGCCGGGCATGCGCCGTGCCAGAATCGCCCCCGTATAGCCGCCGACGACCGTCGCGGGAGCCAGAATCAGAACAGCGGGCCAGTTGACCGGGCCGAAGAGCGCGAATGTCAGGAGAGTGACGCCGCCGACGGTGACGGTGAGGACGTTCTTGACGGCGTTGATCCGGTTGAGCGTCTCGTCGAGCACCAGGGCCAGCGCGGCGACGTACATGACGCCCAGCGCGGCGCCGAAATAGCCCCCGTAGACGGCGCCGGCGAGGACGGCCACCTGCAGGGTGACCGTCCGGCGGCGGCGCCCGAGCGCACGCGGGTGACCGACCAGGCGGCGCAGGCGCTCCTGGAAGAACAGCGCCGCGGCCGCGCCGAGCACCAGGAACGGCACGACGAGCTCGAACGCGCGAGCGGGCGTGAGCAGCAGCAACGCGCATCCGGCCGCCGAACCGGCGACGCAGGCGGGCAGCACCGCCCGGATCCGCCCCCACTGCCCGGCCAGGTCGGCGCGGCTGCCCAGCACGCTGGAGACGTAGCCGGGAAAGACCGAGACCGAGTTCGTGACGTTCGCCTCGACTGAGGGGAGACCGGTCACGATCAGGCTGGGAAACGTGATCAGCGAGCCCCCGCCGGCCAGCGCGTTGATTCCGCCGGCGACCACGCCGGCGAGAATCAGCAGCAGTACGTTTCCAAGGTCCATGGGGTTTCCGCGATCCGTAGGAAGGTCTGGCCGGATGACTGTTCACGCCGACCGGCGGGCAGGCTGTGACTCTAATTCGGCCGGTCCGCGAACTCCAGTGCGCCTTGGTAAACCGACGATTTACCGCCGTGCAATCACTCGCCCGAGCGGAATGGCGATTGCCGCGTTGCGCCGAAAAGTTATCGCCGGGGAAATTGGTGATGGTGGTGTTATGAGGGCAATTGAAAATCAGGAACCGGAACTGGAGTGCTCATCGGCGGCGATCTCCGTGACCGCTGCCCGCACCTGGTCTCGGAGCCAGGTGTGGGCCAGGTCGGAGTCGTAGCGCTGGTGCCAGGTGCAGTTGATCGGGGCCGCCGGGAAGGTGGCGGGCAAGGGCCTGCTGATCATGGTGAACGCCTCGACGAGGGGGCGGCTGACCAGCGCCGTCGTGGTGACCAGCAGGTCGCTCCGGCTGGCCGCGTGCAGCGCCATGGTGCCGGTCGCCACGGCCGCGGACACGTTCCGGCGCAGGCCCTCCGCGGCGAGCACCTCGTCGATCGGCCCGGTCAGGCGGCCGCGCCGCGAAACGACTACATGCGGGTACGCGGCGTACGAGTGCAGATCGAGGTGCTCGCCGCAGGGGTGTCCGGCCCGCATGGCCACCACCAGGGGATCGGAGCCGAGCGTCTCGGAGCGAAACTCGGGCCGGTCCGGCCGGTCCTGGCTGAGTTCGACGTCGACGCGGCCGCGCCGCAGATCGTCGGTGTCCACGGAGTTCTCCGCGAGAATGCGGAGCCGCACGCCCGGGGCCTGCTCATGCACCCTGCGCAGCAGCGCCGGCGCCAGCGCAGCGCCGAGCCCGTCGTGGCACTGCAAGGTGAACGTGCGCTCCAGCTGTCCGAGGTCCAGCGTGCCGCTCGGCACGAGCACGTCATGGGCCTGGCTGAGCAACTGGCGCACATCGTCCCGGATCGCCATCGCATACGGCGTCGGAACCATCGTGCGCCCCGTCCGCACCAGGATGTCGTCGCCCGTCAGCTTCCGCAGCCGCCCCAGACTGCGGCTGACCGCCGGTGACGACAGATGCAGCCGCTCGGCCGCACCCATCACGCTGCCCTCCTCAAGGAGGGCATTGAGCACTACCAGCAGGTTCAGGTCTAGTTGCACCCAAGTAAACTATATGGTGGCAGTCTTCCACTCCTCGAAAGCGTTCCGCGGGAGCCGGGTCGTCACGGTGACGATTCCCCGGTCGCCGTCGACGGTGACGTGGTCGCCGGTCTGGATGATCTCCACGGGGTCCTGGTCGAGTTCGGAGACGGCCGGGACGCGGGTGACGACCGCCCCGAGCGCCGACTTGGTGGACAGCGTCGTGAACACCATCGCGAGCGGCGCCGTGCCGAGCAGCCGGGTGCTCTGGAAGAAGCCGGACCACCCCGAGGAGCCCTTGGCGCCCGGGAAGACCAGCACCTTGCCGGTGAAGCAGACCCCGAACAGTTCGTGACGGCGCTCGATCACCGTGCCCGTCGCGGGGTCGATGCCGCCCCAGCCCGAGATGGTCTCGTGCGAGACCAGGGCCTCCCCCTCGGCGAGGCCGGGGACGATGCCGCGGCCGTGGAGCTCGATGATCACGTCAGTTCTCCTCGCCAGGTTCCGGTGACGGCCGCGTCGACGCACTCCTCAAGGGTCCCGAACCATGCCTCGATGCCCAGGATCGCGGGCAGGTAGTGCGCCTGCTTGGCCGAGTCGGTGGCGAACACGCGCGTGCCCTCGGGGGCGGACCTGGACATCGCCGGACACGAGTCGGTCAGCAGCCGCCCGCCCGCCCTGCGAATGATCTCGGTGTAGCCGCTGCGATCGGCGACCTCGCGAAGCGCGCGCGGGGTCATCATCCACAGCTCGGTGCCCGCGTTCAGTTTCCTTCCGTCGAGCGCGCGGGCCGTCCGGGCGATCTGGTCGAGCGAGGCGTGCGGGCATCCGAGCAGGATGAAGTCGACGTCCGCGGACTCGCCCTGGTCGTTCAGCCTCCGGTAGACCTCGCGACGCTCGCGCTCGCCGTACACGATCTTCTCCGGGAGCGCCCGCCCGCCGAAGGCGGCCTCCGGCGTGGCCGCCTCGGGGGTGACGCCGGGGATGTGGTAGAGCTCCACGCCGCCCGACGAGGCCGTCGCCGCGCCGAAATGCTTGAGGTCGCTCAGGTCGGGCCGGCGCAGGTCGCCGGTGAGGACCGGGCGGTTCTCCTGGACGGTCTCGCCGACGAAGTACCCGAACATCCCCCAGTCGAGGAACCCCTCGACCGGCACCGCGGACTCGATCAGGTGGGTGCCGTACCGGTTCTCCGGCAGGTGGTTCCCCCAGCAGGGGATCTTCCCCGTCAGGCCGGCCGCCCCGGTTGACGCGGTCCCTTCGCAGTTGGTCCTGGCCCCGAGGACGGAGTTGCAGTAGACCACCGCCGACGACTCCATCCAGGCGCAGTGCTCGCCGCGCACCGGGAGGTTCCCCACCTGGTACGGCGTGCACGTGGCGAGGATGTTGACGCCGTGCGCGCCGTAGAAGGACTCGGCGTCCCGCTGGAGCGCGACCATGTTCGCCGGGTACGGCGCCACCCCGAGCGCGTCCTCTCCGAACCCCTGCTGCAACTGGCAGGTGGGCACCCGCATGCGCGGGATCTCCACCTCGTCGTCGCTGTCCAGGTTGATCACCGAGAACGCCTTGTTCCACCCGCCCTCGCGCACCAGCCTGGCCTTCACCGGCGACGGCTGCGTCATGGTCCCGGCGACGTTGCGGATGTCGCAGAGGCCGTCGGCGCCCAGCGCCTCGCCGTACCGGACCAGGAGGTCCATCGCGGCGGCCACCGCCGGTCCCTCGGCACCGTCCAGCATCGCCTTCTCATCGTCCGCCAGCTTCACCGGCGCCTCCTAGCCATCGACATTCTCCTGGACGCGTTCGCGCAGCTCGGCGGGGTCGATCCGCTGGACGCCGCCGTCACCGGCGAGGTCGACCGCATGGGCGGCGGCGAACCCCATCGCCGCGCACGGGCCCATGACCCGGACGCTCGACAGCGCGGCGGCGTCGCCGTCGACGCACCGGCCGGCCGCGACCAGGTTGTGCGCGCCCACCGGGATCAGGCTCCGCAGCGGGACGTAGTGCACATGGTCCGCGTCGAACACCTCCCACACGTACCCCTCCGCCCTGTCGTGCAGCTCGATGGGCCATGCCGTGCGGGCGACCGCGTCCTCGAAGCGGAACCCGGACCGGACCTCCTCCACCGAGAGCTGGTGGAGGGCGGCGATCCAGCGCGTCTGGCGGCGGCCGGGAAAGCCGTAACTGCGCACCTTGGCCTCGCCGAACGCCTTCGGGAACTCCCTGCGCATGAACTCCACGACGCGGTCGGCCTGAGCCCTGCCCTCGATCTGCGCGCTGGACGCCCGGACGGCCTCAAGCGGCGCCTCGACATGGGTCATGTTCATCACCGCGGTGTTCCGGCCGGGGAAGAAGAACGCCAGGCCGTCGCGCCGTACCAGGCCGTACTCCGTCGCCTTCTCCTCGATCCGGGCGACCAGCTCGTCCGGGTCGGGCCTGAACTCCTCGCGGAGGTTCTCCAGCCGGATCTGCTGCGAACCCCACACCGTGCGCTCGGGGATCCGGCAGGGCAGGCCCGCCTCCCAGGTGAGGGAGGCGTCTCCGCTCGCGTCGACGAAGCCGGTCGCGCGCACGCGGACGAGGCCGTGCCGGGTGGCGAAGGTGGTGGCGTCGATCCGGCCGCCGTCCGCCTCGACGTCGAGCACCGAGGCGCCGAGCACGACCTGGATCCCCAGCGACTGGACGAGGTTCTCGACCCACCGGCCGAGGACGACCTCGTCGTAGGCCACGGTCATCGTGTGGCCCCTGTTGAAGTGGACGTCGCCCGTCTTGGTCAGGTCCGCGAACATGGGGTCGAAGATCCCGTGGGTGAGCTGCCGGTACTCCGGGGCGTTGCCGTAGACGCCGCAGAACAGCCCGATGATCGAGTTCACGCACTGCCCGCCGAGGAGCGGGAGGGCGTCGGCGAGCACGACCGTCCGGCCGAGGCGGCGCGCCTCGACGGCGGCGGACAGGCCCGAGATGCCGGCCCCGACCACGCAGACGTCGGCGGTGAGGTCCTCGGTCGGGTTCCCGGCCGGCTTGGTGACGGTGTTGATCTTAAGCTCGGTGAGCTTGTGCGGCATTCCTTCTCCTGAGGGTCCTGGAGCGGCGCGGGCGGGACGGTCAGGGGCGTGACGTGGGGAGGTCGTTGCCGCGGAGGGTGGCGCCGAGGGGCAGCGGTTCGACCGATCGTGCGTAGACGGAGAGCCATCCGGAGCTGTCCCCGGGGACCATGTGCCGTTCCCGTCCGGCGTACCGCCGTGCCAGCTCCCGCTCGTCGACGAGCAGGTCGACGCGGCGGACGTCCAGGTCGATCGCGATCCGGTCGCCGTCGGCGACCACCCCGAGCGGCCCCGGCAGCGCGCCCTCGGGGGAGACCTCGCCGACCACGATGCCCTTGTTGACGAGCCCGGACAGCTGCCCGTCGGTCACCACCGAGACCTGCCCGGTCAGGCCGGCGCCGTCGAGCGCGAAGACGGTCTGCGAGGCCATGCCCATGCCGGGGGTGCCCACCGGGCCGAGCCCGCGCAGCACCAGGACGTCGCCGGGCCGTACCTCCCCGCCCTCGATGCCGGCGATCGCCGACGGGGCGTCGTCGAAGACGCGGGCGGGGCCCTCGAACGTCGCGGGCCGGTCCTCGGTCACCGACAGCTTGACGATGGCCGTGTCGGGCGCGAGCGAGCCGCGCACGACCACGACGGTCGGATGGCCGGCCCGCGGGTCGCGCAGCGGCCGGATGACCCGTTCGTCCCGCACCGTCGCGCGCGCCGTCCGGGCGGCCATCGTCTCCCCGGTGACCGTGACCGCGTCGCCGGCGAGGGCGCCGCCGAGCTGCTTGAGGACGGCCAGCGCGCCGCCGGCGTCCTCGAACTCCTCGATGGAGTCCTCGCCGTTGGGGCGGACGGCGGACAGCGGCCTGATCGTCCCGGCGTACTCCTCGAACAGCCGGTAGACGTCGACCCCGCTGCCGGCCTCGCGGGCGATCGCCTGGAGGTGCTTGACGCAGTTGATCGAACCGCTGATCGCGAGCACCGACATCACCGCGTTCGCGAACGCCGCCGGCGTCATGATCGTGCGGGGCCGGCGGTCCTCGCGGACCGCGCCGACGATCGCCTCGCCACTCGCCTCGACGGCCCGCCACATCGTCTCGCCGTTCGCCCGTGCGGGCGTCGTGCCGGGCAGCGTCATGCCGAGCGCCTCGGCGACGACGTGCATGGAGTTGGCGGTGCCCATCCCGGTGCACACGCCCGGTCCGGTGATCGCGCGTGCGCTCATCTCGCACAGGCCGTCGTAGGTGATGCCGCCGAACTTCAGACTTCCCGCGCGCAGGAAGACCTCCTCGATGTCCACCCGCTCGCCCGTGTCGAGCCGTCCGCAGCTCTGGTAGCCGCAGGCGACGACCAGGGCCGGAACGTCGGTCCGGGCCGCCGCCATGAGCTGGCCGGGGGTCGTCTTGTCGCACGAGGCCAGGCAGACCATGCCGTCCAGCCGGGCGCCCTCGACGACGGCCTCGATGTCGGCGGCGAGCAGGTCCCGGCTCGACAGGACGTGGCCGCCGGCGCGGCCGGCGCTCATGATGAAGTCCGTCGGCGCGACGGTGCGGATCTCGAACGCCACGCCGCCCGCCGCCTCGACCGACCGCTTCACCGCGGCGGCGATGGGGTCGAGATGGCTGAAGCACGGGGCGAGCCCCGACGAGGAGTTCACGATCGCGATCTTGGGCTTGTCCAGGTCCGCGTCGGTCAGCCCGAGCGCGCGCCACTGCGCGCGCCGGGTGGCCCAGCGCGGGCTGCCGTCCGGGACCTCGCTGCGCAGCCGCCGGGTCACCGGTTCACCTCCTGCCGGCCGTAGACCGATTCGTGCCACGGGATGAAGAACCGCTTCAGGCCGTTGACGACGAAGTAGAGCAGCAGCCCCAGCACCGACAGCAGGATGATCGTCGCGAACAGGGCGGGGGCGTCCAGCTCGTTGAGCGTCCGCACCACCAGGTACCCCAGGCCCTCGCTGCCGCCGAGGTACTCGCCGACGATCGTGCCGATGATCGCGAAGACGATGCCGACCTCCATGCCGGCGAAGACGTACGGCATGGTGCTCTTCAGCTCCAGGTGGGTGAAGGTCTGCCACCGGCTCGCGTTGAGGCTGCGCATGACCTCGCGCTGGCCGCTCTCCACCGAGCGGACCCCCAGCTGCACGTTGAGCATGATCGGGAAGAACGCGAGCATCGCGGCCATGATCACCTTGGAGGTCATCCCGAATCCGAACCAGATCACGAACAGCGGGATCAGCGCGACCTTGGGGACGACCTGGGAGGCCACGATCACCGGCCGCAGGCTGAGCTCCAGCCAGGGCACCTTGCCGAGCACGACCCCCACCGCGACGCCCGTGACCAGCGCGATCAGGAACCCGCCGATGGTCTCGGTCGCGGTGGTCCGCGCGTGCCCCCAGGTCGCCGGGTCCCCGACCACGGTCCGCAAGCTCTCGAAGACCTTCGCCGGAGGGGGCAGCACCAGCTCGGAGATGCCGGAGGCGCGGACGAACAGCTCCCAGGCACCGAAGAAGGCGAGCAGGATGAGCGGCGTGCTGAGCCAGGGCAGCATCCTCCGGCTCCTGGATCGTTCCCTGCCCATCCCTATTCCTCCTCGTCCAGCGCGTGGCGCAGGCCCCGCACGATCGCGCCGAACTCCGGCTCGGTCTGCACGTCGATGCCGCGCGGCCGTTCGAAGCCGACCGGCGTGATCTGCCGGATCCGGCCGGGCCGCGGCGTCAGATGGACCACCCGGTCGCCCAGGAAGACCGCCTCGGTGATGTCGTGCGTGACGAAGACGACGGTGGCGTCGGTGGCCAGCGCGATGCGCTGGAGTTCGAGGTTCATCCGCTCCCGGGTGAGCGCGTCGAGCGCGCCGAACGGCTCGTCCATCAGCAGCAGCTTCGGCCCGGTGCTCAGCGCCCGGGCGATCGCGGCCCGCTGGCGCATCCCCCCGGACAGCTCCCGGGGGTAGGACGACTCGAACCCGGCGAGGCCGACCAGCTCGGCCAGCTCATGGGCCCGGTCCCGCCGTTCCCGCCTGCCGGCCCCGCGCAGCCGCAGCGGGAGCGAGATGTTGTCGGCGACCGAGTACCACGGGAACAGGTTGGCCTCCTGGAACACCACGCCGAGCTGGGACACCACGGAGGAGTCCACGCGGGAGCCGTGCCACAGCGGGCTGCCCTCGACGAGGATCTCGCCCGTGGACGGCCCGAGCAGGCCGGCCAGCATGCGCAGCAGCGTCGTCTTGCCGCACCCGGAGCGTCCGATCACCGACACGAACTCGCCGTCGCTGATCGTCAGGTCGATGCCGGACAGGGCCTGCGTGGTGGTCCGCCTGCTCCGGAACTCCTTGCCGATCCCGATCAGCTCCAGCTTGGCCGCCGTCCCCTTCTTCCCTTCCGGGGACGAGCCCGGCGGCGCTTCGGCCCGGCTCTCCCCGAGCGTCCTGGCGCTGTGCCTGGTCATCCGCTTCCTCCAGTCGATCTGGTTCACGTCTTGGGCAGGAGGCCGTTGTCGAACCAGCTGGGGGCATCGCCGCCGGGTTTGGCGACGCCGGCGGACGTGAGCTCCTTGTATCCGGCCGTCCACACGGCCTTGTCCGTGACGAGCAGCGGCTTGCTCGGATCCCCGCCGGTCCAGGAGTTCCGCAGCATGGTCAAGCTGGCCTTGGCGACCTTGTCGTCGTTGAGGGAGGCGAAGGAGTACTCGTCGCGCAGCTTCTTGACGGTCTCGTCGAGCGACTGGTCGGCCACCATCGCCGCCACCGCGTCGTGGATCCCGGCCATGAACGACGTGAGGGTCTGCGCGTCCTTCGTGGCGGCGTCCTTCGTCGTGACATAGACCTGCTGGTCGGACTTGACGTACTTGCCGGGATCGAACAGGCCGACGTCGGAGTTCTTGGACGTCAGGAGGTTGGCGGTGTCGACGCTGACCACGTAGCCGACGATGCGGCCCTGTTCCACCAGATTGAACGTTCCAGGGGTGAGGCCGACGACCTGCCGCTTGGTCTGCTTCGGGTCGATCCCGGCGCTGGCGAGCACCAGCGACACCACCTTGTCGCTCGTCCCGCCCTCGGAGGGGACGCCCATCGTCTGGCCGACGAAGTCCTGCGGCTTGGCCAGCGGATGTCTCTTCTTGCTGTACACGAAGCGCAAGGACGAGCCGCGGCTGAGCGTGCCGATGTTGACCAGCGGCTGGCCGGTGTCGGCGACCGCGGTCATCACGTCGATCTGGCCCACACGCGTGATGGGGGAGATGCCGGCCAGGAGCGTCTGCATGGCCTGGGGCGATCCCTTGACCGGCTGCAGCTTCACGTCCAGGCCGTGCTTGGCGAAGTGGCCGCCCGCGACCGCGAGCAGTTCGGGCGCGAGCGACAGCGTCTCCAGCGGCAGATAGCTCAGGAACGTGGTCTTCTTGCCGCCGCTCGAACCGGCGGCGCCCGAACCGCACCCCGCCAGCAGGGGAGCGCCTGCCGCGGCGACGGCCATCATGAGGAACGATCGGCGGTCGAGGGCGGATGAGGTGAACTCGGTTACGGGCACGAACCCCTCCTAAGTCCGATCTGGCCAGGTCACACCCCCCGGCCGACGGACTGAGGGTCGCTCCCCATCGCCGCGGCGACTACCCGCCTTTCCGCATATCGGAAGAGGAGTGTGGACCGGTCCGGCCCCGGGGCGCTCCCAGCGCCCGCGAGATCCCCCGAGCGCTGGCCTGGACCAGATGCGGCACGCTCGGGCCGTTGAACTCCTCGTAGGGCAGGATGAGCGAGAGGGCCGCGACGACGCCGCCGGCGGGGCCATGGATCGGCGCGGCCACCGAGGAGTACTTCGGGTTGATCTGCCGGTCGCTGATCGCGTACCCGGACCGCCGGACGCCGGCGAGCAGCCTGCGCAGCTCGCCGGCGCTCGTGCAGGTGTGCGGGGTGTACCTCGCGAGCGGCCCGCCGATGACCTGCTCTTGCATGTCCAGCGGGGCGTGCGCGAGCAGCACCAGCCCGACCGCGGTGGCGTGCATCGCGTAGCGCCCGCCCACGCGGGGCCGGTCGCCGGCCACCTCGGGGCTGACGAACCGCTCGACGAACACGACCTGGTCCTGCTCCCGCACGGCGAGGTGCACGCCGCGGTGCGTCGTCTCGAAGAGATCCTGCATGAACGGCAGAGCGACGCGCTGCAGGCCCACGGACCGCGGCGCGAGAGAGGCCGCCTCCCACAGCCGCAGCCCGATCCGGTAGGCACCGGAGTCGTCGCGTTCGAGCGCGCCCCACTCGTGCAGTTCCCCCACGATGCGATGGGTGGTGGTGAGCGGGACGCCGGACCGCCGGCTGATCTCCGAGAGGCTCAGCCCGTCCGCGGCGTCCTCGAAGACGTCCAGGATGCGCAGCGCACGGCGGAGAACGGACCGACGCTCCTTCGGCATCCTCACCGCCTCGTCCGCTGCCCGGCTCGCGATCGCCTCACCACGTCTGAGCAGGTCAGAGGACTGGTTCTGGGGGGCGGCCCAGCCGGACCGTCATTGTAGGCCACACCACCAGCACCGCGCCGTGCCCGGCCCAGACGTTTCCGCTGCCCGCTTTTGGCGTCATCGATGATTCCGAGGGCATTAACGGCCGCCTGGTAATCCGGCGCGCTCCAGGATGAGCCTCACCGCACATCACCGCTGCGGCACGAATCGTTTCCACCGTGCCGGTGGGCCGTTGCATACCGGACCTGATGGCCGACGAACGTTCCGGGATTCCCAGCGGACGGGTGCGCCTCGCTGGCGCGTTCGTCGTCCGGACGAGCCGTTCGGTGGCCGTGCTGAAAGAAATGGGTACCCCCGGTCGGAGTCGAACCGACAAATGGTCCCTTTTAAGGAGACTGCCTCTGCCATTGGGCTACGGGGGCCGGTGCGGACTCGACTTTAAGGTCGCCGACGATAGGCGTCCACGCGTGTTCGTTGAACACGGTGCGCATGTGCGGGAAAGTGGGGCGGCGCGCTGTGTCCAGGTGCCGCGACCGCTCACCTGAACCGGCGGCCGTCTCCGGTGACGCAGGAGTTCACAGCCTGTCGGCCGTGGCGGCCGTGGTGGGTCCCCGGGTGGCCGGCGGTGGCGCGGGGGGCGGTACTCGGGGGCCGGACGCCCGTGCGCGGAGTACGGCCGAATCGGCACGAGTAAGGGGGTGAGGACCGCCTATGGGTTGTGCTACGTTCAAATACGGAGATCATCTAGATCGCCGAGGGTACGGGACCTGTGAAATCGCAGGGAAGGAACCTCTTGTCGTGCGCGAGCTCCCCGCCAAGTGGTCTTCGACAATTGCATTTCTGGTGTACGCGTAAGTCTTGTTGCTGTTCGCGACCCGCGGTCCGCGGTCGCTCCCAAACGTGGATCGGACTGCTCATGTGCTCCTGTGTTCTCTCTGCGGCCGGAGCCGGGGCGCGCCCGAGTGTTGCGCGAATCGGCTCACCGGGCGTGTCCGGGATGTTCTTATGCGTTCTCACCCCGCGTGTTGTTCGCGTTCGCTGCTTCGCTGAGACGGCTGTGGCGGGCGACTTCTGGTCGATGGTCGACGGGGATGTCGAGGCGTGGGTGCAGAGGGTGTCTTCTTCCGGGTCCTGGGGCCGCTCGCCGTCAGTGTGGACGGCGACGAGGTGGCCCCGCCGAGTTCTCCGGTCCTCCGGGGGCTGCTGGGCGTGCTCGTCCTGGCGCGGGGCGAGCCGCTGGCCACCGGCCGGCTCGCCGAGCTCGTCTGGACCGACCGGGTCCGGGAGACGAGCCGCGAATCGGTGCACGTCGGGGTGTCGCGGCTGCGCAAATGGGCGGCGTCCCTCCACACCGGGCGGCCGGATCGGATCGAGGTCAGCTACCGGAACGGGTATCTGCTGCACTGCCCGGCGGACCGGTCCGATCTCGGCCGGTTCCTGACGCTCGCCGACGAGGCGCGCTCCCTGTCCGCGCCCGAGCGGAGGTACCGGGCGCTCACGGCCGCGTTCGCCGAGCGCAAGGGGCCGTTGCTGGCCGGCCTCTCCCGGATCGACCGGACGGACACGCTGGTCCGCGGTCTTGAGGACCAGATCCGCGAGGCGGCGATGGCCCTCGCCGCCGCGGCCCTGGAGTCGGGCGACCCCGAGGGGGCGGTCGGCGCCGTCGGCGCGCTGATCGAGGAGCTCCCCTTCGACGAGCCCTTGCACGCCGCGCTGATCGACCTGCTGACGGCGAGCGGGCGCCCGGCGGAGGCCCTGCAGATCTACCGGCGGCTCAGCGAGCGGCTCACCGACGATCTGGGCGTCGAGCCGAGCCGGGACGTTCAGCGCGCGCACATGCGCGTCCTGTCGGCCGACGGCACGATCGATGAGCCGGGCACGGCGGCCGCCCCTCCGGGGGCCCCGCCGCCCGCCCAGCTCCCGCCCGACATCCCCGACTTCGCCGGCCGGACGGCCGAGGTGGCGGAGCTGGTCGAGAGCCTCGTCGGGACCGCGGGGGTCTCCCGGCCGCGGGCGGTGGCCGTCACCACGATCTCGGGGCTGGGCGGGGTCGGCAAGACCACGGTCGCCGTGCACGTCGCCCACCGGGTCGCGGATGCCTTCCCGGACGGGCAGCTGTACGTGGACCTGCACGGAGACTCGGCCAAGCCCGCCGAGCCGGCCGAGCTGCTCGGCCGCTTCCTGCGCACGCTCGGCATGTCCGGCGCGGGCATCCCCCCGTCCCTGGACGAGCGGGTGGCGCTGTACCGGAGCCGGCTGGCCGGCAGAAGGATCCTGGTCGTGCTCGACAACGCCGCCGACGAGTCCCAGGTGCGGCCGCTGCTGCCGGGCACGCCGGACGCGGCCGTCCTCGTCACCAGCCGCAACCGGCTGATCGGCCTGGAGGGCGCGAGGCTGCTGAACCTCGACGTCCTGCCGTCCGCGCAGGCGGTGGAGCTGATCACCAACATCGTGGGGGAGCGGCGGGTCGCGGCCGAGCCGGACGTCGTGGCCGAGATCGCGCGGCTGTGCGGGCACATGCCGCTGGCGGTGCGCATCGCCGCGGCCCGGCTGGTGGGCCGCGACCACTGGAGGCCGTCGCACCTGGCCGACGTCCTGCGCGAGGAGCGGCGCCGGCTCGACGAACTGGTGGCCGGCGATCTCGAGGTGCGGGCCGGGTTCGAGATGAGCTACCGGCTGCTCCCCGCCCCGGCCCGGCGCGCGTTCCAGCTGATCGGGCTGCTGGACGCGCCCGACTTCGCGAGCTGGACGGTCGCCGCGCTGGCGGACCTGCCGCCGCCCGCGGCGCGGCACCATCTCGAAACGCTGGTGGACGCGCACCTCGTGGGGGTCGCCGGGGTGGACGAGACGGGGGAGCTGAGATACCGGCTGCACGACCTGCTCCGGTTGTACGCGCGCGAGCTGGCCGAACGCGACATCCCGGAGGAGGAGCGCGCCTCGGCGCTGCGGCGCGCACTGGGCGGGTGGCTGGCGCTCGCCGAGGAGGCGGCGGAGCGGGTGCCGGGGCCCTGCTACGCCCTCATGCACGGACCGGTCCCGCGGTTCCCGCCGCCGTCCCCGGAGCGGAGCCGGCTGCTGGCCGATCCGATGCACTGGTTCGGCGCGGAGCGGGCGGCGCTGGTCGCGGCGGCCGTGCAGGCCGCCGACCTGGGGTTCACCGAGTACGCGTGGGACCTGGCGGCCTCCCTGGAGCGGTACTGCGATGTCCGCGGCCTGTACGACGACTGGCGCCGCATGCACGAGCGGGTGCTGGAGCTGTGCCAGGAGACCGGTGCCAGGCGGGGTGAGGCGGTGGTGCTGCGCGGGCTGCTGGAGGTCCTTACCTGGACGTCCCCGGTCGGGCCGGGCCCGGCGATGATCCGGATGCGAACGATGGCCGCGCGGGTCCTCGACCTCTTCACCGAGCTGGGCGACGCGGCCGGGACGGTCGACGCGATGGTGGCGATGGTCTGGGGCCGGGTGGCCGACGGCGAGGACGGCGAGGCGCTGGAACTGGCGGAGCGTGCTCTGCGCGTCGCGCGGGAGGCGGGCTACGTCGCCGGGGAGGCCCGTGCCCTCCACGTCACGGCGGTCGTGCACGGTGAGGGCGACCCGCAGAGCGCTCTGGAGTGCCTGGAGCAGGCGCTCGTGGTGGCCGAGGAACTGGGCAACCCGCGGTTCGTCGCGACGATCGTGCAGTTCCTCGGGGCCGCCCGCGCCCTGTGCGGTGACATCGAGGCGGGCAGGAGGCTGCTGGACGAGTCGATCGTGATGGCGCGGGATCTGGACGACCGCTATGTGGAGGCGTTCTCGCTGCTCTACCTCGCCAAGCTCTTCGTCGCGACCGGGGACGCGCAGGCCAGGCCGACGCTGGAACGGCTGCTGTCGTTCAGCCTGGCGGGCAATTTCCGCCACCACCTGGCCGACGGGCTCGGCGTGCTCGGCGAGTTGAACATGGCGGAGGGGGACCTTCTGGGCGCCGTCGCGTGCCTGGAGCGTTCGGTGGAGGTGTGGCGCACGCGCGGATGGGTTCCGTATCTGGCGCGGGCCCTGCGCATCCTCGGGAACGCACGCGATGCCGCCGGCGACCGCGACGCGGCCCTGGCCGCCTGGGCGGAGGCGCGCGAGCTGTTCGTCCGCATCGGCGATGCGGACGGCCGCTCCTCCGTCGATGAGCGCCTCCGCGGAGCGCGCGGCACGGCGCGCTCCTGACGGCGGACGCCGGCGGCGGCCAGGACGCGGGCGCCGGCACAGGGACGGGCTTTCCTGGTGGAGCCTTCTTCACTGGTGGAGAAGGCTCTTACGTGCGGTGAAGGGAGGCGTTTTGGAGTAGTTATAGTGCCCGGCTTCGAAAGTCTGGATTTCCGGTGAGCGGCCGTCGCCTCCCCTATCTGACCTCGCGATCCTTCAGGAATGCCTAAACGGCGTCAAGGGTGGATGATGCGGGGGCGGTGCGGCATGAAGGTGTTCAAACGCCGCGCGGGCACGGTTGAACGGTGCTGCGGCTATTGTCGCCGACCACGTCCGGCGAGATTGGCACCAATGAGGTGGCGCGTGAATATCCCCATCATCGGTCACGACGGGCGACGCGCTCCGGACGGTGAGCGGCTCGGGCCGGCGCTCAAGCGGATCACGGTCATCGGGACCGGGCTGATCGGGACCTCCATCGCGCTGGCCATGCGGCGGGTCGGCGCGGAGGTCCTGCTGATCGACCGGGATCCGGCGGTCGCCGGGCTCGCCGCGGAGCTGGGGGCCGGAGCCCCGTGGAGCGGCGAGTCGGCCGACGTCGCCGTGCTGGCCGTGCCGCCCTCGGCGGTCGCGAGGACCCTGCTGGACGCTCAGGAGCGCGGCCTGGCCGCGGCGTACACCGATGTGGCGAGCGTCAAGGTCCCGCCGTTGGCCGAGGCGGCCCGGCTGGGCTGCGACCTGCGGGTCTTCGTCGGCGGGCACCCGCTGGGAGGGAGCGAGCGGTCCGGCCCGCTCGCCGCCCGGCCCGAGCTCTTCGACGGCCGCCCCTGGGCGCTGTGCCCCGCGGAGGGCGCCGACCCCGCGGCCGTGGAGGCCGTGACCAGCCTCGTCACCGGGTGCGGCGCCACCCCGGTCCGCATCGACGCCGCCGGGCACGACCGGGCGATGGCGCTCGTCTCGCACGCGCCGCACGTGGTGTCGTCCGCGATGGCGGCCCGCTTCGCCGACGCACCGGAGGGCATGGTCGGCCTCGCGGGGCAGGGCGCCCGCGACGTCACCCGTATCGCCGGCGGGGCGCCGGCGCTCTGGCAGGAGATCCTGGCGGCCAATGCCGGCCCGGTCGCCGACGTGATCGAGGCGGTGTCGGACGACCTGGCCAGGGTCGCCTCCGCGCTGCGGGCGCGCGCCGGCGGGGAGCCGGCGGTGGCCGGGCTGCTGACACGGGGCGTCACCGGCCGCGACCGGATTCCGGTCAAGCGCGGCGGATCGGCCGGTCGGCTCACGACCGTCACCGTCCTCGTCGCCGACCGCCCCGGCGAGCTCGCCCTCATCCTCCAGGCCGCCGGGGTCGCGGGGATCAACATCGAGGACGTCTCGATCGAGCATCTGCAGGGCCGGCCGGTCGGCGTGGCAGAACTGTCGGTGGACCCGGAATCGGCTCCGCGCCTGATCGCCGAACTTCGAGACCGCGGATGGTCTCTGCCTGATCCGCCCGGACGGTGACGGCGCGATGGCCGAGAAAGAATTCGCCCACTCAGCGATGCCACAGAGTTCCATTGGCGGAGGGAAAGGCTTGTGTTCAACTGACGCGTTGCCGTGGTTGGACATCCGGTGCAGCATGCTTCGATGTGTGCCGCTGAGATACCACTCTCCACCAGTGAGGACCGTTACCGTTCGGTGTTGGCCAATCAGAGCCGGGGCTCCACGCTCCAGTCCATCTACCGGGAGATCCTGGGCGGCGATTACCCCGCCGAGGTGGAGCCCTTCGGTTTCGTCACTCTGAGCGACCTGCGCCTGCTGGCGGAGACCCTGGCGCAGTCGGGCACGACACGGCTGCTCGACGTCGGCTGCGGCCGTGGCGGCCCCGGTCTCTGGATCGCGCGCGAGCTCGATGTCCCCCTGGTCGGCGTGGACATCATCGCCGAGGCGGTGGCCGCCGCGTCGGATCGGGCGGCGGGCTTCGGCATGGCGTCCCGGGCCGGCTTCCACGTGGCCAGCGCCACGGACACCGGCCTGCCCGCCGGAGGCTTCGACGGAGCGGTCAGTGTCGACGCGCTGTGGATGGTGCACGACAAGTCGGGCGCGTTCCGCGAGCTGGCACGGGTGCTCCGTCCCGGAGGCCGGCTGGTGTTCACCAGCTGGGAACCTGTTCACCTGCCTTATGATTTCTTTCTCGAAAGAGCCGGATTCACCGACATCACCAAGCGTCCCACCGGTTCGCGGGACCGGGAGATCGCCGTGCACGAGGCCATCCTGCGCAATTGGGAGGCGATCTCCGAGGAACTCGGTGAAGAGGCCGCCAAGGTGCTCAGGGCAGAGGCGACGCACACCCCGGCCCTGTTGGACGAAAATCCGCGGGTCGTCATTTCGGCCGTCCGCCGCTGACGGCTTCATAGTCGCTCCTTGACGGTTTGCGCGCGGGTCGGTTGTAATGCCCGGAAGCCGCTTTTCGAAGGAGAATCATGCCGCTGAACGCCGATTTCGTCATGAACAAAGAAGTTCTGGTCTGTCGACGGCATGGTGTGGCCGCGAATCCAGAGGTTCCTTGGCTGTGCGGTGAATGCAGCACGACCCTCAGCCCGCCGATCGACGACGTCGTGATGGATGCCGAAGCCTTGCGCGAGAGGCCCAGGAATATATACAGGATGCGCGAGCTACTGCCGGTCGGGCCTCTGCCGACCATCGGCCTCCATACTGGATGGACGCCACTTGTTCACGCGCGTCGACTGGGCGGCCTCATCGGTCTCGAGAATCTCTACCTCAAGCTCGACTGCTATAACTGGCCATCCTTCTCGTACAAAGATCGAGTCGTCGCCATGGCCCTTCAGTATGCGTTCGAACGAGGCGCGTCGACCGTCGCCTGCGTTTCCACGGGCAACGTCGGCAACTCGCTGGCCTCGCTCGCCGCCGCGGCGAACATGCGCGCCGTCGTCTTCTACCCCGACGGCATCGAGCCGGCCAAGAACGTCGTGAGCTCGGTCCATGGCGCCGAGATCTTCCAGCTGCAGGGGACGTTCGACCAGGTGAACGCGATCTGCCGGGAGCTCGCCCTCAAGGGGGTGGTGCCCTTCGTCAACCTGGACCTGCGCCCGTTCTATGCCGAGGGCGCCAAGACGATCGCCTACGAAGTGGTCGAACAGCTCGGCTGGCGGCAGCCGTCCAACGTGATCGTGCCTGTGGCGGGAGCGACGCTGCTCACCCGGATAGCCCATGGTTTCGAGGAGATGAGCCGCCTCGGCATGACGGCCGCCGGCGGCGGGCCGCGCATCCATGCCGCGCAGGCCGCCGGATGCGCTCCGGTCGCGGACGCGTTCGAGCACGGAGAATCCGCGGTGCGGCCCTGTGTCCCCGACACGCTGGCGAAGTCGCTCGCCATCGGCAACCCCACCGATGGAAAGGTGGCCCTGGATCTGATCGGCAGGTCCAACGGATCGGCTTCCGCCATTTCCGACGAGGAGATCGTCGAAAGCATCGGGCTGCTCGCCTCGACGGAGGGCGTGTTCACCGAGCCCGCCGGTGGCGTCGTGGTCGCGACGGCGAGGCGACTGGCCAGAGCAGGGATCATCTCCCCGGAGGAGTCGGTGGTGGCCGTGATCTCCGGGAACGGGCTCAAGGCCCAGGAGGTGGTCGCCTCCTCCGTTGAGCGCGTGACCCGGCTCCCGGCGGACGCCGACACCGTCAGCGGCGCGCTCATCGACGCACTGTAAGGCCCCGAGGCCGGTGCGGACGTCGCGAGGGACCTGGTCGGCGGGCGATCCCCGCGGGCCCGTCCAAGTGGCGCAACGACGCAGTTGACCGTTTCGGAAGGGGCGTCGCAATGACCGCTCTGGGGTCCTCACGCGAGGACCGTGCTCGGGTGCGCTACGAGAAGCGCGGGCACGTCGCGTATGTGACCCTCGACCGGCCCGAGGTGCTCAATGCCATGGACCTGCGCACGCACGAGGAACTGGGCGCCGTGTGGGACGACGTGGAGGCCGATGACGGTGTGCGGGTCGCCGTTCTGACGGGGGCGGGCGACCGGGCCTTCTCGGCCGGGCAGGATCTCAAGGAGCGGGCCAGGCTGACCGAGGAGGGCGTGGCGCCCACCACCTTCGGGAGCCGGGGGCAGCCCGGGTGGCCCCGGCTGACCGAGCGGTTCACGCTGTCGAAGCCGGTGATCGCACGGGTGCACGGATACGCCGTGGGTGGCGGTTTCGAACTGGCGCTGGCCTGTGACCTGATCATCGCGTCGGAGGAGGCGGTCTTCGCGCTGCCCGAGGCGACGCTCGGCCTGGTCCCGGGGGCCGGCGGCGCGTTCAGGCTGGCCCGGCAGCTGCCACTGAAGATCGCGATGGGATACCTGCTCACCGGCCGGCGCATGACCGCCGCGACGGCGCTGCGGTACGGCCTGGTCAACGAGGTCGTGCCCTACGCGGATCTGGACCGGTGCGTCGCGGAATGGACGGACGGCATCGCCGGCAGCGCACCGCTCTCCGTGCGGGCCCTCAAGGAGAGCGTTCTCCGATCGGTTGACATGCCCCTCGAAAAGGCATTCTCGTCCAGTTATGTCTGGGAGGAACGCCGCAGGCGCAGCCGCGACGCGGCGGAAGGCGTGCGGGCGTTCACGGAAAAGCGCGACCCGGTGTGGTCCGGCGATTAGCCGACGAATGGCGGTGCATTCAGGGCCGCGGTTGAACGCATTGAGCGGTGTCGCGATTCCATGTCAAAGTGCTGGAGCCCAGAAGGAAAGCCGGTGCGTTCATGCTGAATTTCGATGGATACCGGAATGTCGCCGAGGCGTTCGCCGGACGGGTCGCCGAGCACCCGGACCGGATGGCGCTGTCCATCGTCCGGGGCCCCGCCGCCGAGGACCACGAGATCCTCACCTACGCCGAGCTCGGCCGCCGCGCCAGGGTGCGGGCGGCCGGGCTCGCCGGGCGGCTGGCCCCCGGGGACCGAGTGGTCATCGCGCTGCCGACCTGCACCGAGTACGTCGAGACCTACCTCGCGTGCCTGTTCGCCGGCCTCGTGGCGGTGCCGGTCCCGGCGCCCGGCCAGTCGCGCGCCGACACCCGGCTCACCGCGATCATCGGAGACTGCGCGCCGCGTCTCGTCGTCACCACGAAGGACGACCGGGAGCCGCTCGCCGCCCGGCTCAGAGATCACGGGCTCGGGCAGGTGCCGGTCGAGGACGTGGGAGAGGCCGGACCAGGGGAGCCGCCCGCGGGGCCGCTCCACCGTCCCGGCCCTGACACGCTCGCGGTCCTCCAGTACAGCTCGGGCTCCACGGCGACCCCGAAAGGGGTGATGCTCGGCCACGGCAACATCCTCGCCGACATGGGCGCGATCCGCGCCGGCACCGGGGCGGGCGCCGAGGACTCGATCGGCTCCTGGCTGCCCCTCCACCACGACATGGGCCTGTTCCTCCATCTCACGGCGGGCCTGATGTTCGGCAATCCCATCGCGCTGATGCCCGCCACGGCCTTCGTCAGGCGCCCCCTGGAGTGGCTCCGGATGATGGAGCGGTACGCGAGCACGATCACCGGGGGCCCCAACTTCGCCTTCGAGCTGTGCACCCGCCTCATCCGGGACGACGATCTCGACACGCTCGACCTGTCCCGGCTGCGCATCATCCACAACGGCTCCGAGCCGATCCACGCGCCCACCCTGGCGGCGTTCGCCAAGCGCTTCGCGCGCACCGGGCTGCGGCCCGAGGCGTTCGCGGCGGCGTACGGGATGGCGGAGGCCACGGTGTTCGTGACGTCCACCCCGCCCAGCGCGCCGCCGACCGTCCTCGTCGCCGACCGGGACCGCCTGGAGTCCGCCGAAGCCCCGGCGCTCGTCGCGACGGCCCGTGGCACGGGCAGGGAGATCGTGGGCGTCGGCGCGCCGCCCGGCGGCTTCGACACCCGGATCGTCGACCCGCGGACCCGCCGCCGGCTGCCCGGCGGCGCCGTGGGCGAGATCTGGCTGCGCGGCGCCCCCATGGGGCGCGGCTACTGGAACAGGCCCGAACTCAGGGCCGAGGTCTTCGAGGCGCGTCTCGCCGATGAGGACGCCGGTCCGGCGGGCCCCGGATGGCTGCGCACGGGCGATCTGGGCGCCGTGGTGAACGGCGAGCTGTTCGTCACCGGACGGCTCAAGGAGATGATGATCGTCTACGGCCGCAACATCTATCCGCAGGACGTCGAGCAGGCGGCGCGCGGCGACCAGCCGGCGCTCGCGGGGCTCGTCGGCGCGGCCTTCGGGGTCTCCGAGCCCGACGAGCGGATCGTGCTCGTGCACGAGGTCGCCCCCGGAACGCCGGCGGCCGAGCTGCCCGCGGTCGCGGCGGACGTGTCGCGCCGGCTCACGGTGGAGCTGGGGGTGCCGGTGCGGAACGTCGTCCTGGTGCGGCGCGGCACGGTGGGCCGGACGACCAGCGGCAAGATCCAGCGGGTCGAGACGCGCGCGAGGTTCCTCGCCGGCGAGATCGCGCCGCTGTACGCGGAGCTGGAGCCCGATGTGCGAGGCATCACGGGCTGAGAAGGGAGACCACGTGACCGAGACCGATGTGACCGATGCGCCGTGGACGCCGGCGGGTGTCCGCTCCTGGCTGGTCGAGCACCTCGCCCTCCATCTCAGGGTGCCCGAGGCCGAGATCGATCCCGACGCGTCGCTCACCGGCGGCGGCCTGGACTCCGTTCACGCGCACACGCTCTGCGCCGACATCGAGGACGCGCTGGGCGTGTACATCGAGCCGCCCCAGCTTTGGGAGGCCGACACCGTCAACCGGCTCACCGCCTACCTCGTCGAGCGGACGAACTGAGCCGAGGGGAAGAGCGCCGGCGGAGGGGAGCCGTCCGACCGGTGCCCGGCCGTGCGCCGGGCACCGGTGCCGTTCTCCAGAGCGCATCCCGGACGACCGTGACGCCGTCCGGGACTTGGGGCGGCCCCGGTCACGTCTCCTCGGCCCGCACCCAGAACATGCCGTCGGCCGAGGAGACCAGGCCGCTGTCGAACATCGGCGTCTCGGCCCCGGCTTCCTCCCGCAGGTGTGCGCGCGTCTGGACCACCGCGCCCTCCCGCACCGCCTCGCGGACCAGGGAGGCCCGGAACAGGGGCATCATGCTGCCCCTCGTGCCCCTGCCGACCTCGTCGACCGCGTCGGCGAACTCCTTCGACCTCGACTGGAAACGCCGCGCCACGCCGGACGCGTCGGCGAGGGCGGACTCTCCGGAGGACACACCGGCGATCAGGTCGATGAACGACTCCAGTTCGGTGTGGGTGCTCTTGGTGACCTTCTTCGCCGACCAGAAGTACGACGTCTCGCTCACGTGCATGTCGTAGAAGGACATCAGGAACTCGTAGAACACGCCGTACTCGCGCCGGTACCTCGCCTCGAACTCCTCGAAGGCGACCCGCTCGTCCACGATGCCGGCCATCACGCTGTTGATCGAGCGCGCGGCCAGCAGGGCGCTGTAGGTGGCCAGATGGACGCCCGAGGAGAACACCGGGTCGATGAAGCAGGCGGCGTCGCCCACGAGCACCATGCCGGGTCGCGAGAACGCCGTGTGGTGGTAGGAGTAGTCCTTGCGGACCCGGAGCTTCCCGTACTGGCCGGTGGTGACGCGCTTGGCCGACGAGAGGTAGTCGCTGATCATCGGGCACTCCTCGATGAGCGCCTCGAGCGCGCGCTCCGGATCCCCCTGGATCTTGCTCGCCATGTCGCGCCGGACGACGGCGCCGACGCTGGTCAGCGTGTCGCTGAGCGGGATGTACCAGAACCAGCCGCTGTCGAACGCCGCGGACAGGATGTTCCCCGAGTTGGGCGCGGGAAGGCGCTTGCCGCCCTCGTAGTAGCCGAACAGCGCGACATTTCGGAAGAACTCGGAGTACTTTCGCGATCCGCCGACATGCCGGTTGATGCGGCTCCCGTTTCCCGACGCGTCGACGACGAACCGGGCGCGGGCCTCGCGGCCGGTGCCGCCGGCGTCGGTATAGGAGACCCCGCGAACCCGCTCCTCGTCGGCGATCACGTTGGTGACGCAGCATTGTTCCCGTACGTCGACGCCCACGCGGCGGGCGTTGTCGAGCAGGATCTGGTCGAACCTGCTCCGCTCGACCTGGTAGGCGAAGGACGTCGGCGCGGCCATCTTCGGCGAGAGGGAGAAGGAGACCGTCCACGGCTCCGGATTGGCGCCCCATCTGAGCGTGCCGCCCCGCTTCACCATGAAGCCGGCCTTGGCCAGCTCGTCCGCCACTCCGAGGAGCACGCACACGCCCTGCACCGTGCCCGGAAGCAGGGACTCGCCGATCTGGTACCGCGGGAACCTCTCCTTCTCCAAGAGAAGGACCCGATGCCCCTGCATCGCCACGAGCGCGGCCAGAGCAGAGCCGCCGGGACCGCCGCCCACGACGACGACATCGAATTCTTCGACAGTTCCAGAACTCATCGGACACCCTTCTCGCACGGACGGTTCAGGGGCGCATGACCACGGCCCGCAGCCGGTGCGCCCCGTCGATCACCTGCTGCGCGGCCCGATGCTTTTCCGTTGAAGCACGAGCTGCCTGAATGAAACATTCTCAATGGACCGCGAGGAAACCGGTGATCGGTCCATTCGGTCAGGCGTCCGCTGATCAACAACGTGCGTTCGGGCCGGATCCTAGCGTGGGTTCATCGCTGTTTGCCCGGCGCGCTCGAACGCGCCTCCGCGGCGGGTGCCCAACTGGGGCGGTGCGCCGGTTGAACACCCGTGCCGCGTTCAACCGGCGGCTGGCGAACCCGTTTGACCATGCGGCATGTTGATCGTTAGTCATTTGTCCGGCATGGACTCTCAAGGCCCGGTGAAGGGACAGCACGGTGACGAATCCTTTTGAAGACCCCGATGCCATGTACCTGGTTCTCGTCAACGACGAGAACCAGCACTCGCTCTGGCCGGTATTCATCGACGTGCCGGACGGCTGGAAAACGGTGTTCGGGGAGGCCGGCCGGCAGGAATGCCTCGACTACATAGAGAAGTCCTGGACGGACATGCGGCCCAAGAGCCTGATCGAGGCCATGGAGAAGATGGAGAAGTAGAAGCCCTGATCGGTCGGGAAAGGCTGTCGTGGAACGCGTGCTTCATGATCTCATGGCCGGCCAGCTGGATATCTGGCGGGCCCAGCAGTTCGCACCCGAGAATCCGGCGTACAACATCGCCGAGTATCTGGAGATTCGCGGCGATCTCGAGGTAGGGCTCTTCGCCGAGGCGCTGCGGCGCGCCGCGGCCGAGGCCGACGCCCTCCGCCTCCGCTTCCGCGTGGTGGACGGTGTTCCGAAGCAGTACGTCGACGCCTCGGCCGAGCACGCGGTCCCCGTCATCGACGTCAGCGGCCGGCCCGACCCGGCGGCGGCCGCCGACGCGTGGATGCGGCAGGACGTGCGCACGCCCGCCGATCTCACCGGCGGCCCGCTGTTCACGCACGCGGTCTTCGTCCTCGGCCCGGATCACCACCGCTGGTACCACCGGTACCACCACTTGATCATGGACGGCCGGGCCCTCGTGGTCCTCGTCCGAAGGGTCGCCGCCCTCTACGGCGAGCTCACCGGGGGCCCGCCCGCCGCCGACGGGCCGCTGGAGCCGCTGGGCGCGCTCCTGGAGGCGGAACGCGCCTACCGGGCCTCGCCCGACTTCGGCCGCGACCGGGCGTACTGGCTCGGCGTCCTCGCCGACCTCCCCGACGCCCCCGGAGCGCACGGGCGCGGAGGAACCCGGCTGATGGCCCCCCTGGCGCGGCACGCCGGCCACCTCGACGGCGACGCCGCCGAGCGCCTGAGGTCGGCGGCACGCGGGCTGGGGACCGGCCTGACCGAGCTGATGATCGTTTCTGCGGCCGTGCACCAGCACGGCGTCACCGGCGAGCGGGACATCGTCATCGGTCTTCCCGTCCTCAGCCTGCCGGACCGCCGCAGGGTGTTCGCCCCCGCCACGACCGCCAACAACCTGCCGATCCGGCTCCGGATCGACCGTGACACGACCGTCGCGGATCTCGTCCGGCAGACGAACACCGCGGTCCACCGGGGCCTGCGGCACCAGCGCTACCGCTACGAGGACGCTCTCAGGGAGTCGAGGCGCGGCGCTCTCTGCGACCTGTACGTCAACGTGATGGCCTTCGACTACCCGGAGAAGTTCGGGGGCTGCGCCGTCACCGGCCACAACGTTTCCACCGGCGCGATCGACGGCGCCCGCATCGACGTCTACGACCGGCCGGGGGATCCCGGGTTCCGGACCGACGTCGATGTCAACCTCGACGTCCACGAACCCGCCGCCGCCCAGCGCATCCACCGGCGGATCCTGGCCATCGCCGACCGGCTCGCCGCGGTCGCGCCGGCCGAGCGCGCCGGACGGGTGCCCCTCCTGGCCGACGAGGAGCACCGGCGCCTGCTCGTCGACTGGAACGACACCGCGACCGAGGTCCCGGAGACCGACCTCTCCGACATGTTCGCCGAGCGGGTGGCGAGGGCACCGGACGCGGTGGCCGTCGTGTCCGACGAGGCCCGGCTGACGTACGCCGAACTGGACGAGCGGGCGAACCGCCTGGCGCACCACCTCACGAGCCTCGGCATCGGGCCCGAGTCGGTGGTCGCGGTGGCGATGAGCCGTGGCGTCGACCTGATCGTGGCGCTGGTCGCGGTGTGGAAGGCCGGTGCGGCCTACCTGCCGATCGACACCGCCTATCCCGCCGACCGGATCAGGTTCATGCTGGCCGACAGCCATGCCGCGGTGCTGCTCGGCCAGGAGGAGCTCCTCGACGAGCTGCCCGTCAGGAACATCCTGGCGGTCGCCGTCGACTCCCCCCAGGTGCGCGCGGCGCTGGACGCGGCACCCGCGACGGCCCCCGCCGCGGCCCCGAGGCCGGACTGCCTGGCCTACGTGATCTACACCTCCGGCTCCACCGGCAGGCCGAAGGGCGTCATGCTCACCCATGCCGGCGGCGTGAACCTCGCGGCCGCGCAGGCCGAGCGGTGCGGGGTGGACGCGGGCAGCCGCGTGCTGCAGTTCGCCGCGGTCGGGTTCGACGCGGCCACCTCGGACCTGCTGATGGCCCTCTACCCCGGGGCGCGGCTGGTCGTGGCGTCCGCGAGCGAGCTGCTGCCCGGGCCGGGGCTCACCGATGTGATCGCCCGGCACGAGGTCTCGTACGCGACCCTGCCGCCCTCGGCGCTGGCGATGCTGGAGCCCGCCGACGTGCCGTCGGTGGTGACGCTGACGTCGGTGGGCGAGGCCTTGAGCGCCGAGCAGGTGGCGCGCTGGGCGCCGGGCCGCCGGTTCGTGAACGGGTACGGGGCGACCGAGACCACGATCGGCGTCGCGATCTCGGCTCCGCTGGCGGCGGGCGAGGAGCCCGACGTCGGCGGCCCGCTCGCCAACACGCGCGTGTTCGTGCTGGACGCCTTCCTGCGGCCGGTGCCGGCGGGAGTGGCGGGCGAGCTCTACGTCGCCGGGACCGGCCTCGCGCGCGGCTATCTCGGCAGGCCCGGGCTGACCGGTGAACGGTTCGTCGCCTGCCCGTTCGGCGGACCGGGCACCCGGATGTACCGGACCGGGGACCGCGTCCGGTGGACCGGCGACGGACGGCTGGTCTACGTCGGCCGGGCCGACGAGCAGGTGAAGATCCGCGGCTACCGGATCGAACCCGCCGAGGTCGAGGCGGTGATGGCCGCGCACCCCGAGGTCGGCCACGCGGCGGTGATCGTCGCCGAGGACGAGCGGGGCGAGAAACGCCTGGTCGCGTACGTGACGGGGGAGGGCGACGGGCTCGCGGCCTCGGTCCGGGGATTCGCGGCCGAGCGGCTCCCGGACTTCATGGTCCCCTCGGCCGTGGTGGTGCTCGACGCGATCCCGCTCACCCCCAACGGGAAGGTGGACCGCGGTGCCCTGCCCGCGCCCGCGTACACGAGCGCCGCGAGCCGGCCGCCCGCCACGGTGCGGGAGGAGATCCTGTGCGCCGCGTTCGCCAACGTCCTCGGCGTGGACGAGGTCGGTGTGGACGACAACTTCTTCGACCTCGGCGGCCACTCCCTGATGGCGACCGGCCTGATCAGCCGGATCCGGGCGCTTCTCGACGTCGAGATGGACGTCATCGACGTGTTCGAGGCCCCCACGGTCGCCGGCCTCGCGACCCGCATCGCCGGCTCGGAGGCCGGACGCCTCCGGCTGACCGCGGCGGAGCGTCCAGAGCGCGTGCCGCTGTCGTTCAACCAGCGCCGCATGTGGTTCCTCGGGCAGATGGAGGGCCCGAGCCCGACGTACAACGCGCCGCCGCTCGTCATGAACCTCTCCGGCGGGCTCGACCGCTCGGAACTCCACGCCGCGCTGCGGGACGTGATCGGGCGGCACGAGTCGCTGCGGACAGTGTTCCCGGTGGCCGACGGTGAGCCGTACCAGCGGGTCGTGGGCATGGAGGAACTCGTCTGGGACCTGCCGTTCGTCGACGTGGTCGCGACACCCGAATCCTACGAGCGGCTCCGGGGGCTCCAGGATCTCTCCGCGCCCGCCCCTGCGGAGGGCGGCGAAGGACCTCCCGAGCTCAGCGAGGCGGTGCTCGCGGCGGCCCGGCACGCCTTCGATCTGTCGGTCGAGGTGCCGGTGCGGGCGTGGTTGTTCGGTGTGGGGCCGGATGAGCATGTGCTGGTGCTGGTGGTGCATCACATCGCGGGTGATGGCTGGTCGATGGGCCGGTTGGCGCGTGATCTGTCGGTGGCGTATGCGGCGCGGTGTGAGGGCCGGGTGCCGGAGTGGGCGGCGTTGCCGGTGCAGTACGCCGATTACGCGTTGTGGCAGCGGGAGTTGCTGGGGTCGGAGG
>NZ_FOVH01000016.1 GCF_900115095.1 Actinomadura madurae
CAGTACACCGTCTGCCAAGGCGGGAAGTCGGCGGGCAGCTGCCGCCACGGGCATCCGGTGCGCACCACGTACAGCACCGCGTCCACGATCTCGCGCCGCGAATGCTTCTCCGGGCGCCCGCCGCTGCCGGCCGGTGGCAGCAGCGGCTGCACCAGCGCCCACTCCTCATCGGTCAGGTCCGACGGGTAACACGACGTCCGAGCCATCGCCACACCCTGCACGAACCGGCACACCGCATCACGCAGACACACCGACCGAGATCAACTTCTCAAACACGCACTAACATAGGGCGGTGCCGATCCTCCCCCGCGCAGACCCGTCGACTGGCTGGTGACCCCTTGGCCCAGGATTCAGCTGCCCCAACACCTCCGTCCGAGGGTGATCCGGCCGGACGGCTGATCGATTATCCGCGCCGCGGCGGCCCCACCGTCCTGCGCATTCTCCTCGGCGCACAACTGCGGCGGCTGCGTGAGGCCCGCGGCATCTCCACCGAGCAGGCGGGCTACGAGATCCGCGGCTCCCATTCGAAGATCAGCCGCATGGAGCTCGGCCGCGTCGGCTTCAAGGAGCGCGACGTCTCCGACCTGCTGACCCTGTACGGCGTCTCCGATCCGGACGAGCGGGCCCCGCTGCTGGAGCTCGCGAAGGAGGCCAACACCCCCGGCTTGTGGCACCGGTACGGCGACGTCCTGCCCAGCTGGTTCGAGGTGTACCTCGGCCTGGAAGAGGCCGCCTCCCTGCTGCGCACCTACGAGCTGCAGTTCGTCCCCGGGCTGCTGCAGACGGAGGACTACGCGCGAGCGGTCGTCCGCCTCGGTTTCTCGGACGCGTCCGACGAGGAGGTCGAGCGCCGCGTCCAGGTGCGCACCACCCGGCAGCACCGGTTCACCTCACCGGGGGCTCCGACCCTGTGGGCCGTGCTGGACGAGGCGGTCGTGCGCCGTCCCCTCGGTGGGCGCGCCGTGATGCGGGCCCAGCTCCAGCACCTGATCGAGGTGTGCGAGCTGCCCAACGTCACGCTGCAGATCGTGCCGTTCGGCGCGGGCGGGCACGCCGCAGCCGGCGGCCCGTTCACCATCCTGCGCTTCGCCGAGCCCGGCCTGTCCGACGTCGTGTACCTGGAGCAGCTCACCAGCGCGCTCTACCTCGACAAGCCGACCGACGTCGACACCTACATGCGCGCCATGAACAACCTGTGCATCACCGCCGAGCGCCCCGACGACACCGTGCGCTACCTCACCGACGTCCTGAACGACCTTTGACCCCGTGCGGATCACGGCGGGCCGTCGATGACGCGCTGGTCCCGGCTGCGGCTTCCGCCGCGGAACTCCGCGATGACCGCTCCGTCCGCGACGCGGCGGACCGTCACGTCGTAGACGCCGCTCCGTCCGTACCGGACGCGTTCCACCGCCGTCGCCTCCAGCACGTCCCCGCCGTGCGCGCTCGCCACGAACACCACGTCGGCGGACGCGGCGACCGTCACCGCCCCATGGGTGTTGCAGGCGTAGGCGAACGCGGAGTCGGCCAGCAGGAACAGGTAGCCGCCGTGCGCGATGCCGTAGCCGTTCACCATGGTGTCCGCGACCGTCATCCGCAGCCGCGCCCGCCCCGGCGCCACCTCGGCGATCTCCATCGCGAGGTCCTGCGCCACCTTGTCCCGGGCGTACATCGTCTCGGCGCACCGCCACGCCAGCTCTGCCGCGTCGTCCACCAGCCCAGGGTAGTGATCGGCACGCCGATGCGGACGGCGCGCATTTGAGACGCGGCCCATCGGGAAGGTCGTTGCGGGTCCGGCTGTTCACGACAGTGATCGCCTCTAGGTCCGAACACAGGGAGAATGCATGCTTTTCGGCAAGGAGCACGTCGACCGCTACCAGGCGACGGACGGCGAGGAGGGACACGACTGGCAGGGCACCATCACCCTCCTGCTCACCGCCAAGGGACGGCGCAGCGGCAAGGAGTACACCACTCCGCTCATCTACCAGCCGGAGGGCGACGCCTACCTGGTCGTCGCGTCCAACGGCGGCGCGGACGAGCACCCGTCCTGGTACCTCAACCTTGAGGCGGACCCCGAGGTGAAGGTGCAGGTGCGCGGCGACAGGTTCACCGCTCGGGCGCGCACGGCGACGCCCGAGGAGAAGCCGCCGCTCTGGCGGAAGATGGCCGCCACGTGGCCCGACTACGACGAGTACCAGAAGAAGACGAGCCGTCCCATCCCCGTCGTCATCCTGGAACGCGTCTGAGGCGGCGGACCGCGCGGTCCGCGGGTCCGCGCGGTCCGCTTTCGCGGCGCGGCCGGGACGTGTAGCGTCGGCGTAGAACATCCATTCGACCGCCGTCCGTCCGACCCAGCCGAGGTGCCGACGTGCCGACGTCATACAGCTCTGACAGTGAACGCGGGAGCGGCGTCGGCGAGGGCGGCGCCGAGCCGCCGCCGCGGCTGCTGAGCCGCTGGGAGATCGGCGCGCCGGCCGAGGCGACGCCGCTGGGCTCCGGGCGCGGTCCCCGGAGCTGGCGGGTCGACGCTGCCGGCGATGCCTACTTCCTCAAGGAGTACGAGCGGCCCGACAGGCGCCGCGTGCTGTTCCGGCACGGCGTCACGGCCGCGCTCGACGCCGCGGGCCTCCCGGTGCTCGCGCCGGTGCCGGCGCGCGGCGGCCGGACGCTGGTCACCGCCGCCGGCCGCGGCTACGTCCTGTACCCGTGGGTCGGGGGCCGCGGGCGCGGCGGGCTGGAGCTGACGTTCGCCCAGTGCGAGGCGCTGGGCGAGCTGCTCGGCCGCCTGCACGCCACGCTCGACGAGCTGACGGCGCCCGTCCAGCAGAGCATGCTCGTTCCGACGCCGCGCGCCGCCGACGCCGCGGCGGCCGTGGAGGAGATGCTGCGGGACGTCCCGGACGGCGACGGCGGCACCGACTTCGACGCGCTGACCGTCCGCCGCCTGCGCGAACGCCGCGACCTGCTCGCCGAGTTCGCGGGCCACCAGCCGCCGGACATCGAGGTGAGCACGGTGGGGCACCTGCACGGCTCGTTCCACGCCGGGCACCTGCGCTACGGCGGCTCGGGCAACGTCACCGCCGTCCTCGGCTGGGACGGGCTGACGACGGGCCCGGTCGCGGGCGAGGTCGTCCGGTCGGCGGCGCGGCTGTTCGCCTGCGAGGACGAGCGCGGCCTCGATCTCGACCGCGTCCAGGCGTTCGTCCGGGGGCACCGGTCCGCGTACCCGCTGGACGCCGGCCAGATCCAGTCGGCGGTGCACCGCGAATGGTGGGAGCGGCTCTGCGACGTGGCGGCGCTGCGCCACCGGTACCTCGGTGAGGACGGGACGGCCGAGCGCGGCCCCGCGTCCCTCGTGCCCTGGTGGTCCGCCCAGCTCGAACGCACCCTCGACGCGTTCGCCGCGCCGTACACCGCGGCGCCCGCCGACGTGCTGGAGGAGAGCCCCGCCTACGGCTGAACCGGCCGGTCGTGTCCGGCGCGTGGCCGCGGCGAGTCTCCGCCGCGGCCGGGTAGGGACCCGTTCGGGGATGCACGACATGCGCCCGCTGTGCCAAGCTGGCGCCCCCACCATTTTGAATTGATTAGTCCAAAAGGAGCGGGAGAATGACGCAGATCGCCGTGCTCGGCACCGGGATCATGGGCGCCCCGATGGCCCGGAACCTCCTCCGGAACGGCCATCAGGTCGTGGCGTGGAACCGCACCAGGGACAGGGCGGAGCCGCTCGCCGCCGACGGCGCCGCCGTCGCGGACTCCCCCGCCGGGGCCGTCCGGGACGCCGAGGTCGTCATCACGATGCTGAACGACGCCGATACGGCGCTGTCGGTCATGAAGGACGCCGTCCCGGCGTTGCGCAGCGGACAGGTCTGGGCGCAGATGGGGACGGTCGGCGTCGCGGACGTCCCGGCCCTGGCCGGGTTCGCCGCCGAGCACGAACTGACGTTCGTGGACTCCCCCGTCCAGGGCACCAAGCAGCCCGCGGAGCAGGGCAAGCTGATGATCCTGGCCGCCGGCCCGCAGCAGGCGCGCGAGGTCCTGGAGCCCGTCTTCGGCGCCGTCGGCGCCCGGACCCTGTGGCTGGACGAGGACGGCGCGAGTGGCGCGGGCACCCGGCTCAAGCTGGCCGCGGTGAGTTACGCCATCTCGCTGACCTCGGTCGTCGCCGAGTCCGTCGCCCTGGCCGAGGGGCTCGGGCTCGACCCGGCCCTGCTCGGCGAGGTCCTCACCGGCGGCCCGCTCGACAGCGTCTACCTGCAGATGAAGATGAAGGCGATGCTGGCCGGCGACTTCGAGCCGAGCTTCGCCGTCCGCAACGCGGAGAAGAACACCCGGCTGATCCACGAGTCCGCCGCGAGCGCGGGCATCCGGGTCGATGTGAACGACGCGGCGGGCACGCGGTTCCGGCGCGTGATCGAGCAGGGCCACGGCGACGAGGACATGGCCGCCACCTACCGGGCGAGCTTCACCGGCTGACACCGGGCATCCCGGTGCCCGCACCCGGGCGGCACCCGGGCGAGGATGGTGGGCATGGACGTTCTGAGCAGCCGCATCCTGCTTCGCCCGGGTGACCCGGCGCGCACGCAGCGCTTCTACCGCGACGTGCTGGGCCTCGCCGTCTACCGGGAGTTCGGCCCGGCCGCCTCCCCCGGCGTGGTGTTCTTCCTCGGCCCCGGGTTCCTGGAGGTGTCCGGGCACGGCGCGGGCGGGACGGGACCGTCCCCGATGATCTGGCTGCAGGTCCGGGACGTCCGGGCGGAGCACGAGCGGCTCGCGGCGGCCGGGGCGCGCGTCACGCGGGAACCGCGCGAGGAGCCGTGGGGGCTGGTCGAGATGTGGATCGAGGACCCCGACGGCGTCAAGATCGTTATCGTGGAGGTCCCGGAGGCGCACCCCCTGCGCCGCGACCAGCGATCCTGACCCCCACCGGCGGCGCCGATGACCGACGAGTACTGGAACCACAACACCCACTACCACGACGTCGTGCTGCGCAACGTGCCGCGCGGCTGCGGCGAGGCACTGGACGTGGGCTGCGGCGACGGCCTGCTCGCGCGCCGCCTCGCACCGCGGGCGGCGCACGTCACCGGGCTCGACCGGTCGGCGGAGATGGTCGCCAAGGCCAGGAGGCTGAGCGAGGGCATCGGCAACGTCGAGTTCGTCGAGGCCGGCCTGCTGGAGCACGACCTGCCCGAGAACCACTACGACTTCGTCTGCAGCGTCGCGGCCATCCACCACATGGACTTCGCCAAGGGGCTGTCCGCGATGCGCGACGCGCTGCGGCCGGGCGGCGGCCTCGTGGTCATCAGCCTCGCCGGCAACAAGGGGCCGCGGGACTGGGCGTTCTCGGCAATGGGCCTCCCGGCCCACCACGCCCTCCGCCTCCGGAACCTGCGCCGCTCCCGCGGCGGACCGGGAGCGCCGATCGCCGATCCCGCCATGACCTGGGCCGAGGTGCGGGACGAGGCGCAACGCGTCCTGCCCGGCGCCGTCTTCCGTAGGCACCTGCTGTGGCGGTACTCCCTCGTGTGGCGGAAGCCGCGCTGAACCAGATCGCGCCACGCCAAAGCTGGAAAACACTGGAAGTGTCCGGAAGCACCTGTACTGTCTGCGCCATGCCCCGGTCCCCCGGCGTCCCGACCCCCGACGAGCTGGAAGCGCGCATCGCCGAGCTGCGCGCCGCCGTCCGCCGGGCCATGGCGTCCGGCGACCGGCGGGGGGCCCGCGCGCTGCGCACCGAGCTGCGCCGGGCCGAGAGCGCGTGGGACGACGCGGTCCTCGGCGCCGGCGACCCGCCGGCGAAGCCTTCCGACAGCGGCGAGCGCGGGCTGCTGCCCGTCCGGGAGCAGGTCCACCAGGCGCTCACGCTGCTCGGCGTCCCCGCCGCGCCCAAGCTGATCGGATCGGTGTACGCGGCCTTCTTCCCCGGCGAGATTCCCGGCAGCCGGCTGACGAGCCTGCGGCGCGACGAGGAGCGCTCGTTCCGCACCGCCCCCTACGCCCGGCCGTACTACCTGTGCGCCGCGCTGACCGCCGACCTTCTCGCACCGGCCCGCGGCCTGCTCACCGTGAGCACGTGGCCGCTGGAGCAGCGGATCGTCGGCCCGCTGAGCCCGCGCACCGACTTCCTCACGTCGGCGGTGCGCCTCGCCGAGCACGCCGGGCGCGGGACGCCGCCGCCCGGAGTGCAGCGGCTGCTGTGGCGTTTCGCGTCCAACATTCCCGGTGCGGTCACCGGTACGGTCGGTACGGTCGAGCCGTCCGCGCTGGCCGAGGCCGCCCGGGCCGAGCTGGACGTGCACCGGGAGCCGGACCGGCGGCGGCGCGAGGCCGCCGCGGCCCGCGCCCGGGAACGGCTCGACGACGCGGAACGGCTGTTCGGCAGCCGGCTGCGGTCCCTGCGGGACTCCGGCCGGCGCCCCGCCATCAACGGAGAGACGGACCGATGACCGAGACCGCGCCGGACCTGGACCGGCTGCGCGGCGGAGCGCCCCCGCGCAATCACGACGCCCGCACCATCGCCGCGCTGACGTCCAACCCCGGCTGCGCCCGCCGCGGCGTGATGGACGCGGCGGGCGTCGACAAGGACGCGGTGGCGCGGGAGCTGGGCTTCCCCGCGCCGTTCGGCCAGTCGCAGTTCGCGATCACGCGCGGGAACGTGTTCGAGGCGCAGGTGAAGGCGGACGGGTGCGCGGAGCTGCTGACGCTGCTGCGCGAGCGGCTCGGCCTCGACGTCCCCGAGGTCTCCTACGACGACCTGGAGGTCGTCGCGGGCAACGAGGGCCGGGAGCTGCGGCACTCGCGCACCCGGCGGCTGGTCGCCCGCGCGCTGGAGAGCGGCGAGGGGACGCTGTTCGACCATCCGCTGCTGCGGCTGGAGATCGCCGGGCACCCCGCCTACCTGGAGCCGGACGTGATCGCGTTCCAGTTCGCGGGCCGGCTGCACGTCATCGAGGTCAAGTCGTTCGCCGTGGTGGACGGGCAGGCCGAGCCCGAGCAGGTCGCGGCGGCGGCGAGGCAGTCGGCGGTGTACGTGCTCGCGCTGCGCCGGCTGGTGGCCGAGCTGGGGCACGACCCGGCGCGCGTCTCGCACGACGTCTTCCTGGTCTGCCCGGAGAACTTCTCCAACCGCCCGACCGCGACGCCGCTGGACGTGCGGCCGCAGCTCGCCGTCCTCGAACGGCAGCTCGCGCGGCTCACCCGGATCGACGACATCCTGGTGGAGCTGCCCGGCGACCTGACGTTCGAGCCCGGCGAGGCGCTCGCCACGTCGGTCCGCGCGGTGGAGGCCCGGTACTCGCCGGAGTGCATGTCGGGGTGCGAGATGGCGCTGTTCTGCCGGGACGAGGCGCGGGCGTGCGGGGCGACGGGCGCGCTCGGCCGGTCCG
Organism: Actinomadura madurae; assembly: GCF_900115095.1. Classification (GTDB taxonomy): domain Bacteria; phylum Actinomycetota; class Actinomycetes; order Streptosporangiales; family Streptosporangiaceae; genus Spirillospora; species Spirillospora madurae. The sequence goes on from NZ_FOVH01000016.1 coordinate 7,380, forward strand.
TCCGCGACGACCTCGGCGGCGTCGACACGGTCGGCACCGCGCTCGCGCTGGCGGACGGGACGCTGCACCCGTCCGACGACCTGGCCGAGACGGCCGCGCAGCTGCGGGCCGCGGCCCGGCTGCGCGCGGAAGCCCTGCACGGGGCCGCGTGATCCGTCCATGAGCGCGCTGTCCTCGCTCGCGCGGTTGCAGGCGGTGGCCGCCGGCATCGCGCAGCCCGTCGCGACCGTCCGGCACTGCCATGTCTCGGACGCGCCGCTGGTCCTCGTCCCGCTGAAGCTCTCCGGGGAGGCGGCCGCGCCGCTGGCCGTGCTGGCCGGCAGCGCGCCGGACGACCCGACGCTGCTGGTCGTCCCGCAGCCGCGCAACCGCGACCTGCGGTTCGCGTTCGCGGCGAGCCTCGCCAAGCTCGTCCTGAACCACATCGAGACGAGCCGGGGCGCGGTGGAGGAGCTGCCGCCCGGCAAGGACGGCGACGAGAGGATCCGGTACGGGGACGCGCCGCAGCTGCTCGTGCCGAACCGGGGCGGTGTCGCGTTCCTGCGGCTGATGGGCCGCTCGACGAGGTTCCGCAGCACCGAGGGCCCGTACGCGGTGGACCCGGCGGTGCCGGTGCTCGGCCGCTGGCTGACGTGGTTCGCCGACCGCCACGACCATCCCGGGTCGTCGCTGCTGGGCGCGATGACCGAGCTGCTGCGGCTGCACTGGGCCACGGGCCAGAGTTCGCTGGAGGACGGCAACCTCGCCGCGCTGATGGGCTGGATCGACCCGCCGGACGGCCTGGACGGCCCGGCCGCCGCGGCCCGCGCCGAGGACCCGGTGGTCTGCCCGCCGGCGGGGCCGACGACCGACCCGACGTTCGACAACGAGGTCCTCGCGCCGGCGATCGCCGCCTACGACCGGGCGGGCACCGGCTCGCGCGCCGAGGAGCGGCTGCGCACCGCGCTCGCCGGCCAGCTCATCCCGACGTGGGACCTGATGTGGCGGGCAGTCGGGCTGCTAGGTGCGCTGCCGGAGGGGGCGAGCGTCCCGCGGCGGTGGGAGCGCGACCGGGACGCCTTCACCTACTACCACCAGACGTTCGGCGAGGCGTATCCCCAGGCGCGCCGCGACCCGCCCGTCCGCGCGGCGCGGCGGCTGCACGACCTCGAACGCGCGCAGGACGCCTACGACGCGCAGCGAGCGTTCGACGACCCCCTGGTGATGGCCGAGCACCGGCTGGCCGGCCAGGCGTTCGGCGGGACGGTCACCGAATGCGACCCGACCCGGCTGGACGAGACCGGCAAGCGGCCGAAGCTCCGCCCGCTGCTGCGGGTGGAGACCCGGGACCCGGTGCGCCTGGACGCCGGGACGACGGTGTGCAACGCGGCCCGGCCCGCGCTCAAGGGGAGGATCGTGGAGCTGGACGGCGGCGGCGTCGTGCTGGAGCTGACCGGCGGGATGGGCCGAAAGCTCACTCCGGAGGCGGGCGCCGTGCCGGAGGTGGGCGACCGGGTGTGCTTCACGTCGCTGACGGAGGGCTCGTTCGGCGCGGCGAAGTTCCCCGACCGGGACGACACGCCGTGGACGCACGGCGGGCCGCCCGCCGACTACGTGCCGACCGACGAGGACGCCGAAGAGGAATGGTCGTGACCGAACACGCGGGCCGCCACCTGACGCCGGTGGCGGCGGACGATCCGGACCCGTCGCCGCTCGCTCCCGGGGAGGCGGCCGCCCGGGTCGTCGACGCGGTCCTGGCCGATCTCGGCGGTGGGCACCGCGGCGTGGTGGTCGACTCCCCGCCGGGCGCGGGCAAGTCGACGCTGGTGGTGCGGGCCGCCGCGCACCTGGCCGAGGCCGGCGAGCGGCTCATGATCGTCGCGCAGACGAACGAGCAGGTGGACGACCTCATCGAGCGGATAGCGGGGAGGCATCCCGGCATCACGCTGGGGCGGCTGTCGGCGTCGGGATACCTCCCCTCCGAGCGGGTGCTGGCGCATCCGGCGGTGCGGGTCGCGCAGAAGGCCGACGACCTCGCCGAGCACACCGTCGTGATCGCGACCGCCGCGAAGTGGGCGACGCTCTCGGACGGGTCGTGGCCGTGGGCGATCGTCGACGAGGCCTACCAGATGCGCTCGGACATGCTGCTGCGCATCGCCGGGCGCTTCGAGCGGGCGCTGTTCGTCGGCGACCCCGGCCAGCTCGACCCGTTCTCCACCGTGGAGGTCGAGCGCTGGGCGGGGCTGTCCTGGGACCCGCTGCGCAGCGCCGTGTCCGTCCTGCTCGCGCACAACCCGGACCTGCCCGTGCACCGGCTGCCGGTGTCGTGGCGGCTGCCCGCGTCCGCGGCGCCCGTCGTGTCGGAGGCGTTCTACCCGTTCACGGGCTTCCGCGCCGGGACGGGGCCGGGCGACCGGCGGCTGGAGTACGCCGCGCGCGGCATGGGCACCACCTACGACCGCGCGCTCGAAGAGGCGGCGTCCACCGGCTGGGCCCTGTACGAGCTGCCGGCGCGGCACACGCTGCGGACCGACGCCGAGGCCGTCCGGGCCACGGCGGCGCTCGCCGTCCGGCTGCTGCAGCGCGGCCCCGTCGCGCACTCCGAACTGGGATCGGGGCAGGTGGACGCGGGACGCGTCGCGATCGGCGCCGCGCACCGCGACCAGGTGACCGCGATCCGCGCCGCGCTCGGCCCGCACGGCGAGGGCGTCACCGTCGACACGGCGAACCGCCTCCAGGGCCGCGAGTACGACGTGACGGTCGTCCTGCATCCGCTGTCGGGGCGCCGCGACGCGACCGCGTTCCACCTGGAGTCGGGGCGGCTGTGCGTCTTGACGTCGCGGCACCGGCACGCCTGCGTCGTCGTGGCGCGGGCGGGGATTCCCGAGCTGCTGGACGCGCATCCGTCCGCCGAACCGGTGCACCTCGGCGTGCCGGTGAAGTTCCCGGACGGGTGGGAGGCGAACCAGTCGGTCCTCGCCCACCTGGCCCGGCACCGCGTCGCGGGCGGCTAGCGCCTGGGCGAACAATCGGCGAACGGGCGACCGGTGGCGCCGCGCCTAGTGCCGCTCCAGCTCGACCTTGGGCAGCAGCCGGGCCAGCGGCGCCGGCAGCCACCAGGCGCGGCGGCCCATCAGCTCCATCGCCGCCGGAACGATCAGGCAGCGGATGACGACGGCGTCCACGAAGATCGCCACCGCCATGCCGAAGCCGGCCTGCTGGAGCAGCCGCTGCGAGCTGAGCATGAATGCGCCGAAGATCACGACCATGATCGCGCCGGCCGCGGTGATCACCGAGCCGGTGTGGGCCAGTCCCTCCCGCACGGCGTGGGAGGGGTCCTTGGAGCGCGTCCACTCCTCGTGGATCCGGGAGATCAGGAAGATCTCGTAGTCCATGGAGAGCCCGAAGACGATCGCGAAGACCATCACCGGCAGGTACGCCTCGATCGGGCCGGGCTCCACGCCGAGCCGGCCGTCCTGGAACACCAGGGTCATCGCGCCGAGCGCGGCGCCGATGCTGAGCAGGTTCAGCAGCGCAGCCTTCAACGGGACGAGCACCGAGCGGAACACCGCCATCAGCAGGAGCACGGAGAGGCCGACGACGATGGCCATGAAGAGCGGCAGCCGGTCGGCGACCTTGCCGGCGTAGTCCTCGGACGCGGCCGTTGCTCCGCCGACCAGGTACCGGGCACCGTTCCGATCGGACAGCTCCGGCAGTACGTCGTCGCGCAGGGTGCCGACCAGTTCGGAGGTCTCCTCGTCCTGCGGTGCGGAGGAGGGGAAGGCGAGGATGGTCGCGGCCTCGCCGTCCGGCGTGGGCACGGGGTCCGCGGCGGCCTGCACGCCCGGGGTGCCGCTCAGTGCGCGGGTCGCCTCGGCACCGGACTGGGCGGCGCCGCCCGAACCGCCGTCGGCCACCACCAGCAGCGGGCCGTTGAAGCCGGGGCCGAAGCCTTCGGAGAGCAGGTCGTAGGCCTGCCGGCTGGTCGTCTCGGGCGCGTCGCTGCCCGCGTCCGAGAACCCGAGCCGCATGCCCAGCGCCGGGAAGGCGAGTGCCCCGAGGACCACCGCGGCGGCCAGCAGGGAGGCCAGCGGGCGCCGCTGCACCACGGCGGCGAGCCGCCGCCATGCGGTGCCCTCGACGGCCTTGCCCTTGGCTTCGCGCCGCTCGGCGCGCCGGGTGAACTGGCGGGCGAACCGGCGGCCGAAGACGCCGAGCAGGGCCGGCAGCAGGGTCAGAGCGGCGAGCATGGTCATCAGCACGGTCATCGCGACCGACAGCGCCATGCCCTGCAGCGAGCCGAGACCGAAGGCGACGAGGCCGAGCAGGGCCAGGATGACGGTGCAGCCGGCGAAGAACACCGAGCGGCCGGCGGCGTCCAGCGCGTTCACGGTGGCCCGTTCCGGCTCCGCGCCGCGCACCAGCTCGGCGCGGTAGCGGGCGAAGACGAGCAGCGCGTAGTCGATGCCGACGCCGAGGCCGACCAGGATCATCACCGGCGGGGTCCACTCGGCGATCGTGAAGACGTGCGACGCCACGACGATGCCGCCGACCGTGGACCCGACGGCGAAGAGGGCGATGATGATGGGCAGCCCGGCGGCGATGACCGTGCCGAACATCAGCACGAGGATGACCAGCGCCGCGATCAACCCCACGCCCTCCGCGGAACCGGTCCCACCCTCCCCCAGCAGCCGGGCCGCATCGCCGCCCAGCTCGGCCTGGAGCCCGTCGCCCTCGACCTCCTGAGCGGTGTCGAAGATGCGCTGGGTGTCGTTCTTCGGCATGTCCTGCGAGGGAACGTCGAGCACCACGGTGGCGTAGCCGATCGTGCCGTCCCCGCTGATCGCGCCCTCGCCGTCGTACGGGCTGCGGACCTGGCCGACCTTGGGCAGTCCCGCGACCTCGTCGAGCATGTCCCCCACGCGCTTCTGGACGCCGGGCTCGCGCAGGCCGCCCTCGTCGTGCAGGACGATCTCGACGGTGTCCCCCGCACGGGCGGCGCCGTGCTCGGCCAGCAGGTCGGCGGCCTGCTGCGACTCGGTGCCGGGGAGGGAGAAGTCGTTGCGGTAGTCGTCACCCGTGACCGACGCGGCGGCCCAGACGCCGGCCAGGACCGCCACCCACAGGATCAGGGCGAGCCATCGGCGGCGGTGGGCGAACCCCGCGACGCGGGCGAACACTCCTCGCCGCGCAGGTGGTCGGGTGTTCTCTTCCCGGTCCGTTTGGGTCAGTGTCATGATCTCTTCCCCCCGGAGGGTCGTCGGCGTCCATGGGTCGGCCTGATGAGGCTTCGTTGCCTGACGACGCAGCCCTCCGAGGTGTGACAGGGCACCCCGCCGGAGGGATGCCCTGTCACACCCGGACCGGCTACGTCGTCTACAGCTCATGGGACTGACGGAGCGGGACGTACGAGACACCGAGGAGATGCTGGCGCGGTCCTTCGAGGCCAACCGGCCGCGGCTGCTGCGGGTGGCCTACACGATGACGGGCTCACTGGTGGAGGCCGAGGACTGCGTGCAGGAGGCGTGGCTGCGGCTGCGCGGGCTGGACGACCCCGCGTCCGTCCGTGACCTCGCCGCGTGGCTGACGACCACCGTCAGCAGGCTGGCGCTCGACACCCTGAGCAGCGCGCGCGCACGCCGGGAGCACTACGTCGGCATGTGGCTGCCGGAGCCGCTGGTCGTGGCCGGCTCCGACGACCCGGCCGACCGCGTCACGCTGGACGAGTCGGTGAGCATGGCTCTGCTCGTCGTCCTGGAGCGGCTCTCGCCCGCCGAGCGCACCGCGTTCGTACTGCACGACGTGTTCGGCGTCCCCTTCCCCGAGATCGCCGAGGTCGTCGGCCGCACACCGGCGGCGGTGCGGCAGCTCGCCTCGCGGGCGCGCCGGCAGGTCGAGGACGGGCGTCCGCGGACACCGGTGACGGAAGCCGAACAGCGGGAGCTGGTCACGGCGTTCGCGGCCGCCTGCCAGAACGGCGACCTGCCGGGCCTCATCGCGCTACTCGACCCGGACGTCGTGCTGCGCGGCGACGGCGGGGGCAAGGTCGTCACGCTGCGGCACGCCGTGCGGGAGGCGGGGCTCGTGGCCGGCATGCTGCTGGCCCGTGCCCAGGCCGCGGGCCCGTTCGACATCCTGCCCGCCGAGGTCAACGGCGTTCCCGGGCTGGTGGCCCGGGACGGCGACGGCGGACTGTCGGTCATGGCGTTCACGGTGGACGCCGGGCTGATCACCGCGATCGACCTCATCCGCAACCCGGACAAGCTCGCGAAGGTTCCGGAGCTGGGCTGAGACGGGCTTCGGCCGGACATCCGTCTCGCGGATGCCTCGGTGTGGTACCCGGAGGGCCCTTCAGGCGTGTCCCGCCGTCGCCGCCCAGCGACCGTTGTGCCGGGTGATGGTGATCGGGTGGTCGAAGCACGCGCTGACCAGCTCGGTCGTGAGGACCTCCCCGGCCGGTCCCGAGGCGAGCACCTGCCCCTCGCGCAGCAGCAGCGCGTGGCTGGTGCTGGTCGGGAGCTCCTCCAGGTGATGCGTGACGAGCACGGTCGTCAGGCCGGGACGGTCGGCGCGCAGCTGGTCGAGGCTCGCGAGCAGCCGCTCCCGGGCGGCGACGTCCAGGCCCGTGGCGGGCTCGTCGAGGAGCAGCAGCGCCGGATCCGGCATGAGCGCCCGCGCGATCAGCGTCCGTCCCCGCTCGCCCTGCGACAGGGTCGGCCAGCGCGCGTCCGCCCTGGGCGTCAGCCCCATCAGCTCGATCAGCTCGTCGGCGCGGCGCAGGTCGTCCTCGGACGGCGTCCACCGCGGCACGAGCTCGATGGTGCCCGTCACCCCCGTGAGGACGATCTCCCGGACCGTCCGCGCCGACTCCAGGGGATGCCGCGGGTTCACCTGCCCGATGAGCCTGCGCAGCTCCTGGACGTCCACCCGGCCGAGCCGGCGGCCCAGGATCTCCGCCGACCCGCGCGTCGGATGCGTGTAGGCGCCGAGAATGCCGAGCAGCGTGCTCTTGCCCGCCCCGTTCGGCCCGATCAGCGCCCAGTGCTCGCCGCGCAGCACCGTCATCGTGACGCGGTCGAGCAGCGGCCGCCGCTCCCGGACCAGATCGATCTTGTCCGCGTTCAGCACGACGTCGGGCACGGAACCTCCCGTTCGTGGGTATGACTAGCGCGCGGGGTGAGCGGCGCGCGTGACGCGCGGAGACCGGGATCGCCGGGACGGAGGCGTCGTGACGATCTTCAAGCTACCCGAGTGCCGCCGCCTGGCACGAGCGAGGCGTCCGGGCGGATACTGTGAGATCGGTGCCTCAGCGATCAGGGGAGGGACATGGAGGACATCGGCTTCATGTGCGCCCGGTGCGGCGGCGAGGTGCACGACGTGACGCACAACCGCGAGGGCTCGCTGGACGGCGTCGGCTACCGCCACAACCGGCGGGTGGAGCCGTGGGACCACGAGCTGGAACTCGCGGTAGGCGAGGCCGCCCCGCAGGACCACGTCTGCGACTTCTGCGGCGTGTCCGGACCGAGCTGGCTCTACTACCCCACGCTCGACCCCGACGACACCGACATGTTCGAGGTCGAGCTCGACACCACGCACCTGTCCGACGACGACACCGCGGTCGCCGTCCTCAACATGCTCTACCCCTGGTACGCGTGCGACACCTGCTCCGTCCTCGTCGCCGACCGCAACGTCGAACTCCTCATCGCCCGCGCCCTCGACCGCACCCCCGTCCCCGAGGACGGCCCCGTCGACGAGGAGACCGTCCGCGCCCGCCTCCAAGGCTCCCTCTCGGTCTTCTTCACCACCCGCCCGGGCCGCCCCCAACCCTCGAGAGCTGTCTAGCTTTCCTCTTCTCCTCGGGCCTAGCGCGCCCCCACCTGCCCAACGAGCACAAAAGCCAAGCCCACCCCACGCCATCCCCACGCCCCGCAATCCCACCCAGAGGCAGGGTCAACGAAGCGAGCCACAAGACGAGCCAAAGCGAGACCCCACGGCCACCCCACGCGTAAACCGCATAGCCGCGCTCGCGTCCGGGAGCAGATTCAAGCAGGGCGAGACCACAGGACGGGACGGTCGCGCGCACCCCTCAGCCACCACCGCAACCCCGCAACAACCTCAATGGTTGCGATCGCGTCCGAAGGCAGGGGCGAGCGAAGCAAGACCCTGATCGCGCAGCGAGCCGCAAGGCGAGCCGGAGCGATGCAGCGATCGCCCGCGGTGCCCGACGATGGAGGGCCGCCAGGCCCGAAGGAGGAGGGCACTGCCATGAACACTGCTACCCCCGGGGGGGATCGGTGTCGGTGGGGGTTATTAGGATCGGTGCCGTTTTGGTGGGGTGCGTCAGCACGGGGGCGAAAGTGATCATTGATAGACGGTTTCACGGGCCGGAGGGGTCGGGGAACGGCGGTTACGTCGCGGGGCGGCTCGCGGGGCGGGTGCCGATCGACACGGTGACGGTGACGCTGCGGCAGCCGCCGCCGCTGGAGACGGAACTGACCGTCACGGTGGAGGACGAGCGCGGGCACAGCGCGCGGCTCTGGGACGGTGAGTTGCTGATCGCCGAGGCGCTGGCGGGGGCGATCGTGGTGCCGCCCATCGCGCCCGTCCCGTTCGAGGACGCGCTGGTCGCGGCGGAGAAGTACCGGGCCGCGGAGAACCATCCGTTCCCCGGCTGCTTCGTGTGCGGGCCGGACCGGGCGCCCGGGGACGGGCTGCGGCTCGAACCGGGGCCCGTGGGCGAGGGCACCGTCGCCGCGCCGTGGGTGCCGGAGCGGACGCCCGAGCGGGAGCTGGTGTGGGCGGCGCTGGACTGCCCGGGCGGCTGGTCGTTCGACGTGGCCGGCAGGCCCGCGGTGCTCGGCACCATGACCGCGCAGGTCATGGACGTGCCGGAGGCGGGCGAGCAGTGCGTGGTGATGGGTCTCGCGCGGAGCCGGGAGGGCCGCAAGATGCACGCGGCGACGGCGCTGTACGGGGCGGAGGGCAGGCTGCTGGGGCGCGCCGAGCAGATCTGGATCGAGGTCGACCCCGCGTCGTTCGGGCGCTGAGATCTCCGGGGCGGCCGTCCGGCCCATGATCCGGCGGCCGACCCGGTCCGGTTCCGACCAATGCGCGGAAATGTGTCGCCGGACACTGTCGGTGCCGCCGGATCCGCTGTTCAATCTGAGCTGCCGCGGAAACGGAGGCGGACTCATGCGCGGAGACGGGTTGATCATCCTCGGGCTGGTGGCCCTGGCGATCTACATGGGCGTCCACTGGGAGCGGGCCCGCCGCGCCGCGTCGGACATGCGGCTCGTCCGGCGGCGGGCGGCGACCCTCCGGCACACCGTGGCGCGGGAGCGCGGCCAGGTCATGCTGGTCACGACGGTGGCCAGCCTGGCGCTGTTCGTGGCGATCAGGTACGGCTGACCGACCGGCCGGTCAGGGGCCCGTGAAGAGCGGATCCTCCCGGTCCACGCCGTTGACGGGGCGGCCGTGGTTCGGGGGTGCGCCGCCCGGCACGGGGTGGCCGCCGGTGTTCGAGCCCGGCACCCCGTTGGGGGCGGGTGCCGCGTTCGGGAGGGGCGCCCCGAGGGGGGCCGGCGCCCCGTTCGGCGCGGGGGCGCCGGCGGGGGGCGGGCCGGGCCGCGAGCCGGGGGGCTGCGTGCCGGGCGGCAGGGGCACGCGCGGCGGGCCCTGCGGGGGCGCGGGGTGGCCGCCGCCCGGCATCCGCCCGCCGGGCGGGAAGTTGGACGACAGCGTGCTGTGCGTGAACTGGTCGATCTGGCGGCGGGCGCGGTCGGCCTCGGCGCGGGCGGCGTCGCGCTCCTCGGCGAGGGCGGTGAGCGCGGCCTGCTGCTCGGCGACCGACTGGGACAGCTGCCGCAGCTGGACCGCCTGGTCGTTGGTCTTGGTGGTGAGCTCGTCCCGCTCGGCCAGCGCGGCCTGGGCCTGCGTCTGGGCGGCGTCGCGCTCCTTGGCGGCCTCGTCGGCGCGCGCGTTGGCGCGGACGACCTCCGCCTCGGCCTCGGACTGGGCGCGCAGCGCGGTGGCGCGCTCGGCCTCGGCCTTGCTCGCGGCCTGCATGGCGCGCTGCCGCTGCGCCTCGGTGTCGCGCATGGCGTTGCGCAGGTCGTCGGCGCCCTGCTTGGCGACCGCGGCCTCGACGCGCTGCGACTCGGCGGCGCCCTCCGCCTCGGCGAGCTTGGCGTGCAGGCCGACGAGCTCGGCCCGCGCCGCCTCCAGCGCGGCGAGCAGCTCGGTCTCCCGGGCCGCGACCCGGTCGCGTTCGCTCTCGGCGGCGAGCTTGGCCGTCATCGCCTGCTGCGCGACCTGGTGCGCCTCTTCCCAAGCCTGCTGCGCGGCGTCCCGCTTGGCGGTGGCGACCTTGGCCTCCTCGCGGTGGCGGGAGGCGTCCGCCTCGGCCGACTCGGCGCGCTTGCGGGCCGAGAACGCCTCCTGCCAGGCCTCCTCCGCCTTGCGCTGGGAGGCGTCCCGCTCGCTCTGCGCGATGGCGAGCTCGCGGGCGGCCTCGGCGCGCACCTCGGCGACGCGCCGCTCGACCCCGGCGACGCTCAGCTCGGCGGTCAGCGAGTCGGCGAGCGCGTCGGCGGCCTTCTCCAGCCGCTCGACCATCTCCCACGCCGAGGCGACCTGCCCGGTGAGGCCGGGCGCGTCCCGGCCCCGGTCGCGGCGCTCGCGGGCCTCGCGGGCGCAGGCGCCCTCGTTGTCCTGGCAGTAGCGGACGGCGCGGACGGCCCCGACCGGCTGCGGGACGGGGCGCCCGCAGTTGGCGCACGGCCAGACCGTCACCGGGTCGCCCATCCGAGCGACCGCCGTCTCGGTGCTCTCCCCTGAGCCTTCGGCGACCGCGCCCGCAGGAGCCGCGGCCGCCCCCGCGGGGCCGCTATTGTCGCGCTCTTCGCTGTTAGGCATGGAATGAACCATACGCACTACTTCGAGGTGCTGCAGTGACTTGCGAGGTAGTTGTGGGGGCGACCACGTCGTGGCGGCGCGGGGAGAGCGGCCCCGGATCACCGGCGGGCGAAGCGGTCCGTGGCCTCGATGAGCCGGTCGCGGGTGCCGGGTTCCGATCCTCCGTGGCCGGCGTCCTCGACGACGTGGAACTCGGCCTCGGGCCATGCCCGGTGCAGATCCCACGCTTGGTCCAGGGGCGTCTTCATGTCGTAGCGCCCGTTGACGATCACGGCGGGGATGTGCCGGATGCGGTCGACGCCGGCGAGGAGGCCTCCTTCCGGGAGGAACCCGCCGTTGGCGATGTAGTGGTGCAGGATGCGGGCGAACGCCACGACGACCGCGTCGTCCAGGTCGGGGGACGGGACGGGCAGGAGGGTGTTCGCGGTGTCCTCCCAGGCCATCCAGGCGCGGGCGGCCGGGACGTGCACCGCCGGGTCCGGGTGGCGGACGCGGCGCCCGTAGGCGGCGACGAGGTCGCCCCGCTCTCCCTCCGGGATCGCGTCCCGGAACGCCGCCCATTCGGCCGGGAAGAGATGCGCGGCGCCGCCAGGCGTGAACCCCCACGCCTCGTCCTGCGGGCGGACCAGGTAGATCCCCCGCAGTACCAGCTCCGTGACCCGGGCGGGGTGTGCCTGCGCATAGGAGAGGGCCAGGGTGCTCCCCCAGCTCCCGCCGAACACGAGCCAGCGGTCGATGGACAGGTGCTCGCGCAGCCGTTCGATGTCGGCGACCAGGTGGGGAGTGGTGTTGTTCTCCAGCGAGACCGCCGGGTCGCCGGCGAACGGGAGGCTCCGGCCGCAGTTCCGCTGGTCGAACAGCACGATCCGGTACGCGGACGGGTCGAAGAACCGCCGGTTGTCGGGCAGCAGCCCGCCGCCGGGCCCGCCGTGCAGGAAGAGCGCGGGCTTGCCCTCGGGATTCCCGCACGACTCCCAGTGGATCCGGTTCCCGTCGCCGGTGTCGAGGAGCCCGGACTCGTGCGGCTCGATCGGCGGGTAGAACTCCCGAAGCGTCATGTCCCACTAATACTCGAATTATGATCATGCTCCGGCCGGCACTAGCCTCCGCGGAATGAAACAGTCGAGGTGCACGCAGTGCGGGACCGAGGGCCTGGAGCCGGGCTTCATCGAGGACGCCGGAGAGCACTCCCGCGGCTACGCCCGCTGGATCGCCGGGCCGCTGGAACGCGGCATCTTCGGCGGCGCGAAGCGCATGGGGCGGCAGCGCTGGCAGATCGAGGCCTGGCGGTGCCCGCAGTGCGGGCACCTGGAGCTGTTCGCCCGCCAGCCGGCCTGACCGGGACGGCCCGGGTCAGAGCTGGGCCATCGCCTTCCGGACGCGCTTGTCGGAGACGGGGTAGCGCGTGCCGAGCTGCTGGGCGAACAGGCTGACCCGGAACTCCTCCAGCATCCAGCGGATCTGCCGGGCCGGCTCGTCCTCGCGGCGGGACGGGTGAAGGCGCCGCAGCGTCTGCTCGTACTCCTCCTCCAGCACGTCGACCTGATGGGCGAGCATCCGGTCGCGGCCGGGGTTCTCGGGGAGCTTGTCGAGCCTGATCTGCAGGGCGCGCAGATAGCGGGGAAGGTCGTGCAGCCGGGCCCAGCCGGTCGCGGTGACGAACCCGGGACGGATCAGCGATCCGAGATGGCCGCGGATGCCGGTCAGCGCCGGGACGAGCGTGAGGCTCGTCGTGCCGCGCAGCCGCCGGTCGGCCTCGTGCGCCTCCGCCAGGATCCGCTCCACCAGCGCGACGATCTCGGCCGTGGCGTCGTGCAGGTCGGCGCGCACCCGGTCGTGCAGGGCGCGGAACCCGGCCTCGTCCCAGGCGGGTCCGCCCGCCTCGGCGATGAGCCGGTCGGCGGCGGCGGTGACGCAGTCGTCGAAGAGGGCGGTGACGGAGCCGTGCGGGTTGTGGCTCAGCGCGAGCTTGCCCTTGTTGGTCAGCCGGCCCTGGATGAGCTTCACCGGCGACGGCGCGTTCAGCAGGATCAGCCGCCGCGTGCCGAGCCACATGGCGCGGCGCTGCTCGGCCTCGGTCTCGTACATGCGGACCGCGACGGCGGCGCCCTCGTCGGTGAGCGCCGGATACGCCTTGACGTCGTACCCGGCCTGGTTGCGCTCGTAGGTGCGGGGCAGCTCGCCGATCGTCCACTCGGTGAGGCCGGAGCGCTCGATGGTGGACGCCGCCTTGGACAGGGTCCCGCGCACCTGGCCGGCGAGGCGGCGCTTCAGCTCGTCGAGGTCGGTGCCCTCGCCCAGGCCGCGTCCCCTGTCGTCCACGACCCGGAACGTGATGCGCAGATGGGCGGGCAGGCGGGACGGGTCCCACGCCTCCCGCGCGACGGGCACGCTCGTCATCGCGGTCAGCTCGCGCTCCAGCGCGTCCAGGAGCGGCTCGCTGCGCGGCGCCACGCGGTCGAGGACCTTGCGGGCGTAGTCGGGGGCCGGGACGAAGTTGACGCGCAGCTGCTTGGGCAGCGACCGGATCAGCTCGGTGACGAGCTCGGCGCGCAGGCCCGGCACCTGCCATTCGAAGCCGTCGGGCCGCACCTGGTTGAGGACCTGGACGGGGACGTGCACGGTGACGCCGTCAGCGTCGGTGCCCGGCTCGAACTGGTAGGTGAGGCGCAGGCGAAGCGGGCCCTGCTTCCACACGTCGGGATAGTCGGACTCGCTGACCCCGCCCGCGGTCTCGTTGATGAGCATCGACTTCTCGAAGCCGAGCAGGTCGGGGTCGTCGCGCCGGGCCTTCTTCCACCAGGCGTCGAAGTGACGGCCGGAGACGACGTCCTCGGGGATGCGCGCGTCGTAGAAGTCGAAGAGGGTCTCGTCGTCGACGAGGATGTCGCGGCGCCGGGCACGGTGCTCCAGCTCCTCCACCTCGTCCAGCAGCGCGCGGTTGTCGTGGAAGAACCGGTGACCGGTCTCCCAGTCGCCTTCGACGAGGGCGTGCCGGATGAACAGCTCGCGGGAGAGCACGGGGTCGATGCGCCCGTAGTTGACGCGGCGGTCGGCGACGATCGGCACCCCGTAGAGCGTGACCTTCTCGCGAGCCATGACGGCCGCCTGTTTCTTGGACCAGTGCGGCTCGCTGTAGTTGCGCTTCACCAGATGGCCCGCCAGCGGCTCGACCCACTCCGGCTCGATCTTGGCGTTGATCCGTCCCCACAGCCGGGACGTCTCGACCAGCTCGGCCGACATCACCCAGCGCGGCGGCTTCTTGAACAGCGACGATCCGGGGAACACGGCGAACTTCGCGCCGCGGGCGCCGAGGTACTCGTGGCCGCGCCGCTGCTTGTCCTTCTTCTCGGTGTCCATGAGCCCGATGTGCGACAGCAGTCCGGCGAGCAGCGCGGTGTGGACGCGGTCGGGCGGCGCGTCGGCGGTGTTGATCGTGACGCCGAGCGACTTGGCGACCTGTTTGAGCTGGCCGTGCAGGTCCTGCCATTCGCGGACGCGCAGGAAGTGCAGGAACTCGTGCTTGCACATCCGGCGGAAGGCGCTGCCCGACAGCTCCTTCTGCTGCTCGCGCAGGTAGTTCCAGAGGTTCAGGTAGGCCAGGAAGTCGGACGTGGGGTCGGCGAACCGGCGGTGCTTGTCGTCGGCGGCCTGCTGGTGGTCGGCGGGACGCTCGCGCGGGTCCTGGATCGACAGCGCCGACGCGATGATCAGCACCTCGCGGACGCAGCCGTTGCGGTCCGCCTCCAGGATCATGCGGCCGAGCCGCGGGTCGACGGGAAGCTGGGCGAGGCGGCGGCCGAGCGGGGTGAGGCGCTTGCGCGGGTCCTTCTCGGCCGGGTCGATCGCGCCCAGCTCGTGCAGGAGGTCGACGCCGGCCTTGACGTTGCGGCGGTCCGGCGGCTCGACGAACGGGAACGCGGCGATGTCGCCGAGCCCGAGGGAGGTCATCTGCAGGATGACGGAGGCGAGGTTCGTCCGCAGGATCTCCGGGTCGGTGAACTCGGGGCGGGACTCGAAGTCCTCCTCGGAGTACAGCCGGATGCACACGCCCTCGGACACGCGCCCGCAGCGTCCCTTGCGCTGGTTCGCCGACGCCTGGGAGACCGGCTCGATCGGGAGCCGCTGCACCTTCAGCCGGTGGCTGTAGCGGGAGATGCGCGCGGTGCCGGGGTCGACGACGTACTTGATGCCCGGCACGGTCAGCGACGTCTCCGCGACGTTGGTCGCGAGGACGACCCGGCGGCCGCGGTGCGGCCGGAACACCCGGTGCTGCTCGGCCGACGACAGGCGCGCGTACAGCGGCAGGACCTCGGTCGCCGACTTTCGCCGGGTGAAGTGCTTGGTGAGCGCGTCGGCGGTGTCGCGGATCTCCCGCTCGCCGCTGAGGAACACCAGGACGTCGCCGGGCGCCTCGCGGCCCAGCTCGTCCACCGCGTCGACGATCGCCTGGATCTGGTCGCGGTCGGGATCGGCGGACGGGTCTTCCGGGTCGGTGATCGGCCGGTACCGGACCTCCACCGGGTACGTCCGGCCGGACACCTCCACGATCGGGGCGTCGCCGAAGTGCGCGGAGAACCGCTCCGGGTCGATGGTCGCCGAGGTGATGACGACCTTGAGGTCGGGGCGGCGGGGCAGGATCTCCCTGACGTAGCCGAGCAGGAAGTCGATGTTCAGGCTGCGCTCGTGCGCCTCGTCGATGATCAGGGTGTCGTACTGGCGGAGCAGCCGGTCGGTCTGGATCTCGGCGAGCAGGATGCCGTCCGTCATCAGCTTGACGAGCGTGCCGTCACTGGAGCGGTCGGTGAAGCGCACCTTGTAGCCGACGGCGTCGCCGAGCTCGGTGCCGAGCTCCTCGGCGATGCGGTCGGCGACCGTCCGGGCGGCGAGCCGGCGCGGCTGGGTGTGCCCGATCGAGCCGCGCACGCCCCGGCCGAGCTCCAGGCAGATCTTGGGGATCTGGGTGGTCTTGCCGGAGCCCGTCTCACCCGCGACGATCACGACCTGGTGGTCGCGGATGGCGGCGAGCAGGTCGTCCTTCTTCTGCGCGACCGGCAGCTGCGCGGGGTAGGTGATCGCGGGCACGGCGCCGCGCCGCCGCTCGACGCGCCGCTCGGCGGCCTCGATGTCGGCGGTGATCTCCTCGGCGACCCTGGCCTGGCGCCGGGCGTCCCGCATCTTCTGGACGCCGTCGATCCGGCGGCGCAGCCGGTGCTCGTCACGCAGCATCAGCCGCGGCAGGCGCGCGCGCAGGTCGGCGAGCGGCGGTTTCACACTCGTCCCCATAGTCATCGACAAGGATAGGGGCGCGGGCCCCCGCCCACGCTCCCCGCAAACCTTCTGACCGTAGCCGGATCGGCCGGTGGCGGGCGATCCATTTTCCCGTGGGGACAACGCCCTCCGAAGCGGGCGCATTCCACCCGTGACGGCCACCCCTCGCACCGGCTCGTTCACTCCAAGACACTGCGCCCGGCGGGGCGATCGTTCATGATGGGGAAACGTGGAGCACCCGACCGCCGCCGGCCGCTACCGGATCGACCGCCTTCTCGGTTCGGGCGGCTTCGCCTCGGTGTGGCTGGGCCACGACCCGGAGCTCGACTCCCCCGTCGCGATCAAGATCCTGGCCGAGCACTGGACGCTGCGGACCGACGTGCGCGACCGGTTCGTCCAGGAGGCACGGCTGCTGCGCCGGGCC
Organism: Actinomadura madurae; assembly: GCF_900115095.1. GTDB lineage: Bacteria > Actinomycetota > Actinomycetes > Streptosporangiales > Streptosporangiaceae > Spirillospora > Spirillospora madurae. The sequence goes on from NZ_FOVH01000016.1 coordinate 23,968, forward strand.
GACTCGCACCGGCTGGTGCAGGTCTTCGACATCGGGGAGCTGCCGGACGGCCGCCCCTACTTCGTGATGACCTACGCCGACCGGGGCACGCTGGCGGAGCGGCTCGCGGGCGGGCCGCTCCCGCCGGCCGAGGCGCTGCGCACCGCCCGGGAGATCAGCCTGGGCGTCCAGGAACTGCACGACCTCGGCGTCGTGCACCGCGACCTGAAGCCGTCCAACGTGCTGCTGCGGTCGGCGCCCGGCGGCGGGGAGCGGCTCATGATCTCCGACCTCGGCATCGCCCGGACCGAGGACCACCTGTCGAGCCTGACGCTGCCGGCCGGCTCGCCCGGGTACATGGCGCCCGAGCAGACGCAGGTCGACGGGGCCCCCGACAGGCGCGCCGACATCTACGGCCTCGGCGCGCTCACCCACCACCTGCTGACCGGCGAGCCGCCCGCGGTCCCCGCGCGCCCGCCCGGCGACACCCGGCCCGCGATCCCGCCCGCCGTGAGCGCGGCCGTCCTGCGCGCGCTGGAGCCCGACCGGGAACGGCGCTGGGCGTCGGCGGCCGAGTTCGGCGAGGCCCTGGCGAGCGCCGCCGGCGGCGTCGGCACCGATCCCCTGACGGGGTCGCCTCCGGCAGGGGCCGGACGCCCGGGCCGGCGGCCGAAGACGATGATCGCGGCGGCGGCCGGGGCCCTCGTCGTCGCGCTCGCGGCGACCGCCGCCGTCTGGGGGCTGGCGGGCGGGGACGGCGGCGGCTCCGCGGCCGGGGACCGGCACGCGCGGTGGCTGCGCCCGGGATCGGACGTCCCGGCCCGGTACCGGGATCTGATCGTCCAGGCCGGGACGTGGTGCGAGATGCCCGGCCTGAGCCCGGCGCTGATCGCGGCGATGCTGAAGGCGGAGAGCGGCTTCGACCCGGACCTGGCGGACCCGGCGAAGGACGAGTACGGCATCGCGCGGTGGACGCCCCGCGTGCTGGTGTTCTGGCAGCCGGGCGGGCTCGACAACCCGGAGCCGAGGCCGGCGCAGATCACGCCGGAGCTGTCGATCCCGGCGATGGGCCGGTTCCTGTGCTACTGGGGCAAGGACCTCAAGGGCGTGCCGGGCGATCCGGCGCTGAACCTCGCCGCCACCTACCGCAGCTCGTCGAAGACCGTCGTGAAGGCGGGCGGCGTCCCGGACCGGTTCAAGCCGTACACCGAGAAGGTGCGCCGGTACATGGACGACTACCGGCCCCGCTGAGCCGCCGAGCGCGACGGCGGGGTCAGCCCGCGCCGTAGACGGGTTCGGGGGCGGGCGCCTTCGCCAGCAGGTCCGCGACGACGTCGCCGACCTCGGCGGGCTCCCAGCGGGCTCCCTTGTCGGCGGCCGGGCCGTGCCGGAAGGCGTCCATCACGCAGATCCTCCCGCCCTCGGCCTCGAAGACGCGCCCCGTGACGTCCCGCGACCCGGCGGAGCCGAGCCACACCACGAGCGGGGACACGTTCTCCGGCGCCATGGCGTCGAACGCGCCCTCGGCGGGCGCGGCCATCGTCTGCGCGAAGACCTCCTCGGTCATCCGGGTGCGGGCGGCCGGCGCGATCGCGTTGACCGTCACCCCGTACCGGCCGAGCTCGGCCGACGCGACGAGGGTGAGCCCGACGATGCCCGCCTTCGCCGCGGAGTAGTTGCCCTGGCCGACGCTGCCGAGCAGCCCGGCGCCGGACGAGGTGTTGACGACGCGGGCGTCCACGGCGCGGTCGGCCTTGCTCTCCGCCCGCCAGTGCCGCCCGGCGTGCTTGAGCGGCAGGAAGTGGCCCTTGAGGTGGACGCGCATGACGGCGTCCCACTCGTCCTCGCCGAGGTTGACCAGCATGCGGTCGCGCAGGAACCCGGCGTTGTTGACCAGGGTGTCCAGCCGGCCGAACGTGTCGACCGCCGTCGCGACCAGCGAGGCGGCGCCCGCGTCGGTGGCGATGTCGCCGGTGTGCGCGACGGCCCGGCCGCCGAGCGCCTCGATCTCCCGGACAACGTCGTGCGCGGGGCCGGCGGAGGCGCCGCCGGTGCCGTCCCGGGCGACGCCGAGGTCGTTGACGACGACGTGGGCGCCCTGCCGGGCGAACTCCAGCGCGTGCGCGCGGCCGAGCCCGCGCCCGGCGCCGGTGACGGCGACCACCCGGTCCTTGCAGATCATCACGACTCCTTCGGTGCCGGCGGCTGGTCGGCGGACGGCTCGTTCACGGATGACTCGTTCACGGGCGGCTTGTTCACGGTGGCGGCGTCCAGGAACGGCGGGCGCTCTCCCCCGCCGTGCACCTGCATGGACGAGCCGGTGACGTAGGACGCCAGGTCGGAGGCGAGGAACACGCACGCGGCGCCGACCTCGTAGGGGTCGGCGAGGCGGCCGATCGGGACGGTCCGGCCGACCGCCGCGATGCCCTCGTCGTCCCCGTAGTGGGTCCGCGACGCCTCCGTGCGGACCATCCCGAGGATCAGCGTGTTGACCCGGATGTGCGGCGCCCACTCGATGGCCAGGGACCGGGTGAGGCTGTGCAGGCCCGCCTTGGCCGCGCCGTAGGCGGCGGAACCGGGCGACGGGCGCACCCCGCTGACGCTGCCGATGTTGATGACCGAGCCGCCACCGCGGGCGAGGATCTTCGGCCGCAGCGCCCGGGCCATGATCAGCGGCGCGGTCAGGTTCAGCTCCATGATCTTGACGTGGGTGCGCAGCCGACCCTCGGCGAGCGGCAGGTACGGGCCGCCTCCGGCGTTGTTGACCAGGACGTCGAGGTGATCCAGGCCGTCCGCGAACTCCTGCACGGCGTCGGGGTCGCGGACGTCCAGGGGGACGAAGCGCGCGGCGCGCCCGCCCGCCTCCGGGACCTCCTCCGGCTCGCGCCGGGCGACGGCGACGACGTCGGCGCCCGCCTCCAGGAAGGCGCGGCTGATCCCGGCGCCGACCCCGCGCACGCCGCCGGTGACCACGACGGTCCTGCCGCCCAGGTCGAGCGTCAGTGCCATGCCGCCTCCCCCTCGGGTGCCTCTGCTACCTTCTGTTCTAACAAATGTTTGGTGGAAAGGTAGCGCATGGGAGTCTCCACCACGACCCTGGACGGGGTCGCCGAGATCGTCGTGGACGCGCCGCCGGTCAACGCGCTGACCGTCGCGGGCTGGTACGAGCTGGCCGGCGCCGTGCTCGCGGCGGGCCGCGATCCGGAGGTCGGCGCCGTGGTGCTCCGCGCCGAGGGCCGGGGCTTCAACGCGGGCGTCGACATCAAGGAGATGCAGAGCACCGACGGCCACACCGCGCTGGTCGGCGCCAACCGCGGCTGCTTCGCGGCGTTCGCCGCCGTCTACGACTGCGAGGTCCCGGTCGTCGCCGCGGTGCACGGCTTCTGCCTCGGCGGCGGCGTCGGCCTGGCCGGCAACGCCGACATCGTGGTCGCCTCGCGGGACGCCTACTTCGGCCTGCCCGAGGTGGACCGGGGAGCGCTCGGCGCCGCCACCCACCTGGCGCGGCTCGTCCCGCAGCACCTGATGCGCGCGATGGTCTACACGTGCCGCAACGTCACCGCGGAGGAGCTGCACCACCACGGCTCGGTGCTGGAGGTCGTCCCGGCGGACGAGCTGCGCGCCAAGGCGATGGAGGTCGCCGCGTCCATCGCCGCGAAGGACCGGTACGTGATCCGGCGCGCCAAGGAGTCGCTGAACGGCATCGACCCGGTCGACGTGAAGCGCAGCTACCGCTACGAGCAGGGCTTCACGTTCGAGCTGAACCTCGTCGGCGCCGGCGACGAGCACCGCAACGCCTTCGTCGCGCGGGAGGCCCGATGAGCAAGGTGCTGTCGGCCGACGACGTCGCCGCGTCGCTGGAGAGCGGCATGACGGTCGGGATCGGCGGCTGGGGCTCGCGGCGCAAGCCGATGGCCCTGGTCCGGGCGATCCTGCGCTCCCCCGTCACCGGCCTGACGGTGGTCGCCTACGGCGGCCCGGACGTGGGGCTGCTGTGCGCGGCGGGCAAGGTCCGCCGGCTGGTCACCGCGTTCGTGACCATGGACTCGGTCCCGCTGGAGCCGCACTTCCGGCAGGCGCGGCAGTCCGGGTCGATCGAGCTGACCGAGTACGACGAGGGCATGTTCATGTTCGGGCTGTACGCGGCGGCGCACCGGCTGCCGTTCCTGCCCACCCCGGTCGGGCTCGGCTCGGACGTGATGCGGGTCAACCCCGAGCTGCGGACGATCCGGTCGCCGTACGAGGACGGCCAGGAACTCGTCGCCGTCCCCGCGCTGAAGATGGACGTCGCGCTGGTCCACATGAACCGCGCCGACGCGCGCGGCAACGCCCAGTACCTCGGCCCCGACCCGTACATGGACGACCTGTTCGCGAAGGCGGCCGACAGGACCTACGTGTCGTGCGAGCGCCTGGTCGACACGGCCGACTTCGCCAAGGAGGGGCCGGTGCAGTCGCTGCTGATCAACCGTTCGCAGGTGACCGGCGTCGTGGAGACCCCGAACGGGGCGCACTTCACCGACTGCGCGCCCGACTTCGGGCGGGACGAGAGGTTCCAGAAGCTCTACGCGCAGTCGGCGGCCGATCCGGAGAAGTGGGCGGCGTTCAGCGAACGCTTCCTGTCCGGTGACGAGGCCGCGTACCAGGACGCCGTCCGTGTCTGGCGGGAGGAGTCCCGATGAGCACTCCGACGAGGACCGGCGCAACGAGGGCCGAGGTGTGCGCCGCCGCGTGCGCAGACCTGTTCCGCGGCGACGGGGAGATCGTCGCGGCGGCGGTGGCCGGGTTCGTCCCGATGCTCGGGTCCCGGCTGGCGCGCGCGACGTTCGCGCCCGACCTGCTGACGACCGACGGCGGCCCGGCGCTGAGCGCCGAGCCCGTCCCCCTCGGCGGGTCGGCCGAGACGGTCGAGGGCTGGCTGCCGTTCCGCGACCACTTGTGGCTCGTCCTCAACGGGCGGCGGCACGTGGTGATGGGGCCGAGCCAGATCGACGCGCACGGCAACACCAACATCTCCTGCATCGGCGACTGGGAACGGCCGTCCCGCCAGCTCCTCGGCGTGCGCGGCGGGCCGGGCAACACGCTGCTGAACCCGACGAGCTACTGGGTGCCGAAGCACTCGACGCGCGTGTTCACCGAGAAGGTCGACATGGTGAGCGGCATCGGCTGGGACCGAGGCGCGCACGAGATCCGCGCCGTGGTGACCAACCTGGCCGTCCTCGACTTCGACACCCCGGACCGGCGCATGCGGCTGCGCTCCGTCCACCCCGGCGTGAGCGTCGGCGACGTGGTGTCGGCCACCGGCTTCGAGCTGGCGATTCCAGGCGGGGTGCCCGAGACGAGGCCGCCGGACGGCGAGGAGCTGCGGATCATGCGCGAGGTCCTCGACCCGAAGGGGCTGCGCGAGAGAGAGGTCCCCTCCTGATGGAGCAGGTGCTCGACACGCCGCTGACCCGGCTGGCGGGGGTGCGGCATCCGGTCGTCCAGACCGGCATGGGGTGGGTGGCCGGTCCCCGGCTCGTCACGGCCGTGGCGGACGCGGGCGGCCTCGGGATCCTCGCGTCCGCGACGATGACGCTCGACCGGCTCGCCGGCGCGATCCGCGAGGTGAAGGACCGCACGGACGCGCCGTTCGGCGTCAACCTGCGGGCCGACGCCGGCGACGCGGGCGACCGCATCGACCTGCTCATCAAGGAGGGCGTGAAGGTCGCCTCCTTCGCGCTCGCGCCGAAGAGGGAGCTGATCGCCAAACTCAAGGACGCCGGGCTCGTGGTCGTCCCGTCGGTCGGCGCGCGGCGGCACGCGGAGAAGGTCGCGGGCTGGGGCGCCGACGCGGTGCTCGTCCAGGGCGGCGAGGGCGGCGGCCACACCGGCGCCGTCGCCACCACGCTGCTGCTGCCGCAGGTCGTGGACGCCGTCGACATCCCGGTGATCGCCGCCGGCGGGTTCTTCGACGGCCGCGGCCTCGCCGCCGCGCTCGCGTACGGGGCGGCGGGCGTCGCGATGGGCACCCGGTTCCTGCTGACGTCCGACAGCTCGGTGCCGGACGCCGTCAAGCGGGTCTACCTCGACAGCGGCGAGACCGTGGTGACGCGGCAGGTGGACGGCATGCCGCACCGGGTGCTGCGCAGCGGGCTGGTCGACGCGCTGGAGTCGTCCGGCCGCGTCGGCGGGCTGCTGCGGGCGGTGCGCAACGGCGCCCGGTTCAAGCGGCTGTCCGGCATGTCGTGGCGCGAGATGATCGCCGATGGGAAGGCGATGAAGCACGGCAAGGACCTGTCGTGGTCGCAGGTCCTCATGGCGGCCAACACCCCGATGCTGCTGAAGGCGGCCATGGTGGACGGCCGTCCCGACCTCGGCGTGATGGCGTCCGGGCAGGTCGTCGGCGTCATCGACGACCTGCCCACCTGCGCGGAGCTGATCGAGGGGATCATGAAGGGGGCGGCGGAGGCGATCGCCGCCCAGCAGGCCCTGCTGGCACGTTAGGCGCCGTACACCTAAAGGGAGCCCTCATGCACCTGGCACCCGGTTCCGACGTCCCGGCGCGGGAGCTGACCCCGGTCGAGGGGCCGCCACTCCCCGTACCCGCCCCCGGCCGACTCGTCCACCTGCAGTTCCGCCGGTTCGCGGGCTGCCCGATCTGCAACCTGCACCTGCGCTCGATCGTCGCCCGGCACGCCGAGATCGAGGCGGCTGGCATCCGCGAGGTCGTCGTGTTCCACTCGTCGGCCGAGGAACTGCGCGAGTACGTCGGCGGACTGCCGTTCGCGGTGGTCGGCGACCCGGAGAAGGCCCTGTACGCGGAGTTCGGCGTCGAGTCGGCCCGCCGCGCGCTGCTCGACCCCCGCGTCTGGTGGACGGTCGTCAAGGCCACCACGATCAGCACCTGGCGGATCGTCCGGGGCCGCCAGCGGGCGCCGAGGCTGCGGCAGGACGGCGGGCGCCTCGGCCTGCCCGCCGACTTCCTGATCGGGAGGGACGGCCGCGTGCTCGCCGCGAAGTACGGCGAGCACGCCTACGACCAGTGGACGGTCGACGAGCTGCTCACGCTGGCCGCCCAGGCTCCGGCTCCGTCCAGTCCTGCACCTTGAGGACGAGCTTGCCCGTGGTGGCGCCCGACTCGATGCGCTCGTGCGCCTCGGCGGCCCGCTCCAGGGGCAGTTCCTCGACCTGGACCCGCAGGCCGCCCGAGGCCGCCGCGGTGACCGCGCGGCGCAGGGCGCGTCCCGCCTCGGCCGGTGCGAGCGCCGCGAACGCGGCGAGGTTGAACCCGGACACGGTCTTGTTGGCGAACCACAGCTCGTTCGCCGGGACGCCCACGTCGTCCGCCCCGGACGCGTTGCCCATCACGACCATCCGGCCCATCGGGGCGAGGGCGTCCAGGCTGGCCCGGCGGGCGGGGCCGCCGACCATGTCCACGACGATGTCGAACCCGCGCCCGCCGGTCAGGGCGGCGACCTCGCCGGGCAGGTCGCCGCGGAGCACTACGTCGTCGTAGCCGAACCCGCGCGCGGTCTCGATCTTGGCGGGGCCGCCGACCGCGCCGACCACCCGGCCCGCGCCGAGCAGGCGCGCGGCCTGGCCGAGCTGGCTGCCCACGCCTCCCGCCGCCGCGTGCACCAGCACGGTCTCGCCGGGCTCGATGCGCGCGACCCGGTCCAGGGCGAGGAACGCGGTGGTGCTGTTGGACGGGACGGCCGCCGCGAGGTCCAGGCCGAGCCCCAGGCCGTCGAGCGGCGCGACCAGGTCGGCCGAGGTCACCGCGACCTCGGCGTAGCCGCCGCCGCCCACGATCGTCAGCGCGGCGACGGGCCGGCCCCGGCGCAGCCCCTCGACGTCCGGCCCCACCGCGCGGACGTGCCCGGACACCTCGATGCCGGGGACGAACGGCAGCGGCACGTCCGCGACACCCTGCCGGTAGAGGATCTCGGCGAAGTTCGCTCCCGCGTACGCGACGTCGATGGACACCTGGCCCGGCCCCGGCTCGGGGACGTCCACCTCGGCCCGGCGCAGCACCTCCGCGCCGCCGAACTCGGGGATCGTGACGGCCCGCATCAGTACCGCGCTCCGACCGCCGCGGGGACGCCGTCCAGGTCGACCAGGTCGGCGGCGGTGAGGTCCAGGCCGGCGGCGCCGGCGTTGTCGTGCAGGTACCGCTGCTTCTTGGTCCCGGGAATCGGGATGACGTGCTCGCCCTGCGCGAGCGTCCAGGCGATGGCGACCTGCGCCGGGGTCGCGCCGTGGCGCGCCGCGACCGCCTTGACGACGTCGACGATGCGCATGTTGGCCTTCAGCGCGTCCTCCTGGAAGCGGGGATTGCCGCCGCGGTAGTCGGTGTCCTCGAAGTCGGCGGCGGTGACCGTCCCGGTGAGGAAGCCGCGGCCGAGCGGCGAGAACGGCACGAAGGCGACGCCGTTGGCGGCGCACCAGCCGACCACGTCGCCCGGTCCCTCCCCCTGCCCGTCGCCCGGGAGGAGGCCGGCGGCCCCGCCGGGCGCGCCCATCGCGTCGCGCGTCCACAGCGACAGCTCCGACTGGATCGCGGCGACCGGGTGGACGGCGTGCGCCTCGGCCGCCTGCGCGACGCCGACCTCCGAGAGGCCCAGCCTGCGGACCTTGCCCTCGGCGACCAGGTCCGCCATCGCGCCCCAGGTGTCGGCGAGCGGCACCTCCGGGTCGACGCGGTGCAGGTAGTACAGGTCGATCACGTCGGTGCCGAGCCGGCGCAGGCTGTCCTCGGCGGACGCCTTGACGTGTTCCGGCGTGCCCCGCCGGACCATCTCCCAGGGGACGAGCGACTCCACGACCAGGCCGGTCTTCGTGGCGACGACCGCCTCGTCCCGGCGTCCGGCCAGCGCCCGCCCGACGAGGGACTCGTTGTGGCCGTCGCCGTAGGGCTGCGCGGTGTCGAGGAAGGTCACGCCGAGGTCGAGGGCCTCGCGGATCACGGCGACGGACTTCTCGTCGTCCCGCTCCGACTCGGAGTAGGCGAAGCTCATCCCCATGCAGCCGAGCCCCACGGCGCCCACCGGCGTCCCGGCGAAATCACGCGTCCTCATAACGTCCTCTCGTGGTTTCCGTTTCTGAGGACGATCGTGCGGGACGGCCCGGCGCCGAGACAGACTCGGCTCATCCTGGGTGTGGCACCACCACCCTGCGGCCGCGGTTCAGCTGGCGGCGGCGAGGCCGCGGCGGGCCATCAGCTTCTCCAGCCGCTCCTGCGTGCCGGTGCCCGGACGGGGGTTGTGCAGCACCAGGTTCTGGCCCGGCCGGTCCCCCAGCGGCAGGAGCGTGCTCTCGAAGACCAACTCCCCCGCGTCCGGGTGCCTGATCCCCTTGACGGCCTGCGCGCTCGCGCTCACCTCGTGGCGCGGCCACAGCTCCGCGAACTCCGGGCTGGCGGCCAGCATGTCCGCGACGAGCCGGTCGAACTCGGGATCGTCGGGGTAGCGGGCGACGTCGGCGCGGAACCGCGCGACGACGTCGGGCGCCGCGTCGGCCCAGTGCGTGTGCATCGACCGGTACCGGACGTTCGTGAAATACGTGACCAGGCAGTTGTGGTCGGTGTCGCCGTAGCCGAACACCTCGCGGGCCGCGTCGTTGATCGCGACGAAGTTCCAGTGCCGGTCGCGGACGTACGCCGGCCGCGGCGACCAGGCGTCCAGCACCCGCCGCAGCTCCGGGGTGATCGGGACGGCCGGGCCGACCTCGGCCCGCGGCGGGTTCAGCCCGGCCAGCAGGTACAGGTGCTCGCGCTCGGCGCCGTCCAGCCGCAGCGCGCGGACGATCGCGTCGAGGACGTCCCCGGACACCTTGATGTCGCGGCCCTGCTCCAGCCACGTGTACCAGGACACCCCGACCCCGGCGAGCACGGCGACCTCCTCGCGGCGCAGCCCCGGCGTCCGCCGCCGCCCGCCGTCGGGCATGCCGACGTCGGCGGGCGTGAGGCGGGCGCGGCGGGTGCGCAGGAAATCGCGGAGTTCCTCGCGGCGGCGGCCGGGCACGGAGGCGGGAGTGGGGCTGGCCATACCGCCACGATATCCGCGCGTCGGCGGCGGATCGTGAGTGCGCCGTGCAGCCGGCGGGTTCAGCCGATGGCGCCGGCGGTGCGGAGGGCGGCGATGGCGGCGTCGTCGCGGCCGAGCTCGCGCAGGACGGCGTCGGTGTGCTCGCCGAGGGACGGGACCGGGTCCATGCGCGGTTCGGCGTCCGCGAAGGTGACCGGCGGGAGGAGCGCGCGGATCTCGCCGACCGGGGAGCCCACCTCGCGCCAGCGGTCCCTCTCGGCGAGCTGCGGGTGGGCGATCAGGCCGTGCCCGTCGTTCAGGGACGCGTTCGGGACGCCCGCCTCGTCCAGCCGCCGCAGCAGCTCCTCCCGCCCCATGCGGGACGTGACGCCGGCGACGATCGCGTCCACCTTCGCCCGGTTGCGGACCCGTGCCTGGTTCGTCGCGTACTCGGGGTCGGTGACCAGGTCCGGGCGGTCCAGCACGCCGGCCGCCAGGGCGGCCCAGCCGCGGTCGTTCTGGACGCCGATCACGACGTCGACGCCGTCGGAGGTCGGGTAGGCGTCGTAGGGGGTGATCACGGGGTGGCTCAGCCGGGAGCGCGGCGGCGGGGACCCGGTGTAGAGGGTCGTGTACATCGCCTGGCCCATCCACTCGGCGACGGCGTCGAACATCGTGATCTCGATCGACGCGCCCTCGCCGGTGGTGCCGCGCCGGACGAGCGCGGCCAGCGTGCCGGAGAACGCGTACATGCCCGCGGCGATGTCGGCCAGCGGCGAGCCCGCCTTCACCGGCGTCTCCGGGGTGCCGGTGACCGAGATCAGCCCCGCCTCGGCCTGGACGAGCATGTCGTAGGCGCGCTTGTCGCGGTACGGCCCGCGCGTTCCGTATCCGGACATGTCCACCACGATCAGCCGGGGGTCGCGGGCCCGCAGCTCGTCCGCGCCGAACCCGAGCCGGGCCGCGGAGCCGGGGGCGAGGTTCTGCAGGAACACGTCGGCGCCCGCGACCAGCTCGGTGAGGATCGCGCGGCCCTCTTCCCGCTTGAGGTCCAGCGCGACCGACTCCTTCGACCGGTTGAGCCAGGCGAAGTGCGTGCCGAGCCCGCCCCGCACGCCGGTGTCGTAGGCGCGGGCGAAGTCGCCGCCGTCCACCCGCTCCACCTTGATCACACGGGCGCCGTGGTCGGCGAGGTGCCGCGTCGCGAACGGCGCCGCGACCGCCTGCTCCAGCGCGACCACGGTGACCCCCGCCAGCGGGAGCGCCCCGGCACCCGGCGACCCCGGTTCCGCCGCGGTCATCGGCCCTCCTCCAGCAGGCGGCGGCCTATGATCATTTTCTGGATGTCGGCGGTGCCCTCGCCGATCAGCAGCATGGGCGCCTCGCGGTAGAGGCGCTCGATCTCGTACTCCTTGGAGTAGGCGTAGCCGCCGTGGATGCGGAAGGCGTCCTCCACGACCTCCTTGCAGTACTCGCTGGCGAGGTACTTGGCCATGCCCGCCTCGAGGTCGTTGCGCTCGCCGGAGTCCTTGCGGCGCGCCGCCATCACCATCATCTGGTGCGCGGCCTCGACCTTGGTCGCCATCTCCGCGAGGCGGAACAGGACGGCCTGGTGCTCGGCGATCGGGCGGCCGAACGTCTCGCGCTGCCGCGCGTAGCCGAGCGCCAGCTCGTAGGCCCGCCTCGCCACCCCGCAGCCCCGCGCGGCCACGTTGACGCGGCCGACCTCGACGCCGTCCATCATCTGGTAGAAGCCGCGGCCCGGCGTCCCGCCGAGAATCCGGGCGGACGGGATCCGGAACCCGTCCAAGACCAGCTCGGTCGTGTCGACGCCCTTGTAGCCCATCTTCTCGATCTTCCCGGGCACGGTGAGGCCGGGCGCGACCTCCCCGAAGCCGGGCGTCTTGTCGACGAGGAACGTCGTCATGCCCCGGTGGCCGGCCTCGGGGTCGGTCTTGACCAGGACGGCGACCAGGTTGGCGGAGCCGCCGTTCGTCAGCCACATCTTCTGGCCGGTGATGACGTGGTCGTCGCCGTCCGGGACGGCGCGGGTCGTGATGGCCGAGACGTCCGAGCCGCAGCCGGGCTCCGACATCGAGAACGCGCCGCGGATCTCGCCGACCGCCATCCTCGGCAGGTAGTGCGCCCTCTGCTCGGGCGTGCCGTGGTGGGCGATCATCCAGGCGACGATGAAGTGGGTGTTGACGATGCCGGCCACGCTCATCCAGCCCCGCGACAGCTCCTCCACGACCAGCGCGTACGTCAGCAGCGACGCACCGAGCCCGCCGTGCTCCTCGCCGATCGTCAGGCCGAAGAGCCCGAGGTCCTTCATGCCGTCCACGATCGCCTGCGGGTACTCGTCCGCGTGCTCCATCCGGGTCGCGACGGGCAGGATCTCCCTGTCGACGAAGGCCCGGACGGTCGCGACGATCTCCCGTTGCTCGTCCGACAGCCCGTGGGTCTGCTGCATCCTGCTCACGTTCCCGCCTCCTAGCGGCCCTCGAAGCGCGGCGTGCGGCGCTCGGCGAACGCGGCGCGCCCCTCGGCGAAATCGGCACTGCCGAACAGGGCGGTCTGCTCCTCGCGTTCGGCCTCCAGCAGTTGATCCAGGCCGTGGTCGGTGCGGGCCAGCAGGCGCTTGGCCGCGGCGACCGACAGCGGGGCGAGGGCGGCGGCCTCGGCGGCGCGTTCCAGAGCGGCGTCGAGTGCCGTGCCCGGCGGGGCGAGCGAGTCGGCGAGGCCGATCTCGTAGGCGCGGGAGGCGGACACGGTCCGGCCGAACACGAGCATCTCCTTCGCGCGGCCCATGCCGACGCGCTGCGGGAGCGTCCAGAGCAGACCGCCGTCGGCGACCAGGCCGACCCTGCCGAACGCGGCGACGAACCGGGCGTCCTCTGAGGCGACCACGTGGTCGCAGGCGGCGGCGAGGGACACCCCGAGCCCCGCGGCGGCGCCCTCCACGGCCGCGATCACGGGGGTCCCGCAGGTGGCCATGAGCCGGACGGCCTCGTGCACGGGCCCGAGCCGGGCGCGGACGGCGTCGGGACCGGCGCCCTCCATCGACCGGACGTCGCCGCCCGCGGAGAACGTCCCGCCCGCGCCCGTCAGCACGATCGCCCGGACGTCCGGGTCGCCTGCGGCGCGCCGCAGTTCGTCCAAGAGCCGCTCGCGCATCGGGAAGTCGATCGCGTTGCGGGCACCGGGCCGGTTCAGCGTGATGACCCGTGCGGCCCCGTGGTCCTCGGCCGTGACCACGGGTTCGCGCGCCGCCGCGGTGTCCCGGTCGTCCATGCACCCTCCCGAAAATTTTTTATACGATATGTGAGGAGGCGGCGGTGGTGGAAGTGGGCTCCGGGGACCTCAGCCCGGCTGGTCCCTCCAGAAGCCCTGCCCCTCCAGGTGCACGACCAGCAGGGTGCCCGCGTGCCGGATGTGGGCGCGCATGGCCTGCCGCGCGCCGTCGGCGTCCCCGGCGCGCAGCGCGGCGAGGACGAGGTGGTGGTCGTCGACCGACGCCTGCGTCCAGCCCTCGATGCTGGAGTAGAACCGGCGCGGGGCGTACCGCACCACCAGCCGCAGCAGCCACGCCGTCTTCGGCGACCCGGCGCACAGGTTGATCACCCGGTGGAACTCGTGGTTGGCGCGCTCGATGGCCGCCGAGTCGCGGGCCCCGGACGCCTCTTCCAGCTGCGCCTGCGTCCGGTCGAGCGATGCCAGCTCCCCCTCGGTGATCCTCCCGGAGGCGCGGGCGGCCAGCTCGCCGGCGAAGTACGCCTGCGCCTCGAACAGGTCCTGGACGTCCTGCCGGGTCAGCGGCGCCGGCATGAACCCGCGCCGCGGCTCCAGCGTGACGAAGCCCTCGCCGCGCAGCGACAGCAGCGCCTCCCGGACGGGGGTGACGCTGATCCCGAGGTCGTCGGCGACCCGCTCCAGGCGGAGGAACTCCCCGTGCCTGACCTGGCCCGACATGATGAGCTCGCGGACGTAGTCGGCCACCTCGTCGCTCAGCTGGCGGCGCCTGCCGAGGGCCTGGCCACCGGAAATCGCCACTCTCATCGTCTCCCTGCGCGGTGGGGTCGCCACACTATCGGCGGGCACCGGTCCGCGTTCTTTGACAGCCCGGTATTTTCGAATCAAATATATGAGGTCAGCGACCGGGAGGAGACCGGTACCGTGGTCACGCTCAGCGACGAGGAACGCGCCATCGTCGAGGTCGTCGCGGACTTCGTCGACCGGGAGGTCCGGCCGGCCGCCCGGGAGCTGGAGCACGCGGGCGCCTATCCCGCACGGCTGATCGACCGCATGAAGGAACTCGGCGTCTTCGGCCTAGCGGTCCCCGAGCCGTACGGCGACGTCAGCGTCTCCAAGGCCTGCTACGCGCTCGTCACGGAGGAACTGGCGCGGGGCTGGATGACGCTCGCGGGCGCGTTCGGCGGGCACACGGTCGTCTCGCACCTGCTCGCGCTGTTCGGCACCGAGGAGCAGAAGGCCCGCCACCTGCCCCGGATGGCGACCGGCGAGCTGCGCGCCACGATGGCGCTCACCGAACCGTCCGGCGGCTCCGACCTGCAGGCGATGAGCACGGTCGCGCGGCGGGACGGCGGCCGGTACGTCGTCGACGGCGCCAAGATGTGGATCACCAACGCGCGCAGGTCCGGCCTGATCGCGCTGATGTGCAAGACCGACCCGTCCGCCTCGCCGCGCCACAGGGGCATAAGCATCCTGCTGGTCGAGCACGGCCCCGGGCTGACGGTCTCCCGCGACCTGCCGAAGCTCGGCTACAAGGGCGTGGAGAGCTGCGAGCTGTCCTTCGAAGGCTACGAGGCGCCGCTGGACGCGGTCCTCGGCGGCGAGGAGGGCCGCGGCTTCGTCCAGATGATGCGCGGCCTCGAAGTGGGACGGATCCAGGTCGCGGCGCGCGCTCTGGGCGTCGGGCGCGCCGCGCTGGAGGACTCCCTGCGCTACGCCCAGGAGCGCGAGGCGTTCGGCAAGCCGATCTGGCAGCACCAGTCCATCGGCAACTACCTCGCCGACATGGCCACCCGGCTCCAGGCGGCGCGGCTGCTGACCCTCGACGCCGCCGAGCGCCTGGACGCGGGCGAGCGCTGCGACATGGAGGCGGGCATGGCCAAGCTGTACGCGTCCGAGGCGGCGATGCAGACCGCGCTGGACGCGGTCCGCATCCACGGCGCCGCCGGGTACTCCACCGAGTTCGACGTCGAGCGCTACTTCCGCGACGCCCCGCTCATGATCGTCGGCGAGGGGACGAACGAGATCCAGCGCAACGTGATCGTCAAGCAGCTCGTCGAGCGCCACCGGATCTAGGGCGCGGCGGCGGGGTCCTCTCCGGCCCGGATCCAGTCGAACGTGCGCTCCACGGCGCGTTTCCAGTTGTCGTACTCGGCGGCGCGCCGCCCCGGCTCCATCGCGGGGACCCACCGGGCGGCGCGGTGCCAGTTGCGCCGGAGCCCTTCCAGCCCCGCCCAGTAGCCGACGGCGAGCCCGGCGGCGTACGCGGCGCCGAGCGACACCGTCTCCACCACCATCGGGCGCGCGACCGGGACGTTCAGCACGTCGGCGACCATCTGCATGACGAGGTTGTCCGATGTCATGCCGCCGTCGGCCTTGAGCTCCTTCAGGCTGAGCCCGGAGTCGGCGTTCATCGCGTCCACGACCTCGCGGGTCTGCCAGCCCGTCGCCTCCAGCACGGCCCGCGCCAGGTGCCCCTTGGTGATGTAGGACGTGAGGCCGACGATGATGCCGCGGGCCTCGCTGCGCCAGTGCGGCGCGAACAGGCCGGAGAACGCCGGGACGATGTAGCAGCCGCCGTTGTCGTCGACCGACCGGGCCAGCGTCTCGATCTCCGGCGCGGTGGTGATCAGCCCGAGGCCGTCGCGGAACCACTGGACGAGCGCGCCGGTGATCGCGATCGAGCCCTCCAGCGCGTACACGGCCGGGTCGTCGCCGATCTTGTAGCCGACGGTCGTGAGCAGCCCGTTGTCCGACTTGACCGGCGTGGTGCCGGTGTTCATCAGCAGGAAGGCGCCCGTCCCGTAGGTGCACTTGGTCTCGCCCGGGGCGAAGCACGTCTGGCCGAACAGCGCGGCCTGCTGGTCGCCGAGCGCCGCGCCGACGCGCACCCCGGGGAACACGCGGCGGGCCGTCCCGTAGGTCTCCGTGGACGACCTGATCTCCGGCAGCATCGCCCGCGGCACGCCGAAGAAGTCGAGCAGGCCGTCGTCCCAGCTCAGCGTGCGCAGGTCCATCAGCAGGGTGCGGCTGGCGTTGGTCACGTCCGTGACGTGGACCCCGCCGTCGACGCCGCCGCTGAGGTTCCAGATCAGCCAGCTCTCCATCGTCCCGAACAGGACCTCGCCGCGCTCGGCGCGCTCCCGCAGGCCGGGCGTGTGGTCGAGCATCCACCGGATGCGCGGGGCGGAGAAGTAGGTCGCGAGCGGCAGCCCGCTGCGCTCGGTGACCATGGCGGCGCCGGGGGCGCGGCCCAGCTCGTCCACGAGGGGGCCGGTCCGCATGTCCTGCCAGACGATGGCGCGGCCGATCGGGACGCCGGTCAGCCGGTCCCACAGGACGGTCGTCTCACGCTGGTTGGCGATCCCGACCGCGGCGACCTGGTTCGTCGTGACGGCCGCCTGGGCGAGCGCCTCCGGGGCGATCCGCTCGAGGTTGCGCCAGATCTCCATCGGGTCGTGCTCGACCCAGCCGGGCTTCGGGAAGTGCTGCCGGTGCTCGCGCTGGGCCACCGACACCAGGCGGCCGCCGTGGTCGAACAGGATGCACCGCGTCGACGTGGTGCCCTGGTCGATCGACATCACAAACCGTTCGGTCACGATCGGCCCCCTCCCCCTGGCCGCGCCCGTCTCCGGCCACGCGCCGCCGTGCCCGCGTCACCAGCGCGAACCGCCGAGGTCCCGGGAGACCGCGCGGGCCGCGTCCCGCACGAACGCGACGAGCCGCGGCTCGGGAACGCGGCGGGAGTCGCAGATCCGCTCGACCGCGCCGGAGATCCCGATGGCCCCGACGACGAGCCCTCCGTACCCGCGGATCGGCGCGGCGATGCCGGCCTCGCCGATCGACAGCTCCTCGGTCTCGGCGGCCCAGCCGTTCTCCCGGACCCGGGTGGCGGCCCGTGCGAGTTCCCGCGGATCGGTGATGGTCCGCCGGCAGTAGGACTCCAGGACGGTATCGCGGATGGACGCGGCGGCGTTGGCGTCGTGCGCGAGGAGCGTCTTGCCGAGCGCGGTGGCGTGCAGCGGCAGCAGCGACCCGACGTCCATCGCCTGGAGCGTGTCGTCCGGCCGGAAGACGTGGTGGACGACCAGGACCTTCCCGTCCAGCAGCGTCCCGATGCGCACGGCCTCGCCGCTGCGCGAGGCGAGCGCGTCGGCCCAGTTGATGGCGCGGGACCGCAGCTCGTTGACGTCGAGGTAGCTGGTGCCGAGATGCAGCAGGGCGGCGCCGAGCTGGTACTTGCCGGTGCCGTCGTCCTGTTCCACGAACCCCACGCGTTCCAGGGTGCGCAGGATGCCGTGCGCGGTGCCCCGGGCGAGGCCCAGCGACGTGGCGATCTCGCCGACCCCGAGCCGGCCCGAACTGGCGGCGAGCAGGCGCAGGATCGCCGCGGCCCGCTCGATCGATTGCACAGGTCCGGGCATGAATTCGATGGTAGTTCGCCCGGCGAGGTGCCGACAATGTCGACGGCCGCCGCGATCACCGTCCTATGCGCCCCGAACTGCCCGGATTCTGTGATCTGGTGCACATGGGGGAGGGTAACGGGCGCCAGGCCACGGCGAAAGTGTTCGACATTGTCGGCAGCCTCCCGTTGTAAGGCGGTTCCTCCCGGCTTAGCGTCCAGTCCAGCCTCACGGGGCTCGCGTCCACCCCACCTGCCGAGGAGTGCCCATGGCGGAACGACCCAGAATCCCCACCCTGGCCGGTGAGCTCGCCGCCGAGTTCGCCGGCACCATGATCCTCATCCTGTTCGGCGTCGGCGTCGTCGCCCAGGTCGCCGCCGCCGAGATCGGCGACCACGACAGCATCGCCTGGGCCTGGGGCCTCGGCGTCACGCTCGGCGTCTATGTCGCGGCGCGGATCAGCGGCGCCCACATCAACCCGGCCGTCACCATCGCCCTCGCCGCGTTCCGCGAGTTCGCCTGGCGCAAGACGGCGCCCTACATCGCGGCGCAGACCGCGGGGGCGTTCGTCGCGGCGCTGCTCGTCCGCTGGAACTACAGCGAGGTGCTGGCCAAGGTCGACCCCGGCCACACCATCAAGACCCAGGGCGTCTTCTCCACCCTGCCCGGCAACGGGACGCTCCCGGTCGGCACCTGGGGCGCGTTCCGCGACCAGATCATCGGCACCGCCATCCTGCTCTTCGTGATCAAGGCGCTCACCGACGTGCGCAACTCCCCGCCGCTGGCCAACCTCGCCCCCTTCCTGATCGGGCTGCTGGTGGTCGGGATCGGCATGGCGTGGGGCACCGACGCCGGGTACGCGATCAACCCGGCCCGCGACTTCGGCCCGCGGCTCGCCTCCTTCCTCACCGGCTACGGGGGCGCGTGGCGGGACCAGTACGGCGATCTCTACTTCTGGGTGCCGATCATCGGCCCGATCATCGGCGGCGTGCTGGGGGTCGGCCTCTACAAGCTGCTCATCGGGCGCTTCCTGCCGAGCGAGGACGAGAGCACCGAGCAGCCCCCCACGAAGCCCGAGCCGCAGTACGAGACGGCGTGAACCGGCCCGTCCCGCCCGCCACGACCACTCCAGGAGGCCGTACGCATGGCTGACTTCGTCGGCGCCCTCGACCAGGGCACGACCAGCACCCGTTTCATGATCTTCGATCACGGCGGCAACGAGGTCGCCCGCCACCAGCTCGAGCACGAGCAGATCCTGCCGCAGGCCGGCTGGGTCGAGCACAACCCGACCGAGATCTGGGAGCGCACCCGCGCCGTCATCCAGTCGACGCTGAACAAGGCGAACCTGAGCCACACCGACCTCGCGGCGTTCGGCATCACCAACCAGCGCGAGACGACCGTGGTGTGGAACCGGCGCACCGGCCGCCCGTACTACAACGCGATCGTCTGGCAGGACACCCGCACCGACCGCATCGCCTCCGCCCTCGAACGCGACGAGAAGGGCGACGTCATCCGCCGCAAGGCCGGCCTCCCGCCGGCCACGTACTTCTCCGGCGGCAAGATCCAGTGGATCCTGGAGAACGTCGACGGGGTCCGCGAGGCCGCCGAGAACGGCGACGCGATCTTCGGCAACACCGACTCGTGGATCCTGTGGAACCTGACCGGCGGGACGGACGGCGGCGTGCACGTCACCGACCCGACCAACGCCAGCCGCACGATGCTCATGGACCTGGAGACGCTGGGCTGGGACGACGAGCTGCTGTCGTTCTTCGGCATCCCGCGGTCGATGCTGCCGGAGATCAAACCGTCCTCGGCACCGGACGCCTACGGGGTCACCCGCGCGGACGGGCCGCTCGGCGGCGAGATCCCGCTCACCGCCGCGCTCGGCGACCAGCAGGCCGCCACGGTCGGGCAGGTGTGCTTCGCGCCGGGCGAGGCCAAGAACACCTACGGCACCGGCAACTTCCTGCTGCTCAACACCGGCAACGAGCTCGTCCGGTCGAAGAACGGCCTGCTGACGACGGTCTGCTACCAGTTCGGCTCCGAGAAGCCGGTGTACGCGCTGGAAGGGTCGATCGCGGTGACCGGGTCGGCCGTGCAGTGGCTGCGCGACCAGCTCGGCATCATCTCCGGCGCGGCCCAAAGCGAGGCCCTCGCCCGGCAGGTGGACGACAACGGCGGCGTGTACTTCGTCCCGGCGTTCTCGGGGCTGTTCGCCCCGTACTGGCGGTCGGACGCGCGCGGCGCGATCGTCGGGCTGTCGCGGTTCAACACCAACGCGCACCTGGCCCGCGCGACCCTGGAGTCGATCTGCTACCAGTCCCGCGACGTCGTCGAGGCGATGCGCGAGGACTCCGGCGTCGCCCTCGACACGCTGAGGGTGGACGGCGGCATCACGGCCAACGAGCTGTGCATGCAGATGCAGGCCGACATCCTGGGCGTCCCGGTGTCGCGGCCCGTCGTCGCCGAGACCACCGCGCTCGGCGCCGCCTACGCCGCCGGCCTCGCCGTCGGATTCTGGAACAACACCGACGAGCTCCGCCAGAACTGGAACGAGGACAAACGCTGGCAGCCCACCTGGGACGACGACCAGCGCCAGACCGGCTACGCCGGCTGGAAGAAGGCCGTCGACCGCACCCTCGACTGGGTGGATCTGGACTGACGGCACCTGGCCGCGGCGGGTCGTCGTCCGGATGGCCATCCGGACGACGACCCGCCGCAACCCGGCCATCGCACACTTGAACCGATCTTCTTCGGGAGCATGCAGTGACATCCGTAGCCCTCGGCCCGCAGTACCGCGAGGACACGCTGCGCGACCTCGCCGACACCGAGTTCGACGTCCTGGTCGTCGGCGGCGGCATCGTCGGCGCCGGCGCGGCCCTGGACGCCATCTCGCGGGGCCTGTCGGTCGCGCTGGTGGAGGCGCGGGACTGGGCGGCGGGCACGTCCGGCCGGTCCAGCAAGCTGATCCACGGCGGGCTCCGCTACCTCGAACAGCGCGACTTCGGGCTGGTCCGGGAGGCGCTGCGGGAGCGCGGCCTGCTGCTGCACCGGCTCGCGCCGCACCTGGTGCGCCCCGTCCAGTTCCTGTACCCGCTGCGCAACCGGGTCTGGGAGCGGGCGTACGTGAGCGCCGGCGTCACCCTCTACGACACGATGGGCGGGGCCCGCTCGCTGCCCCGGCACCGCCAGCTCACGCGGCGCGGCGCCCTGCGGGAGGCCCCGGCGCTGCGGTCGGACGCGCTGGTCGGCGCCGTCCAGTACTACGACGCGCAGGTGGACGACGCCCGCTACACGATGATGGTCGCCCGGACCGCCGCGCAGTACGGCGCGAGCGTCGCCACCCGGGCCGAGGTCACCGGCTTCCTCCGCGAGGGCGAGCGGGTCACCGGCGCCCGCGTCCTGGACCTGGAGGGCAACCGGGAGATCGACGTGCGGGCCCGGAGCGTGGTGTGCGCGACCGGCGTGTGGACGGACGGCGCGCAGGCGATGACCGGGTCCCGGCCCGCGTTCGGCGTCCAGGCGTCCAAGGGCGTCCACCTCGTGGTCCCGCGCGACCGGATCCCCATGGACACCGGCCTGATCACCCGGACGTCCAAGAGCGTGCTGTTCATCATCCCCTGGGGGCGGCACTGGCTCGTCGGCACCACCGACACTCCGCACGAGGACGGGCCGGACGGGCCGGTCGCCGAGCACACCGACATCGGCTACCTCCTCGACCAGGCGAACGCCGTGCTGCGGACCCCGCTGACGCACGACGACATCGAGGGCGTGTACGCCGGGCTGCGGCCGCTGCTGTCCGGCGAGATGGACGACACCACCCGGCTGTCGCGCGAGCACGCCGTCGCCGAACCGGTGCCGGGCCTCGTCGTCGTCACCGGCGGGAAGTTCACCACCTACCGGGTGATGGCGCGGGACGCGGTGGACGTCGTGGCCGAGCGGCTGGACGACTCGGTCCCCGCGTCGGTGACCGGACGGCTCCCGATCCTCGGCGCGACCGGGTTCGAGGTGCTGTGGAACGAGCGGCGCCGGCTCGCGGGCGAGTCCGGCCTGCACGTCGCGCGGGTCGAGCACCTCCTGCGGCGGTACGGGGCGTGCGCCCGCGACGTCCTGCGGCTGGTCGCGGACAGCTCCGCGCTCGGCGCCCCGATCCCCGGCGCCGAGGACTACCTGTGCGCCGAGGCCGTCTACGCGGTGACGCACGAGGGCGCGCTGCGCCTGGAGGACGTCCTGGCGCGGCGGCTGCGCGTCTCGATCGAGGAGTGGGACGGCGGCGTCGCCGCGGCGTCCCGCGTCGCGGAGCTGATCGCGCCGGTGCTCGGCTGGAGCGACGAGGACGTCGCCGACGAGATCAAGCGGTACGTCCTGTGGATCGCGTCGGAGCGGCGCGGCGGACCGGTCACCGAGGAGGCGCCGGTCACCGCCGCCTAGGCGAACGCGGCGGTCATCGCGGTCACCCCGCCCGGGGCCTCGATGGACAGCTCTCCCTCCGGGGAGCCGGCCGCCACGAACGGCTGCCGCGCGTAGACGGGCCTGCGGGCGCGGAACGACAGCTCGTTCACCTTCAGGCCCGCCCGGCGCGGCAGTTCCAGGCAGAGGATCGCGAGCAGCGGCCCGTGGACGACGAGCCCGCCGTGCCCTTCCACGCCGGTCGCGTACGTCTCGTCGTAGTGGATGCGGTGGGCGTTGTAGGTGAGCGCGCTGAACCGGAACAGCATGACCGGGTCGGCGGTCATGCTCAGCGTCCATGGAGCCCGAGCCTCGGGCGCCTCGAAGGACACCGCCGGCGGGCGGGACGCCGCGTCACCGCTGCGGTAGACGAGATCCTGCTCCTCGACCGCGATCTCGGTCCCGTCCCGGAGGAAGGTGTGCCGGACGGTCACGAACAGCATCTCGCCGCTGCGGCCCTGCTTCACCGCTGTCGAGACGAGCTCGGACCGTCGCGTCACGGTTTCCCCGACGCGCATCGGCTCGTGGATTCTGAACCGTCCGCCGGCGAACATGCGCCGTCGCTCGGGGATCGGCGGAAGGAAGCGTCCCTCGCGCGGATGCCCGTCCGGCCCCAGGTCCCGCTGCGCGGGCCGTTCCAGGAAGTGCAGCCACTGCCACAGCGGCGGCAGCCCCTCCCCCGGCGGCTCCGCATCGAGCACGCCCGCCAGCGCCACCGAGGGCCCGGCGTCGATGACCTCGCTCATCTCCTGCGGCTCCGGAGCCCATCCCGCGATATCGATCACGGCCCCATCGTCGCAGGCGCCATCCGAACGCGTTGACCCCGGTCGGCTCGGCCGGCACCTCCCACGGCGGCGGGCCTCGGCGGGATCGGTCGCAGAGGACCGCACCCCGGCGCGCGGCAGGTCATGGGGGTCGGCGGAGCGCACTCCGGATCAGACGGACTCCGTGCTGACCGGGCAGTGGGTGCCCTGGTAGATGGTGGGGACGCAGCGGTTGCAGTGGATGCACAGGGACGGGGTGGACGGGTCGGCGGCGATGCGGTTCACGAGGTCGGGTTCGCGCAGCAGGGCGCGGGCCATGGCGACGAACTGGAACCCCTCCGCCATCGCGAGGTCCATCGACGCGCGGTCGGTGATGCCGCCCAGCAGGATCAGCGGGAGGTCGAGCTCGGCCCGGAACCGGCGGGCGTGCTCCAGCAGGTAGGCGTCCTTGTAGGGGTAGGCGCGCAGGAACCTCTTGCCGAACACGCGCATGCCGACGCGCATCGGCAGCTTGTAGCTCGCCGCGAACTCCGGGATCGGCATCTCGCCGCGGAACAGGTACATCGGGTTGAGCAGTGAGCTGCCCGCGGTCAGTTCGAGCGCGTCGACGGTGCCGTCCTCCTGGAGCTTCCGGGCGACGTACAGGCTGTCGTCGATCTCCAGGCCGCCGCGGACGCCGTCCCGCATGTTGAGCTTGCCGGTGATCGCGATCCGGTCGCCGACCTCGTCGCGGACCGCGCGGGCGATGCCCAGCGCGACCTTGGCGCGGTTCTCGATCGGGCCGCCGAACCCGTCCTTGCGCCGGTTGAGCCGGGGGCTGAGGAACGCGCTGGCCAGGTAGTTGTGCCCGAAGTGGATCTCGACGGCGTCGAAGCCGGACTCGATCGCCAGCCGGGCCGCCGCCGCGTGCGCGCGGGTGACGCGCTCGATGTCCGCGGCGGTGGCGACCTTGGTGAAGGCCATGCCGAGCGGGTTGAAGAACCGTCCGGCCGAGATGGCGGGCAGCCTGGTCGAGCTGGAATCGGCGACGGGCCCGGCATGGCCGATCTGCGCGGACGCGGCGGCGCCCTCGGCGTGGACGGCGTCGGTGAGGCGCCGCAGCCCCGGGACGGCGTCGGGCCGCATCCAGATCTGGCCCCGCTCGGTCCGTCCCTCGGGCGCGACCGCGCAGTACGCGACGGTCGTCATGCCCACTCCCCCGGCGGCGGGCCGCCGGTGGTACTCGATCAGGTCGTCGGTGACCAGGGACAGCGGCGCCATCCCCTCGAACGTGGCCGCCTTGATCACGCGGTTGCGCAGGGTCAGCGGCCCGAGCCGGGCCGGTTCGAAGACGTCCATGGTCAGAGGCGTTCGAGGATGGTGACGTTGGCCTGGCCGCCGCCTTCGCACATGGTCTGGAGGCCGTAGCGGCCGCCGGTGCGGTCCAGCTCGTGGAGCAGGGTGGTCATGAGGCGGGCGCCGGTGGCGCCGAGGGGGTGGCCGAGGGCGATGGCGCCGCCGTTGGGGTTGGTGATCGCCGGATCGGCGCCGGTCTCCTTCAGCCAGGCGAGCACGACGGACGCGAACGCCTCGTTGATCTCGACGGCGTCGATGTCGCCGATGGTCATCCCGGTCTTCTTCAGCGCGTGCGCCGTGGCGGGGATCGGCGCCGACAGCATCCTGATCGGGTCCTCGCCGCGCGCGGAGACGTGGTGGATGCGGGCACGCGGGGTGAGGCCGTGGTCCCTGACCGCTCGCTCGGACGCGATGAGCAGCGCGGCGGCGCCGTCGGAGATCTGGGACGAGACGGCGGCGGTGAGGCGTCCGCCGTCCACGAGGGTCTTCAGCCCGGCCATCTTCTCCGGGGACGTGTCGCGGCGCGGCCCCTCGTCGGTGGTGACGCCCTCGTAGGGGACGATCTCGCGTTCGAAGCGGCCCTCGTCGATCGCGCGGATGGCGCGCCGGTGCGACTCGTAGGCGAACGCCTCCATCTCCTCACGCGAGATGTCCCAGTCGCGGGCGATCATCTCGGCGCCGTGGAACTGCGACACCTCCGCGTCGCCGTACCGGCGCGTCCAGCCCTTGGAGCCGGCGAACGGGCCCTCGGTGAAGCCGAGCGGCGCGGCGGCCGTCATCGCCGACCCGATCGGGATCTGCGACATGTTCTGCACGCCGCCCGCCACGACCAGGTCCGACGTCCCGGACAGGACGGCCTGCGCGGCGAAGTGCACGGCCTGCTGCGAGGAGCCGCACTGCCGGTCGACGGTGACGCCGGGGACCTCCTCGGGCAGCCCGGCGGCGAGCCAGCAGGTGCGGGCGATGTCGCCGGCCTGCGGGCCGAGGGTGTCGACGCAGCCGAAGACGACGTCCTCGACGGCGGACGGGTCGGCCTTCGTGCGGTCCATGAGGGCGGTCAGCACGTGCGCGCCCAGGTCCGCGGGGTGCGCGCCGGCGAGCCCGCCGTTGCGGCGCCCGACGGGGGCGCGGACCGCGTCGACGATGTATGCCTCGGCCATCGGGGGTCTCCTTCGTACAGGGGCCTAGCTCGCCTGGATGCCTTCGAGGAACATGGCGAGGTACTGCTTGGCGATGTCGTCGGCGGACAGCCGGCCGCCGCGCTGGTACCAGTTGGCCGCGACCCACACGGTGTCGCGGATGAAGCGGTAGACGAGGCTCCGGTCGAGGTCGGCGCGGAACACGCCCTCCTTGACGCCCCGGTCCAGCAGCGTCAGCCACATCTCCTCGAACCGGCGCTGGGAGTCGAGGAGGTAGCGGAACCGCTCGCTCGTCGCCAGGTGCTTGGACTCGTTCTGGTAGAGCACGACGGCCGGGCGGTGCTTGTCGATGGAGCGGAACGACTCGACGACGATGGCCGCCAGCGTGTCGCGCGCGTTGAGCCCGGCGTCCAGGACGCGGTCGTAGGCGGCCCACATGTCGTCCAGAAAGGTCGACAGGATCTCGTCGGCCATCGACTCCTTGGAGTCGAAGTGGTAATAGAGGCTGCCGCCGAGGATGCCGGCGGCGTCAGCGACCTGCCGGACGGTGGTGGCGGAGTAGCCCTGGGAAGCGAACACCTCGGCGGCCGTGGCGAGCAGCTCGGCCCGCCGCCCCGCGCGGGCGGCGGCGGTGCCTTCGGCGTCGCGCCGTCGTGGACTCATCGTCGTGGTTCCTATGGGTGCTGGGAGGAGACGGAGACCACCTCGCCGGTCATGTACGACGAGTAGTCGCTGGCCAGGAAGACGATAACGTTGGCCACCTCCCAGGGCTCGGCGTAGCGGCCGAACGCCTCCCGGCGCGTCAGCTCGTCCAGCAGCTCCTCCGAGGTCACCTTGACCAGGTGCGGGTGCATCGCGAGGGACGGTGACACGGCGTTGATCCGGACGCCGAAGTCCGCGGCCTCCAGCGCGGAGCAGCGGGTGAGCGCCATGACCCCGGCCTTCGCGGCGGCGTAGTGCGACTGGCCCTTCTGCGCCCGCCATCCGATCACCGACGCGTTGTTGACGATGACGCCCGACCCCTGGCCCCGCATGAGGCGCAGGGCGGCGCGGGTGCAGCGCATGGTGCCGTTGAGGGTGATGTCGAGGACGCGTCCCCACTGCTCGTCGGTCATGTCGACGAGGTCGGCGGTCCCGCCGAGGCCCGCGTTGTTGACGGCGACGTCGATGCGCCCGAACCGCTCCATGGCCAGGTCGTACAGGGCCCGGACCTGCTCCTCGGACGTGACGTCGCAGGGCAGCGCGGCGACCCGGCCGTCGCCGAACTCCTTCTCCAGCTCCCGCGCGGACGCGGCGAGCCGCCGCTCGTGCGCGTCGGAGATCAGGACGCGGGCGCCCTCCTCCAGGCAGCGGCGGGCGGCGGCGCCGCCGATCCCGGCCCCGGCCGCCGCGGTGATCACGACGGCGCGGTCCTTGAGCAGGCCGTGCGCGGGGACGTAGGGGGGCGGTGTCATCCGCGGGCCTCTCTGCTCGCACTCTGCTCACGGGGCAGGCCGAGGACGCGCTCGGCGATGATGTTGCGCTGGATCTCGTTCGACCCGGCATAGATCGTGTCGGAGCGGGAGAACAGGAACAGCCGCTGCCAGTCGTTCAGGTTGTACGGCTCCCCGTCGGCGACCATGCCCGCGGCACCGAGGACGTCCATCGCGAGCTCGCCCAGCTCCCGGTGCCAGGTGCCCCAGACGAGCTTGGAGATGGACGACTCGGGGCCGGGGGCGCCCGCGGCGACGCCCGCCATGGTTCGCACCGCGTTCAGCCGCATGATCTCCAGCCCCATATAGGCCCTGGTCAGCCGGTCGCGCAGCAGCGGATCCTTGACGGCCCCGGTGCGCCGGGCCAGCTCCGCGACGCCCTCGAACTCGCGCCGGAACCCGACCTGCTGGCCGAGGGTCGCGACGCCGCGCTCGAACCCGAGCGTCGCCATCGCGATCTTCCATCCCTCGCCGGGCGCGCCGACGATGTTGTCGGCATCGGTCCGGGCCCCGTCGAAGAAGACCTCGTTGAACTCGGAGGTGCCGGTGAGCTGCACGATCGGCCGGATGTCGACGCCGTCCCGCTTCATGGGGACGAGCAGGTACGACAGCCCCCGGTGGCGGGACGACCCCGGCTCGGTGCGGCAGACGGCGAAGCACCAGTCGGCTTCGAGGGCCAGGGACGTCCACACCTTCTGCCCGTTGATCAGCCAGTGGTCGCCGGCGAGCTCGGCGCGGGTCTGGACGTTGGCGAGGTCCGACCCGGCGTCCGGCTCCGAGTAGCCCTGACACCACAGCTCCTCCACCGCCACGATCGGCGGGAGGAAGCGGGCGCGCTGCGCGTCGGTGCCGAAGGCGATGATCGTGGGGCCGAGCAGGTTCTCGCCGATGTGGTTGACCCGGGCCGGGCCGCCGGCCAGCGCGTACTCCTCGTGGAAGATCACCTGCTGCTCGACGGTGGCGCCGCGCCCGCCGTGCTCCTCGGGCCAGCCGACGCACGTCCAGCCGGCCGCGGCCATGTGCCGCTCCCAGGCCAGCCGCTCCTCGAAGGCCTCGTGCTCGCGGCCGGGCCCGCCGAGCCCGCGGGCGTGCGCGAACTCGCCCGCCAGGTTGCCGCGCAGCCAGTCGCGGACCTCCGCCCGGAAGGCCCGGTCCGCCGGGGACTCGTTCTGCTCCACGCGGCGAACTCTACCAAACAGTTGTTAGAAAGAATCTCCCCCCAGGGCGGGCTCCGCCTCCGGGGCCGGGACGCGGCGGGGCACCGCCCGTCCCGGCGCGGGCGCCTCGGCGGCCTCCTGCGCTGGGACGGGCTCCGGCGCGGTCTCCGGTCCGGCGGCCGGAAGCTCGCGGTGGAGCAGGTCGAACAGGCGGTCCCAGCGGGCGAGGACGGCGTCCGGACGGAACCGCATGACCGACGCGCGGGCCTCGGTCCCGAGCGCGCGGCGCAGCTCCGGATCCCGGATGAGGCGGTCGAGCGCGGCGGCGAACGCGGGGACGTCGCCCGGCCTGGCCAGCAGGCCGTCCCGCTCGTCCTCGATCAGGGTCCGGACGCCCGGAGCGCAGTCGAACGCGACCGTGGGCAGTCCGTAGGCCATCGCCTCCAGGACCGACATCGGGAGGCCCTCCGCCCGGGACGGCAGCGCGAGCACCGACGCCTCGACCATCGCCTCCTCGACGTCCGGCACCACCCCCCGGAACTCCACGGATCCGGACAGCCCGGCGGCCGCCGCCCGCGTGCGCAGCTCCGCCCCGTCCGGGCCGTCCCCGTAGATGTGCAGCCGCCAGCCCGGATGGCGCGCCGAGACCCGCTCCCACACCTCCAGCAGCAGATCCACGCCCTTCTCATAGGAGAGGCGCCCCACGCAGGCGACGACGGGCAGGTCGAGCGTGGGGTACACGTCCGGTGTCACGCGCAGCGGGTTGGGGATGTGGTCCACGTTGGTCATGCCGTCCCGGGCCCAGGCGTCGGCGTCCTCGGCGGTGAGCACCAGCATCCGGTCGGCGGCGGGGTAGTGCTCTTTGACCCGCCGGTACCGCGAGGACCTCCGGGTGGCCTGGTACGACTCATGGCTCATGGCCACGACGCGCAGCCCGGACGTGTCGGCCAGCCGCACCCACTCCATCGCCCACACCTGCGCCGCGATGACCACCGCCCCCGGCCGCGCGGCGGCGAACAGCTCCGACAGGCGCCCAGCGCCGCGGCGCTGGGCGGCCGACCGCCGCGCCTCCCGGACCCGGGCCGCCAGGTTGAGGCGATCTCGCGGCGTCCCCGGACGCCACGCGAGCACGGGCGAGCGCCAATCCCCGTGCAGCACCTCGACTGCGTAGGACCCGTCGCGGCCGTGGTGGTACGGCTCGCGCCCGCGGGTGATCCCGACGAGGGTGACGCGGTCGCCGCGCAGGGCCAGCAGCCGCGCCATGTGGTGCGCCCAGCGCTGGAGGCCGCCCATGTCGTCGGCGTTGTTGCACACGATGAAGACGTCACGCGGTGCGGTCATGGCGGTCCCCCCTGTAGCCCGGCCGTGCCGCCGGGAAGTAACGGTCCGCCACCGTCCGGGCGGCGGTGCCGCGGTCGTGCTCGCCGAAGCGCGCGGCGAACGCGCGGCGCCGCCCGGCGTGCACGGCCTCCGCCGTGTCCAGCCCGGCGAGCGCGGCGACGAGCTCGTCCTCCGTGCGGGTGATCGGCCCGGGCGCGTGCCGCTCCAGGTCGAAGTAGCCGCCGGCGCGGTCCCGCCCGCCGGGGAGGTGCAGGACGATCGGCCGGTCCAGCAGCGCGAAGTCGAACATGATCGAGGAGTGGTCGGTGATCAGCGCGTCCGCGATCAGCAGGAGCGGGGTGACGTCGGGCACGTCGCCGACGTCCCGCATGACAGAGCGGGCGCCCGGCGGGACGTTGGCCCGGCACAGGTAGTGCGGCCGGACGAGCAGGACGTACCGCTCGCCCAGCTCCCGGGCGAACGCGTCCGGGTCGACGGGCGGGTCCAGCAGCCGGACGGGACGTCCCCGCGGCCCGGTGGCGAACGTCGGCGCGTACAGGACGGCGCGGCGTCCGCCGTCCAGGCCGAGCGCGTCGCGCAGGGCGGCCACCTCCGCGGCCAGCTCCGGATCGTCGTCCAGACCGTTGACCAGCGGGTCGTTGCGCGGGTACCCGGCCGGGAGCAGCTCGGAGCGGACGCCGAGACCGTTGCAGAGCGTCCTGACGTCGTGCTCGGACCGCACGAGGAAGCAGTCGTAGCGCTCCACCATCCGCCGCAGCCGTGCCCGCTCCGCGGCGGGCCCGCCCTTGATGCGCGGCTGGTCCAGGCCCATGAGCTTGAACGCCGACCCGTGCCAGGTCTGGATGTAGGTGGTCTCCGGGCGCTTGCGGAGCCCGTCCGGGAAGCCCTGGTTGTCGACCCAGAACCGGGCCCGCGCGAGTGCCAGGAAGTACGCCCATGATCCGCGCTTGACGAGCCGGGCATCGTCCGGGAACCCCTTCGGCGACGACGCGTACGACCACACGGCGGTCACCGGGCGACCGGATCTGCGCAGCTCCCGGTGGATGTACTTGGGATTGTCCGAGTAGTGCCGGCCGAGGTGGCTCTCGAAGACCGCGAGGCCCGTCTTGACGGGCAGCCGGCTCAGCACCCGGTTGAACACGGCGATCTTGGTCTTCCGGGCGGTCAGCGTCCGCCGCACGCTGCGCCCCAGCCGCCGGCCGCGGCCCCACGACAGCCGTCCCGCCGGGGACCGGGCGGCGCGGCGCGCGGCCGCGCCGGCGAGCCGCGCCCACGGGCTCCCCGTCTCCAGGGCGAACGCCAGGTGGCCTCCCCCGGTGACGTAGGGGCGGAGCCGGTCGGCGGCGAACCTCGTCAACCGCGGCTTGACGGGCAGCGCGACCCCGCCGAGGGACGGCGATCCGCGGCCCGCGCCGAGGCGGGTGACCACCTCCTCGCCGTCCACCCGCAGGCGCAGCCGCACGTCCCACACCGGGTCGATGATCCCGATCGGCCGGATCCGCCGGTCCGGGGCGAACTCGGCCCGCCAGGCGAGCCGGTCGCCCTCGTGCCGGATCGACGCGCGGACCCGTCCCCGCGGCGCCCGGCGGCGCCGGTCGCGGAACTCCAGCGAGCCGGCCAGCTCTGCGTCCGGCGGGATCCGGCCCAGCGGGTTGAGCACGTGCCCGGCCATGAGGGCGCGCCCGCCGCGCATCTCCAGCCGCGTGAGGGTGTTCGCCGGGCGGAGGTCCTTGAGGGGACGCACGTGGAACCCGAACCCGGTGACGTCCAGGATGCGGCGGCCGAGCGCGCCGTGCGGCCGGCCCGCGCCCCAGAAGACCCGCCCGTCCCGTTCGACGAGCCGGGCGCGGAGCTCCGGCCGCTTGCCGGGGTCGTACTCGGCGGCGGCGAGCGCCCCCGCGTGATCGCCCTCCCGGACCAGGTAGGCGGCGATCGCGGGCAGCGGGTTGGCCTCCTCGAAGACCCTCGGGTCCATCTCGTCCAGGTAAGCGGCCGCCAGGTCGAGGAAGTCCGCCCGGTGGCGGGGGTCGCGGTCGCGCAGCTCACGCAGGTAGAGCACGAGGTCGTGGTTGACGAACTTGACGTCCTTGGCCCGCTGCAGCTCGTCGGCGCCGCGCAGCGCGAACAGCATGTCGATGCGCCGGTGGATCTCCAGCCGGTCGGCGAAGTTGGCCAGCTCGGCGCGCCGGTTGGAGATCGACGGCGCGGGCACCCTCTCCCGGACCAGCCATTGGTAGACGCGGTGCGGGATGAGCGCGGTCCGTCCCGCCGCCAGGTAGGCCTCGGCGGTGAACAGCAGGTCCTCGTAGTGCAGGCGCTCGACGAACCGCAGGCCGTGCTCCTCCAGGAACCCCCGCCGGTACGCCTTGTTGGTCGAGAGGGTGTCGTAGAGGAGATTCGGGTTGTCGCCCAGCGATTCGTAGACGGCGCTGCGCTGGTAAAGCCAGGGGTACCAGGGGCGGACGCGCCCCTTGGCGCCCGCGGGCAGGTCGAGGAAGATCCGGTCGCAGAGGCCGGAGACGATGTCGGCGCCGGTGTCCTCGGCGGCGGCGAGCAGGTTGAGGCAGGCGTGCCGGTCCAGCAGGTCGTCGCTGTCGAGGAACATCAGGTACCGTCCCGCCGACGCCTCGACGCCGCGGTTGCGGGGACGGCCGCAGCCACCCGAGTTGGAAGGCAGGTGGACGGCTCGCACCCGTCCCGGATGGGCCGCGGCGAGCCGGTCGGCGGCCTCCGCCGTCCCGTCGGTGCTCCCGTCGTCGACGATGACCGTCTCGACGGCGCCGAGCGACTGCGCCAGCGCCGAGGCCACCGCGTGCGGGAGCCTCTCCGCGTCGTTGTAGGCGATCACCACCACACTGACATCCGGGCGCACCCGCATGGGCATCCCCCTTCACCGACTGCCGTGTGCCTGTGATTCCTTTCCAGGAACGCCACAGTGAGGTCCAAGGGAGATCAAAGGCTGTCAATGCGTCGTATTACCCGACGGAACGCCCGAAGGCGCCCGGTGGAGACCGGGCGCCTTCGGCGATGTCGCGTGGGGGTCAGGCGGCGTAGTCGGGGTAGCCGTAGCCCACGATCTGGGACTTCTGGCGCACCTTCTCCTGCACCGCGTTCCCGGTGTTGCCCTCGACGGTCTTGACGGTGCCGTCGCCGTTGTCCTTCACGACGAGGCCGACGTGGTCGATGCCGCCGATCCTGCCACCGGAGCCCTTGTCCCAGTCGAAGAAGACGACCGCGCCGGGCTTGGCCTTGTGGCCCCACCGGCCGGTGTCCTTGAACCAGGTGGCGTGCTTGACGGTGTAGGCGTCCCAGCCCATGTTCTGGACGCCGGTCTGGGCGCCGAGCCAGGACACGAACATGTCGCACCACTGGGCGCCGTTGTAGGCCTTGACCGAGAAGCCGCCGTCACGCTGGGCGGTGGCCTTGGCGTGCGGGGTCGACACGTACCACTTGTGGAACTTGGTCTGGCCGCCCTTGCCCTCGTCGATGCCGACCTGGCTCTTCGCCAGCTTGATCACCTCGGCGGGCTTGACCGCGTGCGGCGGGACCTTCCAGCCCTCGCGGCGCGCCTCGGCGGCCGACATGGTCGTGCCCTTCGCCTGGCCGGACTCGGCGGACACGGCGCCCTTCTTGGCGGACGCCGCCTGGGCGGCGGTCTCGGCGACCGCGCTGCCGTCCGCGAGGGGGGCGGCGACGCCGAGCCCGATGGCGCCGGCGAGGACCGCGCCGACGGCGACGCCGACGGCCTTGTCCTCGGGCGTGAAACGCTTGAGGGAAAGTCGATCGAAACGACCGGTCATGCAGGGAATCTCCTTGTCTTCCATGACGCCTACCGGGTTAGCTGACGGATTCGGGCATGGAAGCAGCCCTACGGCGCGCCTCTCGGGCACGCCGATTCACCCCTGGAACCTGGGTCCCCGGCTCCGTTCCGGTCGGTCTCGACCGGGACGGACTCGGCCTTGCACCGCGGCAGCGGTGCTCATTTCTCGGATGTATCTCTGACTGATCTTGATGTGGGGGCGCGCGTCCTGTGGCGCGCATCGCGTGCGGTTTCCGCTCCGCGATCCTCGGCCGCCTCGACGACCGGCGGCAACGCATGGGCTGCGCTGCTTGATTCGGATAGAAGGTACCAACCTGGCCAAGAAAAGCAAACCAGGCACAAAGCAGCGTCTTGCCTGCTCAAAGCCCTTCCAAGGGAGTACCAACACCGTCATGTAAGCGCGTGTTCCCGATCTTTATCGGACTGCCTCCCAGCCCTTTGCCAGAAGGGCTTACCGCGCCCTCGCAAAAGGTAAAGGAACCCCGGGACGATCTTTAGAGCGCATGGTCATCCGGCCCTCACCGACCGTCATCGCCCCCCAGCGCCCGCCCGAGTGAGGCATAAGTCACATTAGGTGATCATCGCAGGTCGGCCGGGCCGCCGCTCACTCCACGTACAGGGCGAAGAGCGTGGTGTCGTCCGCCGCCCGGTCGTGCTCCATCCGCGCCAGCACCTCGTCCAGCACGCGAGCGGGCTGCGTCGAGGACTCCCGCAGGATCCCGGTGAGGCGGACGATGCGCTCGTCCAGGTCCGCGTCCCTGCGCTCCACCAGCCCGTCGGTGTAGAGGAAGAGCAGGTCACCCGAGTGGAGCCCGGTCTTGATCGTGGTGTATTCCCAGCCGGGCATGGCCCCGAGCATCGGATCGCGGACGACCTCCAGGGGCATCGCCTGGCCGTCCCGGACCAGGATCGGCGGCGGATGCCCCGCGCAGGTCCACTCCAGGACCCGCCGCGAGGGGTCGAAATGGGCCACGATCGCGGTGCCGGTCGCGGGCGGGTCCATGTTGCCGACGAGCTCGTTCAGCCAGCCCACCAGCCGTCCCGCGGCCTCCCCGGTGCAGGCGAGGCCCAGGAGGCCGTTCCGGGTCCGCGCCATCGCCGCCGCCGCGGGCAGCCCGTGCCCGGCCGCGTCGCCGATCGCGAACATCCCCCGCCCGTCCTGCTGCGTGCGGGTCGCGAACCAGTCCCCGCCGATCCGCGCGGTGCTCTCCGCGGCCAGGCTGCGCAGCCCGGTGACCAGGCCGGGAAGCTGCTCCACCTCGTCCTCGTCGGGCAGGATCGCGCGGCGCAGCGTCACCGCCACCCGCCGCTCCTGCGCCGTCCGCGCCTGCTGCCGCAGCATCTGCCGCCGGGTCTCGGCCAGCGCCCGCTCGACCCCGCGCCGCCGGGTGATGTCCTGCGACACGATGTTGATCGAGATCGGCAGCCCCGACTCCCCGAGCACCGGCTCGGCGAACACCCACAGGTGCCGCGGCGTCCCGTCCTGGCCGATCACGCGGTGCTCGGCCTCCACCGGCTCGCGCCGCGAGAACATCGTCTGGACGGCCTCCTCCACCAGCGGGAGGTCGTCGTCCGCCACCACCTTCGGCAGGTCGTGCGGCATCGGCGGCACCTCGTCCGGCGCGAGGCCGTAGTTGGCCAGCATCTGCGGCGTCCAGTCCGCCTCGCCGGTGGCCAGGTCCCACTCGCCGAACCCGATCAGGGCGAGCCGCTCGACCCGCTCCAGCCGCCGCACGACCCGGTCCTCGGCGAAGTGGAACCGCCAGGTCACGCAGACGCCCGTCGGCACGTGGACGCACCGCGCACTCGTCCGGGACGAGCGCGACAGGCCGCGCTGCGCCGTGGTGTGCAGGAAAGAGGAACGTTCCAAGCTCTGCCCGGACTCCAGCACGTCGACGTACTCGTCGAAGAGGCCGCCGAGCGCCGCCCCCGGGTCCGTCTGCAGCAGCCGCCGCCCGGTCAGCTCCTCCGGGCCACGCCCGAACATGTCCCGGGCGACGCTGTTGAGGGAGGCGTACAGGAAGTCCACCACGTTGCCGTCCGGCCCCCGCACCGGCACCAGATGAGCGGCCGAATCGAGCGCCCCGTCGAGCACCGCCCCGGCCACCGGGTCGTCCGGCAGCGCCGCGAGGATCTCCGCGTCCCCCGCGGTGTCCTCGGCGGTCACCCGGCGCAGGACGTCCTCGGCGTCCGACAGCAGGGCCTGGCGCTCCGCCGTGCCGCCCTCGGCCCGCGGCGGGCGCCGCCCGGCCGGCACCGCGCCCACCGGACCGCCGCCGCCGTCCTTGACCAGCAGCGCCGCCGCCTCGGAGAGCTCGATGTCCAGGTCGCGGGCGAGCCAGATCAGGTGCTGCAGGGCCTCCCCCGGCGGGACGCCCAGGCGCCGCGCCAGCACGACCCGCGCCTCCGCCAGCACCGCGCGGTCGTGCGCGGCGCCCCGCAGGTCCTCCAGGTCCGCAACGTGCACCCCGGGCTGGGTGCCATCCGCTTCCGCCAACCCTGCCCCCCGTTCGGCATCACTTGCCCTGGGAGAAAAAAGCTACATACGCCAGCGAAGGACTAATCGCCCAAATCCGGGTAAACAATCCAGATCTTTGCCCGGGTTTTCCCTTCGGCTCCGTCCGCTGACCATCCGCGAACGCAACCGTCAGGCCGCCCGGTGGACCTGCCTCGTCAGCGTCGTGATCCGCGCCGCCGCCGTGCGGAACGACGAGCCCGCCGGATGCAGCGTCAACACCACCACGACCTTGTCCCCCACCAGGCCGGTCGTATGCAGCACGGGCCGCCCGAGCCCGAGATCGGGCCGCCACGCCGCCGGCCGCGTCCCCCTCCGGCACGGCTCGGCCGGCACCTCCCCGAACCCGGACCACCCCTGCTTGACCGCCCACGGCCGCTCCAGTGCCTGCGGAATCCCGAACGTCTGGTCGAAACCGTCCGTCCCGCACGGCGTCGCCTTCCGCAACTGCTCCAGCACGAACTCCCGATGCGCCGCCGGCGCCTCCTCCAGCAGGTACCGGTACGTCTTCACGACGTCCCGCGCACTGAGCGCCGTATACCCCCAGAACCCGGGCTTCTCCGCGGGCGGCGGCGCGGTGTCGGCCAGCCCGACCTCCCGCACCATCCGCTCGATGATCTCCGCCTGCCCGCCCCGCCGCCAGAACTCCGTGGCCGCCCCGTCATCACTGGACCGCAGCATCGGCACGAGCAACGCCCGATCCGCCGCCGACATCCGATGCCGCCGCAGGTAGTCGAGCGCGATGAGGATCTTCACCACCGACGCCGACCGGTACGTCTGCGCAGCCCGCCGCTCCAGCACGACCCGCCCGGCCCGCCGGTCGAACACCATGTACGACGCCCGCACCCCCGCCGGCACCCGCACGACCGGCGCCTTCGACGGCCGGGCCTTCGACCTCGTCGGCTCCGGACTCCCGCTCACCCGCCGAGCCCCTCCACCGCACCCGCACACCAGCCCGAGGCAGACCACCCCGGCCAGCACCGCCCGCAAAGCCACCATCCGGCCTGCCTATCAGAGATCCCGGCCCCCGTATCTCAGTACGCAAGACCCCGCGGACTGCGCTACAGTAATCACGCCTGCTCCGCCAGGCACCGGGACGTAGCGCAGTTTGGCAGCGCACTTGACTGGGGGTCAAGGGGTCGTGGGTTCAAATCCCGCCGTCCCGACAGGTCAGAGGCCGCTTCAGATCTTCGGAAGCGGCCTTCTCGCCTTCGGTTGACTAACTGAGTGACTACGTTGCGCAGGCCACCCAACGCGCACACAGTGCCTCGGCACCGACCCGACCTCCCTGCCTCACACTGGAGCACCCCCGACGAAACGTCGAGGCCGCCCCAACGGACCCCGCGACCGTCCACAGGATCAGGCTCCAAGACCAACTCCCCCGCAAGCCCGACGGTCCGACTCAAGAAAGTCGGAAAACCACTTACGGCGACCTTGATCAATATGCTATCCTTGCGGGCATCCCAGGGCACTCAACTTCAAAGTTGTGAAAGGTTGAGTATCCCATGGAACGTAAAATAGTTCTTCAAGTTGAATGCAATGTTACCAATGGAGATTGCAATGTAACAAAATCGAAAGTTGAGGACCTGCTAAAAGTCTATAAGATGCTCGCCGAGACACACCTTTCCAAGGTTGGAGTAAATGTAAAAGAAGTAACGGTCGCGGCTAGATACTCGTACGTGCAGTTTGATTGCAAAACGATAAAATAGCATAGCGTAAAGTAATCAAGTAGTCGTTGATGCTCTGGGATAGATGGTCCCGTTCGGTAGGCAGTTTGCCCTAAGGGAGCTAAATACCGAACGGGACCACCGCTCAAGCTTCAACCTACACGCCAAGTTCAGGGAAGATGCGATCCATGGCGGTCGCACCATCCTCGATAACAGGCCGGATCTGGAGCCGGTACACCGTCTCAGTGACCGTCGTCCCGTTGTGCCCGCACAGGCGTGCGATGTCCTCGATGGCAACCCCACTGTCGGAGAGCAGGGACACGAAGCTGTGCCGCATTTCGCGAGGCGTCCACTCCGCGGCCGGTAGTTCGGCCTTGGCGAGGATGCGCCGGAACGTGCGACGAACGTTGTGCGAGTCAAGCGGCGTCCCGACGCGCGAGGCGAACACTAGGCCGTGTTCCTGCCACGCGGTGCCAGCGGACTTTCTCGTGAAGTCCTGCGACTGGCGGTGAGCACGTAGCGCCTTCACACACCGCGCCGGCAGGGCCAGCGTCCGGCGAGACTTGCGCGTCTTGGTGTCCCCGCCAGCTCGTATCGATCGCCAGAGCATTACGGTCGGGGGTACGGGCGGTTGCGCGTCCGGCTTGCCGTCGAGATCCACATGAGACCACGTGAGCGCGCGGAGCTCTTCCGTGCGTGCTCCCACGAGCAACGAAAGCACCACGTATGCGTTAAGGGCCGTGCTCTCCGCAGCGTTCAGCACTGCTTCGGCCTGTGCGAGCGTGAGCGCTTTCGAGGGCCGCCCCTTGCGACCGGTCGGAACGTCACATAGCGCCACTACGTTCCGTTTGACCTTGTCGCGCGCCAGAGCATTCCGTATGGATCGGTTGAGAACCGAGTGGATCAGACGGAGAGACCGCGTGCTGAGGTCGGGCGCCTTCTCCGCTAGCCACTTGTCCACGTCTTCGGCGGACAACTCGCGGAGCTTCCGCGCGCCCACCCTTGGGATGATGTGCTTTTCGGCGAGAGTTCGGTAGTTCTCGACCGTCCTGGGATCGCGACCGTTCAGCCCGTAGGCGAGCCAGTACCGAACCGCCTCCGCGACCGTGTAGTTGTGCGGCCCGACAGCTAGCCCGTCTTCATAGTCGCGCATCTTCTCTTTGAGCTTGGCAAGCGCCTTTGTTTTGGACCTGTCGCTTGCCTTTCGGACGATGCGCTTCCCCGCTGGAGTGTATCCGACCGTCACGGATGCGATCCAGCGTTGCCGGTTCTCGTCCCAGTGCAATCCGCCGTCGCCGCGGGAGCGTCGCTTCTTTGCGTTGTCGTTCGTCACCGGGGTGACACCTCCGCTTCGCGCTCCAGCAGCGCAATGTATTCGGCGATAGCGGACGCAGGGATGAGGCGGGCGGCGCCCTCCTTGACGGTGCGGATACGTCCGGCGCGAATGAGTTCGTAGAGCTTGCTGCGGCTGTAGGGCAGCAGTTCGACGGCTTCGGATATGCGGTAGAGGGGTTTGTCGAGGGTGGGCACGGGACGGGACATAGTGGGCCTCTCCGGAGGGCGTGCCGTGGTCGGGGGTTGGGGTGTTCCGGCGGCGGGCTTGGTGGCTTGTGCGCCGGGCAGGTGTGGTGAGGGCGAGGGGTAGCCGTACCAGCCGTACCAGCATCGTTTCTGCTGGTCAGGTGCGGTACGGCTTCACGAGTGGTACGGCTTGAGCCGTACCACGGGGCGGGCGTTGGTACGGCTTGAGCCGTACCAGGGGTGCAAGCCTCATTGGGTCTGACCTGCGGTGTTGAGGCTGGTACGGCTGGTACGGCCTACCCCCGGCAGGGGCAGGACGGTGGCCGCACCGCCGTCGCCGGGCGGGGCATCGTCGGCGGGGCAGTAGCGCGCCCATGCGTCGGTGAAGTCGGCGCGGCGGTAGCCCTTGGCCTGTCCGGTCTGGAATCGGATGGTGTCGGATCGGATCTCGTATTCGCGCAGGATGGTGCCGAGTTTCATGGCGGTGAGCCCATTGGGGCCGTAGTCGTGCCAGGGCGCTTCCGGGTCGGCCTTGAGCCGGTCGAGGAGGACGGCGGTCGGTAGGGCGGTGTCGGCGCCGAATGCGGTCCGGCAGTCGGTGAGCAGCCGCAGCCGGTTGGACATCTCGCCGTTGTCGTCGGCCTCGGCGGTCAGGGCGAGGATGGTGGCGCGGGCGCGGTCGGGCCAGTGGGCGCCGGCGTGGTCGGCGACGGCCACCAGGGGCTCCCAGGTGTCGGCGGCGCGGTCTTCTACCGGCATGGGCGGTTCGGCCGCTTCGAGGGTGGCGAGGTCGGCGCGTAGCCATGCGGCGAGGTCGGCGGCGAGTTGGCGGAGCGGTGGGCGGTCGCGGCGGTGCCGGAACGGGGAGACAGTTTCGCCGGGCGCGCGGCGGCGCATGCGGATGACGACGGCGCGGTCCTCGATGGTGTCGGGCATGGCGCCGATGCCGGCGAGCGCGGCCATGGCGAAGGTGGGGATGGACTCGACGCGGTTGGCGTTGGCGTCGTAGCGCTTGGCGGGGCGGTTGCGCTGGTGTCCGGCGTTCAGCAGCCCGCGCAGATCCTCGTTGCCTTCGGCCTTGGCGCCGAAGATGGTGTCGGCCTCGTCCACCAGCAGGGTGGGCGGGTCGTCGGTGATGGATCGGTAGACCGCGGCCGGGGAGGAGTTGACGGTGATGAACGGGGCGTGGCACGTCGCCTCCACTACGTCCAGCAGCCGGGACTTTCCGCACCGCTTCTCCGGTGCCCGGATGACCAGCCGGGGGGCGTGCGGCCATGCGGGTTGGGCGTGCGTGGCGGCGATCCACAGCGTGACGGCGTCGGCGGCGTGCGCGCTCGGCAGGATCACGTACCGGGTGAGCGCGGCGCGTAGTCCGTCCAGCAGTGCGGCGCCGTCCAGCGGCGGCCGGTCGCCGAGGTCGGTGGGTTGCTCGGTGGGCGTGTTCATGCGGGGTTCCC
Source organism: Actinomadura madurae (assembly GCF_900115095.1). Classification (GTDB taxonomy): domain Bacteria; phylum Actinomycetota; class Actinomycetes; order Streptosporangiales; family Streptosporangiaceae; genus Spirillospora; species Spirillospora madurae. The sequence continues at coordinate 64,240 of NZ_FOVH01000016.1, forward strand.
CCTGGTGATGGTGCGCGGGTTGCGGGCGCCGGCGGCGAGCGCGGAGCGGATGGTGGCGCGTGCCTCGGCGGGCCGGACGTCGGCGCGGGTGGGGCCGAAGTGGACGGCGGCGGCCTCAAACAGCACGGTCTCGGCGGTCTCGGCGTCCAGGGCGCCGGCGGCGGCGAGGCGTCCGAGGTTGTAGGCGGCTTTGTTCAGGGCGTAATTGCGGCCACCGGTCACCGCTTCGGTGACCCGGGCCGCTTCTCCCTTGAGTGCCGCTTGGACGTAGGCGGGCAGGTCCGCCACTTGCCCGGCAACCGAGTCAGCACCCAAGACCGGAGCGGGGCGCGGGGCGGGCGTGAGCAGTCGGGCCAGCCATGCCGGCAGCGGGGCGGGCGGCGCGTTGTTGGCCACGTGGTAGGGGCCGGTGCCGTCCGGGAGGTCTACGAAGCTGCCGGGCGCGACTACGTAGCCGCCGGCGGCGCGGGTGTCGATGAGCCACCCCAGGCCGGTGGCATGGCGTCCGGAGGTGTTGCGCAGTTCGGCGCCGGGCGGGGCGGTGAAGTACAGGTGCGCGCCGCCGCGGCGGGTGGTCACGGTGAAGGTGTCCAGCGGCAGCGCCTGGCCGTGTCGCTCGGCGAGGACGGCGAGCACGTCGGCGCCGTCGTTGACTCCCGGCATGTCCCACTCGGCGGGCGGACGCTCGCCGGGCTTGGGCGTGTCGAGGTCGACCACCACCAGCCCGGACGGGCCGCACGCAACCGCGACGTTGAACGCCGGGCCACGTCCCCAGAACGCGCGGATGCGGGCCGGGTCGGTGGTGGCGTGCCTCTCCCAGTCGGTGAACCGGGCCAGCGGGCGCTTGTCCCGCGGACGTAGCGGGAACACGTGCCAGCCGCGGGCGGCGCACGCCAGCGCAGCGGCGGCCATGCCCTCAGCGAGGGCGGCGGAGCGGGTGGCGGTCATGCTGCCTCACCGTCCAGCCCCAGGCCCTCGGAGGCGCGCCAGTCCAGGCCGGTGCGGGGGCGGGTCATGCGGCCACCTCCCCCACGGTGAGCAGGGCGGCGAGGGCGGCGCCGATGTGGCGGGTGTAGGCCGGTGGGATGGCTTCGCGGAGTTCGTCGCGGGTCATCCAGGCGATGCCCATCGCCTGGCGGGCGTAGGCGACACCGGAGAAGTTGCCGACTACATGCACGAAGTCGCCGGGCTGGGGCGGGCGTCCCATCTTGCGCAGCGGCGCGGCGTGCGCGGGGTGGGGCGGGGCGGGTACGGGGTGGCTGGTCTCGAACTCGCGGTGCCGGTAGACGCGCAGGCCGCCGAACATCGCCCCGCACAGCGTGACCGGGTCGCGCAGCGGCGCGCCGGGGACGTTCTCGATCACGTACGGCAGCCCGGACGCTTGCAGGAGGGTGCGGACGGGTTCGATGAGGTCGGGGTGGGGGTTGCCGCGGATCCGCTGCGCGAGGGTGTAGGCCTGGCACGGCGGGCTGGCGTGGATCAGGTCGAATCCGGCGAGGAACGCGCGGTCGGCGAGCGCGTCGAGGGCGTCGGCGCGCACGAACGGGAACGGGTTGTGCGGCTGCGCGGCGATGTCGAGGGCGGTGACGTCGTATCCGGCGAGGTGGTAGCCCATCCCGGCACCGCCGGCGCAGGAGAAGGCGTCCAGCACGCGCAGCCCGTTCCACGGGCGGTCAGGCAGGACGGACGGCGGCCGGGTCATGCGGCCTCCCCGGGCAGGATGATCAGACCCTCGGGCGTAAGCACGAACTCGTGTCCGTGCTCGCACGTCCACAGGTCGCCGGGGATGTCGGGGGCGAGCGCGGCCCAGCAGGTGACCTCGGTGTGGCAGTGCGGGCAGTCGGGGCCGTCGAGAACGGGCCAGCAGACGGCGGGGATGGAGAAGTCTGCGGGGCAGGCGCGGCAGCGCCAGACGTTGACCTCGGCGCCGTCGGCGAGGGTGGCGGGGCCGATCCATGCCACGTCGGCGGGGCGCTGGCAGGCGGGGCAGTCGGGTCCGGCCAGCATGGGCCATTGCTCAACAGGCGGGAGTTCGGGCGGGTGGTGCGTCATGATGGAGCTACCTCCATGTCGCGGGTCCTCGTTGGGGCACGTGAGCGGTTGGGGTTAGGGCGGTCCGGCGGCGTGCTTGGTGGCTTGTGCGCCGGGCCGCCCGTCTGTCTGTCGGGGCGGGTGCGGCGGCACCGCCGGGGCCGGTCGTGGGTTCAGCGGCGGTCGCGGTCGATGCCCTTGAGGTGGGTCCAGACGCGGCGGCCGGGGCGGAGTTGGGCGCCCTTGCCGCTGCAGCGGTTGCAGTAGCGCCACGCCTTGCCGGACGGGGAGCGGAACCGTCCGGCGCCGCTGCATTTACGGCACGCCCGATACGGCCAGATGACGCAGTGGGCCACGTAGGCGACGGCGGCCAGGACGGCGAGTAGGAGCCACGCGCCGAGGTTGGGGCCGGTGTGACTAGCGGTGGCGAGTAGGGGGCTCACAGGTGCCTCCTGAGCGGTTTTCGGCATGGGTGCAGGTAGGGGCCGCTAGATGCTTGATCGCTGGTGGTGGCGGGGTTAGGTCGCTAGCCGGGCCGCTAGGTCTAGCGGTGCCGGGCGCTAGACCTAGCGGGCGGTGCCGGTGTCACCGGGCGCGGTCGCCGCGCTCGTTGAGGGCGTCGAGGATGTGGGCGGTGGTGATGCCGCGCCGGTTGCCGCCCTTGCCGGTTTCGCCCTGTCCCCAAATCTGGCCGGTGCCGATGCCGTAGGGCTTGAGCGCGGCGGCCAGATGCTTGGCCTTGCCGGTCGGGTCCAGGTCGTTCCATGCGCCGTAGGTGGCGGGGCGCAGTTCGGCCAGGCGGGTCACGACGGTCTCGGACCACACCTTGTCCTCGCCGGGCAGCAGGACGGCGGCGATGTCGTCCAGCAGCGAGGAGCCGTCGCCCTCGGCGGGTGTGGTGTCCTCGCCGGCGGCGTAGCCGGTGAGGGTGCCGGCGGCCTTGCGGGCGGCGCGGGCGCGGTCGGCGAGGCGGTCGGCGGTGGGGCCGTCGAGGTAGTAGCCGCGGACGATTTGCGGGGTGTCGGTCTCGCCGGCCAGGTAGCCGATGCCGCGGTCCCGCTTGGTGAACGTGGTGGCGCGGATTCCGTTCTGATACATCGAGGTGCCAAGGATCATGTCGTTCTCGGTCTGGCCCATCACACGCAGGCAGAACCGGATACCGACGTTGGCTGAGATGCCAGTCGGCAGGGACGCCTTGTCCGGCCGCTGCGTCGCCAGGAGCAGGATGACGCCGAGGGCGCGCCCGCGCTTGATGATCGCGGTCGCGAGCTCGCCGGCTTCTTTGCCGTGTTCGGGGTGGGAGAACAGCTCTTGGCATTCATCGATCACGAACACCAGCGGCCCCAACCCGTGTGACGTGGACGCGGCCAGTTGCGGGGTGACCTTGTTCTCCGGGCGTACGTCCTTGGGCAACCGGGCGAGCGTCTTAGCGCGCTTCTCCAGGTCCGTATAGACCTCGCGGAGGCTGGCGAGGCATTCGCCAATGGTGGTGTCGTCCGGGCCGCTCCCGTAGTGGTGGGCGACCTTCTCGGCGAAGTCCAGGTCACCGGTTCCCTTGAGTTCGAACACCCGAAGCTGCGCGGTCGGGTCCAGCGCCGCAGCCAGCAGCGGGACCTTCAGGGCGAAGGTCTTACCGGCGCCGGGCATGGCGCCAATCAGCATGTTCGCGTACATCAGGGTGAGCGTGACGGGGCGTCCGCGCTGATCGGTGCCGAACGGGAACGGCTTGAACACATCGGCGGCGGCGCCGGTCTTGGCCAGCGGCCACACCGGCGGGCGCACCTGGTTCATGTCCTGGTCACCGACCCACAGCACGAGCCGCCCGGCGTGCTGGTCATGGGCGGGTTCGGGCCACACGCAGCCCAGGGGGCGCCGGAGTCCGGAGGCGAGGCGGTCGCGGCGTTCCATGATGTCGGTCGCGGTGACGCCGTACGGTAGGTCGACCTCGGCGCGCCAGCCGGGGCCGTCGCGGGTGATCGGTGCGGGGAAGGTGATCCCGGACCCGCCCTTGCCTACGGCCTTGTTGATCTCGGCGTTGCCGAGGGCGGCCAGCGCCCGCACCACGATCTCGCTGGTGAGCTTGGGTGCCTTTGTGGAGACGACGGCGGTGTCGAGGATGCGGCGGTCGGTGGGGGTGCCGATCCAGCCGAGCAGGAACACCAGGGCGGCCAGCACGGCGGTTTGGGTGACGCCACCGGCGGCGGCCACCGACATGGCGGCCAGGCCCGTACCGGCCGCGCCGGCGGCGGTGACCATGAGGCGGGCGCGGACGCGGTCGTTGCGCTCGCTCATCAGCTTGAGATACGCCTCGTCGTTGCGGCGGTCGATGGCGTGCGTGCGCAGCGGCCGGGCGTCCATGTCGAACGTCCACCGCCACGTGCCCGCGGCCACCCGCCACAGGCCGCGCGGCGACCGCATCGCCAAACGCAAGCTGTAGAGCGGGATGCGGGCGGTGTGGTAGCCGGTGACGTGGCCGGCGTACCCGACCGCCCACCGCACGGTCGCTTTGGCTTCGCTGCGGTCGCGCAGCCATGGGGCGATGATCGGGCGTCGCTGCGCACGCTCACCGGCCGTCCGGCGGGCGCGCACGTCCGGCCGGAACGTGTCGGGCCGGTCCACCAGCACGCGGCCCTCGATCGCCTCGCCGTCATCCTCGGCGCCGTCGCGGTCGCCGGACGGGACCGGGACGGGCGCGGGCGGGTCGGTGGGCGGGACGCCGGTTCCATCCGGTCCGGCGGTCGGCGCGTCGAGGGCGGGCGTGTCGGGGTCGGCGGTGTGGTCGGTGTGCTTGACGGGCAGGCGTACGACCTCGCCCATGGGCCTGGCATGGCTCATGACTGATGGTCTCCCTCGGCGGACGTGGCGGGGTTCTCGGCGTCGGACGGGTTGGCGGGTGTCGCCTCGGTGGGTTCGGTCTTGAGGCGGGCCAGCAGGGCGCCGACGCGGGCGTTACCGGCGCTCTGTCCGGCCTCGCGGAGCCGGACGGCCAGCGCGTTGCGGGTCAGGGGCTGGTCGGTCTCGGCGAGGTCGGCGGCGATGCGGCGCCCGAGCGGCATGAGGTCGTCCACGTCCGGCGGCGACGCGGCGGGCTTGCGGGTCCGGGACCGGCGGGCGGACGGTCCTCCCTTGTGTGCGGCGGACCGGGTGCCGGTGGTCCGCGTACGGGTCCGGGATGGTGCGGTGGACGGTCCGTCGCCGGTTGGGGTGGACGGTCCGGACTCCAGCGCCGGACGGTCCAACAGCGTCAGGGCGGGACCGTCCTCGGCAGGTCCGCCGGACGGTCCAGCGGACGGCGCGCCCGTCTCGGCGGAGACTTCGGCGGTGGGGAGTTCACCGAGCCGGTACAGGGCGCGGACGCGGCGGGGTGCGTTGCGGCGCCAGGACCACCGGCCGTAGGTGTCCTGCAGGTCGGTCAGGGCCAGGACGCGGGCGCGTTCGCGGGCGAGTGCGTCGGGGTAGGAGCGGATCTCCCACAGCACCATGCGGCGCCACAGCTTCATGGTGGGCCAGGGGGCGAGGATCCATCGTGAGGTGCGGATGCCGTCCATGCGGGTTCCGGCGGCGATGCCGGCGCGGATCCGGATCACGTGCGCGGCGATCTCGACGGCCACGACCCACAGCGCGGGCAGGGTCGCGTGGGCGACCGCGCCGAACACGCTGTGTTCCCCGGCGACGTTGAGGTAGACGGTTGCGGCGGTCAGCGCCCACGGGATGAACCGCAGCCACCGAATCCGCATGTCCAGGCGGGCAAGAACGATGTCGAGGGCGGCGAAGATGGCGATGCCCAGGTCGATGCCGAGCGGGACCGTCCAGGCCAGCCGACCGAACGACGGGCGTGCGGCCTCGGCGACGGCGGCGAAGCTGTTGACGAACCCCAGCAGGCCAAGGACGGCCACCAGCGCGGCCACCACGGCGACCGCGGTGAACTCGCTACTGGTCAGCGCCCGCCCCTTGGACGCCTCGCCCTCGGCGCGGTCGGTCGTGGTCGGCGGCGAGGCGGTCGGGTCGGTCGGGCTCTCGTTGGGGGGCGTCAGCGGTCGGAGCGGGATGGCGGCGTTGTCGGCTGCGTGCGGGTTGGTGGCCTGTGCGCCGAGGTTCGCCGGGACGTGGAACGGTGTGGGGGTCATGCGGGGTGCCTCCCATCGGGGGCGGTCCGGACCGGGTTGGAGTCGGCGCCGGCGCGGTCGCCGGCCGGGTGGCCGGTCACGTGGCCGGCGGGGCGGTATTCGGTGTTGAGGTCGGCGGCCATGAGCGGCACGCCGCACGGGTGGCAGCGGAACCGGACCGGGCCACCGTCCAGCGGCGTGCGGCAGGACGGGCAGCGCTTGACCGGACCGGCGTGCAGCGTCCGGCGCGGCGCGGCGTAGACGGGGGCGGGCGTGGTCGAGGTCATGCCGCGGCCACCTCCGCATCGCCGAGGGCCGCGCCCTCGGCGCACTCAAGGCACTCGCCGAGGTGGCGGGGCAGGACGTAACCGGCGTCGCGCTGGCAGGTCGGGCACCAGCGGCGGGCGGCCAGCGCCTTGCCCAGGGCCTCACGCTGCCGGTCGGTCGGGGTGCGCTTGGGCAGCGCAAGGCGCACGTCGTACAGGTAGGCGGCGCGCACACCGCCGGGCGCGTTGTAGCGGCGCGAGTTCCACAGCACCTGACCGGCGACGTCCTGACCGCCGGGACGCAGGCCCTCGGCGGCGAGCTGACGGCGCGTGCGCAGATGCTCCGGGGCCATGCGCCACGGCCAGGTGGGGATCCCGTACCGGGTGCCGGCCGGGTCGAAGAACCGCGCGGAGCTACGGCGGCGGGTCATACCGTCACACCCCCTGCCGGCACGGGCGCCAGGTTGGGGCGCTGGACGGTGACCAGATGCCAGCCCTCGGCACGCACCGTCCGCACGGTGAACACCACGGCGGCCACCGTCAGCGCCACAGCCGCCACAGCGGTCAGGGCGAAGGTCTGCACCGGGTGCGAGACCAGCAGCACCCCACCAGCAGCGGCCAGCCGGACCGGCGAGGCGCACACCCAGCAGAACGCGGCGAGCGCGGCCAGGGTCAACAGGACGGCGGTCATCTCTCCACCTCCGGGGAGTCCAGGACGGTCCGGGCGTCGCCGAGGGCGGCGGGTGCGCCCTCGGCGGGCGGGCCGGTCGGGCGGGTCTTCACTGGACCCCTCCGATCAGCAGCACCGCGGCGGCCAGCACGAGGAACACCACCGCGATCAGCACACGGATCGGGGCGTGCGGGTACCGCACGGCGGCGCGGGCGCGGGCGGTCATCAGTTGCGGGCGGGCCATGTCAGGCCACACCCAGCGAGGCCAGCAGCGCGGCCACCAGCAGCCATCCCACGTGCCAGGACTGATCCAGGGCGTAGGCGCCGGTACCGGTCGGCGCGGTAGCGCCGTCGCCGAGCCGGGCGAACTCGCCCTTCCCGCGCACCAGGGTGCGGCCGAGCCAGTCGGCCAGCGCCATCAGCGTGGAACGCCGGTCGGCCCAGTAGTGCGACACCGCGTCCACCGCCAGCGCGGCGGCCACGGCGTAGGGGCTGACCGGCAGGGCCAGCACCAGCGCCACCAGCGTGACGGCGGCGGCCTTGACAGCGGTCAGCACGGCGACGTGCCGCGCGCACAGCAGGCGGCCGGACCAGCCGGGCGCGCCCTTGCCGCACGCCTGCCCGTGCGTCTGCAACCAGTGGTCCCCCACCTCGTGCGCGGCGTACAGCGCGACGAACACCGCAGGGAAGACGATCGGGTCAGCGCCGAACATCACGCCACCTCGCCCAGGCCCACGGCGGGCAGGGTCCGAGCCTCACGGCGCAGCCCTGCCAGCTCACGCGGCAGGTAGCCCGCCCACACACCGAACGCCGGGCGGATCCGCAGCGCGTAGTCCAGGCACAGGTCCCACACCGGGCAGTCCTCGCACACCTGCCGCGCCACGTCCTGCCGGGCCAGACGCTCGGCGAGCGGCTCGTCCTCGAACGCGTCCGAACCCATGTGCAGGTCGGGGTCGTGCCGGCAGTCGCCGCGCTCCCCCAGTTCGGTCACCAGATCCACCAGCGACAGAACGGACGGGTCAACAGCCATGGATGCCTCCGTACGGGTCGTGACCGGTCGGGTAGGGCGGCCCTCGGCGGCGTGCTTGGTGGCTTGTACGCCGAGGGGCGGCGGGTGCGGGTTGCGGGTCGTCATCGCCGGTCAGCCCAGCGAGCCCGAGAACGTCGTGATCGCGTGGATCACCTGGTTGACCAGCGCGGCGGCCTTCTCCGGGTTGTTGATCGCGAAGATCGCGACCGCGATGCCGGCGAGCCACTGCGGGATGTTGCTGGACTTCTGCGGAAACACCTGAACCTCCTGATCACCGCGAATCACCCTTGTGCGCGGCCAGTGACCTCAGCGTATACGTAGCTACGTATACGCACAAGCTCTAGGTATACGATGGTGCGTATACGCTGGTCAGCGTGTCACCGAAGAAGGCAAGGGGTTGATGACGCAGTGGCAGAACCGGCCTACGTCCGCATTGCAGGCGAGTACGCCCGACGCATCCGACGGGGTGAGCTCGCACCCCGCACCCAACTGCCGAGCTACGCCGAGATCGCCCAAGAACAGGGCGTCTCAGACATCGTGGTTCGGAAGGCCCTCGAACTCCTCCAGAGCCAGGGCCTCGTTCGCTCCGTTCGCAGGCGAGGAAACTTCGTCGCCGACCGCCCGAACCTCGTACGCGTGTCTCCTGAACGCCAGATGGAGAGCGCCGAACGGTCATTCGAGAACGAGTCCGAGCAGCAGGTTCAGGTAGAGCGAGAGACTCAGCAGCTCCCCGCCTCAACCGAGCTCGCGGAGGCGCTCGGCGTGCCGGCAGGGCAGGAGATCAACCACGTCATCACCCGAGCCACCGAGAACGGGCGACCGATCTCGATCTCGGACACCTACCAGCCGCGGGACGTCGCCGGCATCTCGGAAGCCGCCTACCTGGAAGAAACGATCTCCGACCAACTACCGGCGGAGACGCATGCCGAGTGGCTGCGGACTACGCCCGGAGACCTCGTCAAGACGGTTCACCAACGGTTCCTGTCCGCCGACGACCGAATCATCATGCTCTCCGACATCTCATATCCCCGCGACCGCTACGACGCGTTCGTGTTCCGCATGACCCTGAAGTAGAGCTATGCCAAAGGGGGCGCCGACTCGTTCGGCGCCCCCTTTGGCATGCACGGACTCAGATGCGGACCCAGCCCTGTGCCACGTCCCTGTCTGTCCACCACGAAACGAAGTGTGGATCCAGAGAGTCCAGTCTCCAGCGAGCCGACAAGGCGTCGAAGAAGGCATCGTTGCCCGTCTTGCCGCCCCTCGGCTCCCCGATGTAGACGAGTCGCTCGCCGCCAGCGTCCTCGTACAACGTGAGCGCCTCGGACGACATGGTGTCGCCCCAGCCAGGGGGCCAGCAAAGGAATAGTGCATAGTTCGCCGACCGGACACGATTCGCGAACTCAGTCAGATCCCCAACAGGATGCCAGATGTCCGCCTGGCCAACTGTTCCAGGAAAGGAAGGATTCTCATTTTTGTCTGGCGGATTTGAGTCGTACGCCTCAACGGTCAGTCCAACGTTAGCCAACTGCGCAGCCCAATAGCCTCGTCCGGCTCCAAGCTCCACGATCGGAAAGCCCGCACAAAAACTTGCCACCCACTCGATCGTGCGCGGGTTGGGTATTGCGTACGCGTAGGCGGCTTGCAGGAGCATCTGGGCAAATGCGAGTCGCGAACTTCCTTCTGCTCGCCCACCATTCACCATTCGGCGGCCGCCAATTTCAGTCACGAGCGGCTCAACGATGTCCCAGTACGGGTTAGGACTTACGGCTCTGCCACCAGTCATGTAGTGCACGAAACGTAGATCGAACTCTGCATCGGCCTGTCGGTCGCCCGTTCCTGCCAGCCGATCCGCCATCGCCAGGTACTCGGCGACCTTGGGGTACTCGGACTGAAGTCGCTGCTCATCCTTCAGCAGTGCAGTGAGCTCGTCCCAACGGCTCGAAGTCATGGTCAGCTTGGCCATGATGCAAGTGTCTCCTACTGCACTCGTCTACGCCACCATCAAGCATGCGCGAAATTCGGCTTAGGTTTCCCCGAAAACCCACTTGCGAATATAGGGCTCTGGCATACCGGGCTTAGCGGCCCTCATGAACGCCTCCCTCAGAGCATCCTTTTCCCCGTGATCAATCGAGTTGTTGAGACGCGAGAGGGTTATCGCACTCTTCCTGGGCGGCCAGATTCTCACAAGTTTACTATTCATCCTATCCGTCTGATCCATGAATGGGTATATATAGTTAGCCAACCCTGTGACCATCTCCCATGCCAAATACCCGAGCGTCGTTACTGCGAAGAAGTCATGAGGTGGTGCCTTTTTCCCCGGCAGCATAGTTTGGATATTGCCCCCCCTCTCGCCGGGGTCCCAGACGTCACAGTAGGCGATACGTACGGATGTACCTACAGGCGGATGCCCGCTTGCCATCATTACGGACAATATCGAGCGCGATAGGTCGAATCCCCAGTCGGATGGATTAGCTCCCGCAAAATTACCCATGATTGATGTCTTCGTTATCCACCCACCCACAAATGACTGCTGATCCGGAGTTAGAGTTACATCCTCCCCATCTACTAGTGGACGAAGTAGTTGTGGAGCAAAATTCTCGAATCGTCTTCCCAGTCCACCATTGCAGGATCGGCAGATGCGCGTCTTTATGCGGCGAGGTGCCTGGCCACCAGGAAACGGTCCATAAGTCCGAATAATATGCTTTCTAAGCCACGTCGGGACTATATCTTCGCTTGTAATATATCCAGGACGATCACACAGGCGGCACACTGCCCCAGGAGTTGACTTGCCTCTCGTCGCCACTTCAGCCCCCCCCGATAACATAATATTCTTAACGGGTTACGTCGCTCGTTAGAGGTTGAGGATACCGAGCGCGACGGGCCATGTGAAGGTGGACACCCCGCCAACTCTTCTAGTCCAGTGGCCAGTTTCGGACTTGCCCGCTGCCCATGAGGTGTGCGGTTCGTAACTGCTTGACACCCGTGGAATAATCTCCGAATGACCCATGCGTGGAGCCTGTTGACTGTTGAAGCTGCCGACCAGCAGTTTGGCGGCAATCTGGGATACGAAGATGTTCTGGGTGACAGGTACGTGTGGAACAACATGGTCCCCAATGGTCGTGCCGTCAGTGTCGGTGACCTAGTCGTACTGCGTGACAAGGCTTGGGTGCTGGGTTTGGCGTGGGTGGACGAGATTGCATCTGGGCCCGGAAAGAAAATTCAGCAGCGTTGCACCGCTTGTTCTGCTACCGCCATCAAGCGGCGGCGGACGCGATCGCCCGCCTTCAAGTGTTCGAGGTGCGGGGCCGAGTTTGAAGAACCGGTCACTCAGGAACTCGACGTCACGGTCTTTGAGGCGGACTACGGGCGCACCTGGCGGCCCCTAACTCCCGTCGTCCCCGTAAAGCGGATCCGGCCGTACTTCCCCAACAACTCTGGCCAACAGTCCATACGGCCTATGAATCTAGAAGCTCTCCGGACCGAGTTGGCCGACGATGCCGGGCTTGGGCCCACCTGGTGGCAGCAGGACGGCGGGGTTCGCCCCGCACCACCTGGTGGCCACAACCTGATTTTGCACAAGGCACGCATCGGCCAACAACAGTTCCGTCAACTCCTTCTCGCACGCTTTGGTTCATGTTGTGCCATCACCGGTTCCCAACCAGAGGAAGCCCTTGAAGCCGCCCACTTGTACCGATACGCGGAAACACCACACCACGACCCTGAAGGAGGTCTCCTACTACGCCGGGACCTGCACACTCTCATGGACCGCGGACTGTTGGTCATCGACACCTCTACCTGGCAGGTGAGGCTCGCTCCCCGCCTTCACAAGTTCGGCAACCTCCAAGCCCTACACGACCAGCCGCTGACTATCCCCGACAACCTATTGCCCAACGCCGACTATCTCGACCAGCATCACAGGCTCTCTGTCGAAGCCTGGTAAGCGATCAATCGAGCAGCACAGAACCTGCAGTGGGATGATGGGCGGGCAGTTGGCCGCGTAGGCGCTCATGCTCGCCGTAGATCGCGGCTCCCAGCACGGCGCTCGAACGCCAGGCGGAGTGACTAACTGGGTGACAACCCCACCGCACGGCCCTGGACGCCTTTGTACACCTAAATACGGCCTGCCAGGGCTCGACATACTTGGGGAGCAAGCTAAGGGCGCCTATGAAATGCCTGGGGGTCAAGGGGTCGTGGGTTCAAATCCCGCCGTCCCGACACGGAAACACCAGCTCAGAGGCCGTTTCCTCCACTCGGAGGACCGGCCTCTTGATCGTTTGTTAGCCGTTCGTTAGCGAACGGCCGCCCCTCGCGGCACTCGCCCGGTTCACACGGGACCAGGAAGACCGGCATCCGCCCGCTCCGGCCCACCGGATGTTCACACGTCCCGCCGCCCGTCCGTCTGCCCCTCGGCGACCTGCGATCGATCCCGAGCCCTTCTCGATCATTGGCACGGGCCGCCCCCGCCGATCGGCACCGCGAGGTCATCTCACGGCGACCGTGCTCCTTCATGGAACCCGCCCAACTCCCCTGGGCTACTTCCGGCCCTGCCCTCGCGCCGAGCCGCCCGTTTACGCGTCGATCAGCAACGAAGCCTCGCGGCACCCTGATCCCTGGCCTGCTCACGGCGTGTGCCGACAGAGGGCCAACAACAGAAGCCCCGGTCCCTCGCAGGCCGGGGCTTCCTCGGTGTCATGTCCGGGCGTCAGCGCTTCAGAATCGCCAGGAGGCTCGCGAACTCGTCGCGGCGCAGGGTGAACTTGGCGCCGACCGGGTCTTTGTTGTCGCGGATGCCCACGCCTCGCCGAGGTCGGCCAGTTCGACGCAGTTGCCCCCGGCCTCACCGCTGCACGACGACTTGCGCCAGGTCACGTCCATCGCTCTTTCACAACCTCCCGCATCAGCTCGACCGACGCCTTCGGCGAAAGCGCCTCCGCCTGAAGCCTGCTGAAGATCTCGCTGACGATCGTGAGGTCTTTCGGCTCCACAGTTGTCTCGCCGCCGATACTGCTCTCGATGTACGCCACCTCGCTGCGGTCGGGCTGCGTGGCGATGGTGAAGGCGGCCCGGGCATCCCGCTGGTAGCCAATCGGAGCGATCTGAATCGTGACGTTCTCACGCTCCGACATCTCGATCAGATGCTCCAACTGCTCGCGCATGATCTCTGGCGACCCGACCTCGCGGAGAAGAACGGACTCGTCCAGCACAACGAACACGGTGGGGGCATTCGGCTTGGTGAGGGTGCTCTGACGCCGCAGCCGGTCGAGGACGGCTTCATCGTTGCCGAGGATCACTCTCGCGTACGGCTCGGTCTGGAGGAGCCCGTAGACAATCCTGGTCTCGAACGCGCAGCGAGTCAGCGGACGCCTCGGCTCGCGGGAAGTCTGCGAAGAACTTCGGGTAGCTACTGGAACGCAGGACTTCGTCCCATTCATCGACCAGGGCGGTACCCGAGTCCAGCGCCTTGTCCAGTCGTTCGGCGAAGTCCCTGCGGCACTTGGTGCGTCCGGACTCGACCTGCGAGATGTAGCTCTGGGTGACTGCTGCCCGTGCTGCGAGTTCCGTCCGGTTGAGCCCTGCTTCTTCTCGGAGGCGCGTGACCTCTGCGCCGAAGGAGACGGTCTTCGATGTCGGTTTGCGTGCGGCCACTTCTTCGCCTCCACGTGAGCGAGGGGAACCCACCTACCAGCGATCGTCAGCGCCACGTGTGTGCTGGGGCGCTTCGATGGTAACGCTACGCAGCGGAGTTCAGTCTGTGCGGTGAGCTACCGAAACCGTCCTGGCAGCGAAGGTCGTGCCGATGTCCGCAGCACCGCAAACTCCTGAAGTCCCGACGCTCGTCCTCGATTCCACCGACCAGGCACCACGCCTCGCGCGCCGGTTCCTTGCCGAACAGTTCGCCGGCTGGGGCATCACCGACGACTACACAGGCCGCCTCGTGGTCTGCGAGCTGACCACGAACGCCTGCAAGCACGGCGAAGGCCCGATCGTCGTCCGGATCTACCTTGACCCGGACGATGGGCAACCGGTGATCGAGGTATCGGACACCGGCAAGGGACATCCCACCGTCCAGCCCCAGAACTACGCCGCCACCTCCGGCCGTGGCCTGCAGCTCATGGCAGAGCTCGTGCACGAATGGGGAGTCAAACGCCTCGCCGGAGACCGCAAGGTCGTCTGGGCCAAGCTGCGCTGACCATGCGAGATGGAAGACACAAAGCACTGGGACCACGCTCCGGTGAGGAGACGATGCGAGTCACGTTGCTGCTACTCCAGTACCTCTTCCCGGAATGGTCGATCACGCTGGATCGAGAAGGGATCTGGAGGGCGACGGGGCGCATCCTGATCTCTGCGTCCGACCTGGACGGATTTCTGGACCTGCTCCACACCGCCGACCCAGAAGCCTGCGAGCGCGCCATCCTCCAGCTCCGAGAGCCCGGATGAGCGATCGGCGAGAAGCGGCCCCTCCCGAGGTGAGGCTGGCAGGCGTCGCGCTGAAGAGCCGTTTGATCACGAACGTCGTCGACCGGGGCGGACTGGGCCCGTAGGAGCCGACGGCGCCGGTCTGCTCGGTGCATTCTGCGGCAGCGGAGCCCACGCATTCGGGAAAGCGGCCATGGCCAGGCGCGCTTGCGCGCTCGGACCGGCCGACGAGGGTGCGGGGGCATGGCCTGCTGGTCGTGCTTGTCGCGTATGCGCGGCGGCCCTACGAGCAGCGTCGGCCTGGGCGTGACGCTCCTGAAGGTGGCGCAGCTGAGCGATGGTGTCGAGCAGGGTGATGAAGTTGGCGACGAGCAGCATCACCGACACCACCGTTCGGTCCTTCACTGTGCCGCTGAGGCGTTGCCCGCCGGAGTCAGAGCGGGGACGCGACCGTGGGGTGCGCGGGCCGCGCGGTCGTAGGCATCGGCGGCGCGGTGGAGGTGCCGGTTGCCGGTGGCTCGGGCTGCGACGTGGAGGGCATCAGAGGCCGCCCAGCAGGCGTCCTGTGCAGCATCTGGATTGGTGACAAGGTGCCGCCGGATCTCGGCGGTGGCGAAGGCGGCGGCGCGGGATGCGTCGTCCTAGAACGCCTGGCGCTCCTCCGGCGTCAACTCACCGTGGTCGGCGGTCGGCTCACGGTGCGCGAGAGGCGTGGCCCAGCGCTGGCGGAGACGGGACAGTGACAGGTCATCGGCGAGACGGCTGCCGGGATACCACGTAGGCTCTTCGCCATCGTGTTCTGGGGCGAAAGCGATGGCGTAGCCGGTGATCTGCCCGTGAACGATCTGGCTGTAGCGCAGCTTGACCAGAAGCTCCTCGCCCCGGAGCCGGTCGAGGAACTCGTTGGTTGTCGCCGACTCGTCCGCCGCGCGGCGGACGGCCGTCCGCAGCACAGCCCGTCTCGTCCGCTCGGACAGATGCCGCCCATCCAGCGGGCGGAACGGGGACGACGCGCGGACGGACCCGTCCGCGCCCGTCCACCGGCGGCGAAGCTGGGCAGAGTGAGGTCGGCAGCGAACTTCCCGCCGCCGTACCAAACGGGACGTCCATCGCCGTTCAGATCGTCGGAGAGGGCGACGGCGTAGCCGGTCATCTCGCCGACCGTCCGCTCGCTGAAACGCTGACGGACCAGGACACCCTCGTCACGCAGCCGCCGGAAGAACTCCGCTTCGCTGCTCGCTCCGGCCGCCGCCGTCTGAACTGCGCGTCGCAGAAGCGCGGGACGGTAGCGGCCGGCCGTGGCGGGCGGCTTTCTCGATCTCGCCCCGGCTCGCCCGGTCGAGCCGCCGTCCGGTCCGCCGGAGCAGTCCGCCGCAACCCGTACCGCTGCTCGACCGCGCGGCAAGCGTCCCGGACACGGTAACCGTCGTTCCACACATCGGGCCGCCCGCCGTCCTGGCGCGCCAAGGTCGCCACGATGTGGACATGGTCGGCGGCATGCCGGACGGCCACCCACCGGACCGCGCCGAGATCCCCGTCCGGAGCGAGCCCGACCCGGTCCACCACTTTAGGGAGCGATCCGGGCCCACTGCTGATCGGACATGACCGGGTCATCGGGCGCCGCCCGCAACGGAAGATGCCACACCGGCTGCCGATAGTTCCGCTCCCCCAGCAGCGCCAACGGCTGCGTGAGCAGCGCGTCCAAACGCCGAAAATCCCGGCTCCCATCCGCCCGCACCCCCGGCTCCAACTCCGGCGCGCTCCGGAAACCCGCCACCACATGCGGATCGCGATGCTCCTCGTGCCAACCGGGACCGTACAGGTAGCGCAGCAGCCCCATGACACGCTTTCCGCGACGGATCTTCCCGATCAACCACGGCCCCCGGCCCGGTCAAGGGAGCCGATGCCGCAACTCCTGAGCCAGCTCATCAAGTCGGTCAATGCTGCGCGCCGCCGCCTGCGCGTACCACCGAAGCTGCTCGACCATCTCACCGGAATTCAACGCCGCAACAGCCTGATTGAGATTCACGCCGACCCGCTGCACCTGCCCGGCAGCGAACAACACCGCCGCCATCGCCTCCCGCACCACGCCGTACTCCGCAACCACTCGCCCCTGCGCCGCCGCCAAACTCGCCTGCGCAGCAAACGCCCCCAACGCCAACCCCTCGTTCGCCGCCGCAGCCGCCAAAACCGCATACTCCTGCTCGGACAGCGCGATCCTCACCGACCGACTCCGCTGCGGCGACCGAACCGAACGACGCCTCCGCGGCGCCCTCGAACCCGACACGGACTTGCCGCTCTCGACCGTATGCCTCACCCCCTCGGGGATTGCGCCCGATCCCCTCTGCCCTGGCTGGACCGCGCCCGGTCCAGCCACACAAATGAACGTTGCCTATTACTTGCTCTGCCGTCTCGCTCGAACCGCCGCCGCCCAGCCGCCAACCGCGCGGTGCTCAAAACAGAGCAGTTGCTCACGTCAGGCGGTCCTGCCTACGCACCTCACTAGCTACCTCAACCAAAGGCTATACAGTTGGCGAACAGCATCTGAAGTTGCTCACAGCTCATACTGGACGAGCCGCAAGTCGACTACCAGCTTGGCGACCGGCGCGCCGCGGCTTCGCCGCCACCCCACCTCGGTGAATGTTGGTGGTCACCGCACCAGATGTCTCAGCTCCCGCCGGATGTCCAGCCACAGGGGAACTTGCAGAGCTACGTGGAGGGCGGAAGGTGGCGCGGCATTCGACTGCCCTAAGGAGGAAGCTGAACGCTTGCGTGCCCAGGTCAACGCGGTCCGCATACTGCTTGAAGATCCCGGCGGTCTTAGGGGGCAACGAGGCCGAGCCCGCCGGCGAGTCTGATCGCGAGCCGGTCGTCGGTGACGAACGCACGACCTGTCGGCGGCGTTCGGCTTCGGTACCGCGACCGCGCACCGCTACGTCACCGAGGCGATCGAACTGCTCCCCGACCTGGCACCTGACCTACGGCAAGCCATGCGAATCACCCAGGGCAAGGCGTACTTCATCCCGGACGGCACGCTGGTGGCCACCAACCGACTGTCGGGCGCTAACCACCAGCTCCACCACTCGGGTAAACATCACCGCCATGGCGCCAACGTCCAGTGCCCCATCGCCTAGCATGGCGAGCTAATCTGGCGTCGCCGGCCGCACTGGAGTCCATTCATGATCTGACCGCCGCCCGCGAGCACGGCATCATCGAGGCTGCGACGGCCCGGGCGATCGCTGCTATGCCGACAAGGGGTATGTCGGAGCGGGCGGCGCGGTCGGTACTCCCTACAAGCGCGAGAAGCATCGCAAGCTGGGGAAACGCAAGAAATCGTTCAACCGGCACCACGCCAAGGTCTGCGCCCTGAGTGAGCGAAGTACCGCTGCGCTCCAAGGGATGGCACACCCTGCGCAAGGCACGCTGCCCACCCAGCCGCCTATCCGCCATCCTGCAGCCCATCCGCACCGTCCATCACCAGGACCGATGAGGATGGGATCAGCCCAGAAAAGCGTTGTCCTCTAATTTTCAGAAGGCGGCAACAAACTTCCCTCGACACCACTAAGCTTCGGCTGCAATAGACCGCATCCCTCACAGTAAGCATTCCAAAAGAAGTGATGATCTTGCTCAGTAGGCTTCGAACTCACCTCCACCCAGCTTCAACAGCTGCATCCGTGTCACTCGCCGCCACGGTAGCCGTAGTCGTCAACATTTGGACCAATAACTGGAAACCGTCTACCGGAATCGGACTTGCCGCCTTAATCGTTTGCCAGGTCACTCTTGAGTGCTTTCGCGAAAGAACAACCATCGATCGAGAGTCCCCACCCAGGCGAAAGTTGGCGATCAACCAGCGCCTAGGCAAGGTTCGAGACGGTGATGTAATTGGAGTTCGCCGATTTCGACTGAGTGGCGACGTCGAGGTGCGGCAACATATCAACCAGGTCGAAAATTCACGGGTAGTTGGAATCGAAGAGGTCAGTGGTGAAGAGACTTACCAACCACGGCATACCACCTGAGTTGCTCGAGAAGCCACACCTGTTCGTCGAGCCGAGAGCGGCTCTCGAACGCGTCGCCGACTGGCATAGCCACAGCACAGACCCCTTCCTTGTTGTGGTGTCCGAACCAGGGGTCGGCAAATCCTCATTTGCCTCTCGCCTTGCGCAGATCTCCTCGGGCACTGCGCCCGCTGTTAAGGAACTTAATTCGAATTGGCTACACGCATGGCACTTCTGTCAGGCTAGCCACTTCCAATCACTCGAGCCCCGAGCAGTCCTCGGACATTTGGCCACCCAACTCTGCTGGACCGTGCCAGGCTATGCCGAGAAGGTGGTGAGATCGGAAGCCGACGCCAACATCAGGATCAATATAAATTTCTCAAAAAAGGTATACAACTCAAACGTTGCGGGGATAGCCGATCTCACCCTTCCCGCCACCAATCCTCGGAAGCTACTCCACGACTTTATCAGGGAGCCACTCTCCCAGTTCGACCATGACGTGATCATCTTGGTGGACGGTGTGGACGAGAGCGATGAGCAAATCGGTGACCCGGCAACTTTGGCGTGGCTGCTGTCAACGATCCAGCACGACCCCATACCGCAACTACGTCTTCTGCTCACCACGCGCGGCGGCACGACGGCTAGGAGGTTCTCCGCCGACTACCACCTGAACCTCGGGAAACTCCGACCAAGTGGCACCGACGACGTACACACCTACACCCTGCGGCGACTAAGAGACACGCACATCAAGGACCCTCACTCGCTGGCACTCAAGATCAGCAGGGCAGCGAACGGCAACTTCTTGTACGCCGCGCAGGCAGTCCATCAGTTCCTGGCGGATCCGGCCAACGAAGAACTTGCGCTACCCGAAGGATTGGCTGCGCTTTACGAGAAGTTCTTGTCACGTCGTGTGACTGCGGACGCCAAGAAATGGCACGAATCAATCTGCCCACTGCTGGCACTACTCACGCAGAGCCGTGGTGACGGATTCACACGTAACCAACTGGCCAGAATCTCAGGCATGGACCTATCAACCATAGATAGCGCCCTGGAGTGTTGTTCACCCTATCTACATGGCAGTTTTCCGGATGGTCCGTTCATGCCGCATCATGAATCGTTGCGCGATTATCTCCGCTCGACCACGCGGTACGGCATTCATTCACGAGAAGCGACTCATCGCATCATCGATACCTTTCGGACCGACGTAACGGATTCACATGCCACGGTTCACCTACTGGGGTATCTGACCGACCATCATCGACTCGTGAAGGACACGAATGCCGATTCCAGTCTGCGGGCGATAGAGAACACGCTGACCGATCCTGATTACCTCCAGGCTCGCCTCAGTACAACCGGGATCGACTCACTGCTGGCCGAGATCGGCAGGCTCCGTAACAATATCGTCGACAGTGACATGATCGAAACGATTCACAACGTACTCATCCGGCAGGCACCCACCCTCCGGCAGTGGGAGCCGGCTGATTACCCCACCCTCGCCTTGCAGCAGATTCGCTACGATTGCTCATTTGCAGGTGTCGCTGACTTAGTCACTACAAACCCCGAAAAGGACATCTCCCCCCTTAGGGTCGAGTGGAGTTCCGGTTCTGGAGGCGCTTGGCCGTTAGCAAATACCCTCGAGTTGGGTGAGCGCGGTGCGGCAACAGTTGCCGTGTCTCCAGACGGCAAGTCGGTAGCTGCCGGCGGGTTTTCCGACCATATCTGCGTCTACGAGATGGATACGGGGGCAGTTCTCCGCACCTTCCCAACCACTGAATCAATCTTTGCAGTAAAATTCAGCAATGACGGTCAAAAAATCTTTGCTCAAGGCCCTGGGAAAGGAGTCAGCTCATGGGATCTAATCACCGGAGAAGTACGGGAATTGAGTCACGAAGAGGTCGAATTCTTCGCGCGCGCCGAAAAGCCAACGTTGCCTGCGTACATCGACGTTGCCCAGGTGCGTGAGGACCTCTGTGCTGCCGTTACCCCCGACGGGCATTATGCCGCCGTTCACTCGATCAACTCACGGCGTCAGTTCATCGCCATCTGGGACCTGTGGCGTCGCGAGGTCATCGGCGTGCATTTCGACCCTTATGTCGTTGCGCTGGCGATCACGCCCGACGGTAGGCGGGTTGTCGTGGCATCCATTGGAGGTGATCCCTACGTCCTCTCCGCCCCACCTCGCACGGCTCGGACACCAAGGGACGGTCACCAGAATGCCGTAAGGGCGGTCGGGCTCAATGGAACCCGGGGGGTTACCGTCGACGAAGACGGCGGTCTCAAAGTATGGAAGATTTCGAGCGGATGCGCGGATTCCATCGCGAACGCTCCGCGTGGCGTCGAAGCGATCAACCTTCCCCCCGACAGCAAATACTGTTTTATCGGAACAGTCGAATGCAATATCGAGATTTTTGACCTGGACTTTCAAGTCGAAGTACGCAAGCTAGCCAGATTTGGCGTTCCCGTCGATGATAAGTGGGAATCGCGTGACGGTGTCGGCGATCCCAATCTCCCCCCTGTCGGCTTCGAAAAGCCATACCCATCCAAGAGGCCCATCTGGCTACACATTGATGCCGACAGGCATTCCAGCGTCACCGCGGTAGACGTAACGCCCGATGGGCGACTCGCCGTCACCGGTACCACCGCCGGCGTCATTCGGATCTGGGATATCGACACCGGAGACCTGGTCCGCGAGCTCGCAAGGGACGGCTGCTACGTCAAAGCCGTGAGATTCACCCCAGACGGACACCACATTGTCATCGTTGCCCAGGTCAGCGGCCTCTACGTTCCCGAATGGGCAGCTGTTGACGTGTGGCAAATCTCCTCCGGGGAGGTCGTCAGGCGGATCTGGCCGAGGGCAGATAGCCCCACATATGAGATCACTGGCGACATATCAGCAGCGATCACGCGGGACGGCCGATATCTCGCCACAGCATCGACAGGCGGAACACTGCTACTGCACGACCTTTTTGCCTACAAAGAAGTTGGTCGTCTGACAGTCCACGGCTCCATCACTGGCCTCGCCATTGACGAGACAAAGGTACTCCTTGGAACAAACAAGGGCGAGGTCGCCCTTGTTAAATTTAGCGCTGCGAATACTACCATGTCACACGGTCCGAATAGAGCTTGTAACTTCGGCAACGTAAGTCGAAGTTAGCACCTTGACTTGGCCGCCTAAGCATGTACTTCTCGAGTGTTGAATTACTGGTCTAGCCTGAGCAATGCGAACGTAGTGATGCTGGCTGAGCATGTCTGCGGCGGCGGGCCACCAGGCATTCGTCCGAGATCCACGCATAGGCTGTGCGGTCTACGGCCCCGTTGGTAATCATGCGGACCCGGAGATGCCCGAGCGACGGGACGACCCGGCAGCCCCATCCCGCCATGTACGGGTCCAGGGTCTTGCTCTCCAGTCCCCGCGTGGCCAGCGTCATCACGCTCTCGCCGTACTCGGCAAGGGTCATGGTGAAGGTGGCCGGGTCGATACCCGCGCGGGCACCCTTCTGGATTTCGTCGATCCAGTCTTTGGCTTGATCCTCAGTTTCGGCCGACTCCGGCCCACGATCCGGCGGGAGAAGACGTCCAGCAGACAAGCCACGTACACCAACCCCTCCCAGGTGCGCACATAGGTGATGTCGGCCAGCCACAACCGGTCTGGCCGGTCGGCGGTGAACTGCCGATTGACCAGGTCCGGCGGCCGCGGCGCCGACTCGTCGGGGGTGGTGGTGCGCCGCCGGTCGCGGCGGTGCACGCCTTGCAAGCCATGGGCGCGCATCAGCCGTTCCACCGTGCACCGGGCGACCTGCATGCCTTGTCGGCGCAGTTGTTTGTGCACGCGGTAGGCACCGCAAGTGCCATGGCTGGCTTGATGAACGGCCTCGATTTCCTCGATCAGAACCGCATCGCGCTGGGCGCGGGCTGAGGGCGGGCGGTGTTTGCGACCGTAGTAGGTGCCCGGGCACCGGTCCAGGACCCGGCAGACGGGCTCGACCCCGAAGCGGTCACGCAACTGGTCGACCGGCATGACTACTTCGTCCGGGGCTGGCCGAGCTCGGCGGCGAAAAGCGCGGTGGCGGCCTTCAATATCTCGTTGGCCCGCTTGAGCTCGGAGTTCTCGCGGCGCAGCCGTTTGAGTTCGTCACGCTCGGCGGTGGTCAACTGCTCGGGGCGCTTGCCGGCATCAGCCTGGGCTTGGCGGACCCAGGTGCGCAGGGCTTCGCGGTGAATGCCCAGATCGGCCGCGATCTGGGCGATCGGACGGTCGGACTCCAACGCCAGCCGCACAGCCCGGTCCCGGAGCTCCTGGGGGTACTTGCGTGGTACTGCCATCGCGGTGACTCTCCTCCCTGCCAGCCGAGATCATGACTGGCTTGAAGGACTTCACCGAACCCGGTGGGCTTCAGTCAAAGCCGGGCTGCCCTGCCTGGTGCTGGAGGGCACCTTGATCTCAATCGACCGGGTCGCTGCCAACCCGACCTTCTACTCGGGAAAGCACCGCCGCCACGGCATGAACCTCCAGGTCATCGCTGCCCCAGACGAAGGGCTGCTGTGGGCGTCGGGACCGCTGCGCGGCTCGGTCCACGACCTGAAAGCCGCCGGATCTGGGGCCTCATCTGCGCGCTGGCCACCACCGGGCTACTTGTGCTGGCCGATAAGGCCTTCCAGGGCGCCGGCACGCACATCCTCACGCCCTACAAGGGACGCGACAAGCCCGAGCCACAAAGGGACGCCAACCGCGCACACGCCAAGCTCCGCGGACCCGGTGAACGCGCGAACGCCCAGCTCAAATTATGGAGAATCCTACGGAAACTGCGCTGCTGCCTCCCCGCGCTGGCCGCCTCGCCAAAGCCATCCACACCCTGCAACGCCGCGAGACCACATCACGCTGAGAAAGGCTCACCGATTGGGCAGGACGCGCCCTGGAAGGTTTTCGGACGGTGGTGCCGGCTGCTTAGGGGACGTGTACCGGTAACTTGCTCCGGGTGCCGCGACATCGGCATCGTCTCAACATTGATTCCTTGCGACGCCGTCACGCCCGTACTGGAGATCCTGGAGACGGCCGGTGCACATGAGACTGAATGGCGTCGCTCACGCTCGCGCCGCGACAAAGGCGATGCCTCCACGCTTTCGGTCCTTCCGTACAGCGACGAGCACTACGCCGACCTGGTCACAAAGTTCCACCGAAGTGGTGCGACGGCACCTCGCCGACCGCGTCCACGGCCCGTGCGCGCTTCGAGGTGCCGAACTGTCACGCTGCATTTCGTGTGCCGCCAGTCTCTCGATGGCGGTGCCCCCACCTCACTGGCCCTGGACACCCACGCAAGACTGAGCTACCGCCTCCTGGCTCTAGAGGGTCGATATCCACCCGATGACCGTTGAGTTCTCCCGGTCGTGTTAGCGCGCTTCCCTCGTAACGCTGAGAGCCGATCGTTGCTTCGGATCCAGCGCTACGAGGGAGGACCTACTCTCGTTCGCCCGCACCTGGTGAGGCGAGGGAGACACGTCAGGTCAGGTGCAGCGCCGACCGGTGTTGATGCAATTGACGGCCCGTTTCATCAGGGCGTCGGGCATGACGTTGATGAAGTCGCCGTGATCGGTGATGGGCTTGTGGAGTTGCTCGGGGAACGTGTCGAGGGCGTAGACCACACCGCGGGGAACCGCATAGGTGATTCGCTGCTCGAGGGCGGGGATGGCCTTGGTACCGGCAGGACATGTGCCGTTGCGGGTGGTGAAGGCAACATGGTCACGGTGGTTCGCGCTGTCGGTGTTGGCACCGTCCCAGCAGCTTTGGAATTGCAGGATCCGTTCCACCCGGCTTCCCCTCGGGCACAGCGGATACTTGTCGGCGACACGGCGGTTTTCGAATCCGGTGCAAGTCCACTGCGCGTTGGCCTTGGCGCCGCCGTTGGTGAACGCCTTGGCGTCTCCGGTAATGATCCGAATGAAGCGCGGCATTGCCACTACTTTGCTCCTCGGATTTCCAGTGAACCGCAGGGTGACGCTCGCTGGTGTGAGGATTCTTCCGATGTTGCCGTCCTTGCCTCCGCCGGGTGCGTTGGCATCGGAGTCGGAGCCGTTGCGCAGCCGCAGGACCGGCCAGTAGTGCGTGGACTTGTCCCCGTTGAGGCATGTGGTTCCGGCGGCCGCCAGGGTTGCGTCGGTGGACTGGCCGCTGGTGGAGGTGTTTCCGACGTAGTCGTGGACGTGGTGGGCGCCGTTGCTGACTCCGGGCGATGTGATGACGTTGTCGGAATTGTGTTGCCCTTGAGCGTTGCGCCCGCAGCGAGAGACGAAGCTGCCGCGGGACGCGGCGGATGTCTTGCGGGGCGCTTGGACGTTGACCGGGACCTTGCGGATGTCGATGAAGTCCGCCGGGGTCGGGCTACCGGAGTTCTGACCGCCGGGTCGATCGCTGAGGGAACAGGCGGCCAGCCTCCCGAGGCCGCTCGGACGAGATCCAGAGCGGCCGATGGCCGTTGCGATGCGGTTCAGCGTCGCGAGTCGCTTGTCCTTGAGAGGGCCGAGAATGGCGTTTCGGACGAAGTTTGGGCCACCTTCGCCTGCCGACCGGGCCAGCCGCCGGTTGGCCTGGGCGATCTGAGCGTCCAGTAGTGCCAGGTTTCTGTCGACCTCGGCCCGCGCGGCGACCGAGACAGGGGGGAGTTCGGCGGCTACGGGCGGGCAGGTGATCGACTGCTCCGCGGGCGGCCGCGGCGCCTGAGCAAGCGCGGGCGCGCCGGTCACGACGACGGCGAGTCCTGAGGCCAGGACCGCTGAGGCGAGAGCCGTGACGCGAGGATGTTGGGCGAGCCTGCGCCCCTGTTGTCGGTGCTGCTTTCGCATGGTTCCTCCTTGCCGTTCCCTAGCGGGATGGGAGCGGTGAAGTGATCTCATTGCGATCACTGGGATCACAGTGGCAAGACGGACTGCGGAACTCGACCTCCATCACGCTCATGTAACAACCTCGTAAGAGGTGACCGACCGTGATGTTCTCCTTGCCCGAAAGGAATCATCAGCCGATCAGCCTGGACCTTCCAAGGCACAGCATCTTTCGGCACAACTTCCGCTCACCTTTTAACAGGAACGGAATGTCCTCACGGCCCTCCCGGATTCGCTATACCTACCGCCGGCACCTGTCGTTCATCCTGGCTTCTAGAGCTGGCGGTGCCCTCGCCGACTTTTGGAGCCATTCGGTCGGCCTGATCAACGCGGCCCTCACGACCGAGGGTCTTCATATCGCTGGTCGAGAAGGCCCGTTCAGGCACGCCGACGCTGCGCGTTGCTCGGCGGGAGATTGATGTGGCCGAAGCGATTCCTCTCGCTTCAGTCCGGCTGATTTCCGCTCGTGGGCGGCCAGTACACCGACGGCGGGACGAGCGCGTTCGTACATCGACACGCAAATCACCGAGGACGGTGACGGGTTCCGGGTCAATGCCGCAGATGGCCCAGCGGTGCGATGAGCCCGGCCTGCAAGGTGGCGATCATGATGGGCCGCTCGGCGCCCGGTGGGAAAAGACAGCGCCGCCTTGGCTGAGCACACGCTGGACGGTCATGACGGCACACCCGGAACGATGCGGCGCCGGTCTGGGGGATGGAAACGGGCGCGGGGCCGGGCACGAGCCTGTCCTCGACATACCCGAGCCCTTCGACGTCGATCCGCACGACGTCGCCAGGAGCGAGCCAGGCCGGGGCGGCGTGCGTTGAGCTCGGCGATGCAGCCGGTGCCGCACGTGCCGGAGCCGAGTACGTCGCCGGGCCGTACGGCGGTGCAGCGCGAGGCATAGGCCACCAGGTCGGCGAACGACCAGGACATGTTGGCGGTGGTGTCGCCTCCGGTGCACGTCTCGTTGAGGCGCACTTCCGGGCAAAGCGCCAGTCTTCCGTCCTCGACGCGGTCGACGAACTCGTCCGCGGTCATCAGCCATGGGCCGAGGGTGGTCGCCGCGTCATTGGTCGGCAGCCTGCTCGGGCGTCAGGTTCGAGCCGGCGCGGCCGACGACGGCGGCCACCTCCAGCTCATAGTCGATCTGCCGTACGCCGGGCGGGATGGCGACCTCCGCGTACGGGGCGACGATGGCGGCAGAGTTGGAGAAAGTAGAACAGCAGTTCTTCGTATCACTCGTCGGGCACTCCCCCGGCGAGAGCGTCGATGTGCTTTTCGTAGGTGAGGAAGTCCCGCACGGTCGGCGGCTGGGACAGCGGGCCGAAGGAGGCTTCGGCCACCGGGACGGTGTCGCCGGAGCGGACCCGCCGCGCCACGTCGTCCAGGGTCTCCTGCCCGCCCTGGACGACGTCGAGCAGCGCCGCGCCCGGGTCGAGCAGCCGGACGACGTCGCCGTCCAGCACGCCGACCCGTGTCCCTCCAGGGGTGATCACAGTGGTCAGTCGCATCGCGGTCCCCTCACTTCACGGCGACCGGATTGACCGGGGAGCCGGCCGCGTGGGTGAACGGCAGCGGCTGGGCGGCGAGGAAGAACTCGAAGACGCCATCCCGCGCGCAGTCGGCCGCCAGTCCACATCTCCCCCGCCAGCAGGCCGATGTGCGGCGACGCCACCTGGTGCAGCGGCTGGAAGGAATCCTGGAACTCGTTGGGCCGCACCTCGAAGCCCCAGGTGTCGGTGGCGATCGCGGCGATCCCGGTGGAGTGGAGCCGGCCGGCCGTCTCGAACGACAGGCCCGGGGCGGGCCCGCCCGCGCAGCTGCCCCATCCGTCCCCGTGACGGACCCGGGACAGCCGGCCGGTGCGCACCAGGACGATGTCGCCGCGACCCACCGCGGAGGTCTCCCTGCCGGCGGATCACCTCGGCGAGATCGTCACTGGTGATCGCGCTTCCGTCGGGCAGCTCTCCGTTCTCACCGAGTGCGCGGCCGGCGTCGAGCAGGACCCCGCCGTCCGATCACCGGTGCGGCGATCCGCTCGATGCCGGTGGCGAAGTCGCCCTCGCTGGTGACCACGTCGGCGCCCCTGCGCACGTTCCAGGTGATGCCGTGGTCGAAGACGTGGCCGAGCCCGTCCCATTGGTTCTGCACTGCAGCGGCATGAACACCGCGTCGTCGGCCACGGTCAGGCCGTGCGGGAGGCCGAGGCGCTCGGCGGTGTCCTGGCCGGTGGACATCATGGTGTGCACCGGGTTGACCCTGCGCCGCCAGCCGTTCTGCGGGCCGTTCTCGTCGAACGGCAGGGAGAGGCTGAACGACGCGCCGCGGCGGACGAACCGGGCGGCTTCGATGCGCTTGCGCTCGTCGCTGGGTGGTGCGTGCGTCTTGACGGCGGCCCAGGCATGGTCCGCGCGGCCGAAGTAGCTGGCCAGGTAGCCGCCTCCGTGCGCGGACTATATGCGAAGCCCGGGTGGTGTTCCAGCAGACCGGAGAAGACGATCCGGGAGAGGGCCAGGGCCGTCTCGGTGGGGTTGCCGACGGTGTTGAACAGGTAGAAGGCGTTCAGGCGTTCACCGAGAGCGCAGCCCCAGGAATGGATGAGGAGGGCGGCTCCCAGGTCATCGGCCGCCGCCCAGAACTCCGCCAGGCGCGGGTCGTCCAGCTCCATGCCCGGCCCGCCCGAGGTGGAGATCTGCACGCCGCGCAGCCGAAGGTCTCCATGGCATCCGTCATCTGTGCCACGGCCAGGCCGGGGTGCTGGAGCGAGACGGTCCCCACACCGACCAGCCGGCAGTAGGAGGCGATGGCCTCGTTGGTGACGGCGACGATCCTCGTCGCGAGGCGCTGGTCGGCCCACAGGTGGAGCAGCGGCACCGCCGTGACGGCCTGGATGTCGACCTTCGCCCGGTCCATCGCCTCCAGGCGCAGATCGAGGTCGGTGAGCCGGGGCGCCAGGTCGGCGATGTGCGCCTGGCTGTAGGCCAGGGCCGCCGGGCCGAGGGTCGCCGCGTCGGCCTGCCGCCGGCGGGCCAGGCCCGGTTCGTCGGCGATCAGCTCGTCGACGGCCGGGACGGCCAGGTGGGCGTGGACGTCGCTGCTCGGGACGGTCATCGCTCGTCCACGCAGCGGTTGACCTGCCGACCGAGGCCGCTGATCGTGGCGGTCATGACGTCGCCGTGACTCAGGAACCGGCCGTGCGTCATGCCTTTGCCCGCGGGGCTGCCGGTCAGGACGAGGTCACCGGGCAGCAGCGTCGAGACGTCCGAGTAGTGCGCGATGATCCGCGCCGCTTCGAAGTTCTTGGTCGACTCGTCCTGCCTGACCTCGCCGTTGAGGCGCAGGGCGATGCGCAGGTCGGAGGGGTCAGGGACGGCCCCGCTCGGGACGAGGGCCGGGCCGGTCGGCAGGAACGTCGGCGAGTCCTTCGAGGCCAGCCAGTCGGCGCCCAGCTCCGGGATGTCCTTGCGGAAGACCCGCTCACGCAGGGTGAGGTCGTTGACCCGAGCAGTCGTGGTCGGCGGCCGCCAGATCGACCACATGGGTGCGGTAGTTGGCACCGCATTGGAAAACCCTGCGCGGTTCGACCGGGCTGTACCAGGTCAGGCCGTCGAGAGGCGCCAGGGCGCCTGCTCGTCGGCCGCCAGTCGTTCCAGGACCGGCAGCGCCTCGTCCCAGGCCTCCAGCAGCGCCGCCGTCGTGGCGGGACGGTCGAGCTTCTCCCGGTCGGACAGGTCGAGGTACCGGTCGTGCGCGCCGAGCGCCGGTACCGGGCGGCCTCCGCCGGTACCGGGCGGCCTCCGTCGCGGGAGGCTCCGCCCAGCGCCCAGATGCCTGCGTGGTCGATGCCGGATACCTGCGTGGACGGGACTCCTCGAAGTGGTGGATTCGTCATTCGGTGGTCGCCTTGCCGAGAGCAGCGCGGAAGGCGCCTTCGGCGGCGTCGATCTCGGCGATCTGCTTGAGGATCTCTCCAGGTGAGGACTCCCCGACCGTCTTCTGCAGTAGGGGCGTACGGCCGAGGATGAGGTCGCGGACCGTCTGCAGGGGGCGTGGGGCGTGGTGGAAAACCTTGCCGAGGATGAACGCCTGCTGCACCTGACGGGCGGTATGCGGCTTGCGCGGGGTCTCGTAAGCCTGCAGCGCGGCGCGAACCGCCTGGTAGTCGCGCAGATCCACGCCGACCAGGCGACGGCCGATGAAGTAGCCGTCTTCGGTGGCCATGCCCGCCCCGTAGGCGGCGTACGGAGACGTGGGGTGAGCGGCGTCTCCGGCAAGGGTTGCACGGCCCTTGGACCACTGCTTGAGCCGTTTGCGGTCGCGGAGCACCCAGCGCTGGACGGCGGCGGGGTCGGTGGCGGCGATGAGCCGCGGCAGCGGGTCGGGGAACTCGTGGGCCAGTTCGGTGGCGGTGGCGTGCAGGTCGCCGGTGAACTCCTCGCGCGCGTCGTGGGCGGTGAGCGTCCACCACTGGAAGCCGTCGCGGCCCTTGTGGCGGATGGACGTCCAGGCGCCCTGGGTGGTGCGGCTGTGGGTGACGAGGCACAGGCCCCGTTCGGCCTTGATGTCGTCGCTCAGAACGAAGCCGCCGAAGATGTGCAGGTTGTGCTCCCGTTTGGGCGCTTCGCCCCACAGACTGCGGCGGACCAGCGAGTCGATGCCGCCGGCCCCCACCACCACTACGTCCCACTCGTGGACGTCGCCGTCGGCCATGTGCAGGCGCACGCCGGACTCGTCCTGCTCCAGGCGCTCAACGCGGCGGTTGACCCGCAGGACGCCGTCCGGCAGGGCGGCCCGCCGCCGCTCGTAAAGCTCGGGGCGCAGCAGCCCGATGAAGCCGCCGCAGTAGTCGCGAATGTGTCGAGCGAGGCCACGATGTTTTGCGGTCGTTTCCTCCGGAATTGAGGTCACCGGGACGGGTGGCGACGGCGAACTTGGTCGCGACGACGAGCCGGTCTCGCATTCCGGTCTCGTTCATGAACGTTCCCAGCATCTCCTCGCTACGGCCGCCGGCGTAGTTGATCGCGGTGGCGATGACGTTGCCGCCCGCCTCGATGTAGCGGAGGAAGATCGAGTCGGCGGCGTCCTCACCCGCGCGCCAGCCGCCCTCGCCGAACGTCAAGGCGCCCAGCGCGATCAGTGAGACCCGGAGTCCGTACGCCCGAGCAGGTGATATCGATGCGTCGTCATGGTGGCCTCCCCTTCGAAGTGGTCGATAGGGGCACCATGCAGCCTGGAGCGCGCTCCAGGTCAAAGAGCGGTTTTCCGCGACCGTGTCGTGGTCAGGTGGTGAGCGCGGCGGGGGTGGTGCCGGTGAAGTGGCGGAACTCGCGAATGAGATGGGCCTGGTCGGCGTAGCCGGACTCGGCGGCGATGCGGCCCCAGCTCTGCTCGTGGTCGAGGTGCCGCCACACGGTCGAGAGCCGCACGAGCCGGGCCGCCATCTGCGGGGTCACGCCGACCTGCTGCTTGAACCTCGTGATGAGGTGCTTGTGGCTCCAGCCCACCTGGCGGGCGACGCTCGTGATCGTGCTCCTCCCGCCGGAGCGGACGAGCAGGTGCCAGGCGCTGGTCACCTCGGGCGATGGCTGCGGTCCTCTGGTGGCGCGGTCGAGCAGGAAGTCATTGAGCAGCCGGCGACGCTCGTCCCACGTCGGGGCGGATTGAACCTGCTCGCCGAGCCGGCGGGCCTCCGCGCCGACGATGTCCTCGAGAGCGACGTACGACGATCCGCTGATCTCCGAGAGGGCGGGCCCGAGCAGCTTGTAGGCGCCGAGAGGGGCCAGGCGCGCCACGATGGCGGGCGCCCACGGCCCCTGGACGCGGGTGAAGGTCGTGCTCGGGGCGTTGACGAGCACCGGGGGATGCCACGGCTGGTCCGTCACCTTCACGGCCAGCACTGTCACCAGCGTGGCGGGGTCCACGAAGTCGCCTCGTGGAAATGCCGCCTCGTCGAACCCCTCGTGGTCACGGGCGACCCACGGCCGCAGGCGGGCATCCGCCGGCAACACGATGCTCGGCGAAAGCTCATGCTCGACGCCTGCCGGCTCCCGGCCCTGGGATGCCACCTCCTCCGACATGGCCACGAGGCTACCTAACCCCACGAACCCACCGGCATCGCCCGCTACGCCCTGACGGGTCGGCCTGGAACCGGTCGAGGTTAAACAAATTCAATACCGCAACCGCTCGTCATCGCATCGTGGCCGGTAGAAGACCTGGAGGCAGGGAGCCTGCCTCGAACACGCTCGGGAGGAACCCATGCCTGGCCATACGCCCTCACCACTGCCTCTGATGGAGTTGGCGACCGGTTTCTGGTCGTTCAAGACCCTGGCTTCGGCTTGCGAGCTGGGGCTGTTCGAGCAGTTGTCGGGCACGTCCGGCACCACCGCGGGCGAGCTCGCCGACCGCCTCGGGATCGCGTCGCGCCCGGCCGAGATGCTGCTGACCGGCTGCGCCGCGCTGGGCCTGCTGCAGAACCAGGACGGCCGCTACGTCAACAGCCCCCTCAGCGACGAGTACCTGGTGCCGGGCAAGCCCCGCCACTTCGGCGGCCTCGTCACCATGTTCGACCGGCGGCTCTACGCGGGCTGGGACAAGCTGACCCAGGCCATCCGGACCAATCGGCCGACCACCTGGGACCCCGACCGTGAGCGGTCGATGTTCGAGAGCACCGACCCCGAGGTGCTGGCCACCTTCTGGGAGGCCATGCACTCCCTCTCCACGCTGACCGGGCAGGCACTGGGGGCGGCGTTCGACGCCGGCGGGTTCCGCCGGCTGCTCGACGTCGGTGGCGGCTCCGCCGCCTTCGACATCGCGCTGTGCCACCGCTACCCGGAACTCCGCGCCACCGTCTACGACCTGGAGTTCGTGGCCGACATCGCCGCCCGCAACGTGGAGGACGCCGGTCTGGCCGACCGCATCGCGGTGACGCCCGGCGACTTCTTCGAGGACCCCGGCTTCCCCGCCGGCCACGACCTGCACCTGTTCTCGATGATCATGCACGACTGGAACGAGGAGCGCGACCGCCTCCTGCTGCGCAAGTCGTTCGAGGCGCTCGACAGCGGCGGCGCGGTCCTCATCTGCGAGTTGCTCGTCGACGACGACAAGGCGGGGCCCGTCCCGGCAGCTCTCATGAGCCTCAACATGCTGGTCGAGACCGAAGGGCGCAACTACACCGCGGCCGAGTACAGCGACTGGCTGACCGACGTCGGCTTCGTCGATCCCCAGGTCGTCTCCTTCCAGGCGCCCGGCGCCAACGGCGTGGTGATGGCCCGCAAGCCCTGAGCCCGCGGGGCGGCCGTGCCGTCGGTCAGCCCGGTCGCCGACGCGAAGGGCGACTGCAGCGAAGGGAGTCACCCGTGACAGAGTTCGACTACGTCATCGTCGGCGCCGGACCGGCGGGATGCGTGCTCGCCAACCGCCTCTCCGCGGACCCCGGGGTCGAGGTGCTGCTGGTCGAGGCCGGCGACGACGACGCCGACCCGCTCATCGCCATGCCCATGGGCTACGCCCGGCTGCTGGCCGACCCGGCCACCGCATGGCACTACCCCGTGCGCCCGTTCGGACCGTCGCGGCACGTCGAGCACTGGGTGCGCGGCAAGACCCTCGGCGGGTCGAGCTCGGTCAACGGCATGATCTACAACCGCGGCCACCGAGCCGACTACGACGCGCTCGAGCGCCTCGGCAACCCGGGGTGGGCCTGGGACGAGATGCTGCCGGTCTTCAAGGAGATCGAGGACAACGAGCTCGGCGGCTCCGACGTGCGGGGCGCGGGTGGTCCGCTGCGGATCTCGTCCGTCGAGGAGACCGCCGACAAGGCCGACCCGTTGCTCGACGACGTCATCACCGCCGGCACCCGGCTCGGTTGGCGCCGGACGCGCGACCTCAACGAGGCCGACGAGGAGCGCATCGGCTACGCGATGGCGACGATCCGGCGTGGCCGCCGGTGCAGCGCGGCCGACGCGTTCCTCCACCCGGTCGCCGGCCGTCCCAACCTGACCGTCGCCCTCCGCTTCGCCGTCGATCGGGTGCTGCTCGACGGCGGTCGAGCGGTCGGCGTGCGGGGCCGCCGGAACGGGCAGGCCGTCGAGCACCGCGCCGCCCGCGAGGTGATCCTGGCGGCAGGTGCGATCGCCACGCCCAAGATCCTGCAGCTTTCGGGCATCGGTCCCGTGGACGTGCTGCGGCCCGCGGGCGTCGACGTCGTCGTCGACAGCCCCAACGTCGGCGCCAGGCTCCGCGAGCACCGCGTGCTGCTGCTGCAGTTCCGCCTCGCCGGCGACCTCGGCTACAACAGGCTGCTCAGCACCGAGCCGGGCCAAGAGGCGGCGGCGTCGCGGTACGAGGCGACCCGGCGGGGGCCGCTGGCGGGGCCGGGGTTCGAGATCGTCGGCTTCCTCAAGACCCGTCCGGAGCTCGACCGGCCCGATGCCCAGATCCAGATCGCGCCGTTCTCGTTGCTGCCGCCGGAACCCGGCGAGCGGCCACTGCAGATGGAGCGGGAGCCCGGCATGGCGTGCATCGGCTACGTCCTGCGGCCCGACAGCGAGGGCAGCATCCGCATCACCTCGGCCGATCCCGACGCTCCATTGGAGATCGACGCCAACTACCTCGCCACCGAGCACGACCGCACCGGGACGGTCGACGTCTTCCGCGCCATCCGCCGCCTGTTCGCCACCGAGCCCCTCGCAAGCCGCATCGAGCACGAGACGGTCCCCGGGCCGGGCGTCCAGGGCGACGACGAGATCATCGCCGCCGGGCTGGAGCAGGGCACCTGCGGTTACCACGCCATCGGGACCTGCGCGATGGGCCCGGACGACGACGATGTCGTCGACCCCCGGCTGCGGGTCCGTGGCGTGACCGGCCTGCGCGTCGTGGACGCCTCCGTGCTGCCCACGATGGTCGCCGGCAACCTCAACGGCCCCGTCTCCGCCCTGGCCTGGCGAGCAGCCGACCTCATCACCACCGCCACCTGAGGCCGGGCAGGACGGGCGGAATCAGCCCGAGTAGTACTCCACATAGTCCCGGTAGATCCAGCCCTTCGTGCTGGGCCAGTCCGTGTGGTACCACAGGTTACCGAAATTGTTTATGCACAGCTTGTCGATATGGATGAGCTTGCCGTCGTTGAACCTCGCGATGACGGGAGCCGACCCATAGTAGTTCGAATGCACCGGAGCGCTGTTGACGACGACTTCCACAATGAAGTTGCGGTCCGAACATGAAACCGCTGCCGCGCTGGGCGCAATGGTCAGGACGGGCATCGCCATCATCGCAGCAATCATCACGGACACGGCTCGCTTGCGCATTGTCTCTCCCTCGGTCGAGGTCACCGGCTCGAAATAGCCGCAGCGCAGGGGATTGCCGTAGCGGCCAGGGGATCTTTCGAGCGACTTGTGATCATGGTGATCTCTCGTTTATTCGATGTCAAGAGTCGACCGGCGCCCCTTTTTCTCGGCATCGGGCGGCCACCCTCTTGGCATGGGTCGCTTTCGCGTGAGGGGTGACAATCGACGCACATGCTCGACTTTGGGCGATCGACGGTCTAAGATCGTTTTGGGCAGTCCGAATCTGCGGATGAAACCGCCTCAATAAAGGTCCCCACCCGGCAGGCCCTCGTCGTTGTGGTTGGTGGCGCGGAGCGCGGTTGTGAGAGCACCGAGGTCGGTCTTGCCGGCGGTGTTGAGGGCGTCCGCCACCGCGGTCGCACCGCTCGGGAGGTGTGAGAGCAGACGCCGGTGCTTGGCGCGTAGTGTCTGCGGCCGGAAAGGCAGGCCGGGGTCGCCGCGCGCGGTGTCCATCCGCTTTTCGTGCACCTCGTCACCGGCGTATACGCGCACAATCGCGGGCGTGTTCGCTGGAAACAGCCTCTCCAGGTCCGGGTCGGCCCGCACGACTACACGGTCGGCGAGTTCGATGACCTGGGCGTCGTGCAGTGAACTCGCGGATATGGGCAGCAGGGCCGACGGGCCGCGCACGAGGCTCAGCGCCGCGCAGAACGGGAAGCTGTAGTGGGCCTCTTCGGTGGTCTGCGGGCGAACCACATTGCTCAGCGTCAGGCTGCGACCGAAGGTCAGGATCTCGATCTGCTCGACGGTGTCGATGCGGAGTTTCCGCCGCGCTCGGATCGCGCTGAGCCCATCGATGACCGGATGGATCCAGCGGCAGCAAGAATAGCGTTTGAAGTATGTACCGAGTATGGCCGCTTCATGGTCGACTCGTACCGCGCCGAGGCGCTCTGGCCGGAAATCGGGGTGTGCCTCAAGGAGGTAGGTGGGAGCCGGGATGCCCGCCCGGGCCAGCCGCGCCGCCGCCAGGCCGGCGGTGACTCCCCACGGAGTAGCCTCCTTCAGCCCGTCCACCCGCCGCGGATCCGGCGCGATCAGTTGCGGGGACAGCGACCCCGCGTGCGCGAGCGCGGCCGCGGCGGTCCCGGGATCGTCCCCCGCGATCCAGCAGCTCACCGCCGCGGCGGCGAAACCGGCCCAGCGCCCGGTGGCGAGCGTGGTCAGGGCCGAGGTGTCTCGCGCGGCGGCGATGCGGACGCCGGCTTCGTAGCCGGCGACGATGGCGTGCAGCACATCGACATCGGGCAGGCCCTGTGATTCGGCTTCCGCGATGACCGCGGGGACGACCGCCTCGCCCGGATGACCGGCGGCGGCGCGATGGCCGTCGTCGAGATCGTGCGCCGACACCGCGACGCTGTTGAGGAAGGCGGCCTGCAACGCCGGTGCGGGAACCGCGTCGAACCAGACCGTGGCGGTGGCGTCGCCCGCGCCGAACAGCTGGCCCGCCGCTGTCCTGGCCCGCTCGTACGCCGGGGTGAGGACGCCGGCGGCGGCGCAGGCGAGCGCATCCGACAGGCAACGGTGCGCCATCCGGCGGGCGGACGGTCCGGGTCGGCGCTCACGGGACGACATCAGTTCACGGGCGAAGCGTTCGAGTGCGAGCTCGCCGGTCATGCCGTGCCACCGCCGGTCGAGAACCTGTCCGGACTCAGGGTCGAGATATCCAGGCCCGGGGCGGACTCGCACGCCAGATCGCACAGCGTGCGGCCGACCGCCGGGCTGAGGCAGAAGCCGTGGCCGCTGAAACCCGCCGCGACGATGTAGCCGTCGATCCCGGCCGGTCGGCCGATGATCGGCAGGTGGTCCGGCGTCATGTCGAGGGTTCCCGACCACACGCGCAGCACGTTCATGCCGCCGAGCTCCGGGATCACCTCGCACGCCCGGGCGAGTGAGGTGATCTCCCCGGTCGTGACCTCCTGGTCGAAGGTGCCCAGCACATTGGAGACTCCGCCGATGTGCACCTGCCCGGCGCGGGCCTGCCGCATGTAGACCCCCAACTCGTGGGACGAGACGAAGGTGCCGAACAGCGGCGCCGCGGCCTGGGTGACGAGGATGGCGTTGCGCGCCGGTGTGAGCGGCAACTGGGGTCCGAGGTCAGCGGCCAGTTTCGAGGTCCAGGGCCCGGCGGCGTGGATCACCAGCGGGGTGGCGATGCGGAACGGCGCACCGTCGGCGGACCCACGGACGCCGACGACCCGGCGGCCCCGGGTCTCGATGCCCTCGGCCCGCGCTCCCCACCACATGACCGCCCCGGCACGGGCCGCGGCGCGGGTCATCGCCCACGTGGCGAGGATCGGGTTGGCGTGTCCGTCGCTCGCGCAGTACTTGGCGCCGGCGAACCGCGGGGACAGGTAAGGGGCCCGTCGCCGGAGGTCGCCTCGGTCCCAGATCTCCGTGTGCAGGCCGTCGGCCGCCTCCTCGACCGCCTCGGCGGCGAAGGTCTTCAGGCCGCTCTCCTTGAGCGCCAGCCGGAGGTTGCCGCCCCGGTGATACTCAAGGTCATCTCCGGTGTCCGCGGTGAACTTCGCCCACAGGTCGATGCTGCGCATCGCGAGGAGGCGCTCGACGCGGCTGCGGCATTGGGCCCGTACGCCGCCCGCGTTGCGCACCGACGCCTGCGCCGGCATGGGATCCCGTTCCAGCACGATCGGCTTGATCCCGGCCTGCGCCAGGTAGTACGCGGCGGCCGAGCCGATGACACCACCGCCGATCACCACTGCGGGCATCTGCTCCGGTGGGATCATTGCCCCGCCTCGGAGGCGAACGCGGACAGTGGCACCGGTTCCAGCGGAGTCCTGGCACGCAGTGGGGGTGGCTGTTCCGGCGGCGGACCGAGGTGCCGGGTGAGGCAGTCCTGGATCAGGGGAGCGCACACCCGCCCCTGACAGTTGCCCATGCCGCATCTGGTGAGCGATTTCACCGCCGTCACCGTTGTGGCGCCCGCGTTGATCACAGCGGACACCTCCCGTTCCGGCACGTTCTCGCAGCGGCACAGCGGGGTGTCGGGGCCGGCAAGGTCCGCAAGACCGGGACGTGACCGGAACAGCTCGCTGTAGTGCTTCT
Organism: Actinomadura madurae; assembly: GCF_900115095.1. Classification (GTDB taxonomy): domain Bacteria; phylum Actinomycetota; class Actinomycetes; order Streptosporangiales; family Streptosporangiaceae; genus Spirillospora; species Spirillospora madurae. The sequence continues at coordinate 102,033 of NZ_FOVH01000016.1, forward strand.
GGAACCGGCGTTCGCGGCGCAGCCGCACCCGTTGTGACCTGGTGAGGTCGGCCGTGGAGTAGGGCATGCCCAGCGCGTGGGCCGCCGCCGCGGCACCGGCGATCTCGCCTTCGACAAGAGCCAGGCCGGCACCGCCGACCCCGGCTCCGTCGCCCGCGGCGAACACGCCGGCCGCGTCGGTCGCCATGGTGTCGTCCCGTACTGGGACATGCCCGCCCAGCGCCGGCTGATAGGACAGAGACACGCCGAGTAGCTGCAACATTTCGGTGGCGGGCACGAGGCCGTGATGTATCGCAATGGTGTCGCAGTCCAGGTAGCGGTCTGTCCCCGGAATGGGCCGCCACTGGCGGTCGAGCCTGGCGATGGTCGCCCCGGTGACCTCGGTGCGGCCGTGTGCCCGGACGACGCCCCAGCCTGTGCGAACCCGGACGCCGTGCCGGGCCAGGGCCGCCACGCTGTGCACGCCCTCCCAGATCTTCGCCGGCTGGCGGACCATGGTCGCGGTGGTCGACAAGGGATGCCGCAGGGAGTGACCGCCGACGCGGGCGGCCTCCACGACGGCCACGACCTCGCCCCCCGCGCGGACCATCGCGGCGGCGACGACCAGCAGAAGCGGGCCGGAGCCGGCCAGCAGGATCCGCTTGCCCGGGACGATCCGGTGCTGCTTGTACAGGGCTTGAACGCCTCCCGCAGTGAGCACCCCCGGCAGCGTCCAGCCGGGGAACGCCGCGCACCTTTCCCGCGCCCCGGCGGCCACGACGATGCTGCGGGCCGACACCTGGGACAGTCGCCCGTCCGTGACCAGCTCCACGCGCCGAACCGTCGTCGTGTGCGGGTCCTCGCTCAGACCCCAGACGCCGGTGCCTGGCAGATAGCTGCTTCCGGCGTTCACGGCTGCCTCGTACAGCGCGGCCCCGCTTCGCTGCCGCCGGTCCGCGGATGCCGCCGCGGCCCCGGCCGGCTGCCGGTAGTACTGACCGCCCGGCCGCCGCTGACCGTCGATGCAGATCGTGGCGGCGCCCGCGGCCGCGGCGGCCGCGGCGGCGCCCAGCCCGGCCGGTCCGGCGCCGATGACCGCGACGTCGAAGCACGAGTCACGGCACGTACCGGTGGACGCATTGGTGATCACACCGCACCGCCATGGGTTTCGATGACCATGCCCGCCCGGACGGGCGTCAGGCAGGCGCGCACGTGGGGCTCCCCGTCCACCGTCAGCGTGCAGTCGAAGCAGACGCCGATGCCGCAGAACAGACCGCGGAGATCACCGCCGTTCGTACGCCGCCACGCGCGCACGGGCCGCCGCAGAAGAGTGGCGGCGACGGTGTCGCCGGTGCGGGCGCGGTGCACGTCTCCGTCTATGGTCACCGGTACGGTATCCGCGCTCATCCGCCCCACCGCAGCCCCGGCGTGCAGACTGGAGCGTCCCACAGCCCGGTCAGTTCGTCATCCAGCCGCAGCAGGGTGATCACGACCCCCGGCATGTCGAGAGCGGTGAGGTACGGCCCGACCAGGCGGCGGCTGATCCGGTGGCCCGCCCTGCCCAGCGCGCTCTCCAGCTCGGCATAGGCGAGGTACTGCTCGAGCAGGGGTGTCCCACCGAGACCCGACACGAACGCGAGCAGTTCGTCGCCCGGCGTCACCGGCAAGCAGTCCAGCAGGGTTCGCGCCGCCTCCTCGACGATCTTCCCGGCCGGGGCGATGGCGCTTCGCCGCATGCCGGGCTCGCCGTGAATGCCCACACCGATCTCGATCTCGTCGCCGCCGAGGTCGAGGAGACGCTCCCCGCCGGGCGGCGTGCAGGACCCGAGGGCGACACCGAAGCTCGCCGCCTGGTCCACCGCTCGCTGGGCGACCGCGGCGACCTCGTCGAGACGGCCGCCCGACTCCGCCTTGGCGCCGGCCATCTTCTCGGCCAGCACGGTCGCCCCCGTTCCGCGCGGACCGACCTCCGACGCCACGTCGCGGGTCGCCGCGTCGTCCATGACGATGACGGTCCGGACCGCCACTCCTCGCTCCGCCGCGCGCTCCGCGGCCATCGCGAAGTTCATGACGTCGCCGGTGTAGTTCTTGACCAGGTGCAGCACCCCCGCGCCGGAGTCCGCGGCGAGCGTCGCGTCGAGAATCTGGTGGACCGTGGGTGAGGCGAAGACGGGACCGGGCGCCACCGCCGTCAGCATCCCGGGGCCGACGAAACCGACATGCATCGGCTCATGGCCCGAGCCCCCGCCGGAGACCACGCCGACCCGTCCGGCGCCGGGGGCGGCGCGCACGACGATCCGGCGCGCCCGGTCCCACGTGATCATGTCCGGGTGAGCCAGGGCGAACCCGCTCAGCGCGTCGTCCACCGCGTCGGCCGGGTCATTGACCAGGTGCTTTGCGGCCGGGGGTTCGGGCACCGGCGCGGGCTCGGTCACCTTCCGCGCCGGCGGCGGGGAGTCTCCGCCGGCCAATGCCGCCACCTCGGTCGCGAGGACGGCGACCGCCGCCGCGCCGGGATCCACCGTGCCGATGCCGCGGTCTCCGACATATGCGGCGCGGCCGCGGCGGGCGGCGATTCCCGCCGTGGCGGCCGCCCCGGTCCGCGCCGCGGCGGCGGCCGCCTCGGCCAGCCTCGCGGGGCGGGTCTCACCGGCGCCGTACGCGCTGGTCACGGCGTCGACGGCGGGCACCAGGGCGTCGAGGAGCGTCTTGTCTCCGACGCGCGCCCCGCCGCGATCCGCGATGGCAGCCACGGCGGCATCGAGCGCGCCGGTCACCCCCTCGGCCGCTTCCCATGCCTCGCCCGCCCGCTGGAACGACGCCGCGAGCAGCGGGCCGCTGCTCGCGCCCATCGCGCGGCTGAGCTTCTCCGCCACGGCGCGCAGGAGCGCGCCTTCCGGCCGGGTGGCCAGTTCCTCCCATTCGTCGAGGACCGCGCCGAATCCCCGGGCCATGGTGGTGCCGAAGTCGCCGTCGCCTGCCGCGGCGTCGAGTTCATTCCACTCGTCCCGATACTTCAAGGCTGCTTCGGCCATGGTCCGGACGACTGTATGCACTGTGAATTCACGCACCGAGGTCTCCGAATCAGGTTGCGGACAGGGGCGTCTTGGCGGTTTCGGTGAGCGTCAGCGCGGAGATGAGGCTGACGACGGCCGCGACGATCAGGTAATAGCCCGGCGCGAAATGGTCGTCGGTGGTGGAGATCAGATATGCGGCGAGATACGGTGTCGTCCCGCCGAACAGAGCGGTGGAGACGTTGTAGCCGACGCTGAAACCGGCGTAGCGGACCCGGGTGGGGAACAGTTCCGTCAGGGTGGCCATCGCCGCGCCCTGGAACACCGCCAGCAGCACGGCGAGCACCAGGAGGCCTGCCATCGCCGCCCCCAGAGCACCCGTGTTCATCAGCACGAACATCGGATAGGTCAGCACCGCGAAGCCCAGGCTCGCCCCGGCGAGCACCGGCCTGCGGCCGATGCGGTCGGACACCACTCCCATGACGGGAATGAGCGCGACCTGGACCACCAGGGTCAGGATGACCGAGACGGACGCGGTGGTGGAGCTGAACCCCAGCTGGCCGGTGAAGTACGTTTGCGCGTAGACCAGCACGATGTAGAAACTGACGACCTGCACCAATGTGAGTCCGATGACGCGGATGATGCGTCGCCAGTAACCGCTGATGGCCTCGGTCAACGGCGCCTCGGAGGTCTCGCCTGCCTCTTTCAAGGCCAGGAAGTCCGGAGTGTCCTCCAGGCGCAGCCTTATGTAGAGGCCGATGACGCCGATAGGGCCGGCCAGCAGGAAGGGGACGCGCCATCCCCAGGACTCCATGGCGGATTCGGAGAGGGAGGAGTTGAGGATGAGCACCGTCACGGCGCTCAGCCCGATGCCCAGCCCCGACCCCGCCTGGAGCAGGCAGGTGACGAATCCCCGGCGGCCCGGCGGGGCGTACTCCGCGAGCAGGGACGCGCCACCGGGCACCTCTCCCCCGGCCGAGAAGCCCTGCAGCAGTCGCAGCGCGACGAGCAGGACGGGAGCGAGGATGCCGATCGTCGAATGGCCGGGGAGCAGCCCCACGGCGAACGTCGCGCCGGACATGAGCAGCACGACCGTCGCCAGGGTCCGCTGGCGGCCCATCCGGTCGCCCAGCGAGCCGAAGAAGAAGCCGCCGAGCGGCCGGACGGCGAACGCGATCGCGAAGACCGCGAAGCTGGCCAGCAGCGAGGCCGTGGGGTTGTCGGAGGGGAAGAAGACGCCACCGATGACGACGGCCAGATAGCCGTAGACCGTGTAGTCGAACCATTCCACGGCGTTTCCGATGGCGCCGCCGAATATCGCCTTGCGGAGCGCCGCCGGCTTCACTTCATTTCGGTCATGCTCATTTTCCATCTGCTGGACCATGACGTGATTCCCGTCTTGATGCTGTTCGTCATCCGGCGATTTCGATGATCAGGTTGGCGTAGGAGTCCCGCGACACCGAACACCCGGGCGGGACGACCACGGTCGCGTCCTGCTCTTCGACGATCAGCGGGCCCGACGTGCGTTCCGCGCCCACGGCCGACCTGGTCACCACGGGTGTGGGGAGCAGTCCCAGCGCGGGTCCGAAGTAGGCCCGGCGCCGGCCACGGGGGTCGGCGATCTGCGGTACCTGTGACAGCACCGGTGCGCGCGGCTCTTCCACGCTTGCGATGACGCGGAGGTTGAAGAATTCCGTCGGCACGTCCGGGCTGCGATGACCGTACGTGCGTTCATGCTCGCGGGCGAAGTCCTCCTCAAGGGCGGCCACATGCTCGTGGAGGGTCGGCCGCCGGGCGAATGGAACTGTTATCTCGTGCGCTTGGCCGATGTAGCGGACATCGGCGAGATACTGCAGCCGCTCTTCACCTGGTTGCGCGGTGCTCTCCCTGCCCATCGCGCGCATGGCGCGTTGCTCCAGTGCGGCGAAGGCGGCGTCGAGACGGTCGAGCGGCACGGCCGCGGTTGCGTGTATGAACGTCTGCACGAAATGGTGTTCGATGCCGGCCTCGAGCAGGCCGACGGCGGAAAGCACGCCGGTGCGCGGCGGCACGATGACCTGCCTTATGCCCATCTCCTGGGCGATCGCGGCCGCGTGCACCGCCCCGTTGCCCCCGAAGGCGAACAGCGCGAAATCGCGCGGGTCCCGGCCGCGGTTCGTTGACACCGACTTGATCGCCCGGATCATGCTCGCGTTGACCACGGTATGGATGCCGTACGCCGCTTGGTGCACAGAGAGCCCGAGCGGCCGCGCCACGTGCTCGTTCAGCACGTCCTCCGCGAGTTCCGGCCGCAAGGTGAGGTTGCCGCCGGCGAGCTGGCCCGGGTTGATGTAGCCGAGCACCACGTTCGCGTCCGTCACCGTCGGCGCGGACCCGCCGCGGCCATAGCAGGCGGGCCCGGGGACGGAGCCGGCGCTGCGCGGGCCGACCTTCAGGCTCCCGCTGCGGTCGACCGTGGCGATGCTGCCGCCGCCCGAGCCCACCTCGGCAATGTCGATCATGGGCAGTTTCAGCGCGTGCCCGGTGCCGGTGACGAACGGCGTCGCATGGTTCATGGACGCGCCCACCTCGTACTCGGTGGTCCGGCTGACCTCGGCGTCCTCGATCAAGGAGGCCTTCGCGGTCGTACCGCCCATGTCGAAGGCGATGAGCCGGGTCAGCCGGCTGCGGCCGCCCATCACCTGTGCAGCGATCACGCCCGCGGCGGGGCCGGACTCCACCATGTGGGCGGGCTTCTCGGCGGCGAGCGACGCCGACATCACCCCGCCGCTGGACTGCATGATCAGCAGCGGGGCGGGGACGCCGACGCCGTCCAGGCTGCGGCGCAGGGCAGTGAGGTAGTTCTTGACGATCGGTCCGACGAAGGCGTTCACGACCGTGGTGCTGGTCCGCTCGTACTCACGGATCTCCGGGAGCACGTCGACCGAGAGCGACAGGTACACATCGGGCAGGCGTTCGCGGATGATCTCGGCCGCGGCCCGTTCGTGGACCGGGTTCTTGTACGAGTGCAGCAGGCACACGGCGACGGAGCCGACCTGCATCATCGCGAGCTCGTCGGCGATGCGCCGCAGCGCCGCCACGTCCAGCGGCTCGATCACCGTCCCGTCGGCGGCGATCCGCTCCGTTATCTCGTAGCGCAGGCGCCGATCGACGATCGGCCGGGGCGGTCGGTGCGCGAGGTTGTAGAGCTGCGGAACCCGAAGCCGCCGCAGCTCCAGCACGTCTCTGAACCCATGGGTCGTGATCAGGGCGGTGCGGGCGCCCTGGTTCTCCAGCAGTGCGTTCGTGACCACCGTCGTCCCGTGGACGATGCCCGAGATCTCCTGCGCGGGTACGCCCGAGGTATCGAGCATCTGGTTCAGCCCGCTGATGATTCCCCGGCCGTATTCATCCGGAGTGGACAGCACCTTCGCCGTCGTGACGATGCCGTCGGGGCCGCTGAGAACCAGATCGGTGAATGTTCCGCCGATGTCGGCGCCGACTCGGTACGGGCCGGTGTTCGTTCCGGGCATCGTCATCACACCCCGTCCAGCTCGCCGGCGCCCTGCTGCCGTTCCGTACGCAGGCGAGCCCGCAGGTGCGCCGTGGCCTCCCCGTCCGCCTCCCCGGTCTCCTGATCGACGACGACTCCGTAGTCGGCGGACGCCTTCGCCGGGGTGATCTTGTCCTGCTGGACGTCGTGCTCAACGGCGGCGACATCCCGATCGAGGGGGTCGCCCCAGCCTCCGCCGCCTGCGAGGACCTGGACGACCACGTCGTCCTTTCGCAGGATCTGCTTGCTGACCAGCGTCGGCAGGACCATCTCGGCGCCGTCGCGGTGCAGGATGTTGACGGACGGGGTGCCGGGCGACCCTCCTTGCAGCCCGTACGGGAGATGCGTCCGCTTGTCCGAGCGAATCTCCATGGTGCCGGCCTGGGCGAGCATCCGGATGGAACGGACCTGGGAGAGGGCCCCACGATGCATACCCGCTCCGGCGGAGTCGGGGATGATGGCGTAACGCTCCACGCGCAGCGGGTGGTCGTGCTCGATGAGCTCGACCGGCGTGTTGGCGATGTTGGCGTACGAGTGCGGCATTCCCTCGACACCGTCCCCCCACGGTGCTCCCCCGCGCGCCCCCGCGAACGCGTCCGCGTAGATGAAGCGCTCGTCGCCCGGCGCGGCCTCGCCACCGATGCAGATGCAGGTGTTGCCGCCTTCTCCGTCCGCCGGCACGCGTTCGGGAACGGCCTGGGCGAGCGCCCCGAGCACGCAGTCCATGATCCGGGCCCCGGTGATGCCGCGCACCGCGCAGGCGGCGGGCAGTACGGGGCGGACGACCGTTCCCGCCTTGGTCAGCACGTGGATCGCCCGGAAGTACCCTGCCGCGTTGGGGACATCGGCGCTCAGCAGCGTACGGACGGCCCCACGCGCGGTGGATTCGGTGAACGCGATGGGCGAGTTGACTCCCGCCGCCACCTGCGGCGAGCTCCCGGTCAGGTCGATCGTGATCTCGTCACCCTCGATGGTGACCTCGGCCTTGATGACCACCGGCTCGTCGAGCACGGCGTCCCCGTCGATGTAGCTCGTGTGGGAGTAGACGCCGTCCGGCATCTCGCGGATGTCCGAGCGGGCGATGCGCTCGCTCAGGTCCAGCAGGCTGCGCGTGCACCGGCGGACGACATCGGGCCCGTAGCGCCCGGCCAGCACCTTGTACTCGCGCTCCCCCACGTTGACGGCCGCTATCTCGGCCCGGACGTCGCCGAGCACCTTGTACGGGATCCGCACGTTCGTCCGCAGGAAGTCGAAAACCGCCTCGTTCGCCTCGCCCCGCTCGTACAGCTTCATGGTGGGGATCATGAGCCCCTCCTGGAAGATCTCCGTGGCCCCCGTGCACTGGCTGCCGGGCACCGCGCCGCCGACATCGATCTGGTGAGCGACGGCGCCGACGAAGCCTTCGAGCCGGTCGGCGACGAAGACCGGCTTGATGATGAAGATGTCGGGCAGGTGGATACCGCCCGAGGAATAGGGATCGTTCATGATGTAGATGTCGCCGGGGTGGATGCACCCGCTGAACTTGGTCAGCACCGACTTCACCGCGGCGGGAAACGAACCCAGATGGCAGACCAAGGTGAGGCCCTGGGCGATCATCTCGCCCGTGACGTCACAGAAAGCGGTGGAGAAATCCAGGACGTCGCGGACGATTCCCGAATAGGCGGTGTGCGACACGGTCAGCGCCATCTGGTCGGCCAGCGAATCGAGTCCGCTGCGCACGACCTCGAGTGTGATCGGATCGATTTCGGACGCATCTGCCGCGTTGATGACGCCTGCCGCGGACGGTGACTTGACGGACAAGATCGGTCACTCCTCGCTGTTGTCGCAGGTAGCTGATGCGGAGTAGCATGCCCGCCCAATCCAGCATCTGTCGATGACAGATTCGAGCACGTGACGATCGCGAGATGAGATGGAACTGCGGCAGCTCGAATACTTGGTGACCATCCTCAACGAGGGTTCTTTTACGAAAGCGGCGTCCCGGCTGCACATCGCGCAGTCCGCCGTCTCCCACCACGTCTCCAAGCTCGAACGAGACATGGGCGTTCAGTTGCTCCGGCGGGAGCGACCCAAGATCCTTCCCACACCGGCGGGCGAATTGTTCGCCGCGCGGGCGGTCAAAATCCTCGCCGAAGTGGCCGCGGCACGGGACGAACTGTCCAGCCTTCGGGGCCACACCGTCGGAGAGGTGACCTTCGGCTCGACCCTGCCCACCGCGTCACTCGACCTGCCCGGGATCTTGGCCGGCTTCCGTCGCCGCTACCCGGGCGTACGTGTGTCAGGCTGCGCGAGGGGACCAGGCAGGAACTGGTCTCCATGGTCCAGCAGGACACCATCGACCTCGCCGTGGTGTCGATCGACCCACTCCAGCTCCCCCACGGGACCACCGGCGTGGTCGTCGACCACGACCACCTCGTCCTCGCCGGGCCGCCGGGGCATCCCTTCGAGCACTACGACACCGCACCGGCCCATGCCCTCGACGGCATGGACCTCATCAGCTTCCGCAAAGGCGCCGGACTGCGCGATGCCGCCGATACCGTCCTGCGAGAAGCCAGTGTGGTGCCCAACATCGTCATCGAGTCCAACGAGGTATCGGTCCTGCTCGGCCTGATCGCCCATGGCCTCGGGCTCGGCATCATCCCCCGGGGCTTCGTCGCTCTCGCCTTCCAGCCCATCTGGAGCATCCCGTTCGACCCGCCGATAAGGCCGCCGCTGTCCCTGATCTGGCGTGAAAGCCGACACCTCGCACCGGCCGCCGCCGCCTTCCTTCACCACATCAGAACGTCGACACCAGAATGAGCAGGCTCCAAAGGAGCGGCAGGCCACACAGATCGAGCGACAGGCCACCCATCACCCGACCGACACCACGCCTAGACCCGCTGGATCAGCGTTCCCGTCCCGAGGCCGCCGCCGCAGCACATGGTCACCAGGCCCATCTCCCCGTCGGAGCGCTCCATCTCGTGCAGCAGGGTGGTGATCAGCCGAGCACCGGTCGAGCCGAGCGGGTGGCCGAGCGCTATCGCGCCGCCGTTCACGTTGACCCTGTCCATGTCGGGTCCGATCTCGCGCCGCCAGGCCGCGACGACCGAGGCGAACGCCTCGTTGATCTCGATCAGGTCGATGTCGTCGATCTTCATTCCGTTGCGGTCGAGCAGCTTGCGCGTGGCCGGGATCGGGCCGGTCAGCATGGTCACCGGGTCGGTCCCGACAGTGGTGATGTCGTAGATCCGCGCACGCGGCCTCAGCCCGAGGGCCTCGGCCTTCTCACGGGTCATCAAGAGCACCGCGGCGGCGCCGTCGGAGACCTGCGAGGAGTTCCCGGCGGTGATCCTGCCGTCTTCCCGGAACGCGGGCCGCAGCCGCGCCAGTCCTTCGAGGGTCGTCTCGCGAAGGCCCTGATCGGTGACGTGGGTGTGGCCGCCGACCCGGTAGGGGATCATCTCGCGCGCGAAGCGGCCCTCGTCGGTCGCCCGCCGCGCCAGTCGCTGCGAGCGCAGCCCGATCTCGTCCAGCTCGGGCCGGGGGATTCCCCACCCGTCGGCGATCATTTCGGCCGCGAGGCCCTGCGAGACCAGGTCGTGGCGTTCGAGCAGCTCGGACGAGTAGGGCGAGCCGTGCTCGGCCACGACCTCGCCCGCCACGGCGAACGAGTTCCTGCCCATGTGCTCGACCCCGCCGCCGATCGCCGCGTCGTGGGCGCCGGAGGCGATGAGGGTGGCCGCGAAGTTCACCGCCTGCTGGGCCGAGCCGCACTGGCGGTCGACCGTGGTCGCCGGGACCTCCTCGGGCAGGCCGGCCTCCAGCCAGGCGTTGCGGCCGATGTTCATCGTCTGGGTGCCGAACTGCTGGACGCAGCCCGCGATCACATCGCCGACCTCCATCGGGTCGATCCCGGTCCGCGAGATCAGTTCCGCGTAGGTCCTGGCGAGGAGGTTGGACGGGTGGAGATCCTTGTAGTAGCCCTTCTCGGGGTGTCCGCGTCCGATCGGTGTGCGGACCGCCTCCACGATCACGACCTCGCGGCCGCCGAGCTTCCCTTTCCCGTTCCGCATCTCGCTCTCCGTCCGTTGCCTGTCATGGATCGTCTGAGGATTGGTCCGGCGGGCATCGCCGTGCTCGGTTGGGACGTGATCAGCCGCTGAACCGCGGCGCCGGCGCCGGCTCGGTGCGGCCGTCGCGCTCGCGGAAGACCCCTCGGGCACGGTTGTGAGCGTCCGCCGGCGCTTCGCGCAGAGAGAGGACCGGCGAGACGCAGCAGTCACCGTCAGCGAAGAAGGCGGCCCACTCGTCGCGGGTGCGGGTGGCGAAGGTTTCGGTCAGCCGGGCCCGGATCGTCGGCCAGTTCCCGGGGTCGAGGTGCCGGCCGGCAGGCGCCACCTCGCCCTGCAGGCCGAGCCTCTCGACGAGAGCGGCGTAGAAGGCCGGCTCAAGCGCCCCCACCGCGACGAAGAGGCCGTCGGCGCAGGTGTAGGTGTCGTAGAAGGGCGCGCCGCCGTCGAGCAGGTTGACGCCGGCCCGGTCGGCCCAGCCGCCTTCGGCGAGGAAGTCGTGGATCACCGTGCCGAGCAGCGCCGTACCGTCGAGGATCGCCGCGTCGACCACCTGGCCGCGGCCGTCGCGACGGGCGGCGAAGACGGCGGCGACCAGTCCGAGGGCGAGCAGCATCCCGCCGCCGCCGAAGTCGCCGAGCAGGTTCAGCGGGGGAACCGGCCGCTCGCCCTCGCGCCCGATCGCATGCAGGACGCCGCTGACCGCGAGGAAGTTGATGTCGTGGCCGGCGGTGGCGCTGTAGGGGCCCTCCTGGCCCCAACCGGTCATCCGCCCGTAGACGAGCGCCGGGTTGCGGGCCAGGCACTCGGCCGGGCCGAGCCCGAGCCGCTCCGCGGTCCCGGGGCGGTAGCCCTCGATCAGGGCGTCGGACCCGGCGACGAGCTCGAGCACCTCGGCCACGCCGGCGGCGCTCTTGAGGTCGATCTCCAGCGTGCGTTTGCCGCGGCCGAAAGCCTTCACGCGCCCCCAGGCGGCGGGATGCCCGCCGGGCCGGTCGATCCGTACGACCTCGGCTCCCAGATCGGCGAGCACCATCGCGCCGAACGGGCCGGGGCCGATGCCGGCGAGTTCGACCACTCGCACACCTGCGAGCGGACCTTCCATCACTGGCGTTGTCCCATCCGCTGAGCAGCGTCGAGGCCGCGGGTCTCCCGTCCGATCGCGCCGTTCACCACGGCCTCACGCAACGCGGCCTTGGAGAACTTCCCCGTGGCGGTCTTGGGGATTTCGTCGATCAGCAGCACCTGTTCGGGGACCCACCACCTGGCGACTCGTCCTCGCAGGTACTCCTGGACGTCGTGCTCGGACAGGGAGGCGCCCGGCACGGTGACGACACAGGCGAGGGGACGCTCGTCCCATTTCTCGTCGGGCACCGCGATGACGGCGGCCTCGATGACGTCGGGATGACTCATGATCTCGTTCTCGAGCTCGACCGAGGAGATCCACTCGCCGCCCGACTTGACGAGGTCCTTGGTGCGGTCGACGATGCGGAGCTGCCCGTCGGGGGCGATGGTGGCGACGTCGCCGGTGCGCAGCCAGCCGTCCTCGGTGAAGGACCCGGCCGCCCGCTCTCCGGATCGCCCGTAGTAGGCGGCGGCGACCGTGGCGCCGGCGACCTGCAGTTCGCCCGCGGATCTGCCGTCCCAGGGCAGCGCCCTGCCCTTGTCGTCCACCACGCGCAGCCGGACCAGCGGCAGCGCGACCCCCGGGCGCGCCAGTGCCTCCGGTTCGCGGTCGCGGTCGCGGGCTGCGCGGTCGGACACATAGGCACTCGTCGCGACCGGGCTGGTCTCGGTCATCCCCCACCCGTTGCGCAGCGGCTGACCGATCGCCTCGTCGTACGCACGGGAGAGCGACAGCGGTACCGCGCCGCCGCCGCACACGATGTGACGCAGACTCGACAGGTCGTGCCCGTCGAGATGCGGGAGCGCTCCACGCCAGACCGTCGTCACCGCCGCGGTGAACGTCACACGATGGCGTTCGATCTGTTTCACCAGTTCGGCCGGCGCGGTCGCGGTGCCGGGCATGACCAACTCCGCGCCGCACATGAGCGCCGCGTAGGGAAGGCCCCACGCGTTGACGTGGAACATCGGCACCACCGGCAGGATGACGTCGGACTCGCTGAGCGCGAACGCGTCGGCGGTCTGCAGCATCAACGCGTGCAAGAGGATCGACCGGTGGTCGTAGAGGACCCCCTTTGGCAGACCGGTCGTGCCGGAGGTGTAGCAGAGGGCGGCAGCGGTTCGTTCGTCGTGGACGGGAAACCCGTCATCGGTGACGGGCACCGCTTCGGCGAGCAACCGCTCGTAGTCGCGGACGCGCGGGTCGTCCGGGATCTCCGCGGGGTCGCCGTCGTCCATGACCACGACGAAGCGGACCGTGCGGAACGACTCGACGAGCGGCCAGACGACCGGCAGCAGGGACCGATCGACGAACAGGACGTCGTCCGCCGCGTCGTCGACGATGAAGGCGAGCTGCTCGCTGAACAACCGGTGGTTGATCGTGTGCAGAATCCGGCCCGTGGACGGAACCGCGACGTACAGTTCGAGGTGACGCTGGGTGTTCCAGCCGAAAGTGCCGACGCGTGCGCCGGCCGGCACGCCGAGGGCATCGAGAACAGCGGCAAGGCGACGTACGCGATGCGCGATCTCCCCGAAGGTCGCCTCGAGAACCCTTCCGGTCTGCGTGGTCACCACCCGCTTGCCGCGGAACCGGACCTCCATCCGCTCCAACAGGTCTGAGAGGACCAGTGGACGGTCCTGCATCATGCCTGGTTGCATCATCCCTCCTTCTCTGGATACCGACCGGACGTCACAGAGCGGCCGATCCGGTGTGCGCCCGGGCCGCTCGCGTTTCGTCACGAGTGCAGGACCGTGTCCAGCCAGTCGTAGATCACCGAGGACGCGTAGCGCATGACATCGACCTGGTTGTGCAACTCGCCGCCGCGCCGGGCCGTGAAGACGTGGTGGGCGTGCGGGGCAGTGAGATGCTGGACGAGCTGCGCCGGCTGCCCGCCGAGGGCCATGTCCTCGTCGGCCTCCAGGACCAGGACGGGACACGTGATCTGTTCCGCGACACCGTCCCGGACGTTGAAGTCGCAGATCCGCCTCAGCAGCATGCGCGGGGACTCGGTGCCCATCACCCAGCTTCCGTGGTCGAAGAACCAGCGGGCCGTGCCGCTCTCCGAGATCCGCCGCTGGATGTATTCGTCCAGTTCCACGTCGGACTCGGCGCCGAGCCGGTCGAGGAGAACCTCCCGCGGGTCGGGGAGCTCTCCGAGGACGAAGTCCAGCGCGACGGTGCTCATGTCGTAGACGCCGTCCCAGGCGACCACGGCGGCCAGACGCCGCTCGAACGCCGCCGCGCGAGGGGCGAGTGCGCCTCCCATGCTGATCCCGATCAGCGCGATGCGCTCGGCGTCCACCTCGTCGCGGGTCTCGAGGTAGTCGACGACCGGACCGACGACGTGCTCCCAGTCGGGACGGAACGTCAGGCCCTGGGACCGGATGACCTGCCCCTGGCCGGGCCCCTCGAAGGCGAGAACGTGGTAGCCCCGGTCGTGGCCGGCTCTTCCACCGAACGAGTAGATCTCTTCGGCGGTGCCGTCGAATCCGTTGTGGATGACCACCGTCGGCTTGGGGGTGGACGATTCGCCGGCGGCGCGGAAGAAGTAGGCCGGCAAATGTCCAGTGCCGTAGGGGATCTCCACTGTCTCGATCTCGGGATCGTGCAGTCTTGCGGCGCGGTGGAAGCTTTCGACCGACATCTTCGACGTGCGATGAATCCGCGGATCTCCCGGGGATCCATGGAGGAAGAACTCCGCCGTCCGGTAATAGTTCGCACAACGCAGGTACGCATCACGCGCCGAAACCTTGTGCTGGGACTCGGTTCCGGCAGTGCGATCGAACAGCCACTGCGCGGTGTCGAACCACTCGTCGTGCCAGCTGTCGTAGTCGCCGTCGACTATCCGTGCCGCGGTGGCCAGACACTCACCGATCTCTGCCGCGCCGTAGGAAGTCTGACCCATTGTCCGCATGAACTCGAACTCGAACTGCGTGTCTTTCTTGAAGAAGTGAGCCATGTCGCCACCTTCGTGATCCAGTCGGCCGGCAGAGCGCTGCCCCGGACGTCGGATCCAGACCCAGCACACGAGACGGTACCGTACCGTCTCGCCCGCAAGGTAGCGCGAGCCCGCTCGCCACGTCCAGTCCCCGCCACGCGCTGCGAATGCTCACGGGCCGGCACCGACCGTCGCCGACCGGGGCGGCGGAGCGCATCGGGGTGGTACATCACCGCGCGAGTGCCTGGTAGGTTCCTAGGCGTGAGCAAGCGATCATCTACTCCTGCCTCCAGACGGTCGAGCTCCAACCTCAGCCCCGAATTGACGGTCGCCATCACCGAGGCGGTACTCAGCGAACTCGCCGAGGTGGGCTTCGGGCAGCTGTCCATGGACGGAGTCGCCCGAAGGGCGAGAGCGGGCAAGAGCGCGCTCTACCGGCGCTGGCCCTCCAAGCAGGAAATGGTCCTGGACGCGGTCTCAAGTGTCAGCGTTCCCATAGCGGACGTGCGGACTTCGCACGATCTGCGGACCGTCGTGACGTTGCTGGTCGAGTCGGTCGACAACTGGCTGAGCGATGACATGAATCGGCGAATCCTGCCCGACCTCCTGGCCGAGGCGCTGCGCAATCCGGACCTCGGCGAAGCGTTGACAACGCGCATCGGCCTGATCCGCCGGACTCACTATCGCAGGGTGCTGGAGGAACGGATCAGTACCGGGGAAGTGGACGCCGACGCTGACATCGAGTACGCCCTCGATCTGCTGGCAGGTCCCCTTTTCTGGAGAGTGTGCGGCCGCCGGCAGAGCTCGTCGCCGGCGCTGCGCGAAAACGTCGTCCAATCTGTTCTTGACGTTCTGCGCGGGGCGACCCGATAGCTCGGGCCTGACCGCGCCGGGCCCGGCTTGAAAGCCGGGCCCTTCCCTCCCTGAAGTCCATCTCGGAGAGAACGCCGGATCCGTCCGGAGTGTGCCCATCCACCTGCCGTCGCGGGTGCCGGACGATCGCCCGGTACCGCGACGCGCGGCCCACCTCCGCGGTGTCGGCCGGAGCCGCGCGGCCCGCCCGGGCACGCGTCGGCCGATCCCGACCCTTGCGAAGCCGCACATGAGGACTTACTCTGCCATCACGGCGAGACGATCCCGTTCCGTCTCGCGGTGACCTCGCGATTCATCGGCTCAGCGAATCCACCCACGATCTCCTGACGGCCCTGAGGCGACACGCCCACAGCACGGGGTCCCCCGGCGAACCACACCGCGGCGGGCGACGTCCACGACGGAGCGACGAACAATGGGAGACCCGACATGACAGGGCTCGAGGACACTCGAACGAGCACCACCGACCGGCAACTGCGACGAGGGACGATCGGCGTCGTCGGAATGCTGTTCATGGTCATCGCGGGGACGGCGCCGCTGACCGCGATGGCATCGAACTTCGCGCTGAGCATCGGGATCGGCGCGGGAATCGGAACGCTCGGCTGGATCCTCGTGGTGGCGGCGCTCCTGTTCGTGTTCACCGCCGGCTACGTCGTCCTGAGCAGGCATGTCGTCAACGCCGGGGCGTACTTCGCCTTCATGGCGTACGGGCTGGGCCGTACGGTCGGGGCCGCGACGGCGTTCATAGCCGGCATCGCCTACAACATGGCCACCATCGCGATGGTCGCCGCGACCGGATACTTCGCCAAAGTCACGGTCAGCCAGTACCTGAGCCTCGACCTCGCCTGGTACTGGTACACGCTCGCCGCCCTCGCCGTGGTCTGGGCGGCCGGCCACTTCGGGGTGTCGATCGCAGCACGACTCGCGACCGCGATCTGCATCGCCCAGTTCGCACTGGTCGGCGCGCTGATCATCGCGGTGCTGCTGCGCCGGTCCGGCTCCTTCACCCTGGACGGCCTCTCACCGGACTCGATGTTCAGCGGGAACTTCGCACTCACCCTGGTCTTCTGCCTGCTCTCGTTCGCGAGCTACGAGGCCGCCGCCATCTACGGCGAGGAGTGCGAGGCGCCGGCCAAGAGCATCCGCACGGCGACCTACCTGGCACTCGGACTGCTGGTCGCCCTGTTCTTCGTCGCGACGTGGAGCTTCATCGCGGCATTCGACGACGTGACCGCGCTGGCCGCGGCCGACCCCGGAGCGCTCGTCACAGCCGCCGCCGACGAGTATCTGGGCGAGTGGGCGGGGTCGCTCATCGCGGTGTGCATCGTGCTCAGCTTCCTGGCCGCGGCGACCGCATTCCACAACATGGCGGCGCGCTACCACTTCTCTCTGTCGAGAGCGGGACTGCTTCCCACCCGCCTCGCACGCATCCATCACCGGTACGGCACGCCCGCGAACGCCACGCAACTGCAGGTCGTGCTGTCCCTGTCCGTCATAGCGCTGTTCGCGGTGGCCGGGCTGGACCCCCTGCTCAATCTCTTCCCGACGGTTTCCGGCGTCACCTCGCTCGCCACCATCTATGTGATGGCCGGGTGCTGCCTGAGCGTCATCGTGTCCTCTCTGCGCGGCACCGTGTCCGGCTCGATGTGGTCGACCAGGATCGCACCGGCCATCGCCGGCACCGGACTTCTCATCGTCGGCGGAATCATCGTGGCCAATTACGAGGACGTCACCGGAAGCGACTCCCCGTACATCGTCGCGATGCCGCTGATCCTCGTCGTCGGCGCCGCGTACGGAGCGTTCGCCATACGCCGCAGCCCTGACATCAGGCTGGAGAACTACCTCACCGAATAGCCGTGCCCGGTCCAGCCCTCTCACGAAGTCGACACCGATAGGACGATAGACAGTGACCACCATTCCTTCAGCGCTGCGGGGCAAGACCGCCGTCGTCACAGGGGCCAGCTCGGGTATCGGTGCGCAGATCGCGCGAGAGATGCACGCCGCCGGCGCGAATGTGCTCCTGGTGGGGCGCGACGCATCACGTCTGGATTCCTGCGCCCGTTCGATCTCCGGCGATCGCGACGCCGTCGGCCATCTGAGCGTCGACGTGACCGGCGCTTCGGCGCCGGACGAGATCGTCGATCATGCCGTCAAGAAGTTCGGCGGGATCGATGTCCTGGTCAACGCCGCGGGCATCTTCACCCCGACACCCTTCGGTGAGACGACGGACCAGATCCTCGACGAGCAGTGGAACGTGAACGTGCGGGCCCCGTTCCGGCTGGCCCGCACCGCCGTCACCCGCATGAACGAGGGCGCTTCGATCATCTTCGTATCGTCCATCTGCGGCTACGCCGGATTCCCCAACTCCAGCGCGTACTGTGCGACCAAGGGCGCGGTCGAACTGCTGGTCAAGGCGCTCACCGCGGAGCTGTCCCCCCGCGGCATCCGCGTCAACGCGGTCGCGCCGGGCAACGTCCGTACCAGTATCAACGCGCACCTCTTCGCCGACCCGGCGTACGAGCGGCAGATGCTCGACGCGACGCCGGCCGGACGTATCGGCGAGGTTCAGGACATAGCGCCCGCGGTCGTTTTCCTGGCCTCCCCGGCTGCCTCCTACATCCACGGTTCGAGCCTCCTCATCGACGGCGGATGGATCGCGAACTGAACGTGGAAGACACCGCACATCCGCCGACCGGCCTGGCAGCGCTCCTTGCCCGCGAGTACGGGCTCGAAGGGGCCTGGGATCGCCTGGGTTCCGAGCGCGACGACACGTTCCGGCTTCGCGCGGCCGATGAGGCGTTCCTGGTCAAGGTGAGCCCGCCGGCTGAGCCGTTCGAGTCGATCGACCTGCAGATCTCGGCGATCACACACCTCGCTCGCACGACCTGTCTGCCGGTTCCCCGGATCCGCCGCACGCTCGGCCGGGCACCGGCCACGATCCTGCCGGCGGCGGGTGACGATCAGCCGGCCCGGATCGTCCATGTCATGCGGTTCCTTCCGGGGAGCGACCTCGCTTCGCATCGAATGACCTTCGGTCAGGCGGAGCGCGTGGGCGAGGTCCACGGCGAGGTCACGCGGGCACTCGCGCGCTTTCATCACACTCGGGAGCGACGGCGCCTCATCTGGGACCTGGCGGAATTGCCGGCGTTGGCGGAACTGGCCGATGGGCTGGCGGATCGGGCTCATCGGGAGCTGGCGCGTCGGGTCATGCGGTGCTTCGAGTGCACGGTCATGCCGCTCGCGAACGAATTCGCCCGGCAGGTCGTTCATGGGGATTTCAGCGTGTACAACGTTCTCGCCGATCCGTCGACCCCCGGATTCGTCACGGGTGTCGTCGACTTCGGCGACCTGCACCACGGGCCCGTGGTCTTCGATCTGGCCATCGCGCTGTCCAATCTGCTCGACCACCGCATGGCCGATCCTTGGTCGGCGGGAGCACGGCATGTCACCGGATTCCTCAAAGTGCGGCCACTGCCACGGCACCACCGCGAGGCGCTCGCGGTGGCGGCGGTGGCGCGCAGCCTCCAGCGCGCCTTGCTCTCGGAGTCGCGTGCACAGAATGACCCGGTTCGGGCCGAGTACGTCCTGGGACACGCACGCAGCGACTGGCCCAACATCGAAGCCGGGCTGGAGACCATCGAAATCGCGACGGCTCATTTCTCAAATGCTGGCTCGCGCGAGTGTCGGACACAGTCGTACGGAGAATCGAGATGACGTCGTCATCCGGGCGCAACCACGCCGTCAGCCCCGTCGGAATGGTCAACGGCTTCCAGGCCGCGGACCGGGCCGGGCAACCGCCGGACATCATCAGCATGCTCGATCGCCGCAGCGACCTGCTCGGCCCCGGCTACCAACTCTTCTACGCCGACCCGATCGAGGTGTCACACGCACGAGATGTGTTCCTGTACGGCCGGGACGGCATCGAGTACCTCGACGCGTACAACAATGTCGCGCAGATCGGGCACTGCCATCCGAAGGTCGTGGAGGCCGTGTCGCGGCAACTCGGCATCCTGAACACGAATACGCGATACCTGCAGAGCAGGATCCTGGAAACGTCCGAGGAGCTTCTGGCGACGTTTCCCGGCGCGCTGAATCGCGTCACGTACACGTGCAGCGGCTCGGAAGCGAACGATCTCGCCGTGCGCATCGCCAACTACCACACCGGCGCCACGGGGTTGATCGCAACAAAACACGCATATCATGGCGTCACGTCCGGCGTCGCGGCGTTCTCTCCCTCTCTCGGCACCGGCTCGCCGCCGAGTTCCCATGTACGGCTCATCGACCCGCCCGATCCTCGGCTCGTCGGCGGCGACGAGAGTCTGGAGGACGTCCTCCGGGCGAACACGCGTATGGCAGCCGAGGACCTGCACCGTCACGGACATGGCGTGAGCGCGTTCATCGCCGACAGCGTCTTCTCGTCCGACGGCGTGTTCACCCATCCGACGCCCACGCTGGGGGCGATCGCCGACGAGGTGCGCCGGGCCGGCGGCCTCGTCATCGCCGACGAGGTGCAAGCGGGGTTCGGCCGCACCGGGGACGGCTGGTGGGGTTTCCAGCGCCACCGGTTCGAGCCGGACATCGTCACGCTCGGCAAGCCCATGGGAAACGGGTATCCCGTTGCCGGCGTCGTGTTGCGCGAGGAAGTGGGACGCGAGTTCGCGGCGGCGGTGCGATATTTCAACACCTTCGGCGGAAGCACCGCGGCAATGGCGGCCACAGGGGCGGTGCTGGCCGTCATCAAAGAAGAAGACCTCGTTGACCGTGCGCGGACGATCGGCGACTACCTGCGTCGATCCCTGCGGGAATCCCTCACCGACATCGGCGCCGTCGCCCAAGTACGAGGCGTCGGAATGTTCTACGGAATAGAGATCTGCGGTCCTGATGGGCCTTCGGCCGCCGACGCCGATATCGCGCGGACGGTCGTCAACGAGGTACGACGCGACGGCGTGCTCATCTCGGCATCAGGACCGGGCGGAAACGTCCTCAAGATCCGCCCCCCGCTGACGTTCCGGCGCGGCCATGTCGACCGGCTCGTCGGCACGCTCACCTCGGTTCTGCGGCGCACACCGTCCGCCGCGGCGACACACGGAGGTCGCTGATGACCGCACACCGAATAGATGTCAATGCCGACGCGGGTGAGAGCTACGGGCGATGGCACCTGGGCGAGGACGCACATCTGTTCCGGTACGTGTCGAGCACCAATATCGCATGCGGATTTCACGCGGGTGATCCCACGACGATGCACGCCGCCGTTCGGGCGGCGAGGGACGCGGGGGTCGCCGTGGGCGCGCACCCCGGATACCCCGACAAACTCGGGTTCGGCCGCAGGGCCATGGCCGTCTCCATCGAGGAGACGACCGACTATGTCGTCTACCAGGTCGGGTCCCTGGCAGCGATCGCGGCGACCGAAGGCGTACGGTTGCGCCACCTCAAACCGCACGGCGCCCTCATGGGAGCGGTCTGCCGGAATCCGGACCTGGCCACCGCCATCGCCGCGGCGGTCCACCGCGCGGGGCTGGACCTCCCGTTGATGCTGGCCCCGTCCCCGGCCCTCGACGCGGTCGAAGCGGCCGGTCACCCCGTCATCCCCGAGAACGCGGTCGACCTCGGCTTCGACGACGACGGGCTCAACATCATCGAGCCCCGGCCCGCGGCCAAAGACCCGGACCGCGTGGCCCAGATCGCGCTCGCGGCCGCCGCGGGCCACGCCGTCACGACGACAGGCCGGACCATTCCGATGCCCGTCCGGTCGATCTGCGTTCACGGCGACCGCCCCAACGCCGTCGACATCGCCGCGGCCGTCCACCGCCGGCTCACCGAGGCGGGCATCACCGTTCAGCCGGCGACCGCAGATGCGTCGGCCAGGTGACGCATGGATGCATCGGCCATTTATCACCCGTTCCCGGATGGCAGCCGCGCGAGCTTCGGCGGTGACGAGTACATCTTCGTCGAGATCGCTGAGGCGATGAGCCTGGAGGCGGCACTGCGCGTACAGGCGATCGTCGCGCGAATCGCGGAACTCGGAATGCTCGGCATCGTCGACATCGCGCCGGCGAACACGAGTTACATGATTCGCCTGGATCCGGATGTCTCGCATCCACGGGACGTGTTGGCGGCCGTCAGCGAGTTGCACGGTCATGATGACGGCTCGGATCCGAGCGTCACGACGCAGATCGTTGAAGTACCCGTGTACTACGACGATCCATGGACGAAAGACGTATGCCTGCGATTCCGCTCCGGGCATCAGTCGCCGTCGGAGACCGATATCGAGTTCGTGGCCCGGATCAACGGCTTCGGCAGCATCCGGGACCTTGTCGACGCACACACCCGCGCGCCGTTCATCGTGACCTTTCCATGCTTCAAGCCGGGCAACGCCGAGTCGTACCAGCTCGTCGCCCGTGATCGGCAGATCGAAGCGCCCAAGTACCTGAGCCCGCGTACCGAGACGCCCTCTCGTGCGGTGGCGCACGGCGGCGCGTTCAGCGTGATCTATCCGGTGGACGGGGTCGGTGGTTACCAGCTACTGGGGCGTTCCGCCGTTCCCGTCGTCGACCTGTACCAGCGGTCCCGGGAGTTCACGTCGTCGCGGGTGCTCAGTCCCATATCGACGCTGATCCAGTTCCGGTCGATCGATCGCACGGAATATGACGACATTCAGCACCGGGTCGAATGCGACCGCTATGCCGTCAAGCGTCACCCGGTGGAGTTCTCGCTGGAGAAGTTCACCGCGGCGCCGTGCGAGTACGCACAGTCTTTGAAGGGACTGGTGTCGTGATATCGGTCGTTACCCCGGGGCTGCACACCACCATCCAGGATCTCGGCCGGCCCGGCCACTTCGCCATGGGCCTGCCGCCGTCCGGCGCGCTGGACCAGTTCTCACATCGGTGCGCCAACCTGCTGGTCGGCAACTCGGCCGGCGCGGCGACGCTCGAGTCGACGATGACCGGGCCGGCACTCCACTTCAAGGAGGCCTCCCTGATCGCCGTGACGGGCGGGGACGTCGACATCTCTATCGACGATCACCCGGTGGAGGCCTGGACCAGCCACGCCGTATCCCCCGAGCAGGTCGTCAGAATCGGAATCCTCCGAACCGGCGCCCGAGCGTACCTGGCGATCCGCGGCGGCATAGACTCTCCGCCTTTCCTGGAAAGTCGCTCGACCTATACCTCTTCGAGAATCGGCGGCCTGTCCGGAGAACCGCTCAAGGCAGGCGACATTCTGCGATCGGGCCGCGAGACTTCGGCACCGGGCCGGATCGGGGCATCGATCGACCGGCGGCTGCGTCCGGCGCTGAGCGCACAGACCGGCGTTCGTGTCGTCGAAGGGCTCTGCAATTATCGCTTCACCCGTGAATCCCTCCATGAATTCTTCACCGAGACGTTCACGGTCACCTCGGTGTCCGACCGCACCGGATACCGTCTCGATGGCCCTCGTCTCTCGTTCGTGGAACGTGCACAGCCGTTCGGGGCGGGCGACAACCCCAGCAACGTCGTGGATCTCGGATACCCCGTCGGTTCGATCCAAGCACCGAACGGAGACCAGGCCATCTGCCTCATGCGGGATGCCGTCACCGGCGGCGGCTACGCGACGCTGGGCACCGTCATCTCCTCCGACATCGACCGGCTCGCGCAACTGAAAGCCCCTGACCTCATCCGCTTCGAATCCGTCGATCTCGACGCCGCCGTCGCGGCGCGGAAAGAGTATCGCCGACGACTGCGCGACGCCGCGACCAATGTCAACCTATTGTTCATGTTCTGACAGCGCGGAGCGAAAATGACATCACCAGAAGCACTCGACGAACGGATCGACAATTTTCTGCGGGCGTATCCGGTGAGCCGAACAGACGACCGCCGGTTTCGCGAGGCCCGTTTCGACGCGGGACTGGCGATGGTTCACTTCGACCCCGGCCTCGGCGGCCTCGGACTGGCTCCGAGCCTTCAGCCGATGGTCGACGCCCGATTCCGGGAGGCCGGCTGCGCCGACTGGCGCGACCGCAATCTCATCGGACTGGGCATGGCCGCCCCCACCATTCATGCGCATGGCACGGCCGCCCAGAAACGGCTGCTTCGGCCGCTCTTCAGCGGCGAGCACGTCTGGTGCCAGCTGTTCTCCGAGCCGGAGGCGGGATCTGACTTGGCGGCGATGGCCACCCGCGCGGTGCGCGATGGTGACGGCTGGATCGTTTCCGGCCAGAAGGTATGGACGAGCTTGGGGCACGTTGCACGCTACGGGCTGCTCCTGGCCCGCACCGATCCCACGCTGCCGAAACACCGAGGACTGACCTACTTCCTGCTCGACATGTCCCTTCCGGGCGTCGACGTGCGGGCCCTTCGCCAACTGACGGGGGAGGCGGAGTTCAACGAGGTCTACCTCACCGACGTCCGGGTGCCTGACACGGCGCGCCTGGGCGCGGTCGGCAGCGGGTGGACGGTCGCGCTCACGACTTTGTCCAACGAACGATCCACTCTCGGTGACGTGGTCGCCGACCGGGGGACCGGCCCGATCGGTCAGGCGGTCGCCCTCTACCGGCAGGCGATCGACGGCGGCGGATACGTCGAGCCGGAGCTTTACGACCGGCTCATCCGACTGTGGTGCCGTACCGAGACGAATCGCCTGATGAGCGCCCACATGGGGCGCTCCCGTTCGGATCTCGCCGCGGGGCCGGATGGATCCGTGGTCAAACTGCAGATGGCGGAATTGAACCAGGCCGTCTACGACCTCTGCATCGACCTGATGGGCCTGGACGGAGTGCTGTACGACAGCTTCGCGCTGACCCGGCCCGGGCATTCCACGGTCCACGGAAGCTCGGACCCGCGACGCGCCTTCCTGCGAAGCCTCGCCAATTCGATCGAGGGCGGGACGTCGGAGATCCAGCGCACCGTGATCGGCGAACGCGTCCTGGGTCTTCCTCCGGAACCCCGCGTGGACAAGAACCGCCCATGGACGGACGTGCCGCGCGGATAGAGGAGCAGGAAGAATGAACACCTACTCACACGACGGCGACATCGATACCGCCGCCCGCCGCCCGAGCGTTTCCGACGAGGAACGCGCGGAACTACGGGCGTCGGTGCGCGACTTCTTCGTGAAACATACTTCTCCCTCTCAGATCGTCTACTGGCTCGAGACCGATCCGGGCTACGACCCGGCGGTGCTCACCGCGATCTACACGCAACTGGCATTGCCCGCCATTCGGATTCCCGAACGCTTCGGCGGCATGGGCTACGGCTGGCAGGAGCTCGGCGTGGTGCTCGAGGAGACCGGCAGGGCGCTGACCGGCGTGCCGTTTCTGTCCGGGCAGATAGCCGCCGCGGCGTTGCTGGAACTGGGTGACGAGGAAGGCCGGTCGCAGGTTCTTTCCGGACTGGCCTCCGGGGCGAATCGCTGCACCGTCGCCGGACTGTCAGAGCGCGGACCGCTGTCGTTCGGGGTACGCGCCGAGCCCGCGGAATCGCCCGGGGTGTCTTGGTCGCTGAACGGCACCGCGCGCTTCGTCATCGACGGAGCCGGCGCCGACACGATCCTCGTCCTGGCCGAGACGCGGTCGGGGCCCGCGCTTTTCCTGCCCGCTTCCCCGGCACCTGGCATGCTGCGTGAACCGCTGGTGACGATGGACATGACCCGTCCCATGGCGGACATCGAGTTCAACGCGGTGCCGGCCGTCCCGCTCGGCGAGGTCTCCCCCGGCATGGAGGGCGCCGAGAGGCTGTCCCTGTGCGCCGCGCTCCTGCTGTCCGCGGAGCAGCTCGGCGGGGCGCGAGGCGCCCTCGAGACGACTGTCGATCACCTCCGTCAGCGGGTGCAGTTCGGACGCCCCCTGGGATCCTTCCAGGCGCTCAAGCATCGCTGCGCCGATCTCCTCGTGGCGGTGCGAGGCGCCGAGGCCGTCCTGGCGGAGGCGCTGACGGCCGCCGAGGCCGGCTCGACCGAACTGCCCGTCCTGGCTCACCTGGCCGCCGCGGTCTGCTCCGACACCTACGTCGAGGTCGCCCGGGCGATGATCCAGGTGCACGGTGGAATCGGCTTCACGTGGGAACACATCGCCCACGTCCATCTGAAACGAGCGAAGACCTCTCAGCTCATGTTCGGCACGCCCGCGGAACATCGCGGGCGGCTGGCCCAAATCCTCGGTCTGCCGGCTCCTTCCACGCGACCGTGGCGCGAAATCGGCCGGGCCGGGCCCGGGCGTGCCACGACTGACGGTCCGGCCCGAAGACACGACCGATGAATCAGGAGGACCCATGGCCACCATCCCTGACGAGGCAAGGCACCTCTTCGAAGGCAGGGACTTCGCCCACGTGGCGACGGTCAACCCGAACGGCTCGACGCAGGTGTCGCCGGTATGGATCGCTCTCGACGGCGACCTCGTCGTCTTCAACACGAACGAGGGCCTCGTCAAGACGAAGAACCTGCGAAACAACCCGGACGTCGCGATCTCGATGATCAGCCACGCGAATCCCTACGAGAGCCTGCTCATCCAGGGCAAGGTCGTCGAGATGACCGGCGAGGGCGCCGAAGAGGGCATCGACGCGCTCGCCAAGCGCTACCTCGGCGTCGACTCATTCCCCTTCCGCAGGCCCGGCGACGTGCGGGTGATCGTGAAGATCCGGCCGGAGAAAGTTCACCACAGAGGAAAAGAAGAAGGAGTGGACACCATGCCCGAGCACGACGACTCCGCGGCGCGACTGCGGCAGCAGACGCTTGAGCTGCACCGCGGTCATTTGCGCAACCTGCTCGACAAGAACATGGAGGCATGGGTCGACGCCTTTGCGGACGACGCGGTCTTCGAGCTGCCTTTCGCGCCGCCGAACTACCCCCAGCGGCTCGTGGGTAAGACCGCGATCTGGGAGTACGTCAAGGACTACCCGAAGCGCATTGATCTCCAGGGCTTCGCGGAGGTGATCGAGCACCCGACGACCGAACCGGGAGTGCTCGTGGTCGAGGCCCAGGTGGAGGGACGGGTGATCGCCACGGGTAAGCCCTACCGCGTGCGATACGTCTGGGTGGTCACGGTCGAGGAAGGAAAGATCGTGAAGCAGCGCGACTACTGGAACCCGCTTGCGGTGCTCGAGGCGCTGGGGGGCGAGAAGAACATGCGCGACACCTTCAACGTCGAGGAGCGATGAACGCACGACGACTCCGCCTCAGCCAGCCGACCGGCCCGGGGCCGGTCGTGCCGGCCTGAGTTACGAGGACGGGCTCGCGAAGACGGGCATCACCTGGTCGTGGACCAGTCGCAACTGGTCGCGCATGGTGGCGACACCGGGAAGCTCCATCCCGGAGAACGCCTTGACCAGCGCCGCGTCCGTGATGGCGAGGACGAGATGGTTCACGCCGGTCGACGCGATCTCGGTCTTGATCTTCTCGGCGCATTCCTCCGGGGTGCCCGCGACCGAGAGCTTGTCGGCCAGTTCCGGCGGCGTCAGCTCGAACGCGCGGTCCACCCGGCCTTCGCCGACGGCGGCGATGATGTCGGTCAGGTCGGCCGGGTCCACATCGTTGCGTGCCAGCTGTTCGGCGGGCATCGACGATGCGTACAGGCCCACCATCGCGCGGGCGGCGTCCTTGGCGGCGCGGGAGTCGGGGCCGGTCGAGAAGACGATCCAGGCGCCCAGGTCCAGCGAGTCGGCGTCACGGCCCGCGCGCTCGGCTCCGATGCGAACGTTCTCCACCATGTACTCGTAGGCTCGTCTGGTGTAGCTCAGCGCGTGGTGGACACCGTCGGTCAGCTCGCCGGCCGCCTGGAACGACTTCGGGCCGCGCATCGCGCCCAGCTTCACGGGGACGTGTTCCTGCACCGGCCGCGCGAAGGTGAACAGACCGTTGTAGGAGAAGAACTCGCCGTCGTAGTTGATCGCGCCTTCGTCCAGGACGGTGCGCACGACGTGGTGCGCCTCCTTCAGGCGGGACAGCGGCTTCGTCTTCGCCCAGTCGATGCCGTACTGAGCCAACAGACCGAAGTTGCCCGAGCCGAGCACGCACTCGGCGCGGCCTCCGGTCAGCTCGTCGAGCGTCGCCGTCGCCTGGGCGATCAGGGACGGTTCGCGCAGGGTAACCGCCGACAGGCTCGGGCCGAAGCGGATGTTCTCCGTCTTGTCCGCCGCCGCGGCGAACAGCAGCCACAGATCCTTGTGCCACGTCTCGTCGGCCGCGTAGCAGCCGTAGTAGCCGAGCTCGTCGGCGAGCTTGATGGACTCGATCGTGTCGTCGAGCGGATAGTCGGGCAACATCACGAAGCTGAACCGCATGGGGCGCTCCTTTCGAAGCGAAGCGACTAGACGTCCAGGTTGGACATGACGTGCTTGATCCGGGTGTAGTCCTCGATGCCGTACATCGACAGGTCCTTGCCGTAGCCGGAGTGCTTGAAGCCGCCGTGCGGCATCTCCGCCACCAGTGGGATGTGCGTGTTGATCCACACGCAGCCGAAGTCGAGCTCCCGCGACATCCGCATGGCCCGGCCGTGGTCTCGTGTCCACACCGACGACGCGAGCCCGTACTCCACGCCGTTCGCCCACCGCAGCGCCTCGGCCTCGTCGGTGAACCGCTGCACGCTGATCACCGGGCCGAACACCTCCTGCTGCACCATCTCGTCGTCCTGCCGCAGGCCGGACACCACCGTCGGGGCGTAGAAGAAGCCCTGTGAGCCGACGCGTCCGCCCCCCGCGGCGACCGACGCGTGGTCGGGCAGCCGGTCGACGAAGCCGCTGACCTTCGCCAGCTGGTCGGCGTTGTTCAGCGGGCCGTAGTCGCCGTCGGCACCGGTCGAGGTGCCGGCGGCCTGCTCGGTGAGCGCGGCGACGAGGTCGTCGTGGACGCCCGGCGCGGCCAGCACCCGGCTCGCGGCCGTGCAGTCCTGCCCGGCGTTGAAGTACCCGGCCTCGGCGACGGCCTCCGCGGTGGCGGCGATGTCGGCGTCGTCGAACACGATGACCGGCGCCTTGCCGCCCAGTTCGAGGTGCACCCGCTTCAGGTCGCCGGCCGCCGCGGCGGCCACCTCGCGCCCGGCGCGCACCGAGCCGGTGATCGACGCCATCGCCGGGATCTCGTGCGAGATCAGCGCGGCTCCGGTCTCCCGGTCACCGCAGATCACGTTGAACACTCCGGGCGGGAGGAACTCCGCGGCCAGCTCCGCGAGGAACACCGTCGACACGGGCGTCGTGTCGGACGGCTTGAGCACCACCGTGTTCCCGGCCGCGAGCGCCGGCCCGAACTTCCACAGCGCCATCAGCGCGGGGTAGTTCCACGGTGTCACCTGCGCGCACACCCCGACCGGCTCACGCCGGATCCACGAGGTGTGCCCGCGCATGTACTCCCCCGCCGACCTGCCCTCCAGCACCCGCGCGCCGCCCGCGAAGAACCGGAGCTGGTCGAGCAGCATCGGCAGCTCCTCCTGCCGGGTCAGCTCCAGCGGCTTGCCGGTGTTCTCGCACTCCAGCGCCAGCAGTTCGTCCGCGCGCTCCTCGATCCGGTCGGCGAGGCGCAGCAGCGCCAGTTGCCGCTCGGCGGGTGTGGTGTCCCGCCACGAGGCGAACGCGTCCCGCGCGGCGGTCAGCGCCCGGTCGACGTCGGCCGGCGAGGACACCGGCGCGGACGCGAACACCGCGCCCGTGGCAGGATCGACCAGCTCGGCCGTGCGGCCGTCGGCCGCGTCCACGTAGGACCCGCCGACGAAGTTCTGCACCTTCTTCATCCGTCCTCCCGGGATATCGCGTCGCCTGCGGTCGCCGTGCTGTACCGGTACGGCCGCAAGGTCATCATCAGCAGCAGTCCTGCTCCTGCGACGACGACGCCGGACAGGAGCACGAGGTAGTCGTCGTACCAGGGCGCGCCCTCGGTGCGCGGCCACACCATGTTCACGATCGCCGCGACCCCGTAGAGCAGAGCGCCGGCGTTCACCGCGAACCCCCAGCGCCCCAGTGTGAACGACCCCGCGGGCCGCCAGCCCTTGAGCCGCGCGCGCAGCGCGGCGAGGACGACCATCTGGAAGCCGAGGTAGATGCCGAGCACCGCGAAGGAGACGATCTTCGTGACGGCGTCCTCGGAGAACCCGGACACCAGCACCACCACCGCGGGCACGACGGCCGCGACCAGGAGCGCGTACGGCGGCACGCCCCGCTGGTGGGAGAACCGGGCGAGCAGGCCGCTGCCGGGCAGCATCCGGTCGCGGCCGTAGGAGTAGAGCAGCCGCGACGCCGCCGCCTGCAGGCTCATCGCGCACGACAGGAACGACACCAGCACGACGACCAGCACCACCTTGGCACCGAACGAACCGAACGCCGTGGTGAGCACACCGCCGACCGGGTCGGCGTCCGCGCCGGAGATCACCGCGCCGAAGTCCGGTACCGCGAGCACCAGCGCGAGGCACACGAACGTCGCCGCCGCGCCGCCGACGTAGATCGTCATCCGCATGGCCTTCGGGATGCGCCGGCCGGCGTCCGGCACTTCCTCGGCGACGTCCCCGCACGCCTCGAAGCCGTAGTACTGGAAGATCCCGATCAGGCCCGCCGCGAGGAAGGCGGCCAGGTAGGAGCCTTCCGGCGCGGCGCCGAAGCCGTCGAACAGCACTCCGAGGCCATGCCGCCGCTCGGCGATCAGCAGCCACCCGCCGACCGCGAGTGCGCCGAGGATCTCCGTCCCGAACCCGATCATCGCCGCCATGCCGAGGACGCGGGTGCCGCCCAGGTTGATCACCGTGGCCAGGGCGACCATGACCAGCGCGCAGACGGTGGTCGTGGTCGCCGACACCGAAAGGTCCAGCAAGGACGCCAGGTAGGGCCCGGAGCCGTAGACCACCGACGCGATCGTGACCAGCAGCGCGATCGCGTACACCCACCCGGTCATCCAGGCCCATTTCTGGCCCCACAACCGCCGCGCCCACGGGTAGATCCCGCCGGCGATCGGGTACTGCGAGACGATCTCGCCGAATATCAGCGCGACGAGAAGCTGGCCCAGGCCGACGATGACGAGGCTCCAGATCATCGGCGGGCCCGCGGCGGCCAGCGAGACCGCGAACAGCGTGTAGATGCCGACGACCGGCGACAGGTAGGTGAAGCCGAGCGAGAAGTTCGCCCACAGGCTCATGTCCCGGCGGAACTCCGAGGTGTAGCCGAGGTCGGCGAGTTGCCTGGCGTCGACGTCCGCGGAGTGGCCTGCGCCGGCGGTCGTATCGGTCACCGGCCGTCCTCCGCTTCGAGCTCGTCGAGCAACTCCTGTCCGGAGAGGACGGTGCCTGCCCAGTGCCGGTGCATCCATTCGAGATGGTCACCGCGGCTCGCCGCGATGCGCAGCGTGTCCCAGTTGGGGAAGAGCTGCTGTGCGACGTGGACGGTCATGAGCCTCGGATCCACCTCGAAGATGTGCTCGAAGCGCTCCACGGCGACATCGCTGACCTGCCTGGCCGACGGCGGCGTGTGCTGCTCGTCGTAGCGGTACCCGTTCATGGCGTTTCCTCGTAGGCGCGCTGCAGCCCGTACTTGCCGGGGTTCATGATGTTGTTGGGGTCCAGCGCCTTCTTGACCTGGAGCATCACGTCGTAGCCGCCGCCCAGTTCCATCGGGACGAGGTCGACCTCGCCCTCGCGGCACGAGCCGTGGCACGCGCTGATCGAGCCGCCGTGGCGCAGGGAGATCTCCGCGATGTCCCGCTTGGCGTCCACCCACGCGGCCCATGCCGCGTCGTCGAGCTCCTGCTCCCAGATGCCCACGTCGATCTCCGTGAGGTAGTCGACGCCGGTGTCCGCGCTGGTGTAGAAGAACATCCCCCAGTCGTCGAAGACCGGGTGCCGCTCGCGCAGCCGGGCGATGATGTCGTGCCAGTGCACCCGGACCTCGGGCAGGTCGGTGTAGGCGATCGCGGCGTCCTCGCAGTGCCACGACATCGGCACGACCTGCCCGGCCTCGGTCCTCCCGTGCAGCGGGGTCGCGTACCGGTCGTGCCTGGCGGCCCAGTCGCCCTGGGAGATCTCGTCTCCCAGGTAGCGCGCACCCGCGTCGCGCGCGACGCGCATCAACCGCTTGCCGCCCGCACGCACCTCGTCCTCGTTGCCGTACGCGGCGGCGCACACGAGCGCCCGCAGGTCGGCGGGCTGCGGGATGTAGGCCTCGTCGTCGCGGCGGAGGTAGTCGACCTTCCACTCGTCGAACAGGACGGCGCCCGCGAACGTCGCCACCCCGGCGCGAGCGAGCCGCCCGACGCAGGCGTAGGCCGAGTCGAAGTCGGCGAACGCCCAGAACGGCGAGAACTCCGCCTCCGGCTTGGGATACAGCTTCAGGGTCGCCTCGGTCGCGATGCCCAGGGTGCCCTGGTGGCCCATGAACAGGTGCTTGAGCTGGTAGCCGCTGGAACTCTTGGACACCTTGCGCCCGCCGCCGTCGCCGACCCGGATGACCCTCCCGGTCGGGAGCACCATCTCGAAGCTCAGCACCAGGTCCCTGGTGTGCCCGTACCGTGAGCCGACGAGCGACCAGCCGCTGGTGCCGATCCGCCCGCCGACGAGCGAGCACGGGTAGGAGGCGGGGTCGTCGGGGTAGATCAGGCCGTGCCGGGCCAGGACCTCGTTGAGCTTGAGCATGTTGATGCCGGGTCCGACCGTGCAGGTCCGGTTGTCGAGGTCGATCTCCTTGATCTCGTTCATCCGCTTGACGTCCACGACGATGCCGCGCCGCTCCGGCACCGCCCCGTCGGTCAGCCCGGTGCCGCCGTCCCTCGGCACGATGGGGATCCGGTGCGCGTTCGCGATCCGCACCACCTCGGCGACCTGCTCGGTCGTGGCCGGCATGACGACCAGGTCCGGGATCCGCTCGCGCCACCGGTGCACGGGGAACGGCGCGGGCACGCGGGCCCGGTTCATCCGCGCGGTCTTGGAGGTCAGCACGTACTCGCCGCCCAGGGCGTCGACCAGCTCGCCGAGCACCCGGTCGGACAGCTGTGCGGTCTGCTGCGCGGTCATCGGCCCGTGCTCCCGCCCACCTCGATGCCGCAGGATTCGGCAAGGAGCTCGTGGAGGTCGACGACGTCGATGGCGCGTTCCGCGCCCGCCTCGGCGAGCGGCCGTTCGGACCATGGGCAGGCCGAGACGAGCGTGTCGACCTCGAGCTCGGCGGCCTTGTCCAGGCGGGCGGCGCTGATCTTCGCGGTGAGCTCCGGCTTCTCGATCGGGAGCCCGCCCCCGGCGCCGGAGCAGTAGGACCACTGGGTGACGCGGTCGACGTCGTGGAAGGTCAGCCCGGGGATCGCGCGCAGGATCTGCCGCGGCTCCTGCCAGACCCCCTTGCGCTTGTTGAGCCGGCACGGGTCGTGGTAGGTGATCGTGCGCTCGATCGGCACGGTCGGGGTCAGCCTGCCCTCGGCGACGAACCGAGCGAGCAGCTCGACGACGAGGACGATCTCGATGTCGAAGTCGGCGCCGAAGTAGCCCGGGTAGTCCTCGGTGAACGTGATGTAGTCGTGCGGGTCGAGCACCAGCACCCGCCGGACGCCGCTCGCGCGCCAGTCCGCGAGGTTGTGCTCGGCGAAGCGCCGCGACTGGTCGCGGTAGCCCATCTCGGCCGCGGGTCCGCCGCAGCACCACTGCTCGCTCATGAGCCCGAAGTCGTAGCCCGCGCGCTGGAGCAGCTGGGCGACCGCGCGCGGCACCGAGGTCCGGTAAAATGCGGCCTCGCAGTCGACGAAGAGGATCGTCTCGCCGCCGATCGGGAGTTCGAGGCCGTGTGCCCAGTCGCGGACATGGTCCTGGCTGACCGGGACCTCGCCGAGGACGGGTTCGTGGGTGCGCTCGTCGGTGCGCTCGTTCCAGCGCCGGTAGCCGGGCTGGTGGACGTCGTTGTCCACGGCCAGCGCGCGCATCTGTTTGACGAGGTCGACGGTGCGAGTGCGGAAGCGGTAGAAGTCGCCGGTGAACAGGGTGTTGGGGCAGCGCAGCTCGCAGGCGCCGCACTGGGTGCAGTTGACGTAGTCCTCGGCCACGTCCTCGACGGTCAGCTCGCCCTGCTCCATCGCGACGACGTTGGCGTGGAAGGCGGTCGGGGTCCACGATTCGTTGCGTGTCACCTGCATGACCGGGCAGACCTCACGGCAGAACTTGTGGCCGGAGGAGAAGCAGTTGTAGGCCGCGTTGCGCCAGTCGGACAGGAACTCCATGGTCACCGGCGCGTGATCCGAGGAGGTGGACTCTGGTTCCGTCATGTTTCCCTCCGCATGTGACCGCGGTCACGGTAGACCTTAAAATATAACTCTATATTTCAAATGACAACACCCAGTGATCTGCGGGCTAGGCTCCGTGGGGGTCCCTGGGGAGGAGAGACGCAGGTGACGGACGTCGGTGCTCGGTATGTCGTCTTCGCGCCGCTGCAGGACGGCGGCCGGGCAGAGGTCATCGCCCGGCGGATCAGCGAGGCCATCGGCCTGGGTCTGATCGCCGACGGCGAGCAGCTGCCGACCGAGCTGGAGCTGGCCGCCTCGCTGAACGTCTCGACCGTGACCCTCCGCGAAGCGCTGATGCTGCTCCGCCAGCGCGGCCTGGTCGAGACGCGGCGCGGCCGCGGCGGCGGCTCGTTCGTCCGCGCCCCCGTCGACGCGTCGGTGTCCCGCCTTCGCGACACGCTGCGGGAGACCGGCGTCCACGAGCTGCGCGAGATCGGCGACCACCTGCTGGCGGTGTCCGCCACCGCCGCGCGGCTGGCCGCGTCACGCGCGTCCGCCGACCAGATCGCCGTCCTCAACGGGCTGGTGGACCAACTGGCCGTCGCGGAGAAGGCGGGCGAACGGCGCCGCGCCGACGGCCGCTTCCACATCGAGGTCGCCGCGGCCGCCCAGTCCACTCGCCTGACCCGCCAGTCGATCGACCTGCAGGGCGAGATCGGCGAGCTGCTGTGGATCCCGCTGGGCGAGGCCGTCGAGCGCGACGAGCGGGTGACCCAGCATCGTGCCGTCGTCGCCGCGATCGAGGCGAGGGACGGCCATCGCGCGCGCCTGCTGGTCGAGGAGCACGTGGAGCTGGCCATTTCGAGGTTGATCGAGTTCCACCTGCAGCTGGTGCGTTAGAGCTGGTGCATTAGAGTGAAGCCCGACGTCGACCGTGGAGCAGCCATGGAAGCGATCACGTACACCGGTGACACCGCCGCCTCGGTGGAGGCCCTGGTCCGGGACACGTTCGACGGCATAGACACTCTCCGGTCACTGACGGCCGACGTTCACCGCCGAGTCGTGACCGAGGGCCGCGCCCCGACCACGTCGGACATGGCGTCCATCCGCCCCACGGTGCTCGAGCACCTGTCGAGCCGGCGCCTGTGCGCGGGCACCGGCGTGATCGCGGCGCCCGGAACGCTGGCCGACCAGCCGAGGTGGCTCGAGTGGTGGCGCAGGCCCGCCGCGGCCGGCGACCTGTTCCCCCTCGCGGTCGACCTGGACCCGAACAACATCGGCAGCTACGAGTACCCACTGGCACCGTGGTTCGACGTCCCGTACCGGACCGGCCGCAGGGTCGTGGTCGGCCCGTACGTGGACTACGCGGGCACCGACGAGTACATCCTCACGTTCTCCGCCCCCATCACGAGCGACGCGGGCTTCTTCGGCGTAGCGGCGGCCGACATCCGCGCGACGGACTTCGAACGCGCGATGCTCCCCGTCCTCAACACCGAGGGTCCCGCCACCCTCCTGATCAACTCGACGGGCCGCGTCCTGGCCTCGAACACCCCGGCGACCATCGTGGGCTCGATCACCCGCCCCGACGACCTCCCCCGCCGCGAACTTCCACCCGGCCCCGACTGGGCGGACTGCGTGGGGCTCCCCTGGTTCCTCGTCCGCAGCTAGGTTCGTCGATCAGATCGCATGACCGATCTGGCAACACCGTCATCCCACTCTCAGAGCGCCATTCGGCGGTGGACGTCTTCGACTGCGAGCCGGCCCCCGGCAGGGCCCCAGATGCGCCCGGAAGGGGGGCTCCCGGATGAACCCGCCGAACAGTTCGCGCTGTGAGATCCCGCTCATCCGGCGCAACGCGAGGGTGGTCGGGCCTTCGGCGGGGGCCGCGTGCAGGCATTCCTGCCGCGTCAGTTCCTGGGTTCGGCGAGGGCCGTGTCCGATCAGCGCGTCGGCGGTGGCGCAGGCCATCGGCGGCGGTCCGGCCAGCTGGTTCGCGAGCCGCCGGACAGCCCTGCGGGCACCGTGGACCGCCGCCGCTCCAGGACACGCCACGGTCGCGGGACCCTCATCCCCGCCCGATATGGACCTTCGGCCCCCGGTCTACAGGACGTCGGACGGTACCCCCGAGCATCCCCTTGAGAAACGCTGGATGGCGGACGCACCCCGACGGGCCTTTGCTTCCAGCCTGCGGGGGACACAGGGGCGCCATTGCACGAAAGGAGGGGAACGGCGTCATGAGACCGTCGAAAACCTGGGCGCACGTGAATCGTCGCCGCCGCGGCTGGGGTTTCGACAGAAATGACCTTCGCCGTGATGTCGACCGGTCGACGCCATCGTGGTAGAGGTCAGACCGTTGCACCGCGGCCGGGAAGTCACAGTGGGCTGGACCGACCCGGACGGGACGCCGCACAAGGGCCGCTTCACCACCTGGCGCGGGGTGAACCTGGGCGACCGACCCGAGGTCTGGGTCGGCGCGGGAGCAGTAGGTGAGCATCCACCACGCACACACGCCCGAACGGTCGGCGACGCGGCGGCGGTCGGGGCCTCGACCGTGGCGGCGACGGGCCTGCCACTACTGGGGCTGTACCTGCTGCTGCGCCATCACTGCGATCGGTGCCGCTACCGGCTGTGGGACGAGGCCTGGGCCGGCTTCGACCACCGCCGCATCGGCCCCTGACACCCGACGCGTCATCACACCCGCAGCCGCCAGGGTCGTCACTCACCGCTTAGGACGTCCCTCACTGACCGCCGCCGACCGCGTAGGCGGCGTGCCGCATGGCCGAGGCGCAACACCATCTGCGGATGCGCGCAGACCAGGTCGCGGCGTACCGCCGCCCGCAGGTAGGGCAGTTCCAGCGGCTGCGTGTGAAAGGCCGCGCTCACCTCCAGCGTCGCCGCATGCAGCAGCACATGCTGGAGCGCCTGACCCGCGAGCAGCCAGTCCGTCCGCCTGTCCTGCCGGGT
Source organism: Actinomadura madurae (assembly GCF_900115095.1). Classification (GTDB taxonomy): domain Bacteria; phylum Actinomycetota; class Actinomycetes; order Streptosporangiales; family Streptosporangiaceae; genus Spirillospora; species Spirillospora madurae. Next base: position 138,637 of record NZ_FOVH01000016.1, read on the forward strand.
GGTCAGCACCGCCACCGTCCCCGCGACGCCAGGGGCGACTTCGGGATCGGTGTCCAAGCCGGCCGCACGATGTCGCGTCCTCCATGGCACCTCGGCGCCGGAGTCTCGCGAGAGGAAACCCTGGCCGTCCGCCGGGACCGGGTAGGGGCCGGGCGCGAGACCGTCAGGCCGCCCGCTGCCCGGCGAGGCCGCCCATGTTCCCAGCTCGGAGACGATGCGAGGGTCACGGCGTTGCGCCGCCTCGGCGGCCCGGACATGCTCGGCCAACTGCCGCCGCTGTGCCTCGTCCGGGACGACGCGCAGGCTTGCGCCCTCGTGCCGGGCGATTCCGGCCAGCACGGTCGGCAGCATGGGCGGCAGCGGCGTTGTCAGGAACGGCCCGCGGTGCGTGTGACGGAGCCGAATCGTCCGATACAGAAGTTCCTCGTACGGCCGCGGCGCCGCTCTGGTCCCCCAGGTGATCCGGGCCAGCAGGTCCTGGTGCGCAGGGTTGGGCAGGAGCGCCACTCTCGGGGTGAAGCCGAGGTGGCGGACGGCCAGCCGCGCATTGAACAGGGCCGCACCGCAACTGATCACCATCTCGCGCCCGGCCGGATCGCCCATCGGCAGCAGACGCGCTCGGTCGGCCCAAAGCTCCAGCCCATCGGCACAGCCGACGAACCGCCACGGCTGGGTGTTGTGGATGGACGGGGCCAGGATCGCCGCTCGGACGACGAAACGCGCCGCCAGATCAGTCCGTTCATATCCGAAAGCCTTGGCGGGCTTGTCCCGTCGCCCCGCCGCAGGCCGTGTGGCGTCGACCATCTCGATGACCTCCAGCCGTTGGTCCGGCACCTTCAGCCTGCCGGGCGGCTGCCAAGGCGGCATCGTGCCCAAGGTCCTCTCTGCCAGGACCTTCGGGCCTCTAGCCCGCGCTTCCTGGCCGCCTCCGTGGCGTGGCGGCGGATCTGGCACAGGAAGGTGCCCCAGGAAGAGTGGAGCGTGCCCGCCAAGTCATCGCCCGACCTGGCCGGTGCCCGCCTATGGGCCCGGATAGAGCACGTGACCCAGCGTCGGGCGGCCGGACTCATCACGACGCCACGTCAGCCGGCTAAGCCTGCCAGTGGTCTGGGTGTGTTGTTCACCCGTGCTGCTGGCCGCCGGAGGCTCCGTGGGGCCGGCACGGTCTCAACGTACGGTCCTTTGCCCTCTCACGTTGGGACCTTCGTCCCTGTGGCGCTCTGCCGGATGACCGGAAGTCTGGCGGTGACAGCGGCAGCATGTGGAGGAAGGCCATGCCTCACCCGTTTGCGACGCGCGCGGGGGTCCGGCGGCTGGTGACCGCGGCCATCGCGGCTCCGTCCGTGCACAACACCCAGCCGTGGCGCTTCCGGCTCAACGGTGCGGCGGCCCTGGAATTGCACGCCGACCTGGACCGCAGGCTGACCGTCATCGACCCATGCGGCCGAGCCCTCCACATCAGTTGCGGGGCCGCCCTGCTGAATCTGCGGCTGGCGCTTCGCGTGACCGGTCATCAGCCGCAGATCGAGCTCTTCCCGAAAGCTCTGGGTAAGCCGACGCTGCTGGCGTCCGTCCATGCCGTGGACGCGCCCAAGCCGTCGCGGGAACAGGCGGAGCTGTACGCGGCCATCCCGCATCGGCGTACCAACCGGCATCCCTTCAGCAAGCGCCTGGTGCCGCGACCGGTCCGCTGGGAGCTCCAGTCCGCCGCGCTAACCGAGGGAGCGGTGCTGAACCTGCCGGGCCCGCAGACCACCGCCTACCTGCTCAGCCTGGTCGCCGCCGCGGACGAGCGGCTGGCCTCCACTGACGAGTACGTCGCCGAGCTGGCCCGGTGGACGCCGGACCGCACCCGCGGGGACGGCGTCCCCTGGTACGCCTTCGGGCCTCGCCCCAGCGGGCGCGGCGTGCCCATGCGGGACTTCGGGCTCGCCGGGCCGATGTCCGGACGGAAGGTCGACGACTTCGCCGCCCGGCCACAGCTCGGCGTCCTGCTCACCAAGGGCGATGGTCCGGCGGACTGGCTGCGGGCCGGGCAGGCGCTGCAGCGGGTTCTGCTCACCGCCGAGCGGCGCGGTGTGTCGGCCTCGTTGCTGTCCCAGCCCCTGGACCTGCGTAACAGTGCGCGTACCGACACGGCCGGGCAATCGCACGGCCACATCCAGGCGATCATCCGGTTCGGCTACGGGCCGCCGGTGCCCGGTACGCCGCGCCGACCGTTCCCCGAAGTCCTGACCCGTGCCTGACAGCGCACGGCACCCGAAGAGCCACGCAAACTCACGTCGCAGAAAGAAGAGGCCGTGACCGACCGCTGTGACCATCCGCCACTCGTCTCCTCGTGTTCCGGCTGTTCCAGCCGCGTACAGATGACGAACTGGCCGGCAATCCAGAACGTCCGCCCGCCACGCCGGAAAGTCCGCGGTGCCGGGCTCGACCTGTTGAGCTGGGCGGCGACGGCTCGGGACCGGCATGTCTGAGCCCTCGCTCCCTCACATCGTCCAAGGCGGAATGGGCGCGGGTGTGTCGGGATGGCGGCTGGCAGGCGCCGTGGCCCGGACCGGCCAGCTCGGTGTGGTCTCCGGCGTGGCACTCGACGCCCTGCTGGCACGCGGGCTCCAGGCCGGCGACAAGGGCGGCGACCTGCGGCGCGCGCTCGCCGCCTTCCCGCTGCCGGACGTGACCGAGCGGATCCTGCGGCGCTATTACGTCCCGGGCGGGATCGAGCCGGGCCGGCGCTTCCGTCCCATACCGAAGCTCGGTCTGAACCCGAACAGGAACCGTGACGAACTAACCGTCGCAGGGAACTTCGCCGAGGTCTGGTTGGCCAAGCAGGGACACGATGGCCCGATCGGAATCAACTATCTGGAGAAGATCCAGCTCGCGACGCCTGCGGCCGCCTACGGGGCGATGCTGGCCGGGGTGGACTACATCCTGATGGGGGCGGGCATCCCCAGCGAGATCCCCGCGCTCCTGGACTCGCTGGCCGCCGGCTCCCCCGGCCGCCTGACGATCACGGTCGCCGGCGCCGACGATGGCCGCACCCTCACGTTCGATCCGGCGTCGCTCGCCGGTCCGGCGCGGGCGCGGCCGCGCTTGCTCGCCATCGTCTCCTCATCCGTCCTGGCCATGTATCTGCACCGGACACCGGCCACCCGCCCGGACGGGTTCGTCCTGGAGACGGCGATCGCAGGCGGGCACAGCGCGCCGCCCCGCGGACGCATGCGCCTGGACGACGGCGGCGAGCCGATCTACGGGCATCGGGACCGGATCGATCCCGCGAAGGTCGGCGCGCTCGGCCTGCCATTCTGGGTGGCCGGAGGATACGCACGGCCCGGCACGCTGGCTGAGGCGCGCTCGGCCGGTGCCACGGGCATCCAGGCCGGCAGCATCTTCGCGCTGTCCCGGGAGTCCGGTCTCGACGCTGACCTGCGGCGGCGGCTCATCCGGCGGGCTCTGGACGGCACCCTGCGGATCCGCAACGATCCCCACGCTTCCCCGACCGGGTTCCCGTTCAAGGTCGCCGTGCTGCCGGGAACCCTGTCGGAGGACGAGGTCTACGACAAGCGGTCCAGGCTGTGCGACATGAGCTATCTGCGGACTCCGTATCTCAGAGAGAACGGCGCGATCGGTTACCGGTGCCCGGCCGAACCCGTCGATGCTCACGTCCGGAAGGGCGGGACCCGCGAGGACACCGTCGGCCGCCGCTGCCTGTGCAACGCGCTCGTCGCCAACATCGGCCATCCGCAGCATCGACCGGACGGCTACGTCGAACCGCCCCTCCTGACGCTCGGCCAGGACCTCGGGTTCCTGCCCGAGCTCGTTCACAAGGTCGGCGACGACTACTCCGCCGCCGACGCCGTCGACTACCTGCTGGGCCTATGAAACAGATCCGCAGCCCCCGCCACGACCCCGCCGACCGGCCGCTCATCGTGATCTGGGAGGCCACTCAGGCGTGCCCGCTGGCCTGCCGGCACTGCCGCGCCGAGGCCCGGCCCGACCGCGATCCGGGCGAGCTCACCACCGTCGAGGCCTGCGGCCTGATGGCCCAGGTGGCCGAGTTCGGGTCCCCGCCGCCGCTGTTCGTCATCACCGGCGGCGACCCGTTCCAGCGGCCGGACCTGTTCGAACTGGTCCGGCACGGCACCCGCCTCGGGCTGCCGGTGGCGGTCTCCCCGTCCGGCACGCCCACGCTCACCAAGGACGGTCTCACCGGACTGAGGGAGGCGGGCGCGCGGGCCGTCTCCCTCAGCCTGGACGGCTCGGACGCGCGCGTCCACGACGCGTTCCGCGCCACGCCCGGCGTCTACCGCTGGACCCTGGACGCCTGGCAGGCCGCCCGCGACCTCGGCCTCAAGGTACAGATCAACACCACTGTCACCGGGCACAACCTGACCGACCTGCCGGAGATCGTCCGCATCGTCCGGCAGATGGGAGCGCTGACCTGGAGCGCGTTCCTGCTCGTCCCGACCGGGCGGGGCAGGCTGCTGCCCGGACTCGACCCCCACCAGGTCGAAGACGTCCTCAACTTCGTCTACGACGCCGGCGCCTTCGTCCCCGCCCGCACCACCGAAGCCCACCACTTTCGCCGTATCGCCATCCAGCGGGCGATCCTGAGCCGTCAGGAGGCCGACCACGTGGCCGTTCTCGGCCTGGGCCCGCTGTACCAGACCCTGCGGCAGCGGCTGACCGAACTCGATCTCCCCCTGCGGCGGGCACGCCGCCCGCCCATGGACGTCAGCTCCGCGCGCGGATTCGCCTTCGTCTCCCACCGGGGCACCGTGCACCCCAGCGGCTTCCTGCCCTCTCCGGCCGGCAACGTCCGCAATGACCGGCTGACCGACATCTACCGGACCTCTCCCCTGTTCACCGGTCTGCGCGACCCCGGCAACCTGACCGGACGATGCGGCGCCTGCGAGTTCAGGACGATCTGCGGCGGCTCTCGGTCACGCGCCCTGGCCACCTCGGGCGACCCGTACGCGGAGGAGCCCTGGTGCGCCTATGAGCCCGGCTCCTTCCCGTATGAAGACGAACTCGCCTCCTACGGCGTGAAAGCGGTCCGCTGATAGGCGCCGGGCAGCGGTGACCACGAGACTTCGGTGTTTCAGGGTTTGGGCCGGTGTTGGGGCAGTCGCAGGATGATGCAGGTCCCGGGCGTGTGCTCGGCTATGTGAAGGGTGCCGTGGTGGGTGTGGGCGATCTGGCGGGCGATGGGGAGGCCGAGCCCGGTGCCCGCGGGGTCTTTGCGGCGCGCGTCGGGGCGGCGGTGGAACCGCTCGAACACGGTGTGACGTTCGGCGGCGGGGATGCCGGGCCCGTCGTCGGTGATCTGCAGGATCGCCGAGCCGTCGTCGGCGGTGAGGATGATCTCGATGCGGGTGCGGGCGTGGCGTTCGGCGTTGCTGAGCAGGTTGTCCAGCAGCCGGGCCAGCCGGACGGGTGATCCCTTCACGACGGTGTGGGGCCGCAGGTGGGCGATGACAGGGATGGCCGCCGGGCGGTGGGCGAGTTCGGTCTCGACCAGGTCGGCCAGGTCGACGGGCTCGGTCTCGGTGGGGTTCCCCGATTCCAGTTCCGCTAGTTCCAGCAGGTCGGAGACGATGTCGCCGAGGCGTTCGGCGTCGTGCAGCGCGGCCAGCAGGATGTGCCGCAGGTCGGTGTCGGGATCCGCCAGGGCGTCCTGCAGTCGGGTCTGCAGCCCGGTGATGGGGCCCTTGAGGTCGTGGGAGGTGTCGGCGACGGCCTCGCGGTGCCGGCGTAGCTGCTCATGGAGCGCTTCGGTGGTGCGGCGTTGCTGGTCCTGGGCGCGGCGGAGCCTCTGGTTGACCTCGTTCAGCTCCCGGGCCCGGTCGAACAGCTCCACTTCGATCTGCTGCATCTGCACCGCCGCGGAGCCGGCGGCGGCCGTGGGCCAGGCCGCTTTGCGCAACTGATCGACGAAGGGGGTGATCTCGTGCACCTTCTGGACGATCCAGAGGAGTTTGCCGTCTGAATCCAGGACCGGAGCGTTCACCGTGTTCCAGTACCGCTCCCGGAAGCGGCCCGGCGCCCGGGCGTCCTCCAGGTCGTAGCGCAGCATGGCGACGATGTCGGTCTCGCGTTCGGTGAGCACCCGTTCCAGCGAGGCCCGCAGCTGCGGCGGGCCCTGCCCGGACGGACCCGCGGGCACCTCCAGCTCCGGACGGCCGATCAGCTCGGCCCGGTCCAGGCCCGTGATCCTTTCGAAGGCGCGGTTCACCGCCCGGAACACCAGATCCGGCGACAGCACCACCGAGGCGGTGGGCGACGCCTCGAATATCAACCCGAAATCTATCTCCGCCATGGCCAGCCCCTTGCAAACCCCATACCCACCCCCACCTGGACATACCCGGCCTTCTCGGGTGGTCGGGGTTGTCGTCGGAGATCAGGGCGCCGGCTCGAAGTCGGGGAGGGTCAGGGCCGAGTGGGCCGGGCGTGGCTCCGCGGCGGGCATGGCGCTGAGGTCGCGCAGCCTGCTGTTGCGTTCTTCCAGGGCCTGGGCGGTGGTCGGGAAGAGTGTGGCACTGCCCTTGCCGACGAGGTCCTGATTCATGGTCACGAAATCACGGGTGGTGTGTTCGTAGGCCGCGAAGCCCGCGGCGTGGTCCCGGGCGGCCAGGGAACCGGCGAGCATGTACGCGCCGACGAGCGCGAGGCTGGTGCCCTGTCCGGTGAGGAACGAGGGCGCGTACGCGGCGTCGCCCACCAGCGCGGCCCTGCCGCTGGACCAGCGGGGCATGCGTATCTGGCCGACCCCGTCGAAGAACAGGTCATCCGCCTCGCGCATGGCGGCCAGCATGCCCGGGACCTCCCATCCCGCGTCGGCGAAGACCGTGGCGACGAGGTCCCGTTGGGCTTCCGGGTTCGTGAACGCGTCGAACGGCGGTTCCGGCTGCGCGAAGTTCAGGAAGGCGTGCACTTCGTCGCCGTCCCCCACGGCGTAGAGTGCCGCGGCCCTGCCCGGGGTGTTCCACATCACGGTCTCGTGGGAGAGCCCGAAGGTGTTGCGCATGGTGAACACTGCGAAGCAGTAGCCGAGGTAGCGGTGGAACTGCTTCTCGTGGCCGAAGAGCATCTCCCGGGTATGTGAGTGCATACCGTCGGCGCCGAACACCATGTCGAACGTGCGGCTGCCGCCCCCGCGGAAGGTGACATCGACCACGTGGTCAGACTGGTCGAGTGTTTCGATGGAGTCGCCGAACATGAACTCAACGTCGTCACGGACCGCCGCATAAAGGGCCTCTGTCAGGTCCCCGCGCCGTACCTCCAGGTCCCGTCCCGCGACACCACCGGTGACGGTGTGCGGGTTGAGCGAGACCACCTCGGCGCCGTCCCCGTCGAGGAAGGTCAGCCGACGCAGGTCGACGTGTGCGTCCCGCAGTCGTGGAAGGATCCCCATCTTCCGGACGACCTCAAGTGCGGTGCCGCGCACGTCGATGGGATAGCCACCGCTGCGAAGCGTGCCCGACTTCTCCACCACCGTGACCGCGTATCCGTACCGGTTCAGCCAGAACGCGAGGACAGGACCCGCGATGCTCGCCCCTGATATCAGTACTTCGTGTTTCGGCGCGGTGCGGATGCCGGTCGCCGGATCGGTGCGGGTCATGCCTTGGTTCCTTTGCTCATGGTGCGGACGACGAGGAGGGACAGCGCGCTGACGATGCCGGCGATGACGAAGCCGGTGACGAAGGCCGATCCGGCGGGGACGTCGGACCCCGAGGGGGTCGCGGCGGTGAGGAAGGCGCCGCTGACCTGTGCGCCCGTGGCGAAGCCCAGCACGCGGATCACCAGGACCAGGCTGGTGGCGGTGCCGGTGTTGTCGTGATCGACACTGGTGGCGGTCTTGATGACGATCGCGGTGACGCAGACACCGCTGGCCAGGGCGATCAGCGCCTTGCCCACCACGAGGTGCCACACCTCGGCGTGCACGAACGCCACGGCGACGAGTGTGGCCGCCAGGAGGCCGATCGCGGTGCTGACCGCGGCGCCGGCCCCGAACCGCCGCGCCGCGATCCCGCCGAGCGGTCCGCTGATCGCCGCCATGACGGTCCCGGGCAGCAGGTACCGCCCGATGTCGGTGGAGTCGGCCCCGAAACCGTATCCGTCACCCGAGACCGCGAACAGCTGCGGAACCATGAACATCGACACCGCGGTGCCCACGCAGACGGCGAAGGTGATCACATAGGAGCTCCAGATCGCGGGCCTGGCGAGCATGCGCAGATCGACCAGCGGTGAGGCGGCACGACGCTCGACGGCCACCCAACCGGTCACCAGTGCGGCCAGGACCACGACGAGGGCGCCGAACACCAGTGGCTGCTCGCCGATGTCGGCCGCCATCGAGAGCACGAGCATGAGCGTCAGCAGGACGCCGCTCAGAAGCACCAGGCCGGGCCAGTCGATCCCGCCGGCCGGCCGGCCCGGCGGATCGTCCGGCATCAGCCTGTGGATGGACACGGTCGCCGCGATGATCGCGAAGGTCGGGATCGCGAACATCCAGTGCCGCGACAGCCCTTCGGCGATGGGCCCGGCGATCAGCGTCCCCAGCATGCCGCCGCCCACGAACAACCCGCTGACCACCCCGATGGCGACCTGGGACTGCCCCGACGGCATGTGCCTGCGCACCAGGATGAACGACAGCGGCATCGCGCCGACCATCGCGCCCTGCAGGATCTGCCCCAGCAGCAGCACCCACAGGTTCGGCGCCAGCGCCGACACCATCCCGCCGGCCGAGACGACCGCCATCAGCCGCATCATCACCCGCTTACCGCCCCAGCGGTCCCCGAGAATCCCCGCGATGGGCGCGACGAGTGCGCCGGTGACGAGCATCACGACACTCAGCAGCGCCCCCTGGGCGGGACTGATCGACAACTCGCGCTGCAACAGCGGCAGCGTCGGGGCCACCACCGACTCCAGGGTCCCGGTGGCGGCCGCCAGCATGCCCAGGGCCCCCAGAGCGACCCTTCCGATACGGACCGGAGGTGCCAAAGTCGAGGACATGAACGTCCATACCTTTCTTCGTGGGCTGTTCGCGGTCGTTCGTGCGATCGGGACATCCGGGGATGCCGGGTGGGACTGTCATGGGTTTCGCCGCGTCGGGACCGCCGTCGCGCGGTCGGCGGGGCGAGCGGACGCGTGGCCGAGGCCGGTCACGGCCAGCACGACGAACGCCGCCGTCACCACCGCGAGGCCTTCGTGCACCTGGCACAGCGCCGCGCCGCTGACCGCTCCGGCGATGATGAGCGCGACGGCCGCGCCTCGGCGCAGCGCCCCTTGCCCGCGGGCCGCTCCCAGCCGGGAGTCCGCCGCGAGGCCGGTCAGCGTGGAGGTGACGACGACGGTGGTGACGTCCTTCACCGCCAGGTGGCGGGCCGTCGCCGCCTGGACCCCCATGGCCAGGGCGAGCGACGACGCCATCGACGCGCGGACGCCGGGGGCGCCCGCCCGGGTCGCGGCCAGGCCGAGCGCCGTGGCGGCCAGGACCAGCCCGACGCCGGCCAGCAGGCCCGTGCACCGGCGGCTCCAGCCCGAGGCGGCGGTGCGCAGCACCCGCCCGGCCATGGCCGCGCCGGCGAGAAAGGCCGCCAGCGCGGCGACCGGGCCGGCCACGGGCAGCCCCGTCCCGCCTATGGCCGCCATGCCGAGGATGACGACGTTGCCCGTCATGTTGCCCGCGAACACCTGGTCGAGGCGGAGGTATCCGACGGCGTCGACGACGCCCGTCGCGAAGGTGAGCGCGAGCATGAGACCCAGTGGCGGGACACGCCGCCGCAGCGGCCGGCCGCCGGCGCGGGTGCCGGACGCGACGCCGCTCATCGCCCCGCGGCGTAGCCCTGGGCGCCGCGCGAGTTCGCCGCCGCCTGGAGGACTCCGCTGTCCGGATCACGTGTGACGGCGGACAGCCGGCCCTGGCTCCATGGTCCGGAGACGGTCACGTCATGGCCTCGCTCACGCAGCTCGTCGATGACCGTCCCGCCCACTCGCTCCTCGGTGACCAGTCCCCTCGGCGTCCAGGTCCGCGGCCAGAACGAGCTCAGTACCGCGGTGGTGTGGAACGCGGGTGCGTCGATCGCCTCCTGCGGGTCCAGGCCGAGAGCGAGCGTGCGCACGAGGTAGAGCAGTTGCCACTGCTCCTGCTTGTCGCCCCCCGGCGAACCCAGCGCGGCCACGGGCCTGCCGTCGCGGAGCACCAGGGTCGGGGTGAGTGTCGTACGAGGCCGCCGTCCCGGCTCCAGCCGCGACGGGGCGGCCGGATCCAGCCACGCCATCTGGAGCCGCGTGCCCAGCGCGAAGCCGAGACCGGGCACGGCGGGAGAGGACTGGAGCCACCCTCCCGACGGCGTGGCGGAGATGATGTTCCCCCAGCGGTCGACGACGTCGATGTGGCAGGTGTCGCCCCGGGTCTCCCCGGTGTGCTGCACGGTGGGTTCTCCCACGCCTTCGACCCGGACGGCCTGCCGATCGGTGTCGAGCGGCGGTGTGTACGGTGTGACGCCGATGTCACCGGGCCTGAACGCGGTCGACGCGTCCCTGCCGATCAGGCCGGCGCGCTCCCTGCTGTACCGGGGGGACAGCAGACGGCGCACCACGGCCTCCGCGTCCTCCGGATCCAGATGCCCGTAGAACGCCTCCCGGTCGGCCATGGCCAGCTTCACGGCCTCGGTGATGGTGTGGATTCCCTCGGCGGTCGACGGATCGATCTGCTCATCGTCGAAGTGGTCGAGCATGGTGAGGCACTGGAGCAGCACGGGCCCCTGGGACCACAGGCCCGCCTTCGCCACCGTGGCCCCCCGGAACTCCGCGGTGACCGCGGGTTCGACGGACGGGCGGAAGTCGGCGAAGTCGGCGGCGGTGATCACTCCGGCGTGGTCCCGGCCCGAGGAATGGCGATGCGGTGTGGCCGCGAACTCGCCCACGGCGGCCGCCACGAACCCGGTCCGCCAGGTCTGCCGCGCGGAGTCGATCCGGGCGGTCCTCGTCGTGCCGGCGCCCGCGGCGCTCAGCCGGCGCAGGGTCCGGGCGTACTCGGGGTTGACGAGCGTGGCATCCGCTCGCGGGACCCGTCCTCCGGGCATCCACAGCGCGTACGACGTCGGCCAGTGCGTGCGGAAGAGATCCTCGACCGTGGCCAGGACGCGCGCCAACTGGGGGACGACCGGAACTCCGTGCTCCGCGTAGTGGATCGCGTAGGCCAGGACGCCGGCCAGTTCCCAGGTGCCGAACTCGGCGAGCAGCCAGAGCCAGGAGTCCACGGCCCCCGGGACGGCGGCGGCCAGGGCGCCCGAGCCCGGGACGTGGTCCAGTCCTTCGGCCCGGAAGTGCTCGATCGTGGCCCCCCGCGGAGCGTGCCCTTGCCCGGCCAGCACGAGCGGAGACGCGCCCGCCGCGGTCGCGAGCACGGCGACGAGATCGCCGCCCGGCCCGTTGAGATGGGGTTCGGCCACGTGCAGCACGAAGGCGCCGGCCGTCGCCGCGTCGAACGCGTTGCCGCCCCGCTCCAGGACGGACTGGGCCGTCGCGGAGGCCAGCCAGTGCGTCGACGCGCACATGCCGAAGGATCCCCGGAGCGTGGGGCGGGTCTTGTGGGGTGGATTGTCGGTCCGTGATGGCTGTTGACCGGCCATGTCTGTCACATCCCATGGTCAGGGCACGTGGTGGGCGGCGTGGTGGGCGGCGAGGACGTCCCCGCCGAAGTCGGTGTCCGGGTCCCGCCACACGGCGTGGGCGTGGTTGGCGCCGCGGTGGACGTTGGTCCACTCGACGAGCAACCGCGGCCCCTGCAGGCGGTAGTAGTGCGGCTCGCCCGCCGCTGTGGACCCGGCCCAGGCGAGGTGCACGGCGTCCAGCGCCGCCGGGTCGTCATAGCGGGGCAGCGCGGACACCTCTTCCGGGACGCGGCCGAGGTAGGTGCCGAGCAGGGCCCGCAGCAACTCCCGCTGCGCGGCGTCGAGTTCGACGCCCGGAACGCCCTTGGGCGTCGAGGCGAGGTCCAGCGCCCGCTGGTCCGCGCCGTCGAGGCCGGTTGCCGGGTCCTCGGCACGGTCCGGGACGTGCGGGCCGGGGCGCCAGAGTTCGCCGCGCTTCCTCACGCGGCCGTCGACCCGGGCGCCGTTGCCCGTCACGATGTCGTTCGGGGGGCGCGCCAGCAGCACCGCGCGTGCGGCGAGCTCGGGACGCAGGGACCGCACCAGCTCGCGGGCCAGATCCTCGGCCGCCCCCAGCGGGCGCAGCGACGCGCCCCCCAGTAGCGGCGACGCGGCCGGGTCGGCGCCCAGAAAGCACGGCGTGGTGGCGGCGACGCGCCCGTCCACCACGAGGTTGTTGAGCGAGACATGGTGGCCGCCGAACCGCCATCCCCACGGCAGCGGCCCGCCGGGCTCGCCGAAGACCCGCAGGTAGTACATGCCGGGGTCGCGGGTGCGTTCCCGCCCCCAGTTCACGGAGAAGCCTTCGGTGCGGTCGAGTACGTTCTCCAGGCCGAGCACGGTGGCGACGGTGGTGTACCCGGCTTCGGAAAGGCCGCTCGCGACCAGCCGCATCATCAGCCGGTGCTGGGCGGGGCGCTGCTGGTGGAAGGTGAGGCCGCCATGGTCGGTGGGGGTGTAGAACCAGCGGGTGCGCTCGGCTTCGGCCTCGCCGCGGGCTCCCGGCCGCGGCCCGGCCGCCAGCGTGCGCTGGTCCGCGTCCAGAGAGGCGAGCCACGCCCGGGCCGCCTCGGCCATCCGGTCCGCGACCTCACGGCCGGCGCGGCTCACTCCGCGGTCACCCCGAGGAACTCGCGCACCCAGAGGGCGATCTCGTCCGCGAACTCCATCCCGACCGCGTGCCGCCCGCCCTCGATCGACCGCAGTTCGGCGTTCGGCATCCGCTGCTCCATCATGACGGCGCCGGGGTAGGGCGCCAGCTGGTCCTCCGTGCCGTGCACGATCAGGGTGGGCGCGGTGATCTCCCCGAGGCGGTCCCGGATCTCGTGCTCCCGGGCGGCGGCGTGGCGGCGGGCGCGCTGCTCGGGGTCACGGGTCATGAGCGTCTGGGCGGCCCGGGTGCCGATCCTGGCCCTGCCTTCGGGCGTGACGAAGTAGTCGTCGACCGCGTCCCGCATGTCGCCGTAGGACAGGTTCAGCAGCTTGTTGATCGCGTCGGCCCCCAGCGCGAAGCTCGGCGTGGTGGCGATCAGGACGAGGGACTCGACGCGCTCGGGATGCCGGAGCGCGGCGTGCTGCGCGACGGCGCCGCCGAAGGAGGTGCCCAGCAGGTGCGCACTCCGCAGTCCCAGCGCGTCCAGCAGGTCGGCGACGTCATCGCCGAGGTCGCCCAGCGTGTACGGAACGGGCGGGTTCACGGTGATCCCGGAATCGCGTTGATCGTAGGAGATCGCCCGTATCCCCGCGCCGAGGTGCGCGCGGAGTGTCGCGTACGCGGTGCGGTCGCCCTCGCCGCCGTGAATGAGGACGAGCGGCACACCGCTGCCGCGATCGATGTACCCGACGTCGAGCCCACCCGCCCGGATGGTGGAACTGTCGGCGGGTTCGCGCTCCTGCCGCTGCGCTGCCACTACGGACCTCCCTGTCGCCAGAGGTGCGAGACTGTCATCCGAATTGAGAGAATCGTATCACATTAATCTCGCCGCGCCTCGTGCCAGAAGGAGGCGATCCCATGACACGGGAGACCCGAGGTGCGTGCGAGCGGGGGCCTCACGGCTACTGCGTGGAACGGTCCCGGCCGCGCAGCGTCTTCCCGAAAGCCCGGGCGGGCGGCGAGCGATGCGCCGGCGGTGCCGGGCCGGCCGCCGTGGCCGAGGTCCCGGCACCGATCACAACGGCGGCCGTGCGCCGACCAGCATCGTCACCGGTGGCGGCACATACGGGACCCCGCGGCCAGGCGCCGGACCGGTCGGAAATGGGCTGCCACGCGCCGACGTCGGGGCGGGATCAGCCTGCCCGCGCCCATCCGCGCAGCGCGCCGCCGTAGGCCTCGGTCAGCCGGGTCACGACCTCCCGGCGGGACAGGTCCGTCTCCTGCAGCAGGTCCTGGATCTCTCGCGGATCGAAGATCATGTTCGCGAGGAACAGGGCGTACTCGATCATGTCGTCCGGGAGGCCGATGTCGTCGAGCAGCCCTCGCACCGGCCCGGTCCAGGCTTCCCGCGTCGCGGCGATGATCTCGTTCCCGGCGTGGAGCCGCTCCAGGTAGCCCCGCCGGGACCGGAGCCGCACCAGCGCCGGGCCGTGCTCGGCGAGCAGGTCCATCCACTTGTCCACGACGGAGTCGAACAGCGGACGCCCTTCCGCGGTCGACGCCGCGCTGAAGTCGCGGAGTTCCTCGACGACGCTGAGCACATAGGCCGCGAGCACGTCCTCTATCGAGGAGTAGTAGCGGTAGGCGGTGGCGGGGCCGATCTCCGCGCGGGTCGCGACCGCCTGCATGGTGAGCTGATCGGGCGCTTCCCGGGCGAGGTCGCCGACGGCCTCAAGGAGGCGCCGGCGGTTGCGGCGGGTGTCACTGCGCAGCTTGCGCCCCCCGCGCGCGGCGGCCTGCTGATCGGTCACAGGCTCCCCTCGCCCTCGACTGAGTACAGGCGAAGGGTATCGCCCTCCGGGCGGCTCGCCTTGGCCCGCACGGACATCCGCGGTGCGAAGCACACCCGCCCGGCCTCGTCAGGATCGCGCATCGCCGAGGTGACGGACGATACGGGCCAGCCCGGTCCGCAGGTCGTTCTCGGCGGCCGCGAACGAGATCCGGACGTGTCCCTCGCCCGACGGCCCGTACTCGGCGCCGGCCCGGACCATGACCTTCCGCTCGGCGAGTTCGCGGACGACCGTCTCCGAGGGCAGGTCGGCGTCGTAGCGAAGGAACCCGTAGAACGCTCCTTCCGGCGGAACCAGGTGCAGACCGGGAACACCGGACAGGTGGTCGACCACGAGTTCGCGCCGCTGCCGGTACGTGTCGACCATGGCGTCGACGACGCCGTCCGGCAGGTCGAGGGCGGCGAGGGCCGCGTGCTGGACCGCCGTGTTCAACGAGCCGTTGTAAGTCCGGTGCGCGTGCGCCGCCGCGTCGACCACCTCGCGCGGACCGGTCAGGTACCCCACCCGCCAGCCGGTCATCGCGTACGTCTTGGAGAACGTCTGCACGTACACGGTCCGGTCTCGCAGCGATGCGATCTCCAGCGCGGAGGTCAGCGCGTGCCCCGGGTAGACCAGCCGGTGGTACGCCTCATCGCTGACGACCACGACGTCGGAGCCGTCGAGGAGCTTCCCGAGGGCCTCCAGCTCCTCCTCGCGGTGCACGATGCCGGTCGGGTTCGACGGGTTCGAGAAGATCATCATCGCGGCCCCGGGCAGCGCGGCGGCCAGCGCGTCGAGGTCCCAGTGCAGGTCCGGGGCGAGCGGGACGAAATCCACCGTCCCCCCGGCGAAGACGACCAGGTCGGCGTACAGCGAGTAGGCGGGCTCCGGGACGACCACGCGGTCGCCGGGGCCGATCGTCGCGAGCACCACGGCCGCGAGCGCGGCGGTCGCGCCGTGGGTGACCACGATGTCGTCCGCGGTCCACGTCCGGCCGGGGTGCGCCGGCAGTCCGGCCGCGAGCGCGGCGCGCAGCTCCCACAGGCCCTTCTGGTCGGCGTAGTGGGTGTGCCCCTCGCGCAGGGCAGCCACCGCGGCCTCGATCACCGGCGGCGGCGTCGGGAGGTCCGGCTCGCCCATGGCGAGGGAGACGGCCCCCGGCGGGGCCGGGGCGAGGGCCGGGCGCCGCGAGAAGCGGCGCAGTTCCGCGATCCGGAAGGCGGACGGCAGGGCGGTCATCGGGCCACCCCCGCCCGGCCGGAGCGCGCGGTGAGGATGCGCTGCCGGAGCGCCTCCTCCTTCTCGCCGATCCCGTCGACCGCGTCCGCGACCTCCTGCACGCGGTGCCGTGGCACGACGACGACGCCGTCGGCGTCGCCGACGAGCACGTCGCCCGCCTCCACCACCACCCCGCCGACCGCCACCGGGGCTCCGACGGCGCCGGGCCCGTCCTTGAAGGGCCCGGCCGGGGTGACCGCCCGCGCGTAGACGGCCAGGCCCATCTCGGACAGCGCCCGGACATCGCGGACGGCCCCGTCGACGACCGCGCCGACGACCCCGGCGTTCAGCATGATCTCGCCGATGAGGTCGCCGATCAGCGCACGGGTCATGTCCCCGTGTCCGTTCACGACCAGGACGTCGCCCGGCCGGGCCTCGTCGAGCGCCCGGTGGACGGCCAGGTTGTCACCCGACCGCACGTCCACCGTCAGGGCGTTTCCGAGGAGCGCGGCGTGCTCGGTGAACAGCCGGATGCCGCCGTCCATGACGGTCATCCGCTGCAGCGCGTCGCCGACGTTGGCGGCCGGCACCTCCCCCAGACGGCGACTCCGCACCGCCGCCGCGCGGTCCCAGCTCGGAGCGACGAACACGCGGTCCGTCGCCGCAACGATGAACACGATGGGACTCCCCTACTAAATGAGGCAACTATCTCATATAAGAGAACCACAACTCCAGGGTGTCCGGCTACACCCCCCAACCGCCGAACGACTCAACGAGCCGAGAGTGAGGGCTGCGCAAGCTGGCGAAAACGATTATCATTTCTAGCCTCCCCAGATGAGGAGTTCCATGGAGCGCCGGCATCACGTCGCGGTCATAGGCGGCGGTATCGCGGGATTGCCCGCGGCGATCGCACTGGCCGGGCATGCCCGGCGGGTGACCGTCGTCGGGCGGGACGCGGTGGCCGTCACCGACGAGTTGTACGCGGCCGGCGCGGTGCCGCTGCGCACCCCCTACGACCACGTGTGGCTCAGCCCGGCGGGCTGGTGCCACCGCTTCGCGCCGTCGCGCACGGTGCCGTCGGCGAGCCGGGAGCTCGTGGAGTGGGTGGTCCGCCGCCGCGCGGAAAGCCTCCCGGGCATCCGGATGCGTGACCGGCTGGAGGTCACCGGCCTGCGCGCGGACGGTGCGGGGATCACCGAGGTCACCGTCGTGCGGCGTGACGGCGGGACCACCGAGGTCGCCGCAGACCTGGTGGTGGACACGTCGGGGCGCCGCTCCAGGACACCTGAGTGGCTGGCCTCGCTCGACTGCGACGATGCGGAGACCACGCTCGTCGACTCGCGCGCGGGATACGCCAGCCGCTGTTACGCGATGCCCGCGGACTTCGGCGACGCGTGGCGGGTGATCTCGGTCCAGCCGGGGCCCTCGCAACCGCTTCGCGGAGGTGCGCTGGTGCCGGTCGAGGGCGGCCGCCGGCTGGTGTCGCTGTACGGCTGCCTCGATGACCACCCACCGACGGATGAAGAGGGCTTCCCGGCCTTCGCCGCGTGGCCGCGGGCCTGCTGGTGGTGGGCGAGGCCACATGCGCGCTCAACCCGGTCTACGCGCAAGGCATGTCGGTCGCCGCGATGAGCGCCCACCGGCTGCGCGATCTGCTCCATGAGGGCGTCGATGACTGCGCCACGCTGCAGAAGGAGATGGCCGCGGGCAACGATCGGGCTCGCACCCGAACTGACGGCGCGACTCGCCCAGGGCTCGGCTCGTCCACCGGCCGCCCGGCCGTGACGATGCGCGCCCGTGCTCATCGGGCGGGGCCAGCCGAAGCCCGGGAGACCCTGGACCGGGCACGGACGCGGCGCGCATCCGGTTCGCCGGACACCCCTTCCCGCGTCCCCGCGTCGTGGCTTCGACCGGGACCTCGCCGCGCAGTGCGGACCGGACCCGTTCGATCTGGTGGTCGCCGTGAACGCGGCGCACAACGCCTCGCATACAGGGACGCTGTCGGACGTGTCCGGGAGTCACTGGCGCCCGGCGGTGCGCTGCTGCTCGTCGAGACGTGCCACGAGCACCACCAGTCGCTGGCTTCGATGCCGTTCCTGCTGTCGGCTCGTCCCGGCGGTTCGCGTCCCGAGCGCCGTGACGGGCGGGCCGGGACCGGCCGCACCTACCTGACCCGGCGGGAATCGCTGGCCGCCGTCCGCACCGCCGGGCTGGCACCGCTCCTCGACCTGCCCCATCCCGACCATCCGCCGGCGGCGTTCTCGCAGCGCCTGTTCGTCGCCGCGCGGGAGCCGTAAGGAGATCAGATGACCATTCCGTCCGCCACCGGCCCCGGCGAAGCGCCGCCCCCGGCCAGGGCCCGGCCCCCTGCGGAGATCGTCCCGGACCTGGCCCGGATCTGGGCCGAGTTGCTCGACCTGGACCCCGGCACGATCGGCGGCGACGCCAGCTTCCTGCGGCTCGGCGGCGACTCGGTGCTGACCGTGCGCATGTCGGCGCTGATCCGCAAGCGGCTGTCGGTCGAGCTCGCGCTGTCCGACGTCACCGTGGAGATCACCTTGTCGGAGCTCGCCGACATCGTGGCACGGCGCGGCCAGGGTGGAGCGACGGCACGGGCCCTTCCCGTGGAGATCGAGCACCGCGCCGACCCCGCGGCACCCTTTCCCCTGATGCCGCTCCAACAGGGCTACTTCGTGGGGCAGCACGACGGCTGGGAGCTCTCGTACGACTCGGCGCACTTCTACGGCGATGTCGGCCTGACGGACATGGACGCCGAGGAGGCCGAGGAGACACTGGCCGACGCGCTGCGACGGCTGGCCCTGCACCAGCCGACGCTCCGGGCCCGCATCACGCCCGACGGCATGCAGTACGTCCTGCCGGAGGACGCACCCGGCGCGATCCCGCGGCCCCGCGTCTACGACCTGCGCGAGGCGGGCGAGGACGAGATCCGCGCAACGCTGGCGACCGTGCGGCGGGAGATGGCCGGGACCGGGCCGAACCCGCTGTCCGGTCCCGGGCTCGACGCGCGGCTGAGCCTCCTGCCGGGCGGGCGGGGGCGGCTGCACACCGCGATGAGCCTGGTCGCGATGGACGGATGGTCGGCCACGGTGCTCAATCGGGAACTGCTCGCGCTGGCGGCCGACTGGAACGCCGTCCTGGCACCGCTGGAGGTCGACTTCGGCGACTACGTCACCTCGATCGGGCGGCTGCGCCGGACGGCGGCCTGGGCGGCCGACCGCGACTGGTGGTGGGACCGGCTCGACGGCGCGCCTCTCCCGCCCGCGCTGCCGCTGCGCGCCGATCCCCGGGAGGTGGCGCCGACCCTGATGGACAGCCGGGAGGCGCGGCTGGAAGCCGCGAAATGGGCGGCATTGCGGGAACGGTGCGCCGCGCACGACGTCACCGTGTCGGCCGCGATGCTCACCGCGTTCTCGGTCGTGCTCGCCCGCTGGGCCGGGCACCGCCGGATGCTGCTCAACACCCTGCAGCTCAACCGCCTGCCGCTGCATCCCGACATCCACCGGACGATCGGCGCGTTCGCGTCCACCATGCTCGTCCCCGCCGAACCCGGCACCGGACGAACCTTCGCCGAGCTGGCGGCCGGCCAGCAGCGCACGTTCACCGAGTACGCGGCGCACAACCTGATCTCGGGTGTGGAGGTGTCGCGGGAGCTGGCCCGAAGGCGCGGGACGACCCGGCCCGTCGCGCCCGTGGTGTTCCAGAGCACCCTCGGGATGGACGCGGCCATCGGCGAGAGCCAGGCCACGTCGGCCGGACCGCTCGGCCGGCTGGACTTCGCCGACTACTACCACCAGCTCCGCACCCCCCAGGTCGCCCTGGAGGCGCGGTTCTGGGAGATGGACGGCGCGATGGCCGTCGCGTTCTCGCTGGTGGGCGAGCTGTTCGATCCGCAGGAGGTCGACGCGGCCTTCGCGGAGCTGGTGGAGCTGATCGGGGACCTGGCCGACGGGCCAGGCTGGGAACGGGTGGTCGAGTTGCCCGCCGCTCCGGAGCCGGAACGGGACGGCGGCCTCTCACCGGGTGGCCCCGCCGCGGCCGGCACGGGCGAAGAGGCCGGGCCGCCCAGGGACGAGCTGGAGCAGCGGATCGCGCTGCTGTGGGAGGGGATCCTGGACGCCCCGGTCCTCGACCGCGCGACGCCGTTCTTCGCCCTCGGCGGTGACTCACTGCTGGCCGTGCGCGCCCTGGCACGGCTGGCCAAGGACGAGGGCGTGGCCGTCCAGGTCCGGCGGTTCCTGGACGCCCCGACCGTGGCCGGTCTGGCGGCCGTCGTCCGCGATCTGGACGAGGGCCGATGACGACGATCGGCGTGCTGGGCGCCTCGGGAACGGTCGGCCGGGTCGCCGTCGACCGGCTGGCCTCCTGGGACTTGGGCGACCTGCGACTCGGCGGGCGCGATCTGGACCGGGCCGCCGAGGTCGGCGCCCGAGTGCCCCGCGCCCGCACCGAACCGGTGCGCGTGGATCTCAACGACGCCGACGCCCTGCGCGCCTTCTGCGCCGGCTGCGACGTGGTGGTCAACTGCGCGGGCCCGTCGTACCTGGTGCTCGACACGGTGGCCCGGGCGGCACTGGCGGGCGGGGCTCACTACGTCGACGCGGCGGGTGACGCGGCCGCCGCCGACGCGCTCGGCCAAGGCCCCGCCCGCCGGAAGGCCGCGGTCTTCTCGGCGGGCCTGATGCCGGGGCTTTCCGGCCTGCTCCCCCGGCTGCTGGCGGCGGACGGCCCGCCGTCCCGGCTGGACCTCTACGTCGGCGGCGCGGCCGCGATCGGCCCGTTGTCGGCGGTGGACGCGCTCCTGACGCGCGGTCCCCGGTTCGGGACCGCGCTGGCCGTGTGGCGGGCCGGCGCGGTGCTGCCGAACGCGCTGCGCCCGCTGCGGTCGGTCACCCTGCCGGGGTTCCGGGGACGGGTGCACGCCTGGCCGTTCCTGTCGGTCGAGGCGGCGCGGCTCGCCGCCGAACTGGACGTGGAAGAGCTGCGGAACTACACCGTCTACGTCACCGAAGCGATTCCCCGGGCGCTCGCGGAGGCATGGGCGGACGACGACGCGAGCGGGGACGGGGACGCTCCGCCCGAGCGGCACGTCCCGGCGGTCGTGGCCGCGGCCGACGCCGACCTGGCCGCCACGGGGCCCTACTACACGATGCTGTTCCAGGCCGTGCACCGTGACTCCACACCGGGACGTCCGCGCCGCCTTGTTCTCCATACTCCCGACTCCTACGCACTGAGTGGCGTCGTGGCGGCGCTGACCGTGCGGGAGTCGCTCACCGGCCGGATCCCGGCGGGCGTCCATTTCGCCGCGGACGTGCTGGACGCGGCCGAGACCCTGGCGCTGCTGTCCGGCGATCCGCTGGTCACCGGCATCGAGTTGGCCTGATCCACCACCGAGAAGAAGGGCGTGAGGAATGACCGATGAGACGGCCCGGGCGGACGAGGGCCTGGGATATGCCATCAATGCCCCCTACTACGACCTGATCCTGCCGGAGGAGCACTGGGCCGGCCTCGCCGCCGCGGTGGGCGGGCTGCTCAAGGACGCACGGTCGGTGGCCGAGGTCGGTGCGGGGACGGGCTACTTCACCGAGTCGATGCTCAGTTCCCTGCCCGCCGGGGCGGAGATCTTCGCGATCGAGCCGGCGCGCGTCATGCGGGCGGCGCTGGTCACGAGGCTGGCGAGGCGGCCCGGGGCGGAGCGGCGGGTGACCGTGCTGCCGTGTGACGCGGCGACCGCCGATCCCGGAACCGCCGTCGACGCGGTCGTCCTGCTCAATCTGGTGATGCACTTCTCCCCGGCCGAGCGTGCGCGGCTGTGGCGCAGGTGGGCGCGGGCGCTGACTCCGGGCGGGCTGCTGATCGTGGAGGCGCAGTATCCGCAGAAGGCCGAGGAGGTTCCGTCCAGCGTGGTGCCGGGACGCACCCTCGGCCGCCGCCGGTACGACACGGTGTCGCGGGCGGATGTGATCGGCGGCGACATGATCCGCTGGGTGAACACCTACCGGACCTGGGAGGGCGACCGCCTCGTCCAGGAGGAGACCGCCGAGTTCGACTGCCACGTCGTCTCCGACGAGCTGCTGGCCGCGGAGCTGTCCGCCGCCGGGCTGTCGCCCGTCCCGGACGCGCCCGAGAGCCTGCGCGTCTGGCGCCGGTGATGTCAGCCGGCCCCGCGGCCGTACGGGGCGAGCAGCCGGCGCAGCGAGGCGAGCACGGCGTGGCGCCGCGGCACCAGGTAGAAGTGATCGCCGGGGAAGACCTCCAGCCGCGTCCGGGCCCAGGTGGCGTGCCGCCAGCGGCCCGCCTCGTCCGGGGTCAGGTCGGGGTCGCGGTCGCCCAGGAACACCGTGACCGGGCAGTCCAGCGGCGGCAGCGGCAGCGGCCGGTAGGTCTCGATGAGCCGGTAGTCCCCCCGCGCACAGGCGAAGATCATCGCGCGCAGGCCGGGATCGGCGAGCACGTCCGGCGCGGTACCGCCGAGGCGCAGCAGCTCCGCGTACAGGTCGTCGTCGCCGCCCCGGTGCACGTCGCCGCCCTTCTCGTCGTGCGGCGCCTCCCGCGCGGAGGCCACCAGATGGACCGGGCCGGGCAGGCCGCGCCGCCGCGCCTCCTGGGCGACCTCGTAGGCGACGGTGGCGCCCATGCTGTGCCCGAAGAGCGCATAGGGCCGGTCCGCGACGGCCGCGATGGCATCGGTGAGCTCGGTGACCAGTTCGGCCATGGCGCGGGGCACCGGGTCGGCGAGGCGGTCCCCGCGGCCGGGGTACTGGACCGCGAGCAGCTCGACGGCCGATGGCAGCAGCTCGGCCCAGCCCAGGAAGGCGCCCGCTCCGCCGCCGCCGTGCGGAACGCAGATCAGGCGCAGCCCGGCGTCCGGGCGCGGCAGGAAGCGGCGCAGCCACGCGCCGCACGACTCATCGATCAAGATTCCTCACCATTTCCGACAGCGGAGGAGCGACATGTACGACGTGATCGTGGTGGGCGGCGGACCGGCCGGGCTGAGCGCCGCCCTGGTGTTCGGGCGGCAGCGCCGCCGCGTCCTGGTGATCGACGGCGGCCGGGTCCGTAACGCGCCCGCCGCCGAGATGCACATGTACCTGAGCCGGGACGGCTTCCCGCCGGCGCGCCTGCTGGAACTCGGCCGCGCGGAGCTGGCCGCCTACCCCTCGGTGGAGGTGCGTCCCGGGACGGTCCTGGCGGCGCGCGGAGCCAAGGACGACTTCGAGGTCGAGCTGGCCGGCGGCGCGCGGGAGCGGGCACGGCGCCTGGTGCTGGCCACCGGGCAGGTCGACGAGCCCTACGACATCCCCGGCCTGGCCGAGCGGTTCGGCCGCGGCGTCTTCCACTGCCCCTTCTGCCACGGCTGGGAGACCAGCGGGAAGACCCTCGCGGTCATCACCACCGTCCCGCGGGAGGCGATGCTGGCGCTGTACGTCGCCGACCGGTTCAGCGACGACGTGGTGCTGTGCACCCATGGGCCGCTGGAGCTGCCCGCCGAGATCGCCGAAAAGCTCCGCGAGAAGGGCGTCACCGTCAACACCGAGCCGATCACCGAGGTGTCGGGCGAGGCCGGCGACGTCACGCTGCGGTTCGCGGACGGGAGCGTGCTGCGGCGGCAGGGGGTCTACCACCGGGCGCCCACGCGGCAGCATTCGGAGCTGGCGGCCCAGCTCGGCTGCGAGATCCAGGACGACGGCACGGTCCGCGTCGACGAGCTGCAGGAGACCACCGTGCCGGGCGTCGCGGCCGCGGGCGACACGGCCAAGCTGCCCGCCGTCCCCGACGCCGCGACCCTGGTCTCGCTGGGCGCCGCCGACGGTGTGCGCGCCGCGTTGTGGATGGACGGCGACCTCTTTCGATCCGATCTCGGCTTCCCTTCCGAGTAGGAGTCGTCACCTGGCGAGGCGGGCGACGAAAAGCCGCAGGCCCGCCTCCGCCAGGGGATGGTCGTCGTGCGGGAGGGTGAACCACGGCCGCAGCCCGGCGTTCCCCAGCTCGCGCGACCACTCCTCGCCGGTGAGGAAGATCCGGTCACCGGCCGCCCGGGGATCGTCGGGATGGAGCCGCTCCTCCCCGGGGCCGGCGGACATGAGGAACTGCATCGAGGTGAGGATCGAGTACAGCTCGCGGGTGGTCTCGACGAACACGAACAGGCCCCCCGGGGCGAGTAGATCCGCGAGCCCCGCCAGCATGCCGCCCACGTGGCGGGCGTTGTGCAGAACGTTCGCCGACAGCACCACATCGAAGGAGCCCGGGGCGACACCCTGGACCGCGGCGTCCCGGTTGATGTCGAAGATCGCGAACCGCACGCCGTCGCGTCCTCCGAAGCGCTCCCGGCCGAGGGACAGGAAGTAGCGGGACAGATCGGTGAACAGGTAGTCGATCTCGGTGCCGGCGAGCGCCGCCAGCGCGTCCGCCGTCGTGCCGCCGACCCCCGCGCCGAGTTCCAGCACCCGCAGGGCACCGCCGTGGTCGTTGTTCTCGCCGGCCCAGCGCAGCACCTCGCCGACCGCGCCGTTGAGGTAGCGGTTGACGGTGTTCTCGCGGTACGCCCCGTCGGCGGCCTCCGTCCCGTCATCGCCGAACAGCAGGGTCCGCATCGACAGCTCGTCTCGCAGGAGCTCGGGGAGCCGCGCCATCGCCGTGAGCATGAGACCGGCCGTCTTGGCCGGGTAGCCGCTCTCCTCCCCCTCGGCCACCACGCCTTCCGCCGCCGCGGCCACCTCCCGGCGCGTCATGGGCCGCAGCGCGCCGTACCGGCCGTCGTCGTGCCGGACGACCCTTCCTTCCGCCACCAGGACGTGCAGCCAGCGGCGCAGGATCCAGCGATGCCGGGCGGCGGCGTGCACTCCGTCGGCGATCTCGTCGGCGGTGAGCCGCTCTTCGGGGACGGTCAGGCCCACCGGACGCAGCGTGGACGCCATCGCCCGCAACGCCACCTCGTCCAGCCTGCGCAGGAAGACCGGCAACCCGGCCGGGTCCGTGTCGACGGCCCGGGCGGCGGCCCGTCCGGCGCGCTCCGGCAGCCCGGCCCGGCCGTCGCCGCGATCGATCTCGACGGCCGTGTCGCGGCGCAGGACGGCACGCGCGATCTCGCCGAGCCGGCGCTCGCCGAAGGAAGGGAACGGGTCGTGCGCCGTCCCGGGACGGCCGGCGATCTCCTCCACCGGGACGGCCGCCGCCTCGGGCGGGGCGACCACTCCGAGCCGCGCGGGGTCCGCGGGATCGGCGATCACCGCGGCCCGCTCCCCCACCAGCTCCCGCAGGCGCGCGGCGGGCAGCGACGTGCGCGGGATGCCGTGAACGGCCACCGGTTCCGTTTCCAGCAACACGTTCAACGCGGCGGCCTCGTCGCCGGCCGAGTCGTCCCAGGACGCGGCCTTCGGGGTGGGCGTCGCCGAGGCGTCGACGTGCAAGACGGCGTCGAAGCGGTAGCGGGTCAGTTCGGTCTCGTCCCGCATGGTCTTGGGATGGACGCTCATCCGAAGGGAGCGTCCCGTCTCCGCGGCCGCCCGCACGGCGAGTCCGGCGATCAGCGGCGGGTCGAAGAGCAGCTCGGGGTCGCGCGCGGCGCGCTGCGCCGCGCGGCGCGCGAGTTCGCGCGCATCGGCGTCGGGGGCCTGCGCGCGCTCCGCCCAGCGGCAGAAGTCGCGGAGCAGGCGCGCGTCGCGCACGTCTCCGACGATCACCGTCCCTCCTGCGGCGACCAGTTCGACGGCGTCCCGGAGCACCGCTTCCAGGTAGGCGACGCCGGGAAAGCACTGGGTCACCGAGTTCAGGAGCACGCAGTCGGGCCGGGCATCGGGGAAGCCGCCCGCCTCCAGCGCGGCCAGCACCTGCGGGGACCGGGCTTCGTGGGCCGCCGCCCGGACGAACGTGGTTCCCGGCAAGGCGCCGGCGCTGAGCTTCCGGACGGCGGTGCCGGCCACATCGGTGCCCACGTAACCGGACACATGGCCGCGCAGCCGATGCGTCAGCAGCCCGGTGCCGCAGCCCAGTTCGAGGATCCACCGCGGCCGAACGCTCAGCACCAGGCCGACCGTGTGGTCGACCCACTCGCGCATGTGCCCGGCGGGCAGCGGGCGTCCGGTGTCGGAGGCGCGCCATCCGGACAGGTCCAGGTCGTCCGCGCGACGTCCTTCGGCCTCGGTGTACGTCCAGTCGTAGACCTCGCCCCAGTGCTCCAGGTACTCCTCGACCAATCCGCCGAGGGCGGGACGCACCGCGAGGGCGGACGCGGCGGGCCGGATGCGCACGGTCTCTCCGTCGGGCGCGAAGCGGGCGTCCTCGATCCAGGGGTGCGCGCGAAGTGGACGCAGAAGATCATCTTTGTGCTGGTCAGCGGGCACGGCCATCGGTCTCCGTTCGTGCGAGGGGCTGCGGGACGAGGGTGCGGTCGTGGACGTGCAGGACGCGGTCGGCACACGCGGCCACCGAGTGGTCGTGCGTGACCAGGAGGACCGCCAGGCCGCCGGCGCGCAGGCTCGCGAGCAGGCGCAGGACGGCCGCGGCGGACGCGGCGTCCAGGGCGGCGGTGATCTCGTCGGCGAGCAGAACCGCCGGTCCGGCGGCGAGCGCCCGGGCGAGCGCGACCCGCTGGCGCTGCCCGCCCGACAGCTCGGCCGGACGGCGCGCCGCCAGCTCCGGGCCGAGCTCCACTTGGCGGAGGAGTTCGGGGACGCGTTCCCGCGCCTGAGCGGGGGGCGTCCCGGCCAGTAGGCAGAGCGGACGGGCGAGGACGGTCGCGACACGGTGGGCGGGGTTGAGGACGCCCGCCGGGTCCTGGCCGACGAACTGGATCGCGCGGATCTCGTCGCGGTCGCGTCCGTCCAAGGACCAGGCGGCCGGCCGTCCGAGAACGCCGAGGTCGCCGCATGCGGGGACGTGCAGTCCCGCCAAGGCGCGCAGCAGCGTGGTCTTGCCGCTCCCGGACGGCCCGGTGACGGCGACGAGTTCACCGCGCCGCAACGACAGGTCTTCGACGCCGAGCAGAGCGGCGGGCCCGTAGGCCACGCGCAGCCCCCGCACGGCCAGCGCCTCGGCGGCCACCGGCGGCGGTTCCCCGACGGGCGCCGGAACGGCCCGCGGGAGGGGGCGGCCGGTGTCGGGCGGGGTCAGGTCGATGATCCGGTCGGCGACGCGGGCGACGAAGGTCTCGTCGTGGGAGACCACCAGCGTGACGGAGCGCCCGTCACCACGGCGCCGTTCCACGGCGCCGGCCACCAGGTCGAGGGCGCCCTGGTCGAGTCCGCTGGTCGGCTCGTCCAGGACCAGCAGCGCCGGGCCGGTGAGCAGCGCCCGGGCGAGCGCGACCCGTTGCGCCTGTCCTCCGGAGAGCCGGTTCGCGCGGCGCGACCAGAGCCGCCCGGCGTCAAGGCCCAGTTCCGTCAGCATCGTGCGGGCGGCGGCCCGCGGCTCGCGGCGGCCATCGAGAACGGCGGCGCCGACGGTCATCAGCGGGTCCAGCGTGGCGCCAGGGTCCTGGTCGACGAGACCGACGTGGACGCGCCGCCAGCGGCGGGCCGCTCGGCCGGAGGGGACGTCGTCTCCCCGCCAGCGCACGGTCCCGCCGGAACGCCGAAGCCCCTCCCCCAGCAGCCCGAGGACGGCCCGCAGCGCCGTCGTCTTGCCGCTGCCGGACGGCCCGACGATCGCGACCACCTCGCCCGGCCCGGCGCGCAGGGCGAAGCCCGTGATGATGGGCCTGCCAAAGGAATCGACCACATCGAGCCCGTCCACATCGAGCCCGTCCATGGCCGACTCAGCGCCCACGGGCCGCGGCTCCGCCCCGGCTTTCGTGAGCTCGGCCGGGCGGGGCGTGCGAGTGGCGGCGAGGCTCTGCGCGAGCAGGGCGGCGGTCACCGCCAGGACGGTCAGCGCGATGGCCGGTGCCACCAGCGCCACGGGGTTGAGGCCCGCACCCGGCAGGTTCTCCCGCAGCATCAGCCCCCAGTCGGGGGCCGGCGGCTCGGGTCCGAGGCCGAGCATCCCGAACGCCGCCGCGAGGTGCAGCGCCAGGACGAACCGCAGCACCAGGTCGGCGGCGGCCGCCCCGGCCAGCGAGGGCAGCACCTCCCGGCCGAGGATCGCGGCGGCCGTCTCGCCTCGTCCCCGAGCCGCCTCCACGTACCCGGACCCTCTGGCCTGCCCGGTCAGGTCCCGGATCACGCGCAGGCCGAGCGGCGCGCCGCCGCAGACCGTCCCGGCGACCACGGCGGCGGGCGCGGGCAGCGCGACGGCCAGGACCATCGCCTGCAGCAGGAACGGGACCGCGAGCAGCAGGTCGGCGAGCCCGCTCAGCAGGCGATCGACCCGGCCTCCCGCCCAGCCCGCGGCCAGCCCGCCCGCGGTACCGAGAACCGCGGCGGTGAGGGCCGCGGCCAGCGCCGTCGCGGTGAGTGCGCGGCCGCCCGCCAGCACGCGCGACAGCACGTCACGGCCGGCGTCGTCCGTTCCCAGCAACGAGCCATCGCCGGGCGGGGCCCAGGGCGCGCCGATCGAGGCCGCCGGATCGTGCGGCGCGAACTCCCCGCCCAGCAGGACCGCGACCATCAGGAGCAGCGTCCATGCCGCCGGCGCCCGGCTCATGCGGTCTTCCGGTGGGGGTCGGTCAGCGCGGCGAGCACGTCGGCGGTGAGCAGCCCGGCCAGCACGGTGCCCGCCGCCGGCATCGCGACCGCCTGCACGACCGGCACGTCGCGGGTTCCGATCGAGCTGACCAGCAACTCCCCCAGCCCGCTGTAGCCGAAGAGCGTCTCCACGACCGCCGTGGCGGCGAGCATCCCGCCCGCAACCACGGCCAGCACCCGCACGGCCGGCGCGAGCAGGCAGGGCAGGACGTGCCGCGCCGCCACCCGCGTCCCGGGCACGCCACGGGCGACGGCGGACGACACGTGCGGGCGGCGTACCGTGTCGGCGACCGCGCCGCCGAGGAGGGCCGCCCCGAACGCCGCGGCCGGGATCGCCAGCGCCAGCGAAGGCAGCACCAGGATCTCCGGTCGATCCAGCGGGGCCCCGTCCGGGGGCACCAGCGAAACCGGCGGCAGCCAGGCGAGCACCCCCGCGAACAGCGCCGTCATTCCCGCGGCGAACACCACCTGCGGGACCGCCGCGAGCGTGGTCACCACCCCGGTGAGGGGGCCCCGGCGGCGGGACGAGGCGGTGCCCACGGCCCAGGCCAGGGCGCCCATCAGGGGGACGGTCAGGGCGAGCGCGCATCCCGCCAGGGTGAGCGTGGCGGGCAGTCGCTCGGCGACCATCTGCGCCACGGGGCGGTCGGTGAGCAGGGAGTCGCCCGCGTCCCCGCGCGCCAGTCCGGCGAGCCAGTCGGCATAGCGCCGCCAGGCCGGGCGGTCCAGCCCCAGCCGGTCGCGCAGCCCGGCCGCGGCCGTCCCGCCGGAGCGGGTCCGCGCCGCGTCCGACGGGAGGAGCTCGGTGGCGCCGAACACCGCCACGGAGGCCAGGACGAGCAGGCCGGCGGCGCGTGCGGCCGAGGCGAACAGGCGGGCGATCACCGGGCCGGCCGCACCCCTTCGATGAAGCTGCTCTCGAATCCGGGGCCGGTGGGCAGGCCGGTGACGCGGGCGGAGGTCAGGTCGAGGCCGTCGCCGGTCCCCCAGACCACATAGCCGCCTTCGTCGCGCAACTCCCGCTGGAGCGCGCCGAACTCCCGGCGCCTGTCCTGCTCGTCCGTGGTGGCGAGGGCCCTGCCGAATCGGGCGTCCCATCCGGGTCGCTTCCAGGCCGTCTCGTTGGTGGGCGCATCGGCGAGAAGCGATACCCGCGCCACATCAAGGAAGGGGATGCCGCCGAAGAAGCCGGTGTAGAAGTCGGCCTTGGCGAAGACCTTCGTCCAGTAGGTGTCCGGTGGTTCCATCCTCACCCGCACGGTGATGCCCGCCTCGCGGAGCTGCTGAGCGAACAGGTTCGCCGCGGTGTCCATGCCCGGGTAGGAGGTCGTGGTCGCCAGCGTGAGGGTCAGCCCGCCGCCGTGCCCGGCCTGCCGCAGCAGGTCCTTGGCCTTGGCGGCGTCGCGGGTGCGTTGCGGCACGTCGCGGGGGCTGGACGGGTCGGCCGGGGTGAGCAGGTCGTTGCCGGCCTTTCCGTAGCCGAGGAAGACCTTGTCGACCAGTTCGCGCCGGTCGGCCGCCAGCTTGATCGCCTCCCGGACGCGGGGGTCGTCGAACGGCTCGCGGTCCAACCGCATCACGAACGGGTACATGGTGACGGCGGGCCGGCGCACGACCGCGAGGCCCGACCTCCCCTCCGCCCGGCGGGCGGCGGCGGGGCTGACGCTGCCGGCGACATCGGCCTGCCCGGACATCACCGCCTGGGCGCGCGCCTGCGGGTCCGCCACGGCCCGCACCTCGATGCGCCGCATCGCGGGCTTGGGCCCCCACCAGCGGTCATTGCGTTCGAGGACGGCGTGCTGCGGCGTGCCGCCGGTCATCCGGTACGGGCCGGACCCGGGGGGCGGCTCGGCGAAGTCCGTCGTGCCCTCGGGCACGACGAAGGTCACCGACTCCAAGGCACGCGGGACCTCCGCGTAGGGCTCGGCGGTGACCAGTTCGAGGGTGTGATCGTCGACCACACGGGACCTGGCCATGTCGAACATCCGCAGGCGCCCGAAGTTCTCGGCGGCCTTCCCGTGGATGCGGCGCACGGAGAACAGCACGTCGGCGGCCCGGACGGGACGGCCGTCGGTGAACGTCACGTTCTGCCGCAGTTCGACCGTCCACGTGGTCAGGGACTCGTCCGGGGTCATGGACGTGGCGAGGCGGTACTCGGTGGTGCCGTCGGCCTTGGGTTTGGTGAGCACGTCGTACAGCAGCGCGAACCTGATCAGGTCCGACTGGTTGCCGATGCCGCCGTGCGGGTCGTTGATCGCGGTGGCTGGGGCGCCGACCGCGACGTAACGCAGCGTGTCCCCACCGGACGGGGCGGCCGCGTCGCCGCCTCCGCCGCATCCGGACAGGGTGAAAGCCAGCCCTAGGGCGAGCGCGCCGGCGGTCTTGCGAAGGGGTGTCATCGGATGTCCCGTTCCTTCAGTGGCGAGCGAGCGCCCGGTTGACGAGCTCGGCGAGCCGTGCGAGGGCGGGCGCGCGCAGCAGGCCGTAGTGGTCGGTGTCGATGCCGTGGACGTCGAGCGGGCCGGCCAGATGCCGTCCCCAGCCCAGATCGGGCCGCAGCTCGGGCGGGGTGTCGTCCACCCCCATGCCGATGCCGGAGTTGCGGGACGCGGGGCGGTCGGCGCGCACCAGCAGCGTCGCCGTGGTCGCGTCGGTCAGGGGCCGGGGGGTGTGCCGGGCCAGGCCGCGCAGGTGCCGGGCGAACACGGCGACCCGGTCCGGCGCGTCGTCGCGGCGGCCGAGGAGCCCGTGGTCGCGCAGCCGCTCCGTGACGTGCGCGTACCGGCGGTCCGGGGGCAGAGCGAGCAGTGCCGCCCGGCCCTCGGCCGTCCCGACGCCCAGGTCGATGCCCTGGAAGGCCTCGAAGGCGCCGAGCAGCCGCACGGTCGCCTCGGCGTCGGCGGCGTCCGGGGTCGGCGCCTCGATCGGGGTGATGTGGGCGGGGTCGTTGGAGTCCAGCATCACCAGCAGGCCGACGGTATCGCCGTGCTCGTGGAGGAGGCGGGCGACCTCCTGACCGAGGCTGCCGCCCATCGACCAGCCGCCCAGCAGGTAGGGACCGCTGGAATCGCCCCGGATCACCTGGGCGTAGCCCCGGGCGAGTCCGGTGAGGTCGGTGGGCGCCTCACCCTCGCCCACCAGGCCGGGGTCGGTGACGGCGACGACGGAGAAGCGTTCGTCCAGCAGCCTGGACAGCTCCGCGTAGCACATGACGTCGCCCCCCGAGGGGTGCAAGAGGTAGAGGGTGCGGTCGCCGGTGCCGTCCCGGAGCGGTACCAGCACGTCCTCGGTGACGGCCGCGCCCCGAGGCCCGTCCCAGGCGGCGGGGTCATCGGCCAGCCGCCGCAGCCGCGCGACATAGGCGGCGAACACGCGGTCGACCTCGCCGGCCGGAAGCACGCCCTCGACGAAATCCCACTGCAGCAGCAGCTCGCCGCGCTGGACGAGGACCTGGTGATCCAGCCAGGTCTGCGGGGTCTGGCTCAGCGCGTGCACCTGCTCGCCGACCCACTGCAGGTCGGGTTCACCGCCGACGAGGTCCTCCAGGCCGAGCGCGCTGGTGAACACCACCGGCACCGAGGCGACCTCGCCGGTGCGCGCCGCCCGCTCGGCGAACAGGTCCAGCGCCGAGTACGCGCGGTGGTCCAGATCGGCGAACAGCCGCCGGTGCGTGGCCCGCACGTGCTCGGTGAAGGAGCCGGGCTCGCGCCGGTCGACCTCGTGGACGAGCAGTGAGGTGAAGTCGCCGACCACCGCGTCGACGTCCGGGTGCGCCGGCGGGCGGTCGAACAGGGTCAAGGTCAGCGCGAAGTGCGGACTCTCCGACCAGGCCGCCAGGGCCTCGGCGTAGGCGGTCAGCAGCACGGCCGTCGGCGTGGCGCCGCGCCGCGCGGCCTCGCGGCGCAGCGCGTCCCACTCGTCGCCGCTCAGCCGGTCGGCACGGCGCGCGAACCTCGGCGGCCCGTCCGGGGCGGCGACGGGCAGCGGCGGCGGCCCGGGAACGGTGTCGAGACGATCACGCCAGTAGGCGGCGGCGCGACGCCACTCGTCGCCGTCCCGGGCGGCCTCGACCGCCCGGGCACACGCGGCGAAGTCCACGCCGAGCTCCGGCAGCGGGCTCTCCAGGTGCTCGTAGAAGTGCCGGACCTCGCGGTCGATGATCCAGTAGCTGCCCGCGTCGCAGATCAGCACGTCCACGCCGATGAAGAGGCGCACCCGGCCGCCGGGGAGGCGGGCGGCCTGGATCTGCACCAGCGGCCACCTGTCGGGCGGGCCGGGGTCGCGGGAAACGCGGTCGCGGAGCCGGGCCAGCCGGTCGGCGCGGGCCGGTTCGGAGACGCCGGTCAGGTCGTGGACGCGGATCCGGTAGTCCGGGACGTGCTCCAGGGTCTTCAACCGGCCCTGGCCGGTGACGACCGTGCGGAGCATCGGATGCCGCGCGATCACCTTCCGCCAGGCGGCCTCGTACCGGGCGAGGTCGAGGTCGGGGCAGTCGTACTCCAGGTAGAAGGCGCAGGCGATGTCGCCGAGGGCGTACCCGCCCCCGCGCCCGACCCAGTAGGCGTGCTGGACGCGCGTCATGGGGAACGTGGCGTCGGACGAGTCTTCCGCCGGAGCGGGGGGCGGGCTCGGCGCCGGGTCCGCCGGGCCGGTCAGGAGTTCGGCGAGGCCCGCGACGGTCGGCCGGGTGAACAGGTCGCGGAGCCGCGGTTCGACGCCGAAGATCTTGCGCAGGGTGGCGAGCATGCGGGTGGCCAGCAGGGAATGCCCGCCGAGTGCGAAGAAGTCCGCGTCGGGTGAGGTCACCGGTACGCCCAGCAGGTCCGACCACAGGTCGGCCACCGCTCGCTGCTCGCCGGTCAGCTCGGTGCCGGCCGTGCCGTCGCCGGTTCCGGAGGGCGCTACGGGCGCGGTGAAGGCGGCCGCGGCCATCCGTTCCCGCAGGTCGGTGGTGGAGACCGCGACCACGGGCGGCAGAGCGCCGGCGTCGCGGCCCGCCAGGACGCGGTCGAGGGCGCCCATGCCGGTGCGGGCGTCCAGCGCGTAGGGCGACCGCACCTCGCGCTCACCGCCCGGCGGGCCGGCCTTCCACACGTCCCACACGACGCTGACCCAGCGGGTCCCGGACGGCGTGAGCCCTTCGGCCATGGCGTCCAGGTAACGGTTGGCGGCGCAGTACGGCCCCATGCCGATGCCGCCGACCAGGGTGCCCGCCGACGACATGAGCACCACCGTGGAGGGGCGCCGGTCCGCGGGCAGCGCGTCCAGCGCCGTCCGCAGCGCCAGCGCGCCCTCGACCTTGGCCTCGACATGCCCGGTCACGTGCTCGGGGCCGACGCGGCGCAGCGGCTGCAGGTCGGCGCCGGCGACCACTCCGGCGGCGTGCACGACCAGCGCGATCGGCGCCTGGTCGGCGAGTTCGGCGAGCAGGGCCGCGGTCGTGGCGGCGTCGGCGGCGTCCACCTGCCTGACCTGGACGTCCAGGCCTTCGCCGGCGAGCAGGCGCAACCATTCGGCCCGCTCACCCTCCCTTGGCGGCGCACTCCTGGAGGTGACGACGACCCGGAGCCCCCGGCGGGCGAGGTGCGCCGCCGTGGTCAGGCCCACGTCTCCGAGGCCTCCGGTGATCAACGCGATGTGCCCGGCCTGGAGCCGCGGGGCGTCCGACGAGGGGCGCCACGATCGGACGCCGCGGATCCATCGGCTGCCGCCGCGGGCGGCGACCTCTTCCCCGGAAGGCGCCACTTCCCCGGAAGGCGCCACGCCGAGCTCGGCCGTCACGGCGGCGGCGAGGTCGGCCCCGCCGTCCAGGTCCAGGGTGCGCCAGCGCAGCCCGGGATGCTCCTGCGCGAGAACGCGGGGCAGCGCGTGCGATGCCGCCGCGACGGGATCGGGGTGATCGGCGCTCTCCACGCGCTGCGCCGACCGCGTGACGTGCAGCAGCAGGCCGGGCGGCTCTCCGGCGGCCGCGATGGCCTCGGCCAGCCGCGCATACGCGAGGATCTGCTCGGCCACCGCTTCCGGTCCGCCGGTGTGCGCCAGCATGATGACACCGGCCCAGGTGCCGGACGAGGCGTCGTCCACCTCTGAGAGCGCGATCGCATCACCGCTGAGAGTCCGGCAGAGTTCCGCCACCGCACTTTCGTCGTGACCGGCCACGAGCCAGCGGCCGTCGATACGCGCGACCGGATCGAGCGGCACCGCCTGCCGCCATACCGGGATGTGGAGCGGTTCGGTTTCGTCCGGCGGCTCCCCATCGAGGTGGACGGCCGGACGCTCGGGCGGATCGATCCACAGACGGCGCCGCTGGAACGCGTATCCCGGGGCGGACACGCGGCGGCGGCCGGGAACGTGCATGGCGGGGAAGTCGACGTCCACGCCGTGCGCCCACAGCTGACCGGCGGCGTCCCGCACGGCGGCCAGATCGCTGTCGGCGGTGTCGGCCGCGAGCGCGGGCAGCGCGGCGTGGAGCCCGGGGAGGTCATGGCCGCGGGCAAGCGTGGCGAGCGCCGCTCCGGGCCCGACCTGGACGAGCACCGCGGGCCGGTCGGCCGTCCCGCCCACGGTCTCGACGGTCGCGCGCAGCGCCTGGGAGAACAGGACGGTCTGCCGGAGCTGGCGCACCCAATGCTCGGCCTCTCCCAGCTCGGTGCCCACCGCCGTTCCGGTGACCGTGCTGATCAGCGGGACGGCGGGGGTGCTCGCCTTGATCCGCGTTGCCGCGTGGCGCATGTCCGGCAGCGCGGGTTCCACCAGGCGGGAATGCGCGGCCCCATCGAACCGGAGCCGGGCCGGCCGCAGACCGCCGGCCCGCAGCTCGGCCTCCAGCGCCCCCACGTCGGTGCGCGGCCCGGAGACCGCGCAGGCGGTGGGGCCGTTGACCGCCGCGAGGTCGACGCCCGGATGGCGGGACAGCAGAGTCCGCGTGTCCTGCTCGGGCAGCGGGACGGCCAGCATCGCACCGTCCCCGGCCGCCTCCGCGAGCGCGATGGACCGCACCGCGATGAGGCCGGCGGCGTCCTCCAGCGACAGGGCGCCGCCGACCACGGCCGCGGTGTACTCGCCCAGGCTGTGCCCGAGGACGGCGTGTGCACCGACGCCCCAGGACCCCAGCAGCCGCGCGGTGGCCAGCGAAACCGCGAACAGGGCGGGCAGGCCATGGATCGCCCCGTGGACCCGAGCCGTATCGATCACCTCGCCCCGGATGACCGGGCGGATGTCAACCTTGAGGAGATCGGCGAACAGCTCGGCGCACTCGTCCGCACAGGCCGTGAACACCGGCTCGTCGGCGTAGGGCTCGGCTC
This sequence comes from Actinomadura madurae, assembly GCF_900115095.1. GTDB lineage: Bacteria > Actinomycetota > Actinomycetes > Streptosporangiales > Streptosporangiaceae > Spirillospora > Spirillospora madurae. The sequence continues at coordinate 174,379 of NZ_FOVH01000016.1, forward strand.
CCATACCGGGACGGGCGCTGCCACCGCCGGGGAAGGCGAAGATGACCCGCGGCCGCGCGGGCAGCGGTGCGACCGGCACCGCCGCGCGCAGCGCGGAGGCGAGGGTGTCACCGGTGGCCGCGACGGCGAGCCGGTACGGGAGGTGGTCGCGGCCGGTCTGGAGCGTGTGCGCCAGATCGGCCGTAGCGGTGGGGTCCTGACGTTCCGTCCACGCGGCCAGGTCGGCGGCGGTCTCGCGCAGCGCCACCGGGTCGTGCGCCGAGAGGACGATCGCCTGCGGCCGGGGATCGGGGGCGGAAGGCGGGCGGCCGGGCGCGGGCCCCACCACGACATGCGCGTTCGTCCCGCCGATACCGAACGAACTGACCCCGGCGAGCCGCGGGCCGTCCCACGGGCGGGTCTCGGTGAGGACCTCGAAGGGAGACCCGTCCAGCCCGAGGAGCTCGTTGACCGGATCGGCGTGCAGCGAGGCGGGCAGCGTCCCCGCGCGCATCGCCAGCACGGTCTTGATGAACGACGCGATCCCCGCGGCGGAGTTGGCATGGCCGATGTTGCTCTTGACCGACCCGAGCCCGCACCAGGCCGGGCCGGTGTCGCCGAAGACGCGGCGCAGCGCCCCCACCTCGATCGGATCCCCGATGCGGGTCGCGGTGCCGTGCGCCTCGACGTATCCGACCTGCCGCGGCCCGACCCCCGCGACCGCGTGCGCCTCGGCGATGGCGGCCGCCTGGCCGTGCAGCGAAGGTGCGGTGAAGCCGGCCTTCGCCGCACCGTCGTTGTTGACGGCCGATCCCGCCACGACCGCCAGGATCGGATCGCCGCCGTCCAGAGCGTCCCGCAACCGGCGCAGCACGACCACCCCGGCGCCCTGGCTGTAGACGACGCCGCTGCCGTTCGCGGAGAACGGGCGGACCTTGCCGTCCCGGGAGTAGATGCCGTCGGCCATCGACAGGTACCCGCGCCCCTGCGGCACGATCAGCGAGACCCCGCCCGCCAGCGCGGTGTCGCATTCGCCGTTCAGCAGCGACTGGCCCGCCAGGTGTACCGCGACCAGAGACGTCGAGCAGGTGGTGTTCACCGCGACCGCGGGCCCGGTGAGGTTCAGCCGGTAGGCCGTTTGGAGCGGCATGTAGTCGGTCTGCGTGGCGATCGCCGCCTGCAGGCTCCCGGCCGGGTCGGCCCCGCCACCGGTCGGATCCCAGCGATCGGCCAGGTTGCTCGCCAGGTAGGCGCTCTGCGCGGCGCCGGCGAACACCCCCACCGATCCGGCCCCGCGCCCTCCCCCGTGGCCCGCCTGTTCCAGCGCCCGCCACGCGCACTCCAGGAACAGCCGGTGCTGCGGATCGAGCAGGGCGGCTTCGGCCGCGGCGAGCCCGAAAGGCTTCGGGTCGAACATGTCCTGGCCGTCGATCAGCCCGGCGACCGGCACGTACGCGGGGTCCCCGCGAAGCCTGCGGGGCACCCCGCGCTCGGCGAGTTCCTCGTCGGTGCACCGGACGAGGCCCTCGCGGCCCTCGACGAGCATCGTCCAGAACGCCTCCGCGTCCGGGGCACCTGGGAAACGGCAGGCCAGCCCGGTGACGGCGACGGCGGTGTCCGGATCGGGAACGAACTCGGGGCGGCTCATCGGGCGACCTCGGCGGCCTGGAGGCGGGCGAGGCGCCGATGGTGCGCCCGCCGCGCCGCGGGATCCGTTGGGGGCGGCGCCTGCCCGGCGGCCGGTTCACCGTCCGGTCCGGCGGCGGGCCGGACCGGGGTGGCGGCGTCCCGTTCCGTGCGGGACGTGATCAAACCCGCGAGTCCGCGCACCGTCGGACTGGTGAACAGGTCCACGACGGACAGGCCGGGATCGAGGCGTTCGGTCAGCCGGGCATGGGCGCGCACGAGGGTGAGCGACGTGGCGCCCAGGCGCATGAAGGGAGTGTCCGGGTCGATCGAGGCTCCTCCGAGCAGGCCGCTCAGAGTCTCGGTCACGAACCGTTCGATCTCGGGATCGGCGTTCTGTGCCTCCCCGGAACCGTTCGGCGACGAGGCGGAAGGCCGCGGTGCGGGGGCGGCCTCGGCGGCCGGCTGGGATGCTGGTGCGGGCGGCGGCGCCGGCGCCGTGACGACGCTGAGTTCGATCAATCCGTCCGCGGGCAGCCGTTCATGCAGGGTCAGTTCCCGACCCTCCGCCGCGGCCGACAGCCGCCCGGCCCACGCGCCGGCCGCCGCCAGCGCCCGCGCCGGGGTGAGCGTGCCCCCGGAGATGCGCACGGCCACGTCGAGGCCCTGCTCGCCCGCCTGCCGCAACAGCACCGCCAAGTCCCCGGGTTTGTCCGCGGCGGCCGGGGGCGGCTCCGCGTTCGCGGACGGCTCCGCCTCGTCCGGCGTTCGCGCAGGGGCGGCCGCCCGGTCGTAGGGGTTGGGCAGAGCCTTGTAGTCGATCTTGCCGTTGCCGGTGACCGGAAAGGCCTCCAGCCACAGGATCCGGCTCGGCACCATGTAGTCGGGCAGGCGCTCGCGCAGGTGCGCGATGAGCTCGTCGTCGGACGGTCGGGCGGCGGGCTCGGCGGCGGCCAGGTAGGCGACCAGCCGGGGCCGGTCGTCGGGGCCGCGGACGGACGACGCCACCGAGTGCCGCACACCGGGCGCCCGGTTGAGCGCGGACTCCACCTCGCCCAGTTCGATGCGGTGCCCGCGGATCTTGACCTGGCGGTCGAGCCGTCCCAGGAACTCGATGGTGCCGTCGATCCGCCACCGCCCGAGGTCGCCTGTGCGGTACAGCCTGCGTCGCAGCACCGGGTCGGTGACGAACCGCTCGCGGGTCTGTTCGTCGTCCCCGATGTAGCCGCGGGCGAGGCCGCCACCGCCGATGTGCAGTTCGCCCGCCGCACCGACCGGGCACGGCCGCCCCTGCTCGTCGAGGATGTGGAACGACTGGCCGCGCAGCGCCCGCCCGTACGGGATGCTCGGCCAGGACGGATCGACCTCGCCGATGGGGTAGCAGATCGACCAGATCGACGCCTCCGTGGCTCCGCCCAGGCTCACCAGCCGCGCCTCGGGCGCCAGCGCGCGGATCCTGTCGGGCAGCGTGACCGGGATCCAGTCGGCCGACAGGAACACCAGGCGCAGCCGTCCCAGTACCGCGCGGGCGCGCTCGGGCTCGATCTCGGCGTACTCGACGAGCATCTCCATCAGCGCGGGCGCGGTGTTCCAGACGGTGACCCGGTGCCGCTCCATCAGGTCGAGCCAGTGGCCCGGGTCGCGTTGCCGGCCCGCGTCGGGCAGCACGAGCCCGGCGCCGGTGCCCATCACCCCGAAGACGTCGTGCACCGACAGGTCGAAGCTGAACGCCGACAGCCCGAGGACCCGGTCCCCCGGGCCGACCGGGAAGCGGTCGATGAGGTCGTCGATCGTGGTGCGGGCGGCCCGGTGCTCGATCGCCACGCCCTTGGGACGTCCCGTGGAGCCGGAGGTGAAGATGACATAGGCCAGGTCGTCGTCCGCGGCCGTGTCCGGGTCGGCCGTCCTCGCGTCCAGGAGCTCCGGCAGCGTGTGCGTGCTGACGTGGCCGGGCCATGCGACGGCCGAGCCCGCGGGGACCAGCGCCCTGGTCACGCCCGCCTGCTCGCACACCGAGGCGATGCGGCCCGCCGGCCAGGACGGTTCCACGGGCACGTACCCGGCGCCGCTCGCACACACTCCCAGCAGTGCGGTCACCTGCTCGACGCCCTTGTCGAAGGCAACGGCGACCAGCTCACCCGGCCCGGCGCCCAGCGCGGCCAGGGCACCCCCGATGCGCCCGGTACGCTCGGCCAGCTCCCCGTGGCTCAGACCGCCGGACGAGTCGAGCACGGCCGGCTCGCCGGGCACGGCACGGGCGGCCGCGCGCAGCGGATCGTCCAGCCGAGGCCCGGCCTTGGGGAAGGGACGGCGGTCCAGGGGCTCTTCCGCCAGCAGGCTCGGGTCCCACCCGAGGCCGGGTTCGTCCCAGGTGTCCGGCTCGGTGGCCAGCCGCCGCAGCAGCCGCAGGTGAGCGTCGCGCATGCCCGCGACGAAGCCGTCGGTGAACGCTCCGGTGACCGCGTCCCAGGCGATCCGCAGCCGTCCCCCTTCGTCGTGGACGATGTGGTCCAGTGCCACCTGCGGGGTCTGCGAGATCCCGAAGACCTCCTCGCCCAGCCACCCCGCGGGATCCCGCTCCGGGTCCGACAGGCCCAGGCCGCTGGTGAACACCACCGGATGGGTGGGTGTGAGATCGGTGGCCCCGGCGTCGCGCAGGACTTCGACGCCCGACACGGCGCGGTGCTCCATGTCGGTCCAGAACCGCCGGTTGACCCGCGCCGCGAAGTCGGCGAACCCGCGCGTCCCCGGCTCCGGCACCTCCACCAGCAGCGTCGAGGTGAAGTCGCCCACCAGGTGTGCCAGCTCGGGGTCGTCGGGCCGGTCGAACAGCGTCGTGTTCAGGCAGAACGCCCCGCCCGCGCCCCACCGCGACAGGACCAGCCCGAAGGCCGCCAGCAGGACGCCCGTCGGGCTCAGGCCGCGCTCGGCCGCCCGCTCCCGCAGCGCGCTCCACTCCGCGGCCGGCAGCTCGGCCGCCCACCGGCCGAAGCGGTGCGACCGCAGCTCCGCCAGGTCGGTCGCCCACGGGAGCCGGGGGCCGGCGGGAAGCACCCGCCCCCGCCAGTACTCCCGATCGCGCTCCCTCCTCCGCGCCTCGTCCGGGTCGGCGGCCCGGCGCTCGACCAGTTCGGCGAAGGAGATCGGGGCCGACGCCAGCACGGCGTCCGGATCGCCGACCAGCCGCCCCCACTCGTCCAGGACCTGCATCCATCCCGCCAGGTCGAGGGCGAGCACGTCGATGCCGAGCAGGACGCGTGTCCGGCCGTCCGGAAGGAACGCGGCACTGACGTCGAACAACGGCCACCGCGACGCGTCCCGCACCTGGTGCGAGCGGTCGTGACGCAGATCGCCGAGCCTGCGGTCGGCCTCCTTCCCCGTCACCGCCCGCAGATCCACGACCTCGATCTCGTACGGCTCCACGGCGGGAAGGACGTGCTGCCGCCCCTCCCCGTCCACCACCATGCGGAGCATCGGATGGTGCTCCACCAGGCGATTCCATGCGAGGGCGAGCCGGGCCAGATCCTCCTCCGGTCCCTCCGGCCCCGGCACCCGGTCGTACTCGCGGTAATAGAAGGTCGCGACTCCACCGAGCGGAAACCCGGGGTTCCTGCCGATCCAGTACGCGGTCTGCAACGGCGTCAGGGGGAAACCCTCGTCCGATGGGGCTCCCTCGCCGGGATCGGCGATGCCCGCCGCGACGGTCCGGGCCGTCGCGGCCCCGAGGAACGCCGTCATCGGCAGGTCCAAACCCAGATCCCGCAGCCTGCGCCGCAGCCGGACCGCGGTGAACGAGTCCAGTCCCAGGACGGTCAGGACGGCGTCGTGATCCACCGACCCGGCGGCCAGACCGAGCACCTCGGCGACCACCCCCGCGACCTCGTCAACCGCCACGAATGCGGACGAAAGCGACTTATCAGGCATGACGCTCCTTCAACTGCACGGAGGAAAGGCGGGAATCGGAGGGGCGATCGCAGGCGCTGTTGGGGACGGCGAACAAGTCGGCTCAGAACGAGATGGGGCGGAGCCTCGATGCCAGAAGATCTCCCGTGGTCGGCACAGGGACACCGTAACGATAATGAAAACGATTATCAATGCCAGACAACGACCTCGTCCGGTTCGTCTGCAGGGCGGGAGGCCCCGCGCGCTTGTGTCGGCGATGAACCACGATCACCAGTTACGCTCTGGCGTTCGGTACGGCCTGGTGGAGGAAGCATGTCCGTCGTCGGTTCCGCCATGCTGCGCGGTGGCCTGGTGCTCGGCGTGGCCGCATGCGGGTTCGCGCTCGCCGTGGCCGGCTACTTGTGGTGGAACACGACGGCCGCGGCTCTGATCGTCGTCATCGAGACGATCTCAGCGGTGGTCGCACTGGGATGGCTGTACCGGACGCGGCGGCCGCTCCGGTTCAGCGGTGTGCCGCTGACCTTCGGCGTCCTGTCGTTGCTCGCCGTCTCCATCGTCGGTGTCGTGGCTGCGCGGGACATCGCGATGATCCTTGTCGGCGTCGATGCCGAAGCAGTCGTGGAACGGACCTGGACGACGCAGAGCCGCGGCTCCGAAAGCCACCACTGCACGCTGCGCCGCACCGACGGCGCCCCGATCGCGCGCGAGCTCGCCACCAACTGCGAGGGGTACGGGCGCGGCGACATCATGCCGGTCGTGCTGGATCCGCGAGAACGCTTCGCACCGGTCGGCGGCCCCAAGTCGGACCTGCCCGCGGTGGGAGAAGGCCAGGCGGTGGCGGCCGCCGCGCTCGGGCTGCTGGTCTCCATCGCGATCGGGAGCGTCCCCGCACAGCCCAGCCACACTAGATCCTCCAGACGCTCTCGCGTGTAGGGCGTTCACACGTCCTGGCCCGCCCGTGATCCTCTTCCGATCCGTGGCGCCGCGACCACCAACGCACCGGATCACCGGGGTCCACTCGGGCCGGCGTCGCCCGCGGCGCGGACTGGACGGACGGCCCACCCGCGCTGACGGACAGTTGGCGACGCGCTGCGCCGAGTACGGCTACAACGGGCTGGTGTGCACGACGCGCGGCTCAGGTGAATCGCCCGGACGCGTCGACCCGTTCAGCCCGCTGGAACAACGTGACAACTACGACGTCATCGAGTGGCTGGCCGTCCAGCCGTGGTCGGACGGGCAGATCGGTCAGATGGGCAACAGCTATGGCGCCCTCGTGCCGGCATCTTCTGGAACACGTGGGAGAGGCGCCCCGGGGCGACCGGGGCGCCGTTGAGAACGGATAGGCGCTGTTGGGGTGACGGTCCCCGTGGGCGGCGGCCTCGGCGTGCTGCCCGTTGCGGTGCGCCCGGTCCCCGGCTCGGCCCGGGGGTCAGGGCTGCGGGGTCGGCTGGCGGGCGGTGTCGTGGCGGCCTAGGAGGCTGGCGAGCAGGTCGCCGGGGCGGGCCGGAGGCTCGTCGTCGCTCCAGGCGACGTGGAGGTCGGGGCGGACCAGGATCAGGCGGTACCGGTAGACGTCGAGGAATTCGGGTCCGGAGACTTCCAGCAAGGTCATCGGTATGCCGTGCGCGTGGGCGAGGTCGAGCAAGGGGGTGACCTGGGCCGCCAGGTCCGGGGCGTCCACGACCACCAGAGTGAACTCCGGCCCCAGGCGGTCGAAGATCGAGGTGCCGTCGGGCAGCCAGGCGTGGGGGAAGCGGGCCCCGGGATCGGCGCTGGGCACGTAGGTGCCGATGTCCTCGATGGCCGTGCCGTTGCTCCCGCCGGGCCGCGCCGCGATGCCCAGTGAGCCGATGTAGCGCGAGCCGAACTGGACGCCCTGGCTGTACCACTGCTGGCGGTCCTTCTGCTCGATCAGCCGCCCGGCCTCCTCGCGCAGCGTCCGGCCGCGGTTCGAGTCGGCGTGGAACTCGGGGTCCCGGCCGATCTGCTTCATGTCACGGTCGATCTTCAGCGCCGCCTGCGAGGTCGCTTCTCCCACGGACCGGCGCTCGGCCTCGTAGTCGTCGAGCACGCGTTCGTCCGCCCAGCCGTCCAGGATGGCGGCGAGCCGCCACCCGAGGCCGACCGCGTCGGCGATCCCGGTGTTCATGCCGAAGCCGCCCAGCGGCAGCCACAGGTGCGCGGCGTCGCCGGCGAGCAGGACCCGGCCCGCGCGGAAGCGGTCGGCGACCAGCCGGCGGGGCGTCCACCGGACCACCTGGATCTTCTCGTGCTCGACCGGCCGTCCAATCGCGGTGACGAGTACCTCGTCCTCGTCCAGCTCGTCGGGGGTCATGTGCTCCGGCACCCGCGCGTGGCACAGGAACAGGTCGGTGCCGTTCAGCTGGACGAAGGAGCCGCGGAGCCTCTCGCCGTACCACCAGTACATCCAGCCCGGACGACGCCGCGCCATCTCCCGGCCGAGTTCGGCGGAGCGGAAGTACACCGAGAGCCGCTCCTCCGCGGCTTTGCCGTCGCCTTCCAGTACGGAGCCGATCGAGCGCCGCACCACGCTCGTGCCGCCGTCGCAGCCGACGAGGTACCGCGCGAGGACCTCGCTCTCCTCACCGGTCGCGGTGTCGCGGTACCGGACGGTCACACGGTCGCCATGCCGGACCGCGTCCACCACCTCGGCACCCCGCCGTACCTGCACCGACGGGAGTCGGGCCAGTTCCTCGTGGAGGATCGGTTCGAGGTAGATCTGGGAGACGCGGTGCTGGGGTTCGGGGGTGGGCCAGTCGGCGAACTCGTGCGCCTTTCCGCTCAAGACCTGCCCCGAGGTCGAGAACTCGAATCGGGTGAGCTCGTCGCCGAGGATCGCTGTGCAGTAGACGACGTCGGTGGCGTGGTCGAGCGGGAGTCCGGCGCGGCGGATCCGGTCTGCGATGCCCATGCGCCGGAAGTACTCCATGGAGCGGGCATTGGTGGTGTTGCACCGGGGGTTGGCCGTGGTGCCGGGCTCGGTTTCGAGGACGAGGGTCGGCACACCGCGCCGGCCCAGCTCAAGCGCGAGGCAGGTGCCGACCGGTCCCGCGCCCGCGATCACGACCGGCCATTCGTCGCCCTCGCGTTGGTGGTCGCCCAGGCCGGTCCATTGCGGGGGTTGCTTGTATCCCACTGCTGACTCTTTCCTCGTTCATTTGCCGTTGCCCTCTGTGAGTCGGACGCTAGTCAGCGTGAGCCGATAGCACTATGACAAACTTTTCGAGGCTCACATAGACGTCTGACTAAGGGGTGGGCGTGATGAGTGCGCCGGACAACCGCATCTCGCTGCAAAAGCTCGAAGTGTTCTGCAAGGTCGTGGACCTCGGCAGCGTGCGCCGCGCGGCCGAAGAGCTCTACATCTCCCAGCCCGTGGTGAGCGCGCACCTGCGCTCCCTGCAGGATCGGATCGGTGCGCGGCTTTTCGAGCGCGACGGCCGGGGCATCGCGCTGACCGAGGCGGGCCACGAGGCCTACCGCTGGGCCAGTGAGGTGCTCCGGGGGCGGCTGGAGCTCCAGTCCAGCCTGCAGAATCTGTCCGGCGGGACGTCCGGCACGGTGGTGGTGGCGACGAGCATGTCCGTGGGCACCTACATCCTGACGCCAGTACTGATCGATTTCCGGCGCGAGTACGAGCAGGCGAGCATCACCCTGCTGATCTCGGGCGTGGAGCAGGCCCTGGAGACCTCCCTCACCGGCCGTGCCGACATGTGCGTGATCGCGACCGACGCGGTCCTGGACACCAACGCCTTCGACGCCGAGCTGATCGCCGAGCCGGGGTTCTGCCTCGTCGCGTCGACGTCGAGCCGCCTGGCCGGCGACCTGGTCCGCCCGGAGGAGCTGAACGGGATGCCGTTCGTGTGCCCTCCCGGAGGACTGGCGATCCGGCGCGCGCAGGACGGCGCCCTCGCCTCGATCGGCGTGGTGAACCGCCGGGTCGAGATCGAGCTGGGCAACGCCGAGGCCATCAAGCAGGCCGTCGAGGCCGACCTCGGGCTGGGGCTGCTCTGGCGGGCGTCGGTGCAGAAGGAGCTCGACCGCGGCACGCTGCGCGAGGTCGTCATCGACGGAGCCGACCTGCGGGACAAGCTCTATCTGGTGACCCGTCGCGGTAAGCGTCCGACGCCGCTTCAGCGCCGCCTGGCGCAGGCCATACGTGACGACGCGGTCCGCCGGTTCGGCCCCTTGGCACCGGCGGAATGACGGACCGACACGTCAGGGGCGCTGTCGACTAGCTCCGGGCTCGGACGAGGTGACGCCGGAGAAGGATCAGGGGACGGTCACACGAGGCCGTCCTCTCCGAGCGACGTCATGCCGGTCACCGGCCCGTCACGGCGGATCAGCGCCTTCTTGCGGAAGAAGCGAAGCAGCGCGTTGGGCCCCATCCGCGAGCCACCGAGTCCGGACCGGTTGAAGGAGGTCTTCTCGACGTCGCCCATGATCGTGATCGTCAGCGAGGTGTCCTGGAGGCTGATGGCGCCCGCGTCGACGCGGCGCGCGATCCGTTCGGCCTCGTCGGCGTCCCCGGCGATGACCGCCGCGGACAGGCCGTAGTCGGAGTCGTTGGCCAGCGCGACGGCCTCGTCTTCGGTGTCGTAGGGCATCACCGGGATGACCGGCCCGAACGTCTCCTCGGTCATCAGGGACATCGAGTGGTCGACGCCGACCACGACCGTGGGCTCCATGTACCGTCCACCGTCGAGGTCGGTGCTGGTGCCGCCGGTGAGGATCCGAGCGCCCTTGCCCACGGCGTCGCCGAGGTGACGGTCCACGACCACGGCCTGACGCTGGTCGATGAACGGCCCCAGGTGCCCGTGCCTGATGTCGGGGTGGTTGACCTTCAAAGCCCGCGCCTTCGCCACGAGCAGGTCGACGAACTCTTCGATGACCGGGCGCTGCACATACACGCGCTCGGTGGCGAAGCAGATCTGGCCGGTGTTGTGCACGGCGCCCTTCAGGACCGCCTCGGTCGCCCGCTCCAGGTCGGCGGTCCGCGTCACGATCGCGGCGTCCTTGCCCCCGAGCTCCAGGAAGACGGGGACGAATCGCTCCGCACAGGCCACGGCGACCTTGCGGCCGGTGGCGACGCTTCCGGTGAAGCACAGCACATCGACCACGTCGATGAGTGCCCGGCCCGTGCCTCCGTCGCCGTAGAGGTAGGTGACGACGTCCTCCAACTCGGGGACCCGGGCCAATGTCGAGCGGACCGGCTCGATGAAGCGAGGAGTGATCTCGCTGGGCTTGACGATCGCGGCGGATCCGGCCAGCAGCGCGGGCACCAGGTCCAGGGTGGAGAGCAGGAACGGGTGGTTCCACGGGCTGATGACTCCCACGAGCGGATACGGCACCAGTTGCGTCCGGAAGCTGACGCCCGGGTCGACGGTCGAGACGCCTTCGAGCGCAGCGGCCTCGACCACCCGGGGCGCTCGGCCGCACCATGCGCGGATCGACCCCGCCACGATGTGCGGCACCTCGTGCGCCATGCGGCGGCGCCCGGTGTCGCGCATCTCGGCCTCGGCGATCGTCGCCGCCGAAGCCTCGATGGCGTCCGCCCAGGCGAGCAAGGCCGTCCGCCGGCCGTCGAGGCCCAGCGCCTCCCACCGCTTCTGAGCCGAGCGGGCCTGGCGCGCTGCCCGGGCCACGTCATCCGTGCTCGCGGCGTCGTACGTGGCGTCGCCGGCTCCGGTTCGCGGGTCGATCGCGCGTAGCGGGGCTCCGGACTCCACGGCGAATGTGGTTTCGGTCATAGTTGCGACGGTAAACGAGCGGACCGCTATGCACCATGCGCTTTTGTTCGACCGTCCCATAGCCTTTTCTGAATGCGCCCGCGGCCGTATCGCCTCGGTCGGGCAGCGCGGCGCGGCGCGGCGGATCCGATCCGCCGCGCCGCCCAGAACCGTGCCTCCGTCCGAACGTTGGTCGAGTGGCAGTGCCCTAAATGGGCGGGCATCAGGATTCATCCCCGGGAGCGTCGAATGCTCGCAGTGCCTGGCCTGCGGCGGGGAAGACCCGGCAGAACGTGCGCCAGAAGACGTTCTCGAGGTGCTCGGTGTCCAGGTCGGAGTTGAGCAGCTCCTCCATCACGGCGGGCACGTTGTAGCTGACCGGGTCGGCGTAGGAGTCCGTGCCGAACATCAGCCGCTCGGAGCCGAACCGGGCGACGAAGGCGTCCAGCGGGCGCAGCAGCGGGAAGCAGACCGCGGTGTCGAACAGGATGTTGTCGAAGCGGTCCGCCAGATCCATGACGTACTGGATCTGCGTCGAGCCGGAGAACCCGTCCAGCGCGACGATCGTCGCCTCGGGATGGGTTCGGGCGAGGTCCGCGAACATCCACGGCGCCTCCAGGTTGGATTCGGCGAACATGTGGACGTAGCAGGGGAGGCCGCGGGCGGTGGCCTCGTCGACCAGGGCGTGCATCCGCCGGTCCGAGACGGCCACGCCCTGGTAGCGGGTGTGCCAGACGACTCCGTCGAGGCGCAGATCGCCGACCATCCGGTCGAGCTCCTCGCGGCAGAGCGCGAGGCCGTGCAGCGGCTCCACCGTGCCGAGCGCGGCGAGGAAGCGCGGCGAGCGGTCCCTGTAGGCCGCGATCGCGTCGTTGACCTCCCGGGTGTTGACGATCCCGTGCGGACGCTCGTACTGCAGGCCCGGCATCACCGCGCACGCCGTCATCCCGAAGCGGTCGAGCATGGCGTGATGGGTGTCGACGAGGTCGCGCGGCTCCCGGTCCGGCGCCCGTTCCTCGGCCGCGCCGATCGAGAGGGTGCCGACATGGTGGTGGGTGTCGACGACATGCCGGACAGTACGCCTCGTCATCACAGCTCCTTGCGGCTCGCCGAGTTCGCCTGCCTGCGCAACACCACGATGGACACGAGACTGATCCCCCCGAGGACGGTCATGTAGGCGGCGACGGACCAGCTCACCTTCGTCCAGTCGAGCAGCGCGGTAGTGACCAGCGGCGCGATCCCCCCGCCGAAGACCGATCCGATCTGGTACCCGAGTGACGCTCCCGAGAAGCGGACGTCCGTGCTGAACAGCTCGGAGTAGAGCGCCACCTGGGGACCGAACATCATCGAGTGGACGGTGAAGCAGACGAACAGCGCGGCGAAGACCAGCCACAGGTCGCCGGTGTCGATCATCGCGAACATCGGCCAGCCCCAGAGCACGACGCCCACGGCTCCGAGGATGAACAGCTTCGGCCGCCCCACGCGATCGGACAGGTGCGCGAAGTACGGCAGGAAGAACAGCGGCGCGACGCAACCGGCCAGGATCACCCCGAGCAGCGGGCCCTTGGCCAGGTGCAGGGTCCGGACGCCGTAGTCGAGGATCCCGGCCACCACGATGAAGGCGACGGCGTTCGGCAGGACGAACGCGCCGCCCGCGAACAGGATCGTCCGCCAGTGCTCGCGCAGCACCTTCACCAGCGGAGGCTGCTCGGCGGCGGCCGTCTCCGGGCGGGTTGCCTGCAGCTCCTTGAACTTGGGCGTGTCCTCCACCGCGCGGTGGATGTAGAGCCCGATGCCGATCATGACCAGACCGGACAGGAACGGAATCCGCCAGCCCCACGCCATCATCTGCTCGTCCGAGAAGAGGAACGCGAGCACGAGGAACGCGCTGATCCCGCCCATCAGTCCCAGCTGTGAGCCGACCTGCACGAAGCTCCCGAAGAAGCCGCGCCGGCCGGCCGGCGCGCTCTCGGTGAGGAGCAGCGACGCGCCGCCCCACTGCCCGCCGAGCGCGAAGCCCTGCAGCAGGCGCAGCAGCGTGAGCGCCACCGCGGCGGCCCAGCCGATCGTCGCCGCCGTGGGCAGCAGGCCCATGAGGAAGGTGGCTCCGCCCATCACCACCGTCGAGGCGACGAGCATCGGCTTGCGGCCGTACCGGTCGCCGAAGTGGCCCGCGACCGCGCCGCCGACCGGGCGGGCGACGAATCCGACGGCGAAGGTCGAGAACGAGGCCAGCGTGGAGGCGGTGTCGCCGAGCCCGGAGAAGAACAGCGGGCCGAGGAAGATGGCGGACGCGGTGGCGTAGACGAAGAAGTCGAAGTACTCGACGGCCTGCGCCAGTACGGCGACGGTGACCAGCCGGCGCAACCGGGAGGCCGAGGAGGTCGCCGGGGCCCCTGGCGGGGCGGCGGCGGCCGGGGTGGATGTGAACTCGGTCATACCCAGGACGCTAGGCCGCTCAGAGGAATAGCACTATTACAAGTCTTGTCGCCTTCACTTAGCCGGACGCCTATCGATTCGGCAAGGAGTGTGTCCGCGACTCGCGGGTCCGCGACAAGGCCGAGAGCGAATTCATAGGGAAACGACTATGTCCTGATGCCGAACTTTCACATAGACCTATGTGAGCGTCGGTCGTAGCGTCGGGTCATCCCACACGTCGAGGAGGTACCGGTGCCGCTGGCCGTCGTTACGGCGTCACACTCGCCGCTCCTGCACACGGTCGAGCCGCGCGGCGGCGCCCGCGCCGCGGTCGGCTCGGCGTTCGCGCAGGCCCGTGACTTCGTCGCGGAATTCCAGCCGGACCTGGTCGTCGTGCTCGCGCCGGACCACTACAACGGCATGTTCTACGACCTGATGCCGCCGTTCTGCGTGGGCACCGCGGCCGAGGCGGTCGGCGACTACGGGACGGCGCGGGGACCGCTCGCGGTCGACGCGGACGCCGCGCGGCACGTCGTCCGGGAGGTCCTCGCGGCGGACGTCGACCTGGCGATGTCCGAACGGTTGGTCGTCGACCACGGCTTCGCGCAGCCCCTGGAGCAGTTGTTCGGTTCCATCGACGCCGTCGCGACGGTGCCCGTCTTCGTCAACGCCGTGGCGGTGCCGTTCGGTCCCGTGCGGCGCACCCGCCGGCTCGGCGAGGCGCTGGGGCGCGCCCTGCTCGCACTCGACCGCCGGGTGCTGCTGCTCGGCTCCGGCGGGCTCTCCCACGATCCGCCGATCCCCACGCTGGAGGACGCGCCGCCCGAGGTCGCCGCCCGGCTCATCGGCGGCCGGAATCCGACGGCCGAGGAGCGGGCCGAGCGCGAGGCCCGCGTCCGCCGCGCGGGCCTGGCCGTCGCGGCAGGGGAACCCGGCCCGCGGCTGAATCCGGACTGGGACCGCGCCTTCCTCGACCTGCTGGCCGAGGGACGGCTCGCCGCCACCGACGCCTGGACCAACGACTGGATCACCGCCGAGGCGGGCAACTCCGCCCACGAGGTCCGCACCTGGCTGGCCTGCTACGCGGCGCTGGCCGCCGCCGGCCCCTACGCGATGCGCACCCGCTTCTACCGCGCCATCCCGGAATGGATCGCCGGCTTCGGCATCACCACCGCAGAGACCCGGAGGACCCCATGACCGTCCCCGCCCCCGTCACCGACGAGCCGAGCATCTGGACCGCCCTGCTGGGGCAGGACCTGACGATCCGGCATGTGCAGGTCGGCGAATGGAACACCCGCGTACTGGAAGCAGGCTCGGGACCGGAGACCGTCGTCCTGCTGCACGGCGTCGGCGGGCACCTGGAGGCCTACGCGCGCAACATCCCCGCCCTCGCCGCGCGGTACCGCGTCATCGCCTACGACTACCCCGGCCACGGGCTGACCACCCCGGCGACCCGGCCGCTCGAACTGCCGGACTACGTCGCCCACCTCATGGGCCTTCTCGACGCGCTCGGCTTGGATCGGACACACCTGAACGGGGAGTCGCTCGGAGGATGGGTCGCGGTGAAAGCCGCGTACGCGCACCCCGAGCGTGTGGGCCGCATCGTGCTGAACACCCCCGGTGGCGCGCTATCCGATCCGGCGGTCCGCGAACGGATCCGCACGCTGTCCCAGGGCGCCGCCGACGACCCGAGCGACGAGCGCATCCGCGCCCGCGTGACCTGGCTGATGGCCGACCCGGCGAGCGTCACGCAGGAACTGGTCGACGTCCGGCGGACCATCTACGCACAGCCGCCGTTCGCCGAGTCGATGCGGAACATCATGTGCCTCCAGGACGGCGGCACCCGGGCGCGCAACATGATCACCGACGACGAGCTGGCGGCCATCACCGCGCCCGCGCTCGTAATCTGGACCAGCGACGACCCCTCGGGACCCGCCGCCGTCGGGCTGCGCATGGCGGACCGGCTCCCGAACGGACGCTTCGAACTCGTCAAAGGCGCCGGACACTGGCCGCAATGGGAGCAACACCACCGCTTCAACGACCTCGTGCTCGGCTTCCTCGCTGAAGAGGGAGGTGCGGCATGACCAGGTCGATCGGTCGACGGACGGTCCTCGCGTCGATCCCGGCCACTGTGGGGCTGGCCGGTGTCGCCGGCCTCTCCCCCGCCGGAGCGGAGGGCGCCGCCGGGGCGGAGGGCGCCGCCGGGCACGCATGGCCGGTGGACTTCACGCCGATACCGGTGCCGGACGTCCCGCTGCGGCGCGGGGTGCTGGAACTGCCGGACGCCCGTCTCGTGTGGAGCGACACCGGCGGCGACGGCCCTGTCGTCGTGCTCCTGCACGCCCGGTCGGGGAGCCTGAACTCCTGGCCCTACCAGCAGCAGGGACTGCGCGGCGAGGGCCGTCGCGTCATCGCCTACTCCCGGCGCGGCCATGAAGGCAGCACGCACACCGCCGTCGGCTACAGCACCGACGATCTCATCGCGCTGCTCGACCATCTGGCGATCGATCAGGCCCATCTCGTCGGGCATGCCGCAGGCGGGGTGCCGGCCCTGGACGCGGCCCTGGCGCGACCGGCCCGGGTCCGCTCGCTTTCGATCGTGTGCAGCACGATGGGCATCAAGGACCCGGAGTTCGCGGCGAGCGTCGCCGCGCTGCGGTCGCCGGAGTTCGAATCCATGCCGAGCGAGTTCCGCGAGCTCGGTCCGAGCTATCGCTCCGCCGACCCGGCCGGCGTGCGCGAGTGGCTGAAGATCGAGGAACGGGCTCTGAACGGCGAATTCTTCATGCAGGGCTTCAGGAGCCCGATGGACTGGGCGGCGGTCGAAGCCACGGCGGTGCCCACCCTGCTCGTCACGACGGACGCCGACAACTACATCACGCCCTACCTTGCCGGGAAGGTCGCGAAACGCATGCGACGCGCGGAGCAGCACACGATCGTGGGGTGCGGGCACTGCCCCACCTGGGAACGTCCACTGGAGTTCAACCGCGTTATCTCCAGGTTCGTCGCCCGTCACCGTTGAGCCGTGTCACGGAGGTCACCCATGTCCCATCTCGCGAATGACGAGCCCGTCGGCCTGGTGGGCGCCGGGACGATCGGCGGTGGATGGGCCGCCACCTACCTCGCCCGGCGCCGGCCGGTGCTGGTGGCCGATCCGGCACCCACCGCGCTCGGGAGGCTGACGTCGTACCTCGACGCGGTGTGGCCGTCGGTCCGGCGCACCCTGCCCGGCGCACCCGCGTCGGCGCCCCTGGACCTGCTCCGGCTGGTCCCGGCCGCCGAGCTCGGCGCCGTGGCCTTGGTGCACGAGAACGTCCCCGAATCCCTCGAAGCCAAGCGGGAGGCGTACCGGAGCATCGAGGCCTCGGTCGCGTCCGAGGTTCCGATCCTGTCGAGCAGCGGCGGGCTCATGCCATCGGACCTGCAAACCGGCATGAAGCACCCGGAGCGCCTGCTGGTCGCCCACCCGCAGAGCCCCGTCTACGCGCTACCGCTCGTGGAGGTCCTGGCGGGCGAGGCGACCTCGTCCGCGGTCGTCACCGCGGCGCTCGCCCACCTTCGCGACCTGGGCAAACGCCCGGTCCTGCTGCGACGCGAGGTACCCGGGTACCTCACCAACAGGCTCACGTTCGCGATGCTCCGGGAAGCGGTGCATCTGCTCGCCGAGGGCGTCGTGGACGCCCGCGGCATCGAGGACGCCGTCGTCCACGGCATCACCCCGCGTTTCCTGGTCGGCGGTCCCCTCACCTCGCTGGCGCTGGCCGGCGGCCCCGACGGGATGCGCGGCGCGATGCGCTCGTTCGCGGAGACCATCGAGGGATGGTGGTCCGAGCTCGGCTCGCCGCATCTCGACGAGAAGACCCGCGCCCTGCTGATCGCGGCCGGGGACGACGCCCTCGACGGCCGGCCGATCGGCGCGGTCCTCGCCGACAGGGACACGGCCGCCGTCGACCTGCTGGCGCTGCTGCACGCCGATGACCGCGGTGAGGCCGGGCCTCACCCGGAGCCCGGGGCATGAGCATGTTCGCGACGCCCGCGGTCGACCACCACCGCGATCCGGACGGGCTGCTCCTGCTGCGGTCCCGCATTCCCGCCGGCACGCCGGCGCCGACCGTCCTGCACTGGCTGCGCCGGTTCGCCGCCGAGACGCCTGACGCCGTCCTGCTCACGGTGTCCACCGGCACCGGCAGGACGGCCTGGTCCTACGCCGAGGCGTGGGACGACGTGACCCGGGTCGCCGCGGCGCTCGTCCAGCGCGGCCTGCGGAGCGGGGACCGCGTGGTGGTGCTGGGGCCGAACTCCATCGAGCACATGACCATGGGGCTGGCCGCGATGCTCGCGAGGGCCGTGGCGGTGCCCGTCGCGCCGCAGTACGCGGGGGCCTCCGCCGACCGCGGCAAGCTGACCGGCCTCCTGGCCCTCCTCGAACCGGCCCTGGTGTGGGTGTCCGACCCGGCCCGCGCGGCGGTCCTGGCGGACGCCCTGCCCGAGGGCTCACGGGCCGATGTCCTGGTCGGTCATCCGGCCGTGCGGGACCTGCGGAGAGAAGCCCGCGACGGGGACCCGCGGCCGGATCCCGACGACATCGAACCGGCTGCCCCGGCGAAGATCCTCCTCACCTCCGGTTCGACCGGCCGGCCGAAGCCGGTGGCCTACACCCAGTCGATGATGACGACGAACGTCCAGGTCACGGTCGACGTCTGGCCGTTCCTGACCGGCCACCGCCCGGTGCTGGTCGACTGGCTGCCGTGGAACCACGCCTTCGGCGGCAATGCCAACGTCGGGCTCGTGCTGTCCCAGGGCGGAACGCTGCACATCGACGAGGCGGCGGGCCGGCCGGACCGGCTCGACGTCACCATCGAGAACCTCCGCCGTCACCGGCCCACCTTCCATGGGGCGGTCCCGGCCGGGTTCGCGGCGCTCCTGCCCGCGTTGGAGGCCGATCCGTCCTTCCGCGAGGCGTTCTTCGGGCGACTCGACGTCATGTTCAGCGCCGGCGCGGCCATGCACCCGGGCGTGTTCCGCCGGCTGTCGGATCTGTCGGCGACGGTGCGCGGGCGTCCCGTTCCCATCGTGACCGGATGGGGTTCGACCGAGGCGGGCCCTGGAGCCACCATGGTGCACGCGCACGGGGTGGCCCCGGACTGCATCGGGACACCGCTGCCCGGTGTCGAGATCGCGCTCCGGCCCGTCGCGGGCAAGCGGGAACTCCTCGTCCGCGGGCCATGCGTCGCCGCCGGGTACTGGCGGCAGCCCGAACAGAGCCGGGCGGCGTTCACCTCCGACGGTTGGTACCGCTCGGGTGACACGGGCGAACTGATCGATCCCGCGCGCCCGGAACTCGGGCTGCGCTTCACCGGCCGGATCGCCGACGACTTCAAGCTGGCCAACGGCACCTGGGTCGACGCCACCGGCATCCGCGCGGATCTCCTCGCCCGCGGCGGAGGCCGCCTGCGCGACGTGGTCGTGGCCGGCGCCGACCGGCCGGCGCCATGCGTGCTCGTCTGGGCGGACGACCGGGCCTTTGGCGCGGACGACCTGCGACTACTCCTGGACGTGTTCAACCGCGAGAACCCCAAACCGAGCACTCGGCTCCTCGGCGGCGCTCTGCTCGTACCTGAGGGCGACGAGGTGGGCAGCAAGGGACAACTCGTGCGCGGGGTCGTCCTGGAACGGCGGGCGCGGCTCGTCGAGCAGCTTTACGACAGGCAGGAGGCGACATCGTGAAGGTCGAGGACCCTGACAGGACCCTGGCCGTCGACCGCGCCACCGATCTCCGGACCCACATCGGAACCGAGATCGGGGTCAGCGGCTGGGCTTCACTCGAACAGGACGACGTGCTCGGGTTCGCCGAACTCACCCACGACCGGCACTGGATCCACACGGACCCGGTCCGTGCGCGAGCCGAGGCCGGTCTGAGCGGTCTCCTCGCCCACGGATTCCTGATGCTCTCGACGGTCACCGCCCTGGCGAACCAGTGCTACACCATCGCCAAGGCCACGAGATGGACGAACTACGGGCTGGAACGGGTCCGGTTCACCGCCCCCGTCCTCCCGGGCGACGAGTTCCGCCTTCGCTTGACGTTGGATGCGGTGGCCGCGGGCCCGAGCGCCACCACCCGGCTCGACCTACGGTGCCTGTTGGAGCGGCGGGCGAGCGAACGGCCCGCGATGGCGGCGGTATGGATCGTCTTGGTGGAGGAAGCGTGAACGGCGTCCCCGAAGGCTTCGTCCCCCTGGGCCAGGAGGGCACCTTCCTCGACCACGTCGGCGGCCTGATGTGGCGGCGCGGCACCGACCGGACCGACGTCTGCGTGTCGCCGGCGCCTCACCACCTCAATCCCAACGGCACCGCGCACGGCGGCTTCCTCATGACCGTCCTCGACATCACCCTCGGCGCCACCGTCGAGTCCTACCTCGGCGTGAACCCCGACCGCCATCCCGTGACGCTGCAACTGTCCTGCTCGATGATGGCGCCCGCCCACGGCGGTGACCTGCTGTTCGGGGAGGCGACGGTCGATCAGTCGACGCGAACGGTGACCTTCGCATCCGCCCGACTCCACAGCCAGGGCCGAACGGTCCTAACGGCAAGCGCGGTCTTCCGGAACCCCCCGTCACCCTGACCGACCGCGGGAGGAGGCGCCGGTCATCGGATCGGCGTCCAGGTCGTACCAGTGCCGGGTCAGTGGGGAGGTTTCGCCGTGCCGGTGCGGGATGGGAAGGTCGGGGGGCGGCGTTGGGTGAACGCGGCTATGCCTTCGCGGGCGTCCGGTGAGGTGAAGGCCTTCTGACCGTAGAGGGCTTCGCTGTGGAACGCCTGGTCCTGCGGGAGGTCACCGAGCCTGAGCACGGCCTCCTTGACGGTTTCCAGTGCGGTGCCGCTGCGGGCCACGAGCCGATGGGCGCGGTCGAGCGCGGAATCGAACAGTGAGGGAAGGGGGACCACCTCGTTGAGGAGTCCGTATCGGAGTGCCTGCGCCGCGGAGATCCGGTCTCCCTGCAGCATCAGTTCCATCGCCCACACGTAGGGGATCTGCCGTGTCAGCCTGGTGAGGGTACCCCCCGCGGGGACGACGCCGACGCCGCTCTCGGGAAGGCCGAACTCGGCGGTGTCGGCCGCGATCCGGATGTCCGTGGACAGCATGATCTCGAAGCCGCCGCCGAGGCAGAGACCGTTGATCGCGGCGATCACGGGTTTGAACAGCGTGGTGTGCTTCTGGTGCGCGGCATCCCATTCGGAGATGTCGAAGCGCCCCTGGGCCAGGGCCGGGATCGACTCGGTGAGGTCGGCCCCCACGCTGAAGGCGCGGTCGCCGCTGCCGGTGAGGATCGCGACGGCGAGCGAGTCGTCGTCGCGGACCTCGGCGAAGGCCGCGCCCAGGTCCTCGTACATCGCGAGCGTCAGCGCGTTGAGCTTGTCGGGACGGTCGAAGCGGATGATCCCGACCGCCCCGTCGCGGTCGAGGGTGATGCCGCCCATCAGATGACCTTCTTCTCGCGCAACGCGGCGATGTGGTGCTCGTCGAGATCGGCCAGTGCCCCGAGGACGGTGCCGGCGTGCTCGCCGACCTTCGGTGCGAGGCCGCGCGGCTGGGTGGGCGTGCCGCCGAGCTTGATGGGCGAGCCGAACATGCGCAGCCGGCCGAAGTCGGGATAGTCGACGTCGACGACCATGTCACGCGCGGCGATCTGCGGGTCCTCCACGACCTCGGCGATGTCCTTGATCGCGCTCAGCGGCACGGCGTCGCCGACGATCTCCTCCAGCTCGGCCTTCGTCTTGTCCTCGAACCACTTGTGCAGCAGCGGCCGGATCCGCCGCTCGTAGACCTCGGGCTCGAACCGTTTGGCCATGGTGTCGATCTCGGGGTCGTCGGCGAGCTCGGGCTGTCCGAACAGGTGGCAGGACAGGCGCCAGAACTTGTCGGTGTATCCGCCGAAGAACACGAACCCGTCCTGGCACGGGTAGAGCTCGTAGGGCTTGACGAACGGGTGCTCGTTGCCCAGCGGACCGGCGACCTTGCCGTCGACGGCGTAGGAGACCACGGCGTTCTCGGTGAGGCTGAGCACCGAGTCCTGCTGGGACACGTCGACCATCTGCCCCTCCCCGGTCTTCTCCGCGTGCCGTAGCGCGGCCAGGGTGCCGATGACCGCGTACAGCGTGGCGGACAGATCACCGATGATGGTGCCGACGCGCACCGGAGGCCGGTCGGGGAAGCCGTTGATCGACCACAACCCGCCCGCGGCCTGCGCGCTGTTGTCGTAGGCGGGCCGGCGGCGATAGGGGCCGGACTGCCCGTAGCCGGAGATCGCCGTGTACACCAGCCGCGGGTTCTGCTCGCGCAGCGTCTCGTAGCCGACGCCCAGCTTGTCCATCGTGCCGGGCCGGAAGTTCTCGACCAGAACGTCCGCACGGCGTACCAGTTTCTTCAGCAGTTCCTTGCCGTCCGGCTGGGACAGATCGAGGGTCAGCCCGAACTTGTTGCGGTTGAACTGGGCGAAGAACCCGCTGAACTCCTCGCCGGAGCTCGCCTTGAGCTTCGGCGGGAAGTCCCGGGCGTAGTCCGGATCCCTGGGATTCTCGACCTTGATCACGGTCGCCCCGAGGTCGCCCAGCAGCATCGAGCAGAAGGGGCCGGCGACGACCCGGGTGATGTCCAGGACCACGATGCCGCGCAGCGCGCCCTGGGACGGCCCGCCGGGGAGCATGCCCGCGATCGCGCCGAAGTCGTTGATGGTCATGTTCGCCTCTGATCTATGAGTCGGCCGGTCAGCCCGCCGTCGAGTCGACCCTGACGCACGCCTCCAGAAGGGTGCCGCACGCGGGGCTGTAGTACTCGTCGATCAAGACGCGCTGCCCGTTGGCGCGCGGGCGGACGCGGACTCCGTACGCGGCCAGCCTGTCGGCGGCCACATGGGTGACCTTCCGCGCGGCCCGGTGCCAATCCTCCCCCGTACCGAGGCGGGCACCGCTGGCGGGCACGAACCAGCCGTCCGCGTCACGGCGCGGCGCGGACGATCCGGCCGGCGAGGCCGGCAGGACCTGCTGGACGGGGCTTTCGCCGAGCCGTTCCCGGCGGAGCTCGGCGCGGGCCCGCTCCGTGGCGGTCTCGTCGACGACGCCGTCGGTAAGGACCACGCCGTAGGTCTGCCGCGCGGCCTGGGCGGTCACATAGCCGTCGCGAACGTCGGCCGCGACCAGCTGCGGGGCGCGCAGCAGCGGGTCGCCGTAGCCGCCTCCGCCCGCGATCCACTGCACGAACACGTCCCCGGCGCGGACCGTGACCGACTGCTGGTTGATCGCCAGCAGCTCCTTCTCCTCGGCGCTCAGCGCGTCCCGGGCGGGGACCCGGCCGTCACCGAGCAGCCGCGCGACATCGGTCCGGCGCCAGACCTCGTGCCCGCTGCCGCCACCGGGGAGGCCTCCGCCGAAGCCGCCGGCGACCACCTGGGCGCTCGGGGCGAACACCGTCTGCGTGACCTCCGGCGCACCGTGCAGGGTCCAGGCGAAGCGCAGGCCGAGGCCGCCGCGGTGGGCGCCGTGGCCCGCGCTGTCGACGTTGAGCTGCTTCCACAGGTAGAGCACCGGGTAGAGCATCTCGTTCATCTCGACGTCGGGGAGCATGTTGTTGACCTGCGTCATCATCCCCGCGCAGTCGAGCCCGTCGCCGTCGGGCTGGGCGCCGGCGCCCATCCCGCCGCCGTCCATGTTGAACAGGACGAAGTACTCGCCGCCGTCGGTGGTGCCCGCGGAGATCCCGCCGGTCCACGAGTCGCCCCACACCCCCTGCGTGCGGTTGCGGACGGTGTCGTCGTCGCTCCTGTGGCACGCGTCGTTCATGAGCTTGGTGACCACGCGGCTCACCCGGGCGCCGGTGGTGAGGTGCCCGTTGCTGATCGGCGCCGGGGGCCGGGGGTTCACGATCGAGCCGGGTTCGGCGACGATGTCGAACGCCGTCATGACACCCTCGTTGAACGGGACGTCCCAGGCGAGGATCGGCACGATGGCCGTGGCGACACTGCCGACCAGGGCTCCGTAGCTGCAGTTGACGAAGCCGTCGGTCTGCTCGCTGGAGCCGGTGAAATCGAAGGTGATCTGGTCGCCGCTCTTGGTCATGGTGCAGGCGACGCGGTACAGGTCGTCGACGTGTCCGTTGTGTTCGGTCCACTCGTCGGCGCTGTAGGTGCCGTCCGGGATCGCGCGGATCCGTTCGCGCACGACCTGCTCGGCGAGCTCGAAGGAGAGCTTGGTGTAGTCGCGGAACCGCTCGAGCCCGAACTCCTCGATGGTGCCGAGCAGCCGCCGGATGCCGGTGTTGTTGCTCGCGACCAGGCTGCGCACGTCGTTCCAGAACAGCGTGGGCACCCGGACGTTGTTGAGCAGGATCCGGCGCACCCACTCGACGGGCTCGCCCCGCTCGAAGATCTTCACACCGGGCGGCAGCCGCAGCGCCTCGGCGTAGCAGTCATGGGCGCCGGGCGCGAAGCCGCCGGGGGTCATGCCGCCGACGTCGACCAGGTGCGCCTGCGACTGCGCCCAGCCGATCAGCTCGTCGCCGTGGAAGATCGGCGAGATCACGTTGGTGTCCGGCGGGTGGCTCGCGCCGGCCGTGTGCGGGTCGTTGCAGATGAACGCGTCACCCGGCGCGAGCGGCTCGCCCTCGATGGCCTTCACCAGGTTCTGCACGGCGACGCTGCCGGATCCGATGTGGAACTGGACGTAGTCGGAGTAGGCGTAGATGCGGCCGGCGGGGTCGAACAGGGCGGTGTTGAAGTCGCCGGCCTCGGTGATGACCGGGGAGCCCGACGAGCGGATCATCGCGATGCCCATCTCCTCCACGATGGAGTCCAGGCGCATCCGGATCACCTCGAGGGTGACCGGGTCGAATCCTTCGGGCATCTCGGGCTGGGTGCTGGTCATGGGTCGTCTCCTTCGGCGGACGGGTCAGCGGTCGGCGAGGCCCAGCAGGAAGTCGCCGCCCTCGGTGAGCTCGACGGTGGCGCCGCTGGGCACGTAGACCGTGGTGTCGGGCTCCTCCAGCAGGCAGGGACCGTCGGATCGGCCGAGCGCGCCGAACCCCCGGTGCACGCCGATCTCGACGCGCTCCCCGGTGAGCGGCTCCAGCACGGCGCGGCGGGTGAGCTCGTGCCGCTCCTCATCGGCGCCCGCGATCTGCTTCACCGTCTGCACGTCGCTGCGGCCGATGGCCCGGACCCGCGTGTTGATGAGCAGGATGTCGGCCTCCGTCCACGCGGTGCCGGTGCCGAACTCCTCTTCGTAGTCGGCGATGAACCGGTCGCGCAGCGCCTCCTTGTCCGCCTCGCCGAACGTGCTCACGGGGAGGCGGGTGGTGACCTCGAAGATCTGGCCCACGAACTTCATGTCCGCCTCGCGCTGGAGCTCTCGGCGGTCGTCCGGGATCCCCTCGGTCTCGAACCACGCCCGCGCGCGTTCCTCAAGGGCCGCGAACTCCTTCTCCAGCGCCGCGGCGGGCTGGTCCATCGTCCACGGGCTCGTCTGGACGGCGGAGAAGACCGAGTCGGCGTGCATCAGGCCGTAGGCGGAGAAGACCGCGGCGTTGCGCGGGATCACGACCTCCCGGACCCCGGCCTCGGCGGCGATGGCGGCCGCGAACAGGCCGCACGCGCCACCGAAGCCGACGAGGGTGAACTCGCGCGGATCGTGCCCCCGGTTCACGGTGATCTTGCGCAGCGCGTTGGACATCTGCGACGTCGCCAGCCGGTACACGCCTTCGGCGGCGGCGTCCTCGGAGATCCCCAGGGGTTCGGCCACGTGCTTGCGCAGCGCCGTCCGCGCCTTCTCCTCGTACAGGGGGACGGTGCCGCCGAGGTAGTAGTCCGGGTTGATCAAGCCGAGCACCAGCGCGGCATCGGTGACCGCCGGCCGGGTGCCGCCCTTGCCGTAGCAGGCGGGGCCGGGGGTCGAGCCCGCGCTCTGCGGGCCGACGCGCAGCAGGTTCCGGCCGTCCACCCAGGCCAGGCTGCCGCCGCCCGCCCCGATGGTCTCGATGTCGACGGCGGTCAGGCTCGTGGGCAGGCCGCCTATCTCGGCCCGGGGCAGCAGCCGGAACTCCTCGTCCAGGATCGCCGCGGCGTCGAGGCTCGTGCCTCCCATGTCCGCGGTGAGCACCCGGCGGCGCCCCAGGCGCTTGCCCAGCAGCCGCGCGCCGGTGACGCCGCCGACCGGGCCGGAGTTGAACATCGAGATCGGGGCCTTGCCGGTTTCCTCCACCGACAGGAACCCGCCGTGCACCTGCATGATCTGCACCCGAGCGCGGAGCCCCCTGCTCCGGAGGTCCTCGGCCAGGTGCTCGAAGTGCGAGGCCACGATCGGCTTCACCGCGGCGTCCAGCGCGGTGGTGACCATGCGCTCGTACTCGCGGTAGACCGGTGTCAGGCGGCTGGACAGCGTGTACGGGACGTCGGGGTGGTGGGCGTCCAGGTAATCGCCGATCGCCTGTTCGTGGACGGCGTTGCGGAACGACCACAGCAGGCAGACCGCGATCGCTTCCGCGCCGGCCGCCAGGACCGCGTCCACCGCGGCGGCGATCGCGTCCTCGGTGAGCGGGACCAGGACCGTGCCGTGGGCATCGACCCGCTCGGCGACCTCCACGATGCGGCGGCGCTCCACGATGTCCGGCGGCGCCGACATCCGGTGCGGGTCGCGCTCGTCGGTGCGGGCCGAGCGGGCGATGCGCAGGGTGTCGCGGAACCCCTGCGTGGTCAGCAGTCCCACCGCGGCGTACTTCTGCTCGTCCACCGCGTTGGTGACGATGGTGTTGCCCAGGACGAAGCGGTCGACCGCGGCGAAGAACTCCGCCTCGGCCATGCCCACACGGTCCCGCAGGACATCCAGGGCGCCGAGGATCCCGGTGGTCACGTCCTTGGTCGAGAACGCCTTGCCGCGGATCACGCGCCCGTCGACGATCGCCACGGCGTCGGTGAAGGTCCCCCCGACGTCGATGCCAACATGAAGCGCCATGCTCGCCGTCCCTCTCGAATGGGTTGGTGCCGATCGTGCTGGGCTGACGGGTGGTAGGTCCGCACCAACGGTCTGTTTCGATTCACCGGAGATTCCGCCATCCCCGCCGTGGACGCTACGGCCGCCACCTGGTTCAGGCTATGTATCATTCGTCCACTATCCAGGAAAAGTTCCTGTTCGATCGGTACGGGAAGGCAGGGGCGACATGGCGAGCACCATCCCGGTCGAGATCGTCATCGACCTGCTCCAGGCCGCGTCGACCGACCGGGAGGTCGACGTGGACGGCCTCCTCTCGGAGGCGGCCCTGCCCGAGGAGGGCGCCGCCAAGATCGCCTACGAGCTCCGGCGCCTGCGCGCGACCTCGGACCGCTGGCGCCGCCGCGGGCGGGAACTGTCGGCCCTCTTCTCATCGGCACGCGAGCTCGCGCAGCTCCGCGACGTGGACGAACTGCTGGGCCGGCTCGTCGAACGGGCGCACGACCTGGTGGGCACCGACGTCACCTACCTGTCCGAGTTCGACGCGGACAGCAAGGAACTCCGGGTGCGGACCACCCTCGGCTCGATCTCCCCGTCCCTCCTCGGGCTGCGGGTGCCTCCCGGCATAGGTCTGGCGAGCCAGGTGGTCGAGGGCCGCCGGCCGTGCTGGACGTCCAAGTACGCCACGATGACGCAGGTGCCGCATGACTCGGGCATCGACGCCGCCGTCAAGGCGGAGGGCCTGGTGTCGCTGCTCGGCGTCCCGCTGCTGGCCGACGACCAGGTGCTCGGCGTGCTGTTCGCCGCCAACCGCTTCGAGCACGCCTTCTCGCCTGAGGAGATCTCCCTGCTGTCGGCCTTCGCCGACCACGCCGCGATCGTGCTCCAGACCGCCCGCCTGCTCGCCCGGGCACGGGACTCGGCCGACGAGGCACGCCGCGCCTACGGAGAACTCGCCCGCCACGTCGAGGCCGTCGAACGCGCCAGCGAAGTCCACAACGACCTCACGAACCTCATCCTCCAGGGCGGTGACGCGCCCGATGTCGCGACCGCACTCGGACGTGCGTTGCGGTGCCACGTCAGGCTGCTCGAAACCGACGACACCGACGAGCCTCTGCGCGAGGCCGTGGATCGAAGCCGCCGGAGCGGACGTTGCGTCCCCGTGGGAGGAGGCGCCTTCGTGGTGGCGATCGTCGCCGGGACGACGTCTCTCGGAGCCCTGCTGCTGGAGCAGGGCGAGGTCGCGTTCGGCCCCGTCGAGCTGCGGACCGCCGAACGCGCCGCACAGATCACCGCGCTGCTCAACCTCAAGCAGGAGGCCATGATCGAGGCCGAGAAGCGCGTCCGCGGCGACCTGCTCGCCGACCTGCTGTCCAACTCCCCCGGCCGCCGGGCCGACATCGCCACCCGGGCCCGCGCACAGGGCATCCGGCTCGGTGACCTGCGATCCGTCGTGGTGGTCTGCGTGCCGTCCGAACTCCGCCGTGACGCCGTCCTCGCCCTTCGCCAGATCGGCGGCCTCGTCGGCGCGCACGCCGAGCATGTCGTGGCCCTCACGTCCGATCCCGACCCGCGCACCGCGAGCACGCACGTCCACCAGGCGGTGAGCCGCACGCTCCAGGTGCCGGTCCTCGCGGCCGGCGCCAACGTCAGCGACGCCGCCGGCGATCTGCGCACGCAGGTGGACGCGGCCTCGGCATGTCTTCGAATTCTGCCGTCGCTCGGACTGGACGACGCCGCCGTCACCACCGACGAATACCTTCCCTACACGGCCCTCTTCGGCCCGGGGGAAGCGCGGGTGAACGCCTACGTACGGCGCGTCATCGGGCCCGTACTGGACTGGGACGGCGAACACTCGGCCAAGCTGCTGCCCACGCTGGCCGCCTACCTCAGCAACCGGATGAGCACGGTCGGCGCCGCGCGTGCTCTCCACCTGCACAAGAACACGGTGCTGCAACGCATGGAACGAGTGACCCAGCTCCTCGGCGAGGACTGGCAGGAGCCGGACCATCTTTTCCGGATCACCGTCGCGGTCCGCCTCGCCCACCTGACCGATCGCCCATAGAAATCTCATCAGCATGGACGATCGGTCCGTTCCCCATCGATCTCATGCGAACTACCGTCGCTCCCTGTACTGCAACCACACGTAGGCGGGGAACCGACATGCCGCGCACCAGCCGTATCCAGCATCTCCGGGACCTCTCCGTCGAGGACCGGCGCACGTCCGTCGCCGACGCCGCCGGCCTCGACCCCGCGGCGATCGCCGCCTTCGACCCCGCGCACGGCCTCACCACCGCGCTGGCCGACCACATGATCGAGAACGTGGCCGGGATCATCGGAGTCCCGATCGGGGTCGCGACGAACTTCGTCGTCAACGGCTCGGACGTGCTCGTGCCGATGGCGATCGAGGAGGCGTCGGTCGTCGCCGCGGCGAGCAACGCCGCCAAGGTCGCGCGCGTCCACGGCGGGTTCACCACGTCCTCGACCGCGCCCATCATGCAGGCACAGGTCCAGATCGTGGGGATCGCCGACCCCGAGGCGGGACGGGTACGGCTGCTGGAGGCCCGTGAGGAGCTGATCGCGCTCGCCGACGCCCAGGACCCGAAGCTCGTCGAGTTCGGCGGCGGCGTCCGCGACATCGCGGTGCGCCTGGTCCCGTCGCGCGCCGGCACCTATGTCGTCGCGCACCTGCAGGTCGACGTCCGCGACGCGATGGGCGCGAACGCGGTCAACACGATGGCCGAGGCCGTCGCCGCCCGGGCGGCCGAGATCGCGGGCGGGAACAGCCTGCTGCGGATCCTCACCAACAAGGCCGACCTGCGGCTCTCCCGGGCACGCGCGGTGTTCGACGCCGCCGCGCTCGGCGGCCCCGACGTGGTCGACAACATCATTCACGCCGCCGCGCTCGCCGAGGCCGACCCCTATCGCGCCGCGACCCACAACAAGGGCATCATGAACGGCATCACCGCGGTCGTGCTCGCCACCGGCAACGACACCCGCGCCGTCGAGGCCGGCGCCCACTCCCACGCCGTCTCCCCCGCCGGGCGCTACACCTCGCTGTCCCGGTTCGAGAAGGACGCCGACGGCAACGTCGCCGCGGTCCTGGAACTGCCCATGCCCGTAGGTCTCGTCGGCGGCGCCACCAAGGTCCATCCCGCCGCTCAGGCGGCGATCGCCCTGCTCGGCGTCCGCACCGCCACCGAGCTCGCGGAGATCATCACCGCGGTCGGCCTCGCGCAGAACCTCGCCGCCGTCCGGGCCCTGGCCACCGAGGGGATCCAGCGCGGCCACATGTCCCTGCACGCCCGCAACATCGCCTCGACGGCCGGGGCGACCCCGGAGGAGGTGCCGGCCGTCGTCGCCCGGCTCATCGCGGACAAGCAGCTCCGCGCCGACCACGCCGAGAAGGTCCTGGCCGAACTGCGGGCCGGACGATGAGCGGATACGGGACCCGGCGGCTGCCGGGCCTCCCCGAATCCGTCACCATCTGCGAGGTGGGCCCCCGTGACGGACTCCAGAACGAGTCCGCACCGGTGGACGCCGGCGTGAAGATCGAGTTCATCGAACGCCTCGCGGACGCCGGCCATACCCTCATCGAGGCGACGAGCATGGTCCACCCCGCCCGGGTGCCCCAGCTCGCGGACGCCGAGGAGGTACTCCGCCGCCTCGACCGCCGCCCGGGGGTCCGTTACCCCGTCCTCGTGCCCAACCTGCGCGGCCTGCGACGAGCCCTCGACCTGGACGTCACCGACATAGCCGTGTTCGCATCGGCCACCGAGAGCTTCGCCAAAGCCAACCTCAATCGCACAGTGGCCGAATCACTCGAGATGTTCGCTCCCGTCATCGCCGAGGCCCGCGAAGCCGGGATGCGGGTACGCGGCTACCTTTCCATGTGCTGGGGCGACCCATGGGAAGGAGCGGTCTCCACCGACCAGGTCGTCGGCGTCGCGACGGCACTGGCCTCCCTCGGCTGCACCGAACTCAGCCTCGGCGACACCATCGGCGTGGCCACCCCGGGGCGGGTCATCGCCCTCCTCAAGGCCCTCACCGCCGCCGGGATCCCGCTCGACCGGATCGCCGTGCACTTCCACGACACCTACGGCCAGGGACTCGCCAACACACTCGTCGCGCTCCAGCACGGGGTGAGCACCGTGGACACCTCGGCAGGCGGCCTCGGCGGCTGCCCCTACGCCGAGAGCGCCACCGGCAACCTCGCCACCGAAGACCTCCTCTGGCAGCTCGAAGGTCTCGGCATCCGCACCGGCATCGACCTTGCCAAACTGGTCGAGACCAGCACTTGGCTCGCCGCGCGGCTGGGCCGCCCGAGCCCCTCCTCGGTCGTCCGCGCACTCCAGGACAAACCGATCCCCGCGCAGTAGTCGACTGAACGGATCCGAGCGGCAATTCAGTCGTCGGCGCACCATCGGATCCGGGCGGCCCGATCGGTCCGAGCAGGCGTTCGAGTGGTGGTTCCCGATCGACGACGGTCACGCCCTTACCGAGCCGACGGCACGTCGAGGCGATCTCCATCCCGACGAGTCCGCCGACGACGACGATGCGGTTGAGCCTCATCAACGGCCGTCTTCCCCTTCCGCGCGCGTCGTGACGGTCATGGGTGTTCCTGAAGGCCGCGGATCACCGGGGACGGTTCAGCGCAGCGTTGCCGCCCATTCCACGACGACCTTGGTGAACAGTTCAGGATCGAACTGGTGCATCATGTGGAGCGCCGTCGGGTGGTCCTGGTAGTCACATCGCCGGCCCGCGGACTCGATCAGCTCCTTGGCCTTCATCGCCTGAGCAACCGAGAGCGCCCCGGGGCTGAGGACACCGGTCTCCGGATCCTCGTGGCGCTGGTGATGGGTGATCAGCACAGGGGTCTTGACCTGCCTCAGCATGATGTCGTGCGGGCAGTTCACGGCCACGGTGCCCTCGTAGAAGGCGCGCGCCCATTCCGGGTCGTACTCCTTGAAGTTCTGCGGCGGTCGCGAGGGGTCGGGGAACAGCATCGCCGAGGTGACCGCGGACGCCGAGTCATCGATCGCCCTGGTCAGGCCGTCCCAGTCGCCGACCGACCACTGGTCTCCCAGGTACCGGTTCCAGGCTTCGAACATGCCGCCGGCTTCGTGCTGCCGGATGCCGTGGCCGGACGAGGGAGTCAGCTCGGAGGCGAACAAGGGAGGGTCCTCGCAGATCGCACCGCGGATCTGGCCCGGCATGGAGTACGCCGACAACCAGGCCGCCATCACGCCACCGGAGGAGCAGCCGGAGACGATGAGCGGGCGTCCGATGACCAGCGAGATGAACCTGACCAGGTCGCCGCCGAAGTTGTCGAGGCTGTACCGCCGCGGCGTCCAGGTGCTGCGGCCCTGCCCCCTCATGTCGACGGCGAAGACGTGGAAGTGCTCGGCGAGCAGCCCGATCGAGGGCTCGTAGCTCCACCACGATCCGGTCTGCTCCGGAAGGAGAAGCAGGGCCGGGTTCTCCGGAGAGCCCGCCTCGGCATAGTTCATGGTGATCTCACCGAGGTCGACCTGCTTCTCGGGGAAGGCGTGCGGGACGAACACGTCCCGGTCCGCCGGGTTTCCTGCCATCTCTCGCTCCTTGCTCTCTACTGGTCTGCGGTCGCGTGGGCGTCTTCGGCGTCCCACCGCTCGGCGAGCGCGACGTAGTCGGCGATGAGCCCGGGGCGATCGATCGCTCCCTCGCTCAGCACCTCCTCGGGGCGCGCGCCCTGCAGGATCCGCTTGATCGGGATCTCGAGCTTCTTTCCGGTCTTGGTGTGCGGGATCGCGGCCACGACATGGAACGCGTCCGGCACGTGCCGCGGCGAGCCCTCGGTGCGCAGCTTCTGCCGGAGAGCCCCGATCGCCTCGTCGTCCAGGACCTGTCCCGCGTGCGGCACCAGGAACATGGGCATCCGGTACGTCCCGTCGGCGCGCTCGACACCGATCACCATCGCCTCGGCCACGCCTTCGGGCCCCTCGATGATCTTGTAGAGATCGGCGGAGCCGATCCGCACGCCGTTGCGGTTGAGGGTCGAGTCGGAGCGGCCGTGCACGACGAACGACCCCCTGCTGGTGTGGGTGACCCAGTCGCCGTGACGCCAGACCCCGGGGAACGTGTCGAAATACGCGGCTCGGTACTTGGATCCGTCCGGGTCGTTCCAGAACCCGACGGGCATGCTCGGCATCGGAAGCGTGACGACCAGCTCGCCCACCTGATCGCGGATCGGCTCCCCATCGCCGTCGAAGGCCGCCACGGCCGTGCCCAGCACCGGGCCCGGAATCTCACCGGGGACGACCGGGAGCGCGGGCGCACCGGCGACGAACGCGCCGACGACGTCCGTACCGCCGCTGCTGGAGATCAAGGGGACGGACGGCGAGACCGCGTCGGCCACCCATGCGTACACCGAGGCCGGGGCCGGCGCGCCACTGACCATGATCTGCTTGAGGTGCGTGAACCCGTGGTGCTCGTTGGGCCTCGACCCCTGCGACGCGCACCCCAGGATGTGACCGGGGCTGGTACCGAAGACGGTGACGCGCTCGTCGGCGACGATCTGCCACAGTCGATCGGCCGTCGGGAAGAACGGGCCGCCTTCGCAGGTGACCGCCGTGACCCCGGACAGCAGACTGGAGACGACGCTGTTCCACAGCATCCAGTTCGTCGTGGTGTACCAGAAGAACGTGTCTCCAGGGCCCATGTCCGCCTGCAGCGCGGAGGCCGCGAGGCTCATCGCGACCACGCCGGCGTGACTGTGCGCGATCCCTTTGGGAATGCCGGTGGTGCCGGACGAGAACAGGACCCACAGCGGATGCTCGGCCGGCACCTGCGCGGTGATAAGCCGCTCTTCGGAGTCCGCGGAGCAGACGTCGTCCCAGCGTTCGTGACGCACCGGGCCGAAAGCGGCGGGCTCGGCGTCGAGGCCGGCGCGCGGCACCGTCACCACCGCGCGCACCCCCAGACGCTCGACGAGCGCAGCGACCTCCTCACGCCGGTCGCGCACCTTCCCGTCGAAGCGGTACGCCGTGGCGGCCACCAGGACCGTCGGCTCCAGCTGCTGGAAGCGATCGGCGGCGGCGGAGACTCCGTAGTCGGGAGCGCACCCCGCCCACGTCGCGCCGAGCGAGGCCGTGGCGAGGAAGGCGATGACGGATTCCTGCGCATTGGGGAGGTAGCCGACGACCCGGTCTCCCTCCTGGACGCCCATGGAGCGCAGTGCCGAGGCGAAACCGGCGACAGCCGCCCTCAGCCGAGGCCAGCTCAACTCGCCTCGGCTGCCGTCTTCGGCGATCGAGACCACCGCCGCACCGGGCCGGTCGGCGAACCGCATCACCTGATCGACGTAGTTCAGCCGAGCCCCCTGGAACCACTTGGCCCCCGGCATGGTGCGGCGGTCGAGGACCGTTCGGTACGGCGCCGACGCGACAACGCCGAACTGTTGCCACACCTCGGCCCAGAACCGCTCCGGCTCGGTGATCGACCACTCATGCAACTGCCAGTAGTCGTTCAGGACGACGCCGTGCCGCTCTGCCGCTTCGGCGGCGAACTCCGCCAGCCGTCCCGTGCCGAGTGGGGCGGGGGCGAGCCCGGCGGTCCGCGGTGCGTCGCTCATGAGGTGTGCGCGCCGGCCATCAGCTCGGCGAGGTCGTCGGGGGCGAGGAAGGACGGCGGGGGCGGCGGGCCCCACGCGTACATCGCCCGAACGCCCTCCCACACCTCCGGCTTCCACAACGCGTCGTCGACGATGCAGTCGATGTCGGAGCTGTACTCGGAGAAGTTGCCGGCCGGGTCCTTGAGGTACCAGAAGAAGTTCGAGCCGACGGCGTGCCGGCCGAGACCCCACACGTGGCGCGACGGGTCCGCGGCGAGCATGTGGTGAGCTCCCCTGCCGATCTCGTCCACGTCGTCGACGATCCACGAGGTGTGGTGCAGGAACGAGACCGGTGCCTTCTGGACGAGCACGTTGTGATGGTCGGTCGAGCACCGGAGGAAGGCCGCCACATCGGAAACGAGGTCGCTGACCTTGAAGCCGAGGCCCTCGATGAAGAAGCGCTCCGTCGCCGTGTAGTCGGTCGAGCCCAGCACGACGTGGCCGAGCCTGCGCGGCTTGACCGGCCCCTCGCGCGTGACGCCGTCGGCCCGCTCGTTGGTGCGGACCGGCCGCCCCGGCGCGTTGTAGCTCTGCTCCCGGTCGGGTCGCGGCTCGGTACGGGCAGCGATCGAGACGCTGACCTTCACGCCGGTGCCGGGATCGAGGGCCGTGACGCCGGCATCGGACCGCTCGTAAGCGAGGTCGAGTCGGCGGAGGCCGCGGGCGATGCGGTCGAGGTCGTCGGCGTCGTCGACACCGATTCCCAGTTCGATGAGCCGCCGCAGATCCGTGTGCCTGATGGTGAGCTGCTCACCGCCGTCCTGGGTGCGGAAGCGTGCGATCTTGTCGTCGCCCTCCGATGCGACAGGCGTCAGCCCGAACTCGGTGTAGTACGCCGCCGTCGCGGCGACGTCGGGGACACCCATGGTGATCCCGGTCAGTCGGTGCATCCCCACAACAGCCCCTTTCCTCGCCCCGTCACCGCGCCTTGACGCACACGTGCCGCATCGTGCCGATGCCCTCGATGGCGGTCTCGACGACATCGCCTTCCTTGAGGAACCGCGGTGGCTTGCGGGCACCGCCGACGCCCGACGGGGTACCTGTGAAGATCACGTCACCTGGGCGGAGCTCCAGCACCGACGACAGGTGCGAGATCAGCGACGGGACCGAGAAGATCATCCGATCGGTCGACCCGGACTGCACGGTCTCGCCGTTGACGGTGCAGGAGATGTGGAGCCGGTCGGGATCCGGCACCTCGTCGGGTGTGACCAGCCCTGGTCCCTGCGGGGAGAAGCCGGCGAAGGACTTGCCGAGCGAGAACTGCGGCACGGGCCCTGCCAGCTGGTAGGTGCGCTCGGAGAAGTCCTGCCCGACGGTGAGCCCCGCGACGTGCGACCAGGCGTCCTCGACGGCGACGTCGCGCGCGGGCTTTCCGATCACGACGACCAGCTCGGCCTCCCAGTCCACCGTCTCCCCCGGCAGGGCGAGGTCGCCCGCCGGCCCGGCGAAGCTGCCGAGGAACTTGGTGAAGACGGTCGGCTTGTCGGGGTAGGTGAAGCCCGACTCGTCGGCGTGGTCGCGGTAGTTCAATCCGATCGCGAAGACCTGCCGGGGGTCGGGCGACGGCGCCCCGAGCTCGCTGGGCTCGTACCGGTCGCCCGCGGCGAAGTCGATGGTGGCGGTGCCGTACCAGCGGACCAGCGCGTCCCAGGCGTCGAAGACCTGCCGTGGGTCGGGCCCGAACGCCCCGTCGCCGGCCTTCGCGAGGTCGACCACCGTGCTGGAGTCGGGCGCCATCAGAACCGTTCGCCCTGCTCTCGTCGCGATTCGCATCGTGTGGCTCACCTTTCGTCCGTGGTCCGGCTCACACAACCAGCGAGGATGCGAGATGTCAACGATATTTCGAAATTTGGCGCCAAAGTGGAGACCACTGCAGGGTTTCAACACCTTGGACTACACTCCGGCCATGGCTCGATCTGGTTCCGCGGCCCCCACGCGGGCGAGCGTGGTGCTCCAGCGACTGCGTTCGGATGTCCTCAACGGCCGCTTGGCGCCGGGATCAAAGCTCGGCTTCGCCGAACTCGGCGCCCGCTACAACGTCAGCAGCGGAGTGCTGCGGGAAGTCCTGCCCCGGCTCGTCGAGCAGGGCCTGGCCACCTCGGAGGCGCAGCTGGGATTCCGCGTCATCGACGTCTCGGTCGACAACCTCACCCAGCTCACCGACGCGCGCGTCGCCCTCGAGACCCTCGGGATCCGCGAGGCGGTCGCGCACGGCGACATCACCTGGGAGTCGGAGGTCGTCGCCAAGCACCACGCGCTCGAGCGGATCGGCCGCACCGTCACGGGGCCCGAGATAAGCGAGGACTGGCTCGTCGCGCACGAGGCGTTCCACCTCGCCATCCTCGCCGGCTGCGGCAACACCTACCTCTACGACGCCGCGGCGCGCCTGCGCTCCATCTCGGAGGTCTACCGCTGCTGGTCTACACCCGAGAGCCTGCGCACGCACCGCGACATCGAGGCCGAGCACCGCGCGATCATGGAAGCGGCCGTGGGCCGCGACGCCGACCTCGCGGTCGGTCTCAGCGAGCGGCACATCCGGCTCACGATCGAGTTGGCGATCGCGAGTCAGCAGGCGGCCTCGTCCGCCTGACCGGATCGGGGGCCCGCGTCGCGCGGGCGATCGCGAGGCTCGCGGTCCGGATCGCGACCCGGTTGGCGACCTGGGTGCCGCGGGGACCGGGCGATACGAGAGAGATCGCACCGAGCGCCTCGCCCTGCCGACCGAGGATCGGCGCCGCCACGGTCGAGATGATGTCCGGGCCGCCCGGCAACGGGTTCGGGCCAGTGACCGCGCACACACCCTCCGTTCTCGTCATCGCGAGGAGTCTCCGGAGCCGGGCGGGCTCCGCCGAACGCTCCAGGCGCGCCTGACGCACCTCCTCGGGGGCGTACGCCAGCAGTGCCACCCCGATCCCGGTCTCGCCGAGGGGGATCCGCCCGCCGACCCGGTACTTGACCGCCGTCGCGTCCGTGGCCGACAGCCGTTCGACCAGCACGCCCTCGTCGCCCTCGCGCACCGCCAGCAGGATGTGCTGGCGCGTGACGTGATGCAGGTCCTCCATCACCGGCAGCGCCGCGGCGCGCAGTCCGTGCCCGCGCGGCGCGAGTGAGGCGATCTCCAGGAGTTGCAGGCCGACGACGAATTCTCCGTTCTCGCGACGTTCGAGCGCCCCGACGCGCACGAGCTGGTTCGCGATCCGCAGCGCGGTGCTCTTCGGCAGGTCAGAGCAGGCGGCCAGCGTCTGCAGCGACAGGCTCTCGCCGTTGTCGGCGAAGGCCCGCAGGAGCCGGAAGGCCCGGTCGAGGATCGGCTCCCCGACTGGTGGACGGCCGGACGGGCGCCTTGAGCGCTGCGTGCCACTCATTGAAATGTCCCCTGTGTGTCGACCATCGCACGCCGGACTATATGCCCATGCCTGACCCAGTGAACTCGATGTCGACGGCTCCGGTCCTGGTCGCAGGGGGTGGACCCGCGGGACTCGCGACCGCGGCCGAACTGGCACTGCACGGCGTTCCCTCGATCGTGGTCGAGCCGCGGGCCGCCGTCTCCCACACAAGACCACGCGCCAAGACGACGAGCCCGCGCACGATGGAGCTCTTCCGGCGCTGGGGCATCGCCGACGCGGTCCGTGACGCCGCACCTCTCAAACCGGAGTCGTGCCGGCGGGTCATCTTCTGCACCACTCTCAACGGCGAGCGCATCACCCAGTTCGACGATGCGTTCGGCATGCGCGCCACCCCCAGTGACCTGTTCGCCGAAGGCGGGCAGCAGGTGCCGCAACCGATCGTCGAGGAGGTGCTCCGCGCCCACCTGCGATCGACCGGGCTCGTCGAGCTCCGGCTCGGAGAGCGCGTCACGGGTCTGACCGAGTCGAGCGACTCGGTGAGCTGCGAGATCACGCGTGACGACGAGTCGACGTACCAGATCACCGCGGACTACGTCGCCGGCTGCGACGGCGCGAAGGGCGTCACCCGAGACGCCATCGGTTCGACGTTCGCCGGGGCGTCGTCGCCTCGCTCGAACCTCAACACGGTGTTCCGCGCACCGGGATTGCGGCCCGCCGTCGGTGAGGCCGTCCACTACTGGGTGGTCGGCCCGGAGGTGAAGTCGGCCATGGGCCCGCTCGACGGCGAAGGGACCTGGTGGGCGGGCCTCGGCGGCATCGACGCCACCTGCACCGACCAGCGTGCGGTCGAGCTCCTCGCCGCACTCACCGGACGGTCCGCGGACGAGATCGGCATCGAGCTTCTCGCCACCGACCCGTGGGTGCCCCGGATGCTGATCGCCGACCGGTACGCCTCCGACCGGGTCTTCCTCGTCGGTGAGAGCGCACACGTCAATCCGCCGTTCGGAGGCCACGGCTTCAACACCTGCGTCGGAGACGCGGTCAACATCGGCTGGAAGCTCGCCGCGGCG
The DNA here is from genome assembly GCF_900115095.1 of Actinomadura madurae. Lineage (GTDB taxonomy): Bacteria > Actinomycetota > Actinomycetes > Streptosporangiales > Streptosporangiaceae > Spirillospora > Spirillospora madurae. The sequence continues at coordinate 213,095 of NZ_FOVH01000016.1, forward strand.
CTGCGCGGCTGGGCAGGCCCCGAGCTGCTCCGCACCTACGCGGTGGAGCGGCGCGAGGTCGCGCAGCAGACGATCGATTCCGCGACGCGCAACCTCCGAGCGTCCGGCCCCGACATCGCGCAGACCGCCGAACGCATCCAGGAGACCAAGTACGAGGAGTTCAACTCCCTGGGCCTCGTGCTCGGATACTCCTACCACGGTTCACCCGTGGTGATCACGACGCACGAGGCGCCACCGTTCGACGTGGTGAACTACACCCCGTCGACCGTTCCCGGCTCACGACTCCCGCATGTCTGGCTGAAGCCCGGTCATGCGCTGTACGACGACCTCGGCCGCGGGTTCACGCTGATCCATCCGGGCTCCGCCGACACGGGCGCCATCGCGCGGTTCCAGAGCAGGGCGGAGCATTTCGGCATCCCTCTGACGACGATCCCGGCGCCGGCCGCATGGGGACACGAACCCTTCCTCCTGATCCGCCCCGACCAGCACATCGCCTGGCGCGGCCCCCGGCTCGACGCCTCCGTGCTGCTCCGCGCGGTGGGGCGTCCGGAGCACGCCGACACGATGGCGTCCTCCTCGGCCGAATAGTCCAGTCCGAACACGCTTCGCAAGGAGAACCACCGATGCCCGAGGCTGTGATCGTCGCCACCGCACGTTCCCCGATCGGCCGTGCCAACAAGGGATCTCTGGTCTCGATGCGGCCCGACGACCTGGCCGTGGCCGTGCTCGCGGGCATGGACCATCTGCCCGGCACCACGGTCAACCGCTACTGCTCGTCCAGCCTCCAGACGACCCGGATGGCCTTCCACGCGATCAAGGCGGGCGAGGGCGACGTCTTCATCTCCGCCGGCGTCGAGCCCCGCCATGCCCGACCTGTACGCCGCGATGGGGCAGACCGCCGAGAACGTCGCCCAGCTCAAGGGCATCAGCCGCGAGGAGCAGGACGAGTTCGGTGTCCGCAGCCAGAACCTCGCCGAGGCGGCGATCGCCAACGGCTTCTGGGAGCGGGACATCACCCCGCTGACGCTGCCGGACGGCACCGTGGTCTCCGCCGACGACGGCCCTCGCCCCGGCGTGACGAAGGACTCGGTCTCCCAGCTCAAGCCGGTCTTCCGTCCCGGCGGGAGCGTCACCGCCGCGAACTGCTGCCCGCTCAACGACGGTGCGGCGGCGATCGTCATCATGAGCGACGTCAAGGCCAGGCGGCTCGGACTGACCCCGCTCGCGCGGATCGTCTCCACCGGCGTCACCGGGCTCTCGCCCGAGATCATGGGCCTCGGCCCGGTGGAGGCGAGCGAGCGGGCCCTCGCCCGGGCGGGAATGACGATCGAGGACATCGACCTCGTCGAGATCAACGAGGCCTTCGCGGCGCAGGTGATCCCGTCGGCCCGCGACCTGGGCCTCGACATCGACAAGCTCAACGTCAACGGCGGCGCCATCGCGGTCGGCCACCCCTTCGGCATGACCGGCGCGCGCATCACCAGCACGCTGATCAACTCGCTCCGGTTCCACGACAGGCAGTTCGGGCTGGAGACGATGTGCGTGGGCGGCGGACAAGGCATGGCGATGGTGCTGGAGCGGCTCTCGTGACGGTTCGAAGCGAGGCGGCGATAAGGGCAGGGCAGGTCACCCGCCTGGCCGACGCCGGAACTTACTCGGATACCTGATGGCTTCGCGAGTCACGATCGAGAATGCTCGGAAGCAGACTCGACAACAGGCTGGGCGCGACGCGTCGAACTGACGGTTCGCCTCCCGCCGCGGAAGCGAGAACCATGGACATCTCCACCCTCTTCTCCCTCGACGGCCGCACGGCACTGATCACCGGCGGCTCCCGCGGCATCGGCCGGATGATCGCCGAGGGCTATGTCCGCAGCGGCGTGCGGGTCTACATCTCCGCGCGCAAGGCCGAGGCGTGCGATGCCGCCGCAAAGGAGCTGTCGGAGTTCGGCCACTGCGTCTCGCTTCCGGCGGACGTCTCGACCGCGGCGGGCATCCAGGAACTGGTGGCCGCCTACCGCGAGCAGGAGTCGGCGCTGGACATCCTGGTCAACAACGCCGGGGCGGCCTGGGGTGCTCCGTTCGACGAGTTCCCCGAGTCCGGCTGGGACAAGGTGATGGACCTCAACCTCAAGACGCCGTTCTTCCTCACGCAGGCGCTCAAGCCGGAACTCGTGGCCGCGACCGGCGGCCATCTGGCCAAGGTCATCAACATCGCCTCGATCGACGGGATCTCGATCAACCCGATGGAGACCTACGGCTACCACGCCAGCAAGGCCGGACTGATCCAGCTGACCCGCAGAATGGCGCTTCGGCTGATCGAGGACGGGATCGTCGTCTCCGCGATCGCTCCGGGCGCGTTCGCCTCGAACATGAACAGGGCCGCGCGCGATCACGCGGACGAACTCATGGAGGTGATCCCGTCGGGGCGTATCGGCACCGACGAGGACATGGCCGCGGCCGCGATCTACTTGGCCTCCCGCGCAGGCGACTACGTGGTCGGCTCCACGCTGGTCGTGGACGGCGGCGCGACGCACGCCCGCTGACTCGCGCGGCTCTAGCGTCGATGGCGACGGCGCGGGATGTCCTGCGCGAGCTCCACGATGAAACCATCGGGGTCGGCGACATGCAGTGTCCGGTGTCCCCACGGCCGGTCGGCGGGGCCGCTGAGGATAGCGGCCCCCCTTTCCCTGAGCCTGCGGGCCTCGGCGTCGACGTCGTCGACCATGAAGACGACCTCGGCCGCCGGGCCGGGCGCGGTCCGGCTGTTGGTCAGCCAGTCGGCGCGGCGCTGCTCGTACAGCGCGAACCTGGTGGCCTCGGTAGAGAATTCCGCATAGCCCGCGTCCTGGAACTTGAAGACGAGCCCGACCACGTCCCGGTAGAAGACGATCGAGGCGGCAAGGTCGCGGACATACAGGATCACGTAGCCAAGACTGGGCGCCATGCCCACCTAGGTTCCCGCGGACGCCGGCCCTACGCCGCCGTTGTCGGCGCTCCCCTTTGCCCGCTCAGACGGACACCTTCTTTCTTCCGAGGATCCTGAGGGCTTCGAGGAGGTAACCGCGGAACACGGAATGGTTCTCGCTCATCGGGAAATGCCCGATCTTCTCCATCTTGATGAAGGTGGCGTTCTCGATCGCGTTCGCGGTGCGGGCGCTGTCCTCCGGGGTCGTCAGATAGTCGTACTCGCCGGTGAGCATCACGACGGGGCACCGGTCCCCGTCGATCTCGTGAAGACGTTCCCGCAGATCGTGGTCGACGGAGTAGAAGTACAGGTCGCCCTTGAACGCCTCGGAGCCCTGGGAGTAGTAGAACCATGTCTTCCAGCGGTCGGCCTCGGGCGACTGCGGCGCCATCAGGTCCCACACGCCGCTCGCGCAGACCTGGGCGGCGTTGGCGTGCGGGTGCTGCCACCAGTCGAGGTAGAACCCGGGCGAGTAGTCCGCGCCCTCGACCGCCAGGACGCCCGCGAAGCGGTCGGGGCGCCGCAGCGCGAGTTGCAGCGCGACGTTCCCCCCGAAGGAGGAGCCCATGAAGATGGGGTCTTCGAGTTCGAGGGCATCGCACAACGCGACGATGAAATTGACGTAGTGGTCCGCGGTGAGGGTGTACTCCTCCTTCCACCACTCGACGTTCTCCGGCGGATCGGACTTGCCGTGGCGGGGCAGATCGTAGGCGATGACGCGGTAATTCGCCGTGATCTCTTCGTCCTCCAGCAGGCCGCGCCACTGGTGGTTGTGACAGCCGGCGGTGTGCTGGCAGACCAGCGGCTGTCCGGTGCCGTTCTCGAGGTAGAAGACCTTGTACTCGACGCCGTCGACCTCGACGGTCACATAGTGCCCGGTGACCGGGGATACCTTGCTCACGGTGATCTCCTTCCTCAGACGGGCGAGCCGACGGCGCGGAGCAGTTCGATCTGCCGGGTGACGCAGCGCAGATTCTGCATGAGGACCAGGATGTCCCCGTCCAATCGCATGTCGCGCTGGAAGGTGGCCGCCCAGATCCCGTGGTGCATCGGGGGCGGCACCGGCTCACCGAACCCCCGCCACGTCTCAGGGCTCGCCCGGATCGCGAATTCGTAGGGGACGTCCAGCGGCCCCGGATCCACCGTGACCTGGGTCACCCGCCCCGACTCCACCTTGATCGCGTAGCTGCGGTCGGCGGCGTCGAGCAGGTAGGTGCAGGTGAAGTACTTCCCGTGGGCCCGGATCTCGGCGTCGTCGTTGCTGGCCGCGGCGAAGGCGTCGGCCCATTGCCGGCCGGGTGCGGCCCGGGTTGGTGCGGTCATGATCAGCGTCTCCTCCCGCACTGGACGCTTCGGCGATAACCGGCGCCCTACCCAGCCGCGAGGAACCCATCGACCGCGCGGTTACCAACATCCGGCCAAATCGGGCGATTCGCCACCGCACAGCCTGCGACCACGCTTAGCGCTCATCGGCAGCGCCTTCGGCCGCAGGCATCTTCGCTGGCTCTCGTCGACACCCGGCCGGGCCCTCCGACGTCACGCCAAGCCCGGCGGCGGAGCCCGTTCCGACCTTCCGAAGGTCATAGTGTCGACAGAATCGGCCACCCGGTAGACATCCGACCGCTTGACCCCGCTTTTGTGTCGACAGTATCGTCGGCTCTGCATCACCGAGGAGGCATCGTGTCTAAATCGATCGAAACCGACCCTGCCCGGACCGTGCGCGGAGCCGTCATCCGGCGCGGCGACACGGGCTATGAGGAGGCCCGCCTGGCCGCCGTGTGGAACGAGCGCAGGCCGGACCGCTTCCCCGCCGTCATCGTCATCGCCGAGGACGAGCAGGACGTCGTCCGGGCCGTCCGGCTGGCGCGCTCGGAGGGGTTGCGCGTCTCCATCCGCTCCGGAGGGCACAGTTGGGTCGGCAATGGCGTGCGGGACGACGGCATGCTGATCGACCTCTCCCGGCTGCAGGAGATCACCGTCGATCCCGAGGCCCGGACCGCGGCCGTCCAGCCCGCCGCCAAGGGCCCCGCGATCCAGGACGCCCTCGCGCCGCACGGGTTGTTCTTCCCCACCGGCCATGCGCCCACCGTGGGCATCGGAGGGTTCATCCTCGGCGGTGGTTACGGCTGGAACTCCCGGCACCTCGGTCCGGCCTGCCTGAGCATCCGCGCCATTGACGTGGTCCTCGCCGACGGGACGCTCGTGCACGCCACCGACGAGACCCATCCCGACCTGCTCTGGGCCGCCCGGGGCAGCGGTCCCGGTTTCTTCGGTGTGGTCACCCGCTTCCACCTGCGGGTCCACGAACGCCCCGCGAAGATCGTCCGGACTGTGCACAGTTACCCGCTGGCCCTACGCGACGAGGTCCTGGCCTGGTCCTACGACCTTCTGGAGAAGCTGCCCACCACTGTGGAATTCTCCGCCAAGGTCGGCTTCACCCCGGACCTCGGCGTGCCCACGGTCTCCCTGACCGCCACCGCCTTCTGCACGACCGAGCACGGCCCGGAGACGCTCGCGCTCCTGGAGACCGCACCCTTCCGCGACCGCGCCGTGCGCTCGACGGTGCGTCAGGAGACGACCATCGAGGAACTGTACGACATCGCGGACCGCCTCACCCCGGAGGGGCTGCGCTGGTCCGTGGACGGCGTCTGGGCCGACGGGACGGCCGAGGAGATCCTCGCCGCGGCGGCGCCCGTCTTCGACGCCATTCCCAGCGGGAACAGCTTCGTGCTGTGGATGCTCTGGGGCCACTACCCGCCGCGTCCGGACGCCTGCTGGTCCATTCAGGCCAAGGCCTATGTCTCCCCCAATGCCGGTTGGAACGATCCGGCCGAGGATCTGCGCCATGAGGCCTGGGCACACGGCTCGCTGGCCGCCATGCAGCACATGTCCAAGGGGCTGCAGTTCTCCGACAACAACCTCGCCGATCGATTCGACCTCGGAATCAGCGTCGAGAACGCTGAGCGGCTGGAGCAGATCCGCGGCGCTTACGACCCCGAGGGGCTTTTCCGCACCTACATGACCCCGGCCGAGTCCACCACCGCCCTGGCCGCCGCGAACCGCGCCTGACCCGACCGGCCGTACACAGCAGAAGCCACCCCCCGCATGCCGTAGTGCACGAGAACCCCGGCGGGTCTTCTCTCCATCACTCTCCTGGAGACGGCGGGCGCGCCGCGAGGCCCGTCGGCGTCGGCGCGCGGCACCACGGAAATCTGACAATCCCGGACCTACAGACGGGGGACGCATGATGGGTGACACAACGGTCTTCACCGACGTTCGGGTCTTCGACGGCACCGGGCGCGAGCCTTTCGCCGCCGAGGTCCTCGTCGAGGGCGACCGCATCACCGCCGTCGCACCCCGGCTGCCCGCGGCCCGGCGCGCCGGGGCCCGGGTACTGGACGGCTCGGGCGGCACTCTCATCCCCGGCCTCGTCGACTCCCACACGCACCTCGGCTTCGGCTCGACCGTCGAGCACCGTTCCCCGAGACGGGACGAGCCCGATGAGGAGAAGGCCCTGCTCGTGGCCCATGCGGGACGAGTCATGCTCGATCACGGCTTCACCAGCGCCTACTCCGGCGGCAACCGCCTGCCCCGGACGGAGGTCGCCGCCCGCAAGGCCTTCGCGGAGGGCTGGATGCCGGGCCCCCGCTTCAAGGCGGCGTCCTGGGAGGGCACCGCGGGCATGGTCGAGCCGGGGGTCTACGACTTCCCGGGCATCGACGGCCGGGTGCCCGACCCGGAATCGGTGGGCCGCTTCGTCGGGGAGATGGCCGGCCTGGGCGTCGACATCGTCAAGTTGTCGCTGTCCGGCGAGAGCGCGGTGGTGCAGGGCACCTCACGGATCGTGCAGTTCACCGACGAGGAGGTCGCCGCGGCAGCGGCGACCTCCCGCGAGCACGGCGTGGCGCTGACCGCGCACGCCCACGCGGCAGAGTCGATCAAGATGGCGGTCCGGCACGGCATCCGCGCGGTCTACCACTGCACCTTCGCCGACGAAGAGGCCCTTGACCTGCTCCGGGACGCGCGCGAGCGGGTGTTCGTCGCCCCCACCCCCGGGATCATCCACGCCAACCTCCACCACGCCGGCGTCGAACCCGATCCCGGTATGGAGGTCGAGCTCACCGAGAAATCGGTCAGGCAGGTCGTCCCGGAACTCGTCCGGCGCGGTGTGCGCGTCGTCCCGGGCGGAGACTATGGATTCGCCTGGAACCCGGTCGGCCGCAATGCTCATGACCTGCAGCTGTTCGTCGAGTGGTTCGGCTTCACCCCCGCAGAGGCCCTGCGGGCCGCCACCCTGTACGGCGGCCAGGTGATGGGCATGGGCGACGAACTCGGCCTGGTGCGGGAAGGGTTCCTCGCCGACTTGGTGCTCGTCGACGGCTACCCCCTGGACGACATCCGCGTCCTCCAGGACCGTGACCGCCTCGTCGCCGTCATGAAAGGCGGCGTCCTGCACAAGGCGCCGGCGTGAGCGCCCGGCGGAAGAGCGAGAGGAACGGCGGCGCGGCCTCTCCGCGAGCGCGGACGGCCGCCGGGCGCCTGGTCGGCCAGTGGGACGGCCCCATCGCCGTGTTCCGCGGCATCCCCTTCGCCGAGCCCCCGGTCGGCGACCTGCGCTGGCGGCCGCCCCGGCCCGCCGCGGGCTGGGACGGGGAACGCGACGCGCACTCGTTCGGGCCCGCGCCCCTCCAGCCGGAGCCGCCGCGGGACTCGGTCATGTACCAGAGCAACTTCGCCGACCGGCGCGCCCTGGTCATGAGCGAGGACTGCCTCTACCTCAACGTGTGGACGCCCGACCCCGCGCCGGGCGCCGGGCTCCCCGTCATGGTCTGGGTCCATGGCGGCGGCAACCGCTACGGCCACGGATCCCAGGACATCCACGACGGCGGCGGCATGGCCCGCCGGGGCGTGGTCGTCGTCACCCTCAACCACCGCCTGGGCGCGCTCGGGTTCCTCGCCCACCCCGGCCTGGCCGCCGAAGACGATGTCGGCGCGTCCGGAAACTATGGGACGCTCGACATTCTCGCCGCCCTGACCTGGGTTCGGGCGAACATCGCGGCCTTCGGCGGCGACGCCGGCCGGGTCACCCTCGCGGGCAACTCCGCCGGCGCCGCCCACATCTGCCACCTCATGGCCTCGCAGTCGGCCCGTCCGTTCTTCCGCGCGGCCATCGGGCAGAGCGCGTCCGGAGTGGGCCGGGCGGAGGGACCGCTGCCGAGTCAGGCCGAAGCCCAGAAGCACGGCCTCGCCTACGCGGACGGCTTCGGCGGCCGGGACATCGCGTCGCTGCGCCGGATATCGGGTATCGAGCTGACCGTGCGGGGCCGTTTCGGGCCCGTGGTCGACGGCAGGGTGCTGACCGAGGCGACCGACGACGTCTTCGATGCCGGCCGCCAGCACGCCGTGCCGCTGATGGTGGGCACCAACCTGGACGAGGGAACGGTCTATGCCGCCGAAGGCGAGGATGCCGACGCCGTCGGCGACGACCGGTTCGTGCGCCCCGTCTGGCACTGGGCACGCGGCCACCGGGCCGCCGCCGCACCGACCTGGATGTACCGCTTCTCCCACCGCCCGCCGCTGCCGCCCGGCGTGCCCGACGTCGGCGTCTACCACACCGCCGAACTCCCCTACGTCCTGGACAACCTGGATCGGCGCCCGGTCTGGCCCTGGCAGGACGCCGACCGAGAACTGGCGGCTCTCATGGCCGACACCTGGGCGCGCTTCACCACCACGGGCGACCCGAACGGCGGGGCCCTCCCCGCTTGGCCGCGGTTCACCGGCCCCGACGACACCCCAGCCCTCGTCTTCGGTGACACCGTACGCCGGGACGTGCTGCGGGCACCCGCACGACGCACGTGAAGCTCCGCGCCACAACGCGCGAGAGAGGCGCCCGTGGACGGCGGGGCGCTCGCCCGTGGGGCGGGCCGTTCAGCCTGCGGCACGACGTTGGCGGGTGGGATTGCGGCGGCGGTCCGCCGTGTCCTGCTCGATCTGCTCCTCCACCGCGCGCAGCGCCCGCACGGTCGCCCCGGCGATCAGAGCCGAGGCCAGTTCCCTGTCGCGTTCCTCGCAAGCCTGGATGAGCCGTTCCTGGTCGTCCACACTGTGGGCCAGGCGGCCGGGCCGGGTCAGGCTGAGATGCCGCAGCATGAGGGTACGGAGGGCGAGCGAGTCCAGCATCTGCTTCAGCGTGGTGTTGCCGGCGATCTCGGTCATCCGCTCTTGGAGCTGGACGTGGTCCCAGAAGTAGGCGTCAACGTCCCCGGCGTCCGCGAGACTCCGCATCCGCTCGATCCGGGTGCGCAGCTCGGCCAGCTCGGTGTCGGTGGCACGCTCGACCAGCAGCCCCGCCAGCATCGACAGGAGCTGGCGCCGCACCTGGTAGATGTCACGGATTCCCTCAAGTGTGGGCGCGGCGACCCGAGGCCGCCGCCGGGCCTTGATCTCGACCAGGCCTTCCTGCTCCAGGAGCATCAGCGCCTCCCGCACCGGGGTACGGCTGGTGTCGAACCGGCGGGACAGATCGACGCTGTTGAGATCCTGCCCCGGCTCCAGCCGGCCCTCGATGATTCCGGCACCAACCCACTCGGCGATCTGCACGACCAGCGGTTCGCGCCGGTCTCGCAGCCGTAGCAGGCGGCTCAGAGCCAAATGCGTCTCCTGGTCTGCCATGCTCTCGTCTCCCGCCAGCCGCCTTCGTGGAGCAGTGTCGACACTACTGCACGTAAAGGCGGTATTTCGAGGAGATAGGCGACTCACTGTCGACAGGACCGGCCGACGGCATCCGACCCGAGTCCTGGGGTGCGGCCGCCCCGGGGACTGGTCGGGGTTCATGCGTAAGAGGGGTCGGGGGCGACGTTGATGTCGAGGACGAGAGGGCTGGTGCGTCCGGCAAGGCCGGGTAGCAGCTTGGCCAGGCTCGATGCGAGTTGCTCGTGAGTGGTGACGCGCGTCGCAGGGCATCCCAGGTTCTCGGCGATGCCCGAGATGGCGACCTCGGTGAACGAGGGCCATGGGGCTTTGCCGCGCCCCGATGCCTCGGCGAGCCGGTCCATGATCGCGTAGGCGCCGTTGGACATGACGACGAAGAGGACACCGGTCTGGTAGTGGGCCGCGCTCCACAGGCCCTGGATTCCGTAGAGGGAGGATCCGTCGCCGAGGACGGCCACGACGGGACGGGTGGGGGCGCCCATCTTCAGGCCGATCGCGGCGGGCAGGCCGAAGCCCAGGCCGCCTGCGGCTGCGCTGACGAATCCGAGTGGTGCACGGGCGGGGACCCGGCGGTGAAGTTCTGGGCGGCTGGAGGGCGACTCCTCGACCAGGATCGCATCGGCTGGTAGGTGGCGGGCCAGCAGATCGTAGACATGGGCCGGCCGCAGCGGCTCACCGGAGGCCGGTGCCGGGGCAGGAGCGGGGGACGGTCGCTCGGGTGCGCGGGTTTCGCGGCGCTTGATGCGCTCGGCCAGGGCGCGAGAGATCAAGGCGGGGTCGGCGATCAGTGCAAGATCGGCGACGCTGTTGTGGGCTTCGTCGGGGTACTGGGTGACCTGCGCGGTCCGCATTCCGCTGGGGAGGAGGTCGCCGGGCTCCCAGGGGTACTGCCGCAGCACTGGCCCGCCGAACGCCAGGAGAAGGTCGTGACCGTGCAGTGCTCGGCGAACGGCCGTCCGTCCCGAGGGCAGGTGCCCGGCGAAGGACGGGTGGTCCTGCGGGAAGCCGGCGCGGGCACCGAACGGTTCCTGCCACACCGGGGCGCCCAGCCGTCCGGCCAGGTCCACCAGCGCTGACCAGGCGGGCGGGCTGTCCGCGCCCGCGCCGACGATGATCACCGGGTGGCGGGCGGACTCGACGAGCTCGACCAGGCCGTCGATCGCCTCGGTCGTGGTGGGCGCCGCCCGGTGGACCGCCATGGGCGCAGCACCGCGTTCGGGCGCGGAGGGCTGGTCCCAATCGTCCATCGGGACGACCACGATCGCCGGGCCGGCTCCGGTGACCGCCTCATGGTGCGCCCGGGCGATGGCAGCGGGGACGTCCTGGGGACGGAGCGGCGTGTTCGTCCACACCGGGTACTGGCCCACGAGGCCGTCGAGACGCCCGGCGAGGAAGGGGTCGTGGGCGAGGTGCCGCCGGTCCTGCTGGCCGACGACGGCCACGAGGGGCGCGCGGTTGGTCCGCGCGGTGGCCAGGGCACCGGCCGCGTTGGCGAGCCCAGCGGTGGTGTGAAGGTTGACGAATGCGGGCCGTCCGCGAGCGATCGCCCAGCCCGTGGCCATGCCGACCACCGAGCCCTCGTGCAGGGCGAGCCGGAACTCGACGTCGTCGGGCAGTCCGGTGAGGAAGGAGATCTCGGTCGATCCGGGGTTGGCGAAGATGGTCGTCATCTCGAAGTGGCGCATGACGTCGAGGGCGGCATCGCGGACACTGCGAGCACCTGGCCCCACTGCGGGCGACGGGTTCATGCGGACCCTTTCCGTGCGTGTCCCCGGGCTGTTCGGGGCCGGGGATTCGGGCCGTCTCAGATCGGGTAGTGCCGCTGGCCCGACTGGATGGTCACCCAGCGGAGTTCGGTGAACTCCTCGAGCGCGGCCCTGGAGCCGAAGCGTCCCCAGCCGCTGGCGCCGACGCCGCCGAACGGCATCTGGGGTTCGTCGTGGACGGTGGCCCCGTTGATGTGGCAGATGCCCGAGCGGATTCGGCGGGCCACATCCAGCGCCGTTCCTCCGTCCCGGCCGAATACCGCGGCGGACAGCCCGTACTCGGTGTCGTTGGCCTTGGCCACGGCGTCGTCGACACCGTTCGCCTCGATGACTGAAACCACGGGACCGAAAGACTCCTCGCCGTAGATCCGCATCTCGGGCGTCACACCGCGCAGCACGGTCGGCTGGACGTAGAGGCCGTCGGCGTCTCCGCCGGTCAGCACTTGCGCGCCCTGCCGACGGGCGTCCTCGATCAAGGCCAGGACGTGGTCGCGGGCACCGGTATGGACGACGGGGCCGATCTGCGAGGTCGGATCGTCGGGCGGGCCGACGATGAGCTTGCCGGCCAGGTCGGCCAGGCGGTCGCTGAGCGGTTCGGCCACCGAGCGGTCGGCGATCACCCGTTCGGTCGACATGCAGATCTGGCCCTGGTTCATGAACGCGCCGAAACTGGCGGCCGCCGCGGCGGCGTCGATGTCGGCGTCGGGCAGTACGACCATGGGCGCCTTGCCGCCCAGCTCCAGGACCGCGCGGGTGAGGTGGCGCCCGGCCAGTTCGCCGATGATCCGGCCGACCTTGGTCGACCCGGTGAAGTTCACCCGGGCGGTGCCGGGGTGGGCGATCAGGGCTTCGACGACCTCGGCGGCGTCCTCGGGCGCGTTGCTGACCAGGTTGACGGCACCGGCTGGAGCGCCTGCCTCGTGCAGGACCTCGACGATGGCGGCCTGGGTCCGCGGTGTCTGCTCGGAGGTCTTGAGGACCACAGTGTTGCCGTACGCCAGCGGCATCGCGATCGCACGAACGCCCAGGATCAGTGGCGCGTTCCAGGGCGCGATGCCGACCACCACGCCGGCCGGCTGCCGGATGCCCAGCGCGGTCAGTCCCGGCACGTCGGACGGGATGACCTCGCCGACGGCGGAGTAGGCCTGTGCGGCGGCCTCGGCGAGCATGCCCTTGGCGACGTGGACGTTGAACATGCGCCAGGCCCGGGGCGCGCCCATCTCCGCACCCATCACCGCGGCCAGGTGCTCGGCCCGATCGTCCAGCAGCGCCGCCGCACGCGCGAGAACCTCCCGGCGCCGGGCCGGCGGGAGGCCGGACCAGGACGGGAGCGCCGACGCCGCGGCGTCGACCGCGCGGCGGGCATCGGCCGGGGACGCCGCCGCGACCCGCGCGATCGGCGTGCCGGTCAACGCCTCCGCCGTGTCGAAGTACCGCTCGGACTCCGGCGGCACTCCGCGTCCGGCAATGAACAGATCGCAGGTCGGGACGGTGCGTCCCGGATCGGTCGCTGACATCCGGCTGTCCTCCGCACAGAGTGCCCCGCCACATCGGCAGGCCGAGACCGCGAGTATCCGGGGCCGTCCGCACCCCGACAACGCGGATGTTCATTCAACGAACATCACTGGAGCGGTCGGCCCTCGCGGAGCCGGGTGCCGGGCCGCCGGCCGAGCAGCCGCGAGATGCCCAGACCGCCGGCCACCAGCGACGGGAGCGCGGCCTGGTGCGTGACCGAGCCCGTCCGCAACACCACCGACATGGCCGCGACGACGTGGCCTTGGCCGTTGACGATCCGGGTGGCCACCGAGTCGGCCCCCTCGGTCAGCTCACCGCAGACGACGGCGGTTCCGGTCCGGCGGCACGCCGCGAGCTGGGCCCGCAGCTCCGCGGGATCCACCACGGTTTGCGGCGTGTAGCGGCGCAGCCCACCGCTCAGCACCTTGTCGATCAGCTCCGGGCCGCCGTGGGCGAGCAGCACCTTGCCCACGCCCGAGCAGTGCAGCGGCAGGCGCCCCCCGACCTGCGACACCAGCCCCAGCGCGTGCGGCGCGGAGAACCGCTCGATGATCACCGCCTCGCGTCCCTCCAGGACGGCCA
>NZ_FOVH01000039.1 GCF_900115095.1 Actinomadura madurae
CGGCGACGTTCTTCGCCGCCCACGGCATCAGCCGCATCCAGCGGGTCCTGACCGACAACGCCCGCAACTACCGAGTCTCGGCCGCCTTCCAGCAGGCCTGCACCGAACTGGGCGCCCGGCAGAAGTTCACCCGCCCCCGCTGCCCATGGACCAACGGCAAGGCCGAACGCCTCAACCGCACCCTGGCCACCGAATGGGCCTACCGACGCCCCTACACCAGCAACGACCAGCGCACACAAGCACTCGGACCCTGGCTGGAGCACTACAACACCGCACGCCCCCACTCAGCCCTGGGCGGCAAGCCGCCCATCACCCGACTGTCACCAAGATCATGACCGAGTACAGCTAGCGCTTGGCGGCGGGCGAGTGGGTCGCCACGACCTCGGCCGGCGGCTCGGTGCGTTCGGTCCGTTCGGTGTAGGACTCGCCCGGTTCGAGGTCTCGGCCGCCGAAGAGCTCCGTGACGGTGACGAGGGTGAACCCGCGCTCGCGCAGCCCGGCGATCACCGCGGGGATGGACTCGACGCTCGGCCGGTGGGTGTCGTGGTACAGGACGATCCCGCCGCGCTTCGGCTTCGCGACCCCGATCCTGACGTCGCGGGCGCGGTCGCGGTGGCGCCAGTCGAGCGTGTCCACGCTCCACAGGATCAGCGGCATCCCGACCGCCTCTCCGACCCGGTGGTTCGTCGACCCGTACGGCGGCCGCACCAGCGTCGGCCGCACGCCGGAGGCGTCCTCGATGGCCCGCTGCGTCCGCCGGATCTGCGACCGCACCTCGGCGGCCGAACGGTCGGTCAGGTCCGGGTGGGACCAGGTGTGGTTGCCCAGCTCATGGCCTTCGAGGGCCATCCGCCGCACCAGGTGGCGATGGTCGCGGACGTTCTGGCCGAGCAGGAAGAACGTCGCCCGCGTCCGGGTCCTCTCGAGCGTGTCGAGCAGGCGGGCCGTGTAGGGGCCGGGCCCGTCGTCGAACGTCAGCGCCGCGCACTTGACCCGGTCGCAGTCGATCCGCCGGGGCGGAGGCGGGGTGCGGGGCGGTGCCGCGGCCGCGGACGGTGACCGCTCCGCCCGTCCCCCGGATCCCGGTGCGGCATGCTGCCCGGACGGCCGTACATGCCGCTCCGGATGACCGCACCCCGCCGCGAGCAGGACTCCGACCCCGATGACGGCGAAAATCCGGATCCGCACCACGTACCCCCGAGCGTGTTATCTCGAGGAGGTGTGTACCCTCCGTTACACAAGCGACACACGCCGTGAAGGTCCGGAAACGCAAGATCGTCCTTGACCGCGGCGAGGGATGTCCGTCCATCATGCAGACGCCCCGTGCGCGGCCGGACAGCGGGGTCGACCTACCGGACGGGCCAGTCGGGCACTTCGGGCGGAAGGTCCTTGCCGACGCGCAGCGGGAAGGCCGCGTCGCGCTTCTCCAGGAAGGACGACACGCCCTCGATGGCGTCGGCGCCCCCGCCGAGGGCGGCCATCAGGCGGGAGTCGGCGATGTGCGCGTCCCACGGGGACGAGGCGGACAGCCCCGACCACATCAGCCGGCGGATCGTGGCGACCGAGACCGCCGAGGTGTTCGCGGCGATCTCGCGCGCGAGACCGTAGGCGGCGGGGAGGAGGTCGTCCGGCGCGTAGACGCGGGAGACGAGGCGGCCGTCGAGGGCCTCCCGGGCATCGAAGACGCGGCCGGTCGCCGCCCACTCCATGGCTTGGGCGATGCCGACGATGCGGGGCAGGAACCAGCTGGACGCCGCCTCGGTCACGATGCCGCGGCGCGCGAAGACGAAGCCGAATTTGGCCTTCTCGCTGGCGAGCCGGACGTCCATCGGCAGGGTCATGGTGACGCCGACGCCGACCGCGGCCCCGTTGAACGCGCCGATGACGGGCTTGAGGCAGCGGGCGATGCGGAGCGCGACCGTGCCGCCGCCGTCGCGCGGGGTGCCGTCCTCCAGGACGTCGTCCTCGCCGGCGTACATGTCCCTCGACCGCTCCCTGTCGAAGGTGCCGCCGCCGCTCAGGTCGGCGCCCGCGCAGAACGCGCGTCCCGCGCCGGTCACCACGACGGCGCGGACGTCGTCGTCGGCGTCGATCCGGTCGAAGACGTCGATCATCTCGCCGCGCATCACGAACGTGAAGGCGTTGAGCCGCTCCGGACGGTTCAGCGTGACGGTGGCGATCCCGTCCCGGACCTCGTACTCGATCTCCTTGTACGGCACCCTGCGATCCTCCTCGCGCCCGAGACTGGCCAGAATCTAATTCTAGAACGGTCTAGAAATGCGGGGATGTCCGGGCCCGAGGCTCCGGGAGGTCAGGCGCTCGCCCCTGGGAACAGCCGGAGCACCACGTCCCGGAACCACTCCGCCGGCTCGCACCCCGGCGGCGGGACGGGCTCCAGCGTCCCGTCCGCCGCGAGTGTGAGACGGATCTCAACATCCCCGACTCCACCGGGGACCTCACCGGTCGCGGCGAGGCGCTGCGCGAGGGCCGCCAGGACGCGGGCCCAGCCCTGCCCCAGATACGGCGGAAGCCCGGCTGCGCGCAATTCGGGCAGCCCCCTGGCGGACAGGCCGGACGTCCGCAATGTGAGCCCGGACGGCCCCTCGGCCCCCATGACGCGAACCTCGGACGTGACGTCCGCCATTGCAACGCCACCTCCTACGCGGGCATTGTCCGATAAATTATGACAGTGAACTGGGCCGTGACGACGTACGACTCCGCCTTCGGGTACGTGTCCGCGCACGGTGCGCCCCTCGTGGACCTGCTCGATCCGCAGCCCGGCGAGAAGGTCATCGACCTCGGGTGCGGCACCGGCTCGTTCAGCGCGGAGATCGCCGAGCGGGGCGCCGAGGTGCTGGGCATCGACGGCAGCCCCGACATGGTCGCGCAGGCGACCGCCACGCACCCGGGGCTGTCGTTCATCGTCGGCGACGCCCACGACTTCACCGTGGGCGACTCCTTCGACGCGGTGGCCTCGAACGCGGCCCTGCACTGGATGACCCGCGACCCCGACGCCGTGATCGGGCGCGTGCACGCCGCGCTCCGGCCGGGCGGCCGGTTCGTGGGCGAGATGGGCGGCGCCGGGAACTGCGCCGAGCTGATCGTCGCCATGCAGACGGCGTGGCGGGTGTTCGGTCTCGGCGAGCCGGAGCTGCCCTGGTACTTCCCGTCCCCGGCCGAGTACGCGACCAAGCTGGAGGACGCCGGGTTCACGCTGCGGCTGCTGGAGCACGCCGAGCGGCCGACCCGGATGACCGAGGGGCCGAACGGCGCCGCCGACTGGGTCCGCGCCTACGCCGCCCGCGCGCTCGCCGACGTCCCGCCGGAGCTGGTCGACCCGCTGCTGGACCGGGTGAACGACCTGGCCGCGCCCGCACTGCGCCGCGAGTCGGGCTGGGTCGCCGACTACGTGCGGCTGCGGTTCGCCGCCGTCCGCCGGTCGGACGGCCCCTCGCCCGCGACCTTCGGGCCCCTGGCCTCCGACCGCCCGCTGTAGGCCCCGCCCTAGGGTGGAGTCATGCTGCGTCTGCATGACCACCGGACGGGACGGGCGGAGGCGCTGCCCGGCGGGCGGGGCCTGCGCGTCCAGGTCCTGACGGGCGCCACCGGTTATCGGCGGGCGATCGTCGCGGATCTGCTCCGGCGGGTCGCCGAGCGCGGCGGGCGCCGGGTCCGGGTCTGCTGCGCCCCTGCCGCCGCGGACGACCTGGCGGACTACAACGTCCAGCCGTTCGAGGACGCCTCGCTACCGGACCCCGACGTGTACGTCTCCGGTGCGGCCGACACGGACGCGCTGTGCCTTGTTGTCCCGGACGAGACCGGAGACTGGGCGGCACCGGACGCGCCGGCCGTGCGCCTGGCGATGCTGGAGACGCCCTACCGGGAGCCGCTGGACCTGTCGCCCGCGCGGGTGTCGTCCGCCCGCGAGCGGCTGGACGGGTGGCGCCGCGGCGTCGCCGGCTGGGCGACCTCCCCGGGGCGTCCCATGAACCGGGAGTACGCCGCCGAGGCCGAGGCGGCGCTGGCCGACGACCTCGGCGGCCCCGCCGCGCTCGCCGTCCTCGACCGGCTCGCCGCCGACCCGGACGTGCCGCCGGGCGCGAAGCTGGAGACCGCCATCCACCTCGACCTGCTGCTGGGACTCGGGCTCGTCGCCGCGATCGGCACCGCGTAGGAGCGGCGTGATCAGATCTCGATGAGGCTGCCGTCGGCGAGCAGGTCGGCGATGGACCGCCGGAACACGTGCGCCGTCCCGCCGCCCGGCTGGCCGAACCACGGGATGGCCGTTCCGGTCAGCGTCTCCAGAGGCCGCTGCAACCGGTAGACGTGGTAGGGGCGGTCCTGCCATTCGGGCGGCAGCGACCGCTGCGGATAGGGCGTGCGGGCCGTGTAGGTCACGTTGCCGTCCGACCCGCCGTAACGGTCCACTTCCGCTCCTGCGGCCAGTTCCATCACGTGGCGGTCCCGCAATAGGGAGAGCGGGGGTTCGCCCTTGAGCGGCTCGAACGGCCCGTCCTGGACGGTGTGGCGCGGGTCCATCAGAAGCCGTCCGAGCAGATGCACCGATGCCTGCTCGGCGTCGTCGAACGTGACCTCGTCAGCGCGTTCGCCGTCCCGCATCTGGAAGACGGCCCAGCGGTCTGCCTGAGACAGGAGGCACCAGACGCCTTCCGCCGTGTCGTTGACGCGGTACGCGGCACGATCGACGCGGAGCTGGTCCAGGCGGTGCTGGAGCTTGCTCGCCCAGTCGGGTTCCGCGTCGGTGCGGACGCGCTCGGGTACGGCGCGTCCGGTCACGGCCGCGTTGGCCGCGTTCATCGTGTCGTCGTCGACTACGGGGACGCGGAACCCGTTCGCCCTGATGTGCGCGACCAGATCGGGCTCTGGCGGGAGGCCGTGCTCGCTGAGGTAATAGGCCACCGCGCCCGACCAGACCCATGTCCCGTCCGTGTGGAAGGTCAGCGGCACCGAAGCGCCGCGCGACGGGTCGAGCCGGTCGGGCGCGTTCGAGCGGGCGGCCATGACGGTCGGGGCCTGCCGCAGATACTCCGTCACGCGGCCGGCCTCCTCCGGCGGGACGGGCGGGCGCGACACGGCGGGACGGGCCCCGTCCGGGTCGGCATGGTCGAAGATCCTCGCCCTGCGGAGGCCTGATCGCGGCATCGGCGGCGGGGTGTCGGCCATCGTGACCGGCACCGGACGCGGCCCGAGCCGCCGCGCCATCCACCCGGGCACGTCCTCGCGCGGGAACCGTTCCAGCTCGCGCCGCACGTCGTCGGCGGACGGCTCCGCTTCCCAGGGCGGCTCGTCGTCGTAGGCGAAGTTCGCCCGGCAGCGCACCGCCCCGTCCTCGTACACGACCTCGACGTCGATCCGGTTCCACGTGGAGCGCTGGAAGGCGTGCGTCCCGGCGCGGAGCCGGTCGAGGAGCCCGGCGGTCGCGGCGGGCGCCGTCCAGTCCATGCGGGACCCGCCGGCGCGCAGGCACGTCATCGCCGGGAACTCCACATGCCCGCCGACCGCCTGGTAGTGCCCGGAGATCCTCTCCCACAGCGGCGGCGCGTGGTCGACGATCAGGGTCGGGAGCTGGTTCGACAGCAGCTCCATCTGCTCGACCGGGTCCAGCGGCCCCGGGTCGGGCGCCGGCCGGCCGACCGGCTCGCGGCCCTCCATCCGGTCGCGCAGCCAGTCCGGCATGTTGGCGCCGTCCCGCGGCATGACGATCTGGTCGCGCCGCCAGCAGTCCACCGGGATCGGCGGGTCCCACAGCGGGTCGAAGTCGTGGTTGTAGAGGTGGCGCGCCGAGCCCGGCTCGATGATCGCCGACATCGAGAACCAGGTGCCCTGCTCGGACAGGTAGTGCGCCCGCCGCAGGTCCATCAGCAGCCCGCTCAGCTCCTCCGGGACGCTCTCGGCCATCACGATCTTGCCGTCGCCGGTGAGCACCGTCAGCGCAACGTCGTTCACGGCGACCGTCGCGACGCAGTGCAGGTCGATCCGCCGCCAGCCCGGCGGGGCGAGCCGCCGCGCGTACGCCACGGCCCGGCCCTCGAGTTCCGCGATGCGGTCGCTCCGCCCCGTCACGGCCCCGTCCTCCCCGTCCTGATGGCTCCCCCGATGGCACCTGCCCGGCAGGTTAACCGCACGGATCAATCTATTGCGGAGTGGCCCGGCCGTTGGCGACGCTCGCGGGAGGCTAACTTCGATGTCGTGTCGACCGCAGCTCCAGAGTCATCCACGCCGGAGGCCCCAGGCCACCCGATCCGGCCGCGCCGCCGTGCCCGCCGGCTGATGGCGGCGACGGTCGCGGTCACCGTGCTGCTGTGCGCGGTCGTCGGCGGGATCGGCTACTACTTCGCCGGGGTCGCCATCGAGGTCGACCATGCCCCCGAATACCCGCTCACCATCGAGGACGCGGAGAACGGCACGGTCACCCTGCCCCGCGAACCGATGACGGAGCGCTCCGGCACATGGGCGCTGGTCTGGGAGGGCGGGCGCGCGATGCTGGGGCCGATCGTCGGCGGCGACGACGACCACGTCGTCCGGAAGGTGTCGTCCGTCGTGGAAGGCACCCTGGAGAAGGGCGCACCGGCGGCCATCGACCACTGGCTCTACGACGGCGACCCGAAAACGGCCCTCGGACTGCCTTTCCAGGACGTCACGTATCCGTCCGAGGTCGGGCCCATGCCGGCGTGGCTGCTGCCTGGGACGTCCTACAAGCGCACCTGGGTGATCGGTGTGCATGGGCGGAACGCCGACAAGGCCGAGACGTTCCGCGTCATGCGAGCGGTCCACGCGCTCGGCCTGCCGATGATGTCGATCGCGTACAGGAACGACGTGGGCGCGCCACCGTCCAAGGACGGCAAGAACCATCTCGGCAACACCGAATGGCACGACATCGTCTCCGCCATCGGCTACGCGCGCGCGCACGGCGCGACGGGCGTCGTCCTGTACGGATGGTCGATGGGCGGGGCGATGTCGATGATGACGCTGCGCAAGGACCCGTCGTTCGTCCGCGGCGTCGTCCTCGACTCCCCCGTCATGGACTGGGGCGCCACCCTCGACAAGCAGGGCGACGCCCGGCACCTGCCCGTCTTCGTCACCGACCTGGCCAAGCGCATCCTGCAGTGGCGGATCGGCATCGACCTGGCCGACTTCGTCCAGCACCGGTACGCGTCCCGGCTCAGGACGCCGGTACTCCTCTTCACCACCGAGGACGACGAGATGGTCGCCAACCGCCCCGCTTTCACGTTCGCCGAGAAGGCGCCGCCCGGCATGGTCACGCACATCACCACGCCGGGCGACCACACCGAGGCCTGGAACGTCGACCCGGCCGCCTACGAAGGCGCGCTGGGCGCCTTCCTCAAGAAGGTCGCCTGACCTCCAGAAGGGTCTTGCCGACGGTCCGGCGCTCCTGGATCGCGGCATGCGCCCCGGCGGCGTCGTCGAGCGGGAAACGCTGCCCGATCAGCGGCTTGAGCCGCCCCTCGGCGGCCTCCGCCAGCGCGCTCTGCGTGAACTCGCGCAGCTGCTCCGGCGTCGCCTGTGGTCGGACGATCGTCACGCCGCGCTCCCCCGCCTCCTCCTCGGGGATGTTCGCCCACTCGCCGCTGGCGAGGCCGAAGCTGACCATCCGCCCGCCGTCCCGAAGCAGGCCGAACGCCTCGCGGGCCACCTCGCCCCCCACACCGTCGAAGACGACGTCCACCTTCCCGGCCTTGCGCGCCCACCCGGGCTCGGCGTAGTCGACCGCCTCGTCCGCGCCGAGCCGCATCGCCACCCCGGTCTTGCGCGCACCTCCGGCCGCCGCGACGACCGTCGCCCCGGTGGCCTTCGCGAGCTGGACGAGCAGCGACCCGACACCACCCGCCGCAGCTTCCACCAGCACCCGCTCGCCTTTGCGCGGCCGCGCAGCGGTGACCATCATCGTGGCCGTCCGCCCGTCGGCCAGCAGCGCGACCGCGTCGTCGAGCGCGAGACCGTCCGGCACCTCGAACAGGCCCCCGGCGTCCACGGCGACCTTCTCCGCGTAGGCGCCGGCGCCTCCCGTGCTGGTGACAACCCTCTGCCCGACCAGCCCCTCGTCAACACCCGGGCCGACCGCCGTCACCACGCCGCCCACTCCGTTGCCGGGGATGACGGGCGGCTCCAGCCGCACCGGCGCCGGCCCGGTGCCCGCCCGCATCTGCGTCTCCACGAACGTGATGTTGACGAACGCGACCTCGACGAGCGCCTGCCCCTCGCCCGGCACCGGATCCTCGGCGTCTCCCGGGACCAGGACCTCCGGTCCGCCGAACTCCCGCAACCACACGGCACGCATGCGAACCCCCTCCATCAGCGGTAGTCGCCACAGCCTCCTACCTCAAGCTTGGTCGAGGTCAAGCGGGCCGCAACGAATCCCTTTTCTCCCCACACGCATCTCTGTAAGCTTTCGCGCGTATTCCGCCCCGTTGTCGGCAGCCGCTCAGGGATGGCGATGCGCACCCGGTTGGTCCGTTCCACCCCGCTGGGGTCCCGCCGCGCCGCCTGCCTGCCCGTCCTCCTCGCCGCGTGCGCCGCCGCGGGCTGCGGCTCGTCCGGCTCGTCCTCCAGCGGCGAACTCGCCCCCAACGGCCGGTTCGACACCGGCGGCACCGCCCCCGCGCAGACCGCCGTCGCGCCGTCCGCCATCCCCACGGCGCAGCTTTACAAGACGGTCCTCGACCGCTACCGCGCCTACCAGGCCGCCTACAAGAAGGCCTACGAGACCAACGACCCGGCGGCCCTCACCGACGTCGCCACCGACCCCCTCCTCACCGAGGTCACGAACGACGTCGAGGCCACCAAGGCCAAGGGCGAGATCTGGCGCTTCACCAACACGTTCAACCCCCGCGTCTACGCCCGCTCCAAGGACAGCACGAAGGTCTACGTCATCGACTGCGTCCGCACCCTCGCCGGCTACCGCTACTCCGCCAAGACCGGCAAGCGCCTCGACGGCGGGCGGGGCGGGGCATACGTGTATCGGACGACACTCCAGTACGACTCCGGCACCTGGA
This sequence comes from Actinomadura madurae, assembly GCF_900115095.1. Classification (GTDB taxonomy): domain Bacteria; phylum Actinomycetota; class Actinomycetes; order Streptosporangiales; family Streptosporangiaceae; genus Spirillospora; species Spirillospora madurae. The sequence goes on from NZ_FOVH01000039.1 coordinate 9,036, forward strand.
GGGTGGCCGCCACAGCCCGGGACAAGGCATGCTGACGGCCCGCAGGGAAGGACACGCGATGTCTCCCACACACCCCCGTCGTCGCCGGGCGGCCTCCACCGCGATCGTCGCGACGATCGTCACGGCACCCGTCCTCACGGCCGTTCCCGCGGTGGCCGCCCCCTGCATCGTCCCCGGCAAGCTCTCCTGCAACCCGAAGACCAGCACGACCGTGCCGGGCGGCGGAGGCGGCAACGGTGGGGGCGGAGGCGGAGGCGGCCCCGTCGCGCCGCCCGACCCCGAAGGCCTGATCGACAACCAGGCGGTCGACGCGGTGGACGGTCCCGGGGCCGCTCCGCTCGCGGCCGCTCCGCCGAACACCCTTGAGCTCGTCCAGCAGGCTCTGAGCGAGAAGGCGTTCCCCGTCCCCAAGGTCCACACGGCGCCGAGGGCGAAGACGTACGTGCGCATGCGGACGGCCCTGTGGGTGGACAACTTCGAAGTCGTGCAGACGGCGCCGGTGAGCGCGGGCGACCAGACGGTCCAGGCCACCGCGCAGCCCAAATCGGTCACCTGGAACCTGGGCGAAGACAAGCTGGTCTGCAACAACGCCGGCAGCAAGGACGGCAAGTCCTGCAACTACACCTACAAACGAGCCTCCGCCGGGCAGCCGGGCGGACGATACGAGATCACCGCCACGATCACCTGGCACGTCACCTGGACGTGCGAGGGCGCCGACTGCGACGCCCCCGGCGGCGACCTCGGCGACCAGACCATGACCTCCCAACCCACCCCGCTCGTCGTCAGCGAGATCCAGACCAACACCGGCCAATGACCTCGGCCGAGCACCGGTCACCGGGCTTCGCCGAGCCGGCGGAACCGGGGTCCGGCGGCGGCCCGGTGGCGATCAAGTACCTCGCCGCCGTCCTGGACGCCGTGCCCGGCGTCGGCGGGGAGAGCCGCGGTGGCATCCACGCGTACTGGACGCGGCCGGGCGTCCTGACACGTCAGGGGGTCAGACCATGTACTGGTCGTGGCGGCGGTAGAGGTCGGTCCATTCCTCCTCGGTGAGCCGGCGTCCGCTTCCCACGATGTCGGCGAGCTCTTCGAAGTAGGCCTCACGTGGAGCACCGGGAGCGAACAGCACCAGCATCGTGGCCGGCCCGTCCGCGTTGCGGAACGCGTGGATACCGCCCGGAGGGACGTGGAGGAAGTCGCCCGGGGAGCCGATGTGCCAGTCCTCGCCGTTGAAGAGTCTGACCGTCCCGCTCAGGACGAAGAACGATTCTGAGAACGTCTTGTGGAAGTGCGCTCCGCCGCCTGTCGGCTCAGCGCCCATCTCCCACCGGTACAGGCCGTAGTGGCCACCGGTACTCGCGCCGGTCGCGAGATAGTGGACGTTCGTGCGCCCGCCGATCGACAGTTCCGGCAGGGTGTCCGCGGTCCGGAGCATGCCGCTGATCTCGCCCTTGTCACCCAGGTAGAGAGCGTCCGGATAGGACATGACCTTCCTCCTCATCGAGCCCCGCGCCGACACGGCGGTCTTCTGCTTCCTATCCGACAGCCTCCCAAGGACCCCGGACGAAACCGTCGGGCCTTGCTTGACCTCAAGCGCGGTTGAGTTCCTAGCGTCGTCGACGTCGAAAGGACTCAACCATGACGACGCTGGTTACAGGGGCCACCGGGAACACCGGTCGGCATGTGGTGGCGGAGCTGATCCGCCGAGGAGAGAGGGTTCGGGCACTGACGCGGGATCCGGCCAAGGCCGCGGGGGCTATTCCGGCCGAGGCCGAACTGGTGGCCGGAACGCACACGGCACCCGCGGAACTGGGCACGGCTTTCGACGGTGTCAGCCGGTTGCACATCACCGTGACGGCGGGACTGGCCGGGCCGGAACTGGTGCGGCGGGCGGTCGATGCGGGAGTGCGGCGGATCACCGTGGTGTGGGGCGGCGGCATGGGACCGGTGGAGCAGGCCGTGGCGGACTCGGGTGTGGAGTGGACGCGCCTCGAACCGCAGGAGTTCATGTCCAACACGCTGACCTGGGTCGAGTCGATCCGTGCAGAGGGCATCGTCCGGGAGCCATACGACTTTCCCAGTGCGCTCGTCCATGAGGCCGATATCGGGGCGGTGGCGGCGGTCGCGCTGCTCGACGAGGGCCATGCGGGGCGTGCCTACAACCTCACCGGTCCCGAAGCACTGACCCCACGCGAGCGGGTCGCGATCCTGTCCCGAGCGATTGGGCGCGACATCGGTTTCGCCCGGCTTACCCACGAACAGGCAGTCGACAGGCTGATGGCCACCGGTGTCTCCCGGGAGGACGCCGAGTACGTCATCGGCTGGTACGCCGCCTCCGACGCCGCTTCGAAGACCGTCGACGACACCGTCGAGCGGGTGACGGGCCGTCCCGCGCGCACGTTCGCACAATGGGCGGCCGAGCACGCGGAACGCTTCGAGATCGCCACGGTCTGACAGGTGGCCCGCTACCAGCACGTCGAGAGCCGTCCAGGGCTCATGGTCACGTTCGGGCTCGGCTCTCCAGGTAGGTGGCGAAGCCGTCGAGGTGGCGGGCGAGACCGTACTCGAAGAGGGCGTCCAGGTCCGAGGTCGTCTCCTCGTCGATGGTCGCCAGCAGGGGAAACCGCCCGCTGTGGAGAATCTCGTCGGTCTTCTTCCGCTGTTCCACCCGCCACAGAGCGAGCGGTACACCTGTCTCCTGCTCGGCTTCGGCCTCGTCCGCCACGGACAGCGCAAGGGCGACGACCAGCGCGTGGAGCGTGAGCGCCTCATGAAAGCGCGCCTTCATGGGGAGCCCGAGGCCGTCGAGCGCGCGCAGGATCCACTCGGTGTGCGTCATCATGTTGGGCACGAGCAGCGGGCGGGTCAGCGAGACGGCCCTGCGCAGCCAGTGGTGCCGCCGGAACAGCTCCCATTCCCGGCGTGAGATCAGTTCGAGCTTGGCTCGCCATCCCTCCGGCCCGGGGTCGGGCAACTCCGCTTCGCGGAAGGTCTCGTCGGCCATCTGCGCCACCAGATCGTCCTTGTTCGCCACGTGCCGGTACAGCGACATCGGGCCGACGCCGAGTTCGGACGCGAGCCGTCGCATCGTCAGGGCGTCGAGCCCTTCGATGTCGGCGATCGTGATGGCGGTGCGGAGAACGTGTCCGCGGGTGAGCGCCTGTCTGGGGGCGCCGGCCGGTCGCGTTCCGGTCGGGTCGACCGGCCGCTCCCGCTCCGGTCGTGCCCTGACCACCGAGCCGGAACCGACCTTCGTCTCGACCAGTCCTTCCTCGCGGAGAGCCGCCATCACCCGGGTCGCGGTCGCGATCGCGACGCCCCAACGCTGGGCGATCTGCCGGACGGACGGCACGCGGCTGCCGGGCCGCAGCTCCCCGCGCAGGATCTGACCGGCGATCTCCGCGACGATCCGCCGGTAGGGCGGATCCGGCCGCTGCGATGACGACGACACAGAACTCTCCGATCCGTTGGCGGCGGTGTCACTGAACTGAAGTGTACTAGTCCACTTATTCAATATCCAGTACACTTCTTCCTTCAACATTGCTGATAAATGTCTGGAATGCCACGGCATCGATACCGTGTACGCATGACTTCAGATACGTCGTACGCAACCGTGCGGCGGGCGGAGACCGCGGATCTTCAGGTGGTGTCGGACGTTCTCACCGACGCCTTCGCGCATGATCCTCTCGTCTGCTGGCTCTTCCCCGAGGAGAGCGGACGAGCCCGCATGCAAGCGCACTTCTACCGCCCCCTGATCGCCCATCCCGATGGGGAGGCCTACCTGGCCGGCCGCGCGGAGGGCGCGGCGGTGTGGCTGGCGCTTACCGCGGGCCAGGCGCCCCCCGAGGAGCATCCGGACGCGTCCGAGCCGGGACAGGGCTCGATTTTCGGTGCGAACGCCGCGCGGTTGCAGGCTCTGGGGCAGGCGCTGGCGGAACGGCATCCCCATCGCGTCCCGCACCTCTACCTCCCGTGCATGGGGGTGGTCAGTGGGAGGCGGGGCGGCGGACTCGGCTCGGCGCTGCTGCGGCGCCGGCTGGAGCGAGCCGACGCCGACGGGATCGCCGCCTATCTGGAGGCGAGTTCCCCCCGCAGCCGTGCCCTCTACCAGCGGTACGGGTTCGAGGATCTGGGCGAACCGGTCCGCGTGGCGGACAGCCCGTTCCTGTGGCCGATGTGGCGCCGACCGTGCGCTTGACCTCCGCGGCTCCCGGCGCCCCGCCGGCCGCCGATCCAACCGACGATCCGACAGGCACAAGGAAAGAGCATCCGATGACGACGAACCATGAAGCCGCCGGCGACCACGATGACCGGCGACCGCCGACACTCGTGTTCGTCCACGGGACCAACGCCCCGTCGTTCATGTGGTCGGGTTTGATCAGCGAACTCACCCTGCGCGGACACCGGGGGGTGACCGTGGACCTTCCCGGACACGGCAACGAAGCCTTCATTCCCCGCGCCTACCAGGCTCCGCAGGACCTGGAGGCGCTGGCGACCGAGCCGTCACCGCTCGCCAAGGTCACCGTCGACGACTACGTCGAGCGCGTCGTGGACGTGGTGCGCCGCGCCCGCCGCCACGGACCCGTGATCCTCGCCGGCGCCAGCCAGGGCGGCGTGACGGTGAGCAAGGTCGGCAACGCCGTCCCCGATCTGCTCGACCGGGTCGTCTACGTCGCGGCGTACTGCTGCGTGGACCTGCCGAACCTGACCGCGTATCTCGGCGTGCCGGAGAACGGTGACAGCCTGCTCCCCCAGGTGACCCAGGCGGTGGTCGCCGATCCAGCGGTCCTCGGAGTGACGCGGATCAACTGGCGCACGGCCGACCCGGCGGTGATCCGCGGCATCAAGGAATGCCTGGCAGGCGATTTCACCGACGAGGGGGTGCACCGGCTGCTCCATTGGCTCGAACCGGACGAGACCGCCGCGATCCCCCACGCCGAGGCCCGGGGCGAGGCGGAGACCTGGGGCACGATTCCGCGCACTTACGTGCGCTTCACCCTCGACCGGCTGATCCCGCTCGCGCTGCAGGACCGCTTCATCGCCGAAGCCGACCGTCTCACTCCGGACAACCCCACCGACGTGCGCAGCGTCGCCGCACCCCACGTGGGGCCGTTCGACCGGCCCGAACTGGTGGAGATCTTCTCCGACCTCGCGACCGGCTGACCCGACGCGAGTGCGCGTGCGCAGGGTCTGGACGTCCCCCGCCACCAGACCCTGCGCAGGCGGTCCAAGCCGTCCCCTTCATGAATGGAGACCCCATGTCCGCTCCCTCGCCCGCCCCGCCGGCCCGGGCCGCACGTCCGTCCACCAGTGATTTCGCGCCGCTGGCGCGGCGTGTCCGTGACAGCGGGCTGCTCGATCGGCGTCGCGGTTATTACGTGCGGGTGATTGGGCTGAACCTGGCCGCGACGGCCGCCGTGTGGGGGGCGGTGGCGTGGGCGGGGGACAGTTGGTGGACGGTGCTGCTGGGTGTTCCGCTGGCGGTGTTGGCGGCGCGGACGGGGTTTCTGGGTCATGACGCGGGGCATCGGCAGATCGCGCGGAGTGCGCGGGTGAATCGGTGGCTGGGGTTGGTGCTGGGGAATCTGCTGCTGGGGATGGGGCACGGGTGGTGGAGCGATAAGCACAACCGTCATCACGCGAACCCGAATCACGTCGGCAAGGACCCTGATGTGGGGGAGGGTGTGCTGGCGTGGACGGCGGAGCAGGCGGGGCGGCAGCGGGGTGTGCTGCGGTGGGTGGCGCGGCACCAGGCGGTGTTGTTCTTCCCGTTGCTGACGCTGGAGGGGGTGAACCTCAAGGTCGGCAGTGTGCTGTTCTTGCGGGGGCGTTCACGCCGTGACCGGGTGGTGGAGGGTGGTCTGCTGGTCGCGCATGCGGTCGGGTATCTGGTGCTGGCGTTGTCGCTGCTGCCGGTGGAGAAGGCGGTGGTGTTGATGGTGGTGCAGCATGCGCTGTTCGGGCTGCATCTGGGTGCGGTGTTCGCGCCCAACC
>NZ_FOVH01000027.1 GCF_900115095.1 Actinomadura madurae
AAGCGCGGTGACGTGTGGAGTCGACCGGTACTAATAGGCCGAGTGGCTTGAACACACATGACGTTCAAACCGAATCGCTGTTGTGAGTTGTTCGCGTCCCTGTGTGGTTCCTGGAAAACAACCGGGAACCCGCATTAATCAAGTGAATACCGAGCCTGGCTCGGACGTTGAGACTTGCACACCCCCGCTGGGGGGTGGTGCGTTGAGGCGTTCGGTGGTTTTGGCGAGGGGGAAACACCCGGTCCCATTCCGAACCCGGAAGTTAAGCCTCTCAGCGCCGATGGTACTGCATGGGAGACTGTGTGGGAGAGTAGGACACCGCCGGACCTATATTAGAAAAGGGCTCCGCCATCACGGCGGGGCCCTTTTCTCATTTCTCATGCCCCGCAACCCAAGTCCGGGCAGCCGGCTTGTAGCGCAGCCTGCCCTGCCGAAGTCGTGTGGTCGCAGGAATGCCGGGGATCAGAAGTCGTCGCCGGCGAGGACGGTGTCGGCGTCGACGATGCGGTAGGCGTAGCCCTGTTCGGCGAGGAAGCGCTGGCGGTGGGCGGCGTAGTCCTGGTCCAGGGTGTCGCGGGCGACGACGGCGTAGAAGCGGGCCCCCGCGCCGGACGCCTTGGGACGCAGCAGACGTCCCAGCCGCTGAGCCTCTTCCTGCCGTGACCCGAAGGCCCCCGACACCTGTACGGCGACCGACGCTTCGGGCAGGTCGATGGAGAAGTTCGCCACCTTCGACACGACCAGGACGTCGATCTCGCCGGAGCGGAACGCGTCGAACAGGCGCTCCCGTTCCCGCACCCGCGTCTCGCCCTTGATGACGGGCGCGTCCAGCAGGGCGCCCAGCTCGTCAAGCTGGTCGATGTACTGGCCGATGACCAGCGTCTGCTCGCCGCGGTGCCGGTCGACGAGCGCCTGGATGAGCTTGGTCTTGGTGTCGGTGGTCGCGCAGAACCGGTAGCGCTCTTCGGGTTCGGCGGTCGCGTACGCCAGGCGTTCCGAGTCGGTGAGCGTGACGCGTACCTCGACGCAGTCGGCCGGCGCGATCCAGCCCTGCGCCTCCATGTCCTTCCAGGGCGCGTCGTAGCGCTTCGGGCCGATGAGGGAGAACACGTCGCCTTCCCGGCCATCCTCCCGGATGAGGGTGGCGGTGAGGCCGAGGCGGCGGCGGGCCTGCAGGTCGGCGGTCATCCGGAAGATCGGCGCGGGCAGCAGGTGGACCTCGTCGTACACGACCAGGCCCCAGTCGCGGGCGTCGAAGAGCTCCAGGTGCGTGTAGGCGCCCTTCCGGCGCGTCGTCATGATCTGGTAGGTGGCGATGGTGACCGGCCGGATCTCCTTCTTCGTGCCGGTGTACTCGCCGATCTCATCCTCGGTGAGGGACGTGCGGCGCAGGAGCTCCTGCTTCCACTGGTGCGCCGAGACGGTGTTGGTGACGAGGATCAGCGTGGTGGCCTGGGCGCGGGCCATGGCGGCGGCCCCCACGATGGTCTTGCCGGCGCCGCAGGGCAGGACGACGACGCCGGACCCGCCGTGCCAGAACGTCTCGGCGGCGTCCCGCTGGTAGGAGCGCAGGGCCCAGCCGTCCTCGGCGAGGGAGATGGCGTGCGCCTCGCCGTCCACGTATCCGGCGAGGTCCTCGGCGGGCCAGCCGAGCTTGAGCAGTGCCTGCTTGAGGGCGCCGCGCTCGCTCGGGTGGACGGCGACGGCGTCCGCGCCGACCCGGTCGCCGATCATGCCCTTGATCTTCTTGGCGCGCAGCACCTCCTCCAGGACCGAGCGGTCCGAGGACGACAGGATGAGCCCGTGCGCGGGGTCCTTCTCCAGCCGCAGCCGCCCGTACCGCGCCATCGTGTCGGCGACGTCCACGAGCAGGGCGTGCGGGACGGGGTAGCGGGAGTACCGGATCAGCGTGTCGACGACCTGCTCGGCGTCGTGCCCGGCGGCCCGCGCGTTCCACAGCGCGAGCGGCGTCACCCGGTAGGTGTGGACGTGCTCGGGCGCCCGTTCGAGCTCGGCGAACGGGGCGATCTCCTTGCGGCAGGCGTCGGCCAGGTCGTGGTCGACCTCCAGCAGCAGCGTCTTGTCGGACTGGACGATGAGCGGACCGTCGGTCACAGCAGAAAGCCCCCGTCGGGAAAGTGGTGATCGATGCCTCGTCCGGGTGCCGGGCATCCGCTGCCGCACGCTACCCGAGCCGCGACGGCGCGTCGCGCGTTCCGGGCCGGACCGCAGGGTTCAACGCTCGGCCCGCCGCCTTTATTGCGCGCTCTGGCCTCCCGGCGCGCAGGCGCGTCTCGGTGCGTCCCGGGGTCCCCGTAGCATTTGGCGAAAATCCGACGAAGATGCCCCTGACCTGCGATTATTCAGGTTCCTGAGACCTCTGGCGATCTTCAGGTGCGTCTGTAGGGGTTGGTGGCGTTGGGGAGCCGGTTCTTCACTGATGACTGGCGGTGCATCCGGGAGTGCTGGACTTCTACGGCAAACGGCAGCAGACCGTCAGTGACCACCTGAAGCAGGTGATGAAGTACCTGGGGTGGAGGACCGCGTCGCCCGGGACGGAGGAGCTGAAGGAGCTGGAGCAGTTCCTGCTGGACCGGGCGATGGAGCACGACTCGCCGTCGCTGCTGTTCCATCTGGCGGCCGAGTATCTGATCGGCGCGCGGGTGATCCGCCCGGGCGTGGTCACGCTGATGGAGATGGTCGGCACAGCCCGCAACGCCGCCAGCGCACTCATCTCGGAACGGGTCGACCATCTGCTGGGCGGGCAGATGCGCGGCGACCTCGACCGGCTGCTGGACGACGACCCCGAGACCGGGATGACCCGGCTGGCGTGGCTGGCCCGGCCAGCGATCGAGGCGACCGCGCTGTCGGTGAAGACCGGGATCGAGAAGCTGAAGTACCTACGGCGGATGGACGCCCACGAGCTGGACCTGTCGATGCCGCCGCGAGAGCGGCGCCGCTTCCTGGCCACCGTCGGCCGCCGCTCGACGGTGCAGGCGCTGATGCGGCGGGAGGAACGCCGCTACCCGATCCTGCTGGCGTTGGTGGCCCAATCGGCGGTCGACCAGATGGACGATGGTCATCGCTCTGTTCGACCAGGCGGTGTCGGCGCGCGAGTCGCGGGCCAAGGCCAAGACCGACGAGGAGCTGGTCGAGCGGGCGAAGAAGCGCTGCTGGTCGAACTCGACGGGCGAACCGGGTTCTTGAAGGCCTTCACCCACGGCGGCGGCCGCAAGACCAAACAGTCGGCGGAGCTGAAACGCAACATCCTCGCCGTCTTGATCGCAGGCGGCACCAACCTGGGCCTGGCAAGAATGAGCGAGGCCTGCGGCGTGCCGTACGACGTGCTCGCCTGGACCCAGGAGTGGTACGTGCGGGAGGAGACGCTCCGCGGGGCCAACAACCTGATCGTCAACCACCACTACACCCTCGGCCTGGCCAAGAAGTTCGGCGGCGGCACCCTGTCCTCCAGCGACGGGCAGCGGTTCCCGGTGCGCGGCAAGTCGAACACCGCACGGGAGACGAACATCCACGGCGGCAAGGTCCTGTCCACGATCACGCACGTGTCCGACCAGCGGTCGACGTACGGACGAAGGTGATCGTGCCGACCGCCCGTGAAGCCCACTACACGCTGGACGAATTCCGCAGAACACCCTCGCCGCCGCGCTCAAGGAGTGGGGCATGATCAAACGCACGATCCACGCCGCCCGCTACCTGTCGGACCCGCTGTACCGCAGGGAGATCTCCCGCCAGCTGAACAAGGGCGAGAGCCTGCACGCGCTGCGCCGCGAGCTGCACTACGCCCAGCAGGGCACCATCGTCCGGCCCCACCTGACCGACCAGACCGAGCAGGCCTGGTGCCTCACCCTGCTGACCAACTTCGGCACCATCAACGTCGACTACGAAGCCGAACTTGCCGACGGCTGGCGGCCCCTGCGCGCAACGTTGGTGAACGAGTCCGGCTCCGCCTTCATGCTCAACCTGTGAGTTCAAGACTTCAACGGCGGTCCGTGGCAACGGCACCGCTTCGCCGTGCCAAAGTCCACGGCCAGGTTGGATGGAATTAAGCAGACTGCGGCGGAGGGGATCAATAGCCCGCAGTCCAGAGGCAAGGCGCCAGTATGCGCCGTCGACAGCGACGTTCACCACTGGCGCATGGTGGGCGCGTACTTAAGCCTTCCGCTGGAGGCATGCCACCCCGCCAGATCACCGCCCCGGGCTTGCCGGAGCCGGCGGTCGAAGGCGGGGCTGCCGAACCTTTTCTGACAGAGTTCGTCGCGGATGTCGCGGCCCTGGCCGCGCAGTTCGTCGATCGCCAGGCTGTAGTACTCGGTGGTCCAGCAGATGACGGCGCGACCAGCACCGGCATCCCGCGGAGACATCCCTCAAGGGGCCTGGCAACCAGGTGCTAGGCGTCGCGCGTGCACAGCAGCAGACCGCCGGTCAGCAGCGCCGCGGCGGCCCACCCGGCGGTCACACCGAGCCCGGCCCAGGGGCTGATGGGCAGGCTGCCGAGATCGGTGGTGGCCTGGATGGCGAGCCCGGCGCTCATCGGCGCGATCTTCTCCAGCAGGCGCTGCCAGTTCGGGTCGCTGATGGTCTGGGAGACGATCGGGACGATGTAGAGCAGGCCGAGGACGACGCCGATGCTGGTGGCCGAGTCCCGCACCGCGGTCGCGACACCGAGGCTTAGAAGGCCGATCAGGATCAGGTAGAGGACCGTCCCGACGACCGCGCGCAGCGTCGGCCCGTCGGCCAGGGACAGGGCCCGGTCGCCGAGGTCGGGCAGGATGAGCCGCCCGGCGAGCACCGCCCCGAGGACGGCGACGGTCCCGCCGACGGCCACGACGCCGGTGAGAGTGACGGCCTTGGCCGCGAAGACCGTCGCCCGCCGCGGCACCGCCGTCAGGGTGGTGCGGATCATGCCCGAGCCGTACTCCCCGCTGATGATCAGCACCGCCAGGACGGCGACCAGCGCCTGGCCGAGGTGGACGCCCATGAGGGTCAGCTTGGTCGTGTCGCCGCCGCAGCCGTCGGCCGTGCAGTTCACCACCGACGTCGCCCCGGCGCTCAGGGCCACCGTCGCCGCGACGGTGCCGAGCAGCAGCCACAGCGGGCTGGCGACGGTCCGCATCTTCGACCATTCCGCGTGCAGGGCGAGTCTCACGTGTCCCTCCTGTGGAGCAGGACGGCGGCCGCGGCCAGGCTCACCACCGCGTAGGCGGCCAAGACGGCGAACCCGGCCCACGGCGCCAGCGGGTAGTAGCCGTTGTATGGCGTGTAATGGGCTGCGACCTGGTCGTACTCCACGAGCGTCTGCTGGACGGCGAAGGCCGCCCCCGGTGTCACCCGGGCCAGCCAGTTCGCCACGCTCGCGGGCATGAACGGGATGGCCGTCAGTATGTAGGGCAGCACGATGGCCACGATGACGGTGGTGACCGCGCCGGCGCTGTGCCGGAGGATGGCGCCGACGGAGAGGGCCAGGACCGAGGCGGTCGCGAGCAGCGCCGCGGTCCCGAGCGCCACCCGCAGTTCGGTCGAGGACGACACCGGGAAGATGTAGACGCCGTTGTCCCGGGCGAGCCGCTCACCGAGCGGAGTCGCGAGGATCGCCCCCGCCAGCCCGGCGACGAAGGTGACGACCCCCAGCACGATCGCCTTGGCCACCAGCACCCGGCTCCGCCTCGGACTCGCGGCCAGGGTGAGGTGGATCATCTTGTTCCCGTACTCCGTGGTGATGAACAGCGCCCCCACGACGATCACCGCGATCAGCGCGGCGAACGTGCCGGTGAGAATGTCCCGGAGGGTGCCGCCGGTCGGCAGGGTCTCGCGGATGGCGGGCGCTATGTCGCCGGCACCGGTCACCGTGAACCTGCCGTCGGATCCCGTGAACGAACCCGATGTGTTCTCCGGGTAGCCGGCGAAGCCGGGGGACTCCGCTCCCACCTGGTCACCGGTCCACCTACCCCCGGCCCAGCCCCCCTGGACGCGAAGATCCCCGAAGGTGGCCGTCGACACGCTGCCGCGCGTGCCCATGCCGTCCACGGCAGGCGGGGACGCGACGAACAGCCCGACCTGCACGGTCGATCCGAGCCCGCTCACCCGCGCGGTGCCCACCTTGGTCCAGCTCGTGCCGTCGGTGGAGGCATAGCCGGTGATCGTGTCGCCCGAGCGGTCCAGCCGCAGCCGGCGGGGGGACTCGGCGGAGACCGGGCCGGGAGGGCCGACCGTGTCGTTGACGTAGGCGTCCTGCATCCGCACGCCGTGGCTGCCGGTGACCATGATCGCCGCGTAGGGTGATCCCTGGCGGGTGCTCTCCTTGATGATGAGCCCGGCCTTCGCCCACGGCACGGTGCCGGGCCGCAGGTCCCCGGGTCCCTCGGGGATGCTGCTCTTGAGCTCGGAGACGGAGACGGTGATGCCGCCGTTCCCGGCCAGCGGCTGGTGCACGAAATAGAAGCTGTCGGTGACCGGCGCACCGCCCGGCCCGATCGGAACGGGCGGTGCGCCCTTCTGATCGCTGCTGAACCCGGCGAGCACGGCGAACAGCACCAACAGCAGCGCCGCGGCCACCATGCCGATCAGCCAGCCGCGGACGGTTCGGAACTTGGTCCATTCCGCGTGCAGCACCTGGGGGAAGCCGTCCCGCCCAACCCGTTGGCTGGAGCGGTGAGACGTAACAGTGGGGGTCACCGCGAGACCTCCGTGGGCGTCGCGGCGCGGAACTCGACCGCCTCGCGGGTGAGCTCCAGGTAGACGTCCTCAAGGGTGGCGCGGTGGGCTGATACCTCGGAGAACGGCACCGCGCTCTGGCTGAGCAGCGTCACGATCCGATCCGCAGGCAGGCCCGAAACGGTGATGGTGTCGCGTCCGGTGGCCGTCGCGGTCGCGCCGGCATGCGCGAGCACCCCCATCGCGTGCGTCCCGACCGTGGTCCGCACGGCCACCCGGTTCCTGGAGGCGGCCGCGATCAGGTCGGCCACGCCGGCGTCGGCGATGGCCTTGCCGCGCCCGACCACGACGAGATGATCGGCGGTGTCCTGCACCTCGCTCATCAGGTGGCTGGAGACCAGCACGGCGCGGCCCTGAGCGGCCAGCGACCGCAGGAAGCCGCGCATCCAGACGATGCCGTCGGGGTCCATGCCGTTGAACGGCTCATCGAGCATGATGATCGGCGGGTCGCCCAGCAGGGCCGCGGCGATCCCGAGCCGCTGCCGCATGCCCAGCGAGTAGCCGCCGGCCTTGCGCCGGGCCGCCGAGGCCAGGCCGACCTGCTCGATCACCTGGTCCACCCGCCGCGCGGCCAGGCCCTGCGAATGCGCCAGCCACAGCAGGTGGTTACGCCCGCTGCGGCCGGGGTGCAGCGCCGCCGCGTCCAGCAGGGAACCGACATGGTTCAGCGGCCGCCGAAGACTGTGGTACGGCTTCCCCTCGATGAGCGCGGTGCCCTCCTCGACCGCGTCCAGGCCGAGGATCACCCGCATCGTGGTGGACTTCCCGGCCCCGTTCGGCCCCACGAAGCCGGTCACCACACCCGGACGGACGGTAAAGGACATGCCGTCGAGGGCCAGCGTGGCCCCGTACCGCTTGCGCAGTCCGGTGACGACGATCCCTGGTGCGCTCATCGCAGCGAGCTCACGGTTCGAAATGGATTCATGCCGATGGTTGTACGCGGCACCCGGTTCCAGCCCGGTCGCAGCGGCTGCGACCGGGCTGAGACCGGGGATCTGGCATCGTTGACGAATGGCACCTCGACCCCGTGGACGGATCGGCCGCCCCGCCCGCACGACGGCCGGCGGTGAGTGGTGGTGAGGGTCCTCGTCGTCGAGGACTTCGAGGTCCTCGCCCGCTCCCTCGGAACCGGGCTGCGCCGCGAGGGCATGGCCGCCGACGTCGTCCTGGACGGAACCGCCGCCCTCGACCGCCTGGCCGTCACCCGCTACGACGTGGTGATCCTCGACCGCGACCTGCCCGGCGTCCACGGGGACGAGATCTGCCGGCAACTCGCCCACGGCCGCCGCGAGACCCGCGTGCTGATGCTCACCGCCTCCGGCACGATCGAGGACCGCGTCGACGGGCTCGGCCTCGGCGCCGACGACTACCTGCCCAAGCCGTTCGCGTTCGCCGAACTGGTCGCCCGCGTCCGTGCTCTGGCGCGCCGCGCCACCCCGCCGCTACCGCCCACCCTGGCATGCAGAGACATCACCCTCGATCCGGCCCGCCGCACCGCGTTCCGGGCCGGCCGGCGCCTTGAGCTGAGCCCCAAGGAGTTCGCCCTGCTCGAATGCCTGCTCGCCGCACCCGGCCTGGTCATCTCCGCTGAGGAACTACTCGAACGCGTCTGGGACGAGGCCGCCGACCCCTTCAGCAGCGCCGTCAAGCACACCATGCACCGGTTGCGGGCCAAACTCGGCGACCCGCCCGTGATCGAGACCATCCGCCAAGGCGGCTATCGCATCGGGTCGACATGACCTCCCAGCAGCCCGCCGGAAGGTCCCTGCAAACACGGCTCGCGCTCGCCTACGCGGCGGGCATCTACGCCGCCGGGGTCTTCGTGCTCGTCCTCGTACTCGTCCCACTCGCCAGCGTCGATGCGGCCACGCCCAAGGGCCGACCCTCATCGAGCGTGACCACCGGAGCCGGGCGCGGGATCAGCCTGGCCCAGCTCCTCACCGGATCCGCCGTCGCCCTGGTCATCCTGATTCCCGTCGCCCTGGCTCTCGGCTGGTTCGTCGCCGGCCGGTTCCTGCACCCGCTGCGCACCATCACCGCCACCGCCAAGAACATCTCCACCGGCAACCTCCACCGGCGCCTCGACCTCGGCGAGCCCACAGACGAGCTGACGGAACTCGGCCACACCCTCGACGACCTGTTCGCCCGCCTTCAAGCCTCCTTCGACGCCCAACGCCACTTCGTCGCCAACGCCTCCCACGAGCTGCGCACCCCCCTCGCCGGGCTGCGCACCCTCCTCGAAGTCGCTCTCGCCGACCCCAATGCCGACACCGACACGCTGCGCTCGGCCTGCCAGGAGGCCCTCGCCCTCGGCGAACACCAAGAGCGGCTCGTCCGAGCACTGCTCGCTCTGGCCACCAGCGAGCGCGGCGTCACCCGCTGGGACACCCTCGACCTCGCGCAAGTCGTCAAAGGAGCGCTCGCCTCCCGCCGCGACCAAGCAACGGCGAGAGGCATTGACCTCGCCGAACACCTAACGCCCGCGGTGGCGGCCGGGGACCCGAAATTGATCGAAAGCCTCGTCGCCAACCTCATCGACAACGCCATCCGCCACAACCACGCAGGCGGGCACGTAGAGATCACAACTCAGACCTCCGGCACGCAGGTGGTCCTGACGGTCACCAACAGCGGGCCGGTCATCCCCGGCAACCAGATCCAGCGCCTCTTTCACCCCTTCCAAAGACTGGCGCCTGATCGTAACGGCGGCCGCGACGGCTACGGTCTCGGCCTCGCCATCGTCAACGCCGTCGCCCAAGCCCACCACGCCACCCTCACCGCCAACGTACGCGCTGAAGGCGGCTTGTCCATCGCCGTACAGTTCGCGCACGCATCCCATCCACACCTCCAACATCAAGGGAGAAGGCTTCGCGGCGCGTCCCGAAGGTGAACACTCCGTCGCTCTGGCCGTCATGGCACCCCAAGGAACCCGCAAGACTCGAGGACTCGGCCGTTTCATAGGTCCTCGCCTGTGAAACGAGGCGCACGCCTGCCCCATGTCCACCTGCGCCGCTCCGCCCGGCTCGCCGTGCCGCACCGTTAAGGGCAAGGTGGTCGCCCAGTCTCACACCGCCCGGTTCCGGTTAGTGCCCCCGAGCCGCAGGGCTCGCACGACCCGTCGGGGGTGGTGTTCACCGTGCTGGCGGCGCTGTCGGGGATGGAGCGCGAGTACATCCGCGACCGCACCCTGGAGGGCCACGAGTCGGCCCGCAGACGCGGCAAGACCATCGGCGGCGACCGTCCTACGCATGCTCCGCGACCACGACGAGAAAGCCGCAGCCCTGCCGTAAGCACCCCCAACCTGCATCGCCGCAGGTCACAGACAGCTTCGTTGGATTTTGGCCGATTGCTGGGGAGATCCCGTCCCGGCCCGGCGCGTCCCGGCGTGCTACGGCACGCGCCGACCCGTCCCGGCGCGTCTCACGGCGGCCGGGGCGTGGGGACGGTCAGATACCGCTGGACGAGCCGTAGTCCGGGTCGGACGCGGTGACGCCGATGACGATGTACACGATCAGGACGATGACGCCGAGGGCCACGGACGCGCCGAAGAGGGACCAGCTCCAGATCGTCAGCTTCCGGGCGGACGGCGGGTCGGTCTGGGTGCGGCCGAGGGCGATCGCGGCGGTGATGACGCCGGGGATGGCGACGATGTTGCAGCACACCAGGATCGCGACGGCGTTGCAGACGAGGGCGGCGATGGTGGAGCCGTTGTTCGCGGGCTGGTACGGGACGCCCGGCGGCCCGTAGCCGTATCCGGGCTGGCCGTACCCCGGTTGGCCGTATCCGGATTGGCCGTATCCGTAGCCCTGCCCGTACGTGCCGCCAGGGTCCCAGCCCTGGGATCCGCCGTACGGGTCGTCCCAGCCCGACGGCGGACGCCCGCCGTATCCGCTCATCGGGAGCCTCCTCACACCATTCGCCCGGACACGCTATCGGTCCGAAGGGTCACTGCTTGGACCGTATGCGACGTTCGCCGGTTCCCGTCCCCGGGAGGGGCCGCATGCGGACAGCCGTTTCCGGACGGTTCAGGAGGCGTCGTCGAGTTCCTTGACCCCGGTGATGCGGTGCAGCGCGAAGCGGTGGACGGCGGCGCGGGTGGCGTCGTAGCCGGTCAGGAAGCCGCCCTCGACGCGGACGGGTTCGACGATGCGGCTGGACGCCTGCCCCTGCTGGTCGAGGTAGCCGATCCAGACGCGCCCGCCGCGCTCGACGGCGGCGCGGAGCAGTTCGATGGTGGCCATCGCCGGGGAGCGGGGCGGCTCGCCGGACGGGGCCTGCCGGGCCTGCTCGGCGCCGTGCACGGAGGCCTCGTCGCCGGCCCGCAGCGCCCGCACGGCGGCGGCGATCATCGTGTCGTCGGTGCGGGAGCCGGGGCGGAGCCGGACGATCTCGGCGGTCGGCGGCGGCTCGGCGCGCTGCGCGTCCGGCCGGGTCACGATCACGCCGCCGCCGGGCGCCTCGGCGACCGGGGCGAGCCCCATGGCGCGCAGGCCGTCGAGCAGGTCGCCGCGCTGCAGCCCGGACGCGAGGACGGTCGGGGCGAGGCGGTGCAGGCGCAGCGGGGCGGCGCGGCGGTCGGCGAGGATCTCGTCGAGGGTGGCGGGCGCGTCGGTGCGGACGTAGGACATGAGCGCGCCGACGCGCAGATGGCCGTGCCGGCGGGCGACGTCGTCGATCAGGTAGGTGAGCGGCTGCGGGAGCGGGGTCGCCGAGTGCCGGGAGAGCAGGTCGGTGACGTCGGCGGCGGTGCGGCCGGCGTCCAGGGCGCGGCGGATCGACTCGGGCGTGAACCGGTAGACGGTGGCGCCGCCGGTGGACTCGACGTCGGCGGCGAGCGCGAGCTCCCGGGCGAGGTCGGTGACCAGGGGGCCCGGCGCGATCGCGGTCAGGTCGGCCTGGATGAGGATCTCGTCGACGGGCGCGGGCAGGTACTTCTCCAGGGCGGGCTCGGGGTCGTCGCCGGCGAGCAGGTCGCGGGCGAACGGGGCCGGCTCGCCGAACCCGGTCAGCCCGAGGGCGGCCGCCTCGCGCAGCGTCCAGCCGAGGAGCCGGTCGCGGATCGGCCCGCCGCGGCGGGGGCGCAGCCAGGTGAGCCGCTCGCGGAGCGCGTCCTCGCCGACGACGACGCCGCGCCCGGCGCCGACGAGGATGTCGAGGACCGCCTGCCGGGTGGCGGGCGCGCTGCTGCGCACCATCGCCTCGCTCAGCGCGTTGATGAGCCGGTCGCGGTCGTCGCGCTCGCCGGCGAGCCCGGCGGCGCGGTCGGACTTCAGCCAGCCGCGCGCGAGCTCCGTCCAGCGCCCGGCGGTGTCGCGCATCAGCCACAGGTCGTAGGCGGGGGTGGGCAGCCATTCGCCGTCGAGGTCGCCGCTGCGGGTGAGCAGCCCCGCCGCGTAGGCGACCTCGACGAGCAGCGCCGCCTTCCACTCGGGGACGTCCAGGAGCGTCGCGGCGGCGCGCAGGTCGCGGACGGCGAGTCCGCCGCTGCGCAGGACGGGCGGCGGTTCCAGCCCCCAGCGCTCCAGCAGCTCCTCGGTGAGCCGGACGGCGTTGTAGGCCTCGCCCGCGGCGGCGCGCACCACGACGTCCTCGCCCCGCGCCGCCGCGGCCGGGGGCAGCGGCGGCGGCTCCGCCGGGACGTCCCGGAAGAGGCGCCCGCCGCGCAGGTGCAGGGCGATCTCGCGGGGCAGGGTGACCGTGCGGTCGTCCTCGGCGGCGAGGAGGCCGCGCGCCAGGAGCCGCTCGATCGGCGTGGCGGCGGTGTCGATCCGGACGGGGCGGCGGGCGTCGGCGACGCGCCCGACCGGCGGGCCCCAGGCGAGCTGTTCGAGGGCGGCCCGCGCGTCGGGCCCGGCGTCGTCGATCAGCGGGCCGGGGTCGTCGAGCAGGTCGGCGAGCCGGCGCAGGAGCCGCGCGGAGTCGGTGAACCCGCGCGGCGGCTCCCCGTCCAGGTCGGTGACGAGGTCGGTCAGCCGCTCGACGGGGTAGGTCGCGAAGACCTCCTGGACGGGCGGGCCGAGCCCGGCCGGGTGCGGCAGGCCCTGCCGGACGCCGGGCGCGGTGTTCGGCGCGTCGTTCCCCCAGGCGAGCCCGTAGCGGCGGAGCGTACCGAGCGCGTCGGCGGCCTGCTCGGGCGTGCAGCCGAGGGCGGTGGCGAGCGCGTCCGGCCCGGCCGGCGAGGGCAGGACGAGGAGGGCCTCCAGGACGGCGAGCGTGAACCGGTCCAGCCGGTCGAGCGCGCGGGACACGGCGGCGGGCGTGGCGGCGCGGGCGGCGAGCGCGGTCAGGTCGGCCGGGACGGGGGCGAGCAGCTCGGGACGCGCGGACAGGAGCGCGCGAAGCTCGTCATCGCCTCGCGCGCGCAACCAATCCGCGTACGTTTCCATCTGTTTCCCAACCATATGTCGCGTGCATACCGCGGGTGCGCGGGGCTCCAAGGGTAGAAGCCCGCACGCGGTGGGGAACACGGACCACGCAGGTCAGGTGGCAGGCGTGCGCTCCAGGTGCACCAGCCCGAGGCCGAGCCGCGCCCAGCTCTCCACGAACCGCTTCTCGTCGATGCGCGTCGGCGGCTCGTACATCGACTCGTTGGCGAGCCAGTAGTTCACCACCGCGCCCCCGAGGATCGACGCGATCGCCGGCCAGTCCTCGTCCACGCCCTCGTACTCCGGCTGCGCCGCCAGCCAGGTCGCGATCCCGTCGTACAGCGGGTTGACGATGCCCTCGCGCATCTCGGCCACCAGTTTCGGGAACTGGTCGAGGTCGCGGAACAGCACCCGGATGAGGTCCTGTTCCTCGCGCATCTTGGCGAGCCCCGCCTGGCAGGTCATCCGCAGCCGGATCTCCAGCGGCCGGCCCGCGTAGGCGGTCGACTGGTCGAGGACGTCGCTGATCTGCCGCCGGGTGCGCTCGATGTGCTCGCGGATGGCGGAGGCGAGGACCTCCTCCTTGGAGCGGAAGTGCCGGTACAGGCCGCCCGCGCCCGGCGACAGGCCCGCCGCCGCCTCGATCTCGGCGACCGAGGTCGCCGCGTAGCCCCGGTCCGCGAACAGCCGGAGCGACTCGGCCACGATCCGATCGCGCGTAGATGTCGTCATGGTGATGAATTCCTCCGCAAGAACACTAAGGCATCCTGATGCGGCCGGTCGCCGGGTCGCGCGCGGCACGCCCGAATCGGTGATGCCGCTCACGTCGCGCCCGGGGCGGCTAGAGTGCGATCGTCAGCGCCCCGCTCGCCGGAAGGGGCGTCGTCGGAAAGGTCGGCGATGTTCAAGTCTCCGCGGAAGGCGGCCGACGGGGCCTTCCTGCCCGAGGACTTCGTGGTGCCCACTCTGGTGGCCGGGCCCGACTTCCAGATCCGCCCGATCACCGTGCACGACGCCGTCAAGGACTACGGCGCCGTGATCGGCAGCCTGGACCGGCTGGCCGGCCGCTTCGGCCCCGAGTGGGGCTGGCCCGACCGGGAGTTCACCTTCGAGCAGGCTCTGATCGACGTCGCCTGGCTGCAGAAGGAGGGCCAGCTGCGCCGCTCCTTCAGCTACGTCGTGATCACCCCGGACGGGGAGCGGCAGCTCGGCCGCATCCACGTCGCCCCGTCCGACGCCCGCGACGCGGACGCCGTCGTGGTGTTCTGGGTCCGCGCGGACGAGGAGAACTCCATCCTGGAGAAGGAACTGGAGGAGTTCGTCCGTACATGGGTGACCACCGCCTGGCCCTTCGAGAAGGTCCGCTTCCCCGGCCGCGAGTGAGGCCGGTAAGGGCGGGCAGAGCCCGGACGGGTGCGGTCAGAGCCTCCGGGCGAGGTTCACCAGGATGCGGCCGACCACCAGGTAGACGAGGGCGGCCAGGCCGTAGTTGACGGCGACCTCCGTCTTGCGGTTCTCCGGCTGGAAGACGTCCTTGAACTGCCAGCAGAGGTCGGTGGCGCGGTCCCCGAACCAGCGGACGAGGTCGTTCGCCGTGTTGGCCTCGAACGCCACGAACACGATGTGCACGGCCAGGATCGCGACCACGACCGTCGTGACGACGGAGATCGCGGCGGCGAGCAGGCCGGCGGCGCGGCGGCGGGCCGCGGCGGCACCGGCCGTGAACCGCCGGGTGCGCGGGGCGCGGTGGTCACCGCCCGTCTCGGTCTGGGTCTCTGCCATGATCGGCCTCCTTCGCCGGTTCCTCCGTGGCGGGCGGACGGGCGAGTGATCGTCCTTGGGGCTGGGGTGGGGTGTTCGGGTGCTGTGTTTTCCCTGGTCAACTGGTTTGTGGTCGGAGGCCCGGGTATATCCGCATCACGGTCCCGCGCTCTCCTACTCGGATCCCGTCGCATCGCCACTACCAGGAGAGCGCGGGTCCTCGCGTGTGTCCAGCCCCGTACGCTGTGGACGTGCTCGACCTTGATCTCCCGACATCTCCGGAATCCGGGTTCACCATCGGATTCGACCTGGATCTGACCCTCGCCGACACCCGCGCCGGAATCAGCGCCGTCTACGCGTCCCTCGCCGCCGAGACGGGCGTCGCCATCGACACCGACCTCGTGGTGCGCCGCATCGGGCCGCCGCTGGAGGAGGAGCTGGCGTACTGGTTCCCGCCGGACGAGGTGCCCGCGATGGCGGCCCGCTACCGGGAGATCTACGCCGGCATCGCGATCCCGGCGACACTCCTGATGCCGGGTGCCGTCGCCGCCCTGGACGCCGTGCGGGCCATGGGCGGGCGCGTGGTCGTGGTGTCGGGCAAGAACCAGGCCGACACCGAGCGGACCGTCCGCCACCTCGATCTGGGGGCGGACGCCGTGGTCGGCGGCCTGTTCGGCGCGGACAAGGGCACCGTCCTGCGCGAGCACGGAGCCGGCGCCTACATCGGCGACCACACCGGCGACGTGGACGCCGCGCGGGCCGCGTCCGCGGTGGCGGTGGCCGTGGCGACCGGCGCGTTCGACTCGGCGGCCCTCACGGCCTACGGCGCGGACGTCGTCCTGCCGGACCTGCTGGCCTTCCCCGAATGGCTCGGCGGGTTCCGCGCCGGCTGATCCGCGGCGATATTGGGGTGATTTCGTCTGCCGCCCCGGATAGCTTCTAAGGCGTTGCCCCTAGGGCGTCGCGGGGGCACCCGGCGTGTTCACCGGCCCGCGGCGAGGCACTAATCTTGGGGGCGATTCAGGACGATTACCGAACGAGGTCTCCGGTGCCGACTGGCAAGGTCAAGTGGTACGACTCCGACAAGGGGTTCGGCTTCCTCACCCGCGACGACGGCGGTGAGGTCTTCGTGCACTCATCGGCTCTGCCGGGCGGGGTCACGACGCTCAGGCCGGGCCAGCGCATCGAGTTCGGCGTGGTCGAGGGGCGCCGCGGCCAGCAGGCGCTGCAGGTCCGCGTGCTGGAGACGCTGCCGTCGGTCGAGAAGACCATCGCCAAGCAGCGGCGCAAGAAGCCGGACGAGATGGTCGTCATCACCGAGGACCTGATCAAGCTGCTGGACGGGATCTCCAACACCTACCGGCGCGGCAAGCACCCGGCCCCGGCGGAGGCGAAGAAGATCGCCACCGTGCTGCGGGCCGTCGCGGACGACCTGGCCCCCTGAGCGCGGGCCGAGCGCGGGCCGAGCGCGGGCCGTGCCGCTGAGCACGGCCGGGCCATGACCATGATCAGGTGTGCATCTCCGGATGCGCGTCCTTGATCGTGGTCTTGCGGCCGGGCCGCCGCGGCGCCCGCCGTGGCGTGCCGGCCTGCCGCGACACCAGCAGCCCGAACGCGACCGCCAGCGCCGCGGCGACGATCGCGAGCGCGACCCGGCCGTCCGCGACGATCGACATGCCGAGGCCGAGCAGCCCGCCGAGCACCCAGCTGAGCTGGTGCAGCGTCTCGGAGACCGCGAAGGTGGACGAGCGCATCTCCTCGCCGATCTCGCGCTGCACCACCGCGTCCATGGACAGCTTGCCGAGCACCTGGCCGAGACCGGCCGCCGTCGCCACCGCGAGCGCCGCCCACAGCCCGAAGAACGCGGCGCCGGCGGCGGTGACGGCGGTGACCGACGCGAGCGTCGCCGACACGATGAACCGCGGCGCCCGCGCCTTCATCCAGGCGCCGAGCGAGGTGCCGATCAGCCCGCCGGCGCCCGCGCACGCGGCGAGCAGGCCGAGCGCGACATGGTGCGACACCGGGTCGAACCGCTCCTGCCGCAGCAGGAACGCCAGATAGATGATCAGGAAGCCGGAGAACGCGCGGAGCACCGCGTTGGCCTCCATCGCCTCCGCCACGACCGGCCCGACGCGCGGCAGCGCCAGGAAGCGGCGGCGGGGCCCGTCGCCGTCCTGCTCCGCCGGCTCGACCTCCGGGACGTCCACATGCTGCGGGAGGCGCATCGTGAACACGACGCCGAGCAGGAACACGGCCGTCCCGATGCGCAGCACCCAGCCCGGCCCGATCAGCACGGCGAGGCCGGCGCCGATCGGCGCGGTGACCGACGCGGCGATCAGGCCCGCGAACGAGCACCGGGCGTTCGCCGTCACCAGCGTGATCTCGTCCGGCAGGACGCGCGGGGTGACCGCCGCCCGCAGCACCCCGAACGCCTTCGACAGCACCAGCACGCCGAACGCGGCGGGCAGGAACGTGACCTGGTCGCCGTGCGGGAGCGCGCTCGCCATCGCCCAGCACAGCAGCGCCCGCATCACGAACGTGCTCGCGATCGCGTACCGGCGGACGTGCCGCGCCCGGTCCAGCGCCGGGCCGATCAGTGGGGCGACCAGCGCGAACGGCGCCATCGTCACCACGAGGTAGAGGGCCACCTGGCCGCGCGCCTGGTTGACGTCCAGGCCGAAGAACAGGGTCCCCGCGAGCGCGACCGTCAGCAGCGCGTCGCCGGCGGAGTTGAACGCCGACGCCTCGATCAGGCTGCCGAGCCCGCTGCGGCCCGCGCCCTGCGCGTGGGTGACGCGGCGGGTGAGCCGTCCCGTCCCGAGAAGGGCCGAGAGGGCGCCGCGCCAGGCGCGCGCCGCACCCCCTGCGACGGCGCGTACGGACCGTCCCGCCCGTGTGCGGTTCCCCATGCGCCCTGATCTCTCCCCTGCGGTCGCCCCTGCTGTTCCTCGTGGCACGGCCATCGGAGTCGCTCAATTGAGAGTACGTTCCCCGCGAGGATGCGGGCTCACCCCGCGAACCCGCCTCCACCCCTCTCCCCGTTCAGCGGGAGGGGGTGGGCTCGGTCACCTGCTCGCATGGGCGAGAATCGACATGTGAGCCCACAGCGTCAAACCAGCCCCGCGCGTCCCGCCGCCGCGCGCGCCACGTCCGGGGCCGCCCGCCGGACCCGCACGCCCGCCGTCGACACGGCCTGTGCCGAGGCCGTCGACCTCGCCCGCGAGGCCGCCGAGGACACCGCCGGCCCCCGTGACGTCGGCGAGCACCTCGGCGTCCGCGCCGAGGCCGACCGCGTGGTCACGCACTACTTCGCCTGCCTCGACCCCGCCTACCGCGGCTGGCGCTGGGCCGTCACGGTGACCCGGGCGTCCCGCGCCAGGAACGTCACGGTCAGCGAGTGCGTGCTGCTCCCCGGCGACGACGCCCTCCTCGCCCCGCCGTGGGTGCCGTGGCTGGAGCGGCTGCGCCCCGGCGACCTCGGCCCCGGCGACCTGCTGCCGACCGCGCCCGACGACGCCCGGCTCGCCCCCGGCTTCACGCAGGTGGACGACTCCACCGACCGCGAGGCCCAGTGGGAGCTCGGCCTCGGCCGCGTCCGGGTGCTGTCCCGGGAGGGGCGCGACGAGGCCGCGACCCGCTGGTACGACGGCGTCGCCGGCCCCCGCGCGCCCATCGCCGCGTCCGCGCCCGCCCAGTGCTCCACCTGCGGCTTCTTCGTCGCGCTGGCGGGCGAGCTGCGGCAGGTCTTCGGGGTCTGCGCCAACGAGTACGCGCCCGACGACGGCCGCGTCGTGTCCGCCGACCACGGCTGCGGCGCCCACTCCGAGGCCGTCAGCCTGCCGGCCGCGTCCGAGCACAACCCGCCCGTGATCGACGAGCTGGGCTACGAGATCGTCCCGGCCGGCGAGGACACCGCGTCCCTCGACGACGAGGCGCTCGGCCACAGCTGATCCGATGCCGGACACCAGCCGACCGGACGACGCTTTCGGCGCGCGGACCCTGCGCGAGCGGGTCGTGCGCGCCTGGGGCGAGTCCCCGGCGCGGTTCCGCGAGGACGCCAACGCCGAAGAGGACCACGCCCTCGGCGGTTACCGGGACCGCCTCGTCATCGAGCTGGCCCAGAACGCCGCCGACGCGGCCCTGCGCGCCGGCGTCCCCGGCCATCTGCGGCTGACCCTTCGCACGACCTCGCAGGGCACCGTCCTGACCGCAGCGAACGCCGGCGCCCCGCTGGACGCCGCCGGCGTGGAGGCCCTCTCCACGCTGCGAGCGTCGGCCAAGCGGGACGAGACGGGCACGGCGGGCCGCTTCGGCGTCGGCTTCGCCGCGGTCGTCGCCGTCACCGACGCCCCCGCCATCGCGTCGACGATGCCGTCCGGCCCCGGTCGCGCAGGGGTCGAGTGGTCGCTGCCGCGGGCTCGCGAGCTCGTTGAGGCCGTCCCCGGGCTCGCCGACGAGCTGGAGCGACGGGGCGGGCATGTGCCGTTGCTGCGCCTGCCGTTCGCCATGGAGCAGCCGCCGGAGGTGCCCGCCGGGTTCGACACGGTGGTCCGGCTGCCGTTGCGGGACGAGGCGGTGGCGTCCGTCCGGCGGCAGCTCGACCAGGTCGGCGCGGCGCTCATGCTGGCCCTGCCGGCGCTGGAGCGCGTGGACGTCGACGTCGACGGAGACGCGTGGACGTTGACCGCCGAACGTCCTGGACCGGGCGAGGTCGTCATCGACGGGGGCGTCTGGCGGACCCTCGAAGCGCACGGGGAGATTCCTGCGGCGCTTCTGGCGGACCGTCCCGTGGAGGAGCGGGGACGTCCGTTCTGGCAGGTGCGGTGGGCGCTCCCAGAGGACGGGCTCCCAGAAGGGACGCCCAGCGTCCTGCATGCGCCCACGCCCAGTGACGAGCGGCTTGATTTCAACGCGCTGCTCATCGCGTCGTTTCCGCTCGCGCCCGACCGCAGGCATGTCGCCCCTGGGGCATTGACCGAGTTCCTCACGGATCAGGCCGCGGACGCCTATGTGCGGCTGCTGAGCGACCTGCCCGTCTCGCCCGCCGTGCTCGGGCATGTGCCAGGGCCGGTCGGCGCCGGGGAGCTCGACGCGCGGATCCGGCGCGGGATCCGCGAACGGCTGCCCGAGGCGCCCCTGCTGCCGCATCGCACGCGCGGGCGGGACGCGCTGGCCGTGGACGCGCCCGCCGCGTTCGTCGAGGTGCTCGGCGGCGAGAATGCCGTGGTCGGCGGGCTGCTGCCGCCGGAGTGGCCCGCGCGGAGCCCGGCGCTGGCCGCGCTCGGGGTCCGGCGGGTGGAGCTGGCCGACGTGATCGATGAGCTGGCCGCTGTGGACCGGGAGCCCGCGTGGTGGCACCGGGCGTACGAGGCGCTCGCCAGGGCCGCCACGGACGCTCTGGGGGCTCTCCCGGTGCCGCTGGCCGGCTCCGGGGCCGATGGCATGCCGTCCGGCGGCGCGGCGGGACGCGTGGTGCGGGGGCCGCGGGGGCTGCTGATCGCGGACGGCGTCGACCCGGCCGGGCTGGACGCGCTCGGGCTGCGGTTCGTCCACCCCGAGGCCGTGCATCCGCTGCTGGTGCGGCTCGGCGCCGTCGAGGCGGGGCCGCGGGCCGTGCTCGCCGACGCGGCCGTCCGGGCGGCCGTCGAGGAGTCGTTCGAGGCCGACGACCCGGACGCGGTCGCCGAGGCCGTGCTGGGGCTGGTCGCCGCCGCGCACGTCGATCCGGGCGAGGAGCCGTGGCTGGCCGAGCTGGCCCTCCCCGGCGACGACGGCGACCTGTACCCGGCGGGCGAGCTGCTGCTGCCGGAGAGCCCGCTGCGGGCGATCATGGCCGAGGACGCCCCGTTCGGCGTGGTCTCCGGCGAGCTGGTCGACCGGTGGGGCGCCGGGACGCTCGCGGCGGCCGGGGTCCTGGACGGGTTCGCCCTCGCCAAGGCCGAGGACGTGAACCTCACGGGCCTCGCGGACGAGGCCGAGACCCTGGACCTCGATGGCGAGGACCTCTGGGCGGACGACGTGCTCAGGCGGATCGGCCCCCAGGACCTTCCGCCGCTCGTCCCCGAGTTCACGGCCGTCCGCGACCTGGAACTCGTCGACGACTGGGCGGCGGCGCTCCGGGTCCTTGCCGGACCGCCGTGGCGAGCCGCGATCGTGGACCCCGCCCACGTCACCCTGCACAACGGCCGGCGGGTGGCCGCCCCGTCCTACACGGCGTGGTGGCTGAGCCGTCACCCCGTCCTGCACGGTCGCAGGCCGGGCGAGTTCCGCCTGGGCGGGGACGAGTCGCTGGCCGGCCTCTACGACCTCGCGCCGGAAGGCCTGGACGAACGGCTCCTGCTCGCCCTGGGAGTCCGCACGTCGCTCACGGAGCTGCTCGACGAGCCGGGAGGCGCCCAAGAACTGCTCGACCGGCTCGCGGACCCTGGGCGGTCCGTGGCCCGCGCCCAGCTGGGCCGGCTCTGGACGGCCCTGGCCGACGCACCGGAAGCGGCCGTCGAGCCACCCGACCGTGTCCGAGCGGTCGTGGACGGCGCCGTGGAGGTCGTCGACGCGCAGGACGCCCTCGTCCTGGACAGCCCCGACCTCCTGCCGCTCCTCCAGGGCCAGCCGCTCGTCATCGCCGCCCGAGGCCGCGATGGGCGCCTCGCCGAACTCCTGGACCTGCCACGGGCGGGTGACGAGATCCCGGGTGCGGTCGAGTCGGGGGGCGAGAAGCGTCCCGTCCCTGACGCGGTCAGGGCCGTCCTACCGGAGGCTCCCGCCGACTACCTCGCGCACGAGCGGCTGGTCGTTGACGGCCAGAACGTCCCCTGGTGGACGAGGGACGGCCAGATGCACGCGAGCAGCGCCGAAGGGCTGGCGCGGGCTCTCGCCTGGTCCAGCGGCCATTGGGGCGACCGCCTCCTGCTGGAGGCCGTCCTGCGCGAGCCGGAATCCCTGCCCGCCCTCCTGGCCGAGGACGACCTGGAGCCCTAGACCGCCGTGTCGCGCTTGGCGGCGCGGGCGGCCTCCTGGCGGGCACGTCCGGCCTGGAGCCGGGGGATGTACCACACGCCGAACAGGCCGATCCCGATGCCGACCCCGCACACCCACAGCCACCACCGGTCTTCCGACGGCAGGCCGACGATGAGCAGCACGACGAGCGCGACCGCCCAGGCGACCGCGCCCGCGGCCGAGATACGGACGTCGTTGGTCTGCATCGGCGGAGGGTCCGGGCGGCGCGGAGGGCTCATGCGATCAGGCTACGTGGCGCGCGCCGTCCAGGCCTCCGGTGATCATGGTGATGAGCAGCTCATAGCTGGCCTCCAGGTCCTCGGGCAGGCCGAAGCCGCCCGCGGCCTCCAGGACGGCGAACCCGTGCACGGCCGAACGCAGGCAGCGCGCCGCGTGGACGAGCGCGGGCCCCTCCAGGGCGTAGCCGCGCAGCGCCCCGAACAGGACGTTGAGCAGCCGCTCCGCCGCCGCGTCGTTCTCCGGCGCGGCCGTCTGCTCCATCGCGCCGTAGCGGCCGGGGTGCTCCACCACGTACGACCGGTACGCGCGCATGAGCGCCCGCAGGGCGTCGTCGCCGGACCGTCCCAGGGCCGCCTCGCCGAGCCGGTCGGTGAGCTCGTTCATGACGCGCACGGTCACCAGGTGTCGCAACTCGGCGAGATTACGGACATGCTTGTACAGGGAGGGGGTCGCCACCCCGGCCCTCCCCGCCACCGCCGCCAGCGTGAGGGCACCGGGACCGCCGGCGTCCACGACGGCGACGGCGGCGTCCACGACCGCCTCCGGGGACAGACCCGCACGGGGCATGGACCACCCACCGTCCTTTCTTTGCACTAGCCGATAGGCTAATGAGGTTAGCGACAGTGTCAAGTGGCGGCGTGGCAGCATGGGCGGCAGTACGGGAGAGCAATGACGATGACAACGCCACCGATCCGGGGCCGCACGGCGTCCGCGCCGGGCCTGGCCGAGGAGCTGCGCATCTCGATCGCGCGGCTGTCGCGCCGGCTGCGCACGCTGCGCCCCTCCGCGGCGGGCGGCGGCCCGAGCCCGCTGTCGCTCACGCAGTTCGCCGCGCTCGCCGCCATCGAGCGGCACGGGTCGATGACGCCCCGCGAGCTGGCCGACCACGAGAAGGTGCAGCCGCCCTCGATGACCCGGGTGATCGCCCACCTGGAGGAGCGCGGGCTCGTCGCGCGCAGCCCGCATCCCACCGACGGCCGCCAGGTCGTCCTCAGCGCCACCGAGGAGGGCGCCGCCCTGCTGGCGGACGAGCGGCGCCGCAAGGAGGCGTGGCTCGCCAAGCGGCTCGGGGAGCTGACCGACGCCGAGCGGGAGATCCTGCGCCGCGCCGCGCCGATCATCGACAAGCTCAGCCGTTCCTGACCGCACGGCCTCAAAGGCGTGGCCCGCGGGTGTGATCGTGCAGACATCCCCTTGCCGGAATGCCGGTTCCGCCCTTACCGTTAGCATTGGTAATGACTTCTGCTAACGAAGGCCCCGGCGAACCCGAGGGGACCGCGACGCGCGGCCCCCGCGGCCGGCTCCCCGTACACCCCGCCCGCGCCGCCGCCCGGACACCCCTCGCCCTCCCACGCAGGCGTCCCGCCCCAGCCCCCACTCGCACCCGCCCCGGCGGAACGTTCCAACCCACCACCCCCGAGCCCGCAGTGCTCGAGGCTGTCGCGCACAAGGCGACCACCGCGAAACCCCCAAAGGACACGGCCTCAGAAGACCCGGCCCCAGCGGACACGGCCCCAGCGGACACGGCCCCAGCGGACACGGCCGTAGCGGACACGGCCGTGGAAGACCCGGCGCAGGAAGGCGCGGTCGTAGGCGACGCGGCTAAGGTCGCCAAAGACGTGCCCCTGGACGATGCGGGGGAGCAGCCGGAGCCGCGGCTTGGGATGTTTCGGTCGTTGCGGAATCACAACTTCCGGCTTTACGCCGCGGGGCAGGTCGTCTCGAACACCGGGACGTGGATGCAGCGGGTGGCGCAGGACTGGCTCGTCCTGGAGCTCGCCCATGGCAGCGGCACGGCGCTAGGCATCACTACCGGGCTTCAGTTCCTGCCGATGCTGCTGTTCGGGCTGTGGGGCGGTGTGATCGCCGACCGGTACCCCAAGCGGCGGGTGCTGATGATGACGCAGGTGTCGATGGGCGTGCTCGCGCTCATCCTCGGCGTGCTGGTCGTGACCGGCGCGGCGCAGGTGTGGCACGTGTACCTGCTGGCGTTCGGGCTGGGCGTCGCGACCGTCGTCGACAACCCGTCCCGCCAGGCGTTCGTGGTCGAGATGGTCGGCCGGCGCGACCTGCCGAACGCGATCGCGCTGAACAGCGCCACGTTCAACGGCGCCCGGCTGCTCGGCCCCGCCGTCGCCGGCGTGCTCATCGCCCTCATCGGCACCGGGCCGGTCTTCCTGGTCAACGCGGCGTCGTTCGGCGCCGTCCTGTTCGGCCTGTACGCGATGCGGACGGAGGACCTGCACCACGCGGAGCCGGTCAAGCGGGCCAAGGGGCAGCTCCGCGAGGGGCTCCGGTACGTGCGCGGGCGCCGCGACCTGATGCTCGTCCTGATCCTGGTCGGGTTCCTCGCGACGTTCGGCATGAACTTCACCACCACGGTCGCGCTGGTCGCGAAGGAGGTCTTCCACACCGACGCGTCCGCGTTCGGGCTCGCGTCCAGCATGCTCGCCGTCGGGGCGCTGAGCGGCGCCCTGCTGGCGGCCCGCCGGGTCGCCCGGCCCCGGCTGCGGCTGCTCGTGGCGATGGGCCTGGCGTTCGGCACGCTGGAGGTCCTCACCGGGCTGATGCCGACGTACTGGTCGTTCCTGGCGCTGCTCGTCCCCACCGGCATCGCGATGATGACGATCACGACCGCGGCGAACGCGACCGTCCAGCTCGGCGTCGCGCCCGAGATGCGGGGCCGGGTGATGGCCCTGTACATGCTGGTCTTCCTCGGGACGAACCCGGTCGGCGCCCCCGCGATCGGCTGGCTCGCCGAGCACTACGGGGCGCGGACGGGCCTGGTCCTCGGCGGGCTGGTCTCGGTCCTCGCCGCGCTCGCGGTCGGGGCGCTGGCCCTGCGGCGGGCGCCCGGGGAGGACGGCGACGCGCGCCCCGTCCTGGCCCGGCTCCGCCGCCCGCGGGCCGCCGAGGGGTGACCCTGTTCGCGTGACAAGGGCGACCACCTGCTGAAAAGCTTGCGGCGTGGCCCTCCGGACGCTCTCATGAGGCTTTTCGTGGCGCTCGTGCCGCCACCGGACGTTCTGGACGAGCTCGAAGAGGCCGTCCGGCCGCACACGGACGCGGTCCCCGGGCTGCGCTGGATCCGCCGCGACCTGATGCACGTCACGCTGACGTTCCTCGGCGAGGTGGACGACCGCACTCTGGAGCGGCTGCTGCCCAGGCTGGAGCGGGCGGTCGGCCGGCACGAGCGGATGGCGCTGTCGCTGGCGGGCGCGGGCGCCTTCCCCGGCAGCGGCGCGCACGCCCGCGTCC
Source organism: Actinomadura madurae (assembly GCF_900115095.1). Classification (GTDB taxonomy): domain Bacteria; phylum Actinomycetota; class Actinomycetes; order Streptosporangiales; family Streptosporangiaceae; genus Spirillospora; species Spirillospora madurae. Next base: position 25,350 of record NZ_FOVH01000027.1, read on the forward strand.
TGTGGACGGGCCTGTACGGCGACCGCCGCCGCCTGGCGCGGCTCGCCGCGTCCACGACGGCGGCGGGGCGCCGCGTCGGGACGCTCCCGGACAAGCACGCGGGGTTCCGCCCGCACATGACGCTGGCGCGGACACGGCGGCCGGTGGACGTCCGGAGCCTCGTCGAGGCGCTGTCCTCGTTCGCCGGCGCGTCGTGGACGGCCGAGTCCGTCCACCTGATGCGCAGCCGCCTGCCGGGCAAGGACTACAGCCAGGTGACGTACGAGCCGCTGAAGACGTGGTCGCTGCGTCACAGCTCCGGCGGCGGGGGCGCGGGCCGGTCCGCGTCCGGCGGCCCCCAGGGGACGCCGTAGCGCTCGCAGGCGCGGCGCAGGGCGTCCAGGTCGGGCGGGAACGTGATCTGCCTCAGCACCCGGCCGGACGGCCCCCACACCACCAGGCGCGGCATCCGCTCGCCCGCCTCGTCGATGCCGACGCCGCCGATGCGGTCGCGGGTCAGGTCCCACTCGACCCTGCCGCGCCGGGTGACCACGGCGACCCCGGCGGACGACACGCGCAGCTGGGACCGGTTGCGGTCGTACAGCCAGTAGCCGAAGAGCCCGATCACCAACCCCGCCGGCACCGACCAGCTCGCCGTGGCGTTGAAGCCGCCGAGGTCGGGGCCGAGCCAGACCGCGCCCAGCAGCGCCACCGCCTCGCACAGCAGGACGCTCATCCCGTACGTGCCGACGCGGGAGCGGCGGGTCGCGTCCAGGAGCGCGCCCGGCGCCGTGACCGGGCTGGGCGGCGCCGAGGCGGGGAACGTGAGGTCGTGCCCCTCGGCGAGGTCCGGCTGTGCCGCCGGGCCCGCGGCCTGCGCGGGCACGGCCGCCGCTGCGGGCTCCGGATCGGCGGCGAGCGTGGACACGGCCGAGTGGAACGCCGCGCTCAGGTACGCGTCGTACTCGGCGTCGTTGACGGGCAGCCCGGCGCGGCGGGCCGAGTCGCGCAGGTCGGTGCGGGAGATCCGCAGCGCCGACAGGGGCGCGGCGAAGAACTCCTCGCCGTCGGAGTCGTAGAGCCGCACCCACGCGTGCCCGGCGATGGTGAGCAGCTCGATGCCGCCGATGCGGTCCTGCGGCATCTTCAGCACGACGTCGCCGGCGGCGTCCGCCCAGCCGAGCCCGTCGTCGGCGACGACGAGCCGGCCGCCGGGCACCTGCGCGAAGATCTCCGGCAGCCCCTCCAGCCCGTAGTCGGGACGGCGCGGCGCCCGCGCCCCCGGCGTGATGACCCGGTAGCCGTGGTCGTCGAGGGCGTGCGCGAGCTGGAAGCCGTCCAGGCCGTGCGCGGGCAGCCGGGCGACGAGCTCCAGCCGGTGCCCGAACGCGAGTGCGGCGAGGTCGGCGCGGCGCGGCTCGCCGCTCACCGGGTCCAGGCGCAGGCCGGGCCCGACGACGACCGCCGCGACGTCCCCGGCCGGCAGGTTCTGGATCTCGCGGCGGCGGCCGGGACGGGCCCGCACCAGCAGCCGCTCCGCGGTGATCGTCCAGCGGACCTGCGCGGCGCGCAGCAGCCGCCGGCGCGCCGCGAGCACGCCGCCGATCGCGGCCAGCGCCCAGCAGCCCGCGGCGAGCCGGGCGCCGAACTCGCCGGTCCCGTCCACCGCGATCCGGATGATCATGACGCCGCCGAGCAGCGCGGTCAGGGCGCCGAGGGCCACGATCCGGCGGCGGCTCGGGAGCGGCTCGGGCGTGTCCAGGCGCTGCTCGTCGCGCGGCTCGCGGGGCGCAGGCGTGGCGGCAGGGGGCTCGTGCGCCGCCGCCAGCAGCGCCGCCTCCTGGTCCAGCAGGCGCTTCTCCGCCGCGTGGTCGCGCGGCAGCGGCCCGCCGCCCGGGACGTCGTCCTGCAGCCCGGACGCGCGCAGCGCCTCGTCCAGCGCCGGGTCGAGCAGGTCGCTCGCCTCGCCGTCCAGGACGTGCATGGGGATGCCGAGCCGGCGGGCCGTCACGAACACCGCGAGCGGCTCCAGGCCCATCGCCGTCATCCCGCCGACCGCGGTGCGCCCGAACCGGTGGAACACCGTCAGCACGCCGTCGCCGGTGGTGATCGCGAGGCCGTCGATCCGGGACCGCTCGTAGGAGACCATGGTCAGCCCGCCGGGGCCGACGCGTTCGAGACCGGCCGCCGACAGCCGCCAGTAGGGCCGCGGACGGCGGCGGCGCGCGTCCGGGACAGCGCCCAGCAGCCACGGGATCGCGGCCACGGCGCCGATCAGCGCGGCCCACAGCCAGACCGGCCGGATCGGCAGCAGCGCCAGCGCCACCGCGAGGACGGTGAACGGGCCCGCGGCCACAGGGCGCCACCGGCCGCCGGGACCGGCGAGGCCCACCAGCTCATGCTCCACAGTCCGCATCCTCACACGGGTCCCCGCGGGACCGTCGCCCCCTTCCGCGATCCGCTCGCCCGACGGAACCGACTTCCATCGTGCCGGTCAGGTCGGGCGCTCCACTCCCGGCACAACGCTTCCGGGGGTCACTTCCGTTTCCGCTTCAGCCCGTATCCGACGGCCGCCGCGATGCCGAGCGCCAGGAACAGCCCGATCCGGGTGTTGGACGCGTCCCGGCGGCCGTCCTCGGTGTTCCCCGGCGTACCCGCGTTGCCGGGCGAGGCGGACGGCGACGGCAGCGCCCTCTTCGGCAGCGGCACCCGGTAGACCGGCTGGTTCTTGCCCTCCGACCCGACCAGCAGGGATTCGCCGTCGGCCGCGTAGGTCACCGACTCGCCCTGCGCCTGCGTCGGCAGGTTGATCGACTCCAGCGTCTTGCCGGGCCTGCCGCCGGCTCCGACCGAGTACACGCGGGCGCCGAAGTAGGTGCGGATCACGCAGGTCCGCCCGTCGGGGGAGAACGCGCCGTCGGTCGCGATGGCGGGGGCGTCCCCGACCTTCCGCAGCACGTTGACGCCGCCCGTGCGCAGGCGCGCGGGCGCCTCGTAGACCCTGCCGCCGAACAGCTTGCTGACGATGTAGAGCCGGTTCGTCCGCGGATTGATCATGATCGTCTCGGCGTTGCGCGGCCCGTCCTCGTACTTCATCCGGAACCGGGTCGCGCGCAGGGTCTGGCTGCGCAGCCGGGACGGCTCCGGGATCCGGTACACGGTCACGTAGGGCCACGCGCCGCCGAGGTTGTCGCCGATGTCGGCCACGTAGAGGGCCGGACGGCCCCGGCCGTCCTTGCCGATCGCGATGCCCTCCCAGTCGCGGGCGCCCGCGCCGGCGAGGGTGAGGACCGCCCTGACGCCGCCGTCCGGGCCGAGCGCGTAGACCGTCGGGACGCCGCCGGAGTCGTTGTGGGTGTAGACCACCCCGGAATGGCGCGCGCTGGCCGCGAGCCCGCTGGACTCGGTGATCCGCGGGTCCTTGATCGTGAACGCGACCTCGTCGTCGCGGGCCGCGCTCCCCGGGGCCGCGGACGCGGCGGGGGAGAACGCGCACACGGCGGCGCCGGCGACCATGACCGCGACGGCGGCGCGGGATCGGGAACGGGCGGTGGGACGGCGTGCTCGCATGACCTGATCATCCCCGTTCCCCGCCCCGCCGATCATGTGATCCCCGCGCCGGTCAGCTCAGCAGCGCACCGACGACCACGGCCAGGACGAGCGCGGTCAGCACGGTGGGGAGCAGCCATTGGGGCGCGCGGTTCACGACCATGAGCTTATTCGGCCGCGTGCCCGGCGCGAACCGTCCGCCCGTCTTCTGCATCTCATCCTGCATGTGTGGATTGTTCGGGGTGGTGCGCTCGCCCTTCGCCGACGACCCGGGCCGGGCGTCGGACGTGTTCGTCACGCTGGGCGCGCTCGCGGAGGAGCGCGGGACCGACTCGGCCGGCCTGGCGCTGCTCGGCGGGCGTCCGGGGCTCGGCGGGACGGTGCTCGGCGGGCCGGCCGCCGGTGTCGGGGGCTGCCGGGTGGTGAAGGGCCGCGGGCGCTTCTCGGGGATCTGGCGGCCGGAGTTCCTCGCCGAGCTCGACCGGGCGCCCGTCGCGCTCGGCCACACGCGCTGGGCGACGCAGGGCTCCCCCGTCGAGGCGGACAACGCCAGCCCGATGGTCGTCCCCGGCACCGCCGCGGCGTGCCTCGACCGGTCCGCCCGGACGCCGGCCGGCGTCGTCGCCACGCACAACGGCGACATCGACGCCGCCGGCCTGCGCTCGCGGTACGCGCTGCCGCCCGCGGCCGGGACGACCGACAGCGAGCCGCTCTTCCAGCTGCTGGCGGGCTGCCGGACGCCGTCCGACGTCACCCGCGTCCTCGAAGCCGTGGTCGGACGGGTCGCGCTGGCGTGGGTCGACCGCGACCGTCCCACCGAGGTGCACCTTGCCCGCGGCGCGCTCAGCCCGCTGGCCGTGGCCGTGGACACCGACCAGAACATCTACTGGGCGTCGAACCCGGCCTGGTTCCGGGACGTCGAGCGGCACACGCGGGTCCGGTTCGCCACCGTCGTCATGCTGCGCGAGGGCACCTACCTGAAGGTCGGCATGGAACGCCGTCCCGGCCGCCGCGACCTGCCCGAGGTGCTCATGACCGCCGCCTTCGTCCCGACCGCCCGGGACACCGACATGGACCCGCGCGTGTGGACGGGCTTCGCCGACGCCGACGCCGAGCGCGACCGCGCCGGGCTGCTCCACCGGGTCATCGAGCGCGAGGGCGGGACCGGCGGCCTCCTGACCGTGGCTTGAGCGCAGCGAACCGGGGGGTGTGGGGGGTCGTCCCCCCTCGGGCAGGCAGGGCTTGAGCGCAGCGAACCGGGGGGTGTGGGGGTCGTCCCCCCCTCGGGCAGGCAGGGCTTGAGCGAGGGGGAGACTTCCCTCGGGGGTGCGGCGTGGCGCCCCCGAGGGTTTCCGCTCGCCGCTAGAGGCGCTCGACGATGTAGTCGACGCAGGCGGTCAGCGCCTCGACGTCGTCGGGGTCGATCGCCGGGAACATGCCGATGCGCAGCTGGTTGCGGCCGAGCTTGCGGTACGGCTCGGTGTCGACGATCCCGTTGGCGCGCAGCGTCTTGGCGACGACCGCGGCGTCCACGTCGTCGTGGAAGTCGACCGTGCCGACGACCTGCGAGCGCTGCGCCGGGTCGACCACGAACGGCGTCGTGTACGCCGTCTTCTCGGCCCAGGTGTAGAGCCGCTGCGACGAGTCGGCGGTGCGGGACGTCGTCCACTCCAGGCCGCCCTGGCCGTTCATCCACTCGATCTGCTCGGCGAGGAGCAGCAACGTGGCGACGGCCGGGGTGTTGTAGGTCTGGTCCTTGGCGGAGTTGTCCACGACGGTCTTGAGGTTGAAGAACTCGGGGACGTACCGGTCGGACATCGCGATCTCGTCGATGCGCTCCAGCGCCGCCGGGGACGCGAGCGCCACCCAGAGGCCGCCGTCCGCCGCGAAGCTCTTCTGCGGCGCGAAGTAGTAGACGTCGGTCTCCGACACGTCGACGGGCAGGCCGCCCGCACCGGAGGTGGCGTCCACCAGGACGAGCCCCTCCCGCGCCGTCGTCCCGGCGGGGCGCCTGATCGGCATGGCGACGCCGGTCGAGGTCTCGTTGTGGGTGAGCGCGTAGGCGTCGACGTCCTCCTCGGCGGACGCCTCCGGGTGCGTGCCGGGCGGGCCGGAGATGACGGTCGGGTTCCCCAGCCAGGGCGCCCCCGTGGTGACCTTGGCGAACTTGCTGGAGAACTCGCCGAACGTCAGGTGCTGCGAACGCTGCCGGACGAGCCCGAACGCCGCCGCGTCCCAGAACGCCGTGGTGCCGCCGTTGCTGAGCAGGACCTCGTACCCCTCGGGCAGCGAGAAGAGCTGCGCCAGCCCCTCGCGGACGCGTCCCACGAGCGACTTGACCGGCTTCTGCCGGTGGGAGGTGCCCATGTAGGCCGACCCGGACTCGGCCAGTGCCGCGAGCTGCTCGGGCCGGACCTTGGACGGACCGCACCCGAAACGGCCGTCGGCGGGCTTGAGATCGGCGGGAATGTCAATGGCTGGATTCGCACTGTCGGTCACTCACCCGAGGGTATCTGACCTGCGAGGAAGATCGCGGTGCGGGTCACATGCCGAGACGGCGGCGGCGCCAGGCCCAGCTGAGCAGGGCGATGAGGGCCACCGCGCAGACGGCGGCGACGGTGGCGGGCGGGTAGAGCCAGTCGTCGCCCTTGGAGTGGGCCTCGATGGCGGTGTTCGCCGAGTCGTAGGTCAGGAACGCGAGGAGGAGGGCGGCGGCCACCGCGGCGACGCGCCCCGACACCGCGTTGGTACGGCGGCGCCGGGCCTCGCGTTCCGCCTCGTAGCGGCGGAGCTCCTCGGCCGTGTCCGCCTTTCGTGTGTCCGCCTTCCGCGCGTCCGCCGCCGCGCCGGGCGCGGGGCCGATGTCGCCGTCGAGCGGCTCGTCGGGGGCTTCACTCATGGCGCCAATGATGGCAAAGTGGCCGGGTTTCGTGTCCGGACGTGTGATCAGCAAGAACTTTCGATCCTTTTGGCGTTGGACCGCGTCCAACCCCAGAGGGGCGTCGGGGGCGAGATTCGAGGAGCGGCTGGGGGCCGAGGGCGAGAGCGAGGCGTTGGCGCATGGCGGGCGAGGGCGACAGGGTCCTGAGCGAGGACCGGCTGCGCGGGGTGCTCGACCTGTTCGAACGGCTGCGGGAGCGGCCGCCGTGGCGGTGGCGGGAGCGGCTGCGGCCCCTCCTGCTGCTGCTCGGGCCGGGCCGCGCCGCGTCCCACGCCGCCGAGATGCTCAAGTCCCGATGCGAGGACGAGCGGGCGCCGGTGTCGCACATCGCCGCGGAGACGCCCGCCACCGACGTCGCGGGCGTCCTGCGGGAGGCCAAGCGGGAGCTGTCGCAGCCGAGCAGCCGGGCCCGGGGCGAGCCGGCGCTGCGGTTCACGCTGCTGGAGATGGCGCTGTGGCTGCGCGACCTGCGCGAGATCCGGCTCGCGGGGGACCGGCCGCCGCCGCGCGGGGTGTCCTCGGCCGAGCGGGAGAACCATCTGCTGGTGCGGAGGCTGACGCAGCCGCCGGTCGGCGACAACGAGAACGCCCGGCGGCGGGAGCTGAACCGCGTGATCCGGCGGCGCGGGCGGGACGTCCTGCGCGACCTGGAGGAGGTGCGCGGCAGGCCCGCCACGTTCCTGTCGTTCCTGGAGCAGATCGCGCCGATCGGGGTCGCCGCCGTCGCGCTGATCAGCGCCGGGACGGCGGCGGCGCTCGACCTGGCGTCCGCCGTGCTCGCCGCGGTCATCGGGCTGGCGTTCGTGACCGTGCAGATCGTCGCCCGGACGCGCGGCTGGTTCGGGGTGCGCCGGTTCGGCTGGTTCCTCCGGCAGCCCTACGTGGACCGCGACTCCACCGGCTTCCTCGGGTTCGCGCTCGGGGTGTTCGACCCGCGCCCGGTCGAGCCGGACGACCACGGCGAGCAGCTCGACCTGCTGCTCGTGGCCGCGTTCCTGGAGGACCTGCGCCGCTGCTACCGGCGCGACTACCGGCGGGCGGCGTGGGCGCGCGTCCGCTATCCGGTGCTGATCTTCGAGCACCTGTCGGCCGGGCATCCCGGGGTGACGTTCGTGGAGCTGGTCGAGCGGGTCCGCGCCGACAGCCAGGCGAGCGACGGGCTGGCCGGCTTCGACCCGCTCGTCGTGGTCGCCGGCGTCGACCCGACCGCCCCCGCCGACGACGACCCGTCCGCCCCGTCCGGGCCGCGGCTGGTCGACCGGCTCGCGCAGGCCGTGCGGGTGGACATGTCGTCGGGCGAGCCGCAGAGCGTCATCGCCGCGCGCGGCCTGTGGGACCGCTACACGCGGGAGCAGCGGCGCGTCGGCGCCCTCGGCTCGCGCCGGGAGCTGCGCGTCGACATCACCCGCGACCCGGGCGGCGACCTGCCGCCCGTCCGGCCGGTGCGGCGCCGCCCGCGGATCGCCCATCCGGCGCTGCCGTGGATCGCGATGGTCGCGGTCGCCGCCGCGTCCATCACGGTGATCTCCGTCCAGGCGGTGCGGTACTGCTCGCCGTTCGGCATCCGGCGGATGGCGAACGGCGAGTGCGTCGGCCTCACCGACGGGTCGTACCGCTTCGGCCCGGACTCCGGCGGCGAGAACAACGACAACCGGCTGAACAAGGTCCTGGACGCGATCGAGTCGCAGAACGACCACGTCAAGGAGTCCGGCAAGCCGCACGCGACGGTCGTCTACCTGGGCCCGGTGACGGCCGACCCGTCCATCAAGAACAAGCGGATCGACCTGCTCGCCGGGGTGCAGGGCGAGCTGATCGGGCTGGCGATCGCGCAGCAGCGGTTCAACGACGCCGCCGAGGGCGACGACCTGCGGCTGCGGGTGCTGATCGCCAACGCGGGCGCCAGGTTCCGCTACGCCGTGCACGTCGCCCAGCAGATCCGCGACCTCGCGCTGAAGGACCGCTCCATCGTCGCGGTCATCGGGTTCGAGCAGAGCCGGCGGCAGACGCAGGACGCGATCAGGCTGCTGGCCAAGTCGGCGCTGCCGCTGGTCGGGACCGCCAACAGCTACGACGGGACGGCCCTGCTCGACGGCGACGCCGGCTTCTCGCCCTACTACTTCCGGCTCGCGTCCCCGAACGCGCGGACGGCCGAGCACGCCGCGTACTGGGCGCGGCACGGCGCCGTCGGCGGGACGAAGGCGGACGACGCGGTGGTCATCTACGACGGCGACCCCGACGACATCTACAGCGCGAACCTGGCGGACGACTTCCGGAAGTCGTTCCGGCCCGGCAAGGCGCTCATGCGGCCGTACAAGAACCCGGGCGAGCTGAACAAGGCGGTCCGGGAGGCGTGCCGGAACCAGCCCGACCTGTTCTACTACGCGGGCAGGTCGGACGAGTTCCGCTCGTTCATCAACGTCCTGGAGCTGTCCTGCCCGAAGCGCCCGCTGGTCCTAGCGGACGACGAGATCGCCAAGTACGTCAGCGACAACGCCGAGGACATCGGCCGCAAGGGCACCTTCGACCTGTACTTCACGCCGCTGGCCGCGCGGGAGGCGTGGACGCGGCGCTGGATCGGCGACCAGCCGCCGCAGACGTTCTACTCCGACTACGACCCGGCCGTCCGGAAGATGACCGACCACGACGACGCGACCGGGCGGCGGCCGTCCATCACCCGCGCCGCCGTCAGCTACGACGCGGCGACCCTCGTCGCGACCGTGGCGGGCAGGGTGTACTGGCAGGAGGAGGCGCTGCCGTCGGCGGGCTCGGTGTTCGCCGCGCTGAACGACCCGGACCACGACGTCCTGCCCAACGGGGCGAGCGGCGTCCTGCGGTTCGGCTCGCGCGCCACCGGCCACCAGGTCATCGACCGCCCGGTGATCCTCGCGACGATCAAGCGGGACGGCACGACCGAGGTCCGGCAGGTGTGCGGCCGCCTCATCGCGGGCGAGCAGGGGAAGGCCGACTGCCCGCCCGGGGACGGGCGGAGCGGCGCGCCGTCCCAGTGACCCCGGGCACGGCGGAGCGGCCCCGGGCACGGCAAAGGCCCCCGGTCCGGCCGGGGGCCTCAGGCGCGTCCTGCGGGGGTGGGGGGTCAGCGCTTGAGGATCTCCGCTGCGCCGCGCACGTCGGTGAGCGAGCGGCTCCCGGGGCCCGTGTAGCGGGCGCTCGGCCGGACGAGGCGCCCGGTGCGCTTCTGCTCCAGGATGTGCGCCGCCCAGCCCGCGGTGCGGCCGCAGGTGAACATCGCGGGCATCATCGCGGTCGGGACCTCGGCGAAGTCCAGGATCACCGCGGCCCAGAACTCCACGTTCGTCTCGATCGGGCGGTCCGGGCGGCGCTCGCGCAGCTCGGCGAGGGCCGCGTCCTCCAGGGCCTTGGCGGCCTCGAAGCGCGGCGCGTCCAGCTCCTTGGCGGTGCGGCGCAGCACCCGGGCGCGCGGGTCCTCGGCGCGGTAGACGCGGTGCCCGAAGCCCATCAGCCGATCGCCGGAGTCGAGGATGTTCGTGACGACCTTGCGGGCGTCGCCGAGCTGCTCGACCTTCTCGATCATCGGCAGGACGCGGGCGGGCGCGCCGCCGTGCAGCGGGCCGGACATGGCGCCGATCGCGCCGGAGATGCTGGCCGCCACGTCGGCGCCGGTGGAGGCGATGACGCGGGCGGTGAAGGTGGAGGCGTTCATGCCGTGCTCGGCGGCGGAGACCCAGTACGCGTCGATGGCCCGCACGTGCTTGGGGTCGGGCTCACCGCGCCAGCGGACCATGAACCGCTCGGTGATCGTCTTCGCCTCGTCGATCCGGTCCTGGGAGACCATCGGCACGCCGACGCCCCGCGCGGACTGCGCGACGAACGACAGGGCCGTGACCGACACCCGCGCGAGGTCGGCGCGGGCCTGCTCGTCGGAGATGTCGAGCAGCGGCCGCATCCCGTACGCGGTGGCGAGGGTGGGGAGGGAGCTCTGCACGTCGACCCGCACGTCGCCGGAGGTGACCGGGAGCAGGTGCGGGTCGGCGGGGGCCAGTCCCGGGTCGAAGCTGTCGTCCACCAGGAGCCCCCAGGCGTCGCCGAAGGAGACGCGGCCGACGAGTTCCTCGATGTCGACGCCCCGGTAACGGAGGGCGCCGCCCTCCTTGTCCGGTTCGGCGATCTCCGTCTCGAAGGCGACGACCCCCTCGAGACCGGGTTTGAAGTCGGACATGTCGTCCTGCCTTTCGTCCCCAAGAGTGATAAGGCGGTGCCGTGCCATTGAACCTTGTCCGCCTTACCGACCAGTACCCAGGGGTCATGTGAGTTGCACAAGAACCAGGTGAGAGGCTCAGACGCTGTGAGTTCCCCAACGCCCGACCCTGCACGGCTCCGCAGATCCTACGAGGGGGGCGAACTGTCGGAGCCGGCGCTCCCCGCCGATCCGCTCGCGCTGTTCGCGGCGTGGTTCGCCGACGTGCACGCCTCCGGGCTGGTCGAGCCGAACGCGATGATCCTCGCGACCGCGTCCGGCGACGGCGTCCCGAGCGCCCGGACCGTCCTGCTCAAGGGGTACGGGCCGCAGGGGTTCCGGTTCTTCACGAATCTGACGTCCCACAAGGGCCGCGATCTCGCCGAGAACCCGCGCGCGGCGCTGGTTTTCCCGTGGCATCCCATGTACCGGCAGGTGCGCGTCGCCGGACCGGTGTTCGAGCTGTCGCGGGACGAGGTGGCCGCCTACTTCCGGACGCGCCCGTACGGGTCGCGGCTCGGCGCGTGGGCCAGCGAGAACCAGTCCGGCGTCATCTCCGGACGGGACGAGCTGGAGCGCCGCTACGCCGAGGCCGCCCGGCGGTGGCCGGACCCGGCGGAGGGACGGGCCCCGGGAGCACCGGACGACGACGGGGCGGACGCCGTCCCGCTGCCGGACTTCTGGGGCGGCTACCGCGTCGTCCCGGAGTCGGTCGAGTTCTGGCAGGGCCGCCGCGACCGGCTCCACGACCGCATCCGCTACCGCAGGGCGACCCCATCGGATCCGGGAGAATGGACGGTCGAGAGACTGTCTCCGTGACGGAACAGCAGCCAACCCCCGGCGACGGTCCTGACAGCGGCACGTCAGCGGCGTCCGGTACGTCCGGCAACTCCGGCAAATCCGGAAAGTCTGAGACCACCGACCCCGCCCCCGGACCGGAGGAGCCCGCGAGACCCGGCGGGACGGCGCGCCGGGGACGCCTGCGCGGCCTGGCGATCGACACCCGGCCGCTCGCGCTTCCCGCCTTCCGCCGGCTGTGGCTCGGGCAGGGCGTGTCGTTCATCGGCTTCCAGGTCACCGCGGTGGCCGTCCCGGTCCAGGTGTACGACATGACCCGGTCGTCGTTCTGGGTCGGCGTGCTCGGGTTCGTCAACCTCGTCCCGCTGATCGTGTTCGGGCTGTGGGGCGGCGCGGTCGCCGACCACGTCGACCGGCGCAGGCTGCTGTTCGTCGCGTCCTGCGTGATGTGGGTCGCGACGCTGCTCCTCCTCGTCCAGGCGCTGCTCGGCATCGAGAACCTCGCCCTGATCATGGCGGTGGTGGCGATCCAGGCGATCGGGTTCGCGGTGTCCTCGCCGACCCGCAGCGCGATCATCCCCCGGCTGTTCGACGCGCGGCTCGTCCCCGCCGCCAACACCCTGAACTTCACGATCCTGCAAGGCGGCGGGCTGGCCGGGCCGCTGTTCGCGGGCGTCATCCTCGCGCGCTGGAGCTACGGCGCGGCCTACGCGCTGGACGCCGTGCTGTTCACCGTCGCGCTGTACGCGGCGCTGCGGCTCCCCGCCATCCCGCCGCTCGCCGACACCGGCCGCGCCCCGGGCCTGCGGTCGGTGTTCGACGGGCTCCGGTTCCTGTCCACGCAGCCGGTGCTGATGATGTCGTTCGTCGTGGACATCATCGCGATGGCGATCGCGATGCCGCGGGCCCTGTTCCCCGAGGTCGCCGAGACCCGCTTCGGCGGCGAGGGGGCGGTCGGGTACCTGTTCGCCGCGATCGCGATCGGCGCCTTCCTCGGCGGGCTGTCGTCCGGCTGGATCGGACGGGTGCACCGGCAGGGGATCGCCCTCGTCGTGTCCATCGCGATCTGGGGCCTGGCCGTGGCCGCCGCCGGGCTGTCCCACCAGCTGTGGCTGGTGGTGGTCCTGCTCGCCGTCGGCGGCGCGGCCGACCTGGTCTCGTCGGTTTTTCGCCAGACGATGCTCCAGACGTACGCGCCGGACGAGATGCGGGGCCGGCTGCAGGGCGTCTTCACCGTCGTCGTCGCGGGCGGTCCGCGGCTCGGGGACGTCCGGGCGGGCGCGACCGCCAGCCTCGCCGGGGCCACCGCGTCGTGGGTGGGCGGCGGCCTGGCCTGTGCCGTGCTGGTGGTCGTCGCCGGCTTCGCCGTCCCCGCCCTGCTCCGCTACGACACCCGCACCGCCCAGACCGTGTCGGTGAAGGGCTGATCTGTCGATGAAGGGCTGAGGCGTCAGTGCAGGGCTGAGGCGGCGACCTTCAGGTCGTCCAGCAGGCCCTGGTACATCGCCTCGCGGTCGTCGGCGCGCAGGACGGCGGACGGGTGGACCGTCGCGAGCAGCCGCGCGCCGCCCGTGCCCGCGGGCGCGTCCTCGATCTCCCGAGCGGCGGCCGGGGTGCCGAGCGTCTCCAGATCGGGCATCGGGAACAGGCGCCCGCGCTGCTTCGTCACCCGGAACGAGGACCCGAGCAGCGCCTTGCCGGCCGTGGCGCCCAGGACGACGACCACGTCCGGGTCGAGAAGCCGCAGTTCCGCCAGGAGCCAGGGGCGGCACGCCCGCATCTCGCCCGCGTTCGGCGGTTCGTGGATGCGCCGCTTGCCGCCTTCATGCCTCTTGAACTTGAAGTGCTTCACGGCGTTGGTGATGTAGACGTCGCCGCGCTCGATCCCGGCCTCTTCCAGTACCTGGTCGAGGACGCGTCCGGCGGGGCCGACGAACGGGTGGCCCTTGCGGTCCTCCTGGTCGCCCGGCTGTTCTCCGACGAGCACGACCCGGCCTCCGGGGGAGCCCTCACCGAAGACCGTCTGCGTGGCGTTCCGGTAGAGGCCGCACCCCTGGCACCCGGCCGCAGCCTCGCGCAGCGCGTCCAGATCGGACCGCTCCTCGGGCGTCTCTGGCAGGAACGCTTCCGCGTCCTGGGAAGGTTTCGCGTTCATCTTGCGTTTCCCACTACCCGGCTTCACGGGGATATTCGCGGGACCCGGCGACGTGGGGTCCGAGCAAGTAGACTTCCGACCATAAGACTGGAGGGAGCTGTGACCTCACACGGCCTTATCGATACCACGGAGATGTACCTCCGGACGGTTTTCGAGCTCGAAGAGGAGGGGATCATTCCCCTTCGCGCGCGCATCGCGGAGCGGCTCTCCCAGAGCGGCCCGACGGTGAGCCAGACGGTCGCGCGGATGGAACGCGACGGGCTCCTGCGGGTCGAGGGCGATCGGCATCTGGAGCTGACCGAGGAAGGTCGCGGCCTCGCCACGCGGGTCATGCGCAAGCACAGGCTCGCCGAATGCCTGCTGGTCAACGTCATCGGACTGCCCTGGGAGGACGTCCACATCGAGGCGTGCCGGTGGGAGCACGTGATGTCGGAGGACGTCGAGCGCCGCCTCGTCGCGCTGCTGGACAACCCGACCACCTGCCCGCACGGCAACCCGATCCCCGGCCTGGACGAGCTCGGCGGGCACGGCGACGACACCGAGACCGCGCCGCTGTCGGTGATGACCGCGGTGGCGAGCCCGGCGGGCGCCGGCGCGGTGATCAGGCGGATCAGCGAGCAGGTGCAGAGCGACAGCGACCTGATGCTTAGACTCAAGCAGATAGGGATACAACCGGGACGAGAGGTGATTCTCCGGGCGACCGATGACGGGGTACGGGTGATCAGTGACGACGAGGACGACAGTCCAGCGACCGAGCTGCAGCGCGACATCGCCGAGCACGTCTTCGTCAGCAGGCGCTGACACGGTCGGCGTGCGAGCATCCGTCCCGACGGTCTATACCGAAGATCTCCATAACACCGCGCGTTCCGGGCGTATCCCGGCGGCCTGTTCGTCGTTCAATACGACGAGGCGGATACGCAAGAGGTCGATGCCGCGACGCCCGGTGATCATCGGGGCGGGGATGGCGAGTGTTACCGGGATGGGGAGATGAACGAGTGGGGGGAAGCGCCTGACGAGGCGTATCTGCCGCCCGAGACCGTCCTCAGCCAGATGGAGATGGCGGTCATCGTCTGCGACCGCTTCAGCAACGTCATCTACGGCAACGCCTTCGCGCGCCAGCTGTTCGGGTTCGGCGGCGACGAGATCATCGGCCACTCCGTCCTCTCGCTCGGCATCGCCGAGGAGGACCACGAGCAGGCGACCGAGCTGGCCAGGCACGTCCTGAAGGGCGGCGTCTGGGAGGGGACGTTCTGCAACCTGCGCGCCGACGGCACCACCGTCTACACCCGCGCGCACGCCGTCCCGCTGCGGCACCCGTCCGGCGCCGTCGACGGCGTCGTGATCTTCGCGCGCGAGGCGCTGCGCTCCAACCAGCGCGAGCAGGACCGCTACGGCCTGATGGAGCGGATCGGGGAGCGGCTCGCCGGGTCCCTGGAGCTGGAGAGCACCCTGCGCCGGGTCGCCGACACCCTCGTCCCGCAGTTCGCCGACCACTGCTTCATCGACCTGTACAGCAGCGACCGGCTCCACCGCCGCGTGTCCCGGCACGCGGGCGACTGGACGCCGCCGCCCGGCACGTGGGCGGAGGTCGGCGAGCCCGTCTCCTACCCGGCCGGCCACCCGAGCGCCAAGGCGATGGACCGCCGCGACGCCGTCCTCGTCGAGGACATGATCCAGCACCGCTACACCGCGCCGGCCGAGCCGTCCCAGCGGTTCGGCGACGAGATGGGCATCACCTCGCTGATCTCCGCGCCGCTGCTGGTGCGCGGCGAGCTGCTCGGCGTGATGAGCCTGGCGCTGTCGAACCTGTCCAAGCGGCCCGACCCGCACTACGACGGCTTCGACCGCGACCTGATCGGCGCCATCGCCAGCCGGGTGGCGCTCGCCGTCGACAACGCGCTGCTGTTCGAGGAGGAGCGCGACACCGCGCTCGCCTTCCAGAAGCACCTGCTGCCCGGCGACCGGCCGCCCCCGCTGGACGGCCTGCAGATCGCGTGGCGGTACGAGCCGGCCCGCCCGCTGGAGTCGCACGGGCACGGCATCCAGACCCAGGTCGGCGGCGACTGGTACGACGTCATCCCGCTGTCGGCGGGCCGCGTCGGCCTCGTCATCGGCGACGTCGAGGGCCGCGGGGCCCGCGCCGCCGCCGTGATGGGCCAGCTCCGCGCCGCGCTGCGCGCCTTCGCGCAGGACGACAAGCCGCCCGCCGACATCCTGCGCAAGCTGGACGAGTGGGTCCGGACGATGACGCGGCCCGAGCGGATGCGGTCCGGCTGGAACAGCGACGACCTCGTCCGCCCGCCGCTGGTGTCCTGCACGTACTTCGTGTACGACGCGTGGTCGCGGGTCCTGGAGTTCGCCAACGCCGGGCACGACCCGCCCCTGCTGATCGTGGACGGCGAGGTCGGCGAGCTGCCGTTCGAGAGCGAGGGCGGCATGCTCGGCCTGCGCGCGCCCGGCATGGGCGGCGAGATCCTCTTCAACGAGGAGACGACCGAGCTCAAGCCCGGTTCGACGCTCGTCCTCTACACCGACGGCCTCATCGACCGGCGGCCCCGCGACGACGGCGAGCACTACACCCGCGAGGAGTCGCGGGAGATGGTCCGCGCGGCCGTCGCCAAGGTCGCCCGCGGCGGCGTCGAGGCGATCGCCAACGCCGCCTACGACGCGGTGCCGGGCGACATCGACGACGACGTCGCCATCGTGGTGATCCGCACCGCCGGCGAGGAACTGGCCGTCGAGGAGCGCACCTTCACCGCCGAGCCGATCATGGTGTCGGAGGCGCGCCGGATGGCCGCCGACGCGTTCGCCGGCTGGGGGATGCTCGACGAGCAGGCCGAGCTGGCGTGCCTGCTGGTGTCGGAGGTCGTCACCAACGTCGTCCTGCACGCCACCGCGACGCCCACGCCGCGCCGCGAGATGGCCGTCCCGGTCCCGGCGGGCCCGCCGGGGCGCGGCGGCGAGCCGCTCGGCGCGCCGCCGCCCGTGCAGTTCAACACCGACTTCGGCGCGCTGGACGGCGACCCGTTCGAGGGCGGCGCGTTCGACGAGGACGACTGGAACCTCGGCGCCGAGCTCGGCCGCCGCGAGCCGCCCACCAAGGAGTTCCGGCTCCGGCTGCGGCGCGGCAACGACGCGATCTGGGTCGAGGTGTTCGACTCCGACATGCGGCTGCCCCGGATCCGCAGCGCCGGCGAGACCGACGAGGGCGGGCGCGGCCTGTACCTCGTCGACCAGCTCGCCACCCGCTGGGGCGCCCGGCCGACGGCGGACGGCAAGGCCGTCTGGTTCGAGCTGCCGCTGACGCCGCCCTGATGCGCGCGTGGGCGGTCCGCGAGCCGGCACCGATCGCGGAGAGGCCGCTGCGGCGGGCCGACCGCGAGGTGCCGTCCCCCGGCCCCGGTGAGCTGCTGGTGCGGGTGCTCGCGTGCGGCGTCTGCCGGACGGACCTGCACGTCGCCGAGGGCGACCTGCCCGTCCACCTGCCGGGGGTGACGCCCGGCCACGAGATCGTCGGCGAGGTCGTGGCCGCCGGCCCCGGCTGCCTGCACGGCACCGGCGACCGCGTCGGGGTGGCGTGGCTGCGCGGGACGTGCGGCGCCTGCCGGTTCTGCCGCCGCGGCGCCGAGAACCTCTGCCCGGCGTCGGTGTACACCGGCTGGGACGCGCACGGCGGCTACGCCGAGTACGCGGTCGCCGTCGACGCCTACACCTACGCGCTGCCCGCCGAGCTGGACGACGTCCGCGCCGCGCCGCTGCTGTGCGCGGGGATCATCGGGTACCGGGCGCTGCGGCGCGCGGCGCTGCCGCCGGGCGGGCGGCTCGGCATCTGGGGGTTCGGCGGCTCCGCGCACCTGGCCGCGCAGATCGCCGTCGCCGAGGGCGCCGACGTGCACGTCTTCACCCGCAGCCCGGCCGCCCGCGAGCTGGCCCGCGACCTCGGCGCCTCATGGGCGGGCGACTCGTTCGACGCCGGCCCGGCGCCGCTCGACTCGGCGATCGTCTTCGCGCCGGCGGGGGAGCTGGTCGCGGCGGCGCTGGAACGCCTCGACCGCGGCGGGACGTGCGCGATCGCCGGAATCCATCTGAGCGACGTCCCGTCCTTGGACTACCAGCGGTATCTGTTCCAGGAGCGGCAGGTCCGCTCGGTGACGGCGAACACGCGGGCGGACGGCGAGGAGTTCCTGAAGCTCGCGGCGCGCCTGGACGTCGCCGTCACGACGCACGCCTACGGGCTGGACGAGGCGGACCGGGCCTTGGCCGACCTGGCGGCGGACCGGTTCACCGGCGCGGCCGTGCTCGTCCCGTAGATCGTCTCGTCTAGGGGATCGGCTCGGCGGCCACGTGCGCCCAGGACTGGGTGAACCAGAGCTCGCCGCCGATGATGCGGGGCTTGGAGCCGGTGCGGGGGCCGCCGTCCACCTCGCTGAGGAGGGCGGTGCGGATCCGCTCGGCCGCCGCCTCGCCGGTCCCGGCGAGCCACGGCTCCACGGGGCGCTCCACGGTGAACACGTCCAGGCGCCGGATGCTCCCGCCCGCCGAGGTGATCATCTCGGTGAGCCGGGCGATGGACGGGGTGCCGGGGTGGCCGGGGTCGCGGAGCCGCTCGATCCGGTCGCGCTCGGGCCCGGCGAGGTTGCCGCGGACGAGGTCGGCGATGACGACCCGGCCGCCGGGCCGGCACACCCGCAGCAGCTCGCGCAGGACGTGGTCGGGGTCGCCCAGGTTGTAGAGCGAGAAACGGGCCGTCACCAGGGAGAACGAGTTGTCCCGGTAGGGCAGCGCGGCGGCGTCCGCCTTGATCGTGGTGCGCTGGTCGGGGCCGCCGCGGCGCGGTCTGCGCTCCTCGCGCGTCGCGGACGCGGGCAACAGGTCGCCGTCGGCCCGGGTGCCGCCCGCGGTGCGGCCGCGCCCCTCGCGGGTGCGGGCGTCGCCGGTGATGCGGACCGGGCCCGTCCCGAACTCGACCGTCCCCATCCGGCCGCCGTCGCGGTGCCGGTCGGCCGCGGACGGCGCCGGCATCGCGTCCACCGCGGTCATGTGCCGGACCTGGGGGCCGAGCGCGGCCGGCATCGGGCCGCCGCCGCGGGCCACGTCCAGGCAGACGTCGTCGCGGTCGGGCTCGACGAACTCCAGCAGGCGCCTGAGGTGCGGGGCGATCGTGCCACCGGTCTCCTGGACGGTGGTCGCCGGATGCGGCACGGGTGCTCTCCCTCGGCTCGGGCCGGCTTCGCCGGACGGGGTACCGTTCGCGTCCGCCGCGGGGGATGCGCGCCGGGGGACTCACCGGGGCGGGTGAGACGCATCGGCCCGGGGAGGGCGTCGAACGAGCGTGAAGCCGGTTTCGCCTGTTATGACTCACGGCCGGCCCGGGAGGTTCGTGATCGGCCGGAAAATTTCACCGGCCGGTCACCCCGGTTCGCTCCGCTCAGCCCTGGAGGTACTGCCCGTACAGGGCCAGCACGACGAGCACGAACACGATGATCACCGCGGCCCGGGTGGGCATCGGCAGCCGGAGCCGCACCGCGGCCCACCGCACGCAGAACGCGGCGAGGAGTGACACGACGATGAGGGCGAGGATGCCTTCCATGGCCACCTTCATTCCGGGGGAGTGCCGCCTCCTCTGACGATAGACGTGTAAGGAACGGGTTACCTGCCGGTTGAGGGATGAGTGGGGGCCGCTAATCTCACAGGTGTGGCAGATGCGAAGGAAGAAGACGGCCGGGACAAGGTCGACGAAATGATGACCGCCCTGGCGCGCGGACGGGTCGCCCTCGGGGTCGCGGCGTTCGCCGCGCCGAGGCTGACCGTGAAGGTGGCGGGGCTGAGCGGCGGCGCCGACCCGGGCCGCGACTACATGGTCCGGATGTTCGGCGCCCGGGAGATCGCCGTGGGCGCCGGCTACCTGCTCAGCGGCGAGGACTCCGGGCGGCGGATGTGGGCGCGGCTCGGTCTCGCCGTCGACTCGCTCGACCTCGTGAGCGGGCTGAAGACCCGCAAGGGCCTCCCCATCTGGGTCACCGCGGGAACCGTCGCGGTGGCGGGCGGAGCGGCCGCCGTGGGGGCCGCGAAGGTCGTCCGCGACCTGCTGCACTGACCCGCCGCCCCTGCCGCCCCCCGCGCCGCCGGCCGGGGTGATCCGGTCTCCCCGCTGGGTAGACCTGCCCCCAGCACACCCGGCATGCGGGCGGCAGGGGGGCGGCATGACTGCGGCGGTGGAGGCGCGGGACGAGCGGGCCATGCCGAAGGGCAGGGACCTCTACGTCATCCTCGGCGCCCTCATGCTCGCCATGCTGCTGGCGGCGCTGGACCAGACGATCGTGTCGACGGCGCTGCCGACGATCGTCAGCGACCTCGGCGGGCTCAACCACCTGTCGTGGGTCGTGACGGCGTACCTGCTGGCGGCCACGGCCTCGACGCCGCTGTGGGGGAAGCTCGGCGACCAGTACGGGCGCAAGCGGCTGTTCCAGGCGTCGATCGTGCTGTTCCTGGTCGGGTCGGCGCTGTGCGGCCTCTCGCAGGACATGACGGAGCTGATCGGGTTCCGCGCCCTCCAGGGCCTCGGCGGCGGCGGGCTGATGGTGCTCGCCGTCGCGATCGTCGGGGACGTGGTGCCGCCCCGCGAGCGGGGGCGCTACCAGGGGCTGTTCGGCGCGGTGTTCGGCGTGTCCAGCGTGTGCGGGCCGCTGCTCGGCGGCTGGTTCGTCGACAACCTGTCGTGGCGCTGGGTGTTCTACATCAACCTGCCGATCGGGGTGCTGGCACTCGCGGTGATCGCCGCCGTGCTGCGCGCGGCGGGCGAGCGGGAGCGGCACCGCATCGACTACCTCGGCACGGTGCTGATCGTCGGCTGGGCGGTCGGGCTCGTGCTGATGACGACCTGGGGCGGCACGCGCTACGCCTGGGCGTCGGCGCCGATCATCGGGCTCGCCGCCGGCTCGGTGGCCCTCATCGCGGTGTGGCTGCTCGTCGAGCGGCGCGCCGCCGAGCCGGTCATGCCGCCGGCGCTGCTGGCGAACCCGGTGTTCGCGCTCGGCGCGGCGATCAGCTTCGCGGTCGGCTTCGCGATGTTCGGCGCGCTGACGTTCCTGCCGATCTTCCTCCAGGTGGTGCACGGCATCTCGCCGACGCTGTCCGGGGTGCACCTGCTGCCGATGATGCTCGGCCTGCTGGTCAGCTCGGTCGGGTCCGGCCAGCTGATCAGCCGGTTCGGCCGCTACAAGGTGTTCCCCGTGATCGGCGCCCCGGTCATCGCGGTGGCGCTGTACCTGTGCTCGCGACTGGACGAGAACTCGTCCACGCTCTCGATGAGCCTGCGGTTCGCGCTGCTCGGCTTCGGGCTCGGGCTCGTCCTGCAGGTGCTGGTCATCGCCGTCCAGAACGCGGTGTCGTACAAGGACCTCGGCTCCGCGACGTCCGGCGTCACGTTCTTCCGGCAGATCGGCGGGTCGTTCGGCGTCGCCGTGTTCGGGTCCGTCTTCAGCAGCCGGCTGGCCGACCAGGTCGAGGATCTGGCGCGGGTCCTGCCGCCCGGTTTCGACCCTGCGGCGGTGCAGGGCGATCCCGGCGTGCTCGACGGGTTTCCCGCGGCGGTGAAGCAGGACGTCCTGCACGCCTACGCGCAGTCGATCGACTCGGTGTTCCTCTGGGCCGTCCCGGTGGTGGCGGTCGCGTGCGTGCTGACGTGGTTCCTGCGCGAGGTGCCGTTGCGGGCGACCGCGCAGGCGCGCGATTACGGCGAGGGCTTCGGGGCGGCGCCGACCGTCCGGTCGTCCAGGCACGAGATCGAGCGCGCCCTGAGCGAGCTGATGCGCAAGGACGCCACGGCCTTCGAGCTCTACGACCGGCTGGGCGCGCTCTCCGGGGTCTCGCTGCCCGCGGGCAGCGTGTGGGCGCTGTGCCGGATCGCCAAGGACGGGACGGTCAGCGGCCAGGACCTCGCCGACCGCGCGGGCGTCGCCGTCGAACACGGCCGCCCGTACGTGGATCTGCTCGTCGACGCCGGGTACGTCCGGCGGCAGGACGGGGTCCTCGCGATCACGCCGTCCGGGGAGGCCGCCGCGGGGCGCCTGTTCGCCGCGCGCCGCGAGGGCCTCGCCCGGCACCTGGAAGGGTGGGCACCAGAGGAGCATCCCGAGCTGGCGGACGTCCTGCGGCGGCTCGCCGAGGCGTCCCTCGGCGACGAGGCGGACGGCGCGGTCCTGCGCCCCGAGCCGCGGGCCGCGGAGCGGGGCGGGTAGCCACAGGCCGCGGAGCGGAGGATGGGCATGGCGTCCGAGACTCAGCTCACATGGTGTTGCGCCCTCGGGGATGTAATCTCATACTGACGACCGAATCTCACTCGGTTTCGGGACGGAACCCCACAACTTGGAGGCGCAGTGGCCGAGGCGTACATCGTCGGCGCGGTCCGTACCCCCGTCGGTACCAAGAAGGGCGCCCTGAAGGACGTCCACCCCGCCGATCTCGGGGCCCACGTGCTCAAGGAGCTCGTCAACCGCACCGGCGTCGACCCCTCCGCGGTCGAAGACGTGATCACCGGCTGCGTCATGCAGGTCGGCCCGCAGTCCCTCGACATCGCCCGCACCGCGTGGCTGTCGGCCGGGCTGCCGGAGACCGTGCCCGGCGTGACCATCGACCGGCAGTGCGGGTCGTCCCAGCAGGCGATCCACTTCGCCGCGCAGGGCGTCCTGTCCGGCACCCAGGACCTCGTCGTCGCGTCCGGGATCGAGCAGATGGCGGTCGTCCCGATGGGCTCGTCCGTCGCCATGGCCCTGGAGAAGGGCATGCCCTTCCCGTACGGCGAGGGCTGGGCCGAGCGCTACGGCATGCAGGAGATCTCCCAGTTCCGCGGCGCGGAGATGATGGCCGAGAAGTGGGGCCACACCCGCGAGGACCTGGAGAAGTTCGCGCTGGAGAGCCACCAGCGCGCCGCCAAGGCCATCGAGGCCGGCTACTTCGACCGGGAGGTCGCCCCCATCGCCGGGCTGTCCAAGGACGAGGGCGCCCGCCCCGACACCACGCTGGAGAAGATGGCCGGGCTGAAGACCCTCCGCGAGGGCGGCGTCATCACCGCGGCCGTCGCCTCGCAGATCTCCATCGGCGCGTCCGCGCTGCTGATCGCGTCCGAGGAGGCCGTCAAGCGGCACAACCTGACGCCGCGCGCCCGCATCCACACCCTCGCCGTCTGCGGCTCGGACCCGGTCTACATGCTGACCGGCCCGATCCCGGCGACCGAGAAGGCGCTGGACCGCGGCGGCCTCAAGATCGACGACATCGACGTGTTCGAGGTCAACGAGGCGTTCGCCCCCGTCCCGCTGGCGTGGGCGCACGACACCGGCGCGTCCCTGGAGAAGACCAACCCCAACGGCGGCGCGATCGCCCTCGGGCACCCGCTGGGCGCCACCGGCGGCATCCTGATGACCAAGCTGCTGCACGAGCTGGAGCGCACCGGGGGCCGCTACGGTCTCCAGACGATGTGCGAGGGCGGCGGCCAGGCCAACGCCACGATCATCGAGCGCGTCTGACGCACCGCGCGGCACCGCCCCTCGGAGCATGCGGCATGCTCTGAGGGGCGGTTCGCGGTTCACCGGCGGAAAAGGGGCGGGGCATGTACGAGACGATCCTCTATTCGGTGGACGAGCGGATCGCGCGGATCACGCTGAACCGCCCCGACGCCCGCAACGCGCTCAGCGACCGGATGACCGGCGAGCTGCTCGACGCGTTCGAGCGCGCCAAGGCCGACGACGGCGTCCGGGTGATCGTCCTGACGGGCGCCGGCGACCGCGCGTTCTGCGCCGGCGCCGACCTCGGCGGCCTCGGCCGGGCCCAGGCGGACGGCCGCTCGGTCGCCGACGCCTCCGCCATCCGGGAGAGCGCGCCGTTCCGCCTGTTCACCGCCTTCCCCGCGCTCGGCAAGCCGATCATCGCGCGGCTCGCCGGCCACGCCGTCGCGGGCGGCCTCGGCCTCGCCGCCGCGTGCGACCTGGTGATCGCCGCGGACGACGTCAAGCTCGCCACCCCCGAGGTCAACGTCGGCCTCTGGCCCATGATGATCATGGCGATCATCAACCGGAACGTCGCGCCCAAGCACGCGTTCAAGCTCTACTACACCGGCGCCCGCATCACCGCCGCCGAGGGCCGCGAGATCGGCCTCGTCACCGAGGTCGTCCCGCGCGCCGACCTCGACGCCCGCGTGGACGAGCTGGCCCGTGTCATCGCGTCCAAGAGCCCGTTGGGCTTGAGCCGGGGCCGCGACGCCTTCTTCGCCATCGAAGGCCGCCCCCTGGAGGACCAGGTCGAGCACCTGCTCGGCGAACTCGTCCACCTGGCCGCCACCGACGACGCGAAGGAAGGCATCACGGCCTTCCTGGAGAACCGTCCCCCCGACTTCCAGGGCCGTTGAAACGGCTACCTCGCCGGGGTGAGCTCTTCCAGGGCGAGGTGGACGAGAACCTTCAGATGGCGGGCCCGCAGCGGGATCGGAGCCTCCAGCAGCGGCGGGACCCGCTGGTCCCATGAGGCCGCGGCGATCGTCAGCTTGAGCGCGCCGTCCTCGTCGCCGGAGACCAGGGCGAGCGCGAGGTCCAGCGCCGGGCTCGGCCCCTCGACCCGACGCCGGAACGCCTCGAACTCGGGCGGCGCGCCGCCGTCCATGCCCAGGGCCGCCAGAACGATCAGCCAGGCGCGTGCCGACGCGGACGCGTCCGGCCAGAGCGCCATGAGGTCGGGAATCCGCTCGATGACGGCCCGGCATGAGGCGGCCTCGTACGAGCCGGCCTCGTTCGTGCCGGCCTCGGCGGTGACCGGCACGGGGTCGATGGTGGCGATGTAGGCCAGGTGGATCAGCAGGTCCAGGCGGTACTCGGGGGTCAGCCGCGGTGCGCGGGCGAGCTGCACGAGGAACCCGACGGTCTCCGGGGTGCAGTCGTAGCAGGTGTCCTGATGGACGACCGTGCTGAAGTACTCCTCGGTGAACTCGTCCCACGCCTCGTCGTTGGCGGCGAGGCCCCGCAAGATGTCCGGGACGTCGTCCGCCGGCCCGTAGGCGCCGGTCAGCGCCGCCCAGTCGACGTCGTCCAGACCCAGCAGCACGACGGGCTCGCCCGTGGGGCCGTCCGAGGGCTCCGGGTTCGCGAGATCGTGGACGATGACCGGGCGTGGCGCGCGGGCCGGTTCGGAGGAGAGCGCCGACAGGCGCGCGTCCCGCACCTGCCCGGCGGTCCGGTCGCAGATCGTCTCTCCCTCGGGGAGGAAGCGGCGGGCCGTCTCCGGCAAGGCCGTCGAGAGCCGGACGGTACCGCCCAGGTCCTCGCTCAACCGGGAGACGATCCGGTTCTCGGCGGCCGCCCACCAGGTCTCGTCGTCGTCCGGGAAGGGCCCCTCGTCGAGGCTGTCGATCCGCCATCCGGAGCCGGGCGCGGGGGCGACGCGAACGAGCGCGTGGCCGCGGGCGGCCAGCTCCTGGGCGCCGTTCCGGGCGGTCTCCTCGTCCGGGACGACGAGGCTGTACGTGGTGGCGAGCCGCGGAACCTGGCTCACTTGGCTCCGACCGGCGTCCGGGCGGCCAGGAAGCCGTCTATCTCGGCGCGCTGGGCGGGGTCGAAGGCGGCCTTGGGGAGGAACGCGGCGGGCTGCTTGCTCACGAAGAGCACCCAGAACTCCGGGGTCGCGGCGACGTCGGAGAGCATCGACCAGCGCATCATCGTGGTGGACTGGTCGGTGCGGGCCTCGTAGCCCTCGGCGGTCACCCGCAGCGTCGTGGGGACGCAGAGGAACGCGAGCTGCTGCCTGGCACGCTTGCGCAGCCACCAGTTGCCAGCGAGGGGCGCGAGGACCGACGACACGAGCAGCGCGATGCCCAGCTTCAGCTCGCCGGTGAGGAAGAAGACGGCGGAGCCCACGAGCAGGGCCGACACCAGGACCGCGTACAGAGCCGTGAGCTGGCGCCGGAGACCCCGGGTGAACGCCCGGACCACCTCGTCCGGCGTGGGCTGGTAGCTGACCGTGATGTCCACGTTGCCGCCTTTGTTTGGAGTGTCGCGCTCATCCTTCAGGTGGGCGTTCACCTGCGCAAGCTTCCGCGCGCACCTCCGAGGGGGTGCGGCCGAACCGGGCCCGGAAGTGGCGGGCGAAGTGGGCCTGGCTGGAGAAGCCCCAGCGGTAGGCGACGTCCGCGATGGTCCCGCGGGCGGCGTCCGGCGCGGTGAGGTCGCCGTGCGCGCGCCGGAGGCGGCGTTCCAGGATGTGCCGGGACGGGGTGGTGCCCGCCGGCTCGAAGATCCGGCCGAGATGCCGGACCGACACCCCGAGCGCGGCGGCGACCCGGCCGGGAGAGAGGCGGGCGTCGTGCAGGTGCCGTTCGATGTAGTCCTGGGCGACGATCAGCCGGGTCCGGTACGCGGCGGGCGCGGGACGTCCGCCGGCGCGCTCGGCGGCCAGGAGCCCGAGCAGGTCCAGGACGCCGTCCCGGGCGGTCGCGTGCGGCGCCTCCAGGACGGAGCGGAGCGTCCGGAGCAGCTCGCCCTCCCGGGCCGTGCCGCGTCCGAACACCATGGGCGCGGGGACGCCGCCCGCCATGCACCGCTCGGCGAACACCTCGCGCGGGACGTCGACCAGGAACTGCCGCATGGACGAGGAGAACCCGAACAGGTAGGGGCGGCGCGTGTCGTACAGGACGAGGTCCCCGGCCGTGGCGGCGAGGCAGCCGTGCTCGTGCAGGAAGACCGCCTCGCCCTCGACCAGCAGGGACGCGAACACCGACTCCTTCGGGACGGCCCTGGCGATCTGCGGGGTGCGTTCGATGGCGTGGGCGTTGCCGCTGATGTCGGCCAGCCGCACGTCCCCGAGCCGGAAGTTGGCCTGCCGCGCCAGCAGCCCCTGCTCGGAGTAGGACGTGCAGGCCAGCCCGACCAGCGCCCTGCGGTTGTAGTCCTCCCAGTAGTCGATGCGGTCGCGCGGGTCGACGTCCTCGGTGCTGGCCTGGGAGATCATCGGTGCGGGCGCCGGCATGGTCTGCTCCTCCCGAGGTGGGGTGTCCTCGGGCGGAGCCTACGTCGTGGCCGGGAGGCTCAGCGGAACAGCGAGTCGACGAGGTCCGCGCCCAGGCCGACCTCGGCGTAGTGCTTGCGGCACATATCGATGTAGTCGTGGACGTCGAAGTAGCCGTCCGGGTCGCCGTTCTCGTCCAGCCAGATGAGCGGGCCCTTGACGATGAACAGCGTCTTCATCGGCTCCTCGTCCTCGTAGGCGACGAGGGTGTGCCCTTCGCCCGGCGCCTCGTAGACGAAGTCGCCCGCCGTCGCCGTCCAGGGGCGTTCGAGGTACCCCCACTTGCCGGAGATGGTGTAGGCGAACACCTCGTGCGGGTGGTAGTGCCGGTTGACGAGCCCGGCCTCCTTGGACCGCAGGATGTCGGACCACGTGTTGTCCTTCACGTTGATCCACAGCGGCCTCGATCCGACGGTGTCGGTGAACGGCACGTAGTAGCGGTCGTCGTCGGTGGCGACCTTGGACAGGTACACCTCCGGCAGCGCGTCCGGCTTCTGCGAGTTCTCGATCGGCTTGAGGTCCTTCCAGAACTCCGAACCAGGCTTCTCCGGCATGGGACGGCTCCTCTCGCGGTCGCGTCACCGCGAGTGAAGCCCGTCCGGCCGGTCCTGTCTTTCCTCTGGCGGACGCCCCGCCTTGTTGATGCCGGACATGCCGGTAGTGCAACCGTAGGGTTGCGCCTCGATGGGCTCATGTGCAACCCTGTGGTTGCAACAACGGTACGAGTGAGGAGCGATCACATGAGTGAGGACCGGATTGAACGCGAAACCCTGATCGCGGCATCCTTGGAGCGGGTCTGGTCGCTGGTGACCGATCCCGGGTTCTGGGTGAACGACGAGCCGGGCCCGACCGGCGCGGCCAAGGAAGGCGAGTCGACAGTGGCGAAGAACTCCGAGTACGGGGACTTCCCCGTGCGCGTGGAGAAGGTCGAGCCGCCGACGTACGTCGCCTACCGCTGGGCCAGCGCCTTTCCCGGAGAAGAGCTGCGCGACGACAACAGCACCCTCGTGGAGTTCACACTGACCCCCGAGGGCGCCAAGACGCGGCTCCGCGTCGTCGAGAGCGGGTTCGCGCTGCTGGCCGGTTCCGAGGACCTGCGCCGCAAGGCGCTGGAGGACAACTCGGGCGGCTGGCCCCAGGTCCTGGACGCCTTCAAGTCCCGCGCCGAGGCCGCGTGACCGACACCCCGCGCGACGGCGTCGCGTCGGTCGACAGCGTCTTCGCGGCGCTGGCCGATCCGACGCGGCGCCGCCTGCTCGATCTCCTCGCCGAACAGGGCGAGGCCACCGCCACCACGCTCGCCGGACGGCTCCCCGTCTCGCGGCAGGCGGTGGTGAAGCACCTCGCCGTCCTGGACGCCGCCGAGCTGGTCACCTGCAGCCGGGTCGGACGCGAGGTGCGCTACGCGGTGCGTCCCGCCGCCCTGAACGCGACGGCGCGGTGGATGGCCGCGCTCGCGGCCGACTGGGACCGCCGCCTGGCGAACATCAAGCGCATCGCCGAAGAAGCCGAGCAAGACGCCCCCTGACCACCCCACCTGCGCATTTTCTGTTCTTTGTGGAAGGTGTGTTCTCGCATGTCCACTGAAGCCATGTCACCTCCGCGCATCGAAGGCCGGCAGCGCCTGGTCGTTCTCGTCCTGCTCGGTGCCGGGTTCATGCTGTCCGTCGATTTCTCGATCCTGAACGTCGCGCTGCCGATGGTCGGGGAGGGCGTCGGGCTGGACGTGACCGACCTGTCCTGGATCGCGTCCGCCTACGCGTTGCCCGCGGCCGGCTTCACGCTGGTGTTCGGCCGGATGGCGGACCTGTTCGGCCGCCGCAGGCTGTTCCTGGCCGGGATGGCGCTGCTGACGGCGGCCTCGCTGCTCGGCGGCTTCGCGTCCGGCCCCGAGACCCTGCTGGCCGCTCGCGCGCTGCAGGGGTTCGCCACCGCGATGGCGGCGCCCGCCGCGCTGTCCCTGATCACCAGCACGTTCGAGGAGGGCGCGCTGCGCGAGCGCGTCCTCGGGTTCAACGGCGCCCTGCTGTCCGCCGGCTTCACCGTCGGCGCGCTGGTCGGCGGCGCCTTGGTCGGTCTGCTGAGCTGGCGGGCGGCGTTCTTCATCAACGTCCCGGTCGCGGTGGCCATCCTGGTGGCCACCCCCGCCCTGATCGGCGAGAGCAGCCGTCCCGCCCGGACACGGCTGGACCTGCCCGGGGCCGTGACCGTGACCGGCGGCCTGCTGGCCGTGATCTACGCGGTCGTCGAGCGGAACGTCCCCGCGGCCATCGCCGGCGTCCTGCTGCTCTCCGCCTTCTGGGTGATCGAGCTGCGCTCGCCCGCCCCGCTCGCCCCGGTGCGCATCCTGCGCCGCCCCACGGTGAAGTGGGGCAACTACGCGGGCCTCGTCATCTTCGTCATGGAGCCCGCGATGATCTTCCTGACGACGCTCTACCTGCAGAACGTCCTCGGCTTCTCGCCGCTCGCCACCGGCGCCGTCTTCGGCGTCCCCGGCCTGGCGTCCGTCGCCGCCGGGGTGATCGGCGGACGGGTCATCGGGCGCTTCGGCGGGCGGGCCGTCCTGACCACGGGCCTGGCCGTGCAAGGCCTGGCGACGCTGCCCCTGGTGTTCCTCGGCACCGGCCGGATCGCGCTCGTCATCCTGATCCCGGCGCTGTTCATCGGCTTCTTCGGGCACGTGAGCGCGATCGTGGCGTACACCGTCACGGGGACCTCGGGCCTGCCGAACGAGGAGCAGGGGCTGGCGACCGGGCTGACCCTGATGACGCAGCAGGTCGCCATCACCGCCGGCGTCCCGATCCTCAGCGCGGTCGCCGCGACGCGAAGCGGGGAGCTGACCGGCTTCCACTTCGCGCTGAGCGTGAACGTGGCCGTGACGCTGGCCAGCGCGGTCCTCGTCTGGTTCGGGCTCCGCCGCCGCGGCGAGGACGGTCCCGCGCCGGCGCCCGTCAAGGTGTCCGCGTCCTCGGACCTCCCTGTCGGAGGCTCCGCCTAGGGTTCCGGCCATGGACCTCGGACTCTCGGGACGGCGCGCACTGGTGACGGCGAGCAGCGGCGGGATCGGCGCGGCGGTGGCCCGCCGGCTGGCCGGCGAGGGCTGCGCCGTCCTGGTGCACGGCCGTGACGAGGGACGGGCCTCGGAGGTCGCGCAGAGCGTGCGCGGCGAGTGCGACGTCGTGCTCGGCGACCTCACCGACGACGAGGCCGCCGCCGAGGTCGCGTCGCGGGCCCGCCGCTGGGGCGTGGACGTCCTGGTGAACAACGCGGGCCCGTTCGCCGAGCACGACTGGGAGACCGCCGAGCCGTCCGCCTGGCTGGACGCGATGAACGGCAACGTGGTGTCCGCGGTGCGGCTGATCCGCGGGCTCGTCCCCCCGATGCGCGAGCGCGGCTGGGGACGGATCGTCAACGTCGGCAGCCGCGCCGCGACCACGCCCCTCCCGAACATGGTCGACTACTCCGCCGCGAAGGCCGCCGTCGTCAACATGACCACCGGCCTCGCCCGCCACCTCGCCGGGTCGGGGATCACCGCGAACACCGTGAGCCCCGGCGTGATCGTCACCGAGGGCATGCGCCGCATGTTCGAGGACCGCGCCGCCGCCCAGGGCCGCCCGGCGGAATGGCGCGAGCTGGAGCCGGAGGTCCTGGCCGAGTACGCCCCGAACCCCAGCGGACGCCTCGGCGCCGAAGACGACATCGCCGCCGCCGTCGCCTTCCTCGCCAGCCCCCTGGCCGGCTACGTCAACGGCATCAACCTCCGCATCGACGGCGGCATCACGCCGGTTCCGTAAGCCCGTCGGGCAGGTCGGCGACGCGGCGGTCACCCTCCCGTCCACTCCTCGCAGGAACCTCCGGGTTCTATGGCAAGTGCCACAGAACCCGATGGCGGCACGGCGCAGGATGGAGGCGGGAGGTCAGCGAGATGGCGGCAGGCCGGCGTGAGCGGCGCGAGATGCGAGTGTCGTTCGCCGCGCTGCTGCGGATCAGGGACGACGACCGGCACGTGCTGCTGCATTCGCCGAGCCGTCCCGGATCCTTCAATCCGCCGGGTGGCGTCTACAAGTACTTCCGGCCCGCGGCGCGGATCCTGGACGCCCTCGGATACCGTGCCGACCGCGCCGCTCCCCTCGCCGAGGACATGCGCTCGGACCTGAGGGGATTTCTGCCGGCATCATCCCTGGGCGCCTTCCAGAGATGGTTCTCCACCGGCGCCTACCGGGAGGACGCCACCGAGTGCCTGCGGCGGGAGCTGGCCGAGGAACTGGCGGAATCCGAGCTCCACCACCTGGTGCCCGACACGTTCGGCGCCCGCTTCGAACACGTCCGGACGGTGGTCGAGGACGTTCCCGCGAGGCCGGGCAGGGCCTACCGGCAGGTACGCCACCTGGAGGTGTACGAGCCGATCCTGAACGGAGACGCGATCGCGCGGCTCTGCCGGTCGCTGGTCGCGTCCGGGATGGACGAAGGGGTGCCCGCGGTGATCTGCGCCTCGTCGGACCAGATCGCGCACGGCCGCAGCGGCGCCGCGCTGATCGGCGGACACGCGGCCTACCTCATCGGCGACAGGCGGTTTCATGCGGATCTTCCCATGGTCCGATGAGGAGGCCGCGAGGTCGGACGGTCGTCCACCGGACCGCGACCGCTTTCTGGCGACGGTCGACGTGTGCACCGTTCGGCGGTCGCGCCTCGTCCGGGTGACCCGCGTCGATATCGAGAGGCCGCGGGTGCACGCCATCCCTGCGCTTCCCGATCATCTGGGCGCTCAGCCGGTTCCCGAGGGCCACGACCTGTTCGGCCTGCGGCTGGCGTGCGTTCTGGGCCGGCCGCCGTCGCGGACCCGGTACGCCGGGGTGTACCTGCGGGTGTGCTTCGAAGACCGGCGGGTGACCGTGCTCGCCTTGCACCCCCTTGGCGAGCGGTTCGACGGCGAAGGCGGTACGACGGCGGCCGTGCAGGAGCCGGCGGCCCGGGAACGCCCGCCTTCAGACGCGGGGCGGTTGGCGTACTCGTCGGCAGAGCTGGACGGCCACGCCGCCGGCCTCTTCTTCGGCAGTACCGAACCGGCCGGGCGGCCGGCCGCAGGCGGCGAGCCGGTCGGCTACCTCGTGCAGGCTGTCGTCAGCGCGCCGGTCGCCCTGCCGGAACTGACCGGTACGTTGCGCGTGGACGTGTCGGTCGTCCGGGCATCGCGCCGGGTGGAGCACGCGCATGGCCGCGAGCCCGCACGGTTCGCCCTGAAACTGCCGGGCGAGCGCACGCCCATCGCGAGCCCGGCCCGGCCGGCCGAGAAGACCGCCCCGGCGGCGTCGGGAGTGCGGCTGTGCTTCGCGGCGGACATCGAGCGGTTCAGCCGCTTCCGCACCCCGGAGGCGGCCCGCGCTCAGCGGCGCTTCGTCGACCTGCTCGATGACGCCCGCCGCCACGCGGGGCTGCCCACGGCGCACACCGACCTGCAGAGGTCGGGGGACGGCCAGTTCGACGTCCTGCCGGCCGCCCTGGACGAGAGCCGCGTCATCCCGCGGCTCATCGAGGGCCTGGTCGACGCGCTGGCCGAGACCAACGCGGACCTGAACGCGCATGCCCGGCTGCGCATCAGGGCGGCGCTGCACCGCGGCCACGTCAGCAGCGGCATCAACGGATGGCTCGGGGAGTCGACGATCGCCGTCCACCGCCTCCTGGACTCCCCCTCCCTGCGCCGTGCGCTCGCCGACCATCAGGAGGCCGACCTCGCCTTCATCGTGTCCGATGTCATCTTCCGGGACGTCATCGCACATGGATACGGGCGGCTGGCCGCGGACGCCTTCGACCGGGTGTCGGTGCGTCTTCCCGACAAAGGCTTCGAGGAAGACGGCTGGATCTACGTGCCGGAACCGCGAAGGTGACCGTCAAGCGGGTGTGACGGATGTCAACCGCGCCTGGGTGAGCAGTCGGCGGACCGCCGCCCTGAGCCCGGCCTTCTCCTCGTAGCAGGTCTCATAGTCGGCGAGGTCGGTGGTCATGGGTGGCCTGTCTGATTTATGCCACACTGCGAGGATCGGTTTCTCCAGTGCCTTGGCGTACCCGGCCTCGATGTTCAGGCCCACGCGCTTGGACCCCGCGCTGCTCGTGAGGTCGAGCAGGACCGCGTCGGCCTGGGAGATCCGCGCGAACGCCGCCTCGAGGACCTCCTTCTTGGACAGGTGCCCGGTGTGCCAGTTCTGCGCGTCGCGGATGTGGGCGTAGGTCTGCAGGCCGACGTCGCCGGCCCCCAGGGCGATGAGCCTCAGCCGCTCCCGGAGTAAGTCGAGATGCTCGCCGTCCAATGCGTAGCAGATAAAGATGAACCGGGTCATCGAGCCCTCTCGAACGCATAATGGGCCAGCACCAGACAGGCCCTTTTCTCCACTTCCGGCACATCGAATTTCAGGCGCCCCAACAGGATCAGCCCCATGAGTGAATAAAACGTGGTCGGCTTCCCCAGAAACATTATCTCCTCCGGAAGATTCTTGTACTCGAACAGTGATAGCTGACGAATGTGCTGGCGATTCCGACTTCTCTGGACAAGTCGCCGCATCCAGCCACGCTCATCGCCGTCCATGAGCGACCGCTCCAGGGCCGCCAGCGTGGGCATGTCGAACCGGTCCGCGACGAGCCGCGACTTGAGGTCGGCGAAGAGGTACGCGATGTCGTAGAGCGCGGGAAACCGTTCGCGCATCCTGGCGTAATCGATGATCCCGAATCCGCCGCCGCCGAAGAGGACGTTTCCGGCGTGAAGATCGCCGTGGATCGGGGAGAGAACGAACGAATAGTGCTCGTCCTCGAGGAACTCCTCCGTCCGCGCGGCCGGATCCGGGATGCGCACCCCGCCGATCTCCAGCAGATGGCCGCTGCGGGGCACCTTGAGCCGGTCGAGCAGCGAATCGTAGAACTCCCTGCGCCCGGCCAGTACCCGTCCTTCGAGATGGAGCCGGCGTCCCGGGGTCACCTCGTTGAGCAAGATCTCGTTCCCGCCGGAAAGGAAGATGTCGAGCTTCCTGTGGTCGTCGCATGTGTACGCCCGCGCCACCCTCCTGCCGATATCGACCTCGGCGATGTCCACCTCCACGCTCAGGGGCGCCTCGGCCGATTCACCGGGGCGGGACGCGATCGCGTTCCCGGCCCGGTCGTAGCGGGCCACCTCGACGCGGTACTCCGCCGGCAGGAACTCGTTGATGTACGTTCGCAGGCTGCCCGCATCGACCCTCGTCCCATGCTTGTAAAGGACCTCGTGCAGGTGCGCCTCCAGGAGGCGGTCGAGTCGTGCGCGGGCGAGCTCGAAATCATCATGGACCGGACGGAACAGCGCGGAGATGTCGTCGATGCGTTCCTGCCTCCTGATGCCGAGATAGTGCTGAGCGTCCTGGTAGACGATGCCGGCGAGGCCGTCGACGGAGCCGCCGGTGCGTTTGATCGTCATGAAGGCGGCGGTCGCGCGGTTGCGCACGAACCTCTCGTAGTTACGGCGCTCCTTGCGCACGTCGTACTCCGGGCCGATCTTCAGGATGGAAACGTTGGACACCCGCAGTTCGTTGGGCTCTTCGTACTCCCGGGCTTCAAGGACCGTGGCGCCGCTCTTTCCACCTCGAAACTCGCGGTACAGCACGATCTTCTTCGAGTTCTCCCCGAGGAACAGCTGGCGCGCGATGCGCTCGATGCGGCGCCGTTCGTGCCAGGAGAAGTTGGAGCCGATCTCCCAGCGCCAGGCGATCTCGACGTCGCCGTCGCCGTCGTCCAGCGAGTAAGGGATCATCGCGCGGACATTGGCGAGGACCTTGGTGAGCGCCATCTGGAGTTCCGACTCCGAGCGGTGCATCCGGTTGAGGCCCTCTCTCACCCGCTCCGGTGCCGGCTCCAGGATGTGCTCCTTGAACTCCTGCAGCCAATCGCTTCTGAGCGTCGGCCTGCTCCGCAGCAACGACAGCTTGTGCGAGACGAAGTCCTCGTTGTCGTTGATGTCGATGAAGCTGTTCACGCTGTCGGTGCGGTCCATCCCCGCCTCCATGAACAGATCGGGGAAGTCCTCGAAGGTCTGGAAGGGGACCTCGATCCCCAGATCGTGCAGGACCTCGTCGAAGCACTCGGCGATCGCGCGGTGCTTCCTCCCGCAGACGAGCTCGTCCGGGCGCAGGTACTCGATGGCCGCCAGGCACTTGGGGACGAACAGGATGTTGGGGGACGCCCATGCCCGGTTCTGCTCGTCGATGAGACGCCGGACCGCGCGAGAATCGGCTGTATAGAGCGCGTTGTACCGTTCCTGGATCTCGATCATCCGGTCGCGCGCCAGGTCCAGTTCGCTGGTGCTGAGGACGCGCAGCCGAGGCCGGTCGA
This sequence comes from Actinomadura madurae, assembly GCF_900115095.1. Classification (GTDB taxonomy): domain Bacteria; phylum Actinomycetota; class Actinomycetes; order Streptosporangiales; family Streptosporangiaceae; genus Spirillospora; species Spirillospora madurae. The sequence goes on from NZ_FOVH01000027.1 coordinate 60,384, forward strand.
ATCCGAGATAGTTCTGGTAGAAGCCCTTGGTCAGCTCTATCTCCTCGTTCAGCCGGATCCGTATGGTCCTGTTCCGGCTTTCATGTTCGTCATAGGGAATGAGAAGGATGATGACGTCGTGTCCCTCGACGAGCAGCCGGTAGAGGTAGTTGAGCATCTTGAGGTGACCGAGATGGAACATCATGCGCGGGCGGGCGTGCACCAGATAGGTACGTGTCCGGACGGGGGGATCGCTCATGTCAGGACGCCGGTTCTCCGATTTCGCTGTAGAAGCGATTGATCATTTGATGGATCTCCGCCGCGTCGACGAGCGAGTACCGCGTGGCCGCTCCCCACGCGTGCTTCCGGAAGTACTCCTTGTCGACCTCGAAGTCGGAGTAGTCGAGCATCTCCCGCTCGGTGCGTCCCTCGGCACGAAGCCGCGTCCACAGGGCGGAGCCGGGCATCGGCTTGAACATGAACACGCGTGGCCTGAAAAGGTGCTCCGTGCCGAGCCGCCCGGCGGCGTGCAGGCCTCGCGCGAGGTCGATCGTCGCCTCCATCTCCGCCTTCGTCTCGCCGGGGAAGCCGATGATGAAATATCCCTTGGAGGCGATGCGGTTCCTGGTCAGTGTTCCGACGGCCTCGTACAGTTCGGGCTCTTTGCTCAGCTTGCCCACCGCACGGCGCATTTCGAAGGAACCCGACTCGATGCCGAAGGAGAGCCGCGCGACTCCCGCCGCGGCGGCCCGCGCGATCGTCTCCGCGGGGAGGCGGCGCAGGAACTGCAACGGGAAGCTGACCTCCCACTGCAGCGTGATTTCGTCGCGTTCGAGGAAGTCCAGGAACGCCTCCAGGCTCGCGCGCCCGTCGAAGGGGAGGTCGTCGACGATCTGGATGCCTTCGACGCCGTGCCTCTCCCGGAGGTGGTGGACCTCCCGGCGTACCGAGCCCAGGGAGCGGCTCCGGTAGCTGGTTCCGTTGCTCCGGCAGCTTCCGGCGCAGAAGGTGCAGGCGAACACGCAGCCCCGGCTGATGGACATGTCCATCCAGCGGCGGCCGTCCCGCAGGTAGGGCTCGGTCGCCAGCAGGGTCCTGTCCGGAATCGGAAGCGCGTCGAGGTCGAGCGGGGCGTCCGGCGCGGTCGTGACGATGCTGCCGATGGCGTCCCGGAAGTGTATTCCCGGGATGGTGAGCGGGTGAACGCCCTTGAGGATGTCCACGATCTTCTGTTCGCCGTCATGGCGTACCAAGATCCGTGCCCGCCCGAGCCGTTTCGCGAAATGTCCGGGCGGCATGGTGGAAACATGCGGGCCGCCCGCGATGACAGTGACCGGGCCCGGAATCCGCTCGGTGATGTCCTCGACGATCGGGAAGTTCATCGAGAACGCGTTGAAGCCCGCCACGCGCGGCTTCCGGCGATCGATCTCCGATGCGATCTCGGCCGGCGTCAGCTGTTTCTCCTCGGCGTCCAGGATGCTCACGTCGAATCCCGCGCCCTTGGCGGCGGTGGCGACGTACAACAGGCCGACCGGAGTGGAGTAGGAGCTGGTGTAACGGGGGTAGCGGGAGTAGTCGTGGATGGGACTGTTGATCAGCACGAGATCTGACATTGCGGCCAACCTTGCGGAAAGGATCTCCAGTGTTCGCCGTCCCTGGCTCCCCCAACGGGCTTTCACTGGACGCTAACGCGGCGGCGCACTCCGGTCCGTGGCCGATTGCACACATTGCCGGAACCGGTCAGTGTTTGATCATCTTTCTCGCCGCCGCGGGCACGCAGAGAATTCGGGCGTCGGGAATTCTCTATTGGGGTGGGTTGATCAGCGGCGGCCGCCGGGTTGCCATTGGTGGGTTTCCAGGGCGGCGTAGCGGTCCGAGGTGAGGGTGGCGCGGGCCGTTTGTGGGGCCGGGGTCTGGACGAGGGCTGCGGTGCCGAGCCAGGTGGTGGCGTCGTCGGACAGGAGTGGGCCGTAGGCGATCAGGCCGTCTTGGTCGGGTGGGGTGGTGTCGGCGGCCTCGCCTGAGCCCAGGCCGAGCACCAGGTAACCGCCGGTCAGGTCGCCCGGGACGTCCCACATGGTGCGGCCGAGCTGGTTGCGCCACCGGCGGATCAGGACGTCCCGGTACGCGCCGGCCTGGTAGCAGGGCTCGTCGAAGGCGAACGCGCGAGCGGCGGCGGGGTCCGGCAGGTCGACGATGTGGACGCTGCCGGTGAGCGTCTCGCCGTCGAAGGTCGGGCCGCGGGCGATCATCTCCGCCGCGTACCCGTCCATGTAGGACCAGTGCTCCTCCAGCAGCTTCTCGCGCAGCTCCCGGGAGCCGGGACGGTCGCGGTGGTAGACGAAGAACTCCATGCCCGACAGTCTTCACCCCTGTCAGGTCCGCGGGGACACCAGGCCGGACTCGTAGGCGAGGACGACGAGCTGGGCGCGGTCGCGGGCGCCGAGCTTGGCCATGGCCCGGTTGATGTGGGTCTTCGCGGTGACCGGGCTGATCGCCATGCGGGCGGCGATCTGGTCGTTGGGCAGGCCCCGCGCGACCAGGGCGACGGCCTCCCGCTCGCGGTTGGTCAGCTCCTTCAGCGCCGTCCCGGCGTCCGTGCCTAGCGGCTCCGCGACGTACCGGCCGATCAGCATCCGGGTGATGGACGGCGCGAGCAGGGCGTCCCCGCGCGCGGCGACGCGGACCGAGTGGAGGAGGTCCTCCGGCTCGATGTCCTTGACGAGGAAGCCCGCGGCACCGGCGCGCAGCGAGTTGAAGAATCCGCCCGATGCCGCCGGCTCCTGGCCGCCGCCCGCCGTTACGGCGGTGATCGATGCGGACGACCGGGGCCCGGGCACCTCGCCCGATGCCCTGACCTCGCGCGAGCCCCGTGGGTGGCGTCCGACCCGGCGCGGCGTGGTGCTGGCCGGGCTGGGGGCCGCCGCCGCGGCGACCGTCCCCGCGGCGTGGCTGCTGCGCCCCCCGGCGGGCGCGGGCAAGCCGGACGGATCGCCGCGATTCGGGGCACCGGTCACGCTGCCCGACGGCCACGACCGGGTGCGCTCGGTGTCGTTCAGCCCGGACGGCCGCCTCCTGGGCCACCGCCGACGGGAACGGCAACTCCGGGAACACCAGCACCGACGGTCTGCTGCAACTGTGGGACACGTCCTCCAACGAGCTGATCAGCGCCCTCGCGCACACGAACTCCGACGTGAACTCCCTGGCGTTCGGGCCGGGCGGCAAGGCCCTGGCGAACCTCTGCAACGACGGGACGGTCACGCTCTGGGACGTCGCCGCGCAAAACGATCAGTACCCTGGCCGGGCCTGGTTCTGGCGTGACCTGCCTCGCGTCCAGCGGAGGCGGCGTCCTCGCGACCGGCTCCGAAACCGGCACCGTCACCCTGTGGGACGGTCACCCGGCGCAGGAGGATCGCCAGGCTCCAGAACGGCGCCACGTCCGGGATCACGTGCGTGGCCGTCAGCCCGGACGGCCGGGCCGTCGCCGCCGGCGGCGCTCGCCTCACCACCTGGACGCGGACGTAGCGTCACGGGATCAGGATGGTCTTGCCGCTGCCGCGTCCTGCCTCGGCGTCCCGGTGCACGGCCGCGACCTCGGCAAGCGGGCGGGCGGCGGCGACGTCCACGCGGATCACGCCCTTGTCGACGAGGGTGACGAGTTCGGCCAGCCGATCGGGGTCGTTGCGGACGACGAAGTGCTCGGTCGTCACCTGGGCTCCGGCCGAAGGCTCCACCGGAACGGTGATCGAGACGATTGCTCCGCCCGGCCGGACCGCCCGGCACAGCTCCGCCGCCTCCTTGGGCGGTATCGCGGCCAGGTTGAGCACCACGTCCACGGGACGGTCCAGGACCTCGTGCGGGCGCTCCCGCGTGTAGTCGATGACCTGCTCGGCGCCGTAGCCGCGAACCCGCTCCGCGCTCCGCGGACTCGCGGTGGCGATCACGTGCGCGCCGGCGTGCCGGGCGAACTGGACGGCGAACATCCCGACCCCGCCGCCCGCGCCGTTGACGAGGACACGTGTGCCTGGCCCGAGGCGCGCGTGCTCGAACACGGCCTGCCACGCGGTGAGTCCGGCGACGGGGAGCGCCGCCGCATGGGCGAGCGGGATGTCGCGGGGAGCGCGCACCATCAGAGCGGCGGGCGCGGTCAGGTACTCGGCCGCGGCGCCGCTCTTGTCGAGCCGTCCGACGACGGCGTCACCGGTGTGCAGGTGTTCGACGCCCTCTCCCTTCTCGACGATCGTCCCGGCGGCCTCGGCACCCAGGGTGAACGGGAGGTCGAGCGGGACGATGTCCCGCATCAGGCCTGCCCGGAACCCGACGTCCGAGGGGTTGAACCCGGCGGCGGCCACCTGCACCAGCACCTCGTCCGGCCCAGGGGTCGGACGGGGCACGCGTTCGTAGCGGATCACGTCCGGCCCGCCGTACGCGTGGACGCGAGCCGCCATCATCATCGAGTCCCGCCGAACCGCCATGAGCCGCCCCCGTCATCTAGTGATCTTCGGTCGTCTCGACCGTAAGGCCCGATGCTCAGACGACCAATGCGTGTTGATCTCGAATTCATACGCGAGCGTCTCTCGCCCAAGACGCGGCTAGCCTTCTCGGGTGGACGTGCTGAGCGACGTGATCGCGGTTATGCGCACCGGTGAGCCGCGGTCGGCCCTCGTGGAATGGCAGGCCCCGTGGGGGCAGCGGTTCAGGACGGTCCCGGGAGCGGCGGGCTTCCAGATCGTCCTGCGCGGCCCCTGCTGGGTGATCCCACCGAAGGGTGAGCCGTTTCCGCTGGCCGCCGGCGATGTGCTGTTCCTCCCGCACGGAGGCGAGCACGGGCTGGCCGACGCCCCGTCCACACCGCTCGCCGACCATGTCTGCGACCCGCAGGACGACCCGAGGTTCGAACGCAGGTACGCCGCCGCGCCGGTCGGCCGCGTGCACGCCGACGCCCCGGCCACGGTGACATTGTGCGGCGCCTACCAACTGAACGCCGGATACAGCCACCCGCTGCTGGACGATCTGCCGCCGCTCCTGCACCTGCCCGCCCGCGTCGGGCATCATCCGCACCTGCGCGCCGCGGTCGACCTGCTCGGCGCGGAGCTGGAGCGACCGCAGCCGGGGACGGACGCCATCGTGCCCGCCCTGCTCGACACCCTTCTGCTCTACATACTTCGGGCGTGGCTCGCCGAGCAGCCCGCGCCGGGCGAGGCCACGGGCTGGGCGGCGGCGCTCACCGACCCGGCCATCAGCGCGGCCCTGGCCGCGATCCACCGCGACCCGGCCCACCCCTGGACCGTCGCCACGCTGGGAACGCAGGCGGGACTGTCACGCGCCGCCTTCTCCCGCCGCTTCACGACCTCGGTAGGACGACCGCCGCTGGCGTACCTGACCTGGTGGCGCCTGGCGACCGCGGCACGCCTGCTCCGCGACTCCGACGCCCCTCTCGGGGCGGTGGCCGCTCAAGTCGGCTACACGTCGCAATACGCCTTCGCCAACGCCTTCAAACGCGAATACGGCATCGCCCCGGGGCGCCATCGCCGTGGCCGGTAGCGACCCTGGGCCGTTTAAGGATCGGCTGGGTGCGGTCGACGCGCCGCAGGGGTGCCGCTCAATGCTTGGCGCATTTCCGAACTGGTGGTCGATTGCCGGGATCCGCAGCGGCTGGCGGCGTTCTGGTGCGAGGTGCTGGACTTCGTCGTGCTCGACACCGACGACGGCGCGGTGGAGATCGGACCACGGGAAGGCTTCGGCGGATTGCAGCCGACTCTGGTCTTCAGCCCCACGACTGACCCAAGGCGGGCAAGCCGCCGAGTTCTGCCTGCGGCGAGCCCGCCTGACCTGACCACCACCCCGCGGTGAGGCGATCTCTGCGCGGAGGCATGCTGGGTTTCGCCGCCTCGCCTGCCTCTGCCGGACGTCAGGGGGCGCGGCGGCCCGGAACGATGATGCCGTGTTCGTAGGCCAGGACGACGGCCTGGACCCGGTCGCGGAGGTGGAGTTTGGCGAACACGCTGCCGACGTGGCTCTTGACGGTGGCCTCGGTGACGACGAGCCGGGCGGCGATCTCCTGGTTCGACAGGCCCTGCGCCACGAGGAGCAGCATCTCGCGTTCGCGCGGGGTCAGACCGGCCAGGAGATCGGGTGACGGCGTGACCGGATCGGTGCGCTCGGCGTAGTCCTCGATCAGGCGCCGGGTGATCGACGGGGACAGCAGCGCCTGACCCTCGTGGACGACATGGATCGCCTCCAGAAGTCGTTCGCGGGGGGCGTCCTTCAGCAGGAACCCCGACGCGCCCGCCCTGAGCGCGCCGAACACGTACTCGTCCAGGTCATAGGTGGTCAGAACCAGCACTCGCGGCGGACGGGACGTGCTGGTGAGGCGGGCGGTCGCCTCGACGCCGTCCATGCGCGGCATCCGGACGTCCATCAGGACGACGTCGGGACGCAGGTCGGCGGCTAGGGCGAGCGCCTCGCGGCCGTCGGCGGCCTCGCCGACGACCTCCAGGTCGGGCTGGGTCTGCAGGAACAGCCGGAAACCGATCCGGATCAGCTCCTGATCGTCGACGATCAGCACCCGGATCGTCATGCGCCCTCCCCGAGCGGCAGGCGCGCCGCCACCCGGAACCCGCCACCGGGGCCCCGGCCCGTCTCCAACTCCCCGCCGATCACCGCGACCCGCTCCCGCATCCCGACCAGGCCGTGCCCTCCAGGCCCCGCTTCACCGTGCCCTTCCTCTCCGTTCCCCGTCCCGTCGTCGAGCACCCGCACCTCCAGATCGGTCCCGCCGAAGCGCAGCGATACCGTGACCATCGTCGCCTGGGCGTGTTTCAGCGCATTGGTCAACGCCTCCTCGACGATCCGGTAGGCCGACAGCTCCACCCCGCTCGGCAGATCCCGCCGGTCCCCGGAGATCTCCACCTGGACGGGCAGTCCCGCCGCGCCGTACCCGGCGACCAGGTCGTCCAGGTCCGCCAGCGACGGCTGCGGCCGCGTCTCCGGTGCGTCCAGCCCGCGCAGGAGGATGAGGATGCGGCGCAGCTCGGTCAGGCTCTGCTCGGCGGTGGTCTCCACCCGCGCCAGCGTCCGCGCGGCCACCTCGGGGTCCGTCGGCAGGACGTCGCGGGCCCCGCGCACCCCGATCAGCATCACCGTCACCGAATGCGCGACGATGTCGTGCAGCTCCCGGGCGATCGACGTCCGCTCCCGCTGCGCCGCGATCAGATCGAGCTGCTCCCGCTCGCGTTCCAGGGTGGCGGCCCGCTCCTCCACCGCCCGGACGTAGCGGCGGCGCGTCTGCATGTAGACGCCCAGCATCCACGCCCCGATCGACACCGGCGGGCTGCAGACGTTGTCGGCCTCCAGGAACACGACCATCGGTGCCAGCACCGCGAGCGAGACGCGCCGGTCGCGCGTCTCGGCGAGCGACCACAGCGCGACGACGGCCGGCGCGCCTCCGGGGGAGTACCCGGCCGCGGTCACCGCGGCGGCCGTCGCGGCCGTCACCGCGGTCGCCGTCACCCCGAACCGGCGGCGGAACAGCAGAGCCGCCCCCGACAGGACGGTCACCGCGATCGGCAGGGGCACCGGCTGGGTGGAGTCGTTGAACAGCAGCCCCACCTCCACCGCGGTCGCGGCCACGGCGAGCACGATGTCGAACAGCACCCGGCGGTGCGCGGCCGACAGGCCCCGCACCGCCTCGATCCTCGCCGTCACGCTCACGCCAGGTCACGTCGCCGTTCGCAGCACACCGCGACCAGCACGGCGACGGCCGTCCAGACCGCGAACACCGCTCCGGCCTGCATCACCGACAGGGTCGTGTTGTGGGTCCCGCGGGTCAGCACTCCCGCCGCGCCGAACGGTGTGAGGTTCGCGCCCGACTCCCACGCCCCGCTCACCAGGGGCAGCACCACCAGGTTCACGATCAGCAGGACCACCGCGCCGACGACCGGGCTGCGGATCAGCGCACCGAGCGCCGCGCCCATCATCGCCGCCAGCACGAGCGCCAGGACGTTGCCCGCCACGACCTCGACCACGTCACCGGACGTCAGGTCCGGGCCGGGGTGGCGCGCCAGCAGCGGCAGGCCCACGCCGACCGCGACCGCGTTGGTCACCAGCGCCAGCACCAGGCCCGTCAGCGTGTACGCCGCGATCCGCACCCCGAGGACGGTTCCGCGGCCGCGGCGGGCCACCAGCGCAGCCGGCGCGGCCGTCCGATGCCGGTACTCGCCCGCCGCGCCGACCAGTCCCCAGAGCAGGAGCAGGACCGGAAGCCCCGACAGCGCCTCCTCCTTCTCCGGCACCTCGTCGAGCGTGCCCGACGCCAGCGCGACGATCACCGCGTTCAGGACGGTGAAGGCGATCCCGCCGGCCGTGAACCCCCACAGGGCGCGGGCCGTCAGCGACTTCAGCAGTTCCCCTCGAAGCAGGCCGATCATCGCTGCGACCCCCCGGTGAGCTCCAAGTACACGTCCTCCAGCGAATCCACCGCGCCGATCGGCCCCTCGTGCAGGAGCCTGCCGTGGTCGATGACGACCACGTCGTCGACGGTCTGCGCGGCCTCCGCGAGCAGGTGGCTCGACAGCAGCACCGTGCCGCCGTTCGCCACCCGGTCCCGCAGCATCGTCCGCAACCAGCGGATTCCCTGCGGATCCAGCCCGTTGGCCGGCTCGTCTAGCACCAGTATGTCCGGATCGCCCAGCAATGCGGCCGCCAGCCCGAGCCGCTGCCGCATTCCGAGCGAGAAGGTGCCGACCCGGCGGCCCGCCATGTCCGTCAGCTCGACCAGGTCCAGGACCTCCTCGACCCGCCCGCGCGGCAGCCCCGCCAGCAGCGCCAGCGCACGCAGATGCGCGCGGGCCGACCGCCCCGGGTGGGCGCCGCACGGCTCGATGTGGACGCCGAGCCGACCCGCCTCCGGCACCATCTCCGCCACCGGCACGCCCTGCACCGTCACCGCGCCCGCCGACGGCCGCGACAGCCCCACGATCACCTTCATCGCCGTGGTCTTGCCCGCGCCGTTCGGCCCGAAGAAGCCCGTCACCGCGCCCGGCCTGACCGTGAACGACAGATCGTCGACCACCGCACGCCGCCCGTACCGCTTCGTCAGCCCCTCGACCCTGATCGCCGGGGCGACGCTCACCTGTGATGTCATGCCCGACAGCTTCGGCCGCCCGCATCTCCCGGTCATCCGACCACGGTCGAAACCCGATCTTCGACCACAGTCTGAATTCCAGCGCCTGCCGAACGGCGACCGGTCGCCTCATCGGGCATCTACCCGTCGTTCGGCAGGCTTCACCGAGGCGTGGTTCCCGCCCCCGGATCTCGATACGGCTGCGGCCTCGGCCGTGCTGGAGCGGCAGATGCCGGGCGCGATGGCCGTGATGGAGCCCGACGCGCCGGGGATGCACACCACCGACAGCATCGGCGCCGACCGTACCCAGCCCGCATCCCCACACCCGGGGACCTCACCCTGAGATGCCCAGGCCACCCCGGTCGCGCCTCTCGCCGCTCTTGATGCGGTTCATGAGGTCGGCGACGGCGTCTCGCGTGAGGTGGAGGACAGGCCCGTGAGGGTCGGTACTGTCGCGGACGCCGGCGCCGGCGTCGAGGCCGGCGAGTTCGACGCAGGCACCACCTTCCTGGGTGCTGTAGCTGCTCTTACGCCACCTGGCCTGCGGGGCGTCTTCCATAGGCCCTCCAAGCTCGGATCGAGTCGCTCACACAGATGGTGTGCTCTGGGAGGGCGGATGGCGAGAGCCTGGCGGGGGTTGGTGAGCAGGGTGTCACGTCGTCAGACAGTCGCGGTGTGTCTCGCACAGTTCCCAGATGGTGTTGCGGGTGGTTTCGTCCAGGACTGCATCGGGCCACGAAGTTGGCGCGGATAACCCTGGGGAGCGCGCGATCGGGCGGGTCGGCGGCGGGTAGGTGCCAAGGGCGAGGTTCTTGTTCATCGGGGTGTGGGTGTGCCCGGGGCAGGTGACGTTCAGCGTCACTGGTGTGCAGTGCGGGCTTGGCGGCGAACGACCAGAGCGCTGATCAAGGGGTGGGGGTTCGACGGCCGGTTGAGGGTTGTCGGTCGTGTGCCTTTGGTCGGCGGGGGCGTGGGCGGCCGGAAGTCTCCGGGATCAGTTCAACGGAACGCTCGAAGACATGGATCTCGAAGACGGCAACGGACGGCAGAGGGCGGAACCTGCGGGCGCGACGACCGGCAGTCCGCCGGGGCAGGTACCAGGGCGGCGGTGGTGGACGCTGGCGGTGGTGAGCGCGGCTCAGTTGCTGGTGGTCCTGGACGGGACGATCGTGAACATCGCGCTGCCGTCGGCGCAGCAGGCGCTGCACATGTCGGACGGGAACCGGCATTGGGCCATCACCACGTACGCGCTGACCTTCGGCGGACTCCTCCTGATCGGCGGCAGGGTCAGCGGCGCGCTCGGCCACCGGCGCGCGTTCCTGATCGGACTGCTGGGCTTCGGTGTCTCGTCCGCCCAGGGCGGTGCGGCAGTGAACCCGGTGATGCTCTTCGGGGCGCGGGCCCTGCAAGGGGCGTTCGCCGCCGTGCTCGCGCCCGCCGGACTGTCTCTGCTGGCCGGTACCTTCACCCGGGCCCGTGAGCGCGACCGGGCGTTCGGGGTGTTCGCCGCGGTCGGTGCCGCCGGCTCGGCGGTCGGCCTGATCGCCGGTGGCCTGCTGACCGAGTACGCCGACTGGCGCTGGTGCCTGTACATCAACGTGCCCATCGCGCTGGTGGCGGCGCTCGGCCTCGCGCTGATGCCGGCCGACCGCCCGATCGCCGGGACAAGAGGAGGGCTGGACGTCGCCGGTGCGTTGCTCAGCCTCACCGGCTTCACTTCGGTGGTGTACGGGTTCGCCCGAGCCGAGTCCCTCGGATGGGGCTCCGGCGGGGTGACGATGTGGCTGGCCGGTGGGATGGTGCTGCTGGTCGCGTTCGTCGTCGTGGAGGTCCGGGCGGCGCACCCGCTGCTGCCGATGCGGGTGCTCGCGCACCGCGCCCGTGCCGGTGCGTTCCTGGCCATCACCCTGATGTTCGTGGCGATGTTCGGGTTCTACCTGTTCATGAGCTACTACACGCAGACGGTGCTGGGCCACTCACCGGTCCGGGCCGGCCTGGCACTGATCATCAATGCGCTGGCCGCGCTCGCCGGATCGATGCTCATCGCCGGGAGGCTGCACGGCCGCGTCCCGCCCGCCGCGCTGCTGGTGCCGGGGCTGCTGACCGCGGCCGCCGGGATGTTCGTCCTGACCCGCCTGCCGGCCGGGAGCACCGACGTCTTCGCTCTCTACCTGCTGCCCGCGCTCGTGCTCACCGGGCTCGGCCTCGGCTGCTTCATGCCACCGACCGCCAGCCTGGCCACGGAGGGCATGGAAGGGCACGACATCGGTGCCGCGTCGGCTGCCTACAACGCCGCCCAGCAACTCGGCGCGGCTTCGGGCACCGCACTGCTGAACACCCTGGCCGCCGGTGCCACCGCGACCTACCTGGCGTCCCGTCGCAACGCCACGGCCGACGCGGCCGCCGTGCACGGCTACACCACCGCCCTGACGGTCGCGTTCGTCATTCTGATGGCCGCCGCACTCCTCACCGCGGTACTGCTCATCACCAGGCGACGTCCGACCGCACCGAGCCCGGACAAGACCACGCCCGCCTCCACCACCACGCCCTGAGACCGTCGACCAGCTCGGCCGGAGACGCCGTTCTCGGGGAGGGGCAGCTTCCGCGAGATCGACGCTGATCGAGTTCGCCGCGCTTGACGCGGTTCACGAGATTGGCGACGGCGTCTCGCCCAAAGTGAAGGACGGGCCCGCTGGGGTCGGTACTGTCGCGGACACCGATGCCGGTATCGAGGCCGGCAAGTTCGACACAGGTGCCGCCCTCCTGGTTCGTGTAGCTGCTCTTGCGCCATGCGGGTGAGTTCGGCTCGCTTTTGATGCAGGTCAAGAACCGGCCGATGGCGTCTCGTGTGAGGTGGAGGACGGGTCCGTGGGGGTTGGTGCTGTCGCGGACGCCCACACAGCTTCCAAGTTCTGCTGCCTCGACGCACGTGCTGCCCTCCTGACCGCTGTGACTGCTCTTGCGCCACATGGCGCGCGGGGCGTCCTCATCCATGGAGCCTCCGAGTCTGGGTCGGGTCTCTCAGAGTGATGGTGTGCTCTTGGAGCTAGCGTGAAGTCAGCGATCGCAAGGTTCCGCGTGACCCAATGCGACGTCTTGCCTACACTCCGTACATATGTTCCCTACGATGACTGGAGCAGATCGTGAGGGAAGGGTCGCCGAACGTGACAATTCAGACGTTGCCGTCTTACCAGGCGGCTCTGCCGGACACGCCATACGCCTTGTGGGCAAGCGGCGAGCTTGACGACTTCCTTCACCTGCCCGAGGGATCTCGGGCTGAGATCATCGGAGGAGAGATCGTCGTGTCCCCCACGCCCACCGTGTCGCACGGCAACATGATTCACCGCATCTCCAGTGCGATCGACCGGGCCAGGTTCGCCGATCCGTCCTACCCGTGGACGTCCCGGCAGGTGATGACTCTGAACCTGACCGGCGTTGAGCAGGGGTACGTCCCCGACCTGATCGTGGCGGAAGACGGCGTGTTCGAGACCGCGGGCGAGGCCGACGAGGTAGAGCTGAGGCCCGACGAACTGGAGATGGTCGTGGAAGTCACCTCCAAGAACCTGGCCGTCTTCGACAGGCCGCCCGCCGGCGACCGGGAGCTGCGGAAGCCGACCAAATGGTGGGGCTACGCACGGGTCGGCATCCCCTACTACCTTCTGGTCGACCGGGACCCGAAGGTCGCGAACACCACGCTCTACTCGATCCCGGATCTCGGATCCTGCGCCTACCTGCATCGGGAGTCCTGGGACTTCGGCACAACGATCTACCTCCCCGAGCCTTTCAATATCGAGATCAGCACCAGCGGGTGGATGCCGTGGAGGGCCTGAGCGCTGCAGCGGGTCGCTGAAGGGTCTGGCTGAGGGCCTTGATGGGCATCTGGAGGTTAGTGAGCAGGTCGAGGTCCTTCTGGGCCGCGGATGGCGAGATTCTGGCGGGTTGCTGAACAGCCGAAACACAGGAAAAGCCCCCTCCGGAGAGGGGGCTTGCGGGTGGGGGTTCAGCGGTCGAGGTCGCCGCTCTTGATGCGGCTTACCAGGTCGGCGACGGCGTCTCGTCCGAAGTGGAGGACGGGTCCGTGGGGGTCGGTGCTGTCGCGGACGCTGACGTTGGTGTGGAGGTTGGCGACTTCGACGCAGGTGCCACCCTCCTGACTGCTGTAGCTGCTCTTGCGCCAGTTGACGTTCTTGAGGTCTTTCACATGCCCTCCATCACCTCACGGACCAGAGCTTCCGAGGCCACGTCGGTCAGAGCCGAGTTGCCGATCAAGTCCCACAATCGCCGGAGCTCTTCGACATGAGAGCCTAGTGTGATCACCCGGCCGGTGCCCCCTGCGCTTTCCACGAATGCGATCTCCGGCTCGTCCTCCAGACTGAACAGCGTGAACCCGGCCGCGGGAAAGACCTGGGCCTCATCTGGAATGATCAGGATGTTGATGTTGGGCTCTTTCATGAGTTCAAGGACTCGCTCAAGCTGAGCCCTAGTGATCTCTCGATTGCCGACGATCTTCCGGATCACTGCTTCCAGCATGACGATCACCACCCATGGTGGGTCGTCTCCTCGCAGTGTGTCTTGACGGTTGATCCGTGCGGCGACCGCTAAGTCGATGGCATTGGAGTGCTGGCCTGGGCGAAGGACCGCCCGAGCGTAGTCCTCGGTCTGGAGTAGTCCTGTGACGACGACGGGCTCGTAGACCCGGACGGCGTTGGCGGTGCTCTCCAGTTCTGCGTAGGGGCGGAAGAAGAGGGGGATGCCCTCCTTGGCGGCGAGGGGTTGGAGTTCCTGGAACTGGTCGTCGGTGTTGAAGTGGGTGTCGAGGCGTTCGGCCAGTTCGGGGGACGGGGCCTGGGCGGCGGTCTCGACCTTGGAGATCGTGTCGTGGGAGTAGCCGACCTCGGCGGCGAGCTGGGCCTGGGAGAGTCCGGCCTTGTCGCGGAGCTTCCGGAGTTTTGCCCCGAAAAGTGCGGCTGCCGACTCGGTCGGGTCGAGGCGCTTCCGATTCACCATGAGTTGCCCTCCGGAAGTATCGAGTTGGACAAAGCTGGTCCCACTCCCGACGGTAGCCAAATCGTCACAGCATGTGTGCCGGATCACACGCATCGAGGGACGGGAGTGGCCGGGCATGGTGTGCGGCGGACGGTGGCAGGCGACACATTTCGACAGAACGGACGGGTTGGTTCGGGTGGAGACGGCGGCCGGGGCGCGGGCCGTGCGGCGGGGGTTCCTGGCCGTGCCGGAGGTCGTCCAGCAGGGGCGCCTGATCGCCGAGTCGCAGGCGTTGCAGTGGGGGCTCGCCGAGGAGACGGTGCAGGACGCCGTTCTAGTGGTGTCGGAACTGCTCACCAACGCGGTGCGGGCCACCCAGGGGCAGCCCGTGTCGTTGCGGATGGTCTTGTCGGAGGCGGGCCTTCGGGTGGAGGTCTGGGACGCCTCGCCCGTGCGGCCGGAGGCGTCCGCGCCCGATCTCTCGATGCCGGAAGGGCCGGTTCCTGATGACGCTCCCGATCCCGGCGGCTGGGGGCTGGGCATTGTCGAATGCCTGTCCGCGGAGCGGGGCGTCCGCGCGGAGCTGGACGGGAAGATCGTGTGGGCGCTGCTGAACGCGGTCTACCGGTGATGCGGTCAGGCGAGCACTTCTTCGGGGCTTGAGTCGGGCGGGAAGCCGGTGCCGGCGCCCCACATCTCCGCGAAGCGGCCGTCGGCGATGCGGAAGATCTCGAACAGCATGGGCGGCGCGTCGCCGTCCGGCATCGGGATTCCCTCGACGGTGGAGCGGACGGCGGCCTTGTCGCCGTCGACCAGGATGTCCTGGGCGATGACGCGCATGTCCGGGTAGCGGGCGACGAGCGTGCGCCAGGCGTTCTTGCCCGCCTCGAAGCCGGTGGTGCCGAGCGGGTGGCTGAAGAAGTCGGGGGCGTGCAGGTCGTCGCCCTGGTCGAAGCGGCGGCTGTTGAAGCACTCCTGCATCTGCCGTATCAGGACGGTGACGTGTTCGCGGGTCATCGTGGCTCCTTCGTGCTAAGCGGTGCGGCGCCCCGGTTGGGAGGATACGGGGCGGCGACCCGGTTAAGCTAGGGGGCATGTCCGACCGGTTTGAGGGGAAGTCGCCTGCGGCTCGTCGCGTGCGCGCCGATGCGCGGCGTAATCGGGAGCGGGTGCTTGAGACCGCGCAGCGGTTGTTCGCGACGGAGGGGCTCGGCGTCTCGCTGGACGAGATCGCCCGTCGCGCGGGTGTCGGGCCCGGTACCGTCCACCGGCACTTTCCGGCCAAGGAGGCGCTGTATCTCGCCGTCGCGACGGATCAGCTCAGGCAGTTGATCGCGGAGGCCGAGGTGCTCGCCGCGACCGATGATCCGGCGGCGCTGTTCACGCTGCTGTCCCGGATGATCGCCAACGGTGCCGAGAACGTGGCGGTGAAGAGCGCGCTGGCGGCTGCGGAGTTCGACCTGCGCACCGCCGCCCCGGACGTCGCCGCTGACCTCACGAGCCAGGTCGCAGAGTTGCTGGATCGGGCGCACGCGGCGGGCGTGGTGCGCGACGACCTGACCGTGGACGAGGTGATGGCGCTGGTCGCCGGTGCCTTCGCCGCGATCCGCCACGCGGGTGCGGAGGCCAGCCGGGAACGGTCGGGACGCATCGCCCGGCTCATCCTTGACGGGCTGCGACCTCGATAGACGGACGGAAGGCCCGGCGGTAGGCCCCGGGGGTGGTGCCCAGGGCGGCGAGGAAGCGCCTGCGGAGGTTGGTCGCGGACGAGAGGCCGACGCGGCGGGCGATGGCGTCCAGCGGGAGGTCGGTCGACTCCAGGAGGTCACGGGCCGCGGCGATGCGCTGGGTGAGGAGCCACTGTCCGGGGCTGGTGCCGAGCTGGCCGGCGAACCGGCGGGCGAGGGTGCGGGCCGACATCCCGGCGTGCGCGGCCATGTGCTCGACGGTCACCGGTTCGCCGAGCCTCCCGGCGATCCACTCCAGGAGGGGGGCGAGGGTGCCGTCGATCTGCTCGGGGTGCGGCGGTGCCGAGTACTGGAGCTGGCCGCCCTCGCGGTGGGGCGGCATGACCATGGTCCGGGCGACGTGGGCGGCGTACCGGGCGCCCTGGTCGTTGCGGAGCAGGTGCATGCACAGGTCGAAGCCGGCCCCGGCTCCGGCGCTGGTGGCCACGTCGCCGTGGTCGACGTAGAGCACGTCCGGGTCGACCTTGACCTGCGGGAAGCGGGCGGCGAACTCGTCGGCCAGGGCCCAGTGGGTGGTCGCCGCGCGTCCGTCCAGGAGGCCGGCGTGGGCCAGCGCGAAGACGCCGGAGCAGATGCTGGCCACCCGCGCTCCGCGGGAGTGGGCGCGGCGGAGGGCCTGGACGACCGTGGGGGAGGGCGGCTCCTGAGTGGGCAGCCAGCCCGGGACGATCACGGTGTCCGCCTCGTCGAGTGCCTCAAGGCCGGTGGTGACGAGCATGTCGTACCCGGCGTGCGTGGCGACCGGGCCGGGCCGTTCCGTGCACACGCGGAAGCCGTACCGGGTCGGGAGCCCCGGCCGCTCGATCCCGAACACCTGCGCCGCGCAGCCGAGTTCGAAGGTCGACTGCGGGGGCCGGACGAGTGCCACGACGCGGTGCATGACAGAAAAGTACCTCATGATGTCATTCCTGACACTCGCCAGGTCGGAGGCCTGGTGGCGAGGCTGGGGGCCATGACGACAGGACAGAACATGCCCGGTTACGTCTGGTCCGCTGTGCAGGACGCGCCCGTTCGCGAGCTCTTCCCGGGCATCCGCCTGCGCTCCCTGTGGAAGGGGGACAACGGCGCCCATGCCCATGTGCTGGAGATGGACGCGAACACCGGCTGGGTGGGGATCGACGTCCACGAGCCGGGTCCCGAAGAGGTCTACGTGGTTTCCGGCGTCTTCAACGACGGCGTCCGGGACTACCCGGCCGGCTCGTTCATCCACGCGCCCGCGGGCTCATCGCACGTCCCGCAGACGAGAACGGGCTGCACGCTGTTCCTCTTCTACCCGGAGGGCTAGACCGCGCGGAGGCGGCCAGGTCTGGCAACGATCTTGCGGGGGAAGTGATCATCGCCCGACACTGGGACGTCCGCCCCCGGAAACCGTGCCCCGGAAGGAGAGGGTCCGAGCGTGCCCTCGAAGCTCATCGGCCTCCGTACCGTCGCGGGCCGGGTCCGGGGCTTGGCCGCGCTGGCGCTGGTCGCGCTCGCCGTGCTGTCCACCACGACGGGCGTGGCGGTCGGGCACGCGCGTGACGGGCTGCGGACGCTGGGAGACCGCGAGGGCCCCATGGTGCTGGCCACGGGGGACATGTACCTCGCGCTCAGCGACATGGACGCGCAGGTGACCAATGTCCTGCTGACCGGTGACGAGGAGGGCTGGCTGTGTGATCCGGAGGCGTCCGACTGCGAACGCGGTACTCAGCGGTACGTCTACGACATCCGCCGCGAGGACGCCCAGCGGGCCGGGTTGCAGGCGGCGCGGCTGGCGAAGGACGACCCGGTGCGGCTGCGGACCGTCCAGGCGGTCCTGGACGGACTGCACGCCTACGACCAGAACGTCCAGGCGGCGATGCAGGCCGCGCGCTCGCCGAAGGCCATGGCGGAACCGCCGCCGGAGGCGGTCCGGCGATACCGGGCGGCGACCGCGCTGATGACGGAGGACCTGCTGCCGAAGGCCCGCAACCTGACGCTGGACGGCGCGGCCGACGTCGACGCCGCCTACGAGGACGAGCACTCGGCCGTCCTCGCGGGACGGTTCCGGGTGATCGGCGCGGGGCTGGCGCTGCTCGCCGCACTGGCGGGCCTCCAGGTGTACCTGGCCCGGCGCTTCCGGCGGCTGGTCAGCCTGCCGCTCGCCGCCGCGCTCGCGGGCGCGCTGGCGCTGACCGTGGCGGGAGCGTCGCTGCTGGCCACGGAGGCGGACCGCCTGCGGGCGGCGAAGAGCGCCGGCTTCGATCCGGTCCTCGACCTCACCCGCCTCCGGGCGATCGGCCAGGGCATGGACACCGACCGGAGCAGGCGGCTCATCGATCCGGCCGGCGCCGTCCGCTACGACCAGATGTACCTGGAGAAGGCTCAGACGATCCGCTACGTCAAGGGCGCGACCGGCATGGACGCCTACGACCGGGCACTGGACCGGCCGGTGGCGCGGGACGGGGCCGCGGCCGCCTACCGCGTCTACCAGGACCATGACCGGGCCGTCCGGGACCTCGCCGAGCGCGGCGACCGAGTGGCCGCGGCCCACGCCCACCTGGACCCGCGCTGGACGGCTCTGCCTCACCCGGCCTTCCGGACCTACCACCAGAGACTCGACGCCCTGATCAGCCGGCACGAGTTCCTCCTCATCCGCGCCGTGGCGAGGGGCGACCGCGCCGCGGAGCCCTGGACGTGGCTGCCGGCGGCCGGTGCGCTGGCCATCGCGGCGCTCATCGCGGCCGGGGTCTGGCCGCGCCTGTCGGAATACCGCTGATGAACGGGAGCCGGCCGTGCATGCCGCACGCAGCAGACTGACCCTCGTCGCCACGGCCGTCCTGACCGTCCTGGCGGTCCTGTTCTTGGTGGTGCCACTGGCGGTGGCGCCGCTGGTGCACGGCGACGACGGACCGCCGTCCGTCACCGACCGGGACACTCTGGTGATCGGGGTCAGGGACACCCCTCCAGGTCTGGCCTTCCGTGCCGGGGACGGTTCGCTCCAAGGGTTCGACGTCGATGTGTCGACCTACATCGCCGGGCGGCTCGGCGTCACGTCCGGCGACCTGACCTTCCGGGTGCTGGCACCGGACGAATGGGAGACCGCGCTGAACCGGGGCACCGTCGACATGGTGGTCGCGGCCTACACCATCACGCCCGAACGCAAGGAACGGGTCACGTTCGCCGGGCCGTACTACGTCGCGCACCAGGACATCCTCGTCCGCCAGGGGGACGAGTCAGTGCGGAACGTGCGGGACTTGCGCGGCAAGAGGCTCTGCCAGGTCTCCGGGTCCGACTCGTGGCGGCGGGTGACGGAGGACAGGAAGGTGGCCGCGTCGCCGGTGCCCGCGCGTACCTACGGCGAGTGCGTCAAGGCACTGGCGGATGGACGCGTCGACGCGGTGTCCACCGACGACCTGACCCTTGCCGGGCTCGCCGCCGCCCCGGGATCCGGCGCCACCCTGGTCGACGCGCCGTTCACCGACGAGCGGTACGGGATCGGTCTGCGCAAGGGAGACGTGGACGGCTGCCAGGCGGTCAACCGGATCCTCACCGGGATGTACCAGAACGGCGCCGCCGACACCCTGCTCGACCAGTGGTTCACCGCACCGGGCTTCGACGCCGCCTCGGCGGTGCCGCGGTTCGAGGGCTGCCGCTGAGGACCCGACTTGGGACGGCGTTGGTCTGCGTTTGCCCTGGCCCCGGGAATAGGGCCTGTGTGGAGGAGTGGTTCACACGGGAGATCGCGGACGCCGGCCGGGTCCGGCTCTTCTGCTTCCTCGTCGCGTTCATCGCCGGGTTCCTCTTCATCCGGTTCAGCGTGCGGATGATCCGGCGGCAGGTGAAGTGGTGGCCCGGGAACGTCACGCCGGGCGGGCATCACATCCACCACGTGGTGTTCGGGCTGGTGTTCATGTGCGTCGGTGGTGTGGGCGGCCTGGCCATACCGGACGACGCGTCCGGGTTGGCGGCGGCGGCCGCCGCGGTGTTCGGGGTGGGGACGGCGCTCGTCCTGGACGAGTTCGCGCTCGTCCTGCACCTGAAGGACGTCTACTGGAGCGAGCAGGGACGCTTGTCGGTCGAGGTCGTGTTCATCACGATCGCGCTGTGCGGGCTGATGCTGCTCGGGCTCCATCCCCTGGGTGTGGACGACGTCGCCGGGGACGGCCTGTGGAGCATCGTGAGCGTCATCCTGTTCGACCTGTTCGTGTCCGTGATCGCCCTGCTCAAGGGCAAGGTCTGGACGGGCGTCATCGGGCTGTTCATCGGCATCATCGCGATCGTCGGGGCCGTCCGGCTGGCCCGTCCCGACTCGCCGTGGGCGCGGCGCCGGTACTCGGCGGGCTCGCGCAAGGAGCGGCGGGCGCGGATCCGGGAGCGCCGGTACCGCATCCCGGTGCAGCGCTTCGGGGACTGGCTGAGCGATCTGGTCGCCGGACGCCCGTCCGGTGGTTCGTGAAAATCGGCGCGAACTCCGGTGGGTTCGCGGGCATCTGAACAAGCGGTGGCCGTGGACGTCGGGGGACCACGGCCACCTCCAGATCAGTACGGGGACGGGCCGCCGAACATCTCGCTGAGGCGCGGGGCCAGCTCGACGTCGCCGCGCAGCCGCAGGCGGCCGTCCATCAGCAGCGACGCCGGGTTGGCGTCCCCGGCGAGGACGCGCAGGAAGTCGGCCGTCGACAAGGTGAGGGTGAGGGCGGGGTTCTTCGCCGCGCCCACGCGGGCGCGGGCGCGCGTCTTGCCGAGTTCGAGCGTCCAGACGGTGCGGGTCAGGCGGAACTCCAGTTCCCCGGTGAAGCCGCCCGCGGCGGACGGGTCGAACGCGCGGGCCATCCCGGCGAAGAACGCGCGCTGTGCGGCAGGGCCGAAAAGGCGCTCGATCTGCTCGTCCGACCGGCCGTGGACGAACCTGGAGAACCCCCGCCGGAAACGCCTGCGGCCCGCCGAGCGGATGTCCCGGGACCGGTGCGCGCGGGCCACTTCGGCGTCCTCGTCGATGCGGTAGCCGGGCGGCGACGTCCGAGCGGGCTTCCGGCGCGCGAGGGCGGCGTCGATGGCGGGCGCGAGGCGTTCGGCTTTCGCGGCCTCGCGTTCCTCGCGCCCGTCGGTGAAGTGCGGCAGGACCGCCTTCCCGAACAGTTCCAGCGACTCGCAGATGTGCTCGTGCCGGTTCGGTCCCGCCTGGAGGACGAACGCGATCTGGTCGACGCCGACCGATTCGTAGCGCCGGATCAGGTCGATGATCTGCTCCGGGGTGCCCACGGCGCCGCGTAGGGAGCCGACGTTGACGTTGAGCGTCTCGGCGTTGGCGATGATCTGCTCGCGGGAGAAGCCCCGGGCGTCACGCCGTGAAAGGAACTCCTCCCACACGTTGGTGCGGCCGGGGTCGTGCGGCGTGGGCCCGTAGTAGTGGGCGAGCGCGAACGCGAAGAAATGCGCGCCGTCGATGCCGCGCTCGATGGCGGTCGCCTCGTCCTCGTGCAGCATCATCGGCAGGACGACGGCCAGGTTCGGGTTCACCGCGAACCCCGCCGGAACGCATTCCTCGGACGCGATGATGCGGTAGTACTCGTCCGCCCACTTGCCGGCGTCCTCGGGCTCCACGAAGGAGAACGACAGCGCGCCGATGCCGTTGCGGGCGGCGAACTGGATGGTCTCCCGGCGCGAGCACGCCACCCAGAGCGGCGGGTGCGGCTTCTGGACGGTCTTCGGAAGCACGTTCCGCGGCGGCATCGTGATGTCCGGCGACGACCATCCGGCGAACGGCTCCTCGACGAACATCCGCGTGATGGCGTCGATCGCGTCCTGCCACTGGGCCCTCTTGTCGCCGCGGCGCACGCCGAACCCGCCGAGCTCTGCGCTGGAGCTGGACTCGCCCGTCCCGAAGTCGACCCGCCCGTTCGAGACGAGATCGAGCGTCGCGATCCGCTCGGCGATCCGCGCCGGGTGGTTCACCGCCGGCGGCAGCTGGACGATGCCGTGCCCGAGCCGGATCCGCTTCGTCCGCTGCGACGCGGCGGCGAGGAACACCTCCGGCGCGGAGGAGTGCGAGTACTCCTCCAGGAAGTGGTGCTCCACCTCCCACACGTAGTCGAACCCGATGCGGTCGGCGAGCTCCACCTGGTCCAGGGCGTCCTGGTAGAGCCTCAGTTCCTGCCCGTCGCTCCAGGGCCGCGGCAGCTGGTGCTCGTAGAACAACGAAAACCGCATGGCGAACCACCTCCGGGCCAGCCTCACCCGGATTGGACGCGGCGTCAACAACGGCGGGGAGTGACCAAGCGCTCGCTTGACGGCGGGCGCCCCGACCGGCACGGTGAAGCCGACGAGACGAGAGGAGCGCCATGGCGCCGCTGGACGGACTCCGCGTCCTCGACCTGACGATGTGGCGGCCCGGCCCGTACGCCACGCAGCTGCTCGCCCAGCTCGGCGCGGACGTGATCAAGGTCGAGCCGCCCGGCGGGGAGCCGATGCGGATGTTCCGCGACCACTTCGACGTCCTCAACCGGCACAAGCGCGGCATCGTGCTCGACCTGAAGTCGGAGGAGGGGCTCGCGAGGCTCAAGGAACTGGCCGGAGACGCCGAGGTCTTCGTGGAGGGGTTCCGTCCCGGCGTCGCCGAGCGGCTGGGCGTGGGCCACGAGACGCTCCGTGCCCTCAACCCGCGGCTCGTCTACTGCTCCATCTCCGGCTACGGCGCGGAGGGCCCCCTCGCGGACGTCCCCGGCCACGACATCAACTACCGCGCCTACGCCGCCGCGCTGCCCCCCGACGCCGTCTCCCCGGAGGCCGACGAGCTGCCCGTCGCCGACATGTCGGCCGCCACGATGGCCGCGTTCGCGATCACCGCCGCCTGCCTCAAGGCCCGCGAGACGGGCACCGGCGACCGCGTCGACCTCGGCATGGCGGACGTCCTCGCGCACTGGGTCGGCACCGTCCCGCCCGCGACGCGCAGGTCGGGCGTCGGCCCCGTCCCCGGCTACGGCGTCTACCCGACCAAGGACGGCCACAGGATCACCCTCGGCGTCGTCTCCGAGGAGAGGCTGTGGGACGCCACCTGCCGGGCCCTCGGGATCGCCGAGCACGCCGGCGTCCCGTTCGCCGAGCGGCTCGGCCGGATCGGCGAGCTGGACGGGACGGTCGCCGCCGCGGTCGCGAGGCTCACCCGGGCGGAGGCGATCGAGCGCCTCACCGCGGCCGGCGCCCCCGTCGCGCCGGTGCTCTCGCATGCCGAGATGACCGGACTCGACCACTTCCGGCAGCGGAGGATCCACGAGGAGGGGCCGGTGCGCACCAGCGTCCACCCGCCGCTCCCGAGGGGAGAGATCCCCGAGCTGGACGAGCACCGCGGCCAGACCTGGCGGCATCTCACCAAGTGATATTCGGGTGGGAATGTCCGATCCGTTTGGCATGCTTGTGTCGTGAACGCCCATGCGATGAGTTCCGTCCTGGTCGGCAGGTCGGCCGAGCTGGCGCGACTGCGGGAGGCCCTCGCCGCCGCGCCCGGGGCCGTGCTCGTCGGCGGCGACGCCGGGCTCGGCAAGACCCGCCTCATCACGGAGTTCGCCCGCGCCGCCGAGGCCAGGGCGCTCGTCGGCGGCTGCCTGGAGCTCGGCTCGGACGGCCTGCCGTTCGCCCCGTTCACCACCGTCCTGCGCGGGCTCGTCCGCGACATCGGCATCGACGGCGTCGCCGGCCTCGTCCCGCGCGGCGACACCGGCGGCCTCGCCCGGCTGCTGCCCGAGTTCGGCGAGCCGGAGACCGACGCCGCGTCCGGCGAGGAGCGCGCCCGGCTGTTCGAGGTCGTGCTGACCCTGCTGGAGCGGCTCGCCGAGCGCGGCCCGGTCGTGCTGGTCATCGAGGACGCCCACTGGGCCGACCGCTCCACCCGCGACCTGCTCGCCTTCCTGATCCGCAACCTCGGCACCGTGCCGCTGCTGATCGTCATGACGTACCGGTCGGACGAGCTGCACCGCACCCACCCGCTCCGCCCGCTGCTCGCCGGCCTGGAGCGGCTCGACCGCGTCCGCCGGATCGAGATCGGACGGCTGGCCCGCGGCGACGTCGCCGCGCTCGTCACCGAGCTGCTCGGCCACGCCCCGCCGCCCGGCCTCGTCGAGCGGGTCGAGGCCCGCAGCGAGGGCAACCCCCTGTTCATCGAGGCGCTGCTCGACGACGACGGCACGCTGGCGTGCGAGCTGCCCGAGTCGCTGCGCGACCTGCTGCTCGCGGGCGTCCAGCGGCTGCCCGAGGAGACGCAGGACGTCCTGCGGGACGCCAGCGGCGGCAGCACCCGCATCGAGCACGCCCTGCTGGCGGCCGTGTCCGGGCTCGACGACGCCGCGCTCGCCCGCGTCCTGCGGCCCGCCGTCGCGGCGAACGTGCTGGTCGTGGACGGCGACGGCTACGCGTTCCGGCACGCCCTGATCCGCGAGGCCGTCCACGACGACCTGCTGCCAGGCGAGTACACGCGGCTCCACACCCGCTACGCCGAGGCCCTGGAGAAGGACCCCGGGCTCGTCCCCGCCGGGCGCCTCTGGGTCGAGCTGAGCTACCACTGGACGCAGGCCCACGACAGCACGTGGGCGCTGGTCGCGTCCTGGCGCGCCGCCGGGGAGGCACGCAAGGCGCTCGCGTACGCCGAGCGGCTCGCCATGCTCGAACGCGTCCTGCAACTGTGGGACAAGGTGCCGGACGCGGCCGAGCGCATCGGCGCCGACCATGTCAGGGTCCTGGAGGACGCCGCGACCGCCGCGGACGGGGCCGGCGAGTACGACCGCGGCGTCAGGCTCGTCACCGCCGCGATCAACGAGGTCGAGGCCGCCGGCGGCGAACGCGACACGGCGCGCTGGGCGATGCTGCTGGAACTGCGCGGCCGCATGCTCTACCAGCTCGCGCGCCCCGGCTTCGTCGAGGATCTGCGCGCCGCGGTGGACGCGCTGCCCGCCGACCCGCCGACCATCATGCGCGCCCGCGCCCTGTCCACGCTCGGCAACTACGTGCGGATCATGACGGAGATCGAGGCGGCCCGCGCGGCGGCGCTGGAGTCGCTGTCCATCGCACGGGAGCTCGGCGACCCCGTCGCGGAGGCCGAGGCGCTGATCACGCTGTTCTGCGCGCACATCGACTACGAGGGCGCGGACCGCCTGACCGAGATCGAGGAGGCCACCAGGCGCTGCGGCGACCACCGGGTGCTGCTCCGCTACCACGTGATCAGGTCGCACTTCCTGGAGGGCGCCGGACGCCACGAGGAGGCCGCCGCGGTCGCCGAGCGCGGCAAGGAGCTGGCGCGCGAGTACGGGGTGGCCCGCACCCAGGGCACGTTCCTGTCCATCAACCAGGCCGAGCCGCTGGTCTCGCTCGGCCGGTGGGACGAGGCGATGGCGGTGATGGGCCACGCGATGGAGCAGGACCCGGCGATCACGACCCGGACCTCGCTGCTCGTCCTGTCCGGCTGGGTGGCGCTGTCGCGCGGCGATCTCGCGACGGCCAGGGCGCGGCTGGACCGGGCCCGCGAGATCATGAAGCTCAAGCTGAAGTGGCTGAAGACGCAGGACTACTTCAGCGCCCTCTGGCTGGAGGCGAGCATCGCGCTCGAAGGAGGCGACCCGGCCGCCGCGCTGGACGCGGCACGGCCCGTCCTCGACCACGGCGGCCTGCCGGACGACGCCCGGTACGCCTGGCCGGTCCTCGTCACCGCCGTGACGGCCTGCGACCAGGTGGGCGAGGAGGCCGCCGGCGACCTGCGGCGCATCCGGGAGCGCGTGGCCGGGCTGGAGACCAGCGGACCCCTGCAGCGGGCGTACCGGCTCACCTACGACGCCAAGCTGGCCAAGGCGAACGGCCTCCCCGACCGCGCGGCCTGGGAGAAGGCCGCCGCCGCGTGGGAGGGCCTCGGCAACCCGTACTACCACGCGCGGGCGCTGTGCCGTGCCGCGGAGTCGGCGCTCGCGGGCGGCGACCACGACGGCGCGGCGGCCATGCTGCGCACCGCCGTGGAGATCACGGACCGGCTGGGCGCCGTCCCGCTCGGCGAGGAGGCCGCCGGCCTGCTGCGCCGCACCCGGGCGCCGCGCACGGGGTCCGCGCCGCTCGGGCTGACGCCGCGCGAGTTCGAGGTGCTGCGGCTCGTCGCCGAGGGCCGCAGCAACCGCGACATCGCCGAGGCGCTGTTCATCTCGGTGAAGACGGCCAGCGTGCACGTGTCGAACATCCTCGGCAAGCTGGAGGTGACGAGCCGCGGCGAGGCCGCCGCCACCGCCCACCGGCTCGGCCTGTTCGCCGCGGCGAAGGCGCGCGCCTGACCGCGTGGCGAGGATCTCCCCTCCCGGACCCCCGCCACGCGGATCGTCAGGCCACACGGGAACTTCGTGGCTGGCCTTCACGGCCACGGCCCGCGGAAGCAGGCGGTGCTTCCCCGCCCGGAGAGGCGGCCCGGGACCCGTCCGGCCGTTTCCAGTCTCCCGGTCGCGGGGCCCGGACGCCGCACGAGACATACCGTTACGGGCGACAGAAAAAAGCGACGGGGACGGGCCGTGTTTCGTGACCCGTCCCCATCGGGGAGCCTTCCCGGCTTCGTACGGCGTCAGCGGGGGACGCGCGCCACGCAGATGACCGTCTGCCCGAACGGCGGCTTCACGACCCGCTCGATGGTGCGGGTGAGCGGCACGACCGTCCGGTCGTAGATCTTGACGAGCTTGGGGTCGGGGTAGCCGGCGCCGCCGCGGCGGACCGCGAACCACCAGGCGATCCCGCCCAGGAAGTTGATCGGCTTGAGCACCTCGGGCACGAGCCCGGCCTCGCGGACGGACTTCTCCAGCGTCGCCGGCGTGTACCGGGTGACGTGCCCGACCTTGCGGTCGAAGTCGCCGTAGAGCTGCATGTAGCCGGGCACCCAGATGACGATGCGGCCGCCGGGCTCGGTGACGGCGGCGAGGTCGCGCAGCGCCTGGACGTCGTCCTTGATGTGCTCCAGGACGTTCATCATCACGACGGTGTCGACCTTCTGCCGGATCTTGATGTCGGCCGGCAGCGCCAGGTCGATGACCTCGACGTCGTCGTTGCCCTCGTAGCGGTCGCGCAGCTCACCGACGCAGTACGGGTCGTTGTCGCTGACGACGAGGTAGTCGAGGCGGCCGGCGAACTGCTCGGAGAAGTGCCCGAGACCCGAGCCCACCTCCAGCATGGACCGGCCGACGTGCGGCGCGACCGTCTCGTACTCGTACTTGCGGTAGTTGCGGGCCTCGTCCCCGCCCAGATGGTTCTCCAGCGCGCCCTCCCCGGCGGCGGGCTGGACGACGTCCCCGTCCGCGGCGGGCCCGGTGGCGGCCGGGCCGGCCTTCTTCGGTCCGCTGCCGATGAGGTTGAGGAGGGAGCCTGCGATGGACTTCTTCTGACCAGGTGACTGCATTACATCCCGCTCGCTGGGTGCGTTGGCGTTCGGCTGGAGTTCTCGTTCGCCGGACCGGAACACCGTCCGCAGGACGGTTCGATCTCTGGCGCGAAGGTCGGGTCAGTCTACCCATGCGTACGCGCCGGACGCCCCGCGGTGACGGGCGGCGGGGATCCGCCGGGCGTGTCGCCCCTGCCCCGCCGCCGCGGGCCGGCTCAGCCGATGGTCCGGTGGACGTCGTCCTTCCCGCTCGGCCCGGGGTCGGACGGCGCGATCCACGGCCCCGGGATGGACGGGTCGAGGACGCCCTCCTCCACCCAGGCGAAGTCCCCGGCGAGGGCGGCCCGCGCCAGCTTCACGTCCATGGCGTCGGTGTTGCGCCACAGCCCGTCGAACAGCTCCTCGGCGCGGACGCGCGCCTGCCGGCAGAACGCGTCGGCGAGCAGCAGCGCCGAGGCGCCGGGCGCGGTGGCGGGGCCGGACCCGTCCGGGCCCGCGGCGCCGAGCGGGCCGTCGGCGGACGCGTCGGCGTGGGCGCGGACGCACACCGCGCTCATCGCGAACAGCTCGGCGCCGATGTCGACCATCCGGCCGAGGAACCCCTGCCGGTACTCCAGGCCGCCCTGCCAGCGCCCGGCCGCGTAGAAGATCGACCGGGCCAGCTTGCGGGACGCCCGCTCGACGTACCGCAGGTGCCTCGCGAGCGGCCCGAACTCGGCGTAGGAGCTCGGGCGCTGCCCGGCGCCGGTGACGAGCGTCGGGAGCCAGCGCGCGTAGAACCCGCCGGCCTTCGCCGCCGCCCGCGCCTTCTGGCCGGGGGAGGCCTCCGGGTCGATGATGTCCCCGGCCACCGACAGGTGCGCGTCGACCGCCTCGCGGGCGATCAGCAGGTGCATGATCTCGCTGGAGCCCTCGAAGATCCGGTTGATGCGCAGGTCGCGCAGCACCTGCTCGGCCGGGACGCCGCGCTCGCCGCGCGCCGCGAGCGACTCGGCAGTCTCGTAGCCGCGCCCGCCGCGCAGCTGGACCAGCTCGTCCGCGGCCCGGCACGCCATCTCCGACGACCACAGCTTCGCGAGCGCCGCCTCGATCCGGATGTCGCCCCGCTCGTCGTCCGCGAGCTGGCCGGACAGGTCGAGCATCGCCTCCATCGCGTACGCGGTCGCCGTGATGAACGCGACCTTGCGGGCCACCGCCTCGTGCTCGCCGACCGGACGGCCCCACTGCACCCGCTCCCGCGACCACTCCCGCGCGATCCGGGCGGCCCACTTGCCGCTCGCCGCGCAGATCGCGGGCAGGGACAGCCGCCCGGTGTTCAGCGTGGTGAGCGCGATCTTCAGGCCCGCGCCCTCCTTGCCGATCAGGTTCGCCTTCGGGACGCGGACGTCGTGGAACCGCGTCACGCCGTTCTCGATGCCGCGCAGCCCCATGAAGGCGTTGCGGTTCTCGACGGTGATGCCGGGCGTGGCCATGTCCACGACGAACGCGGAGATGCCGCCGCGGTGGCCGTCCGACTTCGGGACGCGCGCCATCACGACGACGAGATCGGCGATGACGCCGTTGGTCGTCCACAGCTTGACGCCGTTCAGGACGTAGTCGTCGCCGTCCGGGACGGCGGTGGCGCGCAGCCGGGCCGGGTCGGAGCCGACGTCGGGCTCGGTCAGCAGGAACGCGCTGACCTCCCGGGCGCAGCGCGGCAGCCACGCGTCCTGCTGCTCCCGCGTCCCGAACAGCTTGACCGGCTGCGGGACTCCGATGGACTGGTGGGCCGACAGCAGTGCGGCGAGCGCCGGGCTGACCGAGCCGACGACCATCAGCGCGCGGCCGTAGTAGAACTGGCTCAGCCCGAGCCCGCCGTACTTCTCCGGGATCTTCATGCCGAGCGCGCCGAGGTCGCGCAGGCCCCGGACGACGTCGTCGGGGATGCGCGACTCCCGCTCGATCACGGCGGGGTCGATCCGGGTGGCGCAGAATTCGGTGAGCTCGGCGAGGAACTCCTCGCCCCTGCGCCGCGCCTCCCCGTCCGGGCGGGGATGCGGATGGATCAGATCGAGGCGCAGGTCGCCGAGGAACAACTGCTTGCCGAAGCTCGGCAGGCGCCATTCGGTCTCCCGGGCCTCTTCGGCGACCTTCCTTGCCGTCCGTTCGTCCACGTGGTCATGCGTCCGCTGGCTCATGGACCGGACATTCCCGTGGCCGGATCGGGAAACCCCCTCCGGCGGAGCGGCCGGGATGCTGCAATGGAGGGAACCGTCGCCGACGGCCTTGACGGAACCGGGCCAGAGGGGGTCGCCGAGCGTGATGGGTGAGGCACGCAAACCCACTCTCATCGCCTCGGTGCAGCGCGCCCTGCGCCTGATGGAGACGGTGGCGTCGCATCCGAACGGCGCCCCCGCCAAACAGCTCGCCCGCGAGGCGAAGCTGCCCCTCGCGACCACCTATCACCTGCTGCGCACCCTCGCCCACGAGGGATACGCGACCCGCCTGCCGGACGGCTTCTGGGTGCTCGGCGAGCGGGTCGAGACGCTGCACGGGCAGAGCCGCACGCAGCAGCTCCTCGCCCGCGTCCGCCCGACCCTCGTCGCGCTGCGGGACGAGCTGAACGTCGCGGCCTACTTCGGCATGCAGGTGGACGACGAGATCCGCCTCATCGACATCGCCGACGGCCCGCGCGCCCCCCGCGTCGACCTGTGGATCGGCTTCGAGGACGCCGCGCACGCCACCGCGATGGGCAAGTGCGTGCTCAGCCAGCTCGACGACGACCGGCGCCGCGACTACCTGTCCCGGCACCCGCTCCACGACCTGACCCCGCACACCATCACCGAGCCCGCGCGGCTGCTGCGCTCCCTGGAGCCGGAGGCCGGCCTGCTCTTCGACCGCGAGGAGTACGCGCTCGGCACGGGCTGCGCCGCGGTGCCGGTGACGGACGCCACCGGCACCGTCCGCGGCGCGCTCGCCATCTCGTGCCGTCCCGGACGGCTGTCGAGGATCGAGCGGTCGGCCGACCGCCTGCGCGCGACCGCCGACCGCATCCAGCGATCCCTGACCCTGACGCCCTGACCGCTTCTGGAAGAGGCGGCCTCTAGAAGAGGCGGCGTCGCGTCCAGTAGAAGCAGAGACCCGTCAGGCCCGCGGTGAGGACGGCGAACAGGCCGGTCTCGGCCCACTGCAGCGGCCAGAAGCGCCCGGCGGAGTGGTAGACGACCTTCTGCTGGTAGCCGAGCCGGGCGATCTCGGCGAAGCACTGCTCGGGCGGCCCGTCCGGGACCGGGGGCTCCGCTCCCGGCGCCGGCGCGGGCGGGATCTTCGGGGCGCACGCGCTCGCGAGCAGGGAGCCGGGCGGGTCGGCGGGGCGCCCGGACGCGTCGACCGTGTGGTTCGACAGCGTCCACGTTCCCGGTCCCACCCCGGCCCGGAGCGTCATCTCCTTGGCGCCCTGGTCCAGCGTCATCTGCGACATGTTGTTCGCGGTGATCGCCACGGTCGCGGTCTCGGGCGGGATGATGTGGGGGCGGATCCACAGCGGCATCGCGACCTGGACGCCGGCGAAGACGGCGAGCGTGATCGCCATGGCCGGCAGGGTGCGGCGGGTGAGGACGCCGACCGTCACACCGAGCGCGAAGGCGAAGGCGGCGTGCCCGATCGGGACGATGCCGTGCACGCTGAAGTTCAGCGGCTCGACCCGCGCGAACCGGTCGGCCACGGCCTTGTCCAGCGGCTCGGACCACCAGTTCGCGGCGCGCGCGGTGAGCCCGGCGGCGACCATGGCGGCCAGGCCGACGACGCCGAGCTTCACGGCCAGCCAGCGGGACCGCGTCACGCTCTGGTTCCAGACGAGCCGGTGCGTGCCGCTCTCCAGCTCCCGGGTGATCAGCGGCGCGCCCCAGAAGAGCCCGATGAGGGCGGGCACGATCATCACGATCGCGATCATGGCGCCGTAGTACACCTCGTGGTCGGTGAAGAACCGCCTGCTGAAGTGCGCGCACGCGTCCTCGGTGCCGCAGGACGCGAGGCCCTTGCCGTAGTCGTCCGCGAGGCCGGGCCCGGTGAGGGCGAGGGCCACGCCGAGGACGGCGAGCGCGCCGAACAGGGCGGCGCCCTGGACGCGGAACTGCCTTAACGTCAGCCAGATCATTTGACGGCCTCCAGAGCGGGACGGGACTGGCCCGGGGTCATGTAGGCGAGGACGAGGTCTTCGAGCCCGATCTGCCCGACCGTCCATGCCGGGTCGTGGATCGGACCGTCCGACCGGACGACGAAGGTGCTCTGCCGGTCGGTGTGGCTCTCGGACACCACGTGCTGATCGGACGGCGGCGCGTCCCGGCGCGGGCCGGTGAGCCGGTGGTGGGCGGCGCGGAGATCGTCGACGTCCCCGGCGACCCGGACGCGCGAGTCCACGATGACGATCAGGTAGTCGCACGTGCGTTCCAGGTCCGACACCAGGTGGGACGACAGGACGACGCTCAGCGAATGCTCGGCGGTGGCCTCCATGAGGCCCTGGAGGAACTCGCGCCGGGCCAGCGGGTCGAGCGCGGCGACGGGCTCGTCCAGGACCAGCAGTTCGGGCCGCTTGGCGATGCCCAGCGTCAGGGCGAGCTGGGCGCGCTGCCCGCCGGACAGCTTCCCGGCCTTGTGCCGCAGGTCGAACCCGAGCCGCCCGATCCGCTCGCGGGCGACGGCGTCGTCCCAGCGGGGGTTGAGCCGCGCCCCCAGGGTGAGGTGGTCGCCGACGCTGAGCCCGGAGTACGTCGGCGTGTCCTGCGCGACGTACCCGACCTTGGCCAGCTGGTCCGGCCCGCTCGCCGGCCGCCCGCCGAGCACCTCGATGCTCCCGGCGGTCGGCGCCATCTGCCCCACCGCCAGGTTGAGCAGCGTGGTCTTCCCGGCCCCGTTCGGCCCGACGAGCCCCACGACCCGCCCGGCGGGGATCTCCAGTGTGCAGTCGGCCAGCGCCCAGCGCTGCCCGTATCTCTTGCCCAGCCCCTGGGCTTTCAGGACGGCGGTCACGCTATGTCCTCCTGTCGGGCGGACCGAAATGTGGTCATGAACAGCGCCTCGATGCTCTCGTCGTCGAGCCCCGCCAGCCGCGCCTTCGCGAGCCAGCGCTCCAGGTCCTTGCGCAGCGGGCCGTGGGCGTGCAGCGACTCGCCCGCCAGCGTCCGCGTCACGAACGTCCCGAGGCCCGGCCGCGGTGCGACCAGCCCTTCGTGCTCCAGCTCCCGGTAGGCCTTGAGCACCGTGTTCGGATTGATCGCGAGCTGCGCCACCACGTCCTTGACGGTGGGCAGCTGATCGCCGACCCGCAGCAGATCCAGCCGCAGCGCGTGCCGCACCTGCCGGACCAGCTGCATGTAGGGCGACACGCCCGAGCCGGAGTCCAGATGGAACTCGATCATCCTCACCTCCATTTAACTAGGATGCTAGTACTTTAGATGTATGGCTCTATCCGCTGTCAAGGCGCGGGAGGGAAGACTCCGGTGACATCGGTTCGTTAGGTGTCTGTTTTGTGCCTGGGGCGTAGTTCGGCGATGCTGGGGGCGTGTCAACGGAGACTCTGAACGGCGCGGCCGACCTGCGCGCGTTCCTGCACGGCCTGCCGGGTGTGGACCAGGTGGGGGCCGAGGAGCGGGCGGCGCGGCTGGCGACCCGGTCGATCAAGACGTCGGCGAAGGCCGAGGCGATCGATCTGGCGATCTCGATGGTGGACCTGACCACGCTGGAAGGCGCGGACACCCCGGGCAAGGTGCGGGCGCTGTGCGCCAAGGCCGCCCACCCCGATCCGGCGGACCCGTCCGTCCCGAAGGTCGCGGCGGTGTGCGTGTACCCCGACATGGTGGAGGCGGCCGTCGCGGCCCTCGCGGGGACGGGCATCGGCGTCGCCAGCGTGGCGACGGCGTTCCCGTCGGGGCGGGCGCCGCTGGAGGCCAAGCTCGCCGACACCCGCGCGGCCGTGCGGGCCGGGGCGGCGGAGATCGACATGGTGATCGACCGGGGCGCGTTCCTGTCCGGTGACTACGGCACCGTGTTCGACCAGATCGTCGCGGTCAAGGACGCGTGCGGGGACGCGCACCTGAAGGTGATCCTGGAGACCGGCGAGCTGGCCACCTACGACAACGTGCGGCGGGCGAGCTGGCTGGCGATGCGGGCCGGCGCCGACTTCATCAAGACCTCCACGGGCAAGGTCTCCCCGGCCGCGACGCTGCCGGTGACGCTGGTGATGCTGGAGGCGGTCCGCGACTACCGCGCCGCCACCGGCCGGCAGGTCGGGGTGAAACCGGCGGGCGGCATCCGCACCACCAAGGACGCGATCCGGTACCTGGTGCTGGTGAACGAGACCGCCGGCCCCGACTGGCTGACCCCGGACCGGTTCCGCCTCGGGGCGTCCAGCGTCCTGAACGACCTGCTGATGCAGCGCCGCAAGCTGGCCACGGGCGTCTATTCGGGTCCCGACTACTTCACGGTGGACTGATCATGGTCTTCGAGTACGCGCCCGCACCCGAATCCCGCTCCGTCGTGGACATCCGGGCCTCCTACGGCCTGTTCGTCGACGGCGAGTTCACCGACGGGCACGGGGAGCCGTTCAAGTCCGTCAACCCGGCCGACGAGAGCGTCCTCGCCGACATCGCCCGCGCCGACGAGTCCGACGTCGACCGCGCCGTGCGGGCCGCGCGCACCGCCTACGAGCGGGTGTGGGGCCCGATGCCGGGCACCGAGCGGGCCAAGTACCTGTACCGGATCGCGCGGATCGTCCAGGAGCGGTCCCGCGAGCTGGCGGTGCTGGAGTCGATCGACAACGGCAAGCCGATCCGCGAGTCGCGGGACGTGGACGTGCCGCTGGTGGCGGCGTGGTTCTTCTACTACGCCGGGTGGGCCGACAAGCTGCCCCACGCCGGGTTCGGGCCGGACCCGCGGCCGGTCGGGGTGGCGGGGCAGGTGATCCCGTGGAACTTCCCGCTGCTGATGCTGGCGTGGAAGATCGCCCCCGCCCTGGCCTGCGGCAACACGGTGGTGCTGAAACCGGCCGAGACCACGCCGCTCACGGCGCTGCTGTTCGCCGACATCTGCCGCCAGGCCGACCTGCCGCCCGGGGTGGTCAACATCATCACCGGCGCCGGCGACACCGGCCGCGCCCTGGTCGCCCATGAGGGCGTCGACAAGGTCGCCTTCACCGGCTCCACCGAGGTCGGCCGCCAGATCGCCCGCACCCTGGCCGGCACCCGCAGGAAGCTGACCCTTGAGCTGGGCGGCAAGGCCGCCAACATCGTGTACGCCGACGCCGCGCTGGACCAGGCCGTCGAGGGCATCGTCAACGGGATCTTCTTCAACCAGGGGCACGTGTGCTGCGCCGGGTCCCGGCTGCTGGTGCAGGAATCGGTCGCCGGCGAGGTCCTGGACCGGCTCAAGGTGCGGATGGCGACGCTGCGGGTCGGCGACCCGCTGGACAAGAACACCGACATCGGCGCGATCAACTCCGCCGAGCAGCTCGCCAAGATCCGCGAGCTCACCGCCGCCGGCGA
Organism: Actinomadura madurae; assembly: GCF_900115095.1. GTDB lineage: Bacteria > Actinomycetota > Actinomycetes > Streptosporangiales > Streptosporangiaceae > Spirillospora > Spirillospora madurae. The sequence continues at coordinate 95,088 of NZ_FOVH01000027.1, forward strand.
GGCCGAGGGCGCCGACGCCTGGTCGCCGCCGTGCGAGCTGCCCGCCCGCGGGTTCTGGTTCGCGCCCACGCTGTTCACCGGCGTGGCCCAGTCGCACCGGATCGCGCGGGAGGAGATCTTCGGGCCGGTGCTGTCGGTCCTGACCTTCCGCACCCCCGACGAGGCGGTCGCCAAGGCCAACAACACCCCCTACGGGCTGTCGGCCGGGATCTGGACCGAGAAGGGCTCGCAGATCCTGTGGACCGCGCAGCGGCTCCGGGCCGGGGTGGTGTGGGCCAACACCTTCAACAAGTTCGACCCCGCCTCCCCGTTCGGCGGCTACAAGGAATCGGGGTTCGGCCGAGAGGGCGGACGCCACGGACTGGAGGCCTACCTCGATGTCTAACCCGCCCGCCCGCCTCGCCGTCCGCAAGACCTACAAGCTGTACATCGGCGGCGCGTTCCCGCGCTCGGAGTCCGGCAGGTCCTACCCCGTGAACGATGCCAAGGGCCGGTTCCTGGCCAACGCCTCCCACGCGTCCCGCAAGGACGCCCGCGACGCGGTGGCCGCCGCCCGCAAGGCGTTCGGCGGCTGGTCGGGACGCACCGCCTACAACCGCGGCCAGATCCTCTACCGCGTCGCCGAGATGCTCGAAGGCCGCCGCGACCAGTTCACCGGCGAGCTCCGCCGGACCGGCGCGTCCAAGAGCGGCGCCGCCGCCGAGGTGGACGCCGCGATCGACCGGTGGGTCTGGTACGCCGGATGGGCCGACAAGCTGAGCGCCGTCGCTGGCGCCGCCAACCCGGTGTCCGGGCCGTTCTTCAACTTCTCCACCCCCGAGCCGACCGGCGTCGTCGCCGTCGTCGCCCCCGACTCGCCGCTGCTCGGCCTGGTCTCGGTCGTCGCGCCGGTGATCGTGTCCGGCAACACCGCCGTCGTGGTCGCCGCCGAGCCGGCGCCGCTGCCCGCGATCACCCTGGCCGAGGTGCTGGCCACCTCCGACCTGCCCGGCGGCGTGGTCAACATCCTGACCGGGCGCCGCGCCGAGCTCGCGCCCTGGCTGGCCTCCCACATGGACGTCAACGCCATCGACCTCACCGGCGTGCCGGAGGACCAGGTCGCCGACCTGGAGGACAAGGCCGCCGGCAACCTCAAGCGCGTCCACCACCCCGCCGGGACCGACTGGACCGCACCGCCCGGAACCGCCCGCCTCACCGCGTTCCTGGAGACCAAGACCGTCTGGCATCCGGTGGGCGTCTGAGTTGGTATGACGCTACGTGTGTAGAGGGTCACGAACTGTGGAATAGATCTCCCCGTAACTGATCATCACTGGGGGGAGATCAGTGCCTACCAAGACCGCAGCGCGTACGACGACGGGCCGAGGGACGGCCGCTCGTACGAAGAGCACATCAGCCACCAAGTCCGGCACCGCGAAGAAGCCGGCGGCGAAGCGGACCTCGGCGTCGTCGTCGAGGTCCACGACATCCCGGTCGACCGGGACGAGGAGCACGGCGCGCAAGCCCGCCTCGTCCGGCCGGACGACGGCCTCGTCGTCGGCCGCCGCGACCCGGGTCACCAAGGCCGCGAGCCAGGCCAAGACCGCCGCGACGCAGATGAAGTCGGTGGCGACCAAGGCGTCCTCGTCGGCCAAGGCCATGACGGCGATGACCAAGGCGATGACAAGCGCGACCAAGGCCATGTCCGACGCCGCGAAGGCGATGGACGCGGCGGCGAAGGTCATCACCACGTCGGCCAAGTCCGCGAGCACGCGGAGCACGGCGGCGCGGACGCCCTCGTCCGGCAGGAGCACCGCGAGCAAGAGCACCGGGAGCAGGAGCGCCGGGAGCCGGAGCACGGCGAGCAAGGGCACGGCGCGCACGTCGGCGGCGTCGAGCCGGTCGCGGTCGACGACGTCCACGCGGACGGCGTCCAAGTCGTCCACGACCCGGAAGACCTCGGCGTCCGGCACGGCGAAGAAGGCGGCGCCGAAGTCCAGGACCACCGCCGCGCGCAAGTCCACGTCGGCGGGGCGGACGACGGCGAGCACGAAGTCCGGCACGGCGAAGGGGGGCGCCAGATCCGGCACGGCGTCCCGCAAGGCGCCCGCCCGGCGCGCCGCGGGGTCGAGCGCCGCCGCCGCGCCGCCCGCGTCGCCCGTCATCGAGCCGAAGACCGGTTCGATGCAGCACTCGACGCGGACCGACGGCGGGTTCCTCAGCGGGCTCACCGACGCGAACCGCGAGCGCTGAGAGCCGATGGACGAGAAGGACGTCCTGGAGCGCATCGGCGAGTACGTCGGCGAGGAGCAGCGGCTCCGCGAGCGGTACCAGCGCGACGAGCTCGGGCGCGAGGAGGAGCACCGGCGGCTGGAGTCCCTGGAGGTCGCGCTCGACCAGTGCTGGGACCTGCTGCGCCGCCGCAGGGCCAGGCTGGAGGCCGGCGCCGACCCGGACGACACCGAGGCCCGGCCGCCGGACGAGGTCGAAGGCTACCTGCAGTGACGGCGGCCCGACCGACGCGGGGACCGCTGCGGTTCGGCGTGTCGCTGGCCCCGGACCCGTCCGTCCCGCTGATCCGCGTCGCGCAGGACGCGGACCGGTTCGGGCTCGACCTCCTGGGCGTCCGCGACGAGCCGTACCGGCGCGACACCGCCGACGCGCTCACGCTGATGGCCACCGTGCTCGCCTCCACGTCCCGGATCCGGGTGCTGCCCGCGGTGGCGTGCCTGCCGCTGCGCCCGCCGGCCGTGCTCGCGAAGGCGCTCGCCACGATGGACCGGCTGAGCGGCGGCCGGGTCGAGCTCGGCCTCGGCTCCGGGGCGGCACCGGACGGCATCGAGACCTACGGCGGCCCGCGGCTCGGCGCCGCCGCCGCGCGCCGGGCCGTCGAGGAGGCCGTGCAGATCATCCGGCTGCACTGGAGCGACCAGAACGGGCTCCGGTTCCAGGGCGAGCACTACCGGTTCGCGGCGGCCCAGGCCGGCCCGGCGCCCGCGCACCAGATCGGCATCTGGCTCGGCGTCACCGGGCCGCGCGGCCTCGACCTCGCCGGGCGCGTCGCCGACGGCTGGATCGCGCCGTCGTCGCTGATCCCGCCGAAGCGCCTCGCGGACGGCCAGCGCCGGCTGGCCGACGCGGCGCTGCGGGCGGGCCGCGACCCCGCCGACCTCCGCCGCGTCTACGTCCTCGAAGGGGCGGTGGACGCCCGCGAGTCGCGGGGCTTCCTGCACGGCCCGCCCCGCCAGTGGATCTACGAGCTGACCGAGCTGGCCGTCGGCCACGGCGTCGACTCGTTCCTGTTCGCGGGCGACCCGGAGCACCTGCCGATCTTCGCCCTGGAGGTCGTCCCCGCCGTCCGCGAACAGGTCGCCCGCGAGCGCGGGGCCGTCCTCCAGTCCTGACTCCGGCGGCGCTCGGCCCTACATGCGTTCCGGGGTGGGGACGCCCAGGATGTCCAGGCCGGTGACGAGGGTGCGCAGCGTGGCGGCGCACAGGGCGAGGCGGGACGCCTTCGTCGCTTCGTCCGGAGCCTTCAGCACCGGGCAGTTCTCGTAGAACGTCGTGTAGGCGTCCGCGACCGCGTAGACGTAGCTCGCCAGCCGGTGCGGCTCGGCGGTCTCGCCGGCCTGCTTCAGGACGGCGCCGAACCCGAGCAGCTCCAGCGCCAGCGCCCGCTCGGCCGGGTGCGCGAGCGTGATCGGGCCGGTCGCGTCCTCGGGGGACAGGCCGCCCTTCCGGAAGATCGACCGGATCCGTGCCGTCGCGTACTGCAGGTACGGGCCGGTCTTGCCGTGGAACGAGATCATCCGGTCGAAGTCGAAGACGTACTCGCTGTCGAGCGCCACCGACAGGTCGGCGTACTTCACCGCGCCGATGCCGACCGCCTGGACGATCTCCGCGCGGGTCGCGTCGTCGAACGGCTCGTCGTGCTGGATCTCGTCGAACGCGGCGCCGGCCCGCTCGACGGCCTCGTCCAGCAGCTCGGAGAGCTTGACGGTGCCGCCGGCCCGGGTCCGCAGGATCTTGCCGTCGGTGCCGAGGACGTTGCCGATCTTCGCGTGCTCGGCCTTCACCTCGTCGCCCAGCCAGCCCGCCATCCGGGCGACCGCGAACACCATCTCGAAGTGCAGCGACTGCGGCGCGCCGACCACGTAGACCATCCGGTCGACGTGCTCGGTGTCGACCCGGTACCGGATCGTCGCGAGGTCGGTGGTGGAGTAGTTGTAGCCGCCGTCGCTCTTCCGGATGATCACCGGGAGCGGCTCGCCCTCCCGGCCGGTGAACCCGGGCGGGAACGCGCACAGCGCCCCGTCGCTGACCACCGCGATGCCCTTGTCCTCCAGCTCCTGGACGGTCGGGGCGAGCAGGTCGTTGTAAAAGCTCTCGCCCCTGATGTCGTCGTCGGTGAGGGTGACGCCGAGCCGCCCGTAGACGGCGTTGAAGTACTGCTTGGACACCTCCACGAGGACGTTCCACAGCCGCAGCGTCTCCGGGTCGCCCGCCTGGAGCGCCACGACCCGGCTCCGGGACCGGTCGGCGAACGCCTCGTCGCTCTCGAACTTCTCCCGCGCGGCCTGGTAGAACGCGGTCAGGTCGCTGACGGACGAGTCGCCCCGCTCCGCCGCGTCCTCGCCGAGGTCGAGCAGGTGCTCGATCAGCATCCCGAACGGGGTGCCCCAGTCGCCGACATGGTTGTCCCGGACGACGTCGTGGCCGAGGAACGCCAGGATCCGCGCGATCGCGTCCCCGACGATCGTGGTCCGCAGGTGCCCGACGTGCATCTCCTTCGCCACGTTCGGCGACGAGTACTCGACGACGACCTTCTGCGGCTCGTCCGCGAGGGGGACGGCGAGCCGCTCGTCCTCCAGGGCCTGCTGCGCCGCCGCGGCGATCCACGCGTCGCTGAGCGTCAGGTTGATGAAGCCCGGCCCGCTGACCTCCACCTCCGCCACGACATCGGCCGTGTCGAGGTTCTTGACGATCTCCTCGGCCACCTCTCGCGGCCGGCGCCCCAGCTTCTTGGCCAGCGGCAGCGCCACGTTGGCCTGAAGGTCGGCGAACTGCGACGGCCGGATGACCGGGTCGGCGTCCGCGTACGACGGTCCGAAGGCGGCGCTCAGCGCCTCCTGGACCCGGGCGGCGAGTACGAGTTGCGGATCGGGCATGTCCCAAGGTTATCGGCGACGCGCCCCGGCCCGGACCCGGTTTTTCGCGGCCCGGCCACTGCGGCGCGGGCTACGGCGTGCCGGGCGGCTCGATGCGGTCGGGCATGGTGTCGGCGGGCGAGAGCTCCGGGTCCGGCGCCGCCTCGGCGGGCCGGTCGGCGTTCCGCGCGGCCCGGTCGCCGTCGCGCTCGCCGTGCGTCCAGCGGCCGAACCGGGACGTGCGGGTGGCGGCGACCTGCTCGCGGATCCGCTCCACGATCCGCCCCGCGGCCAGCCGGTGCGCGAGTTCGCACGCCGAGGTGATCGCGCGGGCCCGGGACGCGCCGTGCGCGATGACGACCGTGCCGTTCAGGCCGAGCAGCACGCCGCCGCCGTAGGTGTCGGGGTCGAGGCGGTCGCGGAGGTCCTGGAGGCGGCGCCGCTGGAGCAGGGCCCCCATCCGCGCGGCCGGGCTGGCGGTCATCGCGTCGCGGACCTCGCTGAACGCGGTGCCGATCGTCCCCTCCATGGTCTTGAGCGCGACGTTGCCCGTGAAACCGTCCGCGACGACGACGTCCGCGCGGCCGGCCAGCAGGTCGTGGCCCTCCACGTTCCCCGTGAACTCCAGGCCGTGGCTGCCGCCCGCGAGCAGCTCGTGCGCCCGCCTGGTGAGCTTGTTGCCCTTGCCCGGCTCGGCGCCGATGTTGAGCAGCCCCACGGTGGGACGGTCGACCTCCAGCAGGATCTGCGCGTACGCGGTGCCGAGGGCGGCGAACTGGACGAGCCCCTCTGCCTTGACGTCGGCGGTGGCGCCCGCGTCCAGCAGGATCGTCGGGCGGGGGCGGGTCGGCAGCGCCACCGCGATCGCCGGCCGCATCACGCCCTGCTGGCCCTTCAGCCGCAGCCGCGACGTCGCCACCACCCCGGCGGTGCTGCCCGCCGACACCAGCGCCGACGCCCGCCCCTGCTTGATGAGGTGGCAGGCGATCGCGATGGACGAGCGGGGCTTGCGCCAGCTCGCGAGCGCGCCCTCGCCCATGTCCAGGGCCTCGTCGGCGTGCACGATCGGGATCTTGCCGAGGAAGCCGTAGCGGTCCAGCTCCCGCCGGATCCGCGGCGCCTGCCCGACCAGGACCAGCCGGACGCCGTGCTCGGTGGCGGCCTCGACGGCGCCCGCGATGATCTCGCGCGGGGCGTGGTCGCCGCCCATCGTGTCGACCGCGATCGGCAGCGGACGCGCCGTCGCGGGGCGGCGCGCCCCCGGGACGCGGGCCGCCGCGGGGCGAGGCGCCGCCGGGCGCGGCGGCTCGCCAGTGCCGGTCATGGCCGCTCCAGGAGGGTGAAAGGAAATGCGGTGCACCGCAAGAACGCAGCTCATCGCATCGTATGGCGTTCTTTCACCCGCCTTGACGGCACCCTGCCGGAGTGGCGATCATCACCCGGCCGCGGTCAGCCCTCTTCCTTGGCGCAGTCCGCGCCCAGGCACGGCGCGTTCTCCACCACGGGGCGGCCGCCGACCAGGATCGTGTAGTAGCTCTTCTTGGTCCGCTGCTCGCCGCTGCCGATGACCTCGACCGGCCGCTTGTCCGATGTCGTGCCGTGGCAGGACACGCGCATCTTCGTCTTCGTCCAGCCGGGCAGGTCCGCGCACTTCAGCGGGGACGCCAGCGTCACGCCGCGCTCGCGCAGCTCGGCGGCGGCGGTCACGGGCAGCGCGTTGCGCAGCGCGGCCTGCGTCTTGTACGTCAGCTCGTCGCGGCCCGACAGCAGCACGAACGCGCCGCCGCCCACCGCGACGAGGACCAGGAGGCCGGCGGAACCGATGATCAGCGCCGTCCTGCGGCCGACCTTCAGGCGGGCCGGCAGTTGGAAAGGAGGCATCTTCACGCGTGGAATCTTCACATCGGCTACGTCACCGACGGTAGGTGATCGTATGCGTGACGTGGTGGGTTTTTCCGTCCCGTATGCGGATTCCTTGCCCCGCCGGGTGGGGCGGCGTCAGGTGCCCCGGCGGTCGCAGCCGAGGCCGAGGCAGTCCTTGCGCAGGACCTCGCGCCCGTCCACCGTGACGACGTACGACTCGCGCGGGCGGTCGGTGTCGGCGGCCAGGGCGATCCCGTTCACGGCGACCGGTTCGCCGGTCGTGGTCTCGGCCGTGCAGGTCACCCGCACCACCGAGTCGGTCTCGCGGCCGGGCGACTCGCACGCCGGACGGTCCCGCAGCTCGATGCCCTTGGCCTTCAGCTCGTCGACGACTCCGTCGGTGACGGCGTTGCGGTACGCGCCGTCGGAGATCCTCTGCATGACCTTGCAGCCGGACAGGGTCACGGCGAGCAGGACGGCCAGCGCGACGGCCGGGACGCGCCTCACGCCCGCTCCTCCGCGCGGTGCAGGCCCGCGACCGCGTCGGCCACCACGTCGGGACGGTCGAGCGGGACCATGTGCAGGGCGTCGGGCAGCTCGATCCGCCGGCCGTGCGGGCTCATGCGGGCGAGCCGCGCGTGCCCCTCGGACCATTCCCGCCTCTTCTCCGGCTCGCGCACGTCGCCGAGCGCGGTCACGACGGCCAGCGGGACGGGCGGGAACGGCCGCCGCTCCCGCAGCCGCGCCAGGTCGGCGGCCATCTCCCGGTACGCCAGCTCCTCGGCGATGACCGTGCCGATCACCGTCCCGCGCCCGTACACCGACCGCACCACCGAGGCCGGGACGGCCTCGTCGCGGCGGCTGGTGTGCTTGAGGACCATCCGCCGCCCGAACGGCCCGGCGACCCGCGCCAGCCGCGTCGCGCCGAGGACCGCCCCGGTCGCCGTGGCCAGGGGCGTCAGCACCCTGGCGACCCCAACGACGACCCGCGGGTTCCGCTCGTAGCTCGGATCGACCAGCACCACGCCCCCGACGAGCTCCGGACGGAGCCGGGCCAGCGCCTCCGCGGGGAAGGCGGCCATCGAGTGCGCGAGGACGACCACCGGCCGCCCCGCCCGCTCCGCCAGCGCCGCCAGGACACCGGTGTCGCGGCGCAGCGACGGCGGCGCGGCCGCCGCCGGGCTGAGCCCGAGGCCGGGACGGTCGAAGGCGGTCACCCGGTACTCGTCCCGCAGGAGCGCGACGGACGGCGTCCAGTCGAACCACGCGCCGCCCAGCCCGGACGAGAGCAGCAGCGGCGGCCCGTCCGCCGGCCCCGACTCGACCAGGTGCACCTGCTCCCGGCCCACGTTCACGATCTCGCCCGCACCGCTCACCGGTACGCCCCCTCGCGTCACAGGTACGCCCCCTCGTGCGCCGCCGCCCTCCGCGCGGCCCGCGCCGCGTCCCTCCGGTCCGCGTACAGCGCCCACGCGATGGTCAGCAGCCCCAGACACAGCACGCTGATCTGGGCCCGCTGGATCACCCCGAGCCACTGTCCCAGGTACATCGCCACCAGCGTGCCGAGCGCGAGCACGGTCTCGGCGAGCGCGAGCAGCCAGCCCCAGCGGGCGAGCGCCGGCCACCATCCGTACCGGCGGGCCGCCAGGGACAGCAGCAGCAGCGCGGCCACCCCGCAGACGATCACGGCGCTGCTGGTCACCGAGTGGAACTCGTGGGAGAACGAGACGTGCTCGGACCGCTCCCGCAGCGCGCACCAGGTCTCCAGGCTCGGCGCGCAGTCCAGCGGGAAGGACGCGTCGCCGATGGCGCACACGCCGAAGAGGCCGAGGAACGTCCACCCGGCGGTGGCCAGGGGCCTGCGGGTGAGCCGGCGGAGCGTCCCGGTCGCCACCATGATCGACAGGACCCCGGTGGCGAGGTCGCCGGCGCTGTAGACGAGGTGGAACGGCTGGTCGACGGCCGACAGCTCGCTCACGTAGCCGTTGAAGAAGTCCAGCTTGGGGCTGAGCAGGTTCTCCAGCACGAACGTGGCGTAGGTGACCGCCGCGACCGCCGCGAGGGCGATCACGCGCATGGGGACGACGCCCGGTCCGTCCCGTCCGTCAGAGTCCACCCGGCCCCCTCACGCCCGCACTCCCGTGCGCCGATCGGTCATGCCCGCCCAGCCCAGTATTTATGAAGATCACGACTGCCGGTGACCGGGGCCGGTGTTCGGCGCGTATCCGCTGGCCGAGGGCTTACCGCCTGGTGAGGGAGAAGTTGACGTCCCGTAGTCGTTGTACAACCGGCAGGACGTCAACGATGATGACGAGGCATTCGTCTGAATCGTCCGTGACCTGGCTTTGTCTCCGAGTTGGAGAGGGTATCAATTCGGCATATACATGTCCCAAACGGTTGAATGGGGGTGTCCTGAGCAGACCGGATCACGGTCCGTGACGACGCACCGGGGGTGCGCTTCCCGCCGGCTGTGCGTTTCCCCGCTGACAGCAAGGAGTACCAACACGTGACACTGGTGAACGACGCGGCTCCCGCGGTGGGATCCACCGGTCGCAAGTTCCGTGCCTTCACGGCCAAGCACCTGGAGGAGTTGACCGCTCGGGCGGGGTTGTCGCCCGAGCAGCGGCTGGCGACCCGGGCGGTGGCCACGGTGCTGCCGTTCAGGACCAACGCCTATGTGGTCGAGGAGCTCATCGACTGGTCGGCGGCGCCCGATGATCCGATGTACCGGCTGGTGTTCCCCCAAGAGGACATGCTGCCGGCCGAGGATGTGGCGGTGTTGTCGGATCTGTTGCGGCGCCAGGCGCCCAAGGCCGAGGTGGAGGCGGCGGCGCATCGGGTGCGGATGAAGCTGAACCCGCATCCGGCCGGGCAGATGGAGCTGAACATCCCCAGCTTCGGGGACGGCAAGATCCCCGGGATGCAGCACAAGTACGACGAGACGGTGCTGTACTTCCCCAAGCAGGGGCAGACCTGTCACGCGTACTGCACCTACTGCTTCCGGTGGGCCCAGTTCGTGGGCGAGGCCGATCTGAAGATGGCCGGGGACCAGCCGGCCGCGTTGCGCGACTACCTGCTGGCGCATCCGCAGGTGACCAGTGTGCTGTTCACCGGCGGCGACGCGATGATCAT
>NZ_FOVH01000018.1 GCF_900115095.1 Actinomadura madurae
AGGGCCCGCTGGACCGCCGCCCGGCGCTCGGGTTCGGGGTCCTCGCGCAGCGCCCGCTCACGCGCGTACAACCGGATCAGGTCGTGGAACCGGTACCTCAGCCCGCCGGTCTCGTCCGTCCCGGTGAGGGTCAGCAGATGAGCGTCGACCAGGATCTCGATCTGACGTGCGGCCTGCCGCACGTCGACGTCGAGGAGGGCCGCCACCGCCCAGGACGCGAAGTCGGGCGCGTCGAGCAGCCCGGCCAGCCGGAAGGCCCGTTGCGCGCTCGCGGGAAGCGTCCGGTAGCTCATCTCGAACCCGGCCCGGACGTCGTGGTCGCCCGCCACCAGTTCGTCCAGCCGGTGCCGCTCCTCCCCGAGGACGCCCGCGAGGCGGGACAGGCTCCACTGCCGCCTGCCCAGGAGCCTGGCCGCGGAGATGCGCACCGCGAGCGGGACCCGGCCGCACAACCGGGTGATCTCCAGAGCCGCGTCCAGGTCGTCGCTGACGCGCTCCGTGCCGATGATTTTGGTCAGCAGCTCCATGGCCTGGGCCGACGGCAGGACGTCGAGTTCCAGCAGGTGAGTGCCCTCAAGGCCGACCAGCCGGACGCGCCCGGTGAGGAGGACGGCCGTGCCGGGGGAGCCGGGCAGGAGCGGCCGCACCTGCTCTTCCCCGGCGACGTTGTCGAGCAGGATGAGAATCCTGCGTCCGGCCAGGCAGCTGCGGTAGAGCGCCACGCGTTCTTCGAGGGAGTCGGGGATGCCGGTGGCACTGACGCCCAGCGCGAACAGGAACCGGCTGAGCACGTCCTCCGGTCGGGCCGGGTCGGCGGAGGCGCCGCGCAGGTCCACGTAGAGCTGGCCGTCGGGAAAGCGATCGGCGATCCGGTGCGCGACGTGCACGGCGAGCGTGGTCTTACCGAACCCGCCCAGACCGGCGATGCTGGCCATGGCGACGGTACCCGGCCGAGGCTCGGTGAGGACCTGGGTGAGGTCGGCCACCTCGCGGTCCCTGCCGGTGAAATCCGCGATGTCCGGCGGCAACTCGGCGGGAATGAGGGTCGCCTGCGGCTCGGGCGTCGTGGCTGCCTGCGGCTCGGGCGTCGGAGCCGTGGCGAGGACGGGACGGTCGGCCGACAGCGCGCGCATGTGCGCGCGTTGCACCTTCTCGCTCGGCTCGATGCCCAGTTCGTCCGACAGTCGCGCGGCGAGTTCATGGTAGGCGCGCTGAGCCTCCGCCGGCCTGTCGGCGTCCAGGAGGAGCTCGATGAGCGCGGCGTGGAGCGGTTCGTCGTAGGGGCGCTCGCGCGCCAGCCGCCGCACCGCCCTGACCGCGTTCCCCGGCGTCGCGGTCCGCCTGGCGGTCGTGGCGAGGTCGAGGGCCGCCTGGCCGATCTCCTCTTCGAGCGAGCGGACGAGGGGGTCGGAACGGCTGATCCTCGTCACGCCGGAGAGCAGCGGTCCGCTCCGTTCCCGGAAGGCGTCGGACAGGGCCCGGAAGCGCTCATCCGGTCCGGCCGCCGCGCGCGCCCGGGTGAGGGACGACAGGAACCGGCCGAGGTCCGACCGCTCGGGCGGGCAGCGCAGCAGGTACCCGTCGGCATGGCTGATCGAGGGCGGCTCCGCCGTGCCGTCGAACCGGGCGAGCCATTTGCGCAGGCGCGAGACGGCGACGTGAACCGATGCGCGACTGCCCTCGCGGACTTGGTCCGCCCACACCAGATCCATGAGCCGGTCCACGGTCAGCGGTTCGCCGCGCGCGATGATCAGCGTTCCCAGCAGCCCCTGGAGAACGGCGGAGGCGGGCGCCGTGACGCGGGACGCGCCGAGCCGGACCTCCAGGCCCCCGAAAACCCGGAAACTCGAACTCTCGGTGAGCGTCTCGTCTGCCATGGAGCGGCCTGCCACTGTCCGATACCCGGCCGGTTGCGATCTCGGGGTGAAGCTAGCACGGCGTCACGCCGAGACGAGGACCCCGTGCAACGTTCCAGGATCGATCCGGTGTCCACGGCGATCGTGGACGCGCCGGCCCGTGGGTGCGACTGGCGGTCAGGTCGCTCGATCGGCTTGGAACCACCCATTGGACAGGTGCTCTCGCGGGGGAGGACCCGGTGGCGGCGCCTGGGCCGCGGTGCTCGGGCCGCCCGTGACCCCCGAGGCCGCCATCAGGTCGCGGTAGGGGCCGGGCCGCATGCTGAGCCGGCCGTGGTCGCCGCGCTGCACGATGCGCCCGCCGCCGAAGACGCAGATCTCATCGGCCTCGGCCGCGACGGCGGGCCGGTGGGTGATGACGAGGAGCGTGCAGTCCAGCCGGCGGATGTTCGAGATCACCTTCGCCTCGGTCACCCGGTCCAGGGCGCTGGTCGCCTCGTCGAGGATGAGGATCCGCGGCCGGCGGACGAGGGCGCGGGCCAGGGCGATCCGCTGCCGCTGGCCGCCGGACAGGCCGGTGCCGCCCGAGCCGAGCAGGGTCTCGTAGCCCATCGGCAGCGCGGCGATCTCGTCGTGGATCTGGGCGATGGCGGCGGCGCGGACGTGGTCGCAGGTGTGGCCGTCCGCCGCGGCGGCGCCCATCGTGATGTTGTCGCGGATCGAGCCGGCGAAGATGCGGGCGTCCTGGTTGACGAACGAGATCGCCCGCCGCAGGGAGGCGCGGTCGATGTGGTCGAAGGGCGTCCCGCCGATCAGGACCCGTCCCGCATCGGGCCGGTACAGCCCCGAAAGGATCATGGCCAGGGTCGACTTGCCGCATCCGGAGGCGCCCAGGAACGCCACGAAGCCCCCGGCGGGGACGGTCAGGTCGATGCCCGACAGGGCCGGGGCCGCGGCGCCCGGATACTGGAACCACGCCCCCCTGACCGCCAGGTCCCCGCCGGTGTCGAAGCGGGCCGTGGCCGTCCGTCCGGGCTCGTCGGGCTCGGCGTCCAGGATGTCGCCGAGCCGGGTGAGGGGGGCCTTCAGCGTGGCCACCTGGAACCCCGCCTGCACCAGGCTGGTCAACGGGATGAAGACGCCCATGGACAGGGAGGTGAAGGCGGTCATCTCGCCGAGCCCGAGCTCCCCCGCGCTCACCTTGACGGCACCGGTGACCAGCACCAGCAGGGGGGCCATGAACTGGATGGACGCGACGAGCGAGGAGAACAGGGTGAAATGGCGGCGCCGCCTGGTCCCGGCGTTGATCTCCTCCATCAGGGAGTGGGTCCACCGGCCGCCCATCGCCTCGTCCAGGCCGGCGGCCTTCACGGTGCCGATGCCTTCGAGGAGTTCGTTCAGCGTGCTGTTGGAGTGCGCCTGGCATTCCAGTTCGTCGGCGGCCAGGTACACCTGCGAGCGCCACGCCAGCGACAGGAGCCCGATCTGGATCGCCGCCAGCAGCGAGACCCACATCGCGATCTGCGGTTCCACCACGAAGAAGGCGGCGAGATAGCAGCCGACCAGGATCCCGTCGAAGGCCGCCGAGAGCATGGAGGCGGTCAGCACCTGCCGGACCGACGTGCTGGTCCGCACCCGCAGTGCCAGATCGCCCGGCGCGCGCCGCCCGAAGAAGCCGAAGGGAAGCGCGAGGAGCCGGTTGAAGACGCCCAGGGTCACCCGTTTCTCCGCCGCCGCCTGGAGTTCCAGGATGAGGGTGCCGCGGAGCAACTGGAGGAGGAAGAAGCACAGGGCGGACAGCGCCGTGGCCGAAACGGCGCGCACGGGCGTCAGCTCGCCCCCGAGACCGCGGTGGTCCACGGCGTAGGCGATGGCCAGCGGCGTCAGCAGGCCGAACACGAGGATGGCCAGGGACGCCGCCGCCAGGGCCGGCCATTTCCTCGACCGGGGAAAGAAGTAGGCGAGGTGCCGCCAGGGGCTGCGGGGCCGCCCGGCGCTCCTCCGCGGGCGGGCCGAGCGCAGGGGAGCGTCGAACTCGACCGCCACGCCGGTGAAGAGCCGGTCGACGTCCTCGACGCGCAGCCGCCGCCGGCCGTAGGCGGGGTCGACGATGTAGACGTGCCGGCGCGTGGCGCGGTCGAGGACCACGAAGTGGTTGAACTTCCAGAAGAGGATGGAGCCGGACGGCAGGTTCCGCAGCCCCTCCAGGGACGTCCGCACCCCCCTGCCGGGCAGTCCGTACTTGCGGGCCGCCGTCAGCAGGGAGCGGGCCGACACGCCGTCCCGCCCGCAGTCGGTGTCCTGCCGCAGCTGTTCGAGGTCGACCTCGATGCCGTGGTGCCCCAGCGCCATCATCAGGCTGACCGGCCCGCAGTCGCTCAACTGCGACTGGAGCCGGACGGGGACCGGGCGCCGCCTTCGTGCCCGGAGTCTCAGGCCCACGCCCCCCGCCGGCCATGACGGCCGCGGGAACCCGCTCGCCTCGATGGGCGGGCCCAGTTCGCGGTCTGCCGACGCGGCCCGACGCGCCTCCTCCCGGAAACGCGACGGTCCCGGCGCGCGCCCGTTGCCGGACGAGGGCTCGGGCCGGCTTCCGGCCCCGTCGCCGGTCTCACGCGGGCGTGCGAAGAAGTCGAACGACGACTGACCCGGCACTCTTCCTCTTCCTCACCGGCCCGGAACCGATGTCAGGTTCGTCCTGAGCACGCCGGACAGGTCCTCCGCGGCGTCCGCCGAGAACAGGCCGGAGGCGAACACCGCCTGGGCGTGGAGGACGTCGCGGTAACTGAAGATCCGCAGCCCGACGCCCGACGCCTCGTAGTCGACCCGGGGCCGGTAGTCGGTGCCGCCGAGCCGTGCGAGCTCGGGGCCGTCCGGGCCGGTCATCCTCCGGTAGTTGACCGACAGGTCGGTCGGGTGCTCCTCGTCCCAGGCGCGGTCCCGCCGGTACCGGACCGCGGCGCGCAGTACCGCGGTCCCGACCGCGGCGACGAAACCGCGCCCTGCGCCGGCGTCCCGCGGTCTCTCGACGACCACGGGGACCTCCACGACGTACATGCCGACGGTCTCGCGCTCCGCGGGGCCGCGAAGGTCGACCGGGACGGCCACGGCGATCCGGTCCTGCCGGGTGAACCGGAAGACGGTCCTGGCGAAGGCGGCCAGGACCCAGGTGAACTCCGTGCACGTGTGCAGGCCGGCCTGCTCCCTGAGCGCCGCCAGCTCGGTCCCGGCGAGCGAGAAGGAGGACTGCCTGGTCCGGCCGCCCCGCTCGTGCGGGCCGGGAGGCGGCACGTCGAACCGGGTGGGCGACGGCAGGCCCGAGGGGACCCGCCCGGCGGTGCGCCGGAGGCCGTCGCCGCGTGGGGCGGCTCCCCGGACGACCGAGTCGGCGTATCTCCGGCCGGCCGGCCCGCGGGGGGCGCGGCCCGCCAGGGTGTCCGCGTAGGTGCGCATGAGGTCGCGGACGAGTATCCCGGCCCCGATCCCGTCGACCGCCATGTGGGAGAGGCCGACCATCAGCGCGTGGACCGTCGGGCTGTAACGGAAGAGCCCGAAGCTGAACGGGTAGCCGCCGGCGTCCCACTCCCGGCGGTACCGCTGGACCATGAGGTGCCGGAGATAGCGGCCGAACTGGTCCTCCGAGCGGGCGAGGACGTTCTGCACGGTGATCAGTCCGGCCCGGGGAGGCAGCCCCCTGACCCGCTGGCGCGGCTCACTTCCGGGTCGCTCCACTATTTCGATGCGCAGCGCCTCGTGCCGCGACACCAGGATCTCGACGCTGTCGGTGAATTTGTCGACGTCCAGCTCGCCCGGAATCCGGAAGCAGGACCAGATCGCCATGCGCAGTGCGGGGTTCTCGCGCGTCACCTTGAAGTGCTGCAACTGGCCCAAAGTGAGCGGAAGTTCTGTGGTCTCCGCCGAACCCGTCATTCCCCGGCTCCTCGGATCAGGCATCAAGCGGTGCCGTGAGCGGGCGGCACGAAAGAAAGGTGTCCGTCCTTTCGTGCCGCCCGGCCCGTCACGTCTTGTCGTAGGGCACGACGACGTCGCTGCCGCCGACGACGTCGTCGAGTTCTTCGTCGGCAAGAGCGGTGATGTCGACCGTCTCGGCTTCCTTCTTCTCATTCTTGCTCATGGATGGCACCTCCTTCCCCGCAGGACTCACATGGGCAGGAATGTAAGCGATGGGCGGGCCGGACAACACCTCTCGAATGGATGGTGGCGAGAACTAGCCAGGCACCTTCCGGCGGCCATGTGCGGGCCGTTACGTTGGCGAAGCGGTTAGGCACCGGAAGGTTGGGACCACGCATGCCCAATAAGTACTCGGTAACGCTGACTCCGGTGACGGAGGACGACTACGAACTCCTTTCCCAATGGACCTCATCGGATACCTGGGTCTATGCCTCCGGTATTCAGGGCCATACCAGCGCGGCCGACCTGAAGGCATTTCTGGCCCGGGTCGACGACAAGTTCCTGATCGTGTGCACACCCGACGGCCAGCCGCTCGGCATGGTCAGCTGGAAGCCGACCGACACGCCGGGGAACTATGTCGTCGGGACGATGATCGGCGACGCCGGCATGTGGGGCGCCGGCTTCGGGCTGGAGGCGACGATCCTGCTCGTCGGGATGCTCTTCGACTCGAAGAACGCGCACCGGGTGGAGTTCACCTGCGGGACCTTCAACCGGCGGGCGGTGGAGAACTTCTGCGCCGGAATGATCACCGTGGAAGGCGTGCTCAGAGACCGCTACTTCGTCGACGGGGCCTATCACGACGCCCTGATCGGCTCCGTGCTCAGGGACGAGTACTACGCGCTGCGCCGGCCATCGGAGATCGTTCCCGCCGCGGACAAGGACGCGGCCCGGCGGCTCGTCGCCGACTTCCTCGAAAAGAACCCCATCGTGCCGCGCGACGTCCCGGCGGCCGCTCCCACTGCGACGGAGGGACAGCGCGCATGACGACGACCACCGCACGCGACGGCCTGCTCAGGCAGCTCTTCCCCGAGGGCGGGATCGTCGCCGTGGCCGACGACGCCGAGCTGGGACGGGCCGCGGCCGAGCGGGGGCTGACGTACGTCCCCCTGGACCGGGCCGAGGAGCTGCCCGCGGGCGCGAGCGTCGTCCTCCTCCTCCAGCACCACATGGTCAGCAAGCGGATCAGGCTCGTGTTCAGGCACCACAGCGTGCTGGTGGTGCCGATCGCCAGCTTCGACGGCTCGCCCGGCGCCGCCCGCTACACGCTGGAGATGGCCCTGCGGACGGACTGGGTCCGGGCCGCGGACACGGCGTCCTCCTGGATCGGGAAGCTGAGGGAGGGCGCCGAGCAGGTGGTGTTCGGCCCCGAGGTGGCCGGGACGGGCGCCGGGGACGGGGACGACACGCGGCTCGTGTGCTCGCTGGGCGGCGCCCTGACCGTGGACGCGTGGCCGCGCGCGGCGATCGGGCCCGGCGACTGGGTGAGCGTGGGGAGCTGCTGCGAGCTGTCCATCACCAAGCGGCCCGGGCAGTCCGGTGCGGACACCTTCAGCATGGACGGGACCGCGATCGCCTCCGGCGTCCTGGCGGCGTGCGATCCCCGGTGCACCGAGGCCGGGCGGGAGCGGTTCGAGACGGCCCGGAGGCTGCGCGCGGAGATGGCCGGGCTCGGCGCGGTCCGGCTGGAGATGACGGACAACGTGCTGACCCGCGTCACCGCGGGCGGCCGGGATTTCACCCGGGACCTGCTCGGCGCCACCAACCCCGACCACGGCCTCCAGGCCCTCGAACTCGGCATCGGCACCAACCTCGGGGTGCTGCCCGCGGTCGACTGGCGGGTGAACTCGCAGCTGAACGAGGGTGCCGGCGTCCTGCACATCGGGTTCGGAGAGGGGATCACGGGTGCGCACATGGACTTCGTCGTCCCCCACTGCGAGCACCACTTCCGCTGAGACTCCGGGCCGTGCGGCGCACGGCCCGGGCTGTGTCCGGCCGGCATCGAGAGGAGGTGTGACATGCGGGAGGTCAACGTTCAGTCCCAGTCCTGGAGCGTCGTCGACGACGACCTCGCCGCCGACGAGGCGGAGGAGTTCGACGAGACCGAGGGCGCGTACAGCTTCAGCTATGCGCGCGTCTGATCGGTAGCGGCCCGGTGACGGGGGGCGGGTCCCCTCCGGCCCCCCGTCAGCGGGTTTCTGCCGAAGGAAGGAACGACCATGGGCGACCACAGCCGCCACGTCATCATCTCCGCGGACTGCCACGGGGGCGCCGACCTCACGCAGTACCGGGACTACCTGGACCCCGCCTTCGCCGACGACTTCGACCGCTGGGCGGCGGAGTTCACCGTCCCCTACGAGGACATGAAGGGCCCCGGCGCCTCCCGCAACTGGGACTCCGCGCGGCGGGCGGCCGAGCTGGAGGCGGACGGGATCGTGGCCGAGGTCATCTATCCCAACACCGTGCCGCCGTTCTTCTCCACGTCGTCGCTGGCCAGCAGCCAGGACGGGGTGGCGGGCGCCGAAGGCCTGCGGCGCCGGTGGGCCGGGCTCCGGGCCCACAACCGGTGGCTGGCGGAGTTCTGCCGGGACCTTCCGGGCCGGCGGGCGGGCGTCTTCCAGATCCTCCTGCACGACGTCGACGCGGCGATCGCCGAGGTGCGGTGGGCGCACGGGGCCGGCCTCACCGGCGGTGTGCTGCTGCCGGGCACCCCTCCCGGCGCCGGTGTGCCACCGCTGTACCACCCCTCGTACGACAGGCTGTGGAACGTCTGCGAGGAGCTCCAGGTCCCGGTGAACTGCCACGGCGGCGGGGCGGGCCCGAGGCTCGGCGACTCGCCTGTCGACGACATGTTCTTCCTGCTCGACCTGCGCTGGTGGGACATCAGCCGGTTCCGGCACCTGATCCTCGGCGGCGTCCTGGAGCGGCATCCCGGGCTGAAGGTCGTCTTCACCGAGTCCGGCATCGGCTGGATCCCCCGGGAGCTGCGCAAGCTGGACCAGTTGGTCGACTCCATGCGCTCCACGGGGGACGGCGAGGACATCGCCTATGACGCCGCGAGCGCAATCGACGGCCTGACCCTGCGGCCCAGCGAGTACTGGCACCGGCAGTGCTACGCGGGCGCCACCTTCGTCCACCCGACCGAGGTGGCGATCAGGGACAGGGTGGGCATAGACAAGATCCTCTGGGGCAGCGACTACCCGCATCTGGAGGCCTCCTACCCGTTCTCCAAGGAGGCCGTCCGCACCGCCTTCCACGACGTCCCGGTCGCGGACGCCGAGCGAATGCTGGCCGGGAACGCGGCGCGGATGTACGGGTTCGACCTGGACCGCCTGCGCGCCGTCGCCGAGCGGGTCGGACCGACCCGCGACGAGGTCGGCGCCGGGCTCGATCCGGCGACCCTGCCCCCGGAGGCGGCGGGCTGCCCCGCGTTCGCGGGCCTGGTCCCGGGCTCGGCGAAGGTCCGCATGGGGGACAACCGGGGGGCGGGCAAGTAGGCCCGGCGGGACGAGGAGGCGCGGGACGAGGAGGAAACGTGTACGGAGAGTCCGGGGACGCGATCGCCATCGTGGGCATGGCCGGCCGGTTCCCCGGCGCGCGCGACCTGCCGGAGTTCTGGCGCAACCTGTGCGCCGGCACCGCGTCGCTCACCCGGCTGGACGACGAACGCCTCGTCCGCGCCGGGGTGCCGCGGGAGGCCCTGGCGGACCCCGACTACGTCAAGGTCGCCTCGCTGCTCGGCGGCATCCACCTGTTCGAGCCCGCGCTGTTCGGCATCACCCCGCGCGTGGCGGAGGCGATGGACCCCCAGCTACGGGTCCTGCTGGAGATCTGCCACGACGCCCTGCTGGACGCCGGGTACGACCCGTACCGCTTCGGCGGCAGGATCGGGATGTACGCCGGGGCCGGGAACAACGAGTACCTGGCCCGGTACCTGCGCGCCAACCCCGGGTTCATGGAGACGATCGGCGAGGCGCGCGCCCGGATCACCAACCACTCCGACTACCTGTCCACCGCCGTCTCCTACCATCTGGGGCTGCGCGGCCCGTCGGTGACCAGCCTCACCGCCTGCTCCACCTCCCTGATGACCGTGCACATGGCGTGCGCGGCGCTGTTCGGCAACGAGTGCGACATGGCGATCGCCGGCGGCGTGGAGATCCCGCTTCCGGCGTACCGCGGCTACAGGTACAGCGAGGGCGGGGGGATGCTGGCGGCCGACGGCGTCGTCAGGCCGTACGACGCCGGGGCCTCCGGGACGGTGTTCGGGGCGGGCGCCGGCGTGGTGCTGCTCAAGCGGCTGAGCGAGGCCGTCACCGACCGGGACGCGATCCACGCGGTGATCATCGGCTCGGCGGTCAACAACGACGGCGCGGCGAAGGCCGCGTACGCGGCACCGAGCGAGGCGGGCCAGGCGGAGGTGCTCGCCTCCGCCCTACGGGTCGCCCGGATCGACCCGGTGTCGGTCGGGTACGTCGAAGGCCACGGCACGGGCACACCGGTCGGCGACCCCGTCGAGGTGGCCGCGCTGAACCGGGTCTACGGCGCGGACCGCCGCGGCGCACGGGACGTCGCGCTGGGCTCGGTGAAGAGCAACGTCGGCCACCTCGGCGCCGCCGCCGGGATTTGCGGGCTCGTCAAGGCCGTGCACAGCGTGCGGGAGGGGGTCGTCCCGGCCAGCCTCAACTTCAGCGATCCGAACCCGCGGATCGACTTCGACGGCGGACCCTTCTACGTCGCGGACCGGACGATGCCCTGGCCGCGGGACACCGGCCCCCGCCGCGCGGCCGTGAGCTCCTTCGGCGTCGGCGGCACCAACGTCCACATGATCGTGGAGCGGCCCCCGGCGGTGGAGACCGCCGCGCCGCGGGGGCCGTACCACCTTCTGGCGCTCTCGGCCCGCACCCCGACCGCCCTGGCGGCCATGGCGGAGACCTTCCGCGACAACCTGCGCGAGTCCCGGGGGAGCGGGGACGAGGGCGAACTCGCGGACATCGCCCGCACGCTGGCCGAGGGACGTCCCGTCCGTGCCGTGCGCCGCGTCCTGGTCGTGTCCGACCGTGAGGACGCCGTGAGCCGGTTGGGCGAGGGATGGACCGGGGCGGCGGCGCCCCCGGTGCCGCGCGGCCGTACGCCGGAGCCGGCCTTCCTGATGCCCGGGCAGGGGGCCCAGTACGTGGGCATGGCGCGCGGTCTCTACGGACGGGAGCCGGAGTTCGCCGCGATCCTGGACCACTGCCGCGCCGTGCTGCGCCGCTCGCACGGCCTCGACCTCAAGACCGTCCTGTTCCCCGCGACGGCCTCGGCCGCGCCCCGGGCCGAGGCCGAGATCGTCCGGACCTCGGTCACCCAGCCCGCCCTCTTCGCCGTGGAGTACGCGCTGGCCGGCCTCCTGATCTCCTGGGGCGTGCGGCCCGCCGCGATGGCGGGCCACAGCGTCGGCGAGTACGTGGCCGCGGCCCTGGCCGGGGTCGTGGACGCCGACGACGCCCTGCGCCTGGTCGCCGACCGCGGCCTGATGATCGAGTCGCTGCCGCCCGGCGCCATGACGGCCGTCCCGCTGCCCGCGGACGAGCTCCGGCCGCTTCTCCCGCCCGGCGTCGACATCGCGGCCGTCAACGCGCCCGGCATGTGCGTGGTCTCCGGTCCGGTCGCCGCCGTCCGCGAACTTGAGGCCTCACTGTCGGCGCGGAAGGTGGGAACCAGCCGCCTGCGCACCTCGCACGCGTTCCACTCCCCGATGATGGAGCCCATCCTGGAGGCGTTCGCGGAGCGTGTCGCCATGGTGCGGCTCCACGCACCCGAGATCCCGTTCGTGTCGAACGTGACGGGTGACTGGATCACCCCCGGGCAGGCCACCGACCCGGCGTACTGGACGCGGCACGTTCGCGCCCCTGTGCGCTTCGCGGACGCCGCCCGGCTGCTGCTCGCGGACGGCGGGTACCGCCTGGCGGAGGTGGGCCCCGGGCACACGCTGTCCGACCTCGTCGCGGAGGCCGCGGCGGGTTCGGAAACGCAGCGGTCGCAGCGCGTCCCGGCCGTCCCCATGATGCGCGCCGCCCGGGACGAACGCGACGACCTGCGGGTCATGCTGGAGGGCGTGGGCCGGCTGTGGACGTACGGCTGCTCCGTGGACTGGGACCGCATCCGCGCGCACGAGGGACGCGGCCGAGTGCACCTCCCCACCTACCCTTACGAGCGCGAATCGTTCTGGGTGCAGCGGGTGAGCGGCGAGTCCTCCGCTGCGGAGCCCCAGGACGAGGGGCCGCTCTACGTGCCGACCTGGACCGAGACGACTCCGCCGCAGACCACCGCCGACGACGGCGGTACCTGGGTGGTGTTCGCCCATCCCGGCGAGGCCGTGACCGACGAGCTGATCCGGCTGATGCGGGCCGCGGGCGAGAACGTCGTCGTCGTATCGCCCGGTGGCCGGTACGCGGAGACCGGGGACGGCCGCCGTACCGTCCGGCCGCGCGAGTCCGCCGACTACGGCAGGCTGGCCGCCGCCGTCCTCGGCACCGGGCCCGGACGGGTCCGCCTGGTGCACGCCTGGCTCCTCGGCGGCGTCCCGGCGCGCACGGAGAGGGCCGCCGTGCGCGGTCACCTCGACCTCGGCCTGTTCAGCCTCCTGCCGACCGTGCAGGAATTCTCCCGCGGAACCTCCGGGGCCTCCGGGGCCGCTCTGGAGCTGTCCGTGCTGACCAGCGGCATGCAGGACGTCCTGGGCGACGGCGACGTCCACCCCGCGAAGGCCGCCGTGCGCGGGCTGCTCAAGACCCTGCCCCGGGAGCTGCGTTCCGTCGCCGTCCGCGGTGTCGATGTGGGAGAGGGCGATGTGGGAGAGGGCAGGGCGGAGACCATCGCCGCTCAGCTGTTCCGGGAGCTCCGGTCCGGCTCGACGGAGCGGGAAGTGGCGCTGCGGGGGCGCAAGAGGTGGGTCGCGGGTCACTCCGCGATCCGGCTCGACGAGGCCGCGGACGTTCCGTCCGTGCTCCGGGAGGAGGGCGTCTACGTCAT
The DNA here is from genome assembly GCF_900115095.1 of Actinomadura madurae. GTDB lineage: Bacteria > Actinomycetota > Actinomycetes > Streptosporangiales > Streptosporangiaceae > Spirillospora > Spirillospora madurae. Next base: position 12,840 of record NZ_FOVH01000018.1, read on the forward strand.
CACCGGCGGCCTGGGCGGTCTCGGCCTGGACCTGGCCGGGGAGCTGGCGAGGCTGGTGCGGGCGCGGGTCGTGCTGGTGGGCCGGTCGGGGCTGCCGCCCCGCTCCGAGTGGGAGCCGCTCGCCGCCGGGTCGCCGGACGAGGCGCTGAGGGAACGGCTCCGGAGGGTCCTCGCCGTGGAGGAGGCCGGCGGCCGGGTTCAGGTCTTCGCCGGGGACGTCGCCGACGAGGCCCGGATGCGGGAGATCCGCGCGGAGGCGATGCGCGCCCACGGCCGGGTCGACGGCGTGTTCCACCTGGCCGGCGTCGCGGGCGGCGGTCTCGCCGAGGTGCGCACGCAGGAGGCCGTTGAGAGGGTCCTCGCACCGAAGGTACTGGGCACCTACGTGCTGGACCGGGTGTTCCGGCCGCCGCTGCTGGTGCTGTACTCGTCCATCGCGGCCGTCACAGGTGACTACGGCCAGTCGGACTACGCGGGGGCCAACGCCGTCCTGGACGCCTACGCCCAGGCGCGGTGGGGCGCGGGACGCCATGTCGTCTCCGTCAACTGGCCGCAGTGGACGGACATCGGCATGGCCTCCCGCGCGGCGGACGCCCTGCCGGAGGCGTACCGCGAAAGCGCCATCGGCCCCGAGGCGGCGGCCGGGGTGCTGCGGTCGATCCTGGCCTCCGGCGCCGGTCCGCAGGTCGTGGTGAGTCCGGGGGGCCTGACCAGGCGGGAGCGGCTCGCCGACCGGGTCGCCGCCGACGCGGGCAGGGCCGGTGCCGAGGTCTCCGGGTCCGCTCCCGCCGCCCGGTACGTCGACACTCCGTACGCCCGTCCGCGGACCGACGTCGAGCGGAAGCTGGCGGCGCTGTGGCGGCAGGCCCTGGGGGTCGAGGAGGTCGGGCTGGACGACGACTTCCACGAGCTGGGCATGAGCTCGATCACGGCGGTGCGGCTGGTGGGGCGGATACCGGAGGTGTTCGGGGTGGACGTCTCCGTGCGGGAGCTGTTCGACTGGCGGACACTGCGAGCCGCGTCCGGGGCCGTCGAGAAGGCGCTGGCCGGACGGGTCAGCTCTCCAGCATGATCCGTGCCCGCTCGGCCAGGACCGGCCGGTCCGTCTTCCCGTTGGCGTTCAGCGGCAGGTCGTCCAGGTACTCGTAGTGGCGCGGGATCATGTACCGCGGCAGGAAGGACCCGAGTTCTTTCATCAGCACCGGGACGGGTTGCTCGTCGCCCACCAGGAACGCCACCAGCCGTCCTGCCACGGCCACCGCCGCGGCGTCCCGCACGCCGGGCAGCCGGCGCAGGCCCGCCTCGACCTCGGCGAGCTCCACCCGGAAGCCGCCGATCTGGACCTGGTGGTCGACGCGGCCCAGATAGGCGAGTTCGCCGCCGTCGACGCGGCGGACCAGATCGCCCGTGCGGTACCAGCGCAGCCCTTCGTGATCGAGGAAGCGGCCGGTGTCGTCGGCCGGGTCGAGGTAGCCGGGGAACATCTGCTCGCCGGTGACGCACAGCTCGCCCGTGCCGTCCTCCTCCGCGCCGAGGAGCATGTACCGCAGCCTCGGGTGCACGGTTCCGATGGGGACGATGTCGTTGACCGCCAGCTTCGGTGACAGCTCCGGGTCGAACCGGTGGACGCTGCACGAGATGGTCAGCTCCGTCGGCCCGTAGAGGTTCTCCAGGCGGGAGTTCGGCGCTGCCTCCTGCCACTGCGCGGCGTCGTGGACCAGCAGGGCCTCGCCGCAGAACAGGCTCCACCGCAGGCCGGGCATGGAACCGGGCCCCAGCCCCCTGCCCCGGCGGACCAGGGAGATCATGCTCGGCGTGGAGAACCAGACGGTGATGCCGTGCCTGGCCACGAAGTCGGGCAGCGACACGTACACGTGCGAGGGGACGCTGACGACGGTGCCGCCGGCCCCCCACGCGGCGAAGACGTCGAACATCGCCAGGTCGAAGGTCAGGTCGAAGGTCTGCGAGAAGACGTCGTCGCGGGTGAAGCCGTAGCGCGCCCCGACCTGGCGCAGGTAGGCGGCCACGTTGGAGTGCCGGACGGGGACGCCCTTCGGACGGCCGCTGGAGCCGGAGGTGAAGAGGATGTAGGCGATGTCCTCGGGAGCGGACGACAGCGGCCTGTCCAGAGCGGGCGCGGTGGGCTGGTGCACCACCCGGACGCCGTCCAGCGCACCCTTCAGTTCGGCCAGCAGGGACAGGCCCTTGTCGTCGACGATGAGGCCGTCGAGCGAGGCGGCGCCGATCATGGCGCGGAGGCGTTCGGGCGGGAAGGCGGGGTTGAGCGGGACGGCCGCCGCGCCGGTGTAGAGGGCGGCGAGCAGGCCGGCGTACATGTCCTCGCCGCGGGCGCCGAGCACGCCGATCCGCCGCGGCCCGCCCGGGCCGCCGGGGTCGTGGAAGAGGAGGCCGCCGGCGAGCCGCAGCGCGCGTTCGTGGAGGCGCCCGTAGCTGATGCTCTCCCCGCCGACGCGGAGCGCCTCCGCGTCGGCGTCACGGTCGACGCTCCACAGGAACGCCTCGTGGAGCAGGCACTGTCCGGGCAGGTCCGGTCCCATCTTCTCCGTCACTCTCCCATCGGCGCGCTGGACATCCTCAGTTCGCGCGGTTGGACGGCCTCAAGAAGCAGCCAGCCGTGCCGCTCGTCCCCCACGGTGCGCAACAGCACGGGTTCTCCGGGCCCGACCGCACCGGACGACAGCGCCGCGTACAGGTCGAGCCATGCGTCGCAGGCGCCGGGGCCGGAGAAGACCCGTGCGCGCCGTGCCTCCGCCGGTGTCTCCGTCCCGGCCGGGCCCGCACCGACGGCGACGATGCGGAGCGCTCCCGTGCGGGCCACCCGCAGGGCGACCGCCGCGAAGGCCGGCTTCTCGGTCTCGACGTCGACGTACGCGGGATCGTCGACGATCACCACGGTGGCGCCCCGGTCCTCGGGCACCGCCCAGGCGAGCAGGTGGAACACCTGCGTCCCGCCCTGTTCCGCGAGGTGGCTGATCCCCACGTCCTCGCCCGTCCAGCCGACCGCGTGGACGGTGCCCGCGAGGGGCGACGTCATCGGGTCGATCACCGGTCCGGAGCGCACCACGACGAGGGGCTGGTCGTCGTCCGGGTGCCCGAGCGCGTCCAGGGCCCGCCGGGTGGTGGCGTAGTCCGCGGCGTCGGCCGGGTCGCCGGGCACGGGCCGCCGCACGTGCATTCGCTCCGCCGGGATGCCGCGGTCGCGCGCGATCATGTTCGCGACCAGGCGGCGCATGTTCCGGCGGGGCAGTCCGGCGGACGGCTGGAGCCCCGGCCGCGCGCGGACCGAGGTCGCGAGTGCGTCGATGTACAGATCGGCCACGGCTATCCGCCCATCACCTCTACGACGACGACCTGGAAGTACGCGCCGTGCCCGAGCGCGACCAGCGCGCACCGGTCGCCGGGCCGCAGCCGCCCGGTCGCGTCGGCGTGCTGGAGGACCGACAGCGCGTCGATGCCGTAGTTGTGGCCGCGCACGGGGAGCAGGTCGAGCGGGACGCGGTCGCGTCCGACGCCCGTCTCGCGGCACACGTTGCGCCAGAACACGGCGTTGGTCAGGTCGGGCATGATCCAGTCGAGGTCCGCGACGCCGAGACCCGCCCGGCCGGCGGCCTCGCCCAGGACCGTGGCCACGTGGTCGAGGCAGGCCTTCGCGTAGCGCGCCTGTTCGTCCTGGGTCATCCGGAGGGCCCGGTGGAACCGCTGGTCGCGCAGCGCCGCACCGGACAGGTAGCGGTAGCGGGGGGACCCGTGACCGTCCGCGTCGCCGTGCGAAGAGTGCACCACGACGGCCGCGGCGGCGTCCCCGCCCACGGTCACGTTCGGGATGATCCTCGCCGTGTCGTCGTAGCTGCCCTGGTCGCCGCCGAGCACCAGGACCCTGTCCCCGGGCCGTGCCCCGGCGCGGGCATGGTAGCGGCGGGCGATCTCCACGGCCCGCAGCACGCTGACGCAGTGCAGGTGGGAGATCCCGTAGAACTCCGCTCCGGGGACGCCGAGCGCGGCGCACAGCCGCCCCGCGAACCCCGGCCGGTTCGCGAACTCCTGCACGACATGCGAGTGCGCGTACAGCACGACGTCGGCGCCGCGTCCCGCGAGAGCGTCCCTGCCAGCCCCGACCAGGAGGTCCTCCATGCGCTCGTCGGGGGCGAGGGTGGGGCTGTCGCGCAGTCCGTGGAACCTCCTGAACATCCGTCGCTCGAAAGGTCCGCGGCCGGCCCGCTCCAGGACGCGATCGACGGGTTCGGTGCCCCTGGGCAGCCGCACCGACACCCGGGACAGACCCAGGGTCCCGGTGCCGGCGTCCGGTGACGCGCCCACGGTCACGCCGTGGCCCCGGCGTCGACCGTGGTGACGAGGTGCCCGGCGACGTAGTCGGCCAGGCTGCCGGCCGTGCGGAAGACCTCCGTCTCCAGCTCCTCGGGGTCGACCTCGAACCCGAGGGTGTCCTCCAGGACCAGCAGCAGTTCGAGGGTGCCCGCCGAGTCCAGGCCCAGCTCCTCATAGAGCGCGGTGGTCTCGCGCAGTCCGGTGACCTCGCGGTCCAGGGCCACGGTGAGCGACCGCCGTATGTGCTCGATGATCCCCGTACGTTCCACTGATCCTCTTCTCGATCCGGCGGGTTCTCTCTCGATTCGGCGCGGAGTGGTGTCTTCAGGCCCGGTCAGCCGCCGAGTCCCAGACCCGGTGGGCGGCCAGGTCGCCCGCCGTGACGAGGTTCCGCCACATGGCGCGGCGCCTGAGCTTGCCGCTGGTGGTGCGCAGCAGGGTGCCGCGCGGCACCTGCAGGACCATCACGCGCAGCCCGGGCAGCCTGGCGGCCACGTGCCGTCCGACGGCGGCGGCCTCGTCCGCGGTGCAGTTCCGGATGGTGACGACCACCGCGTCCCGTCCCGACACGGTGCCGAGGAGGGCGACGGTCCGCCGCGGCCTGGGCGCCGCGGCGGCGGCGATGACCTGCACGTCCTCGGCGAACAACCAGCGGCCCCGCACCTTGATGCCGTCCCCGGCCCGCCCGACGACGTACAGCTCGCCGTCGAGGGTGAACCCCATGTCCCCGGTGCGGTGGCGGGGGCCGATCGCCGTGAACTCGTCTCCGACGTATCCCGCCGCCAGGCTCTCCCCGCTCACCGCGATCTCCCCGAACGCGCCCTCCGGCAGCGGCGAGCCGTCGGCGTCCAGGATCTCTACTCCCACCCCGCCGAGCGGGCGGCCGCACGAGACGAGACGGGCGGCCAGGCGCGCGCCGCCGGCGGGGAACGTCACCGGCTCGCCCGGCTCCAGCGAGTCGGTGTCCACCAGCCGGGTCCGGATGCCCGCGGGGTCCGGCCGTTCGCCGGTCACGGCCAGCGTCGCCTCGGCCATGCCGTAGGCGGGGAGCAGGGACTCGTGACGCAGGCCGGCAGGCCCGAGCAGCCGGTGGAACGCGTCCAGATCGTCCGGGTCGACGCGTTCGGCGCCGATGACGAGGCCGCTCATGCCGCCGAGGTCGAGCCCCTCCAGGTGGGCCGGACGCAGTTTCCGCACCACGTGGCTCAGGGCGAACGCGGGTATGGCGGACGCGGTGCCGCCGGACCGGGAGATCTCGGCCAGCCACCGGGCCGGTGCCCCGATGAACTCCTGCGGCGGCAGGTAGGAGCCCCCGGCCCCCCGCGCCAGCGGCATCAGCAGGCAGCCCACCAGCCCCATGTCGTGGTGGAAGGGCACCCACGACACCACCCGGGAGTCCTCGGTGATCGACAGCCAGTCGTGCAGGGCGCGCACGTGCGCGTTGAGGGCCGGCCACGGGATCTGGACGCCCCGCGGCGTCCCCGTGGACCCCGAGCTGAACTGGACCAGCCCCACCTCGGGCGGCTCCGGCGCGCCGTCGGCCATGGGGCCGTCCTCGGCCGCCTCCGTCAGGACGCGGCAGCCGGGCGGGTTGAGGCCGTCGAGGAGCGGTGCCTGCTCCCTCGTGACGAGGAGAGCGGCGGGGCCTACCGCGCGGGCGACGTCCCGGAGGCGGGCGTCCAGCTCGGCGGGACCGCCCGGCGCGACGATGGAGGGCGTGGCGCCGGCGTGCATGACGCCAAAGAGGGACACGACGAAGCCGGGCGTGTTCGCGCCGATGAGGAGCACGGTGTCGCCGGAGCCGATGCCCGCCGCGCGCAGCCGGTGAGCGTTGCGGCGCACTCCCGCCGCCAGGTCCGCGTAGGAGTGGCTGGTCCAGGTGCCGCGACCATCGGAGAAGCGGACGGGCTGCTCCAGTCCGGGATGCTCCACCCAGGAGAGGATGTGCTCCAGGCGCGGCCTGGTGGCCGTGCTGGGGATGGCCGTGCTGTTCGTTGCGGCGGTCATGCGTTCACCTCCGAGAGACGGTGCGCAGCAGCTGGAGCTGCTCCAGGTGCGCGCGGACTCCTGGGGTCAGCAGCCCCACTCCGGCCAGCGAGGTGACGATCTTCGTGAACATCAGCCGGCGGAAGTCGATCATTTTCCGGTCCTGGAGCGCGTAGTCGGTGCCCGCCCGGACGTCCACGTCCAGGCGCCGCCAGATCTCCTCCAGGCGGAACCTGCGGGACATCAGCAGCGCCGCGTCCTTGACGAACTCCTCGCGCTCGGCCTTCTCCCTCGACGTCAGCTCGCCGTAGATCTCCCGGAGGGCGAGCCGGCCGAAGGCGACGTGCCGGGCCTCGTCCCTGGCGACGAGCCGGGTGAGCCGGGCGATGACGGGGTCGAAGGAGCGGGTGTGCTCCAGCCTGAACGCGGCGAGCGCCAGCCCTTCGACGATGATCTGCATGCCGAGGAAGACGATGTCCCAGCGGCTCTCGGTCACCACCGTGTCCAGCATCCGCTTGAGCGACGGGTTGACCGGGTACTCGTTGCCGAGCAGCCCGACGTAGCGGGCGTACGCCTCCACGTGCCGTGCCTCGTCGGCCACCTGGGCCGCCGCGTAGAACTTGGTGTCCAGGTCGGGGGCCATCGCCACCAGCCGGCCGGTGGCCAGCAGGGCGCCCTGCTCCCCGTGGAGGAACTGGCTGGTCATCCACGAATGGAACTCCCAGTGGAACGCGGCCCAGCGCTCGGACGGGACGGGGCACGCGTCCCGTCCGAGCGGGAGATCGCGGCCGCGGAGCCCGGCGTGGCCGGGGGTGCCCACGCCGGCGGCCCAGTCGATGTCCGTCGTGGCGTTCCACTGCGCCGCCTTGCCCCGCTCGTACAGGGCGCGCAGGCGCTCGTCCGTTCGTGCGTAGTCCCAGACGAACCGGGACTCGGCGTCGCCCGGGCGCTCCGGGCCGTCGGCCACCGTCATTCCCTGCCTCCCGGACCTTTCCTGATGCCCTCGGTCACCTCGGCCGCGCGGCCGCGGCCGCGGTCGTGGGCCCGGCCGTGGTCGTGGGCGCGGGAACCGTGGCGCGCCCCTGGGCGATCATGTCGAGGGTGAAATCCTCCAGCTCCCCGACGGTCTCCAACTGCGGTGCATCCTCGACGACGAACGGCTCGAATTCGAAGAGTTCTTCGAGGGCGAAGGTGAGTTCCACTTCGCGCACGGAGTCGAAACCCAGCTCGTCCCGCAGGAGGTGACCGGGCCGCACCTCTGGTGAATCCGGCGGGGCGATCTCGGCCACAAGTTTTCTGATGAGTTCGCGCACCAGCGCGCCTTCATTGCTTGCGTCATTGTTCGAGAGGGCCTCGTCCCGGTCCTGGAATCCATTGGACATTCGCAAGGCCTCTTCTCCTGCTCCGCTTCGATATGCGTTCGCCTGCCGTGTTACCGGCTCGCAGCAGAAGTATCGAGTGACCCCGGACGGCAGGGAAGTGATGTGGCGACAATTCGCCACAAAGCCATCGGCGGCCGGTACGGGAAATACGCTGACGGTCCGGTCTCGCCTTACCCGGAGGGGAGCTGAGGCACCTTGTTCCGTTTGCAGACCACCGAGTCCCGCCGCCTGCTTTCCCTGGCCCGCGCCGCTCCCGGCCGTCCGATGCTCAGCGTCGAGGAGCCGTCCGGGGCGTGGATCCACTACACCGCCGGGGAGCTGGCCGCACGGGTCGCGGCGACGGCCCGGTTCGCGCTGGACGCCGGCTGGGGACCCGGCCGCCACATCGTCGTCGCGCTGCCGAACGGTGAGGGGCTGGTACGGGCCGTCCTGGCGTCGTGGATGCTCGGTTGCAGCCCGCTGATCCTGCCGCCCGAGTCGACGGACCTGGAGCGTAAGACGCTCGGCGCCGATCTGGGCGCGGCCTTCACGGACGCGTTCCCGCTGGGCGAACGGGAGCTGGCGGCGGCGCTGGAGCACGCGCCGCCCCGGGAGCCTTCGGCGGCCCCGGAGCCGGACGTGACCTGGCACCTGCCGACCGGCGGCACCACGGGCCTCCCGCGGCTGTACCCCGTCGTGCCCGGTCCCGGCAGGGCGCTCGGCGGGGTCCGGGAGATCATGCGGGCCGCCGCCTGGCACCGCGACGCCGTCCAGCTCTCCGTCGGGCCGCTGTCCCATGCGGCGCCCGCCCTGACCTGCATGGCCGGCATCACCGGCGGAGCCCACGTGGTCCTGCCGCGCAGGCTCCACCCCGCCTCGCTGAGGTCCGCGGTCGAACGCTTCCGCCCCACATGGTGCCAGCTGACGCCGCACCAGATGGCGCTCCTCGACGCGAACGAGACGCTCTGGGACGCCCTGTGCGCCTCGCTCACCGGGGTACTGCACACCTCCGCGCCCTGCCCGGAGGAGGTCAAGCGCCGCTGGATCTCCCGGCTGGGCGGCGAGCGGGTGTTCGAGACCTACAGCTCCACCCAGGTGACCGGCTCCACGTTCTGCGACGGCGTCGAATGGCTGGCCCGTCCCGGAACCGTGGGCAGGCCCTTCCGGCACAACGAGGTCCTGATAGCGGACGCGGACGGCGAACCGCTGCCGCCCGGCGAGACCGGCGAGGTGTTCATGCGCAGCACCTGGACCCGGACCTTCGGCAAGGAGGGCTTCGGCCTGCTGCGCGGCCGCGGCGACGGGTTCTTCTCCATCGGCGACACCGGCCGGACCGACGCCGACGGCTACCTGTACCTCACCGGCCGCCTGGACGACGTCGTCGTGGTGGGCGGCGCCAACGTGAACACGCGCGAGGTGGAACGCGCGCTCGCGACCCATCCGGGCATCGCGGAAGCGCTGGTGGTACGGCGCCCCGACCGGCTCCTCGGGGACGTCCTGCACACGCTGATCGTTCCTTCCGACCCGGCGGATCCACCGGGCACCGACGCCGTGCGCGAGCACTGCCGGGGCCTGATATCGCCGCACAAGATCCCGATGACGGCCGAGATCGTCGACGCGCTTCCGCGTTCGCACGCCGGCAAGGTGGAGCGCTTCCTGCGTCCCGATTGAGAAACCCGAAGGAAAAGATCCCGATGCCGACCGATTTCACCGCTGACAAGCCGCTCTCCGAACTTCTCGACCTCGCTTTCGAAGTGCTGGGCGTCCACTGCGATCCCGGCGAGAACTTCTTCGACCACGGCGACTCCATGGCTGCCGCCCGGCTGTGCACTCTGGCGGCCCGCCGGCACGGCTGGACGATCACACCCCGCGACCTCTTCGCCTGGACGTCCTTCACCCTCCTGGCCGGGGTGATCGAGCGCGAAGAGTCGGAGCGCGGGACCACCGCCGCACAGGGCGCCGACTGAGCACATGCGAAGGGGCGCGCCCGGCGATCCGGAGCGCGCCCCGTCTGGTCAGGCGGACCTGCTGATCTCCGGCACGTCCGGCCCGTCCAGCCAGTGGCGGCCGGGTACGCCGGACGTCGTCAGGCTCGTGCTCGGGCGGGACGCCTCGTCCCGGCCCAGTTCCGAGGGGAGCGGCCCGATGCGCCGCGCGACCGCCATCAGCTCCTCGCGGTCGAAGCCGAACATCTCCACGGCCGCCTCGCCCAGCATCACCCGGGTGTCGTCCTCGGGCACGTCGGCGAACATGTGCGTGAGCCACTCCCGGGTGTGCGGCCAGGAGCCCTCCGGGTGCGGGAAGTCGTTGCCCCACAGGATGTTGCGCACGCCGATCTGGTGACGGTCGGCCAGCTCCCGGCGCTTGGCCGTGGAGCCTCCGACGAAGCAGTTGGCGTCGAAGTACTCGCTCGGCCGCCGCTTCATGTGCGCACCGAAGCTCGCCAGCTTCTTCGTCCCGTGCTCGCGCTCGAAGGCCACGTCCATCTGCCAGAGCATGTTCGCCACCCACCACAGGCCGCACTCCTGCGCGCCGAACCGCAGCCCCGGGAACCGCTCGAAAACGCCCGTCCAGATAAGGAACCACATGGGGCGCGCCGACCACCAGGAGACCTCGGTCGCGTACAGGCCCAGGTGCATGCCCAGGTCCTCGCCGGGGGCGGCGCCGGCGTGGGTCTGGACGGGCAGGCCCAGCTCCTCGCAGACGGCCCACACCGGGTCGTACTCCGCATCGTGGTACGGACGGTTCCCGTGCCCCCAGAGGGAGGGGATCATGATGCCGCCGCGGAGGCCGTCGGCGTGGGCCCGGCGGATCTCGGCCACCGCGCCCTCGACGTTCCCGACCACGGGGGCGACGATCACCCCCCGCCGTCTGGCCGGGCTCTGCCGGCACAGCCCGGCCAGCCACCTGTTGTGCGCGCGGGCGCCGGCCAGCGCGAGCTCGGGATCGTAGTCGGCGCCGGACATGCCGATGCCCGCCCCGAAGGGCACCGCCGTGGTCGCGGCCACGGCATCGGCGTCCGGGAAGATCACCTCACCCGCGACGCCGTCCCCGTCCAGCTCCCGGTCCCTGCGCTCGGCGTCCCAGCTGGCCCGCAGTCCCTCGTCGTTCTCCTCGTACCACTCGCGGACGAACTCTTCGTTCTGCGTCTCCTTGCGCATTCCGGCGGTCGACTCCTGCCATTGCAGGTAGAGGTCCAGTTGCGGGTGGTACCTGCTCTCAAGGAACTCCCGGTACTGATCGGTCCGCAGCCCGGCATGGGTGTCGGAGGAAATGATCAGGAACGGGGTGCTGGTGGCTTTCTCCACGGTCTCTCCTCATGTCCGATGCGGGATCGGGTTCACGCGGCGGGGACGGCCGCCGCGTTCAGGCGCCGCAGCAGCATGCGGCCGTAGAAGAAGCGCAGAACGAACGCGAAGGAGCGGTTCGCGAGGTGCTGTCTCCTCGGCATCGGCCGCAGCACGTCCACGATCAGCACCACTCGCCGTTCCGCGCAATTGTTGATCACTTCGTGGTTCCAGCTGTCGTCGAACAGGACGCTCTCCCCGTCCCGCCACGTGTGCACGTGATCGCGGATCCTGATCTGCGGCGGGTCGTCGTCGGGCACCTCGATGCCGAGGTGGTACCGCAGGTAGCCGTAGTAGGGACCGTTGTGCGCGGGAATCGACTTCCCGGGATCCAGGATGGAGAAGCTCGCCTGGAACAGGTTCGGAACCTTCTTCAGCGCCGCGATCGTTAGGGGGCACAGCGCCGCGTTCTCCTCCGCCACTTCGCCCATCGAGTACAGGTAGAACATCCGCCAGTCGTGGGGCGTGGTCGCGGATATCCCGCGCTGGAGCGGGTCGAGTTCGTGGTAGGTCGGCATGACGGCGTCCCGCCCGGAGGCGACCAGGAACTCGCCCCGGATAGCGTCGAATTCCTTCTCGACCTCACGCAGTTCGGGAAGTGTCTCGTCGATGTCGAATACCACTGGGCGCTCATCACCTCCGGCGGTACCCAGAAACCACAGGTTCAGGCGTTTTTGGAGACGCGTGACCGTACCCGAGAGCACCGCCAGCATGCGCCTTTCGATTGCCCATGGCACCGTAGCCATACGACCTCCACCGGAGCGCACCAAATTCATGAAACCGATCGCCGTGGCGACTATAAGCGCGCCCACCCCAAAAACAACCCCCCATGGCAAGAACTCGCCACCCCCACCCGCCCACACACGGGCGCAACACCCCACTCCCCACCGGATGGCGAACCGGTGATCTGGGACAGATCCCCGGCCCGCCGCTGCGACGGCTGCGACGCCGGGGCCGTCGGACCGGGGCTGATCATTTACTCCTTGACAAGATCACTTTTGGGCGGGGCGAGAAACGAGTTACCCGTGGCATCGCGGGCGGGGATAGTGGGGATGTGGTCGAAACAGGGAGAGAACGCTGGCCGATCGGCACCTTCCTGGCGGGGTTGAAGGCCTCGCTTCGCAGCGAGCTGTTGACGATCGCTCCCGAGCAGCGGGTGAGCGCGGGGCAGACGCTGATGGTGCAGGGGGCGTCCACCGACCAGGTGCTGGTGTTGAGGGCGCAGGGAAGCAAGTCGCCGGCGTGCGTGAAGGTGGTCGGGTGCCTGGAGAACGGCGCGGAGGTTCTCTTCGGAATCAGGGTCAGCGGGGATCTGGTGGGGGAGCTGGCGGCGATTCGCGACACGGACCGCTCCGCGACCGTGATCGCGTGCACGGACGGCGCGGTACATCGGCTGCCGAAGGAGCGATTCCTGGGTTTCCTCAACCAGCATCCCGAAGCGTGGAGGCTTCTCGCGACCATGCTCGGCGACCGGCTCGACTGGGCCAACGAGCGGCGTCTGGACTTCGCGGCTTACCCGGTGGAGCAACGGCTGGCTCGGGTGGCCGTTCTACTCGCCGAACGCCACGGGTATCCGGTCGAGGGCGGCGTCGACCTCGGGATCGAGCTCACCCAGGAGGAGATGGGGAAGCTGGTCGGCGCCGCGAGGGAGTCGGCGGTCAAGGCCGTCAGGCACATGCGCGGCGCCGGGCTGATCAGGACGGGCTACCGGCGGATCGTGGTGGCCGACCTCGAAGGACTGAGGTCTTACGCGATGGTCAGCCGATGATCGAGACCCAGAGGATCTGGGTGACGGCGAGCGCCGCTTTCGCGTCGGCGTGCTGCAGGTTCCGGTTGCGGATCTTCGCTTGAGTTCAGCAGACCGCCCGGTGCGCCTCGACATTGGGTACTAATGCCAGGTGTCGGGGTGACTTAGATGACTTCAGCAAAACGGGTATTTGTACTAATTCTTCGGCAGCCCTGCATGCAAGGATCCCGTTCCCGATTCCAAGATGCCAAGGGGACAGCAGGTGGCAGGGGTTTTTGAACGGCGCCCGATGATCTCGGTCGACGCCACGGGGTACGGAAGCGGCGACGATCAGCGGCAGTCGGACATCCAGGCGGGGCTTCTCGAGGCCCTGGACAGGGCGGCGGCCTCGGCCGGACTCGACCGGGACAGATGGGAACGGCAAGGCGCCGGCGACGGGGAGTTCTCGGTCCTCCTCCCGCAGACCGCCGAGGGGCGCCTGGTCGGGGACTTCCCCCGTCACCTCGCGGCCTTCCTCGACCGGCGCAACGGGGACGCGCCGTGGGAGAACCGCCTGCGGCTCCGGCTGGCCGTCCACCACGGCACGGCCATCGCCGATGTGAACGGGCGCAGCGGTCAGGGGCCCGTCGAGGTCGCCCGGCTCTGCGACAGTCCCCCGTTGCGGGTCGCCCTCAAGGAGTCCAGGGCCGATCTGGCCGTCATGCTCTCTGACCGGATCTTCACCGACATCGTCCGCCACGGCCACGCGCTCTCGGTCGCCCCCGAGGACTTCCGGGAGGTCGAGGTGAAGGTCAAGGAGTTCAGCGAGCGCGCCTGGCTCTGGATCCCGCGGGGCCGCCCCGTCCATTCCCTCCCGCTCGCCCTCCCCCCGGACGAGCAGACCGCGTCAGCGGCCACGGGTGAGGCCGCGCCGCCGAAGCCGTCCGCCTCGGTGCACAACGAGTTTCACGAGCGGGTCGACGCCAGGGGTGCCAACTTCGGTTTCGGAGGCTGACCTCGTGTCCGAGGACGTGCCCGCCGAAGGTGTGCACACCGACGATGACGGCCAGCCGTTCCAGCCCGTCGGCGACCCGGCCAAGGAGGACGGGGACGGGGCCCCGCCTCCCGCCGAGCATGTGCCGGTCAACCAGCTGATCAACGTTTTCCACAGCGGTGTGGAGGCGGCGGGCGCGAACTTCGGGTTCGGCGCGGCGGCGAGTTGGACCAGCCGGCAGGCGGTGAGCGGGCCGATGCCCCGGGAACGGGTGGACGCGCTGAGCGGACATTTCGTGGAGCCCGAACCGTTCGAGCCCGCACTTGAGGCGCTGCTGAAGCATTCGGTGGTCACCCTGTACGGGCCGGAAGGCAGCGGCAAGCTCACCGGCGCTGTGAACCTCCTCGTGCGTGTGCTCGGCGGGCAGGCGCCGATCGTCAGGTTGTCCTCGACCAGGAGCTTGAGGGAGTTGGCCGACCACCGGTTCGACGGGGGAACCGGCTACCTGCTGCCCGGCTGGTTCGGCACCGTCGACCGGGAGGCTGAGCACCACTGGGAACGGGTCCAGGGGGAACTGCGCGAGCGGGGCTCGTTTTTGGTGGTGACCTCCTCGGAGGAGAACCGGCGCACGGCCGTGACCGCCAGGATCGAGTGGTCGCCGCCCGAGGACTGGGGGGCGGTCATCCGCGAGCACGCGGGCGGCGGTCTGGGGGACGCGGATGTCACGAAAGTGGTGGAGGCGCTGCCCAAAGCCGTGACGATGGCGTGCCTGGTCGAGATCACGAACCTGCTCGTGCGGGGCCTGCCGCCCGGGGATGCGATCTCGTCCGTCCTGCGGGAGGCGGCGCGGGACCAGGTGCGGGACTGGTTCGGGAAGGGGCCGACCCGGGAGCAGGTGCTCGACGTCACCGTGCTGGCGTTCTTGCCGGGCCTGTCGGAGAGGCGGTTCGGGGAGGTCCGGGAGTCGTTGAAGGCCGCGCTGGCGGAGATGGTGCCCGAGGAGCCCGCCGGGGTCGAATCCGCGGATCGGCCTCCTCGGCCCGCGGAGGCGGTCTTCCCCCAGGCCAGAGGGAGGCAGCTGGAGAACCCGCTGATCCGGATGAGGCAGGTGACCGTCGACGGCCGGCCCCGGCGGCTGATCGAGTTGCGCGATCCGGAGGCGCAGCGCTTCGTCTTCGCCGAGATGACGGGACGCTTCGACGAATGCTTCTGGGACGCCGTCCGGGGCTGGCTCGAAGGCGTCCTGATCAGACCGGAGCTCTCCCTCCACATCGCGGCGGGCCTGGCCCGGCTCGCCGCGTCGAGTTTCGACGAGGTCGAGGGCTCGTACCTGGACCCGTGGTCGGTCGCGACGGGACGCGGCGAACCGGCCCGTTCGCATGCCAGGCGGAAGCGGCTGACGACCGTCCACGTGCTGTGGTTGATGTGCCTCGACGAAGACCTGGCGCCGGTCGCGCTCCGGGTCGCCTCGGGATGGGCCGCCCAGGGCAGTACGCAGGGGCAGAAGTACAACGCGATCATCGCGTTCTCGGGGGTCCTCGGGCGGCTCTACCCGATCGAGGCGGTGAAGAACCTCTGGCGGCTGGCGGGCAACCGGGGAGCCGTGCTGGGGCCGCTCGCGATCGAGGCGTTCGGCGGGCTGTTCCTGTCCCAGGAGGACGCGGCGGGGCGCGCCCGCGTCGTCCACTTCCTGGAGAACAAGATCAAGAAGCTGCGCGGGATCCCGGGCCGGATCGAGGTGTACGGCGCCGCGCTGTGGGCGATGCTCGCCGTCTACCGGACCGACGACCAGCGGGGACGGCCGCTGGCGGCGCAGTTGCTGTGCGAGCGGCCCGACCTGGCGGACGCCATCGGGTACACGTGGTCGGTGCTGCTGGTGAACCGGCCGGTCAGGCATACCGCGCTGGCCGTGCTGCACGCCAATCTCGACGCGCTGAGGTACCACGCCGAGCAGCCGGAGGCGATCGCCCAGCGGCTCGGCGACGTCCTGGGCGGTCTGCTGTCCAAGGACCAGCAGGACGAGCTGGCCGAGGACTTCACGGCGTTCGCCGAACGCCCCGCGAACCGGCGTGACGGAGCGAACCCGGTCACCGCCGCCCTGTTCGCGGCCATCGAACGAGCACAACGCCGCATGGGAGAAGAAGCGTGACCTATCCGATCATCAGCCAGAGAATCCTGTCGCCGGTGCCTAGATCCGGGCTTTTCGGGCTGCGGTCCCGGAGCCGTGACACCTCCGAGATCCCGCCTCCGACGGCGGGGCAGGTGCTGGTGTTCCGGTCCGACGGCAGGTACGTGCTCGACAGCGGACGGCTCGGCTTGGACGACGAGATCGTCCTGCAGGCGACACACGTGAGCGTCGTCGATGTGACGGAGAACAAGCAGGTCAGGGTCGAGTTCGCCATCCCCTCCACGGAGGGGGGCGAGTTCACCGTTCTCGTCGACTTCACCTGCCTCGTCCATGACCCGGTCGCCGTGGTGGAGGCCGGGCTGGGTGACGTCCGGGACTCCCTGGCCGGGTACCTGAGAGCGCACGAGGACGTTTTCAAGGCGGGGGCGAAGTACAAGCTGGCCGATTTCCTGTCGGCTCGGACGGAGGTGCGCGCCGAACTGCAGGCCTACCACCACTACCTGCCGGTCCGGCTTTCCGGGATGACGGTGGCTCTGGGCAACGTCGAGATCCCCGCGCCGTCGGAGGTCAGGGACTTCCTGGGCAAGACCGTCCGGGACGATCTCGATCTCGAGGACCGGCTTGCGGGCCTGGTGAGGGACGGGAAGTTCGACCGGGCCCAGGCTCTGGAGGAGACCGAGACCAGGCTGCACAGGCTCAAGATGGAGGTGCTGAGCACCGCGCAGGAGGTCCACAAGCTCCGCAGTGACCGGGAGAAGGAGGAGCAGCGGGAACTGCATGAGGAGGCGGCGCTGGCCGCGGCGCACCGCAGGCGCGATCTGGAGACGACCTTCGGCATCGACCAGGCCGCGAAGGTCACCGCCGCGGTGGGGGACGATCCCCTGCTGGCCTACGCTCTCGCTGCCGAGCGGGGCGAGATCGGCGCCAAAGAACTCGCCGAGTTCCACCAGCAGGAGGCCGACCGTCTGCACGTGCTGGAACGGCTGCGTGAGGACCGCCGCCATGAGGAAGCGGTCCAGAATGCCCAGTTGTCCAGGGAAACCCACGCGCAGGGCATCATGCTGCGGCTCGAGATCCTCAAGGAGATGGTGCGCAAGGGTCACCTCGACGAGCGAGGCGTGAAGGAGATCGACGGCATTCTCAACGAACTCACCGCCGGGAAGACGGCCGGGCCGCCGTCCAAGGCGGAGCCCGGGGGAATCGAGGCGGCGGCCGAGCCGGCCCGGGAGGGGCTCGCGGCACCGCCGCCGGCTCCCGGTCCCGACACCGGCGACGATGTGCCGTACCGGGAGGAAGACCTCTGATGACGGCGGTTCAGACGGCCCCTGCCGTCGAGGTGGAGGGGGAGCAGCCTCGGCGGCCCGTGCACGGCCCGAAGGGACCGGGCGTGTGGCTGCGTTCGCTGATCGGCGTGGACGAGTCCGTCCTGAGCATGGCCCCTCTGGACCGCGGACGCTACACCGCGATGGCCCTGATCGTTGTGAACGCGGGGATCCTTGCGGCCGTGTCCATGTTCGTCATGGTCGAGAAGTTCGCGGACGTACCACTCGTGGTGGCCCTGGCCGTCGCCCTCTTCTGGGGTTGGGTCATCTTCTCGGTGGACCGCTGGCTGATCGCCAGCGCGCACGGGACGCAGAGCAGCCGCGGGGTGTTCCTCACCCGGGTCCTGCTGGCCGTCGTGCTCGGGTTCGTGGTGGCCGAGCCGCTGCTGATCAAGATTTTCGAGCCCGCGATCCACCGGCAGGTCGCCGAGGACAGGCAGGTGGAACGGGCGACCAAGCTCAGCGCGTTGACGGCATGCAATCCCGTCCCCCATCGGGTGCTTCCCGCGAAGGACCTCGCGTCGTGCAAGGCCCGGGGGCTTCTCCTGACGGTCGGTGCCGATCCGGTCGGCGCGGCGGCCACGGTGGCCTCGCTCGGCGAGCAGGTGTCGACGCTGTCGAAGGCGATCGACAAGGACATGGCGGCGCTGCGAAGGCTGGAGCGGCTGGGGCACGCCGAATGCGGCGGCGAACGCGTCGGCAACGAGACAACGGGCGTCATCGGCGAGGGACCGAACTGCCGCCAGATCCGGACCGAGCGGGCGGCGTTCCTGCGCACGTCCAAGCTGCCGGAGCGGCGGAGGCAACTCGCCGATCTGCAGGCCAAGGCGAAGAGCGCCGTCGAGGCCCAGGGCAGGGTCAACGCCGGCTACTCGACCCAGATCGCCCAGGAGATCGACAAGCAGCTGCCTCATCCCGAAGGCAAGATCGGCATCCTGGAGGAGGACGACGCGCTCCTGGCCCTCCAGAGCAAGAGCCTGATGGTCCTGCTGTTCGCCTGGCTGCTCCGCATCGCGTTGATCACCCTGGACTGCATGCCGATCCTGACCAAACGCCTCGCCGGACTCAGCACCTACGACCGCCAGGTGGCCGACCACGCGGCGGCCGACATGGAGACGCACGAGGTCTTCCTCAAACACGCCAAGGCCGAGAACATCCAGGCTCGAACCGACGCCCTCCGCCTGCTGGAAGAACATGAGCAGGACCGCCGGCTGCACAGGGAACGCCACGAGGCCGCGGCGCGCAACGATCAGGACGAGCGGATGAAACGGCAGATTCGAGAACTTGCCGCTCGCCTCAAGGGCAGACCCGGCACGGCACCCGAGTGAAGCGCGCTCGGCGGCGCGCATCTCCGCCGGCTCGTCGCGCAGCGCGTCCAAGGGTCGCGTACGCCGTCCAGTCGAGCACCCCAAGCGCATTACCGAGCGACACCCCGACCAGCGTCCGGCGGGGACTACGTGCGGTTGCCCGACTACCCGCGCCAGCGCCCCGGCCGGGTCCCGACGGCAGCCGGGACCGCTGCCGTACCCCGTCCTGCCGCCGTGGCAGATACCTCCGTTATTGCATCCAATCTCGCGATTTTGCATACTTTACCTGTGACTGAGATCTTGCAGGTACCGACGTTCGTGCGGCCGCCCACCCACACCACCCGGCCTACCCTGACCGGTTCTTTCGGCATGTCGGCCTCCACCCACTGGCTCGCGACCGGTGCGTCCCAGTCGGTCCTCGAGCGAGGTGGCAACGCGTTCGACGCGGCGGTCGCGGCCGGTTTCGTGCTGCACGTGGTCGAGCCGCATCTCAACGGGCCGGCGGGCGACATGGTGCTGCTGATGTCCCAGGAGGCGGGGATGCCGCGCGTGCTGGCGGGCCAGGGGCCGGCGCCGCGGAAGGCGACGGTGGCGCATTTCCAGGCGCTTGGTTTCACCGAGGTACCCGGGTCCGGCGCGTTGGCGGCGGCGGTCCCGGGCGCGGTCGAAGCCTGGTTCAAGCTGCTAGAGGAGCACGGCAGCTGGCCACTCGCCGAGGTTGTCGCCTACGCCATCCACTACGCGGAACGCGGCTACCCTGCGGGTGCCCAGTTGTGCGCGGTGCTGGAGACGATGCGCCCCCAGTTCGAGCAGGACTGGCCCACGTCCGCGGCACAGTGGCTCAGGACGGGGACGCCCACCCCGGGGGAGCGCCTCACCAACCCGGCGTACGCGGAGACACTGCGCCGACTGGTCACCGTGGCCGAGACGGCCGGCGCCGACCGGGTCGTGCAGATCCGGGCCGCACGCGCCGAGTGGCGCGAGGGGTTCGTCGCCGAGGCCATCGAGACCTTCGTACGCGAGCCGCACCTCCATGCCACCGGCGGTCACCATGCCGGCGTGATGACCGCGGCTGATCTTGCGGAGTTCCGGCCTGGGTACGAGGACCCGGTCCGCCTCCGGTTCCGGGGGTACGACGTGGCCAAGGCCGGGTTCTGGGCACAGGGGCCGGTCCTCCTCCAGACGCTCGCGATCCTGGACCAGGTCGGCGACCACCTGCTCGACCCTGCGACCGGACGGGGTGCCCACACAATCCTTGAGGCGCTCAAACTCGCGTTGGCCGACCGCGACGCCTACTACGGCGACACCGAGAAGGGCGGCATTGACCCACGCGTCCTGCTCAGCCCGGAGTACGCCGGCGAGCGGGCCGCACTCATCGGCGAGACCGCCTCTCGCGAGCTGCGGCCGGGGGTGGTCCCGGGGGCTCGAATGTTCACACCGCCCGCGCGGGCGGCCATGGAAGAGGAAACCCAGGAGCGCGGCGTCGGTGAGCCCACGGTCGGGACCGATGGCGTGACACGCGGCGACACCTCGCACCTGGACGTGGTCGACCGGTTCGGGAACATGGTCTCCGCCACGCCGTCGGGAGGTTGGCTTCAGTCCTCACCGACGATCCCGGAGCTCGGCTTCTGCCTGGGAACCCGGCTCCAGATGACCTGGCTGGACCCCGCGTGTCCGTCCGCGCTCGAGCCGGGCCGACGCCCGCGCACCACGCTCAGCCCGACCATGCTGGTCCGCGACGGCAGGACGGTCGCGGCGCTGGGCACCCCGGGTGGCGACCAGCAGGATCAGTGGCAGCTGCTGTACTTGCTGCGCGTGATCGTCGGCGGCTACGAGCCTCAGCAGGCCATCGACGCGCCGGCGTTCCACACCACGCATGCGGTCAGCAGCTTCTGGCCGCGCGTGTGGCATCCCGCGGGCGTCGTCGTCGAGCGTCGCCTCGGCTCTGAGGTGATCGACGAGCTCCGGCGTCGCGGACACGACGTGAAGGTCTCGCCTGACTGGAGCCTTGGTCGCCTCTCGACTGTGACCAGGGACCCCGCCAGCGGCACCCTGGCCGCCGCCGCGAACTCGCGCGGCGCGCAGGGCTACGCGGTGGGTCGATGAGCGCCACGCGGGAGCAGGCCGCCCCGACCGGGCGGGCCGTCGAGGACGTCCACCTCTGGTGCATGCTGGCGCTGACCTTCTCGACGGGCGTCGCGGACGCGGTCGGCTACCTCGCCCTCGACAAGGTGTTCACCGGGAACATGACCGGCAACGTGGTGATCCTCGGCATGGGTGCCTCCGGGACTACGGACTTGCCGGTCGGCGGACCACTGCTGGCCCTCGTCGCCTTCATGGCGGGAGCCGCTCTGGGCGGGCGGGCGATGCGCGGGCAGGCCGCGGGCTGGCCGCCGCGGGCCTCCGTGCTGATCGGTGCAGTCGGTGCCGCGTTCGGTGTCGCCGCGGCTCTTCTCGCGTTCCTTCCGATCCGCGAGGGATCAGCCTTCGCCTACGCGCTCACGGGCGTTCTGGCCGCCGTCATGGGTCTGCAGGCCGCAGTCGCGCGGCGGATCGCGGTCAAGGACGTGACGACGGTCGTGGTGACTTCGACGATCACCGGTCTCGCCGCCGACTCCCGCCTTGGCGCGGGACTCGGGCAACCGTGGCGTCGCCGCGCCGGGGCCATCATCCTGATCGGATCCGGCGCCGCTGTGGGCGCGTTGCTGCTGGCAGTCGCTGCGTGGGTCAGTGTCGCCGTCCCCGCGGCGCTCACTCTGGCGGTGGCCGTCGCCGGGGACCGGATGGTCCGCCGACGATCCGCACCATCGAGCGGAAGGCCCGCTGTCCCGCAGCAGGTTCCAGGTGGTCCCGCCACATGAGAGATGCTAGGACTTTGCGCGGTCGAGACCATTTCGCGAGTCGTGGGCCGGTCCATGAGACCGATCTATGCGTCCAGCCCCGCATGCCTGCGCGAATCTTGCGCGCGCTCGAAGGCATGTCAGAGGCTCGTCCCGCGGCCCAGCGCCCGGTCCGGGTGACCGCTGACGACCCAGCTCTCGCAGGAGATCTCCCATGACACACGCCGTGACCCGCACCGACGGGCTCGAGATCGAGCAGCTCGCCGTACCCGGCTTCGAAGACGTGCGCCTCGCCGCGGGCCCGTTCACCGGTTTGCGATCCATCGTCGCGATCCATGACACGACCCTCGGCCCGGCACTCGGCGGCACCCGGTTCTTCCCGTACGCCGATGCGGACGCCGCGCTCCACGACGTCCGGCGGCTCAGCGAGGGTATGACCCACAAGGCCGCGGCGGCCGGCCTGGCGCTGGGCGGCGGCAAAGCCGTCATCATCGGCGATCCCGCGGTGTTGAAGTCGCCGGACCTGCTGCGCGCATACGGCCGTTTCGTCGACTCGTTCGGGGGCCGCTACATCACCGCCGCCGACATCGGAACGAACTCGGACGACCTGGACGTCATCGGCGAGACAACCAGCCATGTCGTCGGCCGCACCGTCGCGGCCGGAGGGCTCGGCGACAGCGGTCACTCCACGGCGCTGGGCGTCTTCGTCAGCATGCGCGCCGCGGCCGAAGTGGTCCTCGACCGGTCGCTGCAGGACCTGACCATCGGCGTCGAAGGCATCGGCAAGGTCGGCCTGGAGCTTGTCGGATTGCTGCATGCCGCCGGCGCCAAGGTGGTGGTGACGGATCCGGCGGAGGCGGCGCGGAGGCGGGCCGTCGCCGCGTATCCCGATGTCGAGGTGGTGGACGACGTGCTCGAGGTCTTCCTCGACGTCTACGCCCCCTGTGCCTTGGGCGCGACGGTCACCAGCGGCGTCGCCCGAGAGCTCTCCGCACGCATCGTCTGCGGCGCTGCGAACAACCAGCTTGTCGCGCCCGAGGCGGAGTACCGCATGGCCGAGCGCGGGATCGTCTGGGTACCGGACTTCGTCGCGAATGCCGGCGGTCTGATTCAGGTCGCGGCCGAACGCGCCGGCGCTGCGCTCGACGGCGCCCGCGCTCGGATCCACCAGCTCGGTGAGACCGTCACCGACATCCTGGAGCGGGCTGCGGCGGAAGCCGTCACCCCCGGCGAGGCCGCGCAGCGCATCGTCGCGGATCGCCTCGCCGGAAGCATCACGCGGGACTGATCCCGCCCCGAGCGCCGGTCGTGGGGAGGTGAGTAGGGCATCCCCACGACCGGCGATACCCGTGCTCTGCATCGGGCGTGCGGCGCGGCGGCCCGCGGCCGGCGGGCTTCAGGTGTTCCGACCGTGCTGGTCCTCGATCCAGCGGGCCATCGCTTCCGCGGACGAGTTGATGTGCTTGACCATGGCGCCCCGAGCCCGCCGCCCGTCGCCGTTCGCGATGGCGTCGGCGATCGCCTGATGCTCCCGAGCGTTCTGCTGAAGGAGCCGTGAGCTGCCCGAGTAGGCTGCGTAGGCAGAGTTGCGAGGCAGTCGACGGTTGATGTCGGCGAGGCTGAGGGCCAGCTGCCGGTTGCCGGACGCCTCGAGAATCACGGAGTGGAAGGCCTGGTTGGCCTCCGCCCAGCGCACCGCCGGAGCCTGCGAACCGGCCTCGGCGTCCGGTCGGGCGATGTCCTGCGTGAACCGCTTGCACGCCGCGTGCATGCGTGCCAACTGGGCGTCAGAGATGTGATCGGCGGCGAGCTCGGCGGCGAAGCCCTCCAGTTGTGCACGGACCGAGCCGAGATCTCGGATGTCGCGAGCCGAGTGGCCGTTGACCCGGGCGCCGCGGTTCTGCGCGATCGTGACGATCCCCTGGGCGGCCAGAACGCGCAGCGCCTCCCGGACCGGGGTGCGGCTGACCCCGAACTCCTCGGCGAGAGCGGCGTGCCGCAGCCACGTCCCAACGCCGAGCTCCCCATTGAAGATGCGGCGCTGGAGCTCGTCCACCAACTGATCCACCAACGAGGTATCGGACTCTGGTGTGTCTGCCGTGCTCATGTGCGTCCTAGCTGTTGGGCCCATTGCATCCCATCCTAGCCTGCTGGCACACCGTTCGAACGCAGCCTCGCTCCTCTCCTCGCCGCCGAGGACGCCACCCCAGACGTGGGCGATCTCACACGAACCCCTTGCCAAGACAGAGTTCGATGGCTCAAACTGCATGCAAGACAGTAATTTAGCATCCAATTCTGGAGGTGGTCAGTATGCCGGCGAGCGCGACGGGTACTGCCGATCCGCGTACGTCGACCCCGCGTCTGCGGCGGGGGTCCATAGGTGCGTTCGGGCTCACGTTCATGGTCGTGGCGGCTGCGGCGCCGCTCACCGCGATGGCCTCCAACATCTCGCTGAGCCTCGCCTTCGGCGTCGGCGGTGGCACGGTCGGGTTGCTGCTGATCGTCGCCGCCCTCCTGACGGTCTTCGCGTCGGTCTACGTGGCCCTGAGCCGTCACGTGCTCAATGCGGGGGCGTATTACGCGTTCATCGGGCGCGGACTGGGTGGCTCCGCAGGCGCCGGAGCGGCGTTCGTCGTGACCGTCGCTTACAACCTCGCAGCCGGCGGCGTGATCGCGGCGACCGGCTACTTCGCCGACCTCACCGCGATCAACTACTTCGATGTCGACCTGCCCTGGTGGTACTACGGCATCGTCGCGCTGGCACTCACCGCCGTCCTCGGACGCCGCGGGGTGGACATCACTCAGTGGTTCACCACCTGCATCTCGCTGCTGCAGTTCGCGGTGCTGGCCATACTCGGGGTCGCGATCGCCTTCCAGCGTCCGTCCGGATGGAGCCTCGACGTGGTCAGCCCCTCCGCGATGTTCGAGGGCAACGTCGCCATGACGCTGGTCTTCTGCGTGCTCTCGTTCGTCGGGTTCGAGGCGACGGCGATCTACGGCGAGGAGGCGAAGGCGGCGCGCCGGTCGATCAAGGTCGCGACGTACGGCTCAATCGCCCTTCTGGTGGGAATCTTCGTGTTCTCGACATGGTCGATCGCGTCGGCGTACGCCGATGTGAAGGCCGCGGCCGCGGCCGACCCCGGCTCGCTCGTCTTCCGTACCGCCGACGTCTACCTCGGCTCCTGGTCAGGCGGGATCCTCTCCGGCCTGGTCACCGTGAGCTTCCTGGCGTCGGGCGTCGCATTCCACAACATGGCGGCGCGCTACCACTTCTCCCTTGCTCGCGCCGGAATGCTCCCGGGACGTTTCAGCCGGGTCCACGATGCGCACGGGACGCCGCACGTGAGCAGTGCCGCGCAGTGCACGATCTCGGTGGTGATGCTGGTGCCGTTCGTCGTGGCCGGAGCCGACCCGATCCTCAACCTGTTCCCGGCGGTCTCGGGAATCACGAGCGTCTCCCTCACCTCCCTCATGCTGGGGTGCTGCGTCAGCATCCTGGTGGCCGCACGAAGGGGGCTTCTGCCCGAAGGCGTGTGGGCGACCATGATCGCCCCCGCCGTCGCCGCGATCGGTCTCGCGGTGATCCTCGCGATCATCCTCGCCAACTACCAGGAGGTCACCGGCAGCACCGAGAAGGTGATCGCCTTCATGCCCCTGATCCCGTTGGCCGCCGCCATCTACGGCGCCATCGCGTTCCGCGCGGCAGGTCGTCCGGAGATCGACGTCGATGCGTGAGCAGGTCGATGCGTGAGCAGGACGTCTCTGGCGCAACGGCAGGCGGTGGACGACGCTTGAGGAGACGGACCGCGGAAGGGGGCGACGTGGAGCTTGAGCAGCAGAGCAGGGCGGCGGCGTTCGAACGGTTGATGCCGCCGGTGGACCACGGACTGTACGTGCCGGCGGGCCTTCTCGACCCTCCCGCCGTCGACGTCCTCCCCGGCACGCACAGCCACCTCCAGGTCCCGTTCGCCGAGCTCCACGGGTGGCGGGCGTTGCGACTGGACGTCCACGTCCCCGCCGAGGGAGCTGGCCCCTGGCCCGTCGTCGTGTATGTCCACGGTGGCTCGTTCCTCACCGGCCTGCCCGGCATGGGGCCGTGGACGACGTTGCCCGAGCGGGGGATCGCCGTCGTCTCGGTCACCTATCGGCTCTCGGCTGAGGCGGGGTTTCCCGAACCCGTCGAGGACGTGCGCGCCGCTGTGGCGTGGGTCCAGGCCAGGGCCGACCGGTACGGCTTCGACGCCGACAGAGTTGCGCTCTGGGGCGGCTCGGCCGGCGGCTACCTGGCAGCACTCGTCGCGGTGACGAGTGGTCGGCCCCTGGCCCAAGGCCCACGCCTGCTCGGGACCGATGGCCGGACGGGCAGCGGCGCCGTGGCCGCGGTCGTCACCCAATACGCGGTGACCGACCCCGCCCACCTCGCCGAAGACGCGATGCCGGGCGCCGATGTCTCGGGGCTGGTGCGTGCCACCCGTCCCTTCTTTGGGGCGACCCAGGTACCGACCGCGGTCGTCGACCACCTCGCAGATCCCCGTTCGGTCGCGCCGTTCCTCGTCATGCACGGCGACGCCGACCGCCGGGTCGGCATCGCTCAGGGCCGACGCCTCCACTCAGCGCTCGAGAATGCCGGAGTGCGTAGCCGTTTCATCGAAGTCAAGGGTGCCGACCACGGTACGCCCGAGTGGGCAGACCCCGCCGTGGTCGCGGAGGTCGTGGCGCACGTGCGACGACCTGATCCTTCCCGAGTGCAGTACACATCCAATGGAATGTAATCAACAGTTTGAAAGAGCGAACTGGGTCGACCGCCCCGGGGGCGCGGAGAGAGTAAGGAAATCCGATGGACATCATCGTTTCGGGCAGCAGCATCGCGGGGCTCTCGGCGGCATATTGGCTGGCGCGCTCAGGTCACCGGGTCACCGTTGTGGAGATCTCGCCGGGCGTGCGGCGCGGGGGAATCGCGGTCGATGTACGAGGCGGAGCCCTTGAGGTCGCGAAGGACATGGGGCTGCACGAGGAGATCCTGCGCTCGCGGGTGCCGACGGCGGACATCTACTACTTCCTCGACGCCGCAGGAACGGTCAAGGCCACGTTCGAGCCGGCCGTCCAGTTCTACGACAGTCCCGAGGACGTTGAGATCTCGCGCGACCGCCTCAGCGACATCCTCCAGGACGCAGTGCCGGCGGAGGTCGCCTTCCGGTACGGGCTGTCCTTGGTCAGCATCCGCGAGCACGGCGATGGCGTCGAGGTCGCCCTCTCTGACGGCACTGTCCACAACTGTGACCTCGTCGTCGGCGCCGACGGAATGCACTCCAACGTCCGCTCGCTCACCTTCGGCCCCGAGCGAGACCATGTCCGGTACCTCGGCCTCTACGTCGCCATCGTGAAACGATGCCGCACGGGTCGCGGAATGGAGGGCTCGCACGTCTATAACAGTCCCGGTCGCATGCTCATGTTGCGAGGCGACGGCGAGGAGTGCTCGGCGCTGCTCGGCTTTCGCTCCGAGCCGATCGACTACGACTTCCGGGACCTTTCCGCGCAGCGGCGGATCGTCAAGGAGGCGTTCCGCGACGACCGTGCGTGGAAGCTTCCGGAAGTGGTCGCTGAGATCGAGACCGCGGAGGACTTCTACTTCGACTCCGTCGGCCAGATCAGGATGCCGGCCTGGAGCCGGGGCCGGGTGGTGTTGCTCGGCGACGCGGCATACTGTGCGTCGTTCTTCTCCGGCATGGGCACGAGCCTGGCGATGCTGGGTGCCTTCCACCTGGCGCAGTCGCTCGACTCATGCGGAGATGACGTCGCGGGAGGACTGGCGGCGTACGAGCGGGCGATGCGACCTGTGGTGGACGAGGCGCAGGCCATGGCGGACGCGGGCGCGGCGATCCTCTTCCCTGAGACTGCCGACGCGATCGAGGCGCGCAACGCCGAGCTCATGGCGGAAGCGCCCATGTCCTGACAGCGCCCTGGCGGGTGCGCTGGCGAGGACTCGACCCACCCGAAACGAGGGACCGTCCCCTTACCCGTCCCGGGTGGGCGTCGTGGTTCGGTCCCACGCTGACATCACGATCAGAGTCTTCGTCCCCGCCACGATCCCGGTCCTGCGGATCGCGTTGACCACCTGCTGGAGGTGCTCGACGTTGCGCACCCGGAAGCGGACGAGCGCGTCCGGGTCGCCCGCGATCGTGTAGTACTGCTGCACCTCGGGGACCTGACGCGCGATCGCTTCGATCTCCCGGGTGTCGGTGTCGCCCGTGAGCCGGATCTCCGTGAACGCGTCCAGACCCCCCGCGGCCGCTTCGTTGACGATCGCCACGTAGCCCTGGATCACGCCGGCGGACTCGAGGCGTTCGATCCTGCGCGACACCGGCGCACCGGACAGCCCGACCCGCCGCGCGATCTCGCTGACAGGCATACGCGCGTTGCTGCGCAAGTGATTCATGATCTCGCGATCGATGGCGTCCATTCCGGTCCTTGAGGAGAGCGATTACTTCGCCGATCCATGAATCGTATGGCTTTCTGACGTCCGTGGCGAGGATATTCATCCTGTTACGCGCATCTTGCGCGCGTTCATTGCGCGCACCAAACGGCCTTGCGAGAGTCAGAGCACCGACGAGCCGAGGAGCACCATGACCCCCGTGACCCCGGTGACCGACCCGTGGTCGGTCCTAGATGCGGCAGGAGTCCTGCACCCGGACGGCCGCGTCCCCGCAGGCGTCGACGCCCTCGACCTCCGGGCCGCGTACCGCGACATGGTGCTGGCCCGCCGCGTCGACACCGAGGCGATCGCGCTGCAGCGGCAGGGCGAACTGGGCCTGTGGCCCTCGATGCTGGGCCAGGAAGGCGCTCAGGTCGGCGCCGGGTCGGCGCTTCGCGCGCAAGACGTCGTCTTCCCTACCTATCGTGAGCACGCGGTCGCATGGTGTCTCGGAGTCGAGCCGGTGCAGCTGCTCGGTCTCTTCCGTGGCACGACGATGGGCGGCTGGGATCCGCGCAGCCGTAACTTCAACCTCTACACGCTGGTCATCGGCGCGCAGACCCTGCACGCCGTCGGCTACGCGATGGGCATCGTCCGCGACGGCGACGTCGGCACCGGCGATCCCGAGCGGGACCGCGCGGTGCTGGCCTTCCTCGGCGACGGCGCCCTGAGTGAGGGCGAGACGAACGAGGCCTTCGTGTGGGCGGCAGCCCAGAACCTGCCGGTCGTGTTCTTCTGCCAGAACAACCAGTGGGCGATCTCCGCGCCGTTCTCCGTGCAGAGCCGGGTCCCGGCCGCGCAGCGGGCCCGCGGCTTCGGGTTCCCCGGGGTGCGCGTCGACGGCAACGACGTGATCGCCTGCCACGCCGCGACGCAGGAGGCGCTGGCCACCGCCCGCGCCGGCGGGGGCCCCACCCTGATCGAGGCGGTCACCTACCGCCGCAACCCGCACACCACCTCGGACGACGACCTGCGCTACCGCGCCGGGTCGGAAAACGAGGACTGGGCGAGCCGCGATCCGATCGATCGCCTTCGCGCCCTCCTCATGGGAGCCGAGGCCCCGGTGCGGATCGACGAGGCGTTCCTCGCCGACCTCGCGCGCGAGGAGGAGGAACTCGCCGAACGGCTCAGGAGCGGGTGCCGGGCGCTACCGGTGCCCGCACCGGCGGACCCGTTCCGCCACACCTTCGAGGAGATGCCGCGCGACCTCGCGCGCCAGATGGACGAACACCTGGCCTTCGTGGCCACAGCACAAGGAGGCCGCGCATGAGCACGGCACTGGCCCACGCCCTCAACGCCGGGCTCCGGGACGCGATGGAGGCCGACGACAAGATCGTGCTGATCGGCGAGGACATCGGCTCCCTCGGTGGCGTCTTCCGGGTCACCGACGGCCTGCGGAAGGACTTCGGCGAGGACCGTGTCGTCACCTCGCCTCTGGGCGAGGCCGGCATCGTGGGCAGCGCGATCGGCCTTGCCCTCGCCGGCTATCGCCCTGTCTGCGAGATCCAGTTCGACGGGTTCGTGTTCCCGGCGATGAACCAGATCGTCACTCAGCTGGCGAAGTACCGGCACCGGTCCGAGGGCATGGTCTCGCTGCCGGTCGTCATCCGGATCCCCGTGGGTGGCGGCATCGGTGCGATCGAGCACCACAGCGAGTCGCCCGAGGCGTACTTCGCCCACACCCCCGGCCTGCGGGTCCTCTGCCCGTCCGACGCCCAGGACGCCTACGACCTGCTCGGCCAGGCGATCCGTTGTAACGACCCGGTCGTCTTCCTCGAGCCCAAGCGCTCCTACTGGGCCAAGGGCGAGGTGGACCCGTCGGCACCGTCGCTGCCCATGGACCTTGCGCGCATCGTGCGTCCGGGCGGCGACCTCACTCTCGTGACCTACGGCGCCCTGGTCCCGCTCGCGTTGACGACGGCGGCGATCCTCGCCGAGGAGGGCCGTGACGTCGAGGTGATCGACCTGCGTTCGCTCTCGCCGATCGACGACATGACGGTGGTCGAGTCCGTGCGTCGGACCGGTCGGCTCGTCATCGCGCACGAGGCGCCCCAGACCGGCGGTATCGGCGGCGAGCTGGCCAGCCGCGTGCAGGCGCGGGCGTTCTACGAGATCGAGGCGCCGATCCTGCGTGTCACCGGGTACGACACCCCCTATCCGCCCAGTCGCCTTGAGGGCGACTGGCTCCCGAACGTCGACCGTCTCCTTGAGGCCTGCGACCTCAGCCTCAGCCACTGACGTTCGTTCCCGACCGGCCCGTGCCGTTCCGCCCCCTGCAGGAGCACACCTTGACCACTGTCACCGCCGCGTCCGTGCAGACCTTCCTCCTCCCTGACGTGGGGGAGGGGCTGACGGAGGCGGACATCATCAGCTGGCATGTCGCCGTCGGTGACGCTGTCACCGTCAACCAGATCATCGTCGACATCGAGACCGCCAAGTCGGTCGTCGAGCTGCCGTCTCCGTACGCCGGCGAGGTCGTCGAGCTCCTTGCCCCCGAAGGGGAGACCGTCGAAGTCGGGACGGCGATCATCGCGATCCGCACAGCCGACAGGCAGGGGGAGGCCGCGCGGCCTTCCCCTGTTTCCCCCGCCGGGGACGACGAGCCGAAGCTCCTTGTCGGCTACGGCGCCAAGGACACCGGGGGCCACCGTCGACGCCGGGGTGCCGCTGTGCCGGCAGCCGCCGCCGCACTGACTCCCGTAGGGACACCACCGCCGGCCAAGCCCCGCGCCAAGCCTCCGGTCCGCAAGCTTGCGCAAGTACTCGGCGTGGACCTGTCGGCGGTCGCGGCGACCGGACCGGACGGCATCGTGGTACGTGAGGACGTGCTGCGTGCAGCCGAATCCGGTGTGGACACGGAGCCTCCGACGGAGGTCACGGCCGGTCCGGCCGCGGCCGAGACCCGATTCCCGATCAAGGGGGTGCGCAAGCACACCGCGGCCGCGATGGTGGCTTCCGCGTTCACCGCGCCGCACGTGACCGAGTTCCTCACGGTCGACGTCACCAGGACTCTTGAGCTGCGCGAGGTGGTGCAGAGGCGGCGGGAGTTCCGCGACGTCAAGCTCACGCCCTTGGCCTTCGTGGCCCGCGCCTACCTCCGAGCTCTGACACGTACGCCGATGGCGACCGCGCGGTGGGAGGAGGCCACGCAGGAGATCGTGGTCTCCACCGGGATCAATCTCGGCATCGCCGCGGCGACGCCTCGCGGCTTGATGGTCCCGAACATCAAGGACGCCCACACCATGGGACTCGCCCAGGTCGCCAAGGCGATCAACGAGCTGGCCGCCACGGCGCGAGCCGGGAAGACGCCACCCGAGGCACTGGCCGGTGGGAGCACCACCATCACGAACGTGGGTGTGTTCGGTGTCGACACCGGAACCCCGATCCTCAACCCGGGCGAGACCGCGATCCTCGCGATCGGCACGATCAGGAGACAGCCGTGGGTGGTCGAGGACGCCGAGGGGGAGCGGATCGTGCCTCGCTCGATCCTTCAGCTCGCCCTCTCCTTCGACCATCGCGTCCTCGATGGCGCGGAGGGCTCGCAGGTGCTCGCCGACACCGCGGCGTTGCTCGCCGAGCCTGGGCTGGCGGTGCTGTGATGAGCGAGCAGCGTGCCGACCAGAGCTTTGACGTCGTAGTCGTCGGTGCCGGGCCGGGCGGGTACGTCGCCGCGATCCGGGCCGCCCAGCTGGGAAGGTCTGTCGCGGTCGTCGAGGAGCGCTTCTGGGGTGGGGTGTGCCTGAACGTCGGGTGCATCCCGTCGAAGGCTCTGCTTCGCAACGCGGAGATCGTGCATCTCTTTCAGCACCAGGCCGCCACCTTCGGGATCGAGGGCGAAGTCTCGTTCGACTACGCAGTAGCCCACCAGCGCAGCCGCGACGTCGCCGAGGGACGGGCCAAGGGCGTGCACTTCCTCATGCGCAAGAACGGCATCACCGAGATAAACGGCCGCGGGTCGTTCGTCGATGCCCATACCCTCGAGGTCACCTCCACGGAGGACGTGCAGCGGATCTCGTTCCAGCACGCCATCGTCGCGACCGGGGCGAGGCCCGCGGTGCCGTCAGGCATCGCTCTGTCGACGAACGTCGTGACCTACGAGGACGTGCTCCTCGATCCCGCCCTCCCGGGCTCGATCCTCATCGTCGGCGCCGGCGCGATCGGCA
Organism: Actinomadura madurae; assembly: GCF_900115095.1. GTDB lineage: Bacteria > Actinomycetota > Actinomycetes > Streptosporangiales > Streptosporangiaceae > Spirillospora > Spirillospora madurae. The sequence goes on from NZ_FOVH01000018.1 coordinate 44,833, forward strand.
TGGAGCTCGGTTACGTCCTTGCCAACTACGGCGTCGAGGTCACCATCGTCGAGTACGCCGATCGGGCGCTCCCAGCAGAGGACGCCGACGTGTCCCGTGAGGTGGCCAAGGCCTACCGCAAGCTCGGCGTAAAGGTGTCGCTCAAGACCCGAGTCACAGGGGTGGTCGATGACGGGACGAAGGTGACGGTCGTGGCGGAGGGGCCGGACGGCACGGTCGAGCATCGCGTCGACCGGGTCCTCGTCGCCACCGGGTTCCGGCCCAACACCGAGAGCCTCGGCCTGGCGGCCGCGGGGATCGACGTCGACGACCGCGGTGCGGTCGTCATCGATGAACGGATGCGGACCAGCCAGCCGCACGTGCACGCGATCGGCGACGTCACGATGCGGCTCCAGCTCGCCCACGTCGCCGAGGCGATGGGCGTGGTGGCGGCGGAGACACTGGCCGGCGCCGTGACGATGGAGCCCGGCGACTACCGGATGATGCCGCGGGCGACGTTCTGCCAGCCGCCTCGGGGAGGCGCTGCAAGAAGCCTTCCACGGGCTCGAGGGTCACATGATCAATCTCTGAATCCGCCCGTGTCCGCCCCTCGCACCCGTCCCGCGCCGCCGTATCCACGATCGAGGAGTCACCATGCCGGCCCGCCGCACCCTTCACTCGGGAGAACACGCCGACCTCATCCAACTCGTCCGAACCATCGCAGCCGAGGAACTCGCGCCCCTGGGCGCCCGCGCGGAGGCTCCCCGTCAGCGCACGATCCACCGTCGTCGAGGCTGCGCGCCGCAAGGACGCCGGGCTGCGCTTCGGGCGGGAGGCATCGATCGCCAAGCTCGTCGTGACAGACAATGCAATGAAGGTGGCGACGGACGCCGTCCAGGTGCTTGGCGGTGCCCGCTACCCGCGGGACTACCCGGTCGAGCGCTCCATGCGTGAGCCGAGATGCCTGCTCAGCCCGAGCAGTAGCACCCGCGTGACCACTGAGCCACCGCAGACACGGACGGGCCGTACAGGTCGTGACGTGATGAGGACCCTTTCGAGGCAGTATCCCAACTGAGTAAGGAGCGAAGATGTCAGAGACGACGAAGAAGCCCGCGCCGGGACAGACCCAGGGCGCACAGCAGGGCCCTAAGTTTGATCCGGCCGACTACGCGGCAGAACTGCAGAACGTCCGGGAGAACCGACGTATCGGCACCCAGATCTGGTTCGAGAACGACCAGGTAAGAATCTGGGACCTCTCCCTCGAACCTGGTGAAAGGGTGCCCTTTCACTGCCACGACGAGACCTACTTCTGGACGGTGACCGATGCGGGTCGAGTGCTCCAGCGCTACGACGATGGAACCAGTCGGATCGTAGACGTCGAGGTCGGGCACACCAACTTCCTCACCTATGGTGCCCATGAGTGCACCGTGCACGACCTTGAGAACATCGGTGACACGTTCTTCCGATGCGTAACTGTCGTGCTCAAGGGGGCGGACCAAGCGCGTCCTGCGTAGACGGCAACCCCGGGGTGGTGGCCGGCTGGGCTGCCGACGACCGTCACGGTATTCGGCATGTGCTCCTGGTCCCGCCTGCCCTGCGCGGGGCGGTATTGGCCGGGCTGAGAGCGACGCTGCCGGGCGTGCGCCTCGAAGAACTACCAGAGCGCTCCGCCGCGCAGGGGCAACACGAGCACCCACGAACCCGCCACACCAGCAGCCGCACCAAGATGGTGGATCTTCGGTGAGGATCCGGCTGGACCTCGGTCAGTCGATGCCTTCGATGATGCGGAAGTCGCGCTCGACGCCGTCGGGGAGGGCCACCAGCGCCTTCTGGTACGCCTCGCTCTCGTATGCCGCGACGGCCTGTTCAAAGCTGTCGAACTCGATCAGAACGACGCGTTGCGTGATTCCGGCCTCGTGGGCGACGACTCGACCGCCGCGGGACGGGAGGAGGGCCAGGTTGCGCCCGCCCTCAGCCCGGACAGCCGGACCGGCCAGCTTGTCGTAGGCAGCCAGCCTCTCAGGGTCGGAATTGGCGGGGTAGACACTGACCCAGTAGCCCTTAGCCATGGAAACCTCCAGTGTTCGGCCGGACACGTCCGACTTCGAATTGGCGTGATCGATCGATCCCGGCAACGGGTACTGCGGCCGGTTGAATCGTCATATGCGCAGGTTAGGGCTTGATGTGCGGTCGAGGGAAAGACCGATACGGGATAGACTCAGAACGGATCGTTATCAATCGGCAGGGAGGGCACGTGGCGCCGGATACCGTGAGCCTGCGGTACTTCCTGGTGTTGGCGCAGGAGTTGAACTTCACCCGCGCGGCCGCACGGATCGGTATCGCACAGCCCGCACTCAGCGCCCGGATGCGCCGATTGGAGGCGGAACTCGGTACGGCCCTGCTGGTCCGCAACACCCGTAGCGTCGTATTGACCACGGCCGGTGCGGCTTTGGCGGAGTCCGCGCCGCCCGCGCTGGCGGCGCTGGACCGGGCATGGGACACCGCCCGGAGCGCGGCGGCCGGTGAACTGGGCACGCTGCGCATCGGATACAGCCTCAGCACCGGGGCCGAGACGGCACCGGCCCTGGTGGACAGGCTCAGTCGCGGCAGCCCGGGACTCGAGGTCGGAGCGGTCCCGATGGCGACACCGGAGATCTCCCCCGCGGTCGCCGACGGCCGCATCGATGCCGGGATCACCCGCGGTGAACAGCCGGGCCGTGGCGTGCGCCGGTTCCTGCTGCGGCGTGCGCGCGTCGGGGTCCAACTGGCACAGCACCATCCGCTGGCCGAACACCCGGAGATCGAGATCGCCGACGCGGCCGCGTATCCGCTGCGACTCCCCGACCGTGCGGCCAACCCCGTGATCCACGATCAGCTGTCCGCACTGTTCCGAGACATCCGACCACATCCCCACTTCCACACGCCCCCAGTCTCTTTCGACATGTATCAGCGCGACCTGCGCGACGGGCTCACCCTCGCCCCGGCCGGAGAAGCCGCGGTCACGGCACAACCGGCCGGTCTCACCTGGCGACCGCTGCGGGGCGCGCCCAGCCTGACGATCCACCTGGTCCTCCCACGCGAGCAGTCGCCACTACACCGCCGTATCCGTGCCGTCGCCAAAACCCTGGCGCACGAGCTGCATTGGCTGCCGGACTGACGCGCAAGAGGTCAAGCGAGACGGACGCCTGCGGTGACGAGGCCGAAGCCCTCGCGCCTGCCGACGTTGGGCACTGAAACGCTGGTGCAAGCGCCGACCCATACGTTGCATGGGCCTTCGTGCGTAGGCCCGGCGACCCTAGCGGCAGCCCAGCGCGGCCAGTTCGGCGTGCCCCTCGTCGATCCGGGCGGGCAGCAACTCCAGCGTGGCCGCGCGCTCGAAGCGCGCACCCAGCCGGTCCCACTGCTCCACGGCGTCCGCCAAGGCGGCGTGGTCGCCGAGCCGACCCCGCACCCGGGCCAGGCACGCGGCCGCCCAGGCGCTCTCGGCCGCGTACGGCTCCGCAGCGATGATCCGGTCGCCGGCGTCGGGAAGGCCGGCCGTTACCGCGAGTTCTGCCCCTACGACGCGCGCGTAGCCGACCCACCGCTGGTCTGAGAACGGCGCGAAGGCTCGTTCGACCTGGTCGGCCGCGTCGTCGAACCGGCCACGGTGGACGGCGACCCGGGTGTCGGCGAACATCAGGCAGGCCGCCACGACAGGCGAGCCCGCCGCGACCGTCAGCGCCCGTTCGCGCCATCGCCGCCGGTCCGCCGGGTCGCCGCGCAGGCCCTGGATCATCCCGGCGAGGGCGAGCGCCGAGGTCATCCACGGCATCCACGGATCTCCGTCGCGCCGCCACGCCGCCCACAGCGTCTCGGCCCGGCTGAGCGCCTCGTCGAAGTCGCCGGTGAGGGCAAGCGCGCGCACGAGCCGCGGGGACTGGAGGTACGGATGTCCGCCGAGCGGGTCGTCGGTCAGGGACCGCCTGGCCAGCGCCAGCGCAGCGGGTAGGTCGCCTGCGCCCAGCGCAGCCCTCGGCGCGACGTGGAACGCGTCGACGATCTCGGCGACCGCAGCCGGATCATGGCGCGGCAGGGTGGTCGCGATCCGCAGTCGTTCGTCGGCCAGCCGGTGGGCTTCCCGGAAGGCCCCGGCTCGGTCGAGCGCATTGCCAAGGGCGTCCATCGCTGCGACCAGTACCAGCGGATCGCCGGCCGCGCGGGCGAGTTCCACGGCCTCGGGGGCCCGGCCCAGGTCGGGCATCCAGCCGTGACCCTCGTGCCAGACCTTCGCCATGGCGACCAGCGCGGTGAGCCGCTGATCGCTCTGGTTCGCGTCGGCCGTCCTTTGCGCCTCGGCCAGCAAACGCGCCTGGTCGTCGGTCGGCGACTCGATCGGCCCGAAGTCGTAGCGCACGCCGATCACCACGGCCTCGGCACGCAGGTCGGCGGTGCCCGCGGCCTCGACGGCCTGCCGCATGAGCTCGGTGGCGCTGCGGTAGTCGGCGACGGACAGCGCGGCGTAGGCGCCGGCCCGCAGGTCCTGGCCTTGCTCGATGCCGGTGGCGCACCGGGCCGCGGCCTGGTAGAGCGTCCGCGCTTCGACGAACCGGCCCGCGGCGAAGGTCAGGTGGGCGAGCGTGCGCACGAAGCCGTGGGCCGCCGGGTCCGATCCGACCGCGGCGGCCGCCGTCCGCAGGTCATCGGCGACACCGTCGAACGCCGATCGCCAGTCGGCGTCGAGCCGGATCTCCAGGTCGGCGGCGGTCGCGAACGCCCAGAGCAGGTACCGCTCGCGAATCGCGTCGTGCTCCCCCACGGTGCTCGCCTGGGAGAGGCCGAACGCGCGGATCGTGTCGAGCAGCCGCCATCCGCGACCGGTGCGCACGACCAGGTTGTGATCGACCAGCCGGCCCAGCAGATCGGCCACCTCGGCCCGGGGCATCTGCGGGCTCAGCGCCGCCGCGGCGTCCAGGTCGAACACCCCGACGAACGCCGACAGCCGGCGGAACGCGATGCGCTCGTCCTTGTCGAGCAGGTCGTAGCTCCACCCGATCAGCTCGCGCAGCGAGTGATGCCGGGCGTGCATCCCCCGGCCGCCGGCCAGCAGCCGCAGCTGATCCTCAAGGCCGGTCAGCAGCCCGTCGGCGCCGAGCGCGGCCGCGCGGGCGGCGGCCAGTTCGACCGCGAGCGGCAGGCCGTCCAGCCGGGCGCAGATGGCGGCCACGACCGCCGGCGCCGCGGCGAACCCCGGATCCGCGGCGCCGGCCCGGTCCCGGAACAGCTGCTCGAGATCGGTGCCACCGAGTGGGCGCACGTGCACGAGTCGCTCGCCGGGAACGCCGAGTCGCTGCCGGCTGGTGGCCAGCACGGTGGCCTGCGGGCAGGCGGCCAGCACCCGTTCGGCCAGCGCGCTGACCTCGTCGATCACGTGCTCGCAGTTGTCCAGCACCAGCAGCGGCCGTCCCAGGCGCAGCCGCTCGAACACCGCCCGCTCGACGGACTGGGTCGCCTCGGTCACGTCCAGCGCGTCGGCGACGGCCTGCCCGACCGCCCCGGCCCCGGTCGCGGCCCGGACCGGTACGAGGTCGACGAAGGCGCCGCCGGCGGGGAACCGGGACGCCGCCTGCTCGGCGACGGCGGCCACCAGCCGGGTCTTGCCCACCCCGCCAGGGCCGACCACGGTCACCAGCCGCGACGTGTCCAGCGCCGCCTCGACCGCGGCGACGTCCGCGGCACGCCCGACGAAGGTCGTCCGGCTGGCGGGCAGCCCGAGGAAACGCCCGGTACGGGCCTGCTCCGCCCTCGCGGCCAGGGCGTGCCGGTCGGCGGCATCGAGCTTGCGCAGCAGCGCCGCGACGTGGCTCTCGACCGTCCGGACCGAGATGCGCAGCCTGCCGGCGATCTGCGCGTTCGACAGGTGCTCGCCCACGGCGGCGAGCACCTCGGCCTCCCGTGTCGAGATCTTCGTCGCGTCCACATCGACCAGGATGGCGTACGTCGGTGATCGTTCAGTAGTGACTCAGCGCCCAGCACGGATGTCCAGATGCGCGCCGCCCGGCAGATTGGCTGTGCACCGTCGAACAAGGAGGTCACGATGCTCAACCCGACCGTGCCCCTGGAAGCGGGGCCGGCGTCATGACCGGCGTCGACCTGGACACCCACGCCCGTGGCCTGATGGACGCCAACCTGTACGTGATCCTGGGCACCGCCGACGCCGACGGCACCCCGTGGACGTCGCCCGTCTACTTCGCGGCCGCCGACTACGCCGAGATCTTCTGGGTGTCCAGCCCCGACGCGCAGCACTCCCGCAACCTCGCCGTGCGTCCCCGGCTGAGCATGGTGATCTTCGACTCGACGGTGCCGGCCTACCACGGCCGGGCGGTGTATCTGTCCGGCACCGCCGCCGAGCTCACCGGCCGCGACCTGGACCGCGGCATCGAGATCTACCCCGGAGACCCCGGCCGTGGTGGGACCGCCCTGTCGATCGAGGACGTCACCGCACCGGCGGCGTGGCGCCTGTATCGCGCGACGATCAGCGAGGCGTTCGTGCTGTGCCCCCGCGAGCCGCGCCAGCCGTGCCCCCTGCACGGCATCGCCGCCGACCATCGCGCACCCGTGATGCCCTGGCGGCATCCGGCCTAGTGCTCGAACGGCGCCAGGCGTCCCCGGTGCGCTTCCCTGTGCCGGAAAGGAAGAAACAGTATGGCGAAGTCCGTGTTGTACATGTCGATGTCGCTCGACGGGTTCATCGCAGGCCCGGATGACGGCCCGGGCAACGGGCTCGGGATCGGCGGCATCCGGCTGCACGAGTGGCTCGGCGAGCCTGTCTCCGACCCACCGCATTTCGACCCGCCGGGGCTGAACGGGCAGGTGTTCAGCGAGCTGCTGGCGACGGGCGCGGTCGTCGTGGGTCGCAAGACGTTCGAGTACGCCGGCAACTGGCGCGGTGATCACCACGGCGCCGTAGAGTCTCAGTGCGCCGGCGGCTGCGGCGATCGGGGCCGCCGGAACGGGAGCGCGCGGCGGGCCGTGTGGTACCCCCTACCGGATTCGAACCGGCGCTACCGCCTTGAAAGGGCGGCGTCCTAGGCCGCTAGACGAAGGGGGCCCGGTGGTGGCGGGGTTGGCCGCCACTCGACCTCGCCAGTGTAGAGGACGTGGCGGGGCGGCGCGCAAACGGTTAGCGGGGTTCCGTGGTGCGGCTGGGGGACGGGGAGGACGGGGTGCGGGAGGGCCAGTCGGAGGGGAACTCCGACGGGAACGGGGAGGTCGGGGACGGGGGCGGGGAGGTGGCCGGGGGCTGCGGCTTGACGACGCGGTCCGGGTCGGGTTCGAGGTGGCGCTCGATCTGGGCGGAGGTGAGGCCGAGGCCGCCGAGGCGCAGGTCGTCCCAGCCCTGGAGGCGGTGGGTGGCGCGGCTGAAGTAGAGGACGGACAGCTCGATGGGGGTGGGCTGCTCGTGTTCGAGGCCGCGGAGGCCGGCGCCGCCGGTGGAGCCCTGGACGAAGAGGCGGGTGCCGGTGGGGAGGAGCTTGGTCGAGCGGGCGTGCGCGTGGCCGGCGAGGACGAGGGGGGTGACGCCGGAGAACGCCTCGCCCTCGGTGGGGTCGTGGGTGACGACGAGGTCGGGCAGGCTTCCGGAGGCGCGGAGCTTCTCGGCGTAGCGGAGACCTTCGGCGCGGAGCTGGTCGGCGCCGACGTAGTCGTCGCGGGTGCTTTTGTCGGGGGTGAAGCGGGGGTCGCCGACGCCGTAGACGTGCAGGCCCGCGACCTCGCGCGTCCGGTCGTCGAGGACGATGGCGTTCTTCTCGCGGGCGACGGCCCGCTCGGTGGTCTTGGAGTCGTGGTTCCCGCGGACGTAGACGTAGGGGACCTTCAGGTCGGAGATGTCCTCGGCGAACCTGTCCTCGGGCTTGCTGCCGTGGTCCATGAGGTCCCCGCTGTCGACGACGAGGTTCACCTGGAACTGGGCGCTGACGGACTTGATGACGCTCCACGCGGCGGGGTTGAGGTGGATGTCGGAGACGTGCAGGACGCGGATGGTGGACGGGTCGGGCTCGTAGGTGGGGAGCGTCGAGGTGGCGGTGTACAGCTCGGAGACGTTCCCGACGAGGCGGGCGAGCTGGGCGCGGTAGGCGGAGAAGCGCTCCACGATGCTGCGGGCGTCGCCGACGACCTGGGGGGCGTTGGCGAGCAGGCCGGTGTAGCGGGGTTCGGCGATGGACTGCGGGTTGAACGTCGCCCAGCTGAGCAGGGTGAGGGCGACGAGGCCGGTGGCGGCGGACGACAGGCCGAGCAGGGCGCGCCGCCACGAGCGGAAGAGCAGGAGGGACGCGACGAAGCTCGTGGCGAGGGCGATGAGGGCGGCGCGGATCAGGAGCTGGACGAGGCCGTGCCGGATCTGGTCGGCGATCCGGTCGGTGAGCCGGTCGACCTCGGTGTCGTCCTCGATCAGCTTCTTGGCCTGGTCGGGGCGCAGGTCGGTGAGGCGGGCCTCCAGGGAGACGGGGCCGCCGTGGGTGTCGAGCTGGAGGGAGCCGAGGGGCGGCAGCTTCAGGGTCGTCCCGCCGTGCAGGGCCGGGTGCAGGGTGAGCTGGACGTCCGTGGGGCCGACCGGTGCGACGTAGCGTCCGCCCGCGAGCAGGCCGATGTACCCGCCGGCGAGGCCGACGGCGACGACGAGGGTGAGGCGCGTCCAGCGGCTGGCGAGGACGGGGCGGGTGCGGCGGGCGACGGGTGTCCAGACGGCGCGGGCGCGGCGGGCGGCGGGGGACCAGGCGGTGCGGGCGCGTCTCGCCGCGGAGGCGGTGGCGGCGCGGAGGGTCGAGAGGGCCTGGGCCGACGCGGCGCGGACCTTGGGCACGGGTTCCCTTTCCGTCGAGCAGAATGGCCGGTGTGATCGAGTTGTCGCGAGACGCGTTCGAGGACCTCGTGGGCGAGGCCCTGGACAGCATCCCGGCCGAGCTGACCGCCCACATGCGCAACGTCGTCATCGTCGTCGAGGACGAGGCGCCGGAGCGCGGTCTTCTCGGCCTGTACCAAGGCGTACCCCTCACCGAGCGCGGTGACTGGTACGGAGGCGTCCTGCCCGATCACATTTCTATCTACCGGAATGAGATTCTCCGGATATGTAACACCGAGGATGACGTGGTGGAAGAAGTCCGGATAACGGTCGTGCATGAGATCGCCCACCACTTCGGGATCGACGACGCCAGGCTCCATGAGCTGGGATATTGATCTGAGGAATTGCGCACTGTAGGTCACGCGACTGCCACGCAGCGTGAGTTAATAAGGGAGGGCGCCCGGTTGCGGGCGGGCTGAACTGGAGCGTGCGTGGCGGGAAGGCAGACCGGCAGGCATCGTCGTCCGCCGGACGAGCAGGCGACCTACCGTGAGGTGTTCGCGGTCGGGGAGTTCCGTGCCCTCTGGCTGGCGCAGGCGCTGTCGTTCATCGGCGACCAGCTGGCCCAGGTCGCGCTGGCCGTGCTCGTCTACGACCACACCAGGTCGACGCTGCTGACCGCGCTGGTGTACGCGCTGACCTACATCCCGCCGATCGTGGGCGGTCCGGTGCTGTCCGGGCTGGCCGACCTGTTCCCGCGCCGGACGGTCATGGTCGTCTGCGACGTCCTGCGGGCGGGGCTCGTGGCGCCGATGGCGCTGGTGGAGATGCCGGTCTGGCTGCTGTCGGTCCTGGTGTTCCTGACCGTCCTGCTGGGCACGCCGTTCTCCGCCGCCCGCGCCGCCGTCATGCCGGACGTCCTGGAGGGCGACCGGTACGTGGCCGGGTCGGCGATCGCGAACGTCACGCACCAGGTCACGCAGGTGCTGGGGTTCCTGGTGGGCGGCGCGGTCGTCGCCGTCGTCGGGACGTACGAGGCCCTCGCCCTGGACGCGCTGACGTTCGGCCTGTCCGCGGTCATCCTGATCGGCGGGATGCGGCGCCGGCCCGCGCCGCGGCGGCGGGAGCGCGAGTCGCTCGGGCTGCTGCGCGGCACGCGGGACGGCGCGCGGCTCGTCTTCGGCGACCCCGCGCTGCGGTCGCTGGTGCTGTTCGCGTGGCTGTGCGCGTTCTACGTGATCCCGGAGGGCCTGGCCGTCCCGTACGCGGCGACGTTCGGCGGCGGCGCGGTGACGGCCGGGCTGCTGCTGGCGGCGATGCCGGCGGGCATGGTGGTCGGCTCGCTGCTGTTCAGCCGGTTCGTCCGCCCGGCGAACCGGCTGCACGTCATGGGGTGGATGTCGATGCTCGCGTGCCTGCCGCTGATCGGCGCGGGCGTCCACCCGCCGCTGTGGTGGGTCGTCGGGCTGTGGGCGCTGTCGGGCGTCGGCGCCGCCTACCAGCTGGCGGCCAACACCGCGTTCGTGGCCGCGGTGCCCCCGGCGGGGCGGGGGCAGGCGTTCGGGCTCGCCCAGTCCGGCATCCTCGCCGGGCAGGGCGCCGGCATCCTCGTCGGCGGTGCCGCGGCGCAGGTCCTCGGCCCGGAGACGGTGGTGGCGCTCGCCGGGGTCCTCGGCCTGTCGGCCGCCGCGATGCTCACCCTGAGCTGGAACCAGGTCCGCGGCGGCGTCATCGCCGGGACGCGCGAGCGCGCCGGGCCGCTCGCCGTCGCTCCGTCCTCCGCGGGCGGCGACGAGCTGTCGGGCGTCGGCAGCGCCTCCTAGGCGGTGCCGCTCAGGCGTGCGTGCGGTTCTTGCCGACCGCGTCCTTGGTCTTCTGGACGGCGTCCTGGACGGTCGGGGAGTCGCTCGCCTTCTTGGCCAGGTCCTCGGCGATCGACTTGGTCGCGCCCTCGTCGGGGATCAGCAGCCACGCGATCGCGTACAGCGCGACGCCCGCGCCACCGAAGATCGTGAAGACGCCCAGGCCGAGCCGGAGGATGTTGGCGTCGACGCCGAGGGACCGCGCGGCGCCGGAGCAGACTCCGGCGATCATGCGGCCTTCGTGGGTGCGGCGGAGCTTCGTGCTCGTGGTCTTCTCCATGTCCATGCCATCGAGCATGCCCAACCCGGCGCGACTCTGACATCCGGATTCGCCCTGATTGGCCCCTGAGTACACCCCTGTCCGGTCAGGGTGCCGTCCCCGACGTACCCTCGTGCGGACGGCCCCGGACGGAGGAGACCTGCATGGACGTGCTGCGCGTGGACGACCGGCTCACGGACGAGGAGCGGATGGTCCGCGACACCGTCCACGCCTTCGTGACGGAGAAGGTGGCGCCCCACGTGGCCGGCTGGTTCGAGGACGGGACGTTCCCCGCCCGCGAACTGGCCCCCGAGCTGGGCGCGCTCGGCCTGCTCGGCATGCATCTGAAGGGCTACGGCTGCGCCGGGACGAGCGCCGTCGCGTACGGGGTGGCGTGCCGGGAACTGGAGGCGGCCGACTCGGGGCTGCGCAGCTTCGTGTCCGTCCAGGGGTCCCTGGCGATGGCGGCGATCCACAAGTACGGGTCGGAGGAGCAGAAGGAGGCGTGGCTGCCGCGGATGGCGGCCGGGGAGGCGATCGGCTGCTTCGGCCTGACCGAGCCCGACCGCGGCTCCGACCCCGGCGACATGCTGACCCGCGCGCGCCGGGACGGGTCCGGCTGGGTGCTCGACGGCACCAAGATGTGGATCACCAACGGCTCGATCGCGGACGTCGCCGTCGTGTGGGCGCAGACGGAGGACGGGATCCGCGGCTTCCTCGTCCCGAAGGGCACGGAGGGTTTCACGGCGAGCGACGTCCACCGGAAGCTGTCGCTGCGGGCGTCCGTCACGTCCGAGCTGGTCCTGGACGGCGTGCGCCTCCCGGAGACGGCGATGCTGCCCGGCGTGAAGGGGCTGAAGGGCCCGCTCGGCTGCCTGTCCGAGGCGCGCTACGGGATCCTGTGGGGCGCGATCGGCGCCGGACGGTCCTGCTACGAGGCGGCCGTCGACTACGCCAAGGCCCGCGAGCAGTTCGGCAAGCCCATCGGGTCGTTCCAGCTCACCCAGGAGAAGCTCGCCTGGATGGAGGTCGCGCTCGGGCAGGCCGGCCTCGTCGCGCTGCACGTCGGGCGGCTCAAGGACGAGGGGACGGTCACCCCGCAGCAGGTCTCGTTCGGCAAGGTCGCGAACGTCCGCGCGGCGCTGGACGTCGCGCGCCAATCCCGCACGGTCCTCGGTGCCAACGGGATCACGCTCGAATACCCGGTGATCAGGCACATGAACAACCTGGAGAGCGTGCTGACCTACGAGGGCACCGAAGAGGTGCATCTGCTCACGCTGGGTAAGGCCATCACCGGGCTGGACGCGTTCCGTTAAGGAGCGCTTGAACCGTCCCCGTAGGGTTATTCACTGGACGTCCTTGCACGGACCTGGGCAGACTCGCGAGCACCCAGGTCAAGCGACTACACAGGTCAAGCGATCACCAGAGGGAGCGGCATGAGAGTCGGCATCGTCGGGGCCACCGGACAGGTCGGGGCCAAGATGCTCGAAATCCTGGCCGAGCGCGGATTCCCGGTCGACGAGCTACGGCTGTTCGCCTCGGCGCGCTCGGCGGGCCGGAGGCTGCCGTGGGACGGCACCGAGATCACCGTCGAGGACGCGGCCGCCGCCGACTACTCCGGTCTCGACATCGTGCTGTTCTCCGCGGGCAAGACCACGTCGAAGGAGCTCGCCCCGAAGGTCGCGGCGGCCGGCGCGGTGGTGATCGACAACTCCTCCGGCTGGCGGATGGACCCGGACGTCCCGCTGGTCGTCTCCGAGGTCAACCCGCACGCCGCGGCGAACCGCCCGAAGGGGATCATCGCCAACCCGAACTGCACGACGATGGCCGCGATGCCGGTGCTGCGCCCCCTGCACGCGGAGGCCGGGCTGACCGCCCTCGTCGTCTCCACCTACCAGGCCGTGTCGGGCAGCGGCGTCGCGGGCGTCGCCGAGCTGCACGACCAGGCGGCCAAGACCGTGCAGACCGCCGACCGGCTCGCCCACGCCGGGACGGCGGTGGAGTTCCCCGAGCCGTCGGTGTACGTGCGGCCGATCGCGTTCAACGTGCTCCCGATGGCGGGTTCGATCGTCGACGACGGCCTCGCCGAGACCGACGAGGAGCAGAAGCTCCGCAACGAGAGCCGCAAGATCCTGGAGATCCCGGACCTGAAGGTCTCCGGCACCTGCGTGCGCGTCCCGGTCTTCACCGGCCACTCGTTGCAGGTCAATGCCCGTTTCGAGCGCCCGCTCAGCCCGGAGCGCGCGAGCGAGCTGCTGGCGGGCGCCCCCGGCGTCGCGCTGTCGGACGTCCCGACGCCGCTGCAGGCCGCGGGCCAGGACCCGACCTACGTGGGCCGCATCCGCCGTGACGAGACCGTCGAGAACGGCCTCGCCCTGTTCTGCTCCGGCGACAACCTGCGCAAGGGCGCGGCGCTCAACACCGTCCAGATCGCCGAGCTGGTCGCCGCCGGCGGCTGAGCCCGCCACGCCCCAGGCCCGCCGCGGACACGTCCCGGCGGGTCTGCGCGTTTCCGGGGCTAGCTCGCGCGGCGGCCGCGGACCTCCAGGGAGTCGAGGAGGGCGGCGGTGCTCCGGGCGATCTCCTCGACGGCCCGGTCGAACGCCTCCGCGTTGTGGGACGCGGGCGAGCGGAACCCGGAGATCTTGCGAACGTACTGGAGCGCCGCCGCCCGCACGTCGTCATCGGTGACGTCGTCGGAGTACGGCGGTCGAAGCGTCTTAATACTGCGGCACATCCCCCCATTGTGACCCCGTGCACCGACATCAGCCCTCGCAGCAACCCCGCAACAACTTCAACGGTTGCGATCGCGTCCGAAGGCAGGTTCGAGCGGAGCGAGAATCTGATCGCGCAGCGAGCCGCTAGGCGAGCCGGAGCGATGCCAGCGATCGCCCGCGTTTTTCGACGATGGAGGGCGCCCAGCGCCCGAAGGAGGAGAGAAATGCAATGAACACGGTTTCGCCCCCTGGCGCCGACGGAGACGACGGCGCCAGGGGGCGGGCGGGGGGCGGGGCCCCGCGGGGCGGCGGGACGGTTCGGGCCGAGATCGCGCCGTGCCGCCGCCGGAGGTCAGCCCAGGGTGGGGAGAGGGGCTGACTGAGAGTGCATCGTGGCGGGCGCGGGGTGTCAACGAATCCATCCGCCACTGGATTTTCAATTGTGTGAACGAGGCCGTTGAAAGGACTGAAACCGGCCTCCGGCCTGCGGCCACTTGGTGATCTTGAGGTTGGCGGGCCCGGCCTCGACCGGGCTTCCCGCGCCCGTGCCGGCGGCCTAGGCGGCGACGCGGACGGACTGCCCGCCCCCGCCCGCCAGCGTCCAGACGGCGTGGGCGATGGCGTCGGCGTTCCGGTCCAGCGCGGTGTCGTTGATGTTGGACGTGGTGTCGCACGACGCGTGGTAGCAGCGGTCGAACGCGACGCCCGCCTGGCCGCCCCACAGCTGCGCCTGCTGGGACGTCTTGCGCCCCTCGGCGCCGGTGAACATCCCGCCGGCGGGGATGCCGACGCGGATGAACGGCCCGTAGTCGGAGCGCCCGTCGAACGCGGTGTCCTGGACGGGCACGTTGATCGACGAGAAGTGGGACCGGAGCACCTGCTCGATCTCGGCGGACCCGGCCGGGCCGCCGCTGCCGCTGGACCCGTCGCCGTCGTAGGCGAAGTAGCCCGGGTTGGGGGAGCCGACCATGTCGAAGTTCAGGTAGCCCGTGATCTTCGACCGCTCGGCGGACGGCAGGTTGCTGACGTAGTACGTCGACCCGACGAGCCCGAGCTCCTCGGCGCCCCACCAGGCGAAGCGCAGGTGCCGGTCGGGTCGCAGGCCCTCGCGGGCGACGGCGAGCGCGGTCTCCAGGATCGCCGCGGAGCCGGAGCCGTTGTCGTTGATGCCGGGCCCCGCGGACACGCTGTCCAGGTGCGCGCCGGTCATCAGCGTGTCGTCGGTGTCGCCGCCGGGCCAGTCGGCGATCAGGTTGTATCCCGTCGCCCCGCTCCGCGAGAACGACTGGACGGTGGTCTGGTAGCCGGCCGCGTCCAGCTCGCCCTTCACGTAGTCGAGCGAGGCGCGGTAGCCGGGACGGCCGTGGGCGCGGTTGCCGCCGTTGGCGGTCGCGATGCCCTGCAGCTCGGACAGGTGCGCCTTGACGTTCGTGAGCGGGATGTCGGGTGCGGCCAGGGCGGCGGGCGCGGCGGACGCGCCGGCCGGGGCGAGGAGGGCGGACGCCACCAGCGCCGCCGCCCCCAGGGTCGCCATCGTGCGCGATCTCATGTGGTCCTCCAGAGGGGAGCGCGGCCCGCGACGGGGGAGCGGGCCCCGTCGCGGGCCGCGGGCGGGGGGCGGTCAGGAACCGGTGATCGTGTTCGGCTGGGTGCCGCAGGACGCCTCACCGCTCTGCGCGGGGACGTTGATCGCACTCCAGGCGGCCTTCACCGCGTTGCACTCGGTGGCGGAACCGGGGAACAGCTCCAGCGCGGCGCTGACCGTGGCGACGCGGGCGCGGGCGTGGCTCCAGCTCGTGACCTTGCGGTTCAGGCCGCCCATGAAGATCTGGCCGGCCTTCTGGACGCCGATGCCGGTGACCGTCGAGCCGTCGCAGGTCGGGCTGCCCGGCTTGCCGCCGCCCGGGTTGGAGCCCTCGGCGAGCAGGTAGAACCAGTGGTTCTGCGGGCCGGCCGCCGCGTGCACCTCGGTCCTCGGGATCGAGGACGAGTAGCAGTTCGGGTCGCCGAGCGCGGACGGGTCGTACATGTTGCGGATGGGCCCGGAGCCGACCAGGTCGACCTCCTCGCCGACGAGGTAGTCAGGCGGGTCGAGGTTCGACGGCTCGTTCATGTAGTGCTCGGTGAGCGCGCCGAAGATGTCGCCGGCGGACTCGTTCATGCCGCCCTTCTCGTTGCCGTTGCCGCCCCCGGCGCCGCCGGGCGTGGTGCTGAAGATCGCGTGGCCGTTCTCGTGCCCGACGACGTCCACCGACGTCGCCTGCCGCGAGCCGGAGGAGTTGCGGCCGTAGTTGGTGTAGCTGCCGTTCCAGTACGCGTTCGCCTGGTTCAGGCCGACGCGCATCGGGAAGCCGCCGCCGCTGCCGTTGATGCCGTTGCGACCGAGCCAGTCGCCCAGCATGTCCCATTCCTTCTGGACGGCGTACATGGCGTCGACGCAGGCGGTCTCCAGGTTGGTGCCGCTGCCGTTGCCCCAGGCGCTGTCACCGCCGGTGTAGGTGGAGCCGTTCTGGCCGCCGCACCGGACCCCGGAGCGCTGCGGGTCGCTCATGGACGTCGCGGCGGTGCTGAGGTCGACGATGCCGTGGTAGTAGCTCTGGTCGTCGGCCGCGTCCCGGACCTCGTCGAAGGTCTCGACGACCTTGCCGGTCTTCGCGTCCACGAACACGTGCAGCTTCGTGGGGGCCTTCTTGCGGGTGCCGGTGACGACGGTCTCGTAGGCGAGCCGTCCGGAGCCCTCGGCGATCACGGTCAGGCGGGGCGTGGACGTGCTCTCGACCGTGGACACGCGGGACCGCGACGTCGCGGCGGCCTGTGCCGCGGTCACCGTCGCCTTGGTCGACACGTCCAGCTTCGTGGTCTGGCCGACGGACGTGCTCAGCACGCCGCCGCCGGCGTTGGTCGTGACGACGAAGTCGCCGCCGTACACGGGGAGGCCGTCGTAGGTGCGCTCGTACGACACGTGCTGGAGGCCGCGCAGGCCGGAGACGACTCCGCGGCGGACGATCCTGTCCTTCGGGGCCGTCTTGAAGGTGGCGGGCTTCGCCGCGACCAGGCGGTCGGCCGAGGCGGCGGCGAGGGTGCGGGGGTCCGGCTTGCCCGGGGCCGCGGGGGAGGTGCGGGGTGTCGCACCGGTGGCGGGGGACGACATCGCCACGGCGAGGCCGACGGACAGCGCCGCCGCCCCGATCGCGGTCTGGTGTCTCACGGGGGTGCTCCTTCCACGTGCCGGACGAGTGGGGAGATGGCACGTGGAGGTCCTTGTGGGAGCACTCCTCGGGCCGCCCGCCCGGCGGGGGGCTTGGATGGGGGACTCATCCGGATGAGCTGACCCGAAGTGCACTCCGAATTATGAAAGGTGTCAATAAATCCAATTGGTACTGGATTTTCAACTTCTAGCGGTCGATGACTGAAACCACTGGAAATGTCGCTGTGGGCAGCGCGAACGGGCCGGGCCGGTCATGCCGGCCCGGCCCGGCCGGCGGGGAACCCTCGGCGCCCCGCACGCGTTGAGGCGGGACCGCGGGCGTTGGGGCCGCCCGTCAGGGGGCGATGCGGCGGCAGAGCCAGGCGAGGGCGAGCGGGTAGCGGTAGTCGATGCCGCCGTGGCCCGCGTCGAACAGCTCGAAGCGGATCGCGTCCTCCGCGACGCCCGCGTCCAGCAGCGCCCGGTGGAACGCCTGCGCGCCGATGTCCAGGTACCACTCGTCGCGCGTGCCGCCGTCGATCCAGATCGCCCGCTGCGACCGCATCGCCTCGGCGTGCTCCGGCACCATCCGGACCGGGTCCCATGCCAGCCAGCGCTCCCACACGTCCTGCCGGAGCACTCCGGTGACCGGGTCGAACGGCAGCTCGGGCGTGCCGTCGCCGCGCGCGGAGTAGCACAGCGCCATGCCGAGGATGTTGAGCAGATCCATGTCCTCGGCCTTGGTGAACGACGTGCGCGAGCGGAAGTCGTCCCACCAGCGCCAGATGTCCCCCTCGTACTTGCGCAGGTGGCGGACGCACTTGGGGAACTCGGGCAGGTAGCAGTACTCGAACAGGGCGTCGCCCGCGTGCGTCGCGAGCGCCCCGAACAGGTCCGGCCGGAGCATCGGCGTGATCATCGCGCCGTAGCCGCCGCTGGACTTGCCGCTGATCGCCCGGTGCTCCGGCGCGTCCAGCGTCCGGTAGCGGGCGTCCACCCACGGAACGATCTCGTCGCAGATGTAGGAGTGGTAGCGGCCGGTGCCGGGCGAGTCGACGTACTGGCTGCCGCCGTGCGCCGTCCAGGCGTCCACGAACACCACGATCGCGGGCGGCGCCTCCCCGCCGGCGAACACCGCGTCGGCCGTCTCGGGGAACGGCTGCCGGTACGGCATCCTATTCCGCCAGATCCCGACGTGCCCGGTGAAGCCGGTGATCACGTACACGCTGGGGTAGCGGCGGTCCGGCTCGTCGTCGTAGCCGGGCGGGACGTACACCAGCACCGGCCGCTCGTGCGGGTCCTTCAGCGGGTTGCCGCGGAGCAACTCGCTGGCGACGACGTGCTCTTCCAGGCGCCCGGCGAACTCGGCGGACCACGGCAGCATGCGCAATCTACTCCCTCATCACAGGTGGATGATCACTTCGACGCTAACCCACGCCCCCGACTGAGCACACCGTCGCCGGGGCGGATGTCACAATCCGGCAAGGCCGTCTAGTCCTATGTGCCGAGGGGAAGGAGAACGGAATGCCCGACAACGCCGCACGACTTCGTGACCTGCACCGCCCAGGGGACCCGCTGCTGCTGCCGAACGTCTGGGACGCCGGAAGTGCGCAGATCGTCCAGGAGGCCGGGTTTCCCGCGCTCGCCACCGCGAGCGCCGCCGTGTCCGCCATGCTCGGCTACCCCGACCACGAGGGCGCCCCCGCCGAAGAGATGTTCGCCGCCGCCGGGCGCGTCATCCGCGCCGCGACCGTCCCGGTCACCGTGGACGCCGAGGCCGGGTACGGCCTCCAGCCGGCGGAGCTGGTGGAGCGGCTGCTCGCCATCGGCGCGGCCGGCTGCAACCTGGAGGACACCTACGCCGGGGAGCTGGCCGCCCCCGAGACGCAGGCCGAGTACATCGCCGCCGTCCGGGACGCGGCGGGCGACGCCCTGGTCATCAACGCCCGCGCCGACACGTTCGTCGCCGGGGTGCCCGACCCGGTCGACGCCGCGATCGCCCGGGGCCGCCTGTACCTGGAGGCCGGCGCGGACTGCGTCTATCCGATCACCGCGCCGCTGGACGCCGTCCCGTCCCTGGTCAAGGGCCTGCCGGGGCCGGTCAACGCGAACAACTTCCCGGGCACGTCCCTCCGGGACCTGGCGGAGACGGGCGTCGCCCGCGTCTCCTACGGCCCCATGCCCTACCTGCGCGCCCTGGACGCCGTGAAGGACTTCGCCGCCCGCGTCAAGGCGATGGAGGACCCCTACGCCTGACGCGTGTGAGGGCGCCCACCTCCGGCCGCCCTTGCAAGGGGTAACTTGCCTTGGCACAGTGATACGCGAAATGTTGCTACGTATCAGAGGGTGAGGCCCGCATGACCACGATCGAGGAGGAGTCGCCCCCGAAGGTCGTCCTCGACTCCATCAGCGGCGTCGCGCTCGCCGCCGCCGCGTCGAACGTCGTCATGCAACTCGCCCGCCTCCCGGTCGGGCATGGCGTCGCCGAGAGCACGGTGGACAGCGGCCGCGTCGACAAGCACCCGGTCAAGCGGGCCCGCACCACCCTCAGCTACATCGCCGTCGCCATGCTCGGCACCGAGTCCGAGCGGCTCGCGATGCGCCGCGAGGTCAACCGCGCCCACCGGGGCGTCAACGCCAAGGCCCCGGTCGCCTACAACGCCTTCGAC
This sequence comes from Actinomadura madurae, assembly GCF_900115095.1. Lineage (GTDB taxonomy): Bacteria > Actinomycetota > Actinomycetes > Streptosporangiales > Streptosporangiaceae > Spirillospora > Spirillospora madurae. The sequence goes on from NZ_FOVH01000018.1 coordinate 64,330, forward strand.
CGCGAGCTGCAGCTCTGGGTCGCCGCCTGCCTCTACCAGGGCATCGAGATGATCTACACGCTCCTGTACGGCGAGCCGTCCCCCGAGCAGGCCGAGGAGATGTACCGGTACGGCGCCCGCTTCGGCACCACCCTCCAGGTCCCGCGGGACATGTGGCCGCCCGACCGCGCCGCCTTCGAGGACTACTGGCAGGCCGGCGTCGCCGAGATCGAGATGGACGACGTCACCCGCGGCTACCTGCGCGACCTCACCGAGCTGCGCCTCTTCCCGGCCCCGCTCCGCTGGGTCCTCGGCCGCCACCACCGCTTCCTCACCCTCGGCTTCCTGCCCCAGCCGTTCCGCGACGAGCTCGGCTACCCGTGGACCGCCCGCGACCAGGCCCGCTTCGACCGCTACACCCGCTTCCTCGCCCGGACGAACCGCGTCCTCCCCCGCCCGGCCCGCGAGTTCCCCTTCAACCTCTACCTCCACGACGTCCGCCGCCGAATCAGAAAGAACCGCCCCATCGTCTGACCACCCGGCCGGTATGCGGGTGATCAGGTGGTCGGGCTGGATCGGTCAGGTGCGTCATCGAGAGGGCGTGTCGCGGCCGGAAGGTCTGATCTGGAGTTCGAAGTCGCCCTTGTGGTGGCGGACGCCGGCCACGACGGCGTCTTCGAGGACTTCGGCGCCCTTGTTCTGGCGGCGCATCATGGGGTCGGAGCGGACGTCCTTCGCCAGGGAGAAGCAGAGCAGGATCAGGACGATGGCGAACGGCAGCGCGCCGATGAAGGTGATGTTCTGGATGCCGTTGAGGGCCCGGTCGCCGCCGATCACCAGCATGATCGCGGCGACGCCGCCGGTCATCGCGCCCCAGAAGACCACGATCCAGCGGGACGGGCTCGTGGAGCCGCGCTGGGACAGCGTGCCCATGACGATCGAGGCCGCGTCCGCGCCGGACACGAAGAAGATCGCGACGAGGACCATGACGACGATCGCGGTGAGCAGTTCCCAGGGCAGGTTGCCGAGGACGTTGAAGGTGATCTGCTCCTCCGAGCCGTTGCCGTAGGGGTTCAGGCCGGCGCGCTGCTGGTCGACGGCCGTCCCGCCGAAGATGGCGAACCAGCCGAGGCTGACCGCGCTCGGCACGATGATCACGCCGGCGACGAACTGGCGGATGGTGCGGCCGCGGCTGATCCGGGCCAGGAACATGCCGACGAAGGGGGCCCAGGAGATCCACCAGGCCCAGTAGAAGATCGTCCACTCGGAGAGGAAGGTCTTCATCGGCTCGCCGCCCGTGGCGCCCGACCGGGACGCCATCTCGCCGAAGTCCTGGATGTAGACGCCGACCGTGGTGGGCAGCAGCTCCAGGATGAACACCGTCGGGCCGGCCACGAACACGAAGAAGGCCAGGAAGGCGGCCAGCACCATGTTGGTGTTGGACAGCCACTGGATGCCGCGGGCGATGCCGGACACGGCCGACAGGATGAAGCAGATCGTCAGGACCACGATGATCAGGACGAGGACGGAGGTTCCGAGCGAGTCGATCCAGCCCGCCTCCTGCATGCCGGTCCGGATCTGCAGCGCGCCGATGCCGAGCGAGGCGGCGGAGCCGAACAGGGTCGCGAACAGCGCGAGGATGTCGATGAGCCGGCCGACGCGGCGCTCGGTGCGGCGGCGGCCGAGCAGCGGGACGAACGCCGCGCTGATCAGCTGGCTGCGGCCGCGGCGGTAGTGGCCGTACCCGATCGCGAGGCCGAGGACGGCGTAGATCGACCACGGGTGAAGCGTCCAATGGAACATCGTGGTGGCCATCGCGGTCTCGATCGCCGGCTCGCTCTGCGACGGGTCGGTGCCCGGCGGCGGCTTGACGTAGTGGGTGAGGGGCTCGGCCACGCCGAAGAACATCAGCCCGATGCCCATGCCCGCGCTGAACATCATCGCGACCCACGAGACGGTGCGGAACTCCGGCTCGTCGCCCTCCCGGCCGAGCGGGATCCGCCCGTAGCGGCTGAGCGCAAGCCACAGGGAGAAGACCACGAACCCCGTCGCGGCGAGGACGAACAGCCAGCCGACGTTCGCCAGCAGCCAGCCGAGCGCCGTCCTGGTGGCCGAGTTCAGGCCGCGGTGGTTCGCGGCGCCCCAGACGACGAACGCCGCGGACAGCGCCGCGGTCACGCCGTAGACGATCCAGTCGGTGCGCGAGCGTGCCGGGGCGGCGGGTTCCTCGGAGATCTTCACAGTCTGTAGTCATGCCCGGAGAATCACGGCTCAGTGACGCAGCGTGCGATCGGCTGAGGCTTCCTTGCGTGCGTCGTTGACCGCCTGGACGAGCTCGTCGATGTCCGCGGGCGTGGTGCGGTGGCTGATGACGCAGGCGCGGAGGGCGGCGCGGCCGTCGAGGCGGACGGGGCTGATCCAGGCGCGGCCCCCGGTGACGACCTTCTCGGCGAGGGCCTCGTGGTGCTCCCACGTGCCGTCGTCCGGGTCGGCGAAGCAGACGACCGGGAGCGGCGTGTCGTTGACGACGTCCCAGCCTGCGGCGGTGATCCGTTCGCGGAGGCCGTGCGCGAGATCGGCGTCGTGGTCGAGTTGCGCGGCGTACCCTTCGCGGCCCGCGACGGCGAGGCTGAGGAACAGCTTGAGGCCCATGAAGCGGCGCGACCACTGCTGGCTGGAGGTGTAGGGGTCGACCGTGTCGGGGATCTCGGCCGGCATGTAGGACGTCGTGACCCGGAACGTCTCGGCGAGGCCCGCGGCGTCGGTGCACAGGAGGGCCCCGGCGCCCATCGGGACGCTCAGCCACTTGTGCGCGTCGACGGTGATCGAGTCCGCGCGCCCGATGCCGTCGAGGGCGGGCGCGAGCCGGTCGGAGAGCGCGGCGGCGCCCCCGTACGCGGCGTCCGCGTGCAGGTGGAGGCGCAGGTCGCGGCACAGGTCGGCGATCTCGTGCAGCGGGTCGATCACACCGGCCGCCGTGGTCCCGGCGGTCGCGACGACGAGGAACGGCAGGTCGCCGGCCGCGCGGTCGGCGGCGATCCGGCGGGCCAGGGCGGCGGTGTCCATCCGCAGGCCGGGGCCGGACGGGACGAGGCGCACGGCGTCCCGTCCGATGCCGGTGGCGTGCGCGATCTTCAGCCAGGCGAGGTGGCTCTCCGCCGACGCGTACATGACGGGACGGCCCGGCAGCGCCCGCACTCCCTCCTCGCCGTAGCGCGGCCACGCCTTCGTCAGGGCCAGCAGCACCGCGGTCAGGTTGGCCTCGGCGCCCCCGCTGGTGAACGACCCGGCGACCTCGCCGGGCGGGTAGCCGAGCCGTCCGCCCAGGTAGCGCAGCAGATGCGCCTCGATCTCGGCCGCCGCGGGCGCGTGCGACCAGGCCGCCATCTGCGGGTTGAACGCCGCCGCGAGCGTGTCCCCGACCACGCTCATCAGGGTCGGCGTCGGATTGAAAAGCCCGAAATACCGGGGATGGGTCGTGTGGACGGTGGTCGCGCGCAGCATCCCGGCGACATCGCGGATCGCCTCGTCGGGGGCCACCGGACGCTCGAAGTCGTACGCGCCGATCCCGGCCCGGAGGCGCTCGACGTCCACCGGCCTGCTCACGGGGCGGCCGGCGATCTGCGCGCGCTCCTCCTGGAGGAGGTCGACGACGTCCCGCCACAACCGTTCGGAGGCGGACGGGGGCGGGTCGAAGGAGGCACGTCCTACGGGAAATCGGTCCATACCGTCGACCATCGCGCCCGCCCGGCACCGAACCAAGTGGCAGAAGTGACCACTACCGCTAAGATTGTGACATGCATCGGCTCGCCGTCGCGGTCACCGAAGGGGTCCCGATCTTCGAGCTGGCCATCCCGTGCGAGGTGTTCGGGTACGAGCGGCCGGGCCTCGCCCCCACCTGGTACGACTTCCGGCTGTGCGCCGCCCCCGGCACCCGCACCACCGCCGGGTTCGCCGCGGACGCCCGGTACGGCCTCGACGCGCTCGCCGAGGCCGACACCGTCGTGATCCCCGCCTGCGCGAACGTTCTCGGCGACCAGCCGCCCGACCTCGTCGAGGCGGTCCGCGCCGCGCACGGCAACGGCGCCCGGATCGTGTCGCTGTGCACCGGCGCGTTCGTCCTGGCCGCCGCCGGCATCCTGGACGGACGCCCCGCGACCACCCACTGGATGCACGCGGACCAGCTGTCGTCCCGCCACCCGAAGGTGCGGGTGGACGCCTCCGTCCTCTACATCGACGACGGCGACGTCCTGACCAGCGCGGGCACCGCCGCGGGACTCGACCTGTGCCTGCACGTCGTCAGGAAGGACCACGGCGCCGCCGTCGCCGGTGCGCTCGCCAAGCGGCTCGTCATGCCCGCGCACCGTCCCGGCGGCCAGGCCCAGTACATCGACGCGGAGATCACCGTCCTCGACGCGGACGAGCTCGGCCCCCTTCTCGACTGGGCCCGCCGGCACCTGCACGAGCCGTTGACCGTGCCCGTCCTGGCGCGACGCGCCAACGTCACCCCGCGCACCCTGATCCGCCGCTTCCACGCCGCGACCGGAACGACGCCCATGGCGTGGCTGCGCGGCATCCGGATCGACCACGCCCGCAAGTTGCTGGAGACGACGTCCCTGCCCGTCGACCAGGTCGCCGAACGCTCCGGCCTGGGCGGCCCGGCCAATCTCCGGCACCATTTCACCCGCGCCGTCGGCGTCCCGCCCACCGCCTACCGCCGCGCGTCCCGCCCCGGGAGCTAGGAGCCGTTCTCCCGGTGAACCACTCGGGTCCGGGGTGCGTATCACGCGCTGAGGCTGGGAGGATCCAGGGCGAGATGGAGTTGTGGTCGGTGGTGCGCTGGGTGCGCGCGGCGAGCTTCGCCGCGACGTGCGCAGGGCTGGCCGCCGCCGGGCACCTCCTGGGCGGCGGCTCCGTCGGCCGCCTCGCCCTGCCGGTCTGCTTCGCGGTCACGTTCGTCCCGGCGCTGGCGCTGACCCGCCGGGAACGCACCCTGGCCACGATCCTGCCCGCCGTCGCGGTCTGCCAGACGGTGCTGCACGCGCTGCTCGCGCAGATGTCGCCCGGCCACGCGATGCCCGCCGGAGCGGGCGCGGCCCCGCACATGGCGGGGGAGATGCAGGGCATGCACGGCGAGTCGTCCGGGTTCGGGATGCTGCTGATGCACGCGGTCGCCGTGCTCGTCACCTCGTGGTGGCTGGAGTGCGGCGAGTCCCGGCTGTGCGCCCTGGTCCGCAGGGTGGCGGGCTGGGCGGTGCGGGCCATCGTCCGCCTGCGGCCGGTGCCGGTCCGCGGCCCGGCCCGCGTGGTACGGCCCCGCCGCCGGGTTCGCGCGCCGCTCCAGGCTTCGGCGCTGCGGCATGTGATGGCCCGTCGCGGCCCGCCGGCCGACCTGGCCGCCCTCGCCTGACGCTGCCCCCCGGGCCCGATCGAGGGCGACCTTCTGTCACCGGACCTTCCGCACGTGGCCGCTGTTCCGTATGCCGTCCGAAGGGCGTGCGTCGCGTCCGGTTCTGACATCTCGCGTGGGTTCCGTCCGGGTGCCCACGGGAGCGACGGGTCCTCTCGTTCTCTTCAGGTCCGCGGCTGAGCCCGCCTGGATCTGGAGCCCTGTGTCTGGAGCAGGCATGTCGACAACGTCCGATCACCTTCCCCTGCCCACCGGTACCGAACCGGTGCGCGCACCCGGCCGGGACGGGTCCACCGGCCGCGACGTCTGGCCGCTGGTGCGGCGGCTGCACTTCTACGCCGGGGTGTTCGTGGCCCCGTTCCTCGTCCTCGCCGCCCTGACCGGGCTGGCCTACGCGTTCACGCCGCAGCTCGACGGCCTCGTCTACGGGGACGAGCTGCGCGTGCGGAGCGTCTCGGGCGCGCCGCGTCCGCTGGCCGGCCAGGTGCGCGCCGCGCAGGCGGCGCACCCCGAGGGCACGGTCGTCACCGTCACCCCGCCCGCCGACGAGCACGCCACCACGGCCGTCGCGATGTCGGTGCCGGAGCTGGGCGATAAGCAGCGCACCGTGTACGTCGACCCGTACACCGGACGGGTCACGGGGGCGCTGACCACCTCGTCCGGCGACACCCCGCTGACCACCTGGCTGGACGAGCTGCACCGCAGCCTGCATCTCGGCGTTCCCGGGCGGCTGTACTCAGAGCTGGCCGCGAGCTGGCTGTGGGTCATCGTCGCCGGCGGGCTGCTGCTATGGCTGGGACGCCGCCGCCAGTATCGGGGACGCGGCCCCGCCCGGCGGCTGGTCATCGTGGACCGCTCGGCGCGCGGGGTGCGCCGTTCCCGCGGCAGGCACGCCGTGGCCGGGGTGTGGCTGGGGACGGTCCTGCTGTTCCTGAGCGCCACCGGACTGACCTGGTCCGATCACGCGGGAGCGAACTTCGACACCGTCCAGGGGGCGCTGCGTTCCTCCGCACCCGAGCTGAACACCGCCCGTCCCGGCTCCGCCCCGTCATCGGCCGGAGAGCACAGCGGTCACGACGGCGGCACGGCCACCGGCACCGACGATCCGGCCGCGGACGTCGACCGGGTGCTGGCGGCGGGACGCGCGGCGGGGCTGTCCGGTCCGGTGGAGCTCGGCGCGCCGGAGGACGTCGACAGCGTGTGGACGGTCACCCAGGTCGACAACGCGTGGCCCGTCCACCGGGACGAGGTCGCCGTCGACGCCGCCACCGGACAGGTCACCGCCCGCGTGAACTGGGCGGACCACCCGTGGCTCGCCAAGCTGTCCACGCTCGGCATCCAGTTCCACATGGGACGGCTCTTCGGCCCGGCCAACCAGCTCCTCCTCGCCGCGACCGCGCTCGGGCTGCTGTGGATCATCTTCTGGGGCTACCGCATGTGGTGGCAGCGCCGCCCGACCCGGGCCGCCCGCACGCGTTTCGGGCGGCCGCCCGCGCGCGGTGCCTCGCGCCGCCTGCCCCGCACGGCACTGCTGCTCGGAATTCCGGTCGTGGCGCTGGTGGGCTACGCCATCCCGCTTTTCGGCATCACCCTCCTGGCCTTCCTGCTGTTCGACGCGGCCCTGGCCGCGGTACGCCGCCGAACCACCGGCGGCCCGGCCGGCGGGGAGCGGGCGGCGTCTTGACAGGTCCGGGCGGCCGGCCCAAAGATCAGATCACCCAGGGTGGGGAGGTCGGTGTGCGGGCCCACAGTGCGGCGATGGCGGCCGTGGTCGTCGTCGTGGGAGCCGGGGTGCTCACCGGATGCGGCGGCGGGTCGAACGTCGTGGAGAAGTCGTTCACCGACCGGAACGGGCGTGCCTGCACGTACGTGGTCGTCAACGAAGTGGAAGACGAAGGCTCCGAGTACGACTACGACGTCCACAACATCGACTGCGACTATCCGCCCTCACCGTCGGCGAGCGCAGGGGGACCCCCATGACCAGGCGATTGCTGTACACATTGCCCGTCCTCGCCGTGGTGCTGAGCGGCTGCGGCGAGGACGTGAGGGAGAGGTCCTTCACCGACACCCATGGGCGCGTCTGCACGTACATCCTGGTCGAGGAGTGGGACGGCGACAAAGACGTCGGGAACATCTCCTGCGAGTACCCGAGGTCCCCGGGCACGACCCCGTCGCCCGCCCCCTCGCCCAGCGGCTGACCCCTCAACGGCCGAGTGCCTGCCTGATGGCGGTCTCGACCGGGGAGGGCCCTTCGAGCCGGAGCGTCCCGGCCGGGCTCAGCTTCGGCTGGGCCAGGAAGCGCGCGGTCGTGCCGAGGTTCGGCTGACCGGCGTGCACCAGGAACGGGTGGCACAGGTAGACGTCACCGGCGCTGCCCGTGGCATGAACCGTCGGACGATGCGCGCTGGCCGTATCGGCTCGCTCGGCGAGTTCTCTGGCGTCCAAGCCTAGGTCGCCTTCGGGCGCGAGGACGCGGGCGACGTCGTGGTGGGAGCCGGCGCGGAGACGGGTGGGCGCGGCGGCCTCTCCGGTGTCCGAGAACAGGAAGAACATCAGGAGCGCGCGGTCTCTGGACGTGGCGTTCGCCCGCCAGGTCAGGTAGTCGTCCGGCTTCGACGCGGGGCCTGGGAAGCTGACGTCGACGTGCCAGCCGTCGACGACGGCGGGTTCGGGTGAGGGGAAACGGATCACGAAGCCGCCCAGGCTGGTGCGCGGCGTCCAGCGTCCATCGCCCACGAGCGTGTCGAACGCGGTGTGGAGACGCGGGGTGTTGGCCGCGGCGACGAACGGGGCCTGCGCGTAGTCGGGGCGCGCGGCGACCGGGCCCGGCCAGGTGGACGGGTCGGCGGGGTCGGCGTCCAGGTCGCGCCAGATGATGCCGCGGCACTCGTCGGCCAGCTCGCCGGGGAACGCCTTCTCGACATGGACGAAGCCGTCCCGGATGAAGGCGGCCACCTGTGCGTCGTCGAGCATGATCACACGATGGCCGCCGGCCGGCGGCCCGCGCCAGCGGTTTTCCGGGGGTCAGAAGACCGGGGCGCCGTCGCGGACGAGCTTCCAGTTGTCCACGTGGAACGTCGCGGGGTCGATGGTGCCCGCCTCGGACGCGTACTCGACGATCGCCTCCCGGATCGCCACCTGCGCGTTGTAGACGACCGGGGCCGTGGCGATGTGCGGGAACCCGCCGCCGCCCGACTGGCGGTAGTTGTTGACCGCCACCACGAATCGCCGGTCGTCGGCGACCGGCGTCCCGTCGTAGGCCAGGTTGACGATGCGCGAGCCTTCGGCCTTGGCGATGTCGACGTCGTAGGTGACGCCCGAGAACTGGTCGTAGTTGTAGTCGGGACGGTTGTCGGCGTTCGTCCAGGAGGCCGGGTCGACGGGGGCGTCCGCCGCCACCCGCTCGAAGTACTGCGCCGAATACTCCAGGTACTCCTTGATCTGCGCGCCCGTCAGGATGCTCGCCAGCAGCGTGTTGTCGTAGATGTAGAGCCCGGCGATGTCCTTGATCGTGACCTTGCCGGCGGGGAAGGTCGCGGCGCGGCTGAACGGGGCGGCGATCGACACCACGGGCAGGGACGCGTGCTCGGTGCCCTCGACGGCCGCCGTGACCGTCGCGGTCTGCACCAGGTGGATGTAGTCGAGGATCGCGGTGTCCTTCCAGCAGGACTCCGCCGCCGACATCTCCTCGGTGGAGGTGGCGACCTCCTTGTTGACGTAGGTGGTCACCGCGTCGTGCTGCTTCTTGATCAGCGTGACGAGCTTCGGGTCCTCCTGCACCGCGTTGCTGTTCACGGTCGTCGCGGACCTGCCGGTGACCCTCCACCGGCCGCGCTCGTGGCGGAGCGTGAGGTCGAAGACGGACAGGCGCTGGCCCCAGCACTTCGGCTCGCTCATCACGACCGTCCGGCCGGTGGCCTTGTTGGTGACGAACCGCTCCGGGATCTCCTGGTGCGCGTGCCCGAACAGGATGGCGTCGATCCCCGGGACCCGCTCGGCGACCAGGGCGGCGGCGTTCTCGACCGGGAGGTCGTCGCCGTAGGACGAGGTGCCGCTGTCCCCGGAGTGCGCGCTGACGACCACGACGTCGGCGCCCCGGGCGCGGATCACCGGCACCCAGCGCTTCGCCGTCTCCACCAGGTCGAGGAAGTCGAGCTTGCCGGAGACGTTGGCCTTGTCCCAGATCGCGACGCCCGGGTTGGTGAGGCCCAGCAGCCCGACCTTGATCGGCGGGTGGCCGCGGACGTGCATCTTCTTGATCATGTACGGCGCGTAGGCGGGACGCCGGGTGCCCGCGTGGACGGCGTTCGCGGCGAGCACCGGCGCGTCCATCTGGTCGATCCACGTGTCGAGGAACGGGATGCCGTAGTTGAACTCGTGGTTGCCGAGGGCGACGGCGTCATAGCCGATGGCGTTCATCTGGCGGGCCATCGGGTGCACCGCGCCGGTCTCGGTGATCGGCTCGACGGAGGCGTAGTAGAAGCCGAGCGGGGTGCCCTGGATGGTGTCTCCGGCGTCGAAGAGCAGCGTGCGGTCGCGTCCGCGGTCGGCGCGGATCTGGTTCACCAGGCTGGACACGCGCGCCAGGCCGACCGTGTTGCCGTCGGCGTCGGCGTACTCGGCGTCCTTGTAGTAGTCCCAGTTCACCGCGTGGCTGTGGATGTCGGAGGTGCCCATCACGGTGATCGTCACCGACCGGCCGTGCGTCGCCGCGGACGCGGAGCCGGGCCAGCCGGCGAGGGCGAGGGCGCTCGCGGCGGTGAGTCCGCCGAGGACCTGCCTGCGGCCGACGTCGGGGACGCGGCAGGAACACCAGCGGGGCTCCGGGGGCATCGGGTTCGGCATGGCGCGCTCGTTCCTTCCGCGAGGGGGACGGCAGAACGATAAAGGCGCCGGTCAAGATCGTTGCTGGCGAACATTCCCGATCCTGAGGGGAGATCGTTGGCACTCCTTGTGCAGCCGCCCCGACCTGGGCGTTCTTGATCTTTCCGGACGGAGCGTCGCGAACCGGGTGTGCGGGGCCGGTAGCGTCCGTCGGGTCATGATCAACTCGACCGATCGGAGCTGTCCTTGGGGACGCACGACAGGAAGATGAACGGCGCGTGGCGACGGCTCGCCGGCGCGGCGGTGGCGCCGGTGCTGGCGGGGGCGCTCGCGACCGGGGCGCTCACCGGCCTCGCGGGCCTCGGCGCGGCGGCGCAGGCGGACGAGCCGCCGCCCACCCCGAAGATCATCGGCGGGACGCCGGCCGACCAGACCTACCCGTTCATGGCCTCCCTGCAGTACGAGCGGGACGGGAACCCGAACTCGCACCGCTGCGGCGGCGGGCTGATCGACGAGGAGTGGGTGGTCACCGCCGCCCACTGCGTGACCACGGCGGGCACCGGCGGCGCCCCCTACACGGTCATGGACCCGGCGCTGTTCCACCTCCGCATCGGTTCCAACGACCGGACGAAGGGCGGCAGCGTCGCCAAGCTCAAGGAGATCGTCGTCCACCCTGACTACCAGGCCCTGGACGACCGCTCCGAGGGCAAGGACATCGCGCTGCTGCACCTCGACGCCGCCGTCCCGCAGGCGACCGTCCCGCAGGCCACGAGCATCCCCGCGCCGGGGACGCCGGTCCGCCAGATCGGCTGGGGGTACACCTCGACCAGCGCCGGCGACCCGAGCCAGCTGCCCGTCCAGCTCCAGCAGCTCGACACCAAGGTGATCGCGCCGAGCACCGGGAAGTGCCGGGTGGACGCCGACGGCGACGACGCGTGGGGCATCCGCGACAACGACATCTGCACCGACAACCCCGAGGGCGTCCGCGGCCCCTGCGGCGGCGACTCCGGTTCGCCGCTGCTGACCAAGGTCAAGGGCCGCTGGGTCATCCAGGGGGTCGACTCCCGCGGCGTCGGCGACGTCTGCGGCGAGACCCCCGACATCTACACGAGCATCGGCCACTACCACGGCTGGATCGCCGGCGTCATCGGCTGATCCCGTCCTCGCGCGAACGCCCGGTCAGGCAGCCGCCCGGCCGGGCGTTCGGCGTTCCGTGCCGCGGGTAGACGTCCCGAAATCCGAGTGCGGGTGTCCGAAACCGGGGTACACGGATGATGTGTCCCTTGTCACATTCGTTAACATTCGTCCCAGGAGGTCACCCCTGCCACGACTTTGTTCCCTTTTCGCCAGTGTTGCTGTGTCTAGAGTTTCGTGTTCCTCTATTTAAGGCAATGTCCGGTTGCGGATCGCTCCTGGCCGATTCCGCCCCACCGCCCGCCCGACACCGCCCGCCGACACCGCCCGCCCGCCACCTCACCGCCCAGCCACCGACGACCGCCACCGACGGCCCACGCCACGCACGCGACAGCGGAGGTCCGGATGCGCAAGGAGACGCTGGAGAGCTTCGTCCTCGGGGACGTCCTCCGGTCACAGGCGCAGGTTCACCGAAGACAGACGTTCCTCAAGTTCCGCGACGGAGAGATCACCTACGGCGAGGTCGACGCCACCGCCGACCGGCTGGCCCGCATGCTGTCCGCCGCCGGTGTCCGGCGCGGCGACCACGTCGGCCTGATGCTGCCCAACTGCGCCGACATCGTGCACCTCGTCTTCGCGCTGGCGCGGCTCGGCGCGGTCGCCGTGCCGATCAACATCGCCTACCGGGGGGAGCTGCTGCGGCACGTCCTGGACAGCTCCGACTCCGGCTGGCTGATCACCGACGGGCCGTACGCGGAGCGGATCACCGAGATCGCCGACCGGCTGCCCAAGCTGGGCCGGGTCCTCGTGCGGGACGCCGCGGGGTCCGGGGTGCCGCTCGACCGGCTCGGCAAGCCCGCCCGTGACCTGTGGGCGCTGCCGGACGACGGCGACGGCCGGGTCGAGGTCGACGTCGGCTTCGCCGACATGCAGGCGATCATGTACACGTCCGGCACCACGGGGCCGTCCAAGGGCGCGATGGTGCCGCACGCCCTCGCTCTGACCTGCGCCTACGACTCGCTCGACTTCCTGGACCGGTGGGGCAAGACGATCTACTGCCCGCTGCCGCTGTTCCACGCCGCCGCCCTCTGGGACGGCATGCTCTCCGCCCTGCTCGGCGGCGGGTCCATCGCGATCGTCGAGCGGTTCAGCGCGTCCCGGTTCTGGGACGACGTGCGCCGCTTCGACGCGCAGGTGTGCATGAGCGTGTTCTCGATGATCCCGATCCTGCTGAACCGGCCGCCGACGTCGCGGGACCGCGACCACCGGCTGGAGACGTTCTACATGGGCAAGTCGAACCTGGACGAGCCGATGCGGGAGCGGTTCGGCGTCCGGTCCGTGGAGACCTACACCAGCACCGAGGCGGGCATCGCCACGGGCAGCCCGTACGGGGAGTGGCGGGTCGGCTCGTGCGGGCGGGCGCACGAGGAGCGCTTCCACGTGGCGGTCGTGGACGAGCACGACCGGGAACTCGGCCCCGGCGAGCCGGGCGAGCTGGTGCTGCGGCCGAAGCAGCCGTTCGTCCTCACGACGGGGTACTACGGCAACTGGGAGGCCACGACCCACTGCTTCAGGAACATGTGGTTCCACACCGGAGATCGGGTATGGCGCGATGACGACGGGTACTTCTTCTTCCTGGACCGGATGAAGGACGCCATCCGCCGGCGTGGTGAGAACATCTCGGCCTTCGACCTGGAGACCGAGATCAACCAGCATCCGGCGGTGCTGGAGTGCGCCGCGATCGGCGTGCCCTCGGAGCTGGAGGACGAGGACATCAAGGTGTCGATCGTTGTGCAACCGGACACCGGCATGGAACCGGAGGAGCTGGTGGCCTACTGCGAGGAGCGGCTGCCGCGCTCCATGGTGCCGCGCTACGTGGAGTTCGTGGACGCGCTGCCCCGCACCCCCACGGACAAGGTCGCCAAGTACAAGCTGCGCGCGCAGGGCGAGCACGGGGTCACCGAGACGACCTGGGACCGGGAGGCGGACGGCCGGTGAACTGGGACGACACGCCGGAGCAGGCCGCCTTCCGGGAGGAGGTCCGGGCGTTCATCGCCGAGCGGTTCCCCATCGGGTACCGTCCGGCCGCGGACGAGGAGCAGAGCCTCGAACCGGAGGACGTCGCCGGCTACAACTGGCCCGTCGACCGGGTGGCCGACGATCCGGAGCGCCGCGAGGGCGCACGGGCCTGGGCGGCGGCGCTCGCCGAGCGCGGCTGGATCGCGCCGCACTGGCCTGCCGAGTACGGCGGCGCCGGCCTGTCGGCGCTGGAGGAGTTCATCCTGCACGAGGAGATGATGCGGGCGCGGGTGCCGACCGTGAACGGCATCGGCGCGTTCCTCCTCGGCCCGACGCTGCTGGTGCACGGCACCGACGAGCAGAAGGCGACGCATCTGCCGCCGATCGCGAGCGGTCAGGCGACGTGGGCGCAGGGGTTCTCCGAGCCGGGGTCGGGGTCCGACCTGGCCTCGCTGCGCACCCGCGCCGTCCGGGACGGGGACGAGTACGTCGTGGACGGCCAGAAGGTGTGGACGTCCCTCGGGCAGTACGCCGACTGGCTGTTCGTCCTGGTCCGCACCGACCCCGACGCCGGCAAGCCCCACCGCGGCATCACGTTCCTGCTCGTCGAGGCGGACGCGCCCGGGGTGACGATCCGCCCCATCACCGACATCCGCGGCGCGGCGCCGTTCTGCGAGATCTTCTTCGAGGGCGTCCGGGTGCCGGTGGCGAACCGGGTCGGCGAGGAGAACCGCGGCTGGTACGTGGCGATGTCCGCGCTCGGCTTCGAGCGCGCCGGGATCGGCGCCACGATCAAGTACGAGCAGGCGCTGGCCGAGCTGGTCACCTACCTGCGCTCTCCCGAGGGGCGGCGCTTCGCGCGCACGACCCCCGCGGTGAAGCAGGAGATCGCCCGCCGGCAGACCGAGATCCGCGTCCTGTACAACCTGGCCCGCTACACCGTGTCGCGGCAGGCGGCGGGGGACGAGCCCGACTTCGAGGCGTCCATCAACCAGCTGTTCGGTGCCGAGCTGCACCAGCGGCTCGCCCGCACGGGCGCCCGCGCGTTCGGGCGGTCCGCCGCGCTGTGGGAGCGCGACGGGGCGCCGCTCGGCGCCGCCTTCACCCACATGTGCCGGGACTCGGTGGCGTCGACCTTCCTCGGCGGCACCACCGAGATCCAGCGCAACGTCATCGCCACCCGGGGCCTCGACCTGCCCCGTAGCTGATCATCCACCGGAGGAGCGCACGCGTATGCCCGACGAGAACGCCTACGAGACCGTCGATCTGCGGATAGAGGAGCGGGTCGCCTGGCTGACGCTGAACCGCCCGGACAAGCTGAACGCGCTGACGCCGACGACGATGGCGGAGCTGCGCGACATCTTCACCCGCGTGGACGACGACGAGGACGTCTGCGTGGTGGTGCTGCGCGGCGCCGGCGAGCGCGCGTTCTGCGCCGGGATGGACCTCGGCTGGTCGGAGAAGCTGACGCCGCGGGAGCGGATCGAGCAGGGCAGGCTCGGCGAGAAGACGTTCGCGATGATGGAGCGGCTGTCGGTCCCGGTGATCGCGGCCGTGCACGGGTACGCGGTCGGCGGCGGGCTGGAGCTGGCGCTCGCGGCGGACTTCATCATCGCCTCGGACAACGCGAAGATGGGCCTCGTCGAGATCACGCTGTCGGCGCGCCCGCCGTACCGGCCGAAGATGACCGAGGACGGCGACCCCGACCAGCCCGAGTTCGGCGGGTCGGCGCCCGGCTGGGGCGGGGTGAAGCGGCTGCCGGAGCGGATCGGCAAGGCCCGCGCCAAGGAGCTGCTGTTCACCGGCGCCCGCATCGACGCCGACCGCGCGCTGCGGCTCGGCCTGGTCAACGACGTGTATCCGGCGGACGAGTTCGACAAGCGGATCGGCGAGCTGGCCGAGCGGATCGCCGCGATGAACCGCTACAACCTGCGGCTCGTCAAGGAGCTCGTCACCTACGGCTACGACTGGATCGAGCCCCACCCGAGCTAGGAGGACCCGTGCAGATCTATCGCATCGATCATGTGGCGCAGGTGACCCCCGACCTCGACGCGCAGGTGGCCCGGCTCTCCGGGCTGTTCGGGTTCCGGACGGTCCGGACTTGGGACAATCCGGGCGAGGGCGTGCGCGGTGCCCGGCTGGAGATCCCCGGCAGCCGCGGCCAGGCGTGGGAGGTCGTCGCGCCCTCCGGCGAGGGCTCGTCGTTGCGGACATGGCTGGACGAGCACGGCGGGCGCCCCGGCCTGCACCACGTCGGCGCCGAGGTGCCCGACCTGGAGGCCGTCCAGGCGGAACTCGAAGTGCGGGGCATCAAGGCCACCGACGGCGCGCGGGGGCGCTGGCTGGAGGCGTCGCTGAGCCCGCCGGAGAAGGGCCCCGGCGTCCTGTGGCGGCTCCGCGGTCCCGGCAGCCTGGACATGTGCGGCGATTCGGCCGCCTCGGTCGCCGCGACCGGGTCCGTGGACGGGCCGTCCCTCGGCATCGTGGCGCTCGACCACATCTGCCAGGCGTTCCACGACCGCGACGAGCTGGCCCGCTGGTACCACGACCTCGCGGGGTTCGTCCAGGTGTGGCGGACGGCCGACGACGAGCACCCCGACATGGCCGACCTCGTGCTGAACATCCCCGGCTCGGCCATCTGCTGGGAAGTGATCATGCCGCGCGGGGAGGGCTCGTTCATCGAGCGGTTCCTCGACAAGGGAGGCCCCGGCGCCCACCACGTCACCTTCGAGGTGGACGACTGGGACGCGGCCATGGCCGCCTGCGAGCACCACGACACCCCCACGTTCGACGACGAGGAGGGCGTCACCGACGGCGCCGCCTGGAAGCACACGTTCATCCATCCAAAGCACACCGGCGGCGTCCTCGTCCAGCTGTTCTGGGAGGAACGGCCGGGCGTGTGGGTCCGCTCCGACAAGGTGCCGCCGCGATGGACCTGAGCCTGACCGAGGACCAGGAGCTGATCGCCTCCACCGCCCGCGAGCTGCTGGAGTCCCGGGCGGCGGTGGCGGGGGTCCGCGCGCTGGGCGACGACCCCGCCGGGTACTCGGCCGCGCTCTGGAAGGAGATGGTCGAGCTCGGCTGGACGGGCCTGCCGTTCCCCGAGGAGCACGGCGGCGTGGGCGGCGACTTCCTGGACGTCTGCCTGCTGTTCGAGCAGCTCGGACACGCGCAGGTCCCGAGCCCGCTGCTGACCTCGGTGGCGTGCTGCGGGATGCCGGTGGCCCGCTTCGGGACGTCCGCCCAGAAGCAGCGGTGGCTGGACGCGATAGCGAACGGCGAGATCGTGACCGCCGCCCCCCTCCCTTGGGACCGTCCAGGGGAGGGGCCGGTGGCGACGCGCTCTGACAGCGGGTTCGTCCTGGACGGGGCCGCCACGTTCGTCCCGTTCGCTGCGTCCGCCGAACACATCCTGTTGGTGGCACGCCTCGACGGCGAGCCGCACGCCTTCTGGGTGGAGGCCTCCGACACGACCTTGCAACCGCTGGGGACGATCGGCTCCGGCCGCTCCTGCAACGTCGAGCTGGACGACGTCTGGGTACCGGCCGATGCCGCCGTGGGGACCGGCGCCGCCAACGCGGTCTCCCTGTTCGGCGCGGCGGCGACCTGTGCGGAGATGGTCGGCGCCGCCCAGCGTGTCCTGGACATGACGGTGGCGTACGCGACGGAACGCGAGCAGTTCGGCCGCGCGATCGGGTCGTTCCAGGCCGTCCAGCACCATTGCGCGAACATGGCGATCGACGTCCTGGGCTCCCGGTTCATCGCCTACGAGGCCATCTGGCTCCTCTCGGTGAACCGGGACGCGGCACAGGAAGTGGCGATGGCCAAGGCGTGGGTGAGCGAAGCGTACGAACGCGTCTGCGCCCTAGGCCACCAGGTGCACGGTGCCATCGGCTTCACCCAGGAGCACGACCTGCACCTGTTCTCCGAACACGCCACTGCGGCGTCCCTGGCCTTCGGCGACGCCGACCTCCACCTCGACACCGTGGCCGACGCGTACGGCCTGGACTGATCCGTGCGGACGCCCGGCCGGAGAGCCTCCGGCCGGGCGATCCCGGACGTCATGAGCGCATCAACGCCAGCGCCTTCACGAAGTCCGCGTAGCCGCCCTCATGATCTCCGCCAGCAAGCGAGAAAGTGGAGCGGTCGAGCAGTGCGGTCCTGAGTGCGACACCGCCGTCGAAGGGACGCAGACGCTCGGCGAGCACGACACCTTCCTCAAAAAGCGCGCTCAGCGGCAAGGGGGCGCGATGGTCGCGAGAGACGGCCGCGCGGACGGTCAGTCGCCGGTGCAGGGCCACCAGCTCTCTCAAATGGCGGCGCGGCGCGGCCTCCGCACCGGGCCGGAGCGCTTCGACCTCGTCACGGAGGGCGGCGCGCTCCTCCTCCCCATACCACCCGCGGACATGCGGCGCCCAGTGGTGGAAGTTGACTCCCAATGGCGGGCGCGGTCCGGTCTGCGGGAACCGCTCGTCCGCCCGGCTGGACACCGAAAGCAGCACGGCCCAGAAAGCGGTCTGGTACCCGCTCCACGACTTGCGCTCGCCCGTCGCGGCCAGTTCGGCGCAGACGGGTTCCGCCGCCTCCAGCGCGGCGACGGCGTCACCGTCCCGCCCGAGGATGCCGAGTAACCGCGCGTGGTTGACGGCGGCGTAGACGTAGCAGGTCATCGGCCCGGTCTCGTGATCGACGTTGGCCTGTTCCAGCTCGACCAGGTCGGAAGACCTCGCGAGGGCCGCCTCCGCGTCGCCGGCGGCCTCGAACTGCGCCGCGCACGAGATGAGGTTCCATGGCAAGGCGTGGTCGGACGGCGTCGCCGCCGGATCCGTCAGTTCGGCGAAGACGGAGGCGGACTCTGCGTAGCGCCCCTCCTCTGCCAACGCGACCGCCCAGAGATGCAGGCCGGGGATGTCGGTTCCCCTGCTGCTCTCCACTATCTCGGCGTGCAGTTCGAAGGCATCCTCATGCCGACCGGCTTCGCATAACTGCCATCGGCAGGCATCAAGGGCATCAGCGAGAACTTCGGAACGCTCTGGATGACCGCTCGGTATGCGTTTGGCCACCTCCAAGGCTTCCATGGCGAGCTCTGCCCTGGCCTCGGGTTTGTGGCGCAGCTCTTCCGCGTATGTGAGGGCGCGGAGGGCCAGAGCCAGTTTCGGCAGGTACAGGCCAGGCTCGACCTCTGCGAGGACGCGGTAGATCCGGACCTCCTCCACCGTGCTGAGACGCTTACCCCTGAGCAGTGCGACACGCGCCTGGGTGACGTCCCATTCATCCATGGCTGCGGCCCTGGGGGTCCAACCCGGCGGCGTGGCGCATGGCGGCGCGGGCGCGGGCCGGGGCCGTGGGGTCCTGCAACAGCTGGATCTCCTGGTTGGCCGCCATGGACAGGCCGAACAGGGCCGTGGCGACCTCCTCCGCGGGACGGTGCGGCCCTGGCAGCTCGGCCTGGGCGGCGGCGATCTCCGCGGTCAGCGCCCCGCGCATGAGGTCGACGATCTCCCGCAGCCGTTCGCGCAACGGCCCGGGGCGCCCGTCGAGTTCGAAGGAGGCGGCCGTGACGAAGCAGCCGCCGGGGAAGGGGCAGTCGGCGAGGTAGTCGACCCATCCGTCGATGAGCCTTCCCAGGCGCTCCGCACCGGACGGCAGGTCCGCCAGAGGCGCGGTGACGGCCGCGTGGAAGATCTCGACGGCCTCGTCGAGCGCGGCCATGAGCAGCCGGTCCCGCGATCCGAACGGGCCGACTAGGCCCGCCTTGCTCATGTCGAGCCGCCGCGCGAGCGTGCCGACCGTCAGCCCTTCGAGGCCCAGCCGGGAGGCGTCCAGCACCGCGGCCCGGACGATCCGCTCGCGCGTCCGGGCCGCCTCGGCCACCGAGTGACGAGGAGACATGGCCCCACGATAGCGAACGGGTATACGTTATTTGGCGTACGCCCGTTCGCCAAAGGAGGATGGTATGACTGATCTGCCGGCGTTCGACGCCACGGCGCTCGCACTGCTGGGCCACGACGTGGCCCTGATCCCCGACGCCGCGATGAAGAACCCGACGCCCTGCGACGGGTGGACGGTCACCGACCTGATCCACCACATGAACGAAGAGCACGAGGCCATCGCCTGCACGGAGCTGCCGCCCATCGAGGTGACCGGCGACCCGCGCGACGCCTTCGCCCGCATCGCCGCCCGCTGCCTGGCCGCGTTCGAACGGGCCGGCGAGACCGTGACCCTGCCGAAGTACGGCCCGATCCCGACCGAGACGGTCTTCGGCGTCCACGGGGTCGACATGCTCGTCCACCGCTGGGACCTCGCGCGCGCCCTAGGGGACACCCCCACCGTGCCGACCCGGCTGGCAGAGATCGCGTTGCCGCTCGCCCGGATCAGCACCGCCCCCGGCAGCCCCCTCAACGGCCCCGGCGGCGTCTATCGCCCGCCCCTTCCCGAGGACCCCGCCCGCCCCGCGATCGACAACCTCGCCGCCCTCCTGGGCCGCGACCCCGCCTGGTCGCCACCAACCTGACGACTTGTTGGGCGCACCAACGATGACATATGATTGGCAATGCCAACATTGGCAGAGCCAACGAATCATCGGGGGTACGACCATGATCAAGCCGTTCCGCATCTCCGTCCCGCAGGCCGACCTCGACGACCTGGCCGACCGCCTCGCCCGCACCCGCTGGCCCAACGAGGTCGCCGACGCGGGCTGGGACTACGGGTTCCCGCTGGCGCGGCTCAAGGAGCTCGCCGACTACTGGCGCACCGGCTACGACTGGCGGAGGCACGAGGCCGAGCTGAACGAGCTTCCGCACTTCACCACCGAGATCGAGGGGCAGAACATCCACTTCGTCCACGTCCGCTCCGCGAACCCGGACGCGCTCGCGCTGATCCTCACCCACGGCTGGCCGGGGTCGTTCCTGGAGTTCCTGGACGTGATCGAGCCGCTGTCGCGCGACTTCCACCTGGTGATCCCGTCCATCCCGGGCTACGGCTTCTCCGGGCCGACCCACGAGCGCGGCTGGGACGTCCCCCGGATCGCGCGGGCCTGGGCCGAGCTGATGAGCCGCCTCGGCTACGAGCGCTACGGCGCGCAGGGCGGAGACTTCGGCTCCGGCATCTCACTGGCCCTAGGCGCACAGGCCCCGCAGCAGGTCGTGGGCGTGCACATCAACTACCTACCGACGAGACCCGACCCAGACGTCGACATCACACTCTCCGCCACCGACAAGGCCCGCCTGGACAAGGTCAGAGAGCTGATGGCGAACCGTCCGCCGTACCAAGCGCTGCAAGCCCTAACACCACAGACCATCGGCTACGCGCTGACCGACTCACCGGTCGGCCAGCTGGTCTGGATAGCCGAGCGCTTCGCCCAGTGGACGGACCCCCGCTCGCAGATCAGCGACGACCGCATGCTCACCGACATCTCGCTCTACTGGCTGACCGCCACCGCCGCGTCCTCCGCACGCCTCCACCACGACGCCCCACGAGGGCAGGCCGCGAAATGCCCCGTCCCGGTCGGCGTCGCAGTCCTCCCACACGACATCACGCAATCAGTACGCCCCCTGGCCGAACGCCTCTACGACATCAGGCACTGGACGGAGTTCGACCGCGGCGGCCACTTCGCCGCAATGGAGGTCCCCGACCTTCTAGCCGAAGACATCCGCCACTTCTTCCAAACCCGCTGAATACTGCTGTGGCTGTGCAGGGGACGCACAGAGCTCGTGATAAGCCTCGCGCAACGCAGCGGCCTCCGGCACGCCGCGGGCCTCCACAGCCGTAATCACCTGCGTCACCCTCCAGTAGTGCGAGGGGACAAGCCGCCCGCTCTCCACCGCCTCCAGCGCGGTATGCCCCGCCTGCGCAGGCTGATCCCCGGCAAGCAGCGCGAGCGCCAGGTCGAGCCGCGCCCACGCGCGCCCTTCCTACGCGGTCGCCTGCATGAACGCGGACGACGTGCGGGGCGCGACCTCCTGCGCTCCCCGCGCCAGGCGGACCGCCTCCCGGCAGTTCCCCTCCGTGAGCCGCTGCCAGGCGCGGGTCTCCAGCACCCACGAGGATCTCGGGGTGGTCGGCGTGCTCGGCGAGCTGCACGGCGGTGCGCGGGCGCGCGCCGGCGACGAGGTCTTCACCCCGGTCGATGTCGCAGGTCGCGGCGAGGAATGACAGCCAGCCGCCGACCACGGTCAGGCGGCGGCGCTCGTCCAGGGTCATGCGCACGTCCATGAGCGCGGCCACGTAGCCGAGGTGCCGCCGGATCCGGGGCAGCAGGTCGGCAGGACGGGTCCGTGCGTACACGGAGGCCAGCTCGTCGACGGCCATCTCCACCGCGACGAGCGTGCCGTCCCCCACCTCGCTGGCGGCGACACGGCGAACCAACTCCAGCGCCTCGATCTCCTCCGTGACCGCGCCACCCGCCGCGGGCGGCGGCACGCAGGGCCGCAACGCGGCAAGCTCACCTCGGGCGTCGAGCTCCGCCATGAGCCCACGAGCCTCTCGCCAAAGGTGGCCATCGCCTCACTCGTTTCGCCTGCGCACCAGCCCGCCGCCTGGGCAGTGCCGGCCCCCACCACGCTAACGCCGACTGATTCGCCAAGCAGGCGCCCCACCAAATCTGAATCTGTTGCCCAAGGGGTGTTGTTTGGTACACCCCAATGCAGAGGGCTTGGGTGCACCGGAGGTGGGGGCTTAGGGGGATGGTGCGGCGGGCAGGGCATTTCTAGCTTCTGGGTATGGAAATTCGTGCAGTTCGAAACTGCCTGTCGCGGGTGTTGGTCGGCGGCTCGCTGGTCGTGGCCGGTGCCGGGTGCGCTGCTGGGGGCGAAGCACAGGCCGTGGCCGCAGGTACTGACGGCGCCGAGTGGCGTGGGTCGGTAGTGTCCGTCACGCCGGTCGTCCGCATGTCGCGGACGGACGTTCCTCGCTATCTCGAAAAGGAGGATCCCCGATTAGGGTCTCCGCAGGCGAGCCGAGGCATCAACGGCTTCCGGGTGCTCTATCGCACCATCTCTCCCAGCGGACGGCCCATCGTCGCCAGCGGGGTCGTCGCCCTGCCCCGGGACGGTGCCAAGGTGCTGCGAGCCGTCAGCTTCACGCACGGGACGCAGGTCTGGCGCGACACAGCCGGGTCGGTCGCCGCGGATGGGCAGGGCAGGATCGCCGCCATTTACTACGCGGCAGCGGGATACGCGGGCGTCGCGCCCGACTACCTTGGACTCGGCATGGGTGAGGGAAAGCACCCCTACATGGACGCCGCATCGGAAGCGTCCGCCTCCCTGGACATGCTCCGCGCCGCCCGCACGGTCGCGGGCCGGCAGGGACGGCGACTGGAGCGGCGAGTCCTGGTGACCGGGTACTCCCAGGGCGGCCACGCCGCCATGGCGCTGGGACGGCAACTTCAACAGGGCGCCGACCCCTATCTGCGGCTCGGCGCCCTGGCCCCGGTCAGCGGCCCCTACGACACGCATGTGCAAATTCCGGCGTCCCTCGACGGATCATTGGATTCGCGGACATCGGCGTTCTACCTCGCTTACGCCACGGTCGCCTGGAACCGGCTCCATCGCATTTATGAGAAGCCCTCCGAGGTGTTCCAGGCACCCTATGACACCTTCCTGGAAGGGCTTTTCGACGGCAGCCACGATGAGCAGGAGATCGTCCCCCAGCTTCCCGCAAGCCCTGAGCAGCTGTTGACCTCGCGCTATCTGACGCGGCTCAGGCAGCCTTCGGGCGGGCTCCTTCGGGCGTTCCAGGCGGTCGACGGAACCTGCGACTGGGCCCCGCGTGCCCCCGTCCGGCTCTACGGCGCCACCGGAGACGAGCAGGTCTCCTTCGCCAACACCCGCAGCTGCGCCCGCACGCTGCACAAGCACGGCAAGCGCCCACAGGTAGTGGACTACGGCACGAACGTCCACCACTTCGACACCCTCTACCGAGCCCTCCCCGACACCCTCCGCTGGTTCCAGAAAGCCGCCTAACCCGGGCCCGTCGGCTTCGAACCGCGTCGCCGGGTAGGTGGGTAGGGTCTGCTGCGTGACCGACTACTTGCAGGTCTCCACGACCACCCACAGCCGCGAGGCAGGCATGGCGCTCATCAAGTCCGCCATCGCCGCGAAACTCGCGGCATCCGGTCAGGTGGTGGGACCCGTGGGGTCGGTGTTCTGGCACCTCGGCGAGCTTGGGACCGGTGAGGAGTGGCAGATCTTTCTGCGTACTACGAGCGACCGCTACGCCGAGTTGGAAGCGCACCTCATCGACCGTCATCCATGGGATAACCCCGAAGTCACCTTTACGCGGATCGACGGTGGTTCTGCCCGCTACTTGGAGTGGCTTACGCGGGAGACCACTCCGTAGGCACTCGCTCGATCACCCGAGCGACATCGGGCTGCTTCGCATATGGGCGTAGGCGCCTTGCGACCTGCCGGATACGTCCGGCTGGACGTGCGGACGCCACGTCGGCACCGAGGTCGATCGCCCGGGACAACACCTCAGCGCTGCGTGGTACCTCGCCGGCATCGAGATGTGCATCCGCCAGCCACGACAGATACAGCGATTTGTCGCGAGCGTGTGCGTCGTCATACCGATCGAGCGCCCACGTCAGCGCCGGAACGGCGCGATCGGGACGCTTCAGAACGGTCCAGCATCGACCGGTCACGAACTGTCCGACCTCATCGCCCCTGCGCCCGGTCGCCGTTGCTGTGAGCGATCGGGCGGGCGGCCTCGGCTCCCGGCGCCGTCAGGGAGTCGCAGGCGCCGGGGGTCTGCTGACCTGCTAGAACTCGTCGAGGCCGCCGACCTGGCCGATGGTGAAGATGTGGCGGGTCGCGGCGCAGATGGTCTCCAAGGTGTGGATTGGTGTGCCCTCTGTGGAATAGGAGGCGCGCAGTACTTGGACGACCCACTCGCCGGGGTCGAGTTCGAGCGTCTCAGCTTCGAACCGCGTCGCCGGGCGGGAGGTCAGCGTCTCTTCCGCGTGCCCGAAGGTGTAGCCCAGGGCCACGATGGCGGCTTGTAGAGATGGGCGCACGAACTCCGGCTCGGCGATCCGCGTGTCTTCGAACAGATCGGCGCGGAAGTACGAAGTGGCTATGCGGACTGGCACATCGTTGGCCGTCATCATCTTACGGCGGGCCAGGACGTCCTCTCCAGGCTCGACGCGCAGGCAAGCGGCCACGTGTTCGCTTGCGGGCTCGGTGCCGATGTAGAGCATCTGGCGGCCGGGCTTGATGCCCTGGCGTTCGGCTTCGGTGAGGAACAGCGAGGCCGAGCCGCGCGTGGCCGGGTCCGTCGGCAGCGCACGCTGCACGATCACGCGGGGCCCCTGGCTGATGGGGGCGGCGGGCGCTTTCGCGACTGGACCCTTGCGCATCTGGGAGACACGGCCGGGGGTGACGCCAAGGACCTTGGCGATGTCCTCCAAGGTGTGGCCGGCTTCCCGAGCCTCGGCGATGGCGCCCCGCCGGATTCGGGCGGCCTCCTCGGTCAGCCCCTGCTGCTCGGTCATAGCGCGGCTAATGGCCCGCGCCCGCTCGATCGGGTCTGCGATAGCGGAAATATCCCGCAATGTCCTCAGATCCACGTGTTAAATCTCCGGTCCCTTGTCGACGACCTTTAGGCCCCCTATTGCGCGCACGCCCACAGCGTTCTACTCTGCACCTCGCAGGCGACTTTAGACCCCCTAAAGATCATGGAGGATTCGCTCATGGGCATGACAACGTCCGGCCACGCGGACCAGTCTCCTACAGAGGGGGTAAAAGCCGCATCGCTGCCCCTCGACGAGATCAAGGTCAGGCTGCGCGAGGCGTTCCCTGGGTGGTCGATCATCCGCACCCGGGACACCGGGCGGTGGTGGGCGACGCGTGGGCCTCTCGTTGATGATGAGTTGGATCGCGAGGCCGACGTGTCCGCCGACACCCCGGAACAGCTCGCCGAGAAGATCCTGGCGGCGAACCGTGGCTGCTGACGACCAGGTTCACCGCATCCAGTCCCGCGGCGGGGATGTGGTGGATGTTGGTGGGCTCAGCGTCGAGTTTCCCGGGTGGACGGTTGAGGTCGTCCAGGAGCCGCCGGTGTGGCGGGCGTCTCGCGATGGGGGCCGGTGCTGGTGATCGCTGGTGGTTCGGTTGCCGAATTGCAGGCGTTGCTGGACGAGGCCGTCGGTTCAACTGTCGGCGCGCGACCCACGTCCTCGGTGAGGTCCTACGTGGACAAGGCGTCGCTGCGCAGGTGTATGGGCAGGTCATCGTTGCCGTATTGGCTTGTGGTGTGCGGCGCACCATTGTGGCTGGGCGCGGGCTTTGCCGCTGGACGTCTGGCGTGGTGGTCGGGGGCATCGGCGCGGCTGCGGAGCGTGTGCTGTGCGGGCTCGGGGTGTCGTGATGGCGAGCCTTGTGACCTGGTGGTACGGGCGCGCCACCGGGAGTTGGTGGGCGGTCGCGCGTGATGGGGCGGGGCGGTGGCGGCTGGTCGAGGCCGCCTCTCCGGCCGAGCTCGGCCGCCGCCTGGCGGAGCTGGGTGTGTATGGCGCGGCCACGGCTCGGCCGGCCGTGCGGCAGTACCACTACCTCTGATGGGAGCTGATTGGTGCGAGACGTCTTCGGGCCTGTTGAGGTCCTGCATGCGGCTGTGCGCCGCTGTGTTCCGCAGGTCGCCGCAGCGATCGTGTTGGACGAGGATGAGGGGCTGCGACGTGTCCGCGTTACCTACCGCGACGTCGGGCCCTACCTCGTCGGCTGGGACGGCACCGCATACGAGTGGCGCTCGGGCCCTGCCTCGGGGCTGCCGCTGCCCGCCGACCCTGAGCGGGCCGCCGCCTCGATCGCGGCAGCTCTTGGCGCCCCCGTCCACCACGAACCGCCCGGTTCATAAGCGGGGAGGTTCCGCGCTCGCTATGACTCCTGAGCTGGGCCCGGTGTTCTGTGTAGCCTCGCGTAGCTTCCGGGGGTCATGCCGTATGCGGCCTTGAAGACTCTGGTGAAGTGGGCTTGGTCGGCGAAGCCGACCGCGTGTGCGGTCTCCGCTAGAGGCGTGCCCTCGCGCATCTTTTCGCGGGCGAGGTCGAGGCGGCGCATGACCGAGTAGCGGTAGGGGCTGGTGCCGCACCGGGCACGGAAATGGCGTGCGAACTGGTAGCGGTCGAGGCCCGTGACGGTCTCCAGTTCGCTGGAGCGCACGACCGCCGGTTGGTTCTCCAGATACTCTCGGCCACGCTCTACGGCCCGCAGGTATATGCGGTGGGGCAGGTCGGGGAGGCGGGCTGCGCTGCATCTGAGCAGGCCCTCGGCGAGTTCCAAGACCAGGGCGTCGAGTGCCAGCGGCTCGGGCGTCGCTTCGAACGCCGTGCGTATCGTGCGCGCGAGTTCGGGGTCGTCGGTCACCGGGGCGGCGAAGGGGAGAGGTGTGGGGCGTCCGGTGATGGACGACAGGGCGGCGGCGATCCGGGCCGGGGCGACGTAGATCTGCGCGTAGCCGAGGAGGTCCGGCCCGTCGGCCCAGCCGTCGTGCGGCTCGTCGGGATGCAGCACGAAGACCTGTCCGGGGGCACTGCGCTCCACCGTGCCCCGATAGTGGAACGCCTGGGCGCCTGCTTCGGTGACCCCGACGGCGTACACGTCGTGCCGGTGCCGGCTGTACGGGTGGCCGCGCAGTCCGGCGCGGAACAGCTCCACGCCGTCCACGGGCCCGCTGGCTTCCACCCACTCGCCCGGGTCACACGAACGTTCAAGACCGCTGCGGCGCGGTCCGGCCACGCTGGGGGCCATACGGGGATCTTAAAGGAGATGCCGTGGAAGTCTCCCAGACGATCGCGTTCGTGACGTTCGCCGCGGTGGCCACCGGAACGCCCGGCCCCGGCAACGTGCTCCTGGCCGCCGCCGGCGCCAAGGGCGGCCTGCGGCAGGGCATGCCGAGCCTGCTCGGGCAGGTGATCGGGATGAGCGCCATGCTGCTGGCCGTCACCCTGGGAACCGGCGGACTGCTCCTCGACCGCCCGTGGCTGCTGGAGTCCCTCAAATGGGGCGGCGTAGTGCTGCTCTGCTGGATGGCCTGGGGTATCGCTACCGCGACCTCTGCGGAAGGGGACGCGGAGACCCGGGTCTGGTCCGGCTTCCTCGGCATGGCCGCCTTCCAATGGGCCAATCCCAAAGGCTGGATGATCTGCATCGCGGCCAACGCCGCCTTCCTGAACCAGGACGGCGAAGTCCTGAGCCGGTCTCTGACCCTCACCGTTCTGTTCATGCTCACCGCACTGCCCTGCTGTTTCCCTTGGCTGGTGGTCGGCGCCGCACTCCAACGTTCTCTCCGCACGCCGCGGACCTGGCTCGTCTACCGCTGCGCAATGGCCGGTCTGCTGGTGGCGTCGGCCGCTCTCTTCGTCTGGCCCCATGGCTGAGTTCTCGGGGAAACGGTGAAGAAACCCGAGAGGTCATAGAACCGAGGTTGGCATACCGAGGAAAGGGGAAGCGGATGAAGAAGTCGGTACTGGTGGCTGCGTCCGGCGTCGTGGCGGTCATGTCCTGGACGATCACGGGCGCGGCGGCCGACGCGCAGGAGCCGCTTTCGTCAGGTAAGGCTTCGTTGACCGATTCCATCCTCCCCGGACCGCGCTACGAGATGCGCACGGACGATGGCGACCCGGGCGGGAAGGTCGAGTTCTGGACGGTGGGTGACCACGTACGGGTGACGGACACCCAGGCGGACGGGAAGAGCGTCGAGGTCGTCGTCTGGAACGTCACCAAAGACCCGAATAAGAAAGAGTACGTTCTCCTGAACGATGGCGGGAAAGACTATGAGGAATGGGGTCATGGCAACGTGGCCCAACCATGGAACCTGGCCGAAGGTTCCTGCTTCCTGTTCAGGATCAGGCTGCTCGACAACGGTAAACCGCTTCACGACTCCACGGATTACGCGCACTGGAGGAACTACAACGACACCACCCAGAATTGCGACGGCGTCGAGTGATGCCGGAGACCGCCCTGCCGTTTGGCCGGTCGGGGGGCTGCGCGTAGGTTGCGGGTGTGGATGAGGTGGGGCTGCTCAAGCGATCTGGTGGTCCGGTCACCCGGGCGGGGCTTGCCCGTGACCTGGGCCGGTTGGGCTTGGGCGAGGGCGACGTCGTGATGTTCCATACCCGGATGTCGGCACTCGGGTATGTCGCCGGTGGTTCGCAGACGGTCATCAACGCGTTGCGGGACGCGGTCGGTGAGCGGGGCACGTTGATGGTCACGTGTGGGTGGAACGACGCCCCGCCTTACGACTTCGTCGAGTGGCCGCCGGAGTGGCAGGACGCTCTGCGTGCCGAGCACCCTGCGTACGATCCTCTGCTCAGCGAGGCCGACCACAGTAACGGCCGGCTGCCCGAGGCCCTGCGCCGCTGGCCGGGGGCGGTGCGCAGTCGCCATCCGGACGTCAGTTTCGCCGCGCTCGGCCCGCAGGCCCATGCCTTGATGGACGACCATCCCTGGGACGATCCGCACGGTCTCGACAGCCCGCTGGCTCGGCTGACCGGCATGGGCGGACGGGTCCTGATGCTGGGTGCGCCGCTCGACACCATCACCCTTCTGCACCACGCGGAAGCGCTCGCCGAGGCGCCCGGTAAGCGGTTCGTCGACTACGAGCAGCCGATCACGGTGGACGGCGAGCGCGTCTGGCGGCGCTTCCACGACATCGACTCCGAGAACGGCGCCTTCGACTACGGCCTGGGGGATCGGGATCCCTTCGAGGTCATCGCGCACGACATGATCGCCGCCGGGCGCGGGCGTAAGGGCACGGTCGGCGCCGCCACCGGCCACCTCTTCGAGGCGCCCGACGTGGTGGGTTTCGGCGTCGACTGGATCGAAGGCAGGCTCGGGCGGGCGTAGGTTTGGCGCGTGGACGTGGTCGTTGCCGTTGTCGCGACGCTGGTGGTGACGTGGGTTCCGGCTCTGCTGTGGTGGCGGCGGCAGGGGCGGGGCGGCGATCTCGGCGGGCCCGCGCGGCGGGCCACGTTCGAGACGCTGCACACCGCGTCGCGGGCCGCGCCCGCGTTCCGGGCCGGGTTGACGGAGCAGGGGGCGCAGAAGGCGGCGCGGCACCTGCGGGCGCTGCTGGGGTGCCCGGCGCTCGCGATCACCGACGGGGAGCGGCTGCTCGCCTGGGACGGGGAGCACGAGCACCATGCCGAGGGCGCGCTCGGCCATGCCGAGGCGACGCTCGGGAACGGGCGCACGCAGGTGCGGGACGTGACGTGCGATCGGCTCGACTGCCCCATCCGGCGGGTCGTGGTGGTGCCGCTCGCCACGGACGACCGGGTGATCGGGACGCTCGCCGCGTACGGCGAGGAGGTGCCCGCCGGGCTGATCCGGGCGGCGGAGGAGGTGGCGCAGTGGGTGGACGCCCAGCTGGAGCTCACCGAGCTCGACCACTCGCGGACGCTGCTGATGGCGGCGGAGATGCGGGCGCTGCGGGCGCAGATCTCGCCACACTTCATCTACAACTCGCTGACGACGATCGCGTCCTTCGTCCGGTCCGATCCGGAGCGGGCGCGGGAGCTGCTGCTGGAGTTCGCCGGGTTCACGCGCTACTCGTTCCGGCGCCACGGGGACTTCACGACGCTGGCCGAGGAGCTGCGGTCCATCGACCGGTACCTGCTGCTGCAGCGGGCGAGGTTCGGTGAGGAGCTCCGGGTGACGCTGCGGATCGCGCCCGAGGTGCTGCCGGTCGCCGTCCCGTTCCTGTGTCTCCAGCCGCTCGTGGAGAACGCCGTCCGGCACGGGCTGCAGGACAGGTCGGAGCCCGGCCTCATCACGATCGTGGCGGAGGACGCCGGGGCCGACTGCGTGATCAGCGTGGAGGACGACGGGATCGGCATGGACCCCGAGGACGTCCGGCGGCTCCTCGCGGGGGAGCGGCGGGCGCCCGCGGGCGACGCCGACACCGCCGGGATCGGGCTCGCCAACGTCGACGACCGGCTGCGGCAGGTGTACGGCGACGAGTACGGGCTGGCCGTGGAGACCGGGCCCGGCGCGGGGACGAAGGTGACCGTCCGCGTTCCGAAGTACCGGCCGGGTGTGACGGCCTCTTGACTCCCGCCCGTTCGTTGCATGGAATGTGGCGGACGCTACGGGGAGGACGGTGCTGTGGGGCTGCGTGTCCTGGCGGTGGATGACGAGGCGCCCGCGCTGGACGACCTCGTCCACCTCCTGCGCGCCGACCCGCGCATCGGGGAGATCCACACGGCCCGGGACGGCGCCGCCGCGCTGCGCAAGCTCGACCGGGCCCTCGCGGACGGGCGCCCCATCGCCGCCGTCTTCCTCGACATCCGGATGCCGGGCCTGGACGGCACCGTGCTCGGCCGCGTCCTCGCCCAGTTCGCCCGCGCCCCGCAGATCGTCTACGTGACCGCGTACGAGGAGCACGCGGTCGACGCGTTCGAGATCAAGGCGGCCGACTACATCCTCAAACCGGTCCGGCCGGAGCGGCTGGCCGTCGCGATCCGCCGGGTGACCGAGGTGTTCGAGGAGTCGGGAGATCCCGCCGAGGAGGCGCGGGCCCCGTCCGAGCCGGAGCCGATGCCCGTCGAGCTCGGCGGGGTGACCCGGTTCGTGAACCCGGCCGAGGTGCTGTACGTGGAGGCGCAGGGCGACTACGCGCGGCTGCACACGTCCGGCGGCAGCCATCTGGTGCGGATCCCGCTGGCGGCGCTCGGCGAGCGGTGGAGCGGCGCCGGGTTCGTCCGGGTGCACCGCAGCCATCTCGTCGCGCTGTCGGCGATCAAGGAGCTGCGGCTGGACTCGGGCCGCTGCACGATCGTCGTCGGCGACACCGAGCTGCCGGTCGCCCGCCGGCACGTGCGCGAGCTGCGCGACCTGCTCGTCCGCCGGGCGAGGCGGTCACCCTGAGCGGCGACGAGCGGCCGCGCGCCCCGGCCGGGCCGGCGCCGGGCCGGACGCTGGTCACCGGGCCGCGGACCCGGACCGTCCGCCGCCCCCGCTACCCGGTCACCCGCGAGATCGACGAGCAGACCGGCCTCGGTGAGGCGTACATGCGGTCGCTGGTGCGCACCCAGCTTCGGCTCGCGACGTGGCTGTGCCTGATGCTGGCCGCCGTCGTGTTCGGGCTGCCGCTGCTGTTCGCGCTGGTCCCGGCGGCGCGGGCGCAGGAGGTGCTCGGGCTGCCGCTGCCGTGGGTGCTGCTCGGCGGGCTGATCTACCCGTGGTTCGTCGGCTGCGGCTGGTGGTACGTGCGGCAGGCCGAGCGCAACGAGGACGACTTCGCCGATCTCGTCGACCGCGCAGAGAAACGGCCATGAGTGCCGCGTACGGCATGGCGGGCGTCGTGCTGGTCGTCGTCGCGACCGTGCTCATCGGCGTGCTCGGGGTGCGGATCTCCCGGACGACGTCCGACTTCTACGTCGCGTCCCGGACGGTGACGCCGCTGCGGAACGCGTCCGCGATCGGCGGCGAGTACCTGTCGGCGGCCTCGTTCCTCGGCATCGCCGGGCTGATCCTCGCCTACGGCGCCGACATGCTGTGGCTGCCCGTCGGCTGGACGGGCGGCTACCTGGTCCTGCTCGTGCTGGTCTCGGCGCCGCTGCGCCGCTCGGGCGCCTACACGCTGCCGGACTTCGCCGAGGCGCGGCTGGAGTCCATGGCGGTGCGCCGCGTCGCGAGCGTCCTGGTCGTGCTGATCAGCTGGCTCTACCTGCTGCCGCAGTTCCAGAGCGCCGGGCTCGTGCTGCGGACGGTCACGGGCGCGCCGGTGTGGACGGGCGGCGTGCTCGTCGCGGTCGTCGTCGCCGGCAACGTGCTGTCGGGCGGGATGCGGAGCGTCACGCTCGTCCAGGCGTTCCAGTACTGGATGAAGCTGACCGCGCTGGCCGTCCCGCTGGTGTTCCTGCTGCTGGCGTGGAGGTACGACGGCGCGCCCGGCCTCTCGTCGGACACCCCGCCGCGGTTCAACGAGCGGACGACCGTCGCCGTCGGCATGGCGGTCACCGTGAACGTCAGGGCCCCCGTCGAGGTGGTCGTGGACGGGCAGGTCGACGGGCGGCCCTACTCCGGCACGGCCGTGCGGCTCGACCCGGGGGAGCACCGGTTCCAGCAGGACGCGTCCGTCACCTTCCCGGCCGGCGCCGACGTCCCGCACGTGACCGGACGGCCGGTGAGCACCGACCGGGAATGGGCCCAGCCGCTGGACAGCCGCGACCACTCCCTCTACGCCACGTACTCGCTGATCCTCGCCACGTTCCTCGGGACGATGGGGCTGCCGCACGTGCTCGTCCGCTTCTACACCAACCCGAACGGGCGGGCGGCGCGGCGCACGACCGTGATGGTGCTGTCGCTGCTCGGCGCGTTCTACCTGCTCCCGGCCGTGTACGGGGTGCTCGGACGCCTGTACACCCCCGAGCTGCTGATGACGGGGCGGGCGGACGCCGTCGTGCTGACCCTGCCCGGACGGCTCATCGGCGGGGTCGGCGGCGACCTGCTGGGCGCGCTCGTGACGGGCGGCGCCGTCGCGGCGTTCCTGTCCACGTCGTCCGGGATCACGGTGTCCGTGGCGGGGGTCCTGGCGCAGGACATCCTGCGCGGCGGGGTGCGCTCGTTCCGGGTCGGGACGCTGCTGGCGCTCGTCGTCCCGCTGTGCCTGGCGATCGCGGCCCGGTCCCTCGCCGTCGCGGACGTGGTGGGGCTGGCGTTCGCCGTCGCCGCGTCCACGTTCTGCCCGCTGCTCGTGCTCGGCGTCTGGTGGCGGCGGCTCACCGTGCCGGGCGCGCTCGCCGGGCTCGCCGCCGGCGGCGCGCTCGCGGGCACCGCGGTCGTCGTGACGATCGCGGCCGGGCCGCCGTCCGGTCTGCTCGGCGCGCTCCTCGCCCAGCCGGCCGCCTGGACGGTCCCCGTCGCGTTCGCCGTCATGATCGTCGTGTCGCTGTGCACGCAGGGCCGCGTGCCGCCCGGTGTCGCGCGCATGATGGTGCGCCTGCACACTCCGGAGTCGCTGAGCGTCGACCGGGGCACGTGGCGCCCGCGGCGGGTCTGACCGTTCATCGCGCCAGATCGACCGTTCACCGACGTGCGCGGCAGGCCGTCGACGGTGAACGGCAGCTGAACGCAGCCCCGGCGCTGACCCCTCGCCCGCCCCCAGCTGGATCTTTAGCGTGGCGCGTGACCGGCGTCACAACACAGGAGGGCCCTCGTGTCCGTCGATAAGAGCGCCTCCGGCACCGTCTATGAACGGTTCCAGGGCACCTCGGAGTTCCAGGAGCTCCGGCGCAGATTCCGCAGATTCGCATTCCCCATGACCGCGGCGTTCCTCAGCTGGTACCTGCTGTACGTCGTCCTGTCGGGGTGGGCGCGCGACTTCATGGGCCACAAACTGGTCGGCTCCATCAACGTCGCCCTCGTCTTCGGGCTGCTCCAGTTCGTCTCGACGTTCGCCATCGCGTACTGGTACGCGCGGCACGCCGAGCGCAGCCTCGACCCGGTCGCCGACAAGATCCGCAAGGACATCGAGGCCGAGGCGGCGCCGGCCACCGACGCGACTGCCGGAAGCGCGGAGGACGCCCGATGAGCAACGAGACACTGTCGATCATCCTCTTCCTGGTGTTCGTGGCGGCCACTCTCGCGATCACCGTGTGGGCGAGCCGGAACACCAAGACCGCCACCGACTTCTACGCCGGCGGGCGGACGTTCTCCGGCGCGCAGAACGGCCTCGCCATCGGCGGCGACTACATGTCCGCCGCGTCCTTCCTCGGCATCGCCGGGCTGATCGCCCTTTACGGCTATGACGGCTTCCTCTACTCGATCGGGTTCCTCGTCGCCTGGCTCGTCGCGCTGCTCCTGGTCGCCGAGCTGCTGCGGAACTCCGGCCGGTTCACGATGGCGGACGTGCTGGCGTTCCGGATGAGCCCGCGGCCCGTCCGCACCGCCGCCGGGGTGTCCACCATCATCGTGTCGATCTTCTACCTGCTGGCGCAGATGGTCGGCGCGGGCGCCCTGGTGGCGCTGCTGTTCGGCTTCACCAGCGACTTCGCCAAGGGCGCGACGATCGCGCTGGTCGGCGTGCTGATGATCGTGTACGTGGTGTTCGGCGGGATGAAGGGCACCACCTGGGTGCAGATCGTCAAGGCCGTCCTGCTGATGACCGGCGCCACGCTGATCACGCTGCTGGTGCTCGGCCACTCCGGGTTCAACCTGAACGACCTGCTGAACGACGCCGCCGACCAGAGCGGCAAGGGCGGCGCGTTCCTGGAGCCCGGCCTGCGCTACGCCACCGAGGACTCGGGGCTGACCGGCAAGCTCGACCTGATCAGCCTGGGCCTCGCGCTCGTGCTCGGCACCGCCGGGCTGCCGCACATCCTGATCCGCTTCTACACCGTCCCGACCGCCCGCGACGCCCGCAAGTCCGTGCTGTGGGGCATCGGCATCATCGGCACGTTCTACCTGCTCACGCTGGTGCTCGGGTTCGGCGCCGCGGCGCTCGTCGGGTCCAAGGAGATCGCCGCGGTCAACCCGGCCGGCAACACCGCGGCGCCGCAGCTCGCGGAACGCATCGGCGAGATCGTCTTCGGCGACGCGGGCGGGACGATCCTGCTCGCGGTCATCGCGGCGGTCGCGTTCGCGACGATCCTCGCGGTCGTGGCGGGCCTCACCCTCGCCTCGTCCTCGTCGTTCTCGCACGACCTGTACGCGCACGTGTTCCGCAAGGGCAAGGCCACGGAGCGGGACGAGGTCCGCGTCGCCCGCATCTCCGCCTTCGTCATCGGAGCGGTCTCGATCGTCCTCGGGATCTACGCGCAGCGGCTCAACGTCGCGTTCCTCGTCGCCCTCGCTTTCGCGGTCGCCGCGTCCGGCAACCTGCCCGCGATCCTCTACAGCCTGTTCTGGAAGCGGTTCAACACCTCCGGCGCGGTCGCGGCCATCTACGGCGGGCTCGGCTCGGCGATCTTCCTGGTCGCCTTCTCGCCGGTCGTGTCGGGTGACGAGAAGGCCCTGTTCACCGACTCCGACTTCAGCTGGTTCCCGCTCAGCAACCCCGGGATCATCTCGATCCCGGTCGGCTTCCTGGCCGGCTGGCTCGGGACCGTCCTCAGCAAGGAGTACAACAACGAGAAGTACGCCGAGATCGAGGTCCGCTCCCTGACCGGAGCGGGCGCCGAGGCGGCGTCGAAGCACTGATCCTCCGAAGCCGAGTCGTTCCCGTCCCCGGCGGCCGAGCAGGGCCCCCACCCCCGTACGCCGGACGGGACACGGCTCGCCGCGCGGGCGACCGTCGCCCGGTCCCGCGCGGCCGCGGCCCCGTCCCCCTCACGCCCCCGGGACGGGGCCGCCTCCGTTCTCCGGCGGGAGCCGGCCCGGCTTCGCCGGCCGGCTCCCGCCGGACGTTCCCGGCCGCTACGGTGACGGTCCATGGCCCCCCATCGCTACGGCTGGAAGACGATCCGCGCCGAGAACATCGTCGGCTGCACGGCCGGGCTGCTGCGCTTCGCGACGCCCGCCGAGATGGACGTGCTGATCGGGATGCTGCCGGACGAGCACGTCCGGCTGGCCGCGCGCAGTCACGGTATGGCGAACCGGGTCGTGCTGGAGGCGCTGCTGCGGCGCGGCGGGCCCGGCGACCTGGATCTGCTCGTCCAGCACGCGCTGCGGGCCGGCGACCCGCCGTCCCTGCTCGGCCGGCTGCTCGACCTGGACGCCCCGGAGGTCAACGCGACCCTGCTGGACGCCGTGACCGCGCTCGGCGGCGTCCCGCGGAACCTGCGGCGCCAGCTCGCCCACCAGACCTCGCGCCGGGACGGCGCCACGCCGCGCCCGCTGCCCGCCGCGACGCGGCAGGACCTCCTGTCCGGGCTGGGCGGGTCGGGTGCGCTCGACCACGCGATGCTGTACTCGGCCGACCCAGACATGGCCGGGACGGCGCTGTGGTTCCTCGGCGCGGGCGCCGACCCGCACGGCGCCGTCCAGGCGTGCCGGACCCTCCTCGACGCGCATCGCGGCCACGAGATCAGGCAGCTCGTCGAGCAGGGACGGCTGCCCGCGTTCCAGTGGGGGCCGGACGGGTCGCTGCCGAGCGTGCTGGCGTACGCGCAGGCGGCGCTGGAGTCGGGGCAGGGGGAGTGGCGGCTGCGCGACCTCTCCGACCAGGCTCGCAAGGCCGAGTTCCTGCGGTCGGTCGCCGAGATCGCCGACGCGGCCGGGTGCGAGCCGTGGCGCGGCCGGCCGCTCGTCCGCACGGTGGTGCACCGCCGCCATCCCGGCGTCCCGCGCGTCGGCTGGGACGACGTCCTGGCGGACGAGCGGCGCCGGCGGGCGAAGGAGGGGCCGATCCCCCGCCGCGCCGCCCGGTTCATGGCGAAACGTACCGATACTCCGCTCGAACTGCAGCGGACGGTGGTCGCCGATCACCCGGACCTCGCCGCGCTCATCTGCGACCCGTCGCCGGTACTGCTCGCCGACCTGTGCGGCCAGGAGACGCGTCCGGGCTCGGACGTACTGGTGAAGGTCGCCGGGAACGGCCTGGTCGCCGGGACGCTGACCGCCGAGTTCGTGGTGGCGACCGTCCCCGAGGAGGCGCTGGCGGACGTCGCGGAGTCGCTGTGGCTGCCCGGCCTGCGCGGCACGGCGCGGATCCGGGCGAGGCTCGGCCTGGACGGGGACGTCCCGCTCGCCCCGCTGTTCGTCGACGAGACCGGCGACGGGCGCGCGAGGCGCCTGCGGGAGCCGGGGACGCGGCGGCACTGGGATCCCGAGCCGATCTACGGCACCTACGCGGCCCGGGTGCTGCGCGAGGTGGAGGACCCCACCGCCGATCTGGTGCTCTCCGTCGCCGAGGTGGACAGGCTGCTCGCCCCGGCCGACGGCGCCTTCCCCGACCCGCGCGTCCTGCGCCGCCTGGCCGAGCACGTCGACCGGCATCTCGGCGGGCGCCCGGACGCGTGGCGGGTGGCCCTGAAGCTGCTGGGCGAAGGGTTCGCCGGGGCGCTGCCCGAACTGATCGCGACCGCCGGCGCCGTCACCAGCTGACCACGCGGTAGTCCTTCAGCAGGCAGCCGTACGGCGGGTCGCCGTCGCGCTCCCCGCGCACGATCGGGTCGTAGACGCGGGCGGCGGCGTCCACCACGTCCAGCGGCGGGCGGAACCCGGCGGCGGCGCGGCGCGCCCGGTCCGCGGTCGGCTGCTGGTCGGTGAACCAGCCCGGGTCGACGCTGGTCACGTACACGCCGTGCTCGGCCAGCTCGGACGCCACCGTGCGGGTCAGCATGTTCAGCGACGCCTTCGCCATGTTGGTGTGGGGGTGCTCGGCGCCCTTGTAGACGCGGTCGAACTGCCCCTCGACGGCCGACACGTTCACCACGTACCGGCGCGGGTGCGCGGACCGCTCCAGCAGCGGGCGCAGGCGCCCCAGCAGAAGGAACGGCGCCGTCACGTTGATGAGCTGCACCTCCAGCAGCTCGACCGGATCGACCTCGTGCACCAGCCGGGTCCAGGAGTTGTCCGTGGACGGGTCGGGGAGCAGGCCCGCCACGTCCACCGTCCCGTCGCGCGTCGCGACCGGCAGTGTCCCCGAGCCTGGCAGTGTCCCCGAGCCCGGCAGTGTCCCCGAGCCCGGCAGCGTGGCCGGGCCCGGCAGCGTGGCCGGGCCCGGCAGGGCGGCGGCGCCCTCGCCCGCCAGCAGCTTCGCGTACGACTCCGGCGGGTGGCGGAGCGTCTGCGCGGCGTGGTTCACGAGGATGTCGAGAGGCTCACCCTCCGCGACCAGGCCGTCGCACCAGCGGACCAGACCCGGAATGTCGCGCAGGTCCATTCCGGTGACGGTGAGCCGGTCCTGCCATTCCTCGCGGTCCGGCACCTCGGAGAACCGGCGGCGCGCGTCGGCCGGGAACCGGGTGAGGGCGGTGACCGCGGCGCCGTCCCGCAGCAGCTTCAGCACGAGCTCGAAGCCCGCCTTCACCCGGCCGCCCGTGACGATCGCGCGGCGCCCGGCGAGGTCGGCGCGGGCGCCGCGGCACCGGTGGTGCTCGTCCGCGCAGGGCGGGCACAGCCGGTGGTAGAAGGCGTCCGCCTCCCGGAAGTTCGCCTTGCACACGTAGCAGCTGACCAGCCCGTTGAGGGGGGTCCGCGGCCGGGCGGCCGCCCGCGGCGGCTCCACCGGGACGCCCTCCTCGCGGCCGGCGTCGCCGGTCGCCGTCCCGGCCAGCACCCGCGCGTCCGCCTCCGCGCGCCTCCGCCGGGCGGCCGCCCGCTCCCTCTCGCGGGTGCGTTTGACGAACGCGCCCGCCGCCGCCCGCACCCGCTCCAGATCGGGATGCCCGTCCGGTTCGTCCGCGAGTTCGGAAAGTTCGGCAAGGACGCGCAGGCAGGTCCGTACATCCTCTTCGCGCATACCCGCCATTAAATCGGGTGAATCCGGGCCGGATCGCCCGGCCATTGGATCGGCGGGCGGGTGCCGGGTTAAGATCAAAAAACCGGCTCGCGGATGTCCGGCCTGGCTGGAATTCGCGGGCTTGGCTCTGGCTTCCGCCAATTGTGCCCAAATGGTGGCGCTCCGTTCCCCCGCGAGGAAGCCGCACGTTCATATCGTCATGTCTGGGGAGCGTGTGCATGCCCGTGGAATCGGAGGGGGCCGTCCTCGCGGCGAGTCCGCATATCGGAGAGGCGGAGATCGAGGCCGCGGTGCGCGTCCTGCGCAGCGGCCGGGTCGTGCAGGGGCCGGAGGTCGCGGCGTTCGAGGAGGAGTTCTCCGCGATCGTCGCGGGACGGCACTGCGTGGCCGTCAACTCGGGGACGTCCGCGCTGCAGCTCAGCCTGCTCGCGCTCGGGATCGGCCCCGGCGACGAGGTGATCGTCCCGTCGTTCACGTTCGCGGCCAGCGCGAACGCGGTCCGCCTGGCCGGCGCCGAGCCGGTCTTCGCCGACATCGAGCCGGGCTCGTTCTGCGCCGACCCGGACGCCGTCGCGGCCGCGGTCGGCCCGCGCACCGCGGCGATCATGCCGGTGCACCTGTACGGGCACCCGGCGGCGATGGACCGCATCGGGCCGCTCGCGGAGCGGCACGGCCTCGCCGTCGTGGAGGACGCCTGCCAGGCGCACGGCGCCGCCCTCGGCGCGGTCCCGGCCGGGGCGATGGGCACGGCCGGCTGCTTCAGCTTCTACCCGACCAAGAACATGCACTCCCTCGAAGGCGGCATGGTCACCACGGCCGACGCCGCGACCGCCCGGACGCTGCGGCTGCTGCGCAACCAGGGCATGGAGCAGCGGTACGCCAACGAGATCGTCGGCGCGAACATGCGGCTCACCGACGTCGCCGCCGCCATCGGCCGCGAGCAGCTCAAGCGGCTGGCGGACTGGACCGAGCGGCGCCGCGCCAACGCCGCCCTGCTGGACGCGAAGATCACCGCCGCGGTCACGCCGCCGGTCGCGCCCGGGGCCCGGCACGTCTACCACCAGTACACCGTCCGGGTCCGCGACCGCGACGCCGTCCGGCGGCACCTGGACGCACGCCGGATCGGCCACGCCGTCTACTACCCGACGCCCGTCCACCGGCTGGCCCCGTACCTGAAGGACGGGCGGCCGGACCCGCGCTGGGACCTGCCCGAGACCGAGCGAGCCGCCGCGGAGGTGCTGTCGCTCCCCGTGCATCCGGCGCTCACCGGCGAGCAGCTCGCCCGCGTCGCCGACGCCGTCGACGAGACAGCGGCCGTCGACGAGACCGGGGCCGCGCTGTGAGCGCCCCGCTCCGCGCCGGCATCGTCGGGTTCGGCGTGATGGGACGCAACCACGCCCGCATCCTCACCGGGCTGGAGGGCGTGGACCTCGTCGGCGTCGTCGACCCGGCGGGACGGCCGGACCGGGTCCCGCACGGCGTCCCGCTGCTGGAGTCGGTCGCCGAGCTCATGGAGGTCGGGATCGACTACGCGGTGGTCGCCTGCCCGACCGCGCTGCACGGGGAGGTGGGGCTGGCGCTGGCCGAGGCCGGCGCGGGCGCGCTCATCGAAAAGCCCCTCGCGGAGTCGGTGGAGGCCGCCGAACGGCTGGTCACGGCGTTCGAGTCGCGCGGCCTGGTCGCGGGCGTCGGGCACATCGAGCGCTTCAACCCGGCGCTGCAGAGCATGCGGACCCGGCTGGAGGCGGGCGAGCTCGGCGAGGTGTTCCAGGTCGTCACCCGCCGCCAGGGGCCCTTCCCGCACCGGATCTCCGACGTCGGCGTGGTCAAGGACCTCGCCACCCACGACATCGACCTGACCGCGTGGGTGACCGGCCAGGACTACGTGACGATCTCCGCGCACACGGTCGCGCGCAGCGGACGTCCGCACGAGGACATGGTCGCGGCCATCGGGCGGCTCGCCGACGGCTCCATGGTCAGCCACCTGGTGAACTGGCTGAGCCCGCTCAAGGAGCGCACGACGGTCGTCACCGGCGACCGCGGCTGCTTCGTCGCCGACACGCTCACCGCCGACCTGACGTTCTACGCCAACGGTGAGATGAGCACCGAGTGGGAGGCGCTGCGGGCGTTCCGCGGCGTCTCCGAGGGAGACATGATCCGGTACGCGATCCCCAAACGCGAGCCGCTGCTGATCGAGCACGAACGCTTCCGCGACGCGTTCCGCGCGGGCGGCGACGGCCACGTCGTGACGCTGCGGCAGGGCCTGCGGACGGTCGAGGTGTCGGCCGCCGTCCTGGAGTCGGCCAAGCTCGGCAGGACGGTCTCGCTCCCCGCGCAGGTCGCGCAGGAGCAGGTCGCGCAGCAGCAGGAGCCCCAGGAACCCCAGGAGCCGCAGGAGGTGGCAGGTGCCGTCTGACCGGCTTCCGGAGCGGAGCGCCAGCGGAGTGGAAGAAGACGGTCAGGCCTCAACCGGGGAGCGTGGGGGGTCGTCCCCCCACAATGACGCCGCGCCCGATGTGACGGTGATCGTCGCGGTCTACAACACGATGCCGTACCTGACCGAGTGCCTGAAGTCGCTGGCCGAGCAGACGATCGGCCCCGAGCGGATGGAGGTCGTGGCGGTCGACGATGGCTCCACCGACGGCGGCGGCGCCGAGCTGGACCGGTTCGCGGAGGAGTACCCGGACGTCTTCACGGTGCTGCGGCAGCCGAACTCCGGCGGCCCGGCGGCCCCCAGCAACCGCGCCCTGGACGTGGCCTCCGGCCGCTACGTCTACTTCGTCGGCGCCGACGACCATCTCGGCACCGAGGCGCTGGAGCGCATGGTGGCGGCGGCGGACGAGTGGGGCTCGGACGTCCTCGTCGGCAAGATGGAGGGCGTCAACGGCCGGGCGGTGCGGCGCCCGGAGCTGTTCGCGGAGAACCGTCCCGAGATCGACCTGTACGACTCGGTGCTCCCGTGGGTGCTGTCGAACTGCAAGCTCTTCCGCCGCGACCTCGTGGAACGGCACAAGCTGCGCTTCCCCGAGCACATGCGGATCGGCAGCGACCAGCCGTTCACGCTGGAAGCGTGCGTGCGCGCCCGGCGGATCTCCGTCCTGGCCGACTACACCTGCTACTACGCGGTGCTGCGCGAGGACGGCGGCAACATCACCCAGGGCGCCGTCGACGTCCGCACCAGGCTCGAATGCGCGGAGAGCCTGTTCGGCGTCGTCGCCGGCCTGCTCGAACCCGGCCCGCGGCGGGACGCGATCCTGAAGCGCCACACCCGGTGGGAGCTGACGATGCCGACGCGAGAGGGGTTCCTCGACCTCGACCGCGAGGCCCGGCGCGACGTCTGCGCGCGCGTCGGGCGGCTCGTCGAGGAGTACGTGAGCGACGACGTCCTCTTCACGCTGCCGATCGTCCGCCGGGCCAGGCTGCGGCTCGCCCAGCTCGGCGAGGCGGATCTGCTGTGCGAGGCCATCCGGGCGGGACGGGACGGGCACGCTTACCCGATCGCCCTCAAGAACGGCCGGACCTACCTCGCCTACCAGGGCTTCGAGGACCCCGATCTCGGCCTCCCGGACGAGCTCTACGAGATCACCAAGGGCATGCGCAAGCGGCTGTCTCAGGAACTGCGCACCGTCCGCGCCCGGCGGGACGGCGACCTCGTCGAGCTCACCGTGCGGACTCCGTTCACCGGCCCCGACGCCGCGGACCCCGCGGTCGCCGGGCTGGCGCTGGCCCCGCGCGGCGGCCGGGAACGCGTCCACCTGGACGAGGCCGTCGTCACCCGCGAACCCCGCGAGGACGGGCTCCACCTGACCGCGCGGATCCCGGTGGCGCTGCTCGTCGAACCCGGACCGGTGCGGCACGACCTGCGGCTGCTCCTCCGCGCGTCCGGCGAGACGCACGACGCCGCCGTCCCCGCGGACCTGCCGGGGCCGGTCGGCGGGCTGGTCTGGCACCGGGCCAGACCGCACCGGCTGTCGGTGACCGGCGACACCCGGCACGGCACGGTGCTCGACACCCGTCCGGTCCGCCCGGCCCGCGCCGTCGCCGCGCGGGTCCGGCGTGCGGCGTCCTCTGGAGGTAGGTAGCACATGCGGATCTGCGTGGTCGCGCTCGGCAAGATCGGTCTCCCGCTGGCGGTGCAGTTCGCCCGCAAGGGACACCGGGTGATCGGCGCCGACGTGGACGAACGCGTCGTCGCCGACGTCAACGCCGGCCGCGAGCCGTTCCCCGGCGAGGCGGACCTCGGCGTCCACCTCGGCGAGGCGGTCCGGGCCGGGCTGCTGACGGCGACGACCGACACGGCGGCGGCGGTCGCCGGCGCCGAGGCGGTCGTCGTGGTCGTCCCCCTCTTCGTGGACGGGACGGGCACCCCCGACTTCGGCTGGATGGACGCGGCGACCCGGTCGATCGCCGAGGGCATGCGCCCGGGGACGCTCGTCAGCTACGAGACGACGCTGCCCGTCGGCACCACCCGGAACCGCTGGGCGCCGATACTGGCGGAGGGGTCCGGCCTCACCGCCGGCGAGGACTTCCACCTGGTGTTCAGCCCGGAACGCGTGCTCACCGGCCGGGTGTTCGCCGACCTGCGCCGCTACCCGAAGCTGGTCGGCGGCATCGACGAGGCGTCCGCCCGGCACGGCGTCGCGTTCTACGAGCAGGTGCTCGACTTCGACGACCGGCCCGACCTGGACCGGCCCAACGGCGTCTGGGACCTCGGCTCCGCGGAGGCGGCCGAGCTCGCCAAGCTCGCCGAGACCACCTACCGCGACGTCAACATCGGCCTCGCCAACCAGTTCGCCCGCTACGCCGGCAGCGTCGGGGTGGACGTCACCAAGGTCATCGAGGCCTGCAACACCCAGCCGTACAGCCACATCCACCAGCCCGGCATCGCCGTCGGCGGCCACTGCATCCCGGTGTATCCGCGGCTGTACCTGTGGAACGACCCGTCCGCGACCGTCGTCCGCGCCGCCCGGGACGCCAACCTGGACATGCCCGAGTACGCCGTCGGCCTGCTGGCCGGCGCCTACGGCGACCTCACCGGCGCCGAGGTCCTGGTGCTGGGCGCGGCGTATCGCGGCGGCGTCAAGGAGACGGCGTTCTCCGGCGTCTTCCCGACGGTCGAGGCGCTCAGAGCCCGCGGCGCCGTCCCGTACGTGTCCGACCCGCTGTACTCGGCGGACGAGCTGGTGGCCCTGGGGCTTCCCCCGTACCGGGGTGAGCCGGTGACCGCCGCGATCGTCCAGGCCGACCACGCCGCCTACCGCGAGCTGGGCGCGTCCGACCTGCCCGGCGTCAAGGCGCTCGTGGACGGCCGCCGCATCACCGACCCCGCCCGCTGGCCCGGCGTGGAGCACGTCGTCATCGGCGGCCCCGCGCGCGGCACCGGCACGTCTCGGCCCGCCGGGTCCCCGGCCCTCGACGCCGGATGACCCCGGCCAGACAGAACGGAGAAGAGCGCATGCAGACCGAAGGCGAGAGCGCGCCGGAGAAGCCGCGCGGCCGCGTCGTCATGCTCGTCGACAACGATGTGGTGCGCGACTCCCGGGTGCAGAAGGCGGCGACGTCGGCCGCCGAGGCGGGCTGGGAGGTGCACCTCCTCGGCTGCACCTCGGCGAAGAAGGGCCGCTCCTGGACGCTCGGCGGCGCCCGCGTCCGGCTCCTGCCGCTCCAGCACACGCTGCAACGGAGGAAGAGGCACGGCGCCCTGCGGGCCACGCTCCGCCGGCCGCTCGCGTACGCGCACCCCGACGTGGCGGACTACCGGCGCCGGCTCGTCCAGTCCCGGCGGGCCGACCTCGCCGCCACGCGCCTCGCGCCCGGGTCCGGCGGGCCGGTGCGCAAGGGGTGGCTGCTGGCGCGGCGCGTCGCGGCGAAGGCCCAGTCGCGCTGGGTGGCGCTGCGCGTCCGGCGGACCGACGCGCTCGCCGAGGCCCGCAGGGACCCGCGTTCTCCCGTGGAGCGGCTGGCGATCAAGTTCTGGCTGACGCTCCTCGGCGACCGCGCGTGGCGCGTCCTCGACCGCAACCTGTGGGACTGGGACAGCGCCTACGGGAAGGTCATCGATCGGCTGGAGCCCGACATCGTCCACGCCAACGACTTCCGGATGCTCGGCGTCGGCGCGCGCGCCGTGCGGCGGGCGCGCGCCAAGGGCCGGAGGACGAAGCTCGTGTGGGACGCCCACGAGTTCCTGCCGGGCATCCGGCCCTGGGCGGTCGAGCCGCGCTGGCACCCCGCCGTGTGCGCGTACGAGCGCGAGTACGCCGGG
The DNA here is from genome assembly GCF_900115095.1 of Actinomadura madurae. Classification (GTDB taxonomy): domain Bacteria; phylum Actinomycetota; class Actinomycetes; order Streptosporangiales; family Streptosporangiaceae; genus Spirillospora; species Spirillospora madurae. The sequence continues at coordinate 109,299 of NZ_FOVH01000018.1, forward strand.
ACGGCCGACGCGGTCATGACCGTCTCGGAGGCCCTGGGCGACCGGCTCGTCGAGCGTCACGGCCTGCGGCACCGGCCGACGGTCGTGCTGAACGCCCCGCTGACCGGCGGCGAGCCCTCCACCGGTGACCCCGTCCCGGACATGCGGGAGCTGTGCGGCGTCGGCCCTGACACCCCGATCGCCGTCTACAGCGGCAGCGCCGCCGTGCAGCGGGGCCTGGACATCATGATCGAGGCGCTGCCGCGGCTGCCCCGGCTGCACGTCGCGCTGGTCGTCTCCTCGGCGCGGTCGGACTACGTCCGGGGCCTGCTCGCCCGCGCCAAGGAGCTGGACGTCGCCGACCGGGTCCACACGCTGCCGTACGTGCCGTTCGACCAGGTCGTCCCGTTCCTGGCGGCGGCCGACATCGGCGTCATCCCGATCCACCACTGGCCGAACCACGAGATCGCGCTGATCACCAAGTTCTTCGAGTACTCGCACGCGCGGCTGCCGATCGTCGTCAGCGACGTGCAGGCGATGGGCGACATGGTGAAGTCCACCGGGCAGGGCGAGGTCTTCCACGCCGAGGACCTCGCCGACTACGTGCGGGCGGTCGAGACGGTGCTCGCCGATCCGCGGCGGTACCGGGCCGTGTACGACGACCGGCCCGACCTGCTCCGCGGGTGGATGTGGGAGGCGCAGGCCGAGATCCTCGACGGGGTCTACACCCGGCTGCTGAACGACGGCCGATGACGGCCGGCCGAGCGGGGGACCGGGACGTCGCCGTCGTCACCCCCTGGTATCCCAACCCGACGCAGGTGTGGGCGGGGTCCTTCGTCCAGGCGATGGTCGAGGCGACGGCGCCGGGCTGCGGCGAGGTCACCGTCTACCACACCGAGGCGTGGCTGATGAACCGGCCGCGGGAGGAGGTGGAGGCGGCGCGGGAGGCGCACCGGCGGCTGCTGCCGGTCGCGCTGCACCCCGCACCGGCCGTCGCGGGCGCCCGGCTGCTGCGCGTGCCGGTCCCGACGGTGCCGGACTACACGTTCGCCGATCTCGCCCGGGAGCACGCGTCCTGGCTGCGCGAGGCCCTGGGCGGCGAGCCGATCCCGGCACCCGTCGTCCACGCGCACGTGGGGTTGCGCGGCGGCTGGACCGCCCTGGAGAACGCGCGCCCGGACGCCCGCGTGTTCGTCACCGAGCACGCGTCCTTCCTCGACAAGGTCCTCGCCCAGCCGGACTCGCTGGAGCTGTACGAGCAGGTCCTGGAACGGTGCACCGGCTTCTTCGTGGTGACCGACGTGCTGCGGGACAGGCTCGCCGAGGCCTTCCCGGCGCTCGCCGGCAAGATCGAGATGATCTCCAACCCGATCTCGTTCGCGGAGTCCCGGCCGCGTCCCGTGACCGGGCTGCGCCGCTGGCTGTACGTCGGCACGCTCGTCGAGCGCAAGGGGGTCGGCCTGCTGGTGGAGGCGTTCGCCGCGTGCCACGCCGAGGACCCCGGGCTGACGCTGACCGTCGCCGGTGCGGGCGGGCTGGCAGGCCGGCTCGCGGAGCGGGCGGACGAGCTCGGGGTCGGCCACGCGGTGTCGTTCCTCGGCGAGGTCGCCCCGGACGAGGCCGTGCGGCTCATGCGGGAGCACGATCTCCTCGTCCACGCGGCCCGGTGGGAGACCTTCGGAGTGTCGGTCATCGAGGCGGTGGCGGCGGGGCTGCCGGTGCTCGTCACCCGGTGCGGCGGCCCGGAACGGACACTCGCGGGAATAGAGAGCGCCGCCGGGGAAATGATCGAGGTCGAGGAGGATCCGGAGTCGATCGTCGCGGGGTTCCGCAGGCTGCGCGACCGCTTCCCGGACGGCCTCGACCTCGCGAAGGCCCGCGCGGTCCTGGACGAGCGCTTCGGGTACCGCACGGTCGCCGAGGCGCACCACCGGCACTGGTTCCGGGAGGCCGGCACGGGGGACGCCGGCAAGGGGGGAGACGCGTGAACGTGCTGTTCGTGGCGCTCGGGGCCACCCGCCGGCCCGCGGTCGCCAGGGAGTCGGCGCGGGTCGTCGCGGACGGCGGAAGCGCCACCGTGCTCGTCCGCAAGCCGTCCGCGTGGGCGCGGGATCCGCTCGCGGACGGTGTCGACACCGTCGAGCTGCCCGAGCTCGAACGCCGCTACCGTCCCGCCGCGGCGCGGATCCTGCTGTACCGGATCCCGCGGCTGCTGCTGCGCGCGTGCCTTCCGGGGCCGCTGCGCGGGGTGCGCCGGCGGCTCGACTCCGCGTACCGCCGCCGCGTCGCCGGCCCCGTCGACCGCCGGCTGCTCCGCTTCTACCGGCGCGACCCCGTCGCGGTCCGGCGGCGGGTCGTCCGCCGCGAGCTGCTGCGCGGCCGGTCCATCGACCTGGTCGTCGTCGCGGACCCGCAGTCCATGGTGACCGTCTCCGAGCTGGTGGACGTCATCGCGGACGCGGGAGCGCGCCCCGCCTACGCCATCGACCACGAGGTGCCCCCGGCCCGTTCCGCCAGAGGATGAGCCAATGACCGGACACCGTCCGCGCCTGCTGTATCTCGCCTTCTACTTCCCGCCGTCCCGCGCCAGCGGGGTGTACCGCCCGCGGGCGACCGCCAACCGGCTGACCGAGCTGGGCTGGGACGTGACCGTCTTCGCGGCGCCCCTGGCGTTCCTGTACGGCACGCTCGACTCCGTCGACGACGAGCTGCTGGCGACCGTCGACCCGCGGATCACGCTGGTGCGGCCGGAGCTGAACCGGTTCGCCTGGCAGACGGACCTGCGCGAGTACAGCGGGTTCCGCGGGGCGTTCCCTCAGCTCGCCCAGTCGCTGTACACGTGGGGCCAGAAGCACGTCTTCCCCGAGCACTACGCGTCCTGGGCGCGGGCCGGTGTCGCGCGGGCGCTGCGGATGCACGCGCGGAGCAGGTTCGACGTCGTCCTCGCGACCGGGAACCCGTTCGCCTCGTTCGCCGCGGCCTGGCTGTTCCACCGGCTGACCCGCACCCCCTACGTCATCGACTACCGGGACTCCTGGACCCTCGACCAGTTCACCGAGGAGCCGAGGTTCGGGGACGGGCATCCCGCGTGGCGCTGGGAGCGGCGGGTGCTGAGGTCGGCGGCGGCGGCGCTGTTCGTCAACGACGCGCAGCGCGCCTGGCACGCCGAGCGCCACCCCCCGGCGGCCGGGCACATGATGACCGTCCTGAACGGCTGGGACGCCGACACGCTCCCGCGGATCGCCGAGCCGCCCCCGGCCGCACGGGCGGGAGAGCGGGCGCCCCGGTTCGCCTACGTCGGGACGGTGACCGACCAGCAGCCCATCGAGGCGCTGGTCGAGGGCTTCGCCCGCGTCCGGGAGCTTCCCGGCCTGACGGACGCCGTCCTGGACTTCTACGGGTACTTCGGCTTCTTCAAGAACACCGACCGGCGGCTCCGCAAGCGGTTCGCCGCCGCGGCGGACGGTGCCGAGGAGGGCGACGACCGGGTCCTCGCGCCGGGGGTGCGCTACCGGGGCCCGGTGTCGAAGACCGCGCTCGCCGGGGTCTACCAGGGCTCCGACGTGCTGGTGTTCCTCAACGGGGGCGGGCGCTACGTGACGTCCGGAAAGATCTTCGAGTACATGGCGGCGGGACGGCCCGTCGTGTCGGTCCACACGCCCGGGTCGGCGGCCGAGGAACTCCTGCGGGACTACCCGCTGTGGTTCAACCCGGGCGGGCTCGACCCGGCCGGCATCGCCGCCTCGATGGCCGCGGCGGCGAAGGCGGCCGCGGGCCTCGACGAGCGGCAGGTGGCGGAGGCCCGCTCCTACGCCGACCGCTTCGAGCGGAACGTGACCCTGGAGCCGCTCGTGGAGCGGCTCACCGACCTGGCCGCCCGCGGGCGCGCCGTGGCCAGGTGACCGCGATGGGAGGCGGTGACGTGGGAGACGGTGACAGGGGCGACGCGGGAGCACCTCGGGTGCTGGTCCTGGCCATGGACCCCGGGCTGACGATGGACCCCGATCCCGCCGTGTCCGCCAAGCGCCAGTACGCGCGCATCATCGGGCTGGCCGGCCACTTCGCGGAGGAGGAGGGGGCCGAGGTCCACCTGGTGACGGCCGAGGGGGACGGCTGGCGGGATCTGGACGAGCGGGTGCGCCTGCACCGGCTCGACCGGGCGGAGGCCGGGCATCCCCTGCCCTGGCTGGAGCATGCCCTCGTGGTCAGGGCGCCGCGCCTCGTCCTGCGGCCGGTGACGCGGCTCGGCGGTCCCGGAGCCCGGCTGAGCCGCGTGCGGAGCCGCGCCTCCCGCGGCGTCCACCGGCGGCTGTTCGTGCCGTTCTACCGGCACGTCCGGCCGCTCCTGCTGGCCCGCCTCGCGCAGCGGCGCCTGCTGCGCGAGATCGGCACCGACCGGCTCGCCCGCGTCATAGTGATGGACCGGACGTCGGTGCCGCTCGGCCGGCGGCTGGTGCGCCTGCACCCGCACGTCACCGTGACGACGCGGCAGGACCGGAGCCTCGACGCCAGGCCCTGACCGGATCAGCGCTTCTCGATGAGGACCGTCGTGCCGGGGGCGCCGTCCGCGGGCACCTCGGCGTAGCGCTCGCCGGTCCGCGGGCACTCCCACGTCCCGTCCGGGCACTCGGCGAGCCGGGCGCCGGCGCGGCCCACCCAGCCGATCCGGCGGGCGGGGACGCCCGCGACCAGGGCGAAGTCGGGGACGTCGCGGGTGACGACCGCGCCCGCGGCGACCATCGCCCAGCGGCCGACGCGGACCGGCGCGACGCACACGCTGCGGGCGCCGAGCGAGGCGCCCTCGGCGACGTGCACGCCGACGGCCTCCCAGTCGGCGCCGCGCTTCAGCCTGCCGTCCGGGTCGACCGAGCGGGGCTCCCGGTCGTTGGTGAGGACGACGGCCGGGCCGACGAACACGCCGTCCTCCAGCACGGCGGGCTCGTAGACGAGGGCGTGGTTCTGCAGCTTGACGTTGTCGCCGATGCGCACGCCCGCCCCGACGTAGGCGCCGCGTCCCACGATGCAGCCCGCGCCCAGCCGGGCACCCTCGCGGATCTGGGCGAGGTCCCACACGGTCGTGCCGTCGCCGAGCTCGGCGCTCGGGTCGACCTGGGCGCTCGGGGTGATCCGGTGGGTCATGGGCCGCCTTCCTGGAGGTCGCGATCATTGTCCCGGGTCCGGAGCCGGATCGCGAGGCCCCGGCGGGCGCGTCGCAGCCGTGCCCTCATCGGCACCGTGACGTGCACGGTCAGCGGGTTCCGGTCGAGCCGGACGTGCATGCGGCGCGGCGGCACCAGCGACGCGCCCATCGGCCCGAGCGTCCCGGCGCCGTCCCCGAGGCGGACCGGCACGGGCGCCCCCACGCCGTCGATCTCGAAGGACGCGCGCCAGGGACCGGGCCGGGCGCCGGCGAGCGAGACGTCGGCGCGGCGGCGGGCCGGCTCGTCCGGATCGGCGGCCAGCGGCGCGCGGAGCACGGTCTCGTCGCCCGGCAGCCGGAGCAGCAGGCTCATGCGCGGCGGCGGGCCGGACGCCAGCACCGGCGGCGGTTCGGCGAGCACCCGGAGGCGCCGCCCGGGACCCCGGCGCAGCTCGACGCCCGCGAGGTCGGCGGAGGTGAGGCCGCCGCCGACCTCCAGCGCGAGCGTGCCGCGCCCCCGGCCGGGCAGCGGGCGGACGAGGCGCCAGCGGCCGTCCGCCTCGACCAGGCAGGCGCGCGGGACGCTCATCCCCCGAGGCTTGACCACCTCGACCGTGAGGATGTGCCCGTCGAGGACGGCCTCCAGGCCCATCGTCCAGCGGCCGTCCGCCCAGGCTCCGGACGCCGGCGCGACCGTCGCGGTGAAGGTCGTTGCCCGCCCCTCTCCGGTCAGGTCGCCGGGGGCGGTCGTGCAGCCGATCCGGTGGCGGACGCCGCCGCTCTCCACGACCAGATGGACGTCCGGTGACCCCTGGTCCACGTCCCGGATCACGACCGTCCCGTCGATCCTCAGCCCGGAGCCGTCCCAGGCGACGCCGGTCAGCGCGGACTTCAGCCTCGGTGACGTCTCGTAGCACGTGTCCGGAATGCCCGTGGTGCCGTCCCGGAAGAAGGGGTACCGGGCGTACGCGCGCCCCGCCTCCAGCAGCACGGCCGGGCGGACCCCGTTCCGGTGGAAGCGCAGGACCCTCTCCAGCTCCTCGACGAGATCGTGCCGCAGGCAGTGGGCGAGCACCCGGCGCATCGGGTTGTAGCGGGCCAGGAGGCCGGGGGTGAGCCAGGTGTCCAGCAGGTCGCGGCTCCCGGTGAGGGCCACCTTGCGCTCTTCGGCGGAGGAGTCGAGGTAGAGGCGTTCGAGCCGGCCGAACACCTCCAGCTGGAGGTAGCGGTGGTGCAGGCGCTCCCGCAGCTCCCCCGGCTCGGTGTGCTCGGCGACCAGCGCCATCGCGCGGTGGGCGATCGCGTGGACGTCGGCGGTGGACGCGCCGCCGACCTGGGTGCTGCTCGTCCCGTCCGCCCTGGCGGCCCAGAGGTAGCAGTCGTAGTCGGCGAGGATGGAGACGCCGCCCGCGTTCAGGTACGCGCCGGCGGTGAAGAGCTGGTCCTCGTGGGAGAGCAGCCCCTCGGTGAACCGCAGCCCGGCCCGCTCGACCAGCGAGCGGCGGAACAGCTGCAGGGCGGCCATGGACATGCGGGGGAACAGGTCGCAGTCCGGGTCGAGCACGTGGGTGCGCTCGATGGTGCGGTCGAACACCTTCGGCACCCTGCGCCCGCCCGTCCCGACCTGCTTGCCGAGGACGACGTCGGTGCCGTTGCGCTCCGCCATCGCCGTCATCCGCTCCAGCGCCTCCGGGCCCAGCCGGTCGTCGGCGTCCAGGAAGAACACGAACGTCCCGGACGCCAGCTCCAGCCCCCGGTTGCGCGGCGCGCCCGCGCCCCCGGAGTTCGGCTGGTGGACGACCGTGAGCCGGTCGTGGGCGCGGGCGAGCCCGTCCAGCAGCTCGCCGCCGCCGTCGGTCGAGCCGTCGTCGACCGCGATGATCTCGACCTGCTCCGCCGGCAGGGTCTGGGCGAGGACCGACTCCAGGGCGCCGCCCACGGTGTCCCGGCAGTCGAAGACCGGCACGATCACGCTGACCAAGGGGTGCGCCATGGGCCCTCTACCGTCGGAGTCCGGATGTGGCCACCACTCTAGGCCGGGCCCGGGGCCCCGGTGATCGCCGGGTCGGCCGTGCCGTGCAGGGTCGCGCGGGGCCCGGCCTCCGCCAGCGCCTCGACGGCGGCGGCGAACCGCGTCATCGCGTCCGGGTGCTCGGGGCCGAGCAGGTAGTCGCGCAGCGTGCGCCGCTCCGCGGCGAGGGGGTCCGCGCCGGGCGTCGTCGCGACGGCGAGGATGTCGGCCAGCTCGGCGCAGGCCGGGCCGAGCAGGTAGGCCGCCGACGCGGACGGGAACTCGGCCCGGAAGACCGTCTCGTCCATGCCCTCGGGGTTGGTGACCACGTACGGCTTCAGGCTCGGGATGTAGTCGGAGATGACGCTGGAGATGTCGGTGACGAGCATGTCGGACCGGTTGAAGCACTCGTAGAGGGAGGCGTCCGCGCCGGTCACCACCTGGTGCGCGCCGCCGTCCCGGTTCGCCTCCTCGATCATCCGCACGAGCCGGGCGTGCACGGCGCCCGCCCGCGGCAGCCGCCGGCCCGTGTAGGGGTGCGGCCGGTAGATCACGCGCAGCCGCGGGCCCTGGTCCAGCAGGGTGCGGACGATCCGCTCGCCCATGGAGAGCAGCGAGCTGTAGCCGTGCTCGTTGTCCCAGCCCTCCCAGGTGGGGGCGTACAGCACGGTCGGGACGGGCCCGCCGGACGGCTCGGTGGTGATCTCGCCGAGCTGCGGGCGGCCCACCTCGACGATGGCCTCCTCGCGGACTCCGGCGTCGGAGTTGCGGTAGCGGTCGCGGCCCGCGGGCCCGGCCACCCAGACCTCGTCGAAGACCTTGCTGACCGGGTTGGAGCTCGGCCCCTTGTCGCTGTCGCCGTGCCCGACGAACACGTGCTTGATGTGCTCCTCGCGGAGCAGGTGCAGGTTCTTGCCGGTGTTGCCCGGGTACAGCGCGACCTTCACGGTGCCGAGGTCGAAGTTCATCATGTCCTCGGCCTTCGTGACGCACAGCACCGGCAGCCTCGTCGGCGCGAGCGCCCCGACGACCTCCGCGGACCGGACGAGCACCAGCGCCTTGCGGTCGAGCCGCTCCAGGGCGTCCAGCCACATGTTGGCCTGGTAGACGGTCGCGGGCGGGCCGGTGAAGTACAGGACGACCTCGGGCCGGTAGCGGTCCACGAGGTCCTGGACGTCGCGCCCGACGTGGTCGGCGGTGAGCAGCGTGCGCATCCGGCGCAGCCGCCCCGCCTGGCCCGCGTGGGCGGCCACCGCCGCTGCCGTGGTGGCGAGCAGCCCGCCGGCCACCAGCGCGGGAACGCCGGTCATCAGGCCGGCGACGCCGAACAGGAGGGGGAGGAAGTCGGCCCGGCTCTCCAGAAGCCCGATGAGGCGCGTCTGCCACTCGGGCAGCTCGCGGGGGAGCGCCGGCTCGTTCGGCCCGAGGTTGCGGGAGACGAACGGGAGCCGGTTGGCGCGGCGGACGGCGACCGCGCCCGCGAGCGCCACGGCCCTGATCCAGTCGAGGAGCACGAACCCGGCCGCCGCCAGCGTGATCGTCGGGGTGCCGGCGTCCTCGTCCTGGACGAGCAGCAGCACGAAGGCGGCCTGCCGGGCGAGCACCCGGGCGCCCGCGGGCATCTGCCCCCAGCGCAGCGCGCGTGCCGCGTCCGGCGTCACCCGCAGGACGGCCTGCTCGGCCAGGTAGCACAGCACCATGGCGCCGAGGAAGAACGCGGGGGAGCCGGACGCCCCCGCCACGGTCAGCAGGATGAGCATGACGGGAAGGGACAACACCGTCGAATAGCGCACGAGCGTCGAGTACCGGGAGACGAGTCGCCGCACGGCACACCTCCGTCTGGTCGGCACGGCCTGTCGAGGCCGGGAGGGGTGGGAGAAGGGGAGGGCCGGCCGGGGCGCCCGCGTGCCGGGCGCCGCCCGCCGGGCGGGGGGAGCGGGCTCAGCCGGCGCGAACGGCGGCGAGCGGGTCCTCGCGGCGCACGTCGACGACCTGCCCGGTCAGGCCGGACAGCAGGACGTTCAGCGACGTCCTCGCGACCTGGTCGGCGCTGAGCAGGGTGTGCGGGGGCTCCTGCCCGAACGCGGCCGTCCGCATCGGGGTGCTGGTCCGCTCCGGGTTGATGCAGTTGATCAGCACCCCGTCGGCGGACCACTCGTCCGCGAGGGCCTGGGTCAGGTTGACCGTGGCCGCCTTCGCGGACGAGTAGAGGCTGTAGTCGGCGCGGCCGCGCGTGTACGAGCTGGACGTGTAGAGCAGCAGCCGTCCGCCGGTCTTGGCGAGGTACGGGAACGCCGCGCGCGCGATGTGGATCGGCGCGAGGTAGTTGACCCGCAGCGCCTCCTCGACCGCCTCGGAGCCGATCGTGTCGAGCCGGCCGATCCGCAGCACGCCCGCTGTGTTGACCACGTGGTCGACGCGCCCGGTCGCCCCGTAGGCCTGCGCCAGCGCGGCGGCGACGTCGTCCGGCCGCTCCACGTGGGTGCGGGTGGTGCCGCGGCTGTAGCCGAAGACGCGGGCGCCGTACCCCCGGGCCAGTTCGGAGACGGCGGCGCCGATCCCCTGGCTGGCGCCGAACACGACCATCGTCTTGCCGGCGAGCGCCCCGGCGTACTCCTCCTCGGACAGGTCGGGGGCGTCGGACGAGGCGAGCTGGAACAGCTTGTCCGCGACGAACATGTCGACCGGCGCGGTGACCTTCATGTTGTGCTCGTCGCCGGGGACGACGTGGATCGGCGTGCCGGGCAGGTAGCGCAGCACCACCGAGCAGTCGTCGGTGGCCTCGAACGCCTCGTCCCGCCACGCCTTCTCGTAGGCGGCGCGGATGGTGGCGAGCCGGAACCCCTGCGGGGTCTGCCCGCGCCGCAGGTTCGACCGGCGCGGCACGTCGACGATGACGTCGTCCTCGACCTGGATGATCGTGTCGGCGGAGGGGATGGCGACGTCCACGGCCCGGTGCTCGCGCAGGGCGGTGACGCAGTCGTGGATGATGCGCTGCGACAGCAGGGGGCGCACCGCGTCGTGGAAGAGGACGCTGGTGGTCTCGCCGGGGTGGTCGGCGAGGGCGTCGAGGGCAAGCTGGGTCGTCGCGTTCCTGGACGTCCCGCCGGGGAGCACGGCCGTGACCTTGGTGCAGCCGGCCTTCCGGACGCACTCGGCCGCGTCCTGGAGGAATCCGGGGTTCATCAGGACGAGGATCTCGTCGATGTCCGGGGCTTCTTCGAACACGCCGAGCGTGTGCTCCAGAATCGTTTTTCCTGCAATTCTCAGGAGCTGCTTGGGGGTGCTGAGCCCCATCCGCTGCCCGCTGCCGCCCGCCAGTACGACGGCGACGATGCGATGTTCGCCCTGCGATGCCTTGACCAATGCGACCGTCCTTCTTCCACATGGCATGCCGAAACGACGTGCCAATCGAACGTGTTGCAGTCGACCTGTGGGATCTGAAGGGGCGCGAGTAGCGCAGCGGTCGCAGGGCTGACGACCCACACAGGGAGAGAACTGCGGCCCACAGTACCCGGGCCTCTGGGAATTTGCGGGAAATTCAGTGATCTTGAAGTTTGCCGTTATCTTCCCGTTATCTACCGGGACGGTCAGTGACCTACTGGTCACATCCTGCTGAACAATGGCCGCGGATCGGGTTCGACGGCCCAGCGCGTCACCCGCCGGACCGGTTTCGTGCTCAGCAGCGTGACGGCGGCGAAGCAGGCGGCCACCACCGACAGGACGCCGGGGACGGTGTCGAACCAGGCGAGGTCGTTCCACCCCTCGAACGTGAAGAGCCGCGTCAGGAACCCGTGCAGCAGGTAGCCGTACAGGGTCGCGGCGCCCAGGTCGCTGTACCAGGTGCGGCGGGACGGGACGACGGCGAGGAACGCCGCGATCAGCGCCGCGGCGGTGGCGAGCAGCGCCAGCCGCATCACCGTGCCGGTCAGCTCGTCCACCCCGAGCTCGGCGTTGGAGGTGTCCCAGTTCAGCCAGCGCGCGTTCATGCGGTCGTGGGTGAGAAAGGCGAGGCCGAATCCGGCCACTAGGGCAACCGCCCCCGCGACGCGTGCGGCCGGACGCCGGAGGCGCGCCAGCAGCTCCGGCGACAGCGTCAGCCCGAGGACGTAGAACGGCACCAGTCCCAGGATCCGGTACAGGTCCAGCGTGCTGCCGATGTCGGTCATGTAGCCGAGGAGGCAGACGAGCACGGCCGTGGCCAGCGGGTACCTCAGCCTCCGCCAGACCGAGGTGAGCAGCCGCCACACGAACAGCGCCAGCAGGAACCAGGTCAGGTAGTACGGGTCCAGGACGTCGACCTTGAACTCCCGGCCGCCCACCGCCCAGGCGAACAGGCTGTAGGCGCACTGGAAGACCAGGTACGGCGCGAGCGTCGAGCCGACGAGCCGGGCGACCTTGTCGTCGGTGAGCGTGAACCGCTTGGACAGGTAGCCGCTGATCATGACGAACAGCGGCATGTGGAACAGGTAGAAGAAGTTCCAGATCGCCGCGGCGAACGGGACGTCCCGCAGGCCGGAGAGGCCGTGCCCGCCCGCGACCAGCAGGATCGCCAGGAACTTGGCGTTGTCCAGGTGCGGGTCGCGGCCCCGCGGTGCCGGAGCGCCCCCCGGCGGCTTCTCCTCCAGGCGCCCGGCGGATCGTCCCACCGCCGGTGCGGCCTCGGCGGACGCCTCAGATGTCTGTGTCATGGAGGAACTCGGTCATGGAGAACTCGAATCCGCGGGGTGGGCTGTGGAGCATATCGCGCGATCTAGACCTAGCGTTGTAACCGCAGGGGCGTGCGCGGGGTACGACCCTGCCTGGACGGAGGACGCGCATTGGGGTACGGGAGGAGCACCAAACGCGGCTTGGTGCTGGTCGGCGGGGGTGCCGTACTACTGACGGGGGTCGCGCTGCTGGTACTGCCCGGTCCCGGGCTGCTGCTCGTGCTGGCGGGGCTGCTGATCTTGGCGCGCGAGTTCCCGGCCTTGGACAGGTACGTCGAGCCCGTCCAGGAGCGGGCGATCCAGGCCGCCGAGGAGAGCGTGACCTCGTGGTGGCGGCTCACGGGGTCGATCCTGACCGGGCTGGCGCTGATCGGGGCGGGCGTGGCCTGGGGACTCGTCCCCGAACTGCCGCTGAGCGGGTGGAGCACCGGGTCGGGTCTCATCCTGTCCGGGCTCATCCTGTACGGCCTGTTGCTGTGGAGCCACCGGCGGGTCAGGGCCCGCCGAGGCCGTGACCCGGTCGTGTGATGGCCGGGTCTTGCCGAAATGTTCCGGACGGTTGATCCGGCGAGCGGGTATCACCGTGCAATGGGTATGGGCATACTTCTTCGACTTCTCGTGGCCGCCGGACTGGCGGCCGACGCGATCGTGCACTGGCGATTCGCGCCTGACATGGCCCCCGGGCCCAACACGCCGGACGACGTGATCCCCGGGGACGACCTGTTCCGCGCGCAGGCCATCGCGGCGGCGGTGGCGGCGGTGCTCGTCCTCGTGTGGGCGAGCAAGTGGACGTACGCGCTCGCGTTCGTCGTGGCGGCCAGCGCGGCCGGCGCCGTGCTGCTCTACTACTTCGTCGACTTCGGGCAGCTCGGCCCGATCCCGCGGATGTACGACCCGTCGTGGTACGCGGACAAGACGATCAGCTTCGCGGGGGAGGCGATCGCGACCATCGCCGCGCTGGTCGGCTTTTTCACGGTCGGGAGAAAGGAGCGCGCGGAACCGCGGTCGGGCGCCCACGTCGGATGACCTCGCCCGCGTCACCGGTCGTCCGGTGCCGCGACGAACCGCTGGGTGAGCCGGCCGACGCCCTCCAGTTCGCTCACGAGGACCTCGCCCGGGCGCAGGAAGCGCTTCGGGGTGCGGGCGTTGCCGACGCCGGACGGGGTCCCGGTGAAGATCAGGTCGCCGGGGTACAGCCGGCACACCCGCGACAGCCGGACGAGCAGCTCGGGGACGTCGTAGATCATCTCCGACGTCCGCGCGCTCTGCACGGTCGCCCCGTCCAGGGCGCAGGAGATGGCCAGGTCGGACGGGTCGCCGAACTCGTCCGGCGTGACCAGCCACGGGCCGGTCGGGCCGAAGCCCGGGTACGACTTGGCCAGGCTGAACTGGGGCCTGGCCCCGGCGAGCTGGGAGGTCCGCTCGGACAGGTCCTGCCCGAGCGTGAGGCCCGCGACGTGGTCCCAGGCGTCCGCGCGCCGGACGCCGGAGGTCTCCCGGGACACCGCGACCACCATCTCGACCTCCCAGTCCACGGTCCCGGTCGGCAGCTCGACCTCGCAGACGGGCCCGGCCAGGCAGCTGGGGAACTTGGTGAAGGTGACGGGCGCCGAGTCCGGCGGGTATCCGGCCTCGCCGGCGTGCGCGGCGTAGTTGACGCCGATCGCGAACACCTGGGCGGGCCGGGGAACCGGCGGCCCGAGGTCCTCGACCGCGAACGGTGCGCCCCCGGAGCCGTCCCGCGTCGCGGCCCAGTCGCGGAACGCGTCCCACTCGGCGAAGACCGCCTGCGGGTCGGCGGGGAACCGGCCGCCGCTCGCCTCGGCGACGTCGACGGCCGCGCCGCCGTCGACCAGGACGAGGCGGCCGGCGAGGTTGGCGGTCCTCACCAGCCCACCCGTTCCGGTGCGGGCTCGCCGTGGGCGTCCTGCCAGGAGACGACGGGGTTTCGGAGCGTGCCCACACCCTCGACCCACGCCTCGACGACGTCGCCGGGACGCAGGTAGAAGTCGAACGGGTCCGGCTGGACGGCGGCGACGCCCGAGACCGTGCCGGTCGTGATGAGGTCGCCCGCGCTGTAGGTCTGCGGCGAGTGGTAGGCGACCAGGTGCGGGATCGACACCCGCATCTGCCGGGTATGCCCCGTCTGCCGGGTCTCCCCGTTCACCCGCAGCTCCATGGCGAGGTCCTGCATGTCGTCGATCTCGTCGGCGGTGACGATCCACGGGCCGATCGGGCAGAACGTCTCGATGGCCTTGCTGAACGAGAACACCCCCGACTCCATCTCGCGGCGCTGGATGTCGCGGGCCGTGACGTCGTTGAAGACGGTGAACCCGGCGATGTGCTCCAGCGCCTGCTCAGGGCCGAAGAACTTACCGGGCTTGCCGATGACGACGGCCAGTTCCAGCTCGTAGTCCAGTTCCCGGGTGAGGTGCTCGGGGTAGACGATCGGGTCGTCCGGGCCGATGATCGCGTCGACGTTCTGGAAGAACACGATGCCCTTGTGCACCGGGTGTGACCAGTTGACCGCCTGCAGCTCCTCGTGGTGGTCGGCGAAGTTGCCCGCGGTGTGGAAGAACTTCTTCGGGCGGATCGGCGGGCGGAGCCGGACGTCCGCCAGCTTGAGCCGCTCCCCGGTCTCGCCGGCCGTCCCGCCGCGCTCGAAGAACGCCCGCGTGGACGGCACGTCCAGCTCGATGACGTCGTCGCCGTCCAGCCGGCCGACCCGTCCCTCGTCGAAGGTGATCAGTTTCATCAGGCGCCGACCATGTTGAAGCCGCCGTCGGCGAGCATGTAGGCGCCCGTGATGTGCGCGGCGTCCTCGGTGGCCAGGAACAGGGCGGTGCCCGCGACCGCCTCGGGCGGCGGGATGGTGCCCATCGGCGTCTGCGCGATCAGCTTCTCGCGGCGCCCCGACTTCCAGTCCTCGCGCTCCAGCGTGGCGCCGGTCTCCATGAAGCCCGGCGCGAAGGTGTTCACGCGGACGGACGGGGCGAACGCCGCCGCGTACGACTTGGTGATGCCGAGCAGCCCGTACTTGGCGGCGGCGTACTGCGGGGCCCGCGCGCTGCCCCGCACCACGACCGTCGACCCGATGTTCACGATCGCGCCGTGGCCCTGGTCGAGCATCCGTGAGCCGAACTCGTGCGTCATGAGCAGGGTGCCCTTGACGTCCACGTCGATGACGCGGTCCAGCGACTCCTGGGTCAGCGCGCGCCACGACATCTGCTCGGTCGCCACGTCCCCGACGTTGTTGACCAGGACGTCCAGGGTGCCCGCCTGCGCGAACGCCTCGTTGGCCAGCCCGCGGATCGCGTCCCAGGACGAGATGTCCGCCTGCACGACGAACGCCTCGCCGCCCGCCTCCCGGACGCGGTCCGCCGTCCGCTCGGCGCCCTGCTTGGAGCTGTTGTAGTGCACCCCGACCCGGGCGCCCTCCCGCGCCGCGCGGACGGCGATCTCCGCGCCGAAGCCGGTGCCGGCCCCCGTGACCAGCACCGTCTTCCCGGCGAACCTGGGGAAGATCTTCTGCTCCGTGCTCATATGCCTTCTTCCTGTGGTGTCGATATGCGGGGGCGGCCCGCGCCCCGGAAACCTTCAGACCAGCGTGCGTCCGCCGTCCACGTACATGACGTGGCCCGTCATGAACGCCGCGTGCGGGGAGGAGAGGAACAGGACCGGGCCGACGACCTCGGCGGGCGTGCCGAGCCGCCCGGCCGGGACCAGCCGCACGAGGTCCTCCCGGACGCCGGGCCGGGCGAGGTGGCCGGCGGTCAGCGCCGTCTCGACGTAGCCGGGCGCGACCGCGTTGACCGTGACGCCGTGGCACGCCCACTCGGCCGCCATGACCCGCATCATCTGGTTCATCCCGCCCTTGGACGCGGCGTAGGGCCCGTGCCTCTTGTGCGCCAGGTGACCGGACACCGAGGACAGGAGGACGATCCGCCCGCCGCCGGCCTCGACCATGTGCCGGCCCGCCGCCTGCGCCGCGCCGAACGCGGTGGACAGGTTGGTGCGCAGCACCCGGTCCCACTCGGCCTCGGTGAACTCCAGGATCGGCCGCCGGTCGTTGACGCCGACGCAGTGCAGGAGCACGTCCAGGCCGCCCATCCCGTCCACCGCGTACCGGACGGCGGCCGCGCCGGCGCCCGGTTCGGTGAGGTCGGCGGCGCGCGTGCGCGGCCGGGTGCCGTCCGGCCCCGCGGGCAGGGCGGCCAGCCGCTCGGGGTCCCGGTCGACCACGGTCACGTCCGCGCCGGCGTCCAGGTACCCGCGGGCGCACTCCGCGCCGATCCCGCCCGCGCCGAGGACGAGCACCCGGGCGCCGCGGAGCCCCAGCCAGCCGGCCGCCGCGCCCGCCGTCGCCTCGGTCGCGGAAGACGCCTCAGCCACTTGCGCTCCCTCGCTTTCGCCAGTACTTTCACTCTATAAAAGTAACTTTTACTAGCCAAGAGTATGGAGGGGGACCTCTCGTGACGTCAAGCGATCGGGGCGCGGGCGACCGGTCGCGCTACCACATCGCGGCGCTCGCCAAGGGGCTGCAGGTGCTGAGCCTGTTCGAGGGGGCGACGCTGTCCCTGCGCACCAGCGACATCGCCGCGCTGACCGGCATCCCGATGCCCACCGCGTTCCGGATCGTCTCCACGCTGGAGGACCTCGGGTACCTGGAGCGGCGGCACGACGGGTCCGTCCAGCCCGGGGTGAAGGTGCTCACGCTCGGCTCGGCGGCCATCCGGGGATCGAGCCTGGTGCAGCTCAGCGACCGCCCCCTCCGGCTGCTCGCGGAGGCGACGGGCGAGACCGTCAACCTCGGCGTCCTGGTCGAGGACCGCGTCCTCTACCTCGCCCGGCTGCGCAACGCCGACCTGGTCACCGCCAACGTGCACGTGGGCTCGACCCTGCCCGCGACCTACACCTCCATGGGCAAGGTGCTGCTCGCCTACCTGCCCCGGGAGGATCTGGAGCGCCGCGTCACGGAGGCGTCGTTCACGCCCGGCGCGGGGCCCAACGCCGTCACGGGCCCGGACGAGCTGTATCCGCAGCTGGACCAGGTCCGCCGCAACGGGTACGCCGTCCAGGACGAGGAACTCGCGCAGGGCCTGCGGTCGGTCTCGGTTCCGGTGTTCGGCGCCGGCGACGTCCCGGAGGCCGCGGTCAACGTCGCCGTGTCCGCGCAGCGGTGCTCGGAGCACGACCTGCGCGGGGACATCCTCGAACGGCTGCGCGAGACAGCCGCCGACATCACGACGAGACTGAGGACGCGATGACACGCCGCCACGCATTCACGCCCGCCGAACTGGAGGGGGACCGGCTGACCCTCTACCGGTCGATCACCGAGGGGCCGCGCGCCCGGGGTCCCCGGCTGTTCGACCTGGTGTCGGAGTCGGGCACCCTGCTCGGGCCGTTCAACGAGTTCCTGCTGAACCCGCCGCTCGGCGACGCCCTGCAACGCCTCGGCGCGGCCGTCCGCTACCAGGGCTCGCTCTCCGGGCGGGCCCGCGAGATGGCGATCCTGGTCGTCGCCGCGGCCTGGGACTGCGCCTTCGAACGCGCCGCCCACGAGGCCGTCGGGCGCGCGGCCGGCCTCACCGAGGACGAGCTCGCCGCCATCGCGGCCGGGGCCCCGCCGGACCTCGCCGACCCTCGCGAGGCCGCCGTCCTGCGCCTCACCCGGGCGCTCGTGGGCGGCGACGTGGACGACGAGACCTGGGCGTCCTGCGTCCCGCCGCTGGACCGGGAGACGGTCTTCGAGCTGACCACGCTCGTCGGCTACTACTCCACGCTCGCCCTCCAGTTGCGGACATTCCGCGTCTGAGGCGGACCCTTGACCCATCAAATGAATAATCGTTTAATTCCCTCATGGGACGCATCGCGGGCGTCACGCGGGCGGAGACGCGCGAGCGGCTGCTGAGCGCGGCGGCCGACGCGTTCGCCCAGCGCGGCTACGACGGGACGCGCGTCGCCGACATCGCGCGGGCCGCGGGCGTGAGCAACGGCGCCCTCTACGCGCATTTCGGCTCCAAGGCGGAACTGCTGGTGGCCGCGCTGCGCGTGCACGGGAAGCGGCTGCTCGCCGAGCTGTTCGCCGCCGACCCGGACCGTCCGGTCATCGACCTGCTGCTCACCATCGGGCGGGGCCTGCCCCACCGGCAGGAGCCCCGCGCCCACCTCGTCGTGGAGGCGCTCGCCGCGGCCCGCCGGGACGAGGACGTCGCCCGGCCCATGCGCGACTACGTGGGCGAGCGCGCCGGCTGGCTGGCCGGCCTGATGGACATCGCCCAGGCGGGCGACGAGATCGACCCGGCGCTGTCACCGAACGCCCTCGCCCATTTCTGCCTGCTGCTCGCGCTGGGCGCCGCGCTCGTCCCGGCGGACATGCACGAGGTCGGGGACGAGGAGTGGGCCGCGCTGCTCACCCGGGTCGTGGCGGCGTTCGCGCCGCCCGCCCCCACACCCCAGGCGGGAGGACCACAGTGAAGGTGCGGATCGATCCGGAGCGCTGCCAGGGCCACGGCCGGTGCTACGACCTGGCCCCCGCCGTGTTCGGCGAGGACGACGAGGGCTACGGGACGGTCCTCGGCGACGGCGTCGTCCCCGAGGACGGCGAGCACGACGCGCGCCTCGCCGTCGCGAACTGCCCGGAACGGGCGATCGACGTCCTCGGGGAGGGATGAGATGGCCGCCGACGACCGCTTCGCCAAGAGCTTCGAGGAACAGCGGGAGAGCCGCCCGGAGGGCACCCGCAACGAGGTCGTCACCGGCCCGGTGGCCGACTGGGCGACCGACTTCTCCCACCTGGAACCGGAATGGGCGGCCGACCCGTATCCCATCCAGGACGACCTGCGGTCCCGCTGCCCGGTCGCGCACACCGGGCGGTTCGGCGGCGGCTGGCTGCCGACCCGGTACGAGGACGTCGCGGCGGTCGCCTACGACACCGAGCGCTTCACCTCCCGCTCGGTCGTGATGAGCAACTTCCGCCCCCCGCGCGAGGTGGCGCCGGTCGGCGTCACGCCGCCGATCTCGTCCGACCCGCCGTTCCACCACGACGCGCGCAAGCTGCTGCTGCCCGCGTTCACCAAGTCGGCGGTGCGGCGCCTGGAGCCGGCGACCCGGGCCTTCTGCCACTCCCTCATCGACTCCTTCGAGGGCCGGGACACCGTCGACGCCGCCCAGGAGTACGCCCAGCACATCCCGATCCGCGTCATCGCCGACATGCTCGGCTTCCCGCCGGAGGACGGCCCGAAGTTCCGCGAGTTCGTCGAGAACACCCTCGAAGGGGTCAACCTCCCGCCGGACGAGCGCATCGCCCGCATGGACACGCTCTTCGACTACCTCCTCGACCAGATCCGCGACCACGTCGCCCACCCGCGCGACGACCTGACCAGCTACCTGATCGACGCCGAGCTGTACGGGCGCAAGCTCGACCCGTCCCACGTCTCCGGGACGATGGCGCTGCTGCTCATCGCCGGGATCGACACGACGTGGAGCGCGATCGGCGCGTCCCTGTGGCATCTGGCGAAGACCCCGGCCGACCGGGAGCGCCTCGTCGCCGAGCCGTCGCTGCTGCCCACCGCGATGGAGGAGTTCCTGCGCGCCTACGCGCCGGTCACGATGGCGCGCCTGGTGCGCGAGGACACGCGCTTCGGCGGCGTCGACATGAAGGCCGAGGACTGGGTCCTGCTGTCGTTCCCCGCGGCCAACCGCGACCCGGCCCAGTTCGACCGGGCGGGCGAGGTCGTCATCGACCGGGAGGTCAACAGGCACGCCGCGTTCGGCCTCGGCATCCACCGCTGCCTCGGCTCCCACCTGGCCCGCATGGAGCTCCGGGTGGCCCTGGAGGTGTGGCTCGAACGCGTCCCGTCCTTCACCCTGGACGACCCGTCCGCGGTGACCTGGGCCGCCGGCCAGGTCCGCGGCCCCCGCACCCTCCCCGTCCGCCTCGGCTCCCGGTAGGCCGCCACGCTTCAGGTGGACGGGCTCGGCTCGGCGTTCGGGTGGACCGGCTCGTGGTGGGTGTGGAGGCCGGTCGCCACCCGGACGAGGGCGGCGAGGGGCTGGGAGCGGCTGTGCGGGGGCCAGGCGATCACCGTGGTCACCAGTGGGGCGTCCAGCAGCGGGACGGTGGTGAGGCCCTCGTGCAGGTGGGTCCGGACCGACTCCGGCAGGACCGCCGAGGCCCGGCCGAGGGTGATCAGTTGCAGCAGTTGCGCGTGGTCCCGGACCGCCGGGCCGGGGCCGTCGGCGTACGTGCCGTCGAGACCGGGCCAGCGGGGCAGCGGCAGGCCGGGCAGCGCGGTGACGTCGGCCATGCGCAGGTGAGGCTCGGCGGTGAGCGGGTGCCCGGACGGCAGGACGATCACCTGGCCCTCCGTGTGGAGCTCCTCGGTGTCGAAGCCGGCCACCGAGTCGAACGGCCGGTGCAGCAGCGCGACGTCGGCCCGGCCGTCCCGGAGTAGCCGCTCCTGCTCGCCGGGGCCGCACAGGAGCACCTCGACGGTGACCGCGCCCGGCTCCGCGGCGTACGCGTCGAGCAGTTTCAGCAGCAGCTCGCTGGTCGCCCCGGCCTTGGAGACCAGGACAAGACCCGGTTCGGCCTGCGCGGCGCGGCGCGTGCGGCGGTCGGCGGCCGCGATCGCGTCGAGGGCGGCCCGCCCTTCGCGGAGCAGCACCGATCCGGCCTCGGTGAGCGCGACGGTGCGGTTGGTCCGCTCCAGCAGCGTGACCCCGAGCCGCCGTTCGAGCTGGCGGATCGCCCGCGACAGCGGCGGCTGCGCGATCCCGAGGCGCTCCGCCGCGCGGCCGAAGTGCAGTTCCTCGGCGACGGCGACGAAGTACCGCAGCTCCCGCGTCTCCATGACCGTCACGATACCCGCGAGGTATCACGGCCTACTCAGACGGTGTTGGAGCCCTCGCCCCGGGGGCGCGCAGGATGAACGCATGAGCGAAAAGACGATCGCGCTGGTGACCGGCGCGAACAAGGGGATCGGGTACGAGATCGCGGCCGGCCTGGGCGCCCTCGGCTGGAGCGTCGGCGTCGGCGCCCGGGACGCGGAGCGCCGGGAGGCCGCCGTGGAGAAGCTGCGCGCGGGCGGCGCCGATGCCTTCGGTGTCCCGCTGGACGTGACCGACGACGCGAGCGTGGCCGCCGCCGCGGAGCTGATCCGGGAGCGGGCCGGGCGGCTCGACGTGCTGGTCAACAACGCCGGCGTGACCGGCGGCGCGCCGCAGGAACCCACCCGGGTCGCCCCCGAGACCATGCGGACGGTCGTGGAGACCAACGTGATCGGCGTCATCCGCGTCACCAACGCGATGCTGCCGCTGCTGCGCCGCTCGTCCTCGCCGCGGATCGTGAACATGTCCAGCAGCGTCGGCTCCCTGACCCGGCAGACCACCCTCGGCGCCGAAACGGGCCCGATCGCGGCCGCCTACTCGCCGTCGAAGACGTTCCTCAACGCCGTCACCGTCCAGTACGCGAAGGAGTTGCGGGACACGAACATCCTGATCAACGCGGGCTGCCCCGGTTTCTGCGCGACCGACCTCAACGGCTTCCGCGGACACCGCACCCCGGAGCAGGGCGCGGCGATCGGAATCCACCTCGCGACCCTCCCCGACGACGGCCCCACCGGCGGGTTCTTCGAAGACGACGGCCCGATCCCCTGGTAACACCCGCCGCCCCGCTCCTGGACGCGGGACGGTTCCGGCGGCTATGAGAGAACGCATGACTCTCCTTTTCGTGTGGTCGGCATGAGCGGCGGCGGTGCGGTGTCCGTTCACGAGACGCTCGCGGTGCGCGTGGTGATCGGGCCGGGGGCGGTCGAGCGCGTCGGCGCGGAGGTCGCGCGGCTCGGGGAGCGGCGGGTGCTGCTGGTCGCCACCCGGTCCGCCGCCGGCGCCGCCGACCGGGTCGCGGCGGCGCTGGGGCCGCGGCTGGCGGCGCGGTTCGACCGGCCGGCTCCGCACACGCCGGTCGCCGTGACCGCGGAGGCCATGGGGCTCGCCGGGGACGCGGACTGCGTCGTCGCGATCGGCGGCGGGTCCGCGATCGGGCTCGCCAAGGCGCTGTCGGCGCGGACCGGAATGCCGCAGGTCGCCGTCCCGACCACCTACGCGGGCTCGGAGATGACGCCCGTCCTCGGGGAGACCGAGGACAAGGTGAAGACCACCCGCCGCGACCCCACCTTGGCGCCGGGCACGGTCGTCTACGACCCCGGCCTCACGCTGGGCATGCCGCCCGGACTGACCCGGACCAGCGCCATGAACGCGCTCGCCCACGCCGTCGAGGCCCTGTGGGCGCCGGACGCCACGCCGGTCACCGACGCGCTCGCCACCGAGGCCTTCGCCGGCATCCTGGGCGCGCTGCCCGGCGTGCTGGACGACCCGTCCGGCCTCGAAGGCCGGGCGCGCCTCCAGTCGGCCGGGTGGCTGGCCGGGATCTGCCTCGCGCAGACCCGGATGGGCCTGCACCACCAGCTCGCGCACGTTCTCGGGGGCGCCTTCGACCTTCCGCACGCCGAGCTGCACACGATGCTGCTGCCGCACGTGATGGCGTTCAACCTGCCGTCGGCGCCCGCCGCGGCCGCCCGGCTGGCGCGGGTGACCGGGCCCGACCCGGTCGCCGCCGTCGCCGAGCCGGCCCGCGCCCACGAGGGGCCGACGCGCCTCTCCCAGCTCGACGTGCCCCGGGGGAAGCTGCCGAGGGTCGCCGAACGGGTGGTGGCCGAGCCGTACCCGAACCCCCGCCCCCTCGACGTCGCCGCGGTCACGGAGCTTCTCGACGCCATGTGGTGAGCCATGCCCGTTCGCGCCGTTCTCCTGTATTGGAGTTGATCAATGCCCTACGATCGCTCTCCATGCGTGGACCATTGGTGCGAATCACGTCCGTCCTGCTCGCCGGATCGTCGGTGCTCGCGGCACCGGCGGCACACGCCCAGGTCACCGCCGCACCGGCGGCGGCGCCGGCCGCCGCGCCGGGGGATCTGGGCAAGGACCTCGACGCCATCCTCGCCGACGAGCGCCTCAAGGGCGCCACCGTCGGAGCCGTGGTCCGCGACGCGAAGACCGGGGCCGTCCGGTACGCGCGGGGCCCGAAGAACGCGGTGCTGCCCGCCTCGAACCTGAAGATCTACACCTCCGGTGCGGCGCTGTCGCTGCTGGGCACCGGGTACCGGTTCCGGACGAGCGTGTACGCGGGGAAGGTGGCGGGCTCGTCCGTCAAGGGCGACCTGTACCTCAAGGGCACCGGCGACCCGACGATGAAGGCCGCCGACTACGACCGGCTCGCCGCCCAGGTCGCTGCGCGGGGCGTCAAGCGCGTCGAGGGCGACCTGGTCGCGGACGACTCCTGGTTCGACGCCGTCCGCGTCCCCTCCCACTGGGACCCCACCGACCTGCAGTACTACTACGCCGGCCAGACGTCCGCGCTGACCGTCTCGCCGAACGACGACTTCGACGCCGGCTCCGTCAACGTGACGGTGGCGCCGGGCGCCGAGGGCGAGCCGGTGAAGGTCGCCCTCGCCCCCGCCACCCATGTCGTCAAGATCGACAATCGTGCGGTGACGGGCGCGCCGGGCTCGGCGTCCACCCTGTCGGTCAACCGGGACAACGGGACCAACACCATCGTGGTCAGCGGCTCCTACCCGGCCGGCGGCTCGACGTACAGCACGCTGCGCACGGTCGAGAACCCCACCATGTACGCGGCGGACGTCTTCCGCACCGCGCTGAAGGCGCACGGCGTCCAGGTCGGCGGCACGACCGAGCGCGGCCGGACGCCCAAGGGCGCCGCGCGGCTCGCCACCCGCGCCTCGATGCCGCTGTCGCAGCTGATGACCCCGTTCCTCAAGCTCAGCAACAACATGATCGCCGAGACGCTGGTCAAGGCGATCGGCCGGGCGAAGAGGAACAGCGGAAGCTGGACGGCGGGCCTGCCGGTGATCGAGAAGTACGTCCGCGGCCAGGGCGTCCCGGCCGCGCGGCTCGACATGGCCGACGGGTCGGGCCTGTCCCGCAGCAACCGCACCACGTCGCAGGACCTGAGCACCGTCCTGACGAAGGCGCAGAAGGCCCCCTGGTACTCCACCTGGTACGCCGCGCTGCCGATCGCCGGCGACCCCGACCGCCTGGTCGGCGGGACGCTCACCTCGCGGATGCGCAACACCCCGGCGGCGGGCAACGTGCACGCCAAGACCGGCACGCTGACCGGCGCCACCGGCCTGTCCGGCTACGTCACCGACCAGGCCGGGAGCAGGCTGGTCTTCTCCGTCGTGCTCAACGGCTACCAGGGCGCCGCGCCCAAGGACATCGAGGACAAGATCGCCATCCGGCTGGCCGGGGGAGACCCCGCCGCCGCGACCCGGACGCTGCGCACCGCGCAGACCGGGCCGCAGCTGGAGTGCTCCTGGATCAAGCGCTGCTGAGCCGCCGTCGCTGACTACTTCTCGCCCCCGGGAACGTACAGGCGGATGTCGTCCACGTACGCCTCCCCCTCGTAGTAGTTCAGGTGCGGGTCGCCGATGATGAACGAGTCCGGGTAGGCCGAGCCCTTCGGCCACGCGTGCTCCGTCGTGTACGTCCCGGCGGGGCCCTTGTGGACGAGCCTGCGGTCGAACCTGCCGTCGTACTCGCCGGGCGTCTGGTTGTAGTGCCAGATCGGGCGGCCGTTCTCCACGAAGTCGTGGTGGACGCGCAGCGTCCGCTGCCCCGAGTGCAGGAACGGCCCGCTCATCTCCAGCGTGTACCCGGTGCGGTCGCGCTCGATGGCGAACCGGTAGGCGGCCTTGGGCAGCAGCTCCGGACGGATCTCGGCGCTGGTCAGGTGGCCCTCGAACTTGCCGCCCGGCCCGTAGCGCTGGTCCATTGACGCGTTCCCGCAGGCGGTCTTGGCGTAGTACTCGTTGCTGATGTTGTTGTTGGCGGCCTCGCGGAACCGGTCGCCGCGCGGGAACAGCGCGTTGACGCCGTTGAAGGTGCCGTCGAACGTCCGGTACATCCGGCGGGTCTTCGGGTTGCAGGTCGCGGCGTTCTTCCAGCGGGCGTCGTCGCTGTAGTAGCCGTCCATGATGACCTTGCGGCGGAAGTGGATGCCGGGGTTGCCGTGCGGCGCGGGCGTCGCGTAGTCGAGGATCGTCAGGTAGTAGAAGCCGTTCTCCCTGGTCACGTCCGGGTACTGGCAGCGCTTCTTGCCGGGGATCGCGCCCTGGAACGTCCACGGGTACCGGGTCTTGCAGGGCTCCCGGGTGTAGCCGTTGTGCCGGCCGTTGTAGTCGAACGTGCCGTGCCGCTTGCCCCCGAAGTCGATGCCGCGCAGCGTCATCTCCACGCGGTAGTGCCGGGGGAGCGGGCGGGTGGGCCGGATCAGCACCCCGGCGTCCCAGCTCGGCTCGGAGATCCGCGCGACCCTCTGGCCGCCCGGCAGCGAGGCCCTGGAGACCCCGGGACGGGAGTCGGGGCGCCCGTCCCTGTCCTTGTCGACGGCCGCGACCTCGGCGGTGAGCCACCCCTTCCGCCCGAACGCGACGCGCTTGCGGAACACGTTCAGCGTGTCGAGCCGCCGCTGGAACCGCCGCCCGCTGATCTTCTTCCAGGCCTCGCCGTCGTCGTCGAACGCGTCGACGTGCCACGGGCTGCGCGGCCCCTGCGGGTCCAGGCGCCACGCCGCGCCGTCCACCCGCAGCGGGCGGTCGAACCCCTCGCGGGCGACGAGGACCCACCTGTCCTCCGCCCGCGCCGGCCATGCGGCGGAGACGGCCGCCACCGCGACCGCCCCGGCCGCGGCCGTCACCTTCCCGCGTGCCCTCATGGCGCGCCTCCCCCCGAACACAACCGCGCCGCGCCCGGTCGGCGCGGCTCGCACGGACCCTACGGCCGCCCGGCCGCCGCCGGAGGCGGCTCGACCCGTCCTGGACGACCTCTTGCCCGCGCCCTTAACCCGCCCATGCGCGTCCGGGTAGGTCATTGACCGGGGAACTCCGGCATGCCTAGCGTGTCACTGGCGTAACCGGCTATGTCAGTGACGACAGGGGGAGGGTGAGGGCGATGATCCTGCGCGCCGCACGACCGGACGACGTGCCGCGGCTGGCTCCGCTCTGGCGGGCGGCCTGGCTCGACGGGCACGTCGGCCATGTGCCGGACGAGCTGATGGCGGTCCGCGGGCCGGAGCACTTCGAGGCCCACGCGGAGAAGTACGCGCCGTCGACGGTCGTCGCGGTCGACGTGGAGGACCGCCTGCTCGGGCTGATCATCCTCGGGGACGACGACGGCGAGGTCGTCCAGCTGGCCGTCGACCGGTCCGCCCGCGGTGGGGGCGTCGGCGGGGCGCTGCTGCGAGCCGCGGAGGAGCGGTTCTCGGGGCGGCACTCCGAGGCGTGGCTCGCGGTCGTGCCGGGCAACACGCGGGCGCGCCGGTTCTACGAGTTCCACGGATGGCGCGACACGGGGCCGATGACCTACTCGGCGCCCACGGCGACGGGCCGCGTGGACGTTCCCGTGCACCGGTACGTCAAGCCCCTCGGATGACGACGCCGAGGCCTGGCTATTGACGATGTCGCCGAAATTGTTAACAATCTCGGCATCAGTCATGGCGACATAAGGGGCAGGGATGACCGACCATCCGAAGCCGTCCGCCCGCGCCCGGGACCTCGTCCGGGGCGGGTACGACGTGCACATCCACGTGGCCCCGGACGTGATGCGGCGCCGCATCGACGACCTCGCGCTCGCACCGAGGTTCGCCGAGGTGGGACTCGGCGGATTCGTGCTGAAGTCGCACTACTTCCCCACCGCGGAGCGCGCCGCCGTGGTCCGCGCCGCCCACCCCGGGTTCGGCGCGGTCGGGGCGATCACGCTCAACGGGTCCGTCGGGGGCATGAACCCCGTCGCGGTCGAGCTGGCCGGGCGCGCCGGCGCGCAGTTCGTCTGGCTGCCGACCGTCGACAGCGCCAACCAGCGCGAATGCACGGCGCACGACCCCGAAGGGGCGCGTCCGCCCATGTGGGCGCAGCTGCAGGACGAGCTGCGCGCCGACGGCATGGCCGCCGACCCCGTGGACGTCGTCGACGCGGGCGGGAAGGTCAACGACGCCACCCGGCAGGTGCTCCGGGTGATCGCCAAGCACGACATGACGCTCGCCACCGGCCACCTCAGCACCGCCGAGATCGGCACCGTCGTGGACGCCGCCGTCGAGGAGGGCGTGCGGCGCATCGTCGTCACCCACCCCGAGTTCACCTCCCAGCGGGTCGGCGTCGAGCGGCAGCGGGACCTCGCCGCCAAGGGCGCCCTGATGGAGCGCTGCTTCACCACCCCTTACACCGGCAAGGTCTCCTGGGACGTCTGGGTGGAGAACATCAGGGCCGTCGGGCCGGAGCACTCCGTCCTGTCCAGCGACCTCGGCCAGCCGTTCAACCCGCCTGTGGAGGACGGGCTGGCGCTCATGGCGGACCGGCTCCTCGCCGAGGGATTCACCGAGGAGGAGGTGCGGACCATGGCGGTCCGCAACACCCGCCGACTGGCCGGCGCCGACAAGAGCGATGTCTCCCGAGGGGGGACGACCCCCCACACCCCCCGGGGCGCCTCCGGCGCCGATGATGCCGAGGAGGCCCGGCGATGACCGAGGTCCTGAAGATCAAGAATCTGAGCAAGCAGTTCGTCAAGGACGATCGGGGGATCGTCGCGCTCCGCGACTTCAGCCTGGACGTCGCCGAGGGCGGCTTCGTCAGCGTGCTCGGCCGCAGCGGCTGCGGCAAGTCCACCATCCTCAACCTGCTCGCCGGGCTCATCCCGCCCACCTCCGGCGAGGTGCTGTACCGCGAGAAGCCGGTGTCCCGGCCGCGCGTCGAGGTCGGCTACCTGACGCAGTCCGACACGCTGATGCCCTGGCGGGACGTCCGGCGCAACATCGAGATGCCGATGGAGTTGCGGAAGGTGCCCGCCCGCGAGCGCCGGAAGCGGGCCGAGGAGCTGATCGAGCGCGTCGGCCTCCGCGGGTTCGAGAAGCACTACCCGCGCGAGCTGTCCGGCGGCATGCGGCGGCGGGTCAGCCTCGCCCGGATGCTCGTCGGCGACCCCGAGACCCTGCTGATGGACGAGCCGTTCGGCGCCCTCGACGCCCAGCTGCGCTCCGACCTGCAGAAGGAGCTGCTCCGGCTCTGGCAGGGCAGCGGCCAGACCGTGGTGTTCGTGACGCACGACATCGAGGAGGCCCTGCTGCTCGGGGACCGGGTGGTCGTGCTCGGCCGCCTCGGCCGCATCGTGCTGGACGAGGAGATCGGCCTGCCCCGGCCGCGCGACCCCGACGAGATGCGGGTCGACGCCCGCTTCGTCGCCCTGCACCGCAAGCTGACCGACGCCCTGAGGGAGGGAGCGCGATGAGCGCGGAGACCAAGCCCGTCCCGGACGTCGACAACGGCGGGGCACCCGAAACCGTCCCGATCGAACGCGGATTCATGGGCAAGTACGGCGGCACGGCCGGCGTGTGGGCCGCCCGGGTCGTCCTCGTGGTGGCGGTGCTGCTCATCTGGCAGTGGGCGGCGGACCGGTGGTTCGACGTCATCTTCACCAGCAGGCCGTCGGAGATCTGGGAGCGCCTCGTCGAATGGCACGAGGACGGCGTCCTGTGGTCCAACACCTGGGTCACCATCCAGGAGATCGCCTACGGGTTCGCGCTGGGCGCGGCGCTCGGCGTGGTGATCGGCTTCGTGCTGGCGTCCGCGAGCGTGCTCTACCGGGTGCTCGACCCGTTCATCATGGCGCTGTACTCGATCCCGAAGGTGGCGC
This sequence comes from Actinomadura madurae, assembly GCF_900115095.1. Lineage (GTDB taxonomy): Bacteria > Actinomycetota > Actinomycetes > Streptosporangiales > Streptosporangiaceae > Spirillospora > Spirillospora madurae. Next base: position 137,902 of record NZ_FOVH01000018.1, read on the forward strand.
TGGCCCCGCTGTTCATCGTCTGGTTCGGCATCGGCATGAACATGAAGGTGTTCCTCGCCGCCGCGACCGTCTTCTTCCTGGTGTTCCTCAACACCGTCGCGGGCGTCCGGGAGGTGGACCGGGGGCTGATCGACGCGGTCCGGCTGATGGGCGGCGGGCGGGCGCACGTGCTGCTCAAGGTCGTGCTGCCCGGCTCGATGACCGGCGTTCTCACCGGCCTGAAGGTCGCCATCCCGTACGCGCTGATCGGCGCGGTGATCGGTGAGCTGGTGGCGTCCAACCGCGGCCTCGGCTACCTGATCAACGACGCCGCCGCGCAGTTCGACACCGCCGGGGTGTTCGCCACGCTGGTCGTGCTGAGCGTGATCGCCGCCGTGCTGAACCTGCTCGTCGGGCTGCTCGACCGCAGGCTGAGCCGCTGGAAGCCGCTGGAGGCCCGCCGATGACGCGCGCCCCGGTCAGGCGCCTCACCGCGGCGCTGCTCGCCCTCGTCCTGGTGGCCACCGGGTGCGCCAAGCGCACGTCCACCACCCCGCCGGGAGTGCTGAACGTCGGCCAGATCAGCAACTCGATCGCGTTCTTCCCGCTGTACGTCGCCGAGCAGAAGCGCTACTTCGAGCAGGAGGGCGTGCGGCTCGGCGACCGCCCGCGGCTCGGCACCGGCGCCAAGGTGGCGGCGGCGCTCAAGTCCGGCGGGATCGACGTCGGCGCGGGCGTCCTCACCGACGCCCTCAACCTGCGCCGCATCGACGACGGGACGCGCCTGGTCGGCGACCTCGTCGACCGGTACTACGTCGACGTCATCGTGAGCCCGGACTTCCCGGGCGCGCCCGCGTCCGCCCCGCTGGACGACCGGATCCGCGCCCTGCGCGGCAAGAAGATCGGCATCACCGGCCCCGGCAGCGGCACCGAGGCGCTCATCACCTACCTTTTCCAGCGGGTCGGGATGCGGTCCGACCGGGACGCCGAGCTGGTCAACCTCGGCGCCAAGGCCACCTCCGCCATAGGCGCGCTGAAGACCGGCCGGGTGGACGCCCTGTCGTTCTTCCAGCCGATCGCGCAGCAGGCCAAGGCCGCGGGCGCCGGGTCGCTCTACATCTCCCCGGTCCGCGGCGACATCCCCGGCTTCCAGAACACCACGCACGGCGTCGTCTTCACCACCCAGCGCCTCATCGACAAGAAGCGCAAGGAGATCGCGGCCTTCCAGCGCGCCCTCGCCCGAGCGCAGCGCGACATCCACGACCACCCCGAGGAGATCCCCGCCCTGCTGGCCGGCTACCTGAAGGGCACCGACCCCAAGGCCCTCGCCGAGCTGCCCCCGATCATCCAGCGGGAGATCCCCCCGCAGATCGGCTTCACCCGCGCCTCGTTCGACTCGGCCATCCAGTTCCACCGCAGCACCGGCCTGGTCAAGCGCCTCCCGACCTACGAGGAGGTCGTCCCGCCGAATCTGCGGATCTCGGCGAACTCCTGAGCGGGTCCGGCCCGCGCGCGGCGCGGGCCGGACCGTCCATTCGCGCCCCGGGTGTCGGTGGTCGCACCTAGGATGCGCCGAATGGAGGCAGCTGATCTTGAACGGCCGCCGGCGGGGGTGACCGTCCTGCGGCATCGCGGCGGGGCCGCCGCGAAGGTCGCCGTCGAATGGTCGGACGCGGCGCCGGTGCTGATCGGCCGGGCCCTGCGCGTACCGTCGGTCACGGCGCTGCGGATCACGGCGCCGGAGGGCGGGGAGGACGACCACCTGTACTGGGAGGACGACCGCGACGAGGACGGCGAGCCGACCCCCGCCACGACCGTCGAGACGGGCGCGCTCGCGACGCTCGACCTCGGCGGGCTCACCGAGCTCGACCTGTCGTACCTGCGCATCGGCGCGCTCGGCGCGAAGACGCTCGCGGTGTCGGCCTACCTGCGCGCCGAGGCCGCCGACCTCGGGACCGCCGCCGGCGGCCACCCGCTGGAGACGCTCGACCTGCGGTACTGCGGCATCGGCAACACCGGGCTGGCGGCCCTCGCCTCGGCCCCCCTCTTCAACGGGGTCCGCCGCCTGCGCCTCCAGAACAACGTGATCACCGAGAAGGGGATGCCCGCGCTGCACCGTTTCACCGGCCTGACCGACCTCGACCTGCGCTACAACGAGATCGGCGTGGACGGCGTGCGGGCCTTGCTCGCGGCGCCGTTCGTCCCGTCCCTCACGCGGCTTCTCCTGTACCGCTCGGACGTCGGGGACGAAGGTGCGGCGCTGCTCGCGCAGGCACCCCAGCTCCCACCCGCACTGCGCAGCTTCTGGAGAAGCGTATGAGCCTTGAACTCCGCGACCGGTTCTTCGCGCTGTCGACCGGCGACGCCCCCGCCGGCGAGGTCGCCGAATACCGCGCGCTGGTCGACGCGACCGACGCCGAACCCGCCGCGACCGTGGACGGGCTCGCCGTTTCCTGGCATCCGACGGCGCGGTTCAAGCAGGTGCGTTTCGTCGACGCGGAACGCATCGACGGCGAGGCCCGGGACCTGTTCGCCCGTCCCATCGAGGCCATGCCGGACCTCGCCGCCGTCTTCGCCGACCCGCGCGAACTCTCGTTCCGGACGTTCGAGAACATCCTCCCGCTCGACCGCCTTTTCTCGGACGTCCCGCTTGACTTCGAACTCACCGGGTGCGACGAGTTCGCGAAGGATGCGTACACGCTCTCGCTCCGGCTCCCGGCGCCCACCAGGTCGCTACTGGAAAGCCTCGATGAGCTGAACCTCTACGTCCCGCCGCTCAACGCCTCATCCCGAGGCGGTGAACGCTTCATCTTCCATTCGGGGCTGCTCGCCGAGGCGCTCACCGAAGCGGTGCGCGAGGCGATGCCTGACTCGCTGCTCGACGGTTTCTCGCACGTGAACCCCGTCTTCCGCTGCAACCGTTTCGAGCCCGGCGACGCCAACTTCCATCCCCACCTCGACACGCCCTACTACGACGCGGGGCGGAATCACGTCTCCCGCTACACCGTGCTGCTCTACCTCACCGGAGGCGAGGGAGAACCCGCCCTCGACCTCGCGGAAGGCGGCGCGCTCACCGCGATCGAGCCCTTCACCTGCGTGGTCTTCGACCAGCGGTACGAGCACGAGGGCGCGCCCTACCGCGACGGCCGCAAAGTGTTCCTGCGCACCGAACTCGTCTTCACCGGCGACGGCCTCAAGCACGACCCGGAGATCGGCGCGCTGTTCGCCAAGGCCTGTTACTGGACGGGCGAGAGCGTCTTCGCACCCGAACTCGCCCGCCACGCCGACACCTACTACAACAGGGTCGCCGCCGCGCATTGGAACGGCCTGACGCCCGCGTCCGGGAGAGAGCCGTTCGTCCACAAGAACTTCCGCGGCGTGCACTACGTCGCGAACGGCCACGACTTCTGGTTCGAGGCGAAGGACGGGCTCTCCCCGGCCGAATGCGCCGCCATCGCGCTCCTGGACTACTTCAACTGCAAGATAGGTGACGCCGCGTTCCGCACGCTGTGCGACGCGGAGGTGATCGAGGCCGACGGCACGGACTGGATCCCGGCGTTCCTCACGGGCAAGAGCGGCGAGTCGCCGGTCGTGCCGTTCGACAAGTCCATGCTCTTTCCCGAGCCCGAGGACGCCGACACCGGAGACCTGCCCGACTGCGCCTGCGCGATCTGCAGCGGTGACGTCATCGGCCCCCATTTCGACACCACGCGCAACGCCGACATCATCGAGCACTACGCCCGCGCCCAGGAAGCCGCCAAGGCCGACGTCATGCCCGCGCCGATCCTGATGCTCGGCGAGGACGTGCTCCTCGACCCGGACATGTTCGTCGTCGAGGGAAACCGCATCCACGTCCTCGGCAAGCGGTCGCCGGCGCCGGTGAACTTCGCCGCCTGCCAGGGCGGTCCGCCCTTTCCCTCGGCCGACACCTGGATCGCCACCGCGGTCGCCGTCGACGCGGCGCACTTCCTCGTCCCGCCGATCCTGTTCGCCGAGGCCGACGGCTGCCGGCACCTGAAGTTCGACTTCTTCCGCAACACCTGGACGGTCGGCCACGAGCGGTCCACCGTGCCCGTCCCGATGATCCGCCAGTTCGACCCCGACGCGGACATCGACGAGGACTGGGAGGACGACGAGGACGAGGACTACGACGAGGACGACGACTAGGACGGCTCGGCCATCTTGGCGAGGGCGTCCACCCAGAAGCGCTGCCGCTCCGGGGTCTGCCCGACCAGGTACGTGGCCCGCAGCTTCGGCGGCAGGTACCGCAGCAGGCTCGCCACGACGTCGAGGTGCCGTTCGAGCTGCGACACCTCGGCGTTGGAGAACACCTGGTGCACCAGGTCGGTGTCGTCGGTGCCCTCGGCGGACGCCTCGGCCGCGGCGGCGAGCCGGGCCTCCCAGCTCGCGCGGTTGCGGGCGAGCTCGGCCAGGCCGATCTGGGGGCGGCCGGCCAGCCGCGCCTCCAGCGCGGACAGCGGCACCGGGGCGTACTCGCCGTCACCGAGATAGATCAGGCCCGGCTCCAGCGGCATGCCCGCCTCGTGCAGCTTGATCAGCCGCTCCAGGGTGCGCTTGGTGATCCAGTCGCGGCCCTCGTCGTCGATGTCGTTCTTCCACCACTCCAGGACCGTCTCGGCCGTGTCCCCGTACGTCGAGATGAGCCACTCGTTGGCGGGGATGTCGTCCGGGAGCACCTCGTAGCTGATCGTGAACCGGCTCGCCTGCGCCACGTTGTTGCTCGCGACCAGCATCTTGCGGCCCAGGTAGTACGGCGGGTTCTGCAGCGCCACCTGCGCGCGCAGGTTCGGGATGCGGCGCCCGGCGAGCGTCCACTCCTGCGTGACCTCCATCAGCTTGGCGAAGGTCGCCTTGTCCTTCGGCCGGTTGTACTCGTCCCAGACGAGCACCTTGGGCTCGGGGTCGAGCAGCGACCGGGCGAGCATCGCGGTCAGCGAGCCGTCCGGGGCGGGCACCGGCACGCACAGGTCCTCGACGTTGGTCACCGGCAGCGAGAAGTAGACGGGGTCGCGGCCCGTCTCCTCCCGGGCGATCTGCTTGGTGATCTCCGTCTTGCCGCAGCCGGGCGGGCCCTGCAGCAGCACCGCCCAGCGGTGGGTCATCGCGGCCCGCAGGATGCGGCGGACCGGGTCTGTGACGGTCGCGGGATTGCGCGCCCCGACCGCCGCGGCGATGGCGTCCAGCACGTCCGCCGTCCGGTCGCGGCCCGGCTCGCCGTCCTTGCCCTCCTCGGTCAGCGCCAGCCGGGCGCCGTTCAGCAGCGGCAGCCCCCAGGCGAGCGGGAACCCGGCGCGGGCGCAGTGCAGGACGTGCTCCAGGGTGCGCGGGGAGAGCAGGTACCGCAGGCGCGGGCTCAGCGAGGCCCACTCCCGGAACACCTCCCGCAGATCCCACTCGGGGAACCGCGCGGCGAGCGCCTGCCGCCACGCGGTGTCGTTCGGCGTCAGGCGGATCGTGACCATCCGGTCGAGGATCGCCAGGTCGGAACGCCGGACGCTGGTCTCGGCCAGCGACTCGTTGTCGGTGAGGAACACGCCGACGCAGCCGAGCTCGCGCAGGTCGTACTCGCCCAGCGTCCAGTTGCAGGCGATCTGCATCAGCTGCGACTGGACGGTGCTGCCCGCCTGGAGCGAGTCGTCGATGAGGAGGACGAACGGCTTGCCGGGGACGAGCTGGCGCATGACGAGCTGGCGGAGCACCAGCTCGCCGCTGTCGTCGTCGCGGACCGGGGCGTTGACCAGCAGGTCGTCCGGGGTGAGGTTCGCCGCGGGGATGACGACGAGGGTCGTGCCGGGGAACCGCTTCGGGATGTACGACACGAACGTGGACGTCTTGCCGATGCCGTGCTCGCCGAAGATCTGCCCGGTCTGGCCGGTCGCCACCATGGCGTCGATGAACTTCTCGAGCTTGGCGGTCGGGCCGTCGTCCGGGGGCTGCGGGTAGGTGGCGTTGCGCCTCCACCAGCGGCGGCCCGCCCTGTGCTTCGCCTTGGACGGCTCCGTCGCGGTCATCGCTGCTGTCTCCTCGCTCCTCATCCGGGCGTGACGCGGTGGCAGGCCATCGGGGGATCGTGCCGGTCCGGCCAGTCGTCGCCGCCGTCGGTGATGAGCCAGATCCACCGGTCGGGGTCGGCGGGGGTGACGGCGGGCGCGCACCCGTCGGTCACCATGATGATCGCATCGGGCTCGGCGTCCAACCGCTTTCCGTTCACCTCGGCCCGGCCCTCGGCGTAGTCGACGACGTTCTGGAAGTTGGTGCCGCCGCCACCGACCACCCGCTCGCCCGGCACGAACGGCGTCACCACCCCGTCGAAGCCGAGCCAGTGGCTCTCCACCCCGTCGGTCTGCCCGACCAGGGTGGTGAGCCACTCGACCACGGCGTCCGGCATCGACCCGGACGTGTCGAACGCGATGAGCACGACCTTCGTCCGCTCGGGCCCGCGCCGGGTCAGCATCGGATCGTGGCCCAGGGCCAGCAGGATCGCGCCGTGCTTCTTCGGGTAGATCAGCCGGTCGCTCTCGCTCAGCTTCGAGGCGAGCACGTCGACCAGCCACCGCTGCCACCAGTCGACGCGGCGGGTCGCCGGGGTGGTGCCGCGCAGCCTGTCCAGGCCGAGGTCGCCCCAGAGGCGGGACAGCCGCTCCCCGCCGTCGGCCGTCCGGTCGGCCAGGTCGAGCAGCTCGGCGCGCGCCGCCGGGTCGCCCCGGAGGGCGGCCTGCATCACCTGGTGCAGCACCTCGCCGCCCAGCCGTTCCACGGTCTCGGGATCCAGCGGCACCGCGTCGCCCGCGTGACCGTCCAGGTGGATGCAGAACCCCGGCGCGGATTCGTCGAACGCCCTCATCCGCCGCAACTCGCCGTAGACGGTGAGGTCGGTGTGGATGAAGTCCTCGTAGGGCAGCGGGGACAGGCCCTGCTGCCGCAGGTCTTCCTGGTACGCCTCGTAGACCTCGGCGGGATCGACGCCGACCGGCTTCCGTCCGTCCTCGTGTCCGTCCTCGCCTTCGTCCGACGGGACCGTGGGCAGGCCTGACCACCGCAGCCGCTCCAGGGCGACGTGGTTGATGGCCACCTCGGCGGCGAGTGTGAACGCCGGGTCGGACCGCAGGTCCTCGTCCACGTGCAGGTGGCGGTGCATCAGGTGGCGGGCCTCGTGGAACAGGACGAACTTGACGCCGTCGAAGTCCAGGTCCATGAAGAAGCGGGGGTTGTAGAGCAGGGCGCGGGAGCCGTCGCCGAACGCCACGACCGCGGCGGTGGGGATCAGCGTCGTCGGGATGTGGTGGTGGCACTTGGCGTACAGCCAGGACGCCACCGTGCTCTGCCCGACGCCGAAGTCCAGGAGCGCGGACTCCTTGCGCCGCCGGGCCTGCTCCACCAGTTCCGGGTCGGCCGGCTCCTCCGCGAGCAGCCGGTGCAGGTCCGGCAGGCGGGGCGCGGGGCGGCGCCGGCGGCGGCCCGGCCGGACCGGCCCGCCGCCCGCCGGGTGGTGGTCACCCGCGCCGGTGCCTCCGGTGGCGTTCATCGGTGCCCCCTCCGATGTACGGGACCCGTGCGGGGAGCGTCCCGGGAGTCCCGCGGTGCCTGCTGACCGCTGGCACGATAGCGGGTCGATCCGCCGGAACGCCCCCGAAATAACCGGCGGCCGGCGGGCCCGGCGGGGTCAGTGGCCGAGGCGGGCCGACAGGTCGCGGGCGCCCGCGGTGACCTCCTGGATGATCTCCAGGAGGCGGCTGCCGCGGAAGCCGGCGTTCACGCCGCCGAGGCTGAGGGTGGCGGCGATGTCGCCCTGCGCGTCGAAGACGGGCGCGGCGACGGCGCCGACGCCGTAGAGGTAGTCCTCCTCGCTGATGGCGTAGCCGTCGCGGATGACCTTCTCCAGGCGGTCGGTGAGCGCGGGCACGTCGGTCACCGTGTGGGACGTGTACTGGTCGAGCCCGGTGGAGAGCCAGTGTTCCCGCAACTCGCGCGAGTAGGCGAGGATGACGACCGGCCCGGCGGCGGCGTGGTAGGGCAGGACGGTCCCGACTCCCACGGTGTTGACGCTGACCGGGTTGTTGCCCTGGAGCATGTCGACGCAGATCGCGCCCTCCTCGCCCGGGATCATCAGGTACGCGGTGTCGCCGAACCGGTCGGCCAGCCGGCGCAGGAACGGGGCCGCCTCGTCGCGCAGGCTGAGCTCGGCGAGCGCGACGGCGCCGACCCGGAACGGGCGCATGGTGAGCCGGTAGGTGGCGCCGTCGCCGCGGGTCAGCCAGCCGGCCCGGATCAGCGTGGCCGCCAGCCGGTGCACCGTGGTCTTGTTCATCCCGGTGGCCGCGGTCAGGTCGGTCAGGGTCAGGGTCGGCCGCTCCCGGGTGAAGCACTCCATGAGCTGGCAGGCCTTGAGGACCGAGATCACCAGGTTCTTGGGGTCCACGTCCTCGTCGGGGGTCATCGGACCGCTCCCGGCAGAGGTTCCGTATTCCGGTACATGTTCCGGATCCTATCGGCTCGTCGGTGGCCGCGCGTCCAGTGCGTGCGAGGCGGCGGCGTAGGCGTAGGTGTGGTTGCGCGCGTTGGCGAGGCCGGTGACATACCCCTTGAGCTCCCTCGTCGCCGCGGCGTTGCCGGTGGCGTACAGGCCCGGCACCGCGTGGCCGTCGCGGCGCAGCACCCGCCCGTCCGCGTCGATCCACAGCCCGAGGGTGCCCATGCCGAACCCGACGATCGACAGCGGCAGAGCGTAGTACGGCGGCGTGGCGAGCGGGCCGAGGTTCGGGTTGGGAGCATGGGCCGGGTCGCCGTAGGCCCGCCGGACGAACGGCAGCGTGCCGCGGCCGAACTCGGGGTCCTCGCCGCGCGCCGCGCCGGCGTTGAACTGGGCGACGGTCACGACCAGGCCGTCCGGGTCGATGCCGGCGGCCTCGGCCAGTTCCCGCGGGGAATCGGCGCGGACGAACGTGTCCGGCCACGCGTCGCCGGGGGAGTACGGCCCCAGCCGGTAGCGGCGGCGGAACTCGTCGTCGGCGAGGAACCAGGACGGGTGGTTGGCCCACCGCTTGTTCCGGCCGTCGTAGCGCCGGATCGCGCCGATGAGCGCGCCGTAGTAGCTCTCGTCGCCGAACCGCCGCCCCTCCCGGTTGACGATCATCGAGTGCGGCAGCCCGAGGTGCTCCAGCAGGGGCCGGCACAGCGGGACGTCGCCGCCGGGGTGCGTCTCGCCGGGGAAGTGGTGGCCGACGCTGAAGAACGGGTCGGCGCCCCGGACCATGGCCGCGCCCGCCCGCTGGGCCAGCAGCAGGCTGTCGCCGTCCACGACGGGCGGCGCCGACTCGACGAGCGCGGGGACGTCCTCCAGCTCGGCGCCGTCCGGTGCCCCGCCGTAGCCGCCGGCGGCGATGAGCACGCCGCGCCGGGCCCGCACCGTCACGGGGCCCTCCGGTCCTTGCAGGACGGTGCCGGTGACGGCGTCGCCGTCCACGAGCAGCGCGGTGGCGCGGTGGTGCAGGAGGCAGGGGACGCCGCGCTCGGTCAGCGCGGCCCGGACGAAGGCGCCCGACAGCCCGGAGCCGTGGGTGAGCAGGTCGCGCTGGGCGCCCTCCCGCCGCAGCCGCTCCCGCACGGCCGGGTCGAGGACGCGCTCGGAGTACAGGTCGTCGCGGGCCACGCCCGTCTCGTAGTAAGGGCTCGGCCGCAGCCGGTCGCGCCACGGGCCGAGGCTCGCGCCCGGGACGGCGCATTCGAGCAGCCGCCCCTCCTCCGTCGAGCCGGGGGCCGGGTGGTAGAGGTCCGGGCAGTTCCGGATCACCTCGAACGGGACGCCGGCCTCGCGGTACCAGGCGGTCGCCTCGACGGCGCGGCGCAGGTAGGCGCGGCGGGCCTCGCGGTCGACCGGGCGGCCCTCTCCCTGGACGTGGTCGAGGTAGGACTCCGTCGCGGCGAGCGTGTCGAGGGGCGCGAGCGTGTCAGGGGCCAGGCCGTTCGCGCCGACCCAGACGAATCCGCCGCTGTAGGCGGCGACCCCGCCGACCATGCCGGAGCGTTCCGCGACGAGGACGTCGGCGCCGAGGTCGTGCGCCCGGACGGCGGCGGCCAGCCCGCCGAGCCCGCCGCCGATGCACAGGAAGTCGACGGCACGGTCCATGGATGTTCCTCCTCTAGGGGACGGACGGCGCGCTGGGGAAGGGCCTCACAGCACGGCGACGGGTGTGATGGGCGAGCCCGTCCCGCCGGGGACGGCCAGCGGGGCGAGCGTGAGCATGAAGGCGGTGCGGTCCTCGGCGGCGAGCGCCTCGGCCAGCTCGTCCAGCGCCATGCTGTGGACGAGGTGGACGCCCAGGTAGACGAGCGCGAGCACGTGCACCGGCAGGCGGCACTCGGCGACCGGCACGGGGAAGGCGTCGCCGGGCCCGTCGGTGCCGACCACGGCGGCGTCCCTCTCCTGGACGAATCGCAGCGCGTCGGGATGCAGCCCGGACAGCCGCCCGTAGCGGTCGCCCTCCTCGCCCTCCTCGCGCGGCGCGGGCGCGCTCCAGCGGCCGGTGCGGACGAGCAGCGCGTCGCCCGGTTCGAGGCCGGGCGCCGCCGCGGCCAGGTCGTCGTAGCCGACCGCGGTCCCGGCCGGGAGGTGGTCCACGCCGTGCAGCCGGGGGACGTCGGCGAGGACGGCCCGGGTCACGACCGGCGCGGCGGAGGTGATGTCGCAGCCGGCGACCCCTTCGGGCCCGGCGATCTCGGCGAACTCCCGGCCGCCGTAGCCGCGGCCCCGATGGGCGATGTGGCTGAGCGCGTCCATGTGGGTGATCTCCAGGCCGTGGCACTCGGAGCTGACCCGGTCGCTGGCCGCCTGCACGTCCCCGCCGGCGTTGGAGCCCCACCAGGTGATCATCCGGTGCTCGAAGGCGGTGTCGCCCGCCTGCGGGTAGTAGGCCGGCGTCCCGGTGCGGAACGGGCGGGCGAGGGACAAGGCCCGGCCGCTGCGGACGGTCGCCGCGGCGGCGCGGACGCGGTCGGGCCCGGCGAGGTTCAGCGTCCCGCGCTCGTCCCCGTGGCCCCAGCGCCCCCAGTTGGCCGTGATGCCCGGCCAGAAGGTCTCCATCATGTCCTCCATCCGCATCTACTGGAAGATATTCCGGATTGCGAACTCGCGTTGGCGTAGGGCGGCGCAACCCCCTACTGTCCGGATGTACGGCCTTGACCAGCAACTCTTCCAGAGAATCCGGCGCCTGGGAACCCGTTGACAACCGCGCCGAATCGAACTTATCGTCAGCTCCCGGAATCTATTCCGTATTCCGGAAGGATGAAGATGACAGCGCAGTGCCTCCGTGAACTGATGGCCGAGGACGTCGTCTACGCCCCCGGCGTGTGGGACGGCCTCACCGCGCGTCTCGCCGACCAGGCCGGCTTCTCCGCCCTCTGCGCCTCCGGGTTCGCGATCTCCGCGGCGCTCGGCCTGCCCGACGCGGAGCTGTACACGATGTCGGAGAACCTCGACGCGGTCCGCCGCATCGTCGAGGCCAGCGACCTGCCGGTGATCGCCGACATCGACACCGGCTACGGCAACGCCGTCAACGCCGCCCGCACCGCCCGCAAGTTCGCCGACGCGGGCGTCGCCGCGGTGTTCATGGAGGACCAGGAGGCGCCCAAGCGCTGCCCGATCTGCGTCGGGGACCCGGTGCCGGTGATCGGCGCCGACGAGGCGGCCGGCAAGATCCGCGCGATCCGGGACGCGGCCGGCGACCGGCTGGTGGTGATCGCCCGCACCGACACCGCCGGGGAGGAGGCGATGGACCGGGCCGCCGCCTACGCCGCCGCAGGCGCCGAAATGATCATGCCGGTGACCAAGACGTTCTCCTCGGTGGACGAGTGGGCCGAGTGCCGCCGCCGCGCCGGTGTCCCGCTGATGGCCACGCTCACCGCGTCCACCTGGGTCGAGCGCGACCTGTCGCCGGACGTGCTGCGCGAGGTCGGCGTCCGGCTGGCGCTGCTGCCGACGCAGATCCTGCTGTCGGCGACCGGCGCGATGCGCGAGACGCTGCGCCGGCTGCGCTCCGGCGAGCCGCCCGCGCGGGTCAGCGCGGACGCGCTCCCGCACATGGACTTCGTGAAGCTGATCGGCTTCCCCGAGGTGGAGCGGGCGCAGGAGAAGTACCTGCCCGCGGCCCAGGTCTGAGGGGGATCGTACCGATGACCCCCGCAGGCGCCGCCCGTCCCGCCCGGACGATCACCGAGAAGATCCTGGCCCGCGCGGCCGGCCTCGGCGACGTCCGGGCCGGAGAGAACCACCCCTTCCGGCCGGACTACATGGTCGCCTACGACTTCCCCGGCTACACCGACCTGATGTTCAAGCAGATGCACGACGACTTCGGCATCACCGAGGTCGACGACCCCGAGCGCTACCTGGTCTTCATCGACCACATGCTGTCCAAGGGCGACGGCCGGGAGAAGGAGGTGCACGACGTCACCCGGCGGTGGGGCGAGTTCTACGGCATCACCGTCCACGAGGGCCGCGGCATCGGCCACCAGGTGGCGGCGGAGATGGGGTACGCGCTGCCCGGCTCGTTCCTCATCCACTTCGACGGGCACATCAGCGGCCTCGGCGCGTTCGGCGCGCTCGGCTGGGGCGTGCGCCGCGACCTGCTGGAGGCCTGGGTCAGCGGGCAGATCTTCCTGGACGTGCCCGCCTCCACCCGCTTCGAGCTGACCGGGTCGTTCGCGCCCGGGGTCGACAACCGCGACCTCATCCACGAGATCATCGCCCGGGTCGGCGCGGACGGCTGCGCCCACCAGGTCATGGAGTTCACCGGGCCCGGCGCCGCCGCGATGAGCATCGGGCGCCGCCAGGGCCTGTGCGGGATGGCCATGTTCACCGGCGCCGTCTCCGCCATCTTCAACCCCGACGACCTGGCGCTGGAGTACGCGAACCGGGTCGCCCGTACCGAGTTCGAGCCGCTCTACAGCGACGCGGGCGCGCAGTACACCGCGACCCACGCCATCGACCTCGACGAGCTCCGGCCGCGGGTCGTCCTGCCCGGGTCCGCGCGGGCGGCCAACACCATCGGCGTGGACGAGGCCGCGGGGACGTCCATCACCAGGGCGTTCATCGGGTCGTGCGCGAGCGGCCGGATCGAGGACATCCGGGCCGCCGCCGAGGTGCTGCGGGGCCGCCGGGTCGCGCCGGGCGTGCAGCTCAACGTGGTGCCGACCTCGCAGACGATCCACCGGCAGGCCGAGGAGGAGGGGCTGCTCGACGTCCTGCGCGAGGCCGGCGCCGACGTCGCCATCTCCAGCTGCGACTTCTGCTTCGGGTACGCGCGGCCGCTCCAGGAGGGCGAGAACTGCATCTCCACGGGGGTGCTGAACATCTCCGGCCGGATGGGCAGCACCGCCGCCGACATCTACATGGGCTCGGCCTACACCGTCGCGGCCAGCGCGGTGGCCGGGCGCATCGCAGACCCGCGGGAGGTGACCTCATGAGCGGCATGGAGTCCGTTCTGCCGGACGTGCTGCGCGGACGCGTCGCCTGGATCTTCGGCGACGACTTCGACGTCGACCTGATCATCGGCGTGGAGAACATCAAGTACTACGACGCGGACAAGCTTCGCTCGGTCTGTATGAAGGCGTACGAACCCGACTTCGCGGACAAGGTCCGGCCAGGCGACGTCGTGGTCGGCGGGCGCAACTTCGGCTACGGCCACCCCCACTACCCGCCGCTGGTCGCGCTGCGGAACCTCGGCATCAGCGCCGTCCTCGCCGAGTCGTTCTCCCCGGGGTTCTGGCGCGGCGAGACCTACAACGGGATGCCGCTCGTGGCAGTCCCGGGCATCGCCTCGGCCGTGCGCCGCTTCGACGCCGTCGAGGTCGACTGGCGGCGGGCCGAGGTCCGGCTGCCGGACGGCACCGAGCTGCGCGGCGACCCGCCCAGCGACCGGGTGGTCAAGGTGCTGGAGGCCGGCGGGAACCTGAACCTGCTGCTGCGCGAGCACGGCCGCCGGCCCTCCGCGGTGACCTGACATGAGGGGCAGCCACGTCGACACGGGCCACGGGCAGATCCGGGTGTGGCTCACCGCCGATCGCCCGGGGGTCCTGGTGCTCCCGGGGATCCGCTGGTCGGGACGGCCGCTCGCCGAGGAGATCGTGCTCGGCGCCCCCGAGCGCCCCGTCGCGGTCGCCGACCTCCCCGGCGTCGGCGGGTCGGCGCCCGCCGCGGCGGCCGGCCCCGGCCCGGCCGCGGACGCGCTCGCCGAGGTCGCGGGGGCCCTCGGCGTCCACACCGTGGTCGGCCTGGACATGAGCTGCGACCTGGCCGCCGCCGTCGCCGGACGGGCGGAGGGCTGCCGGGAGCTCGTGCAGGTCGACCGCGGCCACCTGGCCGCCGCCCGGGAGCTGCCGCCGCCCGACGTCGCGCCGCGTCCGGACGGCACCCACCTGGCCGCGCTGTGGCAGCTGGTCCGGGACGCGCACCTCTTCCCGCCCGGCGCGCCGCGGTCCGCGGTGCCCGGACGGGCCGAGCTGCCCGGCCCGTCCGCCCTGGACCGGACGGTCGTCGCGTTCGCCGAGCACCCGGAGCACTTCGCCGCGCTGTGGCAGACCTGGTGCCGCGCGTCCGAGGACCCCTTCGCCGGGACGCTGCCGGTGACGCACGCCGTCAACGCCGACGGCCACGGCCCGACGCCGGTGCGGCGGTGGCTGGACAGGCTCTCCCGCGCCCACGGGCGCGCGCCGGCCGCCGCCCCTCCCGCGCCCGGACGCCGGATGCTGCCGCTCGCCGGTGAGTCATCGATCGAGAACGGGCCGGTCGGGACGGCGCTCGCCGGGCGGGGCACCCGGATCCGGCGCGAGTTCGTGGAGACCAGCGTGGGGCAGGTCCACGTCCGGGCCGCCGGAGACCCGGACGCGCCGCCCCTGGTGGCGCTGCACTCGGCGCCGGGCTCCGCCGGGCTGCTCGAACCGCTGATGCGCGGGCTGGCCGCGGACTTCCACGTCCTCGCGCCCGACTACCCGGGCAACGGGGAGTCCGACAAGCCCTGGCGGGACGAACCCGGCATCGACCGGTTCGCGGACGTGATCGCCGAGGTCGCCGACCGCCGCGCCGCCGGACCCGTCCACCTCTGGGGCACCCACACCGGGGCGCTGATCGCGCTCGAACTGTGCCTGCGCCGCCCCGGCCTGGTGCGCCGCGCCGTCCTGGAGGCGCCGCCGCTGCTGCCGCCGGACTTCACCGCCGACATCCTGGAGCACTACCTGCCGCCGCTGCGCGCGGACCGGTTCGGGTCCCACCTGGCCCGGGCCTGGGGGATGCGGCGCGACATGTTCCTGTTCTGGCCGTGGTACCGGGACCGCACCGCCGCCGACCGCCCGCTGCGCGTCCCGCGCGCCCGCGAACTGCACGACTGGACGGTCGGGCTGCTGCAGAGCGGACCGACCTACCACCTCGGCTACGCCGCCGCGTTCCGCTACCCCACGCGGGAGCGGCTGCCCAAGCTCACGGTCCCGGCACTGATCTGCGCGGGACCGGACGACATGTTGGCCGACAACCTCCCGGCCCTGCGCGCCGCGGCGCCGGGCGGCGTCACCCTCGCCGAGATGCCCGCGACCTGCTGGTACCCAGACCAGGATCCCGCCGCCGTGGCCGAGACCGTGCGGCGTTACCGGGACTTCCTCGGCGCCCCCTCCTGACGGCCCACCCAATCGGATCCGTCCCCGGATCGGATTCCTTCTCTGAGGAGACGCAATGGCACGACGAATCGCCCGCAGCGGCCGGCCGGCCACGACGGCCGCGGCCATGGCCGCCGTCCTGGCCGCGGCGGCGTGCAACGGCGCCGCGCAGAACGACGGCGAAGTCAAGATCGGCTTCATCACCGCGCTGACCGGCCCCGTCGCCTTCGCCGGCCAGACCTTCGCCAACGGCACCGAGCTGGCCGTCGAGCAGCTCAACCAGGAGGGCTACCTCGGCCAGGGACGAAAGATCAAGCTGGTGAAGAAGGAGGGCGCCGAGAAGCCCGCGCAGGCCGTCGACCAGGCCAAGCAGCTCACCGCCGACCAGGACGTCGTCGGCGCCATCTGCTGCATCCTGTCGCCGGTCGCCGGGGCGGTGAAGCCCATCACCTCGGCGTCCAAGCTGCCGCTGGACATCTACGGCGCCACCGACGAGGGACTCCAGGACCCGCCCTACGTCGTCCGCACCACCACCATGCCGCAGGACGCCAACCGCGCCCTCGCGCAGAAGGTGGCGCAGGAGGCCAAGCCCGCGTCGGTCGCCTACGCGGTGACGCAGGACAACTCCGGCTGGGTCTCCCAGCTCAAGAGCTTCCAGCAGGGCTTCGCCGGGACGCCCGTCAAGGACCTCGGGACGGTCAACACCCTCGCCGCGCAGACCGACTTCAGCGGCGCGGCCGGGCAGCTCATGGCCAAGAACCCCGAGGCGATCGTCATCGCGGCGCTCCAGCAGTCGTCCATCTCGCTCATCAAGGCGCTGAAGAGCCGCGGCTACAAGGGCCTCATCGTCACGGCCGAGACGATCGGCAGCCCCGGCGCGTTCAAGGCCGCGGGCGCGACCCTCGCGGACGTCCCCTTCCCGGTGTACTTCTACGCGGGGAAGGCGTCCCCGGCGGGCCAGAAGTTCGCGCAGAGCTACAAGGCGAAGTACGGCACCGACCCCGACTCCTACGCCGCCCAGGGCTACATGGCCGGCTACACGATGGCGACCGCCGTGAAGAACGCCGGCAAGGAGGTCACCCGGGAGAGCGTGACCAAGGCCCTGTCCGGCATCAAGCAGATCGACGGCACCATCTACGGCTCGGTCCAGTTCCAGGACGGCCAGCTGCGCGCCCCGAACAGCATCGTCCACATCACGTGGACCAAGGACGGGCGGCTGGCCGAGTGGAAGCCGTCCGGCACCGGATCGGCGTGACGGGACAGGTGATCTGACCGATGCTGTTCGTCCAGCAGCTCGTCAACGGGATCGCGCTCGGCGCCGTGTACGCGCTGTTCGCGGTCGGGTTCGGCGTGGTGTTCTCCACGATGCGGATCCTGAACCTCGCGCAGGGCGTGTACGCCACGTGGGGCGCGCTCACCGCCTACTGGGCGGTCGCGAACCTCGGGCTGCCGTTCGCGGTGGCCTGCCTGGCGGGGACGGCGGCCGGCGCGCTCGCGGCGGTCGCCGTCGACCAGGTGGCCTTCCAGCCGCTGCGCTCGCGCGGCGGGGAGCAGCTCCTCGGCACCATCATCACCAGCGTGGCGCTGTGGATCTCGCTGCGGGAGGCCGCCAGCCTCGCCACCGGTGCCGCGCCGCTCGGCTTCCCGCCCGGCACGGTGCCGGACGGCCTGCTGCAGGTCGGCGGCGTCCGGGTGCTCACGTCCCAGCTCATCGCCATCGTGTGCGCGGTCGCGGTGACCGCGGCGATCCACCTGATCCTGCACCGCACCCGGCTCGGCTCGGCGATCCGCGCGGTCGGGCACGACCGCGGCGCCGCGATGCTCGGCGGCGTGGACCCCCGGGTCGCGATCCTCACCGCGGCGGCGCTGGCCGGCGCGGCGACCGGGCTCGCCGGGGTGCTGTACGCCGACAACCAGACGTTCACGTTCGCCCTCGGCGACGGGCTGCTGCTCCAGGGCTTCGCCGCGGTCGTCATCGGCGGCATGGGCGACGTGCGCGGCGCCGCCCTCGGCGGGCTCCTCATCGGCGTCGTCCAGGTGATGTCGGCGCAGTACATCTCCAACTCCTTCCAGGACGCGATCACGTTCGGCCTCCTGCTGGTCGTCCTGGTCGCCCGCCCGCGCGGCCTGTTCCGCACCGTCGAACTCGGAAGGGCCTAGCCATGGGGCAACAACTCACGCTGCTGACCAGCGCGACCGGGTTCGCGCTCGTCGGCGCGCTGCTCGCGCTGAGCACGTACGTGACGCTGTGGGCGGGGCTGCTCAGCTTCGCCACGGTGAGCTTCGCCGCGGTGGGCGCCTTCACCGCGACGCACCTGATGGCCTCGGAGGGCCTCGGGCTGTGGCCGGCGCTCGCCGCCGGGGGGCTCGGAGGCGGCGTGCTCGCCGCGGTCGCGGGCCTGCTGCTGATCCGGCTGGCCGACCACTGGCTGGCCCTGGCGACCGTCGCGCTGATCCTGGTGACCCGAGTGATCGTGGTGAACGCCGGGGATCTCACCGGAGGGTCGATGGGCGAGGTCGTGCCGGTCGAGGTGCACCTGTGGCAGTGCGTGCTCGTCCTCGGGCTGGCGTGCCTGTTCCTCGCCCGGCTCGCCCGGTCCCGGTTCGGCACCGCCGCGGTCGCCACCCGCGAGGACCCGACGGCCGCCAAGACCATGGGAGTCCCGGTGCGCCGGATCCAGGTGGCGGCGTTCGTGATCAGCGGCGTCCTCGGCGGGCTCGGCGGCGTCCTGCAGGCCGGCCTGCTGCGCTACATCGACCCCGACACCTTCTACATCGACCTCGCGGTGACCGTCATCGCGTGCGTCGTCCTCGGCGGCGCCTACCACTGGTTCGGGTCCGTCATCGGCGCGGTGGTGTTCACCGGGCTGCCGGTGTACGTCAACCAGTTCATCGGGCAGGGCCAGTCGATCATCAACGGGATCCTGCTGCTGGTCATCATGATCTGGGTGCCCGGCGGCCTGATCGACCCGCTGCGCTGGCGGCGGCTGCGCGAGCGCCGCCGCGCCACCACGCCCGCACCCGAGGCTCCGCGCGAGGTTGCGGAGGCGCGCTCATGACCGAACGCAGCGAGCGCAGCGAGCGGAGTGAGGGCATGACGCGGCTTTTGCCGGGGGGTGTGGGGGGTCGCCCCCCACAGGGAGAGGGCATGACCGAACGTAGCGACGCGCTCGTCGTGGACGGGCTGGCCAAGCGGTTCGGCGGGCTGAGCGTGCTCGGCTCCGTCGCGCTCACCGTGCCGAGCGGCACCATCTTCGGGATCGCCGGGCCGAACGGCGCCGGAAAGACGACCCTGCTCAACATCATCAGCGGGCTGCTGCCCGCGGACGGCGGCTCGATCAGGCTGTTCGGCGAGCCGTGCCACCACCTGAACGCCACCGCGCTCGCCCGGCTCGGCATCGCCCGCACGTTCCAGAACATCCGGCTCCTGCGCGGGCTCACCGTCGTCGAGCAGGTCATGGCGGGCGCCTACCGGAACCGGCGCGTCGGCAGCGTCCGCGGCCTCGCCGGGACGCCCGGGGCCCGCGCCGAGCTGCGCGACGTCCGGGAGCGGGCGCTCGCGTGCCTCGGCTCGGTCGGCCTGCGCGGCACCGCCGACCGGCTGGCCGAGACCCTGCCGTACGGCGACCAGCGGCGGCTGGAGATCGCCCGCGCGCTGGTGTCCCGGCCGCGGCTGCTGCTGCTGGACGAGCCGACCGCCGGCATGAACGCGGCCGACTGGACGGGCATCGGCGAGCTGGTGTCCGGGCTCCGCGGGGACGGCACGACGGTCGTCGTCGTGGAGCACAACATGCGCATGATCGAGACGGTCTGCGACCAGGTCGCGGTGCTGGCCTCGGGCGAGGTCATCGCCTGCGACGAGCCCGTCCGCTGCCTGCGCCGCCCGGACGTCCGCAGAGCGTATTTCGGCAATTGACGTCCTCCCCCGCCTGAAATCGGGGGATTCTAACCCGTTCCTACACAGGCAGGAGGTCAGGTTGAGGTTCACGGTTCGTGGCCCCGCCCGGTGGCTGGAGGGCTCCCCGCGCTGCCACCGTGCGTCCCACGGCGGTGTCCTTGATGGCGGTGTCTCGGATGGCGGTGTCTTTGATGTTGCGTGCGGCGTTGACGTCGGAGTTGGCCCGGTGCCCACAGGCCACGCATCTGAACACCGCTTGGCTCTCGCGGTTCTCCGGTGCGCGGTGCCCGCAGGCATGGCAGGTCTGCGACGTGTAACGCGGGTTGATCTTGATGACGCGGCCAGGTGCCTTGTGCTGCAGCCGCTGGACCAGCACACCCCAGCCGTTGGCGAGGATGGCCCGGTTCAGCCCGGCCTTGGCACGGACACCGGTGCCGGGGGCATCGATGGTGCCGCGTGCGGACCGGGTCATAGCGGCAACGTTGAGGTCTTCGACGGCGATCACATCGAACCCTGCGGCGAGGCGAGTGGTGGTCTTCTCGACCCAGTCGCGGCGCCGGTCGGCCTCGCGCGCCTTGATGCGGGCGATGGCGGCTTTGAGGCGGGCGCGGCGGCCGGAGCCGCGCTTCGCGCGGGCCAGCTTGCGCTGGAGTCGCCGCAGCCGTTCGGCCTCCCGGTCGGTCAGGGCCGGAGCGTGCAGGAGTTCGCCGGTGGACAGTGCCGCCGACACCGTCACACCTCGGTCCACCCCGACCGCGTTACCGTTGCCCGGTGCCGGTACCGGGCCGGGGATCGCGGCGAACGCCACATGCCAGCGTCCGGCACGGTCGCGCTTGACCCGGAACGATTTCACCCCGTCGGGGACGGGCCGCGACCAGCGAAATCGCACCCACCCCACTTTCGGCACCCGCACTTCACCGATCCGGCGGGACAGGCGCCGCACATCCCAGTGCAGCCCGCGTTTTCCGACGATCCGAAACCCCTCGTGCACTCCGGCCTTGCGCCATGTCGGCCGCTGGTGCGTGTGAGCGAAGAAGTTCGCCATGGCCTGGGCGAAGTCCTTGAGGGCTTGCTGCTGAACCGTCTGCGAACCAGCGCGCAGCCATTCACACTCGGCGCGGGCCTCGGTGAGCTGACGGCACTGCGCCGCGAACGAAGGCGCCGGACCGCGCCGCGGTGTCCACCACGAATTCTGCTCAACAGCCAGATTCCATACGAACCGGGCGTGCCCGCAATGCCACAGCAACCCCACCTCCTGAGCAGGGGTCGGACACATTCGGTATCGGGACATGCAACCGACCGTAACGACTGCCACCGACAAAACCAGGAGACCACCGTGCCGCATCGTTGTGCGCTTCCTGCCCGCCCTCAAGGACGGAACATCCACGCTGTAGATATCAAGTGAAGGGACCCACCATGCTTACGGTCGAGTCACTTGAGGTGACGTACGGGTCGGTGCGCGCCGTGGCGAAGCTCGACATCGCCCTCGGCAAGGGGCGGGCCACCGCGCTGCTCGGCGCGAACGGCGCGGGCAAGTCGAGCACGATGCGGGCGATCGGCGGGCTGCTGCGCCCGTCCGGCGGGCGGGTCGTCTTCGACGGGGAGGACATCACCGGGATGCCCGCGCACAAGGTCGCGCGCCGCGGACTCGCGCTCGTCCCCGAGGGGCGGATGGTCGTCGGCTGCCTGACCGTCCAGGAGAACCTCGCCCTGTCGGCCTACGCCCGCGGCCGGCGCCGCACGGCCCTGGCCGACGACGTGTACGACCTGTTCCCGAGGCTGGCCGAGCGGCGCGGGCAGACGGCGGCGCTGATGTCGGGCGGCGAGCAGCAGATGCTGGCCATCGGCCGCGCGCTGATGACCGCGCCGTCGCTGCTGCTGCTCGACGAGCCGTCCATGGGCCTGTCGCCCGCGCTGGTCGAGACGGTCTTCTCGGCGATCTCGCAGATCCGGTCCGCCGGGATGACGATGCTGCTCGTCGAGCAGAACGCCGCCCTGGCCTTCCCGATGGCCGACCACGCCTGCCTCATCCAGCGCGGCGCCATCGTCGCCGAGGGAACCCCCGCCGAGCTGGAGAAGGACCCGGCGACCATCGCCCGCCACCTGGGCATCGACGAGGAGCCGGGCCGCGAGCCGGCGTCGAAGGGGGCCGCGTCGTGACGCGCTGGCGCAGCCTCTACGGCGAGGGCGTGCCCGGTGAGATCGAGGTCGAGGGCGGCAGTGTGGTCGAGCTGTTCCGGCGCCGCGCCGCGGAACGCCCGGACGCCCCCCAGCTCCACTACTTCGGAGCGACCCTCGACCGCGCCGGGACCGACCGCCTCAGCGACGCGCTGGCGGCCGGCCTGCAGAAGCGCGGCGTCGGCTCCGGCGACCGGGTCGCGGTCTCGCTGCAGAACACCCCCGTCTGCGTGCTCGCGGTGCTCGCCGCCTGGAAGCTCGGCGCGACGGTCGTCCCGGTCAACCCGATGTACAAGGAACGGGAGCTGGCCCACCTGCTCGCGGACTCCGGCGCCCGCGTCCTCATCGCCCACCCGGACGCCCGCGCCGCCATCGAGGCGCTCGCGTCCGGGCCCGAGCACGTCCTCTACTCGGCCGGAGGCGCGCTGGCCGGCGACGCGACCGGTCCCTGGCCGGACGAGGCCGCCGACGATATCCTGCCCCTGCTGGAAGCCGGAGGCGCACCGCGGGCCGCCGTCGCCCCGGGGCCGGACGACCCGGCGCTGCTCAGCTACACGTCCGGGACGACCGGCCCCGCCAAGGGCGCGGTCAACATCCACCGCAACCTCGCCTACCAGGTCGCCGCGTGCCGCACCTGGATCGGCCTCGGCGACGGCGACGCGATCCTCACCATTGCCCCGCTGTTCCACATCACCGGGCTGGCCATGCACCTCGCGCTCGGCCTCGGCGGCGGGCTGCCGCTCGTGCTGACCTACCGGTTCGACGCCGCCACGACGTCCGCCCTGGTGGAGCGGCACCGTCCCACGTTCACCATCGGCTCCATCACCGCGTTCATCGCGTTCCTCAACGACCCGGCCACCCGCGACCGCGGCCTCGCATCCCTGACGAAGGTGCTGAGCGGCGGCGCGCCCGTCCCGGCCGCGACGGTCCGGGCCTTCGCCGACGCCTTCAGCGTCTACATCCACAACGCCTACGGGCTGACCGAGACGACGTCGGCCGCGGTCGCCGTCCCGCTCGGCGCGACCGCCCCGGTGGACGAGACGTCCGGCGCCCTCGCGATCGGCGTGCCCTTCCCGAGCGCGCACGTCGAGATCCGCGACGAGAAGGGCGGGCCGCTCCCGCCCGGCGAGATCGGCGAGCTGGCGATCACCGGTCCGCAGGTCGCCGCCGGCTACTGGCGCAACCCCGAGCAGACCCGCGCCTCCTTCCCGGCCGGCACCCTGCTCACCGGGGACGCCGGCTTCATGGACGAGGCGGGCTGGATCTACCTCGTCGACCGCAAAAAGGACATGATCGTCGCCTCCGGCTTCAAGATCTGGCCCCGCGAGGTCGAGGACGTCCTGTACGAGCACCCGTCGGTCCGCGAGGCGGCGGTGGTCGGCGCCCCCGACCCCTACCGCGGCGAGACCGTGCACGCCTTCGTCAGCCTCCGCCCCGGCACCGCCGCCACGCCGGACGACCTGCGCACCTTCTGCCGCGACCGCCTGGCCGCCTACAAGACCCCGGCCCAAGTAGAGATCAAGCACGACCTCCCCAAGAGCGTCACCGGCAAAATCCTCCGCCGCCAACTCCGCACGTAGTTGCGAGAGGCTGTTAGCAGCTTGTACTAAGGCTTGGAGAAAGTGGCCGGGACTCATTGACACGGGTCTCATTGCAAGGTTTCCTTCCTGTTAGCCGTCGGGGTGTCCGGGCAGCGTCCGGCAGCGGACCGAAGGCCGGTGCCGTGTGCGCCGCGTCCGTCCCAGTGAGGGAGACCATCGATGCCCACTGCAGGCAGCCCCCCACCTGCGCTCCGCCACGCTCCCCACCGCCGCCGGCTCGTCTCGGTGGCCGGTGCCGTGGTCCTGACCATGGCCGCCGCGCTCGGCGGCGTGCCCATCGCGCCGCCGGCCCTGGCCGCCGGCGAGACCGTGACCATCCATCTGACGACGACGTCCGACTCCGGCGGGCGGAACGTGACGCGCGGCCTGGAGCGGCAGGCACCGGTCAACTTCGCCGCGACCAGCCCCGGCGCGGACCACACGATCGCGGTCGACGAAGGTGTGCGCTACCAGCGGTTCGAAGGCGGCGGCGCGTCGATCACCGACACCACGGCGCACCTGTTCCGGGGCGGGGCGATCAGCGCCGCCACCCGGGACGCGGTCATGCGCCGGCTGTTCGACCCGGTCGACGGCATCGGGCTGTCGTTCGTGCGCAACCCGATCGGCGCGTCCGACCTGTCGCGTCCGGGGATGGTCTCGCTGGACGACACCTGCTGCGACCTGAACGACTTCGGCGCGAACGGCTACGACACGAACGTCCGGCTGCTGACGCAGCAGGCGAAGCAACTCAATCCGCGGCTGCGGGTCATGGGCGTGCCGTGGAGTGCGCCCGGCTGGATGAAGGACAACGGCCGGATGGACCAGATGGGCTGGCTGAAGTGGGAGTACTACCCCACGTACGCCCAGTACCTGGCGAAGTACGTCCAGTCGTACCAGGCTGCCGGCGTGCCGGTGGACTACGTCTCGGTCCAGAACGAGCCGAACTGCTGCCAGGCGGGCAACCCGACCGCGATGAACTATCCGGGCATGTCCTGGAACCCGTCCGGGCTGGTGGAGTTCACCAAGAACCATGTGTACCCGGCCTTCCGGGCGGCGGGGATCGGTACGAAGGTGATCCACTTCGACTGGAACTACGGCGACTACGCGAGCTTCGGGTCCCAGATCGTGGCCGACGACGCGCTGCGCAACGACCCGCTGTCGGCCGGGATCGGGTGGCACGACTACGCGGGGAGCCCGTCCGTGGGGGCCCAGGCGCACGACCAGTACCCGTCGATGACGCAGTTCAACACCGAGCACTCCGGTGGAACGTGGGTGGGCGACCAGCACAACGAGGACATGGGCGACATCATCGAGCACGCCCGCAACTGGTCCAGTGCCGAGGTGAAGTGGAGCCTGGCGCTCAACCAGAACATGGGCCCGCACAACGGCGGGTGCGGGACGTGCACCGGGCTGGTCACCGTCCAGGAAGGCGGCGGCCGCGCGGGCCAGGTGGACAACACCATCGAGTACTACACGATGGGACACCTCACCAAGTTCGTGAAGCCGGGCGCGTACCGGATCTTGTCCACCGCCGACTCGACCGTGCAGAACGTCGCCTACGTCAACCCGGACGGGTCCAAGGCCCTGCTCGCGCACAACGGCGGCGGAAGTGCCCGGTCGGTGCGGGTGGTGTGGGGCGGCCAGTCCTTCACCTACGACCTCCCCGCCCGCACGACGGCGACGTTCACCTGGTCGGGGACGCAGTCCGGCGGCGGTAGCGCGGGCCAGGTCACCGGCCTCGCCGGCAAGTGCATGGACGTCGCCGGCGCCGCCACGGCGAACGGCACGGCCGTCCAGCTCCACACGTGCAACGGCACCGTCGCCCAGCGGTGGAGCCGGGGTGCCGACGGAACCCTGAAGGCGCTCGGCAAGTGCCTGGACGTGGCCGGTCCCAGCACCGCGGACGGCGCCCAGACGCACCTGTGGGACTGCCACGGCGGCTCGTCCCAGCAATGGACGTTCACTCCCGGCCGCGACCTGGTGAACGCCTACTCCGGCAAGTGCCTGGACGTGACCGGCAACAGCTCCGCCGACGCGACCCGGCTGCAGATCTGGACCTGCACCGGCGGCGCCAACCAGAAGTGGACCGTCCCGGCGTAGCGCGCGCTCCGGGGAGCCGGCACTGCCCGGTCGGCTCCCCGGCCCGTCCGTGAAAGCTTTCACGCCCCGAATGACGCGTGCCGCGCGGCGCGTTACGATCCGCTTGGGAGCGCTCCCAATCCGGCCTACCCCCCGCCACCGGAACGGAGAAGGCGCCATGCCTCACACCCGACTACGCCGCCGCGTCCTGACGGTCCTCTGCGCCGCGACGCTGCTGCCGGCCCTGTGGGTCGACACGGCCTCGGCCCACGGATCCGTCATCGACCCCGCGTCCCGCAACTACGGCTGCTGGGAGCGCTGGGGCGACGACTTCCAGAACCCCGCGATGCAGCAGGAAGACCCGATGTGCTGGCAGGCGTGGCAGGACAACCCCAACGCCATGTGGAACTGGAACGGGCTCTACCGCAACAACGTCGGCGGCAACCATCAAGCCGCGGTGCCCGACGGGCAGCTGTGCAGCGGCGGCCACGCGGAGAGCGGGCGCTACCGCTCGATGGACGCCGTCGGCCCGTGGACGACCACCGACCTCGGCACCACCTTCACGATCAACCTCTACGACCAGGCGAGCCATGGCGCCGACTACATCCGCGTCTACATCACCCGCCAGGGGTACGACGCGCTGACCCAGCCGCTGCGCTGGGGCGACCTGGAACTGGTCCGCGAGACCGGCCGGTACGCGCCGAGCAACAACTACGTGATCGAGAACGTCAACGCGTCCGGGCGCACCGGGCGCCACGTGGTGTACACGGTCTGGCAGGCGTCCCACATGGACCAGGTGTACTACATCTGCAGCGACGTGAACTTCGGCTGACCCCAGCTCCCCGCCCCGTCGAGGCCGCGCGGCACGTCGCGGCCTCGACGCGGTCAGTCGTCCGGGAACGGGCCGGCGGGCCGCCCCTGCTTGATCTTCGTCGCCCAGGTGAGGAACCGGGAGATCTGCGGCAGCGAGGGAAGGTCCTGCGCGCGGTCGGGACGGCGGCCGTCGCTGGTGACGGGGGTGAGCCGCGCGACCCGGTTGAACTCGTCGCGCAGCCTGATCCAGCGCCGGCTCCGGGGCTCCGCCCGCTCCGCGATCCGCTCCTCCAGCACCTGCCGGACCGCGTGGTCGATGGCGCGGTTGACCTTCGTGGCGTCGGTGACGCCGTGGCGGAACTGGGCCTCGGGGTCCCGGGGCGGGGGCACCCGCCGCCGCGCCAGGTCGGGGCGCAGCACCGCCGCGCGCAGCGCCTCGGCGTCGGCCATGTCGGAGCGGTGGTAGAAGAAGTCGGCCCGCGCCTCCCGCATCCGGCGGCGGACGGCGTCGTCGAAGAAGTGGCCGGTCACCACGATGACGGTCAGCCGGCCGGCGGGGACGGTCCGCCGCGCGTGCTCCACGACGGCCACGCCGGGGAACTGGTCGCCGTCGCGGCGATGGTCGGCGGCGTCCACGACGGCCACGTCCGCGCGCTCCCATACGTGCGCGCCGGCCAGCGCGTCGTCGTGGCCGATGGCCGCGACCAGCTCGATCCGCGGGTCCGCGTCCAGCACGCAGGCCATCCCGTACCGGTTGATCTCGTCGTCGTCGACCACGACGACCCGGACCGGGACGCGGCCCGGACGCTCGGCCGGCACGGCGGCTCCCGAGGTCGGCTGCACGGAGGGTGATCGACTCAATCATGACCGACGGGCCGCGGCCGGGCAACGGGCCGGGTCAGTCCGCCGGGAGGGCGGACAGCATCGCGCGGGCCTCGTCGAGGCGGCGCCCGACCTCCGCCGCGATCTCCGGCGGCAGCGCCGGCCCGAGCGCGCCGCAGCGGGCGCGCAGCTGCTCGGCGGCGCCCTCGGTGAGTTCGACGACGAGCCGCCGGCCGCGCCGGAACCCTTCGCGCACGGCCTGCTCCTGGAACCGGTCCAGCGACTCTTGCAGGTGAGCGGAGTCCTCGGCCAGGACGTCCCGCAGCCCGTGGACGGCGAGGGCGGGGGCGATCCACCACGGCACCGCGAGCAGCGCGCCGGCGAAGGGGAACGGCACCGGCATCGCCACCGCCCCCGCCAGCACCGCCGCGGCGAAGCCCGCCACCACCAGGGCGTGCCCGCGCCCGGTCAGGTCGCGGAAGTGCACGACCGCGAGCGGGACGGCCCATTGCAGGAAGAAGAAGCACGGGAGCCGGTTGCTCGCGGGATCCATCAGCGCCGACGTCAGCACCGACTCCGCCGCGGCCAGCAGGACGGCGATCGCCATCACCCGCCCGGCGACCTCGGCCGCGGGACGGCTCGTCCAGCGGTGCGCGCACCAGGCCGCCGCCAGGGCGAGCAGGGCGACCGGTCCGGTGCCCCAGAGCGGGACGCCGTCCCACTGGGGCAGCGACTGGGTGAGCGTCAGCACGGCGGCGGCGACGAACGCGAACGGGCCCGCGTGCACCGGCCGGATCCGGGGCCGGGCGTCCGCGGGGACGACGACGCGGTGGCCGCCCACGTCCACCGCCTGCTCCGCGCCGGCCGGGCCGGGCCGGGGCACGGTCACCTCGACCGTGCCGCGCGGGCGCAGCGCGTCCAGGCGGGCTTCCAGATGGCTCGTCTGGGCGGACGAGAGCAGCAGCGTGCCCGCGCCGGGGCCGGGCCGCAGGTCGGCGTCCGCCGACAGGTCGGGGCTGCGGCTGTTGTAGAGGCTCTGCCACCGCAGCAGCGCCACGCCGAGGTAGGTCGCCTGGCGCCCGCTGGCCTCCGCGAGCCTGGCCTTCCAGGCTCCGAAGGGGAGCGGTTCGGGGTCGCGCTCGAACGTGGTGACCAGGGGAGCGGTGCGCACCAGCAGGTCGACGACCGAGTCGGCGCCCATCGCCAC
This sequence comes from Actinomadura madurae, assembly GCF_900115095.1. GTDB lineage: Bacteria > Actinomycetota > Actinomycetes > Streptosporangiales > Streptosporangiaceae > Spirillospora > Spirillospora madurae. The sequence continues at coordinate 166,118 of NZ_FOVH01000018.1, forward strand.
GCTGTTCTGGCCGGACAGCTCGGCCCGGCCGACCGCGGCTTCCAGGTGGTCGCGCATGACGGCCGCCTCGGCGAGCCAGCGGCGGCGCAGGTACGCCCGGGTGAGCGTGCCGCCGGTCCACGCCGCGGCGGGCCAGAGGAAGGGCAGCGGGTCGATCCGCCCGGCGGCGAACCAGGTCGCCGCCATGGCGGACGCGCCGGCCAGAACGGGCAGGGGCAGCGCGCGGGCGCCGTGCCGCTGCGCCGTCTCCAGGATCAGCGGCCCGGCCACGAGGACGGTCAGGTCGCCGATGCCGCCGAGCGCGAGCGTCCACAGGACGACGTCGAGGAGGTCCATGACCAGCCGGACCGGGGTGGACGCACCGCCGCGGCGCGCCAGGAGGGCGGCCAGGCGCAGGTCGAGCGCGGCGCAGGCGACGGCGGCGAGGACGAACGCCCAGGCGTGGTCGTGCCCGAGCGACACGGCGGTCGCCGCCACCCCGAGCCGCGTCGGCAGCCGCAGGCCCAGGAACATCCGGTGGCGGAACCGGGCCATGGCGCGCGGCAGCAGCCGCTCCAGCCGGTCGTCGTCGAGCGCCGTGCCCGTGTCGGCCATGATCACCAGCCCGCCCCTCGGGGTGGTCGTCGGCAATGATCGTAGGCCGGAGCGCGGGTCGGCCGCGCGGTCAGCCGACGGTGATCACGGCCTCCGGCCCGCGGGCGCGGTCGGCGGCGAGCATCGGGTTCCCGGGCCTCAGCTCGAGCCGCACGATCCGCCGGTCGGCGGGAAGCTCGAACACCAGCTGCCCCGTGGTGCGCTGGCCGGGGCTGAGGTCGTCCTCCGGGGGCTCCACCTCGCGCCCGCTGAGGCGCTTGCCGTTGTACTGGCTGCCGTCAGTGGTGTAGGCGCGCTGGGCGTGCGGCTGGAATTCCAGCGGCACCTTGCTCAGCACCTCGACGTCCAGGGTGTAGATGCAGTACTGGCCGTCGGCCGTGTAGCCGAGCGCGACGCCGACGCGGATCTTCCGCACGCCGCACTCCTGCTCGCGGACGGTGTAGGCCAGCTCCTTACCGCGGACGGTCTGCCCCATCCGCCCCTGCACGGGCTCGGGCGCCTCCTCGGCCGGCCCCTCACCCCCCGCGGAGAGCGGCCGGCCGTTCGCTCCCGCGGTGGACGCGGGCTCGCCGCCGCCCCCGCAGCCGGACGACAGCAGCACGGCGCCGACCCCGGCGACCAGCAGGCGGGAACGCAGTGGCATGGCCAACTCCCCATGTCGACGGCCGCACACCCGGCCGGAGGAGCCCCAACGTAAGGCGGCGCGGTGCGCGTTCCGGACCCCCGGAACGCGCACCGCGCCCCCGCACCGCCCCGCCGGGTCAGCGCAGGCGGGCCTCGATGGCCTCGATGATCCGCGGCCGCATCTCCGCGGCGCCGATGACGGCGTCCACGGACCCGACCTCGACCGCGCGCCGGATGTCGTGCACCCGGTCGAACTCCGCGGCGACCTCGCCGAGCTTCTCCGTGCGCACCGACGCCCGGAGCTCGTCCAGCTCCGCCGTCAGCGCGGCGCGGTCGGCGCCGGAGGCCGGCGCGACGCGGGCCTCCAGGCCCCGGACGCGCGGGTCGGCCGCGGTGCGGGCGTCGACCTCGCCCGCGAACACCGCCGCGGCGGCGGGGGCGCCGCCGAGCACCGAGGCGAACGAGCCCTCCAGCGCGAGGACGGTCATGTTCGGGTTCAGCGCCTTGGAGAACACCACGAACGCGCCGCCGTGGTAGCGCGAGATCACGCAGAACACGATGGGCCCGCGGAAGTTGACGATCGCGCGGCCGATCTCGGCGCCGTACTCCAGCTGGAGCTTGCGCATCGACTCCGGCGAGCCGTCGAACCCCGACAGGTTCGCCAGCACCACCAGCGGCCGGTTCCCGCTCGCCGCGTTGATCGCCCGCGCGGCCTTCTTCGACGACTGCGGGAACAGCGTGCCCGCGGTGTAGGCGTCCGGGCCGTCGGTGGGCGGGAAGCCGCGCCGGGGCACGGCCCGCGACTCGATGCCGAGCAGGCACACCGGGATCCCGCCGAGGTGCGCGTCCTGCACCGCCGCGGTCTCCGCGTCGACCATGCCCGCCCAGCGCTCCAGCACCGGGTGGTCCTGGTCGGACAGGGCCCGCATGACGGTCCGGATGTCGAACGGCTTCTTGCGGTCCGGGTTGGCCTCGGCGGAGAAGATCTCGCCGACGGTGGTGAAGTCGCTGCCCTCCACGGCGTGCGGGAAACCGGAGATGTCGCGGTCGACCGGGTCGGTCGTCGCCGCGCGGCGCGGCGCGTCCTCGCCGGGCGCGACGTAGGTGTGGTCGTAGTGCGCCATCAGCACGTCCCGGGCGGCGGCGAGGTTCGGCGCCCAGTACTGCGCCTGCCCGTTCGGGCCCATCACCCGGTCGTAGCCGCCGATGCCGAAGTTGTCCTCGGCCGAGACGCCGCCGGAGAAGTCGAGCGCCTGCTTGCCGGTGAGCACCATCGCCGAGTCCGGCGTCATCACGAGGATGCCCTTGGTGTGCATGAGCATCGTCGCCTCGGCGTTCCAGTACGGCTGGGCGCCGACGTTGATGCCCGCGACCACGATGTTGATCTCGCCGCCGTCCTGGGTGAACTCGACGATCCGCTTGAGCGCCGCGGCCACCCAGTCCATGTTCTCGGTGCCCGACTCCATGGAGATCCGGGCGCCGGCGGACAGCGCGTACCACTCCAGCGGCACCCGCATCCGCTCGGCCAGGTCCAGCGCGGCGATCACGCGGCGGCACTCCGGCTCCGACAGCGCGCCGAGCGACTTCGTCGGATCGCCGAGCAGCACGACCCGGGTGATGCCCTGCGGATGGCGCGGGGTCGGCGTGGTGACGACGCCCGCGACCATCGCCGCGGTGTTGCGCCCCTTGGGCCGGTCGACCGGCACCAGCACGTCCGCCCCGTCCTCGGCGAGGTCGTGCTCGACGAAGTCGCCGAGGATCCCGGTCAGCTCGTACGGGTAGACGGTGTTGCGGCTGCTCGCGCGCAGCACCTTCTGCCGGTAGCCGTCGAGCGGCTCGACGGGGTCGTCCGACGGCTCGCCGATGGTCAGTTCGGTGCCGCCGGTGGCGTCGAACGTGATCCGCACGGCGACCTTGGTCAGCGCGCCGGTCTCCCGGTCGCGCCGCCGCGCGATGAACAGGATCTCCTCCAGCCCGGCCCCGGCGGTCGTCGGCAGCATGCGCTCGGCGAGCATCTCCAGCTCCGCGCGGGTGAGGTCGCTCGGCGGCCAGACGTAGATCACGATCCGGTTGGTGGAGAACCGCTTCTTGGACGGCCGCCGGGCCTGCGCGCGGCGGATGGAGTCGAGGCAGGTGGCGACGGTGTACTCGGCCGTCGGCAGCGCGAGCAGCCGGCCCTCGTGGTCGCGCAGCTCCTTCAGGTCGCGCACCTGCGCGAACGCGACGAGCCGGTCGTCGGACGGGTTCTCCCGCGCCACGCACTGGAAGAGGTAGACCTCCTCGTCCGAGGACGGCAGCCGGGTCAGGTCGAACCTGCTCAGCCGCTCCATCTGCATCCGCTGCGCGATGTGCGGGTGCAGGCCGCGGATCAGGCGGTCCTCCGTCATCCCGGTGGGGGACGGGCGGAACGTGAAGTGGTGGTGCATCACCGCGCCGCTGCTGCCCGCGACGGTCGCGGTGAGCCTGCGGACCTGCTCCGGCAGCGGGTGCGCGTCGATGACCTGGTGCAGCGCCTCCGCCATCGCGGCGAAGTCCTGCGGCTGCTTCTCCCAGGAGAGGTAGATGTCGGCGTCGATGGCGTCCTTGCCGGCCGCCGGCTCGGCGAGGCCGGTCAGCGCGCCGCCCAGCCGCTCGAAGCTCACCGCGGCCGACACCAGGCACGAGCCCGCGCGCTCGGCGACGACGAACGTGCAGCCCCCGGCCTCGGCGGTGCGGACGCCCGTCAGCCCCTTGTTGCCGTAGTACCGCCGGGTCAGCACCTCCAGCATGACCGCGTTGTCCTGGTTGCCGCGGAAGAGCCGCTGGCCGAGCAGCCGCACCAGCGGCTCGGTGCTGCGCACCATCTCGGCGATGCGCTCGGCGCGGTCCGGGTCGTCCGGGTGGCGGTCCAGGTGGCGCAGGTGCGCCCGGACGCCGGCGTAGACGCGGGCGCGGTTGCGGCGCAGCATCGGCTGGGCGTACCAGGCGAACACCACCCCGGCCGCGAGGTCGTAGACCACCGGGAAGTGCCCCTGCGCCGCGGCGATGAGCCGCTCCAGCGCGAGCCCGGCCGGCTCGCGGAGGGCCTCCTCCGGCGGCGGCTCCCGCAGCCACGTGCGCAGCAGCGCCGCGACGACCGCGGCGTCGGTGGACGCACGCTGCTGCGCCAGGAAGATCCGGAAGACCGCCGCCTCCAGCTCGGGGGAGCGCTCCAGGTCGGTGACGCCGTAGTGCCCGAGCGCCTTGGCGAGCTTGGCCTGGAAGCCCTTCGGCAGTCCGGCCCGCTCCACGTCGAGGCTCTGCAGGTAGGTGTGGAAGTACTCGCGGGCGCTGTGCACGTGCCCGCCGGAGTCGCCGTCCTCGCCCGCCGGGCGGTTGCGGCTCAGCTCGGCGAGGTCGGCGAAGACGTCGAGGAGCCCGATCTCCTCGGCCAGCGGCCGGTGCCCGTCCGCGGCGGCGGCCCGGCGGGCGGCGAGGTAGTCCTCCAGCACCCGGCCCTCGTCGTGGGGGTCGACGTCGAAGCCCAGCAGCAGGCCGCGCAGGCCCTCCCGGCCGCGGGCGACGCGGTCGCGCGCCGGGACCTCCCCGGGGGCGGCGGGCAGGTCCAGCTCGGCGGACGCGGCGGACGCGGCGTCCTCGTCCTCGTCGTCGGCGAGCGGCTCCAGGCGCAGCAGCGGCGCGCCCGTCTCGACCTGGCTGCCCACGGACACGGCGCACTCCTTCAGCCGCGCCCGGAACGGCGCCCGCAGCACCGTCTCCATCTTCATGCTCTCCAGCACCAGCACCGGCGCGCCCGCCTCGACCTCGTCGCCGGCCGCCAGCGGAGTGGCGACGACCAGGGCGGGCGCGGGCGACCGGACGACGCCGCCCTCGTCGCGGCTGACCCGGTGCGTCACGCCGTCCACCTCGACCAGGTGGACCGGCCCGTGGGTGCCGGTGAGCAGCCGGTACCGGGCGCCGTTGACGACGATCTGCCCGGTGTGCCGGTCGAAGCGGTCGAGCTCGACGTCGGCGGTGCGGACGTCGCCGCCCGCCTCGATGCCCACGCGGAAGCGGTCCGCGCCTACCCGCGCGACGCGGGCCCGGTAGAGGGCGCCCCGCAGCTTCAGGTCCAGCGGGCGGCCGCTGCGGTGCCGCACCTGCGGGCGCCCGCCGAACGCGGTCGACAGCAGGCGCTGCCGCTCGGCGCGCTCCTCGTCCTCGTAGGCCTCGATGGCGGCGGCGGCCAGCGCGACCGCGGAGTGCCGGTTCTGGACGAGCCCGTCCTCCGCGCGGACGCGGTCGATCCAGCCCGTGTCGGCGCTCGCGTCGACCACCTCGGGCCGGTCGAGCAGGTCGAGGACGAAGCTCTTGTTCGTCGCGCCGCCCTCGATGATCACGGTGGTCCGCGCCATCGCCCGGCGCAGCCGGCCGAGCGCCTCGTCGCGGTCCCGGCCGTAGGCGATGATCTTGGCGATCATCGAGTCGAAGTCGGCGGGGATGGTGTCGCCCTCGCTCACGCCGGTGTCCACCCGGATGCCGGGCCCGGCGGGCAGGTCGAGCCGGGCGATGCGGCCGGGGGCGGGCGCGAAGTCGCGGTCGGGGTCCTCGGCGTTCAGCCGGGCCTCGATGGCGTGCCCGCGCTCGGCCGGCGGGCCGCCGTCCAGCCGGCCGCCGGACGCCACGTGCAGCTGCGCCTTGACAAGGTCGAACCCGGTGGTGGCCTCGGTGATCGGGTGCTCGACCTGGAGGCGGGTGTTGACCTCCAGGAACGCCAGCAGCTCGTCGCCGGGGTGGTAGAGGAACTCGACGGTCGCCGCGCCGCGGTACCCGACCGCGACGGCCAGCCGCTCGGCGGACGCCTTCAGCTCCGCCGCCCGCTCCGGGCTCAGCACCGGCGACGCCGACTCCTCGATGATCTTCTGGTTGCGCCGCTGCACCGAGCAGTCGCGGACGCCGAGCGCCCACGCCGTCCCCTGGCCGTCCGCGATCACCTGGACCTCGACGTGCCGGGCGCCGGTGACCAGGCGCTCAAGGAACACCACGCCGCTGCCGAACGCCCGCGCGGCCTCCTGGCTGGTCCGCTCGTAGGCGTCGGCGAGGTCGGCCTCGTTCGCGACGACGCGGATGCCGCGCCCGCCGCCGCCCGCGGTTGCCTTCAGCATCAGCGGGTAGCCGATCCCGGCCGCCGCCGCGAGGGCCGCGTCCAGGGTCTCCACCGCGCCGCGGCTCCACGGCGCGACCGGGACCCCGACCTCCTCGGCGATCAGCTTCGCGCCGATCTTGTCTCCGAGCTTGCGCATCGCCTCGGCGCTCGGCCCGACGAAGGCGACCCCGACCCGCTCGCACAGCTCCGCGAACGCCGGGTCCTCCGCGACGAAGCCCCAGCCGACCCAGGCGGCGTCCGCGCCGGTCTCCACGAGCGCGCGCTCCAGCACGTCCAGGTCCAGGTACGGGCGGGCGGAGGCGGGACCGAGGTCGTAGGCCAGGTCCGCCTCCCGGACGAAGGTCGCCGCCCGGTCCACGTCGGTGTGCAGGGCGACGGTCTCGATCCGGGTCCCGGTCTCCGCGGCGATTTCCCGCACGGCGTGGATGAGCCGCATGGCGGCCTCACCGCGGTTGACGATGGCGACACGACTGAACACCGCACCGAGCCCTTCTGTAGACGATCCGTGCCGCGACATGACGGCCGGCGGCAGTGTTCAGCCTCCCGCTTACCGCCCGGCCGGCGCCATGCCGCGAACTACGCACGCTACGCGTCTCCAGTTGTGGGATTCCTGCAAAGCCGTGTCCGGCTGGCGCACGCTTTGCCGCCTCTCGACCACGCCGCGTGTCCGCCGGGGGGTGAGATCAGCAGGCCGGTTCGAGGACGAGTTCGGCCTTCTCCGGCTCGCGGGCGGCCGTTCCGGACGCGTCGAGCGCCGCAGCGGTCTCGGGGGCGGCGGGCCGCTTCGGCAGCAGGAAGGCGATCCCGACCATCACGAGGGCGAGCGCGCCGCTGAGGACGAACGCCAGCCGCATCCCGTCCAGCTGGGCGAGGGCCGCGGGGACGCCGGCGGCGACCCGGGAGTCGGCCCGTCCGGCCATCACGGTCACCACCAGCGCGGTGCCGAGGGCCGCGGAGACCTGCTGGAGGGTGCCGAGCATCGAGCTGCCGTGCGGGTACAGGTGCTCCGGGAGAGCGCCGAGGCCGAGCGTGAACACCGGCGTGAACGCCGCGGCCAGCGACACCATGAGCAGCGTGTGCAGGCCGAGCACCTGCCAGTACGGCATCGTCATCGAGATCTGGGTGAACCCGGCCAGGGCGAGCAGGATGCCGAGCGCGCCGGGGATGATCAGCATCCGGGCGCCGAAGCGGTCGAACAGCCGGCCCACGACCGGGCCGAGCAGGCCCATGGCCAGCCCGCCGGGCATCACCAGCAGGCCGGTCTCCAGCGGGGACAGCCCGCGCAGGTTCTGCAGGTAGATCGGCAGCAGGATCATCGAGCCCAGCATCGCCATGAACCCGAGCGACATCAGGGCCAGGGAGAGGGCGTAGACCGGGTACCGGAGGACGCGCAGGTCCAGGAGGGGGACGTCGCGGCGCTGGAGCCGGAGCTGCCGGACCGCGAAGGCCGCGATCGTCGCCAGCCCGGTCAGGACGATGAGCGCGGGGACGGCCGTGCCGCCCTCGCCGAACCGGCTGAGTCCGTAGACGAGGGAGCCGAACCCGGCCGCCGCGGCGCCGACGCTGAACCAGTCGATGGTGCTGAGCCGCGGCTCGCCGACGTTCTCCAGCCGGGCCAGGCCGCGCCAGGTGATCAGGGCCGCTACCGGCAGCACCGCCGCGAACAGCAGGCGCCAGGAGCCGAGCTGCAAGATCAGGCCCGAGACGGCCGGGCCCATCGCCGGCGCGACCGACATCGCCAGCGTCACGTTGCCCATCACCCGGCCGCGGTCCCGCTCGGGGACGACCGTCATCAGCGTCGTCATCAGCAGCGGCATCATCACCGCCGTCCCGGTCGCCTGGACGACCCGGGCGAGCAGCAGCAGCTCGAAGACCGGCGCGACCATGGCGAGGGCCGTCCCGGTGAGGAAGACGCCCATCGCGGTGGCGTAGGCGCGGCGGGTGCTGACCCGCTGGAGGAACCAGCCGGTGACCGGGATCACCGCCGCCATCGTCAGCATGAACGCCGTCGACAGCCACTGCGCCGCCTGCTCGGTGACGGCCATGTCCGCCATCAGCCGCGGGATCGCGTTGATCATGATCGTCTCGTTGAGGATCACCACGAACGTCGCGAGCACCAGCAGGCGGATCACTGGCGGTGTGCGGTGGGCGCCGGAAGCTCGTCCGGCCGGGGCCTTCCGGGGCGCGGGGGCGGTCGGCGCGTGTCCCGGCTCGCGGCCGGTGGGGGCATCTGTGGTCGTCATGCCAAGGCTGACCGGCGGCCCCGCGGAAACTCATCGCCGATCCCGGAATGAGTTGATTTTTCCGTGACAACCCGGGGTTGGTCCGATACGCGGAAAGTGACCACCTCGTCACGGCGCAGCGCCTACGCTCGTCCCCATCCCCCGATGGGTGCGTGAAGAAGCGCACTGCAAGGAGACGTTTTCCGTGAAGTTCAGCTACGCCATGCTCCCTGACTATCCGGTCGCGGAGTCGCTGGCCTCGATCAAGCTCGCGGACGAGCTGGGATTCCACGCGGTGTACGCGGCCGACGAGCCGTGGCACAAGGACCTGTGGCTGCTGTTCGCCGCCGCCGCGGCGAACACCTCGCAGATTCGCCTCGGGCCGTCGGTGTCGGCGGTGACGCTGCGCGAGCCCTCCCTCATCGCGCAGGCGGCCGCGACGCTGGACGAGCTCACCGGTGGCCGCGCCGAGGTCGTCCTGGGCAGCGGCAACTTCGGGGTGCTCGCCCAGTACAAGATCGACTGGGCGAAGACCAAGCCGCTCACCCGGGTCAAGGAGGCCGTCGCGGTCGTCCGGACCCTGCTGGACGAGGGCGCCATCACCCGCGACGGCGAGTTCTACTCCTACGACGGGCTGTTCACCTTCGCCCGTCCGGTCCAGGAGCACCTGCCCGTCAAGATCGGCGCGATGCGCGGGCCGAAGTCGTTCGAGGCGGCCGGCGAGCTGTCCGACGGCGTCCACCACGCGCTCAGCTACTCGCGCGGCGCGTACGAGTACGCGGTCGAGCACTTCCGGGCCGGCGCCGAGCGGGCCGGCAAGGACTGGCGGTCGCTCGACATCGGCGCCTGGGTGGTGTTCGCGGTCGGCCCCGACTCCACCGCGGCCAAGGAGGCGGCCCGCAGCATGGTCGGCCTGTACGCCTCGGCGATGCCGGCCGAGCAGCTGCAGCGCAACGGCGTCGACCCGGCGGACATGGCCCCGATCATCGACGCCATCGGCGGCGGCGACCTGGCCAAGGCCATCGAGCTGACCACCCCGGAGATCACCGAGAAGCTGTCGCTGGCGGGCACCCCCGACGAGGTCCGCGCCAAGATCGAGAGCAACATCGCGCCGACCGGCGTCAACCACATGATCTGCGCGATCACCGACCCCGGCCTGGTGAAGTCCTTCACCGGCCGCGACCTCACCGGCGTCCCGGACGTGGACGGCCAGCTCCGGCTGATCCACGAGCACCTGATGCCCGCGTTCAAGTAACCGGCACCTGGGGCCGGGCACCGACCGCGGTGCCCGGCCCCTCGCATGCCGCCGCGCGCGTCGCTCAGCCCGTCCGGCGGTCGCGGCCCGCGACGAGGCCCGCCGCCAGCTGCGGCACCATGAGCACCGCCATGAGGACCAGCGGCGCGGTCCAGCCGCCGCCGTGCTCGTAGAGCGCGCCCACGAGGACGGGGCCCGGGATCGAGATCAGGTAGCCGGTGCTCTGCGCGAAGGCGGACAGCCGCGTGACGGCCGCGCCGTCCCGCCCGCGCATCCCGATCATCGTGAGCGCCAGCGGGAACGAGCAGTTGGCGACGCCGAGCAGGCACGCCCACAGCCACGGCGCCGCGGTCGGGGCCGCCCCCAGCCCGGCGTAGCCGGCCAGCCCGAACAAGCCGAGCGCGACGGCGAGCCCGCCCTGCCGGCGCAGCCGCCCGGCCACCAGTGCGAGCGCGAACGACAGCGGGATGCCGAGGACCGAGGTGACGGCGAACAGCAGCCCGGCCGTCTCCGCGGGCAGCCCCGCGTCCCGGTAGATCTGCGGAAGCCAGCCGATGACGACGTACGCGGCGGTGGCCTGGAGCCCGAAGTAGACGGCGAGCGCCCACGCGGTCGGGCTGCGGGTGAGGGACGGCCGCCCGGCGTCCGGGGCCGCGTCCGGCGGGGGCGCGGGCGCGACGCGGTCGCGGGCCAGGGCGGTCCATGCCGGGACGGCGGCGGCCGCCACCAGCGCCCACGCGCCGAGCCCGATCCGCCAGTCGCCGAACCGGTGGGCAAGCGGGACGGTGGTGGCCGCGGCCGTCGAGGCGCCGATGTTGAGGGCCGTCGCGTAGCCGCCGGTGACCGCGCCGACGCGGTCCGGGAAGCGCTGCTTGACCACGGCGGGCAGCAGCACGTTGGCGACCGCGATCCCGGCGAGCGCGACCGCGCTGAGCGCGACGAACACCGCGCCGTCCGGGGCGAGCGGGCGCAGGGCGAGCCCGGCCGCGATCGCCCCCATGCCGGACAGGACGACGGTGCCCGGCCCGTGCCGGCGCGCGAGCCGGGACGCGGCGAAGCCGACCAGCGCGAAGCAGACGGCCGGCATCGCGGTGAGCAGCCCGGCGGCGGTGGCGCTCATCCCGAGATCGGCGCGGGCCTCCTCCAGGACCGGGCCGACGCTGGTGACGGCGGGCCGCAGGTTCAGCGCGGCCAGCATCAGCGCGAGCGCCGCGAGCCATGGCGCCCGGACGCCGGGCCGGGACGAGGCCCGCGGCGGACCCGGGCGGGACGGCGCGGCGGCCCGCTCGTCAGGCACTCACGCCTCGTATAATCATGGGATGAGTCTACGTCCTGTCCCGCGGCCGACCGGACTGTTCGACCATGTCGTCGCCCGGCTCCGCCGGCAGATCACCTCCGGCGCCTGGCCGGTGGGGTCGCGCATCCCCACCGAGCCGGAGCTGGTCGAGCAGCTCGGGGTGGCCCGCAACACCGTCCGGGAGGCGGTGCGGGCGCTCGCGCACAACGGGCTGCTGGACGTCCGGCACGGCTCGGGCACCTACGTCGCCGCGACGAGCGAGCTGGCCGGGGTCATGCGGCGCCGCTTCGCCGGCGTGGAGCGGCGCGACGTGATCGAGATGCGCGGCGCCCTCGAATCGTCCGCGGCGGCGATGGCCGCCGGGCGGCGGACCGAGGACGACCTCCGCCGGCTGGAGGAGCTGCTGGACCGGCGGGAGGCCGCCTGGGAGTCGGGGGACCGCGACGCCTTCGTCGACGCGGACGCCGCCTTCCACCGCGCGGTGGTGGCGGCGTCCCGCAACGAGGTCATGGCCGAGCTGTACGCCGACCTCGGCGAGGTGATCCGGCGGTCGCTGCGCGACCACTTCAGCCCCGAGCTGCGCGTGGACGAGTACATGGACCACTCCCGGCTGCTGGACGCGATCCGCGCCTCCGATCCCGGCGCCGCCGCCCGCGAGGCGGCGTCCCACACCTCCACCTGCCGCCCGGTGCCCTGAGCGGCGGGCGGGTCAGCGGCTCGGCGCGAGCGCCCGCGCGGCCGCGGTGGGCGCGACCTTCCGGCGGCCCGGGATGGCCAGCGCCGCCAGCGCCCCGGCGAGCGACAGCGCGGCGCTGACCCCGGTCGCCGCGGCGAACCCGTCGGCGAAGGCGTCCGGCCCCGCGTAGCTCCCGGCCCGGCCGAACGCCAGGGCCAGCAGGGCGACGCCGAACACCCCGCCCAGCTGCCGCCCGGTGTTGAACACGCCGGAGGCGTTCCCGATCCGCTGCGGCGCGACCGCGTTGAGCACGGCCGTCTGGGTGGCGGGCATCGCCATGCTCACGCCCGCGCCCGCGACGAGCATCGGCGCGACCAGCTGCCAGTACGGCACCGACGGCGTGGCGGCGAGGGCGAGCCATCCCATCCCGGCCGCCTGCAGCGCCAGCCCGGCCGCGGCCGGCGGGCGGGCGCCGACCCGGTTCACCAGCCGTCCGGCCAGCGGCGCGACGACCGTCACCGACGCGGTCCAGGCGAGCAGGTGCAGCCCGGCGGCCAGCGGCCGGTCGCCGCGTCCGGTCTGGAAGTACTGCGCCGCGAAGAACAGCGACCCGTACAGCGCGGCGTACAGGAACACCCCGGCGGCGTTCCCCGCCGCGAAGCCGCGCAGCCGGAACAGCTCCAGCGGCAGCATCGGCTGCCGGGCCACCCGCTCCCAGGCGACGAAGGCGACACCGCAAACCACTCCGGCGATCAGCGACCCGGCCACCTCGGCGCTGCCCCAACCGGCGGCCTGCGAACGCACCAGCCCCCACACCAGGCCGAGCGCGGCCCCGGTCACCAGCACCAGCCCGGCGGCGTCGACGGCCCGCCCGCCGCCCCGGCTCTCCGGGACGCGGCGCAGCACCAGCGGGACGACCACCAGCCCGATCGGCAGGTTCAGCCAGAAGATCCACTCCCAGGCGAGCCCCTGGGTGACGGCGCCGCCGATCACCGGGCCGCCGACCACCGCGAGCCCGGTCAACCCGGCGAACAGGCCCAGCGCCTTCGGCCGGTCCTGGGGCGGGTAGGCCGCGCTCAGCAGCGCCATCGCGAGCGGCATGACCAGCGCGGCCCCGGCGCCCTGCACCGCCCGCGCCGCGATCAGCCAGCCGACGTCCGGGGCCAGCGCGCACGCCGCCGAGGCGGCCGTGAAGAGCGCCAGCCCGGCCGTGAAGACCAGCCGCCGCCCGAACCGGTCGCCGAGCACGGCGCCCGTCATCAGCAGGACGGCGAAGCTGAGGCTGTAGGCGTTCACCGTCCATTCGAGCTGTTCCATCGAGGTGCCGAGATCCAGCCGGATCCGGCTCAGTGCCGTCGTCACCACCGTGGCGTCCAGCGCCACCATCACCGAGGCCGCCGAGGCGAGCCCGAGAACCCATGTCCTGTTCATGCCGGTACCGACCGGCGGCCCGGCGAAATCCGCCGGGTCGCGACCGACGAATTCCGCGTCCCGGCGGGTCTGTACAAGAAAGGGAGGAGCATCGGGTGACCGTGACCGAACAACCGGGCGACGACTTCGTCCGCCTCACCGGGCCGTTCCGGCGGGAGCTGCTGACCCACTGCTACCGGATGCTGGGGTCGGTGCAGGACGCCGAGGACCTCGTCCAGGAGACCTACCTGCGGGCCTGGCGGGGGTACCGGGACTTCGAGGGACGCGCCTCGCTGCGCACCTGGCTGTACCGGATCGCCACCAACGCCTGCCTCAACGCGCTGCGGCACGGCGGCCGGCGGGTGCTGCCCGCGGGGCTGGGCGGCCCGATCACCGATCCGGGCGCGCTCGCCCCGCGCGATCCGGAGATCCGGTGGCTGGAGCCGATCCCCGACGAGCGCGCCGACCCCGCCGCCATCGTGGCCGGACGCGCCGGGCTGCGGCTGGCGCTCATCGCGGCCCTGCAGCACCTGCCCGCGCAGCAGCGGGCGGTGCTCATCCTGCGGGACGTCCTGGCCTGGTCGGCGGAGGAGACCGCCGGCACCCTCGGCATGACCCCGGCCGCGGTGCACAGCGCGCTGCGCAGGGCCCGCGCCCGGATGGACCGGCTCGCCCCGGACATCGACGACGTCACCGAACCCGCGGAGCGGGAGCGGCGCGACCTGCTGGACCGCTACGCCGACGCGTTCGAGCGCGCCGACATCGACGCGCTGACCGGCCTGCTGACCGAGGACGCGGTCTGGCAGATGCCGCCCAACCCCTCCTGGTTCGCCGGGCGCGGCGACGTCGCCCGGCTGCTCGCGGCCAGGCTGGGCCGCAAGCGGGCCCGCCTGCTGCCGCTGCGCGCCAACGGGCAGCCGGGGTTCGCGATGTACGTCGACGGCGAGGCCTTCGCCGTCCAGGTCGTCACCCTGCGCGGGCCCGCCGTCGCGGCCGTCACCGCCTTCCACGACCCGGACCTCCCGGAGCGCTTCGGCCTGCCCCGCCGCCTGTGAGGCCGTCAGCCGGGACGCGGGCGGTGCGGCAGGATGATCGGCCGGCCGGTGCGGGGGTGGGGGATCACCTCGATGTCGTGCCGGTACACCTTGGTGAGCAGGGGCGCCGTGAGCACCTCGCCGGGCGGTCCGCAGGCCGCGACGCGGCCCGTGTCGAGCACGGCCACCCGGTCGGCGTGCGCGGCGGCGAGACCGAGGTCGTGGACGACCGCCACCACGGCGGTGCCGGAGGCGGCCCGGCGGCGCACGACCTCGAACACCATCTCCTGGTGGCGCAGGTCCAGGGCGGCCGTCGGCTCGTCGAGCAGGAGGACGCCGGTCCGCTGCGCGAGGACGCGGGCGAGCGCCACCCTGGCCTGCTCGCCACCCGACAGCTGCGGGTACGGGCGGCGGGCGAACCCGGTCGTGTCCGTCCGGTCCATCGCCTCGGCGATCGCCGCCTCGTCGTCGTCGGCCAGGGGCGTCCCGGCCCAGGGCGCGCGTCCCATGGCGACGACCTGCGCGACGGTGAACGGGAAGGCCAGCGTGTGCCGCTGCGGGAGGATCGCCCGCCGCATCGCCAGCTCGGCGTGGGTCCAGGACGCGAGCGGCGCGCCGTCCACGGTGACCCGGCCGCCCGCCCTGGCCACGTCGCCCGCGACGGCGCCGAGCAGGGTGGACTTCCCGGCGCCGTTCGGGCCGACGAGGGCGAGGACCTCGCCGGCCCGCAGCGTCAGGTCCACCCCGGTCAGGACGATCCGGGCCGCCCGCTCGACGGTGAGCCCCCGGACCTCGACGGCCGGGGCGCCCGGCGGCGGCCGGGGCGTCCGGGGGCGGCGGACCAGCGCGCGGATCACGCCGGGCCCTCCGGACCGGCCCGCCGTGCCCGGCGCAGCAGCCAGAAGAAGAACGGCCCGCCGAGCAGCGCCGTGAGGACGCCGAGGGGGAGCTCCTGGTAGGGGATCGCGGTGCGGGCGATCGTGTCGGCGGCGACCAGCACGATCGCGCCGCCGAGCGCGCTCGCCGGGACCAGCGTCCGGTGGGCGGGCCCGGCCACCAGCCTGACCAGGTGCGGGACGACCAGCCCGACGAACGAGATGACCCCCGCGAACGCGACCGCCGCCGAGGTCATCAGGGCGACCACGACGATCGCGGTGAGCCGCAGCCGCTCGACGTCCACCCCCAGGTGGCGGGCGGCGCGCTCGCCGAGGGCCAGCAGGTCGAGGCGGCGCGCGCAGCCGAGCGCGACGGCCCACCCGGCCGCGGCGAGCGGGGCCACCGCGGCGACGGCGTCCCAGTTCGCCCCGGCGAGGCTGCCGAGGTTCCAGGTCGTGATGGCGCGCAGCGCGTCGTCGCCCGCCGCGAACATCAGCAGCCCGAGCAGCGCGCCGGCGACCGCGTTGACCGCGATGCCGGTGAGCAGCAGCGTGACCACGTCCGTGCGGCCGCCCGTCCGCGACACCGTGTAGACCAGCAGGGTCGTGACGAGGCCGGACAGGAACGCGGCGGACACGACCGTCCAGCCGCCGAGGGTGGACAGCCCGAACACGATGACGGTGGCCGCGCCCACGGCCGCACCCGACGAGACGCCGATGACGGCGGGCTCGGCCAGCGGGTTGCCGAACACGCCCTGCATCACGGCGCCGGAGCAGCCGAGGGACGCGCCGACCACGGCGGCGAGCGCGACCCGCGGGAACCGGACGATCCACAGCGCGCTGTCGCCCTGCGCGGCGGTGGGCCGCGGGCCCACGTCCAGTCCCAGGTGGTGCAGCAGCGAGCCGAGGACCTCCTCGGGCGGGACGTGCACCTGCCCGGTCCCGGCCGCGACGACGGACAGCGCCGCCAGCGCCAGGCCGAGGGCGGGCAGCAGCGCGAGGCCGCGCAGCCGCCGCCCGCGGGCCCTCACCGGCAGGTCCGGCGCAGCGCGGTGGCGAGCGCGCCGATCGTCTCGGCGGTGCGGGAGCCGAAGGACAGCAGGGCGCCGTCGTCGACGCGCACGATGCGCCGGTTCCGCCCGGCCGGGGTCTGCGCGACGCCCGGCAGCTTCAGCAGGCCGGTGGCGCCGCCGACCGAGCGCAGCCCGGCGGTCAGCACCAGCAGGACGTCCGGCGCCGCGTTGATCATGCCCTCGCTGGTGAGCGGGCGGAAGCCGGACAGGCCGATCGCCGTGCCCGCGTCGGTGCCGCCGGCGGCCTCGATCATCGCGTCCGGCCCGGCGCCCTCGCCGCCGATGAGGTAGACGCCCGCGCTGCCCCGGACGTAGAGGAACGCGACCCGCGGCCGGTCGCCGGACGGCACGGCACGGGCGGCGGCCTCGACCCGCTCGCCGACCCGGGCGGCCAGCCGGCGGCCCGCGCCGGGCACGCCGAGCGCGGCGGCGACGGCGGTGATGCGCGGCCCGATCGCGTCGAGGGTCTCCCTGTCCTTCACGAGGACGACGGGAACGCCGGCGCTGCGGAGCTGGCCGAGCACCTCGGGCGGGCCGATGCCGTCGCCGGCGAGCACCACCGACGGGTCGAGCTTCAGGATCGCCTCGGCGGACAGGTCGTGCCCCTGCGTGGTCACCAGCGGCAGCGCGCGGGCGGCCGGGAACGTCGTGGAGATGTCGCGGCCGACGAGCCGATCGCCGAGGCCGAGCCCGTACACGATCTCGGCGAGCGATCCGTAGAGGTCGACGGCGAGGACGCGGCGCGCGTCCCGGACGGTGACCAGGGTGCCGTCGGCCGAGCGTACGGTGACGGGCAGCTCCGGCCTCGCGGTGCCGCCGGCCGGTTCGGGGTCGCCCGCCGGAGCCGCCACGGTGGTGGGTTCGCAGCCGGACGCGGCGCCGGGGCCCGACGCGGCCGTCCCGTCGCCGCACGCGGTCAGCGGCAGGACGCAGCCGAGCGCGAGCAGCGCGCCGAGGGACCGGAGCGGACGGATCACGGGGCCGCCCCCGCGGCGCCGCCCCGGCGGCGGCGCACCAGGAGGGCCGCGGCGCCTGCCGCGAGCACGGCGGCGCCGCCGGCGAGCGCGGCCCAGGCCCAGGCGGGCATGCCGCCGTCGTCGAAGGCGACCGGCACCCGCACGTCCTGCGAGCGGTCGGAGGTCCGGGTGTGGTCGGCGCGGGCGACCACCGCGCACCGCACCTCGGTGCAGTCGGTGGAGCCGGCGAGCGCGGGCCCGACCCGGAGGGTCACCGCGAACGTGCCGCCGGGACCGTAGGGGACGGCGAGGCTCCGGCCGTACGGGGGCGGGTTCGACGAGATCCACTGCGAGGAGCCCGTCGAGCCGGAGGTGTCGGCGCCGCCGCCGCACGGGGACGGCGCCTTCCCGGCTCCGTTGTCCTTGCACAGCGCGACGTAGATGCCCTTGCCGGTGTCGAAGCCGGTGCCGGTGACGCGGATCGTCGTGCCCCCGGTGGACAGGCCGTCGGCCTGGGAGACGGTGAGGGTCTGCCCGGAAGGCCCGGTGCCCTTGGCGCCTTCGGCGTGCGCGGCGGTGGCGAGCGCCAGGCAGGGCGCGGCCGTCAGGACGAGCGCCGCCAGTGGCCGGGCGGCTCGCAGGGCAGGCATCGGGTGTCCTTCCCTATCTGGTGTTGGGTGTGGACGTGTGCGTGTGGACGGCGCGGGTTCTAGACGGTGATCGTTCGTTAGATTAGCTTAGGCTTACCTAAGTTTTAAGAGGTAAGCCTTGCCTAACTCATCGTCGATCTTCCGGGGCGCCGCGGCGGCCGTCGCCGTCGCGGTCCTCACGCTGGCGCTCCTCGTCCCCGCCCCTCCCGCCTTCGCGGCGTCGGTGTCGGTGTCGCCGACGTCCGGGGTGGACCCCGGCGGTCAGACGATCACCGTGCGCGGGTCCGGCTTCGATCCGGACCGCAACAACGGGTTCGGCGTGTACGTGGTGTTCGGGCCGCGCCGCGCGGACTGGACGACCAACGCCAACGCGTACCAGGCGGCGACGTGGGTGCACCGCGGCGCGTCGGCGGGCGCGGGCCAGGCGCCGATGACCGCCTCCGGCGGCTTCTCCGTCGGCCTCTCGGTGAAGGCCCGGTACACCGACGGCGACGGCAGGAAGGTCGACTGCCTGACCACCCGGTGCTACGTCATCACGATGGCCGCGCACGGCGTCCCCGACCGCGGCCAGGACACCGTCACCCCGATCACGTTCCGCGGCTCCAAGGCGGGCGGCGGGCAGGGGGTGGACGGCTCGTCCGGCTCGTCCGGGGCGAAGAAGGGGGACGGCGGCTCCTCGCCCGCGAGCACGCCCAAGCCGGGCGCCCCGTCCGCGAGTTCGTCCGGCTCGCCGGCGGCGGGTGCGGCTCCGCGAGAGGGGGCGGCCGTGGACGCGTCCCCGGCGGCCGGTGTCGAACGGACGGTGCGGGGCGGCCGGGCCACGACCGCGTGGCCGTTCCTGGCCACGACCGGGGCGGCCCTGATCGCCGTGATCGCCGCTCGCCGGTGGGGCCGCCGCCGTGCCGCCCGCCGGGGAGCGCCGTGATCTCCGGCCCGCCCCCTCTTGATCCATGACGGCGTCCCGATACAGTCTTCAACTTAGGTAAGCCTTACCTAAGTTTCATGAAGGGAACCCGATGAGGAAGACGACCAGACGGCTCGCCCGCGGCGGGGTCCTGCTCGCCGCGAGCGGGCTGGCCCTCGCGGCGTTCGGGGCCGCCCCCGCGTCCGCGGCGGGTCCCGCGACGACCGTCACCCTGGCGACCGGCGCCGACCCGGACGGCCAGGACCTCGTCGTCCGCGGCAGCGGCTTCGACCCCACGGCGAACAACCGGTTCGGCGTCTACGTGGTGTTCGGGCCGAAGCGCGACGACTACGCCACCAACGCCAACGCCTACCAGGCGTCCAAGTGGGTGCACCTCGGCGCCACCCCCGGCCCCGGGCAGGACGTCATGAACGCCGACGGCACCTTCGACATCACGCTGCCGGGCATCAAGGCCGCGTACACCGACGGCGACGGCAACCACGTCGACTGCCTGACCACCCGGTGCTACGTCATCACGATGGCCGCGCACGGCGTCCCCGACCGCGGCCAGGACACCGTCACCCCCGTCACCTTCACCGGCGGGGAGAACCCCACCGACCCGGGCGACCCCGGCAACGACCCCGGGACGCCCGCCGGGACCGGGCGGCAGACCCTCTCCACCACGGTGCGCAACGGCGCGCTGACCCTCGCACTGGACGGCGACACCGCCCAGCTGAGCGAGGTGGCGCCCGGCCGGCACTCCACCGGCGCGCTGCGGACCGCCACGGTCACCGACGCCCGCGGCACCCAGGCGGGCTGGAGCCTCGTCGGCGAGGTCACCGACTTCGGCGGCGCGGCGGGCGGCACCATCCCGGCGTCCGTCCTCACCTGGTCGCCCACCGCCGCCGTCGTGGACGACGGGTCGCGGGGGACGGTCACCGCGGGTACCGCCGGGTCCCTCGGGGCGCCCCGCACGCTGGCGTCCTCGGCCGCCGGCGCCAGCGGCGGCGTGTTCCAGGCGGGCGCGGGCCTGGACCTCGGCGTCCCCGCCGGCACCGCGCCGGGCGACTACACCGCCACCCTCACCCTGACCCTGTCCTGATGAACCCGTCGCGCGGCGCGGCCGTCCTGCTCGCGGCGGCCGCCCTGACCCTGCCCGCGGCGCTGCCGGTGGCCGCCCGCGCCCGCGCCGCGCCCGCGCCGCCGTCCGGCGGGTTCGCCTGGTCGGTCCGGCCGGCCGGCGCCAAGGGGCAGGCGCGGCGCGACTTCTTCGTCTACTCCCTCACCCCCGGGCAGCGCGTCCGGGACACGGTCGTGATCACGAACCTGGGCACCCGCCCGCTGAGCCTCCGGGTCTATGCCACCGACGCGTTCACCACAACGGACGGGTCGTTCGCCCTGCTCACCGCCGACCGTCCCGCCGCCGGCATCGGCACCTGGATCGCCATCGGCGGCGCACCAGCCCGCACCGTCGAGCCCGGCCGCTCCATCCGGGTGCCCTTCACCCTCACCGTGCCCGCCGCCGCCACGCCCGGCGACCACTCCGGCGGCGTGATCGCCGCCGTCACCGAGCAGGCCGCCACGGCGGGCGGGCGCCGCGTCAACGTCGACCGCCGGGTCGCGGCCCGCGTGTACGCCAGGGTGGACGGCCCGCTGACCGCCGCCCTCCAGGTGGAGTCGCTGACGATCGCGCACGACCTGCCGCCGCTCGGCGGCGACGTCCGGGTCACCTACCGGGTCCGCAACACCGGGAACGTCCGGCTGTCCGCCGGGGCGCGGGTCGGGATCACCGGACCGTTCGGCGCTGGCCTCGGCCGCCCCGCCACCCGGCGCCTCCCGGAGCTGCTGCCCGGCAGCGCCTACACGCTGACCGACCGGATCAGCGGCGTGTTCCCGGCCGGCCCCCTGACCGCCACCCTGCGGCTGACCCCGTCCGGCGGCGACGGCCCGGCCGCCCCGCGCCCCACGGTGCGGACCGCCCGCTGGTGGTCGACGCCCTGGGTGCCCGTCGCGCTCCTCCTGCTCGCCGCCGGCACCGCCGTCCTTCTGAGACGCCGCCGCGGGACCCGGTCATGAGGGCGCTGCTCGCCGCCGCGCTGGCCGTCCCGCAGATCGCCTTCCAGGCACCCGGGCCGACGGTCCAGGCCGACCGCGCCGAGGCGCGCGTGGGCGACACCGTCACCGTCGACCTGGCCGCGTGGCCGCCCGGCAACGTGCTGGTCGAGCTGTGCGGCAACGGCGGCGCGCGCGGCTCGGCCGACTGCGCCGTCGCGGCGGCCGCCACCACCTTCGTGGACGCGAACGGGCGCGGCACCGCGATGGTCACCGTCGTCGAGCCGCCGGTCGGCTGCCCCTGCGTCATCTCCGTCCGCCCGGTCACCGGCGGCCGGGCCCGGACCGTCCCGCTGGCGGTCAAGGGCGTCCCGACGCTGCCGGCGACCCGGCGCGGGAACGCCTCCGCCGCGCCCGCCCGCGACCTGGCCGTCTCCGGGGTCCGGGTGAGCGGCGGCGGGCCGGCCGCCTGGTTCGGCGGGCCCGCCGAGCGGACCGTGACGTTCACCGTCCGCAACACCGGCACCGCCCCCGTCACCGACCCGCCCCTCGCGCTGGCCGCCGGACGCGGCGACCGGCCCACCGGCATGCTGGAGGCACCGAGGATCGGCACCCTCCAGCCGGGGGCGCAGCGCACCTACACCGTCCGCGCCCGCCTGCCCGCGCCGGCCTTCGGCCGCTACGCCGTCGCCGGCGAGGTCACCGGCGTCGACCGCCCGGTCCGGTTCACCGCACGCACCTCGTCCTACCCGTGGGCGCTGCCCGCCCTGATCGCGCTCGCCGCCCCGGCCGTCCTCGCCCGGGAACTGCGCCGCGGGCGCCGGAGGCACGCCGGGCCGCGCCCGGTCCCCGCCACGCGCGCGGTCACGATGAACGAGATCGTGGCCGTCAACATCGGCCAGTGGCGGCGCGTCCGGAACCTCTCGCGGACCGCGCTGGCCGAGGCGCTCGCCCCGCACACCGCGACCGCGTGGACCGGCGGGGACGTCGAGCACGCCGAGACCGCCACCCCGCCCCGCCGCTTCGACGCCGACGAACTGCTGGCCTTCAGCCGCGCCCTGGACGTCCCGCTCCCGGCGCTGCTGCTGCCGCCCGCCGGCTACGAGGTGGCCGCCGCACCGCACGTGACCCCCGCACCGCCCGTTCGCCAAGGAGGACGACGATGACCAGCGAGCAGTTCTCGGCCCGGTTGCGGGCGGCCACCCGCCCCGACCACGACGGCGTCGAGCACTCGTCCTACATGACCGCGCTCGTCGAGGGCCGGCTCGACCTGGAGCAGTACGCGCTGCTGATCGAGCAGCTCTGCTTCGTCTACGACGTCCTGGAGCAGGCGGCCGACCGGATGCGCGGCGACGGGACCGCCGGCGCGTTCGACCTGCCAGGCTTCCGCCGGATGCCCGCGCTCCGCGCCGACCTGGAGTTTCTCCGCGGGCCGGGCTGGGCCGGGCGGCTGCGCGCCGACGACGCCACGCGGCGCTACTGCGACCGTCTCCGCGAGGTGTGCTTCGACTGGCCCGGCGGCTTCGTCGCCCACCACTACACCCGCTACCTCGGCGACCTGTCCGGCGGGCAGGTCATCGCCCGCCGGCTCGCCCGCACCTACGGGCTCTCCCCGGCCGGCGGCCTCCGGTTCTACCGCTTCGACGGCCGGCCGAAGGCGCTGAAGGACCGCTACCGCGCCCTCCTGGACGCGGCCCCGTGGGACGAGCCGGAACGCCGCCGCGTCATCGCCGAGGTCCGCACCGCCTACCGCCTGAACAACGAGCTGGCGGCCGCCCTGGACCGCCATCTCCCCATCGACCCCGCCGCCTGATGCGCGGCGCGGGTTTCCGGCCGCGCAGACCGTGAACACTCAGGAGCGGAGCTGGCAGGGACCGGCCTCGGTGGGGGACCTTCGCCCCTGTCCGCCGGGGTGGCGCGGACGTAAGGGTGGGGAACGTGACGACGACGACCGCACTGGACCCGCCGTACCAGCGGACCGCCGCCGAGGTCGCGCACGACCTGGGCACCGGCCTCGACCAGGGGCTCGGCTCCGGGGAGGCCGCCGCGCGGCTGGTCCGGCACGGGCCCAACGTCCTCCCGGCGGCGCGGCGCCGCGGCCCGGTGCTGCGGTTCGCCTTGCAGTTCCACAGCCCGCTCATCTACGTGCTGCTGGTCTCCGCGGTCATCACCGCCGTCCTCGGCGAGCACGTCGACGCCTCGGTGATCCTGGGCGTGGTGATCGTCAACGCGATCGTCGGGTTCGTCCAGGAGGCGCGGGCCGAGCGGGCGCTGACGGCGCTCGCCGCGCTGACCCGGACCGTCGCCACGGCCGTCCGGGACGGGCGGCCCGCCCGCGTGCCGTCGGACGACCTCGTCCCCGGGGACGTGGTGGTGCTGGAGGCCGGCGACAAGATCCCCGCGGACCTGCGCCTGGTCCGGGTCGCCGAGCTGAAGGTGGACGAGTCGGCGCTGACCGGCGAGTCCGCCCCGGTCACCAAGGCGCCCGATCCCCTGATGAGGGAGGCCGCGCTGGCCGATCGCCGCAACATGGCCTATTCCGGGACGTTCGCCACCTACGGCACCGGGACCGGCATCGTCACCGCCACCGGCGCGGACACCGAGATCGGCCTGGTGCACCGGCTGGTCGACCAGGCGACCGCCGTCCAGACGCCGCTGACGCGCAAGCTCGCCCACTTCAGCCGGGTGGTGACCGTCGTGATCCTCGGGCTCGCGGCGGTCACCTTCGGTGTCGGCGTGCTGCGCGGCGAGCCCGCCGCGGACATGCTGACCGCCGCGGTGGCCCTCGCGGTCGGCGCCATCCCCGAGGGGCTCCCGGCACTCGTGACGATCACGCTGGCGTTCGGGGTGGCCCGCATGGTGCGGCGCAACGCCATCGTCCGGCATCTCCCGGCGGTGGAGACGCTCGGCAGCGTCACCGTGATCTGCACGGACAAGACCGGGACGCTGACCCGCAACCAGATGACCGTCACCGGCATCGCCGCGGCGGGCCGCCTGTACGAGGTGACGGGCACCGGCTACGCGCCGGACGGCGAGATCGTCCCGGCCGCCGACCCGGTGGCGCGCGAGTGCCTGCTGGCCGGGCTGGCCTGCAACGACGCCCAGATCACCCCCGACGGGGACGGCGTGGTGGGCGATCCCACCGAGGGCGCCCTGGTCGTCGGCGCGGCCAAGGCGGGCATCGTCGAGGCACCCGAGCGGCTGGACACGATCCCGTTCAGCTCCGAACGCCAGTACATGGCCACCCTGCACCCGGAAGGCACCGTCTACGTCAAGGGCTCTCTGGAACGGGTGCTCGCCATGTGCGACACCCAGCTCGCCTCTGACGGCGAGCCCGAACCCCTCGACCCGGACGGCATCACCCGGATCGCCCACGCCTACGGTGACCAGGCCCTGCGCGTCCTCGCCTTCGCCCGCGCCCGCGTCGACCCCGCGGCCGGCCGGCTCGCCGGCCTGCCCCGGCTCGTCTTCCTGGGGTTGCAGGCCATGCACGACCCGCCCCGGGAGGAGGCGGCGCGCGCCGTGCACGCGTGCCTGACCGCCGGCGTCCAGGTCAAGATGATCACCGGCGACCATGCCGCCACCGCCCGCGCCATCGGCGAGCGGATCGGACTGGACGGCCGGGCCATGACAGGGGCCGACCTCGCCGCCTGCCCCGACGGCGAGCTGCCCCGCGCGGTCGAGGAGACGGCCGTGTTCGCCCGCGTCTCCCCGGAGCAGAAGCTCCGCCTCGTCCGGGCCCTGCAGAGCCGCTCGCACGTCATCGCCATGACCGGGGACGGCGTCAACGACGCACCGGCCCTCAAGCAGGCCGACATCGGCGTGGCGATGGGCCGCGGCGGCACCGAGGTCGCCAAGGAGTCGGCCGACATCGTCCTCACCGACGACGACTTCGCCTCCATCCGGGCCGCCGTCGAGGAGGGCCGCGGCGTCTTCGACAACCTGGTCAAGTTCATCGTGTGGGCGCTGCCCGCCAACATCGGCCTCGGCCTCGTGCTGATGGCGGCGATCCTCGGCGGCGGCGAGCTGCCGATCCTGCCCGTCCAGGTGCTGTGGCTGAACATGACCGCCGTGCTGGTGCTCGGCCTCCCGTTCGCCGTGGAGCCCCGCGACGACGACATCATGCGCCGCCCGCCCCGCGACCCGGGGCTCCCGCTCGTCACCCGCGCCCTCGGCGCCCGCATCCTCCTGGTCTCGGTGATCCTGCTCGCCGGCGCCTTCGGCCTCTTCCACTGGGAACAGGCCCATGGCGCCTCCCTCGGCGAGGCCCGCACCATCGTGGTGAACGTCTTCGCGGCGACGCTGCTGGCCTACCTGTTCAACTGCCTGTCACTCGACCGGCCCCTGCTGTGGCGCGGCGTCCGCCGCAACCCCTGGGTCGGCGCGGGCGCCGTCGCCCTCGTGGCCGTCCAGGCCCTCTACACCTACGCGCCCTTCATGAACGACGTCTTCCGCTCGGCCCCGCTGTCCGCCTCGGCCTGGGCCCGGATCGCCGCCACGGCCGCCCTCACCTACCTCCTCGTGGAGCTCGCCAAGTGGACGTCCCGCCGGCAGGCGGTCAGAAGGTGATGGCGACCTTGCCCCGGGCGTGGCCGCCCTCGATGTAGCGCAGCGCGTCGGGGATCTCGGCGAACGGGTAGGTCCGGTCGATGACGGGGGCGACCTGTTCGTTCTCCATCAGCCCGGCCAGGAACCGGAGGTCCGCGGAGTTCGGCTTCCAGCTGACGGTGGCGATGCGCTGGCTGACGAAGGGGGAGGTCAGGGCGCCGCGGACCACCTGCGCCGCCGGGCCGAGCAGCCCGCCGCGGCGGCTGGCGATGCCGCCCACGATCACGAGCGTCCCGCCGGGGGTGAGGACGCGCCGCAGCGCCGCCAGCGACCTGTTGCCGACGATGTCCATGACCAGGTCGTACCGTTCGTCTCGTCGCAGGACGTCCTCACGGGAGTAGTCGACGACGTCGTCCGCGCCGAGGGAACGGACGAGCTCGACGTTCCGGGTGCTGCACACGCCGGTGACCTCGGCGCCGAACGTCTTGGCGAGCTGGACGGCGAACGTCCCGATGCCCCCCGACGCGCCGATGATGAGGACCCGCTGCCCGGCGGAGATCTTGCCCACGTCCCGCAGCCCCTGTAGCGCCGTGTGCCCGGCCATCGACACCGACGCCGCCTGCTCGAAGGTGAGCCGGCCGGGCTTGACGGCCAGCCTGTCCTGCGGGACGGCGACCGTCTCGGCGAACGAGCCCAGCCGGACCTCCCCGAAGACCTCGTCGCCGGGACGGAGCCCCGTCACATCGTCGCCGACCCGCTCGACGACCCCGGCGAGGTCGGCGCCGGCGACCAGGCCCGGTCTCGGACGCCGCAGGCCGATGCTGAGCCGCACGAGCTTCGGGTCCGCCCCCACGTGGCGCCAGTCGTAGGGATTGACGGAGGCGGCCCGTACCCGCACGAGCACTTCGTCGGGGGCGATGGCGGGCTCGTCGACGTCCTTCAGGGTCAGCACGTCGGGCGGTCCGTAACGGTCCCAGCTCCAGGCCTTCATGGCGCCTTCCTTTCGCGTCATACGTCGTAAGGTTGTCATACGCCGTAAGGCTATCGTACGGCGTAAGGGAGTCAAGAGGCGTGACGGAAATGGGCTCGGTCGGTAACGGAAAGTCAGTGGCCGGCGATGCGGCGCCGTTCGAGCCCGTCCAGGATCAGGTCGAGGGCGAACTCGAACTCGAACTGGTCGTCGCAGAAGCCGAGGGTGCCGTCCGGATCGTCGTGGATCGCGTCCGCGAGCATCCCGACGATGTTCGGGAACCGCTCCGCCATCTGCTCCATCATCGCGGCGGCCGCGTCGTTCGCGGTCTGGGCGCCGTCCGGCTGGAACAGCTCCTGGGTGAAGCCGAGCGCGCGGCTGCCGAGGACGTGCAGCGCACGATGTGCCAGGTCGAACGAGAACCCGCCCGCCCGGAGGATGCCGACGACGTCGTCGAGGTAGGCGATGACGGCCGGGCCGGCGTTCTCGCGCGACTCAAGGACCTGCGGAGCCCAGCGGTGGCGTAGCAGGACCTCCCGCGCGGCGAGGATCCGCGCGCGCAGCGCCGCCCGCCAATCCTCCTCCGGCTCCGGCGCCTCGACCTCGTCCACCGCCACCGTGATCTCCGCGAGGATCACCTCGACGAGCCCGTCGAACACGGCCTCCTTGTTGGCGACGTGGTGGTACAGCGACATCGCCTCGACCCCGACCTCCTGCGCGAGCCGGCGCATGGTGAGCGCGTCGAGGCCCTCGCGGTCGGCGAGCCCCGCGGCGGCGCGGAGCACCCGCCTCCGGCTCAGCGGGATGCGGGGCTGCTCGGTCAGCTCGTCGGCGTCGGTCCGTGGGGTCATGGATCCTCCCGCCGCACTCTACCCGTACAAGGTAAGTCAGGACCGGCGGCGGAGCCGGTACCACTGCGGTGACGTCCTGTTCATAGGCCAGCCCAGCCCCGCGGTGTCCGCCGCTTGGACGTCGAGCAGCTCCCACTCCGGCAACGCGGCCTCGACCTCGGCCCGCGACACTCCGCCGATGCGGGAACGCAGCCGTGTGGGCCCGAAGGCGAGCATCAGCAAGGTCGCGTCCGGATTGGCCAGCTCGGAAACACCCCGCCCTTCGGCCCGCTGCCGTCCGGTGTCCAACCCTTGGAAACAGCCGATATCAAGGAAGAAGTCGAACATCCCGAGCCCTGCCGATGAAAGCTCCGTCACGTCCCCGACGACGTAACTGACGCCCTCACCTCCCTTGCGCTCGGCCGCTTCGATCGCGGCGGGCACGTAGTCGACCCCCACCGCCTCCCACCCCCGGCGTCCCAGCTCGGGGGTGAACTGCCCGCGCCCGCAGCCGAGGTCGAGCGCCCGCCCGAGCGGCCGGGACCGCTCGTTCTCCTCCCGGTCCAGCAGAGCGGCGATGCTCTCCGCAGCCGCCTCCCCGTACCGCTCCCAAGGCGTAACGCCAAACCGATACATACGCCCGTAGTTCGCCACAACCCGACCATCTCACGCCCCTCGACTCCTCGCTTTCCGGGGTCGGCGACCAAAGCGCCTGGTCGCCCGGGTGGTGCTTGAGTGGTGGATGGGGGCGCTGTTAGCTTCACCCGGTGGACGACAGGCGTGCACAGGAGGAGGCCGTCGCGGACTTCGCGGAGGCCCTGCGGGAGTTGCGGAAATCGGTCGGAAACCCGCCATTCCGGGAGATGTCCGGACGGTCTGGGGCAATCTCGCACACGACGCTGCATGAAGCCACGAAAGGGAACAGGCTCCCGAGTTGGGGGACCACGGCCGAGTTCGTCAAGGCGTGCGGTGCTGAGCCCGCCGAGTACCGCGAACGCTGGGAGAGCGCGAACCGGGTGGTCGGCTCGGCGGACGCCGGGAAGGTCGCGACTGCTGCGGGTGCCGTCGAGGGTCGTGCCGTGCACATCGACATCGGGGCGGACGGCGAGGTGCCTCGTGCCGGTGGGGCGCCGGAGGGGCGGGGACGGTTCCGGCCGAGCCGCCCGGTCGCGCTCGCGTTAGCGACGGCGGCCGTCGGCATGGGGACGGCGATCGTGATCGTGGTCGCCGTCGATCGCGACTCCCGGGCCGGCGGGGACGGGCTGAAGCCGTCCGGCAGCCTGGCGAAGGCCACGCTGTCCCCGGCCGACTGCCCGGTACGCGCGTCCAACCCGCCGGCGGCCCCGCCCCGGCACCGGGGCGATGCGGCCACGTTCATCGCGGACATCACGCTTCCCGACTGCACGCGCGTCGGTACCGGTAAGGCCGTGACGAAGGTGTGGCGGCTCAAGAACTCCGGGAAGGTGCCGTGGGAGGGGTACTCGCTGCGCCGCATCGACGTCCCGCAGCGGGCCGACCAGTGCCAGACCATCTCGGACGTGCCGATCGACGACACGAGGCCCGGGAAGATGGTCGACATCCGGACCGACATCACCACGCCGCGGAAACCGGGCCTGTGCTACGTGCGGTTCAAGATGGTGGACGCCTCGGGGAAGGTCGCGTTCCCGGGAAGCCGTCCGGTCAATTTCCAGATCATCGTGCAATGACACGGGTTCCCCGCCGTGGAGGGCACGGCGGGGAACCATGGTCGGGCGGGAATCAGGAGAGGGTGATCCCGCTGTAGTAGGCCTTCAGGATCCTGGAGTGACTCCAGCCCGCGTTGGCCTTGTCGCGCGAGCCGTACTGCGACATCCAGTCCCCGGTGACCCAGCCGCCGCACGCCGTCGTCGTCGCGCAGTAGTGGGCCTCAAGGATCTTTCCGCCGCGGGTCATCCGGGTGCCCCACGTCGCGTCCACCGCGGCGCTCGTCGACGCCGTCGCCGAGCCGGGCTTGTAGACCTGGCTGGAGGTGTTGTCGTAGACGTCGAAGCACTGGCCGCCGGGCGTCTTGCGCGTCGAGTGCAGCGCCCAGTACCAGCCGTAGCTCTTGACGGCCACCGCCCCGGCCCGGAGCGACTCCCGAGGCCAGCTCGGGACCCACTCGTTGGGCAGGACGTTCTTGACGTAGGTCTTGAACGACACCCGGTCCACGCGGTTGAGCGACACCCGGTACACCAGGATCGTCGTGGGCAGTTTGCTGTTCGTGCCGTCGGTCTTGCACCCGGTGGAGCTCAGGAACTGGTGCGAGGCGTTCTGGTTCTTCAGGCTGGAGTTGAGGTTGCCCTTGGCGCCGGCCTTGAAGTCCTGGTACTTGCCGCCGTAGTTGCTGT
>NZ_FOVH01000007.1 GCF_900115095.1 Actinomadura madurae
CCCGCCACCGGACTACCGATCGGGACATCCGTCCCACACCCCAGCCGCGTCAACAGACCGACCAAACCAGCCTGCACCACCATGAACAACGTGACGTCGTTGTCCCGCGCCAACGCCACCAGCGACCGATGCAGATCACCGTCCAACGCGAACCCGACCGAACCACCCCGATACGTCGCCACCGCCGGACGCGGCCGATCCACCGGCAGATCAAGCTGATCAGGCAACCCCGTCAACGCCTCACGCCAATACGCCACCTGCGCACCGACCACACTCCCCGAATCGCCCTCATCCCCCAGCCACTCCCGATGCCACAACGCATAATCCGCATACTGCACCGGAAGTGATGACCACTGCGGAACCGAAGCCCCCCGACAGCGAACCGAATACGCCACCGCCAGATCACGCCCCAGCGGACCCATCGACCACGCATCACCGGCGATGTGGTGCACCACCACCAACAACACGTGATCGTCCGGGCCAAGGCGGAACAACTCGGCCCGGAAAGGCCGATCCGCCATAAGGTCGAAGCCCCGCCCCGCGGCCGCCGCCACCATCCGGGAAAGGTCTCCCACCTCGGCGTCCACCGTTTCCAGCACGAACGGCTCCGGATCCAGCACCAGCTGATACGGCTCCCCGTCGCTTTCCGGGAATATCGTCCGGAGGCTCTCGTGCCGGTCCACGACGTCGGCGAGGGCAGCGGCGAGCGCCGCGCGATCGAGCGGACCGCGCAAACGCACCGCGAGTGGGATGTTGTAGGTCGGGCCAGGCCCCTCCAACCGGTTGAGGAACCACAGACGCCGCTGCGCGAACGACAGCGGCACCCTGTCCGGACGACGCCATGGCTCCAGCACCGGCCGCGCCTGGCCCGCGCCGCCGAGCCTGTCCGCCAGCTCCGCCACGGTCGGAGCCTCGAACAGGTCCCGGATCGACACCTCGACCTCCAGCACGGACCGAATGCGGCCGATCAGGCGGGTCCCCAGCAGCGAATGCCCGCCCAGGTCGAAGAAGCCGTCATCGATCCCGACCCTGTCCAGATGCAGGATGTCGGCGAAGAGATGGCACAGGATCTCCTCGCGGGGCGTCCGCGGCGCCCGCCCCGTCACCGCGGCGGAGAAGTCGGGCGCCGGGAGCGCCTTGCGGTCCAGCTTCCCGTTCGACGTCGTCGGCGGTTCGTCCAGGATCACGAACGCCGCCGGGACCATGTAGTCCGGCAGGCGGGTCCGGGCGTGCGCCCGCAGGTCCTCGGTGAGCCGGTCGGGGCTGTACCACCGCCGGCCCCCGTCGTCCGGTTCGGGTCCCGGACGCACAGGGGCGTCGGGACGCACGGCGTAGACGCAGTACACGCCGGTGCCCGCGAAGTGGGGGGCGGTCTCGACCGTCGTCCGGAAGCCGTGGTCGCGCAACAGCCCGGTGACGATGCCGAGCCGCCCGCCGATGTCGTGCACCTCGGCGACGACCTGGCGGACGATCGGCCAGTGCGCGGGCTCGATGCCGAGCAGGACGTCCAGCTCGCTCTTCTCCGCGTCGATCTTGAGCAGGTCGATCCGGGTGATGCCGTGCTCCCGGATCATCTGGGAGAGCGTCCGGACCTCGACCTCGACGTCCTCCCCGCGCAACCGCTCGGTCAGCAGTTCGGCGAGTCCCTCGGCCGGCTCGTCGCGCAGGTACCGCTCCAGCACGCGGCGTTCCTCGCGCTCGTCGGCGAACCGCCCGGACAGCAGCGACATGTCCGGGTAGTAGGTGAACCGTGCGGTGCCCGCCTCCCGCCCGAGGCCGCAGGTGGTGACGGCCGCGTCGAGGCCGTGCAGTTCCGCGTTGATCCGGAACATCCCGGCCAGTGCGGGGATCGGCTCGAACGCGTGGACGCGGCAGCCCGGCTGCCGTGTCCCGACGAAGAGCGAGAACAGGCCGACGTGGCCGCCGACGTCGACCACGCACGCGTCCTCGGGCAGCGTCACCCCGGCCCTGAAGTACTCGTTCCGAACGAAGATCTCGTCATAGAGGAAGGCCGTGTTCGACCGGTTCCGGGCGCACACCGTCATGCCGTTCGGCAGTTCGTGGAGTTCGTGCCCATCGAGCCGGCCCTCGCGCCGCAGGCGGCACAGGTTCGCCACGGCCGCGGCCGTGCCGCTTTCCGGGACGACGTACCCCACCAGCCGCCGTCCGCCCGCGGCGACCTCGCGGTCCGCCACCACGGCGCGTCCGACGCCCGGATGATCGGCCAGCACGCTTTCGATCTCGCCCGGCTCGACGCGCAGCCCGCGGATCTTTACCTGGTGGTCGCTCCGGCCGAGGTACTCGATCCGGCCGTCGAGGTTCCAGCGGGCCACGTCCCCGGTCCGGTACATGCGGCTGCCGGGCGGGCCGAACGGGTCGGCCACGAACCTCTCCGCGGTCAGCCCGGCCCGGTTCACATAGCCGCGGGCGAGCTGGTCACCGGCGAGATACAGCTCGCCCGCGACACCCGGTGGTACCGGCGCCAGCCGCGCGTCCAGGACGTAGACGCGGGTGTTCCACACCGGACGGCCGATGGTAACCGGCCCGCCGCCGGGCGGGCACGGTGCGGCGGTGACGTCGACCGCCGCCTCGGTGGGGCCGTAGAGGTTGTTCAGCCGGGCGCCGAGGACCGCGTAGTACCGGTCGCGTAGGTGGTCGGGCAGTGCCTCGCCGCTGCAGACGACCTCGCGCAGGCTCGTGCAGCCGGTCGCCGCCGGTTCCAGGACGAACGCCTCGAGCATGGACGGCACGAAGTGCGCCATCGTGACCCGGGCGTCCTGGATCAGCCCGGCGAGGTAGGCCGGGTCCCGGTGCCCGTCCGGCCGGGCCAGGACCAGTGCAGCGCCACTGATGAGCGGCAGGAACAGTTCCCAGACCGACACGTCGAAGTCGAGCGGGGTCTTCTGCAGGATCCGGTCGGCGGGGGTCACCCGGTAGTGGTCCCGCATCCACAGCAGCCGGTTCACGATCGCGGCGTGCTCGACCGCGACGCCCTTCGGACGTCCCGTCGACCCCGACGTGTAAATGACGTACGCCGTGTTCCCGGGCGCCGGGGGCGTCGCGCGGACGGCGGCGCCGTCCGGGCCGGCCACGTCCGGCGTGGTGAGGGTCAGCAACGGGCGGGCGTCGTCGTGGACGAACGCGATCCGGTCGGCGGGATGGGCGGGGTCGATCGGCAGATACGCACCGCCGGCCTTCAGGACCGCCAGCAGCGCGACCACCATCTCCACCGAGCGGGGCAGGGGCACCGCGACCACCGTCTCCGGCCCCACCCCCTGGGCGGCGAGGTGCCGCGCCAGCCGGTCGGTGCGGTTCGCGAGCTCGGCGTAGGAAACGGACCGGCCCTCGAACACCACGGCCGTCGCGTCGGGGGTGCGGGACGCCTGCTCCTCGAACAGCCCGGGGACCGTGGCGGCCGGCACGTCGTGCGCGGTGTCGTTCCATTCCAGCAGGACCCTGCGGCGGTCGGCGGTGCCGAGGACGTCCACGTCCTCGATCCGCTGTCCGGGGTTCGCGATCGCCGACTCCAGGAGACGCCGGAACCGGTTCAGATGATCGGCCAGCTCCCGGTCGGCGCAGGCCGCGAGGTTGGCGTTGGCGTCGATCCGCATCCCTTTGAGGTCCGCGCCGTAGTGGACGGCCACCATCGTGTCGGTGATCGGCCCCGTCACCAGATCGTGCGCGGTGGTGGCGTTGCCGTCGAACTCGACGTCGTACTCGAACGGCAGGATGTTGATCTCGCTGCCCCACAGCCGCCGGCCGTGGACGGGCATACCGCGGTCGCGGCGGATGTCCTCGGCCCGGTAACGCTGGTGCCGCAGGATCTGCCTGATCTCGCGCGACACCTGGTGGGTGAGATCGGCGAACGTCGTGGCGCCGGTGACCCGCAGGCGCAGCGGCAGGACGTGCGCCGTCATCGACGGTGTGGCACGCGACGTGCGGGTCTTGCGTCCGGTGACCGGCAGCCCGAGGACCACGTCGTCCTCTCCGGACATCCGGTGGACGTACGCGGCGAACGCCGCCACCATCAGGGCGGGCCAGCCCGTGCCGACCTCGCGGGCGGCGTCGCGCAGCCGCGTGATGTCCGCGTCGGACAGGTAGGTCGTGTGACGGGTGAACCCGCTGGACGCGCCGCCCGGGACGCTCGCGCGGCCCGTCAGCGAGGCGGGCGCGGCCTCGTCCTCCCCCACGCAGGCCGCCCAGAACTCGCGGTCGCGCTGGAACTGCTCCGACGCGAGATACGCCGTCTCTTCCTCTACGAGGTCGCGTACGGACCCGAATGCGGCGGGCGGGGGGTCGTCCCCCTTTTTCAGAGCCGTGTACACCTCGGCGGCCCGGGCGACGAACAATGCGGCGCTGTAGCCGTCGATGACGATGTGATGTGCCGTGAAGTAGAGGAGGAAAAGGTCGGGGGCCACCCTGATCAGCGCGGTTCGGAAAGGGACTCCGCGGGTGAGGTCGAAAGGCCGGCGCTGGTCTTCCCGCATCCAGGCGTCCGCCGCACGTCCCGGGTCCGGTTCCCCGGTGAGGTCGAGATAGGGCACCGGCCAGTCGTCCGACACGTCGATGATCTGATGGACGCCGTCCTCGTCTTCCACGAAGCGGGCGTGAAAGGACTCGGCCTCCATGCCCGCACGCCTTATCGCGGCCGCCATCAACCCGGCGTCGACCGGACCTCGGATTTCGATGTACTCGCTGATGTTGAACATCGGGTCGCCGACGTCCAGTTGCTGCGCGTACCACACGGCGGACTGGGCCGCCAGCAGCGGCAGACGCCGCACCTCGCGTTCCATGACCGATCAACCCGCCTTCGCGTGGAGGCGGCACGATGCCGCATCGTGCCGGATGACTGTGCCGAATGGCCGGGCGCGCTTCGGATGACGATCCGGTCGTGTCAATGGGACTCTGCGGCCTCGGGCCGCCTGATGGTGGGGAGAATCGCCGCCGTTTCGGAGAGCAGGCGGTGCTTGCGACCGAACGCGATCACCTGCGCCAGGGCGCGGGTCAGCACGTCGACGAGAACCGGCCCTTCGGTGACGCGGGCCATGACGGCGTCGGGAATGCCGAACTCTTCCTTCAGGCGGTTTCCCGGCAGGAGAATACGAGCGCCGAGTGCGCCGGTGAGGACGTTCAAGTATCGGCCCAGCAGCCGTCTGTCGGCGTCCGTGAGCACATCCATGTGAGTGCGGAGCCACGCCCGCGCGAACGACTTGTGCCGGGCCTCCTCCGTGACATGGATCGTGAACAGCACCCGGAGGATCGGCGGGATCGGCTCGATCTTGAGGCGCCGCCGCTGGATGTGGTCGAAGATCTCCTCCCCGACCAGGGCCTCGGTGAACACGATGTGCGGGAACGAGCTGGACGCCCTGATGAAGCGCTGACGCGACCGGTCCAGCCGCCCGGGGAACGCCTCGGGATCGATCCCCGTCCGGTTGATGAACTCCTGGAACATCAGCGTGTGCTGCGTCTCCTCGGCGATCTCGTGGTACAGGTACGTCAGCTCGGCCGACCGGTTCGGCAGCGTCGCGGCGTACTGCAGGAGACCGCGCTGCAGGACGTTCTCGAACTCGATCGCCATCTTGATCATGTCGGCGGTCTTGCTCAGGCCGATGCGCCGGCGCTCGTCGGGCGGCCGCCGCCGGTACCAGTCGTCCGCGCCGAGCGGGTCCTCCGCGGTGAGCTCCCACCCCGGATCGGACACCTCGACCGCCATCTCGGGGTCGTCCCAGGCGATGTCCTTGAACGCCTGGTACTGCTTCTTCGCCGAGCTCCGGTTGAGCCGGTCCAGCAGTTGGCCGTACGAAGCGACGACATCGCTCACGTCTTCCCCTTCGACGTCGGATCTGACTTGACGGCCGCGCCGATATTCGCGCTCACGACGAGGACGCGAACGAAACGCTGAAGCTATTTACGGACCGACTTTATGGAACTACCCACGGCTTTCACAGAACCACGAGTAGTGAACCCGGTGTCCACTTTCCGGACTCCGGGATCACATCATG
Organism: Actinomadura madurae; assembly: GCF_900115095.1. Taxonomy (GTDB): domain Bacteria; phylum Actinomycetota; class Actinomycetes; order Streptosporangiales; family Streptosporangiaceae; genus Spirillospora; species Spirillospora madurae. Next base: position 6,003 of record NZ_FOVH01000007.1, read on the forward strand.
AAGATAGGCACGCTCCCCGCGGCGCTGTCAAGAGGCGATCTCGACATGGGGCCGAACTCCGATCGACGACAACGGTCATCCGCGCGCCTTCGCCACAAAGTGTGAGACGAGGTCGCGAAATGTGTTCCGCCGCAGGTCAGATGATCGTCACATCGCCGTTCGCCAAAGCCCGGGCCCGCGGCCAATGGGCGCCCGCGCGCCGCTGCGGAAGGGCCGTAAACGCTGCTCGTCCTGACCGGTATTTCACCTGGCCAGTGGGGCGGCGGCGCCGTGACCGGCTCCGGACCCGGCACTCCGCGGCATGGTCGGGACCGGCTCTTGGCCGGAGCCGAGAATCATGTAAGACTGAGCCCCAGGTGAGAAAGCTGCGATAATCAACGATCCGGTGAGCAGGACGAGGACTTTCACATTGGCTGGTGATGATGCTCTCGCAGCACCCGGTTATCGCGATCGTCGATGTGAGCAAATCGTATGGTGACGTCCCCGCTCTCCGCGGCGTCGGCCTGACCGTGTCGGCCGGCGAGATCGTCTCGCTGATCGGCCCCAACGGGGCGGGAAAGACGACGCTGGTCTCCATTATCGCGGGCCTCAGACGAGCGGACGAAGGCTCAGTCCACATTTGCGGATTCAACGTCGCGGACCATCCCGAGAAGGCCCGCGAGTACCTCGGCCTCGCCCCGCAGGAATTGGGCATCGTCCCGGTCGTCACCGTACGGGAGAACCTCCGCTTCAGCGGAGAACTCCACGGCCTGCGCGGCCGCGCCCTGGCGGCGCGGATCGACGAGGTGGCCGGGCAAATGCTCCTCACCCCGCTGCTCGACCGGTTGGGACGCGACCTGTCCGGCGGCGAGATGCGCCGGCTGCACACCGCGCTCGCGCTGCTGCACCGTCCCCGGCTGCTGCTGCTGGACGAGCCGACCGCCGCCGCGGACGTGCGGACGCGGCGGCGGATCCTCGACCTGGTCCGGCAGGCCGCCGCCGACGGCACCGCCGTGCTCTACTCCACGCACTACCTGGACGAGGTCGAGTCCCTCGACACCACGGTCGCCATCCTCGACCGCGGCCGGCTCATCGCCTGCGACCCGCCACAGAAGATCATCGAGGCGCACGGCACGACGGTGATCGAGGCGGTCTTCGACGGTCCCGCCCCGGACCCGACCGCCTTCGGATCTCTGGACGTCACCCGCACCGGCTCCAGGCTGGCGATCACCGACCCCGATCCGGAGTTCACCATCGGCCGGGTGCTGAACGCGCTGGACACCGCCGACGCGGGACGGCTCCGCTCGATCGACGTCGTCCGCCCCAGCCTGGAGACCGCGTTCCTGGCGCTGACCGGACGGCGGTACGGAGCCACCGGGAACGAGGTGTGAGGTGTCCGCACGACGGATCATGGTGATCTTCCGCCAGGAGATGCGCATCCTGCGCCGGGACCCGCTGCCCGTCCTCAGCCTGGTGCTGATGCCGCTCGTGCTGATGGCCTTCCTCCGGCCGGAGCGGGGCTTCGTCCTGGTCAACCAGGGCTACTCCGGCGCCAACGGCGCCGAGGAGGCCGTCCCCGGGATGACCGTGCTGTTCGCCTTCTTCCTCGTCTCGTTCGTCCCGTTCGCCTTCTTCCGCGAGCACGGCTGGGGCACCTGGGACCGGCTCAGGGCCAGCCCGGCCCGGCCCGCCGAGATCGTGGCGGGGAAGCTGGCACCGGTACTCGCCATCTCACTCGTCCAGCAGGCGCTGCTGTTCGCCCTGGGCGCGGCCCTGTTCGGCATGAGGACGCGCGGCTCCCCCGTCGCGCTGGGACTGCTGATCATCGCCCTGGCGTGCTGCCTGACCACGCTCGGCCTGATGCTCACCGCCGTCGTCCACACGTTCCAGCAGGTCAACGCGTCCGCCAACGTCGGAGCACTGGTCCTCGGCGGCCTCGGCGGCGCGCTGACACCGGTCACGCTGCTCCCCGACTGGGTCCGGGCGGTCGCCCCGGCCAGCCCGGCCTACTGGGCGATGCGCGGCTTCCGGTCGGTGCTGCTCGACGACGGCGGGATCGGCGCGGTGGCACTGCCGATCGCCGTCCTCGCCGCCTTCGCCGCCGCCTTCACCGCGATCTTCCTGCTCCGCTTCAGGTACGACGAGACCAAGGTCTCGGTCGCCTGAACACCCGGGCCCGCGGGGATCCCGATGACGAGTACCGGAGGTGGTCGCATGACCGTGCACTGGTCGGCCGGGCCGGTGGAGCTACCGGGCGCGGTGCGGTACACGCTCACCGCCGGCGACGAACCCACCGACCGGTGGCGCGTCGACGTGGCCGTCCCGCCGGCCACGTCGCGACAGGACCCCATCCCGGTGCTGTACGTGCTCGACGGTTTCCTGACCTTCCTGACCACCGCCCAGATCGCGCGGAACACGCTGGCGTTCTCGCTGGGGCAGCTGCGTCCCGTGGCCGTCGTCGGCATCTCACCGGCCACCGACGACCGCACCCACCTGTTCACCCGGCGCCCACGCGACCTGACGCCCACGGTCGCGGCACCGGGCTACCACCGCGGAGAGACCCCGCACGGGACGGGACGCGCCGGCGCGATGCTCGACCTGATTCACGAGGTGATCGCACCCCACGTGGAGGCGGCGCACCGGCTCGACCCGTCCGACCGGGGCATCGCGGGCTTCTCCCTGGGCGGGCTGTTCACCTGCTGGACGCTCGTGTGCCGCCCGGAGGGCTTCCGCAGGTTCCTGGCGGTCAGCCCGTCACTGTGGTGGGACGACCGACTGCTCCTGGACCCTCACCGAGCACGCTTCGCCGACCGGGAAGCGAGCGACGTCTACCTCGCCGTGGGCGAGCGGGAGGACAGCCCCGACCGGAGCTGGCCCGTCATGCCCGCCACGATGCGCCGATCCCTGTCCGGACTCGACATGGTCGCCGATCTGTCGGCCTTCACCGAGCGACTGCGCGCCCAGGAGAAGATCGACGTCCGCAGCGAGGTCATCCCCGACGAGCAGCACGCAACCATATGGCCGGCCGCCGTGACCCGAGGCCTGCTCCACCTGTACCAAACCACCCCGCCCTGACCACGGGCAGCCACGAGGTCCCCCGAGAAGACCCGCGAGGATCGACCACTTGTTCGCGATCTGGGTGATGATCGCACGGCTCGCTGGAATCTTCCGGATCCGTCATGCGCGAAGCTTGGTCATCCCCTTCCGCACTCGCCGCCCCTGCGACGCACGGTTGTTCCTCATGCCAGAATCTTGTTGGCCGTAGTGCAGAATCATCGGCATGGTGGGGTCACCTGGTAGCGCGTACGGAAGGGCTTCTACCATGACCGTCGCCGAGGGGTCGCCGGTGACCATCGTCGCGACCGACGCCGAGAACCAGCCGGTACGCACTCCGCAGCTTGAGGCGCTGTACCGGGGCTTCGAGGCCGAGTCGCTCGTCCCGCTCTGGACCGAGATCGGCGACCTCATGCCGCCGTCCCCAAGATCGAAGGCGGCTCCGCACCGGTGGCGATGGGACGCGTTGCTGCCCATGGCAGAGCGGGCCGGGGAACTGGTGCCGGTCGGGCGCGGGGGCGAGCGCCGGGCGATAGCACTCGCCAATCCCGGCCTTGGCGGCAGGCCGTTCGCCACGCCGACGCTGTGGGCCGCGATCCAGTACCTCAACCCGGGTGAGGACGCCCCCGTGCACAGGCACACCCAGAACGCCTTCCGGTTCGTCGTCGAAGGGGAGGGCGTGTGGACGGTGGTGAACGGCGATCCCGTCGCCATGCGCCGCGGCGACTTCCTCCCGCAGGCCGGGTGGCACTGGCACGGCCACCACAACGTCACCGACCGGCCCATGGCGTGGATCGACGGGCTGGACATCCCGTTCCAGTACCTCGCCGAGTCGACGTTCTTCGAACCCGGGCCTGACGAGATCGAATCGCGGGAGGCCCCGGAGCGGTCGCGGTCGGAGCGGCTGTGGGGTCATCCCGGCCTTCGGCCGCTCACCCACCTGAGTCCGGCGCCGTCGACGCCGCTTCTGGCCTACCGGTGGGAGTACACCGACCGCGCGCTGGCGGACCAGCTGGCGCTGGAGGCGGAGGGCCACCGCGCCACGGTCGAACCCGGGCATGCCGCCGTCCGCTACGCCAACCCCACGACGGGCGGCGACGTCATGCCCACCCTGCGCGCCGAGTTCCACCGGCTGACGCCCGGCACGGAGACCGCGGCGACCCGCGAGGTCGGCTCCTCGGTCTACCAGGTGTTCGACGGCGCCGGGCAGGTCACGGTGGGGGAACACGGCTGGACGGTCGAGCGCGGCGACCTGTTCGTCGTGCCGTCATGGCAGCCGTTGACACTCGCCACCGAGCAGGGCCTGGACCTGTTCCGGTTCAGCGACACTCCGATCTTCGAGCGGCTGCACCAGCACCGCGTCCAGCACGACACGGCAGAGGGGAACGCGCAGTGAGGCTCGCGACCGTCCGGACGAACGAGGGAACCCGCGCCGCACGGGTTTCCGCTGACGGATGCGTCCTCCTCGACGCTCCCGATGTCGGCGCGTTGCTGGCGCGGGACGACTGGGCCGGCGTCGCCGCGTCCGCGACCGAGAAGCCGCGCCCCGTGGACGACGCCGCGTTCGCGCCCGTCGTGCCACGTCCGGGGAAGGTGCTGTGCGTCGGGCTCAACTACCGCCCCCACATCCTGGAGATGGGACGCGACCTGCCCGAGTACCCCACGCTGTTCGCCAAGTTCCCCGAGGCCCTCATCGGCGCCCGGGACCAAATCCAGCTCGCCCCCGAGTCGTCGGCCGTCGACTGGGAGGCCGAGCTGGCCCTGGTGATCGGACGCCCCGTCCGGCGGGCGTCCGAGGACGAGGCGGCTCAGGCGATCGCCGGGTTCACGGCCATGAACGACGTCTCCATGCGGGACTGGCAGTTCCGTACCAAGGAGTGGCTGCAGGGCAAGACGTTCGAGGGCACGACGCCGCTCGGCCCCGTTCTCGTCACCCCGGACGAACTGCCCGGCGGTGTCCGCCCCGTCCTGCCGCTGACCTGCCGCGTCGACGGGGAGGTGATGCAGAAGGCCGACACGTCCGACCTGGTCTTCGACCCGGTGGCCCTGGTGCGGTACGCCTCCACCATCGTCACGCTGCGGCCGGGCGACGTCATCGCGACCGGCACGCCCGGCGGAGTCGGCCACGCCCGCAAGCCGCCCCGCTACCTCGCGGACGGCGTGACCGTGGTGACCGAGATCGGAGGCATCGGCCGTCTGGAGAACGCGGCGAGGACGCCGTGAGCGCCCGCTCCTGGATGGACGAGGGCACCAGGCTGTTCCTCGGCGTCGTCGACCGGCTCACCGACGACGAACTGTCCGCGCCGACCGCCCTGGACGGCTGGACGCGCCGCCACGTCATCGCCCACGTCCACGGCAACGCCGAGGCGCTGCGCCGCCTGCTGAGCTGGGCCGCCACCGGTGTCGAGAACCGGATGTACGCCAATGCGCGGCAGCGGGCGGCCGAGATCGAGGCCGCGGCGTCGCTGCCCGCGGACGATCTGCGCGCGCTCGTCCATGGGTCGGCGCGCCGCTTGGCGGAGGACGTTGACGGTCTGCCGGAGGAGGCATGGCACCGGTCCGTGGTGACCGCCCAAGGACGGACCGTCCCCGCCACGGAGATCCCATGGATGCGGGCGAGGGAGATGGCGGTGCACGCGGTCGACCTCCAGCACGGTGTGTCCTTCGCCGACCTGCCGGAGGCCTTCAACACCCGCCTGGCCTCGGAGGCCGCGGCCAGACACGCGGCATCGGGACAGGCCGCCGACCTGGCCGCGTGGCTGACCGGACGCACCCGCGAGGCCCCGAGCCTCGGCCCCTGGTTGTGAACCGGGCCCGACCGCCCGTTCCGCAGTATGGATTAGCATTCTTCTGTGAAGAACATGAAGGAGAAGCCGACCTATGCGCTGGGGTCCGTCGACAACGCCCTGCTGATCCTTCACATGCTGCGCGACCAGGGCAGCCTGAAGGTCAGTGACGTGGCCCGCGAGCTGAACATCGCTCGTTCCACCGCGCACCGGCTCCTCGCCATGCTCGTCTACCGCGACTTCGCCATTCAGGACGAGAGGCACTCCTACCTCCCGGGGCCGTTCCTGTCCTCTACCCCGGCCGGCATGGACGGCTCGACACTACGGGAGCTGCGGAGGCTGGCCACCCCGCACATGGAGACGCTGTGCGGACGCGTACAGGAAACCGTCAACCTCGTCGTGCGGACCGGCACGGAGGTGCGTTTCCTTTCGAGCGTGGAGTCATCGCAAGTCCTTCAAGTCGGGGACCGCCGCGGCACGATCCTGCCCGCGCATCTGGCCTCGGGCGGCAAGGCCATGCTGGCCGAGCTGCCGACCGAACAACTGCGGGAGTTGTATCCCGACCTGACCGGCCCGGAGTGGACGAAGCTGACGCGCGAACTCGCCAACGTCCGCACGCACGGCCACGCGCTCAACATCGAGGGCACCGAGCGCGGTGTCGCCGCCATCGGCGCCGCCGTGCACGACGGGAGCGGCACCACCGTCGGCGCCCTGTCGATCGCCGTACCGCTGGCCCGGTTCGGCCCCGAGCAGATGGGCCACCTCGCCAGAGAACTGCACCGCACCGTCAACAAGATCGAGCACACCCTGACGCACTTCCCCGGCGCCTGACGGTTCGTTCAGGCCCAGGGGTCGAGGAGTACTCGGCTCGTGTGCGCACGTTCGCGGGTGGTCGTCATGGCCTTGGCGGCCTCGTCCAGCGGAAAGGTCCGGGCTGGAGTCGTCGCCAGATCGTCCGCCAAGGCGAACAGCCGAGCGAGGTGGGCCTCACAGGCCGCGCGGTCGTGGGTGTGATCCATCAACCAGAACCCGGTGACGGTGCGAGAACCGACGATGAGGGAACGCGGGTCGACGGTGGCCGCTGCACCGGAGGCATTGCCGAAGGTCACGAGCCTGCCGCGGGGCGCCAGGGCGCCGAGCGAGGCCTCCAGCACGGGCCCTCCGATGGGATCGAGCACCACGTCGACGGGCCGGCCGCCGCACGCGGCGCGGATGCGCTCGGTCAGGCCGTCCGGCTCGGCGTCGATCACCGTTGTGCCGTCGCGGGCGATCCCCTCACGGGATCGCGGAGTGGACGCCGAGGCGATCACCCGGCAGGGACCTCCGCGCAGCAGGCGCAGCAAGACCCTGCCGACGGCCCCCGACGCGCCATGGATCACCACCGACGTATCCGCGGCAGGCAACCCCGCGACGTCGAGCAGGAACGCGGCGGTGAGTCCGGGCACGAATACGGCCAGCGCCGCCTCGTCCTCGATCTGTTCGGGGACGGGGAAGACGGCGTCCTCCGAGGCGACGGCGAATTGCGCGTAGCCTCCTGTGCGGCATAGCGCGACGACGCGTTCGCCGGTGTCGCGGCGCGTTCCGACGATTTCCCCGCCCGGTACGAATGGCGGCGGATCCACTCGGCCGGTGAAGTGGTTCACTCCAGTACGGCACATCCGATCGTCGGCGAAGTTCACCACGCTGCGGGAGACGCGGATGAGGACCGCACCCGCCCCCGGTTCGGGGATCGCCGTCCGCTCGGGCCGCAGCGCCTCGGGGCCGCCCAGCTCGCGCACGACGACCGCCGACATCTCACTCATCGCAGGCCCGTGCCGCCGTTGACCGGCAGCACCTGCCCGTTGATCCAGGATCCGTCCTCGGAGAGCAGGAACGTGACGGCGGCGGCGATGTCCTCGGGTTCGCCGAAGCGCGGGGATCGCAGCATCTCCAGCACGGCGGCTCGCTCCTGTTCGCCGATCATCGCCATCGAGTTGTCGGTGAGCACCATGCCCGGCGCGACCACGTTGCAGCGGATGCCCTCCTTGCCCCAGCGGGTCGCGATGTGCTTGCTCATCGCGAGCAGCCCGGACTTGGAGGCGCCGTAGGAGACCCGTCCCCGGTCGCCGTTGAGGACGAGGCCGGAGATCGTGTTGACGATCGCACCGCCGCCGCGTTCCAGGAGGCGCGGTACGGCGTGCCGGGCGGTGTAGAAGTACCCCGTCAGGTTGACCGCGAGGCTGCGGTGCCACACCTCCACCGGTACGGAGAGGAGGTCCGCATCGCGGCCCAGGGTATCGGCGGACAGGTCGGCGGCCGCGTTGAACAGCCCGTCGATCCCCCCGAAGGCCTCCACCGCCGCCGCCATGAGCGCGGCGCAGGACTCCTCGCCGGCGATGTCGAACTCGTGGGCCACGGCGTGACCGCCGTGAGCCCGGATCTCCTCGACGGTGTCCTTCGCCCCGGTCGGGTTGATGTCGCCGATGACGACCTTCGCGCCCTCCTCCGCGAGCCGACGCGCGGTGGCGGCGCCGATTCCCGTGGCTCCGCCGGCGACGACGATCACCTTGTCCTGCAGACCTCGCATCAGGCTCGTTCTCCCTTTGCCGTCAGTACTTCATGGAACAGCCGCTGCTCCAGGCGAAGCCCCTCCGCCATCGGGAGGCGTTGAGCAGCCAGCAGCGCGCGCTTGACGCCCACCAGGGACGCGCGCGGTTTCGAGGCGAGTTCACCGGCCCAGCGCGCCATGCCCGCGGCCACGTCGGGGCCCTCGATCACCGCGTCGACCAGGCCCATGGCCTGCGCCTCCGCGGCGCCGACCGCACGTCCCGTCATGATCATGTGTGCCGCGCGGCCCGCGCCGATCAGCCGGGGCAGGCGCTGGGTGGCGCCGGCGCCGGGCATGGCTCCGCGGTCGATCTCCAGCTGGCAGAAGGATGCCTGCGGCCCGGCGATCCGGAAGGTGCAGGCGAGCGCGATCTCGCAGCCGCCGCCGCGGGCCGGCCCCCGCACCGCGGCGACCACCGGTTGCGGCAGGTCCTCGATGGCCAGCAGGGTGGTCAGCCATTCCTCCAGCCGTCCGGGCCCGCCCTCCCGCATCGCCTTGATCTCGCCGCGATCGGCGTGCCCGATGAAGCCGCCGGGCCTGGCGCTGCCGAGCACCACGACCGAGACGTCCTCGTCGGGTGCGAGCGCGGTCAGCGCACCGCGCAGGTCGACGAGATCGTCGAAGCGGACCTGGTCATCGGGTGGACGGTCGAAGGACAGCCACGCCACTCGCCCGTCCCGCCCGCACGTCCAGTTGCTCACGGTCTCAGGCCGCCGTGATCGTGACGGGCAGGCTGGACCAGCCGCGCAGGGTGTTGTTCAGCAGAGGCACCGGCGTGCCGGCGAACTCGATGCCCTTGACCCGGCGGGCGAACGTGGACAGCAGCGTGTCCGCCTCCAGCCGCGCCACCGGCGCTCCCGCACACTGGTGGACGCCGCGGCCGAGGGCGAGATGCCCGCCGGTGTCGCGCGTGATGTCGAAGGCGTCCGCGCTCTCGCCCCAGCGCTCCGGATCCCGGTTGGCCGCGCCGGGCACCAGCATGATCTTCTGCCCCTCGCGGACCGGCACGCCGTCGATCTCCAGATCGCGCGCCGGGGTCCGGAAGTTCTGCCGCACCGTGGTCCGGTGGCGCAGCGCCTCGTCGAAGGCGAACCTTCCGCGGCCCGGTTGATCGCGCAGGAGCGCCCACTGGTCCTGGTGCGACACCAGCAGGTGCAGCGTGACGGCGAGGCTGTGGATGGTGGTGTCGATACCGGCGCCGAGCAGGGAGCGGACGAGGTTCGGGGCCTGCTCCTCGGTCAGTTCCCCGCGGTCGACCGCTTCCCAGATCAGTGCGCCGAAGCTGCCGGGTCTGACGTTCTCGCGCCGGCAGGAATCCCGCACCCAGGCGATCGCTCCCTCCACATCGGGCAGTTGCTCCAGGACGCGGCGGGCGCGCGGGGTGCGCGGCCCCATCGACTCGAACAGGAAGACGCTGTAGCGCAGCAGGTTCTCCCGTCCTTCCTCGGGCGCTCCCATGACCGCGTCCGGAACGACTCTGAGCGGGAAGGCCTCGGCGAACTCCTTCTGCGCGTCGAAGGTCTTCAGGTCCAGCAGCCGGTCCACGAGATCGTCGGCCGCGGCTTGGAAGCTCGCCCGCAGCCCGCGGACGTGCCGCGGCGAGATCACGTCCGCCATCACCGTCCGCACCGCCGTGTGCGCGGGCGGGTCATGCTCCAGCAGCAGGCCCGGTTCGCGGAACGGCTCGTCCCGTTGCAGGTCCAGGACGCCCGAGCCCCGGCTGTTCAGGAAGTTCTCGTGATCGGCGTAGATCTCGCGCACATCGCGGTCGCGCCCCACGGCGACCAGGTCCAGGCCTTCGCTCTGCCGGACCTTCACCGCCGGGCCGGCGGCGCGCAACCGGCGGTGGAAGTCCGTGGGGTCGGCCAGGACGTCGTCGGTGAACGGGTCGATGTCCAAGGCCGGCATCGTGGTGGTCATCGTGACTTCCCTTCGCCTACTTCGAAACACGCCCTAGGCGCGGATCGGGTCCCATTCCAGGTCAAGCCGTTCCAGCCCGGGGGTGAGCATGCTCGGGATCCAGCGTTCGGGCGGCGCGTCGGGCGCCAGGCGCAGGTTCGGCAGCCGGTCGATGAGGCATTCCAGCGCCACTCGCGCCTCCAGCCTCGCCAGGGGCGCGCCGAGGCAGGTGTGGACGCCCCGGCCGAACGCGAAGTGCCGCTTGACGTTCGGGCGATGCACGTCCAAGGTGTCGGGGTCGTCGAAGATCTCGGGGTCGCGTTGCGCCGCCGCGTAGTGGACGTAGAGGTCGGCGCCCTCGGGCAGGTCCACTCCCCCGAGCGTCACCGGACGGGTGGTCGTGCGCGTCACACCGTGCACCGACGTGCGATACCGCAGCACCTCCTCCACCGCCCGTTTGAGCACGCCCCTGTCGGCCGCGACCTGAGCCCACTGGTCGGGATGCGACAGCAACTCCCGGACCATGAGCGGCAGGAAATGCGAGGTGGTGCTCGACCCTGCCGACAGGATCGTGCCGATCATCGTCACGGTCTCCGGGGTGCTCAGCACCGGGAAGCCCTCGTCGGTCGTGGCATGCACCAGCGCGGAGGCCAGATCATCGCGCGGGTTCTCCCTGCGCTCCTCCACGAACTCTCGCAGCCATGTGCTCATCGCCACCACACGGCGGGACAGCTCGGCACGCTGGCGCTCGTCCAGCCGAGGGGCACCGAGCAGCAGGGTCACCCGGTCGATGCCCCATTGGTAGAAGTCCTCCGACTTCTCCAGGGGCGCACCGACGAGCCGTGTGATCGCCTGGACGGGCAGCCTCTCCGCGAATTCGGCGGCCAGGTCGCAGCGTCCCCGATCGGCGAAACCGTCGATCAACCGGTGGCACAGCGCCCGGATCTCGTCCTCCCGCTCGTTGACCAGCTTCGGCGTGAAGGCGGTCTGGGCCAGCGCCCGCAGCCGCGTGTGCTTGGGCGGGTCCGTCGACACCAGCACCTCGTCGGGCGGGCCGTCGGGGAAGGCGTCGAGGAGGTCGGCATCCAGCTGAGCGAGGCGGATGACCTTGCGTGAGGAATAGGTCTCGGTGTCCCGCAACACCTGGACCACGTCCGCATAGCGCGTCACGCACCACATGTTCTGTTCCGGCATGTAGAACACGGGGCATTCCGCCTGGGCGGCGCGCAGCCAGGGGTACGGGTCCCCGGACTGACCGGGGTCGAGGGGGTTGAAGGCCTGGCCGTGCGCGACCGGACACGTCGGGGGGTGGGTCTCAGTGGTCATGGTGATACTCCGCTGGCAGGTGCCCATGGACCGGTTGCGCCGATGCTAGGGCGGGGTCCACGCCATACCTCCCGGTCCGGCCGTCGATTCCTCATAGGGGAATCGACCCGGTGACCTGGGACGGCGCGGCCGGTTCCGCGGTGCGGAATCGGGGCACGCGGCCCGGCTCGGTCCGGCGCACCGGTTTTACGCTGGCCCCGAACCAGCCTGTTGAAGGAGATGCGCACCATGCAGTCGGCGGTGAAAGCTCCGCGCTTCGCGGTGAATTCCTACTCGACGCCCCACAACACGATCTACCAGGACGTCGAGCAGGTCGCGGCGATCGGCGGCGCCGCCGTCGGCCTGTGGGAGGGCAAGTTCGCCGACGGCGACGACGAGCGGATCGCACGGTCCATGAAGGAGCACGGGCTGGAAGCGGCCTTCTGCGTCCCGCGGATGCATTCGATCTTGGGGATCCCCTTCGACAAGCCGGGGACCCCGCAGGATCCGCGCGAGCGCACCGAGCTGATCTGCCAGAGCATCCACCGCCTGGCCCGGTTCTCCCCCGCGGTGATCGCCATCGCGCCCGGTACCAGCGGGGATCCGGCGAACCCGGTCGGTCCGGCCGAGGCGGTGGCGGAGAACCTCCCGGCGATCGCGGACGCGGCCGCCGAACACGGCCTGCGGGTCGGGCTGGAGCTCCTGGCCGAGCGCCGGGGGTCGCCCATTCACACGCTCCCCGCGATGGCCGGGGTCATCGAGGAGGCGGGCCGCGACAACGTCGGGATCATGTTCGACGTCTTCCACAGCTGGTGCGAGCCCGACCTGCACTCCCGGATCGCCGAGTACGGCCACCTCATCAACAGCGTGCAGGTGTGCGACGTCCGCCTGGAGGAGCGGAGCGGCTTCGACCGCGAGCTGCCCGGACGCGGTCGCGGCGTCGCGGCCGAGATCATCGCCAGTCTGCTGGACGCCGGGTACGACGGGCTCTGGGAGCTGGAGGTGTTCTCCGACGACGGCACCTACGGCAACGACTTCCCCGACTCGTACTGGAAAATGCCGCACCAGGAATTCCTCGCACAATCCAAGCAGGCATTCGAAGAGTGCTACGAGCAGGCTCTCGGCATTCTCGAGCAGCGAGCGAAGGCCGGCCCATGAGTGAGGCCTCCTTCGCCGCGTCCCTGCTCCACCCGGGCTTCTACAAGCTTGGCTACGTCACCAACGACCGGGAGCAGGCGATCGACGTCCTGACCGAGCAGCTGGGCGTCGAGGAATTCGTCCCGTTCGAACCGTCCTTCACGGTCACCACCGCCGACGGCAGGACCGGCCCAGCGAGTTTGCGCTGCGCGTTCTCCGCGGGCCGCGAGCTCTTCCTCGAAGTCCTGCAACCGGTCGACGGCCTCGTGGACGTCTTCACCGAGTTCCTGACCGGCGGCGAGGACTTCCAGCTCGTGTTCCACCACGTGGCGGTCATCGTCGACGACCTCGCCGCGGTGAAGAGGTCGGCGGCCGCGCTGGGCATGACCCCGGCGATCGAGGCGCATCTGCCGACGGGGATGTCGTTCACCTATCTGAAGCTGCCGGGGCTCGGCCACTACGTGGAACACGATCAGTACGACGGAGACAGCCGAGCGTTCCTCGACGGCGTCCGGGACCGGGAGATCGCCCCGGGATAGCCGGGGTGGTGCTCAGAACGGCACCCTGATGGCGCCGGTCATGCCGCCGTCCGCGGTGACGACCTGCCCGTTGACGTAGCTCGACAGGTCGGAGATCAGGAAGAGGACGGCGGCGGCGATCTCGGCGGGGGTGCCTGCCCTGCCGCGCGGGATGCCGGCGCCGACCTCCTCCCACTGGGACTCGGTGAGCAGCCGGTTCAGCCGAGGCGTGCGGGTGAACCCGGGGGCGAGCACGTTGGCACGGACCCGCTGCGGGCCGTATTCGTGGGCGGCCGACGACACCAGCCTGTGCAACGCGGCCTTGGCCGCGCCGTACACGGCCTGGCCGTGCGCGTGGGTGTGCCCGGAGGTCGAGCCGACGAACACCATGCTGCCGCCCCCGGCCTCGGCGATCGCGCGGCCGCCCACCTGCACGGCCAGGAACGCGTGGCGCACGGTGAGATCGAACTGCCGCTCCCAGTCGGCGTCCGAGAACTCCCGGACGGGTTTGATGGTGGCGATCCCGACCACGTCCACCAGGCCGGTAACGGAGCCGAGGGTGCCCGCTCGCTCGAACACGCGCTCCATCTCGCCGCGGTCGGTGACGTCCGCGGCGATCGGCATCCCGCCGATCTCGGAGGCGACCTGCCGGGCGAGCTCCTCATCCCGGTCCACGCAGGCCACCCTGCCGCCGAGTTGCGCCAGGGCATGGGCCGACTGGCGTCCCATGCCGGCGCCCGCGCCGAGGACGACCACGGTCCGGCCGTCCAGCCGCAGGAGGCTCGCGTAGTCGGGAACGATGTCGGGATCGAAGCTCATCGCGCCACCAAGCCCAGGGGGCGGATCCGCCTGAGCCGCTCCTGGGCTTGCGGGTCCATCATCTCCGGCATCCACTCGGCGAGGTGATCGACCTCCACCCGCACATCCGCGACGTCGGGGAGACGCCGCAGCGCCTTGCCGATCTGCTCGCTCATCAGGCCGATCTGCATGCAGAAGGGGCTGGTCAGCCGCAGGGTCACGGTGACCGCGCCGGCGGTGACGTCGATGGCCTGGATCAGCCCCATGTCCACGATGTCCACCGGGGCGCCGGTGGCGATCGCGCAGGGGTCGGCGACCCCGCGCAAGGCCGCGCGGACCTCGTCGATCGTGATCATCGCCGCTCCAATCCCAGCAGGAAGTCCACGGCCAGCCGGTTGAACCGTTCGGCCCGTTCGATGTTGAGCAGGTGCCCGGCCTCGTCGAACACCTCGACGCGCGCACCCGGAATGCGTCCCAGTGCCTGGTGGTAGCCGGGCTCCCGCAGCCGGTCCTTCGCACCCGCGAAGGCCAGCGTGGGCACGGTCACGTCCTCGTAGGGGATGGTGTCGGCCTGGCCGAAGTCCGAGCGGGGTGGCAGGTTCGGCGCTTTGAGCCGCGTCGCGGCCACGGCCTCCCACGCCCCCGGGCGCAGGCTGGCCTGAACGCGCCGGGCCACGTAACCCTCGTCCTCGGCCCATCGGGGATCGTTCAGGCACGCGCGCAGGATCGCCCGCATGCCCTCGGGAGTGCCGTCGTAGTCGAGCAGCACTCGCCGGTCGGGATTGTCGGGGACGAAGCCGCCACCGGACACCAGCACCATCGCCGCGATCGGCAGCCGCGGCGAGGGCCGTGCCGCCTCGGCCACCAGCCTCGTGGCGCCCATCGAGGCGCCCGCGAAATGGGCTTCGTCGATGGCCAGCACTCTCAGGAATGCCGCCATGTGCCGCATCATCCGGTCGGATTTGGACACGAAATCGTGGAGCTTGTCGGTCTCCCCGAAGCCCAGCCAGTCCGGCGCGACGACTCGGAAATGCTCGGCGAACGCGGGGATGTTGCGTTCCCAGCACAGTTCCGCGCTCGCCCCGAACTCGCCGGAATGCAGCAGCACCACCGTCCTTTGGGCGTCGCCCGCCTCAAGGTAGTGGGTGCGGATACCGCCGACGTCAACGAATCGGCTGCGGATCTCAGTAGGCGACATCGGCGACCGCGGTGGTCGAGTAGGGAGCCGGCGGTTCGGTGCCGTCCGGACGGTGCAGGTCGAACGCGTCGCCCTTGATCCGGTTCAGCCGTTCGGCGAGGTCGATGCCGTGCAGCCGGGCATAGTTCCGCGCCAGGACGTCGCGCCGCACCTCATCGGTGATCTCCGGAAGCCCGAACCGCTCCACCGTCTCCGGTGAAAAGGCGAAATTCCGGGCGAAGTTCTCCAGGTGGGGCCGCGGGTGGGCGACCATGCAGCCCGTACCCCACACGATCTGGCTCAGCGCCCGCGGCCCGCCGTGGGCGACCAGCGCGGCGAAGGCCCGTTCGAAGGCGCTCGGCCGGTTGGTCAGCATCGTCGCCGTGGATTCCAGGTTCACCCAGACGTTGCGGAAGCGCGCCAGCTGCCAGGCGGTCTCCTCAAGGAAGGCCATGCCCCCGTGGACGATCTCGAAGTTCAGATCCGGGAACGCCATGGCCGCGCGGTCGATGTCGTCCACCCGGTAGTGCTTGAGCTCCACGGGGCCGAGCGGAATCGCCTTGTGCACGGCCACGGTCTTGATGCCGAGTTGCCGGGCGCGTTCGAACAACGGAAACGCCACTTCGGGATCGTCCATCAGCCATCCGGTGACCTCTGAGGCCACCCAGCTGTTCGGATACAGCTTCAGGCCGATCGGACGGTCGAACAGTTCCACCTGGCGTTCCAGATCCTCGATGGCCTTCGTCCCCTCCATGGGGTCCACGCCGACGTAGAACAGGAACCTGTCCGGCCAGCGTTCCTGGGCCTCAAGGCCCTTCTCGACGGAGCAGATCCCGTCATGGAAGGCCCGGATGGGCACGACGTGGTAGACGGCGAGGTCGGCATAGCTTTCCACGAAGGACATATTGGCGACCTCTTCGATCGACCAGTTCCTCTCGTAGCCGTCCTTCGGCAGCCGGTATCCCGGAGGCGCCACTGCCCGATTCCCCCCGGAAACGATGGCGGTGATCGCCCGAGCATGTTCGGTGCGGAAGTTCTCCTCGGTGAGGTTGTACGGATGAACCACCGCGTCAATTACCGGAATGCCATCGATCACCGCGCGCTCCCATCGTCGGGCTGCAAACTCCCTCGTGAGCCTAGGAGGACCACCGACGTACCCGTCAGCCGCCGACGCCCAAGTTCCGCGCAGCGGAATCGGCGGGTTCGACCTCGCCGAGCGACTGCTCGATGGCCTCGGCCGTCTCCCTCACCTGCTCCGCGAGCTGCTCCACCCCGGAGCGGGGACAGCGTGCGGACGGGCAGGCCACCGCGATGGAGGCGATCGCCAGGCCGCCGGGATTCTTGAACGCCACCCCGACCGCCGTCACTCCCTTGGCGCTTTCGTCGACATTGGTGGCGTAACCGCGCTTGCGGGCAGCGGTCAGTTCCTGGCGCAGGGTCACCCTTTTCGCCACTTCAGCCGGATTTCCTGGCAGCCCCCGCGGATACAGAGCGAAGAACTCCGCGTCGGACAACTCCGCAAGCAGCGCCTTGCCCACCGCGGTGACGTGTGCGGGCAGCAACATCCCGATGCGCATTCCCACCCGGAGGATCTGGGGGCTCTCCACTCCGTCGATGAAGCGCGCCCCGTTACCTTCCAGCACCGCGAGATGGCAGGTCTCCGCCACTGCGGCGGAAAGCCGCTCCAGATGGGGCCGGACCACGGCCCGCAGAGCGGGGGTCGACCCGGGCCGCAGGTTCGCCGAGCCGAAGACCTGGCCGCGGTGGTAGAGCTTGTCGGCGTCCTGGGCCACGAACCCCCGGTACATCAGGGCCTGCAGCAGGCGGTGTGCCGTGGAACGTGCCACACCGAGGTGATCGGCGACGTCCATGACCCGCACGGCAGGCCGGTCGCCCAGGAGCTCAAGGATCTGCAGGGCACGATCCACCGAGGTCAGCCCACCATTCGCTTCGGCGCTCATGCCTCGCATGGTGCCACGAACGGATTCCGTGGAGAAGAATCCGCAGGCCACCGGGCTGCTGATTCCGCATCACGGAATCGCCCGCTCGACCGGGGAGCATCCGCGGGCCGCGTACCTAGCCTTTTGTCGCAACGTCGACCTCAACGGAGCATTCATGACGGTGGCGGACACCAGGCCCAAGACAGCGTTGACCACGGATGCCGAGATCCCGGTCGTGGTCGCCGACCGCAGGCGGGTCGCGGCCGGGGTCGTGCAGTTGCGCCTTGCCCCCGCCGGCGGAGCACTCCCTCCCTGGAACCCAGGGGCCCACATCGATCTGCTGCTCCCGGACGGGCTCGTGCGTCAGTACAGCCTGTGCGGTGAGCCGGACGAGACCGAGTGGACGATCATGGTGCTGCGAGAGCAGCACGGGCGGGGCGGCTCGGCCTATGTGCACGACGAACTGCGAGCAGGTCAACAGCTCGTAGCGCGTGGACCACGCAACCATTTCGCCCTGGAACAGGCACCGCGCTACCGCTTCATCGCCGGAGGGATCGGCATCACCCCGATCCTGTCGATGCTGCGGGCCGTCGAAACGTCCGGTGCGGACTGGTCGCTGGCCTACTGCGGGCGCACACGGGAAGGTCTGGCTCAGGTGGACGAGCTGACCTCCAGGTACGGGGCCCGAGTGCAACTGCACATCGACGCCGAGCAGGGAATGCCGGGCCTGGAGGCGCTGATGAGCAGTCCTCAACCCGGCGAACTGCTGTACGCGTGCGGACCGTCGGGAATGCTGGACGCCATCGAACGGCTCCGCGCCGGGTGGCCGAAAGGCAGCGTCCATTTCGAACGCTTCACTCCGATCGAGCAGGAAGCCGCCGGCAACACCGAGTTCGAAGTGGAGCTGGCCGCCTCGGGCAAGGTCCTGACCATCCCGGCCGACCGTCCGATCATCGACGTGGTGCGCGAAGCCGGGGTTCAGGTCCTGTCCTCCTGCCAGGAAGGCACCTGCGGCACCTGCGAGACCTACGTCCTCTCCGGGGAGATCGACCACCGCGACTCCGTACTGAGCGAGGAGGAGCGCGACGAGGGCGAGGTCATGATGATCTGCGTGTCCCGCGCCCGCTGCCCCCGCCTGGTACTCGACATCTAAGCAAGCCAGGCATCCGCGAAGGGACCACTGCCATGACCGCCACCCTGCCTGAACTGGATCTCGATCCGTTCTCCGACGAAGTACTGCGCGATCCCGGCGACTACCACCGCGCGGTCCGCGAGGCCGCCCCGGTGGTGCGGGTACAGCAGAGCGAAGGATTCGACCTGGTGGCGGTCGGGCGCTATGCGACCGTGCGGGCGATCTTCGACGACCCGGGCATGTTCCTCAACAGCCGGGGCGGCGGGATCCTGGACCTCAAGCACGACGAGAACTTCCGCGAGCCCGGCCTGCTCCAGGAGAACGACCCACCCGGCCATACGGCCATCAAGGCCGTCATGACCTCGGTGATCTCCCCGCGGAACCTGCGCAGGATGCGACGGCAGTTCCAGGTCGCCGCCGACGAACTCGTCGACCGTCTCCTCCAGAAGAAGACCTTCGACGCCCAGACGGACTTCGCCGAGGCCTACCCGCTGAAGGTCATCCCCGACGCGATCATGGGGGTGCGCGAAGAGGGCCGGGAGAACCTGCTGCGCTACAGCAAGTTCCTCTTCGAGAACATGGGCCCGCTGACCCCGCGCGCCAAGCAGGCCCTGGCCGAGATGGGCGACGTGCAGACCGCGATCGCCTGGGTGCGCGAATCCTGCATGCGCGAGAACGTCCACGAGGGCAGCTTCGGCGCCATGATCTGGGAGGCCGTCGACCGCGGGGAGCTCACCGACCAGCAGGCCCCGAACCTCGTGCGATCGCTGATCGGCGCGGGCATCGACACCACCATCCACAGCCTCGCCAACACACTCCACCTCCTGGTTGAGCACCAGGACCAGTGGGCCCTCCTGCGCGAACTCCCCACACGCGGCAAGTTCGCCTATGACGAGGCGTTCCGGCACACCTCCACGGTCCGGCAGATCTTCCGCACCCCGGCGGCCGACACCGACATCGGAGGCGTCCCGGTGCGCGAAGGCCAGAAGATCATGCTCGTGCTGGGCGCCGCCAACCGGGACCCCGACCACTGGGGCCCGACCGTCGACCGCTTCGACATCACCCGGGACGCCGGCGGCCACGTCTCACTGGGCCGCGGCATCCATCAGTGCGTGGGAGCACCGATAGCCCGCATGGAGGCCGACGTGCTGCTGTCCACCTTCGCCCGCCGCGTGAAGTCCGTCGAGTTCGCCGACACCCCACGGCCCATGCTCAACAACTTCCTGCGCGGCTGGGACACCCTTCCCGTAACGATCACTCCTGCCTGAGGACGGATGACCGCGTGACCAACAAACCTGCCCAGGTGCTCATCGTGGGCGCCGGGATCGGTGGGCTCACCCTCGCCCTGCAACTGCACGCGGCCGGCGTTCCGGCGCGCCTGCTGGAGACCGCCACGCGGCTGCGTCCGCTCGGCGTGGGGATCAACATCCTCCCGCATGCCTCCCGGGAGCTCCACCGGCTCGGACTGGCCGACGACCTGGCGCGGACGGCCGTCCGGCCGCGGGAATCGGTGTTCTACAACCGCTTCGGCCAGTTCATCTACGCCGAACCCCTGGGCGCCGCGGCCGGCTACACCTGGCCCCAGTACTCGATCCACCGCGGGGACCTGCAAATGATCCTCGTGGACGCGGTGCGGCAGCGGCTCGGTGAGGACGCGATCTCGCTCGACCACACCTTCCGCCGCTTCACCCAAGACCCGGACGGCGTCACCGCTGTGGTCGGGCACTCCGGGAGCGAGTTGGAGATACGAGCGGACGTACTGGTCGGCTGCGACGGTGTCCACTCGGCCGTCCGCCGCCAACTCCACCCCGGCGAGGAAGGCCTGCTGTACTCGGGCTACACCATGTGGCGCGGCGCGACCCGCTACACGCCCATCCTCACCGGCGCCAGCATGATCCGCGCCGGCTGGCTGGCCACCGGCAAGATGGTCGTCTACCCGATCCGGGACGACATCGACGGCCAGGGACGCCAGCTGATCAACTGGGTGGCGGAGCTGAAGACCCCGCAGCGCGGCGACCGGGACTGGAACCGCGACGGCCGCATCGAGGACGTCATCGCCCCCTTCGCCGAGTGGCGATTCGACTGGCTGGACGTCCCCGAACTCATCCGCTCCGCGGAACAGATCCTCGAATACCCGATGGTGGACCAGGACCCCCTGGACCGTTGGAGCTTCGGGCGCGTGACCCTGCTCGGCGACGCCGCTCACCCCATGGTCCCCCGCGGCTCCAACGGCGGCGGGCAAGCCATCCTGGACACCCGGGCGCTGACCGACGCGCTGAGCGACCACGCCGATCCCGTTTCCGCGCTACGAGAGTACGAGCAGCGACGACGCACGGCCACCGCACAGGTCGTCCGCCTCAACCGCACCAATCCCCCCGACGCCATCCTGCGCGAGGTCTACGAACGCACCGGCGACCAGCCGTTCGCCCGCATCGAAGACGTGATCAGCATCGAGGAACTCGAGGCGATGCTCCAGCACTACCGCCACGCCGCCGGCTACTCCCACGAAGCCCTGAGCGCCACCCCCTGAACACACCGCAGCCTGGCTGTCGTGACTACAGAGGTTGCGGACGCGGCGCCCCTTACTCAAGGAACGCATCCGCAGGGTCAAGGACCACTGGCCGCCGCAGGTGGCCATACGGTCGTACCACCCACCCACGCCGGGTGTAGACCCCCAGGAAGACCAAGTCGGTGACCGCCGCCGGCGCGAGCACGCGGGCCTGCTTGATGTGGCACAGGCGGTCGGGCAGCGAATCGACGGGCAGGGCCCCTGGGGCAGACGGTCGGTGATACCCGGGTCGCGATCAGCCCGGTCCCGGCGACGCCCCAGAGAGTGATGTGCCAGTCGGCGCGTCCGATCAGAGTGCCGGGCAGCAGGCCCAGGGCGGTCGCGGCGACAACGCGGGCCGCCATCACGACGGCGTGGCCGGTCGCCAGCACGGTGACGGCGCTGCCGATGATGAGGACAGTCAACGCGGTCAGCAGCGCCGAGCGCCGATCGAGACCGCTGGTAAGGGCGCCCATGATCGGCGCTGACAGCGCCGGCACCAGGGCGAAGACCGTGACGAGCCGCCCGGCGGCCGGGGGTGGAGACGTTCAGGTCAGCGGCGATGGCGGGCAGCAGGCCAGCGATGACATAGCCGTCGGTGCCGACGGCGAACGTCGCCAGAGCCAGCGGCAGGAGTCGTCTGAGCATGAGGGTATGCGGGCCTCCCGGTGAGCTGCGGGTTCCGTGGCGCAAAGGTGGAAGGCGATGCGATGCGCAAGGTGTCTCAGCCGCTCCGAGGCTGGCAGTCAGGCCTCTCGGACGCACACAGCTTGAGCCCGCGCGTCAGCCAGTAATCGCGGCCCAGGTCAGGTGGGCTTTGCGCGAACAGCCGCTCATGGGGCGATTAGCCGAGTTCGCCCGGTCCGGACGGCGGTTTCGACTAGTCAGGGCGGGACTCCAGTGTTCGGCACCGGAGACCCGCCCTGAAGCTGCCACTACACGTCAGCCGGAGACTTGCTCACCTTGGGTGCGGGCTCCGGAGAGGACACGGTGAGCGTCCGCAGATCGGTGCCCCGAGACTCCCGGCCCGAGCCCACGATCACTGCCGCCGACAGCGCGACCACGATCACGAAGCCCGCCACCAGCTCGATGTTGCGCCCGCCCCCGGCCGCGGCCAGCAGGCCACCCGCGATCAATGGCACGAACCCCGCGGCCACGCCGGACGCCTGGTACGACACCGACACGCCGGTGTAGCGGGACTCGGTACGGAACATCTCGCTCAGCAGCGCCGCCAGCGCCGAGGACATCGCGACGGAGATCAGGGTGAAGACCGCGACCAGAGCGAGGAACAGCAGCGCGGTGGAACCCGAGTTGATCATCCAGAAGAGCGGGAAGGCCAGAACCGCGAAACCTACGGCACCGCCCAAGTACACCGGCCTGCGTCCGACGCGGTCGGAGAGCTTTCCGTAGACCGGGGTCATGATGATCGCTCCGGCCCAGCCCACGCCAAGCGCCCAGAGCACCGTGGACCGGCTGTACCCGATCCCGACCGCGTAGGAGACCGCGAAACTACCGAACAGCGACGACACCATGATCGGTGGAATGCCGGCGACCACGCCCCGCAGCAGAGTGAGCGGCCGGCGGGCGATGTCACGGAAGGGACGCAGCCGGCTGCGCTGCTCGGCGACCAACTGCTCGAACAGCGGGCTTTCGGCCACCCGCATGCGCACATAGAGCCCGAGGCCGAGCAGGGCGAAGCTGATCAGGAACGGGATCCGCCAGCCCCACGAGAACAGATGCCGGCTGGGCAGCAGCGCCACCAGCGCCATGGCGATCGTGGACAGCAGTCCACCGGCGGGCAGTCCGGCCTGCCCCAGTGCGGTGATCCAGCCGCGCCGCTCGGGCGGAGCGTGCTCGGCGGCCAGCAGGGCGGCGCCGCCCCATTCACCGCCCACCGCGAACCCCTGCACCAGGCGCAGGAGGACCAGCAGCAACGGCGCCGCGACCCCGATCTGCTCGTAGGTGGGCAGCAGGCCGATCAGACCGCTCGCCGCCCCCATCATGATCATGGTCGTGAGGAGCACCGATTTCCGGCCCAGCCGGTCCCCGAAGTACCCGAGCACGACCCCGCCGAGCGGCCGGGCGACGTACCCGGTCGCCAGGACCGCGAAGGAGACGATGATGGCGACCGAATGGTCCAGATTGCTGAAGAACAATCGGTCGAAGATGAGGGCCGCCGCTGACGCGAACAAGATGAAATCGTAAAACTCGATGGTGTTGCCGAGAAACGACGACAAAACCACCTTACGAATCTCATCGGGAGAGGAAGGCTGTCCGCCTGACGTGGGATGATCGGCGTTTGCGGGCATAAAATCGCCTCGCTTCCTTCGGGCAGAGTTGGGCGCGCCGACCTGACCCAGTCCGCGCCACCCAGCCGGGGTCTTGGGTCAGCCCAATGTAAATTCCCCCGGCTATGTCGCCCCCTGTTCACGCTCCTGATTCCACATGCCGGAATCACTCCCCCAACCCCTGAGTGGCAGGCGCACGCAGATCTGATCGCACATCCGGCCGACCAGATCACCGAGAAGGACGGCAGGCGCCCTCGGCGATCGGCGCCAGCGGTCTTGAAGGCGTCTGCTACCGCTTGCCGGAGGCGATAGCACGTCGTCCCGGGCGGTGAAACTGGAGCGGCAGACCTGGGTCTCGGTGCCACCGATCCGCAAACGGACCCCTAGGCGTCGGCATAGACGAACGAGTCCTACAGGATGTGAAAGCTCAGGCCAGGACGCCAGGGATGGCGCCGCTGGCGGCGAAGAGGACCAGACCTCGCGGATCGCTGCGGAGATAGCGGAGCGGTCGAAACCCGATCGTCAATTGCCAGCCGATACCTGGAGCTGGCGCCAGCGGTCTTGCTCCGGTTGCCACCGCGTCGCCGATGCAGGACCGATTCGCGTGCGTCCTCCCAGTTCGGTGCGAGTTCGATCAACTCCGCAAGTGGACCTGAGAGGTGCCGGACAGGACGGTACGAGCCAAGGGCCCTGCCTGAACTTGCGGTTCGTCCCCCTGCTGCCTCCGTGATGTGCTGGTCCGATCGCCGGTTTCGGACTGCTCTTGATCGATGCCTTGCCAGGGGAAGGGAGCCAGGTCGGGTTCGACCCAGCCGGTGCGAGCTTGCGTGCTGGCCAGTGTCGTTGGGCGGTAGAAGCGGATGAGGAGGCGCTTGTCGAGCAGTGCGGGATGCCGGTCGATGAAGACGGCGAAGTCCGGGGTGGCGTGCTCGGCGACGTGGTGGGCCACCATTCCACCCACGCCCGGCTGACGGTGGCGTTGTACTTCTGCGGTAGTCCGGCATAGCGGGCGGTGCGCTGGATGCCGTCGCTGACCAAGCCGATCGCAGCCGGCATGCCGGCCCTGCGGACCGCCAACCAGGTCAGTAGCAGGTGGGCGCGGTGACCGAAGCGCTCGGTGGCGGCGGCCACCTCGGCCATCAACTCGTCGAAGAGCAATGCGGGCTCGGGTGTTGCGGAGCTGGTCGGGGTCATGCGGACACCTCCGCCAAGGCGCGCAGGACGGTATGGAAGCCCGCGATCGATTCCGGGGGCAGACCGCCCAGGGCCTGCTCCTCCAGTTCGGCCAGGGCCTGCCGGATGGTGCCTGCGGCCAGACGGCCGGAGGCGGTCAGATCGAGGTCGACCAGTCTCGCTGTGAGCCACCGGCTCGCCTGCGTACGGCGCTATGCCCCGCCTCACCCCGAGATGAAAGTGCACGTCGGTGGCGTCAGCAGTGGCCGGATTGCCGTGAGGGTCGGTGACTGCGGTCACGGTCAGGCCGGCGGCTGTGACCAGGGTCTGGAACGCGGCACGCGTATACCAGTGCAGCTTCCACGGACGTTCGTCGACGACGTCGTCCCCGCCGACGGCGTTCATAGCGCAGCAATGTCGTCTGCGTCCGCGCCGCCTCGTCCCGTTCCTCACCCACGACGGCCACCCGAAGCTCGGCGCCGTCAGGTGCGGTCGCCGCGCGTACCTGACCGATCTGCTCGGTCGGCGTCGGAGAGGGGATGAACAGGGGCACCAGGGCGGCACCGTCCTTGGCCAGGGTGAAGGTCGGTCTCGGGCGCGTGGGCGTGCCAGGCCATGTTGCACAGTGCCAGTCGAAAGAAGAGACGTGCGTTGGACACACGCTGGCTCTGAGATCGGCCTCCCAACGGATCTTGTTAGGGGTGTGCGCGGATGACGGTGACCGGGCAGTGTGCGCGGAGCAGCATTGCCTGGCTGACCGAGCCCAGGAGGAGCCCGGTGAAGCCGCCGCGCCCTCGGGAACCGAGGACCAGCAGGTCGGCGTGTACCGAGGCCTCGGCCAAAATCTTTACTGCCCTGCCGTGGACGGCCTCCGGCATCACGACGACATCGGGGTACTTGGCCCGCCATCCCGCGAGCGCCTCGCCGAGGACGCGCTCCTCCTCCACCGCGACGACGTCACGGTCGTAGACGAGTGGTCGCATGTCCCCCGGCCCGGTGGAGACCGGCGACGACCAAGCCAGCAGGGCACGCAGCCGCACCCCGCGCAGCGACGCCTCCTCGAAGGCGAAAGCGACCGCGTCGGACGAGCCCGGGGAACCGTCCACACCCACCACGACCTCCCGGTGCACGGAAGGCTTGGAGGCGCGGACGACCACGGCCGGGCAATGGGAGTGGGAGGCGACCTGCATCGCCACCGACCCCAGCACCAGCCCGGTGAGCCCGCCGGCCCCGCGCGAGCCGGTCACCACCATGCGGGCGTCCCGGGCCCGCTCGATCAAGACCTTGGCGGGCTGTCCGCCGGTCTGCTCACCCGTCACCTTGAGTCCAGGTACACGCTCCCGAGCGCGGGACACGCCCAGCTCGACGATGTCGCGGCCACCGTCCAGCAACTGTTCCCGGACCCGTGCGGCGCCCGGGTCCGTCGGGACGTCGAACAGCCACGGCGTGACGACGTACACCACGTGCAGCGACGCGCCCCGGCGGGCGGCCTCGTCGGCGGCCCAGTCGATCGCGAGACGGCCGGGCTCCGAACCGTCGTAACCGACCACGATCTCGTTCATACGGCTGCTCCCCGCAGCTCGCGGGCTATGTCCGCAGCCCACGCATCGACGCGGTCGCGGTCCCGGTAGTCGCCGCTGGTCCGCTTAGCGATCTTCGAGGCCAGGAAGCCCGTGGCATCGGACGTCAGGCGTCCACCGAAGGTGGTGTGGCCGCGGGCGTCCAGCCGGCGGGCGAACTTGGCGACTCCAGGCGCGGGAGGGATTTCCCGTTCTTCGGCGGTATGGTCCAGCGGGCCGCTGCTGAACAGCCACACCGGCCGGTCCGCCAGCGCATCGGCGTGGTGCCGGACGAAGCGCCGCGCCTCGCGGTGCCAGCGCCCCGCGTACAGGGCGCCGCCGACGACGACGGCGTCGTACCCGTCCAGGCTCGTGATCTCCCCGGCCGCACGTACATCAGCCTCCACACCCGCTTGGCGCAGGGCACCGCCGATCCAGTTGGCGATCTCGGCGGTTCCTCCGCGTTCGGAGGCGTACGCCACCAGCACTCGCGTCATGACGACTCCTTCACATCCGGGTCGTGTTCAGGGACGACCGCGACCGGGCGCGGTGCCTCGTGCAGCACGGCCCGGGTGACTGCTCCGAGCAGGGTTCGGGGGGACGATCCGATCCCGCGGTCGCCGACCACGAGGAGGATCGCGTCCCGGGCGTTGTCGGCGAGGACACGCTGGGCCCGTTCCACAACGAACCTCTGCTCCACGGCCACATCGGGAAAATGGGCCAGGGACGGTGCGACCGCGGCGGCAAAGCGTTCCTTCGCCTGCTTCTTGACCACCTGGGGGTCGGTGAACGGCAGCCGCTCAGGTCCGGGCAGCGCGGAAGGATCCCACCACGCGCACACCAGCATCACCGAGGCGTCCCGCAACCGCGCCTCCTTCAAGGCGAACCGCAGTGCCGCCACACTGGCCGGGGAACCATCGACGCCCACGACGATCCGCCGCGGGCCTTCCGCGCGCCCAGCAGCGGGAATGACGACCACGGGACGGTCGGCATGCGCCGGGACATGCACGGCAGTGGATCCGAGCGGGAGGCTGCCGAAGCCGCCGGCCCCCCGCGCGCCGATCACGACCAGCGAGGCGTCCACCGATGCTTCAAGAAGCGCTCCAGACGGACTGCCCTTGACCAACAGGGGCCGCACGTCCAGGCCGGGGACCGTCTCCCGCGCTATCCGGACACCTTCCTGCAGCGTCGCAGCACCCATGGTCCGGACGCTCTTCAGAGCGTCCTCATCCTCTGGGCGCGCCGGATAGTGCCAGCTCCAGGCGTGGCAGACCCTCAGAGGCACACCGCGCAGAGAGGCCTCGGCCGCCGCCCAGCACAGCGCACGTTCAGCGGCCGGTGAAGCGTCGAACCCGACCAGGACATCTCGTACGACCATCATCGTCACCTCCTCGCCTCCGAGCCTTGCCGCCAGGGAACGTGTCTTTCAGAGGCGTGGGTCGCTGATGCGAAGGACTTTCGGCCCTTGGGTCCCGCCCACGAACGGGCATCTACCATCGCTGCTGTTAAGCGACTCGGGCAGATTGAGGAGCTGACTACCCACCACAAAGCCGAGATCGTGAAGTCTGAGGACGTCAACGGGGTTTGCCTCCCGGCGTGTGGCTTGCTGCTGATCGAGGCGCGGCAGGTGGTGGGCCTTGAGCAGGGCTTTCGCGGTGGCGTGTGTCGCGGGCATTGCACGATCTCTAGGAAGGTCGCGGCGGATCTGGGGGTGGCGCACACACTGGGCGGAGACTGCGTGGCCGACATGGCCCCGTCTGCAATCCTCGCCGGAGTTGTTCGGGCCGGTGGTCTTGGAACCGACGGGTGGCACACATCGACACATGCCCCGTGTCCTTTTGCGCTCGTTCTCGTGGTGAGCAGGGCTCGGGCACTACGCGCCGCAGCGGGCCTCGCGGCATGTCAGTAGGAAAGTACGGAAATCGGCCCGCTTCCCGTCAGCTGGCCTGCCGTGCCAGAGCACCCGCGGGCGGCCGTCCCGCCCCACGGTCACATCAAGGGTGCCTGGTAGGAAACCGGCCGAGAACGCACCGAGGTCGACGGTATCCCGAGCAGAACAGTCGGCCACTTTGCAGGCGATCAGGACGGCCCTCCTGCGGGACGTATCGAAGGTGGCGATCAACGGCAGCCCGTCCGGTCCCAGAACCAGATCCGGCGCGTCGGAGGGGAGCCGGCCGGTGAGCGTGCGGGCGTCGACCGTGGCGCAGTCGGGAGTACGGCAACGCGCGAAACGCGCGCTTCCGGTTTTCGCGTCCCGGTAGACGAAGACCGGCCGGCCGTCCTGCGGGACCGCCATCTCGACGCCGCCCATCCAATAGAAGCGGTTCGGCCGCGATGTCTCTCCTTGACGCCATCGTGGCGAACTCGGGGCGACCGGGTGTCGCACGACCGTGTTCCGGCAGTCGGGGTCACTACAACTGAGAAGGGTGACGGCGCCCGACCAGTAGTCCTGGTAGGCGACGACCGGACGGCCTCCCGCGCCGACGGCGACCACGACCTGTTCGTGGTCGGGGTAATCATGTTCCGGGACCGCGACCTCCGTCAGAGTCCGGGACTCGGCACAGGCGAGGTCGGCACAGCGCAGCAGATGCAACGTCCCTTGCCGATCCCGCCGCTCCGTTTTGTCGAAAACCGCGACCAGCGCGCCCTGCTGAGAGGAGGTGATACCGACGGTCACGGCTTCGAAGTCTCCGCTCAACAGGACCGGAGCCTCATCCGGATCGATGCATCCCTGGGCCGTGCACCGCCTGAGCTTGAGCTGATCTCCCCTGCTCCCCTTATCCCACCGCTGGACGAAGACCCAGCTCCCGTCCGGTAGGACCGCATACGTCGGAACAACACCGACATCGCCGGGGAATGTGGACACGGACGTGCTCCGCGTGCAGTCCAGATCAGCACAGAGCCGAGCTCGGCCGCCGGACGTCGGCCACATCAGCGCGCCACCGCCTCCCAGCAAGGGACCGGGCAGGATCTGGTGGGAAACGGCATCGGAGCGAACGGGCTGCTCTTGAAGATCTGCAATCCCTTGCGGATTGACCTGCGGATACTTCTCAGAGAGAAATCCGGGTGCGACCAGCGCCGGAAGTGTCAGCGCCGCCAGGAGCAGTGTGCGCGCACGGCGCCGCGGCGGTACCGAGGCGCCCTCGGGGAACTGTGAGGTGACCAGTCTGAGAGGTATCGCGGACGGGACGACGCGCGATCCCCCACCCTTGAAAGCAGCAGAGGAAGGTTCGTCCGGCCACCACTGGTCCAGGGCGACCACCGTCAGAGCCGTCCCCTGCAGGATTGCGCCCACGGCACCACAGGTGATGGTCACGGTGATCTGGACCAAGTTGAGCTCGTCTCCACTGACCCGTGCAACGAGCCACGACGCACAGGCTCCGGGAAGCAGTGGCAGGGCGACCACGACCGCCATCAAGCGCACGAACATGCGCCCTCGCCTGCCCTCGACGATCTCCAGGGTCCGGGGGAACGCCTTGAACGGCCCCGTCCCTTCAAGGACCACGGTCGCGACGGTCAGCGGCAGCCTCCACAGAACCACCATGACCAGGCCCAGAACGATCAGGCCGGTCCACGAATGTCCCGTCTTGGCGGCGACAAAGCCGGCCAGCATGAGCGACAGCGCTGCGATGACCACCAACACGGTGAAGAGCACCAGCAGGGAGCCGGACCGCCGCAACACCAGACTCGCCGCCCGCCCTGGACGAAGGGGGCGGCCCAGCAGCGAACCCGCCGTCACGGCCACGGCCATCGCTACCAAGGCCAGGTGAGCCGTTGCGAATACCAAGGCCGCCACGAAGGCCGCGACCATAAGGCCTCTCGTGGCCTCGTACGTCTCAAGCCGGCCATCGATGATCAGGAACCGGTCGTTTAGAACCAGCAGGGAGACCGTTCCGACCAGAATCACCAGAGCAACGTTGACCAGTACTGTCGGCACCAGCAGTGAGGCAAGGTTCGCCAGCAGGTGCCGCCTCAGCAACACCACCACGGCCTCAAATTGCGGCGCCCTGAGCTCGGGCGCTCTGTCCTCCGGACCGGTGTCGGCGCTCTCATCCGAGAGGTCGTACTCGAGACTCTCTTGTTTCTCCATCGAGAACTACTGCCCGTCCACAGCCTCGGGGTCAAGACTCATCCTTGGCGAGGTCAGCATCCCGCAGCGTGCCTACCGGCGACCCCGTCATGATCAGACCGGGAGATCACTCCCCCGGTTCCATCGACTCTCGCCCCGGTCCGGCCCTACCGGATGGAGATCTCCACCCGCATCGGGTCCGACCACATAATGGTGATCAGCTTCCACTCGATCACCTGCCGCCGGCCGTCCTGATCTGCGAGCAGGGCGTCAATGTGCTGGTATCGCACTTCGGGTCGAAGGCTGGTAGAGAGCCCGGACGCTCGCCCGCAGTTCCCTCACCGCCCGCGGCTCGGCGGACGCGAGCCCCCAGACCGCGCATCCCGTCCGCCTATGTGTCCGCGCGCACCAGGCAGAACCAGACGCCGAGGCGTCATGCAACAGGGTGTCGATTTAGGTATCGACCAGGGTGCTAACCGTGGTCAGGACCTTCCGGTTCTGAGCGTTCTTCAGCTTCGGGTCCGGCCCTGGCCGCGGCCCGAGTTCCTCAGCGGGCGGTTCGAGAGCCCGGGGCGACCGACCCGATGCCCACGATGATGCGGCACTTTATTGGAATCCGCTTCTAAATGTTCGCGGACCCTTGGCCCGTTCCGGCCACCGCACCTGGAGGAGGCGGAACGAGGAATGCCGCTAATGGATCTTCGAAAATCCCCTCTTTATTACTCTGAACGAAGAACGTCCTCAAGTTCGGCTATGTCCGGAGTGTCACCGCAATAGGACGCTGACCTGGGAAGATCCCCAGGCCAGGACGGCGGATACAGGTAGTGACCGTCCAGAAGTGGCCGTGGATCAAATGCATCCCAGGCACACGTGGAAAACCCGGAGATGCGGCCGCCAATGGCAATTCGAATGGTGTTCTGCTGCTAGGTTTCCGCACAGGGGGAACTGTTTCCTGGGGAGTAGCAAAATGCCCGACAAGCAAGAAATGATCGATTCGAGGGACCGTTCCGCTTCGCCGGTCTTCGTGGATGTGACGGGGCGCCGCCGCAGGCGCCTGCGCCGGCTCGGCTATGCGGCCGCGGCCGTGTGCGGGGGTTACTCGATCATGATCGGCATCAGCCTGATGGGCGGACCGGTCAGCCCGCAGACGCTGCTGCCGAAAATGGTCGGGGGCGGCGAGACCAAGGTCACGCCGAGCTCGAAGCACCGGCCGCCGCCCGACGACGGCCCCGGGGCGCTTCCGCCGCCCCGGCCCTCCTGGCCCGCCCGGACGCCCGGAGCTCCGCCGACGGCGCCCCGGGCGTCCGGGAGCACGCCCTCCGGGGCCGTGCCGTCCCCGTCGAAACCCGATGGGCGGCGCACCGGGCCGCAGGCCCCGACCAGCTCGCCGGCCACACCGCCGAGCCGGTCGGGCGGCACTCCGCCGGCGACGCCGCCGACGGACTCGCCGAGCCCGCCCGCGAGTCCTCCGGAGACCGGCGACCCGGCCGGCGTGGACGAGCGGCGCGACACCGTCGAGGCCGAACCGCAGGCGGCGGCCGCCACGCCCTCCGTCGCCGGAAGCGACCCGACCGCGCCCGCGGCCGGAGCCCAGGGGTGAAGGCGGCCGTCCTCACGCCCCTGCGTCCACGATGGCTGCTGACGGTCATGGCGTCCCTGGCCTTCGCCTGCGTGCTGTTCGCCCACGGCCTGGTGAACGCGGAATTCGGCGCGGACGGGAACGCGGCCCCGCCCGGCAACTCGGCGACGGTCCCGCAGAACGTCCGGGCGGGCGGGCCCATCATCGGCGCCGGCGCGAAGCGATGGCAGTTCCGCGTACCGGACCGGACGGTCATCCTCACCTTCGACGACGGTCCCGACCCGGAGTGGACGCCGAAGATCCTCGATGTACTCGACCGGCACAAGGTGCACGCCTCGTTCTTCGTCGTCGGCTCCAAGGTGACCGAGCACGCCGGCATCGTCGAGCGCATGCACAGGTCGGGCCACGAGATCGGACTGCACACGTTCACGCATTCCGACCTCTCCACGGTGCCCGGCTGGCGGTTCGGCATGGAGCTGTCGCAGAGCCAGCTCGCGCTCGCCGGAGCGACGGGCGTGACCAGCGCGCTCGCGCGGCCGCCCTACTCCTCCACGGCGGACGCGGTCGACGACAACCAGTGGAGGGTGCTGCGGGGCCTCAGCGACGACGGTTACACCACGGTCCTCACCACGCTGGACTCCAAGGACTGGCAGCGTCCCCCGGTGAGCCGGATCGTCGCCAACTCCACCCCGGCCGGCCACCGCGGCGAGGTCATCCTGATGCACGACGCGGGCGGCGACCGGTCCCGCACCGTCGCCGCGCTGGAACGGCTGATCCCGCGGCTGCGCGCGCAGGGCTACCGCTTCGCGACCACCGCGGAGGTCATCGGCGAGTCGCAGGCGAACCCGCCCGCCGCGCGCGGCCAGCACTGGCGCGGCGTCCTCCTGGTCGGCATCGTCGGGGTCGCGGGCGCCGTCGTCTCCGTCCTGGCCCTGATCCTGCTGATGGTGGGGGCGCTGATGGTCGTGCGGCTGCTGCTCATGGTGGTGGTGGCCCGCCGGCACGCACGCATCCGGCGCCCGGGGCGATGGTCCTGGGGGCCGCCCGTGACCGAACCCGTGTCCGTGGTCGTCCCCGCCTACAACGAGAAGGAGTGCATCGCCGACACGATCCGGTCCCTGGTCCGCGGCACCCATCCGGTCGAGGTGATCGTCGTGGACGACGGCTCCACGGACGGCACCGCCGACGTCGCCGAGTCGCTCGCCCTGCCGGGCGTGCGGGTGATCCGGAAACCGAACGGCGGCAAGCCCTCCGCCCTCAACGCCGGGATCGCCGCGGCCCGCTGCGACCTGGTCGTGATGATGGACGGCGACACCGTGTTCACCCGCGACACCGTGCGCCGGCTCGTCCAGCCGTTCGCCGACCGGCGGGTCGGCGCGGTGGCCGGCAACGCCAAGATCGCCAACAGGAACTCGATGCTCGGCCGGTGGCAGCACATCGAGTACGTCATCGGTACGAACATCGACCGCCGCGTGTACGACCTGCTGCGCTGCATGCCGACCGTTCCGGGCGCGGTCGGGGCGTTCCGCCGGTCGGCCCTGCGCAGGGTCGGCGGGGTCAGCGACGCCACCCTCGCCGAGGACACCGACCTGACCATCGAGCTCATCCGCGCCGGATGGCGGGTGGTGTGCGAGCCGTCCGCGGTCGCCTATACCGAGGCGCCCTCCACGATCGGCCAGCTGTGGCGGCAGCGGTACCGCTGGTCGTACGGGACGATGCAGGCGATGTGGAAGCATCGGCGCGCGGTGTTCGAACGCGGTTCGTCCGGGCGGTTCGGGCGCTGGGGCCTGGCGCATCTCGCCCTGTTCCAGGTGACGCTGCCGCTGCTCGCGCCGCTCGTGGACGTCCTGCTCGTCTACGGCATCCTGTTCCTCGACCCGGTCAAGACGATCGCCGCCTGGTGTGCCGTCCTCGGCGTCCAGCTGGCGGGCGCTTCCTACGCCTTCCGCCTGGACCGCGAGAAGGCGCGCGTACTGTGGGCGCTGCCCGTCCAGCAGATCGTCTACCGGCAGCTCATGTACGCGGTCCTCATCCAGTCGATCATCACAGCGGCCGGCGGCATCCGGCTCGGCTGGCACAAGCTGCAGCGCACCGGCGGCCTGGACGCCCTCGTCAGCCAGAACCGTTCGTGACGCCTCCGATGGGGAACCGCAGCAGGTCCGTTCCGCTCATCCTGGGCGGCGCCGCCCTGCTCGCCGTACCGTGTTGCCACACCTCGGGCGGCGCGGGCCCGCCGGGCCCGCGCCCGCCGTACTCGGCCTCGCCGGCCCCGCCCGGGCCGGCGGGGCCGGACCGGGGCGCCCGAATACGCCTCGACCAGGTCGGCTACCTTCCGGACGACTCCAAGCGGGCATATCTGATGACGGCGCCGACCGGGCGGATCCGCTTCAAGGTCGAGAACGCCAGGGGTCGGACCGTCCTCACCGGGACCCCCGGACGACGCACCGGCTCGTGGAACGCGGCCTTCCCGTCCGTGCGCGTCCTGGATCTCACCCGGCTGACGGATCGGGGCACCTACCGCGTGGCGGTCAGCGGCCCCGGCGTGCGGGCGCACTCCCCCTGGTTCCGGGTCGGCCCGGCCGCGGAGGTGCTCGGGCCGCTGCTGCCCCGGCTGCTGCGGTTCTTCCAGGCCCAGCGGGACGGCCCCGACGTCGTTCCGTCGGTGCTCGGCCGCCGGCCGTCCCATCTGGCGGACCGCGCGGCCACCGTGTACCGGCCGCCGCGCCATCGCAACGGTGAACTGGTGGGCGGGCTCGTCCCGGTGCCCGGCGCCGCGACCGTCGATGTGTCCGGCGGCTGGGCGGACGCGGGCGATTTCCTGAAGTTCACCACCACCGCGTCCTACTCCACCGCCGTCCTCTACTACGCCTACCGCGCGGTGCCGTCCGAGCCGGCGCTGGCGGCCGAGGCCGACCACGGCCTGAAGTGGCTGGACAAGATGTGGGACGAGCGGACCGGCACCCTGTACGCGCAGGTCGGCATCGGCATCGGCGGTACCGGGTACCTCGCCGACCACGATGTCTGGCGGCTGCCGGAAAGCGACGACATGCGGCGGGTCGGACGCGGCGACCCCGGATACCTGCTGCGGTACCGCCCCGTCTTCCGCGCGGCCGCCCCGGGCGCGCGGATCAGCCCGAACCTCGCCGGCCGCGTCGCCGCCGCGTTCGCGCTCGCGGCGCAGATCCGCGCCCGGGACGATCCCGGGGCCGCCCGCCGCGCACTGGAACGGGCGGCGAGCATCTATGCCCGCGCGGACACCGCTCCCGGCGGGGGCCTCGTCACCACCTTCCCGCACGAGTTCTACCCAGAGACGTCCTGGGCAGACGACCTGGAATTCGGGGCGGTGGAACTGGCACGGGCGGCACGGGCCCTCGGGGATCGCCGGGCCGACGGCTGGCTCCGCCAGGCGGCGCACTGGGCCGCCACCGTCCTCGGATCGGTCGAGCAAGGGCCTTTGGGCATCAGCGATGTCAGCGTGCTGGCCCACACCGACTTAATCGAAGCCCTCGACCAGAGCGCCTCGAACCTCGGCATCGGCCGGGACGAACTGGTGGCGGCCCTGAAGCAACGGCTCGACGCCGCCACCGCGAAGGCCACCCGCGATCCGTTCGGGGCGGCCGCGGATCCAACCGTCTCCGACTCGGCCGCGACCAGCTTCGGCCTGGCCAGCACCGCCCTGCTCTACCGCCGGGTGAGCGGCGACACATCCTACGACGCGATCGGCACCGGGCAGCGCGGCTGGGCCCTCGGCGCGAACGCGTGGGGATCGTCGTTCGTCATCGGCGCCGGGACCAGCTATCCGCGCTGCCCCCAGCACCAGGTCGCCAACCTGACCGAGGGCGCCGTCCTCGAAGGAGCCGTCGTCAACGGCCCCAACGCCGCCGCGGCCTTCCGGAACACGGACGTACTCGACGACATGCGGCCCTGCGCGGTCCCCGGTTTCGCCCAGTACGACGGACGCGGCAGCCGGTACATCGACCAGATCGGCGCCTGGCAGAGCATCGAACCAGCGGACGACTACACCGCCGCAGCGATCCTCACAACAGCCCTAGCAACCACCCTCGCCCCACCGACCAGACGCCCCAGACGCAGGTGAAACGGGAGCTGACCAATTGACCTGAGACGCTGTGCTCCGGTAAACGGTCCAGGTCCCCGCCGTCACCCCATGCCCCCCGCCAAAGCAGCAGCCCAACAATGGGGCCACCCCATATATTGCCCACCAGGACCAGCGCCGCCGCCTCCATGGCCTCGCCCGCCACGGCAGCAACACGGCGTTCCCGCCCTCGGCATCATCGCGAAAGCCGGGGTACAGCACGAACTTCACCGAACCTGGCGAACTCCACTTCAGAACGCCGTCTTCGATGAGGAATGCGCGGCCGGACTGGTCTGAGCAGCCGGGGCCGGAGGCCGATGGGCAGCAGCACGGCGGCCGTTCCGGAAGGCCGGCCTGGGCGGCGGCGCCGGAGCCGGACGATGGATCTCTGACGCCGAGGCCGCCGAAACCACTTTCACCCGTTCACCTCCGTGAAGACTCCAGGTGCCGTGGCCCATACCAGGACGCGACCTCGTTCACTAGCGTGGTCATCGCAGCTGGGCATTCGGAGGTCGAAGTGCTGCGTGTTCATTTCACGGATCGGGATCTTGCGCGAGTTCACGTGGCCACGACGTTGGACCCCTTGTGGGAAACGTTGCTCGGGCTGCATCAACTGAGCGCGCCAGGTCCTGGTCTACCGGTCTTCACGCCCTGGCGGCGCCGTGCCCGGGAGGCGTTGGGGGAACAGGGCGTGCTCGGTGCAGCGCAGATGCTGTCCGCTCTCGCCCCGGCACGAGCGAGTTACTGGCCGGACCTCCTCACCCCCTCCGAGTCGGCCGACGGGCTTGAAGCAGGCCTGGAGGCCCTGCGGTCGACGCCGCAGCGAAGGATGAAACATGAACTGGCTCGAGCCGCGCAGAGGCGCCGACTGCCCACCTGGTGCGAGCAGTTGGCCACTGACAAGCAGCGACTGGAGGACGTCGCGGAGGCGTTCCGGGTGGTGTATCGCACGATCATCGCGCCCGGCTGGGCCGAGCCGGCGATGACCACCGAGACCGATCGAGCCATACGTACCCGCGCACTGCGCGACAGGGGCGTCCACGGGCTGCTCCACTCCTTCCGGCCGATGATGGACTGGCGACCACCCGTCCTGCATGTGCGCTATCCGATGCCCCTGGAAATCCACCTGAACGGCCGGGGTCTGCGCCTGATCCCTTCGCATTTCTGCTGGCGCATCCCCGTGTCGTTGGCAGACCCGGAGTTGCCACCGACCTTGGTCTACCCGGTCGAACACCCGACGTCATGGGCCCCCGCCGTCACCCGAGCCCGCACTCCGGAGGCTCTTGCCGCGCTACTCGGCCGCACGCGTGCCCGTGTGCTGGCTGCGCTGGAGACCACGGCGACAACCGGCGAACTGGCCCGGCGGCTGGGCATCTCGCCGGCGTCGGCCAGCGAGCACATCGGAGTACTCAGGGACGCCGACCTGGCGCACAGCCAGCGGGTCGGCGGGTACGTGGTCCATACGCTCACACCACTTGGCACCGCGCTGCTGCTGGGCGAAATTCCGCCGGCTCCCCAGTGGGACTGACGATTTCGGTCTGGACCGAAATCGCTCGCGGCCGTGCTACCTCATAAGCAGACTGAGGCCACATCTCACCGGGCAACGGCGGAATCAGGGGCTTGTGCAGCACGCCGACCTTGAGAGTTCCTGGCCGGCCCGGCGATGGGTCACGGAACGAACTCACCATCCGCCGGGCCGCCCGCTGAAACAGGGCTTGGACGGCCCGTGCCGGACACGCACGAGGAGACGCGATGCGACGAGGGCGGGGCTGGGATGGCTTGTTCGATTTGGCCGGGCGCAATCTGGCTGTCGTCGGGGTGGCGTTCGCAGTCTTCTTCTTCCTCCTCCCCGGCGCGAACAGACCATTGGGGTGGGGGGCCGCCTATGCGTTCGGGGCATCCACCGCTGTCGAAATCCACAGCTCCTGCGAGATCGAGACCCTCGTCAGAGGCGGGAGCGTGGGCAGGAGCACCGGCAAGTGTGATGGTGCGACCTGGACGGTCGACGGGCGGACGCGCAGTGGCACGCTGTACGCGAGCTCAGATGAAATCGACCGTACTTCGGCTGGAGACCCGAAGTTCGTCGGTGAGGCGAAAGCATTTGGCAGCCGGGTGTACGGCCGCCCGGGAACCAGTGTGATCGTCCTCGATCTGACCCTGGTCACCGCCGCCGGGACCGGCGTACTCGTCCTGTTCGGATGTGTTGTGGCCGCCGCACTGTCTTTCCGGCGCCCGCGCGAAGCGGACACGTCGGAGACGGCTGATTCTACGATCCCCGGACGCGTCTTCATCGCCGAGCTCGTGCTCATTGCATTGGCCGCCGGCGCCTTCGCAATCTTCGCCGGTTGGCTTTAGCGGAGGTTTTCCCACTAATGATCACTTCTGGATCCCGTTGAGGGCGCTGTGCTACAGAGACATGCCGGCGTTATTTGAATTCGGCGGTGGTGTGCTCGTTCAGGACCCGGACGCTGTGCAGGAGATCCCCGTTCCGGCGGCGGTGGCCGGCTTGGAGGCACGCCGGGCGTTCACCCACGGTGACCTGGAATAATCGAGAATGCAAGGTTAGGGACACCATCATGGACGACAGGGAGACCCGGCGGGCAGCGGAGATACGAGCGCGTCGTGAAGAAATCCTCGAACTGCCGACTGCGGAGTTGCAACATCGCGGGAAACTCGAGCCGCCCATGGACGGTGACGTGCTCATCGACGTCTCCGTTTCGCCGCTGGGCGACGCGGTGGCGTTGTGGGCGCAGCCTGCGGAACACGAGGAACTGTTCGCCAAGGACGTCTGGGCGAACGGCGTGCGCGCACCGCGGACCAAACTGCCCCGGCCGGTCACCGCACGTTTCGTCCGGTACGGACGGAAGCCGATCGTCGTCCCGCTGCAGACGGACCTGGCTGTGCCACTGGTGCAGGTGCTCTCCGGCGACCGGGTCCTCGTGGTCGGCGCACGCTGCCGACATCGCGGCGGTGAAGGGCCGGAGCACAATGCCGCCATCTACGACAAGCAGGGGCACCTGCGGGCGACAGGAACACTCGGCGACGGCATCGAGCGCATCCGCACGGATGTCGGCGATGGCATCTGGGTCGGCTACGGCGACGAGGGAATTTACGGGAACTTCGGCTGGGGCGGTCCAGAAGGGCCGGAGCCGATCGGGCAGCGGGGCCTAGCCCGATTCACCGACGGTCTGGCAATCGATCGGAGGTTTCCCGTGGGAACCGCGTGGCCTCTTCCAGTCGAGGCCTGCGGATTCACCCTGGTGGGAACGACCGCCTGGGTGACTTACCACAACGGACGCGAGGACCTGGTCGTCCAATTCGAGGAGGCCGGCCGTCTTGAGGGATGGGCCCTGGAAGACACGTCAGGTGGCACGGCGGTGCCGGTGGGCCCGGCGGTGGTGCTGGTAGGCGGACAGCATGGGGAGCATGACCTGCTCACGGTCGTTGACCTCGCCGATGCGCCGCCGCGGCCGGGCCCCCAATACCGGCTGAGCCTGCCCGACGACGCTGAACTCGGTGCGTACTCCTGGCACGAGCACCGCAACACACTGCACGTCTTCACCGATACGACGTGGTGGACCGCTGAACTGCTTCCTGACATAAGGCCTTCAGGCCGCATAGCCCTGCACACCGACAGCGAGGACCCGCAAGAGACCCGTTATATACGAGCACGTCAGGACGAGAACTACGTGCAATGCGTCAGAGAACTGCTGGGCATGAAGGTCTGGCTCCCGGTCAAGGGACCGCAGCGCGACTTCATCGTCACACACCGCGGAAACAACGGTCTTGTACGCGCGTACACCTCAGCCGAGCGCGCTGCCGTAATGGCCGGTCCGGACATCGATCCCACAGCCGCTGTGAAGCGCCGCTTCTGGAATCTGGTGGGGGGCTGGCGTCATCCCGACATCGGGCTGGTGATCAATCCGGACAGTGCATCAGAGTTCCAGATTCCAGTGAGTCTGTTCGGGCGGGTACGCGAGATCATGGAGAAGATCCTCCCTGGAACCGCGAGCCAAACCGCAGATGCCCGCACGGCCCAGTCGGAGGAAAGCAGAACCGGCCCCTCTCGTGTCTTCCGGGGCGACGCACCCTCGGAGATCGACGGATTCCGGTTCGCGCGGCTGGTGGATGACATCGGCGAGGACGGACAAGGGGTCCTTGCCCCGGAGCGCAGCAGGATCGACGATCCGCAGGAACGGCAAAGGATTCTGGACTACCTGCGCGGGGGCACGCCGGTCATGCTCGTACCCGGCTTCACAGCCGATCTCCTCGACCCGGCGAGGCGGCAGGCGGTACCCATGAGCACGCGTACCGACGGCCGTTGGGTGTGGAGTGACGGAACCGAGTACTACCTGGAGATCTATGGAATCGCTCCGGAACCCGATTTCTACCTGACCATCCGGGAAGCCGGGTATACCTGCCCCCGCGTGCCGGACCAGGTAGTGCATAAGGCAGGCCACGCGACGACGGAGCGCCACCGCATCGTCAATGAGCAACACCGCCGACACAGAGAAGGAGATGCATGACGGGCTAAAGCTCCAAGGGCCGCTGCATGCCTCGTTTCGACGGCTTGCTCTGGACCACCATCCGATCCGCCTGAACGAGCCTTCGCGGGACTCCCGGTCACGAGGCCCCCGAATTACGTGCCGCACGCACTGGTGTGACCCACCACCAGCGCGTGACGGGCTCCACCGCTTCTGCTTCTCTCGGCGCCTCTGTGACGCAAGCCGCGCCCTGCTCTATGCTATTGCATATCGCAATCATCTGGAGGGGGCTTGTATGCCTGACGCACCCAAGGCCAGCGCCGAGGGGGTCCTTGAGACCTTCCCCGAGCTGCGGGACATCGGCGACGAGGCGCTGCGGGAGTCGGTCGTGGAGATCTGGCTGGAGGTGCTGGAGGAAAGCGGCTGGGACGCGGTCTCGCAGGTGCCCAAGCATCCCTACAAGGTTCCGGCCAGCGTGACTCTGGTCGACCACACCCGGTCGGTGACGCAGATGGCCGTGGCGGTGGCCGAGGTGGCGGAGCGGGTCCAGGGCATCGCGTTCGACCGTGACCTGCTGATCGCGGCCGCCAACCTGCACGATGTCAGCAAGCTCCTGGAGTTCGAGCCGTCGGAGAGCGGTGGGCAGGCCTCACGCTTCGGGCATCTGATCCAGCACGGCTTCTTCGGGGCGCACAAGATGTGGGAGAAGGGCCTGCCGCTGGAGATGGTGCACAACGTGATCGTCCACACGACCACCTCGCGGTATCTCCCGCAGACATGGGAGGCGGTGATCGTCCATTACGTCGACTACCTCGATTCCGACGCGCTGAACCTGGTTCACGGGGTCCCGCTGAACATCAAGAAGTAGACGCCCGGGAACGCGAAAGCGGGCCTGTCCCCCACAGGGGGCAGGCCCGCTGTCGACGAGGGCGAAGGGGATCACGACGGTCCCGTGCCGGTCCGCGTGGATCATTCCGGACCTGCTCAGGGCCGGGCGCTCTCCGCCAGCAGCCGGTCGGGCACCTCGAGCATGGCGAGGGGCACGTGGTGCTGGCCGGCGTGGACGTCCCGGTCGTGCAGGCTCGCCTGGGACACCGGCCGCGGGAAGGAGATCTTGACGACGTTGAGCGAGGCGATCCGGAAGATCCGGATGTCGCGAGCCGGAATGCCGTAGAGCCGGCCGACCACCTCCTCGTTGAGGAAGACGGCGTCGGAGGCGATGCGGTAGCCCGCCTCGTCGCGCATGAAGGCCTCGAGGGTCACCCAGAATGGGCCGGCGTTCTTCGACCTCACCTCCAACGCGTAGTCGGCCAGGCGGGGGCGCGGGGTCTCAGGCATGGACGTCCTCTTCAAGGTGCATGCGGAACAGTTCGGACTCGGTGTCGACGTCGACGACATGGTTGAGCACGAACTCGTACTTCGCTCCCCGCTCGACCTCGGCCGGCGACGTCGGGAAGGCGAAGCTCGGGAGGTAGGCCATGTCCGGCAGCGGCAGGTGGAGCATCAAGGGGTTGGCGACCTTGGCGACCGCGGTGGCGGTGGCCTGGTCGGCGGCGTTGACCAGGAGCATCACGCCGACCTCGCGAACCGGGCGCCGGTCGGGGTCGATGGCGCCGAGGACCGCGTCGTGGCCGTAGAGGCGCAGGTCGTAGTCGAACTGCTCGCGCGTGAGACCGATGGTCTGCTGGACGCGATCGGTCAGGGCCCGGTCCATGAACGCCGACCACTCGTCGATGCGCGCCACGATCTCGGGGTCGCGGATGCCGACGAAGGACATCGTCTCGTAGCCGCAGATCCTGGCGCCCTCGAGCTTGACGGTGAGCTGGTCGGCCTCCAGGAACCGCGAGCCCTCGACCCGCACGCGCCGGTCGTCGAGGGCGGCGTAGGCGGCGTCGGTGACGTCGAGGGTTCCGGCGGGCTCGCGCATCGAGAACGGGTCGGCGGTCTCGTAGAGCATGTGCGCGGCCACCGAGATCGGCGTGCAGGCGGTGCCGGGGTCGAGCGGCTCGATCTCGAACCCGTTCACGTCGATGGTGGCGATCACCCCGCTGCTGCGGGGGTTGGTCGTGCACTGGCCGCCGCACTCGACGATCTTCGCGGCATGCCACGCGGGCGCGGCGGGCATGCCGCGCATCAGGGGGACCGCCGCCGCGGCCGCCGTGTCGGTGGCCCGGCCGGCGAAGACGACGTCGGCACCGGCCCGGATCGCCTCGACGAACGGCTCGTGGCCCATCACGCCGACGATGTGCGTGCACTCGCCGAGCACCGCCGCGTCGAGCGGGCCCATCGGCGCGAGCGGATGGATCGCGCCCGCGGCGAGTTTGCGCTTGAGGTCCTCGGCGGTCTGCTCGGTGTAGATCCGGGCGATCTTCAGATCGAGCCCCTCGTCGAGCAGGATCTTCTCGGCGATCCCGGCGACCCAGTCGACCCCGGAGTCGGTGCCGGACGTACCGCAGGAGCCCACCAGCAGCGGGATCCTCGCCTCGGCCACGGCCTTGAGCAGGATCCGCAGGTCCCGCGCTATCGCGGCCTCGGCCGTCTTGGCGACGCCCTTGCCCAGGTAGTAGGGCCCGGAGTCGGTCGACCCGCCGTCGACCGAGATCACGTCGGCTCCCAGGGCCAGCCCCCGGGCGACGGCGGCCGGGTCGAACCCGGCTCCGAGCATCCCCGTGGGCGACATGACCGTCACCTTGGAGGGGGTCTGCGCGTCTTCACTCAACTGTCGTCTCCTAGCTCTCGCCGCGCTCGGTCGGCACCTGGACGGGCACCTGTTTCGCGTTGTCGGTGGGCTGGTCGCCGGCCTCCGGCGCCGGCAGAAGGCGTAGGGCGTCGGGTGGGAGTTCCACCGTCAACTCGGTCGCGTCCACCCGGCGAAGCGTCGCGACCGTGAGCGCGAGGCCGTCGACGCGCAGCGTGTAGCGGTAGTGGTCGCCGAGGTAGGAGACCGACTCGACCTTCCCGGTCACTTCGTTGACGCCGCTGCCGGAGCGGTCGCCGTCCATCATCTGGATGGACTCGGGCCGGATCGAAAGCGCCACCGGGCCGGGCGGCGCGCTCGGGGCGGCGACCTGGAGCGGCTGGGCGATCCCGGCCGTCCGCACCAGGGTCCGGCCGCCGGCGCCGAACTGGAGGACGTCTCCGGCGAGCAGGTTGGTGGCCCCGACGAAGTCGGCGACGAACGGGTCCGCCGGGTGCTCGTAGACCTCGGTCGGCGTCCCGATCTGGTGGATGACGCCCGACTCCATCACCACGATCCGGTCGCTCATCGAGAGCGCCTCGTGCTGGTCGTGGGTGACGAAGATCGTCGTGACGCCGATCTGCCGCTGCAGTGCCTTGAGCCACTCGCGTGCGCGGTCGCGCAGCTTGGCGTCCAGGTTGGAGAACGGCTCGTCGAGCAGCAGCAGGTGCGGCGGATGCGCGAGCGCGCGGGCCAGCGCCACCCGCTGCTGCTGACCGCCCGACAACTGGTGGGGATAGCGGTCGGCCAAGCGATCGAGCTCGACGAGTTCGAGCACCTCCATCACCCGCTCGCGTCGCTGTTTCCTGCCGACCTTGCGGAGCTTGAGGGGGTAGCCGACGTTGTCGGCGACGGACATGTGCGGCCAGATCGCGTAGGACTGGAAGACGACGCCGAAGTTGCGCTGCTCGGGTTCCAGATGAACGCCGCGGCCGTCGAAGAGCACCTGGTCGCCGAAGCGGATGGTGCCCGAGTCGGGACGGTGGAGGCCGGCGATCGACCAGAGCGTGGTGGACTTCCCGCAACCGCTGGGGCCGAGGAGGGTGAGAATCTCACCCTCGATGACGGTCAGGCTCAGGTCCTTGAGGACCACGTTGTCGCCGAACCTCTTGGTCAGCCCGTCGAGGACGAGTTCAGCCACGGGGCTTCACCTCGAAGAGGGCGCGTCCGGCCCCGAGGACGACGAGCGTGATGATCATTTGAATCACTCCAAAGGCGGCGACGGTCCCGCCCGTGCTGGTCGCTGCGAGCTGCAGCATC
This sequence comes from Actinomadura madurae, assembly GCF_900115095.1. Lineage (GTDB taxonomy): Bacteria > Actinomycetota > Actinomycetes > Streptosporangiales > Streptosporangiaceae > Spirillospora > Spirillospora madurae. The sequence goes on from NZ_FOVH01000007.1 coordinate 50,105, forward strand.
GTGAGCCCCAGGACCGGGGTCTTGTCGGTGACGAGGAAGACGGCCGGCTCGGCGTCGTTGAGCATGGAGACGAACAGCAGCACGAAGGAGGCCGCCATCGCCGGGAGCACGAGCCGGAGCACAACGGTGCGCATCGCCTGCCACCAGGTCGCGCCCGACGTCCGGGCCGCGTTGTCCAGGTCGCGGCCGATGGCGGCGAGCGCCGGGTAGAAGGCGCTGTAGCCGAGCGCCAGGCTGCGCACCGCGAAGGCGATGCCCATGCCCCACAGGCTCGAGCGGACCCAGCCGGACGGGTCGAGCACCACGAAGGACCAGAAGAAGGCCATGCCCGTGATCAGGCCGGGCATCATGCGGGGCCAGACCATGCCTCGCTGCAGCGAGCCGCGGAAGCGGAACTCCGAGCGGTGCGCGACCATCGAGAGCGCGGCGATCACGAGCGTGGTGAGAGCGCCGCCGACGGTCGCGATCAGAAGGCTGTTGGTCAGCGCACGGGTGTAGATCTCGTTGTCGAAGACCGCCGAGAAGTTGGCCGTGGTGAGCACGCTCCAGGGGTTGACCAGCGGCGTGAAGATCGTGGTGAAGGCGCACAGCACGACGCCGAAGAGCGGCACCAGGACCATGGCGACGAGGCCGACGGCGATCACCGCGCTGACCGCCCAGCGCGCCGGTCCGAGCTTGACGGTGCGTCCCTCGGTCGGCTTGCCGGTGACGGTGGTGAAGCGGCTCAGGTCGCCGGCGAGCCGGTTGCGGGCGACGAGCAGCAGCGACACCAGGGCGAGCAGGACGACGGCGCCGGCCGACACCAGGCCCTGGCGCGGTGTCGACGACGCGCTCCAGTTGTCGTAGAGGTAGGTCGAGATCATGTCGATGTTCTTGGAGAACCCGAGCACCAGCGGCAGGCCGAGAACCTCGATGGAGAGCGCGAAGACCAGCAGCGAGGAGTTGAGGATCGCGGGTCGCAGGAGAGGAACGCTGATCGAGAGCACCGCCCGGACCGGCGACGCGCCGGTGGTGCGCGCGGCGTCCTCGAACGACGGGTCGATGCCCTCGATCGCGCTGCGGCAGAACAGGAAGACCACCGGCGCGGCCACGCTGATGCCGACCAGCGCCATGCCGGGGACGCTGTAGAGGTCGATCGGCATCTTCAGGAAGGTGTGCAGGTCCAGCCAGGACGAGGCGAACCCGCTGGGCGCCCACATCAGGCTCCACCCGAGAATCAGCACGATGCCGGGCAGCATCACAGGTAGGAGCAGCAGCATGCCGAAGACACGGCGCCCCGGGACGTCGGTGCGAGTGAACAGCACCGCGCAGGCCACGCCGATCGCGACGGAGCCGACCGTGTTCAGCGCCCCGAAGACCACGCTGTTGCGGACCGCCGTCCACCACGCCGGATCGGAGAGGAGGTCACGGTAGTTGGCGATGGTGAGGTGGCCGCCGCCCTGATAGAGCGGCGTCGACCAAAGCGAGGCGACGACGACCGGAACGATGGGACCGACGAGCAGCACGAGCGCCGCGGCCCACAGCAGGTAGTGCGACACCCCCGTGGACACCAGACGCCGCCGTACGGCTCCGCCATGAGCGGTGAGCGCGCTCACCCGGTGTACCTCTCCATAGACCTCTCCTCCAGCCAGGCCGGCGTCGATCTCGTCAGATGCTACTTGCTATAGTGAATTCGTCAAGGCTGATCTGAGACCCACTTCACTTCTCCTCGCCGTCCCGCCGTCCACGCCGAGACGGGCGGACGCACCAGGTCACGGCGCGTTGGAGTCGCCGCGCGGCCCGACGGCGGCCCAGCTCGGCGGCGTCCGCCTCGACCCGACGCAACTGTTCGCCGGAACCGATGGCGCCGGGTCTTCGCGCGATCTTCGGTGGTGTGCCCAGAACGGGGCACGAGCACTCGAAGCAGGCCTTTGCAATGGCCCAGGTAGGCGCTGAGAGCGCGCCCAGCACCTGGGCGAACGGCAAGCCGGTCGGCCGCGTGATCCAGCACCAGCTTGAGGCAGTCGTTATCGGCGTGCTCGGCTTGTTGGGAGTGTCGGCGGCGGCTTACCGCTTGCGGTGGGCCAGTCTCGGCTCGTTGCCGGCGTGGCTGTGGTCGCGCATGAGTTGTTCGGCGCGGTCGGCGTCATGGGCCGCGATCGCCTCGTAGATGGCGCGGTGCTGCTTGAAGCGCTCAGCGACCACGCCCGGCTCTTGCTCGATCTGGTCGAAGAGGGCGGCGCGACGCTCCTCGTAGTTGAAGGCGTCGACCATATGGAGCATGTGGATCAGAGTGGTGCTCCCGCTGGCCCGGTCGATGAGGGCGTGGAACTCGCGCATCACCTGCCGGACCCCTTCGACCGCGGCGCGGTCACCGGCATCCGCCTGCTCGGCCAGCCGCTCGGCCCGTTCGAGCAGGCCGAGCAGTTCGGAGATCTGGCCGTCGGTGGCGTTCTCCGCGGCGAAGCGTGCGGCCAGCGCTCGCAAGGTGTCCTCGATGACGGTGATCTTGCGCAGCTCGCCGGCGTCGAACTGTGCGATCCGGACCGAGCGCGGGCCCACCCGCTCGACCAGGCGGTCCTGTTCGAGGCGCCGCAGGGCCTCGCGCACCGGGGTCGGGCTGATGTTGAGCATGTCCGCCAGGCCCCGCTCGGTGACCTTCGCGCCACGCTTGAGGTTGCCCGAGACGATCGCCTCCCGGACCGCCGCGTAGGCGCGGTCGCCGATCGTCGGCGTCGGCGCCAGCCGCTCAAGCTCCCCCATGATCGACCTCTCTGCTATGGCACATGGTATATCGGTTGATCATATCCGAGAGCCATGCGCCGGTCAGTCAAACGAGCTTGACGACCAGGTGTCATCGCGCGTCTACGGTGATGCGCGCCTCCGGTCCGAAGCCGCAGGACGTCTCCCGCTCCTCGACGACGGCGGGACCCTCGATCACCGTTCCGGGGGTAGCGCGTTGCGGTCGTCAACGTGGTCTCCAGGTCGCCGTGCCTCTCGAAATGGACCCGCCGGGTGCCGCGCACCGCCTCGCCCGAGGCGGGCCGGTAGGCCAGGTCGATGTGCGAGCCGGGCAGCGTCGCGGTCATCCGCCAGCTGATCACCTCGGGCGCCCGTCGGCGATCGTCCTGCCGAAGGTGGAGGCGTAGGCCGCCAGGAACCGGTCGCGGATCGCCTCGACGGCACCGGGTCCGAACGCCACGTCGGGCAGCGGGACCTCGATCTCGTAGCCCTGGCCGACGTACCGCATATCGGCCGAACGGCTGATGACGATCTTGTCGCCGAACTCGTCGGCGCCGGCCAGGAGCGCCCTGGCGCGTTCCTCCATGTCGGCGAAGAGCCCGCCCACGTGCGGCGGCCATGCTGTCGGCCGCGATGCTCTGGATGCCGACGGCGGCCTCGGTCACGTCGATGCCGAGTGGTTCCGCCACATGGGACTTCAGGGCCGCCCGCACGTCGGTGCCGACCAGGCTCATCTCGCCGCCCGGGAAGTGGTCCGGGTCGAGGCGTCCGGTGACGAGGGGCCCGGGTCCGATCCCGCGCTGCGGGGCCCGACCTTGAGCAGGCCGAGGTCGTCGAGGCCGGCGATCGAGCCGCCGCCCGCGCCGATCTCGATCATGTCGACCACGGTGAGCCGGAGCGGGAGCCCCGACCCGGGCTTGAACTTGTCCAGCCGTCCGGCCTCGAACCGGTGCGTGAGGGTCGGCGTGCCGTCCTCGACGACGCTCATCTTGGCGGTGGTGCCGCGACGTCGAAGGCGATGATCTTGTCTTCGCCGATCGTGCGGGCGACGTAGGCCGCGGCGATCGCGCCGGCGGCGGGCCCGGACTCCAGGAGCTTCACCGGGAACGCCTTGGCCTCGTCCACGGTGGTGAGCCCGCCGCTCGTGGGCCGGGTTGCGATAGGAGTGGAGGAAGGCGACGGCGAGGGCCTCGACGTGATGCTCCTCCAGCAGCGTGCGCACCGCACCGAGGAGGGCCTCCTCATCGAGGGCGAGGTGCTCGGTGCCGTCGGCCAAGACCCGTTCGGGGATGTCCGAGCGCCGGTTCCGGGGCACGAGGACGGGCGCCGGACGAGCGAAGAGGTTCTCGGTGTCGAACCGGACCTCGCCCCCCATCTCGAGCACATCGCGGAACCCCTCGGTGGTGATAAGTCCGATCTCGGCGCCGGTCCTCTCCAGGACGGTGTTGGTGATCAGGGTGGTGCCGTGGACGATCGTCGCGACGTCGTCCCATCCGATCGCCGACTCCTGCAGGAGGCGTTGAATGCCCGCCAGGACCCCGCGCCCGGGGTCGTCGGGGTGGTGAGCAGTTTGCCGGTGCGGGTGATCTGGCGTGACTCGTCGTGGAGGACGAGATCGGTGAACGTCCCCCCGATGTCGACGCCGACGCGCGCGGTCCTCGCTGGCCTCACTGGGTGTTCCTTTGCGGGTCGTGGCCGGGGTAGTCACGCGCGGCGGCCTCGGGGGTGAGGTACCCGAGGCGGACGTCGGCGGTGACGGCGGCCGGGTCGCGTTGATCGGCGAACCCGAAGCCCGCGCCGCCGGCGAACAGGAGGTCCACCGTGACGTCGGGCGCGAGCGGTGTGACCGGCTTGACCGGCGAGACGGGCTCGCCGTCGATCGCGGCCGCCGTTCCGAGGGCGGGTGATCCGCCCAGGAGCCCCTGCGGCGGATGGTGCTCCCGCCTGCCAGGGGCGGCCGGTGGTGTTCCGCACCGAGATCACCTGGCCGAGCCCGCCGCGGTGGGTGCCGGCGCCGCCATGGCCAGGTCGGGCAGGTGCCCGATGCCGATCCACGGGTCGTTGGTGATGACCCGGTCGCCCTCCTGCCAGTCCTCGGCCGGATAGCGGCGGAGCAGTTCCTGGGTCAGGGGCGTCATCAGCGCGGCGAAGGCCGGGATACCGGCCCGGCACTCGGCCACCGTCTCCCCGGCCCTGTTCATGATCACGACCGTGTAGTCGTTGGACTCGCGGGTGATCGTGGAGAACGCCGTGCGCAGGAGGGTGGTGGCCGCCTCGTCCGCGAAGGCGGCGAGGCGGCTCCACCAGATCTCCAGGACGACCGGGTCCAGCCGGCGCTCCGGCGGAAGGGACGCGGTCACCGGCCGTACGCCGCCTTCCACCGCGGCTCGATGGCGGCGCGGCCGCCGGCGGCCTTCTCGAAGTTCATGATGTCGAGGTCCTCGGTACCGGTGACCTTCTTGATCGAGGGCACGCCGAACGCGCACTTCACACCGTCGCGGTAGGGGCTGAAACCACCCCTGCACGCGGCCTCCTGGCCCTCCACCGAGAGGATGTAGTTGACGAAGACCTTCCCCGCGGCGGGCGACTGCCCGGCCTTGGTCACCGCGATCGTGCGCGGGAGCACCGGAGTGGCGTCGCTGAGGTAGGTCCAGTCGAGCACCTTCGCCGCGTCGGGCGTGATCAGCGCGCGGACGGCGCCGCTGACGAAGTACGACGCGGCGTACTGGCCTTGGAGCACCTTCTGGACCAGAGGACCGACGTTGGACTCGATCGTGGTGTTCTTCCCCAGCTCCTCGAGGGTGGCCCAGGACGCGTCCCCGCCCTTGGCGACGTAGGCCTGCGTGGCCTCCAGCCCGACCGGGTTCCCGATGTCGACGGTGCCGATCTTGCCCTTCATGGTCGCGGAGAGCTTGGCGAGATCGGCGAGCGTCTTCGGCTGCTTGTCCTTGGGCAGCAGGGCCTTGTTGTAGACGGCGATCACCGGGTCGAGGGAGACGGCCGTGATGCCGGGGGCCAGCTTGGCGTAGTCGGGCAGGTTCGGCAGGTTGGGATCCTCGTAGTCGACGAAGTCGCCGCGCTTCGCGAACTCCTGCATCGCCGCCAGGTTCATCGGCATCACCACGTCGGCCGTGCGCGTACGGGTCGCGTTCTCGGTCTGGTAGCGCTGGAAGATCTGGTCGCTGTTCAGGCTGAGGACCTTGACCTTGATCTTCGGGTACTTCTTCTCGAACGCCTTGCGGATCGGGTCCATGATCTGGTCGTCGGCGTCGGTGTAGAGCAGGACCGACCCCTCCTTCTCGGCGGCGGCCAGCACGTCCGCGGCGGGAGGGGTCACCGGAGAGGCGGTGCCGACATCGGCCAAGGGAGTCGACGTCGGGGAGGCGGAGCCGTCCCCGCTCCCGCCGCATCCCGTCAGCGCGAGGACTCCGGCGGCCGCGGTCGCCGCGGCCGCGATCCTGATCTTCATCACCCAGTGCTCCTCACACGATCGCGGACCCGATGTGGGCGCCGTCACACCTGGCAGATGTTATATGCAATAGCAAATCTGTCAAGTACGGTTTCCCCATGTCGTCCTCCCCCACCCGCTTGCGTGACCTGCCGTCCGACCATCTCGGCCGGACGATTCTCACCGGCCGCACACCGTTCTTCGCCGCACGCCTCGACCCGCGGTTCTCCTACGCCCTGTTCGTGCCCGAGGACATCCAGGACGACGAACCGCCGCTGCGGCTGTGGGTGTTCGTCCACGGCACGGGCCGGCGGACGGAGCTCTATCTCGACAAGCTCGCCGACCTGGCCCGGACCGAACGCGCCGTCGTGATGACGCCGCACTTCCCGGCCGGAATCGGCGGTGCCGACGCGATCGACAACTACCACGACCTCGCCTACGCCGGCATCCGCTTCGACAGCGTGCTGCTGGGCATGATCGACGACGTGGCGCACCGGTGGAACGTCGAGGCGTCGCCGTTCTTCCTGCACGGCTTCTCCGGCGGTGGCCAGTTCAGCCACCGCTTCCTCTACGTGCATCCCGAGCGGCTCACCGCCGTCTCGATCGGGGCGCCCGGCCGCATCACCCTGCCCACCGCGGCCTCCTGGCCGCGCGGCATCGACGACCTCCAGGACCGGTTCGGCCACGCCTTCGATCCCGACGCCGTGGCGCGGGTACCGATCCAGGTCCTAGCCGGATCGCTGGACAACATCCCGTCGACCAGCGCCTCACCCCCGGCCGACGGCGGCCCCGACCGCCTCTCACGCGCACACGCTCTCGCCACGGCCCTGAAGGACCTGGGCGCGCAGGTCCAGATGGACGTCGTCGAGGGCGTGGGCCACGACGGCACAGCCGTCCTGCCTACCGTGGTCACCTTCCTGAAATCGCAGCTCCTGCCACTCTGAGCCGCTGACCATGCCTCCGCCGCATGCCTACACACAGTGAGGAGGAGCGGAACGTTGTTGGCTGGCTGGGCCCGCAGAGGTCAGGCGTCACCTGTGGCCGCGTCGCGGAGTGCGGCCACGACGGCGCGTTGTCCTCCGGTCGGCTCAGGCTTGGTCACGGCCAGGGTGGACCGTCCGGACCACGCGGGGTCCTCGACCTCGACGGTGACGACCTCGGCGGGCAAGCCCGGAACAGCGAGCTGGGGAACCGTGGTGATGCCCAGTCCGGCGGCTACGAAGCCGAGCCTGGCGTTCCAGTCGCGGATGCGATGGGCGATCCGGGGCTGCGGCAACGTCGGCCAGGGACCGAACTGCGGGTCACCTCGCAGGCCCGCCCCGGCGATCCAGGACTCGCCGGCCAGGTCGTCGACGGTGACCCGCGACCGGCCGGCCAAGCGGTGGCCTCGCGGCACAGCGACGACACCCTTGCCGCCGGTCGTCAGGCGCTCGGCTCTCAGGCCGCGCAGGTCGTAGTCGGGCAGGTCCTGACCGACGGCCATCACAGCGACGTCGACCCCTCCGGCACGCACCTGGCGCACCAGAGCGGGCGTGGATGCCTCGTGCAGTTCGACGGCCAGAGCAGGGTGCTCGCTTCTGAGCGCCGCCACCATCCTCGGGACGAGCGACCAGGTCGCGGTCGGGAATGCCCCCACGGTCACCTGCTCGGCGAGCGTGTCGGAGAGCATGGCCAGCTCGCGGTCTGTCGCGTCGAGCTCGGCCAGCACCAGAGCCGCCCGGCGCGCGACCGCCTCGCCGGCACGGGTCGCCTCCACCCCACGGGCCTTGCGCACGAACAAGGGCATTCCCGCGGCCGACTCCGCCGCCGCCACCTGCCGCGAGATCGCCGATTGGGTGTACCCGAGGAGCTCGGCCGCCGCGGTGAAAGACCCGCTTCCGACGACGGCGTGCACGACGCGCAGCGCGGGGATGGTGAACTCGGCCATGGGCTCCACGTTACATATGCGTGTTACGCATCCTTCCTATGATTCATCGTCGCTTGTGGAATGCCTGAGGTACCTCGATGCTCGAAGAGCGAAGACACCTTCACGGAAGGAAAGTCAGTTGTCCGCTCTCGAAAAGATCTGGTTCGTCACAGGCGCCTCCCGGGGCTTCGGCCGTCTCTGGACGGAAGCCGCGCTGAAGCGCGGCGACCGAGTCGCGGCGACGGCCCGTGACGTCACCACGCTTGAGCCGCTCGCGGAGCAGTTCGGGGACGCAATCCTGCCGCTACGCCTCGACGTCACCGACCGTCCTGCCGTAGCCGGCGCGGTCGAGCACGCCGCCGAGCGGTTCGGTCGCATCGATGTTGTCGTCAACAATGCCGGCTACGGGCTCTTCGGCATGGTCGAGGAACTTACTGAGGATGAGCTGCGCCGGCAGATGGAGACCAACTTCTTCGGCACCGTCTGGGTGACCCAAGCGGTACTTCCCGTGCTGCGGGCCCAGCGGTCCGGCCGCATCTTGCAGGTGACCAGCGAGGGCGGCGTCCGCGCGTATCCCGGCATCGGCGCCTATCACGCTTCCAAGTGGGCGGTGGAGGGCCTGTCCGAGTCACTCGCCCAGGAGGTCGCCTCGTTCGGGATCCACGTGATCGCGGTCGAGCCCGGTCCATATGCCACGGAGTTCGCCGGTAGCAGGAGCATGCGGACCACCGACCAGCACCCTGACTATGACGAGGTCCGCGAGGCGACGGCCAAGGAGTGGATTCTCGGGGACCCGAAAGCGACCGCGGACGCGATACTGACGATCGCCGACGCCGAGAATCCTCCCCGGCGGCTCCTCCTCGGGCACACACTTCCCGAGATCGAGGAGATCTACGCCGAACGACTCCGCGTCTGGCGGGAGTGGGCACCGATCACCAAGGCCTCATTCGGTGAGCAGGTGATTCCCGGGGCCGCCTGACCGCCGTCCAGGGACGACGGGCGAGGACGGACTCGCGACCGCGACGTATTGGCTGCGCCAGGCAGGCGGCCAATACGGGGGCGCTTTTATGGCTCAGTGGTTGTGGGTGTTGCGCCAGTAGCCGCAGAACATGATGTTGTTCTTGGGCACGCCCGCTTTCACCCAGTGGCGGCGCAACTGGGTGGGCAGTGTCTGCTCGCCGACCGTCCAGGCGAAGAACGGTTTGGTCGGCAGGTCGAGGGACTCCGCGGCCTTGAGGACGGTCCGTCCGGGCACGCCGTTCTCCCGGACGATCCATTCGACGTCGACGCCGTCGGGGGTGGTGAGGTCCTGCCGGTCGTCCTCGGACGGGAGCTCGACCAGGACGCGGCCCTTGGTGCCCGGAGGCAGTGCGGAGAGGATTCCCGCGACGGCGGGCAGGCCCGACTCGTCGGCGACGAGCAGCACGCGGTCGATCGACGGTGCCGGGTTGAAGCCGATGCCTTCGTCTAGGATGCCGACGATGTCGCCCTTGGTGCAGGTCGTGGCCCAGATGGCGGCGGGGCCCGCGGTCTGGTCGTCGGCGGAGCCGTGCAGGACGAAGTCGACGTCGAGTTCGGGCCCGTCCATGCCGTCCGGGCGGTAGGCGCGGACGGTGTAGTTGCGCAGCACGGGGCGCTGCGTCTTGGAGACCGTCAGGTACCGCAGGTAGGACGTCGTCGTCAGCTTCCGCGGGACGCGGGCCAGTGTTCTGCCGTCGACGGGAATGAACAGCCGGAACCATTGGTCGAAGCCCATAGGCGAGAACCGGTCGATGTCGCCGTCCCCGAGTGTGACTCGCGCGAAATGCGGTGAGATCCGCTCGGTCCGCAGGACACGCAAAGTGATCAGCTCGGAAGTCTCCGGCTTGACGCGTACCGCGTTCAGGTTCGTACGGGCCACGATCACTCCTTCGTCAAAACAGGTAAGGCCGACTAATTGCCTTTCGGTTGTTCGTCAGCTCCGGGCGCGGTCGCGAGGGAGGGCGGCGCGTCGGCTCCAGACGTCTCGGTGTGCAGGTCCGAGGGGCGGATGAGGAGCGCGCCGGCGACAGCTCCGGCGAGGGCGATCAGCGCGGCGACGGTGCCGATGAGGGCGAGAGCACCGGTGATGTCGTCCGGGCCGCGCTGCCCTCCGTCCAGGCGGGCGCTGTAGAGGGCGCCGAAGGCGGCCGTGCCGAGCGCCGTGCCCAGGGGTAGGAAGGAGTTGATGACGCCGGAGGCGGTTCCGGTGCGGGACGGGTGCACGACGCCCATCGCGATGGTCATCGACGGGGTGGCGACCAGTCCCATGCCGAGGCCGAGCAGGACGAGGGAGGGCAGGATCCGGGCCCAGGATCCGCCGGCGTCCGCGAATCGCAGTGCCGCCAGGCCGGTGGCGCTGATCAGGAAACCGGCGCAGACGATCGCGCCGGGCGGGACGGCGTCGGCGAGGCGCGCCGCGGCCAGGCCGCCGACCACGAACAGCAGGCTCAGCGCCAGCAGACGGACGCCGATCTGCAGCGCGTCAAGCCGGTACACCGCCTCCAGGAACAGCACCAGGTAGGCGAGCAGGCCGAAGCTCACGACGCGGGCGAGGAGCGCGACGATGGAGGTTCCGGTGAAGGACCGGATGCGGAAAAGGGACAGGTCGAGCAGCGGGTGGCGGCCGAACCGCTGAAGGACGGCGAACACGCCCATCGCCAGGGCGCCCGTCCCCGCTTGGGCGAGGGTCGCGACGGACGTCCAGCCCTGCTGCTCGCCGCGCAGGAGGGCCAGGACGATCGCGGACATGCCGGCCGCGAGCGTGAGCGCGCCGGGGATGTCGGGACGGAACCCGCCGCGCCGGCCGTCGGGTGCCATGCGGCGCAGGGTCAGCCAGACCACGGCGGCGCCCAGCGGGACGTTGACGAGGAACAGCGAGCGCCAGCCGATCCCCTGCACGAGCGCGCCGCCGATCAGCGGGCCGAGGGCGCCCGCCGCCATCGAGACCGCGCCGAAGACCGCGATCGCCTTGGTGCGGGCGGGGCCGGTGTAGTGCGCGGCGATGATCGCCATGGCGGGGGCGAAGGCGAAGGCGCCGCCGACGCCCTGCACGGCGCGCATCACGTCGAGCATGACGACGCCGGTGGACAGTCCGCAGCCGAGCGACGCGAGGGTGAACAGCGCGACGCCGAAGGTGAACACCCGGCGGCGGCCGGTCGCGTCGGCCAGCGAACCGGCGGTGAGCAGCAGCGAGGCGAAGGCCAGCGTGTAGCCGGTGATGATCCACTGCAGGCCGGCGAGGTCGGAGCCGAGCGCGTCGCGGATCTCGGGCAGCGCCACGTTCACGATCGTGATGTCGAGGGTCATCAGGACGCAGGCGCCGGTCACCAGGGCCAGCGCCCATCCGGGCCGGTAGCGGTTCTCCATGGCGGCCTCCAACCTGCCCGGGGCGTAATATTAGGCGACCCTAACTTAATAGAGACAGATTGTCACTAATTCGCCCGGGTCACGGTGGCGCCCGTCCGGCAGAATGGGGGCGTGGCCGGTACCAGTGACGTCTCCAGACCGGCCCGCGGCCCGCGGCGCGGCCGGCCGCCCCGGTTGACCCGCGAGGCGATCGCCGACGCCGCCCTCGGCCTCGGGTTCGAGCGGCTGACGCTGACCACCGTCGCCGACCGGCTCGGGGTCAGCCACTCGGCGCTCTACCGGCACGTCACCGACCGGGAGGGCCTGGTGGTGGCGATGCTCGACCGGGCGATCGAGCGCGCACCGTGGCCCCCGGAGACGGGCGACTGGCGGGCCGACCTGTCGGCGCAGGCGTGGACGCTGTGGCGGCTCCTCGAGGCGCATCCCGGCATCGAGCGCGAGGTCGCGGCCCTGACCGGCTACCCCGCCCGGATGACCGAGCGGTTCGGCCGCGCCGTCGACCGGCTCACCGGCGCGCGTTTCACCGCCGCCGACGCCTTTCTGGCCGTGGACGCCGTCTTCGACCTGACCGTCGCCCAGTTCACCCAGGCCCGGCAGGTCGCCCGGACGCGCCGGGCACTGACCACGGCCGATCCCGGCGGGGACTGGGCGTCCGCCGCCGGCCCGGCCGTCGCCCCCATGATGAGAGCCGCGCTGCACGACCCGCCCGAAGTGTGGTTCGGCCGCAAACTCGACCTCCTCCTGGACGGCATCGCCACCCGCGCCACCGGCGGGTGAGGCCCCTCAACGGCATGCCGCTACGCAGCCGGCCGTCACGCGGGGCCGCGTTGCGTCGCAACTACTGCAGGTGATGGCTTAGCTGGTCGCAGCCATGTGAAGGCGGCTGGGTGGGGGCGTCGTTCGGTGTGGTGCCAGCGGTTCGGCACCCCCCCGCACGGGCAGCGACGGGTGAGACGCTGACGGGGAGTCAATCGTGGTGAGCCTCGCAGGACGGGAGAGGAAGCACAGCGTGGATCCTTTGCCCGACCGTCGGTGGTGGCGCGCCGTGCGCCTGCGCACCAGGCTGTTCATCTCCTACGTGGCGGTCGTTGTCGTCGCGCTCGCGGCGATGTTCACCGCGGCGGCACTTCTGGTGCCGGACGAGTTCCAACCCGAGGAGGAGACCGGCGTTGTCCTCTCCCACGAGATCGAGTCGGCGTTCGACAGAGCGGTGGGGATCGCCCTGCTGGTGGGGATCGCCGTCGCGGTGGTGGGCGCGACGGTGACCTCCCGGCTGCTGCTGCGTTCGCTGGACCGCATTCGTGCCGCCACGCGCAGCATGGCCGCAGGTCACTACGGTGAGCGGATTCCCGTGCCCCGTGAGCCGGAGCTGGGGCGACTGGCGGCCGATGTCAACAGGCTCTCCGCCGAGCTGGCCGATGTCGAACGGCGGCGGGCGAGGCTGGTCTCCGAGGTCGCCCACGAGATGCGGACCCCGCTGTCGATGTTGCACGGACAGGTCGAAGGCCTCATCGACGGGGTGTTCGCGCCGTCGCCCGAGCTATTCGCCTCGCTAGGGGACGATATCGCGCGTCTCCAGCGGCTCGCCTCGGACCTGTCCAGCCTCTCCCGGGTGGAAGAGGGCGCGTTCCAGCTCGTCAGCGGTGAAACAGATCTGGCCGACACGGCACTGCGGACAGCTGAACGGCTACGGCCGCAGTTCGAGGACCAGGGGGTCGGACTCCAGGTCGTGGCGTCTGCACCTGTCCACGCTGAGGTCGATCGCGAGCGCATCGTGCAGGTCGTCACCAATCTGCTGGGCAACGCACTTGCCGCCACGGATGCGGGCGGCAGGGTCGACGTGACGGTGCGGCAGGAGGGCGGCAGCGCTGTGATCGACGTCGTCGACACAGGGATCGGCATCGCGGAGGAGGACCTGGAGCGGATCTTCCACCGATTCGAACGGGTGGAACACGCCGACCGGCCGGCACCGGCCACGGGCAGCGGGATCGGCCTCACCATCGCCCGCGGCATCGTCTCGGCGCACGGCGGCGAGATCACCGTCAGTTCTCCGGGCCCCGGCAAGGGGGCGGCGTTCCGCGTCCGGCTCCCCGCACAACCAGGGCGGGTTCAGGCCCGGTCACGCTGACTCAGCGGGCTCGCGGATTCACACCGTGCCTGCGCTGGGCTTCGTCCGGCAGTTTTCCGCTGCGGCCGTGACGACACCCCTCCCGCCCCCACCTGGGTTGCGTCGTCGTTTCGGCGGACGGCCAGGGCGCTCCCCAGACTGCAGGAACCCCGGACCGCGGCGGCCTCCCCGCTGGGATAGTGGTCGGCATGGGGGCGAGACGAATCCTCGTCGTCGACGACGACGCGAAGATCCGAATGCTGGTCCGCGCCTACCTCGAAGCCGACGGATTCGCCGTGAAGGAGGCCGCGGACGGCACTGGCGGGCTGCGGGCAGCGCTCGATGAGAAGCCCGATCTGGTGATCCTCGACGTGATGATGCCCGGACTGGACGGCTTCGAGGTGCTGAGGCGCCTCCGTAGAAGGAGCGATGTCCCGGTGATCCTGCTGACCGCCCGAGACGAGGAGGTCGACCGGGTCGTCGGATTCACCGCGGGTGGCGACGACTACGTGAGCAAGCCGTTCAGTGCCCGGGAGCTCGCCTTGCGCGTCCGTGCGATCCTGCGCCGTTCCACCGTGTCCGGCGATGCGGCCGCCACGGAGGACGTCATCCTCCGTTTCGAGGGACTGCTGATCGACCCCGCCCGTCGCACGGTCGTCGTCGGGGACGAACACGTCGTCGAGCTCACCGCGCTTGACTTCGACATCCTGCACGCTCTCGCCGAGGTGCCGGGTCATGTCTTCACACGCCGTCGATTGCTTGAGCGTGTATGGGGACACGACTTCTTCGGTGACGAGCGCGTGGTGGACGTGCACATCCGCACCCTCCGACGTGAACTGGGCGATGACGCGGCACAACCGCGCTTCATCGGCACGGTTCGCAACGTCGGCTACCGACTGGTCGCCTCCCCTTTCCCAGCATGACCGGGCCGGGGTTGTGACCACGCCTCGATCCAGGATGATCGCGATCAACCCGATCTCCGGCGTTGACCAGCGATCGAGGGGACGAGCGCACGCCCCGGTCCGACAGGGGACGGGGGCGTGCGTGCCGTGTCACAGGTGTCGTTTCAACCAGCCCCAGGTCCACCGGTCGCGCTCCTTGACCGTCGGGCAGTGTCCATGACCCCCGGTGATCTTGACCTCGCCATCGGTGGATGCGGCGGCGAGTCGCTTGAGGTCCTCGATCGGCGCGAAGGGGTCGTCCGGTGTGGTCATCGCCAGGATCGGGGTATCGGTTCGCTTCTTGCCCACCAGACCCTGATTGACCAGGGACGTCTTTTTGATGATTTGCCCCATTCGCTTCGTGTTCTCGACCGGGACGTTGAAGCGGGCGGCCAGCGCCGCCCGCGGCTGCGGCGTGAGGTTGTCGATGAACTCGGCTCCGGCGTTGAGTGCCTCGTGCACCGGGCTGCAGATGGCCACCACAGCCCTGATCCGGTCGTCGGTGAATGCTGAACGTGCCACCGCGTTCGCTCCGTAGGACGTGGCTACGGCTGCTACACGCTTCGCGTCGATGTGCTTGTTCTCGAGCAGCGTGTCGACAACGGCGCTGTAAAGGCGGTCCATGTCGGGGCGGTCGGCGGGGTAGTCCTTGCTGTCACCGAATCCCGCGTTGTCGAACGAGACCATGGCGACACCGGCGGGAGCGAGATACTTCTCGAACAGCGGCCAGTGCACGGTCTTGGCGCGGTCGATGCCGCCTGTAGAGAGGACAACGGGAAACGGGCCAACTCCCTTGGGGAGATGGAGGAACGCCTCGAACGTTCCGCCTTCCAAGGGCACCCGCAGCCGCTCGAATCGCCAGCCCTTGAGACGGGCCGCCTTTTCATATGCGGCCTTCGCCATCTCATACGCCTTCTCCTCCTGTTCCGACTCCCGGTGCTGGGGATAGGCGGCCGCCGTGAAGTAGGTCGATGCCGCGTGGTACTGGTTGAGCGCAACATCGGCATCGCCGCTGGAACGGGCGGCATCGGCCTTGGTCATCGCCTTCTTTCCGATGGTGCTCCACTCCGTGAGCCAATTGCCGGGACCGGGCTCGACCACGGTGTCGAACCTCTGCGGATTCTCCTTCTTGCCCGTCGCCTTCTGAATACGCTGCAGCACCCCCTGCATCGCGGCGGTCTCGCCGCCATTCTCAGCCCAGTCCTCCAGACGGATCTCGCGGAACCACTCCTCCTCATTGATCTTGATCGATTCGGCGGGGGCGGCCGAGCCGGAGGCCCTGGCCGAGGGATCCGCCCCGCCTTCCGTGGCAGGCGTCTCGGTCCCTCCGCACCCCGCGACGGCCAACGTCATGGCAGTCACCGAGGCTGCCACCGACAGCCGAACGTGATGTCGCATGCCTTCCTCCCATATCCGCCGACCCTGTTTGCCGGCTTTCTCTGACTCGTCCTGCAGTCAACTGGGGTCACATGCGGCTCGTGCGGCCTCCCGGATGAAGCCTTTATGAAGAAGGGAGACAATCCGCGCTCCATGGCACGGCACTCACGGCGCACCCCGGCGGGCGGCGAGGCTCGAAACGGGATGTGCTGATTGATGGGACCCGTTGCGCGGCGCCGACACATTGCGCACCGTCCGACGGCCTACTGGCGCACTCCCGCTGTCGTTGGCATCGACAGAACCCATTCGGCTTGATCCGGCGTCCTGCGGCCGCGTCTCCCGACGCCGGCCGCGAACGCGCCACCTTCTACCGCCGCCTGGACCCCAGCACGTACCCGCCCATCGCCCAGACCGCCGACGCCCTTACCTCGGTCCCTTTGGCAGAGGAGTTCCATTTCGGCCTGGAACTCCTCGTCGGAGGCCTCGAACGCCGCGTCCATCATGAATGATCAAGACTTGAGCGGCCCGGCCGAGGTCACGGCGGGGTCACCGGTCACGGGCGGCGTCCTCCTGGCCGGCGCGCGGGAGCCGGATGGTGACGGTGGTACCCACGCCGGCTTCGGACCGGACGGCCACCCACCCGTGGTGAGCATGAACGATGGCCTCGACGATGGCGAGGCCGAGGCCGGAGCCACCGTAGGCGCGGCTGCGGCTGGCCTCGGCGCGCCAGAAGCGTTCGAAGACGCGAGGAAGGTCCTCGCGGGAGATGCCCGGTCCGTTGTCGACGACGTCGACCTGGACGGCCCCGTCGACATCGCTGATCTCTACCCGGACGGACGTCTGGGCCGGGGTGTGCTGGACGGCGTTGCCGACCAGGTTGCGCAGGACTTGCTGCAGCCGGGCGGCGTCGCCGCGGACGTGCGATGACCGGGCCGGGTCCAGGGTGATGCCGCGCTCGGGGTTGATGATCTGGGCGTCCTCGACGACGCCGGCCGCCAGGGCGGTGAGGTCGACGTCGCCCTGGTCGATGGGGCGTCCGGCGTCCAGGCGGGCGAGCAGCGTAAGGTCCTCGACGAGCAGGCGCATGCGTCCGACCTCGTGCTCGATATGGTCGAGCGCCTTCTCCAAGCCCTGCCCCCACACGCCGCCCTGGCGGTACAGGTCGAGCCAGCCCGAGATGGTGGACAGTGGCGTGCGCAGTTCGTGGGAGGTATCGGCGGCCATCGAGCGGACGGACGCCTCCGCGCGCGCCTGGGCGTCGAAGGCCCGGTTGACGGCTTCCGCCAGCAGATCGGTTTCGCTGTTGTCGCCGCGGGTGGGCAGGCGCTCGGTGCGGGAGCCCTGGGCGATCGCGTCGGCGGTATGGGCCATCTGCGCCAAGGGCCGCATACCCAGGCGGAGGACGGCCGTGGAAAGCCCCAGAAGGAGCACCAGTGCGACGCCGACAAGGGTGACTTGACGCTGGATGAGCAGGTCGGTGGTCGCGTCGTCCACGGATATGTCGATGCCCAGGACGAAGGCCGCCGGCTTGACGGCGCGTTCGTCCGGTCCCCGGTAGAGCGTCAGCCCGGGCTGAGGACTCGGGTGGCCTTGAAGTTGCGCAGGCCGTCGGGTTTGTCATAGGTGACGACCTCACCGGGTGGCATGCCGCTGGTCGCGGCGACGAGTGTGGCGGCGGCCGAGGAGGCTCCCCCGGTCGCGGTCAGGATGCGGTCGTCGGCGTCAACGGCGACGATGCCGTGCGGCGGCCCGAGAAGCGCGCCGAGGTGGTTGACGTTGACGGTCTGCGGGCCGCCGGAGATGACGTCCCTGAGCCCGTCGGCGGCGGCTTTGAGTGTGACCTCGTCGCGTTCGCGCAGGAAGTCCTTCAGAAGGAGGGTGCTGCTGACCGCGCTGGCGATCAGGCCGATGGTGAGGAGAAGGGCGAGCCCGGTCAGCAGCCGGAGGCGCACGCTGGAGAGCGACCATGGAAGACGGCTGCGGAGCTTCACTGGTGGGCCTGTTCTCGAAGCGTGTAGCCGACGCCGCGGACGGTGTGCAGCAACGGTGTGCGGCCGTGGTCGATCTTTCGGCGCAGGTTGGAGATGAAGCGTTCGACGACGACGGAGTCCCTGCCGAAGTCGTACTGCCATACGGCTTCGAGGATCTGCGAGCGGGAGAGGACCTGGCCCTGGTGGTCCATCAGGTAGTGGAGCAGCCGGTACTCGGTGGGCGAGAGTTCGAGGAGCCGGCCCGCGCGGCGGACCTCGTGGCGGGGGTCGTCGATCTCGAGGTCGGCGCAGCGCAACGGGGCGTCCTCGGCGGCGAGGACGCCGCCGCGGGCTCTGCGGAGCAGCGCCGCCAGGCGTGCGCCGACCTCGACGACGCTGAAGGGCTTGGTGACGTAGTCGTCGCCGCCCAGCCGCAGCCCCCGGACCCGGTCCTCGACCGCGTCGCGCGCGGTGAGGAAGAGGACCGGCACGTCGACGGCACGGGATCGCAGCAGTTGGAGGACCTCGAAGCCGTCGGCCCCCGGGAGCATGACGTCCAGGACGATGACGTCCGGGGCCCGGCGGGCGACCTGGTCGAGAGCCTCGCTCAGGTCGCCCGCCGCGTCCACCTCGAATCCGGCGAACCCGAGTGCCGAGATGAGCAGCCGCCGGATACCGGGATCGTCGTCGATGACGAGCACGCGGTCTGCGGCAGCCTGCGCCTCGACGGCGTTCATGTGCACTCCTCACACAGAGATGAGACCGGTGCTGACCATGTCCCGGTAGCGGCGTGACCGTTCATCGTGTCGCGGGCTCCCTTCCGTGGACTTCCTGCACGGGGCCGGCGGGGGCCTTGACGTTCTCGCCCTCGACGTCGACGTGGGGCAGGATCCGGTCCAGCCGGCGAGGCAGCCACCAGGCGCGGGCGCCGAGGAGGGCCAGCGCCGCGGGCACGAGGGTCATGCGGACGAGGAAGGCATCGATCAGGACACCGAAGCCCAGCGCGAACGCGATCGGCATGATGTCGATGTCGTGGGAGAAGAAGAATCCGACGAACACCGAGACCATGATGATCGCGGCCGAGGTCACCACCCGGGACGCGTTGCCCGCGCCGACGATGATCGCGTCCCGGGCGTCGCGGCGGCGGGCGTAGTCATCACGCATGGCGGACACAAGGAAGACCTCGTAGTCCATGGCGAGACCGAAGAGCACGGCCATGATGATGATGGGCACGAAGCTGGCCACGGGCCCCAGGCTGGGCACCCCGAGCGGGTCGGCCAGCCAGCCCCACTGGAAGACCGCGACGACGGCGCCGAAGGACGCGCCGACGGACATCAGGAACCCCACGGTCGCCTTGATGGGGACGGCGATGGATCGGAACGCGACCATGAGGAGCAGGAGCGAGAGACCGATCACGACGACGGCAAAGGGCAGCAGCGCGCTGCTGAGCTTGGCGGAAACGTCGATGCTGACGGCGGTCAGCCCGGTCACGGCCACGTAGCCGCCCTGCGAACCCGCGATGGACCGCATTTGGTCGCGCAGCTCGGAGACCAGGTCGCTGGTCGCCTGCGTGCGCGGTCCGGTGGTGGGAATGATCTGGATGCGGGCGGCCTTCTTCCCTTCGGCCGTGTCGATGCCGCTCACATCCGCGATGCCGTCGATGCCCTTCAACTTCTTCGCGACGGCGGTGGCCGTGGACTGGACGGTGGCCGGATCGTCGTCCTCGACAAGGACGACCAGGGGTCCGTTCGCGCCCGGCCCGAAGGCATCGCTGACCATGTCGTACGCCTGGCGGCTGGACGCGGTGGTGGGGCTGGAGCCCTCGTCGGTGAGGGCGAGCTTGAGCTCCGCCGCGGGAATCGCCATGACGACGAGGGCCGCGGTGCCCAGGATCATGGTGAGCAGTGGGCGGCGCAGCACTCCCCGCGTCCAGCGCACGCCCAGGGTGGACTTGCCACCGTCGCGGACGGCTCGGCGGGCGGCGCGTGAACCCGGCTTGGGGATGAGCCGGCGGCCGGACACGCGCAGCAGGGCGGGCACCAGAGTCAGCGCCACCAGGACGGCGACCGCGACGGCTCCGGCGGAGGCGAGACCCATGGAGGTCAGCATCGGGACGCCCGCGACGGACAGGCCCGCCAGGGCGATGATGACGGTGGCGCCGGCGAAGACGACGGCGCTGCCCGCGGTCGCGGTGGCCCGGGCGACGGACTCCCGGACGGGGATGCCGTTGGCGAGCTGGGCGCGGTGGCGGGAGACGATGAGCAGGGTGTAGTCGATTCCGACGGCCAGTCCCAGCATGACCGCCAAGGTCGGGGCGTTGTCGGAGATGGTGAACACCGACGCCAGGCCCCCGATGCCGAGCATGGTGGTGACGACGCCGACAATGGCGGTGATCAGCGGGAGGCCGGCGGCGAGCAGCGAGCCGAACGTGATCACCAGGACGGCCAGCGCCACACCGAGGCCGACCAGCTCGGTCGGGCCGAGGAGCGAGGGCTCCGTGGCGTAGGCGTCACCGCCGTACACGGTCGTGAGGCCCGCCGCTCGCGCTTCGCCGCCCGCGTCCTTGACGGCCAGCAGCGTCGTGTTGGCCGCGTCGCCTTCCAGCTTGGCGTCGAAGAGGACGTCGGCGACCGCGGTGCGCCCGTCCTTGGAGACCTCACCGTCCTCGAGCGGATTGCCGACCCCGACCACGCCGTCCACGTGACCGGTCGCTTCGAGGGTCGTTTCGAGGGACTTCCGCAGTCCGCTCTCGGCCAGTGTGCGGCCGGACGGCGCCTGGAAGACGATCTGCCCAGGCGTGCCGGCAGGCTCCGGCCAGTGCCGTTCCATCTTGGTCAGGGCCGCTTCGGCCGGTGAGCCGGGGATGGAGTCACTGTCCTGGAGCGTGCCTCCGAACGAGACGCCCAGACCGGCCACCACGCCGAGGAGGAGCAGCCACCCGACCAGCATCGTCGGCCATCGTCTTGCACTGAAGTCGCCCAGTTTGTAGAGGAGCGTTGCCATGCCCGTGTCCTTCGCAGGAGTGGAAGATTGACATGACCGAGCTTCGAGAACCGAGTTGACGTCTCCCCCGCCAGCGACTTGAGGGTTCCTTGACGGTGACGCGAGCCGCGGAGCGTCGTTGATCCGGCTCCCCCGCTTCCGGGAGTGTCGGGACGAACGAGCGGGATCGGGGGGCCGGATTCATCGCGGCCGCGGTCACGATCGGGTCGGTACCTGTAATGGGATCCGTCCGCCGACGAGCGGACACGCGAATGCAGGCCCGCCGCCATTACCTCGACGACGATCTCGTGGTCTCCTGACGGCTCCGGGAGAGCGATCTCCTCGCAGCGCGGTGGGGTGCCGAACGAACGTACGACGGCCGCGCGCGTGCCGGACATGGCATCCTCCATGGGATGACCCCCGCGTGGACAGAGGAGAGACACATAGTTGGTGTCACAAATCAAATTAGTTGGCGCCACAAACTACGTCAAATAGGCTGAATCTCATGTCCTCTCAGCCCTCGTCCGGGACCGATGGGTCCACAGCGGAGTCAGCCGGGCCCAACCTCGTCGACGGGCTCGCGCAGCTGTCATTCCACATCCAGAAGCTGCTGGCCGACGTCGGCGCCCCGCTGGATCTGTCGGTCACTCAGCTTCGGCTGCTGGGCATCCTGCGAGATCGGGACCCCGAAATGCTCCACCTCGCCATCCGCCTGGGCTTGGACAAGTCCAGCGTGACCGGCCTGGTCAGCCGGGCTGAGAAGCGTGGCCTCGTCCAGCGGATGGCGTCCCCCCGGGACCGCCGCGCTGTCATCGTCACCCTCACTCCCGAAGGCCGCAGGGTCACCCACGAAGCCGAAGCCCAGGTCAATGACCGCATCAACGCGCTGCTGTCACACCTGTCCCCGGCCGAGCAGGGGCAGCTGACCGTGCTGGTCGCCCAAATCCTGCACGGATGCTGACGCACTGACGCAGTCCGGGATCCCGATCTTCGAAAGACCGCACAGACGCGTCCGCGTAGCCGTCCGCCCTCTGATTCCCTGGTGCTCTGCGCCGCCGCCTAGGTACAGGCGGGGTCGTGGGGGTCGGCGGGTACCGCGTGGCCGGGGGGCTGGGATGGTGAGCAGGTCAGGCGATGGCGCGGGGGCTGGCGGTGGGCGCTTTATGGATTTCGAGTGCGGCGGATTAGGTGGGCGTGGGCGAGCCAGTCGCGGGCCTTGTCCGCGTGGGCCAGGTCGACGTGGCCGCCGCGGAAGCGGACCGCGCCGTGGCCGGCCGCGGCGGCCGCCTCCACGGCCGCGACCAGTTGCTCGTGGTAGGCGACCTCTTCGTCGCTGGGCGTGAAGACCTCGTTGACGACCGGGACGTGGGATGGATGTATGACGATCTGCCCGCGGAAGCCGAGTTGGAGCCCGTGGTCGGCGAACGCTCGCAGCCCGTCCAGGTCGGAGAGGTCCTCCCAGAGCGCGGTCAACGGGTGCAGGTCGTGCTGCCTGCAGGCCAGCAGGATGCGGCTGCGCAGATACAGCGTCTCGGTGCCTTCGGCGGACCAGCGGAAGCCGACGGCGCGTGCGATGTCCGCATGCCGGGACGTGGGGCCGATCATCGCTCCCACCCGCGGTGACGTGCCGGCGATCTCCGCGCAGTTGGCGATGGCCTCCACCGTCTCGACCGGGACGATCATCTCCAGCCCGGAGGCGCGGTTGCGCGACTCGAACCAGTCGATGAGCGTCTCCCAGCGCAGCACGTCGACCGCGTCCCGGATCTTGGGGGTGAACAGGCCGGTCAGTTCTGGACAGACCACTTCTTCCAGGTCCCCGCCGGCCAGGCCCGTGTCCAGCGGGTTCGGCCGGACGAACAGGCCCGTGAACGGGGATTCGGCCCGCAGTTCGGCGAGGGTCGTCCGGACGGTCGCGCGGCTCTGCGTCTTGAGCCCGTCCGGCACCGAGTCCTCCAGGTCGAGGACGACGGCGTCGGCGCCGGAGGCGAGCGCCTTGCGCGCCCATCCGGGCTTGTGGCCGGGGACGAAGAGGACCGAGCGGTAGGGATGCATGGGAACCTCTCAGCGGCGGTCGTGGGTGTCCGGTGTGACGCCCACCGCCCGGAGCCTCGCCTTCTGCACCCGCTGGGACGGTGTCTTGGGCAGGGAGTCGGCGAAGCGCAGGTAGCGGGGGACGGCGAAGGCGGGGATCCGGTTCTCGCACCACTCCCACACGCTGCCGGGCGTGGTCTCCTCACGGGTGACCAGGTGGGCCATGACCTCGTCCTCGCCCGCCTCGGTGTCGGCGGGGACGGCGACGACGGCGCATTCGACCACGGCGGGGTGGCTGAGCAGGGCGGTCTCGACCTCGTAGGAGCTGATGTTCTCGCCGCGCCTGCGCAGGGCGTCCTTGTAGCGGTCGACGAAGTAGAACCAGCCGTCCTCGTCCCGGCGCAACGCGTCGCCGGTGTGGAACCACAGGTTGCGCCATGCCTCGACGGTCCGCTCCGGCATGTTGAAGTACCCGTTGCTGGAGATGAACGGGGCCTTCGGCCGGACGACCAGCTCCCCGACCGTGCCGGCCGGGACCTCCTCGTCGGTCTCGGGGTCCACCAGCGCCACGTCGAACCACTCGTCGGCGGCGAGGCCCGCGGCTCCCGCGGGCCGCTCTTCCCCGTACGGGGAAAGGATCGGCGCGGAGGTCTCGGTCAGCCCGAACACCTCGACGAACGCCTCGATGCCGAACCGTGCCTTCATCGGTTCGAGGATCGAGGACGCGGTGGGCGCGGCGAACACGCACCGCAGGCGGTTGTCGGCGTCGTCCGGGCGCCGCTCCTGCTTCCAGACGAAGTCCATCATGAC
Organism: Actinomadura madurae; assembly: GCF_900115095.1. Classification (GTDB taxonomy): domain Bacteria; phylum Actinomycetota; class Actinomycetes; order Streptosporangiales; family Streptosporangiaceae; genus Spirillospora; species Spirillospora madurae. The sequence continues at coordinate 73,785 of NZ_FOVH01000007.1, forward strand.
GCCGATGAAGTTGGTGACCGTCACGCGGCTCTCCCGGATCTGGTCGATCCATCGGCTGGCGCTGAAACGGCTGCGCAGCACGAACCGGGCGCCCGCCACCAGGGCCGGGTAGGCCGCCATGAACTGGGCGTTCCCATGGAACAGCGGTGTGACGGCCATCCAGGCGTCCCCGGCCGTCAGCCGGGTGAGGCACACGCATTCCTGTGCGAAGAAGTACATCTGCGCGTGCGGCATCGCCACGCCCTTGGACGGCCCGGTCGTCCCCGAGGTGAAGAACACCGACGCCGGATCCTGCGGCCGGACGTCCGGCAGCTCCGCCTCGCCGCCCGCCAGCAGCTCGTCCCACGGCGCCGCGTCCCAGCCCGCGGCGCGGAGCGTCGCGATGGCCTCTGCCTGCCGCCCGGTGTCGATCACCCAGAACCTGCGGATGCCTGCGGCGGCTCCGGCGACGGCGACGAAACGCTCGGCGTACACGTCGTCGATGACGGCCGCCGTCGCCTCGACCGTGCGCACCTGGTGGGCCAGGAAGTCGCGTTCGTAGGCGGTGTTGATCGGCACCTCGGCCAGGCCCGCGACGGCCGTGCCGAGCCAGGTCCGGACGAACCGCGAGGAGTTCGCCGCGACGATCACGACCCGGTCGCCCGGACGGGCGCCCGCCGCGAGCATGGCGGCGCCGACGGCCTCGGCCTCCGCCAGCATCCGCGCGTAGGTCCAGGTCTCGCCCTCCTCGGGTGCGTCCAGCCAGACGGCGTCCGGGCGCCGCGCGGCGTGGTGCCGCAGGACGGCCGGCAGCGCCCAGTCCCCGCGGTCCTCGAACACCGGACGCAGGTCGCGGTAGTAGCGGAAGCTCACTGCTCGGCCCCTTCGTGCGGCGCGGAGGCGCCGCGGCCTCCGCGGAATCGCGGTGCGCGCTTCTCCAGGAACGCCCGCGCGCCCTCGCGCATGTCCTCGCTCCCGATGGCCTGCAGGAGCATGCCGAGGCCGGAGCTCATGTTGTCGCCGGACTGATGCCACCACTGGTTGGAGCTGATCTTGGCGATCTCCAGGTAGCGGGGGCTCAGCCGGTGGATGTCGGCGAGCCAGCGGCCGACGGCCTCGTCCAGCGCACCGTCCTCCACGACCTCGTTCACCAGGCCGAGGGCGAGCGCCTGCTCGGCCGTGTAGCGGCGGCACAGCATCGCCATCTCCTTGGCCCGCTTCTCCCCGATCTGGACGGCGAGGAGGTTGGTCGCGCCGAGCACCCCGGCCGAGCCCACCTTCGGCCCGGTCTGGCCGAACGTCGAGCGCCGCGTCGCGATCGCGAAATCGCAGGCGACCACCAGTTCGTTGCCGCCGCCCGCCGCGGCGCCGTCGACCGCCGCGATCACCGGGCGCGGGCAGGACCGGATCGCGTTCACGAGGCGGAGCGACGCGGTGAACAGGGCTCGCAGCTCCGCCGGATCGGCGTCGCCGAGACGGTCGAGCGCCCCGCCGGCGCAGAAGGAGCCGCCGGACCCGGTCAGCACGACGGCGTCGGCCTCGGCGGCGTCCTCCACGGCCGCGGTCATCGTCCGGGCCATGCCGAGGTCGTAGGCGTTGCGCCGGTCCGGCCGGTCGATCCGGATCCAGACGACCGGTCCACGGCGTTCCACGTCAACGGCCGCCACAGGCACCTCCTCGTCCCGCCGGCGGGCGTCGACCCGCCATTGGTCGAATCTATGCATTTCATAATCATAAATCAACCCCCGTTTCGGCAGCCGGTGGCAGGTTCGCGGGCAGGCCGAGGCACCCTTGCCGCCGCGGCGGCAAGGGTGCCATGCGCGGCCCCGCCTAGCCCGAGACGCGGCCGACGGGCATCGCCTCGCCGCCCTCGGGACGGACGAAGTCCACCCGGACGGCCATGCCGGCCGCCAGCCCCCGGCCCGCCGCGTCGACCAGACGCAGGGTCAGCCACGGCCCTTCAGCCGTCTCGACGATGCCGATGACCTGGTCCGGAGCGCGGCGTCCGTCCTCGCCTCGCCGCCCCGGCCTGACCGTCCAGCTCACCAGCTCGCCCACACCGGCGGCGGGGCGCCATTCAAGGTCGCGCGCCTGCGTGACCGAACACACCAGGGCGGCCGGCTCGGACCATTCGCCGCTGCTCGGCGAGTAGCGGAGCATCAGCCGGCCCTCGGCCGCGCCGTCGAAGAACGGGGCCGAGTGCTCGTCCCGGACGATGGGGATCAACGTCATCCCTGCGCCTCCTCTCCTTGCGGACTCCACGGCCTACGCGGACTTCGGGTGCGGGCTCAGGACGAGCGTGGAGTGGAAGTCCAGGACGCCGCCGTTGCCGCTGACCATGATCAGGTCGTGTTTCGGGACCTGGCGTTCCCCGCCGTCCCCCCGGGCCTGGATGATCGCTTCGGACAGCGGCGTCATGCCCCACATGTAGTACGAGGACAGTTCCCCGCCGCCGGTGTTGGTGGGATGGCTTCCGCCGGGGGCGATCGCACCGCTGGCCACGAAATCGCCGCCCTCGCCCTTCGCGCAGAAGCCGTAATCCTCCAGCGTGACCAGCGTGGTGTAGGTGAAGCAGTCGTAGATCTCCCGGACGTCGATGTCCCCCACGCCGACGCCCGCCATCTTCAGTGCATCCGCCCCCGAGCGGGCGGCGCCCGTGACGAGGCCGAACTCGCTGCCGCGCCGGTTGGCGTAACCCGGGTGCGCCTGCCCCCAGCCCCACACGTGCACCGGCGGGCGGCGCAGTGCCGCGGCCCTGTCCGCGCTCGTCAGGATGACCGCTACGGCACCGTTGCTGACCAGGCAGCAGTCCAGCAACCGCAGCGGGTCGGCGATCATTCGCGAATCCTGGTGGTCGGCCAGAGTGATCGGGTCGCGCTTCTGTGCGCGCGGGTTCATCGCCGCCCACTGGCGCGCGGCGACCGCGACGGCGCCGAACTGCTCGCTGGTCGTGCCGAAGGCGTTCATGTGGCGGCGGGCCGCGACCGCGTACCGCTCCGGCGCCGCCTTGAGCCCCGCCGCGGCCGGCAGCGCGCCGACACCCCGCATCGCGCGCTGCCGGCCGGCGTATGAGGCACCTGCGCTCTTCCCCTCCTTCAGTGGAGCGTCGGCATAAACGCAGGCCACGACGTCGGCCATGCCCGACGCGATCGCCATCGAGGCGTACTGCACCATCTGCCCGGCCGAGGACCCGAAACCCTGGATGGTCGCCAGGACGCGGGTGTCGCGCATCTGCAGGGCGGACTGGAGCCGGAGGTCGATGTCGTTGCCGACGCCGGGGTTGACCAGCAGCCCGTCGATGTCCGGCAGCGCGAGGCCCGCGTCCTCGGCGGCCCCCGCGATCGCCTCGATCGCGAAGTCGGCGGGTGTGCGCCCGTAGATCCGCCCGAACTCGGTCAGGCCGAGGCCGGCGATGACCGCCGTGCGATCCGCGCTCATCCGCCTCCCCCCTCGCGGCGCGGCAGGACGACCTCGACGACGCCCGGCCCGACCGTGACGCCGGTGGAGTTCTCGCAACGGATCGCGATCTCCACGACGCCGCGTCCGTCCTCGACCCGGGCGTCCTTGACCTCGGCGTGGACGTGCATGGTGTCGCCGACGACGTTGAACGACCGCATCCGGAAGCCGCGGATGGCCCGGATCGTCCCGGCCACGCCCATCCAGTCACGGACGCAGCGCTCCCAGGCCCCCAGCAGGAACTGGGTGTTGGCGTACATCTCAGGCGCACCGGTCTTCCGGGCGTACTCGCTGTTGTGGTGGATCGAGTTGAAGTCGCGGTTCGCGCCCGCTGCCATCACCAGCCGGTACACGGTCAGCGGGTACGCCACGCCGGGCAGCGCCTCCCCCACCGCGACGTCCTCGAACCGGCGCCCCTCCAGCGCCGGAACCGTCTCGGTCATGTCCCCTCCTCGCCCTCGCCGGCCGTGCCCTTGGGCACGTAGGCATAGGTGCCGATGCGGATCCGCGCGACGACCTCGCCCGGCTCGGTCACGATCTCGCTCTCCCACGTCAGGAACGCGCCCCGGCCGACCGCCGTCTCCTTCGGCGCGCACGACACGAGCCGCCGGCCGCGGCGGCCGATGCGCTCGCCCGCCACCACCGGACGCAGGAACTCCACCTCGATGTCCGTGCCGAAGAAGCCGGTCGTCCTGGGGCCGAGCGGCATGTCCTGGTTGTTGATGGCGCTGCGCACCGGCTGGGCGTCCCGGTCGTCGCCGTCGAACAGCGTCTCCCCCGGCCGCCACATCGGCGGCAGGGTCCACGACATCAGGCCGGTGTACGGCATCGTCACGTCGTCGAACCCGGCCCGCAGCGCCACGTCCCGATCGGTGTGCAGCGGGCAGTCGAACTCCAGCGGCTCCAGGTAGCGGCGAATCGCTCCGTGCTCCACCGGGTCGGCGCCCCACGTCGTCTCTCCGTCCGAGAAGTCCTGGCCGACGGCGTCGACCACCGGCTGCCAGTCCGCCTTCCAGCCGGTCCCGGTTGCCTCCGCGGTCACCGAAGCGCTCCTCCCTCTAGCAGTTCACGGACCCGCGCGCCGGGGTAGCCGAGCACGTCTCGCAGGACGGTCTCGTTGTCCTGGCCCAAGGTCGGGGCCGGACGCTTCACGACGCCGGGCGTCTCTGACAGCAGGTAACGCGGGCCCTCGACATGGGCCTCGCCGTGCAGCGGATGGTCGAGGGTCACGATGTGGCCGCGGTGCGCGAGCTGCGGGTCGGCGACGAAGTCCGCGCTCGACTGGGACAGATGCGCGGGGACGCCCGTCGCCTGCAGGATCCGCTCGACGTCGAGAGCGCGGTGTTCCGCCGTCCAGGCCGCGATGGCCGCGTCGATCTCCACCGCGCACGCCGCGCGGCCGGCGGCGGTGGCGAGGTCCGGCCGGCCGGCCAGATCGGCGCGGCCGATGGCCTCCGCCAGCCGCCGCCACTCCGCCTCCGTCCGGACGGCGACCGCCGCGAACCGTTCGCGGCCGCCCTCCGGCAGGCAGGCGTGGACGCCGTGCGGGGAGAGCAGCTCGTCGCGGTTGCCGGTCCGGCGCGCGATCGTGCCGTCGAAGCCGTAGTGCGCCACCTGGGGCGACAGGAAGAACACGCCCGCCTCGATCTGCGCGACGTCGATGTGCCGGCCCCGGCCCGTCCGGCGGCGGTCCTCGACCGCCGCGAGCAGGGCGACGAGCGCCAGCCGCGGCCCGACATAGTCGGTGTAGGGGCCGAACGGCCCCAAGGGGAGGCGGTCCTCCCAGCCGACCAGGCCCTGGAAGCCGCTGAGAGACGAACCGACGTTGCCGTACCCGGCGAGCCGCGCCCAAGGCCCGGTCTGGCCCGCGATGCTGGTGCTCAGCATGATCAGGGACGGGTTCTCCGCGGCGAGCGCCGGGTGGTCGAGGCCCCACTTCGCCATCTGGCCCGGGGAGAACGACTCGACGACCACGTCGGCCCACCGGGCGAGGTCGCGAACGACGGCGCGCCCTGCCTCACTCTTCAGATCGACCGTCAGGCCGAGCTTGCCGGCGTTGCAGTTGCCGTAGAGCGCCGAGTTCTCCGTGCCCTGGACGCCCCCGTAGAAGGGCTGCATGAGCCGCGCCGTCTCGACGCGCGTGCCGGACTCGGCCCGGACGACGAGCGCCCCGAAGTCGGCGAGTGCGCGTCCGATGAGCGGACCGGCCACGACCCAGGACAGGTCGAGGACCTTCAGCCCGTCCAGCGCGGACACCGGCCCGGAAGAGCGCGGGACGGCCTCGCGCGCCCGGACGGCCACGGGGTCTCCCCCGGCTGCCCACTCGGCGAGGATCTCCTCGGTGTGCTCGCCGATCCGGGGTGCGCGGCGCCGGACGCGCGGCCCGCCGGCGCCCGTGACCCGCGCCATCCGGCCGGGGATCGCGACCCGGCGGCCGTCGATGTCCACCTCGTCCCAGAAGCCGCGGGCGGCGAGCTGGTCGCAGGCCGCCACGTCCGCCATGTCGAAGATCGGCACGCACAGCAGGCGGTGCTCCATCGCCGCGTCGAGCACGTCGGCCTTGGTCCTGGTCCGCAGGAACGCCCGGACGGCGGCACGCGCGTCGTCCAGGTCGGCGGAGGTCAGGGCGCCCTCGGCGATGCGGTCGGGCACCGTCCGCCAATCCCAGGACGCGATGCGCTCGTCCACCGCGCCCTCGGACCTGAGCCAGCCGAACAGGTTGTTGGTGAACGCGCCGGCCGCCGGCCCCATCGACAGATGGAGCTCGACCATCCCGTCCTTGACGTGCCATTTCTTCATGGCGTTGGGGGTCGCCGCTCCGCTGCCGCTCTGGTCGGACCGCCCGGCGGGCTGCCGGTGCCACTCGGGGTTCCCGTCGCCCACCGCGGCGGCGAGCACGCGGGCGAGCGTCGCCACTCCCAGGCTCGCCTGAGCCGAGACGTCCACGATCTGCCCCGCGCCCGTGCGCGTCCGGGCGAGGACGGCGAGCAGCGTGCCCGCCGCCGCGTCGGCGCCGGCCTGCAGGTACGCCTGCGGTGCGCTGATCCGCAGCGGTGGGCGGTCGCCGTCGCGGTGCGGGTCGAGCGGGCCGCCCGCCGCCCACACGACCAGGTCGCAGTCGGCGTAGTCGGCCTTCGGGCCGGACGTCCCGAAGGCACTGATCACCGTGTAGACCAGAGACGGGTGCCCGGCCGTCAGCGTTTCCGGATCGAGCCCGCGCTCCCGCAGCCAGTCCACCGGGTAGGACGTGACGAACACGTCCGCGGCCGCCGCCAGCCCGCGGACCAGCGCCCGGCCGGATTCCACCTCCGGATCCGCCGTGAGGCCGCGCTTGCCCGCCGCGTAGGTCTCCCAGAACATCGAGGGGCGCCCGTCCCCGCCCGCCACCGGCGGCGCCGACCGCGCCGGTGATCCGCCGGGCGGCTCGACCTGCACCACGTCGGCCCCGAGGTCGGCGAGCAGCCGCCCGCACAGCAGGCCCCGCTCATCGGTCAGGTCGAGGACGCGCAGGTGCTCAAGCATCGGCGTCGACGGCGGCCCGGAGCGAGATCGCCCCCTCGGGACAGGCGTCCGCGGCGTCCCGCGCCTCGTCCAGCATCCCGTCCGGCACCTCGAACGTCTGCCCGCGCTGCGCGACGAAGCCCTCCTCGTCGTCGGACAGCAGGCCGGCCGCCGCCGCGTAGCAGCGGCCGTGCCCCATGCACGCGCCCGCGTTGATCGACAGGAACATCGTTCACACCGTCCATTCGAGGGGGAGGTTCGGCATGGTCAGCTGGCCGCCGCGCTCCGTCAGGCGCGCGCCCGGCGCGATCCGGTAGTCCGGGATGCGCGCGTGCCATTCGCGCAGCACCACCGCCAGCTCCAGGCGGGCGAGGTGCATGCCGAGGCAGCGGTGCGGGCCGGCGCCGAACGCCAGGTTCTGGTTGACGCCCCTGCGCCCGATGACGAACCTGTCGGGCTCGGGATACTTGCGGGGATCGCGGTTGGCGGAGGCGATCCCGAGCCAGACGACGTCGCCCTTCTCCAGGTCCAGCCCGTGGAACTCACCGGGTTCCCGCACCTCGCGGCCCGCCTGGAACACCAGCGGGTAGAGCCGGAGGAACTCCTCGACGGCCGCCGGGACCACCTCGGGCTCGGCGATGATCCGCTGCCGGTCCTCCTCGTGGCGCGCGAGGTGGGTGATGATGAAGCCGAGCGCGCTGCGGGTCGTGTCGAGGCCGGCGAGCATGAGCGTCATGCAGATCGTGAGGATGTCGTCCTGAGCGAGAGGTTCTCCATCGATGCGGGCCTCGACCAGCCGGGAGACCATGTCCAGCTTCGGGTCCCCGGGGGCGGCGCGACGCGCGTTCACCGCGTCGTCGAAGTACTCGAGTATCTTCCCCTTGGCGGCGGCCGCGGCGTCGGGGTCGCCGCCGAAGAAGCCGGCGAACAGCGTCTCCGACCAGGGCAGGAAGAACTCCCCGTCGCTCACCGGCAGGCCGAGCAGGGCCAGGAACAGGTCCGTCGGATACCGGATCGCGAACTCGGCGACGAAGTCGCAACCGCCCTTGGGCCTGACCTCCTCGATAAGTTCGACGCACCGCTCGTGCGCCAGTTCCTCCATCCGCCTGACGGCCGCCGGGGAGAAGAACGGGTTGAGGACGCGGCGCAGCTTGGCGTGCTCCTGCCCGTTCAGGTCCTGCGGAAGCAGCGCTATCCCGGCCTCCGGATTGAGTGCGCTGCGTGCGTGGGTCGTCCACGCGTCGTGCTTCTGGAAGCCTTCGAGCACGTCCTCATAGCGCTGCACCATCCAGAATCCGCGCGGACGCGTGTCGTTGTAATGGAAGCGGGCGGCCTCGCGTTCGGCGTCGAGCAGCGCGTAGTGCTCGTAGAGGGCGGAGTCGTCGCCGTACTCGGTGTGGCTGACGGGACAACCCCGCATCATTTCGGTCATCGCAGCAAACTCCCTCTCCATTCGGAGCACACGTTCATTCGGAGCGCACACCGCGCCAGGCGGTGGTGCCGCCGTCCACCGGGAGGATGGCGCCGGTCAGGAAGGAGGCGTCGTCGGAGGCGAGGAAGCACGCCACCTTCGCCACCTCGCCCGCCTTTCCGAAGCGCGGAATCAGATGCGTCCCGGTCATCGCCCTGAGCTGAGCCTCCGGATCCGCCGCGGCGGCGAGATGGGCACGGCTCATCGGCGTCTCGATGGACCCGGGGCAGAAGGCGTTGCACCGGACCCCGGGCGCCAGCTCGATGGCCGTCGACCGGGTGAGCTGGACGACGGCGCCCTTGCTCGACGGATAGGCCGCGGACGGATAGCCCGTCATCCCGGCGACCGACGCCGTGTTCACGATCGAGGGCCCGCGGCCGGACGCCAGCAGATGCGGAGCGGCGGCCTTCGTCGCCACCCAGACCGCCTTGACGTTGATCGCGTACACCCGATCCCAGGCGTCCTCGGGCAGCGTCAGGAACGTGGCGCCCGGGGCGACCGCCCCGTCCAGCACACCGGCGTTGTTGACCAGCGTGTCGAGCCCGCCGGCCGCCGAGGCGGCCGCCTCCACCATGCCCGGGATCCGCGCCGCGTCGGCGAGGTCGACCGCGATCGCCCGCGCCGCCGCGCCCTCCTCCCGGACGGCCGCGGCGGTCTCCTCGGCGGCGGCCGCGTCGATGTCGGCGACGCCGACGAACGCGGCGCCCTGCCGGGCGGCCTCCACGGCGATCTCCCGTCCCATGCCCGCGCCGGCACCGGTCACCAGCATCCGCTTGCCGATCAGCACGTCACGCTCCGTATCCCGTGGTGGTCCCGGGCCGTCCCGGGCTCGCGGCGCTCAATCCCGCCCCTCCGTCCGGCGGCCCGCTTCGAGCAGCCCGACCGGCTCCTCGTAGCGGCCGGTGGTGAACGGCGACGGGCCCCCCGCGCCGGTCATCCCCGCGTCGACCGGCAGGACGATCCCGGTGACGAACGACGCGTCGTCGCTCGCGAGGTAGAGCGCGCCGGCCGCGACGTCTTCCGGGTGCAGCGGCCGGTCCATGTAGGCGGTGCCGCTCAGCGCGGCCCCCGCCCCGCCGAGGTCGGCCGCGCCACCGGCCACCAGCTCGGCGGTCATCGGGGACACCACGGCGCCCGGCACGAGCACGTTGCACCGCACGCCGAAGCGGCGCAGTTCGGCGGCGACGGAGCGGGACAGCCCGATGATCCCGGCCTTGACCGCGCTGTAGACGTGCGGGCCCACCCCGCCGAGGACGCCGGCCGGGCTCGACGTCGAGATGATCACTCCGCTGCGCCGCGGCTTCATCACCCGCGCGGCGTGCTTCATCCCGCACAGCACGCCGCGCAGGTTGATCGCGATGGTGAGATCGGCGTCGGCGAGCCTCGTCCGGTCGATCGGGCCGAGCGCGCCCATCACGCCCGCGTTGTTGAACATGATGTCGAGCGCGCCGAACCGCTCGACGGCCGCGTCGACCAGCGCGGCCACGTCCTCCTCGCGCGTGACGTCGGCGCGCCGGAACAGCGCGCCGTCCCCCAGCTCCCCGGCGAGCGCCGCACCGGGCCCGTCCTGCAGGTCCGCGATGACCACGCGGGCGCCCTCGGCGTGGAAGCGGCGCGCCGTGCCCGCGCCGATCCCGCTCGCGCCGCCGGTGATGACCGCGACCCTCCCCGCCAGCCGTCCGGACATGCCCCTCCTCGTGCTCCCGATGCCCGGGCCGTCAGGCCCCGACGGCGATGGACTTGGTCTCCAGGTACGCGCGGAACCCCTCGGGACCCATCTCCCGGCCCACGCCGGACTCCTTGTAGCCTCCGAACGGGCTGCCGAACGCCTGCGGACGCCCGTTCAAGCTGACCATGCCGGTGCGGATCCGCCGGGCGATGGCGAGGGCCCGTCCGTCGTCGCGGCTCCAGACCGACCCGGAGAGCCCGTACCGGGATTCGTTCGCGACGGCCACCGCCTCGTCGTCGCCGTCGTACTCGATGACCGCGATCACCGGGCCGAAGATCTCCTCCTGGGCGACCCGCATGGCGTTGCGGACGCCGGCGAGCAGCGTCGGCGGCACGAACCACCCGCCCGCGAGGTCGCCGGGGAGATCGAGCCGCTCCCCGCCGGCGACGACGCGGGCGCCTTCGGACCGCCCGGCCGCGATGTACCCGGCGACCCGGTCGCGCTGGCGCTCGCTCACCAGCGGGCCGATCGTCGTCTCGGGCTCCGCCGGGTCGCCGACCCGCAGGCCGCGCAGCGCCTCGGCGAGCGCGTCGACGATCTCGGCGCGGCGATGCCGCGGCACCAGTACCCGGGTCTGGGCGATGCACGCCTGGCCGTTGACCATGAGGGCCATCGGCAGCAGCGCGGGCACGACGGCGTCCATGTCGGCGTCGTCGCAGATGATCGCGGCGGACTTGCCGCCGAGTTCCAGGGTGACGCGCGCGATCCGATCCGCCGCCACCGCCATGATCTTCTTCCCGGCGGCGCTGCTGCCGGTGAAGGCGATCTTGTCCACGCCGGGGTGGGCGACCAGGTGCGCCCCGGCGTCGCGGTCCCCGGGGACGACGCTGAGCACCCCTTCGGGAAGCCCGGCCTCGGCGAACGCGTCGGCGAGCGCCTGGACCGTGAGCGGGGTCTCTGGAGGCGGCTTCAGGACGACGGAGCAGCCGGCGGCCAGCGCGGGCGCGACCTTCAGCGCCGGGGTGCTGAGCGGACCGTTCCAGGGCGTGATCGCGGCGACGACGCCGACCGGCTCCTGGGTGACGAGGCTGGTGTTGGCGCCGTCGGAGCGGCGCTCGTCGTAGCCGAACCGCTCCGCCAGGTCCGCGTAGTAGCGCAGGTGCCGGATCGGGTTGGGGACGTGCGCGCGCTCGCTGAACCAGATCGGGCAGCCCAGCTCGGCCGTGATGCTCCGGGCCAGTTCGGGAGCCCGCTTCTCCAGCAGGTCGGCGGCGGCCCGCAGGACTCCGGCGCGTCGCTCCGGCGCCTCACCGGCCCAGATCCCGGCGTCGAAGGAGGAGCGGGCCGCCGCGACCGCGCCGTCGATGTCGGCGGGCGAGGCCAGCGCCGCGCTGCCGACGTATGCTCCGGTCGCCGGGTTGCGCACCCGGACCGTGCGGCCGTCCCGCGGCGGGACACGGCGCCCCCCGACGAACAGTTCCGGGTATTCGCGCACCGGCACCGTCATCATCCGCACTCCGATCCTGCTCAGGCGCCACATCGCCGAACATATCTATGATAATGAAACATAGGGTATTCGCGGCGGAAGGGTCAAGGATGGGAAGCACCGGAACCGGGACGATCGTCATCGTCGGCGCGGGGCTGAGCGGGCTGCGCACGGCCGAGCGGCTCCGGCGGCTGGGGCATGACGGGCCGGTCACGCTCGTGGGCGACGAGCCGCACCCGCCCTACGACCGGCCGCCCCTGTCCAAGGGGCTGCTGACGCAGGCGGACGAGCCGGCCGCGGCGGTGCCCCTGCGTACCGCACCCTACGCCGATCTGGGCATTGACCTGCGGCTGGGCGTGCGCGCCACGGCGCTGGACACCTCCGGGAACCGGCTCGTGCTGGCCGGCGGCGAGGAGCTCCACTACGGGCGGCTCGTGATCGCGACCGGGCTCCGGCCGCGGGTGCTCGCGGCGCTCACCGCCGGACCGGCGGGCGTGCACACCCTGCGCTCCTTCGACGATCTGCTGTCGCTGCGCGCCGGGCTGCGCGGGGCCCGCCGCGTCACGGTGGCCGGCGCCGGCGTCCTCGGCTGCGAGATCGCGGCGGCGGCGCGGGCCCGGGGAGCCGAGGTCACGCTGGTGGAGGCGCTGGAGCAGCCCATGCTGGGGGCGCTCGGCGCCCGGGTCGGCGAGTTCGTGGCGGCGCTGCACCGGGCCCGGGGCGTCCGGGTGCTCTGCTCCACGCGGATCCGCGGTCTCGAAGGCCGGGACCGGGTGGAGCGGGTCGTGCTGGAGGACGGCTCCGTCCTGCCCACCGACCTGGTAGTGGCCGCGGTCGGCGCCGTCCCCGAGACCGGATGGCTGGAAGGATCGGGCCTGGAGCTCGGTGACGGCGTGGTGTGCGACGGCACCGGCCGGACCTCGGCCGAGGACGTCTGGGCGGTCGGAGACATCGCCCGGACGCCGCACCCGCACGGCGCCGGAACGGTCCGCCTGGAGCACTGGACGAACGCCGCGGACGGCGCGGCGCTGGTGGCCGCGAACCTGCTGGCCGCACCCGGCGAGGCCCGGGAGGCGACGGAGACGCCCTACTTCTGGAGCGACCAGTACGACCTGAAGATCCAGTGCCTCGGCCTCCCCCGTGCTGACGACGACCTCATGGTCACCGCCGGTGCACCGGACTCGCACCGGCTCCTCGGCCTGTACTCGCGCGAGGGCAGGGTGGCCGGGGCCGTGGCGATGGGCATGCCGGCCGCCCTGGCCCGCTGCCGGGCCGCGGTCGCCTCCCGCACCGCGCTGAACGAACTGCTGGACGAGGCCCCGTGGGATCGCGGCCGGACCGGACGGCCCTGACGAACAGGAGAACGATCATGGAGAACGAACCGGACCTGAGCGGACTGCTGGGGCGGCTGCGGCGGCTGGAGGACATGGAGGCGGCGCGCAACCACCTCCACCGGTACGCCGCCACGCTCGACGCGCCCACGGCCGAGTCGATCGCGGCGCTGTTCACCGAGGACGGCGTGCTCCGGACGCGGCTGGGCGAGTTCACCGGGCGCGAGGCCATCGCCGGGTTCTACCGGGACCGGCTGGCCGCCGACCCGTCCGAGAAGCGCCACTTCATCGTCAGCCCCCGGACGACCTGGACGGGACCGGGGATCGTGGAGATCGCCTCGTACTTCCTCTTCACCGCACGCGCCGGCACCTCGGTGCTCGGCTGGGGCACCTACCTCGACCGGCTACGGGTCCGAGGGGAGGCCGCGCTGTTCACCGACAAGACCATCGAGATCCACATGGGCACCGACCTCGCGAAGGGCTGGGCACGACCGTGAGCGGGAACGCCGCCGCGAATCGCACCGACGCGGCAGACCGGCACGAGCGACGTCGCGAAGGCTCAGCGGAACGCCGGCAGGACCTCGTTCTTGAGGATCTCCAGGGTGCGGAGGACCTGCTCCTGGCCGAGGTCGTACCACTGCGCGCGCAGGATGACGTACGTCAGCCCGTCGGCCTCCAGGGCCTTGAGCGCGGCGATCGCCCCCTCAGGGTCGGTGAAGAGGTAGGACGCGTCGGCGACCTCTTCGGCCGCCTTCTCCGTCCGCAGGTGCCGGTAGGCATCGCCCTTCTGCGGGGCGTTGTACTCGGCGTACTTGCGGGTGAGGGCTCCGCGCGCCGAGATGCCGATAGCTCGTGCGCGCTCCCTGTCGCGATCGAGCACCAGCTCGCGGCGGACCACTAGATCGGAAGGGCCGCGGCCGAGCCGGTCCCGTTCGTCCCGGTAGTGACCGAGAACAGTGCGCAGTTCCTCGGGGCCGACGTGCGGTGGAACGATCCAGGCGTCCCCGAGCCGGGCGGCGCGCTGCGCACCGGTCCGGTGCGGGCCCGCACCGACCCAGATCGGCGGCCCGCCCGGCTGGACGGGCGGCAGGCTGATGCGCTCGCCGTCGATCCTGAAGTGCTCGCCGTCGAAGGTGGTCCGCTCACCGCTCCACAGACGCCGGATCAGCTCGACCGCCTCCACGTAGCGGCCGAGCCTGTCCTGCATGGACACGCCGAACGAGGCGAACTCGTTCTCGCGGTAGCCCATGCCGAATCCCGCGACCGCACGCCCGCCGGTCAGATGGTCGAGAGTGGAGAACTCCTCGGCCACCTCCACCGGATGGCGCAGCGGAAGGATGAACATGTTCGTGCCGAGGCGCATGCCGCCCGCGTCCGCCGCCAGCGCCGCCAGCAGCGGAACGGGCTGCAGCGTCGGCATGCCACCGAGGTAGTGCTGCAGGACCCAGATCGAGGAGATCCCCGACTCCCGGGCCGCCCGAACCTGCTCGCGCAGGAGCGCGACGCGGTCCGCAGGCACGACTCCCGGCGGAAAGTCGTTCATGACGGCCAGTCCGAACTTCAGCACCTCGGCACCTCCACGGGCCCGGCGCGCACCGGGCGTTCTCGGATATGGACCGCGGTCCCATGCGGTCGCGCGCGCGGGCGAGCACGAGCCGCCCGCACGAGCCGCCCACCATGAGCACGCCAACTATTGAGGCGTATCATGCGACTAGATTGCAGCGACGTCAAGCGCGGGCCGACCACCTCCACCCTGGAGGGGCATCGCTTGACGGGCGGCGTCTCACGCCAATACATTCGGTTCATTATCAGAATTTAAGCGGGGAGCCGCCGACCGTGACCAGCCATACCGCATCACGCGCACGTCCCGGGCCACCACCCGCCGAGCTGGACGTCCTCGTCGTGGGCGCGGGCTTCGCCGGCCTCTACGCGCTGCACCGCCTGCGCGAGCTCGGCCACCGCGTCCACGCCGTCGAGGCGGCGGGCGGCGTGGGCGGCGTCTGGTACTGGAACCGCTACCCGGGGGCGCGCTGCGACATCGAGAGCGTCGACTACTGCTACTCCTTCTCTCCCGAGCTGATCCGGGAATGGGACTGGACGGAGCGCTACCCGTCCCAACCGGAGATCCTCCGCTACATCGACCACGTGGCCGACCGCTTCGGCCTCCGCGAGGCGATCACGTTCGACACCCGCGTCACCGCCCTGTCCTTCGACGAGGACGCGGACGCCTGGACCGCCGAGACCGAGCACGGTGACCGCGTGACCGCCCGCCACGTGATCATGGCGACGGGCCAGCTGTCGGTCGCCAAGCCGCCCGAGATCGCCGGGATCGCGGACTTCGCGGGCGAATGCCACCACACCGGCGACTGGCCGCACGGCGGGATCGACCTCGACGGCCGGCGGGTCGGCGTGATCGGCACCGGATCGTCCGGCGTGCAGGTGATCCCCCGGATCGCCGAGCGCGCCGGTCACCTCACCGTCTTCCAGCGCACCCCGCATTTCGTGGTGCCCGCGATGAACCGGCCGCTCGACCGGGAGTACGCCGCCGAGCTCAAGACCCGCTTCGAGGAGTACCGCGAACAGGCCCGCAACCACCCGGGCGGCACCCACCGCGTCCTGCGCCCGGACCTGGCGGTCGAGGCCGATCCCGGAGAGCTGCGGGAGAGGTTCGAGGAGTACTGGCGCCGCGGCGGCCCCGACATCCAGGCCGCCTACCGCGACCTCGCCACCGACCTGGCCGCCAACGACAGGGCCGCCGAGTTCGTCCGTGCCAAGATCCGCGAACTGGTGCGCGACCCGGAGGTGGCGGAGCGGCTCACCCCGCGCGGCTACCCGTTCGGCAGCAAGCGCCTGGTGCTGGAGATCGGGTACTACGACGCGTTCAACCGGGACGACGTCCGCCTGGTCGACACCCGCACGGCGCCCATCGAGCGCATCGAGGCCGAGGGCGTCCGCACGGGCGGGGAGCGGCCGGAGCTGCACCGGCTCGACGTGCTGGTCTTCGCGACGGGGTTCGACGCGCTGACCGGCGCCGTCCTGAGGATCGACATCACGGGACGGGGCGGGACCCCGCTCCGCGACAAGTGGGCGGCGGGTCCCCGCACCTACCTCGGGCTGTCCACGCACGGCTTCCCCAACCTGTTCTTCATGGCCGGGCCGGGCAGCCCCTCGGTGATCAGCAATGTGCTGGTCTCCATTGAGCAGCACGTCGAGTGGGTCACCGACCATCTGGAGTACCTGCGCAAGAACGGGCTCACACGTTCGGAGGCCGTCCTGGAGAAGGAGGACGCCTGGGTCGACCACGTCAACGAGGTCGCGAACGCCACCCTCTACCCCCTCGGCAACTCCTGGTACCTGGGCGCCAACGTCCCGGGGAAGCCGCGCGTGTTCATGCCCTACGTCGGCGGCGTCGGCCGCTACCGGCAGATCTGTGCCGACGTCGCGGCGCGCCAGTACGACGGCTTCGACACGCGCTGATCGCGCCGGCGCGAGAGCCGTGAGGTCCTGTGTCCATGAACGTCAACTGGAGGTTCGGCGCGTGAGCGACGAGTGTTCTCCCCCAGGCGCCGGCCCGCTCGCCGGCGTCCGCGTCATCGAACTGGGGTCGATGTACGCCGCCCCGACGGCGGGGCGCATGCTGCGCGACTTCGGCGCGGACGTGGTCAAGGTCGAGGACCCGGCCGCGGGCGACTTCGCCCGGCAATGGCAGCCCGCGCACGAGGGCCTCGCCATCGGCTTCTCGCGGCTGAACGCGGGAAAGCGGTCGGTGGGCATCGATCTGCGCCACCGGGAGGGGCGCGAGCTCGTCAGGCTGCTGGCGCGGGACGCCGACGTCCTCATCGAGAACTTCCGGCCCGGACGGCTGGAGGCGTGGGGCCTGGGATACAAGGAACTGTCCAGGGACAACTCCGGCCTGGTGATGACGCGCGTGAGCGGATTCGGCCAGACCGGCCCGTACCGGGAGCGTCCGGGCTTCGGCACCGTCGCCGAGACCGCGAGCGGGTACGCCTTCCTCAACGGATGGCCGCACACTCCCCCGACCGCGCCGCCGTTCGGGTTCGCCGACTCCATCGCCGGGATCTCCGCCGCCTTCGGGACCGCGATGGCGCTGTACCGGCGCGCCGTCCACGGGGACGGCGGAGAGATCGACGTCTCGCTGTACGAGCCGCTGATGTTCATCCTGGGCGACGCGGTGCTGAACTACACCGCGTCCGGGGAGGTCATGCAGCGGCACGGGAACGCGTCGGGCGCCGCCTCACCCCGCGGCATCTACGAGTCGGGCGACGGCGGCTGGCTGTCGATCGCCGCCTCGAACCAGACGATCGCCCTGCGGCTGTTCCGTGCCATGGGCCGTCCGGACCTGTGCGCGGACGAGCGGTACGCCACGAACCGGGCCCGCATGGCCAACAACGAGACGCTGCAGAAGATCGTGGCGGACTGGGTGCGGTCCAGGCCGCGCGCCGAGATCCTCGCCGTCCTGGACGAGCACGAGGTCGTCGCCGCGCCGGTCAACGACGCGCGCGACATCGCCCGCGACCCGCATTTCCTGGAGCGCACGCTCGTCAGGCTGGCCGGGACCGTGTTCGGCAAGGCGATGATGCCCGGACCCGTCCTGCGCGTGAAGGACTACGCGGGCCCGGTGTACGACGGTGTGCCCGCCGTCGGCGAGCACACCGAGGACGTGCTGGCCGGAGAACTGGGGATGGCCGCGGACCGGCTCGCCGAGCTGGCCGGCGCCGGCGTGATCAGCGCACGGCGGGGAGCCTAGGCGAGACCTCCCGGCCGGCCGCGGGCACCGGATCCTTCGCAGCGCCGCCGCAGACGCTGACGCCCGCGCAGGCGCGGGAACGTGTCCGCCAGGGCGATGCGCTGTGCCGGCACCTGGCCCCGGACACCGGCTGCACCCTCGTCCTCCCGTGCTCCCCGCGGAGCCCGGGAGGACGGCGCGCTCACCGGGTCCAGGGCGACTCGATGCGAAGGAGCCGGGCCATCGTCCCGCCGAGGACGGACTTGGTCTCGTCGTCGGTCAGGCCGAGCGCCTCGATGGCGGCGATCTCCTCCCCCGGGTCGGTCATCGGCCAGTCCGAGCCGAACACGATCCGCTCGGCCCCGTGGTTCCGGATGAGGCGGCGAACACGGTTCGGACGCAGCAGCCGCAGGCTCGGCGGCCAGGACGTCTCCAGCACGACGTCCGTGCCGCGCAGCGTCTCCTCCGCCTCGTCCAGTACCCGGTAGCCGCCGAAATGGCAGGCCACCAGCCGCAACGCCGGGAAGGTCCGCGCGATGCCGGCGATCATCCCGGGATTGGACAGCGCGTTCGTCCGGGCGTCACCGCCCGCTCCGACATGGGTGATGACGGCGATCTCGTCGCCGAACGCGTCGAAGATCTCCCACAGCCGGCGGTCGTCCAGCGCGAAGTTCTGGAACAGCGGGTGGACCTTGACCGCCGTGACGCCGTGGCGCCGCAGGCTCGCCAGGTTCTCCGCGACGGGCAGGCCGACGTGGACGGTGCCGAAGCCGATGCGCCGTTCGGTGGCGAGCCCGGCGACGAAGGCGTTGACCCGGTCGACGTGCCTGGCCTCGTTCGCGATGCCGAGGCAGCAGCTGACGGCGACCCCGGCCCGGTCCATCGTGGCGGTGAGGCCGCCGACGGTGCCGTCGCCGCGCGCGGTGAGGCCGGGCACCCTGTTGCCGCCGAGCGCCGCGGCGGCGATCCTGTCGGGCCAGACATGGCTGTGCGCATCAATGATCACGGCCGGCTCACAGCTTTCCGGCCTCGCCGCCGTCCACCACGAAGGTCGCGCCCGTGGTGAACGAGGACAGCGGGGACACCAGCAGGCAGGCCAGCGGGACCAGCTCGGCCGGTTCGGCGATCCGGCCGGCGGGGATCCTGGCGACACGCCGCTTCAGCAGGTCGGGCGAGTCGAGGACCGCGCGCTGAGCGTCCGTCCGGAACGCACCCGGCGCCAGGCAGTTGACCTGGACGTTCCTGGCCGCCCATTCCGCGGCGAGGGCCTCGGTCAGCCGGACCACCGCCCCCTTGGAGGCGGAGTAGCCGACCAGGTGCGGCTTGCCGCGGACACCGGTGGTCGAGGCGACGTTCACGATGCGGCCGCCGCCCTGCGCGATCATGTGCCGCCCGGCGGCCTGCGCGAGCAGCATCGGCGCGATGACGTTGACCGCCATCGTCTCCCGCCACACGGCGGGGTCCTGGTCCGCGAAACTGCCCGCGGGGGCGATCCCGGCGTTGTTGATCAAGCCGTCGATGCGGCCGTGCCGGTCGACGACGCCGTCGGCGAGCCCGGCCACGGCCTCCTCGTCGCGCATGTCGGTCTCGACCACCGAGATCCGGCCACCGCCGCGCCGCGCCACCTCGTCCAGTCCGCCCTTCGAGCGGGCGACGGCGACGACCCGGGCGCCCTCGCCCGCGAGCCGCAGCGCGATCGCGGCGCCGAGGCCCCGGCTCGCGCCGGTGACGAGGACGACGGCGTCCCGCAGTTCCATGTCCATCAGGAGGCTCCCTTCGCCAGCCGCCGCGCCAGCGAGTCCAAGAGCACCTCGGTTGCCCCCTCGTAGACGCGCAGCGGACGGGCGTTGCGGTAGAGACGTTCGATCTTCGAGCCGCGCACCAGCCCGAAACGGCCCATGATCTGCACGGAGCGGTCGACGACCCGGCCCGCGGCCTCGGTGGCGCCCACCTTGGCGATCGAGGAGAGGTCGAGCCGCCCGAGCGGATCGGACCCGGCGAGCGCGGCGGCCCGGTAGGTGAGTGCGCGCGCCGACTCGATCTCCGTCCAGGACAGGGCCACGTTCTGCGACACCGCCCCCAAGGCGATGAGCGGCGCACCGAACTGCTCGCGGACGGTGGCGTGCCGCAGTGCCTCGTCCAGCGCCGCCTGCGCGAGGCCGACCGCGGACCCGGCCACCGACACGCGGAACACGGCGAGCGTGGCGAGCATCAGCGAGAACGCCTCGCGCGGCGCACCGAGCCGGTTGCCCTCCGGGACGACGACCCCGTCGAACTCCAGCTCCCCCAGGATGTGCGGCGCGATGAGGTCACGCCCGCGGGTGATCCCCAGCCCCGGCGCATCGGCCGGGACGAGCACCATCGAATGGCCGTCCCCCTCACGGCCCAGGACGCAGTAGAAGCCGGCGGCGCCGCCGTTGGTGATGAACGACTTGCGCCCGGTGACGCGCAGGCCGCCCGGGACGCTCTCGATCACCGTCGCGACGGCGCGCAGATCGGAACCGACGTCGGGCTCGGTGAGCGCGAGTCCCGCGATCGCCTCCAGGGCCGCCACCCGGGGCAGCCATGCGCGGCGCAGCTCGTCGGAGCCGCCGGCGGCCAGCGGGTAGCTGCCGACGCCCTGCATGCCGAACAGTGAGTCCAGATGTGCCGAGGAGTACATCAGCGCCTCGCGGATGACGGCGATCGTCAGCGGGTCGAGGGTCTCGCTCTCGCCGCCGAACGCGGCGGGCACGACATGGCGGGCCAGGCCGCCGGCGCGCAGTGCTTCCAACACCCCCGCGTGCACGGACGTGGACTCGTCGGCCTCGGCCGCGAACTCCTCCACCGCGGCGGCGACGGCCCGCGCGGCCTCCTGCACCTCGCGGTGACGCACACCCAGGTCGAACATCTGTGCTCCTTCCACGGCGCGAAACTCCTCGGGGGACGGACCGGCGGTCATCGGCGCTGGTCGAACCGGCGGCCGAGCGACTCGGAGACGATGCGGATGCGCTGCATGGTGGGCGTCCCGCCGGCGATGGCCCAGCCGTGCGCGTCGCGATGCAGGCGCTCGATCCCGTACTCCTCGGTGTAGCCGTTGCCGCCGTGCAACTGCATGGCGAGGTCGGTGACGCGCTTGGCCATCTCGTTGGCCGCGCACTTCGCGAGCGAGGTGTGCAGCGGGTCGGGCAGGCCCGTCCCGGCCCCCGCCGCCGCCCGTTCGACCAGCAGCCGCGCCGACTCGACCTGCAGCAGCATGTCGGCGAGCGTCACCTGGACGGTCTGGAACTCCACCAGCGGCCTGCCGAACTGCTCCCGCTCCTGGACGTACTCGCGGGTGGCGTCCAGTGCGGCCTGGCCGATCGCCAGGCTCATGGTGGAGTTGCCGAGCCGCTCGATGGAGAAGACCCCGAAGAGCCTCCCGAAGTCGCCGGCGGGCACCACGACGTTCTCGTCGGGCACCCGGACGCCGTCCAGGATCACGTCCGCCGACGGGATGCCGCGGAAGCCCATCAGCCGCTCGGGTGCGCCGAAGCTCAAGCCGGGCATGCCCTTCTCCACGACGACGGCGCCGATGCCCTTGGCCCCCGGGGCGTCGCTCAGCCGGCAGTACAGGAGGTACTGGTCGGCCTCGCCCCCGTTGGAGATCCAGCGCTTGACGCCGTCGACGACGTAGCCGCCGCGGACGCGCTCGGCGCGGGTGCGCATGTCGGTGGCGGCCGAGCCCGCGTCCGGCTCGGAGATCGCGACCGCCATGGTCTTCTCGCCGGCGACGATGGCCGGCAGCCAGCGGGCCCGCTGCTCCTCCGTGCCGAGATGGTTGACGACCTGCGCGGGTCCGGTGTTGGCCTCGAAGATCTGGAACGCGGCCGGCCGGCACACCTTGGCGAACTCCTCGATCACCGCCAGGGCCTGCGGGAGCGGCGCGCCGGACCCGCCGTAGCGCTCCGGCAGCGCGATGCCGAGGAAGCCGAGGTCTCCCAGGGCGGCTCGCCGGTCGGGCGGCACCGGGGTCCGGTCCAGATCCATCCGGGCGGCCAGGGGCTCGAACATCTCGGCCGCGACCTCGGCCGCCAGTCCGCGGATCTCGTGGTGGTCGGCCAGGGCAGTCATGGCACCCGTCTCCTCTGCTCGCGCGCGCTCCCCCAAGGAGCGCCGACCGTGGACTTACTATGCATATCATGATAATCAATAGCCATGCCTTCAGAACAGTGGGCCGGCGATGTCGTGATCGTGGACGCGGTGCGCACGGCGTCCGCCCGGGGCCGGGCCGGTGGCGCGCTCGCCGGGGTGCACCCGGTCGATCTGCTGGCGCGGACCCTGCGCGGGCTGCTCGACCGGCACGACTTCGATCCCGGCCTCGTCGACGACGTGCTGGTCGGCTGCGTCTCGCAGGTGGGCGAGCAGTCGGCGACCCCGGGGCGGATGGCCTGGCTCGGCGCCGGGCTGCCGGCGCACGTGCCGGCCGCCACCATCGACCGCAAGTGCGGGTCGGGGCAGCAGGCCCTGCACTTCGCCGCGCAGGCGATCAGGGCGGGCTGCCAGGACGTGGTGATCGCCGCCGGCGTCGAATCCATGAGCAGGGTTCGGATGGGGTCGGCCCGGATGGACGCCGACCCCTACGGCTCCCGGGTGGCGGAGCGGTACGCGCCCGGACTCGTGTCGCAGGGCGTCGCGGCGGAACTGGTCGCCGCCCGCTGGAAACTCGGACGGGCCGCCCTCGACGGGTACGCGGCCCGCTCGCACCGGCTCGCCGCGGCGACGCGGGACTCCGGCGCGTTCGACCGCGAGACCGTCCCGGTCGAGACGCCGGCGGGCCCGTTCCGCCGCGACGAGACGATCCGTCCCGACAGCACCGCGGAGGGTCTCGGCACGCTGAAGCCGGCCTTCCGGCGCGACGACGTCGCGGCGCGCTTCCCGGAGATCGGATGGCACGTCACGGCGGGGAACTCGTCCCAGATCACGGACGGAGCCGCCGCGGTCCTGCTCATGAGCGCCGCCCGGTGCACGGAGCTCGGCCTGACGCCGCGGGCGCGCGTGCACGCGATGGCCGTGTGCGGAGACGACCCGCTGCTGATGCTGACCGCCCCCGTCCCCGCCACGCACCGGATCCTCGAACGCTCGGGGCTCCCCCTCGGCCGGATCGACCACATCGAGATCAACGAAGCGTTCGCGTCCGTCCCGCTGGCCTGGCTCGCCGAGTTCCCGGACGCCGACCCCGCCCGGGTCAACCCCCGCGGCGGCGCGATCGCGCTCGGTCACCCGCTCGGCGCCTCCGGCGCCCGGCTCGCGACGACGATGCTGCACGCCCTGGAAGACGGTGGTGGCCGCTACGGCCTCCAGCTGATGTGCGAGGCCGGCGGAATGGCCAACGCGACCATCATCGAACGCCTCTGACCACGACGGAAGGCAGGACATGGACGTCAACGGAACCTCGGCGGTCGTCACCGGCGGCGCGTCGGGGCTCGGCGCCGCCACCGCGGCACGGCTCGCCGAGCGCGGCGCGCATGTGGTGGTGCTCGACCTGCCCGAGTCCGCGGGCACGAGCGTCGCCGCCGACATCGGCGGCACGTTCGCGGCGGCGGACGTCACCGACCCCGACGCGGTGGAGGCCGCGCTGGACGTCGCCGAGTCCGTCGCCCCGCTGCGGACGCTGGTGCACTGCGCCGGGCGCGGCGGCCCGGTCCGCCTGGTCGACCGGGACGGACGGCCGGGCTCGCTGGAGACCTACGAGCGGATCGTCCGGATCAACCTGATCGGCACCTTCAACACGCTGCGGCTGGCCGCCGCGCGGATGGCGCGCAACGAGCCCACCGGCGGTGAGCGCGGTGTGTGCGTCCTCACCGCCTCGGTCGCCGCCTACGAGGGGCAGATCGGCCAGATCCCCTATGCCTCCGCCAAGGCGGGTGTCGTCGGGATGACGCTCGTCGCCGCGCGCGACCTCGCGACGAAGCTGATCAGGGTGACGACCATCGCCCCCGGACTGTTCGACACCCCTATCCTCGCCCGGCTGTCCGAAGAGGTGCGCGCCTCGCTCGGCCGGACGGTCCCGCACCCGAACCGGCTCGGGCTGCCCGCCGAGTACGCCTCGCTCGCCCTGCAGATCATCGAGAACCCGATGCTGAACGGCGAGACGATCCGCCTGGACGGCGCCATGCGCATGGCCGCCCGCTGACCCCCCGAGGAGAGCCGATCATGAGCGAGCCCGAGCTCGTCATCCAGGAGCACGGCCGGATCCTGGTCCTCACGATGAACCGTCCCGCCGCACGCAACGCCATGTCACTGGAGCTCGCGCACCGGATCGCGGACGCGCTCGACGCGCTCGACGCCCGTCCCGACCTCGCCGCCGGAGTGATCACCGGTGCGGGCGGCACGTTCTGCGCCGGCATGGACCTGAAGGGCTTCGCCCGCGGCGAGATCCCGATCGTGGAGGGACGCGGCTTCGCCGGCCTCGTCCGCCGCCCGCCGCGCAAACCGCTGATCGCCGCCGTCGAGGGGTACGCGCTGGCCGGCGGCTTCGAGATCGTCCTGGCCTGCGACCTCGTGGTCGCCTCCCGGGAGGCGAGGTTCGGGCTGCCCGAGACCAGGCGGGGCC
This sequence comes from Actinomadura madurae, assembly GCF_900115095.1. Classification (GTDB taxonomy): domain Bacteria; phylum Actinomycetota; class Actinomycetes; order Streptosporangiales; family Streptosporangiaceae; genus Spirillospora; species Spirillospora madurae. Next base: position 97,999 of record NZ_FOVH01000007.1, read on the forward strand.
TCACCGCCGCGGCCGGCGGACTGCTCCGGCTCCAGCGGCGCATCCCCTACCACCTGGCCATGGAGCTCGTCCTCACCGGGCGGCTGTGGCCCGCCGCCGACGCCGCGGACGTCCACCTCGTCAACCGGCTCACCGCCCCGGGCGAGGCGCTCGCCGGGGCGCTGGACCTGGCCGCCGAGGTCGCGGCGAACGCGCCGCTCGCGCTGGCGGCGTCCAAGCACGTGCTGGTCCGCTCCGCCGACTGGCCGCTGGATGAACAGTTCGACCGGCAGGAGCGGGTTCTCGACCCGGTCAGAAGATCGGCCGATGCCAGGGAGGGCGCACTGGCGTTCGTGGAGAAGCGCGCTCCCCGGTGGACCGGCGCCTGAGCCGCCACCGGGCCGGATCGGCACCGGATCGGCACCGGGTCAGCGCCAGCCGACGACCTCGTTCATCAGGGCGGGCTGGCGGCGCTTGACGTAGGTGGCGTACTCCTGCATGTGCTCGCGCATCAGTGCCTCGGCCCGGTCGGCGTCGCCCGCCTCGATCGCCTCGGCGATCTCGGCGTGCGCTTGCCTGACCTTGGCGCGGCGCGCCTTGGGGAAGAACAGCCCGCTGACGCGTTCGTGGAAGATGTATCCCAGCGACCCGCTGAAGAGATCGAGCATGCCGTTGCCCGACATCGAGGCCACGAACCGGTGGAAGTCGCCGCTGTGGCTCAGATAGCCGCCGTCGTCGTCCAGCGGCGTGTCCTCGGCGATGGCGCCGAGCGTCTTCGCCATGCCGGCGTCACGGCGCTCGGCCGCGAGCCTCGCCATGACCGGCTCCATCACGAGCCGCGCCTCCATCAGCTCGCTGAACGTCATCCGGCCCGCCTGGAAGTACAGCGTCGACATCCGGCCGAAGGTGTCCGCGCTGACCTGGGCCACGATGGGCCCTCCGCGCGGGCCGGGCTTGATGGAGATCAGCCCGTGCACTTCCAGGATGCGCAGCGCCTCCCGGAGCGAGCCACGTCCGACCCCGTACTCCTCGATCATCTGCGCCTCGGAGGGAAGCGGCGTCCCCGGCTGCAGGTTCTCCGCGCCGATCTTGCGGACGATGTCCTGCGCGATCGCCTCGCCGACCTTCACCCCCCGCCTGACATGCGGCTGCGCCACCCTGTGTCCTCCTCGCATCAATGACAACCATCAGTATGGTCTAGCCGCGGCGGCAGGACCACATCAACGGCCGCCGGGCCGTGCTTCGCGGCCGTCCGGGCGCTACGCGGGCTCACCGGCGAGCCGGTGCCGCTCGGCCCGGCGCTCGCGCTGCCGGGCCGGGTCGGGGACCGGGGCGGACAGCAGGAGCCGGCGGGTGTAGGGGTCCACCGGGTTCTCGGTGACCTGCGCGGCGGACCCGGTCTCCACGAACGCACCACGGTTGATGACGGCCACACGGTGGCTGATGTGGCGGACGACGGCGAGGTCGTGGGAGATGAACAGGTACGCGATCCCGAGGGCGTCCTGGATCTCGATCAGCAGATCGAGGATCCTCGCCTGCGTGGACAGGTCCAGCGCGGACACCGGCTCGTCGCAGACGATGAGCCGCGGCTCCAGGGACAGGGCGCGTGCGATGGCGATGCGCTGGCGCTGGCCCCCGGAGAACTCGCGCGGGTAGCGTCTGCCCGCGTCGGCGGGCAGCGCGACCTTGTCGAGCAGGTCGGCGACGCGCTTGGCGGCGGCGGCGCGCTCCATGCCGTGCACGCGCAGCGGCTCGCTCAGGATGCTCTCGATGGTCATCGCCGGATTGAGCGACGTGTAGGGGTCCTGGAAGACGACCTGGACCTCGTGTGCGAGTCGCCGCCGGCGGCGCAGGTCGCCGATGGGCCGGCCGCTCAGGACGATCGTCCCGGCGGAGGGGGCGACCAGCCCGAGCACGGCGCGCCCGATCGTGGTCTTGCCCGACCCCGACTCGCCGACCAGGCCGAACGTCTCGCCCTCGGCGATCTCGAAGGAGACGCCGTGCAGCACCTCGACCGGCTTGCCGAACAGCCCGCGCCCGCCGAACTCGACGCGCAGGTCGCTGACCTGTAGTACCTCAGACATGCCGGAGCTCCTTGCGCGGCTCGCGCCCCTCCAGGGAGGAGTCGAGCAGCATCTTCGTGTAGGGGTGGGAGGGCGCGGCGAAGAGCTCGTCGACCGGTCCCTCCTCGACGAGCCGGCCGTTCTGCATCACGGCCACCCGGTCGGCGATGTCGGCGACGACGCCGAAGTCGTGCGTCACCAGCACGATGCCCATCCGCCTCTCGCGCTGCAGATCGCGCAGCAGGTCCAGGACCTCGGCCTGGACCGTCACGTCCAGCGCCGTGGTCGGCTCGTCCGCGATGAGCAGGGACGGCTCGCAGGAGACCGCTCGCGCTATGAGGACGCGCTGCGCCATCCCCCCGGAGATCTCGTGCGGATAGCTGCGGTACACCCGTTCCGGCTCGCCGATGCCGACCCGGGCGAGCAGCGCGAGCGCGCGCTTCCCGGCCTCGGCACGTCCGATGCGCAGGTTGGCGACGAGGGGCTCGACCATCTGGGACCCGACGGTGAAGCAGGGATCGAGGTTGCTCATCGGCTCCTGCGGGATGTACGCCATCCGGGTGCCGCGCAGCGCCGCGAGCTTCCTGTCGGCCAGGGCGAGCAGGTCGCTGCCGTCCAGGTGGATACCGCCCCCGGTGATCCGGCCTCCGGGGGCCAGCAGCCCGAGGACGGAGAAGGCCGTCTGCGTCTTGCCCGAGCCGGACTCCCCGACGAGCGCCAGGACCTCACCGGCGTCCACGTGCAGGGTCACGTCGTCGATGACCCGCCGGCCCGGGTACTCGACGCGCAGGCCGTCCACTTCGAGGAGGCGTCCGGAACTGCGGGTCACGCCGGAGGAGGTGATCCGGCGGCGCCGCTCCACCGAGCGCGCCGCGTGACCGGTCGCGTCCCGCAGGGCGTCCCCGAGGCTGTTGAACGCCAGCACGGTGAAGATGAGGACGGCGCCGGTCGGCACCATCAGCCAGCCGTCGCGGTTGACGTACTTGGCGGCGTCGGCGATGCCCGACCCCCAGCTCGGGGCGGGCGGTTCCGGGCCGAGGCCGAGAAAGCCCAGGCCGGCCTGGATGAGCAGGGCGGAGCTGAGCGCCAGCGTGCTCTGGATCAGCAGCGGAGCCGTGATGTTGGGGAGGATGTGCCGGACGGCGATGCGCAGATGACCGAGACCCGAGACTCGGGCGGCGTCCACGTACAGCTCGTTGCGCTTTCCTTCGGTGGTGGCGCGCGCCAGCCGGATGAAGGACGCGGAGAGGATCACGCCGAGGGCGCCCATCGTGATGGTGAAGGCCCTGCCGTACACCGCCACCACCGCGAGCAGGATCACGATGACGGGCAGCGACATCACGACCTCGGCGATCCGGCTGAGGACGGCGTCGACGACACCGCCCCGGTAGCCCGCCAGCATGCCCAGCGGCACCCCGATCACCACGGCGACCAGCAGGGCCTCGCCGGCGCCGAGCAGGCTCACCGAGCCACCGTGCATGATCCGGCTGAGTATGTCGCGCCCGAGCGAGTCGGTACCGGCCCAGTAGGTGCCCGACGGAAGCGCATAGGCCCGGTCGATGTCCTGCTTGAGCGGGTCGTGCGGCGCCAGCCACGGTGCGAGGAAGCTGCCGATCACGACGAGCGCGAGCCACCCGAGGCTGAGCATGCCGCGGAGCGAGCCGAGGACGCGGTGCGGGTAGCCGCGCGGGCGACGGTCGGTGTTCATGCGCGCCTCGCCTTGGGATTGAGCCAGACGGTCAGCAGGTCCACGATCAGGTTCACCGCGATGACCATGGCCGTCGTGAAGATGATGACCGTGAGGAGCAGGGGCAGGTCCTTGCTCGTGACGGCGCCGAGGACGAGCTGGCCGAGCCCGTTGATGCCGAACACCTGCTCGACGATGACCGTGCTGCCCAGCAGGCCGATGAACTGGAACCCGACCGTGGTCGCGATCGGGGTCGAGGCGTTCCGGAGCGCGTGCTTGAGGACGATCGAGCGCGCCGGGACGCCGGTCGCGTACAGCGTGCGGATGTAGTCCTGGCCCAGTTCGTGGATGAGCGCGGCGCGGGTCTGCCGGCCGACCGTGGCCGTCCCGATCATCGCGACCGACACGCTGGGCAGGACGATCGACTTCAGCCACTCCCCGGGGTCCTCCGTGAACGGCACATACCCGACCGCCGGGAGCCACTCCAGGCCGAGCGCGAAGACGAACACCAGGAGCACGCCCAGCCAGAAGCTGGGGACCGCCATGGCCACGCTCGACCCGCCCTGCAGGACCCGGTCGAGCCACCGGCCGCCGTTGGCCGCGGCCACGCCGACGAGCACGCCGATCACCACGCTGATGACGGTCGCGGCGATGGCGATCGACAGGGTGATCGGAAGCCTGGTGGCCACGTCGCCCACCGCGGACCGGCCGGATTGCAGCGAATCCCCGAAGTCGCCGCGGACCGCGCCCGCGAGCCAGTCACCGTACTGGACCAGCAGGGGGCGGTCGTGGCCGAGCCGGTGGTTGAGCGCGTCGACCTGCTCCTGCGACGCCGCGTCGCCGAGGATGGTGCGTCCAGGCGACCCGGGGATCAGGTTGACGAGATAGAAGGCGATCGTCGCGATCGCCCACAGCATGGGGACGACCGCGAGGAGCCGCTTGCCGACGATTCTGAGCATGGCGACCGCTGTCCCGGACCCCGTCAGCCGGCCGGCTGCAGGGCGTTGATCGAGGGCATCGGCTGCAGCGCCGTCATCTCCATCTTCTTGATCTTCTTGGTGTCGTAGAAGTAGAAGACGTCGACCACGTTCGTGACGATCATCGGGGACTCGGTCACGAACCGCCTCGACAGCTGCTTCAGCGTGGCCGCCTGCTCCCCGCCCTGCTGCGTCGCCGCCGTCGCGGCAAGCTTCTCGATCTCGGGCGACTCGACCTTGTACGGGTTGTACTTGGCGTTCTTGAGCAGCGCGTACTGGACGTCGAAGTAGTTGTCGGACGCGTTGTAGAACCAGGCGTAGGCCGGGTTGTCGGTCTTGAACTTGGCCTCCAGGTACGTGCTGAGCGGCAGGTTGTTGATCTTCACGTTGATGCCGACCTCCTTCAGCTGGCTCGACACCGCCTGCACGTAGTCGTTCCAGTTGCTGTAGTCGGTGTTGACGAGCGGCAGGTCGAAGCCGTTCGGGTAACCGGCGGCCGCCAGGAGCTGCTTGGCCTTGGCCGGGTCATGCGGGTAGGCGTTGGTCAGGGACTCGTCGAAGCCCGGCGTTCCCGGCAGGAACAGCTGCGTGGACGGTGATCCGGGCCCCAGCACCTTCTGCAGGGCGGCACGGTCGACGGCGTACTGGATCGCCTGCCGGACCCGCACGTCCTTCAGCGCCTTGACCTGGGTGCCGTTGCGGTCCTGCAGGTTGAGCGAGGCGAAGAAGCTCGGCTGCGACAGGACCTTGACGTCCGACAGGGTCTTGGCGGTGTCCAGCTGGTTGACGCTCCCCAGCGTCGCGTCGACCTGACCGGAGCGCAGCGCACTGAGCGCCGCGGTCATGTCCGGGATCACCTTGAGCACGAGCGTCTCGACGCCGACCGACTTGGCGTCCCAGTACTGCGGGTTCTTCTTGAAGGTGTAGTGGTCGCCGGGAACGGTCTTGGACCCGTCCAGCGTGTAGGGCCCGGCGCCGACCGGGTTCTGGTTCAGGGACTCCGGGGCGTCCAGCGCCTTCGGGCTGGCGACCATGCCCATGACCTGCTGGAAGGCGGCGGGCAACGAGGGATAGGGCTCGTTGAGGGTGATCTTCACCGTGTCCGCGTCGGGCGCCTGGACGCTCTCGACGGCGGCGAGCTGGTCCGTCTTCGGCCCGACGACCTTCTTGGCACGATCCAGATTCTTCTTCACGGCCGCCGCGTCAAGGGGCTCGCCATCGCTGAACCGCACGCCCCGCCGGAGCGTCAACTCGAAATGCGTCGGGTCGGTGTACTTCCACGACGTGGCGAGACCCGGCGCCGGGCTCCCATCCGGCCGGGTGTGTATCAGGGTGTCGTACACGGCCTGCTCGGCCTGCGACATCGGCCCCCAGTCGAAGGTGTACGGATCCCACTTCTTCGGCGCCGCGGCGACGGCGAGAGTGACCGTGCCCCGGTCCTCGGTGGACGAGCCGTCCCCGCAGGCGGTCAGCGACAGGCCCGCCAGCCCGGCCGCAACCGCCAGTGTCACGCTTCTCCGCATACGAACCTCCAGCTGAGGGGTGGGACGGGGGGTCGCTCCCTGACGTGAGGTCATGCAATACCGAGCACACCGCCCAGGTCAAGAGATTCCTGCGATTGTTATGCATGATTTTGGGGTCGAACCGCAGGACACGGCGCCGGCGCGCACACTGTCGCCCAGAGTCTCACGCCGCCGCGACGCACGCCCCGACCATCGAGGCGCCCCCCACCTCGCCCGGATCCTGCACGACAAGGCCGCGTTCACCGCCATCGACCTACCGACATCGCCGCGATCTTTTAGTCTGACTTCATGCACTGAATTATGATCATGATGATCACTTTCCCCATGCCATGGAAGATCAGATCGATCAGACGGAGACGACGCCGCGCGCCCCTCCCGGCACTGGCGGCGGCTCCGGATCGATCAACGACCTCCACCGTCCCGGCGCCGCCAGGAGACCAGCGATCGCCCCCTCATCCACCAACCGCGTCGACCGACCTCCTCAAGCACAACCTTCATCGCTGCCCGGAAATGGTCACGTAGGCGACGGGCATCCCGTCGGAGTGCGCGTCGGGGCGCCCCACCACGGCCGCGCCGCTTACGTGCGGGTCCACCCAGCGGCAATTCCCCGATCGGCCGCGAATCGATGTCGTGGCCGCCGCACAAGGCCGCATCGACCTCGGCGCCGACGGCGTCTACCTCGTCAAGGCCGACCTATTCCTGGCCATCGACGCCACCCACCATGCCCGACCTACCCCCAGAGGCCCCGTGCGCATCGCCCAAGGGAGACAACGTCGAGTGCGCAAGGATCAAGCCGCATCACCGCTGCCACCGCATCCTCGTTTAATCGTCGTCCGACGATAGGCGCCATATACTTTAATGCCCCACACATTAGCTCGTGCACGAAATGACACAGAAACTGGTCGCCCATAGTCAGCGCAGAACGGCTACCAATGCCATTGGCAGGGGCGAGCGCCGGAAGTCGACCAGTGGCCGCAGCAACTGGAGTTGACCGTGGTGCACGGCCGTTTCGTAGCGCCCGCAAAAGTCCCGCGTGTATCCGCGTGCCGTCACCTTCTGGCAGGCGACCGGTCCGCCGTCCAGGTTCAAAGCCAGGCGCAAGCCGAGCCCGGCCCTGGGGAGGAACGCGGCGAGCGAGCGCAAGGAGTCACCCGATTCCGGCTGACGTGCAGGACGGCGATGCCGTTGGCGCCGTCGTGGCGGCGGCGCAGTGGTCGGCGGGCTGTCGACCGTCTTCGGGCGGTCTTGGTCAGGGAATTCTGGTCGTAGTGCAGAGTGACCGTGCCCAAGTGCAGGCCCTTGAGGGTGATGTCCTGCTTGGCGCTGAGGGCGCCTGGTATCGCTCGTGGATGGGTGCTGACGTCCACATCGACCAGCCCTGGTAGTTCCCGGACGGACGTCGCCGCCGTCGTAGGGGTGCAGATCCTGGCCCATCAACGTCCCCCCCGCCGGCGGAGAGAACGGCGCGCATACGCGCCGCTGGGCTCCGCCCACGGCGATGTGGCGACCGGGCTGATCTCCCAGGCGTCGAAGAAGCTGCGGTAGGGCATAAGCGACAGGTAGTCCAGGTAATGCGACCCGCGCGAGTCGATGGTCGTCACCGACCACCGGCCGTCCGGTGAGTCGCCGTGGTCCTCCTGCCAGTCGGCGTTGTGGGTCAGCCGTGTGCGTCGGCCGGTCTTGAGGTCCAGTTTCCACAGGCCGGGGTTGCCGCCGACCTGCACGTAGGTGAGCGCGCGGCCGCCGTCGACGGAGGTTTTCGACTCGTACAGGGCGGTGCTGTCGGACCAGGTGCACGCGATCGACCGCAACCTGCACGTCGTCCCGTTGATCATAGAACATCACGTTCAACGATCAGCGACCGATTTTGACATCGTGCTCCTCGAAGGCACCACCGTTATTCGGCGCCAGTAATCTTCCTCGTAAGCCAATGCATATGATCACGAAACCGGCCCAGCGCCTTGGGATTGGTCGGGGGAATCTTTCGGCCGTTTCTGTCCAGGTAACCTGATTGTAGATAGCCGTGTATCATCCAGAGAAACGTCCATGTCGCCGCCTCTGCGTCGACGCCTGGCTCGGCTGCACCGCGAACCAGATCGATCGACTTCTCAATCAAGGGGACGACTATGTCATGCTCCACATCGGTGAAGTCGCTAGCATCGGACATCCAGCGATGAATTAGTATCCTGGATATTTCCGGATGCTCGAGACAGTAATCTAGATACAGATCCCCGACCCGGATCAGGCCATCGGCGTCAGGCGTGTAATCTTTCACCAGCAGCAGGTCCAACTGCTCTCGCCACTCCAGCGCCGACGCCTCCATGACCCCGAAATACAGGCCCTGCTTACCTCCGTATAGATCAACAAGCGTTTCCGGGGCGACGCCGACAGCGTCGGCGACCATGTGGATGGACACTTCGTCATAGCCCAACTCACCGAACAGTCGAGCGGCAACGGCCTGTGTCTCATCCCTGCCGGCCGTGCGATGCCGGTCCCGCCCGGCCGACGTGTCACGCTCTACCATCAGATCACCACCAGAAGCGACCCTCTGCATCGTCTAACGTCTCCACTGCACGGTGGGCCGCAACACCGCCGGTTTCAGTTTTCCCAGCACCTGTCAAGTGGTGACACTGCTTTGACCGCCGACGATAGAAGTACCAAGTTGACTGCTCTCTCGCAGCCGGTGGTCGTTTGGGGCCGGCCAGGCCATGACCGCCATCACGCGCTCGGCCGAATGTGTCAGCAAGTTCGAGCGATGTTCGACCACGGTCGATGCGCGCTGGCTTAGCCGTTCGTGCCGAATCGTCTCGCTTCATGAACGGCCAACCAGGACTGGACGAGTGTTGGAACGCTGCGCGGATCGAGCCCGGTGAGTTCGCGCCACCGGGCGAGTCGGTAGGTCACGCTGTTGGCGTGCAGGTGCAGCCGCGCGGCCGCGTCGGTCAGCGACATCGAGCTCAGGTAGCTCGCCTCGACGGCGTCGGCGAGATGCGGTTGCTCGCGCGCCACCTGGATCGCCCCATCCAGGAGCGGCCCGAGTCGACGGCTGTGCGCCAGGACGCAGGCCTCGACCCACCCCTCCGCGAACTCCCGCGTCGTCCGTCCGGGGGCGGTCGCGTTCAGAACCAGCCGAGCATCCTCGAGGCTCTCGGACGCACCCGCCAGACCCGGCCGCAGGACGCCGATACCGATCCGTCCGCCCTGGAGTTCCTCGTCGACGAAGCGGCGGACGGCCTCCGCGGAGGCACGGTCTGCGACGATCACCAGCTGCTGCTCCCGCGCCGCGCAGATGACGTGGGCACCGAGGCGGCCGATGCGTTGCTGGAGCCCGAAGCTGAGGTCGTCCGCGGGTCGCGGCGGCGCCCAGAGGAACACCTGCCAGCTGCTGGTCGGGGACAGACCGAGTGCCTGCGCCACGGCGTGAAGCTCACGTTCGTGGCCGCCGAGGGCGAGCAACTCCACCAGGCGATGCGCCAAGGTGATGTGGTGGCCCTGCATCGTCTGCGTGACCTCCGAGTGGGCTGAGGCCAGCGCGGCAGAGAGCGCGTGGATCGAGTCCATCATCCGGCTCGCCAGGTGCGGCAAGTACGGAGCGTCGCGCGCGGTCGAGGCGGCGACCAGCGCCCGCCAGACCTCGCTGTCCCCGATGTGGAAGGCGTCGATGAGCGTCGAGATCGGTACCCGCTGACGCGCCCGGCTGCGGGCCAGATCCGCCGCCGACGCGAGATCGCGTTCCCCTGGAACGAGGTCCTCGTCCAGCGCCCGCACACGCCGCGTGAGCTGTTCGTGCACATCGGCCCAGTGCTCCGACTCGGGGACGGACTCGTAGTCGGGGAGCTCCTCGCGGATCCGGTCGACGGCCCGGTTCACGAGCTGGTCCATGGTCCCGAGCACGCGTCGGCACAGATCGTGGATCTCGACCTCTCCGCCTTCGTGGATTTCACGATCGAGCATCCTCGGATGGTAAGCGATTTCGTCGCTCACCCGTAGATCTCCACCACTCCACTCCTGACAATTGGTGAAATCGACAGGATCCGTCCCCCCGGATCCTCCTGACGCGACCGGAGGACGGCCCCATGACCGCAGGCGCGCTGAGCGAGACCGCCGAGACGACCGGCGACTACCGGCTGGAGGCGAAGTACGAGGTCGGCGACGAGCGCGTCCTCCTCACGGGGGTCCAGGCGATCGCGCGGGCTTTGATCGAGCAGCACGCACGCGACGTCGCACGTGGCCGGAACACCTCGGTCTTCGTGTCGGGCTATCAAGGGTCTCCCCTCGGCGGGCTCGACAGCCTGCTCGCATCGATCCCGGGCCTGCGCGAGGACCACCAGGTGCACCTGAGCCCGGGGGTCAACGAGGAACTCGCCGCCACCGCCGTCTGGGGCACTCAGATGCAACTCCCGGACGACGAGCGCACCGTGGACGGGGTGGTCGGCGTCTGGTACGGGAAGGGCCCCGGCCTCGACCGGGCAACGGACGCCATCCGACATGCCACCATGTACGGCACCGACCCGCGCGGAGGGGTCGTCGCGTTCGTGGGCGACGATCCGTCATCGAAGTCGTCGACCCTGCCGTACGCCAGTGACGCGACCCTAGCCGCGCTCAACATGCCGTTCTTCACGCCACGCAACGGCACGGAGGTCGTCCTCCACACGCTGGCTGCCGTCGAGCTCTCCCGATTCACCGGATGTTGGGTCGGTGTGAAGGTCCTGAGCGACGTCGCGGACGGAGTGTGGACCGTCGCCCACGGCTTCCAGGCCGTCGAGTTCAATCACCCCGAGGTCATGTGGAGAGGGCGCCCCTGGGTGTATGCGCAGCAGCCCGTGCACACTCCGGGCGAGAGCCTGCGTGTCGAGGCCGAGCTCACCGGACCCCGGTGGGCGGCCGTGGAGGCCTTCCTGGCCGCCAACGATCTCGACCGGGTGCGGTCGGCGACCCCACGTCCTCGGTTCGGCGTCATCGGGAGCGGAGTCGCCGTGGACGCCGCCGTCCAGGCTTTCCAGGACCTCGGCCTCGACCCCGGCGCCGTCGCCACCGCGGGGATCAGCATTGCCGGGGTCGCCGCACCGTACCCCCTCGACCGTGGTCGGATCCGGGCCTTCGCCGAGGGACTCGACACCATTTTGGTGGTCGAGGAGAAGGCTCCGGTCATCGAGCGCCAGGTCAAGGACATCCTGTACTCGCTGGAGCACCGCCCGACCGTGCTAGGGAAGCGGGACGCCCAGGGCGCCGCCCTCGTGCCGGGCGACGGCGAGCTGCTGCCCGAGCGGCTGCACGACCCGATCAGACGGGCCTTCGGCGGCGGCATCGCGCTCCGGCGGCCTCCCTACCAGCGCCGCCGGCTCGGGCTGCTGCCGGTCCAGCGCACGCCGTACTTCTGCTCTGGCTGCCCGCACAACTCGTCGACGGTGGTGCCCGACGGATCGATCGCGGGCGGTGGCATCGGCTGCCATACGCTGGCCTCGGTCTCGGCCCGCCAGGACTCGGCGATCACCGGATGGACCCAGATGGGCGGCGAAGGAGCCCAGTGGATCGGGCAGGCGGCCTGGAGCTCACACCGCCACATCTTCCAGAACGTCGGCGACGGCACCTTCTTCCACTCCGGCCAGCTCGCCGTCCAGGCCGCGGTCGCGGCCGGCGTCAACATCACCTACAAGGTGCTCTACAACTCTGCGGTCGCCATGACCGGGGCACAGGACCCCCAGGCCGGCCTGCCGGTCCCCGCCCTCGCCCGCAAGCTCCTGGCCGAGGGGGTGGTCCGGATCATCGTCTGCGCCGACGAGCCCGAGCGGTATCGACGGATCAAGATGCCGAGGAACGCGGTGGTCTGGCCGCGCGAGCGGCTCGACGAGGCGCAGCGCATTCTGCGGGAGGTCGACGGCGTCACCGTCCTCGTCTACGACCAGCAGTGCGCGGCGAACGCCCGGCGGCTCCGTAAGCGTGGGAAGCTCCCGCCCCGTCCGAGCAGGGTCGTCATCAACCAGGAGGTCTGCGAGGGCTGCGGCGACTGCGGGGTCAAGAGCAACTGCCTCTCGGTACAGCCGATCGACACGGACCTCGGGCGCAAGACCCGCATCGACCAGACCAGCTGCAACACCGATTACAGCTGCCTCGCGGGAGACTGCCCGAGCTTCGTCACCGTCACGGACTCGGGTCGGCGGAAGAGTCCGCGCACCAAGCGGAAGCTGCCAAAGCCACCCGCGGCCCCCGATGTGAGCATCGAGCGGGCCGGCACCGACGTCTTCATGGCCGGGATCGGCGGAACCGGCATCGTCACGGTCAACCAGATCATCGCGACCGCCGCACTGACCGCCGGTTACGAGGTCGTGGGGCTCGACCAGACCGGACTCAGCCAGAAGGCGGGACCCGTCGTCTCCCACCTGCGTCTCGTGCAACGAGGCGACGCGGCGTCGAACCGGGTCGGCGAGGGCGCCGCTGACCTGTTCCTCGCCTTCGATCTCCTGGTCGCGGCCGAGGAGAAGAACGCAAGTCGGGTGGCGCCGGGCCGCACAACGATCGTCGCCTCCACCAGCATCACCCCGACGGGCGACATGGTGGCGGACGCATCGGTCGCCTACCCCGGCACCGACACTCTCCTCGACAGGCTCGCAGGACCCGACACCGACCTGGTGGGTGTGGACGCCCTCAAGATCTGCGAGACCCTCTTCGGGTCCATCCAGTCCGCGAATCTGCTGCTGGTCGGTGCCGCCTGCCAGACCGGCCGGCTCCCGATCCCGGCGCAGGCCATCGAGGATGCGATCACGCTCAACGGCGTCGCGGTCGCGGCGAACATCAGCGCCTTCCGCTGGGGACGCGCCATCGCGGCCGACCCCACCAACGCCCCTGTCCCGTCGCCCGGCGTGCCCCGGACACCGAGCGCTCGGGTGGCGCAGCACATCGACGCGTCCGGGTTCACAGGCGAGACCCGCCGGATCGTCGTGGACCGGGCCGCGCGCCTGGAGGCCTACCAGGGCCCGAAGCTCGCCGTCGAGTACGTCGGCCGCGTCTCGACCGTCTGGGCCAAGGAGCGAAAGCTCGGCGACGGCAGTGCCCTCAGCGAGCAGGTGGCACGCCACCTCTACAAGCTGACCGCTTACAAAGACGAGTACGAGGTGGCCCGGCTGCTCACTGCGCCGGAGTTCCTCGCGTCGGTCCGCGCGGAGGGCGGGTCCGGGCGAGCAGCGTTCAATCTCCACCCGCCCACGCTCCGTGCGCTCGGGATGGGCAGGAAGCTGCAGCTCGGGCCGTCCTCGCGGCCGGTCCTGCGCGCCCTCGCGAGTCTGAAGTTCCTACGCGGTCACTGGTATGACCCGTTCGCCCATACCGCCGTACGACGTCTCGAGCGCCGTGTCCTCGCCGACTACGTCGAGCTGGTCGGCCGGCTCACCGACGGACTGTCGAGCACGAACTACAGCCTCGCCACGCGGATCGCGGCTCTGCCCGACCAACTGCGCGGCTACGAGGACGTCAAGCTCCGCAGCGCGGAGGCGTACGAGCGGGAGCTGGCTACCCTGAGCGCCGACTGGCGGGCCACGCTCTGACGGGCGCCCCGGGTCCCTGACGTCGACGGACGAGCATGACGAACGGCCCTGGGAGGCGCGGTTCGACCGAGGTACGTGCGCTGCCCGAGCGGGAGCGCTGCATGAGGCCCGGGAGTGGGCCCCGGATTGGTACGACCCTGGCGAGAAGGTGCTGTGGGGCGACGAGTCCGGTCCCGTCTTCGCCGACCGTGCCCTGCTGTCTCGCCTGCTCCCGGCGCTGGCGTTGGCTTCCAGCGTCAAGCACCTCGTGCTCTTCGACGGGGACGGGCCCCAGCCGGGCGACCCGGGTATCGGTGACCTGGGCTGGATCGACGTCCACGCGTACGACTCGTTGCTGGACGCGGCATCTGCCGGAGAATTGTCCATAGTGGACGAAAGGCACGCGGCGGCGGTCTGCTACACCAGCGGAACCACCGGAAACCCGAAGGCCGTGGTGTACAGCCACCGGTCGATCTTCCTCCAGCAGATGTCCCCGATGGCGAGGGACTCGATCGGGATCGGTGAGGACCGAGACCTCCGCGAGCGGGCCAGTGAGCACACTGCGCCGCGAAGAGCGGACTCGCTCCGAGGAGGAGCGGGCGCAGCTGCGCACGTCGGCGGGGCGCACGATGTTCGGCATCGAGGTGCGCGTCGCCGACGACGCCGGGAAAGTGCTCCCCTGGGACGGGGAGAGCACCGGCGAGCTGCAGTGCCGGGGCCCCTGGGTGACGGCCGGGTACTACAACGACCCCCGGGGCCGCGACGGGTTCACCCCCGACGGCTGGCTTCGCACGGGCGACGTGGCCAAGATCGACCCGGACGGGCGGCTCTGGCTCGTCGACCGCGCCAAGGACATGATCAAGTCCGGCGGCGAGTGGATCGGCTCGGCGGAGATCGAGAACGAGCTCCTCACGCATCCGCAGATCTCGGAGGCCGCAGTGATCGGCGTGGCGTCGGCCAAATGGTCGGAGCGGCCGCTGGCGTGTGTCGTGCTCAAGCCCGGGGCCACCGCGGACGCCGCCGAGCTGAGCAATTTCCTCGGCGCGTCGCTGCCCAGATGGAAGATCCCGGACCGCATCGTCTTCGTCGAAGAAATCCCCAAGACCAATGTCGGCGAGTACTCGAAGCGCAGGCGTCCGTGCCCTTCGCGTACCAGGCGCATGTCGGCGCCGCGAAGGCCGGTGTCGACCACCTGATGCGAAACCTCGCCCTCGAGTGGAGCCGCTACGGCATCCGCTGCAACTCCATCGCCCCTGGGCCGATCGCTGGCACCGAGGGGATGCGCCGCCTCGAACAGGCCGCCGACAAGGACACCTGGCTCAAGATGATCCCCCTCGGCCGCTACGGTGCCGAGGAGATCGGCGTGATGGCCTCGGTGCTCGCGTCACCGCTCGGCGGCTTCGTCACCGGCGCCCACGTCGTCGTGGACGGCGGGCAGGGGCTCGTGGGCTCCTCGACCTTTAACGAGGCCGTCGCGGCAACACTCAACGCTTCAACGCGCTGACGCCGACGCCCGACCACGCGCGGCCGGTGCGCCTGCCCAGGACGGACGCCTGCGTGCGGTGGGCGCGGACAGTACCTGTTCCTCAGCTCGGAGGGCGCGCATCACCGCCGTTCCCACTACGCCCGGCGGGTCTTCCAACCGGCAGCCGACGGCCGATACCCAAAAGCACTCGGCAAACCGGAAAGCGCGTCCAGCGGACACGACGGTATGGCCGGGGATGCCGTTTCCACCATGGCCCGATGCCGTCCCCGGGCAGCCGTTCCAGCTGCCTGGGGGGATCCGGGTGGTGACTGAAGACGGTGTGGTTGCCGCTCATCGAGGGGCTCACTCCGCACGGGCTGCGGCATAGTCACAAGACCTGGATGCTGGAGGATGCCATTCCGGAGGTGCTCCAGGCCGAACGGCTGGGGCACACCGTGCCCGGCATCCGCGGCGTGTACTCCCACGTCTCGGACACCATGCGAGACGAACTCAAGGCCAAACTCCAGAAGCGCTGGGAAACCTCGCTGCAGGAACGGCTCCGACTCAGTGGGAACTCGCCGGTTCCCATACTCAATGGACTCCTGGAGGGCGCTCAGAGGCGGGTTCAGTCCCGGTCTCGATCTTGAGCGCCTGGCGGCCCGTCATGTCAGGGGGGTGGGATGAGGCGGCGTCCCGCCCCCGCTGCATGACTACGAAGAGTGAGCAAGAGTGGGGCGTTCTTGTGGTCCCGTTTGTGTGGGAGGGTGCTGATCTCCCACAGTCCTGCCAGTTGATCACTCAGGCCCTGCCGCTGATGTGCGGGAGGGCCTGTGTAGGAAGGGTGGGCGATACTGGGTTCGAACCAGTGGCCTCTTCGGTGTGAACGAAGCGCTCTCCCACTGAGCTAATCGCCCTGGCGGCCGCGGCGGGCCGACGTCGAAAACTCTAGCGCATGTTGGGGAGCGGATGCGCATCGGTTTGGTGGGGGGTCAGGTCCAGAAGGTGGGGTCTTCGATGTTCCAGGGGAGGGTCAGGCCGTAGACGACCAGGTAGGCGGCCAGGGCGCCGGCGGCCAGGGCGGCGCCCAGGGCGCCGAGGATGGTGTTGCGGCGGCGGGTGCGGGGGTCGAGGGCCTTTTCCTTGGCGCGGTCCGCGGCGGTCTTGGCGCGGTGGAGGGCGCGCTGGGCCCACGCGAACTCGGTGGCGAGGATGGCGAGGCCGATGACGATGCCGAGGAGGCCGGGGCCGGGGGTGACCATCATCACCAGGCCGCCGGCGAGGACGGCGGCGCCGACGGCGAAGACGCCGGCGCGCCAGGCGGTGTTCAGGAGCGGGTTGCGCCGGACGCGCTCCCGGAAGCGGTGGAACAGGCCCGGCTCCTCCGGCGGGGCCTCCATTTCATGATCTATTGCCACGGCTTTACCTTACGGGAGCCGAAGGGGGCGTGGGGAGCCCCAAAGCGCGTGCGGGACGGGCGTCGGGGGGCGGGGGGCGTGTGCGAAAGATCCGCTTTTGCCCAGGTCAGACGCGGGTTTTGCTACGGTGAGATGGATCACAAACGCCGGGGACGCCGGAATGTTCGGCTGAGATCAGGCAGTTAGGCGTCATAGATCGCGGGGATGTCCGTGAGAGGGAGAACCACTCATCGGCGTACCCGCGAGTCCGCGGGACCGACGTAAGAGGGAATGGCCATGAACAGCAGTACGACCGTCTCAGCAGAGCTGGGCCTTCGTCTCGTCGTCCCCGACCGCACGACCGTTCCTCTGCTCGCGGGGCTGGAGTACGCGGCCGACGACCCGTACGCGATCCGCATGGCCTTCTACGTGGGCGACGACGAGCCGGTGGAGTGGATCTTCGCCCGGGAGCTCCTCACGGTCGGCATCGTGCGCAAGGTCGGGGACGGGGACGTCGAGGTCTGGCCGGCCGATGACGAGGGTTCGCTCAACATCGCGCTGTCGTCGCCGTTCGGCGACGCGTTGTTCGAGGTGCCGTTGTCGCCGCTGGCGGATTTCCTCCACCGGACGTACCAGGCGGTGCCGGCGGGGGAAGAGACCGAGTTCATCGACATCGACGCCGAGCTGGAGAACCTGCTCTGGCCGTCCTAGCCGGACAGGCGGGCGATGTGGCGCATCTTGTTCATCGCGTCCAGGGCGGCGACCTTGTAGGACTCGGCGAGGGTGGGGTAGTTGAAGACGGCGTTGACCAAGTAGTCGATGGTGCCTCCGCAGCCCATGACCGTCTGGCCGATGTGGACGAGCTCGGTGGCGCCGGTGCCGAAGACGTGGACGCCGAGGAGGCGGCGGTCGTCGGGTGAGACGAGGAGCTTCAGCATTCCGTAGGAGTCCCCGATGATCTGGCCGCGGGCGAGCTCGCGGTAGCGGGAGACGCCCACCTCGAAGGGGACCTTGGCCTCGGTCAGCTCGTCCTCGGTGCGGCCGACGAAGCTGATCTCGGGGATGGTGTAGATGCCGATCGGCTGCGTCTCGTGGATCTCCGAGACGGGCTCGCCGCACGCGTGGTGGGCGGCGAGGCGGCCCTGCTCCATCGAGGTGGCCGCCAGGGACGGGAAGCCGATCACGTCCCCGACCGCGTAGATGTGCGGGACCTCGGTGCGGTAGTCGTCGTCGACCTTGATCCGGCCGCGGCGGTCCGCGGCGAGGCCGGCCGCGTCCAGGCTCAGGTCGCCGGTCATGCCGTGCCGCCCGGCCGAGTACATGACGGTGTCGGCGGGGATGCGCTTGCCGCTCCCCAGGACGGTGATCGCGCCGTGCGCCATCCGCTCGACGGACGCGACGCTCTCCCGGAACCGGAAGGTGACGGCGAGGTCGCGCAGGTGGTACTTGAGCGCCTCGACGATCTCCAGGTCGCAGAAGTCCAGCATCCGCTCGCGCCGCTCGACCACGGTGACCTTGGTGCCGAGGGCGGCGAACATCGAGGCGTACTCGATGCCGATCACGCCTGCGCCGACGACGACCATGGTCTCCGGGATGCGGTCCATGTTGATGATGCCGTCGGAGTCGATGATCGTCCGGTCGTCGAAGTCGACGGTGTCGGGGCGGGCCGGGCGGGTGCCGGTGGCGATCACGATGCGGTCGGCGGTGACCTTCTGCTCGCGGTCGCCGGCGCCCGTGATGCCGATGGTGTGGGGCTCCAGGAAGCGTCCCGTGCCGGGCATGACCGAGACGTGGTTGCGGGCGAGCTGGCTGCGGACGACGTCGGTCTCCCGGCCGATGACGTGCTGGGTGCGCATGCCGAGGTCGGCGACCGTGATCTCGTCCTTGACCCGGTAGCTCTGCCCGTAGAGCTCGCGCTGGTTGAGGCCGGTGAGGTACAGCACGGCCTCGCGCATGGTCTTGGACGGGATCGTCCCGGTGTTGATGCAGACGCCGCCGATCATGTCGCGGCGGTCCACGATGCCGACCTTGCGGCCGAGCTTGGCGGCGGCGATGGCCGCGCGCTGCCCGCCGGGTCCCGACCCGAGCACGAGAAGATCGAAGTCAGTCACTCCCTCAGTCTGACGGCCCGCCGCCGTTTCGATAAAGGGTTTCGCCCGACAGATCAGGAATCGTCCGGCGTGAGGAGGCCCGTGGCGAGCGCGTCCAGGCCGGCCTTGACGCGGTCGAGGGGCATGCCGCGCGTGCGGCGCTGGTACAGGAAGAGGTTCGCGGCCAGCGGGGCGAGGAGCGCGTCGGCGAGGTAGGCGGCGTCGGCGGCGGGGCGGATCCGCCCGATGAGCATCGCCAGGTGCATGTGGTAGAGGGCGTAGGAGCCGTCCCGGAACCGGGCGTCGGGCGGGTCGGACTCGGCCATCGCCAGCAGGTCGGCCTGGGCGTCGGTGCGGTCGGCCAGCGCGTGCAGGAAGGCGCGGAGGCGGTCGGCGGGGGCCGCGCCGGGGCCGAGCGGCGGCGGGCCGTGCAGGAAGGCGGTCTGGAAGTCGCGCTCGCGGTCGTCGATCACGGCGTAGACGAGGCGGGCCCGGTCGCCGAAGCGCCGGTACACGGTGCCGACGCCGACGCCGGCCTCGCGCGCCACCTCGTCCATGGAGACCGCCTCGGGCCCGCGGGCCTCGATGAGGCGGGCGGCGGCGCGCAGGATGCGGCGCCGGTTGAGCGCGGCGTCCGCGCGCTCGGCGGGCGGGCTGCCGACGACGGGCAGCTGTCTCATCGCGTCCCCTCTCGGCACAGTACGGCAGCGTAACGGAGTTGTATCCGGAGATTTCTCCAGTTAACCTCACTAAGCGGAAACTTCTCCTATTAGCGCCCGGAGGACGGGATGGCGTGGGTGTTCTTGCTGGTCGCCGGGATGATGGAGCTGGTGTGGGCGGCGGCCCTGAAGGAATCGGACGGCATGACGAGGCTGTGGCCGACCGTGATCGGGCTCTCGGTGGCGCTGCTCAGCGTCGTCGTGCTGTCGGTGTCCCTGCGGACCCTGCCGGTCGGCACCGCCTACGCGGTCTTCGTCGGGCTGGGAGCGGCCGGCGTGGCGGCCGTCGGCATGGTCGCGTTCGGGGAGAGCACGGCGCCCGCCCGGCTGCTGTTCCTCGCCCTCATCCTGGTCGGCGTGGCCGGCCTCCAGCTCACGGAGGGCTCTTAGCCCGGCGGGGATCGGGCACAGTGGAGGCATGGCAAGGGAGATGCTGGGGATCGACATCGGCGGGTCGGGGATCAAGGGCGCGCCGGTGGACCTGTCGACCGGCGAGTTCACCCGGGAGCGGTTCCGGATGGCGACGCCGCAGCCGTCCAGGCCGAAGCCTGTCGCGAAGGTCCTCGCCGAGATCGTGGACCATTTCGGGTGGGACGGTCCCGTCGGCGTCACCTATCCCGGCGTGGTGATCGACGGCGTGGCGCTGTCGGCGGCGAACGTGTCCAAGCGCTGGATCGGGCTGGACGCGGCGTCGCTGATCGCGAAGGCGACCGGGCGGGAGATCACGCTGCTCAACGACGCGGACGCGGCGGGCATCGCGGAGATGCGGCTCGGCGCCGGACGCGGCAGGAGCGGCACCGTCGTCCTGCTCACGCTGGGGACGGGCATCGGCAGCGCGCTGTTCACCGACGGCGTCCTCGTCCCGAACACCGAGTTCGGGCACATCCAGATCAAGGGGAAGGACGCCGAGGTCCGCGCGTCGGCGAAGGCGCGCACCGACCGCGGTCTCAGCTGGGAGCAGTGGGCGAGGCGGCTCGGCACGTACATGCGCCACCTGGAGGCGCTGATCTCCCCCTCCCTGATCATCGTGGGCGGTGGGGTGAGCCGGCGGTCGGAGCACTTCGTGCCGCTGATCGAGGGCGTCCGGGCGGAGATCGTCCCGGCGCGGCTGGTGAACAACGCCGGCATCGTCGGCGCGGCCATGGCGGCCGCCGCCGCGCACCCGGCGGAGACCGCCCCGGCCCGGGTGCGGGCGGTCGGCGGCACCGGTGCGCAGCGGCGGCGCGGGACGGCGAAGGCCGCGCGCTAGGACGCCCGGAGCCGGACGGTCGCGATCTCCCAGGGCCGCAGCGCCAGGGCGGCCGTCCCGTCGTGCACGTCGAGCGGGACGCCGGGCCGTCCGCGCAGGTCGACGCGGGTGCCCTCGGTGAAGTCCCCGTGCAGGACGGCGGTGGTGGGCTCCGCGCACTGGGCGACCATGCGCGTCTCGATCCAGCCGTCGCGGGTGCGGAGCGAGGTCATGACGACACCGTCGCCCGTGATCGCGATCCCTTCCCGGGAGGCCGGGGCGGGCGCGGTGGCGTGGCCGTAACCGGGGGCGGTGAGCAGGTCGTGGCGGTGGGTCTCGGCCGCCCGGAGCACATCGGCGCCGGGCCGTTCGCCGGTGTAGGGCATGACCGCCAGGCCGACCGTCCGCTCGCCCCGGCACTGCGCCCCGGGGGTCGGGAGCTGCGGCCCGGCCGGCTGGTCGCGGTAGGCGTTGCGGTCCCGGGACAGGTAGCCGATGGAGCGCAGCAGGGTGAGGGCCATCTCGCGCCCGCCGCCGGTGACCTCGTACTCGGTGGCGTGCTCCAGCAGGACGGCGAGGCCGCCCGCGGCGACGAACCCGGACGCGGGGAACGTCGGCACGGGCCGCTCCCCGAACCCGCCCTCGGCCGTCAGCCCCCGCTCGGTGATCGCGAACTGCCCTTCGGCGAAGGACGTGTCCGCCTGGCGCGGCAGGGGCAGGTGCAGCCGGACGCGATGGTCGTCGCAGCGGTTGTCGAACGTGACGCGGAGCCGCAGGAACGGCTCGCCCGCGCGCAGCTCGGCCCGGGTGGTGACGGTGACGTCCTCCGTGGCCTCGGAGCGGGCGTCGCCCGGCACGTCGCCGGAGGCGGGCCAGCTGTACGTCCGGACGATGTCGAGCGCGGCGACGAGCGGTCCCTCGGAGACCGGGCGGACGGCGACGGTGCCCGGGTCGCCGATAATCGTGTCGGCGGCGGGCGGAGCGTGGTTGTAGGAGTCGCCGAGGTCGCCGCCGTCCACGATCCGCCCGACGCCCTCGACGACGTGGCCGGACGGCGTGCGCAGCACGAGGTTGCCGTCGTCGCGCACTTCGGCGCGCAGAAGGCCGTTGTCGAGGATGTTCCCCTCGGCCCGCACCGGCCCTTCCGCGGGCCCCGCCGGGGGAACCGGCCGGACGGTGGTCAGCCCCAGCGCGGGCACGTCGACGAGTGCGGCGACGGTGCGGCGCGGGTCCGCCAGGATCCGGACGCGCCACTCCCCGTCCGCGCCGCGCAGCGCCTCCCGGACGTCGCCGATGTCGAACGGGACGCCGGCGCGCGCCGTCACGTGGAAGGTGAGCGTGCGGTCCTCCCGGGACACCGACCAGTCGCGGATCTCCTGCCCGAACAGCACCCGCCCGTACACCCGCTCCAGCAGGATCGGCAGCGCGGAGGCGGGGTGGACGGCGTCGTCCAGGACGGTCGGCGCGACGTCGAGCGTCTGGACGGGCACCGGCCGCCCGTCGCCGCTCACCAGCCCGGGTTCCCCGTCGCACGGGACGTCCAGGACGACCAGGCCCGTCCGGGCGGCCGGGGTGGGGTTGAACACCAGGTGGGAGCCGAGCGGCACCGCGGCGGCCCGCTCGGCGGTGACGAGGTCGCAGACGGCCCGCCCGAGCTGCTCGGCCTCGGCCATGTGCGCGGCGACCTGCTCGGCGGTCTCGTCGCTGCCGCAGCCGGTGACCGAGTCGTGGCAGCTCGCCTCGATGAGGCGCCGCCAGGCCAGGTCGAGGAAGCGCTGCGCGTCCCCGGAGTACCAGAGCGCGGCGAGCGGCTCGGCGTACCGCTCCACGAGGCGCTCGGCGCGTCCCATCATCTGCTTGAGCCGGACGCGTGCGGAGAGCACGCCGGGCAGGATGTTCGCGCGGGCGTGCGACCGCAGCTCGCCCCGGATGCGCGGGAGGCCGTCGACGGACGGATCCTCCCCCGCGAAGTAGCCGGCGAGGGTGTCCAGCCGCATGCCGAGCCCGGCGGAGGCGACCCGGTCGGCGAGGTCGGGGGCGGGCGCGGTGTGATCGGCCCCGTACATGGCCAGCAGCGGGCCTCCGTCGGGGTACCAGCGGCCCATCGACTCGGCGAAGCCGGCGGCGCGCCCCGGAAGCAGCGAGGCACCGTTCCCGAACTCCTCGAACATGGACGCGGCGTTCCCGTAGCCGCCCTCGGGGAGGTACTGGGTGCGGATCGCCGTCCCGTCCGGGGCCTCCCAGGCGAACGCGCGGGTCCGGACCCGGTCGGGGACGCCGCGCCACAGGCACGCGTGCTCGATCCCCGCGAGCCGCAGGATCTGCGGCGTCTGCGCGCAGTGCCCGAACTGGTCGGGCAGGTAGCCGACCATCATGGCTGCGCCCAGCTCCTCCGCGCGCCGCATGCCGAGCTCCAGGTTCCGGACGATGTTCTCCCCCGAGCACAGGAACTCGTCGTGCAGGATCTGCCAGGGCCCGACGGCGAGCCGGCCCTCCCGGACGAGCGCGGCCAGCCGCTCCCGCCGTTCGGGGCGGATGTCCAGGTAGTCGTCCACCGCCGCCATCTGCCCGTCCAGCGTGAAGTGCCAGCGGGGATCGGCCTCCATCCCGTCGATGACGCCGTCGAGCAGCGACACCAGCCGGAGCCGGAACCGCTGGAACGGCAGGTACCACTCGCGGTCCCAGTGGGTGTGGGGGACGACGACGATCTCGGGACGCTCTTCCGGCCTGCCTACCCGCACAGTGCGATCACCTCGTTCTCGTGGGTCTCCAGGCGGTGCATGCCCGGATGGTCCGCGGGGACCCGGACGCGGTCGCCGCGGACGGCGGCGCGCCGCCCGTCCGGGCGGACGAGCACGGTCCCGTCCGCGCCGATCGCGACCAGCTCCCCGCCGTCGCGCAGCAGGACGGGCGCGTCCGGCGCGGCGGACACCGACGTCCGGCCGGCCGCGAGCCCGCCCAGCACGTCCTCGCCCTCGGCCAGGACCCAGGTGACGGGCTCGCCGAGGGTCTTGTGCTGCGCCGGGTCGTGGAAGTCGCTGCCGCCGAGCGGGACCACGCCCTCGGGCCGCCACACGTCGGCCCAGGCCAGCGGGGCGCCCCAGCGCCGGTCCCACCAGGACGAGTGCCAGATCTCGGCGAACCGCGGCCGGTCGTCCGCGGGCAGCGGGCGGCGCCAGGCGCAGTCGCCGCTGAGCGGGTGGTTGATCGACATGAGCCCGCCGCGGGCGCGGGCGAACGCGGCCCAGTCGGCGCTCGGCCGCCGGAAGTCGACCCAGCCGGTGGGGCCGAACACGTTGGCGTGCCCGAGGTCGGTGGTGACCTCCTGGCCCGGCAGCAGCAGGACGCCCGCGTGCGCCCCGGCCGCGGCCAGCTCCGGATGGTGGCTGACGGTGTTGTGGTCGGTCACCGCCAGGAAGTCCAGCCCGCGGGACGCGGCGAGGCACGCCAGCTCGTGGACGGTGAGCGTGCCGTCGCTGTGGACGGTGTGCGAGTGCAGGTCGCCCGCGAGCCACCGGAACCCGTCCGGGGCGGGCAGATCGCGGCGCGGCGGACGCTCGGGCCGCGGCGGTGGTGGATCGTCCGACCGCCGCGGTGACGCCCCAGAGGTCGTGATGGTGACCTCGTAGGGAACGCCGTCAGGTGGTATCCGGTGCAGGCCGAGCCAGACGTGCCATGTGCCCGGTTCGAGCTCCCCAGGGATGTAGCCGGGCGTCGCCCACTCCGCACCCACCGTGTACCGGCGGCGCGCCCCGCCGGACCAGCCGCGGAACCCGTCGGGGCCATGGCAGCCGAGGTCGATGACACCGCCGTCGTGGGAGAGTTCGACCGTGACCGACGCCGTGCCCGAGGGGACGTCGAAAGGGAGTGCGCGCAACCCCTGTTCGAGATGGTCCTCCAGGCTCCAGCGTCCGCGGTGCACGGTCATCCGGCTCCCCCGTCCTTCGCCAAGGGCGCATCCGCCCGCCCGGTCCCGGCGCCGCCCGTCACCAGCTCGCCGTCGCGGTAGAGCAGGACGCGCCCGGGACGGGGACGCGCCCACCCCTCGGCGTAGGGCCGCGTTTCGAACCCCTCCCCCACGACGACCCGCACGGACTCGCCGTCCACGTCCAGGGTCACGAGCGAAGAGCCGCCGAGGTTCTCCACGACGGAGACCCTCCCGCCGAGTGCGGCGTCCTCCGGCTCGGTGCTGAAATCCATATATTCGGGACGTACCCCGTACACGACCTCCTCCCCGTCCCGCACCAGCCCGCGCGCCTCGTCCGGGAGGGGCAGCTCCGTGCCGCCGACGGCGACGAGCCCGTTCCGGACCGTCCCCGGCAGCAGGTTCATGGGCGTCGAGCCGATGAACGAGGCCACGAAGAGGTTGGCCGGACGCCGGAACACCTCGGCCGGGGTCCCGATCTGCCGGATCACGCCCTTCTCCATCACCGCGATCCGGTCGGCGAGCGCCAGGGCCTCCGCCTGGTCGTGCGTGACGAAGACGGTGGTGACGGCGAACCGGTACTGGAACCGCTTGAGGAACGTGCGGGCCTCCAGCCGGAGCCGGGCGTCCAGGTTCGACAGGGGCTCGTCCAGCAGGAGGACGTCCGGGTTCGCCACCAGGGCCCGGGCCAGCGCGACCCGCTGCTGCTGGCCCCCGGACAGCTCCCCGGGCCGCCGGTGGGTCAGCTCCTTCAGGCCGAGCTGCCCGATCGCGTCGGCGGCGCGCCGGTACCGTTCGGCGCGGCCCATCTTCGCGATCCGCAGCGGGTAGGCGACGTTGTCCCGGACGGTCATGTGCGGGAACAGCGCGTAGTCCTGGAACACCATGCCGACGCCGCGCCGTCCCGGCTGGAGCCGCGTCACGTCCCGGTCGCCGATGCCGATCGTGCCGCGCGTCGCCGCCTCCAGGCCCGCGATGGTGCGGAGCAGCGTCGTCTTGCCGCAGCCGGACGGTCCGAGCAGCGCGAAGAACTCGCCGTCCGCCACGTCGAGGTTGAGGGCGTCCAGCGCCAGGACGCCCCCCGGGTAGACCTTCGTCAGCTTCTGGATGGTGATGCCCGGCATCAGCGCTTGATCCCTCCGTGGAAGCGGAACCCGTACCGGCGGCTCACGAACAGGTACATGAGCACCACCGGCAGGGAGTACAGCAGCGAGAAGGTGGAGATCAAGGCCAGGTCCGGCTGGCCGCCCTCGGTGTAGAACGTGTACATGATCACCGAGGCGGGCGCCTTGTCCGGATCGCGCAGCAGCAGGAACGGCATCAGGAAGTCGCCCCAGACCTGCGCGACCGTCCACACCGTGACGGTGGCGAGGCCCGGCCGGATGACCGGGACGACCACGTGCCGCAGGATCTGCAGCGGCGACGCCCCGAACACCCGCGCGGCCTCCTCGTAGGACGTGGGCGTCGCGTCGGTGAAGTCCTTCAGCAGGAAGATCGCCGCCGGGAGCAGCCCGCCGGTCAGCACCAGGACCACGCCCAGCCGCGAGTCGATCAGGTGCAGGTTGAAGGCCAGCAGGAAGACCGGCACCATCGCCGCGGTGCCGGTGATGATGGACGACAGCAGGAGCAGGACGTAGAGGAGCACGTCCCGCCCGGGCACCCGGACCCGGCTCAGCGCGTACGCGGCGAGCGCCGCGGACGTGACGACGAGCGCGGCCGTCCCGGCCGCCAGCAGCACCGAGTTGCGCAGCGAGGCCAGCGCGTACGGGTTGTCCATCAGGACCTGGAAGTTGTGCAGGGTGAACTCGGGCACCGACGCCGCGATGCCCGGGTTCGCGTCGAACGGCGCGAACGCCAGCCAGAGCAGCGGGAGCGCGAAGAACCCGAGGACGGCCGAGACGAACGTGGCCAGCCCGAGCCTGCGGAGCACCTCCCGGACGGTCTCGTTCACGCGGCGGCCTCCTTCGTCCCGCGGGCGCGCAGGGCCCGCAGGTAGACCAGCGCGATCACCAGGTTGATCAGGATCATCAGCAGCGAGACGGCGGCGCCGAAGCCGAGCCGGCCGTCGCCGAGCGCCGTCCGGTACACGTACACCGACATGATCTCCGAGCGCCCGTCCGGGCCGCCGGCGGTGATCAGGAACGGGGTGAAGTCGTTGAACGTCCACAGGCTGATCAGCAGCAGGCTCGTCAGGACGTGCCCGCGGATGCGCGGGAGGACCGCGTCCCGCAGCGTCTGCCAGGTGGAGGCGCCCGCGAGCCGCGCCGTCTCCAGATGGGACGGCGGGACGGTCCCGATCGCCGCGCCGTAGAGCATCATCGAGAACGCGGTACCGCGCCAGACGTTGAACACGATGACGCACGCCATCGGATGGTCGAGCAGCCACGCCGTGCCCGGCGTCCCGAACAGGGCGTTGAGGGTGCCGCCGTCGCGGTCGAGCAGCGCGATCCAGAGGAACGCGATGACCGAGGACGGCAGGATCCACGCGAGCAGGACCAGGCCCTCGACCAGCCGCCTGACCAGGCCTGACCGGTCGCGCATGACCCACGCGATCGCGAACCCGAGGACGGTCTGGCCGATCACCGCCGAGCCGAGCACGAACTGGAGCGTCAGCCAGAGCGACCGGTGGAAGTCCCCGTCGCCGAGTGCCTCCCGGTAGTTGGCGGTCCCGGTCACCTGCGGCTCGCTGGCCGCGATGCCGGTGAGCCGGTAGTCGGTCGCGCCCAGGTAGAGCGTCCAGAGCGCCGGGAAGACAAGGAACACCGCGATGAGCACCAGCGCGGGCGCGACGAACGCGGCGGCGCGTCCCCTGCCCAGCCCGGCCGCGTCGTCCCCGGCGGACGGCGCGGCCGGGACCGTGACGTCAGCGCGGGGCGACGTGGGCGGCGCCACCGACGATCCCTTCGAGCTTCCTGGCGTACTCGGCGGCGGCCTGGTCCGGGCTCTTGCCCGACACCACGGCGGCGGTGGCCTCCTGCAGAGCCGTCGACACCTGCGGATACACGGCGAGACCCGGGCGGTAGGACGTGACCGGGAGCACCTTCTCCGACACGAACCTCAGGAACGGGTCGCCCGCGAGAATCTCCGTGTTGACGTCCGTCCGGGACGTGATCTCGGGCGTGCCGGCCGTCCGCGCCTTCACCATCTCCGGCGAGTTCATGAACGCCAGCAGCTCGAACGCCTGCTGCGGGTACTCGGTGTTCGGGTTCAGGACGGTCACCGATCCGCCCGACATGCTCACGAACGACTGCCCGCGCACGCCCTTGCCCGGCGAGACGGCGGGGATCAGCGCGTAGCCGACGTCCTGGTCGCGGGTCCTCATCTTCGCGACGCCGGTCTTCGGGTTGAGGACGTCCCGCCAGAAGTAGTCGCCCTCGAACAGGATTCCGATCTTGCCCGCGGCGAACTCCTCGAACGACTTGTCGCGTCCCTTGGCCTCCTGCTGGAGCTTGGGATCGCCGAGTCCCTCGGCGCCGTAGATCTGCGCGTACAGGCCGAGGACCTGCTTGACGGCCTGGCCGCCGCTCGTCCACTTGCCGTCCGCGTAGATCTCGGCGCCGGCGCCGGCGAGCAGGGGCAGCGCGCCCTGCATGCTGGTCGCCTCGCCCATGGCGGTGCCCGCGTTCAGCTGGACGGGGGTCACGCCGGGGACCTTCTTCAGCGCGCGGCCCGCCGCGAGGACGTCCTGCCAGGTCTTCGGCTGCCAGCCGGCCGGCAGCCCGGCCTGCGCGAACAGCTTCTTGTTGAAGAAGATCAGGCGTCCGTCGGTCTGCGGCGGCACTCCGTAGCGCTTGCCATCGAACATCGCCAGCTTCTGGACCGATCCAGGGATCTGCGTCCAGCCCTCCCAGGCGTCCGCCGGGGAGCCCACGACCTCCGGCAGCGGCGCGATGTAGCCGGCCTGGGCGAACTCGCCGACCCAGATGCCGTCGATGTCCATGATGTCGGCGCCCGACCGGGACTTCAGGTCGAGGGCGAGCTTCGTCTTGTAGGCCTCGTCGTCCACGCCCTGGCCGCGGAAGGTCACCTTCGCGGTGATGCCCTTGGCCTTCTGCGCCGCGACGAACCCCGGGATCACCGTCCTGGTGATCCACTCGGCCTCTTCGGTGTTCTTGCCGCCCTCGATCGCGTTGCGGGTGATGGTCAGGGAGAAGCTCTTGGCGTCCTTGCCCCGGTCGGGATCCGTCGGGGATCCGCCGCCGCCGCACCCGGCGAGCACCGCGCCCGCCATGACGAGCGCGGCCGCCGCGCCGATCCGCCTCCTGGAGAAGCCCCTACTGGAGAAGACCATGGGTGACCTCCTACAAGCGTCACCCTCGAACGTGAACGAAGAAATCGATCACGTAAAGGCCCTGGAGATCATTTTCTCCGGCTCAGGGGTCCATCAGCTCCGCGGAGCGGGCGGCGAACGCCTCCACGGCCTTGGCGGTGATCGGGCCGGGGGCCGCCGGGAGGACCGTCCCGTCCACGGCCCGGATCGGCTGGACGTCCCGGGTCGTGGACGTCAGGAACGCCTCCTCCGCCCGGTACAGGTCGTCCAGCGCGAGGTCCTCCTCCTCGCCGCCGCACCACTCCAGCGTCAGCGCCCGCGTCACCCCGGCCAGGCAGCCGGACGACAGCGGCGGCGTGAGCAGCCGGCCGCCGAGGACGACGAAGATGTTGCTGCCCGTCCCCTCGCACAGGTTCCCGGCGAGGTTGCCGAAGATCGCCTCGCCCCCGCCGCGCTCGCCGGCGTAGGCGAGGGCCAGGGCGTTCTCCGCGTAGGACGTGGTCTTCAGGCCGCACAGCGCGCCGCGCTCGTTGCGCGGCCACGGCACGACGGTCACGTCCGCCGTCGCCGGGAACGGCGCCTGCGGCCCGGCGATGATCGACACGGTCGGCCCCTCGTCGCCCCGGTTCGAGCCGAGCGGGCCGGGCCCGCTGGTGTAGGTGATGCGGATGCGGGCCAGCGGCCACTTCGGCGCGGCGGCGAGGACCTCCAGGGTGCCCTGGGCGAGGGCGTCCTGGTCGGGGTCGGGCAGGCCCAGCCCGGCCGCCGAGCGGGCCAGCCGCGCCAGATGCCGGGTCAGCGCGAACGGCACCCCGTTCGTCGCCTTCACCGTCTCGAAGACCCCGTCCCCGACGAGCATCCCGTGGTCGAAGACCGACACCGTCGCCCGTTCAGGGTCGACCAGTTCCCCGTTCAGCCAGATCCTGGCCTGCGCCGTCACCGGAAGCCACCTCCAATAGCCGAGCCGCCTTCAGCTCGGTCTCGCGCCATTCGCGGAGCGGGTCGGACCCCCACGTGATGCCCGCGCCCGTGCCGAACCGCAGCAGGCCGCCGTCCGCCCAGAAAGTCCGGATGCCCACCGCGAGGGCACCGCGCCGGGAGTCCGCGTCCACCCAGCCGATGGCCCCACAGTACGGCCCCCGCGGGACGGGTTCGAGCTCTTCGAGCAGGGTCAGCGCGCTCGACTTCGGGGCACCCGTCACCGAACCGGGAGGAAACGTCGCGGCGAGCAGCTCGGGCCAGCCGCCTCCGGCGAGCCGCGCCCGGACCGTCGACACCAGGTGGACGAGCCCCGGGTGCTCCTCCAGCTCGCACAGCCCCGGCACGGTCACCGAGCCGGTCTCGGCGACCCTGCCCAGATCGTTCCGGACGAGGTCGACGATCATCACGTTCTCGGCGCGGTCCTTGGGCAGCAGGTCGTCCGCCGTCCGTCCGGTCCCCTTGATCGGACGGGACTCGACCACGTCCCCGTCCCGGCTCAGATACAGCTCGGGCGAGGCGGAGGCGACCTCGAGGCCGGGCAGTTTCAGCGTCATGGCGTAGGGCGCCGGATGCCCGGCCGCGAGCCGCGCTCCCAACCCGGTGATGTCGGCCCTTCGCGGCAGCTCCGCCGACATCACCCGGCACAGGTTCGCCTGGTAGACGATCCCGTCCGCGATGGCCTCGCGGATGCGTTCGACCCCGGCGGCGTAGGCGGCCTGGTCAAGGGAAGTGCTCCACTCCCCCGTTCCCGCCCACACACCCCCAGGGTGCGGCGCGGGCCGCACCGTCTCGAACCGGGCGCACGTGGCCTTCCCCTCGTAGGTCACCACCACCGCCCACCAGCCCGCCGAGTCCAGTGCCGCCGGATCGGTGGTGACGTCGGCGAGACCGGTGGCCAGCAGACCTCCGGCGTACGCGAAGCTCACCCCAGCACGCACCCGAACGAATCCGCGAGGCCCGCCAGGCCCGCCTCCGTCACGGCCAGCGCCCGCCGCGTCGGCCCCCGCTCGAACCAGCCCAGCTCGATCATCCGCTCGGTCAGCGCCGCCCCCAACGCCCCGTTCAGATGCGGCCGCCGCTCCGTCCAGTCCAGGCAGTGCCAGGCGAACCTGCGCCGCCCCCGCCGCAGCGCCGCCAGGTCCAGGCCCAGCACCGCCAGCCGGTCCTCGCCCTTCTCGGTCACCTCGTAGGCGTCGCCGCCGGCCGGCTCGATCAGGCCGCCGTCGACCAGCGCCGCGAACAGCGTCACCCCCGCGACGCCCGCCAGGTGGTCGTAGCACGTCCGCGCCTCGTGCAGCCGCCGCGCGTCCCGCGACTGCCGCAGGCTCCGCACCCGCACCGGCGGGCTGATCCGCGACAGCGCCTCGATCACCTGCGCCACCTCGCTGCCCCGCAACCGGTAGTACCGGTGCCGCCCCTGCTTGACGACCGTGACGAACCCGCCGTCCAGCAGCCGGGCCAGATGCGCGCTCGCCGTCTGCGCGCTCACCCCCGCCGTCCGCGCCAGCTCCCCCGCCGCGAGCGGCCGCCCGTCGAGCAGCGCGGTCAGCATCGCGGCCCGCGCCCGATCCGCGAGCAGCGCCGCCACCGGCGCGAAATCGACACTCACGACCTGTTCGGAGCCCATGCCACCGACCCTAAGCGACCCGTCCTTCGACCCGCGCCGAAGCATCCGCGACGCGGCCCGCCGGGAAACCGGTTTGGGGAACGGCCCCGGACGCGCTAATGTTTCCTCCGTCGCCGCAGGGCGCACGCGGAAGTGGCTCAGGGGTAGAGCATCACCTTGCCAAGGTGAGGGTCGCGGGTTCAAATCCCGTCTTCCGCTCTGAGGGGCCTTTCCGGCTATGACCCAGAGGTCTCCTTCTGGTGGAGTGGCCGAGAGGCGAGGCAACGGCCTGCAAAGCCGTGTACACGGGTTCAAATCCCGTCTCCACCTCAACCCGTACCTCCCCCGGAGGCCGCGGAACGGGCGATTAGCTCAGTGGGAGAGCGCTACCTTGACACGGTAGAGGCCACTGGTTCAATCCCAGTATCGCCCACCACGCGTCAGCGCAGGTCAGAGGCCCTGCTTGTGTTGTTGACGAGCGAGGCCTCAGGCCTGGTTGGGCGATATCTGGGCGATGATGTTCTCGCCCGTCGCCTCGGCCTGGTGCCTCGTCCGCAGTTTACCGATGAGTCTGTCCGTCTGTGGCAGGGCCGCGATGAGCCGGTCCCGCTCGTCGGATCGCAGGGCCAGCAGTGAGGTCTCCCACCGCCGCTGCAGCGCCCGCAGGACCTGTTCCCTCATCGGCGGCGTCACATGTTCGTAGACGTCGGTCATCCCGGGCAGCATGGGCCACATCGGGAATGCCATCTTCAGCGAGCCAGGTTCGCTGGGTGTGCCGCCCCTCGTGGAAGGTGAAGCCCCGCAGGATCGGTGGACGGCGCGTGCCCGGGTCAGGGTGTTCGGGATCGCCATCCCAGGCCGGCCGCTTGACGCGGCGGGTGAGGATCGCGGTGGCGCGTTTGCCGGTCAGGGTGATGGGCTCGTCGGCAGCGAACAGCGGAATGCCGGCTTGTTCCAGCTCGTGTTCGATCTTGGTGCCGTAAAGGTGCGGCGAGAGATCCGGTCGATCGATTCGCACACCACCGCGTCGAAGCGCCGGTCGGGTCGGGTGGCTTCGGCGAGCAGGTCCTGGATGCCGCCGTCGCGGGGTATGGGGATGTGGAAGCGGGTGTGGGCGGTGCCGCGCCCGCGGTCTTCGAGGTTCTTGCGGCCCGATTCGATGCCGTAGAAGTGGGCGACCATGAGTGCCCCGGCTGGCAGTGCCTGGCGGCTGTTATCCAACTGCCGGGGCAGCGACAGGGTGGGATCCCGCATGTCGTCGGTGGAGGTACGCCCGCACCAGGCCACCCGCAGCCCATCGAATGGATCGACCAGGCTGGCCGCCTGTGTGGTGCCCCGTCCTGGACGAGAAGTGATCGTGATGGGTTCTTCGGAAAAGCGCGCTCCGCCCGGGTAGGGCGTCCCGTCGATGTGTGCACTCATTGCACGACTCCTGAGTGCGGTACGACGGCGCCCCGCGCATGCTGCCGCCTGACCGCAGGGCTACTGGGGTATTCAGGTGGTGTCGGTGTTTTCGTCGGCCGCCCACTGCAGGAGATCGCGGATGATCAGGACCTGCGCCCTTCGGAGGGCAGCGCCTTCCTGGCCACCGACGCTGAGGATCTCCACATGCACCTCCAGCGGTTCGCCACGATCAGAACTGCCCTCGCCGCTCTGGGCAGGGCGGGAAGAGCGCGGGCCGGAGCAGCCAAGGCGGCCGGTCATGACTGACTTCCCGCGGCTGAGCACGCCACGGTCAGGCCCCAGGACGGCGCCCGAAGGGAACCCCTCTCGCCAGCGCCGCCCGGGGGGCGATCAACGCTCGCCTGGTCCACCGTGGTCAAGGCAACATGCTGGGCATGGGGTCGGATCAAGGCCGACGACACCGCAGTACGCAGCAGACGCGCCACCCCCGCAACCCCCGTCAACCCCGCGCTCGCCGAAACAACTCGCTCGCCTATCTGACCTCCCGGCGCGTCACCGCCGGACCACCATCCCGCTGGGAAGTCGGAGCCATCGGCCACGGCCCCCGCGGCACCGAACTCGCCGAACGCACCACCCAGCACATCCGCGCCTGGAACGCTGCCCCAGACGCCCAGCCGCACATAACCATCCATCCCGCCGACACACCCGACGAGCACCTTCCCGCCGGACTGCACATCATCAAACACGACAGCCGCATGGTGTTCACCTGGTAGACCAGGCCCGCCGGCCTTGCAGCGGGAACAAGCCAAGACGATCGGGTGGTTTCGGCGACATCTATCAGCAACGTTTCTCGATGAGTGCCGCCTACGCCCGTCCCCGCAGCCGTTCCTTGTCGATGAGATCGAGCCGCAATCGCGAAATTTACCGCAGAGAGCAGGCGCGGTGCAGCGAGCGCGAGCAGATGAGTCCCGAAGGCAGCCCATCTCGGAATTAGCCGGAGCTGGAGCTAGTGCGCAGCCTCGTACTGCTCAATCAAGTTAACCGGAATGCGGCCACGATCGCTGACCTTGATGCCGTGGTTCTTCGCCCACTCGCGGATCTCAGCGGAGCGTTCACGGCTACTAGCGCCCTTGTGGGATGAAGCCTTTCCGCGCCGAGTTCCTTGAGCCGGCGACCACTCTCCATGTAAGCGTGCAAGCTGCTCCGCAGTTTGCTCACGTTCTTCTCGTTCAAGTCGATTTCGTACTCTCTGCCGTCCACGGCGAACGACACGGTCTCGCTCGCCTCACTGCCGTCGAGGTCACCCGTCATGGTGACTCGCACCTGCTGGGCCATTTACTTCTCCCTCATTTCAACTTACGAGCACCTTAACGATAGCTGACTCAGACACATGGGTTGGCCAGGAGAAACCAAACAAGATTCCGCATCCTACGCAGAAAAGCAGAATTCACTCGACGGACCGTCGACGCCAGTGGTGGTCCTACCACTGGACGCCACGCTCTGCGGGATTGCCCGTTGCCGGACACCTAAACCGGAATGAGGACTCCGCATATACGGTGAAGGCATCATGGGCCAGGACGTTGATCCGCCGCACCGACAACGGCAACTGGGCGCTCCCAGGAGGCACGATCGACCTCGGCGAGTCCGTCACCCAGGCCGCCGTCCGAGAGACCCGCGAAGTATCACAGCGTCCCGGTAAACGCCGTCGAACTCCAGGAAAACTCGTTTGCCACGGCGATCCTCGTGCGCGGAGAAAATCTTGCGATATTCGAAGACGGCTCCCGGGAAGTAGGCGACGGCGCTGCCACTTCACGGGAAGCTCAGCGAAAAATTGACCTTCGACCTGACCTGCCGGCCATCGTTGAACAAACTACGGATCACTCGGATTCCTCACAGAGCGAACTGCCAACGGCGGCGCGCCGTCGCCGTTGGCAGTTCGTTGCGAAGCAACGATCCACGCTGCAAACGATCAGCGGTTGTTGTCGCCGTCGTTCGACCGCAGTTGGTCGAAGTCGGCCGCCACCCACTCCGGTCGAATGTGCTCGGCGAACCCGCGGCGTATCGCGCGTCGGTCTCCGGACTCCAGGGTGGTGAGCAGGAGCCGGTGCCCCATGGCGATCTCTCTCAGATCTCCGAGTCTGCGGTGCTCCAGCGTCATGAACAGCCTCATCTGGTTCTGCCACGACGACCAGATCCCGATCAGAACCTGGTTGTCCGATGCCTCGTAGATGGCGCGGTGCACCGCCAGGTGCGCTTCCACGCCACCTTTGTAGTCATGCTCCGCAGCGGCACGCTCGAGCGACTCGACCGCCGCGACCAGGTTGTCGTGAACAGGCCCCTCGCGCAAGCGGCGCAGCCCCGCGAACGCGGCGAACGGCTCCAGGACGGTGCGCAACTCTTCGATCTCCGTGATCGTATCGACGCTGACTTCCGCCACGAACGATCCGCGATACGCCTCGCGCTGGACAAGGCCCTCCTCCTCCAGACGGAGCAACGCCTCGCGAAGAGGCCCACGTCCGATGGCCAGGCCATCTGCCAACTGAATCTCACGCAAGGGCGTGCCCTGCTTCAGAACACCCGAGAGGATCGCCTCTCTAAGAATCACGACAGCCTCGTCCGCCTGTGTTGTCTGCGGAATCTGCGGAAGACTCACCATTGTTTTTGTTCCCTCATCGACTGTCGACATTTAACCATAGGCAGGTGGGTGATCCCTTCGACGGCGTCCCTCGCCTCGCACGCACATTCTTCGCTTCGGGCCTTAGGGCTTGAACACGTGGTCGGCGGTCTGCTCGGACAGGCTGGGCGCCGCCGCGAGAAGACGCTTGGTGTAGTCGCTCTTGGGCTGGTCGAGAACCCCTCTGACCGGCCCCGACTCGCAGATCAGTCCTTGCTCCAGGACCAGGACCTGGTCGGCGATCGTGGAGACCACGGCCAAGTCATGGGTGATGAAGAGCAGGGACAGGTCAACCGACCGACGCAAGTCGTCGAGGACATCAAGCACCACCGCCTGAACCGAGACGTCCAGGGCGGAGGTGATCTCGTCGCAGACGATCAGTCCGGGATCGGCCGCCAGCGCGCGGGCGATCGAGACCCGTTGCCGCTGCCCACCGGAGAGCTCCCCGGGGTACCGCTCGGCGTATCGGGCAGGAAGGCGGACTGCTTCCAGCAGCCGCTCGACCTCCGCACCCGCCTCAGTCCGGCTCAGTCCCCTGAGTACCATCGCCGATCGTGAAATCGCGGCACCCACCGAATGGCGGGGATTCAGGGTGTCCGCCGGATTCTGGAAGACCATCTGGACACGTTGAAGTTGCTTGCGCGCCCGATCCTTCGTGGCGTGCGCGACCTCCTCGCCATCAAGGCGGATCGCGCCGGACCAGTGCCGGTGCAGGCCGACGACCGAGCGCGCGATGGTGGTCTTGCCACTGCCGGACTCGCCGACCAGTGCCACGCACTGACCCGGCTGAACGGAGAACGAGATGCCGCGCGCCGCAACTATGGATTCCGACCTCGTCGCATGACGTGCTTCCAGGTGCGCGACCTCGAGCACTGGCGCCGCGTCGGCCTTCACACGGGAGGCCGCCGGCGTGGCCAGGGTCAAGTCGAGAGCCGGCGTGCGGAGCGACTCCGTGCAGCGAACGAGGTGGGCGTCCCCGATCTGCGACAGCGCCGGCAGGTGGAGCTCGCACGACTCGACCTTCTGCCCGCAGCGCGGCGCGAACGCGCAACCGGCAGTCCGGTTCCGGAGGTCGACCGGGCCGCCCGGGAGGGCTTCGAGCTCTCGCGAGATCCGATGATCCGGAGTCGCGGCCATCAGCGCACGCGTGTACGGGTGCCTGGGGCGCCTCAGGACCTCGGAGGCGCTCCCCTGTTCGACCACATATCCGCCGTACATGACGACGATCCGATCCGCGATCTTGGCCGCTACGGCGAGATCATGCGTGATGTAGAGCATCGCGACGGACTCCTCGTCGCGCAGCTGTACCAGGCCTTCGAGGATCTTGGCCTGCGTGACGACATCGAGTCCCGTCGTGGGCTCGTCGAGCACGATCACCTTCGACTGCGACGCCAGGGCGGCGGCGATGCAGACCCGCTGCTGCTGACCGCCGGACAGCTGGTGCGGGAACCGGCGTCCGAACTGGCGCTCTGGGGTCAGGCCGACCGCGGCCAAGCTGCCCAGCAGCACGTCCTCGCCGCCCGGTGCTCGAGGCGCACTGCGAACCATGTCGTTCAAAGTGTCCAGCACCCGGTGCGCCGGGTTCAGCGCAGTGCCAGGGCTCTGGGGTACGTACGAGATCAGGTCTCCGCGCACGGACCGAGCCCGGGAGCGGGCGGTGACGTCCGAGTCCGCGATCGAGACCCGGCCCTCGATGCGAAGACCGGGTGCGCACCAGCCGAACGCCGCAAGCGCCGCAGTGGTTTTACCCGATCCCGACTCTCCGACGAGACACACGATCTCGCCTTCCTCGAGCGAGAGATCGACGTCGTCGACGATGAAGTCGTCGCCCACCGACACGCGTAGCCCTTCCAGCGCCAGCAAACTCATGAAGACTCCTCTGAACGGTCGGAGTTGCGGACGTAGGAGTCGCCGATGAGGTTGAGTCCGATGACCAAGAGGCCGAGGACCGCGGCCGGACCGGCGACGGACCACGGGTTCGATCCGATGATGACGCGGTTCTCGGAGACCATCAGGCCCCAGTCGGCGGACGGTGGCTCCAGGCCGATCCCCAGGAAGTTCACACTCGCGATCACGATGATCGCCCAGCTGAACCGCAGGCCGACATCGGCGATGAGGGTGCCCCGGATGTTCGGCAGCACCTCGCGGACGAGAAGCGAGGCCTTCGGCTCGCCCCGTGCCATCGCGGCCTCGACATAACCCGTCGTCGACACCCCGAGTGCCGCGGAACGGGTGATGCGCGCAACCCCTGGGATGAGGACGAGCGCCGTAGCGCTCATCAGGACCGCCGAGTTGTTCCCAAGCCCGGTACGCAGCAGCAGGACCACCAGCAACGCCGGCATGGACAAAAGGACATCCATCCCGCGCATCAAGAACGCGTCGAGGAACGACCGGGAGATTCCCGCCACCAGCCCGACGACCACACCCCCTGCGTACGTGAGAATCGTTGCGCCGACTGCCATGAGGAGCGTCGA
The DNA here is from genome assembly GCF_900115095.1 of Actinomadura madurae. GTDB lineage: Bacteria > Actinomycetota > Actinomycetes > Streptosporangiales > Streptosporangiaceae > Spirillospora > Spirillospora madurae. Next base: position 135,978 of record NZ_FOVH01000007.1, read on the forward strand.
GCGTCCGCCGTTGAGCAGCCGGCTCAACACGTCACGACCGATCGAATCGAGACCCAGCGCGTAGTCCGGGCTCGGCGGCGCACCCGGGACGCCCAGGGTCTCGGTGGGGTCGTGCGGAGCGACGAGCGGGCCGAGGAAGGCCATGAGGACGACCACACCCAGCAGCACGAGGCCGATGCGGCCACCCCACGAGCGAAGCACGCTTCGCAATGCGCGCGGTGATCGTGGACGCCTGATCGTCTGGGCCCGGATCAGGACTGCTTTCGGCGCGGTCACAGCATCTCCGTCCTGAGCTTGGGCACCAGGAACACCACAACGACATCGGCGACGATGTTGATGACCGTGTACAGAGCGGCGAGAATCATCGAGGCCGCGAGAACCTCGTTGGTGTCCCGGGTGTTCACCGCATTGAGCAGGTAGTTGCCGATGCCCGGGTAGGTGAAGAGCGCCTCGACGATGATGATCCCGCCGGCCAGATACTGGAGGTTCTGAGCGATGGTCTGCACGCTCGTCGCCAGCGCGTTGCGCAGGGCGTACCGGCGAAGCACCCGGCGCTCGGGCACTCCGTTGAGCCGGGCGTAGAGCACGTAGTCCGTCGTCAGGGCCTGGATGACCCCGGCCCGGACCTGGCGGGTGCCGGATCCGACCGTGACGATCAGCAAGGTGAGGATCGGAAGCACGAGAGCGTCGGGTTGCCCGAAGGGCGACGCGCCCGGGGAGACCAGAGAGACCGGCGGCAACCACTGCAGCCAGGTGAAGAAGACGGCGATCAGCAGGCTTCCCGTGACGAATTCGGGAAGACCGCCGAGCACCAGCGACGGACCGGAGATGAGGTGGTCGGTGAGCTTGCCGGCGCGCACACCGGAGATGGCGCCGAGGACCATCGTCAGGGGCACCAGCAGTGCCGCGGTGAGCCCGCCCAGCACCAGGCTGTTGACGAGCGGGTCGCCCAGCGTGGCCGAGATCGATGCGTTGCCCTGGTACTGGGCCAGAGCGACGGCAGACTCCCCGAAGTCACCCGTCAACAGGCCGCGCAGCCAATGGAAGTACTGCAACACAAGTGGATCGTTGCTCCCGAGCCGTTCACGCATCGCTTCCAGGGCTCGTGGTGAGGCGTTGCGCCCCAGAACCAGTTCGGCCGTGTCGCCCGGCAGGAGTTTCGTGCAGACGAATGCCAGTACCGAGACGACGAACACCGTCAGCAGTCCAGCCGCCGAGCGTCGGCCCAGGAACCCGACCACGGGCGGCCCCGGCCATCGAAGCCGCCGCGCCCGCGGGCCGGATGACCCCGGTGCGGCATGAGGTGCAGCAACATCGGTCGTCATGCCATGGTCCTCACTGATCGTTCCGGTCCCACATCACCGATCCGCGCCCTACTTGGCGAACCAGCCGTCGCTGAACCGCGAGACGTTCAGGTTGATGCCCCCCGTCTGCTTCAACCCGCGAAGCCTGGGACTGACGATGTCAAGCCAGGGCTGGTTGCTCCAGCAGAGATAGCCGCCCTCGTCGAACTGCTGTTGCTGGACTTCGCGCCAGAGGCTTGCGGCCTTGGTCTCGTCCAAAGTGGCCATCGCTTGCAGGATGAGATCGTTCGCCTGCCGCCCACCCGGCGACTGCTTACCCCACCACGTGTCACGGAACGGAGCGTCCTGCAGTACATGAGCTGAGTAGACGCCGGCCAGCGACGCGAACGCGAAGATGTAGTCCACGGCGAAGGGCCGAACGTACACTTGCTCGGCCGGGGTCCAGTACGTCGCCGGAGACGTCGTCTTGACCTGGACGTTTACGCCCGCGGCCTTCGCCTGCTGGGCCAGGACGGTTGCCGCTTTGTCCAGACCGATGAGCGGCGGACTCGGCAGCACGAACGTCTCGCCGAGGACACCGGCCGCCTTGAACAGACCTCGGGCCTTGTCGGGGTCGAACTCCCGCTTGAGATCCGTTGCGTAGTACTGGTTGCCGGGCCCGACGAGGTCGTAGGCGACGTTCCCGAAGCCCGCCGCCGCGCTGTCGATGAGCTGCTGGCGGTTCACGAGGTACTTGAACGCCTGCCGAACCCGGACGTCGGCGAAGGGCCCCTGGTCGACCCGCATCGCGAAGACGGGTTGCGCGTACGCGCTCTTCGACTCCAGAAGGACCACCTTCGGGTTGGACCTCTGCTGTGCCGCCACCGCATAGTCGGGCGAGGACGCGATGTCGATGGAGCCGGCGAGCAGCGCGTTCACCATCGCCGTGCTGTCGCTGAACGACGACTCGACCACGACGGATTCGAAGTACGGCTTCGGCGCATCCCAGAAATTCGGATTGCGGACGAGAACGCTCTGCTTGCCGGCCGTGAAGGACTGGAACTTGAACGCCCCGGTTCCGATCGGGTTCCGGGCGATCTCGGCCGGGGTCTTGCCCTCGGGCGTGATCCAGAGGTTGTAGTGGGTGAAGAGCGTCGGGAACTGGGCGTAGGGACGCTTCAGGGGAACCCGCACCGTCAGCTTGTCGACCGCCTTGACGTTCGCGAAGTCGACCAGCCCCAGGAGGAAGCCGGCCCCGTAGTTCGTCGCCGGATCGGACATCCAGGTCCGCAGGTCGTAGACGACGTCGTGGGCGCCGAAGGACTTCCCGTCGTGCCAGGTCACGCCGTCACGGAGGCGGAAGGTCCACGAGGTCGCATCGGCGTTCGGCTCCGCACTGAGTGCCAGGCCCGGCTCCAGCGGGAACAGCTTGTCACCTGACCCCGCGTAGAACAGCGGGGTGAAGAGCTGGGCGACACGAATGAAATCGGGACCGACCGCAGCCGTTCCCGGGAAGAGGTTCTCACTCGGCCCGCCACTGGCCACACCCACTCGCAGCGTTCCGCCGGGTACCGGAGTCCCCCCGGGGAGCGCGCTCGGCACTGCGGCCGGGCTCCTCGACGACGAGCTCGAGCTGCTGCATCCCGCCAACAGCAGCCCCGCACCGATGCCCAGCCCGCCGGCGAGCACGCTCCGGCGAGACAGGCCCGGGAGGTCGGCGGTCGAGTCTCCCACGGGCCGGTCGAGAGCGCCCATGATTCTCACCTCTCACCACAAGAGCAACCATCCATAGATGGATGATTGTTTACAATGAGCAGAAAGCTATATCGTTGAACGCGCTTTCGGCAAGGCATCGGTGGAAGTTCGTTCGGCTCGAGACAGCGAGGAGCCAAGCCATCAAGATCAAAGAGATCGCGTGCTACCGGGCGGATCTGCCCGTGTTCGACGGCGAGTACGTCATGTCGCACAACCGGGTGGTCCGTTCCCTGGCGAGCACCGTCGTACGCGTGACGGCCGAGGACGGCACCGTCGGCTACGCAGAGGCATGCACCCTCGGCGGCAACTACATGGACGGCTTTCCCGGAAGCCTGCATGCCACCGTCGCCGAGCTCGCGCCTGTCGTGCTCGAGGCGAACGTCTTCGAGGCCGACACCCTGGTGACACGGATGGACGCGGCTCTGATCGGCCACCTGCCGGGCAAGGCCGTGATCGACAATGCGATGTGGGACCTGCGCGGCAAGCTGCTCGGTCAGCCGGTGGCCCGGCTTCTCGGGGGCGTCCAGCAGTCGACGTTCGGAACCTTCACCGCGGTCGGGCTCGGGCACCCGGCTGAGATGGCCGAGAAGGTCGGCCGCTACGCCGAGCACGGCTTCCGTCACTGGCAGCTCAAACTGGGCAACGACCCTCTCCAGGACGCCGATCGGGTGCACGCCGTCGTGGACGTCCTCCCGGAGAACTCCTCCTTTCTGACCAGCGACGCGAACGCCGGCTGGACGGTCGCCCAGACCCTGCGGTTCCTTGGCGCCGTGGAAGGCGTCGAGACCTACATCGAACAGCCGTGCCGGACGGTCGCCGAACTCGAGCGCGTGCGCCGGCACACAGACCGGCCGATGCTGGTCGACGAGAGCGTGAAGGAGCCCGCGGACATGTTGTCCGTGGTCGGGCTCGGCCTCGCCGACGCTCTCAACCTCAAGCCGACCCGGGTCGGCGGACTGACGAAGGCTGCCAAGATCCGCGACATCTGTGTCGCCGCAGGCGTCATGATCCTGGTCGACGAGCCGATGGGGGCCGACCTCGCCAGCGGCGCGACGGTGCAACTGGCGGCGACGATCCCGGCGGGGAACTTCCTGTCCGCTTCGTTCTTCAGCCACGAGGGCATGCCCGCGTCGTACCGGCCCGCCGGCGGCAACGCAACGGGGCCGACCGTGATCGACGGGGACATTCACTGGAACGACGCGCCCGGCCTCGGCGTCGAGGTCGACGAATCCGTGTTCGGCGCTCCTACGGCTGTCTATTCGCTGCAGTAGATGGAAATGGGGGCGCGATCACCGTGCCCGACCACACCGACGTCCGGAGGCATTCCCATGACTACCGTCGAAAGTGTTCGCGGACCGATGGACGTCGGCAGCCTCGGCGCCACGCTGGTGCACGAACACGTCTTCATCCTCGATCACGAGATCGAGCACAACTACCCCGAGCTGTGGGACGAGGACGCACGGATCGCGGATTGCGGTAGCCCGGCTCGGCGCCCTCAAAACGGCCGGCGTCGACACGATCCTCGACCCGACCGTCCTCGGCCTCGGCCGCGATATCCAACGCGTCATCGACGTGAACGAACGAGTCGACCTGAACATCATTCCGGCGACCGGTATCTACACCTTCGACAGCGTCCCGTTCTTCTTCTCCTTTCACGGTCCCGGCACTCCGCTCGGCGGCGACGAACCCATGGTCGGCATGTTCCTCAAAGACCTGACCGAGGGAATCGGCGGTACGTCGGTAAAGGCCGGATTCCTCAAGTGCGCCATCGACTCGACGCTCACCGACGGGGTCGAGAGGGTCTTCGCTGCGGTGGCAGAGGCCAGCCGCGAGACCGGTGCCCCGATCACCGTCCACACCAGCGCTCCGCACGGCACCGGACTGCTCGCGCAGGAGTACTTCACGAAGGCCGGCGTGGACCCCGGCAAACTGGTGATCGGCCACTGCGGCGACAGCGCCGACCTGGACTACCTGCACCGGATCATCGACGGTGGCTCCTATCTGGGCATGGACCGTTTCGGGCTCGACAACCTGCTGCCCACCGAGCAGCGTGTTGCCACGGTCGTGCAACTCGTCTCGGAGGGCTACGCCGACCGGATGCTGCTGGCACATGACGCTGCGTGCCACAACGACTGGTTCCAGCCGGGATTCCCGGAGCAGGTCGTGCCCGACTGGCACTTCACCTTCATCCCCAACGAGGTGCTGCCGAAGCTCCGGCAGGCAGGCCTGAGCGAGGAACAGATCACCACGATGCTGGTCGACAACCCGCGTCGCTACCTGTCGCGGAACTGAGGCCGCTCGTGACGACATCGTCGGCACCACGGAGTTCCGTCATGCCCGAGAGGTTTCCGCAGACCGGTCCGCGACGCGCCGCGCTCCTTACCGGAGCGGCGGGAGGAATCGGCACCGAACTCGCCCGCAGGCTGTCCGCACAGGGTTACCGCATCATCGGAGTCGATCGACGAGTTGAGGCGGTCAAGGCCCTGGCTGGGCTTCCCGCTGTCGAAGCCGTCGGCTGCGATCTGGGCGACGCCGCCGCCGTCGCCGCCCTGACCTGTCGCATCGAGGACGAGTGGGCGGACGACCTCGAACTGCTGGTGTGCAACGCGGGCATCAATCTTCCGGGCGCTGCGATCGACGTTCCACTCAACCTGGTGGACCAGCAGCTCATGGTCATGCTGACCGGTCCGATCCATCTGCTCGCGACCGCCGCGCGCATCTTCGCAGAGCGCGGCCGCGGACATCTCCTCGCCACGGTCTCGCTCGGTGGCATCGCCGCTTTGCCCGGCTCGGCGGCGTACTCCGCCGCCAAGGCCGGCTTGCGCGCCTACCTCTGCGCTCTCAGCAACGAACTCCGCGGCTCCGGAGTGGCGGTGTCGGGCGTCTATCCCGGCTCGACCGACACCCCGATGCTGATGTACGAAGCTCTCCACGGAGCCGGCCCGTTGAACTTCGTCGGCAAGTTCGCGACCGCCGGGCAAGTGGCCGATGGCTTCGAACGGGCCCTCCGCACCAGGCGCCTCGAGATCTACGTGCCTTACCAGGACAGCATCCTGAGCAGAACCGTCGAGGCCTTCCCATGGCTGATCCCGCCCCTGCTTCCTGTGCTGAACCACCTGGGGCGCAAGGGCCGTGATCGCTACCTCCGCCAACGAGGCGTCACCACCCCCGGCGCCGTCGATCACGAACCACGCAGCAACGATTTCTGAGGAGGAACCCGATGCGTTGCCTCGTCACCGGTGCCACCGGCTTCTTCGGCGGGAACCTCGTACGGACGCTCATCGCCGCAGGGCACGAGGTTGTCGCGACAGGGGCACCTGGTTCGTCGACACGATTCCTCGACGATCTCTCACTCCGGGTCCGGCTCGCCGACCTCGGCGATCCCGACCGGCTACCCGAGCTCGTCGACGGCCAGGACTGGGTCTTCAACGTCGCCGGCGACACCTCTACCTGGAGCGGTCTCGCCGCGCGCCGACGGCGGGTCAACGTCGAGGGTGCCGGCCTGCTCGCCGACGCCGCGCTCCGCGCCGGCGTCAAGCGATTCATCCATACCAGCACGCTCGATGTCCACGGCTACAACGCCGACGGCTCACCCTTGCCGGAACGCCACGGCGAGCATCCATTCACTGGCATCGGCTACGACTATGCCGACACCAAAATGGCCGGGGAGGCAGCTGTGCGCCGGCGCCTCGACGAGGGTCTCGATGTCGTGGTCGTCTATCCCGGGTTCATGGTCGGCCCCTACGACCACACCTTCCAGTTCGGACGCATCATCCGCGATCTGCGCGCCGGCAAGACGGTCTACGCACCGCCTGGAACGGGGTCGTTCTGTGACGTCCGGGCTGTATCAGAGGGCGCGCTGGCAGCTGCGGTGAGGGGTGGCACCGGAGAGGGCTACAACCTCACGGGCCACAACCTGTCCTACGCCGACGTCTTCGCTCGCGCCGGCGAACTCGTCGGGGCGCGGCGGCGTCCAGTGACGCTGTCGGCCGGAATGTTCCGTACGTACGGTGCGTTCGCCGCGTTCCTGGCTCGCTTCACTGGCAAGGAACCGGATATGGATCCCGGAATGGCCAAGTACCTCTGCTCACCCCAGGCGTCGGACTGGAGCAAAGCGAGCCGCGAACTCGACTACCACCCCGGCGACCTCGACCAGGCGATCACCGACGCCGCAGCATGGTACGACACCCATCTGCCAGACGGAAAATGATCCACAGCGTTCTTGCGTCCGCGGCCGAGTGGCATCGGAAGTCGTCGACCTTCTGCCGCAGTTCGTCGAGCGTAGTCATCGTTCCGCCCTGGCCCGTCGACTCAGCTCGCTCTTCGCAAGCGCGTTCTTGTGCACTTCGTCCGGTCCGTCGGCGAGCCTCAGCGTCCGGATGAACGCGAACATGTTGGCCAGCGGAAAGTCCTGCGACAGTCCCCCGGCTCCGTGCGCCTGGATCGCCTTGTCGACGATCCACTGGACGGTCGTCGGCGTTGCGATCTTGATCGCCTGGATCTCGGTGTGGGCACCCTTGCTGCCGACCGTGTCCATCAGCCAAGCCGCCTTGAGCACGAGCAGACGCAGTTGCTCCAAGCGCACTCGCGACTCGGCGATCCAATCCCGGACAACGCCCTGCTCCGAGAGCGGCTTGCCGAAGGCGACGCGGTTCGCGACACGATCGCACATGAGCTCGACGGCACGCTCGGCGAGGCCGATGCTGCGCATGCAGTGATGGATCCGGCCGGGCCCGAGCCTTGCCTGCGCGATGGCGAATCCGCCGCCCTCGGCGCCGATCAGGTTGCTCGCCGGGACGCGCACATCCGTGAACGAGAGCTCCGCATGTCCCCCATGCTCGTGGTCGGGGTACCCCAGGACGTGCATGCCGCGGTGGATCTCGACGCCGGGAGTGTCGCGTTCCACGAGGATCATCGACTGCTGGCGATGCCGGTCTGCGGACGGATCGGTCTTGCCCATCACGACGAAGACCTTCGCGTTCGGGTTCATCGCACCGCTGATCCACCACTTGCGGCCGTTGAGGACGTACTCGTCACCGTCGCGCTCGATCCGGGTCGAGATGTTGGTGGCGTCGGAGGACGCGACCGCGGGCTCGGTCATCGCGAACGCCGACCGGATTCCGCCTTCCAGCAGCGGATCGAGCCAGCGTTCCCGCTGCTCGGGAGAGCCGAACAGCGAGAGCACCTCCATGTTGCCCGTGTCGGGGGCCGCGCAGTTCAGCGCGGGCGGCGCCACGTGAAGGCTGCGCCCGGTGATCTCGGCCAGCGGCGCGTACTGCACGTTTGTCAGACCGGCGCCGTCCTGTCCGGGCAGGAAGAGGTTCCAGAGCCCGCGCTCGCGCGCCTCGGCCCGCAGCTCAGCGAGGATCGGTGCCGAGTCCCAGGCCCACGGGTCATCGAGCTGCGCGAGCTGGTCCTGATACGTCTGTTCCGCCGGGTACACATGGCTGTCCATGAACTCGAGCAGCGATGCCCGGAGCTCGGCGGTCCTCGTGTCGTACTCGAAATCCATCAGTGGTACTCCTTCATCGCGGTGAGACCACCCTCGAGCAGCGGGTGGATCGCGTCGCCGATCGTGTCGAAGCCCTCTCCGACCGTCTGGCCGTGGAGGTGGCGGAAGTGGATGCCCTCGAGGATTGCGGCGAGCTTGAACGTCGCGAGTCCGAGGTAGAAGCCGAAGCGGGACAGGTCGCGGTCGCTGCCGTCGGCATACCGCATGATGATCTCGTCCTCTGTGAGGAAACCGGGAGCCGAAGCGGCGTCGCTGAAGCCGTCGCCGGAGAGGACCTCGCCTAGCCGGTGGTACACCAGCATCAACGCCAGGTCGGTCAGCGGGTCACCGAGCGTGGCCATCTCCCAGTCCAGCACCGCGGTCGCCCGGTCGTCCGAGGAGACGAGCACGTTGTCCAGGCGGTAGTCGCCGTGCACGACAGCGGTTCCGGAGTCCGGTGGTACGTCCGCGGCCAGACGCGCATACAGCTCGTCGACAGCGGGCAGATCGCGATGGTGAGACGCGTCGAGCTGCTTCTTCCAGCGGTGGACCTGCCGGGTCAGGAAGCCGGCCGGCTTCCCGAAGTCATCCAGCCCGACCTCACCCGGCTCCACCTGATGCAAGGCCGCCAGAATGTCGACGAGCTGCGTGGCGATGGTCCGCGTGCGTTCTCGCCCGTGCTCGGCGAGCTCGACCGCCCGACGGTACGGCGTCCCGGCACATCGCTCCATTACATAGAACGGCGCACCGATGACGGAGTCGTCCTGACAGAGCGCATATGTGCGCGGTACCGGCACGGGCGTGTCCTTCAGCGCCGACATCACCCGGTATTCCCGTGCCATGTCGTGTGCCGTCGGCAGCACATGTCCCATCGGGGGCCGGCGCACGATCCACTCACGGTCGCCGTCCGCCACGACGTACGTCAGGTTGGACTTGCCTCCGGCGATCAGCGTTGCAGTCAGTCCACCGTCGGCGCTCGGAAGGGTGTCGGACAGCCAGCGCGCGAGGCGTTCGAGGTCGAGTCCTGGCGGTGCTTCGGACGTCACAGGCAGATCACCGTGCCCATGTCGACAGCCGACCATGCCGAGGGCCTGGGCGCCGACGATGTCGGGCTCGGCCTGAGATCACGATGGGTCGGACAGCTTGAGCCGGGGGCAACTGCCCCATCACGTGCTGACGCCTTTCTGCTCCAGGCCCTGCTGCAGCTTGTTCATGCCGCGCAGCCACCGCTCCGGGTCGCCGGCCCGTCCGACGTAGTAGTCGGCAACCTCCGGGTACGGGAGGATATAGAACCTGTCGTCCTGCATCGCCCGCCACACCGTCTCGGCGAGTTCGTCCGGCGACAGGACGTCGCTGTGGTTCAGCAGCTCCTGGAACGCGCCCGACGCCTCGTACATCCGGGTCCGCACGCCCAGCGGACAGATCGTCTGCACGACGACTCCCCGGTGACGGTAGGTCGCCGAGAGCCACTCGGCGAAGGCCACCGCACCGTGCTTGGTGACGGAGTACACCGGACTGCCCAGCATGGTGAGGAGTCCGGCGGCCGACGCGGTGACCACGAAGCGACCTTGTCCGCGGTCGACCCAGCCCGGAACGAGCCTGCGCGCGGCGCGCACGTGCCCGAGCAGGTTCACGTCGAGCGCCCCCGCCCACTCCGCCTCGGGAGCGTCCAGCCCGACGCCCCCCTCGGTCCCGGCGTTCGCGAACCAGACGTCGATGTTCCCGAGGTGCTCTTGTGCTCGTTCGACAAGATCCGCCACACCGGTTTCACTGCCCGCGTCGCCGGCGACGGCGTAGCCGCCGATGTCCTCCGCGACCGCCGCGGTCGCAGCCACGCCCAGGTCGTTGACGACGACCCGCGCCCCTTCGGTCGCCAGCCGGGCTGCGATCGCCCTGCCTATGCCGTGCCCGGCGCCGGTCACGACGACACCCTTTCCCTGAATGCTCATCCGGCCATTCCAATCGACATCACGCCTCCGTCGACGACCAGTTGCTGACCGGTCATCCAGGCGGCGTCCTCGGACAGCAGAAACGCAACGACGCCGCCGATGTCCTCCGGCATGCCGAGACGCTTGAGCGGATACCTCTCCGCGAGTTCAGCCTCGCGGCCCTCGTAAAGAGGCGCCGCAAACTTCGTCTTCACCATGGCCGGCGCAATCGAGTTGACACGAATGTCCGGGGCGAGCTCGACGGCGAGCTGCTCGGTCATGTGGGTCAGCATCGCCTTGGTCGCGCCGTAGAGGCCGATGTCCGGGGCGGCGCGAAGCGACGCCACGGACGAGACGTTGACGATGGCACCACCGTGCTCCTTCATCCAGGCGCGATGTGCCTGCTGTACCCAGGCCAGTGCGGCGAGGCAGTTCACCTCGACGATCTTGCGCACGGCATCCGGTGCGAGTTCGACCATCGGGCAGCCGTAGCCCATGCTGATCGCCGCATTGTTGACCAGCATGTCGAGGCTGCCGAACCTTTCGACCGCATGCCCCACTGCGTCGGCCTGATGCCCGGGGTCGTCGGCGCTGCCCGCGACGGCGAGCGCGTGCTCCGGTCCGCCGAGCACGTCCACCGCCTCGTCCAGAGCGTCCTTGTTCCGAGCGGTGATGACCACCTTCGCACCGTCGGCCACGAGCCGCTCGGCAATGGCCAGGCCGATGCCTCTGCTGGCACCGGTCACGATCGCGGTACGACCGGCGAACCTGTCGTTCATCGGACTTCTTCTCCTTCGGGCCGTCAGGCGTCGTCGCCGAGCGCCATCCAGATCGTCTTGGTCTCGGTGTACTGCTCAAGCGCCTCGGTGCCGTTGTCGTGACCGCCGAAGCCCGACATCTTGTAGCCGCCGAACGGGGTGGCGAGGCTGCCCTCGCTGTACTCGTTGACCGCGATGACGCCCGCACGGACCCGCCGCGACACCTTGACGGCACGGTCGAGGTCATGGGTGTACAAGGTCGCGTGCAAGCCATACGACGAATCGTTGGCCAAGGCGACCGCTTCGTCATCCGTCTCGAATGGAGTCACCCCGACGACCGGCCCGAACACTTCCTCGCGCCAGATTCTCTGGCCGGGTCGGACGTTGTCGATGACGGTCGGTTGGACGAACCAGCCGCCAGTCTCCTCGTAGAGGCGCTTTCCACCGAACGCGACCTGCGCACCGGAGGCCGCCGCCTCGTCGATGTGGCCGAGAATCCTGTCCAGGGCCGACGCTTCGATGATCGGTCCGATCTGGGACTCCGAATCGCGCGGCGAACCCACTTTCCACTGTGAAGCGATAGCCGAAAGTGTCTCGACGAAGTCCTTGTGGAGTGACTTGTGCACCAGGATCCGTGATCCGCAGGTGCAGTTCTGGCCGGCATTCCAGAAGCCGGCGATCGATGTTTGGAGCGCGACCGCCTCCAGGTTGCGGCCGGCGTCACTCAGCACGATCCCCGCGCTCTTGCCGCCGCACTCGAGCACGACCCTCTTCATGTTGCTTTCCGAGGAGTAGCGCAGGAACGCCTGCCCCACCGCGGTGGAACCGGTGAAGGTGATCGCGTCGACGTCCATGTGCAGGCCGAGCGCCCGGCCCGCGATCTCGCCACGTCCGGGCAGCACATTGATGACACCGTCGGGAATGCCGGCCTCGGCGGCAAGCTGAGCGAGGTAGATGGTGCTCAGCGACGCCTGCTCCGGCGGCTTGACGACCACGGAGTTCCCCGCGGCCAGGGCGGGGCCGAGCTTCTGGCTCGCGATGGCGATCGGAAAATTCCACGGAAGCACCGCGCCGACGACACCGACCGGCTCCTTCACGACCAGTGCGAGGTTCTTCTCACTGGTGGGTGCCACCTTGCCGTAGACCTTGTCGATCATCTCGGCGTAGTGACGGATAGTGCTGACGACGTGGGGGACGTCGATGGTCTCGAGATCGTGGACCGGCTTGCCCGCATCGATCGACTCGATGTCGATGAACTGCTGAGACCTCGACTCGATGAGGTCGGCGAAACCGAGCATCGCGGCCTTGCGCTTCTCGGGCGCCAGGCGCGACCACCGACCGTCGTCGAATGCCTTCCGTGCGGCTGCGACGGCAGCGTCCACATCGGCCTCGCCGCAGTCGGCGATCTGGGCGAAGATCTCGCCCGTCGCCGGTGCGAACGAGTCCAGGGTTCCGCGCGAGGCCGGGTCGACGAACGCTCCGTCGATGAAAGCCTGGGTCGGTACGGACTTCACAAATTCGAGCGCATCCATCCTTGGTCCTTCGTCGAAGTCATCACTGACAGCAATTGTTGATTGTCGACAATCGTCACGATTATCTTCGGTCACGTCTGTCGACAAGGGCTTGGTTTCACTCGACACGGCGGCCCGGCATGATGCCGGGGAGTTCATTCGACACGCTTGAGCTTCGGGACTTCCTTCCAGTAGTCCGCGAGCGCGAAGCCCTCCGGGAATGGATCGGTCGGGTCGAGCCCGATCTGCTTGACCGCCGTGATCCACGACTGGCCTGCCACCCGGGGGCGCACGGCGGGCAGATCACCGACGGTGGTGATCTCGTCGATCGACGCGGTGAAGGTGGTGTCCAGGACGCTCTCGTGGATGAAGGTCTGACCGACCTCGATGTCACCGCGGGCGTGGAGAAGCGCGAGGCGCGCGGAGGTGCCGGTGCCGCACGGGCACCGATCCAGCCCGCCCGGGCTCACCACGACGGTGTTGCGTGATCGCAGGACGCCGCCTTCCTCACGAAGCGGTCCCGCGATCAAGGTCTGGGTGATTCCGTTGAAGCGCGGTTCGAGCGGGTGCACGGCCTCCAGTTGCTCGTGGGCGGCCTTCTTGACCCGCTGCCCGACCTCCACGAGCCGTGCGGCCTCATCGCGGGTGATCTTGAAGCCCAGAGTCTCGGCGTCGACGATCGCGTAGGTCATGCCACCCCACGCGACGTCGACGGGAACGGTGCCGATGCCGGGGACGTCAATGGGCGCCCGTTGGTGGTAGACGAAGGCCGGCTGGTTGAGGAACGACGTGCTGAGCACCTTGCCGTCCCGGCATTCGGCACGAATCCGGATCGGCCCGGCCGGCGCCTCCAGGGTCAACTCGGTGACCGGCTCGACCATCGGAACCATGCCGGTCTCGAGCAGGACCGTGGCGACGCACATCGTGTTGCTGCCGGACATCGCGACGTACTCGGTCGGCAACGCGATGATGTAGCCGAAGTCCGCATCAGGGTGGTTCGATGGCACCACGAAGTTCACGGACACGCCCCAGGTCAGTGGCTCCAGGACGAGCATCTTGCGGATGCGGTCAAGATTGTTCTGGAAGTAGAGCATCTTGTCGCGGACGGTCTCGCCCGGCACCGGCGGCAGCCCACCGACGACGACGTCGGCTCGCATGCCCTCATTGTGGGCGCTGACCAGGTGGATCATCTGTCTCATTCGCACGGGCCGTCCTCCTTTCCCATGGTCGTGGGCACCGGTGGCGGGCTCGGGGGGATGAGGCTCAGGCTGTCGATGTCGTCGACGAACTTGTCGCCGAGCATGTAGCCCTCAGGGAAGGGGTCCGTGGGATCGACACCCACCTGCATCGTCGAGTTGATCCATGCCTGACCGCCCACCCGGGGCGACACGGCCGGGTACGCACCGACCGTCGTGGTGCTCTCGACCTCGGCGGTGAATCTGGTGCCCAGGATCGACTCGTGCACGAACGGCTGCCCGATCTCGAGTTCGCCTTGTGCGTGCAGGAGGGCCAGCCGTGCCGAGGTGCCGGTCCCGCACGGACTCCGGTCGACCACGCCTGGCGATATCACGACCGCGTTGCGCGAAGTCAGTACACTGTCGACCATCCGCAGCGGGCCGGCGAACTCGGTCTGCGTGATGCCGTGGTGCCGCGGTTCCAGCGGGTGGACCACCGGGAGTTGCTCGGCGGCGGCAGCCTTGATCCGCTGCCCGAGCGCGACCAGATCGCGCGCCTCATCCTCGGTGAGCCGGAAGCCGAGAGCTTCGGCGTCGACGATGGCGTAAGTCATTCCTCCCCAGGCGACATCGACCGGGATCGTCCCGGACCCGGCAACCTCGACCGGTGCCTGGTGGTGGTAGACGAACGAGGGCTGGTTCAGGAAGGAGACGTTCGTGACCTTGCCGTCCCTGCATTCGCAGCGCAGGCGGATGAGGCCGGCGGGTGCTTCCAAGGTCAGCTCGGTGACCGGCTCGACCATCGGAACCATCCCCGTCTCGAGCAGCACGGTGGCAACGCACAGCGTGTTGCTCCCCGACATCGCGACGTACTCGATCGGCTCGGCGATGATGTAGCCGTACGCCGCCTCCGGGTCGCCGGCCGGCACGACGAAATTGAGACCCGACACGGTGCGCGGCTCGTACATCAGCGTGCGGCGGATGTGATCGAGGTTCCGCTGGAAGTACTGCATCTTCTCGAAGACGGTCTCCCCCGGCACCGAAGGCACGCCGCCGACCACCACGTCACCGACCATGCCCGCCGCATGGCATCCGACGACGTTGTAAACCTTGTCCCACCGCATGTACGCCTACTCCTCGTCCTCGTGGGGTTCCGACTCCGCGCCCGGGACATTCCCGCGGCCGGCGCGCGCCGAGGCCAGTTCGGGCCGATGCGGCGACAGCTTCTCGGCGGTGACGCCGTACCCGGCAACATCGTCCGGCAGTCCGCGGCCGGCGAGCAGTGCCGCACCGACGCGGGACAGCGCGGGCGCCGTCTGGATGCCGTATCCCCCCTGCCCGGCGTACCAAAAGAAGCCGTCGACGGATGAGTCGAACCCGACGACCGGGTGCCGGTCGGCGACGAAGCTGCGAAGTCCACCCCACTCCGATCGCACACTCCGCGCGCCGATGACCGTCGCCTCACCGAGCGCGTCCAGTGCCCTCGCGATCTCCAGCGGGTCGGCCTTGGCGTCGGCCGGCTCGTGCGGAGTCTCGTCGACCGGCGAGCAGATGAATCCGTCGCCCTCGGGCTTGAAGTAGAACCTGCTCTCGACTTCGTTGGTCAGGGGGATCCGTGAGACTTCGCAGCCCTCCGGCGCACGGACCCCGAACATGCTGCGGCGCAGCGGAGTGATCCCCACCGGGGCCACCCGGAAGATCCGCGCGACCTCGTCGGCCCACGCGCCCGCGGCGTTGACCACCGTCTCGGCTTCCACCACGCTGCCGTCGCGCAAGACCACCCTCCAGACGTTCCCGGCGCGCGTGGCGGCCACGACCGGTGCCGCGGGATGCACCTTTCCGGCGCGGCGGCGCAGGCCGCGGAGGTAGGCGGAGTGAATCGTGTGGACGTCCATCTCCATCGCCCGAGGCTCGTAGGCACCGATGCGGTAGTACCCCGAGCGCAGCACCGGGTTGAGTTCGAGCACCTCGGTGGCGTCCACGATCGCGAGGTCCGGAACCTGCGCACTCACCTCTGCGTGCCAGGCACGGAGTTTCTCTTCGTCTCCCGGCGTCGCCACGATCAGGGACGGCAGCGGTTTCATCGCCGGCGAGTCGAACCAGTCTTCTCCGTCGGAGAGGTGCTCCCGGCTCGCGAGGGTGAGACCCCTGACGAGGGCCGATCCCAGCACCTCGACGAACACCGCCGCCGACCGGCCGGTGGTGTGGTAGGCCAGCGTGGACTCCATGTCGAGCAGACCGACGCTGTGGTCCGCCGCGATCTCGTAGCCGATGGACGCTCCGGCCATGCCGCCGCCGATGACGAGGACGTCATAACCGCTCATCGCGCTCACCCTCCCGCCGGCGACGCGATGCGGCCGGACGAGTCCAGCCCGGCGAGCTTGCGCGCGACCTCGGCGCGGTAGAGCTCGACATTCCGCATCTTGACTTCCTCGTAGCCGCGCACCATGTCGGGCAGCGCCGCAACCTCCGCAACGGCGTCGACGTTGTTTTCGTCGAGTCGTTCCAGCAGCTGCTCGACCAGGGCCGTGTACTCGCCGACGAGCGCCCGCTCGGTGCGACGGACCTTCGCGTAGCCGAACACGTCGAAGCGGGTACCGCGGACCCGTCTCATTCGGTAGAGCGCCCGGAAAACAATGCGGAACCACGGCCCCAGGCTGATCTTCTTCTTCATGCCCAGGGCCCGCAGGACCGGCGGATGCAGCCGGTAGCGGTAGCTCGCCCCGGGGCCGAACTGCTCCTCGAGCTCGGTGACGAGCCCGGGACGGACGCTGAGCCGGGCGACCTCGTACTCGTCCTTGTACGCCATCAGCTTGAACAGGTGCCGGGCGACTTCGACCGTCAGGGTGGTGGCCTGAGCGCCCGCCACGCGCTCCTCCGCGGCCCGGACTCGTTCGACGACCGAGGCATACCGGTCCGCGTACGCCGCGTTGTGGTACGCGGTGAGCTCAGCGATCCGAAGGCGGACGATATCCTCGAGACCGGCCTCGGGAGCCTCGGCGGTATCGTTCGCGTCGACGGTTCCGCCGTTCCGCAGGGCGGCGCAGAACGAGTCGGGGTCCGCGATCAGCTGCCGGCCACGCCGAAACGCCTGCGTGTTGCGCTCGACGGCGACACCGTTGAGCGCGATCGTCGCCTCGATCTGGTCGGCGGGCACGGGTAGAGCGCCGAGCTGAAGCGCGACGCCGACGAGGAACATGTTCGCGTACTGATCGTCACCGAACAGGTCGAGGGTCGCCTCACGCGCATCGACGAAGCGGCCGGCGTCCTTGCGCGTCCGGTCGCCGATACGGCCGAGCGTGTCCCGCGCCGCGGGGAAGTGCACGGTGGTGTCGGCGACCATCGCCCCCGTGGGCACCTCGGCGGTGGACACGACCGCGACTGTCCGCTCCGGTGAGGCGGTGCCGAGGTTGTCCTCCGAGGCGGCGACCAGAACGTCGCAGCCCAGGTACAGGTCGCATTCACCGGCGCCGACCTTCGCCGCCAGCTCGATGGGCTCGCGGGTGACCTTGAGATCGGAGACGACCGCGCCGCCCTTCTGGGACAGCCCGGTCTGGTCCAGAGCACGGACCTCAAACCCGGAGCGAGCCGCGGCGGTGGCCACCACCTGCGCCATCGTCACCACGCCCGTGCCGCCCACCCCGGTGATGCGCACGCTGAACCGGTTGGGATCAACCACCTGCGCCGGCTCCGGCAACGCCGCCGCATCGATCGGTGGGGCGTCTCGGCGGCCTCGCGCGACCTTCTCCCCCGGGACCACGGTGAGGAAGGACGGACAGTCCCCGTCGAGGCAGGAGAAGTCCTTGTTGCAGGACGGCTGATGGATCTGTGTCTTCCGGCCGAACTCGGTCTCTACGGGCTGGACCGACAGGCAGTTCGACTTCTGGCCGCAGTCGCCGCAGCCCTCGCAAACGCGTCCGTTGATGAACGCGCGCTGCGCAGGCTCCACGGCCTTGCCGCGCTTGCGCTTGCGCCTCAGCTCGGCAGCGCATTCCTGATCGTGGATGAGCACCGTGACACCCGGGGTGTCCGCCAGTTCCCGCTGCACCTCCACCAGATCGCCTCGGTCGTGGACCGCCACCCCGCGCGGCAGCCTGGCCCTGCGGTACCGCCTCACGTCGTCCGTGGTGATCACCACCTTGGCGACCCCTTCGGCCAAGAGAGCCTGGCTCACCTTGGCCACGCTCATCCCGCCCACGGCGTCCTGTCCGCCGGTCATCGCGACGGCGGAGTTGTAGAGCAGCTTGTAGGTGATGTTGACGCCGGATGCGACCGCGGCCCGCACCGCCAGGCTCCCGGAATGGTGGAATGTGCCATCGCCAATGTTCTGGAACATATGTGGCGTCTCCACGAACGGCGAGAGACCGATCCAGCTCGCTCCCTCGCCGCCCATCTGGGTCAGCCCCATGACGTCACCGACCTGGCCGGAGGCCACCAGGCCGACCATGCCGTGACAACCGATGCCTGCCGATACGAGTGAGCCGTCCGGCACCTGAGTGGACCTGTTGTGCGGGCAACCAGAGCAGAAGTACGGCGTGCGTGGGAGCAGTGCGAGCGGCCGGCCGAGCAGGCTCCTGCCCGGCGTCGCCACCGGCTCCGGAAGATCGTAATGCGATGCGAGCCGCCGACGCAGTCCGGTGGCGATCCGGTCGGCGCCGAGGTCGTTGTCCGCGCGGAAGAGCTCGGATCCGTTGATGTCGGTCTTGCCGACGACGACCGGGGCTCCGTTGCGCCCGTAGAGGATGTTCCGGATGCCGGCCTCAATGAAGGGACGCTTCTCCTCGACGACAATGATCTCGTCGAGGCCCTCGCTGAACGCGGCGATCTCCTCGGGGTCCAGCGGCCAGACCATGCCGAGACGCAGGATGCGGAGTCCGGCGGCCTCCGCCTCCGCCGGTGCGAGACCCAGCGAGTCGAGGGCTTGGCGTAGGTCGAGGTAGGTGCTTCCCGCGGCCACGATCCCGACCCTGGCGGCGGATGCGTCGTACACCCGGTTGAGGCGGTTGGCACGGGCGTAGCGCCCCGCCAACTCGAGGCGCTGGTGCACCATGCTCCGCTCCAACGCCGCGAGGTAGGGTTGGCCGAGCATCAAGCTCGGCTCGTGAACGTAGGGTTTCCCGTCGACGATGTTGCCGGGAACGACGACCCGCGGCGTGTCCAGACCGACGGCGGCGGTGGAGTGACCGTCCGCCACGTTCGTGGCGATCTTGAGGCTTACCCACAGCCCGCTGAATCGCGACATCGCCATTCCGTGGATGCCGAAGTCGAGCACGTCCTGCGCGTCCGACGGCACCAGGACCGGCATGCCGAGCTCGGCGAGAGCCATCTCGGAAGCACTGGGCACGGTGGAGGACTTGGCCACCGAGTCGTCGCCGACGAGCGCCAACGCTCCCCCTTCGGGGCTGGTACCCGCGAGGTTGGCGTGCCTCAATGCGTCAGCGGCCCGGTCGAGTCCGGGCGCCTTCCCGAACCAGTAGCCTGCGACGCCGTCCACGGTTCGACCCGCGACGTTGCCCACCATCTGGCTGCCGACGACCGCGGTCGCTGCCAGTTCCTCGTTGAGGCCGGGGGTGAAGACGATTCCCAGCTCGTCGAGCCGACTTCCCCGACGCTGCAACTCGAGGTCGTATCCGGCGAGCGGCGACCCCTCGTAGCCGGAGATGAACGCCGAAGTATTGCGGCCGTTCCTCTCGTCGCGCCGGCGCTGGTCCATCGGCAGACGAACGAGGGCTTGGAGCCCGGAGAGGTAGATCTGACCGTCCTCGACCGCGTACTTGTCCTCGAGCCGCTGCGCGACGGCGGTCTTGTCACTCATCAATGGCACCTGTTCACGTGGAGAGCCGGTGGAGGCTCGACCGAGCCTGTCCGGGCAGTTGCAGTTCGGAACTCGCCGGGAAGACGTCCCCGGCGCCTCATGTCGGCCACGCAGGCCCGTCGTGGTGTGCGGCCGTGGCGAGCTGGAAGGTCTGTCCCAGCACGCCACGGCGCGGGTCCCCGGTCCGGGGAGGTGTCACCTGGAACGGAGAGCATCTGGTGCGGCTCGTCGATACGTGCGGAGGATCAGGCGGAGGCGATCCGCTTGAGGGCCGCCTCAAGCGGGCTCCGGGCCTCCGCGGGCAGCGCGCCGAGGGGCTCGCGCGGGTCGCCGAACGACTTCCCGAGGATGTCGAGCCCGGCCTTGACACCCGCGTTGTACGGGACGGTGGTGAGGAATCGCATGACCGGGTACGCGAGATTCCAGGCCTTGCGGGCGTCCGCGAGGTTATTGGCCTGAATCGCGTCCCAGACCGCGACCAACTCGGGAGCGATCAAGTTGGCCGCCCCGTTGATGGCGCCCGCACCACCGACCGCGAGCGAGGTGAAGTAGAGGGTGTCCAGTCCGACGAAGGTCTTGAAGGCGTCCCCGTACTCGTGGATCAGGATCCCGGCCTGGTGCATGTCGCAACTGGTGTCCTTCACGTACTTGATCTGCTCGACCTCGCGAGCGAGCGAGGCCATGGTGTCCGGATCGATATTGACGCCGGTCGCCAGCGGGGCGTTGTAGACCATGATCGGAACCGACACCGCCCCGGCGACCTTGCGGTAGAAGCCGAGCACGTCCTCCATCGGCAGCGCCTCGTAGAACGGCGCGACCACCATCAGGGCGTCGGCGCCCTTCTCCTCGGCGTGCCGGCCCAGCGCAATCGCGTCCCTAGCGGTGAGCGCCCCGACGTGGGGCACGACCGGGACACGGCCGGCGGCCTGGTCGATGACGATCTCGGTCACCAGGCGGCGCTCGTCCACCGTCAGGGTCGTGAACTCGCCGGTCGATCCGCACGGGATCAGCGCGTGGACACCGCCCTGGATCTGGCTGTCCACGTGGCTGCGCAGGGCGGCCTCGTCGAGGCTTGCGCCCCCGGCCGTGAACGGCGTCGCCAGGGCGGACATGAGTCCGTGAAGCTCCATGACTCTCCTTGAATGATTTATTGTTTACAATCGCTGCCCGAACGCGCCCCTGGTTCAGGACGTCACCCGACGACCACGTCCGCCTCGATGCGCGCGCCGATCGGGAGCGCGGCGACCGCGATCGCCGTGCGCGCGGGGTAAGGCTTGGTGAAGTACTGGGCGTACACGTCGTTGACCGCGGCGAACTCGGACATGTCGGTCAGGTACAACGTCACCTTCAGGACGTCTGCCTCGCTCTTGCCGGCCCCGGCCAGAACCGCATCGAGATTGGCCAGGACCTGGACGAGCTGGTCGGCAGCCGTCTCCCCCGCCAGGTCCGGCGTGCCCGGGCGGTTGCCCACGATGCCGCTGAGCCACAGCCGCGCCGCCCCGGAGACCGCGGTCGAGTACGGAAGCACGGGCGCGGGAAGTCGCTCGGTGACGAGGGGGGTACGGGCCATGATCTACCTGGCTTTCGTGTCGTGATCGGGTTGTGCGGGCTTGTCGGCAGCCCGGCTCTGCCACTCCGCCGCCGCCGCTCATCACATGAGCCAGGAGCCGTGGATCGAAGTTGCCACCGGTGGCCACCGCGACCTCGGTGCCTCCGGGCCACCGATGCGCGAGAAGCGCGGCCAATGAGGCAGCCGCCGAGGGCTCGACGGCCACCCGCAAGGCGCGATACGCCAACGCCATCGCCTCCAGGATTGCGTCGTCGTCGACCAGCACGATGTCGTCGACGTGGTCGCGGACGATCGGGTACGGCAGCTCACCGGGCCATGGGCTGACCAGCCCGTCGGCGATCGAGTGCCCGGCCCGCTCCAGGCCGACCGGCCGGCCGGCGTCGACGGATCGTCGCATCGCCGCGCTGCCGGCGGGCTCGACCCCGACGACGCGGACGCGGGGAGCCAGCGTCTTGACCACGAGCGCCATCGAGGCCGGCAGCCCCCCGCCTCCGGTCGGAACGACGACGTCCCCGCCTCCGGCGCGTCCTCGAGGATCTCGATCGGGAGTGAACCGTGGCCGGCTATGACATCCGCGTGGTCGAACGGGTGCGGCTTGGCCAGTCCGTGCTTGTCGGCCGGCTCATCGCAAGTCCCGAAGACCTGCTCCGGGGTGGTGCCCGCCCGCACGACGGTCGCGCCGAGTGCCGCGGCGGGCCGGCCCATCGCCTCGTCCAGGCGGGGGTCGTCGATCAGCGGCGTACGACGCTCCCGGCCGTCCTGCTCACGACGCGCGACCAGGACGTCCTGGAGATCCGGTCGGCGGCTTGGCGATGACACGTGCACGCGGTCTTCCCAACATTCGATCTTGCGGGACCTGTTGGACATTGTTCGATTGATGATTGTTAACAATGCATGGCAGATTTGCCTGGTATGCAACCGGGATTTCTCAGGCGGGTGCGGGACGCCCGACCGGGCCGCGCTCGAGCACCGGGTCCAGGAGACCGCCGGCCAGTTCCTCGGTCCCCGCGTCGAATGGAAAGCCCACCGCACGCTGCCCGGGATAGCCGATGCGCTCGCGGGTCGCCGGATTGATCAGCCAGGCGCCGACGATCACCGCCGACAGGGCCTGGAAGTCATCTCGACGTTCCTCGTCCATGGCGCGCAGCTGATCCCACAGGACCCCGGGATCGGAGGTGTCGATCTCCGCCAGGGCCGCCGTGACGGTCTCGAACGCGTCTCGGCGCGCCGCGAGCGCCCGGGCCAGGTAGCCGTCGTACTCGGGATCCTCTGTCGCGGCCGGATGGACCCCGGCGCGTGGCACGAGCACGTCCGCGATCGCACGGGCCGCGGCGAGTTCGGCATCGGTGAGCGCGCGAGGCGTGATTCTCGCCGGCGCGGACAGGCGGAGAACGTTGCCACCCGGGGACGTCATGCGGGCACCTCCTTTTTCTTGGCGTACGCCGCGACGCCCTCGGCGACGCGCAGGGCCAGTGCGTGGATGGTTCCCGTCGGATTCACCGATCCCGTGGTCACGAAGATGCTCCCGTCTGCGATGAACAGGTTGTCGACGTCGTGCGCCTGGCCGAAGGAGTTGACCACGGACGTCGCCGGGTCATGGCCCATCCGAGCGGTACCGAGCAGGTGGCCGGGCTGGTCGGGGAGCAGAGGGAAGGAGATGACCTCGGTGGCACCTGAGGCTTCGTGCAGCTCGCGCATGCGGTCCACCGTGAACGCGAGGATCCGCCGCGTGTTCTCGCTGACGCGGTAGCTCACCTTCGGCGCCGGAATGCCGTCGCCGTCGACCAGGTGATCGGAGAGCGTCACCTGGTTGCGCTCGTCGGGAAGATCCTCGGTGTTCGCAGCCCAGAAGATGCCCCGTCCGTGGGTCGCCGCCGCCTCGTGGATCGGCTCGCCCCAGAGGTCGTCGAACGACCGCCCCCACCGGCGGACCTCGATGGCCGTGAGCGGGCCGGGTGCGGCGATCGCGTGCAGTTTGGCGCCGCGGACGAAGTCGTGCTCCGGCCGGGTGTCGTAGAACTCGAGCGAGTGGATGGCCTGGCCGGTCGGACCGAGCCAGCTCTCAAGATCCTCCTCGTAGCTGCCGTACACCGCGGAGTTCGGGTGCAGCTGCAGGTTCTTGCCCACCAGGCCCGAGGAGTTGGCCAGGCCGTCCGGATGGGCCGGCGAGTCGGACAGCAGCAGCAGCCGGGGCGTCCCGATGCCGTTGCCGCACATCACCACGGCTTTGCCCGGTTGGAAGTGCTCCCTCCCGGCACGGTCGATCCAGGTGACTCCGGTGGCGCGCCCACCCGGTCCGGTCTCGATCCGGCGGGCGCGCGCACCCGTGATGAGCGCCGCGCCGGACCGTAGCGCGTGCGGCCACCATGCCACGTCCGCGGAGGCCTTGGCCGACTGTGGGCAGCCCCACTCGCAGACTCCGTAGCGCGCGCACTTGCTGAGGTTCCTGAAGTCGGCGCTCGGGATCGCGTTGATGCCCGGCCACCAATGCCAGCCCAGCTTGTTCGCGCCTTGGGCGGCGCGGAGCCCGACCTTCCCGAACGGCAGCGGAGGCAGTGGGTAATCATCCTCGTGATCAGGGTAGGCGGGGTCGCCGCTCACACCGGAGACCCCGGTCAACGCCTCCGCCTTCGCGTAGTAGGGCGCCAGGTCCGAGTAGGTGATCGGCCAGTCGTCCGCGACGCCGTCGAGTGTGCGCACGTGGAAATCGCACGGCAGCAGCCGGTGCCAGTGCGCGCCGTAGTAGATCGACGATCCGCCCACGGCGTTGAACATGACCGGCGCGAGGTCGGAGTCCGATACGTCCACTGGGTAGTCGGCGGGCAGCCGGCGGTGGTTCGGGTCATGCGCCCACTGCTGCTGCACCAGCAGCTCCCATTCCGGATGGTTGCCGGCGAAATCGGTGGGATTCATCCAGTCGCCCTGTTCGAGGCACACGACCTTCAAGCCCAGCGGAGCGAGCGTTCCGCTGATGACGGCACCGGACGGGCCCGCTCCGACGACCACGACGTCGGCCTGGTCCAAAGGGAGGGGTGGCGTCATCCAATCAGCCCTTCCTGGCTTTTGTAAACAATTTGCAGTCTAGATTTCGTGTGGACCGACCACAAGCAGGTGTGCCGCCGTGCCATCGGTCCCGACCTGGCCCTTGCTTCCGATCAATGCAAGTTGACGGTGATCTGCTTCGTGCGGCTGAACTCGTCGAGGCCCGCCAGGCCGCCTTCCTTTCCATAGCCCGAGCCCCGAAAGCCGCCGACGGGCATCTCGGGCCCGTGCGCCATGTGCGTGTTGATCCAGACGCTCCCGAACTCGATCGCATTGGCGACGCGCATGGCCCGGCCGACATCACGTGTCCAGACAGATCCGGCAAGGCCCTGCTCGACGTCGTTGGCCAACGCGATCGCCTGCGCCTCGTCGGCAAAGCTCTGCACGGTCGCGACCGGCCCGAAGATCTCGGTCTGCACGATCTCGTCCGACTGCTCGAGACCGGTGACCAAGGTGGGCGGGTAGAAGTATCCCGCTCCGTCGGCCGGCCGCCCTCCCAAGACGACCTTCGCCCGTCCGGGAACCCCGTCGACGAGAGCCTGGACACGGTCGCGCTGTGCCGCCGAGATGAGCGGCCCCAGATTCGTGGCCGGATCGAGCGGGTCGCCCATCACCGTGAGGCTCTCCATGGCTCCGGCCACAGCCTCGACGAACCGGTCGTGGAGGCCCTCCTGGACGATCACGCGCGTGGCGGCCATGCATTCCTGGCCGGCGTTGAAGAGCGCCGTGCCGGCGACGTGATACGCCGTCCTCTCCAGATCGACATCGTCGAAGACGATCACCGGGGCATTGCCGCCGAGCTCCAGCACCAAACGCTTGGGGCCCGCTGCCGCCACCGCGGCGATCACGCGACCGGCCCGGGTCGATCCGGTGAACGACACGACGCCCACCTCGGGGTGGGCCACCAGCGCCTGTCCCGTGGTGTCGCCACGCCCGTGGACGAGATTGAGCACGCCGGGCGGCAGGATTTCGCCCGCGAGCTCGACGAAGCGGAGTGTGGACAGCGGAGTGTCCTCGGCCGGTTTGACGACCACCGTGTTTCCGACCGCGAGCGCCGGAGCGATCTTCCAGATCGCCTGCCAGAGTGGATAGTTCCACGGGGTGATCGCCGCCGCGACGCCGATGGGCTCGCGCCGGAGGAATGACGTGTGTCCCTCGTGGTACTCGCCGGCCGGCTGCGCACTGCCGATTCCCGGTAGGCCGGCGAAAAGCCGCAGCGCGTCCAGCAGACCCGGCAGCTCGATCCCACGGCTGGCCGACCAGGGTTTACCGGCGTCGACGACCTCCAGCTTGGCCAGCTCGTCGAGGTGCGCCTCCATCGCGTCCGCGATCCGGCGGAGCAGGTTCGCACGATCACGCGGGGTGCGGGCCGCCCAGGAGGGGAAGGCCGCGGATGCCGCGCGAACGGCCTTGTCGACGTCGACAGCCGTCGACTCGCGGAACCAGGCGAGCGTCGCCCCGTCGGCGGGGTTGAGCACCTCGACCGTGCCCTGCCCCGACGCCTCGACCGTGGAGCCGCCGACGTAGTTGCGGATCTCTCCGCCGGTGCTCGGTGCGGGCTGCCCATTCATCCACAACCTCCAGATTGTTAACAATCAGCACCTTACGACACGCTTTCTTCAATGACAAGACCGGGTGCCGAGCGATCAGGGTTGGCCGGCCGAATCGCCACTCCACCTGCCTGTCTAAGCCACCCACGCTGCATGCTTCGAGACAGGTCCCCCACGGTAACCAATCGTCGATTGTTTACAATGCACTAGAGTTCGTCCTGCGGCCGACACCGTCGCCCACACCTGACCGGCGCATCGGGCAACCTCCGCGACGACAACCCGCTGGGCAGAGGACGGAGTAGCTCATGACCATCACCACGGACCTCGGCGGCATCTCCGGGAGCTCGATCGACGACATCGTGACCAGAGCAGGTTCCACGGTTTCAGCAGCGATAAAGGCTTACCTGTAGGGCTATCCGCTGGTGCTTGGGCCTACGTCAGCAGCCGGACCACCGGGCACGAACCCGGCCGGTTCACGATCACCTGCCCGTCCAGACGCCTGGACGGCGATGAGTCCACACTCGATTCCCCGACCGATACCGTGTGGCTGATCGGGCGCACCCTCGTCGACGGCCCGGACGATCTCGCCGCGGTCTCCGAACCGGTCTCGCGGTACCGATCGACACCGTCCGCCGACGAACGCGCACGGTCGGCCGTCATCGAGGGGCCGGTCGAGTCACCGCACACGATAGGTGCCGCCGGGATCGGCTTCTTCGACGAGTTGTGCCGGGCGCTCGAAACGGTTCGTGCCGTAATCACCCAGGTCAAGGCTATAGCGCCAGCCGCGGCAGCGGTCCCGTTGGACCGCCAGGAGGTCGTCTCCGAGTTGCGGGGCGGCAGCCATGGCCGACCGGATGACGGGGTCGGTCACCTCAGCGGACGGGCGCCGGCCTTCGCTGATGCCCACCTCGGCGAAGCCGTCCAGAAGCAACTTCTCGCTTGCGGAAGGCGGGTCATCACGGCCAGGGCGACGATACGCACTCGCCGAGAGCGCAGCCTCCGTCCCAGGCGGCTGGGGGATAGCGTGGCGGCTGACTCGGTCGGCTGTTCCACACGCGGCGGATCCAGCGGAGAGGTCGGCGGCAGGGGTGGCGGCGGGTCCGGCTGAGCGGGCGGCGGCCCGGCCGATGTCACGCGGGGCGGAGTGATGGCCGACGACCTGCCCAGGGGCTCGGGGTTATGGCGGTCACGTTCGGGTCGGTGGCGGCTGCACCTCCACGACCAGCCCCCCGCGTGATTGTCCTGGCCGCAGTGCCGTAGATGCTGTGTGTGCCCCGCCCGGGGTTCACACCTGCGCAGGAGCTTCTGGTCGAATCTGCCGTCCGGGCCGGCCTGTTTGACCAGTCGCCCCCAACGTTCGCAGCGCTCGAAGCGCTCGAAGCGCTCGAAGCGCTCGAAGCGCTCGAAGCGCTCGAAGCGCTCGGCGATCACCTTGCCCGAAGGAAGATCCCCCGCCAACGTACGGTTGCTCACCGCCCACTGCCAGGCCTGACGTTGCAGTATGCCCACCGATCTGCCGCGTCCCGGATCAGCCTGCCCCGCTCCTCGCACGGCGGCGGCCTCGTCCCCTGCGTCTCCTATGAAGACCTCAGTGCCGTGCATCTGGGCGCCGTATGAGCCGTCTGACAAGGCGTCCCCGGTCATAGGGGCTGCATATGACCCAGGGTCATCCCTGGCCAGGCCCTTATGAGGAGCCGTAAGCACCTCGTCTGAGCCATCCGTCTTGACTGCCGTTCGGGGTGCTGACTCGTGAGGCGCGGCCGGAGTATTCCGTCGCGCACCGTTTCTGACCTGGCGCATCAGCAGCTCATATGACCCGATCAGCGCGCAGCTTGGCCACGCCGCGATCAACCGGCCCACCATCGACGGCTCGGCCACCGCCACATTGGCCGCCAGACTCGCCGCACTCCCCACCAACAGCAACGTCCACGGCAGCAGACCGCCCCGCCAGCCAGCGCGCGAATCGGCCAGCAACGTCATGGAAGACGCCACGATCATCCCGTCCACCGACACCGGCAACAGCGCCGCCGTCCACGACGCCTCCCCGTACCGCACGACCAACTCGAACATATGCGTGTACGACAGCACCGCCGCGATACCCGCCAGCACCACCACACTGACGGTGGTGCAGCACCGGATCAGCCGATCACCACCCCGTCCCCCGATGGCAGAAGCCCCGAGATCCACAGAAACCATGATCCGCTTCCGACCGGGCTGGGCGATATCTGGGCGACGGCACCTTTCCTCAACGTCGCCGGACATCGCTCAACTGCGCCCTATCGAGGCCCCTGACCTGCGCATTCGCGCAGCGCTGCAGGTCACGCATGAGCGCGGACTACCTTGACACGGTAGAGGCCACTGGTTCAATCCCAGTATCGCCCACCACCCAAGCCCAGGTCAGGCCGCAAGCGCCGACCTGGGCTTTCTCGTCCCTGTGCCTCATCCGCTCGTGTTCGATGACCTCGGGCACATCCGGTTCGTCCAGCGCGGTCTGGTACGGGCATCGGCTTACAACGTTTTAACCGTCGGTCTCCGTCCTGGTCAGCGTCCGACCGAGTCAGCGGTCCGTAGGGCGACGCGTGCCCGGCGATCGGCCTGGCTCTGCGGGCGTGGTCCTGCCGACGGCATGTCCTGACCGCTGGCCTGTAAAGCCCTTGAGCAGCGATGATGCGCGTCTTTCAGGTGCGCTTGCCGACTGAGGGCCCCTCTCGCGGACGCATGGCCGCATCTGGACAGCTTCTTGTGAGCTCTGTTGCAGCAGTGTAACGATGTTATGCCAGAGATTAAAACGTTTTAAAATGACGCCGTCGGGGCCGATGCAGAGGGAGCGCAATGATCCATCGCGTGACGACAGTGGTGCTGGCCTTGTCGGCCCTGGGGGCGGCACCCGCCCAGGCCGCCGGCGCCACCCGGGCGGCCGGCGACGTTCAGGTCGGCGGTCTGACGGTCGAGCATCAGGTCGACCCGCTCGGGGTCGACGACGCGAAGCCGCGGCTCGGCTGGACTCTGAGCGCACACGCGCGCGGCGCAGGGCAGTCGGCGTACGAGGTGGAGGTGTCGACCACGCGCGACGGACCGGCGGACGTGTGGGACAGCGGCAAGGTGCGCTCGTCACGCTCCTTTGACATCGAGTACGCGGGACCCGCCCTGCGTTCGCGCACGCGCTACTTCTGGCGGGTGCGGGTCTGGGACGCCGCTCACCGGGCTTCGCGGTGGAGCCGGCCGGCGCGGTTCGAGACGGCGTTCCTCACTCCGGGCGAGTTCCGGGGGACATGGATCGGTTCGCCGTCGAAACCGGCCGACATACCGCTCACGGGTGCCGACTGGATCTGGTATCCCGAGGGCGAGCCGGCCGACTCGGCGCCGGTCGCGACCCGCTACTTCCGGCGTGCGTTCGACCTTCCCGCCGGCGACCGGGTCACTTCGGCCCAGTTCAAGCTGAGCGCCGATGACAGGTTCACCCTGTACGTGAACGGCAAGGAGACAGCCCGCTCGCCGGACGTGGCCGACTCCTGGAACACGGCGACCGTCGTCGACATCTCGGACGACCTGCGCTCCGGCCGCAACGTGATCGCGATCGAGGCGGCCAACGCCGCCGCCGGCCCGGCCGGGCTGATCGGCAGGCTGCACGTTCAGGGCTCGACCGGTGACCCGCTCGACCTCGTCACCGACGACGCCTGGAAATCGGCCGACACGGCGGCGACCGGCTGGCAGCAACCGGACTTCGACGACTCGGCCTGGCCCGCGGCCATGGAGGCCGCACACTACGGCGACGCCCCCTGGTACAGCTCGGTCAGCGCGCCGAGCCCGCCTGAGCCGCTGCTGCGCAGGGAGTTCACCGCCCGCAAGCGGATCGCGTCCGCCCGCGCGTACATCGCGGGGCTCGGCTACTACAAGCTCTACCTCAACGGGAAGCGGGTCGGTGATCACGAACTCGACCCGGCGTTCACGGTCTACGACAAGACCGTCCTGTACTCGACGTACGACGTGACCAAAGCGCTGCGAGCCGGCGGCAACGCGCTCGGGGTGAGCCTGGGACGCGGGTACTACGCCATGACCAAACCCGGCGAGTGGAATGACTCGCCCTGGCACAGCGACCCGAAGCTGAAGCTCGAACTCGACATCACCTACGAAGACGGCAGCACCCAGCAGGTGACCAGCGACGGCGGCTGGAAGGCGGCCGACGGCCCGACGCGCACCGAGTCCGTCCTGTACGGCGAGACGTACGACGCGCGGCTGGAGCAGCCCGGCTGGAACCGGCCCGGGTTCGACGACGCCGCCTGGAAGCCCGCGCTCGCCGTCACCGCGCCCAAGGGGACCCTCCGCGCGGCGGCGTTCCCGCCGATCAAGGTGACCGGCAGGCTGCCGGTGAAGCGCGTCACCGCACCCCGCGACGGCGTACGGGTCCACGACTTCGGCACCCCCACGGCCGGGTGGGCGCGCGTCGCGATGCGGGGGCCGGCCGGCGCCGTGGTGTCGATCACCTACGGGGAGAAACTGCGCTCGGACGGCACGGTCGACAACGCCGGGTTGCAGTCGTACTCGTACACGCTCAAGGGCGGCGGCCTGGAAAGCTACCGGCCCAGCTACAGCTACAACGGCTTCCGCTACGTCCAGGTCGATGCGCCGGCCGGGGTCACCGTGGCGTCGGTCCAGGGCGAGCGCGTACACACGGCGGTGACCGCCACCGGCGGCTTCACCAGCTCCAGTCGGTTGCTCAACCGCTATCACGACGCCCAGGCGAACACGACTCTGAACAATCTGCACTCGATCCCGACCGACACTCCGATGTACGAGAAGCGTCCCTACGCCGCGGACGCGCACCTCACCGCCGACTCCGCGATCGCCAGCTTCGACATGGTGAACTTCTACGAGAACTGGATGCGCACCCACCGCGACGACCAGAATCCGGACGGGACGATCGGCCACACCGTGCCCGCCACCGTGGGGGCCAAGGGTGTGACGGATCCGGTCTGGTCGGCGAGCTTCGTGCTGATCAACTGGGATCTGTACTGGTACTACGGTGACATCCGTCCTCTCGCCGACAACTACGGCGCGATGAAGAAGTGGCTCGACCACTACGAGCAGACGATCGCGAAGACGGGCCACATCTACACGGGCTTCAGCTACGGCGACTGGCTCGCGCCCGGCGCCGCGTTCCCGCCGGAGGGCACCCGGCTCGTCGGAACCGCCTACATCTACAAGACGGCGACGACCATGGCCCAGATCGCGCGCGCCCTCGGCCACGGCGGCGACGCCGCGCACTTCGACGCCCTGGCGGCCAAGACGGCGAGCGCCTTCAACGCGACGTTCTTCGACACGTCGGCCAAGGCCTACCACGACGACAGATCAGCGGGCTATCGCCAGACCTCGAACCTCCTGCCGCTGAGCTTCGGCTTGGTCTCCAAGGCCGACCGGCCGGCCGTGCTCGCCAACCTCGTCAACGACATCAGGACCCGCGGAGACCACCTCAACACCGGCGCGCTGGGTACGAAGATCATCCTTCCGGTGCTGACCGACTCCGGCAACGGAGACCTCGCCTACAAGGTCGCCACCAACCCCACGTACCCCGGCTGGGGCTACTGGTTCCAGGCCCTCGGCGCCACGACGATGTGGGAGGAGTGGCAGAACACCTCGCGCTCGCACGACCACGCCTTCATGGGCACGGTCGACGACTGGCTCTACCAGCGCGTCGCGGGGATCGAGCCGGCGGCGCCCGGCTACACGAAGATCAAGATCCAGCCCCATCCGATCGGCGGTCTGAAGAACGCCTCGGGCCACGTCCAGTCCCCGCTCGGCCGGGTGAGTTCGGCCTGGACCCTCGATCACGGTCGCTTCACGCTTCGCGTCGGCGTGCCCGTGGGCGCGACGGCCGAGATCCTCGTCCCCGCGCGCGACCGCGACGCGGTCAAGGCGGCTCCCGACGCGGCGTTCCGCGGCATGCGCGACGGGTACGCCGTCTTCCAGGTCGGCTCCGGCGACTACTCGTTCCACTCCGCCAAGTGACCGAGCACGGTTGAAACCACGTGGCCGCCGCCGGCCCCCGGTGGGGTCGGCGGCGGCCGGTGGTGACCCTCAGCTGGAGAACGTGAACCAGTTGAGGTTGACGAAGTCGGCCGGCTGGCCGCTGCTGAAGGTGATGTAGACGGTGTGCCTGCCGGTCACGCCCGAGATGTTGGCGGGAACCGTCCGCCAGCTCTGCCAGCCCCCGGTGTTGGCCACGGCGAAGCTGCCGAGCACCTGGCCCGTCGGGCTGCCCAGCCGGACCTGCACCAGGCCGCTGACCCCGGCCGGCGCGCCCGAGGCGACCCGCGCCTTGAACTGCGTCGCCGGCGTGCCGCCGAAGTCGACGTTGTCGTAGCGGAGCCAGTCGCCGTTGCTGAGGAAGCCGACGTTCTGGCCGCCCCCGGAGTCGGTCGTGGTCTCATTCTGCGTGCCCGACTCGGCCTGGCGGCTCTCCGCCTGGATGGTCGACCGGGCGTCGACGTGGTCGCCCGGCGGGGGCGTGCTGCCGCCGCCGCTCTGCCAGACCGCGACGTAGTCGACGAGCATGGGGCGTCCCGAGACGGTGTCGCCCGTCGGGGTGGCGTGCCCGGCGACGCCGTCCGGGAACCCGCCGCCCATGGCCACGTTGAGCAGCAGGAAGTAGCCGGCGTGCCCGGTCATGTTCGCCCACGTCGTGGCGTCGAGCTGGCTCTGGCTGATGCTGTGGAACTGCTGGCCGTCCACGTACCAGCGCAGCTGGTTGGGGCTGACGCTGCGGTCCCATTCGAAGCGGTAGGTGTGCATCGCCGACTGGCAGGACGACCCCGGGCAGGCGCGGTTGGCGCCGATCCCGTTGGTCTCGTTGCACGCCCCGCCCGGGTTGGTGCCGCAGTGCAGGACGCCCCAGACCGAGTTGAGCCCGTTGACGTTCTCCATGATGTCGAACTCGCCGATCGCCGGCCAGTTCTGGTAGTTCCCCCGGTACGGGGACCCCAGGGCCCAGAACGCCGGCCAGTAGCCGAGGGCCTGGTTGCCGGTGACGTTGGGCATCTGGATGCGTCCCTCGATGCGCAGGACGCGGCCGTCGGCGGGCTTGAAGTTGGTGCGCTGGGTCTCGATCCGGGCCGACGTCCACTCCCCCGAGGAGGACTTGACCGGGGTGATCCGCAGGTTGCCGCCGCCGTCCAGGCCGAGGTTGGCGGGGTCGGCGGTGTACCGCTGGATCTCGCCGGTGCCCCAGTTGCCGGGGCCGCCCGGGTAGCCGTGGCCGGTATCGATGATCCAGTTCGCGGACGAGGGGGGCGCGCCGGCCGGACCGTCGAAGTCGTCGCTCCAGACCAGGCTCCAGCCGTCCGGCGGAGGTGGGACGGACGCGCCGGCCGACGGTGACAGCGCGGCCGTCGCGACCGCCGCGGGAAGCGCGACGGCGGCCACGGCGAGTGCGCATCTGCGCCAGAGGCGGGGACGTCTCAGTGGGGTCATAGCGGGGGGACCTCCAGAGATGGGGTGGAGCAAGCGCGGGGGTGCCTGCCCTCTGGTGGGGCCAATGTCGTCCGTCCGCGCGAACCCGTCAAGAGTGAGAGAGCGCTCTCTTCAAGATTCTAAGGCGAGCACCATGTCTGAGCAGGTGCTATGTCCATTGCGAATTTCCCCTGGTCCATGCGAGATGGCCGCTCTCTTGACAGTCGTGCCTGGTGAAGCCATTCTCTGCGAGAGCGCTCTCTCGACCGACCCCGGTCGACCCCCAAACCACCCCCGAGGACAGCCATGCGCAGATCCCACCGCCGCCTCGCGTCCGGCCTCGTCTCCGTCGCCGTCCTGGCGCTCGGCCTCTCCGCCTGCGGAGACGCGGACTCCGGAACCGGCTCGGACGGCTCGGTCACGCTGACCGTCGACACCTTCAGCACCTTCGGCTACGAGGAGCTGTTCAAGCAGTACGAGGCCGCCCACCCCGGCGTCACGATCAAGCACCGCAACGTGGTGCAGCTCGACGAGTACCTGCCCCGCCTGGAGCAGTGGATCGCCGCGGGCAGCGGCGCCGGCGACGTCGTCGCCATCGAGGAGGGGATCCTCACCAAGTTCATGGCGAACCCCGACAAGTTCGTGAACCTGCTCGACCACGGGGCGGGCTCGCTCAAGGGCGGCTTCCTCGACTGGAAGTGGAAGCAGGCGCTCAGCTCCGACGGCAAGTACCTGGTCGGCCTCGGCACCGACATCGGCGGCCTGGCCATGTGCTACCGCACCGACCTGTTCAAGAAGGCGGGCCTGCCGACCGGCCGCGAGGAGGTCGGCAAGCTCTGGCCGACCTGGGACGCCTACATCGCCACCGGCCAGAAGTACGCCGCCAAGGCGAAGGACTCCAAGTTCGTCGACGGCTCGGTGAACCTCTACAACACGATCCTCGCCCAGACCGCGAGCCAGAGCGTCGGCCACACGTTCTTCGACCCCTCCGGCAAGCTCGTGGCCGGGAGCAACCCCGCGGTCCGGAGCGCGTGGGACACGACCCTGAAGATCCAGCAGGCCGGGCTGTCGGCCGGGCTGAAGTCGTTCGAGCCGAGCTGGGGCTCCGGCTTCAAGCAGGCCAAGTTCGCGACCATCGCGTGCCCGTCCTGGATGCTCGGCGTCATCAAGGAGAACGCCGGCGCGGAGGCGTCCGGCAAGTGGGACGTCGCGGCGATCCCGGGCGGCTCGGGCAGCCGCGGCGGCTCCTTCCTCGCCGTGCCCAAGCAGAGCAAGCACGTCAAGGAGGCGGCCGAGCTGGCCAAGTACCTCACCAGCGTGAAGAGCCAGATCGCCGCGTTCAAGGCGCGCAACAACCTGCCCTCGTCCCCGCAGGCGCTGGACGACCCCGCGGTGACGTCCTTCAAGAACGAGTACTTCAACGACGCCCCGGTCGGGCGGATCTACGCCCGCGGCGCGAAGTCGATCAAGCCGCTCTACCTGGGCGCCGACTCCAACCCGGTGCAGCAGCGCTTCGAGGACGCGCTGCTCGCGCTGGAGCAGGGCCGGCTCTCCCCCGACGCGGCGTGGAAGAAGGCCCTCGACGACGCCGAACGCGAGGCTCGATGACGGTCTCCATCGGTTCCCGCGCGGAGTCCCGGGCGGCGCCGCCGCCCGGGGCCCCGCCCCGGCGCCGCGGGGTGCGCACCGTGCTCGCCAGGTGGGACGTGAAGTTCTCGCCCTACCTGTTCATCTCCCCGTACTTCCTGCTCTTCTTCCTCTTCGGGCTCTTCCCGATGGGCTACACGGTCTGGGTGGCCCTGCACGACTGGGAACTGCTCGGCACCCACGAGTTCGTGGGCCTGGAGAACTTCCGGCTCGTCCTGACCGACCCGCAGTTCTGGAACGCGGTCCGCAACACCCTCGGCATGTTCGTCATCGCCACCGTCCCGCAGCTGCTGCTCGCGCTGGTGCTGGCGAACGCGCTCAACCAGCGGATGCGGGCGCGGACGCTGGTGCGGATGGGCGTGCTCGTCCCGATGGTCACCTCGATCGCCGCGGTGGCCATCGTCTTCGGCCAGCTGTTCAGCCGGGACTTCGGCATGGTCAACTGGGTGCTCGGCTGGTTCGGGGCCGACCATCTCGACTGGGCCGCGCGGCGCTCGACGGCCTGGATCGCGGTCTCGGTGATGGTCGACTGGCGGTGGACGGGCTACAACGCGCTGATCTACCTGGCCGCGATGCAGTCGATCCCGCGCGACCTGTACGAGGCCGCGGCGATCGACGGGGCGTCCCGCGCCCGCCAGTTCTGGTCGATCACGCTGCCGATGCTGCGGCCGACCATCATCTTCACCGCGATCGTCTCCACGATCGGCGGGTTCCAGCTGTTCACCGAGCCGCTGCTGTTCGGCAACGGCGACATGGCCGGGGGATCGCTGCGGCAGTTCCAGACGGTCACCATGTACATGTTCGAGAACGCGTTCCGGCGGTTCGACTACGGCTACGCGTCCGCCGTCTCCTGGATGCTCTTCATGCTCATCCTCCTGGGATCCCTCCTCAACTTCGTGTGGCTGCGCCGTGTCGGAGGAACGAAATGATGATCCAGAGGACGCCCGGCAGGCCCCGGGCGAGGCGCGGCGGCGCCGTCGCGGCGCTCTGGGACGCCGGCCCGCTCACCCGGATCACGCTGCTGGCGACGATCGTGCTGTCGGTGTTCCCCATCTACTGGATGCTCGTCGTCGCGACCCGCACCAACGACGTCGTCGGGTCGACGCCGCCGCCGCTCCTCCCGGGCGGCGAGCTGGGCCGCAACCTGTCCCGGCTGTTCGGCAACGAGCAGGCGCACTTCACCCTCGGGCTGGTCAACTCCGCCATCGCGGCCACGGCGGTGACCGTCTCCACGCTCCTGTTCGCCTCGCTCGCCGGCTTCGCCTTCGCCAAGCTGCGCTTCCGCGGCCGCGGCGCGCTGCTGCTGGTCATGCTGGCGACCATGATGGTGCCGGTGCAGATGGGCATCATCCCGCTGTACATGCTGATGGCCGAGATCGGCTGGACGGGGAAGCTCCAGGCCGTCATCGTGCCGTTCCTGGTCACCGGGTTCGGCGTGTTCATGATGCGGCAGTACACGATGCAGGCCGTCCCGGACGAGCTCATCGAGAGCGCCCGCATCGACGGCTGCTCGACCTTCCGCATCTACTGGAGCGTCGTGCTGCCGGTCCTGCGCCCCGCCATGGCCGTCCTCGGCCTGTTCACCTTCATGCAGACCTGGAACGAGTTCATCTGGCCGCTGGCGGTGCTCAACCCCGACAACCCCACCGTCCAGTACTCGCTCAACCTGCTGAACGGCGCCTACTACACCGACTACTCGCTGATGTTCACCGGCACCGCGGTGGCGACGCTGCCGCTGCTCGCCGTCTTCGTGCTGTTCGGGCGGCAGATCATCAGCGGGATCATGGACGGCGCCCTCAAGGCATGACGATCCACCCCTCACCAGCGGAGAGAACAGCCAGGACGATGACGGCCACCACGCTCCAGACCGACCACCGGCCCCTCACCTTCCCGCCCGGCTTCGTCTGGGGGGCCGCCACCGCGGCGTACCAGATCGAGGGCGCGGCGCGGGACGACGGCCGCGGCCCCTCGATCTGGGACACCTTCAGCCAAGTCCCCGGCAAGGTCGCGGGCGGGCACACCGGCGACGTCGCGTGCGACCACTACCACCGGTTCCGCGACGACGTCGGCCTGATGGCCGGCCTCGGGCTGAGCGTCTACCGCTTCTCGGTGGCCTGGCCGCGGGTGCAGCCCGACGGCTCCGGCCCGGTCAACCCCCGCGGCATCGGCTTCTACGACCGGCTGGTCGACGAGCTGCTCCAGGCCGGGATCACGCCGTACGCCACCCTCTACCACTGGGACCTGCCGCAGACGCTGGAGGACCGCGGCGGGTGGACGGCCCGCGACACCGCCCTGCGGTTCGCGGACTACGCCGGCCTCGTCCACGACCGCCTCGCCGACCGCGTCGACACCTGGACGACGATCAACGAGCCGTGGGTGGCCGCGTACCTCGGCTACGCCGCGGGCGTGCACGCCCCCGGCCGGACCAGCGCCGCCGACGCCTTCCGCGCCGCGCACCACCTGCTCGTGGCGCACGGACTGGCCGCCCGGCGGCTGCGCGCCGGCGGGGCCGAGCGGATCTCGCTGACCCTGAACCTCGCCCCGATCGTCGCCGCCGGCGGCTCCGAACCGGACGCGGCCGCCGCCGACCTGGTCGACGCGCTGCTCAACCGGCAGTTCCTCGACCCGGTGCTGCGCGGCGCGTACTCCGAGCCGGTGCTGGCGGTGGCCTCCCGCGACGGCGGGCTCGACCACGTCCGCGGCGACGACCTGGCCGTGATCGCCGAGCCGATCGACTCGCTCGGCATCAACTACTACAACCCGACCTATGTGGCGGCCTCCCCCGGCACCCCGCCGAACCCCGTCTACCCCGGGTCCGAGGGCATCGCGTTCCCGCAGGCCGGGCCGCCGCACACGGCGATGGGCTGGCCCATCGTGCCGGACGGCCTGGGCGACCTGCTGATCCGCCTCAGCCGGGACTACCCGGGCGTGCCCCTCGTCGTCACCGAGAACGGCGCCGCGTTCGAGGACGTCCCCGACGAGGAGGGGCGGGTGCGCGACGACGCCCGCATCCGCTACCTCGACGGGCATCTGCGCGCCGCGCACGCCGCGCTCACCGCCGGTGCGGACCTGCGGGGGTATCTCGTATGGTCGCTTCTGGACAATTTCGAATGGGCCGAAGGCTACGGGAAGCGATTCGGGATCGTCTACGTCGACTACGCCGACCAGCGCCGCCTGGCCAAGGACAGCGCGCGGTGGTTCCGCGACGTCATCGCCCGCAACGGACTCGGGGGAAAGCCTGCATGAAACGTCCCACGCTGGAGGCCGTGGCGGCCAGGGCCGGGGTCTCCCGCGCCACGGTGTCGCGCGTGGTCAACGGGGCGGACACCGTGAACCCCGACATCCGCACGGCCGTACTGCGGGCGGTGGAGGAACTCGGCTACGTCCCGAACTCGGCGGCCCGCAGCCTGGTCACCCAGCGCACGGGGTCGATCGGGCTGGTGGTCTCCGAGCCGCCCGCCCGCGTCTTCTCCGACGACCCCTTCTTCTCCCAGGTCATCCGGACGGTGAGCCAGGAGCTGGAGGCCGCGGACCGGCAGGTCGTGCTCATGATGCCGTCCTCGCCGGGCGGGCAGGCCAGGGTCGAGCGGTACGTCGCGGGCGGCCACGTGGACGGCGTCATCCTGCTGTCCCTGCACGGCGCGGACCCCCTGCCCGCGGCGCTCCTGCGGACCGGCGTGCCGGTGGTGTCGCACGGCCGCCCGGTGTCCACGGCGAGGCCCCCCTACTGCGACGCCGACAACGTCGGGGGCGCGCGGGCCGCCGTGCAGCACCTGCTGTCCCGGGGGCGGCGGCGCATCGCCACCATCAGCGGCCCGCCCGACATGTCCGCGGGGCTGGACCGGATGGCCGGCTACCGCGAACTCCTGTCCGGCACCGGCCGCCGGTCGCTGGCCGCCATCGGCGACTTCACCCGCGAGTCGGGGGCGGCCGCGATGACCCAGCTCCTGGAGGACGATCCCGATCTCGACGCGGTGTTCGCCGCGAGCGACCTGATGGCGACCGGCGCCCTGCACGCGCTGCGGAGGGCGGGCCGCCGCGTCCCCGACGACGTCGCCGTCGTCGGCTTCGACGACATCGACGCCGCCCGCTTCACCGATCCGCCGCTGACCACCGTCCGCCAGCCGATCGCCGAGGTCGCCCGGACCATCGTCCAGATGCTGCTGGACGGGGTGGACCCCAAGGCCGACCCGGTGATCTTCCCCGTCGAGCTCATCGTCCGCGACTCCACCTGACCGGCACGGCTCTAGCCCGGCGGGGGGATCTCTCCCGAGCCCCGCTCCACCAGGCGGGTGGGGTTCAGGACGTGCTCGGGAGGGCCCGCGTGCCCGCCGATGCGGCGCTCCAGCAGCTCGGCGGCGCGGCGCCCCATCGCGGCGGGGTCGTGCGCGACGACCGTGACCGAGAGCAGGTCGGCCAGCTCGAAGTCGTCGAACCCCACCAGCGCGACCGGCCCGGCCGCGGCCCGGATCGCCCGCAGCGCGCCGGCCGTCAGCAGGTTGTTGCCGGTGAGGACGGCGGTCGGCGGATCGGGCAGGCCGAGCAGCTCGGCCATCGTCCGCTCGGCGCCCACCGCGTCCTGGATCATCATGCGGGCGATGGCCGGGTCCTCCGCGATCCCCCGCTCGGCCAGGGCGGCGAGGTAGCCGCGGTGGCGCTCGCGGGCGGTGAAGACCTCCGTCCGGTCGAGCAGGCAAGCGATCCGGCGGTGGCCGCGCGCCAGCAGGTGCCGGACGGCGGCGCGCGCCCCGCCGGCGTTGTCGGTGAGGACGGTGTCGACGTCGAGCGGACCGGGCTGGTCGATGTAGACCACCGGCGTGCCGTACTCGGCGAGCCGGCGGTCGGCGGCGCCCGACGAGACGATCAGCAGGCCGTCCACCCGGCGCTCGCAGAGGGACGCGGTGAGCTCGCGCTCCCGCCGGTACACGTGCTCGCGCAGGTGCCCGTCGCCGGAGCTGCCGAGGATCATCAGCCGTCCGGCCTCGCGGGCGACGTCCTCCACCCCGCGCGCCACCAGCGAGTAGAAGGGGTTGGCCACGTCCTGGATGACCAGGCCGATGGTGCCGGTCGGGCCGCCGCGCAGGGTGCGCGCCAGGTCGTTGCGGTGGAAGCCGAGGAGCGCGATGGCGTCGCGGACCGCCGCCTCGGTCTCGGGCCGGACGCCGGA
The DNA here is from genome assembly GCF_900115095.1 of Actinomadura madurae. Taxonomy (GTDB): domain Bacteria; phylum Actinomycetota; class Actinomycetes; order Streptosporangiales; family Streptosporangiaceae; genus Spirillospora; species Spirillospora madurae. Next base: position 176,116 of record NZ_FOVH01000007.1, read on the forward strand.
CTCGTTGTTCACCACGCGCGACACCGTCTTGAGGCTGACCCCCGCCGCCGCGGCCACATCGCGCATGGTCGGCCGCGGCGCCCCCCTGTTCATCATGACAACGATGTCACCATGACCGGGGGAAGTTTCGCCATGGCCGGATTCGGTCGTTGACGCGCCGGTGTCGGGAGATCACCATCCTGACAACGTTGTCATACGTCCGTGCGTCCCACTGAGGAGACACTCATGCTCAGACGCCGGCTTGCGGGCGGCCTCGCCGTCCTCCTGCTCCCCTTGGCCTCCGCCGCGGTCCCCGCCGCCACGGCGGCGCATGCGGCCCCGGACCTCACCTCGTACGTCAACCCGTTCGTCGGCACCAAGGACGGAGGTCCCGACTTCGGCCACGGCGGCGGGGCCGGGATGAACTTCCCCGGCGCCGCGGCCCCGTTCGGGATGATGCAGTGGAGTCCCGACACCGTCCGCACGTCCGGAGGCGGCTACAAGTACGAGGACGACCGGCTGCGCGGGTTCTCGATGAGCCACATCTCGGGCCCCGGCTGCACCGGCGCGCAGGACTTCCCCGTCATCCCGATCTCCGGGACGATCGGCGCCTCCCCCGCCACCCACGGCTCGGACTACGTCCAGACCTTCAAGCACGAGAACGAGCAGGCGAACCCCGGCTACTACGCCGTCACCGCCGACTCTGGCGTCAAGACCGAACTGACGGCCTCGACGCGCGCGGGCGTCGGCCGCTTCACCTTCCCGGCCGGCAAGCCGGGCACCCTGCTGCTGAACGTCACCGGCTCCATCAACGGCGTCGACGACGCCGAGGCGACGATCAGCGGCAACACGGTCTCGGGCTGGGCCAGGACGGGCGGGTTCTGCGGGACGTCCACCAAGTACTACGTCTACTTCCACGCCACCTTCGACCGCCCGATCACCGCGTCCGGGACCTGGAAGGACGACTCGGTCAAGCCCGGCAACGAGCGCGTCCGGGGCAAGTCGCCCGCCGATGTCCCGCAGTCGCCGCGCAAGACGAGCGGCCGGGTCAACAACGGCCGGGACGGGCGTCCCGTAGCCCCGTCCCAGCGCACCTTCGCCGGGGACGTGACCGTCAAGGGCCCCGGCTCCGGCGTGTACCTCCAGTTCGACGGCGGCGCGCCCGTCCAGATGCGCACGGGCCTGTCGTACGTGAGCATCGACGGCGCGAAGAAGAACCTCCGGGCCGAGATCGGCCGCAAGCCGTTCGATGCGGTGCGCACCGCCACGCGTGACGCCTGGCAGCGCCGCCTCGGGCAGATCAGGGTCGAGGGCGGCACGCCCGACACCCTCCGGACGTTCTACACCGCGCTCTACCACTCGTTCCTCCAGCCGTACGTGTTCGACGACGTGGACGGCACCTACACAGGGTTCGACTACCGCACCCACAAGGCCCCCAGGGGCCGCCACCACTACGCGACGTTCTCCGGCTGGGACATCTACCGCAGCGAGATCCAGCTCCTCGCCTTCCTGGCGCCGGACGTGGCGAGCGACATCGCGCGGTCGCTGCATGAGAACGCCCGCGCCATCGGCGACGTCTGGGACCGCTGGTCCCACCAGAACACCATCACCGGCGTGATGAACGGCGACCCGTACCACTCGATGATCGCGAGCGCCTACGCGTTCGGGGCGCGCGACTTCGACGCCAAGGGCGCCCTCGCCTCAATGGTGGCCGGGGCGGAGCGCATCGGGGCCAAGTCCGGGTACACCGAGCGGCCCGGGAACGCCTCCTATCTCAAGATCGGCTACGTGCCGGGCGACCCCGCCACGACCATGGAGTACAACCTGGCCGACTTCGGCATCGCCCAGGTGGCCGAGCGGCTCGGCGACAAGGCCACGGCGGAGAAGTTCATGGCGCGCTCGCACGGCTGGCAGAACCTCTACAACCCGCTCAACGGCTGGATCCAGCCGCGGTTCGCCGACGGCTCGTTCCTCAGCCCGTTCGACCCCGCGGACTCCAACTGGTACGTGGAGGGCAACGGCGCCCAGTACCACTGGATGACCTACGCGGACGTGAAGAGCCTGTTCAACGCGATGGGCGGGCGCGACGCCGCCGCCAAGCGGCTCGACGCGTTCTTCGCCGAGCTCAACGCGGGCCCGCACAAGCCGCTCGCCTACCTCGGCAACGAGCCCTCGCTCCAGTCGCCGTGGCTGTACGCGTGGGCGGGCCGCCCGTACCGCACGCAGGACGTCGTGCACCGGGCGCGCGCCGAGCTGTTCAAGCCGACCCCCGACGGCCTGGTCGGCAACGACGACCTCGGGACGATGTCCGCCTGGTACGTGTGGGCGTCGATGGGCGTGTACCCGGCGATCCCGGGCCGTGCCGAGCTGATGGTGAACGGGCCCGCCTTCTCCAAGATCGAGGTGCGGCGCTCCTCCGGCCAGAAGGTCACGATCAAGGCGCCGGGCGCGGAGACGTCCCGCTACATCCAGGCGCTCAAGGTGAACGGGAAGGCCACCTCGAAGGCCTGGCTGCCCGAGTCGTTCGCGCGGTCGGGCGGGACGCTCGACTTCACCCTCGGCACGTCGCCGAACACCGGGTTCGGGTCGGCCGAGTCGGACGCGCCGCCGTCGTTCACCGAGGGCGGTAAGAGCTACCTCACGGCGGTCGACCCGGGCCTCGTCCCGGTGGAGCCCGGCGGCAGCACCACCACGACGCTGCGCGTCCAGGCGCTGGCGTCGGGAGGCGAGGTCGAGTGGAAGGCCGCGCCGCCTCCGGGCGTCACGCTGACGCCGTCGTCCGGCACGCTCCGGGTCCCGGCGTCCGGCCACGCCGACCAGAAGATCACGGTCTCGGTGGCCGCCGACGCGAAGATCGACTTCCACACCGTGCCGATCTCGATACCCGGCGCCGGCGACGCGGGCCTCACCCTCAACGTGGCCCGCAAGGGGACGATCGAGTGGTACCAGAACAACGCCGGCATCTCCGAGGACGGCGCCTCCGGCATGGCCAACTTCGACGGCGGCGGCTGGTCGTACTCGGCCCAGGCGCTCGCCGCGGCCGGGCTGTCCCCGGGTGAGCAGGTGTCCTGGAACGGATTCACGTTCGACTGGCCGGCGCGCAGGCCCGGCCAGATGGACAACGTGCACGCGCAGGGGCAGACCGTCGAGCTGCCGGACGGGCTTAAGGCGGCCAAGCTCGCGTTCCTCGGCTCCGCGGGCAACGGAGACGCCCCGTCCACGGTGACGATCACGTACGCCGACGGGTCGACCCAGCGCAGCGAGCTGGCGTTCAGCGACTGGGCGCTCGGCGCCGACGCGTATCCCCCGCGCTTCGGCAACGAGATCGTGGCCACGACCCCCTACCGCAACAACGACGACGGGACGAGGGACGAGATCAACGTCTACGTCTTCGGTGCGACCCCGATCGACCTCGACCCGGCCAAGCAGGTGAAGAGCATGACGCTGAACGCTCCCGAGAGTGGAGGGTCCCTCCACGTGTTCGCGTGGGCGTTCGCATGACCTGGTGACCCCTGAGAGCGACGGGCCGTGCCACCGGGGGTGGCACGGCCCGTCGCCGTCGGCGCGAGTCTGAGCGGCAGAACCTAGGCGGCCGCGGGGTGGGAGGCCGGGAGCGCGCTGCGGGCGGCGCCGAGCAGGCCGGCGGTACGGCCGAGCTCGGACGGGACGACGGTCAGCCGCCGGACGTAGTCCAGCGTGAGGAAACCGGCCAGGTGCGCGCGCAGCGGCGCGAACAGCACCTCGCCGGCCGCCGCGACACCGCCCCCGATCACGACGCGGTCCAGGTCGCACAGCGCGCTCGTGGCGGCGATGCCGCGGGCCAGCGCCCGGGTGCCCTGGTCGAACGCGGCGAGCGCGACGCCGTCGCCCTGGGAGGCGTCGGCGGACAGGGCGCGGGCGTCGGCGCCCTTCCATCCCCGGCCGCGGGCCCACCGGACCATGGACGGGCCGCTGGCGTAGGCCTCGACGCATCCGGTCGCCCCGCAGGTGCAGGGCGGGCCCGCGGGGTCGGCGACGACGTGGCCGATGTGCCCGGCGTTGCCGCTCGGGCCCGGGTAGGACGCGCCGGCGAGGACGAGACCGCCGCCGACGCCCGTGGAGACGACGATCCCGAGCATCGACTCCACGCCGCGGCCCGCGCCGAGCCAGTGCTCGCCCAGCGCCGCCGCGATCCCGTCCCCGACCAGGACGGAGGGCACGCCGGGCACGATGGCGCCGACCAGGTCGAGCAGCGGGAAGTCGCGCCACGCCGGGATGTTCACCGGGCTCACCCGGCCGCGCCGCGGGTCGACCGGCCCCGCGGAGGCGAGCCCGACCGCGCGCGGAGCCGCGCCCTCGGACACCGAGGAGAGCAATCCGCGCATGGCCTCGTCCAGGAGCGCTTCGGTGGCGGGGGTGGCGACTTCGGCCTGCCGGTGCACCCGCCCGTCCGCGCCGACCAGGCCGGCGCTGATCTTGGTGCCGCCGATGTCCACCGCGAGCACGACGTCATGGTCCATGAACACTTCCTTGGTGGGAGCCCGGGATCGCTCTGGTCAGACCTCGAGGAGCGCCGAGAGCTGTGGCGAGTAGGTGGCGTGCAGGACGAGCGACGCCGCGCCGACCACGGCGGCGTCGGGGCCGAGGGGCGAGACCGCCGCTTCGGCGACCCGGACGTGGCGGGACAGCGGCCTGGACGCGAGGGCCTCGGTGACGGCGTCGAGGTAGAGCTTCTCGACGCGCCTGATGCCGTGCCCGCCCAGCACGATCAGGTCCACGTCGGCGATGTTGACGACGTTGACGGCGACGGCGGCGACGAGGTCGGCGGCATCGCCGATGACCGCGGCCGCGAGCGGGTCGCCCTGTGCGGCGGCGGTGAGGACCGCCTCGTGGTCGACGGCGGCCGGGTCGCGCCGGAACGGCTCCGCGAGCACGCTTCCGGCGGGCTCCTCGCCCAGCCTGCGCCGCGTCTCGGCGGCGATGGCGGCGGGGCTGACCAGGCTCTCCAGGCACCCCCGGTTTCCGCAGTAGCAGCGCGGGCCGTCCAGCCGGACGGAGGTGTGCCCGAACTCCGCGGCATTGAGCGAGCCGCCCCGGTGGACCTGGTGGCCAAGGATCAGCCCGCCGCCGATGCCGGTGCCGAAGAAGAAGTAGGCGAAGTCGGCGACCCCCCGGCCGGCGCCCGACCAGCGTTCGCCGATCGCGGCGGCGGTGGCGTCGTTGTCCAGCGTGACCGGCAGGCCGGTGGCCTCGCTCAGCAGCTGCTTCATCGGCACCCGCGTCCAGTGGGCGAGCTTGGGCGGCGCGACGACCATCCCGCTGTCCTGGTCGATCGGGCCGGGGCTGGCGAGGCCGAGGCCGAGCACGCGCTCGCGCGGCACGTCGGCCTCGGCGAGGACGTCGCCGGCCAGGTCCGCCATGGCCGCGACGACCTCGTCCGGCCGGGCGCCGGCGGGCGTCGGGCGGCGCTTCAGCACCAGCGGGTGCCCGACCAGGTCGACGACCACGCAGGCGAGCTCCACCGGGTCGAAGTGGAGCCCCACGGCGCTGCCGGCGTCGCTGTTGATCCGCAGGGTCGTGCGGGGCTTCCCGAGCCCCTCGACGCGGCTGGACCCGTCCTCGCGCACGATCCCCTCGTCGAGCAGCTTGCGCGTGATCCCGGAGACGGTCTGCGGCGTGAGCCCGGTGCGCTCGGCGATCTCGGCCCGGCTGATGCCGTCGGCGAGCTGGATCTGGTCGAGCACCACCGCCCGGTTGTAGCGCCCCACCTTGGGAAGGTTCGTGCCTGCTCGCCGCAACGAAGGTCCTTTCTGCCCGGCGCCGGTCCCCCTGACCGGCGCCGACTCCATTCTGGCCCGTGGCTTTGACTTTGTAAAACAATTGGATTTAAGGTGCTCTGGACGTAACGCGCGTCACACGCCGGCGGCCGCCGGGTCACGCCGGACCCTCCCGACCCACGGCCGCCGGCGACGCGAGACCATCGGAGAAGCTGATGTCAGAGGCACGCCGCGTCCCCCCGGGACCGGACACGCGCAGCCGTGGCGGGCTGCGGAGCGGGGGGCATCGGACATGAACCCCGCGAAGGACACGCGCCCCGGCGAGGACGCCGGTCCCGCCCCGTTCCTGCTGGAGATGCGTTCGATCACCAAGACGTTCCCGGGCGTGACCGCCCTGGCGGACGTCAACCTGGCGGTCCGCACCGGCGAGATCCACGCCATCTGCGGCGAGAACGGCGCCGGGAAGTCCACCCTCATGAAGGTGCTGAGCGGCGTGCACCCGCACGGCACCTACAGCGGGGAGATCGTCTACCGCGGCGAGGAGGTCAGGTTCGGCGACATCCGGGCGAGCGAGCACGCCGGCATCGTGATCATCCACCAGGAGCTCGCGCTGGTGCCGGGGATGTCGATCACCGAGAACGTCTTCCTCGGCAACGAGCCGCGGCGGGGCGGCGTGATCGACTGGAAGGGCGCGCGCCACCGCGTCCTCGAGCTGATGGAGCAGGTGGGCCTCAAGGAGGACCCCGACGCGTTCGTCAGCGACATCGGCGTCGGCAAGCAGCAGCTGGTCGAGATCGCCAAGGCGTTCGCCAAGGACGTGAAGCTGCTGATCCTGGACGAGCCGACCGCGGCCCTGAACGAGACCGACTCGCGGCACCTGCTGGACCTGCTGCGCGAGTTCAAGCGGCGGGGCATCACCTCGATCATGATCTCGCACAAGCTCAACGAGATCGCGGCCGTCGCCGACTCGATCACCATCCTGCGCGACGGGCGGACCATCGAGACGCTCGACGTCCAGGCCGACGGGGTCGATGAGGACCGCATCGTGCGCGGCATGGTGGGCCGCGAGCTGAGCGGCCGGTTCCCCGAGCACACCCCCGCCATCGGCGAGGTGTTCTTCGAGGTCCGCGACTGGACCGTGCGCCACCCCGTCTCCGCCGAGCGGCTGGTGTGCCGCGACTCCGGCTTCACCGTCCGCCGCGGCGAGATCGTCGGCTTCGCCGGGCTCATGGGCGCCGGGCGCACCGAGCTCGCGATGAGCCTGTTCGGCCGGTCCTACGGGGTCTGGGAAGGCGGGCACGTCTACAAGGACGGCAGGGAGATCCAGCTCAAGACGGTCGCCGACGCCATCAAGAACGGCCTGGCCTACGTGAGCGAGGACCGCAAGGCGATCGGGCTCAACCTCCTCGACGACATCAAGACCTCGGTCGTCGCCGCCAAGCTGTCGAAGATCGCCCGGCGCGGCGTGATCGACCGGGTCCGGGAGCACAAGGTCGCCGACGAGTACCGCCGGAGCCTGCGGATCAAGACGCCGACGGTCGACGAGGGCGTCACCAAGCTCTCCGGCGGCAACCAGCAGAAGGTCGTCCTGGCGAAGTGGATGTTCACCGACCCCGATCTGCTGATCCTGGACGAGCCGACGCGCGGCATCGACGTGGGCGCCAAGTACGAGATCTACGGGATCATCCAGCGGCTCGCCGAGCAGGGCAAGGGGGTCATCGTCATCTCCTCCGAGCTGCCCGAGCTGATCGGCCTGTGCGACCGGATCTACACGGTGTTCGAGGGGACCATCACCGGCGTGGTGCCGCGCGACGAGGCCGACCCCGAACTCCTCATGAAGCAGATGACCTCGACCAAGAAGACGGCGACGCCATGAGCCGATACCAAGAGCTGAAGAAGAACCTCTTCGGGGGTACCACCTCCAACGCCCGCCAGTTCGGCATGATCTTCACGCTGGTGGCGATCGTGCTGCTGTTCCAGGTCCTCACCGACGGCCTCACCCTGACCTCGGGCAACCTCATCGCGGTCGTCAGCCAGTACTCCTACATCCTGATCCTCGCCGTCGGCATGCTGATGGTGATCGTCGCCGGGCACATCGACCTGTCGGTCGGCTCGGTCGCCGCGTTCACCGGCATCGTGGTCGCCAAGGCGATGCAGGAGTACGACCTGCCATGGCCCGCGGCGATCGTGTTCGGCCTGCTCGTCGGCGCCCTCATCGGCGCCTGGCAGGGCTTCTGGGTCGCCTACGCCGGGGTGCCGGCGTTCATCGTCACGCTGGCGGGGATGCTGCTGTTCCGCGGCGCGAACCAGTACGTCGGCAACGCCGACACGGTGCCGGTCCCGGAGGGCTTCCGCAAGATCGGCGCGGGCTACCTGCCCGAGATCGGGCCCGACACCGGCTACAACAACCCGACCCTGCTGCTCGGCCTGGCCGCCTGCGCCGCGGTCGTCTGGCGGGAGTGGCGCGCCCGGCAGGTGCGGCAGCAGATGGACGCGGACCTCACCCCGCTGTGGGTCTCGGGGATCCGGCTCGCGGTGATGCTCGGCGTCATCGTCTTCACCACGCTGCGCTTCGCCGGCGGCCGGGTCGGCACCAGCCTGCCGATCTCCGGCATCATCCTGGCCGCCCTGGTGATCGCCTACTCGTTCTACACGCGCAACGCCGCCGGCGGCCGGCACATCTACGCGGTCGGCGGCAACGCCCGCGCCGCCGAGCTGTCGGGGGTGAAGCTCCGCCGGGTCAACTTCTTCGTGATGACGAACATGGGGATCCTCGCCGCGCTGGCCGGCATGATCTTCGTGGCCCGGTCCGCCGCCTCCGGACCGCAGGACGGCCTGAACTGGGAGCTGGACGCGATCGCGGCGGTGTTCATCGGCGGCGCCGCCGTCAGCGGCGGCCTCGGCACCATCAGCGGCTCGATCGTCGGCGGCCTGGTCATGGCCCTGCTCAACAACGGCCTGCAGCTGGAGGGCGTCGGCTCGGACCGGGTGCAGATCATCAAGGGCCTGGTGCTCCTGCTCGCCGCCGCGCTGGACGTCTACAACAACCGGCAGGGCCGCTTCTCGGTCATCGGATCGATCATGCGTCCGTTCCGGCGGGACGGCGGACCGTCGTCGCCACCGGACGCGACGCCGCCGCCGTCTCACGAGGCCGGCACGGCCGACAGGGCGGACAAGGCCGCGGCCGCCGGCTGACCCTCCCGCGGCCGACCGGCGGGCTCCACCGCCGCCGCCGCGGATCCACCCCCCGGCACGACACCGAGAAAGGTCATCCGACAATGCGCTCACTCATCACCAAGGCCCTGGCGGTCGGCGCGGCGGCCACGCTCGCGCTCACCGCCGCGTCCTGCTCCAACGAACGGGAAGGCTCCGGCAGCGGCGGGGACGGCGACAAGGGCTTCGCCAAGGACTCCCTCATCGGTGTCGCGCTGCCCGCCAAGACGTCCGAGAACTGGGTCCTGGCCGGCGACCTGTTCAACAGCGGCCTCAAGCAGGCCGGGTTCAAGGCGGACGTCCAGTACGCGGGCGCCTCGACCACGGTGGCCGACCAGCAGGCGCAGATCTCCTCGATGGTCACCAAGGGCGCGAAGGTCATCGTCATCGGCGCGACCGACGCCGCGCAGCTGTCCACCCAGGTGGCGCAGGCCAAGCAGTCCGGCGCGATCGTCATCGCCTACGACCGGCTCATCACCAACACCAAGGACGTCGACTACTACATCGCGTTCGACAACTTCAAGGTCGGCCAGTTGCAGGGGCAGGCCCTGCTGGACGGCATGAAGGCCAAGAAGGCGAAGGGCCCCTGGACCATCGAGCTGTTCTCCGGCTCGCCCGACGACAACAACTCCGCGGTCTTCTTCGACGGCGCGATGAGCGTCCTCAAGCCGCTCATCGACAAGGGCGAGGTCAAGGTCGGCTCCGGCCAGACGGACATCAAGCAGACCGCCATCCAGGGCTGGAAGGCCGAGAACGCGCAGCAGCGGATGGACTCGCTGTTGACCTCCACCTACAGCAAGAAGAACGTCGACGGCGTGCTGTCGCCGAACGACACCCTGGCCCGCGCCATCCTCACCTCGGTCAAGGGCGCCGGCAAGCCGCTCCCCGTCGTCACCGGGCAGGACTCCGAGGTCGAGTCCGTCAAGTCGATCATGGCCGGTGAGCAGTACTCCACCATCAACAAGGACACCCGCAAGCTCGTCGCGGAGACCGTGAACATGGTCAAGTCCCTGCAGGGCGGCGGAAAGCCCCAGATCAACGACACCAAGTCCTACAACAACGGCGTCAAGGTGGTCCCCGCGTTCCTGCTCCCGCCGGTCATCGTGACCAAGGAGAACGCCGGCCAGGCGTACGCCGACGACCCCAAGCTCGCCCCGCTCACCAAGTAGGCGGCCGGACGGTCCGGCGGGGCATCGGCCCCGCCGGACCGTCCGCCCGGCGAATCCGGGCACCGGCCGTCCGATCTCGTCCGAATTCGTCCGGCCGGTTGTCGGGAGGGTGGAACGCGCGTTCGATGCCGCTATGGTCGAGTTCGCGAGATCCAGCGAAGGTATGCGCGCCGCACAGGTCATCTCCGTCGGTCTGCTGGGCCCGTTCTTCGTGGCGGTGAACGGCCGCCCGACGGCGCCGACGGCCGGAAGGCTGCGCGTCCTGCTGGCCGTCATGGCCCTGTCGCCGGGCCAGGCGGTGACGGTCGACCGCCTCGCGGCGGCGGCGTGGGGAGAGGAAGACCGCCCGCACAACGTGCGGCGCAGCGTGCAGACGTACATCGCCCGGCTGAGAAGCCGGTTCGGCGCCGCGGCGATCGGTTCGACCGCCGGCGGCTATGTCCTGTGCACCGAGCCCGGGAACGTCGACTCCCTCCGGTTCCTCAACATCCTGAGCAGAGCCGGTACGGCGGCCACCGCCGAGGCCGAGCGCGCGTTGCTCGCCGAGGCGCTCGACCTGTGGCGCGGAGAGCCCCTGGAGGGGGTGCCGTCCGCCCGGCTCCGGGAATCGGAGGCGCCCTGGCTGCTCGAACGCTACCTCACCGCTCTGGAACGGCGGATCGACCTGGATCTCGCCGCCGGCCGGCACAGGGAGCTGATCTTGGAGCTGAGCGAACTGGCCGCGCGATATCCGCTGCGGGAACCCCTGTGGTCGCGCCTGCTCATCGCCCTCGGCCGGTCCGGACGCCGCGCCGACGCGCTGACGCGGTACGAGACGATCCGCACGCGGCTCTCCGGCGAACTGGGCGTGGACCCGGATCCGGACCTGCAGCGGACGTACATCGAGTTGCTGGCGCGGTAGCCGGTGGGCTCGGGAGCTTGGCAAGGTGTGCGGCCGCAGATAGCCTCTCCGCCATGCATCGCAGCCGCGTGGTCGGGATCCTCATCGACACCCCCGCCACTGAGGTTGGCGCGGCGGTGGACTTCTGGTCCGCGGCGCTGGGCGTTCCCGCCCGGCCCGCGCCGGGCGAAGAGCAGTTCACCGTCCTCGACCGTGCCGTCCCCGGTCTGTTCACCGTCGTCCAGTCGGTCGACGACGTGCCGCGCTACCACATCGACATCGAGACCGACGACCTGGCGGCGGAGGTCGCCCGCCTGACGGCGCTGGGCGCGGAACCGGAGTCCCGCTGGCAGGACGCCCACACACTGCGCGCGCCAGGCGGCCACCTGCTCTGCGTGGTACCCGTGCACAGCGATCCCGAGACGTTCGCCGGCTCGGCTCGCACCTGGCCGTAAGGCCGCTCCCGCCGAGGCCATCGTCCCGGGTGCCGGGCGAGCGGAAACCCCGCCATCCGGGTTCGGGTAGCCGTATGGGTATTTCTACCCTCCCCGTGCCCGCCGGTCCCGAGCATGCTGGTGGCAACGCAGGAACCGACCGCGACTCCAGCGCCGGGGAGAGCGAACCGGGTGCCGGTGTCAGCCGTCCCGCCATGTGCGCACGCACCCGATCACGCAAGCGCGCTCGCCGTCCGAGACCCTGGGCGGGTGCGGGCCCGGCCGGCACCGGGGTCGTGATCTCCGGCGGCTGCCGGAGCCGCCGTCCCGGAGGGGACACCGCCTACCGCGCGCCGGCCTGGTGTGCCCGCCGCGGCGGCGGTGCCCGGCGCCGTGTTCCCGACCCGTCCTTGGAGCGGCTTGATGACCCACAGCACGGAGAACTTCCCTCTCTGGGGCGATGTGGCCTCCGTCATGGTGGAGGAGCCCGGCCGTCTCGGCGCCGCCCGGCGGGCCGTCGATCGGGTGATCCGCGACATCGACGCCGCGTGCGGCGCCCGCCGCGACGCGGACCTGGCCCGGGTCAACGCCGCCGCCGGCCGTCCGGTACGGATCGGCGCCACCTTCCTCGCGGTGCTGTGGACGGCCCTGCACGCCTGCGAGCTGACCGGCGGGCTGGTCGATCCCCTCGTCCGCGCCGGCGGTGCCGCGAGCGGGACGGTCGTGATCGACGACCCGCCGGGAACGGTGACGATCCCGGCGGGGACGACCCTCGACCTGTGGGGCATGGCGGTGGCGTTCGCCGCCGACCGGGCCGCCGAGGCCGCCGCCGGGGAGGCCGGCTGCGGCGTCTGCGTCTGCTTCCCCGGCAGCGTCGCCACCGCGGGCAGGCTCCCGGAGGCGGGCTGGCCGGTCCACATGGCCGGCGGACACGGCCGGCCGCATCGCGACGAGCCCTGCCGCGGGCAGAAGATCGTGTTGCGGGCTCCCGGCCTGGCCACCTCGTTCCTGCCCGCGCCGGGCCGGCCGGCACGCCGCCTGCGGGCCACCCCGACAAGGCTGCCGCGCAGCGCTCCGCGCACCGGCCGCGCATGGCCCGCGGCCCACGAGCGGCGGCCGTGGCACGCGGTCTCGGTCATCGGCCTGTGCTGCGTCGCCGCGAAGGCCGCCAGCATCGCCGCACTCGCGGCCGGGAACGCCGCCGCCACGTGGCTGGGTTCCCGCGACCTGCGGGCGCGGATGGTGGACGCCGACGGCGAGGTGACCACCGTCGGGAACTGGCCCGCCTGCCCGTCCCGGCCGCCGGTGGCATCGAAGCGCCGGCCGGCCCTCAGTTGCTGATCGCGTAGGAGACGGCGGCGTCCAGGCTCAGCCTCGCACCCGAGTCGTAGGCCGCGTCGAACACCGGCCCCCCGAGTTCCCGGCGGGCCCGGGCATCGCAGTCCCGGTGGGAGCGCGTGAAGACCTGCAGCCCGAGAGGCGGGATGTCGAACGCCCGCCAGAGCCGGCCCGCCGCGCCCAGCAGCCGGGCGGCCCTGTCGTGGTGCCCCTGCGCGCAGGCGGTCCACGCGAGGGCCTCCAGACACTGGATCAGCCCCCACCGGTCGCTGATCTCGGTGAGCAGGGTGGCCGCCTGGCGCATCCTGGCCCCGGTCAGGGCCAGGTCCCCCTGCCACCAGGCCGCGTAACCCAGGGTGATCAGCGCGTACGCCTCGAAGATGTGCGCCCGGTGGGCCTCGGCCAGGGCGAGGAGCTCCTCCCCCAGGGCCGCGGCCTGCCCCGGGCTGTGGGCGGCCACGCCGAACGAGGCGGCATAGTGCAGGTTCACGGCGACGGCGTCCAGGTCGTCACGGGCGCGGTGACGGGTACGCGCGTCCTCCAGAAGCGCGAAGCCCCGGCCGGTGTCCCCTTCGGCCAGCGCCACCACCCCGCGGGCCTGGAGGCAGAACGCGAACGCCGCCTCGTCGCCGCAGCCTTCGGCGGCGGCGCCGCACTCGTCCGCACGCCGCCTCGCCGCGTCGAGATCGTTCTGGTAGGCGGCGAGCAGGACGTTGACCCACAGGCCCATGGCGCGGTCGCCGGCGGCCGGGCGCGCCAGTTCGATCGAGCGTTCCAGCCAATCGCGGCCCTCGTTGATGGCACCCGAGAGCAGCCACGCCGCCCACAGGCAGATCGCGATCCGCAATGCGGACGGGGCGTCGTGCCGAAGGCACAGATCCAGCGCCAGGCGCAGGTTCGGAATCTCCGCCAGTGTCGCCCGGTACCGATCGAACTCGTCGGGGACCAGCAGATCGATCCGGTTCTGCTCGGCCAGCCGCCGGTAGTGGTCGCGGTACCGCCGGTGCAGGGCCGGCGCGTCCCCCGGCGCCAGCCGCTCGCGGCCGTAGGCACGGATGCTCTCCAGCATGCGGTAGCGGCTGCGGCCGTCGCCGCGGACGCTGATCAGGACGGACTTGTCGACCAGCCCGGAGATCAGGTCGAGGATGTCCTCGGGTTCGAGCCCGTTGCCCGAGCAGACCGCTTCGGTGTCCTCCAGATCCGCCCCGCCGGGGAACACCGCCAGCCGCGCCCACAGCCGTTGCTCACCGGGCGTGCACAGCCCGAAGCTCCAGTCGATGGTCGCGTACAGGGTGCGGTGCCGCGGCAGCAGCGCGGTGTCGGGGCTGGCGAGCAGGTCGAAGCGCCGATCGAGCTCGCCCGCCAGCTCCCTCAGCGGCATCGTCCGCAGCCGCGCGGCGGCGAGTTCGATGGCCAGCGGGAGCCCGTCCAGGCGCCGGCACAGCCCGGCGACCTCCGGCGCCGTCGCCGCGTCCACCGTGAAGCCCGGCCGCGCCCGGGCCGCCCGTTCGGCGAACAGGGCGACCGCATCGCTGCGCAGGATCTCCTGGACGGCCGTGCCGGCCGGCGGGACGGTGAGCGGCGGCACCACCAGCACCTGCTCGCCCGCCACTCCGAGTGCCTGCCTGCTGGTGGTGAGGATCCGCAGCCGCGGCGCACCGCTCAGCAGCCTGGCGGCCAGCTCGGCGCACTCCTGCAGCAGGTGCTCGCAGTTGTCCAGGACGAGGAGGAGGCGTTTGTCGGCAAGGTGATCCACCAGGGCCGGCAGAGACCGCCGGCCCGTGTCGCGCAGTCCCAGCGCGGCCGCCACCGTCGTCTCCAGCAGGCGACCGTCACGCACCATGGCCAGATCCACGATCTGGACCCCGGCCGGGAACCGCGTCCGCAGCGTCGAGGCCACCTGAAGCGCCAGGCGGGTCTTGCCGACGCCGCCGACGCCGGTCAACGTCAGCAGCCGCGTGCCGGGCAGCAGGTACCGCGCCTTCGCGAGCTCCCGGACGCGTCCGACGAAGGCGGAACCGTCCGCCGCCCGGTCCGGCATGGTGCCGTGTTCAGACATGGCGCCCCGTCACCCGTCAGGCCCCGCCCCGGCGGCCCTGTCGTGATCGTTGATCCAGCCGGCGATCTGCACCCGCGAGTTGAACCCGAGCTTGTTCATGATGTGCTCGATGTGCCCCTCCACGGTGCGCTGGGAGATCACCAGTGCGGCGGCGATCCTCTTGTTGCTCTCCCCCTCCGCGACGAGCCGGGCGATCTGCGTTTCCCGGGGTGTCAGCGGGGAGGAGCGGCCGGCGTCGCGGTCCGGCGCGTCCGGGGCCGCGGTCTCCTGCAGCGCGTAGGCGAGCCCGTCCTCGCCGGGCAGCGCCGCGCCGCGGTCGAACTCCGTGCGGAACGCCGACGGGCCGAGCACCCGGCGGGTGTCGTCCACGCAGGCGTCGTGGTAACGCATCAGGTGCCCGTATCCGGACAGGACCGCGCCGACCGCCTCCCACACCGCCTGGGCGATCCCGAGCAGCCGGGCCGCCCGGGTGAACCGCCGCTCGCCGGCGGCGACCCAGGCCAGCACCTCCAGATTGACCCCGAGGCCCAGAGGATCGCCGAGCGCGCGGTTGAAGCGCAGGCTCTCCCGCTCCATCGAGGTGGCGCGGGCGGCGTCGCCCTGCCGCCACAGCTCCACCCCCAGGGCCATCATGGCGTACGCCCTGTGCCAGCCCTCGCCGTGCGCCTCGCACACCGCGATGCCCTGCTCGCCGATCGAGACGGCGAGCGCCGAGTCGCCCAGAAAGGAGTGCGCGAGCGAGAGCCTGATGAGCGCCAGCGCATGGCCGACCGGGTCCCCCGTGGCGGTGTGACGTTCCACCGCCTCCTTGTAGAGGTCGATCGCGGTGCCGGCGTCCTGCCGGAACATGGCGATCATCCCGCAGTACAGCGCCACGTAGCCCAGGATCTCCTCCCGGCCCAGCCGCTCCCCGATCGCCCGGCTCTCCCGCAGCATCGCGGCGGCGCCGTCCAGGTCGCCCTGAATGATCGCCAGCCAGCTGGTGGACCACAGCGCCCTGGCCCGGACCTCGGTCGCCGCGAGGTCCATGGCCAGCGCCCGGTCCATCCAGTCGCGTCCCTCGGTCAGGTAGAAACTGGTGATCCAGTGGTAGAGCAGGTCGGCGCCCATCCCCAGGGCGACCTCGACCTCGGCCGGGTCGGCGAGGCAGTACTCCAGCGCGGCGCGCAGATTGGCGTGCTCGACCCGGAGCCTTTCGAGCCAGGCCGTCTGGTCGGGGCCGAACAGCCTGCGGCGGCCCTCGGCCGCCATCCACCGGTAGAAGTCGCGGTGGCCGCGCCGGAACCGCGCCGACTCCCCGGATTCGGCGAGCCGCTCCCGGCCGTACTGCCGGATGCTCTCCAGCAGCCGGTACCGGACGACGCCCCCATGGTCCTCACGGCTCAGGATGGACTTCTCCACCAGGGCGGAGACCAGGTCGACGACCTCCGCCCGGGAGATCCGGCCGCCTGCGCACACCTCCTCGGCCGCCTCCAGGTCGCAGCCGCCGGTGAAGACCGACATCCTCGCCCACAGCACACGCTCCTGCTCGGTGCAGAGCAGGTGGCTCCAGTCGATCAGCGCGCGCAGCGTCTGGTGCCGGGGCAGTACCGCCCGCGATCCCCCGGTGAGCAGCCGGAAACGATCGTCGAGCCGCTCCAGCAGCTGCTCCACCGACAGCACCCGGAGCCGCACCGCCGCCAGCTCGATGGCCAGCGGGAGGCCGTCCAGACGCCGGCAGACCCCCTCCACCGCCGCCCGGTTGGCGTCGGTGACGGCGAAGTCGGGGACCACCGAACGGGCGCGGTCGGCGAATAGCTGCACCGCCTCCGGCATCGGCGGCGCCCAGCCCGCCCTGGGGGGCGGGTCGAGACCGCTCAGCGACAGGGGCGGCACCGAGAGCGTCTGCTCGCCGGAGATCCCCAGAACGTGCCGGCTCGTGGCCAGGATGCGCAGCTTCGAGGCCGAGCGCAGCAACGTCTCGGCCAGCACCGCGCACTCGTCGTGGAGGTGCTCGCAGTTGTCCAGGACCACCAGCGCGTGCTTGTCCCGCAGGCGCTCCACCAGCACGTCCATCGGCGGGCGGTGGGAGTGGTCCCTGATCTCCAGTGCCTCCATGACCGTCGTGACCAGCAGCTCCGGCTTCTCCACCTGGGCAAGCTCGACCATCCGCACGCCGTCCGGGAAGGCCCGCCGCACGGCCGCCGCCGTCTGCGTGGCGAGCCGCGTCTTGCCGACCCCGCCGACCCCCGACAGGGTCACCATCCGCGATTCCGACAGCATCCGTCTGACCTCGGCCAGCTCCCGGCGCCGCCCCACGAAGCTCGTCGTGTCCGCGGGCAGCCGCGCCGGCCGATGCCCGTTCGCCGCGCTCGATGCCGCTGGAGCCATCACCGCCTCGCACGGCCCGACTCGCACCTCGTCACACCCGATCAGCCACCACCCTAGTGACCCGGCTCGCCCATACACGGCCATGCACCGGTCAAAACGGTTCCATCGAATGCAACGACAGACGATCACGGCGGGTCCACGCCCGAGGCGCGGAGGTCTGCATCCGGACGTGCAGCCCGGGATGGGCCGCCGCGAGCACCAGCCGCCGGGACCCGCGCAGGACGAGCCGGACTTCGAGGCGGCGTTCGAGGCGGCGTTCGAGCGCGTCCACCGGCGAACGGCTCCGGTGGCGCCTCAGTGGGCGGTCATGGCCGGGCTGAACCTGACCGGCAGGGAGGCCAGGCGGCGGACCCAGAAGGACGGGAGCCACAGCAGCTCGTCGGGTTCGACCGCGAGCTCGATGTCGGGCAGCCGGTCGAGCAGCACCTCGATCGCCGTCCTGGCGATGACCTCGGCGAGCTCCGGGGCCGGGAAGGGGCATCCGTGGTCGCCGTGCCCGAACGACAGGTGGGCGCGGTTGCCCGCGCCCATGCCCTGCGCGGGCGGCTGGACCTGGGGGTCGGCGTTCGCCGCGGCCCACCCCAGGATCAGCATGTCCCCGGGGCGGATCCTGCGCCCGCCCAGCTCGCAGGCGTGCACGGCGAAGCGGCCGATGTTGTTCTGGGACGGCGTGTCCTCCCACAGCACCTGGTTGAGCGCCTGCGTGACGCTGCCGCGGCCGCCCTGGAGAGTCACGGCGAACTGGTCGTCGACCAGCATCAGCCGCAGCGTGTTGCCGATCCAGTGGCCGGTGGGCAGGTGCCCGGCGCTGATCATGGGGATCAGGTCGCTGACCAGCTCGTCGACGGTGTAGTTCGCGGAGTGCTGGAGCAGGCGGGACGTGACGTCCGGCCCGGGATGCGCTCTGCGGGACTCGGCCAGCCTGCCCATGGTCTTCTGGAGCCGCTGGTACGCCGAGACGGCGTTCTCGTCGGAGCCCGCCACGTTCTGGATGTCCCGCATCATGTCCGGCGCATCGGAGTCGGGGACGCCGAAGAGCCCGACCATCACCAGCGGCGGGAGCCGGTCGGCGAACTGGCTGCCGAGGTCGGCCTCGCCGTCCCCGGCGAACTCGTCGATCAGCTGGTCGGCGATGCGCTCGCAGCTGTTGCTCAGCTCGGTGCGGTCGACGGCGTCGAGCGCGTCGCTGATCGCCGCGCTGCGGCGCTTGTGGTCCGCGCCCTCGGCCAGCATCACCGACGGGTTCCAGCCCACGAACGGCAGCAGGGACCAGTTCTCGGGCACCATGTCCCAGGCGTTCCAGCGGCGGGTGTCGCGGGCGAACAGGCCGGGGTTGGACGTGACGTGGTTGACCTCCCGGTACCCGATCACGTACCAGGCGGGGATGTCGCCTTCGAGCAGGACGGGCACGACCGGGCCGTGCTCGCGGCGCATCCGCTCGAAGAAGTCCTTCGGCCGCTGGTCGAACTCCTCCCCGTACAGGCGGACGGCGTTCTCCTCGGCGGGCGGCCGGCCGGTCTCGTCGGTCACTGCGCTGCCTCCTGGAGTGCGGCGGGATCGTGGAGCGTGGTGAGATGCCGGACGAGCGCGATCAGCACGCCCTTGCAGGAGTCCCGGACCCGGGCGTCGCAGTCGATCAGCGGGACGTCCTCGGCCAGCGACAGCGCGTCGCGCACCTGGTCGAGCGACGGTTGCGGACCGGAGTCGTCGAAGCGGTTGACCGCGACGACGAACGGCATCCGGTGGTGCTCCAGCCGGTCGAGCGGGTAGAAGGAGTCCTCCAGGCGGCGCGTGTCCACCAGCACCACCGCGCCGAGGCTGCCGGAGAACAGCTGGTCCCAGATGAACCAGAACCGCTTCTGGCCGGGGGCGCCGAACAGGTAGAGCACGCGGTGGTCGTCCAGGGAGATCCGGCCGAAGTCGAAGGCGACCGTGGTGGTCCGCTTGTCGGCGACGCGGCTCGGGTCGTCGATGCCGACCCCGGCCTTGGTCATGACCTCCTCGGTGCTCAGCGGGCGGATCTCGGAGATCGAGCCGACCATGGTGGTCTTCCCGACGCCGAAGCCGCCCACGATCACGATCTTCAGGGCGTCCCGCGCGGTGCTGCGCAGCGGCACCCCGCCGGCCGGACCGGCCCCCGCCGGGTGGTCAGAGTTCTTGGAGTCCAACGAGCACCTGTTTCAACGTTTCCGGGTCGGCCAGGTGGGTCGTCGCGGTGGCCGAGGTCGGATGGCGGACGGTGATGTGGCCGGTGTCGCGCAGGTCGAGCAGCAGGATCTTCACCACGCTCACCGGCAGTCTCAGATGGGAGGACAGCTCGACCACGGCCATCGGCTGGTGGCGGCACAGCCGCAGGATCGCGACATGCTCGGACTGCATGCCGCGCGCCGGGTCGTTCTCGGCGATGACCAGCGTGACGAGGTCGAGGACGTCGCCGTCCACCCGGCTCCGCCCGCCGGTCACGGTGTAGAGCCGGTCGGGATCGTCGAGGTCCAGGGGCCGCTGGTTCATCTCGATGCGGCGGTGCGCGGCGCCGCGGTCAGATAGCCGCCGATCTGTTCCACGAGCTCGTTCATGCTGTGCCCGACGAGGCCGACGTCGGCGTCGTCGCGGGCCACGACGGCCAGGTGCGCCCCCTCGCCGGCGGGGATGATCAGCAGCAGCCCGCCGGCGAACTCCACCATCGACTGGCCGGCGCCGACACCGGCGCCGAACTCGTGGGAGGCGGTCAGGGACAGGCTCTGGATGCCCGAGGCGATGGCCGCGAGCTGATCGGCCTTGTCGTTGTCCAGTCCGTCGGTGTGGCAGATCTTCAGGCCGTCCCTGGACAGCACCAGGACGTGCACGATACCGGGGGCTCGGTCCACGAGGGACGCCAGGAGCCAATCGAGTTGGCGCTCGTCGCTGCTCATCGAGATCACGGGGCGGCACCGGCCGCAGACGCGCGCCCCTGCCTCCTATCTGTCGTTCCTGCCGGTCCGGGCGAGGATGCCGGGACCGGGTCGGCCCCGCGATCCGTCCGCCGAACGGGCCGGGGCCATGAGCCCTACTGATCGTGTTCTTGGGTGGACGTGGTGTCGTGCTCCCCGGAGCCGCCGGTCGTCCGGTGGCGGCCCGAGGCGGACTCGCGGAACGCGGCGAACCGCGCACCCGGGTCTCGGGGCCGGGGGGCGGGGGCCGCCTGCTCCTGGACCGTCCCGGAGAGTGTGGCGCCGCGGCGGCGTTTGGGCAGGTGCAGCTTGCCGTCGGAGCCGCCCTGGCTCGGCGCCCCCGCCGTGGCCATGGCGGGTTCGCGGGCGTGGGAGGAGTCCTCCCTCGGCGCGCTCCGGAGGGACTCGGCGAGGGTTCCCGCAGGGGCGGTGTCCAGGGGCTGGGTGATGAGCTGGCGCGGGATCAGCACGACCACGCCGACGCCGCCGCGCGACGAGGGCCGGAAGCTGACCTTCAGGCCGTGCTTGCCCGCGAGCCGCCCGACCACCGCCAGCCCGAGCCGGGTCCCCGGCAGCGACGAGAGGTCGGCGGCCTCGGAGACCAGCCGCTCGGCGCGCTCCCGCTCGCGCTGGCGCATCCCGAGCCCGCTGTCCTCGATGGTGACGACGACGCCCGCGTCCTCCTCCTCGGCGTACACGTGGACGGCGGTGCCGTGCGGGGAGAAGTTGGCGGCGTTGTCCATCAGCTCGCCCAGCGCGTGCATGACGCCCTCGGCGGCGAACCCGGCGACGGCGACGGTCGTGGTCGAGTGGTACTGGACGCGCTGGTAGGAGGCGATCCGGCCCATGGCGCCGCGGATGACGCTCTCCATCACGATGGGCTTGGTCCAGCGCCGCCCCGAGCGCCCGCCGCTGAGCAGCGCGATGCTGTCGGCGAGGCGTCCCATCTGGGAGACGTGGTGGTCGAGGTCGAGCAGATCGCCGAAGACCTCGTCCTCGCTGTACTGGTCCTCCAGCTCGCGCAGCTGGGCGAGCATGCGCGTGGTCTGCGCCTGGATCCGCGCCGCCGCGCTCGCGCAGGCCGCCATGGCGGCCGCCCTGGTGCGCTCGCCCGTGCCGAGGCCGTCGGCGAGCTCGCGCAGGAGCCGGTCCAGCGCCGCGTGCGAGGGCGCCGGGATCTCGGCCAGCACGGACGCGGCCGAGGCGCGGTCGCCGCGGATCCGCTCGATCAGGAGGGGCAGCGTCGAGTCGGCCAGCCGCGCGACCTGCTCCTCCAGGGAGGCCAGCTCGGCCCTGGCCTGGGCGGCGCCGCGCTCGCTGGTCGCGACGCCGTCGGCCACCATGTGCACCAGGCGGCCCAGCACGTGGTCCCGTTGCGGCCCGGCGAGCGTCTCGTCCGGAGCCGCCCCGTCGTGGAGACGTCCGATCAGCGCGGGCAGCGGCCCGTCGAGCAGTTCCTGGAGCCTGCGCTCCAGCCGGTCGCCCTCGCCTTCCATCCGGGCCAGCCGGTCACGGAAGCCCCGCGCGCACTCGGCGAAGTAGGCCGCCGCGCCGATCGCCAGGCTGATGGCCAGCGCCGCCACGCCGCCCCCCACCGCGACCAGCGCGCGCGACCGGCCGTCCACCGCGAGCAGCGCGCCCAGCCAGGCGCCGACGACGACGATCGCCGCGAACGTCCAGATCCAGAACGCGCGTTCCAGCGCGGCGCGTTCGAGGCGTGCTCGACCTGCTGGTGTTGCCATCCATCGTGTCCCTGTGAGCGGTGGCGGCGGGCGCGGGGCTTCGTCGACCCGTCGCTCGGCGGCCATTACGGACTTAAAGGCGTGATCAGAATGCACCATGGAGCGCACGCGCACATGCTTTCCCGGAAAACCCGGGCGATCTTCGATGCGGCGGCCCGCGCGTTCCGGACCGCGATCCCCGGGCCGGTCGGCGGCCGATCCGGCGGCGGGGAGCGCCCGCTCAGGGCCTGACGGTGCCGAGGGCGACCGGCAGGGAGAGCGGGCCGACCGTGAAGAACGACGGCGAGTAGGGGATGTCGGCGGGCTCGATGGTGAGGGCGAGTTCAGGCAGCCGCCGGTAGAGCGCGGAGAGCGCCAGCCGGCCCTCCAGCCGCGCCAGCGCCGCGCCGATGCAGTACCTGGGGCCGTGACCGAACACGAGACGCTGGTTCTGCTCCCGGGTGAAGTCGAAGGTGTCCGCGGTGTCGCCGTACTCCGCCGGGTCGAGGCCGCTCGCCTGGTAGACGACGCCCACCGCCTGCCCCTTGGGGATCCGCACCCCGGCGATCGTCACGTCCTCCGCGGTGAAACGGAAGCTGGTCATCATCACCGAGTGGCGGTAGCGCAGGGTCTCCTCGACCACGTCGTCCCACCGGTGCTCGGCCTTGACCCTTTCCAGCTGGTCCGGATTCTGGTCCAGCGCCACGATGGCATTGCCGAGCAGGTGGACGGTGGTCTCGTGACCGGCGACGAGCATCAGCCACAGCACGCCGACCAGTTCGTCGGTGGTCAGCCTGTCATTCTCGTCGCGGGCCTGGACGAGGCTGGAAGTGAGGTCGTCGCCCGGTATCCGCTGCCTGCGCTCCACCAATTCATGCAGATATGCCTGGAGGGCGTTCTGGGTCGCGAACGCCTCCTCCGGCGGGGTGGTGTGCGCGAGCAGCCTGGCGGTCCAGTCGCGCATCCGCGGCCGCTCCTCGGCCGGCACTCCGAACAGTTCGCAGATCACCCACATCGGGAGCGCCTCGGTGAAAGCGGGAACCATGTCGACGCCGTCGCCGGCGGCCACGACGTCGTCCAGCAGACCGTCCACGATCTGCTGGATACGCGGCTCCAGCGCCTTCACCCGCGCGGGCGTGAACGCCTTGCCGACCAGGCCGCGCAGCCGCCGGTGGTCGTCGCCGTCCTTCGTGGACAGGTGGCCGCCCTGGACGATGGCGCGCAGGGGCCAGTCGTCGGGGATCGATCCGTCGTGCAGCGCGGGCCAGTGCTCCGGGTCCCGCAGGAAGGTCTTGTTGTCTCCGGCGAGGATCTCCCGTGCGGCGGTGTGGGTCAGTGCCAGGTAGGCGGGGACGCCCCCGGGGAACTCGACTTCGACCATGGGAGCGATCTCCCGCAGCCGTACGCAGGTGGCCAGCGGACTCTCGTCCGCGGCGGGGAAGGAGGGCAGGCGCGTGGTCATTCGATCCCAGGGAGAGGCAAGTAAGGGGTGATCGCGAGATGATTCATGAATATCGTCTTGATCGACCCCGGACAACCTATCCCGAACGATCGATGATGTGGCGTTTTCGCCGCATCGAACTTCCCGCCGTATCGACGGTCGAGGACATAGGTGAACCGTCTAAAAGGCGCCCCGAGCTCGATGCTGTTCACAATCGGCTTCCACTCCCGTGGGAAAGGCTCCTTTTCTCTTAATTCATCTGCCGACAATCGCTGCGGTCGCGCAGTTCCGGTCCGTACAGGGCGAGGGAGAGCCGGTGTTTCCGGCGGGTGAACCCCCTCCCGGGCCGGATGCGTACTGCTGGGAGTTTCCGATCTGAGGGGGGCTTTGACGTGGGCGTTCGCGTGCCGGCCTTCGCGACCGTGCTCGGGATCCTGCTCGGCACGGCGCTCCCGGCCGCTCCGGCCGGGGCGCACGGGGCGCTGGAGAACCCGGCGAGCCGCGCGACCGGCTGCGAGCCGGGGCGCGGCGCCGAACGGTCGAGCGCCGCCTGCCGGGCCGCGGCGAAGGTGAGCGGCGCGGCGCTCGCCGAGTGGGACGAGCTGCGCGTGCCGAACGTCAACGGCCGCGACCGGCGGATGATCCCGGACGGCGAGCTGTGCAGCGCGGGCATCGAGCGGTTCCGCGGACTGGACCTGCCGCGGGCGGACTGGCCCGCGACCCGGCTGACCGCCGCCGCCCGCCACACGTTCCGCTACCGGGTGTCGATCCCCCACCGGGGCGGTCTCCGGCTGTACATCACCCGCGACGGCTACCGGCCCACCCGCCCGCTGACCTGGTCGGCGCTGGAGGCCGAGCCGTTCCTGAAGGTGAAGGACCCGCCGCGGCGGAACGGGGCGTACGTCTTCACGGGACGGCTCCCCCGCGGCAAGACGGGACGGCACCTCATCTACACGGTCTGGCAGACCTCGGACACGCCCGACACCTACTACTCCTGCTCCGACGTCACGTTCGGCGCCGCGCGGAAGCGGCCCGCGAAGCAGGCCCCCTCCCCCGAGCGCTCCGAGGCCTCCCCTGCGCCGGGCGGGCAGGCACCGGGCGGCTCCCCCGGACCGGTGGACGTCACGCCCAGCCCGGTGGCCGGCACGTCCCCGGCCTCCGACCGGAGCTGGGAGCTGCTCCTCGCGGCGGGCGGCATCGCCGGGGCGGTGCTGATCTTCACGATCGGCGGTGCCGTCATGGCGGTCCGCCGGATGCGGATCCGCCGGGAGCTCTGAGCCCCGTGCCGGGCGGACGGGTCACTTGTGGGGGATCTGGTTGACGGTGCCCCCGTCCATGACGAACTCGGCGCCGGTGGCGTAGGACGACTCGTCGCTGGCGAGGAAGACCACGAAGGAGGCGACCTCCTCGGGGCGGCCGGGGCGTCCGAGCGGCACCGGGATCATGTCGTCGGGGATGCCCTCGGTGATCGGGGTCCGGATCAGGCCGGGGTGGAGGGAGTTGACGCGGATGCCGTGCGGGGCGAGCTCCACGGCGACCGACTTGGTCAGGCCCCGCAGCCCCCACTTGGAGGCGACGTAGCCGTGCGCCCAGGATGTCCCGCGCAGGCCCTCGATGGACGAGGTGTTGATGATCGAGCCGCCGCCGGACGCGATCATCGCGTCGGTGGCCGCGCGGATGCCGAGGAACGGGCCGGTGAGGTTGACGTCGATGATCTGCCGCCACTTCTCCAGCTTGAACCGGTTGATCGCCGCGCCGTTGGCGATCCCGGCGTTGTTGAAGAGCACGGTGAGGCCGCCGAACTCGCCGACGGTGGTCTCGACGGCCGACGCCCAGTCCTCCGGGCTCGTCACGTCGAGGTGCACGTAGCGGGCCGCGTCGCCCAGGTCGTCCGCGACGGCCTTGCCCTCGTCGTCGAGGATGTCGCCGATCACGACCGCGGCGCCCTCGGCCACCAGGGCCCGCGCGGAGGCCTCCCCGATACCGCGCGCACCCCCGCTGATCAGGGCGGTCTTCCCGTCCAGTCGTCCCATCGCCGGGTCCTTTCTGCCGTGCCGGTCTCAGTCGGACAGCGCCGCGGCGAACACGCCGCGGGCGGTGTTGAAGGGCAGGTCGAGCGGGGTCCGCAGGCCCGGCGGCGCCGCGACGACGTCGGGGATCGCGTTGACGATGCGGCCGGCGCCCGCGGCGATCGCGGCGTAGTTGTGGTCCCCCCTGGCGCTGGTCGGGCAGACGTCGACGCGGTAGGACGGCTCGCCGACGATCTCGACCCGGTAGGAGCCGCCGTCCTGCGCCGGCTGCGGCCAGTCGGGGCGCAGGTCGCCGCGGAGCCGGGTCGTGTGGTCGATGACGAGGACCTCCCGGCCGCCGGCGACGCCGCGGATCTGGAACCGCATGCCGGCGATCCCGCCCGCGGGGACGTGCCCGGCGGCCACGTCGAACGCCTCCGGCGCCGGCTCCAGCTCGTACCACTCGGTGATGTCGTCCAGCTCGAAGCCGAATCCCCGGGCCAGCATGCGGAGGCTGACGCCCCAGGACGCCGCCAGCATCCCCGGCTTGAACATCTTCGGCAGGTCCCCGGGAGGACGGCCGAAGCCCATGAAGTCGAACATGACCGGTCCGCCGTCGTAGGTCGCGTAGTCGGCGATCTCCGAGCAGCGCACCTGCTCCACCCGCTGGCACGTGCTGGCGATCGCGAAGGGCAGCAGGTCGTTGACCCATCCGGGGTCCACTCCGGTGGCGAAGAGGCTCGTCCTGCCGGCCCGGCAGGCGTCCTCGACGGGCTCGATCATGCGGTCCGGCAGCACTCCCCACGGGTAGATGAGCGGCACCGGCGAGGAGGCGACGACGTTGCTGCCCGAGGCGAGGATCTTCTGGATGTCGCCGAGCGCGTCGAACAGGCGGACCTCGCCGATCGCGCAGTAGGACGTGCACTCCGGCCGCGCGGCCAGGGCCGCGTCCAGGTCGGCGGTGGCCGCCACGCCCGTCACGACGCCGAGGCCGGCGAGCTCGCCGGCGTCCCGCCCGACCTTCTCCGGGCTCGACACCACCAGGCCGGCCAGCTCGAAGCGGGGATCCTCGATCAGCTGTGACAGGGCGATGCGGCCGACGTTGCCGGTCGCCACGTGCAGGACGCGGATGGCCATGGCTCTCCTCGATGGGCGGGCGCCGCCCGTCGGCCGGACAGGTGTCCAGGAAAGTATTCCAGAAATAGTAGAACGCGTTCTAGTGTGAACCCGACCGATCCGACGCGTACGAGGAGTCCCGCAGATGGCCCACCCGCCGGCGACACCCCCGAGCCGGTACGCCGACCTGTCCCGGGCGGAGCTCGCGGTCGTCGTGCCCGAGCTGCTCCTGATCGGCCAGCTCATCGACCGGTCCGGGATGGCGTGGTGCATCTCGGCGTTCGGAAGGGAGGAGATGGCGCGGATCGCGATCGAGGAGTGGGCGGCGTCGAGCCCGATCTACACCAGGCGGATGCAGCGGGCGCTCGGCTACGCCCCCGAGGTCCCCGGGAAGGGCGACGTCCCGACCATCTTCAAGGGCCTCCAGCTCGACATCGGCGCTCCGCCGCAGTTCATGGACTTCCGCTACACCGTCCACGACCGGTGGCACGGCGAGTTCCACCTCGATCACTGCGGCGCCCTGATGGACGTGGAGCCGATGGGCGAGGCCTACGTCCGCTCCATGTGCCACGACATCGAGGACCCGACCTTCGACGCGACCGCGGTCGCGACCAACCCGAAGGCTCAGGTGCGGCCGATCCACCGGCCCCCGCGGACGCCGGCCGACCGGCACCCCCACTGCGCGTGGACCGTGATCATCGACGAGTCGTACCCGGACGCGCGGGGCATCCCGCTGCTGGCCGTCAACGAGCGCTCCCGGGCCGCGAACCTCGGCCTGGCGCCGATCGACCCGTCCGACGACGGCCTCGCCGACTACTCGGGACCGCTGCTGTCCGACCTCGACTTCGCCGCCTTCTCGCGATCCGCGCTGGCCCGGATCGCCGACGAGGTCTGCCTGCAGATGCACCTGCTCGACCGGGCCTTCGGCCTCGCCGTGGCCGAGCGGGCCGCCGACGACGGCGAGCTGCTCCGGATCCGCCGCAAGCAGCTGGTGGGGATCGCCGGCGTCGCCGCGGAGCGTCTCGCCCGCGCCCTGGACCTGCCGGGGGACGCGCGGGGAGCGGCCCGCCTGCTGGCGGTGCACCCGCTCCTCAACCCCTCCGCCTACGTCGATGCCGTCATCGGGGACGGGAGCGTCGAGGTCCGCCCGTCGCCCGCCCACGAGGACGGTGCCTGGATCTCCCTGTGCGGCCCCGAGTGGACGGCTCCGCTCCGAGCCGCCGTCCGCGCCGTCGACCCCTGCCTCGACGTCGAGGCCGCCGCGCTCGGGTCCGGCGGGGCATGGCGGCTGGACGTCCTCCGCCGCGACCTGCCGACCCCCGAGGCCGACGAGGTCGCCGTCGTCCGGTTCAGCACCGGCACCGGGTTCGCCTTCGAGCCGCGGCGCTCCCTGCCGATCACTCCCGTCTGACGCCTGCGCGGGGTGCCTCGCCGGTCACGAGCGGTCCAGGCCCGCCCGATCCGGCCGGTAGGCGTCGAGCGCCGGCGACGGGCGGCCGTGGATCTCCTGGTCGATCAGCGAAGCGAGGTGGGGAGCGAGCGTCATCCCGCTGTGGGTGACGGCGGTGTACAGACCGCGCCGCTGGAAACCGATGAGCGGATACCCGTCGGCGGGCAGGGGACGGACGCACCGCCGCACCGCGGCGACCTCCGCGGTCAGGCCGGGGACGACGGCGCGCGCACGGGCGAGGAGTTCGGCGCCCACCTCCCGGACCAGCTCCGGGGTGGCCGACTCGTCGACCCCGGCGTCGAGATCGCCGGCCTCCAGCACGAGACCTCCGTCCTCCGACGGCCGGGCGGACAGGCCGGGAGCGTGCACGAGCCCGTTGAGGGCGCCCGGCGCCGCGGAGGTGGTGGCGACGAGGCAGGGGGCGGCCGAGCCGGGCTCGGACGGGTCGACCAGCGCGAGCGCGACGCCGGCCGTTGCCAGCAGCGCGGGCGCGTGCCGGCCCGCGGCGCAGACCGTGAGGTCGGCGTCCAGGCCGCGGCCGTCGTCCAGCCGCACGCCGGTGACGCGCTCGCCCTCGGTGGTGAGCGCGACCGCGCAGTGACCGGTGACGAACCCGGCGCCCGACGCACGCGCGCGCCGGGCCAGCGCCCGCGCGGCCGGGCCGCCGTGCACGTAGCCCTCGTCGCGGTAGTGCGCGATGATCGCGTCCCGTGGGGCTCGGACGTGCGGTTCGAGCGCACGCAACCGGCCGGCGTCGATGAGCTCGGCGGCGTATCCGAGGCCGGCCAGGCGGGCGACCCGGTCCCCCAGCTGGCTGCGGGCGTCCCCGTCCGCCGCCCACGTCGTGCAGCCCGCCGGGTGGTACCAGGCCGGGGCGCCGAACCCGGCGGCCAGGTCCCGCCACGCGGCCAGCGCCGCCGTCCGGAACCGGTGGTAGGCCGGGTCGCCGGGGTCGTTGGCGTTGAGCCAGGCGTAGCCGGTGCCGGACGTCCCGGCGCCGGGCTCCCGCGCCTCGACCACCGTGACCTCGTCCCGCGGGCGCGCTCGGCCGCCGGCTCCCGGGCGGGTGAGCCGGTCCGCCAGCGCCGCCCCGACGATCCCCGCGCCCACGACCAGTATCCGCATGCCATCAAGGATGACCGACCCCGGCGTTCCGGCGGGAGAGCGGCCCGGTTCTGCGGTGGGCGGAATGCCTGGGGGTGGACGGTACCGCCGATCTACCATGACGGCATGGCCGAGACCGCCCGCCCGCTGATGCCCGCCGACGAGCCGCCGCACGAGCCGCCGCACGGGCCGGCCGCGCCACCCCAGCCGACGGAACCGCTGTGGCGGGACGCGCTCGGCCAGTGCCTGCGGCGGCTGCGCCTGGAACGCGGCGAGATCCTGGTCGAGACCGCCCGCCGCGCCGGCGTCTCCCCGCAGTACCTCTCCGAGATGGAGCGCGGGGTCAAGGAGCCGTCCAGCGAGATGATCGCCGCGGTGGCCGGCGCCCTGGACGTCACGCTCGGCGACCTGACGCTCGCGATCGCGACGAGCCTTCTGGCGATGCCCGCCGGAACCGCTCCGGCGGGCCCCACCTGCCAGGTCGCCTACGCGCTGGCCGCCTAGGCGGTCCCTCACATGGGGAGCGGCCGGCGTTCCTCGATCACGTGGTCGATGAGGCCGTAGTCCCGCGCCGTCGTCGCGGTGAACACCCGGTCCCGGTCCGTGTCGGTGCGCAGCGTCGCGGTGTCCTGCCCGGTGTGCCGGGAGAGGATGTCCTCGATGTCCGCGCGGACGCGGACGACCTCGTCCGCCTGGAGGATGAGGTCCGGGATCGCCCCGCGCCCCTGCCCCACCGGCTGGTGCAGGACGACGCGGGTGTGCGGCAGCGCGGCGCGCTTCCCGGGAGTGCCCGCGGCGAGGAGCACGGCGCCGACGGCGACCGCCTGCCCCACGCAGGTCGTCGCCACCTGGGGACGGATGTAGCGCAGCGTGTCGTAGACGGCGAGCATCGCGCTCGGGTCACCACCCTCGCAGTTGATGTAGAGCTGGATGTCGCCGTCGGGGTTGTCGGCCTCCAGGTACAGCAGCTGCGCGACGAGGGCGTTCGCGACGCCCGCGTCGATGGCGGTGCCGAGATAGATGATCCGCTCGGTCAGCAGGTGCGAGTAGACGTCCATGATCCGCTCGCCGCGCGGGTGCTGGGCGATGACGTTCGGGATCGTGTAGGTGCTCATCGGACGCCTCCTTCGGCCGGGACGCCGAGCCCGACGGTGCGGTGGACCACGGGGACGACGTCGTCCAGCGTGCCGACGACGGAGTCGATGAATCCGTATTCGAGGGCCTCCTGCGCGGTGTACCAGCGATCGTGCAGCGAATCCTCGAAGACCCGGTCGAGGGGCTGGCCGGTGTCCTCGGCGATAAGGCCGAGGACGGTGTCGCGGGTGTGCCGCAGGTCGTTGGCCTGCAGTTCGATGTCGACGGCGGCGCCGGCGATCCCGGCGGAGCCCTGATGCATCAGCACGCGTGCGTGCGGCAGGGCGCGGCGCTTGCCGCGGGTGCCGGACGACAGCAGGAACTGCCCGGCGCTGTAGGCGATGCCGAGCACCACCGTGGACACGTCGCACGGGACGAGCCGCATGACATCGCGGATGGCGAGCATCGACGGCACCGACCCGCCGGGCGAATGGATCCACAGCGCGATGTCGGACGACGCGTCCTCCTTCGCCAGGGTGATCAGCTGCGTCGCCAGCAGGGTGCCGTTGTCGTCGTCGAGTGGGCCGTCGAGCACGAGAACACGCTGCTGGTAGAGCTCGCGCCGCACGCGCTCGTTGAACATGGGGATTCCTGGTTCCTCGCTCATGCCTTTCACTCTGCGCGGGGCCATGCGGTGGTCATAGTCCGATCCGCCCACGGCGGATCCGCTCTCAGCAGCGGCGTCGATAGGGTCACCGGATGCGGGTGTCCCAGTACGTCTACTTCGCTCTGAAATCGACGCGGGTGCCGGCCACCGAGATCAGCGCGCGGCTCGGGATCGAGGCGGACGAGAGCAAGGTGCGCGGAAGCCGTCTGGCGCGGCCGCCGCGTCCCGTCGCGCACACGTGGCGGATCGTCTGCCGCCGGCCCGGGCTCACCGTGGACGAGCAGATCGCCCGGGTCGTGGACAGGCTGTTCGAGCACGCGGAACGCATCGGCGCCCTGGCCCTCGAACTCGACGGCGCCGGTGAGGGGTGGCGCGCGGCCACCCTCCAGGTGGTGCGGGTGTTCGAGCATCCGGACGGCGAGGAGGAGGCCCGGCCCGCCCCGGCCGGCGGCCTGGAGAAACTCCCCGGTCAGCACCAGCTGCTGGGCTGGCACCTGGACGGGCGGGTGCTGGAGTTCCTCCGCCTCACACGCGCCGAGCTGGACATCGACGAGTACGCCTACGGCTGAGCAGGCCGCTCCGGACGGCGATGGGCGCGGCGGCCTTGTGGGCCGCCGCGCCCGGCTCTCGCGGTTCTTCGATCAGGCGGGGGCGACGGCACGGCCGGTCCGCGGTGAGATCATTCCCGCGCAGAGGCCGCGAGCGGCCAGGACCTGGGCGATCCGCGGAATGGCCGCGCGCGTGTTGGCGGGCCATTCGTGCATGAGGATGATCTGACCGGCGGTGAGGCGGCCGGCGGCCTGCACGATCGCGTCGGTGCTCGCCCCGTTCCAGTCCTGCGAGTCGACGTCCCAGATGATCTCGGTGAGGCCGTGCCTGGTCTCCACCGAGCGCAGGGTCGCGTCGGTCTCGCCGTAGGGCGGGCGGAACAGCCGGGGAGTGCCGCCTCCGGCGCCGGCGATGGCCTGCTGGGCCCGGGAGATCTCCGAGTCCATCTGCGCCTCGCTGAGCTGGGTCATGTGCGGATGGGTGTGACTGTGGTTGCCGACCCACATGCCGGCGTTGACCTGGGCCCGGACCTGGGCCGGGTAGGCGGCGGCGTACTGGCCCTGGTTGAACATCGTCGCCCGCAGGCCGTACTGGGTGAGCGCGTTGAGCAGGCTCGGGGTGTTGTCGTTGGACGGGCCGTCGTCGAAGGTGAGCCCGATGTATCCGTTGCAGGCGGCGGCGTGGGAGGGGGCGGCGGTCACGGCGAGGGCCGCGGTCGCCGCCGCCGCGGCGGCCAGTGCCGTCGACAGCGTGCGTCTGGGCAAGGGTGATCCGGTGCGCATGGCGGGCTCCTCCGGCGCTCAGCCGACGGTGATGCTGGAGCTGCCGCTGCTCTGGTAGCCCTCCGTGGCCATGATCATGTAGTAGCGGAAGGCGCCCAGGTTCATGCCGGCGCGCGCCCAGGCGTCGAAGTGGTTGCCGGTGGTGATGGAGCCCCCCGTCCGCCTGGACTGCCGGACGCTCCAGTACTGGTCGAAGGTCCTGGTGCCTTCGACGGACGGGGCGTTGTACCGCGTGGTCTTGTAGATGTCGTAGGTGCCGCCGTCGCTGGTGACGGTGCCCTTGTAGGTTCCGGTGGGCCGGTAGCTGCCCCAGTTGTCGACGATGTAGTACTCGACGAGCGGGTTCGACGTCCACCCGTAGAGGGCCAGGTATCCGTTGCCGGACGGGTTGAAGCTGCCCGAGTAGTTCACGGTCCTGCGGCCGCCGTTGCTCCAGCCCTTGCCCGCGACGAAGTTCCCGGCGTTGGACCAGGAGGTGCTGTAGCTGCCGCCGCTCCTCAGCGTCATCGACACCGACCCGCCGCCGTCGGTCCAGAACGAGTAGAAGTACCCGTTGTCGGTCCCGGTCTGGTTGGTGGTGATGACCGTGTCGGCGGCGGCCGAGCCGGGCAGCAGGGCGGCGGACGCGACCAGGGCCGCGCCGAGAGCGCCCGCGCCGATGAGGCGCCTGCGGGTGATCGGGCCGGCGGGGGTGGCGTGCTCGTACATGCTTCCTCCTCGGGAGCATCGGCGGGGGGCTCGGCCGTCCCGCCACCGATGACCGCGCCCCCGAAGGGGTGGATCCGGCGGCGGAACCGGTGGCGGAACCGGCCGATCGGGTGTGAGTATGCGCGCGCTTCCCCGACAGTGTCAACGATTCCTTTCGAAACATTTCGGTCATCCGGTCGAATCTAGATCGTTCCACAGGACGGTTGACGTCGCAGGACGCGTGTCGAATGCGTGCGGCATCCAATTCTCACGAGGCTCGATGAGCGATCACTGGACGCAATTCTCGAAAGTTTCGAGAGGCGTCCCTATGCCGTTCGCCGGGGCTTGGCTCAGCCGTGGGAGGCGATGCTCCGGGCGTGCGCGCCGAGGACGTGGGTGAACAGGGCCGGTGGGCGCGTGCCGTCGCCGGCGTCCGGGAGGACCTCCGGGGTGAGGGTCCAGTCGACGCCCACCCAGGAGTCGCCGATGGCGTCCTCGCTGGACGGGAGGTTGTTGCACGACTGGCGGACCCGCATGGCGCGGACGGACTCGGCCGCCGGCGTGTCGGTCTCGACCAGCAGCACCGGGACACCGACCAGCGGGCCGTCCTCGACCAGGCGCAGCAGCCGGTCCGCGTCCTCGCCGTCGAGCGCGGCGCCGGCGTCGAGGATCATCACCAGGCGCACCGGCGGGCCGCCCATCGGGCCCGCGAGGGACTCCTCCGCGCCGCCGATGCGGCGCAGGTCGACCAGGTCGAGGAGGCGGCGGAGCCGCTCGGCCGCGTGCGGGCCGGTGGCCACGCCGCCGCCCAGCAGGCGGGCGCAGGTGGCCGGGTCGAAGCCGTGCAGCCAGCCCGCGCCGGAGAGCCCGGCCGCGTCGATCACCTCCAGGCCGAGGACGCCGGGCGGCACGGCAGCGAGGAACCGGGTCGCGAGCGACCAGGCGTAGGCGGCCGCGTCGCCGGGCATCACGCCGCGCGAGATCCACATGGCGCGGCGCCAGGGCAGCCGCAGCACGAGCGGCACCCGCAGGCCCGGCAGCTCGGCGGTCGACAGCCGGCCGAGCAGCATTCCCTCGGCGAGGTCGACGCCGGGCCGCCAGGTCAGCCAGGACGGCGCGTCGAACGGCGCCACCTCGGGCGTGAGCTGCGGCTCCACTCTCGCCAGCTCGTCGCGCAGCTGGCCGGCGTCGGCGCGCAGGCGCTCGTCGGCCTCCCGCATGAGCTGCTCGAACCGCCCGCGCGGCTGCCGGCCGGCGATCTCCTCGTTGCGGAGGGTGAGCGCGTGCTCGGTGGCGGCGCGGAAGGCCGCCACCGAACGGCTGGCGTCCTCCCAGACCAGCCAGCAGCGTTCGATGTACTCGACCTCGGTGGACGACGGCTGCCCCGGCGCGGGCGGCTGCGGTGCCGAGGCCGGCGGCGGCTGTGCGGGGGGCGGCGGTGCCGAGGGCGGCTGTGCGGGGGGCGGCTGTGCGGGGGGCGGCTGCGCGGGGGGCGGCTGCGCGGGGGGCGGCTGCGGCGGCCGGGGAGGCGGGGGCGCGCCCACCGCGGGTCCCGGGGGCGGGGCGGCCATGGCGGCGTCCTGCTCGCCGGGGTCGTCCACCTCGATGCCGTGCGCCTCCACCAGCTCGGCCAGGCCCCCCGCGTAGCCCTGGCCGACGGCGCGCACCTTCCACGCCTCGGCGCGGCGGTAGATCTCCAGCCCGATGATCGCCTTCTCCGGGCCGAGCCCCCGGACGGTGAACTCGGCCGCGGGGTCGCCGCCGCTCGCGGTGAGGCGGAGCCGCGGCGGCGGCATCGTCCCGAAGGAGCCCGCGCCCGCCAGGCTCACCGCGATCAGCACCGTGAGCCCGGCGGGGACCGCGTCGAGGTCGAGCTCGACGCGCTGGCCGGCGCCGCCGTCGGCCCAGCGGACGCCGGGCGCCTCGGGGGCGTTGAAGAAGACCAGGTCGGCGTCCGACCGCACCCGCAGGTCGGGCCCGACGAGCAGGGCGCTGACGTCGACGGGCACGGCGCAGGACACGGTGGCGGTCACCCGCCGGGCGGGCAGCGGAGCGTTGCCGCCACGTGGGAGGTCGGCCATCGGCGGTCAGCAGTGCGCGGCGATCGTCGGCAGCATGTCCTGGAAGGTGCGGCCATGGCACGGCTCGCCGATCGCGTTCATCTTCCAGGCCCCGCCGTGGCGGTAGATGCGGGCCATCACCATCGCGGTGTGGGCGCCGCCGCCGGTCAGCGTGTACCGGGCCATCTCGCCGCCGTCCACCTCGTTGACCAGGCGGCAGAAGGCGTTCTCCACCTCGTTGAAGGTCTGCCCGTTGAAGGAGCTCACCGTGAACACCAGCGAGGTGACGTGGACCGGCAGCCGCGCCAGGTCGACGATCACCGACTCGTCGTCGCCGTCGCCCGCCCCGGTCAGGTTGTCGCCGGTGTGCCGGACGGAGCCGTCGTCGCTGACCAGCTTGCCGAAGTAGACCACGTCGGCGAGGTTGCGGTCGGCGAAGAGCACGCAGGAGGCGTCCAGATCGATCTCCCGCTCGCGGGATCCGAAGAACCCCTTCTTCTTCACCGCGTCCCAGCCGAGGCCCATCCGGACCATGCTCAGCGCGCCGCCGGGCTTCTCCAGCGAGATCCGCTGACCCTTAACCATCGAGACGGTCACAGCCGTCGCCTCCTCGCCATTCCCCTTGCCGCGCGAACCCGTGAGCGCGTCGTGCGAGGAAAGCCTTTCAGCCGATCCACCCTGTTGTCACCTGATCCGTGACGTCCGGGGCGACCTGTCAGGTGGCGCGGGGCCCGAAGGAAGCCCAGGCCGGATGTGGACTGGGCTTCCTTGGCCGTTCCCGGTCAGTAGCCCCTGGAGGGCTCGCCGTTCCCTGCGGGCTGACCGCCTTCGGGAGCCTGGCCGCCTTCGGGAGCCCCGGCGCCCTCCTGGCCGCCGGCGCCTTCCTGGCCTCCCCCGGCCTCCTCGCCGCCGCCTGCGCCCTCACCGCCACCGGCGCCCTGGCCGCCGCCGGCCCCTTCGCCGCCGCCTGCGCCCTGGCCGCCGCTGGCCGCCCCGATCTCCGCGCCGAAGGCGTCGAGGGCCTCGGTGACGGGCTGGAAGAAGGTGACGCCGCCGGTCTGGCAGTCGCCGGAGCCGCCGGAGGTGAGGCCGAGGGCGGTGGTGTCGGCGAAGAGCGGGCCGCCGCTGTCGCCCGGCTCGGCGCAGACGGTGGTCTGGATCATCCCGGTGACGGTGCCCTCGGCGAAGTTCACCGTGGCGCCGGTCGCGGTGACGGTGCCGTCGGAGACGCCGGTGGTGCTCCCGCTGCGCAGGACGCGCTGGCCGACCACGGCCTCGGCGGCCTCGGTGATCTCCTGCGACTCGCCGTTGTAGAGGTTGACCGCGCTCTCGCCCGCGGCGCCCTCCGCGCTCTCCACGAGCGCGAAGTCGTTGCCGGGGAAGCTGCTCTGCACGGTGGTGCCGACGGCCTCGGCGCCCTGCTGGTCCGAGGTCCACTCCTGGACCTCGTTGCCGCAGTGGCCCGCGGTCAGGAAGAAGTCCTGCTGGCCGCGCTTGACGTTGAAGCCGAGCGAGCAGCGGGCGCCCCCGCCGAAGATCGCGTCGCCGCCGAGGGCGAACGAGCGGAGCTTCCCGGGGATGCGCACCATGCGGATCGCCGCGCCCATCTGCTGGGTCGTGCGCTGGACTGCCGCCATCCGCGTGCCGGTGACCGTGTCGTCCGTCCACACCGTGACCTTGGATGTGGCGGGGTCGACCGCCCATCCGGTGCCGGGGATGTCCGCCACCGACCGTTGGAGGGTGTTCGTGACACGCTTCAGCGTCGCGGGACTGCGCTGCGCCATCTTGGGGACGGCCCCGGCGGACCGCACCGCGGCAGCGTCCGTGGCGTTGGTGACCGTGACGACGGGGCGTCCCGCCGAGTCGACGTAGGCGCCGGTCGTGCGGTCGCCGAGGCGGTCGGCGATGCCGGCGGCCTTGGCGGCGGCCTGCCCGGTCGTCCGCGCGGCGCGCACCGCGTCCTGGCCCGCGCCCTGGCGCCCGGCCCGCGCGTCCCCCGCGAGCTTCGCCTCCTGGCCGCCCGACCGTCCCTCGGCGTGCACGACGTACAGCGAGCCGGCCACGAGCCCGGCGGATCCGGCGGCCACCGCGGTCGTCGTGACCACGGTGCGCAGCCGATTGTTCCTCACGCTCTTCCGGCGCCTCATGAACCCTCCTGGTTCCGGGGTGTCGATCTACGCGGAGGGGTACGCGCCCCGGCGGGCGGGAGTTCAACACGTCTCGGGGGGCTCTTGACGGCCACATATTCCCCGCCTTAAATCAGGCTGTGAAATAAAGCGTGATCAAAGGGGCCCAGCTCAGTCGCACCCACCCCGAAGGAGATGCGCCATGCATCCCGTCCCACCCCCTGCGCCGCCGTTCGGGAGAGCCTGGCCGGCGGCCGCGTTCGCGCTCCTGCTCGCTCTCGCCCTCGCCGTCCCCGGTCCCACGGGACGCGCCGCGGCGGCGGCCTGCGGCACCGCGGACGCCGCGCTAAACCGCCCGGCCACCGCCTCGACCACCGAGAACGCGGCCTTCCCCGCCTCCGCGGCCGTCGACGGTGACTCCGGAACACGGTGGTCCAGCGCGTTCACCGATCCGCAGTGGTTACAGGTCGACCTCGGCTCCAGCCAGGAGATCTGCCAGGTCGTCCTGACCTGGGAGGCCGCGTACGGCAAGGCGTTCCAGATCCAGGTCTCCGGCAACGCCTCCGACTGGACCTCGATCTACTCCACGACGAACGCGAGCGGCGGCACCCAGACCCTCGACGTCACCGGCGAGGGCCGCTACGTCCGGATGTACGGAACCGCCCGCGGCACCCAGTACGGCTACTCGCTGTTCGGCATGGCCGTGCACACCGGCTCCGGCGGCGGGCCGCTCCCCGGCGGCGGGGACCTCGGGCCGAACGTGCTGGTGTTCGACCCGTCGATGAGCGCGTCCGACATCCAGGGCAGGCTCGACGCCGTCTTCCGCGAGCAGGAGAGCGACCAGTTCGGGACGGCCCGGTACGCGCTGCTGTTCAAGCCGGGCAGCTACAACGTCAACGCGAACATCGGCTTCTACACCTCGATCGCCGGCCTCGGCCGCGACCCCGACGACGTCACCCTCAACGGGGTCACCGTGGACGCCGGCTGGTTCGGCGGCAACGCCACGCAGAACTTCTGGCGGTCCGCCGAGAACCTGTCGATCAGCCCGCCCGGCGGGACGAACCAGTGGGCGGTGTCGCAGGCGGCGCCGTTCCGGCGGATCCACGTCCGCGGCGACCTCAACCTCGCCCCCACCGGCTACGGCTGGGCGAGCGGCGGCTACATCGCCGACTCGAAGGTGGACGGCCAGGTGCAGCCGTACTCCCAGCAGCAGTGGCTCACCCGGGACAGCCAGATCGGCGGCAACCTCAACGGCGTCTGGAACATGGTGTTCTCCGGTGTCGAGGGCGCGCCCGCGCAGAGCTTCCCGAACCCGCCGTACACGACGCTGAACACCAGCCCGGTGACGCGCGAGAAGCCGTACCTGTACGTCGACGCGGCGGGCGCGTACAACGTCTTCGTGCCTGGTCTGCGGCGCGACTCGCGCGGGACGACCTGGTCCGGCGGGTCGACGCCCGGTTCGTCCATCCCGCTGACGCGGTTCTACGTGGCCAAGCCCGGCGACTCGGCGGCCACCATCAACGCCGCGCTGAGCCAGGGCCTGAACCTGCTGTTCACGCCCGGCGTGTACCACCTCGACCGGACGATCGAGGTGACCCGTCCCGACACCGTCGTGCTCGGCGTCGGCTACCCGACCCTCATCCCCGGCAACGGCGTGACGGCGATGAACGTCGCCGACGTGGACGGCGTCAAGCTGGCCGGGCTGCTGTTCGACGCCGGGCCGGTCGAGTCGCCGGTGCTGCTGCGGCTCGGGCCCGAGAACGGGAACGCCGACCACGCCGGCAACCCCGCGTCCGTGCAGGACGTGTTCTTCCGGATCGGCGGCGCCGGGCCCGGCAGGGCGTCCACGAGCCTGGTGGTCAACAGCGACGACGTCCTGCTCGACCACATCTGGGCGTGGCGCGCCGACCACGGCGCCGGGGTCGGCTGGACGGTCAACACCGCGGCCAACGGGGTGGTCGTCAACGGCGACGACGTCACCGCCTACGGCCTGTTCGTGGAGCACTACCAGAAGTACCAGCTGATCTGGAACGGCGACGGCGGCAGGACGATCTTCTTCCAGAACGAGATGCCGTACGACCCGCCGGACCAGTCCGCCTGGCGCGCCGACTCGCCCGACGGCTACGCCGCGTACAAGGTGGCCGACTCGGTCACCACGCACGAGGGCTGGGGGCTCGGCAGCTACTGCTACTTCAACGTCGACCCGTCGATCGTGGCGGCGCGCGGGTTCGAGGTGCCGAACCGGCCCGGTGTGCGGTTCCACGGCCTGCTCACGGTCTCGCTGGGCGGGAACGGGGTCATCCGGCACGTCGTCAACGACACCGGCCCGGAGGCGTCCGGCACCGACACCGTCCCGGCCACCGTGGTCGCCTACCCCTGATCCCCGGCTGACGCTCCCCGCGGGTCCGCGCCGGGCGGGCCCGCGGGGGCTCGCGCCCCTCCTCTCCGCCCCCCTCGAAACGGAGATGCCATGAGGCTTTCCGCGGCCATGGCCGCCCTGTCCCTGCTCCTGCCCGCCGCCCTCGCGCCGGGCGCCCCCGCGAACGCCGCCGCGTGCGGGACGTCGGACGCCGCCCTGAACCGTCCCGCCGGCGCCTCGTCCACCGAGAACGCGTCGTTCCCCGCCTCGGCGGCCGTGGACGGGAACCCCGCCACCCGCTGGTCGAGCGCCTTCGGCGACCCCCAGTGGCTCCAGATCGACCTCGGCACCAGCCAGGAGATCTGCCGGGTCGTCCTTTCCTGGGAGGCCGCCTACGCCAGGTCCTTCCAGATCCAGGTCTCCGACAACGCCACCGACTGGACCTCCACCTACTCCACCACCACCGGATCCGGCGGGAGCCAGACCCTCGCCGTCACCGGCAAGGGCCGCTACGTCCGCATGTACGGGACGAGCCGCGGCACCCAGTACGGCTACTCGCTGTTCGGCATGGCCGTCCACACGACCGGGACGACCACGCCGCCCGAGGACGACTTCTGGGGCGACACCTCGACGATCCCGCCGGCGCGGAACGTCCTCATGGTCAAGGTGCTCAACCGGACGAACGGCCGGTATCCCGACAGCCAGGTGTACTGGAGCTTCAACGGTCAGACCCACTCGATCGCCGAGCAGCCGTACCTGGACATGCCCGTCAACTCCGCCGGGCGGATGTACTTCTTCCTCGGCTCGCCCACCAGCCGCTACCAGGACTTCATCGAGTTCACGGTCGGCGCCGACGTCTTCAACGGCAACACCACCCGGGTCGACGGCTTCGGCCTGAAGCTCGCGATGCGCCTGCGGGCGCACGACGGGTACGACGTGTCCGTCGGCGAGGACCAGGCCACCTTCGCCGAGGACCGGGCGGCCACGTTCCAGCGGTTCGTGGACGAGGTGCCGCCGGAGTTCGACTCGCTGGCGACCGTCGAGGCCCCGTACCGCATCCCGGCGCCGGGCAACTCGCCCGTCTTCCAGCCGGGCGGCGCGCAGGCGGGCTACTTCGCCTCCTACGCCGCGTCCGTCGGCGTCTCGGCCACGACGCAGCAGGTCACCGGGTGCTCCGGGCCGCTCGCGAACGACGCCGGGATGTGCTCGGCGCTCAACCGGCACGTCGCGCACCTGCCGCGGTCGCAGTGGTCCGACCCGGCGCTGTTCTACAACGCCGCGCCCGCGAACTACTACGCGAAGTTCTGGCACGACCACGCGATCGGGCGGCTGGCCTACGGCTTCCCGTACGACGACTACGCCGGCCGCTCCTCCTTCATCTCGCACGGCGACCCGCGGTACCTCCTCGTCGCCGTCGGCTGGTAACCCGGGAGAACCCGATGACCGCACGACAGCGGTACACGAGCGCCCTCACCGTGCTGGCGGTGCTCGCCGCACTCCTGACCGTCCCCGCGCGCGCCGCCCGCGCCGCGACGCTGCTGTCCCTGAACAAGCCCGCGACGGCGTCGTCCAGCGAGGGCGACGCCTACCCCGCGTCCGCCGCGGTGGACGGCAACGCCGGCACCCGCTGGTCGAGCGCCTTCAGCGACCCCCAGTGGGTGCGGATCGACCTCGGGGAGAGCAGGGACATCAGCCAGGTCGTCCTGAACTGGGAGGCGGCGTACGCGGCCGCCTTCCAGATCCAGGTCTCCGGCAACGGCTCCGACTGGACGTCCATCTACTCCACGACCACCGGTTCCGGCGGGAACCAGACCCTCGACGTCACCGGTCGCGGCCGCTACATCCGGATGTACGGGACCGCCCGTGCCACCGGCTACGGATACTCCCTGTGGGAGTTCTCGGTCTACGGCGAGGCCGAGACCGGGCCGCCACCGGGAACGACGCCGATCTCGGCGTTCAAGCAGGTGACGGCGTCCTCCTGGGAGGGCGGCAACGCGCCCGCGGCGGCACTCGACGGCCGCACCACGACCCGCTGGTCCAGCGAGGCCGGCGACGACCAGTGGCTCCGCGTCGACCTCGGCGGCACCGCGACGATCACCGGCGTCACGCTGAACTGGGAGGCGGCGTACGCGACCGGCTACCGCCTCGACGTGTCCGGCGACGGCACGTCCTGGACGACCCTCTATTCCACGACCACCGGCAAGGGAGGCGTCGAGAACCTCGACGTCACCGGGAAGGGCCGCTACATCCGGTTCTCCGGCACGGACCGCGCGACGGGTTACGGGTACTCGTTCTGGGAGTTCCAGGTCTTCGGGACCGTCGACTCGTCGTCCACCACGCCTCCCCTGCTCTCCGCGCCCTCCAAGGCGCCGGGCACGACCGGCCAGTTCGCGCTGGTGACGCCCGCCGACCACGCGATGGTGACGAACACGCGACGTCCCGTCCTGTCCTGGGCGGGCGTCCCCGGGGCGGCCCGCTACGAGGTGTGGATCAACATCAGCCGCACGGACTACGACTTCACCGCGTCCGGCCCGCTGCTGGACCTCTACACCAAGGTCGCCGAGACGTCCGGGACGAGCTACGCACCGTCCTGGGACATCGGCGACCGCTGGACGTACCGGTGGTACGTCGTCGCGGTGAACGGCTCCGGCGCGCGGACCACCTCGAACATCCGGACGTTCAGCGTCTACCTCCCCGAGATCGAGACGGTGGACGACGGAGTCGGCATCGTCAACGGAGCCCGCGACCTGAACAAGAACGGCTCGATCGAGCCGTACGAGGACTGGCGCCGGCCCGTTGAGGACCGCGTCGACGACCTTCTCGGCAGGATGACCACCGAGGAGAAGGCGTACCAGATGTTCTACAACGCGCAGGCGTACGCCCGGTCGGGCTGGCACTTCGGCCCGGCCCAGCCGAACGACCTCCACACCGTGCTCCGCGCGGCGGCCGGCACGCGTCTCGGCATCCCGCCGGTGTCGGCGGGCGACACGATCGCGGGCTACGAGACGACCTATCCCCTGCAGAGCGCCCTCGCCGCCGCGAAGAACTACCCCCTCGACTACAGGCTCGGCGACATGCAGCGCCGCGAGGAGCTGGAGATCGGGGCCCGCGGCGTCCTCGGCCCCCTCGCCGAGGTCGGGACGAAGGTGCTCTATCCCCGGATCCAGGAGGGCAACGGCGAGAACGCCGGCGTGGCCGCCGCCCAGGTGCGCGCGCTGGTCGCCGGGCTGCAGGGCGGCCCGGAGCTGAACCCGGGCTCCGTCCTCGCCACCGTCAAGCACTGGCCCGGCGAGGGCGCCGGCGGCGAGGCCGGCATCACCTACGACGAGGTGACGATCAAGTACCACATGATCCCGTGGCGGGCGGCGCTGGACGCCGGCGCCGTCAACGTCATGCCCGGGTACGCGGGCAGCGAGTACCTCGATCCGGGCGGGCCGGGTGCCGGGAACAGCGCGCCGATCCTGCGGTACCTGCGCGACGAGCTCGGCTACACGGGGCTCATCACCACGGACTGGCTGCCGTCGGGCGCGTGGGTGAGCGCGGCCAACGCCGGGTCGGACGTGATGGGCGGCGCCGACCCCGGCGCGGCCGGGTTCTCGATGGCCGACTTCACGGCGCGGGTGCCGGTGAGCCGGATCGACGACGCGGTCAGGCGCGTCCTGCGGCTCAAGTTCAAACTCGGGATCTTCGACCGGCCGTACGGCGACCCGGTGAACGGCCCCTACCGGTTCCACCAGCCGTCCTACGCGGCGCTCGCGAACCAGGCCGCCCGCGAGTCGATCACCCTGCTGAAGAACGACGGCGTCCTGCCGCTCAAGCTGAAGGAGGGCGACGACCTCGTGGTGGCCGGGCCGCGCGCCACGGACGGCGCCGCGTGCTGCATCTGGACGAGCTACTTCCACCCGAACCACGGCTCGCTCACCCTGCTGGACGCGATCAAGGCCCGTGCCGCGAAGGCGGGCGTCACCGTCCACCAGGACAGCGCCCCCGCACCGGACCTCGCGGTCGTCGCGGTCGGCGAACCCTCCTACACCCACGCGACCGCGTGGGTGAACGAGCGGCCCTACCTGCCGCCCGACCAGCTCGCGCTCATCAGGCGGTTCCATGACCAGGGCGTGCCCGTGGTCGTGGTGATGGACCTGCCGAGGCCCACGGTGATCAGCGAATGGAACGGCATCGCCGACGCCATCGTGATGACCTACCGGGGCGGCGAGGAGGTGGGCCCGGCGACCGCGGGCCTGCTGTTCGGCGACTACGAGCCGCGCGGGCGGCTGCCCTGGCAGCTTCCGCGCACTGTCGACCAGATCCTCCGTCCGGGCGGCGTCGACCGGCCCGAGGACGCCGTGGAGAACTGGAACATCCCGTACGACCTGGGCGCCACGCCCGCCGAACGCGCCGAGATCCACGCCCGCATCGACGCAGGCCAGCCCCCACCCACCGACTACGGCGACCCCCTGTACCCCTACGGCGCCGGCATCCAGAGCTGGCCGTAGCCCCCGCTCCCCCACCCCGAAGGCCCCGCCGCCTCCCACGAGCCGGCGGGGCCCCTCGGGCTGACCGGTCCCGGCCTGTCGGTGCTCAGCGCGACCGTGGCCGGCTCGGTGGTGACGGCGCCCAGATGGGCCGCCGACGCCCGCTCGGTCTTGTGTGGTGGTGTTTGTTTGTGGATGATTGGTGGATATTTCGAGCGTGATTGCGCATGCGTGCCTGGCTCTACCTGGACCGAAGGGTGCCAGGACGGGTCGGCCGGGAGGGGCGTCCGATGACGAAGATTGTTTTTGTGGGGGCCGGGAGTGTGGTGTTCACGCAGGCGCTGCTCGCCGACCTGCTCGGGTTCCCGGAGCTGGCGGACGCCCGCATCGCGCTGCACGACGTCGACGCCGAGCGGCTGGCGACGGCCGAGGCGGCGGCGCGGCGGATCGCCGAGGCGCGCGGCGCCCGGCCGGTGATCACGGCGCATCTGGAGCGGCGGGAGGCGTTCGACGGCGCCGACTTCGTGATCAACATGATCCAGGTGGGCGGGCACGGCTCGACCGTCATCGACTT
Source organism: Actinomadura madurae (assembly GCF_900115095.1). Taxonomy (GTDB): domain Bacteria; phylum Actinomycetota; class Actinomycetes; order Streptosporangiales; family Streptosporangiaceae; genus Spirillospora; species Spirillospora madurae. The sequence continues at coordinate 220,435 of NZ_FOVH01000007.1, forward strand.
CGAGGTCCCGGCGCGGTTCGGGCTCCGCCAGACGATCGCCGACACGATCGGGGTGGGCGGGATCTTCCGGGCGCTGCGCACCTTCCCCGTCCTGGACGGGATCGCGGCGGACATGGCGGAGTGCTGCCCGGACGCGTGGCTGCTGAACTACACCAACCCGATGGCGATGAACGTCTGGTACCTCGCCGCCGCGACGCCCGTCCGCAACGCCGTGGGGCTGTGCCATTCGGTGTACTGGACGACCCGCGGCCTCGCGGAGCTGGTAGGCGTCCCGTACGAGGAGGTGTCGTACCTGGCCGCGGGCGTCAACCACCAGGCGTGGGTGCTCACGTTCCAGCGGGACGGCGAGGACCTGTACCCCAGGCTGGACGAGGCGATCGAGCGCGACCCGGAGCTGCGGCGCCGCGTGCGGGTCGAGATGTACCGGCGGCTCGGTCACTACCCGACCGAGACCAGCGAGCATTCGGCGGAGTACGTCCCGTGGTTCATGCGGCACGACGCGGAGGTGGCGCGGCTGCGCATCCCCGTGGACGAGTACATCCGGGTCAGCGAGGAGAACCTGCGCGAGTACGCCACGACGCGGGCGGCACTGGCGGCGGGTGAGCCGATCCCGGTGGAGGGGAGCATGGAGTACGCGCCGCAGATCATCCACAGCATGGTCACCGGCAGGCCCCGGGTCGTGTACGGCAATGTGGTGAACCGGGGCCTGATCGGCAACCTGCCGGAGGGGTGCGCGGTCGAGGTGCCGTGCCTGGTGGACGCGCAGGGCGTGCAGCCGACCGCGGTCGGGGACCTCCCGCCGCAGTGCGCGGCGCTCAACCGGTCGTTCGTCAACGTCGGCGAGCTGACCGTGCGGGCGGCGGCGGAGGGGCGCCCCGACCACATCCGGCACGCCGCCATGGCCGACCCGAACACGGCCGCCACGCTCACGATCGAGGAGATCTGGACGCTGTGCGACGAGATGGTGAAGGCGCACGGCGACCTGCTGCCCGAGCCGCTGCGCCGGACCGGCCTGTCATGAGGCGGGCGGCGGCGGCCCTGGCCGCGATCGCGGTGCTGCTCCCGATGGCCGGCGCGGGCGCGGCGGACGCGGTGACCGGCGGCGTGCGGGTGCGGGCGGGCGACGACTGGACGCTGCCGGGCTGGGTCCGGCCGTCGGCGAACTCCGGGTTCTTCTCCGAGAAGGCGGCGCCGGAGTTCGAGGTGGGGACGCGCGGTCTCGACCTCACCTGGCGGCAGCTTCAGCCGGACGGTCCCGAGCGACTGCGCACTGACACGACCGGCTCCGCCCAGGGCATGGACTTCGCGTCGTTACGCGACCAGCTCGCGGACGGCCGGCCGTTCTGGATGCGCGTGTTCGCCAGCGGGTCGCGGTGGGCTCCGGAATGGGCGGCCGTCGAGTGCCGGGTGCAGCCGGTCGGGCCCGATTACGACGGGCAGTACCACCTGCCGATCTGGGACGAATGCGTGTGGGGACGGCTTCTCGGCGTCTACCGGAAGCTGTTCGTCGAGAAGAACCTTCGCGCTGATCCGCGGCTGCGTTTCGTCTATGTGCCGGGCGCGTTCACATGGGCGGAGTTCGATTACGACGTCATCAGCCAGGCCGCCGAGGAGGGGCTGACATTCGAGAAGTACCGGTCGTGGTACCGGCACGCCTGGCGCGATCTCGTTGAGATCTTCGGCCCCTACCGCACCAAGCTCGTGTTCACCGGCGAGGACTACCCCTGGGGGCCGTGGGGGTCGAAGACGGACCTGTTCGCCAGGCAGGCGGTCGACGCGGGTCTCGGCATCCGGACGGGCATCACCGAGGAGTTCAACTTCCATCTCAACGAGGCGCCCTCGTACGGAAGCCGTGTCGAACGGAACGGGCACATGACGGTGGACGAACGCCTGCCCGTCCACGACGGGCGGCATGTCGTCGCCACCGAGAACGAGTGCTTCAACGATTGCGGCTACACGACGGACGAGCCGTACTATGCCGTCCGGCAGTCGAACCTGAAGTCGCTGCAACTGAGAATGAACTGGGTATACGTGGTCCCGGGCCCGTCCTATATGAAGGAGTACCCGGATCACTGGAACTGGGTGCGGCTGAGCATCGGCAAGACCACGGCCGATTCACCTGACGCGTGGGCGGCTTTGCGCGACGCGGAGGACACCTACTGGAAGGACCGGACCGGTCCGTTCACCGGTGCCCGGGAATGGGCGAGCCGCCCATGGGTGCGCAACCTCGAACGCTGGCTCGTCCAGCGGGACGTCGCGCCGGACGGCAGGGCACGTCGCTCCACGGCCGACGTCCACACGCATGTCCTGACGGAGGAGAACGGCACGGCCTACGAGGGGCTGCGGACCGACCGCGCGAAGGGGCAGACATCGCTGTACTTCGACCTCGACGACCGCTTCCTGGACGGACGGCGCGAACCGGTGCAGATCAAGGTGACGTACCGGGACGCGGGCACGGGCGACTGGTGGATCGAGCATGAGGGCGGGCGCTCACCGGCCGTCCGCCGCACCGGCGACGGGTCGTGGAAGACCGCGACCTTCCGGCTGCCCGGGCCGGTCCTCGCGAACGGGCTGAACGGCGGCACCGACTTCCGGATCGCCACCGGCCGCGGTGACGACCTGGACGTCCGGTTCGTCCGGCTCGTACGGCAGAACAGGCCCTAGGTCAGAGCGAGAGGAGGCGCCGCGCGTTGCCCGCGTACACCTGCTCCAGGACGTCCGGCGGCAGGTCGAGGGCGGAGATCGCCCAGCGTCCCTGCGGCGGCACCTCCTCGTCCGGCGCGTAGGGGAAGTGCTCGTCGTCGCTCTCCAGGAACCGGAAGTGCGTCGGGTAGGACGAGGCCGACAGGGGGAACGCGTCGGTGCCGAACAGCACGCGGCCGGGGTGCCGCGTCATCAGCGAACGGGCCGCCCGGGGGCGGCGGCCGAGCTCGGCGAGCCGCCCGGCGATGTCGACGTGCAGGTTGGGGTGCTCGTCCAGCATCCGTGACACCCACCGGAGGTCCTCGGCGTAGCAGCCGACGTGCGCGCCGATGAACGTCGTGCGCGGGTGGGACGCGACCAGGCCCTCCAGGGCGTCCATGAGCCGGGCGAACGACGGCAGGCCGGGGCGCCCGAAGTGCCAGTCGGGGTGGGCGAGCAGTTCCTCCAGCCGCTCGTTGCGGCGGTCGGCCGGGGCGAAGAACGCCACCGGGTCGGCCGTGTGGATCAGGACGGGCAGCCCGAGCGCTCCCGCCGCCTCGAACACCGGGGCGAGCCTCGGGTCGTCCGGCAGGACGAGGCGGCCGTCCGCGTCCGTGTAGTGCAGGCCGAGGGTCTTCCAGACCTTCAGGCCGCGCGCGCCGAGCGTCCGCGAGTTCTCCAGGCTGCGCACGAGCCGGCCGATCCCGTCGCGTTCGCGCAGCAGGTTCCAGTCGAGCTGGCAGAAGGTGAGGAACCGGCCGGGGTGGGCGCGGTCGTAGCGGTCGAGGTTGGCCGACAGCTCCTCGCCCCACATGCCGTCCAGGTTCACGATCGCGTCGACGTCGTGCGCGTCCATCAGCGCGAGGAGCCGCCCCACGTCGGGGGCCATCCAGCCGCCGTCGCCGGTGAGCCAGCGGCCGAGGTGGTTGTGGGCGTCCACGCACCGGAACCGCGGGCGCGGGACGTCGCTTCCCGGGATCTCCACGCTCGGGCGCGGAACGTAGTCGGACAGCCGCAGGTCGCCGGACTCGGACATCTCACCCCGTCCATCGATGATGATTTCTGCTCTCTTCTCTTCTATTCCGAGCATAAGTAAGCATAAGGTTTCGAACCACACCCAACCTCGGGAGGGCCGATGGGCAACGGACTGCGCGGTGCGGTCGCGCTGGCGGCGGCGGCGCTGCTCGCCCTGACCGCGGCCGGCTGCGGCGGCGACGACGCGGACGGCGGGAAGGTCAAGATCACCTGGTGGCACGGGCAGTCGGCTCCGTACGACGAGCCGCTCAAGAAGCTCGCCGCGGAGTACTCCCGGGCGCACCCGGACGTGGAGATCGTCCCCCAGCTCGGGACCAGCAACGTCGACGACATGCTGCAGAAGGTGACCGCGGCGCTCGCGGGCGGCGACGCCCCGGACATCGCGTACATGTACGGGTCGTGGACGGCGGCCCTCGCCGAGAACCGCAAGGTCGTCGACCTGTCGGACACCGTGAAGGACCCCTCGTTCGGCTGGGCCGACTTCTGGGAGTCCGAGCGCGCCGCCGCGACCGTGGACGGCAAGGTGGTGGGCGTCCCGGCCGTGGTCGACAACCTCGGCGTCGTCTACAACAAGAAGCTGTTCGACGCCGCCGGCGTCCCCCACCCGAAGGCAGACTGGACGTGGGAGGACTTCCGTGCCGCGGCCAAGAGGCTGACCAACCCGGGCAAGAACGTCTACGGCACCGCCTACCCGGTGAGCGGCGGCGAGGACACCGTCTGGCGGCTGTGGCCGATGCTGTGGCAGCAGGGCGGGAGCATCCTGACGCCGGACGGCAAGAAGGCCGCGTTCAACACCCCGCAGGCGGCCGCGGCCCTCGACCTCTGGCGCGGCATGGCGCGCGACGACAAGTCGGTGTACCTCGACCAGAACGGCGAGAAGTTCCTCCCGCTGTTCCAGTCCGGCAAGGTCGCGATGGTGGTGACCGGGCCGTTCGCCCTGCTGGACTTCAAGGAGCACGGCATCGACTACGGCGCGGTGCAGCTGCCCGGCTACAACGGCAACCACGAGACGATCTCCGGCCCGGACTTCTGGGTGCTGTTCGACAACGGGTCGCGGCGCGAGAAGGCCGCCAAGGAGTTCGCCGCCTGGCTCTCCAAGCCGGAGCAGGACGCCCGCTGGTCGCTCGCGGTCGGCAACCTGCCGCTGCGCAAGGCCACGACGCAGCTGCCCGAGTACAAGAAGTACGTCGCCGACTTCCCGGGAGCGGCCGAGTTCGTCGCGAACCTCGCCAATGCGAAGAAGGCCCGCCCGAGCAGCGCGGCGTACGCGAAGTTCTCCGAGGCGGTAGGCAACGCCATCACCACGTCGCTCATCGCCGGGGACCCCGCGAGCAAGACGCTGGGCGAGGCCGCGAAGAAGACGGACGACCTGCTCGCCAAGGAAAAGTGACATGACGGTGAGCACCGCTCCGCCGCCTCTCGCGCAGGCGGCGCACGGGGCGCGGCACAGGAAGACGGCGCGCCGGCGCCTCATGCCGCACCTGGTGGGGTGGGGGTTCGTGGGGCCCGCGACCCTGGTGGTCGTGGGCCTGGCGATCTTCCCCGCGGTCTGGGCGCTGTGGCTGTCCTTCCACGACAGCGACCTGATCTCCAGCGGCGAGTTCGTCGGCCTGGCGAACTACCGCGAGATGGTGCACGACCCGGCGCTGCGGGACGCGGCGTGGCACACGGTCGTCTACACCGTCCTGTACGTGCCGGGGTCGGTGCTGCTCGGGCTGCCGCTCGCGGTGGCGCTGAACCAGCGCATCCGCGGGATCGGGATCTACCGGACGTGCATCTTCGTCCCGTACGTCACCTCGGCGGCGGCCGTCGGCATCCTGTCCAACTTCGTGCTCGATCCCGAGTTCGGCATCGTCAACGGCGGCGTGAAGGCGCTCGGGCTGCCGGGCGCGGGGTTCCTCCAGGACCCCGGCCAGGCGCTGTACACGCTGGTGGCGGTGTCGCTGTGGTGGTCGGTCGGGCTGCCGGTGGTGGTGTACCTCGCCGCGCTGCAGGACGTCCCGCGCGAGCTGCGGGAGGCGGCGCTGGTGGACGGCGCGACCCCCTGGCAGGCGTTCCGGAACGTGACGCTGCCGCAGCTGCGGCCGGCGACCACGTTCGTCGTGATCTGGCAGATGATCATGTCGCTGCAGCTGTTCGACCTCGTGTACACCACGACCAAGGGGCAGCCGCTGGACTCCACCTCGGTGATCGTCTACTACCTCTACGAGCAGGCGTTCAAGCAGTTCGCCGCCGGATACGGGGCCGCGGTGGCGTACGCGCTGTTCGTGTTCACGCTGGTGGTGTCGGCCGTCATGCTGCGGCGGTCCGCGCGCACGGCGGCGGGAGCACGACCATGAGCCTCGTCCGCGCAAGGAGCACAGCCATGAGCGGCGCGAATCGGCGGTGGGTGCTGCACGTCGTCCTCGTGCCGGTGGCGGTGCTGTTCGCGGCGCCGCTGGTGTGGATGGTGCTGACGTCGCTGATGCCGGACGCCGACCTGAACCGGCTGCCCCCGCGGTTGCTGCCGGACCACGTCACGCTGGACGGATACCGGACGGTCCTCACCGAGAACGACTATCCGCGCTGGTTCCTGAACACGCTCGTCGTGTCCACCGTGGCCGTGCTGTCCCATGTGGTGCTGTGCTCGCTCGCGGGCTACGGGTTCGCGCGGCTGCGGTTCGCGGGCGGGCGGCTCGGCTTCCTCGCGGTGATGGTCACGATCATGATCCCGGTGCAGCTCCTGATGATCCCGACGTTCCTGATCTTCCGGACGCTGGGCCTCATCGACACGCTCGGCGCCGCGTTCGTGCCCTGGCTGGCCAGCGCGTTCGGCATCTTCCTCATGCGGCAGTTCTTCCTGTCCGTGCCGCCGGAGCTGGAGGAGGCGGCGCGGATCGACGGCTGCGGGCGGCTCGGGGTGTTCTTCCGGATCGTCCTGCCGATGGCCCGCCCGGCGCTCGCGACGCTGGTCGTCTTCACGCTGCTCGGGTCCTGGAACGATCTCATCTGGCCGCTCATCGCGATCACGTCCGAGGACACGTTCACGCTCCAGATGGGCCTGTCGACGTTCTCCGGGACGCGGCACACGGAGTGGTCGTCGCTGATGGCGGGCAACACGCTCGCCACCGCGCCGCTGCTGGTCGCCTTCCTCGTGGCGCAGCGGCACTTCATCGCGACGATGTCGTTCAGCGGCCTGAAGGGCTGACGCCCCGGTGACGACGCGGCGCGGATCCCGCTTGCCCGAAACCAGTGCAGAGATGGAGTGTTCATGGCCGACAACCGCATCATGACCGAGATCGCCGCGCAGCCGGAGTGCTGGCGGCGGGCCGCCGGGATGGCCGCGCGGGTCCGGGACGCGCTGCCGGCCCGCGGGGAGCGGGTGGCGGTCGTCGGGTGCGGCACCTCGCTGTTCATGGCGCAGGCCTACGCGGCGCTGCGCGAGGCGGCCGGGCACGGCGAGACCGACGCGTTCGCCGCCTCGGAGGCGCCGCTCGCCCGCCGCTACGACCGGGTGCTGGCGCTGACGCGGTCCGGGACGACGACCGAGGTCCTCGACGTCCTCGACCGGCTCGGCGGCACCGTCCCGACGACCGCGATCACCGCCGACCCGGACACCCCGGTGTCCGCGAGCGCGGGCCGGGTGATCGCGCTGGACTTCGCGGACGAGGAGTCGGTCGTCCAGACCCGGTTCGCCACCAGCCAGCTGGCGCTGCTGCGCGCGCACCTCGGCGAGGACCTGGCGGCCGCGATCACCGACGCCGAGGCCGCCGTGTCCGGACCGCTCCCGGCCGAGCTGCTGGGCGTCGAGCAGATCACCTTCCTCGGGCGCGGCTGGACGGTCGGCATAGCGCAGGAGGCCGCGCTGAAGATGCGCGAGGCCGCGGGCCTGTGGACGGAGGCGTACCCGGCGATGGAGTACCGGCACGGCCCGATCAGCATCACCGGCCCCGGCCGGGCGGTGTGGATGTTCGGGGAGGTGCCCGGCGGCCTCGCCGGCCAGGTCGCCGCGACGGGCGGGCTCCTGCGGGCCGCGCCGGCCGATCCGCTCGCCGACCTGATCGTGGCGCAGCGGCTCGCGGTCGCGCGGGCGCGGGCGGCGGGCCTCGACCCGGAGCGGCCCCGCCACCTCACCCGCTCGGTGATCCTGGAGTCCGGCGCATGATCCTCACGGTCACGCTGAACGCGGCGATCGACGACACCTACGAGGTGCCAGACGCGCGGTTCGGCGAGGTCAACCGGGTGGAGACGGTGCACCGGCGGCCCGGCGGCAAGGGCGTCAACGTCGCCCGGGTGCTGCACGGCCTCGGCCGCGAGGTGGTGGCCGCCGGGCTGGCCGGCGGCGCCGCGGGACGGCAGATCGAGGAGGGCCTCGGCTCCCTCGGCGTGCCCGCCGCGTTCACGCCGGTGGCCGGGGAATCGCGCCGGACGGTCACGATCGTCGGCGGCGGCGTGACGATGTTCACCGAGCCCGGTCCCGTCGTGACCGCCGCCGAATGGGCGGCGTTCCGGGACGGCTACGCGGCGCTGGCCCGGGACGCCGCCGCCGTCGTCCTGTCGGGGAGCCTGCCGCCGGGCGTCCCCCCGGACGCCTACGCCGTGCTCGCCCGGCTGGCCCCCGGCCCGGTGATCCTGGACGCCGACGGCGAGGCGCTGCGGCTCGGGCTCGCCGGACGCCCGGACGTGGTGAAGCCGAACGCCGACGAGCTGGCCCGGGTCAGCGGGACCGGCGACACCGGCGCCGGGATCCGCGCGCTCCGCGAGGCGGGCGCGCGGACCGTGGTGGCGTCGCTCGGCGCGGACGGCCTGGTCGCCGCGACCCCGGACGGCGTGCTGCGCGCGGCGCTGGACCGTCCCGTCGCGGGGAACCCGACGGGCGCCGGCGACGCGCTCGTGGCCGGGCTGGCGGCGGGCATCGCCGACGGCCTGCCCTGGCCGGACCGGCTCCGGCACGCCGTCGCGCTGGCCGCGTGCGCGGTCCGCTCCCCCGTCGCGGGCGAGATCGACGCCGCCGAGATCCCCGCGCTCGTCCCCCATGTCACCCTCCGGACCGAGGAGAACCATGCCGCTCGTCCCCATGAGTGAAGTCGTCGGCGCCCCCGGCCGCGGGCTCGGGGCCTTCAACGTGATCCAGCTGGAGCAGGCCGAGGCGATCGTCACGGGCGCGGAACGGGCCGGGACCCCGGTCGTGCTCCAGATCAGCGAGAACTGCGTCGCCTACCACGGCGCGCTCGCGCCGCTCGGGCGGGCGGTGCTGGCGGTCGGGCGGGCCGCCACCGTGCCGGTCGTCGCCCATCTCGACCACGCCACGTCGGCCGGGCTGGTCCGGGAGGCGGTCGGCCTCGGGTTCGGGTCGGTGATGTTCGACGCGTCCCGGCTCCCGCACGACGCGAACGTGGCGAGCACCGCGGAGGTCGCCGCGCGCTGCCACGACGACGGCGTCTGGGTCGAGGCCGAGCTCGGGGAGATCGGCGGGAAGGACGGCGTGCACGCGCCGCACGCCCGCACCGACCCCGCCGAGGCCGCCGGCTACGTGGCCGCCACGGGCGTGGACGCGCTCGCCGTCGCGGTCGGCACGTCGCACGCCATGCTCACCCGCGACACCGTGCTGGACCTACCGCTCATCGAGCGGCTCGCCGCCGCGGTGCCCGTCCCCCTGGTGCTGCACGGCTCGTCCGGCGTGCCCGACGCCGCGCTCACCGCCGCCGTCGAGCACGGCATGACGAAGATCAACATTGCGACGCACCTGAACAAGGTGTACACCGGCGCCGTCCGCGACCGGCTCGCCGCCGACCCCGCCCTGGTGGACCCGCGCCGCTACATCGGCGCCGGCCGGGACGCGGTCGCCGCCGAGGTCACCCGCCTCCTGAAGGTCATCAAGGCCGGCTGAGCCGCCGGGAGGGTTCCCCGCGCGCGTCCGGGATAAAGATGGAAACGTTTGAACCCGCGGGCGCGGGGCGGACGTGCTGTTGGTGTCGCGGTCGCGGCGGGGGGACCGAACCTGGGAGGACGAGCTGACCACCGATAGCCGCCTGGAGCGGGAGACGGACGAGGACGCGCCCGCCGGCGCCACGAGGGCGGACGGGCGGCGCACATGGCGGCGCGTCGCGGCGCGGGCGGTGACCGTCGCGGCGTTCCTGCTGGTGCTGGCCGCGCTGGTCACGCCGGACGAGTACGCGCGCCTGACGCCGGGGGCCTTCGCGCGCATCCCGGTGGAGGGGGTCCTCGGCGTGGCGCTGATCCTCGTGGTCCCCGAGCGGGCCCGGCGGTGGGTCGCGGTGACGGCGGGGGCCGTCCTCGGGGTGCTGTTCGTCCTGAAGGTGCTGGACATCGGGTTCGACGCGGTGCTTGTCCGGCCGTTCGACCTCGTGCTCGACTGGCCGATGCTGGCGCCGGGCGTGGAGTTCGTGAAGGAGTCGGCGGGACAGGCCGGGGCGATCGGCGCCGTGGTCCTGGTGGCGGTGCTGACGGTGGGCGTGATCGTGCTGATGGCGCTCTCGTCGCTGCGGCTGAGCAGGGTGGCCGTGCGGCACCGCGGGCCCGCGGCCTGGGGCGCCGGTGTCCTCGGGACGGTCTGGCTCGTGTGCGCCGCCCTCGGGGCGCAGTTCGTGGAGGGCGTGCCGGTGGCGTCCAGGAGTGCGGCGGTCCTCGCCTACGACCACACCCGGCAGGTGCGGGACAGCCTGAACGACAAGGAGGAGTTCGCGAAGGCCGCCGCCGTCGACAGGTTCCGCACCACCCCCGACGACAAGCTGCTGACCGGGCTGCGGGGGAAGGACGTCCTGCTGGCGTTCGTGGAGAGCTACGGGCGGTCGGCGGTCGAGAGCCCCGAGTACGCGCCGCACGTCGACCCCGTCCTCGACCAGGGGACGCAGCGGCTCGCCAAGGCGGGGTTCTCCGCGCGCAGCGGCTGGCTCACCTCGTCGACGGCGGGGGGCGGCAGCTGGCTGGCGCACGCCACGCTGCTGTCCGGGCTGTGGGTCAACAACCAGCAGCGGTACCGGACGCTCGTCAACAGTGACCGGATGACGCTGAACGGGGCGTTCCGCCGCGCGGACGCCCGGACGGTCGCGCTCATGCCGGCGATCACCCGCGCGTGGCCGGAGGGGAAGTTCTTCGGCTACGACAAGGTCTACGACAACCGGAACCTCGGGTACCGGGGGCCGCGCTTCAGCTTCGCCACGATGCCCGACCAGTACACGCTGTCGACGCTCCAGCGCACCGAGCTGGCGAAGAAGGACCGCGCGCCCGTGATGGCGGAGACGGCGCTGGTGTCGAGCCACGCGCCATGGGCGTCCATCCCGCGGCTCATCCCCTGGGACCAGGTCGGGGACGGCTCGGTCTTCAACGGGATGGGCAAGGGCTACGACGCGCCGTGGCCGGCGGGCGGTCAGATCCGCACGGAGTACCGCAAGTCGATCGAGTACACGCTCAACACGCTCGTCTCGTACGTGGAGACCTACGGCGACGATGACACGGTGCTGGTCTTCCTCGGCGACCACCAGCCCGCCCCGCTCATCACCGGGCCGGGCGCGAGCCGGGACGTGCCGATCACGATCGTCGCGAAGGACAAGGCCGTCCTGGACCGGACTTCCGGCTGGGGCTGGCAGGACGGGCTGCGCCCCGCCAAGAACTCCCCGGTGTGGCCGATGAGCGACTTCCGCGACCGCTTCCTCACCGCGTTCGGGGGCTGATGTCCCTGTCCGCCGGAACCGGACGGCCGGCGGCGCCTCCCCGCGAAGCGCCGCCCGGTCCGTCCCGGGCGCCGCGCCGGCGGTGGCTGCTCGCGGCCGTCGTGGCGGCGCTGCTGGCCCAGATGGCGGTCGCGATGGTCTCCACGGCCGTCCACCAGACCCCGACCATCGACGAGCCCGTCTACGTCGCCACCGGCGTGGTCTACCTGCGGGAACACGACCTGCGGTACAACCCCGAGCATCCGCCGCTCGGCAAGCTGATCATCGGCGCGGGCGCGGTGGCCGCCGGACCTCGCCTCGACGCCGCCTTCACCGGCGACCAGTTCCAGATCGGGCCGCACCTGCTGTACCGGTCCGGCAACGACGCGCAGCGGGTGCTGCTCGCCGCGCGGCTGCCGGTCGTCGCCCTGACGCTGCTGTTCGGGCTGGTCGTCTTCGCGTTCGCCCGCGACCTCACCGGCCAGGCCGGGGGGCTGGTGGCGCTCGCGCTCTACTGCTTCTCCCCCGACCTGATCGCGCACGGCTCGCTGGCCACGCTGGACGTTCCGATGGCCGGTTTCCTGCTGACGTCGGTGTGGCTGCTGTGGCGGGCGAGACGCAGACCGCGGCTGTACCTGCCGCTGGCGGGAGCCGCGCTGGGCGCCGCCGTCGCCACCAAGATGAGCGCGCTGCCCGCCGTGCCTGTCCTCCTCATGCTGGTCTTCGTGTCCGTCTGGACGTTCCGCCCCGCCCGGCGTCCCGTCCTGACGGGCGTCCTGGCGGCGGCCGGGACGGGTCTCCTCGCCATCGCGGTGGTGTGGGTCGCGTACCTCGCCGTCGACCCGCGCCTCCGCTGGACGACCCCGGATGATCTACCGGCCGTCGAGGGCCTTCGCGGGCTCGCCGCAAGCTGGATGCCGTTCCCCCGCCCCTTCCAGGACGGCATGCGCGTCCAGTTCGGCTTCGAGGACCTGCGGTGGACGAGCTTCCTGTTCGGCGACGTCTACCAGGGGTCCCGCTGGTACTACCTTCCGGCCGCCCTGCTCGTGAAGACACCGCTGGGGATGCTCGCCCTGTGGGCCGCGGGCGTGGCCGCGACGGCCGCCGTGCCGCGGCTGCGCCCGGCCGCCCCGTACCTCCTCCTGCCGACGGCGGCGCTGCTGGCGGTGGCGATGGCCGGAGCCCGCGATCTCGGCGTCCGATATGCCATCTACGTCCCGATGTTCCTGGCGGTGGCGGCGGCGGGAACGACGGCCGTCCGGTGGCGCTGGGCGAAGGTCGCCACGGTCGTGCTGGTGCTGTTCGTCGCGGTCAGCTCGTTGCGCACTTACCCCTACTACCTGCCCTACTCGAACGAGGCGTTCGGCGGCCCGTCCAAGACCCACCTGCGACTGCACGACTCCAACGTCGACTGGGGACAGGACCTCGGGCGGCTCGCCGACCGCCTCCGGACCCGCTACCCCGGCGAGCAGGTGTGGCTCGCCTACAAGGGCAGCGGCGTCCCCTCGTACTACGGGATCCACGCGAACGACCCGCTCACAGTGCCGCCTTCGCAGGTGCGGGGGCTGCTGGTGGTGTCCAATAGCTGGATCGCCAAGAAGGACCCGAGGCTGACCCCGCTGATCCGCTCCAGCGAGCGGATCGACGAGGTCGGCCACTCCATCACCGTCTTCCGCCGGCCCGCTCAGCGTTCGTAGACCCCGAAGCCCCACTTCCCCGCCGGCGTGACGCCCTTCATCTTCGCGACGAGCGAGGCGTCGTCGCCCTTGGTCACCGTGCCCGCCTCCGCGGGCAGCACGGCCACGGTCAGCCTGTTCCGCTCGCCCGGCTCGCCCGTGCCGTCCCAGACGACGCCCACCGACTCCGCCCTCTCACACTCGACGATCTTCGGACGTCCGGCTCCCCTCACCACCGCGACCGCCGCGCCGTCCACGCAGGTGACGCGGAACCGCACCGTCCCGCCGGACGGAGTGAACGCGATCGTGCGGGGCCGGCCGTCAGCGATGTGGTTCGCCCAGGCGATGCGCCTGAGTCCCTGCACCGACGGCTGCTCGGCATCGCCCCCCTGCACGGCCTTGTGGAACGGGCACGACGACGTGGCACAGGCGCCGCTGTAGATCCGCACACTCCAGGTCGCCGGGAAAGGCTCGTGGGCGGCCAGGTACCTTTCGAGTTCCGCCACTGACGACGGCTGCGGCGCGGCGAAGGGCAGGATCGCCACGGAGAACGCCACGGGCCTGCCGGATGTGGTCCGCAGGTAGCCGCCCCCGGAGTTGCTCCCTTCGCAGCCGACCGAGCTCAGCGTTCCGTTGCGCACCTGGTAGACCCTGAAGCGCCCCGAGCAGCGAAAGGTGATCATGCTGACCGGGCCGGTCGGGGTGAACCGGACCCCCGCCTTCGCGCCGGCCATGCGGAACCCCAACTCCTGGAGGGGGTCCAGGCCCTCCCGCGGCGGCGACGTCGGGAACGCGGCGTCGGCCACGCCCGTCATCGCCGGCGGGGCGCCGTCGCCGGACGCCTGCCCGAACTGCTGGACGGCGCCGAAGGCCGCCGCGACCGCGAGCGCGGTGCCGGCGGCGCCGCCGGCGGCCCGGCGGCGGTTACCCCGCCGGATCCGGCGCCGCACGTGCGGCAGCAGGTCCGGGGACGGCCGCCCGCCGGCACTCCGGGTCTCCATGACCTCGGTCAGGTCCTCCAGGCTGTACGGCATCGGTCACTCCCTTCCCTGCTGCGAGCCCGCGAGTATCCCGGGATCGACCCGGAGCTTGGCGAGGGCCTTGCTGGTCTGGCTCTTCACCGTCCCGACCGAGCAGCCGAGGATGGAGGCGACCTGGGGTTCGCTGAGGTCGTCGAAGTACCGCAGGACCACCGCGGCGCGCTGGCCGTGCGGGAGCCGGCCGAGCGCCTCCCACAGCATCGTCCTGTCCTCGGCCGCCTCGATCGTGTCGGACGGGTCGCGCCGGTCGGGCGGCGCGGCCGTCGGGCGTTCGCCGCGCCACCGCCGCCTCGCCCAGGAGCGGTGCGTGTTGACCAGGATCCGGTAGACGTACGGATCGGGGTCGTCGCCCACCCGGCGCCACGCCCGCCACGCCTTCACCAGGGCGGTCTGCAGCAGGTCCTCCGCCTGGCCCCAGTCGCGGCACAGCAGGTAGGCCGTCCTGAGCAGCCGTGGTGACCGTTCGGTCACATACGTGGCGTAGTCGGGTCTCTCCCGCATCCGGCCTCCCTCGCTTCCCTTTGCCGACTACTACCGCCCGGACCCCGTGAAGGGTTGCCCGGCGGTCAGCGGCGGTGGGAGTGGGCGCGGGACCAGAGCGCCGTCCAGCCGCCGTGGGCGAGCCAGGACGCGGGGACGCGCAGGCCGTGCTCGGCGATCTCGTCCCGGAAGGCCGCGGTGTCGGCGCCGAGCTCCTGGGCGGCGGGCAGGGCGCGGTGCCACGGGCCGTCCTTGTCGTCCAGCGTCGAGACCGGGTAGCCGGGGACGGTGACCGAGCCCGGCCCGGCGACCGGGACGAGGTCCGCGTCCGGGGCCCCGCAAGTGGTCGTGACGGCGAGCGCGCACAGCAGCGGCTCGGAGGCGGACCGGGCGAGGGCTCCGGCGATCACCGGGTCGTCCTCGACGGCGAGCCGGCCGATCGCGCGGCGGACCCGCCTCGCCACCAGGTCCAGGGCGTAGGCGTCGGCGATGGCGGGGCGCTTGACGAGCCTGCGCAGCGCCTTCGGCAGCGGGGGCTCGCCGAGAAGGAGCGCGAGCCGGTCGAACCGGGTGCGCAGCGCGGGGTCGAGCCCGTCGAGCGCGGTGGCGAGGGGACGGTGGCCCGTGCCGGTCCACAGCCGGATGAGATCCGTGGCGCCCCCGTCCAGGGCGCGGCGGACGGTGCCGGCGAGCTGTGCCCCGCCGAGGCGGCGCAGCCGGGCGAGGGCGGCGTCCGGCGCGGTCGCCGCCACGGCGGCGTAGGTGCCGAGGACCGCCGGGCCGGTCGCGGCCAGCGCCCGGCGGGCGAGGTCGTCCAGCGCCGGGCCCGCCTCCTCGACCAGGCGGGGCGTGGCGCGGCGCCGTGCGGTCCGGGCGAGCGGGGGCTCCTCCGGCGCCAGGACCACCGGGTCCGGGACGGTGCCGGGGATCGTGGCGACCCAGTCGCGGAACCGGTGCTCCAGGGCCTCGTCCGGCGTGTCGTTGAACCTCGCCGCGATCTCGGCGACCCGCCACCCCCGCGACGCGGGCCGCAGCGGGGCCAGTTCCGCGTTGACGACCAGCCGGCCGGCGGCGTCGTAGAGGCCCGCGAGCGCGGTCCGGCCCGCCCTGGCGTCGTCGACGTAGCCGGGACCGGCGATGCAGTTGCCCATGTAGTCGGCCCACACGGCGACGTCCCGGGCACTGCGGGCGATCTTGAGCCGGACCCGGGTGCCGGGGACGGCCGTCCCGTCCAGCGCCGCGAGCGCGGGCGGGACGGCGAAGTCGCCGGTGAGGGCGGCGGTGATCGCGGTGGCCGACATCAGGCCCGCGGTGAGGTCCGCCCAGGTGCGCGGCGCGCGGGGCGGGACGCCGCCGAGCGCGACGAGCTGCGCGGCGCCGGAGACGGCGACCATGACCGAGTCGAGGCGCGGGGTCAGCGGCTCGGCCTCCGCCGGCGGGTCGTGGTCGAACCAGGGCTCGCCCGTGCCGGCGGTGGGCCGCGCCAGCTCGTGCCCGTACAGGCGGGCGAGGGCGTCGATCAGGTCGGCGTACCAGAGCAGGTCTCCGACGAGCTCCACCGAGGCCGGCTCACCGGACGGCGCGAGCCTGTCGCGCAGCGGTTCCCGGTCGCCCAGCGCCGGCCCCGTCCAGTCCGGGATACCCGCCCACTCGGCTGGAGGACGGACATACCCGGCCCCTTCCCGCCAGCTCCCCAGGTTCGACTCGGCCCACGACCGCAGCACGCCGTCGGGTTCGTGGAACCGGATCTCCCGGATGACCCGCTCGACGTCCTCGATGACGACGAGCGCGAAGTCGCGGGCGCAGGCCAGGCGCGGCCTGACGGACCCGGCGGCCCTGGCGTCCCGCGGTCTGCTCCCGGTCGCCCTGCGCAGGAGGTCGCGCACGTAGGCGGCGGGACGCACCGGAAGGCCGGTCAGGCCCGGCACCCGCCGCGCGGACTGCGCGGCGGCCGACTCGGGCAGCATCGCCGCCGCCGCGCGCAGGACCGGGACAGAGCGCTCCAGGCCGTCCTCCAGCCCGTGGTCGGCCACGGCGACCGCGGTCCGGAGCAGGGCGGTGGCGCCGAGCGCGTCCTGGAGAGCGCGGTCCAGCCGATCGCGCCAGTACCACGCGTCCGGAATCCAGAGCGCGGCGTCGGCCACCGAGGGCTCGGCGATCCCGAGGTCGGCCCGCAGCCGCCCCAGGATCCGCTCGCGCTCGTCGTAGCGGCGACGTTTGCGCAGGTCATCAAGCCTGTCCCGGCGGCCCTGCGTCGCCAGCCGCGCGTCCCGCCGGGCGAGGCCGTCCCGGTGACCCAGCACCCGCGCCCACAGATCGAGGATCAGCGCGAGCCTGCGGGGCCCGGGCACGTCCCCGAGCACCTGCCGGAGGTACAGCGCGAGGACGGAGGGCGGCCCGTCGGGAGCGAGGTCGGCGTCCGGCGCTTCGAGCGCGAGCACCCTCTCCAACTGCTCCGGGCCGAGGACGTCGCTGGCCGCCGACGCCAGGTGCAGCGCGGCCCACCGCCCGTCCTCGGCGGCGCGGGCGGCGGCCGCGCCGACCCGCTTGGTGACCGCGGGCCCGAAGAGCGCGACCAGGAATCCGGACCGCTCCCCCAGCCGGTGCGCGTTCCGCACGCCGACGGCTCGGAGCGCGGCCAGCGCGGCGTCCCGCTGGTCCCCGCGGGCCCCGTCCAGCCGGGCGGAGCGGAACCCGGCGCCGAGGTCGACGCCCGCACCCGCCGCGACGGCCCCGCCGTCCGCCACGAGCAGGGAGAGCTCCTGGACGGCGTGCGCCGTGTCCTCCTCGGGGGCGTCCTCGGGGCCGAGCGCGACGGCGGTCCCCGGCCGCGCGTCCGACCCGTCCAGCAGCCGGCGCGGGCCGGACGGTCCGGCGATCCAGGCATGGCGCCCCGAAGCCACCACTCCCCCAGAAAGCCGGATCTTCATGCGCCCCATTGTCCTCATCGCGATCGCCGCCGCCAACGGGTTTCGGCGCGTCCCGCCGCGCCGGTCCGTGTGGTTGTCTGGGGGGATGTACGACGTGGTGATCGCCGGTGGCGGGCACAACGGCCTGGTCGCGGCCGCCTACCTGGCCCGTGCCGGGCGGCGGGTCCTGGTGCTGGAGCGGCTCGGGCATGTCGGCGGGCTCGCGGTCTCCGCCCGGGTGTTCCCCGGGGTGGACGCGCGGGTCTCGCGGTTCTCCTACCTGGTGAGCCTGCTGCCGTCGAAGATCGTCCGGGATCTCGGGCTGGACGTCGAGCTGCGCGGGCGGCGGTTCGCCTCGTACACGCCGGCCGGCGACGGCGGGCTGCTGATCGACAACGGGGACCCCGCCCGGACGGCGGCCTCGCTCGGCGGCGACGCCGGGGCGTGGCGGCGGTTCTACGCGATGGTGGGCCGGGTCGCCGGGCGGGTGGCGCCGACGCTGCTGGAGCCGCTGCGCGACCGCGCGGAGCTGCGGCGGGCGGTGGACGACGACGAGGCGTGGCGCGATCTGTTCGAGCGCCCCATCGGGGACGTGGTGAGCGAGCGTTTCGCCGGCGACGTGGTGCGCGGGGTCGTCCTCACCGACGCGTTGATCGGGACGTTCGCGGACACGTCCGATCCCGCGCTCCTCGCGAACCGGTGCCTCCTCTACCACGTCGTCGGGGACGGGACGGGCGACTGGAACGTGCCCGTCGGCGGGATGGGCGCGGTCACCGGCGCGCTCGCGGACGCCGCGCGCGCCGCTGGAGCCGAGCTGCGCACCGGCATGGAGGTCGTCCACGTCGATCCGGGCGGGGAGGTGACGTTCCGGGACGGCGAGGGCGCCGAGCACGCCGTCTCGGCCGGGTGGGTGCTGGTCAACATGCCCGGCGAGAGCCCGGCCGAGGGGTCTCAGCTGAAGGTGAACATGGTGCTCTCGCGGCTTCCGCGGCTGCGGGACCCGGGCGTCCGGCCCGACGAGGCGTTCGCCGGGACCTTCCATATCAACGAGAGCCGGAAACAGCTCGACACGGCGTACCGGGAGGCCGCGAAAGGCCGCATTCCGGCGCTGCCGCCCGCCGAGGTGTACTGCCATTCCTTGACCGATCCGTCCATTCTCGGACCGGAACTCCGGGCGGCGGGCGCGCATACCTTGACGCTGTTCGGGCTGCATATGCCGGCACGGCTTTTCCGCTCCGATCCGGAGACGAGCCGGGGCGCGGCCCTGCGCGCGACGCTCGCGTCGTTCGACGCCGTTCTCGCCGAGCCGATCGAGGACTGCCTGCTGCGCGCTCCCGACGGCCGGCCGTGCCTTGAGGCCAAGACGCCCGTCGACCTGGAGCACGAGGTCGGGCTTCCCGGCGGGCACATCTTCCACCGCGACCTGTCGTGGCCGTTCGCGGAAGCACCGGAAGAGCGCGGGCGGTGGGGCGTCGAGACCGAGCACCCGCGGGTGCTCCTGTGCGGGGCGGGAGCCCGGCGGGGCGGAGGCGTCAGCGGTATCCCGGGGCACAACGCCGCTCGCGCCGTCCTGGAGGCCGGCTAGATTCGCCCGCAGGCCCGGTGCAGAGCCTTGGCCACCTGGCCGGGATCGTAGGACGGCAGGACGGCGGCGAGATGACCGTCCGGGCGAACGATGTGCACCGTTTCCGGGCCGGACCGCAAAGCCTCCCGGAGCACCTGTTTCGTGTCGATGTCCCGCAGCGCGTGGACCTCGTGGGGGACGCGGGTCGGCAGGTCCGGTCCGGTTCCGTCCTGGGTGAGGATCAGGAAGCGCGTGCCGAGCAGGCGGCGCAGGCGGGTCGGCTCACCGTCCACCACGCACGGGCCGTCCGGGCAGATCACTCCGGGAAGCGGCGGGCGCACCTGGCCGGGTCCGAGCGGGAAATCGTCCACCGGGCCCGACGGAGTGGTCAGCGGCGAGTCCAGGTACCAGAACGGTTCGGCGAGCTTGCCGGAGTCGACGATCGTGCGGGGGTCCGGGTGCGTGCGGGCCTTCTCCAGCGACTCCAGCCGGTGGGCGCGCTGTTCCGCGGTCTGCGGGACGAGGAACTCCATCGTCCTCGTGGTGACACGGAGGTTCTCCAGGGCGGCGGCCCTGCGCTCGATGCCGTAGCTGGCGAGCAGCTCGGGCGGTGCCCACCCGTGCCGGACGTAGGCGAGCTTCCACGCGAGGTTGTCCGCGTCCTGGACGCCGGAGTTGAGGCCCCGGGCGCCGAACGGCGCGTACAGGTGCGCGGCGTCCCCGGCCAGGAAGGCGCGGCCGGAGGCGAACGCCGCCGCGCACCGCTCGTGGAACCGGTACACGGTGGCCCACACGACCTCGTACGGGACGTCCCCGGTGATCTTCCTGATGCGGGCGTCCAGCGCCCCCGACCGCCGCTCGGCGTCGAGGTCGTGGTCGGCGGGGACCTGCCAGTCGATGCGCCACGTCCCGTCCGGGCACTGGTGGACCAGCACCTGCCGGCCCGGGTTCCACGCGGGGTCGAAGAAGAACCGCCGCTCGCTCGGGAACGGCAGGTCGGCGCGGATGTCGCAGATGAGGAACCGGTCGGCGAAGGTGCGCCCGGGGAAGCCGATGCCGAGCAGCTCCCGGATCGTGCTGTGCCCGCCGTCCGCGCCCACCAGGTGGGCGCCGCGCACGGTGCCGCCGCCAGTGTCGGCCTCGACCCCGCCCGCGTCCTGCCGCAGCCCGCCGACCCGGTGCCCGTACCGGACGTCGACCAGCGGCTCGGCGGCGGCCAGGTCACGCAGCCACGCCTCCACCTCGGCCTGGGAGACGTTGATCCAGGGCGGGACGGCGCCGCGCCCCGCGCCGGGGAAGGTGACGGAGAACAGCTCGTCGTCGCGGTAGTAGGTGCGGCCGGTCGTCCACGTCACGCCGCGGGCGATCATCCGCTCGGCGCACCCGGCGCGGTCGAGGACGTCCAGCACGTCGCGCTGGAAGCAGATGGCCCGCGACCCGGACGGGTCGCGGCGCTCGGCGGCCTCCAAGACGACGCTCGGCACGCCGTGCCGGGCGAGCAGCAGCGCCGTGACCAGGCCGACCGGCCCGGCCCCGACGATGACGACCGGTTCGCCTTCGGTCACGGAGTCCCCGCCATGTCCCGCGCGTGCGTGTTCCTGGCCTGCTCGATGGTCCGGTCGGCGACCTCCCGGTCCTGCCAGCCCCGCACGTCGGCCTCCTTTCCCGGCTCCAGGCTCTTGTAGATGTCGAAGAAGTGCGCGATCTCGTCGCGGACGTGCCCGGGGACGTCGCGCAGGTCGCGGATGCCGGCGTAGCGGACGTCCCGGGACGGCACCGTGAGGACCTTGGCGTCGGGGCCGCCCTCGTCGTGCATCCAGAACACCCCGATGCTGCGGACGGTGACCAGGCAGCCGGGGAACGTGGGCTCCTCCAGCAGCACCATCGCGTCCAGCGGGTCGCCGTCCTCGGCGCACGTGTCCGGGATGTAGCCGTAGTCCACCGGATACTGGGTCGAGGTGAACAGCATCCGGTCGAGCCGGATGCGGCCGAGCCGGTGGTCCATCTCGTACTTGTTGCGCGATCCCCGGGGGATCTCGACGATCATGTCGATCTCCATGGCTCCCTCCCCCGGGACCCCTACCCGCTCGGCCGGGACACCTGTCCTCAGTGGGCGGCGGCGTTCCAGTCGGGGCCGGTGCCGACGGCGACCTCCAGGCCGACCGTGAGCGGGTGGGCGCCGGTCATCCCGGTGCGGACGATCTCCTCGACCGCGTCCCGCTCGCCCGGCGCGACCTCCAGGACGATCTCGTCGTGCACCTGGAGGAGCAGGCGGCTGGCGAGGCCGGCCTCGGTGAGCGCCGCGTCCACCCGCAGCATCGCGATCTTGACGATGTCGGCGGCGGAGCCCTGGATCGGGGCGTTCAGCGCCATCCGCTCGGCGGTCTCGCGGCGCTGCCGGTTCTCGCTGGTCAGGTGCGGCAGGTAGCGGCGGCGGCCGAGGATCGTGCGGGTGTAGCCGGTGGCGCGGGCCTCGGCGACGACGTGGTCGAGGTAGTCGCGGACGCCGCCGAGCCGCGCGAAGTAGGCGTCCATCAGCGGCCGCGCCTCGGCCATCGCGATGCCGAGCTGCTTGGCCAGGCCGAACGCCGACAGCCCGTAGGCCAGCCCGTACGACATCGCCTTGATCTTGCGCCGCATCTCGGGGGTGACGGCGTCCGGGGCGACCTGGAAGACCCGCGCCGCCATCGTCGCGTGCAGGTCCTCGCCGGACTCGAACGCCGACAGCAGCGTCGGGTCCTGCGACAGGTGCGCCATGACGCGCAGTTCGAGCTGGCCGTAGTCGGCCGTCATCAGCGACTCGTAACCGGGGCCGGGCAGGAAGGCGCGGCGGATGCGCCGGCCCTCCTCGGTGCGGACGGGGATGACCTGGAGGTTCGGCTCGGTCGAGGTGAGGCGGCCGGTCGCTGCGACGGTCTGCTGGAACGTGGTGTGGATCCGCCCGTCCGCGCCGATCTCGCGGATCAGCCCGGCGACCGTGGTGCGCAGCCGCGCCTGGTCGCGGTGGCGCAGCAGGACCTGCGGGAGGCCGTTGTCGGTCTGGGTGGCGAGCCAGGTCAGCGCGTCCAGGTCGGTGGAGTAGCCCGACTTGATCTTCTTGGTCTTGGGCAGGCCCAGCTCGCCGAACAGCACCTCCTGGAGCTGCTTGGTCGAGCCGGGGTTGAAGCGGCGGCCGGCGATCTCGGCGGCGTCGTCGGCGGCGCGCTCCATGGCGGCGGCGAAGTGGGCCTCCAGCTCGTGCAGGAGGCCGGCGTCCACGTGCACACCCGCGCGCTCGGCGCGGGCGAGCAGGTCCGACAACGGCAGCTCGACGTCGCGCAGCACCGCGTCCATGCCGGTCGAGGCGAGGTCGGCGGCGAACACGCCGGCGAGGTCGAGGACGGCGCGGGCGCTCAGCATCAGGCCCGGCGCGCCCTCGGCGGACGGGCGGCGCCCGAGATGCCGGCCCGCGAGATCGGCGATCCCGTAGGCGGCCAGGCCCGGCAGCAGCAGGTAGGCGGCCATCGCGGTGTCGACGGCGATCCCGTCCAGGCGCCGGCCGCGCTCGCCGAAGACGCGCAGCAGTGCCTTCACGTCGTGCAGCGCCTTGGGGCGGCCGGGATCGGCCAGCCAGTCCGCGAAGGCGCGCTCGTCCTCGCCGGTGAGCCCGGACGGCTCGAAGGAGGCCGCGTGCCCGTCGCCGGAGGCCAGCGCGATCCGGGTGATGCCGCCCGCGCCGCGCGCCCAGGTGCTCTCGGCGGCAAGGCCGGTCAGGCCGGTCGCGTGGTCCCCGAGCCAGCCGGCCAGCTCGCCGGGGCCCAGCTCGCGGCCCAGCACCGGCTCCGGCCCGGCGGCCTCGGCCGGGCGCCCACCGCCCGGGTCGGCGGCGAAGAGGCGCTGCCGCAGGCTCGCGTTGCGGAACTCCAGCTCGTCCAGCAGGGTCGTGAACGCCGCCAGGTCGTAGGGGCGCCGCCGCAGGTCGGCGGGAGCCACCGGCAGGTCCAGATCGCGGACGAGCTCGGTCAGCCGCCGGTTCAGCCGCACGGTGTCCGCCGCGGCGCGCAGCTTCTCCCCCGCCTTGCCCTTCACCTCGCCGGCCCGGTCCAGCAGGGCGTCGAGCGACCCGAACTCGCGGACCCACTTCGCCGCGGTCTTCTCGCCGATGCCGGGGATGCTCGGCAGGTTGTCGGACGGGTCGCCGCGCAGCGCCGCGAAGTCCGGGTACTGCGCCGGGGTCAGCCCGTACTTCTCCCGGACCGCCTCGGGCGTGTACCGGATCATCTCCGAGGCCGTCCGGTAGAAGTACAGGACGGTGACGTCGTCGCCGACGAGCTGGAGGACGTCCCGGTCGCCGGTGACGATCAGCACGGCCATGCCGTCCGCCCGCGCCGCGGTGGCGAGGGTCGCGATGACGTCGTCGGCCTCGTAGCCGGGGGCGCGCAGCACCGGCAGGCTCATCGCCGCCAGGAACCGGTCCAGAATGGGCAGCTGGCCGCCGAACTCCTCCGGCGACCGTGCCCGGGTGGCCTTGTACTCCGGGAACGCCTCCGTGCGGAAGGTCTGCCGCGACACGTCGAACGCGACCGCCGCGTGCGTCGGGCGCTCGTCCCGCAGGACGTTGGCCAGCATGTTCGCGAACCCGTAGACGACGTTGGTCGGCTGCCCGGACGTGGTGCTGAAGTTCTCGACCGGCAGCGCGTAGAAGGCCCGGTAGGCCAGCGAGTGGCCGTCCAGGAGAAGCAGGCGGGGCCGGTCGGTCATGGGTCACATCCTGGCACCCGGGAACAGGGCATGAAACGGCCGGACGACCTGTTGGGGGGACCATGACGAAGATCAACGTGGGCCGGCTCGGGATCTGGCGGCCGTGGAGCCTGCTCGATGCCGACCTGGCCAAGGACGTCGAGGACCTCGGTTACGGGGCGATCTGGATCGGCGGCTCGCCGGACGGGGACCTGGAGATCGCCGACCGGCTGCTGGCGGCCACCGACCGGATCGTGATCGCGACGGGCATCGTGAACATGTGGAAGACGCCGGCCGCGGAGGTCGCGGCGTCCTACCACCGGCTGAACGACGCGCACGGCGGGCGGTTCCTGCTCGGCGCGGGCATCGGCCATCCCGAGGCGACGCAGGAGTACCGCAGCCCCTACGAGACGATCGTCCGGTACCTCGACGCGCTGGACGCCGCGGACGTCCCGGCGAGCGGGCGCGTCCTCGCCGCGCTCGGGCCGAAGGTGCTGCGGCTGTCGGCCGAGCGGGCGGCCGGCGCGCACCCGTACCTGACGACGCCGGAGCACAGCCGCGAGGCCCGGCGGCTGCTGGGCGACGGCCCGCTCCTCGCGCCCGATCAGAAGATCGTCCTCGACACCGACCCGGGCCGGGCCCGCGCGCTGGCCAGGGAGATGCTCGTCCGGTACCTCGGCCTGCGGAACTACGTCGCCAGCTTCAAGCGGCTCGGCTTCACCGACGCCGACGTCGCGGACGGCGGCAGCGACGCCCTCGTGGACGCGCTGATCGCGCACGGCGACGCGGCGGCGGTCTCGGCCCGGGTGGCCGGGCACCTGGACGCGGGCGCCGACCATGTCGCCGTGCAGGCGCTGACGGAGCCCGGCGGCGATCCCCGCCCCGCCCTGCGGGCGGTCGCCGAGACGCTGGGCTGACCCGCCCGGACACGGCGAGGGACGCGCCCGCGGCCGCGGGCGCGTCCCCTGGATGACCGGTCTTACCTGGTCGTGTAGTGGCCGATCACGTCGGGCACCACGCGCCGGCTGGGCTGGACGCCGGCCCGCGCCTGCTTGCGCTCGTTGCCGTTGACCGTCAGGGTGCTGTGCGCGAACAGCTCGGTCACCGCGGCGGCGCCGTCGATCATCTGGTCGAAGCCCTTGAGGTTCACGTTGTCGTAGCGGTCGCAGACCGAGTGGTAGCACGGGTCGTAGGCCACTCCGGCCTCGCCTCCGTACACCTCCGCCTGCTCGGGCGTCTTGATGCCCTCGGCCCCGGTGAACAGGCCGCCCGCGGGGATGCCGACGGTGATGAAGGCGTTGTAGTCCGACCGCCCGTTGAACGGCGTCGGGGTGGTGGCCAGCTTCCGCTTCGCGAAGTGGTCGTTGAAGGCCTTCTCGATCGCCCCGGACCCGGCCGGCGCCTCGACGTTGTTCTGGCCCGCGCTGTTGTCCCCGTCGTAGACGAACCGGACGAAGTTCGGCGAGGCGAGCATGTCGAAGTTCAGGTTCAGCGCGATCTTGTCACGCTCGGCCTGGGAGAGGCCGTCGACGTAGTGCTGCGAGCCGAGCAGGCCCTCCTCCTCGGCGCCCCAGAACGCGAACCGGACCCGGTTGCGCAGCTTGCCGCCGAGCTTGTTGATCTGCTTCGCGGTCTCCAGCAGCGTCGCGACGCCCGAGCCGTCGTCGTTGATGCCCGGCCCGTCGGTGACGCTGTCGTTGTGCGCGCCGAGGACCACGACGTTGTCGGCCTTGCCGCGGCGCGTGTCGGCGACGACGTTGGAGGCCTCCCGCTTCTCGGTGAAGGTGTCGGTCTTGACCCGCAGCGTCACCCCGCCGTTCTGCGCCTGCTCGACGAGGGCCCTGCCGACCGCGTTCGTCGGGCCGACCACGGGGATGTCGTAGGGCTTGGTCAGCGTGCCGGCGACCGGGCCCGGCTCCTCGGGGAGCTGGTAGATGACGACGGCGGACGCGCCGGCGGCGATGGCGTTGTCGGCCTTGACGGAGAAGAAGCACCCGCCGCGCTGGATCAGCGCGATCTGACCCGCCGGGAAGCCGGCGAAGTCGTCGGCCTCGCATCCGCTGCCGGTTCCGGTGGCACCCGGGTCGACCGGGCTGGCGGCGGCGGTGACGTCGCCGGCCCCGGAGTACTGCAGGGTCGCGAAGTCGGTGTCGGGAGCGAACGTCTTCTGCTCGGGCTCGGTCTCGGCGAAGACCGGCTCGGACAGCTCCTGCCAGAAGTCGAACTCGAAGTCCTGGACCGTGGGGCTGTACCCGGCCCGCTTGAGCTGGTCCGCGATGTACTTGACGGTGATCTTGTTGCCGGGGAGCCCGGCGGCCCGGTTGCCGCCGTTGGCGTCCGCGATCTTCTGCAGGTTGAGCTGGTGATGGCGGACGTTCTTCAGCGTGACCAGCCTGGCCAGCTTGGACGGGGCCGGCGCGGCGGCCTGGGCGGGCACCGCGGCCAGGGTGGTGGCGGCGAGCGACAGCCCGGCGAGGGAGGCTAGCGCGGCTCTGCGCATGTCTCGGTCTCCGGTGGTAGGGGGACAAAGTAACCCGAAGCCTGACATGCGTCATTTCCTGCAACAAGACACGACTCTGCATCGAAACGGCCAATATTGGCCTCTTTTTCAACTCAGCTCACATGATCAAAATCGTCACCGGCCTTTCCCGGCGGCCTTACGCGCTTCCCGCCGATGCTTGATCATCCACCTTCGGGCGAACTCCGCCGGGCACGGTCATCTTCCCCTCGACCGAGTTCCTGACCTGCGGCGACGAGGAGACCGGCGGCCATGTGCCGCGCACCGCGACCCGGCGCGGCGGCGGAACCGCCCGGAACGCCGCCGATCACGGCCCGGCGCCGCCACCTCACGCGCCGCATGCGCGAGCGCCCGCGAAGGCGCAGGTGAGGCCCCTGGTCGACGGCAAATCAGACTAAGTATGCTCCGGTCCCGCCGAACGTGGCCGGCACGACCACGGCCGAGGAGATCAGGAGTGTGGGCAAGTGACGAAGCCCGAGCAGGGGCAGGGCTCCCGTGAACGGCCGCGCGCGCGGCCGGTCGGGCGGCGGATCGCGATGCTCCTCGCCGTCCCGCTCGTCGCGCTGGTGGCGCTGTGGGCGTTCGCGGCGGGCACGACGCTGACCGCCGCGCTGCAGCGGTCGGACTTCACCCGGCTGTACAAGGACGTCGGGCTTCCGGCCGGGGCGGTCATGGAGATGATGCAGCGCGAGCGCGCCGCCGCCGTCGCCGTGCTGACGAACCGGAAC
The DNA here is from genome assembly GCF_900115095.1 of Actinomadura madurae. Lineage (GTDB taxonomy): Bacteria > Actinomycetota > Actinomycetes > Streptosporangiales > Streptosporangiaceae > Spirillospora > Spirillospora madurae. The sequence goes on from NZ_FOVH01000007.1 coordinate 247,438, forward strand.
GCCGGGACCGTGCGGACCTATCAGGGCATCGCCCAGCAGACGGACGGGGCCGTGGCCGCCTTCCGCACGTCGGCCCTGTCGTCCCGGTCCAGGAGCGCCGCGAGCGAGGAGATGTGGAACCGGCTGGAGGCGCTCGACCGCAGGTACGACGAGCTGCGCCCGCTCCGGACGCAGATCGGCGAGGGAGCGGCCGGCACGGTGCAGGCCATCGACGCCTACAGCGGCCTCACCGATAACTCGTTCCGGGTCCTGATGGCCTTCGTCGGCGTCGACGACGTCGAGATCTACCGGCAGAGCGCCGCCAACCTGCACTTCTCCTGGGCCCGCGACTTCATGCTCCGCGAGGACGCGCTGCTGTCGGTGGCCGGCAAGAAGCGGCTGAACGCCACCGAGCGGATGGCGTTCGCGCGCTGGGCGGGCAATCGCGACGAGTTCCTCCAGCTGGCCCGCAGCGAGGCCGGCGGCAAGATCTCCACGATCGTCGAGGGCCTGGCCGACTCCAGCGCGTTCGGCAGCTTCAGCCTGCTGGAGGCGCAGATCATCGAGCAGGGCCTGATCCCCGGCGCCCGGCAGTGGCAGGCGGCCGTCCAGGAGCTCGCGCCGCGGTGGCAGCGGGCCGCCGTCCGGGCCGGCGACGTGCAGAACGACGAGCTCGTCGAGCCCGCCCGCCGGCTGATCATGCTGCGGTTCTTCCTGACCTGCGTCGTCGGCCTGCTGGTGGTGGCCGGATCGCTGGCGGTGTCGCTGCTGTTCGCGCGGCGGCTCGCGCAGGAGCTGCGCGACCTGCAGGCGTCCGCCCAGCGGCTCGCGCACGAGCGGCTGCCCGCCGTGGTGGCGCGGCTCCGGCGGGGCGAGAAGGTAGACGTCGATGCCGAGGCACCGCCCCCGGAACCCGGCCGGACCACGGAGATCACCCTCGTCGCCGCCGCGTTCGACGCCGTCCAGCGGACGGCCGTCAGCACCGCGGTGGGCGAGGCGGAGCTGCGCGCCGGCATCAACCGGGTCTTCATCAACCTGTCCTGGCGCAGCCAGTCGCTGCTGCACCGGCAGCTGCGGCTCCTGGACCAGATGGAGCGGCGCGCGTCCAGCCCCGAGGAGCTGGACGACCTGTTCCGCCTCGACCACCTCACCACCCGCATGCGCCGGCACGCCGAGGGCTTGGTGATCCTCTCCGGATCGCCGACCGTCCGCGCGTGGGACCATCCGGTCGCCGCCGAGGACGTGGTGCGCGCCGCGATCGCCGAGGTCGAGGACTACACCCGGGTCGAGGTGACCGGCGCGTCGTCGACCGCGGTCACCGGCGACGTGGTCGCCGACGTCATCCACCTGCTCGCCGAGCTGATCGAGAACGCCGCGGCGTTCTCGCCGCCGGCCACCGAGGTCACCGTCAAGGTCGAGACGGTCGCCAACGGGCTGGCCGTCGAGGTGGTGGACCGGGGCGTCGGCCTGGAGCCCGACGAGCTGGAGGAGCTGAACCGGCGGCTCGCCAGCGCCGTCGAGTTCGACCTCGCCGACACCGAGCGGCTCGGGCTGTTCGTCGTCGCGCGGCTCGCCGCCCGGCACCGCATCCAGGTGTCGCTGCAGCCGTCGGCGTACGGGGGGACGACCGCGATCGTCCTCATCCCGCACGCCCTGGTCGTCCTGGACGACGAGTGGCACATGGCGCGGGGCCTCGGACCCGCGCGGCCGCAGCCGGTCGGGCCGGCCGCCTCCGCGGCGGCGCCCCCGGCCCGGCTCGACCGGCCGGTCCGCCCCGCGCTGCACGGCAGGGTCGTCCAGGGGCCGCCGCCGCCCGGCGGCGAACCGGAGGCCGTCGCGGAGGACAGCGAGATCACCGGCCGGCTCCCGCGCCGCGTCCGGCAGCGCCACATGGCGCCCCAGCTGCGCGCGCGGGCGACGGCACGGCACCCCGAGCCCGCCGCGGACGACGACCTCGACGACTTCGACGAGCCGAGCCCGGAGCTCAGCCGCGACCTGATGGCCTCGCTACAGTCGGGATGGCTGCGCGGCAGGGTCACCGACGACGAACCGGGCGATCTTGATCCACGCGATGAACGGGGGGACGTATGACAGGGCAGGGCCAGGCCTCAGGCGAGCTCGACTGGCTGCTCGACGATCTGGTGCAGCGGGTCGGGGAGGTCCGCCAAGCCGTCCTGCTCTCCCGGGACGGGCTGGTCATGGGCGCCTCCGGGGACGTCACCCGCAAGGACGCCGAGTTCCTCGCGGCGCTGTCGTCGGGGTTCCACAGCCTCGCCAACGGCGCCCGCGAGCACTTCCAGGCCGAGCAGGTGCGGCAGACCGTCGTGGAGCTGGACGGCCTGCTGTTCTTCGTCATGCCCGCGGGCAACGGCAGCTGCCTCGCCGTCCTCAGCGACGCGGGCGGCAACGCCGGGCTGGTCGCCTACGAGACGACCATGCTGATCAAGAGGGTGCGGCGCACGCTGTCCGCCCGGCCGCGCACCGCGGCCGGGCCGCAGGACCCGCCGGTGCGCTCGGGCGCCTCCGGCTAGAGGCCCCCGTGGAGAGCCCGAGAGAACGCTGGGTCGGGCGCGACGCCGGCCCGGTCGTCCGGCCGTACGCGGTGACCCGCGGGCGCACCCGCCCGCGGGGGCCGCTGATCGACCTGGTGACCATCCTCGTCGCGACCGGCCGGACCCCGGGCGACCGGGTCCGGCTGGCGCGCGAGCAGCGGCTGCTGCTGGACCTGTGCCGGCGGCCCTCCACGCCCGCCGACCTCGCCTCGGAGACCGACCTGCCGTTCCGGGTCGTGCAGATCCTGCTGGAGGACCTGCACCGGTACGGCCTGATCGAGGAAATGCCGCAGGCCGCACCCGCCGAACGCCCCGACCCCCGCATCCTGATGAGAGTGCTCGATGAACTCCGCCGCCTCTGACCCGCGCGCCTCGTACGCCGCCCCCTACGGCCGCGACGACGACGTCCCCCTGCACACCCTCAAGGTCCTCGTCGCCGGCGGGTTCGGCGTCGGCAAGACGACGCTCGTCGGCGCGGTGAGCGAGGTCCGGCCGCTGCGCACCGAGGAGGACCTCACCGACGCGTCCATCGGGGTGGACGACCTCGGCGGCGTGGAGGGCAAGACCACCACGACCGTCGCGATGGACTTCGGCCGGCTGACGTTCTCCGGCGGCGTCCGGCTGTACCTGTTCGGGACGCCCGGCCAGGAGCGGTTCTGGTTCATGTGGGACCAGATCGCCTACGGCGCGGTCGGCGCCATCGTGCTGGTCGACACGCGCCGGCTCACCACGAGCTTCGCGGCCATCGACTTCTTCGAGCAGCGGCGGATCCCGTTCGTCATCGCCGCCAACCGGTTCGACGGCGCCCGCCGCTACACCGTGGAGGAGATCCGCACCGCGCTCGACGTCGACCCGGAGGTCCCGGTGATGATGTGCGACGTGCGCAGCCGCGAGGTGGCGCGCGGCGTGCTGGTGGCGCTGGTGGAGCACGCCCTCCAGTCGTCGCAGAACTGAGTCAGGCCTCCATCCTGGCGACGATGAGGGAGGCCAGCGCGGCGTAGGCGGCCGAGTCGTCCAGGCCGGTCTGCGCCTTGATCTCGCCGCGGTGGATGGACTCCATCACCTGCCCGGCGACGGCGCCGACGAAGGCCGCGTCCGAATCCGGCGACGCCTCCCTTACGAGGCCCTGCACGCGCCGGACCGCGAACCGGGTGTTGCGCTTGTAGATCTCCCGCGCGGGGGCGAACGCGTCGAGGTCGGCGAAGAAGGCCGGCGACGCCGGGGCCAGCTCGTCGGAGATGGCCCGCAGGTAGGCGCCGACCCGTTCGCGCGGGTCGGCGCTGGCGTCGAGCACGGCCTCCACGCGTTCGGTCGCCCGCCGGAAGAACGCCCGCACGACGGCCACGATGATCTGCTCCCGGCTGGCGGCGACCGAGTACAGGGTGCTCTTGGAGCAGCGCAGGACGGCGGCCAGGTCGGCGACGCCCAGCTCGGCGAACCCGCGGTCGAGGAACACCTCCATCAGCCGGTCGACCAGGGCCTCCCGCCGCCGCGAGGCCCGCGTCGCCCGCTCGTCCACCGAGGTCATGGCCATGACAGTACCAAAATGGGTTCGCCAGTACTGCCTTTGGTACTGTTGGCCTGCCGAAAGGAGCCCGCCCATGCCCGCCACCCGGCACCTGCCGAACCCCGAGTCCGCGGACCTGCTCGCGCTCACCCGCGACATCGCGCTCAAGGAGCTGCTGCCGCGCGTCACCGGCGCCGAGCGCACCGGGACGTTCCCGCGCGAGGTGTTCAGGACGCTCGGCCGGGCGGGCCTGCTGACGCTGCCGTACCCGGAGAAGTTCGGCGGCGGCGACCAGCCGTACGAGATCTACCTCCAGGTCCTGGAGGAGATCGGCGCGGTCTGGGCGAGCGTCGGCGTCGGCGTCAGCGTCCACGCGCTCTCGTGCTTCCCCCTCTTCGCCTACGGCACCGACGAGCAGCGCGCGCGGTGGCTCCCGGACATGCTCTCCGGGGAGCGGCTGGGCGCGTACTGCCTGTCGGAGGCCCACGCCGGCTCCGACCCGGCCGCGATGCGCGCCAAGGCGGTCCGCGACGGCGACTCCTACGTCCTCAACGGCGCCAAGGCGTGGACGACCCACGGCGGCAAGGCCGACTTCTACACGGTCATGGCGCGCACCTCCGACGAGAAGACCCGCGGGATCTCCTGCTTCCACGTCCCCACCGGCACCCCCGGCCTGGAGTTCGACGAGCCCGAGGACAAGATGGGCCTGATGGGCTCCACCACCGCGACCGTCCGTCTGGTGGACGCCCGCGTCCCCGCCGACCACCTGATCGGCGACGAGGGCCAGGGCCTGTCCATCGCGCTCGCCGGCCTCGACGCCGGCCGCCTCGGCATCGCCGCCGTCGCCACCGGCCTGGCCCAGGGCGCCCTCGACCACGCCGTCGCCTACGCCAAGGAGCGCGAGACGTTCGGCAAGGCGATCATCGACCACCAGGGCCTCGCCTTCGTCCTCGCCGACATGGCCGCGGCGATCGAGTCGTCGCGCGCCACCTACCTGTCCGCCGCCCGCCTGAAGGACGCCGGCCGCCCCTACGCCCGCGAGGCGTCCATCGCCAAGCTCATCGCCACCGACAACGCCATGAAGGTGACCACGGACGCCGTCCAGGTCCTGGGCGGCGCCGGCTACACCCGCGACTTCCCGGTCGAGCGCTTCATGCGCGAGGCCAAGGTGATGCAGATCTTCGAGGGCACCAACCAGATCCAGCGCCTGGTCATCTCCCGCCACCTCGCCCGCTGAATCCGGGGAGTTCGCTCGGGTTTGTGCAGCACGGCACGTTCCTCCCGCGTCCGGGCTCTTACCTTCGGAGCATGTGGCAGTTCGTCGTGTGGGGGCTGATGGGGGCCGCGGCCAACCGCACGCTCGCCTTCCTGGAGGCGAACCGGCGCGTCAAGGGGCCGCCGTGGCGGTATCCCAAGGGGCCTGGCGGCCGGTACTACCTGTTCGCCTGCGCGCTGCACTGCATGCTCGCCGCGATGGTGACCTCGGCCGCGGCGGCGAGCGACCTGATCGACGCGCCGTGGCTGGCCTTCGCGTTCGGCGCCGGCGCACCGGCCATCATGGCCAAGCTCGGCCGGTACGCGCTCTGGGCGCTCCCGCCGGGCCCCGACGGTGACGAGGACGACGAGAACGACGGGCCTGGCCGGGCCGGATGAATGGGGGATGCGATGCCGAGTCCTGATCACGGCTGGCGCAGGTTGCTGGTGGCCTTCTCGGACGCGACCGCCACGCCGGCGGCGCCCGGCGGGGGCGGCCGGGCACGGCGGCTGCTGGAGGCGTTCTCCGACGCCTCGCCCGCCTTCGCCCCGGACGGGCCGGGGCTGCGACCGTCCTCTGGAACGGATGCCGTGCGGGCTCTGGCCTGGGGACTGGTGATGTTCGCGGTGCTCGGGGCGGCGTGCACGGCCTGGACGGCGACGGCGACCGGGACGCCCGCCGCGGCCGTGGTCGCCGCCCTGACCCTCTGCGTGCTGGCGCTGTTCATCGCGCCGGTGGTCGAGTTCGCGCGTGCTCAGGCCGGTTCCGCCCGGGCGGCGGCCCAGCGGGCGCGGCCGGGCGAGCGGGGCGGGAAGCTCAGGGAGAGCTTCTGGCACGCCCTCGACTCCGGCGAGCGGGACGCCGTCCGCGCCGCCGCGCGCCCGCGCGCCTTCGGGCCGGGCGCGCCGATCCTGCGGCAGGGGTATCCGGCCGACTACGTCGTCGTCATCCGCACGGGCTGGACGAAGGTCCGCGTGGACCGGGCGGGCGAGGAGCGGATCGTCGCGGTCCGCGGGCCCGGCGATCTCATCGGCGAGCGGGCCCTGTTCGAGGGCGACGCCTGGTCCGCCACGGTCATCGCGCTCGACGCGGTGGAGGCGCTCGTGATCGAGGCGGCGGACTTCCGGCGCGTGGTGGAGCGGCACCCGGGCGTGCAGTCCGTGCTGGAGAAGCAGGCGCACGACCGCGCGATCGAGGCGGCGGCCCACACCTCGGGCACCGAGCTCGCCGACACCCAGCGGCGGCTGGCGGCGCTGTTCACCACGCTCTCGCGGGCGCGGGGGCGGACCCTCCCGGTGACCGGCCGGGAACTCGCCGGCTGGACGTCGTCGTCGCCGGCGGCGGTGGACAGCGTGCTCGCCCAGTGGGGCGGCCAGGGTCTCGTCCGCGCCGAGGCCGCCACGATCGACGTCCTCGACGTGGCCCGGCTGGAGCGGCTCACCGCCTCCGGCGCGCCGGTTCCGGAGGCCGCGCCGGGTTCGCCCTTCCTCACCGGGCAGGACTGCACGATCGTGTTCGCCGACGTGGTGGGGTTCGGGTCGCCGGACCGGACGGAGTCCGACCGCGCCGCCATCAGGAAGGTGCTGTACCGGTCCCTGGAGGGGGCGTTCGCCGCCTCCGGGGTGTCCTGGGCCGCGTGCCACCACGAGGACCGCGGGGACGGGGTGCTGCTCGTCGTCCCGCCCGGGGTCCCGGCGAGCACGCCCGCGGACCCCCTGGTCCGGGCGTTCGCCGAGCGCATCGCCCGGCACGACCGCGCCGCGGCGGAGGAGCTGCGGTTCCGGGTGCGGGTCGCGGTCGACACGGGCCCGGTGCTCGCGGGCCCGGACGGAGTCACCGGGGACGTCCTCGCGCGTGCCGCGCGGTTGCTGGGTGCGGGCGTGCTGCGGCGGCGGCTGGCGTCCGGCCCGGCCGTCCTCGGGCTGATCGTCTCCTCGCCCGTGCACCGGGCCGTCGCCGGAACCGGTCCGGCCTTCGAGCGCGTCGAGGTCGAGGGGGCGGAGCCCGGCACCGCATGGCTGCGACTCTTCCCCGCGGCCGCCGCGAGCACGGGGGCTTGAGCCGCGAGTCGCCGGGGCCGGATCGCGCGAGCAGCCTGCACGCCGGGGGGCCGATCGTTAGGGTCGGTGACGCATCAGTCACGGAACGACGGGGAGGGCGGCGTGAGCGGAGTCGAGGAAGAGGACGCTCGCGCGAAGCTCTTCGACGCCCGGGTGCTGCTGCTCAAGGGCGAGATCGACGATGCCGCGGCCAACCGGATCTGCGCGGACCTGCTGCAGATGGAGGCCGACGACCCGACCTCGGACGTCTACCTCTACATCGACTCGCCGGGCGGGCTGGTCACCCCGGGCATGGCACTCTACGACGTGATCAAGTACGTCCGGATGGACGTCGTCACCGTGGCCTTCGGCATGGCGGCCGGCATGGCGCAGGTGGTGCTCTCGGCCGGGACGCCGGGAAAGCGGACCGCCCTGCCCGAGGCCAGGATCCTGCTGATACCGCCCAAGGGGCCGGCCGGGGACGCCGACGCGGCCGTGGGGGACCGGATCTTCCAGATCATCGCCGAGGACACCGGCCTTCCCCTCGGCCAGGTCGTCGCGGACGCGAACCGGGAGCGGTGGTTCACCGCCCAGGAGGCGCTTGAGAACGGCCTGGTGGACCGGGTCCTCAGCGCCTCCCCGCCCATGACCGGCCCGCTGCCCGACACCGGCGCGCGCCGCCCGGACCCGGAGGAGCCCGTACCCGCCGGGGTCGATCACGGGCGCCGTGCCCAGGCGCTCGGCACCGCGGTGGAGCACGTCGTGCTCCGGCGTTACCCGGGTGTCACCGCCGCCTCCCATCCGGCGGATCACCGGCGGTTGCGGGCCGACCTGGTCGAGGCGCTCCTGAAGGCGGTGCCGGAATGGCTGGAGGTCGATGCCGCCTACACGGGCCGCGACGATGCCGCCCAGGCAGCCGTGCGGCTGCGGTCGTGGCTGGAGACCGTCCCCGAACCGGATGAACGCCCGGCACGTCCGTCCGCGCGGCTCGCCCTGGACGGGGTCCTGCACGAGGTGGCGGACAGGATCGGCGACCTCCCCCTTCTGGGGAACGGGGATCGGCGGCTCGGATACGAGGCGGGCCTGCGGGCGGCGCGGCGGGGAGTGCTGCAACGCGCGGAGCCGGCGGCCGGTACGGCAGGCGCCCCGGCGGAGCCGGCCCTTCCGCCCGGCCTGAGCCTCGACCGCCCGCGTCCCGGGCCCGCCCCCGTGCCGCTTCCCGACCACCCTGAGCAGGTCGAGCGGTTCGCGCGCGTGCTCCGCGCCCGGCTGGCCGGGCTGCCCGGCGGCGAGCGGAAGGAGGTCGCCGGACGGCTCCTGGAGACGGCGCACGCGCCGGATCCGGACGTGTACGCCCGGGTCCACCGCCAGTGGATCCTGAACGAGGACGTGGTCGCCGATCTGGAGGAGCGGATGCGCGCCCGTACCGGTCTCACTCCAGGCGAGGCGCATCGGCGGCAGGAGATCGTCCGCAAGCTGGACGACCTGGCGGCCTCGCTCACGCCGGTCGGAACGGCGACCGGAAGCTTCCCCGCGGCCTTCGAGACGGCGACCCGGCGCGCGATCGCGATCCTGCGCTCCACCGCCGACGAGATCCGCCCGCCCTGGGCCCCGTGACCGGGGGCGGAGAATGGGGACATGACTCGCGAGTCCGTGCTGACCCGGGCGGTGCTGATCTTCGAGGCGTTCGATCCCGACCATCCGGCGCTGTCGGTCTCGGAGATCGCCCGGCGGACGGGGCTGCACGTGGCGACGGCGTCGCGGCTGGTCGCGCAGCTCGTCGAGCACGGCCTCCTCGCGCGGGACGAGCAGCGGCGCGTGCGGGTCGGGATGCGGCTCTGGGAGCTGGCGTCGCGGGCCGCGCCGACGCTCGGGCTGCGGGAGGCCGCGATGCCGTTCATGGAGGACCTGCACGCGGTCATCGGGCACCACACGCAGCTCGGCGTGCTGGACGGGCGCGAGGTGCTCTTCGTGGAGCGGCTCTCGATGCCGAACTCGGTGATCAACCTGACGCGCATCGCGGGACGGCTGCCGCTGCACGCCTCGTCCAGCGGACTGGTGCTGCTCGCTCATGCGCCGTCCGGGTCGCTGGAGGACGTCCTGGGCCATGACCGGGTGGCCTACACCGAGGCGACCGTGGTCGACGAGCGGGGGCTGCGCGCGATGGTCGCCGACGTGCGGCGGAGCGGGGTCGCCTTCTGTCCGGGGTTCATCGACGAGCGTGCGACGGGGATCGCCGTGCCCGTTCGCGGGGCGGGCGGGAAGGTCGTCGCCGCGTTGTCGGTGGTGGTCCCGAACGACCGCAACGCGCGGGCGCAGATCCCGGCGCTGAAGGCCGCCGCCCGAGGCGTGTCCAGGTCGCTGGGCGGTGTGTGAGGGCGGTCGCCGTCGCGCTCTGCCTCTCATTGGATGAGAAAGCCATGGTCGCTCTGCGCGTCCGCAGATGATCCTCGTGGTCACCCCTTCGGATTCTGAGGAGTGACCGTGGTGGACACCGCGATCGAACTGTGCGTGGCGGCGAAGACGCCCGTGGCCGACGGCGTGGTGACGCTGGCGCTCGTCCACCCGGACGGCCGGCGCCTGCCCGACTGGACGCCCGGTGCGCACATCGACCTCGTGCTGCCGAACGGCATGACGCGGCAGTACTCCCTGTGCGGCGACCGCTGGGACGCCCGCACGTACCGGGTCGGTGTGCTGCGGGAGCAGGGGGGCCGCGGCGGGTCGGCGTTCGTGCACGACGAGCTGCGGGCAGGCGACCGCGTCTCGATCGGCGGTCCGCGGAACAACTTCCGGCTCGTCCCGTCCGAGCGGTACCTGTTCATCGCGGGCGGCATCGGGATCACGCCGCTGCTGCCGATGGTGCGGCAGGCCGAGATGCTCGGAGCCGGGTGGCGGTTGCTCTACGGCGGGCGCTCGCTCGCGTCGATGGCCTTCCTCGACGAGCTGGAGGCCTTTGGCGACAAGGTCACCGCCGTCCCGCAGGACCGGGAGGGGCTGCTCGATCTCGCGGCATGGCTGGGCCCGCCCGACCCGGACACGAAGGTCTACTGCTGCGGCCCCGCCCCGCTGCTCGAAGCGGTGGAGACGCGCTGCTCCGCCTGGCCGCGGGGGCTGCTGCGCACCGAGCGGTTCGTGGCCCGTGACTTCGGGGCCGTCCGGGACGAGCCGTTCGAGCTGCGTCTGGCCCGGTCCGGCGCCTCCCTGACCGTCCGGCCGGGGCAGTCGGTGCTGGACGCGGCCGGCGGCGCGGGCGTGAGCGTCCTGTCGTCCTGCAGGCAGGGGCTCTGCGGGACGTGCGAGACGCCCGTCCTCGAGGGCGAGCCCGACCACCGCGACTCGATCCTCGACGACGGCGAGCGGGAGGCCGGCGACTGCATGTTCGTGTGCGTGTCGCGCTCCCGTTCCGACCGGCTCGTACTGGACCTCTGAAGGGACACCCGAGATGACCGCCGTCCAGGCTCCGCCCGCCATCGACGCCGACCCGTTCGGGCACGAGGCCCTCGAAGACCCGCTCCCCCTCCACGCCCGGCTCCGCGACGCCGGGCCCGTGACGTACCTGACCAGGTACGACGTCTTCGCGCTGGCCCGGTACGAGCAGGTCCACGCCGCGCTGACCGACTGGCAGGGGTTCCAGTCGGCCGCGGGCGTCGGGCTCAGCAACTTCCGGCACGAGAAGCCCTGGCGGCCTCCGAGCCTGCTTCTGGAGGCCGACCCTCCTCGGCACGACGCGCCCCGGGCCGTCCTGTCCAAGGTCCTGGGTCCGCGGGCTCTGCGGCGCCTGCGCGAGGCGTGGTTCGCGGACGCCGAACGGCTGGTCGACGAGGTCGTCGGCGGCGGGGAGTTCGACGCCGTCGCGGCGCTCGCCGAGGCCTTCCCGCTGCGCGTGTTCCCGGACGCGGTCGGCCTCGGCCCCGAAGGCCGCGAGAACCTCCTCCCCTACGGCGACCACCTGTTCAACGCGTTCGGGCCGGTGAACGACCTGGTCGAGAAGGGGCAGCCGCGCGTGGCCGAGCTGTCGGCCTGGGTCAACGCCCAGTGCGCGCGGGAGCGGCTCGCGCCGGACGGGTTCGGAGCGCAGATCTGGGCCGCCGCCGACCGGGGCGACATCACCCGCGAGCAGGCGCCGCTCGTCGTCCGGTCGCTGCTGTCGGCGGGCGTCGACACGACCGTGCACGGGCTCGGCGCCGTCCTCTACGCCTTCGCGGTGAACCCGGACCAGTGGCGGCGGCTGCGGGAGAACCCCGCCCTGGCCCGGACGGCGTTCGACGAGGCGGTCCGGTGGCAGTCGCCCGTCCAGACGTTCTTCCGCACCGCCGTCGGCGACCGGGAGATCGCGGGGACCGCGGTCCCGGACGGCCGGAAGATCCTCATGTTCCTCGGCGCCGCGAACCGCGACCCCCGCCGCTGGGACGATCCCGACGCGTTCGACCTGTCCCGCGACCCGTCCGGCCACGTCGGGTTCGGGATGGGCGTCCACCAGTGCGCCGGCCAGCACGTGGCGCGCCTGGAGTCCGAGGCGCTGTTGACGGCCCTCGCCCGGCGCGTGGAACGCCTCGAACTCGCGGCCGACCCGGTGCGCCACCACAACAACACGCTGCGGGCGTGGAAGAGCCTGCCGGTCCGGGTGTCCTGACTTCCGGCGTCCTGACCCGGCGTCCTGGCTAGAGCCGCACGTACTCGTAGTCGAACGGCTGTCCGTTGATCCCGTTGCGGGGCGGCGCGATCCAGCCGGCGATCTTGCCGCGCTCGTGGACCGGGGTCATCAGCGACCGGACGTGGGTCTTGTCGACCTCCGTCGGGAGCCAGGCGCCCTTGCGCCGCTCCCACTCGCCGGCGTCGAGGATCTCCCCGTCCGGGGCGGTCTCGATCCCGGCGAACGCGCCCACCTTGCGGTTGAAGGCGACGCTCGGAAGGTAGAGGCGCTGCGGCAGGCCCGCCTCCGACAGGATGCGGTTCCACCGGTTGACGCCGCTCTGGCAGTCCGCGATGTACTCGCGGCGCAGGTCGGTGTTGAGGCCGGTGAGCGCGGCGACCTCGGTCCGGCCGATGGCGCCGTCGACCAGGGCGTCCACCATGATGGCGTCGTCGGTGAGGCGGTGGTCGTCCTTGCGGCGGTCCTCCATCCACCGTCCCTTGAGCCCGGCCGTGTAGTAGTTCGCGACGTTGCTGGACGTCTCGGAGCCGAACAGGTCGAGCGAGACGGAGTAGTGGAAGTTCAGGTACTTCTGGACGACGTCGAGGGCGATCGCGCCGTGCGGCGTGACGTCGTCGGTGTCGTGCTCCTTCATCAGCTGGACCGTCCGCTCGACGACCCGGTCGATGCCCGTCGTGCCCACCATCATGTGGTGGGCCTCTTCCTTCAGCATGAACTCGCAGGTCCGCGACAGCGGGTCGAAGGCCGACTCCTTGAGCGTGCCGAGCTGGTATTTGCCGTCGCGGTCGGTGAAGTAGGTGAACATGAAGAAGGACAGCCAGTCGGGCGTCTCCTCGTTGAAGGCGCCCAGGATGCGCGGCGACTCCTCGCTGCCGGAGTTGCGGTGCAGCAGCTCCTCGGCCTCCTCGCGCCCGTCGCGCCCGAAGTAGGCGTGCAGGAGGTAGACCATCGCCCACAGGTGACGGCCCTCCTCGACGTTCACCTGGAACAGGTTGCGCAGGTCGTACAGACTCGGCGCGGTCGCACCCAGGTTGCGCTGCTGCTCGACCGACGCCGGCTCGGTATCGCCCTGGATCACGATGAGACGCTGCAAGTCCGCCCGATACTCACCCGGCACCTTCTGCCACGCGGGCTCACCCTTGTGGGCACCGAAGCCGATACGGCGGTCGCCCTCGCGTTCGGCCAGGAAGATGCCCCACCGGTACTCCTTCATGGCGACGTGCCCGAAGTGCGCCCAGCCTTCGCGGCCGACGTTCACGGCCGTCCGCAGGTACACGTCCTGCGTCGGCAGCGACGGACCCATCGACTCCCACCAGGTGAGGAAGTTCGGCTGCCAGGACTCCAGGGCGCGCTGCAGCCGCCGGTCCTCGTGGAGGTCGACGTTGTTCGGGATCTTCTCGGAGTAGTCGGCGCTGGTCGCCATGGGTCAGACTCGCTTTCGGTCGAAGTCGGCGCGCTGGCCTGTGCCGTAGCGGCGGAGGGCGCCGTCCGGCCCGGACGCGTTCGGGCGGGTGAAGATCCAGTTCTGCCAGGCGGTGAGCCGGCCGAAGATCTTCGTCTCCAGGGTCTCCGGGCCCGGGAAGCGGTAGTTGGCCTCCAGCCCGGTGAGGGCGTCGGGGCTGAAGCTGGCCCGCTCCTCGACCGCGATGCGGACCTCCTCGTCCCAGTCGATGTCGTCGGGCGCGAACGTGACCAGCCCGAGGCGCTCGGCGTCGCCGGCCTCCAGGGGCTTGCCCGCGGCGTCGCGGACGGCGGCCAGGGCGTCGGCGTCGCCGAGGAACCGGGTCTGCACGCGCGTGAGGCCGTTGCCCATCGGGAGCGGGCCGAGGTTCATCGCGTCGACGGTGATCGTGGCGGGGTCGGCGTCCGGGTCGACCTCCTCGAAGACGCCGTCGAGCTGGTACGTGCGGTCGGCGGCCAGCGCGATCTCCAAGAGCGAGCCGGCGAAGCAGCTCCCGGGCTCGATCAGGGCGATGAGGCTGCGGCTCGTGACGTCCAAGCGCTTCAGGGTCCGCTTGAGGTAGTGCACGATCTCGTTGGCGAGCCAGTCATCGGCGTTGTCGAGCAGCAGCCGGTCGTGCGCGAGGACGTGCCTTCCCTCCCCGGTCGTGCGGAGCACCCATGTACCGAGCTCCAGCTCGTTGGTGCGCAGGTCGAGGATCAGGTCGTCCAGCTCGCGGGTCATGGCGAGCGTCCAGAAGCCGGCGTCGCGGAAGCCGCCGGGGGCGGCGTCCGGGCCCGCGATCGTGATCTCGGCGGCGCCCGCGTCGCGGTCCAGCCGCGCCGACACGTGCCGGTAGGCGATGGACGTGTCCGTGCGCTCCTTGCCGAGCCGCGGGAGCGTGATGCCCTCCGCGTCCGGCGGACGGGACGAGCGCTCCGCCAGCTCCCGCGCGCGTTCGGCGACCGTCGCGTCCCAGGCCGTGCGCGGGACGGCCTCGTCCACCAGGCCCCACGCGACGGCCTTCTTGCCGCCGAGCCCCTCGGCCTTGGTGGAGAAGTAGTCGGCGCGGTCGCGGCGGACGTGCCGCTTGTCCGACACCCGGGTGAGGCCGCCGGTCCCGGGCAGGACGCCGAGCAGCGGCAGCTCCGGGAGCGACACCACCGACGAGCGGTCGTCGACGAGCATGATGTGGTCGCAGGCCAGGGCGAGCTCGTAGCCGCCGCCGGACGCGGTGCCGTTGAGGGCCGCCAGGTAGGTCTGGCCGGAGTGCGCCGTCGCGTCCTCGATGCCGTTGCGGGTCTCGTTGGTGAACTTGCAGAAGTTCACCTTCCACGCGTGCGGGGACGCGGCCAGCATCCGGATGTTGGCGCCCGCGCAGAAGATCTTCTCCTTGCCGCTGGTGATCACCACCGTGCGCACCCCGGGGTGCTCGAACCGCAGCCGCTGGACGGCGTCGTACAACTCGATGTCCACGCCCAGGTCGTAGGAGTTCAGCTTCAGCTCGTAGCCGGGCACGAGCCCGCCCCGCTCGTCCACCGCCATGGTCAGGGTGGCGACCGGGCCGTCGACGTCCAGGCTCCAGTGCCGGTAGCCGGCCGGCTCCGTCCGGAACTCCACGTGCGTCATGAGCCGTCCCTCCGCCGCGTTGCTTCCACCCTGCTCCACAAATTTCGTCCTAAACGTCAGGAGTTTGTAGCATATCGATGCATGGAGCCGCCCCGGGCGGGGGCGACCCGGGGCGCGTCAGGGTGTGCCGAGCAGGGTCGCGGCCAGCTCGCGGACCGCGAACCGGCGCAGCTTGCCGGTCGGCGTCGTCGGGAGCTTGTCCACCACCAGCACCTCGCGGGGGCGCTTGAACGACGCGAGCCCCGCCCGGCAGAACCCGATCAGCTCCGCGGGCTCGGCCGCCGCCCCCTCCTTCAGCACGACGCAGGCGACCGGCTTGTCCAGCCCGTCGGCGTCCGGCAGCCCGACGACGGCGGCCATCGCGACCGCCGGATGCTCCAGCAGCCGCCCCTCCACCTCGGCGGGCGACACCCAGATGCCGCCGGCCTTCAGCATGTCGCCGGTCCGGCCGAGGCAGGTGTAGTAGCCGTCCTCGTCCACCACGTAGGTGTCGCCGGTGCGCAGCCACTCGCCCTGGAAGACCTGCCGCGTCGTCTCCGTGCGGCACCAGTAGCCGGTGGCGATCGACTCGCCCTTCACCAGCAGCGAGCCCGGCGTCCCCGGCGGCACGTCGGCCCCTGCTCCGTCCACGACCCGCAGCTCGTAGCCGGGGACGGCGGTGCCCGTCGTCCCCGGGCGGACCTCGCCCGGACGGTTCGACAGGAAGATGTGCAGGCATTCGGTCGAGCCGATCCCGTCGATGATCTCCACCCCGTACCTGGCGGTGAAGCGGCGGCACAGCTCGGCGGGAAGCGGCTCGCCCGCGGAGACCGCCAGCCGGACCGACGCGAACGCCTCCACCGGCACCTCGGCGTTGAGGATCGCGGCGTAGAAGGTGGGGACGGCGAAGAAGAGCGTCGGCCGGTACTCGGCCAGCCGCTCGGCCACCGAGGCGGGCGTCGGGCGGTCGGGGTCCAGGATCGCCGTGGCACCCACCGCGAGGGGGAAGAACAGCGAGTTGCCGATCCCGTAGGCGAAGAAGAGCTTGGCGACCGAGTAGCAGCGGTCCTCGGGCGTGATGCCGAGGACCTGGCGGCCGTAGGTCTCCACGACGTGCCGGATGTTGGCGTGCCGGTGCATCGCGCCCTTCGGCTTGCCCGTCGTCCCGGACGTGTAGAGCCACAGCGCGCTGGAGTCGTCGGAGGTCTGGTAGGGACCGGCCGGCGCGCCGCCGGCGGCCCGGCCCGCGGCGACCAGGTCCTCGAAGGGGCTCACCCGCACGCCGTCCGGCGCCCGGAGCCCGGTGCCGCCCTCCACCGCGACGCGCCGGACGCCGGGTGCGTGCGCGAGCGCCGACTCCGCGGCGACGGCGAACCGGTCGCTGACCAGCAGGACCCTGGCCCGCGCGTCGTTCAGCAGGGCGGCCAGCTCGGCGCCCGTCAGCATCGTCGACACCGGGACGGGGACGGCGCCGAGCCGCATCGCGCCCAGGATCGCGGCGGCCATGGACGGGCCGTCGGCCATGAACAGGACCACGCGCTCCTCGGCGCGCAGGTCCCACCGTTCGAGCCCGGCGGCGATGTGCCCGGCCAGGTCGGACAGCTCCGCGTAGGTGAGGTCGCCGCCCGGCCCGGTCAGGGCCGTCCGGTCGGCGGTCTCGGCGCGGCGGGACACGCGGAGCAGGTAGTCGGACGCGTTGAAGGTGTCGGTCGGGACCGGTGCGGTCGCCGTCTCAGCGGTCATCGGGGTCTCCCCTCGCCGGGAACCGTGCCACCAATGCTCTACAGGCACAAAACGCTAGTCAATAGACTTGTGGAACGATGGTCCTTCGCGCGGAACCGGCGCGGGACGGGGCCCGGCTCGCGCGATACTGGACAGGCTTCCATGGACGGGCGTGCCCCAGAAGGGCCCAGAAGGAGGAGCACATGGCCCGAACCGGCGAGGACGCGGCCCGCCCCGAGCCGAGGTTCCGCCGCCGGCGCGAGCTCGGCGCGGCGAGCGCGCGTTCGCTGCTGCTGACGGTGCTGGGCGAGTTCGTGCTCCCCGGCGGCCGGCCGGTCTGGACGGCGACGTTCCTGCGGGCGCTCGGGCTGCTCGGCGTGGAGGAGAAGGCCGTCCGGCAGGCGCTCGCCCGCAGCGCCGGCGAGGGCTGGCTCGCCGGGGAGCGGCACGGCCGCCGCACCGCCTGGCGGCTCACCCCGGCCGGCGAGCGGCTGCTCACCGACGGCACCGAGCGCATCTACGGCTTCGGCGGCCCCGTCGGCGACTGGGACGGGCGGTGGCTGGTGGTGCTCGCCACCGTCCCGGAGACCAGCCGCCGCCTCCGCCACCTGCTGCGGACGCGGCTGGCCTGGAACGGCCTCGGCAACCTCTCCCCCGGCGTGTGGGTCAGCCCGCACCCCGAGCGCGAGCAGGAGGTCCGGGAGGTCCTCGCCGAGATCGGCGTCGCCGGCTCCTCCACCCTGTTCGTGGGGCGGCTCGGCGACCTCGACGAGGCGCGGCGCGTGGCCCGGCAGGCCTGGGACCTGGACGAGATCGAGCTCGCCTACGAGGACTTCCTCGACGCCGCCGGCGCGCTGTGCCCCGCCGACGACGCCGGCACGTTCGCCGCGCACACCCGGCTCGTCCAGGAATGGCGCCGGTTCCCGTTCCTCGACCCGGGCCTCCCGGCGGAGCTCCTCCCGGACGACTGGAGCGGATCCCAGGCGTTCGCGCTCTTCCACGAGCGCCACGACGCCTGGCGCCCCGTCGCCGACCGCCAGTGGAAGGCGATGGAGACCTGACGGCACCGCCGGCCGAGAGGTCGTCCCCGGTGCCGGGGCCTAGTCCTTCGGGGAGAGTTTCAGCAGGTTGACGGTTCCCTCGGCGACGACGCGGTTTTTGTCGTCGGTGATCGTCGCCTGCCAGGTGACGTGGTCGTCCACGCGGTCGACGGGGCGGGCGCGGGCCGTCAGGCGGCCCCCGCGCACGGCCCGGATGAACCGCGTGTGGTTGCTGACGCCGACGACCTGGTTGTCCAGCCCCACGGTGAGGGCGGCGCCCATGCTGCAGATGGTCTCGTTGATCGCGCAGTAGACCCCGCCGTGGACGATCCCGTAGGCCTGCATGAGCTTGGCGGTGACCTCGATCTCGGCCACGACCTCCCGGTCGGACGCCTCGGTCACCAGCAGGCCGAGCGTCTGGTCGAGAGGGCCCGCGTAGCCGCCGCCTTCCACCGTCATCCCCGAAAGCTATCCAGCCGCCGAAACGGGCGTCAACGGCGGGACCGGCCCGCGGGACGGGGTGTAGGCGGCGCGTCCCCGGGAAGGGCGGAAGAGCGTCGGCGCCGCGGATGGGAGGTCCTGGGATGGGCAGCTTGGTCGGACGGAACCTGCTCGCCGGAGCCGAACCCGACGTCGCCGCCGACGCGGGCTATCCGGACGCTCCCCCCAGGATGGGCTTCTTCACCGACACGTCCGTGTGCATCGGATGCAAGGCGTGCGAGGTGGCGTGCAAGGAGTGGAACGCCGTTCCCGAGGACGGCCTCGAGTTCACCGGCATGTCGTACGACAACACGCAGGGGCTCGGCGCCGACACCTGGCGGCACGTCGCGTTCATCGAGCAGGACAAGCCCATGGGGCACGCCGAGTCCGGCGTGGACCACACCGGCGCGCCCGGTGACGGGGGCACCGACCTGCGCTGGCTGATGGCGTCCGACGTGTGCAAGCACTGCACGCACGCCGCCTGCCTGGACGTGTGCCCCACCGGCTCGCTGTTCCGGACCGAGTTCGGCACGGTGGTCGTCCAGGAGGACATCTGCAACGGCTGCGGCTACTGCGTCCCCGCCTGCCCGTACGGGGTGATCGACCAGCGCAAGGAGGACGGCCGCGTCTGGAAGTGCACGCTGTGCTACGACCGGCTCGGGGCGGGCCAGGAGCCGGCCTGCGCGAAGGCGTGCCCGACCGACTCCATCCAGTTCGGCCCGCTGGAGGAACTGCGCGAGCGGGCCGCGATGCGCGTCGACCAGCTCCACGACCTCGGTGTCGAGGACGCGCGCCTCTACGGCCACGATCCGGACGACGGCGTCGGCGGCGACGGCGCGTTCTTCCTGCTGCTGGACGAGCCGGAGGTGTACGGGCTGCCGCCGGACCCGGTCGTCACCACGCGCGACCTGCCGTCCATGTGGCGGCACGCGGGCCTGGCCGCCGCCGCGCTGGCCGGCGGGCTCGCCGCCGTCTTCGCCGCCCACGGCCGCAAGGGAGCCTGACGATGAGCACCTCCGACGTCGGCAGGGAAGGCGTGCGCGGCGCGCGACCGGATCGCGAGGCGCAGGTCGGCGCGGGACCGGACCGCCGCGGGGGACGGCGCGGAGGACGGCGCGGGCGCCGCGGCGAGAAGGCGATGGTGCCGGAGGCGGAGTTCACGTCGTACTACGGCAGGCCGGTCCTGAAGCAGCCCGTGTGGAAGGCCGCCGACGTCGCCGCGTACTTCTTCCTCGGCGGCCTGGCGGGCGCCGGCTCGGTGCTGGCCGCCGGCGCGCAGCTCACCGGGCGTCCGGCCGCGGCGCGGGCGCTGAAGATCTCGTCGCTGGCCGCGATCGCCGGGTCGACGGCCGCGCTGATCCACGACCTCGGGCGGCCCGAGCGCTTCGCCCACATGCTGCGCGTGATGAAACCGACCTCGCCGATGAGCGTGGGCTCCTGGATCCTGGCCGCCTACGGCCCGGCGGCGGGCGCCGCCGCCGTGCTGGACGTGACGGGGCTGCTCCCGCGCCCGGGCCGGGCCGCCACCGCGGGCGCCGCCGCGCTCGGCCCGGCCGTCGCCGCCTACACCGCCGTGCTCGTCGCCGACACGGCGGTGCCCGCCTGGCACGAGGTGCACCGGGAGCTGCCGTTCGTGTTCGTGGGCTCGGGCACCGCCGCCGCGGCCGGCATGGCGCTGCTCACGGCGCCGGTCCGGGAGACCGGCCCGATGCGGACCGCCGCCGTGGCCGGCGCGGCGCTGGAGGTGGGCGCGGCCAGACTGATGGAGCGCCGGGCCGGGCTGGCGGCCGAGCCGTACACGGTGGGCAGGGCGGGCCGGCTCATGCGCGCGGGCGAGATCCTGTCGGCCGCGGGCGCCGCCGGGGGCGCCCTGCTCGGCGGGCGCGGCCGCGCCGCGGCGGCGCTCAGCGGGGCGGCGCTCCTGGCGGGCTCGGCCTGCACGCGTTTCGGGGTCTTTCACGCCGGGGTGCAATCCGCGCGCGACCCCAGGTACACCGTCGTTCCCCAGCGGGAACGCCTCACCGCGCAAGGCTCGGAACCGGCTTCCTGACACTGCCCGCTTTCTGCAAGTCCATTGAAACCTTGCGCAAGCTCTTGACCGGACTGCAAGAAGGGAGCATTCTCACGGGTGCTCGCGGACGGCCGTCCCCCACCCCCTCCGGCGCCCGCCAGGCGCCTCGTGTCAGGAGTTCGCCGACATGTCCCCCACCGACGTCCGACGCGCACGCGTCCCCCGCCGCCGATCCCTGCTCGCCGCCGGGATCCTCGTCCTCGGCGGCCTCTCCCCCGCCGCGGTCCTTCTCCCCGACCGCCCCGCCATGGCCGCCGCCTCCCTCAACTCCAGCGACGTCACCGCCAACCTCTGGGAGTGGAACTGGCCGTCCGTGGCCGCCGCGTGCACCGACCACCTCGGCCCGGCCGGGTACGGGGCCGTCCAGGTCGCGCCGCCCGCCGAGTCGGTCAGCCTCGCGTCCACCGATGACGGCGCCCACCCTTGGTGGGAGGTCTACCAGCCCGTCTCCTACGACCTGACCAGCAGGCTCGGCACCCGCGCCCAGTTCTCCGCCATGGTCACCGCCTGCCACGACGCCGGCGTCCGCGTGTACGTGGACGCGGTGATCAACCACACGGCGGGCCACAACAACACGGTGAACACCACCTACGGAGGCTCGACGTTCGATCCGGCGGGGTTCTCCTACCCGGCCGTCCCCTACGGGTACGGCGACTTCCACCACGCCAACGACGGTTACTGCAACGACGAGGACGCGGGCATCGACGACTGGAACGACACGTCCGAGGTGCAGAACTGCGAGCTGGTGTCGCTGTCGGATCTCAAGACGCAGACCGGCTACGTGCGCGGCAAGATCGCCGGGTATCTCAACGACCTGATCGGGCTCGGCGTGGACGGGTTCCGGATCGACGCCGCCAAGCACATCGCGCAGAGCGACTTCGCCGCCATCAAGGGCGCGCTGAACCCCACCACCGCCGAGGGCAAGGCGCCCTACATCGCCCAGGAGGTCTTCCCCGGCGCCACCAATCCGGACCTGAAGGCGTCCGCGTTCACCTCCAACGGCGACGTGCTCGGCTTCGCCTACGCGATGGGCCTCAAGACCCAGTTCCAGAACGGCACCCTGTCGAACCTGTCGGGCATCCCGTCCTGGTCGCTGGACGCGGAGAGCTCCCAGACCTACGCCATGATCACCAACCACGACACCGAGCGGGACGGCTCCACGCTCAGCTACAGGAACGGCGCCGACTACACCCTCGCCACCTACTTCCTGCTCGCCTACCCGTACGGCAAGCCGACCGTCTACGACGGGTTCACCTGGTCGTCCAGGGGGCAGTCGCCGCCCGCCGACTCCAACGGGTTCGTCACCGCCGCGAACTGCGCCGGCGGCTGGCAGTGCCTCACCCGCTCGACCGGGATCAAGGGCATGGTCGGGTGGCGCAACGCGACCGCGTCCGCGACCACGGTCTCCAACTTCACGGCCACCGCGGGAGACGTCATCGGGTTCAGCCGCGGGTCGCGGGGCTGGATCGGGCTGAACGACTCCTCCGGGCCGTCCACCTCGTCCTACCGGACGGGTCTCGCGGACGGCGTCTACTGCGACGTCATCACCGGCGGCCTCGGCCCGGACGGCTGCGCGGGCACGGCCGTCACCGTGTCGGGCGGCACGGCCACCGTGACCATCCCCGCGGGCGGCGCGGTCGCCATTCACGCCGACGCCAAGACCGGTGCCACACCGACGCCCGCGACCGTCACCGACACGTTCAGGGTCCACGCGACCACCACCTGGGGGACCAGCGTCTACCTAGTCGGGAACGTCCCGGCGCTCGGGTCGTGGGACCCCGCCAAGGCCGTGAAGCTCTCCTCGGCCGGCTACCCGGTCTGGAGCGGCGAGGTCACGCTGCCCGCCAGGACCGAGATCCAGTACAAGTACGTCAAGAAGACCGACGCGGGCGCCGTGACATGGGAGAGCGGCGCCAACCGGACGTACACGACCGGCACGTCCGGCCGCACCGCCGACGACACCTGGAGATAGAGGCGCTCCGAGAACGGCACCGTCCCCCCGCCGGTGCCCCCGGGGCCGGCCTCCTCGTGTTCGGAGGCCGGCCCCGGCCGCGTCAGTCGCGGGGCGTGCGGAACAGCACCTCCTGGGCGAGGCTGGCCGCCAGCACCCCGCCGGCGGTGTGGAGCGTCCCCGTGTACCAGCCGCGCCCGGCGGCGACGGTCTGCGGGACGAGGTCCATCAGCACCCACTCGTCCATCCGGACCGGGCGGTGGAACCAGACCGCGTGGTCGAGGCTGGACCCGGACCGGGCGCGCCCGTCGTGCAGCGCGATCAGGCCGCTGGAGATATCGGACAGGTACGTCAGCACGCACGCGTGCAGCAGGTCGTCGTCCGGCAGCGGCACGGTGCAGCGCGACCACAGCCGGGTCGGGAAGTCGGCCGGCTCGTACGGCTGCGGCGGGACGCGGCCCTCCATCGAGAACAGCCGCGGGACCGGCGACTCCGGGAGGGTCCGCGGGTCCGGCGCCGCGGGCGCGGGGTGCACCTGCCGGTCCACGTCTTCCGCGGGCCGCTGGAACGACACCGACATGTTGAAGATGACCTCGCCGCCCTGGAGCGCCACCACCCGGCGCGCGGAGAACGAGCGCCCGTCGCGGTCCCGGTCCACCCGGAAGATCGTCGGCCGGGCCGCGTCGCCGCCGCGCAGGAAGTAGCCGTGCAGCGAGTGCGGCAGGCGACCCTCCGGTACGGTGCCGCCGGCGGCGCGCAGCGCCTGCGCCGCGACCTGCCCGCCGTAGAGCGGGTACGGGTCGTCGAAGACGAGCGTGCCCCGGTAGAGGTCACGGTCGAGCTCCTCCAGGTCCAGCAGGTCGAGGACGGAGTGGAGGGATTCCAGCCGCGTTCCGGGCTCTTCGGAGATCTTGGGTCGCACGCCCGCGACGTTATCCGACGGCCGCGTCCGGACGCCGCCCGGGTGAGGGCCGCCGCATAACCCGCCTTCCGTGGGGCAGATCACAGAAGTCATGCTCCGCATCGCGTCACATAAAGGGGTGCGCCGCCCATCTATTTCTATGGCGGCACCGGCGCGGAGGGCTTGGGAGGCGGCATGGAGAGTGTGGCGAGGAAGTTCGACCTGACCATGCTGTACGCCGCCTACGACGCGTTCCGCCGCGACACCGCCCGGCTGGAGGCGGCGGCCGGATCCGGTCACCGCGCGGAGCCGCCGGGGAGGGCGGTCGCGAACAGC
Organism: Actinomadura madurae; assembly: GCF_900115095.1. Classification (GTDB taxonomy): domain Bacteria; phylum Actinomycetota; class Actinomycetes; order Streptosporangiales; family Streptosporangiaceae; genus Spirillospora; species Spirillospora madurae. The sequence continues at coordinate 270,974 of NZ_FOVH01000007.1, forward strand.
TGGTCCCTGTTCACCGGCCACTGGCGCCTCCAGGACCGCGCGGAGAAGGCGGCCCTCTGGACGGTCATGTACGCCAAGGACGCCGGCGCGCGGCCGTCCGGCGGGCTCGGCCGGGTCGGGGTCGTCCTCGACGCCATGGCGTTGCGGGCGGTCAAGGTCGTCCCGCTGATCGACGGCCTGGACGCGGCGCTGGAGCACCGTGACCAGCGCGCGTTCGCCCTCTACGCCCGCGACCTCCGCGTCTCGGTGGACACGCTCCTGGACTTCAAGGAGGCCAACGTGCTGCCGCTGATCCAGGAGACGCTCACGCCGTTCGAGTGGGGCACCTTCGACGTCGAGTTCCGCCGCGAGCTGGGCCTGCGCGGGCTCGGCGTGTTCCTGCCCTGGCTGCTGGACGGCGCTCCCGCCGCCGGCCGCCGCGCGGTGCTGCGCATGCTGCCGCCGCCGATCCGGCTCTTCTACCGGGCGCGCTGGCGTCCGCGCTACATGCGCCGCACCCGCCTGGCCGGCGCCACCGGCTGAGGACGGCGCGCCTCCGTCCCGCACTGTGATCCGGTCCACACCGGACGATGTCACATACGGCATCCCGCATCGGTCTTATGCCTAGAAGCGACATGCCCAGATGCGCGGGAGGATGCTGACGATGGCGGGGACGAGAACGGCCGGTGGCCGCCGGCCGGGCGTACGCGGCGCGCCGAGGAGCGTCGACGGCACGGCGCGGGCGCTGGACGAGCGGTTCGGCACGACCGGCTTCGCCCGCAAGGCCGTGAAGAAGGCCTTCCCGGACCAGTGGAGCTTCCTCGTCGGCGAGATCGCGATGTACTCGTTCGTGATCATCCTGCTGACCGGGGTGTACCTGACGCTGTTCTTCAAGCCGAGCATGCACGAGGTCGTCTACAACGGCTCGTACACCAAGCTCAAGGGCGTCGAGATGAGCGAGGCGTACGCCTCCTCGCTCAAGATCAGCTTCGATGTGCGGGGCGGGCTGCTCGTCCGGCAGATCCACCACTGGTCGACGCTCATCTTCATGGGCGCGATCCTCGTCCACCTGCTCCGCAACTTCTTCAGCGGCGCGTTCCGCAAGCCGCGCGAGCTGAACTGGCTCATCGGCATCCTCATGTTCATGCTGGTCATGCTGAACGGCCTGTTCGGCTACTCGCTGCCGGACGACCTGCTGTCCGGCACCGGCCTGCGGATCCTGGAGGGCGTCACCGCGTCGATCCCGCTGGTCGGGTCGTATTTGGTGATGTTCCTGTTCGGCGGGGAGTACCCCGGCACCGACATCATCCCCCGCCTCTACGTGATCCACGTGCTGCTGATCCCCGGGCTCCTGGCGGCGCTGATCCCGCTGCACGCGATCGTGCTGACCTGGCGGCAGACCCACACCCAGTTCCCGGGCAAGGGCAGCTCGAACACGACCGTCCGCGGCTACCCGTTCTTCCCCGTCTTCATCGCCAAGACCACGTCGCTGTTCCTGTGGGTGCTCGGGGTCACGACGCTGCTGGCCGCGTTCGTCCAGATCAACCCGATCTGGCTGTTCGGACCGTACGACCCGGGCGCCATCAGCTCCGGCTCCCAGCCCGACTGGTACATGGGCTGGCTGGAGGGCGCGCTGCGGATCATGCCCGCCTGGGAGATCAACGCGTGGGGGCACACGGTCGCGATGAGCGTGGTGATCCCCGCGCTGGTGGTGCCGGGCCTGCTGTTCACCGGCCTCGCCGTCTACCCGTTCCTGGAGCGCTGGGTGACCGGCGACCACCAGATCCACCACCTGCTGGACCGGCCGCGCGACGTCCCCGCCCGCACCGGCATCGGCGTCGGCGGCGTGGTCTTCTACGGGACGCTCTGGCTCGCGGGCGGAAACGACGTCCTCGCCGACCGGTTCCACATCCCGCTGTTCTGGACGACCTGGTTCTTCCGCTTCCTGATCATCCTCGGGCCGGTGCTCGCCTACATCGTCGCCTACCGCATCTGCGTGGGCCTGCAACGCCGCGACCTGGCGCTCGCCGCCCACGGCCTGGAGACCGGCATCATCCGCCAGTCGCCCGACGGGAGGTTCAGCGAGGTCGAGCGGCACCTGCCGGACGAGGCGATCGCCGCCATCACCGACCCGCGGCCGGCGCCCGCCGTCGACCTGGACGTCCCGCCGCCCGTCGACGACATCGAGAGCCCGCGCGGCCGGACCGCCGCCGGCCGGCTCCGCGCCGCGCTCAACCGCCGGTTCCGGGCCGACCTCGCCGTCGTCCCGGAACGTCCCCCGGCCGGGGAGAACGGGAACCGGGAGGACGCCGTGGCCGCCGGAGCGGGACGCGAGATCAGCGCTCGAAGAGAAGGCGGATGACCGGGCCGGCCGCCGCGACGGGGTCGTCGCCGAGGTCGGGCAGCGCGCCGCTCAGCCACAGGTGCGCGAAGCCGTGGACGATCGACCACGCGGCGATCCCCGCCGTCCGGTCGTCCTGCGGCCCGCCCGGCGCGACCCCGCGGACACCCTCGCGCAGGGCCAGCGCGGCGCGCTCGCGGGCCGCGCCGACCCCGGGGTCGTCGGCCCGGTAGAGCGCGGGGGTGAACATCACCTCGAAGTGGGCCCGGTGCCCGACCGCGAACCGGACGTACGCCAGGCCGACGTCGTGCAGGTCGTCGCCGGCGGCCTCCAGGGCGTCGGCGAAGAGCGCGTAGCCCTCGGCGGCGACGGCCGTCAGCAGCCCGGTCTTGTCGCCGAAGTGATGGGCGGGCGCGGCGTGCGAGACGCCGGCGCGGCGGGCCAGCTCGCGCAGGCTCCACGTCGCCGGGCCCGACTCCGCGATCGCCTCGACGGCGGCGTCGAGCACGGCCCGCCGCAGGTTGCCGTGATGGTAGCCGTCGCCGCTCATGCCGCCATTTTGTCACCGGCAAGTTCCGCCGGGCGCCCGGGACGCCCGCGGCCGGAGGGACCGCGCGTCAGTCCTGCTCCTTCGAGAACTCGCGGAGGCGGGGCAGGTCGACGACGGTGATCTTGCGCCAGCCGGTGCGGATCAGGCCCGCCCGGCGGAGCCCGGCGAGGGCGCGGGCGACGGTCTCCCGGGACGCGTCCATCCAGCTGCCGAGCTCCTCCTGCGAAAGCGGCGGGCCGATCTCGATCGACCCGTCCGGCGCGGGCGGGGCGTGGTGGACCGACCGCTCGGCCAGGTCGGTGAGGAGCGCCGCGAGGCGCTGCGGGCCCCGGCTCGTGATGTGCGCCGCCAGCCGCCGGTCGGAGTCGTCCATGCGCCGGACGAAGGTGCCGGTGACGAGCATCCACACGTCCGGATGGGCGTCCAGGAACCCGGTGAACCGGGCCGCGGGCACGACCAGCGCGCGGATCGGCGACAGCGCGGTGACCGTCGCGGCCCGCGGCCGCCCGCCGAGCACCGCGCTCTCGGCCAGCAGGTCGCCGGGCCCGCGGACGGCCAGCACCACGTCGTGGCCGTCCTCGGTCGAGGAGGTCACCTTCGCCCAGCCGCGCTCGATGATGATCACGTGGTCGGACTCGTCGCCCTGGTACACCAGGGGCGCCTTCACCTGGAAGGTCCGCGGGCGCGCGGCGGCGCGGAGCGCGGAGCGCTGCGCGGCGTCGAGCGCGGCCCAGAACGCCGGAGGCGGAGAGGACGCCGCGTACGGTGCCAACAGCCGCCTCCTTTGCCCGGGGTCATCTGAACTGTAAACCCGCGGACGTCACTTGGGGACGGCCAGCAGCCGCACGGCGAGTCCCGTGAAGACGGTGCCGCTGAAGATGTTCAGGCCCCGCGCGACGCGGCGGCTGCGCCGCAGCAGGTCCGCGAGCCGGCCGGAGAGCAGCCCCACGGACGCGTCCACGGCGAGGCCGATGAGGACGAGCGTGATCCCGAGGACGAGGAGCTGGACCATCGGGTGCCCGAGCGCCGGGTTCACGAACTGCGGCAGGAAGGCGATGTTGAACAGGATCACCTTGGGGTTCAGCAGGTTCGTGACGACGCCCTGCCAGAACGCGCGCGGCCGCCCGGGGCCGACCGCGGCCGTGCCCTCACCCGGCTCGCCGCGGTCACGGAACGACCGGACCGCGAGGTACAGCAGGTAGGCGGCGCCGGCCCAGCGCAGCACGTGGTAGAGCGCCGGCAGGGCCGTGAAGAGGGCGGAGAGCCCGAGCGTCGCGGCGACGGCGTGCGTGAGGGCGCCGGCGGCGACGCCCACGGCGGCCATCACGCCCGTTCCGGGCCCGCCGCGCCCGCCCATCGCGACGATGAACATCATGTCGGGCCCGGGGGTGACGCAGAGGGCGAAGGCCGCGACGACGAACGCCGCATAGAGGGAGGTATCCACCATGCCGAAACTATGCGACAGATGGACCTTCCACCGCGAACCGGTCAGGCGCCCGCGCCGGGCGTGTCCGCCTCGATCGTCAGGGCCTCGTGGTCGAAGGCGAGATACCCGCCGATCCTGGCGGCGTCCTCCAGGGGCCGCTCGTAGGACCAGGCGGCGTCCTCGGCGCCGTCCAGCGACCAGTACGTCGCCTCGCCCTTGTACGGGCAGACGGTGCGCTTCTCGCTCCGGGTCAGCAGGTCGCGGCGGACGTCCTCGGCCGGGATGTAGAACCGGTTGGGCAGCCCCGTCTCCGACAGCAGCCTCGACCGCTCGGTCTCCGCGACGACCGTCCCGTCCAGCAGCACCCGCACGCGCCTGGAGGTGTCGCGCGCGTCGACACGGTGGAACGGGTCCCGCAGGTGCCCGTGGACCTCCTCGTCCTCGTCGAACCAGGCGTCCATCCGCTTCCAGTAGAAGGCCATGTGCCCGCGCAGCCACGCCGACTCCGGATTCGGCTCCGGATAGGCCCAGACCGCGTTCTCGGCCGCGCGGTCGCCGACCCGCACCGTCCAGTACGCCGCGTCGCCCTTGAACGGGCAGTACGTCGTGTGCTCGGTCTTCTCCAGCAGGTCGGTCCGCACGTCCTCCTCCGGGACGTACAGGACGGGCAGCAGGCCGGTCTCATGCAGGAACCGCCCGCGCTCGGTGTCCAGGACGGTCTCCCCCGCGAACCGCGCCCGGACCCGCCGCGGGAAGGGGTGCATGAACAGGCGGTGCTTCGGCCCGTCGATGGTGAAGTTGACCTCGTCGCCGGGGGATCCCGCGAGCGGTCCCGGCCGCATGGTCAGCGACATGTCCGTGTCTCCCTTCACGCCTGTCGGCATCGCCTCCAGTTCACCACGGCGCGCCGCCTCCGGCGCACGCGGCGCTAGCCGCCCCGCCGGATGCCCGCGGTCCGGGCGCGGTAGGCGGTCGGGGTCTGGCCGTAGGCGGCGCGGAAGGCGCGGCTGAAGGCGGCGGCGTCCGGCATGCCCCAGCGGTTCGCGATCGCGCCGATCGGCTCCGCGCCGAAGAGCGGGTCGGCGAGCTCGCGGCGGCAGTTCTCCAGGCGGCGGGCGCGGATGTGCCGCGCGACGGTCGTGCCGGACGGCCGGAACACCCGGTACAGCTGGCGGACGGAGATGTGGTGCGCCGCCGCGATCGACGCCGGGCACAGGGACGGGTCGTGCAGCCGCCCCTCGATCCACGCCTCGATCCGCTCGAACGCCGAGACGAGCAGGAGTCGGTCCGAGCTGTCTGCGAGCGTGGACATGACGCTCCTCCGGTCTGCGAACGGGGTCTCGGACGCCACCCGCCAGGCTTCTATGGCGTGTCAGGAAGGTCAATGAGCGAGTCAGCACGACGCTGCGGGCGGGCTTTGGCACTCGGCGCCAAATCCCCGCGTGGAGCGGCGGGACCGCCCGTTCCACTCCAATAAATGGACACAATAGGACAATTCAGCCGTGGGGCGGCCGGTGGCGCCGATCGGCGGTTTCCCGGAAATGCGACCGAGACGTGATGCGAATCGCCCACGAAACGGCAAAGGAATGGATAGTCTCCCTGCGATCACTCTTGGTTGTGTAAGGAAATCTGGGAGCACACGCCGCATGAGCGCTGCCAACCGGGCACAGGTCATCACACGGTGGGGAGCCATCGCCTTCATGGCGGCCGCGGTCCTGACCGCCACCGCCGGTGGCTTCGCCCAATCCTATGCCGGGCTCTACCACTGGGCCCTCGAACACGGCCTGCGCGGCTGGAAGGCCGAGTCCTTCCCCCTGCTGGTCGACCTGTTCATCATCGTCGGAGAGCTCGGGCTCTTCCTGCTGGCCATAGACGCCTTCGTGCTGCGCCGCCGGACGCTGATGAGCTGGCTGGACTTCTGCCTGCCGCTGTCCATCGCCATCGCGGGCTGGACGGCCAGCCTCATCTTCAACGTCGGGCACGTCGGGCACAAGACGTTCTCCTACCAGGCGACGGCCGCCGTGCCGCCGATAGTGTCCATGCTCGGCCTCTTCGTCCTGCTGCGGACCCTGCACCGGTACGTGTCGAACGAGGAAGAGGAGGAGGTCAAGCCGCCCGAGCCGCAGACGCGCGCGATCGCCGGGCCGGTCACGCTGAACCAGATCACGCTGATGCCGATGCGCAACACCGGCCCGTTCCCGCAGATCCAGGTCCCCGGGCACTCGGGGAAGGCGATCGAGTCGGGCACCCCGGCCGCCGCCGCGCCGCAGCCCAAGGCCGAGACCGCACGCGAGGCCGCCGCCGGCGCGACCGCCCAGGCCGCCGCGCCCGCGACCGCCCCGGCGCCCGCTCCCAAGGCCCCCGCCCCCGCTCCGGCCCCGCAGCCGGAACCCGAGCCGGAGCCGGAACTGGCCGTGGTCAGCGCCGCCGCCCGCGGCAGCCTCAACGGGCGCAGCTCCTACGGCACCGCCACCGAGGAACCGGCACCGGCGCCCGCCGCCAACCCGGAGAACCTGCGCGCCCTCGTCATCGACGTCCTCGAACGCCGGCACGGGGACGTCGCCGGGACGCTCGCCGAGGTCCGGGCCGAGGGCTACAGCTGCGACGAGGCGGAGATCCAGCGGATCAGCGACAACCACTGGTTCCCGTACGCGGTGTACCGGCTGCTCGCCAAGCACCACGGCGACGGCGAGCTGGTCGCCCAGGAGCTGGCGTCCCAGGGGATCGTCTACGACCAGGCCACGCTGGACGCGCTCGTCCAGTCCTGGCGCGTCTGACCCGTCCCCAGGGCTCACCGCCCGTCCGCGTTTTCCGGACCGGCCGCCCCCGCCGTTGCGGGCGGCCGGTCCGTCGCGTATTCCCGCGATCACGCTCCGTCCGTGCGACGCTGGGCGCACCAGCGACGCCGGGAGAGCCGATGAAGACGCAACTGGCCGCGATGCATCTGGCCGCGGTGGGCGCCGCGGCCGCCCTCGCGGGCGCCGTCACCGGGTACCTGATCGCCCCCTCGCCGGGGGACGCCGCCGCGCGTCCCGCCGCCCACCAGCGCGCGAGCGGCACCCTGCACCTCGCGCTCAACATGCCGGCCGGAGACCGCGCCGAGGCCGCCGCGCTCGGCTACGACCTGTTCGACACCGACCCCGACGAGGACGACATCGCCGCGCTGCCCAAGGGCGGACGGGCCCTGCTGTGGGTCGGCAACACCACCTGCGGCGCCTTCCAGGAGGAGAGCGACGCCGCGTTCGCGGCCACGGTGAAGCGGTTCGCCGGGAACGCCCGCGTCTACGGCTGGTACCTGTCCGACGAGCCGAACCCGGACCAGTGCCCCGGCATCGTCGGCGAGATCCGGCGGCGCGCGGACATCGTCCACCGGTACGCGCCGGGGCAGGTCGCGTTCGCCTCGCTGACCGACTGGCCGATGCGGCCGCTCAGACCGTCCGCCACCCATCTCGACCTCATCGGGCTCGACCCCTACCCGTGCCGGACGGGCGGCGGGGGCTGCGACCTGGACGCGATCGACACCATGGTCGGGCAGGCCGCCCGCGCCGGGTTCCCCCAGCGCATGATCGTCCCCGTGTTCCAGACGTTCGGGCAGTCCTGCAATGACGGTGAACGGCACTGGCGGCTGCCGGACGAGGCGCAGCTCACCTCCATCCTCCGCCGGTGGGACCGGCTCGTCCCGCGCCCCGCGTTCGACATCAGCTACTCGTGGGGGCGGCAGGACGCGTGGGCGTGCCCGACGCTGGCCGACGCCGACGGCACGGGCGGCAGGCCCGATCTGCAGGCCGTCATGAAACGGCACAACCTGCGCCGGACCGGCCCCGCCCGGCCGCCCTCGCGGACGCCCTCGCGCAGTCCGGCGCCGACGTCCTCCGCCGAACCGCAGGCGCCCACGGCACCGTGCCCGGCGCCCGGAGGCCCCTAGGCAGGGGCGCGCTGCTGTTCCTGGGCCGGATCGGTGCGCAGCCGCGCGTGCAGCCCGCCGTCCACGCGCAGGACGTGCCCGTTGAGCTGCTCCGCCGCCGGGGACGCCAGGAACAGCGCCGCGTCCGCGACCTCCTCCGGCGCGGTGGTGCGGCCGGCCGGGATGTCGGTGGCGGGCCGGATCTCCCCGACGACGCTGGCCGGGGCGACGCAGTTCGCCCGGATGCCGAGCCCGCCGAGCTCCACGGCGATCGCCCGGCTCAGCGCCTCGATGCCCGCCTTGGTCACGTCGTAGGCGCTCTGGTCCTCGTGGGCCCGGGAGCCTCCCGGCGACGACAGGCTGACGATCGCGCCGCCCCGGCCGGCGTCGCGCCAGTGCCGGACGGCGCGCACCGACAGCAGGTACGCCGAGCGCAGGTTCGCGGCGACGACCGCGTCCCACAGCCCGGCGCTGAAGTCGATGAACGGGGTGCGCACCTCGGTCATCGCCGCGTTGTTGACGAGCACGTCCAGGCCGCCGTCCCGCAGGAGCCTGGCGAAGACCGCGTCGGCGACGTCCTCGCGGGCCAGGTCGCCGACCATCGTCGCGACCCGCGGGTCGCCGTCGAAGACCTTGAGCCCGTCGTCGTCCACGTCCACGGCGAGCACCCGCGCGCCCGCGCCGGCGAAGCGCCGCACCAGCGCGCGGCCGATCAGGCCCGCGGCGCCGGTGACCAGGACCCGCTCCCCCGTGTAGTCGAACCGGACGCTGCTCATTCGCATGCCCTCTTCTCCGCTGGGCTCATTCGGCCGGGGCCTCCCTCACCTGGGCGACGATCTGTGTCGGGTTGACGAACATCAGGGCGATCACGAGCAGGACCGCCGACAGCGCCATGTAGATCACGGCCATCGCGTCGATGGCCTGGGCGGCGCGGATGCCGGGGGTGAACGCGGCGCTGTACAGCGAGACGATCAGCGTCTGGCTGTCGGCGTCGGCGACAAGGAACGTCAGCTCGAACATGGCGACGGTCCGGACCAGCACCAGGATGCCGGCGGCGAGGATGCCGGGCAGCAGCAGCGGCACCAGCACCCGCGTGAACACCTGCCGGGTGCGGGCCCCGCACATCCGCGCCGCCGACTCCACGTTCGCGTCGATCTGCTCCACGAACGGCGTCATCACGAGGACGACGAACGGCAGGGCCGGGACGAGGTTCGCCGCGATGACGCCCGTCATCGTCCCCGCCAGGTGCACCTTGTACAGGACGGTCGCGAGCGGGATCCCGTAGGTGATCGGCGGCAGCAGCACCGGGAGCAGCAGCAGGAACATCACGATCCGCTTGCCCGGGAAGTCGCGGCGCGCCAGCGCGTACCCGGCGGGGACGCCGATCAGCAGCGAGAGCGCCACCACCACGAGCGTGATCTCCAGCGTGACGGTCAGCACCTCGCCGAGCGCGAACTCCTCCCACGCGTCGGAGTACCACGCGCTGGTGAAGCCCTGCGGCAGCCAGCCGGCGAACCACCTGGTCCCGAACGAGTTGACGACCACGGACAGGATCAGCGCGGCCAGGTTGACCAGGAAGAACGCGACGCAGATCCAGACGGCCCAGCCGCTCAGCCGGCCCCTCGGCAGCCCGCGCGGGCGGGAGACGGCGGTCATGATCCCTTACCTCCCATCGCGGGCCCGGTGTAGAGGCGGCCGCGCAGCAGCAGCGTGACCGAGATGACGAGCAGCTCGAACACGCCCATCAGCACGGCGATGGTCGAGGCCATCGAGTAGTCGTACTTCTCGAACGCCGCCTGGTAGGCCGCGATCGCCATCACCCGGGTCTCACCGGCCGGTTCGCCGACGAGGTTCGCCGAGGGGAACACCGAGAACGCCAGCACGAACGCCAGCACGAACGTGGTCGCGAGGCCCGGGGCGAGCAGCGGCAGGACGATCCGCCGCATCCGCTGCCAGGGCCCGGCGCCGAGCGTCGCGGCGGCCCGCTCCAGCGTCGGGTCGATGCCCGACATGTAGGAGAGCACCAGCAGGAACGCGAACGGGAACCCGGTGATGAGCAGCGAGAGCAGCACGCCCCAGTAGTTGTAGATCAGCCGGACCGGCTCGTCCACGACGCCGAGGTCGAGCAGCACCCGGTTGAACCAGCCCCGGGGGCCGAGGTAGCGCAGCAGCCCGTCCGCCACCAGGACGGTGCCGAGCGTCACCGGCAGGACGAGCAGCGCCGTCAGCACGCGGCGTCCGCGGAACCTGCCGCGCAGCCGGTACGCGATCGGCACCGACGCGCCGACGTTGATCAGTGCGGCCGGAAGCGCGAGCTTGAGCGTCTTCCAGATCGTGCCGCGCTGGTAGGAGTCCTTGAAGAAGTCGGCGTAGTTGCCGAGCGGGCCGCCGCCGTTCTTCGGCTGCAGCGACAGCCCCACCCCGTACAGCATCGGGTAGAGGAACAGCAGGCCGACGACGAGGACGGCGGGCACCAGCAGGAGCAGGACCCGGTCCACGCCGCGTTCGGCGAGCCGGTGCCGCAGGCCGCCGCGCCGGGACGGCGGCGCCTCGGGGCGGGCGGGGGCCTCAACCGCCATCGGTGCCCCCCGCCTCGCCCGCCGGGACGCCGAGCGCCCCGGCGGCGGGTTCGTCGAGCGCCTGCGCGGCGTCCCGCACGCTCTCGCCGAACACGAGCACGCGGTCCGGGGAGACGGCCAGCGTGACCCGCTCCCCCGGCGCGATCCGCTCCGGCGACCGGAAGTGGACGACGCGGCCGTCGTCGGTGACGCCCTCGGCGGCGACCTCGCGCCCGTGGAACTCCGACACCTCCACCCGGACGGTCACGAGGTTCTCCCCCGCCGCCCGGTCCGCGGACCCGGCGACGCGGAAGTCCTCCGGCCGGACGGCGGCGACCGCCCGCGCCCCGGTGATCGGCTGCCGGCCCACCCCGGTCAGGGTGAGCCCGCCCCGCTCGCCGAGCGTGACGCCGCCGCCGTCGCCGCCGGACGACAGCACGGGCAGCTCCAGCAGGTTCCGGTAGCCCATGAACCCGGCGATGTAGGTGCTGACCGGGTAGGTGTAGACCTCCTCGGGCGTCCCGATCTGCTCGATCCTGCCGGACCGCAGCACCACGACCCGGTCGGCGAGCGCGAGCGCCTCCTCCTGGTCGTGCGTGACGTACACGGTCGTCAGGCCGAGCTGCTGGTGGATGCGGCGGATCTCGGTGCGCATCTGCACGCGGAGCTTGGCGTCCAGGTTGGACAGCGGCTCGTCCATCAGCACCAGCTTCGGGCGGAGCACGATCGCGCGGGCGATGGCGACGCGCTGCTGCTGGCCGCCCGACAGCTGGCCCGGCAGCTTGTGCTCGTGCTCGGTCAGCTCGACCGTGCGCAGCGCCTCGTCCACCCGGCGGGCGGTCTCGGCCTTCCCGACCCGCCGGACCGACAGCCCGAACGCCACGTTCTTGCGGACGGTCAGGTGCGGGAACAGCGCGTAGTTCTGGAACACCATCCCGAACCCGCGCCGCTCCGGCGGCAGCGTGTCGACGCGCTCCTCGTCCAGCCAGATCGCGCCCTCCGAGAGGGGCAGCAGCCCGGCCAGGCAGTTCAGCGCGGTCGACTTGCCGCAGCCGGACGGCCCGAGCAGCGCGATGAACTCGCCGCCCTCGATGCGCAGGTCGAAGCCGCTCAGCGCGGCCGTCTTACCGAACCGGCGCGTCACGCCGTCCAGCCGCAGATGCCCGAACGCCGCCCGCGAATCCTTCTCCACCACGCTCCCCACAGTCATACCGCCCCCCACACCACACGCCCCGCGCCCCCGGTCAAGGACGCGCAGCCGGCAGAACGGCCCATCGCGGACGCGCAGCCCAGAGCCACCGCGTACACAGAGTCCGCGGAACGGCCCACCGAAGACCCGGGGCCTCGGCCCACCGAACGCCCGCAGCCCGGGGAACGGCGAACCGGGGACGCGGCGCGGGGGGCTGCCGAGGACGCGGAGCCTGCGGAGCGGTGTTCCGGGGACGCGGCGCGGGGGGCTGCCGAGAACGCGGAGCCTGCGGAGCGGCCTCGTGTTGTTTTGTTCGTCGTCATGACTTCTTGACCTTTTGGCCGCCGATCTCGCGGTCCCAGCGGTCGAAGGCGGCGACGAGGGCCTTGGCGTCGAGCGGCGGCGCCTTCGGGTTGTCGGCGATGAGCTTGTCGTACTCGGGGCGGCCGTACTCCTTGATCGCCTGCTGGCTGTCGGCCGGCGCCATGTCGAGCGTGACCCCCTTCACGGCCGGGCCGGGGTAGAAGTAGCCCTTGTCGAAGGTGATCGCCTGCTGCTTCGGCTGGAGCGCGTACTTCATCAGGTCGAGCAGGACGGCGAGCTTCTCGCCGGACACGCCCTTGGGGACGACCATGTAGTGCGCGTCGGTGACCCATGTGAAGCCGTCGAGCGGCTGGATCTTGACGTCCTTCGGCACCTGGCCAAGGACGCGCGGGTTGATGTCCCAGCCGGTCGTGCTGAGGATGATGTCGCGGGTGCCCTCGCCCAGCTCCTTCATCGTCTGCGTGGTGCCCGTCGGGTAGTACTCGATGTACTTGTCGAGTTCCTTCAGGTACTTCCAGGTGTTGGCCCACCCGTTGTTCGGGTCCTTGGGGTCGGAGTCCTTGAGGATGTAGGGCAGGCCCATGAGCCACGTCCGCCCGGGACCGGAGTTGGACGGCCGCGCGTACTCCAGCTTGTTCGGGTGCGCCTTCGCCCACGCGAGCAACTCTTCGGCGGTCTTCGGCGGGTTCGGGACCTTCTTCGGGTTGTACTCCAGCAGCGGGCCGGACGGGTAGTACGTCACGGTCACGCCCTTGCCCTGGGCGAGGTCCTGCATCTTGGACGCGGGCTCCAGGTACTGCGTCTTCAGGTCGGGCAGCTTGTCGGAGTACTTGCCGACCAGGTCGACCCACAGGTTCTGCTCCAGGCCCGCGGAGAGCCCGTCGGTGCCGGTGAGGACGAGGTCGATGTCGAGCCGCCCGGCGTCCTGCTGGGCCTTGACCTTGCCCGCCAGCTCGGGCGCGGTCGCCTTGGTGTAGGTGATCTTGCTGACGCGGTCCGGGTGCTCCTTGGTGTAGTTCTCGAAGATCTGCTGGGTGAGCTGGAGGTTCCCGGCGACGTCGATGATGTTGAGGGTGACGGCCTTGGACGGCAGCTTGACGTCCGCGGCGGCGGGTTCGGACGCGGCCTTCCCTCCTGAGTCGGGCGCCCCGCAGGCGGCGAGCAGCAGGCCGGCGGCGGTCGCGGCGGTGAGGAGGGCGGATCGGGGAGTTCTCATGGGGTGGGTCCTCCTGGCAGGACGGGGGTCCTCCGGGCGGCCGGGCTCAGACGGGCCCGGTGGTGCCGCGGATGAGGAGTCGGGTCGCCAGCTCGGAGGCCGGCGGCGCGGGAGGCGCCTTGCGCGCCCCGGGGTCGAGCAGTGCGTGCATGGTGGCGGCCGTGGCGCGCGACAGCGCGTTGACGGGGATCGCCACCGTGGTGAGCGGTGGATTGGTCATCGACGCCATGGGGACGTCGTCGACCCCGACGATGCTGAGCCCGCCGGACGAACCGGGCTCGCCGGGCACGGGCACGCCGCGCGCGGTGAGCCGTGACAGCACCCCGAGCGCGACCAGGTCGTTGTAGGCGAACGCCGCGGTCACGTCCGCGGCGAGCACCTCGTCCGCGGCCCGGTACCCGCCGGTGAAGCGCGGCTCGTACGGGCCGAGGTCGACCAGCTCGATGCCGCGCTCGGCGCAGGACGCGCCGAGCAGCTTGCGCCGCCGCCGGTTCGACCAGGAGTTGGCCGGGCCGGCGAGGTAGGCGCACCTGCGGTGCCCGAGCGCGTGGACGTGCGCCACCGCCTGGTCCATGCCGGGCTGGAAGTCCAGCAGGACCGACGGCGCGTTGCGGCTGGTGCGGTTGGCGAGGACCACGGTCGTCTTGGACGCGACGGCGCTCAGGCGCGTCCCGGACATGCGGGGGGCGCACAGGATCAGCCCGTCCACCCGCTCGATCATGGCCTCGGCCAGCCTGCTCTCGGTCTCGGTGTCCTCGTCGGTGTCGGCGAGGAACACCGCGAACTCGGTGTCCCGGAAGTAGGCCTCCACTCCCTTGATGAACGGGGCGTAGAACGGGTTGGCGATGTCGGGGACGATCAGCCCGACATTGCGGGTCCGGCCGAGGACCAGGGACTGCGCCGCCCGGTTCGGCTGGTAGCCGAGCCGCTCGGCGCAGTCGAGCACGCGCCGCCGGGTCTCGGCGTTGACGAGCTCCGGGGTGTTCAGGGCGCGCGAGACCGTGGACGGCGACACCCCGGCGAGATTCGCCACGGCCCGGATCGAGGCGCGCGAACCGTCGGCGTTCCGGCGTCCGGCCGGCCCGCCGCCGGCGTCCGTGCGCTCCTCGGTCATGCCGAGGATTATGAAAACGTTTGCGGAACAGTGTCAATAGGCGGCGTGAAAAAGCCCCCGGCCGGGCGGGGCGGGCCGGGGGCTCGATCGTGGGGGTCGTCAGGCGGTCGCGCGTCCCGCCTTCCGCGGCTCGGGTTCGGCGCGGACGTCGTCGTCGTGCACGTACCGGCGGCCCCGCAGCAGCGACACCAGCGCCGCCACCAGCGACATCGCGATCGCCATGCCGAACACGATGACGAGCCCGTGGTGGAACGGCTCGGAGATCAGGTGCGGGAAGTACGAGCGGCCGGTGAGCGTCGCGACGTCGTCCGGCGCGAGCCGGCCGAGGACGTGGAACGGCGCGAGCAGGTTCTGGATCGGGTTGTAGCCGAGGAAGGCGGCGAACAGCGTGCCGACCGGCGGGAGCCCGCCCACCTGCGCGGCCGGGCCCGCCGGGACGCCGTGCTCGGTCAGCCCCCGCGTCAGCGTCCGCGGCAGCGTGTCGGACAGCCCGGCGATCATCAGCGAGAAGAACACGCCGATGGACAGCACCATGCCGGCGTTCATGAAGGTGGCGCGCATGCCGGACGCGACCCCGCGCTGGTCCGCCGGCACCGAGTTCATGATGGCGGTGGTGTTGGGCGCGGCGAACAGCCCGGAGCCGATCCCGTTCAGGAAGATCAGCAGCGCGAACGTGGTGTACCCGAAGTCGGTCGGGATCAGCAGCAGGCCGGCGAACGCCAGCGCGGACAGCACCAGCCCGCCGGAGGCGAAGGCGCGGGCGCCGTGCCGGTCGGACAGGTGCCCCGAGACGGGCCCGGCGACGAGGAATCCCGCGGTCAGCGGCAGCAGGTAGATGCCCGCCCAGAGCGGGGTGTCCTCGTAGTCGTAGCCGTGCAGCGGCAGCCAGATGCCCTGCAGCCAGATGATCAGCATGAACTGCATCCCGCCGCGCGAGACCGCGGCGAGCAGCCCGGCCGCGTTCCCGGCCGTGAACGCCCTGATGCGGAACAGCCCGAGGTGGAACATGGGCTGCGCCACCCGGGTTTCGATCCAGCAGAACAGGATGAGGACCGCGACGCCGCCGGCCATCCCGCCGATCACCCAGGGGTTCGTCCAGCCCATGTCGTGCCCGCCGTAGGGCTGGATGCCGTAGGTGATCGCGGCGAGCAGGCCGGTGAGCCCGACGGCGAAGGTGATGTTGCCCAGCCAGTCGATCCGCGCGGCGACCGCCCGCGTCGCGGTCTCCACCAGGCTCCGGTACGCCCAGACCGTCCCGATGATCCCGATCGGCGCGGACGCGAAGAACACCAGCCGCCAGTTGATCTCGCTCAGCAGCCCGCCCGCGACGAGGCCGATGAAGGTGCCGGCGATGCCCGCCACCTGGTTGACGCCCATCGCCATGCCGCGCCGGTGCGCCGGGAACGCGTCGGTGAGGATCGCGGCCGAGTTCGCCATCAGCAGCGCGCCGCCGATCCCCTGGAAGATCCGCCAGCCGATGAGCCAGAGCGCCCCGGCGCTCCCGTGGAACGGGTCCAGGGCCAGCACGAGCGTCCCGACCGTGAACACCGCGAACCCGGCGTTGTACATCCGGACGCGGCCGAACATGTCCCCGAGCCGGCCGAGCGTCACCACCAGCACCGCCGAGACGAGCATGTAGCCCATCAGGATCCACAGCAGGTAGCTGACATTGCCCGGCTCCAGCGGGTTCAGGTCGATGCCACGGAAGATCGCCGGCAGCGAGATGATCACGATCGACGAGTTGACCGTGGCGAGCAGCATGCCCAGCGTCGTGTTGCTGAGCGCGACCCACGGATAGTGGTTGGACGGCACGCGCACCCCCTGCAAATAGTTTCCTAGCCTAACTAAGCATAAACCCGGGCGGGCGGGGTGCGACCGCCGCGGAAGCGCCTAAGATCGTGCAGGTGGGGGGAAAGCACCGGCTCGACCTGGCCGACGAGCGGCTCATCGCCTTCTGGCGGGAGCGCCGCGTGTGCGCCCTCGTCACGCTCCGCCCGGACGGCACCCCGCACGCCGTGCCCGTCGGCGCCACCCTGGACGGCGGCACCGTCCGCGTGATCACCTCGGCCTCCTCGGCGAAGGCGCGGCACGTCCGGCACGCGGGCGAGGCGGGCCTCCCGGCCGCGGTGACCCAGGTGGACGGCCGCCGCTGGGCCACCGTCGAGGGCCGCGCGGTCGTGCGGACGGACCCGGCCTCCGTGGCCCTCGCCGAGCGGCTCTACACCGTCCGCTACAAGCCCCCGCGCCCCAACCCGCACCGCGTCGTGATAGAGATCACCGCGACCCGGGTCCTCGGCAGCCTGTGACCCGCCCGCGCGGCGGGCCCGCTCAGTAGGCGTAGGCGGATCCGCAGCCGGAGACCGAGCCCGACCGGTTCGTGAAGGCGCCGTCCGTCACCCTGCCGAAGGAGTCGATGCCGCCCAGGCAGGCATAGCGCCGTTCGCCCTCGCCGGAGACGGCGATGAGGGCCACCGTGTTCGGCTCGCGCTCGATGGTGCGGGTCACGCGCATCGGCCCGCCTCCGGCGAAGGAGAAGAAGACCGTGGTCGCGGGCCGCTCTCGCTTCAGGACGCCGAGCCCTGTGCGGCCGTCCGGATTCATCACCGCGGTGGTGACCGCCCCGGAGCCGCCCGGCTGGCGGAACAGGATGCGTCCGCCCCCGAGATCGGCGCCCTTCGCGCGGGTGTCGAGGGCATGGACGGTGACGTTCTCGACCGTGCTCTCACCCTGCCCGCCCGGCCATCCGTGTCCGGCGGAGGCGCCCTGGCGGACGTCGCTGAGGGCGTAGCCGAGCGTGCGGCCGTCGCGCGCCCAGGCGATCTCGCCGATGAGCGACGGGGCGGCGGCCGTCCACGTCCGGCGGTCGTTCGAGTCGATGTCGAGAACCGTCACCGTGGCGGGCGGGAGCGGAGCCTGCGGATCTTCCGTGCACGGTGCGGTCGTGAAGGCGAGGCGGGCACCGTCCGGGCTCATCGCCAGACCGGCGACGCGTGCCGGGACGGCGCCGGCCTCGCCCAGCGGTTCAAGGTCCTCCACATGGCCGTCGCCGGTGAGGCCGAACCGGTACAGCCGGCTCTCGCACGGGTCCTCCCGGAGGGAGGAGACGACGAACGCGCCACCGGGCGCTTCGATGATCTCCTGTGCCGTGCCCGCGGACGCCGGCGGCCGGACCGAATCCACCGGTCGCGATCGGCCGTCCTGCCGCAGCGCGCGGACCTGCAACCACGGCTTCCGCCCGCTCCCGTGCGGGGAGTCTCCGGTGTCCCAGACGGTCAGCAGGAAGCGCGGCTCGCGATCGGCCAGGGGGCCCGTGGACGAGAAGCCTTCGTCCGTCAGCAGCCGCACCGCGCCGATGGAGGCGGCGACCGCCACGGCCATCGCCAGTGGCCCGGCCCACCGCCGGATCAGCCATGAGAGGGGCTGCCGCTCGTCCCTGTCGTCCGCCATCCGATGATCATGCCGTCTCGGAGGTGCGAGCGTGCCCGTTTTCGACCGATCACGCGGTGTCCCGCCGCCGGTGACGAGCGGTGGCGACGGCGGCCTGACCAAGGCTGATGCCGCCGTCGTTGGGCGGGACGCGGTGATGGGTGAGGACGTCGAAACCCGCGCCGGCCAGGCCGGACACCGCGCGGTCCAGCAGGAGCATGTTCTGGAACACGCCGCCGGAGAGCGCCACCGTGGCGAGCCCCGTCGCCTCGCGGACGCGGGACGCGCCGTCCACGACGAGGGCCGCCACGCCGTTGTGGAAGCGCGCGGCGATCACCGGGACCGGAACTCCGGCGCCGAGGTCGGCCGCCACCGCGTCCAGCAGATCGCGGCCGCGCGCCACGAAGGACGACGTGCCACCGAGAGACGCCCTGTACGCACCGAATTCCGCCGGATCCGCGCGCTGTTCCAGCTCGATCGCGGCCTGCCCCTCGTAGGTGACCCGGTCCCTGACGCCGAGAACGGCCGCGACCGCGTCGAACAGGCGGCCCATGCTGGAGGTGAGCGGAGCGTTGATCCCGCGCCGGGCCATCTCCGCGACGGCGGGCCAGTCACGGCGGCGCGCCACCGGCAGCCCGTCCGGGACGCCGTAGGCGGCGGCCATGCGCCAGGGCTCGCGGATCGCGGCCGCGCCGCCGGGCATCGGAACCGGTTCCAGGTGCCCGGCGCGCTCGAAGCCGCGCAGGTCGGCGACCAGGAACTCGCCGCCCCAGAGCGTGCCGTCCGTCCCGTATCCGGTGCCGTCGAACGCCACGCCGATGACCGGGCCGTCCACGCCGTTGTCCGCGAGGCAGGACGCGATGTGGGCGTGGTGGTGCTGGACGGCGACCGGCGGCAGGTCCTGGTCGAGCGCGTACTTCGTCGACAGGTACTCGGGGTGCGGGTCGTGGGCGAGGAGTTCGGGCGTGATGTCGAAGAGGCGCCGGAAGTGGGCGATGCCCTCCTCGAACGCGCGGAGCGTCTCGTGGTTCTCCAGGTCGCCGATGTGGTGGGAGACGAACGCCCGGCCGCCCCGGGCCAGGCAGAACGTGTTCTTGAGCTCGGCCCCGCACGCCAGGACGGGCGGGCCGTCCCCGATGGGGATCGGCTCGGGCGCGTAGCCGCGGGACCGGCGCAGCGGCAGCGTCCGGCCGGCGAAGACCCGCACCACCGAGTCGTCGGTGCGCGTGTGGATGGGGCGGTCGTGCCGGAGGAACCCGTCGGCGATGCCGCCGAGGCGTTCGAGGGCGTCGGCGTCGCGGTGCGCGATCGGCTCGTCCGAGACGTTCCCGCTGGTCAGCACCAACGGCTCGGTGACCAGGAGGTGGTGGAGCGGGGTGTAGGGCAGCATGAGGCCGAGAGACCGGTTCCCGGGCGCGACCGCGCCGGCGAGGTCCGCGTCAGGGCGGCGGCGCGCGAGCACGATCGGACGCCGCGGGCCGGTCAGCAGCGCCTCCTCGGCGTCGGACAGGACGCAGAGCGCCCGGGCCGCCGCCAGATCGGGGACCATGACGGCGAACGGCTTGTCCTCGCGGTGCTTGCGGGCGCGCAGCGCGCCGACGGCGCCGCCGTCCGCCGCCCTCGCGGCGAGGTGGTAGCCGCCGAGGCCCTTGACCGCGAGGACGGCGCCGTCCGCGAGCATCGACCGCGCGGCCTCCAGCGGGTCGCCGGCGGCGGGGCGCACGGTGAGGGACGGTCCGCAGGACGGGCAGCACACCGGCTGGGCGTGGAACCGGCGGTCGGCCGGGTCCTCGTACTCGGCGGTGCACTCGCCGCACATCGCGAAGCCCGCCATGGTCGTGTTGCGCCGGTCGTAGGGGACGTCCCTGACGATCGTGAAGCGCGGCCCGCAGTTCGTGCAGTTGATGAAGGCGTAGCCGTGGCGCCGGTCGGCGGGGTCGCGCATCTCGCGCACGCAGTCGTCGCAGGTGGCGGAGTCCCAGGAGACCAGGGCGCGGCGCTCGCCCGACGCGTCACTGCCCACGATGACGAACCCGTCGCGGCCCGCCGCGGCCAGGTCGCGGACCGTGACGCGTTCGACGACGGCCAGCCGGGGCGGGCGCGCGCGCAGGCCGTCCAGGAACCGCCCGACCTCGTCGGGCGCGCCCTCGACCTCGATGAACACTCCGCCCGCGTCGTTGCCGACCAGCCCGGACAGGCCGAGGCCGGTGGCGAGGCCGTGCACGAACGGCCGGAACCCGACGCCCTGCACTACCCCTTCGACGCGGACCCCCACCCGGACGTCCACCCGGCACATTCTGCCTGGTCGGCAGGTGCGCTCCCGGGACCCGCGGGGCGTGTCAGCGATCCCGCGCCGGGATCACTCCGCCTCTCCGGTGTAGGCGCCGATGGTGCGGTCCGCGCAGGCGCGGGCGACCGCTTCGTCGGCGCCCGACTCGACGTGCGCCTCGCGCCAGGCCTCGCCGCTCTGCCGGGTGAACTCCTTGCCCTCGTCGGTCGTGGACCAGTCCGGCCCGACCTCTTCCGGGGCGTTCTTGCCGGTCGCCAGGTGCAGGGCGAGGCCGAGCAGCGCCATGTCCCAGCCGATGCCGACGGCGCCCGGCCCGAACTGGTCCCACATGCCGTCGTCGACGTGGGCGATGTGCTCCAGTTCGAAGCGCGACCGGCCGTCCTGCTCCGGGGTCAGCCGGACCTCGATCCAGGACGTCTGGCCGCCGTACTCCCAGGTCGCGGAGAAGCCCTTGGGCGGATCGCAGGTCTCGATGGTCCCGCTCGCGTTGCCCTCGATCTGGTAGCGGCCGCCGAGCCGGAGCTCACCCGAGATCGGCAGGAACCAGCGGGGAATCCGCTCGGGGTTGGTGACGGCGTCCCACAGGTCCTCGACGCCGGTGTCGTAGACCTGGCTGACCGTCGACGTCCGCGCGGTGCCGGCCTCCAGCACCCGCTCGCCGACCTTGCGCCGTACCGCGTTGATCTGCCCGGTGACTTCGATCATGTCTCGCTCCCTGGGTCGTGTCGGCGTGCGCGCTTGCCCCGGGCGATCTCGGTCGCCAGGGCGTCGAGATGCGGCGTCCAGAACCGGCGGAAGCGGTCGAGCCATTCGTCGACCTCCCGCAGCGGCGCGGAGTCGACGGTGTACAGCCGGCGCGTCCCCTCCGCCCGCACCACCGCGAACCCGCTGTCGCGCAGCACCTTCAGATGCTGCGAGACCGCGGGCTGCGAGATTCCGAACTCCTCCCGGACGACCGCCGTCACCTCGCCGGACGACCGCTCGCCGTCGGCGAGCAGCTCCAGGATCCGGCGCCGCACCGGGTCGCCCAGTACATCGAACGCGTGCACGAGCCCAAGGTACAGGCTTCGCTTATATAAGCCAAGGCTTAGGAAAGATCAGCGTCCGGCGAGGAGCCGCTCGAAGGGAACGGGGTTCTCGTACGGATCGTCCTTGGCCGGGGCCGGACGCGCCTCCATCAGGGCGGCGAGCTCGGCGCCGGCGCGGGCGACGCGGTCGGGCAGAGCCGTCTCGCCGCTCCCCCAGTCCTCGGACGCCGCGTACACGGCGGTCGGGACGACGCTGGTGCGCAGGTAGGCGAACAGCGGGCGCATGGCGTAGTCGATGGCCAGGGAGTGGCGGGCGGTGCCGCCGGTCGCGCCGAGCAGCACCGGCGTGCCTTCCAGGGCGTCCCGGTCGAGGACGTCGAAGAACGTCTTGAACAGGCCGGTGTAGGACGCGTTGAAGACGGGCGTGACGGCGATGAGGCCGTCCGCGCCCGTCACCGCTTCGACGGCGGCGCGGAACGTCCCCGACGGGAAGCCGGTCAGGGTGGCGTCGACCATGGCGTGCGCGTGGTCGCGCAGCTCGATGGTCTCGACGGCGGTGTCCGCGCGCAGGGCCTCGGTCGTCGCGGCGGCGAGGCGGTCTGCGAGCAGCCGGGTGGACGACGGCCGCCCGAGCCCGGCGGAGACGACGGCGAGCGTGGTCACTTGACCCCCTCTGCGAGACGGGACGTGTGGGTCGGGGCGGTCGCGGGGACGTGCGCCGGGCGCAGCGACTCGAACTCCTTGCGCAGGACGGGCACGACCTCCTCCCCCAGCATGTCGATCTGCTCCAGGACCGTCTTCAGCGGCAGCCCGGCGTGGTCCATCAGGAACAGCTGGCGCTGGTAGTCGCCGAAGTGGTCGCGGAACGTCAGCGTCTTCTCGATGACCTGCTGCGGGCTGCCGACCGTGAGGGGCGTCTCGGCGGTGAACTCCTCCAGCGACGGGCCGTGCCCGTAGACGGGGGCGTTGTCGAAGTACGGGCGGAACTCGCGGACGGCGTCCTGGGAGTTCCTGCGCATGAACACCTGCCCGCCGAGGCCGACGATCGCCTGGTCGGCGGAGCCGTGGCCGTAGTGCTCGAACCGCTGCCGGTAGAAGCCGATGAGGCGCTGGAAGTGCTCCTTGGGCCAGAAGATGTGGTTGGCGAAGAAGCCGTCGCCGTAGTAGGCGGCCTGCTCGGCGATCTCCGGGCTGCGGATCGACCCGTGCCAGACGAACGGCGGGACGCCGTCCAGCGGGCGCGGGGTCGAGGTGAACGACTGCAGCGGGGTGCGGAACTCGCCTTCCCAGTCGACGACGTCCTCGCGCCAGAGCCGGTGGAGCAGGTGGTAGTTCTCGATGGCCAGCCGGATGCCGTCGCGGATGTCCTTGCCGAACCACGGGTAGACGGGGCCGGTGTTGCCGCGTCCCATCATCAGGTCCACCCGGCCGCCGGCGAGGTGCTGGAGCATCGCGTAGTCCTCGGCGATCTTCACCGGGTCGTTGGTGGTGATCAGCGTGGTCGCGGTGGACAGGATCAGCCGCTCGGTGCGGGCCGCGATGTAGCCGAGCATCGTCGTCGGGGAGGACGGCACGAACGGCGGGTTGTGGTGCTCGCCGGTCGCGAAGACGTCCAGGCCCACCTCCTCGGCCTTGTCGGCGATCGCGACCATGGCCCTGATCCGCTCGGCCTCGGACGGCGTGCGCCCGGTGGTCGGGTCGGGCGTGACGTCGCCGACCGTGAAGATCCCGAACTGCATGCCCGGCCTCCAGATAGTAGAACGTTCAACCATCCTACAGAACCCCGGAGCGCGGACCGGTATTCCTGCTCTAGGACGGGGCGGGGACGGCGGGGCGCGCCGGCAGGAAGAGCCGGCCGCTGACCGCGCCCTGGAGCGTCCGGACCGCGGCGACCGCCCAGGCCGCGACGAGCAGCAGGTAGAGGAGCACGGCCAGCCCGGCCAGCGCGTCCAGGCCGGTGGCCTCGTACAGGCCGCAGGCGCCGGTGACGCACGTCCCGACCGGGAAGGTGAAGGCCCACCACGTCATCGCGAACGGCATCCCGCCGCGCAGGGCCCGCAGGTTCGCGGCGCCCGCGAGGACCAGCCAGAGCATCGCGAAGCCCATCACGGGGGCGCCGTAGAGGACGGCGAACGCGCGCATGGCCGCCGCGTACCCGGGGACGGCGTCCGCCGCGCCCGCCGCGTCCGCGATCTGGACGGCGGCCGTCGTCGACTGCCCGAGCGGCCCGAGGACCAGGAAGAGCGCGGGGGTGAGGGTGACCGGCGACGGGCGGCCGCCGGCCAGCCGCGTCCAGATGCCCGGGAGCAGGACGAGCGTGGCGAGCAGGCTCGCGCCGAACATGGCGTGGCACCCGAACAGCAGCGTGGCGCGGGCCTGGCCCTCCGGCAGGTGCGGGACGAGCGCGGGCCCGAGCGCCGCGGCGACCATCGGCGCGACCACGGGCAGCAGCCAGGTCGGGTCCGCCGAGCCCGGTTCGAGGCGGTGCCGGGTGATCATGAGGTAGGGGACGCCGGCCGCGACGGCCACGGCATAGGCCGTGCCGAGGCTCCACAGGACGGCGTCCAGCGCGATCGCCGCACCGTGCCCGATCACGGGCGGGCCGAGCACCAGCGTGCCGTAGCCGACGGCGAGCAGGGCCATCGGCGGGCAGCCGTAGAACACGGCGGTGGCGGGGTTGTCCAGGAGCTGGGACCGGGCCACGTCCGGGTGCCGGACGACATGGACGGCGCGCGCCGTCATCAGCGCCGCGAGCATCGCCAGCGAGAGCATCCACACGGCGACGGCGAACGCGTGCAGGCCGGGGACGTCCACCGGCAGCGCGCGGGCGCCGGTCCCGACGATCGACGTTCCCATCACGGCCGCGTACCAGTTGGGCCCGAGATGGCGGAACGCCTCGGCGGGACGGTCGAGCGCGCCCAGCGGCGCGCCGTGGAGGGTCGGGAGGCTCATGCCCTCCAGCGTCCGCCGCCGGCGGTCGCGGCAGTAGACGCCACGGCCCTATGGGCTCATAAGGCGGCCTTATGGGTCACGTAGGATCGGGGGCATGGCCGTGTCGCATCGCGTCCCCGACCTGGGCGCCCTCGAACTGCTGCTCGCCGTCGTCCGGCTGGGCAGCGTGGGGCGGGCGGCGGCCGAGCTCGGCGTCACCCAGCCCGCCGCCAGCGCCCGCATCCGCTCGATGGAGCGGCAGGCCGGCGTGGCCCTGCTCGAACGGTCGCCGCGCGGCTCGCGGCCCACGGAGGCGGGCGCTCTGGTCGCAGAGTGGGCCCGGCAGGTCATCGCGGCGGCGGAGGCGCTCGACGCGGGCCTCGGCGCGCTGCGCGAGCGCCGGGACGGGCGGCTGCGCGTCGTGGCGAGCCTGACCGTCGCCGAGTACCTGATGCCCGGCTGGCTGGTGACGCTCAAGACCGTCCGGCCGGGCGTCGCGGTGACGCTGCGGACGGCGAACTCGACCGTGGTCGCCGAGGAGGTCCGCGGCGGCGACGCCGACCTCGGGTTCGTGGAGGGCGCCCGGACGCCGGCGGGCCTGAGCGGCACCATCGTCGCGACCGACCGGCTCGTCGTCGTGGTCGGCGCGGGCCACGCCTGGGCGCGGCGGCGGTCCGGGGTGACCGCGGCCGAGCTGGCGGTCACGCCCCTCGTCCTGCGCGAGCAGGGCTCGGGGACGCGCGAGATCCTCGACCGGGCGCTCGCCTCGCACGGCGGGACGGCGCCCCCGCTGCTGCAACTGGCGTCCACCACCGCGCTCAAGGCGGCGGCCGTCTCGGGCGCGGGCCCGGTCGTGGTGAGCGACCTGGCCGTCGCCGACGAGCTGGCCGCGGGACGGCTGATCAGGGTCCCCGTCCCCGAGCTGGACCTCTCCCGGCCGCTGCGCGCGGTGTGGCCGGCCGGGCAGCGTCCCGCCGGCCCCGCCCGCGACCTGCTGGGCCTGACCCGCGCGGCGCGCGGCTAGGCCGGGGCCTCGGCGGCGCCGGTGCCGGCGTCGGCCGTGGCCAGCACCGCCTGGATCTCCAGCGCGATCGCGACCTCGTCGCCGAGCATGACCCGGTCGCCCTGCAGCGGGACGTTGAACTCGATGCCGAAGGCGCGGCGGCTGATGGCCGCGGTCGCGGTGAAGCCGGCGCGGAGGCCGCCCCACGGGTCGGTGCTCACTCCGTGGAACTCGGTCAGCAGCCGGACGGGCCGGGTCACGTCCCTGATCGTCAGGTCGCCGTCCAGGTGGTAGCGGGGGCTGCGGGCGCGGCGGCCGACGGTGGCACGTTCCACTCCGGTGCCGGCGAACATCATCACCGGGTGCCGCCGGACGTCCAGGAAGTCGGCGGAGCGGATGTGCTCGTCCCGTTCGGCGCTGCGGGTGTCGATGGAGCCCATCCGGATCTCCGCGCGCGCGGCGGACTCCAGCGGATCGTCCGCGACCACGACCTCGCCCCCGAAGTCGGGGAACGACCCGCGCACCGTGGTCATCAGGTGCCGGATCGCGAAGGTGATCTCGGAGTGCACCGGGTCGATGGTCCAGCGTCCGGGTCTGAGGTCGGACACCTCGGCCCCCATGAAAATCCCCCCAAACTTACGACAATCAGGAAAAACTACCGCAAACCGCCGCTGGTCTGTGACGGCCCTCCGGGGGGAATGCTCAGGAGCATGATCGGTGAACACGTGCTCGCGGGCTACGTCCCGGACGCGGGCGGCAGGGAGGCGCTCGACCTCGCGCGCGGGATCGTCGCGCTGACCGGCGGCCGGCTCAGCGTGGCGACCGTCGCCCCGCCGGACCTGCCGGCCGCGGCCGGGGAGGCGCGCGCGGTCCTCGACCAGGTGCCGGAGGCGCTGGACGGGTGGCCCGCGGACCTGCACGTCCAGGAGGGGCGCAGCGTCGGCCGCGGCCTCACCGTGCTCGCCAGCCGGATCGGCGCCGACCTGATCGTCGTCGGCTCCCCCGAGGGCGGCGCCCGCGGCCGCATCGGCGTCGGCGCCGCCGCCGACCACCTGCTGCACTCGGCGACCGAGGCCGTGATGCTCGCCCCGTCCGGCTACGTCCCGCCGGACGATCTGGGCCGCATCACGGTCATGTACGTCCGGCGCCCCCAGTGCGAGGAGGCGGTCATCCGCGCCGCCCAGGCCGCCGAGCGGCTGGAGGTCCCGCTCCGGCTGGTCACGCTGGCCATCGGCGAGGTGAACGCCGAGCGGCTCCGCGACGACCTCGCCCTCGCCATCCGCCTCGCCGTGGACTCGGCCGACCTGCCGCCCGAGGAGGTCTCCGCCGAGCTCGCCGAGGGGGACGACGTCGCCGACGCCCTGGACGACGTGGACTGGCCCGACGGCGAGCTGCTCGTCTGCGCGTCCAGCGAGGACGCGGCCGCGCACCGGGTCTTCGTGGGCGAGATCGCGCTCAAGGTCCTGCGCGCCACCCCCTGTCCGGTCACCGTCCTCCCGCGTGGCTACTACTGAGTAGTCCCTTTTGACCGGTTGTCGGGAACGGCTTGCCGCCCCCCGTTTACCTCGGCTACATTCCGTCGAGATCGGAACGTGACCTTGGACCCCCCGGGCCGGGGGCCGCGGCGCGTTCCGTCCCCCCGGTCGGGCGCCACCCTGCCCGGACGAGCGAGGTGCGGCAGGGAGCGACATGGACCCGATCGGCAAGAAACTGCTCGACATCGCCAAGAAGGAACTCGGCTACACCGAGAAGGGCGACGGCTACACGAAGTTCGGCGACTGGTACGCCAAGAACGTCGACGGCGACCACGACGCCTACTTCAAGACGGCCCCCTGGTGCGACATGTTCCTCGCCTGGGCCGCCGACAAGGCCGATGTCACCGAGCAGACCGGGCAGTTCGCCTCCACCGTCCAGCACGCCAAGTGGTTCAAGAAGCACGACGCCTGGGGCCACGACCCCGAGCCCGGCGCCATCGTCTTCTACGACTGGAACGGCTCCGGCGACATCGACCAGGTCGACCACGTCGGCATCGTCGAGAAGGTCGACGGCCACACGCTGCACACCATCGAGGGCAACGCCGAGGGCTACAAGCTCATGCGCAAGACCCGCGACATGGACACCGTCGTCGGCTTCGGCTACCCGTCCAAGATCAAGGTCGAGGCCAAGTACACGCCGAAGCACGCCGCCCCCGCCCCCACCGTCGACAAGATCGGCGACCCCGCCACCACGACGCACGCGCAGGAGCAGGAGCACTCCGCGCCCCCCGAGCACCTCCCCGCGCAGGAGGTCGTCATCGGCGGGATCCTCGCCTTCGTCCTCTGCGGCACCGTCGCCCTCGCCGCCGGCCGCGCCGCCGCCGCGAAGGCCCCCACCACGCCGCCGATCCGCGTCCGCAAGCGCGGCAAGCACCACCGCCCGTCCACCCCGGTCGCGCTCCCCGCCGACGTCACCCCGGCCGACCTGGACGCGGCCGACGCCGGCACCACCCTGATGCCCGCCCTCTCCCTCGCCGCCGCCCACGAGGCCGAGGACCGCGAGTTCTGGGGCCGCATCGCCCACCTCGAAGAGGACAAGGAACTCGACTTCTGGAACTCCCTGCACGCCGAGCTCACCGACTCCGAGCCCGCGCGGTACGCAAGCACTCCAGGATTCCGCTAGAGTTGTCCATGCGAGCCCGGGGGGCGACCCCCAGGCGGCAGGCGGACGTGGCTCAGTTGGTAGAGCATCACCTTGCCAAGGTGAGGGTCGCGGGTTCGAATCCCGTCGTCCGCTCTGAGAGGCCCCGTCAGGCCTCGCTCTGGTGGAGTGGCCGAGAGGCGAGGCAACGGCCTGCAAAGCCGTGTACACGGGTTCAAATCCCGTCTCCACCTCGCAGCGCACGAGGGCGATTAGCTCAGTGGGAGAGCGCTACCTTGACACGGTAGAGGCCACTGGTTCAATCCCAGTATCGCCCACCATGATCTCCCCAGGTCAGACATCGTGTCCGGCCTGGGGATCGTGCATTTCCGGGAACGTCAATCGTCCTCGCGCCAGGGGAACACGTCGCCCGCCATGGCACGGGCTTTCATCAGCTGGTCGTCGTGGCCGCGGATCTGGTGGAGAAACGGGAAGTCGGTCGGCCGCACGGTGAGTTTGGCGACGGGCGCCACCGGATCCGGGTTCGCCGCCTGGGCTATCCGGACCTCCGTTTCGCCGAAGGCGATCCGCGGCTGCGGCTCGAACCCGTCCGCGGACAGGAGGTAGACCGTTCCCTCGCGCCACGGTCGCCGTTCGAGGGCAGAGCGGGTGATCGAGAAGAAGTAGTAGGGGCCGTCCCGGTCCTCGTTGAGCCGGATGCACGCGGTGACCAGCGTCATCGCGTGCCCGGCCCGGTCGATGACCGCGAAGTACATCGGCCAGATGCCGTCCATCGCGGCGAAGACCGCCCGCCGGCCACCGAATTCGGATGGGTCCGCCGGCCGGCGCGGTTCGAAGCACGTGATGCCGGGGTCGCCCGTTCCGTGGAGCACGAAGCCCCTTCGGTCGGCGGCATGGCAGAGGAACTGCCACTTCGGTGCCGGCAGCCGGTAGTCGATGGGTCGCGCCGGCCCCTCCTTGACGGCCTGGTCCAGCAGCCTGTCGAAGGCCGACGCCGTCTCGGGGTCCGGCCCGGGAGCAGGCCGAGACATCCAGTGCGCGGGCAGGTCGGCCCGCCGCTGCGGCGTCGGCCGCGTGCGCTCTGACACGGTTGGCCCCTCTCGATGTCACGAGTCCCAGGGAAGCCGCGCGGCGGCGGCCCGGTTCGCGCGCGCCGGGTGCCCGGTCCCTGCCGCCGCGCGTGCTTCGACTTCCTCGATCAACGTGGCGAGCGTCGGGTAACGGAACATGTCGACCATGCCGAGGGAGAGCCCGGCTCCGTCCAGGTCGGCGCGCACGGCGGCCAGAATGACCGAGGTGAAACCCGCCTCGAAGAAGTTGGTGCGGTCGGTCAGGATGCGCCCCCGCGGGGCCCGGCTCGCGAACGCGGCTCTGATCCGCCGTTCGAGCTCGGTCACCGCCGGAACTCCCGCTCGACGAGGGCCATCACCGCGGCCTGGCCACCGTCCAGCAGCCAGTGGTCGCCGTCGACGAACTCCATCCGGAAACCGGCGCTGGTCTGGGCCTCCCAAGCGCGCAGTTCCCCGGCCGAGCTGGTGCCGTCATCGCGCCCGGCCACCGCCACGATGGGCATGCCCAGCGGTGGACCGTCCACGTAGGCGAAGCCGGACACGGCGGCGAAGTCGGCGCGCAGCGCGGGTTCGAAGATCTCCCGGTAGTCCGGCTCCGCGGCGAGTGTCATCGGAAAGCCACCGAACGACCGGATCCGCGACCAGAACTCGTCCGACGGCAGAGTGTGCAGGGCGGAGTCGGGTCGTACCAGTTGCGGCGCGGGGTAGGAGGCCACGACCAGCGCCACGGGCGCCGGCATGGCCCCGGCCTCGACGGCACGCGCGAGCAGGAATGCGGCCAGCGCACCCGAGCAGTACCCGAAGAGCACGTAGGGCCGCGCCGTCCAGCGCGAGAGCTCGGCCGCGATGCCGGCGACGAGATCGTCCAGGTCGGTGATCGACGGCTCGTCGAATCGCGCCTGCCTGCCAGGGGGGTTCAACGCCCACAGCCCGATGTCGCCGGGCAGCAGGGCCGCGCAGTCGGCGAACGCCGAGCACCCCGCGCCGGCCTGCGGCAGCGCGAGCACCCGGTGCGGTCGCGAACCGTCGTCGTTCAGCGGGACGAACCACTGCGGCCCCAGCGCCCGGTCGGCTGACGATGAGGTTCGCACGGCACCTCCATACCGGTAGCACGCTGACCCGTCCATGCTGGCGAGCCGCGTGCTCGGCGTCATGTCCCGCAAACCCAGGACACCCTCCTGTCCCCTCTTCCCGGGGCATGCCGGGGAGGCGAGTCCGCGCCTACTGTGCGGCGAACGGATCTCGCCTTTCGGCGGTGCGACGCCACAACGAGAGGACGCGCGGTGGGTGACGAGCCGGGTTTTCCGGAACATGTGGCCAGCAGGGTGGCCATCATCGGCATGGGCGTGCGGTTCCCCGGAGCAGCCGACACGACCCAGCTCTGGCGCAACCTCGAACAGGGCGTGCAGTCCTTCACCAGGCTCACCGACGAGCAGTTGCGGAGCGCCGGCGTCTCCGAGGAGGACATCGCCGATCAGGACTACATCCGGGTCCGCCCCCTCCTGGACGAGATGGAGTATTTCGACGCGAAGTACTTCGGTTACAGCGCCAGACAAGCCCAGATAACCGATCCGCAGCAGCGGCTGTTTCTCGAGGTGTGCAGCACCGCTCTGCAGGACGCCGGCTACGCCGCCGGCAACGGTGGGCGCGACATCGGGGTCTACGGCGCCAGCGGGCCGGCCGAGTACCACTGGAAGAACGTTTTCCGGAACCAGCGGGTCCTCGATGCCGTCGGCGACCTCGGCGTCGACATCAGCAACCACGGGGACTACGTGGCACTGCGCGTCGCCTACTCCCTCGGTCTCACCGGCCCCGCGCTCTCGATCGCCACCGCGTGCTCGGGCTCGCTGGTCGCCACCCACCTGGCCGCGCAGGCGTTGCTGAACCGCGAGTGCGGCATGGCCATCGCCGGCGGGTCCCACGTCGTCCTGCCCTAC
This sequence comes from Actinomadura madurae, assembly GCF_900115095.1. Classification (GTDB taxonomy): domain Bacteria; phylum Actinomycetota; class Actinomycetes; order Streptosporangiales; family Streptosporangiaceae; genus Spirillospora; species Spirillospora madurae. The sequence goes on from NZ_FOVH01000007.1 coordinate 301,897, forward strand.
CACCATGGACGGACGTGGACCGAGAACGGCATGTTCGCCCGCGACGGCAGGATCCGCGCCTTCGACGCGGACGCCGGCGGCACGAACTTCGGCACCGGTGCCGGCGCGGTGGTGCTCAAACGCTACGCGGACGCGCTCGCCGACGGCGATCACATCTATGCCGTCCTCCTCGCCTCCGCCGTCAACAACGACGGGGGCGCGAAGACCGGCTTCAGCGCACCCAGCGAGGAGGGCCAGCGGGCCGTGATCTCGCAGGCGCTCACCGCGAGCGGCGTCGCACCGGACACCATCGACTACGTCGAGGCGCACGGCACGGGGACGAGGGTCGGAGATCCGATCGAGGTGGCCGCGCTATCGGCCGCGTACAGGCAGGCCGGCGCCGTCGGCGAGCGCGCCTGCCCCATCGGGTCGGTCAAGACGAACATCGGCCATCTCGGATCCGTCGCCGGTATCGCCGGGCTCATCAAGACCGTGCTGGCCATGCGGAACGGGCTCGTCCCGGGCTCGCTCAACTTCGTGACGCCCAACCCGGAGATCGACTTCGCCGAGACGCCGTTCTACGTCAACGCGGAGCTGGCGCCGTGGCGAACCGGTGGCACGCCCAAGCGGGCCGCGGTGAGCTCGTTCGGCATCGGCGGCGGCAACGCGCACGTCATCCTTGAGGAGGCGCCGCCCGCGGTACCGGGCGACCCCGGGCGCACCTGGCAGATCCTGCCGCTGTCGGCCAAGACCGAGTCGGCCCTCGCGACCATGCGCACCGAGCTCGCCGCGCATCTGCGCGCCCACCCCGAGCTGGAACTCGCCGACGTCGCGCACACGCTGCAGGTCGGCCGGGCGCAGCTGGAGCGCCGCGACGCGGTGGTCTGCCGGGACGTCGACGACGCCATCGCCCAACTCGACGATGCCATGCCGGTGCCGCCGGACACGCGGGGTACCGCCTCGGTGGCGTTCCTGTTCCCCGGCCAGGGCGCGCAGCACGTGGGCATGGCCGAGCAGGGGTACCGGACGGAACCGGTGTTCCGCGAGACGGTCGACGAGTGCGCGGAGCTGCTGGCGCCGCATCTGGGTTGCGACGTACGGGACGTGATGTTCGGCGAGCGCGGCCGGGACGCCGACGACACCGCGAAGGCGGACCGGCTGCGGCGGACCGAGCTGGCCCAGCCGGCCCTGTTCACGATCGAGTACGCACTGGCCCGGCTGTGGATGAGCTGGGGCGTCGAACCGGCGACGATGGCCGGCCACAGCGTCGGCGAGTACGTCGCCGCCTGCCTGGCCGGGGTCTTCACGCTGCCGGACGCGCTGGAGCTGGTCGCGGCGCGAGGCAGGCTGACCCAGTCCATGCCGGCCGGCTCGATGGTCGCTGTGCCGATGGCCGCCGACGACCTTCTCCCGATGCTGCCGGACGAACTGGACCTCGCGGCGGTCAACGGCCCCAGGGCCTGCGTCGTCGCCGGGCCGGCCGATGCCGTCGCGGAACTGACCGAGTGGCTCGACGCACGGGGCGTGCGCTGCCGGCCCCTCCACACCTCGCACGCCTTCCACAGCTCCATGCTCGACCCCGTCGTGGAGCCGCTGCGCGACACGGTCGCCGAGGTCCCGCTCAAGTCCCCCTCGATCCCGTTCGTGTCGACCCTCACCGGCAGGCAGATCACCGACAGCGAGGCGGTCGACCCCGGCTACTGGGCGGACCACCTGCGCGGCACCGTTCGCTTCGACGCCGCCTGCCGGAAACTCGCGGCGACCGGGGCGGTGCTGCTCGAGGTCGGGCCCGGTCAGAACCTCACCTCACTCGCCCGGCAGGCGCTGCCCAAGGCGGCGAAGGTCGTGGCCTCGTTCGGCCGGCCGACCGCGACGGGCTCCGACGCCAGGTCGCTGGCCGAGGCCGCCGGACGACTCTGGTCGCTCGGCGTCCCGCTCGACTGGGCGGCACTGCGCGCCGGAGCCGGGCGCAAGCGCGTCTCCCTGCCCGTGTACCCGTATGAGCGGGAGCGGTACTGGGTGGAGCCCGATCCCCGCACCGGTGACGACGATGCGCGGTCGCGGGAACCCGCCGGCGGCCCCGGCTACCTGCCGGTGTGGCGGCGCCGGCCGCTGCCCGCGTCCGGGCCGCCGTCCCGCCCGGCGGCCGGCGGCTCGGACACCTGGTTGGTGTTCACCCCGGCGGAGGGACCGGCCGAGGCGGTGTCCGGTGAGCTCGCCGCGCGGGGCGCGACGGTGGTCCGCGTCAGCGCCGGCGCTCGGTTCGCGAAGCTCGACGACCACCACTTCGAGATCGTTCCCGGTCACCGTCCCGACTACGACGAGCTGCTCAAGGCCCTGGAGGCAGGACCCGGCAGGCCGGCCTCCGTCCTGCACGGCTGGACGTCCGGCCGGTCACTCTGGGCAGGACAGGACGACTTCTCCGCTGTCGACGAGATCCGCGACACCGGTTTCTACAGCGTGCTGTTCCTGTCGCAGGCCTGGCTGGCGCACTGGCCGGACCGGCCCGTCGAGATCCGCGTCCTCACCAGCGGTACCTGCAACGTGTCGGGTGCAGAGCAGATCGACCCGGCCAAGTCGTTGCTGCGCGGCCCGTGCCGGGTCATCCCGCACGAGTCGCCGACGATCACCTGCCAGCTCATCGACACCTCCGCGGCGGATCTCGCCGACGTCGAACCGCTCCTCACCGAGCTCGACACGCCGGTCACCGACAGGACGGTCGCCTTGCGGGCAGGACGCCGGTGGGTGGAGGAGTACGAGCAGACCGACCTGCCCGACCACACGGACGTACCTCGACTGCTCCGGCGACGGGGCGTGTACCTGATCACCGGAGGTATGGGCGGGATCGGGCTGGAGACCGCCAAGGCGCTCGCGCGCGGCGTGGCGGCTCGGCTGATCCTGGTCGGACGCACGCCGCTGCCGCCGCGCCAGGACTGGGACGCCTACCTCACCGAGAACGGCGATGATCGCACGGGCGCTCGGATCCGCGGCATCCAGGAGGTGGAGAGGCTGGGCGGCGAGGTGATGACCGCCGTCGCGGACGTCGCGGACGAGGCCGCCATGCAGATGGTCGTCGACGCCGCGCGGGAGCGGTTCGGGCCCGTCAACGGCGTGTTCCACGCGGCCGGCGTGGCCGGCGGCGGCATGGCGCTGGTCCGCACGAGGGAGCAGGCCGAGCAGGTGCTCGCGCCGAAGGTCGAGGGCACGCTGGTGCTCGACCGGCTGCTCGGGCGAGAGATCGACGTGCTCGTGCTGTACTCCTCGATCGTGTCGGTCAGCGGTGACTACGGCATGGTCGACTACTGTTCGGCCAACGCGTTCCTCGACGCCTACGCGCAGGCACGCCCGCCCGCGCACTGCCCCGCGATCTCGGTCAACTGGTGCGGCTGGGCCGACGTCGGCATGACGGTGGACACACGGGCCGACGCGCCCGAGGGCTTCCGGGCGCTGGAGGCCGGGCGCGACCCCCAGCCCTCCCATCCCCTCCTCGGCCATCGACTCCCCGGTGACGAGATCGCCTTCTCCTCGCGGATCGATCCGACGTGCCACTGGGTGCTGTCCGACCACCGGATGAACGGACACGCCGTCTACCCGGGCGTCGCCTACGTCGAGCTGATCCGGGCCGCGTACGACACGGCCGTGCGGCCGGGCCCCGTCGAACTCCGCGACCTGATCTTCACCCGGCCGCTCGCCGTCGACGGGCCACGCGAGCTGCGCGTGGTCGGGCGACCGAGCGGGCCGACCGCCATCGACTTCACCGTGGTCAGCCGGCCGGCCGACGACCTCGACGCGCCGTGGGAACGGCATGCCTCGGGCACCGCCGACGCCACGGCGGACACCCAGGCGCCGCCGCGGCGGGATCTGGCCGCGCTCCGCGCGCAATGCGACGCGGCCGGCTACCGGCCGACGCTGGACGACCCGGAGTCCCCGGTGACGTTCGGCCCGCACTGGCACGTCATCGACCGGGTGCACACGGGCCACGGTCAGCATCTCGTCGAGCTGGCGATCCCCAGCGGCCTCGACGGCGACCTCGACGAGTTCGTGCTGCATCCGGCGCTGCTCGACGGCGCGACCGGCCTCGGCCTGGACCTTCCCGATCTCAGTGGGGACGGTCGAGGGTTCCTCCCGCTGGCGTACGGCCGGGTGGTCGTTCGCGCCCCGCTGCCGGCCAGGGTGTACAGCCATGGCGTACCACGCGGTGTCGCCATCGCGGGCCGGGACATCGCGAGCTTCGACTTTTCCATCATGGACGAGGACGGATGCGAGCTGGTCGCCATCGAGAACTACTCGGTCCGAGGTATCGAGACCGCCGCCGTCCACAGCGCACTCGGCGACCGTCCCACGGGTTCCATGATCGACCTGCCGGCCACCGCGCGCCCGGCCACCGCGGAACTGCTGCTGGCTCCGGACCACGGCATCGAGCTGACGTGGCGGATCCTCAACGGCGGCCGGGAGGCCCAATATGTGATCAGCACGGAGCCACCGGCCGCGCGGGCGGACCGCATCGCGGGGTTCGCGGCGAACATCGCGACAGCGGAAGGCGGGCAGCTCGCCGGGACCAACCGAACACGGCGACACGCTCCGGCGGTCGACATCGAAGCCATCAACGACACCGAGCGCGGTCTGCGCCGGCTCTGGATGGACGCGTTCGGCATCGACCAGCTCGGCCTGGACGAGGACTTCATCGAGATCGGCGGCAACTCGCTCGTGGCGGTGCAACTGGCGGTCCGGATCAAGGACATGCTCGATGTCACCGTGTCCGCGACCGTGGTCTTGGAGTACCCGACGGTGCGCACGCTGGCCCAGTTCGTCGACCAGTCCATCGCAGAGCAGCAGGCCGTCCTGAGCAGGTGACCGGTGGTCATGAACGAACTCGAAGTGCTGACGATCCCCCACGCGCCCGCCGACGGCGGCCCGCACCGGGATCGACCAGATCACCCCGATCCGGAGGCGCGCGTGGTCTACGCACACGCGCTGCGGCGGGGGCGGATCCGCGCCGACGAGGACGCCATCGCGGCCGAGTTCGGCATGGCGCCGGCCGCCGTCCGTTCCGCGGTCGAAACCCTCACCGGGCTGCACCTGTTGCGGGTGGACGACGGAGCCGACCAGACCTGGTTGGTGCCGGTCGACCCGGAGGTCGCCACCGCCACGCTGATCTCGCCCATCGACGAGGAGGTCAGGCGGCGTACCGCGACGATCAACAGGATCCGGCGGCAGCTCAGCGTGTTCCGGCCGCAGTACGAGTCGACCAGGCGCGCCGGCGCCGGCACGGACATCGAGGAACTGCGCAGTCCCGACGAGCTCGCCGGTCGCCTCCACCTGGCGGCCGTGCGCTGCACGTCCGGATTTGTCGCGTTCCACCCGAACCACTACCCGGGGGTTCGAGAGGCGGACGTCCGGCGGCTGGTGCCCGGCGGCTCGGCGATGCTCGACCGCGGCGTCCACGTCCGCATGCTCCTGCAGCACTCGGTCAGAACCGACATCCGCACCCGCTCGCGGCTGGACCCCTTGATCAGAGCGGGCGCCGAGGTGCGGACCACCGGCGAGCTGTCCCGGCAGCTCATGGTCTTCGACGCGAGTGTCGCCTTCCTGCTGCACCGGCCGGACCGGGCGGGAACGTTCGGGGTGGCCATCCGCAACGAGTCCGCCGTCCAGCTCCTTCTCGACCTCGTCGAAGCCACCTGGAGCGCGGCGGAGCCCTACTCCGCCAAAGAGATCGGCTACCACGAGGTCGCCGACGACCTGCACCGCGCCATCGTCCGGCTGCTCACCGACGGGCTCACCGACGAGGCGGTCGCCCGCCGGCTGGGCATTTCCGTCCGCACCTGCCGCCGGCATATCGCCATGGTGCTCCGCGATCTGGACGCGGTGAGCCGGTTCCAGGCCGGCGTGCGGGTGGGCGCGGCAGGCCCCGATGCGCCCGGTCAGCTGATTCGGGATGGAGGATCAATATATCCGGCGTCACCTGAACATGGCGCACCGGACGCCCGGCAATAGCGAAACTCGCCGTCTACTTGGCCCCTGCATCGGGATGAGGAAATTCGGAGTGTCATGAAGGCAGATTACTCGGTAGCGCTGACGCCCATCTTCGAAGACGACTACGAGCTGCTGTCGACGTGGTCGTCGTCGCCGAGCTGGGTCTATGCGTCCGGCACGAGGCAGTTCATGAGTCCGAGTGAATTCAAGGAGTTCACCAAGCAGGTCAAGGACACGTTCCTGATCGTGCGGACGCGCGAGGGCCAAGCCATCGGCACGGTCAGCTACCGGAACATCGGGGCTCCGGGCAACTTCGTCGTCGGGTCGATGATCGGCGACGCCGAGATGTGGGGCATGGGATTCGGCGTGGAGTCGGTCATGCTTCTCGTGGACATACTCTTCAATTCGAAGAACGCGCATCGAGTGGAGTTCACGTGTGGCCTGTACAACAAGGGGGCCATCCATAACTTCTGTTCCGGATTCATGCAGATTGAGGGAATACTCCGCGATTACCACTTCATCGACGGGACGTACTACGACGCCGTTATCGGCTCGATCCTCCGCGATGAGTACTATTCCATGATGCCCGCCTCGGAAACCGTGCCTACCGAAGAGAAGGACGAGGCGAGAAAACTTCTCGACGAATATCTGGAGAGTCATCCCATCACGTTGCGGCAGGAGTAGGTGGAGCATGCAGCAGCAGGACCGCGCATCGGCCGGCAGATACGCCAACGGCGGCCACGGCAATCTTCGTCAGATCTTTCCCGGCGACGGTCGGATATACGCGGTGACCGATGACGAATGGGTCGGGATCGCAGCCGGGTACTACGGTCTGGAACACGTGCCGCTCGCCGAGGTGGAAACGATTCCGCCGGGAGCCAATGTGGTCCTGTTCCTGCGGCACAGCCTCGTCAGCGTCAAGCTCAGGCGAATGTTCCGCGAGTTCCGGGTCCTCACCGTCCCGATCGCCAGCTTCGACGCGTCCCTCGAAGCGGCTCTGTACACCCAGAAGCTCACCATGGCGACCGATTACGCCACGGCCTGCCAGAACTCCCGATACTGGATCGAGAACCTGCAAGAGCAGGCCGGCCGACTCGTGTTCCACGACGGGGCCCTTGATGAAGGCGGAGACGAGCCGGGACGCGCGGGGACGGCGAACCGCAAGCCGGGTCAGCAGCGGACGCACATCGTCTGCTCCCTGGCCGACAGCATGAGCATCGACGCCCTGCCCGAACCGGCCATTGACGTCGGGCAGTGGGTCGGGGTGGGGAGTTACTGCGAGCTCGCGCTGAACAACAGGCCTCTGTCCGGCCGGCCGAGTCCATTCACGATCGAGGGCACCGTCGTCGCCGCAGGTGCGCTCGTGGCACGCCATCCGCGTTTCACGCAGCAAGGCGACGCGAGGATCCGAGCCGCGGAGCGGCTCCGTGCCGAGCTGGTCGAACGCGCCCCGCTGGTTCTGCGGATGGAGGCGAACGTGCTGACCAGCCTCCAAGCCGGTGGAAAGGACTTCACCGAGGCGCTCCGCGAGGTGACGAACCCGGAGCTCGGGCTGCAGGCCATGGAACTGGGGATCGGCACCAACCAGGCCGTGCTGCCCCAGGTGAACTGGAAGGTGAACTCGCAGCTCAACGAGGGGGCCGGCCCTCTGCACATCGGCTTCGGCGAGGGCATAACCGGCGCCCACATGGACTTTGTCGTCGCGCAGAGCACGCACATTTTTCAGCCTGCGGGCTGAATCTGCTCCGGCCACTCGCGGGTCGGACAAACCCTGGGAAGGAGGTGACAGTATGGGCGACAGCAAGCGCAGCGTCGAACTGAACTCGCAGTCCTGGAACATCAGCGACGAAGCGGAGAATGCAGAGTACGACGCCGTGGAGAATGCTGAGGACGCAGAATTCTCCCACCTCTACGCACGGCCCTAGCCGCTGCGCCGCAGGGGTGGCGACGGCGAATCCGTCGTCACCCCTGCGGACTCCGCATGGCGGATCATTTCGTTCACTGAAACTGGAGGTTGAGCGCACGTGGTCGATCGCACACGGGACGCGTTTGCTGTGATCGGCATGGCATGCCGTTTTCCCGGTGCTCGCGATGTGGACGAGTTCTGGAAGAATCTCACCGGCGGCGTCGCGTCGATCTCCACGCTGAGCGATGACCGACTGCGTGCGGCCGGAGTTCCGGACGAATATATCCGGGATCCGGACTATGTGAAGGCCGCCTCGGTCCTTGATGACATGGAGCTGTTCGACGCGGACTTCTTCGGGGTGGGGCCGCGAGACGCCGAGATGCTCGATCCCCAGCATCGAGTGTTCCTGGAGATCTGCCACACCGCGTTGCAGCACGCGGGCTACGATCCGGGTGCCTTCGGCGGCCGGGTCGGCCTCTACGCGGGAGCCCGCCACAACGAGTACCTGACGCAGAATGTCCTCGCCAACCGGGCCTTCATGGAGGCGGTGGGAGAGGCGCGCGTACTTTTCGCGAACCACCTCGACTACCTCGCGACGGGCGTGGCGTACCGGCTCGACCTGCGTGGGCCGGCGCTCAATGTGGTCACCGCCTGCTCGACATCGCTGGTGGCGGTTCACATGGCCTGTGAGGCGCTTCGCAGCGGGCAGTGCGAGATCGCGCTGGCCGGCGGCGTGGAGATCCGGCTCCCGGTCGGCGGCTATTTCTACACCGCGGGCGCCGGGTTCTTCTCCCCGGATGGGACGGTGCGCCCCTTCGACGCCAACGCGAACGGCACGGTGTTCGGCTCCGGGGCCGGAGCCGTGGCGATCCGCCGGCTGAGCGATGCGCTCGCCGACCGCGACACGATCCACGCGGTCATCGCCGGTTCGGCGGTGAACAACGACGGCTCGGGAAAGACCGCGCTCATGGCCCCTGCCGTCGACGGCCAGGCGGCCGTCATCGATGCCGCGCTCGCCGCCTCGGGAATCGAGCCGGCCGGCGTCGGCTTCGTCGAGGCGCACGGCACCGGCTCGATGGTGAGCGATCCGATCGAGGTGGCGGCCCTGGACCGCGCCTACCGGCGTGACGGCGCGCGGGGCGCACCCCGTGGCCTGGCCTCGGTGAAGGGCAATGTCGGCCACCTCGGAGCCGCGGCCGGCGTCTGCGGCCTGATCAAGACCGTGAAATGCGTCGGCGAAGGCCTGCTCCCCGCGAGCCTCAATTTCACCGAGCCGAACCCTCAGATCGATTTCGAGTCGAGCGCCTTCTACGTGGTCGACACGCTCACCAAGTGGCGCGGCGACGGCGACCGGCGACGCGCGGGGGTCAGCGCCTTCGGTGTCGGCGGCACGAACGCGCACGTCATTCTCGAGGAGCCGCCGGGCGCCCGCCCACGGGCGCGGCGGCCGCGACCGTACCGGCTGTTGACGCTGTCCGCCCACACCGCCTCGGCGCTGGAGGCATCCGAGCGCGAGCTGGCCGGGCACCTGGCCGGTGCGTCCGGCGACCTCGCCGACATCGCTTACACGCTCAACGTCGGGCGCGCGGACCGCGCCGCTCGACGAGTGCTGATCGCGCGGGACACCGCGGAGGCCGTCGCCCGCCTGCGCGACGGTAGCCCGGGCCGCACGGCGACCACGGTGGCCCGAGCCGGCGGGCATGAGGTCGTGTTCCTCTTTCCCGGGCAGGGCACGCAGTATCCCGGGATGGCCCGGGGCCTCTACGAGGACGAGCCGGATTTCGCCGCTCACATCGATCGGTTCTCCGCCCTCCTCGCCGAGTCGCACGGCCTGGACCTGGCCGGACTGCTGTTCCCCGAAGCGGACGATGAGCAAGCGACGGCCCGGCTCGCCAGGGCCTCGGCGGCTCAACCGGCCCTCTTCGCGGTGGAGTACGCGCTCGCCCGGTTGCTGGAAAGCCGCGGGATCGAAGCGTCCGCGATGGCCGGGCACGGCGTCGGAGAATACGTGGCGGCCTGCCTCGCCGGAGTGATGGACGCCGACGACGCCATCCGGCTGGTCGCAGATCAAGGTTCACTTGTCCCGTCGCTGCCCGGCGGCTCCATGCTCACGGTGCTGGCGAGCGAAGAAGCGCTCCGGCCGCTGCTTCCGGCGAACGTGGCCATCGCGGCGGTCAACGCACCCGAGGTGTGCGTGGCCTCCGGACCGCACGACGACGTGCGGCGATTGCGGGAGGCGCTGACCCGGAGAGGGATCGCAAGCCACTCTCTTCCGACGTCGCATGCCCTTCATTCACCGCTGCCGCATCCGGTCCTCGAAGCCTTCCGCGAGCGCGTCCGCGCCGTCCGCCTGAGACCGCCGCACAAGCCGTTCCAGTCGAACGTCACCGGCACCTGGATCACCGCCGAGGAAGCCACGGACCCGGAGTACTGGGTCCGCCAGTTGCGCGGCCGCGTGCGCTTCACGCAGATGCTTCGCCTGCTCGTGGACAAGGGGACATACATCTTCACCGAGGTCGGCCCCGGGCGGGCGCTCGGCGACCTCGTCCGCGCACACGCCGTCCCGGAGGCGGGCCCGGAACCGACGGTCGTGTCCGCCATGCGTCGCGCATCGGACGATCGCGACGATCCCGCCGTGTTCTTGGAAGCGATCGGCCGGCTATGGGAGGCCAGAGCGTCGGTCGACTGGGAGCGGTTCTGGTCGGACGACCGGCCAGGGCGCGTTCCCCTGCCCACCTATCCGTATGAGCGGCGGCGATTCTGGGTCGAGGCGGATGAAGACGCCTCCCAGGCGACCGATGACGGCGGGCCGATCCACGTCCCCACCTGGCGGGAGACGCCGCCACCGGAACGGGCGCCGCTTCCCGCCGCCGACCGGCACAAGGCATGGGTGGTCTTCCGGCTCCGGGCGGAGCCGGTCGCCGGCGAGCTGATCCGCCGACTGCGCGATACCGGACAGAATGTGATCGTCGTCGAGCCCGGGACCGAGTTCACGGCGGAAACGGATGGCCGCTACACGATTCGCGTTGATCAACGCTCCGACCACGCTCGGATAATCACTGACCTGGTGGACGCCGGATACACCCGCGTACGGGCCGTCCATGCCTGGGGCTTGGGGAACCGGCCGAAGGACGTGAGCGAGCAGGCATATGCTCGCAGGCTGCTCGACGAAGGTCTGTTCAGCGCGCTGCACGTGATGCGGGAGGCGGCACTGTCGAGCACCACGCTCACGGCCCGCGTCTCCGTGATCACGAGCGCCGCGCAGGACGTGGCCGGCGACGGGCGCGTGGAGCCCGCGAAGTCGAGCGTCCTGGGGCTGGTCACCGCGGGCTCGCCGGAGCTCGCCTCGGCCGCCTGTCAGAGCCTGGACGTCGGGTCCGGCCACCCCGAGATCCTCGGCGCCCGACTGTTCGAGGAACTCACCGCACCGACGTTCGAACGGCAGGTCGCCTTTCGCGGCCGGAAGAGATGGGTCCCTGCCCACTCCGCTCTCCGGTTGAGCCCAACCGGCAACGGTGTACTGCGGGAGCGCGGTGTGTACGTCATCACCGGAGGGTTGGGGGAACTCGGACTGGAGCTTGCTCGGCAGCTCGCCCACGCCGTGCGTGCGCGGCTGGTACTGCTCGACCGCACGAGCTTGCCGAATCGCTCGGAATGGCCGCGGCTCCTTGCGAGCGGCGACGATGAGTCGACCGTGCGGCGGATCCGTGGCGTTCATGCGGTGGAAGAGGCGGGCGGCGCCGTTCTCGTCTGTTCCGGAGATGTCACGGACGAAGCGCGCGTGCACGAGGTACGCGGGGCCGCCATGCGCGAGCACGGCCCGGTGGACGGGGTGTTCCACCTTGCCGGGATCGCCCGCGGCGGCCGGCCGGAAGCCCGCACCCGCGAGGCGGCCGAAAGGGTGTTCGCAACAAGGGTGACCGGAATGTACGTGGCTGACGAGGTGTTCCACCCGAAGCTTCTTGTACTCCACTCGTCACGAGCGGAGATCGCCGACGACTACGTGCAGACCGCTCATGCCGGCGCGAATTCGGTCATGGATGCATACGCCCAGGCGCAGTGGGCGTCCGGCCGCCATGTGGTCTCCATCAACTGGCCGGATCGGACGGCGTACACCACCCCGCCCGGATCGGTCCCGAGCCGAGGTCCTCTCTCGGGAGACGCAGGGGCGCTGCGGATCATCCTCGGCAGCGGCGTGGGGCCGCAGGTGGTCGTATCGCCGGGAGATCCGGCCGAGCGAGAGCGGCGCGCGCACCAGCCAACGTCGGCCGTGATGGCGAGTGAGCCGAAGCCGGAGTCGGCCGCGGTCGACCGCCGGCACCTCGCGACGCCCCACCAGGCGCCCGAATCGGCGGCGGAGCGCGCCCTGGCCCGGCTTTGGCAGGAGGCGCTCGGGGTGGCGGCGGTGGGCCTTGACGACAGCTTTCTCGATCTCGGTGGCAACTCGGTGATCGCGGTCCGGCTGGTGCACCGCATGTCGGAATACTTCCAGACGCCGCTGTCGGTGAAACGCGTGTTCGCCGCCCCCACCATCCGGCAACTGGCCGCCGAGCTCGAAGGACATCGGAAGCCGGAAAACGGCTGACCTCACCCGGGCCGACGATTCGACGGCGCGAGGTCGTCGCCGGTGCTCGGCCAGGTCCACATCCGCGCCCGTCTGGGCTGCCGGGACATCAAGGCGTTCATCTCGGAGAAGACCGATCAGCAGAAATGGCGCAAACGGCGTGGCACGGCAGGCGGGCGCCCGGTCGCGTGCGGCTCCCCCGCCTACGTCAAGTCCTGGCTGCGCGACCTCGCCCGAGATTTACCGGACACGGTCTGGTGGCAGGGCTTTCACGATCGGCGGCAGATGCTCTGGTCATGATGGTCGCCCGCTTCTCCTCGCCCGATGTCCACAGGCGGCCGGTGGCAGCAAGCTGCCGACCGTTTCCTGCCAGCGCGCGCGGATCGGAGCCGGCGGTCGCTTCGGTGAAACTGGGGAGCCAGCCCTTTCAAGATCGATACCGGTTCCCAGCCCCGAGGAAATCGCGGGAAGTGATGCGACATGACGTTCGCGCGACGGCCGCTCATCGTCTCGCCGCGGTATTTCAGCGCCGGCGAGCTGATCAAACGGGTCCAGACCGCCGACCATATCGGCGTCGACGAGATCTGGCTCGAGCAGCAGCCGGATCAGCGGGACGCGACCGTTTTCGCCGCCGCCTACCTGAATGCCGCCCCCACCATCAGGGTGGGCACCGCCGTGCTGCCGGTGTATGGCCGCCATCCGGTGTCGATGGCCCAGTCGGCGGCCAGCCTGGCGGAAGTGTCCGGTGGCCGTTACATGCTCGGCCTCGGCTTCAGCCACCAGTTCATCAACGAGTTCGTGCTCGGCTACAAACAGGGACCGCCCATCCGGGTAATGCGCGAGTACCTGTCCATCGTGCGGGAGCTGACCACGACCGGATCGGTCGACTGGGACGGCGAGGTCTTCACCGCCCACGCGCAGTACACCAGTCCGCGCCTGCCGGTGCCGTTCTACCTCGCCGCGCTCCGGCCGCAGATGATCCGGCTCGCCGTCGAGTTCTGCGACGGAATTCTCCTTCTGCTGTGCTCGCCCCGCTACATCCGGGAGCACGTCATGCCCGCCGTGCATGAGGCGTGCGCCGAATTCGGCAAGAGCGCGGACGAATTCCGCGTGCTCGTCAATCTCCCTGCTTACAGCGGAAGCGAGGTGGCGGAGCACCGGGCCCAGTGGGCGAAGTACGTGACGTCTTACCGGATGCTGCCCTACTACCGATACGTCCTGGACATCAATGGGAAGCACGACCCGGAGGTCTTGTCATTGATCGGAAGCCGAGAAGAGATCCAGGATCGGCTCGGTGAGTACCGGACGAGCGGATGCGTGCCTGTACCGCAGCCGATCGGCGCGTCCCTCGACGAGTTCGCGCAGACCGTCGAGGACTGCTTCCTGGACTGAATCCCGACCTGGCCCACCGACCTCCAGGAGCTCAGATGGTCACCCTGTACTGCACCGCACCATGGGTGCGAGAGCGAACGCCGGACGGCCTCGACCACCTCAACGAGGTGCCGAAGTGGGCGGAGCGGGCCGGCGTACGCGGCCTGCTGCTGTTCACCGACGGCGAGTCGATCGACCCGTGGGCGGCGGCCCAGTACATCGTCGAACGGACCGAGGAACTCGTGCCGCTCGTCGCGGTACAGCCCGCATACCTGCACCCGTACAGCGCGGCCCGATTGGTCACCACCATGGGCACCCTCTACGGGCGCAGGGTCGACCTGAACCTGATCACCGGAGGCTACCTGCCGGAACTGAACGCCTACGGCAGCTTCCTCAAGCACGACGAACGCTACGAGCGGCTGCTCGAATACGGCACGATCATGGGCAGGCTCCTCGGCGGCGAGCAGTCTTACACGCACCGCGGGAAGCACTACGAGTTCATCGGTGCGACACTGCGCCCCGCCTTGCCGGAGGGGTTGGCGCCGCGGATCTTCGTCGCGGGGAACTCGCCGGCCGCCGTGAGGACGGCGGCCGCGCTCGACGCCACGAGGCTCACCTACCCGCACCCGCCGTCGGAGTACGACGGCGGCTCCGTCCCGTCCGGCAGCACGGGAATCCGTATCGGCATCATCGCGAGGGAGACGAGCGCCGAGGCCTGGCGCATCGCCCTCCGGCGCTATCCCGAGAATCCGGCCGGCCGGACGATGCGCGAGTTCACGGCGGGCAACTTCGACGCCGACTGGCACAGCGACCTGTGGAAGGCCTCCGGCCGCCCGTCGGACGCCGCCGGGGCGTACTGGCTACGTCCGTTCCGCCTGGTGCACGAGTTCTGTCCGTACCTGGTCGGCAACTACGAAGAGGTCGCGGAAATCCTCCTGCAGTATTTGCGGCTGGGCGTCACCACGGTGATCCTGCACTGCCCGGAAGCCGAGGAGGACGTGTTCCACGCCATGGCGGCGGTACGGCGAGCGGAAGACCTCGTTCCCTCATGAGCGGCCCCGCGAGCCTCAGCCGGGCGGTACCGCAGCGGCACCCCGGGTGCGTCAGCGGGCTCACGGCGACCGGCACGAGGAGGGCGCAGCGGTGAGCGACCTCCGGAAGGCGGCGTCCGGCACGCCGGCGCCGGACGTGGACGACCTTGTCCGTGCGGTGCTCGACGTGTGGTCCGCGGTGGTGGACCCCGGCGCGGTCCATGCCGACGTCACCATGGTCCAGGTCGGCCTGACGGTGGACGATGCGGTCGAGATCGTGTCGCTGCTGAACCAGTGGCTCGGATCGAACCTCACCGTCGAGCTGCTGTTCGCGTTGCGCACTCCGCGCCGGATCGCGGCGGTGCTCCGATCACGAGGAGTCGTACCGCCGCCCGGCGGCCGCCCGGCGCCCACCGCGGCGGCGTCGGATGGAACGGGGGCCGAGTCCGCGCAGGGCTGGCAGGGCTACTGGGAGACCACCTACCGGTTCTCGGGCGCGAACGCCGAGGACGGGTTCAACACGGCCGGCTGGTTCAACCACGACACGCCGACGTCGATACCTCCGCAGCACATGCGGGAGTGGGTGGACACCACGGTCCGGCGTCTCGACGCGCTGTCGCCGCGGCGCGTGCTCGACATCGGGTGCGGCGCCGGTCTGATCATGAGCCGGCTGGCCGCACGCCGCGACCGCTATCTGGGCCTTGACTTCTCGCTTGAGGCGATCGAGCGCGCACGGAGGCTGACCAGCGCCGACCCCGCATTGGCCGCCGTCGAGCTGCTGCACGCCGACGCGCGCTCGGCCGGCCGGATCACCGGTCCCTTCGACCTGGTCCTGCTCAACTCCGTGATCCAGTACCTGCCGAGTGTCGAGCATCTCTACGAGGTCATCGGCAGTGCGACCCGCGCGCTGGCCCCGGACGGGGCGTTCTTCCTCGGCGACATCGTCAACCGCGACCTGTCCCGTACGTGCCAGGTGATGAAGCTGGCGACCGGCGGCCCGGCCGAAACGACCGCCGGGGAGTTTCGGCGATCGGTGCGGGCGGCCATGGCGCGGACCACCGAGCTGCACCTCGCCCATGCCGACCTGGACCGGATCGCGAGCAGCCTGGGGCCCGGGTTCTCCGTGCGCACCCTGGTCCGGCGGGGACGAGCACCGACCGTGATGAACAGGTTCAGGTTCGACGCTCTGCTGTCCGCCACCGGGCGGGACGCCCGGGCGGCGGAGCGGCGGCTCGACTGGCGGCCGGAAGGGCCCTCGCCACTCGAGACGCTGACGGCCTGCCTCGACGATCGGGTGGAGAGCCTGGTCTTGCGATCGGTTCCGGACGCGCGCACCTGCCACGCCGTGCGGCTCGCCGAGGAGATCGACGCCGCCGCCGAGCACGAGACGCTCGGCCGGATCCGGCGGCGGGTCGTCCGGACCGAGTCCGTGCACCCGGAGGACGCATGGGCCCTGGGCGAGGCGCGTGGATACGGGGTCGCGGTGTCCCCGAGCGCGTCGATCGGTCACGTCGACATGGCGTTCGCGCTCGGCCGCGACGAGTGGGCGGCCGCGAGCCTGCGATGAGCTCCGGCGAGGTGTCCCCGAATTCGGCGACGTGCCCGCACCGGACCGGCCCGGACACGATGAGAAGAAGCGATGAAACGAGGAAAAATGCAGAATGTGTCGCAATCGGCACGTTCGTTCCCGATGTACGTCCAACGCGAGCTGATGACGCGGGAGGAGTGCCGCGAGCTCCTGTACACGGCGGACGCGTTCGACCTGTGGGTCGACTACGAGGTTCCGGAGGACGCGGTCGGGCACGTGGTGCGGCAGAGCATCTTCGATCTCCGGACGCACTTCGACGACCTCCACGAGCGGACGCTGCGCTTCCTCGCGGACGTGAACGACGAGTGCTGGGGATTGGCCCTCGACGGCTGGCACCAGCCGTTGCGCGTCGCGCGGTATCTGCCCGGCTACCGCCACGACTGGCACACCGACTACACGGACGCCGACGCGAGCAAGCTGGCCTTCTCGATGCCGCTCAACGACGGTTACCAGGGCGGCGAGCTCCAGATCCTGGAGGCGGAGCCGATCGACCAGAAGATCGGCCAAGCGGTCGTCTTCCCCGCGTTCCAGGGCCACCGTGTCACCCACGTGACCGCCGGCGCCCGCTACACGTTGCTCGGCTGGCTGACCGGTCCCCGGTTCGTGTGAGGCCGGATGCCACCGGTCGTCGAACTGCACACGTCCATCGCACAACTGCGCGCCCGGCACTCCGAGCTGCCCGTGGCCGATCAGAATCTGCGCGAGCTGGAACGGGTCGAGCGCCTGCGGCGGTTCAGCTCCATGACCACCATGTACCTGACCGCGCGCACCCGCTCGGGCGTGCACGGTCTGCTGCCGCTGTACCCGACATCCCGGTCCGCGCTGCCTGAAGAGACCGTCGCGCGATTGTTCCAGGAGGAGACCGACCCCGCGTGGCGGTCGATGATGTTGATCGGGTCGGACGCCACCGCGCCGAACAGCCTGGTATGCACGCCGGACACGGCGGCCGCGCTGGTCGAGGAGGCAGTCGCCATCAGTGTCCGCCACTCACCTGACCTGGTCTGCTTCCCGCATCTGAGCGACGCGCAGCACGCCGCGGTCCGACCATGTCTGGGAGCAGATCCCGAGTTCAGCGGGGAACGCGAGGAGGCCTACTTCGACCTCCGGTACGGCTCGTTCGACGAGTACGTCATGTCGCTGCCCAGGCAGCGCCGATCCCACATCCGCCGGGAACGCCGGCTGTTCCGGGAGTCCCGCGTCACCCTGCGCGAGCTGCCGCCGGCGGAGGTCGTCCACCTGGAGCCCTACCTGACCGGAGTGGAAAGCCGGTACGGGGTGCCGCCCCGGCCGGAGCTCCAACGGCTGTACCTGCGCACCACGGCACAAGCCATGGGCGACCGCGGCACCGCGCTGGTGGCGTCCGTGGCCGACCGGCCCATCGCGTTCACCACCCTGTGGGATCTCGGCTCCGTGTGGCGTACGCGGGTCTGGGGATGTGACGACACGCATCCGCTGGTCCGCGAGGCGGCGGTCTACTTCAACCTCATGTACTACGAGCCGATCATCCGGGCCGACGCGGCCGACGCGCGGCGGTTGTACGTCGGAACCGGAACGATCGAGGCCAAGACCCGGCGCGGGGCCAGGGTGCGCCGGCTGCGCAGTATCGGCTGGGCACCCGATCACGCCCGGTCCCGGGGCCGATCGACCGCGACGACCCTGAACTCGGAGGTGTAGCGCGCACCGCTACCGTCGCGCAACCACAGCTCGTCCGGCGCGGGCAGCATCTCCACCAGGTCGATCGGCGCGTCGGGCGCCGCGCCGCGGATCGCCCTGGCCAGATTGTCCACGAGCAGCGGGGCCGCGAAGTCCACATGGAACGGTTTGGCCGCCGCCGGGGTCCGCACGAAGACGTGCCGCGGCATGCGCGCCTGTTCGGCGAAGGCGCGCATCCGGTCGTGTCCCGGATCCTCGCGCCGCCGCGCCGGAGTCCCGAACTCGCCGGCCCGGAACCGCCAGCTCCGCCGGCACACGACCAGGTCCCCCAAGGCCACCCTGGGCGCGAACCGGCTCGGCGGCCGCAGCCGGAACAGGTTGACCACGAGCGCGGTGACGAACTCGCCGAAGCATTCGAGCACCGGCGCGGCCCAGCCGTCCCGCTCCGCCGTGGCCATCAGCCGCCCGCCGGCCTCGGTCACCGACAGCGCGGTCGCCGGCGTGCTGCCCGCACCGGACGGGTGGCCGTCGTCGGCACCGTACGACCAGTAGCGGTACCGGCCAGGCGGGTCCAGCGCGGGCGGCGGGTAGGTGCGCGGTCCGACTTCTGGCGACGAGTTGGGGTAGACGGGCATGACACGTCCCGGTGATGTGTCCGCGACGAGCGCCACCAGCTCCGACTCGTCGTCGGCCTGCGTGCGGAAGACCCGGCTCTCCAGGGTGTTGAGGGCGACGTGCAGTTCGCCGAGGACCCACCTCGCGCCACCACCGGCGCGGCGCAGCATCAGGTCGGGGCTATGGGTCAGCGCGGCGGCCCACAGCCGCCCGCTCGCGGGGAACAGCGTGTCGGCGCGGCGTCTGGCCTCCCCCACGTCGAGTTCGACGCCGGCCGCGCCGTCGGACAGGATCTGCGCCCAGCGCAGTTGGAAGTCCGCCACGACCGGGTCCAGCAGGTCGTTCCCCTGCGCCAGCACGTCGGCGGAGGCGAACTGAAGGTCGGCGAGCGAAACGCGGGCAGAGCCGGAACGCAGCTTGCGGTACCGCCGGCCCAACTCCTCCTCGACGGTCTCTCCCACCTGGCCCGCCAGCCACCTCGCGCTGTCGAGCAGGATGCCGAGCGGGGCCGCCAGACCGTCCAGCAGCTCCGCGCCCAGCTCGACGTCGAGATCGCGGCGGCAGTCGAGGTAGACCGGGGTCCGGCCCCCCGACGTCCGCCGCGGCACGGTGACGGCACGGTCACCGCCGCATGCCGCCACCCGCGTGCGGAGTCGGGCGAGCCGCTCGTGCAACGCCATGGCGCCGCTCGCCGAGGCCACTGCGCGGCGGTCCGCGTCCAGGGAGTCCAGTGTGGACAGCAACAGGTCGCGCTCGGCACAGTCGTCGGGCAGCGCGCGCACCTGGTCGCGGAGATGCCGCTCGGGGTGGGCGTCGAGTGGAACACGGAACCCGATCCGCACTATCCCCGCGCCGGCCAGCCGGTCCAGCGCCGCGACCGCGGCGGGTCCGAAGCGCGATTTCACCTCACCGACGGATCGAACCTCCCCCAGCACCCCCACGATCTCGGCCACCGCCGGGTCCAGCGGCACCGGGGGCCGGTGCGGCCGGAGAATCGACCCGTCCACCAGCGAGCAGGACGGGTTCAGCCGGACGGGAAGGTGGCGGCGCAGCGCGGGGTCGGCGGCCCAGGCCGCGGCGATCGCCTCGATCGCCCACACCTCGAAGAAGACCCCGGACCGCCGGACGCCGAAGCCGCCGGACACCGAGGTCGTGCCGGGCGACCACCGCGCCCAGGACACCGGGCCGAAGAACCCGATGGTGTCGTTCTTGGCGCAGTAGCGCTGCGCATAGCGGGCGATCAGCGCATCCCGTCGATCCATCCTGGACAGGCGGGGGCGTTCGCCCTGCGCCAGCGCGCGAACGTAGTCGCCGACCCAGTTGTCCATCGCGGGCGGGTTCTGCCACGCCAGGGCTCTCAGCAGGACGCCGTCCAGGAGCAGGCGGTCGACCGCCGTACGCGAGCGGGCGCGCAGTGCCGCGTCGCGCTCGGCTCCCGGAGGCATCGCCAGTTCGGCGGCGGCCGCCAGCGGGGCGAGCCGGTCGTACGGCAGGCCCGCCGAGCGCAGCGCGGCCAGCGGCCACATCGACCACCCGCGGTCGAGGTCGACCAGCCCGGCGCCCGGCGCGGCCGACGGTGCCGAGGTCACGGTGTCCATAGCCACGATCACCAGATGATGGACGTAGTACGACACCGCGACAAGTCACCGTTATCCGGGACCTGGCGGCCCGCTGCCCCGCGAACAGGTGACAGGTGACGGGCAGGCGCGGCCCGGAAAATGGGCACGTTCGGCAAACCATCGACGTTGCGAGCGGTACAGCCTGTGAACGAGATTCAGGAAGGCCGGTGGACACCGCTGCCGCGCGGCACGGCGTCCGGCGGCGGCCCGGCGATCACCGTTCGAGATCTTCGTAGGTCATTCACCGTCCCGGTACGCGACGCCGGCCTCGGCGCGGCCATCGCCGGCGTGGTACGCCGCCGCACCCGCCGGGTCCTCGCGGTGGACGGGGTCTCCTTCGACATCCATGCCGGCGAGATCGTCGGGTTCCTCGGCCCGAACGGTGCCGGCAAGACCACGACGCTGAAGCTCCTCACCGGCCTGCTGCATCCCACCGGTGGCCAGGTGCGGGTCCTCGGTCACGTACCGGCCCGGCGGCGCCCCGACTACCTGACGAAGATCACTCTGGTCGCGGGAAACCGCAACCAGCTGCAATGGGACCTGCCGGTCGACGACTCGTTCGAGCTCAACCGTGCCGTCTACCGGATCCCGCACCGGGACTACCGGCGCATCCGCGATGAGCTGGTCGAGGCTCTGGAGATCGGCCCCCTGCTGCGCAAGCCGGTGCGCAACCTGTCGCTGGGCGAGCGGATGAAGGTCGAGTTCACCGGCTCGTTGCTGCACCGGCCGGCGGTGCTGTTCCTGGACGAGCCGACGCTCGGCCTCGACATCGTGATGCAGCGGCGGATCCGGGCCTTCGTGGGCGGCTACGCCGCACGGCATGGCGCGACGGTGCTCATGACCAGTCATTACATGGCCGACATCGAGGCGCTGTGCCGCCGCGTGATCATCATCGATGGCGGGCGCATCCTGCTGGACGACCGATTGGCCGGCGTCGGTGCCCGGTTCGGGTCGATGAAGGAGGTCGACGTCATCCTGAACGGGCCCGCGGACCTGTCGAGGTACGGCCTGGTCACCCGGGTCGAGCCGGGCCGGGTCCGGCTCCGGATACCGAAACACGACATCGCTGCGGCAACCTGGCACCTGCTCGCCAACCACCCGGTCGTCGACCTGTCCATATCGGACCCGCCGATCGAGGATCTGATCGCGACGATATTCGCCAACCGGGGACGGCGATGACCCGGGTCGCGGCGCGCGTGCGCGCGCGGGCCGGCTTCTATCGAAAGTCCGTCGCCGTGTCGGCGAGCAAGGTTTTGCAGTACCGGGTCACCAACTACCTGCTGATAGCCATCATCGCCACCGAGAGCGTCATCTACCTCATGCTCTGGCAGGCGGTCGCCGCGGCCGGCGGTGGCTCCGTCGGAGCGTGGACCCACCGCGAGATCGCCGCCTACTTCGTCGTGCTGGCCCTGGTGCGCAACATGACCCTGACGTTCAGCCCGTACGAATTCGAGGGCCGGATCCGCAGTGGGTCCTTCGCCGCCGCGCTCCTGCGGCCGATGCATCCGATCCATGCCGACATCGCCGAGAAGGGGGGCGAGAAACTCGTCACCATCGTCCTGTGGCTCCCGGTCACCGCCGCGCTGGCCCTGGTGTTCCGACCGGAGCTGACGGTGACCGCGGTCGAGCTCGTGGTCTTCGTCCTCGCCCTATGGGGCGCGTTCCTGCTGCGCACGCTGTACCTGTGGCTGCTCGGCATGACCACCTTCTGGACCACCCGGGCTAGCGCGGCATTCGACCTGTTCCTCGTCCTTGAGCTGCTCCTGTCCGGCCGGCTCGTGCCCCTCTCGCTGCTGCCGCCGTGGCTCGCGGACATCGCGGAGTTCCTCCCGTTCCGGTGGGTGTTCGGATTCCCCGTCGAGTCGCTCGTCGCCGATCTGCCGGCGCGGGAGCTGCTCGCCGGGCTCGGCATGCAGGCGTTGTGGGCGGCCGCGGGTAGCGGCGCGGTCGCGCTCATGTGGCGCTCCGCGGTCCGCCGGCACACGGCGGTGGGGACATGAGGGCCCCGCGGTTGGCGCTGCTGATGCTCCGCGTGCAACTGCTCAACGAGCTGCAGTACCGCGCCAACCTCGCCGTGCAACTGCTGCAGAACGTGCTCGCGCTGGTCATCGGCGTCATCACGATCGACCTCGTGTTCAGCCATGTCGACGACCTCGAAGGCTGGAGCAGACCTCAGCTACTGGTCCTCTTCGGCGTCTTCACGCTCGTCGGCGGGCTCCTCCGGATGATCGTCCGGCCGGTGTTCGCCAGGCTGGTCGAGGACGTACGCGAAGGTGGCTTCGACTTCGTCCTGGCCAAGCCCGTGGACACCCAGCTGTGGGTCAGCAGCCGCGCGGTGGACCTGTGGCAGGGCATCGACGTCCTCTTCGGGCTCGGTGTCATCGCCTGGGCGACGACGCTCCTGCCGGCGCAGATCCGGGTCACCGACGTCGTGATGTTCTGCGTCGCGCTCCTCCTCGGCACCGTCATCCTCTACTGCTTCCTGTTCTCCCTGGTCACGACGTCGTTCTGGTTCGTGCGCACAGAGGAGATCGCCGAGCTGTTCCAGTACGTGTACCAGGCCGGCCGCTGGCCGATGACCATCTACCCCGGCTGGCTCCGGGCGGCCCTGACCTTCGTCGTACCGATCGGGCTGTCGGTCTCCCTGCCCGCCGACGCGCTCTTGTCGAGGCTGTCGGGGTACACGCTGCTCGGCGAGTTCGCCGTCGCGGTCGCCTTCGTCGCCTTCACCCGGTGGATCTTCAGGGTGGGGATCCGGAACTACACCGGAGCATCCGCATGAGTCAACGCTCCAGCGCGACTCCCCAGCGCTCACCGCTCAGCCGGTGACCGCGGACGCCCTCCGGACGGTCCACGAGTCCGCCGCCGCACCGAGCGTGGTCAACCGGCGCAGCCGGGCACCGCGCTGCCGCTTGGGCTCCAGCGCCTCGGTGCCGAAGTTCACCGATCGCACGCCGCGCTCGGCCGCCCGTATGAGCGGTTCGTAGAACACAAGGTTGAAGTACGCGCAGGTCCCGCTGGTCAGCTCGTAGTCGCAGCCCCAGCAGCGCACCGACCAGTCCGGCCCCTGTTCCCAGATCACCGAGAAGGCCACCGGCGTCCGCCCGCGGCAGGCGACCAGTGTCGTGCTCGAACTTCGCATCGCCAGCCCCGTGGTCAGCAGGTAGATCTCGTGGACCTCCAGCGCATCCCGGCTGCCGTACTTGCGTTCCACGTTGTGCAGCAGCGGTGCCAGCTCGCGGACGGCGTCGACCAGGGGCACCTCGAACAGCCGCAGCGGCGACGCCGCGAACCGGCGCCGCTCCCGCCGGAACTGCCGCCGCCGGGCGGGAAGCGACGCGACGTACCCGTCGAACGAGGTGAACGTGACGTCGACGATCGCATCGCAGGACGTGCTCCGCGCGATGGACCGCGCGGGCAGCACCGCCGCGACCGCCGGAGCGATCTCGTCCTCGAGCTGCGGGACGCACACGAAGTCCGCCCCGGCGGCGGCCGCGAGCTCGACGCCGCGCTCGAACAGGGCGCGCAGCACCTCGACCCGGTCGGGGCCGCAGGCGGTCACCGCATTGGGCAACGTACCGAGCGAGCCGAGGCACACGGCCTGCTCCCATCGCGCGCCGACGGGCCCGAACAGCTCCGCCGGGTCGACCGCCGAGCCGCTCCGCCGCGGCACCGGGTACACGGGAAGCAGCCCGCGGAGCCGGCCGCCTCGATCCGTCGCGACCACGTACCGCACCTCGCCGCCCTGCGCCGCGTACAGCCGCTCGACCCGGAGCAGCTCGCCGGCCACGTGCGGGTGCGAGGCCGGTCCCTCGGTGAACCCGGCCGTGATCGGCTCGACCTGGTCGACGACGGTCACCGACAGCACGGGCTCAGCCATCCGGGTCGATGGGGACGTCGACCCAGAACCGCCGCCGGTCGTACGGATAGCCCGGTGCCGCGATCCTGCGGTAGCCGCGCCGCCCGAGGTGGCGCCAGTAGCCGACCGGCTCACCGTCGAGCCACAGCCGCACGAGGACGCCATCGAGATCGGTGTGCTCGCCGCCGCCCGTTCCAGTGAACTGCAGGACCCGGGACCGCCGGCGGCGCAGGTCGCCGCGTTGGCCGAGCAGGGCACCGAGGGTCCGGTCCGGTCCGACCTCGACCACGGTGGCCGGGCCCGCGCCGAGCACCTCGGCCGCCGCGGCGTCGAAGTCGACCGGGTCCACGAGCAGGCGCGCCCAGAACTCGGCGGACGCCGCCTGCTCCGCGGTGATCTCCGAACCGCTCGTCCCGGACACCACCGGCAGGCGCGGTGGATTCGGTCCGAGCTCGGCCAGCATCGCCGGCCAGCGCCGCGCGACGCCGGCCATCGCCGGTCCGCGCATGGCATGCGCGCGGTGCAGGCGGCGGGTCGGGACATGGTTCGCGGTCAACCGGTCCGCCGCCGCGGCGATGGCGTCCGCCGGGCCGGAGATCTCCACCTGTCGCGGCGCGTTGACGGCGGTGACCGCCACACCGCCGGTGACCGCGGCGAGCACCTCCTCGGGACCCGCGGCAACCATGAGCGCCTCCCCGCGGGGCGCGTCCTCGGTCAGCCGCGCGAGCGCGGCCACAGCGCGCAGCCCGGGCTCGAAGTCGAGCACTCCGGCCACCGCGCCCGCCACGAACTCGCCGAACCCGTGCCCGAACAGGACGTCCGGCCGGACGCCCCAGTGGATCAGGCAGTTCGCCAGTGTGTACTCCAGCACGTACAGCAGCGGCAGCGCCGCGACCGGCTCGGCGAGTGCCGCCGCGTCGCCCTTCGCCCACAGGGCGCGCAGATCGATGTCCAGCAACGGCTCCAGCACGTCAAAGGCCGCGTCCGCGCCGGCGCGGAAGCTCGGCTCGCTCGCGTACAGGTCGCGGAACGCCGCCGGCCGCGGCGCATCCGGCCCGGGAAAGGCGAACGCGACCCGCCGCCCGACCCCGTCCGGCCGGAGCACGCGGGCCCGGTTCCGCAGACCCGCGGCGGCGTCCCCCGCGTCGGCGGCGAGCAGGGCGGCGCGCACCGGTTTCGCGGTGCGCCCCACCCGCAGCGAGTGCGCGGCGTCCGGGAAGTCCCGTTCGGCCAGCGAGTCGAAGTAGGCGGCCAGCCGGCCCCGCTGCCGGTCGAGGACCGCCTCGTCGACCGCCGACCACAAGATCACCTCGGTGCTCCGGCGATCCCGCGCGGGCGCCTGCGCGGGCGGTGCCTCTTCGAGCACGAGATGCGCGTTCGTGCCGCCGAACCCGAAGGAACTGACCGCCGCCCGCCGCGGCCACCCGTCCTCGGCCGGCCATGGCACGGTCTTCGTCGCCACGGCGAACGGTGACCGGGCCCAGTCCACGCGGGTGGTCACCGCGTCCACGTTGACGCTGGCCGGGATGCGCCGGTGGTGCAGGGCCAGCACGGTCTTGATCAGGCCGGCCACGCCGGCGGCCTGACCGAGGTGACCGATGTTCGACTTGACCGAGCCGATCGCGCAGTACTGGTGCGGCAGATCGTCCCCGCCGACCGCCCGGAAGGCGTCCACCAGGCCGGCGATCTCGATGGGATCGCCGACCGGCGTGGCCGTGCCGTGCGCCTCCACGTAGGAGATGGTGCGTGGATCGACCTCGGCGGTGCGCAGCGCGCGCTGGATGCACTCGGACTGGCCGGCGATGCTGGGAGCGGCGAAACCGACCTTCCTGTCACCGTCATTGTTGATGCCCGAACCCCGGATGACCGCGTACACGGTGTCCCGGTCGGCGATGGCGGCCGGCAGGGGCTTGAGCAGCACCGCGCCGACCCCGCTGCCGAAGTTCGTGCCGCTCGCGCTCTCGTCGAACGGGCGGCACACTCCGTCCCTGGCCAGGATGCCGCCCGGTATCGGAAAGTACCCCCGGCCGACCGGGAACTCGACGTCCACCCCGCCGGCGATCGCCATCTCGCAGTCGCCGGCCCGGATCGACTTGCAGGCCTCGTGCACGCAGACGAGGGACGTCGAGCACGCCGTCAGGACCGTCATGCTCGGGCCGCGCAACCCGAGCCTGTACGCCGTGAAGGTGGCCAGGTAGTCCGGGAAGTTGCCGAGATCGACGGCCGCGTCCCCGACCATGTCGACCAGGTCGGGCCGCCGGTCCACGTGGTCGTACCGGTAGCGGTTCACGTTGGCGCCGGCGTAGAGGCCGATGTGGCCGTCGTAGGTCGTCGAGTCGTAGCCCGCATGCTCGAGCGCGGCATGCGCGGTCTCCAGGAAGAGGCGATGCTGCGGGTCGCGGATCTGCGCCTCCCGCCGGGTCAGCCCGAAGTAGCCCGCGTCGAACGAGTCGGCCTCGTCGAGCAGTGGACGCCGCCGGACGTAGTCGGGGGCGTCGAGCCGCTCCTGGTCGACCCCGTGGGCGCGCAGCTCGTCGGCCGACAGGGTCGTGAGGCAGTCCCGGCCAGCGAACACGTTGTCACGGAACTCGTGGATATCGTTCGCGGCGGGAAACCGGCCTGCCATGCCGATGATGGCGATCGGATCAGGTCTTCCCATCGCAACTCCTCCGAGGCGGCGTCCCGACGGTCCGGTGGCGACGGTCCGATGGCCGCGGGACCACCGGTCCATCGCGGCCCCAGTCTCGCCGCGCCCGGGACCAGCGGACATGTCCCGCAAACTCGTGACAGGCAGATGTCAGGCGCCGGTGGTTAGCGTGCCAGAAGCCCGTCCGCCGAGTCCGAGAAAGCCTGTTGATGCCACGCGACCTCACCGCCGCCGACCGTGCCTGGCCGCCCGCGGGCGCACGCGCCGCCGGGCCGACCGTCCCGGACCGGTTCACCGCCGTCGCCGCCCGGCACCCCGGCCGGATCGCAGTGGTCTCGGACGGGCGGCGGATCACCTACGGCGAGCTCGACGCACGCATCGACCTGCTGGCGCGCAGGCTCGTACGGGCCGGCGTGAGGCGGGACGCCGTCGTCGCCGTCGTCACCGAGGACGGCGGCGCCGACTCCGTGGTCGCGGCGTTCGCGGCGTGGCGGGCGGGCGGCGCCTACATGCCCGTGGACCCGGCGTCTCCCGCGGCACGAATCCGGCGGATGCTCGCCGGCGTCTCCCCGGCCGCCCTCGTCGGCGCCCCGGACCTGGTGCGCGCCGCCGGCGTCGGGACCGGCGTGATCGAGGTGCCGCACGCCGGGCGCCCACCACGGCGGCGCCGGCCGGAGACGTCCACGCACCTGGACGACCTCGCCTACGTCATCCACACCTCCGGGTCCACCGGGGAGCCGAAAGCGGTCGCCGTGCCGCATCGCGCGCTCGCCGCCGCGTACGCCGGCTGGGCCGCCGAGTACGACCTGCTGGACTCGCCCCGCACGTGCCTGCAGGGCGCCGGCCCGGCGTTCGACGTGCACATCGCGGACATCGTGCGGGCGCTGTGTTCCGGCGGGCGCCTGGTGCTGTGCCGGCAGGCCACGCTGCTCGATCCCGCGGCGCTGTGGCGGCTGCTGACGACCGAATCCGTGGACACGCTCGAACTGACGCCCTCGGTGATCCGGCTGCTGGTCGAGTGGATGTCCGACACGGGCGCGCGCCTCGACCGCGTCCGGTTGTTCATCTCCGGCGGCGAGCAGTGGCGGACCGAGGAGTTCCGCCGGCTGGCGCCGCTGCTGGCGCCGACCACGCGCATCGTGAACTCCTACGGGGTGGCCGAAGCCGGCATCGACAGCACCTACCACGAGGTGACCGAGGAATCCGTGGAGACGGACGCCGTCCCGATCGGCCGTCCCTTCCCCGGGGTCGAGGTGGCGGTCCTCGACCCGGGCGGGAACGAGGTCCCCCCGGGCGCCGTGGGTGAGCTCCACCTCGGCGGTCCCAGCCTGGCCCGCGGTTATCACGGACGGCCCGCGGAGACGGCGCAGCGCTTCCTCCCGGACGGGGCGGGCGGGCGCAGGTACCGTACCGGCGATCTCGTGCGGCGGCGAGCGGACGGGGCACTGGTCCATGTCGGCAGGTCCGACAACGAGGTCAAAGTCCGCGGTGTGCGGGTCGGCCTCGACGGCGTCGAAGCGACGCTGCGGCGGCATTCCGAGGTGCGCGACGCCGCCGTCCTGCTGGAGCGCGTCGGCGGGCAGGGCGTCCTGATCGCCCATGTCGTCGCGGCGGCCGCGCCGCCCCCGCCCGGCCTCGGCGACACGCTCAAGCGGTACCTGGCGGAGTCGCTGCCGCCTGCGGCCGTGCCCGCTGAGGTCCGGGTCCATGGCGCCCTTCCGCTCAGCGCGTCCGGGAAGGTGGACCGGCGAGCGCTCGCCTCCGGCGCCGAGCCGGCTGTGACCGCGTTCCGGCCGGCCGACGACATCGAGCGTACGCTGGGCGAGCAGTGGGCGCTGCTGGTCGGCCGCCCGCCGCGGACCGCGACGGAGAGTCTCTTCCAGGCCGGGGGCGACTCGCTCACGGCGGCCAGGCTGGCGATCGCCATCCGGCGGGAGCTTTCGGTCGAGGTCTCCGCGAGCACCGTCCTGACCGGCCCCACGATCCGGCAGCTCGCCGCCGCGGTACAGGCGGCCGACCCGGTCGCGCCGGTGGCCCCGTCCGGCCCCGTCTCCGCGGCGCCGTTCACGCTCGGCCAGCACAGTCTCTGGCTTCTGCACCAGCTCGACCCCGCCGACCCCGCCTACCACCTCCCCACGGTGGTGCGACTGACCGGCGACCTGCGGGTGAACGCGCTGCGCTCGGCGCTGGACGCGCTGATCGCCAGACATGACGCGCTGCGCTGCCACGTGCACGTCGCCGTGAACGGCCCCGAACTCACCGTGCGCGACCCGATGCCGTGCCCGTTCGAGGTCGTCGACGCCGGGGGGCGGCCCGGCGAGACGATCGAGCGGTTCGTCGGACGGCCGTTCGACCTGACCTGCGCTCCGCTGATCCGCGCGGCCCTGGTACGGCACGACGGCGACCTCCACGATCTCGTCATCGTGGTGCACCACCTGGTGTTCGACGACTGGTCCGAACGGGTGCTGCTCCGCGAGCTCGGCCGGCTGTACTCGGCCGCCGTCACCGGCACCGCCCCAGACCTTCCCCGGCTGAGCATCGGCAGCGCCGAGCTGGCCGTCCGGCGTGCCGCGGTCGCGAACGGGTCGGCGGGCGCCCCGCAGCGCGAGTACTGGCGCCGGACGCTCGCCGATCCGCCGGCGCCGCCGGCGCTGCCCGCCCCGGCCACCGGCCCGGCGGCCGGCGGGCCCGGCCGGCACGCGGTGCGCCTCGACGCGGCGCTGGCCGGTCGGATCCGCCGGATCGCCGGCGCGCACCAGGTCACCCCGTACGTCCTGCTGCTCGCCGGGCTGTCGGTGCTGCTGCGGCGCTGGTCCGGTGAGCGGGACCTGATCGTCGGCGTTCCGCTCGGCCATCGGGACCGTCCGGAGACCCTGGACATGATCGGATTCCTGGTCGCCACGCTGCCGCTGCGCCTGACGGTGGACGATCGGGCGACGTTCGGCGACCTGCTGTCCGCGACCGGCCGCGCCCTCGCGGAGGGCGCGGGCAACGCCGAGGTCCCCGTCGATCGGATCCTGCATGATCTGCGCAGCGGCGCCCGCCGGCGCAACCAGCTCTTCCGGGTGTGGTTCAACTGGCTCGGCGCACCCGCCGCCCCGCCCTCGATGACCGGCCTCATCACCGAGCTGGCCGAGCCGCCGGTGCCGGGCGCGCTGTTCGATCTGTCCATCTACGTCGCCGAACACGGCGACGAGCTCCGGCTGGACCTCGTGTACGACACCGCCGCCCTCGACGCCGGGCACGCGGTCGCGTTCCTCGACCAGTTCGTCGCGCTGCTCGAACGGTTCTGCCGCGCTCCGGACCGCCCGGTGGCCCACCACGTGCCGGGTGCCGGTGCGCGGCCCCCCGCGGACCTGCGCACGCGGCCCCCGGACCTGGTGCGGGCGCTGGCCGACACCGTCGCCGGCCACCGCGACGGCATCGCGGTCCGCGACGCCTCCGGCCGCGGCACCTCCTACGGCGAGCTCTACGCGGCGGCCGCCGAGCAGAGCACGGCGCTGGTCGCCGCCGGCGTCCGGGCGGGCGACACCGTTCCGGTCCTCGCCGCCCGCGTACCGGAACTGGTGACCGCCATGCTCGGTGTGCTGGGCGCCGGAGCGGCCTTCGCCGTTCTCGACGCAGGGCATCCGGCCGCCCGGCTCGCCGAACAACTGGCGGTACTCGACGCCCCCGTCGGCATCACGGTGGCCGGCCCCGTTTCCGGCGAGCTGCGCGAGACGACGGCCACATGGCTCGTCCCGCCGCCACCGCGTTCGGCGGCCTCGTGGCCGGTGCGCGACCCCGACCCGCGCCGGCACACCTACGCGGCGTTCACCTCGGGCACGACCGGGTACGCGCAGCCGGTGCGCGCCGGGCAGCCGCCGCTGGCCAACTTCCTGTCCTGGTACACGGAACGGTTCGCCATCGACGCCGCGGACCGCTTCGCCCTCCTTTCGGGGCTCGGTCACGACCCTCTGCTGCGTGACGTGCTGACCCCCCTGTGGGCCGGTGCCACCCTGTGCGTACCGCCCGACCTCCTTCGCAGGCCCGTCGAGCTTCTGGACTGGCTGGCCGCCGAGTCCGTGACGGTCCTGCACGCGACCCCCGCGCTGTGCCGCCTGCTCAGCCTGCCGCTAGCCGTCCCGCCACTGCCCGAGCTCCGGCTGCTGTGCTGCGCCGGCGATCTGCTCATGGCCGGGGATCTCCCGGGCATCCGCCGGTGGGCGCCGAACGCCACGGTCATCAACGGGTACGGGACGACCGAGACGCCGCAGATCGTCGGCTTCGCCGTGGTCGCGGAGTCCGGCGCCCTGCCGGCGGCGTCGGTGCTTCCGGTCGGCCGCGGCGTGCCGGGAGCGGAACTGCTCGTCGTCGACGGATCGGGGCGGCCGGCCGCGATCGGTGAACTCGGCACGGTGACCGTCCGAAGCCCGTACCTCGCCGACGCGTACGCCGGCGCGCTGCCCGGACGCGCCGGCGATCCGATCCCGGGCCACCACCGGTTCGCGACCGGCGACATCGGGCGTCTCGGGCCCGACGGTCAGGTCACGGTGCTCGGGCGGACCGGGTCCCAGATACAGGTTCGCGGGTTCCGCGTCGAGCTGGCGGAGATCGACCGCCGGCTGCGCGTCCACCCGGACGTCCGGGACGCCGCGGCTACCGGCCGCCCTGGACCCGACGGCGAGGCCCGGATCGTCGCTCATCTGGTCGCGGAACCGGGCACGGCACCGACGCTCGGCTCGATCCGCGCGCACCTCCGCCGGACTGTGCCCGACCACATGCTGCCGGCCGCGGTCCACCTCGTGCCGCAGATCCCGCTGACCCGCAACGGAAAGGTGGACCGCGCGCGGCTCGGCGACGCTCCGGGCGCGGTGCCCGCCCCGGCCCGGCCCTCTGCGGCCACCGCGCCGCGGACCGAGCTGGAACGAACCATCACCGCAGTGTGGGAGGAGGTTCTCGGACATGACCGGGTCGGTGCGGAGGAGAACTTCTTCGACCTGGGCGCGACCTCGCTGCTCTTGACCAAGGCGCACGTCCGCCTCCAGCAGGTGACCGCCCGCGCGTTCCCCGTCACCGTCCTGTTCGAGCACACGACCGTCCGCGGTCTCGCCGGCTACCTGGCCGGCGAGGAGGCCGAGTCACCGCGGCCGGTGACCCGGCGGGCGCGGTACCTCGCGGAGGTTCGCGGCCGGCGGCTCGCCGCCCGCTCCGCGGCTTGCCCGAAGGAGACGAGTACATGAGCAACCACACCGACGGCATCGCCCTGATCGGGCTGGCCGCCCGGCTCCCCGGCGCGGCGGACGCCGCCCGATTCTGGGACAACCTCCGCACCGGGCACGAAGCGGTCCGGTTCCCCTCCGACGAGGAGCTCCTGGCCGCGGGCGTGCCCGCCTCGATGCTGGCCGACAGCGGCTATGTCAAGGCGGTGGCGGAGACGCCCGAACTGGAGATGTTCGACGCGGACTTCTTCGGCTTCACCCCGCGCGACGCCACCCTGCTCGACCCCCAGATCAGGCTCTTCCTGGAGGTCGGGCACACGGCGGTCGAGGACGCCGGGTACGACCCGGCGCGGATCGCCGACGGGGCGGGGGTCTTCGGCGCGGTCGGCGTCAACCGGTACCTGGACCTGCACGTGCGACGCCCCACCGGCTACGAGGCCAACTCCAGCGGGAACGCGGCCCTGAGCACGCTCAGCCATCCGGACTACGCGGCGACTCATCTCGCCTACCGCTTCGGCTTCCGCGGCCCAGCACTGACGGTGTCGACCGCCTGTTCGAGTTCGGCGGTGGCCGTGCATCTCGCCTGCCAGGCACTGCGGACCGGCGAGTGCGACATCGCCGTCGCGGCGGGCAGCGAGGTGGAGATGCCGGCCCATTCCGGCTACCTGTGGGATCCCGGCGGGCCCCTGTCGCCGGACGGGCACGTCCGGCCGTTCGATCATCGCGCCGCCGGCACCGTCTTCGGCACCGGCGCCGGCGCGGTGGTCCTCAAACGGCTGGACGACGCCCTCGCCGACGGCGACCGGGTCCGGGCGGTCATCCGAGCCTCGGCGATGAGCAACGACGGCGCGGCGAAGGCCGGGTTCACCACGCCGGGCGTCTCCGGCCAGGTCCAGGCCGTCCGCGAGGCCATGGTGCTCGCCGGGGTGGAGGCGCCGGACGTCTCGTTCATCGAGGCGCACGCGACGGGCACCCCGCTCGGCGACCCGATCGAGGTGACCGCGCTCGCTCAGGCCCACCGGACCCTCGGCGCCGACCGGATCGACTCCCCCATCGTTCTCGGTTCGGTCAAAGGGAACATCGGTCACCTCGGGCACGCCTCGGGCATCGCATCGCTGATCAAGCTGGTGCTCTGCATCGAGCACGAGCAGCTCGTGCCGACGGTGAACTTCGCCGAGCCCAACCCGCGGCTGTCCCTGGACACGATGCCGTTCGTCATCGGTGACCGGACCACGCCGTGGCCGAGGGACGCCGCGCGGCCCCGGATCGCCGGCCTGAGCTCGTTCGGCTTCGGTGGTACCAATGTCCACCTCGTCGTGCAGGAGGGGCCGCCCGTGCGGCACTCCCCGGCCGCACGGCGGCCACAGGTGATCGTGCTGTCGGCCCGGACACCCGAGGCGGCGCGGGTCTACCAGGAGCGCGCCGCGGCGGCGCTGGACGGCGCCGGCGCCGGGCAGTACGCCGACACGGCCGGTGTGCTGCAGGACGGCCGTACCCGCCACGCGGCCCGGTCCGCCGTGGTGGCGCGGGACGCCGCGGAGGCGGCGCGCACGCTGCCCGCGGCCCCGATCCGCACCGGTGACGCACTTCCCGTGATCTTCGCCTTCCCCGGCCAGGCGGCGCAGTACCCGGCGATGGCCGCCGACCTGCACGGAGCCGACCCGGTTTTCACCGAAGCGATGGACACCTGCCTTGAGGCGTTCGCCCAGCACGGGGTCCGGCTCGAAGGGCACTGGCGGGACCCCGACGCCTCGGCACTCGCCGACACGACCGTCGCCCAGCCGCTGCTGTTCTCGGTCGAGTTCGCGCTGGCCGAGATGTGGCGCTCGTGGGGCATCACCCCCGCCGGAGTGCTCGGGCACAGCATCGGCGAGCTGACCGCGGGCGCCGTCGCGGGCGTCTTCGACCTCCCGGACGCGGTCCGCCTGGTCTGCGCGCGGGCCGAGGCGATGGCCGCCATGCCGCCCGGGGGCTTGGTCGCGGTCAGCGCCGGTGCCGAAGAGGTGTCCGGCCTGCTGCCGGACGAGGTGAGCGTCGCCGTGGTCAACGGTCCGCGGCAGGTCGTGCTGGCGAGTCCCGCCGACCGGCTCGACGAGGTCCAGGCCCTGCTGAGGGAGCGCCGCCTGAACTTTCGCCTGCTCCCGGTCCCGCACGCGTTCCACAGCCCGCACATGGCGCAGGCGGCGACGAAGTTCGACCTGGCGTTCGCGGACGTCCGGTCGCACGAGCCGGCCGTCCCCGTCTTCTCTTCGGCCGCGGGCGGTCCAGCCGGCGCCGAGACGGGGCTGGCGCGGTTCTGGTCGGACCAGCTGGTCCGACCGGTCCGCTTCGACCTCGCGGTCGACCATCTTCTCGGCGGGAATGACCGGCTGCTGCTCGAAGTCGGCCCCGGGCATACGCTGACCAGGCTCGCCAGAGAGCACCGGGCGGTGCGGGCCGGAACGAGCGGTGCGGTGGCGACGCTGCCGGCGCGTGCGGGGGACGACGAGCTTCTCTCGGTGCTGGAAGCCGCCGCCGCCCTCTGGACGGAAGGGCACGAGCTCAATTGGGCGGCCGTCCGGCAGCGGGAGGCGTTCCACCGCCTGCCGGCGCCTACCTACCCTTACCGGCGAAGCCGGCACTGGCTGCCGCTGCGCGGCACGGTGCCGGACCGAACGCCGGAGGAGGGCGGTGAAGGCGCCGTCGCGCCCGAGCCGGAGGACGTCGCGGCCGGCCACGACGGGGTGACCCCGTTCACGACCGCGACCTGGGTCGAGGAACCGCGCCCCGCGAACCGGCGAACCGGTGCGGGCGCACCCGCGGTGGCCGTCGTGCCGGCCGATCACGAGGCGTCGCTGCCGGTCCTGCTGGCGCTGCGGCAGGCCGGCTACCGGCCCGTGGTGGTCCGCCCCGGCGCCGCCTTCGCCGAGGAGGGCGAAGAATTCCGGGTCCGCCTCGACCGGCCGGAGCAGTTCGGCAACGTCCTCACCGCGCTCGCCGACCGCGGGAAGCGGCCGGCGCTCCTGGTGCACGCGCTGTCGATGGCGGTCCTCGACCGGCCGAGCAGGACGAACCTGGACGAGCAGCTCGACAGCACGCTGCACAGCCTTGTGGCGCTCGTCCAGCACGGCGGCCGGCACAGCCCGGAGGCGGATCTGCTGGTGCTGGCCGGTCGATCGGTCGACCTCACCGGCGCCGAACCGCTCGACCCGGCGAAGGCCGCACTGCACGGGGCGGTCCGCAGCCTCGCCATGGAGACGCCCGACCTCACCTGCCGGCTGGTCGACGTCAGCGACCCCGTGCGCGAGGAGGACCTCGCCGCCGAGATCACCGCCACCGGCACCGACCGGGTCGTGGCGTTGCGCGGGCCCGGCCGATGGGTTCGGACCGATCGGCTCTACACGCCGGACGCTCCCGCCGCGCCGGCCGTCCGCAGGGGCGGCGTCTACGTGCTGACCGGAGGGCTCGGCGATCTCGGACTGGCCGTGGCCGGCGCGCTCGCCGACACCGGGTTGCGCCCGCACCTGGTCCTGCTCGGCCGGCACGGGATCGCCGCGGACGACGAGCGCCGCCGGGCGCGGGTCGCCGCGCTGGAGGCCGCCGGGGCGACGGTCTCGGTGGAGGAGTGCGACGTGGGCGACCACCGGAGCATGCGCCGCGTGCTGGACATCCTGCGCACCCGGCACGGAGCGGTGCACGGGATCGTCCATCTGGCAGGCGTCGCGGGAGGCGGCACGCTGCTCGGCCGCGACCGGGACGACACGGCGGCGGTGCTGTGGCCGAAGGCGATGGGCATGGTGGTGCTGGCCGAGTTGCTCGCCGACCAGCCGCCGCTCGACTTCTTCGTGACGTTCTCCAGCCGAGCCGCCGTCGACGGGCTGCTCGGCGGGGCCGACTACGCCGCGGCGAACGCGTTCGCCGACGCGCAGAGCCGCCTCATGGCGCGCGCCGGGATCCCGGCGGTGAGCCTCAACTGGCCTGCCTGGCACACGGTCGGCATGGCCGTCCGGCCGGAACCGGCGCCCGAGGGCTCCCGGACGTGGTCGGCGGTCCTTGATCCCCGCGAGCACCCGGTCCTCGACGAGCACCGGATCGACGGCGTTCCCGTGCTCCCCGGCACCGGTCACCTCGACCTCGTCGTCCGGGCGTACCGCGAGGTCATCGAGCCGCACGCGGGACCGCTGCGGCTCACCGACGTGGTCTTCCAGCGGCCCCTCCCGGTGCCCGAGGCGCGGCAGGTGGAGGTGCTGTTCCGGCCGGACGGCCCGGGCTGGCGCTTCGCCGTGGGATCCACGCCGGCGACCGGTGCCGGCGGCGAGAACGTCCGGTATGCGACCGGCTGCGTGGTCTCGATGGACGCGGACGAGATCGCGACGCCACCCGGCCCCGGCGCGTCGCTCCAGAATCTGCGGGAACGGCTCACCGCCCCGTCGCCCGACCACGGCGAGGAAGACCATCCGCGGCTGTTCGCCGTCGGCCCGCGCTGGGACATCGTCCGCGGTGTCACGACCGGGCCGGACCACGGCGACGAACTGCTCATCGAGCTGGCCCTGCCCGAGGCGTTCCAGCCGGATCTCGACGTCCATCCGCTGCACCCCGCCGTGCTGGACTGCGCGACCTCCGCGGTACGCCGCCCGGCCGCCGACGGCCTGAGCCTGCCGTTCGGCTACGAGTCGCTCGAACTCCACGCCGACCTGCCCGCCGAGTCGGTCAGCCACATCCGCAGGCGTCCCTCCGGTGCCGGCCTCATCGTCGCGGACATCGACCTCTACACCGCGGGCGGGAGCCTCGTGGCGCGGATCGCCGGGTTCAGCATGCGGCAGGTCATCGACGGCACCTTCCTCCCAGACGAGGGCCCGGTCGACGGCATCGCGCCCGAGCACGGCGGCGCGCTGTTCCTGTCGCTGCTCGGGACCAGGCACCCGTACCAGGTGTCGGTGCGGCCCCACGTCAACGGTGTGCCGGTGCGCACCACGGTGATCGCGGGGGCACCGACCCTCCCGCCACCGCGAGTGACGGAGCCGGGAGCGCCGACGCCTTCGTCGCGGGTGGCGGCCCCGGTCGCGGCACCGGCGGCGACGCCGGTCGCGGCAGCGGTGACCTCCGGATCGGTGCGGGACCGCCTGGCGGCGCTGTGGGAGCGCGTGCTCGGCATCGCCCCGTCCGGCGAACTCGCCGACTTCTTCGAACTCGGCGGCAACTCGCTCAGCGCCGTCGAGCTGATGTCGGAGATCCGCGCCGAGTTCGGCATCCGGACCGGCATCGTCACCCTGTTCGACCACCCGACGCTCGGCGCGCTGGCGGAGATCATCGCGGCGGAAGGCGCGGCGACCTGATGGCGATCACCGAGCGGGACACGCCGATCTCCGACAAGGAGCGCGCCCAGTGGATGCTGCACCGGCTCGTTCCCGAGCACGGCATCTGCAACGTCGGCTTCGCGGTGAAGGTGCCGGCGCGGCTGCGCTGGTGGCCGCTGCGAGAAGCGCTCGACCACGTGGTGCGGCGGCATCCGGCCTTGCGAACGTCCATCCAGCCCGTCGGGCACGAGCTGCGCAAACGGTTCCTTGCCGCCGACGAGGCGACGGTGCCGCTAGAGGTGCACCAGGGCACCGCTGAGGAGGTGACGGAACTCGTCACCGGCCTGATCGCCGAACGCATGGACCTCGACCGCCCTCCGCTGGTCAGGGCGCACATGATCATGTTGCCGGACGCGACCGTGGTGTGCGTCGTCCTCCATCACCTCGTCGTCGACGACGTCACCACGCGGATAGTGACGCGGGAGACGGCGGCCTTGTACGACGCGTACGCCGACGGCGACACCTCACCCCAGCTGCCCGCGCCCGCTCCGCCGCAGGTCGAGCCGGCGCCGGACGCGGCGGCGATCGAGTTCTGGACCGAGCATCTGGCGGGCATCGATCCGGAGCGCCTCGCTCTCGCGGGCGCCCGGCCCGTCCCCGACCGGCCGACCTTCGCCGCGGCGCGGCTCGACCGCACACTGTCCGAGGAGGCCGGCGAGGCGGTCGCCCGGCTCCGGTCCCGCACCAGGACGACCGACAACATCGTCCTGCTCGCCGCGTACTACCTGCTGCTCGCCGGCCACGGGGCCGGCCCGGACCTCGCGGTCGGTGTCCCGGTGACCACCCGACGGGGCAGTGCGCGGAACGACGCCGCCGGCTTCCACGCCAACATCCTGCCCATCCGGGTGCGAGTCGACCTCGGCACCGACTTCGCCACCCTCGTCCGGACGACCAGGGACGCCTTCCTCGGCGGGCTCGAACACGGACACGCCTCGTTCGAGTCGGTGCGGCACGCCCTGGACACCAGGTCGGCCGACTGGCGGGCGCCGCTGTTCCGCCAGTCGTTCAACTACCGTCCGGCCGGGCCGGACGAGCTGACCATGGCCGGCCGGCCCGTCGAGTACGTCGACGCGTGGCACGGGCTGAGCCGGCTCGACCTGGAGCTGATCGTCCAGGCGGGCCCGCCCTTCGAGCTCACCGCCGTCTACAGCACCGAGGCGCACGGCCACGAGGACGTCGCCGACCTTCTCGACCGGTACGAGAACCTGCTGATCGCGCTCGCCTCCGATCCGGACCGGCCCCTGCGCGAGGTCGACGCCCTGCCGGCGGCGGACCGGGCCCTCCTGGCGCGCGTCAACGACACCGCGCGGCCGTGGCCGGCCGGGACCGTCCCGGACATGATCAGCGATCGTGCCCGGCGGACTCCCGGCGCTCCGGCCGTCGACGAGCTGACCTACGGCGAGCTCGCCGGCCTGGCCGCGGGGGTGCGCGACGCGCTGCTCGCCCGTGGGGTCGCCCCCGGCGACGTCGTCGGCACGTACGCGGGCCGCGGTCCAGGGCTGGCGGCGGCCGTACTCGGGGTGTGGGCGGCCGGCGCCGCGTACCTGCCGCTGGACCCCGCGCACCCGATCCCCCGCGCCCGGCACGAGCTGGACGACGCCGGAGTGGGTGTCGTGCTCACCGACCGCGATCTTCCGGGTGACCTGGCGGGCGGACGGCACGCCGTCAGGCTGGACACCGTGCCCGGCGGCATACCCGAGACCCGGTCCGCACCGGGTCCCGAGGATGCGCCCGCCTACCTCCTGTACACCTCCGGCTCGACCGGCCGGCCCAAGGGCGTGCTGGTGACCCACGGCAACCTGGCCAACGTGGTCCGCCACTTCGCGGACATGCTCAAGGTGACACCGGGCGACCGGGTGATGTGGCTGACGACGTTCGCGTTCGACATCTCCGCGCTCGAACTGCTCCTCGCGCTGAGCACGGGAGCGCGGGCGGTCGTCGCGGACGACCGCGCCCAGGTCGACCCCGGGGTGCTCGCCTCACTGGTCGAACGCGCGGACGTCACACTGATCCAGGCGACACCGACGACGTGGCGGCAGCTGGTGCCGCGGCTGCGCGGCCGGCTGCGCGGCCGGCGGGTCCTGTGCGGCGGCGAGCCGCTGACGGCGCCGCTGGCCGAGCGGCTGCTCGCCGAGAAGTGCCAGGTGTTCAACGTCTACGGTCCGACCGAGACCACCATCTGGTCCACGGCGGCCGAGCTGGAGCCGCCCGTCCCCGAGCGGGTCCCCATCGGCCGCCCCATCGCCAACACCACTGTCCGGGTCGTGGACGAGCACGGCCGGGCCGCTCCGCCCGGCGTTCCCGGCGAGCTCTGCATCGGCGGGCGCGGAGTGGCGCTCGGATACCTCGGCGACGAGGAACGCACGGGCCGGGTGTTCCGGACGGCCGGCGGGCTCGGCCGGCACTACCGGACCGGCGATGTGGTGCGCCTCCGCCGTGATGGGCAGCTGGAGTTCCTCGGCCGGGTCGACCGGCAGGTGAAGATTCGCGGGCATCGCGTCGAGCTCGGTGAGATCGAGTCGGTCCTCGAACAGCACCCGGGGGTGCGCGCGGCGGCCGCGCTCGCCGAGCCCGACGCCGCCGGCGGTCTCAGGATCGTCGCCGCCGTCCAGGGCGAGATCTCCGCGAGCGACGACCAGATGGAGCGGCTGCGCCGGCACGCGGCCGGGCTGCTGCCCGGCGCCGCCGTTCCTGCCCGGTTCGCCGTGGTGGGAGACATCCCCACCAATGGGAGCGGCAAGGTCGACTACCGTCGGCTCGCGGAGTCGGTCGCGCCGCCCGGCGACGGTCCGGCACCGCAGCCGCCGGCCGACCCGACGACCCGGCTCGTCGTCGAGCTGTGGCGCACCCTTCTCGACCACCCCCGGATCACGGCCGAGTCGAACTTCTTCCTCTGCGGCGGCCATTCGCTCATCGCCGTGGAGCTCGCCGAACGGGTGAACGTCCGGCTCGGCACGGACGTGGACTTCACCGACGTGTTCGCGGCCCCCACGCCGGCGCGGTTCGCGGCCCTGCTGAGCGAACGGAGGCGTCCCCGGTGACCGACCAGGACCAGTACGGCTGGTTCGTGCCGCTCGCGGCGAACGACGGCATGCCGCTGTACGGCTTCCCGCACGCGGGGGCGGGGTGCACGCAGCTCGCGGGGCTCGCCCGCGCGGGTGAGAAGGCCGGCATCTCGCTGTGGTCGGCGAACCTGCCGGGCCGGCAGGGACGGCTGTCCGAACCGCCGATCACGGTGTTCGAGCCGCTGGTCGACGCCCTGGCCCAGGCCCTCATCGAGCGCGTGGACGACCGGCCGTACGCGATGTTCGGCTACTGCGCGGGCGCACTCCTCGCCTACGGGGTGCTCCAGGGCCTGGCCCTGCGCGGCGCGGCCATGCCGAGCCGGTTCGTCGTCGTCTCCTACGACGCCCCCGACATCGCCCGGCGGCCACGGCGCATGGCGCACCTGCCCCGCGAGGAGCTGTGGGCTCGGCTGCGCGACGACGGCGGTGTGCCCGAGTCCCTCGCGGGGGACGCCAGGCTCCGCCAGGTCGCCGAGCCGGCGGTGCGCGCGGACTTCGCGGTGCTCGCCGGCTACCGCCATCGGCCCGCCCCGCCGCTGCCGGTACCGATCACCGTGTGCTTCGGCACCGACGACCCGGACGTCGAGCGGGGCGCGCTGCTCGGCTGGCGCCGGCACAGCTCCGAATCCGTCGACCTGCGCGCGGTCCCGGGTGGTCACTGGCTCGTCGACGACGCGCCCGACGAGCTCGCGGACGCCGTCGCGGCCGTGCCGGCCGACGCGAGCGCCCGGCGGCCGGCATGACCGGCGCCGCCACCCCGCTCGGTACCGGGCTCGATGCGAACGAGCGTGGGCTGTGGGCGTTCCAGCAGCTCGTGCCGCACCGCGGGGTGTCCAACGTGGCCACGGCCATCGAGGTGAGCGGGCCGGCCCGCTGGTGGCCGGTCCGCCGGGCCCTGGAACTCGTGGTCGCCCGGCACCCGGCGCTTCGAAGGTCGTTTCCCGCGGTGAACGGGGTGCCGGTCCGTCGCGAGCACCGGCCGGACGAGGTCGACGTCGAGGTCGAGGTCCATCAGGCCGAACCCGGCGAGCTGGCGGCGGACCTGCGGCGTTTCGCCGCACGGCCGTTCGAGCTCGGCGAGCCCCCGCTGGTCCGCGCCGGCCTGTTCATCCCCGGCCCGGACCAGCATGTGATCTGCGTCGTCGCGCACCACATCGTCACGGACGCGGCCAGCCTCGACACCGTGCTCACCGACCTGCGCCGCGCCTACCTGGCCCTGAGCGGCGGACACGAGCCGCCGATCGCCGCGCCGGTGCCCAGCCGGGCTCGGAGCGGGCAGGATGAGTCCGCGGTGCGGTACTGGCGCGAACGGCTCGCCGGGTTCGACGCCACCGGGATGCGGCTGGAGGAGTCGGCCGCCTCACCGGAGGAACCCGCGTTCTCAGGCGCCGAGCTGGACCGGGTGCTGACCGTGCCCGCCGACATGCTCGCCGGGCTCCGCCGGCGCTGCCGCGCGACCGATTCAGCGATCCTGCTCGCCGCCTTCTACCTGGTGCTCCACGAGCACGGAGCCGCACCCGACGCGGTGGTCGGCGTCATGATGGACACCCGCCCCGAGGACGCCGGCGATGTCGGCCACCACGATGTCGGCTACCACGTGGCGACGGTGCCACTGAGAGTCTCCCTCAACGGCCGGGCCGGATTCGCCGACCTGGTCGCCCGGGTCTCCGGCGAGATCGTCACCGGCAGGGAGAACGGCGCGATGCCCTTCGAACTGCTCGCCACCGCCCGCCCCGACCGCTCGGAACCCGCGTGGTGGCGAGGCGCCCTGGTACGGCACTGCTACAACTTCCGGCCGGAACGGACCTCCGACGAGCCGCTCGGCGACGGCTCCCGCTTCCGGGACGTCCACACCGGCCTGTCCAGGTTCGACCTGGAGCTCGTCGTCCAACCGGTGGCGGGGACGTTGCGCGTCGGCCTCCAGTACGCCACGGAGATCCACGACGCGGCGTTCGCCGAGCGCTTCCTCGACCGGTTCAAGCTGGCGCTCGACCAGGCCGTCGCGGATCCCGGCCTGGCGCTCGCGGACTTCGACCTGCGCACCGCCCGCGACCGGCACGTCGTCACGGTCGCCAACCGGACCGCCGTGCCGTGGCCGGCCCCGCCCACCGTGCTCGACATGATCGTCAAGGCGGCGCGCGACCGGCCCGACGCGGTCGCGATCACGCAGGACGGACGCGCCACCACCTACGGCCGGCTGATGTCCGCCGCGGCGACGGTCCGCGACGCCGTGCTGAGCCACGGCCGCGCGGACCATCCGCTCGTCGCGGTCGCGGCTCCGCGCGGCGCCGGCACCGCCGCCGCGGCGATCGGGGTCTGGGCGGCGGGCGGCTGCTACGTGCCGCTCGACCCCGGCCACCCGCCCCGCCGGCTCCTCCAGCAGCTGGACGAGGCCGGTTGCGCGCTGGTCGTCGGCGGCGACGATATTCCGCCGCGGTGCCTCGACGGGCGGATCCGCGTTCCGCTTCCCGATCCGGCCACGGCGGCGGGCACCGGGCCGGACCGGTTCGAGTACGGCCCGGCCCCCGCCGACCCCGCGTACGTGATCTTCACGTCGGGGTCGACGGGACGGCCGAAAGGCGTCCGGCTGACCCACCGCAACCTGGCGAACGTGGTCCGCCACTTCACCGCCGAGCTCGGCCTGGACGCCTCGGTCGCGATGACATGGCTGACCACGTTCGCGTTCGACATCTCCACCCTCGAACTGTGCCTTCCCCTTGCGGTGGGCGGGCGGGTGGTGGTCGCTCCGGACGAGTCGGCGGCGCGGCCGGCCGAGCTGCTCGACCTCATCGTCCGGGAGCGGGTATCGGTGATCCAGGCGACGCCGACCACGTGGCGGCTGGTCGCCGAGCACGGGACCGGACGGCTGACCGGCCGCACGATCCTGTGCGGTGGGGAACCCCTGCCGTCGCGACTCGCCGGACGGCTCCTGGCGACCGGCGCGCGGGTGTTCAACGTGTACGGCCCGACGGAGACGACCATCTGGTCGACCACCACCGAGATCACCGACCCCGACGCCCGGATCACCATCGGGCGGCCGATCGCCAACACCACCGTCGACATCGTCGACCAGCGCGGCCGGCCCCGGCCGGTCGGTCTGGCCGGCGAGCTGTGCATCGGCGGTGCCGGCGTCGCCTCCGGTTACCACGGCCGCCCGGACCTGACCGCCGAGCGGTTCGGCAACGGTGCCCGGCTCGGCCGGCACTACCGCACCGGCGACCGGGCCCGCTGGCTGCCCGACGGGACCATCGAGCTGCTCGGCCGGGCGGACCGTCAGGTCAAGATCAGGGCGCACCGCATCGAGCTCGGCGAGGTGGAGGCCGCACTGGAGACGCATCCGGACGTCACGACGGCGGCGGCGATCGTGGTCGGCGACTCGGCCGCCGACACCAGGATCACCGCGTTCGTCGTCGCCGATCGGGCCGGGCTGGAGACCGAGCTCTGGAACCACGTGAGCGAGGTGCTGCCCGGCTACGCGGTGCCGAGCGGGATCACGGTGCTCGACGCGCTGCCGACCACGGCCAACGGGAAGGTGGACTACCGTGCGCTGGCCGCACGTCCGGCCGGCCCGCCGGCCCGCGGCGACCACCGGAACGGCGCCGAGGCGACCGACGAGACCGAGGCGGCGCTCATCGCCCTCTGGAGGTCCGTGCTCGGCAGACCCGACCTGGGTCGGGACGCCAACTTCTTCCTGAGCGGCGGGCACTCCTTGCTCGCCGCGCGCCTGGCTCAGATCGCGAGCGACACGTTCGGAACGCCTCTCACCATGGGCGCGGTCTTCCGCGCCCCCACCCCAGCGGCATTCGCGACCCTCGTCCGCAAGGAGGCGGGACGATGACGCACGA
This sequence comes from Actinomadura madurae, assembly GCF_900115095.1. Lineage (GTDB taxonomy): Bacteria > Actinomycetota > Actinomycetes > Streptosporangiales > Streptosporangiaceae > Spirillospora > Spirillospora madurae. The sequence goes on from NZ_FOVH01000007.1 coordinate 346,152, forward strand.
TGAGCGGCAGCTCGTCACCGCGCTGACCGACTCGATCCGCGAGCAGGTGGGCCGGACGATCCCCGTGGACGCCAGCTTCTTCGAAGCCGGACTGGACTCCGCGGCGATGATCGGCGTGTCCGCCCGTCTGCGGCGACGGATCGGCCGCGAACCGCCCATCTCCGCGTTCTTCGAGCACCCGACCGTGCGCGCTCTCGCCGTGTTCATCGCCGGCTCGGCCGAACCTGCCGATCGAGGAGCCGGCCGGCCGCCCGCGGGCGCCGCCTGGACGCCGTACGACCGGCGCGCGCTTCGAAATCGTCTGCGGCAGCGGAAAGGTTCGTGACCATGACCGGCGACCTCATCGCGGTGGTCGGGATGGCCTGCCGGCTCCCGGGTGCGCGCGACCTTGAGGAGTACTGGGCCAACCTGGCCTCGGGCGTGGAGTCCCGCCCCTCTCCCCCGGCCGGCGGACCGCGGACCGGCCCGAGAACGCCGGACGCCGACCTGTTCGACGCCGACCTGTTCGGGATGACCGCGGACGAGGCGCGCCTCTGCGACCCGCAGACCCGGATCTTCATCGAGACGTGCCACGCGGCGCTGGAGAACGCGGGCTACGATCCGTTCGGCATCGACGAGTCCGCCGGCGTGTTCGGCAGCGCCGGACCGGCCGACCACCTCGCCACGCTCACGTCGTACACGCTCGACCTCCACGGGCCGAGCATGACGGTGCTCACCGCATGCTCGGGTTCGCTGGTCGCCGCCCACTTGGCGGCGCAGTCACTCCGGGCGGGCGATTGCGATCTGGCCATCGCGGGCGGCTCGGTGGTCGGCCCGCCGCTCGGCCACGGCCGGCGGACGGACGGCCTGCGGAGCACGACCGGCATGGTCTCCGGCAGCGGCGCCGGGGTCGTCGTGCTCCGCCGCCTGGCCGACGCCATCGCGGCTGGCGACGCCGTCAGGGCCGTCATCCGAGGCAGCGCCGTCAACAACGACGGCGCCGACAAGGCGTCGTTCAGCGCGCAGAGCGTCTCCTGGCAGGCGGCGGTCATCGCTGAGGCTATGGCGCTCGCCCGCGTACACCCGGCGGAGGTGGGGTACGTCGAGACGAACGCCACCGGCCGGCCGCTCGGCGACCCGGCCGAGGTGGGCGCCCTCGCGGAGGCCTTCGCGATGCTGGCCGACGACCGGCCGCCCCGCCCGGGCACCGTCATCGGCTCGGTGAAGTGCAACATCGGGCACCTCGCCACGATGACCGGCATGGCCGGACTGATCAAGACGGTGCTGATGCTGGAACGCGAGGCGATCGTACCGACGATCGGGATGACGCGGTCCGCTCCCCGGCCCGGCCTCGCCTCGGCCCCGTTCACGATCGCCACCGAGTTGCGCCACTGGCCCCGGGAGGCCGGCCGGCCACGCGTCGCGTCGGTGAGCGCGTCCGGCATCGGCGGAACCAACGTCCACATGGTGGTGGGCGATGTGCCCGACCCGGACCCGCTGCCCGCACCGGCGCCGGGCACCCCGCCCCATGTCGTCGTGCTGTCCACACGGTCCAACCGCGCCACCGAGGAGCTCCGGGCCGGGCTCGCCGGCCATTTCGCCACGCACGGCGACGAGCGTTTCGCCGACGCCGTGGCGACCCTGCAGCACGGCCGCACCGCACATCCCGTTCGGCTCGCCGCCGTGTGCACCGACTCCGTCGATGCGGCCAATGCGCTGACCGACCCCGCCCGGCAGCTCACCGGTCGCGCCGGAGACGCGTCCACCGTGCTCCTGTTCTCCGGGATGGACACGCTCCCGCCGCGCGCGGCCATCGCCCTCTACGGGTCGGTCCGCGCCTTCACCGTGGCCATGGACGAGTGCCTGGAGCTGTTCGAACGGGCGGGTGCCCGGCGCCTTTACGACACCTGGCATGCCGACCGGCCGGCGACCGACCCCGCTGTGGTGGAGCCCCTCCTGTTCGCCATGCAATGCGCGTTGGACGCCATGTGGCGTGATTTCGGCGTCGAACCGCACGCCGTACTCGGATACGGCCTCGGTGAGATCACCGCGGCCACCGTCGCCGGCCTGCTCGACCTCCCCGCCGCGGTGGAGGCGGTATGCGCCCGCGCGATGGTCGGGTATCCGGGCGGCGACGCACGAGAGGCCGCCGCACGATGGGCGGCCGCCATCGCGGCGGCACCGGTCCAGCCACCGCGGGTACCGATCTACTCGGGGACGACCGGCCGGCGCGTCACCGACCTGGAGAACATCGATCCAGGGCTCCTGACCGGCCGATCCATGCGGCCCGAGCCGCTCGGCCAGGCGCTGCGCGCCGTGCTGGACCCGCCCGGCCGGCTGCTGCTGGACGTCGGACCCGGCACCGCGCTCGGCGACCCCGTGGCGGTCGACCCGCAGGCCCCCGTCGTGGCCGGGTCACCCGCGGGAAAGGAGGGGTTGGACGGCATCGCGCACGCCGTGGCGGAGCTGTGGGTCAACGGGGTGGAGGTCGACTGGGAAGCCGCCGGGCACCCGGCCCCGTCCCGGCGGGTGGCCCTGCCCGGCTATCCCTATCAGCGAGACCGATACCGGATCGACCCGCCAGACGACACCGGATCGCACGGCGGACCGCAGCGGCTCCAGGCCGTGGACACGGTCACGAGCGCCGGTACCGGCACCGGTGAGCCGTCCCCGTTCAGCACCGTGGAATGGATGCGCCGGCCCCGGCCTGAGACCGCGAACGGCGGCTCCGGAAACGCCCTCGTGCTGTCGCCCGACGACGGCGAGCAGGCCGAGCGCGTCCTGCTCGCCCTCCGGCTCGCCGGCTACCGGACGACGGTGGTCCGCCGCGGCGCGGGCTTCGCCGAGACGGACGCGGGGTTCGTCATCGGCGGGGCCGGCGATCTGCGGCGTGTCGGGCTCGTGATGGAGGAGAACGGCGAGCGGCCTGACGCCTTCGTCCACGCCGCCGGTCTGGCGGCGCCGCCGGCCGCCGGATCCACCGTCCTCCCCGCCCGCGTGGACGAGATGGCCGAGAGCCATGTCGCGTTCGCGGAGCTCGCGACCGGCCGGCGGTCCGGACCCGGCACGCCCACGTTCCACGTCCTCACCAACGGTGCGGTGGACATCTCCGGAGACGACCGGGTCGATCCCGCCAGAGCCGTGCTCCTCGGCCTGGCTCGCGACCTCCTCGGCGCCGCGTCCGGCATGCGCGGCGGCGTGATCGACATCGGCGACCGGGTGAGACGGGCGGACATCGCCGCGGAGCTCCGGCTCGGCCACCCGGCTCTCCTGGTGGCGCTTCGCGGACGGAACCGATGGCTGCCCGTCGGATGCCCGCTCGTGCTTCCCGCCACCGGATCCGACGTGCTTCGCGAAGGCGGCGTCTACGTGGTCACCGGTGGGCTCGACGGGCCGGGCCTCGCGGTCGCGCGGGCACTCGGCGACAGGCTGCGCGCCCGCGGCGTGGATCTGCACCCCCTCGCCGCCGACCTCGGCGACCGGGACGCCCTGCGCGGCGAACTGGCCGCGCTCACAGCACGGCTCGGGCCCGTCAACGGGCTGTTCCACCTCAGCCATGACGACGAACCGGCAACGATCTCATTCCCGGAAGCGGCCGCCGTCTCCGTCAGGAAGGCCCTGGGCTCGGCGAACCTCGCGGAGGTCTTCGCCGATGCGCCACCTCTCGACTTGACCGTGCTCTTCTCCGGCAGGACGGGCAGGCCCACGGACGCGGCGGGCGACGCCGTCCTCGACGCGATGGCGGTGCCCCCGCCGTCGTTCGGCCGCCCGGTCAGCATCAGTTGCCCGGTTCCGCCCGACCTCACACCGACCGACCTCACACCGACCGACACCGCACCGACCGACACGATGGCAGAGCCGGAGCTGCCGGCCGCGGCGATGACGTGGGAGATGGAGTTCAGCGCGAGCACCCACTGGACGCTCGACGAGCATCGGATGGGCCAGACTCCGGTGATGCCGGAGACCGCCTGGCTCGACCTCGTCATCAGACTGTTCGGCGAGAGGTCCGCCGATTCCGGCGCGGCGGTCGAGCTGCGTGACGTGGCCTTCCACGAGCCGTTCACCGTCCAGGGAACCCGCTCCGCACACGTGACGCTCGCCCCCTCCGACGGTGGGTACGAGTTCGCGATCAGGTCGACCGCCGAGGACGGCCGGGTCCCCCACGTGACCGGCTGGATCTTTGGGCACGACGGCAGCGCGCCCGTGGCCGATCTCGCGGCGCTCACCACCCGGATGACGGAGACCGGCCGGCGCGCGCACCTGCCGGAAGGGCATCCGTTCACGGTCGGCCCGCGCTGGCACAACGTGACGGCGACCGCCCAGGCCGGCCGGGAAAAGCTCGTGGCGGTCACGCTGATGAACGCGTTCGCAGCCGACATCTCGGAGCACCGGTTGCATCCCGCGCTCCTGGACACCGCGACCGCCGCCATGCTGGCGGCCGGCGAAGGCTCTCTCGCACCGGCGGCCATCGGGCGGATGCGGGTGTACGGCGACCTGCCGGCCGGTTTCCACAGCCACCTGCGCCGGGGGTCGTCGACGGCGACCCCGACGGCGACCGGCGATATCGAGCTGATCGCACCGGACGGCACCGTGCTCGTGAGCATCGATGGCTTCACCGTGCGGGAGCGCGCCACAGGTCACGGCCGGACCGGACCGGCGGCCACCGATGCCCGCCCCGCGAACCTGACGTCATCGCGGCCTGGCCTCGATCCGGTCGAATGCGCTCAGGTGGTGGTGCGGGCACTGGCCGGCCAGGCCGAGGGCGCGATCATCGTCAGTCCCGATGCGGGGCGGTGGCCGGCAGCAGACCCCGGAGAGGGAACCACGGCGCATCCGCCCGCCCCGGCCCGGCCGACCGGCAGGAACCGGTAGGGGTCAGCTCCGGAGCGCCAGCATCGCCGCCCTGGTCAGGTCGGCCTTGTTGCCGAGAGCCCACTTGGACCGGATGCGTTTGACGTAGGTGTCGACCGTGTGCCGGCTGATGCCCAGGCGGGTCGCGACCTGGTTGTGCGTGAATCCCCGTGCGATGAGCTTCAAGACCTGGTGCTCCCGCGAGGAAAGCGAACCGAGCCGCTGCGCCGGCTCCGGCGCGGCCGGCTCGGTGACCTCGGCGCCCTCCCAGAACCGCGCGCCCCGGGCCGCCCCCCGCACGGCCGAGACGAAGCTCGTGCCGTCCGCTTCGCGATTCACGCAGCCGCAGGCGTAGGCGGCGAGCGGCGTCGAACGGACCGCGAGGGCGTCATCGGTGACCAGGAGCAACGGTGGAGCCCCGAGGGAGAACGCCGAATCAGTCAACGCCTCGTGCGCGAGCGGGAGTGCCATCACGAGAACGTCCGCCCGCAACCACGATCCGACGCTCTGCAGATCCGAGTGAATCCCGGTCACCGTGATTCCGTTCTGGCCGAGCAAGACGGAAAGGCCGTTCGCATAGATCGGCATGTTGTCGAATAGCTCAACTCTGATCACGCGCGCCCTTCCTCCCCGAGGTTACGCAGCTCAAGGGCCGGTGGCAGTCTGCCACCATCCGCTTTCAGATCCGCTTCACCGCTTGTGCAGGTGAGCGCCGTCTAGGCGTATTGACCGCTCGATGCGGGGGAGGCCGCGGAAGGCGGCCTTCTCGGGGTGGACTGCATCATGCCCGGTCTGCGGGTTCTGCTTTGAGGGCGGCGGCGGTGAGGGTCTCCATGCGGCGGCACGCTCGCCTGTAGAACCTGAGCTGTGTCGCGCGGCCGAAGAGGACGAAGCCGAGACGCACGATCGGGTTCGGGATGGACGCCCGCTGCGAGAAGCCGTGGACGTGGAACTCCACCTCCCCCGTGTCGAGCCACTTGCGCACTTCCTGGTCCATCTGGCCGCGTTCGAGGTGGCCCTGCAGCGTCCGGTAGTTCCAGCCCCACACCCGTGCGCGGCGGCCGTCCACGTCGACGACCCCGTCGACGACGCCTCCGACGCGGAGGCCGAGGTAGAAGCGCAGCCCGTAGAACCGGCCTTCGAGCAGCATGTCGCGGCCCGGCTCCGGAGGTCCCGAGCGGCAGATCTCCCGGATGATGCCCGGGTCGGCGTACTCGTAATTCCGGACCAGGTGGCGGGCGATCTCCCAGCTCCCTCCCTCGACCGGCGGGCCGGGCGGCTCCGGCGGCAGCGGCTGCCGGAAGTCGTCGAGGTGCCAGCCCCGCTCCGGGCGGTTCATGTCGTGCCGGTCCGGGTCGAAGTTGAGGGGAAGCCGGTGCAGGCCGGCGTGGCGCCGGCGCATCCGCCGCTCGACGCGGGTCCTCGTCCTCATCGGGTCCTCTCCGGCGGGCGCGACCGCTCCGGGCGTCCATGCCCGGCACGGCGGGCCGCGTTCTGCACGGCGGTGTAGGTGACGCCGCGCGCCTGCTGGAGAAGCCCCGCGGGAGGCAGTCCCCATATGGGGTTGAGGACGGGGTTGAAGCGCATCGGCTCGCCGTCGTCCAGTGCGGGCCCCTGGATCCGCAGTTCGCCGAACCGCTCCCAGCGGCCGAACTCGGTGGCCGCCACCAGGTCCAGCAGCAGCGGCCGCTCGTCCAGGGCGCGCGCCAGGGAGACGAGATCGGCGGGAACGTCCGAGCCTCGTCGCGCCACGGCGCCCAGCAGGACCCGGCGGTCGCCGGCGCGATACGCGAGCAGGGAACCGTAGAACGCCGGGCTCCACCTGGTCGCGGGTCGGAGCAGGTGGCGGCCCAGCCGGGTCCGTCCGGTCGTCGCCAGCAGCAGCTCCGCGTCTTCTGACTGTGGCTGCCGCCATCGGAGCGCCAGGCCCAGTACGTCCGGGAGCAGGGGAGGCAGGCCGGCCGCTCGGGAGAGCCGTGCGCGGCCGCGCAGCTCGGTGTGGTCGTCGAGGAACGGGACGCCCCAGTACCGGGACGTCCCGTGCAGGGTCAGGGTGGCGTCGAACACCAGGCCCCGGGGATGCAGCGGCCGGTCGCGCAGCCGTGCCGCCAGGGCGAAGGGGCGGGCGAACGCGGCGGTGACCGCGCCGGCGACGAGCCGTTGCGGGCGCCCCGGACCCGAGACGTCCGCCCGCTCGGTCCGGACGTCCACGTCACCGATCATGCGGCCGCCCGACAGCTCGGCGACCCGGGCGCAGAAGTGCGTCCACATGTGCAGCTGCATCTCCTTGGCGATGCCCAGGCCCACGTAGAGCGCCTTCCCCAACCGGTCGGCGCTGCGCGCCCAGGACTCGATCGTGAAGACGACGTCGCCGTCCGGGAGGTCCCGGGCCCGGAACTCGATCTCCCCCGCCTCCAGGTGGCCCTGCAGCGTCGCGAACCGGAACGACTCCGGCGTCCGCTCCACCACCCGGACCGGGCAGTTCCACGGCCCCGGCATGTGGACCACGTACTCGTCCCCGGCCTCCAGCGGCCGGGAGGCCCCGACGGTCTTGTCGAAGACGGCGACCTCGACCGGCGAGGCCGCGTTGAGATCCTCGCCGAGGCGCTCGATCAGCTCGGCCGCGGTCAGCCGGCAGCCCGAGACGCGGACCGTGTAGCGCCGCTGGTAGACCGGCCCGGTGCCCTGCCGCGGGGCCTGGATCCGGTCCCCGCCGCGGCGCGGGATCCGCCTGATCTCCGACACGGCCCCGGTGCGGAGCCGTCCCCGCGGCACCCGGCGGGAGTTCCGCAGCCACCGCCACAGGGCGATGCCCATGCCCGCGGGCCAGCGCGCCGCCCGCGCGCGCCGCCGCCACCGTACTCGCACGGCGCCCCCCGATACCGTCGCGTGGGTGCCCGGCCTCCGCCGGGCCGACGGGCGTGGCCTACCCGGTCCGACCTGGCCGAATCACCGCGGCGGGCCGGTCTCGCCTTCCGGCGCGGCGGCGTGCTCCGGCAGGCCGCGCGTCCGCCGCCGCTCCTTCATCTCGGCCTCCTGGACGTGCCGCCGGCCTCCCGTGAGGCGGGCGCGCACCTCGCCCTCCAGCCGGTGGAACGCCTGGTAGTAGCCCTCGTCGTACTCCTCCACGAGCTGGAACGTCCAGCGGCCCCGCAGGACGTTGCGGCCGATCAGCTCCTCGGCGACCCGGCCCGCCAGGTCGCCGTGGCCCGCGGCGCGCAGGAGCTCCACGGCCTCGTCCAGTTGCCCGTCCGCCCGGCCGGTCAGCTGATGGAACGCGTACAGGTGACCCCGCGCGCACTCCGTGGTCTCCAGCGCCTCCGTCACGCGGCCGGCCGCGGCCACGGCGTCGTCACCGGCTCCCCGCGGCCTGAGATGGCGGTCCGCGGGACGGTCACCGGAACCTTCCTCTGCGATCATGCGTCACCTCTACCCCGCGGCGAGGGCTCTGCACGGCGCGGGCCGGACCGGCACCTACGCGACGGTGACGGCGGCGCGTTCAGCCGACGAAGAGCCCCGCGAGACGCGGGAGGTGCCGCCGCGTCTCGTCGTCGTCCTCGACGTCCCAGCTCTCCCCGGCCGGCTCCGCGGGACGCGTCATCCCGCGCACGGCCGTCTCCATGGCCGCGTCGAGGGAGCCGGTCTCGCCCCGCACCCTCCGGTAGGCGTCCGTGACCGGGCGGCTCAGCGACTCGAAGCCGATCCAGCCGCCCTCGTCGCGGCTCATCCGGACGACCACGGGCACTCCCGCCAGGGAGTCGGGGTCGGCCACGGCCCGCGTGAACGTCTCTCGCCCGAGCAGGATCAGCCCGTCGCGGAAGTCCATGAAGCCGTCGTCCCCGCAGCCCCCCTCGATGAGATAGGCGGCGTTCCACAGCGGCTGCCGGTACGCGGTGTCGGTCACCTCGATCGCCTTGGCATAGAAGTCGATGATCTGCGCCGCCTCCAGCCCGGTGAGGAGGTCCGTCAGCGCGCCGGGCAGCGGGTCATCGGGCGGGTTCCGGTCATCGGCACGGTCGCCCACCTCGGCGCGGGCCCGCTCGATGAGGCCCCACCAGCCATCGATCGTCACGGGCGGCGAGCCTAGCGGGCCCGGCCCTCACCGGGGAGTGAGGTTCATCCGGATGTCGTCGGCGGCCCAGAGGACGAAGCGCTCGATCGGGGTGATCGTCTGGCCGGGCGCGAGCTCGAAGCGGAAGCGCTTGAGCAGAATGGCCAGGACGAGCTCGGCCTCGACCATGGCCAGGGCCGCGCCCTCGCAGCTGCGCGGGCCGAGCCCGAACGGGATGTAGGCGAGGCGGGGGCGTCCGGCGGACGCCTCCGGGGTGAACCGGCCGGGGTCGAACCGTTCCGGGTCGGGCCAGTACTCGGGGTTCATGTGCACGGCCCAGAACGGATAGAAGATCGTCGTGCCCGCCGGGACGGTGTACTCGCCGAGCCGGAGGTCCTCGGTGGCCTCCCGCGCGCCGTAGGGGCCCGGCGGGTAGAGCCGCATGGCCTCCTTGACGACCGCGTCCAGACGGGCGAGCTTCCGGAGGTCGCCGTAGTCCGGGGCGGGACGGTCGCCGAGGACCTCGTCCACCTCGGCGGTGGCGCGCTCCGCCGCGTCCGGGTGCCGGGCCAGGAGGTACAGAGTCCACGAGATGGCGACGCCGGTGGTGTGGTGGGCGGCCAGCATGGTCATCAGGACGGTGTCGCGGATCCGCGCCGGGGACTCGCCGGCGGCGGCCAGGGCGGCGATCAGGTCGCTGCGGTCCGCGTCGTCCCGCCCGCGGTGCGCGGCGAGCACCTCGTCGGTGGTCGCGCGCAGGTAGGCCAGGGCCTCCTCGGCCCGGCGGGCCTCCTCGCCACCGGACGCGTCCGCCTGGCCCATGTAGTGGGTGAGGACGGTCTCGAACGCGGACACGACCCGTCCGGCGGACTCCTCGGACCCCAGGCCGCTGCCGAGCGCGTACTGGCAGATCATGCTCAGGGACAGCTCGCTGAGGTCCTTCTGGAGGGCGATCGGGCCGGCGGCCGCCCGCGCCGACCACCGGTCGGCCATGCCGGTCGCCAGCGCGGTGAACTGTGCGAAATGAGCCTCGTGCGAGGGGCGACCGGCCAGCACCGACAGCATCACCCGCCGCCACGGGCCGTGCTCGGCCGCCGGGATCGTCTGGAGGTTGCCCGACTCCTGGAGGGGCGCCAGGAACTCGAAGAGCTTCTCCGGACGCTTGTCGATCTTCGCGGTGGCCTCCAGCAGGACGGGGTCGGCGACCGACACCGCCAGGCCCGCGCCGGGCAGCGGGAAGCGCACCACCGGCCCGTACTCGCCGTGCAGTTCGAGCTGGTAGTTGTGCAGCCCGCCGGCGGCCGCGATGGCGGCGCCGCCGTCGTCCTCGGTGGGCGGTCCGGGGATTTGCGATGCTGTGCTGGCGTCGCCTGGCATTTGCGCTCCCGCGTACAGATCTCGGCTTCGGTTGTACCCGAGTTGATCACAATGCTTACATGTTGGGGGACGAATCGCGATAAGTCCGAAGCCGGACACGATCCGCCCACGAGAGGCCGGGAGGAGATGATGGACGGCATCGATGTGAATACGCCGAACGTCCCGCGAATGTACGACTACCTCCTCGGCGGCAAGGACAACTATGCCGCCGACCGGGAGGCCGTGGAAGAGGTGGTCCGGCATGCTCCGGACACGCCGTTCATGGCGCGCGAGAACCGCGCCTTCCTGCGGCGCGCGGTGCGTTTCCTGGCCGAGTCCGGCATCCGCCAGTTCATCGACATCGGCTCGGGGCTGCCCACCCAGGGCAACGTGCACGAGATCGCCCACCAGGTCGCGCCCGACGCCCGCGTCGTCTACGTCGACCGGGAGCCGGTCGTGCTGGCCCACGGGCGGGCGCTGCTGGCCGCCACACCGGAGGTGACGGTCATCCAGGGCGACGCCCGGCGGCCCGGCGAGATCCTGGAGGATCCGGAGCTGAACGCGCTCATCGACTTCGACCGGCCGGTCGCGGTGCTGATGCTGGCGGTGCTCCACTTCATCGGCGACCACGACGACCCGCCCGGCATCGTGGCGCGACTGCGCGACGCGGTCGTCCCCGGGAGCTACCTGGCCGTGTCGCACGTGACCGGCGACTTCGACACCGACAGCCGGGTCCGGGACGCGGGCGCGGTATACGAAAAGGCCACGTATCAGATCACCCTGCGCGCCCGCGCGGAGATCGCGCGCCTGTTCGACGGCTTCGAACTCGTCGATCCGGGACTCACCACTTTGTCGATGTGGCGTCCGGACCCGGGTTCGACCGTTCCACTCCGGGCCGACCGCCAATGGTGCTATGCCGGTGTCGGACGCAGGGTGAGCCCCGGCGAGGACGAGTCGGGCCAAGCCTGAGCAATTTGGTTGAAGTTTGTAATTCTTGCTTCGACTGGGTTTGACCAGTTCCCTCAACAGGAGGGAAAGTGCTCCCTTCCCGGGGCTCCAGAGACGCCGGAGGTCAGAGGCCGAGGCGCCGGGCGTGCCGGCCGAGGAAGGCGACGACCTCGTCGGCGGGCTTGTCCGGCAGACCCCACATGATCTCGGTGACGCCGGCCTCCTCCCATGCCGCGATGTCCTCGGGCGAGGGGCGCATCGCGGCCAGGACGGAGATCTCCGGCCGGCCGGTCCGCCCCGCGTCGCTCCAGGCCGCCTGGAACTCGGCGGCCTTGGGCAGGATGTCGCGCTCGATCGGGGTGGTGATCCAGCCGTCGGCGTGGGCGGCGATCCAGGCGAACGTCTTCGGCCCGCCGCCCGCGCCGATCAGCAGCGGGATGTGCGGCTGGACGGGCTTGGGCCAGGCCCAGGACGGGCCGAACGAGACGAACTCCCCGGCGTAGGACGCCTGCTCCTCGGTCCACAGCGCGCGCATCGCCTCGACGTACTCGCGCAGCACCGTCCGGCGCTTGCCCGCGGGGACGTGGTGGTCGGCGAGTTCGTCGGTGTTCCACCCGAACCCGGCGCCGACCGTGACGCGCCCGCCGGACAGGTGGTCGAGCGTGGCGATGGCCTTGGCGAGCGTGATCGGGTCCGACTCCACCGGCAGCGCCACCGCGGTCGCGAGCCGGATCGTGGACGTGACGGTGACCGCGGACGCCAGCGAGACCCACGGGTCCAGCGTGCGCATGTAGCGGTCGTCGGGCAGCGTCTCGTCACCCGTGCCCGGATGCGCCGCATCGCGCTTGACCGGGATGTGCGTGTGCTCGGGCACGTAGAAGGTGTGGAACCCGTTCTCCTCTGCGGCCTTCGCGGCGGCGGCGGGCGTGATGCCCCTGTCACTGGTGAAGAGCACGATGCCGTGTCGCATGCGTCCGATACTAGAACGCGTTCTATCGACGCGGAGCCCGGATCCCGCTCTACGGTTCGCGGCCGCCGCGCACGGCCCGCGGGAGGGCGGTCAGCTTCCGGCCGACCTTGAAGCTGACCGAGCCGCGGACGGCTTCCAGCTCGTGCCTGGCGCGGGCCAGCTTCTCCTCCGTGCGGGCCAGCCGCTGCTCGGCCTGGGCGAGCCGCTCCTTCAGCTTGGCGCCATCGTTCTTCTTCTTCGCCGCCTTGCCCTTGATGCGGACGAGCGGCCGCCCGGCGACCTCCTGGACCTCGTGCCAGACGTCCTCCCGGCCGCGCAGCCACTCCAGGAGCTCGTCCTGGACGGTGGCGGAGTCGCCCCAGGTGCCGTAGAGCTTCTGGGTCGTCACGCAGATCGGGCGAAGCCCGTCGACGGCCACCGCCTCCCAGACCGCGGCGGAGACGCCGGGGGTGTGCTCGGACCGGTAGTCGTCGCACACGATGAGCCCGCCGGAGGGGAGCATGACGTGCGCGGCCCGGATGTCGCCGTTCACGTGCTCGTACAGGTGGGACGCGTCCACGTGCACGAACCGGCAGGTCTCGGGCTGGACGTGGTCGAGGATGAGCGACGTGGGGCCTTGGATGATCTCCGGGAGCTCATCGTGGAACGCGCGGTAGTTGGACTCGAACCCCCTGCGGGTCAGGGTGGAGTACGAGCCCTCCATCTCCGCCTGGTTGGAGTCGTCCGGTGCGTCGGAGTCGAACAGGTCGCACACCGTGAAGGTCTCGCCCTCGCGCAGGTGCCGCCCCATGAGGATGGCGCTCTTGCCGAGGTAGGAGCCGAGCTCCACGAGGTCGCCCCGCTGCCCCATGCGTTCCTGGCGTTCCAGGAACCAGGTGAAGAGCAGCTGGTCGACCTTGGGGAACCACCCCTTGACGTCGTCGAGCGACGCGGGCCGCCCGGTGTCTTGGCTGATCATGTACGACTCCATCGTCATCGTGTTTCGGGAGCGAGGGGACACGAAGCACCGAAGCCGTCATGGTAGGTGAACGGAGCGTCATGACCACAATCGCGGTATCGGTCAGGGTGGACGACATCGACAGTGGACGACATTGACAGCGGTGTCCACGGCGCCGTACGGTTCGGCTGATTCACGGTCGCCCGAGGGAAATCCGGTGAGATGCCGGTGCGGACGCGCCACTGTATCCGGGACGCGGATCCCGGGAGCCAGGTCGCTCGGGTGATCGCGACCTCATTGTCCGGGACGCGCTAGATCCCCTACGGAGGCACCGTGAGCACTGCGTCCGCACGCAGCATGCCCGCTCGCACCATCCCCCTTCACCGAATCGTTCCCTGGCTGCTCGCGGTCCCCGTGCTGCTGCTGCTCGGCTACCTCGTCCTGATGGACAACGGCGCCGTGTCGCAGACCGGCGGCTACCTCCACGAGCTGATGCACGACGGGCGGCACCTGCTCGGCGTGCCCTGCCACTGACATGGTGCGCACCCTGCTGGTCAGGGGCCTGCTGCTGGGCCTGCTGGCCGGTCTCGTCGCGGGCGTCTTCGCCTTCACGGCCGGTGAACCCCGGATCGACGAGGCGATCGCGCTGGAGAACGCCGCCGCCGCGCACGAGCACGGCGGCGCCGTCCACGAACACGGCGCCGGGGCGGCCCACGAGCACGGCGAAGAGGTGAGCCGGGGCACGCAGAAGGCCGGGCTGTTCCTCGCCACCGGGCTCTACGGGCTCGCCGCCGGCGGCGTGTTCGCGCTCGTGTTCGCGGCCCTGCGGGGGCGTGTCGGCCCGCGGTCGGACGGCGGGCTCGCGCTCGCCGCCGCCGGGACCGCCTTCGCCGCCGTCATCCTCGTCCCGTTCCTCAAGTACCCGGCGAACCCGCCGGCGGTGGGCGACCCGGAAACGATCAACAGCCGGACCGTGCTGTACCTGGCGATGATCGGGGTCGGGCTGCTCTCGGCCGCCATCGCGGTGACCACGGCGCGGCGCGTGCCGGGCGGGCCGTGGGCGCGCTGGCCCGCGGCCGTGCTCGCGTTCCTCGTCCCGGTGGTCGTGGCGTCGCTGCTGCTCCCGGGGGTCGACGAGGTGCCGGACGGTTTCCCGGCCACGCTGCTGTGGCGGTTCCGCATCACCTCGCTCGGGACGCAACTGGTGTTCTGGGCGTCGTTCGGCACGCTCTTCGGATGGTTCTGCGACCGGGCCGCGCGTCCCGCGCCGGCCCCGGCGTGAGCGGGCCCGCCTGAACGGGGTGCTGTTCGTCCGGCACGCGACGTCGGCGGGGATGCGGGAGGCCCGCTTCCCCGCCGGCGCCGCCGCCGACCCGTCCGCGCTGGCCAGGGCGCGGGCGCTCGCCGGGCGGCTGCCGGACGGCGCGTGCTGGACGTCCCCCGCGCCGGCCGCCCGGGAGACGTGCGCCGCGCTCGGGCTCGACGCCCGCGCCGAGGCGGCCCTCGCCGAGGCCGACCACGGCCGGTGGGCGGGCACCGCCTACGCGCGGGTGGCCGCCCGCGAGCCGGACGCGCTCGCGTCCTGGCTGGCGGACCCGCACGCCGCCCCGCACGGCGGCGAGAGCCGGGCGGACCTCGCGGCGCGGGTCGGCGCGTGGCTCGGCACCGGGCCGTCCGGCGTCGCCGTCTGCGACGCGGGCGTCATCCGGGCCGCGCTCGCCCACGCGCTCGGCATCGGCGTCCTCGCGGCCGACCGGATCGATCTCGCGCCGCTGTCCACCACAAGGCTGACCGCCGCCCGGGACGGCTGGCGGGTCGCGCACGTCAACCGGAAGGTCTCGGAGTGAACGCCACCTATCCGTTCAGCGCCGTCGTCGGGCTGGACGACCTGAAGCTGGCGCTGCTGCTGAACGCCGTCTCACCGCGGGTGGGCGGCGTGCTGGTGCGGGGCGAGAAGGGCACCGCCAAGTCGACGATCGTGCGGGCGCTGGCCGCGCAGCTGCCCGCCGTGGACACCGTGGCGGGCTGCCGGTTCGCGTGCGACCCGGCGGCGCCGGACCCGTCCTGCCCGGACGGGCCGCACGAGGCGGGCGGACCCGCCGAGCGGCGGCCGTCCGCGCTGGTGGAGCTGCCGGTCGGCGCGTCCGAGGACCGGCTCGCCGGGTCGCTGGACGTCGAGCGGGCCCTGACGGAGGGGGTGAAGGCGTTCGAGCCGGGGCTGCTCGCGGCGGCGCACCGGGGCGTCCTGTACGTCGACGAGGTGAACCTGCTGCACGACCACCTGGTGGACCTGCTGCTGGACGCCGCCGCCCTCGGCACCTGCTACGTCGAGCGCGAGTCGGTGTCGGTCCGGCACGCCGCCCGGTTCCTCCTGGTGGGCACGATGAACCCGGAGGAGGGCGAGCTGCGTCCCCAGCTCCTCGACCGGTTCGGGCTGACCGTCGAGGTGAGCGCGTCCAGGGATCCGAAGGAACGCGCCGAGGTCGTCCGGCGGCGGCTGGCGTTCGAGGCGGACCCCGCCGCGTTCGCCGCACGGTGGGCGGACGCGGAGGCCGCCCTCGCCGGGCGCATCGGCGCCGCGCGGGAGCGGCTGGAGGGCGTCCGGCTCCCGGACCGGCGCCTCGAACAGATCGCGGCGGTGTGCGCCGGGTTCGAGGTCGACGGGCTGCGCGCCGACCTGGTCACGGCCAACGCCGCCCTCGCGCACGCCGCCTGGCTCGGACGGGACGTGGTGACGGCCGACGACGTGCGCGCGGCGGCCCGGCTGTCGCTCCCGCACCGGCGCCGCCGCGACCCGTTCGACGCACCCGGCCTGGACGAGTCCCTGCTCGACGAACTCCTGAACAGCACGTCACCCGACGACGACCCACCACCCGACGGCCCCGCACCAGAAAGCGACACCCCGCCGGGAAACGAACCCGAGCAAGAGAACGCCCCCACGCAGGAGAGCGACACCGCCCAGGGAAACGGCACCACACAGGAGGGCGACACCTCACGAGGCAAGGATCCCGCGCAGGGACAGGACGCCACGCGGAGGAACGACCCCACCTTGAGAAACGACCCCGCGTGGAGGGACAACCCCGCGTGGGGCGACGACGGCGTGTGGGGCGGCGGTGATTCGGGGGGTGACGGCTCGGAGCGGGGCGCGGCGCCGGGTGAGGGCGGCGTGTCGGGTGAGGGGGCCGCGGATGGGACGAGCGGCGCGAATGGGGGCGAGCGGGTTGCGGTGGTCATGGCGCCGTATGCGGTGCCGTTGTTGGAGATTCCGGGGGTTGGTGAGGGGATCGCGGGGAGGCGATCGCGGGCGCGGACGCCTCGGGGGCGGGTCACCGGGGCGCGGCGCCCGGACGCGCGGGTTCGCGACCCGCACGTGGTCGCGACGCTGCTGGCCGCCGCGCCGCACCAGCGGGCGCGCGGCCGGGACGGCGCGGGCCTCGTGCTGCGGGCGGACGACCTGCGGGAGGCGGTCCGGGAGGGGCGCGAGGGCAACCTCGTGCTGTTCGTCGTGGACGCCAGCGGGTCGATGGCGGCCCGCCGCCGCATGACGACGGTGAAGACGGCCGTCCTCAGCCTCCTGCTGGACGCCTACCAGCGCCGGGACAAGGTCGGCCTGATCACGTTCCGGGGCCGGACGGCCGAGCTGGTCCTGCCCCCGACGTCGTCGGTCGAGGCGGGGGCGGCGCGGCTGCGGACGCTGCCGACCGGCGGGCGCACGCCGCTGGCCGCCGGGCTCGTCCGGGCGGCCGAGGTCCTGCGCGCCGAGCGGCTGCGGGACCCGGCGCGGCGCCCGCTGCTGGTGGTCGTCACGGACGGCCGGGCCACCGCGGGCGGCGACGTGGACCGGGCGGCGGGGCTGCTGGCGGGCACGGCGGGGATCGTCGTGGACTGCGAGTCAGGCCCGGTGCGGCTCGGCCTCGCGGGGCGGCTGGCGGTGCGGCTCGGGGCTCGGCTCGTCCCGCTGGACGACCTCGGCGGGGCCGTCCGCGATCACAGGAAGGCGGCCTGAGATGCCCCGGGGAAAGCCCGTGTCCGTCCCCGACGACGGCCTGACCACCCGGCAGCGCCGCAACCGGCCGCTGCTGATCGTCCACACCGGGCCGGGGAAGGGCAAGTCGACGGCCGCGTTCGGGATGGCACTGCGGGCGTGGAACCAGGGCTGGCCGGTCGGGGTGTTCCAGTTCGTGAAGTCGGCGAAGTGGCGCATCGGCGAGGAGCGGGCGCTGCGGGTACTGGGCGAGAGCGGCGAGGGCGGTCCGGTCTCCTGGCACAAGATGGGCGAGGGCTGGTCGTGGATCCGGCGGCCCGGCACCGAGGCGGACCACGCGGCGGACGCGCGGGAGGGCTGGGAGCAGATCAAGCGGGACCTGGCCGCCGAGACGTACCGCTTCTACGTGCTGGACGAGTTCACCTACCCGCTCAAGTGGGGCTGGATCGACCTGGACGACGTGGTCGCCGCGCTGGCCGGGCGTCCCGGGAACCAGCACGTCGTCGTCACCGGCCGGGACGCCCCGGGCCGGCTCGTCGAGGCCGCCGACCTGGTGACGGAGATGGGCAAGGTCCGGCATCCGATGGACGCCGGGCAGAAGGGCCAGCGGGGCATCGAGTGGTGATCCCCCGGCTGGTCGTCGCCGCTCCCTCGTCGGGGTCGGGGAAGACGACGGTCGCGACGGGGCTGATCGCGGCGCTGCGGGCGCGCGGGCTGAAGGTGTCGCCGCACAAGGTCGGCCCCGACTACATCGACCCCGGCTACCACGCGCTCGCGGCGGGGCGGCCGGGCCGCAACCTCGATCCCTGGCTGACCGGGGAAGACCGGGTCGGGCCGCTGTTCCTGCACGGTGCGGCCGGGTGCGACGTGGCGGTCGTCGAGGGGGTGATGGGCCTGTTCGACGGGCGCGGCGACACCGGGTTCGCGTCCACGGCGCACGTCGCGGAGCTGCTCGCGGCGCCCGTGGTGCTGGTGGTCGACGCGGCGCGGCAGAGCCGGTCGGTGGCGGCGGTCGTGCACGGGTTCGCGACGTTCGAGCCGGGCGTGCGGATCGGCGGCGTGATCCTGAACCGGGTCGGCTCCGACCGGCACGAGGAGCTGTGCCGGAGCGCGCTGGAGGCGGCGGGCGTGCCGGTGCTCGGCGCGATCCGGCGGGACGACGCGGTGGTCACGCCGTCCCGGCACCTGGGGCTGATCCCGGCGGCGGAGCGGGGGCCGGCGGCCGTGCGGGCGGTGGAGCGGCTCGGTGAGCTGGTCGGCCGCTCCTGCGATCTGGACGCGCTGCTCCGGCTGGCGGGCACCGCTCCCCCGCTCGCGGGGACGGCGTGGGACCCGGCCGGCGAGGTCGTCCCGGTGAAGGGCGGCCCGGTCGTCGCGGTGGCGGGCGGGCCGGCGTTCACCTTCTCCTATGCGGAGCACGTGGAACTGCTGCGCGCGGCGGGCGCCGAGGTCGCCGTCTTCGATCCGCTGCGCGACGAGGGCCTCCCGGACGGGACGGGCGCGCTCGTCATCGGCGGCGGCTTCCCCGAGGTGCACGCCGCCGACCTCGCCGCGAACGCGCCGATGCTCGCGGAGGTCGCCGCGTTCGCCGGGCCGGTCGCCGCCGAGTGCGCCGGGCTGCTGTACCTGTGCGAGGAGCTCGACGGGCTGCCGATGTGCGGGCGGGTGCCGGGACGGGCGGCGATGACGTCCCGGCTGACGCTCGGGTACCGGGAGGCGGTCGCGGTGGCGGAGTCGCCGCTGACCCGTCCGGGCGAGCGGTTCCGGGGGCACGAGTTCCACCGGACGGCGCTGTCCACCGGCGCGGCACCGCTGTTCCGGTGGCGGGACGGGTCCGACGGGTTCGGGGACGACCGCGTCACCGCGTCCTACCTGCACCTGCACTGGGCCGGACATCCGGAGGCGGCTCAGCGGCTGGTGTCGTCCTCCAGGTCGCCCTCGGCCTTGAGGTAGACCTCCTGGAGACCCTGGAGGATCTCCGGGTCGGGGTGCTCCCACATGCCGCGCTCGGCCGCCTCCAGGAGCCGCTCGGCGATGCCGTGCAGCGCCCAGGGGTTCGACTCCTCCATGAACGCGCGGTTCTCCTCGTCCAGGACGTAGGCGGCGGTGAGCCGGTCGTACATCCAGTCCGCCATGACGCCGGTGGTCGCGTCGTAGCCGAACAGGTAGTCGACGGTCGCGGCCAGCTCGAACGCGCCCTTGTACCCGTGCCGCCGCATGGCGGCGAGCCAGCGCGGGTTGACGACGCGGGCCCGGAAGATCCGCGCGGTCTCCTGCGACAGGGTCCGGGTGCGGACGGCGTCCGGGCGGGTGCTGTCCCCGACGTAGGCCTCCGGGGCCCGGCCGGTCAGCGCGCGGACGGTCGCGATCATGCCGCCGTGGTACTGGAAGTAGTCGTCGGAGTCGGCGATGTCGTGCTCGCGGGTGTCGATGTTCTTGGCCGCGACGGCGATCCGCCGGTAGGCGCTCTCCATGTCGGCGCGGGCGGGGACGCCGTCGAGGCCGCGCCCGTAGGCGTGGCCGCCCCACACCGCGTACACCTCGGCGAGGTCGGCGTCGTCGCGCCAGTTGCGGCTGTCGATGAGCGGGAGCAGCCCGGCCCCGTAGGCGCCCGGCGCGGACCCGAAGACGCGCAGCGTGGCCCGCCGGTCGTCCCCGTGCTGGGCGATGTCGGCCCGGACATGGGCCCGGACGTGGTTGTCGGTCTCGGGCTCGTCGAGCCCGGCGACGAGGCGGACGGCGTCGTCCAGCATCGCGACGACGTGCGGGAACGCGTCCCGGAAGAAGCCGCTGATGCGGACGGTCACGTCGATGCGCGGCCGGCCCAGCTCGGCGACCGGGATCGGCTCCAGCGCGGTGACGCGGCGGGACGCCTCGTCCCATTCCGGGCGGACGCCGAGCAGGGCCAGCACCTCGGCGACGTCGTCGCCCGCCGTGCGCATCGCGCTCGTCCCCCACACCGACAGGCCGACCGAGCGCGGCCATTCGCCGTGGTCGGCGCGGTAGCGGTCCAGCAGCGAGGCGGCCATCGCCTGCCCCGTCTCCCAGGCGAGCCGGCTCGGGACGGCGCGCGGGTCCACCGAGTAGAAGTTCCGCCCGGTCGGCAGGACGTTGACGAGCCCGCGCAGCGGCGACCCGCTCGGGCCCGCCGGGACGTAGCCGCCGTCCAGCGCGTGCAGGACGTGGTCGAGCTCGTCGGGCGTCCGGGCGAGGCGCGGGACGACCTCGGACGCGGCGAACTCCAGCACGCGGGTCACGGGTTCGCGGCGGCCCTCCGGGAGGCCTTCGGCGACGCGGGCGGCTGCGTCCACGGACCAGCCGGCGTCCTCCATGGCCTGGACGAGATCGCGGGCGGCGGCCTCGGCCGCGTCGACGTCACCGAGGGCCTCGCCGCCGTCCTCGCTGAGGCCGAGCGCCTCGCGCAGGCCGGGGAGCGTCTCGCGTCCCGACCACACCTGGCGGGCGCGGAGCATGGCCAGGACCAGGTCGACGCGGGCCGCGCCCTCCGGTGCCTCGCCGAGGACGTGCAGGCCGTCGCGGATCTGCGCGTCCTTCACCTCGCACAGCCACCCGTCCACGTGCAGGATGAAGTCGTCGAACTCGGTGTCGTGGGGACGGTCGTCCAGCCCGAGGTCGTGGTCGAGTCGCGCGGCCTGGATGAGCGTCCAGATCTGCGCGCGGATCGCGGGCAGCTTCGCCGGGTCCATCGCGGCGATGGTCGCGTGCTCGTCGAGGAGCTGTTCGAGGCGGGCGATGTCGCCGTAAGTCTCGGCGCGGGCCATCGGCGGGACCATGTGGTCGACGAGGACGGCGTGCGCCCGGCGCTTGGCCTGCGTCCCCTCCCCCGGGTCGTTGACGAGGAACGGGTAGATCAGCGGGACGTCGCCGAGCGCGGCGTCGGTGCCGCACGACGCGGACATGCCCGCCGCCTTGCCGGGCAGCCACTCCAGGTTGCCGTGCTTGCCGACGTGGACGATCGCGTGCGCGCCGAACTCGTCCGCCAGCCACCGGTACGCGGCCAGGTAGTGGTGGCTCGGCGGCAGGTCGGGATCGTGGTAGATCGCGATGGGGTTCTGCCCGAAGCCGCGCGGCGGCTGCACCATGACGACGACGTTCCCGGCGCGGAGGGCGGCGAGCACGATGTCGCCGTCCTGGACGAACAGCTGCCCGGGAGGCGCGCCCCAGTGCAGCTCCGTCTCGCCCCGGAGCACCTCCGGGAGGGTGCGGTACCAGCGCTCGTAGGACGCCGCCGAGATGCGGACCGGATTGCCCGCGAGTTGCTCTTCGGTGAGCCAGTCCTCGTCCTGCCCGCCGGCCGCGATGAGCGCGTGGACGAGCGCGTCGCCGTCCTGCTCCCGGACGCCGGGGAAGCCCTCGCCGAGGTCGTAGCCGGCCTCGTCGAGCCGCGCCAGCAGCCGCACGGTGCTCGCCGGGGTGTCGAGTCCGACGGCGTTGCCCACGCGGGAGTGCTTCGTCGGGTACGCCGACAGCATCACCACGACGCGCCGCTCGGCGGGCGGGGTGTGCCGCAGGCGCCCGTGCCGGACGGCGATCCCGGCGACCCGCGCGGCCCGCTCCGGATCGGCCCGGTAGACGGTGAGGCCGTCCTCGCCGGTCTCCTTGAACGAGAACGGGACGGTGATGATCCGCCCGTCGAACTCGGGGATCGCGACCTGCGACGCGGCGTCCAGCGGGGACAGGCCGTCGTCGCTCGCCTCCCACTCGGCGCGGCTCGTCGTGAGGCAGAGCCCCTGGAGGATCGGGACGTCCAGCGCGGCCAGGGCGCCCACGTCCCACGCCTCGTCGTCGCCCCCGGCCCCGGCCGTCGCGGGCCTGGTCCCGCCCGCCGCGAGGACGGTCACGACCAGCGCGTCCGCCTCCCGGAGCGTGTCGAGCAGTGCGGGCTCCGCCGTGCGGAGCGACGAGCAGAACACGGGAAGCGCCCGCCCGCCGGCGTCCTCGACGGCGTCGCACAGGGCCTCGACGAAGTCGGTGTTCCCGGCCATGTGGTGGGCGCGGTAGTAGAGCACGCCGATCACGGGCCCGTCACCACCGCGGGTCTCGCGCTCGACCCGTCCCCAGGCGGGCGCCGGCCGCGGCGGCGCGAACCCGCGTCCGGTCAGCAGCACCGTGTCCGACAGGAACGCGTGCAATTCGGCGAGGTTGGCGGGACCGCCGTGGGCGAGGTAGGCGTGCGCCTCGGCGCAGACGCCGCCGGACACCGTCGACAGTTCCATCAGTTCCGCGTCGGGGGCCTGCTCGCCGCCGAGGACGACGACCGGCCGGGGCCCCGCGAGCAGGGCGTCGAGCCCGTCCTCCCACGCCCGCCGCCCGCCGAGCAGGCGCACCACGACAAGAGCCGTTCCCTCGACCAGCCCGGGCAGATCGTCCACGGCGAGCCGCGCCGGGTTGCCCAGCCGGTAGTCGGCTCCGGACGCGCGAGCGCTCAGCAGATCGGTGTCGGACGTCGACAGCAGCAGCACGGTGCCAGCGGACACGGCCGTTCCTCCCCCTGGGGTCCTCGCCCCGGTCGCGGGTGTCGCGACGGCAGGAGTCTCCTGGCTCCCGGATCGATGCTCGCCCCGGCCTTCCCGTCCGTGCGGACAGTGGCCTCAAGCGGGGTTCGCTCCCCGGTCACAGTGGCGGGACCGCGCCGGATTCGCACCGGCTTCCTCCCATTGCCATCGCCTGCCCAGAACCCTACGGCAGCGCGGCCCGCCCGCAAAGTGTGGTTAACATCCTCCCCGTGCCGAATGTCAGAGCCCGCGCTGACGCGTGTCCCGGGGCGCTGCAGACTCACGACGCCGCCGACGGGGCGCTGGCGCGCGTCCGGGTGCCGGGGGGCGCGGTGTCGTCCACGCAGCTCAGAGTGCTCGGGGGCGCCGCCCGTGAGGTGGGCTCGGACGTCATCGAGCTGACGTCCCGGGGGAACCTCCAGGTGCGCGGCGTCCGCGACCCGGCGGCGCTCGCGGGGCGGCTGGAGGCCGCCGGGCTGCTTCCCGCTCCGTCCCATGAGCGGGTGCGCAACATCGTCGCCTCGCCGCTCGGCGGGCGCGGCGCGCACGGCGCCCTGGACACGGACCCGCTGGTCACCGAACTCGATCGGACGCTGTGCGGACGGCCCCTGCTGGCCGGGCTGCCGGGACGGTTCCTGTTCGCGTTCGATGACGGCACCGGCGACGTGGCCTCCCTGCAAGCGGACCTCACGCACACTCCCGGCGGGTTTCTGCTGGCCGGGGCTCCGAGCGTCCTGCCGTCCGACGACCCGGTCCGGACGATGGTCGCGGCGGCCGAGATCTTTCTCAGGATCCGCGGCGGCGCCTGGCGCCTGGCGGAGATACCCGACGGCCCGCGGCGTGTGGCGTCCGAACTCGGCGGAGAGCTGGTGGAGGCCGCGGCGGCCGCGGAGCCTCCGCGTCCGCACGCCGGGGTCATCCCGCAGCGGGACGGGCTGGTCGCGCTGGAGGCCGTCCCGCCGCTCGGACGGTTGTCCGGCGCGCAGGCCGAGGCGCTCGCCGGCATCGCGGACGAGGTCAGGGTGACGCCCTGGCGCGGCGTCGTCGTCCGGGACCTGGGCCCGGCGGACGCGCACCGCATCGCGGGACGGCTCGGCTCCGCGGGGTTCGCGACCGACCCCGATTCACCCTGGGTCGGCGTCACCGCGTGCACGGGAAGTCCCGGCTGCGCCAAGTCGCGGGGGGACGTGCAGGGAGAGGCCCGGCGATTCGTCGGCGGCCTGAGCCGCGCCCCCGAGACCCCCGTCCACTGGGCGGGATGCGAGCGGCGCTGCGGGATGCCCCGCGGTCCGGTCGTGCTGAAGACGGCGAAGGGACAGCAGTGATCGACTACGTCCGGGACGGCGCCGAGATCTACCGGCGGTCGTTCGCGACGATCCGTGCGGAGGCCGACCTGTCGGGGCTGCCGGACGACGTGGCGCGGGTCGCCGTGCGGATGATCCACGCGTGCGGGATGACCGACCTCGTCGAGGATCTGGTGTGGTCGCCGGGCGTGGTGGGGCGGGCACGGGCGGCGCTGCTGGACGGCGCGCCGATCCTCTGCGACGCGCGGATGGTCGCGTCCGGTGTCACGCGGGCCCGGCTGCCCGCGGGCAACGAGGTCGTGTGCACGCTGGGCGAGCCGGGCGTGCCCGAACTGGCCGCGCGGCTCGGCACCACACGCAGCGCGGCCGCCCTGGAGCTGTGGCGCGACCGGCTGGACGGGGCGGTCGTGGCCGTCGGCAACGCGCCGACCGCGCTGTTCCGGCTGCTGGAGATGGTCGAGGAGGGCGCGGGACGTCCGGCGGCGGTCATCGGCGTGCCGGTCGGGTTCATCGGCGCGGCGGAGTCGAAGGAGGCGCTCGCCGCGAGCGGCCTCGACCATCTGGCGGTGCGCGGGCGGCGCGGCGGCAGCGCGATGACGGCGGCGGCGGTCAACGCCGTCGCCAGTGAGGCGGAGTGATGGCGGGACGGCTGTTCGGCGTGGGGGTCGGGCCCGGCGATCCGGAGCTGGTCACGGTGAAGGCGGCGCGGCTCATCGGCGACGCCGACGTCGTCGCCTTCCATTGCGCGCGGCACGGCCGCAGCATCGCCCGGTCGGTCGCCGAACCGTACCTGCGCGACGGCCAGGTCGAGGAGCAGCTCGTCTATCCGGTGACGACCGAGACGACCGACCATCCGGGCGGCTACGAGGGGGCGCTGGACGAGTTCTACGCCGATTGCGCCGCCCGTCTCGCGGCCCACCTGGACGCGGGACGGACGGTGGTGGTCCTGAGCGAGGGGGACCCGCTGTTCTACGGGTCCTACATGCATCTGCACAAGCGGCTCGCCTCGCGCTACCCGACCGAGGTGGTGCCCGGCGTGACCTCGCTGAGCGCGGCGTCGGCCGCGGCGGGACGCCCGCTGGCGGAACGGGAGGAGACGCTGACCGTCCTGCCCGGCACGCTGCCCGGCGAGGAGCTGGCCGAACGGCTGCGGGACACCGACGCCGCGGCCGTCCTCAAGCTGGGCCGGACGTTCCCGAAGGTCAGGCAGGCGTTCGAGGACGCCGGAAGGCTCGGCGACGCCTGGTACGTCGAGCGGGCATCGTCCGAGCGGGAGCGGGTCGTGCCGCTCGCCGACGTCGATCCGGCGGACGTCCCGTACATGTCGCTCGCCCTGCTGACGAGCCCGGCGGAGAAGTCCTTCACCGCGCCGCCCCCCGGACCGGCTCACGGCTCCGGCGCGGTCACGGTCGTCGGGCTCGGCCCGGCGGGACGGCCGTGGCTCACCCCGGAGGCGCAGGACGTCCTCGCGTCCGCGACCGACCTCGTCGGCTACGGCCCCTACCTGGACCGGGTCCCCGCGAACCCGCGCCAGCGGCGGCACTCGTCCGGGAACCGGGTGGAGGCCGACCGGGCGCGGCAGGCGCTGACCCTCGCGCGGGACGGGGCGCGGGTGGCCGTCGTCTCGTCCGGCGATCCGGGCGTGTTCGCGATGGCGGCGGCCGTGCTGGAGGTCGCGGCGGAGGACGAGTTCGCGGACGTGCCGGTGCGGGTCGTGCCCGGCCTGACCGCCGCGCAGGCCGTCGCGGCACGGGCGGGCGCCCCGCTCGGGCACGACTTCTGCGTCCTGTCGCTCTCGGACATCCTCAAGCCGTGGGACGTCATCGCGCGGCGGTTGCGGGCCGCCGCCGAAGCCGATCTCGTGCTGGCCCTCTACAACCCGGCGTCCAGCCGCCGCAGGCACCAGCTCCCGGCGGCGCGCGACCTGCTGCTGGAGCACCGCTCCCCCGAGACGCCGGTCGTGGTCGGACGCGACGTCGGCGGCCCGGAGGAGAGCGTCACCGTGACGACGCTCGGGAAGCTGGACCCCGAGGACGTCGACATGCGCTGCCTGCTCATCATCGGCTCGTCCACCACCCGCGTCACCGATCAGGGCGTCGTCTACACCCCGCGCCGCCACCCCTGAACCCGCTCTACCCCTGAACCCACACGGCGGCGGCCGCCACGTCGTCCGCCGTCCGCACGCCCGCGGGGAGCGGCGGGCGGTCGACCATGAGGACCGGGATGCCCGCCTCGCGGGCGGCGGTGAGCTTCGCGCGCGTCATGGCGCCGCCGCTGTCCTTGGTGACGAGCACGTTCAGGCGGTGCTCGCGGATCAGGGCGCGCTCGCCGTCCACCGTGTAGGGGCCGCGCGCCAGCAGAACGTGCACGTTGGACGGGACGGGCGGCTCCGGCGGGTCGACCGACCGGGCGAGGAACCAGGCGTCCGCCCGGGCGGCGAACACCGGAATGCCGCGACGGCCCGTGGTGAGGAAGACACGGGCGTCATCCGCGAGCGCACGCGCGGCGTCGGCCAGGGACGGGACGCGCCGCCAGTCGTCGCCGTCCTCCTCGTGCCACCCCGGCCGGCGCAGCGCGAGCAGCGGCACGCCCGTCATCTCCGAGGCGCGGGCGGCCGAGGCGCTCATCCGCTCCGCGAACGGATGCGTCGCGTCCACAAGGCGGTCGATCCGGTGCTCGCGGAGCCACGCGGCCAGGCCCTCCGCGCCGCCGAACCCGCCGATGTGCACCTCCCCCACCGGCAGGCGGGGGTCGGACACGCGTCCGGCCAGCGACGACACGACGTGCACGTCCGTCAGGGAGGCCGCGAGGGCACGTGCCTCGGCCGTCCCGCCGAGGATCAGGACGCGCCGCACGCTCGATCCCGGTCCGCGCTGTAGAGGTGGCTGTCGGGGAAGGCCGACGCCGTCAGGACGCGGCCGACGACGATCACCGCCGTGCGCGTCACGCCCGCCGCGCGCACGCGGTCCGCGATGTCGGCGAGGGTGCCGCGCAGGACGACCTCGTCCGGCCGGGTGGCGCGGGCGACGACGGCGACCGGGCAGCCGGCGCCGTAGTGCGGCAGCAGCTCGGCCGCCACCGCGTCGATGCGCTGCACGGCCAGGTGCAGGACCATCGTGGCCCCGCTCGCGCCGAGGGTCGCCAGGTCCTCGCCGTCCGGCATCGGGGTCGCGCGGACGGCGGTGCGGGTGAGGATCACGGTCTGGCCGACGCCCGGCACGGTCAGCTCCCGCCCCAGCGAGGCCGCCGCCGCGGCGAACGCGGGGACGCCCGGCACGACCTCGTACGGCACGCCCGCCGCGTCCAGGCGCCGCATCTGCTCGGCGACGGCGCTGAACACCGACGGGTCGCCGGAGTGCAGGCGCGCGACGTCCAGGCCGTCTCGGTGCGCCGCGGTGATCTCGGCGACGATCTCGTCGAGGGTCAGGTTCGCGGTGTCGACGAGGCGGGCGCCGGGCGGGCAGGCGTCCAGCAGCTCGCGCGGCACGAGCGACCCCGCGTACAGGCACACCGGCGCGGACTCCAGCACGCGCAGGCCGCGCACGGTGATGAGGTCGGCGGCGCCGGGGCCGGCACCGACGAAGCGGACGGTCACGCCGGATCCTTGCGGACCGTCCAGAGCGTGACGGGCAGCGCGGAACGCCAGGCCGTGAAGCCGCCGAGCCGGCCCGCCCGCTCGACGGCGACGCGGACGAGCTCGCCGCCGCGCTCCGCGCGCGCCTCGACCAGCCTGACCTCGGATTCGAGGGTGACGGCGTTGGCGACGAGCCGTCCGCCCGGCTTCAGCGCGTCCCAGCAGCGCTCCAGCAGGCCGGCGCGGGTGAGCCCGCCGCCGATGAACACCGCGTCGGGCGCGGGGAGGCCGTCCAGCGCGTCCGGGGCCTCGCCCTCGACGACCCGCACGCCAGGCACGCCGAGCGCGGCCGCGTTGCGGCCGATCCGCTCCGCCCGGCCGGCGCTGCTCTCGATCGCGACGGCCGCGCAGGTCGGGTGGGCCCGCGCCCACTCGATCGCGACGCTCCCGGTGCCGGCGCCCACGTCCCACAGCAGCTCGCCGGGCAGCGGAGCCAGCCGGGACAGCGTCACCGCGCGGACCTCGCTCTTGGTGATCTGACCGTCGTGCTCGAACGCGTCGTCGGGCAGCCCGGCCGTGCGGGGCAGCGGCGCGGCGTCCGGGCCCGGCACGCACTCGACGGCGGTGAGGGTGAGCGCGGACGCGGCGGGCTCGGTCCACTCCTGCGCCGTCCCCCGCTGGACCGTCTCCTCCGCGGCCCCGAGATCGCACAGGACGGTCATCCGGCTCGGCCCGAAGCCGCGGCCGGACAGCAGCGCGCCGACGATGATCGGGGCCTCCCGCCCGGCGCCGAGCACGAGGAGGCGGCGGCCGGGGGCGACGGCCGCGTTCAGGACCGCGGCGGGACGCCCCACGATGCTGAGGACGTCCACCCGGTCCAGCGGCCAGCCGAGCCGGGAGCAGGCCAGCGACGCCGAGGACGGGTGCGGCAGCACGCGGAGCCGGTCGGCGCCGAGCATCTCCGCGAGGGTGGAGCCGATGCCGTGGAACATGGGGTCGCCGCTCGCCAGCACCGCGACCTCGCGGTCCGCGTACTTCTCCAGCAGGCCCGGCAGGGCGGGCAGCAGCGGGGACGGCCAGGCGACCCGCTCGGGCTCCTCGACGGGGACCAGGCCGAGCTGCCGGTCGTTGCCGAAGAGCACCTCCGCCTTCCGCACCGCCTCGCGCGATTCCTCGGGGAGCCCCTGCCACCCGTCGGCGCCGATTCCGACGACGGTGATGACGCGCGTGTCCACTGTCCTCCTCGGGGGGAAACGGGGCGACAAGCCTATCGGAGGCGCTCTGGCACACTGGCGGCGTGAAGCGGCTCTCGATCATCGGCATCGGCGCGGGCGACCCCGACCAGCTGACCTTCCAGGCGGCCCGGGCCATCGCCGCGGCGGACGCGTTCCTCCTCGTCGACAAGGGCGGGGCGAAGCACGACCTGGGCGACCTTCGGCGCGCCCTCATCGCCGAGCACGGCCGGGCCCCGTACCGGATCGTCGAGGCCCGCGACCCCGAACGCGACCGCACCGCCGCCGCCTACACCGCGGCCGTCGAGGACTGGCGCTCCCGCCGCGCGCGGATCTACGAGTCGTTCGTCGACGGCGAGCTGGCCGACGGGGAGACCGGCGCGCTCCTGGTCTGGGGCGACCCGGGCGTCTACGACAGCACCCTCGCGGCGCTGGAGGAGGTCGGCGCCGAGTTCGAGTACGAGGTGATCCCGGGCATCAGCAGCGTGTCGGCGCTCACCGCCCGGCACCGCGTCGGCCTGACGCGGGTGGGGCGTCCCGTCCACATCACCACGGGCCGCCGCCTCGCCGCCGAGGGCGCCACCGCCGACGACGTCGTCGTCATGCTCGACGCGCACTGCTCGTTCGCCGAGGCGGGACCCGGCTTCCACATCTACTGGGGCGCCTACCTCGGCACCCCCGACGAGATTCTCATCGAGGGGCCGGTCGCGGAGGTCGCGGACGAGATCCGCGCCGTCCGGGCGCAGGCCCGCGCCCGGAAGGGCTGGATCATGGACACCTACCTGCTGCGCCGCGCCGGCGGCGACGCCCGCTGAACGCGGGCGCGGCTCAGGCCTTGGTGGGGGCGTGCGCCTCGGCCGTGACGGCGTGCCCGGCGGCGGCCGGGGCGGCACGCCGCGGCAGGGCCAGCGCGGTCAGGGCGGCGGCGAGGGCGACGCCGCAGCCGATCATCATGCCGGTGCGGAACCCGTTCTCGGACGGCAGCGTGTGCCCGCCGAGGTCGACGGTCATGTGGGCGAGGACGACCCCGACCACCGCCGCCGACACCGTCGTCCCGATCGAGCGCATGAGCGTGTTGAAGCTGTTCGCCGACGCCGTCTCCGACCGCGGCACGGCCCCGATGATCAGCGCGGGCATCGCCCCGTAGGCGAGCGCGACCCCGACGCCGCAGATGCAGGTGACGACGAGCAGCCCCCACGCCGACCCCATCAGGACGGCCGACGACCCGTAGCCGAGCGCGATCACGAGGCTGCCGGTGACCAGCGTCGTCTTCGGGCCGCGGGCGCTCGACAGCCGGGCGCCGAGCGGTGAGACGACCATCATCATCAGGCCGCTCGGGACCATCCACAGGCCGGCCGCCAGCATCGACCGGCCCAGCCCGTAGCCGGTGGCCTCGGGAAGCTGCAGGAGCTGCGGGACGATGAGGGCCTGGGAGTACATGGCGACCCCGATGACGATCGACGCCGCGTTGGTGACGAACACCTGGCGCCGCGCGGTGATCCGCAGGTCCACCAGCGGATCGCGGGTGCGCAGCTCCCAGAGTCCCCAGATCAGGGTGACCGCCACCGAGGCCGCGAGCAGCCCGAGCGTCGTGCCGCTCGTCCAGCCCCAGTCGGCGCCCTTGGAGACGGCGAGCAGCAGGCAGACGAGCGCGGTGCCGAGCCCGAGCGCCCCGGGGATGTCGAACCGGCCCCGCGCGCCCGGCGGGATCGCGGGCACCAGCAGCCAGATCAGCACGCCGATCAGCAGGGCCAGCGCGGCCGACCCCCAGAACAGCGCGCGCCAGCTCAGGTTCTCGGCCACCGCCGCCGAGACCGGCAGGCCGAGGGCGCCGCCGATGCCCATCGACGAGCTCATCAGCGCGATCGACGGGCCGAGCCGCTCGGGCGGCAGGACGTCCCGCAGCGCGCTGATGCCGAGCGGGATCATGCCCATGCCGAGGCCCTGCATGCCGCGCCCGGCCACCATCGGGACCAGCGAGCCGGACAGCGCGCAGATCACCGACCCGGCGGTGAGCGGCACCGCGCAGGCCAGCAGGACGCGGCGCTTGCCGTACAGGTCGCCGAGGCGGCCGATCACCGGCATCGCGACCGCCCCCGCCAGCAGCGTCGAGGTCACCACCCAGGACGCGTTGGAGGCCGTGGTGTCCAGCAGGCGCGGCAGTTCCGCGATCAGCGGCACCACCAGCGTCTGCATGAACGCCGCGACGATGCCGGCCACCGCCAGCACGGCGACGACGCCGTTCCCCGACCGGGCGGACGGCCTGGAATCGTCCACGTGGATCTCCCTGCTTCTCGGCGACACCGGCGTGTGCACGCTACATATGATGTGCTGAATGCACAACGTGTGTATGACACATATCACTGTGGTATGCATGCACACGGGACCTCGGGAACGGAGGCGCCGGAAGGAACCGCATGGACAAGCCCACGGACCTGATCGAGTACGAGACGATGCTGCTCGGGCGGCACAGCCTGGCCACCCGCCGGTCCCGGCGCGAGGGCGGCCTGCTGGAGCGCAGCGCCTACATCCTGCTCAGCCGCGTCCGCATCGAGGGCCCGATGTCGATCCGGCAGCTCAGCGAGGCGTTCGACCTGGACCCCTCGACCCTCAACCGGCAGACCTCCGCCATGCTCCGCGACGGCCTGGTCGAGCGCATCCCCGACCCCGAGGGCGGCATCGCCCGCAAGTTCCGCATCACGGCCGAGGGGGAGCGCCGGCTGGACGCCGAGCGCGCCCAGATCGTCACCGGCATCGACAAGATCATGGCCGACTGGACATCGGACGAGGTCGCCGCCTTCGCCGCCTTCCTCCAGCGCTTCAACACCGACATCGAGCGGCTGGCCGGCCATCCCTGGCCGCGCCCCTGACGGCGGCTAGCCTCGGATGATGCGCTTCGGAGTCAACGTTCCCAACTTCGGCCCCGGCACCGACCCGGGCGTCCTGCGGCAGTGGGCGCGGACGGTCGAGGGCCTCGGCTTCGACCTGCTGATGGTCTCCGACCACGTCGCCATCACGCCCGACGTCGCCGAGCAGTACCCGGCGCCGTTCTACGAGCCGTTCACCACGCTCTCCTGGCTGGCGGGCGTGACCGACCGGGTGCGGCTGGGCACCACCGTGCTCATCGTCCCCTACCGGCACCCGCTGCTCGTCGCCCGCATGGCCGCCAACCTCGACGACCTCAGCGGCGGGCGGCTGGTCCTCGGCACCGGCGTCGGATGGGCGCGCGAGGAGTTCGCGGCGCTCGGCGTCCCGTTCGGCCGCCGGGGCGCCCTGACCGACGAGTACCTGCAGACGATCCGCACCGCGTGGGAGCACACCGCCGACTACCGCGCCGGGCGGATCCCCCTCTGGATCGGCGGGCACAGCGACGCCGCGCTCCGCCGGGCCGTGCGCCTGGGCGACGCGTGGCACCCGCTGCGCTTCACCCTCCCGTGGCTCCAGGACGCCCTGGAGCGCCTGAAGACCATCGCGGACGACCATGGCCGCCCGGTTCCCGCGCTCCAGCCCCGCATCCTTCTCCGGCTGACGCGGTCCCCCGTCACCCGGCCGGACCGCCTCGCCGGCGAGGGCACCATCGAGCAGGTGGCGGACGACCTCGACCGGCTGCGGGCCCTCGGCGCCGACACGGTCGTCCTGGACCCCTTCAACGGCGATCCCGACGAGACCCTGCGCCCCACCACCGCGTGGCGCGACCTCGCCGCGGTCGCCGCCCTCGGCAACGCGGCCGGCTGACCGCGGGTGTCAGTCCCGCGCGATCGAGAACCCGAGGATGACGGCGGCGGAGACCACCACATGTCCTGGAGCGAGATCCTGCGGGGACGCGGCACCGCCGGAGCCGTGGCCCCGGTACCGCTCGAAGCCGGCCCCCTCCGGGTCCACGTCGTCGATGTGGATGACGGCGCCGATCCGGACCCCGGCGGCCTCCGCGTACAGCTCCGCCTTGCGCCGGGCCGCCGTCACGGCCTCGCGGCGCGCCTCGGCGCGCAGGTCGCCCTTGCCGGTCACGTCGAACTCGACGGCCTCGATCTCGTTGGCGCCGGCGGCCACGAGGTCCACCAGCAGGCCCTGCACGTCGTCGAGATCGGCGGACTCGACGGAGAACGCCGCCTGGCACTCGTAGCCGAGGAACTTGCGCTCCGACCCGTAGCTCCACGAACTCTTCAGGCCGAGCCGGGAACGCTCGACGGCGCCGTCCGCCACGCCGTGCCCGCGGAGCGCCCGCCGCACCGCCTGCACCGCGTCGCTGGCGACCGCGAACGCGTCCGACGGGGTCTGCTCCACGCGGATCACTTTGAACCGGGCCCGCACCAGGTCCGGCGCCGCCTTGACACTCGCCGCGCCGTACGCGGTCACGCCCCACGGGCGTTCCACCATCTGCATGGCGATGATCCAACCATCGATGATCCGCACGGGACGGCCTTTCCCGTACCGGCGGGACGGGACCGGACCGGAGGCGGCGCCGAGCACGAGGCCGCGGCCCATCTTCGGCAGACCATTGATCGTCGTCGCGAGTGTGCCTAGATTGGCAGGGCCACAGACCCCGCCTCGCGGAGGGAGCGAGCCGTGACCGAAGGTGCAACCGGTTCCGTGCGGACGGCCCCGCCGTTCCGCGCCGACCATGTCGGCAGCCTGCTGCGTCCGCCCGAGCTGCTCGCGGCCCGGGACGACCGCGCCCAGGGCCGCATCGACGCGGCCGCGCTGGCCGCGGCGGAGGACGCCGCCATCCGCGACGTGGTCCGGATGCAGCGCGAGGCCGGGCTCCGGTCGGCCACCGACGGGGAGTTCCGCCGCACGTCCTGGCACATGGACTTCATCTACCGGCTCGGCGGGATCAGCCCGGCGGACGAGAAGATCAAGGTCCGGTTCCACGGCGCGGACGGGGACATCGAGTTCACCACCGCCGCCCTGCGCGTGCACGACAAGGTCCGCCTGGACGACACGATCTTCGCCGACCACTTCGCCTTCCTGAAGGACGCGGTCGAGGAGGGCGTGACCCCGAAGCTGACGATCCCGTCGCCGAACATGGTGCACTACCGGGGCGGGCCCGCGGCGATCGACCCGCAGGTGTACCCCGACATCGAGGAGTTCTGGCACGACCTCGCCGCCGCCTACGCCGAGCAGGTGCGCCGGCTGGGCGAGCTGGGCTGCCGGTACCTCCAGCTGGACGACACCAGCCTCGCCTACCTCAACGACCCCGCGCAGCGGGCCATGATCACCGAGCGCGGCGACGACGCCGAGCACCTGCACCTGCGCTACATCAAGCAGATCAACGCCGCGATCGGCGGGCGCCCCGAGGGCATGAACGTCACCACCCACATGTGCCGGGGCAACTTCCGCTCGTCCTGGACGGCGGAGGGCGGCTACGACTTCGTCGCCGAGGCGCTGTTCGGCGAGCTGGCCGTGGACGGCTTCTTCCTGGAGTACGACGACGAGCGCTCCGGGGGCTTCGAGCCGCTCCGGTTCGTCCCGCCCGGCAAGATGGTCGTGCTCGGCCTGGTCACCACCAAGCGCGGCGAGCTGGAGTCCAAGGACGACCTCAAGCGCCGCATCGACGAGGCGTCGCGGTTCGTCCCGCTGGAGCAGATCTGCCTGTCGCCGCAGTGCGGGTTCTCCTCCACCGTCGAGGGCAACGTCCTGACCGCCGAGCAGCAGGCCGCGAAGCTTCGCCTCATCGCCGAGACCGCCGAGGAGGTCTGGGGCTGACCTCCCCCGGCCAGGCCGTTCCCCCGCCTGTCCGTTCCCCCGCCTGTCGGTTCGGTTAATGATGGGTGAACACCTCCTCCACATCGCCCGGTGCGATCACCGGCCGGGAGTAGGCTCGCCGCGGACAGCCGCAGGTCAGGAGAGGAACCGGGTCTTTGAGCGTGATCAGTGTCGGGCAGGCGATCGTCCTCGGGATCGTGGAGGGCCTGACCGAGTTCCTCCCGGTGTCCTCGACCGGCCATCTGAAGATCACCGAAGGCCTGATGGACATCCCGGTGGACGACCCGTCCGTCGTCGGGTTCACCGCCGTCATCCAGGTCGGCGCGATCGCGGCCGTGCTGGTGTACTTCTTCTCCGACATCGTCCGGATCGTCCGCGCGTGGGGCCGCGGCATCGCCCAGCCGGCGGAGCGCTACCACCACGACTACAAGTTCGGCTGGTGGGTCATCTTCGCCACCGTCCCGGTCGTGCTCGTCGGCGTCGCCGCCAAGGACCTCATCGAGGGGCCGCTCGCCTCGCTGTGGGTCGTCGCCGGTTCCCTGCTCGGCGGCAGCGTCGTGATGTGGCTCGCCGACCGGTACGGCAGGCACAAGCGCGGTGAGGACGACACGTCCCTCACCGACGCGATGCTGATCGGCTCGTCCCAGATCCTGGCGATGCTGTTCCCCGGCTTCTCCCGGTCGGGCGCGACGATGTCCACCGGCCTGCTGCTCGGCCTCGACCGGGTCGCCGCGACCCGGCTGTCGTTCTTCCTGGGCCTGCCCGCCCTGACCGGCGCCGGAATCTACGAGCTGCCGAGCGCGCTCGGGTCGGGCGCCGACCCGCTGCCGCTGGTGGTCGGCACCGCCGTCTCGTTCGTCGTCGCCTACGCGTCCATCGCCTGGCTGCTCAGGTTCGTCGCCCGGCACACCTTCACGTCCTTCGTGATCTACCGGGTCGCCATCGGCCTGCTCCTGTTCGCCCTGCTGGGCACCGGGACCCTGGACTCCTGAGCCCCGCCCGGCGTGCGAGAGACTGTCGAGATCCGCACGTCCGTGCCGGGCACGGCGTGCACGCCCACCGCCGAGGAACGGAGCTGATGGTCATGGACGACGCGATGTGGGCCGGGACGGTCGCCATCACGGGCCACGGGGACGACGAGCTCGAGGCGTACCTGGCGAGGCCGCTGGGCGACGCGCCGCGCGGCGGCGTGGTGGTGATCCACCATCTGCCCGGGTACGACCCCGGCACCAAGGAGTTCGCCCGGACGTTCGCCGCCCACGGGTACGCGGCGATCGTCCCGAACCTGTACTCGCGCGAGGGCGCCGGCGTCAGCCCGGACGACCAGGCCGCCGCGGCCCGCGCCAAGGGCGGCGTCCCCGACGACCAGCTCGTCGGCGACGTCGCGGGAGCCGCCGCCTACCTGAACTCCCTCGACCACGCCAACGGGAAGGTCGGCGTGATCGGGCACTGCTCGGGCGGCCGGCACGCGTTCCTCGCCGCCTGCGATCTCGACATCGACGCCGCCGTCGACTGCTACGGCGCGTTCGTGGTGACCGACCCGCCGGAGGAGGCCCCGACCACCGCCGGTTCGATCATCTCCAAGGCGCCGAACCTGTCGTGCCCGCTGCTCGGCCTGTTCGGCGAGGAGGACCGGTTCCCGGCGCCGGACGAGGTCGCCGCGCTCGACGCGGAGCTGACCCGGCTCGGCAAGGAGCACGAGTTCCACACCTATCCGGGCGCCGGGCACGCGTTCTTCGCCGTCGAGCGGCCGGCGTTCCGGCCCGACGCCGCCAAGGACGGCTGGCAGAAGATCTTCACCTTCCTCGGCCGCCACCTGAGCGCCTGAAAGGACCCGGCATGTGCACCTACCAGACCGTGAAGGTCCAGTTGGACGGCGCGGCGAAGGGCGCCACCGGCTGGTTCACGCTGACCGACGGCGCGGTCTACGTCGACCACCCGTACCACGCCTGCCACGAGCACACGGTGAACATCGACTTCACCAATCCCGGCGACGGGCCGTCCGCGCGGGTCGCGGTCGAGCTGACCGAGGAGTCGGCGCTGGCGCTGGTCGAGGCCATCCAGGCGGCCCTCGCCGCCGCGCCGCCCGGCCTGGCCTCCGGCTCCGCCTCCGGTTCCGCCCGGCGGACCGGGGCGGCCTGACCCGGCCTGGGCGGGCGGCGCCCCGCCGCGCCGCCCGCCGGTCACTCCCCCGCGCGGGCTCTCTCACTCCCCCGCGTGGGCCCTGCGGAGCTCAGCGATGTCGATCTTGCCCATGGACAGCATCGCGCCGGTGGCGCGTGCCGCCTTCGCCGGGTCCGGGTCGCTCATCAGCTCGTGCAGCACGGTCGGGATGACCTGCCAGGACACGCCGAACCTGTCCTTCACCCAGCCGCAGGGGCCCGGCTCGCCGCCGTCCTCGGTGAACCGGTTCCAGTAGTAGTCGACCTCGTCCTGGTCCGCACAGGGGATCTGGATCGAGATCGCCTCGTTGAAGGTGAACTGCGGGCCGCCGTTGAGGCCCACGAACTTCTGGCCGTTGAGCTCGAACTCCACGGTCACCACCGACCCGGGCTCGCCCGGGCCGGCCTCGGTCGCGCGGAAGACGTCGCCGATCTTCGCCTCCTTGAAGACGGAGACGTAGTAGTTCGCCGCCTCCTCGGCCTGCCCGTCGAACCACAGGCACGTGATGAACGGTCCGGATGCCATCGTTACCTCCCGCTGTAGGTCGCTTCACCAGTGCAGACCAGGCGGGTCCCGGAAACTCATCGGTCCAGGCAGGACCCCGCCGCGGCGGGCCGATCGGGACGCGGTGCGTCAGCGGGTGTGCGTGGAGGAACTCCGGAAGTCGGTGTAGGTGTAGGGGTTGTCGAGGACCTTCGTCTCGGGGACGTCGGGGTACATGCCCTTGCGCCATTCCTCTTCACCCATCGACGAGCGCAGGTACTCCACCGTGGCCTCGACCTCGCGCCGGGCGGCGGCGAGGTCCGCGTCCACCAGGCGGTGGGCGTGCTTGACGACGCGCCCGTTCACCACGACGGTGTGGACGTCCCCGCGCTGCGCCTGGAACGCGACGTGCCCGTACGGGTTGAGGAGGGGGAACGACACCGGCGAGTCGTCGTTCTTGATCAGGACGACGTCGGCCTTCTTGCCGGGTTCGAGGCTGCCGAGGTCGTCGCGGCCGAGCGTCCGGGCCCCGCCGCGGGTGGCCCAGTCGACGACCTGGTCGGCGCGCAGGCTGCAGTGCGTGACGGTGTCCCCGCTGCCGTGCGCCTCCATGTGCATGCGGCAGCGGTCGGCGCCCAGCGTGGTCCGCATCGCGGAGAACAGGTCGCCGCTCCACCAGACGCTCGTGTCCATCGACAGCGACACCGGGATGTCGTGCGCGCGCAGCAACCAGGTGGGCGGGTAGCCCTGCCCGGCGCTCTGCTCGCTCTCGGTCGAGACGGAGATGGAGCCGCCGGTGGCGGCGATCCGGTGGTACGAGTCGGCCGACAGCGACGCGGCGTGCACGTACACGGTCTCGGGCGTCATGAACCCGTGGTCGTGCATCTGCTTGATGCCCTCGTCGCTGGTCGCGCCCCACACGCCCGCGTGGGTGGTGACGGGGACGCCCAGCTCGCGGGCGACCTCGAAGGCGGGCTTCTCCGGGAAGGCCGGGTCGCCCACCACGTCGAACGCGATCTGGAAGCCGAGCATGTCGCCGCCGATGAGCTTGCCGGCGAAGTCGCGGAACTCCGGCGTGCCGGTCCACTCGGCGGGCGGCGCCTGGATGTTGCCGTAGGCGAGGACGAACCGCCCGGGCACCGAGCGGAGCGCGTCCACCGCGGCGTCGGCGTGGTCGAGGGTCTGCAGGCCGTGGGACCAGTCGACCACCGTCGTCACGCCCGCGTCGATGGCCTCCAGCGCGGCGAGCACGTTCCCGGCGTGGATGTCGTCGGGGCGGAACCGCTTGCCGTGCTCCAGGTAGTACCAGACGAAGTACTGGGTCAGCGTCCAGTCGGCGCCGTAGCCGCGCATCGCGGTCTGCCACATGTGCCGGTGGGTGTCGATCATGCCGGGCATGACGATGCCGCCGGACGCGTCGATCTCGGCGGTGCCGTCCGGTACCGGCAGGTCGGGGCCGACCGCGGTGATCGTCTCGCCCTCCAGGAGGACGTCGGCGCGGTCCAGCACCGCACGCCCGTCGGTCATCGGCAGGACGGTACCGCCGCGCAGCACCAGGGGACGGCCGGGCTCGAACTCGCTCATCGGTTGCACTCCTCGTCCGTGGACACGACCGCCGGGAGCAGCACGGACTCATGTCCGCTCTACGGTCACACCTGCTTGTGGCCACTCTTGTCACCGGTAGTCAAAGTGTCAACCACTTGACCCGTCCAGATATCGGCGTGCCAGAATCGAGGTGACGGACGAACGTCCGTCCAACGGACGATCGAAGGAGCCGGATGACGGACACCGCGCGCGAGGGGCCGCTGTCGGGGGTGCTGGTGGCGGACTTCTCCCGGATCCTCGCCGGTCCCTACGCGACGATGCTGCTCGCCGACCTCGGCGCCGACGTGGTGAAGGTGGAGGGGCCGAA
The DNA here is from genome assembly GCF_900115095.1 of Actinomadura madurae. Classification (GTDB taxonomy): domain Bacteria; phylum Actinomycetota; class Actinomycetes; order Streptosporangiales; family Streptosporangiaceae; genus Spirillospora; species Spirillospora madurae. Next base: position 385,119 of record NZ_FOVH01000007.1, read on the forward strand.
GGGCGACGACACCCGGTCGTGGACGCCGCCGACACGCGGCGACACGGCGACCTACTACCTCGGCGTCAACCGGGGGAAGCGCTCGATCGCCCTGGACCTGCGGGACGAGGACGACGCCGCGGCGGCCCGCGAGCTGGCCCGCCGCGCGGACGTCGTCATCGAGAACTTCAAGCCGGGCGGCCTCGCCCGGTTCGGGCTCGACTACGACACGGTGCGCGCGGGCAACCCCGGCGTCGTCTACAGCTCGATCACCGGGTTCGGGTCGGGCGCCGGACGGCACGTCCCCGGGTACGACCTGATGGTGCAGGCGATCTCCGGGCTGATGAGCCTGACCGGCGACCCGGACGGCCCGCCGTACCGGGCGGGGATCTCGGTGTTCGACGTGATGGCGGGCAACCACGCCGCGATCGGCATCCTCGCGGCGCTGCGGCACCGCGACGCGACCGGCGAGGGCCAGCTCGTCGAGGTGAACCTGCTGTCGTCGGCGCTGACCGGGCTGGTCAACCACAGCTCCGCCTTCGTCGCCGGCGACACCGTCCCGTACCGGATGGGCAACGCGCACCCGAGCGTGTTCCCCTACGAGCCGCTGCCGACCGCCGACAACGACCTGATCGTCACGGCGGCGAACGACGGGCAGTTCCGGAGGCTGTGCGAGGTCCTCGGCATCCCCGACATCCCGGACGACCCGCGCTACGCGACCAACGCGGCCCGCACCGCGAACCGGGACGAGCTGCGGCCCCTCCTGGTCGAACGGCTCAAGGAGCGCGGCGCGGTCGAGTGGTTCGACCTGCTGGTGGAGGCGGGCGTGCCGAGCGGGCCGATCAACACCATCGACGGCGGGTTCGCGATGGCGGAGCGGTTCGAGCTGGACCCGGTCGTGGTGGTCGGCGAGGGCGCCCACGCGGTGCCGACGACCCGGCACCCGATCCGGTTCTCGCGGACGCCCGCGACGTACCGGCTGCCGCCGCCGGAGCTCGACGAGCACGGCGCCGAGCTGCGGGAGTGGCTCCGCGCACCGCGGGAGGACGGCCGTGGCTGAGCCGCGCGAGTACCCGACGGCGCTGGGCGCGTCCAGCCGCGAGACGATCACGTTGCTGGGGCACGACCTCGCGGAGGAGGTGATGGGCGAGGTCGGGTTCGGCGAGCTGGCGTTCTGGCTGGCGGCGCAGCGACGTCCCGCGCCGGGCGAGACCCGCGTGTTCGAGGCCGTCCTCGCGGCGCTGGCCGACCACGGCTTCACCCCCACCGCGATCGTCACCCGGCTGACGTACCTGTCCGCGCCCGACTCGGTGCAGGGCGCGCTCGCCGCCGGGCTGCTGGGCGGCGGCTCCCGGTTCCTCGGCGTCACGGAGGACACGGGCCGCTTCCTGCACGACGTCCTGGCCTCGGCCGGCGAGCCCCCCGCGGACGAGGCGGGCTGGGACGCGCTGGCGCTGGAGACCGTCCGGGCCGAGCGGGAGGCCGGGCGGTTCGTCCCCGGCCTCGGCCACCACGTGCACAAGGACGGCGACCCGCGCACCCCCCGGCTGATGCGGATCGCCGCGGAGGAGGGGACGTTCGGCCCGCACCTGGCGCTGTTCGCCGCGATCGGCCGCGTCCACCCCGAGGTGCTCGGCAAGAAGCTCCCGCTGAACGGCGCCGGGGTCTGCGGCGCCGCCCTCGCCGACCTCGGGCTGCCGCTGGAGCTGCTGCGCGGGTTCGCGCTCCTGGCCCGCACCGCCGGGCTGATCGGGCAGCTCGCCGAAGAGCTGCGCCGCCCCGTCGGCAACGAGATCTTCCTGTCGGTCGACCTGAACAACCGGTCCGTCGACCCCGCCCCCTACACCCCCGGAGACCGTCATGGCTGAACTGGTCGCTGTGATCGCTTCGACCCACCACCCCTTCTACCACCGCGCGAGCACGGCGACCGGGGAGGACCGCCCCGACTTCGCGGACGAGTGGGTCCGCAAGGTCGAGGCGTTCCGCGAGACGCTCACCCGGGCCCGGCCGGACGTCCTGGTGATGGTCGGCTCCGACCACTTCCACCAGCTGTGGCTGGACAACATGCCGCAGTTCCTCATCGGCAAGGCGCCGTTCTACGACGCGAACTGGTACAACGAGGAACGCGAGTTCGGGCTGCCGCGGATGCTGTTCAAGGGCCAGGAGGACCTGTCGGCGTACCTGCTGCGGGAGGGCCTGGACGCCGGCTTCGACCTGGCGTTCTCCAACGAGCTGCGCATCGACCACTCGATCACGTGCCCGATCATCACGCTGCGCCCGCAGAACGACCTGCCGATCGTGCCCGTCTACACCAACATCTTCGCGCCGCCGCTGCCGCGGCCGAAGCGGTTCGTCCAGCTGGGCAGGACGATCCGCGAGCTGGTGGAGTCGTGGCCCGGGGACCGGCGGGTCGCGATCATCGGCACCGGGCACCTGTCGCTGGAGCTCGGCGGCCCGCGCCAGTTCGGCCCGCACGGACCCGACCCGGAGTTCGACGCGAAGGCGGTGGAGTGGATCTCCTCCGGCGACATCGAGGGGTGCCTCGCCGAGGTGACGCTCGACAGCCTGCACGCGCCCGGCAACGCCACCCACGGGTTCATGGACTTCATGCTCATGATGGGCGTCGCGGGCGAGGGGCGGAAGGCCGACTACGTCGACACCTACGACCTGTTCCACACGATGGAGGCGTACTTCACCTGGTACCCGAACGGAGCCGGCCAGTGAGCAAGTACCTGCTGAACAAGTTCCTCTACACCGTCGACCGCGACCCGGAGCTCGTCGAGCGCTACCGGGAGGAGCCGGAGGCGACCGTCGCCTGGTGGGAGGAGGAGCAGGCCAACCGCATCATCAACTGCCACGGCGGCGAGTCGTCGACCTGGCTGCGGTTCGACGACACCGAGCGGGCCGCACTCGCCGGGCACGACTACCCGAAGCTGTTCGAGCTGGGCGCGCACCCGTTCCTGACGCTCACGCTCTTCATCGCCATGTTCGAACGCGACCACGACGAGCCGCTCGGGTTCCAGCTGGAGTACGCGCGGCGGCTCTCGCCGTTCACGCTCCCCTACCCCGACATCGCGACCTGAGCCGATGACGCGACCCGAGCGGATGCGCGCCGCCGAGATCAGGGAGCCGGGCCGGCCGCCGGTGGTGGCGGACCGCGAGCCGCCCGTGCCGGGGGACGGCGAGGTGCTCGTCGACGTCCTCGCCGCACCGATCACGCCGCTGGACCTGCTGTGCGCCACCGGGACGTCCTACTTCGGACGGCCCGCGACACCGTACGTGCCGGGCGTCCAGGGCGTCGGGACCACCGGCGGCCGGACGGTGTGGTTCCCGTGCCCGGCCGGGATGGCGCCCGGCGACGGGAGCATGGCCGAGGTCGCGGCCGTGCCGGAGGCGGCGCTCGTCGCGCTGCCGGACGGGGCCGACCCCGTGTCGCTGGCCGCGCTCGGGCTGTCGGCCGTCGCCGCCCACATGGCGCTGACCTGGCGCGGCGAGCTGGCCGCCGGCGAGCAGGTCGTGGTGCTCGGCGCGGGCGGCGTGGTCGGGCAGGCCGCCGTCCGCCTCGCCCGGGCGGCGGGGGCGCGCCGGGTCGTCGCGGGCGCGCGGTCGGCGGACGGCCGGGAGCGGGCGCGGCGGGCCGGGGCGGACGCCGTCGTCGCCCTCGACACCGCCGACGTCGCCGAGCTCGGGCGGCGGTTCGCCGGCGCCGCCGAGGGCCCGGTCGATCTCGTGCTCGACCCGCTGTTCGGCGCCCCGGCGGCCGCCGCGGCCGGGACGCTGCGTCCCGGCGGGCGGCTGGTCAACCTCGGGAGCTCGGCCGGCGAGACGTGCCCGATCGAGTCCTCGACCATCCGGGGCAGGTCGCTGCGGGTGCTCGGCTACACCAACAACGAGCTGACGCCGGAACAGCGCGCCGAGTCCATCGCGTTCGTCGCCGAGCGGGCGGCGGCCGGGGAGCTGGCCGTCGCGCACGAGACCGTCCCGCTGGAGGACGCGGCGGAGGCGTGGCGGCGGCAGGCCGAGGGGACGGCGGCGGGCCGGATCGTGCTCACCCCGCGGCCGGCCGGGTGACCTGCGGGACGGCCTCCAGCCGGGCGAAGTCGGCGCTGATCTCCCCCGCCGTGTGCAGCAGCAGCGGCAGGTGCTCCTCCAGCAGCCGCTCCAGCGGCGTCTCGGCGGCGTGCGTGTTCACGTTGATGCCCGCGATGACCGCCCCGGAGCCGTCCCGCAGCGGCGCCGCCACCGAGCGGATGCCGCGCGCGAGCTGCTCGTCCGTCAGCGCCCATCCGCGGGCCCGCACCTCGCGCAGCTCGGCGTCCCGCTCCTCGCGGGTGAGGTGGACGCGCGGCTCCAGCCCGGAGCGGGTCGGCTCGGCGAGGATCCGGTCGACCTCGGCCGGGTCGAGCGCGGCGAGCTGGACCTTGCCGAGCGAGGTCTGCAGGGCCGGGAACCGCGTCCCGATCTGCACCGTCAACGCGACGATCTTCGGGACGGCGACCCGCGCGACGTAGACGATGTCGGACCCGTCGAGCTGCGCGATCGAGCAGGACTCGTTCGTCCGGGCGACGAGCCGCTCCATGTGCGGGCGCGCGACGTCCCACAGGCTCATGGAGCGGACGTAGGCGACGCCGAGGTCGAGGACGCGCGGGGTGAGCGCGTAGCCGCCCTCCTCCACCCGCACGTAGCCGAGCTCCCGCAGCGTGAGCAGGATGCGGCGGGCGGTGGGGCGGGCGAGGCCCGCGGCCTCGGCGACCTGGGCGAGCGACATCACGGGGCGCCGCGCCTCGAAGGCGGTGATGACGTCGAGGCCCCGGGCCAGCGCCTCGATGAAATCCGGTCCGGTGCCTTCCCGTGGCATCGATCGTCCCCTCCCCGCCGCCGGCCAGGGTGTCCATCATACGGACACCTGACCGGAACCGTGCGCGGGGCCCCGCGGCCTCACGGGTAGAAGCGGAAGACCGCTCGCAGGACGCAGGCGGGCTTGCCGCCGTTCTCGATCTCGACGACGAGGTCGGCGGTGACCTGGACGCCGCCGCCGGCGACGTCCGACACCTCCGCCAGCGTGGCGGACAGCCGGATGCGGGCCCCGGCCGGGACGGGCGCCGGGAACCGGACCCTGTCCAGCCCGTAGTTGACCTTGGTCGTGATGCCGGTGACGTCGAGCAGCTCCGTCCACAGCGGGATGACCAGGGACAGCGTCAGGTACCCGTGCGCGATCGGGCCGCCGAACGGGCCCTTCTTCGCCCGCTCGGGGTCGACGTGGATCCACTGGTGGTCACCGGTCGCGTCGGCGAAGAGGTTGATCCGGTCCTGGTCCACCTCCAGCCAGCGGCTTGAACCGAGCGAGGCGCCGGCCAGGCCCTTCAGGTCTTCGAACGCGACGGTCGTGCTCACTGCGTGCCTCCCTGGTCGGGGTCGTGGTCCTTGGCGGGTCCCAGGCGGAGGACGCGGACCGCGTTCTCCTTGAGGATCTTGGGCCGGACGTGCGGCTTGATCTCCAGCTTCGCGAAGTCCTCCCGCCAGCGGTCCGGGGTGATGACGGGGAAGTCGGAGCCGAACAGCACCTTGTCCTGCAGCAGGCTGTTGGCGTACCGGACGAGCTGCGGCGGGAAGTACTTGGGCGACCAGCCGGACAGGTCGATGTAGACGTTCGGCTTGTGCGTCGCGACGGCGAGGGCCTCGTCCTGCCACGGGAACGACGGGTGCGCCATGATGATCGTCAGGTCGGGGAGGTCGACGGCGACGTCGTCCAGCAGCATCGGGTTCGACAGGCCGAGCCGGATGCCTCCGCCGCCCGGCATGCCGGCGCCGATCCCGGTCTGCCCCGTGTGGAACAGGGCCGGGACCCCGTGCTCGGCGGCGACCTCCAGCAGCGGGTAGGCACTGCGGTCGTTGGGCGCGAAGCCCTGGAGGGACGGGTGGAACTTGATCCCGCGCACCCCCCGCTCCTCGATCAGGCGGCGGAGGGTCCGGGCGCCGGCGCGGCCCTTGGCGGGGTCGATGCTCGCGAACGGGATCAGGACGTCGGGATGCTCGGCCGCGGCGTCCGCGATCTCCTCGTTGGACAGCGCCGGATGGCCGGTGGCGTTCTCGATGTCGACCGTGAACACGACGGCCGCCATGCGGCGCTCGCGGTAGTAGGACGCGATCTCGTGGACGTCCGGGGTGCGGTGCCCGCCGCCGAAGTACTTCGCGGACGCCTCGAAGTACTCGTCCGGGAGCGACAGGTGGCCGTGCGCGTCGGTCTCGACGTGGACGTGGACGTCGACGGCCTCCAGGGCCTCCAGGTCGAGATTCGTCATCGTGCCGCCTCCGGAGCCTCGGGGAGGTCCTCTCCCACGCTCTGCTCATGCCCGGCGAAGACGGTGGGCCATGCTTCGGCGACGTCGTCCGCGCCCCAGCCGCCGTCCCGGTAGGCGGCGACCGCCTGGACCGGGTGCGTCCAGAGCGACAGCCGGTCGCCGCCGACGCCGACGGCCTGCCCGGTGATGCCGGACGCGGCGTCGGACGCGAGGAACGCGACGAGGCCGGCGGCGTCCTCGGGGGTGCCGAACGCCAGGGCGCGGCGGGCGAAGGGCGGCATCGCGCGGCCCTCGCGCATCGCCTCCACGTACGGCGCGAGCGCCGGGATCGTCTCGGTCATCGCGGTCGCCGCGACCGGCACGATCGCGTTCACGGTGACGTTCGCGCGGGCCAGCTCCATCGCCCAGGTGCGGACGAAGCCGACGATGCCGGCCTTGGCCGCGGAGTAGTTGGTCTGCCCGAAGTTCCCGCGCTGCCCGGCCGGGGAGCCGATCAGGATGAGCCGTCCGCCCTCGCCCTGCTCGCGGAACCGCACGGCCGCCGCGCGGGCGCAGGTGAACGTGCCCCGCAGATGGACCTGGACGACGGTGTCGAAGTCGTCGTCGGTCATCTTCCACAGCACCCGGTCGCGCAGGACGCCGGCGTTGGTCACCATCACGTCGAGCCGGCCGAACTCGTCCACCGCCCGCGCGACCAGGGCCTCGGCCGTCTCGGACGTGCCGATCGCGGCGGCGTGCGCGACGGCCCGGCCGCCCGCGCCGGCGATCCGCCGCGCCGCGGCCTCGGCCGCCTCGGCGTCCACGTCGTTGACCACGACGGCGGCTCCCGCGCGGGCGAGTTCCCCGGCGTAGGCGAGGCCGAGGCCGCGCCCGGCGCCGGTGACCACCGCCACCTTCCCGTTCAGCTCCATTGCCACCCTTCCCAGATCCGTTCGTCCCCCGAAGTTAGATGCGAAGATGTCGAGCGTCAATATTTGATCGAATAATGTGGGTCACCGCCGGGAGGACCCGCGGCATGGTGTGATGGCGGCCGGTGAACCGGACCGGGGAAGGACGGGGGCATGACCGCCGAGCAGGACGCGTTCCCGGGCGCACGCCCACGACGGCGTGCGCCCCAGCAGCTGCTGTTCAGCTTCCTCGGGTCCCTGGTCCTCGACCGCGGCCACCCGCCGATCAGCTCCCGCGTCTTCCTGCACCTGCTGGAGGACCTCGGCGTCGCCGAGGCCGCGGGCCGCGCCACGCTCGCCCGGATGACCCGCAAGGGCCTGCTCGCCCGCACCCGGGAGGGGCGCACCGCGCGGTTCTCGCTCACCCCGTGGGCCGAGGACCTGCTGCGGGAGGCCACGCCCCGGGTCACCTCGCCCGCGCCGTTCACCCACCCGGGCGGCGAGTGGACGCTGCTCAGCTACTCCATGCCGGAGAGCCGCCGCGACCTGCGCCACCAGATCCGGGCCCGGCTGATCTGGGCCGGGTTCGGCGGGCTGCGGGACGGGCTGTGGATCGCGCCGGGCCGCGTCGACATCGACGCGATCTTCGACGGCCCCGAGTACGCCGGGCTCGCGGAGCTGGCCGACGCGTTCTACTCCGTCCCCGTCGAGGGCACCGACGTGCCGCGACTGCTGCACCGCGCCTGGGACGTGCCGGCGATCCGCGCCGAGCACGAGTCCTTCATCGCCACCTGGACGCCCGACCGCGAGCGGCGCGGGCGCCCGCTCACCCGCCTCACCCTGCTCGGCGCCGACTGGCTGCAGCTGCTGCGCACCGACCCCGGCCTGCCCGCCGAGCACCTCCCGGGCGGCTGGCCGGCCGCCGCGTCCGCCGCCCTGTACCGGGAGCGGTACGAGGCGCTCGAACCGGACGCGTCCGAGCAGCTCCGCGAGCTCCTCCGAGACGACGCCGGGCGCCGCTGAACCCTCGCGGACGCGGGCGCGTATCCCTGGGGCGACGGGCCACACCCCCACCGGATGACGTCGTCCGCCCTCCGGCGGCGCGTGTCCCCTGCGCGCGAGGAGCTTCTCCGTGTCAACGGACCCGATCGATCCGGGACTGCTGCGCAAGAACGCGCACAGCCCGTCCTTCTTCGCCCTCCAGAGGGCGTCGTCCGGGCGTCAGGACCTGGTCGACTTCTGCATCCCGTGCAACCCGTACTTCCCGACGCCCGGGATGTTCTCCCAGCTGTCGGGCTCCCTGGAGCACATCCTCAAGTACTATCCGAGCGACGCCGACACGATCACGGCCGAGCTGTGCGCCACGCTGGGGCACAACCCGCAGACGGTCGTGATGGGCAACGGCTCGACGGAGCTGATCACCTGGATCGACCATCTACTCGTCCGGGAGAGCCTCGCCACGCCGATCCCGACGTTCGGGCGGTGGACGGACCAGCCCATGGAGACCGGCAAGCGGGTCGACATGTTCCAGCTCCACGAGCTGCGCGGCTTCGAGTTCGACGTGGACGCGTTCGTCCAGTTCGTCCGGGCGCGGGGGTCGCGGGTCGCGGTCGTCTGCAACCCGAACAACCCCGACGGCGGGTACGTCCCGCGGCGCGAGATCGTCCGGCTGCTGGACTGCCTCATCGACCTGGACCTGGTCGTGGTGGACGAGTCGTTCCTGGACTTCGTGGACGCCGAGGCGCACACCAGCGTCGCGGACGAGGCCCGCATCCGGCCCAACGTGATCGTGCTGAAGAGCCTCGGGAAGAACTTTGGACTGCACGGCATCCGGTTCGGCTACATGGTCGCCAACCCGGCGCTGGCGCAGACCGTCCGGGCGGCGCTGCCGAAGTGGAACCTCAACTCCTTCGCCGAGGTCGTGGTGTTCCTGTTGCGCGAGCACGGCGCCGAGTACCGGGAGAGCCTGCGGCTGCTCGCCCGCGACCGGATGCTGATGGCCCAGCAGCTCGCGTCCCTGCCCGGGCTGAAGGTGTTCCCGTCGCAGGGCAACTTCATCATGGTCAAGCTGCCGGACGGCAAGGACGGCGTGGCGCTGCGCGACCACCTGATCACCCACCACGGGGTGTTCGTCCGCGAGTGCGGCAACAAGCTGGGCTCCACGAGCCAGTTCCTGCGGCTCGTCGTCCGGCCGCAGGCGGACGTGCAGCGGCTCCTGATCGGTCTCGGCTCCTACCTGTACGGGTCCTCGGCGGAGGCGCCGCCCGACAACGTGGTCTCGCCCGGCCACGGCTGGGGGGAGCCCGCGCCGCCGGTCGCCGTCCCGGGCCTGGAGGGCGATCCGCTGAGCCGCTTCACCGATCCGCAGCACAACGAGACCCGTCCCGAGGATTTCCGAGCGGCCATTTAAGGAAAGGCCGAAAGGGGAGTAGACGAGTAAGTCCCCCGGGTGACCTGGCGAGCCCGCCGAGTGCGCCGTACGTTGGCAGGCGTTGCTCATCCGGGAGCGGCCCGCCGCGGCGCTCCGACGCGATCCTCGGAAAGGTCCCCAATGGAGAATCCGCTCGTCATCGACCCGTCCGGCAGCGATGTCCAGGGCGAGGCCGCGAAACTGCGGGAGCGGGGCCCGGTGACGCCCGTGGAACTCCCCGGCGGTGTCGCCGCCTGGGCGGTCACCGGCCAGGAGCAGCTCAAACGCCTTTTGGCCGACCCGCGAGTATCCAAGAACCCGCATCTGCACTGGACGAAATGGATCGACGGTGAAATCGCGGAGGACTGGCCGCTCCGCCTGTGGGTCTCGGTGCGGAACATGTTCACCGCCTACGGCGACGACCACCGGCGGCTGCGCAACATCATCTCGCGGGCGTTCACCCCGCGGCGCACCGAGGCGCTCCGGCCGGACGTCGAGCGGATCACCCGCGACCTCGTCGACGGGCTCGCCGCGGCCCCCGGCGGGCGCGCCGACCTGCGGGAGGCGTTCGCCTACCCGCTGCCGATCGAGGTGATCTGCCGGCTGTTCGGCGTCCCGGTCGAGACCCGCCCGGCGCTGCGGCGCTGCGTCGACGGCGTGTTCAACACCGCGCTGACGCCCGAGGAGGCCATCGCCAACCAGACCGAGATGTACGGCATCCTGCAGGACTTCGTCGCCTTCCGGCGCCGCGAGCCCGCCGACGACCTGGCCGGGGTCCTCATCTCGTCCCGGGACGAGGAGGGCTCGCGGCTCAGCGAGACCGAGCTGGTCGACACGCTGATCCTGATGATCTCCGCCGGGCACGAGACGACGGTGAACCTGCTCGACCAGGCGATCACGGCGCTGCTGACGCACCCGGAGCAGCGTGCGCTGGTCCGGTCGGGCGAGGTGCCGTGGAGCGAGGTGATCGAGGAGGCGCTGCGCTGGCAGGCGCCGGTGGCGAACCTGCCGCTGCGCTACGCGGTCGAGGACATCGACGTCGACGGCGTCACCATCGGGAAGGGCGAGGCGATTCTCGCGGCCTACGCGGCGGCCGGCCGCGACCTTTCCCTGCACGGCGACGACGCCGACTCCTTCGACCTCACCCGCGCGAACAAGGAGCACATCTCGTTCGGGCACGGCGTCCACTTCTGCGTGGGATCGCATCTGGCGAGGATGGAGGCCGAGGTGTCACTCCCGGCGCTTTTCGAGCGCTTCCCGGATATGTCGCTCGCCGTGCAGCCGGACGAACTGCGCCCGGTCGAGTCGTTCATCTCCAACGGGCACCGGACGCTGCCCGTGAACCTTAATTCCTGAACAATTCGACGCTCGTTTTCCCGGCCCGGTCGCGAATGGCCGGGAAAACGGGCGCCCGGCGTCGTTTCCGTCGCGGCGCGCGGGCCCGCTCACGCGTTCCGGCGGGCGCGGGCCCGCCTTTTGCCCTCGTGCATCGCCTGGACCCGCGCGATCGGGATCGTGTGGCCCTGCTCGATCAGGTCGGCGGGCAGCCCCTGCGGCTCCGGCATGAGGTCGGACCAGGGGTCGCGGTCGGCGACCAGCGCGGCGGCCGTCCGCAGCGTGAAGGACGCCGGGGCGACACGGTCGAGCTCGTCCCACGGCACGGGGAACGACACCGGCGCGCCGGGCCGGATCCGCGGGCTGTAGGCGGCGACCACGGTCGCGCCGCCCGCGCGGGTCGAGTCGAGGAACACCTTGCCGCCGCGGTCCTCGCGGATAAACGCGGTCGTGGCGAGATCGGGGTCGAGCCGCTCGGCGCGGGCGGCCAGGGCGCGGGTGGCCGCCGCGACGTCCTCGATGGAGGTCGCACCGTCCAGGGGGACGAACACGTGCACGCCCTTGGCGCCGCTGGTCTTGACCGCGCCGCGCAGGCCCGAGCCCTCCAGCGCCTGCCGGACGAGATGCGCGGCGGCGACCGCGGCGTCGAAGGCGTCCGCCTCCGGCGGGTCGATGTCGAGGACCATGTGGGTGGGCCTCGTCCACGCGGCGGCCGTGACGAGCGGCGGGTGGTACTCGACCGCGCGCTGGTTGGCGAACCAGAGCAGCGTGCGCCGGTCGTCGCACAGCGCGTACGACACCTCGCGCTGCGACGACTCGGCCCACACCGCGACCGTCCGCACCCACGACGGCGTGTACTTCGGCGTGTTCTTCTGCATGAACGGCTTCTGGCCGCGCAGCACGCGCTTGACCGACAGCGGCCGGCCCGCGAGCTGCGGGAGGATGCGGTCCGCGACGGCGTCCAGGTAGTCGACCAGGTCGCGCTTCGTCGCGTCCGCACCGTCGAACAGGGGCTGGTCGAGGTTCGTCAGCCGGACCCCGTCACGCTCTTCATCGGCGCTCACCCGTCCACCATCGCACGAGGTGCCGACAACGGGGCTCGGGTACCGTCGTGATCATGTATGTACCGGCGCATTTCTCCGCGGACGACGCCGAGGTCAGGGAGCTGCTCGCCGGCTGCGGCGCGGCCGACCTCGTGACCAGTACGCCGCGCGGCCTCGTCGCGACGTACCTGCCCGTCCTGTACGACCCGGACGCCGGCGAGCACGGCGCGCTGCTGGCGCATGTGGCGCGCAACAACGACCAGTGGCGCGAGCCCGCCGCCGGGGAGTCGCTGTTCATCCTGCACGGCCCGGACGCCTACGTGTCGCCGTCCTGGTACGCGTCCAAGGCCGAGCACGGGCGCGTGGTGCCGACGTGGAACTACCTCACCGCGCACGTCTACGGCCGTCTCGTGGTGCACGACGATCCGGAGTGGGTCGGGCGGATGGTCCGCCGCCTCACCGACCGCCACGAGAACGGCCGGACCCCGGCCTGGTCGGTGGACGACGCGCCACCCGCGTTCGTCGAAGGCCAGCTGCGCGCGATCGTGGGTCTCGAACTGGTCATCACGCGGATCGAGGCCAAGGCGAAGATGAGCCAGAACCGCCCGGAGGCCGACGTCGCCGGGGTCGTCGAGGCCTACCGCGCCCAGGGTGACGTCCCGATGACCGAGGCCATGACACGGCAGCGGTCCACGGCCCGGTAGCCGCGAGATCGACCGGTTCCGGTCAGCGGGGGCGCCAGGGGGAGTCGGGCTCGGTGGGACGGGGGTCGGCGCTCACCCGGAGGGCATAGGTGGGGGCGGCGGCATCGGGCAGCGGCCCGACGTAGGTGTGGCCCGTCAGGTGGCACCAGGCCGGCAGGTCGATCGGGGCCGCGGGGTCGGCGGCGATCAGGTGGATCACCGTGCCGGGCGCCAGGCCGGCGATATGGCCGCGGAGCTCCAGGAGGAGCCGCACGCAGGACTTGTCGCCGCCGTCGATGACGACCGGGTCCCTGCTCATCTCCACCCCCTGATCCGCGAGGCCGGCACGCCGCAGAGGGAAATATAGGGCTTTGGTGTGACAAGCGGGGTGGTCAGATCGGGGTTCCGTGCGAGGCGGCGGGACGAACCGCGCGTGCACCGGACCGCCGCGGAATGAGCGAGGGACGTCCCAGACTTGACCATTTCTTTCAGATTCCGTCCAGGTTCGGGGCATACAGTCGCAGTGATGTACCCCCCCGTCGTCGTCCAGGTGAGGAAACCGGCTTTGGGGCGAGTCATGGATCTCGGAGTGGCACGAGTGGAGCGCACGGAGACCTGCGGGACGCTGACGTTCCCGGACGAGGTCGACCTGAGCAACGGGGCGGCGATCCTCGCGCAGGCCGGGGAGCTTCTCGACGCCGGGGTGCCGGCCCTGATCCTCGACCTGAGCTCTTGCACGTTCTGCGACTCCAACGGGCTGCACGTGATCACGCACTCGCAGATGCGGGCGACCGAGCTCGGCGTCCCGATGTGGGTGGTGCTGCCGCCGCGCGGCATCGTCCGGAGGGTGTCGGAGGTGGCGGGGCTGCAGCGCCGCGTCGCCATCGCGCCGGACGTGGCGACCGCCCGCGAGGCGCTGGCGGCGACCGCCCGCCGGTAGGGGTCAGCGTTCCAGGACGCGGTCGATCCACGCGTCCGACGTGCCGAGGAGCAGGTGGCCCGCGCCGAGGATGCTCGCGTCGCGGCCCGCGCGGGACGTGGCGATCTCCAGGTTGCGGGTGGCCAGCGGCAGGCAGCGCTCGTAGATGACGCCCCGGATCGTCGCGACGAGCGGCTCGGCGTTGGACAGGCTGCCGCCGATGACCAGGGCGTCGGGGTTGAAGAAGTTCACCAGGGCGGTCAGCACGTCCCCGATGAGGCGTCCGGCGGTGCGCACCGCGCTGGTGGCCTGCGGGACGCCGTCGGTGACGAGGTCGACGATCTCCGCCGGGCTGCCGGCCCGGATGCCCTGGGCGGCGAGGGACGCGGCGAGGGCGGCGCCGCTGGCGTGGGCCTCCAGGCAGTCGGGGTGACCGCAGGAGCAGTCGACGGTGGCCTCGGACAGGATCCGGACGTGGCTGATGTCGCCCGCCGCGCCGCGGCCCCGGTGCAGCCGCCCGTCCACGATGACGCCGCAGCCGATGCCGCTGCCGATCTTGATCACCATGACGTTGTCGAGGGACGGCCAGGACCGGCGGTGCTCCCCCACGGCCATGAGGTTGGCGTCGTTCTCGACCAGGGCCGGGACGCCGGCGAGGCCGGTCACGTGGTCGCGCACGGGGAAGTCGTTCCAGCCCGGCATCCGCGAGGGCGAGACGACCTGGCCCGTCGCCGGGTCGACCGGGCCCGGCAGCCCGATGCCGATGCCGCGGACGGGCACGTCCGCGAGCCCGTGGTCGCGGGCGAGCGCGCGGAGGCTGCCGATGACCGTGGCGAGGGTCTTCTCCGGCCCGACCGCGATGTCGCACGCGAGGTCGGACAGCGCGAGGGGCGTCCCGGCGAGGTCGACGGCGGCGAGCCGGGCATGGTGCGCGCCGAGGTCGGCGACGAGGAAGACGCCCGCCCCGCGGGCGAGGCGGAGGCGGCGGGGCCGCCGGCCCCCGCGCGAGGCCCCGGCGCCCTCCTCGGCGAACAGGCCGGCCTCGATGAGCTGCTCGACCCGCAGCGAGACGCTGGACGCGGCGAGGCCGGACAGGCGGGCGAGCTCGGCCCGCGACTCCGCCCGGCCGGTGGCCACCAGCCGCACCAGCGCCGCCGATCCGCTCGCTTGTGGGGGGCGACCCCCCACACCCCCCGGCACCCGCCGGACGGACCGCCTCCCTCCGCTCCGCTGGCGCTCCGCTCCAGGAGTCGGTCCGTCATCCCTGCTGTTACGCACCCCAGATAGATAGCATGCGCGAACTTGGTACGGCAACGCGTTGACTTACGTCGATTTGAAGTTCTATCGTCCTCATTGACTTCGATTTCGAAGGAAGTTGGAACGTGGGTGACCGAATGATCGAGGTGCGCGGCCTCCACAAGCGCTTCGGCGAGCACACCGCCCTGCGCGACGTCGACCTCGACGTGGCGCGCGGCGAG
This sequence comes from Actinomadura madurae, assembly GCF_900115095.1. Lineage (GTDB taxonomy): Bacteria > Actinomycetota > Actinomycetes > Streptosporangiales > Streptosporangiaceae > Spirillospora > Spirillospora madurae. The sequence goes on from NZ_FOVH01000007.1 coordinate 400,155, forward strand.
GTCGTCGTGGTGATCGGCCCGTCCGGGTCGGGCAAGTCGACGCTGTGCCGGTGCCTGAACCGGCTGGAGACGCCGGACGCCGGCACGGTCCGCGTCGACGGCGAGGAGCTGCCCGCCGAGGGACGCGCCCTCGCCCGGCTGCGCGCCGACGTCGGCATGGTGTTCCAGGCGTTCAACCTGTTCCAGCACAAGACCGTCCTGCAGAACCTGACCCTGGCGCCCACGCGGGTGCGCGGCCTCTCGCGCGCCGAAGCGGAGCGGAACGCGCGCGAGCTGCTCGACCGGGTCGGCATCGGCGAGCAGGCCGGAAAGCTCCCGGCGCAGCTGTCGGGCGGCCAGCAGCAGCGCGCCGCGATCGCCCGCGCGCTCGCGATGCGGCCGAAGGCCATGCTGTTCGACGAGCCGACGTCCGCCCTCGACCCGGAGATGGTCGGCGAGGTCCTGGACGTGATGACGGGCCTCGCCCGCGACGGCATGACGATGGTGGTCGTCACCCACGAGATGGGGTTCGCCCGCCAGGTCGCCGACCGCGTGGTGTTCATGGCGGACGGCGAGGTCGTCGAGACCGGCACGCCGTCCGCCTTCTTCGACTCCCCCGCCAGCGACCGGGCCCGGGACTTCCTGGCCAAGGTCCTCAGCCACTAGTGCGACCCCCGGCGCGCCGCCCATGGCGCGCCACCCGAGAAAGGTTGTTGATCATGGTGCGTACCCCTGCGGGGCTGCGGCGGGCGGCGGTCGCCGCGGTCGCCGCGCTGTCGCTGACGGGCCTCGCGGCCTGCTCCGGCGGCGACTCCGACTCGGCCGTGCCCGGTTCCGGCGGCGGGAAGACCGACGACCTGGCGGCCTCGGCGCCGGTGGCGTCGAACATTCCGGCCGGCTCCACGATGGAGAAGATCAAGCAGCGCGGCGAGCTGATCGTGGGCGGCTCGCTGGACGCGCCGCTGCTGTCCCAGCAGAACCCGGCGACGAAGAAGGTCGAGGGCCTGGACGCCGACTTCGGCCGGCTGCTCGCCAAGTACATCATCGGCAAGCCCAACGTGAAGATCGTCAACTCGGCGTCGGAGACCCGCGAGGCGCTGCTGGCCAACGGCACCGTGGACGTGGTGTTCCAGACCTACAGCATCACCCCGGAGCGGGCGAAGCAGGTCGCGTTCGCCGGGCCCTACTACAGCTCCGGCCTGGTCATCGCCACCAAGAAGGACGAGACGGGCATCAAGCTCCCGGCCGACCTCAAGGGCAAGACGGTCATCGCCGGCGCCAACACCCCGGCCATCCCGGCGATCAAGAAGGCCGCCCCGGACGCGAAGATCGTCACGTTCGGCAGCGACCCCGAGTGCGTGCAGGCGCTGAAGCAGGGCCGCGGCGACGCCTACGTCCAGGACGAGGCGGTGCTGCTCGCCACCGCGAAGCAGGACCCGACGATCCAGATCCAGGGCAAGCCGTTCACCAGCGACCCCTACGGGATCGGCCTCAAGCACGGCGACACGCAGATGAAGCAGTTCGTCAACGACTGGCTCAAGCAGATCCAGGCGTCCGGCCTGTGGGCGAAGGTCTGGAAGAACTCGATCGGGACGGTCGTGCAGGGCGACGCCCCGCAGCCGCCCGCGATCGGGTCCGCGCCCGGCTCGGAGTGACCCCCGCCCCATGGACGTCATCACCGACCATCTCGGGGAGTTCGGCGACGGCCTGCTGCTGACCGTCGAGCTGACGCTGCTGTCGCTCGCCGGCGCGCTGGCGGCCGGGATCGCCGTCGCCGCGATGCGGGTCAGCCCGGTGCGCGTGCTGCGCGCCGCCGGGATGGCCTACGTCGAGGTGCTGCAGAACATCCCGCTGCTGGTGTGGCTCGTCATCGCCGTGTTCGGGCTCCCCGAGATCGGGGTGATCGCCGGGCTGTTCACCACGTCGGTCGTCGTCATCGCCCTCTACCAGGGGGCGTACACGGCCGAGGCGATCCGCTCCGGGATCAACGCGGTGCCGGCCGGGCAGGGCGAGGCGGCGCGGGCGCTCGGGCTGACGTTCGTCCAGTCGCTGCGGCTGGTCGTCCTTCCGCAGGCGCTGCGGACGGTCGTCCAGCCGCTCGGCAACATCGCGATCATGACGCTGATGAACACCGCGCTGGCCGCGGCGGTCGGCGTGGTCGAGCTGACCGCCGCCGCCAACCGGGTCAACCTGGCCGAGGCCCGGCCGATCTGGATCTTCGTGACGGCGGGGCTGGCGTACATGGCGCTGTCGGCGGTCTTCGGGCTGGTGACCGGCGGCCTGGAAGGGAAGCTGGCGATCCTGCGATGAGCTCCTCCCGCCTGCTGTTCGACGAGCCGGGGCCGCGCGCCCGGCGCCGCATCCGGATCGCCACCGCGCTGACCCTGCTGGCGGGTGCCGTCCTCGCCGGGCTGGCCCTGCGGCAGTTCGCCGACAACGGCCAGCTCGCCGCCGACCGGTGGCGCCCGTACGGGACGTGGCCGATGTGGCGGTACCTGCTGGAGGGCCTGCGCTCCACGGTGTACGCGGCGGTCGTGTCGATCGCGCTGGCCATGGCGGCCGGTGTCGTGCTCGCGCTCGGACGGCTGTCGCCGGCGCGGTGGCTGCGCGTCCCGTCGGCGGCCTACGTCGAGGTCGTCCGGACGATCCCGGCGCTGCTGCTCGTCTACGTCGTGCTGTTCGCGCTGCCGAGGTACGGCGTCGACCTGCCGCTGTTCTGGAAGCTCGTGGTGCCGCTGTCGGTGTCCAACGCCGCCGCGTTCGCCGAGATCTTCCGGGCCGGGATCCGGTCGGTGGAGCGGGGCCAGCTGGAGGCGGGGCTCGCGCTCGGGCTGACGCGCGGGCGGGCGATGCGGCTCATCGTCCTGCCGCAGGCGGCGCGGCGCGTCCTGCCGTCGCTGGTCAGCCAGTCCGCGGGCCTGCTGAAGGACACCTCGCTCGGCTACGTCGTCAGCTACGCCGAGCTGCTGTACAGCGGGAAGGTGCTGGCGAACTACAACCACCTGCTCATCCAGACCTACCTGGTGATCGCGCTGGTCTACCTCGTGATCAACGCGTCGCTGGCCAAGCTCGCGCGGACGCTGGAGGCCCGGCAGCGGACCCGCCCGTCCCGCGCCGTCCGCGAGGCCGTCCCGGCCGCGCAACCGTGAGGAATCCCATGTACGACGTGCTGGCCGAGGTCGTCCGGAACGGCTTCGTCGAGAGCCGCCACTACGGCAGCGTCGCCGGGCTCGCCCCGGACGGGACGCTCGCCCACGCCCGCGGCGACGTGGCGGAGACCGTCCTGCCGCGCTCCACGACCAAGCCGTTCCAGGCGCTCGCCTGCCTGCGGGCCGGCGCGCCGCTGGAGGGCGAGCGCCTCGCGATCGCGGCGGGCAGCCACACCGGCGAGGACTTCCACGTGAAGACGGTCGAGGGCATCCTCGCCGGCGCGGGCCTCGGCCCGGACGCGCTGCGGTGCCCGCCCTCCTGGCCCGAGGACGAGCCGGCCAGGGCCGCGCTCATCCGCGCGGGCGAGGGCGAGTCCCGGGTGCGGATGAACTGCTCCGGCAAGCACGCCGCCATGCTCGCCGCGTGCGTCGCCAGCGGATGGCCGCTCGACACCTATCTCTCCCCCGACCATCCGCTGCAGCTGGCCGTCAAGGAGGTCATGGCCGGCTGCGCGGGCGAGGAGCCGTCGCCCGTCGCGGTGGACGGCTGCGGCGCGCCGCTGTTCGGCCTCACGCTGGCGGGCCTGGCACGGGCCGCGCGATCCCTCGTCCTGTCCGAGGACGCCCGGCCGGTCGCGGCCGCCATGCGGGCTTACCCCGAATACGTCGGCGGGACGGGACACGCCAACACCGAGTTCATGCGGGCCCTGCCCGGCTCGGTCGCCAAGGGCGGCGCCGAGGGCGTGTTCGTCGCCGCCACCGCCGAGGGCCACGCCGTCGCGGTGAAGGTCATCGACGGCAGCCCCCGCGCCACCACCGCCATCGCGCTGCGCGCGCTCGCCGCGCTCGGCGCCGACACCACCCCGGCCGAGCCGCTGGGCTCCGTCCCCGTCCTCGGCGGCGGGCGCCCGGTCGGCGAGATCCGCACCACCGAGGAAGGACGTACGTGAGCCTCACCTACGAGATCTGCATCGACGGCGTCGCCGGCGCCATCGCCGCCGAGAAGGCGGGCGCCCACCGCGTCGAGCTGTGCGCGGCGCTGTTCGAGGGAGGCCTCACCCCGACCCTCGGCACGGTCCGCGCCGCGCTCGCCGCCGTGACGTCGATCAGGGTGAACGTCATCATCCGCCCGCGCGGCGGCGACTTCGTCTTCGACGAGCACGAGGTCGCGGCGATGGAGCACGACGTGGCGCTCGTCCGGGAGGCCGGCGCGCACGGCGTGGTGATCGGCGCGCTCACCCCGGAGGGGACGATCGACCGTCCCGTCGTCGAACGGCTGATCGCCGCGGCGGACGGGCTGCCGGTCACCTTCCACCGGGCCTTCGACATGGCCGCCGACCCGTTCGCCACGCTGGACGCGCTCGCCGGCCTCGGCGTGGCGCGCGTCCTGACGTCCGGGCAGGACGTGAGCGCGCTGGAGGGCGCGCCGCTGATCGCGGAGCTGGTGGAGCGCGCGGGCGACCGGATCATCGTCATGCCCGGCGGCGGGATCACCGACCGCAACGTGGCCCGCGTCGTCGAGGCGACCGGCGCCCGCGAGATCCACTTCGCCGCGCTGAGCGAGGAGCCGAGCCCGGCCGTCCACCGCAACCCGTACCCGTTCATGGGCGGGGAGCTGCGGCAGCCGGAGTACCGGCGGCAGGTCACCACCGCCGCCGGCGTCTCCGCGGTGATCCGCGCGGCCGGCTGACCGTCGGGGGGCTCCCCTCACCCCACCCGCTCGACGCGGGCGCGCCGGATGAGGAACTTGCCGGCCTCGCGCACCTGCTCGAAGGCCGCGTCGTTCAGCAGCATGCAGCTACCGGACACCGACGTGACCTCCACGGTCGTCGACTTGCCGTTGTCGAGGTTGGTGACCTTCACCTTCGTTCCGACGGGGAGCGTGCCGCTGGACGCGGCCGGCGCGCCCGCCTCGCCGGACAGCGTCACCGTCGATCCGGGGCACACCACCTCACCGGACGCGGCGGGCGCCGTGCTCTGCGACGGCTCCGGCGCGGCGCTCCGGGTGGGCGGCGCCTGCTGCCCCGACCCCTGGGCCCCGCCGGACGCGCCGGACTTGGCGGCCGCCTCCTCCTTGCCGCAGAACGATTCGGTGAACGCGTCGACGGTCTCGCCGCGGGCCTTCTTGGCCCGCTCCCCCAGGCACAACGACGAGATCTTGTTCGCCGGGCCGAGGCCGCTGACGGCGTTGGTGGTGTTGGCGAACCGCTCGCGCTGGCGGCAGTGGAAGGCCAGCCCGAAGTCCAGCGCGGGATCGCCCTGGGCGGCGCGGGCGTTGACCGCCTGGCAGGTGGCGCTGATCTGCATGGCGGGCTTCTCGCCCTTCGCCCGCGCCGCCTGGCGCTGGTTCTCCAGGGCGGCGAACTCGGTCTGGTCGCAGTTCTGCGCGGCGCCGACGTTCACCGCCCGGCCCGCCGCGACGTCCTGCCGGATCTGCGCGCAGGCGGACGACTCCCCGGCGACCTGGCCCGCCACCCGCGTCTCCCCGCCCCCGCAGGCGACCGCCCCGCCCAGCACCGCCACCAGCCCCGCCGTGCCGAGCACCGTGCGCGCGAAAACCGTCCGGCCCATGTTCTGCTCCTTCTATCGACGAACACCCCTGGTTACGGGGCCGGGCGGGAAGGAGTTCAAAGATCAAATCTGCCTTAAATCCACCGAATTCCTCCCTGATGGACATTGCCCCCGCGGAGAGCGGTTCTTTGCGTGATCTTGTGGTGCCGCGGGGGCCGCGGAGTTGCGGACGGGGCATGGATCCCTGGGACCGAGGCCGGGTGACGGCGCCGACGAGCGGGAGCGGGCACATGCAGGTGAAGCTGGAGGCGGAGCTCGGTCGCATTCCGATCCTGGATGTGGCGCCGGTGGTGGGGTGTGGCCGGTGGCCGGCCAAGGCGGTGGTGGGTGAGACCGTCGAGGTGTCGGCGACGGTGTTCCGTGAGGGGCACGAGATGCTGGGCGCGGCGGTGGTGCTGCGGACGCCGGACGGGGAGGAGCTGCCGCCGCGGCGGATGGCCGAGGTCGGGGCGGGGCTGGACCGGTGGTCGGCGCGGGTGACGCCGACCGAGATGGGGTCGTGGTCGTTCCGGGTGGAGGCGTGGGGCGACCCGATCGCGCACTGGTGGCACGACGCGCAGATCAAGGTCCCCCGCGG